>CAVYZT010000019.1:0-193240 GCA_963773045.1 uncultured Acidobacteriota bacterium | reverse complement strand
CATACGGATTTCCTGCACTGCGGCAACCGCTTCACCGATCCATGACTGCACTTGCGCCAGTGAGGACGACACGTTCGTGACCGACGTCGTGATGCTGGCCGTCGCGCCTTCGGCCTTGACGGCGAAGTCGAGATGCTGCGCCGCCCCAGTCGCAGCCTGCTTGACACCGTAGCCGGCGCCGGGTCCTTTCGCTTCGAGCGTCGGATCCAGCGCATGCAGCACGTGACCGGCGTGCAGCTTGATGTCGTCCAGATTCGCGCCCTGGCTGGCGAGCCGGGCGTGCTGAACCGCCACCCTGGCCTCGTCAGCGGCGACCGGCAGAAAACCGCGAGAGCCTGGCGTATCGCGCCAGTTCGTCATCACATGGCCAAGATGGAGATGGGCCGCGATCGCTTCGACTTTGGTGACGAAGATGGCCCCGCCCTTCGATTCGCCCGTGAGCTTCACCGGCCTTCCCGCGTAGAGCGGCAGGCCCATCGCATCCTGATTTGCGATCGAGACCACCTGGCTGTTTGGCTCGACCAGCACATACTTCGAGAGCGCTTTGATACACGCGAGCAGGCACTGTCGATCGGTCACGTGATCCTGCGCAGCTTTCGACTGGTGGGACGCGCCACAGGTGCTGTCAGAGAGCCTGCCGGTGAACGTCTGTTGCGCCCACACGGGGACCACCGTTGCCACCACGAGCGGCGCCGCCCAGATGAGAACTCTTTTCATTTCCCTACCAGCCCTATCCGCCTTCGCTTGCTCGACGTTCGCACGCGAGCTTCGGCGCGACCTCCCGTAGCGGCCTCTGGCCGCGTCGGCGGGCCCGCCCTACTCCACCGCCCCAAGCTTCTTCAGCAGTGCCACCGTGCTCGGATGGGCCAGCTCGATCGGTCGTCTCGAACCCGAGCGAATCGGCGCCGGCAGGCGCCGCCGATCGGCCTCTACCGGTCGTTGATCCGAATGTGGCCGCAAGCAGCGGCGTAATGCCGCGCTTGTTCTTGACGTTGAGATTGGCGCCAAGCTCCGCGAGCAGCTGAACGACCGTGTCGTATCCGAGAGAGGCTGCGACATGCACGGCGGTATCGCCGGCTGGGTTTGCCGCATTCGCGTTGCCGTCGAGGTGAACGGCCGCGGCGACTGCGTCGCGCACTCGGCTTTCCGGTTCGACCTTGCCAAAGTCGATCGTCTCGATCCCACGCCGGCTCGCGCTCCGGCTCGAGCCCATTCCTGCCGCCAGCAGCACCGCGTCGGCGCCGTTCGGCATGGTGAGATGCGGATCGGCGCCGCCGGCCACGAGAGCGGCCATGATGTCGGGCTCGAGGAACCGCGCGGCCAGCAGATACGGAGTCGATCCGATCAGCGTCGCCGGCAGGTTCCAATCCGTGGTGTCGCGCCGCATCGGTGTGCCTTTGATGATCCGCAGATTCGGATTGGCGCCGCGCGCCAGGAGCGCTTTCACCAGGTCGACATCGCTCCTGAGCACCGCCGCGTGCAGCGCCGTGTAGCCGCTTGCCGAACGCGTTGGGATCGGCGCCGTGCTCCAACAGCAGCGCCGCCACATTTCCGTTGCCGCTGTGGGCGGCGAGCACGAGCGCGCTGACGCCATCGGGCTGCGCCTCGTTCGGGTCCGCGCCGGCCTTCAGCAACAGCCTGGCTGATTCGGCGTCGCCAACCCGCGCCGCGAACAGCAACGGCGTGGCCCCGCCGCGCAACACCGTGTAGTTCAACTCTTCGCGCCCTGCCCGCTGCGTCTGCTCGCCGACGACGGTCTGCGGCGTAGGTGAGGGAGCGGGCGCGAATATCGGCGCCGGCGTCGATGAGCAGCCGGACGACATCCGGATGACGCTGCGGCCGCCGCCCACATCAGCGCCGTCTGATGATGCTCGCGCTCGTTCGCGTTCACGTCGGCGCCGTGATCGAGCAGCGCCTTGCACCGCTCCGGCGTCGCCGGCGCGCGCGCAGGTCATCAGCACCGTCTCGCCGTTCAGCAGGCCGCGCGTTGGGTTGGCGCCCGCCGCCAGGAGCCGCTCGACCATCGGCGCGCTGCGATTGGTGCAGGCCAGGTGAAGCGGCGTGGCGCCGAGATCGTTGGCGGCGTTCGCGCGCGCCCCGGAACGGATCAGCAGGTCGGCGATGGCGAGGTCGTCGCGATGCGCCGCCCAATGCAGAGCGGTGGCGCCGTCGCCCTGCGGCGCGTTCACGTCGATCCTCGGACGCTGCTTTCAGCAGCGCGCGCACGGATTCGACGTCCTGGTTCTTCACTGCCTGGATCAGCCGCAGATCGGTCGGGGCGGCGGCGACGGACGCGACGACGAGCAGAGCACAGGCGGCGACGAGCCTGGACGTCTTGAAGGCCGCAATCTCACCGAGTGAGTCAAGCTGTCGCTGGGCCTTCGAGCGTCTCGCCGCCGCAGGCGGAGCCGCGCCTGCATGCCTGCCGTCTGAGCGCAGCTCGCTAGCCTTCGAGAGACAGAATCTGCGCATCGACTCGTCCTGTGCTGTCGCCAATCCGATCCCAGTGCACGCCGAACTGATCCAGCAGCGTCAGGTGGAGATTGGCCAGCGGCATGTTCTTGAACCGGATGTGCCGCCCGCCCTTCAGAGTGCCCGGCGCCGCCTCCGGCCAGGATCATCGGGATGTCGATCGGCGAGTGGCTGTTGCTGTCGGCCATCCCCGCGCCGTACATCATCGTCACGTGGTCGAGCAGCGTGCCGTCGCCGTCGGGCGTCGCCTGCAGCTTCGCGAGAAGTCGCGCGAACATCTGCACGTGATACGCGTTGATCTTGGCGACCTTCGCGACCTTTTCCGGCTCCTGCTGGTGGTGCGAGATCGGATGATGCGCGTCCGGCACGCCGATCTGCGGATAGGTCATGCCGCTGTGCTCGTGTCCCACCATGAGGGTGATGACGCGTGTGAGATCGCACTGAAACGCCAGCACCTGCAGATCGAACATCAGGTTCAGGTGATCTTCCCAGCTGGCCGGGATGCCGGCAGGATGATCGACGAGCGGCAGCTCCTGATCGCTTTGCTGCTCCGGCGATCTGGATGCGCTGCTCGACGTCGCGAATGGCGTCGAGATACTCGGTGAGCTTCGTCCGATCGGTCTGCGGGAGCGCGCCCTGAAGGTGGGCAACCTCCTCGCCGACCGAATCGAGCACGCTGCGTCTGCTGCCGGAGCCGGGCGAGCCGCGCACCTGGGATCCGTGCTGGTGCTGTCGCCGAACAGCCGCTCGAACACGACGCGCGGGTTGTTCTGCGTCGGCAGCGGCGTGTTCTGGCTCTTCCAGCTGATCGTGTTCGTGTACGGGCAGGCAAATCCGGTGTCGCAGGCGCCCGCCGTTTCGCCGGACTCGATCGCCAGCTCGAGCGAGGCCAGCTGTGTCTGCTTGCCCATCTCCTGCGCCAGGATCTGATCCATCGAGATGCCAGCATCGAGCCAGGTCTCGCTGGTCGGCGGCGAGACGTCGGTCAAGAACCGCGTGCTCGCTTTCGCGTGGGCGCCGCCGGGCCGTCCTGGACGTGGGGATGCACTCGAGCCCGCTCAGCACGAGCACCTGCTCGCGAAACGGCGCCAGGGCGCTCAAGGTCGGCGTGAGCTCGTACGCCGCGCCTTCGGTCAGCGGCAGGTAGTTCTTCATGATCATGCCGTTGGGCACGTACATGACGCCGAACCGGTTGATCGGGCTTGGCGGCGGTCGTCTGCAGCGCCGACAGCGCGGGCAGCATGCTGTCGAGCAGCGGCAGCGCCAGCATCGAACCCATGCCGCGCAAGACCGTGCGCCGCGGTATCGCCTTCTTCGAGATGATCATGGCCAGACCTTTCTCAGTTGCGTCTCCGCGCCGAAGCTCGCGGACCAGCCTGCGAGCGAAGGCGGGTCTCGCCGTTCGCGACCGCCATGCTGAACGGCGTGCTCTTCACGATTCCCGAGATGATCGATGACCAGGAATAATCCGACGCGGCGGCATCGCGAGTGATTCGTCGGATCGCCGGCATGTCGTGATGGTCGAGACCGCGGCCGATGGCATAGGCCAGCAGCTTGCCGGTCAGCGTGCGGACGAAATCCTCCTTGTGGCTCACCATGAGCGTCCGCAGACCCGTCAACCCCTCGAATCGCGTGCCATCAGGGAACGTCGCCGACGGATCGATCGGCGCGCCGTCGCTGAGCGTGCGCCATTTCCCCACGGCGTCGAAATTCTCCAGCGCAAAACCGAGCGGATCCATCCGTTGATGACACGACGCACAGGCCGGATTCTTGCGGATGCATCTCCATCCGCTCGCGCAGCGACCGAGGCTGACCGTCGGCTCCGGCGTCCTTCAGCGCAGGAATGTCGGGCGGCGGCGGAGGTGGTGGCGCGCCCAGCAGATTCGCGAGCAGCCAGCGCCCGCGCATCGTGACAGACGTGCGGTTGGGATACGACGTGACGGTCAGCACGCTCGACTGGCCGAGGAGGCCTCCGCGTGTGCCGTCGGCGAACGTGACGCGCCGGAAATGGTTGCCGTAGATGTTGCGAATCCCGTAATGTGTCGCCAGCCGCTCGTTCAGAAACGAATAGTCGGCGGTCA
Organism: uncultured Acidobacteriota bacterium; assembly: GCA_963773045.1. Classification (GTDB taxonomy): domain Bacteria; phylum Acidobacteriota; class Vicinamibacteria; order Vicinamibacterales; family UBA2999; genus 12-FULL-67-14b. The sequence continues at coordinate 188,687 of CAVYZT010000019.1, read as the reverse complement.
GCAGCTCCATCACGCTGCGGTTGTCGTGGATCTGGCTGCCGACGAACAGCCTGGTCTCCTGCTCCATCGCGTCGCGCAGGTTCTCGTCGAACTCCGGATACAGCTCCGTGTCGGGCACGACGCCCGCGATCTTGCTCAGCTCCAGCCAGCGGCTGGCGAACTTGTCGACCAGCGCGCTCGATCGCGGATCGCGGAGCATGCGCTGCACCTGCTGCTCCAGCGTCGCGGCATCGTTGAGTTTTCCCCGAATTGCCGCATCGCGCAGCTCGTCGTCCGGAATGCTGCTCCACAGAAAGAACGACAGGCGCGATGCCAGGTCCAGATCGCTGAGACGATAGGCCGCGCCCGCCGTCAATCCCGCGGGCTCGCGTTCGATGCGAAACAGAAAGCTCGGAGCGGCGAGGATACGCTCGATGCCGCGCTGGATACCGGCATCAAAGATGGCTGCGCCCTGCCCTGAGCCGGGTATCGCGCCTGGTTGAAGGGTGCGGCCGTCCCGATAGAAGTCGATCAGCGTGGCGATCTCAGATTCGGTGACAGGACGCCGATAGGCGCGGGCGGCGAGGGCCGACAGAATCTTTCTCGCGCACGGTTCCTCCGACGCGGCGTCCTTGGGGCGGCAGATGAACACTTTGCGGCGGCTCGGCGAATCCTCCGGCGTGGAGGCGCCATACGGACCACCAATCGACACGAGCTCCACTGCCGGATTGCCGTGGTAATACTCGTTGGTCGTGCGGCCGAATCCGGTTTGCGGCGGCTGCAACACGCCTTCGGGCTGCCAGAAGCGCCGGACGAACGACATGCCGACCTCGTGTGGGCCTGCTTTCACCGCGACCCGCAGCTCGAGATGCGCGTCGGCGGTATGCATGTACTCTTCGAATTCGGGATCCCCCTGCGTATTCCCGGCAAAATTCTCCGGTGTCGTCATCCCCTTCGCATCGCCCCCGACGGCGAACCGCTTCAAGAGAACGCCGTCCAGACGAACATCGAGCTGGTGCCGCTCGCCCATGCCGATGATGTAGTCGTACTCCTGCCGCCGCAGCAGAACCTTGATGGTGTACTCGGCGTCCGCTGGAAAGGTGTAGCGAATCAATGCGCCACCTTGCGAACCAAACGGCAGGTCGTCGCCGAGACGCTCGTCCTGCACCAGCGCCTTGGAGATCTTGAAAGTGTCGATCACCGAGGGCAGCCCCGGATCGCCAACGGCACGACGGCTGAGGAGTCGCGCCGCCGACAAATAGTCTTCCAAGAGCGCCGGCGAGATCGACAGCACGCTCGCGACGTTGTCGAACCCTTCCTGATCCGCTTCGTCCGATGCCAGCAGCGCGCGCCCATCGATTTCGAGGCCGAGCAGATCACGGATGGCGTTGGCGTACTCGCTGCGGTTCATCCGATGCACCGGAACACGGCCCGGATGCGGGCTCGCTGCCGCCGCCGCATCCAACGCCCCTTCCAGCGACGCGATGGCTTGACTGTAAGCAGCGGGATCGGGCCGCGGCCGGCCTGGAGGCGGCATCTCGCGCGTGCGAAGCTTGGTGACGATCTTTTCCCACTGCGGCGCGTGCTCGGCGATCGGCGACGCCTGCAGGCTATCGATCTCCAACCCGGCCGTTTTCAGCCGGCCGTTGTGACAGGTCACGCAGTAGGTGTTGAAAACGTTGGTTGTCTCGGTCGTGCGAACGTTCGTGGTCAGACTCGCGGCGGGCGCAGCGGACTGCGCTGTCCGCGCGTTGAGCAAAGGTGCTCCAGCCAGGGATAGACCCAGCAGCGCCAGCGCCGGCGATCGCGATGGCCAACGTGCCGATCTTTTGGGCATCGGGGCAGTCCGCGCTTCAGTATGCATTAAGAGAGAATCACAGGGAGGTGAGGGAGATCAGGGAGTCGATCTTTGGCAAATCCAAACCGAACTCCCGATCTCCCTGTGATTCTGCGAGATCAGGGAGCAATCTTTTGGCAGGCCCCAATCCTATCTCCCCGATCTCCTCGATCTCCCTGTGATTATCCCTAGCCCAGCCTGCAGATCCAGCCGCTCGCCGCGTCGCAGTACCACAGGACGCCCTGGCTGATGTCGAGGCCGTGCGGCTCGGGATCGTCACGTGTCAGCTGAATCTTCGCGACGGGTGTGCCGTCTGCGGGGTCCAGCTTGTAGATCGCGCGGTGGTTCGATTCGATGCACCATAGAAAGCCGTCATCCCAGGCGAGGCCGTGCGTGCGGACGCCAGGCGCGGGAATCGAGCGGACGATCGCCCCGGTCTCCGGTTCCATCAGGAAGAGCTTCCCGGAAGCCGGGACAGCCATCCAGTATTTCCCGTTCACCCACTTCAGACCGTGCGCGCCCGAGGGCGTCGTCACGTTTCCGTAGAGTCCCGACCCAGGAGTCACCCACGACTTCAACGTGGCGCCGGTTGCTGGATCGACCTTCAGGGTTCTCGGCGCGACCGCCGGATCCGTCATCTTCGTGGACCCAATCCACAACGCGCCGTTGCCGTAGGTGATTCCACTGCCGTGGATTGACTCGGTCTGAAGCGTCAGCAGGATGGAGCCGTCATGCGGACGGACCTTGAACACCTTGTTGGGATCGACCTGATCGAGCACCCAGAGGCCATCGGCCGCGAACTGCAGATCGTTGGGCTGGGTGCAGCCCGCGATCTTGTACAGCTTCTCGACGCGTTTCTCGATCAGCCGGGGATCGGGCGTCGTGGCAGCAGGCCGGGCGGTCCCGGCTAGGTTGAATGAGCCTGCGGCGCCGAAGCTCGAGCCGATAAGCTGCGAGCGAAGGCGGGTGGTGGCGACGATTCCCCCAAGGAAGGCGCGACGCGAAAGGTCATGAGCAACTGCCATCCGCATCCTCCAATGGCGGCAGTATCCTTCACTTCTGTTCGGTCACCAACCTGAAGTTTGGTGTGCTCATTCACTCGTGCCGAAGAGCCGCGATCGGGTCGATTCGCGAGGCCCGCCGCGCCGGTCCATAGCTGGCCACGAGGGCCGCGCTCAGAAGAATCCCAACCGCCACGGCCGTGGCCCGCGGATCGTTGGGCGTCATGTCGAACAGGAAGGAGGCGATGAAACGTGACGTCCCGCGAGCAATCGGCACGCTGATCGCCAGCCCGAGCGCGGCAAGCACGCAGACTCTTCGCCACACCATCCACATGACCGTTCGCCGCCGGGCGCCCAGCGCCATGCGGACGCCGATCTCTCTGGTCCGCCGTGCGACCGCGTAGGCCACGGTACCGTAGAGGCCAACGCACGCGATCACCAACGCCAGAACGGCAAACGCACTGCCAAGCCTGGCGAGCACGATTTCCTGGTTGATGGTCCGATCGATTTCCGCGGCCTGTGTCGTGACGTTGGTCATCGGCACCCGAGCATCGGCCTCGTGCACAATCCGCCGAGCCGCCGCCACCACACTCAGGGGGGAACCATCGGTTCTGAGCGCATACGTCATCTGCCGCAATTGCCTCATCGGAACCTGTGAGTACGGGACATAGATGACTGGCGGGACCACATATTTGAGACCGCCATACCGAGCGGTCGCGGAGACGCCGACGACTTCCACCTCCATTGGGCTGCTGCCGGCAACTTTGATGTGGCGTCCCAACGGGTTCTGATTGGGAAAGAAGTTTTGGGCAAACAACTCGCTGATGACCGCCACGGGCAACGTCCCCTCGCGATCGCGCTCGTCGAACTCGCGACCCTGCCTCATGGGAATCTGCATGGCCGTGAAAAATCCGGGCCCGGCCTGCAGGAAGCGCGTGCCTTGCGCCGGCACGCCGTCGATCGTGATTGGATGCGCCCGGCCGGCCCTGATGAGCGACGCATGCGACAGCGTCGCCGCGCGCACGCCAGGAATCTCGGCAAAACGGCGCCGCAGATCGGCGTAAAACGCCGCCGCGTTCGCCTCGGGATATCCGGCCTGCGGCGCGTCCAGATCGAACAGCAGCAGGTTGTCGCGATTGAAGCCGAGTTGGATGTGCTGAAGGTTCGACAGCGAGCGGACGAACAGGCCTGCCGACATCAGCAACAACAGCAGGATCGAGATTTGGGTGACCACGAATGCATCGCTCAGGCTCCATCGCGGGATCCAGTGATGACCGCGGCCCCGTGGCTCGGTGACGCCGGCGTCCTTGAGCGCCGGCACCAAAGCCGGACGGGTCGACTGCAGCGCCGGCGCGAGCCCGAACAGCACGCCGCACAGCAGCGACAACCCCAGCGTGACGAGAAGCACCCGCCAGTTCATGTCCACCTGAAGCGTGAAGCCGTCGTCGCCATTGGCCAGTAGCCCCGTCAGCACACGCGCGCTGCCGATGGCGATGACGATACCGAGTGCGCCGCTCAACGATGACAACAGCACGCTCTCTGTCAGCAGTTGGCGGATCAAGCGCAAGCGGCCGGCGCCGATACTCAGCCGCACGGCGATCTCGCGCCGGCGCGTCGAGGCGCGCGCGAGCAGCAGATTCGCCGTGTTCGCGCACGCGATTGCCAGGATGAGGCCGACCATGACCAGGAGTAGATACAGCGGTTTGGAATACTGCCGTCGCAGGCTGTCCAACCCGCCCCCGCCTTCCATGGCTCGCAGCACCGGAAGGTTGACGCGCTCACGATCGGTCGTCGCCGTCGAGGCGGCCCATTGGTCGAAGGGCGTCGTGAGCGCAGCCTCCGCTTGGGCGTGAGTCACGCCGGGACGCAGCCGTCCCATGATGCCCGTCCAGTAATAGTTCTGATCCGTGTACATAGGAGCGGCGCTGGGGTCGAACATGAGCTGCGCGTGCATCGGCAGATACACACTCACCGCCGCGCCTGGATCCACGCCGAAGAACTCCGGCGCTGTCACGCCGACGACCGAGAACGACAGGTTGTTGATCAGGATTTGCTGGCCGACGGCGTTGCTTGCCGCGCCGAAGCGACGCTGAGCGAAGCCGGCGCTCATCACCGCCGCCGGCGGCGCGTTCGCGCGATCGTCGTCGGCAACGAGCAGCCGCCCAACGGCAGGCGACACCGCGACGCCGCGAAAGAACTCGCCGGACACGTACAGGGCCGGAGCGAGCTCCGCTTCGCCGTTGATCATCACGTTGAGGTTCCCCGCCGGGTAGAACGCGAACAGACTCGACAGCACCGGCGCCGACACTTCTTGCAAGCGCTGAAATGCAGGGAACGGAAAAATGCGCGCCTCCATGCCGCCCTCGTTGCGATAGATGCTCCCGGAAATCGAATGCGTCACGAACTCGGAACCATCCCGTGAGCGTCTAAAGTCGACCTGCTTGCTCTGCCAGGTCATCACGACCATCGACGCCGGATCGGGGACCGGCAAGGAGCGAAGCAGCAACGCGTCCATGAAGCTATAGATGGCGGTACTGGCGCCGATCCCTGACGCCAGCGACAGTGCGGCAAAGAGAGTGACCGCGCGGTTCTTGACGAGCATGCGACACGCGTATCGCAGATCCTGCGTGAGCTCGTCGAGCGGACGCCACGTCCAGAGGGTGCGAACGTCCTCCCCCAGCCGCGCCTCGTTGCCAAGGTCCCGGCGAGCGGCCCATCTCGCGTCGTCTTCGGGAAGGCCGGCGTGGCGCCGCTCGCTCATTTCCTGATCGAGATGGAATTGCAGCTCCTCGCGCAGTTGCTCTTCCTTGCGCTCTCGCTGGAGCCACCAGATGAACCGCCGGAGCATCGACATCACTGCCCCTCCTCGTTCGTGGGTTTCAGCAGGAACCCCATGGCGCGAACGAACGCGTCCCATTTCGAATGTTCGCTGGCCAGCTGCGTTCGACCTTTGACCGTGATCCGGTAGTAGCGCGCGCGTTTTCCTTTGTCCGACCGCTCCCACGATGCAGCGACCCAGCCCTGGGCTTCGAGGCGATACAGCGCCGGGTAGAGCGACCCGGTTTCCACCTGCAGCAGATCTTCGGAGGTCCGTTGAATGTGCTTCGCGATGGCGTGACCGTGGCTGGGGCCCGGCAGCAGCGTTCGCAGGATCATCAGATCCAGCGTGCCTCGCAGCAGCTCGACGCGGGAATGTGCTTTTCGAGCCATAGTGTAGAAACTCTACAGCACGATTGTGTAGAAAGTCTACCCGCACGTCGTCGCCACCATCACGCCACCCGATCGCGGTGGCTGTGACGAGTGTTGTGACGAGCGTCTCTGGTTCAAATCCTGCGATCTCGCGGAGAATCTGCAGGTGCGATCGCGCGTTGTCGCCGCGTTGCTGCTCTTCGGCGTTGCCTGCGGCGGGTCGGCGCCCACGGCTCCGAGTAACACTGGTGTCGAAGCCGATGCGCGCGCGACGCTGACGCCAGTGGCGCACACGGCCGAGTGGCCGGCGTCAATGCCCGAGGCCGAGGATCTCGATCCCACTCGACTGACGGATGTGGTCAATCGCATCCGCCGCGGTGAGTTCGGCCGCATCAACAGCCTGCTCATCGCTCGCCACGAGCGTCTCGTTGTCGAGGAATACTTCAACGGCTGGACTGCCTCGGCATCACACACCCAACAGTCCGTCACCAAAAGCGTGACCTCGCTGGCGGCGGGACTGGCGATCGACCGCGGGCGGCTACGGATCACCGATACGGTGACCACGTTTTTTCCGGACTATCAGCCGATTGCGGCCATGGACGCGAACAAGCAGGCGCAAACCGTAGGCGACTTGCTGATGATGCGCACCGGCTATGACTGGAGTGAGCAGATCTATCAAGGCTCGCCGCTCGATCGGCTGAACACCTGCTCCTGCGACTGGATCCGGTTCATGCTCGACTGGCGGATGCGCGAACCGCCGGGCGCGCGCTTCGAGTACGTGAGCGGCGGCGTGATTCTCCTTGGCGGCGTGATCGGTCGGGCCAGCGGGTCGCGCGTCGACACGTGGCTTGACGCAGAGCTGTTCTCACCGCTCGGATTCGAGAATGTGCGATGGGAGCGCGGGCAGCCGGACAGCCTTCCCCACACCGGCGGAGGTCTGTATCTGCGGCCGCGCGACATGGCGAAAATCGGAACGCTGGCCGTGACCAGAGGCCGTTGGCAAGGCCGCCAGATTGTCTCCGAGACGTGGATGCGACAGAGCACGCAAGGACCGCTCGTGACGGTGCGAAGTCTCGGCGGACTACCGGCGACCTATGGATATCTCTGGTGGGGCCTGCCGACAGGCGTCATCACCGCGTCCGGAGCGCGTGGACAGTGGATCTTTGCGCTGCCTGACGCCGAGCTCGTGGTCACGAGCACGGCCGAGAATGCCGGCGCCCAGGAGGCGGCGGCCGTGAGGATTCTCTACGACCACATTCTTCCGGCGGTGCGCTAGCGACGAAAACGGCAAAATCCTTCCGCTGGGGCGACGCGTCGCATGTGATAAAAGAGGGACCACTTCGCGGACATATCTCCGGGGAGGATTGCGATGCTCAACCGTATCTTCGTGTGCTCGTGTGCCATCCTGGCCTTGTCGGCCACGACGCGACAGAACGACCCGAGCCAGAAGGAGTGGCTGCAGCTCTTCAACGGTCGCGATCTCAACGACTGGGTGATCAAGTTCGCTCATCATGATCTTGGAGAGAACGTCAACGAGACGTTCCGAGTCGAGGATGGACTGCTGAAGGTCCGCTACGACAAGTGGACGACCTTCGATGGCGAGTTTGGCCACATCTTCTACAAGCAGCCATTCTCGTACTACGTGCTGGCGGCCGAGTATCGCTTCGTCGGCGAGCAGCTTCCGGCCGCTGGTCCGACGCGGGCCTGGGCAAAGCGCAACAACGGGTTGATGCTCCACGCGCCCGATCCAAAGACGATGCTGAAGGATCAGGACTTCCCGATTTCGATCGAAGTGCAGCTGCTCGGCGGCCTGGGCGACGGCAAGCCGCGCACGACGGCGAACCTCTGTACGCCCGGCACACACGTCGTGCTCGACGGGAAGCTCCACACGCCGCACTGCACGAATTCCACGTCGAAGACCTACGATGGCGACCAGTGGGTGCGGGTTGAGGTCCTCGTCCACGGTGATGAGCTCGTGCGCCACATGATCGATGGGCAGCCGGTGCTCGAGTACACCAAGCCGCAAATCGGCGGCGGTGCCGCGTCGCCGACGGATCCCGCAATCAAAGTGGATGGCACACCGCTGACCGGTGGGTACATCTCGCTCCAGGCCGAGACCGCGCCGACGGATTTTCGAAAAGTCGAGCTGATGAATCTGGAAGGATGCACGGATCAGAAGGCACGCAACTACAAGACGTATTTCGTCAAATCGAACGCGTCCATGTGCCGCTACTGACTCACCCGACCCCTAGGTCGCAGGAGGGATTCGAGATGCCGACGCAACATAGGAAGCGCGGAGGACCATTACTCCTCCTCGGCTCAGTTGCTTTCGCCGTTGTGACGATGGCCTCGGTCGGAGGCGAGCAAGCTCAGCGGGTCGCGGCCGGCACCTACACCGCGGCCCAGGCACAGGCCGGACAGGCTGCGTACGCGCAGCAATGTGCCGGATGCCACTCGGCCGACTTCCGCGGATCCGGTGATGCACCGCCGGTTGCAGGGCCGGACTTCCGAGCGAAGTGGGGACCGTTAGCGGTGAACGAGTTGTTCAGCTACATCGCTCAGTCGATGCCGCCGACCAGTCCAGGGGCGCTCGGTGAGCAGGGCACGTTGAACGTGACCGCGTACCTCCTGCAGGTCAACGGCGCGTCCGCCGGTCAGCAGCCGTTGACGCCCGTGGTTTCGACGCCGATGAACGCGTTGCTCACCGGGCAGCCGGCTGCGCAGCGGCCGACACCGAGTGGGGACGAGCCCGCCGGCGGTCGGCGCGGCGCGCTGCCGCCGGTGCTGGGCGCGGGTACGGGCGCTGGCCAGGGTCGCGGTGGGCCGTCGAATAATCGAGGAGTAACCGTTCCGGGCGAGGTCAAGAGCTACGTGCCTGTCACCCCCGACATGCTCAAGAGCCCGCCGCCCGCCGACTGGCTGATGTTCCGCGGCAACCCTTACGGCCACAGCTACAGCCCCCTGAATCAGATCACGCCGGCCAACGTGAGCAACCTGCAGCTGCAATGGGTCTGGGCGATGAACGACTCGGGCGCCAACCAGACGACACCGATCGTGCATAACGGCGTCATCTACCTGGCGAGTCCCAGCAACTTCGTGCAAGCGCTCGATGCGAAGACCGGCGATTTGATCTGGGAAACGCGCGTCGGCCCGGATCAAGCGCCCGGTTACGGCGGCATTCGCAGCATCGGCATTGCCGACGACAAGATCCTTCTGCCGACGAGCAACGCGCACATGGTGGCGCTCAGCGCCCGCACCGGCGAGATTCTCTGGGACACCCCCGCATCGCCGGACGGCAGCCGCGTCAACACCAGCGGCGCGATCGTGATCGGCGACAAGGTGCTGCAGGGGCTCACCGGATGCACGCGTTTCGATGGTTTGGGCTGCTACATCAGCGCCTACGACATCAAGACCGGCAAGCAGGTGTGGCGCTTTTACACCGTTCCCCGCGAGGGCGAGCCAGGCAGCGAGACGTGGGGAAAACTGCCGATGACGTTCAGGGGTGGCGGCGACACGTGGATCGCCGGCTCGTACGATCCGGATCTCAATCTCACGTACTGGGGCGTGGCGCAAGCAAAACCCTGGAACTTCCTCAGCCGCAAGCTCACGCTCTTGGACAGCACGCTCTACGCAAACTCCACGGTGGCGCTCAACCCCGACACGGGCAAGCTCGCCTGGCACTTCCAGCACGCACCCGCCGAGTCCTTCGACCTCGACGAGGTGTTCGAGCGCGTGCTGGTCGACATCGGCGATCAGAAAGTGTCGTTCAACGCCGGCAAAGCCGGCGTGCTCTGGAAGCTCGATCGACGGACGGGGAGATTCCTGGGCTTCAAGGAAATGGTGGCCCAGAACATCTGGGTTCGCATCGATCCGAAGACCGGCGTGCCGAGCTACCGGCCCGATATCTATGAGATGAAGATCGACAAACCGATCTTCATTTGTCCGAGCACGGAAGGCGGCAAGAACTGGCAGGCGATGAGCTACAACGCGCCGGCCGGACTGCTAATCGTGCCTCTCAGTCAGTCGTGCATGGACTTCACGGCGCGCAACGTTGCCCAGACGGAGGGTGGTGGCGCCTCTGGCGGAGATCGTCTGTTCAAACACATGCCGGGCAGCAACGAGAATGTCGGCAAGCTGGCGGCCTACGACGTGCGCACGATGCAGGAGGTCTGGAAGCACGAGCAGCGGGCGCCATACCTGACGGCGGTGTTGTCGACAGCGAGCGGGCTGGTCTTCGTCGGCGACCTCAATCGCTACGTGCGGGCGCACGACGTGAAGACCGGCAAAGTCCTGTGGGAAACGAGGCTCGGGACCTCAGCTCAGGGATTCCCCGTGAGCTTCAGCATCGACGGCCGGCAGTACATCGCCGTCATGTCGGGCCTGGGCGGCGGCAGCCCGCGCAACGTGCCGGCGGCGATCGTGCCGGACATCAAGATTCCACAGACCGGACAGGCGCTCTACGTGTTCGCGCTGCCGGATGGTAAGTAAGGAGATTGCGGGAACGACGTGGCAGCCACAGAGTAGTAGAATTCGGCTTTGAGCCGGAGGGCTCGGCTATGCCGATGCAACGCCTGCGCGTAGGGTGGCTCGCGGCGATGTTCTTCGTTTCCAGCCTGTCCGCCGCAGCCTTGGCGGAGGCGGGCCTTGGCGCGGCCGGCAGCGAGGCACGACTCGCCGACGCCGTACAGCGGCGCGACCACCAGGCCGTGCGGTCGTTGCTGAAAGACGGTGCCGATGTCAACGCGCCCCAAGCCGATGGCGCGACGGCGCTGCACTGGGCGGCCTATCTCGAAGACGCGGACGCGACGGCCCTGCTCATCGGCGCCGGCGCCCGCATCGACACACCCAACAACTACGGCATCACTCCCCTGGCGCTGGCCGCCGGCAACGGCAACGCGGCGATCATCGATCAGTTACTGAAGGCCGGAGCCGATCCGAACCGCGCCGTGCGTGCGGGAGAGACGCCGCTCATGCTTGCGGCACGCGCCGATCGCGCTGACGCGGTGAAGCGACTGCTGAGCGGCGGCGCGGCGATCGACACGAAGGAAACCTGGAACGGACAGACGGCGCTGATGTGGGGCGCCGCCGCCGGGAACGCCCCGATCGTGCAGCTGCTGATCGAGCGCGGCGCGGATATCCATGCGCGCTCCAACGCCGGCACGACGCCCCTGATGTTTGCGGTGCGCCAGGGCGATGTGGCCGCTGTTCGCACCTTGCTGGCAGCAGGTGCTGACGTCAAGGAAACGAGACCCGATCGTGCGACGCCATTGCTGATCGCGGTGATCAACGGCCATGAGGATCTCGTGGATCTGCTGCTCGACGCAGGCGCCGATCCGAATATCGAGGGTGGATCGACCGAGCTCACTGTGCAGGGCGTGCGAGCCAGACCGATGGAGCTCAAATACAGAAAGCTCACGAACAACGAGCGGGATTCCGAGGGTGTGACGAGGGGCAACATCTTCGGCAGGCCGCTGCACGCGGCCATCCACGTGGCCAATTGGCACATCAGCGACCAATTCATCGCCGTGCACATCGACAGACTGCGCGTCATCAAGTCGCTGCTCGCCCACGGCGCGGACGTCAACGGTCGAATCAGCATGGAGGAGCCGCGATGGTCCGGTGCGCGGTATCGCCGGCACCTGGACGGAGCCACCCCGCTGCTTCTGGCGGCCAAATCGGCTGACGTCGAGGTGATGCGCTTGTTGCTCGCCAACGGCGCCGACTCCAAGATCGGCACCGAAGAACATGTCACTCCGCTGATGGCCGCTGCGGGCATTGCCTGGGCCTCGAATCAGGACCGCGCGTCTGAGAGCCAGGTGCTCGAAGCCGTCAAGCTGCTCGTGGAAGGACAAAGTGCCGACGTCAACGCCGTCAGTGACCTGGGTGAGACCGCGATGCATGCGGCGGCCTACCGCGGCGCGAACAGCGTCGTTCAATATTTGTTCGACAAGGGCGCAAAGCTGGACGTCGTCGCAATCGATGGCCGGACGCCCCTGATCATCGCCGACGGCGTCGAGTACGGCAATTCATTCGCGGCTCAACCACACACAGCGGCGTTGCTGCGCAAACTCGGCGCCAAGGAAATGAAGTGCCCGTCGCCGTGTGCAGCCGCGATCCCAGACGGCAAAGTCATCAAGCGATGACAGGACATCGTCTCGCGCTCATCGTCGCCGTGTTGTGTGCGAGTGGTCCCTTCCACGACGTGCAGGGAAGTGTTGCCCAGCCGCAGTCGCCGACTCAGGCGGCTCCTGCCCCGCCACGCGCCGTGTTCGACAAGTACTGCATCGCCTGTCACAACCAGCGCGCGAAAGTGGCCGGACTCGCGCTCGATACGCTGGACCTGACCGAGGTCGGTCAACAGGCGGAGGTCCTGGAAAAGATCGTCCGCAAGCTTCGAACCGGCGCGATGCCGCCGCCCGGGCGCCCGCGACCGGATAAAGCTCTTTCCGAGAGCGCCACGTCATGGCTCGAGGCGAGCCTCGACCACGAGTCGCTCGCCCACCCCAACCCAGGACGGCCCACACTCCATCGTCTCAACCGCGTCGAGTACCGCAACGCGATTCGCGACCTGCTGGCGCTGGAGATCGATCCGGCGTCTCTGCTGCCATCCGAGAATGCGGCGTACGGATTCGACAACAACGCCGACGCCCTCTCGCTGTCGCCGGCGCTGGCGGAGCGATATCTGAGCGCGGCCGCGAAGATCAGCCAGATGGCGCTGGGACGTATGCGGGGAGCCCCGTTGCCCGAGACGATCTTCGTACCGACGGATCGCAACCAGGGGAGCCGCTTCAGCGAGGATCTGCCGTGGGGATCGCGGGGCGGAGTGGCTTTCCGCCAAGAGTTTCCGGTCGATGGCGAGTACCTGTTCCAACTGCGGTTGAACGAGAGCGGAGCAGACGGCGGCATCAGGGGGCTCACCGCCGAACCGCATCAACTTGATGTCAGCCTCGATCGGGCGCGGGTCTGGACAACGACGGTGGGCGGGCCCGAACTCGCCAAGGAGGGTGGAGAAGAGCGCACCAAGAAAGTCCTTGCCGCTCTCCAGTTCAGCGTGCCGGTGAAGGCGGGCTCTCATCTCGTTCAGGTGTACTTCGTCCAAAAGACGCTGGCGTCCCTCGAAGACCTGTTCGACCCTTATTTACGTCGCGATCCCTATCGCGCCGGTAACGGCGAACCCGGCCTCTCTGGCGTGACCATTACGGCCCCGGCCACGACCGATGGACCTGCAATGAACGATTCGCCGAGCCGCCGCCGGCTGCTGGTTTGTCGGCCTGCGGTGGAGAAAGACGAAACGCGGTGTGCCACGACGATTCTCGCGACGCTCATGCGGCGCGCCTATCGACGCGCCGTCACCGACGACGACCTTCAGATCGCGCTGGCTCGATACCGCGAAGGCAAGAGCAAGGGCGGGGCCCCCAACGCGGCCGCCGCGTCGGGGTGGAAGGGCGGCTTCGAGTCGGGCCTCGAGCTCGCGCGTTCGCAGCATCCTCGTGAGCCCGAAGTTTCTGTTTCGATTCGAGAGTCAACCGGAAAGCGCCGCGCCGAATACCGCGTATCGGATTACCGATGTGGAGCTGGCATCGCGCTTGTCGTTCTTTTTGTGGAGCAGCATCCCGGATGACGACCTCCTGAACGTCGCCGAAAAGAAGACACTTCGCAACCCGGACGTTCTCCTGCAGCAGGTCAGTCGCATGCTCGCGGATCCACGTTCGGAGGCGTTGGTGAGCAACTTCGCCGGGCAGTGGTTGCATATCCGCAATGTGTCCGGGTTCCAACCCAGTCCGGAATTGCTCTTCCACTTCGACGACAATCTGCGGCAGGCCTTCGCGCGCGAGACCGAGCTGTTCTTTGACAGCATTGTCCGGGAGAATCGCAGCGTCCTCGACCTGCTCGATGCCGACTATACGTTCCTCAACGAGCGTCTCGCCAGACACTACGGGATCCCCAACGTGTACGGTGAACGGTTCAGGCGGGTGTCGCTTCCGCCCGACAGCGTGCGCCGCGGGCTGCTGGGACAGGGCTCGATTCTGACGGATACCTCCCGTGCGAACCGAACCTCTCCGGTCATTCGAGGGAAGTGGATCCTTGAGAACATTTTCGGCACGCCGCCCCCACCACCGCTTCCGAACGTGCCAGAGCTGAAGGAGGAGCGGGACCCGACGAAGGTTCTTCCGATGCGCGAGCAGATGGCGCAACACCGAGCCAGTCCCGTCTGCTCGAGTTGTCACGTGCAGATGGACGAATTGGGGTTCGCGCTCGAGAATTTCGACGCGATCGGCGAGTGGAGAGAGATCGATGCAGCCGGTTCGCCGATTGACGCGTCGGCGAAGCTACCGGACGGCACGACGTTCAGGGGCCCAGTGGAGCTCCGAAAGGTGTTACAGAACCATTCCGACGATTTTCTGACGACGCTGACCGAGAAGCTGTTGACCTACGCGCTCGGGCGAGGCCTGGAAGCTTCCGATGCGCCGGAGATCCGTCGAATCAAGCGAGACGCGGCCAGCGCGAACTACCGCTTCGCTGCGCTGATCCAGGGCATCGTCACCAGCATGCCATTTCAAATGCGTATGGCGTTGCCCGCGAATTGAGAGTTGGACAGGAAGAGGGTCCCATGGTGATCACACAGAAAGCGTTGCCCCGAAGGACGTTCATTCGTGGAATGGGTGCCACCTTGGCGTTGCCGTTCCTCGACGCGATGGTGCCGGCGATGTCGGCGCAGTCACGGCGCGCGAGCGCGGCGTCCAAAGCGGCGCCCCGCTTCGCGGCGATCTATTGCGGCAACGGGGCGAACATGAACGACTGGACCCCTGCCACCGAAGGGGCTGGGTTCGCGTTTTCCCCGATCCTGAAACCGCTCGAGGCCTTTCGCGATCGGACGCTCGTCTTCACCGGGCTGGATAATTTCCCGGCGACCGACCAGGGCGACTCTGGAGGGCAGCATCCGCGTGCCGCGCCGGCCTTCATGAGCTGCGTGCATCCGAAGCAGACCGAGGGTGCGGATGTGAAAGCCGGCACCACGATCGATCAGCTGATCGCCCAGCAGATTGGTCGCGATACGAAGCTCTCGTCGCTGGAAGTGGCCGTGGACCGGAACGACGTCGTCGGCGCCTGCGATCACGGGTACGCCTGCGCCTACATGAACTCGATGTCGTGGAAGACTCCGACCATGCCGCTGCCGGCAGAAACCAATCCACGCTTTGTCTTCGAACGGCTGTTCGGCAACGGGGACACCGCCGAGGCGCGCGTCGCCCGAAGCCAGGAAGACCGCAGCATTCTCGATGGCGTGACGCAGGAGATCGCCGTCCTTCGCCGAACGCTGGGCCAGCGCGACAGCGTCAAGCTGAGTGAATATCTCGATGCCATCCGCGAGGTGGAGCAACGCATCGCCAAGCACGAGTCCTCCAACACCGACTTTGCGGTGCCAGAGCGGCCCGTCGGCGTGCCGGAGACGTTCAAGGAATACGCCGAGCTGATGTTCGATTTGCAGGTGCTGGCGTTCCAAGCGGACATCACTCGCGTCACCTCATTCATGATGGCGCGCGAAAACATCAATCGCTCGTACGCCGAGATCGGCCTGCCCGAGGCACACCATTCCATGTCGCACCATGGCAACAATCCGGAAAAGATGGCAGTGTTCTCGAAACTGAATACCTATCACGTTGAAACACTCGCCTACTTCCTGAAGAAGCTCCAGGCGATTCCCGATGGTGACGGGACGCTCCTGGATCATGCGATCGTGCTCTATGGCAGCGGCATGAGCGACGGCAACACCCACAACAACTACAATGTCCCAGTGGTGGTCGTGGGCGGACGGGACCAGCACTTGAAGGGCAATCGTCACCTGGTGTATCCGAAGGGCACTCCGTTGGCGAATCTGTCGTTGAGCCTGATGGACAAATTCGCCGTGAACCTGGAAAGGTTCGGTGACAGCACCGGCAAACTCGATATGTTGTCTGGGATCTGAACTCGGATCCCGCTCAACCTCTACGCCCAGCGCATGAACCTCACCGCGCGGGCGGTCGAAGGGGAGCCCGAACTGCTGGTCAGCGGTGTGGGATCGCAACCGGGACTGCGCCGCGCCGATTTCTCTGTAGCGAACAACGGGACGATTGCATGGCGGCCGGGCAAGGCCGCGCTGGCGCAACTGACGATCCTCGATCGCCAAGGCGCTGCGCAGGGCGTGGTGGGACCGGCCGGGTCACTCGACTCGGTTTACCTGTCGCCCGCTGATCCGTCGCAGTTGCTGGCCACGGAGGACTCGTCAGACTCGCTGCTTCGCGTCGGCGACAGCGGTCGCGCGCCGCTGCCGCGCGATGCGCATTGGTACGAATGGACTGCGGATGGCCGACTGCTCGGCCGTCGCAACGATACGCTGGTGACCCGAGACGCGGATGGTAGAGCCCCGATCGAGGTGATTGGCAAGCTGCCGCCGGAGGTCCATGCCGTATCGGCGCTTTCGCCCGATGGCGAGCGTGCCATTGGACGGATCGGTGTCCGAGCCAGCTGGGCGCGTGTGTCCGAGCTGGCGAACTTGAGCGCATGGACACCGCTCGTCGAAATGGAGGAACAGCAAGTCGACGTGTCGTTCTCGCCGGATGGCCGCTTCGTGCTCTATCAATCGGAGAACGACGTCTACGTGCAGCCGGTTGCTGGTCCGGCCCGCAGACAACTCATCGCGAAGGATGGGCGCGATCCGGTATGGCGAGGTGACGGGAAGGAGATTGCGTTCATCCGTCCCAATGATGGCGTCTGGTCGGTGGCGGTCTCTTCAAGCGGCGGCACTTCGACGTTTGGCGCGCCGACTCGACTGTTCGGCGGCATCCGCCGGGCCGCGAACAACGTCGCGTTGAGTCAGAGCCTCGCGGTGTCGCGCGACGGTTCGCGCTTTTTCGTGGTCCAAGGCGTGGAGCAACCGGAGTCGGGAGTGATTCACGTGAGGACGGCAGCGTTACGTTGAAAGGGTGGATAGGGACAGCTCACGGCAGCGAACGAATCTTGACGTTCCGGAAGGCGATGGCGAACTGCTGGTACTGAAGCCGCAGGTGTCCTTCCGAAAACCTCGCGTCATGAATATCGAGCGTGGTCTCGCCGTTCAGCTCGACGACGAGATGATCGCCGTCCGCCGTGATCTGATAGCGATTCCACTCATTCGCCTTGAACGCGTACTCGCGCGCGGTCTTCGCCGTGCCGACGATGCCGCCGGTATTGTAGCCAGCCGGCTGTTGCCGCCAGATTTGCACTTCGTAGCCGCCGTTCTCCTGGGGTGAGCGCACGAACACACCACTGTTCGTGTCCGCATCGCACTTGAACTCGATCGACAGGACGAAGTTCTTGTAGCTTCGATCGGAGGTCAGGTAGCCGGCCGGCTCGCCGCACGCGGTCAACCCTCCATCGACGACTTCCCAATGGGAGCCACCCGCAGGCACCGCCGCCGGCTCTGCTCGCGAAGCGACGCAGGGTTTCGGCGTCCCGACCTGCCCGGGCTGCGCCGGGGGGGCGGGACCAGCCCGGCCGCCGCCCTGAGCCGGGGCCGAAACATGCCATCCCGCCAGGGTCTTGCCGTTGAAGAGGAGTTGCCAGCCCTGCGCGAGCTCCGCCGGACTCAGCGTGTTCATCGTCTGGCCGAACAGCGTCGCCGACGACAAAAGTAGAGTGGCCATGACAAACGACGTCCGCTTGCTCATCATCGGCGTAGACTAACTCATCGTGAGACGCCATCGATTCGTCTTCTTCGCGATCGCGGCGATGGCCGCGTCCGCCTTACCACTCCGCGGGACGACGCAGGAAACGGCCGCGTCTGGGCAGTTTTCGAAGCGGGTCGTGACCACTGGGCTCGCGGATCCCTTCCAGGTCGTCTGGGGCCCGGACAACTATTTGTGGGTCACGGAACGGACCGCCGGACGGGTCGTTCGGGTCAGTCCATCGGACGGATCGACGACGACCGCGATCGCGATCGGAGAGGTGCGTGCCGGCGGTCCAGGCGGGCTGCTCGGGATGACGCTCGACCCCGGCCTGCTGAAGGGCACCGGCAACGACTACGTTTACCTCGCCTACACCTACGACGCCGATGCGGATCCGGCGACCATCACCAGCCGCACCAAGATCGTGCGCTTCACCTACGACCCGCACACGCATGTGCTCGGCAGCGCGAGGGACATCCTGGGCGGACTCCCTGCCGGCACGGATCACCAGGGCGGGCGCCTGATCATGGGTCCCGATCGAAAGCTCTATTTCACGATCGGCGATCTCGGTGCCAATCAGCTGGCCAACTTCTGCATGCCCAATCGTGCCCAGAGCCTGCCGACACTCGAACAGGTGCAGGCGCGCGACTGGTCGCTGTACGTGGGAAAGGTGCTGCGGCTGAACCTGGACGGGTCGATCCCACCGGACAACCCGATGATTGCGGGAGTGAGAAGCCACATTTACTCGTACGGCCATCGCAATCCCCAGGGGCTCGTCTTCGCACCGGATGGAAAGTTGTACGAATCCGAGCACGGGCCGAACAGCGACGACGAGATCAACCTGATTCGGCCGGGCGGGAATTACGGGTGGCCGTATGTCGCCGGCTATCGGGACGACCAGTCGTACGCTTATGCGAACTGGTCCGCATCACGGGACGTGCCGTGTGCCTCGTTGAAGTTCACGGCGTATCCGGACGTCCCGCCGTCGGTTCCTCTGCAGAAGGAGACCGCGTGGAATCATCCTGACTTCACGCCGCCAATCCAAACCTTTCGGACGGTGGCGACGGGATACGACTTCAAGAACTCGAAATGTGGAGACCGCGAGTTGTACTACCAGTGCTGGCCGACCATCGCACCGTCGAGTCTCGTCGTCTACACCGCGAAGAACGGCATCCCCGGCTGGAACCACTCGTTGCTGATACCAAGCCTGAAGCACGGCACGGTCTACCGCGTTCAGCTGACTCCCGCCGGCACGGCTGTCGATGGTGAGCCCGACGGAAACGAGTTCTTCAAGACCGTGAATCGATACCGGGACGTGGCGCTAAGTCCGGACGGCCTGGCGCTGTTCATCGCGACCGACGCCGACGGCAACACGAACGACCGTGAGGGCCAGCCGGCCAAGGGCGTGGAGAACTCCGGCGCGATCCTCGAGTTCCGGTACGTCGCTCAACGATCGCGATGACTCAGTCGGTTTCCACACTTCTCAATTGATTCGTGGCCGGCATCACCGCCCCGGATCGTAAAGGTGATTCGCCGACGGATAGGTGCTGCTGGTCAGACGACAGTTCAGCCCCTGTTTGCCCCAGAATTGCGGCACGTGCCACGTCTTCGGCGGCGCATAGACAATGTCTCCCTGCGTGGCCACGATCGAGCTCGCCTCGTCGCCGTCGAACGTCCACCGCAGCTCTCCGAGCATGACGACCCACGTCTCGGCGAAATCCGAGTGGAAGTGCCCGCGGTTGTTCGGCCCTGGCGGCTGATCGGCGCCGGCCTGACCGCAAATCAGGTTGCCTCGCGCGCGATTCTTGCGGATGGCCTCCTGGGTCCAGTTCTTCTTCCCTGTTTGCTGCGCCGCGAGATCGTTCACGTTGAAGTGAACCGGCCACGCCTTGCCGTCCGGATCGGGCACGTCGAGCGGGTTCGGCCCGGTGCTGAGGCGAACCGGTATGTATTCAACGCCCGGCGAGCTGGGCCGCTCGAGGTATGCGGGCGTGGCTGACGCCAGCGTCATCTCGAACGTGATCGCCGGCCGATCGCCGATCACTTCGAACGCGTGAAGCATTCGCTCAGGAACGAAGACGTAGGATCCTTTGGTGGCCTCGATCACGTCGAAGCGGCGATCGGGCCTCTCGACTTCGAACCGGATACGGCCCTCGAGCACGGCCCACCAGGCGGGAGAGTCCGGATACATCCTGCGCTCCACTCGCGCTCCCGGGGCCTGCTGAACGAAGAACGCGCGAGAGTTTTCGTCGTGCACGACCAGTTCGCGCCAGGTGGTTTCCTTCGCGTGTCTCGCCTTGACCTCCGCAAGCCGTGTCACCGGCTTCATTGGCGGCTGCCACACGGGCCGTGTCTCAGGCTTGGGGTAATAGACGATCCTGGTGTCTTGCGTCTGACCCGAGAGGAGCGCGGGAAAGAAGAGCAACGACAACGAGAGCGTTCGCAGGGTCGACATGTCGAATCCTCCAAATGATCCCTCTCGCGGGTCACACGAACCCGTCACGGGGTCTGCGGCTTCATCGCCAGGATCATCCACGATACGCCGAACTTGTCTCGGAGCATGGCAAACCGGACGGCGAAGAAGGTCTCCTCCATCGACATGAATACCTCACCGCCGTCCGAGAGCAAGGTATAGATCCGTTCGGCCTCCTCTGCACCGTTGACGGTGAGCGACAGATAGACGCTGCGCATTGGCTTGAAGCGGTCCGGCGAAACGTCCGCTCCCATGAGCTCGGTCTCGCCAAGCTGCATGGTGGCGTACTGGATCGACTGTTCCCACCCGGGCCACTTCACCGGCTGGTCGGGCTGCTCGGCGCGCCGCATCATCATCGTGATCTTTCCGCCGAGGTGCTGTTCGTAGAAGCGGAACGCCGGCTCGCAGTTGCCGCCGAAGTTCAAGTAGGAATTGAGTCGCATGCCTGGATCCTTTTCTCGAGAAACGTTCGTTCGGCAGGATTGCGCGCGAGCGCCAGGGCGGTTTGAAAGCGCTGCCGCGCCGCAGCGCGCTTCCCGAGGCGCAGCTCCAGCTCGCCGAACGCGGCTGGATAGAACGGATAGTTAGCGAGGCGTTCCCGATCGCCGATGGCGTGAAGCGCCTCGAGGCCGCGTTCGACGCCGTCGCGTTGCGCCACCGCGATGGCGCGGTTGAGCGCGACCACCGGAGAGGGCGCGATCGTCATGAGCCGGTCATACAGCGAGACGATCAACGCCCAGTCGGTGTCGTCGATCGACATCGCGCTGGCATGCGCAGCGGCGATCGCCGCCTCGACGTGGTATGAACTGACCTCGGTGCCGGCCGCCGACCGCTGCAGGAATGCGAGCCCTTCGGCCACCATTCGAGCGTCCCACCGCGATCGATCCTGATCGAGGAGCACTTGCAGATCTCCCGCGGCATCGACGCGGGCCGGAAGCCGCGCCGCGTGCAAACACATGAGTGACGCCAGCGCCGCCGTCTCCGGCGAGTCGGCGGGAGGATACTCGCGCAGCAGTGAGGTGAGGCGCATCGCCTCGCTGCACAAGTCGATGCGGACCACCGATTCGCTCGACGCGCCGTGGTAGCCCTCGTTGAAGAGCAGGTACAACGCTCGCCTTACGGCAGAGAGACGCATCGCGAAATCGTTGTCCGTCAAGTCGAACAGCCGCTTCGCGCCGGCGAGCACCTTCTTGCTGCGCGAGATTCGCTTCTCGATCCCGGATCGGCCGGTGAGGAAGGCGGCGGCAATTTCGCCGGCGCCGAACCCACAGAGGATGTTGAGGACGAGTGCGACCTGCGCCGGCTCCGGCAGTCGCGGATCGCAGCACGAGAACATCATCCGCAGCTGCTGGTCACGAATCGTGGGCGCGGCGAACGCTTCGTCGACCGCGGGCGCGATCGTCCATTCGCTCTCGAGCAGCCGGCCCATCTCCGGTGCGTAGGTCCGCGCCGTGCGGTCGCGCCGGATGAGGTCGAGCGCCCGGTTCTTCGCCGTCGTCATCAGCCACGCCGACGGGTTCTCCGGCAGGCCGCTCACCTTCCAGACTTCGAGCGCCTTGCAGAACGCGTCCTGGACGACATCCTCGGCCAGCCCGAGGTTATGCACGCCGAAGATGCGCGTGAGCGCGGCGATCATGCGCCCCGACTCGCGCCGAAAGAGATGTTCCTCGAGGTCCACTAGCGAAGCTCCAACGTTGCTTCAGTGGTCACGGTGTGGCCCTGGTGTCTAGTTATGCATCCCGGTCCAACGTCCCGACTGGGCGAATCTCCACCGATCCATCGCCCTCCAGCATCGGGCAGCCCTTCGCCAGCTCGGCTGCCTGCGCGAGATCGCGTGCTTCGACGACGATGAAACCAAGGACCAGGTCCTTCGCTTCGACATAGGGACCATCGGTCACGAGCTTCTTCCTGCCGCGGACGACCTTTCCGGCGACGTCGAGCGGCTGACCGGGATTCTTCAAGTGTCCCTTGGCTTCCAGCTCGCGGATCCACGCGAGCCATGCTCGAATCGCCTGTTGTGCCTGCTCCGGCGTCCCCATCGCGGCCTGCCGCGCAGAACCGCTCGCACGAAAGAGATAAACGAATTCGCTCATCAGAAGACTCCTTGTTTAGGGTATCTGTCTCTCAGACGTTCGAGCTCACGCGCACCGGACATATCTTTGAATCCCTGTGGGCAGGCCCTTTACGAGGCGTCATATGACGACGACACGGCGAGTTCTGATGGTGGCGCTTGCGGTTCTCGCTTGTGGAGCCGCGGCAAACGAAGGATTCGGCGCCCGGCAACCCGGCGACGCGCAACTGATCCGCGAGGCGCGTGCGCGATCGAACCAGGCCATCGTCGCGCACGACCTCGCGGCTATTGCCCGCGTCTGGATGGAGAACGTGCACGTCGTGGCGTCGACGAGCGCGCAGACGGCCGGCCGCGCGGCCAACCAGGAGCGCATGGCGCAGCAGTTCACCAACCGTCCAGACACGGTCTACGTGCGTCGGCCAACGGCGGTTGACGTATACGAACCGTGGGCGGTGGCGTCAGAGCGCGGCGAGTGGACCGGGCGATGGACTGAACCGGACGGGGCGCTCGAGATCGGTGGGACGTATCAGGCGCAGTGGCGCAAGGTCGATGGACAGTGGCTCATCCAGGCCGAGCTGTTCGTTCCGACGCGATGCACGGGCGGCGGGTACTGTCGTCAGCGCCCTTGAGGCCGCGCGTCGCTCGCTCATTCCGTTCGCAGCGCCGTCATCGGCGCCAGCGTCGCCGCCCTCGAGGCGGGCACGATCGACGCCACCAGCGCGGCCAGCCCCAAGGCTCCCGCGGCCAGGCTGAGTGCGACGGGATCCCAGAACCTCACGCCAAAGAGTTGCGCGGACAGCAGGTAACCGGCGCCGACCGCGAGCGGGAGACCCAGCACCAGGCCAACCGCAACGCGACGGAAGGCGCTGCCCAGCACCAGGCCGACGACTTTGCGTCGATCCGCGCCGAGCGCCATGCGCACACCAATCTCGCTGGTCCGCCGTGCCACCGAATACGCGGTGACGCCATAGAGGCCGATGCCCGCGAGCACCAGCGCCACCACACCGAACAGACCGGCAAGGCTCGACACCGCGCGCTGCTGATTGAAGATCAATTCCACTTGCTGTTCGAGCGTGCGGATGTTGATCACTGCGAGGTTGGGATCCGCCTCCGCCAGCGCGCGCGCCACGAGTGGCTCGAGCGCGCCGGTCGGCACCCCGGTGACCAGCAGGAGACCGCCGACATAGTGCGACGCGGTTTCGACGCGCCTCATCATCGGGTTGGGATAGTCAACCGTCTGCGCCAGCGGCACGAAGAACATCGGCCGCGCCGGCCGATCGAGTTGAAAGCTCGCGAACCTCGCATCGCCCACCACGCCGACGATGCGGAACGAGTTGACGTTCTCGGGAAGATTGAGCCCGAAATGCTGATCGATCGGATCCTCCCCTGGCGAGAAGAACTGCTTCACGAACGCCTCGTTCACCATGGCGACGTTCTGGCTCGTCTCGTTGTCAGCGTCGGTGAAATGGCGGCCGCGCACCAGCTTCACGCCAAGATGCGTTAGATAGCTGGTGGTGACGCGATTCCACGACGAGCCGGTTTGTGCGCCCGGCGGCGCCGGCGGCTTGCCCGCCACGAGCACACCCTCGCCCCAGTTGTTCGTCAGCGGGTTGTAGAGTGCGAGTCCAGCCGACTGCACGCCGGGAATGCGGGCCAGGCGGGCCTCGACGTCGCGATAGAGCGCCGTGAGGCCTGCGCCGGTAAATGACGCCGCCGGACGCCCGACGGTCACGAGCACACGGCCCTCACGATTGAAGCCGAAGTCCTGTCCCTCGAGATTCGCCAGACTTCGCCCCAGCATCGTCGAACCGGCGACCAGCACGACCGAGAGCGCGGCCTGCACCACCAGCAGCGACGTGCGCGCGATCGACGATCGATCGCCGGCGGTGCGGCCCGCTCCGCGCAAGGCGTCGATGGGATTGGTGTGCGTCGCAAACCATGCCGGCGCCGCGCCGAAGAGCAGCGCCGTGACCACGGCGATGCCGATGGCAAAGGCGAGCACGAGCGGCGACGGCAGAGTTTCAATCGGCAAGAGCGTCACGCCGGCGAACGCCAGCGACAACAAGAGCCGGGCCGCAAACGTGGCCACAACCAGGCCCGCGATCGCACCGCCGACGGCCAAGACGAGACATTCGACCAGCGCTTCGGTGACGATCTGCGCGCGCGACGCGCCCATGGCCAGTCGCACCGCGGTCTGGCCACGTCTGGCGACCGCGCGAGCCAACAGCAGGTTGGCGACGTTGGCGCAGGCGATCAACAGGACCAGGCCGCACACCACCATCAAAATACGGAGGCTTCGGCCGTACTGCTCCTTCATGACGCCGACGCCGGCGCCCGCCGGCACCACCGTGATCGTCTGTTCCGACAACGTGCGCTCGATCCCCGGCATCCAGTTGGCCGGATAGCCCGCCTCGGTCCGCATCCAGTTGCGAAGCAGCGCCGTGAGACGCGCGTCCATGCCGTCGATCGACGACCCGTCGCGCAGCCGGCCGATCACTCGCAGCCACGCGGAGATCGGTTGACGCAGGAGCGATATTTCCGCGCCCGAGATCAGCGGCTCGTGTTGCAGCGGCACCCACAGATCCGGCGGATCGGCGCGGAGCGTTTCGCCGAAGAAGCCCGGCGGCGCGACGCCCGCGACGGTGAACGGATGGCCCTCGATGATGAGCGTCGATCCGACGATGGACGGGTCGGCACTGTAGCGTCCGTTCCATGCGTGATACGCCATCATCACGACTGGCGGCGAGGCGGCCGTGTCGTCAGCCGCCGTGAAGACACGCCCGGTGAACGCGCCGACGCCAAGCGTCGTGAAGTAGTTGCCGGTGACATACAGCGTGCGCAACGGGCGCGGCGCCTCTTGGACGCCTTCGCGCCGCACGGCCATGCGGCTTTGCGCCGCCTGGAACGCGGTGACTGACTCGAATTCCGGCACGGCGGCGCTGACGCGCTCGAACAGCGGGAACGAGAGCATGCCCCAGCGGTCCTGCGGTCCGCCCTGCACGCAGCACGCATCGCCGTCGCCGATGCGATAGAGCTGCGCCGGATCGCCGACCGGCAGCGACTTCAGCATCACCGCGTGAATGAGCGTGAAGATGGCTGTCGTGCCACCAATCCCCAGCGCCAGGGTGAGGACGGCGGTGGCGGTGAACACGCCTGACGATCGGAATTTCCGGAGGGCGTAGGTGACATCGGCGACGACGTTCATGCCAGGGTTAGACGGAAAGACGAGGGCGACCGGTTGGCTCCCCGTTGCGAGTCAGCCTAATCTCAAGGGCTGAGCCACAGATGACACAGATGACGCAGATTCGTGGTCTGACTCGCGATCGGCGCCAAGCGCCGACGTGGTGAGGGAGTAGCGCAAAGATGAGTCGCTGGTGAGATGGAGAGCGCGACTCATCATTTGCGCCACTCCCTCAACACGGAGGCCGGCCGGTGGCCGGCCTCGCGAGCCAGACCGCGGTCAGGATCGCTCGTGTGCGGCGTCACGCTAACTGTCATCTGTGTTATCTGTGTGATCTGCGGCCCTGGCGTAACCTGTGTCATCTGCGGCCCTGGTGTAACATCTGTGGCCCTGACTCGAATCTGCGTAAGAGGAGCTTCCGAAAATGTTGACGCGACGTGAAGTGATGACGATGGTTGGCGCAATGGTGGTGGCCGGTCCGGTGGTGGCCGCCAGGCGCACCGACGAGACGCTCAAGGGCGAGCTGGTCTGCGCCAAGTGCTACCTGAAGAAGTCCGACGCGACGGAGTGCCAGGACGTTCTGCTCGTGAAGAACGCGAAGGGCGAGACCACCGAGTACTACGTCACCAAGAACAAGGTGTCGCAGGACTCCGGTGAAGCCTGCACCGATGCGATTCCAGCGACGATCGTTGGCTCGGTATCCGAGAAGGACGATCGGAAATGGATTACGGCGTCACGGATCGATAAGGCAACGAAGAAATAATCAGGCCAGCGTCACCTTCGCGCCGAGCAGCTGCTCACCGCCGGCTTCGACAAACGCGCGGCGGGCAGCTTCGCGATCGGCTTCGGCCCGCGCCAGGACGCTTTGAAAGGCGGGATCCTGGCGAACGGCGTCGAAGACGCGGCTACGCTGAAGCGTGGGCGCGACGCTGTAGCCCATCGCGACGGCACGGCGAAGACTGTCGATGCCCCGTTCGTACACGCCGACGTCGCACAGCAGCCAGCCCTGATTGAAGATCGCCTCCGGGTCGTCCAGTATCTTCAGCCCCTTCATGGCCGACGCGTCGAACACCAAGCGATCGACCGATCGATCGAGCCAGGCCTCCAGAAAGTCGGTGAACGCGCGAAAGACCGCTGCGTAAGGGAGCTGTTGCATCTCCGCGAGCGCCCGCCGCGCTTCGTCGACGCGTCCGGACATCCCGAGTGCGATGACACGATTGCCATCGTCAGCGCCGCCGAGAAGTGGCGGCCGGTCGCTTGCGAGCAGCCGCTCGAAGTCGCCAGCACGCACCAGCGTCTCGCCGACGCTCGTCCGCGCATGCGGATCGAGGCGGCGGGCCTCGTCGTGCGCGGCCAGCGACTCGTCGTAGAGCCCGCAGTAGCGGCACACGTGCACCAGTCCGACGAACAGCTCCGGATCGTTGCCGTGGCGCCGGGCCTGTTCGAGCAGCCGCGTCATCGCCTGCCGGGGCTTGCCCATGTCGGCCTCGAGCTGCGCGTAGACCCGATGCGCGATGGCCAAGCGTGGATTCAGCTCCAGCGCACGCTTCAGCGCGTCTTCCGCGAGCGTCTCACTGTTGGGCGATGCGGACACGTATTTGCCGATGACGCGGTGGGCACGCCCCAGGTGCGCCCACGCCGGCGCGAAGCGGGGGTCGAGGTCGAGACAGCGCTGGTAGAGATCGCGCGCGCGGGTCATGGCCTCGTACGTGCGCGCCAGTTCGTTGGCGCGGAGGTAGTACCGGTACGCGCGCGCATCCTGCGGCCGATCCGGCGACGGTGTTGGCGCGCCGACCAGCGGCAGCGCCAGCGCGTCGGCAATGCGGTGGGCGAGATCGTCCTGCAGCCGGAAGAGATCGTGAAGGGGGGACTCGATGGTGTGCGACGCGATCATCGTCCCGGCCGGCGTCTCGACCAGCTGCACGTTGACCCGGAGCTGATCGCCCGCTCGCAGCAGCGTGCCCATCACGACGCGGTCGACATCGGCCTCGGTGGCCAGCGCTTTGAGGTCCGGGGCTTCGCCGGCGAAGCGCGCACCGACCGCACTCGATCGGACGATGAGGGATCCAAGCGCGGAGAGCGAGGTGCCGATCGCATCCGGGAGGCTGAAGGCGAGAAAGTTGGTCTCGTCATCGGCGCGCAGCATCCGGAATGGCAGCACGACCAGGCGCGTCAGCGCCTGCGCCACGACGGGCGTGGCGCCGGACCCGTCCACCCGAATCGCACGCAGCTCGCTGGCCATCTGATCGGCAGACGCGGGCCGGTCCGCTGGTTTCTTGGCGAGGGCCTTTCGGATCACGCGATCGACCGCGGCCACGACCGGAGGTCCGGTGAGCGCGGGCGGCTGTTCGTACACGGTGGCGTGCAGGATTTCGACGACGCTCTGTCCGGCGAAGGCGGGGCGTCCAGAGAGCGTCTCGAAGAGGATGGTGCCGACGGCGAACAGATCGCTGCGCGAGTCCAGCTCATGACCGCCGACGATCTGTTCGGGTGCCATGTAGCGCGGCGTGCCGATGACGACCCCGCTTCCCGTCAGCGCG
Organism: uncultured Acidobacteriota bacterium; assembly: GCA_963773045.1. GTDB lineage: Bacteria > Acidobacteriota > Vicinamibacteria > Vicinamibacterales > UBA2999 > 12-FULL-67-14b. The sequence goes on along the minus strand of CAVYZT010000019.1, from coordinate 160,735 downwards.
GTCTGCGTGTCGAGCACACGCTCGGCCTCGGGCCGCGCCAGGCCGAAATCGAGCAGCTTGACCCCGTGAGGTGTGAGGAACACGTTCGAGGGCTTGAGGTCGCGATGAATGATCCCGCGCGCGTGCAGGGCCGTGAGCGCCGCGAGCATGTCGAGGCCGAGGCTGACTGCCTGCGCGACTTCGAGCGGACCGTGCTGCAGTCGGTTGTGCAGCGATTCGCCTTCGAGCAGCTCCATGGCGATGAACAGCTGGCCCTGGTCCTCGCCGATCTCGTAGATTTGGCAGACGTTGGGGTGATTCACGCTGGCGGCTGTGCGTGCCTCGCGCCAGAAGCGGCGCCGCGCGGTGTCGTCGTAGCTGCGCGAGATCATCTTGAGCGCGACCGGCCGTTCGAGCCGTTCGTCGCGCGCCGCATAGACGACGCCCATGCCGCCCTCGCCCAGCTTGTGCGTGATCGCGTAGTGAGCGATGCGGGAGGGCAGGACGCTCGAGTCACCGGCGGTGGCGTTCGATGGGGACGGACTCGAGCTCGGTGGGCCCGTCAGCCGCTCGAAGAGCCCGCGCAGCCAGCCGCGCGAAGCATTCTGGTTGGAAGGATTGCCTGGTCCGCTAGCCACCGCTCCGATCGACGGTACCACATGGCGGAAGGCGGAAGGCGGAGGGCGGAGGGCAGAAGGCAGAAGGCAGAAGGCAGAAGGCAGAAGGCAGAAGGCAGAAAAGTTAGACTGCTCACGCGAGGCCTGTTGCAATTTCTGAGACCGCCTTGGCTCGCTCCGAGTTCTTTCCTCGAAAAAGACGATATCTAGGTTCGGCAAGCCCGTTGCTCCAGCAACACACATGGAGAGACCATTCGATATTCGAGAACGAAGCTTCTTCTTCGCTCGGGACGCTCTGTTGGCATTTCCCAAAGGCCGGTTAGAACAGCCAGGACTCAGAGTCTGGATTCAGATGGTATCCGCAGCGGCCTCTGGCGGCGCTCACCTGGAGGAGGCTGAAGCCGCGTCGAGTCGTGCCCATTTCGTGACGCTCAACCGAGGCGCGCTACGGGAATTGCGAGAGGCGTACTTTTGGCTTCGGCTCATCGTCGCGACGAAAACGACTGGATACGAGGCCGCCGCCAAGCTCGTCCCCGAAGCCGACGAACTCGTGGCGATTGTGACGACTATAGTGAAGCGCGCGTCCGCGAAACTGCGACGCCGGTCCGCCCAACCCGGCAAATGAACCGTTCTGCCTTGTGCCTTGTGCCTTGTGCCTTGTGCGCTTGTGCCTTGATATCACGCGCCGAACTGCCGCAGATGATGATCGAGGTGCTTGTACTGCGTGATGCCCCACTCGCGGCCGGACAGTTTGCCGAAGAAGCTGTGGACGTTGCCGTCGCAGCCGGCTTCTCCCATCGCGTGGAGGTCGGCGAGCAGCGTCTTCAGCCGCTCTCGCGCGGGCTGCAGCTCCGGCTCGTCGGTGACGATCGCGAAAGGTCCGGTCGGTGCGTTGCGCGGAAACGGTTTGGGTCCGACGAAATTTTTTCGGAACGCCCAACCGAGCACTTTGCCGATCGGCCGCTGCGTCCTGGGCACCTTTCCTGACGCCATCTCCAGCGTGCGGGCGGTGTGCTCGAGCATCTGCGCCACCGACATCTTGCCCCACTGTCGAGTCGAGCCGGTGTGAATGGAGTCGAGGCGGCGAAGGATTTCCTGGTACGCCACCGGTTCGAACAGGGATTTCATGGGCCTCTCCTTGGGACGGAGAACCAGTCTAGACGAACGTCGCTCGCCGGTTGCCGGATCCCGGTTGCCGGATCCCGGTTCCCCGTTCATTGACGTGATCCATTCCACCGTGGAATCCTCCGCGACATGGACACCGAGATCGCCGATTCATTGCAGCGCAGCGCCCGCCAGGTCATCGCGGATCTCCGCGAGCTGGCAGCACTGACGTCGACTCCGCAGGGAGCCCAGCGCGTAGCGTGGGGGCCGGTCTGGAGACAGGCAAGAGGATGGCTGCAGGACAAGGTTTCGCAGCTCGGACTCACTCCGGTGCCAGATGCGGCGGGCAACAACTGGGTGACACTTCCGGGTGAGTCGGATAGGACAGTGATCATCGGCGGGCATCTGGACTCGGTGCCGAATGGCGGCTGGCTGGACGGTACTCTTGGGGTGATGGTCGCGCTGGAGGCGCTTCGGCGTTACGGACACGGCTCCAAGCCGGTGACGCTTCGGCTGGTCGATTGGGCCGACGAAGAAGGCGCGCGTTTTGGGCGCAGCCTCCTGGGCTCATCGGCCGCCGCCGGCCGCCTCAAGGTTGATGAGATTAGAGACCTGCGAGACGCCGAAGGCACCCGGCTGGAAGATGCCGTCCGCGATCACGGCGTGACGCTCGACACGATGTTGAACGCCCGGCAGGAGCTCGCGCGCATCGATGCGAAGGCGTATCTCGAGATGCACATCGAGCAGGGTCCGGTCCTCGAGTCGATGAATCGGTCCGCCGGGGTCGTCCTGGGAACCTTCGGCCTCGAGCGGAACATGCTGCGGTTCGTCGGTCAGGCGGCGCATTCAGGATCGACGCCGATCGCGATGCGGCGCGACGCGTTCCTGGCCGCGGCGGCGACCGCACTCGAGTGCCGCGAAATCGCCAAGCGCCATTCCAAACCTGGTGCCGGCGTCGTCTGCACAGTCGGCGTCGTCAAGGTTGAACCCGGAATCGTCACCGCAGTGCCCGGCGTGGCGGAGATCTCGATCGATCAGCGTGCACTGGATCCGAAGGTTCTCGCGGCGATGGTCGCCGAAGCGCAAGAGGCGTCGCACCGTTTTGCCAAAGACAACGGCGTCACCGTCGAGTGGCGGCCGCTCTTTCGAATTGAGCCGCGTCCCTTCGATCCGCATCTGCTCCACTTGTGCGAAGAATCGGTCCGCGAGGTCACCGGCGATGCGCCGAAGCTGCCATCCGGACCACTGCACGATGCCGCGGAAATGGTGCCGCACATGCCGGTGGTCATGCTGTTCGCCTATTCGGCCAGAGGCCTGTCGCACTGCAAGGAAGAGGACACTCCCGAAGAGCATCTCGAGAAAGCGATCAGCGCGTTTCTGCTGCTGGTCGACAAGACGGTCGCGAGCGTCGCACGAAACTCATCGGAAGCCGAAAGCTGAAAGCCGAAGGCGACGCGGCGGCGACCTACTGTGCGGTCAGACCTTGTTTCAGATAGCTGACGAGCGGCGGCAGCAACTTGTCGGGCGCCTCGAGATGCGGGACGTGGCCGAGGCCGGGGATCAGCAGCACCTTGCCGTTGCCGTTGGGAATGCTCTGGGCGAGAAACTGCATCCGCTCCTGGAACCGCGCCGCCGGTCCAAGCAGCATGTCTTCGGCGCCGCCGAAGGCGAGCGTCGGTGCCTGGATGTGCGCCCAGTCGTAAACCACAGGATCCTGATAGAGCATCTGGCCGATCAGCGCCTGCACCATCGCCAGCCGCGGCCAGTCAGCGCTCAGCGTCCATGAATAGCGGATGCGCGTGTAGGTTTCGAACTCCGCGTTCCACGCTTTCGGGTTGTGCGCCACGTAGCGGCTCAAGCTGGAGCGAACGCTCTGGTAGTCGGTCTTGAGCGTCTGCTGGTACGACTCCTCGACCGCCTGCATCGGCCGTTCGTAGCGGCCGTCGGTGAGGCCGATCGGGTTGTAGATCACGAGCCGCTCGACGGCTTTCGGATACTGTGTCGCGATGCGCGCCGCCAGCATGCCGCCCATCGAGTGGCCGATCACCATCGCGCGCTCGACCTTTTCGTGCTGGAGGATCAACCACGTGTTCCGCGCCTGCGTGTTGAAGTTGTACGGCGCGATCGGCTTCGACGATTTTCCGTAGCCGATCTGATCGGGGACGATGACGCGGAAGCCTTCCGTGGTGAGCGCGTCGATGATCGCCTTGAAGTAGAAGCCGCCAAAATTGTTGCCGTGCAACAGGACGACGGTGTGGCCGTTGGCGGCGGCTTGCGGCGCCACGTCCATGTAGGAAATGCGCACGTCCTGCGAGTAGACGCGGATGTCGAGGTACTTGCTGGGGTAGGGATACGGGCATTCGTCGCAGGTGATGCTTCCGGGCTTGACATCGGTCGGCGTCGGGACCGGCGGCAGTACGCCGCCCTGCGCGGAGAGCCGAATTGTGGAAGCCATCGACAAGGCGACGAGAATCAGGGCGAGACGAGTGCGCATGGTGGGATGAAAATCTAGCATGGTCTGACAGGTTCGACAGGTTCTACAGGTTCGTCTTACTGCGGTTGAAGCGCGAACGCGTAGATCGTGTCGCCTGCGCCGACGACGATGTGCTGTCGGCCGTCCAGGAGGTAGGTCTGCGGACCGTTGCTGGTGTTGGTCCCGAGGCCCGCGTGCCAGAGTGGTTTGCCGGTCGCCGCGTCGTAGGCGACGAAGTTCCCGCCGCCGTCGTTGCCGAACAGGAGGCCGCCGGCTGTGCTGAGCAGGCCTACCGCGCCGCCCAGGGTTCCGGCGGGACCCGTCGCGAACGGACGCGACCACTTCACCTTGCCGGTCTTGTAGTCGACGGCCGCCAGAGCGTTGCCGACATTCCCGACGTTCCGCTCGGCAGCGGCCCATCCTTGCGGACGTCCATCGGTGTCGGTCAGGTACATCACACTGAAGGTTTGGCGCGTGCCGAAGTACAAAAGGCCCGTATCGGGACTGAAGCTTGGCGGCGGCCAGTTCGTCGCGCCAGTCGTGTCCGGCGACACGAGCGTTCCTGGAACCGCCGCGTCCTTCGCCGGATTGCGGATCGGCTGTCCCTTCGAGTTGATTTCTTTCGTCCAGTTCACCGAGTCGGTATGTCTCGTCGTCAGGAGGTGCTCACCGGTGACACGATCCAGCAGGAAGTAGTGTCCGTTGCGACTCGCCTGCGCGAGCATCTTGCGCGGCCGGCCGTTGAACTCACCGTCGATCAGGACCGGCGTTTGCGCCGCATCCCAGTCGTGCGTGTCGTGCGGCGTCACCTGGTAGTACCACACCATCTTGCCGGTGTTGGGGTTGAGCGCGACGATCGAGCACGTGTAGAGGTTGTCGCCTTCGCGGCTTTGTCCGGCCAGCACGGGATTCGGGTTTCCCGTGCCCAGATAGTAGAGATTCAGCTCGGGATCGTACGTGCCCGGAAGCCACGGCATGCCGCCGCCGTGGCCCATCGAATACTCGTCGGGCCACGTGTTGGCGCCGGCTTCGCCGGCACGCGGCGTCGTGTTCCAACGCCAGAGGAGAGTTCCTTTCTCCGGATCGCGCGACTCGAGATAGCCTGGAATGTCGAGGGCGTCGCCGCCGACACCGACGATGACCTGCCGGCCGATGATCATCGGCGCGTTGGTCGAGAAGTACTCGCGCTTCATGTTGGCGATCTCGTGATGCCACCGTTCCTTGCCCGTGGCCACCTCGAGCGAGACAAAGTAGTTGTCGGGCGTGAGGAAATAGAGCCAGTTGTCGAGGATGCCGACGCCGCGATTGCCGATGTGGTCGCCGCCACGCGTCTTCCACGCGTAGTGCCAGACCTCGCGGCCCGTGCGCGCGTCGACGGCGTAGACGTGGTCGGGCACCGAGAAATAAAGGATGCCGTTGATCATCAGCGGCGTCGACTTGACCTGCGGCGCCCCGCCTGGCGGCGGCGTGTCTGGGCCTTCCCCACCGACGATCGCTCCGGTCCGCGACGTGTTGACGCGATAGACCCACGCCAGCGAGAGACCCTTGACGTTCGTCGTGTTGATCTGGGTCAGCGTGCTATACCGCCGGCCCGAGTAGTCGCCATGGTAGGTCGGCCACGAATCGGTTGGAATCTGAGCCGCGAGGGCAACCGGGATCGACACGAGCCCGACAACCAGGCCCTGCCGCGCCGCGGTTTCGAAGGAGCGGAGGGCTTGCCTCGCCGAAGCTCCGAAGGAGTGAAGGAGGGTCATTTCAGACTCGCTAGATAAGCCGTCATGTTGTGCATGTCGGCGTCGGTCCATTTCAACAGGTGGTCAACGTGCGACTGAAGCGGATCGGTGACGACCACTTTCGGCACCTCGCCGCTGCGCAGCCACGTGCGCTGGCGACCGGTGGCCGCGTCGTAGAGCGTCACCTCGAAATCGGTGAGCCGGACGAGTCCCCCCGAGGCCGACTCGCCCGACGGCAGCGTCACGGTCACTTTCACGCTGGTCGGTTCGGTGTAGAGCGGGACCGCCGGCGCTCCCGCCGCCCGGTAACGGCCGCGCGGCAGCAGGAGCCGCCCCTGCAGCGTTGCCGGCTCGTACTTGGCGCCGACGCCTTTGAGGTCGCCCGCTGGCGAGTGGCACGTGCTGCATCGGCCGGTGCCGTTGAAGTAGGCCTCGCCGGCTTGGCGATCGCCGACGACGATGTCGAGGATCTTGTAGAGGCGGCGGTTGGCGTTCAGGTAGATCGCCGAATGAAGGAACGCCGCGATATCCGACACCTGCGCGGGCGGCAGATCGAACTTCGGCATGCCTGCATCGGGGCGACCCACTGCCAGGAACGCGGCGAGCTGCTTGCCGGCCTCGTCGGACTGGACGAGCTCCGATCGTGTCAGATCTGGACCGCCAGAGCCGCCGCGCGCGTTGGAGCCGTGGCAGAACCCGCACTGGTCGGCGAGAAGTTTCTGGCCGCGTTCGACGGCCGCCACGTCGGTCTGCGGCGTCGGCGTTTGTTGCTGTGCGCCCAAGACGCCGACGGTCACGACCGCCACCATCAGCGCCGCACAGGTGTAACCGGCGAAAGCCCGAAGATCCATGCGCCAACCTTAGCGCAAGATGACGGCTGGATGTAACCCGCGGAACACGCTTCCAGTGGACCAGGCGAGATGCGTGCGCATGGTCGGCGTGAAGTCTGGCACGAAGCGCACGCGCCGCGGCCAATCCCCTCGACTAAGTACTGACTTTCACAATTACTAAGGTGCCGGACTGGCGGCCTTCGGATAGGTCTTCGTCACGTTGGTCCGCCCGTTGGTCATCGTAAAAGAACCGTCGAAACTCGCGCTCAACTTGAGCCAGTGGCTCGTGCTCTCGTCGAGATTGGCGATGGTGTCGTCGCCGAAGTTCTTCACGCCGTCGTTGCGCGATCGATGCAGCTGCCAGACGTCTTCGAGCCCGCTGGCCGCGTGCAGCATGTCGAAGGTCGGCATCTGGCCGCCTTTGATCGGGCCATTGTTGAAGATCGCCACCCGCGGATTGAGCGCGGCAATCAGCGACGGATGCGCCACGTCGCTGCCGCCGTGATGGGGCAGCAGGTAAGCGTCGATGCGCCCGAGCTTGTTGGCCGGGCAGACCAGTGAATGGAGCGGCGCGCCTGAGAGATCGCCGAGGTCGATGAACCGGAACTCGCCAAAGCGCAGATGGACACCGGTCGACCGCGGATTCTCGAGCTTTTCGTTCGGCGAGGGCGCCAGAGACGGACAGCCGGGCGTCCGGCGCGCCGATCCCGTCACCGCCTTGGCGATCGTCGCCCCGGCCGAACTGACGAAGATCACGTCCACACCCTTGAGCGGCAGGCGATCGCCCGGCTTGGGCTCGAGATGCTTACCGGTGGCGCGGACGGGGACGTAGGCGTCGTAGGCCGCGATGTCGGTGGCCGCCGTGTCTCGGAGCACGGCCGGGTCGAACCCGCCGTGATCGATGAAGGTGCGAATCGGAATCTGTTTCGCCAGCGCGCCGACACCGCCGTCGTGATCCGGATGGAAATGCGTGATCAGCAGGTAGTCGATCTGCTTCAGCCCGGCCGCGTGCACGGCGGCCATCACGCGGTTGGCGTCGCGACCGTCGTTGCCGCCAAATCCCGCGTCGATGAGCAGGGACTCGCCCGCTGGCGTGACGACGAGGGTCGCTTGTCCGCCCTCGACGTCGACGAAGTAGATGTCGAGCGTATTGGCCGCGGTCAGCGTCGCGGCGCAGGAAAGGGTCGCGGCCAGGATGGCGAGGCGCTTGAGGGTTGCCATGGGCCAATCCTATGGCAGGTCAGTCGGAAATTCGATGGCGGGCCAATTCGTTTCAAGAAATTGATTCGCAGCTGCCAATCGCGCGCCGGCTAAGTGCTGCCTTTCACAATTACGGTGACGGATTCGGGCGCCGAGGCGCCCGGATCGCAAGGCGCGAGGAGGGAGAATGCCGGGCGCATTTGACCGACGAGCAACGCGGCGAGGCGGGATGCATCGGCGGCCGAGACGTCATCGTAATTGTGAAAGTCAGTACTAAGCGAGCTGATATTCAGGCGCGCTCATGATCAGATGCAGGGTCATCCGCAACCCGTCTTCCAGGTAGGTCTTCGCGCGTTCGATGCTGTCGGTTCCCAACTCGCTGGTCAGGAACTCGACAAACGCGTCGCGCGTCGCCTTCGCCGTCGGGACGCGGAGCATCCGCCACAGCAGGTAGTCAACCGCATCCGCCGTTGTCCGCGCACCGCTCTCCAGCACCATCTGCGTCACGTCGAACCGCGCCGCCTGGCGCGGTGTGGGAATCAGCTTGCGCGCCGCCTGCTGCCAGCCGATGTACCCCGAGATGCGCGTGTTGAACTGCTCGTCCCGCTCGAGGGCGACCATGTCGAACGTCGACATCTTCGATGGGTCGTTGACGGCGGTGGCCGCGCCGATGTCGTAGCCATCGCGCAACCGGCGGCCGAGCATGTCGTCGGTGCCGGCGGTGAAGTTCCAGTCCCTGAAGCCGGTCATGTCGGGAATCAGCACGTCGCGTGCGATGTTGCCGCGGGCGATGAGCAGGCCCGGCGTGATCCAGGCCTTGCCGCCGGCCCATCCCGCCACCGACGGCGGGTTCAGCAGATGCTGGCCCATCGCGATGGTCGATTGGTTGAAGTCGGGCACTCCAGGTACTTCATCGACGCCCAGATGCTTCAGCATCGAAACGAAGTGCTCCACCGGCCCCTTGATGTGGCCGCCGTAGCTCGCCTGGCTGTAGAAATCCTTCGACGAGAAGATCGCTGCCAGCAGAGGCTTGACCTCGTAGTTGTGGTCGCGCAGGACCGCGCCGAGCCTCTGGCGCAAATCGGAAGACAGCTCGTCGCGCACCAGGAAGCGATAGATCTTGGCCGCCAGATATTCCGCGGTCACCGGCTGCTCGAAGATGATCTTCAGCACCTCCACGCCGTCGAAGTTGCCGGTGCGGCCGAGGAACGTCTTTGCGCCGACGTCGTGCTTGTCCTGGTCCACGTTGAACGCGAGGTCGTCGAAGTACCACCCGGTGAACGCCCGCGCCGCTTCGCGCACGTCCTTCTCGGAATAGTTCCCGACGCCCATGGTGAAGAGCTCCATCACCTCGCGGGCGAAATTCTCGTTGGGCGCGCCCTTGACGTTGTACTGCGCGTCCAGGAAGTACAGCATCGCGGGATTCTGCGCGACCTGGATAGCGAGATCGCGAACGCTCCCGGTGGCGCCGCGCTCGAACAGATCGATCTGCTGCACCATCTTGCGGTAGTCGCGGACTTTGTTTTCGTGCGTGGCGAAGTGGCCGTGCCAGAACAAGGCCATCTTCTCCTCGACCGGATGGGTCGTCTGCAACATCCGGTTCGCCCACCAGTACCCCAGCCTTCGCGTCTCGAGCATCGTCGCTCGCAGCCAGTAGAAGAAGCGATCGGAGATGGGCTGCATCGGACGATTGCCGGCGGGCTTGCTCTCGACCCCCATCGAGACGCCGGACTTCGTCGCGCGATCGGTCGCCTCGGGCCGGCTTTCCGGAAACCCTTTCAGCGTCGGATCCCACAACCCCGATTCGACAAACGGCTGCATCTTCGGATTCGGGATGCTCTCGTAGTGCACGAGCGATCGCACCGCGCCCTCGAGGCCCGCGTCGGTCAGCTTCTGAATCTCCGCCGGTGTTCCGCCGAATCCGGCGTGAGCCAGCAGATGCGCCGCGCGGTCGTAGTTCCAGTCGGGGGCGCCTATCGGCGCGAGGTCGTCTTTCCATGTCGCGGGGCCTGGAGACCAGCCGATGCGATTGGCCATTGTTTTTTTCTACTTCTGCCTTGGGGCTTGGGGCTTGAGGCTTGATCCCTGGGCCTTGAGGCTGTGGACCGTTAAAAGACCCTCTGTGTAATCTGTGTCATCTGTGGCCCTGGATATTTCGTCTCATCTGCGGCCTAGGCGCGGAACATTTTCAGCGCCTCGAATTTCTGTCCGAGCACTTTTGTCGCATCCGCGCCCAGCCAGCCTTCAATCAGCGTGGCGTACACCTGACGGAAGTCCGTGGTCGTCTCGAGATTGTCCCCGAGCACCAGGTTGGTGAGGCTCGGCGGCTTCCCGTACAACCCGCCCTTCACGCCGTTGCCGATGACGAAGTTCACTTGTGAGGTGCCGTGATCCGTACCGAGGCTCGTGTTCTCCGGCACTCGACGGCCGAACTCGCTGTGGATGTACATGACGACGTCGTCCGCACGGCCGATCCGCTGCATTTCCTGGAAGAAGCCGCCGACGGCGTCCGAGCAGTATTCGAGTTGTCTATCGTGCGGCGCGGCCTGGTTTACATGCGTGTCGAACAGGCTGTTGCGCAGCGGCACGTAGTAGAGCTTCGTCGGGAAGTCGGCTTCGATGAGCGCCGCCACCTTGTCCAGGTCGAGCAGGCGCAAGTCCGGGTTGTCCTTGCCCTTGTATTTGCCCCACGCGGCACGGACCACTTCGGATGCCTGCGCGGCGCTCCGCGTGACCTCGAGCACGTACTTGTGAGCGTCGCCGACCGGTGCGTGCGGCGCGCCCAGCGCATCCAGCGCCGCTTTCTCCTGCGCGAACACGCCACGCTGAAATCTCGTGGGGTCGATGAACACCAGCGGCACGTGATTCTCGCCCTTGACCGCCAGCGTCTGGCTGTCGGAGATGTTCACGACCATGTTCGAGCGCGCCCCGGTCGGATCCAGCGCCGTCGCCGTCCGCCCGACCCAGCCGTACTCGTTGCCGCTGTTGGGGGCGGCCGTATGCCAGAACGACACCGACGTGAAGTGCGAGAACGACGGCTGGTCGTATCCGACGCCTTGCACGATCGCCACCTTGCCCTCGTCGTAGAGGTGCTTCATCCCGCGCATCGACTTGTGCCAGCCGAACTGCGCGTCGATCTTCAGCAGGTCTTTTTCCTTGAGCCCGATCGTCGGACGGTGCTTGTAGTACTCCGGGTCGCCGTACGGCACGATGGTGTTGAGTCCGTCGTTGCCGCCGAACCACTCGAAGACCACCAGGATCTTGCCCGACTGTGCCGCCGCGGCCGCCAGGCTCGCCCGGCTCAGGACATACGGGACCGGGCCGAGACCACCGAAGAGACCAAACCCCAGGCCGCCGGCGCCGAGGCGCATCATGTCGCGCCGCGAGACGCCGCTGTCGCTCAGTCGACCGTTGGTTGCCATAGCGATCCGCCTCTCCACGGGAGTTGCCGGAACATCCGCTCGATTCTACGGCAATGCCGGGCGGGCGATCGTACTCTCCGATGTAGGATTCAGATTCGAAAGAGGCGTCATGGCTGCCGAGAGACTCTACAAGACGGGCACCACGCTCGATCGGACGCTTCGGGTCGCGTATCCGTCCGGCCGAGGGCGAATCATCCTCCGCACCGAACTGGACTGGGAGAAGGACATCGAGGCGGACACCGTCAGCGACGACGGCAACACGTCGACATTCACCGTCCGCGCCGATCAGCCCTTCCTCTACTTCAAGCCGTGCCTGGTGACGGGCCAGGAACGCCACTGGTCGGTCGGGCCGAACAAGCTCCTGCTGATGGCCGAAGACGACCAGCGCGTGTCCTATCCGTACTTCGTGAGCGCCGAGCGGGGCCGATTCTCTCCGCTCCTGGAGTTCCCGTCCGCAATCCTCGGCCGGCAGCATCGCCTCCGCGTCCACGTGCCGCCAGGGTACGACGAGAACACGCTCGCGACGTATCCCGTGGCGTTCATGCAGGACGGGCAGAACCTCTTCTTCCCGGATGAGGCGTTTCTCGGGCACGACTGGGACGTGGGTGAGACCAGCCAGACGCTGAGGGCGATGAGCGCCGTCGAGGATTTCGTCATCGTCGGGATTCACTCGGGCGACCGGATGCGGGAGTACACCTCGCCCGGCTATGAGGCGTACGCCCAATCGCTCGCCGAGGAGATCGTCCCCGAGGCCGAGCGACGGCTGCGCATCGGCACCAAGCGGCGTCATCGGTCGGTCTGGGGCTCCTCGCTCGGCGGCGTCGTCTCCTTCTACAGCGTGTGGCAGCATCCCGAGGTCTTCGGCGTGGCGGTCTGCATGTCGAGCACCTTCTCGCACCGGGACAACCTGCTCGAACGGGTGCTGAGCGAACGCGGTGCGCGACGTGGGCTTCTATCTGGACAGCGGCTGGCCCGGCGACAACTACGAAGTGACGATGGCCATGGCGATGGCGCTGGTCTCGCGCGGGTGGCGATACGGCGTGAACCTCCTGCACCTGTGCTTCCCGCGGGCCGAGCACGACGAGACGGCATGGGGGCTGCGCCTGCACCTGCCGATGCAGTTCCTGAACGGAGCGGTCGCGCGAGCCTGTCGGGTGGACATGCCGGTGCTGGGCGACCAACCTTACCGGTCGTAACCAGACGCGCGATCAGCCCCCGGCTTCCTTCGCTTTGATGGTCCGTCCAATTCTCAGCGAGCACCATCAACGCTCGGAGCGCCCTTTGTGGGCGCGCGTCCTGTTCGCCCTCCCACTCACATATTCACGATCTCGAGCGGTGGCTTCGTCTTCCAGCGTCCGCGCGTGAAGTCGGGCACGGGCATGGGCTGCCCTTTCCGGGCCACCGATTGGCAGCTCAGCTCGACGACGGCGCTGAGCGCGGCCGCGTCGTAGACATCCATGTCGGCCGGCTTGCCTTCGCGCAGGCACTTGATCAGCCGGTAATCCTCGATGAAGTCCATCCCGCCGTGGCCCGCGCCCTTCGCCTTCTCCGCGATCTCCTTCCAGAGCGGATGCTCGAACTCGGCGAGTAGCTCATCGGCGGCGACCCACTGGTCGAGCTGGCCGCGGCCTTCGATGTAGGCGCGATCCGGATAGCCTTCGAAGAGTCCCTTGGTCCCCTGCACCAGGTGCGTGCGGCTGTACGGCCGCGGCAGGTTCGTGCAGTGCTGGACGACGATCGTCTTGCCCTTGGCGGTCTTGATCAGACTCGTGTTCATGTCGCCGAGGACGTAGCTCTCCCGCCGCTTCGGCGAGTCGGCCGGATAGTGGCTGGCCGCCCAGTCCTGCAGGCCGCGCGACGGACCGCTCATCGACGATGAGGTACTCGAATCGATCGCCGCGGTTCACGTCGAGGCAGTTGGCGATCGGTCCGAGGCCATGCGTGGGATACAGATTGCCGTTGAGCTTCATCGCCCAGGCGCGCCGCCAGAGTCCTTCCCCTTCGTCGGCGAATTTGATCCCGCGCAGATCATGAAGGTAGCTGCCCTCGGCATGAAGAATCTCGCCGAAGACCCCTTGCCGCACCATGTGGTAGACCATCATTTCCATGCGGTCGTAGTTGCAGTTCTCCATGAGCACGCAGTGCTTGTCGTGCTTCTCGGCCGACTCGACGATCGCCCAGCAATCCTCCACGGTCATCGCCGCCGGGACTTCGGTGGCCGTGTGCTTCCCGTTTTTCATCGCCGACAGCATGATCGGCACGTGAAACTCCCAGGGCGTCGCGTTGAAGACGAGATCGAGGTCTTCGCTTTCGCAGAGGCGCTCGAAGTCGCGCGTCCCGCGGGTGTAGACCGCGGGCGCCGGCTGGCCGGCGTCGGTGATGGCCTTGGTCGCCCAGTCGGTGCGTTCCGTCCGGATGTCGCACACGGCGGTAATGCGGCAGCCGGGGATCTGGAGCAGGTTGCGAACGTGCCCGGAGCCCTGCCCGCCGACGCCGACGAACCCGATGCGGACGGTGTCGATGGGAGCCGCCGAGAAGCCGGCTGTGGGAGTCGACTGCGCCGGCGCCGCGCCGGCGGGTGACGAAGCGGCCGTAGCCGTGACCAGGGCGCTTCCGCCGATCTTGAGGAATTCCCGGCGATTAAGCTCGTGTTCTCGATCGGACGACATTGGAGTCACCTCCCTGTCCGAGGACTATCGCACGATCATGAGCTGGCGGGGTCACAGCGTCTACAGGGCGAGGCTGAAATCGCCGAAACTCCACCTCAACCCGGTGGCCTCGGAATGGTACTGGTTCGACAGGTTCGGCAGGTTCGGCAGGCGCCGGGTCCAAGGTTCCCCCCACTCCGCCGACGATTCGCGCCGCAGTCGGTGCTACCATGCGCTTCGCGGAGGATTTCTTATGGCACTGTCACGTCGAGAGTTCGTTCGTAGGTTTGGTGCGGGGGGCGCGGCGGTCGCCTCGACGGCGTACGTCATCGGCTACGGCCGCGAAGAATTGCTGGCGTTGGCCGGCCAGGGGCAAGGCATGCCGCCGCGTGCGATGGCGCCGGCAATGGTCCGCCTCAGCAGCAACGAGAACCTCCGGGGACCAAGCGCGAAGGTCCTCGAGGTGTTGAGGCAGCATCCTTCCAGGAACTTGGGTCTCGGCTATCCGCCGGAGAATCTCGGCGCGTTTGTCGAGGCCATCGCGGCGTTTCAGAGCGCCAAGCCGGAGAACGTCATCATCTCGACCGGGTCGGGCGAGATTCTGACTGCCGCGGTCATGGCCTACTGCAACGGCGACAAGTCGCTGGTGACTGGCGATCCGTCGTATGGCTCACCGGCGCAGACCGCCCAGCAGATCAAGGCGCCGGTCAAGTTCATCGCCGTCAACCCGAAGACACTGGCGCTCGATCTCGAAGGGATGATTCGCGCGTCGATCGGCGCCGGTCTGGTGTTCCTCTGTAACCCGAACAACCCGACATCGTCCGTGCAAACGACGGCCGACCTCGAGCAGACGGTGCGCACGATCAAGCAGCGATCGCCGGACACCGGCATCCTGATCGATGAGGCCTATCTCGACTACGCGACGTTGCCGGGCTCGGGCACCATGGTAAAGCTGGCGCTCGAGCTGCCGGGCGTGTTCATCTCCAGGACCTTCTCCAAGGCCTATGGCATGGCGGGGATGCGTATGGGTTACGCGGTGGGGCAGCCGGAGACGGTGAGGAAGGTCGCACGCGGCTGGGGTCTCGGCAGTATCAACGAGCTCCAGGCGGTCGCTGGCATCGCGGCACTGAAGGACACCGAGCACATGGAGTGGGAACGCCAGGAGAACAAGCGCGTTCGCGACTGGACGCAGGGCCAGTTCAAGGCGATGGGCTTCGACTCGCCCGCCTCGCAGACCAACTTCATCTTCGTCAACATCCGCCGGCCGGCGGTGGAGTTCCGCGACGGCTGTCGCGCCAAGGGCATCGCGGTCGGACGCGACTTCCCGCCGATGGAGAAGACCTACGCGCGCATCTCGCTCGGCCGGATGGAGGACATGGAGCGGGCGATGGTGGTGTTCAAGCAGGTGCTCGGCTCCTGATTCGATCGGCGCCGGTGCCGCCGTCAGCGTTTCGCCACCAGAGTTGATGGCGAGATGCCGACGGCGGTGCCGGCGTGCTGAAGATCGCCTTCCGACACACACGGCTTCGCGCGGCGTCAGCGTTCCCACCGGTGTACCTCAATCCGCTCGACTTCTCGCCGATAAAGTCGACCAATACCAACTCAACGGGGATGGCAGATTCTGCTTCTTGCCGGCCGCCATCGACGATGCTACCGTCGTCCAGCCGTGAATGATGACCTCGCTCCGCGCATTGAAGAGCTCGAGTCGGCTGTCGACACGTTGCGCGGCAGGGGCGACGCGACCGACCGTCTGCTCGTCCACATGCATGAGGACCTTGTCCAGCGGATAGACGCATCGAAGGACGAGTTGCGTCTGGAGATGCGAACGCTGAATGAGGAGACGCGGCGGCACATGGTGGTGCTCCACGAGGACCTCGTCGAGCGGATCAAGAGGATGAGCGAGGCCGGCGGCAGTTGATCTTCGACGAGAGGTGGTTCGACCCGCAGAATCTGTAGAACCTCCAGGCGCAGGCGACGGCGGGCTCACCGATAGCAAGGAGAGGACATGCGGATTACGCTAGATCTCGATGACGATGTGCTGGCGGCGGCGAAGGCCTTGGCGGAGCATCGCGGAATGACCGCCGGACGGGTGATCTCCGAGCTCGCGCGCAAGGGACTCGCCACGGACAAACCAAAGACCCGCACTGGCAATGGTGTGCCCCTCTTTCACCGCGTGCCTGGCCGCATCGTCACACCGCAGATGGTGGAAGACATTCTGGACAAGCCGTGAGCCGTTCGTCACCCGTGGCGCTGCTCGACGTCAACGTGTTGCTCGCGCTCTTCGAGCCCGCACACATTCACCACGACGCCGCCCACGATTGGTTCGCCGATTCCGGAGCGCGCGGATGGGCCACTTGTCCGCTGACCGAGAACGGCTTTCTGCGGACTGCGACGGCGCTGGCGAAGGCACACGCGGCGACCAGTGTTGCTGAGATCGTCGAAGGACTGCGAACGTTCACCTCCAGCGGCCGTCACACGTTCTGGCCGATGAGATCAGCCTGATCGATGACCGGCTCTTCGATACCGAGCGGGTAGTCGGCCATCAGCAGCTCACCGATGTGTATCTGCTCGGCCTTGCCGTAAAGCGCCGTGGCGTACTCGCGACCTTCGATCGAACAATTCCAGTCGACGCGGTGAAAGGTGTAAGGCGCGAGCACCTGCAAGTCATTGGTACGATGGCCTGAGATTGGTTACGGTTCCTTCTGCCGGGCGGCCCTACGCTGCCGTCGTTGGACAGGTTCAGCGGGTTCAGCAGGTTCAGCGGGTTCAGCGGGTTCAGCGGGTTCAGCGGGTTCAGCGGCAGCTCTACCGCCGTTTGTTCCTCTCCTGCGAGCGGGTCTCAATCTTCCTCCAGTTAGCCTCCGCCTCTGGGCTTCGAAGGTATTGCATGTGCTTTGACATGCCGCTGGTGATTCGCTTCACTAGCAGGTGCGTTGCCGCAAATTCGGCGCTCGTGAAGTAATCACTCTCGAGGCCATCGACAAGATGTTCCTCTGTCTCCTTAAGCGATGCGCGCGCGATCAGCAGGAATCGGTGATTGTCTTTCGATCTGAACCGTGCGTGACCCTCTGCGATGTTCGAAGGCATCGAACGAGCTGAACGTCGAATATCACGGACGAAATCGAAATCGTTTGGATGCGGGCGCCTTCTCGTCATCCGGAGGACATGGCCGCGCAGTTCATATGCGAGCTGCCAGATGATCAGATCGCGGTGAGAATCCGCCACGCCTGCCTCGGTGCACACGGCGCGCCGAGGCCGAATCGCTCAACGAGATCCTTTATCTCGTTCTAAACGTTGGACGTATTGAGAAAGGGCCTGGAAGGCCGAGGCAGCTCGCTCGAAAAAATTGCGGCGTCCCGGCAACAGAGACGTCGCAATTTTGAGAACCTGCTGAACCTGCTGAACCTGCTGAACCTGCTGAACCTGCTGAACCTGCTGAACCTGCTGAACCTGCTGAACCCGCTGAACCCGGTTCCTCCCCCTATACTCAGCTGATGCGAAACGTTTGGAGTGTTGTCGCAGGGATCGTCTGCGGTCTGTGCATGACGACTCTTGCTGCCGCCCCCTCGCCCGACGTGCTGAAAGTCCGCGTCTGGCGCGCGGCGCACGAGCAGCAGATTCTCGCCGAGCTGATGGCGTTGGTGGCGATCCCGAGCATCGCTGCCAACAAGGCCGAGGTCGGACGCGCGGCCGATCGGCTGACGCAGATGTTCGAGCGGCGCGGCTTCACCGTGAGCCGCATTGCCACGCCTGGATCGCCCGTGCTCGTCGCCCGCCACGACGCCGTGGCGGCGCGAGGCACGCTCACCTTCTATTTGCACTACGACGGACAGCCGACCGACGCGAAGGACTGGACCATCGGTCAGCCGTTCGAGCCGTCCGCCTATCTCAACCGCGCGAAGATCGATCTCGCCGGAGTCAGCGGTCCGGTCAATCCGGACACACGCATCTACGGGCGCGCAGCCGCCGACGACAAGGGGCCGATCGTCGCGTTCCTCGCCGCGATGGATGGGCTGATCGACGCCAAGGCGACGCTGCCGTGGAACCTGCGTGTCGTTCTCGATGGCGAGGAAGAGGCCGGTTCGCCGAACTTCACCGCGGCGATGACGGCCAACGCGGCGGCAGTGAAGAGCGATCTCGCCATCATCGTGGATAGTCCGCGCCACGCGAGCGGGCTGCCGACGGTGTTCTACGGCAGCCGCGGCCTGGCCAACGCGACCGTCACCATTTACGGCCCGATCGGCGATCTGCACAGCGGCAACTACGGCAACTTCGCCACCGATCCGGCGATGGCGCTGGCGCGCCTGCTGGCGACGATGAAAGACGAACGCGGCGACGTTGCCATCAAGCATTTCTATGACGATGTGGTGCCGCTCACGGCGACGGAGCGCCGCGCCATCGACGAGATTCCCACTGTCGATCGCACGCTGCTCGATCAGTTCGGGTTGGCCCAGCCCGAGCATCCCGACAGCCGCATCGAGCTGCAGCACAACCGGCCGACGCTCACGGTCGTCGGCTTGCAGTCGGGCACGTTTGGTCCGGGCGCGCGCAACGCGATCTCCGCATCGGCGTCGGCGCGGCTCGAGATCCGGCTGGTGAACGGACTCACAGCGACGAAACAACTCGATCGCCTCGTCGATCACATTCGCGAGCAGGGCTACGTTCTCGTGGACGGACCGCCAGACGCAACGACGCGGAAAGAGCACGCGAAGATCGCGCAGGTGACGCGCACGCCCTCGTTCACCATCGGCAAGGCATCGATGGACGACCCGCGCACGATCATGGCCGCCAACGCCATCCGCGCGCTCGATCAGCGGCTGGTGCAGCTGCCGACCATCGGCGGCAGCCTGCCGTTCGAGACATTCAGCGACGCGCTGCACCTGCCGACCATCGGCCTGGCGCTGGCGAATTTCGACAACAACCAGCACGCGGCCAACGAGAACCTGCGCGTCGGTCACTTATGGGAAGCGGTCGATGTCTTTGCGGCGCTGATCACCATGACGCGTTGAGCCGGAGCGGCGAGTGCTGCGCGTTACCTGCCTTCGCCGATTGTCGATGCGCTGCACCAGATCTTCGCAGAGGACGCGCATATGGCGGAGTGTTTCGTCGTTCAATCCGCACATCTCCAGTCGAGTCGTTTCGTCGAGATCGCGCATCTCCCGGCGAGTCTCGTTATTCAGCCCCCGAATCTCGGCGCCCACCGAGGCAAACTCCAGCCGGACCTCAACGCCAAAGTCGGTGAGATTTCGTTCGAGCGCGTGCACGTGACCCGGAAGGCTGGCCAGCTCGTCGGTGTTCGCTCTCGCCGCCGAACTTAGGTACTGCGTTTCACAATTCCGGTGACGTATTCGGGCGTCGAGGCGCCCGGATCGCAAGGCGCGAGGAGGAGAATGCCCAGTGCATTTGACCGACGAGCAATGCAGCGAGGAGGGATGCATCGGCGGCCGAGACGTCACCGTAATTGTGAAACGCAGGACTTAGCATCGCCTGCGCGGGATCGACAAGAAGCAGAATCTGCGGAAGTAAAATCCGCAGACTCATCGAAAAAGCGTGGACGCCGTACCAACTCTGGACTACAGTGACTCGCCCCCCGGATTGGAGCTCCGATGCGGACCGCCTGCCTGGATCCCCGCCGTCGGACGAGGCAGACCATCTGGCTCGCCGTCGTTGCCACTGTCCTTCTCGCGGCTGTTCACGCCGTCTCGGCCACCACCCACATGTCGGTGGAGCCGATCCCCAACCGGGACGTCATCGGTGAGGACAACCTCACTCTTCTCCGCAGCATCGGCTATCGCAACCTCGAACGGTGGAGCAATCGGTTTCTGTCCGAGTGCCTCGCTGTCGACAGCGTGATCGAGGCGCTGACGGCGCACGGCGCGATCGCGTCGGTCACCCCGGCCAACACGCGTTTCCTGGTTGCCGCCGGAGGCTTCGAGGGCTTGACCAACCCGTCGTATGTATTCACGATTCAGGATTCGGGAGCCGGCGCCGCCAGCACGCACGATGTCAACGTGCTCGACAACGCGCTGGGCTACGTCCTCAGCCAGGGCGGCACCGTGCACTTCAGCGCCGACAACCCCAATGCCTATGATTTTCCCCTCGACTATGCGGTCGCGACGTTTCCGGGGACGTTGACCGGCATCGAGACCCGCCGGTTCTTCAGGCGGCTCGGGAAGATCGACCCGGCGCTGTTCAGCGGCCCGCTCGCCGGCTTCACGCAGATCGATTTCGCCAGCTCGCCGACCAACAACTCGATGTTGTTCCTGCAACCAGACGTGAGCAAGCGTCGCTTCGTCACCGGCCTCGCCCTGGCAGTGGCGACCGAGCCGGGAGCCGATACTTTCCGCTCAAGAAGAACGGAATACCCACCACGGCACTAGCGGGGATCGCCTTTCCCGGCAACGATTGGGTGGCCTTTCCGAACGGCGATCAGTACCTGGCGAACATCGGCGGCACGCCTCAGCTGGTGAACGAGCTGGCCGTGCTGCGGCAGCAGCACCTGACGGCCGTTGGCGATCTGCTGCAGGCGATCGCAAAGAATCGCGTGGAGAAGTACCTCGACCACGGGTTCCGTTGTCCGAGCTAGATAGCCGATAGCTGAAAGCCGCGTAGAAGGATCTATAGTGCTCCTCGTCCTCGAGCGAGACACCATGCATCCAGACACGCCACGCGACGTGACACGCCGGGACTTCATCCACACCAGCATGGCCGGGGCAGCTGCGATGGCCTTCGCCGGATCCGACGCGCTTATCGCGCAGTCGGGTGAAGCGGCGGTGATCGCCGAGATCGCCCGCCAGCACGACGCCACCGTGCAGCGCCTGCGCGAGTGGATCGCGCTGCCGTCCATCGCGGCCGAGAACCTCAACTACCCGCAAGGCGCCGAGCACATGGCGAAGCTCGCCCGCGAGGCCGGCTTCACGCGCGTGGACGTCATTCCGACCAAGGGCAAGCCCGGCGTGTTCGCCACGCTCGACGTCGGGGCACCGACGACACTGGCCGTCTACTTCATGTACGACGTGAAGCAGTACGACCCCAAGGAATGGAGCTCACCGCCGCTCGAGGGTCGCATCGTCGATCGCCCCGGCGTCGGCAAGATCATGGTCGGCCGCGGCACCACCAACACCAAGGGCCCGCAGATCGCCTGCCTCGCGGCGCTGCACGCGTTCAAAGCCGCCAAGCAGAAGCTGCCGATCAACATCGTCCTCGTCTGCGAAGGCGAGGAGGAAATCGGCTCGCCGAACTTCAGAGAGATCGTGTTCAAGCCCGAGGTGGAGGCCGCCCTCCGCAAGGCCGTCGGCATCATCATCCCGCTGGGTAATCAAGCGCTCGACGGGTCCGTCGAGGTCAACCTCGGCGCCAAGGGCATCGTCGAGCTCGAGCTCGTCTCTACCGGAGAAAAGTGGGGCCGCGGCCCGAAGGCAGATATTCACTCGAGCCTGGCGGCGCACATCGACAGCCCCGCGTGGCGCCTGGTCCGGGCGCTCAATACGCTGATCAAGCCCGACGGGCACACGCCGGCCGTCGAAGGCTTCTTCGACGATGCGAAGCCGCTCAGCCCGCGGTTGCGCGAGATTCTGGAGGCATCGATTCCGCGGCGCAACGAGGCCGCCACCAAGAAGGCGCTCGGCGTCCAGCGCTGGATCGAGGACGAATCGTGGCACGACTCGCTGGTGCGGCTCGCGAGCCAGCCCACGATCAACATCGAAGGCCTGGTCGGCGGCTACACCGGACCGGGCGGCATGACGATCCTGCCGCATAAAGCCGTCGCGAAGATCGACATGCGCCTCGTCCCGGACATGACGACCACGAGCACGCTCGCGAAGCTCAAGGCGCACCTCGAGAAACAGGGCTTCGGCGATATCGAAGTGAATATGACCGGCGGCTACAACCCGACGGAGACGCCGCCGAACTCGCGCCTGGTGGAAGCGATGGTGCGGACCTACACCAAGCAGGGTGTCGATCCGCTGCTGTGGCCGCGGCTGGCCGGATCGTGGCCCGGGGTGACGTTCACCGGCGAACCGCTCAAGCTGCCGGCCGGAATCTTCGGCATGGGCCACGGCGCCGGCGCGCACGCGCCCGACGAGTACTACCTCATCGAATCCGCCAACCCGAAGGTGGCGGGAATCGACGGCGCGGTGAAATCGTACGTCGACCTGTTCTACACGCTGGCGTAGAACCGGGCTTGGGGCTTGGGGCTTGGGGCTTGGGGCTTGAGGCTTGGGGCTTGGGGCTTGGGGATTGGGGCTCTCAGCCTCCCGGTGTGGTTCGGTCCGGGTCGAAGTCGGGACGAAGGCGCTGCGCGCGAAAACGCTCGTGTAGGACCACGGACTGCGGACCCCGGACCGCGGACCGAGGAGCGAGGAGCGAGGACCAGTGCCCCATGAAACCGGCGACTATAATGCCGACGTGACCGATCGCCCGCGCCGCGAAATCACGATCCGCCGCTTCGCGTCGAACGAAGAAGCCGATCGACACGACGCCGACTGTTGGCGCCGCATCCCGCCGCACGAGCGCGTGCTGCTGGCGTGGCAACTCTCCCTCGAGCAGTGGGAGCTGCTCGGCCGTCGGGCCAATGAACCCGGACTTTCTCGATCTGTTGCGAGCTTTCGCCGACGCTGAGGTCCGGTTCCTGGTGGTTGGCGCCGTGTCGGCGACAGAGCGTTGCGGCAAGGCACCGGTGGCCCAATCGGCGATTGGGCCCGCAGGTCAGGCCAGCCGCGCAACGACGATCAACGTCAGGCCAACGACGAACGCCGCGAACATCATCGCCAGAAGAGGAGAAGTATTCGCCGGGGCGTCCTTGAACTCTTTCCAAATGAAGACACCCCACAAGGCCGCCACGAGAGTGGCTCCCTGCCCCAGCCCGTAGGAAATCGCAAACCCAGCAGCGCCGGCGGCAATGATGCTGAGCGACATCCCCAGATTCCAGATGACACCCCCGAGGATGCCAATCAAATGCAGCCGAGGCGAGCCCTTGGAAAAGTAGTCGCTGAAGGGCACCGGTGCTCCGACGAACGGGCGCTTCATGACGATCGTGTTCCAGAGGAAGTTCGAGGCCAGCAGCCCCGCCGAGAACACCACGATTGCGCTATAGGGACCCAGCTTGCCGGGTTCCAGTGTGATGAAGTCGGTGGACATCGACGCGGCCACGAAGCGATAGAAGAACCCCATGAGGATCCCGGCGACAATCGAGACGATGATGCCTTTGCCGATCGTCCTCTGCCCCTGCGCCGGCAGCCGGCTATACGACACCGCCGAAAGCACGATGGCGGCGACCACGCATCCCACGCCGAGGAAGAGCAGCACCGGGTTGCCCACCGGGCTGGCCATGTAGTTGGTGATGACGCCGAGAACGAGCGCCAGGCCCACGCCGATGGGAAACGCGACGGCCATGCCGGCAATGTCGATCGCGGCGACCAGGAGAATGTTGGAGAGGTTGAAGACAACGCCACCGACGAACGCCGAGATCAACGATCCATTCTGTGCCTGGGCAAGGTCGGCCACGAAGCTACGGCCCGCCGTGCCGGTGCTGCCGAGCGTGAAGGCGAGGACGAGGGCGAACAGGAGGACTCCGATAGCGTAGTCCCAGTAGAACAGCTCGAAACGCCACTCCTTGGTCGCGAGCTTTTGGGTGTTGGCCCAGGACCCCCAGCAGAACATCGTGATCACGCACATCGCCACCGCCACCGCGTAAGACTCAACAACCGTCATGTCGATCCTCCGGTGCCAGTTTTAGAGCCCAGCGCTCACTTCGCTGGCGCTGGGCGCTCTCAGCCATCGGCTATCAGCTCTCAGTCTTTCCAACCGAAAGCCGAAAGCAGGGAGCCGAAAGCATCACGAGTTCTCATCAACACAAATCAACTTTGGGTCTAGTGCCGTGTCACGCGTTCCACATACAACTGGATGAAGCGGTCCCAGTCGAGATCGGTCTGGACCAGCATCTTTCGAGCCCCTTCTCCACCGGGCCAGGTCTGAGGTGCGCCGACCGAGACGCCGTAGTTGGCGTTGTGATTGATGTCCACGTCCACGTACAGCTCGACCGTCTTCATCAGTTCGCGGTGCGACCAGGGTCACTGCCGCGACCTGGTCGTACATCAAGCCGTTCATGTTAGGCCGCTGTTCGAACCGCGGCCGCAGCTCCTGCTTCACCAGGCGCGTGATTGGAGTATCGACCGCGACGATCTTGTCGTACGACTCCTTGGTGAACTTGGTCTTGCGTGACACGTTCAACGGCGAGAGCACGATGGGAATTCCGGAGCGCAGCACGATCTGCGCCGCTTCCGGATCCACATAGAAGTTGAATTCGGCGTTCGGCGTGTGGTTGCCGCCGCCATCCGGCAGAGACGCGATGGCTCCCCCCATGATGACCAGCTGCTTCACATTGCGAGCGAAGTTCGATTCCATGCGCATCGCCATCGCAATGTTGGTCAGCGGGCCGATGGCGAGGATTGTCACCTGTCCCGGGTTCTGCATGACGGTGCCGACCAGGAAGTCGACGGCGCTCCTGGCTTCCACCTTCTTCTTCGCGAATCCGCCTGGGGGCGCCGGTGCCGGGTCGTTCGCATACCAGCCGCCATGCCGCTTCAAATCCCACTCAGCTTTTTCGTGCAGCAGCGGGCTCGCCGCTCCCTGGAAGACCGGAATCGCCGCGTGGCCGGTCACCTCCAGCACCTTCAGGGCATCTGCGGTCGCGACGTTCAGGCTCCGGTTGCCGGCAACAGTGGTGATCCCGAGAAGCTCGAGCTCGGGAGAGTTGAGCACGAAGAACAACGCCATCGCGTCGTCCTGCGGCGGAAAGGCGAAATCGGTGTCGAAGATGATCTTCACGGGTTGCGCCACGGCCGGAGCCGTGGCGAACATCGCAAGAAGTAATGCACAGGCGCTGATGCGTCTCATGGCTTTAGAACACGTACTTCAACGCCAGCTGAACCTGCCGTGAGGATTTCACCGTGGACGTGACCACGCCGAAGGTCGGCGAGCCGACCGCGGTTCCCGGCGCCGCGAATTGCGCGTGATTGAAGACGTTGAAGACCTCGGCGCGAAACTGGAACTTGTTGAACTTCTTGGCCAGCGCCACGTCTGCGTTCCATCGTCCCGGCCCGAAGAGCGTGGTTCGTGCCGCATTGCCGAGCACGCCCGGCGCTGGCGCGACGAAACAGCTCGTGTCGAACCACCGCTGCACGGTCGGGCTGTCCAAGGTTCCGTCGCACACCCGGTTGGGCCGGTTGCCGAACGCGGTTCCCGACTGGCTGCTCGCCATGCTCATCCCCAGCGGGTAGCCGGTCTGAGCCACGAAGATCGTGTTGATGCTCCAGCCTCCGAAGATGGCATCGGCGAGTCCCGTCGCGTCTCTGCCATAGGGCAATTGATACAGGACGCTGAGCGAGAAGTTGTGCCGCAGGTCGGTGTTCGCCGATCCGATATCGGCGTCATCGGACGCGGCGACCGGGAAGTACACGATGCCCGGGTCCCCACCGAAGCCGGACACACCGTTGGTCGTGGCATGGGCATACGTGTATGCACCGAGGATGAAGAGGCCTCCAACGCTACGCCGTTCAACCCTGAACTTGCATGGAGTTGTACTTCATCCAGCCACGGCTGATCGCCGCGATGACGGCCTGCAACTGCGGATAGGGACGCCGTGCGGCGGCGTTGAAACCCGGTCCGGGCGGCGCCGTGTTGAGATTTCGGCTCTTGTCGAACAGCCGATCGGCGTAGCTGCCGGCATAGGCGACGCTCGCAATGGTGCTGCACGGCATCTGGCGTTCGAGGTTCAGGCTCCACTGCTGCACGCGGCCCTGCTTGAAATTCGGGTCGATCGTGGTCCAGTCTCCGCGGTAGCTGCGCGGGATCGACCGGTTGATTGTTGGCGGGGAAGCCCGTCGACAGGTACGAACCGGCGTGATGTTGTCGCTCGTGAACGCGTATGCATTGGCGTAGGGCGGGTTCTGGTACGGCCCCGTTGAACCACCCATCGCCGACACATCGTGATAGATGCCGTATCCGCCGCGGATGACCGTGTTCGTGCTCTCCATCGGGCTCCACGCAAACCCGACGCGCGGCTGGAGGTTGCTCCAGTCGGTCTTCACGCCGACGGTGCCGCCGACGAACGTCTGACCGGTGTAGAAGTCGAAGTTGCTGAAACGGTCGAAGTTTTCGGTCTGCGGAGTGGTGACCATGTAGGCGAGCCCGAGCGTCACCGTGAGGCCGCTATTCACTCGCCAGCTGTCGTCGATGAAACCGCGGAACTCTTTCCATCGCCGCCCCTTGACCGAGCCGTTCAACTGGTCGTTGCGCCCGCCGGATGCGGGGAGGCCAAGGAGCAGGCTCGCGAGCGACGCTGCCGGTGGCGCCGTTCAGAGCGCCGGCCGGAGTGAAGCCGGCGGTGAAGAACGGCGTGAAGGAGAACTGTCCGGCGAGCGCGGTATCGCCCAGCAGGTTCAACTGCATCGCCCGGGCGGTCCCGCCCATGTTCATCGGGTGCGATCCCTTCACCATGGTCAGCGTGTCCGAGTAGTGGAAGACGTTGGTCCCGCCCTGGAAGGGCGAGAACCCTCGGTCGCCAATGCCGACGAAGTTCTGGAACGTCATCCGTGTCAACGACGACGTCTCGTCGGTGCCCAAGTTCGCGCCTGGGATGCCAAGCGCCTGTGACTTGTTCGAGACGTAGCCGAACGACGTGATGTAGTTGAAGACCCGGTTGTAGCCGCCGGTGAACTGGTTGATGACGTTGTTGCCGAACACGTGCGTTTGTGACACCGCGACGTTATACGCGCGGGTCTTGAACGTCTGGTTGCTGGCGAAGCCGCCGGTCGCGCCGAAATCCGGCAGGCCGGTCGGGAGGTACTGCTCGGCCCTCTCCGCACTGAAGCGTCCGAAGAGCCGATCGTCGTTGCTGATGTTGTGATCGATGCGGATGTCGCCCTGATAATCGTCCAGCGTCTTGACCGGATTCGCCAGGTAGTTGCTGCCGAGCCGATCGGTGAAGGTGGGCATCGGCAACAGATTCAGCAGTTGCTGCCCAATCGGGTCGATGCGGTTGGCCGGAATCGTGTTGTTCGGAAATGGATCGCGGACGAGCTGACCGGTCGCCGGATCCGCTCGAGTCGTGGCCGGGTCGTAGATGATCGGCGCAGGCGCACCAAACGATTCCGTGAAAATGCCCTGGTGCATCAATGCGGTCGGCACCGTGAGCAGGGTCGTCAGGCCCTCGTCAATGTTGTTGGCCTGAAGGCCGCCGAAGAAGAACGTCTTGTTCTTTTTGATCGGGCCGCCGAGTGAGCCACCGTAGGTGTTCTGGTTCCACGGCCGCTTCTGGGCGCCGTCGAAGAAGTTGCGCGCGTCCAGCGCGTCGTTGCGAAAGAACTCGAACAGGTTGCCGTGTAACGTGTTCTCGCCGGACTTGCTGCTCACGAGCACCGTCGTGCCGCCGCGACTGCCGTACTGCGCCAGGTAGTTGTGGGTGAGTACCTTGAACTCGCGAATGGAATCGATGTTCGGCAGAATGCCGACGCCGCCGGCGGTGAGCTCGTTGTCGTCGACGCCGTCGTACAACCAGTCGTTGGCGTTCTCGCGCATGCCCTGCGCCGACACCGACATGCTGCCGCGATACGACACCTCGCTGCTGGGGCCCTGGGCCAGGAAGCTGCCCGCCCGCCCGGTCACTGTGCCGGGTCCGAGCAGGGCGAGCTGCACGAAGTTGCGCCCGTTCAAGGGCAACTCGGCGACCTGTTGCGAGTTGATCAGTTGGCCGAGGTTGGCATCACTGCGCTGCAATTGCGCCACGGCCGCCTGGCTGGTGACCGTGATCGCCTCGGCAATTGCGGAGAGCTCCAACACGAAGTCCAACGTGAGGCTCTGCTGCACTTCGAGCACGAGCTTGCTTCGTTCCTGCGTCTTGAAGCCGGTCATCGTGGCGGTGATGGTGTAGCTGCCAATCGGCAACAGCGGCATGGCATACCGGCCGGCGACGTCGGTGACGACCTCGCGGACCGCGCTCGTGCCTTCGTTCCGCGCGGTGACCACCGCTCCCGGAACGCCGGCCTTCGAGGCGTCCACCACCGTGCCCGAAATCGATCCCACCGACTGGGCGAAGGCCGAGGCCGATGGCAGCGAGGTCAGGGCCAGGATCAACGTCGAGATGCGAAACCACGTGAGTCTCATTTCCCCCTGCCTTCCGAACCCATGACAGTCGTCCCCGTCACGAAGCTTGCGGATTGTTCTTGATAACGTTGACAAGACGGTTGCTGAATTTGCTGTCAATTAAGGAAGTTGGTCCGTAAACTTCGCGCAAACCGTGAAAACGTTTCGGCAGACTAGAGCATGTGCGATGAGGCCTGTCAAGGCACGAGGCTCAAGGCCGCGAGCCAGCCCTCGCAGGAGATCGGATCGTCAGCCGCGGATCTGCTCCTCGACCGGATCGCGCGACCCGATCGAGCCGTTCGGCACTTGATTCTTGAAACCAAGCTGGTCGTCAGGGCGTCGTGCGGCGCCTCGTTGCATCGGGCTCGCGCGACAGCGAGTTCGGGTACTCACGCGATCAGGAAATGAGCGACGGCGCGGCGGGGCGAATGCGCGTGGCCTTCTGAGGGTCGTCATGCGGATGCGGATGAGAGCAGTCCCGTTCCTATCGGCACTATCGGTCCTCGCGATCGTCCTGGCCGGTGTGTCACCATCGGCGGCGAGCGCCGTCGAATCGACGCAGGCGCCGGCGTCGAGGACCAGACTGACGCTTCGCGATCTCGTGGACCCGGGCTCGCGGGTCGAGGTGCAGGGGCGGCTGATCCAGTTCGCGCTCTACGGGCTGATTCGATTCGATACGCTTGCCGACCTCTTCGCTTACATCGACAGCCAGGCCGGCCAGTGGAGGTTCGATTCTGCTGCAGCGCGCCAGGCATTCGCAGAGGACCTCATGCGGCGCGGTGTCGAGAGCCGTGTCGTGTCGATGGACACGGAGCTGCCGCTCGAGCTCGTCCTGACCCACACCCGTGCTGAACTCGAGCGTGCGGTCGCGACTGGGACGAGGCGCGATCCGCCCCTGGTGTTCAAGGGGCAGCACTGGCAATTGACGGCCGAGGCGTACCGCGACGCCTTCCTGCGCGTCCGGGATCGCTGGTCCCGCAGTCTGAACTGCTGGAGCGCCTCGTCGTCGATGCCCGGCCGCGTGCTGTCGAACTGGTACATCCTCGACGAAGGCATCGAGTTGTTCGGCGCGACGTACGACTCGACCGAACACTTCTGGCAGGCGGTGAAGTATCACCCCGACGTGACCGTCGGCGACCTGCAATCGCTGCTCTCCGCTCTGCTCGCGATCGACTGGCGTCCGTGGGTCGAAGCGATGGCGGCCGATCAGGATTTCTACTTCGCTAACGGCTACGCCGTCGAGTTCCTGAAATGGAACCTCGCGCGTGAGCGTCTGGAGCAGTTTCGACGCGGAACTCGGCCGCGTGGCCGTGCCCACGGAACGGGCTCGTGAGGCCCAGCAACGAATCAATCGCGCTTCTGGGGCACCCATCCGGTTCTCGGCAGTCGACGAGAAGGTGTTGTGGGGCGATCTCGCCGACGTCCTCCATCTGATCGTGGCGTTCGGCAACCGGCCGGGAGCGCGCGCTGTCCCGGCGTTGGCCGCGGTTCGCGAGTCGCTCGTGGCCCAGCATTTCGATGCGGTGTACCTGGCGGGGTATGCCGGGGGCCGGATGGGTTTCCTCTCCACGGAGTTCCAGGCGCTCATGCTGGAGATCTGGAAGGTCAAGTTCTTGAAGATCCCCCGCCTCAATGAGGTGATTCGCTCCACCACTGGCGTGCGTCTCGATCACTTCCTCAACGACGGCGACTCGCCGGACATTCCTATCCCGATCTATGTCGGCTATCTCAATCGCATCCGCGAGATGGCCCTGGAGATCCACCCTTGAGCCGAACAACGTCCCGCCGACGGTCGATCACGGCTGCCTTCGTGTTCGCGCTCCTGTCGGTGTCGCCATGGGCCGTGGCCCAGGAGCGGGTCATCGTCGACTCCGACATGGGCGTGGTGAATGACGACGCCATCGCGCTGTTCATGTTGCTCAACTCGCGTAACGTCGAGGTGCTCGGCGTGACCATCGTGCCAGGCAACTCGTGGATGGAGAACGGCACAGCGGCCGCACTGCGGCAGCTCGAACTGCTGGGACGCACCGACGTACCGGTCTTCATGGGCGTGCGCGAGCCGCTGATGGGCAGCCGGCAGCCGTGGCTCGAAGCCGAAGAACGGCTGTGGGGACACTCCGAATACCTCGGCGCCTATGCGCGACCGCGACCCGAGTCCTACCTGGCGCTGGAACGCGAGCCAGCCATCGGTTACCCAACCACGAAGCCCGCTGCCGAGCACGCCGTGGACTTCATCGTCCGCGCGGTCAAGGCCCATCCCAACGAAGTCACGCTGTTCGCGCTCGGTCCGGCCACCAACATCGCCTTGGCCATCCGAAAGAACCCGGAGATCGTTCCGCTGGTCAAACGGGTCTACTACATGGGCGGAGCCATCGACGTTCCCGGGAACACCACGCCCGCCGCCGAGTTCAACTGGTGGTTCGATCCCGAGTCAATCCGCATCACGCTGCGAGCGCCGTTCCGCGAACAGGTGGTGGTGCCGCTCGACATCACGGAGCGTGTCTTCTACACGAAGGTGGAGTACGACCGGATTGCCACGGCGCCGGAGACCGCGATCACGAAGCTGTTTCGACAGATGCACGGCCCGCGCTTCGAGCGTGACCCGGCCTCACGCTCGTTCGTATGGGATGCGCTGACCACAGCCATCTTCCTGCAGCCGGCGATCGCCACCAAGCTGGACGACCGCTTCATCGACATCGACGTGACCTACGGTCCCAACTACGGCCGGTCGATCGGCTATCACCAGTCGCGCCGCCGATCGCTCGACCAGCCAGCGGATTTTCCTGCCGGCACGCAGAAGGTGAAAGTGCTCATGGACATCGATCGCAAAGCTTTCTGGGATCTGTACGTCGATCTGATGACGCGGCGGCGGTGACGCCGTGACCGCATTCACAAGGGGAGTCGTCATGCACGCACTGTCACGCACCACATTGGTGGCGACGCTCGTGGCCGCGATGGTCGTCGCCTGGACGTCGCCGGCCGCCGCCCAGGCGCCGAAGAAGAAGGTGTTCATCGACCAGGACGGCGCGGCGCTCGGGACCGACATGATTTCGACGCTCGCGATGCTGCAGTCGCCCGACGTCGAGGTGCTCGGTATCACGGTCACGGCCGGCGATGCCTGGGTCAAAGCCGGCACCGCGCACATGCTGCGCATGCTGGAGTTGACCGGCCACGGCAAGATTCCTGTGGCCCAGGGCGCCGCGTTCCCGCTGATCAACTCGCGCGACCTGACGACAGCATGGGAGGCGCAGTTCGGCGAGTTCTCCTACAAGGGCGCGTGGAACCCCGGGCGTTACCATCCGCCCGACGAGGTGCCGACACCGCCGACGGGCGTGACGACGCTGAAGCCCATCGACCTGCACGGCGCGCTCTTCATGATCCAGCAGATCAGGAAGTACCCGAACGAGGTGACGCTATACGTCGGGGGTCCGTTCACGACTGTCGCCTTGGCGCTCGGGCTCGATCCGGAGATCGCCGCGCTCGCCAAGGAACTCGTGCTGATGGGCGCAGGCTTCAACGTGGCTCAGGGCGGCAACCATCGGATCAATGGGCGCCGTGAGTTCAACTGGTGGTGGGATCCCGAGGCGACCCGCATCGCCATGAGCGCGCCGTGGAAGAAGATTACGATCACGCCGGTCGACATCTCGGTGAAGACGACCCTCAGCGATGACATGAAGCGGCGCCTCGCGACGTCGAAATCACTGGCGGCGCAGTTCATCACGAAGTTCATGCCACCCGGTCAGGGCGGGGGCGGCGGATTCATGTGGGACGAGATCGCCGTGCTGGCGTTCCTCGATCCGAGCATCATCACCAAGAAACAGGAACTCTACGTCAACATCGACATCGATCACGGCGCCGGGTACGGTCAGACCATCTTCGTCGAAGCCGAGATGCCTGGTCCGCCCGGCCAGCAGCCGCGTCCACGCAAGATGGCGTCGTGGTGGCAGGTGGCGACCGTGCAATGGGACCTCGATCTGCCCAAGTTCTACGAACAATTCTTCCAGTTGATGAGCCGTTGAGTCCCTGGCGATGAGAGGCGACATGTCCAGACGATCCAGGATTGCAGTGGTCGGCAGCGCGAACGTCGACCTGACGACATTCTCCGACCGGTTTCCGAAAGCGGGAGAAACGATCTTCGGGAACCATTTCGATCTCGGCTGGGGCGGCAAGGGCGCCAACCAGGCGGTGGCCGCACGCCTGTGCGGCGCCGATGTGTCGATGGTGGCGCGCGTCGGCGAAGACCTCTTCGGGCCGGCGACGATCAAGAACTTCGAATCCCAGGGCATCGACGCATCGCACGTGCGCATCGTCGCCGGCGCCTCGAGCGGCGTGGCGCCGATTTTCGTCGAGTCGAACGGCCAGAATCGGATCATCGTCGTCAAGGGGGCCAACGATCGGCTGCTGCCGGCCGACGTGGACGAAGCGCGCACCGTGCTCGAGGCCGCTGACTGCATCGTGCTGCAGTTCGAAATCCCGCTGGAGACCGTGTACCACACGGTGCGTTTCGCCAGACAGCACGGCATCCGCTGCATCGTCAACCCAGCGCCTGGCCTGCCGGTCGATCTCGCTGCGCTTGCCGGCGTGGACTACTTCGTGCCGAACGAGACCGAGGCGGAGACGATCACGGGCATGCCCGTCCGATCGATCGAGGATGCCAAGGCGTGCGCGACGCACCTGGTGCGACAGGGGCTGCGGCGCGTCATCATCACGCTTGGTGAGAAGGGCGCCCTGATCGCGCACGACGAGGGTGTGGAGCTGATCGAGCCGTATCCGTGTCGTCACGAAGGACACGACCGGCGCGGGCGATGCGTTCGTTGGAAGTTTTGCCGTGTTCCTGGGCGAGGGGCTGTCCGAGCGCGACGCCATCGCGCGGGCGAACCTCTACGCGGCACTGTCGACGACGAGCGTCGGCACGCAGAAGTCCTTCGTCACGCGGGAGCGTTTCGAAGACGAGTGGCGCACCCGCACGGCCGCGTCTACGACTCTTTAGTGCGGCTGCGCCGGCTTTTCGCCGCTCAGCTATCGGCCTTCAGCAAAACGTCGAGGGCGAGGTCGCGCTCGAGCAAAGCGCGACCCCGCCGACTCTGCTCAGGACGCGTTCCGGCTGGATGTTCTGGTTGACCCGGAAAAGATTCTTCGGATCGTATTGCGCTTTGACCGCGGCGAGACGGCCGTAGTTCTCGCCGTAGGTGGCCTGCACGCGCCCCTCGGCCTCGTCGTCCATCATGAAGTTCACGTACGCCCCTTCGAGGTTGAACGGATGGACCGCTGTCCAGTAGTTGCGGCCCCATGCCTTCAGCGCGTCGGCCTGCTTGGGATCGGGATGGATGCCGGCGATGACCATCGACCACGTGGCGTCGCGCGTGCGCCACGCGCTCGCGTCACTCGGCACGCGCCGAACTGCCCCGTCAATCGGATAGAGATGCATCAGCGAGATTTCGCTGGGCGCCTTGGCGGCCTGGGCGATATGCGCGTCGATCGCTTCATCCGGTAGCGATCGGACGAAGTCGCCTTTCCAATACCACTGCAGTCCCTTTGGAAAGAACGGATCGAAGAGCGAATTTATGGCCGGGAATGGCATCTCTCCCATCCAATTGAACAGCGGCTCCGGCACGGCCTGGAGGAGCCGGGCCATCAGCTTTTCCCCTTCGGCAGCGGGTCCGTTGAACGCGGAGATCACGGCGCACGCCCGCTTACCCCAGTGCTCCTTGGGAAATGGATCCATCGACGGCACCGTCTTCAAACCGACGAACGCGCCGAGATCCTCCGGAGTGGTCGGCAGGAAATCCCGGTACGCGCGCATCACCGCCTTTGCGTCCTTCGCCGCGTCCCAGAAGATCGGGCCCGCGTACACCATGCGAACCGGATGTGCCTGGAACAGGAAGCTGGTCACCACGCCGAAATTGCCGCCGCCGCCGCGTAGCGCCCAGAACAGATCCGGATGCTGACTCTTGCTCGCCGTCACGAAGCTGCCGTCGGCCAGCACGATGTCGGCTTCGAGCAGATTGTCGATGGTGAGGCCGTGCTTCCGAGTCAGGTAGCCGGTGCCGCCACCCAGGGTGAGGCCGGCCACGCCAGTCGTGGAGACGATGCCGAAGGGCACGGCCAGGCCGAATGCGTGCGTGGCGTGATCGACATCGCCCGATGTGCAACCGGCCTCGACCCGCACGGTCCGGCCGGCGGGATCGACGCGCACGCCCTTCAGCAACGACAGGTCGATCATCAGACCGTCGTTGCAGCTCCCGAGCCCAGGGCCATTGTGACCGCCGCCCCGAATCGCGATCAGAAGATCCTGCTCTCGGCCGAAGTTGACTGCCGCAATCACATCGGCCACGTCCACGCAGCGCGCGATCAGACGCGGCCGCTTATCGATCATGCCGTTGTAGAGTGCCCTCGCTGAGTCGTAATCGGGATCCTGCGGGCCGATGAGCGGGCCGCGAAAGCCCGTCTTGAAACTCGCGATCGCTTGATCGGTCATGTTGCCCTCCGCTGTCCTGCAGTATTGATTAATTCAACCTGTATCCCCTGCTTTCGGCCGTCAGCTGCCGGCGTTCAGCAAACCCTGCTAGCGTAACGCAAGCGGATGGGTGTCATCGAGTGGCTGCTCGACTCGGATCCTTCGATCCGGTGGCAGGTCATGCGCGACCTGATCGGCGAGTCGGATGCGACGGTAGCGTCTGAGCGATCACGTGTGGCCTTGGAGGGTTGGGGGGCTCGCCTGCTGGACCTTCAAGGCGCCGATGGCCATTGGGGCGGCGCGGCGTTCGTGCCGCACGCCTGGATCTCCACCATGGACACGCTCCAGTTGTTGCGAGATCTCGGTGCGGACCCGCTGAGCGATCGAGTCGAAAACGGCCATCGGCCAGGTCCGCGACCGCTGCACCTGGGGCACAGAGTTCGGCGACTCGCCGTTCTTCGAAGGCGAGGTCGAGCCCTGTATCAACGGACGGGTCTTGGCGATCGGTGCGTATTTCGGCGAGGCCAGCGATCGTCTCGCCGACCGGCTGCTTCAGGAGCAGTTGAGCGACGGCGGCTGGAACTGCGACGCCCCGCCGAGCCAGCGGTCGTCATTCCATTCGACGATCTGCGTGCTCGAAGGATTGCTCGAGTACGAGAGGGCGAAGGGTCTGGTGCCAGAAATCAGCGGCGCTCGCCTTCGCGGACAGGAATATCTCCTCGAGCGCCGCCTGTTCAGATCGCGATCGACCGGGCAGATCATCACCTTCGATCGGAAACTCCGGGGGCCCGCCGCGTGGACGCAGTGTTCGTTTCCCACGCGCTGGCACTACGACATCCTGTGGGGGCTCGACTATCTGCGCAGAGCGGGCGTCGCGCCAGACGAGCGCATCGCCGAGGCGGTCGATCTGATGGCGAAGAAGCGTGACGCGAACGGGCGATGGCCGCTCGAGAATCCGCATCCGGGTCCGGTGCACTTCGAGATGGAAGGCCACGCCGGGGAACCGAGCCGCTGGAACACGCTGCGCGCGCTGCGCGTGCTGCGCTGGGAGAATGCCACTTGAGAATTCAGACCCTAGCGCCTGAAAAGCTCGCGCCTTCTTCGAGACAAAGAGATTCACAGGAGCAGATCATGAGACCAGGAGAAACAATATTCTCCTGAACTCCTGACCTCTTGTTCATTCAGCTTTCAGCTTTCAGCTCTCAGCTTTCCGCCAGAGGACCAACCCGTGTTGCGATAATGGTATAACTTCTATACCATAATGGAGTTCGAGTTCGACCCGGCCAAGTCGGCCGCGAACCTGACCAAGCACGGCATCGACTTCGTGACGGCACAGGCCCTGTGGCAGGACCAGGACCGCCTCGAGATTCCCGCCCGCAGCGCCAACGAACCGCGGGCGCAGGTCGTCGGACAAATCGGGGACACCGTATGGTCGGCCTTCACGACGACGCGCGACGGCCGGGTTCGGATTATTTCCGTCAGACGAGCACGACATGAAGAAGAAGAGGCGTACCGCGACTCGTAAGACGGCGTCAGCAGCAACGCTCGACGCGATGCACGACGCCGGCGTCGATCTGTCCGCCCACATGGACGCGACGAAGGCCATGCGCCCCGGACGAACTGTGCAAAGGGTGAACGTCGATTTCCCCGCAGACCTGTTGCGCGAGATCGATCAGGAGGCGCGCCGTCTAGGGGTGACGCGTCAGGCGTTCATCAAGATTCGCATCGCCGACAGCCTGTTGCGCTCTTAGCTGGCTCGACTGAAAGCGCCGCGGGCACGTGGCGACAGGAACGAGGACGACCCTACTCAGGTGAGCGGAAGTGAGCGGAAGGTCTAGGGTAACGGCGTTGGTCGGCACAAACGATTAGCGTCACAGCTCATCGCGAATCTTCGTCAGGATCTCGAAGTACCGCCACGCCGCCGGCGCGTTCGGCTCCGACCCGCGCATCTCCTCCACCAGTGAACTCCGAATGCCGGGGACGACGCGCGTTCCGTTCTTGGTGCTGTTCCGTAAGCCATGATCGAGAATCGCCAGCACTGCAAAGCGATGAGCGATAATTCCCTGGCCATGACGCGTTCAACCATCATTCTGCCATTGGCTGCTGCCGTGCTCTTGCCTCTCGTGGCCAACGCTCAAGGCGCGAACGCGAAGCCCGATCCCAAGTCACCAACCGCCGAGCAGCTGCCAATCTACGAGATCGATCCCACGTGGCCGCCGACGCTGCCCAACGACTGGATCCTCGGCGACATTCGCGGATTGTTTGTCGACGATCGCGATCATCTCTGGGTGATCCACATGCCGTCGAGCCTCACGCCGCAGGAGATCGGCGCGGCCGTCAAGCCGCCGATCGCCGACTGCTGCATTCCCGCACCGCCGGTGCTCGAGCTCGATCCGGAAGGCAAGGTGTTGCGCTCGTGGGGCGGGCCCGGCGAGGGCTACACCTGGTACGACCAGGAGCACGGCATCTACATCGATCACAATGGCTTCGTGTGGACGGGCACGAGCAACGGCATGCACGTGATGAAGTTCACGCAGGACGGCAAGCACCTGCTCACGATCGGTGAGCCAGGCGTCAACAAGGGCAGCAACGATCCCGATCACCTGGGCGGGCCGGCCAACTTCTACGTCGAGCCCAAGACCAACGAGCTCTTCATCGCCGACGGCTACATCAACAAGCGTGTCGTGGTCTACGACGCCGCCACCGGCACATACAAGCGGCATTGGGGCGCCTACGGCAAGCGTCCGGACGACACTGAGAAATACAAGTACCCGGTGAACGTCGCGAATCCGCCGCAGCAGTACTCGACGCTGCACGGCCTCGTCGGTTCGAAGGACGGTCTCATCTACGTTTCGGATCGCCGCGGCAATCGCATCCAGGTGTTCCGTCAGAACGGCGAATACCTGATGGAAAAGTTCGTCCGTCCGGAAACCGGCGGGTCCGGCAGCGGCTTCAGCCTGCAGTTCTCGCGCGACCGGGACCAGAGCCTGCTCTACCTCATCGACGGGACGAACCAGCGCGTGTGGATTCTCCGCCGGAACGATCTGGCGATCCTCGATCGCTTCGGCAAGCCAGGACGCCAGGCCGGCGAGTTCATCCGCGCGCACATGATCGCGATCGACTCGAACAGCCGCATGTACACAGGCGAGGCCGGAAACGGCCGGCGGATGCAGAGGTGGATTCTGAAAGGAACACGGCCGGCGGCAAGCGTGACCCCGCCGCCGCAGGAGAACAAGAAATAGAAAAACTAAACAGGAGAATAGGAGATAAAGGGAACCAATAATTAAAATTCTCCTGATCTCTTGTCCTCCTGTAAGTCCTATCTCTTGTTCTCTTGTGAGTCTTACTGGACTCGCGCGTGGGGTTTCTTGTCGTCGCGCCCCAGGCCGAAGAGCTTTGCCCAAAACCCTCGCTTCTTGGGCGGCTCCTCGACCTGCGCGATGTTGCGGAGGTTCTCGCCACGCTTGATTCCGGGCGGCGGTTTCAACCACAGGGATTTCTGCCCACGAGTCGCCACCTTCATGAACTCGGTCCACATCGGGACCGCCACCTCAGAGGCGTATCCGTTGGCCCGAATGGTCCGCGGCTGGTCGTAGCCGACCCACACGCCGGCGAGCAGCGTCGGCGTGAAGCCGATGAACCAGGCATCGCGAAACTCGTTGGTCGTGCCGGTCTTTCCCGCCGCGGCCAACGTGAAGCCCTGCTGTCGGGCGGTCCAGCCGGTGCCATGGTCGATGACATCCGCCAGCATGTCCGCCATGCGATACGCGTTTTCAGGTGTGAGCACGCGGCGGGCCGGCTCCTGCCATTCGAACAACACGGCGCCGTGTTGGTCCACGACCCGGCGAATGAGAAACGGAGGCGACACGAGGCCGCCGTTCGCAAACCCGCTGAACGCTGCCGTGATCGCTTGCAGCGTCACTTCGCCGGAGCCGAGTGCGATCGACGGCACGTGCGGGAGGTCCTGAAAGCCAAACGCCCGAACGGTATCCATCGTGCGCTCGAGTCCCACGTCATCGAGCAGTCGCACCGCCGCACGGTTGCTCGATGTCTTCAGCGCGTCGCGCATCGACAACGACGAGGACTCGACGTGCTCGTCATCGGGCGTCCAGTCTTCTTCGGGCAATCGCAAGGGCTGGTCCAATCGATCGATGTAGTCGTCGGGACGGTAGCCTGCTTCGAGCGACGCGGCGTAGACGAACGGCTTGAACGCCGACCCGGGCTGGCGCCGCGCCTGCGTCGCACGATTGAACGGACTCTGCTCGAAGTCGCGGCCGCCGACCAGCGCTCGCACTGCGCCGGTTCGCGGGTCGAGCGCGATGAGCGCCGTTTGAAGCTCGTCATTTCGGTCTGGATCGTGGCTTCCGCGATACGACGCTCGAGCAACCGCGGGCGTGCGGTCCAGCGCGCGGAGACCCTTCGCCACGGCGTCCTCTGCGGCGCGTTGCATGGGGAGATCGAGCGTCGTGTACACACGCAGGCCCCCGTCAACGACTCGCTCGCTTCCGAACAGCTGCACGAGTTGCCGCCGCACTTCCTCCTTGAAGTACAACCCGTTCGCCTCCCGGACCCGCAAGCTGTCGCGCAACACGATGGGTTCCCGATCCGCCCGTTCGTACTCGGTCTCGGAAATTGCATTCGTCTCGAGCATGGAACGCAGAACGACGCCGCGGCGGGACTGGGCTTTCTCGATGCTCACCGTCGGCGCAAAGGCGGACGGCGCTTGCAGAAGGCCCGCCAGCAGCGCCGCTTCGGCAGCGGTGAGATCCGATGCGGCCTTACCGAAGTAGCCTCGAGACGCCGCTTCGGCGCCATACAGGCCGTCGCCGAAATACACCTTGTTCAGATACAGCTCGAGGATCTCTTCCTTGGTGAACGTGCGTTCGAGCTCCATCGCGAACAGCAGTTCCCTGAGCTTGCGGCGCAGCGTCTTCTCTCGCCCGAGACTCTGACGAGCGAGTTGCTGCGTGATGGTGCTGCCGCCCTGCACGGCCTTGCCCGCGCGCAGAACGGCGACCGCAGAGCCGGCGATGCGAGCGGGATCGAACCCGTCGTGGTCGAAGAACTTCCGGTCCTCAATCGCCACCACGGCGTGAATCAGATTGGGAGAAATGCTGGATAGGGGCACCGCGATCCGGTGTTCCCTGGCGAGCATGAAGGCGGGAGCATCAGTGGCGTCGTAGAACACCGTCGCCTGTCTCATCACACGCAGCGCCTGTACGGCGTCGCGACTTGGCAGGCTGGACACCACCAAGCCGATCGCCACAAGCACAGTGATGGACGCCCCTGCCAGCCCGAGCGCGAGAGCCCACCGGAGACGCGTTGGCAGGAGCTGAAAAAGCCGGATGTACCGTGTAAAAAACTCCTTCAACCACGGGCGCATAGTGCGTAAGGTGCAACGCGTGTACCGAAAACTACTGGTCAGCGGGTTCAGCAGGTTCAGCAAGTTCCAGTCCCAGAGGCTTGCCGAGCGACCTGTCTCGGGTCTACTGTCACCCAATCTGCCGAACCTAGTGATCCAATTGAGCCGCTGAACCCGCCGAACCCGAGGAGGTCTGTTGCCCATGCCGCGAATCCTGTTCGCAACGTTCGCCTGCGCTGTCTTTCTGCTGACGGCGTACAGCAGCCCCGATTCACGCGCGACGCTGTCGGCGCAGACCGCCGCGAAGATGGGGAATCCGATCACCGGTGACGGGCTGCCGAACCCGGCGCCAAAGGTGACGCGCAACTGGGGTGAGCTGCCCGCAGGGCGGAAATGGGGCACCTCGGCCGGCCTCGACGTCGATCCCAAGGACGGAAACATCTGGGGCTACGAGCGCTGCGGCGCCGGCACGGCCGGCGGCGGCCCTGTCGATTGCGACAACACTCCGGTCGACCCTGTTTTCAAGTTCGATCGCCACACCGGCAAGGTGCTCGCCAACTTCGGCAAGGGCGTCATGGTGACGCCGCACGGCATCGCTGTAGACAAGGACGGCAACGTCTGGGTAGCCGACTTCGCGGG
Organism: uncultured Acidobacteriota bacterium; assembly: GCA_963773045.1. Classification (GTDB taxonomy): domain Bacteria; phylum Acidobacteriota; class Vicinamibacteria; order Vicinamibacterales; family UBA2999; genus 12-FULL-67-14b. The sequence continues at coordinate 120,129 of CAVYZT010000019.1, read as the reverse complement.
CAACAAGGAAGGCACCAAGGGACACCAGGTGCACAAGTTCAGCCCGAAAGGCGACAAGCTCCTGAGTCTGGGCATGGCCGGCAAGCCGGGTAATGCCAATGGACAGTTCAACCAACCCAACGACGTCGTCGTCGGGCCCGACGGCAGCATCTACGTGTCCGATGGCCACGACGCACAGGGGATGACCACCACCGCGGCAATCGCTGAAGGGCTCAAGCGCGGCGCGACCTCGCGCATCAGCAAGTTCACGGCGGACGGCAAGTTCGTCAAATCGTGGGGAGCGATCGGCGTGAAGCACGGTGAGTTCCGCACGCCGCACGCGCTGATGTTCGACGCGAAGGGCCGCCTGTGGGTGGCGGATCGCGGCAACCACCGGATCGAGATCTTCGATCAGGACGGCAAGTACCTCGAGTCGCGCTACATGTTCGGGCGCGTCAGCGGGTTCTTCATCAAAGGCAACCAGCTCTACGCGATCGACTCGGAGTCGGGTCCGCTCAACCACCCGAACTGGCGCGACGGCGTGCGCATCGGTCCGGTCGACGAAGATCGCGTCACCGCGTTCATCCCGCCTTTCGAGCGAGAAGATCGCGTGTATCAGGGCACGGCCGGCGAAGGCATCGCGGTGGATGCGGATGGCAACGTCTACGCGGCGGAGGGGCCGAACTCGCTGACGCAGGCGGGAGGAGCGTTTACGAAGTACTCGGTGAAGTGAGAACAAATCCGTAGTCCGCGGTCCTCGCTCCGCATTCCAAGGTCATGAGCCTCGGTCCGCGGACTGAGGACTGAGGACCGCGGACCGCGGACCGCGACCGCTTCCATGGCTCTCTCCCCTGGCATGCAACTCGGCACCTACGAGATCCTCGCGCCGCTCGCTTCCGAGCCGCACACCCGTCGTTCCGTCGTTCGGACCTGCGCTCTCGTTGCGCTGGTCATTGGACTCCTGCCCAGGAGTCCAACAGTCACGGCCGCGCCTGGAGATGCGATGGTGACGCCCGGCGAGTTCGTCATCGAAACGCCGACACTCATCAATCTCGGCTTCGAGTGGCACATCGACGGCGACGCCAATCGCAATGCGCGGGTCGAGGTCTCGTTCCGTCAACAAGGAGAGACAGCTTGGCGGCAGGCCATGCCGCTCGTGCGGCTGCAGGGCGAACGGGTCTACCAGCGGAACGTGTTCAACCTCGTGACGCCGAACATGTTTGCCGGCAGCATCCTGGATCTCGAGCCCGACCGCGCCTACGAGGCGCGGTTCGTCATGACGGATCCAGATGGGGTAAGCGGACAGGCCGGGAACGCGACCAAGGTCGTAACCGTGCGCACTCGGCCCGAGCCGATGCCGTGGGCGAGTTTACCCTCCGAAGCCTCGGCGAAGGAGGGCGGCAAGACGTATCACGTGTACCCGACGAAGTGGCAAGGGCCCAAGATCGAACCGGCGTTCGAGGGCATCATGTGCGCCTACAACTACTGGTGCGGCGCCGGCGATACCGCGCCCGGTGGACGTCCTCGCGTCAAACCTGGCGACACCATCCTGGTCCATGCCGGGACCTACGCGTATCACTGGGAGTTCTACGGGAACCAGACCACGGTCAACGCCACAACGACGTTCGAAGGCACGTACTACCTCACCGGCAAGGGCACGCCTGAAAAACCCATCGTGATCAAGGCAGCCGGCGATGGAGACGTGATCATCGACGGCCGCGACAACTTCAATCTCTTCAACGTCAAGGCCGCCGACTACAACTACTTCGAGGGGATCACGTTCAGGAACACGAAGATCGCGATCTGGGCGGGGACGCAGTTCATCGCCGGGTCGAAGGGATTGACGGTGAAGCGCTGCCGGTTCGAGGACGTCGGCATGGGCGTATTTACCAACTACTCGGGGTCGAGCGATTTCTACATCGCGGACAGCGTCTTCATCGGCCGCAACGATGACAAGCATCTCATCGGGTGGACCGGCCCGTTCTGGCAGCAGTTCGAGCACGTCGAGGGCCAGGAGTATCCGCCGGTGATGAAGTCGTACACGGGCATCCGCCTGTACGGCCACGGCCACGTCGTCGCGCACAACTACGTCGCCAATTTCCACGACGGCATCGACACCGAGATGTACGGCATGCCGGACGGCTCGCATCCAATTGACGGGCCCAACTATCCGACGCGCGATTTCTGGGAACGGCGCCCGACTGCCATCGACATCTACAACAACTACATCACCAACGCGCACGACAACTCGATCGAGATGGACGGCAGCATGCACAACATCCGTGTGATGCGGAACATGCTGATCAACTCGGCGTCGCATCCGATGAGCACGCAGCCCTCGACGGGCGGACCGATCTACTTCATCCGCAACATCGTCTATCACGCGCCGGGCGGATCGACGCGGTTGACCGCCGGATCGCCAGGTGTGTTGTTCTACAACAACACCATCCTGACCGAGACCAACGGCGCGTCATCGGCCAACGTGCACTGGCGCAACAACCTGATGCTCGGGCAGAACGCGCAGGCCGCGATCTTCAGCGTCAACACCAACACCAACTACAGCTCGTCCGACTACAACGGCTTCCGTCCCAATCCAGGTGAGGCATTGTTCCAGTGGAACTCGCCGCCGTCGAGCGTGACGGCGATGTTCGCCGATGCCAGCGGCGCTCCGAAGCTCGAGACGCGAACGTTCGCCACCCTGCAGGCCTATGCGGAGGCCACCAAACAGGACCAGCACAGCGTCCTCGTCGACTACGACGTGTTCGTGAACGTGAAGAAACTCGACGCGAAGGATCTGGCGACGGTGCAGCGTCTCTACAAAGCGGAGGACATGGACTTCAGACTTCGGCCTGGTTCCGCCGCGGTCGATCGTGGCATCGCGCTGCCAAACATCACCGATGGTTTCACCGGCCCCGCTCCCGACCTCGGCGCGCTCGAGTTAGAGCGGCCTATGCCGGTGTACGGGCCGAGGCCTCGATAGGCGCTCTCAGCTAACGGCTTTCAGCAACAGCTCTTGAAGCTGATCGCTGATCGCTGATCTTTAATGCGTCATCGCGTACAGCAGAATGTCGATCCCAAGTGCATACGCGTCCGGCGAAAACTGGAAGAAGTACTGCGGGTCCTCGCCTTCGCGCTCCCACCCGTCGGGCATATCGGTGTTGTGCACCATGACCACCATCAGACGGCCATGGGAGTCCGCGATCCCGCGCGCGTCGGGTGGGGCGCCATCTTCATTCCAGCGCTCAATCAGACTGCCGCCGGTTCGGCGCCAGGTCTGGATCGACGCCATCTGAGGCAAGCGCGACACCGGGAACATCGTCCGCCAGATCGGATGGTCGGGCGGCGTGAGGTCGACGAGGGGATACTCGCTCCCCGGTAGCACGCGCCGGATCTCCTCGTCGAACTGCTCTTTCGCATACGTGCCGTGATAGTCCGACACCACGAGAAAGCCGCCCTTCACGAGGTACTCCCGCAGCCGTTCTACTTCGACGTCGCTGAACCGCGCTGTCCCGGCGTCTTCCATGAGCGTGAACGGGCACTGGAACAATGCGTCGTCGGTCAACCGGACGACGACGGCATCGGGGACCTCCTCTTCGCCGTCGTGCGTCAACGTGACGTGCACCTTGGTCAGTTCGGCGAGGCGGACGCTGAAGTTGATATCGGCGCCTGGGTAGTCGGTGCTCCAGCCTTGTTTTTCGCGGCGGTCGCTGTTGAACATCACGCGGCAGAAGTGGAAGCTGCCATCGAAGGTTGTGGCCGTGGGAAATCTCGGCGGCGTGCGGCCGTAGTAGCCGCTCCAGATTCGCTGCGCGTGAGCCGTTGCCATGCCGGCGCCGACGACGCCGATGATGCCGGCCAGTGTCCACACCAGCCGACTGCCGCCCGTCTTCATGAGACCCCCTCGAACGCGAGTGGTACTACCGTTAGAGTAGTCCGAGAACTCAACTCTTCAAACAGTTGATCACCGTGGATCTGCAGTCGCGGGGCGCGGGGAATATACGACGCGGCATCGATTCGCACTCGAGGCGGCTGACGGCGAACGGCAGACGGAAAGGCCGGCATGCCGCAGGCTTCACGGCGTCTGGCGGGTGAAGGTGAGCGATTGAATCCGAGGCGTCAGCGTCGGCGCCAGCAGAATCGCCCCGTTCACGCGACCGCGCTCGCAGTTCCACGTGAACTCGCCCGCGAGCCCGCCCGTTGGCACGACCGGCGTGGTGGTGTCGCAGGTGCCCACCTCCGCTCGCAGCGCGGCGAGGTCGCGAGCGCGGTGCTCCGCATCGCGGTCCATCAGGAAGTTCATCGCCAGCACGTCGCCGGCCGACGTGACCGAGCCCGATGTGAACATCTTCACCGTCGCGGCGTAGGCGCTGGTCAACGCGGCAGACGGAGTATGTGATCGCGGCGGCAAACGTCCCGCTCGCAACAGCGAGACTGCCGCGTCCCAGACGGGCGGCCGCGGCCCCGCGTACGTGCGATTGGCCAGGGCGAAGACGCCGACGCCGTAGTCGGGCATCAGCAGGACATGCGATCCGTAACCCGGATAGCCGCCGCCATGACTCAGCGTGAGGCCGAGGTCACAATCAGCGGCCGCGTAGAAACCCATGGCGTAGGTGGCGGCTTGACGGCAGGCCACTGCTCCACTCGCTCCAGGTCGTGACCGAACCGAGGGGTAATTGGCTCCCTGTGCCAGCTCACGCACGCTCGAACGCCGCACCGGTCCGGTGTCGGTTCCGTCGCGAGGCGGCCACGCGGAGAGCAGGTACGCGATCCATTTGGCGTAGTCGTTCGCGCTGGTCTGGATGCCGCCCATCGCGCCAAAAGCGCCGTGCGCCATGGTCGGCTCAAGCTTCCATGCGTCGTCTTCCCAGCGATAGCCCAGGGCGCGACGTTCTAACGGAGCGGCCGTGACGTCGTACCCAGTGGCCGCCATGCCCAGGGGCGTGAACAGCAATCGCCGGACGAAATCCTTGTAGGGCTCGCCGGACACGTTGGCGATGATGCGGCCGAGCAGCGCGTAGCCGAGATTCGAGTACTCCATCGCCGTCGCCGGCGGCCGTGTGAACGGGACCCCATCGCTCAGCAGTCGAGTGAATTCGCTTTCGGGTAGCGGCGTCTGCCGATCGCCCCACGGATCGTCGGTGACCAAACCGGCCGTGTGCGTCAGCAGTTCGCGCACCCGGATCTTCGGCGAGTCGCCGGTCGGGTACTTCCACCCGCGCAACTCCGGCACGTAGGTTTCAGCGGGCGCATCGAGCGCGAGCTTGCCTTCGTCCCTGAGTTTCAAGATCGACAGCGCGGTGAACGCCTTCGTCATCGATGCGATGCGGAAGAGCGTGTCGGCCGTCACGGGCCGTTTCGAGTCGATGTCCTGGACGCCGGCGCCTTTCACATGCACGAGCCGGCCATCCTGGACGATGCCCCACACCATGCCGGGGATGTGCGCGTCGAGCCGATAGTTCTCCATCGTACGGTCGATCTCGCGCACGACGGCCGCGTCCTGCGCGAGCGTGGGCCGGATGATGAAGACGCTCATCACTGCGGCGATCGCGACGGCGCGGGCGAGCCTGCGGTTGAGCCGGCGAACGGTCAGGTGTGGCATACGCACTCCTCGGTGGGCCGAGGAATACTCGCACAGTTGAGTCGCCGATGAGGAAACGGAGCTGTTCGTAGCAGCGGTCTGCACAGATTTGCATTACCCTTTGTTGTTCTGGACCAAACGCCTACCATCCGCGTCATCATCGCCGACGATCACGCGCTCTTCCGCGCCGGTCTGCGGAAGCTGCTTGAAGCGGAGCCTGGCTTCAGCGTGGTCGGCGAGGCCGGTGACGGCGCGCGCGCGATCGAGCTCGTGCGCCAGCTCATTCCCGATGTGCTGCTGCTCGATTTCGCGATGCCGAGGATGACGGGCCTGGACGTGCTGCGCGAGCTCCGGAGTACCAGTCGACCGAAGATCCGCACGGTTGTGCTCACGGCGTCGATCACCGCCGACGACACGACGGCAGCGCTCAGCGCCGGCGCGGCCGGCGTGCTGATGAAGACCGCCGCCGAAGAGCTGCTGTATCAATGTGTGAGGTCAGTGGCGAGCGGACACTACTGGATCGGCCGCGAAACCGTCGGATCGCTAGTTGAAGCGCTCGCGAGATTTCGCGCCGGCCTGAGACGATACGACCGGCCTTTTGGCCTCACGAAACGCGAGCTCGAAGTCGTGCAGCTCGTCGCTCAGAGTTGCCCGAATCGCGACATCGCTCAGCAACTTCATATCAGTGAAGACACGGTAAAGCATCACCTGAGTCGCGCCTTCGATAAGACCGGGACTTCGTCCAGAACTGAGCTTGCCGTCTTTGCCCTCCACCGCAATCTGGGCTGAGCCGAGAGGGCTGGGTGGCCTCCCGCCACGATCGCTCGTCGCCTTGGCACCACTTGATCACCTCGCGTTGTCCAACGAAACGATACGGTTGAAGCCCCCAAATGACGAACACCCAGGGATCGCGGTCGGGGACAGTCCCCGGGGACTGTCCCCGGGGACTGTCCCCGATGGCATGCGATTCGCGCGGGTGGCAGAAACTGCGCGGCCAGCGCCACTAAAGTGGCGCACTCCGGCCGCCGCAGATCGTCGGCGCGGAATCGAAGAGCACAGAAGCGGACTCAGAATCGTACGACAGCCCCGACGGCGAACTCGATCTGCTGCAGGGAGCCTTGACAGAAACCGAACGGGTCGCAGAAGTCGCCGGCATCTTCGTCGTTCAGCAAGGTCGGCTTGTATCGGACGTGGCCACGGATGCCGATCGCTCTCCAGGGAAAGTATTTGACGCCGCCGCCGAGCCCGAGCGAGAGCTTCGTCTCGGACTCGAGATCGTCCGCGCTGAAGAACGTTGCGCCAAGCCCCGCGAAAACAAACAGCCGCAGCCGCGTGTCCGCGCCGCCGAAATGGCGAACAACGTTGCCGTGCAGCTGTCGCACGGTCATCGTGAAGAGATCGGCGCTTCCGGCCGTCGGTCCCGAGCCGAAGCGCCGACGACTGCTGCGTCCACAGCACCTCTGCGCCCCAGTGCGGCGAGAACGCACGCGCCCCTTGAACGCCCCACGTGAACCCGCCTCGGATGTCGAGTCCGCTCAGCTCCGGCGCCTGACGATCGAGGCCGGCCGACGGCGTGTAGGCGGCCAGGCCGGACACTTCCCACGACTGCGCCCACGCCGGCGCCGCCAGCGTCAGCAGGATGATGGCACAGGCAGCACGCGCGAGGCGGGTCACGGCAAGTCTCCGAGAATCACGATGTAGCCGCGGAAGCCCGCGCGCGCGGCGCCCTTCCCGACCAGGATGCGGCCATCCGGCGAGATGTCGGTGATCGTCCCGGTGTTGATCCAGGTCTCGAACGCGTTCGGCACGCCATTGGCCCGCAGGTAGTCCTTCAAATAGTGCGGGACGCGGTCGATCCAGATGACGGCGTCGGAATCCGGCGATCCGCCGACGCTCTGTCCGCCACCAATCACCCGGCCATCGTCGCTCGTCGCGTTGGCTTCAACGATGATCAACGGACCGGGTGAGACACGCAGGCTCGTGGCGCGGGCAAGCACCTCGTGCCGTCCCGCATCGTCCACACCCAGGCGCTTTGAAAGTTCGTATCGCTAGGCCGACTCGCGGCCGGGCTGCAGATCCGGCCGACGACGATCGACCCGTCGCTGTTCGCGGCGTTCGCCGTCCCGACGAAACCATCGGGACCTGGAAACAATTCCTGCCGGCCGTCCAGCCACCGCGCGCCCTGGGTGAAACCGGTCGCCTGCTCCTGGTGGCCGACCACGACCTTGCCGTCTGCCGACACACCCGTCGCGAGGCTCGACCTGTCCCGCGACAGAGCTCCCGAGATCGACCATGCCGGTCGATTCCTCCCACCGGAACGCATGCGCGAGGCTGCACCCGTTCCACGCCAAACCCACCACCACGTGGCCATTGCCACTCGTGTCCGTCGCGGTGCTCAGAGAGGCATCGCAGGGTGCGGCACTTGGCCGAACGACCCGAGCAGCTTCCACTCCGCCGCGCGCAGCCAGATGGCGGCCTGGGATGCGCGCGAATCGACCGCCACTCCGACGATGGTGCGGCCATCCCGGCTCACGCTTCGTTGCGCCGAGGCCGCCAATGAGAGATCGCACCGGTCGTCGGCATCCAGTAGAAGCCGCCGCCCGGGCCCAATCCGCCGACCACCACGGCGCCGCAGGCGCTCACGCCCCCGGGCAACGCTTCGGATCGAAACTCCAGCTCGATGAGCAAGGCCTTGTCGCCGGCGCGCGTCGTCACGGTCGGCGCCAGCAGCATCACCGTCAGCAGCAATCTCCTCGCTTTGATCATCGCTTCCTTGTACCTCATGCGGATCGACAACTGCACGAAGTGTTCCGTGCCGGGACTCGCGCAGAAGGCAGGAGGTGATTCGCCTTGACTCCCTCTCCGGAAGGTCACACGATGCCACCAACTCTCGCGCCTCTCGGAACCGAGTTTCGATGGCCCGCTACGATCGCGGAATCCTGTTCGTGCACGGCATCGGCGATCAACAGCGCGCCGAGACGCTGCTCCAATGCGTGGATCCCTTGATCCGCTGGCTGCAGCGATGGCTCATGCGGACCGGCCCCAACGGCAAGCCTGTCGGCAGCGTCACGGTCAGGCGTGCCCTTGTCTCTGCAAACAAAGCCGGCACGCCCGCTCACGTCGTCCTCGATATTACAGTCAACGACGCGCGCGGGAAGCCGTGCACGCAGCAATGGCTGCTCGCCGAAGGACGATGGGCGGAAGAAGCGCGAACGCCGCCGTTCGGCCGCCTGGCCGCGTGGATGCTCACGACCGGCGCATGGATCGTGTTGTCGTACGGTCTGAATTCCGCGCGCAAAATCATGGGCGCGAAGCACGGTGGCGTGGCGTCCATCATCGCGTTCCTGAAAGCGGCACAGGCGATCGTTTTGGCGTTTGCGCTCACCGCCGTTCTGCAATTCGTCCTCGCGGTGCTGCTGATCCTCGCCGTGATTCCGATTCCACGGTTTCACGCGGCACTGTCTGAAGTCTTGCTGAAAACCTCAGGCATTCTCGGCGACGTCTACGTCCTCCTCGAGAGCTCCGTCCAGCGGGAAGCGATCGTCGGGTCGCTGAGACGCAGCCTGAAATGGGTCGCCCGCCAATGCGAGCGCGCGGCGGTCGTCGCGCATTCGCAGGGCGCGGCAGTCAGTCATCGGGTCTTGCGCGATCCCAACCCGCAGAATGTTTCGGCCTTCATCAGCTACGGCTCGGGTCTGGCGAAGCTCGAAGAACTGGAAGTGATGATCGCAGCGCATCCGGACATGCTGCAGTATGCGAAGTACGCCGTGCCGCTTGCGATCCTGGCCGCCATGTTCGTGCTGCGCATCGCGCTCGTCTACTCGGATCGCTTGTGGGCGCTGCGTGCGCTCTGGTGGTGCTTGATCCCGGCAACGATGGTCTTGCTGTTGTTTGTCTTCGCGTGGGGTAAGCACAAGACCTTGCTGCAGCATGGGAAGGCGTTGTCGCTCACTGCGACCCGGCCCGGCCTTCGCTGGACCGACTTGTACGCGACGGCCGACATGGTCGCCAACGAGGCGCTCACGCTCGGTGGCGTTCCCGTGGAAGGCGTCGAGGGCCGCTTGATTGCGAATCGGCGAAGTGTGCTGAGCGATCACACGACCTATTGGGAAAACGAGACTGGATTCGTCCCGGAAGTGCTGCGATCCCTCGACCGGGTGTTCGAGGCCGGATTGTTCGATGCGCCGGCCCAGGAAAGGCTCATTCGAGCCGCCGCCCGGCGGGGAAAGCGTCTCCGATGGCTGCTCGTGGTGCGCTGGTCCGCAATTGCCGCCGCGGCGCTCCTCGTGTTTGGCGCGTTGGATGCGCTGACACGAATTGGACGAGTCGTGTTACAGGCGCTGCAGGTGCAGCCACTCACGCCAGTCGGAGCGTTCGCGCTCGCCGCCGGGCGCGTGCCGGTGCGGCTGCTGGAATGGGCGAGGGGCGACACTGCAGGCGCGTTGACATCATTCGGCTACGGTGTCGCCGGCACGATCGTGATCGTGCTCGGCGTCGGACTCGCCTACCGCATTTTCTTCGCCGGTTGGCGCTGGTGGGAACAACTGTACGTGCGAGAGTTGTTCGAGCCAATTACAACAGACCCCCATGATCGCGGCGTCTGGCACTGGGCGAAACTCTCGCGGGCTACGGTAAGCGGCATCGGGGTCGTCGCCATCGGATTGGTGCCGCTCATCGCCGGGGTGGCGTTGAACGCAAAGCCGGTGATTGAACGCTGGTTGAATCGGCCCGTCGACGTCACAGAGTTGCTCGCTTATCAGCTGCTTGGCCTGATGTTCGTCGCGCTTTACTGGGTTCTCGTCACGACCGCTGCGAAGACGATCGTTTTCGATCTGCGATCGTCGAGCGGGACAGAACGTTGGGCGAGCATCGGCTCGGTGGCGACGATGCTGGTCACCGGCTTGTGGATGTCCGGCGTGCTGACGCGCCGCACATTTGGCGCCGGAGCGGCTGGCTGCATGGCCATTGGCCTCGTGGTCGGCGTTCAGAGATGGTTCTGGGATCAGGCACGGGAGCTTGGCGGCCTCGGACGCATTGGCATCACGGCGCTGCCCGCGCTGTTGACGATGGCTGGAGTCGCAACGTTCGTCAGCCGGAGCCGGATTAGATCTGCACAAGATTTATTCGACGTGATGTACCTTGTTCTCGGACTCTATGCGCTCAGCGCCGGCGCGGCGTGGGGCGCGCTGCTTATCGCACGGCGCCTCAGCTCCGGCGCAGCCACTCCGCCGGCAGCGTCGCTGTGAGTCCGGGCACGTTCGCGGACTCCTTGGATTATGCTGTCGGTGTTCGGATTCTCTCCAGCCAAGGGTGAAGTCATGCGTCTGAAGCTCACGACGGTTACCATGGTCGTCGCAGTCACGGCGGTTCTCATCGGTCAGCAAAGCCCGTATGTCGGACGCTGGAACCTGACTGGCACCGGCGCCGACACCGACAAGGTCTACTGGCTCGAGGTCACGCAAAACGGCAATCAGCTCGAGGGCCGTTTCCTGAATCGCACGGCTCACGCGACGCCGCTCGCCTGGATTCGGGTGGAAGGCGGCGAGCTGGTGTTTCAGTACGGCCGTGGAGAAGGCGGGCCTGCCGACCCGGTGAGAGCGTGCGGGCCGATCTATCGTGCGCGCCTCGAGAACGGACGGCTGATCGGCCATCACACGCCGGAGCCGTGCAATCTTCCGGCGCAAGGCGCGGCACCGGGAACTCCGGCGCCAGCGCCGACGCCCGGGCCGCCGGCTCGCCCGATCAACTGGGTCGGAGTTCGTCAGCCGGTGTGGCCACCGTCGAATGCCAACGCGACCCATACGTACGGCAAACCGGTCGTCCTCGTCGGCCCGGGCGCGGGCCTCGAGGTGTGGACGGGACAGTCCGAGAAAGGCGGCTGGAAGATCGTCGATGGGATCCTGTTGAACGAACCTCCCACCTACAATCCGATCTCGAAGGAGAAATTCAAGGACTTCAAGATCGAGACGGAATTCAAACTGGACGAAGGGCAGAACAGCGGACTGTACCTGCGCGGCCGCTACGAGCTGCAGTTGGCCCTCGGCTCCGGCCCAGCGGCCACCGCTGGCCGTCAGGGGTTCGTCTCGATCTACGGGTGGAAAGCGGCCGACGTTGACGCAGGCAAGCCCGCCGGCGAGTGGCAGGCGCTCGAAGCCATCATCGTCGGCAACCGCATTACGGTGGTCCTCAACGGCCGGCGCGTGCACGATAACGCCGTTCTTCCCGCCATGACCGGAGGTGCCCTCGACAACGACGAGTTCGCTCCTGGTCCGATCATGATCCAGGGCGATCACTCGCGCGTGTCGTTCCGCAAACTGGTCGTGACCCCCATCATCAGGGCCGGAACGTAAGACCCAACTCCTCGGCCGAGATCTCGCGCATCCGGAACTTCTGAATCTTGCCGGTCACCGTCATGGGGAATTCGGTCGTGAACCGGACGTACCGTGGGATCTTGTAGGTCGCAATCTGGCCGCGACAAAACTCCCGGAACTCTTCCTCGGACGCCGTCGCCCCCTCGCGCAAGCGGATCCATGCGCACACGGCTTCGCCGTACTTGCGATCCGGCACCCCGATCACCTGCACCTCCCTCACCTTCTCATGGGTGTACAGGAACTCTTCGATCTCGCGCGGGGAGATGTTCTCCCCGCCGCGAATGATCATGTCCTTGATGCGGCCGGAGATGGTGACGTAGCCATCGTCGTTCATGATCGCGAGGTCGCCGCTGTGCATCCATCGAGCGGTGTCGACGGCGTGTGCCGTCGCAGCAGCGTCGTTCCAGTACCCGAGCATGACCGAGTAGCCGCGCGTGCACAGTTCGCCGGCGGTGCCGCGCGGCACGATCGCGCCGGTGTCCGGATCGACGATCTTGCACTCGAGGTGAGGCAAGACGCGGCCGACCGTGGACACACGCCGATCGATCGGATCGTCGACGTCCGACTGGAGTGAGACGGGTGAGGTCTCCGTCATCCCGTAGCAGATGGTCACGTCCGCCACGTGCATTCGATCGAGCACCTGGCGCATCACGTCGATCGGACAGGGGGCGCCGGCCATGATCCCGGTGCGGAGCGTGTCGAGGCGAAAACTGCTGAAGTGCGGGAGCTCGAGTTGGGCAATGAACATCGTCGGCACGCCGTAGATCGATGTGCAGCCGTGCGCCTCGATCGCTCGCAGCGTGGCGTCCGCGTCGAACGATTCAGCAGGGATGACGATCGCGGCGCCGTGCGTCAGCGCCGCCATGTTGCCGAGCACACAGCCGAAGCAGTGGTAGAAGGGCACGGGCAGGCAAATCCGGTCCGCGTCGGTGTAGCGGAGCTTGGCCCCGACGAAGTAGCCGTTGTTGAGAATGTTGTGGTGCGAGAGCGTGGCACCCTTGGGCGAGCCGGTAGTGCCGGAGGTGTACTGGATGTTGATCGGCTCGTCGAATTGCAGCTTCGCTTCGCGCGCCTCGAGCTCGCCGATCGTGATCGTGTCGGCGAGCGCCATGAGGTCGGACCACGCCAGCCCGCCCGGCCTGGCGTCGGTGCCCAGGTACACGACCTGGCGCAGCGCCGGTGTCCGTCCGGCGGCGAGTGGTCGACCCGGGGGTGTCGTGCCGAGTTCCGGTATGAGCCCGAGGAGCATCTCGACGTAATCGGTCGCGCGAAACGCGCGCGACGCGATCAGCACGCTCACACCGGACTGTACGAGGACGTATTCGAGCTCGCGAACCCGGTACGCCGGATTGATGTTCACGAGAATCGCCCCAGCCTTGGCCGCCGCGTACTGCGTGATCACCCATTCCGCGCGGTTCGGGCTCCAGATGCCGACCCGATCGCCGCGCTGCACGCCCAGCGCCATCAGCGCGCGGGCGACGCGATCGGCCTCATCTCGAAGCTGCGCATATGAGTACCGCAGTTGCTGGTCGCACGAGATGAGGGCGTCCCGATCGGCCCATCGTGCAGCGGCCGTATTCAACGCGGCGCCGATGGTATCGGCCAGCAGTGGCGTCGTGCCGGTCCCGTGCACGTAGGAAAGGTTCACCGCGATGCCCTTAGAACACTGCCTGGGCCCCGGCGACCATGAGCGTGATCACGGCTCAGTACCGTTTGAGCCAGATGTTCCTGAACTGGACTTTCATCGGCTCGCCGACGTGAACCTGAAAGCCGAGAAGGCCTTTCATCGCGCGCGCCTTGGTGTCGTCGTCCACCAGCGTGCTGGTCACGTGGCCGTTCAGGATCTCGGTGATCATGTTGCCTCGCGCGATGACGTGCGCCTGGTTCCAATCGTTCACCTTGATGATCTTCAGCAGCTCATCGTCTGTTCGCTGCAGCGCGCCAACGACTCTGGGGCCTCCGCCATCGGGAATGTACGTAAACTGGCCGCGCATGGCGAGAAAGCCGCGACCGCGCTCCTCGTAGATCTGCCCGGTGTATTGGTTCGCAGCGTCGATGTCGCACTGGTACCCCTTCAACACCCAGTTGCCTGCAATCGCTCCGCCGCGGCCATCCTGCGTGCCAGACGGAAGGTGGACACTGCGGATCTGAATACCGCTGTTCGTGGAATCGATGCGGTACTCGAGCTTCAGCTCGAAGTCGGCTGGCTCGCCGCCGCGCCAGATGATGAAGCTGTTTTCCTTCAACGGGTTCTCGGCCGTGGTCTGACCGACCATCGAACCAGCTTCGACACGCCAGAACTTCGAGTCGCCGTCCCAGCCCTTCAGAGTTGATCCATCGAAGATCTCGACAAACCCAGTGCGATCTTCGAATGACAGCGGCTGCGGGCCGCGAGGCCCGCCGCGACCCGGCTGCTGTGCGACCACGGTGGCGGCAAGAGAAGCCGTCAGAAAGACGACGACTGCTCTAGAAAACTTGACCCCCAGAATTCCATGCAATTGAGTCAAGTTTTCTCTCCGCGCCGGAGGCGGGGCAAAACGACACTGCCCTAGCGAGGCGGAGCCGTACGTGCAGGTCTCGTCGGTCTGAGGCGCCGCCTCGCTTGTGTTCCGCGTCATCATGTTTGGACCCTCTCCCACTGCCTGGACGTTGCCGACGCCAGGATTGCGTCAGTCACGCGATCGGTCGCGAGCCCGTCACGGAATGTCGGCGACGGGCTCTTGCCATTCGCCGCGGCCTGAACGAACTCCACGAACTGGTGCGTGAACGTGTGCTCGTAGCCAATCTGCAGGCCAGGCACCCACCAGTGCTTCATGTAGGGCTGGTCACCGTCGGTGACGTGGATGTTGCGCCATCCGCGCAGGCGTCCCTCGTCGTTGTGATCGAAGTACTGGATCCGATGCAAGTCGTGAAGGTCCCAGCACGCGGAGGCGTGCTCGCCGTTGATCTCGAGCGTGTAGAGCGCCTTGTGCCCGCGCGCATACCGCGTGGCCTCGAAGGTCGCGAGCGATCCGTTCTCGAAACGGGCCAGGACCGCGCTCGCGTCGTCAATCCCGACCGGCTCCACTTTGCCCGTCAGGTTGTGCTTGCGCTCTTTGATGAACGTCTCGGTCATCGCGCTCACTTCCGCGATCGGGCCGTTCAGCCACATCGCGGTGTCGATGCTGTGCGCCAGCAAATCGCCGGTCACACCGCTCCCGGCGACGGAGACGTCGAGCCGCCACAGGCCTTCCCCCCCCTGCGGCAGGTCGCGCGAGATCGTCCAGTCCTGCAGAAACTTCGCGCGATAGTGAAAGATGCGACCGAACCTCTTCTCGTCAACCAGCTGCCGAATCAGCGTCACCGCCGGCACGAAACGGTAGTTGTACCAGACGCTGTTCGTCACGCCCGCCTGCTCGACGGCGGCCACCATCTCGGAGGCTTCCTTCGCGTTCCGCCCGAGCGGCTTTTCGCACATCACCATCTTGCCGGCTTTCGCCGCCGCGATGGCGATCGCATGGTGCGTGTCGTTGGGGCTGGCGATGTCGATGAGATCGATGTCCGGGCGCGCCACGAGATCGCGCCAGTCGGTGTGGTACGACTCGTAGCCCCAGTTCCGCGAAAACGACTTGACGCGTTCTTCGTTGCGCGCGGCGACGGCCTTCAGCACGGGCTTCCAAGGCAGGTCGAAGAAGACCGGCGCCTGCCGAAACGCGTTCGAATGCGTCCGCCCCATAAAGCCATACCCGACCAGGCCGATGTTGAGAAGCTTCACTTGGTCAGTCCTAGCCCATCGTGAAGAGCAGTGTGTGCGCCATGTCAGCCTGCCTGGTTCGCGTCTCTCGTCAGTGCTCCAATGGAATCCCGAACGCATACAGGTGGTTGTCGTAGGTGACGAGATACACCTGGCCACCGCCGGCGGAGATTCCGCCTCGCGCAAATGACGTGATCCTCGTTCCACTGCTCCACATCGTCTTTCCAGTCGCGGCGTCGAGCACGTACAGAACGGCCGAACCTGACTTCTGCGCACGCTGCGCGGCTGACAGCGACGCCGCCGTGCCGCGGTATTCACCGCTCGAAACCGCGACGACCATGCCGTTGACGACAATCGGCGCAAGTGGTGAGGTCAGATCGCGCGACTGCCAATCGGGAGAGAGCGACACCTTCCCTGCCTCGTCCACCAGCTTGAACGCCACAACCCGTCCGGTTGGCGCGAGGCCATTGGCCGTGAACTTCACCTCGCCAGTCGTGCCCGAGGCCGTCGTCAGGATCCAGCGCGTGCCCCCGTCTTCGAACGTCGCGAGCGACGTGCCGGCGCCGGCACTCGTGAACTTCGCCGTGACAGCGAGCGGCGTTTTGTGATCGCCGCCGCCGAGCGATGCGGCGTCGAGCAGGTACAAGCGCCCGTCGTTCGCCGTCGCCGCGATTCGATCGTTGTCCTTGTGGCGAACCACAATGGGGGTGGCGTTGAAGTCGGCGCCGGGCGCGGTGAACCAGTCCTTCGGGAGCAGCGTGTCGCGATCGAGCGCGACGATTGAATCGGAGTGCGCCGCCTTCGGGGCCGACCGGAGTGCGACGTAGATTGTGCCGTCGGTCCCAAACGCGAGCCCGGACTCCCCGGCGATACTCGCGCCGCCGGTTTTCCAGGAGATGGTTTTCCGTTCGCCGATCGGCAGCGTGAGATCCATCGTCCATAGCGCATTCGGCGCCGCGCCGCACTCACCGGAGGTCGTGGTGTAGACGACCCCATCGACCCAGATCAGCGCCGACGGCTTCGTGTCGGGCGGAAGGAACGGCACCGCCGGCTCCATGTGAGCGCCGTTGCTGACATAAAGAGCGTGAATGTAGCCATCGCCGCCGACGGCGAACAGCGGATCGACGCCGCCGAAGGCAATCGGCGCGGGACCACGGCCACGTTCTTGAGCAGCCGGGGCTGCACCCCGGCCGGCACCACCGGCAGGTTGTGGCGGCGCCTGGCTCAGGACCGCCGCGCCTCTTCCCGGGTCGCCCACGGCGCTTCCATTTCGAACGCCGCCGCGTCCACCGCCTCCGCCACCGCCGGCCGGGGCCGGCGCGAGCGCCGTGCGCCGGCTCGGCATCGCGATCAGACCTCCGGGACAGTCCAGCGAGCTCGGTGGCTGGCCGCCGTTCGCCGCCGAGTAGTTGAGGACCGTTGTCCAGTACGGGCGCGCGAAATCCGTGTCGATCGAGAACACCCGGTCGTCGCTCCCGCCGAAGAACGCCAGGCTCTTGAAGCCGCGATAGCCGATCAGGCGATCGAGCAGCACTGGCGGGGTCAACGAGTTCAGTTGACGGCCGGCATTCTCGATCTTCATTTTCCAGAGGAACGCGAACTCACTCTTCTGCACGGCCTCCTTGGTGAGCCGTTCGTCGGCGCGGAGCCACCCGCTGCGCTGCGCATCGAACCCGCTCGTGGTCCACTCGCCGCCGCCGCGCGCCTGGGCATGCAGCATCGCCGCGGAGGCGGAGACGAGAAGCGCTGCACGAACCAGCCACCGAATCTGCGGTTCGCGCATGACTACCTCGTACCGGCCGTCGGCTTGACCCCGAAGCAATACATCGTGCCGTCGTAGGTTCCGAGATAGACACGGCCGTTGGCGACAGCGAGGCTGCTGAAATGGCTGAACGAGGTGATCCGATCGCCGCTCGACCACAACTCGGCACCGGTCCGCGCGTCGAGCGCATAGAGCGTCGCATGCCCCGAACGCGCGATCCGATTCGGCGACTTGTTGTACGACAACCCGGCGTCGAATGTCGCCTGCGTCGTGTCCTCGCCGTTCCCGTACGCGAAGACCACACCGTTGGCGATGACGACCGGATCGGCCTGCCACATGTTGCGCGAGAGCCAGGCCGGCGAGAGTTGCAGCTTCCCAGCCTTCTCTTCCAGCTTGAAGGCAGCAACCGCGCCCCGCACCACTTGCCCGTGCTCGATCGGCGCCGAGAATGCCGAGTGCTTGGGTCCCCAGAAGGGCACCAGGATCCAGCGAGTGCCGTTGGACTCCTCCCAGGTGGCGAGAGCGCCCCACACGCCGGCGCCGGCAAACTGCACTTCCTCGTTGCAGATGAGCGGGGTCCTGTAGACGGGCGTCCGGTGGTCTTCCCCGCCCAGGCTGCTGGTGTCGAGCAGCCACACGCGGCACTCCTTGCTGGTGTGAGCCGTGTATTCCTTCCCCTTGAACTCGAACACCGGACCGGTGGCATTCATGTCGAGGTCGCGCTTGCGCAGCCAATATGCGTTCGACGGCGCATACCAGTCGGTCATCTCGAGCGCTTTGGTCTGCGGGTCCTGCTTCACCGCGATGATCGCCTGCCCATAGATCTGGCGCTCGGGGTAATAGTCGCCGTCGCCGCTGCCCGCATACACGCTGCCGTCCCTGCCGATTGAGGGGCCGAGCCGCGGCCACAGCCCGCCGCTGCCAGGATTGAAGCTGCCGACCTTTTTCGTCGCCAGGTCGTACCCGTAAAACTGGTTCGGCGTACCGCCGCAGCCCTGCGCGGTGGTCGTGTACAGGACGTTGTTGTGGATGTTCAATGCGTAGGGTTTGCCGTTGGCGGGGAGAAACGGCTCGGCAGGGGCGATTTCTTCGCCGGTGGCAGGATCGAGTGTGCGAAGGCGTCCATCCCACGAGATCGCGTACACCTTGTACTTCCCAGCCGTCTCTGTTGGCACCGCAATCGGCGTGGCCGTCTGGCCGCCGGGACAGAGCGGGCCACCGTCACGTCCGGTGTCCACGTACGTGCTGTCGAAATGACGCTTCCAGATCTGCGTCCCCTTCTCGACGTCGATGCCGTAGACGGTGTCGGAGATGCCGGCAACGACGGCGACCTCGCGCCGCTCGCCCGCAACCTGCAGGTCGCTGATGATGAGGGGTGCAAACAAGTTGTGCATCTGGCGCGGCTGGTTGTCGAGCGTCACCTTCCAGATCAACGTCATGTCCTTGACCGTCGCCGGACTGATCAGGGT
The DNA here is from genome assembly GCA_963773045.1 of uncultured Acidobacteriota bacterium. Lineage (GTDB taxonomy): Bacteria > Acidobacteriota > Vicinamibacteria > Vicinamibacterales > UBA2999 > 12-FULL-67-14b. Next base: position 101,237 of record CAVYZT010000019.1, on the reverse strand, counting down.
CTCGTCGCGCTGCCACGACGTGCGTTGCGGGTCGCCGCCATCGGTCAGCCAATTCGCGCGGCGACCAGTCTGCGCGTGCAGGCCTGTGTCCAATGAGGCCGCAAGGCCGATCGCGCCGACGATAGAGAGAACGACTCGCTGCATGACCGTCTCCTGGAAAGCGTATCTTCACATATGAGGCGCGGACCGATGGCTGGCTGGTGTTGAACCTTCCCCGACGTGGCCCTACGGTGCCACTTCGAACGCTCGATAGTATTGTGAAAAAAGTCAGTCGAAGTCAGGTTCTTGCCAAAACTCGGACAATTGCCCTGCCGGTGCGGCGCGAGTATCGTGGGCCCGTGTTTCGCAACCGGCAGGCGACCTCGATTCAGAACGATGCGCTGCGCGTGACGGTCCTTCACGAAGGGGGTCACATCGCAGAGATCCTGGACAAGCGAACGGGGATCAACCCACTGTGGATCCCGCCGTGGACGTCGATCGAACCGTCAACATACGACAGGGCACACCATCCGGAGTACGGCGAGGGCGCCGAGGCGCCGCTCCTTGCCGGCATCATGGGCCATAGCCTGTGCCTCGATATTTTCGGCGGGCCCTCGGCTGAGGAAGCGGCTGCCGGCCTGCCGGTGCACGGAGAGGTGTCGACGGCCCGCTTTGCGGTGGCCGCGCACGACCGCGAGATCGCGATGCATGCCGTGCTGGGGGCGGCGCAACTGCGCGTCGAGCGCCGGATCGTCCTGGTGGATCGGACGGTGCGCGTTCACGAGAGTGTCGAGAACCTGTCCGCCACCGATCGGCCCGTTGGCTGGACCGAGCACGTGACGCTCGGCCCACCGTTTCTCTCGAAGGGTGCGACGGAGTGTCGCGCGCCCGCCACGCGATCGAGGGTCTTCGAAGGTGTGGTCGGCCCCGACGACGGCCTCGTCCCGGGCGCCGACTTCGCCTGGCCACTCGCGCCGCGGCGAGACGGAGGCCACGAAGACCTGCGCATCTACACCGCGGCTCCACAGTCGAGCGGATACACCGCACATTTGCTGGACCCGGCGCGCGAAGCGGCGTTCTTCGTGGCGTTTTCACCGTCGGCACGTCTGGCGTTCGGGTACGCGTGGCGGCGCGCCGACTTCCCGTGGTTAGGAATCTGGGTGGAAAACCATAGTCGCACGGCGGCGCCGTGGAATCGGCGCACGCTGACGCAGGGCTTGGAGTTCGGCGTGTCGCCGATGCCGGAGACGCGGCGGCGGATGATCGAACGAGGGACACTCTTCGACACGCCCGCCTTCCGATGGATTCCGGCCCGACAGCGTGTCGAGGTCAACTACTGCGCCGTGCTGCGGGCCGTGGAGCGGATCCCAGAATCGCTCGAGGGCATGGTGGACTTGTCTCCGGAATGAGTTGTCGGCCCGTTTCGAATGGACCTTCTAGTGTGGTGGCCACGACGAAAACGTACCGACCGGCCGAAGCCTCTCCTCGGACATCTAACAGAAAGGAAATGAAATCCACCGCATTCGCGGTGTGCTTGGCCCTGATCGCTCCGGGCTCGGCGGCCGCGCAACCGGCAGGTCGTCTGCGCGAGATGCGCTTTACCGGCGCCTCGGCGGTGGACGCGTTGTGCGCGTGTCTGCTCGACGCGCGGCGGAGCGCCGAGGCGCAAGGCCGCCTCGACTTCGCTGCCGAAGTGGAGTCGGCCGGTACCAGCGGGCCGGTGGACCTCACCGCGCGCATCTGGATGGGATCGGCTCATGTGGTCGGGCGCATCAACTTCGCCGGCCATTCTGGAATCAACGACTCCACGCTCCGCCGCGCTATGACGATCTACGAGCGCGACCTCCTCGATGTCGAACAGTTGCGGCGCAGCCTCGCTCGAATCAACGACCTCGGCGTCTTCGAGCCGCTCACGTTGGCCGGCATCAGCGTGGCGCGCCGGGACGATGGGGTGACCGCGGATCTGACGATTCCACTGCGTGAACGGAAGCGGCGGTGGTGGTCGCTATCGAGTCCGATGCTCCCAGGCATCGGACCGCTGCAGGCGTCTCTCTCGTCGCGGCTTCCATCATGGGGACGCGGCATCTTCGAAGCCGCGACATATTTCGTCTCGCTCAACGTCGCCGGATTCGCGAAGCCGTTCCTGACGCTGGAGCGGCCAGTGCTTCCAGGGCAGCAGTTGCTCTCGGGCTTCGCGGTCTCCCCAGCGCTGTCGCCGCGGGCGATGCTGATGCACTACGGACGCGCGCACCTCGCGCACGGTATTGGCGCAGTGCTCGAAGGCGAGGTGCACGATCCGCTGGTAGTGCCGGTTACGTCGGCCGGGCGACTGGAGGACGGCCCCCTCATCTGTGTACCGTCAAAGCCCCGCCTCTGGTGGCTGCGCCGAGGCGCGGCAGGAGCCGTCAATGTGGCGCTTGTCGCGCTAATCCCCTGACGTCGCAGGACCCTTCTGCCTTTCAAATCCTCATCGCGCGCCCTGGGTCGATCAATGCGGCGCGTCGCGCCGGCAGCCAACTGGCGGCCACGACCACCACCAGGAGCACGGCCACGGCCGTCACCAGCGTGACCGGATCCTGCGGTGCCACACCAAAGAGCAGCGTGCGCGCAAAACGGCTGCTGGCCGCCGCACCAACGAGGCCGATCGTGCCGCCAGCGACGGCGAGCACCAGCGATTCCATCACGATCGACCGTGCCACACGCCGCGGGGACGCCCCGAGCGCCATCCGCAGCGCAATTTCGCGACGTCGTTGCACCACCGTGTAGGCGAGCAGGGCGTAGACACCACCGGCCGCGGTGATGAGCCCTCCCACCGCGAACAGCGTGATGAGCAGCATCGCGAATCGATCGAGCTGCAGGGCATCGCCGAGCAGCTGGTCCATCGTGGTCACCGAATGGACGGGTTGATCGGGGTCGACACGAAGCGCGTAGGCCCGAGCGGTCTGGGCCACGGCCACCGGATCCAGGGTGGTCCGGGCGATCACGTTCATGACGAGGTACGGGTTCTGCGCGTGCGGAATGAAAATCTCCGGCACCGGCTCACTTCGCGGCCCTTTGTGATGATCGTCGCGCACCACGCCAACCACTTCATACGGATAGGGCCCTTGCTGGTAGTCGAGGACCAGGTTCCGTCCAACCGGGTTCTCGCTGCCCCAGGCGTTCGTCGCGAGCTTCTGATTGACCATCACCACACGTGGAGCGTCCGCGTCATCACGATCCGTGAACTCGCGTCCATTGATCACGGGAAGGCGCAGCGTCCCGAAATATCCGGGTGTCGCCATCCGGATACTGGCTTCCGGCACCGCGTTGCCTTCAGGCCTGTCGCCCTCAGGCCAGTACGGCCGGGTGAACTCGGACCCGATCGTGCTCATCGGCAGGGACGTGACAGCGGCCACGGACCCAATCGCAGGAACCTCGCGAAGTGACGTGAGCACCCGGCGGTAATAATCGTTCGTCTGCGCGCCGGTGCGATACCGAGCGGCATCGGGCGTGATGCGCAAGACCAGAAGGTTGCTCGTGTCGAAGCCCACATCCACTCGTCGTAACTCGGCCAATGTCCGGGCTAACAACCCGGCGCCGACGAGCAACATCACGGCCGCCGCGATCTCGGCCACCACCAGCCCCGCGCGCAGTCGGCCTGACCCGCTCAATGACACGGCGGCCCCGTCTTTGAGGGCGCCGGCAATCGGTGTGCGGCTGGCGCGAAGAGTCGGAACGGCGTTTCCGATGGCGGTCACCAGGAGCGCGAGTACGGCAGCGAAAAACGCGACTCGCGCGTTCAGCGCCACTTCGTTCATGCGCGGGATGTCGGCCGGAGCGATGGACACGGCCGCATTCAGCCACCACGCCGTGAGCAGGATGGCGATGACCATCGTGACGATCGCGCTCAACACGTTCTCGGCGACCAACTGTCGCGTGACCCGGCTGCCGCGGGCGCCGAGCGCCAGGCGAATCGCCATCTCTCGCGCCCGCGCGACACCACGTGCGATGGCCAGGCTGGCGACGTTGGCGCAGAGCAGCAACAGCAGGCAGAACATCGCGGCAAAGACCAGGAGAAGCTCGCGCCGGCTCGTGCGTGCGATGTCATCGGCGAGCGGAAAGAGCCGAATACTCCAACCGGCGTTCGTATCCGGATGCTCGGACTCCATTGTCCGTGCCAGTGTCTGGATCCGCGCCGCTGCGCCCTCGATGGACATCCCGGCCTTCATCCGGCCCACGACGCGCAAGAACCGGGCATCGCGAGGGAGTCCGTTCGGAAAACGCGGGCCGCGGTACGACGTCCGCATGTCCCACGGCGCCCAAAAGGCCGCCGCCGCGTCGGGCACCGCGAAGTCTTCGGGCATGACACCAATCACGCGCCACTCGCGGCCTTCCACGGAAACGGTCCGACCAACGACCTGAGGATCGGCGCCAAGGGTCTGCCACAGGTGATGACTCAGCACGATGACCGGTTCGCCGCTGGACGGCTGCCGTGACGTGATGGACGCCGCGCCTTCGAATTCGGCCACATCGAACGTCCGCCCCAGCCGTGGTTGACGACGATACACGTCGAAAAAACCGCGCGTGACATGCACCCCGCCGATCGGCGTGGCTCCGTCGCGTCCGCGGAGCGTGGCCTTGACCGGCATCTGCGCGGTGATGGCATCGAACGCATCGTTCCGCGCGACCCAGTCGTCGACATTGCCCGGAGCCGGGCCCTCGCGCAGGCGATTCTGGCTGACGTTCGATTCAACCATCACGACGAGCCGATCGGGTCGATCGTAGGGCAGCGGCCGCAGCAGCACCGCGTCCACGAACGCGAAGAGCGTGGTCGTCGCCGCGACGCCGAGTCCGAGGAGGAGTGACGTGCCGATCGTGACCCCCGGCGAGCGCACGACCGCCCGCAGTGCCTGGGCGAGGTCGTGCCTCGCGCCGGCGAAGACGAGATCCCACAGCAGCCCCAACCACGTTGTCACGAGGGCGACGCGCCCGTGCGCGCGAGCCGCGTTCGAGCAGTCGGTCGCCGTCTTCACGGATGACCCGCCGATCGATGGTCATGCGCGGGCCTTTCGCAACGCACGGCTCGAGCGGGCGTGATGGACAATGGCTTCGAGGCGGCGAACCTCGGCATCCAACACGCGCTTGCCGAGCGGCGTCAGCGCGAAGTAGCGACGCCGCTCGTCGTCTTCGTCGGCGGCCGGCCGGATGTCCGACTCCACGATGAAATCGATCTTCTCGAGCTCACGAAGCCATCCGTACAGGGCTGCGGGCCAGAGGCGGACCTGGCCGTTGGTCCGCTCGGCCACCTCCTGCATGATGCTGTAGCCATGCCGCGGTCCATCGGCCACCGTCAGCAGAATGTGGAGCACCTTGGGCTTGAGCGGCAGCAGATGGTCGACGCTTCTCGGCTTGTCGGGCATGCCGCAGTATATACACAAAACTGTTTATAGTCTGTACAGGCTAGTTCCCGTCGCTGAGGCCTCGGCGAACACCCGGCTACGACCTGAGCGTTATCGAGCCGTCCCCAGGCCGAGTCCGTCATCAGCGACGACCTCACGCACGTGCGACGCGCAATCTCCGTTTCATGACCTCCACGCTTCGTCTTTTGGCCACGTCTCGGGCTACCCATCGTGTGCTCTCGAACTGCTCATGTTGAGCCACGAGTGACCTGTCGTTGCTTGCCGCAACGTGTTCGATCGACAGACCACGAAGCGAGTCCGCTCTCTCAACCTCCTCGTCGCCATGTGCTGCCGAACCCTTCGCGCCTGGTACGCAAAATGCTCCTGTCGACCATATCTGTGGACGCTGAGGCTCTGCACAACTGCTCTCATTCGGATCGCAGCCAGCGAGCGGTCACCGCCGGCGAAACGTCTGACGCCTTTCAAGACCGTCTCGATCTGGGAGCACGCTCGAAGATCAACCGCACATGACCACCACAGCTGCTGTCGGCTGGATCCGCGATCGCGGGCTGACACTGTTGCTGTTATCGATGTTTGCGTTCTCTTTGGTGGGACAGCTGGCGACCGGCTTGGCCGAATACAACGCGGAGCAGCAGGAACACGGCCAGCCGCTCGTCACGCTGAATACCTATCTCGGTACAGGCCATCCCTGGGAGGCCCTCTTCGAAAACTGGGAGAGCGAATTCCTGCAGATGGCAGCGTTCGTACTGTTGACCACGTTCCTGATTCAGAAAGGATCGCCAGAATCGAGGCGACCCGGTGTGAAGGAGCTCGTGGACACCGATCCCCGTGACTTTGCAAACGAGCGAGGGGCGCCTTGGCCGGTACGGCGAGGCGGCTGGATCCTGCGGCTCTATGAGCATTCGCTGGGACTGGCGTTTATTCTGCTGTTCCTGCTCTCGTGGACTGGCCATGCACTGGGCGGTTTTTCAGCGTACGCCGCCGACCAGGCGCTACACCACGAGCCGCATCCCACCATCACCGACTACATCACATCGTCCCGTTTCTGGTTCGAGTCGTTTCAGAACTGGCAGAGTGAATTCCTTGCGATTGCGTCGATGGTGTGGCTTGCCGTCTACCTTCGACAGCGATGGTCGCCGGAATCGAAACCGGTGCATGCGCCGCATTCCGAAACGGGACGTTGAGAGGAAGGATCACGATGTCCGCGAAGAACACCAACACCACATCCTACTGGGCGACGTCGGCCACGTTCCCGCAATTCGCCAAACTCGCTGAGGATCTCGTGACCGACGTCGTTGTCGTGGGCGCCGGCATGACCGGCCTCAGCGCGGCTTACTTGCTGGCAAAGTCTGGCAAACGCGTGGTCGTGCTGGAGCGCGAGCGTTGTGCGATGACCGACACCGGACAGACGAGCGCACACCTGACGATGGTGACCGACGCGCGCATGACGGAGCTTGTGAAGCGGTTTGGGCGCAACCACGCGCAGGCCATCTGGGACGCGGGGCTGGCTGCGATCGCGACAATTGACGAGGTCATCCGTGAGCATGCGATTGACGCTGGCTTCGAGTGGGTCGATGGATACCTCCATGCGCCGCTGAATGACGCGACGAATGAGGCAGTCGAACATCTGCAGGAGGACGCAAGGCTCGCCCGCGATTTGGGATTCGACGCGGAGTACGTCGAGGCCGTGCCACTCGTCACTGTGCCTGGCATCCGGTTCGCGGATCAGGCCCGGATTCACCCGCGCAGTTACCTGGCGGGTCTCGCAAAGGCGTTTGTGGCGCTGGGGGGCCAGATCTACGAGCACTCGGCAGCGGACCAATTCTGCGACGACCGGCGCGCAGTGAAGGCGGCTGGCCATACGGTGCGTTGTGAGGATGTGGTCATGGCGACGCACAATCCTCTGGTCGGACTTGCCGGACTGGCCGGGGCCACGCTATTTCAGACGAAGCTCGCGCTCTACACCAGCTATGTGATCGCCGGACGGGCGCCCCGAGGCGTCACGTCCGACGCGCTGTGGTGGGATACGAGTGACCCGTATTACTACCTCCGCATCGAGCCGCACCGGGACTTTGACGTGGTCATCTTCGGTGGTGAGGATCACAAGACGGGACAGCAGGGCGACACCTTGGCCTGTTATCGTCGCCTCGAAGAGCGTCTGACCGCGATCCTGCCTCGCGTCGAGGTTACGCTCGCGTCATCAGACGTCGGACCGACCGACATGGTACCGACCATCAACACGCCGCGACCGGTTATGCGGGCAACGGCCTGACGTTCGGGACGTTGGCGGCCATCATGATCTCGGACGCCATCCTTGGACGATCCAATCCATGGGCGGAGCTGTTCGATCCGAGCCGGAAGGCCTTGAGCCGCGGCGGCGATTCTCGCGTTAGAGATGCCGTTGACCGATCTCGTCGGTCCAGACGGTGCACTGCCACGGATACCCGGCATCGGTCCGGGGTCGACTCGGGTCATCCAAGAGATTCTGCAGACCGGCGAGTCGCCCACCGTCGAACAGGCGATCGGACGGAGCGAACGCCGCGCTGACATCGAGAGGCGGCGCCAACTGCGGCGGCATTTTCTCAGTCGCGCCGAAGTCCGGCGCGTACTCTCGGATCCTTCGTTCGCAGGGCCCACGCTTCAGCAGTACCGCGGGGATCTGCAAATGCACTCCGAATGGAGCGACGGCTATCCGACGGTTCATGAGATTGCCGATGCCTGCCTTCGACGCGGCTATCGATACGCGGCAGTCACTGATCATTCGTACGGATTGAAAATTGCCGGCGGAATGTCGATGGCCGAAGCCGCTCAACAGCGGAGAACAATCGATGAGGTCAACGCCAGGCACCGCGATCAATTCAAGCTATTGCAGGGGATTGAAGCGAACATCGACGCCGCGGGCCGGCTGGACCTCTCCGAGGATGAGGCGGCCACCTTCGATGTGGTGCTGGCCGCGCCGCATTCTCGGCTACGAAGGAACGAGGACCAGACCGAGCGCATGCTGACTGCCATCGCGCACCCGGCGGTCCGGATTCTTGCCCACCCGCGCGGTCGGATCACCGGATCGCGCGCGGGTATCATCGCCGATTGGGACGCCGTATTCGTATCGGCCGCTCAACGCGGCGTCGCGATTGAGATCGATGGCGATCCCGCGCGACAGGACCTCGATTACACGTTGGCGACCCGCGCTCTTGAAGCGCAGTGCCTCTTCGCGCTTGACAGCGACGCACACACGACGGCGCAACTCTCATACGTAGACATGGCATTGGCGCATGCGCGCCTCGCCGGTATACCCGCCGACAGAATCGTGAATTGCTGGCCGCTCGATCGGCTGCTGGCCTGGCTGTCGAATGCCGCGCCATAGCCAATCTCGACCGGCGCCATCATCGCGACGTCGGACGCGAACATCGCGGTGAGGCCGCTGACCAGATCCGTCTTCGCGCTGGCCGCTGAGAACGCGCGATCGGCCGCCAGCGAAATCGTTGGCGACCGGTTGTGGGGTTTTGCGCCGTGACGAGCGCGGGGATGAACAACGGGATGAGCAAAGCGAGCGGTGCGTTCACACCATTCACTTTGCCCACCCGCTGAACAGTGACTTCTACGCGCCGATCGCCTGCATCCGCTTCTGCATTTCCTCGGGCGACACGTCTTCCTTGTGCGTGGCGATGGCCCACTTGTGGCCGAAGGGATCGACGAGGTTGCCCATCCGATCGCCCCAGAACTGGTCGGCCGGCGCCATTTCGGAGGTCGCTCCGTTCGACACGGCGCGATTGAACACCGCATCCACATCGTCGCAGTAGAACATGATCGACGTGGCGGTGCCGCCAATCGACTGCGGCGACAGGTTGCCGCGCTCCGGGTTCTCGTCGGCCAACATCAGCATCGAGTTGCCGATCTTCACTTCGGCATGCATGACCTGCCCGTTGGGCCCCGGCATGCGGACGATCTCTTGCGCGCCGAATGCCTTCGTGTAGAAATCGATCGCCCTGGCTGCGCCTTTGCACACCAGATACGACGTCAGCGAGTAGTAGCCATCCGGAATTGCCTTCACTGCCATCACGACACTCCTTCCTTCATCTTTCAACGAAGCCAACGGCCTTCTGTACCACGTCCTTGTGACGGCGGGCTTACGGGAAATCCACTATGTGGTGACGAATCGATGGACGAGCGGGGAGACCTGACGCCTAAGCCCAGCGCTCACTTCGGTTGGCGCTGGGCGCTCTCGGCCATCGGCTGTCAGCTCTCAGTTTTTCCGGCGAAAGCCGAAGGCAGAGAGCCGAAAGCCACCACGAGTTCTCATCAAACAGAAGTGAACTCCGGTGAACTCCGGGTCTAGAGGCAGTGCGCTCGTGTCTCGTGGCCGGGTTGGTTGAGTCTTGGGAACCTTGCGGGCCGACGGGGCTCACACGAATCGCGTGCGGACCACGTTGCCGTCGATCGACGCGCGGGTCGCTCGCCCGGCTGCGGCAGCGGCCTCGACCAGCTCGCGCTGCATCATCTCGAGCAACCGCTGGACGCCTGGCGTTCCGAAGGCTCCAAGCGCCCACCTCGTCGTGCGTCCGAGAAGAACGGCATCGGCGCCAAACGCCAGTGCTTTGAGAATGTCGGTGCCGCGGCGGTATCCGCTGTCGGTCAACACCGGGATGCGCCGCTTCACGGTGGCGACGATCTCCGGGAGCACCTCGAGTGTTGACGGCCCGTAATCCATCGAACGTCCACCGTGATTCGACACGATGATGCCGTCCACGCCGTGTTCGATGCAGAGCGCCGCGTCTTCGGCGGTGACAATTCCCTTGACGAGCAGCGGCACCTTGAGAAAGCGACGAAGTTCGTCGAGATAGGACCACGTGTACCAGAGCCGCCCTGGCTGCAGCCGATACCGCGCTGGACCCGTTGCCGCCGCCGATGCACCACCCGTCGTACCACCACGACCGCCGCGACCGGCGCCGCGGCCTCCCAGATTGCGGTCGTGCTGGGAGCGCTCGTAGTACGACGCCGTCTGATCGACCGTGACCACCACGGCCGCGCATCCTGCGCTCAACGCTCTGCCGAGGTTCTCCTTGCTGTCATCGAGACTCTGCATCGGGTAGAACTGCCACCACAGCGGCCCCTTGGCAGCGGCGGCGATGCGATCGATCGGCGTGCTGGTGTTGTGGCTGACGATCATGGGCGTGTTCGCGGCCTCGGTGGCCGCCCGGTACGTGCCGCTCTCGCCGTCGGGATGAAGCGGCACCTGCGTGGCCGTCGGCGCCACCATGATCGGGTACTTCATGCGAAGGCCGAGAATCTCGCAGGAGAGATCGACACGCGAGGTGTCAACGGCATTTCCCGGAATCAGATCGACCCACTCGAACGCCTGACGATTGCGGCGCAGCGTGAACTCCGAGCCGTCGCCGTGCGCCGTGTAGTCGTAAACCGACTGTGGCAGGTTGGCGAACATGACGGGCTCGAAGTCGAACGACGTCATTATCTCGTCCAGCCCGGGCGTCCGCTTATGATCTTTCAAATGGCGCGGATCGAGCTGGGCCGATACGCGTGGCCCGACGAGCGGCGACGCCGCGACGACGCCGGCGAGCGCAGCCAGCGCCTTGCGCCTCGATGGGCTGTGCAACCATCTGCGTTCGGTCGGACCCATCAGATCACCCGTTGGCGGTCGCGGTCGTAGGCGTGGCGGCATGCACGCGGAGCATGTCGCGTTTCAGCATGTCCGCTCGCGAGCGGCCGCACATCGCCGCGTAGCGCGCGAGCTCGGTCTGCAACATCTCGATGACGCCGCGAACGCCGTCGGCGCCATACGCGGCAAGCCCCCACATGATCGGCCGTCCGATAACGACTGCCTGAGCGCCGAACGCCAGGGCCTTCAGGATGTCGGTGCCTCGACGAAAGCCGCCGTCGACGAGCACGGGCACGCGGCCGGCCACGGCGTCAACGATCGCAGGAAGCTGAAGCACGAGGGTCTCGCCGCCGGAACTCGCCGCGCCGCCGTAATTCGAGACGATGACGCCGTGAACATTCTGTTGCAGCGCCGCTTTGGCATCCGAGGGCGTGGTCACGCCCTTGACGATGACGGGCACACCACTTCCCGACGCGAGCCGGCCGACGGCGGCCCAATCGGTCCGCGCGGGCGTGGCGGGCGAACCGTTGAGCGGCGGCCTCACGCCCACGGTGAGACAGATCGCACGGCAGCCGGCGTCCGCAGCAGCCCGCATCTGCGTGGCCGAACCAGGATCGGTCGCGAACACCTGAGACCAAAGCGGCGTCGTTGACGCGCCGGCGAGATCGGCGAGAGGGATCGACGAGTAGCTGCTGACGATCACGGGCGCCTTGGCAACGGAGGCACCCTTCACCGTTGCGGTTTCCCCGTCACGATGAAACCGCTTTTGATCGGCGATCGGCCCTACGACGATGGGCGCGGGAATCGAGTCGCCGAACAGGGTGACGGTGAGGTCGAGGTCGAGCGTCGGCACCAGCAGCCGTGGCCGGAGCGTGATGCGATCGAACAACTGACGATCGACGCGCGCCCCGGACCCGTCGAGCCGGTCGGCCAGCAGCGATGCGAGCGATGAGGAGAGCACCGATCGCGCCTGTTCCTCGGTACTCGAACGAGTTGACCAGCTCATCCCTCGGCGCCAGCCGCACCCGTGGTGCGCCGGTCATCTGCGCGGCGGCTTGCGCGAACGCCTCTCGCCTGGTGATTCTATTCATGGCGTGACTCGCGGATGGCGCATCATCCGCCGAAACGGATCGCGCTGGCAAACGGAAACTATGTCTAGGCCCAGCGCCTACTTCGGTTGGCGCTGGGCGCTCTCAGCCATCGGCTGTTAGCTTTCCGTTTTCCCGCCGAAAGCCGAAAGCCGAAGCCATCACGAGTTCTCATCAACACAAATGAACTCTATGTCTAGACGATGACCGATCGCGCGCGCAGCAGCGGGACGGCCAGCTCCGCGCGCCCGGTGATGCGCGCCGCCCGCGCGGCATCGCGCTGCGGCAGTGCGTTGAACAGCAACTGCCACGCCGAATCCTGATCGAGCCGCACGCGCGTGGTTTCGGAAGCCGGCACGCCCTCGGACAACGTCCACCGATCGCGTTCGCGCGCCAGCGTCCACGCAGCACCGGAAGGACCGCTCACGTCGATCACGATCGTCTCGCCGGTATCGGCGGGCACATCTCGATAGGCGTGCGGTAGTCCGCGCATCGAAAGCGCGAGGACCGCGCGCAGATACTTGGGATCGGGCAGTCCCTCGGCGCCGACGGCCATCCTGATCTGCTGCTGGTGATGCCACAGTTCCGTGAACTCACGGCCGATGTCGAACCAGCTGGCCGACGCGTCCTCGCCGGCCCATGACACCGGGAAGAGCCCAGGGCCGTCGAGCGGCTGCGACTCGTAGAAGTCCGCGGCGTCGCGGCTGGCGCGTTCGTAGAGATCGGTCAGCACGCGCGGGCTGAGGCGCTCTGCCGCAGCGACCCACATGGCATTCAACCCGTTGATGAACGCTACGAACTCGCGCTCGGTTGTCAGCGGTTGGGTTGGCGGTGGCGGCGTCAAGCCGTCGCGGTGGAACGACAGCCGGCGCAGGGAGGTGTCGAGCATGTGGGCCACGACATCCCGCACCCGCCAGGCGCCGGCGACGGTCGGCCGCTGCCAGTCGTCGGGCGTCAATCGGCGCAGCACCGCGACCAGGTGTGTCGACACCGGGCGGAACATACCCCGGGTATCGACGAGGGGTAGCGGCGCGAGCGGCATACGCGATCTTACGTTGTCGCAGCAGAAAGCCGTTTGGATCTGGTGGACTCGTCTCCCCGAATGCGGTGAAGTACCAGGGTGCGGCAACGCGAACCGCGGCTGACCGTGCGTGCCCTGCGTCCCGTGATCTCGGGCCTCACGAGGTTGGCCTACGATCCCGGGCCATTCCTGCACGCACAGGGCATCGATCGCGACACCTTGCTCGATCACGATGCGACCGTGCCGATGAGCGCCTGTGTCGGTCTCCTCGCCGACGCGGTACGGACCACCAACGACGACAATCTTGGACTGCACCTTGCGGAACAGGCAGAGCTCGGATCGTTCGACGTCCATTTCTATGCGATGGTCTCGAGCCCCACACTTGGCGCCGCGTTCGAACGGGTCTGTCGGTATCAGCGGTTGATTCACGAGACCTCGCACGTCCAGCTCGAGAAATCCGGGCATCATGCGGTCTTGTCGCATCGCCTGGCGGGCGCGATGGCGACCCCGCGCCACACGGCCGAGTTGCTCCTGGCGTCGTGGGTGCGCGCCGGCCGCATTGCCACCGGCACGGAGTGGAGTCCCGTTGAGGTGCGATTCGCTCATCAAGAGCCGCGAGATTCGCGCGATCACGAGCGCTTTTTCGGTGCGCCGCTCCGATTCGCGACCGGCGAGAATGCGCTCGTGCTTCCCATGGCGCTTCTCGACCTGCCTTGTCATCAGAACGATCCGTCGCTGTTGTCGCTGCTCGATCGATACGCGGCAGACCGGCTCGGCGGGTCGCCGGCGACGACGTTCGCCGATCGCGCACGCGCCGCCCTGTCCGAAGAACTGCAGACGGGGAACGTGACCGCTCGCCGCCTGGCGTCGCGCCTCAAGCTCAGCGTGAGGACGCTCCACCGCTCGCTCGCCGCGGAGAAGACGTCCTACAGGCGGCTCCTCGACACGTTGCGCCTCGACATCGCCGGACGTCATCTCGCCGACGATCGCCTCTCCGTCGCGGAGGTCGCGTTTCTGGTGGGATTCTCGGAGTTGAGCGCGTTCCACCGTGCATTCAAGCGCTGGACGGGACACACGCCGGCCACCTACCGGGACGAGGCGCGCACGCGTCGGCACGGCCGCTCTCATCACGCATAACGCTTCGCCGTTGACCCGGCGGCCTCGCCGCACCTTTGGCGCGGCGGGTCAATAGTATTGGCCGTTCGAGTCAATGCGTCATGGCTTCGCACGATTGACAATCACGACAGGAGGCGATCGAACCAAGCCATGCGAATGACACGCATCGAAAAGCAATTCGTCAACGACATCGGGCACAGCCGCAGAGTCGCCGAGGCCGCGGTGCAGCGTCTCCGGCGCGTGCCGGTCCAGCGCGGCTGGTCGTACTTGGACGTCGGTTGCGGCAATGGCGCCGCCGCGCTGCTGGTCGCCGAGACATTCGGCTTGCGTGTGGTCGGCGTCGATGTCGATCCACAGCAGATCGCATTGGCTCGCGCTGCCGCGGGCGACCGTGCCGATGTGCGGTTCATGGCGGCAGATGCGACCTCCCTGCCTTTCGAGGACGGACGGTTCGACGTTGTGGCCACCAACAAGACCACTCACCATGTGCCGCGATGGTCGTCGGCGCTCGCTGAGATGCGGCGAGTGCTCAAACCGAATGGCTATCTGGTGTACGCAGACCTGACAGCGCCCTTTTGGCTCGCCCCGGTCCTGAAGCCCCTCGCCGGTCGCGCCGGCGTCTTCACTGGCGCCGATCTCGACCGCAGCTTCGCGTCACTGCGATCGGTTCATCGAGAGGCGGGATGGCTGCACTACGAGGCGACCTTGCAGAAGCCGTGAGTCGCCATTCCTTCGTTGTCCGACTCGCGGCGCTGGCCTTCTTGGTCGCGGCCACCGTGGTAGTGGGCCACCTCTTGACCGCATGGTTCGATCCGATCGCCGAGGTGCGCGGTTGGGTGAATCGTGCCGGCGCGGCGGGACCGCTGCTCTTTGTTGTCGTGTTCCTGGCGCTCAACACCCTGGGCGTTCCTCTTCCCCTTCTCGCAGCGGCGGCGGGAGTCGGGTTTGGTCCTGTCTCTGGGGCGACCACATCACTCGTCGCCATGACGACGACAGCGTGCGCACAATTCCTCCTCGCGCGATATGTCGTCGGCGAGCGGATTCGACAGCGGCTCGGCCGCGCGCTGGTGCGGGTGAATCAGCTACTCGAGCGGCGCGGTGTGATGGCCGTCGCCGGCGCGCGACTCGTACCGGGACCGTTCAGTGAATTCAACATGCTGGCCGGGCTCACGTTGTTGACTTTTCGGGACTTCACGATCGGCACGGTCATTGGTTGCGCGCCGAAGGCGCTGGCGTGGTCGGGCCTCGGTGCGCTGCTCTTCTAACACTTCCTTGGACTGGTTCCGCTGATCCTCAACGGCCCGTCAGTTGCTCCAGTTCGTCGGGATAGCGAGCGCCGTGAATCGTGATCTCGGAGGAAGCGCGCTCGATCTCACGCAGGTCATCGGCGGTCAGGTCGATCGCCGTTGCCCCGATATTTTCTGCGAGCCGTTCGCGCTTCGTGGTGCCCGGAATCGGCACGATCCACGGCTTCTGCGCCAGCAGCCACGCGAGTGAGACCTGTGCCGGCGAAGCGTGGTGTCGCTGACCGATGCGGGCGAGCCGATCGATCAATATCTGGTTGGCCTTGCGCGCTTCCGGCGTAAAGCGAGGCAGGTTGTTGCGAAAGTCGGAGCGGTCGAAGACCGTGTGATCGTCCAACTTGCCGGCGAGGAAGCCCCTGCCGAGCGGGCTGAATGGTACGAAGCCGATGCCGAGATCCTCGAGCGCGGGCAGCACGTCGGCCTCGTGCACTCTCGTCCACACCGAGTACTCGCTTTGCACTGCCGCGATCGGCTGGACCGCATGCGCGCGGCGAATCGTCTGCACGCCGGCCTCGGAAAGGCCGAAGTGCTGCACCTTCCCTTGCTGGATCAAATCGCGAACGGCGCCGGCGACGTCTTCGATGGGAACAGCTGGATCGACACGGTGCTGATAGAAGAGGTCGATGGTCTCGATCCGCAGTCGCTTGAGCGAGGCATCGGCCACTTCTTTGATGTGATCGGGCCGGCTGTTCAGCGCCAGCCAGCCCCCGTTTTCGGCGGGCCTGAATCCAAACTTGGTCGCAATCACGACCCGGTCGCGCACCGGAGCGAGCGCTTCGCCGACGAGCTCTTCGTTGGTGAACGGTCCGTACACCTCGGCGGTATCGAAAAAGGTGACACCGAGATCGACGGCCGTGCGAATGAGAGCCAGCATTTCCTTGCGATCTGGCGGCGAGCCGTACGACGAGGTCGTGCCCATGCACCCAAACCCAAGGGCCGAGACTTCCAAGTTGCTGGTTCCTAGTTGGCGCATCTGCATGGCTATCCTCGTCGCGTCAAGAATAACGGACCGCGAACGATGCCGGTCGCTGTCGGGATGGGGAGGTCAGCGGCAACATGGCCGAAATGCCGTTGATGAGGTCCGTTTTGCTACTTGCCACGAAAACGCACGATCGGCGTCCAACCGATCGTCGGCGACCTGTTGTGGGTGTTGCGCGGTGACGAGCGCGGGGACGGACAACGCGATGAGCGAAGCGAAGAGTGTGGCTAGCGCGTGCCGAACGCGTAGAGCGCTTCGGTGGTCCGCACGTAAATGCGGCCGTCGGCGATAGCCGGCGTCGCGTACGCCTCTTCGTTCAAACGGTTGACGCTTTTCACCGTCAACTCGCCGCCGGGTTGGACGACCACGACCGCGCCCGCCTCGGTGGTGAAGAACACATGGCCATCCGCGGCCACTGGGGATGAAAAGACTGGACCGGGCGCGCCAGTCAGGCGCCCTTGTTTGATCAGTGCACCGGTGTCGGGATTGAGCGTGGTGACGATGCCGTTGTCGTTGACCATGTAGAGGACGCCCTGATAGAGCAGCGGCGACGGCAACTGTGGCACGCTGCGCTGATATCTCCAGCGGATCGCAGTGTCCGTCATGTCGCCGGAGCCTCCCAGGCGAATGGCGAGCATGCCATTCTCGGAATCGAGGGCCGCGCGGTAGTAGGCCCACTCGTCCTGGTTGAGCGAACCGTTGAGGTCGAGATCGGCGACGTCGAACCAGAACGCCGGAGTGAACTTCGGGAATTCCGTCTTCGCGATCACGCCGTCGGCATTGGTGTCGGCCGTCTTCCAGACCTCGTCCGCAGGTGGGATCGTGATCTTGTTGCCCGGATCGTTGACTGGCGCGCCGTATCCGTTGACATAAATGGTGTCCCCGCCGATCACCGGTGTCGATTTCATCTCGAACGACAACCCGCCGACCCACCACAGCTTTTTCCCGGTCGCCGCGTCGTACAACGTCAGCAGGAACGAACCAGGCAGCAGGATCTGATCATGACCATCGGGGCCGCGCCAAAGAATCGGCGTCGAGTGGCCGCTCTTCGCCTCGGGCCGATCGACTCTCCACACCTGCTTCCCAGTGCGCTTGTCGAGCGCCAAGATGAACGAGCCGAGACTTTGATCGCACGCCAGCACCAGCAGGTTGCCGACGATCAGCGGCGAAGCGCCCATGCCGTAGATGTTGTTGAAGGGGCCGAGCGGCAGCGTCCACAGCTCGTTGCCGGCGGCGTCGTAGGCGACCAGGCCGTAGTCCGGGAAGAATACATAGACCCCGTTGGCCTCGACGGCGGGACTCGGCGAGGCAGCGTTGTTGCGCTTGTCCACGACCCTGGTTTTCACCGGCGGGGCCGATCGCTCCCACAGAATCCGGCCCTCGTCGCGATCGATCGCGAAGGTCACGAGCTGATTCTCACGGAAGGCCGTCAGGTAGATGCGAGTGTCGAACAGAATCGGAGACGAATGGCCCTGCGGCAGGGCCATTCGCCAGATCAGATTCTTGTCGGGTCCGAACTCGGTCGGAATCCGCATCGCTTCGGACAGGCCAGATCCATTGGGTCCTCGAAACCGAGACCAATCAGGACCCGCGGCTGACAGCGAGACCGCCAGCAGTAGCAGAGTCAGCGTGTGGACGACCGTCGTATAGCGCACGTGCGCAGTGTACGCGAGACCGCTGGTCCGACGTCCTCTATGTGCCGATGGCCTGCAGACGAGGTGACGAGCGGTCAGATGTCGCAGATTCTCGTGCCGCTGATCGGATCGAGCCGGCAGTGGCCGCCGGGATTCTCCTCGCTCGAATCACAGTGTCCGCTGGCGCACGCACGGCAGGCGGCATACGGCCTGCCTCCGTGTGTTTCGCAGTAGTCGAGAACGTCGTCGCAGTTCTCGCACCGTGGAATCGCGGGCATGACGGCGCCGGATACTCCAGCGGCCTTGCGGCCGCTGCGATAGCGTCCGCGCACAGCCTGCAGCGATTGCTCGGCTGTGAATCCAGGCATGTTCATCGCATTCATCGCAGGTTCTCCTCTCCTTGGCCGGGTTCGAGCTCGGCCATCTCGGCGGTCGGATTGCGGGCGACGTTTTCGTCACCAGGAACGGGACTGCGGTCGAATGTCAGTGTGAGAGGAGGAGCTCACATCGGCAATCGAAGACCATCATAACGCTCGTTCGACCGTCGAGTTCCCTGCCCCTCGCGCAGGGCTTCCGTCGGCCGTATGCGAAGCCCCTCGCGTGCCGGCTTCAGCGAGACGAGAGCGAAACGAGCGGTCAGCGAAGGCTGGCTGCCAGGTGCTCGCCGGTCAGCGTCGACCTTGCCGCTACCAGGTCGGCCGGGGTGCCTTCGAAGACGATCCGGCCGCCGTCGTGACCCGCGCCCGGCCCGAGGTCGATGATCCAGTCGGCATTCGCCATCACCGATAGGTGGTGCTCGATCACGATGACGGACTTGCCGGAGTCGACCATCCAATCGAGCAGCGCGAGCAACTGCTCGAGGTCGGCCAGGTGCAGACCGGTGGTCAGCTCGTCGAGCACGTAGACGCCGCCCTCGGCTCCCATATGGGCGGCGAGCTTGAGCCGCTGGCGCTCACCGCCCGACAGCGTGGTGAGCGGTTGGCCGAGCCGCAGGTAGCCGAGCCCCACGTCGGCCATGCGCTGCAGGACGGCGTGCGCCGCCGGCGTACGCGCCTCGCCGGCGCCGAAGTAGCCGACCGCGTCTTCGACCGACAAATCGAGCACCTCGGCGATGTTGAGCTTGCCGAGGCGGTACGTCAGGACTGAAGACTGGTACCGGCGGCCCTCGCATTCCTCGCAGATCGTGGTGACGCCGGCCATCATCGCAAGGTCGGTGTAGATCACCCCGGCGCCGTTGCAGGCCGGACAGGCGCCCTCGGAGTTGGCGCTGAACAGGGCGGGCTTCACGCCGTTGGCCTTTGCGAAGGCGTTGCGGATCGGATCGAGCAGACCGGTGTACGTCGCCGGGTTGCTCCGCCGCGAGCCGCGGATCGGGGCCTGGTCGACCGAGACCACGCCGTCCCGGCCGCTCACCGAGCCGTGGATCAACGAGCTCTTGCCCGATCCGGCCACGCCGGTCACCACCACTAACACGCCGAGCGGGATATCGACGTCGACGTTCTTCAGGTTGTGCGTGCGGGCGCCGCGCACCTTCATCACACCCGACGGCTTCCTCACCGACGGCTTCAGCGAGGCCGCATCGTTCAAGTGACGGCCGGTGAGCGTGCTGCTGGCTCGCAGTTCCTCCACGGTGCCCTCGAAGACGACCTCGCCGCCGGCGGCGCCGGCGCCGGGACCGAGATCGACGACGTGATCGGCGATCGCGATCACCTCGGGCTTGTGCTCGACGACGAGGACGGTGTTGCCCTTGTCGCGCAGCCGCAGCAGCAGCTCGTTCATCCTCCGGATGTCGTGAGGGTGCAGGCCGATCGTCGGCTCGTCGAAGACGTAGGTCACGTCGGTGAGCGACGAACCGAGGTGGCCGATCATCTTGGTGCGTTGCGCTTCGCCGCCAGACAGCGTGCCCGAAGGCCGATCGAGGCTGAGGTAGCCCAGCCCTATCTCGACGAACGCGTCGAGCGTGTGCTGCAGCGCCGCCAGGAGCGGTGCGACGGACGGCTCTTTCACGCCCGCCACCCACTTGGCGAGGTCGTTGATCTGCATCGCGCAGGCGTCGGCGATGTTGATCCCTTTGATCTTGGACGACCGGGCGGCCTCGTTGAGCCGGGTGCCTTTGCACTCCGGACAGGTGCTGAAGGTGACCGCGCGCTCCACGAATGCCCGGACGTGCGGCTGCATCGAGTCGACGTCCTTGGACAGCATCGACTTCTGGATCTTCGGGATCAGACCCTCGTAGGTCAGGTTGATGCCGTCGACCTTGATCTTGGTCGGCTCCTTGTGGAGCAGGTCGTGGAGTTCCTTCTTGGTGAACTTGCGGATCGGCTTGTCCGGGTCGAAGAAGCCGCAGCCGTTGAAGATGCGGCCGAACCAGCCGTCCATGCTGTAGCCGGGGATCTTGAGCGCACCTTCGTTGAGCGACTTCGTGTCGTCGTAAAGCTGCGACAGGTCGATGTCGTTGACCGAACCCATGCCCTCGCAGCGAGGGCACATGCCGCCGTGGTAGACGAGGTCGCGCACCACGATCCGCTCCCCCTTGCCCTTGTCGACGGTCATGGAGCCGCTCGCCTTCCGCGTCGGGACGTTGAACGAGAAGGCAGTAGGGGGACCGATGTGCGGCTTGCCGAGGCGGCTCCACAGCACCCGCAGCATCGCGTTGGCGTCGGTCGCCGTGCCGACCGTCGAGCGGGGATTGCCGCCCATCCGCTCCTGGTCGACGATGATCGCGGTCGTCAGCCCTTCGAGTACGTCCACGTCGGGCCGACCCAGCGTCGGCATGAAGCCCTGCACGAACGCGCTGTAGGTCTCGTTGATCAGCCGCTGCGACTCCGCTGCGATCGTGCCGAATACCAACGAGCTCTTGCCCGAGCCGGAGACGCCGGTGAACACCGTCAGCCGGCGCTTCGGGATCTCGATGCTGACGTCCTTGAGGTTGTTCTCGCGCGCGCGCTGCACGCGAATCAGGTCGTGGCTGTCTGCGGGATGTCCGCCTTCGCCGTGGCGCCTGCGCGGCGCGGCGGGGCGGACTCCCCCTTCGCCAAGGCTGCCGTGGGCAAGCGCGTTGGAGGGCATGGTCGCGATCATGTTACGCGCCCAGGCCCTTTCGTCCGACGTAGAATCCTGACCTATGCCGTTCAGAGACATGCAGCGTGCCGTGTTGACGTTGACCATCGGCGCGACGATCACCCTCGGGCCTGCGCTCGATGCAGCACAGACAGGCGTGCAGTCAGTGCAATACCGGTCGCCCGAGGGCGTGGAGTATCGCTCGCTCCCCGAGACCGACGCCGTCAAGACCGCGCGAGCCGCTCTCGAGAGCGACCCGAGAAGCATGACGCGCATCATCGACCTCGGCGTGGCCCAGTCCGGTGCGCGGCAGTTTCGCGAAGCCATAGCGACGTTTACAAGAGGCCTCGAGATCGAGCCGAACAACGCGCTGCTTCTTCGATGGCGCGGACATCGATACCTGTCCGTGCGTGAATTCGATCGCGCGTTCGCCGATCTCACGCGCGGCGGCGCCATCGACAGCACGATCTACGGAATCTGGTACCACCTCGGCATCGTCCAGTACCTGCGCGGAGACTTTACCGAGGCGGCCGCATCGTTCGCCAAGGCTCAGCCGATCGCCCCGGATGCCGGCGAGCTGGCGGGTTCCACGGACTGGTTATGGATGTCGCTCAGCCGCGCCGACCGCGGTGCGGAAGCGAAAGCGATGCTCGATCGACGGCCGGACAACAAGCCCGTGACCAACGCATACACCCGGCGCCTGCAGCTCTATCGTGGCGAGATTGGCCCGGACGCCGTGGTCACGCCGGCGGATACGGAAGAGGTGCAGGTCGCCACCCTCGCCTACGGGCTTGGCAACTGGTATCTCGTACGGGGCGACAAGGCGCAGGCTCGCAAGTGGTTCGAGCGATCGGTCCAGTCCGGCGGTTGGCCCGGGTTCGGATTTATCGTGTCGGAAGTGGAGCTCCGGCGGCTTCGTTGAGTCGTCCGCATCTAGTCACGATCCGCGGCGTTCAACTTCACGGCGGCCTTGATGAGAGCCTTCAGCGCTTTCTCGTCGATCGTGTCGCTCTCGTGGAAGTCAACGGCGCGCCTGAGGTTGCCTTCGAGACTGGAGTTGAACAGTCCTGAAGGGTCCTTCACAAAAGCTCCCTTGGCGAAGGTCAGCTTGACGTAGCTCTTGTACGTCTCGCCGGTGCAGACGATCCCGTTGTGCGACCAGACGGGAACCCCCACCATCCCGTTCGACGGCTTCCGCCATTTCCGCTCTTCGATCATGTCGGGGTCGGCCTCCTCGATGAGGGCGCGGAGTCGAGCGAGCATCTCGCCCCGCCAATCGCCGACTGGCTTCTGCGAATTGCTTTTCTTCTTCATGATGCTGAAAGGCTCCTCGGCCCGCTCCGCCATCTGGCGGCATACGGCAGCACGAACATGTAGAGACCGCTGAACATCAGCAGGAAGAGCGGAAGCAGCGGCGAGTAGGTCACCCAAGCGGGAGGCTGCTTTCCCTGTCCCAAGCCCAACGCGACGAAGTTGGCAACGACGGTCATCGTGAAGGCAATGGACACCCAGCGGTGAAACTGTCGAATCCATTTGTTCCAGTTCATGGGGCCTCCTCTGAAGACTAGCCTGAAGCGGAATCCGAACGTCTTCCCTACCAGCGCATCAGCTGTGTGATTTGAAGGAAATTACCGCAGGTGTCGTTCAGCATGGCGATCTTGGACGCGGTCACGTCGGTTGGCGGCATCGTGAATTCGGCGCCGCGCGCTTTTGCGCGCTCGTACTCGGCCTGGACATCATCGGTGAAAAACATCGCCGCCGGCTGGCCTTGCTGGAACATGGCCTGCTGGTAGGCTTTGGCCGCCGGGGAGTTGTTGAGCGCGAGCTGCAGCTCCGTGCCGTCCTGGTCTTCGGCCGAGGCCACCGTCAGCCAGCGATATGGCCCCTGGCTGAAGTCGGCCTTTTTCACGAAGCCCAGCACCTCGGTATAGAAGCGCAGGGCCTTCTCCTGGTCGTCGACGTAGACGCTGGTCAGTTTGATCTTCATCGTTTCTCTCCTAGGTCACTTGCGGGCGGTGCCGCTTCACCACCATGACGAAGCCCAATGGGAGAATGTGACCGATTGGGCAACTGCCGCTTGCCTGCCAGCCAAGCCGTAGCTCGCCCACGTCGCCACGAGCGGAGGCTGGTCACATTCGTTGCCGTTCGTTCGTCAGTGGTATGAGGGACCGCGACGAGGAATTGTGACCGATGGACAAACGCGACTATCTGGCCGAGCGATTCGAAGAGAACCGAAGTCACCTGCGCGCCGTGGCTTATCGCATGCTCGGCTCGGCGAGCGAGGTGGACGACGCGGTTCAGGAGGCGTGGCTGCGACTCAGCCGCGTCGACACCACCGGCATCGACAACCTGGGCGGATGGCTGACCACGGTCGTCGCGCGGGTGTGCCTGGACATACTGAGGTCGCGCAAGTCGCGGCGCGAGGAGCCGGTCACTCCGCATACGCTGGAACCGGTCGCGACCGGAACGCCAGGGAGCAGCCCCGAGCATGAAGCGCTCCTCGCGGATTCGGTCGGGCTCGCGCTACTCGTCGTGCTCGACCGGCTGACGCCGGCGGAACGCCTCGCCTTCGTGTTGCACGACATGTTCGCGATGCCGTTCGAGGAGATCGCGCCGATCGTCGGCCGTTCGGAAGCGGCAACGCGGCAGCTCGCCAGCCGCGCGAGACGACGCGTGCGCGGCGGCGCGGCGGCGCCCAGACCCGATCTCGTTCGGCAGCGCGAGGTCGTCGATGCCTTTCTGGCGGCACTACGCGGCGGCGACTTCGAAGGCTTGATGGCCGTCCTCGATCCGGATCTCGTCGTTCGCGCGGACATGGGGGACGGCGCGCCGACCGAGTCGCGCGGCGCGGTGCTCTATGCGAAGCAGGCGAGCGCCTTCGCACACCTTGCGCGGCACGTTCAGCTCGCATTTGTGAATGGGGCCTTCGGCGGCGTGTTTGCGCCGAAGGGGCGATTGCTGAGAGCGGTCCGCTTGACGATCGCGAACGGAAGGATAACCGAGATCGAGATCATCGGGAATCCGGCGCGGCTCGGCGAGCTCGACGTGTCGATCGTGGATCCGCCTTCGCGTTGATGGATCCTCGGGCGCTTCGGCGAGAGAGGCGGACTTTGTGGATCCGCGATCAGACTCGCTACAATGCTGGGAAAGTTCACGGGTCTGCGTCGCCTCGTAAAGGGCCGTTGTGCGTCCGGCCGTTCGGCGGCACTCGGCAGGCTGGCCTCGATCCCCGGGACACGCGTCAGGACGGCCGCCGAGTGGTTCGCGAGGCGGTAACCGGGAGCAGATAATCGCTGACAACAACTGCTCCGCATTCCGCGGACACTATACTGTCTCTCTCTCGCAGGGGTGGCTTGTCCATGCCGGTATTTCGATCCGCTCGTGTCGTTGTCGCCGCGGCCATGGTCGCGTGTGCGGCCGCTTGTTCCAAGTCCCCGTCTGCGCAGGCGCGCGACGACGCGCCGAAGTCCGTGCAGGTACAGGAAGTCCGCGAAGACGTCGTGCGCCGCAGCGTCGACGTCGTCGGCACGCTGGCGGCCGCCGACGAAGTGGTGGTGTCGTCGGAAACCGACGGCACGGTCAGCCGGATCCTCGCCGACCTTGGCGATCGCGTGCGGACCGGCCAGGCCCTGGTCGAGCTCGACCACGAGAAACAGCAGTACAGCCTGGACCAGCAGCGTGCCGGGCTCGCACGCGCGCTCGCCAGGTACGGCGCCGCCGAGCCCGGACGCCTGCCGCCAATCGAGCAGACGCCCGACGTGCAGAAAGCGGCGGCGGAGCTCCAGCAGGCGAAGCAGGCGGATCAGCGCGCCGAGGAGCTGCACCGGCGCCAGCTCCTGGCGCGGCAGCAGCTCGACGATGCCGAGGCGACGCTGCAGACCAAGCAAGCCGGCTACGACTCGGCGGTGCAGAACGCTAAGAACCTGCGGGCCGACATCGACGCGTCCGACGCGGGCATGAAGCTGGCGGAGCGCCAGCTGCGCGACACCTTCATCCGGGCGCCGTTCGACGGCTACGTGCAGAAACGGCTCGTATCGCTCGGCGAACTCGTGAAGACGCAGGCGCCGGTGATGAGCGTGGTGCGGATCGATCCGCTGAAGGTCACGGCCGAGATTCCCGAACGAATGGCCCCCTGGATCAAAACGGGCGCGCCCGTGGCGCTGAACGTCGATGCCTATCCTGACCGCGGGTTCACCGGTACGTTGACGCGGATCAGCCCGGCGGTGAACACGCAGACCCGCGCGTTCTCTTTCGAGGCGCTCGTGCCGAACGCCGAGGCGCTGCTCAAGCCCGGCACCTTCGCGCGCGTCCACATCGAAACGGCCCGGGAGGATCGGGTGGTCACCGTCCCGTACGCGTCGCTCCAGTATCGCTACGGCGTCAACCGCGTGTTCGTGCTCGACAAGGGCACGCTCGCCGTGCGCGAATTGGCGGTGGGCGAGCGACTCGGCGATCGCATCGAGGTGCTGAGCGGTGTCAAGGCCGGTGATCGGATCGCGGTGTCGGATGTCGAGAAGCTGGTCGACGGGATGAAGGTGACCAATTCGGCCGGCAAGACGGCCGGTGAGTAGGTGCTGGCATGTTCTCTGAACTCTGCGTCCGCCGTCCGGTCTTCGCCACGATGCTCGTCATGTCGCTGGTGGTGCTCGGCATCTTCTCGTTCCGCGATCTGGGGGTCGATCTGTTCCCGCGCGCCGATCCGGCGACCGTGAACGTCAGGCTGTCGCTGCCCGGCGCGAGCCCCGACGAGCTCTCCTCGTCGGTCATCGAGCCGATGGAGCAGGCGATCAGCGGCGTGTCGGGGCTCGACGAGATTTCGGCCAGAATCGGCGAGGGCAACGGCAACATCACGGTCCGCTTCGTGCTCGA
This sequence comes from uncultured Acidobacteriota bacterium, assembly GCA_963773045.1. GTDB lineage: Bacteria > Acidobacteriota > Vicinamibacteria > Vicinamibacterales > UBA2999 > 12-FULL-67-14b. The sequence goes on along the minus strand of CAVYZT010000019.1, from coordinate 75,174 downwards.
GCGCGACCTGAACGAAGCCGTGAACGACGTGCGGGAGAAGGTGGCCGGCGCCATCCGGGCGGTGCCGCCCGAGCTGCTCCCGCCGGTGATCACCAAGGTCGACCCGGATGCCGATCCGGTGATCTCGATCATGGTGTCATCGGACGCGATGAGCCTGCGCACGCTGACCGAGATCGCCGACAAGCAGGTGTCGCGATCGATTCAAACCGTGAACGGCGTGGGCCAAGTGACGATTGCGGGCAGCCGCGCCCGCGAGATTCACATCGTCGTCGACATCGAGAAGCTGAACTCGTACGGGCTCTCGTTGTCGCAGGTGCGCGAGGCGATCGTCGCCGAAAACGTCGAGATCCCGGGCGGCGCCGTGGAGCAGGGCAAGGGCCAGCTCCTGTTGCGGACGATGGGCCGCATCGACGCCGCGGAGGAGTTCAACAACGTCGTCATCGCCACCACGAACGGCACGCCGATTCGCGTGTCCGACATCGGCCACGCCGAAGACAGCAACGAACGGCCGACCTCGTCGGTGTGGTCGGGCGACAAGCCGGCGGTGCTCCTCGATGTCCGCCGCGCGATGGGCGAGAACACCGTGGAGGTCATCGAAGGCGTCAAGGCGCGGCTGAAGACGATCGAGCGCACGCTGCCGGGAACGGTGCGGCTGACGATCGTCCGCGACGACTCCAAGTTCATCTACGCGTCGGTCGAGTCGCTCGAAGAGCATCTCATCTTCGGCAGCCTGTTCGCCGCGATCGTCGTGATGTTGTTCATCCGGAACATCCGGGCCGTGATCATCGCGGCGCTGGCCATTCCGGCCTCGATTATCGCGTCGTTCACGCTGATGCGCCTGATGGGCTTCACGCTGAACAATATGACGCTCCTCGGCATCACGCTCGCCGTCGGCATCGTCATCGACGACGCGATCGTCGTCCTGGAGAACATCTTCCGGTACATGGAGGAAGAGGGCGCGACGCCGTTCGACGCGGCGATCCTCGGGACGCGGGAAGTCTCGCTCGCCGTCATGGCCACGACGCTCTCGCTCGTCGTCATCTTCCTGCCGACTGGCTTCATGGACGGGTACGCCAAGCGTTTCATCAATCCCTTCGCCTGGACGATGGCGTTCTCGATTCTCGTGTCGATGCTCGTCAGCTTCACGTTGACGCCGATGCTCAGCTCGCGTTTCCTCAAGCTGTCGGACGCGGCCGCCGATCACAAGACGAAGGAGCGCGGGGTCTTCCACTGGATTGACGGCTGGTACGCGCGGCAGCTGCGATGGGCTCTGGAACATCCGGGCCTCATCATCGGCATCGCCACGGTCACCTTCCTGCTCACGTTTCCGTTGAACCGCCTGGTGGGCCGCGACTTCGTGCCCGCCGAGGACATGGGCGAGTGGACGGTTCACATGGACTCACCCGAGGGTACCTCGCTGCAGGGCACGGAAGAGCTCGCGTTCCAAGTGCTGAAGGACCTGCAGGGGATCGAGGGCGTCGCCGAAATCCAGCCGCTCGTGAATCCGGGCGGCAGCGGCGCCGCCGGCGGTGGAGCCGGCGGCGGAAACGCGACGCATTTCCATTTCAACTTCCAGTCGCTGCCCGCTGACCAGCGGAAACCCACGCAAGCGCAGATGATCGCGCAAGTGCGGCAGCGCCTGACGAAGTATCCGGCCAACCGGCCGAGCGTCAGCGCGCGAAACGCGCTCGGCAGCGGCGAAGGGCAAGGCGGATTTGCCGTATCCGCGAACATCCTCGGTCCCGATCTCGGACAACTGACCGAGTATTCGTTGAAGGCGCTCGAAGCGGCGCAGCGACTTCCAAGCATCACCGAACCGAAGCTGAGCCTGAGCGTGTCGAATCCGGAAATTCACGTGGCCGTCGATCGCCGCCGCGCGGCGGATCTCGGGGTGCGCATGGCGACCGTCGGCAGCACGCTGCGGATGGCCGTCTCCGGCGACGATCGCATCTCGTTCTTCAAGGAGGGGCAGGAGCAATATCCGATCAAGCTCCGCGTGCTCGAGACCCAGCGCCGCGACGCGCAGGAAATCGGCCGTCTCACGGTCCCGTCGCCGAGCGGGCCCGTGCGCATCGACAACATCGCCCGGATCGAGCGGGGCCTCGGGCCGACCTCGCTCCAACGGTCGAACCGCCAGTTCACCATCATGATGACGACCGATCTCGCGCCGGGTCACGCGCTGGACGAGGCCGCGGGCGACGTTCGCCGGATGCTCGCCGGCCTCAACATGCCGCCCGAGATGAGCTTCCGGCTGCAGGGACAGTCGAAGGTCCTCGACGAGACGACGGCGAACATGATTTTGGCGATGGGGCTCGCCATGATCTTCGTCTACATGGTGCTTGCCGCGCAGTTCGAGAGCTTCCTGCAGCCGGTCATCATCATGCTGGTCCTGCCGATCGCCGTGCCATTCGCGCTCTTCACGTTGTGGGCGACCGGCCGCACGCTGAATTTATGGAGCGCGCTCGGGATGCTCCTGCTGCTCGGGATCGTGAAGAAGAATGCGATCCTGCAGGTCGACTACGCCAATACGCTGCGCGCGGCGGGCATGCCGATGCGCGAGGCGGTCATCCAGGCGTGCCGGACGCGGCTGCGGCCGATTCTGATGACGACCTTCGCGATCATCGCCGGGCTGATCCCGACTGCGCTCGGCATCGGCATCGGCGGCACGGGCCGCGCGGCGATCGCCGTGACGATCATTGGCGGCCAGACGCTCTGCCTCTTCCTCACGCTGCTGCTGACGCCGGTCGCGTACGAGTGGCTCGCCGGCCTGGAGCAGACGATCGTCGGCGATCGCGCGAAGGCGTGGCTCGGAAAAATGTCGGTTGCGACGTGGGGCCGGCTGCGGCCGACAACGGCGGCGCCGAAATGATGAGTGTGCCGGCGACCACAATCAACGCGTCGCGGGGCTGAAGAGCACAACCCGTTCTCGATCCTGCTCAGCCCTTCCCTCTTCGACAGAAGCACGATTGGACAGCGTCCATATGTAGGGCGTGGTCCATATATAATCGCCCCCGCCCCCAAGCCATGCCCCCCGAGCTCGGTCGCACTCTCGCGTACTTTTTCGCTCGGCATCCTGCTCGACGAGATGCTGACCGCGGCGCGCTCGTTCAAGGGCGACTCGGGCATGTCGATCCTGTCGTCGATTCTGAAGGACACCCCTCGCGCCATCACCGAGATCAACGCCAGCGGCTCATGAAGAGAACGGGCACGCCTCGAGGGCCCTCGTCTTGAGGCCGGCAGTTCGCTACACAGGAATCCTCACAATCAATCTGGTGCTCTTCGTGGTGATGCTGGTCGCCGCGGAAGGCGCCTATCGCTGGCTCTTCGGTGGCCGGCAGTTCTTCCATACGCGAACCTATCCGGGCCAACTCCGCAATCGCGTCATCACCTGGGCTCGAACCGATCCGCATTTGGGCTGGGTGTTCAGCGGACGCAACTTCCAGACGTTCAGACGCGGCGACGCGAAGTGGGAGGCGTTCGTCAACGACGAAGGGTTCCGCGCGCCCGTCAACTACCAGAAGAGCGAGCGGCGTCCTGGAGAGCAACGCGTCATGGTGCTCGGCGACTCCTTCGTGTTCGGCGTCTATTTGAGCGAGCCCGAGACGCTGACCGCTCAACTCGCGCAGCAACTCGGTCCAGGCTTCACCGTTTACAACTTCGGCATTCCAGGGTGGGGACTCGACCAGATGTATCTTGCGTACTTGAAGTACGTGGATGTCATCGAGCCGGACGTCGTGCTGGTGTCCTACATCGACTCGGATGTCGAGCGAACCTTTGACGCGTATCGCTTGATTGAACGATTCAACAAGCCGAGCTTCGATCTCGAAGATGGCCGGCTGGTGGAGCGGCGTGGCGGCAAGCCCGGATTGTTGGACAGGATCTCTTACAAGAGCCTGATGGCGAGCCAGCTCTACAACCGATTCTACCGGCGGCCCTATAGCAAAGCGATCGCCGACGCTCTGTTCGAGAACTTCGCTCAGGAGACGCAGCGGCGCAGGCAGCGTCTGATAGTGTTGCGCTACCCGACCAAGCTCGAAGTGCTTCAAGGGCGGCCAAACGACGTCTTTGATTTCAGTGAGATATTGGCGAGGAATCAGGTGCTCAGCCTCGATCCGCTGGACAAGATGCGCGCGTGCGGCCCGCAACGCTACCGCGGCTTCTACATCGACGATGATGGACATCCGACGGGCGCTGGGAACGAGTTCGTCGCCCGTTTCCTGGTCGAGCAAGGGTTCCGCATGGCCGTGACCGACTAAGGACGTCACAATAGTGAGGTAGTGCGCTCTCGCACCGTCATTCCGCCGCTCCTGCTCGCCGGCCTCGGCCTCGCCTTTGGGTTGCTGCCGCTGGCGCAAGGGCGGATGTTCTTCTACTGGGACAACGCGCAACAGCATTTCGCGCAGACGGTCTTCTTTCAGCAGTGGCTGCGCCAAGGCACGCTGGCGCAATGGTGGCCGGCCGTTGGCCTTGGCTTTCCTGTGCTGGCCGAGGGACAGGCCGCCAGTTTCTATCCGATTCGCGTGCTCTGCGCGCTGCTGTTCTCGGCTCCGGCGGCGTTGATGTGGGAAGCGGCGCTGTACTTCGCCACCGCCGGCCTGGCCACGTATTTCTTTCTTCGCGAATTCCGAATCCATCACTGGGCCGCATTTCTCGGCGCGGCGACGCAGATGTTTTCCGGATTCGCGCTCATCTACGTCCGCAACATCGCCTTGCACCGGTCGCTGTGCCTGCTGCCGCTGGCCATGTTCTGCGCCGAGCGATTCGTGCGGCGCGGTTCGTGGCGCGCCTGGCTGTCGGCGATCGGCGTGATTGCCTTGCAGTTCCTCGCCGGACACCCCACCTTTGCCATCGTCACGGTTGTGGCGACGGCCACATATGTACTGCTTCGCTCGCTTCACGAGGGTGCGACTCGGTTTCGTGACGTTGCGCTCGCATCGCGAGTCGTGGCAGGGCGGTTGGCTTTATGGGCGGTCGTTGCCATCGGCGGAGCCGCACTGGCTGCCGCGCAGGTGATTCCGATGTTGCTGCACAGTGAGCAGTCACATCGTCAGGGCGGCCTCACACTCGCAAGCGCAAGCGGCGCCGCGGCGACACCTCGCGGCTTGGGACAAGTCCTCTTTCCATACGTGTACGCGCAGGGTGACTGGATCAACGAAGCGTCACCGGCAGCGAACGCCAATCCCAATACGACGGCAGGCATGTACTGTGGCGCGCTCTGCCTGGCGCTTGCGCCCCTGGCCATCTGGTGGCGCCGCCGCTGGCCAGATCCAGCACTGCCGCTTGCCGTAAGCGCAGTGGTTGCCGTCGGCTTCGCCCTCGGAGCCAAGACGCCGCTCTTTCCACTGCTCTGGAGCCTTCCGGGGATGAGCGGTATGCGCTTCCCAAGCCGGTTTCTGCTCTGGGCCACGTTCTGCCTTGCGGCATTGACCGCGTTGGGTGCGCACAAGTTGATTCTGGTCAGTCGAGCGAGAGGGGCGGTGACGCGCAAAGTCCTGCCGCTCGCGATGGTGGCGGTTCTACTCGCAATTACCGCCACGGGCGCCATGCTGCGTTTTGCGGAAGTCCGGCCGGGCATCGCTCTGTCGACGGCACTCATGGCTGGCGCCGTCGCGTCGGCGTGCCTGGTTCTGATGTTTGGCAAGCTGTGGCCTCGTCGAGCCCTGATCGCATTGGCGGCCTTCGCGCTTCTCGATCTCGAACTGTTCCGGGTGACCGGGAACTACGCGCGAACTCTCCCCATTCGAGAGGCGACGAGCGCACCCGCTGCTGTCGCATCCATGGAGGCGGACGGTCAGCCGTTTCGTGTTCTGGCGCTCACGGAAACGATTGACCGAACGTTTACGACGCAGGAAGTAAAGGATTACCTTCAGGCCGACCTGTGTACGATCTGGGGGCTCGACTCCACAGACGCGTACTTCTCGCTGTACTTGAAGCGGCACCGGATTCTCAGAGCCGCGCTCGAACGCGAGCTCCTCGACAAACCCGGAGCGGCGTCGGCGTGGACGTCATTGCTCTCCAGCTGGAACGTGAAGTACGTCGTCGCTCCAACCGGGCTGCAGTTCCCAGGCTGGAGTCGAGTTACAGAAAGCGGCGCAGCGGCGATCTGGCAGCTCCCAGAGACCCTTCCGCGCGCATTCCTTGTCGGTCAGTTGGCTCCGCAGGCTTTTGTGCTCAACGACGCATGGCGCAACCGGGCGGACGAGCGTCTTGCCGATCAGAAGAGAGAACTGTCCAATTGGGGCAGTCGAGCGATCGATGCCCAGGTGTTGGACCATGTCGCCGACGCCGCTCTCGACTACTCGAAAGTGGCGGAAGTTCCAGATGCGAGCCTGATGGCTCCGGCGCCGGTCGCACCGGCTGCACACGTCACGACGCATCCGAGCGGACCAAACGAGATGCATCTCACCGTTGACACACCGGCGGCGGCATACCTCGTCGTCTCAAACAGCTTCTACCCGGGCTGGACCGCCAACGTGAACGGCCAGCCGGCGCGGATCTACGAAACCGACTGGCTGTTGATGGGGCTCCCGGTCGCTCCCGGGCGAAGCGAGGTCGCTCTGCGGTACCAGACGCCTGGCCTCTGGACTGGAATAATCGCGTCGGCCGCCACGATCGTCCTCTGGGTGACCCTTCTCATGCGTCCGGCTCGATGGTTTGGGCGCGTCGTGGGCGTTCGACGTTTCAACCACCGCTGAGACAATGACACGCTTGACAAGAAGTCCTTCGCTCAGCCTTCTCGTGACGGCGGCGTGGTTTGGATTGCTGACCAGCCTCGTCGAGATTCTCGCCCTCGCCCAATGTTATTTCCTGCCGCTGCCGCGACAGGTCGGCCGGGAACGCTTCGTCCTTCTCAGCCGCGATCTGGTCTGGATGGGGCCGCTCGCCGACGTGCTGTTGTTCGGCGCGGTCGGAGCGGTTCTGGCCGGCCTCTACCGGTGGCGCCCTCGCGATGGAAGTGTTCGGCTGGCCCTGGCTGTTTACGGCGCTTTGGCTCTGTTCAGTGTGCTGTGTCTACACACGCTGCCACGTTTGTCGATGCTGTCGAAGCTGGTGCTGGCCGCGGGGTTCGGCATGCAGCTATCACTCGCGATCAGGAGCCGTAGAGAGAAGTTTCATCGGCTGGTCAATCGCTCGCTGCCCTGGATGGCTGCTGTCATCGTGCTCCTGACGATCGGCGTCCGCGGCTGGGAGGCATGGCGAGAACACGGCGCCTTGGCGAAGCTGCCGCCAGCGGGGACCGGGCGTCCAAATGTGTTGCTGATTGTTCTCGATACGGTTCGCGCCCAGAGTTTGAGCCTCTACGGACACACTCGGAGGACCACGCCGCAACTCGATCGCTTCGCCGAACGGGCCGTGGTCTTCGACCGGGCATACTCCACGGCACCCTGGACGCTGCCGTCGATCGCCAGCATGTTCACTGGCCAACTCCCGCGCGACACATCGGCGGACTGGTGGGTGCCGTTGGACGATACGCATCCAACGCTGGCCGAAATACTTGCGAGCGAGGGCTACCTGACCGCGGGCTTCGTCGCCAACATGGTGTTTGGCAATGAGGAACTCGGTCTCGGTCGCGGCTTTGCGCATTACGCGACGTTCTTGATCTCTCCCGGCCAGGTCGTGCTCAGCGCCTCGCTTGGACGCTACTTCGGGTGCTGGCTGTCGGAGCACACGGGATGCGGCCTGCGAAAAATCCTGAACTACTACGACACCCTCGGGCGGAAATCGGCCAGCGAAGTCAACGATCAGTTCCTGTCCTGGTTGGCGGCGCGGGAGTCGGAGCGGCCGTTTTTTGCGTTCCTGAATTATTTCGATGCGCACCACCCGTACGTTCCACCGAAGCCGTTCGACACGATGTTCGGGCCGCTCGGGCCGCGGAACAATCCTGGAGAGCTGCGCGACAACTACGGTCCCGAGGAGGCGGCGGCCGAGCGCGACGCCTACGAAGGGTCGGTTGCCAATCTGGACGATCGAATCGGCGCGCTTCTCGATCGGCTCGATCGTCAAGGTGTTCTTCAGAACACGCTGGTCATCATTACCGCCGATCACGGCGAGTCATTTCTCGAGCACGGAGTGATGCACCACGGATATAGCCTGTATGCGACGGAACTCCATGTCCCGCTGCTGATCTCGTGGCCCTCGCGACTGCCGGCCGGTGTCAGAGTCACCACGCCGGTCAGCCTGCGCAACCTTCCGGCGACCGTGCTGGAGCTCATTGGCAGCAACCAGCGCCAGCGGGCTCCGGGCTTTTCGTTGTCGGCACTCTGGAGTTCGGTGGCGAACGCTGCGCCAGTCGACCCGGCAGCCATTCTCTCGGAGACCAGCGCACGACTCGACGATCCTCCGTTCCACCCGGCCAGCCGAGGCGATATGAGCTCCCTCGTGATCGGTTCGTTCCACTACATCAGGAACGGCGATGGCGTCGAGGAGCTCTATGACGTCGAGAAGGACCCGTGGGAGAAAACCGATCTTGCGAAAGGCGCCAGCGTCGACTTGCTGAACCAGTTCCGAAGCCGGCTGACCGCTCCAATCTCGCAATGAAAACGCAGGACGACAGGAAACACTAGGGTACTCGATCGTTTCCTGCTAATCGCGGCTCACCCAACTGGCCAAAGCCGTCAGTATCAATTGTGCGAGATCACCTGACGAGTTCATGTCCGTAACAGCGGACTACGTTTTCGGACACGACGTGGTCAGCATCGTGCGGGGGGCAGTTACCCGATCAGGACCGTGGGCGCGCCGATCGCAATCGCATTCGGTGGACCGGCTTCAACGACGACGTCGCCTTGCCTGGCGGCAGGCGCTCCGCCAATGAGCACCGTCACGCTCCCCGTAGCGACCGTGCCGCCGACGTGTGGCTTCAGTCCGTCCCTGAGCGGGCAGACGTGCGTGTCCACCGCGGCGCGCCACGCCGGCTGGCCTCCAATCAGCACCGTGGCGCACCCCGGCCCAGGTCCGAGCGGTGTTCCGTGTGCCGTGATATCGCCTATTCGTGCGGCTGGCGCGCCCATCGACGTCTCCTCAGTTGATGGCGACCATCGAGCCGCGCAAAGTGAGCGTTCCGCCAGCCTTGATGTCCAGCGTCCCCGACGCTTCGATGGCTATCTGCGGCGCGCGGATTCGCAACGTCGACGCCGCTTCGATGGTGGTCGTGCCGTTGGCGCTGCCAATCACGATGCGGTTGCCGTTCTTGGCATCGATGGTGATGCTGCCGTCGTCAATGGTGATCGCCTTGCCGTCGTTCAGCTCGAGCCGCACGCGTCCCTTCGCGCCGTCGTCGAAGCTGACCGCATGGCCCTTGCGCGTGCGGATGGTGCGGATGTCGTTGCGCCCATCTCCGTTGCTCGCTGGGGGCTTGCTATCGCCGCTCCAAAGAGCGCCAACGACAACGGGGAACCGGAGGTCGCCGCGCTCGAAGGCCACGATCACCTCGTCGTTGACCTCCGGCAGAAAGTAAGCCCCATAGTCCTTCCCTGCCATCGGCGTCGCGAGCCGTGCCCAGTACCGAGTCTTCCGGCCGGCTGTGCCAGGGAAAGCCCACCTTGATGCGAGCCAGGCCGCTCGGGTCGCGGTTGTCCCGGACGATTGCGACGGCCACGCCGTAAATCGGACCATCGGAAAGCAGTGCCTCGTTCTTTCGCGGACCCTCTGTGCTCATAGGGTCCCGATGCTATAACGGAAAGGCTCGGCGCGAAGTACCAAGCCCACGCGCGAGAATGCTATAGATCGCCTAAGGAGAGAACCATGCCCACACCAGCTGGAGCGCTCAACGCCAGGTCCCTGTTGCCCGGCTACACCGTCGACGATCTCGACAAGAGCATCGCCTTCTACGAGGCGCTCGGCTTCGCCGTCGCGCAGCGGTGGGACGACAACGGCACGCCGATCGGCGCCATGTTGCAGGCTGGCGAACTGCAGCTTGGATTGAACCAGGACGACTGGAAGAAGGGCCGCGATCGCCAGAAGGGACTCGGCACACGCCTGAATATCGAAACGCAACAGAACATCGATGAGATCGCTGCGCGCGTCAGGGGCGCCGGCTACACGATCGATGTCGAGCCGTTCGATACGCCCTGGAAGACGCGCCAGTTCGAGCTGACCGATCCGAGCGGATACAAGTTGACGATTTCGAGCGAATGGCCCCGCGACTAAGTACTGACTTTCACAATTAGTTCTTGCGGGACATGGGACCGAAGTGGAGCCGTTGGGTCCAGAAGACAGGGAGCATGTTTCAATCTTCGTCGCGGTCACCACATGCGAGAGGATGTCTCGGTTCGCACTTGTCGCGTGGGTGTGATCTCGAACATGAAGCGTAGCGCCGGAATCTTGTTCCCCGGGTGATCGTCCGCATACGTCAGCTGCGGTAGCCGATAGAGCTGCTGCGGCTCGGTCGGAGGGCCCTGGTAGATTCCTGGATACAAATCGATCAAATGCGGGCCCGGTTCCCCGGTCGCGGTGAAGTTGATCACCACATCGCCGTGGCTGTTGAATCCGCACGCGTAGCCCATGTACGCGTTGTCGTACGTGGCGACGTAGATGTTGTCGTACTCGGTCCAGCCCACACCTTTCAAATGGATTCGCACCGGTGTGCCCGCTGGTCCCGACTTCGGTGTCATCCCGACAATGCTGGTTTCGATCACGAAGTGAACGCGGGCAACGAGATCGTTTCCGTCGCGCAACACCAGGCCGTGTAGACCACCGAGATCGTCGGGAATGGTCACCGTCGCATCGAGACGTCCGCTCGCGTCGGCCGCAACCGCACCGATCTCCTTTTCTTGGGGCGCGAAGCCATCACCTGACACTCGGCTGCCAGCGAATGTCTCCCACACCAGCCGCATCTTGGCTCCAGGGTTGAAGCCTTCACCCTTGAGCAGTGCGCGCGTGTCGACAGGACCCTGCGTTGGCGCGAGCGACACCTGCAGGCCAACCCTCTGCACTTCGGTCTTGGGGATCGGCTGCGGCTGATATGGTTCGGCGAGCGCGGCTGGAGCGAAGTTGCCTGATGTCGTGTGAAATGTGAATTGCGGGCGCGGCAAAGCGGCAACCGGCGACTGTTCGTAGTTCAAGTACCCGAGTCCTTGCCAGCCGGTATACAGCTTGACGACGTGATTGCCGGGCGGTCCGGCGGCACGAAAGCGCGCGACCGCCGAACCGCGAGAGCTTGCGGCAGACACAAACCCCAGCTCCTGGTTGTCCCAGTTCACCACCCATGTGCTTTCCATCGTGCGCCACCCGAGTCCGGCGACCTTCAGCTCGATGGCCGTGCCCACTGGGCCCGACGGCGGCGTGATCGAGAAAGACTGCGTGAGGTTGATGGCACTCTGCGCGACCGGCTTGCCATCGATGAGCGCGATCACTTCGTGCACGCCGCCGTAGTCTTCGGGGATGGTGAACCGCGCACTCAGGCGGCCACTGGCGTCGACCTGGTACTTTCCGAGTGACGTTGTCGTCTCCGAGTATTTCTTTCCGCGGAAGTAGTAATAGTTTTCGATGACCCAGCCGCCGGTCACCGTGCCCCAGGTCAAATCGACGGTCTTTCCGGAGGGCAAGCCGCTCACCGTCGCTTGCGCGCTGGTGCCAACAACGGCTGGCGCGTCGTAGGCCAGATCGAGCGTGGCGACTTGCTGACTTGATGCGGACGGGCTGGCCGATGGACTAACTGACGGCGAGGCCGTACAGGCTGCAATGGCGACGGCGAGGCCGAGGACAACCGAAACGTGAATAGGCGTCACCCGCCCCATGTGCGCCACGGGCGTCGAGCCGCTACGGAACGATCGTGATCTGCGACGCCTGCACCTCGAACGGCTTGAACTCTCCAGTGCGACCTTGGGGATCCTTCGCCGTCACCGTATACCGCACGATTCCCATCGGCGCATCGTCGGGCACGACCCATTTGGCGACCCAGAACTCCCGTTCGGGCTGCTTTTCATTCTGTCGATCGCGCATCGGGATATCGACCGTCTTGCCGGCGAAGGTAAGGTGGACGACGAGCTCGGTCGCGCGATCGCGCTTGCCCGTCGCCGCATTGAGTGCGTTCATCCGGAATCCAACCGGCTCGCCGCGCTTGAACTGATTGTTCAGGAGACAGTTGCGCGGATGACCCGGCGGATAGAAGAGGACGGTGTCCCCAAAGACGCTCAGACGCTCGCCACCAGCCTGACCGGCAAGGGACGCCGGAGCCAGTGCCGCAAGCAGGACGAGTGCGGCGGATCCGAATACGTATCTCACGCGGGACAAGGTATCGGAACTTGCGGCGTCTGTCCAACCAATCCTCCGCGGTGATGACCAACCGTGGACTCCGGCGCGCCGCCAAGGAGGAGCTATCGTCGACAATGGTACTCGCAGCATGAGCACCAACGAACCCGACCGCAAGTCGCTCGAGATTCTGGAGCATCGTCTCAGGACCATCCTTCCCAGGGAGTACCAGGACTCGTACGAGCCGCTGACGACCGAGCCCATGCGCTCGGCCGATCTCAAGTTCGACGGCGACGGCCGGGTCGCGTGGGATGAGATATGGGGCAGCTTCTGCGACCTGGCCATGGCCGGCGGGCCGCCGCACAAAGGAACGCTGCTCGAACCAGGCACCGCAGACGACGTCGATGCGCAAGCCGATCGGTATCGCTTCGTCGTCCACGAAATCTGTCGCGGCGTGACGATGGTGGCCGATCTGTTCGCGCATCCATCACCGACCCCGGGATGGGTGCGCGTGAGCTGCTTCACCGAGACGATGGCGGCGTGGCTGCTGCGCGCCATCATCATGGAAAACGTGTCGGTGCGCGCAGGCGGCAAGGCGCTGGAATTACCGGCGGCTCCCGGGTTCCGGCTGGAAAAGGAGATCAAGAACGTCGTCACCGTCATCGCCAAGACCTGCCACTACTGGACCGGGCATATGCCGGGTGATCAGCAGCGAACCATCGCGGAGCTGTTCGGGCAGATGGCGGTGGATTCGCCGCTCATCGAGCCGGCGCTCGCGAACGAGGTGGCAGAGGACGCCGCATACGAGGAAACGGCCGCGAATCTGGCGGCCGCGATCGCTCGAGAAGCTGGACTTCAGCGTTCGCCTCACTCTTATGGCGGCTGGCTCGGATTGCAGTGCGCGAACGTCCATGCCGCGATCTGGATGATGCGCGCGCTCGTAGCCAGCAACGTGCTGTCGCGCCGCGAGGGTGGCGTGTTCTTCGTGCCGGTCAACCCACTCAGCGATCCCGGCGGCGTCCGTACCATGCGAGCCGTGGCGCTCGTGCGCCGGCTTGCCGACAGCAAAGGAGTCTTCTGACGATCAGTTCGTTCGCGCGCCGTCACGAAATGTCTTGTGACGAACAACGAGCCGATCCCCGCTCACCGGCTGCGGCATCTGACCGAAGGCGATAATCAGCGGATGGATATTGCACACCTCGTGGCGTTGCTCGCCGCCCTCGCATTGCAGGTTTCACCGCCGATTCGGCCGACCGCTCCGCAAACGTTCGGCGATCGCGCCGCCGCCGAGGCGGCGACTCGCGCCTACCGCGATGCGTGGATGGCGAATGATCGCGATCGCGTCATGCGGACGCTGACCGCCGACGCGGTGATCTATCCGAGCACGCTCCCGCCGATCGCTGGCGCGGCCGCCATTCGACAGTTCTGGTTTCCAGGGACGGGCCCATCAACGCGCGTCGTGGCGATGGAGCTCACCATCGACAGCGTTCACGTCGACGGCGACACGGCCATTACGTCGGGCAGTGGCTCATTGACATTCGTCGTGACGACGAACAACGTGGACGCACCGCCTCGGACACAAAAGTCGTGGCACGTCAACATTCTCAGACGTCAATCGGATGGAGGCTGGCGAATCTGGCGTCGCATGTGGGGCGACGTGCGCGGATAACGAAAGATCAGCCGTTTGACGTGCGCATCCGACAGGTCGCGTTGAAAGGGGTAGGCTCGACACGGTCGATCGGCAGCGAGACGACGAGGACGCCTTTTTCTTCTTGGCCATGCGAGGAGGAGGATACGCCTGGTGCCGACAAGGCGGAAACGAGCCTCCTGAGATGGGGCCGCCCATGGGGCGGCCCCATGCCGACTTCGCGACTATCCTCGCTAGTGAATCGCCGGGGCCAGGATACAGATTGGCAGCCAATTGTCAGCCGGCAGGTGAAGAATTGGTTGCAGGGGCGATCAACCGACTGCACTTGCAGATGTGGAGCGGGGCGACGTGAGGCGGCCCGCCGCTCTGTGCCCACTACGCGACCTTGATGGTCTGGACCGCAACGAATTCGGACTCGAGCTTAGGCTCGCCATCCTCGAGGAGCATGCTCACGACTTCCTGCAGGTTGGCCTGCAGTTCATCGAGCGATTCGCCCTGGCTGTGCGCGCCCGGCCACCCCGGGACGTGTCCGACGAACAAGCCGGTGTCTGGATCGCGTTCGACGACGACATTGAAGGTGCGCATGCTTCAGGATACTCGTCCGTCCGCCGTCTGGCACATCCTTCGAACTGACGCGCTCTACCTTTCATTTCGGCCGTGGATCCGCAGCATCGCATTCAGGTTCACGTAGTTCGCGATCGCCTCGCCCACCGCGTCGCTGACCGCGACGGTGCTCGGGTAGTGCATCCCGCCCCAGACGCGCGCGCTGTTTCCGTCCTCTCGCGCCTGCGCAATGCTGGTGTATGTGCGATCCGGCCGTCCTGACGTCGTCAGCGTGAACGTCTGGCTATCGCCGAAGTGGGCGAGGAGTACGGTCGCCGCCGCGCCATTCTGACTCGGGTGGCCGGCAGGATATTCGGGGTGGCAGGGCGTATTGACCAGGGGCAGCCAGCCCGCGTCGGCGGTCGTGTCCGGATTGCCGTCGGTATCGGCCAGCGGGATCGCCGTAATCGGCCGCCACGTGACCTCGGTGAAGACCCCGCCGTAGTGCCGCTTCGCGCTCCAGATTGTGAACGCGGTGTCTGCCATGGCGATGTTCAACACCGCGAGCAGCCGATTACTCGCCGAGATCGACAGCTGCCTGGCGCGTGCAATCTGGTTTGCGGCTTGATTCCAGTGCACGCTGGCGTTGCCCTCCCAGAACGGCGCAAGCTTGGTCTGTTCGTCGGAGCGCCACACGCTCGTGTTTTGACCGAGCGCTTTGACGCTGTTGAAGTCCTTTGCGTAAGTCAGGCTCCCCAGACCTCGCGGGGGTCCAGGATCGAACTGGGTCGTGCTGGCGACGACGAATGGTGAGGTGAATGCCAACCCCAGCGCAGTCATCGCGACGCATGACCCGCCCGTGGGCCGCCACTGGCCGACCGCCAGTCCGCCAATGAACGGAGGAGAAGGAGGGGGACTGAACCCATCGGTCTCCCGCCAGGAGAGCACGGCCTGCGCGACCTCCATTCCCCAGGCGATGCCGCGTTCGCGCGATTCGCCGCCGTCGCCACCATCGTCACTCAGTGCCGCGAGTGACGCCGCATAGCGTGCGTCGAGGGCCTCCCGTTGGCGCTGCGACAAGGACGGAAAGATGCCGACGAGCGCGGTGTATGCCGCAGCAATGACCGCAGCCCGACGCGACGAGCCATGAGGCGCGGTGCCGTTCACGAGGATTGGCGTGTACCGTTGCTCGATTCCGTTGTAGGCATCGAAGATCGCGGTGTGAACGATCGCGCCGAGCCGTTGACTCGACGAATTTGCGGTATTCGTCGCAATGAGCATGTCGATGAAGATCTGGTTCCATTCCAGCACCTGGTTGACGGTGACGGCTTCTTCGGACTGCGTCGACGTTTGGGCAGTCGAGGGGATGAAAAGGGCGATCCCGACAATGAGGATGGCCCCACGCACGTGGTTACGACTGGTGTTCATTGGCTCTCCTTTACGCGATAGCACCGGGAATCCTTCGCCCGAGGTCCGGCGGCCCGCGCTACAATTCCCGCCACGCCGCCAGACACGCCGATCCTGCCGGCGTCATGGCTTACAAGTCCTTACAACCGGCCTTCGTTTTTCTTCGGAATTGTTCGGCTGTCATGAGCGAGCCACGGAAGCCCGCGTTCGAGTTCGGTCCCTTCTCGCTGGATTCTGGTAAGCGGCTGCTGCTACGCGACGGCGAAGCCGTGCCGCTGGCTCCAAAGGCGTTGGAGACGCTTCTGGCTCTCGTCGAGAGCCGCGACCGCGTGCTCTCGAAGGACGAATTACTCGACCGGGTCTGGGGTGGCGCCAGTGTGGAGGAGGGAGGGCTGACCCGAAACGTCTCGATTCTTCGGAAGACGCTTGGAGAGAAGCCCGACGATCATCAATTCATCGTGACGGTGCCCGGTCACGGCTATCGGTTCGTGGCCGCCGTAAAAGAGACAACGGTGAACGAGCCACCCGCTGAGGTGCGGGGTGGACACACGCGCCAGAATGGACGACCCAGCCGTCCGCTGGCGTGGCGCTGGTTGGCGCTCGCCGCACTGGCGGTCCTCGCCCTCGCAAGCACCGTATACATCGTTCGCCCCGTGGCAAACCCCGTACGCCCGTCCATCACATCGCTGGCCGTGCTTCCCCTGAACAATCTCTCGGGTGATCCAACGCAGGACTACTTCGCCGATGGAATGACCGAGGCGCTCATCGGAAACCTCGCTCCAATCAGCGCTCTCAGGGTCGTGTCACGCACGTCGGTGATGCGGTTCAAGGGCACGCGGACCTCTCTTCCGGAGATTGCGCGGGAGTTGAAGGTGGACGGCGTCATCGAAGGTTCCGTGCAGCGGACGCGCGACCGCGTGAGGATCAGCGTGCAGTTGATTCATGCGCCCACCGATACCCACTTGTGGGCCCGCGAGTACGAGCGTGAGCTGACCGACGTGCTGAAGTTACAGGGCGAGGTCGCACGCGCGGTGGCGGACGAGATCCGCATTCAGGTCACGGCAGAGGAGCGTGCCCGGATGGCCTCTGCCGGCACGGTCGATCCGGCCGCGCATCAGGAATATCTACTCGGGCAGTATTACCTGTGGAAATTGACCGAGGAGGACCTGGCGAGGGCGGTCGATCACTTCGAGCGGGCGACACGACTCGATGCAGCGTACGCCGCGGCCTATGCCGGTTTGTCGCACGCCTGGTGGTGGAGAGGAGTGTGGGGCGCGAAAACGTTCAAGGAAATCGAGTCGCCATCACGAGCCGCCGCGCGAAAGGCTCTGGAGCTCGATCCCAGACTTGCTGAAGCGCACGTGTCGATGGGCCGCTTGAAGTTCGGTCATGACTGGGACTGGACAGGCGCCGAAAGTGACTTCCGTCGCGCATTGGACATCGACCCGAACAATCTCGATGCGCACTTCTTTTCCGCGATGTTGTTCATGGCCTTGGGACGCTTCCCGGAGTCGATCGCTCACGTCGAGAGAGCCGAGCAACTCGATCCGTTGTCGTCGACGGTTCACTCAGCGTTCGGCAGGGTGTTGTATCGCGCTCGCAAGTTCGAGCAGGCAATTCCTCATCTGAATCAGGCGATCGCACTGGAGCCCCGCAGTTCCGATGGATATGGCCGGCTGGCGGACGTTTACGAGGCGTTGGGCAGGTATGACGAGGCGCTTGCGCTCTACGAAAAAGTGCACGTTCTGAAGGGTCGGCCGCGCGACCCGGACATCGCCATCGTCTTCGCTCGGATGGGCAAACGAGATGAGGCGAACCGGGTCCTGGCCACCGTGCGGAACACCAGCCCGCCCGCACAGTTGGCCCAGGCATACGCTGTGCTTGGCAACAGCGACGAGGCCTTCCGCCTTCTCTTCAGGCACGCGGAAGAACGTAACGGTCTGAACTACGTGAAAACGGAACCTCGATTCGACAGCCTCCGTGCGGATCCACGATGGCCGTTATTGCTCCACCGCATGAACCTCCCGGTGGACAGCGAACGGGACGCAACCGTCAAATGAGCCGGAGGCCGTCTATCGGTTCGCCTCTAACGGTCGGATCAACTGCCTTGCCGGCCATCGGAACTAACGACGCTACTTCGCTGGGTTATGCGGGCGGCGACCCTTCCCTCTCCGACCGGTTGTGCTCTAGTAAATGATCCTGTTACCAGTCGAACTTCACGCCGACGCGCAGCAGCCGCGGCGGGACGATGTTGATCGGACGCAGCCACGAGACGCCTGAGCTCACCGTGATGTTCTGCTCCGCGTTATTGTTGGTCAGGTTGTAGAGATCGAAAAACGGCATCAGCCGGTTGCCGCCGATCCTGAAGGCCCGGTCGATCCGGATGTCAATCAGGTTGACATGCGCCGTACGGTTGGCATTCATCGGCTCGGCGTTGAGCGTCGGGTTGGCGTAGTTCAACGAGGCGACAAACGTCCGCGCGAAGTTGGTGCCCGCCTGGAAGCGGTAGACCGGGCTCAGCCTGATACCCGCCGGCAGGTCGAACGACCCGTTCAGCTTGAACGAGTAGTCGGTCGTGTCGTCCTGGCACTTATCGTTGGCATTGATGCAGCTATTCGGGTTCAAGGGATAGGTCGCCGAGGCCGTCCGATAGATGTGGGATGAGGTGAACGAGTAGGATGCCGACGCCGACCAGCGATCGCTCATGCGCTTGTTCATCGCGATCTCAAAGGTGTCGAACGTCGAGTCACCCGGGACGTTGGTCACGAGGCTCTGGGTCGGGAGCCCGACGTACGGCGCCGCCAGGTTGAACGCCGGGATCGCCCCGCCGTCGTCGCCCGTCCCCACCCGGCCGTCTGGGCCCGGATCAATCACGCTCGTCGCGATGTTGAAGCCGTCGTAGGGCTGGTTGGTGTTGATCGTGCCGCGGCGTTGGAGCTCTGCCCGATGGACGAAGCCGGCGCGCACGCCGAGATTCGCGATCAACTCGCGCTCCAGCCACACCGACATGTCGTAGGCGTAGTCATTCTTCTGCTCAGGATCGAGGCTCGTCGTGGCGACGCCGCCAGCCGACGAGATCAGCCGCCCTTCTTCACCCGGCTGCCAGAGGAGGTCGCCGTTCGAGTCGTTCCAGACATAGCGCTTCTGCCAGGAGCCGTTCGGGTTCGACGACGTGGTGCCCGGATTGCCCCAATAGAGGCCCCAGCTGGCCTTGACGACCGTGCGGCCGTCGCCAGTCACGTTGTAGCTGACGCCGACGCGCGGCGCCGCCACGTTCCACGTACGCACGTCGTCCACCGCCGGGAAGACCGCCGTCTCCGGGAAGAAGCGATCCGCCTCGTGACTCTGCTCGGAGAGGAAGTTATGGTAGCGGTCGAACCGGAGGCCGAGGTTGAGGGTGAGCCGGTTGCTGAGCCGCCAGGTGTCGGTCAGGTAGAGGCCAGTGTTCCAGAGGCCCTCGGTCGACTCCGCCGGGTTGCCAAGCAGGAAGACTTCCAGCGGGGCGCCGCTGCGGAGGATGTGCACGACATCGTTGTACGCGCCGGCCATGCAACACCCCCCGGTGTTCGTCTCCCGGAAGATTTCCCACCCGCCCTTCACGTTGTGCGTGCCGCCGAACCCTGCCTTGAAGTAGCTCAGCGACCCTATGACCTGGTTGCGGCGCGGCCTGTCGTACCGGTTCTGGGCCGCGCCCGACACGATGCGCGTGGTGGTGTCCTCATAGCTCGGCGCCGTTGTTTCGTTGGTGAAATCCCGGCGGTAGCCCCACTGCCCGGCGCGGATCTCCAGGAACATGGCGTCGCTGAGCACAGAGTTGAACTCGATTTTCGAGATGAAATTCCCTTGATGTTGTTTGAACTGCGAGTCGTCGCTTGGGTGGATCGCGGTGAGCGCGGTCAACTGGAACCGATCGAGCCGATCCGGCTGCCGCTTCGAGTTGTACTGGTAGTAGCCGATGAACTTGTTGTTCTGCGTCAGCTGATACGTGGCCTTTCCCTGATAGACCTGCAGCGTCGTCTCGAAGGGTTTCACCGGGAAGTTGGTTTGGCGAAGTTGATTCTCGGATTCGCGGATCGCGCCGAACCACCACAACTTGTCCTTCTGGATGTAGCCGCCCAGCTGCGCGAAGCTGTCGCGGAAGAGGGTCAGGCGGTTGGTGTCTTCGGGTTTGAGCCCGCCGCCACCCTCCACGCCGCGAGCGATCTGATCGGCGTCGATATTGAACGACTGCCAGTCGCCGTTGGAGTAGTTGATGCCGGCCGAGCCGTGATACGTGTTGCCGCCTGACTTCACGACGAACACCATCATCACGCCGGGCGGCCCCATCTCGGCGTTGGTGCCCACGGTGTTCACAGCCACTTCCTCAAATGCGTTCATGTCCGGGTAGTTCCCGTTGGCCGTGGTGAATTCCGTCCCGTTGATCCCTTCGTAATACGGCCGCTGGCCGACGGTGCCATACGTCGTGAAAGTGGTCTGCGTGCCCGACGTGCTGCCACCGACGTCGATGCGGCTCATCTTCACCGCCGGCGTTTCTGCCAGCATCCCCCACGGGTCGTTGCTGCCGTTGGGCAGCGCCGCGAGTTTCGCGGAGCTGAAGCTCGTGGAGACTGTCGTCGACTGCGTGTCGACCACTGGCGAGGCGCCACTCACGGTGACCGATTCCTCGAGGCTGGCCACGTTCATCGAAATGCTCAGAGTGGCCGTGAAACCGGCGCCGACCTGAACGTCGGTTCGTTTCACGGTCGCAAAGCCCCCCAGCTCGAACGTGACCGTGTAGAGGCCCGGTGCAATCGAAATGAACCGGAACGTACCCGCTTCGCTCGTCACCGTGTTGCGGGTGCCCATCAATGCGGTGCCGGCGAGTGTGACCGTCACACCCGGCAGCACTGCGTTCGATGTGTCTGTCACTCTGCCGTCGATCGCACCGGTCGTCGCACTGACCGTCTGTGCGTCGGCTCCGCACGCGAGCACGAGCGTGAACAAAACCGATAGAGCTGCTGAGCGTGGCATCTGCTCCCCCTTTCTCTGAATGGATCTCAGACCTCGGGATTAGGCCTCCATTCACAGTGCACGGTATTCACGTGCCCGAAAGACTGTCGCAGCAAGCGGGTGCACCTAACTCGACCTTCCTTGTGGCGTTCCGGGGCGCCCGGTCAATGACGGTGAACGATGCGGTTTGCGGGAAAAGTGCGATCGGCAGCGAAGAAGATTCTGCGGCCAGGGCGCCGCGACGAGTCCGATCAACGACAGCGCTCGCGACACGGTCGCCAGCATGTGAACTTCCTTGTCGTTCCGAGGGCGATTTCCTGGGCTACAAATGACGAGCCATCGCTGCGAGGCTCGAGCGCCCGTAGGGTAGCATGTCTCCACGTCACCAATGTCCGGCTTTCTCTTCGCCCGCCAGTCCGCCGAAGTCCAGAAGCGGTTTGAGGTGGAATCCGTGGGCGAAGGCTGAAGCCGTGACCGAACACGTGTAGGAAAAGGCCACGAGGTGCGCGTGTGACCGTGAAGCGCGGACGGCACTCTCTCCAGATTCCCGGCCCGACCAACGTGCCGGACCGCATCCTGCGGGTCATCTCGCAGCCGACGATCGATCATCGCGGTCCCGACTTCGCGCGCATCGGCCGCCTGGCGCTCGACGGGATGAAGCGCGTTTTCCAGACAACCGGTTCCGTCGTCATCTACCCCTCGTCGGGAACCGGCGGCTGGGAGGCGTCGCTCGTGAACACGTTGTCGCCGGGCGACCGCGTGCTGATGTTCGAGACGGGACATTTTTCGGCGCTGTGGCGGGAGGTTGCCATCAGGTTCGGCCTGGATGTCGACTACGTCCCAGGCGACTGGCGCCACGGCGTCGATGCCGACATGCTCGAGCTCAAGCTGAATGAAGACAGGGAGAACCGGACGATCAAGGCCGTCG
This sequence comes from uncultured Acidobacteriota bacterium, assembly GCA_963773045.1. Lineage (GTDB taxonomy): Bacteria > Acidobacteriota > Vicinamibacteria > Vicinamibacterales > UBA2999 > 12-FULL-67-14b. The sequence goes on along the minus strand of CAVYZT010000019.1, from coordinate 53,470 downwards.
CGATCGTCCACAACGAAACCTCCACCGGCGTGACCAGCCGCATCGACGAGGTGCGCCGGCGGCTCGATCGCACGCAGCATCCGGCCCTGCTGCTCGTCGATACGGTCTCATCGCTCGGTTCGATCGACTACCGGCACGACGAATGGGGCGTCGACGTCACCGTCAGCTGTTCGCAGAAGGGTCTGATGCTGCCGCCCGGGCTCGGCTTCAATGCGATCAGCGAAAAGGCCCTCGCCGCCTCCGCGTCCGCCCGGCTGCCGCGTTCGTACTTTGACTGGGCTTCGATGATCCGGGATGGTCAGTCAGGATTCTTCCCTTACACCCCGGCGACGAACCTGCTCTACGGTCTCTGCGAAGCCGTCGAGATGCTGTTCGAAGAAGGGTTGGCCAATGTCTTCGCGCGCCACGCACGGCATGGCGAAGCGACCCGCTGCGCGGTGCGCGCGTGGGGCCTGGAGTTGTTGTGCCGCAAGCCGGAGGAGTACAGCAACACGCTGACCGCAGTGGTGATGCCTGAGGGCCACGACGCCGATCGGTTCCGCGCCCTGACGCTCGACCGCTTCAACATGTCCCTCGGAACCGGTCTGGGAAAACTGAAGGGGCGTGTCTTTCGGATCGGCCACCTCGGCGACTTCAACGACTTGATGCTGGCCGCCACGCTGAGTGGCGTGGAAATGGGCCTCTCCGCGGCGAGTGTGCCGTTCAAGCCGGGCGGCGTGACCGCCGCGCTCGAATACCTGGCGGCGTCACCCGTCTCGGTCTAGAGAAGTTCTCACTGTGGTGGGTACGACCCGGCCGCCGCGTTCCTTTGTGCCGCGCTCTTTTTCCAGGGGTAATCCCCAACTGCCCTTGCAATGAAGGTCAGCGTCTCGACGCCGTGTCCGCTTGGTTCGTTCCAACGGGTCCGACGAGCGCCGCTGTGATATCCATGCTCCGATCCGGCGAACCAAGGCTCGCGAATATTCGCCCATGAGTGCCGAAAATCCCGCAGTTCAATCGTCTTCGCTCAGGAGAAGGTCTTCGCCGTTGTCGACGACCACTCGCGGTTCTCCTCGCACATGAGCCAATCGTCCTGGATGATGGGCGGTGGACGCATGCTTGTGGAAGTTGACGCCGCAAAGGACCAGAGGTCGACGCGGATTTGCGAGCCGAGATCGAACTGCGAGCGCACTCCAAGTACTGTGAGCGCGGCTGCGTAGCGGGCTCTGATATGGACGACTGGTACTTCTCTTGCGGCTTAGATCGACATGATCGGCGACAGCGGCAGCAAGGCCGGAGCTCAGATCGTGGGGCCAGTCCTGACCCGGATAACGGTCCCCCAAGTCGCCTTCATTCTGACGACCGCCGGCCTATCGTCAGGGGTGGATTCCGGCGAGGGCTTTCTGGCGCGACCGTCTCCCCGGCTGCCACGACACCATGGGATTAGAGCGCAGGCGGCGTTTGGCGCAGCGTCGGCACTTTTGCACGTGACGCTTGTGGCAGCCGTCGTCACTTTCCTGGGAGTTCGCGGCGCAGGAGTTTCGGACCCTGATCAGCAGCCCGTCGTTACGCGTCTTGAGCTGCCCAGGCTCGTCCTTCTCATCGAGCCGGCCCGCCCCGGCCCTGGCGGAGGTGGTGGGGGGGCGGCAACAGCCAACCGGGGCCGGTCCCACGCGCACAGGCACGCGGGCGCGATTCGATGACGCTGCCGGTCGTCAAGCCCGTCGCGCCGGCCGTACAACCCGAACAGGAGACGCCGCCCCCGCAGGTTGTGGCGCTCGACGCGAAGCCGCTCGCGTCCGACTCGATGTTCCAGATCGGTTTGCTGGAGGGGCTACCAAGCGTCAGTCCATCACAGGGTCCCGGATCCGGCGGCGGTGCCGGCGACGGCGTGGGAACGGGTATCGGCTCGGGCCGCGGTCCGGGCGTTGGGCAGGGCTTGCGAGGCGGAACTGGCGGCGGCGTGTATCGTCCCGGTGGCGGAGCGACGGCGCCAACGCTGTTGCTGGAGGTCAAGCCGACCTACAGCAACGAAGCGATGCGCGCACGGATCCAAGGATCTGTGATCCTCGAAGCCGTGATCCAGCGCGACGGCACGCCGCGTGACATTCGCGTCATTCGATCGCTGGACCCCGGGGGCCTGGACCGTCAGGCTGTACTCGCCGTCGAACAATGGCGATTCAAACCGGGCCTGCACGATGGCCAGCCCGTCGACGTTCTCGTTACCATCGTGTTGGACTTCCGGGTCCACTGACGATTCGATCCGCCTCCAGCGCGGGGCAAGAAGCGTGTCTGCGCTCAGACACCCTCTTCGCCATCGCAGCAAATCACACAGCAACGCCGCGCCGGAACGTGTTCGCACGGCGAACCGATAGGGATCGGCCGCGAGGTGCGCTCTTCCCCCGCGGGCACGGCTTGTGAGTAAGACGGCACCAGGCGTGGCAGTGCCGCGCGAGACAGAGGTCACAATCAAATGACTCAATCATCCTCGCTCGTCATCGCCACGGTCTTCATCCTTCCTCTGCTCCCCACTAAGCGAGTCAGACATATTCCTCATACGAGGGATCGTACATGTGATTTCTGATGAACGCGTCGAGGTCGTCGGGGCGTGGCACGGTTGCGAGATCCTGCTCGTAGGCGACGCGAGCGACCGCGGTCGCAATTGACGCCGAGACGTCTCGAATGTGTCCGAGCGCTGGGAAGATCGCCCCCCGCTCTCGATCCGCTTCACTCACCGTCGCGGCAAGCGTTCGAGCGGCGGTTGAGAACATCTCGTCGGTCACGCGGCGCGCCCCGCAGGCGATGACCCCAAGCCCGACGCCGGGAAAGATGTAGGCGTTGTTGGCCTGCCGTGGAATGAAGGTCTGGCCCGCGTAGTCGACCGGCGGGAAGGGACTGCCGCTGGCGAAGATCGCCCGGCCGCCGCTCCACGTATAGGCCTCCGCCGCCGTGCATTCCGACTTCTCGGTCGGGTTGGAGAGCGCGAAGACAAGCGGCCTGTCATTGATCGCCGTCATCGTCTCGATGACACGACGCGTGAAGGTGCGCGGCTGACCGGACACACCGATCAGAGCAGACGGCTCGAGCGCGGCGATCGCAGAAGGCAAATCCGGCAGCCATTCGTGGTCGTGCGCATAGGGTCTCTTGTGGGCGGCCAGGTCGACTCGACTCTTGACGACCAGGCCCTGCGAGTCGACGAACCAGCACTTCCGCCGCGCCTCGTCCTCCGAGAGACCTTCCGACACCATGGCTCCGACGACGAGATCGGCGATGCCGACGCCGGCCTCGCCCGCGCCGAGAAAAAGGATCGTTTGTGCGCGCAACTGCCGGGCGCGCAGCAGCGAGAGCGACGCGAACAGCCCGGCCAGGCACACGGCTGCCGTGCCCTGGATGTCGTCGTTGAAGCAACAGGCGCGGTGTCGGTGCGCTTCGAGAACGCGAAAGGCGTTCTTGTTGCCGAAATCCTCGAACTGCACCAGTACGTTTGGAAACTGCGCGGCCACCGCCGTCATGAACTCTTCGAGGAACGCGTCGTAATCGGGCTCCGGAAGGCGGCGGTGCGGCAACCCGGCATAGAGCGGGTCGGCCAGCAGATGCGTGTTCTCCGTCCCCACGTCGAGAGCGATCGGAAGGCACGACGCAGGGTTCACGCCGGCGCAGGCCGTGTAGAGCGACAGTTTGCCGATCGGGATGCCCATCCCATTGGCTCCGAGGTCGCCCAAGCCCAGGATCCGCTCTCCGTCGGTGACCACGATCACCCGAACCGGGCCGTGCGGCCAGTTGTGCAGGACCCCCGTGATCCGTCCTCGATCGCCCGCAGAAATGAACAGTCCCTGCGCGCGCCGCCAGATATGCCCGAACCGCTGACATGCCAGCCCCACGGTCGGCGTGTACACGATCGGCATCATTTCATCGACGTGGTCGATGACTACCCGATAGAAGAGCCGCTCGTTCCGGTCGTGGAGCGAAGTCAAGTAGACATATTTGTCAAGGTCGGTCGACTGAGTGCGAAAGTTCTCCAGGACCTTCTCGACCTGTTGTTCTTGAGTGAGTATCCGTGGTGGGATGAGTCCTCTCAGCTTCAGTCGGTCTCGCTCCTTCTCGGTGAAGGCCGTACCCTTGTTGAGCGCTGGATCATTCAGCAATCGAATGCCGGTCGGAGTGCGCGGTGGCTTGCTCATCGCCACATTCTCGCCTCTTCCGCCTGTCAAGGCGCGTCGACTAGCCTCGAACTTGCCGAAATTCGCAAAGACTGCGCGAGTTCGCGGGAGCGGCCCCGCCTTCACGACGTCTTGCTTTTTGGTCGGCCCAGTTTCGTCGTGTTGACTGGGATTTGAACGCTTCTGTTCCAAGTTGTTCCGTGCAGGTCGAGCTGTCGATCGGTCGCCCCCGCTCGTGGAGCGTGGCCCCGCCGTTATTGCCGGACGGTCAGCACGGGACATGTCGCCCGCCGCACGACCTGATTCGCCGTTGATCCGAACAGGTACAAGTCGAGCGGATTGCGGCCATGCACACCGATGACGATGAGATCAGACCTGTCTTCGGCGGCAACGCGCAGCGTCTCGACATATGGCTTTCCGTGAGTGACTCGAGTTGCAGGGTGGCGCGTCGCTGGAACCGTCGCTGGCACGAGCGACTCGAGACGCGCCGTGGCGCCTTGCTCACAGTACCGACGATACTCGGCCAGCGCCGACGCTTGTGCGGGCGGCAAGTCACTCGTCGAAGGAGCTGGGGGCTCCCGCCATGGCCACTCGACCACATGCAGGATCGTCAGCTCGGCATCCGACTCCTGCGCCAGCGAGAAGGCGTACTGGAGAGCAGTCAGTGAGCAGTCCGAAAAGTCGACTGCACAGAGGAGTCGCTGGAACGGCAGGCGTGATGTCGCTTGCGCACGCGGAGGCACAGTGAGCACCGCGCAGCCGGCCTTCCGAAGGACCTTTTCGGTCACAGAACCCAGCAGCAGATGTTGGAACCCGCTGGTGCCGTGCGTGCCGATCACAATCAGGTCAGCCGGCAGACCGGTTGCGTGTTCGAGAATGCGGCTGGTCGGCTCACCCTGGCCGATCAGGATCTCCAGATCGATGCCTGCTGTCGTCGCCGCTTTACAAAACGTGGCGGTTTGGGTGCGGAGATTCTCCGTGGCGATGTCGTCGACCACTAGGCCGGGGCTCGACATTTCGACGCCGGGATCCGACAGAAGTGGCGGGCGGCACACGTGTAACGCGGTGATTCGGGCCCCGCACCAGCTGGCGAATGCGACCGCATGATCGATCGCGTGTGTCGACGCATCAGAAAAATCGATCGGACACAGAATTCGCTTGATGTTCACCTGTTTGACCTCGCGCTCGTTGACTCTTTCGAATTCACGACTGAACCATCAAGCCTCACACAGTAAGCCGCGACTCGTGACGCAGGAAGATCCTTCGGCCTGCGGAAACACTCCCATCCGTGGTCCTGACCATGTGCGGCCAGTCGTCTTTGCCCGCGAACATCTGACGCCAACACTAGCCTCATCGGATCTCGGTGCGGGGAGATATCCCAGCAAGAGCTCTGAATGCGAACCCGGGTGTGTGGTGCGATCTTTCGTCATCTGATACTGCCGACCCGCTGCGACAGGTGTTCACTGGAAGCGTCGAGTCGACGAGCGAACGGAGTGGCAAGGCGCCGCCCTCCGCTAGAGTCTTCATATTCTGCAGCGCTCTATTGATCGTCACGGTTCGATTCGCTTCGCCGCTGAGACGCGCATTCGCGATCACGACGCGAGCAGTGGCTCTGATGCCGTGTCGGCCAGCCGTCTCGCCGGCAGCAGCCAGAGGAACACAGACAGAATGACGAACGGCAGCGCCAGGAGCCCGAGCGCGGTCAGCAGTCCCTCGATCCCCATCACCTCCATCTTGTAGGCCATCAGCCCGCGGAAGCTCTTCGAGAAGAGCTGTCCGCCGATCACGACGTTCCAGCGCGTGCTGAAGATCCCGACCTGGATCAGGATGGCCGCCGTGAAGTACAGCAGCTTGCGCCGCTCATCGTTGAGCCTGCCGGCACTTGGCGATCGACCAGCATGCCCAGCGGGACGAACATGCCCGAGCAGGATCTGGATCACGAACAGGCTCATGAAGAGCTTGTGCGTGATGAGCTGGCCGAGGATCTTGACCGACTCCTCGCTCTGGTAGAGGCGGTGGATGAAGTCGAGCGCCTCCAGCGAGAAGTCGACGATCACCGCGTAGAACAGATACGAGGTGATCGTGTCGAGGCACTCCATGTCGATCGGGCTCGCTGCCGGTACCGCGGTGACGCACATGTAGAGCAAGATCACCAGCGCGATGCCCGAGACGATGGCCGACATCAGGAACACGATGGGCATCAGCACGCTGCCCCACCAGGGGTTGGCCTTCACCGATCCGAAGATGAACCCGACGTAGCCGTGGAGCAGGAACGCCGACGGGATGCCGATGATGGTGATGGCCCGGATCGCCTTGCGGTCGAAGGCCAGCGCCTGCGTCGCTGATGTCGGTCGAGAACAGCGACAGCGCGCGATACACCCATCGCAGCGGCGCGCGCGTCCGCTGGCCGAGCACGCACCAGGTCGCGGCGGAACTCGAACCAGATCTCGAGCAGCAGGACGCCCATGAGATACCAGGCGTACACGAACCCGAACATCGCCATCGCCGAGGTGAGGTTCGGCGTGAGCAGGATCTCGTAGAACCGCTCCGGACGGCCGAGGTGCAGGAGCAGCGGCAGCGGCGCCACCAGCAGGAACGCCAGCGCGGTGAGCAGCGACAGCCGGTAGGTCGGCTGCACCTCCTTGACGTTGAAGACCTTGACCAGCGACGCGAGGATGAAGGCCCCCGCCACGAGCCCGGTGATGTACGGATAGACCACGATCAGGATCGACCAGTGGATCTCGATCTCGTTGGGGATAGATGAAGCCGGTGACCTGGCCGCAGCAGCTCCGCCAGGCCTGCGGCGTGTCGGGGTCATCGCACTTCTCCGTCGAGCTGCGCGTAGTAGACCTTGGGCTCGGTGTTGAGCTGCGGCTTGAGCACGTGGATCTTGTTCATGCGCGGAAGCGGACGAGCCGGCTGGCGTTGCTCTTGCAGATCGCCGAAGACGCGCGCCTGGGTCGGGCACACCTCGACGCAGGCCGGCATGCAGCCCCTTCACGACCCGGTGGTAGCAGAACGTGCACTTGTCGGCGGTCTTGGTCTCCGGATGCGAGGTAGCGGGCGCCGTACGGGACAGGCCTGGATGCAGTAGCGGCAGCCGATGCAGCGCTCCGCGTCGACGATGCACGACGCCGTCCGGCGTCGCGAAGGTGGCCCCGACCGGGCACACCTGGACGCACGGCGGGTGCTCGCACTGGTTGCAGAGCTTGGGGACGAAGAACGTCCGCAGCACGTCGCGGTCGTCCTGCGGCGCCTCCTGAGGCTTGCGCTCGAGGCTGATGTTCTCCACCACCACGTCGCCGTCCGCGCTTCACCGTGTAGCGCTCGACCCAGGTGCGGAAGTAGAAGGGCTCGTCAGGCACGTCGTTCTCGGCCTTGCAGGCCTCGACGCAGCGGTTGCAGCCGATGCACTTGTCGATCTCGATGCCCATGCCGTAGAGGTGATCGGCGGCGCACGTACGCCGGGCCTTGGCCGGCGCGCGTCTGCCCTGCCGCGCCCGGCGTCGTGGCCGTCTCTGCGGCGACCGCCGCTCGGTGCAGGAGATCGGCGAGCCGATCCGCCCGCCGGGAAGAACAGGATGAGCGCCCTTCAAGAACTCTCGCTTGTTCATCGCGGCCCCTCCGGCAGGTGCGGGTAGTGGCACTCCCAGCACAGGTTGCGGCCCGCCGTGCGTGGCGAGGTCGACGCGCGGCGCTTCGGCCGGCGCCTTGGCCAGCGCGGTGCCCTGCGCCGTGGCACGTGGCCGCAGAACTCGCGCGTCGTCGGCTTCGTCGGCATGCGCGGTCCGCGGCGATCTGCGATGCGCTCGGGGCGCCTCGTGGCAGGTCGTGCACTCGAGCAGCGCGTGGCTCGAGACCGACTTCGTGCGCTCGATCTGCGCGTGGCAGGCCGCAGCACGCCTTCGGGACCGTCGGGCGGAACCGGATCGTGCGGATTGTGGCAGGTCGATGCACGCCTTGAGCGGGTTGTGGGCCGTCGGATTGATCTGCGGAAAGCCGGTCGGCCGCGACGGATCGTAGGCGTGGCAGACGGGGCAGAACTGCCGGTCCCGCGGCGCGCCGGGCTTCATCGACGACGGGTCCTCGGCGTGCGCCGCCGCAGGACCGTGGCACCCCTCACACGAGAGATTCTTGTGAAAGCTCGCCGCCTTCTTCTCCGCGACGTCGCTGTGACAGTCCTGGCACGCGGTCGCGCCGGCAAACTTCACGGGAATCGCCTGCTGCCGTTCGATTGCGGAGGCCCAGTGCACATCGGTCGCGATGAGCGTCGGTGGAATCAGATAGAAGCGGCCGATCAGGACCATGGCGACCAGGAGCCCGATCACCAGTCCGAGCCGCTTGACCTGTTCAGGCACGTGCACACGCGCCTCCTTCTACGCCCGTACGGCCGCTGGGCCGCGCTATGGCTTCAGGGCGAGGTATTTGATCGACTTCAACACCATCAACTGACTCAGCAGCTCGTCGTCACCCGCAGGAAAGTCGTTGCACTGCAGCATGAACGCGGTGACATCCGCGATCTGCGGACCGCTCATTGCTCCTTCCTTGCCTACCGGCATCGTGGTCCGGTTCCGATCGAAGAGTTCACCGACGGTCAGCCCGTCGTAGTTGGCCGAGAAAGCGCTGCCCAGCAGCGCCGGCGCCATGCCACCGCCCGTTCCCGACGGGCCGTGGCACGACGCACATTCCTTATCGAAGAGCACGGCGCCCCGCTGGGCCTGTTCCGCCGTGTACACGCCATCCCACACGGTGCGCGACGCCTGCGCCGCCAGCGCAGCGCCGTACGCGCCGAGGATCAGCAGTGCGACGGCAGCCTTGGTGATGGCCATCTCATGCTCCTTTCCGAGGCGACTCTGTTCCTTACCGTTCGGTGGTCATGCGCAGTTCGCTTCTCGGCAGCGCGAACGCGATGTACTCGCTCGAGTAGGTACCGCCGCCGACCGCGACGACGATGAACTGGCGACCGCCGGCCATGTAGGTCATCGGGTTCCCGCTCTGGGCCGCCGGCATCCACACCGCGCCCACCTCGGCCCCGGTCTGCTTGTCATACGCGCGCAGCATCGCGCCTCGAGGCCTGTCTGGAGGCGCGGTGATCATCGGGTCGCCAACGATCACGAGCGTCTTCGTGACGACGACGCCGACGATGCCCTGCTGACCAGTCTTCGGAATGTCCAGCCCTTTGAGGAGCGGGCTGTTGCGCACGGCATCTGGCGTGTCGCCGTGCGGCACTTGGAATTTGAGCGTGCCCTTATTGAGGTCGATTGCAGCGACGACCCCGTATGGAGGCTTGATGATCGGCAGTCCGCCAAGCCCTTCGGTCAATGGGCTGGGACCTCGAGCGCCCATCGCCGCCTCCTCCTTGCCGAAATGCGGCGACTCCCAAGTCGGGATGCGGTTCTTCGCCTGCTCCGCCGGGTCGATCACCTTGAAGTACTCGGGGCTGATCGTGGTGGCGCCGACTTGCGAGTTGTAGGCCTGCGTATAGAACGTCGCGGTCTCGGGATCGAACGCGGCGCCAGGCCAGTTGACGCCGCCCATGGTGTTGCCGACGTTGATCGATCCGAGCACCGTCTCGTTCGGAATCACCGCCGGCACAATGGCGTCGGTTCCCAGCGGTACTTCTTGAGGTTCAGCAGGGCCTGCTGCGCGAAGCGCCGGCGTGAAGTCGATCACGTCATCGGCGGCCAGATAGTTGCGCGAATACTGCGGGGGTTTGCTGGGGAAGGGCTGCATCGGCGACGTTTTCTCTCCGGGCACGTTCGACTGGGGGACCGGCCCGTTCCGGCATCGGCCAGACCGGCTCGCCGGAGATGCGATCGAAAACGTAGAGCCACCCCTGCTTGCTCGCCTGCGCCACGATTTTTCTCGGCCGGCCGTCGATGATCGCATCCACGACCAACGGCGCCCCCGTCGTGTCGTAATCCCAAATCGGGTGGTGGACGAGCTGGAAGTGCCACTTGCGTTGTCCAGTCTTCAGATCGACGGCGACCAGGCTCTCGGCAAACAGGTTGTCGCCGGGTCGATTGCCGCCATAGATGTCGATGGTCGGCGACTCAACCGGCAGGTACACCAGTCCGGCTTCGGAGTCGGCCGACATCTCCGTCCACACGCCCACGTTGCCGGTCCATTCCCACGACCCGTTCTCCCACGTGTTGTGACCAAACTCGCCGGGATAGGGGATGGTGTTGAAGCGCCACAACTGCTTGCCGGTCCGCGCGTCGTACGCGCGAACTAGGCCCTTGCTGTTGGTGCTGAACTCGTAGCGCAGGCCTTCGGCCATCGACGATTGCACGAGGATCGTGTTGCCCACGACGAGGGGGGTCGAGTGCGTGCCGATCTCGCCGGTTTCGAGCGGAATCTGTTTGTCCTTGCCGTAAATGACGCCCTCTTTGAGATCGATCACGCCGCTCTTGCCGAACGTCGTGATCGGCTGTCCGGTGCGAGCATTCGAGCTCGACCAGGCGATACCCGATCGTCACAAAGACGATCCGATCGTCGCCCCGTCCGTCGGTCCAGTAAGACAAGCCACGGCCCGACAGCTTGCGCGGCGCGACCTCGGCGCGGCGCCCCTCGTCCATGCCGTAAACCCACTTCAGTTCGCCGGTCCTGGCATCGAGGGCCACCACCGATCGGCGCGTGCCGCCGACTGCGTAGAGGACGCCGCCAACCATCAGCGGGGTGCCTTCCAGTTTGTATTCGGGGCGAGGACCAAGGTTGTCGGTCTTGAAGCGCCACGCCACTTCGAGCTTGTTGAAGTTCGACGCGTTGATCTGATCGAGCGGTGAATAGCGGCTGCCCTTCACGTCGCCGCTGTAGTGGGGCCACTCGCCGGTGGCCGTGCTGGGGAATGTTGCCCCGGCCGACGTGCTGGATTGCCCCGACAGCCGAGCGCCAATCCCGGTTAGCGCAACAAGAAGGGCCACAACAGCGATGAGCCGAGAAAACAGACGCCGAGAGGCTCGCGGCATGATCACTCCTTCCGCGAAAAAGGCGCGAGGTACGCGGTCGCGTGCGGTGAACCCACACGCACTTGAGTGACGGACATCAATATCCGTTCCACACCGAATGGCGTCCGGATCGCCGACTTGCCAGAAGAGTGCGCGCAGGCGCAGGCGATTTGCACGCGCGTGACAGCAACTCGAGTGGGGACTTTCACGCACTCATAGCGGAAAAGGCCCACTCCAGGTGCTTCGTCCGGACGCGAGCCTTGCGCCGACGCTACCGAGCGGCGGGTTTGCCGAGCGGCGATCTGGAGCGGCTCACGAATTGCTCTTGCCCGCCACACAGGACGGACGCCATGAACGAGCCACCAATCGTCGTTAACTGCCGATGGTCTCGGGAGACGGTGCGACTCCCGTCTCCATGTTGGCTCAACGCGGAAGACAACCCGTGGACATGTCTGCGCGACCGCCGAGCCGCGCCTGCTCGAGGATCCCGACATCTGCCGCGATTGCCCTCGATGGGAATCGCGACGGCTCAAGGCAGAACCGAACTGAAAAGAGCGGGCGAGCCTCTGCCGTTCACCGAAGGGGGCACACTGAGCGGGCGGAATACTACCTGAACCTTAGCGGGTTCACGTCGGATCGATTTCTGAGCCCACCGCCGCCGCGAGCCATTCACGATACGGGCCGCGGCTAGCCCAGCCTTGGGCAGTTGGACAGCAGCGTTCGTCAGTCTTGCGGCGTGTCGCATCACGCGGCGTAGGCGAGGACGCTGCTGTGAAACCTGCCCGGGACGATTCCCGAAGAGTCCCCGTTTGATTTCCTGCCCCGCCAGACACCGCGTGTTAAGATTCAGGCTCTTCATCCCACTTTTCTGAGCCTGCCGCCCGCCGCTTACGCGGAAACAATCGGCTCGCCTACAGACTCCGCAAAGTACAACCTCGCGGCTATCGGAGCGCATTAGAGATCATGTCCAAGCACCGTCTGTCGTCCGTCCGACCGGGTGCCGTGCGCCCGCCGCACACCGATCGACGACCGAATAACCATCTGCTCGCCGCGCTGCCTGCGAAAGACTTCCGCCGGCTGCTGCCGTATCTGACGACCGTTCCCATTCGCCTCAAGCAGGTACTTCACACTCCCGGTGAACCGATCCGAGCCGTGTATTTCCTGAATGGCGGCGTCGCGTCGATTGTGACCATGCTCTCGGACGGCACGATGGTCGAAGCGACGACGGTCGGGAATGAAGGCATGCTCGGCATTGAGGCATTCCTCAGTGTTGATGCGGTCGCACCGGGCACAACCGTGATGCAGGTGCCCGACACGGACGCCGAAATGTTGAGTGTTGTGGATTTCCGTCGCGAAGTCGCGGCACGTGGCGCCCTGCACGATCTGATGGGACGCTACACACAGGTACTCATCGCGCAGCTGATGCAATCAACGGCATGCAGGGTGAGGCATCAGGTGCAACAACGGTGCGCCCGCTGGCTGCTGATGACGCACGACCGGATGCATGAGCAGGACTTCAATCTGAGCCACGAGTTTCTGGCCGTCATGCTCGGTGTGCGGCGTCCGACTGTCAGTATCGCTGCCGCCGCGCTGCAAGAGGCTGGACTGATCCGCTACACGCATGGGTGGGTCACGGTGCGGAACCGCAAAGGCCTGAAAACGGCGTCCTGCGAGTGCTATTCCAGCATCCGCGCCCACTTCGATCGACTGCGACAGTAAGCGGGTCAGAGCGTCAACTGCGCCGGCTCTCGCTGCCTGGGGGTAACCTTTCTGTGACGTGCGTCCGATCGTCTTGACGCACGACTGTCAGCTACATTACAGTCGTGTTACCGCCCTCCGCAGGCATCAACGCCGACGACCGTTCTCTCGCCGACCAGGAACGCCGCTCTGGACGGGACGTTCCGTTGACCGTCGTCTCTTCACCGCGAGCGAAATCCTATGGCTGCACACTTGGCGCCCGAAGAGGGTGACGTTGTCGTCCGGCAGAAGCGCGGCAACCCTCGCACGCTCTACCTGCTTGGCACACCGTCGGCTCCCGACCAGTTCACACTCCGGTACGCGCGACGAAGCCGTCTCGCAAGCGCTTGCGTTTGCCAAACGGCAGCAGGTGCGGGCATGGTTTGCCAACGGCGACGACGAGTTCGTGTTGCTCGGCACGTTCCGACAAGAACACGCGGCACCGGCGAGGTCATCGTGATGGCGAAATCAGCGAAGCGAAAGACAGACGATGCGCTCACAACGGCTGCCGACCGCTCACCGAAGGTGCTGATCGACGCAGCCGCGAACGTGACCGAGCACGACATTGCTCGTCGCGCGTACGACCTCTACCTCGCCCGCGACCACGAGCACGGACACGACCTGGACGACTGGTTACAGGCCGAGCGTGAACTGCGAGACTCGCGACGTTCGACTGACGTGTAGAGGCCGTGATGCCGCACAACGCACTGCTCACACGTATCCGTGCCGAGTATCTGGAAATGCCGGGTCTGCGCTTGACTCGCGAACAGGCGCAACGGTTCTGCGGGGCCGAGCGATTGCTGTGTCAACGCGTGCTCGACATGCTCGTTGACATGAAGTTCCTGTGCGTCAAACCCAACGGAGCCTATGCGCGGCTCACCGACGGTGCCGACAGTCCACGGCCGCATCCCGCCAAAGCAGACCTTGGAGCCGGCAAGCGTGCCGCGAAGGCCTCATGAAGAGAGCAGCGATGACGGCCTAACACGTACGCATTGATCGCGATCCCAGGAGTCGCGAACTGTTTGCGATGGGACAGCGTCAGTTGAAGGATCGTGCCTATCCTGGGACATTGGCCTCTGCGCAGCACCGCTGCTCGGGCGAAGGCCCGGCCGACATGCGTCGGTCGCGCCGCTGGTGCTTCATCTCGAGCCTTCTGCCTGCGTCTCTGGGCGTGCGTTAGTACATGCCGCCCATCCCGCCACCGCCCGGCATCGGCGCTTCCTTCTTCTCTTCGGGAATCTCGCAGACGAGTGCTTCGGTGGTGAGGAGCAGCGATGCAATGGACGAGGCGTTCTGGAGCGCTGAGCGCACGACTTTGGCCGGGTCAATGACCCCTGCGTGTCCGAGATTCTCGTACGTGTCGGTCAGCGCGTTGAAGCCCTCGTCGTCCTTCATCTCGCGCACCTTCTGTACGACAATCGACCCTTCTTGGCCCGCGTTGGTCGCGATCCAGCGCATCGGCTCTTCGATGGCGCGCGCTACGATGTTGACGCCGATCTGCTGATCGCCGCCGAGCTTCAGATTCCCGAGGACCTTCGACGCGCGAAGCAGTGCCACACCGCCGCCCGGTACGATGCCCTCCTCGACCGCCGCCTTGGTCGCGTGCATCGCGTCCTCCACGCGTGCCTTCTTTTCCTTCATCTCGGTCTCCGTGGCCGCGCCGACCTTGATGACGGCGACGCCACCGACCAGCTTCGCCAGCCGCTCCTGCAGTTTCTCGCGATCGTAGTCCGACGTGGTGTCCTCGACCTGGGCCCGGAGCTGTTTCACGCGACCCCCGATGGCCGCCGACGTGCCCGCCCCTTCAACGATCGTCGTGTTGTCCTTGTCGATCGTGACTTTTTTCGCCTTGCCGAGGTCTTCCAACTTGAGGTTCTCAAGCTTGAGGCCCAGATCCTCGGTGATGGCCTTTCCACCGGTGAGCGTGGCAATGTCTTCGAGCATGGCCTTGCGACGATCACCGAACCCCGGGGCCTTCACGGCCGCCGCATGCAGTGTGCCGCGCAGTTTGTTCACGACGAGCGTCGCGAGTGCTTCGCCCTCGATGTCCTCGGCGATGATGAGGAGCGGCTGCCCGAGGCGTGCCACCTGCTCGAGCACGGGCAGCAAATCTTTCATCGAGCTAATCTTCTTCTCGTGGATCAAGATGACCGGATTCTCGAGCACGACTTCCATGCGCTCCGGGTCGGTCACGAAGTAGGGCGACAGGTAGCCGCGGTCGAACTGCATGCCTTCGACGACGTCGAGCGAGGTCTCCATGCTCTTGGCTTCCTCGACCGTGATCACGCCGTCCTTGCCGACCTTGTCCATCGCGTCGGCGATGATCTTGCCGATCGTCTCGTCGTTGTTCGCCGAAATGGTGCCGACCTGCGCGACCATATTGCCGCTGACCGGCTTGGACATCTTCTTGAGCTCGCCCGTGATCGCCTCGACGGCCTTTTCGATGCCGCGCTTGATGTCCATCGGGTTCGCGCCGGCCACCACGTTCTTCGCGCCTTCGCGATAGATCGCCTGCGCGAGCACCGTCGCGGTCGTCGTGCCATCGCCGGCCGTGTCCGACGTCTTGCTCGCGACCTCGCGCACCATCTGCGCGCCCATGTTTTCCAGCGGATTCTTCAGGTCGATTTCCTTGGCGACGGTGACGCCATCCTTGGTGATCGTCGGCGATCCGTAGTTCTTATCGATCACCACGTTGCGGCCTTTGGGACCGAGGGTCACCTTGACGGCGTCCGCCAGTTGGTTGATGCCGTGGAGCACGGCCTGCCGTGCGTGCTCGCCGTACACAATCTGTTTGGCCATTGCTCTCTCTCTCCTACTTCCGTTTCTTCGGGTCGCTGCCGCCGATGACGCCCAAGACGTCTTCTTCTCGCATGATGAGATAGTCCTCACCATCGAGCCTGACCTCCTGCCCCGAGTACTTGCCGAAGAGGATGCGGTCACCAGCTTTGACATCCGGCGGTTGGCGCCTGCCGTCGTCCCGAATCTTGCCGGCGCCCGCGGCGATCACCTTGCCTTGCTGTGGCTTCTCTTTGGCGGTGTCGGGGATAATGATTCCGCCGACCCTTTGTTCGCCTTCGTCAAGGCGCTGGATGAGGATGCGGTCGTGGAGCGGTCTGATATTCATGGATGTCGACTCCCGAGTGATGTGACTGCATGGATCGGACTCGGACGTGTCGGCGATGAAACGTGTGGGCGGGATGCCTCACGCGCACGACGACCGACGGGGCCATTCGGCGCGCCGTCCGATATGACTCGGACCTGCTCCCCCTCGTCCATTCTTACGGGGAAGGCCAGGCGCCGTGTGTGCACAATTGAACAGGAGGGTCACGCGTATCGCGACCTCGAGAAAGCACCGTAGATCTTCCGACCCAGCAAGCGGGGAGTAGGCGGGGTCAACGACGAGGACTGGTTGTTTCTCAGCGATCGATCCCGTAGTGCTCCTTGACCTTCGCGACGATCTGCGGATCGGTCAACTTGTCCGTGGTCTCGATTCGCACGATGCACTTCGACAGAGCCGTGGAGTGGCTCAGACGCTCCTTCAGTTGCAACTTGGCCTCACCTGGCCCGAGGATCAGAAGAGCCTCGGGTTGCCCCAGGTGACTGATGACCTCGTCGTAGTACTGGTCAAGATGCTGGCCGTAGCGTTCCTCGTATCTTTTCTCGCCGCCCTCGTCCTGCGGGCCGCCCTCTCGGCATCGTGGACCCTGCGCGACCTGAATAACGGGCGTGCGGTCCGACCTTGGATTCCAGCGTTTTGACCGTCACGCGATCCGCTGAGGCGGAGACGATGACCGCCTTCCTGTGGTCGATCCAAATGCCGACTCTGTCGGTCATGAGCATCTCTTCGATGCACGCGACAGCATCGATCCGGACTTAGCCTCGCCCGCTGCGCCAGCCAGCCTTCATGCCCTTTTGGCCCATCTGTTTGCCTCTCGGTTCGCCCATCCGTGTGTCCATCGGCTCTTGAGGCAGCGGTTTCCGATGACGCTTCCCGGGGCGTCGACCGGTCCACGGCTCAGGCGCGTCGCAGAGGTTGCTGTCTGTTTCGCCGCTGCTTGCGATTGGCCTTTCTGCGCGGCCTTGCGAACTGCCACTGGTTCCCTCCCGTGGGATTTCGATGTCGCACCGTAATTGCAGCGAAGAACGTTGCCTCTGCAACGTGCACTCGGACTCTTTCCGGAAGCGCGAGCGAAGGCCGCAGTGTAGCGCTGGCGCCGGTGAGACTCAAGTAAACCGCAGATCGTGTAAACCGCAGATCGTGAGGTCGCACGGCATCGGCGCTGTTGTCGGTTGGTTAAAACGCCTAACCCCTTATTGTTCTCGAAGCGCCGCCGCCGGATCGATCGCGGCGCTCTGACGCGCGGCGACGAGGGCCGCGATCAGGCCGACAGCGGTCACCACGAGCACGGCGACGCCAATCACCCCTGGGTCGGTCGCGGCAACGCCATACAACAACCCGCTGATCGTGCTGCCTAGCGCGAGCGCGCCGGCAATGCCGCCGACGGTGCCGGCTACGATCGGGGCGCTGCTCTGGCGGACGATCATGCCGAGCACTTCCGACGTCTGTGCCCCGAGCGCCGCGCGGATGTTCATCTCGCGCTTGCGGCGCGAGACGCCGTAGGCGGTGACGGCGTACACGCCGATCGTCGCAATGAACAACGCGACGACGCCGAACGCGATGAACAGCGTGGTCTGATAGCGGCGCGGTGCGAGCGCCCGTTCGACGAGTTGCGAGAGCGTACGCGTCTGTCCGACCGCGATATCCGGATCCACCTGCGCGATCGCCTGCCGCACGCTCGCGGTGAGGGCCTCCGGCTCGGATGCGCTCTTCAGCACGAGCGACGTCGCATTGCGCGCGCGCCACCAGTACGGCACATACACCATCAGCGGCGCCTCGCGTTCGATTGACGTCGTCCGCGCATCGACTGTCACACCGACCACTTCGAAGCCGGCCTCGCCATCCAGGCCACGGCCGAACTGTTTGCCGATGGGATCCTCGCCCGGCCACAGGCGCTTCGCCGTCGCTTCGGAAATGACCGCCGGCGTCAGGCGGTTGGGATCGCGCTCGCTTTGCGCGAACGACCGGCCGCGCCGCAATGTGATCCCGACGGTCTTGAAGTAGTCGGGTGCGACGAACCGGAAGTTGGCGCTCGGCTGCTCCGATCGAGGGACGGCTGCGCCAAGCGGGACAATGAAGTTCACCTGTCCGCCGCCGCCAAACGGAAGCAGCGAGATCGTCGAGACGCTTTGCACGCCGGGGACCGACGCAATGGTCTCGAGCAAGCGGTCGTACACTGCGAGCAGCGCCGGCTGTTGCGCGTAGCGCGCGGCCGGCAACGCCATGTCCACCGTGAGGACGCGCTCGGGGGCAAACCCCGTATCAACTCGCAGCGCGCGCAGCAGGCTTGTGGTGAGGAGCGCCGTCACGACGAGCAGCGTCACCGACAACCCCACTTGCACGGCGAGCAGCGTGTTGCGGGTCCGCATACCGCTGCGTTCGCTCGTTACCGCGGCACTGCTCGCGCGTAGCACCCCTTGTACGTCCCGCGCCGCCGTGCGCAGTGCCGGCAGGATCGCGACGACCAGGCCCGTCACGAGCGACAGGGCCGCCGCAAACCACAGTACGCGTTCGTCGAGTGCCACATCGTCCACGCGCGGAAGATCGACCGGCGCCGTGCGGACGAACGCGGCGATCGCCGCCCACGCTACCCACACCCCAAGCGCGCCGCCGCCGATCGCCAGCACCACCTGCTCGACGACCGCGCGCACCACCAGACGCCGGCCGCTCGCGCCGAGCGCCGATCGGATGGCCGCTTCACGCACGCGGCCCACCGCACGCGACAGCGACAGATTCGCGAGGTTCGTACATGCGATGAGCAGCACCGCGGCCATCGCGCCAAACAGCAGCAATAGCCCGCCGCGTGCGCCGCCGACAACCGTCTCGCCGAGCGGTGAGACGATGCTCGTCAGCGTGACCGGTTCGTGCGCTTCGCGCGTCGCGATGCCGCTCACCTGCGCCTGCAGGACGTTCAACTCGGTTCGCGCCTGCTCAATCGTCACGCCCCGCCGCAGCCGGCCGATGGCCTGATTGTTGTGATCGCCGATCCATCCCACATTCACACGCAGAGGAATGAACGCGTCGAGGTTGGCTCTGAGTTGTGCGCCCACGGGCAATCGAAAATCCGGCCGCAGTACGCCAACCACGGTGTAGGGCTTCCCGTCGAGCGTAATGGCCTTGCCGAGCACGGCGGGATCACCATTCAGGCGCTGACGCCAGAACGTATCGGTGATGACCGTCACGTCCGCACGCTCCGCGCGCTCGTCGTCCGGCGTCAACGTGCGGCCGCGTGCGGGCTGCACCCCGAGTACCGCGAACAACGATCCGCTCGCGCGCGTGACACTAATCTGCTCGGCTGGCCCGACTCCCGTGAGGTTTGCCGGCAGCGGAAGATACTGCGCCATTGCCTCGAAGGACTGCGCGTGTTCGCGCCAGTATTCCAAGTGACGTTCGTTGACGGGCAGCGTCGGAACCCGATCGACGAACTGCTGCCACACCTCGTGCAGGCTCACGAGCCGTTCCGGCTCGGGATACGAAAGCGGCTTCAGAAGCACGCCGTCGACGATGGAAAACATGGCGGTTGTGGCGCCAATGGTGAGCGCGAGGGTGAGGACGACGGTCGCAGCGTAAGACCGCTCGCGGCTGAGAGTGCGGACTATTTCGCGCAGGTCGAAAAAAAGCGTGTGCATCACGCCCTTTTGGACGGGTCGAACGCGCGGATGGTTCGCCTCCGTTGGTACCAGATTTCAACTACCGCCGCTGCGCGTGTCGCCTCCGTGATCGCGCTGCGAGGTAGGCGCGAGTTCGATTCGTCGACGAACTGAGGGGTGGCTCCGACGTTACGCGCGGGCGTGTCGAAGCCACCCTATTACTTATTACTTAGTACGTCACGCGGAAGGCGAACTGCAGCTGGCGGGGCTGGTAGAACACCTCTGTGGAGCTCGCCGGTTGTAGATATGTGGTTGCGGTGACGATGCCGTTGAAGTTCGTGAGGTTCCTGGTGTTCAGGATGTTGAATGCCTCGAAGATGCCCTGCAGGCGCAGCCGGCCGGCGAGGGCGAAGGTCTTCGCCAGCCGGAGATCGAGCTTGTAATCGTTCGCGGTCGTTCGCTCGCTGTTGCGGGGAACCACGCGGCCCGTCGCATCGAGCCAGCGACCGGCGCCGCTGCCGAACGGATCGAGCGTGGTCCGCGTGTTGATGGGCCGCTTCGATCCGGCAAAGAAGATCGTCGCCATCTGGACACCCCACGGAAGCTGCGTCGAGGTATTGGTGGCCACCCGGTGCCGCTGATCGCTCGCCGAGAACGACCATTCGTCGTCGAGGTTGAACGGATTGGTCACGCCGTCGAAGCGATTGCTTTCATGATCGCTGTACGTCCACGACAGCGTGTAGCTGCCCGACACGTCGGTCCGCGCCCATTGGGGACCAATCTGCCGGCCCGTGACGCCAAACTGCAAGCCGTCGTAGTCTGAAGCTGCGGTGGTCTCGTAGAGGGTGATCTCGTTGTATTGCGGATACGGACGTCCGGCGCGGCTCGGATGGATTGGCAGGTGCGTCGCCGGATCCTCGAAGAAGTTGATGCTGCGCGCGCGCGGCTCGTTGAAGCCGTTGCTGTACACGTAGTCCATCTGGAACGACACGCGCGAACCGACCTGCTGGGCGAGGCCGATCGACACTTGATCCGCCGTGGGTGTCCGGTAGTCGTTGTCGATCACGACGATGTTGCGCGGAAGATTCTGGGCCTTGATGTCTTCGAACGTGACGCCGCCAAGCGGATTGGTGTACGGCGGATTCAGCACCGTCTGACTGGCGAACTGGAACAGCAGGGAACGGCGTTCGTTGCTGGAGATGTTGAGCAGCACCTTGTCGAAGTTCCGGCCGTAGCCGCCGCGAATCACCGTCCGT
Source organism: uncultured Acidobacteriota bacterium (assembly GCA_963773045.1). GTDB lineage: Bacteria > Acidobacteriota > Vicinamibacteria > Vicinamibacterales > UBA2999 > 12-FULL-67-14b. The sequence goes on along the minus strand of CAVYZT010000019.1, from coordinate 32,683 downwards.
CCATCACCCCTGACGTCGTAGGCGAAACCGAGGCGCGGCGCGATGTTGTCGTAGTCGCCGTGCTTCTTGCCCGACTGGATGGGATTCTGCAGGTCGGTGTTGACGGTGCCGAGCTCGACGTCGTAGCGGAAGCCCAGATTCAGCGTGACCTTGGGTGACAGCCGCCAGTCGTCCTTGAAAAATCCCGCGTATGTCGTGTTCAGGATCTTGTACGACGGGTCGCCGAGAACGACCGAGTAGCGGGTGGGCGCCGGATAGGTGCTGGGATCGTTCGGATCCCGGGGATCGGTGGAGAAGGTGTACGACGCGCCCCAGGGCTCGGCGCTCGGAAACGCGCCTTTGTAGTGCGGCTGGAAGAACTGGAAGCCGGTCTTCAGGCTGTGCTCGCCGTGCCAGGACGGGATGAAGTAGCTCAGCGAGTTGTTGATCTGCAGGTTGAATTCCTTCCACCATTGCGGCGAGTTGGTCGGCGAACCGAGGATGATCGACGGGAACGTGTGCAGCGGCAGAGCCGAATTCGAGACGAGCTGGTTGTCGATCGCCGAGAAGCCGGCCCGAATCTCATGCACCATCTTGTTGCTGATCACCCAGGTCTCGCCAACCGAGAGGTCCGTGTTCTTCGACGGACGGCTGTAGCCGTTCGACAGCGCGTTGCGCTCCCCGACGCCGACGTTGATCTGCTCCCAGTTGTAGACCGACGATCGGACGAAGAGCCGGTGCGACTGTCCCAATTGGAGATCGACACGGCCGGTGAAGTAGTGACGCGAGATGTCGTTGCTCGCCGGCACGTCCACCGACGCGAAGCCGGTCTTTGGAATCGCGGTGACGGCACGGTTCTGGTACTCGTAGCTGGTGAACAGGAACGCGCGGTCGTGCTTGAGTGGACCGCCGCCGTTCGCGCCCATCTGTTTTTCGTGAAATGGCTGCACCGTGTTCGTGAAGAAGTTCTTCGCATCTCCCAGATCGCTGTCGCGAAGGAAGGTGAATCCCGACCCGTGAAACTGGTTGGTGCCCGATTTGGTCACGGCGTTGATCACGACGCCCGCGGCGCGTCCGTACTCCGCGTCGTAGCGGTTGGTGATCACTTCGAACTCCTGGATGTTCTCCTGGCTGTAGCCCTGGTTCGACCCGCCGCAGCACGTGCCGCTGACATCGACGCCGTCCACCTGGTACTTCGCCATGTCACCGCCGGCAAATCCCGCCCGCACCGTGCCCGGATTCCCGCGCGCGCCCGGCACCAGTGCGACCAGATCGAGCCAGTTGCGCCCGTTGAGCGGCAGATCCTGGACCTGACCGGCAGACACACGGCTCGCCAGATCGGACGAACGGGTATCGACCAGCGGCGATTCGCCGGTGACGGTGACGGTTTCCTGCACCGTCGCGAGCTTCAAGGCGAACGTCAGCACCGCGGACTGACCGACCTCGAGTCGGAAGTTGTCCTGAATCATGCTGTTGAAACCGGTCAGCTCGGCCTGCACCTTGTAGCGCCCGAGCGGCATTGCCGGCATCAGAAACACACCGGTCGCGGAGGTGACGGTGGTTCGCAGCGCACCGGTATCGACGTGCGTGGCCGTGACGGTGGCGCCGGGCAGCGCGGCGCCACTTTCGTCGACGACCGTGCCGCGGATTTCGGCCTGGCTGGTTTGCGCGCTGGCCGGTCGCGTGCCGAGCGTGGCGACGACGAGGAATGCGAGAGCGGCGGAGACTACCGCGGGCGAGTTTCTGAAGCGCATTCGGCCCTCCGTTGGAATGTTCGGCCGACTATGCGCTCCATCCCGTCAAGGGTCAAGACGGAAGATGACGGGGATGTCCCTCGCCAATATTGCATCTGGGCAATATCATTGACGTTGGCCTGGTACCTGGCCATAGGAGACTGAAATGAAACGAATCGTGATGATCGGCGCTCGTCGCCGGACTGGCAATGGTTCCATGGCTGATTGCCCAGACGCCGCCTGCCGGTCAAGGCAACGCGGGCGCCGCTCGCCGTTCCTTCGAGAAATTCACGGTCGAAGGCCAGCCCATCGACAAGCGCCCCCGGAACTGGACACCGATCATCCGGTGTTTCCGGGGCAGACGCATGCTCCGTATCACAAGACCACGGACGTCGCGGTCACAACCATCGCCAGCGGCTTGGATAACCCCTGGGCGGTCGCGCTGCTTACCGAGCGGACGTTTTCTCATCACGGAGAAGCCGGGCCGCCTCCGCATCCTCAACAAGGATGGTTCGGCCTTGCACACCATCACCGTGAATATGCCGCCGGTGTATTTCCGCGGACAGGCGGGCCTCCTCGACGTGGCGCTGGATCGGAACTTCGCGAGCAACCACAGAATCTTCTTCGTCTACATGCGCATCGTTGATGCCGACAATTGCGTCCAGGCTGTCGACAGTGGCACGTTGGATGAGGACGCGGGCACGCTGTCAAATGTGCAAACCATCTTTCAAGGCACCCCTTTCACCAACAGAGCGGTGAGCCAGACCGGTTCCCGCATCGCCATCGATCCGAAGGACGGCAACCTGTTCGTCGCGATTGGCGACCGGTCCACTGGCGATCCGCTTCCGCTGCAGGCCCAGCAAACCGACAAATACCTGGGCAAGGTGATCCACATCACACCGGAAGGAAAGCCGGCCGCCGGCAATCCGGCGCTCGGCCTGCCGGAAGTCTGGTCGATGGGTCATCGAACACCGCAGGGGTTGACCTTCGCGCCCGACGGACGGCTGTGGGAAGTCGAGCATGGTCCGCGCGGTGGCGATGAGCTGAATCTCATCGAGAAGGGCAAGAACTACGGTTGGCCGGTGATCGTGCACGGCATCAACTATCCCGGCACGAAGATCGGCGACGCCATTGTCGAGAAGCCGGGAATGGAACAGCCGCGGTATTACTGGGATCCGGTCATCGCGCCGTCCAGCCTGGTCTTCTATCGGGGCGACCTCTTCCCGCAATGGAAGACCAGCGTGCTGGTGGGTGGCCTGGCCGGGCAGGCGATCTTCCGTCTGGAGTTGGACAAGAACGATAAGGTCGTCAACGAGGAACCGCTGCTGACCGATCTCAACCAGCGGATTCGCGACGTGCGCGTCTTTCAGGACGGTGCTGTCTATGTGCTGACTGAGGGGGCAGGTGGCAAGCTGCTGAAGCTGACGCCGAATAACACTCCAACGCGCCAATGAGGAACGTCATGACACGCGAATACCCGGCCGTCGGATAGGCCTGGGTTCTGCGGTTCAGACTGCACCACAGCGAACGAGCGACACGGAACGATGATCACCGCACGCGGCTCTAGTGTCTTGAGTGTCTTGCACAAGCAGATTGGGCCGGGACTTCATTCCGGATGCGACGAAGCCACACCTGGCTGACGAGGAATCGAGGTCGTCTCATGGTTGAGCTGCCCGAAGTTATTGCCTACAATCGTTCTTCTTTATGCGTCCCGTTGTCCGTGTATACGCCCATCCACGCAGTCGGTCGTTCAAGACGCTCTCCAGGGCGTTGAATGACGCCAATGGCCTTCAGACGCACTTCAAGTTTCAACTGAATCCAGTCAGTCGGGCGGTCTCCGGCGGACCCGGAACGATTGACGTTCTCAGCCTTGACCGGAAGTTGCCCTCCAAGATCCGAGGACTTGTCGTCTGTGAGGGGAGCTTTTCCAACGGCGAGCTCCTCGTCGAACTTCTGCCGAACCGGGCTTATCTAAGCGGCGAACTCAAGCTCGGACAATCACCAAACGATCCGTCATTGCGCCTGTTCTTCTTGTATCAGCTGATCGCGGCAGCCTTGACCGTCGGCGTGGGACTCAGCGAGGATGCGAACAATCTAATGACGCACAAGCCGCCTGTCGGTTGCCTGTGGGACTGGTGGATGGACGCGAACCAGCGGAGCGCGGCGATGGCGGCAGCGCGGATATGCCCCGCATGCGAGGCAACCCTGCGTCGTCACGGTGACGTCGGTGAGTCTCCCCTCAGGGCAGCACGGCAGATGCTCGACTACATCCGACGAACGCTCCTCGTCGGAACGACAGAGATCCCCAACCGCATCTTGATTGCTCACGGCCCAGGCGAGGATTGGACGGTGCTGGTCGACATGCTGAAACGGTGGAAGCTTCCGGTTGATTCCTTTGAGGCGGAGTCAACCGCAGGGAGGCTTGTGTCCGATCGCTGGCAGCAGATGCTCAACAACGCCCGTCTCGCGTTCGCGGTCATGACGCCCGATGACCCGACAGCGAATGTTGAGATCAAACGAGCACGGCAGAACGTAATCCACGAGATCGGGCTCTGTCACGCACGACTCGGGATCTTCGATACCATCGTCCTGAAAGCCGACCGCGCCGAGAAGTTCAGCAACATCGACGGCGTGATCTACATAACATTTCGCGAGGGCCGACTCGCCGAACGGCGCGGGAAGATCAAGGACTGCCTGAGAACCCGCGGCATTTTGTAGCCGTCGTTCGGCGTGCCCGGGCCCCTAGACCATGATCTTGGCGGCTCCGTAATGTCCAACAATTCCAAGATCAAGGCTTTGCCGCGATGAGGTACAACCGGCGCGCGGTGGCCAGATAAATCGCATCGCCGATCAGCGCTGGACGCGAATAGAGCGGCGCATCCATCTCGATCTGTGCCAGCAATTCCTTTTGCCGCCCGGCACGAAGAACAGTCATGTTGCCTTCAACGGTCCCAACGTACAGCCGGTCGCCAGCCAGCAGCAGTGAACCCCAGATCTCCTCGTTCGTCTCGTGCTTCCAGACGTGGGCGCCGGTTGCCACGTCCAGACAATGAACCGTCCCGCCCAGGTCCGCGACGTACAACAGGCCATCCTTCACGATGGGCGTTCCCACCACGCGGCCGACCTCGCGAGAAGTCCAGAGGAGCCTGCTCGCGGTGACGTCTCCCTGGCCGTTGGGACTGATCGCATACATCAACGAAGGTCCGTTGCCGTGCCCTGGACTCTGGCCCATGGCAATGAAGACGCGGCCGTCGGCAAAGACCGGTGAAGCCACGATAAAGCTACGCGAAAGGACGCCGGGGCGCGGAAGCCAGCGGGCGTCCTTGGGATTGCCGTCAAATCGCCAGACTTCGTGACCGGACGCTGCGTCGTAGGCGCGCAGCCAGCCATCTCCTCCGCCGAAGAGTACGAGCATTCGCCCGTTGACGTTGGCCGCCACAGGGCTGGACCACTGGCCATGCAGCACCTGTCCGCCTGCGCCGATGGCCCGCCAGATCACGTCACCCGAGTGCTTGTCGACCGCGATCAGGCTTGGGGCGCGCGGGGATGGGACGCGCATATGGCCCTCATTCTGGCCGTTGGAGGTACTGACCATCAGCAGATCGCCCACCGCCAACACGTCGCTGTTGGAGGCTTCATGCGGAAAGACCCCGAGGCGGGAGCACATGTCGAGCTCCCAGGCGATGTCGGCCGCCGCGTTGTCGTGGAAGACCTCGTCCCGATACGGACCAGTGTTCTCGCCGTCGCGGAAACCCTGCGTGTCGAGGGAACGGAGTTGGCACTCGGCGGTGACATAAAACAATCGGTTCCCGTCCACATACGGCCCGCTTGTCGTCGACGGCAGCACGAACTCACGCAGGCCGCGCTCCACTCTCGGGGAAACGTCCTGCCAAAGGAACGCGCCATCGGTCGCCCGAAAAGCCATGAGCACGCCGCTCTCTTCCTGAAAGTCGGCGTTCATGTGCCTGGAGTTGTCGGTACCGACATAGACCGTATCGCCGGCAACCACGGGACGGCCATACGTGGGGCTTCCCAACTCGACGCTCCAGACGATATTCCGACCGGTGGAAATGTCCCAGTCAACCGGAGGATTGCCCGTTTGAGCCACCGTCGTCTCCGGTTGGGGCGCGACGGAAGGCACGGGCACAACGAGTGAGACGACCGGCTCTCCAGATTCGACGCCAGCGATTCGATTCAGCGCCCATTCAGCTTCACTACGCAGCGCGGGATCGTTCGCGGCTGCTCTCAACGCTTCCTGGGCCATCTGTGCTTTCGGCCCGAGGTTTCCGAGCGCTCCGGCCGCGCAGATGCGCACATAGAGAAATTCATCCTGCAGCGCTTCGATCAACTGAGGCACAGCGGAGTACGCGGACGGGCCGATGCTTGCCAGGGCCTCACCCGCTGCCCATCGGACGCCGGGAATGGGATCGCCCAAGGCTCCGGCGAGGTCCTTGGTCGCGACGCCCGCCTTCGGACCGACGGACGCCAAGGCCTCCGCCGCGTAGACGCGGACGTAAGGATCCTCGTGCGAAAGCGTCGTGACGAGAGCGCTTACTGACGGACTTGCCTTCGGGCCCAAAGCGCCCAGGGCTCGCGCGGCATCGCCCGCCACCATCGCGTCCTCGTCTCTCAGTGCCCGTCTCAACGCCGGCTGAATCCACTCTGTATCGGGGGCCAGGTCAATCAAGGAATCGGCGGCGTTGCGCCTGAAAGAGACTTGCTCATGACGAAGCAGCTCAACAAGCAGCGGAATGGCCGGCGGACCGATCCGCCGGATGATCTCAAAAGTCCTCAGATCCAGATCTTCGTCGCCACGGTTCAGGAGTCGTCTCAACAAAGGCAACGAGCGCCCCGCCCCTTTGACCAGGGTGGCTTCGGCCATTGCCCGGACCTTCGGGTCTTTGGCCATCAGGCGATTTGCCCAGTCCAGCACGCGGGCAGAGTTCGTGGAAAGATCCGAACCCTCGGCTTGGCGCGGCTGAGCGAGGGAACGGGTGGTTTGAGCGAGTGCTGCTATCGGCAGAATACAAAGCAGCGTGCAGATGAACAGGTGTCGCATGGTCGCAGCAAGTGGTAAGGAAGACCTCGAAGCTAGCGAGCTCGGCCGAGGTCAATTGCGGCCGTACCGATCGCGCCGAGGACGATTAGCGCTGATGCAACGCGGCCGAGTCTGGACATGACGCGCCGTTGACTAGCGTATCAAACGATGCGTCGGCGGGTCCGTGACCGATCGGCCGGTGAGATCTAACCGGATGGGCTGGCAGGCGAGGGAGCGTCTTTTAGTCAGGGATCCCACGGGGGCCGCTGACGCGGAAGTCGTTGTAGAGTGTGGCAGTACTGCGGTGAATCTGCCGCGCGATGTATCGACAAGGAGCAACCATGTGCGATCAGGATCATTTTGAACAGGATCGACAGGACTATGAGGCGCTCGGACTGGTCACTCGCCGGCAGTTTGGCGTGCTCGTCGGAGCGGGCATTGCGTTGACCCTCCCCCAGGTCGCCAACGCGGTCGCGGTGACCGAATCGGAAGTGACGGTGACGACGCCCGACGGCACCTGCGACTGTTACTTCGTGCACCCGGCAACCGGAACCGCGCCCGGCGTGCTGGTGTGGCCGGACATCTTCGGACTGCGGCCCGCATTCCGGCAGATGGGCAAGCGGCTCGCCGAATCCGGCTATTCGGTGCTCGTTGTGAACCCGTTCTATCGAACCAAGAAGGCGCCGACCGCGGACAAGGGGGCAGCCACACCCATCGCCGATCTCCGGCCGCTGGCGGGGACGCTGAACGAGACCACGCAGATGAGCGACGCCAAGGCCTTCATCGCCTGGATGGACAAACAGGCGTCGGTGGACAAGAACCGCAAGGTAGGCACGCAGGGTTACTGCATGGGCGGCCCGATCGCGTTTCGCACCGCGGCCGCGGTGCCGGATCGCGTGGGCGCCGTCGCCTCGTTCCACGGCGGCGGACTCGTCAACGACACGCCGAACAGCCCGCACCTTCTGGCGGCCAAGACCAAGATTCAGCTCCTCATCGCGATCGCCGCAAACGACGACCAGCGGTCGCCGAACGAGAAGACCGTGCTGAAGGAAACGTTCGGCAAGGCGAATCTGCCGGCGGAGATCGAAGTGTACGAAGGCGCGGCGCACGGGTGGTGCCCGCCGGATTCCGGCGTCTACAACGAGCCGCAGGCCGAAAAAGCCTGGAGCCGCTTGCTGGCGCTCTACGGGAAGGCGCTGGCCTCCAGCTAGCTCCGCCTTCGCGACCACGCAGCTGCGGCAAGACAGGCGTTGCCTCGTGCCCAGCCGAAGCTCACTGGACGCGTGAGGGGAGCAGGTCGTCTCGGACGATGAAGGCGACCCACACGGCTGGCACATTCCCACCGGGACCGCGGGGAATGCCGATCCTCGGCATGCTCCCTGCGATCCGGCGGGATCCGATTGGTGTGTTCATGCACGCCGCTCGGCAATTCGGCGACGTCGTCTCCTTCAAGATCGGTCCACAGAACGGGTACCTGATCACCAACCCGGTCGATGTCCGTCACGTCCTGCAGGAGAACGCCCGCAACTATCACAAGAGTCCTCTCTACGACAAACTCCGGCTGTTTCTCGGCAACGGCCTGCTGACGAGTGAAGACGATTTCTGGCTGCGCCAGCGGCGCATCGCGCAGCCGGCGTTTCATCGTCAGCGGATGGCGGCGCTCGCTCACGTGATGGCCGACGCGGCGCGAGACGCGGTGGCCAGATGGCAGAGTCTGGCGGATACCGGGCGACCGGTGGATGTCGAAGACGAGATGATGCGGCTCACGCGGACGGTGGTCGTCCGGACCCTGCTCGGCGGCGACCTTGGCCCGTTCGCGTCGACGATCGATCAAGCCTGGACAACGATCAATCAACACGTCGGTGAGAGCTTCTGGTCGCTCGGCCTCACCGACATCTGGCCGATGCCGAAGTATCGCCGGTTCCAGGCTGCGCGTGCCCTGTTGCGCGATGCGGTCGATTACGTCATCACCACGCGCCGGCGCCATCCGTCTGACAGCGCCGATCTGCTGTCGATGCTCATGTCCGCGCGTGACGAGGACACAGGCGAGATGATGACCGACGATCAACTCCGCGTGGAGGTGACGACGTTTCTGCTGGCGGGACAGGAGACGACGTCACTCGCGCTGACGTGGACGTGGTATCTGCTGTCGCAGCATCCGCCGGTTCAGCAACGGCTCGAGCACGAAATCGACGAGGTGCTCGACGGCCGCTCGCCCGAGTATTCCGATCTCGCGAACCTGCCCTGTCTGCGCATGGTGATCGACGAATCGATGCGCTTGTATCCGCCGGCGTGGGGCTTTTCGCGGCAGGCGCTCGCCGACGACGAGCTGGGCGGGTACCGCATGCCGCGGGGATGGCTGGCGTTTGTCGTCCCCTACGTGCTGCATCGCCTTCCCGTCCACTGGTCGGACCCGGAGGTGTTCGACCCCGAGCGCTTCTCGGCCGAGCGCAGCGCCGAGCGGCCGAAGTTCGTCTACATCCCCTTCGGCGCCGGCCCGCGCCAGTGCATTGGCAGTCAGTTCGCGTTGATCGAAACGCAGCTGTGCGTCGCGGCGTTCGCGCAGGCGTACCGTCTTCGGCTGGTGCCTGGACACCAGCCGACCCCCTGGCCGCTGATCACGCTGCGGCCGCGGTTCGGGATGCCGATGATCATCGAACGTCGAGGGCCTTCTGCCCCGCGCCGCCATCGCTGTTGATCGACCTGTGCCACCGCCGCTCCCTGAATTGATCCACCCATCCGCTAACGCACGGGACACGTCACTGTCTTACATACTTCTGTACAATCCCGCTCAGTTGCGCGAGATACACACTCCCTGCCTTGTCAACCGCCGCACCGTGCGCCGCCTGCGCGTCGGGAAATCTGCCGATTACTTTGCCATTCAAATCGCGCAAGACGGCGCCGGCCACGAGGTTGCCATCGTTCGTGATCACCATGCCCGACACGCCGCCGGTTTCCTTCCACTCGGTCAAGTACTTCCCGTTGGCGTCGAAGACTTCGATCCGCTGGTTGTCGCGATCGGTCACGTACACCCGTCCTTGCGCATCAACGACGACGTTGTGTGGCAGCATGAATTCGCCAGGGCCATTTCCCCGCTTCCCCCACTGCAGCAGATACTTGCCGTCGCGTGAGAATTTCACGACCCGCGCGCTGCCGTAGCCGTCGCTGACGTAGATGTCGCCATTCGGCGCGAAGGCGACGTCGGTCGGCAGAGTGAACGTGTCGGAGCCTGTGCCGGCTACCCCTTTCCGGCCGAGCCGCATGATCTCCTTGCCATCCTGATTCAGTTTGTAGATCACGTGTCCGGCTGCGTCGACCACCCAGATGTTGCCCTGAGGATCGACGCGAATCGAATGAGCGCCGCATGACGTGCATCCGGGAGGGCCATACACTGCCGAGTAGCGCGACCGGTCCGGCGCCCAGTTGGACTGCGGAATGGCTGCGACCTTTCCTTCACTGAACAACCCGTCGCCCCACGAGCGGATGAACCTGCCGCTCGGATCGAATTCCAGAATCGGATGCGCGCCGCGATGAAGCACGAGCACATTGCCTGTGGCTGAAATCGCCACGGCGGATACCTGAATCAAGTTCCAGGGCGCCGGAAAACCAGCGGCGCTCGTTGCAGGTGTCGGGAACTCGATCAGCTTGTATGGCAGCGTCGCGCCATCGACCGTTCCGCCGGCTCGCCCCTGCCCGTTCGTATCAACGGACCGCGCAGCGATGACGATGGCAATCAACAACACGGACGTGTGGCAGTGCCGCATCGAGCCTCCTTACCGACGAGATTCTCCTTCGGGGCTGTACACATGCGAATCGGCATATCCGACGATCGCGAGCCTCGTCGCCATGCCGTTCCCCGTGTGGCGAGGACGATGCCACGTTTGCGCCGGCGCATAGACGACATCGCCCTGAGTGGCCACGAAGACCGGCAGATCGCCGATGAGAAATTCGTTCTGTCCTTCGAGAACAAACCACGCTTCCGGCCCTGTGAGGTGATAGTGGCCTCGATCGCCCGGCTGCGGTGGCGGTTGTGTGTTGGGATCGCCCCTGAGAATGTTCACGATGCCAACGTTGACGTAGCCGCCATCGTGCGGGTCGCCGATGAACTGATTCGGATTTCGTTTGGGCGTCTGCTTTCCGGCGATCGTGAGGTTGTAATCGATGTACGGAACGTTCGCGTCGTCGTACGACCCTTTTGCGGCCGCCACGCGCGCTCGCTCGTATTTCACGCCAGGCACCGGCGCCGGCGTCTCGTCCGCGGGATACATCGTGTAGGCGTGCGGGTTGGTCATCTCGAAACGCAGGGATGGCCGATCGCCAACCGTTTCGAGCTGATAGACGAGACGTTTTGGCACCTGCACGAGGAAGCCCTTTGACGCGATGAAGGGCTCTTGTCCTTCAATGGTGAATCGAATCTGTCCATCCTGCACGACCCACCAGATGCGATGGTCCTGATGGAATCGCCGCGGCGTCTTCGCGCCAGCCGCCATCGAGATGTACTCGCCGTGGAACAAGTGATCGTGGACGACGATCTCCGCCCAGTTCGGCTGCCCTTTATGTTTTGCCAGCAGATCGGAGAGCCTGGTGTGCGCTTTGTTCGGCGGGACGAAGGGGTTTGGCTTGACCGGCATCGGTGACCAGACGTCCATGAAACCTCGGCTGCCGCCCTGGCCGCTCGCGTCGGCAGTGAGCAACAATCCCAAACCCACGATCATGCAGGCGATTGATGTGAGCAGTCGCATGTGTCACCTCATGACGGTCCGTCTCCAGCCGAGCGGGGAACGTTAGACCAACCGCGCGACTCGCGCCCGGGAGGTAAAGACCGGTACTGCGAAACCAGCCCGATCTTACTGGTGTTTTGGTGAGCCCGGAAGGAATCGCTCGATAGAAGCGCAACAGAGTCTTCGAGTTCATCTGGGTCAGCGCCACCAGTGCGGGTCCCTGTGAACTCGAACTTGGATCTCGAGCGGCCGCCTCTCTCGACTTGCCTGAGCGTGGCTGGCGGCTTAGGCTCTGAGCGACTACGAGCCAGCTCAAAAGGGGTATCTGCCGTGAGGTTTCTGTGGCCCCGTGTCCCGTACCGACATCTCATCGGCCCGACATTCTTTCCGCTCTATCTTTTTGTGCTGAAGGTGGCGCTCGCTATAGAGCTGCGCCTCGACTTGCGTGCCGTGGTGCAGCGTTGTGGCCGCCGCTCGCGGCCGGAGCGATCGCTGAACCCTGAGGTCGCCGATCACTCCGGCCTGTCTCGACGGCCGCGGAACGAATTTCAGCTCACCGCTGACGCGACGTCCGCATTCCACACACCCGTCGCGGCAGTGTTCCGCACGTAGTCGGCAAATCGCCTCGGCGCTCTTCCGGTCACCCGCTTCACATCGTCGGTGATCGTACTGGCGCGATCCTCACGAAAGTAGCGCTCCAGGTCCAGCATCCGATCCGCAATGGCTTCCGGCATCCCCTCTGCGAGCATGCCGACCTTCAGATCCGTCGCCGGCAGACTGACGTGACGGATGGCACGTCCCAGCACCTTCGACAGTTCATCAGCCACTTCGTCGTAGGTCAGCGCCTCTGGACCGCTCAGCGTGTAGATCTGCTCTTCGTGACCTTCGGTCGTCAGCGCCGCCACCGCCACCGCGGCGATGTCACGGACGTCGACGTGGCTGATCCGCGCCTGGCCGCTCGCGCTGTAGAACGCGCCTTCAGCCCTGATCGTCGGCGCCATGAACGTGACAGCGTTCTGCATGAAGCTGTTCGGGCGAAGAAACGTCCAGGTCATGCCGCTCCTCTCGATGGCCTTTTCCACAGGTCTGTGAATGTTCGCGAGGCTGTAGGCTTCCTCTGCAGCGCCCATGACGGACTGCTTCACGATGTGCCGCACGCCGGCGGCTCTCGCCGCGTCGACAGCATTCAGCTCGAGTTCGGTTTGATTCAATGCGTTGGGTCCCAGGAGGAACACGGCGTCGCAGCCCTGAAACGCCGCGCGAAGCGTCGCCGGGTGGTTGTAGTCGATAGTGACGGCCTCGATTCCACGGGCCCGGGCGATCTCCGCGGCTCTCTCTGAGAAATAAGCGCCGCGAAACGGTATCGCTTGCCCTTCGAGCTGCCTGATGACCTCACTGCTCAGGGTTCCACTGGCGCCGGTGACGCAAATCATGGGTCACTCCTTTCGTGTCTACAGGTCCACTATCGCGCGCGCTATCGAACCGAACAATGCCCGGGAGTCGCTGATTCATGCTCATTCGTCCAACGGTCTGGACGGTCAGGCACGCGGGGCGCATACTCGCGTTATGAAGATTCCCTTGGCGCACGACCCGCTTGGCGAAGCCCTGCACTTTCTACGGATGAGCGGCGTCTTCTACTGTCGTTCCGAGTTCACGGCGCCCTGGGCGCTCGATCTGCCTGCGTTTGAGGACTGCCTGATGTTCCATGTCGTGACGTCAGGCCGGTGCGTCCTCGATGTGAAGGGCTCCGAGGATCACGTCCTGCAGCCTGGCGACTTCGCGCTCGTGCCGCACGGTGCCGGCCACCAGCTGGCGAGCGCTCCTGGAGTTCATGGCGCGAAGCTCTTCGATCTGCCTCGCGAACAAGTGAGCGACCGGTACGAAATCTTGCGCCACGGTGGAGGAGGCGCGCCGACGACGGTCATCTGCGGCGTGGTTCGATTCGATCATCCAGCCGCCGATCGGCTGGTCACGCTGCTGCCCCGCGTGATCGCCGTCGACGCGTGGAGCTCGCCCGAGGTGGAGTGGATCCAGAGCACGCTGCGATTGATGGCGATCGAAGCCAGGGAGCTCCGTCCGGGAGGCGAGACCGTGATCACTCGGCTCGCAGACATCCTGGTCATCCAAGCCATCCGATCCTGGATTGCGAGTGATCCAGCCGCCCAGACCGGATGGCTCGGTGCGCTTCAGGACAAGCAGATTGGGCACGCGATCGCGCTCGTCCATCGTGAACCTGCGCGCCCGTGGACGGTCGAGTCGCTGGCGAACGAGGTCGCGATGTCCCGCTCGGCGTTTGCCGCGCGATTCACGGAGCTGGTTGGCGAGCCGGCGATGCATTACGTCGCGCGCTGGCGCATGCATGTCGCCTTGACGTGGCTGAAAGAGGAGGATGCACCGGTCAGCGAGATGGCGAGTCGTCTCGGCTACGAATCGGAGGCCGCGTTCAGCCGGGCGTTCAAGCGATTTCTCGGGTTCCCTCCGGGGGCGGTTCGACGGGCGAACGAGTTGCGGACATCGTCCAGTGCGGCCCTACGCCCGCAAGGTACTGACGATGAATGGCTTGCGGCAACGGTCCGCCGCATTAACGTCTAAGTTATTGACTTTATCTTGACGATCGCCTGTTCGCGCGATTCGTTGCGTTCTCCGACGGGGCGAAGCACTGGTGCGCTCCGTCGGATGGGCTTCCGTTCACGGAGACCGCGGATCAACACACACGGCGATACGGCATTCAGATCTCTGCAAGCTATTCGTATTTCAACGCCCTCATCGGATCCACTCGTGACGCACGGTGCGCGGGGATGAAGCCGGCGCATAGCGCGACCAGCGCGAGCGCAACGGCCGAAAGCGCCAGCACCGCCGGATCGGCACCGGTCATCTGAAAGAGAATCGACTGCGCCCCTTTGCCGACGCCGAGCGCGCCGGCGAGGCCCACGAGCGCGCCCACGAGGGTCATGATCGCAACCTGACGCAGCACCATGCCGCGAACGCGGTCGGGCGCGGCTCCAAGCGCCATGCGGAGGCCGATCTCGCGCGTGCGCTGTGCGACGGTATAGGCGAGGACGCCATAGAGACCGATCGCCGCGAGTAGCGTCGCCAGAAGCGCGAATGCCGCCGAGAGCGTCGTCATCATGCGATCGAGAAACGTGTTGTTGCGGACCTGCTCGGGAAGGGTCTCGAGCGCCTCGATGGGTAGATTCGGATCCAGCCGCTTCACGACGGCTGTGATCGTCGACGCCGCCTGCGCGATATCACCGGATGTCCGCACGTAGACGTGCATCCCGCCTGGCTCCTTGTCCTGCCGATACGGCATGAAGAATTGCGGCGGCACCTTCTGCTTCACTTCGCTGTACTTCGCGTCCTCGACGACTCCGACGATCGTCGTGTCGAGTTTGCTGCGGTAGCCGTCTCCCGATCCCATCAACTTGCCGACGGCGTCGTTCCCCAGGCCGAACTTCTTTGCGAACGTCTGGTTGACGAGGGCGACCTTCGCGGAATTCACGGTGTCGGCATCCGTGAACTCGCGTCCGGCGATGAGCGGGACGCCGAGCGCGGAGAAGTAGCCAGGACCGACTTTGTTGTAGTGGGAGTTGCTGTCCGTGTCTGGTCCGGCCTTGAACCCTTGTACGGCGACGTCTCTTTGCCGGTTGTTGCCAGCCAGAATCGGCACGTTCGACACCGTCACGGCCGTCACGCCCGGCGCTGCCCGAAGCTCGTCTTCGAGGCGCTGGAAGAACAGACGGGTGCGGTCGACCGAGTAGCCGTTCCGGTCGGGCGACAGGCCGAACGTGGCAACGTGATCGACCTTGAATCCGAGATCCACCCGACTGACGTTCAGCAGGCTCTTCACAAAGAAACCCGACGAGGCGAGCAGCATCATGGCGAGCGCGATCTGCGACGTGGCGAGCAGCAGCCGGACGCGCGTGGCGCCTTTCGCGCCGGACGGCTGCCCAGCCTGGTTCTTGAGCGTCGAGACGAGGTCCGGCCGCGTGCTGTGGAGCGCGGGGAAGAGCCCGAAGAGCAGGCCCGTGGCGAACGTCAGGCCGATTCCGAACAGGATGACGGTGCCGCTAATGCTGAATGTGATCGTGTGTTGCACTTCGGGCGGCAGCAGCGCGATGACGAGCACGAGCGTCCAGTGTGCGACGAACATGCCGGCAATTCCGCCGAGAACCGCCAGCAGTAGCGATTCGGTGAGGAGCTGTCCGATTAAGCGCGCCCGGCTTGCGCCGATCGAGAGCCGGATGGCCATCTCTCCGGCGCGCGCGGCCGATCGCGCGAGCAGCAGGTTCGCGATGTTGGCGCAGGCGATGAGCAGCACGAACGCCGTGACGCCAAGCAGTAGGCGGAGCGGCGTCTTCGCCTCGTCAGGGACCGAGCTCTGGCCGCGTCCGCCCGGCGCGAGGAGGATGGGCTTCGCGCGAAAACGCGCCATCGTCTGCGGGCTCATGTCCTTCTGCAGCAGCGCTTCGACATCATTGATGATGGCGTGATACTGCGTGCCGAGTGACGCGCGCGCGGCTTCGATGGTGACCCCCGGCCTCAGGCGCGCGAACAGGTACGCCCAATAGTCGGTCCGGAGCGACCAATCGGTGGAGGCGTCCAGCATCGGGCGCAGCGTGATCGGGACGAACACGGCAGGCCGCATCCCGATCGTCGTGCCGCCGAAGCCCTTCGGCGCGACGCCGACGATGGTGAGGCTTTGGCCGTTGACGATTACCGGTTTGTTGAGGATCCTTGGATCGAGCCCAAATCGCGACGACCAATAGTTGTAGCTGAGCACCACAACGCGCGACTCGCCGACGAGTTCGTCGTCATTCGAATTGAGCAGTCGTCCAAGCGCCGGCTGCAGCTCCAGCACCGGAAAATAGCTGCCGGACACCAGCAGGCCCTCGCCGCTCGAAGTCTGCGCCTCGTAAGCGAGGTTTGCGCCGAAGCCGACGTGCGCCGCGATGTCCGTGAAGACGGTTTGGATCTTCTGCAAGTCGCGGAACATGGCATAGCTGAAGACCACATCGCAGTCGCCCGCGCGGCCGCAGCTCTGGAAGCCGGGCTTCGGGCCGGGCGCGCCCAAGTTCACGAGTCCGGACGGATCGGGAACCGCGAGCGACTGCAGCAGCACCTGATGGAACACCGAAAAGATTCCAGCAGTCGCGCCAATGCCGAGCGCGAGCGAGACGATCGCGATGGCCGTGACGAAGGGAGTTCTGAAAAGCGTGCGGATGGCGAACGTGAGACTGCGCATAAAAGCGTTGGACGAGCCAAGGTACGGCGGCGTTTACCGGCTCGGGCGTAACGCGCGGCTTCGCCACGAGCGATCGCAGCCGAAAGCGATCTGGGGGAGGTTCGCCCCCTGTCTCGGCAATTCTCTTGACGGAGGCAGGTGATCACCTCCCTTCCCGGCGGTCCAACCCGCCGGTGAGCACGCACCTGTCGGCGGCGTTCCTGGCGGCGGAGGTCAGCCTGCTCGACCCTCCCCCAGAAAAGTCAAAGACGGCCGCGCGTGCAAAAACCGACCGAACATCACGGGATCGCGAAGCGCAACGAAGTCGTCCTGATCAATTACCTGGACTGAGGTCGAGCCGCCTTGAGGATCGCAGTTGGGCGGCTAACACGTGTGCCATGCCGAGGCGGTACCGTCACAGTTATCCCGGTTGCAGATTTGACAGCGGGGGTCTGTTGTCGCCGGATCCTGACGGCAAGTTACAGTCGGCGGTGTGGTGGAGCATTCACGCTGCGGTATCAGACAAAATGGGAACGGAACCCACCAGCACAACTCCGGGTGGACGACCATTCTGCACGTTCGACAAGCCTGTGGCGTTACGTGTAATGCCGGTGATTGCCGCGCCCGGACCCAGTTGTACTGATTCGTCGTTCTGTACAGTGACATTTCCGCAGTAAAGTTCGGCATCTTCATTTCGTTCGCCCGCTTTCGTTGGTTTAACGGTCACAGCCGCATCTAGGATTGATCGCCTCCTACAAGCTCCTGCCTGCTCGGCTATTTCGGACGAGCAGACAACCGTTTGAGGACGACCGTGGAGGAAGTCCTGCCGGAGACAGCTGCGTATTCAGGAGAAATCGCTGACCATTCGGGGCGATGTCGTACTGGGCCCTGAATTCCTGCGTGAAGACCGGACCGTTCAACATCGCGGCTTCGAACAACGGTACCTCAGCGCCGAACTCCAGTCCGGTTGCCATAAGGGTCACCGCCATAGCCACCAACTGCTCGTCCAGACGGTAATACACCAACTTCTTTCCATCCTGGCGCGTAGTGTCCGACAACTCAGCCCGACCGCTTGCTGGGGTTCGCGTCACGCCGCGCGGTGGTAATAGAAGTCCACCGAGGCGCTGGCGGCGGCGAATCACGGCGCCAGCACGCGCGAATCCGACGCCGTCGCACCGGGAAGAGATCCACCATGACCCGAGTCTACCCGACGAGCCCAGAGGTTTTGGTGCCCGAACACTCTGGCTGAATTTTCGGATAGTACGGGCTTGCGGCGAGTTGCGAAAAGGGGATCGCGCCGGTGAAATCGGACACGATCGACGATCGGACTGTTGCGCCTGATTGCGAGCGTAAGCCGCCTTTGGATGCTCGCGGAAGGCAAGAAGAAGGCAACGAGGAATCCGGCTAAATGCCGGAGGGTCGAAAGGGGGTCAATCGACTGGGATCTCCACTTCAATGAAGCTGCCGGGCGTCGCGGCGTTGACGGCGGCCACCACGAGCGAGACGTGCGGTTGAAGGGCTGGCCATTGCTGAACGCCGATGACGACGATCGCAATGGTCCGATCGGCCCTGTTCTGCTGATGTCGCAGGTTCTTGTCGGTCGTTAGGAAGACCTCGAAGCCCGCGTGCTCGGCCTCAGTCAGCAGATCGCCGTTCTCCAGCCTGTCCCAGTGCTCCTGCGCGGCTGTGCGAACGGTATGGCCGATGAGAAACTCGCGGATCGGGACAGGAGTGGCCTGATCGAACAGCACGCGCATTCAGCGAGTGGACACTGGCGTGTCGAGGCTACGCGCCGCGAATTCGATGACAGCCTTCACCTGGTCGCGGTCCAGCCCGTCGTACCACGCCATGATGTCGTCGATATTTGCCCCCGCCTCGAGGTTCTCGAAAATCGTGGCGACGGGCATTCGCGTGTTGCGAAGCACCCAGGCCCCGCTGACCTTGCCGGGGATGCTCTCGACCGCCGGGCATTGCGACCAATCGAGCAGAGCCATCGTTCAGTTCCTTCCGACTCTCAGTGTAAGGGATCGCGCCTCGCGTCACACGGGCGCAGCTGCGCCTGATCGTGATGGTGCCCGCGCCCTGAACTTTCAGGCAATTCCTCCCCGCTGGACTTGCCGACCGGCCCCGGCGGGATTATTCGTTTCTGGCCTCACCAATGCCCTCCGCGACAGCTCGCCGGATGAACAGCCGTTGGCAATTGCCATTTCGACGCCGCGCGCAGGCCGTGTCCAGGCCGCCGTAGGCGCCTGGCTCGCGAGGTCGAAGCGAAGCGGAGAGCCTGGGTGCGGTTGAGCACGGCGTTACGCTGTAGACGCCGACGGCGGAGCGAGCTAATAGACCCGCTCATGATCACGGTCAGCGGGCGTGTTCGGAGCAGCTCAGAGGCCGGCGGCGAACGAGTGACGGGTATAGACGGGTATAGACGGCGTGAGCGCTTTCGCTCGCGGCGTGACGGCCAGTATGCTTGATAGCATTGCGCCTCAGTCTGAACAATCGCCGAGTGCTTGACCCGCTCAACCTCGGTGCTGACATCGCCCAGGTTTCGGTCGGCCGCGATAGTCGTCCGGGAGCACGATGAAATACGCCTTCGTCGTCACTGCCCTGCTGGCGTCGGTGACCATCGCCGCCGGCCGGCAGCCGCAATTCAAGTCCGGCGTTGAAGTCGTCTATCTCGATGTCACCGTCCAGGCGCCGGATGGTTCGATCGTTCGCGGCCTCGCGAAAGATGACTTCCTGATCTACGACGAAGAGGTGCCCCAAGACGTGGCCGTCTTCTCCGCCGAGCCGGCGCCGATTAGTGTCGGCGTCTTGATTGACACCAGCGGCAGCATGACCGGTGAACGCATGGCCGCCGCGATTCGGGCCGCTGACGCGCTCGGGCACTCGCTGCAACCCGGCGACCTATGGAGCATCTCCACCTTCGACAGCACCCGGCGCACGATGATCACCTGGCGCCCGTACAATCCGGGCATCGTCAACTCACTGAGAGCCATGCCGACCTCCGGCAGCACGGAACTGTTCAGGGCCGTAACGGACATGGTGCCCTACATGAAGGAAACGCCGCATCGCAAGCGGGCGATGCTGCTCATGACGGACGGCATCGACAACTCGATCATTGCAGCCAGCCGCGACGGCCGGGGCGATCCATTCGAAGCACCCGGCCCGCTCGAAAGTTCCGCCAAGGCGCAGGCAGCGCTGCGCGAAGGCGAAGTGCTGCTCTACGCGCTCGGCATCAACGTGGCGGGGCGAGCAGGCGCCGTGCACGTGCCGTCGCTGCAACGACTCGCCGAACCCACGGGCGGGTCCGTCATCATTGCGTCGACAGTTCGTGAGGTGGAAGCGGCGGCGCAGCGGGTGGCCGAAGAACTGCGTCAGCAGTACACCCTGGGGTTCTATCCGCAGAACGCCGGCGACAAAACGTATCATCGCCTGAGGGTCATGACGAGACATCCGGACTACCGCGTTCGCACGCGCGCCGGATATCTGACAGCCAATCCGAAGTAAGGCTAGCGCGACGTCTCGACCTGCGCACTAAGCTCGACGACGCGGCGTCTTCGCTGATCGAATTTGCTTTACATCAAGGAGAACCAGAAGCAACTGCGACAGATCGATCAATGCAGGTTGGCTATCGTGTGGCGTCTTCGTGGGTTTAGCTCCACGACGAACATGCTGATAGCTGGTGTTCGGGAGCAGATTGTTCACGGGTTGATCACGGCGAGAGGGGCTCAGTATTCTGACCGGGCACCCGAGTGACCATCGTCGCTACCTGCGTCAGGATCCGGCGGCCGAGGCGCTGGCCGAGGACCGCGAGGCGGCGCCGTTCGTCATTCGTCAGGCGCAATCGCCGACCGTGCAATTGCGCCTTCAGCACCCGGTTCTCCTCTCGGAGTTATTGGATGGTCTCTTGTTGCTGGCGCTCCACCAACCCGCCCAGAACCGTCAAACTCAATAGCGTCGAGATCACGCGACGAGTCTATGTCAACCGACGGCCGACGACGTTTTCGGACACTACGCCTCAGGAGGCGTTGGCGTCGACTTACCCCCTGGCGCCGTGCTTCCGCAACGTCGCCTGGACCTCCGGATTCCCCTCGGCCATTGCGATGAGCGACATGGGCTCGCCGTTCCCCGGCGCGTTGATGTTCGCTCCAGCGGCAACGAGTCGATCGACGACTGCGGAGTAGTCGCCAGCGCGCGCCCTGCGATGGACCGATCCGAACGCTGCCCAACCGAGCGGCGTGCTGAAGTGAACGGGATCGCGACTTTCGACCGCGACGCGTCCGCGCTGGAGGATCGCCTCTACCAGTTCGACATCGCCCATCCAGCTGGCTGCGTGAAGCGCCGTGCCCCCATCAACACCACCGGCGGTTTCGTCGAAACCGAGGCGGAGCATGAGGTGGGCCGCCTCCCGACGACCATCGAAAATGGCGTGCGCCAGACGTGAGTGATCGGCAGGTGTGAGCGAGGTCAGCATCGACGGATCCTGGTCGATGAACGCCCACGCGCCTGCTTCGTCGCCCGCCAGCACCGTGTTGATGAAGCGCACGTGCGCCGGGCTGCGGTGCACGAGCAGATCGTAGACATCGCGATGCCCGAACTTCAGGGCCACGTCGTGCGGCGACAGGCCGAAGCCGAGCCTCCAGCAGTAGATGTGGAACGGCGGCACCGGCGCGTAGCCGGGCTCGTTGATGCGAGCGGCGATCGCCTGCGGATCGGAGGCCAGCACGCGCGTCGCCAGAGCAACGTCGCCAAGGCGGGCCGGCATGAAGATGTCGGCGCTGGCGCCGCGCTCGAGCAGCCGACGACAGATCTCCGGCCGTTCGGCGAGCGCGTACTGCGCGGCCGTGGACTTATGGTCGATGCAGCGCGCATTCACGTCGGCGCCGCCATCCAGCAGCACGTCGGCGACCGCAACCGTCGCCGCCTCGTGGAGCGGCTGCTGCCCGTCGCCTCCGCGCGCGTGCACGAGCGCGGGATCCGCGGCAAGCAGCTGCCGGAGCTCGTCGATCCAGCCCAGCCTCGCAGCCACGTTCGGTGTGAGTTTCACTCCGCGCGAGAGGAGAAACCGTGCCGTCTGTTCGGTGGCGTTGTCCAGGACGGTGTACGGTCCGTTCTCCCACTCGCTTTCGAGGTTGAGGTCTGCACCGGCAGCGATCAGCACCTCGAGCATCGGCGCGTGTTTCGCGCCGATGTGCGCGGCACGCTGACCGAACTCGAACATCGGCGCGTTGACATGTTCCTTGACATGCGGCCATCCGAGGAGCCGCCCGACGGTCGTGACTTCACCGTGAGACACCGCATCGCGGAACGCCTTGAGATCCCGCTGCTGCAGATGCTCGACAAGCATCGGCCACGAGTCCAAACCGGTTTCGCGCGCGATGGCGAGCTGCGCGTCCGCGAGTTGAAGCGGGCGCGCGGCGCCAGCGTCCGAGCGAACGGCTTTCAGTCGAGCAAGAGCGGCGGGATCGCCGTCCCTGGCGTCGCGAAGCAGATCCTTAGCGAGCTTGTGCTGTTGTTCGAGGTTGGTGGGAACGCGCGGATCCTGATCGGACACGGACGACCTCCTTCAAACCGCCCGTGTCCGCATCGTGGGCTGAAGAAAGGTCGCGTGATGAATTGCAACCATCTACGTGACAGGTGGGCGCTGCCCTTCCCGCGGACTGGAGGCGTCCTGTAGACGCCGAGGGGAAGACTAGCGGATGGGCGCCGCCGACACAATCACCAAACTGCTGATGCTTGAGGCGACGCCGCATGACTAGCCAGGGTCGAAAGGGGTCAATCGACTGGAATCTCCACCTCAATGAAGCTGCCGGGCGTCGTGGCGTTGACGGCGGCCACCACGAGCGAGACGTGCGGTTGAAGGGCTGGCCATTGCTGAACGCCGATGACGACGATCGCAATGGTCCGATCGGCCATGTCTGCTGATGTCGCAGGTTCTTGTCGGTCGTTAGGAAGACCTCGAAGCCCGCGTGCTCGGCCTCAGTCAGCAGATCGCCGTTCTCTCGCCTTGCATGCCGCCAATCCGGATGTTATACTGAACCACATGGTTCAGTATGCGCGGACCCGCTTCGATGCCTCGTTTGCCGCGCTCTCGGACGCCACCCGACGCGGTGTTCTGGAGCAGCTCGGGCGTGCAGACGCTTCGATCACGGACCTTGCCGACAAGTTCCACATGACCCTCACGGGCATGAAGAAGCACGTCGGCGTCTTGGAGCAGGCGGGGCTCGTCACCACGGCGAAGGTCGGGCGCGTGCGGACCTGCAGGCTCGGCCTGCGCAGACTGGATGAAGAGGCGGCATGGATCGAGAGGTACCGCCAGCTCTGGGATGCACGGTTCGACGAGCTGGACAAGGTTGTCGAGGAACTGAAACGGAAGGAGAAGGTTGATGGACGCAAGAAGAGAGAGTGAGCCCACGCCCATGAAGAACCGCACGACGGTGGAGCGGAAGTCCGAGCGTGAGCTAGTCGTTACCCGAACCTTCAACGGCCCGGCCCGCATCGTGTTCGAGGCGTGGACCAAGCCCGAGCTGTTCAGGCGGTGGTGGGTGCCGAAGTCGATGGGCATGTCCCTGCGTTCCTGTGAGATGGATGTTCGTGTCGGGGGCAAGTACCGTCTCGAGTTCGAACCCGATGCTATGGCGTTCTTCGGCACGTACCTCGAAGTGACACCGCACTCGCGCCTCGTGTGGACCAACGAGGAAGGTGGTGAGGGTGGGCCTGTCACCACGGTGACATTCGAGGAAAAGCGTGGCAAGACGCTGCTGGTCATGCACGAGCTCTATTCCTCGAAGGAAGCTCTCGACGCTGCCGGCACCGGGGCGGCGGATGCGATGGTCGAGACGTTCGCGCAACTGGACGAGCTTCTCCTCACCCTGGGCGCGAGCGTGGGACGGTCATGAAGTCGTCGATCTCGCGGTTTCCGCTCACAAGGAGGCAGACGATGCACCGGCAAGATGGCCGACAAGAAATCGACCGTCGCACTCTGCTTGCCAAGGGCGCCGCATTTGCGGCGCCTTTTCGTCACAGGCTGCGCCAGGAAAGAATCTCGGGGATTCGCCGCCACGAGTCTTAGACAGCTTCGCGCTTCAGAAGAGTCAGACCACGATTTTTGGATGCGCCGTCAGGATCGGGGCCACCGGTCCTGTTGTTGCAATCGTCAGCTCGCGCTGGGCGGGCTGAGGTTCTTCTCAACCTCTGCGAGCGTAATCTTCATCATCATTGGATCGACCGGACACTCGTGAAATCCGGCACGTGCATAGAAGCGCTTCGCGTCATCTGACATCGCATGAAGCAGCACCGCGCGAATGCCAGCGATTTGAGCGGCCGCGATGGTGCGGAGCAGGGCGTCCCTTAGAAGCGCGGAACCAAGACCTTGTTTCTGGTAGGCGGAATCGACGGCCAAACGCGCAAGCACCATCACCGGAATTGGATCCGGCATGTTGCGCCTCGTTTTGGCGGACACGTCCTTGTGAGCAACGGCGCCGTTCGCAAGCGCATAGAAGGCGACCACACGTCCGCCTTCTGTCACGACGTAGGTCCGTGAGGTGCCCAGCGCCTCATTCGCAAGCGCTCGGCGTTTCAGCCAATTGTCGAGTTCAGGCGTACCGGAGTCGAAAGCGCTAACGTCGTGCTCGGCTGTCAGGTGCTCTGGAGCGCTAATTCCTGCCGCACTCATCGCTCCCAGGGAGCTTTTCTAGAGAGAAGCTCCCGCAGACGCGGGTTCTCGGCGGGAGACGCATCCAGGGCAGCGTTGAACTTCGCGAACGCAGCTGTGTCCAGCTGAAAATACCGCTGGTCGAGAAGTACAGTTGTCGCTTCACGGGTTGCTGCGTCCAGAACGAACTGAGTACGGTCCTTCCCGGCAGCTTCAGCGGCTCGATCGATGAGCGTGCGTCGCTCTTCATCGATGCGGATGTTGATGGTTCGTGTCCGCGCGGCGGTTGCAGTGGCTGCCATGGTTTGCTCCCTATGCGACGCCCATGTCGAGACGTCAATGTCCCAACTTTAGCGCGCTGTATACACGTTGTCAACACATCATCTATCGAACCAGTTGCGGAACATCGTCCAGTCCGGCCCATGCACCCACAACACCTGACGAATCAATGACTTAGGCGGACAAGACAGGGCTCATCCTTGCAAGCCGCTGGTTTTATTGGATTTATTGGGCTGGCTCCTCGGACTGGACTCGAACCAGCAACCCTCCGGTTAACAGCACCGGCGGCGTCTGGTCGACGCCGTCGCTGGACACAGAAACTTGGTGATGCGTCGGGAGGAGTGCCATCGTAGCGGCGGACCAGGTTCGGCAAGCTACGGCCGATTTGAATCACTGGCGCGTTCCTGCCCGTTTAACAGCATGGCTCCGGTCTTGGCGATCGCTGACATGGTGGCCGATCATCGTCGACGATCGACGATCATCGTGACCCCGTTGGAGAGACTTATACAACCATCGCAACCGGGCCGCACCTGGTCTCACTCACGAGAGGAGCACCAGCATGGCCATCGCACGCACGTCAGGAGTCAACCGGAAGCAGCGGAAAGAACTGGCCCGGCGGCTGCGGTCCGAAGATCCGGGCTTGGAGGTGATGCATCCCCACGCGGCCGGGATCGACATCGGCAACAGTGCCCATTACGTCGCCGTACGTCCGGACCGGGATCCAGACTCCGTGCGGCGGTTTGACTGTTTCACCACGGACTTGCATCGACTGGCGGACTGGTTGCAACACTGTGGGGTGACCACCGTCGCGATGCAGTCGACCGGCGTCTACTGGATTCCGGTGTACGAGATCCTCGACGCCCGCGGTCTTGAGGTCTATCTGGTGAACGCGCGGCACACGAAGAATCTCCCCGGGCGCAAGAGCGACGTCCAAGAGAGCCAGTGGCTACTCAAACTCCATACCTACGGCCTGCTGCGGAACTCGTTTCATCCGTCCGCCGAGATTCGCGTCGTGCGGACGTACTGGCGCCAACGCGGCGATCACGTGCACGCGATCAGCACCTGCATCCAACGGATGCAGAAAGTGCTGACCCAGATGAACATCCAACTGGCGAATGTCATCAGCGATCTGAGCGGCTGGACCGGGCAGCGAATTGTGCGCGCGATCCTTGCGGGCGAGCGGAATCCGGAGAAGCTCGCCGCGCTGAGCCACCCCGGTATTCACGCCACGCGGCAAACGATTGCCAGGAGCCTCGAGGGCACATGGCAGCCCGATCTCCTGTTTGTCTTGCAACAAGAAGTGACGATGTACGACATCTACCAGCAGCGGATCGCCGAATGCGATCAGGAACTCGAACAGCATTTGAAGGGCTTCGCCGACAAGGGGGGCGACACGGCCTCCGAGGGCGAGCAGTCCCCAACGACACCTCGAGAGAGGCGGCGCTCGGGTCCCAAGCGGCGGCGGAAAGCGGGCAGCCATGCCCCGCAGTTTGACTTGGGCCGTGAGCTGCACCGCATCAGCGGCGTCGACCTGACCCGGATCGATGGCATCGATATCGGGGTGGCGCAGACCGTCATCAGCGAAGTCGGCTTGGATATGACGCGCTGGAAGACCGAGGCGCATTTCGCCTCGTGGCTCGGCCTGTGTCCCGACAATCGCGTCAGCGGCGACCGCGTGCTGCGGAAGGGCACCCGACACGTCGTCAATCGAGCCGCCACCGCCCTACGGCTCGCAGCCTCCACCTTGCTGCGGAGCCAGAGTTACCTCGGTGCTCAATACCGACGCCTTCGCGGCAAACTCGGCGCACCAAAAGCGATCACCGCCATGGCCCATAAGCTCGCCCGCTTGGTCTATCGCATGCTGACGTGGGGCCACGAGTATGTCGACAAGGGCCTGCAATTCTACGAGGAGCGCCACCGGCAACAGCAGGTGCAATTGCTCCAGAAGAGAGCCGCTAAGCTCGGTCTGCAAATTGTCGAACCGCCAGCCCCAGCGTGATATCTGCGAGGAGGTTTCTGGAGAGATTGATACAGGTTCATCATCTTGTTGGTTCTTCGTGGGTTTAGCTCCATGACGATCGTGCTGGTGCCCGGTGTTCGGGAGCAGATTGTTCACGGATTGATCACGGCGAGACGGCGGCTCAGTCTTTCTGACTTGGCACAATCCGGCATTCCGAGCCTCACCTTCCACGAGCGGTGGTTTCAAATCGCGGGCGCGCTGCCGCCATGGGCAACACTGGTGGTGGCCGCATGAGCCGCGGTCTGCGCCCTACCCTGCCGGACTCTGCGCGTGTCCTCGTCGCGGACCATGGCTTCAGTCTGATCCCGATCCCACGCACCGACGGGACGCACGATGGCAAACGACCCCCGATTCGCTGCAACCGAGTTTCAACACCGGCGTCCGCGTGTCTAGGATGCGCCTCTGGTTCGCCAATCCGATGAACCTCGGCATCTGCGGAGTGATTTCGGGCATCGTCGCCCTCGACGCGGAAAGTGAGGCGGCCAAGGACTGGCGGCCATGACGCCGCTTGCACCACACATCACCGCGTTCTTTCAGCAGCGACTGCCGATTGAGTGCCGGGCCAGCAGTCACACCTCGGACTCGTACGCCTACGCGTTCAAGCTGCTCCTGGAATACGCGAGTGAGCGGCTGCACGTACCGCCCTCCGCCTTGCACCTGGAGCAGATCGATGCGCCGTTGGTCGTCGCGTTCCTGAATCATCTCGAAACCACTCGCGCCAATCGCCCGAGCTCCAGAAACTGTACGCCTGGCCGCCATCAAGTCGTTCATGCACTTCCTGGAATTTCGTGAGCCCGCCGCCCTTGACCAGATTCGGCGCATCCTGGCGATCCCACCGAAGAAAGCCGAGACGCGACTCGTCCGACACCTGACCGTCGAGGAAATGCAGGCGATCATGAATGCGCCCGAGCCGTCCGGCTGGGACGGTGTGCGCGATCGGGCGATGCTCCACCTCTGCTTCGCCGGCGGGTTGCGCGTGTCCGAGCTCGTGGGTTTGCAGCTCCGCAACGTCACACTTCAACCGCAGGCCAGCATCCTGGTGCACGGCAAAGGGCGACGTGAGCGGTGTCTGCCGCTGTGGAAAGTCACCGCCGCCGCGCTGCGCCCGTGGCTAGGCGTGCGCGGCACCATGCCCGCGCCCGAGGTCTTCGTCAGCGCTCGCGGCCAGCCGCTGACGCGCTCGGGATTTGAGTACATCCTTGCCAAAGACGTTCAGACAGCGTCGACGTCGTGTCCGTCGCTATCGGCGAAGCGCATCTCACCCCACGTCCACTCGGCGACCGCTTCTTTGACGAGCGTGACGCCGACGCGATGGCCCGCGCCGACGAGCCACTCGTGCAGCCGCGTGGCCGTCAGCTGCTGTTTGCCAGCGGTCCACTGCGCCGATTCGGCCAGCAGGGCCTCCACCCGCGCGCTGACTTTGTCCCAGGCGAGCCGCGCCCGCGGTGCCGACTCCCTCCGCATCGGCCCCGCCTCCTCGACGTACTTGCGAACGGTAACCCGCGAAACCCCAAACTCTTTGGCAACGTGCCGCTGGGAGCGGCCTTCCACCAACACTTTGTGACGAATGACATGTACCTGGTCCACTCTGAGCATCCTCTCTCCAGCGGACCGCGGAACGGTCAGTCCCGCAAGCCCGCCATCAGGCCCTCAGGTGGATCAGTTTCCGAGCGGCGAATAGATCGGTTTCCGAGCGGCGCGCCCATCGCGCGTGGAAAGCGAATTGGCCGTACGACAAATCGACGTTGCCACCGTGTGAGGTTGCCACGCAGGTTCGTCCCATTCGCACGAGGTCGAGAAAGGCACGGCCTCCTTGACATGTGTTCTGGGGTCTTATAGTTTGCCAACCGACCCAAATGCATCAGACCCGCGGTGTGCCTGCGCGCTCTGACGTACCGGCCGCGGGTCACGCAGCCGCCAAATGCGGAAGATCGATCTCACAAACTTCAAGGTCGCGACGAGCGAGACCGCCCGACAGATCAACCGGCGAATCGCGCTGAACTTCCTCAGGCGGCAGCAGCCGATGTCGCGCGCAGAGCTCGCCCGGCGATCCGGCCTTCAGCGGAGCACCGTGTCGTCAATCGTCGATCAGCTCATCGGCGAAGGCTGGGTCACCGAGGGCGCGGTCGGACGTGCGGCGCGAGGACGTCGACCGCGGTTTCTGCATCTGAATGTCGAACGAGCAGGCATTCTGGCCGTCGAACTTCGGCCGGAGACCACCACCGTGGCGCTGGCCGGCATCGACGCGCGTTCGGTGATGCACACCTCGTGGCCGACGCCAAGCACGCCGTCGGGATTCGTCCGGGAAGTCGCCCGCACGGTCGCGAGATTTCGTAAGTCACATCCGCAGATCGTGTGTGAAGGGCTGGGCGTCAGCCTGCCGGGGCGCCTCGACGCCGAGGGCCGGCTGGTCTTCGCGCCGAACCTCGGCTGGGGCAACCCGATCGACCTCCGGCAGTCGCTCGAGGCTGTCATCGGCGTTCCTGTCTTGCTGGAGAATGCGGCCAACGCTTGCGCCCTCGCGGAAATGTGGTTTGGCGGCCATCCCGAGCACATCCGCAACCTGATCGCGGTCACGGTGTCGGAGGGCATCGGCGTGGGGCTGCTGCTGAACAATCAGTTGCTCCACGGTGCCGATGGAATGGCGGGGGAGTTCGGACACGTGAGCATCGACGACAACGGTCCGGAGTGCTCGTGCGGCCGGCGCGGATGCTGGGAACGGTATGCCTCCAACGGCGCCGCGGTCCAGGCCTACGCCGCCGCTGCCGGGGGGCGACGCAAAGGCACGCCTGCACGGTTCGAGGACGTGCTTCGACTCGCGCACGAGGGTGATCGCCATGCCGCAGAGGCCTTGGAGCGGACGGCGCACTTCCTTGGACGCGGGATCGCGGCGCTCGCCACGGGGCTCGCTCCAGACCTTATCGTCGTCATCGGCGAGGTGACGGCGGCCTGGGACCGGGTCGGTCCCATCGTCGAGGAAGCGGTCCGAACGCGCGGCCTGCTGCCGAGGCCGACCCGCATCGTGCCCACCGATCCCGCAACCCAGCCGCGCCTGCGCGGTGCGCTCGCGCTCGTCGTGCAACAACACTTCGGCGCCCCGGCGGTTGCTTAAGAAGAGACTTGACCGCACGACCGACCAGTAGTATTTGATTCGCGACCACAACAATAGCCCCGTATAGGACCAGAAGGAGGAAACATGAGCTTTCGGCGAGAGCTATCGCTGGTCGCAGGACTAGCCGTCATGGGCCTGGTCTTCGCGGCTCGGTCGCCTGCCCTGGCGCAGACGACCAGCGCGTCCGTCTCCGGCGTCGTCCACGACACCCAGGGCGCGGTGCTGCCGGGTGCGACAGTGACGCTGACGAGCCAGACGCAGGGGAACGCGGTGACCACCACCACCGATGGCGAGGGGCGGTTCATTTTTGCCATTGTTCGACCCGACACCTATACCCTGCAGGCCAGTCTGCAAGGCTTCAGGACGGTGGAACGGACGAAGGTAGTCGTGAGCGCGAACGACCGGCTGGCGGTCCCGACGATGGTGCTCGAGGTGGGAGCCATCACCGAACAGATCAGCGTCACGGCACGCGTGAGCGAGCTGCAGACGACCAGCGGCGAACGATCGTTCGTCCTCGAGAGCGAGGCGCTCAAGAACATCGCCAACGACGGGCGCTCCCTCTTCGGTTTTGCCACGCTGGTGCCGGGTGTGCTGCCGCAGGCGGGCAACGGCGGCACGAACATGGGCGGCCCGGCCACGCAGGTGAGCGGGTTCACGGTGAACGGCCAGCGGCCGAACTCCAACAACATGACGATTGACGGCGTCGCCAACATCGACACGGGCGACAACGGCGGCAACATGGCCACCACCAACATCGACGCCGTCGAGGAATTCAAGATCCTCACGAACGCCTATCAGGCCGAGTACGGGCGGGCCGTCGGCGGACAGGTGCAGGTCGTCACCAAGAGCGGCACGCAGCGGTTCCACGGGTCGGCCTACTGGTACGGCCGCCGCTCGGGCTGGAACGCGGAAACCTGGACCAACAATCGGGCGGGCATCACGTCGCCCGAGGCGTCGCGCGACGATAGCGGCTATACCGTCGGCGGTCCGGCCTTCAATGGCGAACGGCGGAAGCTGTTCTTCTTCTGGTCGCAGGAATTCCAGCGCCGCAACGATCCCGTCGGCGAGCGCCGGAGCCGCGTCCCGACCGCACTCGAGCGGCTGGGGGACTTCTCCCAGAGCGTCGATCAGAGCGGCAACCCGTTTCCCTACATCCGCGACTACACGACCGGGCTCCCCTGCAATGCGTCCAACACGAGCGGGTGCTTCCAGGACGGGGGCGTGCTCGGCAGGATCCCGCAGAGTCGCCTGTATCAGCCCGGCCTCAACGGCTTGAAGATCTTCCCCACGCCGAACACCAACCGGGGCAGCGGCCTCAACTACGCCAGCCAGGCGCCGAATTCGCGGCCTCGCCGTGAAGAGATGCTGCGGCTGGACTATCAGGCCACCGACACGTGGCGCGTGACCGGCCGCTACATGCACAACAAGGACGAGTGGACGCAGCCGTACGGGACCACGTGGGCGGGTGCGGGGAGCAACAACCTCGACACGATCGACACGCTGCAGACGATTCCGGGGATGAACTTCCTGGCGACGGCGCAGGGCATCCTGAACAACACCACTTCGCTCGAAGTGAGTGTCGGCCGGGCGCACAACTCGCTCGACTTCATCATCCAGAACGAGGGCCTCCGGCGTTCCGCCGCGGGCTTGACGGGACTGCCGCTGCTCGTTCCCGATGCCGTGCAGCAGGACTACATCCCGTGGCTGCAGTTCAACGGCGGCCGCACCTCAGGCGATGCCGGATTCTTCCAGACGGATCGAGGTCCCTTCACCAACCAGAACACGACGTGGGACATCCTGGCGAACCTGACCAAAGTCCGGGGTCAGCACGCCTACAAGTTTGGCGTCTATTACCAGAACAGCTTCAAGCCGCAGAGCATCTTCAGCGGCTTCAACAGCCAGATCAGTTTCATCGATGATGGCAACAACCCGTTCGACACCGGTTACGCGGTACGCGAACGCCGCAACGGGGGTCTTCAACACCTACACGCAGGCCTCGAAGTATGCGTCTGAATGGCGCTACACCAACCTCGAAGTGGTACGTGCAGGACAACTGGAAGCTCGACCGCCTGACGCTCGACTACGGCGTCCGTTTCTATCACCTGTCGCCGCAGTATGACGCCACGCTGGCGGCGTCGAACTTCGTGCCCGAGCGGTTCGACTTCAACAACGCGGCCCAGGTCGACCATCCCGTCTGCATCGGCGCCTATCCGTGTTCGGGCGACAACCGGCGCGGGATGGACCCGAGGTTGATCAGCCAGGGCGCGGCGGCGTCCCTCGCCAATACGGTGGCCGAGCGGTTCATCGGTCGCCTCGTTCCGGGCTCCAATCGGTTCAACGGCGCGTTCCAGGCCGGGCAGGGGATCGAGGATGAGTCTGCAACTGGCTGCGGTATGAAGGTGTCGCCCCGCGTCGGCGCGACCTACGACCTGTCGGGCGGCAGGGCCCGGACTATCGTGCGCGGCGGCTGGGGCATCTTCTACGACCGGCCGCAGGGCAACGTGGTGTTCGACATGGGCGCGAACGCGCCCGGTGTGCTCGTGTCGACGTTGCAATACGGACGGCTCCAGCGCTTCTCCTCGGCCAGCGGAGATCCGTTTGCGACGCTGTCGCTGAACCCGACCGGCTACGACTTCAAGCCGCCGAAGGTCTACCAGTGGAACGTCGGTGTCCAGCAGAAGCTCGGTACGACGCCGCGATCCTGACGTTGCCTACGTCGGCTCCGAGTCAACGGACCTGTTGCGCCGCTACCAGATGAATGCGGTCCCGCTTGGCGCGAGGTACCTGCCGCAGAATCAGGATCCCACGCGCGCCCCGAGCACCACGCCAGGCGCCACGGCCCTGCCGGACGATTTCCTCCGGCCGTTCAAGGGCTACGGCAACATCCAGATGTGGGACTACAGCTCGCACGGCAACTACCACGCGC
>CAVYZT010000018.1:0-245210 GCA_963773045.1 uncultured Acidobacteriota bacterium | reverse complement strand
AGGCCCGCCTACGCGGCCGAAAGGCCGCCACGGCGGGTCTCGCCGAAGCTCGCGCGAGGCGTGGAGCGAGCGGAGGCGGATACGGCAGGTAGGGCGGGTGAGATCAAACTCACCTGCCCCCTCTGATGTACGGGACCAATCGGTCGAGCTACTGAATCGACAACAACTCAATCTCGAAGACGAGCGTCGAGTTGGCGGGTATCGGGCCATTGGCCTGCGAGCCATAACCGAGGCTTGGTGGAATCACCACGCGGCGCAGGCCGCCGACGCGCATGCCGGTTACTCCCTGGCTGAACCCCGGAATCACTCCGGTGCCGATGGTGAACGTGAAGGTGCCCGAATCAAATTGCGATCCCTTGTTGTCTGCACCGCTGGCGCTGTAGAGCCACCCGGTGTAGCGCACGTTTGCAGAACGGCCGGCCGTGGCTTCTGTGCCGGTGCCCGCCCTCAGATCGACCGTGCTGAATGGAACATTGACCGGTGGCGACGATGGGGATGTGGGTGAGTTGCTGTTGCTGCTGCTGCCGCACGCGCTGCCCGCGAGCGCAGCCAAGGCAATGATCAAGACCGCAGATTTCATCTCCCTATCCTATCCGCCTTCCATCTCGAACTGAATTCACGTTCGGTGACTTGATCCGGATCTATTTCAATTGACTCCGCACGTCTTCGTCGTCCGCGACGTTGATTCTGTTTTTTCGCGGTTCACTTCGTTGGCGAGCGCGAAGCGCGCAGCCATCAGTTTCGCTCACGCTACCCATCGCGCGAACGAAACCATCGCATTCAGAATCCAAGCCGTTGAATTGACGCGGGTCTATTTTCAATTGACTCTGCAAATCCGAGCAGCTAGCCTCCCAATCGCCGATACGGACCTCGGTCGGTTTCCAACCTTCTGATCCGGTCCGCTCAGGCAGATGTCGGCGCCTTCTCTTCTCGTGTGTGCTCGTCGTTGTGTACAGCGAGCGGTCGTTGACGGCTCGCTGCGCGCAGTCCTTGTATTGGAGGAAATATGGCGCGAAGGATCCTGTCGGCGCTTCTCGTGGGCACAGCCTTGACGCTGCTGCCGGCGGTGGCAAGTGCCCAGAGTGCGATCAACGGAACCGTGAAAGACACGTCAGGTGCCGCCATGCCGGGCGTCACCGTCGAGGCGTCGAGCGACGTCCTGATCGAGAAGGTGCGCTCAGTCGTCACCAACGAGCGCGGGGTCTACCAACTCCTGGATCTGCGACCCGGCACCTATTCGATCACCTATACGCTGCCCGGGTTCACGACCTTCAAGCGTGACGGTGTGATTCTGCCAACGGCATTCACCGCGACCATCGATGTCGAGCTCAGGGTCGGTGAGCTGGCCGAAACCATCACCGTCACGGGCGAGTCACCAGTGGTGGACGTCACCACGGCCGTGCACACAGCCGTTCTCGATCGTGAAGCGATCGACGCCATTCCTACCGGCCGCAGCATTCAGGGCATGGGACAGCTGGTAGTCGGCGTGAGCCTGAATCTTCCCGACACCGGCGGCGCTCGCGCGATGCAGCAGACCTACATGACGACGCACGGCATGACCGGTTCCAACAACTCGGTATTGGTTGATGGGCTGATGGTGAACGGCCTGCAGACCGACGGCCAGGTCCAGAGCTACTTCAACGACGCGATGAACCAGGAGGTCAGCTACCAGACGGCCGGCATTTCGGCCGATACCGCTGCCGGCGGCGTGCGCCTGAACATGATTCCGCGCGAGGGCGGCAACCGCTTCAGCGGCGACTTCAAAGCGTCGTATCGTCCGAGCGACTGGCAGTCCAGCAACCTCACCGATCGGCACAAGACCGGCGGACTCGCCACCGGCAATGGCATCGATCGGATTCTCGACTACACGTTCGCGTTGGGCGGCCCGATCAAAAGAGACAAACTCTGGTTCTTCACCTCAGCCCGCTATTTCTCGGTGAACAACTTCATCGCCAACACCTTTTTCGACGACGGGAGCAAGGGAGTCGACGACCAGTTCATCCGCAGCGCCATGGCCCGTCTGACGTGGCAGGCCTCGCCGCGCAACAAGATTTCAGGATATTTCGACGAAATCGACAAATACCGCGGCCACGACATGCAGAGCCTCGAGGATCCAGAGGAAGCGGCCCTGCAGTGGTTCTCCCCGGCGTACCACACGACCAGCCTCAAGTGGACCTCCACCATCAGCAGCCAGCTGCTCGTCGAGGCCGGTTTCTCGCAGAATCTCGAGTACTACACCAACAGTTATCAGGACGGCGTCGGCCAGGCGCGGGGAACCGCGGCATGGCTTGCCGGTGGGTCACGACTCGAGAACGATCTTGGCGGACGAAAGACGGCGGCGACGTCGGAAAACACGCAGAGCCCGGAGCGCGAGAACATTCAGGCCTCGGTCTCCTACGTGACCGGTCATCACAACATCAAGACCGGCTTCCAGATGACCTTTGGCAGTTTCACGCATACCGTGAATGCCAACGCCGATCTTGACGCAGCAGTACCGCAGCAACAGCACCGGCGTTCGCTTCTCAGTGCCCGATAGCGTCGTGATTCGCAACACGCCATTGGCGTACGGCGAACGGCTGAACCACGATCTGGGCATCTACATTCAGGATTCCTGGCGGCTCAATCGGCTCACGCTGAACGGCGGCATCCGCTGGGAGAACATCAAGGCGCAGGTCCTGGCCAGCGAGTCTCCAGCCGGCCGATTCGTGCCGGCCCGGACGCAGGACGAGGTGCAGAACCTGCCGAACTGGAAGGATTGGGCACCGCGGTTTGCGCTCGTCTACGACCTGTTTGGCACCGGCAAGACCGCGGTCAAGTACTCGGTGAACCGCTACAACCAGATCCGGACGACGGGCATTGCCGCGAACTACAACAAGTTCCTGTCGCTCACGACGACGCTGCCCTGGCGCGATGCCAACGGCAACGATGTCGCCGACGCCGATTTCCGCTGCACGGGATACCCGCGTGCGGGCTGCGAGATCGATTTCTCGACCCTGTCGTCGAACTTCGGCATCGCGGCGCTCAACACGTACGGTAACTATCCGCGCACCTGGAATCTCGAGAACTCGTTCGAAGTGCAGCACGAGCTGTTCCCCAACATTTCGATCGCGGCCAACTTCTTCGTGGGCAACTTCCACAACCTGACGTCGAGCATCAACCAGCAGTGGTCGCAGGCGGATTACACGCCGTACACCTGGTACAACCCGGTCACCGGCTCACCGTTCGCCGTCTACGCTCGCAGCGCGGCGGCGAGCGCGCGTCCGACCAACGTCCTCGACACATTCGATCCGGCGCGGCGCCAGCAGTATCAGGCGTTCGGGGTAGAAATGCGCGCCCGCATCAAAGGCGGCGGCCAGGTGTTCGGCGGCGGCGGGTTCGCGCGTGAACGCGTGACCAACTGCACGTCGCCCGACGATCCGAACTTCGTCTCGACGACCGCCGGCACCTACAACGGTCAGGCGCTCTGCGACGACTTCAAGAACGACATCCCGTGGCAATCGAGCTTCAAAGGTTCCGGGACGTTCCCGCTGAAATGGGGCATCAATTTCAGCTTCGCCTACCAGAACAACCAGAGCCCGATCAGCAGCCGCACGATGGTGGTGACCCGCGGCAGCACGCGCTATCCGGCCAGCTGCCCGTCGCCCTGCCCGGCCGGCGAGATCATCATGCCGACGGCAGTCTTCGGTCAGGCGACGCTCACCTACGCCCTCGAGCCGCTTCGGGCGAGCTTCGTCGAGCGCATCGTGCAACTCGATTTCAAGGTGACCCGGACGTTCCGGTTCGGCCGCCTCGCGGTTCTCCCGGTGTTCGAAATGTTCAACGTGAACAATTCTGACGCGATCATCAGCTACGTGTCGACCAACTCACTGGCGGCGAGTTATCTCAAGCCCAACAGCATCATGCAGGGGCGAATGATCGGCACCGGCGTAACGGTTCGCTGGTAGCCGTCGTTTCGGCGCACGCCGTTCCTTGACAGACGGGGCAGGTCCACGACCTGCCCCGTTTTTGATCGGAAGGCCCTTCGGTCCCAACAAACTGTCTCTAAATGTATCTTCTCGATTGACTCGGCCTGCAGGTTTGGGTAGCCTCGCCGCCAGATCGAGTTCGCGCCACTCCGTCAGTTCCTGCATTCCGTCTCGTCGCACTTCTCGTTCGTCGCGTTTCTTTCGGCATCGGCGTTGATGTGACCTGCGCTTTCGGGGCGCGGGCGCTGTTCAATGACTTGACGGGAGGTATACATGGCGCGAAACCGCGTGCGGTTAGGGGCGATCGGAGTGTTCGCGTGCCTGGCGTTCTGGCCGATGGCGGCCGACGCTCAGAGCGCAATTGCCGGAGTCATTCAGAGACACTTCTGGGGCCGCGCATGCCTGGCGTCACGGTCGAAGTGGCGAGCCCAGTCCTGATCGAACGAGGTCAAGACCACGGTCAGCGACGGCAACGGGGCATACCGCATCACCGACCTTCGTCCCGGCATCTATGCCGTGACCTTTACGCTCCCGGGATTCAGCACGTTCAAGCGCGACGGCGTGGAGCTGCCCGCCGACTTCACCGCCACCATCAACGCCGAGCTCAAGGTCGGCGCCCTCGAGGAAACCATCACGGTCACCGGAGAGTCGCCGGTCGTGGACGTGTCGAGCACGACGAGGGTCCAGGTGCTCACGCGCGACGTGCTCGACGCCGTGCCGACGGGCCGGACCATCTACGCCATGTCGCAACTGGTGACCGGCGTTGCCCTGAACGCGCCGGATGTCGGCGGCGCCCGGGCGATGCAGCAGAGCTACATGTCCACCCGCGGACTGACCTCGGCGAACAACATCGTCCAGGTGGACGGGTTGATGATCAACGGCCTGGACGGTGACGGCGCGGTTCAGCAGTACATCAACAACCAGATGATCCAGGAGATGACGTATACGACGGCCGGCGCCGGGGCGGATGTCTCTCCGGGCGGCGTCCGCGTCAATGTGGTCATGCGCGACGGCGGCAACCAGTTCAACGGGTCGTTCTTCGGCGCCTGGTCCGACGGAGCATGGCAGTCGAACAACCTGACGCCGGAACTGCAGGCCAAGAACCTGCGCGCCGTTGACAAGATCAAGAAGATCTACGAGTTCAGCGCCGGCGTCGGCGGTCCGATCAAGCGTGACAGGATCTGGTACTTTGCCGCCGGCCGTCTGAGCGGCGTCCACGCGCCGATCGCCGACACGTTCTACGTGCCGGCCGGAAAGACCAACGCCGACTGTCAGGCCGGCCGGGTCTCGTGCGAGCAGGGGATTGACGACCAGCACATCAACAGCGCCACGGTGCGGCTCACGTGGCAGATCAGCCAGCGCAATAAGTTCTCGATCTATTACGAAGAGCTGGACAAGTACCGCGGGCACGGGATGAACGCAGGCGACGATCCCGAGACCGCTTCCCAGATCTGGACCTCGCCGCGGTACAACGACGCGGTCTTGCGGTTCACCAGCGCGGTCAGCAACAAGCTGTTCGTCGAAGCCGGGTACTCATTCAACTACGAAGAGTACGTGATCACGAATCAGGACGGGATCAACCAGGATCGCGGGACGCCGGCGTGGTTCGCGGGCGCCAGCCGGCGTGACGCCACGCTGGTGACGCTGAAGAACGGACTGGCGAACTGGGGCGGACGCTATCCCGATCGCTTCAACACGCAGGCGGCGGTCTCGTATGTGACCGGCGCCCACCAGGCCAAGGTCGGGTTCCAGTTCAACTGGGGCACCTACGTCAACACGCGTGAGACCAACGCCGATCTGCAGCAGGTCTATCTGAACGGCGCGCCCTCCCAGGTGACGATCTACAACACGCCGCTGCGCTACCAAGACGCGCTGCTGGGCGACCTGGGCATCTACGCGCAGGACACGTGGACGCTCAACCGGCTGAGCCTGAACGGCGGATTGCGGTGGGAAACGCTGAGACACGAAGTGTCGAAGCAGCAAGGGGGCGCCGGGCGATTCATCGGCGAGCGGAACTTCGAGCCGATTCCCATGCCGACGTGGAAGGATTTGGCGCCTCGCTTCGGCGCCGTGTACGACCTGTTCGGCAACTCCAAGACCGCGCTCAAGTTCGGGCTCAACCGCTACAACGAATCGCGGACGACGTTCTTTGCCAATCGCTACAACCCGCTGGCGATCGACGGACGCTCAGTGAGCTGGACCGACCTCAACACCGACGACATCGCGCAGGGGGAGCTCGGCTGTGTCTATCTGACGGCAGGGTGTGAGATCAACTTCGCGCAGCTGCCCGCCAACTTTGGGCGCGCCCAGCTCAACCGCGTGGATCCCGACTTCAAGCGCGTGTACAACGTCGAAACCACCGCAGGCGTCCAGCACGAGCTCATGCCGCGCGTGTCGTTGAGCGCGAACTGGTATCGGCGCACCTTCCACCGCCTGCGCGTTACCGACAACGTGCTACGGACGATGGCCGACTACATCCCGTTCAATGTCTTCAACCCGATGGACGGCAAGCCGTTCACCATCTACGACGTGTCGACGGCGGCCCTCAGCCGCGTCGACAACCTCGACCTCAACGCCGGCTCCGGGCGCAAGCACGTCTACAACGCGTTCGACGTCAACCTCAACGCGAGGCTGCCGCGGGGCGGCAACGTGTTCGGTGGGTTCGTCACCGAGCGCAACCAGCGCAACATCTGCGACGAGCCCGACGATCCGACCATGCTCCTGTACTGCGACGATTGGCAGAACGACATTCCCTATCGTCCGACGCTCAAGCTCGCGGGCACCTATCCGGTCGGCTGGGGCATCAACATCAGCGCGTCGTTTCAGAGCCTGGCCGGGCGGCCGCTGGGTCTGACGACGACCACGGGCAACAAGATCAGCGGGCCTGGCTACGGGGACACCGGAAGCCCCGTGGGCACGAACTTCCTGATTACGCGAACCACTCGCTACCCAACGACTTGCCCTGCACCGTGCCCGGCGGGCGAGCTCGTAGCACCGACACTCACGTCCGCGTCTGTCACCGTGCCGCTGGTCGCTCCGGGCACCGAGTTCCTGCCGCGGATCAACCAGCTGGATCTCAGTTTCGCCAAGTGGTTCCAGGTGGGCGGCTATCGCGTGCAGGGCCAGATGGACCTCTTCAACGCCTTCAACATCAACACCGAGTCCGCGTATCGGTCGACTCAATTCGCGACAGCGTCGTATCTGCAGCCGTCGAGCGTGATGCAGGGCCGGATGATTCGCCTCGGACTGCAGGTGAAGTGGTGAGTTGATCGGCGGAACCGCCGATCCCAGTACATGTTCCCCGTTAGGGGGCGGGCCGCGCCAAGCCCGCCCCTTTTTTAGCTACCGACACATAATCAAACAGGAGTTGAGGAGATCAGGAGAGGTGACGTCTTTCAATAGGTCAAGAGACCAAGAGAAAACTATTCTCCTGCACTCCTGATCTCTTGATGATCTTTCTTATCTCTTGATCTCCTGTTTGTTCAGGGCCTCTCTCGCGATGTCCCGATTCTTCAGCGCGTCGGCAAAACCTGGCCGCAATTGCACCGCGCGCTCGAAGTAGCCCAGCGCGTCGGCGATCTGCCCTTGTGAGGCGAGCGCGATTCCGAGGTTGTTCAAGGCTTCGGGACGGTCCGGCTTCAGCCGCAGCGCGGCGCGCAGGTGTTCGGCGGCGGGCCCGAAGCGCTGCTGTTCGAGCAGCAGACTGCCGAGGTCGTAACGCGCGTCGGCGTCGCTGGGGTCCACCTCGACGGCCTTGGCCAGACTGCGCAAGCCTTCTTCGGGCCGGCCCTGCGTCGCGAGCAGGTTCCCGAGATTACGATGCGCAGTGGCCGACACCGGGTCGGCCGCGATCGCCGCGCGGAATTCAGCGGCGGCTTCGTCGACTCGACCCTGTTCGGCCAGCGCCATCCCCAGATTGTTGTGCGTGCCCGCCGATCCCGGCGTGGCGGCGAGCGCCAGCTTGAGATGCGCTTCCGCATCGGCGACGCGGCCGCTCGCGATCAGCGCGTTGGCCAGATTGAAATGCAGCTCCGGATAGTCGCCGACCGCGAGGCCCCGTTCGTAGGCGCGAATCGCTTCGTCCACGCGACCCTGTGCGCGCCGGGTCACTCCGAGGTTGTTGTAGGCCGGCAGATAGTCGGGCCGGATGGCGATGGCCTTTTCGTAGCGCGAGACCGCCTCATCCATCCGTCCGGCTTCGTGAAGCCCGGCGCCGAGATTGGTTTCGCTGATCGCGCGCATCCGCGTCTCGGGCAGCATCGGACGATTGACGGCGATGGTCAGCGCCGCCAGCGCCGCCAACCCGAGGCCGAGCGACCGCCTGGTCTGCCCGCGCACCCAACGGCCAATCGTGGCGAGACCGCCGGCAGCGAAGAT
Source organism: uncultured Acidobacteriota bacterium (assembly GCA_963773045.1). Taxonomy (GTDB): domain Bacteria; phylum Acidobacteriota; class Vicinamibacteria; order Vicinamibacterales; family UBA2999; genus 12-FULL-67-14b. Next base: position 236,868 of record CAVYZT010000018.1, on the reverse strand, counting down.
CAGCAGGAAGGGGACGAGCGGAAACCGGTAGCGCGCGAACACGAACAGGAGCACGACACTCGCCGCGTAGGCGGCGAGCAGAGCGCTCAGCGGCCACCAGCGACGGCGATCGTTCCACGTGATCCACAGACCCAGGACGGCGAGCGGAACGAGGACGCCGAAGTGGCCGACCGGGCCGAGCACCCGCAGCGGCCACGACACCTCGGCGTGGCTCTCCTGGCTCTCGGTGTCGAGCATCTCGCTGGTGTTGACGAGGAGCGCGGACTTGCGCACGAGCAAGCGGCCCCAGTCGAGCGGCTGCGACCTGATGTAGTGCAGGGCGCGATCGGTCCAGTATGACGAGACCTCGGCAGGGGTCAGCTTCCGCTTCATCGCCAGCTCGGCGAGCTCGGTGGCGTCCTGGCGTTCGTACTCCGGCGCGCCACGCCCCGGCCTGAGCGACACGTAAGTGCCGTCGGCGCCAGGATGGTTGCCGATATAGAAGTTCGAGCCGAACTGCGAGGTCGTGAGATAGAAGCCGCCGCCGACGGCATAGTTACGTGCGGCCACTGGCAGCAGAACCAGGGCGAGGCCGCACGCAAAAGCGGCTAAGGTGCCTAGGGTGCCAGAAGTGCCAAAGGGGCTGCTGCCAGGCGTGGCAGAGGTTCGGACGGCGATCCAGGCGGCGATCACGACAACGAAGACCAGGGCGTTCTCGCGCGTGAGGCTCAAGGCGCCCATCGCGACGCCGAGCGCCATCCATGAGGCGAGACCGGCTGGCCCCGTGATGATTCGCGCGATCAGCCAGAGCCCGAGGCTGACGAAGAAGACGTCAAGGACGGATTTCTGCAGGAGCGCGTCGAAGAAGACGGCGGGTGCGTACAGGGCCAGCCCGAAGCCGGCAAGCAGTCCCGCGCGCCTGCCGAACAGTCGGGCCGCGGCGAGCCCGATGAGCACGCTCGCGCCGGCGCCGACCATCGCCTGCACGATGCGCACGAGCAGCAGGTCACGCCCAAGGGTCGCGTACAGCACGCCGACGAAATACGGATAGAGCGGCGCTTGATAGAACACTTCGCCGCCGATCCAGTCTCCGCCCGCGATGCGGCGCGCCCATTCGTCATAGCCACGCGAATCGCCAAGCAGGACGTCGAAGAACGGCGACGAGCGGAGCAGCGAGACGTGGAGCAGTCGAACCGCGAGGGCGACGGCGAAGATGGCGGCCGCCCATCGGCGAAATTGGGACGGCTCGGACGCGTGTGCCGAGTAGGACGGGTGAGGCGGGTCCTTCAGGTGAGGACGGGGAGCTTGACCTTCGCGCCGGCGTCGCGTCATCGAGCGATGACGTCAATGCTAGCGCGATTCGCGATTCGCGATTCGCCATTCGCCATTCGCCATTCGCGCTCCGCAATCACGCGGGACACGAACAGCGAACAGCGAACAGCGAAAGCGAACAGCGAACAGCGAACAGCGTTACTTCACAAAGAGCATTTCCCGATACGTGGGCAGTGGCCACGCCCCGTGTGGCACGATGCCTTCGATCTGGTCACCCACTTCGCGCAGCTTGGCCATCGCCGGGACGATCTTGTCGCGCATGTACTTCGCGTGTTTCTCCGTCGATGACGAGTGATGATCGAGCGCCTTTGCGAGCGCCTCGGTTTGCGTGTGGAAGCTGTCGGAGAGCTTGACCAGCGCGGTCAGCAGCTTCTTGGCTTCCTTGCTCGGCACGCCGCCCGCCTTGGTCGCCGCGACGCTCTGACCGAGCGACTTCTGGTAGTCGAACGCCGCGGGCAGAATGTAGCGGCTGGCCATCAGTACCATCAACTGTGCTTCGACGTTGATGGTCTTGATGTACGCCTCCAAGTTCATCTCGTAGTGGGCATGCAGCTCCCGCTCGTTGAGCACCTTGAACTTCTCGAACGTCTTGAGCACCGGCTCGCTGACGATCTCGCGGAGTGCGTCGACCGTGTTCTTGAGGTTGAGCAGTCCACGCTTCCCGGCTTCCTTCTGCCATTCGTCAGAGTAGTTGTTGCCGTTGAAGATGATCCGCTTGTGCGCCTTGCCGGTCTTGCGCAGCAGGCCGGCGACCGCGGTCTCGAGACTCTCACCCTTGGCGAGATGCGCCTCGAGCTCGGTGGCCATGGTGTCGAGCGATTCGGCCACCGCGACGTTCAGACACGTGGCCGGGAAGGCGACGTTCTGGCTCGAGCCGACGGCGCGGAACTCGAACTTGTTGCCGGTGAAGGCGAAGGGCGAGGTGCGGTTGCGGTCGCCCGCATCCCGGGGCAGCTTGGGCAATGAGGTGACGCCGATGTCGAGCATGCCGCCGTGCTTGGTGCTCTTGGCGCCACCGGCTTCGATCTGCTCGTAAATCTGGGTGAGCATGTCGCCCAGGAACACCGACAGGATCGCCGGCGGCGCTTCGTTGGCCCCGAGCCGGTGATCGTTGCCCGCGTGCGCGATGCTCATGCGCAGCAGCCCCTGCCAGACATCGACCGCGCGAATCACGGCCGTACAGAAGAACAGGAACTGCATGTTCGAGTGCGGCGTGTCGCCCGGGTTCAACAGGTTGTTGCCGAGGTTGTCGCTGATGCTCCAGTTGAGGTGCTTGCCCGATCCGTTGACACCGGCAAACGGCTTCTCGTGTGTCAGGCACGCCAGACCGTACTTCGGCGCCACCCGCTTCATCGTCTCCATCGTCATCATCTGATGATCGGTGGCGACGTTGGCGCTCTCGAAGATCGGCGCCACCTCGTACTGTGACGGCGCGACCTCGTTGTGACGCGTCTTGATCGGCACGCCGACGCTGTAGAGCTCGGCTTCTACTTCAGCCATGAACGCGATGACACGCTCGGCGATGGCGCCGAAGTAGTGATCCTCGAGCTCTTGGCCTTTCGGCGGTTTCGCGCCAAAGAGCGTTCGGCCGGCGTTGATCAGATCGGGCCGGTTGAAATAGAAGTTCGAGTCGATCAGGAAGTACTCCTGCTCCGGACCACAGGTAGCCGTGACCCGAGTTGCCGTCGAGCCGAAGAGCTTCAACACGCGAACCGCCTGCGTCGAGAGCGCTTCCATCGACCTCAACAGCGGCGTCTTCTTGTCGAGCGCCTCGCCGGTCCAGCTCACAAACGCGGTGGGAATGACGAGCGTGACGCTGTTGCCCATCGCGAGCAGCCATGGGGGGCTGGTCGGATCCCACGCAGTATAGCCGCGCGCTTCGAACGTGCTGCGCATGCCGCCGGACGGAAAGCTCGACGCATCCGGTTCGCCCCTGACCAGTTCCTTGCCGCTGAATTCCGCCATGGCCAGCCCGTCGCCGGTCGGAGCGTAAAACGCGTCGTGCTTCTCGGCCGTGATGCCGGTCATCGGCTGGAACCAGTGCGTGTAATGCGACGCGCCATGCTCGATCGCCCAGTCCTTCAAGGCGACGGCAACGGCATCGGCGGTCGTGATATCGAGCGCCTTGCCGGCGTTGATCGTCTCGCGCAGCGATCGATAGACGGCCTTCGGCAATCGGGCCTGCTGCACTTTGTCGTTGAACACGCGCGAGCCGAATATTTCGCTGATCTGCGCGGGCTGACTCAAGTGCCGCCCATGATTCATGGCCCAAGTTCGAATGCCTTCAATAGCCTGGCCGAGCGCTGCGGATCCCATGTCGATGACCTCCAAAGATTGGGGAACGGCTGGCGGGGCGCCGGCCGTCTTTAGAATGTCCGAGTATGCACGGGTTTCGCATCACTTTGCAATATCTGGTTGATGAATTCGGCTCATCAGCCGACGGATCTGCAAACTGACTGCTCGATTGAGCAGATTCTGCAGATTCTTGACGACACAAGTTTTGTCGTACGACCTATCAGGCTCTTCGACTTATTCGACTTAGTGGTCTCGACAAGCGACAAACCTCCCTTCGCAAGTGCTTCGGCACCGCCGTAGCCTTGTCCGCCTCTGCGGTCGCGCTCCGGCGAGAACTCGACGAAGCTTTTCGAGCGAAGTCGGGGCCGAGGCTAGTCAGGTTTGTCGACCACTCAACGAGTCATTTGTCGACCATTCAACGAATCAGCTGACTGGAAGTCAGCTGACTAGAAGGAGTCAGCTGACTAGAACATCGACCGTTGTGGGCAGGAAGTGGACGGTGTCGATGTCGTGCCGTTTGACACCGCCGGGTAGGTGAGCTCAGCGATGATGGAGTAGCCCGCGTCGTTCGGGTGAAAGCCGTCCGACGAATAGTTGGCTGGCTGCAGCATCCGGGGATCGCACATCAGATCGACGACGATGACGTTGAGCGATCGCAGGGCGTTGATGCGATCGGACAGCCCGACGGCGACGCGCTGCATCAGCCGCTTCTCATCGAGCGTGTAGCCCGCGACGTACGGCGCGGCCGCAAGGTTGGGCAGGTTCAACGCGACGATGCGCGTGTTGGCTGAGCGCTGCCGCACGCGGCGAATCAGGTCTTCGTAGTCGGTGCCCCATTGGCGCACCTGGCCGTCGACGTAGCTGTTGACGTCCGATCCGCCGCGTCCTGCCCGCACCGCCTGCGCGATTGTGTTCGCATCGTTCCCGCCGGCGAAGATCGTCATGTGAGTGGTCGACGGCGGCACGAACGGGACCTGACGGTCAATGAAGTTGCCGGCAAGCGGGCTGATCGGGCGTCCGATGGATGACGCCAGATCCTCGATCGCCCGGCTCATCACCGCTCCCGGCAGGCTCAGGTTGAGATGAGAGACGCTCGCGCCGTTTTCACTGAGACGGCGATGCACTCGCTGCACGTACCCAGTGCCGTTGGGACACTCGACCAGCGGCACACAGGGCGCGCTGCCGCCGAAGCCGATGCCATCGCTTGCGCCGATCGCCGTGTAGCTGATCGACTGCGTCGGCGGGGATGGGGGACCGGGGGTGGGAGTCGTCGGAGTGTCGGAATTACTCGAACAGGCAGACAAAGTCAGAAGGCTTACGGTGAGAATGGTCAGGATTCGGATCATTTGGTCGTCACAAACAGGTATCGGCGCGAATGAGCGGGTTCATGTTGTGCAAGAATTGCGCCCTGACTTGGCTGGGCTACCGATGACACATCTGACACAGAGGAGCTCCCGGCCCGTCACTGCGATCTCATGGCGAACCCCGCGCGCCCCTGGACTCGGTTCTATCACCCGCTGACCGCTCCCGATGTGGAGGCGTCCCGCTGGCCGCATCTCGCCGCCGCGGTCCGCGAAGCCGCTGCGACATACTCCGATCGCACGGCCTTCACCTTGTCGCTGCCCAACGGCTCGCAGGGCGGGCTGACCTTTGCCGAAGTCGATCGGCTCTCTGATCAGTTTGCGGTTTATCTCCGAGAGGTCGCTGGATTCAAGGCGGGCGACCGCATCGCGCTCCAGATGCCGAACTGTCTCGCGTACCCGATCGCCGTCTTCGGGACGTTGAAGGCCGGCCTCGTGATGGTGAACACCAATCCGCTCTACACCGTGCCGGAAATGGTGCATCAATTCGCCGACAGCGGTGCGGTTTGTCTGGTTGCGATCGACCTCTTCGCGCCAAAGATTCAGGAAGTGCTCAGAAAGACCTCGATCAAAACCGTTGTCGTGGTCAGCGTGGCTGACTTGTTGCCGCCGCTGCGGCGGTGGATTGTCCGCGGCGTCCAGAAATACGTCAAGAAGATGGTGCCGCCGATCACGTTTGCTCACACCACCTTCTCGAATGCGCTCGCGCAGGGCGCCGGGCGGATCACCTCCGGTGCCGATCCGCTCGTCTACGCCTCGTCGCTGAGCGCCAGCAGTATCGCGGCGCTCCAGTACACCGGCGGCACGACCGGCGTGGCAAAAGGGGCCGTGCTCACGCACGGCAATCTCGGAGCCAACGTGGTCCAGAGCCTCGAGATGTGGAAGCCGCTGCTTCACTTTGGCGAAGAAGTGATTCTGACCGTGCTTCCGCTGTACCACATCTTCGCGTTCACGGCGAACTTGATGCTGTTCTTCATCGCTGGCGGACGCAACGTGCTGGTGCCCAGTCCCCGCCCGCTGTCGAATATCAAGGAGGCGTTGACCGCGGAACCGGTCACCTGGTTCACTGGCGTCAATACGCTCTTTGCCGGTCTGATGCACGAACCGTGGTTCCAGCAACACAAGGCGTGGCAATTGCGCGGCACGATCGCGGGCGGGATGGCGCTGGCCCCGGTCATCGGCGATCGATGGGAAGAGATGACCAAGACTCCGATCTTCCAGGGGTATGGGCTCACCGAAACCTCGCCGGTGGCGACCCTGAATCCTTTCCATCGCTCCAAGCGAGCCAGCATCGGCGTGCCGCTGCCAGGCACCGACGTGCGATTGGTTGGCGAGTCGGGGGCCGAGGTCCCGCGTGGCGAACCCGGGGAACTGTGCATCAAGGGTCCGCAGGTGATGGAAGGGTATTGGCAGCGGCCGGACGAAACCGCTCGTGCGCTGCACGACGGCTGGCTGGCCAGCGGCGATGTTGCGACGGTGGACGACGAGGGCTACGTCTTCATCGTCGACCGCAAGAAGGACATGATCCTGGTGAGTGGCTTCAACGTCTACCCGAACGAGGTCGAGGCGGTCCTGGCCACTCATCCAGCGGTTAGAGACGTTGCCGTCGTGGGCGTGCCTGACGACGAGTGTGGCGAGATCGTCGTGGCGTATGTCGTGAGCAAAGACCCTGCGCCAACTGCCGAGACTCTTCGTCAACACTGCCAGCTGTCGCTCACGAAGTACAAGGTGCCGAAAACGTTCGTGTTTCGCGACGACCTGCCGAAATCACCGGTCGGCAAAGTGTTGCGCAAGAATCTGCGAGACGATGCCCTCAAGGCGCATCTGACCAGCAAGGATCGTTGAGACATCTTGAGCGGCGAGATGTCATGCAGATGAGCCAAACGATTCCGCTCGCGCGTCGAGATGTCTCGCCCCGCCGGAGTTCTTGCTGGCCTGGGGCGGAGTCTCGCTAGGTGGACAACCTCTGCCACACGCTGGCCGGCGCGGCACTGGGCCACGCCGGCTTGGCGAAGCGATCGGCGCTCGGCATGAGCACACTGCTCATTGCGTCGAACCTTCCCGACCTCGATGTCGGCGTGTTCGCGACGAGCGCGCTGCCGATGGCGGTGCGGCGCGGGTGGACGCACGGCATCCTTGCGCAAGCGCTGCTGCCACCCCTGCTGGCGGTCGCCATGCTCGCCTGGCATCACCTGGTGCGCCGGCGTCGGGACTCAACAAGCGTGGCGCCCAACATCAAGACGCTGACGCTGCTCGCCAGCATCGGCGTGCTCTCGCATGTCTTTCTCGATTTCCTGAACAGCTACGGCGTCCGTCTGCTGATGCCGCTCTCGAATCGGTGGTTCTACGGCGACGCGCTCTACATCGTCGACCCCTGGATGTACCTGGCGCTCGGCGGCGGGGTGATGTTCGCTTACGTGGGGCGGCGAGAGGGGCGTCGGCGACCTGAGCGGCCGGCGCGGGTCGGGCTGGCGATCGCCGGCGTGTACATCGCGCTGATGCTGCTATCGAACGCGATCGCGCGGTCGGTGGTGGCCGATAGTCTCGTGCGAGCGGGCTTGCCGGCGACGACCCGGTTCATGGTGACGCCCGTCCTGATCAATCCCTTGCAGCGGGAAGTCGTGCTTGATCTCGGCGATCGCTACGAGAAGGGGTTTGTCTGGTTCGAGCCGGCCGCCCATTTCAGGCCGGCCGGCTACGGCGTCGACACCAACCTCCGCGATCCGATCGTTATCAAAGCGTTACGACTTCGTCGAGCGCAGGGCTATCTTCAGTGGTCGCGCTTCCCGTTTGCCATGGTCGAGCCGGGGCGGCGGCCGTATCGGGTGTGGTTGAGCGACTATCGCTACTCGGGCGTCGCAACGGCCGGGTGGTCGGCCCAGAGCTTCGATGTGTCGCCGTGACGCAGGCGAGCTCCGCGACGAATCCGAGTCAGCTGTGTCATCTGCGGCCTAGAATGTTTGGCGTGCGCTATGTGTTGCTGATGATCGTGGTTCTGGCGTCGCCCGCCACCGCCAACGCCTGGGGGTTCGAAGCGCATAAGTTCATTGCCGATCGGGCTATCGATCTGCTGCCTCCCGAGCTCAAGCCCGTCTTCGAGAAGCGACGTGCGTTCGTGATCGAACGATCGATCGATCCAGACCTGTGGCGGCTGAGCGGATGGGACGAGGATCCGAACCATTTTTATGACGCCGCGTACGTCGCGGCGTTCGAACGCGTCGCCTTCCCGGTGCTCGAACAGCGCGTCAATGAGTCGATCAGCGCCGTGGCGTCACTCATCATCGGTGCGTGGCAACAGGCCGGACGCCCGGTGGTCCCGGTTGACGCACAGCGAACTCCACGGCGGATTCGACGTCCTAATCCCTGATGGACGTCTATTTCGTCCCGATCGGACGCGATCGGTTTGAGACCTATTTCGAAGCTGCTGACGAGGAGCCCGACCCGGTTCACGCGCCGGGATTGTTCGAGCGCTGGCGCGCGCGGCTCAGCGCCGTGATCCGCGACATCGAGCGGGAACGCCAGGAGGCCAGACACGTGGCCGGCTCCGGCGTGCTCGCCGGCGCGCGGCGGTGGGTCGTGCGCTGGATCGCCGAACGCGTGGCCGAGCAGCGCCTGCTCTGGAATCTTGCCGGAATAGACGAGGCGACGCTGCACGCACCCGATCACCTCGACAAAAACGCCGCCGAGAAGCTGATGCGAGACGCGATGCGGCGGGATGCGGATCGTCACCTCCGGCTTTTGTTCGTTCACGCCGTGGGCTTGCTAGTGTCCATCCCATTTGTCGTCATTCCGGGCCCCAATATCTTTGGCTACTTCTTCACGTTCACGGTTCTGGGGCACTACATGGCCTGGCGCGGAGCGCGTCGCGCGCTGAATCGGATTCGATGGACGGTCGTGTCGAGCCCCGAACTCTCAGAGTTGCAGCGAGCGTTGACGCTCGACGCGGCGGCTCGCCATCAACGCATCTGCGAGGTGGCCGAGCGACTCCGGCTGCACCGCCTGGTGAACTTCGTCGAGCGAATGGCTGCGCCGACCGCGTGATATTCTCGGGCTAGACATCTTGAAGGCCCGAATTCGCGACAACACGAGTCAGGTTTCTTGCGGCCTTCAAGTTGTCTCGCCCCGCGTTCTTCGACGTTGCCTGGGACGCCCTGAGCCTTGGCCGAAGGGCGGAGCGGGGCAAAACGAGACCGGCCTCGCGAAGCGGAGCCGGCGTCTCTTTGCCGGGCGATCTGAGGCGGAGCTTCGCGAGTGACTCTTGGCGAGCTGGCGCGGCAACTGGAATGCCCGGTCGAAGGCGACCAAAGCATCGACATCACCGGCGTGGCCAAGATCGAAACGGCTGGCCCTGGCGAGCTCACCTTTCTGGCCCAATCGAAATTCGCGAGCGCGTTAGGGACGACCCGGGCCAGTGCGATCATTGCGCCGCCGGGCGTCGATGGCGCGCCCTGTGCCGTGATTCGAAGCTCGAATCCCTATCTGACGTTCGGACGCGCGGTTCGTCTGCTGGCGCCAGCTGATCCGGCGCCGGCTGGCGTCCACGCGACCGCAATCATCGATCCTGAAGCGGTCGTCGATCCAACCGCAAGTGTCGGCGCCTGTGCCGTAATCGAAGCCGGCGCCCGCGTCGGCGCAGGGACCGTGATTCACCCGCACGTCGTGATCGCCCGCGGCGCCAGCGTCGGCACGGACTGCATCTTGCACGTCCGCGTGACGATCCGTGAACGCTGTGTGCTGGGCGATCGAGTGGTGCTGCAAGATGGCGCGGTCATCGGCAGCGACGGGTTTGGCTTCGCGCAGCGCGCCGATGGCTCCCACGAGAAGATTCCTCAGCCGGCGCCCGTGGTGATCGAAGACGACGTCGAGATTGGCGCCAACACGACCATCGACCGTCCGGCGATGGGGGAAACGCGGATCAAGGCGGGCACGAAGATCGACAACCTCGTCCAGATTGGCCACGGCGTGATCGTCGGTCAGCACACGCTGCTGGCCGCTCAAGTTGGGATCGCTGGCAGCACCGTCCTGGGCAACCATGTGATGTTGGGCGGTCAGGTCGGGATTGGCAACGGCCTGACGGTCGGTGACCAGGCGAAAGCCGTGGGAAAATCGGGTATTACCAACTCGGTTGACGCCGGCGCGTTTGTCGCTGGCTATCCCGCAATCGAACACGGCGAGTGGCGTCGCTCGTCGGTGATTGTGAGGAAGCTGCCGGAGATGCGTCGGCAGTTGAAGGATGTCGTGGCCAGACTTGAGGCCCTCGAACGAAAAGCGAAAAGCGAATGACGATCACTCTCCCTCGATTCGGCCCACACCGATTGCCGCGCGCGCTGGCCTTGGCGCTCGCCGCGGTCATGGTCAGCGCGCTCTGGCTGGCCTCGCCTGAAGCCGCGGTTCGCCCGCCCAAGCTCGAGTATCAGCGGTTGCAGCTGCCGAACGGGCTCGTCGTGATCCTGCACCAGGATCGCTCGACCCCGATCGTGCACGTCGAGCTCTGGTATCACGTCGGCTCGAAGAACGAGCGCAAGGGCCGAACCGGCTTCGCGCATTTCTTCGAACACCTGATGTTCAAGGGATCGAAAAACGTGAACCCCGAACAGCACACCTCGATCGTGGCGTCGGTGGGTGGGCAGGCCAACGCCTACACGACCGAAGACACGACGGTGTTCTGGCAGACCCTGCCGGCGCAGTACCTGCCGCTAGCGTTGTGGATGGAGGCCGATCGCATGGCGACGCTGCGCATCGACCAATCCACGTTCGTGGCCGAACGCGAAGTCGTCAAAGAGGAGCGGCGGATGCGGATCGAGAATCCGCCTTTTGGTCTGCTCAACGAGCTCGTGAGCGACCACGCCTTTGACGTGCATCCCTACAAGCACCCGGTCATCGGCAGCATGGACGACTTGAATGCGGCCACGATCGACGACGTCCGCGACTTCTATCGCACCTATTACGTGCCGGAGAACGCGACGCTGATGATCGTGGGCGATTTCGAGACCGACACGGCGATTGGCATGGTCAATCAATATTTCGGTCGCGTTCCCAAGGCCGCTAAACCGGTCCCTCGCGACATTCCGCAGGAACCGACGCACACCAAGGAGCGACGGGTCACGCTCCAGCAACCGTGGCCGCTCCCCGCGATCGTGGTCGGCTATCAGTCGCCGTACAACGGCCATCCCGACTCCTATCCGATGTTCGTGATGTCGAAAACGCTGTCCGATGGGCAGACCTCCAGAATCTATCGAAAGCTCGTGTATGACACCGGCCTGGCGCTCACGGCCTTTGGCAGCGCCAGCTTTCTGGAAGAGCCCGGCCTGTTCTATGCGGTCGCCCTGGCCAATCCCGGCAAGTCGCCAGACGAAATCGAGAAGGCGTTGATCGCGGAGTTCGAGAAGCTCAAGGCAGAAGGCATCTCGGAGCGTGAGCTGCAGCGCGCCAAGAATCAATTCGCCCGCGACTACATCCTGAGCCGCCAGTCGATCAAAGACAAAGCCTCGCAGCTGGGCCACGCCGAGGTGATACAAAAGGACATGGCGTCAGCCGACGGCGAGTTCGACATCTTCCTGAAGCTGACGACCGACGACATCAAGCGCGTGGCGCGCAAGTACTTCACACCCGAAAACCGGCTCGTGCTCCGAGTGATGCCGTCGGGCGGTCGCGGGCCGGATGCGGCGGCGGGGGAGCCTGCCTCGCCGAAGCTCACGCAAGCGTCGGAGCGAAGGCGGGTGCAGCGATGAAGCCCTGCGCGGTGCTTGGTGTCACGGTCCTCCTGGGCTCCCTCGTCTCGGGTCAGACGGCCCAGTGGCCGCGAGAGAATCCGCCACGGCCGCTTCCGGCGCGGGCAGTCACCTTCCCGCCGTACGAGATTCGCAAGATGGCCAACGGCCTTCAGGTCGTGCTGGTCAGCCAGAACGAGCAGCCGGCGATCAGCATTCGCATGATCGTCCGCGCCGGCGCGGCAAACGATCCCAAGAACAAGCTCGGCCTGGCGATGCTGACGGCGACGTTGCTCGATCAGGGCGCCGGAAATCGGTCGGCAGAGCAGATCGCCGACACCATCGACTTCGTCGGCGGCGTGCTCGGCACGGGCGCCGGCAGCGATCTCAGCTTCGTGAACTCGGTCGTGATGAAGGACAGCTACGACCTGGCACTCCAGTTGATGGCCGACGTCGTCCAGCACCCGACCTTCGCGGAAGCCGAGATCGAGCGGCAGCGCCAACAGGCGCTCTCGGCACTCAAAGTGTCGGCCGACGATCCCGAAGCCGTGGCGGGGCGCGTCATCGACCGGTTGATTTACGGGTTCCACCCGTACGGATTGCCGGGTAGCGGCACCACGGAATCGCTGAGCAGCCTGACGCGGCAGGATTTTCTGGACTTCCACCGGTCGTACTACGTGCCCAACAACGCCCTGATCGCCGTGGTCGGCGACATCCCGCCCGACGAGGCGATGGCGGGGCTCGAAAAGCACTTCGGCGCCTGGAAGCCCGGCGACGTGCCACCGCTGAAGGCGCTCGATCCGCCGCCGCCGACCAAGCGCGTGGTCGTGATCGACAAGAAGGGTTCGGTGCAGACCGAGATCCGCGTGGGTCAGCTCGCGATTCCGCGTAACCACGCCGACTACGAGACCGTCAGTCAAGCTGTGAAGATCCTCGGAGGAGAGGGCGCGAACCGCCTGCAGCAGGTCTTGCGCTCCCAGCGACAGCTGACCTATGGCGCGTCCGCCGATCTCGACACTCTCAAATTGAGCGGCGCGGTGATCGCCGAAACCGATACGCAGACCAAGAACACGGCCGAAGCGTTGCGCGTGACGGTTGATGAATTCTCCCGGCTGCAACGCGAACGCGTTTCCGACGAAGAGCTCCAAGGCGCGCAGGACTACATGGTGGGCCACTTCCCACTGACCATCGAAGTGCCCGACGCGATTGCGACGCAAGTCCTCAACCAGCTCTTCTACGACCTGCCGGTCAGCGACCTGCCGAAGTTCCGCGAGCGCGTGCTGCGCGTGACGGCGGCCGATATCGAGCGGGTGTCCCGCTGGTTCATCCGTCCGGGGCAGCTGTCGATCGTCCTGGTCGGCGACGCTGACGGCTTCGTCAAAGACCTCAAAGGCGTCGGCTTCGGCGACTTCGAGCGCATCCCCATCGAGCAAGTGGACCTGCTGTCTGCCGACTTCCGCCGAGGCCCCACACCGGTCCGACCCGAGTGACGCGGATTATGGTGTCGTGCGGCGAGCCGTCTGGCGACCTCTATGCCGGCGCGCTCGTCGCCGCCCTGCGGGCTCGAGAACCCGCTCTTGAAGTGTTCGGCTTTGGCGGCGATCACCTCGCCGGGGCCGGCGCGCGCCTCATTGGCAACTTTCAGGGCCACGCCGTCACTGGACTCACCGAAGCGCTGAGTGTGCTGCCGCGTTCGCTGGCGCTGTATCGCCGGCTGGTCGCCGCCGCACGGGCGTCGAAGCCGGCCGTGCTGGTCGTTGTCGACTATCCCGACTTCAACTTCCGTCTGATGCGCGCGATCAAGCGGCTCGGCGTGCCCGTCGTCTACTACGTCTGCCCGCAGGTGTGGGCCTGGCGTCCGCGCCGGATCAAGATCATGAAAGCGCTGGTCGATCGAGCGCTGCCGATCTTCCCGTTCGAAGAGGAACTGTATCGGCGCGAAGGGATGGACGTTCGCTTCGTCGGCCACCCTCTGATCGATCTCGCGCGGCCAACCACCTCGCGCGAAGCGTTCCGGCGCAAGCTGCGGCTCGATGCGGACGCGCCCCTGCTGGCGCTGCTTCCCGGGAGCCGTCCCAACGAGTTGGAAAAGCTGGCGCCGGTCATGGCTGCCGCCATTCCGAGAATCGCCGCGCAGGTGCCTGGCGTGCAGTTCGTCGTTGCGCGTGCGGCGCATCTCGATGACGGCCTGTTCGACACGTTCGGGATTCCTGGCCTGACGACGCTGCGCATCGTCGAGGGTCAGACCGACGACGCGTTGCAGGCGTGTGACGCAGTGGTGACAGCGTCGGGCACTGCCACCGTGCAGACGGCGCTGCACGGCAAGCCAATGGTCGTGCTCTACAAGCTCTCGCCGATGACCTACCGGTTGGGCAAACGGCTCGCCCGCGTCAGCATGTACGCGATGGTCAACCTGATTGCCGGTGACCGGATCGTGAGCGAGTTGATTCAGGATGCGTGCACGCCCGAAGCAGTGGCAGATGAGGCCGTGAGCCTGCTGACCGATTCACTCAAGCGCGCGCGCATGATCGATCGACTGGCGGATGTGCGATCCAGGCTTGGCGGTCCTGGAGCCAGCGAGCGCGCCGCGGAGGCCATTCTCGATGTCGTACACTCGACCCATGCGACCTAGCGCTCTGTCAGTTGCGCTGCTGTTCCTGCTCACGGCGCCGGCTCGGGCCACCACGGTCGTGCCCATGAGTTTTTCGGAGCTCGTCAACGAGTCGGCGGCCATCGTGTACGGCCGCGTTGCCGACGTGCGCGGGCAGTGGACGCAGGATCGCCACGCCATCGAAAGCCTGGTGACGGTCGAGGTGATGACCGCGTTCAAAGGGTCGCCAGGATCGACCGCGACGTTCTCCGTGCCGGGCGGACAAGCCGGACGCTTCTTGAGCCTCATACCAGGCGCGCCGACCTTCAGCCGCGGCGATTTGGTGGTCGTGTTTCTGACGGATCGTGGAGTACGCCTTCCTGGTCCGACGGGTTTCTCGCAGGGCGTCTTTCGCGCCGCGCCCGATCAGGCCACCGGCGCCATCCTGGTCATGCCACCGGTCATCACTTCGGGCACCAAGATCGTTCGCGGAGATCCACAGCGGCGGCCGATGTCACTGACCGCCTTCCGCGACGCGGTTCGCGCCGTTGCCGGAACGCCGCAATGAGACGGCTCGCCGCATGGGCGGCCGTGCTGACGTTGTCCCTGGGTTCGCCATCGCCCACCTTCGCCTATCTGAAGCTCGGCGCGGAGGTGAACGGCCAGATCGTCGACGTCACCTGGCGTCAACAACCCGTTCGATACTTCGTCGCCGACAGTGGCGGCCCGGGCGTCAGCGCTGCCGAGCTGCGGGGAGCCATCGGCAGAGCGACAGCGACGTGGCAGGGGGTGGCCTCCGCAAGCGTCCGGTTCGAGTTTGCCGGCACGACTTCTGCGCTACCGGGCGCCGTCGACGGGCGCACGACACTCGGCTTTCTCGATCGCCCCGAGCTGGATCGCGTGCTCGGCGCGACCAGCTTCCTGATCGACACCACCAGCGGCGACATCGTCGAAGCGGACGTGTTCTTCAACAGCCGCTTCGTCTGGTCGGCCTCGCCGCAGGGTGAAGCCGGGCGTGTGGACATCGAGTCGGTCGCGTTGCACGAGCTCGGACATCTCCTCGGTCTCGGGCATTCGGCGATCGGAGAAACCGAGCTGACGCCTGGCGGCGGCCGCCGCGTCATCGCCAGCGGCGCGGTGATGTTTCCGGTCGCGCTGACGGCGGGCGCGATTGCCGATCGCGTGCTGCAGACCGACGACATGGCGGGCATTTCAGATCTCTATCCGGCCCCGGGACATCTCGAGTCGACTGGCAGCATCGTCGGGCGGGTGTTGCGGAACGGACAGGGCATCTACGGCGTGCACGTCATCGCGTTCAATCCCAGGACCCGGGAACTGGTCAGCAGCTTTTCTCTCAACCCGGCCGGTGACTTTGTCATCGCCGGCCTGTCTCCAGGCTCCTACATCATTCGCGCTGAGCCGCTCGACGATGCCGATCCCGAGGCGTTCTTCTCGGTTCCGATCGATGTCGATATTCGCGTCGGTTATGGGGAAGCGATCGTCGTGGCGCCTCGAGGGGGATCGTCGGCCACGACCGAGATACACGTGACGCGCAAATGATCGCGCGGTCGGTGGTGCTTTCGTCGCTCATGTTGGCCGCGCCGGTGGCCGCCGTCCACGCGCAGACTCCAGAGCCGTCGCTGAGGAAACACGAGCTCGTGATCAGCGGCGGGCCGATTCTGGCTGCCGGCTACGACCTTGGCGAGTCGCTTGCCGAGTTGAGAAGCAACGCGACGGGTGCTCAGCCGCCGCCCTTCACGCTGTTTGCGGTGTCGTCAACCATGGAGCCGCTGGCCGGCCTGGAAGCGAACGTCGGCTATGCCATCAGTCCGTCGCTCGTTGTCGAAGGCGGTGGTTGGTTTGCGCGAGCGAACATCGCGCCGAGCTTGTCGCGCGACCAGGAAGCCGCGCCGCGGTCGATCGACGGCGAGAAGCTCCATCAGTTCATCCTTTCAGGCGGCATCACGTGGCAACTGCCTTGGTCGATGGGCCGCCGGGTCGCGCCCTTCGTCGGTAGTGGCGCCGGCTACTTGCGTCAACTGCACGAGGAACGCACGCTGGTGGAGAGCGGCCGTCTCTTCTATCTCGGCGGCGGTGCCCGTTATTTCATCCTCGGCGGCGCCGGCGGGTCACGCTCGCTGGGGATTCGCGGCGACCTGAGGGCCAACTGGCGGACGCCGGGCATCGACTTCGAAGACAAGACTCGGCTGTTTCCGACACTCACTGTGCAGTTGTTCGTCGGACTTTGAGCGACTGGGGCTTGGGGCCTGAGGCTTGGGGCCCGAGGCATGGGCTGTGTGCAGCCCAAGTCCCAAGCCGCGAGCCACGCGTAGCGCGGCTAAGCTCACTGGTATGATCGTTTAGATCATTCCAGGAGAAAGCCCTCATCATGTCCAGTCTCGATTCCTTCAAGACGCGGTCGACGATTTCGGTGAACGGCGACACGGTCGATATCTTCAGCCTGCCGGCTTTGGAGCGCGCTGGATTCCCGGAAGTGGCCAGGCTTCCGTTCTCCTTGAAGATCCTGCTCGAGAACCTCCTGCGGCGTGAAGACAACGGCTTTGTGAAGGCCGCCGACATCCGCGCCCTCGCCTCGTGGAATCCGGCCACCACGACTCAGAAGGAAATCTCATTCATGCCTGCGCGGGTGCTGTTGCAGGACTTCACTGGCGTGCCGTGTGTGGTCGACCTCGCGGCCATGCGCGACGGCATCGTGGCGCTAGGCGGCGATCCAGAAAAGGTGAATCCACTCCAGCCTGTCGAGCTCGTCATCGATCACTCCGTGCAGGTCGATCACTTCGGCAGCTCCCAGGCGCTGGCGCTGAATGCCGACCTCGAATACCAACGCAACCGCGAGCGTTATGTCTTTCTGCGCTGGGGCCAGACCGCGTTCCGGAACTTCCGCGTGGTGCCGCCGGCCACCGGCATCGTCCACCAGGTGAACATCGAGTACCTGGCGCGCGTCGTCTGCCGCGACGAAATCTCGGGCGCGCGGATTGCCTATCCCGATACCGTCTTCGGCACCGACTCGCACACGACGATGGTGAATGGGCTTGGTGTGGTGGGATGGGGCGTCGGCGGCATCGAAGCCGAGGCAGCAATGCTCGGCCAGCCCAGCTCCATGCTGATTCCGCCGGTGCTTGGCTATCGCCTGTCGGGACGGCTTCCCGAAGGCACGACGGCCACCGATCTCGTGCTGACCATTACCGAAGCGCTCCGCAAGCGCGGTGTGGTCGGCAAGTTCGTCGAGTTCTTCGGTCCCGGACTGGGGCATCTGACGATTGCCGATCGCGTCACGCTCGGCAACATGTGCCCCGAGTACGGCGCCACGGTCGCCATCTTCCCGATCGACGACATGACGCTGGACTACCTGCGTCTCACCGGCCGGCCGGAGAGTCAGATAACCCTGGTCGAAACCTATGCAAAGGCGCAGGGCCTCTTTCGGTTGGATTCGACTCCAGATGCGCTCTACAGCGAGACGATGGAATTGGATCTCTCGACGGTGGAGCCCAGCCTGGCTGGCCCGCGCCGTCCGCAGGATCGCGTGTCGCTCTCTCGCGCGAAGTCGTCGTTTGCCGGCGCCCTCGACGAACTGAAGAAGGGAATCAAGACCGTGGCGGCATCGGGCCGTGGCTCCGGCGGCGCTGCGGTGGCGGCGCCAGTGCACCTCGAGCACGGGTCGGTGGTCATCGCCGCGATTACCAGCTGCACCAACACGTCGAACCCCAGCGTGATGATCGGCGCCGGCCTGCTCGCGAAGCACGCGGTTGAAAAAGGCCTCACCAGCCAGCCGTGGGTCAAGACCAGCCTGGCGCCAGGTTCGAAAGTCGTCACCGATTACTTGAAGCGCTCCGGCCTGGACGTCTATCTCGATCAGATTGGTTTCAACACCGTGGGCTACGGCTGCACGACCTGCATCGGCAATAGCGGTCCGTTGCCCGACGAGATCGCCAGCGAGGTGCGCGAGCGCGGCCTCGTCGTGGCGGCGGTCCTGAGCGGCAATCGGAATTTCGAGGGCCGCATTCAGCAGGACGTCCGCGCCAACTATCTCGCGTCGCCGCCGCTGGTCGTCGCGTACGCGCTGGCCGGATCGATGAACATCGACCTGACGTCCGAGCCGCTCGGTCGCGGGAAGGACGGCGGGCCGGTCTATCTCAAGGACATCTGGCCGTCGGAACATGAGATTCAGCACGCGATGCACTCCAGCGTTTCCGCCGAGGCGTTCCGTCGCGAGTACGCGAGCGTCTTCGAAGGTGACGCGCGGTGGCGTGAGTTACCGGTGCCCACTGGCGATCGATTCGCCTGGGAGCCCAACTCCACCTACATCCGCCGGCCGCCGTTCCTGGAAGGCGTCAGCCCGATGCCCGGCGCCCCCGGTGACATCCATGACGCGCGGCCGCTGGCCGTCCTGGGCGACAGCATCACGACCGATCACATTTCGCCCGCCGGCTCGATCAAGGCCGACAGCCCGGCCGGCAAGTACCTGATCGCCAATGGGGTGCAGCCGCGCGACTTCAATTCGTACGGCGCACGCCGCGGCAATCACGAAGTGATGATGCGCGGCACCTTTGCCAATACGCGGATCAAGAACCAGATGGTGCCGGGCGTCGAGGGCGGCGTGACCGTCCACTTGCCCGATGGCGAGGTGCTGTCGATCTACGACGCGGCCATGAAGTACCAGGAGGAAGGCGTGCCGCTGATCGTCATGGCCGGCAAGGAGTACGGCTCGGGCTCGTCACGCGATTGGGCGGCGAAGGGGACGATGCTCCTCGGCGTCAAGGCCGTGATTGCGGAAAGCTACGAGCGCATTCATCGCAGCAACCTCGTGAACATGGGCGTGCTGCCGCTGCAGTTCAAGGAGGGCGAGAACGCGCAGGTGCTGGGTCTCACCGGGCGAGAGCTCTTCTCATTGGCCGGCGCTGGCGCAGCGCTGAAGCCGCGAGCGCCCATCACGGTGACGGCAAATGCTACGGACGGATCGGTGAAGACGTTCACCGCCATCGCCAGGATCGACACTCCCGAGGAACTGACGGCCTTCTCGCACGGCGGCATCCTGCCGTACGTGGTGAGGCAGCTGGTCAGGGCCTAGGGCGGGTGGGCCCGGTGGGCGGGTGGGACAGGTAGGGGATGCTTACTGCTGACGCGATCAAGCGTCAGGCTCGCGTCGTCGGGTTTGACGCCTGCGGTGTGGCTCCCGCCACTGACTTGCCCGAGCTGCAAGCGCTTCCCGAGTGGCTCGCCCGCGGCTACGCGGGCGACATGATCTATCTGCACAAGTCTGCCGACACGCGGGGTGACATCCGGCGCTTCCTGCCGGCGGCCCGCTCGGTGATTGTCACCGGTACGGTTTATTGCACCGACGGCGGATCAATCAGTCAACCAGTCCTTGGCGATGCCGGCGATCGGGTGCGACACGAAGACGAGCCGTCGGATCGCGTGCCGGACGCGGGCGAGCCATCTGATCGCGTCCGCGTCGCCCGCTACGCCAGGGGCGAGGACTACCATCATGTGCTCGCCGATCGACTCACCGATTTGCTGGCGTGGATGCGCCAGCAGAGCGACGAGGCCTTTGACGCCGCGATATTCGTCGACAAGCACCACGTCCAGGAGCGGGTCTACGCGCAGTACGCGGGCGTCGGCTGGATCGGGAAGAACACCTGCGTCATCAATCGCGATCTCGGGTCCTGGATGCTGCTTGCCGGCATCGCAACCAGTCTGCCGCTTGAAGTCGATACCCCGGCCTTCGATCAGTGCGGGGCGTGTACCCTCTGCCTCGACGCGTGTCCAACCGGCGCGCTGGTAGAGCCCCACACGCTCGACGCCACCAAGTGCATCTCGTACCTGACGATCGAGCTGCAGACTCCGATTCCCGACCAGCAGCGTCCCGCCGTTGCCGATCACATCTTCGGCTGCGACATCTGCCAGGACATCTGCCCGTGGAATCTGGCGCCGGCGCGCTCGCCGGATCCCACATGGCAGGACCATGGAAGGGATGGGGCTCGGGCGTCGGCCCTTTGGCAACGGACCGACGATGAGCTGCATCGCTTCGTGAAGGGCAGTGCCATGACGCATCTCTCGCTATCCGGCCTGCGACGCAACCTTGCGCTCGTGATCGGCAACAGTCAGGACCCGTCGCTAGCGGCGGTACTCGACCGTCCCGGCCGTGGTGTGCCCAACGCGGCTCACAGCGCGCACACGCCGATGGTCGAAGACGCCGTCGCCTGGGCCAAACGGCAACTGGATTCTGAACGCGGTTAGCGGTTCGCGATTCGCGGTTGACTACAAGCTTCCAGCCCCAAGCCTCAAGCCCCAAGCCCCAAGCCCCAAGCCCCAAGCCTCAAGCCCCAAGCTGAAAGCTGATAGCCGAAAGCCGTCAGCTGATTTACGATGGCGGCATGGCCAACGAGACACTCGCTCCAGTCTTTCTCGTGTCGATGCCGCAGATGATGGACCCGAATTTTTCGAAGACCGTCGTCCTGTTGGCGGAGTGGGGCGCGCACGGCGCGTTTGGCCTGGTCATCAATCGCCGGATGTCCACGCCGGCCAAGAAGATGGTGACCTCGGACGAGCCGATCACGATTCATCCCGCGCTGCACTTGTTTACCGGTGGCCCGGTCGAGCCGACCCGGGCGTGGATCCTGACGGCGAATCGCGATCTCGATCGCGACGCGTTGGAAGTGTTCTCAGGGGTCTACCTGTCCGCTTCGGCCTCGCTGGTGCGTGCGACCCTCGAGCGCGCGCCGGACCCCAACGTCCGGATGGTCGTGGGCTACGCCGGTTGGGGCGCCGGGCAGCTGGACGTCGAACTGGCCGAATCAGCCTGGCTGGTGGCGCCCGTGCAGCCCGACCTGATCTTCAACACGCCGCTCGAATCGATGTGGGAAACCGTGATTCGCCGGCTGGGCGCCGAACCATCCATGCTGCAGGGCTCTTCGGGTGTGCACTGACGTTCGACCTGCAGGGTTGAAACAGAACTACCGGGCACAGAAACAGGGAATCACTGAACCACGGAAGCCAAAACGGGTTTCTGTGTTTCCGGGTTTCTGCGTTTCGATGTCTTGCATTCTGTCAACAGCGGAATAGCTAACTGGTATTTTCATGCGCAGAATTCTCATGGCATCGACATTTGCTTCCCTGGTTACGACCCTTGCCGCTTGCACGGCGCAGGCGCCGTCGACGCCGCCAGCGGCGGTCGCCCCTGCCCCAGATCCCAAGGTCAGGGCGCTCGAACAGCAGATCGCACGGTTTGCGCCGACCGACCTGACCGCCGACATCAGCGGCCTGCCAGCCAACGAGCGCGAGGCGCTTGGCCATCTCGTCAAGGCGGCTCAGGTGATGGACGCGCTTTTTCTCGAGCAGGTCTGGGCCGGCAACGAAACGACGTTCTTCACGCTTGGCCGAGACGACTCGCCGGCCGGCAGAGCGGCGCTCCGGTACTTCGCGATCAACAAAGGCCCGTGGTCTCGGCTCGATCACAATCAGCCCTTCATCGCAGGCGCGCCTGAGAAACCGGCGTCCGCCAACTACTACCCGGCGGACGCGAGCAAGGAAGAGGTGGAGAAGTGGCTGGCGTCGTTGCCTCCAGCTGAGAAAGCAAAGGCAACGGGATTCTTCACCACCATTCGACGAGGTCCGGACGGCCGGCTCGCCGCCGTGCCGTACAGCCTCGAGTATCAGGGGGAGTTGGCGATTGCCGCCGAGCACTTGCGCGCGGCCGCCAAGGCGACCAGCCAGCCGACGCTCAAAGCGTTTCTGGAATCGCGCGCGGCGGCGTTCGTCTCGAACGACTACTACGACAGCGACGTGAAATGGATGGAGCTCGATGCCCCGATCGAGCCGACGATCGGGCCATACGAGGTGTACGAGGACGAGTGGTTCAACTACAAGGCGGCCTTTGAGGCGTTCATCACCATCAAGGACGCGAATGAATCGGCCAGACTGCAGACGCTGACCAGCGCGCTGCAGGACATCGAGAACAACCTGCCGGTCGATCCGAAGTATCGCAATCCCAAGCTCGGCGCCATGGCGCCCATCGCCGTCGTCAATACGGTCTTCTCGGCCGGCGACGGCAATCGCGGCGTCCAGACCGCGGCCTTCAACCTGCCGAACGACGAACGGGTGATCAAGGAGAAGGGCAGCAAGCGGGTGATGCTCAAGAACAACCAGCAGGCGAAGTTCGACAAGGTGCTGATCCCGATCTCGAAGGTGGCGCTGGCGGCGGCCGATCAAGGGAACGTCGCCTTCGACGCCTTCTTCACTCACATCCTCATGCACGAGCTGATGCATGGGCTCGGGCCGCACAACATCACGGTCGGCGGCCGGGCCACGACCGTGCGCCAGGAGCTCAAGGACACTTACAGCACGATCGAGGAGGCGAAGGCGGACATCTCGGGCCTGTTCGCGCTGCAGTTCCTCGTCGACAAGGGTGTGCTCGACAAGGGGCTGGAAAAGACCATTTACACGACGTTCCTGGCGTCCGCCTTCCGGTCGATCCGGTTCGGCGTCAACGAAGCGCACGGCCGCGGGCAGGCGATTCAGATGAACTTCCTGCTGGATCGCGGCTCGTTCGTCGCGGGCGCAGACGGGACGTTCGCGGTCGACGCGGCGAAGATTCGCCAGGGCGTGATCGATCTCACGCGCGAGTTCCTCACGCTCGAAGCTGAAGGGAACTACGCCAAGGCGAAGCAGATGATCGAGACGCTCGGCGTGATTCGACCGAATACCCAGGCGGTGCTCGACAAGCTCACCGCCGTGCCAGTCGATATCGCGCCGCGCTTTGTCACCGCAGCAGAGCTGGTCAAATAGGGTTCAACGGTTCAAGGGTTTCCGCCTACGCGGCCGAAGGCCGCTACGGCGGACCTCGCCGAAGCTCGCGAAACAGTGCGAGCGGAGGCGGGCAAAGGTTCAAAGGTTCCTGGAACCTCATCGCCGCGCCGGCGGCACGACCAGCACTGGAACGGTCGTCGCCTCGAGGACACGCGACGCGGTCGATCCCATCAGCAGTCGTCCGGCGGCGCCGAGGCCCTGCGTGCCCATCACGATGAGATCGGCCTTGGACGCGTCGGCATGCCGCAGGATTTCGTGGGCGGGATCGCCAATCGAGGCTGCCACCGCCATCCGCCCCTTCACGCCTTCGGGGCTGACCTTGGCGAGCAAGTTCTGCAGCTCGGCCTCCGTCTGTTCCGCAATCGTGTCTTTGGTGCCAGCCGCGCGAGCGGCCGCATCGAGCAGCCGATCGGTCACGTGCAGCAGGGTGAGCTTCGCGCCGTTCGCGTTGGCCAACTCGATGGCCTTTCGCAGAGTACGGGTAGAGCTGTCGGAGAAGTCGACCGGGCAGAGAATCGAGGTGAACACGAAGGCCTCAATGCTAGCAAAGCTTTGCCTCGGACTGGCAGCGAAGGCGGAGCTGATTATTGCGAAAGCCTTGTTTCAAGGTGTCTAACGTAGATGCCGGTAGACGAGATCGAGCAGCTCATCGTAGGTCGCGTCAGCTTCGGCCGGTCCCTTTTTGATCGCAGCCGTCGCGCAGTGCTTCAAGTGATTGCGGAGCAGCTGTCGCCCGACCCCACGCAGCGCCTCCTGAGCCGACGCCACCTGCACGATGATGTCGGGGCAGTAGCGATCCTCTTCCACCATCCGCTGCAATCCGCGAATCTGACCTTCGATGCGGCGCAGGCGCCGGAGATTTGCCGACTTGATCGGTCGATCGACGCCGTGCGCGTGGGCGTGAGTTCTGGAGCCCTTCACGACAGGGCAACTCCTCGCAACCTCAGACTGTTGGAAACCACGCTGACCGAGCTCAACGCCATGGCTGCACTCGCGAGAATGGGGCTGAGCAGAATGCCGTATGACGGGTAGAGCACGCCCGCGGCAATCGGAATCCCGACGACGTTGTAGATGAACGCCCAGAACAGGTTCTGCTTCATCGTCGCCAGCGTCTTCCGCGCGAGAACGATGGCTTGCACGACGCTGTCGAGCGCACTGCGCATCAAGGTCACATCGGCGGCTTCCGACGCGATGTCGGTGCCCGATGCCATCGCGATGCCGACGTCGGCCTTGGCCAGCGCGGGCGCGTCGTTGAGCCCGTCGCCAACCATCGCCACCTTATGGCCGGACGCCTGAAGCGATGCGATCGCGGCAATCTTCCCCTCGGGAAGAACCTCGGCGACGACCTCGTCGATGCCCGCCTGTCTCGCGATGGTCGTTGCCGTCGCCAGGCGATCGCCCGTCAACAAGAGGAGGCGAAGACCGCGCTTCCTCAAGTCGCCGACGACCGCGGGCGCCTCGCCGCGAAGCGTATCGGCGACGGCGAACACGCCTGCGGGACGGCCATCAATCGCGATGAACACGACCGTCTGGCCGGCCTCGGCCCATGGGCCGGCGATCTGGCTCAGGGAGTCAACCGGCATGCCCAGTTCCCGGATGAACACCTCGCTGCCGGCGACGACGTCTTGGCCGTCGACGACGGCCCGAGCACCACGTCCGGGGATGACGACGAAATCGGTGACGTTCTCCTTCGACCGGCGCTCGCCGGCAAAGGCCACGATGGCGCGGGCAATCGGATGTTCTGACAATGCCTCGAGCGCGGCGGCGAACCCGACCACATCGTCTTCGTGCTCACCGGGCAGTGCGGCGAATCGCACGACCTTCGGCGTGCCTTCGGTCAGCGTTCCCGTCTTGTCGAAGACCACGGTATCGACGGTCGCCAGACGCTCGAGCGGCTCACCGCCCTTGATCAGGATTCCTGCCGCAGCGCCGCGACCGGTCGCCACCATGACGGCGGTCGGCACGGCCAGTCCCATTGCACACGGGCAGGCGATGATGAGCACCGAGATCGCCGCCGTCAACGCGCGGACGAATGAGGGCTGGTCCGGCACCAGCATCCACAAGGCAAAGGTGACGACCGCGATCGCCAGGACGGTGGGCACGAAGAGGCTCGAGATCCGATCCGCGAGACGCTGAATCGGCGCCTGCGAGCCCTGCGCCTCCTTCATCAGCGTGACGATGCGGGCGAGCACGCTGGCGGCGCCGATTGCGGTGGCCTGGACTTCGAAGGCTCCAGAGGTGTTGATGGTCGCGCCGATCACGCGATCGCCGACGCGCTTCTCGACCGGCATCGACTCGCCGGTGAGCATCGATTCGTCCACCGCGCCCGCGCCCGAGCGGACAATACCGTCCACCGGAAAGCGCTCGCCCGGCCGCACGACGACGACATCGCCAGGCGCGAGAGAGGCAATCGGCACATCTTCGTCGACCGCACCTCGACGGACTCGCGCGGTGGACGGCTGCAGCTTCGCCAGACTGCGAAGCGCGCGGCTCGTCTGGCTCTTCGCGCGCGCTTCCATCGCGCTGCCGGTGAGCACGAGCGCGATGATCAGGATGACGGCCTCGTAGTACACGTCGGCACGTCCGTTGACGCCCTGAAAGATCCGTGGAGCCACGGTTGCAGCGAGCGAGTAGAGAAACGCCGCGCCGGTGCCAATTGCGATCAGCGTGCTCATGTTCGCCGAGCGATTGCGGAGTGAGTGCCAGGCGCGCACGTAGAAGTGGCGGCCGGCCCAGAACATCACTACGAGCGTGGCGGCCAGGAGCGCCAGCGTGAGGATGCGCGGATCGACAGCGTAGAGCCACGGGAACGCGGATCTGAGCGGCGGATCGACGACCCTCATCATCCAGGCCAGCAAGGGGTCCCCGCCGCCATGCGCGTCGTGTGTGGCCACGCCGCCCATGAGCGGCATCGAAATCACCATTGCCGCGAACCCAAGTGCCAGGCTGACCAGCGCCTTCGCCAGCAGGTCGCGATACTGATCGCGTTCGGCGCGCTCGCGCGCCTGGTCGGCCGTCGCGTCGGAGACGGGCGCCGGCAGATGCGATCCGTAGCCGGTCTGGTTGACCGCCGCCACGAGTCCGGCCGGCGTCACCAGCGACGGCTGGTAGACGACCGTGGCGTCGTGGGTCATGAGATTGACCACCGCCTGCGTCACGCCGGGGGTTGCCCGCAGCGCTCCCTGCACCGTGGCCTGACACGCGGCGCAACTCATGCCCTCGATCGGCAAAGTGATCCGTTCAGTCTCCGCCCGCCCTGCGCGCGGTTCGCCGAGTTGTGGCGGAGCGGTCTGGGTCTGGCTCACACGTGCTCCGCGACGACCTTGAAGCCCGCGCGCTCGATCGCGCGCCTGGCCGCATCCACGGTCGCCTGTGCCGGGTCGATGCGGACGGTGGCCTGCCCGACCTCGACAAGAACCGGCTCGACGCCGGGAACGCTGCGAAGCACGCGGGTGACGCTGTTCACACAGCCACCGCAGGACATGCCAGAGATGGTGAAGGTGGTTTCCATGACGGATCCATTATACCCCCTACCCCTATATGGCAAGGCAGAAGGCAGAAGGCAGAAGGCAGAAGGCAGAAGGCAGAAGGCAGAAAACCCAAGCCCCAAGCCCCAAGCCTCAAGCCCAAGCCCCAAGCCTCAAGCCCCAAGCCCCAAGCCTCAAGCCCCAAGCCCCAAGCCCCAAGCAGCCGGAACGTTCCGGCCTGTGGCCTGTGACTTGTGGCTTGGTCCTACTTTGGGTGTTTGTGCGGAGCGGTCGGCTCGGCTGGTGGCGCTGCGCCGTTGAGGAAGTCGTCGATCGCCTTCTCTTCCCGAAGCTCGGCTGGAGAGCGCGGATTCAACTGTTCCATCTCCGCGACTTCTTCGGCGGTGATGGTGGGCAGGTGGCGGATGAACTGGACGAGCTGCCAGCTCGCCTTCTCGCCTTCGGGGGTGCCCGTGCTCCAGCCCGGCATGCCGGTGAGCCGGACCCCGTTTTCGATGATGCAAAAGATCTCGCCGTCGCTCAGGCCTTGGGTTCGCGCCAGGCGCATGTCAGGGACGCGTGGATAGAGCGAGCGGCCCATGTCGGTGTTTCCGCTTCCGTCGTTGGCGTGGCACGAGGCGCAGTGATCGGCGAAGTGGGCCCGGCCTTCGGCAATCACCTCGGGTGACGTCGCGACCGGATTGAGCAGGGTCTTGTAGCGGGCCGGCGTCATCCATCCGCGAAGAAACAGCGCGCCCCGCGTTTCGATCCAGGATGGCTCGCTGCGTGCATCGACGCCGCGGCCGCGCAGCGCCATCAGCCCGCCGCCTATCAGGATCGCGATCGCGACCAGCATGGTCACGATGACTCTTCGCCACCCTCTTCCCTGTCTGGCCATGATGAGTGCTGCTAAGCTAACACGCGCGTGACGACGCTCGAACGCCTCAGATCACAAGGGCACCGTCTCTTCGCCGCCCGCAGCTTCGTCCCGCTCGCGCTTCTGCCTCTCGTCGTTCTGGCGATGCCAGAAGCGTGGCGCATCCGCGCGTCGACGGGTACCTCGTCATCGTACACCTGGCTGGTGGTCTCGTTCGCGCTCGGTCTCACGGGTCTCGTCATCCGGGCGGCCGCCCTGGCGTTTGCGCCCGAGGGGACCTCGTCGCGCGACACGCATCGCCTGCGGGCGCCATCGCTCAACACGACAGGGATGTACTCGATCGTCCGCAATCCGCTGTACCTCGGCAACGCGCTGATGTGGGTGGGCGTGGTCGCATCATTGGGCCTCTGGTGGCTCGTCGCCATCACCGCGCTCTTGTACTGGCTCTACATCGAGCGCGTGATCCTGGTCGAGGAAGCGTTTCTCCAGGATCAGTTTGGCGAGGAGTTCGTTGAGTGGACGCGCCGGACGCCCGCGTTCCTGCCGAATCTCTCCGCCTGGCGGCCCGCCACAGGCAGGTTTTCGTGGCGGCGCCTCGCGAGCGAGCACAACGGCCTGCTGGCGTTTCTAGTCAGCGTGACGTTCTTCAGCGCGGCGGTCGAACTGCTGTTCGGCCAACGCCTCGTCTCGGAATGGCGTGCCGATAATTGGGGGCTAATCGCCGCGTTGGTTGGGGCGCTCGGGCTCTCGATCGTGGTGGTGATTGGAAAGCGCGTCGCCCGAAACTGAGCCTTCGAGGTCAGGAGAAAACACAACACGAGCTCAAGAGATCAAGGGGTCAAGAAGATATTTTTCTCCTGAGCTCCTGATCTCCTGCTGATCGACTCCTGATCTCGGGGATTAATTGACCCTGCAGCTCCCGGGGCCATCCGGACTGCCGCAGGTCCCGCACGGACCAGGTGCCGACATCTGCTGCGCTCGCCCGTTGCCGGGTGGGCTGACGGCGGCGAACACCGACCACTGTTTTTCGAGGTGCGCCCCATGGCAGGCGGGACACTCGAGCGTGGTGTCGGCGCGCATCAACAGCTCGAACGTGTGGGCGCAATCGGTGCAGCGGTATTCGAAGAGCGGCATAACGACACGATAATAGCAAAATGATCACCGCCGCCGTGATGACGGCTCCGCTCGCTCCCATCGAGCTCCGACAATTTCCCGAGCCGGAGATCGCCCAGGGTGCGATGTTGCTCGAGACCTTGTACTCCGAGGTGTGTGGAACCGATGTGCATCTGTGGCACGGACGGCTCTCGGGAGTGCCGTATCCAATCGTTCCCGGTCATGTCTCGGTAGGCGCGGTCGCGAAGATCCGCGGCAGCGTCACCGGTGCGGATGGTCACCGCTTTCGCGAGGGCGATCGCGCGGTCTTCTTCGACGTGCACCGGACCTGCGGTCGGTGTTACGCCTGCGCCGTCAGCGGCACGCCAACCAAGTGCGTGAACCGGAAGGTATACGGCATCACCGACTCAGCGAACGACGGGCTCTTTGGCGGATGGAGTGAGGCGATCTATCTCGAGCCGGGCGTGGTCTCGGCGCTCCTGCCCGGCACGGTCGCGGCCGAGGACTATATCGGCGGAGGCTGTGGACTCATCACCGCTGTTCATGCGATCGATCGCGCCACCCTTCGCCTGGCGGACAGCGTGCTCGTGCAGGGAACCGGCGCGGTCGGCCTCAGCGTCATCGCGCTTGCGCGGCTGTCCGGCGCGTCCACGGTCATCGCCATTGGCGCGCCAGGGGACCGTCTCGAGCTCGCGCGACGAATGGGCGCTGACGAAGCGCTCGACTTCGCCTCGACTTCGGCAGACGACCGGCGCGATCGTGTGCTCGAGTTGACCGGACGCCGCGGAGTGGATGTCGCCATCGAGGCCGCCGGCTCGGCGCGCGCGGTCGAAGAGGGAGTGACCCTGGTCCGCGACGGCGGGCGCTACGTCATCGCCGGTCACTACACCGACGCCGGTCCCAGCTCGATCAACGCTCACGAACACATCAACCGCAAACATCTGGAGATCCGCGGGTGCTGGGGGAGCGAGGCCGGCCACTTCCTCCGTGCGCTGACGCTGCTCGAGCGTTACTCGGACCGCATCCCCTGGAGGGCGATTGGCGCCCGGATCTACGCCTTGAATCAGCTCAACGAGGCCTTGTCGGACGCCGAGGCCATGCGCCTCCCGAAGGCGCTCGTCGACCCTCGGCGCAGGGATCTTCAGGAAAATGTGACCGAAATGTCACACCGGTCCGTCTAATCCTGCGAGTAGTGTGGAGAGTCTAACCGACGTGTCTGCATGAACCTGCGGGTCGCCCTCTCGGCTGTTACGGCAGTGCTCGTCCTGCTCCTCACGCCGGGCATCCGAGCGGTCGACGACCAGCCCGCGCAATTGGACGACGCGTTCGTCTCGGTCGACCAGACCGCCGGTCTCTGGACGATCGGCAATCGCAACATCAGATTTCGCGTCGAAGTGGACCGAAACGGCTCGCTGTCGCTGGGCGGACTCTTCCTGGGCGACGGGACCCCCGTCACGCAGGGCCTCGATCCGGACGGGCTGATTACGCTCGATGGCCGCACGACTGGCCTTGGCTCCCGCGGCGGGCCCCTCCTGGTTGAGTCGGTCACGACCTCGAGTGGCCCGCACGGGGTCGAGCTGCTCGTTCACATGCGTCCACCTCAGAGTCCGCTTGCCGTGGTTCGCCACTACCGCGTCTATCCGGACGCGCCGGTCGTCGAGGTCTGGACATCGCTTGCCGGGAGTCCATCGCAGCCGATCACGACGCGAAACATCAACGCCTATGAGTTGACCGTGCGGAGCGGCGCGATCCGCTGGCTCAACGGCCTCGACATGTCCGACGAGGACGGGGGCCCGTTCATCGATCGCGGCCGCGAGCTCGGCGGCGGCGGTGTGCTCGATTTGGGCAGTGAAACCGTCTCGTCGGCGACGACGGTGCCGTATTTTTCGGTCGAAGACGACGGCGTGAGGTTCTTCTCGGGCCTGGCGTGGTCGGGCACATGGTCCACGCACTTCGAGCGGATCGGCGATGGCCTGCGCATAACGGTTGGACTGCCCGAGATGTCGGCGACCGTGTCGAGCGGAACTCCGATCGATGGTCCGCACGCCTTGATCGGGGCGACTCGAGCCGCGCCCGGCGCGGACACGGCGGCAATCGCGGCCGCGCTGCGTGCCAGCCGGGGAGGCCGTCCGTATCCCTCGCTGACGACGTTCAACACCTGGTTCGTCTACGGCACGCGGATTTCGCAGAACGTCGTGCAGCACGCGATGTCCTACGCCGAGCGCGCCGACATCGAGCTCTTCCAGGTGGACGCGGGATGGTATCCACACGGGCCGACCGACGCGGTGTTCGATTTCACCAGCGGCCTGGGGTCGTGGCGCGTCGACGAGGCGCGGTTCCCGGATGGCCTCGGCTCGCTCGGCGACTATTCGCGGGTTCATGGCATGAAGTTCGGCGTCTGGGTGGAGCCGGAGCGGGTCGCGCTCAGCACTGTGGGCGAGCCGGGCCTCGCACAAGAGAATTTCCTCGCCACGACCGATGGCCGCTACAACCCTGGGCTGGCCAACGAAGAGGCCGTCGACGGCCAGATCTGTCTCGGCAATCCGGCCGCGGTGGAATGGACCTGGGAAAAGATCGTGCAGTTCATCGACGCGGTCCGTCCGGATCAACTGAAGTGGGACTACAACCGCTTCATGATCTGCAACCGCCCCGACCACGGTCATCCGGTTGACGGCGGCAACTTCGCCCACGTCCAGGGCCTCTATGAGCTGCTGCGCCGGCTGCGGGCGCACTACCCATCGCTGATCATCGAGAACGTATCGGGTGGCGGCCGCCGGCTCGACCTCGCCATGGCCCAGCTCACCGATATGGGATGGATGGACGATCGCACATCGCCGTCGCGGCACGTCCGCAACAACTTGCAAGGCCTCACGAAGATCTTTCCGGCGTCCTACCTCTTCTCCTATGTCGTGAGCCGAGACGAGGAGGTGCTCAGCGCCACGTCCGATGTCACGCTCTTCAGCCGCAGCCGGATGCTCGGCACAATGGGCATCTCGGTCGACTTCGACAATATTCCGGCCTACGCCTTCGGGCTGTTGAACGAGCAGGTCAGGCTGGCCACATCCATTCGCCAGGTGCAATCGGATGCGGTGACGATCGTGCTCACTCCGCCGGCCATGCAAGAACCCCCATGGGACATGGTCCAGCAGATCTCGGTCTCGACCGGGCGCGGGCTGCTGTTTGCGTTCGAGACGCGCCCGGGAGGGCCGACACGCGCGTACCTGCAACGGCTGGGACGCAACGAGCTGTATGAAGTCCGCTCGGTCGATTCCGGCGTGATTGGCCGCTTCACCGGCGCGTCTCTCGCCGATGAAGGTCTCTACATCGAATCCGTCCCGCACTCCGCCTCTCAGGTGTTCATGATCGATCCCGTATCGATCGGTGGTAATCGACGCTCGCCCTAATCTTAGGCCGCAGATGACACAGATGACGCAGACGACTCGGACGCGCTCCTGACCAACGAGAACGGTAAAATGCGCGCGTGACTGCAGCGAGTCGCGCTCCCGCGCCGGCGGGATCGCCACGAGGATGGCTCCCCATCGAAGCGCGAATCGTCGGCGTTGCCATTGGTTTTCGCGTCGTGAGCGCTCTGGTCGCCTTCTTCGTCAGCATCACCTTTCCGCTCAACGCCAATCAGGGGTTCTCGGTCTATCGGACGCCGCACGCGTTCTGGGACACGTTCGCCCGATACGACGCCGGCTGGTACAACCAGATTGCGACGGGCGGCTACGCCTATGCCGCCGGCGGCCGGAACAACCTCGCCTTCTTTCCGCTGTATCCACTGCTGATGCGATGGGGAGGGAAACTTCTCGGCGGTGAGCAGCAGGACTTCTATTTCGCCGGCATCATCGTGTCCTGGGCCGCGTTTGCGATCGCGATGCCGCTCCTTTATCGGCTGGCCCGCCTCGATCTGCCGCACGAGGCCGCGCTCCGAGCCGTCGCCTACGCCGCGGTCTTTCCCTCGGCATACTTTTTCGGCGTGGTCTACTCCGAAAGCCTGTTCTACCTCGGCCTGATCGGCGCGGTGCTCGCTCTGCGCACGCGACACTGGGTATGGGCCGCGATCGCCGGCTCTGTGATGACGGCCACACGAGTGAATGGCATCATGTTCGTTCCGGCGCTCGCCTTGATCGCGTGGCAGCTCGACACCTCACGCAGCGTGAGGATCAAAGCGGCGCTGGCGGTGCTCGGCGCGTCTGGCGGCTTCCTCGCGTACTGCGTCTACAACTACTGGATCAGCGGCGATCCCATCGCCTGGTACCACGCCATCACGCACTGGGGTTATCACCCTGGCGGCAACCCCGTTGGCGGGCTGTTCGCCATCGGGCAGGCACTGACGACGCGCTTCTATCAGTACCTGGCGACGGAGAACATGGCGCCGTACGACACGCTGAACGCCGTTCTGGCGGCGGCAGTGCTTCTTTCGGCGCCGTTGATCTGGTATCGATTCGGGCTCGGCTTTGCGTCTGTGCTCGTGCTTGGATTGATTCTGCCGCTATCATCGGGACAGTTCGAGGGACTTGGCCGGTACTGTTCGGTCCTGTTTCCCGTTCCCATCCTGCTCGCCAGCCTTCAAGGGGAGACGCGTCACCTCGGCCTCATCGCCGGCTCGGCAATGCTGTACGCGCTCGGATTGGCGCTGTTCGTGAACCTCCATCCGCTCTTCTAGCCGTTCGCGGTTCGCTTTTCGCTATTCGCAATTGGCAGAGCGAATGGCAAAAGGCGAATGGCGAACCGCGAAAAGCGAACGGCGGATCGCGAAAAGCGAGCAGAGGCCGATAGCTGAAAGCCGAGCGTGGAAAGCCGTCTATACTGGTGGGATGCTTTTGTCGCAGAAGAGCGCGCCTGTAGCCAATCCACTTCGCCGCAATGTCGCCATCATCGCGCATGTCGATCACGGCAAGACGACGCTCGTGGACGCGATGTTTCGCCAGGCCGGGGTGTTTCGCGCAAACGAGCGCGTCGCCGATCGAGCCATGGACACCAACGAGCTCGAGCGCGAGCGTGGCATCACCATCCTGGCCAAGAACACCGCGGTCCACTATGGCGACACGCTGATCAACATCGTCGACACGCCGGGCCACGCCGATTTCGGTGGCGAGGTGGAACGCGTCTTGTCGATGGTCGACGGTGTCGTGCTGCTCGTGGATGCGGCCGAAGGCCCGTTGCCTCAGACTCGATTCGTCCTCAGGAAGGCGTTCGAGCGTGGCCTGCCGCCGATCGTCGTGATCAACAAGATCGATCGCGCCGACGCGCGTCCCAAGGAGGTGTTGAACGAGGTGTACGACCTGTTCATCGACTTGGACGCCACCGAGGAGCAGATCGAATTTCCGGTCCTCTATACGAGCAGCCGTCTCGGAACGGCGAGCACCGACCTGGATGTCGCAGGCGAGAACCTGAAGCCGCTGTTCGACGCCATCGTGTCGCACGTGCCCCCGCCGCACGGCGACGTCAATGCGCCTCTGCAGATGCTGGTCTCTAACCTCGACGCCAGCGACTATCTCGGTCGCATCGCCATCGGCCGCGTGTTCAACGGCCGCGTCCGCCTCAACGATCCGATCGTCGTCTGCAAGCTGGACGGGAAGACGAAGGAGACGCGAGTCACCAAGCTGTACGCATTCGAGGGGCTGAAGCGCGTCGAGATCGAAGAAGCAGCCGCCGGAGACATCATCTGCCTGGCGGGTATCGAGGACATCACCATTGGGGAAACCATCGCCGACCCCGAGCATCGGGAGGCGATCCCGCCGGTGGCCGTGGACGAGCCGACCGTGTCGATGATCTTTGGCGTGAACACCTCGCCGATGGCTGGACGCGACGGCCAGTACGTCACATCACGGCATCTGCGCGAGCGGCTCGACAAGGAGCTGCTCGGCAACGTGTCCGTGAAGGTCGAGCCGACCGAGACCCCCGAACAGTTCAAAGTGCTTGGCCGTGGCGAGCTGCAGCTGGCCATCCTGATCGAGATGATGAGGCGGGAAAGCTTCGAGCTTCAGGTGTCGCGCCCCGAGATCGTCATCAAGGAGATCGACGGCGTTCGGATGGAGCCGGTCGAAGACCTGGTCATCGACGTCGCCGAGGACTACCAGGGCGTCGTCATCGCGCTCTGCGGCACGCGTCGCGGCACGATGACCAAGATGGTGAACCACGGCAGCGGTCGCGTGCGGCTGGAGTTCCGCATTCCGGCGCGCGGCCTGATCGGCTTCCGCTCGACCTTCCTCACCGACACCAAGGGCACCGGCATCATGAACCACATTTTTGCCGGCTGGGAACCGTGGCACGGTCCGATCGCCTCGCGAACCACCGGGGTGCTGGTGGCCGATCGGTCGGGCGTGACGACCGCCTACGCCCTTGCGAACCTCCAGGAGCGCGGCGTCATCTTCATCGAGCCGGCAACCCAGGTCTACGAAGGCATGGTGATCGGCGAGAATTCTCGCGTCAGCGACATGGATGTCAACGTCACGAAAGAGAAGAAGCAGACGAACATGCGCGCATCGACCGCCGACGAAGCGATTCGTCTCGTGCCGCCGCACATCATGGGTTTGGAGCAGGCGATCGAGTTCATCAACGACGACGAACTGGTCGAAGTGACGCCCAAGACCATCCGCCTCAGAAAGCGCATCCTGCCCGGGAACATCCGCCCGAAGAAGAGCGAGCAGTAAGGCCGCGAGCCAGAGAGACGCAGAGTCCCAGAGCATTTAGGGGTCGCGCTAGCGATCGACGCACGTTGGCGGGCTACGTACGCGCCTGCTAGTGGTTGCGAAACAAATGGATACCAGAAGTTTCTCATATTGGACATGATGTAGGGCGTTTCGATTCAATACCGTCATGAATAACGCCGACGTCGCATGGATGCTCGTCGCCACCGCCATGGTCCTGCTCATGACGCCGGCCTTGGGATTCTTCTACGGCGGCATGGTGCGGTCGAAGAACGCCCTCAACACCATGATGATGAGCTTCGTCGCGCTCGGACCTGTGGCGGTCGCGTGGGCGCTCGTCGGCTACTCGCTCGCCTTTGCGCCTGGTCTTCCGATGGTTGGCTCCCTGGGGTTCGCCGGACTGCGCGGCGTGGGGATGGAAGTGCAGGGCACGATTCCCCATCTCCTGTTCATGGCGTTTCAGGGCACCTTCGCCATCATCACTGCCGCGCTCATTTCGGGCGCCATCGTTGAACGCCTGCGATTCAGCGCGTACCTGGCCTTCATCGTGTTGTGGGTGGTCGGGGTGTACGCGCCGGTTGCGCACTGGGTCTGGGGCGGGGGATTCCTCGCGAAAGCCGGCGCGCTCGATTTCGCCGGCGGTGCGGTCGTGCACGTGAACGCGGCAGCGGCCGCTCTGGTCGCGGCGCTGGTCATCGGCCCTCGTCGCGACTATGGACGACACGCGATGTTGCCGCACAACGTTCCGTTCACGCTGCTCGGAGCCGGGCTGTTGTGGTTCGGATGGTTCGGCTTCAACGGCGGCAGCGCTCTGGGAGCCAACGCGACCGCGGCGCTGGCGTTCACCAACACTCTCCTCGCGCCGGCGGCCACGCTCGCCACATGGATTCTGATCGACCTGTTCCGCGGTGGTCGCGTCACCGCGGTTGGCGGCGCCACCGCGATTGTGGTTGGCCTGGTGGTCGTGACGCCGGCCGCCGGCTACATCGCGCCCGCCTCGGCGCTGGCTCTTGGCGCGCTGGGCGCCGTGCCGAGCTACTTCGCGTTGATCTACCGGGCCAGAACCGGGCTGGACGATTCGCTCGACGTGGTCGCGGCGCACGGCGTGGGTGGCGCGACTGGCGCGATCCTGACCGGCGTCTTCGCCGACGCGGCGTGGAGCGGAGGAGCCAACGGGTTGATCGCAGGCCATCCTGGCCAGGTCCTTATTCAGGCTGCGAGTGTCCTGGCCGTGCTTGCCTACAGCGCCGGCGGGACGTTCGTCATCCTCAAGCTGGTGGGTCTGCTCATGCCGCTCCGGACCAGCCGACGCATTGAGAGCGTCGGTCTGGACGTGACCGAGCATGGAGAGGAAGCCTACACCGAGGGCGACGGCGCCATCCTCGTGGCGCCAGACGATGGGTCGTACGCCGAGCGGACGGCCGCTGCAGTGACTGTGAGCGATGGAGGTCATCTGTGAAACTCATCGTCGCCATCGTCCGGCCCGAGCAGCTGAGCGACGTGCTCGAAGCCCTGTTCCACGCCGAGGTGCGTGGCCTGACGATCAGTCGCGTGCAGGGCCACGGCGGCGAAATGGAGCAGGTCGAGAACTACCGGGGCACGACGGTGAAGATGGCCCTCGCGGAGAAGGTCCGCCTCGAAATCGGCGTCTCGAACCACTTCGTGCAGCCGACGGTCGACGCCATCCTGGGCGCGGCCAGAACGGGTGAGGTCGGTGATGGGAAGATCATCGTGCTGCCGATCGAGAAGATTTATCGCATCCGCACCGGGGAGCAGGACCAGGACGCGGTGACGCCCGTGGTCGTACAAAAGTGAGCCTCAGCTCACGCGGTGAACCCGTTGGCGCCCGCGTGAGCCATCAGCTTTACATATCATCTAGATAGATACATTGCGCTTTTATTATGTCTGGAGATTCTCTCTAATGACGGGGACGTTGGAGAGAACGGATGGACACAGACCAGTCGGTGGCCCCGAGCGTGTCTCGCCCACCCTCGCACGCGTTCACGCGAGCGGCGGCAGACGATCAGGGCCTGTACCGTTCCAGCGATGAGCACGACTCGTGCGGCGTGGGGTTTGTCGCCGATATCAAAGGGCGCCGGACGCACGCGATCATCCGCCAGGCGATCGACCTTCTAATCAACCTCGAGCATCGCGGCGCCTGTGGCGCCGATCCCAACAC
This sequence comes from uncultured Acidobacteriota bacterium, assembly GCA_963773045.1. Taxonomy (GTDB): domain Bacteria; phylum Acidobacteriota; class Vicinamibacteria; order Vicinamibacterales; family UBA2999; genus 12-FULL-67-14b. The sequence goes on along the minus strand of CAVYZT010000018.1, from coordinate 199,483 downwards.
GGGAGATGGGGCCGGCATCCTGGTCCAGATGCCCGATCGGTTCTTCCGGGAAAGGCTCGCCTTTCCGCTTCCCCCGGCTGGCGCATACGGCGCCGGTCTCGTCTTTCTGCCGGCCGACCCTGCGGTCGGCACGCAGTTGCGAGATCTGGTGACCCGCATCGCGGCCGAAGAAGGCCAGTACGTGCTGGGCTGGCGGCCGGTGCCGACCAACCTTCGGGCCATCGGGAAGACCGCGGCTTCGGCGGCGCCGGTCTTCGAGCACGTGTTCGTGGGCAGGAATCGGGATTGGGACGGGCCCGACGCGGTCCGCCCGCTTCGAACGCAAGCTCTACGTCATTCGCAAGCGCATCGAGCAGGCGATCGACGAGCTGGCGATCCCCGCTGAAGCTCGGCAGGCGTTCTACATCGTCAGCCTGTCGGCAAAGACCCTCATCTACAAGGGCATGCTGACCGCCTCGCAGATCGAACCGATGTTCCCCGATCTGTCGAACCCGGCGATGGAGTCGGCGCTGGCGCTGGTCCACCAGCGGTTTTCGACCAACACGTTCCCGTCATGGCCCCTGGCGCACCCATACCGTCTGGTCGCTCATAACGGAGAAATCAACACGCTGCGCGGCAACGTCAACTGGATGCAGGCGCGCGAGGGTCTGTTGCAGTCGAGCGTGTTCGGCGATGACCTGCGCAAGGTGTTACCGGTCATTCGCCCCGGCGGGAGCGACACCGCCAGCTTCGACAACGTGCTCGAGTTTCTGGTGATGGCCGGCCGACGCCTGCCGCACGCCGTGCTGATGATGATTCCCGAGGCGTGGAGCGGCAATCCCGGCATGGACCCTGAGGTGCGGGCGTTCTACGAGTATCACTCGTCCTTGATGGAGCCGTGGGACGGGCCGGCGTCGATCGCATTTACGGATGGGACCCTGATCGGCGCAGTGCTCGATCGCAACGGCCTGCGTCCGTCGCGCTACTGCATCACGCGCGACGACCTCGTGATCATGGCGTCGGAAGTCGGCGTGCTCGACATTCCCGCCGACCGCATCGTCCGGAAGGATCGCTTGCGGCCGGGAAAGATGCTGCTGATCGACACGGGCCAGGGACGCATCATCAGCGACGACGAGATCAAGCGGGACCTGGCGGCGGAGCGCCCGTACGGCGAGTGGCTGCGAACCCACCTGGTGGACATCGAGGATCTGCCGAGCGCGTACGCCGAGCGTCCCGATCACCAGACGGTGCTGCGCCGTCAGCAGGCATTCGGCTACACGCAAGAGGATCTCCGTCTGCTGTTGACGCCAATGGCGCTGGCGGCGGAGGAGCCCATCGGATCGATGGGCACCGACACCGCGCTGGCCGTACTGTCCGAGCGGCCGCGGCTGCTCTACGACTACTTCAAGCAGCTCTTTGCCCAGGTGACCAACCCGCCGCTCGACGCCATTCGCGAACACCTGGTGACGTCGATGGCGTCGACGATCGGCCCCGAGCGCAATCTGGTGGAGGCCGAGCCCGAGGCGTGCCGGCAGATCAAGATCGAATATCCGATTCTCCACAACGACCAGGTAGCCAAGCTTCGTCATCTGCCCACCGGGTCGCCGTTTCGTTCGACCACGCTGCCGCTCCTGTACAACCCCGACGAGGACGGTCCCGGGCTCGAGCGTGCGATGGCGGAGTTGTGCCGGAAGGCGAGCCAGGCTGTGGCTTCCGGCTACGGGATTCTGATCCTCTCGGATCGCGGAGTGGATGCGACGCACGCGCCGATTCCGAGCCTGCTGGCGACCGCGGGCGTGCATCACCATCTGGTGCGCGAGGGCACGCGCACCCGCTGCGGCCTTCTCGTCGAGTCGGGCGACGCGCGCGAAGTGCATCACGTCGCGCTGCTGCTCGGCTACGGGGCCGGCGCGGTCAATCCGTATCTGGCATTCGAGACGCTTCACGACCTGATCCGCCAGGGCCTCTTGCCTGGCGTGACGCACGACCAGGCGATGCTCCGCTACATCAAGGCGCTCAACAAGGGCGTGTTGAAGGTGATGTCGAAGATGGGCATCTCGACGCTGCAGAGCTATTGTGGAGCGCAGATCTTCGAGGCCGTCGGTCTGGATCGCCAGTTCGTCGACACTTATTTCACGTCGACCGCTTCGCGGATCGGCGGCGTTGGACTGCCGACGATCTCGGAGGAGGTTCGCCGGCGTCATGCGCGGGCGTTCGGGCCGCGTCCCGCGGGGCCGGTCGAGCTCGACACCGGCGGCGAGTATCAGTGGCGGCGGGATGGGGAAGTGCACCTCTTCAATCCCGAGACCGTCTTTCGCCTGCAACATGCCACGCGCACCGGCCAGTACCGCATCTTCAAGGATTACACGGCGCAGGTGAACGATCAGAGCGCGCGGAAGGCGACGCTGCGAGGCTTGTTCAAGTTCAAATCCGCGCGCCCAGCCGTGCCGATCGACGAGGTCGAAGCCGTCGAGTCGATCCTGCCGCGCTTCTCTACCGGGGCGATGTCGTACGGGTCGATCAGCCAGGAGGCACACGAGACGCTCGCGATCGCGATGAACCGGATGGGCGCCAAGTCCAACACCGGCGAAGGCGGAGAAGATCCCTCGCGCTACGTTCCCGATGCCAACGGCGATTCACGCCGCAGCGCCATCAAGCAGGTGGCGTCGGGGCGATTTGGGGTCACCAGCGAGTACCTGGTCAACGCCGACGATCTGCAGATCAAGATGGCGCAGGGCGCCAAGCCGGGCGAGGGCGGCCAGCTCCCCGGCCATAAGGTGTATCCGTGGATCGCCAAGGTGCGTCACTCCACGCCGGGGGTCGGCCTGATCTCGCCACCGCCGCACCACGACATCTACTCGATCGAGGATCTCGCCCAGCTGATCTTTGATCTCAAGAACGCCAATCCGGCCGCTCGGGTGCACGTCAAGCTGGTCGCCGAATCAGGAGTCGGGACCGTGGCCGCGGGCGTCTCGAAGGCCCATGCCGACGTGGTCCTGATCTCGGGTCACGACGGCGGCACCGGCGCGTCGCCGCTGACCAGCCTGAAACACTCCGGCGTGCCCTGGGAACTCGGCCTCGCCGAAACCCAGCAAGTGCTGCTCCTCAATCAACTCCGGGATCGGATCGTCGTCCAGGTGGACGGTCAGATGAAGACCGGACGCGACGTCGTGATCGCGGCGCTGCTGGGCGCCGAAGAATTCGGTTTTGCGACCGCGCCGCTGGTCGTCATGGGCTGCGTGATGATGCGCGTGTGCCATCTCAACACGTGTCCGGTCGGGATCGCGACGCAGGATCCGGAGCTGCGAAAGACCTTCACTGGGAAGCCCGAGTTCGTCCAGACGTTCTTCCGGTTCATCGCCGAGGAAGTGCGGGAGCTGATGGCGGAGCTGGGTTTCCGCACACTCGACGAGATGATCGGCCGCTCCGAATGCCTGGACGTCGAGCCTGCAACCGCCGCATTGGAAAGCCAACGGCCTCGATCTGTCGCCGCTCTTGTATCAGCCGCAGATTCCATCGGGCGCCGCTCGGCGTGCGACGCGCCGTCAAGACGCTGGACTGGATCGCGTGCTCGATCACCAGTTGATCGCGCGCGCAGCAGAGGCGCTCGATCATCAAGTGCCGGTCGAGATCGCGATGCCGATTCGCAACACCGATCGGACCGCCGGCACGCTCCTCGGCTATGAGATCACCAAGCGATATGGTGGCGCCGGCCTGGCCGACGACACCATCCGTGTGAGCTTCACCGGTGCGGCCGGCCAGAGCTTCGGCGCCTTCATCCCCCGCGGCATCACGTTGCTGCTCGAGGGCGAGGCCAACGACTTCGTCGGCAAGGGCCTGTCGGGTGGACGTCATCGTCGTGCGGCCGCCGCGAGCGGCGACCTTCGCCGCCGAAGACAACATCATCATCGGCAACGTCTCGCTGTATGGCGCGACCAGCGGTGAAGCGTTCGTGCGTGGTGTCGCCGGAGAGCGGTTTGCGGTGCGCAACAGCGGTGCACAGGCGGTCGTCGAAGGCGTCGGCGATCACGGCTGCGAATACATGACCGGCGGCCGCGTCGTCGTGCTTGGGCGCCACCGGCCGCAATTTCGCCGCCGGCATGAGCGGCGGCGTGGCTTACGTGCTCGACCTCGATGGCGACTTTCGCGGAGCGTTGCAACACCGAGATGGTCGATCTCGATCGCCTCGAAGACGACGATGAGGTGGCGCGGGTGCACGAGCTCATCGTCCGCCACGTGATGCTGACGGAGAGTGCGGTCGGTGCGCGCGTGCTCGACAGCTGGCCGTCGATGCTGCCGCGTTTCGTCGCCGTGACACCGCGCGATTTCAAGCGGATCAAGGCCGCCGAAGCGCGGGCGCGCGCCGAGTCGCGCGGCGCCACGTTCGGCGAGCTGGTGGAAGGACTCGCCGCCGTTCCGGTCAGCGAACTCGTCGGCGCCCGTCCTCAAACCCAGCCGATGTATGGGGGCGCCTGACGTGGGCAAGGCGACCGGCTTCCTCGAGTATCCGAGAGCGAAGCCGCCGGCTCGCGCCCGTGGCCGAGCGCGTCGGCGACTATCGGCACGTCTACGCCGCGTATCCGGTTGAAGAAGTTGACGCGGCAGAGCGCGCGCTGCATGGACTGCGGCGTGCCGTTCTGTCATCAGGGCTGTCCGCTCGGCAATCTGATTCCGGATTGGAACGACCTCGTCTACCGGAACTCCTGGCGCGCGGCCATCGATCGGCTGCATCAGACCAACAACTTTCCGGAGTTCACGGGCCTGCTCTGTCCCGCGCCCTGCGAAGGATCGTGCGTGCTCGGCATCAACAAGGATCCGGTGACGATCAAGGCGATCGAGCTGGCCATCGTCGATCGCGCCTTCGACGAGGGCTGGATCGTGGCCGAGCCGCCGGCGACGCGGACCTGGAAGAAGGTGGCCGTGGTCGGCTCCGGTCCCGCCGGCCTCGCCGCTGCGGCTCAGCTCAATCGGGCCGGCCACAGCGTGACCGTGTTCGAAAAATCCGATCGCATCGGCGGACTGCTTCGCTACGGCATTCCCGAATTCAAGATGGAGAAGCGGGTCCTCGATCGCCGGATCGACCTCCTGTCTCAGGAAGGCGTGGTGTTTCGTCCGCGGGTCAACGTCGGCGTTGATGTCGCGGCCGACGATCTCCGTCGGGACTTCGATGCGGTGTTGCTCGCCGGCGGCGCGGGCCGGCCCCGCGACCTCGACGTGCCTGGTCGCCAGCTTCAGGGCGTTCACTTCGCGATGGACTACTCTGACCGCAACAGAATCGGCGCTGCCAAGGCGACGATGTGGCGGAGGCCGGCGCGATTTCGGCCGCGCACAAGCACGTGATCATCATCGGCGGGGGCGACACCGGCGCCGACTGTCTGGGCACCGTCCATCGGCAGGGCGCCGCATCGGTCGCGCAGCTCGAATTGCTGCCAGCGTCCACCGGCTGACCGAGCGGCTGACAATCCGTGGCCGCAGTGGCCGCACATCTTCCGGACCTCGTCGGCCCACGAAGAAGGCGGCGATCGGGTCTATGCCGTCGCGACTGCGGGATTCGTGGGCGACGCCAACGGGCGCGTACGCGTCGTTGACGCGGCCACCGGGTCGAGCGCGTCGTGAGCGGAGGTCGCGTGTCGTTCGAGCCGGCGCCCGGAAGCGCGTTCGAGATGCGCGCGGATCTCGTGCTGCTCGCGATGGGCTTCGTCGGGCCGGAAAAGACTCAGCTGCTGACCGGCCTCGGCGTGCGCTTCACGCGATCGCGGCACGGTCGAGCGTGACGATCGATGGATGACGAGCGTGGCTGGCGTGTTCGCCGCCGGCGACATGCAGCGGGGGCAATCGCTCATCGTGTGGGCGATCGCCGACGGGCGTGCGGCGGCTCGGGCGATCGATGACCTACCTCACAGAGCAGTAGCGAGCAGTTTCAGCCGGTTCAGCAGGTTCAGCTGGTTCAGCAGGTTCAGCAGGTTCAGCGGGTTCTGCAGGTTGAACCCGTTGAACCAGCTGAACCCGTTGAACCCCTTGAACCCGCTGAACCCGTTGAACCCGCTGACCCCGTTGAACCCGCTTCGCCCTCCGCTACTTTGGTACACTGAGGCGCCGCATGTCGCAGTCAACCGAAGAGATGCGTCCCTCGAAAATGTGGCGGACGCTGCCGACCGATCTCCGTGTTTCCGCCTCGCCAAGCGTTCTGGTCCGACGAGCAGGCTGCGCTCGAGCAGGCGGAAGCCGTCGCGCTGATTGCCGGCCAGCTGAAGTTCAGGCCCAAGAGCGTGTTCGCGTTGTCGAACGAGAAGAAGGCGCGGCACCTGGCGAATCTGGCGCAGCGTGTCGGATCTGCTGGCCGCGCGGTCTGCTGGTGTCCTATCACCTCGCGCATCAGCGGCCGATGATGGGCGCGTTTCTCGATGCGCTGGGCATCGCGCACGAGGAAGGGCTCATCAAGGAGGAATCGCCAAAGGCGCCTGACGCCGAAACCCTCGATCGAGCCGTGAAGACGCTGTCCGAGACGCTATCCCAAGGCCGACGTCGCCCGCTACTTCTGGGCGCTGCTCTGGCAGGATCCCGAGACCTGGGGAGGACTCAAGGACCGGCCAGAACTGGCGCTGGAATAGTGGCCCCGTTCGAACGCCACCTTTTCATCTGCTGCAATCAGCGCCAGCCGGACCATCCTCGCGGGTGCTGCGATCCGGACGCGTCCGATTCGCTTCAGAAGGCGTTCAAGAAGGCGCTCGCCGAGCGCGGCTTGAATCGCCGCATGCGCGCCAACCGCGCCGGGCTGTCTCGATCAATGCGAGCACGGGCCCAACGTCGTCATCTATCCGGACGGCATCTGGTATGGCGGGGTCACACACGACGACGTGGACGAAATCGTCGACAGCCTTGATCACGGGCGTGCCGGTCGCACGTCTGCGCCTCGCCGACGAGTGCATCAACGCCGCCACCTGTCGCGCACAAGCCGCGGAATCAACCCGTGGCGCCGCTGCGCCAACCGTAGCCCACTATACTCGAGCCTCGCGTTTCGCATGTTCACGGCAGACGGAATCATCGCCCTCGTCACGCTGACGGTGCTCGAGGTGGTCCTCGGCATCGACAACGTCATCTTCATCTCGATTCTGGCCGGGAAGTTGCCGCCGGGTCGGCAGGACCGCGCGCGCAAGATCGGCCTGCTGGCCGCGATGGTGATGCGCCTGCTGCTGCTGATGTCGCTGGCGTGGATCATCCGGCTCACCGCGCCGCTCTTCAGCGTGCTCGGCCAGCCGATCTCGGGTCGCGATCTGATCCTCATTGGCGGCGGATTGTTCCTGCTCTTCAAGGCCACCCGCGAGATTCACGAAAAGCTCGAAGGTGAAGAGGGCCACCGTTCGGCTCGGGTCTCGCCGTCGATGGCCGCGGTGATCGGCCAGATCATGGTCCTCGACATCGTCTTCTCGCTCGACTCGGTGATCACGGCCGTCGGCATGGCCGATCAGCTTGTCGGTCATGGTGACGGCGGTGATCCTCGCGGTCGGCATCATGCTGTGGTCGGCGGCCAGCATCAGCCGGTTCGTGATGGAGCACCCGACCGTCAAGGTGCTCGCGCTGAGCTTCCTGCTGCTGATCGGCTGCTCGCTCATCGCCGACGGCTTCGGCGCGCACATTCCCAAGGGCTACATCTACTTCGCCATGGGCTTCTCGGTGTTCGTCGAGAGCATCAATCTGCGCGTGATGGCGAGGCGACGATCCGAAGTCGGAGCCGGTGAAGCTCCACGAACCGTATACGTAACCTGATCCGGCATCCGGGAGCCGGAATCCGGGAGGCGGAATCCGGCAGACGGGTCGAGTACGGTTGTACGGCAGTACGGGTGTACGGCTGTACGGCTGTACGGCCCGCCTTCGCTCGCGAGGAATTCGGGCGAGCTCTGGCGAGGTCCCGCCGTAGCGGCCTGCGGCCGCGTAGGCGACCGTACGGGCGTAGGCAGAACTTCAGTTCTGCCTTTCAACCACTTGCTTCATCCACGCCACCACATCGCGCTGAATCTGGGAGTGAACGTCGGCCTGCGCTCGGCCGGCGGACTTGCGCACCGTGAACGAGTGGTCGCCACCCTCGACGCTCAACACCTCGATCTGCTGTTGAGCGCCTCCACCGGCAGTATCGAGCGCCGCGTTGATCTGATCGGGTCCGCCGAAGGTGTCTCGCGTGCCCTGAACGATCAGGGTGGGAACCGTGATCGCGCCAAGATGCGTCACCCGATCGCTCTTGCCTTTTCCGCCAAGTGGAATCAGTGGATACCCGAAGACGACGATTCCCGACGGCAGTGGCGTGCCCTTCGGCCATCGATCCAGGCTCGCGCCCAGATGCGTCGCCATGCGCCCACCCATCGACTTGCCGCCGATGAAGAGATGCCGGGCCTGGACGTGACGATGACCCACGGCGCCAGCGGCCGCACGGCGAAATGCGTCTTCCAGCACTGGCGCCTTGTCCGGCGTCCGGCGTCGTGCCTCGACATAAGGGAAGTTGAACGTCACCACTGTCACGCCGGTCTTCGCGAAGGCGTGCGCGTAGCTGGTCATGAACGGACTGAAGTGCCCGGCGCCGGCGCCGTGCGCCAGCACCAACAGAATCTCAGCCGAAGGATCCTTCCGGCGGATACAACGCTGCCGAAACCGTTCTCATCGTCTCCGGGAATCTGAAATGCGACAGGCATCTTCGTAGGATCGCCCTGTTTCTCACGTAGGTGTCGTCCCCGATGAACGATTGTCGCAGGTTCGCGTCTAAGGTCACTCAGGAGGTTCGTGTGTCTACACTCGGCTCTGACCTGCGGTATGCCGTTCGCTCGCTTCTGAAGAGCCCGGGCCTCTCGCTGGCCGCCATCCTCTCGCTCGCCCTAGGCATTGGCGCCAACACGACCATCTTCACCTGGGTGCAGGCCGTCCTCTTTCGGCCCATCCCCGGCGCGGCCGAGCCCGATCGGCATCCTGATTCCGGCCATGACCAGTCGAGAAGGGCGCCCCCGCTCGTGGTCCTATCCGAACTACCGCGACTTCCGCGATCGCTCGACCCTGGTCGACTTCGTCGCGCAAGACGACACGACGATGAGCATTGCCGTCGACGGGCGGGCCGAACGTGCGTGGGGCGGTCTGGTGTCCGGCAACTACTTCGATGTTCTGGGCATCAGGCCCGCGCTGGGCCGGCTGTTCACCGCGGAGGACGACAAGACGCCGGGCGGTCACCCTGTGGTCGTCTTGAGTCATGCCTACTGGCAACGCCGCTTCGCTGGAGATCCGTCGATCGTTGGCCGGCAGGTGAGCGTCAACAACACGCCGATGACCGTGATCGGCGTGGCGCCCGAAGGCTTCATCGGCTCATTCCTCGGCCTGGCCTCGTCGGCGTGGGCGCCGATGATGATGATGCGCGAGCTCACCGGCGGCAATCGAATCGAGCAGCGCGGCAACAGCTGGTTCAACACGCTGGTGAGGCTCAAGCCGGGCGTCTCGCGCGCGCAAGCGCAGGCCGAAGCCGAGTCGATCATGCGGCAGCTTGAGCAGGAATATCGAGATGCCAACGACGGCCGACGCGTCCGCCTGGTCACGACGTGGGAGGCGCCGTTTGGCGCGCCAACCGTCCTCGCCCCGATCCTGGGCGTCCTGTCTATCGTCGTGATGCTGGTCCTGGCCATCGCGTGCGCGAACGTGGCCAACCTGTTGTTGTCCAAGGCCGTGGGCCGGCGCCGAGAGGTCGCCATTCGACTGTCAATGGGCGCCAGCCGATGGCGAGTGGTTCGTCAACTGCTCACCGAAGCGTTGGTGCTGTCGACGATCTCCGGCGCGGCCGGTCTGGTGATGGCGCGCTGGTCCATGAACCTGATCATGGCGTTCGTGCCGCCGGTCGATCTGCCGATCGACCTCGGTCTTCGAATGGATCAGACCACGCTGTTGTTCGCGCTGGCGGTGTCCGTTGCGACGGGGGTTGTCTTCGGTCTGGCGCCAGCCGTGCAAGCCTCGAACCCCGAAACCGTGAACGCCCTCAAGGAGCAAGCGGGGCGCGGAAGCGAAGCGCGATCGGGGCGGCGTCTGCGCAGCACGCTCGTGGTGGCACAGGTCGCGGTCTGCCTGGTCCTGCTGGTCGGCGCCACTCTGTTTCTGCGGAGCCTGATCGCGGCGCAGCGACTGTCCCCGGGCTTCGATCCCACTGGCGTTGCGACCGTGTCGATGGACCTCTATCCCAGCGGCTACGTCGGTGACCGCGCGCTCGACTTCGAACGCCGGGTTGTCGACGCCGTGCAGGCGCTGCCCGGTGTCACTTCGGCGTCTTACGCGAATCGTCTGGCGCTGGGGCTGGGCGGCAACAGCAACATGGGATTGCAGGTGGATGGCTATACGCCTCGGCAGAACGAGGAGGTCGTCATCTCCTACACCCTGGTCGCGCCACGCCATTTCGAAACGATGCGCACGCCGGTGCGCGAGGGCCGCGAATTTCTCCGGAGCGACACGAAGGACGCGCCGCTGGTCGTGATCATCAACGAGACCATGGCGCGGCGATACTGGCCGAACGGCGGTGCGCTGGGAGGCCACATTCGATTCGGCCAGCGGCCGGCCGAGGTCATTGGCATCGCGGCCGACTCCCGCTACAACGCGCTGAACGAAGGGCCGCTGCCGCAGATCTTCCTCCCGCTCGAGCAGAACAACGTCGGCACCGTCGCGCTCCTGATTCGCGTGAACGGCGACCCAGCGGCTGCGCTGAACGGCATTCGCGACGCCATTCGTGCCCTCGATCCGAACCTCCCCGTTTATAACGCGCGGACCATGACCGAGCACATGCAGACCGCGGTCTTCGCGCAGCGGATGGCCGCCGATCTACTGGGCGCGCTTGGCGTGCTGGCGCTGTTGCTGGCGGCGATCGGACTGTACGGCGTGATGGCGTACGCCGTGAGTCAGCGGACGCAGGAGATGGGCATCCGTCTCGCGCTCGGCGCATCACCCGGCGCGCTGCTCGCCATGGTCGTCCTCCAAGGCATGCGATTGACCATCGTCGGGCTCGCGATCGGACTCACGATCGCGCTCGCGGCCTTCGGGTCGATCGGCGCGATGCGGACGCTGCTGCCAGGCATCTCGCCGCTCGATCCCGTCACGTTCGCGGCCGTGCCCTTGATCCTCGCGAGCATCGCCGCGTTGGCGGCGTGGATCCCCGCACGCCGCGCCGGCAGAGTCGATCCGCTGGTCGCGCTCAGATACGAGTAAGAGGCCGGCCGAGCGGCAGTCCGGCATACCGGCAACCGGCAACCGGCAGACGTGGCGACAAACCTCTAGGCTTGTCGATCAGCGAACGGCGAAGAGCGAACGGCGAAGAGCGACGACGAAGTATCCTGATTCGAGTGTCCTTCGATCTCGGCGAACTCGGATGGGATGACGCATGGACGAAGGCGTTTGAGCCGTACTCGGCTGCGGGACTGATCCCCGCGCGCGTCGCCATCGAGTTCAACCACATCTTTCGCCTTTACGCGGCGAGCGGCGAGCTCCAGGCGCAGCACTCGGGACGCTTGCTGCATCAAGCGGCCGGCCGAGATCAGCTGGCCGCCGTCGGCGATTGGGTGGCGGCGCTCCCGGGTCAAGGCGACGGAACCGCGACCATCGAGGCGATCCTGCCGCGCCGGACCAAGTTCTCCCGCAAGGTCGCCGGCGAGCTCACCGAAGAGCAGGTGGTCGCTGCCAACATCGACACGGTGTTCCTGGTCATGGGCCTCGACGGCGACTTCAACCCGCGTCGAGTCGAGCGTTATCTGCTGATGGCCTACGAGAGCGGCGCCAGTCCCATCGTGCTGCTGACCAAGGCCGACCTTCGAGATGACGTGCCCGGTGCGATCGCCGAGATCGAACGCGTCGCCGTCGGCACGCCCGTCCACGCCCTGAGCGCGCGCGACGGCTCGGGGCTGGACGTTCTCGACACCTACATGCAGCCAGGCAGGACGGGAACGCTGCTCGGGTCCTCTGGAGCGGGGAAGTCGACGCTGATCAACGCGCTCCTCGGCGAATCGCGCTTGAAGACCCAGGAGGTGCGCGCCAGCGATTCACGCGGCCGCCACACGACCCGGCATCGTCACCTGATCGCTGCTCCCCGGCCGCGGCTTACTGATCGACACCCCGGGGATGCGCGAGCTTCAGGTGTGGAGCGCGAGCGACGCCGTGCGCGAGACCTTCGACGACATCGAAGTGCTGGCCGCGCACTGTCACTTCACCGACTGCCGCCATCAGGGGGAACCGCGCTGCGCGGTCGCTCGAGCGGTCGAAGATGGCACCCTGCCCGTCGATCGTCTCGCGAGCTTCCGCAAGCTCCAGGACGAAGTGCGGCACTTCGAGAACCGCCGCAACGTCCGCGCCCAGATCGACGATAAGCGCAAAGTGAAGACGATCAACCAGTCGATGAAGAAGTTCTACAAGTCGCGCGAGTAAACGCGCTCTCAGAGTTACTCGTCCTGGCTGCTCAAGGCGGCGACGTCAGTCGCCGCCGTCGTGCGCGACGCGACCAATTCCCGGCGGACCTGCGCGCCGGTCGCCTGCGCCGCCAAGGTCTCCCACCCAGTGAATCGCCGCTCGACGCTCGAGATGCCGATTCGGCGGTACAGCTTCACCAGCGAATCCTCGTCGACCACCGACTCGTTGTCGATCACTTCGACCACGTGCTGAAACTCGTGGGCCAGCGTGGCAATCATCAGATCCCCCGTGTGGTCGGCATTGATTATCGCGCGCACGTAACGATAGCTGCCGGCGGTCGTGACAAACGACAACGCGCCCGCAAGATGGGACTTCATCAGCGGTCTGACGCCGACATACACGATCACGTTGCCGGCCTCGATGCGATCGACGAGCGCCCGCATGGTAGGCGATCGCTTGAGTCCTTCGTTGAGGAATCGCGCGATGCGTGTGTCCTGGGTACGGACCCGAGGACCGCCGGGCCGAGTCGGCGCCGGCCCGGCGAGGGCGGTGTGGGAGAGTGCGAGCAGACAAGCGCAGACGATGACCGAGCGAAGCATGGCAAGTCCTCCTGCCGCTCACCCCGCCCTGGTCGCCGTTACAAAGATGGCTTACAAATCAATCACGAACTTGGAAGCGTAGACGGGCGTAGTGCGGCAAGGGTTCGTCTGCTCGCGCAATTTGCTGTTGCGAATGCTGGGACAGAAGGAACAAGGTGCCAAGGGTGCCAAGGGTGCCAAAGGTGCCAAGGGGCCGAGGGTGCCAAAAGTGCCAAGGGGGGAGTTGCAATGGTGCGACATGCGCGCGTGAGGCCTTCGATGGTTGCCAGTGCGGTCCTGCTCACGCTGAGTGTGATATCGGCCACGGCGTGGGCTCAGACCGCGCCGCAACAGGCCGTGCTCGAAACGGCACAAGGAAACATCGTTCTGGATCTGCTGAACGACTACGCCTCCGAGCATGTGGCCGTCTTCATCAAGACGGCTAGGGCGGGCGAGTACGACGGCACGACCTTCTTCCGGTTGATCCGCTACGGGCTCATCCAGGGCGGGGACCCGCTGACCAAGGATCCGGCGGCGCGAGCCCGATATGGCAGCGGCGGCCTGAACCTGGTGAAGGCCGGCAAGACCGACGAGAAGCACACCCGTGGGGCGGTGTCGGCCGTGCAGATTCCTGGCAAGCCCGACAGCGCCGGCACGCAGTTCTTCATCTGCCTGACCGATCAGGCCGCGCTGGATGGCAAGTACACGGTCTTTGCCCGTGTGGCCGAGGGCATCATGACCGCGCAGAAGATTTCCGAAGGCGCGGTGGACGACAAGGGCCTCGCCGTCGATCGAATCGTCGTCACCAAGGTGACGATTCGCGACAAGCCAGCCGCCACGCCGGAACCGTTTTCCACCGAGCCGCTCGAAGCCCTCGCGCAATACCGCGCCGTTCTCGAAACGTCGTTCGGCGACGTCACGCTGTCCTTCACGCCTGACAAGGCGCCGATGCACGTGCGCAACTTTCTGCGGCTCGCGCAGGCGGGCGTGTACGACGGCATGAGCTTTCACCGCGTGGTGAAGGGGTTCGTCATTCAGTCGGGTCACATCCCCTCGCGTCAGACTCCGCTCGACGAAACCCAGCAGCGGTATGTGCGCACGTTGAAAGCGGAGTTCAACGATCAGATTCACGACCTGGGCACGCTCTCGATGGCGCGGCTCGAGGATCCGGATAGTGGCAGCTCGTCGTTCTTCATCGTGACCGCCAGGACGACGGCGCTCGATGGGAAGTACACGGTCTTCGGCCGCGTAGAAAGCGGTCTCGACGTCGTGCGAAAGATCGAGGCGGTCGCGGTGAACGGCGACGCTCCGGTACAACGCGTCGAGCTCAGGAAGGTCAGGCTCGTCCGTCAGAACTGAACACGAGATAAGGAGATCAGAAGCAACAGGAGCTCAAGAGATCATATGTCTCCTGATCTTCTGATCTCGTGTTCCTATTCTCCTGATCTCGGCTCGATCGGATCCTCAAATGGCAACCCCAGCTCGGGTCCGGCAATGGGCTTTGCCTCGGCGTCGCGATCGCCCCCGAAATTGTGAACGCTCACTCCGAGCAGCCGCACCGGCCGGCGGCCCGCGTCGGTCTTGGCCAGCAGCGTGAGCGCGCGCGCGACGATGCTGTTCTCCTCGTCGGTCGCTTCCCTCACGCTGTGGCTTCTGGTGATGGTCGTGAAATCGGAGTAGCGGACTTTGATCACCACCGTCCGCGCCGTCATCGACTTGTGCGCGAGCCACTTCGCCGCGTCCCGCGCCATCTCTTCGATCTCTCGCCGGATCTCGTCGACGCTGGTCAGGTCGGTGGCGTAGGTGCATTCGGAGCCCGACGACTTCGATGGCCGATTCGGTTCGACCGGCCGGGGATCGCGTCCGTGTGCCAGCTCGATCAACCAGCCGGCGTGGCTGCCGACGACGGCGGTCAACTCGTCCACCGAGCGCGCGCGAACGTCGACGAGTTTCTCGATCCTATGGGCCTTGAGCTTGGCCGCTGTCTTTGGCCCGACGCCCCAGAGCGCGTCCACCGAGAGATCCTGCAGGAACGACTCGATGCGCTCGGGCGCGACGACGGTCAGCCCGTCGGGCTTCTTCCATCCCGACGCGATCTTGGCGAGGAACTTGTTCGGCGCCACGCCGGCCGAAGCGGTGAGACGCGTCTCGTCGCGGATCGCCTGCTTCAATCGGCGCGCGACGTTCACACCAAGCGGCTCGCCCCAACTGTTCTCGGTGACGTCCAGATAGGCTTCGTCGAGCGACATCGGCTCGACCAACGGCGTCACCTGCCGGAACAACGCGAAGACCTGTTGCGAGACGCCTTGATACTTCCGGAAATCGGGGCGGACGATGACGAGCGACGGGCAGAGCCGGACGGCGCGCGACATCGGAATCGCCGAGCGTACGCCAAAGGTGCGTGCTTCATAGCTGGCCGCCGCTACGACGCCGCGTGAGGCCGGGTCGCCGCCCACGGCAACCGGCTTGCCACGCAGCGAGGGATTGTCGCGCTGCTCGACCGACGCGTAGAACGCGTCCATGTCGACATGCAGGATCTTGCGGAGCATCACAGAGCTCGTTGCTGGGGATCCGCCTTCGCTCGGTGGGACAGACGAGCTACGGCGCGACAGGCTGCTGTCGTTTCGTTGTGGAAGTTATACGTCTTAGGTGCCGGTAGATCCAAACCCGCCGCGAGTCGGCGCGGCCATCTCCGCGACCTCGTCCCATTCCACCCGAGGCGCCGGCAGCACCATGGCCTGGGCCAGGCGATCGCCCCTCTTCACGAGAACGGGGTCGTCGGTGATGTTGAGCACCTGAATTTTGATCTCGTCCGCCGGGCCGCAGTAGTCGGCGTCGATCACGCCGACGCCGTTGGCGACCATCAGGCCTTTCTTCAGCGGCGTGCTGCTCCGGGCGAATATCCCCAGAAAGTGTCCTTCCGGCACGCCGATCACCAGGCCCGTCCCTACCAGCCGAATCGAGCGGGGTGGAACTTCCACATCGGCCGCTGCCGCCAGGTCGAATCCTGCGGCTCCAGCAGTGGCCGGTTCGGGCAAGCCAATGGCGTGGTGTAGACGTTTTATCTTCAGGCGCATGGGAGAATACTAATCAGGTCCTGCAGGTTCTGCAGGTTCTGCAGGTTCTGCATGCTCTGCAGGCTCTGCGGGTTCTGCGGGTTCTGCAGGTTCGACGTCTTCGACAGGTTCTACCGGTTGCGGCGAACCGCGAATAGCGAACCGCGAACCGCGAATAGCGAACCGCGAACCGCGAATAGCGAATAGCGAACCGCGAATAGCGAACCGCGAATAGCGAACCGCGAACCGCGAACCGCGAACCGCGAACCGCGAATAGCGAATAGCGAGGAGATCCGAATGACGCGTTTCAAGTTGTGGTCGGTCGCGATGGTGATGGCCGTTGCCGCGCTGGCGGTGGCGCCGCGCGCTCAACAGGCACCGGCGGCGCCGGTGAGCATTCCGCCCGAGCTCGCGCTCGATCGCACGCTGCCAGTCGATTCGGCGGTGAAGACCGGCCGGCTGTCCAACGGCCTTCGCTATTACATCCGGCAGAATGCCCGGCCCGAAAAGCGTGTGTCGATGCGGCTGGCGGTCGATGCCGGCTCGATTCAAGAAGAAGACAACCAGCGTGGGCTCGCGCACTTCATCGAGCACATGGCGTTCAACGGGTCCGAAAACTTCAAGCCCGGCGAGCTCGTCTCGTTCCTCGAATCAATCGGCGCGCGCTTTGGCCCGCACGTGAATGCCTCGACCTCGTTCGACGAGACCATCTACATGCTCGACGTGCCGGCCGATCGGCCTGGTTATGTGGATAAGGGACTGCTCATCCTGCACGACTTCGCCGCCGGCGTCTCGTTCATTCCCGAAGAAATCGAGAAAGAGCGCGGTGTGGTCCTCGAAGAATGGCGAGGCCGGCTGGGTGCGAACTCTCGACTCACCGACACGCAGCTGCCAGTCATCTTCCAGGGGTCGCGCTACGCCGATCGGCTGCCGATTGGCCTCCCCGAGATTCTGAAATCGGCGCCGCGCGAGCGGCTGATGGCGTTCTACCAGAAGTGGTACCGGCCGGATCGCATGGCCGTGGTCGTGGTCGGCGACATTGCGCCCGACGAAGCGGAGCGGCTGATCCAGCAGCGTTTCGGCGCCATTCCCGCAGCGTCGGGGCCGGCCCCTGCGACGGAGCGGACCGTGCCCCCGCACCGCGAAACGGTCTACAGCATGGCGACCGACTCCGAGGCGCAAGGGTGGACGGTCTCGGTCGGTTTCAAGCGCAAGCCTGACGAGGACGAAACCGTCGGCGGCTATCGCAAGTCGCTCGTGGAGCAACTGGTCTCGGAGATGCTGAACCTCCGCTTCCGCGAGATCGCGCGACGTCCGAACGCGCCGTTCCTCGGTGCACAGGCCGGTGCCGACGGCGTCGGCCGCGCGCTCGAATTGTTCGAGCTCAGCGCCGCGGTGCCCGCCGGGCAGCTGGCGCCCGGTCTCGAAACGCTGATGGTCGAAGCGCGCCGCATGCAGCAGTTCGGCTTCAGCGCCGACGAGCTGGATCGCGCGCGCCGCAGCCTGCTGGCGGGCTACGAGCGGGCGTTCAAGGAGCGCAGCACCGCCGAGAGCCCGAACTACGCCAACGAGTACGTGCGCAATTTCCTGCAGCACGAGCCGGCGCCGGGCATCGAGTTCGAATACAAGATCGCGGCGACCTATCTGCCGTCGGTCACCAGCGATGAAGTCACGGCGTTGGCCCGGACGCTCATCACCGACGAGAACCGCGTCGTTCTGGCGGTGGCGCCCGAGAAGAAGGACGCGCCGGTTCCGACGGTGGATGCGCTGAAAACCGCGGTCGCGCGCGCGGGGACCGCACCGGTCGAGCGGTGGGCGGAAGCGACCGCTGGCCGCGAGCTGGTCGAGAAGCCACCGGCTCCCGGTAAGGTGACAAGCCGGCGGACGATCGCGGATCTCGGCGCGACCGTCCTCACGCTCTCCAACGGCGTCGAGGTCTGGCTGAAGCCGACCGACTATAAGAACGATCAGGTGTTGTTCTCGGCCTACGCGCTTGGCGGTATGTCACAGGCGCGCGAAGCCGACTTCAAGAGCGCGAGTCTCGCCACGGCAATGGTCGGCGTCGGCGGCATGGGCGGCTTGAATCCCGTCGATCTGAGCAAGATGCTGTCGGGCAAGATCGCCCAGGCGTCGCCGAGCGTCGGCGAGTACACGCAGGGCATCAGCGGATCCAGCACACCCAAAGATCTCGAGACCGCGCTGCAGCTCAACTATCTCTCGTTCACGGCGCCGAACCTGACGCCGGAAACCTTGGAGCTGCTCAAGCGGCGGCTGACTGGATCGCTCGAGAACCGCGCGCAGAATCCTCGCGCGGTCTTTGGGGAGAAAGTCGATCTGGTGAACTCGTCGAACCACTACAGCGCGGTCGCACTGCAGACGGCCGACGTGCCCGGCCTCAGCCTCGAGGCGATGCGCGCCTTCTACGGCGCGCGCTTCGGCAACGCCGCCGACTTCACCTACTTCTTTGTCGGCGCCTTTTCGGTAGACGAGGTCACGCCGCTGATCGAGAAATGGCTGGGGTCGCTGCCGTCCACCGGCAAGCGCACGTCGAACTTCCGAGACATGGGCGTTCGCTTCCCGGCCCGCGTGGTCAACGACGAGGTGCACAAAGGAAAAGAGCCGGCGAGCCAGACCGTGCTCTCGTTCTTCGCCGACCCCGGGTTGGACGAGCTCGAGATGCATCGTGCCCGGGCGGCCGCATCGGTGCTCGGCATCCGTCTCCGCGAGATCCTGCGCGAAGAGCTGGGCGGAACCTACGGCGTGCAGGTGGGCTTCAGCAGCCCGCTACCATACAAGGGCTACGGCGCGATGGTCATCCAGTTCGGCAGCTCGCCGGAGAACGTCGACAAGCTCGTCAAAGCCACGCTGGCCGAGGTGGAGCGCCTGAAGACGCAGGGACCGTCGGTCGACGACGTGAACAAGGTGAAGGAGCTGGAGCGGCGGGATCTCGAGACCAACGCCAAGCAGAATTCCTACTGGCTCGGTTCGCTGCAGACGGTGCACATGCTCGGTTGGGATCCCACCGGCATCTTGCGGCGGAACGAGCGGACCGAAAAACTGTCGCCCGAAGTGCTGCAGCCGATCTTCAAGAAGTACTTCCCGGCCGACCGTTACACGCTGGTGACGCTCAAGCCGGAGGCGTAGCCCGAGGGGCGACGCCTCGGAAGGCAGAAGGCAGAAGGCGGAGGGCAGAAGGCAGAAGGCAGAAGGCGGAAGGCAGAAGGCAGAAGGCAGAAGGCAGAAGGCAGAAGGCAGAAGGCAGAAGGCAGAAGGCAGAAGGCGGAGAAGGCGGAAGAGAGAAGGCGGAAGGCAGAAGGCAGAAGGCAGAAGGCAGAAGGCAGAAGGCGGAAGGCGGAAGGCAGAAGGCAGAAGGCAGAAGGCGGAAGGCGGAAGGCAGAAGGCAGAAGGCAGAAGGCGGAAGGCAGAAGGCAGAAGTCCCAAGCCCCAAGCCCCAAGCCCCAAGCCCCAAGCCCCAAGCCCCAAGCCCCAAGCCTTTATTTCTCCCGCTTCACGTTCAGCGGAATGCCCGCGCTCTTGAGGGTGAGCTTGAGCGACGTGTCGTTGATGTACTCGACGGTAATCTCGTCTTTCCCGATGCCTTCAACGGTGGTCTCCAGCACCAGACTGTTCGGGCCGCGCTTGACGATCTTGTAGGGCGTCGTCGCCGGTCCGGGAGCGAACCCCCACGTGGCGGCTTTGAATTCGAACTTCGTCGCCGGCATGCCCATGGTCTGCTTCTCGAGCTCCTTCTTCTTGGCCGGGGTCGACAGCTGCCAGAGCGGCGAGGCTTCGAGGCGCGCCTTCTCGTCCACGACCCACACGCCCTGAAGCGTCTTGTGCAAGTCGGCGGCGCTCACGCCTGCCACCAGACTTCCCACCATCACAGCCAGTGCCACTCTCGTGTTCATGAAGCGCTCCTTGAAGCGGCATCGTCTGTGAGCCCGCTCCTGGTGTCAAGGACGGTTCAGCCGGCACGCGCGAAACAATCCCGGGAGCCGCGCCAGCGGCTAATATCTCCATGGAGGACTTGAAACGATGAACTTCAAGAGTCTTGTCGTGACGTTCGCCGTGGGAGCGGCCGTTGCCTGCAACTCGACAGCGCCCGCACCGCCGGCGGCCCCTGCGCCCGCGGCGCCGAAGGTACGAGCGATGACACCGGCCGACAACGCCGCCTGGTACCAGGCCTGCTGGGACCACTTCAACAAGAAGAACTGGACCGAGTTCCGACAGTGCTACGCGGACTCGGCGACCTCGGCGCAGGTTGGGTATGGCCCTCCGGACGTGAAGGGCGCCGACGCCATCGTGAAGTCGTCGCAGGATTTCGCCAAGAGCGTGCCCGACGGCAATGGCAAGCCGGTCCTGATTCTTGCGCATGGTCCACACGTGGCCGGGATCTATGTGCTGGGCGGCACCAACAGCGGGCCGCTGATGGGACCGGATGGAAAGGAGATGCCGGCGACGAACAAGACCTTCTCACAACTCTTCGCGCACACGGTTGAGATCGATTCGAACGGCAAGGTCAACCGGGAGATGGCGGTTCAAGACAGCGGCACGTTCATGAATCACCTCGGCCTCTCCAAGATGCCGGCCCGCCCGCCGGCCACTGCGCCCGCCACGCCGACCATCGTCGTTGCGAAAGGTGACCAGACCGAGAACAAAAATGTCGAGCTGATCCAGCAGTCATTCGACGCGTTCAACAAGCACGACATGAAGGCCACGATGTCGTACAACGCGCCGAACATCGTCTTCCACGAGATCGCCGCGCCGGCCGATCAGAACCTCAAGCAGTCCAGCGACTCGCTTGCCGCGTTGTGGAAAGGGTTCCCCGACGCGAAGATCACGCTCAACGGCGCGTGGGGGGCAGGCGACTACGTCGTTTCGACCGGCGCCCTGACCGGCACCAACACCGGCATGTTCGCACCGATGAAGATGAACAAGACCGGCAAGTCGGTGACTGTGCCGATGATCGAGATCGACAAGTTTGGCGACGGGAAGATCGTCGAGTCGTGGCTCTTCTACGACGGCGGGATGTTCGCCGCCCAGTTGATGCCTCCGCCTCCCACCAGGAAATAGGGCGGCGCTGAATCTTGAGATCTGGTGAAGTCGTGATCTGGTGATCGATCGGCGGATCGCGTGATCTGATGATCTGTCGATCGATCTCGAGATCTATTTGGTGATCCGGCGACCGCCGTTCACGAGATAGCTCACCAGATCGATCACGAGATCACCCGATCAGCAGATCCCCAGATCGATCACCAGATCACCACCTCACTAGATCACCAGATTCCTCGAATCGGCTATAGTCGATCACTTAATGCCTCCGCAATTCGTTTACACCATGAAGGGGCTCGGGAAGGTGTATCCACCCGACGCCCAGGTCCTCAAAGATATCTGGCTCTCGTTTCTGCCCGGCGCCAAGATCGGTGTCCTCGGTCTCAACGGAGCCGGCAAGTCGTCGCTGCTCAAGATCATGGCGGGGGTCGACACCAACTTCATCGGCGAGGCGTTTGCCGGTCAGGGCGTCAGCGTCGGCTATCTCCCGCAGGAGCCAACTCTGAACTCTGCCAAGGACGTCCGTGGCAATGTCGAAGAGGGCGTGGCGGAGGTCAAGGCGCTGCTCGATCGCTACGACGACGTCAACGCCAAGCTGGGCGAAGACCTCTCGCCGGAAGAGATGGAGAAGGTCCTCGACGAGCAATCGAAGCTGCAGGACAAGATCGACGCGACCAACGCGTGGGATCTGGACTCGCGTCTCGACCTGGCCATGGACGCGCTTCGCCTGCCGCCCGCCGACGCCGATGTGAGCACGCTGTCGGGCGGCGAGCGCCGGCGCGTGGCGCTCTGCCGGCTGTTGCTGCTGTCGCCGGATCTGCTGCTCCTCGACGAGCCGACCAACCATCTGGACGCCGAATCGGTGGCCTGGCTCGAGCGCTTCCTGAAGGACTATCCAGGAACCGTGGTCGCCGTCACCCACGATCGATATTTTCTCGACAACGTCGCCGGCTGGATTCTCGAGCTCGATCGCGGAACCGGCTATCCCTACGAGGGGAATTACAGCGGCTGGCTCGAGCAGAAGCAAATGCGGCTGGCTCAGGAAGAGAAAGCCGAGACCAAGCGTCAGCGGTCGCTGCAGCGCGAGCTCGAGTGGATTCGCATGTCGCCCCGCGCGCGTCAGGCCAAGGGCAAGGCCCGGCTCAACGCCTACGAGAGCCTGCTCGCCGAAGACACCGGTCAGAAGCTCGACACCGTCGAGATCTACATTCCTCCAGGTCCTCGCCTGGGCGACATCGTGGTCGAAGCGCGCGGTCTGCGAAAGGCGTATGGCGACACCGTGCTGTTCGAGGACCTTTCCTTCACGCTGCCGCGCGGCGGGATCGTCGGCGTGATCGGTCCCAATGGCGCCGGCAAGACGACGACGTTCCGCCTGATCACAGGGCTGGAGCAACCCGACGCGGGGACCTTGCGCCTGGGCGAGACCGTGCAGTTCGGTTACGTCGATCAGTCACGAGATGCGCTGTCGCCCAACAAGACGGTCTTCGACGAGATCTCCGGCGGGGACGACGAGTTGGTGATGGGGAAGCGGTCGGTGCCGGCGCGGGCCTACGTGTCGTGGTTCAACTTCAAGGGCGCCCAGCAGCAGCGCAAGGTCGGGACGCTGTCGGGCGGCGAGCGCAATCGCCTCCATCTGGCGAAGCTGTTGCGCCGGGGTTGCAACCTGCTGCTGCTGGACGAGCCGACCAACGACCTGGACGTCGACACGCTGCGCGCGCTCGAAGAGGCGCTCCTCAACTTCGCCGGCTGCGCCGTCGTCATCAGTCACGATCGTTGGTTCCTGGACCGCATCGCGACGCACATTCTCGCGTTCGAAGGCGACAGCCGTGCAGTGTGGTTCGAGGGCAACTATCAGGACTACGAAGCCGATCGCAAGCGCCGCCTTGGCGCCCAGGCCGACCAGCCACACCGAATCAAATACCGGAAACTCACACGGAGTTGAGGAATCTAGTACCGGCAACCGGCAGAACGAACGTCAGGCTGCCTCGCCGACCAGCAACGGCGGTCCGCCGAATCGCTTCGTGCGAAGGCGGAAGCATCCGCGAAGGCGCGAGCCTTCGGCGAAGGCGGAAGCTCAGGTCGGTCCCAGCTGGCGGAGGCGGGCGGACAGCGAACAGCGGGCAGCGAACTGCGAACTGCGAACAGCGAATAGCGAATAGCGAACAGCGAACAGCGAATAGCGAATAACGTCCTTCTAGGAGGCTTCATGACCCCCGAAAACGCGCACTTCCTCGCTCAGACCGTCGGCCAGAACCTGCAACGCGAATGGATGCTCACCTACAAGGTGATCAGCGCGATTCCGGAAGAGAACAAGAACTGGAAGCCGGAGCCGACCTCACGCTCGGCCTGGGAGCTGGCCACCCACATGGCGGGCGCCGATGTCGGATTCCTGAATGGGGTCTACGACCACAGCTATACCGACGCGTTTCCCAAGATCACGTCGACGTCAGTCGAGGAGCTGGCGGAGTGGTATAAGCACGAGTTTCCCAAGGCGCTGGAGCGCGTGATGGCGCTCGACGGTGCGCACTTGTCCAAGCACGTCCAGTTCTTCTCGATGGACTGGGCAGCCGCGCGGTTCGTCTTCTTCTGCAACAACCACATGATTCATCACCGCGGACAGCTGGCCGCCTACCTGCGGCCCATGGGCGGCAAGGTGCCGAGCATCTACGGCGGGTCGGCGGATGAACCGTACAAGGGCTGAAGAAAGCAGAAGGAAGATAGAAGAACGAAGATAGAAGAGCGAAGGTGATGAGTCGTGGTGCCGTGGCTGCGTGCGTCGTCTGTCTCAGCGCGTGCGCCGCATCGGCCCCCGATGCGGTTCTTCTGAACGGCAAGGTCTTCACCGCCAATCCGGCGCAACCGTGGGCCGAGGCGCTCGCGATCAAGGGCGAGCGCCTCGTTGCGGTTGGATCCTCCGCGGAAGTCGCGGCCCAGGCGGCGTCGTCCACGCGGCGATTCGATCTCCGCGGCCGAACCGTCGTGCCGGGGTTCAACGACGCTCACGTTCACGCCGCGCCGCGGCCAGCGAAGACCGATGTCCCCGTGCCGGACGACCCGACACCGTCGGTCGTCGAGACGGCGGTCGTCGCGGCCAGCCGGACGGCGCCGGCTGGCGAACGCCTGCAGGTCACCATCGGCCCACGCGTGCTCGATGACGCGGCGATCGATCGCGCGTGGATCGATGCCCGCGTGCCCGATCGTCCGGTGTTTCTGCTGGCCTTTACCGGCCACGGCATGATCCTCAACAGCGCGGCGCTGCAATTCGCGCAGATCGAAGACTCGATCGGCGATCCGGAGGGCGGGCGATTCGAGCGCAATGCGTCTGGACGCTTGAACGGACGCGTTCACGAATACGCAGAGCAGCTGGTGTGGCGGCGGGTGGCGGCGCTGGTGCCCGCTTCGGAAGCGCCTGAAGCGTATCGACGCCTGTCGCGGGACGCGGCCCGTCTGGGCATCACGACGATCCAGTTGATGGGAGACGGTCAACCGCACGCCAGGATCGTGGCCGAACTGATCGCCGCCGAGTCGCCGCTGCGTTGGCGCGTGTTCCGGTTTCCGCTCCGCGAAGCCGGCCAGGAGCTGACCGACAGCAAGCCGCCCCTGCCACCCCAGCCAACGCCGCGCGTCGACGCGCGCGGCATGAAGTGGATTCTCGACGGGACACCGGTCGAGCGTCTTGCCGCGCTGCGCGAGCCCTACCGCGACAGCACGTCGAAGGGGCAGATGAATCTGTCACCGGAGCGGCTGCGTCAGGTCGTCGGCTGGGCCTACGGCTCCGAGGATCTGCTGGCGATGCACGCCGTCGGCGACGCGGCCATCGACGCGTATCTGACGGCCCTCGAAGCGACCGGCCGCCCGGAGGTGTGGCGTCAGAAGCGCCCCCGTCTCGAGCACGGAGACATGCTGTTTCCCGACTTGATGACGCGCGCGAAGACGCTCGGAGTGGTCGTGGTGCAGAATCCCGCGCATCTGATGGTGCCACTGACCGCGTCGCTCGGCCAGGCGAGGCGATGGCAGATGCAGCCGCTGAAGACCCTCCTCGCCGAGGGCATTCCGCTCGCGTTCGGCTCCGATGGTCCGCTGAGCCCGTTTCTGAACATCATGTTCGCCACGACGTATCCCGAGCGACCGCGGGAAGCGCTGACCCGCGAACAAGCCGTGACCGCGTACACGCGAGGATCGGCGTTCGCAGAGTTCGCCGAGAAGGACAAGGGCCATCTGTCGCCGGGCGCGCTTGCGGATCTCGCCGTGCTGTCGGTCGACGTCTTCGAGGCGCCGGCCAATCAGCTGCCAGACATCGTGAGCGTCCTGACCATGGTCGGCGGCCGGATCGTGCATGATTCAGGCGCGGTGCGCCGTTACAACTAGCGACCACCGACGACCGACTACCGACGACCGATCCGATGTTCCCCGATCTCCGCTCATTCATCGATCGCCTCCGTCGCGATCGCGACCTCGTCGAGATCACGGCTCCGGTTGACCCGGTGCTCGAGGCGGCAGAAATCCATCGCCGCGTGATCGCGGCCGGCGGTCCCGCGCTGCTGTTCACCAACGTCAGGGGCGCGTCGTTCCCGCTCGTCACCAATCTGTTCGGCACGGCACGACGGGCCGAGCTGGCCTTTGGAACGCGACCACTCGAGTTGATCCAACGCATCGTGCAGCTGGCCGAGACGCTGCTGCCGCCATCGGCGGCCAAGCTCTGGGCCGCGCGCGATGTCGGGCGCGAGCTCATCAAGGTGGGCACGAGGCGCGAAGGCACCGGACCGGTTCTCGAGACCGTGACGACCGACGTGCAGCTCAGCCGGCTTCCCGTCGTCACCTGCTGGCCGGAGGACGGCGGCCCGTTCGTCACCCTGCCGCTGGTCTACACGGCGCATCCCGATCGACCAGGCCACAACCTGGGCATGTATCGGTTGCAGGTGTACGACGATCGATCGACCGGGATGCACTGGCAGATTGGGAAGGGCGGCGGCTTTCACTACGCGCGCGCCGAAGCCAAAGGCGAGGCCTTGCCGGTGACTGTGTTTCTCGGCGGACCGCCGGCCCTGATCCTTTCGGCCATCGCGCCGCTGCCGGAGAACGTGCCCGAGC
This sequence comes from uncultured Acidobacteriota bacterium, assembly GCA_963773045.1. Classification (GTDB taxonomy): domain Bacteria; phylum Acidobacteriota; class Vicinamibacteria; order Vicinamibacterales; family UBA2999; genus 12-FULL-67-14b. The sequence goes on along the minus strand of CAVYZT010000018.1, from coordinate 173,319 downwards.
TGATGCTCGCGTCGCTCATTGCCGGCTCGCGGCTGCCGCAGGTGGGCGTCGCCAATCATCCGCATCCGCTCATCGCGACGGCGGAGTTCGCGCTGATGGGCGAAGTCGCGCCGAACCGTCGGCACCCAGAGGGGCCGTTCGGCGATCACTATGGCTACTATTCCCTTCAGCACGACTATCCGGTCTTCGACGTGCGGCAGATCGCGCACCGCCGGGACGCGATTTACCCGGCGACGATTGTCGGCAAACCCCGCCAGGAAGACTTCTTCATCGGCGATCTGCTGCAGGAGTTGCTGTCCCCCATGTTCCCGCTGGTGATGCCCGCCGTCGAGCGGCTGTGGTCGTACGGCGAGACCGGCTACCATTCGCTGGCCGGCGCCGTCGTCAAGCAGCGCTACAAGCGCGAGGCGATGGCCAGCGCGTTCCGCATCCTTGGAGAAGGGCAGCTCTCGCTCACGAAGTTCGTGTTCCTGACCGATCGGCTAGTGGATTTGAAGGACTTCCGTGCCACGCTGGAGCACGTGCTGGCCCGCACCAACCCGCAGACCGACCTGTATGTGTTCTCCAACCTGTCGATGGACACCTTGGACTACACCGGTCCGGTGGTAAACGAGGGATCGAAGGGTGTCTGGCTCGGCCTTGGCGATCCGATCCGCGTGTTGCCGCGCGAGTTTGCGCCGGCAACCGCTCCTCCTTCGGATGTGACCGACGTCCGTGTGTTCTGCGGCGGTTGCCTGGTCGTCGGCGCGCGTCCGTTCTCCGAGGATCCGCAAGCTCCATCGCGCATCGCCCGTCATCCGGCGTTCTCGGGTTGGCCGCTTATCGTCGTGAGCGACGAACCGGTGCGGGCGACGAGAAGCGTCACGAACTTCCTTTGGACAACGTTTACGCGATTTGAGCCGGCCGCCGACATCCACGCGGCGGATCAGCATGTCGTCCGGCACCACATTTCGTACGAGCCGCCCGTGGTCATCGACGCGCGGATGAAGCCCTGGTACCCCAAGGAGCTGTCGTGCCGTGAGGACATCGCCGCCCGTGTCACCACTCGCTGGCGCGAATATTTTCCAGGTGTCTCGGTCGACATGGGGGATTCCGAGCGCGGTCATCTTGACTAGTGTTTTGCGAACCGCGAACAGCGGAAGGCGAATAGCAGGCGCGACGGGCGCTCTGCACTATGATCAGGCCGTGAGCGACACGACGACCAACGGCATTCGAGTGCAAGTGAATTCACGCTATCTTCCCGAGCGCAGCACGCCGTTGGAGAAGCAGTTCTGGTTTTCCTACCACATTCGCGTATCGAACGTTGGCGAGCAGACGGCGCAACTGATCAGCCGGCGCTGGATCATCACCAACGCCGACGGGGAGCAGCAGGAAGTGTCAGGGCCCGGAGTCGTTGGCGAGCAGCCGGTGCTGGCGCCCGGCACCGCGTTCGATTACACGAGCTACTGCAATCTGACGACCAACGTCGGGACGATGCACGGCAGCTACACGATGGTGACGCCGGGAGGCGAGTCGTTCGAGGCGGCGATTGCGCCGTTCACCTTGGCGATGCCGAACGCGCTGAATTGAGAAGGTCCTGACCATATGGCGCTCCTGAGATCCGGCGCACCCAGTATGCGAAAGGCGGAAGGCGGGGGTTCTCGACACCAGGGAACCATGGCCGCGCGCGCCCACGTGTCCGCCGGGCCCGGGGCGCAGATGACCAAGAAGAAAGTGGACTCGGCAGCCGCATGGCGCGAGACGCGCGAGCTGCTCTGGTCGCATCGCCGCCGTCTGCTGATCGGGCTCGCCCTGATGCTGGTCAGCCGGCTCTCGGGCATCGTGCTGCCGGCACTTTCCAAGTACGTGGTGGACGATGTGTTCGTGAAAGGGCGGCACGAGCTGCTGCTGCCCATTGCGCTCGCCGCCGGAGCCGCCACGATGGTTCAGGCCGTGACCGGGTTCGCGCTGTCGCAGATCCTCGGCGTGGCCGCACAACGGGCGATCACCGACATGCGGAAACGCGTCCAGGCCAAGGTCATGCGCCTGCCGGTGCGCTATTTCGATTCCACGCAAACCGGAGTCCTGCTGTCGCGCATCATGAGCGACGCCGACGGCATCCGCAATCTCGTGGGCACTGGACTGGTCCAGCTCGTCGGCGGGCTCGTCACCGCTGCGATCAGCCTCGTCGTGCTGCTCTACCTGAATTGGCGGCTCACCATCGTGACCGCCATCGTCCTGGCCGCCTTTGGCGGCGGGATGGCCTACGCGTTTCAGCGGCTTCGGCCGCTGTTCCGCGAGCGCGGGAAGATTCAGGCGGAGGTGAGCGGCCGGCTCACCGAAGCGCTGGGCGGCATCCGCATCGTCAAGAGCTACACGGCCGAGAAGCGCGAAGAGATCGTGTTCACCAAGGGCGCGCACAGACTCTTCCGCAACGTCGCGCAGTCGATGACCGGCGTCTCGGCGACGACGTCGGGCAGCACCGTCATCATCGGCATCATCGGCGTCGTGATGATCTGGCTGGGCGGCAACGACATCGTCGCCGGCAAGATGACGCTCGGCGAGTTCGTGATGTACGTCTTCTTCATCGGCCTGATCGCCGCCCCGTTGATTTCGATTGCCAGCATCGGCACGCAGCTCACCGAGGGGTTTGCCGGACTGGACCGCATCCGCGAGATTCTCAACATGCAGACCGAGGACGAAGCCGACGCTGGCAAGGCTGCGCTTGGGAAAATCCAGGGAGATATCCGCTTTGAGGATGTCTGGTTCGAGTACAACCCGGGGTCGCCGGTCCTCAAGGGCGTGACCTTCCACGCCGCGCCGGGCACGACGACGGCGCTGGTCGGATCGAGCGGGTCGGGCAAGAGCACGCTGATCAGCCTGGTGATGGCGTTCAACCGGCCGCTCCACGGCCGCGTGGTGGTGGACGGCAAGGATCTGAATGACGTCCCGCTGCACGACTACCGCGAACAGCTCGCATCGGTGCTGCAGGAGAACTTCCTGTTCGACGGGACCGTCGCCGACAACATCGGCTACGCGAGGCCGGGCGCGACCCGCGAGGAAATCATCTACGCCGCCCAGGTGGCGCACTGCGAGGAGTTCATCCTTCGCTTCCCTGAGGGCTACGACACCGTTGTCGGCGAGCGCGGCATCAAGTTGAGCGGCGGCCAGCGCCAGCGCGTCTCGATCGCGCGCGCCATTCTCGCGCAGCCGGTCGTGCTCATCCTCGACGAGGCGACCTCCAGCCTCGACTCAGAGAGCGAGGAGATGATCCAGGACGGCCTGAAGAATCTCCGCACCGGCCGGACGACGTTCGTGATTGCGCATCGGCTGTCGACGATCCGCAGCGCCGATCAGATTCTGGTGTTGGAGGGCGGCGAGATTGTCGAGCGCGGCCAGCACGACGAGCTGCTCGCCCGCGACGGCCGCTACCGTCAGCTCTACGACAAACAGTACCGGCTCGAGACCAACCGCTTCATCAACCCCGGCGAAGACTGGACGCCGGAGGAGAAGAAGCCGGTGATGGCCAGACCGGCGACGACGCAGTTGTAAACCTGCTGAACCTGCTGAACCTGCTGAACCTGCTGAACCTGCTGAACCCGCTGAACCCGCTGAACCTGCTGAACCTGCTGAACCCGTGGATCGTCTATTTCTCTCTGAGGGACGAACAGAGTGTTGAACAACCCCGAAGACATGCTGTCGATTCTGTTAGGCGGCGCGTTGGGTCGTTCTGGTCGCAAGCGCGCCAGTCGCGCGGCGTCGTTTCTAAATGGCAAGGGTGGATTCCTCACGGCCAGCACGCTCATGGCGGCGGCCGGCGTGCTGTGGGGCATCTACGACAGCGTTCAGGCGAGCAACACCAGCGCCATGCCGCCTGCCATGCCGCCGGTCCCGGCGGCCCCGCCGGTGGCGCCGGGCGCTCCCGCGCCAGCCGGCGTGCTCACGGGTGCGGAGTCGCTGCCCGCAGACATCCTTCGCGTTGTCCGCCTGGCCGTGTCCGCCGCTCGCGCCGATGGCACGCTCTCGGCCGGGGAGCGCAACATCATCCGTGAGCGCGCCCAAGCCGCCGGACTCGAGTCGATCGTCGACGTCGAGTTGGGCGTGACTCGGCCGCTCGCCGACATCGTCGGCGGCGTCACCGATCCGGCCGTCAAGCGGGATCTCTACATCCTCGCCTTCACCATCGTCCGCGCCGACGAATCGGTGTCGGGCGCCGAACGCGTCTACCTCGCGCAACTCGCCTATCAGCTCGGGCTCAGCACCGAGACGGTGGGCCAGCTCGAAGCCGAGACGGCGTCCAAGATCGACGCACAGGAATAGAATCCGGCATCCGGGATCAGGGATCCGGCAGCCGGGCGACTCTCGTCGCAAGCCCCAACCGCCCCAAGCCCCAAGCCCAAGGAGGAGACCGAAAATGTCCGCAGCGCAGCAGTGGTACATGGCCATCGGTGGCCATCAGGTCGGACCCGTGAGCCAGGACGAGATCATCTCGAACTTGAAGAACGGCAGCATCGACGCCGAGACCCTTGTCTTTACCGCCGGCATGACGACATGGCAGAAGGTGAAGGACGTGCCCACCTTCGCCGCTTTTGTGATCGGTCGGGACCGCCGCGCAGGCCGCGAGTGATTTTGCTCCGCCGCCGCCACCCGGACGCGGCGCGCACGACATCGACTTCACCATCCACGGCAACGAGATGCAGTTTGTCGAAGTCGAGCTCGATCCGGGCGAAGGCGCGGTCGCTGAAGCCGGCGCGATGATGTACATGACCGGCGCGCATCAACTTCGAAACAGTCTTCGGCGACGGCAGCCAGCAGCAATCGCGCGGCGTGATGGACGCGTTGCTCGGCGCCGGCAAGCGCTTGCTCACCGGTGAGAGCCTGTTCATGACCGTGTTCACCAATCAGGGCCAGGGCAAGCAGCGCGTCGCGTTCGGCGCGCCGTATCCCGGCAAGATCATTCCGATGGATCTGAAGCTGCTCGGCGGCCAGTTGATCTGCCAGAAGGACTCGTTCCTGTGCGCGGCTCGCGGTGTGTCGGTCGGCATCGCGTTCCAGAAGAAGCTCGGCGTCGGCCTGTTCGGCGGCGAAGGCTTCATCATGCAAAAGCTCGAAGGCGATGGCCTGTGTTTCGTGCACGCCGGCGGCACCATCCATCACCTCGAGCTCGGCATGGGCGAAACCATTCGCGTCGACACCGGCTGCCTCGTCGCGCTTGCAGCCGAGCGTGAACTACGACATTCAGTTCGTCGGCAAGGTGAAGACGGCGCTGTTCGGCGGCGAAGGCATCTTCTTCGCGACGCTCACCGGCCCGGGCAAGGTGTGGCTGCAGTCGCTGCCGTTCAGCCGCCTGGCCGATCGCATCTACAGCGCCGCGCCGCAGAGCGAGCGGCTGGCGCAAGGAGGAAGGGTCGATCCTCGATCGCGCGTTCGGCCTCGGAGATCTGATCGACGGCAACCGATAGGTCGCTGTTCGCCGTTCGCGATTCGCGATTCGGTACCGGGACTCCGGATACCAGTACCCGAGTACCGAGAGCCTTGCCCCCATGCTACGATCACCGCCCATGAGTCGTCGTCTCGCCGTGGCGCTGGTCTTCGCGGCCTCGGCCGCCAGCCTCGCCCAGGTTCGAACGGCGTTTCCCGAAAAGCGCGGCTTCAAGCTCACCGACTTCCCGCGCATCGTCAAGCTCGCCGAATAACGTCTACGGCTACGAGGAGATCCGTCAGCCCGGCTTTACGACCGTGACGATGTTCGTCGTCGGCAGCGACGGCGTGCTGATCGCCGATGGGCAGGGCAGTCCAGCGGCGACGCAGAAGCTGCTCGACGAGATCAAGAATGTCACGCCCAAGCCGGTCAAGTGGTACATCGTCGGCTCCGACCACGGCGATCACACCGCCGGCAACTCGGTCCTGCCGAAAGACATCACCTACATCGTCTCGAAGAATTCGAAGGCGCAACTCGAGCGCGATGCCGCCAATCCCAATCGCCAGCCGAACGCGCCCCCCGTGGTCGTGCCGCCGGCGGCGATGACCAGCGACCGGCAGACGCTCGACGTCGGCGGCATCGAGGTGCAGGCCATCTTTGCCGGCCGCGCCCACACCGGCGGCGACCTGCTCGTCTATCTGCCCAAGGAGAAGATCCTGTTCATGAGCGAGGTCTTCCTGAACCGCGTCTTCCCGGCGATGCGCTCGGCGTATCCACGCGAGTGGGTCGCGGTGATCGACAAGGCGGTCAAGATGGACGTGCAGCGGTTCGTTCCGGGTCACGGCTTCATCGAGGAGCCGGCGGCGTCACGCGAGGAGCTGGTCGAGTACCAGAAGGCGCTGCGCTGCGGTGATCGACGAGGTGAACCGGCTGCACAAGGCCGGCCTGTCGGCCGACGACGCCATCAAGCAGGCCAACTGGGGACCGTACAAGGACTGGTTCCTGGTGGAACAGCAGGGGCCGATCGCGGTCCGCAAGGTCTACGAAGAAATCGAAGGGAAGCTGAAGTAGGAAGTCCCAAGTCTCAAGTCGATTACCGAGTACCGAGAATATGGCCGACCAGAACTACGACAATCACGCGCATCGCCCCTGGCAAACCAACATCGCGTTTCTGTTCTGGGTGCTGGCAATCGTTGCCTTCGCCTGGCGGCGTGACGGATTCCCGTCGCAGTGGCTGTTCAACATCGCGGTGCTGGCGACGCTGTTGACGCTCATCGCGATGACGCGCACTTATACCACGCGCCTGCAGGATCGCATCATCCTGCTCGAAATGAAGGTTCGCGCCGCCGAAGTCCTGCCGGCGGGCGAGGATGCCAGGCTCGCCGAGCTCGACAAGGCGCAAATCGTGGCGCTGCGTTTTGCGTCCGACGAGGAACTGGGTGACCTGATCGGTCGCGCCGTCCGCGACAAGCTGTCGTCGAAGGAAATCAAGCTGGCGATCCGGAACTGGAAAGCCGACCACCTTAGAACGTAGTGACTCCTGACGAACAACAAGAAGTCCATCGCTTGATCGAGGCGCACGAGCGCACGCTGCAGGTGTGCCGCGCCTGCGCCGAGACGACCAGGGACCTGGCGTGGGAAGTCAAGCGCGGCAGCCTACCCTCGGCGGAATCGCTCTCAGCGACGATCGCGGAGGTCGAGCGAGTGCTCGACGACCTGGGACGCGTCGAAATGATCATTGCCGAGATGAAGGCGGCGCTTTGGTAGCGCATTCATGATTCGCAAACCCGTCGTGTTCATTACCGGTGCAGGAGGCGAGATCGGCCACGGCCTGATCGCGCACCTCGCCGGCTCCGGCACGCACCCCGTAATCACGCTCGACGTGAACCCGCTGGAGCCAGCGCTCGGGCGGATGGTGCAGCGCGAGTTCACGGGCTCGATCATGGACAAGTCGCTGCTCGAGCGGATCCTGTCGGAGTTCGAGGTCGAGAGGGTCTATCACCTCGCCGCGCTGCTCTCGACGCGATCCGAGTTCACTCCGACCACCGCGCATCAAGTGAACGTCGAAGGGACGCTGAACCTGCTGGAGTTCTCGCAGCACGAAGCCGAGTCGCACGGCCGTCCGGTCATGTTTCTCTATCCGTCGTCGATCGCGGCGTACGGCTTGCCCGACCTGGCCACCAAACGACGCGCCGGCCGGGTGAAGGAAGACGACTTCAACACGCCGTCGACCATGTATGGCTGCAACAAGCTGTACTGCGAGCAGTTGGGCCGCTACTACGCCCGGTTCTACAAGCAGCTGGCGGCGGAGACGCAGTCGGGGCGGGTCGACTTCCGCGCGGTCCGATTTCCCGGGTTGATTTCGGCGCTGACCGTCCCATCCGGCGGCACGTCCGACTACGCGCCCGAGATGATTCACGCGGCGGCGAGGGGCGAGCCGTATGCGTGCTTCGTGCGGCCGGACACACGCATCCCGTTCATGGCCATGCCCGACGGCATCGACGCGCTGCTCAAGCTGGCGGCCGCGCCTCGCGATCGACTGAAACGCACCGCCTACAACCTGGCCTCGTTCAACCCGTCGGCCGAAGAGATCCGCGACGAGGTGGTGCGAGCGTTCCCGAACGCCGACGTCTCCTGGCAGAACGACACGAAGCGGCAGGGCATCGTGGACTCGTGGCCCGAGAGCGTCGACGACTCGGCGGCGCGAAGCGACTGGGGCTTCGCGCCGACGTACGATTTCGAAGCGGCATTTCGGGATTACCTCATCCCGACGATCAAACGAAGATACGCCTAGGGCTGAAGGGTTCAAGGGTTCAAGGGTTCAAGGGGTTCAAGGGTTCAAGGCTTCCGCCAAGGGTTCGAAGGTTCGCTCATGAGAAGCCTGACGTTTGTCACAGTGGTCCTGGTTGGATGTGGCGCAATGTTGATGGGTCAGACGCCACCGGCGGATCCGCTCAAGTCGCTCGCCGAGCGGTATGTGAAGCTCGTGCTCGCCGTCGGCCTGCACGACACCGACTACGTGGATGCGTTCTACGGTCCGCCGGAGTGGCGGAAGGAAGCCGAGACCAGCAAGCCCAGCCTGGCCACGATCGACCTGCAGGCGGCCGCGCTCGAACGGGAGCTGACCACGGCGCCGGCGTCGCCTCCAGTGGCACGAGATGCCGAGCTCTGGAAACTCCGCCTCGAATACCTCCGCCGCCAACTCTCGTCGCTCCGGGCGCGGGTGGCGATGCTTCAGGGCAAGCGCTTCACATTCGACGAGGAGTCGCGCGCCCTCTACGATGCGGTCGCGCCGACCAAGACGGCCACCGAGTTCGAAGCCGTCATCCAGCAGCTCGATGCCCGTCTGCCCGGCACTGGCTCGGTCACAGAGCGCTACGACGCCTTCAAGACGGGCTTCGTCATTCCGCCGGCCCGCCTCGATCGCGTGTTCAAGGAGGCCATCCGCGCCTGCCGCGAGCGGACCCTGCGGCACGTCGAGCTGCCGGCCGAGGAGCGCTTCACGGTCGAGTACGTGACCAACAAGTCGTGGAGCGGCTACAACTGGTATCAAGGCCAGTATCGCAGCCTCATCCAGGTCAACACCGATCTCCCGATCTACATCGACCGGGCCATCGACCTCGCGTGCCATGAGGGATACCCGGGCCATCACGTGTACAACGCGTTGCTCGAGAAGCACCTCGTGCGTGACCGCGGCTGGGTGGAGTTCACCGTCTACGCGCTGTTTTCGCCGCAATCGCTGATCGCCGAGGGCACGGCGAACGATGGCATCGAGGTCGCCTTTTCGCCCGAAGAGCGCCTTGCCTACGAGCGTGACGTGCTGTTCCCGCTGGCCGGCCTGGACGCCACCAGAGTGAAGGACTACTACGACGTCTTCGCGCTGGTGGACACGCTGTCGTACGCCGGCAACGAGGCGGCGCGGCAATACCTCGATGGCAAGATCGATCGGAACGGTGCGATCGAATGGCTGGAGAAGTACGCGATGTATCCACGCCCAAGAGCCGACCAGCGCGTGCGGTTCATCGAGCAGTACCGCAGCTACGTGATCAACTACAACCTGGGCAAGGACCTCGTACGGGAGTTCGTGGCCAGACGCGCCGGCCGAAACGCGACCGACGCGAAGCGCTGGCAGGAATTCGGCGCCCTGTTGTCGTCACCCCGGCTGCCGTCGAGCCTGAAATAGATCGAGAGACGGACGTGGCCACAGAGACATAGAAGCACAGAGATCACCGGTCTTTTCTGTCACGCTGCATTGCTTGATCACGAACGTTGCCGCGGAGGCGCGGAAGCGCGGAATGAGTCAATCCAAGCTTGTAGTTACCGAACAGCGAACAGCGAATAGCGAATAGCGAATAGCGAATAGCGAACAGCGAATAGCGAATAGCGAATAGCGGAAGGCATTCATGCGCGTTATTGAGATTCCTTCGTTTGGTCCTCCGGATGTCCTGAAGCTCGCCGAGCGTCCCGATCCCGTGCCCGGCAGGGGCGAGGTGTTGATCAAGGTGTACGCCGCCGGAATCAATCGCCCCGACGTGATTCAGCGGCTCGGAAAATATCCACCGCCACCGGGCGCCTCGGACATCCCGGGTCTCGAGGTGTCGGGCATCGTCGAAGACGTCGCCGACGATGTGGCGAGTTGCCGGGTGGGGGAGATGGTCTGCGCGCTGGTCGCCGGCGGCGGGTATGCCGAGAAAGTCGCCGTTCCATACCAGCAGGTGCTGCCGATCCCGGATGGCCTGACCGTCATCGAGGCGGCCGCGATTCCTGAGACGTTCTTCACCGTGTGGACCAACGTGTTCGACCGCGGGCACCTGCAGGCGGGCGAGTCCATCCTGATTCACGGCGGGACGAGCGGGATTGGCACGACCGCGATTCAGCTGGCCAAGGTGTTCGGCGCCCGCGTGTTCGCCACCGCCGGAAGCACGGCCAAGTGTGAGGCGTGCGTGGCGCTCGGCGCCGAAGCCGCCTTCAACTACCGCGATGTCGACTGGGCGGCCGCCGTCCGCGAAGCGACCGCCGGTCGAGGCGTCGATGTGATCCTCGACATCGTCGGCGGCGACTACATCCCTCGCAACGTCGAGCTCCTGGCGGTTGAAGGGCGGCTGCTGCAGATTGCGTTTCTCAAACACGCCCGCGCCGAGGTCGACTTTTCACTCATGATGCGCAAGCGCGCGTGGATCACGGGCTCCACGCTGCGTCCCCGGACGCCCGGGGACAAGGGCGTGATCGCCGCCGCGCTGCGCATGCAGGTCTGGCCCCTCCTGGCCTCAGGCGCCGTGAAGCCGATCGTTTACCAGGTGTTCCCATTCACCGAGGCCGCCGCGGCGCATCGCTTGATGGAGTCTTCCACGCATATCGGAAAGATCGTTCTCGATGTCCGGTCGTGAGCCGCTCTTCACCGCGCGGTTCTTCATGCTGTGCAGCTTCAGCTTCACCGTGTTCCTGTCCGCGTTTCAGCTCCTGCCCACCGCGCCGTTCCACATCCTCGAGCTTGGCGGATCGGGGAGTGAGGCCGGCCTGTTTCTGGGATTCCTGACGTATTCGTCGGCGATGTCGGCGCCGATCACGGGCGCGATCGGCGATCGCATCGGGAAGCGGCGCGTGTTGATCGTCGCCAGCATCGCCATCACCATCTTCTCGCTGCTCTACGCCATCGTCCCTGGCTATCAGGTGATGCTGGGGTTGGTGCTCGTGCACGGCGTGTTCTGGTCCGGTCTGCTGTCCTCGTCCAGCGCATACGTCACCGAGATCATTCCCGCGTCGCGCCGGGCCGAAGGGTTGGGGTACTCGGGGTTCGCCAGCATCCTGGCCGTTTCGGTGGCGCCGTGGATTGGATTGTGGGTCTTCGATCACGGCGGCTGGACGGCCGTCTGCTTCGAGGCGGCGGTGCTGAACGTGATCATGGCGATCCTCGCATGGCGGCTGCCGCCCGATACCCATCGGGCAAGCGAGCCACGGCCGTTCCGGCCCCGCGAGCTGGTCGAGTGGCGCGTACTCGTGGGTGGCGTGACCCTGTTTCTCTATTCGTTCAGCTATGGCGGCATCACGAGCTTTGTCGCGGTCTACGCCGAGCAGCTGGGCCTCACGCCCAAGGCGCTGTACTTCACGGTGTTCTGCATGGCGATCATCGTGACGCGGCCGTTCCTGGGCCGTTATGCCGATCGCATGGGCCACTCGCGGGTGATCGTGCCGTGCCTGATCCTGCTCGTCATTGGGGTCTCGCTGCTGACCGTCGCCACTACTCGCGCCGGCTTCATCACCTCAGCGCTCTTCTTTGGAGTCGGGTTTGGATCGGTGTATCCGATTTTCGTCGCGCATTTGATGCACCACGTCGCCGAACATCGGCGGGGCGCGACATTCGGTGCGCTGATCGGCGCGTTCGACACCGGCATCGGCACCGGTTCGATCGCCATCGGGTGGCTCAGTGAGCACTATGGATTCAGCCGCGCGTTTGCCGTGGCGGCGGGCCTCGCGCTGCTCTCGATCCCGTATTTCCTCTACGTGGAGAAACGTCAGTGGACTACGTACGTCTCGGCTCGACCGGCCTGAAAGTCTCGCGTCTCTGCCTGGGCACGATGACCTACGGCACGCCGGAGTGGCGGCCGTGGGTCCTGGACGAAGCGGCCAGCCGGCCGTTCATCAAGCGCGCCCTCGAGCTCGGCATCAACTTCTTCGATACCGCCGACATGTACTCGCTCGGGCAAAGCGAAGCCGTCGTCGGACGCGCGCTCCGCGACATGGCGAAACGGCATGAATACGTGCTCGCGACGAAGGTCTACGAGCGCATCACCAACGACCCCAACGGCAGGGGTCTCTCGCGCAAGCACATCATGGAGGGCATTGACGGGTCGCTGCGCCGGCTCGGCGTCGACTACGTGGACCTGTACCAGATTCACCGCTTCGATTACGACACGCCGATCGAAGAGACGCTCGAGGCGCTGAGCGACGTTGTCCGTGCGGGCAAGGCCCTGTACATCGGCGCGTCGAGCATGCACGCGTGGCAATTCGCCAAGATGCTGTATACCCAGCGCGCGCGACGCTGGGCGCCGTTCGTGTCGATGCAGAACCACTACAACCTGATTTATCGCGAAGAGGAGCGGGAGATGATTCCGCTGTGTCGAGCCGAAGGTATCGGCCTGATTCCCTGGAGCCCCTTGGCCCGCGGCTTCCTCGCCGGCAATCGCCGGCGCGAGTCGAAGGATGCGACGCTGCGCGAGCAGCACGATCAGTACGGCCATTCGCTCTATTACGCGCCCGAGGACTACGACATCGCCGATCGGGTCGTTGAGCTGGCGAACCGCAAGGCAGTGTTGCCGATCCAGATCGCGCTCGCGTGGGTGGTCAGCCAGCCGGGCGTCACCGCGCCGATTGTGGGGGTGACTCGAATGGAGCAGTTCGACCAGCTCGTCGCGGCGCTGTCCATCACGCTCGACGCCGAGGAGCGGACGTTTCTCGAAGGGAGTTACGTGCCGCACGAAGTCAGCGGGCATTCGTAGCCCTTCGCTATACGCGGATCGGCATTCGCAGAGCATAGCTACAGACCTCAGGAGGCAGATCATGGCGACACCAGGATTCACTGCGGAGTTCTCGTTTCGTAGGTCGCTTGCTGGTCGCGCGCGACGGGCGGGCACGTTGGCCGCCAGGCGAGGGGTGAAGCCGGCCCAACTCGATGAATTGCTCGATCAATCGATCGATGAGCTTCGGCGATCGACGACCAGGACAACGGCTCCCATTTGCCTGCCGCTGCCCCGCGGCCTCGCGAAAGGTTGCTACGACAACGCTTCCATCGAGTGCATCACCGAGTGCGCAGGTGCAGGGGAGCAGTTTCACCAGCTGTGTATGAGTAACTGCCTGTCTCGGCGAACCATTTATTGCGACATGATGAATCAGATCTGCTTGCCCATACGAAGGTCGAGGCGCGAGCCGTAGGCGGACGCTGGAATAGCTCGCCAGCCGGCGGAGCAATGCTTCGCCGGCCACAACCGTCTCAAGAAGGACGGGCTCGTGCTCAGCAGCTATCGCCCATAGCGTGATGTCGGCGTGGCTCGAGGAACAGGCTCGCGGCTCGCGATTGACGTGAGTCGCTACTGACGGCGCGGGCGGCGAAGCGGCCGTGTGGCCGCGGATCTGCGTACCCGCGGCTTGCGGCGCATGAACTCCCACGACATCTTCAACAGGTCGCGGAGCGCGTCGAGGTGAATGCGCTTCAAGCGCACGAGGACGACAGCGTAGTCCGCGTAGTGCTCCGCGATGTAGTAGACATCCGGCTCCGCCGCGATCATCTCGTCGCGCTGATCGAACGGGACGCGCACGGCGACGCTGTCGGGCTCGGCCGACCGGTGCGTCGGCACCACCGCCATCAGCTGACCGCGAACCTTCAGGGCGGGGGAGCCGTAGGCCGTGCCCTCCTCGACGTCAGGCAGGCTGAGGCCGATTCGGCGAACCGTGTCGAAGGTCATCGTCTCGCGGGCCATTGGAAATTCCGACTCGACGGCTGTCTAACGAGAATAATCACGATCCTTTCGAAAGGAGAGTCTGATATGTGGATTGGAGCAATCAGACTGACAGTAGAGACGAAGGACGCCCAAGACGCGGGAACCGACAATCTGGTGCAGGCCACCGTGCTGAGAGACGGCACCGAGCTTCGGATCCTGAATCTCGACTATCCCGCCGAGGACGACCTCGAGCGTGGCGCGATCCGGAGTTACGACTACATCGGGCCCACCAAGCTCCCGCGCCGGAACGACCAGACGCCGCAATTGCCGCCCGGTGTCGGACAGAATCCGATGCCCTATCCCGGCTACGGATTCGAATACTCGAATGGACTGAGCCACCATCTCAAGATCCGGCTGCGAATTCGTGGCGACGACATGTGGATCAAGGACAACGTCGACCTCTATGTCAGGTTCATTCGCCAGGTCGCCACCAGCTTCGACACCTTGGCCTGGCAGGAAGACACCAATTGGACGTATATCGCCAGTTGGACTCAGGACGTGGGGATGAGCACCGATTCCAGCGAAGGCGTCACCACCTGGACGCTGAATCTCAATTGACGCGATAGTCAGGTCCAGGCCTTTCAGAAGTGGTTGCAGCCGGCGGCGGCCGATGCGATCCTGAGCCGCCGGCCGCCGAGGCCGGTCGCGGCTGACCCGCCTGCGCAAGGCGTCAGCGCCACTCTTCCCTGGGAGATCTGGTTTGCCTCCATCACCCGATCTACGATCGACGCTGATCGCTGCGTGGAGGACGAACAATCGCGTCACGGTCGAGCTGGTTCAGCGGCTGCCCGCGGTGCTTTGGGACACGGCCATCCCGGGAACTCCCCTCCGCACCATCCAGACGATCGCCGCGCACCTTCATAACGCCCGGTGCTCGTGGATCAAGACGCTCGGCCAGGAACACGGGATTGCCGTTCCCGCTCGTGTCGATCGCCGTCGCGTTTCTCGCCGGCAACTCGTCGCGGGGCTCAAACGGAGCGGTAACGGGATCGAAGCGCTGCTCGAGCTTGGCCTGGCGTCAGGCGGTGTCGTGCCGCCGTCGAAAGGCTATGTCTGGCGCAACCTCGCCCTGGACGTGGGCCACGTTCTGACCTACTTCGTCGCACATGAAGCGCATCATCGCGGGCAAATCGTCATGGTGGCGCGCCAGACCGGACATCGCTTGCCGACCACAACGACCGGCGGGCTGTGGCAGTGGAAATAAGAACGAGGGGGGACTATGAAGCGCTGGTCAATGGCTCTTGCCGTGTCTGCGTTGGTCGGCGCTTCGGTGGCGGCGCAATCCCAGGCGCCCGCCAACCCGTTGTGGCACGAACAGAAGGTCAAGAACTACTTGCCGCACATGACGTGGCCCGAGGTGCGCGATCTGCTGACGCGCACAGACATGGTCATCCTGCCGGTGACATCAATCGAAGAGCACGGGCACCAGGGGCCGCTCGGCACCGATTTTCTCAACGGCGTCGAACGCGCCAAGCTGGTGGCCCAGAAGACCGACGTGCTGGTCGCCCCGATCCTGTTCCCAGGCAACTCGCCGTACCACATGGCTTTTCCCGGCACGATCACGCTCCCGGCCGAAACCATCCAGCTCGTGATCTTTCAGGCGGCTCAGAGCCTCATCGGTCACGGCTTCAAGCGAGTGCTGATCTTGAACAGCCATGGTGGCAACCAGGCCATCTCGCGATATGTGGTCGATCGCATCAACCAGGAAACACCCGGCGTGGCAGTGGAACTCGGTGAGGCGGCTCAGCCGTTCATGAAAGGAACGCGCCGGAGCGACCCGGCCGAGTTCGACCGGCACGCAGGGGTGAGCGAAACGTCGGCCTCGCTGTACCTGACTCCCAATCTCGTGAACATGAAGGAGGCGCGCACCGCGCCGCTGACGTTGCCTCCTCATCTCCAGAAGATGCTGCCCGACGTGGCGGCGGGCGATCCGACAGCGACGCTGGTGTTTCTGGCCGAAGCGTTGAAAGCCGAGAGTACGGGAAAGGGCACATCGACCAAAGAAATGACCGCCACCGGGGTCTGGAGCGCTCGCGATGTGCAGGCCGCGACCGCCGAGCGCGGTCGCGAGGACGCCGAACGCTGGGTGACGGCAGCCGTCGCCTTCATCGAACGGTGGAAGCAGCTGCGGCCGGTCGGAGTGAAATAACGCGGGCGCCGGTTAAGATGTGCGTCTTCAACATGACCAACGGAGGTCGGACGGAATTTCTGTGATGAACGAAGGCGAGCGTCGTCAGATCGTGCAATCGGTCGAGCGGGCACTGCGTGCGTTCGAGACCGCAGAGCGCGCGCTCGACGCCGATGGGCTGATTCGTCACTTTGCCAACGTCCCGGAGTTTCATATCTACAACGACGGGCAGCGTCTTTCGTACGAGGTCATGACCACTGGTGTTCGCGCGGCGTTTCCGGCCTTGCGCTCCATCGAGGGCGGATTCAGCGATGTCCAGATCATGGTGCTCGCTCCCGATGCGGCGCTTCTGACGGCGACGTTTCAGGAGGTCGTTACCGACGGCAGCGGCGGCGCCACTCGCCAGCATGGCGCGGCGTCCTGGCTCTGGCGAGCGCTCGACGGAGAATGGCGGATCGTATACGGCCATATCGACCACTACCCGGATCCTGCGAAGTAGAAAAGGAGAGAGTGCCCGGGTCGATCCCGTGACTACATTGCAACCAATTCTCGACACGGCTCGCCTTCGACTCACGGCACACTCATCATGATCTTCACCAAGCGTCTTCGCGACGGCGTTCGACGCGGGCGGATTCGCTGCAGCGTCCGCGTGTGGACGCGGCCCCACGTCAAGGTGGGCGGCCGCTACCGCATGGAGGAAGGGCACATCGTCGTGGATTCAATCGCGCCCATTCGTCTCGCCGACATCACCTATGATCTGGCGCGCGAGTCGGGTTTCAGCAGCGTGGACGATCTGCTCGAGACGGCGAAGCATGGCCGCGGCGACAACGTCTATTTGATCCGGTTCCGCTATCTGCCACCGGGCGCCTGGGATGTGCAATCGCCGGTCGGAGGGCAGCGAAGAACGCAGAGGCTCCGCGCGTAGACGCTAGCCAACAACCAATTCAGAGGCGCTCATGCCAACCATCGGACGAGTCATCCCCGTGTTGACCTATCGAGACATTGCCGCCGCACACGACTTCCTCGTCCACGCCTTCGGGTTCGATGGGGGCGGTGTCCATCGGAACCCCGAGGGCCATGCGATCCATGGTGAGCTCCGTGCTGGGGAGGCAACGATTTGGTTGCACCGGGTCGTCAGCGAGCATCAGCTCGATTCGCCGCTTGGCGCGGACGCGGCGAACGCCGGCCTCTTCGTCTATGTGGATGATGTCGATGCGCACTATCAGCATGCGCGTTCTGCGGGCGCGCACATCGACAGCGAGCCAGTAAACCAGCCGTATGGCCAGCGTGAGTACGGCGCGCGCGATCTGGAAGGCCACCGCTGGTGGTTTGCGACACCGGTGAAGGCTCGAGGTTAGCGAGGAGGTCACCATGCAGATCAACCCGTATCTGAGCTTCAAGGGAGACTGCGAAGCCGCGCTCAGGTTCTACGAGCAGTGTCTTGGCGGCCAGCTCGGGGCGCTCTTCCGATACGCTGGCTCACCAATGACGGATGACGTCCCGGCCGATTGGCAGGACAAGATCATGCACGGCAGCGTGACCGTGGCTGGACAGGTGTTGATGGGTGGCGACGTCGCCCCGGACAGCTACCAGGAACCCAAAGGCTTCTCGCTCTCGCTCCAGTTGCAAGATACGACTGAAGCAGAGCGGATTTTCGACGAATTTGAGAAGGACGGGAGAGTGACCATGCCGCTCCAGAAGACGTTTTGGGCCGCACGTTTTGGCATGGTGGTCGATCGGTTCGGGATACCGTGGCTGATCAACTGCGAAGGATGAGGGCGAACATGATCGAGACCGAGCAGGCGTTGGCGACCAATCGTGCCGGCTGGGATCGGGTGGCGCCGATGTTTCATGGCGGCACGGCGCTCCCGGTGTACGGACCGCTGGCGCCGACCGAAGACACATTGCGCCTGCTCGATCCCATTCCCGACGTGTGTGCGCTGGAGCTGGGATGCGGCAGCGGGCACTCGTTGCGCTACCTGGCGGAGCGCGGCGCGCGCGAACTGTGGGGCCTCGACCTCTCTCCCGTTCAGATCGCGTTCGCAGAGGAAACGCTCCGGGCATTCGCATCGCGCCGCCGCCTGTTCGAATCTCCAATGGAGGTGAATCCGGGCATCCCTTCCGGCCATTTCGATCTGGTGTTCTCGATCTGGGGACTGGGATGGACCACCGACTTGCCAGCGACCTTGAAGCGCGTCGCGGAGTATCTGCGGCCAGGCGGCTGCTTCATCCTGAGCGGCGAGCACCCCGCCTACAGCTGTGTCGAATGGGACGGCAAGCAGTTCGTCGTGTCGGCCCCATACTCCGTCGAAGGGTCTCGCCTGCTCCCATCCTGGAAAGGCGTTCCCATCGTGACCCATCGGCGGACTCTCAGTACGTTTGTGGCAGAGACGGTGAGAGCGGGGCTGCAAATCGAGGCGCTGATCGAAGGCGAGTGCAACGAGAGCGCGGCCGAAGAGGCGCACATGGATCCCGCTCGGTGGTACTCCATCGCACGAGCGCGTCTCATCCCGACCACGTTTATCATCAAGGCAAGAAAAGCGTGAACCGGTTCGTGGCTTCCGCCATGGCCACACTGCCATTCTGATCCGCTCGATGATTCAGGTTCGTTCCGCGACGCCACCGGACAAGGCCGACTGGCTGCGGATGCGCCACGCCCTGTGGCCGGACGAGGGCGGCGACCACGCCGCCGAGATCGAGCGCTACTTCGCGGGTCAGCTGAACATGCCGCTTGAAGTCCTGCTGGCGTTCGATGAGCACGGCAAGGCAATTGGCTTTGCCGAGTTGTCGATTCGAGCCTACGCCGAGGACTGCGTGACCGATCGGGTGGCGTATCTCGAGGGCTGGTATGTGGATCCGCCTTCGCGCCGAGCCGGCGCCGGCCGGGCGCTGGTGCAGGCGGCCGAGCAGTGGGCCCGCGCGCAGGGATGCACCGAGTTTGGTTCCGACGCGCTCATCGACAACGACGTCAGCCTGGCGGCACACCTCGCCCTGGGCTTCGCAGAAACGGTTCGGATTCGCTGTTTCCGAAAACCGCTCGAGTAGTCACGACGTAAGTGGGCGATGATGGGAGCCCTATGAGAACCGCCCGTCGTTCGTTTCTGTTCGCGCTGCTCGCGGCCGGCGCCGTCCTCGCTACCGCCAGGCTCATCGCCGCGGAGATCAGGGTGATGACTTCTGGCGCCTTCACGGCCGCCTATCTCGATCTCAGCCCGCAGTTCGAGCGAATCAGCCATGACCAAGTCATCACTGTGACGACCACGATCGGAACCGGCGCCGAGTCGATTCCCAATCGCCTGCGACGCGGCGAGCCCGCCGAGGTCGTGATCGTGGCCGACACCGTGCTCGATCAGCTGATCAGCGATGGGCTCGTGGTCAAAGACAGCAAAGTCCCGCTGGCGCGCTCGGTCGTCGGCATGGCGGTGCGAGCCGGCGCGCCCGTTCCCGACATCAGCACGGTCGACGCGTTCAAGCGCACGCTGCTTCAAGCCAAGTCCATCGCCTATTCCGCCAGCGTCAGCGGCGACTATCTGTCGACCGAGCTGTTCCAGTCGCTCGGCATCGCGGCTCAAGTGCTCCCGAAGAGCCGGCGTATCGAGCGTGAACGCGTGGGTGCCGTCGTGGCCAGAGGCGAAGCGGAGATCGGCTTCCAGCAGAAGAGCGAGCTGCTGCCCGTGCCGGGCATTCACTACGTCGGTCCGCTTCCGGCGGAGCTCCAGCGCGTCACGGTGTTTTCTGCTGGCGTTGCCGCCGGCACCAAGAATCCCGACGCGGCACGGGCGCTCATCCGATTTCTCGCCTCGCCCGAAGCCGCATCGGCGATCGAAAAGAGTGGGATGGAACCCATCATTCGATAGCGAGGTTCCGAAAGGGCATCATGTCCATCAAGATCGAAAGCTCGGCGCCGCTCATTCAGGTCTACGACATGCCGACCTCGGTCGCGTTCTATCGCGACCTGCTCGGCTTCAAACTCGTGAATCAGTCGAGTCCGGGTGACGACTTCGATTGGGGCTGGCTCAAGCTCGATGACGCTGACCTGATGCTCAACACCGCCTACGAGAGAGAAGATCGGCCCAGCAAGCCCGATCCGTCGCGCATCGACGCGCACGGTGACACGGGGTTCTATTTCGGATGCCAGGACCTCGACGGTGCCTATGACTTTTTGCGTTCGAAGGGCCTCAAATGCGAGGCGCCCAAAGTCGCGCCCTACGGCATGAAGCAGTTGTACCTGAAGGATCCGGACGGTTACGTCATCTGCTTCCAGTGGCCCGCCTCCGCCGAGGCTTCGGCGAGGCAGGCCTCCACAGACGATGTCGGAGATCGGCGGAAGTCATGATTGCGCGCAGCTGCCACGGCCGTGTCTCCGGCGCCAAGGCCGACGACTAGAGTTTCATTTCTTGGATCGAATTTCGGCGGATTCGCATTCGATTGGATCGCTGCCGGGCGCGGGCGTGTGACTCGCGCGTCGCTCCCCGTTCACCAGCGTGCCGCTGAACCCGCCTCGATCGCCGCTCATCATCATCGACCTGCGGTTCACCACACGGGCGCTTCGCTGAACTCACGACTCCGTCCGTGGCACCTCACTTGCTCTTGGACGTGATGCGGCTGAGCACGTCCTTCTACGGCGCGCCGGCCGGATGGAGGACACTGCATGCGCCGCTCGTTTGCCACGTTTATCGTCGTGCTCTATTGCGCGCTTCCAACCTACGCGCAAACGCTCTTTCAAGGCCGCATCGATGTGACGATCACCGACGCCCAGGGCGCGGTCGTTCCCGGCGCGCTCGTCGAGACCACCGGACCCGCGTCGCTGCGGCAGGTCACCGATCCAAACGGTGAAGTGCATTTCGTCAACCTGCCGCCTGGCAGGTATACGGTCACGGCCACGCTGTCGGGGTTCAACACCTACCAGAACGATCGAGTCGAAGTCGCCGCCGGTATCACCGTTCCGCTCAAAGTCACACTGAGCGTCAGCGGCGTGACCGAGGCGATCCAGGTCACGACGACGACACCAGTCGTCGATCCAGTTCGTCAGACGATCACCACGAGCGTCTCGTACGACCAGCTCCAGCGTCTCCCGTCAGCGCGCGATCCCTGGGTCGTGTTGCAGACCGTTCCCGGCGTCATCGTCGATCGCGTGAATGTCGGCGGCGCCGAATCGGGTCAGCAGTCGAACTACCTCGCCAAGGGCGCCGGCATCGCGGACAACACCTGGAACCTCGACGGCATCCCGGTGACCGACCTCGCGTCGACCGGCTCGTCGCCGACCTACTACGCCTTCGACATGTTCCAGGAGATGAGCGTGACGACCGGTGGCGCCTCGGCGACCAACCCGACGCCGGGCGTGCAGCTCAACATGCAGTTCAAGAGCGGAGCGAACACGCTCGCCGGATCCGGCCACTTCTACGGCGCCAACGAAAGTCTGCAGAGCACGAACCTGCCGGACGAGCTGGTGCCGCTGGCCGGACCCAGTGGCAAGGGCAATCGCCTGGACAACCTCACCGACTTCGGGTTCGATGTCGGCGGACCGATCATGCGGGATCGATGGTGGGGATGGGGATCCTATGGCCGCACTGACAGTACGCTCTTCACGCTCAATGGCGATCCGGACAAGACCAAGCTCGAAAACGTCGCCTTCAAGACGTCGGCTCAGTTGAGCTCGAATCTCCGGCCGGAGTTCCTGTTCTTCCGCGGCAACAAGGTCAAGAACGGGCGCGGCGCCAGCCCGCTGCGATCTGCGCCGACCACATGGGATCAGAAAGGGCCGGCACCGCTCTACAAGGCACAGGTCAATTGGGCCGCTCGGAGCAACCTGTTTCTCACCGCGAGGTACGGCCACGTCGGCAACGGATTCTCGTTGACACCGCAGGGTGGCCTGGATGTGACGGGGTATCGCGACCCACAGCGCGTGCGTCGAGGCTCCTACGTCTTCTATGAAACTAAACGGCCGGACAACAGCGTGCTGGCCGACGGGACGTGGTTCCGTGGTTCTCACGAGATCACGTTCGGCGGCAGCTGGCGCCACACCCAAGACGACGAGCGCCAGGAGTATCCAGGCAGCGGCGCAGACAACCTGCAGGCCGCCGACTACGCCACCACCCGCCGCATCCAGGCGTTCCTCTGGCGGCCCTTCTTTGCGTCGAGCGTCGCGGTGAATCAGAGCCTCTATGCGGGCGACACCATCCGCATGGGCCGGCTCACGGCGCAGCTCTCTCTGCGGTTCGATCGCAGCTACGCGTCGATGCTCGAGAGCCATCAGAGCGCCATTCCCGGCTTCCCGACATTGCTGCCGGCCATTACCGCTCCTGCGGTCGACAAGATGATCGATCTCAAGCTGCTGTCGCCTCGCCTGGGGATCACATACGCTCTCGACGATTCGGACAAGACGCTGCTGCGTGCCACCTACGGCATGTTCGGATCGCAGCTCGGCTCGGGGACGGTGCAATCGTTCTCGGCGGCCTCGCAGGCGCTGCTTGTGTACTCGGCCACCGACCGCAACGGCAACAACGTTGCCGACCCGAACGAGCTCGAGGCCCTGCAGACGTTTGCCGGCGTCGATCCCGCCGCGCCGGGCTCGGGCGTGAACTTCAACCGAGTGAGTCCCGATCTGGCCTCGCCGAAAACCCATGAGTTCGTGCTCGGCGTCGATCGCGAGGTCATGCCGCAACTGGGTGTGAGCGCGGCATTCTCATGGCGGCGGTTCACCGACGTCATCTGGAGCGGGCAGGATTTGAGCGCTCAGGTGACGGTGTATCCGCTCATCGGCGTCACCAAGGCGGATTACGAGCTCGAAGGTGTTGCCGAAGGCAACTCGCCCGGACTGGGGACGTTCAGCGTGCCGTACTACGCGCCCCGGGCCGCCAGCTTGCCGCCCGGCAACGGCAGCGAGTATCGCAACCGCCCTGACTATCATCAGGATTTCCTCGGCTTCGAAGTCCAGGCGACCAAGCGGCTGTCCGATCGCTGGATGGCGCGCGTCGGATTCTCCACCAACAGCAACACCGAACACTTCGGCAGCGATCCATCGATCCAGGATCCTGGCCAATCCACCACGTGGCCGAACATCGACGGCGGGTCGTACGTGACCGCGACGACGGGCAGCGGCAAGAGCGAGATTTATCTGATTCTGCCGCGCTACCAGGTGTCGGCGTCGGGGCTCTATCAGTTCCCGCACGGCATCAACGTCGCCGGCAATCTCGTGATGCGGCAGGGTTACGGGATGCCATTCTTCGAGCCGGTCGAATCGGCCGATCCGCTGTTGCCGGAGAAACGCGTACTGCTGGTCGATCCAAAAGACAATCGGCTGTCCGGTGTCAGCGTGTTCGACCTGCGTGCCGAGAAGTCGTTCTTGTTCGGCGGCCGTGAGTTGTCGCTGACGATGGACATCTTCAATCTGTTCAACTCGTCGACCGTGCTCGGCCGTCAATACGACGTGACGGCGACGGGAAATACGGGATTCAACCAGCCGTTGGAGATCATGAATCCGCGGCTGATCCGCTTTGGAGCGCGGATTCAGTTCTGAAGGTGCAATCGGGGCTCTCGGCGATTCGCTGTTCGCGGTTCGCGGTTCGCAGTTCGCGAGAACACGTGGGCGGCCTTGCGAAGAGCGAATAGCGAAGAGCGAATAGCGAAGCGCGAGCGATCTAGACGACAATGTCTGCCCAGAGGTCTGGGCAGACATGTCGATCGAAACCGCTGCTGACTTGGAGGCCCTTCGAGAAGTCGGCCGCATCACGCGCGAGACGCTGGATGCCCTTGAAGCGCGGGTGCAGCTCGGCGTCAGCACGGCCGAGCTCGACGCCGTCGCGGCCGCGGTCTTTGCCGCCAACGGCGCGCGGTCGGCGCCTGCACTGGTCTACGGATTCCCGGGCACGGTCCTCATCAGCGTGAACGACGAGATCGTTCATGGCGTGCCGGGCGAGCGGCGCCTCGAGTCTGGCGATCTCGTCAAGCTGGACGTGACCGTCGAGAAGAACGGTTACGTCGCCGACGCGGCTCGCAGCGTCCTGGTTGGGGCGGCGTCGCCGATCGCCGAGCGTCTGGTTGCATGCGCCCGCGCCGCCTTCGAGGCCGCTCTCGCCGTGGCTCGAGCTGGCTCACGCGTGAACGTCATCGGCCGCGCGATCGAGCGTGAGGTCCGGCGGAGCGGGTTCGTCGTGATGCGGGGCCTCGAGGGTCACGGCGTCGGCCGGACGATCCACGAAGAGCCGTCGGTGCCCAATCAGTACCACGCGTGGCAGACCGACGTGCTCACCGAGGGCCTGGTGTTGACGATCGAGCCGATGATCGGCGCCGGCTCGCCGCAACCGATCCAGGACGCCAACGGCTGGACGATTCGCACCAAGGACGGCAGTCTCGCCGCGCACTACGAGCACACGCTGGTCATCGCGAGGGATGGTCCTATCGTGCTGACGGCGGCCTGATCCGCCTGTCCGCCTACGCGGCCGAAGGCCGCTACGGCGGGACCTCGCCGAAGCTCGCGGGATTGTCTGCGAAGCGAAGGCGGGCCGGTCTACCGGCGCCCGGATCCGATTACCATTCCAGCGAGGTGAACACCATGACTGCGCGTCTCCTCGTCATTCTCGTTGTCCTCGGCCTGTTCAGCGGCCTCGGCGCGGCCGGCACGCACACACTGGTGGTGCTGAGCCACAACGATTTCACCGCTTACGAGCTCGATCCCGCCAGCGGCCAGGTGCTGCGATCGTTCAAGGCGATCAACCAGCCGCACGAAGGCGTGGTCTCGGCCGACGGCAAGACCGTGTTCTTGGCGGTTCCGAACGGCCCTGTGGTCTCCATCCTCGACGGCGCGACGTTCAAGGAGACCGGCCGTATTGAAACGCCGCTGTTTACGCGGACCCCGCGCCGCTCGCCCAACGCCGCTCCAGGTACGCCGCCGCAGACGTCGGCTTCGCCGCACGGCGTCGCGCTCAACAACGACGGCAGCAAGCTCTACATCGGCCTCGAGAACGCCGACATCCCCGGAGTCGTCGTCTACGACGTGAAGGCAAAGAAGGTCCTCAAGAAGATCGATCTGCTGCTCAACGGCGGGCACTACCTGGCGATTCAACCGGGCACGGACAAGCTCTACTATCCGCACCGCAACGACGATCGCGTCGTTGTGGTCGACACCAAAACCGATCGCATCCTGAGAGTCATTCCGGTGAAAGGCGGGCCGGTTGGCGTGGCGTTCGGTGCCAACGGCGAGGTGTGGCTCCACGAAGACGGCGATGGCTCGGTGACGGTCGTCGATTCGAAGACCGACGAGGTTGTGGCCGTGATCCCGACAGGAGGAACCGGCGCCGGACGTATGGCCGTGTCGCCCAACGGCGCGATGGCGGCGTCAACCCACAGTGGCTCTGGCGATGTGGCGTTGATCGACACGTCCAGCCGCAAGGTGGTCGCGAGCGTGCCGCTCGGCAAGGGCCCTGGCTTCCCGCTGTTCTCGCCCGACAGCTCCACCCTCTACGTGATGAATTCGGGCGAAGGCGATGTCGCCGTGATCGACGTCGCCAGCCGAAAGGTGACGGCGCGTCACAAGGTCGGCGTCAATCCGTTCGGCGGCGCCGTTCGCGTGGCCGCGCCCTAATACGTGAAGGTATCGCCCGGCGGGCGAGGCGTGGTCTTCGGCGGCATGCGCGCGCGGCTGGCTTGCTGGTCGTCGTGCGCGATCTGAATCAGCGTGGCATCGGCGAGGGGGCGGCCCAGGATCTCTATCGAGGTCACACGCACACAACTAGAAAACGAGGGCGAATCGTTACCTGGATGAATTACCTGGGTGAATGAGTTACGCACCCGAGTACATCCTCGCGCACCGAATCAGCTCGGCCGCGTACTTCGGCACCGGATCGTCCGGCGTTGATAGTTCAAGCGAAACGTACCCGCGATACCCGGC
Organism: uncultured Acidobacteriota bacterium; assembly: GCA_963773045.1. GTDB lineage: Bacteria > Acidobacteriota > Vicinamibacteria > Vicinamibacterales > UBA2999 > 12-FULL-67-14b. Next base: position 147,406 of record CAVYZT010000018.1, on the reverse strand, counting down.
GTTCGCGAGGATGCCGAATAGTTTCGCCCAATCCGCCGGCTCCCGTCGGCCGTCCGGCGTGGACATCTGCGGTTTGACGTGAGTCGACGACGCGTACGGAGCGCAAATCTCACACTCCTTATAGCCGTCCTTGCGGAAATTACCGCAGTCCAGCGCAATTCTGGCAGCCGGATGATTGACCCGCTTGACGATTGTCAGTAGCTGCGCCGACGTCCTCGTCAAATCATCGTCGTCCTCGAGGCCGAGCACGATGCCTTTCGCAGCCGCATAGTCGAGGATGGGCTTGTAGACCTCGACCGCCCACTCCACCGCCTGCGTTTCGGTGGCGCCCTGCGCAATCCCTCCGCCGAAGACGCGGACGCTGCTCGCGCCCACCGCATCGGCGATGTCAATCCATTTCTTGCCGAATGCGATTTCCTTCTGCCGCAGCTCCGCGGTTGGTTGCGCCATCTTCACCGGCGAGCCGACGCCGTAGATGTCGATGCCGTTCTTGAAGGCAGTATTCCGCAGCGAGGCCAGCCACTGCGGCGTCGGATTGGCCGGGGTCTTCCGGACCATCTCGGAAATCTCGGTGGACGGCGTGCCAGGCGGAAAATTCAGCATCGGCGGCAGCCAGTAGCCCGTCATCTCTATGCCCTCGAAACCGAGGTCTGCGATGACGCGAACGATATCCTCGTAGGTCATCGCCTTCGCCTCGAGCTGCGGACGATAGGACAGCGCGATGACGCCGGGGCGCAGGCGGCCTTTGTACGCGGGGGGTGCTTTAGGCGTCTGCTGCGTGACAGCCTGCGCTTCAGCCGGCATCGCGTGCGCCACGGCGGTCGCAGCAGCGGCCAGCGCCGGGAACGCTTTCATCATTTGGCGACGATTCATGGCGGTATCCCCTGGAATCGCGTTCGTGTGATCGCCGCTACTATACGCCGTTCCGCGCCGCAATCCTGCGATGCGGATGCGACTGGCGCGGGACGCTCGTGAGTCTGACGCGTCAGGTCTCGATGTGATGCGGTCCGTCGTGAATGAAGTGCATCGCGGGATCGAATCGCCGGATCGAATCGTTTCGGACGGGACCGGTGAGGAGGCGCGGCGCGAGGGATCCGCGCGCGGATCGCCGCCGCTGACGGCACTTGATGTAAACAAACAACGGAACATATCGTCGCGGCCGATTGGGCCGTGCCGCCATGAGCGACGGCTTCTCGATGACGCGCATCCGCCCGCATCCTGCGCGCGATCGCGACGACGATCAGATTGCGTAGGTCGTTTATCGAGAACGGTGAGCCGCAGGAATCGAACCGGCTCGCGGAGGAGCCGCACATTCTGAGGGATTACTGCTGCCTGGTCGCCATATGCCGAGCAACTCGGCGCCAACGGTTGCTCGCCAGATCGGCGTCAAGACCGATCTGTTTCGGTGACGTTACGCCTCTCCCTGGTCGCGGCGTCCTCGCTTCGTCTCTCCGCGCTTCACCTTTGAGGAAATCCGCCGCTCGTTCGACCCGGTCGTCGGCTGTGTCTTGCGCCGCCTCTTCGGACGCACCGAGGCCTGCGCGAGCAGTTGGCGCAGCCGCTCGCGGGCGGCGTCACGGTTGGCCGACTGCGTCCTGTGCTCGCGACTATCGATCACCAGCACGCCATCGCCCGTCATCCGGCCGCCGGCCAGCGTCGCCAACCTCTGCTTGACGTGCGGCGGAAGAGAGGATCCGATAATGTCGACGCGAAGTTCGACTGCGGTCGACACCTTGTTCACGTGCTGGCCGCCCGGTCCGGAGGCGCGCACGAACCGTTCCTCGATCTCCTTCTGGTAGATAGCGATCTCGTCGGTGATTCGGATCGCCTCGTGACGGCGCGCTGGCGCGATGTCCCGACTAGCCATGATCGACGTGTCGACGATTGCGGTGCATGGCACCGAGTGTACCTGCGACGCGAACTGACGCCAGCCCTTCCGACTTAGCGCGTTCTATCAGTCGACGCTGCGGCGTCACACAGGGGCGTCCGCGTGGCCGCACAGCCCGATAATCCACATTGGCTGGCCTTCGCCCCCCGGGCCCCCACCTCGGCCCCTACGAAGCGACCGCACAGGTCGGCGTGGGCGGCGCCGCCAGCTCGACAACGATTAACCGTGACATTTTTCGGGTAAGGGCACAGAGTGGATGTTAGCTTTCCTGACGCCCCTGTCCCCGTCCGTTCACGGCCAGCCGCCTCACTAAAGCGTCGATCACTCGACGACTGGAGGCAGCATGTTTGAGTATCAGCTTACTTCTGTGGCGCCGCTTTCCCACCGAGAGCCCCTCGCGTATTTGATGGCCCCGAGAACCGTCCCTACGTTAGTGAGCCGGTTTACCAACCCAGGACCGCCTGTGCAGAACGGGACAACGCCCAACGAGCGGAGCATCTTCGCCTTACCGAAGCAGCGGCTCTCAGGCGGCCAAGCGCTATCTGAAGGCACGCACAATGGCGGTGACGATGACGAAGCAGATGGCCGTGATTCCTCGCACTCCGGCGCAGCGGTGAGGAATGCCAGGACTCCTGTCGTTGGCCGTCGCGGACCCGCAACCCAGCCACTGGGTTGAACGCACCGGCGTATCCTACAGCGTCGTGACGCTTGCCAGCGTGCTGATGGTTGCGCTTCGGCGCTGAGCAGGAAAGCGTGGTCCGACAAAGTGCTTACCGAATAGAACGGGCCTGATGCCAGTCAGAATCGTGCAACTGGGAAGTGCGCGCCAGCGTGACGAAGGACTTCGCGTTGGGACCGTTCGGCGCCCGCCGCGCGGTGTCCGCAAGTTGGACTATGCGCGGCACAACTGGTTTGACGTCTGGCTTCCGAATCTGTCGCCAAGCCCCGCCCTCATGCGCGAGAGACCGGCTGAGGACGCCAGGAGCTGGCGCACGTTCGAGCGACGCTTCCAGGCTGAGCTGAAGAGCCCAGAGGCCTCTCATCTCCTGGATCTCCTCGCGGCGCTGTCGCACACGGCGAACTTCTCCATCGGTTGTTACTGTGACAACGAGCAGCGCTGCCATCGGTCGATCCTTCGACGAGAGCTGGAGAAACGCGGAGCCAAGTTAACGCAATGACCTTCATCGACCCAACCGATAGACCGGGGACCGTGGGATCGAGAGCCTTGGTGATGGTCACTGCGTTGCTTCTGGCGGGCGACATCGTCGACGCCGATCGTCGCGAGAGGCAACACGCCGTTTCGTTTCAAACCTCCGACGGAGGAAACGTTCGCGGGCAGCTGTACGGAACCGGCAGCCGCGGCGTCGTCATCGTGGCTCACGGCGGCTACTCGACCGCCGAGCGGTGGGTGCCTCAGGCGCGGACGTTGGCCGATGGCGGTTTTCACGTGCTGGTCTTCGACACCCGCGCCGGCGTTGAACTGAAACAGACCGGCAAAGAAACAGACTGCCTTTACGATCCGACCTGCATGGCGGTCGATGTGCTGGCCGCGGTTCGCTATCTTCGGCAGAACGGCGCCGCCATGGTGTCGGTGATCGGCGGTAGTGCCGGAGGTGGAGCGGCCGCCCAGGCGTCAGTCGATGCCCAACCCGGTGAGATCGATCGGCTCGTGCTCCTCGCGCCGATGGCCATCAAGACTCCGGAGAAGATGACCGGACGAAGGCTGTTCATCACCGCGCGTGACGATCGAAACGACGCCGGCTTGCGATTGCCCGGGATTCAAGACCAGTTCGCGAGAGCTCCTGAGCCAAAGGCGTTCCTGCTGCTCGACGGCTCTGCTCACGGCCAGTTCATCTTCGACACGCCCGAGGGCGAACTGCTGATGCGAGAAATCCTGCGATTTCTGTCGGCGCCCTGAAGAGAGGTTCGGGCGCGGGGATTCGCGAACCACGAAGCGAAACCCGTTGGCATGAACCTTTCGCGATAGCAGATTCTGCGATCGGGCCAGGCCCCACCCGTGCGGCGAACCAGGCCCCACCCGTTTGGCGAACCAGGCCCCACCCCTGTAGCGAACGAACCGCGCGTGCAGCGAACCGCGAATAGCGAATAGCGAACCGCGAACCGCGAATAGCGAACCGCGAACCGCGAACCGCGAACAGCGAAAGGCTACAAGTAACTCAGCCACCAGTCTCGACGCCGCTCCTTGAGCGCGGCGTACCATCGACACACTGGCCACAGCAGCAGCACGACCACCCACCAGAATCCATAGAGCACCGGCAGCGGCAGCGGCCAACCCGGCGGCTGGGTGAACGGATACTTGTCCGGCGTTGGCGACTCGAATACCCAGTGAATCTCGCCGTAGCGATACCAGCAGACGACGAGGGCCAGTAGGTGGATGAGCACGACATGCAGCACGAAGTAGAAGAGCGGGACACGGCCCAGCACTTCGGCCGGACGAAGCCAACGTGGGAGGCGACTGTCCACGGCTCGCAGGAACAGTAGGGAAGGCCCTAACGTCATCAGCAGGAACAAGAGCGATGGCGGATACTTCGTCGTGTTCAGGAACGAGAGAACCGTGAAGGTCCCCGTCGAGCGCACGGACCATGGCTGCGGATCGCCATAGACGTTGAGCCAGCGGAGCGCGACGAAAGCCAGGGTGACGGTGACGCCGGCGCGCCAGAGGAATCGACGACGAGCGGCAGCATCCCATTCGAAGACCGGTCCGAGCGCGTAGCCCACAGCGGTAACGCCAATCCACGGGATCAGCGGATAGGCGACCAGCACGAAATGCTCCGGGTCTTTGAGCAACAGTCCCTGTTGATGCAGCACGAGCCAGAGTGGCGCCGGTAAGACCGACCGCCGAGGCCGAAACGCCATCGAAGAGGTTGTGGCACACGATGAGGATCAGACCGAAGGCCGTGGAAACCGCGACGGGAAAGCGGACCAGCGCAGCCAGCGTGATCATCGACCATCCGATCGCCCACAGGATGAAGAACAGCGTGACGCGGAAGTCGAAGTTGAACTGATAGCCGAGACAACGCAGGATGACCGTCTCGAGCACGATCAACCACAGCCCGCGCGTGACGAGGAACCGCGAGAGCGCCGCTATGCCGATTCGACGCGACAGCAGATAGGCGCCCGTGCCCGTCAACAGGAAGAACGCCGGTGCACAGAAATGCGTGATCCACCGGGTGAAGAACAATGGGATCGTGGTGGTCGCCAGGTTGGTCGGATTCGCGGCCGCGGCGCCCAGGTAGTCGCGGACGTGATCGAGCGTCATCAGGACCATCACCAGCCCGCGGAGCAGGTCGATGGATGCCACTCGCCGGGTCGGCAGGCTCATGCGCGTAGACTGTAGCGACTGGTGAACTGCTTCGTCCACGATCGCGCGCCGGCCGTCGGCATCTGTGCCGTCTGCCAGAAAGCTGTCTGCCATCAGTGCGTGGGCCGCAGCACGCCGCGGCTGGTGTGCCGGACTTGTCTCGACCAGCGCTCGATCGCCGGATTCGAGTACCGGTCGAGCGCCACCGTGGCCGGATGGCCGTTGATTCACATCTGCCTTGGCCTCGACCTGGCGACGATGCGGCCTCGGGTGGCGAAGGGCGTGCTTGCGATTGGCAACATCGCGGTCGGCGGTGTTGCCATTGCCGGACTGGCGTTCGGCCTCGTCACGGTCGGTGGCGTCTCTCTGGGTCTTCTAGCCGCGTTCGGCGGCCTGGCGGTTGGCGCTGGCTTGTCGATTGGCGGTGTGGCCATCGGGTCGGTCGCGATCGGTGGAGCGGCCATCGGATTCGCCTACGCGTTGGGTGGTGCGGCCTTCGCTCCGGCAGTGATCGATGGGCGCCGATGCGATCCGGCGATGGTGGAGTTGGTGCGGCAATGGTTGGGCTCGGGACTTCTGCCGCCCACGTGCCGATAAGGACGACCTCCGCATGTGGTCAGCGGTCTGGCTTACAGCGCGCAGCCTGCTCTGGACGATCCTGTTGCCGGGTGTGATCGCCGGCTACCTGCCGTGGCGATACCTTGGCCTTCGCCAGGCGCAGATTGATCTCTCGCGGCCAACGCACCTGGTCGGTCTGCTCTGCATCGCCGCCGGCGTCTCGCTGCTTGGCGCCTGCATCGTCGAGTTCGCCAGGCGCGGGCGGGGCACACTGTCGCCGGCGGATCCTCCCAGCCAGCTCGTCGTCCAGGGACTGTATCGATACGTGCGCAACCCGATGTACCTCGCCGTGAGCACAATCCTGTGGGGCGAATGGCTGCTCGTCCCATCATCGGCGCTCGCCGTCTACTGGCTGGTGTTCTTCACGGCGGTGAACCTCTTCGTGATGGGCTACGAGGAGCCGTATCTCCGCCATCGTTTCGGCGACTCCTACGAGGCCTACACGCGGCAGGTCCGGCGCTGGATTCCGACGCTGCGAAACATGAGATCAGGAAGTCGGAACAACAGGAGACAAGGAGCTTAGGAGAACAGCTTTCTACCCTCCCAAACTACTGTTCTCATCGTGGCCCACGTGGATATAGTGTCCCGATGGCCGGCTACCATCTCGCCCAACTGAACATCGGCCGCGCCTTGGCGCCGGTGGACTCGGCGCCAATGGCCGACTTCGTCGCGGCGCTCGAGCCAATCAATGCGCTCGCCGATCAGGCGCCGGGTTTCGTCTGGCGTTTTCAGACCGACGACGGCAACGCGACGGCGCTGCGTCCGTACGACGATGACCGCATCATGGTGAATTTTTCCGTGTGGGAGAGTCCCGAGACGTTGCACGCATTTGTCTACAAGACCGTTCACGCCAAGGTGATGGCCCGGCGGCGTGAGTGGTTCGAGAAGATGACCGATCCGTTCACGGTCCTGTGGTGGGTGCCGGCGGGGCATCGGCCCACGATCAGCGAGGCCATCGAGCGGCTGGAGAAGCTTCGGACGCTTGGAGACACGCCGGAGGCGTTCACGTTCAAGCGCCTCTTCCCGGCACCAGGGGAAGCGCCAGAGGCATCGGCGGGCGGGTTATGGCCCGACGCCTGTCCTGCGACTTGAGGAAGAAAGAAGAACGAAGAAAGAAGAACGAAGACGGAATCGAGAGGGTGGAGAGATGACCAGAAAATCACTCGCCGTGTTCGCGCTGATCGCACTGCTCGCCGGCAATGGCTCGGCCCAGGACGCCAAGGCCGTGATCGCCAGTGCGTCCAAGGCCATGGGTGTGGCAACACTCAAGACGGTTCAGTTTTCGGCGACCGGCTTTGATTTCGCGCTCGGCCAGGCACCGAATGCCTCTTCGCCGTGGCCGAAGTTCATCAACAAGAGCTACACGCGCGACATCGACTTCGACGTGCCTGCCTCGCGTGTCAATCGGATCCGGTTGCAGGGCGAGAACCCGCCGCGTGGTGGCGGCCAGCAGCCGATTGTCGGCGAGCAGCCGCAGAACCAGACGATCATCGTCGGCCCCGCCACTCCGTGGGTGCAGCAGCTCGAGATCTGGATGATGCCACACGGCTTCCTGCGGGCCGCGGCGACGCGCGCCGCCACAGTCGAGACGAAAACCGTTGGCGGCAAGCGCTACAACGTCGTCAGCTTCGTCGGCGACAACAAGGCCAAGGTCAACGGCTATATCGGCCCGGACAACATGGTGGAGCGGGTCGAGACGTGGATCGACAACCCGTTCCTGGGTGACATGCTCTTCGAGGCGCTCTACACCGACTACAAGGACGCCGGCGGCGCGCCGTTCCCGATGCACATCGTTCAGCGCCAGGGCGGGTATCCGACGTTCGATCTCAACGTGAGCGAGGTGAAAATCAACACGCCGGCGAACATCCAGCCGGCCCAGGCTGCCGGTGGCGCCGCCCCGGCGGGCGGTCCGCCTGCCGCGCCGGCCACGCAGTCCGAGAAGCTGGGCGACGGCGTCTACTTGATCACCGGCGGCTACGCCGTCATCGCGGTGGATTTCAAGGATCACATCGCCATCATCGAATCGGGACAGAACGAGGCGCGTGCGATCGCGGTGATCGCCGAGGCGAAGCGGCTCATTCCGAACAAGCCGATCAAGTACCTGATCAACACTCACAGCCACATCGATCACTCGAGCGGCCTGCGGGGATTCGTGGCCGAAGGGTCCACCATCCTCACGCACACCGGGAACAAGGCGTATCTCGAGAAAGTGCTGAGCCAGCCGCACCAGCTCAATCCCGATTTGGCGCAGAAGAACGGCAAGAAGCCGATCGTCGAGGCGGTCGGCGAGAAGCGTGTGCTGACCGATGGCACGCACGTCGTGGAGCTCCACCATCTGCTGAATTTTGGTCACCACGACGGGATGCTCATCGTGTACTTCCCCAAGGAGAAAGTGCTGCTCCAGGCCGACGGCTACAACCCGCAGCCGGCGACGGCAACGCCGCCAAGCCCGCCAAGTCCGTACACCGCGAGTCTCTACGACAACATTCAGCGTTTGAAGCTGGACGTGCAGCGCATCGTGCCGGTCCACTATCCGGCGGATAACCGCGTGATCACGATGACCGAGCTGGCGCGATGGGCGGGGAAGGGGACGTCGACACAGTAGAGATTCGTCGCCGCGGCCATGGACGTAGCCGCGGAGACGCGGAGGCGCAGAGAAAACGTGGGTCTCAGAAACACTCGGGTTCGATCCGTGCTCCTGGCGTTGGCCCTGTGGCCAGCCGTTGCGCTGGCGCAGGCGCCGGCGTCACCGGTTGCGCCGCCAGATGAGTTTTTCGAGTCGAACGGGGTCCGCATCCGGTACGTCCAGCAGGGACAGGGAGCGCCGATCGTCCTGATCCACGGCTACACCGGAAATCTCGATCGGCATTTCATCGCCAACGGCGTGTTTGCCGAGCTGAGCCGCGACTACAGAGCGATCGCCCTCGACTGCCGCGGGCACGGGAAGAGCGGCAAGCCGTCCGATCCTGGCGCCTATGGCCCCGAGATGGGGCAGGACGTCGTGCGGCTCCTCGACCATCTGCGGATTCCACGGGCGCACATCATCGGCTATTCGATGGGCGCGATGATCGTTGGCCAGTTGCTCACGACCAACCCCGATCGCTTTCTGACGGCGTCCCTCGTCGGTCATCACGCCGTTCACTCATGGACTGCGGCCGACACGCAGGAGGCAGAAGAGGCGGCGCGGGAATTAGAGGGGCCGACGCCGTTCCGATCGTTGATCATCGGTATCTGGCCACCTGCGACGCCGCCGCCGAGCGACGAGCAGGTTCGTCAACTGGCCACGGGACTGGTGGCCGGCAACGATCTGAAAGCGCTGGCCGCGTTCAATCGCGGCCGCAGCAAAATGGTGGTGACCGATACGCAACTGGCGCGCGTCACGGTACCGACGCTAGGCATGATCGGCAGCGCCGACCCGTCGGTAGACAGCGTGCGCGCCTTGCAGTCGGTGATGCCCGCTCTCACCGTCGTCGTGGTAGACGGCGCAGAGCACGGCGGCGAACGAGGCGTGATGCGGCGCCCCGAGTTCATGGCCACCCTTCGACCGTTTCTCGAGGGACGGCGACCAGAATGAACGTCGACGAAATTACGACTGGCCCGGCCTCATCGCCCGCCGACCTGATCGATCTGCAAGAGTCGCTATTGCCGCCGGGGGCTCCGCCTGGCGCCCTCCCCTGGGCCTTTCGGGGTCAGTCACAGTCGTTCGGCACACTCGTCCCGTCGTTCCAGCGCATCTTCAGGCAGAAGCGATCGGTCGGCGCCGCGCAAATCATCGAGCGCGATCTGATCAAGACCTTCCGGCTGCATTACGGCAAGCTCAAGGACCGCACGCCGGAGATGCCCTTTCCCAACGTGATCGAAAACGGGTTCGACTTGCGCTGCCTCAGCGTGATGCAGCACTACGGGGTGCCGACCCGGTTGCTGGACTGGACCTCCGACTTCTGGACCGCGGTCTACTTTGCCTGCGCCGGCGATCCGTCGCAGGAGGCCGAGCTGTGGATGTACGACCGCGGCATTTTCGTCGAGCAGGCGGTCATGGGCGCCGAGTTCGCCTCACTGTTGCAGCCGATATTCGGTGGCGCGTATCCATCGGCAGAGCCGTACCTGCTGTCACAGCGCGGCGGCAATCTGATTGTCGAGCTCGACCCGAAGATCACGCCGCGCATGCGGGAACAGTCGGCACACCACACGGTGAGCTCCGATGTGTTTGCCGATCACGGGCCATTGCTCTTCGATCTGGCCCAGCGCACGAAGCCAGGCACGGGCGCGACCGGCGCCTTTCGCCGGGTGCTGATCTCGTCCGGCTGCAAGGAAAAGGCGCTGCGCTTCCTGGAGGAGCAGCGCAGCGTCACTGCCGGAACGATATTTCCGGACGTCGAGGGCCTGGGCAAGTTCCTCCACTGGCATCTCGAGTCGCTGGTGACGACGCTGCTCTAAATTCGATCGACCCAGACATCTGCTAACGCTGGGAGTCGTTGATGTTGAAGCAAGTGTTCGAGGCCGAGCCGACTCGCGATGCTGGACGGTTTGTGGCGAGGCTTCGCTGGAGACCCCCCATGTGTCCAACTGAAGAACTTGACCACGACGGTCTGAAACAAGGAGGTTCGTGATGGCGCCAAGCCGACTTCGCGTCGCACTTGCGGGGCTGGGTCTTCTGCTCTTCGCTGCACCCATTTCCGCTCGTGCCCAAACCGGCACGGCCACGGTCACCGGTATCGTCACCGACGACACTGGTGCCTCGCTTCCCGGAGTGACGGTGACCGCCACCAACCAGGCGACCAACGTCGAATCCGTCACCGTGACCAACACCGCCGGCAACTACACGATCACGCCGCTGACCGTGGGCACGTATGTGATTCGCGCCGAGTTGAACGGCTTCCGCCCCGTCGCGACTGCGGCCATTCCCCTCGAGGCCCGGCAGGTCGCGCGTCTTGATTTCAAGATGGCGGTAGGCGCCATCACCGAGACGGTCGAGGTGACCGGTGTGGCCTCGCTGCTGCAGACCGAGACGGCCGCGGTCGGAGAGGTGCTCTCGGGGACCACGGTCCAGTCGCTGCCGTTGAACGGTCGCAATACCGGCCAGCTCACCCTGCTCTTGCCGGGAACCGTCACCTACAACCCCAGAGGCTTCACCAACATCGGCAGCGTCAACATGAATCGTCCGTTCGTCAACGGCAACCGCGAGCAGACGAACAACTTCACGGTCGACGGATTGGATGTCAACGAGACCATCGACAATCGCGTCGCCTATCAGCCGATCCCCGATGCGCTCGCTGAAATCAGTGTCGAGACCAACAACTACGCCGCCGATGTCGGCAACGTCGGCGGCGCCGTGGTCAACAGTGTGATCAAGTCGGGAGCGAATCAGTTTCACGGCAACGCGTTCGAGTTCTACCGCAACAGCGATTTCGACGCGAACACGTGGGAGAACGCCCGGTCGGGCGCGCCCAAGCAGGAGCGGACCCAGCACATCTTCGGCGGCACGGCCGGCGGGCGCGTCGTCAAGAACTCCGTGTTCTTCTTTGCCGACTACCAGGGCTCGCGGCAGGACGCCCCTGGCTTCGGCACGGCCTCGGTGGCGCCCGAAGCCTGGCGTCGCGGCGATCTGTCGAGCGTCAGCGCGCAGATTCGCGATCCGCTGACCGGCCAGCCGTTTCCCGGCAATCAGATTCCTGCCGCCCGCATCGGCGCCACGGCCCGCGCGCTGTTGAACGATCTGACCAACTACCCGTTGCCGAACCGAACGGTGCCGGGTGGCATTTCGGGCAACTTCGTCGGCGAGACCTTGCTCGCGATTCGCGCGCATCAGGGTGACGTGCGCATCGACTGGAGCGCGTCGGCGAGCGACAAGTTTTTCGGCCGTTATTCATTTGCGACCTACGAAGACCGCCGCGACAAGCAGGCGTTCCCGCTCGTGCTGCCGACGCGAAACGATCAGCCGTTCTACAACCTCGCCTTCAACTGGAATCGCCTGTTCGGCCCGTCGCTGATCAACGAGTTCCTCGTCGGCTACAGCAACACGACGGTCATCGCCGAGACCCAGGATTGGGCAGGGGTAGGTGCGGGCAACGCGCTGTATTCGATCGCCGGCGGCCAGCCGATCGACGGACTGAGCCAGATTGGATGGGCCAGCGGTCTGTCGCTGCCCGGCGCGATCGCCACCGATTCCGACACTCTGGCCACAACCTACCAGATCAACGAAAAGGCGACCTGGATCAAAGGGCGTCACACGCTGAAACTCGGCGGCCAACTGCTGCACTACAACCAGCAGCGGTTCTACGCCGGCAACAACGGGCGGCTCGGCTTCATCAACTTCACCGGGGCGTTCAGCGGATTTGCGTTCTCCGATTTCCTGCTCGACCAGGTGTCGAGCAAGGGCAGGGGCGGCGGCGATCCGAACGACCCGTGGACGCACCTGCAGGACCGCATCTCGGTCTTCGCGCAGGATGACTACAAGGTGCGGGGAAACCTGACGCTGAACCTGGGCCTGCGCTGGGCGTACACCTCACCGCTCGTCGAGAAGGACAACCGGCAGTCGAACTTCGATCTCACGACCGGACAACAGACCTTCGCCACCGACGGGAGCCTCGAGCAACGCGCACTCTACAGCCCGTACTACGGAGGATTCGAGCCGCGGTTGGGCGCCGCATGGACGCCGAGCGATCGCCTGGTGCTGCGCGGCGGTTACGGCATCACGCAGTTCATGGAGGGCACCGGCGCGAACCTGCGTCTGCCGCTCAACCCGCCGCTCTTCTTCGAGTCGGCCGTCGCCTACGACCAGACGACCGGTCCCGGCACGATTCGCACGGGCTTCGCCGAGCTGGTGCCGGCCACGACACCGAGCGGCAACGTCCGTGCGTACGATCCGAACCTGCGGCCCCAGTTCAGTCAGCAGTGGAACGCGTTCGCCGAGTATCGGGTCACCCCCGCGATGTCGGCGCAGATCGGCTACGTGGGCCACCACGCCGATCACCTGGTGACGCCGGTCGAAGGCAACCAGGCGCTGCCCGGCGTTGGCGATCCCGCTACCTGGGCGCCGAAGAACACACGGCGTCCGCTCTTTGCCGCACAACCGCTGGTCACCACAATCGCGACGACCGCGGCGCGATCGGGAAGCCGCTACAACTCGATGCAGGCCAGCATCCGGCAGCGATCGGCGAATGGCGTCGAGTTCCTCGCGTCGTACACGCTCGGTAAAGTCACCACGAACAACCGAGGCTTTTACGGTGTGTTCGGCGGAACCGGATTGCAGGGTGTCACCAGCGCGACCGAAGGCGCATATTGGCAGAACACCTACGACCCCGAAGCCGAGTGGGGACCGGCGTTTCACGACGTCCGACACAACTTCATCTTCTCTGCCACGTACGAGCTGCCCTTCGGAGCGGGTCGCACTTACGGATCTGGATGGTCAGGGCTGACCAACGCCATTCTCGGCGGCTGGCGCGTTGGCGGCATCTACCAGGCGCGCACGGGGCTGCCGATCACGGTGACCGACGGGCGAGCCCGCTCGCTGCAGGGGGAGCGCGGGTCGGAGCGTCCGAACTGCGTCGGCGATCCGACGCCCTCGAATCAGTCGATCGACAAGTGGCTCGATATCGCTGCATTCGAAATGGTGCCGCTGGGAACGTTCGGCAACTGCCCGGTCGGTGTCGCCCGAGCGCCCGGATACACCAACGTGGACCTCATGTTTTCCAAGCGCGTGGACATCCAGGGTCCGCGCTACGCAGAGTTCCGGATCGAGATGTTCAACGCGCTGAATCACCCGAGCTTCGGTCCGCCCGCGCGCGACATCTCGGTGCCGAATACGTTTGGCACGATCACCAACACCATCAGCTCTCCGCGGGTGATTGAGCTCGTGCTGAAGTTCTATTTCTGATGGAGGCCGAGCAATCCCTGTGGCATGAGGTTTGAGGCTTGAGGCTTGGGGCTTTTGGCGGTTCATTCCCAAGTCCCAAGTCTGAGCGGCGAGTCTCGGAATGATCGCATCAGTCAACGGTGTCTCGCTCGCGTACGACATTTCCGGCGGCGGGGCCACTGTGGTGTTCATCGGCGGCGGTGGCGGTCTTGACCGTCGCATGTGGGAGGCGCAGGCGGCGGCTCTCTCGCAACGCTGCCGAACGGTTTGCTACGACATCCGCGGCGTCGGCGGATCGTCGCGGGCCGAGGCCCCGTTTTCGCACAGCCAGGATCTGCACGCGCTTCTGGTACATCTGGACCTCGGCCCCTCGTTCGTCGTCGGGCTGTCGTTCGGCGCCGGCATCGCCATCGACCTCGCCCTCGATCATCCGGGCGATGTGAGAGGGCTGATCCTGGCGGCGCCGGGTCTCAGCAGCGAGAAGGATCAGAACGTGAAGCCGGCACTCGAGGCGGCGGCCTTTGCGAGAGCCAACGGGATGGACGCGCTCGCGGAAATCTTGGTGAACACTCCGGCCGTGCTGGCCTCAGCTTCCGCTTCCGTGCGCGAGCGCGTGAAGGCGCTCTACGTCGACAACTCCGGCGTGTTCGAGTCGGAGTTCGCGATGGTCCGGCACTGGCTGCCGACATCTCCGCCCGCGGCCGAGCGGATCTCGGCGATTGACACGCCAACGCTGATCGTCGTTGGGGATCGCGACGCGGTGGCGGTCCGATCGACCGCGGAGATGCTCGCCGGCGCCATCGATGACGCGGCGCTCGTCGTCATCGAGAACGCCGGCCACCTGGTCAACCTCGACGCGTCTGAGGCGTTCACCTCAGCCGCGCTGAACTTCATCGAACTCAATGACACACCGTAAACCCTCGCCGCGAAGGCGGAAGGTTGTCGCCCGTGGGCTAATCGATCTCCAATCGGCGGATGTCGCCGAGGATCACGCTGTAGGAAAACGCCCCGATCAGCGCGACGGTGGCGATGTACACGAGAGGCCCGGCGAACGACCCGGTGGCTTGAAACGCCACTCCCACGACAATCGGCGTGACGATGCCGGCGAGGTTGGCGCTGAAGTTGAAGATGCCGGCCGTGAGGCCGATCAGTTTTTTCGGCGCCACGTCCGAGATGACCGTCCAGCCGAGATTGGTCATCCCTTGACCAAAGAACGCCAGCGACATGATGGCGATCAGGATCCCGTCCGAACCCATCGGCACGTAGTTCGCGAAGACGATGGTGGAGGCGAGCAGCAGGCCGCCGACGATCGGAATCTTCCGTGCGAGATTGGCTGACCCGGTTCGAGTGAGAAGCCGATCGGAGATCTGGCCGCCGACCAGCACGCCGATCGACGCGCCGATGTACGGCAGCGCCGTCCAGAGACCGGCGTTGATGAAGTCCATGCCGCGCACGTTGACGAGGTAGGTCGGGAACCAGGTGACGAAGAACACCTGCGTCGAGTTGCCGCCGAACTGGCCGAGCGAGGCGCCAAGCACCTGCCGGCGCCGCAGCAGCGCCGCGACGCTGGCCCAGCTGAACTTGAGCCGTTCACCTTTGTACTCGCCGCCGCCGCCGGCTTCGATCAGGGCCATTTCCGAACGGCTCACATGCGGGCTTTGGCTTGGCTCCCGGTAGAGGATCCACATGACGATCCCAAGCACAATGCCGAGGCTGCCCGCCAGAAAAAACAGGCCGCGCCAGCCAAACTGCTGCGTGATCCAGAACAGCGGCACGCTCAGAAACGCGATGCCGGCGTATTGTCCGACCGAGTAGATCGAGTTCGCCCGCGCGCGCTCGTGCTGCGGAAACCACGTGGCGAGGATGCGGCTGTTGGCGGGAAAGCAGGGCGCCTCGAACACACCGACGCCGATCCGAGTCGCCACCAGCGTCGTGAGGTTGTTGACCACGCCCATCAGCGCGGTGCAGACCGACCAGAGGGTGAGCGACAGAGCATAGGTGATGCGGGTGCCGAAGCGGTCGAGAAACACGCCGCCGGGAATCTGCAGCAGCGCGTAGCTCCAGGAGAAGGCCGAGAACACCAGGCCCATTGCCGTGGCGCTGAGAGCGAGCTCCTTGCTCAAGTACGGCGCGGCAATTCCGAGAATGGTCCGGTCGAGATAGTTGATCATCGTGGCGATCGCCACGAGGGCAAGGATTGGAAACCAGCGCTCGTGCGAGCGGCGCTGAGGCAGTGTGCCGTCGGTCATGGATGGCGCGTTTGCCTCAATCGAGCGATCGGGAAGGCGTGCCGTCGTACTGCACGGGAATGCGGATCCGCATCGGCCGTTCGCGCTCGAGCTCCTCCGAGACTTCCGCCGACAGTCCCGCCACGCGGCCGATGATGAAGATGAGCCGCCCGAACGCGGGCGCGAATCCCATGTCGTACAGCACGGCGGCGAGCGCGCCGTCGACGTTGATCGGCAGCGGTTTGATCGTCTCGCAGACGACCGACTCCAGCGCTTCCATGAAGGCGATACCATCGCCCGCCAGGCCATGGCGCCTCGCCAGCTCGAACAGCACTGGCGTACGCGGATCGCGGCTATGCACCCGGTGACCCAGCCCGGCCACGCGCCGCCCCGCCGCGCGGGTCTCGGCGACGACGAGCCGGGCGCATTCACCGAGCGACAGCGACTCCCGTTGCGCGCGCTCCAAGCCGGCGCCGATCATTTCCATGCAGCCTGAGCCGGCCCCGCCATGTTCGTCTCCCACCGCCAGGATCCCGGCGGCGACCGCGGATGAAACCGACTGGCGGTTGCCCGAGATGGCGAGCCGGGCGGCAGCGCACGAAGGTGCGCCGGAACCGTGGTCGGCCACTCCGATGAGGATGGCGTCGAGGACGGTGCGCTCCTGGTCGCTGGGCAAGCGTCCCCGGTGCAGGAGATAGATAGTGTCCGTGAACGTCCGCCCCGTCATCAGCGACGTGACGTCGTAGCCACGGAGTCTGATTTCACCGTCGCGTGTCTCGACTATGGCGGTACGCCACGGTTCCATGAGGTCTCCTGAAGCGGGGTGGAGCGTAACGCGTTCGGAACGGGATTCCCTACCAAGTAACGGTGCCGGTACCGTAACAGCCTCGCACAGAAGTTCTGACCCGTCATAATCAGCTTCTTTCCGGATCGACCGCTATGGCAGGACGCACCATTACACCCGAAGAGACCACGACCGCGCGGCAACTGCTGGCCAATGCCCGCCGGGCGATGGCAGACATCGGACACTACGACCAGGCGACGGTGGATCGCATCTGTCGAGCGGTGGCCTGGACGACCGCGAACCTGGAGACCTCGATTCGTCTCGCCAACCTGAGCGTCGACGAAAGCGGCATGGGCGGACGCGAGCCCACGCGCCGGGGCAAGGTGCTCGGCATCCTGCGCGATGCGCTCCGGCAGAAGAGCATGGGCGTCATCGAGGAGTTGCCGGAGAAAGGGATCGTGAAGTACGCGAAACCCGCCGGCGTGATCGCGTCGCTGATTCCGGTGACCAGTCCCTACATCACGCCAATCGGGATCGCCATCTACGCGATCAAGTGCAAGGATGCCGTGGTGTTCTCACCGCATCCATCGAGCCGGCAGACGACCAACGAAGTCGTCCGGCTGATGCGCGTCGCGCTGAGGAATCTCGGCGCTGCTGAAGACATCGTGCAGTGCGTCGAGCGGCCGAGCATCCCGCTGGCCAACGAGCTGATGTCGATTTGCGATCTCACCATCGCCACCGGCGGACCGGCCATGGTCAAGGCCGCCTACAGCTCTGGCAAGCCCGCCTACGGCGTCGGCGCCGGCAACGCCACGATGGTGATCGACGAAACCGCTGACATCGAAGACGCGGCACGCAACACCCGCATCAGCAAGACCAACGATCACGGTTCCGGGTGTTCCGCCGACGGCAATCTGCTGGTGGAAGCCTCCATCTACGATCGGTTTCTCGATCGGCTGCAGCAGGAGGGTGGATACCTCGTCAACGAGCCCGAGAAGCAGCTGCTGCAGAAGGCCTACTGGGACGAAGAGGGCCGCCGCACCGCCGACACGATTGCGCGGCCGGCCGCAACCGTGGCGTCGAAGGCAGGAATCGATTTGCCGACCGACAAGACGTTCTTCATCGTTCCCGAGACCCACATCGGCAAGGCGTATCCCTTCTCGACGGAGAAGCTGGGCGTCGTCCTCTCGATCATCAAGTGTCGTGGCTTCGACGACGCCCTCGACAAGGTGCGTCAGATCTTCGAGACCGGTGGCAAGGGCCATTCCTGCGGCATCTACTCGTTCAACGACGATCACATTCATCGGCTCGCGCTCATGGCGCCGGTGAGCCGAATCATGGTGCGCCAGGTCCAGTCGCGCTCGAACGCCGGCACGTTCACCAACGGCATGCCGATGACGTCGAGCATGGGCTGCGGGATCTGGGGGGGCAACATTACCAATGAGAACATCGCGCTCAAGCACTACATGAACGTCACGTGGGTGAGCCGGCCGATTGCCGAAGACAAACCCTCGGAAGAAGAGCTGTTCGGAGAGTTCTACAACAGCGAGATCACGGTCTGATCGCTGGAGTCTTTATGAATATTGCCAGGCAACCGATTGCGCGGATCGCGCCCAAACCGGAAACGCGGATCGCCTCATACCTGTTGACGGAGTATCTCGAGCGTCTCGGCGTCGAGGTGATCTTCGGGCTGTGCGGCCACACCGTGATCGCCTTCCTCGACGCGCTCGGCAAGAGCCGGATTCGATTCATCTCGACCCGGCACGAGCAGGTCGCGGCGCACGCTGCCGACGGCTACGCGCGCGCGGCGGGCAAGCCGGGCGTGCTGTTGACCCACCTTGGCCCGGGCCTGACCAATGCGGCGACCGGTGTCGCCAACGCCGCGCTCGATTCGATCCCGATGGTCGTTATCGCCGGCGACATCCCGTCGTACTACTACGGCCGCCATCCCCATCAAGAGGTGAACCTCCACCAGGATGCGGACCAGTTCCAGATCTTCCGGCCCTTCTGCAAGCGCGTCTACCGGGTCGATCGCGTCGAGGACCTGCCGCGCACGATGGAACGAGCGTTCCACCTGGCTCAGACCGGTCGGCCAGGACCGGTGCTGGTAGACGTGCCGATGGACATCTTTTCCGCCGACCTCGACCTGAACGCGTTCGACAAGACCCCACCTGAGATCGCGAAGACGGGCCTCGACCCGATGACCGCAGCCCGCATCGTTCACGCGCTGGCTGAGGCGAAGCGCCCGGTGCTCTACGCCGGTGGCGGCGTGCTGTCGGCGCGGGCGACGGCCGAGCTCACCGCCCTGGCCGACGCGCTCGAAGTGCCGGTGGCGCACACGCTAATGGGCAAGGGCTGTCTCCACGACAGCCACCCTTTGCTGCTCGGCCAATCCGGGTTCTGGGGAACCCCGATTGCCAACGATCGCTGCCGGACCGCCGATCTCATCCTGGCCGTCGGCACGCGGCTCGCGGAGGCGAACTCCAGCTCGTGGGACGCGCGCTTCACCTTCTCGATTCCGCCCACCCGTCTCATCCACATCGACGCCGACCTGGCGGAGATCGGCCGGAACTATCAAACCGAGCTCGGCGTGGTCGCGGACGCGAAGTTGGCCCTGTCGGCACTGGCCACCGCCGCCAAGGGCGTCCGCCACTCCGATCGCGGGCGGCTGCGCGAGGAGATCGCCAAGGGGCGGCGTGAATTTGCGGCGAACTGGGCGGATCAGTGGAGCTCGAGTCAGTTTCCGCTTCGTCCCGAACGGATCTTGAGCGAGCTCAGGCAGGCAGCGCCCGAAGACGCCTTCATCGTGACCGACGTTGGCTGGAACAAGAACGGCGTGGGCCAGCAATTCCCGATCACGGTCCCGGGCACGTTCGTCACGCCCAGCGGACTGGCGACGATGGGGTTTGGGCCGGCAGCCGTGTTGGGCGTGAAGATGGCCCAGCCACATCGCCACGCGATCGCGCTGATCGGCGACGGCGGGTTCAGCGCGAATCCTTCGGTGATTGCCACGGCGATGGAAGCGGAGCTCAACGTTGTGTGGGTGGTGATGGACAACGCGGCGTTCGGCACCATTGCGGGGCTCGAAGAAATGCACTACGGCACGAGCTTCGGCTGCCTCTTCGAACGTGATGGGAAGCCGTATCGGGTCGACTACGCCGCCATGGCGAGGGCGTGTGGCGCCGGCGGGGTGCTGATCGAAGCGGCCGGCGACCTTGGCCCTGCGCTGCGCGAGGCGCTGGCCGCGAAGCGTCCAACGGTGATTCAGGTGCCGATGGAAAACGCCCCGACGCCCACCCCCGGCCACTGGGACATCAACGACATCTATCGTCGCGGGGACTGACACGTGTTTAACCGTAACGGCACCGTTACCTCCTAGGTCGCGCGCCAACGCGATGTTAGGGTTCGTCCGGTGCAGGAGGTGAACGTGACTCACTTGAAATCTGTGAACGTGTTTCTCGGCGCGGCGCTCGTCTGTCTGCTCTCGACCGGCACAGGTTGGGCCCAGGCAGTGGCCGGATCGCAAGTGTCGGGCATCGTGCGCGACGCGAGTGGCGGGGCGCTTCCCGGCGCCGAAGTCACGATCACCAAGATCGACACCGGCGCGGTTCGGACCACGTTCACCACCGAGGACGGCAGCTACATCCTTCCGAACCTGCCGGTCGGACCGTATCAGTTGAAGGTGGTGCTCCAGGGTTTCACGACCTACATCCGGGACGGCCTGATCCTGCAGGTCAGCACGAATCCCAGGATCGACGTGACGATGGCGGTCGGCACCGTGAGTGAGCAGGTGACGGTCACCGCGAACTCGACGCTGATCGAAACCCACTCCACTGGCGTGGGTCAGGTCATCGACAATCAGCGCGTCGTCGACATGCCGCTCAACGGCCGTCAGGCGACCGAGCTCATCTTCCTGGCCGGCCTTGCCACGTCAGCCCCGGCGGGCGATCTCAACACGAACAAGAACTATCCGACCGTCACCATTTCCGTCGCCGGCGGGCAGGCGAACGGGATGACGTACATCATGGACGGCGGCACCCACAACGATCCGTTCAACAATCTGAATCTGCCGACCCCGTTCCCTGACGCGCTGCAGGAGTTCAAGGTCGAGACCAGCGCACTGCCCGCGCGCTACGGCCACCACGCCTCATCAGCGGTGAACGTCGTCACCAAGTCCGGCACCAACCAGTTCAAGGGCAGCGCCTTCGAGTTCAACCGCAACTACCGCTTCAACGCCCGCAACGCCTTCGCCCTGGAGCGCGACAGCCTCAAGCGCAATCAGTTCGGCGGCACGCTGGGCGGCCCGATCATGAAGAACAAGGTGTTCTTCTTCGGCGCGTATCAGGGAAAGATCGAGCGCAGCAATCCGTCGGAGACGATCAGCTACGTGCCGACGACGGCGATGCTGAATGGAGACTTCACGGCGTTTGCTTCGCCCGCCTGTAACGCAGGCCGCCAGGTCACGTTGACCGGTGGCTTCAACAACAACCAGATCGATCCGTCGCGGTTGAGCAGCGTGGCGTTGAACTACGCCAAGTATCTGCCCTCGGCCAGCGCCGATCCGTGCGGTCGAGTGCAGTACGGGATCCCCAACAACAACACTGAACATCAGACCCTCACGAAGTTCGACTACACGCTGAACAGCAAACAGAGCGTGTTCGCCCGGTATCTCTATGCGGTCTACGAGAATCCGGCGACGTACGATGGCAAGAACGTGCTGACGCTGAGCCGCACCGGCCAGAAGAACCAGGCGCACTCGATCGTGGCGGGGCACAACATGCTGTTGACGACTTCGCTCATCAACTCATTGCGCGTGACCTACAACACGACGATCAACGATCGGCCGTTGCCGGAGTTCTTCACGGCGACCGATCTCGGCAGCAAAATCGTCAGTCCACTCAAGGGTTACGTCGGCGTCAGCGTGACCGGAAACGGATTCGCGGTCGGCGCCGGTGGCACCAATCCCGGCTACTTCAACTCCGACGGCTATCAGATCGCCGACGACGTGGACTATGTGAAGGGGAACCACCAGATTTCGTTTGGCGGTAACTGGATCCACACGAAGATCGAGACGCTCAACAATCGGCCGACCAACGGCGCCTTCACGTTCAATGGCCAGGGCACGGGACTGTCCCTCGCCGATTTCATGCTCGGCGCGGTCAGCGGCGGATTCCTGCAGGGGAATCCGGTTTACGACTTCGACAATCACGACTACTTCGGCGCCTACATCCAGGACGATTGGAAGATCCGATCGAACCTGTCGCTCAACGCCGGGGTCCGCTGGGAGCCGTTCGTGCCGCTGCGCAACACCTTCGGGTGGGTGAGCCACTTCGATCAGTCGCGTTTCGATCGCGGTCTCAAGAGCACGGCCTACCCACAGGCGCCGGCGGGCTTGATTTTTCCCGGTGACGAGGGGTATCCGGGTGAGGCGACCACTCATGGCAAGCTGGGGATTTTCGCGCCGAGGGTCGGCGCGATTTGGACACCTGGCAGCGACAATCGCACCAGCGTTCGCGCCGCGTGGGGCGTCTTCTACGACACACCGCACCTCTTCTTCAACACCCGCTTCGCCAACAATCCGCCCTGGGGCGCGCAGATTACGCTTCCCAATCCGATCGGCGGCTGGGGCGATCCGTACCTCAACTACCCCGGTGGCAATCCGTTCCCCGCGCTGAACACTGAGTGGGAAACCGCGGCTTTCCCGGCCTTTGGCGTCTACGTCAACACGCCGATCAACATGGAGCCGACCGTGCTCCAGCAGTGGAACCTGAGCGTGCAGCGCCAGTTCGGCGAGTGGATGCTCGCCGCCACGTATCTTGGCAACCACACGAGTCACTTGTGGCGCGCGACCGAGCTCAACCCGGCGGTGTTTGGAGCGGGTGCGACCACCACCAACACGAACGCGCGGCGGGTCCTCATCCAGCAGAACCCGGTGGAGGGTCAGTTCTACGGCACGATCGGCCACGTTGACGACACCGGCCGAGGCAACTACAACGCGCTGCTCTTCCAGATGCAGCGCCGGCTGAAGAGCGGCCTCAGTGTGCTGTCGAACTGGACGCTTTCCAGGTGCATGTCCGACCCGGCGACGACGGAAATCACGGGTCCGACGATCGTCGATCCGAACAATCCAGATCTCGACTACTCCTATTGCTCGTCCGACCGGCGGCACGTGCTCAACTTCTCGATCGTAGCCCGCACGCCACCACTCGAGAATCGGACGATGAACGCGTTCTTTGGCGAATGGCAACTGTCGCCGCTGGTTCGCTGGCAGAGCGGCAATCGCTCGTCGGTGACCACCGGTGTTGATAACGCGCTCACCGGCATGGGTGGTCAGCGGGGTGTGCAGATCCTCGACGATCCGTACGGCGATGGCTCGGTGAACAACTATCTGAACCGCGCCGCGTTCACATCGCCGGCAGCGGGCACTTACAGCGCGCTCGCGGCCTTCAGCATCGTCAATCCATCGCGCTTTCAGAACGATCTCGGCCTGATGAAGAATTTCCGCGCGGGCACCACCAATCTGCAGTTCCGCTGGGAGATCTTCAACGTCATCAACTACGTGAACTACAACCCGCCGACCACGGCGCTCAACAGCGCCAACTTCGGGCGCATCCTCGGGGCGGGCGATCCGCGTATCATGCAGTTCGCGTTGAAGGTCGACTTCTAGACATCTTCTAAGGACCGAGTCATGACGTTTGAAGCAAGTGTTCGACGGGCCTTGGAAGATGTCGCCCCGCGGAGCGGGGCAAGACAACACCGCCCTAGCGAAGCGCAGGCGACGCGTCTTTCCGGGCGATTTGAGGCGGAGCTTCGCTAGTGAACCGCGTTCCCGTCGTGGCGCTCCTGGTGGCCGTGGCCGCCGGAGCGCTGCACGCTCAGGATCAATGGGCGCACGTCGGGGGCGACGCCGGAGCGGCGAAGTACTCCACGCTCGATCAGATCAACACCTCCAACGTTCAGACGCTCGAGCGCGCCTGGACCTTCCATACCGGTGATAAGAGCGGCTTCTTCGAAAGCACGCCCCTGGTCGTCAATGGCGTGCTGTATGTGTCGGCCCAGAACGGCGTCTTTGCGCTGAACCCCGAAGCCGGCACACCCATCTGGAAGTTCGAGGCTGACGGCACCACCCGGCGAGGCCTGGCCTACTGGCCAGGCGACGCGAAGACGTCGCCTCGCATCGTGGTCTCTTCCGATTCGAGGCTCATTGCCCTCGACGCCAAGAGCGGCAAGCTGGTGCCGGAGTTCGGGTCGGGCGGATTCACCGACATGGGCGCGCAGATGCAATCGCCGCCGTCGGTCTACAAGGATCTGCTCATCGGTCCGGCGACCACGCCGGTGATTCGCGCCTGGAACGCGCGGACCGGCGCGCTCGTGTGGACGTTCAATCTCATCGCGCAGCCGGGCGATCCGAATCACGCCACCTGGGAGAGCGAGGCGTGGAAGACGATCGGCGGCACCAACACGTGGGGCTACCTGACGGTCGATGAGGAGCGCGGCATCGCCTACGTGCCGGTCTCGATCGCCGGTGCGGACTACGTGGGCGTCACTCGACCCGGGAACAATTTGTACGGCACGTCGCTGGTGGCGATCGACATGGCGACTGGCAAGCGCCGGTGGCACCAGCAGCTGGTGCATCACGACATCTGGGATTACGACCTGGGCGCCGCGCCCACTCTGGTCGACGCCGTCAAGGATGGCCGGCGGATTCCGGCAGTCGCCCAGATCACGAAGATGGGGTTGTTGTTCATCTTCGATCGAGTGTCCGGCGAGCCGGTGTTTGGCATCGAAGAGCGGCCGGTGCCGCAGAGTCAAGTGCCGGGGGAGAAGACGTCGCCGACGCAACCGTTTCCGGTGAAGCCTCCGCCGCTGGCCAGGAACTCCCTGAAGAAGTCGGAGCTGCCGACGATGGTGTCCCCCGAGCTGACGGCGTACTGCCAGGGGCTGTGGGAGAAGTATCAATTGCAGGACACGGTGCCTTACACGCCATGGAACATCGGCAAGGACGTGATCGTGTTTCCGGGCGCCGTGGGTGGCGGCAATTGGAACGGTGTCGCCTTCAACAAGAAGCTGGGTCTCATCGTCACCAACGTGATGAACGCGGGACAGTGGGGTCACTTGGAGCCGATCACGCCGGGGAGCGGACGGGGACGAGGAGGTGCCAACAGTGCCAATAGTGCCGAGGGTGCCAGTGGTGCGGGTACCGGAGGTGCCAGAGGTGCGCAGCGTCCAGATACGCCGCCACCACCTGGAGGCGGATTTGGTGGAGGACCACCGGGGCCTCCCGACGATGCCGCTGCGCCATTTCGCAAGGTCACTCCGGAGGGCGGACGATTCTGGGAACCCGAGAAGCGCTACTCCTGCAATCCGCCGCCGTGGGGCGAGCTCATCGCGGTGAACGCGAACACCGGTGACATCGCATGGCGGGTGCCGCTGGGATCGTTCGACGAGTTGGAGAAGAAGGGGATCAGGACCGGGACGCCAAGCCTCGGCGGTGCGATCACGACCGCCGGAGATCTGGTCTTCATCGCGGCGACGATCGACGGCTACTTCCGCGCCTTCGATGCGCGCAACGGGAAGGAGCTGTGGAAGACGAAGCTCGACGCCCCGGCGCACGCGATCCCGTCCACCTATCTCGGCAAAGACGGAAAGCAGTACGTGGTGATCACGGCCGGCGGCGGCGGCTTTCTGCGAAGCCCGGTCTCCGATGCGGTGGTGGCGTTCCGGCTGCCTTAGAAGGCAGCAAGGCAGAAGGCAGAAGGCAGAAGGCAGAAGGCAGAAGGCAGAAGGCAGAAGGCAGAAGCCAGAAGCCAGAAGCAGGAGCTTATGCGATCTCGGATTCTCGCGAGCCTGATTGGCTGCGCACTCGCGCTCGTCGTGCTGGACAGCGCCGGACTCGAGCAGGGCCGAGGCGGCGGTCCACCTGCGCGGCCGCGCACGCGCAAAGTGGTTCTGGCCTGGGCCGACACGCGCAATGGCATTGCCCAGCACGAGTCGGTGTCGCACGCGCTCTCGGTCATCGAGCGTCTCGGCTACGAGTCGGGCGCCTACGACACGTTCATCCGCACCGACTCGAACATCGTCGCCAAGGATCCCAAGCGCACCACCGGTGAAGCGGCGAGCGGGGGGCCGAACCTTCGCATGGCGGATGCGATCTTCTTTCTCGGTCATCGTGACGTGCCGATTGACGATCAGCAAAAGGCCGAGTTGCAGGCGTTCGTGCGCGACGATGGCAAGGGGTTCGTGGCCGCACACACGGCGCTGACCGCGTTCGACTCCTGGCCGGCGTTTGGCGAGCTGCTGGGTGGCCGATACGACGGCCATCCATGGAACACCGCGCCTGGCACCGTCATCAACGAAGGCGCTGACTTTCCGGCGACGAAGCATTTCGCACAGACGTTCCCGTTCACTGACGAGTTCTATCAGGCGAAGGAGTTCTCGCGTTCGAGCTCGCGCGTGCTGTTGCGGCTCGACCTGGCCAAGATGGCCGTAAATCCGGAGACGCATTTGAAGGACCGTGACTTCGCGCTGGCCTGGGCGAAGACCTATGGGAAGGGGCGCGTCTTTTACTCGTCGCTCGGCCACGACGCGAGCACTTGGGACAATCGCGATGTTGCACTGATGTACTTCGAGGCGCTCAAATGGGCGCTCGGACTGACCGAGGGAGACGCGACGCCGCGACCGTGAGAGCCCTTACCCTGGCGCTCGCCATTGGCGCCCTCGGCGCGCAGTCGCTGCCGCCGACGCCACCGGCCAAGACCTTTCAGAAGCACGTGCTGGCGTGGGCCGACGTTCGCAACGGCTACCAGCACGAGTCGATCACGCATGCCGTCTCGACCATCGAACGTCTGGGATGGGAATCGGGTCTCTACGACACCATCATCCGCACGGACTCCCAATCGATCACGCGCTCGCCGATCGAGTTCAGGACCGGGACCGGCATTGCGACCGGCGAGCAGTTCCTCGCGCGCAATCTCACTTACTTCGACGCCATCTTCTTCTTCGGCGTGCGCGAGATCGATCTGACGGCGCAGCAGCGGGCCGACCTGCTGGCCTTCGTCCACGACGATGGGAAGGGATTTGTTGCGACGCATGCGGGCTCGACGGCGTTCTTCTCGTGGCCTGAGTTCGGCGAGATGCTTGGCGGCCGGTTCGACGAACACCCGTGGGGCATCACCGATGCCACTGTCGTAGTCGAAGATCGAACCTCGCCAATGACCGCTCATCTTCCTCCATCGTTCGTCGTGAACGACGAGCACTATCAGCTCAAGGAGTTCTCGCGCGATCGGCTGCACGTGCTGGCTCGGCTGGATGCCGGCAAGCTCAACCTGTCCGCGCCGCTGGTCCATCGCAAAGACGCCGATTTCCCGGTGGCGTGGACCAAGACGTTCGGCAAGGGCCGCGTGTTCTACTCCACACTGGGGCACTCGAGAGAGCTCTGGGATATGCCCTGGCTGCAGAAGATGTACTTCGAGGCGCTGAAGTGGGTAATGAACCGCTGAATCGCGCTCAGTCGAGTCGAGAGAAAACTGAACAGGAGAGAAACTGAACAGCAGATCAGGAGATCAGGAGGCGTTCGACAGCGGCCGAAGGCGGCTGTGTGCAAGGAGAAGCACTAGCCAAGCAAGCCATCCAAACGCTTTTTCAACGGCTTGTTTGGCCGGTGCTTCTCCTCGTACACGGCGGCCCGCTGCGCGGGCCGGCTGTCGAACGCTGCCTCCTAGGAGCGGAGTTGTCTCCTGAGCTCCTGTTCTCTTGTTCCTTTTCTGAATTGAGATCAGACGAGGCCGACGCGTCGCGCGGCGGCCCCAAAACGGGGGTCGTCGCGCAGGGACTCCAGCCGCGGGTCGACCTTGAGTGCCAAGAGCTCGAAGCACCGGTCGTCGCACGCCTTCGACAGCCACTCGTACCCCATGGCGGTGTCGCCAAGCGCAAAGTAGATCGTGACGAACTCGAAGGGTGACACATAACGCTCCGCCGCCTGCTGGACGAGCGCGCGGAGTGCGGTTTCGGCCTGCTCTCTGCGCCCGGAGAGCGCGAAGGTTCTGGCCAGCGCACCATGCATGCGTGGGGAGTGCGGCGCGAGATCGACTGCCCGTCTGAACGCGGCGGCAGACTCGTCGAAGTCCTTTCGCTGCTCCTGGACGAGGCCGAGCGTGAGATACGCGGGCGCGAAGTGCGGGTTGAGCTCGATGGTCTGATCGCACTGCTCGAGCGCCGCCTCGAAATCCCTTCGATAGAAATACATCACCGCCACGTCGCGCGCGATGATCGACGACACCGGATCGAGAGACTGCGCCAGCAGCATTTGCTCCAGCGCCTCGTTCAGGCGCCCGAGCGGCACCAGGCACGACGTTGCGTACCAATGGTGGGCGGTGGGGTAGCGAGGATTCAACTGAATGGCGTGCTGGAACTCGCGCTCAGCGGCCGCCCAGTCCCAGTCCTGCGTGGCGCGCACGTGAGCGAGCGACGTGTGAGCCTCGGCAGAATGCCCGTCGAGCATCACCGCTGAAGCCGCGCTCGACGCGGCCCTCGCCCACACGTCGGCCGGCCCTTGCACGCCATAGTGCGCCAGCAGGCTGTAAGCGTCCGCCAGGCCGCTGTGCGCGAGCGAGAACTGCGCGTCCTCGATCAGCGCCTTATCGAAAAAGTCGACGGCCTTCTGCAACCCTTCTTCGGTCCGTTGGTTGAGGTGATAACGGCCCTGGAGGAACAGATTGCGCGCGGCGAGGTTGTCGTTCGGACGCCGGGCCCGCGGTGACTCTTCGGAGTTGCCGAGCTCGGCCTCCAGCTTCCCGGCAATCGATCTCGCGATCGACTCCTGAATCGCCAACGTGTCGGCCAGGCTGGCGTCCACCGATTCGGACCAAAGGTAGTGTCCCGTGGCGCCATCGATCAGCTGCGTGGTGACACGCAAGCGGTCTCCAGCGCTTCGTACGCCACCGGTAATCACCAGGCCGGCGTCGAGTCGAACACCGCTGACCTCCGAGGGCCGATCCTCGTGCCTCGGGGCCAGGACGCGAAGCGTCTTCAGCATGGTGACGCTATGGACGATTTCATCGCGCAGACCGCGGCAGAAGTAATCGAGGCCGGCCGCGGGGCTGTGATCGGCAAAGGGCAGGACGGCGACGGTGTTGCGATTGATGAGCGTGGCGCTCAGCGATGGTCGAACGGCCGGCGCCCCTTCGCCGCGCCGGAAGACCGGCGCGTAGCCCCCTTTGGGAAGATCGACAATGATCTCGTCGCTCTGGCCTTCTTCGCGATAGTACCGAACCAGCCGCGTGCGGAGCCGGCGTGCCTGCACCCGGACGATCGGGTCGGTCCGAGGATCGAAGGAGGCTTCCTTTCCGAAGACCTGCACGCCGATCACGTATTCCTTCAGGTCTCCGCCTCGGCCCGCCACGGCTTCGAGCACGATAAAGGACACGAAGCGCTTGAGTCGGTCCACCTGATGGAAGGTCTTGCTCGCCAGAATCCTGGCCAGCTGCTGACGAATGGCTTTTTCAGCGATTTTTCCGACAGCTGGTGTCGCGGTCCGAGACAACTCTATGGCTCCGGTCGTCAGAGTTGAAATTTGTGTTCGGCAGGCCGTAGAAGGTGTCTCGCCGCGCGGAGCGGGGCAAGACAACACTGCCCTGGCGAAGCGGAGCCGCCGTGTTCTTTCTGGGCGATTTGCGGGGGGGCTTCGCTCGCGACCATGACCAGAATCGTAGCCCAAAGCTGGGGCCGGTTCGGTCACAACGTATCGTGAGCGCTAACCCTGCGGCCGGCGTGGACGCGACCCGCCGACCTGTACTTCCGGCGCAGTCCAGCGCGGCTGGCGCTGGTCGATCTCGAGAGACGTCCGTAGCGCATCGCGGACACGCTCACGGCAGGTCGTGAGTCGAGCGCCGCGTTCAATTGCTTTCGACCGCTCCAAGCCGACCAGAGGATGGCGCGGCTCTTGCCAGCTGGTTGCACGGTGCCCACATCGCCTCCGTCATCGCCGCCCGCCGAACGCACGGTTACAGAGCGCCTGCTCTCGCCGATCGCCGACGTCCGCCGTGGGGAAGTGGCGAGCGCGCTGCTGCTCACGTTGATCATGTTTCTGATTCTCGCCGCGTACTACATGCTCAAGACGGCGCGCGAGGTCTTCATCCTGAGCGAGGGCGGCGCCGAGGTGAAAAGCTATTCGTCCGCTGGCCAGGCCCTGTTGCTGCTCGTTCTCGTCCCTGCATACGGCGCGTTCGCCTCGCGTGTGAACCGGATCCAGCTCGTGCAATGGGTGACGCTGTTCTTCGCCTCGCACCTGGGGGTGTTTCTGGTGGCACTCTCGGCCGGGTGGCACGTCGGCGTTTCGTATTTCTTGTGGATCGGCATCTTCAATCTGATGGTGATCGCGCAGTTCTGGGCGTTTGCCAACGATCTGTACACTCCGGAGCAAGGCAGGCGGCTGTTTCCGCTCATCGGCGTCGGGAGCAGTCTCGGGGCGTGGGTCGGTTCGGTCCGCGCCGGGCAGGTCGTCGCGACCGTCGGCACCGCACGCTTGCTCGTGGTCGGCGCCGTGGTCCTGGTGATCTGCGCGCTGCTCGCCCGACTGGTCTACCGCTTCCGCCCCGGCGCCGAAGCGTCGAAGGCGGTGTCGGCCGATGAAAAGCCGCTTGGCCGCGAGGGCGGCTTCGGAATGGTCTTCGCCGATCGCTACCTGCTGCTGATTGCCGCTCTCACGGTCCTGCTCAACATCGTCAACACGTCGGGCGAGTACCTGTTCGGGCGCTACGTGGTCGAGATGGCCAACGTCACGCATGGGACCGGCCCCGAGGCGGCAGCGGCGCGCGAAGCGTTCATCGGCGGCGTGTATAGCCGTCTGTTCAGCGCCGTGAACCTCGTCGGCTTCCTGCTGCAGATGTTCATGGTCTCGCGCGTGATCACGTTCCTTGGCGTGGGCAAGGCGCTGTTCATTCATCCCGTCGTTGCGCTCTCAGGCTACCTGCTGATGCTGCGCGCGCCGTCGATCACCACGATGGCCTACTTGAAAGTGGCGGACAACAGTCTCGACTACTCGCTCGGCAACACGACGAAACAGGCGCTGTGGCTGCCGACGAGCCGCGAAGCGAAATACAAGGCCAAGCAGGCGGTCGACTCGTTCTTCATGCGCGCCGGCGATGTCGTGCAGGCCGGCATCGTCTTTGCCGGCGAGCGGCTGGCCTTTA
Source organism: uncultured Acidobacteriota bacterium (assembly GCA_963773045.1). Lineage (GTDB taxonomy): Bacteria > Acidobacteriota > Vicinamibacteria > Vicinamibacterales > UBA2999 > 12-FULL-67-14b. Next base: position 116,522 of record CAVYZT010000018.1, on the reverse strand, counting down.
CCGTGCCCGCATTTGCCAGCCTGAACGTCGTCCTGGCCGGCGCCTGGCTGGGCGTCGTTGTTCTCCTCAATCGCCAGATGCGGGTGCTGTCAACCGCACACCCACCGGCCAGCGGCCGTGACGCGGCCGTCCGCGAAGGCACGGCGACGACCTGACGCCGACCGAGTTGCGCCGTCGGTTTGGTTGCCGTAAGATCAACCGCGCAGTACAGGCTGCATCCAGTCCGCGGAAAGGGACTATCCCACCTGAGCTTTCCAATTGAATCGAGCATCCACTCTCTTTTGCCCACCAGCGGACATTGGGCAGCAAAGGAGACGTGTCATGGCTCGCGAACTGCCGCCTCGGCCCAATCTCGAACATCTCAAGCACCAGGCAAGGGATCTGCTGAGTGAGCTCCAGCGATCCGATGCGCACGCGCAGCTCGCCGACGCGCAGCATGCGCTCGCGCGTGAGTACGGATTTGCCAGCTGGCCCAAGCTCAAAGCGCATGTCGAGTCAGTGTTGAGCGAGGCGCCGCCACCCATGCGTCCGCTTGCCGGCTCATGGACGGCGAACGTCGAGAAGTCGAGACGGCATCCAGCCAATCCATTTCGATCCGCGACGCTGCACATCACCGTCAAGGGCGCGACGGTCACGCTCGACGATGTGGTGGTCGATCAGGCTGGGCGAGAGGAGCGGCAGCGCAATATCGTCCACACGGATGGCCGTGAGCGGCCAGTTGCCTTCGGCTATGTGCTCATCGCCAATTGGCGCGGGCCGCGGGTCCTGGAAGTCGAGGGGCGGAAAGGGACCGAAGATTCCGGCACGGTGCGGTACGAGGTGTCTCCCGACGATCAGGTCCTGACGATCTCCGATCGCGCCGGTCAAGTCGTCGCCGTGTTCGATCGGCAGTAGGATCGATCCGCAATGCCTTTCAAGAGCAAGGCGCAGCGCCGGAAGTTCGCCGAGCTCCTGGTCAAGGGAGAGATTTCTCCGGAAACCTACGAGGAATGGAATCGCGAGACGGGGAGCAAGGCGCTCCCCGAACGCGTCCATCCGCTCAAGCGTCGCCAGGCCAAGCGTACGGCCACGGCCAAGACGCGCGCGGCTCCAGCGAAGCGCAAACGCACTGCTGCGAAGAAAAGGTGAGCATGGTCGTGGTTGGGATGTCGAGAACGCGCGGCGGGCTCCGACTTCCATGAGGGCGCCAATCGGGGCGCCACGTTTCGAAGGAATCAGGGCATGAAGTTCATGTTGATGATGAATGCGCCGAGCGGCGCCGGCGGCGATTGGGAAATCTCCAAGTGGTCCCAGCAGGACTTCAAGGCGCACATCGATTTCATGCGCCGCTTCAACAAGGAGCTGGGTGAGTCGGGCGAATTGGTCGGGGCTGAAGGGCTGGCGCTGCCGAGCGAGGCGAGGATCGTGCGCGCGACCAAGAGCGGCGCGCCGGCCGTGACCGATGGTCCCTTCGCCGAGGCCAAGGAGTTTCTCGCCGGCTACTGGATTGTCGACGTCGAGACTCCAGAACAGGCGTATGCCATCGCCGCCCGGGCATCCGCGGCGCCGGGTCCAGGGGGCGTGCCATTGAACATGGCGATTGAGGTCCGGCAGGTGATGAGCGTTCCTCCACCGACAGACATGTGACGGGGGCGAGCGACGCTTCGCTCTGAAGCTGCTAAGAAGATGCGGCGATGGCTCCGCCTCGCTAGCGCAGTGTTGTCTGGCCCCGCTCCGCGGGGCCAGACATCTTCCAAGGCGGAAACATCCTGTTTCAACTGTCGCGATTGTGCCTTGGAAGATGTCTAGAGACGACACGATCGAAGGTTTGCTCCGCGAGCTGGCGCCGCAGGTTCTCGGCGCCGTGATCCGGCGTTTCGGTGATTTCGGCGCGGCTGAAGATGCGGTGCAGGAAGCGCTGATCGATGCCGCGACGCAGTGGAAGTGCCACGGCCTGCCGGACAGTCCCAAAGGTTGGCTCATTCACGTCGCGGCCCGCCGGATGACCGACCACCTGCGCAGCGAAAGCGCGCGCAAGCGCCGCGAGGAGATCGCGGCGGCACAAGCAGCGCTCGAGCGGCCGTTGCTGCCGACAGCCGACTATCTCGAGCGCACAGACGCCGACGACACCCTGATCCTGTTGTTCATGTGCTGTCATCCGGCGCTGACGCTGCCGTCTGCGATCGCCCTGACGCTGCGTGCAGTCGGCGGGCTGACGACGGCAGAAATCGCCAGCGCGTTCCTGGTTCCCGAGGCGACGATGGCGCAGCGCATCAGCCGGGCGAAACAGACCATCAAGTCGTCGGGCATCGGGTTCCGGATGCCGACCAATCGCGATCGCGGTGAACGCCTCAATGCGGTGCTGCACGTCCTGTATCTGATCTTCAACGAAGGCTATGCCAGCACCAGCGGCGCGGCGCTGCAACGCGTGGAGTTGTCCAACGAAGCGATTCGGCTCACGCGTGCGGTGCACGCGCTCCTGCCGGACGACCCCGAAGTGGCCGGACTACTGGCCTTGATGCTCCTCTCTGATGCCAGGCGCGCCGGCCGGACCGGTCCTGACGGCGAGTTGATCCCACTTGACCGGCAGAATCGAACCCTCTGGGATCAGGGCGCCATTGCCGAAGGCGTCGCCCTCATCACGCGAACGCTGTCCCGGGGGTCTGCGGGTCCGTACCAGCTGCAGGCGGCGATCAGCGCGGTTCACGACGAAGCGGCCCGCGCGGAGGACACCGACTGGCCGCAGATTGTCGCGCTCTACAGCGTGCTGCAGCGGATGTCGGACAACCCGATGGTGGCGCTGAATCACGCGATCGCGGTCGCGATGGTGAACGGCCCGGCCGCGGGTCTCGAGTTGCTGAACCGCCTCGACGGCGACGAACGCCTGGCCGGGCACTATCGGCTCGACGCGGTTCGCGCGCATCTGCTCGAGCGAGCCGGCGATCGCGACGCCGCCATCGCCCACTACCAGGCCGCCGCCAGGCGGACGGCGAGCATTCCCGAGCGGAACTATCTGATGACCCAAGTGGCGCGCTTGAGCGGCGACACCGGCTGACCGGGCATCGCGCCCGATTCACTGGTTTTGCGTCTTGGTCGTGGCCCGCCGCGAGTGGCTGTGCAGCTCGCTCCACACTCGTGCGCCGGCCTCGATCGCGGCGGTGGTTTCGTACGCTTCCCGCCACGAATCGACGCGCTGGCCGATGGATTCAAAGAGCCTGCGGATGGTCACCGTATCGCGTGCGCCCGAGCGCGCGATTTCGCACGCATGCTGCAGCTCGTGTCCCAGAATGGCGGTCTGCTTGTGCGCCGGCAGCTCGGCGGAGATCGTGACCCGCACGTATCGATGACTCGGACGCGGTCGATCCTAAGCGGCCGCGCATCGAGATTCAACGCATGTGCAAAGGAGATTGCGGGTACTCTCTGTGAGTCATGGCCATGCTTCGTGATGTCGCTCTGCTCGCAGTCGGACTTGCCATTGGATCCGGCGCTCAACGTGTCGCCTCGCAAGCCAAGTGGAACTGGCCCGACTCGCTCGACGCCACCATTGCGGCGTCAGCGTCGCATCGTGTGCTGCTCGAGGATTCACACGTCCGCGTACTGGTGGTGTCGATTCCGCCCGGTCAGAAAGAGCCGGTGCATACGCATCGCTGGCCAAGCGTCCTCGTCCAGGAGCGTGTCGGCCGCCAGGTCGCCGAAGAGTACGCGCCAGATGTCCGGGGGCGGCTGCTGCCGCGCAACCCAGTGACCTCTCCCGCCATTGCCGGGTTTCGGGCGCTGCGCCTCGGGCCGGAAGGCCCGCACGCGGTTCAAAACCTCGAGGCCTATGCGACTCACGCCATCCGTGTCGAGATCAAGGAGCCGCCACTCATCTGGTAGCTAGGCGGTGACGAGGCCGGCCTCGTACCCAAGCGCCGGGCGCAGCCAGCGCTCGACGTCCACGACGCTCATTCCCTTGCGGCGCGCGTAGTCTTCGACCTGATCGAGCGCGATGCGCTGAATGTTGAAGTACTTCGCCTGCGCGTGATTGAAGTAGAGGCCGCTCACCGAGGCCGCCGGCGTCATCGCAAACGACTCGGTCAGCCGCATCCCGACCCGTTCAGCGCCCAGAAGATCGAACAGCCGGCGCTTCTCGCTGTGGTCGGGGCACGACGGGTAGCCGAACGCCGGCCGGATGCCGCGATAGCGTTCGTCGATCAGGTCGTCGTTGGTCCAGTGCTCGACCACGCCCCACTCCCGTCGCGCCTGCGCGTGCAGATACTCGGCGAACGCTTCCGCCAGGCGATCGGCGAGCGCCTTGACAATGATCGCGGAGTAGTCGTCGTGCAGCGATTCGTAGCGATGGACGAGCTCCTCGACGCCGTGACCGGCGGTGACGGCAAATGCCCCGACGTAGTCGCGAACGCCGCTCTCGAGCGGCGCCACGAAGTCGGCGAGCGAACGATTGGGCTTCGAGTCGGCGATGACCTCCTGCTGGCGCAGCATCGGGAATCGCGCAACTTCCTCTGCAGGCCCTGTCCCGCCGAAGCTCGGTGTCTTCTGTTCGAGCGAAGGCGGACGGTTGCCGGATTCCGGTTGGTAGAGCACGATGTCGTCGCCATCGCTGTTCGCCGGCCAGAAGCCGTAGACGCCTCGCGCGCGGAACAGCTTGCCGCTCACGATCTGCGACAGCAGCTTCTGCGCGTGACCGAACAGCTCTCTCGCTGCCGCGCCTTGCTGCGGGTGGTCGAGAATGGCCGGGTAGCGGCCCTTCAGCTCCCAGGCCGCAAAGAAGAACTGCCAGTCGATGCACGGGACGAGGTCGGTCAGCGGCGGATCGATCGTCCGCAGGCCGGTAAACGCCGGTCTCGCCGGTGGATCGCCTGAGAGGTCCAACTGCAGGCGATTGGCGCGAGCCCGAGCGAGCGTGAGCATCGGCCGATCTTTGCGCCCCGCATGCTGCTCGCGGAGTCGCGCCTGCGCCTCTCGATTCGCGCGATCCAATGCCGGCTTCTGCTCGGGGTTCAGCAGACTCGACACGATGTCCACGACCCGCGACGCGTCCGGCACATGCACGGTCGGCTGCGAGAAGGCCGGAGCGATCTTCACCGCCGTGTGCTGCGGGCTCGTGGTCGCGCCGCCGATCAGCAGCGGCAGCGTCATGTGGCGCCGCTCCATTTCCGATGCGACGTAGACCATCTCGTCCAGTGACGGCGTGATCAGTCCGCTGAGTCCGACGATGTCGACCTGCCGATCGATGGCCTCCTGCAGGATCCGATCGCACGTCACCATCACGCCCAGGTCGATGACCTCGTAGTTGTTGCAGCCCAGGACGACGCCGACGATGTTCTTGCCGATGTCGTGGACATCCCCCTTGACGGTGGCGACCAGCATCCGGCCCTGGCTGCCTCGCGCGTCGGCCGCCTCGCCCGCCGCCAGCCGCGCCGCCTTCTCCGCCGCCATGAACGGCTCGAGATAGGCCACGGCTCGCTTCATCGCCCTGGCGCTCTTGACCACCTGGGGCAGGAACATCTTGCCGGCGCCGAAGAGATCGCCGACGACCTTCATGCCGTCCATCAACGGGCCTTCGATCACGCGAAGCGGCACACCGTATTTCTGGCGTGCCTCCTCGGCGTCCTCCTCGATGAAGTCCACGACGCCGTGGACGAGCGCGTAGGACAGCCGCGCCTCGACCGAGCTGTCACGCCACTTGAGATCGTGCTCGCGTTTCGTGCCCGTGCCCTTGACCTGCTCGGCAAAGGTCACCATCCGCTCGGTCGCGTCGGGCCGCCGGTTGAAGATGATGTCCTCGACGTGCTCGAGCAGATCGGCCGGGATGTCCTCGTAGACCACGAGCTGGCCGGCGTTGACGATCCCCATGTCCATGCCGGCCTTGATGGCGTGGAACAGAAACGCCGAGTGGATGGCTTCGCGGACCACGTCGTTGCCGCGGAAGGAGAACGAGAGATTGCTGACCCCGCCGCTGATCTTCACGCCCGGGCAGCGCGTTTTGATGATGCGCGCGGCCTCGATGAAGTTCTTCGCGTACTCGTTGTGTTCTTCGAGCCCGGTGGCGATGGCCAGGATGTTGGGGTCGAAGATGATGTCAGACGGATCGACTCCGGAGCGCGTGGTGAGCAGGTGATACGCGCGCTCGCAGATCTCGACCTTCCGCGCCACCGTGTCGGCCTGGCCGCGTTCGTCAAAGGCCATCACCACCATGGCGGCGCCGTAGCGGCGCACGAGCTGCGCCTTGTGAAGAAAATCGGCTTCGCCCTCTTTGAGGCTGATCGAGTTGACGATGGCCTTGCCCTGGACGCACTTGAGGCCGGCTTCGATCACCGACCACTTCGAGCTGTCGACCATCACGGGAATGCGCGCGATCTCCGGTTCGGTGGCGATGTAGTTGAGGAACGCCGTCATGCACGCTTCCGAGTCGAGCATGCCCTCGTCCATGTTCACGTCGAGAATGTTGGCGCCGCCGCGCACCTGCTCGAGCGCGACGGTTGCCGCGCCGGCCCAGTCGCTGGTTTTGACCAGCCGCTCGAATTTCTTCGAGCCGGTGACGTTGGTCCGCTCACCGATCATCTGGAAGTTCGAGTCCGGCCGGATGAACAACGGCTCCAGGCCGGAAAGGCGGGTAGGGCCGGTAGGGCGGGTTGGAGTATCAGACCCTGCCTCGACGGCGGCTCGCAGGAAGAGTTCTGGCGAGCGGAGTCGGGCGTGGCGGCAGGCCCTCAACCGCCTCGGCGATGGCGCGAATGTGATCTGGAGTTGTGCCGCAGCATCCACCGACAATGTTCACGAAGCCGCTCGCCGCGAAGTCCTTGATCAGCGCCGCCGTCTCCTCCGGCAGCTCGTCGTATTGCCCGAACGCGTTCGGCAGCCCCGCGTTGGGATAGCAGCTCACGTAGCCGGACACGTTGCGGGAGAGGTCGGCGATGTAGGGCCGCATCTCGCGCGCGCCGAGCGCGCAGTTGAGGCCGACGCTGAACGGCTGTGAGTGCTCGACCGAAATGTAGAACGCATCCAGCGTCTGCCCGGACAGCGTGCGGCCGCTGCGATCGGTGAGCGTGGCCGAGACCATCAACGGCAGGCGGGTCTGCTTCTCCTCGAAGACTTCCTCGATGGCGACCAGCGCCGCCTTGGCGTTCAGCGTGTCGATCTGCGTCTCGACGAGCAGCAGATGCACGCCCCCGTCGATCAGCCCGCGCGCCTGCTCGGCGTAGGCCTCGCGCATGCCGTCAAACGTGATCGACCGTGCGGCCGGATTGTTCACGTCCGGCGAGATCGACAGCGTCTTGGTCGTCGGTCCCATCGCGCCGGCGACGAACCGCGGCTGCCCCGGCGTGCGCGCCGTCCACTCGTCGGCCACACGGCGCGCCACCTTTGCCGCCTCGACGTTGATCTCGTAGACGAACGCTTCCATCTGGTAGTCGGCCTGGGAGACCGACGTGGCATTGAAGGTGTTGGTCTCGATGATGTCGGCGCCGGCGGCCAGGTACTCGCCATGAATGCCGGCGATCGCCTCGGGCTGCGTCAGGACGAGAACGTCGTTGTCGCCCTTGAGATCGTGCGGATGCGTTCGAAACCGATCGCCGCGGAAGTCGGCTTCGCTCAGCGTCAACCGCTGCACCATCGTTCCCATCGCACCGTCGAGGATGAGGATGCGCCTGGCCAGCTCCTGTTCGAGCACCGTCGTGTTGGTCATCAGTTCCCGCCTCAGCTTCTTTCTTCCTTCTTCATTCTTCGTTCTTCTCTCTTCATCCCACTCTTCGTGGCGATGCCAACCAGCACGACGAACGGATCGTTGGTCCGTCGCGCGCCCGGAGTAATGCGCGCATCGGTGAATCCCGCCTGATTCAGCAGCCGCCGGAGGTGGTCTTCAGAAAACCCGAGCCACTGATCGCCGAGCTTTTCCTTGACCCAGGTCTCCTCGTGCGCCTTCAGATCGAGCAGCAGCAGCCGGCCGCCCGGGCGCAGGATGCGCATGACCTCGGCCAGTGCGTGCGGCGGATCGGCGGCGTGGTGCAGCGCCTGCGACAGCAGTGCCACATCGATCGACGCATCGTCCAGTGGCAGCTGGTCGAGCTCACCGCGCTTCCAGGTGATGTTGGACACGCGCTTTCGAGAGGCGAGCGCCTTGGCACGGGCGAGCACACCGGGCGCGCGGTCCACGCCAATCACCCGCCGCGCCCAGCGGGCGGCTTCGACCGTCAGGTAGCCTTCCCCGCAGCCAAGGTCGGCGACATCGAGTGGAGGCAGCAGCAGCCCGAGGGCGCGCGACCATGCGGCCCAGCTGCGGCCCGGGACGAGCTGACGTCCATCGCGCGTATCGGGCCCCGTGTGCTCAAAGTTTTCCCGCCGGAGGCGCAACACCTCCTGCAGCCTGGCATCGTCGGCCTTGACCGGCCCGCTCGTCACCGCCTCGGAAAACTGCACTTCGAGCAACCGCCACAAATCGTCCCCGCGGACCTCCGGGGAGACGCGGTAATAGGAATAAGCGCCGTCTTTCTCCTCAACCACGAGCCCGGCGTCCTTGAGCAGGCCGAGGTGACGCGAGACGCCTGACTGTGCCAGACCCAGGATGCCGGTCAGCTCGGTGACATTGAACCGGTCGCGAGCCAGCACGCGCAGGAGCCGGAGTCGAGCCTCGTCGCCGAGCAGGCGGTAGAGCGCCGACGCCGTTTTCATATCTATAAATGTAGATGAATGGATTAGAAATGGCAACCGGGAACCCGGCAACCGGCATCCGGCAGCCGGCAACCGTCAATCGGCCGTGCGGTCAGATCCCCGGCGCCCGGCTGCCGGTTGCCGGTTGCCGGTTGACGGATCCCGATGCCATAATCTCCCTCTTTCAGTTCACGGTGAAGCTGTCGGGTTAACCACCGCTCAGCGTCCTGGAGGGTCAGCGCCCGCGAAACCCGACCAGGACGGCTGATCTTTGAGGGAGGCGTACGCCCGGTCCAAGGGCCCGGGATCGCTGGTTGTATGGGCATTCTCGAGAAACTCCGTCCCCAGCCAAAGCACAAGCATTCCGATGCTCTCGTCCGCGTCGAGGGTGTGCACGAACTCGATCCCGCGGTCGAGGGTGACGTCATCGTCGCGCTCGCCAAGGACGACCCCGACGCCCGCGTGCGTCGCGCGGCGGTGGCGCGCGTCACCGAAGCCTCGGTGCTGGCCGACATCGCGCGCAACGAAGCCGATGACGGCGTGCGGGAGCACGCCATCGCCCAGCTGGCCGAGCACGCGGTGAAGCACGACGAGTCGGTCGCGGCTGCCGCCGTTGCCGCCTTGGTCTCGCTCGGACGCGAGCGCGAACTGGGGACGGTGTCCCGCGCATCGGGCCCCGAGTCGATTCGGCGCACCGCCGTGGCTGGCGTTCGCGACCAGAAGTTGCTCGGCGGCATCGCGCGGCACGCCGCCGAGGCGGGCCCGCGGCTGCTGGCGGTCACACAGCTCACCGACGCGTCAGAGATCGAGGCGGTGGCCGTGCGCGGCGAGCACGCGGACGCAGCGCTGGCTGCGCTCGATCGGATCGCCGAGCCGTCCAACGAACTGCTGATGTCGATCGGTCAGAAAGCCAAGACGAAAGCGACCCAGAAGAAGGCGCGCTCGCTACTCAAGGCGCAGGAACAGCCAGCCGGGCCGGTTGCACCGGCGGGCCCGACCTACAACGACGTCGATCAAAAGCGCGCGAGTGAGTTGGCGGCGCAAATGTCGAGTCTCGCCTCGACTCACGATGCGGCCGGGCTGCGCGAGGCGTACGCCGCCGCTCGAGTTGCCTGGGTGGAGCTGCTGGCTGACGCGGACATTCGCCCCGAGACGGTCGACGCCTTTGAGGATCGATCGTCGGCGGTTCGCGATCGCCTGGCCGCCGAAGAGTCCGCGCACCGCGAGGCCGAACGCCGGCGGCAAGAGCTGGAGCGCGAGCAGTCGGCCCGCGTCGACGTCTGCGAGCAGGTTGAGAAGATTGCGGGCGAGGGCATTCAAGACAAAGTGGCCGAGGCGCGAGCTGCCTGGGAAGGCATGCCGCCGATGCCCGAGGGGTGGGCGTCGGATCTCGAGCATCGCTTTCAGGAGGCCTGCCGCGCCGCCGAAAAGCGGCATGAGCGGCTCGATCTCCTTCGCCGCTCGGCGGAACGGCTCCCCGAACTCGTCGCCGAAGTGGAAGCCCTCGCCGCTAATCCGAACTACGGCGAAGTGCGCAGCCAGTGGTACGCGCTCCGCAAACAGTGGCAAACGATTGTGCGTGACGTGGAAATTGCCGTCGAGCTGAGAGAGCAATTCGATCGCTCAGCGCAGACATTAGAGGGCCATGAGCAGACGCATCGCGACCAGAAGAATCAGCAGCAGGTCGCCAACCTGCAACGCCTTCAGGCGCTGGTGCAGAGGCTCGAGACCCGCGCGGTCGCCGAGCAGCTTTCGCTCAAAGATGCCGACCAGCTGCTGAAGGATGTGAAGCTGGCCGTGGGAACCATGGGCCCGCTGCCCACCAAACAGGATCGCGAGGACCTGATGGTGCGGATGGACGCGGTCCGAACCAGTTTGACGCCGCGCATCCAGGAGTTGCGCGAGGCGGAAGAGTGGAAACGCTGGGCCAACGTCCAGGTGCAGGAAGAGCTCTGCGCCAAGATGGAAGCGCTGGCGGCCGACACCGAAGCCAGCCCGGAGAAAGCATCCGGCGAGATGCGGGCGCTCCAAGAGCGATGGAAATCCGTGGCCGCAGCTCCGCGATCGCAGGCCGAAGCCCTCTGGACTCGCTTCAAGACGGCGCAGCAGCAGGTCTACGAGCGCTGCAAGGACTACTTTGCCCAGCAGGCGGTCGAGCGCACCGAGAACCTGAAGAAGAAAGAGCAGTTGTGCGACAAGGCCGAGTCGCTGTCTCAGTCCACCGACTGGGTGCGCACAGCGGATGCGATCAAGGCGCTGCAGAATGAGTGGAAGTCGATTGGCCCGGTCACTCGAGGCCACGAAAAATCGGTGTGGGAACGCTTCCGCGCCGCGTGCGACGCCTTCTTCACGCGCCGCCAACAGGATCTCAAACAGCGAAAACAGGACTGGTCAGAGAACCTCAAGCGCAAGGAAGCGCTGGTCGCCGAAGCGGAGCAGCTCTCGCAGTCCACCGATTGGGAGAAGGCGGCCTCGCGCATCAAGCGGCTGCAGGTGGAATGGAAGGCCGTTGGTCCGGTCAAGAAGAGCAAGTCCGACGCGATCTGGCAGCAGTTCCGCGCCGCCTGCGACCTCTTCTTCGAGCGCTTCAAGAACCGCGATCACGTCGCCATCGCCGGCAAGATGGCCGATCGAGAGACGGCCGTTGCCGAGCTCGAGGCGCTGGTGCCGCCCGCCGATGCGGCCAGCGCCGAGCCGCCCGATGATCTGTACGCCAAGGTCCAGGCGGCACGCGCCCGATGGGTACAGGGACCCGAACTGCCGCGGCACACGCTGGCGCCGCTGGCCGAGCGAGTGAACGCCGCGTTGTTTGCGCTGGTGACGCGGTGGCCGGACCGCTTCAAAGGCACGGACCTGGATCCCGATCTGACCCGCGGCAAGATGGAGAAGCTCGTCGCCAAGGTCGAAAAGCTGCTGCCGACCGAGACCGCCGAGCCGATCAAGAATCTGTCGCCGGCCGAGCTCCTGGCCCGTCAATGGCGGGAAGCGCTCGCGGCCAATACCATGGGCGCCGGCGCCGCCCGGCAGACCGAGGACGCGCGTCAGCGCGCCAACGAACAAGAAGTGCGTAGCGCACAGGCGGCCTGGGCGAGACTCGGTCCGCTGGCGCCGGAAGATCGCAAGCCGCTTCAGGATCGATTCGATCGCGCGGTCAGGAAATTCTCGGAGATGCGCCGGCGATCGATGGCTCGCGCATGACGGGGACAGCAGGCGAGTCCTAGACCGGAGCTCACTTGAGTTGGCGTAGGGCGGGACTTTAGTCCCGCCTTTGAAGGCGCCACTAACCAGCCTCCGCCAAGGCTACGGCGGTCCCGAAGCGCTTCGCGCGCGAAGGCGGAAGTGGCGCCCTACGTACCCAACTCAAGTGAGCTTCGCTCTAGGGCTGTCGCACCCTTGCAGCAGGGACGTTGCCGGTCGGGGCCTTGAGGAGCAGACGCGTCACGTGGCCGGTCGCCTCTACTTCGAAGGTGACCGAGATCCGCGTGTTCTCCGCCACGAAGAACTCCCGCTCGCTTTCCGGCCGCAGGCGCAACTTCGGCAACCCCGGTAGTTGCAGCATCAGCGAAATCGCCTTCGTGCGACACGACGAAGACAGTGCCCGGCGCTGGCGCGTATTGGCCCGCATACACATCTAACCGCTTCGGGTTGATCTGAACTTCCGTGCGGTGCGGCGCCGGCGCGGCCGGTTTTGCCAGCGGGATGGCTGGACGAAGCACATGGCGCGCGATGTCTCCCACTCCAGCCGCAGCATTCGACAGCACGACAACCCCGGTTCGCGTCTTCGGCTCATAGGCGATCGCGCTGGCGAACCCGAGCGTCTGCCCGTCGTGGAAGAGCAGCTCGTCACCGCCAGCTGGCGCCAGCACCATCCATCCCAGCGCTTGCTGAAACCCCGGCGCCTGGCGACGGATGCTCAACATCGTCGGGAGAGCCGCGCCCAGCGGCGACGTCGGATCGCCAAACGCCGCGAGCTCCTCGAGCAGATCGTCGACGCTGGAGAGCAGTGAGCCGCCGCCGGCAAGTGCCGGAACGTTCCACGGCGCCGCCTTCTTCAGCTGCGCAGTGTGCCCTGGAGCCAGTCGCCGCCGCATGCTCGACGAGACGCTGACCGCAGTGCTCGTGAGCCCGAGCGGACCGCTGATCCGACTGGTGAGCAGTGCGTCATAGGTCGATCCGGCTCGGCGCGAGATCAGAACACCGAGGAGCCCCGCGTCGATGTTCGAGTAGGCCCAGCGCGTGCCAATGTCTGGTGGTGCGTCGACGGTGGCGATGAATTGAAACAGCTCGTCGACGGTGTAGCCGGCGAGCGCAGCGATCGTGTTGCCAGTGGCCGGGACGTTCGATGGCCAGAACGGCAAGCCGGCGGTATGCGTGGCGAGATCGGTAAGGGTCATCGCCCGGCCCTCGCCCGTCGGCTTCAAGGCGACGCTCGCCGGCAGATGTTGCGCGACGGCATCAGTGAGGCTCAACTCACCGGGCCTGGCCATGTCGGCAAGGACCCAGGACGTGAACACCTTGGTGACCGATCCGATCTCGAAGATCGTGTCGCCGGCGACGGCTCGTGGGTCCTCTGTGTCGAAGACACCGTAGGAAGTTCTTCGTTTCCCATCAGGTCCGACGATCCCGACGACGATGCCCAGGCTCTGATGCTGGACGTCGATGCGATCGACGAGGATCTTGTGGATGTCGGCGCTGCCGAGCGGCACCCCTGCCATCGGCAGCGCTTGCGCGGCAAGCGTCACGGCGACGGTCGGCACCAGCGTGAGTAACAGGACGACGCATGCGGCCGCAGCGGGCCGGGCGCCTCCCCGAAACCAGCGCAACATCCCTCTCAACGTCTGCCACGCGCTGGCGACCGCGACGCCGATGAAGATGGCGGACCAGACGTAGTTCACGAATTGCGCGAGAGAGATCTCGCGACCCGCCAGTCGCATGATCACGCGGTTGCCTCGGGCGGCGGCCTCACCCTGCCAGAGCATCCACTGGTGGTCGGAAGTCGCTACGAGCCCGATGAGCGCCCAGCCTGAGACGAGCCAGACGAGCCGGGTAATCCGCGACAGGCGGGCGTCGTCAGAACCGATCAGCCGAATCGTCTGATCGATCAGCAGCATCACCTGCGCGGCTACCAGCACGGGGAACAGGCGGTCCATCGCCGGCCCCCACTCCAGGTTCGCGGCGCCAGGTCCGAAGAAGAGCTGTGGGACCCGTAAGCCGGCCAGCCACCAGACGCTGATCACGACGCTGGTGACCAGGCCGGTGACCGACGGCTCGCGCGACCATATCGCCGGACCGCCCGAGTGGCGCCGATCGAGTGCGGCAGTCACGGCGCCCCTGGCCACGACCCGGCCGAGCTGTTCGATTGGCGGCTCCGCGCGCGGCTGCGACCTTTCCAAGACTCGGGATCGCGCGAGCCACAGATCCAGCCAGGCCGCCAGCAGCGTGATCCACCCGAACGCCTTCAGACCGGCCGCGACCGCCGCTTCGAGGACGCCGCCGGCCTGGCTCAAGCCCGCGCCGTTAGCGAGCATCACGGCGGCGCCGACGACGTGCACGGCGACGATGATGGCGAGCACGACCTTCACCACGCTCGCGTAGTACGGAAAGATGACCGGCCCGATCAGGTAGCGCTGCGGCCGGTATCGAGCGGCCAGAAGCAGGGGATGGCCGTAATGGCTGACGATGGCCGTCTGCTCGTCGTCGTTGGGCGCCCGTCCCAACGCCGCCTCTTTATCCGCCGCCATCGAGCGCACTTCTTCGGACAGCTCGCGAATGATGTCGTCGCGCTGATCGTGGGGCAGGAACACGCGCAACGTGCGGAAGTAGCGGTCGAAGACGTCCATGATGGCTTCCCCTCAGGCGACCGAGCGCGAGCCGCCAACAATCCGGCTGACCGAGGCGTTGATGCGCTGCCACTCGTCGAGCAGCTCCTTGAGCACGCTGCGTCCCGTGGAGGAGAGGCGATAGAAGCGCTTGTTGCGTTTGTCTTCTTCGCGCCACTCACTGACCAGCAACCCCTGTGTTTCGAGGCGGCGGAGCAGGGGATAGAGCGTCCCTTCGTCGATCTCCAGGCCGCGATTGGCCAGTTCGGTGCGCAGCGTGTAGCCGTAGTGCTCGGTGCGGAGCTGCGCAAGGACCGCCATAACCAGACAACCGCGGCGAAGCTCGAGGCGGAGCGATTCGAATTGGTCAGAGCTCATAACCTGTGTGGCACATACTGTATGACACACAGTAACGGAGGTCAAGAGGGTTTCACGCTTGGGGCTTGGGACTTGGGACTTGGGGCTTGGGGCTGGGCACCTGACGCTCCAGGCCCAAAACCTCAAGCCTCAAGCCCCAGGCCTCAAGCCACTCAGTCCGCGTTCGGGTCTTCCAGGTAGGTGTACCCCATGAGCGCTTCCTCGTAGAACTTGAGGAGCCGCCCGGCCTGTTGATCTTCCATGCGCCCGGCGTGGACCGCGCCTTCGACGTCGCGCCGGAGCTTCCCCATCAGCGCCTCCGGATCGAACTCGACGTACTTGAGCACCTCGCGGACGGTGTCGCCCTTGATGATGTGCTCGATGCGTGCGCCGTCGACCAGCTCGTCGCCGTTCTCCGCCAGCCGCACATGCACTGCGTGAGTGTCGCCGAAGAGGTTGTGCAAGTCGCCGAGGATCTCCTGATACGCACCGACGAGAAACACGCCCAGGAAGTAGGGCTCGCCGTTGAACGCGTGCAGCTTGATGGTCTTCTTGACGTCGCGCCGATCGATGAACTGCTCGAGCTTGCCGTCGGAGTCGCAGGTGATGTCGCCGATCACCGCGTGGTTCACCGGACGCTCGTTGAGCCGGTGAATCGGCATCACCGGGAAGAGCTGCTTGATCGCCCAGCTGTCGGGGATCGACTGAAACAGCGAGAAGTTGCAGAAATAGGTGTCCGACAGCAGCTCACCGAGCGGCTGGAGATCCTCCGGCACGTCGTCCATGCCCTGGCAGAGCTTGTGGATCTTTTCGCAGATGGCGAAGAACAGATTCTCGGCGTGCGCGCGTTGTTCGAGCGGCAGATAGCCGCCGCTGAACAGGTTCATCGCCATGTCGAGCGCCTGCTGCGCGTCGTGGTACGTCTCGACGGCGTTGCGCTGGGTCACGCCGTGGTACGCCTCGATCAGGTCCACCACCGGTTGTTCGAAGTCGTCTGTGACGACCGTCGGAATCTTCTCTTCGCCAAAGGCGGTCGTGCCCAGCACGTTGAAGATCAACATGCTGTGGTAGGCCGACACCGCCCGGCCGCTCTCCGACACGATGGTCGGATGGGCCACTGCCGCTTCGTCGCACACCGTCTGGATGTGGTAGACGACGTCGTTGGCGTACTCCTCGAGCGTGTAGTTCATGGACGACTCGAAGTTCGTCTGGGAACCGTCGTAGTCCACGCCGAGCCCGCCGCCGACGTCCATGTACTCCAGGCCGGCGCCCTGCTTGACCAGCTCACAATAGACTCGAGCCGCCTCGTTCAGCGCGCCCTTGATGATCCGGATGTGGGTGATCTGGCTGCCGAGATGGAAGTGAAGCAGCTTGAGGCAGTCACTCATATCCCGCTTCTTCAGCTCCTCGAGCCCGCGCAGGATTTCAGTGACCGTGAGGCCGAACTTCGAGCGGAAGCCGCCCGACGACTGCCAGCGGCCGGAGCCGCGCGAGGCGAGCTTGACGCGCATGCCGATGTTGGGCCGAACGCCCACCTTCTCGGCGTACTCCGACGATCAGCTCGAGCTCGGTGTACTTCTCGACGACGGGGATGATGTGCCGGCCCATCTTCTGCGCCAGCATCGCCATCTCGATGAACTCGGCATCCTTGAACCCGTTGCAGATGATGGGCGTCTCGTTCGACGCCAACGCCGCGACCGCCAGCAGCTCCGGCTTGCTCCCGGCCTCGAGGCCGAAACCGTACTGCGCGCCGAAGTTGAGCACTTCCTCGACCACCTGGCGCTGCTGGTTCACCTTGATCGGGTAGACGCAGCAGTAGCGGCCCTGGTACTGGTTCTGACTGATTGCGTGCTGGAACGCCGAATGGATTTCGCCGAGCCGGTGCTTGAGGATGTCGGTGAAGCGGATGAGGATGGGAACCGCGAGGCCGTGCAGATGCAGGCGGTCGACCAGGCGCTTGAGGTCGACGCCCCGGCTGGGCTCTTTCGTCGGGTGAACCAGGAGGTGCCCCTGCTCGCTCACCGAGAAGTAACCTTGGCCCCACCGCGGCACGTCGTAGAGTTCCGCTGCCTCTGCCGCCGACCACGGTGTCGAACCCGGGCTGGCGCTGGTGGTGACACCGGGGGTCAGGCGTGCGCCTGTCAATGTGCTCATCGTTGGCAATCAGAATAAACGAATCGCGCGGGTTTTTTTCGCTTCGTCACTGAAAATTCTCGATTTGGTGAGTAAGCTGTCGCGATGCACGATCGCGAGCCCGCCATCAAGGTGCTGCTCCTCCCGAAAGACACCAACGCGCTCGGCACCATCTTCGGCGGCGTCATCCTCTCGCACATCGACCTGGCGTCGGCGGTGGAAGCGCGCAAGACGGCGCCGCATCGCTACGTCACCAAGGCCATGCGCGAGGTCGAGTTCCATGCGCCGGTCTTCGTCGGCGACCTGGTGAGCTTCTTCACTGAGACGGTTCGGGTCGGACGCACGTCGATCACGGTGAAGGTTTTGGTCCAGGCCGAGCGCTGGGCCGCGTCCGGTCACGGCGAGCACGTGAAGGTGACCGAAGCCGAAGTGGTCCTCATCGCAGTTGGCGCCGACGGCGTGCCCATGCCGATTCGTCCCGAATGATCGCCGCCTACGCCCCTGCGACCGTGTCGAACGTCGCCTGCGGGTTCGACGTCCTCGGCTTCGCCCTCGACGAACCCGGCGACGTCGTCGTTGCCGGTCCCTCCGATCGACCCGGCGTCGTGATCGCCGCCATCGAGGGCGACGGCGGGCGGCTGTCCACCGATCCGTCGCGCAACACGGCCGGCGCGGCCGCGCTGGCGCTGCTCGAACGGCTCGAGACCACGCGCGGCGTTACGCTGACGTTACAGAAGGGTCTGCCGCTGGAGAGTGGCGTGGGCAGCAGCGGTGCGAGTGCGGTCGCTGCCGTGGTCGCCGTCAACGAACTGCTTGGCCGTCCCGCCACGCTCGATGTTCTGTTCGCCTGTGCCATGGCGGGGGAGCAGGCCGGCTGCGGCGCGTCGCATCCGGACAACGTGGCGCCGGCCCTCTACGGCGGGTTCGTGCTCGCCCGAAGCGCGCACCCACCCGACATCGTGCATCTGCCGGTGCCCGACGGACTGGCTTCTGCAGTGCTGCATCCTCACCTGCACATCCAGACCGGTGCCTCGCGGGCACTGCTTGGCACCAGCGTCCCGCTTCGCGACGCGGTCCGTCAGTGGGGCAACGTGGGCGCGCTGGTCGCGTCCCTGTTCCTGGACGACCGGGCACTCCTGAGCCGTTCGCTCGAGGATGTGATCGCCGAGCCGAAACGAGCGCCGCTGGTTCCCGGCTTCTACGCCATCAAATCAGCCGCACTCGCAGCCGGCGCCATCGGCTGCAGCCTGTCGGGTTCCGGCCCTTCGATCTTCGCCCTGGCCGGCTCGGTCGACGAGGCGCGAGCAGTCGGCGCGGCGATGCAGCGGGCCTTTGACGAGGCCAGTCCCGTCGGCGCCGACCTCTGGGTCTCGGCCGTGGGCCGTCAAGGGGCGCGAGTGATCCGATCGTGATTTGTGTTTCCACGCGAGGTCAGGCGCCGCCGGTGCCTTTCCGCCAAGCGGTCTTGAGCGGTCTGGCCCCCGACGGCGGT
The DNA here is from genome assembly GCA_963773045.1 of uncultured Acidobacteriota bacterium. GTDB lineage: Bacteria > Acidobacteriota > Vicinamibacteria > Vicinamibacterales > UBA2999 > 12-FULL-67-14b. Next base: position 98,093 of record CAVYZT010000018.1, on the reverse strand, counting down.
CTCTACGTGCCCGAGGACCTCAGCCCGTTTCCGCCGGACTGGTGGGAAGAGCAGAGAGGCCAGTCGTTTCAAGCCGTCGCCGTCAACCTGGCGACGAGGTGGCTGGGCGACGAGTTCGGCGCCGAATCGCTCCGCCGGTTGATCGTCGACGCCCTCAATTTCCCCGTTCCGATCGTCGAGCTCGACGACGGCCTTGGCGTGGTCGAGCTCTTCCACGGGCCGACGTTCGCCTTCAAAGACTTTGGCGCGCGGATGCTCGCGCGATTCATGTCCGAGGTCCAGGACGAGGCAAAGGGCGACTTGACCGTGCTGGTGGCCACGTCTGGAGACACAGGCAGTGCCGTGGCTCAGGCGTTCTTCGGCGTCGCCCGCACCCGGGTGGTCGTGCTGTATCCAGACGGGTTGGTGAGCGACGTTCAGGAAGCGCAATTCGCAACCCTCGGCGGCAATGTGACCGCGCTGGCGGTGGAGGGCACGTTCGACGATTGCCAGCGGATGGTGAAAGAAGCCTTCGTCGATCGGGAGCTGACACGACGGGTCCGACTCACGTCAGCGAATTCGATCAGCCTGGGCCGGCTGTTGCCGCAAGCGTTCTACTACGCGTACGCGGCGGCGCAGCGCTCCGATCGCGAGCGAATGACGATTTCGGTGCCGAGCGGCAACTTCGGAAATCTCGTCGCTGGTGTGCTGGCCTGGCGGCTGGGCGCGCCGATCGACCGATTCGTCGCCGCCACCACCATCAACGACACGGTGCCGCGCTACCTTGCGACCGGGCGTCTCGATCCGAAACCATCGGTGCCGACGCTGGCCAACGCGATGGACGTCGGCAACCCGAGCAACGTGGAACGGTTGCGCTGGCTGTTTGCCGACGATGTTGCGCGAATGCGATCGATGATCGTTCCGAGCGTCCATACAGACGTGGAAGTGCGGTCGGCGATCGGTGCGTTGTATGGCACATACGGTTATGTCGCCGACCCACACACTGCGATCGGATACCTCGGCTCGGTTCGCGATTCGCAGTTCGCTGTTCGCAAAACGCCTGGCACTCCTGGCACCTCTGGCACTCTTGGCACCTTGTTTTTGGCGACTGCGCATCCCGCGAAATTTCGTGAGGTGGTGGAGCCCGTGATCGGCGCGCCGGTGCCGATACCGGATGCGCTGGCGGCCGCGCTCGCGCGTCCGCGACTCTCGACCCGCATCAGTCCGACGACTCAGGCGCTGATCAAATTGTTATGATCGCCTGATGCTGTCGAGTGCTTCAGGCCAATCGACTGTGGTTCCACCGCGCGAGTCGCTGGATCCTCAGCACACGTGGGATTTGAGCGCGATCTTTTCGAGTTGGGAAACCTGGGAAGAGGGATTCGCCGCGCTCGAGAAGGGCATCGACGCCTACAAGGCGCACGAGGGCACGCTCGCCCGAGGTCCGGAGTTTCTCCTGACGGCGCTGCGTGACAGCGATGAACTCGGCCAACTCGCTCATCGGGTGTGGTATCTGCCGGCGCTGACCTACGACCAGGACCAGCGCAACAACACGATCAACGCCAAGCGTCAGCAGGTGCAGCTGCTCATGGCGCGCTGGCGTCAGGCAACAGCGTGGTTCAATCCCGAGTTGCTGCTGCTGCCACTCGAGACGGTCCGCGAGTGGATGGACCGCTCACCTGATCTGGCGCTCTATCGATTTGCGATCGAGGATGTCTTCCGGCAACAGGCGCACATCCTCAACGAGCAGGGCGAGCGGCTGCTGTCGCTGTCGCAGCGGCTGGGGGGCGTCCCGCACGATGCCTATGCCGCGCTGTCCACCGCCGACGCACGCTTCAAGACGGTGACCTTGTCGACCGGCGAGTCCACCGAGGTCAGCTACGGCCAGTATCGCAAGCTGCTGGCCACGTGCCGCCAGCAGGACGACCGTCGGACCGCCTACGAGGCGTTCTACGACACTTACATCGCCAGCGTGAACACCTACGCGGCGATCTACAACGGCGTGCTGCAGCGCAACTGGTTCGAAGCCAGGGCCCGCGGGTACTCCTCGACACTGGAAGCCGCCCTCTTCGGTAACGACATTCCCACCAGCGTCGTCGAAAACCTGATTCGCGAAGCCAAGACGGGTGTCGCCCCGTTCCGGCGGTATCACGCCCTGCGCAAGCGCGTGCTCGGCCTGGCGAACTATCACGTCTTCGACGCCTTTGTCCCGCTGGTGGAATACGACGAGCGCTATCCGTACCGCGATGTGCTCGAGCTGGTCGTGCAATCGGTGGCCCCTCTCGGCGCCGACTATCAGGGCTGGGTGCGCGACGCGTTCGCGGGCCGATGGATTGACGTGTATGAGAACCAGGGCAAGCGCAGCGGGGCGTACTCCGCTCCGGTCTACGGCACGCATCCCTACATGCTGCTCAACTACAACGACACGCTCGATGCCGTGTTCACGCTCGCCCACGAGATGGGCCACTCGATGCACACCCTGCTCGCGCACGAGACCCAGCCGTTTGTCTACGCCGGCTACACGATCTTCGTGGCCGAAGTCCCGTCGACGCTGAACGAAGCGTTGCTGCTGAACCTGATGCTCGAACGCGCCAGGACGCGCGAGGAGCGCATCGTCCTGCTGCAGCACGCCATCGACGGCATCACCAGCACGTTCTACAACCAGGTGCTCTTCGCAGATTTCGAGTTGGAGGCGCATCGGCTCGTCGAACGCGACCAACCGATAACCTCGGACACGCTGGATGGGATCTACGCGCGGCTGCTCGAGGAGTACTGGGACGACACGTTGTCAGAGGATGCGCGCGCCCGGCACACTTGGGTTCGCATTCCGCATTTCTTCCAGTCGCCGTACTACGTCTATCAATACGCGACCTGCTTTGCGTCCACCGCCAGGCTGATGAAGGAAGTGGCGCACGGCAGCGCGGAGGTTCGCGCCGCCGCCGTCAACCGCTATCTCAACCTGCTGCGCGCCGGTGGCTCGGATCACCCGATGGCGCTTCTCAAGCACGCGGGCGTCGATCTCAGCGAGCCGTCGACAGTCCGCGCCGTCGTCGACCAACTCGACGAACTGGTCACGCGACTGGAAGCGGAGCTCGCCTGACGGCCTCGCGATCAGAGACACGCCGCTTTTAGGCAAGCTTTCCGCGTTGTGCATGAGACGCGGCCTGCACGTCGCCGCTGCCACGCCGAGACTACTCGTCCTCAAAGTCTCGGCTCGTCACGGCGGTCGAACGTCCGTCGGCCAGCACCAGCGCCCAGCGAACTCGCGCTCGCCGCTAGCCGGGTCGCGTCTGCGCAGCGCCGTAGCGAAGGCCCAAAAGGTCGAGGGAGGCCTGTCTGCCCGCCACCAGCTCGATGGACTCGTGACTCGCCTCGAGGCAGAGCTCGCGTGAAAGTTGAAAGTTCGAAAGTTTACAGTTAAGAGTTGAAGTTCGAAGTCGAAGTTCCGTTGAAACTTGAAAGTTGAAGCGCCCCCCACGCAGGAATTGCCACCGTCGCGGCGGTCCCTAATCGTAGATTCTGATCGCGCGTCGCACGCCGGTTGAGATATCCCTCATGAAATCGCTTGGCTCACCGCTTGCTCCATCAGTTGAGCATGCGCAGCCATCGAAAGCCCGTCAGCGAACCTTGCAGCTTCAGAAGCGAGCGATCACGTTCGCGGTAGCAGTCAATGCGACGTGTCCAGCCCATCTGCCATACCTGGCGAGCGCGGTCAATTGGGGACAACTCGTGCGCGCGGCGGACTCGGCGTCCAACAATCTTGTCGAGGCGGACAATGCGTCGAGTGACGCTGACTTCCTTCACAAGATGCGCACCGCTTTGCGAGAGGCGAAGGAGTCGCACACGTGCCTCACGAAAATCCGTCTCGGAAAGCTTGCCGCCTACGAAAAGTGTGGAGGGCTCGAGCAGGAGGCTGGTGAGCTATCGGCCATCTTTGCGACGATCGTGCTGAATACATCGAACCGGCTCGAACGAGAGAAGCGCGCTCGAAGGCAAACCCGAACCTGAACTTTCAACTGTCAACTTCAACTCTTAACTGTCAACTCCTAAACTTTCAACTATCTGAGAATGTAGTCAGAAGTCAGGGGCCTTTGGCGCACACGTCGTCTCGCCATTCCGGTTCACCACTGACGATGCGATCGGTGGTGCGGTCGCGCACGACCGGCGTCCACTGCTGCGCCGGCCACACGCGGCGAGAGTATGTCGAGGGTGTCCGCCCTGATCTCGATCTCGTATTGATGGCCGTTCTCCGAGACGAACGAAATCGTCGCGACGCCTGGAGCCTCGTTCTTGACGCCTGGCCGTGGGCGATTGTTCATCGTCAGCAGCCAGCGTCGTGACCTCTCCGGCGAGCGACATGCCACTGGCGCGCGATCGCCGGCGGGCGAAGCGTTCACGCAGAGTGGCAGCAGCGCCCGCTGTGTGATTGTCACCTTCGCTCCGGATGCGCCGGTCACGTTCGCGGCCGCGGCGACGATTGTGAGAGCGAGAAAGGCTCTGAGCATCATTGGCGTCTCCATCTACTCGTAGCGAAGTGCGGTCAGCGGATCCACGCGCATCGCGCGACGCGCCGGCACGATTGCCGCGATTGCGCCGATGGCCACCAGCAGAATCGGCACGAAGGCGAACGTCGCCGGATCGACGGGAGCCACGCCAAAGAGCTGGCTGCCCATCAACGGTGTGAGCGCGGCGGCAGCCAGCGCGCCGATGACCGCGCCAGAGCCCGCAAGCGTCAGCGCCTGACGCAGAATCATGCGCAGGACTTCCATTGGATTGGCGCCGAGCGCCAGCCGCACGCCGACTTCGCGCGTGCGCTCGCTGACGACCAGCGACATCACGCCATAGACGCCGATCGCCGCCAGACCAAGGGCAAGCGCGCCAAAGGCGGCGACCAGGATCAGGATGAAGCGGCGTTGCGCCAGGGCCTCGGACCGCAACGTCGTCATCGTGCGCATGTCGATGAGCGGCAGATCTTTGTCGATGGCGCGCGCCTCGGACTTGACCGTCTCAACCAGCGCCGCCGGATCACCGGTCGCGCGAATGACGATGAATGGCGAGACCGGTGGATTCTGGAGGTAGGTGACATACATCTCAGGCTGCGGCTCCTCTTCGAGCCCGCCATGACGGATGTCGCCAATCACGCCAACGATCGTTGACCACGGACCTGTCGAGCCCCCTCCTATGCGCACGCGTTGGCCAATGGGATCCTGATTGGCGAACAGACGCCGTGCCATGGTCTGGTTGATCACGACGATCGGCGGCGCCATCGGTCCGTCGTCGAGACTGAAGCCGCGACCCTTCACGATCGGGATGCCCATCGCGCTGAAGTAGTTGTGCATCGCGCGCCGGAACTGCACCTCGGGCAGCTCGGCCGCGGGCACGGGCCGGCCATCGATCTGGACGGTGGTGCTGACCGATGTGCTGCCCAGCGGGATTCGCGTCGTGCCGCCCACTTCGACGACGCCTGGAAGCGACTCCATGCGCGCGAAGAAGTCGCGGTAAAAGGCGAGTCGCTCTTCCGGCGTGTGCAGCCGATCGGGAATGTTCATCTGCCAGGTGAGCAGGTGGTCAGTCTGGAAGCCGGGATTGACGCTCATCACGCCAAGGAAGCTGCGGATGAGCAGGCCGGCACCGGTGGTGAGGGCCACGGCCAGCGCCACTTCCGCGACAACCAGCGTGGCGCGTGCACGCCGGCGGACCGTTCCGCCAACCGTGCCGCGACTGTGATCCTGCAGCGTCGCTTGCGGGCTGATGCCGGCGGAACTCATCGCCGGCAGCAGGCCGACGAGCACGCCGGTGATCATCGTTGTCAGGGATGTGATCAGGACGACCCGGACATCCACCGACACTTCGTTCATGCGCGGCAGATCCGCGGGCGCAAGCGCGATCAGGGCCTGCACGCCCCATCGCATGAAGAGCATGCCGACCAGTCCGCCAGCGAGCGCGAACAGGAGGCTTTCGGTGAGCAGCTGGCGTGCGAGCCGGGCCTGTCCGGCGCCGAGGGCCGCCCGCGTCGCCAGCTCCTTCTCGCGCGCGATGCTGCGTGCGAGCAGCAGGTTGGCAACGTTCACCGACGCCATGAGCAGAACGCAGCCAATGCCCGCCAGCAGGATCAGAAGCGCGCTGCGAATGCTGCCGACGGCCTGTTCCATCGTCGGGACTATGGTGGCGCTCCAGCCTTTGTTGGTGTCCGGATAGGTCTGCTCGAGTTGCGCGGCCACCGTCTTGAGGTCAGCTTCGGCCGCTTCCGGCGTCACGCCGCTCTTCAGTTTGCCAATCGCGCCGAACCAGTGAACGTTTCGTGCGAGCTGGCCTTGCTGCGTCAGCATCCGATGGTTTTGCGCTTGCGGGCCCGAATAGGTGATGGGCAGCCACATGTCGACCTGCTGCACGCGCGTGAACCCGCTTGGCCCCAGCATGCCGCCGTAGGGAAACACGAAATCGGGCGGCATGACGCCGACGATTTGCACCGGATTCGGAAAAAGGTTGAGCGACTTGCCGACAATTGCCGGATCGCCGCCGAAGTGGCGCCTCCAGTAACCGTCGCTGAGGACGACGACGCCAGGGACGTCCTGCGGGCCGAGCGCGCGGCCAAGAGCCGCCGAGCGTCCGAGGACGTTGAAGAGATTCGGCGTTACGAGGACGGAGTAAGCGGCCTCGGATCCGGTCTCGGAGAGGAGCTTTTGCGGCGTGATGAAGGTGTAATACCCGCCCAGCGCATCGAGCGTTTGGTTCATGCGCTCGAAGTCGAGGAAATTTGCCGGCGAGATCGGATTGCGCGGCCGTTTCTCGAGGGTGGCGTTGCTCCAGAGGTTTACGAGGCGCGCGGTGTCCTGATAGGGCAGCGGCCGCAGCAGCACGCCGTTGACGACCGCGAAGATGGCGCTGGTGGCGCCGATCCCCAAAGCGAGCGCCAGGATCGTGAGCGCCGTGAACAGCGGCGTCTTGACGGCCATTCGCAGCGTGTGACGGACGTCCGAGCGCAGGGTGTCCCAGAACATGGCGTGTCTCCCGGCAGGTTCGTACAAGTGGGGAATGTGATTTGGAAAAAACGCCCAGCGAGCGATCGCCGCCCGTCGCTCGCTGACGCCCTCGACAATCAGGGCGCCTAAAGTGCCAACGGTGCCAAGGGTGCCAAGGGGGGCGCGGCGGAAGTCGTCCCGCATTTCGTCCCCGAAACGTGCGCGGAAGGCGCGTGGATACGCGAGCAGCGCCACGCTGAACAGCGTCTCGACGATCCACGAGCGGTGTGGAGCGTTCACGCGCGAGCGCCTTTGAGAAGACGTCGTGAGCGAGCAGCCGACAGCTGCCCCTCGAGGCGTGCGACCTCGGCCCGGGCGACGGCGATGCCGCGCGCGGTGAGCCGGTAGTACCGCCGGCGCTCGTCGCCGTTCGATCGATCGGGCGATTCGCTCAGCTCGTCGATGAGGTCGCTTTCGAGCAATCGAGCCAACGCCCGGTACAGCGTACCGGCGTGGAGGGCGATGGTGCCGCCCGAGCGTGACTCGACTTCCTGCAGGATGCTGTAGCCATGACGCTCGCCATCGGCCAGCGCGAGCAGAATCTCAAAGGCGACGGGAGTCAGCGGAAGAAAGGTTTCGGGTCTGAACTTGTCCATGTGTGCCTTGAGACTATACGCTCAAAGCACATAGACGGTGAAGTGAGCGATTTGGTTGCAGGGGGCCGTTCCTACTCATCCCCACGCATCGTTCGCAGCGGATCGGCCATCAACGCGCGCCGAGCGGGCAACAGTCCTGCGACCGCGACGACGACCAGGAGGACGAGAGGTGCGGAAAGCCACGCCCACACGGTTACCGCATCGCCGCGCGGGGAAATGCTCGCCAGAAGCCGCGCCACGGCAACTGCTCCCAGCATTCCGGCCACGACCCCTGCGCCCGCAAGCCGCGCCCCGTCCACGAGCACGTCCCGCCTCACTCGCCAGGCTTGAGAGCCAAGCGCAATCCGCAGCGCCGTCTCACGACGCCGTTGGCGGGCGGCCTCTGCCATGGACCCGTACAGGCCAAGCGCGCCGAGCGCCAGCGCCATTGCCGCGGATGCCCCGATGAGCGTGGTGGCGATTCGCAGTGGCGCGAGCGCGGTCATGCTGAGATGCTCGTAGAGGGACATCACAACCGGAGGCCTGAATGCCCCCGGCACCGAATCGAGCCTGTGACGCACGGTGGTCACCGTGGCGCGATCGTCTAGCTGTGCTCCGACGAGCAACGCCATGCGAGGAACGAGAGTCTGGGCCATCGAGAAGTAGATTGCTGGCCCGATGCCCCGTTGCAGAGACAACAGCTGCGACGACTGAACCACGCCAACGATTTCGGCCCGGCGGCCGTTGGCATCGATGACGGCGCCGCCAACGGCCTTGCCTCCGAAATAGCGTTCGGCGGCTTCTGTGTTGACGACTGCCACACCGCAAGCGCCGGCGACCGGGTAGTCGTCGAACAACGTTCCCGCGCTCGGCTGCATGCCCATCACGTCGAAGAAGCTGCGCGAAACGACGTTGGCTTCGAGCACCGCCGCGGCTCGTGTCGATGCGGAAATCCGAAAGTGCCCCCGACCGGTTTGATCTCGCGACGTCGCGCCCTGATTCGGGTAGTAGAAGAGCGTGGGGCTACGGCGCTCTCCCTCGGTCGCCTGGCGCATGGCAACCACGCCGACGATCTCGACGCGGTGGCCCGCCATGTCGTCGATCGCGCGACCGATCGCCTCTCCGTTGAAGAACGCATCCGCCGCCTCCTGATTCACAACGCCCACCCGGCACGCATCCGAGGCGTCCTCGCCGGCGAAGAGTCGCCCCGCAACGGGAGGCGTCGAGATGAGCTCCAGCGAGGCGGGAGTAAACGCGGCAACATCCATCGTGATGTCGAGCAACGGCGCATGCGGCTGCTCGATCCGAAGCGGCTGCAGGGTTGGTGCGCCCCCCGGCAGCGTCGCCACCCAGGCCGTCGATGACACGCCCGCCACCGACGCAGCTCGCCGCTCGGCCTCGCGGAAGTACGCCAGGGCAAGAGACCGCGCTTCGTGGCGGGAACTGGATTCGGGACGCACGTGCAGCGCGGCGAGAATCGAATGGCGGAGACGATGTCCGGCGCCGGTTTGCAGCGCAGAACGAAAGCCCTGAAGGAGCAGGGCAGTCGAGATCAGGAGCACGCAGCAGCAGGCCATCTGCGCGACGACCAGGCCGGCGCGCAGACGGCGCATTGTCCTGGACGGCCCGGCACTTTCACGTTGAAGCACCGTGGCAGGACGATCGTGCCGCATCTCGAATAGCGGCAGGAGACCGCACGCAATCGTGATCAGCACTCCGGCGACCGAGCTGGATGCGATGGCCGCGAAGTCTGGCGTAAAGACGAGATGCTCGGCGTCCTGCGAAAAGAAGAGCGCCGGCAGAATGTTCGATGTCCATCGCGCCAGGAGCAGGCCAGTTGCAGCGCCGGCCACAGAGATCACCACGCTGTCGGAGAGAAACTGGGCGGCGAGGCGCGCGCGAGACGCACCAAGCGCGACGCGAACCGACGTCTCTCGCGAGCGAGCAGACGCGCGGGCCAGGAGAAATGCAGCCACGTTCGCGCACGCCGCGAAGAAGACGGCGGCCGCGGCAATGCGAAGGAGAGTCCCGACCCGCTCGAGACCCTGGACGACCTCTGGTGCGACCGCGGCATCGGCTTGCCCGCCGAGCTCATTTGCGTCGCCGGAGGTCGCCAACACCGACGCGATTACCCCCCGCACGAATCCGTACACGACGGCATTGCTGCCGATCCCGATGGCAATGCTGAACAGGAGCGCGAGCGCCATGCCGGGCGTGCGTATCAGGCTGCGGGCTGAATACTTGAGACTCGAGAAGAAACCCACGGCACGCTTTCAGACTGCGAGGACTATGCCATCGGTCGCACGGCGACGAGAACCGGAGCCGGGATCCGGCAGCTAGAACACTCGAACCCGATGTCTGACTCCCGGTTCCCTGGTCTCGGTTCTCGGTTCCAGTTCCCGGCTGCCGTCTCCCCGCTCCCCGATCCCGGATCCCGGATCCCCGATCCCCGGCCTACTCGATGCAGTAGAGGTAGCGGTAGCCGCGCATGAAGATCTGGTTGTCCACGAGCGCCGGTGAGGCATCGAAGCCGTCGTCCAAGGTGTTTTCGGCGACAATCTCGAACGTCGAGCCGTGCTTCAAGACGATCGTCACGCCTTCGCGGCCGGTGACGTACACCTTCCCGTCGGCGCCGACCGGCGACGAGAAGACCTCGGGCGTCTTGTTGAGCCGCTGCACCTGATAGTACGGCTTACCCGTCGTGGCCTCGAACGCCGACAACAGCCCGTTGTTGGTTTTCAAGAAATAGAGCACGTTGTCGTAGAGCAGCGGCGAGGGCACGTATGGCGTATCGCGATCGAGCTGCCAGGCGATGGCCCCGGTCGTGCTGATGTCGCCTTTGGCGTCGGCCAGCCGGATCGCTTTGAGGTTGTTGCCTCGAAAGCCACTCATGATGAAGACCATCCCATGGCCGAACACCGGCGACGGAATGACGTTCATCGTGGTGCCCGGGCCTTCCCAGACGACCGCGCCGGTTTCGAGGTCGTAGCTCTTGACTCGCTCCATCGCGTTCACGATCACCTGCGGACGGCCGTTGTGTTCGACGACGAGCGGCGTGGCCCACGTGTCCATTTCCGTGCCCCGGCTCGTACGCCAGAGCTCTTTCCCAGTACGTTTGTCGAGCGCGACGATGAACGATGGCCCGTTGAGCTGATCCCACACCACGACGACGTAGTTGCCGTAGAGCGCGGGCGTCGAACCCTCGCCGAACTGATTGCGCATGTGCTTGTCGCCGAAATCGGTCTGCCAGAGCAACTGGCCGTTCCAGTCGTAGGCATAGAGTCCGCGCGACTCGAAGTACGCGATGACGTGAGTGCCGTCGGTGATCGCCGAACCAGAGGCCCACGTGCCGTTGTCCTGATGGGACGCCTCGTGCGGTTCCTCCTCACGCGCCAACCGCTCCCACACGGTCTTGCCGGTCGTTCGATCGATCGCGAAGACTTTGTACTGGTGCTGGCCGCGCTTTGGCAGGCCGCCACGGGGCTGGTGCTGCTCGGGACCGCCGATGCCGACCGGAATCGCCGACAGCACGAACACGCGGTCGGCCCACACGACTGGTGAGGACGAGCCGCGGCCTGGGATCTCGACCTTCCACTTGACGTTCTTGCCCTCGCTCCACGTGAGGGGAGGCTTCGCCGTCTTCGACACGCCCGTCATGTACGGACCGCGCCACTGCGCCCAATACTTTTCGGCGTCGTCCGCCCGGAGATGGGCGACCGCAAGGGCCAGTAATACTGTCAGGAGCACGAGTGAGCGACGCATGTTGCCGATGATACCGGGATCCGGCAGCCGGCAGCCGGCAGCCGCATTTGGTTCAGAGTCCGCGGTTGCGTGGGCGACAGCGTTTACGTCCGGTTCTTGCGTTTCTCGTTGCCGGTTGCCGGTTCCCGGTTGCCGATATTGACAAGGGTTCAAGCTACGCATAAGATTCCATCCATCCGGATATACGGATGAATACGACAGCCGCCCCGATTCTCGACCACATGGCCGCCCTGGCCGACCCCATCCGCTGCCGGATGCTGCTGCCGCTCGAACGGCACGAGCTCACGGTCGGCGAGATCTGCTCGGTCCTCCAATTGCCGCAATCCACCGTCAGCCGGCACTTGAAGACGCTGGCCGACGACGGCTGGGTCGTCTCGAGACGAGACGGCACGAGCCGGTTCTACGGCATGGTGACGGAGGATCTCGACGCGGCGGCGCAGAGACTCTGGTCGGTAATCAGGGAACAGGTGTCGGGAACCAACGGCGCCGAGCAGGACGAGCGGCGGCTCAAGACCGTCCTGGCTCGCCGGCGATCGAAATCGGAAGAGTTTTTCGCGTCGGCGTCAGGGCAGTGGGAAGTCGTGCGCGCCAACCTGTTCGGCGAGCGTTTCGATCTGCACGCGCTGCTGGCTCTGCTCGACGCCGATCTCACGATCGGCGATCTCGGCTGCGGCACGGGACACGTGAGCAGCCTGATCGCCCCGTTCGTGTCCCGGGTGATTGCCGTGGACGCGTCCTCCGACATGGTGCACGCCGCTCGGCGGCGCCTCAAAGGCGTGACCAACGTCGAAATTCGACGTGGCGAGCTCGAAGCGCTGCCGATCGACGATGGTCAGCTCGACATCGCCATCGTGACCCTGGTGCTGCACCACGCGCCGGATCCTGCCCGGACGCTTTCCGAGGTGGGGCGAGTGCTGAGGCCAGGTGGTCGAGTGCTGGTCGTCGACATGCAACCGCACGATCGCAGCGAGTACCAGCAGCAGATGGGACACGTCTGGTTGGGGTTCTCGGAAAAGACGATGAAGAAGCATCTTGAAACCGCTGGCTTCGAGCGTGTCACCGTACGGCCGTTGCCGGAAGAGACCGACGCCAAAGGGCCGGGGTTGTTTGCGGCGACAGCAGTGAAAACAAGTTAGCGAACAGCGAACAGCGAACAGCGAATAGCGAATAGCGAATAGCGAATAGCGAAGGAGATCCCGATGACCAGCGCAGTGAAGGAAGCCCACCCGTTCGATCTGGCCAGGAAGGCCGGGCGTGAACCGTTCAAGGTCAAGGACCTGAGCCTTGCCGACTTCGGGCGTAAAGAAATCCGACTTGCCGAACATGAGATGCCAGGGCTGATGGCGCTGCGCGCGCGCTATGCCGGCAAGCATCCGCTGGCGGGCGCCAAGATCATGGGCTCGCTGCACATGACGGTGCAGACCGCGGTGCTGATCGAGACCCTCACCGACCTGGGCGCCGACGTGCGGTGGGTGAGCTGCAACATCTTCTCAACTCAGGATCACGCCGCGGCGGCGGTCGTCGTTGGCCGGCCGGAGACTGACGGAACGCCAGCCAATCCCAGGGGCACGCCGGTGTTCGCGTGGAAGGGCGAGACGCTCTCGGAATACTGGTGGTGCACGATCGAGGGGATCGTCTGGCCCGATGGCAGCGGACCAACGCAGATCGTTGACGACGGTGGAGACGCGACGCTGTTCGTGCACAAGGCCTCCGAGTACGAACAGGCCGGGAAGATTCCGGCGTTCGATGCCGAAGTCGAGCCCGAAGAGTGGGGCGTCATTCTCGACGCGCTGAAGCAGGAGCTCGCGAAGCATCCGGGCCGATGGAGCGCCATCGCCAGCGGCATCAAAGGCGTGAGCGAAGAGACGACCACCGGTGTGAAGCGGCTCTACGAAATGACGGCGGCCAACACCCTGCTCTTTCCCGCGATCAACGTCAACGACTCGGCGACCAAGAGCAAGTTCGACAATCTCTACGGCTGCCGCCACTCGCTGATCGACGGCCTGAACCGCGCCAGCGATGTCATGCTCTCCGCCAAGGTAGCCGTCGTCTGCGGCTACGGCGACGTCGGCAAGGGCTGTGCGCAGTCGCTCAAAGGCCAGGGTTGCCGCGTCATCGTGACCGAGATCGATCCGATCTGCGCGCTGCAGGCGGCGATGGAAGGCTACCAGGTGACCACGCTCGACGACGTGCTCGAGACCGCCGACATCTTCATCACCGCCACCGGCAACAAGAACATCATCACCGCCGACCACATGCGCCGGATGAAGGACAAGGCGATCGTCGGCAACATCGGCCACTTCGACAACGAAGTAGACATGGCCGGGCTGGCCCGGAGCGGGGCGAAGCGCATCAACGTCAAGCCGCAGTACGACGAGTGGGTGTTTCAGGCGGACGGCACGCGAGGCGAACACAGCGTGCTCATCCTGGCCGAGGGACGGTTGCTCAATCTGGGCTGCGCGACCGGCCACCCGTCATTCGTCATGTCGTCGTCATTCACCAACCAGGTGCTGGCGCAGCTCGACCTGCACTTCAGCACGATGGGTCATCCGACGCTCTCGGGCAGCAGCTACGACAGCAAGCGTGTCTACATCCTGCCGAAGAAGCTGGACGAGGAGGTGGCGCGGCTGCACCTCGACAAGCTGGGCGTGAAGCTGACGAAGTTGACGAAGGACCAGGCCGAGTACATCGGCGTGTCGATCGAAGGGCCGTTCAAGTCAGCGCACTACAGGTACTGACCCGGCAACCGGGATCCGGCAGCCGGCCCGCCTTCGCTCGCGCTAGACTCAACGAGCTTCGGCGAGGCGGACAGCGGAGAGGTAAAACGGGGACCCAGGGTGCTCTAAGTACCTGAGGTCCCCAACGTTTACCAGGGGCACCCGCTATAATTTGTTGCCCCCATGCCTCTCACCGCCGGTCAACGGTTAGGTATCTACGAGATCCTGAGCCCGATCGGACGTGGCGGGATGGGGGAGGTGTATCGCGCTCGCGATACCCGACTCAGTCGAGTCGTCGCGCTCAAGACCCTGCCGACCGACCTGTCGAGGGACTCCGATCGCCGCCAGCGCTTCGAGCGCGAGGCGCGACTCACGTCTGGCCTCAACCATCCCAACATCGTCGTCGTGTACGACATCGGGGAGCACGACGGCGTCAGCTACATCGCGATGGAGCTGGTCGAGGGCGAGACGCTCTTCAGCATGCTGAGCCGCGGACCGCTCAGCGCGTCAAGCGCGGCCGAGCTTGCGTGGCAGCTCGCCGATGGGCTGGCGCAGGCGCATGCCGCCGGCGTCATCCATCGCGATCTGAAGCCTTCGAACATCATGGTGACGCCCGAGCGTCGCGTGAAGATTCTGGACTTCGGCCTCGGCAAAGCGATGCTCGGAGATACGCACGCGACCGACGAAACCGTCCTCGGTCACGGTCCTGCGACCACACCGGGAATCCTGCTCGGGACAGCCGCCTACATGGCGCCTGAACAAGCGCAGGGCGGATTCGCCGACCTGCGGTCCGATCAATTCGCGGTGGGACTCATCCTCTACGAGATGCTGACGGCCACGCATCCCTTCACCCGCGCCAGCGGCGTGCAAACGCTGACGGCGATTATTCAGGACGATCCGCCGCCGATTGCGTTGACCGCGCCGCGCACTCCCGAAGCCCTCGCGCACATCATCAGCCGCTGTCTCGCCAAGTCACCGGGCGATCGGTTCGAATCGACGGCCGATCTTGCCCGCGCTCTGCACGATGTGTCCGATCACCTGCGCAGCGGCAGGGTGCTCGCCCCGGTGTCGAGAGTTCGGCGACGCCAGCCGATGTGGGTCGTGGCGGTGACGGCGGCCACTCTGGCCATTGGCGCACTGGTCGGCTGGCAATACCTCCGGTCGCCGACGGCCTCGTCGCTACCGGCCGCCAAGCAGGTCGCGGTGCTTCCGTTCGTCAATGTTGGCGGCGACGCCGTCAATCAAGCGCTCAGCGACGGGCTCACCGAGGTGTTGACGACTCGATTGACGCAGCTCGAGCGCTTCGCCGGAACGCTTCGGGTCGTTCCGGCGACGGAAATCCGCCAGCAGCAGATCACGTCGGCACGCGACGCCCGTCGAGCGTTCGGCGTCAACCTCGTGGTCAGCGGCAGCCTGCAGAAAGGCTGGCGATCGAATCCGGCTGACGCTCAACGTGATCGATCCGGAGAGTCTGCTCCAGGTTCGAGCCGACACGCTCGAGCTGGCGCTGCAGGATGCCTCGGCGCTGCAGGACGAAGTGTTGCTGCGCCTCGCCGGTCTGCTCGACGTCGCTGTCGGTCCCGAAGCACGGGCGATCGTCACGGCCGGCAGCACGCGCGCGCCCGGTGCCTCGGAGTTCTACGTCCAGGGACGCGGCTACCTGCAACGCTACGAGCGGACCGAGAACGTCGACGCGGCCCTCCAACTCTTCGAGCGCGCCATCGCATTGGACCCGAGCTATGGCCTGGCGTACGCCGCAGTGGCCGAGGCGAGCTGGAGAAAGTACGAGAACACGAAAGACGCCTCGTGGGTCGATCGGGCAATCGAGGCGGCCCGGTCGGCGCTTCGCCTCAGCCCGACGCTGTCGCAAGTGCGGGTGACGCTCGGTTTGATTGCGAACGGCACGGGGAGATACGAAGAGGCGGTCAAGGAACTGAAAGCTGCGGTGTCGCAAGATCCCGCCAATGCTGACGCGTATCGCGAACTCGGCCGTGCCTACGACGCGCTCGGCGACCTCTCGCAAGCGGAAGCCACGCTCAAGACGGCGATCTCCGCCCGCCCTGGCGAATGGGCGACGTACAACTCGCTTGGCGTCTTCTACTTTCGACATCAAAGATATGCTGATGCAGCGGCCCAGTTCGAACGGGTGATCGCGTTGACGCCGGACAACGTACGCGGCCATACGAATCTCGGAGGGGCGTATGCCGCGTTGCGGCAGTGGGATCGGGCGTTCCAGGCTCTCGAAAAGGCAACCAAGCTGGCGCCGACCGCGTCCGGGTTTTCCAATCTCGGCACCGCGTACTTCAGGGTCGGCCGTTTCGCCGACGCCGCTGGAGCATTCGAAAAGGCCATCGAGCTTGGTGCGCGAAACTTTCAGGTGTGGGCCAATCTCGCCGGCGCCTACCAGTTCGTCGATGGCGGCGCCGACAAGGCGAGAGCCGCGTTTCAACGAGCCGTGGAATTGGGCGAGCAGGAGCGTGTGGTCAATCCGAGACAGGCGATCCTGCTCGCGCGACTGGCCGATTGTTACGCCCATTTGGGTGACACAGCGAGGGCACGGCGGCTGGTCGGCGAAGCCAAGGACCTGGCGCCCACCGACGCCGCGGTCTTCTTCATGGCTGCACAGGTCTTTGAACAGGTTGGCGATCGGAAGCAGGCACTGCAAGAGGTGGCAGCGGCCGTCGACCGTGGTTTGCCGAGAGAAGACATCGAGACCAATCGAAGTCTCGATTCGCTGCGCGCCGATCCCGCGTATGCGAAACCCAAATAGGATCGACGGAGAATACCCCCATGTATAGAGTTCTCGTCCGCAAACACAGAAATGAAGCGATCGTGCGCCCGCCGTTCGAGTTCATCGAGCGAAGGAAAAAGCTCGAGGTCAGAAACGGCACGAAGGACAATATCTTCGTCACCGTCCCGCCAGATGTGTTCGAAGAAAAGCGCCATACTGGAAAGCTCGCGAGGACGGCGGCCGGCGCGTATGTAGTCAAAGCCGGGGATAAGCTCGAGTTGACGGTGCTCGACGACGCAGAGAAAGGCGCCTATTCATTTCAGATCTTCTGCGACGAAACGCACAGTTACGCGCAAGCCAACTCCGACCCGGAGTTCATTGTCGAGTAAGCGTCTGACCGGCGGCTCGCACTTCGTCTTCAGTGAACGCAGCGGCGATGTACGGCAGCGTTTCCAGGAAACCAGCGACGTCCTTGAGTGTGAATCCCAGCGAACGCAGCCGCTCGCTGTCCATGTAGATCTGCTGATTCGCCGGGTCTTCGTAGTAGCGGACGATCTTGTTCTGCGGATCGAACTTCTTGTGGATCGCCTGCGCGACTTCGTCCCAGTAGACGCGCCGGTGGCCGTTTGACGGCTCGGGCGGCATACCGTGGTCCGCGGTGATGGCGATGACCGTCTGCCGCGGCCCGGCCTTCTGCTCGAGCGCCGCGATGACCTTGGTCATCTGACGATCCAGCTCGCTCAGCGTCTCTTTGATCTCCGCTGAGTCGGGTCCGTAGGCATGGGCAGTGTAGTCGGGCCCCTTCATGTTGACGAAGATCAGGTCGGTGACGTCGTCGGCGCCGAGGGGTTCGTGCTCGATGACGCTCAACAGCGCTTCGCCTTCGAAGCGCTGAAACAAGCTGGACGCGCGGAATCTGGACGGGCTGGCAATGTCGTGTCCCATCCACGTGCCGCCGGCCCCTTCCCAGTAGGATTTGCCGTTGCTCGCCTTGAGGGTACTCAGCCAGGCGATAGCACCCCTCTTTGGTTTCCCACCCGGCGTCGGCGGCGTAGCTGGCCGCCAGGATCGGCTTGCCACCGACGATGCACGCGCCGTGGCCGACCAGGCCGGCCGTCGCACGGATGGCGCCGCCCTGCCCGACGATGATGGCCCGGCCTTCGGTCTGCAGATTCCACACGTCCGCCAGCGTCAACACCATCAGCTCTCGGGGGTCGAGATTCTCGTAGGCCTGCTGCGGCTTGCCGGTGGCGGCGTTGAACAGGTTGTTGGACGCCTGGCCGTGGAATCGCGGGTCGGTGCCGGTGCCGATCGTCGCGTGGCCGACGCTGGTCACGGTCGGGAGGTAGTTGACCTGTGCCTGCGAGAACCACGCGCCTTCGCGCCGCAGACGCGAGAGCGTCGGCATGGCATCGGCGTAGCGATCGAAGTAGTCCACGCGCATCGCGTCGAAGGAAAAGAGCGCGATGATTTTCGGCCGGGACGCGATTGAGCCGAGGGCCTCACGCTGCGCGCGCCCGGTCACCGTTGCCGGCGGCGCCGTGCCGAGGACGGCCGCGAGCGTCGGCACGACATCCTGCTGTACGACGGGAGTCGTGAACTGACCTTGCCGGATGAACGGCGGCCCGTGAAAAAGGATGGGAATGCGCGAGTCGTACGGCCACGGCGAGCCGTGCATGAAGGCATAGAGGGGATCCTTCTGTGTGATGAAGTCGCCTTCGCGCGTCACCAGGAAGATCTGACCGCTGCGTCCCGGGTAGTAGCCGCGTGCGAAGCGCTCGAGAAAGACCTGACGTGGATTGGCAGGCGGCGCAGTCGCCGGAGAGCCCGCGCTTACCGGTGTCACCGTCCCCGCTGCCGGCGGCGTGGTCGTTGCCGGCTTCCTCGCAGTTGAAGAGCAGGAGGCGAGGGCAAGCGTCGAAAGCGCGATCGCAGCGATCGGACGAATCATCACGGAACTCGTGGCCTAGAAGGTGGCGATGGGATTAAGCGGGAACCCGGTGCCGCCGAGAACCGGTGCCGGTGCGGCAGTCAGTAGAAACTCCCAGCGCTTGAGCTTTGCCGCCTGCGCGGCGACCGCCTCGAGATCCATCACGTCGATCAACGGCAAGCCCATCGCCACGATCGCCAGCTGGTGAATCGGCCGGCCATTGCCCTCGACGCCTGACGGTTGCACATCGTTCACGGCGTCGTTGCCGAGCAGCGCCACATCGCGCCGCTTCAGCCACGGCATCACCGCCGCGTGAAAGCCCGCCGCCTCTCGCGCGACATTCCACGGCCCCGTCTGTGCGCGCTGGACCCAGCGGCCGGTTCGCAGGAAAACGGCGTCGCCGCTGCCGATCGTGATGTTGGCGAATTTCTCCCAGGCCTCGAGGTCGCTTGGATAGACCGGCGTCCCCGCGGCGAGATAGGGCACGCCTTTCATCAGCGGCAGATCGACGAGAATGCCGCGCGTCATGATCCCGTTTTTCTGATGCTCGACGCCGTTCTCCGGACAGCCGGGACCGTCGGCGATCTTCGAGCGATCGAATCCGTTGTACAGCTTGTTCTCGAACGAGTAGTGGCACAGCGAGTCGATATGGGTGATGACCGAGCCGTGGTACCAGATGGTGTAGAGATCCATCGCGTGGCCGCCCGCGTCGAGCGTCATCTGCTGGCCGAGTGGTCTCGGACTGTCGGGCGCCGGTACCTTGTCGATGGTGTGCGCCAGCGACACGGAGATGCCATCGCGCACGAGCCTCAGCGCCTGCTTTCGCTTCTCCGGCGTGATCAGGTTCAGCGTCCCCCGCTGATCATCCTTGCCCCACCGCCCCCAGTTGGACAGTTCGGTCATCCACTTCGCGATGTCTTCTTTGGTGACCGTCACGCCGGGCGAGGCCGCATGTTGCGAGGCGGCCAGTTGGAGCGTGACCGCGATTACGGCGAGAACCATGAGAGCGGAGCGAGTAACGGCGCGCGTCATGATCCGTGAGCTTACCGCGTCATCCGAGTAATTTGTGACCGAGATAGCGTTCCCGCAGAATCCTGCAGTGATGCGTCACGTGCCCTACCGCCAGCAGGTCGTCGCGCACCATCTCGGGAAAACTCATCTGGCGCAACAGGACCTGTCGTACAGCACGGCTGCTTCACCCTTTTTGGCAATCTGTTCGTCGAAGTGCCTCACGATCAGGCGTCGGCGGACCTCTAACGTCTCCAGTTGGGTTGCGGACAGGTATTCTGCCAACCTTTGCCGAAGCGCAACGCTGTTCAGCTGCCGCAATCGGCGGAGCAGCGCCCGATCGCATCGCACCAAGCTCTCCGGACTTTCGAGTCGCGCACGGGTGCGGAATGCGCCGGTGTGGTCGGTGAGCCAGATGGTCCAGTCGCTGGTGATCAGCAAGTTGTCCCACACGGAATTCAGATAGAGCGGCGGGCTGATATCGCGATAGGTGTTCGAGATCAGCTCGTCGAAGACGCGTACGGCGTCCATCTGCCGGTTCCAACGGTCGAGATCGGGGGGAGCGATCGCCTTCCGTCTCCTGTCCACCTCGTTCATGGCGAAGTCTTCGACCAACCACGTCACCGACGCTGCCCTCCCGTCGATCGGGCGCTCGACCGCAGGCACGACCAGATTGAGTCCCAACGCCTTGTCCAGCTCGTAGGCGGCGACGTTGAAGCGGTGGTCGCGGCGTGTCGGGCCGCTGCCGTCCGCCGTTTCAACGAGCGCGTCGTGCGTTCGCTGTCCGTCATCCAGCGTGATTCGTGAGGATCGGCTGGTGCCAGAGCCAGGCGCTCCGTCGTTCACGATTGAGGCGCTCAAGAGGAACACATCCCGCTCGCCGCCGGCGATGGGTGACGACGGGACGGGATTCGGGGTCTGAGCCGGCGTCACGCGCGGAGTCGCCAACAGAGTGACCGATATGGATATGACCGCGATATTCGTCGCCGTGAGCAGGCGCCGCCGCACTGTCTTCACTGATGAGTCACGCCGGTTGATCCGTCGACGCCGGTGGTACGAAGCCTTGCACCACAACCAGGTCGGCGCCCTCTTCGGCCGCAGGCAGTTCGAACAGGCTCAGGAACCCTTGCAAGGTTTCGGGCGCGATGTGGAAGTTGTAGCGCGGCAGCTTCGCGTTGCGCTCTTCGAGCCGGGCGCGCAGCACGCTCGGCGGTGTGTCGAGAAAGTGGATCTTGGTTCGCGCGCCCACTCGAGCCGCCAGCTGGACATAGCGTTTGCGGTTCTCTCGCAGGAAAAAGCCGTCGTCGAGGATCACGTCCACGGACCGCCGCAACAGCTCGGATGCGGCTTCCCAGATCAGCTCGCGGCACGCGAGGACTCGACGCGTGTGTTCCTCGTGGCCGACCGAAGTAATGGAGTACTTCCCGAACAACGTGATCAGCCAACGGTCCAGCGTGAAGAGCGCGCAGTTCACGTCGGCGCGGAGCCCGCTTGCGTAGGTGGTCTTGCCCGAGCAGGGCAGCCCGGAGATCAGATGCAGCGTCGGCAGGCCGGTCTTCATGGAGTGTGGCTAACAGTCGCAGATTGCCGGGTGGCTGGCAACAGCTTCCACATGTCGGCGCAGGCCCTTGGCGCGCCGGAAGAAAGGCGATTCTGTGCCGAGCTGTCTTTGACGGCAATCGCCGCTCACAGATACCGTCGCACCCGCGCTCGATACTGGCCGTAGATCGGGCCGAACTTCTGATCGAGATACCGCTCCTCGCGAAGCACGACGCCCGTGTGCATGAGGATGAGAAGCGGCACGAGCAGCGCCAATCCCCAGAGCGTGTTGAACGCCAGAATCAAGCCCAGGTAGACGATCGTCAGCGAGAGATAGAGAGGATTCCTCGAGAACCTGAAAGGACCCGTGGTGACGATCGCCGTGGCCGGCTGGACTGGATCGATATTCGTGCCCGCAGCTCGCATGATCCGCCGTCCCCAGTTGGCGAGCGCGACGCCCAGCACGATCAACGGTATTCCTGCCCATCGCGTCCAGGTAGCGGCGGCAATGGGCATCGGCCGTAGCGTGTGGGCGATGAGGGCAAGAATCAGCGTGCCCAGGTAGAGCAGTGGCGGTCTGGCGATCACGCCGGGACTGTCGGCGGCTGCGGTCATATCTTGGATCTCATCGTGAGCGATCGTCCGGCTTAGAGCGTCGGACGGCGCGTGTGCCAATCGGTGGCCTTCTCGTAGGCCCTGGCGGCCAGCAGGAGTGGCTCTTCGCCCCACGGTGGCGCGACGATCTGCAGGCCCATCGGCAGACCATTCTTGGTCAACCCGCACGGGAGCGAGACGGCAGGGTAGCCGTAAAAGTTGAAGGGCGCGACGTTGCGAATCCGCGGCGCATCATCTGATGTCGTGTCGGCAATCGCCGTTGGCGGCATCGCCACGGTGGGCGTGACCAGCAGGTCGACTTTCTGAAAGACGTCGTTGACCAATCGCCGCGCCTGCTCCATGCGCCGCCTCGCCTCGATGTAGGCAACGGTGCTCACGTCCGCGCCAACTCTGATGCGTGCCAGCACTTCTGGTTGATAGAGTCCAGGCGATTTCGCGACCGACGCCGCGTGGTACGCGTAAGCCTCTGCGGCGCGTATGGCCGTCCTGTCGTCTGCCTTCACCGGGAACGGCACATCCTGCACGCTCGCGGTCAGCGTCCGCAGTGTGGCCAGAGCCGCGCTCATCGCCGATTCCACCTCTGGATGAAGCGACTCGAGGTACTCACGTGCCACGCCCACGCGAAGCGTGCCGGCCTTCCGCCCGAACGCGGCGCTGTAGTCGGGAACGGGCCGATCGGCGCTCGTCGGTTCCAATGCATCGTAGCCAGCGATCGCCTGGAGCACTGCCGCGGCGTCGGCGACGGTACGCGTCATCGGCCCGACGTGGTCCAGCGACCAGGAGAGCGGCAGCACCCCGCGCGTACTGACGCGACCATACGTGGCTTTCAGTCCGACGATGCCGCAATGCGCGGCGGGGAGCCTGATCGATCCGCCAGTGTCCGTGCCAAGAGCGGCCAGGCAGAGGCCGGCCGCGACGGCGGAGCCCGATCCGCCTGACGATCCGCCGGCGATGTAATCCGGTTTCCAGGGGTTGTGAACCGCGCCGAAGTGGCTCGTGATCGACGTGCCGCCGTACGCGAACTCATGGAGATTGAGCTTTCCGACGAATACCGCGCCGGCGGCCTTGAGGCGGCGGACCACTTCCGCGTCTTGCTCTGGCGCGCGGTCCTTCAACAGGGCGCTGGCGGCCGTGGTCCGGACGCCAGCCGTGTCGATGATGTCCTTGAGTGCGATTGGCACGCCGTGAAGCGGCCCGCGCCATTTGCCCTTCTGGATCTCGGCCTCGGCGTCCCGAGCCTCTTTGCGCGCGGCCTCAGCAGTCACGGTGATGAACGCGTTGAGAACCGGGTTCAGCCGTTCGATTCGGGCGAGGCATGCCTGGGTCAGCTCGACCGGCGAGAGCTTGCGCGAGCGGATGAGCGCGCTGGCCTCCATCAGCGACAAGGCGGTGAGGTCGTCCACGCGCCCTCGAGCCGCGGCTACGGCCACGCGTGTGCCGAGTGCCGCAGTGGCGTACCCGCCGGCGACAGTTGCGAGGAACTCGCGTCGATCCTGGTTCACGATTCGCCGAGCTTACCTCAGGCGATCAGACAAGTGACGCCAACAGCCTTGCGAGGGCGTCGTGATCCACCGGTTTGACCAGATGAGTGTTGAAACCGGCCTCCATCGACTTGTGCCGGTCCTCGTCCTGTCCCCACCCGGTGGTGGCGACGAGCATCACGTCCTTGCCCCATGGCTGCTTTCGAATGTACCGGCAGACTTCGTAGCCATCCAGCTTCGGCAGGCCGATGTCGAGCAGGACGGCGTGAGGGCGGAACCGCTCGACGGCTTCCACCGCTGCAAGCCCATCGTGTGCCGTGCGCGTTTCGTGGCCTTCGAGCGACAACAGCATCGCCAGCGATTCGGCGCCGTCCTCGTTGTCGTCGACGATCAACACGCGGCGTGACTGGGCTGCCAGCGGCCCGGGCACGACCGCCGTCGACGCTGTCGTGAGCGTGTCAACGAGCAGTGGCACTCGCACGACGAACTCACTTCCGCGACCGGGTCCCTCGCTGTGGACGTCGACCGTTCCGCCGTGCATCTCCACGAGCGTCTTCACGAGCGTGAGGCCAATGCCCAAGCCATCGCGCGACCGCTGCAGCGAGGTATCGATCTGCGTGAACATGTCGAAGAGGTGGGGAAGGTGCTCGACGGCGATGCCGATGCCGTTGTCCCGCACCCGGATCGCGACGTGTGCGCCTTCCGGCTCCACCGCGATGTGGATGTGGCCACCCTTGTCGGTGAACTTGCACGCATTGTTCAGCAGGTTGCCGAGCACCTGGGTCAATCGCGCGGGGTCGGCGTTCAAATAGACCGCCTGCGGCGGCAACGTCATCGTCAGCGTGTGACCCTCTCTCTTGTAGAGGGCGCGCGCCGCTTCGACGGCCTGCTCGATAATGGATGCGAGCTCGACACGTTCGGTCCGCAGTTCGATCTTGCCTCGCGTGATCCGGCTCAAATCGAGCAGGTCGTCCACCAGGCGAGCCATCTGGGCTACTTGACGCTCCAACACGTCCGACGCACCGTGAACCGCGTCGCTGTCGGCGCTGCCGAGCCGCAGGACCTGAACCGCGTTGCTGATCGGCGCCAGCGGGTTGCGCAGCTCGTGCGCGAGCATCGCGAGGAATTCGTTCTTGCGTCGATCGGCATCGGAGAGGTCCGCGGCCAAGGTTCGCAGGTTCTGTTCCAGTCGTTTGCGCTCGGAAATATCCTGGCTGACGGTCGCCAGAGCGATCGGACTTCCCGCGCCGTCGGTCAGGGTCTGCACTTTGTAGGCCATCCATCGGGCCTCGCCGGTGCCGAAGTGTCGGAAGCGCACTTCGATTTCGTCGTGGCCCTTTTCCAGGACGGCGGGGAAGAACTCGTTCATGATCCTGGCCTGATCTTCGGCAAAGAAGAAATCGCGGACCGACGTGCGGCGCGCTTCCTCGATGGTGTCCAGCCCGACCATCTGCAGCCCGGCGCGGTTGATGAAGAATGGAATGCCGTTCATGTCGCACATACCGATGAAATCGGTGCTGCTCTCGATGAGCGTGACGAACTTCTGGCGCTCGGCCTCCGCTCGCCGGCGATCGGTGATATCGCGGGCGATCTTCGACGCGCCGATCACCTCCCCGGCGTCGTTCTTGATCGGCGAGATCGTGAGTGATACCGAGACTCGTTCCCCATCGGACCGCAGGCGCTCGGTCTCGAAGTGATCGATTCGCTGCCCGGCCCTCAGGCTGGCCACGATGTGATCCTCCTCCGCGATGCGCTCGGGAGGGATGATCAGCGAAATGTGCCGGCCGATCGCCTCACCGGCGGTGTGGCCGAAGAGCCGCTCGGCGGCGGCGTTCCAGCTCTGAATCTCGCCACCAAGTGACTTGCTGACAATGGCATCGTCCGAGGACTCGACGATCGACGCGAGGAAGCGAGCCGTCTGCAGCTGCCTGGCCTTGTCCTGCTCCATGCGACGTTGCGCCGCGACGTCCCGGAAAATCAGGACGCATCCCGAGACGCGGCCCTGCTCATCCTTGATGGGGGCGGCGCTGTCATCGATCGGCACTTCGCCGCCGTTCTTCTGGATCAACAACGTGTGATTGGCCAGGCCAACGACCACCCCTTCGCGCAAGGCCTTGGTGGCCGGATTCTCGACTGGCTGCCGGGTCTCTTCGTTGATGATCCGGAAGACCGACTGCAGAGGTTGGCCGTGCGCAGCGTCGTGCGTCCAACCCGTGAGCGATTGAGCCACGGCATTCAGGTAGGTGATGCAGGCATCGGTGTCGGTGGTGATGACCGCGTCGCCAATGCTGCGCAGCGTGACCTGCAAGACCTCGCGTTGCGTGTTGGCGCGGGTCTGCGCGTCTCGCATCGCCGCGCCGAAGCCGATGATGAGCGCGCAGGTGAAGAGATACGCGATCAGGCCGACGATGGTGCCGAGACTGTCGAGACCGACCCGACCTCGAGGCGGAATGAAGAGAATGTCGCACGCGAGATAGCCGAGAATGGCCGCGACGATGGCGGAACGGTAGCCGCCGGCCCAGGCGGCGAAGGCGACCGCGCCAAACAGCGTGACCAGAGGCAGCGTCTCACCCATGACAGGGTCGAGGAACCACCGGAGGAGCACCGCGATGGCCACGCCGGCGATGCTCAGGGCGAACGCTCGAATCGAGTCTCTATTCATTGATGCAGGGGCAAGCGGCAGCCCGGAACTGGGGCCGAACCCGTGGATTCTGTCACGGACTTCCCAAAGAGGGATCGAGGGAACCCCCGTGGCCTCGGCGCGCGTGTAAGATCTTCAGGTTCATCACACGGCCGGCTATGGACTCCTCGTCGCTCCTCGAGCGCCTCCTCGCTCACCGCACGCTCGGCAGCGTTCCGAGAGATCAGCTCCAGTGGCTGGTGGCCAACGGCCATGAACTGACGATCGAGCCTGGTGAGTTTCTCACGCCCGCAACCGGGCCGGTGCGCGGCCTGTTCATCATCTTCGATGGCCACTTGACCATTCGCGTGGACCGCGGCGCCGGCCCTCGCCTCGTCATGGAGTGGCACGGCGGAGATGTCACCGGACTGCTTCCGTACTCACGGTTGAAGGCGCCGCCCGGGAATGTCGTGGCCGAGGAGACCACGCACATTCTCATGGTTCCGGCCGCCGATCTGCCGCGCATGATTCGAGACTGCTACGAGCTCACCGGCGTGCTCGTCCACGTGATGCTCGATCGGGTCCGGGTGTTCAAGTCGAGCGAGCTGCTCGACGAGAAGATGATCTCTCTGGGCCGGCTGGCCGCGGGTCTGGCTCACGAGCTGAACAACCCGGCCTCGGCTGTCGCTCGAAGCTCGAAAACGCTCATCACCACGCTCACCGCGTTCGAAGCGGCCAGCAGACGATTTTCTGCCCTGTGTCTCTCCGATGATCAAGATCGCGCGGTCGCCGAACGTCGCGAGGCACGCCCACCGACCGGAGGCGGCGTGGCGCCCTTGGAGCTCGCCGATCGTCAGGAACTGATCGATGGCTGGTTGGCCGCACGGGGCATCGACACCGTGGATGTCGAGCCACTAGTGGCATCAGGATTCGAGGTGGAGGATCTGGAGAGGCTGAACCGCGCCGTGGGTGCGGACCACGTCGCCGCGGTTATCGAGTATCTGTCGGTCATGCACTGTGTCCGGCAACTGGCAGCCGAAATCAACACTGGCGCTTCGCGGATCCACGCGCTCGTCGCGGCCGTGAAGGGGTTCACCTACCTTAACCAGGAGACCGTGCCTCAGCCGATCGCAATCGGGCAGGGACTCTCAGACACGATCACAGTCCTGCGGTCGAAAGCCAGGTCGAATGGCGTCGACGTACACCTGCAGGTCGCACCGGACTTGCCGGCGATCGAAGGCTACGGCGGGGAGCTCAACCAGGTGTGGTCGAACCTGATCGACAACGCCATCGATGCGACTCCGGGTGGGCACGTGCGGATCGTCGCCGACGCTGCGGCTGGCAGCGTCGTGGTGCGCGTCATCGACGACGGGCCGGGCGTTCCGGAAGCGATCGCTCATCGCATCTTCGACCCCTTCTTCACGACCAAGGACGTCGGCAAGGGCACCGGCCTCGGCCTGGACATCGCCCGGCGCATCGTCCAGCGCCATCGCGGCGCCATCGACATGAGCACGAGCCCGAGCGGCAGTGAGTTTCGAGTCACGCTGCCGGCGTCGACCACTTCACCTTCATAAGCACAGCCGTCAGGAGTCTCACGCGTGGCCAAACCCGTCATCCTTGTCGCCGACGACGATCGCGAAGTGCTCGCGGCCATCGAGCGAGATCTCAGGCATCGCTACCGGCAGCGGTATCGCATCATCGCGGCGTCTTCGTCCACGGATGGGATCGAAGCGACCCGAGCGTTGAAGCGACGCGGTACGCCGATCGCGCTGTTTCTCGTCGATCAACGAATGCCGGACATGACCGGCACGGAGTTCCTGCGCGAGGCGAGAAAGCTCGATCCCGGCGCCAAGCGCGCGCTGCTCACCGCCTACGCCGATTCCGAGGCCGCGATCGCGGCCATCAACGAAGCCGGGCTCGACCATTACCTGATGAAACCGTGGGATCCGCCGGAGCAGCGGCTGTATCCCGTGCTGGACGATTTGCTCGCCGATTGGGCGGCACGGCATCGCGACTCGTTCGAAGGCGTCCGTATCGTCGGGTCCCGCTGGTCGCCGCAGAGCTACGACGCGCGCGACTTCCTGTCGCGCAACCAAATCCCGTATCAATGGATCGATGTCGAACAAGACGCCGCGGTGCGCGAGCTGATTCTGACGGCGAAGGGTGGTGATCTGGCACGACTGCCCGTTGTGCTGCTGGCCGACGGGACCATGCTCGTGCAGCCGTCGCATGCCGAACTGGCGGCCAGGGTCGGGTTGCAGACTGCGCCAGATCGTCCGTTCTATGACCTCGCGGTGGTTGGCGGCGGACCCGCGGGGCTGGCATGCGCGGTCTACGGCGCGTCGGAAGGACTCAAGGTGATCCTGATCGAGCAGAATGCGCCGGGCGGCCAGGCGGGAACGAGCTCGATGATCGAGAACTACCTCGGCTTTCCCAATGGCGTGACCGGTGCCGACCTCGCGCGCCGGGCCGCAATGCAGGCGAAGCGCTTTGGCTGCGAGCTGATGATTGGCCATTCCGTGGCCGGCGTGAAACGAGTTGATCCGTATAAGGTCATCACGCTCTCGAACCATGCCGAAGTGGCGTGCCACGCGCTCATGCTGTCCACCGGAATGTCGGTTCGCGAGCTGGAGGTTCCGGGCGTGACACCGCTCGTCGGCGCCGGGGTTTACTACGGCGCGGCGCTGTCAGAAGCCGCGATGTACCGGGGCCAGCGGGTATTCGTGCTGGGCGGAGCGAATTCGGCAGGGCAGGGCGCGCTGTTTTTCGCGCGCTATGCCTCACACGTCACCCTGATCGCCCGGAAGCCCACCCTCCTTCCGGCGATGTCGAACTACCTGGCCGATCGCATCAAAGCGGCTGAGAACATCTCGGTGCTCGGCAACTCGGAGATCACCGCCGTTCACGGCAACGGCCATCTCGAGCGGCTCGACGTGCGCAATGCCGTCACCGGCGAGGCGCACAGCCTCGAAGGGCATGCCTTGTTCATCTTCATCGGCGTCGCGCCGAAGACCGAGGCCTTCCGGTCATTGGTCGCAGTGGACGAGAACGGTTTCATCCTGACCGGCGCCGATGCGAAGGCGGCGTGCCAGCCGTGGGGACTCGATCGCGACCCACTGATGTTCGAGACGACGGTACCGGGCGTGTTCGCCGCAGGCGACGTGCGCGCCACTGCCAATCGTCGCATCGCGGCGGCCGTGGGAGAGGGCTCTGCAGCGATCTTCTCCGTTCATCAGTATCTGCGGAGTGTATGAAACGGTGCCGAGACCGGAGATCGGTCATCCCGCGTCTCGGCGCGCTCACACATGCTGATCGACGAGGATCGGATTGCCGTCGGGGTCCACGGCGACGAAACTGGCCGGTCCTGTCGTGCTTTCGTCGGCCTGCTGTACGAGCTGCACCCCTTCCGCCTTGAGCTGGCGCTGCAAGTCGCGGACGTCAGTGAACGAAGCGAGCTTCTGGGCGTTGCTGTCCCAACCGGGGTTGAAGGTGAGAATGTTCTTGTCGAACATGCCTTGAAACAGGCCGATGACATGATGGCCGTTCTTCAAGATCACCCAGTTCCGGGTGATGTCGCCTGCGAACGCTGTGAATCCAAACTTCTCGTAGAAACTCTTCGACGCCTGGATGTCCTTGACCGCCAGGCTGATCGAAAACGTACCGAGCTCCATGTGCTGCTCCTTTCGAATTCCCGCGCACGGCTTTCCCACTGGACACTGGCGATGCGCCCGACGAGTTCGGAGCTCGTCATGCCTCGCGCCGTATTCCCGAGCTGAAGAAGGTCAAGTAGTTGAAGAAGACGGCTCCGAGAACGTAGGCGCTGGCCAGCACCCAGTACGCCAGGCTGCCGGTTCCGCCGTCGATAACCTGCTTCACGAGCAGCAGGCCACCGATCGTCAGGTGCGTCTGATTGCCCGCGACCACCGCCCGACCGTAGATGCCGCCCAGCACCGCGCCCCGAGCGATCCAGTTCATTGCGCCAAATCCAAGAAGAGCGGCCCCGAGCAGGGGAGTGAGCGGGCCGCTGCCGCTGCCTGGCGCCAGCGCACTGCTCACCTCCTCGGGCGCGAACAGCAGCAACACTCCAAAGGCGACGGCGCACATTGCGGACAACGCCACACCTGCACGCACGTAGCGGATGGCCGGATCGGGACTCATCTCTTCTCGTCCAACGGCTTGCCGATCTCCCAATGGTGTCCGAACGGATCGACGATTCGCCCGACGCGCCACCCGTGCGTGTTGCTGACCGGTGACACGGCCTTGGCCCCCGCGGCCACGGCTCGTTCGAACAGCGCATCAGGGTCTTCCACAGTGAGCACGATCCTCACCGAACCGCCGCCGAGAGACTCAGGACTGAAGTTCAAGTGTTCAGGGGACTCGTCCGCGACCCAGAATTCGGCTCCGTCCACCGACAAGCGGGCCACCACCGCGCCCTCGTCGCTGTCGAGGCGAAACAACGCCTCGGCGCCGAGTGCCGTGCGATAGAAGTCGATCGCCTTCGCTCCCTGTCGTACCGAGAGCCAGGGCGCGATGGTGGTCCGTGTCTGGTCGCCTCGCTTCTGTAGGTCACTCATCTGGGATTTCCTTTCGCGAGATGAAGTGGGCTAACAGGAGATAAGGAGACCACAAAGAGGCTAACAGGAGATAAGGAGATCGGAAGGGGCGAACAGGAGACAAGGAGATCAGAAGGGGGCTAACAGGAGACAAGGAGATCAGAAGGGGTTAACAGGAGACAGGGATCAGGAGAATCGTTTGGCGACGGCAGATTCATCTGGCGCTCCGCGGAAGGCGTGCGAGTACGGCCGATGCCGCCAAAGCCATCAGAAACGCCGGAAGAGCGGTGAGCGCGGGCCAGGCGACGAAGGCGAGGAGCCACAAGGGTTGAATTGCAGCGGTCGTGCGCAGGGAGTTGAGCGCGCCGGCAACGGCAAGCCCGAATGCCCCGATGGCGACCGCCACGGCAGCATGAAGCGCGGTGGCAAGAGGCGAGTGGCGCGACCCGAAGTGTTCGTAGCCAATGTGTGTCGCGAAGACCGCGCCGCTGACTGCCCAGGCCGCCCATCGCCACGCGACCACGTGGTCGGTCGGCCAGGCGAACGTCCTGCCGATGACGAGGTACACGACGCCGGCGATCAGCGCCGCGCGAGGCCAGTGGTGGTTCATCATTGCATGCCGGCTAACGGGCATCTGTCGGCGCCGTGCTACTTCAACGACTCGCGTTGACGGATTGCCTGCTGCATCGCGTCTTCCAGTGAAGTACGCAGGACGAGAATCTTCATCTCCAGCGTGGCGCGTTGCCCCGGCGAGAGCGACGCCTGTGGGTCGACGTGCTGACAGGTCAACGCGGGGTTGCTCCACACGTTGCCGGGTTGTCGGGCGAAGCTCGCAACCACCCACTCATGGTCTGTCGACAGCGTGGCGATGAACGGCTGATCGACCGGCCGCGACTTGTTGTAGTACGTAATCCCGTCAACGCGACGCTCAACCCGCTGCTCTGGCACGGGCCAGGTGAACGACGCCAGATACCTCGCAGGCAGCCATTGGCTCAGTGGCAGCGTGAGCCGGCTCGGCGTTTCCGATGCCAGCAAGTCGAAGCCGCTCGCGTGGTGCACGTAAGTCCGCTCCAGACGCACGTCGTGGAAGGCCGAGGTCAGTCGTGGATCGGTGACGGCGACAATCATCTGGTAATCGAGGGGGGATTCGTTGCTCAACTCGTAGTGAAAGCGAACGCCATCGTCCTCCAGCGTAGCTCGGGCGAGCAGACCGACGTCCCCAGGAAGTTTGCGCTGGTACTCGAGACTTCGCCCGTCGTGCCGCCACTGCGGTCGCTCGCCTTGCGAACCCGGCTGGAACATATACAGCTGGTCGCCGACCGTGCTGCCGCGCTTGACGCCGGTGACGTGCTCGGGAAACAACACCTCGATCGACCGATCTGACATCGCCTTTCCAGGGAGGACGATGCGAAGGGCGGGTTGAGCGTTCTCCTCAACCACGAGGAGCTGCAATCCGTTGGCGTTTTGAAGGCTCTCGCCGCCTTGCCCGTTCACCGGGGCCGCACCAATGGCGGCGAGGAACAGCGCGCAGGCGCTCACCCGCGGCATCACACTGTAACTGTCAGCTCGACGTTGACGCTCATTCTCGTTTTCTCGGTCTATTTCCTCGTCGCCCAATCGTAGTGCGCCGACGCTCGCCGGATGATGTCGGTCACGTCGTCGGCCAGCAGCAACCGATCGTCGACCAAGGTAAGCGCCGCAATCGAGATCCGTCCCAGATACTCCTCTTTGTTGGCGTAGCGCTCTTCGATCGACTTCCTTCCATCCTTCGTTCGCTCTCGATCGGCCTTGGTCTTCGGTAACGGCAGATACGATCCAATTTCGCTGGCGAGCCGCTCGGGCGAGCCGATTGAGGGATGCCGATAGTTCCACCCAGTGTGTGTCGCCAGCGGAACGGCGATCTCCGGCAGCCGAATCCCCGCGCGATCGTTGCCGGCTTCGTCCACCGCCGGCACTCGGCCGATGAACGCCTTGCCGATCTTTGGCGGCTCGATCGTCACGATGCCTTTCGACCACTCCGGCCCGAAGTCCAATCGATAGGTCGTCATCGGATTGGTCGGGCGCGGAAAATGCGGGATGGCCGGCCACCCCGAGGCGCCGACCGTCGTGAGCGTCGCGTCCGAGAGCAGCGGGTAACGACTCGCCGGCGGCTCCTTGCCATCGGACACCCACTGGTCGAGCACGCGGAAGAGGGCGCGGATCACCGGCGTATACACCAGCGGGTTCCCGTCCGCCTGGCCGATGAAGTCCGGGTCAGTGTAGGGCGCCGGCGGAAACGGCCCGACGATATGCGGGGCCGAGGCGATGAAATAGATGCGGCTCGTCGTCGGCGGCGCCACGTCGCGTGTGCCGGTCACGTCGGTATGCGTGAGCGACCCGGCGCGATTGAAGTACTCCGAATCGGTCATCACGTGAAAGAACTTCGGCACCGTGTGGCTCTTGCGCGCCCGTGCGAGCAGGCCGTCGGTGACGCCGGTCTCTGGATCGGTCTGGTCCTCGTCGGTGAACGGGAACATGTCCACCGGATAGAGGATGTTGAAGTGCTGCAGCTGGTCGCGTGACTGCTGCCCGAAGCGATGGTTGAACGATCCGCGGCCCGCGCCGCCGACTTGATCGAAGACGCCGTCGAACACCTGCCGCCCACGCTCGTCCTCGTTGAAGCCCTGATAGACGAAGTGGCGGAGGAAGCGGCCGGTCTGTGAAACGCCCCAGCCCATCGCCAGCTTGATGCCCGGCGCCGGATTTCCGCGAGCGGCGTCTGCATACTTCAAGAAGCTGACGATGTCACGCGTGCCGGCGAGGCCGGCGCCGACCACCCGCGGGTCGCGTGCCCGATAGATGACGTCGTAGATGAGCCCCGCCTCGAAGCCGCCATCGAGGGTGACGGTGCCCGGACCGGTGAACCGCCAGCGGCCGCGCGGAATCTCGGCCGGTCGATCGGTGGGAATGGTACGAACGATCATCCGATTCTCGGCGCTTGCCGGATCGAGAACCGGGTATGGCTGGTGCCCTCGATCTGCCACCAGCGCCGTGGTCGCGCCCTTCCCTGGAATGAAGTTGCCGCGCACCCAGCCGGTGATCGGCTGGCCGTTCCTGGAGGCGATGGGAATCTCCATCCGCATGCGCCCCTGTGGCACGTCCCACTGCCAGCCCATCCAGAGCAGCGTGAAGCCCTGATTCATCAGCGCGCCGTTGCCGAACTCCGCTTCGGTCTTGGGATCGGATGAGTTCGACGCCTGCTGAAACGTCTGGAGAATCCTCATCGTCCCTCGGTTGCCGGCTTCGTAGAACAGCCTGCCGTTGCCTCGGTTGGGGTCGACGGGCTTGATCAGATAGAAGTCAGCCGAGAATTCGACCAGACCCTGTGCGTTCTTAGGGGCGAGGTCGAGGTCGACGATGATCTGATTCTGCGGGAGCTTGGGATCCAGGGCGAAGTCGACTTTGCCGATCACCTTCTCGTAAGCGCCGGCGGCGCCCCATGGCTTGCCGTCGAGGATCACCTCTCGTCGGTCGATCCTGAGCCTGGTGACTTCGGCGAACGCCGGGCTCGCGGCCAGCGCCGTGACGATCGCGACAAGGGCGAGTCTCATGCCTCGGAATGATAGATCCGATCGACAAACCGAAAGGGTTGCCGCCACCACAAGGCTTGTCGCGACCACGACACACCCGAAGGTTTGTCGCCGATAATAGAAAGCTCATGCCAGCACTCATCGAAGCCATCGACGTGAAGCGCAAGGACTACTTCGAGTTCGACGGCGCGCCGTATCACTGTCTCGAAGTCGAGATCTCGAAGCCGACGGCCCGTGGCGGCCAGACGCTGGTTCGTCTGAAAATGCGCAACCTGATTACGCGCGCGGTGTTCGACAAGACCTTCAAGGCGGGAGACAAGTTCGCCGAGCCGGACCTCGTGATGGCGTCGGCGCGCTACTCCTATGCGGATGCCGAGGGCTATCACTTCATGGATCAGGACACCTACGAAACGCTGACCCTCAGGGCCGACACACTCGGCGAGGATCGCGGGTTACTGGTGGACGATGTGCTGGTACAGATTCACCGCTACAACGGCCAGCCGATTGGCGTGGTCTTCCCGCCGCTGGTCGAGCTCACCGTGAAGTCCACTGAGACCGGTGTGCGGGGCAACACCGCGAGCGGCAACGTCACCAAGCCCGCCGTGCTCGAGACCGGCCTCGAGATCCAGGTACCGCTGTTCATCAAGGAAGGGGAAAAGGTGCGCGTCCACACCGAGACGCGCGAGTTTGCCGGCCGAGCGTAGACGGTTTCTGTCGTCGCCCTTCTTGCTTCGTTCTTCCTCAGTCTTCGTTCTTCATTCCCGCTCGGGAAGGTGCTAAGGTCCCGCTATCGTCGGCTCGCGCGCGTTGTGGCAGCGTCGCCGCTGCCCGTGACATCAGGAGGGTGGTATGCGAATTCTCCGATACGCGTTGGCGGTAGGCTTGCTCGTCTTCGGTTCGGCCCTTTCCCTCACAGCTCAATCGTTTTACGGCGGCCTGCGTGGCGCCATCCGGGACTCTCAGGGCGTCATCCCTGGCGCGACGGTGACGCTGGTCAACGACGGTAGCGGCGTCTCGCGCGACACGGTCAGCAACAGCTCCGGCGAGTACTCCTTTCCCGCGGTTGATCCCGGCACCTACACCGTGAAGGCCGCGGTACAAGGGTTCAAGGGCTTCGAGCGCCAGGGCATTCGCATCGGCACGCAGCAGTTCGTCACCCTCGACATCACCCTCGAGATCGGCGCGATCGCCGAAACCATCACCGTCACCGCCGATGCGCCGCTGATCGAGACGTCGAACGCATCCCACGCCGAGGTGCTCGACGCCAAGACGCTCGAGACGCTGCCGAGCGTCGGGCGCAACGTCTTTCTGATGGCGGTCACGGTGCCCACGGTGCAGAGCAGCGGGGACACGCACTGGAATCGCATGCAAGACCAGTCGGGCGCGTCGACCCTGTCGGTCGGCGGCGGCGGCGTGCGCGCGAACAACTATCTGCTCGACGGCTATCCGATCACGGATTTGCAGAACCGCTCGTCGACCAATCCCTCGACCGAGATGGTCGAGGACATCCGCATTCAGGTCCACACCTACGACTCCGAGATGGGGCGCACTGGCGGCGGCGTCTTCAACACGACCGCGCGATCGGGGTCGAATCAGTTTCGCGGGTCGGGCTACTACCTCACGCGGCCCAACGCCCTGGTCGGCGGCAACTTCTTCAACGAAATCCGCGGCATCCCCACCAACGCGCAGTTCTGGCACAACGCCGGCGGCGGCGTCGGCGGCCCGATCGTCCGGGGCAAGACGTTTTTCTGGGCGGCGGGTGAGGGCTACCGTGACGGCCAGTCACAGAACACCACGCTGCACGTGCCGACGGCGGCGATGCGGAATGGCGACTTCAGCAACTTCAGAGACGCGCAAGGCCGGCTGATCGTCATCTACGATCCGTTGACGACCGATGCCGCCGGTAATCGTCAGCCATTTCCGGGCAACATCATCCCCGCCAACCGTATCAATCCGGTCGGGCGCTCGTTCGCCAGCGCCTTGCCGCTGCCGACGCTGCATCCGGAACTCGATGACAACAACGTGAACTACCCGGGGCAGGACATCATCAATTCGAAGGCACAGCAGTACTCCATCAAGATCGATCACCACATCAACGACCGCATCACGCTGAACGGCCTGTACTTGTTCCAGAACTCCTTCGAGCCGGATGCCAATTACTTCCCGGATGCGCCCTACGCCGCCCCGGCGTTTCATCTGGATCGGGATGTCAACGTCTTCGTGCTCAACAACACCTATATCCTGAGCCCGACGACCGTGGCGACGTTGCGAGTGGGAATGAACACATTCAGCGACGACAACACGCTGCCCTATCCGTTCGACATGCATAGCGTCAGCGGCCTGGACCCTGCGTTTGCCGACGCGATTCCGGTCCAGAAGTTCCCGGCGCTGACCCTTACCGGGTACGCGGGAACCGGAAACTCCGGTCTCTCCGACACCAATTACTACTCGTGGGGCGTGAACGGTGCGGTCAACCGCCTCGCCGGATCGCACAGCTTCAAGACTGGCGCCGACTATCGCGTGATCGGCGTCGATGCGCTGGCCAACGGCCAATCGGCGGGTTCGTACACCTTCAACGGGCGTTTCACCGGCAGCAACGCGAACACGCCGAACGCGCTCAGTCAGAACGCGATCGCCGATCTCGTGCTCGGGTATCCGTCAGCCGGTACGCTGACACTGGCAAGCCGCTTCAACCAGTTCGTCAAGTACTACGGCTTCTTCGTGCAGGACGACTGGCGGATCAACGATCGGCTGACGCTGAACTATGGCGTGCGGCTCGAGCATGAGTCCGGGCTGGCCGAGAAGGACGACCAGCTGATCGTCGGCTTCGATGAGGACGCCGTCAGCCCGCTGAACGTGACCATTCCGGCCGACCTCGTGGCCGGCACGCCGGCGCGACAGGTGAAAGGCGGCGTCATCTACGCCGGCGATGGCGATTCGGAAGCTGGCAGTCCGCCGGCCATCAAGTGGTCACCGCGAGTTGGGTTGGCCTACACCCTCAACCCCAAGACGGTCGTCCGCGGCGGCTACGGACTGTTCTGGGCGCCGTGGCAATCCGGCGTCCAGTCCACCGCCGGCTACTCGCAGACGTCGACGCTGCAGCAGGACACGTTGATCCCGATTACCTCGATCAACAATCCATTCCCCGGCGGCCTGACGCCGGTCAGCGGGAATTCGCTCGGGATGCTCACCGGCACCAGCAGCGCCCTCACGATCATCGATCCGGCTCGCGACGCGCCACGGGTTCATCGGTACTCAGCCGACATTCAGCGCGAGCTGCCTAATGACATGAGCATCGGCCTGACCTACATGGGCTCGACCGGGCAGCACTTGACCTGGGGAGGAACGGCGACCGGCCAGGTGAACATCAATCAAGTCGATCCGAAGTACTTGTCGTTGAACAACGTCAGTGGCACGAACCGCTTGACCGAGCTCGTGCCGAACCCGTTCTTCGGCATTGCCGGGGCAGGCGCGTTCGCGAGCCGGGCGACGATTCAGCGCAATCAGCTGCTCCGGCCGTTCCCGCAGTTCGACAACGTCAACTACATCTACAGCACCAACGCGCGCTCGCAGTATCACGCCGGGGTCGTCTCGGTGAGCAAGCGCGCCACCGGAGTGTGGGGCGGCCGCATCAGCTACACCTACAGCCGGCTCGACGACAATCAGTTTGCCCAGGGCAACTACTACTCCAACTCGCCCGGCATCCTGAACCACTTCGCGGCGGTGCCGGGCTCGCCTTACTACAATCCGGATTCCGAATACGGCCGCAGCCTGCTCGACTCACCGCACAAGCTTGTCGCCAGCCCGATCTTCCGCTTACCGTTCGGCCGCGGCCAGCGCTGGCTGACCACCGGCGCCGGCGCTTGGATCGCCGGCGGATGGACGTTGTCGGCCGTCATCCAGATGCAGAGCGGCTTTCCGATCGGTGTCAGCCAGAACACCGCGAACACGAACCTGCTGGGCGCCAATCAGCGGCCCAACGTGGTGCCCGGCGTCGATCCCCGAGTCCCGGGGAGCATCACCGACCGGCTGGAGGCCAATCCCGACGACAACCTCTACTTGAATCCAGCGGCGTTCACGCAGGCGCCGGCCGGGACATTCGGCGACGCGCCGCGAATCCTCCCTGGCGTCTACTCACCGTGGCGGAACACGACCGATCTGGCGATCAACAAGGACCTGCCGCTCGGCAGCTCGCGCCGTGGGACGATTCGCCTCGAGGTGATCAACCTGTTCAACAATCCCTGGTTCCAGGCGCTGCAGAGCGCGGCGCAGGGCAACGCCAACTTCGGCCGCGTTACCGCGCAGGCCAACTACTCGCGCACGATGCAAATCACGGCACGCGTCGCCTTCTAATCCGGCCCGCCTTCGCTCGCGCAATAGCCAACGAGCTACGGCGAGGTCTCGCCGTAGCGGCCTTCGGCCGCGTAGGCGGACAGCCGGGAACCGGCACGGGAACCGGCGGCTAAACATTCTGCTCGAACACGGCAGGCGGCGTGGAGAGATCCTCCAGGCCGCCCGAGTGTCTTGGCGAACCGCGAACCGCGAACAGCGAATAGCGAACCGCGAATAGCGAATAGCGAATAGCGAATAGCGACCAGCTTCTACTGCGCCGTCGCCTTACCGGTTTTCGCGCTGATCGCCTTGTTGATGGCCTCCACCGTCTTGGTGGCGCGGAACTCGACGATCTGCTTCGCCAGCGCGGTGTTCTTCGCGCGATCGGCCACCGAGACGCCGTTGATCGTCGCCTTGTTCGCCTTGACGCGCGCGTCGTAGCGGACCGACTTCGGATCGGTGATGAACATGTTCAGCGTGATGACCGCATCATCGTGCATCTGGTCACCAGGCTCGGTCTGCTTGATGCCGTGCTCGGTCATGTACTTCGTGACGCCGGCGTAGTCGTAGTACTCGGGGATGTGCAGCGCCAGCGCTTTGCCGGCCCACTTGGCCGTGAGCTTCTCGGCGACCGCCTTCTGACTCTCCTGATTGCCGCCGCTGTCGCCGATGAAGATGATGTTCTTGAAGCCGTGCGCCTGCAGGCTCTCGGCCGCGTCGGCGAGCACCGCCGCAAACGTCTCTTCGCGCATCGTCATCGTGCCGGGCGACACCATGTGACCGGACTTCGGCTCGATGTTGCCTTCGGGAACCAGTTTGATGATCGGCGCGCAGAGCGCGTTGCCCATCTTGCGGGCAATGGCTTCGCAGTTGGCCTGCAGCACGTAATTGTGCTTGCCCAGCGCGAGCCACGGGCCGTTGGGCTCAATCCCGCCGGTCGAGATGATGATGGAGGTCTTGCCGGCCTTCATCGCATCGCGCACATCCATCCACGTCATTTCTTCGAGCCACACCGTGTCGGGCGGCGTCAGCGGATTGGGTGTATCGGCACAGTTGTAGGGATTGTCGCGACAGTCGCCACCACCCATCGAACGCGGATCCGGCGCCCGCCGCTGCCCCTGCTGCGCCGCTGCAAACACGCCTGCCATCACGACGATGCTCATTGCCACAAGCGCGGTCTTCTTCATAGGGCTCCTTCCAGTCGCTATTCGCAATTCGCTGTTCGCAATTCGCTGTGTTATTTGCCGCCGGCTTTGATGCGGAATGTGCCGTCGTCCATGCGCTCGCGAAACTTGCCGTGGCAAGTCCCGCACACCGCGCCCATCGGCGTGGCGGCTGCCTTCACCTGATCCCACTGCCCGGCGGCCGACGCCGTGAGCACGGCGTCCGCGTGCTTCTTGCCTTCGGCTGCGATGTTCATGGCCTCGGTGTTGCCCTTCGTCTTCCAGAACGTTTCAGTCTCGGCGAACGCGTTCCTGATGATCGTGGCCTGCTCCTTGGTGAGGTCGGCCGATGATCCATCGATGCCTTTGCGAAGCGCGGCCTGTGCCGGCGGCAGCCGCACCATCACGCGCTGCAACGTCAGGTCGTCGGTGGTCGGTGGCGGAATCGGCTTCTTGGCGATGTCGACGCCGGCGGTGTTGATCACGGCCGTGGCCAGCACCACCGGCTTGCCCATGTACTTGCTCACCGCGTCGGGTGAGAGGTCCAGCTTGTAATCCTTCAACTTGGTGGCGATGTCGGCCGGATCGAACTTCACCAACTGGCCGATGACCGTGACATACGTATTCACGTCGGTGGCCGACTGGAGCGTCGGCGCCAGAACCAGCACTTCCTTACCGGTGCTCTTGGTCTTGTCCTGGTCGACCGAGAACGCCGACTTTGAGAGATTCGCCTCGACTGCCGCGGTCATCGTGACGTACTCGTTCAGATAAACGTCGGGATTGGCGGCGACCGAGCTCGCCGCGACCGGCACCAGAGGCTTGGGTGGAGTATTTGCCGGCGCCGGCGCCGGCGGCGGTGGCGGCGGCTGTTGTCCGGCCGGCGCCTGCGCGATCAGGCCGGTCCACGATGCGATGAAGACTGCAAGAATAAAACTTGCGGGGATGATGGTGAATCTGGTCGAACGGGACATGGTCTCTCCTGGGTCTTTCCGATAGCCCCTTATTGTAGGACGCTTTTTTCCCTCTTTCTTCCGGCTTCTTGGTTCGTCAGGGTTTGGCCGAGCGCTCCGAACATGTTGCCGTGCCGCTGTCTTTGAATGTACCTACGGCGGGCACGAACTCCCAGTCGTAACCGGTCGGCGCCAGGGTCAGCTTCAGGATGCCGTAGGACTCGTTGTTGCGGACCTCGCTCTGCGGCACCAGCTTGTCGAACCGATAGACGCCGGCGCCGCCGGTGCCGACGACGAACTGGCGGATGCCGCCGGCCGGATCGGGTTTGCCTTTCGCGTCGAGCGGAGCGAACCGCTCGTAGTCGTGATCGTGGGCGGTGAGGGCGATGTCGACGCCGTACTGATACAGCACTTCCCACGCATCGCGCATCTTCGGGTTGCTGCCGTGGTCGCCGGAGCTATACAGAGGGATGTGCCAATAAGCCAGAGCGCAGACCGACGGATGGGTTTTCAGATCGTTGCGCAGCCACTCAATCTGCGGCGACGCGGCGCCCGACTCGATGGTGCTGTTGAGCGACACGATGTGCCAGCCGCCGACTTCGAAGCTGTAATAGCCGCGGCGTTCGGGCCCGGCGTTCTCGCCGAAGTACGAAAAATAAGCGCGGCCGTTCTCGCTGAAGTAGTCGTGATTGCCCGGCGTCGGCCGCGTGCGCCCTTTGTGGCGGCCCCACGCCGGCTCATAGCATTGCTGGAAGTCGCCGGCGGCGCCGGTCGTATAGGCGTGGTCGCCGAGTGACAGGATCGTGCCCTGCAGCCGATCGAGCAGTCGCCCGGTCGCCATGGCGCCGCGCAGCTCGGGGCCGCAGCGAGCGATGTCGCCGGCCGCCAGCAGCACCGGGCGTTCGGCGTCTGAGGGTTGTTCGTTTTGACTCGGATGGGCGGTTGCCACGCCGAGGGCAAGCAGAGAGGCCAGCGCCAGTCGGAACATGTGGGAGGGAGTATAACCACGAAGGCGCGTCCGCCAGCGCACGAAGCGCTACGCCGGCTCAGAATCGCCCGGCTCGAACCGGAAACTGGGCAACCGCGGGAAGGCATCAACGGGCCGAGAAGACGCGCATGAATCGAGCGGTTCTCTCGTGTGCACGGCGGGTTGATCTGGATCACTGCGGCGTCGGCCCAGGGACCGTTCCCGCGCCTCCGCGGCCAACGTAAGTTCCGTTGGCGTTGTAGCGAACCGCGAATTGCGAACAGCGAATTGCGAACAGCGAATGGCGAACCGCGAATGGCGAACAGCGTATCGCGAACAGTGAATGACTACCGATTCCACTCGAGCGCCTTGCGCTGAATCTCGGGCGGCACGGTGTGGCGGCCCTGAAACTCCTCGTAGGTGACGTCGTAGCCCTGCTGCTTCAATCGCGGCACGAAGAGATGGCTCGTCACGTCGATCGGCAGAATGTTGTCGTCGGTGCCGTGTGAGATGAAAATGCGCGGCTTGCCCTTGACCCGCTGCGGCTGCAGGATGCCCGGCGAGAAAGCGATGATCTTCGAATAGACATCGCCGGCGCCAAGCCCCAGCGACAGCGCGTAGGACGCGCCGTCGGAAAAGCCCGCCAGCGTGATCCGCTGCGCGTCGACCGCACAGCGCCGCTGCACCGACGCGACCGCTGCGGACAGGAAGTCCACGTCGGGGCCAAAGCCGCCGCCAACGATCATGTCCCACGACCGGGGGTCGCGCGAATCGGGAGCGAGCACGACGATGCCGAATTCTTCGGCGAGGTTGAGCCGGGACGCGATCGTCGCGCCGGTTCCGCCCGCGCCGTGCAGCATGACGATCAGCGGAGCCGGCTTCGCCGCGCTGTAGCCAGCCGGCACGATCACGACCCCGTCGCGGCCACGATCGAGGCCGAGTGGCTGCCGGCCCGGCGCGAGCGGTAAGTTGTCGGGGTTTTGCAGCCGCGTCTCTGCCTGCGCGCACGCTGCGGGCGCGAGAGCCGCGATCGAGAGGAAGCTGCGACGGGTCAGGCGCATGATGACCTGGCATCGTAGATCGCGAATCCAAGGGAAGCCAGCAACATGGGACGAACGCGCAGCCAACGTACGTCGGCCGCTTCATAGAAGGCGCGAAGAAACAAGGCGATTCTGGAACCACGAAGAACACACGAAGAACACGAAGACACGAAGAACACGAAGAACACGAAGAACACGAAGGACACGAAGGACACGAAGGGCACGAAGAACACGAAGAACACGAAAAATCTGATTCGACGAAAAGGCTCCACGTCTCCGCGTCTCTGCGGCTAATGTTTGTGACGAGGGAATGGTGAACAAGCGTCTTCTGAGCTGGCAAGGTGTCGCGATGTTGGCGATGCTCGCGTCGGCGCCTTCACAGATGGTTGCGCAGACCGGCGCGGTGCTCTACGAGGGCGCGCGGCTCATTTCCGGCGACGCACGTCCCGCGATTGAGAGCTCCGCGTTTCTCGTCGAGCGAGGGTTGGTCACCCGGGTGGGGCGGAACGGCGAGGTGACTGCGCCTGCAGGCGCGCGGCGCGTCGATCTCACCGGCAAGACGGTCATGCCGCCGCTCGTGAGCACGCACGTTCATCCAGGCTTTCAACGCGGCGTCAGCTACACGGCCGACAACTACACGCGCGAGACGGTGCTCTCCGATCTCAACCGCGCGCTCTATTTCGGCATCGCCGTCGCGCAGTCGCAGGGTATCGAGAAGGGCGACGTCCTGTACGACATTCGTGCTGAGCAGTCAGCCGGCAAGCTCGGCGGCGCCAGGCTGCTCGTCGCCGGGCGCGGCATCGGCGCGCCCAATGCCGGACCGGGCGGCGCGGCCTATGCCGGCATCGCCTACGAGATCACGACCGAGGCGCAGGCGCGGCAGGCCGTCGCCGAGCTCGCGGCCCGCAAGGTCGATATCGTCAAGATCTGGGTGGACGATCGAAACGGCCGCGCACCGAAGCTCAGCCCACTGCTCTACCGCGCGGTCATCGACGAGGCCCACAAGCGCGGGCTGCGCGTCAACGCGCACGTGTTCTATCACGTCGATGCGGTCGATCTCGTCGATGCGGGCATTGATGGCCTGGTCCACCTGGTGCGTGACATCGAGATGAGCGACGAGCTGATCGCGGCCATCGTCAAGCGCGGCGTCTACGTGAACGGCAA
Source organism: uncultured Acidobacteriota bacterium (assembly GCA_963773045.1). Classification (GTDB taxonomy): domain Bacteria; phylum Acidobacteriota; class Vicinamibacteria; order Vicinamibacterales; family UBA2999; genus 12-FULL-67-14b. The sequence continues at coordinate 54,376 of CAVYZT010000018.1, read as the reverse complement.
TCTGTCGAGTCCGGAGCGCGCGACGCACTCGACCCTTCCAGCTTGGTTGAGCGACGGCGACCCGTTGCTGCGGCTGTTGAACGACACGCTCGCGCCCGAAGTGGTGGACCGCATGAAGCGCGCGTTTTCGACCCGCAACCCGGCGGCAGCCGACGCCGCGAAGGGACGCTACGCGATTCTGCAGAGGAGTCTGGCCAAGCTCAATCGCGCCGGGGCGCGCATCGTCCTGGGCGCCGACACCGGGCTGGAAGATCACGTGTTCGGGCTGGCCGAACAGCTGGAATTGCAGGACATGGTCGAGGCCGGCATGCCCCCCGCCGCGGCCATCGTTGCGGCGACGAGCCGCTCAGCCGAGTACCTTCACCTGAACGACACGGGCACGCTGGCGGTGGGGAAGCGGGCCGATTTCCTGGTGCTCGACGCGAATCCGTTGGATGACATCACCAACACGCGCCGCATCTCGCGGATGTTCATTGGTGGAGTCGAGATCGATCGCGGGGCGATCAGGCGAGCACTTCAGTAACGATTACGGACGCTGGCCACAGAGACACAGAGACACAGAGACGCGGAGGTTAGATAGATTTCTCCGTGGCTCCGCGCCTCCGCGGCTACGTACGTTGTCGTGTCCTATTTCTTCAGTGTGACCTTCTGAACCCGCCAGTTGGTCATCTCGCCGATCAGCAGCTCGTTCTCGTTGCGGCAGTCGATGGAGTTGGCCAAGCCGAACTCCTTCGGCAGCTTGCCGGCCGATCCGAACTTGCCCACCACCTTGCCGTCGAGCTGCACCTTGTAGATCGCGGCGTCCTCCATGCCGTCGTCGTCGCCGGCGTGGGAGATGTAGAGGTACTGGGTCGGGCCGCGCGTGATGCACATGGCCAGTGGCGTGCCGACGTTGCCGAACTCGGACTTGAACGTGCCCTCGCTGTCGAAGACCTGGATGCGCTTGTTGCCAAAGTCGGCGACATACACATTGCCTTGAGCGTCGATCGCCAGCGCCTTGACGCCAGTGAACTGGCCCTGCCCTGAGCCGGTCGAGCCCCAGTGCTTCAGGAACTTCCCGTCCTTGTCGAACTTCGCAACCCGGTTGTTGGTGCCGATGCCGTCGGCGATGTAGATGTTGCCGGCGCGATCCCAGGCCACGTCGGTCGGACGCGAGAAGCTGGAGCCGGGCGTGCCCGCTCCGGCTGGACCGCCGCGACCGCCTTGCCCGCCACCGCCCGGACCACCGTCGCCGGGAGGACCCGGAGCAGGCGGGGGAGGAGCCGCCGCGCCTGAGGGCGCCGCGCCGGGAGCACCACCGGACCTGCCGAGCGCTGCGCCAGGCGGCGCTCCACCAGGCGGCGCTCCACCAGGCGGCGGGCCAGGTCGCACGTTGATCGTTTCCGGTTTGCGTCCGAGCACCAACGTGAGGCGGCCTTCGGGATCGAACTTCAGGACCTGGCTGGCCGCCGCGTCGATGGTCCACACGTTGTCTTGCGGGTCGACGCGCAGCCCGATCGCCGCGTTGAAGCCGTAGACGTCCTGGCCGAGCTCGCGAACGAACTTGCCGTTCGGATCGAATTGAAAAAGCCGGGAGCCGCCGCGCGAGAACGTGCGGTTGTCGCCAATCGTGGCGTAGGGATGTCCGGTGCGGGTGTAGACGAAGATCTGGCCCTTCGAATTCGCGCCAACCCCGCCCACTTCGCCAACGAAGACGTCGTTAGGTGTTTTGAGCAGGTCGGCGTTGGTGTCGAAGGCGATGTCGGCAACGGGCGACTGGGCCATGAGCGATCCGCTGAACGTCAGGACCGCGGCGACCACGAGGTGCTTGAACGTACGGAACATGGTATGCGCTCTCCTACTGCTGACTCGTGGTCTTGGCCTGCGGCTTCAGCAGAATCTTCTGCGAGCGCCAGTTGTTGATCTCGGCGGTGTAGATCACGTCCGGATCGCGGCAGTCCATCTGGTGAATGGTCGAGAACTCGCCAACCGCCTTTCCGGCCCTGCCGAACTTCCCGACGATGGTCCCGTCGAGCTCCATTTTGTAGACCTCGCCGGTGAACTCGGCGGCAGCAGCCGGCGCGCTGTCCGGCCAGGAGTTGGTCGAATAGAGGTACTGCTTGCCCGGGTTCTTTGGGCCAGGCCCACCCGAGACGCAGACGCCCCAGGGGTTGCCGACGTTCGTGTAGTTCGCTTTCCAATTCAGGTTGTTGTCGAGCACCTGCACGCGAGCGTTGCCGCGGTCGCCGACGTAGACGTTGCCCTGGAAGTCGGCGGCGATCGAGTGCGGCGTGTTGAACTGCAGGTTGCCGTTGCCGCGCGTGCCGACCGCCTTGATGAACCGGCCGTTCTTGTCGTACTTCACCACGCGCGCGTCGAAGTAGCCATCGGAAACGAAGATGTTGCCCTGCTGGTCCCAGGCCACGTCGGTCTGGCGGCCGAAGCGGTACTTTGCGTTGCGGCCATGGAAGCGTCCCGCGCCTGGCATCATCGAGAGCATCTCGACCGGATCCTCGCGCCGGCCGATGGTCATCAGGATCTTGCCCTCAGGGCTGAACTTGATGAGCATGTCGGTGCCTTCGTCCACCGCCCATATGTTGTCCTGCGCGTCAACGCGGACCGAATGCGCAAAGGCGAACCCGTAGTTGTTGCGGCCGATTTCGCGGATGAATTGCCCGGCGGGCGAATACTCGAACAGCCGCGTCTCGTTGGAGCGGTGGTAGATGTAGATGTTCCCCTTCGAGTTGGTGGCGATGCCCATGTTCTCGCCGGTATAGATCCCCGGAGGGTTCTTGAAGAAATTCGGGACCGCCTCGTGGGGGATCACGGGCACGTTGGTCGCGGTGGCCCGGCTTTGAGCCGACAGCGGCGGCAACGACACGGTGGCTGCGGCAAGCGCGAGAGCGCCGAGGGACCAGGCAATGCTAGGTTTCATCGAAGTCTCCGGACGGAAGGCGAGTTGGTTCCGACGATTCAGCGCAGAGTATCCGAGTGCGATAGGGCATTCAAGCACTTGGCACACTAGGCACCCTAGGCACCTGGCCCCCCTGGCACTCTTGGCATCCGCCTTCGCTCGCCCCCCAGGCCCGACGAGCTCGGGCGAGAGAGGCCTTATCTCGCTAACCCACCGTGGCTGACCTCCGTCAAACCCCCCAGATGCCAGAACTTGACGCCGCCGTCATCGCGCAGGCGCGCGGCGGAGACAGCGAGGCCTTCCGCGTGCTCGTCGAGCGGCATAGCCGAGCTGTCTATCAACTGGCCTACCGGGTAACAGGCAATGCCGAAGATGCCGAAGACGTGGTGCAAGAGACGTTTCTCAAGGCCTACCGCCAGCTGGGCCGCTTCGAGGCCCGGTCGAGCTTTGGCACCTGGCTGCACCGGATTGCGATGAATTGCTCGGTGGACTTGCTGCGCGGACGGCCACGGCGCGAACAGGCTGAAGAGGCCGAAACCCTCGAGCTGCGCGGGGCCGAGCAAGCGGCGGTGACCGCGCCGGCGCCGGCCTCGCCCGAACGCCTGGCGGCAAGCACCGAGGTGGGCGACAAGGTTCGGGCGGCCATGGATCGCCTGACGGGGCTCGAGCGCGCGGCCTTCGTCCTCCGGCACTTCGAGGGCTACTCGATCGAGGAGATCGGCCGCCAGTTGGGCATAAAGGAAAGCGCGACGAAGCACAGCGTGTTTCGCGCCGTACGGAAGATGAGGCTCGCGCTGGAGCCCTACGTGGAGTGAGCCGGCAGCCGGCAACCGAAATGCGAATTGCGAAGAGCGAACCGCGAATAGCGAATAGCGAAGAGCGAACCGCGAATAGCGAAAGACGATATATGCACATCACCGACGACGAACTGACAGCCCACTACTACGGGGAGCTGAGCGAGGCGGCCGAACAACGGGCGGCGGCTCATCTCGAAGAGTGCGAGGTCTGTCACGCGAATCTCGCGCGGCTGAAGAGGGTGATGGCGGCGGTCGACATGGTGGCCATGCCCGAGCCGCCGGCGGAATTCTCGGCCAGGGCGTGGAGCCGCTTGCAGCCGGCGCTGACCGCGGAGTCGGTCAACGCGACGCGGCGGGTGTTTGCGCTCGACTCGCCGTGGAAGCTTGGCGCCTGGGGCTCGATGGCGGCGGGCATTCTGATCGCCGCATTCCTCGCCGGCCGCATGTGGCCGGGCAATCCGGCAACCGGCAGCCGGCCGCCGGCCACCACCGCCGGCAACGCGAGCCCGACACCCGCTGGGGACGCCGGTGGCGTCGAGGCGGGTGGCGAGCCGCTTCGCGAGCGCGTGCTGCTGGTCGATCTCAACGACCACCTCGATCGCACCGAGCAGACCCTCGTGGAGTTCGTGAACCGGACCGACGTGGCGAGTGACGGCGGCGCGCAGACGCGCACCGAGGATCTCGTGTCGGCCAACCGGTTGTATCGCGGCACGGCCGAAGCGACCGGCGACATGGCGGTCACCGATGTCCTCGACGACCTCGAGCGCACCTTGATTGAAATTGCCGGCATGCCAGCCAACGCTCCGGCCTCGGAGCTCGCGGCGATTCGACGAAGGATTGATGCGCGGGACTTGCTGTTCAAGCTGCGCGTGATGCGGATGGAACTTGAGCAACGGGCCAGTGACCCCCGGCCCGCGAAGAGACAGGGACCTAGAACATGACGATGAAACGAACGAGTGTGCTGAGCGCGATCGCGCTGGCGATGGCGACTCCCGTGTTGGCCGGACAGAGTCTGCCGAGCGTGCCCAGCCTTCCGGCGATGCCAGTGGTGCCAGCGGCGCCGATGGTGCCGATGGTGCCCGTGCCGCCCATTCCGCCAATGCCGGTCTTGCCCGCGCTGCCGGAGATGCGATTGCCGAGCTCGGCGGCTCTGGCGCGCGCGCTGGCCGCCGCCGACTGGGCGCGCGCGAACGTCGGGATGCCGTTCGACGATCGCGCGTTGGAGCACCAGGATCGCGCGCTCGAGGCGCAGGACCGCGAGCGCGAGAAAGCCGAGCGCGAGCGTGAGAAGGCCGAACGCGACCGCGAGCGGGAGCAGAACGCGCTCGAGCGCGAGCAAGATCGCTACGACAGCGGCCAGGAGTATCTGGACGAAGGCAAGTGGGAGCAGGCGGCGACCCGTTTTGCGCAAGTCGCGGCGATGAAGGGCAACCGCGCCGATGCGGCGCTCTACTGGCAGGCCTATGCGCTGAACCGGCAGGGCCAGCGCGCCGAATCGATCCAGGTGATCGCCGAGCTGACCAAGGCGTATCCCTCGAGCCGGTATCTGGCGCAAGCCAAGGCGCTCGATGCCGAGGTGCGGCGGATGACGGGTCAGCCGGTGCGGCCGGAGGCCGAGGCTGACGAGGACCTCAAGCTGATGGCGATTCAGGCGCTGCAGAACTCCGATCCCGAAAGCGCCATTCCCATGCTCGAGAACCTGCTCAAAGGCAACGCGTCGCCCAAGCTCAAGTCGCGCGCGCTGTTCGTGCTGGCACAGAGCAACTCGCCGCGCGCGCGGCAGGTGCTGGCCGGCGTGGCGCGGGGCACCAACCTGCCCGATCTGCAGGAGCGCGCCATCCAGTACCTGGGCGTTCATGGCGGGTCCGAAAACCGCGCGCTGCTCGCCGAAATCTACGCGGCCTCGAACGACGTGGAGATCAAGCGCCGCGTCCTCCGATCGTTCATGGTGTCGGGGGATCGCAAGCGCGTCTTCGATCTCGCGACCAGCGAGAAGGATCCCACGCTGCGAGCCGAGGCCGTCCGGCAACTGGGCGTGATGGGGGCGCATGCGGAGCTCGCGCAGCTCTATCAGAAGGAAACCAGTCTCGACGTGAAGAAGCAGATTCTGCAGGCGATGTTTGTCGGCGGCGACTCGACGCGGCTGATCGAGCTGGCGCGCAACGAGCAGAATCCCGAGCTGCGCCGGATCGCGGTGCGCAACCTGGGGTTGATGGGCGCGTCTCGCTCGGGAGCGGCGCTGGTGGAGATCTACACATCGGACAAGGATCCGGCGATCAAGCAGGCGGTGATCGAGGCGCTGTTCATCTCGAACAACGCGGAGTCGCTCGTCGCGCTGGCGCGGAAGGAGACCGACGCCAACATGAAGCGCGAGATGGTGCGCAAACTCTCGCTGATGCACTCGAAGGTGGCTTTGGACTACCTCATGGAGCTTTTGAAGTAGAAAGACCCGAATCTCGTGATCTCGTCATCTGGTGATCGTGTGATCGATCCAATGACCGGTCGAGCACGTGAGCGGTTGATCTGGATCTGGTGATCGAATGAACGAACACAACATTCTGCGATTCGCGACTCTGGCGCTTGTCCTCGCCGCCGCGCCAGCGGTGCAAGCCGTGGCGCAGCCGAGACTCACCAACGCGCGCGTGACCGAACAGGCCGTCACGCGCCCGCTTGGCGACACGGTCAAGCCACTCGTGGCCAACTCGGCCGAGCCGATTTGGATCGCCTATGCCGCGCCGGTCGAAGACGGATCCTCGACGATGTGCTGCTGGTCGGGCATGGACGACATCGGCCGCGGCGACAACGCGTGCTGCGGGATGTGCCGGCTCGAGCCCGGATCGGGAACGACGTTCAGGAACAACACCAACCAGACCAATCAGGCGACGCGGCTCGAGCCGCGGGACACGTTCTTCGTCTTCTATCGTGTGGAGAACAAGCGCATCGAGCGCGTCCGGGTGTTCTCCGAAGACTGCGGCATCGACGCCGGCAATCGTCAGGTGATCTGGCTGACCGGCGTGAAACCCGCTGAGAGCATCGCGTTCCTGTCGACTCTGGCGTTGGCCGCCGACACGACCGATCGAGGCATGAAAGGCGCCGTATCGGCCATCGCGCAGCATTCGGGCAACGACGCCGTGACGCCGCTGGTGAGGCTCGGACGCGAGGCGCCCGACCCCAAAGTGCGCAGCGAGGCGCTCTTTTGGCTGTCGCAGAGGGCCGGCGCGCGCGCGATGGCGGCGATTACCGATGCCATCGAGAACGATCCGGAAACGCAGGTGAAGCGGCAAGCCGTGTTCGCGCTCAGCCAGCTGCCGACGGGTGAGGGCGTGCCCAAGCTCATCGAGGTCGCCAAGACCAACAAGAACCCGGCGGTGCGCAAGCAGGCGATGTTCTGGCTGGGGCAGTCGAAGGACCCGCGGGCGCTGAGCTTCTTCGAGCAGATATTGAAACAGTAGAGATAACAGCCGGCACACGGCAGACGGATAGCTGATGCCGCGAACCGCGAATGGCGAACCGCGAATAGCGAACGGCGAATAGCGAATCGCGAATAGCGAACCGCGAATAGCGCATGAGAGAATCGGTAGGTGCTTCTGCCCACCGACGCGCACATCGGATCGGTGACGCTGACGGTCAACCGGCTCGATCAATCGCTGGCGTTCTACCTCAGCACGCTGGGCTTCATCTTGCAACAGCGCGACGGCAACCGCGCGCTGCTCTCGGCCGATGGCGGGGACACGCTGGTCGAGCTGGTCGAGCGCCGCGATGCCGTGCCTCGACCGCAGCGCGCCTCCGGCCTCTACCACTTTGCCATTCTCGTCCCGTCGCGCGCGGCGCTCGGCCGCTCGCTGCGGCGCCTGCTGCAGCAAGGGTGGCGGCTCACCGGTGCGGCCGATCATCTCGTCAGCGAGGCGTTGTACCTGGACGACCCGGACGGCCTCGGGATCGAGATCTATCGCGACCGGCCGCGAAGTTCGTGGCGCGTGAATCACGGTGAGCTCGCCATGGGTACCGATCCGCTGGATCTGGAAAGTGTGGCGGAGGAGCGTGGCGCCGAGGAGATCTGGAGTGGGCTCGATCACGACACCGTGATCGGTCACGTGCATCTGCATGTGCCGCAACTGCCCGAAGCCGAAGCGTTCTACACCGGGCAGGTTGGCTTCACGCCGACCGTCCGGCGGTATCCTGGCGCGCTCTTCGTGGCGGCCGGCGGTTATCACCACCACATGGGACTCAACACATGGGCCGGCGTCGGCGCGCCGCCGCCGCCGCCCACCGCCGTCGGCCTCGACCGATTCACCATCGTCGGGTCCGGTCTGCAGCCGCGGGACTTCGTCGACGAGGCCACGCGCGTCAGGGTGTCGCTCCTGCCGGCCCCCGCGCCCAGCGAGTAAGCCACAGATTGCACAGACCACACAGATTGGGAAAGGCAGATGTACGGTCACGCCGCATCGCGGCGCTTCGCGCCGCCTCGCGAGCCAGACCCTGCAACTCATTTCCGGCTGGGCGCATTTCTATCTGTGTCATCTGTGTTATCTGTGGCTCAGTTTTGCATTTTGAATCCGCGTCAATCGGCGTCCGTCCGCGGATGATCTAATGTTTGCGAAGATGCGAACGATCGTCGCTCTCTGCGTCGCCCTCTCGGTCGGCGTCAGTGCGCAGCCCAGCCTCGAACAGGAGGCGGAGCAGGCGACGCAGTCGGGATGGAAAGCGGCTCGTGCGCTGGTGTCGGTTGGCGGTGCGGTCGAGCACCTGGGGGCGGTCAAGGAATACCTCAACGACATCGAGCGAATTCGGGCGGCAGCCGCCAAGCTCGCCTCCGTGGAAGGGGCACGCCTGGTCGTGACCCTTCGCTACGCCGACGCTGCCGTGCGGGCGGCGATTGCGGCTGCGCAGGACGAGCGGGACGAGATGAACATCTTTCTCGGACACGCGCGCAGTCTCGATCGCCAACTGAGCGGCCTGGGGGGAGCGGCCACTTCGCCCCTGCCCATCGACGAGCTCGAGGGCGAGCTCTGGCTCGAAGTCGATCGGTACGACGCGGCGCACGACGCGTACCTCCGCGCCATCGCCAACGGCGGCGGCGCCCATGCCTGGCTCGGCCTCGCTCGCGCCAACGATCGGTTGGGCAGCACGCTGGCGGCGTGTGACGCCTATCGGCGCGCCTCGACTGAAGCAATCACCGACGCGGAAGAAGCCGAAGCGCTCAACTACCTCAACTCGAAGGCCTGCGTGATCGACGACCATGCCGATGCTTCGATCCTCCGGCGCGGTCGATGAAATTCCGGCCCGAGATCCTCGACGAGCTCGCGCGCCACGGGCTGAAGCCTGCTGCCGGCACGGCTCCCTCGCTCCTGCGCGAACAGATCAACGACCTCTACCGTTACGAGATCCGCCAGCTCCGCGATCGCTGCCGCGCCGGGGAGTTTCCAACGCGAGACCTGCCGAAGCATGTGGTGACGCTGCGCAAGCGCTACGTCCTGCTCTCGATTCCGATGGAGCGCTGGGTCGAGCTCGAGAACCCGTCGAACCCGTAAGATGTCCCAGTGAGTGAACGCTCTGGCTCGCCGACCGACGTCCGCATGCGAGGCTTCGAGAAGCGACACACGGTCGACGCCGCCCTCGCGTGGCTGGATGCGCAACTGCGCACCCTCGAGCGTGAGACGGTTCCGCTGCGAGAGGCTCATGGGCGTGTGCTTGCCGCCTCGGTCGTCAGCCCCGTCGACGTGCCGGGATTCGACCGCGCGACCATGGATGGATACGCCGTGGCGGCGGCGAGCACGGAAGGAGCGACCGCCTACAACCGGATGCCGCTGACCGTGATTGGCGATTCGATGCCCGGCCGGCCGTTCGGTGGCGTGGTCGCATTGGGTGAAGCGGTTCGCATCATGACGGGAGCGCCATTGCCGCGTGGCGCCGACGCGGTGCTGCCCGCGGAGTGGGTGGAACTCACGCCAGACCCGTCGACACGCAGCTCGAATGCGAGCGACTCGCTCAGGGCAAGCGGCGAGATCGCACACGACTTTCGTCTCCCCATCAGCGCGGTGGACGCCGTGTCGCCTGGCAAGAACGTTGGCACGCGGGGCGAGGACATCACCCGCGGCACGACGGTGTTCGATGGCGGCCGTGTACTCCGGCCTCAGGATCTTGGTGTGCTGAGCTCGATTGGGCATGGCCAGGCGCAAGTCGTCCGGCGGCCACGGGTCCGCCTGGTGGTGACGGGCAACGAGCTTCTCCCGTCGGGCTCGGCTCCGCGCGACTTTCAGATTGTCGATGCCAACGGGCCGATGCTTTCGGCCCTGATCGAACGTGACGGTGGGCTGGTGGACTTTCCCGGCCTGGTGCGTGACGATCGCGCGGCCGTGCTTCAGGCCCTTCGCGCCGACGCCGAGGTCGTCATCGTTTCCGGCGGGTCGAGCGTGGGCATCGAAGATCTGGCGCCAGTGCTCGTTGCGCAGTACGGCGAGCTCGCCGTCCATGGGATCGCGATGCGGCCAAGCAGCCCGACCGGACTTGGGCGCATCGAGCATCGTTTGATCTTCCTGCTGCCCGGCAATCCAGTCTCGAGCCTTTGCGCGTACGATTTCTTTGCCGGCCGGGCGATTCGCGGGTTGGGTGGACGCGATACGTCATGGCCTTACCGATCAATCCGTGGCCGGTTGACGCGCAAGATCAGCTCTCCGATCGGTCGGCTGGACTATGCCCGTGTGAAAGTCGTCGGCCCCCGGGGCTCGGGCCTCGAGGCGGGTACCCAAGTCGAGCCGCTCGCCGTGGGCGGCGCCTCAGTGCTGTCGTCGACGACGCGGGCAGATGGGTTCGTGATCGTCGGCGACGATCACGAGGGCTTCGCGGCCGGCGCCGAGGTGGATGTGTGGCTGTATTAGCGGACCAAGGTAAGTTGAAAGTTCAAAAGTCCAAAGTTCAAAGTTGCAGTTTAAGAGGTTCAGTTCAGTTGAAAGGTGAGGGCTCCAGTAGGAGGGACGGACGATCGGAGGGCGGGAGTGTCAGTTCATTCGATCGCGGATCGAAAGCCAACCCTACAGGTAGTCGTGCGCCCACCGCCACTTGAAACTGGAAACTGAGAACTGAACTTGAAACTTTTCAACTTCAACTTTCAACCTTCAACTTTTGAACTTTGAACTTTCCACGCATCGATGTCCGACCAGACACAATTCCTCCAGGTGCTCGACCGCGACGAAGCCGAGCGGCGATTCCGTGCGGCGCTCGATCTCAAACCCCGCGGCCGCGAGCGCATTCCGCTCGATGCGGCGCTCGGCCGCGTCCTCGCCGCCGACGTCCTGTCTCCGGTCGACGTACCGTCGTTCGATCGATCGAACGTCGATGGCTTTGCCGTGGTCGCCGAAGATACCTTCGGCGCGTCCGAGGAAGCGCCGCGCTCGATTCGTCTGGGTCGCGAACAGATCCACACCGGCGTGGTTCCGGCCACGTTGATTCAACCGGGCGAGGCGGTATCGATCGCCACTGGTGGCATGGTCCCTCGTGGCGCCGACGCTGTGGTCATGATCGAGGATGTCGAGGCACGCGGCCGCGAGCTGCGGACCTCGCGGGCAGTGACCGCCGGCAGCGGGATCTCGTTTGCCGGAACCGACATCACGGCAGGGGAGACGGCGCTTCGTCAAGGGCAGCTCCTCACGAGCCGCGATACTGGGGTTCTCGCCGCGATCGGAATTGCGGAGGTCGAGGTGTGGCGCAAGCCGATCGTCGCCATCATCTCCACCGGCGACGAGATCATCGCGCCCGGCGACCCGATGACGCCCGCGAGGGTGTACGACTCCAACGGACAGGTGCTCGCCGATGCCGTGCGAGAGCTCGGCGGTGAGCCGCGACGTCTGGGTATTTCGCCCGACGATCGTGTCGCGTTACGGCAGCGGCTTCGAGACGCGCTCTCGTTCGCCGACGTGGTGCTGCTGTCGGGTGGAACGAGCAAAGGCGAAGGCGATGTGTCGTATCACGTTGTCGGCGAGCTCGACGACCCTGGAATCGTCGCGCACGGCGTCGCGCTGAAGCCGGGCAAGCCCATCTGTCTCGCCGCCACCGGTGGGCGTGCCGTGGTCGTGCTCCCGGGCTTTCCAACCTCGGCGATCTTCACGTTCCATGAGTTCGTCGCGCCGATCCTGCGCATGCTCGCCGGCCGGGGATCGGAAGCGCCAGCGGTGGTGCCGGCCAGGCTGGCGGTGAAGGTGAACAGCGAGATCGGCCGCACGGAGTATCTGCTCGTTGGCCTGGTCGAAGACGTGTCGGACGACGAACAGGAGAAGCGCGGCGCGTCGTTGGTCGCGTATCCGATGGGACAGGGCTCCGGCAGCGTCACGACCTTCAGCCGTGCCGATGGGTTTGCCACCATCGGCCGCCACGAGGAGATCGTTCAGGCGGGCACGATCATCGATGTCCAGCTGCTGGGGCGTCATCTGCAATTGGCGGATCTCGTCGTCATCGGCAGCCACTGCATCGGTCTCGACTATCTCCTTGGCCGGCTGCAGCAGCAAGGCGTGCGCACGAAGTTCCTGGCGGTGGGCAGCGCCGGCGGGTTGGATGCCGCCAAACGGGGTGAGTGCGATCTCGCAGGGATCCACCTGCTGGATACGAAGACGAACGAGTACAACCGGCCGTTCCTCACCCCCGCACTCGAGCTCATCTCCGGCTACGGACGCCGGCAGGGCGTCGTGTTCCGCCCCGGCGATGGGCGCTTCGAGGGTCGATCGGTGGATGCGGCGATCGCGGATGCGCTTCTCGATCCGGCGTGCATCATGGTCAATCGCAATCAAGGAAGCGGCACGCGCGCGCTGATCGATCGCCTGCTCAACGGCGCACGGCCGCACGGCTATGCCGTGCAACCGAAGAATCACAACGCCGTTGCCGCCGCTGTCGTGCAAGGACGCGCGGATTGGGGTGTGACGCTCGACCACATCGCGGGTGGCGCCGGCCTCGGATTCCTTCCCGTCCAGGCAGAGCGGTACCGACTTCGTCGTACCTCGATCACGAGAGAACCGTCCGGGTGTGCGCGCGTTCAGAGAGTTGCTGCAACAGGCTTCCGCTCGAGAGCAACTTGCGCGCCTGGGAATGAGAGTGTGAGCGGCGAACAAGTTCTTAGGTCTGCCGGTTGCCGTCTCTCGACTTCGCTCAGGACCCTAGCTTCAGCTCCTGGCGGAGATTCACAGAGAGATCGGGGAGATCGGGGAGATACTCGGCACCAGGTGGGCGCGCTTCCCTCGCTACGCAAGCGCTAGCTCCTTCGGTCAATTCCGATGCCACGCTGGGTCGAGTAGAGTCGGGGCATGACCTGCGGTGGAATTGTCCTCGCCGGCGGCAAATCGACTCGCATGGGCACGTCCAAGGCGATGTTGCCCTTCGGCCCCGAGACGATGCTGCAGCGCGTCGTGCGGCTTCTGAGCCCTGTCGTGTCTCCAATTGTTGTCGTCGCAGCGCGAGAGCAGGAGCTGCCGGAACTGCCACGCGACGTGCGAATTGCCCGCGACGAGCGCGAGGCCCGGGGACCGCTCGAAGGACTGCGCGCCGGGCTCAAAGCTCTTCCCGATTCGGTGGACAGCGCGTATGCGACGAGTTGCGACGTCCCCCTGCTCGTGCCTGGGTTCGTGGCGCGGATGATCGAATTGCTGGGCGATCACGACATTGCGGTGATGGAGATCGACGGCTTCACGCATCCGCTCTCAGCGGTCTACCGGCGCGGCACGCTGCCGAATGTCGAATCCCTCCTGGCGCAAGATCGCCTTCGCCCCGCGTTTCTCTTCGACGCGGTGCGCACGCGTCGCGTGCAGCCGGCCGAGATGATGGCCGTCGATCCCGAGCTTCGAACTCTGCGCAATCTCAATACTCGCGAAGACTACCTCGCCGCGGTCACCGACGCCGGTCTTTCGCCCGAACCGTAACGGCTGACGAATCACTCCATCGGTGAGTATCGCGCGTCCACGTAGACCCAGGCGCGCTTTCCCGATTGCAGGGTCACGGCCACTCTTTTGTACTCCGCCACCTCGTATTGGTCGGCTCTCTGAATCTCCTCGGGTGTGACCTCGAACACCGTGCCGGAGATCGTGTCCGAAGGCTGGCCGGTAAAGCGCGCGATCGAGTGATGCGTCTTGCCGCTCAACGACACCGTGGCCGCGTCGTGAATTTCGATCAAAGCCGCTTCGAATCCAGGCAGCACATCGGGTGTACCCGTTAGGAGGCGGCCAAAGTTGGCTATCTGGACGGCCTCGAGCTGCAGCGTTCCGTATGAGAAGAGAAACTCGGTCGGCATGGGGTGTTCACCTGAAACGCCGCGGCGGCCTCGCTGATCGCGCCGATGGAGCACGGCACGCATTCTGCGTTCTCTGCTGCAGGAGACTCCTCAATGCGGATGTCGCAGGTCATTTTGTACCCCATCGCGCTGATTCTCACTCTCGGAGTGCCACGCGTGGTAACGGGCATTGGCGAAGATGACCAGAAGCGGCGTCCTGGCCCGTCGCCGCCGCCGGCCGAGTCGCCGTGGCTCGAGTGGCAAGTGCGTCTCGATCGTGCTGGATTCTCCCCCGGCGAGATCGACGGCGTCGAAGGCGCGAACACGCGCCGCGCGATGGAGGCGTTCGCTCGCGCCAACGGGCTCGACACTGGAAACGTCACGGCCGCTCAGGATGCGCTCCGCGCCGGCGATGCCGCCGAAATCCTGACGACCTATGCCATTGTGGACGAAGACGCGGTCGGGCCGTTCCTGCCCGCCGTGCCGAAGGACTTGATGGAACAGGCTTCGCTGCCCGGGCTGTACTACACATCGCCGCTCGAGATGATAGCGGAGCGCGTGCATGCCTCTCCAGAACTCTTGAAGGGGTTGAACCCAGGGAGCTCGTTCAAGCCTGGAGAGGAGATTCGCGTGCCCAACGTGCGAGCGCGCAACTCTGAGGCGGCCGCCGAGTCCGGCGCGAAGGGCAACGGTTCATCACGGGGCCCGTCAGGAGCGTCACTCTCGACCAAGGCCTCAGTTCGCGTCGTGGTGTCGCGCAGTGGGTCGGGTCTGACGGTACTGGACGCTCAGGACCGGCCGATCTTCTTCGCACCCGTCACCAGTGGCAGCGAGCACGATCCGCTGCCGCTTGGCAACTGGGCGGTCACGGCTGTGGTGCGGAACCCCACCTTCAACTACAACCCCGAGCTGTTCTGGGATGCGGAGCCCAACCACGCGAAGGCCAAGATCCCCGCGGGTCCGAACGGACCGGTCGGGACCGTGTGGATCGACATCACCAAGCCGCACTATGGGATTCACGGGACGCCGGAACCCGGTCGTGTGGGACACGTGACCTCGCACGGCTGCGTGCGACTCACCAACTGGGACGCCGAGACCGTCGCCGGTTTCGTGCGGAAGGGCACAGTGGTCATCTTCGAGCCATGAGGCGACTCGCCCTCGATCAGAAGCCCCGCCCGAGGCTTCGGCGGGACAAGGCAGCTGCAACGGTGCTGCGAGTCGCCGCCGCGGCGATGCTCGGGTATCTCGCCGGTATCGTGACCGATCGGCTGTTTCTCGCCGGTGGGCGGGGCGACCCGCCTGGCCCCGCGGCAACGGCGGCGGCGGAGGCCGCCCTCGTCGAACCCGCCCGGACGTCGCCCGTCGTGGACACGATCAGGCCCGCCTCGCCTGCACCGTCATCGCAGCCGCTGCTGAGCGTCGGCGAGGCGATCGACGATCTCCGCGATCGTGACCTGAAGGTGCCCGTACAAGGCGTCACCGACAACATGCTGCGCGATTCGTTCGCCGAAGCCCGCGACAAGATCCGCGAGCACGAAGCGATCGACATCCTCGCGCCTCGACGCACGCCAGTACTCGCCGTTGACGCCGGCACGATCGTCAAGTTCTTCACGAGCGTCCGTGGCGGACTGACGATCTATCAATTCGATGAGTCTCAGACCTACGCGTACTACTACGCGCACCTCGACGGCTATGCGCCAGGCCTGGCGGAGGGCGCGCACGTCAAGCGCGGTGACACGATTGGCTATGTCGGCAGCAGTGGCAACGCGCCCCCGAACACGCCGCACCTGCATTTCCAGATCTTCGTGCTCACCGACCAGAAGCAGTGGTGGAAGGGCACACCCATCAATCCCTACGATGTCTGGAAAGATTAGGGAGTGCGCACGGCGGCGGCAAGCTGACTATCGCGGCAGCCCGGCGACGTCGGTTCGGACCTTGAACAATGTCTTGCCGGCGGTGACGTAAAGAGTCTTCATGTCTGGTCCGCCAAACGCGTTGTTCGTGATGAAGTCCTCCGGGATGGGAATGAACTTGAGCAGCTTGCCCTGAGGAGAGATGACGTAGACGCCGGTCTTGGTATCCAGGGTCTCAGAGGTTCCACGCAGCTGGTTCATGCCGGCCGATGCATACAGATTCCCTTGCGTGTCGATGCTCATGCCGTCGGCGCTTCGGCCCGGAGAGAAGTTGTAATGGACCCGCATGTCGCCGACGGTGCCGTCCGGCCGCAAGTCAAACGCGCGGATCATTCGCGCGCCCCCGGCCGCGCCATTCGCTTCGATCAGGTAGAGCTGCTTGTCGTCAGGCGAGATCTGAATCCCGTTCGGCCGCTGAATGTCGGGAGTGGACAGGATGCGCGCCAGATGCCCGGGCCCGTCGATGCGATAGACCGCGCCGCCCGTCAGATCGGAGAAGTACAGGCGGCCTTTTCCGTCAATCGTGACGTCGTTTGGTCCGACGAATGGCTTACCCTGATAGTTGTCGGCCAGGACTTCCACGATGCCGGTGCGCAGATCGGTCCGAGTGACACGTGGCACGAACGTCCGCAACTCGCCGGTTCTCTGCGATTCGGCGCCCTCGCAGGCAATCAGGCGGCCTTGTGGATCGATGAGTAAGCCGTTGGCATTGTTGCTCTGCTCGCGGAAGGTCGTCAGCACGCCCTTCGGGCTCAGCTTCATGATGCGCTGAGCGACCATCTCCGTGAAGTACACGTTGCCGTCCCGGTCGACGGTTGGTCCCTCTGTGAAGGCCAGCGTTGTGGCGATCTCGAGCGGCTGCGCGACGCCGGGCGTCGCGATCTCGCGCGGCTGTGCGACGCCAGGCGCAGGAATCAGGAACAGGGTGGTCGCGCAAACCGCCGCGACGATGACAACCGTGAACGGGAGTCGCTCGTTTTTCATGGCCGCTATTGTGGCTGTTTCCACTGCACAGTACCCGCCGAATCAGCCGTACCCGACATCAAGGTTTGCGCAGTGCCCGCGGACGGCGACCCTTCGACGTTGCTCAGGGTCGCCCTGAGGGAGTCGAACGGACGACAACAGAGCGGCCCTCATGGTTTTCAGTCGATACGCCCGCTAGAGCTCTCGGAAACGACGCCATGCGACAAAGGCGGCAAGGCTACCGACGACGATGTGCTGGCCGATCACGTTGGCTTCTCCTCGCATGACGTGAAACGGGATCGCCAGCGCCATGATCAGTGCGAGGCCCGCCGCAGCCAGCGGCGTGAGCCAGGGAAGGATGTCGGTGGCGGCGGGGAGGATCAGGCCGCACGCCGCCGCGATCTCGGCGAACCCGATGAACCGGACGAGGGCCGGCGAGACCGCCGAGATCCAGGTCGCCGCCACGACGGCTTCGTCCAGCGGTCTGATCCCGTGATTGTAGCCAGCTAGCAGTGAGAACAAGGCGAGAAGTACCTGAAGCACCCACAACACGATGTTCAGGCGGCGCGCGGCGGCAAACGAACGGTTGGCTGATGTGGTCATGTCCGGCCACCTCCGTGATCCCCACTATAGGCTCATCAGGCGTTCGCCGGGGGAACGTCGACGAGACACGATTGCCGCTGCGACCATGTCTGCGCTGACGTTGAGCGTCGTCGCGAAAAGATCCGGCACGGCGTCAACCGCGATCAGGAGCCCAATCCCTTCGGCTGGAATCCCCATGGTCACCACCAGCGGCGAGATCACCAGGAGCCAGCCGTGCGGGACTCCCGGCGTGCTGAAACTCGTCAGGAGCGCCGTGACCGCGATCACGAGCAGTTGAGTTGGGCCGAGTGATACCCCATACAGGCGACCGAGGAATATGGCCGCAATCAACCAGAGCATCGGCGCGCACACTTTGAAGGTGGATACGGCGAGCGGCAGCACGACGCCGGTCACGTTCGAGGGTAGTCGCAGCCCGCGGTCCGCTCCCTCGATCAGCGCCGGCAGCGACGCCAGCGAAGAGCTCGAAGCGAAGGCCACTGCCTGAGCGGGGAGCACGGCGCGCGCGAACTGCAGCATCGACACCCGTCCGGCCACCGCCACGATCGGATAGAGCAGGATCAGGAACAGCGTGTGGGTAATCGCGGTGACGGCGACGTAGTACGCCAGCGCGCCGGCAGCGGCCAGACCCGTGCGGCTCGCAATCGGCAGGATGAGGGCGAAGACGCCGATCGGCGCCAGTGCGATCATCACGCCGACGATGGCCAGCATCGCGTCGCCGACACCCCGCAAGAAGGCGAGGACCGCATCGCGCCGGTCGGCGGCAATCGTGAGCAGCCCGAGGCCGAAGGCCAGCGCGAACACGACGAGCGGGAGCAGCGCACCATCAGCGGCGGCCTTGATGGGATTGGTCGGAACGACGCTCAGGACCCAATCGGTCAACCCCGGCGCCTCGGCCGGCGGCACGAGTGCGGTGGTTGATCCGCGGAGCGACGCGACGGTTGCCGCGTCCACATGCAGCCACGCGAACATTGGCGGCACGACGATCAAGCCGAAGATGGCGCACAAGATGAGGAGTGCGACGAACGTGGCCAGCGCGCGTACACCGATGGAACGCACGGTTCGCATGTCGCTGGACGAAGCGACGCCGGTAATGAGCAGCGAGACGACCAAGGGCACGATGGTCATCCGAATCGCGTTCACCCACAGGGTGCCGATCGGCTCGAGCACGCTGACGATGGCCAGCAGGATCGGCGCCGGATGAGCGCGAATCGCCAGCCCGAGGGTAATGCCGAGGGTGAGCGCGATCAGGACGCGCGTGGTCAGAGACATGGCGCGCCAAGCCTACCGCCTTCGCCGGTCAGCGAGTCAGCCATTCCAGCGCGGCGCGGGCCACCGGCGCGGGCACGTTGTGAGGGCCGTCGAACTCGAGATAGGTGACGTCGTATCCGGCGCTCTTCAGCCGCGGCACGAAGCGACGGCTGGTCCAGTCGATGCTCAGCACTTGATCGCGTGTGCCATGGGCCACGAAGATGGCCGGCTGCCCGACCGGCGGCGACGGGGAGGCGATGAATCCCGGTGCGAAGGCGACGACATGCGAAAACAGATCGCCGTTCATCAGGCCGAGCGAGAGTGCATACGACCCGCCGTCGGACACTCCACCGAGCGCCAGCCGCCGCGGGTCGACGGCGACATGCCGAAAGGTGTACTCGAGGGCCCGGTCGATAAACCGGACGTCGGGTCCGAACGGGCTGTCGACCGCATCCCAGGTGTTGGACCGCGAATCGAGCGTGAGGATCGCGACGCCGCGCTCTTCGGCCAGCGGAAACGTGAAGTCGAAGAACTCTTTGCTCGCGCCGCCGCCATGCATCAGGACCATCAGCGGCAGGGGCTTCTGCGGATCGAGCGTTCTCGGCACGTACAGCGTGCCGTCGCGTCGGCCCCCGAGCCCGAGTGGATGTGCGCCGGGCTCGAGGTGGAGCGCCGGCACCTTGGGCCGGACCGCGAGGCGAGTGACTTCGGGCCCGTCGAGGCGCGCGCAGCCCGCCAGCATCAGCACGTTGAGCGCAACCGCAGCGACCGACATAGTTGTGCGACGCGTCACGCGGGCTGGGTCCTGTGAGAAGACATTTAATAACAGGAGTTGAGGAGATCAGGAGGCTGAAGAGTGCCCTGGTTCGCGATGGCCGGCCGAAGGCCGGCACGAATGTGAGTGAGTTTGCGTGATGATGAATCGCTCTGAGCTGGATAGCGACTCATCAATCACGCAAACCCACTCACATGACGGCGCTCCGCGCCGTTCGCGAACCAGGCCGTCTCCTGGTCTCCTATTCTCCTGTTAATTGAATTCCCACGCCTCCTGGTGAGGGTGCCGGCTTGATCTGCCAGGCTGGCAGACACTCTACGACGAGCTGAAAGGCAGCAATTTCGAGATCGTCGCCGCCGCGCAGGATACGGGCGGTGAAGCGGCGGCCGGCAAGTGGTACGACGCGGCAAAGGCGACGTACACAACGCTCGTCGACACGACGCACGCGGTGAGCACGGCGTTTCAGTTCACGAACGTGCCAACCGGCGTCTGGATCGACGAACGCGGCAAAGTCGTTCGTCCCGGCGAACCGGCGTGGACCACGAGCCGCACCAGCACCTTCGGCGGCAAGCCGCTCGTGACCGAAGGCGAAGAGTACGTGGCGGCGATTCGCGATTGGGTGGCCAAGGGCGAGCGCAGCGGATATGCGCTGTCAGACGAGGAATTCGCCACGCGCGTCAAGCCGCGATCGGCCGATGAAATGGAAGCTGACGCGAGCTTCGCGCTCGCGGTCTGGTTCCACGGCGCTGGCAACCAACCGCTGGCGAAGAAATACTTCGAGCGCGCGCAGGCACTCAATCCGGCGGACTGGAATTATCACCGTCAGAACTGGAGCTTCACCCCGGGCGAGGCCGGCGCGAAGTGGCTCGAGAAGTTCCAGAAGCTCGAGACGCCGTACTATCCAAAACTCGAGCTGGCCCCGAAAAGCGACAAGCCCAAGGGCTGAGTCTCCGGTCGCGACGCGCCTTTGGATCGCCGCTGGCGAGATATCGCCGGGAGCAGGGCAGAGCGAGCACGGCGCCCGCTCAAGCGGTGGGCGGTGACAGGACGACGGTGATGGCATCCCACGCCCACCAGTGGGGCCTGAACGGTCTGGCGCCGAGACGCTCGTAGAAAGCTGCGGCCGATGGGCTGTCGAGATTGACATCGACACAGACTCGCGTCGCGTCGTGATCACGAAACCAAGCCGCCAGGTGCCGGAGTAGAGTCGTCGCGAGTCGCTGGCGTCGATACTCGAGCGCGACGAACAGGTACTGCAGCTCACCTTGACAGTCGAATCGAGTGGTCAGATGGCCCGCGATGTAGCCGACGACCTTACCGGCGTCGAGCGCGACGAAACCGACCCGTGGCGGCAGTGCCCGATGAGGATGATGCCGTCCGTCCAGGTAGGCAGCGATGCGCGGGTCGCCTGGACCGGCGTCGGGATCGCTGAGACGACACTGCGCCATTGCGCTGGCGTCGGCGCGGGTGGCGACGCGAATCTGAACCTCGACGCCGGGGAAGCTCCACTGCCGCTGCACCGTCAGGATCTCCGAGCCCGATCCGAGCTGCGACGCGAGGCGCCGAGCGGTTTCGCGATCGTTGGCTGACGCGATCTCAAACTGCCGGCCGTCTTGTGAGACGAACACTGCAGCCGTTGAGCGCTGGCAGCCGCGAGTGACTCTGACGGACAGAAACCGCGCACCGTTCAAGGCCAGGCTGGCGCCACTCAGGTCGGCGCGAAAGGCTGTGAGCGTGGTGACAACGGATTCGGTCAATCGCTGCTTTGCGGCCGAAAGCGGCTGTAGCGCCGACATCAGCAGTTCGTTGCCGGCGTAGGCTGCACGGATGTCTTGCTGCTCACGCTCCGACGTGAAGACATTGAGCCACCACACTTCCCGCGCGTCATCTGTCGTCGAGGCCAGGTACGGATGCGGACACCCCAGAGTGGCGCTCGCGCGCGCGATCGCGCGTTCGTTCAGGTCATACGCCGCTTCCATCCCCGGCCGCAATCGCTCGCGGACGATGAGTAGCAGAGCGGACATGTTCTCGTCCCGCTTCAGCGTGGCACCTCAGGCACTTCCCTTGGCACCAGGCACCGTACGCACCCTAGGCACCTTGTTAAGCCTGGTGGACGGTTGATCCGCCGACCACCGTTCGCACGATCTGGATGTCCTTGATCTTGTCGTTGCCGACCGCGTGCGGATCGTCGGAGAGGACGACGAAGTCGGCGAGCTTCCCCTCGGTGATCGATCCCTTGATCGACTCCTCGCGCGACGCGTAGGCCCCGTTGATCGTGTTCACCTGCATCGCTTCGTCCACGCTGATGCGCTGGTTGGCGCCCCACGTCGTCCCGTCCCACCCGGTGCGTGTGACCATGCCCTGGATGCCCATGAGCGGCGCGAAGGGGCCAGGACTGAAGTCCGAGCCGGCGCAGGCGCGGATGCCGGCGTCGAGCAGCGTGCGGAACGCCATGCAGCGCTTCATGAACTCCTCACCGTAGAGCACGAACTTGTCCGGGTTGTAGTAGGCGTAGGTGGTGAACAGCGCCGGCACGGCGCCGAGGGCTTTCATGCGGCGCACGAGGTCGTCGTTGATCAAGGTGCAATGCGTGATCTTCGGACGCGCGTCGGCTTTGGGCAGCAGCTTCTGCGCGCGCTCGAAGGCCGTGAGATACATGTCGATGGCGGTGTCGCCGTTGGCGTGGCAATTGACCTGGATGCCGGCGCGGTGGACGCGCTCGACCCAGGCGTTCAACTCGTCCTGCTTCTCGGTGATGTTGCCGTAGTACGGCGGGTTGGTGCCCGGATAGGGCGTGCTGCGCGACATCGTCCGCTCGGAGAACGATCCATCAACGGTGTGTTCGGACGTCGAGCCGAACCGGATCCAGTCGTCGCCAAAGCCGCTCATGACGCCGCTGGTGATCAGCGACTCGAGGACACGGCCGCTCATCTCGTAACTCACGCGATGCTTGAGCTCACCGCGGGCGCGCACGTCCTGGATGGCGGCCAGGTCGCCGCCCTGATGGTGCACGGTCGTGAGCCCATACCGCGCGAACTGTTTGGAGATGTGCGCGATGCCATCCCGCTCTCGCTTGGCGCGCTCTTCGGCGGTGAACGTCGGCCGCGTGCCGACCTTGTTGAAGACGTTACGGGCGAGGTCGGTCGCACGGCCGTTGTGTGAGCCGTCCGCGTCGCGATCGTAGGTCCCGCCATCGGGATCCCGCGTGTCCTTCGTGATGTTGGCGAGCGCGAACGCCTTGCTGTTGTAGAACGACGTGTGTCCCCCCCGATGATGCACGGCCACTGGATGCTCGGTGGAGACCTGATCGAGATCGCGCATGTGAACCAGGCGCTTGTCCTTGAGCTTGGTGTCGTCGTGGAAATAGCCCTCCACCCACGTGCCCGCCGGAACCTGCTTCGCCCGGGCGCGCAGCTTGTCGACGATGCTGGCGATGGTGACGAACTCGACTTCGAAGGGATTGCCGACGAGGACGTCGTAGAGCAGGGTGGTGCCGCCGGCGTGGTTGTGGCAGTCGACGAAGCCTGGGACGACGGTCATGCCCTTGGCGTCGAGGGTCTGCGCCCGCGATCCGGCGAGTGTCTTGATCGCCGCAGTCGTGCCCACGCCAGCGAATCGCCCGCCTCGGACGAGGAATGCCTCGGCGCGAGGGGCGGCGGCGTCCATCGTAAAGACCTTGGCATTCACGACGAGGAGTTCGCCCGCGACCGGCGTCTGTGCAGCTGCGCCTTGTGAGAACCTGCTCGCCATCCCACGCGCTGGCGGCGCGATCGCCCCGGCGATGCCTGCGGCGGTGAGTCCGATGAATCCTCGACGGCTGTGGCGTGCGCTCATAGAAGCACCTCGTGTGCGATGTCTGTGGCGCAAATATTGTCACAAGTGCGAACAGTCGTAAGATCGGTCGTTCGCCGGTCTGTCCTTGCGTCACGAATGGAGATTAAAAAGAGGAGCGCCATTGTCTGATTCATTAATGAGCCGCCGCGATGCAATCGCGGCACTGGCAGCCACCGCCGCACTGCCACTAGTGCCCGGCTGCACGGGTGAACCTGCGGCCGCACCGCCGGCAGCCCCGACGACCGACGCCGACGCGCTCGCACGGCTGAACGAAATCGGCGAGAATCTCCTTCGCCTCTTTCCGGAGAGCGCGACACAGCTCGGCATCGACACTGGGGCGCGAGCCGGCCTGCGCTCCCAACTCACCGACCGCTCGGCTGAGGGACGACAGCGCATCGCCAATCAGGTGCGAGCCGACTTGGACCGGGCCAACGCCATCGAGCTCGACGGGTTGTCGCATGCCGCTCGCACCAGTGTCGAGGTGGTCCGAAGCGCCTATGCCACGGCCCTCGAAGGCCTGGCGCTGCCGTACGGCGACACGACGGTGGGCAGCTGGCGCAACACACCCTACACCGTCATCCAGAACGTCGGTGCGTATCTCGATGTCCCGCGCGGGCTCGATACCGATCATCCCATCGAGAATGCGGCCGATGCCGAGGCGTATCTCGCTCGGCTGCAGTCGTACGCGAAGCAACTGGACGGCGAAGCGGGCCGCATGCAGGCCGCGCGCGGGCTCGGACTGGTCCCGCCGTCATTTCTCATCGACAAGGCGCTTGGACAAATCCGTCTGTCAGCGAAGAATGCGCGCGACGGCGGCTCACTCGTCGAGTCCATCGAGCGGCGAACGAAAACCATCCCTGGGAACTGGGCCGAACGCGCGCGCGGTGTCGCGAAACAGGACGTCGCGCCGGCGCTCGAACGGCAGATCGCCGAACTGGAAGCGGAGCGAGCGGTGGCGAAGGCGGACGCGGGCATCTGGGCCCGGCCGCGTGGCGAGGAGTTCTACCAGTGGGCGCTGAAGGCGTCCACGACGACCACGATGTCGCCCGACGAGATTCACGAGACCGGGCGACGCGAGTTGGAGGACCTCCACGCGCAGATGGACGTGATCCTGAAAGGGCTTGGCTACGCGAAGGGAACGGTCGGCGAGCGGATGAAGACGCTGGCCAAGGATCCGAAGTACCAGTTCCCCGACGGCGACAAGGGCCGCGCCGAGATCCTGGCGTTCGTGCAGAAGCGGCTCGAGTGGATTCGCGCGCAGATGCCACGCGCGTTCAACACGGTCGTCAATCCCAACATGGAAGTGAAGCGCCTGCCACCCGAAGAAGAGCCGGGGGCTCCCGCCGCGTACGGCGGCGCGGGATCGATCGACGGCAAGATTCCCGGGCGGTTCTGGATCAACCTGAGGACGACAAGCCTCCACAGCAAGTACAGCCTCGGCGACTTGACGTTTCACGAAGCGATCCCCGGTCACATCTGGCAGGGCGAATACACCCACCAGATGCCGCTGATCCGTCAGTTGCTGGCGTTCAACGCGTACTCGGAAGGCTGGGGACTCTACGCCGAACAGCTCGCCGACGAGCTGGGCGCGTATGAGAACGATGCGGTGGGCCGGCTGGGCTATCTGCAGTCGATCGCGTTCCGCGCCTGCCGCTTAGTCGTCGACACCGGCATCCACGCCAAGAAGTGGACGCGCGAGCAGGGCGTGCAGTTCTTCGTGGAGGTGAACGGATCGAATCCACTGGAAGTGGCGAGCGAGGTCGATCGCTATTGCTCATGGCCGGGGCAGGCGTGCGGCTACAAAGTGGGGCACAGCGAGATCAACCGTCAGCGCGACACGGTGACCAAGGCGCTGGGCGCGAAGTTCGATGTGAAGGGGTTCAACGACACGGTAGTGCGCGGCGGCAACGTGCCGCTCGACGTGCTGGCCAAGAACGTGGGCGAACACATCCGTACGGCGTCAACGTAGCGAACGACGTCGATGACCGTTATTCACCTTGTCGCGCTCGTGGTTCACGAGTACGACCCCGCGATTCGCTTCTTTGTCGACGTCCTCGGCTTCGAGCTCGTGGAAGACTCGCCGTCCACGACCAACGACGGCCGCCCGAAGCGCTGGGTTGTCGTTCGTCCGCCAGGCGCGCAGACTGGCTTGCTCCTGGCCCGTGCCGATGGCGATCGCCAAACCGCCAGTGTCGGCGACCAGCACGCCGGTCGTGTCGGCTTCTTCCTGCGCGTCGATGACTTCGGGGCTAGTTACGAACGAATGGTCGCGACAGGCGTCGAATTCGTGCGGCTGCCCCGCAACGAGCCGTATGGTCAGGTCGCCGTGTTCTTGGATATCGCGGGAAATCGTTGGGATCTGGTCGGTCCGTGAAGGCCGCCGCGCGAACGCGATCAGAGCCGCGCCAAGAGCTTCGGCAGCCCCGAAATCAACAGGGCGACACCTGAAGCCGTCAGCAGCGTGAGCACAATGTTGCGGAACGCGGCCGGGCTGATGCCGATATAGAGGCGCGCTCCTAACATCACCGGGATCGCCATGGCAACGAGGACGACGCCGAACATCGGCAGCATGTCGCGGGTCACCGTTCCGCTGACGACATACCCGATCATCGTGAACCCCAGGGCCGCCATGTTGAAGTTCTGGATGATCGCGCGTTGTGTGTCTTTCTGCATGCCGCGCAGCGTGCACCAGAGCGTCGGGACGACGCCGGTGAAGCCGCCGATGCCGCCGCATACGCCGCCCAGAAAACCGGCCGCGCCGTCGGCCACCGCGCCACCCGCAGTCACTCGGGGCAGACGGCTGGCAAACAGCATCAGCGGGCAGAACACGATCAACATGCCGCCGAGGATGACTTTGAACATGCTCACATCGAGCCGCGGCACCAGCGCGATACCAAGGGGAATGCCGATCGCAGCGCCCAGCAGATAGGGCAGCAGCAGCTTGAAATCAAAACCACGCCTGACCGAGAACGCGGCCATGATCTGGCCGCTAAGTCCTCCGAAAATGGCGCAGGCCGCAGCGAGTTTGGGCTCGACCGTCCACGCCCAGATGGAAGTGGCGACAAGGGCGAACGCGAAGCCGGACAAACCCTGGACGAAGCCGGCGACGACTGCGCCGACCGCAATCATGAAGACAGGACCGTTCATCAAGAAATTCATGCTGGAGTGAAAGACTAGCGCAAATTCGAGTCAGAACACACTGGTCTCGTACTCCGCCGGCTCGAGAAATTCTCGCGTCAAGCTATTCCGCTTTGCGGACAACCCACGTGGTCATGCATCGCTGTCCCTGCACGACGGTCGTCTTCAACGGATCGAGCAATTCTCCGCCGAGCTCCCGCGTGAGGGTCACCAGCAGCGCCGCATCCACGAGGTAGCGCTCGCTGCCGTCGGGCAATCGGTACCGGCGGCCAGCGACCGGTTGCACGTCGCGCTCCATGCCGATCGAGGATGCGAGCCGGCTGAAGAACAGCCCGCCGGGGCGTAGCGCCTTCCAACTTCCGCGAAGCATCGCGCTGAACTGCTCATCGTCGCGCGCAAAATGCAAGACGGCGCTGCTGAGGACCACGTCGGCAAACCCGAGGGGAAATGTCATCCGTTCGATTGGCTCGGCTCGGAAGTTGGTGAGAGGCAGGTGCGGGGCGAGCTTCGACGCGAGGGTTTGGACCGCGGCGATGGCATTCGGATCGGCGTCAACACCAAAGACTTCGTAGCCCGACTGCAGGAGGTACACGAGATTGCGGCCTGCGCCACACCCCGCATCGAGCACGCGCATGCCCGGGACAATGCGACCGCGAAGCAATTGGTCGAACACGTAGATGTCGATGTCGCCAAACTGCTCGTGCAGATCTCGCATGGTGGTCAGGCGGCGGGCGGCCGGCAAATCCTCATCGCGGAAGCGCGGCAACGACCTTGTCGATCGCATCCTCGAGCGTGCCCTGCCCGTTGAGATATGCAATCCAGTATCCCTCGACGGGCTCGCGATACTTCGGCCACGCTCTCGTGAAGAGGTCCACCGACGATGGGACGTATGCCGCGACGCCGCGTTCGGCGAGAATCCGGCGCGTCAACTCGCTCGAGGTGGCGAACAGGATCGCATGCCAGAGATCGCGCGGCACCGCGATCCCGCTCTTCTTGGCCGCAGCGGCAATGGCCGATGCGACCGTTCCGTCATTGGGGCCCACGACCGCGTGCGAGCCCTCGTGCAAGAGCATCTCGAGCGCGCGCAGGCCCTGGTAACCCGGGTCGCGGCTCGACATCGTCGTGATCACTCCGCCGGCGAGCCCCTGCATCGTGTAGGCGCCAAAGGGGCCGGCATGCGGCGTGAGGTAGGCGCGGATGCGTTGCGGCCACGGTGTGCGGTACGCGGCTTCGTGGGCTCGAACCAAGGGATCGCCCGCTTCGCGCAGCATCGCGGCCGCGTAGCCGACGAAGAATCGATTCGCCCGATCGTCGGCCGCCCACCAGTGCGTGCGATAGACCGGGGCGGCGCGCAGCAACGCGTCCTTGAGAGGGGAGTCGATGAGGGGCTCGGTCGCGTCATCGGCGACTTGTGTGAGCGAATCGGTGGTGATGACCATTGCTTTGGCGAAGGTCATGTCGCCACGCCCGCCGGCGGTGCGGTACGCGCCCACCGCCTCGCTCCATGCGGTCCGCTCGTCGAATGACAACGCCGTCAGCTCGCGCGGCGT
Source organism: uncultured Acidobacteriota bacterium (assembly GCA_963773045.1). Taxonomy (GTDB): domain Bacteria; phylum Acidobacteriota; class Vicinamibacteria; order Vicinamibacterales; family UBA2999; genus 12-FULL-67-14b. The sequence goes on along the minus strand of CAVYZT010000018.1, from coordinate 26,413 downwards.
GGGCCGCATCGCGTCGGCAATCAGCGTCTGGTGAAGACTCATCCAAAAGCTGCTGTGCAATTCCCACGGGCCGACCTGCACCACTTCCGATGCGTGCGCAGCGCTGGCGGAGCCAAGCCATGCGAACACGGCCAACCACTGCACGGCCAGCTCGAAGGGAGTTCGCGTAGACTCTCTTGCGACGAACGGAGGAATGATGCTCAGAAGATCCTCGCTCTCCTGTGCGAGCGGCCTGCTGTTCATGTCCATGTGGGCGGCGAGCGCCTTCGCCCAGCTGTCGCAGCCGGCCGACTGGGCCACCCATGCGCAGAATCAGTACGCGGTCGCGGCCAACATCACCTACCTAACAGCGTCAGGCTACGACTCGAAGCTCGATATCTACCGGCGGCGAGACGTGCAGACGCCGCAGCCCACGCTGGTGTTTTATCACGGGGGCGGCTGGATTGGCGGCACGAAGGAAGCGTCCTTCATGTCCATCATGCCGTGGCTCGAGATGGGTTGGAACGTGGTGAACGTCGAGTACCGCATGGCCCGCGTCGCCGAAGCCCCGGCTGCCGTCGAAGACGCGCTCTGTGCGCTTCGCTACGTCGTCAACAATGCCAAGAACAACAACATCGACGTCAACAAGATCGTCGTCAGCGGCGAATCGGCCGGCGGGCATCTTGCGTTGGCGGTGGGCATGATTCCTTCCGCGAGCGGCCTCACTGCGATTTGCGCCGGCGGCGGATTCACCGGCAACGAGACGAACGTGCCGAAGGTCGCGGCGATCATCAACTGGTTTGGCATCACCGACGTCAACGACATGCTCGCCGGGCCGAATGCGCGCGCGTACGCGGTGCAATGGGTGGGAAGCCGAAGAGATCGGGACGAGGTCGCAAAGGCCGATTTCGCCGCTGACCTACGTCCGCGCCGGGCTGCCGCCGATCCTATCATCCACGGGCGATGCCGATCCGATCGTGCCGTACTCACACGGCACGCGGCTGCATGACGCGCTCGGCAAGGCGGGCAGCCCGAACGACCTGTTGACGATGGCGGGCGCCGGCCATGGAAATTTCAGCCCCGCACAGCGAACCGAGGCATACGTGAGGATTCGAGCGTTCCTTGCGAAGAACGGCCTGCTGTCTCAGTAGGCGCTGCTTGCCTCGGCGTATGATGGCTGCTGGATTTTTCGGGGGCAGCGGTTTTCCCTCATGGCCGGCGGCCAGGTCACCGAATGGCTTGCGCGATGGCGCGCAGGCGATCGCGTCGCGCTCGGGCGGCTGATCCCCCTCGTGTACGACGAGCTGCGTCAGGTGGCCAGGCGCCAGCTCAACCGTGAGTCGCCAGGTCACACGCTCTCCGCCACCGCGCTCGTCCACGAGGCCTATCTCCGGCTTCTGCATCAACGCCAGCTCTCCGCCTCCGATCTCGACAGCTTTCTCGCCATCGCCGCCCAGACGATGAGGCGAATCCTCGTCGATCACGCCAGATCCCGTCGGCGTCTCAAGCGCGGCGGCAACGACCGTCCCATTCAGCTGGAGACGCGCGACGATGTGCCGTTCCTTACCGATGCCGAGGTCGACGAAGTCCTCGCCATCGACCTGGCGCTCGAACGCCTCGCGCAGGTCGACGAACGAGCCCATCGCGTGATCGAGTGCCGGATCTTCGCGGGGCTCACGCTCGATGAGACCGCACAGGCGCTCTCGATCTCGAGCAAGTCGGTTCAGAGGACATGGACGACGGCGCTAGCGTGGCTCCGGAAGGAGATTGTCCAGAATTGAAGGCGCTTGACGCGATCACAGGAGGACGAGCCATGGACCTCACGCCCTGGGAGCGGATCGAGGAAATCTTCGAGCTCGCTCACGCTCAGCCCGGCGAGGCGCGCCGGCGGGTCCTTGCCGAGGCCTGCGGCAACGACGCCGCGCTGCGCAGCGAGCTCGAGGCGATGCTCCGTGCCGCCGACGACGGCCGAGCGCTCGCCGTCGAACGATTAGTCGTCGACCACACGCCAGACGGCGGATTCCCGGATCCGTGGCTCGATACATGCCTTGGACCTTGGCGCATCCTCGACGTGCTGGGACGCGGCGGCATGGGCACCGTCTATCGGGCCGAGCGCGCGGATGGGCAGTATCGGCAAGAGGTCGCCGTCAAGCTCGTTCGCACGGGGCCGCGCGACCCGTACGCGATCGAGCGCTTTCGCACTGAACGACAGGTCCTCGCGCATCTGCGGCATCCCCATATCGCGAGGTTGCTCGACGGCGGCTTCGCACCTGACGGTACGCCGTTCCTGGTGATGGAGCTCGTCGAGGGGGCGCCCATCAACCAATGGTGTGCCGGCGAGCACCTCCAGCTCGAAGCCTGCCTGCGTCTGTTTCGAGTCGTCTGTGACGCGGTGCATCACGCGCACTGCGCCCTCGTCGTCCACCGCGACCTCAAGCCTTCGAACATCCTGGTGTCGCGATCCGGTGAGGTGAAACTGCTCGACTTTGGCATCGCGAAGCTCCTGGATCCCGATGCATGGGCGCTCGGTTCACCGGTCACTCGGACCGAGATGCGCCTGATCACGCCAGAGTATGCGGCGCCGGAACAAGGACAGGGCGGTCCGATCACGACCGCCACGGATGTCTATGCGCTGGGTATCGTGTTGTACGAGCTGCTCACCGGCGTGAGGCCGCTCGAGGGCAGCGGCGCCGGTCAGGCTCGCCTCGGGCACGAACCGAAGTCGGCGCTGACGGCGCCGAGCGAAGCGGTCCGCCGGCTCGCTCGCTCGAATGTCGCCGATCCGCGAAAGCTCGAGCGCCGGCTGCGCGGTGACCTCGATCGGATCGTCCTGACCGCCTTACGGGAAGAACCCGAGCGACGTTATGCGTCGGCCGGTCAGCTCGGCGAGGACATCGATCGCTTTCTCGAAGGGCGCCCGGTGCTCGCTCAACCTGACACATGGGGCTATCGTGCGCGGACGTTCGTGCGCCGCCATCGCCTCGCCGTGACGGCCGCCGCAGTCTTTGTCTCGTGCATTGCCGGATTTGGTCTCGTGGCGGCAGCACAGGCGCGCGCCCTCGCCGCGCAGGGGCGCATCGCCGCGTTCGAGCGTGACAAAGCGGAACAGGTCGTGCAGGTGCTCGTCGACCTGTTCGAGACCACCAACCCGGCGGTTCGCCCGGATGGGGACCGAATCTCTGTTGGCGAGTTTCTCGCGGGCGCCGAAAACCGGGCCCTCGCGCAGTTGAGCGGCGCCCCTTTGGTGAGGGCCAAGCTGCAACAGGTGTTCGGGCTCATCCACGCCGAACGCGGCGAGTACACGCCGGCTCGTGTCGCATTCGAGCAGGCGCTGGCCGAGCAGCGTCGGCTCGCAGGGCCCGATCATCCGGATGCGTTGGAGTCGCTTCTGGCGCTCGGTGAGACGATGGGTGGTCTCGGAGAAGATGCGCGCGCCCGTTCGCTGCTTGAAGAATCGCTCGACCGCCATCGACGGATCTTTGGGGACAAACACGAAAGAACGGCGCGCGCGATGGTGGCGCTGGCGCCGCTGGTGGCGGTGACGGATCTCGATGCGGAACGGACGCTTCTCACACAGGCGCTCGAAATCCGACAGCGGGTGCTGGCGCCGAACGATCCGAACCTCGCGTTGAACCTGGGCGCGCTTGCCGGACATTACAGGCGGCGCGGTGACTTGGAACGCTCGCGAGAGTTGTATCGGCAGGCCTTCTCAGTGTTTCGTGACCCCAGCGAGCGTCGTCACCCCAACGCCGTCAGTCTGATGGGCTCCTATGCGGCCTGCTCAGCACACTGAAGGCGTACGACGAGTCGGAGGCCGTGCTGCGAGCAAGCCATTACCGTGGGCGAGCAGGTGCTTGGTCCTGGCACGCTGACGGTCGCGGATCTGACCAACGATCTCGCGGTGGTGGTGGCGAACCTTGGCCGTTACGATGACGCCGAACGCGCGTTTCGTGACGTCGTTCGCGCGTCATGTCGTGCTCTTTGGCGAGTCCCACTGGCGCATCCGGAACATCGCACGCAACATCGGCCTCGTCCTGGCGCTGCAACAGCGGTATGGAGAGGCGCTGCCCTGGATGGACCGCGCGGTCTCGATTCGCGCCGACGCGACCAGTCGGATCGACATCGGCCTCGAGGGGATTCGGGCGCAACGGGCATGGATCCTGTTTCGTCGTCGGCCGTCCCGCGGAAGCGCTCGACGCTGCAGCCGGGCCGTCTCGGCGATCGAACGGCATGAAGGACTCCAACGATGGGCACGTGCTCGCCTACTCACGCATCGTGCTCGCCCGGCTCCTGTCCGAGACCGGCCGGCCGGACGCGGCCGAGCCGGCGGCGCGCGCCGCGATGGCGTGGTTCGAGCGGTGGGGCCTCAGTCACCCGCAGCTACGCCAATGCCGAATGCGAAGTCGGGCCGCGCGCAAATGCTTCAAGGCCAGACGGGCGCAGGGCGGGCCGCTCTGGAGCACTGCCTGCCGATTTATCGCGCCTGGGGCCATGCCGATCCCCGCTCGGTACAGTCCCTCGACCGGTTGCTGACTGAGGCTGCGCCGACGCACCGCCGGAGACAAAGACGACCGTAACAGTTCGCCGAGCGCGAGGGGAAGCACGAAGGAGGCCCTTGCCCACCGAAGCGCGCAGCGCGAAGGTGGGTCGTCCAGTAACGCGCCGTTTCGACGCGATCCCTGTTGTGACCTCCATTCACATGACAGGTTCGGGCGTCGGGCGCTCGAACGACTGGGCCAGGCAGATCGTGGGCCTCGACCTGGCGCTGCCGCTCCTCGACGGCCGGCTGGCCCGCTACATCAACCTCGACAACGCCGCCACCACCCCTCCACTGCGAGACGTGGTCGACGCGGTCCTGCGATTCCTGCCTTACTACTCGAGCGTTCACCGGGGCTCAGGCCTGAAGTCACGGGTCAGCACGGCAGCCTACGACGAGGCGCACGCGACCATCGCGAGTTTCGTCGGGCGCCGACACCGACACCAACACGGTGATCTTCGGCAAGAACACGACCGAAGCCATCAACAAGCTGTCCTACCGCTATCCGCTGCCGGCAGGATGCCGTCGTTCTCTCGACCCTGATGGAGCACCACTCGAACGACCTGCCCTGGCGACGGCGCGCGCGAGTCGTGCGGGCGCGCGTGCGACCAGCGACGGGCGGCTCGACGAGGACGATCTGGACCGGCTGCTCGAGACTTACGGCGATCGCGTGGCGCTCGTGACCGTGAGCGGGGCGTCGAACGTGACCGGCTTCGTGCAGCCCATCCACCGGCTGGCGCGAAAGGCTCACGAGCATCGGCGCCAGCATTCTTGTCGATGCCGCGCAACTGGCGCCGCATCGCCGCATCGACGTCAAGCCAGACGACGATCCCGAACACCTCGACTTCGTGGTCCTCTCGGCTCACAAGATGTACGCGCCGTTCGGCACCGGAGCGCTGGTTGGCGCGAAGGACGTGTTCCTCGACGGTGCACCGGAGTACGCGGGCGGAGGAACGGTGGAGATCGTCACGCCGGACGAAGTCCACTGGGCCGGACTGCCCGATCGCGAAGAGGCCGGGCAGCCCCAACGTCGTCGGCGCCATCGCCATGGCGGCGGCGGCTCGAGTCCTCATGGACACCGGCGTGGAGACGATGCAGCGCCACGAAGCGTCTGCTGGTGACGTATGCACTCGAACGATTGCGGTCGGTGCCGCGGATCAGGATCTACGGCGAGCCGCATCCGTCCGGTCTCAGCGACCGGGTCGGAGTCATCCCCTTCAACCTCGACGGCGTGCCTCACGCGCTCGTCGCCGCGATCCTCGGCCACGAAGGCAGGCATCGGCGTGCGGAACGGCTGCTTCTGCGCGCAGCCGTACGTCGCGCATCTGCTCGGAGTCTCCAACCGTGAAGCGGCCTGCCTCGCACGTCAATCCCTGATGGGCGATCGATCCGGGCGACCCGGAATGGTGCGCATCAGCCTGGCCGCCTACAACACGTCCGAGGATCTCGACGCCCTTGTCGAGACGCTGGTTCGGATAGCCCGGCGCGACTTTCACGGCAAATACCGGCCGGCTCCCGAGACCGACGAATACGTGCTCGAGGAGTGAAACACTTCCACCTGGACGATCGCCTTCACCGGCCCTTGTTCGACGGCCGAGAGGAGAAGACCGTGTTCAGAAACTCCGCGGCCCTCGCCAGCGCGGGCTCGAACCAGGGCGGCTGAAAGAAGGAGTTGTGCCCCGCACCCTTTGCCGTGAACAGCTCGGCGTTGATGCCAGCGGCCCTGAGCCGGCGCTGCATCTCGACCGACTGGCGGTAAGGAGCGACCGCGTCGTCCGTTCCGTGGAGGAGAAGAAATGGCGCCGCCTCTCTGCTGACGTGCTCGAGCGGAGACGCATCGCGCCAGAGCGCCGGATTCTCTTCGAACGACGAACCCAGGAAGGCCGTGAGACTGGTATCGACCCCTGACGGAGTGACGTAGATCAGGAGGTCGAGCACAGCGTTGAAGACCACCACCGCCTGGACCCGCGAGTCTGCCGGCGCCCCGGACCACGCCGAACCGTTCCAGAGATTGGTGCCGATCAGGGCTGCGAGATGACCGCCCGATGACCCCCCTCCGATGGCGATGCGTCGAGGATCAACGCCGTGATCGCCGGCGTGCTGTCGCAGCCAGCGGACCGCCGCAGCGGCGTCATTCAACTGGGCCGGGAACCGTGCCGCGGGGGCCGGGCGACACTCGGTCGCCACGGCGACAAAGCCTCGCGAGGCAAGATAGGCGGTCTGTGGCCAGATCTGTGACTTCGCGCCGACGGTCCAACTTCCACAAGAGACGAGCACGATTCCAGGCACCGGGCCGGTGCGCCGGCCGGGCGCGAAGACATCGAGCCGCAGCGACTCAGTGCCTGCCTGTGCGTACACGATGTCTGATGACATCTGGACCGAATCGGGAAGCACGAAGGGAGGATTCTGCGCGCCCTGCTCCGCTGCACCAGAGACAGCGGCGGCCGCAATTGCCAACCAGATCGAGAGAGTTGCGCGGCGCGGCATTCACGGACGATGACACCAGCCGGCCTGCGGAAGAAAGAGGAAAGGGCAGCGCGACCGCACCAGGCGACGTCCGGCCGCGGGTGTTCGAGTCAGTGCCGCAGAGAAGCAACCGTGAAACGGACGGGAAGCGTCGCGGGGCCACGCAGGAACAGGCCGACGTCGGGCGGTGGCGTGTCCCCGGCGAGCCGCAGGTCGGGCAGCAGATCGAAGATGCGATTCACCGCGACTTCGATCTCGAACCGCGAGAGCACGGCCCCGAGGCAGAAGTGCCGGCCGCCGCCGAACGCGAGGTGGTCGGCGGCGCCGGTGAACGCGCGCTTGGGGTCGGCCTCGGGCCGGTGCAGGTCGAAGCGATCGGGATCTGCGAAGCGGCGCTCGTCGCGGTTGGCCGAGCCGAGGAAGCACATGACCTCGGCCCCCGCGGGCAGGATTCCGCCCGATACGTCGCACCTCCTCGCGGGTCTGACGCGGCACCATGTGGGTCGGCGCCGTGTAGCGGAACGACTCGGCGATCGCCCGCGGCAGCAGCGACCGGTCCTCGTCGCACGGCGGCCAGCGCTGCCGGGATGCGCCAGCAGGTTGCGCAGCGTGGTCGCGAGTCCCTTCTCGGTGGTTTCGCCGCCGGCGAACACCATGAGCATCGCGAAGCGGATGATCTGCTCGTCGGTCAGTCGGTCGCCCTCGACCGTGGTCGTCGCCAGAGTGGAGATCAGATCGGTGCCCGGGTTCGCGCGGCGACGCGTCGTGATGAGGGGCCGAAGGTAAGCGTCGAGCTCGTCCCGCGCCGTGGTCGCCGCCGCCGCCACCGCCGGATCACCGGTGAGGTTGAGCGCCCCCTGAATGAGGGCCGATGTACCAGACGCGGAATCGATCCCGGTCCTCCGCGGGAAGACCGAGCAGTCCCGCCATGATGCGCACCGGAAGCTGCACCACCACGTCGCCGACCAGGTCCGCCTCGCCGCGTGACGCGACCGCGCCGGTCAGCTCGTCGATCGCGTCGCCGATCAGGTCGGTGAAGCGCTCGCGGAGAATCCCCTCGCGGAACGACGGCGTCAGCAACCCGCGCTGCAGCGCGTGCTCGCGCCCGTCGAGCTGGATGATCGTCTTGCCGAGCAGCGGCTCGGTCTGCGCGGCGTAGCTCTTCGTGGTGAACGCCGGGTTAGTCAGCGCCATGCGGACGTCGTCGTACCGGCTCAGGATCCACGCCCGCGTCGGCGCGTGGAAGTAGAGCGGGTACTCGTCGCGCATCCGGCGATAGTGCGGGTAGGGATCGGCGATGAACTCCGGCGCGAAGATGTCCGGCGGTGACGCCAGGATCTCCCCCATCGGTGGCCGAGGGCGCGGGCCGATAGCTCATGCCCCGCGCGAAGCTGGCGAGGTTTCCCGCGCGCGCCTCGAGCGTGCGCTTGATCGCCATGCTCTCGGCGGCCAGGTCGGCGACCGTAGTGCGGCCGTGCGACTGCGTTCCATCGGCCGCGGACGAACGCGATCCGGTGGAGCAGGAAGCCCGGCGCGTCCGGACCGAAGGCGCGGGCGCACGGGATCAGGACGATCGGGCAACGCTGCAGCTCGCCGTGATCCGGGTAGGCGTAGTCCTGCTCGACCAGCACGTAGTCGCCGAGATCGCAGGCGTCGAATGCGACCTGGACGCGCCGTCCATACTCGTCGAGGAACGACCCTGAAGCGGCATCGACCGGGCGGAAGAGCGGCGCCCACCGGGCGAGCGCCAGCGCGGTCGGCGAGCATCTCGCGAGCCGTCGCCGATCGGCGCATCGACCCACATCGTGTCCGAGAGGACGGACCACCGCCCGGGTGCCGGCTCGCGCGACTCCCGCCGCGCGCTCCAGCGCCGCCTTGAGCCCCCGCGCCTCGTAGTGATGCACCGGCGCGATCCCCTGCATGATCATCTCGGTGCGGCGCGCCGGGTCGATCACGCTGACCCAGTGGATGTAGCTGCCGTCTTCATCGCCGCCGAGGTCCACGTAGCGGGACGGAAACACGAACACCGGGTACTGCTTGAAGTACTCTCGATAGCGGTAGCCGCACTGCCACTCGATCGCCGCGAAGCGCGGGTGCTCGAGCGCGCGCACGTGGTAGCAGAGCGCCGTCTGGTAGCCCGATGCGGTGCCCATGAACGTGTCGTCGTCGATGCGCGTGAGCATGCGGCTGCCGAGCGTCCACTCGTCGAGGTTCTGGAGACGCCTGAGGTATTCGAACGCGCGCGTGGCCGGCGTCCGGGCGTAGACCGTGGTGGCGAAGGTGTTGGCTTCCATCGTCCCCCCTACTCGGGCTCGTCGCGCATCGGGAAGACCCGCTCGCGGTTCGGGGCGAGGTTGGCGGCGAGCGTCGCGTTCCGCTGCGAAGCCGGCGCCCTGCACCCCGGGTCGACGCGCACGTCCACGACGAACGGACCCTCTGCCGCCATCGCCCGGGCCATCGCCTCGTCGAGCTGGTCCTCGTGATCGACGCGCACCGCGGCCGCCCCTTGGGCGCGGGCGAACGCCGCGAAGTCGACCTGCGGGATCCCGGCGTCAGCCGTGAGGCCGAGGGCATCCATGCCCTGGGCGCACATGCCATAGCGGCCGTCGTTGAGAACCACCCAGACGGCGCGCGCTCCGTACTTGACCGCACTGTTGATCTCGTTGGTCATGAGCAGCGCCCCGTCGCCCACCACCGCGACCGCCCGTCGCCCGGTCGCCAGCGCCGCACCGACGACTCCCGCCGCGGCGTGGCCCATGGATCCCACGTTGTTGCTGATGCGGTACCGGTGTGACTCGATGAAACGCAGGCGATGCGTCGTCCACAGGAACGAGTTGCCCGACTCCGCCAGCACCATGGCGTCGCTGCCGTCGACGACCCGGTCCTGGAGCGCGTCCATCACCGCCTCCGGACGCACCAGGCCGTCGTGACGGGGCTCGACCCGGTCGATCCGCGGATGCGGCAGCTCGCGCATCGGACCGGTGCGCGAAGGAGGCAGGTCGGCGAGCACCGCCCGCAACGTTGCGCCGACGTCGCCCGCGATGGCGAGCGTGGGCGCGGCGCCGAACGCGACCCCCGGAACGCCGGGGTCCACGTCGACGTGCACGAACCCCTCGGGTGCGACGAACCGTCGGTCCCAGAACGAGGTCGATTCCCCGAGCCTCGAGCCGAGCACGAGGATGCGTCGCGGCGGAAATACCTCCAGGTAGCGCATGACCGACGCGTGCCCCGCGAGCCCGGTCACGCCGACGAACAGCGGGTCGTCCTCGGGGAAGATTCCCTTGCCGCGCGGCGAGCACATCACCGCCGTCCCATTGGGCTCGATCTCCCTACGTCACGCCGGCTGCGCCTCGAACGGACTCTTGCTGGCCCCGGCTCCGCTGGGCGCACAGCAGAATCCCCAATTCGTACAACATGCACAGGGGGACCATCATCATCATCATGCTCACCGGGTCGGACGGCGTCAGGACCATCGACAGGAAGGCGATGATCAGAATCGCGTACCGCCGCTTCTCGCGGTACAGCTTCACGCTGACGATCGAAATCCGTTCCAGCAACAGCATCACCAGCGGCAACTGAAAGCTGACGCCGAACATCAGCGACACCATCAGGGCAAAGGTGATCCAGGTCGACATCTTGATTTCCGGCCGCAGGTGCAGCCAGTCGTTGAATTCGAACAGAAACTCCAGCACGTAGCGGAATCACGACGAAGAAGCAGAAACAGTGCGCCCCGCCGAGGAACAGTCCGAGGCTGAACGGGAGATAGGTGTAGACGTACTTGCGTTCGTGCGGATAGAGCCCCGCGCGCGACGAACAGCCAGATCTGGTAGAAGATCCAGGGGCTGGAAATGATCAGCCCCACGATCAGCGAGACCTTCAGGTAGATCATGAACGCTTCGTCGGGGCCGTCGGTGCGGGGATCAGCGATTCGTTCCGCATCGCGGCTGATCAGCTTGCCGAACGGCGGTTTCGCGAGCGAGATCGTGATCGTGCGCCGGCTTGGCGTCGTCGGCGGGCAGCGGGTAATCGACTGCGGAGCGACTGCGTGCAGTTGCCGGGCGATCTCGCGGACGTCGAATTGCAATGCACGCATCGCCGGATCGAGGTCGGCTTCTCGCTCGCCGGATTCGCTCTCCGGGCGTTGTGGCCGACTGCCCGTTCCACCAGTCGCTCAGCCGCTCGCAAGGATTGCGCTTGTCGTCTCACCTTGAGATCGTCGACCGACCTTCGTTGGCCGAATTTCTTCTCCATGACCTCCGTCACCGGTCGCTGGATGGCGACGATGATGTGTTTCGAAAAGAAGAACGCGGCCGTGCTGCCGATCACCAGCCCGATGATCGCCTTCCACAAGTGAAAGCGGAGCACTTCCAGGTGCTCGCCGAACGTCATCGTCGAATCGTCGAACAGGTCTTTCTGGGCCATGGAGCACCTCGGCGCGGGGAGACGGTGGCGACAGGCGTGAACCGAACCACCCGACTGGGCGGGACATGTCGCGGACCGGGCGAGACTCGATCAGGATCGAACCTGAGCAGGCCGGGAACACCTCCGCTCGATCGCCCCGGCACGCGGATTGTCCGGCAGCCCGCGGCCAGCCCCACTGTGTGGTGTCCACTCGGTTCGCCCGCTGGAGAGAGCAGGAAGGTTGAGCGGTAGGTGATCGATTCTAAACGAATCGGGCGGGAATGGAAAGCGATTTCCGGGCAATCCGCGCCCCGGCTACGTCTTGAAAATCCGCAGGTACACGAAAGTACCCGACTCCCGCGACAATCGACAGTACCACGACGAACAGCACCACCTTGAAGACTGATCTGCCCCGGAGTCTTGATCGGGTTTCCCCGAACTTGTCGACCTTGACCTCCTTGCGCACGTATGTCTTGTCGGCGACAAGCACCACCAGGTCGAGCGTGTCCGGAAGTAATAGGCGAGCAGGCCGATCACCCGCACATTGAAGATCATCGCGAAGCTGTAGCCAGAAATGCTGGAGATGACGACAGACGACGCCAAGCGACAGACGAGATACCGACACCAGCGTCTGGTATCCGGCTTCGCGCATCGCTGTCTCGTCGATCGCGACGAACCCTGCAACGGTGGCGAACAGAAGACGGCGTTACGCCGACTAGCATCAAAGACGGCAGATTCAGTCACGAACCGATCACCCAGTAATACATGCGTGGGCATGAAATTGCGGAAAAAGGTCGAGGCCATCTGAAAATTCAACCAGGCTCGTGTGGTCACCGGCATCGCCATGTGGATCATCGCCAGCGGATACATCACGATGCGCCGGCGGAAACCAGCCGAACACGATCGCCACAGAGAAACGTTTGATTCCCAGCGCCATGTTCTGGAAAATGTCGAAATGGACCTCGCCGGATGCTCGTCTTTTCGAGCCACGGTCGCGCGTACCGTCTCCACCGTCAGGCACCAGATCCAGCCGAGATGGCACAAGATTTCATGACGACGTAAAGCGCGGCGCAGAAGATCTTCGGAGGGGACTCGTAGAACTAACCAAACATGAACGCTGCACCCGGCGACACGATGTCAGCAGTATCAGATAGCATCGCAGTGCGAATCTCGCGACGTCTGCTTATTCTCCTTCGTGAACGCCCACGAGTCCTTCCACGCCAATCGAATAAAACTGCGCCGGGTCGGCCCCCTTGCGGCGGCGCGCTTTTTCGCCGACGCGCTGAGCTGCCCGGTTGCCGGATCGACGCCGCACTTGGGACATTCCGTCGCGTCGTCCGGGAATGATCGCCCCGCACTTGGGGCACATCTGGCGCTCGAATCGATCGACCTTGCTCAGGTCGAGGTCGGCCAGAAACTCGCATCGTGTCCTGACCGAGCTCGCTTCTTCGTCGCGGCTTTCGTCCCCGTCCGACGGGTCGTGCTGCCTGCCGCGGCTGCCGAATCGCCGCTCGGGACTTTGACCTTCGTCTCGCAATCCGGGCACTTGACCGCCTTGCCGCGCGCGGCATCGGGAGCGTTCAGCACTCTTTCGCACGTGGGACAGCGAACTTTGACCGCCATGTTGACCTTGGCGCGAGGAGATCTGAGGACCGAGAATGCAACGCTTTCACCCAGTCTACCAATTTCACCTTGCAAAGCACGTGCAAACGCGGGGTCGAATTTCAGGGTCGAAGCGAGTCGAAACGGGTCGAAGAGAGCAACGCAGCCGAACGACCCTTTCTTTTCGACCTCTTCGACCCTCAACTCCTCGAGCGTCGACTTCTTCCGCAGCAGGTGGTGGTAGTGCTGGGCGAAGCGGTGGGCTTCGTCGCGGACGTATTGCAGCAGCCGCAGGGCGTACGAGTGCCGGCTCAGCCGCAGCGGCTCGGCTTCGCCGGGCACGTAGATCTCTTCCTCGTGCTTGGCCAGCGAGATCGTGAACGGCGGCGTGATCGTCGATGCGCCTGAAAGCGCCGCCAGCGCCGCGTTGAGCTGCCCCTTGCCGCCGTCGATCAGCAGGATGTCGGGAAACGACTTCGCCCTCGTCGCGCAGCCGCTGAAGCCGCCGCGCGACGACCTCGTGGATGCTGACGCGAAGTCGTCGATGCCCTCGACGCCGCGGATCTTGAACCGCTGGTAGCCGGGCTTGAACGGCAGGCCGTCGATGAACTGCACCAGGCTGGCCACCGTCTCGCCGCCGCCCAGGTGGGCGATGTCGACCCCTTCGATCGGCCGCGGCAGCGCCGGCAGCTTGAAGCATCTTCTGCAGGCCCGGCCAGCCCCTTCTTGGGGTCGATGTAGAACACCTCCGGCTGCACGTGCGTCGTCGAGGTCGCCGCGCTGGTCGAGGGTTTCGAGCAGCTTGATCTCGTCGCGCAGCCGGGCCGCCTTCTCGAACTTCAGCTCCTGCGACGCCGCCTGCCATCTCGGCCCGCATCTCCGTCGAGCAGCTTGTCTCTTCTTGCCGTCCAGAAACAGCTTCAGCCGGTCGATGTCGCGGCGGTACTCCTCCTTGCTGATCCGCAGGTTGCAGGGGGCCGTGCATTGGTTGATGCTGGCCAGCAGGCACGGCCGAAACCAGCGCCAGCGTCTCGTCGTCCTCGTCGATGTCGAGCGCAGCAGGTGCGGAACTTGAAGATCTTCTGCAGCACCTGCGATCGCCCCGCGCAGCTTCCTGGCGCTGGCGAACGGGCCGTACAGCTTCGTGCCCGCGCGTCGTGCGGCTTGCGCGTGAACTCGACGCGCGGAAAATCCTCGCGCGTGGTGATCTCCAGGTAGGGAAACGTCTTGTCGTCCTTCAGCTCCTGGTTGAACTTGCGGCTGCATGTCCTTGATCAGCCGGGCTTCCAGCAGCAGGGCGTCGACCTCGCTGTCGGCGGCGATGAAGTCGATGTCGCGAATCTCGCGGACCAGGTCGGCCGTGCGGCGATCGTCGGCGGCGGCCTTGAGGAAGTAGCTGCCGGCCCGGCTGCGCAGGTTCTTCGCCTTGCCGACGTAGATCACCCGGCCCGGCCGCGTCCTTCATCAGGTAGACGCCCGGCGTCGTCGGGAAATTCGCGGACTTTTTCGCGCGGATCGGGTTCGCTGGACATCGCGCCGTCAATTATCGCGGCCAGGTGACCGGGTGGCTAGGTGGCTAGGTGGCTAGGTGACTGGGTGACTGGGTGACTGGGTGACTGGGTCGTTTAGCCGCGACTCGAAGAGGAGCGCTTTTGACCGGTCCATGCGGACGGTCGACTGGTGGCTGGTAAATGGCTCATCGGGCGAGCGAAGCTCGCACGTCACTATCCCTAGCTACCATCCACTATTTACCGGGGTTGAGTGGCAACCGGCCTTCCCGCCGAACCCGACATCCGCACCAACCGGGACCGGCGACCGGCAATTGGCCGTTTCGCGAGGGCCTGGAAGTCACTAAGATGGGGTGTGGCCCACGGTCAAGACCGGGCCATTCCACGACCATGAATCGCGAGGAATCGACGATGCGGTTTTTCCTGCCGCCGGTGTGCTTTCGGCGTGCTCTCTGCTCTTCGGCTCTGTCCCGCGGTCCGCCGCGGATGAGACGCTCGAATACAACCGCGACATCCGGCCGATCCTGGCCGAGAACTGCTTCGCCTGCCACGGGCCGGACAGCGCCGCGCGCAAGGCCGACCTGCGGCTCGATCAGCGCGAGGCGGCGATCGAGATCGGGCGCCATCGTGCCGGGCAAGCCGGACGAGAGCGAGCTGGTCGCGCGGATCATCTCCGACGATCCCGAAGAAGTGATGCCGCCGCCGACGACGCAACAAGACGCTGACGGCCGAGCAGAAGGAGCTGCTCAAGCGCTGGATCGCGGCCGGGGCCGAGTATCAGCCGCACTGGTCGTTCATCGCGCCGGTGCGGCCCGCCGCTGCCGGCGGTGCAAGAACGCCGCCTGGGTCCGCAACCCGATCGATCGACTTCGTCCTGGCGCGAGCTGGAAGCAGCAGGGCCTGCAGCCGGCCGCCGAGGCCGACCGCCGCACGCTGGCCCGCCGCGCTGAGCCTCGACCTGACCGGCCTGCCGCCCGACGCCGGCCGAGGTCGAGGCGTTCGTCAACGACACGGCGCCCGACGCCTACGAGAAGCTGCGTCGACCGGCTGCTGGCGTCGCCGCACTGGGGCGAGCATCGCGGCCGCTACTGGCTCGACGCGGCCCGCTACGCCGACACGCACGGCATTCACTTCGACAACTACCGCGAGATGTGGGCGTATCGCGACTGGGTCATCGGCGCGTTCAACCGCAACCTGCCGTTCGACCAGTTCACGATCGAGCAGCTGGCCGGCGACCTGCTGCCGAACCGCACGCTCGACCAGCAGATCGCCTCGGGCTTCAACCGCTGCAACATCACGACCAACGAAGGGGGCGCGATCGCCGAGGAGTACCTGGTGCTCTACACCCGCGACCGCACCGAGACCGACGTCGCAGGTCTGGCTGGGCCTGACGGCCGGCTGCGCGGTCTGCCACGACCACAAGTTCGACCCGCTCACGCAGCGCGAGTTCTACGAGCTGGCGGCGTTCTTCAACAACACGACGCAGGCGGCGATGGACGGCAACATCAAGGACACGCCGCCGATCGTCGTCGTGCCGCCGCAGCCGAAGACCGCCAGCGCTGGGACGCAGCTGACGACGAAGCTGGCCGACGCTCGCGCAGCAGATCGACGCCCGCAAGCAGCCGGCCCGGGCCGAGTTCGACGACTGGCTGGCGCAGGCCACGCCGGCCGACGATTGCCGAGCCAGGTGCCCGCCGACGGGCTTGCATCTGCACGCGCCGCTCGAGCGAAGGCGACGGGCAACGCGATGCACGTCGACGGTCGACGGCCAGCCGCGCGACGGTCGCGCTCGCCGGCGGCGTCAGCTGGGCAGCCGGGCACGTCGCGCGCGCAAGGCGCTTCAAGACGCAGCCGGGCGCGGCGCTCGAAGTCGCCGACGCCGGCGACTTCGAGAAGGACCAGCCGTTCTCGTGCGGCGCCTGGGTCAAGCTCCCGCCGAACGACCTGACCGGCGCGATCTGTCGCCCGCATGGACGACGGCAACGGCTACCGCGGCTGGGACCTCTGGGTCGAGAACGGCCAGCGTCGGCACGCACATCGTCAACAAGTGGCCGGACGACGCGCTGAAGGTCGTCGGCCAAGACGCAGCTCAAGCCGAACGAGTGGAACCACGTCGCTCGTCACCTACGACGGCTCGGCGCAAGGCCGCCGGGCGTGAAGATCTATCGTCGACGGCGAGCCGCAGGCGATCGACGTCGCGGCCGACAAGCTGCAAGAACACGATCCGCACCGACGGTCCCGTTCAAGATCGGCCAGCGGCACACGCAGCGAGCGGCTCGACGACGCTGGCGCTGCAGGACCTGCGGATCTACGACCGCGGTCGCTGCCGGCCGGCGAAGTCGAGACGCTGGCCAAGCGCCGCGCGGCTGCCGACCTGCTCGCGCAAGCCGGCCGACAAGCGGACGCGACGCCGAGAACGAACGAGCTGTTCGACTGGTGGCTGGCGACGCTCGACGAGCCGTATCAAGAGCTGCAGCGCCAAGCGTCGAGCGCTCGAGCAGCGAGAAGGCCGCGATCAAGGCGCGCGGCACGATCGCGCACGTGATGCAGGAGAAGACCGAGGCGGCGATGGCGTACGTCCTGTTCCGCGGCGAGTACGACAAGCGCCGCGACCAGGTGAAGGCCGACACGCCCGACGTCCTGCCGCCGATGCCGGCCGACTTGCCGCAGCAACCGGCTGGGCTTCGCCCAGTGGCTGCTGCGGCCCGAGCATCCGCTGACGGCGCGCGTCACGGTCAACCGCTTCTGGCAGGAAGTGTTCGGCACGGGCCTCGTGCGAGACGGCGGGCGACTTCGGCGTCAGCCGGCGAGCTGCCGTCGCATCCGGAGCTGCTCGACTGGCTGGCGGTCGAGTTCCGCGAGTCGGGCTGGGACGTCAAGCAGTTCTTCAAGCTGCTGGTCACGTCGGCCACGTATCGGCAAGTCGGCCGCGGCCACGCCGGAGAAGCTGGAGAAGGACCCGCAGAACCGGTTGCTGTCGCGCGGCCCGCGGTTCCGCATGGACGCCGAGATGGTCCGCGACTACGCCCTGGCCGCCAGCGGCCTGCTGGTGCCGCAAGATCGGCGGGCCGAGCGTCAAGCCGTATCAGCCCGACGGCGTGTGGGAAGCGGTGGCGATGATCGGCAGCAACACGCGCGACTACAAGCGCGACACGGGCGAGAGCCTGTACCGCCGCAGCCTGTACACGTTCTGGAAGCGGGCCGCGCCGCCGGCGTCGATGGACATCTTCAACGCGCCCAGCCGCGAGACCTGCACCGTCCGCCGCGAGCGGACCAACACGCCGCTGCAGGCGCTGGTCGACGCTGAACGACCCGCAGTTCGTCGAGGCGGCCCGGCACCTGGCCGCAGCGCGCGCTGCAAGAGGGCGGCGACGACGCCGACGAGCCGGATCGACTTTCATCGCCCGGCGGCTGCTGGCCCGGCCGTTCACGCGCCGAGGAACGGCCGGTCGTGCGAGCGATCGCTGGACGAGCTGCTGGCGCTACTACCGCGAGCACGCCGACGACGCGAAGCAGCTGATCGCCGTCGGCGAATCGCAAGCCCGATCGCGACGCTCGACGCCGGCCACGCTGGCGGCCTGGACGATGCTGGCCAATGAGCTGATGAACCTGGACGAGGTGTTGAACAAGTAACGCGGCGCCGACATCGCCTGCGAGCACCGGGCCGATGCGCTTCGCAGGAGACGAATGACCATGAATCCGCTTTCGAAGAATGGGTTCGCAACGAAACGCGCCGGCAGTTCTTCAGCCGCGGGGCCAATGCCGTCGGCTGCGGCGGCGCTGGCCTCGCTGCTGGGCGGCGATCGCCGGGCCGGCGCCGCCAGCGACGGCCGCCGCGGCACGGCGCCGGCCGGCGCTCGGTCCGCACTTTCGCCCCCAAGGCCAAGCACGTCATCTATCTGCACATGGTCGGCGGCCCGCCGCAGATGGACCTGTACGACTACAAGCCGCATGATGAACGAGTGGTTCGACAAGGACCTGCCCGACTCGGTCCGCATGGGCCAGCGGCTGACCACGATGACCTCGGGCCAGAAGCGGTTTCCCGATCGCGCCGTCGAAGTTCAAGTTCGCGCAGCACGGCCAGTGCGGCATGTGGGTCAGCGAGCTGCTGCCGCAACACGGCCAAGATGGTCGACGACATGTGCTTCATCCGCAGCATGCACACCGAGGCCATCAACCACGAGCCGGCCATCAGCTACATGCAGACCGGCAACCAGATCACCGGCCGGCCGTGCCTGGGCGCGTGGGTCTCGTACGGCCTGGGCTCGCTCAACGAGAACCTGCCGACGTTCGTCGTGCTGGTCGCCAAGCCGACGAACACCGAGCAGGTGCAGGCGATCTCGGCCCGGCTGTGGTCGGCGGGCTATCTGCCGGGCGAGCATGCGGGCGTGTCGTTCCGCAGCGGCGGCGATCCGATCCTGTACATCAACAATCCGCCGGGCGTGCCGGCCGAAGTCCGCCGCACGACGCTCGACGGCCTCAAGGCGCTCAACGAGATGAACTACCGGCAGGTCGGCGATCCGGAGACGCACACGCGCATCCAGCAGTACGAGCTGGCCTTCCGCATGCAGTCGAGCGTGCCGGAGCTGACCGACATCGCCAGCGAGCCGGAGTCGACGTACGAGCTCTACGGCGACGAGGCGCAAGAAGCCCGGCACGTTCGCCAACACGGTGCTGCTGGCCCGGCGGATGGTCGAGCGCGGCGTGCGGTTCGTGCAGATCTACCACAACAACTGGGACACGCACGCCAACGTCGCCGGCCGGCTGCCCGACCAGTGCCGCGACGTCGACCAGGCCTGCTACGGCCTGATCCAGGACCTCAAGGCACGCGGGCTGTTCGACGAGACGCTGGTCATCTGGGGCGGCGAGTTCGGCCGCACGATCTACTCGCAGGGCGGCCTGATCGAAGGAGAACTACGGCCGCGACCATCATCCCGCGCTGCTTCACGATGTGGATGGCCGGCGGCGGCGTCAAGGGCGGGCACGATCTACGGCGAGACCGACGACTTCTCCTACAACATCGTCAAGGACCCGGTCCACATCCGCGACTTCCACGCCACGGTGCTGCACCTGCTGGGCTTCGACCACGAGCGGTTCACCTACCGCTACCAGGGCCTCGACCAGCGGCTGACCGGCGTCGAGCCGGCCGACGTGATCAACGAGCTGCTGGCGTAGCGACGGCCTCGCCCAATTCTTCCCCGGTACGGAAATCGAGTCCGCAATGCACGCATAGAATGACGGCCGCGGGCAGCGTCGCCAGGCAGGACGGACACTCCTTCTCGTCGGGAGCCTTGGCCCGGGGCCGCATGCGACTCGCCGGCGTGGCGCCGGCACTCGAACGAGACCACCGCACGCGGGGCATTTCACGTGCTTGAGACCAGCGAGCGTGAATCTTGATCGCAGCGGCTTGCCGCACGCAGCAGGGGAACGACCAACGTCTCGTCGGGGTACTCAGCACCCGCAACGGGGATGGTGGTCGGTGCAGCGGCCGCGGGTCTTGTTGCCGCCGTCATCCCGCCTCGAGGGCTTCCGGTGGCCGCCTCGCGGACGACCGGCGAGCTACGTCATCTGCGTCGCCGCGTTGAGCGCGGCCAGCGCCGCGCAGAGCCCGTCGCCGAACCGGCCGAGCGCGACGGCGCCGTGGCGGCGATAATCGGCGTCCTGTGCTTGAGCGCCTGCATGAAGAGCGGGACGACGCTGCTCGGGCATCGCGCTTGATCGTCCCGACGCGCATCGATCACGGCCAGTCGCAGATCGTCGATACCGGTGCCTTGAGCGCCTTGTAGAGGGGCTCGACCCGCCGGCTTCGCGGCCGGTCCGATCAGCGCCAGGCACTGCACCGCCCAGCGTGAAAGAGGGCCGTGTGCCGCCCGTATGACGCAGATCAGATCGCGGACATGGACGGAACGGCGCCGGTCCGATCGCGAGGAGCGATCTTCGACGAAAGCGCCGCCAGTTGCGGGTCGGGCTGTCTCCTGCAGCAGCTTGAGTGCCTTGCGGCGTAGTGCGCCTTGGTGGGACCGACGTGGCGAGAAACGCGCCGGCCATCGGAGCATGGACGGGATGGCCGCTGACGGCGACTTTCGCCAGCCGCAGCGACCGTCGTCTCGCCGTGCGGCTGAGTGGCCGCGAGATAAAGCGAGGATGCGAGAGGATCCGATGCTGTGCTCGACTCGCCCATCTCTACATGAGATCGAGGGTCTTCTGCTGATCGGCCTTTTTCGACTTCGGGGCGGCACGATAGCGCCGAGCCAATCGCCGGGAGTCGCTGATTCGGTCGAGTCCATCCCGCCGGCCGATGTCGCGACAGAGTCCGACTCTTCAGGGGCGTCGCTCGCGGCGAGCCCGTAGGTCTCTTCCTCACCGTCGCCTCCGGCGGGGGCTGGGAAGAAAATGACCGAGCCGCACGTCGGGCAGTTGACGCGCCTTTCGGCAGCGTCTTCCTTCGCTTCGATCTTCGTCCCGCAGGCACAGTTGAGAACGAGAGGCATTGGCGCCGCCTTCCAGCTTGCTTTCGAGTTGCCGCTGTCCGGGATTCGGCCCGTTGACGTGTGCCTTTCATCGTACCAACACCGCGTCCGCAAAACAGCAGGTCGGCCTCGGATCGACATCAGAAAGCCGGTGCCGCTCTGCCGATCGATGCGGGGCCGACCGCGTCGCGCCTTTCGGCCGTCACGACCGCCGGACCGTCGCCGCGTGCCAGCCGTTGAAGAGGTACCCTTTGGCGTTCCATTCGGTCGTTTCGGGCTGGACCTGGCCGCTCAGAATTGACGGCCCGCACTCGGAGCGTCGTTTCGCCGGCTGGAAGAGGTATCTCGGCTTCCCACAATTGCCAGCAGAATTCCTTCGCCGGGGAGCTCAGCTTCGCTTCCCGCCACGACCGGCCGCCATCGGCCGAGATCTCCACGCCGGCCATCGTTCGTCCCCGACTGCGCGGGGAGGGCATAGCCGGCGACCTTTGCCGTGGGAGAGTCGACAGCCGAACCCGAGGCCGGCCGGCCGATCACCTGAATTGAGGACGTTTTCGAGGATCGGCTGCTTCGGCGCCGAGCTTCAGCGAGATCTTCGGTCGCGACGATCTTGTAAACGTCCTGCACGAAAGGATTCGGCGAAGGCCAGTCGCTGACGACGATTTTCGTCAGCCACTTCACGCTTCGGGCGCCGATGTATCCCGGCACGACCCCAGCGGGAAACCGTGGTCGATCGGCAAGGGCTTCTCGTTGATCGAATCGGCCAACACGACTCCCGGCGCCTTTTTCCGATCGAGACCGATTTTTTGATCGGCACCGATCCGCCGAAGGAAAACGTCGTTCCATCCGCCTTCTTCACGACGTCGACCGATTCGAACGACACCGTGCCGGGCGCGGGTCTTATTCCGGCTTTGGCGAGCAGGTCGGCCAGCGACAGCACCCCTTCCCAGCGTCGCGTTGCCGACGTCCCGGCCTGCCACTGGACGCCGAACACCGGTTTGACGGCTGAATGTTCGTTGCGGCGGTTTCCCGCACAGGTCAGCGTGGCAACGAGACGTCTCGCGCGGGAACGCACGCAATTCGTCAAGCGAAAGGACAGCGGCCGCTCGACCTCTCCCTCGACCGCAAGCCGAAACGCGCTTGCCATCGAGTACCGGCGTCGTGCCGTGGCTGCGAACGTAGAAGCGATCGACGGGCGTGATCCACGAATCGACGACTCGTCGAGCCGCGGCTCGGCGTTGAGCGGCTCGGCCGTGTGAACGATGAGCTTGCTTGCCGTCGCGCAACTTCGGAGAGCCGGTGTCGGCGCCGACGACCCAACCCGGGAACCGGCCGAGGAACAAGACACCGACAGATCCACTGGCGCGCGCACCGCGAACAGGTCACGGCGAGTCAGGCTCGACTGTTCGGAAAGGGTATGACGGCATTTGTCTGTTTTCTCCGACTTGGGGGTGATCGGCGTCGTGCCGCACGGATTGCCCGCGATTCGAATGAACCCGGTTGGCTCGCGTTTATACGCACTCGAGCGATTGGTCAAGTCGAAACGGGCGAATCGGCGGCCGTCTCGGCGGCTTGGCTGCGGGCTTCGCGCCAGTCGGCGAACCACTGGATCACGTAGAAGAACACCGGCGTCAGGAAGATGCCGAACAGCGTCACGCCGAGCATGCCGCGAAGACGGCGGTGCCCAGCGTGCGGCGCATTTCGGCGCCGGCGCCCTCGGCCGATGCACCAGCGGCACGACGCCGAGGATGAACGCGAGCGACGTCATGATGATCGGCCGCAGCCGCAGCTGGCAGGCTTCCAGCGTCGCCTCGCACGCGGTCGACGCCCGCCTCGCGCCGCGCGCTTGGCGAACTCGACGATCAGAATCGCGTTCTTGCACGCCAGGCCGACCAGCACGACGAAGCCGATCTGCGTGAAGATGTTGATGTCCATGCTGCGCCACGACGACGCCGGCGACCGAGCACGAGCAGGCACATCGGCACGACCAGGATCACCGCCAGCGGCAGCGACCAGCTTTCGTACTGCGCGGCCAGCACCAGGAACACGAGCACCACCGCCAGCACGAAGGCGAACATGGCCGTGTTGCCCGGCTGCAGTTGCAGGAAGGCCAGCTCGGTCCATTCGGCGCGCATCGACGGCAGGCAGTTCTGCGTCGGCGACGCTGCTTCCAGCAGGTCGATCGCCTGGCCGGAGCTGACGCCGGGCGCGGCGTCGCCGTTGATCGCCGCGGCCGGATACAGGTTGTAGCGGATGAGCATCACCGGCCCGCTGACTTCGCGGACGTTGGCGAACGTCGCCAGCGGCACCATCTGGCCGCTGTGCGTTGCGGACCTTCAGCCGCTTGCAGGTCGTCGGCCTGCATGCGGAACGGCGCGTCGGCCTGCACGTTGACCTGCCAGGTGCGGCCGAAGCGGTTGAAATCGTTGACGTAGAGCGAGCCGAGGTTGACCTGCAGCGTGTTGAAGACGTCGCGCCATCGAGACGCCCAGCGACTTGGCCTGCGTCGCGGTCGATGTCGAGGTACAGCCAGGGCGTGTCGGCGCGGAAGCTGGTGAACAGGCCGCGCAGGCCGGGCGTCTCGTTGCCGGCGTCGACGATCTCGTCGGCTGACCGTCTGCAGCGCGTCCAGGCCCGATGTCGCCGCGGTCCTCGATCACGATCTTGAAGCCGCCGGCGGTGCCCAGGCCGTCGACCGGCGGCGCGCCGAAGACGTTGACGATCGCCGTCGCGGACCTCCGCGTCGCAACGCTCGCTGCAAGCTGCGCGGCGATCGCGTCGGCCGACGAGCTCCGGCTCGCGGCGGTCGTGAAAGTCGTCGAGCATCACGTACATCGAGCCGAAGTTCGGCGCGTTGGCGCTCAGCAGAAGCGACTGGCCGGCGATCGCCGACCGTGTGCTTGACGCCCGGGCGTCTCGCCGGCGATCTGCTCGATCTGCTGCATCACCTCGCTGCGTCCGCTCGCAGCGACGCCGAGTCGGGCAGCTGCACGTTGACCAGCAGGTAGCCCTTGTCCTGCGCGGGAATGAAGCCGGTCGGGCGTCGTCGTGAAGCACGCAGTAGGTCAGGTACAGCAGGCCGCCGTAGACCAGCAGCACGAGCACGCTGCCGCGCAGCAGCAGCCCGACCGACGCCGACGTAGCCGTCGGTCGACGCAGTCGAAGCCGCGGTTGAACACGCGGAAGAACCAGCCCAGCAGCGCGATTGATCGGCCGGCTGACGAGCCAGCCGACGACCAGCGCCGACGACGCCGCGACGGCCCACGGCAGACCAGCGTCGGCGTCGAGCGGCAGAGCCGGCAAGTCGCTGGCCGAGCCGACGCTTGCAGCCACGGCGCGCAGAAACTGATAGCCGGCCCAGCGCGCCGGCGAGCGATCAGCCCGAGCCGCGGCAGCGCCTCGCCGTGCCCGTGCCGACCGCGGCTTCAGCAGCAGCACCGCCAGCGCCGGGCTGAGCGTCAGCGAGTTGAACGCCGAGATGATCGTCGAGATGGCGATCGTCAGCGGCGAACTGCCGGAAGAACTGCCCGACGATGCCGCGAGATGAACGCGCAGGGAACGAACACGGCGCGTCAGCACCAGGCCGACGGCGATCACCGGGCCGGAGACCTCGTCCATCGCCTGGATGGCCGCGTCGCGCGGCGACAGCCCGTGTTCGATGTGGTGCTCGACCGCCTCGACGACCACGATGGCGTCGTCGACGACGATGCCGATCGCCAGCACCAGGCCGAACAGCGTCAGGTTGTTCAGGCTGAAGCCGCAGCGCGGCCATCGACGGCGAATGTGCCGATGATCGCCACGGGCACGGCGATCAGCGGAATGATCGCCGCCCGCCAGTCCTGCAGGAACACCAGCACGACGATGGCCACCAGGATGACCGCGTCGCGCAGCGTCTTGAAGACTTCGTTGATCGATTCGTCGATGAACGGGCGTCGTGTCGTAGACGATCGCGTAGTCGACGCCCGTCGGGAAAGCGGTCCTTCAGCTCCTCCATCTTCGCCGCGACCGGCTCGGCGGTTTCCAGGGCGTTGGAGCCGGGCAGCTGGTAGATCGACAGGGCGACCGACGGCTTGCCGTCGAGCGTGCAGACCTGGTCGTAGGCCAGCGCGCCGAGTTCGATGCGGGCGACGTCGCTGCAGGCGGACGATGCCGGCCGTCGGCGTCGGTCTTGAGCGATGATGTCGCCGAACTGCTCGGTCGTCGGTCAGCCGGCCGAGCGTGCTCATCGTGTATTGAAAGACCTGGCCCGTCGGCGACCGGCGGCTGGCCGATCTGCCCGGCGGCGACCTGCACGTTCTGCTGCTCGATGGCGCGCGACGACGTCGGCGGCGCGTCAGGTTGCGCGACCGCCAGCTGCTCGGGATCGAGCCAGACGCGCATGCTGTAGTCGCGCTGGCCGAGGAACGAGACGTCGCCGACGCCCGGCAGCCGCGACAGCTCGTCGCGCAGCTGGATCGTGGCGTAGTTGCTCAGGTACAGGTTGTCGCGGCTGTCGTCGGGCGAGAACAGGTTGACGATCATCAGCATGCTGGGCGACTTCTTCTTGACCGTCACGCCGCGGCGCTTGACCAGCGTCGGGCAGCATCGGCTGCGCCAGGCCGACGCGGTTCTGCACCAGCACCTGGGCCATGTTCAGGTCGGTGCCCGGCTTGAACGTGACCGTCAGCGTGTACGTGCCGTCGTTGGTGCACTGCGACGACATGTACAGCATGTCCTCGACGCCGTTGACCTGCTGCTCGATCGGCGCGGCGACGGTGTCGGCGACGACCTGGGCATTGGCGCCGGGATAGACGGCCGAGACCTGGACCGTCGGCGGCGTGATCTCCGGATACTGCGCGACCGGCAGCGCGAACAGCGGCAATGCCGCCGGCCAGCGTGATCACGATCGACAGCACCGCGGCGAAGATCGGCCGATCGATGAAGAATCGGGAAAACATTCAGTCTCCCTCCGCGACGGTCGTCGTCGGCACTGGTTTCGGCTCTTCGTGGCCGTCGTGCCCGTTCTCGGGGGTGCCCGCCATCCCCGACGGGTCCAGGCTCGCCGTTCCCGTTGGCGGATACGGGCTGTGACCATTGGCGGGACCGTTGGTGGCCGGCTCGGATGGCCGGTCGTCGCAAGGGGCCGTTTCCGTTAGCGGAGTGCTCGCCATTCCCGTTGGAGTGACTTAGACCCGTGGTCCGCCGGGGCGTGCTGACCTCCGCTTCCGCCGGGTTCAGGCGTGCGGGCGAACTTCGACGCGATGTGTCCCGCGAGCCGCCGCGCGGGCGGCGCACGAATCCCGACACTGATCACATCGATCCCCAGTCGGCCGATCAGTGCAGCCAGCCGGTCGAAAGATCCGCCAGCTCGCCGCGCCGGCGATGACGTAGAAGAAGACCGGCGTCAGAAAGATGCCGAAGAGGGTCACGCCCAGCATCCAGCAATACGTACTCGTCGAGGTAGACCACAT
>CAVYZT010000017.1:0-67589 GCA_963773045.1 uncultured Acidobacteriota bacterium | reverse complement strand
GCGAGCTCGCCCGCGACCGAACCACTGCACCTTGCCCGCTGCCGCCAGCGTGTCGAGCGCCCGCTGCACGGTGCGCTGGCTCGTTGCAAGCGCGAGCGCAAGGGCCGAGCTCGACCACGATTCACCGTCGGCGAGGAAGGCGAGCACGGCCGCGTGCTCCTCTTCGACCGGCCGTGCCAACACGACGACCTCGCGTCCGCGGCGCGGCGTCAACGCAAACCCTCGCTTCGTCGCGCTCACGTCGGCCAGCGTCCGAAGCACTGTGCGAAGCCGCCCGATTTCGACTCGCAACCGCGCACGATGCGATTCATCGGCTCTCTTCGATCCGAATGCGCGCGCGACGAGCGTGTCTCTCGCGACATCTCCCGGCGACGCTTCGCCCAGCGCGCGTGCGAGCGCGAACAGTACCGGACGCCTGGCGAGCGAGACCGTCTTGCTTGCCTGACGCACGACATGACGGCAGGCGTCGACGACGAATGCGTTCGACGCCAGCAACGCTTCGACCTCCTCCAGTAGGAGGGCTCGCTCCTCGCCACCCGTCATCAGGCGCGCAGCGGGCGTGTTCAGGACGAGGATTGCGTGTTCCACCTCCGCCGCCAAGGCCGGAATACGTGCATCACGCGCCGCGTGTTCGGCCCGAGCGAGCGCAGCGCGCGCCGCCTTCGTCCGGAGCCGCCGTATCGCAATCCCTGCGACGACCAGCTCGTGAGCGGTCTTCAATGCGGGAGGGAAGGACGAGGCGTCGAGCTCAGCGAGCGCCCGCTCGGCCTCGTCGATGCGCCCGATCAACACCAAGCGGCGGACCTCGAGATAGCGTGCGTGCGCGGCGTTCACTCGATCGCCGTGCGCTTCGAGCGTCGCCCGCGCCGCCTCGAGTGTCTTTGCCGGCCAGCCCAGGTCGCGCGAGACCAGCGCGACCTCAGCTTCGGCGACGACGCACCTCGCGCGGGCCACGGCCTCTCTCGGACCGAAGGCGCGCGCCGCTCGTCGCAGGAGCGCCTTCGCTCGCACGAGATCGCCGAGCTGTGCCATCGCGATGCCTCGAAGCGCGAGAGCCGGCGCGTCGTCGCGAAGGGCGACCCGCTTCAGTGCGCCGAGGGGATCACCGGCAGCGAGCGCACGCGCCGCGGCGGTGATCAGCGAGTCCATCCGCCTTCGCGCTCACTTCGCATATCGCTTCGGCGGGACAAACGTCGGACCTGTCTCGACGGAGCAGCGCTGTAGCAAACCAGTCCCGCCGACCCGCTGCGAAGGCGGAATCCCGTCACAGTTGTCACTCCCGCCCTCCATACACCCCGCGCTAAATCTATCTCATGGTCAACAACCGCCACATCGCGTCGAGAACGGAACGAACGACGAGTTCCACATCGACCCACGCACCGTTCGCAAAGGAGCAGTCATGGCATCCAACACATCTCAGAACGATGATCGCTGCACTTCAAGTTTCGTTGGATGGCTTCATCCAGGGATCAAACGGAGAAAAGGACTGGGTCGATTCGTGGGCCGACGCAATCGAGCTGATCCCCGACGTCGACACGTTCGTCCTGGGAGGACGGATGTACCCGGACTACGGAGAGTATTGGGAATCGATCCACGCCAATCCAGAGCGTGTCCCACCATTCCAGGACCGAATCCCCTCGAAGACTGAAATCGCGTATGCACGGTTGGCCGCTGAGACACCGCACATTGTTCTGTCTACGACCCTCAAGAGCGTCTCGTGGCCCACAGTGCAGATCATCCGGGATGTCGCGGAGCTCCGAACCATCAAGGGCCAGCCAGGGAAGAACATGTATGTAGTCGGCGGGGCAACCCTCGTCGCAAGCCTGCTGAACGAGGACTTGATCGATGAGCTTCGGCTGATCGTTCACCCGACAGTCCTGGGCAAGGGCCAGGGGCTCTTCGGCGGCGTCAACAAGCGGCTCTCGCTCGATCTCGTTCAGGCGAAGTCGACCGAGTCCGGCAGAGTCATCGTGACTTACCGAACCTGACGAATCTCCCACTCCGCGCACTGGTCAGAGTGGTTGTGCTGATCGACGGCGCCCTCCGGATTACGGCCTGGAAGGCGCCGTCGTCGTCGGAGCAGGGTTGTTGGTGATCGCGCGAGCTGCGAGACTCGGCACTCCGTAGCCCACCTCGAGCGGTTTACATCGAGCTCTCAACTAGGGGTCGCTGCTGAGAGCACTTTCTCAAGCGTGAGTCGTCGCACCGCGCCCCGGCGGCGGTCCCGGCGGGCCGAGGATGATGAACCCGGCGCGCTTCGCGATTGGCGCCAGTTGTTCAATTTCGGGAGGCGGTCCTGCCGGAGGCGGAGGGAGCACGCGGGCCGGAGCCGGCTGACCGACTTCCCGCAGGAACCCTTCGAACTGCATGGGCAGGAAGCCGACGAGCACGCGCGTGGGGTTCGGCCCGGCGCCGATGAACGTGTGCGGCACGCCTTTGGGCCCGAACGCGAACCCTCCTGTCGTCAGATCGAGACGCGCGTCGCCGACGTAGACCGTGAGGTTGCCATCGAGCACATAGAACCACTCGTCCTCTTCGGGGTGAACGTGCCACGGGGAGCCGAGTCCGGTTGGGACGACGATTTCGAGCAGACCGAAGCGTCCGTTGGCGTCAGCCTTGCCGATCTTCACAGTCTGAAGCATGCCGAGGAGCCAGAACGCTTCTCCCTCGTCGTGCGCCAGCCCGTAACCTCGCGTTGCGCGATCCGTGGTTGCTGTCGACATCACACTCTCCTGACTGTCCGTTAGACGATTGTCGTTTAAACGACTGTTGGCGGAAACTTCGCTGTCCGCTGATTTCGATCACGATGAGACTCTCAAGGAAATGTGCCGAGCCCGGAGATCAGATCGTCCAGCAGCTGTCCAAGCTGCTTGAGCTTCCTGGCGCCGAGATGACCGACCACGGCTGGCGGCATGCGATTGACGTGGGGATCCAGGCTCCGGAGCACCTCGCGCCCTTTGTCGGTGATCGCCACTTCGACGACGCGGCGGTCCTGGCGGCCACGGACTCGCGCCACCAGGCCGCGGCGGCTCAGCCGGTCGATCAACCGCGTGACGTCGGGGTCGCGCGCGATCATCCGGTCGGCGATATCGCGGCACGCCAGCCGGGATGGATGGCTGCCGCGAAGAATCCGCAGGACGTTGTATTGGTTGTTGGTCAGGTCGGCGTTCGCCTTGAGGAACTTCTCCCACGGCTCCACGATGCGCGCGGCCGCGATCAGCAGCCCCAAGAGGACCTCCTGCTCGCCGGAGGCAAATGCACCGTGCTGCTTCAGTTCCCGGGCGACCACGCCAGCCATGGACGGGCACAATAGTCGTTTCAACGACTATCGTCAAGAGGAATATGGCCGGCCTCGCCGGTCACGGCGTCCGCCGAGTATGATCGCGCTCTCAGTCGCGGCGATGCCGGAAGATCAGACCTCACGAGGAAAGCTGCGCGGCCTTTACGGATGGCTCAAGGGGGAGCCGCCGTCCCCCGACTCGATCGCTCCAGCCGATCAGGCCCCGGCCAGCCCGCCCACTCACATCGGGCACTACGCGATCGAGCGCAAGCTGGGCCAGGGCGGCATGGGTGTGGTCTATGCGGCCCACGACGGGCGATTGAAGCGCACCGTCGCGCTGAAGATGATTTCGTCGGCGGGCGACGACAGGGCTCGCGCCCGCTTCTGGCGAGAAGCTCGGGTCGCGGCCAGCGTCAATCATCCAAACGTCTGCCAGATCTACGAGATCGGGGAGGACCACGGCGAGTTGTTCATCGCCATGGAGTTGCTGGAGGGCGAACCGCTCTCTGAGCGGCTGCGCCACGGGCCTCTGAACGTTTCTCAAGCGTTGCCCATTGCCCTCGGAATTCTGGCCGCGCTCTCGGCGTTATCCGCGCGCGGTATCGTCCACCGCGACCTCAAACCATCGAATGTGTTTCTGACGCCGCACGGAGTGAAGCTGCTCGACTTCGGCCTGGCGCGCCCCCAGCCGGAACCGTCGTTCAACTCGGCGACCGGCGTCACCAACACCGGGATGGTGGTAGGCACGCCGAACTACATGGCGCCGGAGCAAGTGACGGCGACCGAGGTGGACGGCCGGTGCGATCTCTACGCGGTTGGTGCGATTCTCTTCGAGATGCTCGCGGGTCGCCCGGCGTTTGGCGGACGAAACATGGTCGATATTCTGCACGCGACGATGTACGAGCAGCCGCCTGCGCTTCAAGGCGCGCCTGCCGTAGCGGCGGTGGATCGTGTGATCCGCCGGGCCCTGGCCAAGCGACCGGCCGATCGGCCGGCATCGGCCGACGCCATGGCCGACGAGTTGCGCGCCATTCACGGCGGGGACGACAACACGGCGACCCTCGCGCGCCCACTGACCCGTCTTGTCGTGCTGCCGTTCCGTCAGCTACGTCCCGATCCTGAAACCGACTTTCTCGTGTTCAGCCTGCCCGATGCGATCGCGACCTCGCTGTCGGGCGTCGGCTCGTTGATCGTGCGTTCCAGCACGACCGCGGCGCGCTTTGCGGCCGAGACGCCCGACCTCAAGGCACTGGCCGCCGAGGCCGACGTGGATCGCGTCGTCATCGGCACGCTGCTGCGCTCCGGGGATCAATTGCGAGCGGTCGCGCAGTTGGTCGAAGCACCTGGTGGAACGTTGCTGACGTCGCAAACCGTCCAATCGTCACTCGGCGATTTGTTCCGCCTGCAGGACGACCTGGCGCGCCGCATCGTCGAGGCGCTTTCGCTTCCGTTGACCGGGGAAGCGGCGATGACGACGCCGGACGCACCACACAACGCCCGCGCCTACGAGTTCTATCTTCGAGGCAACGAGCTGGCGCGCACCATGGACGGCATCGTTCCGGCGCGAGATTTCTATCAGCGCTGCCTGGAGCTGGACCCTCGCTTCGCTCCCGCGTGGGCTCGCCTTGGCCGCTGCCAGCGCCTGATCGGCAAGTTCATCGAGAGTGCTCCCGACAGCCGACAGCGGGCCCAGGAGTCGTTCGATCGTGCCCTCGAGCTCAACCCGCGGTTGACCGTCGCGCACAAGTATTACGCGAACCTGGAGGCGGAGATCGGCCAGGCGTCGCGCGCGCTCGTGCGATTGCTGAGCGAGGCCCAGCGTCACGGCAACGATCCCGAGCTGTTCGCGGGACTCGTGCACGCGTGTCGCTACTGCGGACTCTTCGAAGAGTCACTCGCCGCCCACGCCGAAGCCCGCCGGCTCGATCCGAATGTCTCCACCAGCTTCGGGCATACGTTGCTGCTGAAGGGGGACGTCGAGCGGCTCCTGGCCGTCGAGCCGCCGCCGCTCGGCGCGAGCCGCGAGGAGTGGCTCCTCGGCCGCGTCATGGGTCTCGGAATGGCGGGGCTTCGAGACGCGTCGCGAGAAGCGCTGACGGAATTGCGCAGATCGCCGCGCGTCAGCGCGTTTCAGGTCTTTAGCGGCTATCTCAAGGCGTGGCTCGATGGCCGCCCCGCAGACTTGCTCACCGGCCTGGCCGGGCTCGGTGGTCTCGAGATTCAGGAAGACCCAGAGGCGGCGTTCTTCGAGGGTTGGGTGCTGTGCGACGCCGGCGAGCACGAGGAAGGACTCCGCCTCCTCCAGCGCGCCGTCTCCATGGGGTACTGCGTCGCCGGGACGCTGGCGACGAGCTCACCTTTTGATCCTCTGCGGAGCGACCCGCGCTTTCAGGCGACGCTGGCGGCAGCCGAGGAGGGCCGGCAGCGCGCGCTCGACGCTTTTCGTCAAGCCGGCGGTGAGCGGCTCTTCGGCCGATAGCATTCCATCCCGCGCGGGTTGTCGCGCCGGCCGGCTCACCTTCCCGCTCCTGCTTCCTCCTCAGCAGAACGTCTGAATTACCAGGGATCGGTGCGCTTGGAGAAGGCGCGGCCTTTGTCCGCTGCCGGCGAGTCCCCGCCGGTGCAGATCATGACGCCCTCCTTCAACTGGTCGATCACATTGTTCTCGTTGCAGGAATTGAGGAACTTGATCCCCGCCGCTTTCGTGGCATTGAGAACACGGCGCCGCACCGCGGCCATCTGAGGGGCCGCTTCGCCGCCGCCCTGATAGGTGCCGGGACGCCCCATGAGGTGGAAGCCATGATCGCCCGGCCCCCATTCCGCAAAGGC
Organism: uncultured Acidobacteriota bacterium; assembly: GCA_963773045.1. Classification (GTDB taxonomy): domain Bacteria; phylum Acidobacteriota; class Vicinamibacteria; order Vicinamibacterales; family UBA2999; genus 12-FULL-67-14b. The sequence continues at coordinate 61,480 of CAVYZT010000017.1, read as the reverse complement.
GATACCCGGCACGCGGACCGAACTCTCGACATTCGCGTCAGCGCGCGGGTTCTCGATCTTCAGTCCGAACAGGAACTCGCCGTCCGGGTTCATCGGCCACGGATCGGCGATGCGCATGTATTCCTCCGCCGTCACGCCCCACATTCGCGACGCGTACCCCTGAGAGCCGTTGCCCCTGGTGCCCTGCGCCAACCCCTCGACGCGCGGCGCGAACGGATAACGCGAGGCTTCGATCATCAAGCGCGCCGCTTCCGGGCTTTCGGCGTTGCACAGCAAGATGCCGTGGACGCCGGCCGCCAGGGCCTGCTGAACCATCCATGCATTCGCGCGTAAGGCGTCGGTCGTGCCGGCAATGGGCAAGGTGACGATGACGGCCGGCGTCTTATGCCCGGTGCGGGTCGGGCCGGCCTCGATCAGGCCGCGCATGAATTCGCGCAACTCCTTGAAGTCGAGCGGCCCATGCTCCATTTCGTACGTGATGTAGTCCGCCTTGGTCGCGGCCAGCTTCTTCCCGTCCTCGTAACCGCCCCCGCTGATCTGAGAGTAGTAGACGGGCTGATTCTTGAGCCACATGTCGATCACGCGGTTGACATGCGGGCCTTTGCGCGTGGTCTGTTTCGGCATGTCGGGCACTGTCGTGCTCTCAGGCGCGACCGCCTGCTGGGCGCCGGCCGACATCGCCGTCAGCATGGCCGCTGCGACACCGGCGAGCAAAACGCGTTTCGTCCTCATGGAACCCCTCATGTGAATGCTGGTCGGTTGACGGCGACGGACGGTTGCGAGCGAGTACGCCGATTATGATCCGCGACGATTTCGTGTCAAGCGCGAAAGCATGTCGGTCAGATCGACGGGCCTCATCTCACTTGGATCAAGTGGCGGCGTCAGATAAGGTGATCCTCACTTCACAAATGGAGGAGACCGTTAGATGCTGCCGATGCTCTTGCTCATGACGACGCTTGCCGCGCCGTGCGAGTCGCTGCAGACGCTCGTGCTTCCGGAGACCACGATCCTCTCGGCGGCGCTGGTGCCCGAAGGCGCGTTCACGCCGCCGTCGGCGCCCCCCACAGCCAAGCCCATTCGCATGCCGGCCGCATGCCGCGTCGTGGGTCGAGTGCAGCCAGCGGTGAATTTCGAAGTGTGGATGCCGGCCGCCGGCTGGAACGGCAAATTCCAGGCGGTGGGCGGCGGCGGCTTTGCCGGCGCGATCAGCTATGGCGCGATGGCCGTGGCCCTCGAACGCGGCTACGCCACAGCATCCACCGACACCGGCCACTCGACACCGGGCGGGTCGTGGGCGCTCGGCCATCCCGAACTGGTGATCGATTTCGGATATCGCGCTATTCACGAAATGACCGTCAAGGCCAAGTCCATCGTCGAGGCGTTCTACGGCAATGCGCCGCGCCTGTCGTACTTCGTGGGGTGTTCGACCGGCGGTCGTCAGGGGCTGATGGAGGCGCAGCGCTATCCGAACGACTACGATGGCATCGTCGCCGGCGCCCCCGCCAACATCTGGACGCGCCTGCCGGCGGCGAATCTGTTTGCGGCAGCGGCTGTGCTCAAGGATGACGCCACGCGTTTGCCCGCCGCCAAGCTGTCGGCGCTCAACAAGGGAGCCATCGCCGCATGCGACGCGCGCGACGGCGTGACCGACGGCGTCATCGAGAATCCGCCCGCTTGCGCATTCGATCCGGGCTCGCTTCAATGCCCCGGCGGGGAGACCGACTCGTGCCTGACCCCATCACAGGTCGGAGCGGCCCGGAAGGTCTACGGATCGGCCGTGAATCCACGCACGCACGAGGCGTTCTTCCCGGGCATGGTGCCGGGCAGCGAACTCACATGGAGCGCGATCGTTGGTGGTCCGCAGCCCTTGTCACTCGCCGTCGACTTCTACAAGTACTTCGTGTTCTCCGATCCGAACTGGGACTGGAAGACCATGGACTTCGACAAGGACATCGCGGCCGGCCAGGAGAAGGCTGGCAAGGTATTGGACGCCGTCGACGCGGATCTGCGGGCGTTCAAGGCGCGCGGCGGCAAGCTGATTATGTACCACGGCTGGAACGATCAGCTGATTCCACCGCTCAACACCGTCAACTACTACAACAGCGTCTCGAAGGTGATGGGCGCGAGCGCCACGGACGATTTCGCGCGACTGTTCATGGCGCCGGGGATGCTGCACTGCGCCGGCGGCCCAGGCCCGAACACGTTCGACGCGCTTGGCGCGCTCGAGCAATGGGCGGAGCACGGCAGCAAGCCGTCGGCGATCATCGCGTCGCGCTCGACCGATGGCGCGGTCGTTCGGACGCGCCCGTTGTGTCCGTATCCGCAGGTGGCCACCTACAATGGATCGGGCAGCGTCGATACCGCGGCGAGTTTCGTCTGCAAGTGAATTCGGCTTTCATCGTTCACGGCCGGCCCGCGGCACGTGGCGGCGGACGAGCGCCAGCGAGATGAACGTCGTGGTCATGGCAGCCGCGATCAGCAGGAAGTACGAGGCGCTGCCTCGATAGTCGATGGCCCACGCTCCGGCGTAACCGCTGAGCATGGCGCCCACGCGACCGATGGCCGCTGCCGTGCCCACACCGGTCGCGCGCACGGCACTTGGGTAGACGTGCGCGGCGAGCGCATACATGGTGGTCTGCACTGCGTTGATCAGGCCACCGGTCAGCGTGAGCATCACGAGAATCGCCCACACCGATTGTGACGGGTCGATCCTCATCAGGCTGAGTGTGACGGCTCCCGCCAGCGCCCCGGCCGTCATCGCCAACATCGGCGCGCGAGACCCAAGGCTGCCAATCGCTACGCTGCCAAGCAACGCGCCGGCGACACCGCCCAGGTTGAAGGCCGTGATGCCGGTGCTCGCAGTTCCGGGGCCGAAGCCGGCGCTGCTCAGCAAGGCCGGCAACCAGCTGAAACCAAGATAGACGGCGAGCAGGCACGAGAAGAACGCGCCGAACAGCGCGAGCGTGTCGGCTCGCCATTCCGGCCGGAAGAGCGTTCGGATCGAGGCCCGTTCTGCAGTCTGTTCAGTCACATCGACGAATGTCGTGCCGGCGGGCGTCGGGTGTTCCATCCGCGCAAGCGTGCGAGCCAGTTCGGGCCAGCGTCGCGGGTGACGCGCGAGATAGCGAGGCGACTCGGGAAGGAGGCGTAGCAGCGCCACCGCGCCGAGCACGGGAATCACGCCGCCGATCGCGAACAGCGCGCGCCAGCCAACCACGGGCAGCACGCGGATGCCGAGCAACCCGGCGATGGTGGCGCCGAGCGGCACGCACACGATCGTGAGCGTCACCGCGACCGGCCGATGGCGCCTGGGGACGAACTCGGCGGCGAGGGCGGCCGCATTGGGGATTGCGCCACCAAGGCCGGCGCCCGCGAGGAACCGCAGGACGGTCAGGTGTGCCGGACTGCCGGCGGCGGCGCTCGCGGCCGTCATGACGCCGAACAGCGCCATGCTGAGGAGTAGAGCCGATCGTCTCCCGATCCTGTCGCCGGCCAGCCCGGCCAGGGCGCCGCCAATCATCATGCCGGCCAGGCCGATCGACACGACCGGGGCGAACGCCGACCGCGGCGCGGACCACTCCTGCATGATGGCCGGCATGGCCACGCCAAGCAGCTGGTTGTCGATGCCGTCGAAGACAATGGTGAGGGCGGTCAGGAAGATCAGCCATCTTTGATACCCGCCCCAATCTCCCTCATCGAGCAGGCGACCGACGTCCAGTTCTGTTGTGGGTGATTGAATCGCCGGGGGCATCGGCGAAGTCTATCCCGCGATCTTGTTGAACCAGGAGTCTCGAGGAATAGAGACACTTCCTCAAGAAACCTTGCGGGGTCGCCGTCGCGCAACTTTGACGGGCAGAGTTCGTGCCGACTCTTCAACGCCGCGGCACACTCGCGATGAGGAGTCTTCGCCGAAGAGCTACGACAGAAACCGCACTCGCCCGCTTTCGAGTTCGTAGACGGCGCCGACCAGCTTCATCGCGCCCTCAGCCGTGCGCGCCTTTCCCTCCGGCGTCTGGCCGAGCTGATGCATCGACCAGCGGACGTTGGCCTCGACCCCTGCCTGTAGTTCCGCGTCCGGAGTCAGCTGTGGCGGCAGGTCGCGGAAGCCTGGAAGGATGTTCTCGAGGAGCAGCGCAATGCGGGCGGGCTCCTGGGCGCCGTGTCTGGCGGCAAGCGCCGCGGTGACCGCGCCGCAGCCCTCGTGGCCGAGCACAACGAACAGCGGCGTCCGCAGATGCACTCCCGCGTACTGCAGCGTGCCCATGATCTCGGGCGAGATCACATTGCCCGCGACCCGAATCACGAACAGCTCGCCGAAGCCGGCGTCGAAGATCAATTCAGGCGGCACGCGGGAGTCGCTGCAGCCGAGCACGGTCGCGTACGGACTCTGCTGCCTCGCGAGGGCCGCGAGGATCTCCTTCTGAACGGTCGGGAAGCGAGCCTCGCCGCGGACGAAACGATCGTTGCCGGCGATGAGGCGAGCCAGCGCTTCGTCAGCCGAGTAGGCAGGTGGTGGGTGTGTGCTCATGGAAGTCAATCCGCGCCCGTATCGAGTCAGCGAAGCGCCGAAACGAACTCGCGTCCCGCTCGCGCTTCCTCCACGGCGTGCATCAGGTCGGAGCGCAGCCGCAGTTTCACCACGTAACCGATGCCTCCCGCGTTTCTCGCGGCCGCCACGAAGTCTTCGTCCGCGTGAACGGTGAGAAACACGAGCGCGGCCGTCGAGCCCGAGTGGCGAAGCTCGGCCGCGACCTCGAAGCCGGTCATTTGCGGCATCGAGATATCCAGGACGATCACGTCCGGATGTAAGACTCCAGCGGCCCGCAGCGCCGACGGCCCATCATTCGCCGTCCCGACGATCACGCACGCGGGCGCAAGTGCGGCTCGCGCGCGCTCGAGGATCGCGTCGTTATCGTCCACGAGAAGCACGCGCGGCCGGTCGGACAAACGAGTAGTGGACTCCACGCTCAATGGGTCACCGTTGACTGCGGTCTGGGCGCGACCTCAGATCGATGGGCCTCGGTAGTTTGCCCGACGACGTCGAACGGCACCATGGCAAGCACCGTCGTGCTGGCGCCAGGGTGGGAGCGAATCTCGAGCGAGCCGCCAATGGCTTCCAGACGCTCCTTCATGCTGACGAGGCCAAGACCCTTGCCCCATACGGCGTCGACGTCAAATCCCACACCATCATCGACGACGCTCAGCGTGAGGCCTTGCGGCCCCCCTGCGAGATGCACGGAGACTTCCTTGGCTTGGCTGTACTTGATCGCGTTATGCAGCGCCTCCTGCACGACTCGGAACAAACACAACGTCAGATCGGGCGACAGCGCGGCTGGAACGCTGTCATGCGTGAACGTGATGGTGATCCCCGACTGCGACAGCTCGTGGCGAAGCGCCTGCAGCGCGGCGACCAGGCCGATCAGCCGCAGCTTGGCCGGATGAAGACGGTGCGACAAGTCGTGAACGCTCTTGGCAATCCCCTGCGCGCGGTCCAGCGCCTCGACGGCCATCCGCTTGACGTCATCGCGATCGGCGCCGCCCACCAGCTCGAGATCCATCGTCAGGAGCGCCACCTGCTGGTAGATGTCGTCGTGGAGTTCGCGCGCGACCCGCGAGCGCTCGGTTTCCTGCGCGTTCAGCAGTCGCGACCCGAGGTCGTGGATTCGCTCGTGGCTCGCCAGGAGATTGACCTGGCTTCGGCGCAGCTCGACTTCGGCACGGCGCCGGCGTCCGCGTTGAACGAGCAGCCCGGCAATCAGCCCTGACTGCACCACCAGCAGGGCGAGGGCTGCCAGGATGTACGCCTGGTAGCGGTCCCAGATGGTGGGTTCGCGGAATCTGATGATCGTACCGGCCGGGACGCGGGCTTCATCGATGCCCCAACGCCGGAGCTGGCGCCAATCGACCTGGTTCGAGTTCAGCGTGATTGCAGACGTCTCGATGCTGTCGGCCACTTCGCCACGCAGCACCCGCAAGCCGAGTTGACCGATACGATCGATCGCTTCGGTCTGGCTGTACAGGCTGCCGCCCACGATGCCGTGATCCATTGCCGAGTCGACCCAGCAGTAGGTCGGGGCATTGGCCGCGGCCGAGACGCGGTCGATGTACTCGAGGGGGTGATACTTGTTCCCCGCGCCGTCGTCGGTGACGAGCAAATAGTAGACAACGGAGTGATCGGGCAAGTCTGGCCAGCCGCCGCTCGAGCTCGTCGGTCGAAAGGCCCGACAAGTAGTTGAGGGCGAGTCGAGACTCGAACGAACGCATCTGGGTACGCGATCGTTCTCCATCGACTTGTCGGAGGGCGCCCCGCCGGTGACGACGAAGACGTTCCTCACGTCCGGCTGAAGCTTTTCCACCAGAGCGAGCGTCGCCGTGAGGTTCCGCTCGTGGATGAGTCCCGTCGAGTTCGGGCCGACCGAAGCGGCCGGATTGTTCGACAGAAACACGGCCGGAGTATCGGGGAAGAGGCTGTCGCGGTTCCGGTTGACGAACTCGATGGCGGCATCCTGCAGCGCGATGACGAGGTCGAACCGGATGTTCCGATACTTCAGGCGCAAGAACTGCCCGACCGCGACTTGGTACGCGGGGTCGGGAAACCGCGCGACGTCGATGAATTCCGAGTAGTAGTCCAAGTTTCGGTCGAGGCCGAGGTCGAGGATCCGTGGCAGCTCGCGCTCGCCGATGGTAGAGAACTCGGCATCCCGCCTGGTCGAGTAGAGAGCGAGGACCTGCTTGTGGTCGCCTTGGGCCCACGCGACGCCGGCCGAAGCGAATTCCAGGACGACGATCGCGAACGGCAAGAGCCTTCGTCCGAGCCGGCGTGCGGGAAATCCGCGTGGCGTCACTGGCATCACCACTCGATCTCGGCGGTGATCTTCAAGAAACGAGGGGTCAGGATCGTGAGTGGCTGCAGCCATGGGCCGCCAGGAACGAACGTGTTGTTGTAGGTCAACACGGCGCTGGAGTTGAGCACGTTGTAGACATCGAGCGCGATCACCGTTCGCGAGCGACCGTGCGTCAACGTCTTGGCCGCTCGAGCGTCGAGTTGATTGATGCGATCGCCGTACATCGTGCCGGGCGCCAGCAGGTTCACCGTCACGTTAGCCGCGTTGCCCGAGAGATCTCTGCCGAGCGAGGGCGCCACCATCGAGTTCGGCGCCGCATAATTCGCGGCCAGCAACGCTCCAGGCTTGCTCTGAAACGTGGCCGCGAGCTGCATGTCAAGCTTCGGAATCGTGTACGAAGAGAGCCCTCTCAACTGCGTCAGCATGCCGTAGGCGACGTGGCAGTAGGGACTCGCGGTCGTCACCGCCGAACTGTTCAGGCCGGCGCCGAAGGTGCTCGTCCCGCTGCTTGTGGTCGCGAGCTCCGGCAGACGGGCGCGAACGCCGCAGTTGTCGGCGACGGTCTGACCCGTGCTCGTCCCGCCGCTGATGGCGAGACTCCTGCCGACGCGAGCGTTGATGGTGACGTCGAGGCCGTTGAAGTACTGGGACCACGTGCCAAAACGCGTCGAATCGGTCACGAAGTTATCGACCTGTCCGGCCTTTTCGGGGACGACATCGTAGAGATCCGAGACGGCGTAGCCTCCTCCGCCGGGCAACCGGGGATCGCGCCGGCGCCACGATGCTGAACGGCGTCAGATCCGATGGCTGCAGCGCAAGGTTGTCGACGACCGAGAAACCACGATACCAGCGGCGGCTGTAGGTCACCTCCACCGATGAGCGCGATCCGATCTGCTGCGCGATGGTGACGCCCAGGTTCCAATCCGATGGACGGACGCCCCATCCTTTCAGCACGCCCGGATCGAAATGGTTGGACTGGACGTTCTTGCCGAAATTCATGTCCGACAGCACGCCGCACAGATCACCGCCGCTGCTTCGAGCGTCCTGTGCCGCCGGGTTCGACAGATCGCAGTCGGGCACGAAGTTATGATTCGCGTCCGTCCACGCGCGGGTGACGCCCGCAGTGCCAAACGTGGGAGTCGTTTGCGGCATTCGCAAGGTCGGATTCGCGTTGGCGTAATGGCCCGACACACCAGCGCCCTCGAGATACCTGCCGAGGCTCACCTTGATCGCCGTCCGGCTCGTCCCGAACAAGTCGTAAGCGACGCCGACCCTGGGCGTGATGTCCATGTAGCTGTCGACGCCACGGGATTCGGGAACGACGATCGGCGTTGGCAGGAATCGAGACGGGCCTTCCTGTTGCGCCGGAAACCAACTCCGCGCGCGATCGAAGCGCAGCGCTCCCTGTAGCGTCAGACGACCGCGAGTCCACTGCTCCTGAACGAACAGTCCGTCCCAGCCGGCCCGCGCGTTGTTCACCCACGGCGAAATCGATTGTGTGAGCTGGTTCGGTTCGCCGTTGTTGAAGCGATAGCTCAGTTGCTGATTGTTCGTGAACCACGTCCGATCGTCGGTCATCAACGTGTGCTGATAGCCGATCTTGAGGCTGTGCGTGCCGGTGACGTAGGCGACCGATCCCTTCCACAGGTACGAGCCGGAGTGCGCCACGCTGAAGTCCTGCGATCGATACACCAGCCCCGGGATGTTGCCATTCGCGGCGCAGCCGCTCGCGCACTGCTCGGCCACTCGAATGAGATCGCGAGTCGGGTTTGGCTCGCGCTCGAAGTTGCCGACGCCGAAGTAAATGCCGCTGTAGCCGGCCTCGACCAACAGTCGATTCGTGATCGGCGACGACCACGTGGCCTGCGTGACGTCGAGCCGCCGGCCGATGACGCCGACCGCTTCCGGCGAGACCCGCGACGGCTCCTGCAGGCCGGCCGTGGCGCCGGTGCAGGTTCGACACAGGGACTGGACGTCCCAGAAGCCGGTCACCTTGTGGCGCGGCGCCACCTGCCAGGTGAGACGGCCGCTGGCGTTTTCGTAGGTTCGGTCGGAATATTCCTTGCGACTCAGGTCAGGCGCGTAGAGCCACCGGGTCGGATCGCCGGCATTCAGGTTGTAGTAGACATTGGCGCTCTGCCTCGTGCTCCCGCCAGTATGAGCGTTGACGAAATACCACAATCGATCCGTCCACGAGCGGACCGCCGAGCGTTCCTGACAGGTCGTACACCTTCGTCAATGGAGTGGCCGTGACACCTTGGGCGATCAACTCCGAGGTCAGATTGTCGGACCGAAACGTCGCGGGCGCGCCACTGGCGAACAAGGAGCCGTGTAACTGGTTGCCGCCGCTCTTCGGCACGATGTTCATCGTGAGGCCGGCGGTTTCCGACTCGCCCAGCCCGCCCGCCATGGTGAACGTCACTTCCTGCGACTGCCCGACGTCGATCACGTAGCTGGTCGCTGAATTCCCGCTTGGCGGGCTGCCGATGTTCAAGCCATCGAGCGAGAGGCGTCCCTCGTTCGTCCGGCCGCCATGAATCGGGAACGAAGTCGTTGCCGTCCCTGTCACCGTATCGTTGACGTTGGTGACGACGCCTGGGATCAGAACGAGCAACGCGTTGTAGCTGCGAGCCGTTGGAATCGACCGGACGAGGTCACCGCCGAGCGTGAGTTCGCGCTTCGCATTGTGGACGTCAACCGCCGGAGTGTCAGCCGTGACCGTGATCGTTTCGGTCATCGATCCGACCGCGAGCTCCACGTTGACGGTTGCCGTGAACGACCCTGCCAGCTGGACGCCTTCTTGCTGGTAGGGCCTCCAGCCCTGAAGCGCGAACCGCACCTGGTAAGTTCCGGGTCGCAGCTCCTCGATGCGGTAGCGCCCGGCGCCATCCGTCACCGTCACCCGCGCCCTCTCGATGAGCGCGGCACTGCTCGCTTCAACTCGGACTCCGGCGATGGGCGCGCCCGAGGGGTCGGTCACGACGCCGCCGATCGCCGCCTGGCCAAAGGCAGCCACCGGCACGCCGACCGCACAGGCAGAGAATCGCCAGGGTTTTCGTCGCCTTCTGCGCTACGCTGAGCAGGTTACGAAGCCGTGCCACAAGAGCGCCGACCGCGAATCTTGTTAGCCGACGATTATCCACGGCTGTTGGTCGCGTTGCAGCGGCTGCTGGAGCGGTCGTGCGACATCGTCGGAAGCGTGTCGAGCGGCCGCGAAGCGGTCGCCGCCGCCGCGGCGCTGAGACCGGACCTGATCCTGATCGATCTCACGCTGCCAGACGTGAACGGGATCGAAGCGTGCCGCCAAATCAAGCTCGCTACGCCGGAAACCATGGTCGTGCTCCTGACAGGGGCCGATGACAGGGACGTGCGGGCGAGCGCGTTTCGCGTTGGGGCATCGGCCTTCGTCGTGAAACATTTGACGGCGGGTGAGCTCGAAGCCACGATTCACCGCCTGTTCAGCGAAACGCGACGCGCTTCCTCGAATACTGCTGTCGAATCGAACCTGAACGAGTGACGTCGCTGGTCGAGGTTCTCCTTCAATTCCTCTAGAGTCGGTGAACGCACACGGAGGCGTCGTCGGCTCTTGACCGTGTATCGCCTTGATCTGCGTCAAGCACCATAGCATCACTGAAACGCAAACGCGTAGCCACGAAATATCGTGATCCGGCGCCGCCATCGAGGCCATTCCCTCGCGCACGGTCCAGTCAATCCGCAGCCGGCCAGGCCGGGGGCAGAGATCGGCCGACTCCGTTCGCCGTAACCCTTGCGCGACTCAGGGTTTCGGAACCCGGAGGGTCGCGCTGATCATGGCGCTGCCGCTCAGCACGTACATGAGCGCGAGTGGATGCAGGAGCGCCGGCCCGAGCCGATGGGCCCCAAACCACAACCGGTCGTGGACATGTCCGAGCCAGAGCGCGACGGCTAGCAGTAAGACGATGACGATGCTTGTCGGGATGGGCGTGCCTTCGAAGTATTTGACTTTGCCGGTGTCCAGGTCGGTGAGCTCGCCGGCGGTGACATTGAAGCGCGCCAGCCGACTGACGCCGCACACCGTGAAATACGTGAGGCACAGCATGTCCCATCCGCCTCGCAAGCCGAGCGTGTAGCCGAGCACGGCAGGCGCCACGCCGAACGAGATGACATCTGCCAGCGAGTCCAGATCGGCGCCCAGCCGCGAGCGGCGCGCCTGGTTCAACCGCGCGACGTAACCGTCGAGGACATCGAAGAGCAGCGCAATGGGCAGCAGGCCCAGGGCTGTCCACAGCATTCGCGGATTGGCCGAGGCCATGTATTCCAGGCACGCAAAGATGGCGACGGTTCCGCAGCTCGCGTTGCCGATGGTGAGGGCATCGGCAGCCGTGTAGGACCGAACCATCGAGAGGTGCCGCATGAGGCCTACAATACCCGGCCTCAGCGCGGGGCACGGGACAGTGAAACCGGGGCGCCAGTCTTCAGGATAATGGCGTCATGCACACACAACGCTTTCTGATCACGGGCGGCAGCCAGGGCATCGGCGCCGCCCTCGTCGCCCGGGCCCGGGCGGCTGGACACTCCGTCGTTTTCACGGGCCGCAATGACGCTCTGATCGCCGAAGTCGAGCGGTCAACCGGGGCGCACGGCCTCAAGGCCGACGTCGCGGTCGATGCCGACAACGCGCGTGCCGTCGATCATTGCCAGAACCGCATGGGCGGCATCGACGTGCTGATCAACAACGCCGGCACCGGCTATTCGGCGGACATGGGCGCGCTCGACGTCGGCCGCATGCGCAGCCTGTTTGCCACCAACGTGTTCGGCATGGTGGACCTCACCAATCGCATTGTCCCCGTCATGAAGGCGCAGGGCCGCGGCGACATCGTCAACCTGGCGTCCACGTCGGGGATGAAAGGCGCGAAAGGCGCGACGGCCTACGCCGGCAGCAAGTGGGCGATTCGCGGCATCAGCCAGTGCTGGCAGGCGGAGCTGCGGCCGCACGGGATTCGCGTGCTGTGCATCTGCCCCTCGGAAGTGCAGACCAACTGGATGGGGCGCACGGGCCGCAACAATCCCAACAAGCTGTACGCCGACGACATTGCGGCGACGATCATGGCCGGACTGAATCTGCCGGACCGCGTGTTGTGGCCGGAGCTGGCGATCTTCGCCAACAATCCGTGGAAGGAAGACTGAGGCAGCGAGCCGTCAGCGCGCTTCGTTGTATGCGGCCCGGGCCGCGGCGGCGGCACCAGACGGATTTCCCCATTCGGGATACGCCGGAGCGATCTCGGCCACGATCGCGGCAGCCGCTTCGTCGATGGACTTGCCCGTCCGCTTCAGCTCGCCGACGCGATCCCGAACGGCTTGAAGAAATGCGCGATCGCGGGCGATCAGCGTCGCATCGCCGATCGATCCGTGGCTTGGAACAACTCGCGCCGGCTTCAGTGCCGCCAGCTCGTCCAGCGTCGAGAGCCAGGTCGCGAGGCTCGACGTGTTTTGCGCCGCAAGAAAGCGTTGGCTCATGACGACGTCGCCGGTGAAGAGGACGCGATCCTCTTCGACCAGGATCGTCGTGTCGCCTTGTGTGTGCATGGCGGATGGTCCACGCCACATGAGGCGCGCGTGCACGCCGCCAAGGTCGAGCCGGTATTCGCGATCGAACAGAATGTCCGGCGTCGGATACACGGCGCCATTCAGCAGATCCGCGTTGATCGCCGAGCGGCTGGCGAACGTATCCTGAATCGATTTGCCGAGCTCGGCCATCTCCTGCTGTTGGACTCGCGTCATCAACAGCTTTGCGTTCTTGAACGCGGGTGCGCCGAGCGAGTGCTCCGGATGGTAGTGCGTGGTCACGACGTAGACCTCCGGGATGGCGCTCAGCTTCCTCATCTCCCGGACGATCGTCTCGCCATTTCTCGGCCCGAGTCCCGTGTCGACGACGAGGATGGCGCGGCTCCCGATCACGATGCCCACATTGGGCACGAGGCCGACGTTGAAATCGGGGATCGCCCACACGTGATCGGCAAGCTTGACGGTGGCGTTTTCCCTGATGAGCGGTGGATTCGATGGAGCGGGTTGTTGGGCTGACAACGTTGCCAGCAACGCGAATGCCGAGACGAGACGCATGTCTTGTTTTTGCAGGGCTCGACGGTCGCGCGTTCGCACGACCGTCGGCACTGGGGAGGATTTGCGGTTACCGCGGCTTGGGAGCGTAGGGGTTGCCGCCGAGCGCGTTGGAAATGTCGGCGATCGCCTTTTGCGCACGCACGCTGTTGCCGGCGTCATCGAGCGGCGGCGAGACGACCGCGATGCCGAACTTACCCGGAGACACGGCGATGATGCCGCCGCCGACGCCGCTCTTGGCCGGCAGCCCCGTGTGATATAGCCACTTACCAGAGTCGTCATAGAGGCCGGCGGTGGCCATGACCGCCAGGACGCCAGGTACCTTTGCCGCGTCCATCACCTGCTTACCTGTCACGGGATTCTTACCGCCAGCGGCCAACGTCGCGGCCATCATCGCCAGGTCTTTCGCGTTGACGCCAATCGAGCACTGCCGGGTATAGAGGTCCACCGCCTGCTGCCAGTTGGCCTTGATGTACCCATACGCCAGCATCAGTGCGCCGATGGCCTGATTGCGCTGGTTGGTGTCGGACTCAGACTTGTAGACGTCCTGAAGAACGGTCAACTCCCGGCCCGCAGCGTCGTTGTGAAAGCCGATGATCTTTCTCCACACGGCATCAGCGTTGGCGCCGGTCACCATACTGGTCGCCGAGATGGCGCCAGGATTGACGAGAGGATTCATTTCCGGCGCGCCGGTGCCGACGACCGTGCGGACCCCCTCGACCGCGATGATCGAATTGAATCGAGCACCAGTTGCGTCCACACCGATTCGCTTCTCGACCGACTCGAGACCCTGCTCCTGGATGACCTGCGCCATCGTGAAGACCTTGGAAATCGACTGGATCGACACCTCGGTCTTGATGTCGCCCACGATGTAGACCTTGCCGTCCACGGTCACGAGCGCCAGTCCGAACACGTTCGGATCGACCTTGGCCAGAGCGGGGATGTAGTCCGCGTTCTTTCCCTCTTTGAGGATCTGGTACTTTGCTATGCGCCGCCTTCAGGGCCGCTTCGATTTCGGCGGGTGTCTGCGCCAACGCCGACGACGGGATACTGACAACAGCCGCGGCGGTCAGCCATGCGGCCATCACATGAGACATTCTTCGCGCCATCACTCGCCTCCCAGCTTCCACGAAAAACTGTATTTGAACGAAACCTGCAGCTTGACGTCGTCGGACGTGAATCCATCCGAGTTGTTTTCGCGGTCAAACCACTGCAGTTCGCCGCCGATCATGACGTTGGTTGCCGGCGTGGCGAGCAGGTTGAAGCTCACGTACTGCCCGGACTTGTAGGCGTCGGTGGTCTGGCCGTTGCTGTTGTCGACGTCAACTCGCGAGTAGCCGACTGCCGAGCTATAGCGAGAGCTCCAGTTGTGATCGAGATAAAGCGTGATCCCTGTCACCGGCAGCGCCTCGCCGACAATCGGCGTCCGCGCATTACCTGGATTCGACTTGACGGCGACGTCGACCGGCGCGTCGTTGAAATAGTTCTGGATGCCTTCACCGACGACGTACATGAGCCGGAGCACGTCCTTCGACCCGAGATTCAGGTTCGAGCTGAGTGTCCACCCCCAGCCGGTCACCGAGCCGCTCAGATCGAATTGATCCTCGAGAACGTCGTCGTAGCTGATCTTGCGGATCATCCCGGAAGTGCGGATGTAGCCCTTGTCCCCGGCCCATTTGAAATTGGCTGCGATGTCGGGCATCGGGAACCGGGCGCGGATATTCTGCAGCTCGACGCGATCGGCCGCGACGCCGCCGTCGCCGCTCGCGCCAGGATTCTCCAGCGACACCGTGAACTGCTTCTTGGGGGAGTTGATCGGCTGCCAGAACACCTGGACGTTGCGGAAGAACAACATCCCGTTGGGTCCCCAGTAGTCGATGACATTCGGGAACACGTTGACGTCCATGAACTGGCTGTTGGTCTGACCGGCGCCAATGGATTTCCATTGCCCCCAGGCATGACGCAGACGAATCGTCGTCTGACCGGCGTCGGCGCCGACGCCGAACATGTCGAACTCGAACTGCCCGGTGACGAGGCCGTTGGCCGTGGGCGTCGATCCCTTCACTCCGAGCCGGCTTTGCCGCACGCCCAGATAGAAGCGTCCGTCCTCACCGAACTCGTTGGGCGACTTCGGGAGCTTGGAGGGTCGCATGACGTCGAACCATTTCGGATCGATCTGTTTGAAGTCGGAAATCGCATCCGCCTGACCGAATCCGTAGACCTCGAGAGACGGCTTGGGCTCCTGCGCCGCGGCCGTTGTCACCAGCCCCGCCACGAGCAGGGCACTCAGCACGACGCGATGTCGAATCGAGCTTGCTATAGTTCGTCTGCCACGCATTATCCTGCTCCCTTTCAGAAGTCTCTCGGTGCTCGTGACGGTCATTTCGTATGTGCCCGCTCCCAGTCGCGAACCCGTCGCCGGCCTTCGTTGAAGATCCGTTCGTAGTTCCCCTTCCGTACTTTCAAACTGGCGTCGGGGGTCAGCTGCCGCCACACCGGTGCCCAGATGTCGAACACAGCAAAGTACGGACCCGGGCCGGCCGGGGCGACTGTATCGGTGCCAAACAAGAAGCGATCTGGGTATTTGTTGAGCATCGCCGCCACGCGTGCGCTTGCTTCGGGCGATGCCACCGCGTATTTCGCTACCTCGTCCCACGAAATGTCGAAGTGAACGTGTCTGAGCGCGGGGTCGAGAACCATCTCTTCGACCAGGCCGACATGGCCCGGAGAGCGCTCTGCCGCCGCGGCGGAGACCTGCACCGGGTGTACGACACGGCCGAGGCCGATGTGGGCCCAGATGATCGAGGTGTCGGGATGGCGCTTCAGCAGCGCCTTCATCTGGCTGAGGTAGACGGGCTCGGCGTCGGTCTTGGCGAAGGGCATGTCGATGTCGCTGTGGATGATCACGACCAAGCCGGCCTCCCGCGCGAAATCCAGGATCCGATCGAGCGCTGGATTGGTCAGGCTCGCGGTCTCTCCGGAGACCTTGGAGGAGACGAACTCCTTGTGGATGCTGAACTCACCGATGCCCGTGAACACGCCTGGGAACGCCAGCAGCACGCGCCGGATGTGATCCACGCCGTACATGTCCGCGGGGTTGAAGCCGGTAATCATTGGATCGAATCGAGCCTGCTCGTCCTTGGAGAGCGCTCGATACACGCTGGCGATGTAGGCGTCGGTGAAGGAGTAGTAGTAAAGCGGCGCGTCGGTCTGCAGGTAGTAGGTCGGTGCGAAGTCGCCGGAGTTGCCGTACGACCACTGCTGCTGCAGCGGAATCCCGAACAGCGTCGATCGACTCACCCGCGTCCCCATGATCTTGAGGAAGTCGCGGACCTCGATGCCCTGTTGAATGTAGTTGGTCAGGTGAAAGTGCGAGTCGTTGAACTCGTTGGCGGCCGCAGCCGGCTGCGTCGCAACCGGCGGGCTCGACTCCGCGGCGATCGGCGGGTCAACCGACACAAGGGTGAGACCGATCGCCGCGCTGAGGAGCAGCAGTGAGTGATAGAGATGATTGCGGGTCATGAGTGCCTCGTTGCAGCGCGCGCCTGAGAAGCCGTCTCAGTCATCTGCGTCGTTTGTGTTATCTGCGGCCCTAGAACCAGAGCATGAAGCTGGAGTGAAACACCGGCCCGTCCATACCCACCGCATACGGCAGACTGGCCGAGCCGACCGGCGATCGATTGAGGTCGAGGTATTCGAAATTCCACCGGACCACCTGGTTCTTCCAGGGGAAGTACGTCGCGCCGATCCGGAAGTCTCTCGGGTTGCCATACTCGCCGAACACCTTGGACCCGCCGATGTAGACCTGCAGCTCTTCGGGCAGCGCCATCACCGAGCCTTGCACCTGGAGTCCATTGTCGTGCAGCGCGGCAAACGGCAAGGCGCGCGGCCGGACGACGAAGTTGTCGAGCCGCCGCCGGTAGTACTCGATGTCGCCGGACACGCCGCGGTACTTGAATCCACCATCGATCGAGACCATCTGGTAAGTGGCCTGGTCGATGGTCACACCCGGCGCGAATAGACCCGGCGTGAAGATCGCGCTGCCGTCCGACACGCGAAGCTGCACGTTGTCGAAGGCATCGCTGTTCGGCTGAGACTGCCTGTCCTCGGTGCTGCGCGAGTAGTGAATGGCAAGCCGTGTCGCCAGATCCTCGTGCTGATCGAAGTCGCCAAATCCGTCCTTGCCGGCCGAACTCGCCGGTGGTCGGCATCCACGCCAACTCGACTGCGAGGGTGTCAGGATTGTTATTGAGCTGCCCGGCATCGATGCCGAACTGGCTCAAGTTGTTGCCCCACATGGCGCGGTAGTCGAGGCCATCCGTGATCGTGCCCTCGGCAAAGAGGCCGGTGGTGTAGGAGGGTCGGAAGTACTCATCGGCGATCAACCGCGAGTCCACCGACAGCCAGTACGGAAAGCTGCCCGACGTCGATCGCACGCCTGGCAGCGCGGAGATGCCGCCGCCGAGAGTGAGGTAGTCGCCGAACCGGTACGTGAGGTTGCCGGCGACGACGACCTGAGACGACTGGCCGAGGCTGGTGTTCGACGTCCAGACGTAGCTCATGTAGCGGAACTTCTTGCTGAGGAGCCAGCCGAAGAAATAGACCTGCATCTTGTTGAGCTGAAAATCCTGCCGCCGCTGGATGTTCGTGATCTGGCCGAACGCGTTGATGTACCTGTCGTCGACGAATCGCTGATTCAGGTAGCGAAGGTAGGTGAACAGTCGAATGTTCAGATCGCCGTATTCGGTGTCGGCGACTTTGAAGCCATCGGTCGGCGAGTACCGCCCAAACCCCGCTGGCGGAGCGGCCGGCGCCGCGGCCGGCCCGGTCGTGGATCCATAGACGATGAATTCACCGCTGCAGCCATCCGACACCCAGATGCCTTTTTCGTCGTACCCCCAGTTGCGTCCGAACTCGCAGACCTCGGCGCCAAGCGACCGGACGAGCGTGACACCGCCTTGGGTGTTCGCGGCGCAGGTCTCTCGCGCGCTGGAATTCGATCGGCAGACCAGCGTCGTTTGCGATGTCGATTGAGCCGTCGGGGAGATTCGCTCTGCGACAGCGGGCGCGCTGGTCGCGACGACGATGAGCGTCGAAAGGACGAGCCGTGTCATCCACGCGCCCCGGCTGCAACTTCAGATCCGGTGTTTCCGCGGCGCGATCAGACGTCTACAGCGCAAAAACCGCGAGATCTCGCGACTTTTGCTGTCCGATCGCTTGAAAGAAGAGGAAGACTCCTCGCGGTCTAGAACTGAAGCGGGCCGAGGAACACCGCGAGATCGCCCTTCGCGCCGAGCCGCTTCCATACCTTCTCGTAGACGTTCGCGAGCGACTCGCGAGAGATGGTTCGCATCGCGATGCGATTGGCGAGCGATTCCGTCTGCAGGTACGGATGGTGGGTGAAGATCCAGACGTGCCCCAACTCGTGCGCGAGCGCCGCCTCGAGCTCTTCTTCGGTGAGCAAGTCGAGATACGACGCTTCGATCGACAGGACGAACGCACCGCCCTCGACCTTCGGCGGCTCAACCGAAAACGCGAGGGCATTCTGCTCGACGACGTAGACCTCGACCGGCGAAGGAATCGCCAACTTCTCGCGCAGACCGTCCAGCACCCGCTGGACTCTCGCGGCGACTTCCTCTCGAGTCTCCGACCGAGCTTGCGGCGTCCGCCTTGGCCCTGAGGGGGACGAGCACCAGCAAGAGGCCGGCTATGTACGCCAGCAGACGCAGCCGCTGATTGGGGGTGAGTGGGATTTCCGTCTTGCGGTGGTGCGGCACTGCTGACCTTCCTGCTGTTGGCCCGAGAACTGCAACAGGATACCAGATCTCTGCACGTTTGCTAGGAAAATCGCGTTTTCAGAGTGGCCGGTGGAACAATCTGCACGAACAACTTACTCGACCTGGAAAATTTGAACGCGTGTGATCTCCTGATCTCCCCTATGTAGCGAGTTTGGCATCCGCCTTGCCCTCTTCGGCACCGACGAAAGGAGGCATTTCGATGCCGAATACTCATAAGGGGATTCTTGCAATGACCGCGGCGTTTGCTTTGGCGACAGTTGTCGCAGTCGCACCCGCGTTGGCCCAGGCCGCCGCCCAGACACCGGCTCAGCCGAGCGCTCCTCCACAGGCGCAGAAGGCTCCGGCCTCGATGGTTCAGGGCGATCTGCTCTCAGTCGATCCCGACGCCAAGACGCTGACGGTCCAGCCAGCACAGGGCGCCGACCAGGTGTTCAAGTACACGGCGGACACCAAGGTCATTGGTGGAAAGGATGTAGCGGGACTGGCCACCATGAAAGGCTCGAAGGTGACCGTCACCTTCAAGACCGAAGGCAAGGACCGGATCGCCACGCAGATTGAGGTTCAGCCCAAGGGGTAGGATCGCGGGACTTCGAGTCCGACGACCCTCGGTCGGACTCATTCCTTTGACAATCTACGCGCGCTACCGCGCAAGCACTCGTCCTGGCAGCGCGTTGGTCAGCTTCTCGCCGTCGACGACGGCGACTCCATTCACGAACACGTACTCGATCCCATCCGAGTGCTCGTCAGGGCATGACTTCCACCCTGCCGCGCGGAGGCTGGTCAGTCAGGCCTTGGATCGAGGCAGGCTGAAATTGGGATCATCGCCGCCGCCGTGGGATCGATCGGCACTGGCTCTTCGGCAACCCGCGCCGTCATCACGTCGAGGCCCAGCGCGCGCCCCGTGCCGAGCGGATCGATGCCGTATTCGGCGGGAAGGACGATGGTCACCAGGACCAGTCCCGCAACAAGCAGTGCGACTGCTGTGGCCATCGCCAGGGTATGTGCCGACGGCGTCGGTCGATCGGGCGGGCCGTTCATGTCAAGAGGTCCGACGCCTTCTCGCCGATCATGACGCACGCGGCATTCGTGGTGGCGTTGACGACCTCGGGCATGATCGATGCGTCGGCGACCCGCAGTCCCTCGACTCCCCGGACGCGCAGCGACGAATCGACGACGGCCATCGTGTCGGCCGACGGCCCCATCTTGCACGTGCCGGCCGGATGATAAATCGTGTCTGCGGCCCGGCGGACGAACAGGGCGAGGTCGGCATCGCTCTTCAGCGCCGCCCCAGGCTCGATTTCATCAGCGCGCAGTTCATCGTAGGCCTCGGCCTCGCCAAACCAGCGGGCCAAATGAACGCCGCGAACCAACGCGTTGAGGTCGGCCTGCTCCTGCAGGTAGTTGCCACGAATCACCGGCGAAGCCAGGGGGTCTGCCGATCGCAGCCGGATGTCGCCACGAGACTGAGGCTGAACCAGCGACACGGTGATGGTGACGAAGCGATCCGGCTGATCGAGGCCGCGCCCGACATAGAACTGAACGTCCGGCGGCCGCTGCGCCGATTCGGAGGTCACCGACGATCGCGTGAACATCCCGGCGGTCACGGTCGATCCCGGCAGCGTCGTCTTGCCGTTCCACCGAATCGACAGCTTCAGGTGGTCCTGCAGGTTCAGCCCGACGCCTGGAAGATCGGCCACCACGGCAATGTTGTGGGCGCGCAGATGGGCGGCGGGACCGATGCCTGAGAGCATCAACAGCTTCGGTGAATCGACCACGCCGCCGCACAGCACGACCTCTCGCGACGCGCGGGCGCGCTCCACCTGGCCGTTGCGGACGTACTCGACGCCGACCACCTTTCGCTGCTCGATGATGAGCCTGGTCGCCTGCGCGTGCGATCGAACCTCGAGGTTCGGGCGCGTCAACGCCGGCACCAGAAACGCGGCCGCCACGCTGTGCCGTTTTTCGTTCAGGATGTTCTTCTGGTAGTACCCGGCGACGTTGCTTGGCGCCGGCTGGTTGAAGTCGAAGCGCGCGTCGGAGCGAAATCCATTTTGCTGCGCGGCGGCCAGAAACGCGCGGTGGCCGGCATGTGGGTCGTAGCAAGAGGCGACGAAGAGCGGCCCGTCGCCGCCGCGATGCTCGGTCGCGCCGATTTCGTTCTTCTCGGACCGCTTGAACAGCGGCAGCACGTCGTCCCAGCCCCAGCCCTCGTTGCCCAGGTCGCGCCAGCGGTCGTAGCAGTAGCGATGCCCTCGAATGAACGCCATCGCGTTGATTGCGCTCGAACCGCCGTATACCTTGCCGCGAGGGAAGGTGAGCCGGCGATTCTGCAGTCCCGCCTCCGGCTCGGTGGAGTAGCCCCAGTCCCACTGCGATCCGATCAACGACACCCATCGGCCTGGCGTCGTGATGGCCGGATCGTTGTTGTCGGGGCCGCCTGCCTCGAGGACGAGCACCCGCACAGATGGATTTGCGCTCAGGCGATGGGCGAGGACGCAGCCGGCCGAGCCGGCGCCGACGATGATGAAGTCAAAGCCCTGATCGCGAGCGGGCCCCTGCGAGTGGACGCGTGATGGCAGGACGGCGGCGGAGGCGCCGATGGTTCTGATGAAGTCGCGACGATTCATGAAGCATTTCACCGAAACGCTGGAGCACTGAAACCCAGAACTACTGCCATGATTCTTCAGCGGTTCCGTGGTTCCGTAATTCCGTGTTCCTCATTTTGTAGATACTCAACGAGCCGCCGCAAGCTCGTCAAAGCACGGTCGCGACCGATCAAGACCAGCATTTCGAACAGGCCGGGGCTTACCATTCGACCGGTCAACGCCAGCCGGGTGGCGTGAATGAGCGTTCCCGCCTTGATCCTTCGAGTGTCCGCGACCGCTCTCAGCGTCTGCTCGAGCTCGGCCTCGCTCCACGAACCCAGGCTGGCGAACTGGTCGATGAGGGCTCGAAGGTGTGACGGCGTCTCCGGCGCGCTGAGGTGTTTCTTCACGCCGTCGACGTCGTAACTCTGGGGATCGACGAAGAACGGCGCCAATTGCTCGACGAACTCCGAGAGCTTCTTGGATCGTGGTCTGAGGAGCGCCAGCACTCGGCCGAACCACTCACGCTTCGATTGATCGAGCGCGTCGTTCCAGAATCCTGCGGCCATCAGCAGCGGCTTCAATTGCTCGATGAGCGCTCGATCTGAAAGCTTCAGCAGATGCTGGTGGTTGAACCAGTCGAGCTTCTCGGTGTTGAAGACGGCGTTGCCACCGCTGATCCCTTCAAGTGAGAAACGGGCGATCAAATCGGCCTTGGTAAAGATTTCGTCGTCGCTTCCCGTGCCCCACCCGAGCAGCGCGAGAAAGTTGACCATCGCCTCCGGCAGGTAGCCCTGCCGCTCGTACTCCATCACCGAGGTGGCGCCGTGGCGCTTGCTCAAGCGCTTCTTGTCTGGCCCCATGATGAGCGGGACATGCGCAAAGGCCGGCACTGGCTTCCCGAACGCCTGATAGAGGAGGACCTGCTTGGGCGTGTTCGAGATGTGATCGTCCCCCCGCACGACGTGCGTGATCTCCATATCGATATCGTCGACGACCACCGACAGGTGATAGGTCGGATGGGTGTCCGATCGCAGGATGACGAAGTTCTCGATGTGCTCGTTGTCGAACTCGATCGCGCCGTGGACGCTGTCGGTAAACGACGTCTTGCCAGCGGGCACCTTGAAGCGGATGGCGCCTTCGTCGACGTACGCGTGACCGCGCTCGATCAGCTCCTGGGCGGCCGCGCGATAGCCAGCGAGCCGCAGCGACTGGAAGTACGGCGCATGCGGCCCGCCGATCTCCGGACCTTCATCCCAGTCGATGCCCAGCCATCGCATGCCGTCGAGGATGCCGGTGACCATCTCCGCCGACGATCGTTCGACGTCGGTATCCTCGATTCGCAGGATGAAGACGCCGTCGTGGCGGCGAGCGTAGAGCCAATTGAAGAGCGCGGTCCGGGCGCCGCCGACATGCAGGTAACCCGTCGGCGACGGGGCGAAGCGAAGACGTGGTGGCAAGACGACAGTGTATTACGTGGATTAGGTATGATCCCTTCCCCATCACGGAGGGAACCATGTTGTCTCGCCGGTTTGTCCCGGCGGTCATCGCCATCGTCTCGGCGGTGGCCGTTCAGGGCCGCGCTATCGATACCGTCGCCAACCACGGTGACGTCTCGTGCCGCAACGTCGCCACTGCACTGACCGCTCAGATGACGGCAACCGGCGAGTTCAACGCCAGCATGAAGACGAGCTGCAAGTTCGACAGCGCGACCAGGCAGAGTAGCTGCACAGTTCAGTATTCCGACAACCGCGGGACGTCGATGACGTCGACGTCGGTGTCCACTTACAACTCCGCGGCCGACCTCATCGACGAGATTACTGTGATCCCGCCGTTGAACTACGCGTTGACCACCGTCGGCACGCAGACCTCGAATCGCGGTACGACGACGGGCAGCGTGACGAATACATTCGATGCCAATCGCCGGATCGTGAAGACCGTGAACACATCGACGAGCGGCGATTCCACGACTAGCTATACCGCCTGGGACGCGGCGGGCAGGCCGACGGGCGCCACTGACGTCGGCAAAGGGTTCAACAACACGCGCACGATTTCTTATGACGATGCGGCGCGGACGAAAACAACGGTCGTCAACGGCGGCCCGCTGAGGACGGTGGAGACCTTCGACGCCGACGGCATTCAGATCGAGACGCTGGCGACGAGCGGAGGAGCCGCCGTCGCCTCCAAAACGGCGATCACGGTGACAGCGAGCCAGCGCCTCTGCAAGTAGCGGCCGCTGAACCCGAGTCGGCTAAAAGCTGAACCGCATTCCAATTTGCAGGATTCGTGCGGGCTGCGCGCTGGAGATCACTCCGAAGTTCGGCGCGCCCAGGGTCGTACCCGGGATATTGAAGTTCGCCCGGTTGAACAGGTTGTAGACCTCGAGGCGAAGATCGAAGCGCGTTCCTTTGGGCAGTCCGACGGACTTCTCGAGGGTCAAGTCGGTCGTGACTCGGTTGGGACCGCGTAGGACCGAGCGGGGCGCGTTGCCGAAAGTGAAGAGCGCGGGGTTTACGAACGCCGCCGTGTTGAACCAACGAGTGAGCGACCGCTGATCAGCCGGCAGCTCGGGCGTGCCGACAAGATCCGGACGCAGCGGTCCGGCCGGGAACGCATTGGTCGTGTTGGCGCTCGTCACCACTGTGAACGGCGGGCCTGACATCGCCGTCTGCAAGACACCGATGCGCCAGCCGCCCAGGATCGCATTGAGGTGCGGTCTCTCTGTGAAAGGCGGCACCTCATAAAGCGCGGTCACGACGAGGTGATGCGGCACGTCGCTGGCGCTGCGAGCCCAGTCGAGCTCGCGATGGTAGGCGTCCATATAGCTGCCCGAGCTTCCGTACTCATTCGACGATTCCGCATCGTCGTAGTATCGGGACCACGTGTAGTGCGCGAGCACTGAGAATCCGTCGGCGAAGCGCTTCTGGACCCGGCCGAACACTCCGTAATAACTCGAGCGCCCGATCGACGGATTGATCAGCGTCACGTTGCTGAACTGTGGAAAGGGCCGCAGGGCTTGAGTGTTGCCGGGGCCGACGAGCTCGGGCGCGACCTGATCGATCGAGAAGTCGTTCGCGGTGAGATGCCGGCTCTGGTTGCTGATGAAGCCGCCCTCGATCAGGAGGCCCGGCGAGAGCTCATGTTGAACGTTGAGATTCGCCTGGTAGGAGATGGGCGCCACTTGATTCGGATCGAAATACGACACGGCCGTGTTCGGGCGCTGCCCAACCGGAACCGCGCCGAACCCAGCCGTCAGATGGGGCGCACGTAAGCAGGAAAGCCGTGGCGCAATTGGAAGGCACTCTGCGTCGTCGCCTGCGGCACGACGAAGCTGGCCGAGGTCGAGAAGCCGAGTGCGGCAACGTCGCCGATTGAATTGCTGACCGTCGGCCCATAAAAGATGCCGGCGCCGCCCCGCAGCACGGTCCGTCCGGACGAGTCCAGTTGGTAGGCGAACCCGGCCCGCGGACCGAGATTGTTGATGTCGGTCTTGAACGCCCGCTCGGGCATGCCGTCGCGACCGGCGAAGGTGACGACGCCAGGCGTTCCCGATATCGGATTGATCGCCGTTGGATCGAACGAGTTCAGCTTGTTGTTGATCTCCCGGCGGGGAAGCTCGGCCTCCCAGCGAATCCCGTAGTTGAGAGTCAGCCGGCTGGTCAGCCGCCAGTCGTCCTGTGCGTAGAGCGCCCAATACGACGCGCGAGTCTGAATCAGGTCGGAGATTTGCACGCTGCCGGCGTTCACTTCGCCAAGCATGAACGCGGCGAGTGCGTTGCCGGTGTCGGCCGCTCCGAGATTGCTCGTAATCAGCGGAGAAAACGTGAGAATGCCCGACGAGCCTCGATCGCGAGTCTCGTCGTTGGCGCCGGCGCGAAACTCCACGCCGAACTTGTAGGCGTGCTTGCCGTGCGACCAGGAAAGCGCGTCGAGGATCTGCGTGTCGAGTATCGGGGTTTGAAAGCGTGAGACGGTGGCGCTGCCGAGCGCGGCGCTTGCGGTCTGGCCTGAGGCCGATCCGCTGGTGGCCACGTTCGCTCCGTACCCGGGAATGTTGAAGACCGGAAATGCCTGATCGCTGACTCCGGTCAGACCGATGGCACCGGCAAGGTTCGTCCCGAGGCCGGGATGCTGGTCGATGAACTTCCGCCGCAGATACGTGACCCGCAGTTCGTTGACGACGTCGGCGCTGAAGACGTGCGTATGCGCGCCGGTGAGGCTCTGGATCCGGACCGATGTGACGTCGGATAACGGATCGGCATTGGCGTCTGGATACGAGCCGCTCACGATGGTGCCGCTGTTGTTGAGGTAGTAGCGGACCGTCAGCCGATCGTTCAGCCCCAAACGGTGATCGACGCGGCCCAGCAGGATGTCACGGTCGAGCGTCGAGGAATTGATTCCCTCGTAGTTGTTGGCATTGGCCGACGTTCCTTGGCGGTTGGGCTCCGGGAAATACTTCAGCGCCGACAGCGCGACCGGATCCAGACGGTCGGGTGTGATGACGTTGCCTGGGAAGGGTTGGCGGGTCAGCGGGTCGTAGATGGGGATTGGCTGACCGGCGCTCGTGGTGAGATCGGAGAAGTCGCCAACCCGGTTGCGGTGGGTCGGGACGGTTGAAATGATCGGCTCGCTCGTCAGCTGGCGAGTTCGCTCCCACGATGCGAAGAAAAAGGTCTCGCCTCGTTTTGCCGGCCCTCCGAAAGTTCCCCCGAATTGGTTCAGTCGAAGCGGGGGCTTGCTCGTCGCGAAGAAATTACGCGCGTTCAACGCGTCGTTCTGCAATGACTCGAAGGCGGAGCCGCGATACTCGCTCGTCCCCGACCGCGTGGACATCGTCACCACGCCGCCCGTGGAGTGACCGTATTCGGCCGAGTAGTTGTTGGTGATGACCTTGAACTCCTGCATCGCGTCCACCGGAAGCGTGGTGAGCTGCTGCGGGCGGGTCAGGCCCACGGCATTCGATGCGTTGCCGCCGTCCAAGATGAAGTTCTGGTTGCGCGCGCGCCCGCCGGCGACGGTGAAGACCGGATAGTTCTCGGCCGTGCCGACTCCAGGGTCAATCATCACCACGCCTGGAGCGAGCGACACGAGCGACGATGCGGCCCGGTTGGGCAGCGGCAGGCCCGCCAGCATTTGACGGCTGACGACCTGGCCGATGTTAGAGCTCTGGCTCTCGATGAGCGGCGCCCCGGCGACGACCGTCACCGCCTCGGTCTGGCCCGCGACCTCGAGCGTCACATCAACCGCCATCGTTTGGCCGACTTCAAGAAGGATCTGCCGATGGCCCGGCTGGAATCCGTCCAGTGCGATCTCGACCCGGTACCGGCCGGGAACGAGTGAGGCCACTCGATACCGTCCCTGCTCGTTGGTGAAGGTGTCGAACTCGACACTGGTGTCTTCGTTCACGACCGTGACCTGAGCGCCGGGAACCACGCTTCCCGAGCCGTCGCTGACGATGCCGGCCACGGCGCTCGATCCGCTCTGAGCAGTCGAGGCCGCCGGGATCAGGGCGCCGACGACGGCGACGGCCAGAACGCATCGAAAGGCGAGCATCGCAATGTTCCTCGTTTGGACCCGGTCGCTTAACGTTTCGGCCGGGCCGAGCGCAGGCGCCGCGATCCGATCTGCTTGTTCACGTCGGCGAGCGTGAGGTGGTCGAGAATTCGGGCGGTGGCGTCGCGGACGTCCTTCATGGCGAGCCTCACTCCGCAGGTCCGCTCGTCGACGCATTCCGAGCACGTGGAGTAGGCGGTCTGGCTGACGCACGGCACCAGGGCGAGAGGGCCCTCGAGCAGTCGAATCACTTCGCCGACGGTGATCTCGGCCGGCGCTCGCCGCAGGAAGTAGCCGCCGCCCTTGCCTTTCTTGCTCTGCACGACGCCACGCCGGTTCAGGTCGAGAAGGATCGCTTCGAGAAACTTCTTGGGAATGGCCTCCTGCCTGGCGATGTCGGAGACGAGCACGGGGCCGCTCCCATCCTGCTGGGCGAGCACCAGCAACGCCTTGAGGCCGTACTTGGACTTTCGCGACAGCACGCCGAATACTCTACTTGTCCGATAGGCTAACTTGTCAAGAGGAAGAAGTCCTGTGATTCGCGCATGTCCTGTCTCAGCTCAACAACACCACCACACCAGTGACGACCAACGCGCCAGCCCACACCCAGTCCAGGTTGAACCAGGCTGTGCGGAGGAGGCTCAGGCCGAACCGGCGATACACCACCCACGCGACCAGCGCCATCACTGTGAAATACGCCGCCGTATGAACGGCGACGGCCATCGCGCCGGCCGCTGCGACCCCTGCGCCAGCGGGCGACGCGTGTCCATGCGCATGGCTCGCCGCCGCCAGCGACGACGACGCCGGCATCACAAACGGGAGCACCATGACGCCGGCGCCATGCGCCGACGCCATGAGAAACGACCACGCCGCCAGATCGCGAAAGCCGACCTGCATGCCGCCGAATCGGGGATGCCCGTGCCGCCGCAGCCGGTAGAGTCCGAGGGCGATCAGCATCGATGCGACGACGACTTTCAGCACCTCGAGCGGGACTACGAGCTGCACGAGGCCGACGATCACCAGCACGACGCCGACGGCCGCAGCGTGGCCGGCCGCGATCGGCGGCAGCGCGCGCCATACTCCGCGCGCGCGGCCCTGCTGCATGCCCAACGCCACGGCGAACAGCCACCCCATGCCGGGGTTGATGCCGTGATAGGCCCCGAGAAACACCATCGCTTGCCAGTCCATGTGATCCTCCCGGCGCTTCACGCGTAGCAATAGGAGTCGGACGAAGCGTCGCCACCTTCGAGTCGAACCTGGTGTGTCCGCATGCCGCCCGTCTCGAGGAAGAACTTCCTGTCCAGCTCCATCCCGCCGCCAGGCCGAACGTCGACCTTGGCCATCCATCCCTGAACGCCGTCGGGGTAGAACTGGTTGTCCCATGGCGTGTAGAGAGAGTTCGTGAAGTAGATGCGCCGGCCATCGCGACTGACTTCCACCATCTGCGGCCCGCCGTTGAGCGGCCTCTCCGGCTTGCTGGGATGCGCCGCTCGACTGACGATGCCGCCGAGGTGGAGCGAGCTCACCTTCTTCGGGTTGAACGGATCGGTGACGTCGTACTGAATGAACTCGCCAGTGCCGAAGCAGGAGACGTACAAATAGCGATCGTCAACTGACAGATTGATGTCGGTGACCAGCGGCGCCACTGCCTTGAACCCTTTCAGAAGTGGCGGCAGTCGTTCCGGGTCGGCCGGCTCGGCGGGGATCTCGATCACTTTCTTGATCGCCCATTGGCCGGTCGATCCATTCGAGCCCTTCTTCTCGGCGTTGCGATACCACAGCCAAATCGACGACGACAGATCCTTCAGCGACATCACGACGCTGGCGAAACCATAAGCGCGCGACGGATCGTGTGCCGGACGCAGTTCGAGCACCATTTGCTGCTCGGCGCCGAGCGAGAGCTCTTGCACATGGCGGCGACGTCGCAGATCCCAGAAGTTCACCGTGTTTCCGTACTTCCCGCCGAGCAGCAACTCGGGGTTGACGCCGTCCTTCACCATGTTGGGAGTGCCCCACGAGCTGGTCACCATCGTGTCCAGTCCGAGGTGCCACCACACGTCGTAGGCGAGCTGCTGTGGTCCACGATCGAGTTCCCATCGGCCGCGGAGATCGAAGGTTTCCGGATCGAGGATGAACGTGCCGCCTGGACCGTTGCCGTCGGGTGCACCCAGCGCGCTCATGAAAATGCCCTCGGGTCCGCAGTGCACGGTGTGCGGCGCGGCATAACCGGTGCGCTTGGCCAGCGTCTCCGCGTCGATCACTTTCACAATCCGGGGCTGCCGCGGGTCGGGTTTCGTGTCGAGAATGTGAATGCGAGAGGAGTTGATCCCAGGCACGATCAGATACCTCCGCTCCATGTGTGGATGTGGCGCATAAGGGCAGAGGCAGGAACTGCAGGCGTTCCAGCCGAAGTGATGCAGCTCGTCGCCCGCGTAAGGCATGTCGGTTTGGCCGATCAAGCGGCCGTAGCTCTTCGAGGCGGGATCGACGTCAATCACGCCGATCGCGTCAGCGTGTCCGTTTTGTGAGCCGATGAGCGCGACGTAGGCGAGTTTCTCTGGCGTGGATTGCATCGCCATCGTCGGAGAGGGATAAAACGTCGGATCGGGTGTCATCAGTGGCATGGTCTCGCTCCTCCTGTTGGGTTCATTGCGACCGAGCCATCGTGAATGGAGTGGTGTCGAAGAGCTATGACCAGAACTCTCGGCGCCTTGACCAGGACGCCGGATTTGCTTGACGCTTTGCTCGACGCTCTGAAATCCTTGACCGTTCCTCCGGCGAAACTCCGAGTCTCACAAAGAGGGCCGAGATGGATGTGTTGTCCGACGTGCTCCGGGTCGTGCGCTTGTCGGGAGCGGTGTTTTTCACGGCCGACTTCTCGTCACCGTGGGCGGTCGAATCGCCGATGCCCGAAATGCTGGCGCCGGCTCTGATACCCGAAGCGGAATGCGTCGTCCTGTTTCACATTCTCGTTGACGGCGCGTGTGAGGTTCTCTGTCACGCACATCCGGTGACGACGATGGAATCGGGCGATGTCGTGGTCTTCCCGCGCGCCGAGCAGCACACGATGCGCAGTCACGGCGCTGGAGCGCCAACGCCTCTCATTTCCGTCTTCAATCCAGGCGAGTCCGACCAGCCCCCGCAGCTGTCCTATGGCGGAGGTGGAAGAACGTCGCGCTTTGTTTGCGGCTATTTGAACTGCGACCAGCGGTTCAGCCCGCTGGTCGAGGCGCTGCCAACGATGCTGCTGGTGCGCAGCCGCGATGACTATTCGGCGATTGAAGCAATCGATGCGCGCGGCAGCCGGCCCACCTCGGTACCGCCCGGATCCGGGACGTGGCTGGGGACGACGCTGAAGTTCACGGTGAACGAAGCCAGCGCCGCGCGTCCGGGCAACGCGGCCATGCTGGGCCGGCTCACCGAGCTGATGTTCGTCGAGATCATCCGCGAATACATGCACCGCCTTCCCACGGATCAGGGCGGCTGGCTGGCGGGACTGAACGACCCCCACGTCGGCAAGGCGTTGCGCCTGCTGCACACGAACCCGGTTCGCGATTGGACCGTCGATGAGCTGGCGAGAGAAGTCGCACTGTCACGCTCGGTGTTGGCGCAACGGTTCACCGAGCTGGTTGGTGAAGCGCCCATGCGATATCTCGCGAATTGGCGGATGCAACTCGCCAAGCAGATGATGCGAGAGGGAAGACGCAACATCCAGGAAGTCGCAGCCTGTGTCGGATACGATTCCGAGGCCGCCTTCAATCGCGCCTTCAAGCGCGCGACCGGCTCTCCGCCCGCGACCTGGCGCAAAGGCGCACTCTCGAGCGCGTCGCTCTCATGAGGGTTTCACTGGGCCTGCCGGGCGGTTTCTGGCGTCGGCCCGGTGCTGCGGCTGTCGCCATCGCGGTCGTCAGTGTCCCTCTCATCCTTCTGCAGCGCGAGGCCGGCATCGTCGTCGCGCTGGTCGGACTCTGTCTCTATCCCGTGCTCGACGTGCCTCGCATCCTCGCTCGACCTTCGTGGTGGCGCGGGGCGGCGCTCTCGGTGCTTGGCTGGTTCGGCCTGTTCATCGCCGTCATGGGAGCGCTCGAATCGGTGCGGCCAGTTGGCGAAGACGCGATGGTTTTCCTGTTGCCGTTCATGTTGTATCCCATCGCCCTCGCGACCTCGGCAGCGGTCCGTCTGGAGGGTCGCCTTCGAGGGCGGCCGCGGGAATCGCATCCACGGGTTGGCGGCGTCCTGGTCGCCATCGTGTGTGGGCTGTTCGTCGGCGTCCCCCTGACCTTGAACATGATTCCCGCCATGATCCAGGCGATCACCGGAAACTCGCCAAGTAACTCTGAAATCTTCGAGGAGGGCGAAGTGCTCTCGGCGACTCCCGAGCAGGTGACCGTACGGCTGGACCGCGCAAAGACCGACGTCTTTCGGCTCGGTCCCGAGACGAAGTTTGCCTTTCAAGGCCCCGGCTCCCGCAAGGTCGAAGGCGAGGCCGGTGCGGCGTGGCTCAAAGCCTCGCAACGCGTCGGACTGCACTACGTCTATCGGAACCACGTGGCCGAGGCGCAGGTCGTGACGATCTGGGTCGATCGGAAGGGCTGTACGGGCAACGCCAGGTGGATCGCCGCGACGCAAACACCCGCGCCGGACCCGCCAGCTGAGCTGAGTCTTACCGGAACCATGTGGGCAGTGTCGTTGGTCAACGCGATGCACCGGGGCACTACGAGTGGACGATTGAGTTCCGCGCCGGAAACGTTCTCGCCCATGAGGTGTTCAACGGCATGAACACGGACGCCACCTGGAGGCAGGATGGCCAGACCGTGCACATGCAGATCAGCAATTGCGAATCGATGTACGAGGGCCGGATCGAGGGCAACGAGATCACAGGTGAGCAGTGGGACGAGATGGGCGATCGGTCAACATGGAGCGCTCGCCGAAAGCAATCTGCCCCGTGACTTCCGCATGTGACCGCTGACAAGTGTCGTGGCCCGGGTTGCCCCCGTGCGCGGAGCGGTGCTTCATGTCGCTGCTGGCCGTCACGCGCCCTCCAGTGCGTCACGGTGGGCGCAAAGAACTGCGGCGCTAGTCACGAACTCCATTCGGTCGGAGGTCCTCCGAAATGACGGCAGCCCCGCCGGGTAACACGCGAAGATGGAAGTCAGTGTTCGCACCTTTCCGCAAAGAGCTTGCTGCTCCCTTGCAGGCACCGGGCTTGCGTAGCGTAGGGACGAATCACACGGAGGATGCGATGGCCGGAGGACCAGTATGAAGATTGGCGTTGTCGGCTGCGGCATGGTCGGCTCGACCTCGGCCTACGCGCTGGTCATGAGCGGCGTGGGGCGAGAGATCGTGCTCGTGGATTTGAACCGGGCGCGCGCCGAGGCCGAGGCCAATGACATCTTCCACGCGGTCCCGTTCGCGCGGCCGTTGACGGTGCGGGCGGGGGAGTACGCGGATCTCGAGGGAGCGAGCGTGGTCGTCATCGCCGGCGGCGTGGCGCAGAAGCCGGGTGAAACCCGCTTGCAGTTGCTGCAGCGCAACGCCGACGTGTTCCGGCAGATCGTCCCATCGGTGCTCCGCGCCGCGCCCGACGCGGTGCTGCTCGTCGTCACCAATCCGGTGGACGTCATGACGCACCTGGCGGCGCATTTTGCCGCCGAGTTCGGCGTCCCGCATACGCGCGTGTTCGGATCGGGCACGACACTGGACACAGCGAGATTTCGCGCGCTGCTGGGACGGCACTTCGGTGTCGATCCGCACTTCGTGCATGCCGATGTGATCGGCGAGCACGGCGACTCGGAAGTGCTGGTCTGGTCGCAAGCCACAATCGCGGGGCTCAGCCTCGACCGGTTCGTGACGGTTCACGGCGCACCGCTCACCACCGACGAACGACGCGACATCGAGGGAAACGTCCGCCACGCGGCGTATCAGATCATCGCCGGCAAGGGCGCGACCTACTACGGCATCGGCGGCGCCGTCGCCCGCATCGTCGATGTCGTGCTGCACGACCAGCGCGCCATCCTGACCGTCTGTTCGCGTGTCACCGGCGTGGCGGACTGCGACGGCGTGACGCTGGCGCTGCCGCACCTCGTCGGCGGCGAGGGTGTGCGGGGGACGATTCCGCTGGCTCTCGATGCGACGGAGCGCGATGGGCTGCGCCGAAGCGCGGCTATCCTGCGCGAGGCGATCGCGTCATTGCTTGCGTCGTGAGTTGGCGCTAGGCGACGCGTCCCGACGAATTTCTAATAACGCTTCGCCAGATCGCCCAGGTTAATTGGGACCCTCTGAATAGGTCAGCGCAGCCCGCGCCGGTTCGTGGGCAACGATCGTGAAATCCGCAGTGAATCCGGCCATTTCGGCTGGTTCTCGCACGGCATGCCGTCTGCACCCGACGCGCGGGTGGCCTGCCTGGCTGCCGGAAATCCGGCAGGCTTTGACCATCGGTGGTCAGCGGTCAGAACGTGCTACCGACGGTGGAGTTTCGGCCGTGGACTCCAGCGGAAAGGAACATTATGTGTTTTCGAGTGAGCATGCTCTTGATTCTGGCTGGTGCAAGCCTGCCACTCAACGCCTTGGCGCAACCGGCGCCGGCAAACCAATCCCTTCCGCAGGTCATAACCTGCATCTCCAAGAAGGGCGAACGCCAAGTCTGTGCGGCCAATACGGCAGCCGGGGTCGCGTTGCTGCGCTCGACCGGCGAGTCGAGCTGCCTGTTGGGAAAGACCTGGGGATATGACGACACGGGCGTTTGGGTGTTCGATGGTTGCGGCGGGGAATTTTCCGTGGGCAGCACCACGGAGGCGAGCGGGGGGAGCGACTTTGTCGGCACGTTCGAGCCTTACGGTCAATGGCGTACTCACCTGGCCGCATTCAACGACACTGCAGAGGTGCAGGACAACGCCACCCGCGTCGGCATCAATTTCCGAACCCGGGGCGACATCAAGATGTTCGTCGGCACCGAGTGGGGAGTGAATCTCGTTCAAAGCGCGACGCAGTTCAATCTCTCCGCGTCTGGACCCGGAGACTTCGGCGTCGTGAACACCGATACCAATCCGGTGTTCACCGCACGGCTTGGTTTTGCCGGCATCGATTTTGGACCGCTGGGCCGGGTCGCCATTGGGAAGCAGACAGCCGTCCACTACGACGTCACCAGCTACACGACCGACCGATTCAACGTGTTTGGCGGCCAGGGAACATCAACCTACGTGGCGGGTACTGACGGCGGAGCCTCGGGTACCGGCTTTGCCGACCGCGTCGTGAACTACCGGAACACGATTTTCAAGATATTCGAAGTCGGGTTCCAAGGGCAGTTCCGCGGCACTGACGAAAATGGCGTCGGCGGCTCGCTCCAGGTCACCATCCTGCCGGGAGTGAAAGTCGGCGGAGCATTTACTCACACCAACTGGCCCCAGACGACGCAGGATTTAGTACGGGGCCTGGGCGGCAATGCCGACTACATGGCCGTAGGTACTCGCATCGACTGGCGGCACCTGGAACTGGGGCTGGTCTACTCTCATCAAGAGAATGGCGACATGGTGCAGGTCCCAATCGCGAGTGGGAACACGCCGATTGCGTTCGATGCGAACGGCGTCGAATTGTATGCGCGCGCAGGGTTGGGATCGTTCGGCTTGATTGGCGGTTTCACTTACCTCGGGCCCGACGTCAAGGACCCGTTGCTCGATCCCGACTTCAAAACCGGATATCTGATCCTTGGAGGCGAGTGGTTCGTTGCCAAGACGACCAAGGTCTACACGGAGAGCAAGATCGATCTCGACAGCGTGACGGCGACGGGCGCTTCCGGTGACAGCGTATTCACGATCGGCTTCCGTTACGACTTCTCGTGGCGCACCAGTCACAAATAGGAACTCACTCCTTCGGCGCTCCTGGGACTCGCGGCTGCGCCGCTCGTGGGAGTCGCTCATTTCGTTCACTCCTATGAGCCACGCGAAGCGTTGCGATCCTAAGACC
Source organism: uncultured Acidobacteriota bacterium (assembly GCA_963773045.1). Classification (GTDB taxonomy): domain Bacteria; phylum Acidobacteriota; class Vicinamibacteria; order Vicinamibacterales; family UBA2999; genus 12-FULL-67-14b. Next base: position 26,641 of record CAVYZT010000017.1, on the reverse strand, counting down.
CCTGGAGCCTGAGCGAAGCGAGGGCGACGCTTACGAGCGCCGCAGGCGATCGCCTCCTCGTTGACGCGATCCCTGCCCACGTCTGGTGGGCGGCCACAGATGGCGCCATTGAGTTCGACAACCAACAATGGATGGACTACACGGGACGAGAACACCCAGCTGACCGGCGCCAATGGAGTTTTGTTACAGGCTCTAAGGTAGTCTCACGCAGCCGTCTGCCTCTCGACAACGTTTCTCACGCCTGAAGAGGGCCTCATGGCCGACCGCGAATCGCTGGTGAATGAGTTTCAGCTCGGCACGCTGATCGACCGTCTGGCAGCGCGTCTCGGCGGGGAGATTCGTTTCCCGATTCGACGCCCGGACGACCACCTGGTGCTCGATCTGCTGTTCGACAACCTGCACGTCGACACGAGCCGGCAACCCCCTCAACTCACGCGCGCTGATACGGGCCGCCGCGGCGTCCTCATCGTCGAGTTCCCACCTCAGAGTTTCGGCGAGAGGGCGTTTCAGAAGGTCACCCCGGCCCTCGACGAGACGCAGCTGCCCGCCACGTCCAGTGAGACCGTCAAAGGGCTGGGTGCCGCGTACGTCCGCATGAGCGGGCGCAGCCGGCTCGCATTCACGATGCCGGCGGACGTCGCCGGCATTCCATTCACGCTCGAAGCCGTGCTCGACGCGATGCGTCAATGGCCTCTGCGTTTGGACGTGAACGCGCTGCCGGACCTGGCGATCGTGACCGGCCGACTGGAGCGCACCTTCGAGGTGATCCACGACGCGATCTCTGTGAATCTCGATCCGCGCGTGCGCAGCGACGTCGGTGTCGCTCTCAAGGACAGCGCGCGCAGGATCGCGGAGATGGCGGCAGGGGGTCTGCACGAATCACGTACAGACGACGTGTCGAGCGTGATGTGGAGCGGGATTCGGGAGGAGTCCGCGCGACTGGCGGCGCGCCATCAGGAGCTCGGCGCCGCGGACCTGCACACGGCGACGCTCGCCGCGCTCGCGCTCGGTTCGGGTGCGCGACTTGGGCGCCTCGCTGAATCGTCCGGCATTGCGGAACAGGCACGTCCTGCGCTCGAAAAGCTGCCGTACTTCCCGATGTTGTTCGGGATGCCCCACGCGCCGTCCAGCAGTGTGACCGCGCTGGAGTTGCCCTATCGACTCGTGATGTCTCCCATCGGCGACGCACGGTGGCAGCACGCGTCGCGTCCCATCGTTCGTCATGGACGCACGGAGCTGTGGCACACGCGACTCAACATTCCCGCGGCGTCGGATGGAGAGGGCCCGGCACAGGTCCGGGCGTTATGGTCGCCCGACTATGAGCAACCCATGACGCCGCCCTTCACGATGAGTCTCGACGAGGTGGACCGCCAGTTCCTCGTGAAGCTGATGGGAGACTGGACGCAGCGCGCGGGACGGCGTCCGTTCCAGCCGAGGCCCAGCACCGCGCACCGGCTGCATCTGTCGTCGCTCGGCGCCCTCATCGACGTGGAGGGCACATGGGATCCGCGCCCGGACCAGGTGGACCTCGAACAGTGGCGGCATCTCGCGTCACTCGGCCGCGATCACTACGTGCGGGTCGTCTACGCGGGCTACCTCGTCCCGTTCGGACATGCCGCGTCGCTGGTGAAGGTGACGGAACGCGTGTTCGAGTCCCTCGGCAGTGACCCGAATGCGCGGATCGCTGTCCTGCGGCAGCGATTCTTCATCCTCGTCCGCCAGCACGTCCGCGGCTACGTCCCCCTCAGGCCGGACCACGAACTGAAGGGACGCAATTTCCCATTCACCGAAGTCGAGATCCTGACGCGTGTGACGCCGGACCTGCTGAAGCCGGCCTGGATCCGGCTGATGGTCCGGCGATTCCCTCGCTGACGCCCCGGATGGCGTTCTGGCCGAAGCTGCCTGGCAACCCATTCCGATTCGAGGTCGCCGCGACGGACAGGGCGGGATCGCGCGTGACCTTCTCGTTGCCGATGCTGTTCGTCAGCGAAGTGATCAACGCCGGGCAGGCGCCCGCCGTGCGCTCGTCCTACACGTCGGCACCGGATGCGCTGAGGACGGCGGATCTCGGTGGCGCCGACATCACCTACGACATCGATCAGGCGGCGGACCCCAACGATTCGCGGAAGTCGACCCCCAGCCTGACGTTCAACACGGCGCACTCGTACCCTTTCAATCACACAACCGGGACCGATGCCGCTTCCATCCGCCTCGCACCGAACTTCTTTCCAGAAATCGATTTCACGGTCATCAACGACCCGGCTCTGCAGAAGCTCCTTGGCCGCAGCGATGGCTTCGCGATGACCTATCCGCAAGTCAAGACGGCCGCGGAATTCGACAATGCCGGCCGCGTGTTCCTCTGGGCGAAGTCGGTGAAGAAGCTCGATTTCGGCGGCGGCGGGGGCCAGTCGAAGACCGATGCGCTTGGCGGCCTCGCGTCTCCCGAAATGGCGATCGTCGGCCTGTCGAGCATCACCGGACCCGTTTCCGGCCGGCAGGGCGTCTCGATCGAGCAGGCGGTCGGTAAGGCGGTGAGCAACGTCTTCGATCCGAGTGAGTTCTTCGGTGAGGCGAAGCTGCTCGGGGGCATCAAGCTCGGGAGCGTCGTGGACGCGGCAACGGCGCTCGGTATCGGCGCCGCCCCGAAATTCCTGTCGACGCAGAGTGGCGGCGCTGCGGTGACGACATTCGACTGGGAAACGGCGATGAAGACCGATCCCGCGTCGATCTTCATTCCGAACGCAGACGGCTCGGGCGGCAGCCGTCTCAAGATGCACGGCAGGGTCGTGACACCCGGCGGTGGCGGATCCGCACCGACCCGCGAAGCGTTCGCGACGATCAACAACTTCAAGCTGAACCTGTTCGGATGCATCGTGCTCTGGTTCGACAAGATCACGTTCGACGCGAAGCCGGGGCAGAAACCTGACGTCACCGTGCAGCTGCACCAGGGCGAGGACGCGGTCGTCTTCGGCGGACCGCTCGAATTCGTCAACGAGATCCGAAAGTGCATCCCGAGCAACGGCTTCTCCGATCCCCCCGCGCTCAGCGTCACGCCGAGCGGCATCACCGCCGGCTACTCGCTGGGACTGCCAACGATCGCCGTCGGGATCTTCTCGTTGAGCAACGTTTCGCTTGGCGCCGGCTTCAATCTGCCGTTCGACAACCGGCCCATCTCGGTGCGCTTCAACTTCTCGGAGCGGCAGCGTCCGTTCAGCCTGATCGTGTCGCTTCTCGGCGGCGGCGGTTTCTTCGCCATCGCGATCGGGTCGAAAGGCGTGGAGGAGATCGAGGCCGCGCTGGAGTTCGGTGCGGCCATCGCGATCGACCTCGGTGTCGCATCCGGGAGCGTAGAGATCAAGGCCGGCGTCTACTTCCACTGGAAGGAGGACGGCGCCAAGAGCACCGTGGTGATCGCCGGCTACGTGCGCCTGCACGGCGAGCTGACCGTCCTCTGCCTGATTTCAGCGTCGCTGACGTTCAACCTTCAGATCGGATACCAGAAGGAGGGCGGGCAGTCGATGGTGTTCGGCGAGGCCGAACTGATCGTCGAGATCGAAATCCTCTTTCTCAGTTTCGACGTGTCGGTGCGCTGTCGCCGCGAATTCGCCGGCGGCCAGGCTGATCCGAAGTTCATCGACCTCGTTCCTAATGCGTCCGTCTGGACGGAGTACTGCGAGGCGTTCGCGCCGGAGGCAGCGTAATGGCCAAGCAATCCTTTCTGTGGACGTGCCTCCCCAACGGTCTGACGCCCGATCGCCAGGGCCTCCGTGTGTCGGTGCTCGTGTCGCCGCGGCTCGATGCGCAGGGTGATCCGCCGGACCTCGCGACGTTTCCGGAGTGGCTCGACTGGCCGCAGACGTTCAGGGACGCGACGATGACGTTCTTCATCGGCGGGCAGAAGATCGCGCGTCGCAGCATCGGCTCGCATCCCGGCGTCGATGGACCGGATCCCCTGTCGGAGGTCGCGGACTCCGCCGTGTGGAAGGCGCTGTTCCACCGCAAGGTCGGCGTCCAGGGTTACCAGCTGAACGAAACCATACTCAAGAGCGAGATCCTTTCGCACAGTGCGACGGATATCCACGACCTCGTCCGGGATCTGTACCGCGATCTCGCGGTCCGCACCGGCCGCAATCTCCCGAAGATCGGCGTCGATCTGCTCGACAATCCCGCCTGGCAGAACGTCATCGGCGCCGTGGACGCGGTCGACGAATGGGGCGAGATGCCGCGCGATCGAGCTGCGTTCAGCAACTACCGTCTCCCGAACGACTACGTCCCGGGCCGGACACCGATCGAGAACCGGTTCGCGGCGCTCGGAAAGATCCGGCCTGTCGGCCCCGCAGGCACCGGGCCGGGCGACCTTCCCGCCACGGCGCAGCATCTCGCGCTGTTCGAGTTGTTCCACACGCCGCCTCTCAAGCCGAAGCCGTCCGCGCCTTCGAAGACGGACGACAAGCGCATCGAGGTCCAAACGCAGGAATTCGAGCAGCCGCCGATGCCCGACAAGGCCGACCTCGCCCGGTCGCTCGACTTCCATCGCATCGTCGCTGCAATGAATGCCTACCCGGTGCTGCAGCGGCGCCTCGGGCTCGTCGCCGACTTCGTCATCGACCGTGGGACGGTGCCGATGGTCGACGACTTCCTCCTGTCCGTGCAGGTCGAGTTCACGACCGGTGTCCTGACGGTGCCGCGGGGAGCAGCGGACGTGACGGCGGTCACTCACGCAACGCACACCAGGGACGGCTTCTTCGCAAACCCCAAAAAGCATGTCTTCGACGACGACACGCGGATCAAAGAGGGTCTACTCGACCTGTACACGTCGCCGGATCGCTATGCCGTGCTGCAGGCAGACGTCGATGGCGCCGGGCTGAAGCTGATGAACTTCGCGCGGACGCTCGGCGGCTATCTGCGCGCGCGGAAGGCGGATGCCGCGGCCGTTTCCGACGACGTGTCGCGGAAAGACAAGGAAGCGGGCGCACCTGCCCTGCGGACCGCCGGGATGATGCTGGTCCAGAGGGACCGCCGCGGGGCGCTCAAGAGACGGTTCGACGCCAATCTCAAGCAGGCGAAGGACGCGGCGCTCGGGACCACCGAGCTGTGGGCGGAGGACGTGACGCGCGGATACCGGATCGACGTATGGGACGCGACCGTAGGCTCCTGGCGTTCGCTCTGCCGGCGCAGCGCCGAGTATCTACTGGACGCCGGTGCGCTCAAGGTGACACCTGCCACCGGCGAGGACGAGACGACGGTGCAGCTCGCGTCGACCCGCTCTCCGGACCCGAAGTACAACGCGAACGTTCTCTACTTGCACGAAGCGATGGTGTCCTGGACGGGGTGGAGCCTGGCCGTCCCGCCGCCAGGCCGGTCCATCGGCCGTGACGACAACGCCGCGGCCGGCGGCAAGCCGGATTTCTCCGACGAAGCGGAGCTGCCGCCGGGACTCGACTTCCGTTCGCACTTCAAGGCCGTCAAGGGATCGCTCCCGAGGCTGCGCTACGGACGCCGCTACGACCTTCGCGCGCGCGCGGTGGACCTGGCCGGCAACTCGCTTCCCGCGAACGACAACAGCTTCGGCCCCGAAGATCCCGCAACGGCTGCGCGTCCATTCCTTCGCTTCGAACCCGTGATGGCCCCCGCGCTTGCGCTGCGACGCCCGGCCGGCGGCACCACGGAGATTCCGGCGGAGGGGGAGTCGATGTACCGCCTCGCGATCCTCACCCGCAACCGGAAATTCGACGACCCGACACCCACCACTGTCGTCGCGCGCCGTTATGCGGTGCCTCCGCAATCGACCATCCGCGATGCGGAGCTGCACGGCATGCTGGATGCCGGCGGCGTTCTGGATCCCTCGACGTTCGGCATGCTCGCGAACGAGAAGGACCGCGACGCATCGGATCCTTCGGCCGCCTTGGTCAACGAAACCATCGCCCGCCAGGGGCCTCTCGATCCGAAGCCCGTCGACACCACATTCGCGGTGTGGCGCGAAGGGGAGTCGCTTACTTACCTGCCGGATCCGATGGCGCGTTTCGTCAGGGCGTGTTTCATCGGGCATCCGGCGATGAAGGACGATGAGACGCTCAAGATTCCGCTCTATGCGAGCGGCGAGCACTGGCCCGAGGCGCGGCCGTTCCGCATCGAACTGTTCGAAGACGCGATCAACAAGCCGTCCTTCGACAGCGTCAATCGCGTCTTGCGCATTCCTCTCGGTAAAGGGGACCGGGCCACGCTCCGGCTCTCCATGTGCCTTGCGAAAGACGACCTCCGGGAGCGGATGGGACTCTGGCAATGGCTCGACGTTGCTGCGCAGCAGGATCTCGAACGCGATGTCATCGAGGGACGTCACTGGATGTTCACCCCGTGGCAGGAGGTGGAGCTCGTGCACGCCGTCCAGCGCCCCCTTATTCGGCCCGCAATCGAGCGGCTGGGCACACGCCGCGACGGTCCTGGCGCGACGCTCGCGTTTCCGTTCTTCGATGCGATCTGCAGCCTGAAGAGTACCGACAAGCTGGATCTGCGAGCGCACTGGCACGAGCCGGACGACGATCCCGCTCGTAGCATGCCCGTCGATCGCTCACGCGATGACCTCGCGTTCCAGGTCAAGATCACCGAAGCGCGCGACTACAAGGCATCCGTGGATGCACTACCAGATCACACGTTGCCGGACCCCAAGGACCTCAATCGGATCGCGGTCAACGCCATGCGAAACGATCTGCTCGCCAGGAAGGGTCATGAGTTCAACGACACGCGCTACCGCCGAATCGAGTACCGGCTCGATGCGACGACACGGTATCGGGAGTACCTGCCCGCGGAGCTCAGGCTGGAGAAGGACGCCGTCACCGGCGAGATGCGGCCGGTCGATCGTCACCTGATCGTCGAAGGGGACAGCACCGTCACGTGGGTGATGAGTTCCGCTTCACCGCCCGCACCGCAGGTGGTCTCGGTCGTGCCGACGTTCGGATGGACGCGCACGCATGCGGCCGACGGCACTGCGCGAAGCTGGCGGCGCGGCGGTGGTTTGCGTGTATACCTGCAACGTCCGTGGAACGTCACCGGGTACGGCGAAATGCTGGCGGTCGTTCTGCCGCCCGCCGGCTTTGCTGGAGACCCAGACTGGTTGCCGTCGGCAAAGCCGTACAAGAAGTACGTGACGCAGTGGGGCAACGATCCCATCTGGGAATCGCCGTTCGTCGCCGGCCTGGCGCCGACGCGCGACCGCTTTCCCGCTCGCTCGATGGCAGGCGGATCCCGCCGGCGGGTGGGTTCCGGCGGGCGCTCCCGCAACCGAGCGCGACCAGCCTCCGGGTCCGTTCGAGGTGCGGCCTTCGCCGCCAGGATCCGATGCATCCGGGCCGATCGAGGTCGCGCCGCACGACGTCTTCTTCGATGACGTTCGTCAACTGTGGTACTGCGACATCGAGATCGATCACGGCCGCTCCTACTGGCCGTTCGTTCGGCTTGCGCTCGCCCGCTATCAGCCAGGGTCCGATCCGGGCGCGCATCTTTCCGATGTCGTGCTCGCGGACTTCATGCAGCTGACGGCCGATCGCTGGCTCACCGTCCGGGCCGATGGTGAGCGCGGCCGGCACGTGACCGTGTTTGGATTCGGGTACTCGAACTCCGCCGGCGCGCGCGAGCACGCCGATCCCGCGGCGCACGTGGATGCGCACGGATCGCCGCTGCCGGGCGTCGGCGCCCCAGTGTCCTCCAACTCCGTCGTCGAGGTCACAGTCGAACAGCTGGACTCCTCGCTCGGCGAGGATTTCGGCTGGCGCGTCGTTGCGCGCGGTGAGCCCACTCCTCCAGACCCGCCACGGCGTGTGTCGCTCGAGACGCGTGCGCTCGAAGCGGTGCGGTTGTCTCCAGAGTCGGTCGTGACGGCACGGCAGAAGGTCGCCGCGCGCGATTTCGAGTCTCTTCTCAAGGACGGGCTCGCCGAGCGTCTGTCAATCGCTCCCATTTTGTGGGACGGCAGGATCAACCTGCCACGCGTCGAGACAGGCGTGAAGCTCCGCGTCGTCGTCGCGGAATACGAAGAGTACGCCGTCGACGACGCAGGGCCACGCACCGGCATGGGGCGTCGTCTCGTTTTCGTCGAGCACATTGAACTCGATTGAAGAAGGCTGGTCCAGCAGAGATCCGTCACCTCTCCGGCGCAAACACTTCGTCGATTGTCATCTCCTTGATCGATCCGAGATTCAACGCGCGGATGGACGGCTCGACCGCCTTCCGGTCGCCGACGATTACGATCGTGAGACGGTCGGGATCGATGTATTGCTGCGCCACGCGCTGGACGTCGCGCTCGGCCACGGCGTGAATCGCTGTCAAGTGGTTGGCGTAATAGTCGTCCGGCAGTCCGTAGACGCGAAGCGATTCCAGCGCTCGCAGTCGACTCGAGATGCGCCCCGCCGCTTCGAACGTCTTCGGAAAGCGGATGGCGACCTCGTCTCTCGCGCGCGCGAGCTCGTCGGGCGGGACGGCCTTCACCATGCCGCCCAACTCGCTGAACACCACTCTGAGAGACTCGGCGGCCTTGTCCACCTCAGCTGCGCAAGAGACCACGAACGGAGTAGCGGACTTGCGCATGTCGAAGCCCGATCGTACGCCCGTGGTGTAGTTGCGCAGTACCGGGTTGCGGTCCGAGCTCAATCGGTCCCTGATGATGGCGGCGACAACTTGCATCGGATAGAACTCACGATACGAGTTCGACCCGCCCACGCCGCCAACGAGAATCCTCGACTGTGGCGCACCCGGCATGTCGACGAGGATTAGCTGTCGCGCAATCGTCTGAGGAACCGGCGCCGGTTCAGCGACGGGATTCACACGCGCTGGCTGCCAGCTGCCGAAGTGCGTTTCCAGCAATGGCAGGACCTGATCCGGCGCCACATCCCCAACGACAATCAAAGTGCTGTTGCCTGGCCGGTACGCGGCAGCGTGAAACGCACGGAGATCCTCGGCGGTCAACGCCTGGATGCCCTCGGTTGTCCCAATCAGCGGCGCGGCGCTGCGGTGTGAGGGACCGTAGCTGCCGCGGGCGAAGGTCAGGGCGGCGATGGCGTCCGGATCGCTGCGCGCGTTGCGCAGCGTGACCAGACGCTGCTCCCGTAAGGTCTCGAGCACCTGACTCGGAAACGTTGGCCGTTGTGCCACGTCGGCCATCAGCGGCAGCGCCTCAGCAAGGCGTCCCACCGGGACGTACAGTTGAAGTGACGTGGAATCGATGTCGCTCGACGCGGAGAGGTTGGCCAACAGGGTGTCGAGGGCGTCGGCGATCTCGACGGCCGATCGAGTGCCGGCGCCCTTGGTCAGCATCGCCGACGTGAGACTCGCGACTCCGTAGCGGCCGCGCGGATCGGCCGCGCTACCGACCGGAACGAGCAGGCTCATTTGCACAACGGGCAGTTCGTGCCGCTCGGCGATCCAGACGCTGAGCCCATTGCTCAACTGCCGCTTGATGATCACAGGCGTCATCGTCGCTGCGGGTCCAGCGCCGGACCGCTGGATGCGGTTGGGCGCGCCGGAAGACGACACCGTAACAGAGACGGCGACCAGCACCGTCGACACGAACCGTGCGCTCATGCTCCTCACCTGCGTCACTTCAATGTCCACAGCGAAAGCGACGCGACGTCTTTGACGAAGATTCGATTGCCCGAGACGGTCGGCTGGGCCCAGGTCGCGCTGTCAGCGACCGTGTACCGTTTCAACCATTCGAATCCATTCCGAACGCTCCTCGCCACGATCAATTGACCGTCGTCGTTCAGCAGCAGCAGTAGATCGCCCGCTTTGACGATGGCGGTGTTCGAAGCCTGACGGGGCTGACCAAGCCATAGCAGGTGGCCGTTCCGCGCATCGAGGGCGAAGAACTGCCCTCTCGCCTTTTCGGACAGGCCGAACAAGGTGTCGCCGACGATGACGGGATTGCTCAGAAACAGCGAGACATCCTTGGTCTCCCACATAACGTCGACGTCCCACCGGTCGGCGCGCCTGGTCGGCTTCAGCGCGGTTACGCCCATCGCTTGACTGCTGACGATCAGCGTCTCGTTGTACACGATCGGCGTGATGGCGCTCGGCGTCGAGCGGGAGGTCCACGGGTACTCCCACAGCCGCGCGCCATCTGCGAGTGAAACAGCGAGAACACTGTCTTGCGTCATCGTCACGACCTGACGGATTCCGCCCAGCTCCACGATGATTGGCGATGCATAAGCGCCACGATCGCGGCCCGCCCACTTGACCGCACCTGTGTCCGCCTCGAACGCGGTCAGCGGCCCGTGGTTGCCAGGATGGACGATGACGAGATTGTCCTCACCAACCGGAGACACCGCTGTGCCGTAAGGCGGGTGCTCGCGCGCCGCAGGCGTTTGCCACGCGATCTTCCCCGTCGTTGCATCGAACGCAGTCACCACGCCGGTGATTCCAAGGGTGTACAGTCGGCCGTTGTGAGAGAGCGGCGTGGCCTTTGGACCAACGCCGTGCGCGGCAGCAGGCGTCTCGGGCGCATACGGGGCCGGGTAGCTGGAGCGCCACCGCTCTTTGCCCGTCTCGGCCTCGAGCGCCGTCATCACCTCGGCCCCGTTCCGCCGTGTGAAGGCGTAGACCGTGTCGGCAACCACGAGGGGGGTTGCGTAGCCTTCTCCGACTTCGACCTTCCACTTGCGCGTCAAGGTGTCGGGCCACGATGTCGGCTCAGCAAACGCGCTGGCCGCACCGTCGCGATTCAGCCCGCGCCACTGTGGATAGTCTTTCGAGGACTGTTGCGCGGCGGCCGCTCCGACACACGCCGCCAGCAACACACCGACGATGAACGGGCGGCAGCGCACTGATTGTCCTCGACTTCGATGGACTAGCTCACGGCACCCCTACTTCTTCTCTCGCTCGTAATTCCCCATCAACTCGGCCTGCTGAAGGATGTGCCCTTCCATCGCCTTCACCAGCTCGGCCTTGGTCTTGATCGGGCTCGTGATCTTCGTGTCGAGCGCATAGAGCTTGAAGAAGTAGCGGTGAGACTTGTCCGGCGGACACGGCCCCATGTAGCCTGGCCGGCCCATGCCGTTCATGCCGCCGGTGCCCGCGCCTTCGGCAATGCCCTTGGCATCGGGCAGGAGGTCCCACAGCAGCCAATGCACGAACTCTCCCGACGGGATCATCGTCTTTGGCACGTCGGGGTCGTCCATGATGAGCGCGAGCGATTGCGTTTTGGCTGGAACGCCGCCGAACGCGAGCGCGGGGTTGGGCGCGGTCCGGCCCGCGTCACACGTGAACTTCGAGGGAATGTTGCCGCCCGGCTTGAATTCCGGACTCGAGATGGTGAGCGTTTGCGCCGCCGCGCCGGCGCCAAAGACGACGACGGCGACCGCCGCCAAGGTCAGAGTTCGCATGTGGAGTGTCATCCTTTCCATTCGTACTCCGTGGAGGCTACCAGAGCCCCGACAAGACGCTCAAGAGGCGTCCTCTAAGTCAAGCAAGTGCATGAATCGATCCCTCAGGTCGTGCTCGACAGGATGGGCGAGGACTTCTTGAAAGTTTCATGTGGGCCCCTTCCTTGCTGGATACTGCCTAAAGGAGCCGGACGCCATTGGTCCGCGACATGTCATGAGCACGCTCACACCGAAAACCGGCTTCGTCTTGCTCGCGATCGCTACGGCATCGATCGTCGCCTCGGCGCAGACCACTCAACTGCGCCTGGTGTCGACGGCCTGGTCGCCGTTCACCAACGAGCCAGGACGACCGCGCTTTGCGCTCGACCTGGTTGAGGCCGCCCTCACACGAATGGGAGTGTCGAGCCAAACCACGATCGTCGAGGCGGCACGCTTCACCTCGTTGGTGACTGAGGGTAACTACGACGGCAGTGCCGCTGTGTGGAAGGACGCCGAGCGCGAACGTGAGTTGCTCTTCTCTCAGCCCTACCTCGAGAATCGATTGATTCTCGTGGCGCGCCGCGGCGGTGACGTCTCAGCCAGGACGCTGGCGGATCTCAAAGGCAAACGGATCGCGATTGTCGAGGGTTACTCCTACAGCGACACCATCGACACCAGCGGCGCCTCGCTCGTCGGCTCGAAGAGCGAAGAGGACAGCCTCCGGCTGCTCCTCACCGCCGCCGCAGACTACACACTCATGGACGAGCTGGTCGTGAACTACATCGTCGACAACTACGCGACCGAAGCGCGCGCCAAGCTGCAGTTCGGGACGCACCCGCTGCTGATCCGCCCGCTCTACTTTGCGGTGCGACTGGATCGTGTCGACGCCAAGTCCCTCGTCAACCGTTTCAACACGCAGCTGCACGCGATGATCACGGACCGCACCTATCATCGGCTGCTGCACGTCGATTGGATCACGACCGATGTCGATGGCGACGGCATCCCTGAAATTGTGCCGTCGAGCGATCGATCCGGGCCGGTCGAACCGGCGCGTTCCTACAATCTGTTCTCCACGGATCTGACGGTGCCGCAGACAGCGCCCAAGCGATACTTCTTCGGTGGGGCCATCTACAACGGCTGGTCCTCGGTGCCCGATCAATTCAAGGTGGCGGACACCCGGCGGCCGGATCCGAACCGGCCGGTGGCGAAGATCTTCACGTTCAGCTGGTAGCCGCCATCCCGACCGCGGCGAGATTGACGGCGGTGTTACGGCACTATGCCGTCCAGCAACACCACATCTGCGTCCTGCTCGATGACCGCGGCGTAGATGAAGCGACCGTCGGGTGACCAGGACACCTGGCGGGCGATCAGGATCGCGCGCCGGGCGAAGTCCGTAATCTGGCGGAACGGACCGCCGTCAGTTGGTATCGTCCATATGTTGGTCGCGCCACCGTCCTTGAGCGGCAACGCCAGCCAGCGGCAGTGGCGCGAGGTCCCGGAGTCGGCGCAACTCGGTGAGGTTCGTGTCGAGGAAGCGCTTTGAGTCGTCGATGTTGGCGGAAGGAGGCATCCGTCTCCTTGCCACCACGACCGCCCTGTGCCAGGCTGAGTGTGGCGCTGTCAGTACAGGAAATACGACGCGCTTGCCGCAGAATCGTCGACGTGATCTTCAGCTACAGCGATCGATCTCAGGGAGACTTCCTCTCGGATAAGGACGCGACCGCTATGAACGCTCGATCATTGAAACGCTGAACGCCAAGCCGCTTTGGAAAGGAGCATGAGATGAACACTGAAATACGTATGCCTGGATTCACGGGAGAGTGGTCTCTCCACCCCAACAGCGGACCGTATGCGCTGAAAGCGCCTGCCGGCCAGCACGCAGGTGACCAGAGAGTCACACCGCAAAGTTACCGTTGCTCTTCGTACGATTCGAATGGTTGCCGACAATGCTGTGATAGCCGTAGCGGCGATTGCTGGTGGCGGTGTGTGGGGGATCCGGTTTTGATGTGATGATTTTTGTATCCATCCATCTCCTTCGGACTCGCGAGGTGGAGGACGACGTTGGCGTCATGAGCCCTGGCGCACGACCCGCGAGAGGCAGTCCGTCGCGAGGCGCCCCAGCAGTCGGCCGGCGGCCGCAGCCAGATCGCCGGGCAGGTCGGCTGCGATCGGTTCCTCCGCGCGGATGATCGCCGAATGGACTGCGCGGTCGATGGTCGCCACCTCGATCTCGACCGCCCCGACCAGCCTTGGGCTTGGCGCCGCCTCGATCTGCCATACCACCAGCGTGACGGCCAGCGACGGCGCGCTGCCAACGTCGACCAGGCGGATGTCGGGACTCGACGCGATGGCATATCGCACCGCCGAATCCAGGTAGCGATCGGGGATGGTTGCCCAGAGCCAGACCGGATCCTCGGTCACCTCACCACCAGGTTGCTGGTGCAGCACGCGACGGCCGATGTGTGCCCGGCCCTGCGTCTCGAGCAGACGGACGCTCATGGCGTTCGGGGCATCGGCGGCCACCCCGCCAGGCTCGACGAGTCGCGGCTCGATCATGCGGCTCGGAACGGTGTCCGGGCGTTCGATCCGAACACTGCAGCCCCCGCCCAGGCAGGCCACTGCCAGCACGACGATCGTTCCGTATCTCGAGCGCCGAATCATTTCGGCTTCGCTCCTGCCTGCCGGATGCCGTGGAACACCGATTCCGGCTGTTCCTGCAGCTCCCGCGCGAGCTCGCGCAGCTGCGCGAGCGACTCGCGTATCGCGGGCAGCGAGCGCCGCAGGTCCTCCGCCGCCAGGCTGGCCTGGTCCATGGCCTCGCGCGTCGCGCGGCCGGAGGCGGGCAGGTCTGCCCCGTCCATGGCGGCGCGTGCCTCGTCGGCGAACAGCGACAGCTTGCCCTGGCTGCCGACCAGTCCGTCCAGGTTCGAAGCGATTGCCTCGATCTGCTCGCTGGTCGTCGAGAAGAACTTCCGCGAGTCGGCGCTGAGGGCCGGCAGCTCGGCGTCGCGGACGATGCGTTCGACGTTGGTGAAGAACCGGTCGGCGCGGTCGAGGCTGTCGGGCATCCGGGCGACGATCTGCCGTAGGACCTGGAGCGTCGACTCGACGCGCTCCAGCACTTCTGGCAACCGGTCCCGTAGCTCCGCGATTGGGGTCGGCATCGACGGGATGTACGGCCGACTTGGCGTGAAGCCGAGCGTCATCGGCGGAGGGGGGTTCTCCGGCATGTCGAGAAAGAGGTATGCCTCGCCGGTCACCGGGTTGCCCACAACTTGAGCGCGCAGCCGCTCGAACGCGCCGGTCCCGGCCAGTTCCTGGAGGTTGGCGACATTGGCGCCGACGGTTTTGAGGCGATCGGTGAACAGCTCGAAGTCGATCTCGATCGTGCGGCCACCCGGCTCCACTTGCAGGTTCGAAACCCGCCCCACGGGGACGCCGCGGTAGCGCACCGGGCTCGAGATGTCGAGACCGGCGACGTTCTCCTGCGTGTAGGTGACGAGCTCGATGACCTCGCGGCTCCGCATCCGCTGGATGAAGAGCAGCCCCGTCGCGAGGATCACGACGATCGCGATGACGAGGAACAACCCGAGGCGCGCGTAGCTCTTCTCGACCGCCATGATTCATCTCTCCCTGGCCGCGGACGCGCTTGGCGAGGACCGCGTGAAGAAGTTGTGCACGAACGGGATGGCCGATTCGTCCCGCAGCCGCCGAGGATCGCCGCGGGCCACGATCCCCTTGGCCTCCTTGTCGAGCACGATGCAGTTGTCGGCGACCAGGAAGATGCTCGCCAGCTCGTGCGTCACGATGACGATGGTAATCCCGAGGTCGCGGCTGAGCGTGACGATCAGCTGATCGAGCTCGACCGCGCTGATCGGGTCGAGTCCGGCGGAGGGCTCGTCGAAGAACAGGAGGTCGGGCTCGATCATCATGGCGCGCGCGATGCCGGCGCGCTTCTTCATGCCGCCCGAAATCTCACCTGGAAGGTGCCCCGCGAACGCGCCGAGGCCGACCAGATCCAGCTTCGCCTGCACGAAATCCTGCACGAGGGGGCCTCGGACGCTCGTCCAGGTCGTCAGCGGGAGCGCGAGGTTCTCGGCCAGCGTCAGAGAGCTGAAGAGCGCTCCGGATTGGAAGAGGACGCCGAACGCCGGTACGCCCGTGTAGATATGCGGCTCGCCGACGCCGTCGATGTCGATGCGGCCGGCCATCGGCTGCTCTAGACCGATCAGGTACCGGAGCAGCGTGCTCTTGCCACTGCCCGACCCGCCGAGAATGGCCAGGGTCGTTCCGCGCTCGACCTCGAAGCTGACGTTCTCCATCAGCACGCGGGTGCCCCACCCGATGCGGAGGTCCTCGACGACGATGTGCGGCCGGGACGGGAGCATGTTCAGATTCCCAGCAGCGTGAAGAACAGAGTGAAGAGCGCGCTGATCACGATCACGCCGAAGATGGCCAGCACGACGGCGGTGGTGGTGCGCGCTCCGACGGCCGCCGCTCCTCCGCGCGCGGCCAGACCCTGCCCGCAGGCGATGAGCCCGATGACAAGCCCGAGGAAGGGCGTCTTGATCATTCCGTTGAGGAAGTGCGCACCGGTGATGTGCTCCGCGGTGCTGAGCAGGTAGGCGCGTGCCGTCATGTCGGTCGTGGCGATCGTGGCGAGGAGCCCACCGCCGAGCGCCAGCACGTCGCCAATCCAGGTCAGCAGCGGCACGGTGGCCACGAGCGCAAGACAGCGCGGTACGACCAGCCAGCTCACCGGGTTGAAGCCCATCGACCGGAGCGCGTCGATCTCCTCCGACACCTGCATCGTGGCCAGCTCCGAGGCCAGGCCCGCGCCCGAGCGGCCCGCCACGACGATGGCGGTGACCAGGGGGCCGAGCTCGCGGAAGTGTGCGATGACGACGAGCTCGGGGACGAACGCCACCGCGCCGAACCGCCCGAGCTGCGAGACGCCGAGAAACCCGATGATGACCCCGACGAGCAGGTTCGCGGCGCTCGTGACCGGCAGCGCGTCCGCCCCGATTGCCTGCATCTGCCGTGGTAGCGATGACCAATCGACTGAGCGAGCGGATACGAAGGCCCTCGGGACCGCGGCGGCGGCCTGACCGAGGAAGTCTAGTGCGCTGGTCCCCATGCCTGGCACCGTACCGGCCACGACCCCGAGCCGGGCGAGCGGGCCCATCTTCCGGGCCTGCTGCGGCCGTGCTTCTGCCCGCCGCTCGCGATAGAGCGTGATCAGGCGGACAGCGTGGGGGTTGTGATCCTCGATGAGGCGCGTGCGGAGCCCGCGTGCCTCGAGCCGGTCGATCATCTCCGCCAGCAGCACGGCGCCCGACCCGTCGATGCGCTCGAGCGCGGACAGGTGGAGATCGACGTCACCGCTGGCGATCAGGTCCCGCTCGACCTGCTCCACGGCCCGCACCACCGCCGACGCGTGCGCCAGGTCGAACGTGCCGGCCGGGACCAGACGAGTGCGCTCACCATCGGCCTCGGTCCTGATGGCCACGCTCATCTGGTCGGACTCCCGGGGCGCCTAGAAGCGCGGCGCCATGGCTTCGCAGCCGCTGCAGCGTCGATACCCGCCGCGTCGGCCGACACGAGCTCGGCCAGATCGACCGGCAATGGAGCAATCTCGGCGCAGAAGCCGAGCAGTTCCGGAACCTGGGCAGCACTCAGGCGGCCAACCAGGCGCACGAGTCGCCGGTCGGTCTGATGCGCGACGCCGATCCAGGAGTCCACGTCGAGTCGAGAGGCAAGAGGCACGCCACTGGCGCGGCGACTGCGATCGGTCGGAGATCAGCCACATTCGTGGGCATTTTTCTCGACGCCGGCGGTGGCACGAGCGTCCCGGCCCGGAACTCACGGCCAATCGTGACCCGGTCTCACCGCATTGAAAGCGGCAGGTCAGCAGTCCGCTCGCGCCCGAACTGTAACGCGAACGTGTCGTACTACAACGACCACTCCAGCCATGCCAGCACATCGGTCCTGGTGACCCAGCTGCACCGGTTCAAGTGCTGGCTCCGGCGGCGTCGCGTTCAGCCCGTTGATTCGGATCTTGATACCGATGACCGCTCCCATCGGTCCCGGTCCCGCATGTCGGAAAGGGTAGTATGCGATCCTGCTGGAGGGCGCAAAATGCGGATGCCCGGTTTCGGCGCGGACGCGTCTCTCGATCACCCGAATGCGGCGCGGCGGCACTACCGTCAGTCGGTGCTCGCGGGCAACTCGTTCTACGACCAAATCAGGCCACAACAATCGAGTTGCGAGGAAACCCTCTGCGCTGATGGGACGCTGAGTACGGGTCAATTCCCGTTTTGCCAGTGCCCTCCGCAAATCAAATGCAGAGAGATCAGCTGCCCCGACGGCAGCTGGAGCACGGGCGAGTATCCGGACTGCGCCTGCCCGGCGGTCAGCCGATGTGAAGACACCTTGTGCTGGGACGGAAGCCAGAGCACGGGCACATATCCGGACTGTTCCTGTCCTGTACAGCCCAGTTGCAGCGACAGAATCTGTCCCGATGAATCGATCAGCACCGGCACGTATCCGAATTGCGCCTGCCCGACCGACCCCCCGATCGAGCCTCCGGCTCCGACCTGTTCAGCCGACTGGATATGTCCCCCCGACCTCGTGCCGTATGGGCAGTGGCCGGAGTGCGGGTGCAAGCCCGAGCAGGTTCCTTTCCCTCGTCCGGGAACCGCCACTCCGGATCCATTCGACGTCCCGTTCTATCCCGGCAGCGGCGGCGTCGCCACGTGCAATCAGTTCTTCGTGTGCGGCGACCCTCGAACACAAGCACAGGAAGAAGATAGCCAACGGATGATGGACGTCGGCGACGACGGCCAGTGCTATTGCCACAAGTGACGGCAATGCCGCTCAACGATTGCGTATGGCGCCAGCGTCGTTACGAGGAACGGCGGGTCAATGGTTGCGAAATCACGTACACTTAGCGTCTGCGGCTCGCCCTGAGCGAGCGGCGCGAGTCGAAGGTGAGGTGGCCGAGAGGCTGAAGGCGGCGGTTTGCTAAGGTCGGCCAGGATCACAGAACGGGCCTGAAATGGATGATTTCAGGCCCGCTTTTTGTTGGTTCCTAGGCTGGCGTTGGCTGCCGAGTGAGGGACCTTGGACCGCGTTCGGGCACACTGGCGGGCACACTTTGAGCCGACGCCAATGTGTGCCTGAGAAGCACACAAAACGATCAACCTGAGCCGCACGGCTACGCCAGTACCTCGGTGAGGAGTCGGAGGATGAAGATGGGCGCTGACGAAAAAGGGTTGCTCAACTCCGTCGGGCGCGGCGAGTGGAAGTCCGCCGCCGGCGGCAAACGTGAGCGGTCACGGTACTCGCGCTACGCAAAGGCGACATTCCGGAAGGATCGGCGGCTGAACATCAGGCTGTCGAGCAAGGATCTGGAGGCGATCCAGAAGCGGGCGCTTGCCGAGGGGCTGCCGTACCAGACGCTGATTTCAAGCTTGCTGCACAAGTACGCGTCCGGCCGCCTCAAGGAGGTGTAGTCTCGTCAACCGCGCCACGGATCATGGCGTCGCTTTCGCTGACCCCCCGCGGCCACCTGCTGTTCACGGTTGAGGAAGACGCGTTCTCCCTGTCGGGCCCGCTGGTGCAAAGGCTTGAAACCGCCTTCGGTCGCGGCGCGGGTCACGGATTGTTCGAGCTCGGCGCCGGCGAAGTTGGGACCTCGCTCCCGGCTGCTTTGAGCTACTGGCGCGACTTCGGCGCGCGGTTGGTCACGGCCATCTGCACCCATCCCGATCTCGCGGCCGACCACACGATCATCCCCGCGCCCGCGCTCGACGAGCTCGAAGTACTCGTGGCGGCCGCGCCGCCGATGATCGGCGCGGAGTACCTCACGCCTTCGGTTCTCGAAGCGCTCTGGACCGAGACCGCGACAGCGTTTCGATCCGAGCTCGCCGAATCGAAGGCGCCGGTCGAGTCGCTTCTTCACCGGAGAAATGCCGCATGGCATCTCGTCGGCCGCGTGCATTTCAATCTTGCCGAGAACCGGCGGGATGATGAGGCGCCGTTCGCGTTTCTGGCGACTTATACGACCCGACTCTCGACCGAGGCCAAGGCGCAGCACTTGCCGCTCGGCCGCGCGTTGAGCGAATACGCAGGCGCTGCCAACAAATCGCAGTTGCTTTCGTTGCTCCTGCCGGTCCAACGCGCCGCTGCCGAATGTCCGTGGCTGAAGACGATGGTCGAAGCGGGAGAGATCTATCACCCGTTGCGGTGGACGCCTGCGGAGGCCTTTCAGCTGTTGACTGATACACCCCGTCTGGAGGCTGCCGGCATCATCATTCGAGTTCCGGCCGCCTGGCGTACGAATCGTCCACCACGCCCGCAAGTCACGGCTACGGTCGGAGGTAAGCCGCCGTCCGGCCTCGGCACGGAGGCGCTCCTCGACTTCAAGATGGGCGTCAGCCTCGATGGCGAACCGCTGACCAACGCGGAGATTGAGCAACTGCTCGCCGCGTCGAACGGCCTGCACTTGGTGCGCGGACGCTGGGTCGAAGTCGATCGCGAAAGGCTCAGCCGGATGCTCGACGAGTTCCGAGCGGTCGAGACGGCCGCTGCGAAGGATGGCCTCTCCTTCGGCGAAGCGATGCGTCTCCTCGCCGGCGCGCACGTGCCAGGCGACATCGTTGCGGCCACCGCGCCCGACTGGGCATCCGTCGTCGCCGGGCCGTGGCTGGCGAAGACGCTTGCCGGCCTTCGCGATCCGGCCCAACTGGCGCAACTGGATCCCGGCGCCGCACTGAAGGCGACGTTGCGCCCCTATCAGCAGGCCGGCGTGCGATGGCTGCATTTGCTCTCCGGCCTCGGCTTGGGAGCCTGCCTCGCGGATGACATGGGCCTCGGCAAGACGATGCAAGTGCTGGCGCTCTTGCTGGTGATGCGAGCGCGTACGAGCACCTGAGGAGACGCGGCGCACCAGCCTCCTGGTTGCGCCAGCGTCGTTGCTGGCCAACTGGACTGCAGAGATCGAACGCTTCGCGCCGACGCTCACCGCGATTGTCGCGCATCCCTCAGCGATGACCGCCGCGGAGCTCAAGGGGCTCGATCGTGATCGGATTGCAGGCGTCGACCTCGTCATCACGAGCTACGGATCGCTGCTGCGCGTGCCCGCCCTGCTTGCCACGCCGTGGCGCCTCGCCATCCTGGACGAAGCGCAAGCGATCAAGACACCAGGCGCCAAACAGACACGAGCCGCCAAGCAGATCGATGCCCGGGCACGCATCGCGCTCAGCGGTACACCGGTGGAAAACCGCCTTGGCGATCTCTGGTCCATCTTCGACTTTCTTAACCCCGGCCTGCTGGGATCGGGGAAGGCGTTCGCGACGTTCACCAAACGCCTCTCGTCACAACCCCACAACCCGTACGCACCGCTGCGCACGCTCGTGCGTCCGTACATCCTTCGGCGCCTGAAGACCGACAAGTCGGTGATCGCTGACCTGCCGGACAAGACTGAGGTCAGGGCGTTTTGCCACCTGACACGCAAGCAGGCGGCTCTCTATCAGCAGTCGGTGGCCGAACTGGCGACCGAGCTCGAGCGAGCCGAGGGGATGAAGCGTCGCGGCGTCGTGCTCGCGTCTCTGATGCGCCTCAAGCAGATCTGCAATCATCCGTCCCAATGGCTGGGCGATGGCGCGTGGAGCGAGGCCGACAGCGGCAAGCTGGCCAGACTGCGCGAGATCGCTGAGGTCATCGCGGCGAAACAGGAGAAGGTGCTCGTGTTCACGCAGTTCCGCGAGACGACCGCGCCGCTGGCCGCGTTCCTCGAATCCGTCTTCGGCCGCCCGGGCCTCGTCCTGCACGGTGAGACGGCGGTGGGCAAGCGACAGCCGCTCGTGAGGCAGTTCCAGGAGGATGAGCGTGTGCCGTTCTTCGTCATCTCGCTGAAGGCCGGCGGCGCCGGGCTCAACCTCACCGCCGCCTCGCACGTCGTCCACTTCGATCGCTGGTGGAATCCGGCCGTCGAGAACCAGGCCACCGACCGCGCGTTCCGCATCGGTCAGACGAAGAACGTGCTGGTGCACAAGTTCGTCTGCCGGGGGACCGTTGAAGAAAGGATCGATCAGCTCATTGACTCCAAGCGCCAGCTCTCTCAGGATCTGCTCGAAGGCGGTGGCGATGTGCTGTTGACTGAGATGAAAGACGACGAGCTGTTGAAACTCGTCGCGCTCGACCTCCACACCGCGTCCGAGGAGTGAGGATGGATTATTACGACCCCTACGGCTTCAGGCCATACGTCTCGGTCGCCGCTCGACGGGCTCAGGCTGCGCGCGAACTGGCGAAGCTCCAGAAGAAGGGCCGCAAGATATCGCCGGTCGCGATTGAAGGCCGCAAGATCGCCAAGACGTTCTGGGGCGAAGCCTGGTGCGACAACCTCGAACGCTACAGCGACTACGCGAATCGGCTGCCGCGCGGACGGACCTACGTGCGCAACGGATCGGTGGTCGATCTACAGGTCGGGCCGGGCCACGTCACGGCGCTCGTGAGTGGCTCGGCGATGTACGAGGTACAGGTAACGGTTGGACCGGTGCCGCGAGCCCGTTGGAGCGCCATCTGCAAGGACTGTTCGGGCGCCATCGACTCGCTCGTCGAGCTTCTGCAGGGACGCTTCTCGAAGGGCGTCATGACGCGCCTGTGTGAACAGAAGACCGGCCTGTTTCCGTCGCCGAGGGAGATTCTCTTCACGTGCAGCTGCCCGGACTGGGCGTCGATGTGCAAGCATGTGGTGGCGGTGCTATACGGCATCGGCGCGCGACTGGATCGTCAGCCAGAGCTACTGTTCACGCTCCGCAAGGTCGATGAGCAGGACTTGATTGCGACGGCGGGATCCGACCTCTCGACAAAGGGCAAGCGACCAGCCGGTACGAAGGTGCTGGCGAGCGACGATCTCTCGGAGATGTTCGGCATTGAGATGGCGCCGGCGACTCCGGCGAAGCGGCTTGCAAACAGCGCGGTCTCGCGGCGGCCATCGCCGGCAGTCACTGTTGCCGTGTCGTCCAAACAGAAGGGGGTGACCTCGCCGGCGAAGTCGAAGAAAACTGCGGCAACGAACGGAGATGGTCGGAGGCAGCGACTAACACCGAAGAAGCGACAAGCGATCGCGGAGCGCATGCGCAGGTACTGGGCCGAGCGCAGAGCCGACGCGAGGAGGCGGAAGACTTCCGAGTCGCCATGAATCAACCCTGGATCGGAAGCGATTTCGCGGGGAGCTGACTAGCTCCAGTCCTCGACGTGCAGCCCAGGGACCCTGATCATGTGATCGACGTTGGCCGTGACGAGCGTCCCATCGAGCGCGAGCGCATGTGCCGCAATGGCGGCATCGAAATCCTCAATCCGCGTTCCACGGCGTTCCAGGGTCGCCTTGATGCGGCCGAACATCTGGCTGACGGCATCGGTCCACTCGGCTCGTGGGAGCTCTGCGGAGATGAGATCGAAGCGCGACTGCAGCGCCGCCCGGCGCTTCGACCGTGGCAGACGCTCGATGCCGAACGCGATCTCGGCAAGCACGGGCTGCGGTACGGCAACGTCGGCCGGCGCGGTCGCCGCCAGTCGTTCGACGACTGCCGCGGTGCCTTTCATGAGCGCCGACACGGCGTTGGTGTCCAGGACGTAGATCACAAGTCGAGCGGTTTCTTCGAGCGGCGTGCCTGCTTTACGGCGTCGAGCAGTTCGTCCGCTGCCGCGCTCGTCTCGGGATCCACTCGTCGCAACCGCTCCAGGAACTCTGGCGCCCACCCGGAACGCACGCGAACGGCCTGCTCCAAGGCGCGAACGACGAGACGATTTCGACTGATCCCGAGCGCCTTCGCGCGCCGGTCCACCGACTTCAGCAACGGATCGGGGATGTGCACCGTGGTGGGCATGAATATATTGACGAATATATCATGGGCCGAGGCGCCACCTCAATCAGTGAAGCCCTTCTCCCTGCTGGCGGGAACCCGTTCCGGCGCCTGGGGAGCGGGCGCCGACAGAACCAAAGCTCGGAGAGCTCTCTTCCTCAATGTGGGCGCCATCCGAGTCACTCGTGGACCTCGCGGGCAAAGATCGGTCCAGTGATTGAGGCCGGTTTCACGCCATGTTTCTGCAGTGTGCCCACGAGTGTGCCCATGCGCTCGTCGCGATCGGCATGCGGCGAATCGTGGAACCAATTGCGTCTCAAGGTATTAGCGGCAAGGCGGCGGTCTTTCAAACCGGCATTGTCGCGAACTCCCGCGCACGAAGAATATTTGCAGGATCCGCAAGTGCTTGCAGATCGTATACTTACACGTCCGCGGTGAGGTGGCCGAGAGGCTGAAGGCGGCGGTTTGCTAAACCGTTGTAGGGCTTTAAAACTCTACCCAGGGTTCGAATCCCTGCCTCACCGCCAGACTTCGCTCGCCTTCGGCGAGCTACGTCTAGGCAGGCTCGCGGTTTCACTCGGCCTGCCAAATCCTTACGAGATATCGACTTGCGATGTCTGTCTCGCCGTAGCAGCGCAGCTGCGAAGGCCGACTACCTCGTTGCGTCTGTTGAGGCTCCTTTCGCCGTCTCCAAAATGTCTCCAAAACTTCGCGCGTCTTGAGGTCCATCCTCTCCGACCTTCATCCAGTCGAGTCACCGGCCTGACAACCTGAGGACGCCTGAACGTCGAGGCGTGAGGAACCGGCCGGGTTCAGCGATTACTGAGTGCCGAGCAAGAAAGGATGCAGGTGTAAATCCGACATGCGCGCCACGTCGGTGGCATAGGCGCGGTAAACATTGGGCCGGTGGCAGGCAAGGACAATCGCGCACTCCCGCAGAAGGTCTGAAGTGAGAGGGTGCCCGCCGTGCATCGCGTCGAAGACGGCCGCGATATCCACGCTGGAAACGAACGAGCGCCAGTTGCCCCGGCCGGCGGGCTTGGAGGACTGTGCGGGCTCGTCACTGTTGACGAACGTCAGGCGCTGCTCCTCGTAGTCGATCACGCCCCGCACTAACTGGCGTTGCCAGTCCTGCAAGAGCGGAAGCTCGGCAATCCAATCGTCGAGGAATGGACGCAGGACCGACCAGATCGGAAGCATGCTGGATGGGTTGGCTTCGGTTGTCTCCCGTGTGACGGGCCCGCGAAGCGACAGCGCATCATAGAAGGCCGGGATGAGGTTGTCGCCCATCACTCGCCCCAGCACAGCGACAGTGAGGGGCGCGGCCGCGATGGCCTGCGTAAAGAACAGTTCCACCTGTGCCAGCTGCGCGAAGTTCCCGGCTTCGCTATAGGGCGCGAAATAGCCGGCGAAAAACTCTGGGTCATTCTCGATGGCCGCCACGTCCTCCGGCGGAACGTGCAGGAAGGGGTACTCGATGCGGAGCGAATCGATGTCGAACTTGGCTGGAACCATGGCGCGAGACAACGGCGCCGGAGGCCACGTGCGCAGGCGGTGGAACTGCACCATCCCCGCGCCGATCAGCTTCAGCTCCGCTCCCATCGTGATCGTCGACGAAAGTTCCTCCGGTGTCTCGTCCGGGAACCCGACCACGAAGGAGCACGTGGAGGCGATACCCAAGTCGGAAAGGCCGCTGATGGTGGACACCACGCCCTCGCGCTTCAGTCCCTTCCGCATCACCTTCTGCAGTCGCGCCGATCCGGATTCAACGCCGAAGAACATGGCCCAGCATCCGGCCGTCTTCATTTTCGGCAGCAGGCCGTGAAGGTTGATGTCTGTACGGTGGTTCGCCATCCACTCGACCGGGAGGCGGGACTCCATCATGGCCTCACTGAATGTATGGATGAACTCCTTGTCGACGGTCAGCAGGTCGTGAACGAGCATGAAGCCATCGTATCCATGCTGCTCGCAAAGGAAGCGCATCTCGTCGATGATCTGGTCAACAGTCTTGACACGATACTTGCGCTCCCAAAACGGCGCTGTAGCGCAGAAGGTGCATGAGAAGGGACATCCACGCCCCGCCTCGATGTAAATCGTCCGGCGCGGCGAGCCCGCCGGGACAGTCGCAGCGTACCGTTTCAGGTCGATGGCGCGCTCTATGGTCCGCCAGGTCTGCGGCAGTTCCGAGAAGATCCATCAGGCCCGCCGAAGGGTTGGCGTGCAGGTGACCGCCCGCGCGGTAGTGCAGCCTGGGAACCTGGGAGATCGGCCCGCCGAGTTCCAGAGCCGTGAGCAATTGACCAAACGCCTGTTCTCCCTCGCCTTCGATCACGTAGTCCAGTGCCGATATCCGCTTCAGTGCCTGACGCCCCAGCGCACCAAAGTGGGAACCTCCGCCTATCGTAATAACGTGCGGATCGCATTCCTTGGCGTGCCGCGTGATGCGCTCGGCCTGAAGGCTGTTGTTGTACATCGAGGTAATGCCGATCGCGTCTGGCACGAAGTCGTGCATCGCACGCGCGACCAGGTTTCGATACAGGTTCTCGCCGTCCGCAAGACCCTTTACTTCCAGGTCGAGGTCCAACACTCGGACGTGATGACCGCAGCGGATCAGCCAGGCAGCCAGCGTGCACAAACCCAGAGGAGGCGCGACCTCGCGGCTGGCATTGAGTGGAGGGTGCGTGAGAAGGACTCGCATAAATGCCTTCGGAAATGCTCAGGGGAAGCGCCGCACGCGACAGTCGGAGCGGCGAGGCTTCGGGCCGTGCGATGCGATCGCGACGACACGGCCAGCAACGAAAACGTTGGAACAGGCCTCGGACACCGCCTTAAAGCTGTGCCGGTCCGCGCAAGCGGACGCATCGGACGCGGTGACGCTATTTGTTGCCCTGCCGGCTCAACTGGACCAGTTTGTCCAACAGCCGCGCGTCCAAGAAGATCGAATTGACCGGCGGACGAGCCTTGACCAGGCTGAAATCTCGAATCGGACGCAGGACGAGGTCGCTCGCGGCAACATGGGCGACGACGTCTACGCTGGCGCCTTCTTTCAGGAAGACCTGCACGCCAGTCTCCCCGTCGCGCGATGACCCCAGGAGCACGCCCGCAACGTCGCTGGGGCTGATCTTCACCTGCATCTCGTCGCTGCCGCGCTCCATGCGGACCCCGAGCACCTGTCTCTTGCCGGTCCTGGCGGCCACGACCTTTGCGACTGAGTCGGGCAAATAACCGACGACGGCATTGATTTCTTTCATCGCTTTTTTCTTCGTGTTCGTCATTTCAGGTACCCGCATCGCACCTTTGAGCAAGCCTCGGAAGCCATCCGCCGTCGTTCTTTCGGACCGCACCTATCGAAACGCGATCACGGTGGGTGAATTGTCAACGCCGTCTTTTCCTCAGACCGGAGTTTCTGACACTCCGCACCGG
>CAVYZT010000016.1:0-762955 GCA_963773045.1 uncultured Acidobacteriota bacterium | reverse complement strand
TTTGCTCTGGTCGCTGCCAACGATATAACACTCGTCAGGTTCGACGCCGCTCTGCTTGGGTGCACTCTTGAGCGTCCAGGCGCCGTACGGCGAGAGGTCGATCTCACGCTCCATTGCGTACGCCTCCACGAGACGGCCGATGTATGACTTGGCACGTTCGTGGTCCTTCGACGGGCTCATGAGCTCGAGTGCTCCTTCCAAGTAGGCCATACGAGGAACGGGCGCATCGTCGCGCAGCGCCAGCTGAGCTTCATAGTGGGACCACGGCACCCCGTAGGTGACGATCCGTTGGTCCGCGGTTGGCACATACTCCCCGGCAGGAATGGAAGTGGATGAGGATGCTGCCACGAACCGATTCTACACTGCCGACTCGACCGTACGTCGTCTAGGACGGGCGAATGGGCGGCTCTGACAGGACGATCCTATCGCTCCTGCGGGATTGGCTTGAGCGCGGCGATCCGCTCGCGAAGCTGACGCGCCTCTTCTCGCCCCTCAATCGCCGGGTCGATGCGTATGCGCTTCCTTCAACTCCGCTTCTGCGCAGTCGACCTTCTCGATCGCGGCATAGATGATTGCCGCATGCAACCGGATCTCGGCTTGTGCCGGCAGGAGTTGCACGGCTTGGCCCACTAGGGTCGCCGCCTCTGCATGGTTGCCAAGAAGGTGTTCAACCCAACCAAGTGTGTCGAGGATAGCGCCCGACCGGGGCGCAAGGCTGGCCGCCCGTCTCGCGAATGGCAGTGCTTCAGCAGGCGCCTTGCGCCGCACCGCGAGGGCAAATGCCAGATTGTTCAAAACGGCGACGTTCGTGGGCTCCAGCTCGAGAATGCGCCGATAACGGGCAATCGCGGCGTCGTCTTCGCCCGCCTGTTCCTCGAGCTGCGCCAGGATGATCATCAGGCTGACTGCTCGCGGCGCCAGCCGAACAGCCTCTTGGAGCGCGCTCCGGGCGCCATCACGATCGACCAGCGCCTGAGACTTGAGGAGGAAAGGTATTGCCTCCTCCGGGAAATCGGGATTGAGCGCGCGCACAGCGCTCAGGCGTCGAGTCGCGAAGAACTCAGGGAGTCCCGTCGATGCGTCGATCACGTACTCCACTGACTCGCGCGCGGCAAGCCTGCGACCAAACGGGGCACACAACGGATCGCCGACGACCACCGTCTGCCAACTCAGGGTCGGAAGCGCCAGGTAAAACGCCTCCGCTAGGTTGAAGCCCGCAAGATACGCGGGGAATAGAATCTCCGGCCGGACGGCGCCCAGAACGTAGGCCTCACCAACCTGTCCCGAAACACCGGTCACGCCGTCACGAATCAGGTCGCCGATGAGCGGGTCTCCGGACCCTTCAAACCATGCCGATTTGTCAGGCGACGCGGTAGGGTGCCACTCGTCCGGTGGCTGCCGAAACGTGCGCGCGTCGAAGCTCGCGAGATTGGCGGCAATCGAACCGGGCGTAAATCCAAGCCCAAGCTGGCGAGGCCGATTTGGGAGATCCGTTCCCCCCACGGAGTAATAGCCAAGTACGGGTGTCTCGCGCGCGAGAATTCCGCTGGTCTCAACCACGACGCGTGACGGATCCTCCTGATCAGTGACGCGCTTAGCCGCCTTCTCAATCCATTTGTCGGCGCTTGCTGCCTTCCCTCGCTTGTCGAGAAGAATCCGCCCCTCCATCCCCGGCGCCTGCGCGCGATCGACCAACGCGAGGGCCTGGTCGACAGTAAACGCGTCAATCCGAGTAACGAGGTAAATATCCTGCTCGCGATGTGAGAAGGGCAGCGCCGCGCCTATTTCCCGCGCGCCCAGGTAATACGGGTTATCGATCTTTCCCGCCAGCGAAAACGGCAGGCCCACCAGACGCCGATAGAGCAACGTGAGCTCTGAATCCACGCTCGCGGCCGTGCCGCTCAGTCCGGTCGCCCCGGCAATGCGAAGCGGAATGCCCTTGGTCAGTACGAGATAGAGAAGGCGGTCCTGAAGTCCGGCACGCGAGATGGCCAGACCCAGAGGACGCTCGATGGTCGTGACGTAAGCGTTGCGTTCGATTGCGACCTCGGTGGAGGTCTGAATCCGTAAAACGTTGGCGGGGGGAAGCCCACGGGTCTTGGCGTAATACGCCCCGATCCTCTGCGACTCTGCGCTGTTGTCGTTGACGACGACGGCGACGTTTTCGGGCGATTGGGCTCGAACCTCCGGCGCCGCCGCAAGCCAGATGATCACACATGTCACGGATGCGACAAGCGCCCGATGGCGGGCGAGGGCCGAGAACATCGGCATTGCTGCGCTCATCGTCACTCGAGATTTCTTCCTGATCGCGTTTCCCACCTCCCTATGCAAGCCCTCGTAGAGAATCAATCACCTGGGGAGCCTCTGATGGTATCGCAAGACCATAGCCGCTGGCCGGGTCTCCACGAACCCTGCGGACAGAGTGAGAATCTGAGAAACACGCGGCAAATCGCGCGAACGATCGAGCGGGTGAGCCCCCTCTTGCGCCCTGCATTCTGGCCGCTACACTAGCCTCTTGCGGCCAATTCGGGTCTACCTGCTCATTCTCGTTCTTGGCGCGATGCTGCCCGGCGCGCTCCTCACCGGCATCCTCGTGTGGCGCGCGTTCGCCAACAACCGTGCGACCAGTGAGCAGCGGCTGCTCGAGTCCGCGCGCGTCGATGCGTCGGCAGTCGATCGCGAGTTTGCGAGCACTATCAGCACACTGCAGGTGCTTGCCACCTCGCCCGCCATCGATCGCGACGATCTCCACGCGTTCTACCAGGAAGGGCAGCGCGTGCAATCGACCCGGCCCGGCTGGTTCACGATTGTGCTGTTGTCGCTCGACGGCCGGCAACTGGTCAGCACGCGGGTGCCGTGGGGCGAGCCGCTCATCCCGGTGGCGGAGCCCGACAGCCTGCAGCGCGTCATCGCCACGCGCCAGCCTCACGTCGGCGCGATCCGCCAGTCCCCCCGCGGAGGTCCCGAGCATTTATACGCCATCCGGGTACCAGTCCTTCGCGACGGCAGTCTGAAGTACGTACTCACGGCCGTCATCAACGTCGAATCGCTCGCGCGCGTGGTTCCGCACCTTTCGGACGAGTGGACCCGGACGATTCTCGATCCTGAAGGGACCATCGCGGTGCGGACCCGCGGGTCCGAGGGTTACATCGGGGCCCAGGCGTCGGCCGCGTTTCGGGAGCGGATGACCCGGGCGCCGGAGCGCGTCTCGAGCGAGACCACGCGTGAAGGGATTCCGGTCTACGCCGCCGCCAGCCGCGGCGAGTACGGATGGGCAGCGGTCGTCGTAGTGCCGCACGCCGTGCTCGACGCGCCGCTGAGGGCTTCGATCACTGGCGTCCTCACTGGTGGCGCGCTGCTCATGCTCTGCGGCCTCGCGGCCGTCTTGTTGGTTTCGCGACGGCTGTCGGGCGACATCGCTGCGGCAACAGCGTCTGCCGAGGCAGTGGCCGAAGGCCGACCGTTGCCGCACGCCGATGCGCGTCTTGCCGAGACGCTGCGTCTGCAGCGCGCACTCACTACGGCAGCATCGTTGCTCGAGAAACGGGCCCGAGAGCGCGATGACGAGATTCAGCGCGCCGGCGCGGCGAGGATCGAGGCGGAAGCAGCCAACCACACCAAGGATCAGTTCCTGGCCGTCCTCGGCCACGAGCTGCGCAATCCGCTCGCGCCGGCACTGACTGCGCTGGAGTTGATGAAGTCGCGCGATCCCGACGTGTTCAAACGCGAGCGGGAAGTACTCGAGCGTCAAGTCGCGCACATGGCGCGCTTGGTCAACGATCTTCTGGACGTGTCACGCCTGACGCGTGGCTTCGTGCAGCTGGAGCGCCGCCGCTTCGAGATCCGCGACGCGATTGACCGCGCGGTCGATATGGCCCGTCCGCTCGTCACGCAGCAGCGCCACACGCTGAATGTGTTTGCCCCGTCGACCGGTCTCATGCTCGACGGCGACATCGACCGCATCGTCCAGGTGCTGTCGAACCTGCTGACCAACGCCGCGAAGTACACGCCGCCGGCCGGCCACATCACGCTGAGCGCCAAGGCATCGGACGATCGCGTGGTCGTCACCTGCGAAGACGATGGGCCGGGCGTTGCCGCCGATCTCGTGCCCAGGCTGTTCCATCTGTTCGCTCAAGGTCCCCGATCGTTCGATCGGTTGGAAGGCGGGCTTGGCCTCGGACTGGCGCTCGCGCGCAGCTTGACCGAGCTGCACGGCGGGACCATTCATCTGGAAAGCCGCGACGGCAAACCCGGCTGTTGTTTCGTGGTGACGCTGCCGATGGCGCCGGCCGCTGAAGCCAGCGACGAGGCGGCGCCGGTGCCGTCGAGCGAACGCCCGGACGCGAAGCGCGTGCTCGTCGTCGACGACAACATGGATGCGTGCGAGATGCTCCGGCTGGCTTTCGAGCAGGCTGGGCATACCGTGGCCATCGCCGCCAACGGTCGAGACGCCATCGCGATTGCCGGCGACTTCCTTCCGGATATCGGCGTCCTCGATGTCGGCTTGCCGGGAATGAACGGCTATGAGCTGGCGGCTCACCTTCGAAAGGCTCGTCCAACCATGGGTCTGATCGCGGTGAGCGGATACGGGCAGGCGGGAGATATTGAAGCCGCGGTCGCGGCCGGCTTCGATACGCACCACACAAAACCGGTCGCGATCACGGCGCTCCTCGCTCACATCGACGCCTATACGCCGGTCTCACCGCTGTCCAGCTGAGCACGAGCGATTCGTCCCTCGTCCGGCCGTGTAGGGGAACTGTCCGATGACGTTTCCCGCCGGGGCGTAGTTGCAGACGTAGAGCACCTGACCTTTCGCTCTGGGCGCCTTGCCGCAACCGATCCGACTGGTCCCGGCCCAGACGATTTGCGTGTAGTGGCTCCACTCCGCGTCGCCCGGCGCCACCGCATGACGGGAGTAGGTCCGCGCTTCGCTGACCCAACTGCCGACGACAAACGAGACAGCGGCCAGCGAGGCGGACAAGAGGGAGAGGTTCTCACCGACAACGCCGTTGCCGCCGAGCTGCGCGTATTGCCTGGTCCGGTTCGGATTGTGCGAGAACTGGGCCGCGCGGGTGGCCCATCCCTGGGCGACGCGTGCCAACGCCGCATCCCACGTGACCGGTGGCATCGACGCGGCTGATGGATTGACGACGCAGCGCGCCCGATTGTGCGCGTCGAGCGCTTGTTGAATTTCGGTCGCCGTGAACGCTTGCCCGTGCGCCGGCCGGATGACGCCGACGCAAACCGCCGCCGCGACGGCGATTCGAATCGTCAGGTCCATTGCCGGCCGCGTCCCTCGACTACGCTCGGGACGCCCTGAGCAGCGTCGAAGGGCGAAGTCCAGCTTTCGCTGTCGCGAGGCGAGATGACACCGACAGCAGGTCGCGGAGCGCGTCCCGATTGATCTTCGACAAACGCACCAGCACCAGCGGATAACGCCGGTAGTAGTCCGTCAGGTAATACGTCTCGGGCGCATCTTCGATCAGCCACTCACGCTCCTCGATGCCCGACCTGACGACGAGCGTATCTGGCTCTGCGGATGGATGCGTGGCGAGGCCGGCCATGAAGCAGCCGCCGACCTTGAGCACCGGCATGCCGTCGTACCTCGTGGTGGCTTCGACGGCGGGCAGCAAGAGACCCACCTCTTTTACCATCTCGAACCCGACCGCTGGCTTCCGGCGCGCGCGATCAACCATGACGCATGCCGACCCACTGGCACGCCGATGTCCACGGCCGCGCGCAGCCGATCCGACAACTGCGCGGTGTGATGCTGAATGTGGCGGATGTTCACGAACTGGTGCTCGAGCTTGCCCATCTGGTACCACCAGAACCCGCACTCCGCCGCCTCGAGATCCAGACCGTCGACCGTGTCATCCACCATGCGATCGCAAATCTCCCAGAGCTCGAGGACTTGCGCCTTCGAGTAAGGATCGGGAAACGCCGGCAAGTCGCTCTCGGTTTCTCTCCGTCCGCGCAAACCGCTCGGGTGCCGCACTTGTGATTGATGCTGCGCCCACGGGCGGAAGGACGCTTCGTCGCGCTGCAGATATAGGTGCGTGTAGAACAGGACGTGATACGCGATCTGCCAGAATCCGTTGGTGAAGCGCGCATCCAGCCAGACATCTTCCGGACACTTCTCGATCGCGTCTTTCAACATCGCGAGCGAGGCGTGGTACTGGCTCTTCAAGATGGGCCGAAGGGCGCCGTCAGCCATACGACTCCGATCATACCGATTGGGAGACGGAAGAGTTTGCGATCAGAGGCTGTCTTCATGCCGTCCGCGGCAGCACTGTGTAGACGCGGACGATGAAGCCGTACAGCTCCGTCATGAACAGCCGCAGGAACTCGGCGGTCTGCTCGTTGGCCACCTCGCCTTCGTCGGAGATTAGCCCTTTTTCGAACTGGATGTAGGCCTCCAGCGAGTTCATCAGCGGTGAGTTGCAGAAGGCGAGGATGCTGCGCAGATGCGACTGCGCCACCGCCGTGCCGATCTTCCCTGGAGATGTGCCGATTACGGCCGACGGTTTGCGCGTGAACGAGTTCTTGCCGTACGGACGGCTGGCCCAGTCGATCGCGTTTTTCAAGCCACCGGGAATCGAACGGTTGTATTCCGGCGTCACGAACAAGACAGCGTCGACGGCGGCGATCGCGTCCTTGAACGTGCGAGCGACCGGTGGAAAGTCGGCGTCGTAGTCGTAGCTGTAGATCGGAAGGTCGCGAAACGAGATTTCGGACAACGCCAGCTGCGGTGGCGCGACACGCACCAAGGCTCGAGCGAGCTTCCGATTGAGGGAGGCCTTGGCCAGGCTGCCGACAAAGTAACCGACGTTGTAAGTGGTCATGGACAGGCCTCCTTGCCGCGTGTGGACATCGCGCAACTTGAGACACGAACCGCCGTGCCGCGATCAATGGGCAAAGCAAGCTGCGGGCCAGCTTGAGGATGAGGGGACCAGGGTTCGCGATTGACCGATTACTAGCGAAATGCCGTGGCGGGATCGACGCCGGCGGCGCGGCGAGCCGGCAGCAGGCTTGCCATTGCGGCGCTGGCAAGGAGCACGAGAATCACCGCGCCCAGCGTCAGCGGGTCGAACACGCTGACGCCGAACAGTTGGTTTTGAATCACGCGTCCCAGCGCCAGGGCCGCGGCCATGCCGACGAGCACTCCGACGCCGGCCAGGGTCATCGCGCGCCCGACAATCGTCCGCAGCACATCGCCAGCGCGCGCGCCCAGCGCCATGCGGATGCTGATTTCCTTGGCCTGCTGCGCCACGGTATAGCTCATGACGCCGAAGATCCCCGTGGCCGAGAGGGCCAGCGCGACTCCGGCAAACAGCGTCAGCAGCGCCGTGTAAAAGCGCGGGCGCGCGATCGACCGCGCCACCATCTCGTCGAGCGGAATGAATTCGGCGACGGGCAGATTCGGATCGAGCGCGCGCACCTGATCGCGAATCGCCGGGGTCAGCGCCAGCGGATCTCCTGCCGCCCGCACGACGATGCGGACCGAGCGGGTCGAGCGCTGCGCGTAGGGAAGGTAGAGTTGGGGAATCGCGCGCTGTCCCGGATTTCGCTGCAACACGTCCGACACGACGCCCACGACCTCGATCGGGCCGCCGGAAATCACTCGCCTGCCGAGAGGATCCTGGCCGGGAAACCACTGGCGGACGGCCGCCTCATTGATCAGTCCGACTGGCGGCGCCTGGTCGTGATCGAGTTGCGAGAACAGGCGTCCCCGCCGAAGCGGCGTGCCGATCGCGCGGAAATAATCCGGCGTCACGCTGGCGACGGCGATCTCCTGGTTGACGTCCGGCGGCGGTGGGGGCGCTCCGTCGACCGCGAAGTCGAGCATGGCGCCGGCGCCGCCGAGAGGCAAGGTCGTGCTCGATCCGACGTCGGTCACGCCGGACAACCCGCGCAGCCGCTCTTCGAGCTCGGCGACTCGATTCCGGATCTGCTCGCCGCGCTGATAGGGATCGCCTTGGAACGTGAGTCGAATGGCGACGGCGCCATGCGGTTCAAAACCAGGGTGCACGCGCGTTAACTCCAGAAAGCTGCGAATCAGCAGTCCCGAGCCGGTGAGCAGTACAGACCGCCAGCGCCATCTCGGCGACCACCAGCGCCGATCGCGTGCGATGAGTACGGCCGGCGCTGCCGGCGCGGCCGCTCTCCTGCAGTCCCCGCATCAAGTGGTCGTCGGTCGCCTGCAGCGCCGGCGCCATGCCAAAGGCGAGGCTCGTCATGACCGCGATCCCCAGCGTGAAGAGCACGACCGTGCCGTCCAAGCCGATCTTGTCGAGCCGAGGAATGTCCGCCGGCTTTGCGGCAATCAGCGCTTCGGTCCCCCAATAGGCCAGCAGCAGACCGAGCGTGCCGCCGACCAGGCTCAGCACCACCGCTTCGGTGACCAGCTGGCGGAGCAACCGGCCGCGTCCGGCGCCGAGCGCCGCGCGAACGGCCAGTTCACCGTGCCGGGCCGACCCGCGCGCGAGCAACAGGTTTGCCACATTGCCGCACGCGACGAGCAGCACAAAGCCGACGGCGCCGAGCAGCACGAGGAGCGGCCGGCGCACGTCGCCGACGATCATCTCGGCCAGCGGCGTGCTCGTGAACGTCAGGCCGTCGTTGGTTCGCGGAAACGCGGCCTGCAACTGCCGCCCGACTCGCCGCAGATCGTCTTCGATCTCTTGAGCGGACGCGCCGACTCGTGCTCGTCCCACCACCGAGAGGAACTCTGAGCGGCGGCCCTGCGCCGTCGTGGCGTCAAAGGCCTGGTTGAACTCGAGCGGGACGAACACGTCGGCTTCGTCGGGTAGCTGTGCGTCGGCGGCGAGGACGCCGACGATCGTGTAAGGTCTGCCGCCGATCGTCAGCGATCGAGCCAGGACGTTGACATCGGCGCCGAAGACGCGCTGCCACAGGCCGTGGCCGAGTACGGCCACGGCAGTCTGGCCCGGCCGATTCTCCTCGGGCCTGAAGCCGCGGCCCAGCGATACGCGAAGGCCCAGCAGATCGAACAACCCGCTACTCACGGCGGCGCTGCGAATTTCCCGAGGCTCGCCGCTGCCGACGAGCGTGGCCAGGTTCACGTCAAAGGTCTCGACCGGTTCGAAGACGCGATTGTCCTGGCGAACGCTCATGAAATCCGGCGCCGACAGCGACGAGTACTTCGTGCCGTCGGGATAGAGCATCCGCACTTGATGCAGCCGGTTGGCGTCGCGAAACGGGAGCGACTCGAGCAGCACACCATGAACGACGCTGAAGATCGCGCTGTTGGCGCCCATCCCGAGCGCCAGCGTCAGCAATGCTACCGCGGTGAACGCCGGCGTGCGGCGCAGCATCCGGAGCGCGTAGGAGACGTCCTGTCGCAGTTCCATGATGAGCTCCGTTCTGTCGATCTGGCGTTTCCGTCGTTGGTTGATGGCGACGCATTCGGTGCGGGTGCCGTCGTAATCGCCGAAACGTTGCAGCGCGCGCTCGCGGGCCCGTTCAGGTGTTTCGCCGTGTTCCACCAGCTCGCGGATTCTCATCTCGAGGTGAAACGCCAGTTCGGCATCGACATCGGCTTTCGGCGCGAGCCCGAGCAATTGCCGGAACCGTGTCCATCGCGGCATTGCGGCCCTCGCTACGGGAAGGCGGGCGCATCGAGCGCCGAGAACACCGCCGCAGCGTAGCGGCGCCAGGTGTCGGTCTCGACCCGCAACTGCGCCCGGCCTTTCCTGGTCAACTCGTAGAACTTCGCCTGGCGATTGTTTTCGGAGGCGCCCCAACTCGCGACGACCCACCCGCGCTCTTCGAGGCGATGGAGCGCCGGGTACAGCGTTCCTTCGCCGATGGCGAGGGCGTCGCCCGTGGCCTGCTGAATCCAGCGGGCGACTCCGTAGCCGTGCGCCGGTCCCCAGCTCAACGCTTTGAGGATCAGCA
The DNA here is from genome assembly GCA_963773045.1 of uncultured Acidobacteriota bacterium. Classification (GTDB taxonomy): domain Bacteria; phylum Acidobacteriota; class Vicinamibacteria; order Vicinamibacterales; family UBA2999; genus 12-FULL-67-14b. The sequence continues at coordinate 753,037 of CAVYZT010000016.1, read as the reverse complement.
GATCCAGGGTGCCTCTCAGAATCTCGGGCAGAGGGAATGTCGGACGTGCTCCCATCGGGTTTCAAGGGGAGCATACGGCGTCTGCGTCGCGCAACGCAAGCGCCACGGAGAGAAGCCGGCCGCCCGTCAGAACATCTGCCCGACGGAAAAGTGGAACCGCACTTGCTGTGACCCGTACTTCGCCGTCATCGGATAGCCGACGTCGAAGCGGATTGACGCCAGCGGAGTCTGCACGCGTAAACCGATGCCGGCACCGACCGCCAGCTCCCCCAACGAGATTGAGTTGCGCTTGAGGAACGTGTTTCCTCCGTCAACGAACGCGGCGCCCTTGAACCAGCGGTGCAGGGGAAACCGGACTTCGCCGTTCAGGACCAGAAGCTCAGGCCCCCCCAAGGTCAAGTCTCGAAAGGTAAGAGCCGAGAGCTGGCCTTCCGAGTAGCCCCGCACGCTGTTGCTTCCGCCCGCCTCGAAGAACTGATCGAGAATCGTGAGCGGAGGGGTGCCCGAATAGCCCTCCATCATGCCGAACCTGACGTTGCCGGCCAGGGTCACAGGTCCGAACGGCTGATAGAACGACTGACGGGTCAGAAACCGCACGTATCCCAGATTCGCGCCGAACGGGAGCCCGACTTGAACACTCGAGCTGTGGAACCATCCCCGCGTCGCGTCGAACGGGCTGTCGCGCCGATCGACCGCGATCGAAGCCGTTGGTCCGGTCAGCACGCCGCCGAAGTCGTTGTCGATGTCTGGCGTGGTGACGAGGAACACTCGGTCCAAGACGTCATAGCCCCAGCTCAGATCGAGCCCACCACCCAAATGCTTGCGCTGCGTCAGGGTCAGTTCGTGCCGGCGATCGAGAATTGAGCTGGTGTCGTTGCTCTCCGTTTCCAGGCGCTCGCGAGCGAACAGGGTGGTCTGAAGCGACCGGCCAAAAAAGCGCGGCGCCGAGATCAGGAACATGTAGGTCCGGAAATCTTTCTCGTAATGCGTACCCAGGCTCGCCTGCCACGCCCGGCCGAGAAAGTTCCGATCGCGGATCTCGACGGTCGCGCCGGGCGTGATCGGTCCGCGCTCGGTACTTGACCGATCTGTCGACGTCGACAGCTGTACGCCGTACCGCACTTGGAAGCGCTTCGGCTCTTCGACCTGGATCGCAAGGTTCGTGGTTGCGCCTGCCGGGGTCGCTGCAGGAACGAACGAGACATCGACGCGGCGGAACGATCCGATCTCGAAGAGGTTGCGACGCGTCGCGTCGGCCTCGGCTGAGCTGGCGACCTCGCCAGGTTCGAGCGTGATCGCGTGCTGGACGAGCCCCGCGTTTGTCGTGTCGACCCCGGAGACGGACACGCCGCCAATCGTGTAGGGCGCGCCTTCATCCACGGTCACCTTCACGATCACGTCGACGTCGGCCTTGGGATCGCTGACGGCGTGAGAAACTTTGGCGTCGCGGTATCCGAGATTTCCATAGAACGCCTGCAGGCGCTTGGCGGCTTCGGAAGGGCCAGTGGGCACATACGGAGTGCCCGGTGCGAGATTCAGTGCGCCCGTGGCAGCCTGAAGCCGGGTCGGCGCCACGCCGTCGATCATCACCTCGGCAATCTTCGTGATGCGGCCTTCGTCAATCGTGATCGGTCGCGTCACCAGGTCCCCGGTGAACCGTGGCTCGCCGAGAGTGATCGCGGCGTGCAGATAGCCGCGGCTACCGTACAACTGCCGGACTTCGAGTGTGAGCGACTGCTCTTCAAACCGGCCGGCGGTTCGGCGGGCCTCCGCCAGGCCATTGAGTTCGGCCGTCGAGACAGCGGCGTTGCCGGACCACGCGATCGCCTGGTCGTGTGTCTGCGGACCTCGCTCCACTTTGACGATCGCCCGCGCCAGTTCCGGAGTGTCAACCGGAAACTCGACGCCAACGCGCGCGCGATGGAACCCACCATCGGCGAGATGCGTCCTCGCGATCTCCTCGAACTGGCTAACGAGCAGTTCCGTGATGGGAACGCCGTGCCATTCGTCGTACATCGCCGAGACCGCATCCGATGGCAGATCGTCGCCCACGATCTCGATGATCGTCTTCGGTCCCCGATTGATCGCGTATCGAAGCGAGATCGTTTGGGGCTTGGCATCCGCGGGTCCCTCGACTCGCGTGGGCACGATGCGGACGCGATGGTACCCGCGCTTCCTGTAGAAATTCTGTAAGCGGAGCCGGTCTTCGATCCAGCGTCGCACGACGAATTGATCCCCGGCTTTGATGTGGAGCTGCACTTCGCAACTGGTCCGGTGGAAAGCCTGGCGCGCCGTCGATCACCACGTCGGCCACGATACGCGGCGCTGTCGTGGCGGAGTCGCCGGCCGATGCCGCCTCACGCGCCGCCACGCCCGGACCGAAGAACCGAATCCGGCGGATTTCCAGCGAGTCTTCCGTGTTCTCAACCGACGCCGCGCGGACCTCGTAACCGGCGGCAGGTCGCCAGGTGATCAGCCAGGTGAACGCACCGGTTTCGAGGTTGTCCGACACGACGAGCTCGAAGCGAGGCCCGAAGGATTTGGAGATGGTCAGGTGCTGGTCGGTGTTGACATCTTTCGACGCCAGATCGAACTCGGCCGCTCCCAACCTGACCGAGTCCAGTCCGACGAACTTGCCGGCGAACCCCAGCATGTCGCCGGCGGTCGCGGAGGCGGCGGACTGGTCAGCGCCTGGCACGCGTCCCATCGCATCGGTTCGCCCGGTCACGACCAGCGATTGCAGATCGCGCTGGCCGAGCGGTGGGGACGACGTGTAGGTGGTCTCAACACCGTCAGGTGTGCCGCTCATCCGAAGGGTGACATCGAAGTCGCCGATCCGCGTGTCGCCCGTGACGTCCAGTGTCGGCGCCAGCCCGGCGGCAGGCTCGAAGCGCAAGCGGCTTTCGCGCAGGAGATACGTGCGCCCTCCGATCTGGATCCGCCCTCGTTCGACCTCGATGCGACCGTCGAGGGCTGGGGATCCCAGCGAGCCGACGAGACGAAGGTTCGGCATGATTTCGAGCGAGGCGACGCTGTTGTCGACGACCACCGGGTCGGTGACCACCAGGTTCACGGCCAGTCGAGTGTTGGCGAGTGATTCGGGCAGCGCGGTGCCGGAACCCCCGGTCGTACGCGACAGCGATTCGACGAGCGCCAGCACGCGTGTGATCGGCTCACTGTAGCGATTCGCCGTGATCGTGATTGTGCCCTCGATCGCCGCGCCATCTTCGGCAAGCCGCCACACCACGTTGCCGCCAAGCTGGCTGTGCAAACCCTTGGGCACTTCGAGGAGGACATCGCTGGCCTCGATCGTGATGCCACCTTCGCGATTGGACGAGCGCGAAGCGACTGGCAGCCGGCCTTTGATTTTCACCGACCCACCGTTGACACGGCCGCTGAGGTCTGCCAACGCAAGGCCATCTTCACCGATGCGAAGCTGTCCCGACCAGCCGTCGAGCAACACGCGCGCTTCCGGCACGAGCCAGCGCGCATCGGTGAGCCGCGCATCAGTGGTGACTTTCCAGTCGTCGGCGTTGCCGCCAATGGCGATCGTGCCGGTCACCCGACCAGCGGCCCGCCCTCTCAGGAAGTCCGATATCACGCCAAGCTCAGAATCGAAATCGAGACGGGCATCGGTTCGGGCGCCCGTCACCAGACCGATCGCTCCGCGTCCAGTGAACTCGGAGCTTGGACCTTTCCAGTGGAGCGTCTCGACGGCGAGCTGTCCTTCCGAAAGCCGCAAGTGCGTGGTCTCGGTCTGAGCGAGGCTCGTGGCGGCCGACGTCACCTCGGCCTGCTCCAGGCGGAGGTTGCCGGTCATCGACTGCAAGTCGGGGCGCGGCGTCGACAAATCGGCCGAGACCACGATCCGGCCGCTGAGACCCTTCGCCCTGGCGGGTGCGAACTCCTTGACGGTGGTGGCCACGTCAAAGGTCCCGTTGAGTGAGGCGGTTGCCGGTGCGTCGGTCGCCGCCTGCCGAATCCACCAACGCTCCGGCAGCGCGGCGTTCAGCCAGGTCAACGGCGCATCGAACGATCCCTGGACCGTGCTGCCGAGAAGCTCGCCGGTGAAATGGCGAATGACCATTCGCGAGTCTGCGAGCTCGATCAGAGCTTGCGCGTTTCGCGCGAGCACGCGCTCGCCCTGGGCGATAGACGTCAGCGTCGAGGCCAACGACCCGGTCAGAACGACGCCGTCTGTCGTGCGGGTGGCGCCGAGCGTCCCGTTGATGTGGCCTGCTGTGGTCCAGCGCTCATCAGTACCGAGCCGCAGCAACCACGGCGAGAGCGATCCGAGATCGCCGTCAACGCCCAGCGACAGACTTCCGCCCGGTCCGTCGAGCTCGAGTTCGCCGTCGCCTCGGACCGCAATCGCCCCGATCGTCAGTCGGCACTCGTCGAGTGTTGTCCGGCCCTTCGACACGCTGGCGCGCAATCCTGCAGGCGCGCGCAGCGGCACGCCGTACGCGATCGCGTCGAAGGGAGCGACGACGATCTTGATTGTCGTGTCAGCAACATGTTCGAGATCTCCGCTTGCCTCGAGCGATGCAGTCAGCGTCCCACCGAGCTCGCTTGGCGCCAACGACGACCCCTGGAGCGTCGACATCAACTGGGCGAGCTCCATGGCGGTCAGGGTGCCGTTAGTGGAAAAGGCGAAGGGGCTCTCCAGTGCGATCGAACTCTTGATCGACGTCTTCATGGCGGGAGCCGACATCGACACGTCGAGTGAACGCCCTTCGACCGCCAGGTTCAGCGTGACGTCGCCGAGGCTGCGGCCGCTAGCATCCACATCGCCGAGGACGAGCTGCCCGCGGCCCTTGATCGCATCGATGGAACCCGTGACGGTACCGTCAAACGTTCCGGACGATAGCGTGACAGGCAGAGAGCCACCGCGGTTGGCGACGAGACTGCGGCCCGCGACCGCCACATTCACGACCGGTTGAGTCAGTGAGCCGGACCATGTGCCGGTGGCCGTTGCCGACCCGCGCAGCTCGAGTGGCGGATCCGTGTTCGGCTGCCAGTGTGACAGATCGGCCATCGCAACCCGAAGGTCGCCAATCGAGGTGCGGTCTCGCAGATCAACGGTAAATGACGATGTGAGATCCACCGGCGGCGCGCCGGCAGCCGCCAGAGCGCGACCGTGGACGCGCCCCGTCGCCTGAATCGCGTCGAGGCGACCCACGAAGGTGGCTTCGGCGTCGATCACTCCAGCCACCTTCGCCAGATCGATGTTGCCGAGGGTCAGGCCGAAGTCCGACGCACGCTCGATCACCGCGCGCGCCTCCTGGTTTTGGATCTCGAGACGGCCGTCCACCACCGACGCCGGCCACAAAGGCTCACTCAATTGCACATCTGCACCGAGCCGGACATTCAACGCCGCGAGATCGCTCGGCGCGATCTCGACTCGCCATCGCTCGCCTGCTCCGCGCGCGCGAAAGTCCAGAGCCGTGGTCCGGCCCGCTGCCACCACACCTGTTGTCGCCGCCAGTTCGAATCGTCTGAGAGTTCCGGCGTCGCCGCTGGGGCGCCACCGCAGCTCCGCTGAGCCGCTCGGCGCGACGATGCGGGCGATCTGGTTCGAGGCGCCGAGAAGTTGCCGGGCGTCAAGATTCGACCAACTCGCTTTCAGGTGGCTCTCGCCGCTTGTCCCCAACGCGATCTTCCCCCGGCCCTGTACCTTTCCGTTGGCGAGATCCGCCGTGAACGAGTCCAATTCGATCGCCCCGTCGTCATAACGGCCGGCCGCGCGAGCCGCTGCGACGTCGACGCTCTCCCAAGCGAGCGCGCGACCGTTGGCGTCGAACGACACTTGTGGATCGGCAATCGTTCCCGTCAGCCGCGCATGCAGATCGACCTGGCCGCTTGGCGCCACTCGATCCTGTTCGACGATCGGCCACGACGACAGATCCGTCGATCCGTTCAGGATCACATCCATCATGGTCTCGCTGTCGCCCAACGTCAGCGTGCCGTTCGCTGTCAACGACAGTCCGGGACCTTTCGCCGTGAGGTTTCCGATTGAAAGGGTGCTCCCGTCGAGGGTCAGCTCCGCAGCGGCGGCGCCGAGATCGTGCGTCTGGCCGTCGACAACGATGCGGATGCCCTTCGTCGCCTCGATCGTGCCGACCGTCTTGCCCGACACGGTCGAGAACGTCGCCGTCACTCCTTGCATGGCGATCGTCGTCGTCCGCAACTCCAGGAGGAGCTCGAGATCTACTGCGTGGAGATCCGGCAGCGCGAGGCTGCCGCGATTCGAATCACTGGGAATGTTCGGAAGATTCCCGGTTCCAACTTCGGTTTCGTGAACGACGACCCGCGGCGAGGTCAGTGAGAGTCGCCGTATGTCCAGCTGGCCTCGAAAGATGCCGCTGCCGAACCGGACGCCGATCGCGGCGGCCGATCCAAATGGCTCGTCGGGTGTATGCGTGGCGGCCAGCTCGACGTCACGCAGTTCGGCCGATAGGGTGAAGACGTTGTAGCTCAGCGAGGCGGCGCGCAACTCGACAGCGGCCGACGTACGCAGCACGGCAGCGACCCGTCTCAGGACGAGTCCCCGTACGGGCGCGGTGTGCGCGACGACGATCGCGAGAACCAGGATGCCTGCAACGCCGACCAGCAGCCGACGAAGGCGCGACCCGATGCGTACTGTGAGCTTCACGGATTCGGTCGCGACGTGCGCGACGCTAACAGCTTGCCTGTATGGCGCGTCCCCGGCCAGCCCCACGACATCTCGCGGCGTCGGCCCTCGTCACGGAAGCCGCAAGGCTCACCGACGGGAATCAGGACCCTCGACAAAGGAACCCGTGCAATCTCTCTACCGTGCGGAGCCTGGCCTCGCGCGCGCTCCCCTTTGATTTCAAGGGGAGCTTCGGCCTCGCGGCGAAGCCGGCGAGCGGCACCACTTGAAATTGGCCCCATGCCTGTGTCCGCGAGTGGCCCGAGGTGACCGCTGGGCTCGTGCGATACAACTCGCACATGAGCGTGACGTATCGCCACTCACCCGCGCTGGTAGGACGAGGCCTGTTCGCCCTCGCCATCAGCGCATTTGGGGTCCTGCAGTTTCTCTACGGCGATTTCGTACCGGGGCGTGCCCCCGCATGGCCGTTGGATGTCCCTGGTGGGTTGATTGCGGCGTACGCGACCGGCGCCTGCTTCGTCATCGTCGGTGCTGCCATTGCGGCCGGCCGCCTGCCGCGCGAAGCCTCAATCATCGTCGTCGTGCTCATCTTCGGGTGGGCCGTCATTCGCAACCTCCCGTTGGCGCTCGCTGACAGCACATTCGGCAGTCCCTGGACGCGGCTCGGGAAGGGCGTCGCCCTCTGCGGCGGCGTGCTCGCGATCAGCGCAACCGCGTCAGGCCAACTTGCCGGGCGCTTCGCGCTCGGGGCCTTCTTGATCGCCTCGGGAGTGCAGCACTTTCTCTTCGTCGATGCGGTGAAGACGATGGTGCCGGTGTGGATACCAGGGGCAGGGGCTTGGACCTACGTGGCCGGCGCCGCGCTCCTCGCAGGCGGAACCGGCCTCATCGTGCCGGCGACTACGAGAGCCGCGGGCATCGCGGTCGGGCTCATGCTCTTCACCTGGGTATGGATTCTCCACATTCCACGCGCGCTGGCCGCGGCATCGCCGGCCGCCGACCGGAACGAATGGACCGCTGTGTTCGAGGCGGTGGCCTTCGCGGGTCTCGCGTTGCTGCTTGCCGATGACCGTGCCCAACGACTGATTGACTGATTGGTCGACCGCGGGGTTGGCCCCGTTTCCGCAAGGGGACTCCGCATTCGTTGGGGGGTCGCGAGCGCTTCACCCGAAACGCGGCCGGTCTACCCGGTGTGGAGTTTTGGCGGCTCGCAGGCATGCGCGACAAACCCGCGATTGACGGTGCCCGAACCACGTCCCGAAGAGGCTGCGCCATCACAGCCGTTTCGCAGCAGCGGGATCGGTCGGCACGGAGGGGGCAAATCATGCTGAGCATTCGAACGGCGAAGATCGCCGGCGCGGGAGCGCTCGTGGCCGTGCTGGGTCTGGGCGCCTTCGCGCCCGAAGCGCGATCGCAGACGCGCACGGCCGGGAGCCAGACGTCCGGTGAACACGTCGTCCGCAGGCTGGGAGGCAGCACACGGTTCAGCCCGCCGGTCAGAAGCGTCGACGCGCTGAAGGCCATGGCGGCGTCGAACCGGCGCGATCTCACACGCGTACTCGAGAGCGCGGGCCTGGCGAGCATCAGCACGCAGGTGATCGACGCGATGACCACGGGTCAAGTGTTCGAGACGACGGTCGCGCCGGGAGAACGGCTCCAGTGGATGGCGCTGCGTCGTGGCGGAGCGGCCGCGATCCTGCAGAACGTTCGGTGGGAAGGGCCGCAGGCGTTCGAAGCGTACCGCTTCACGGTTCAGAGCGGAGGAACGGCATACAACTTCGTCGTCCCGAAGGCCTGCGGCAATCTGTCGCTGATGAACTCGGCGCCGATCACGACCGCCGCACCTCCACCGGCTCCGCCTCCCCCGCCCGCGGTGCAACCGCCGGCTCCGCCCCCGCCCGCTCCGGCGCCGCCGCCGGCACCGGCGCCTCCACAGGCGCCCCAACCCCCGCCCCCAGCGGCGGCGGTCCAGGCTACCGAGGGACGCGGCTACGCGCCGTTCGTGATGGCCGCGATCGGCAAGCAGCGCCGCACGCTCGACTTTGTCGATGACGCTGACATCGAGGGTCGAGACAGCTTCTGCGATGCCTTGCTCGGCCTCAAGGGCGGCGTGGAATTCCCAATGCGCGGACGGTGGGTGTTCGCGCCAGCCGTCGGCGTGGCGATCAATCTCGACAAGGGGAGCCGCACCAGCCTGTTCGCCGACGGCGAATTCAACTACAAGCTCGACAACGGTGGATACATCGGCACCGGCGTCGGTCTGTGGGACTTCAACCACGGCGACAACACGACGCTGAACCTGCTGATCAATTTCGGATTGCCGCTGACCAAGTACAGCGACGGCGCCGGGAAGATGCTGTTCACGATCGAAGGCCGGCTGTTCTTCGACGAGTTCGACAACATCGACAACAACTACCAGTTCTGGGGAGGAATCAGGTACGTGTTTCGATAGATCGGCAAGTTGATCCCCGATCTCTCTGATCTCCCCTGTGATGCTGTAAGAAGAAATCACAGGGAGGTCAGGGAGATCGGGGAGTCAATCCCTTTGGCAGATCCAATCGTTTCTCCCCGATCTCTCCGATCTCCTTGTGATTCCGTGAGAAGGAAATCACGGGAGGTCTGGGAGATCAGGGAGTCAATCTTTGGCAGGTCTAATCGTTTCTCCCCGATCTCTTCGATCTCCCTGTGGATTCCGTAAGAAGGACATCACAGGGAGGTCAGGGAGATCAGGGAGTCAATCTTTGGCAGGTCCAATCGTGTCTCCCCGATCTCTCCCATCTCCCTGTGATTCCGTAAAAAGGAAATCACGGGGAAGGTCAGCGAGATCACGGAGTCAATCTCTGGTAGATCCAATCGTTTCTCCCCGATCTCTCCGATCTCCCTGTGATTCCGTAACTTCCAACTTCAACTCGTAACTTTTGACCCTGCAACTTTGAACTCTCGAGGCCTTGCCAGCCGCGGGGTTCATGGCTCGGGCTGCCTCAGAATCTTCAACAGATTCCCGAAGATGACCAGGATGATCGGCCCGATCACGACGCCGATGAAGCCGAAGACGGCCACGCCGCCGAGCAGGCCGAAGAAGATCACGAAACCGCTCACCGACGTCCGGCCGCTGAGCAGCAGCGGACGCAGCAGGTTGTCAGCCAGGCTGATCCCGAACACGCCAACCGCGATCATGGTCAGGCCACGGCCGATCTCGTTCGAGAGCATCAACCAGATCGCGGCCGAGCCCCACACGACGGCTGCGCCCACCACCGGCACCAGCGAACAAAACGCGGTGACCACACCCCAGAACGCCGGCGATCCCATCCCGAGCAGCCAAAATGCCACACCGCCGATGACGCCTTGTGCGATGGCGACGAGCAGACCGGCGCCGACACTCGCGACGACCAGATCCCTCGTGTCGCGAATCAGGCGATCGGATTGTTCAGCGGGGAACGGCAGGAAAGCGCGCAACTCGCGGCCCATCCAATCGCCGTCGCGCAGCATGAAGAACAGTGCGAACAGCATGGAGATCAAACTCCCCACCGTTGCAAACACGTCCGCGACCAAGGCGCCGGCACGGGGCGCCAGGAACTCGAACACCCGCTGTGCGCCTTCCTGCAGGACGACGCCCGGTTCCTCGGGCAGGGCAATCGGACTCCGCGCCCGGACCGCGCCCCAGATCCGGCTGACCTGGAGCGGAGCGTTCAGTGAAGCCTCCTGCACGTAGTCGGCGACGACCGGCACCTGGTTCGCCAGAACCGACACGAGCGTGATCGTCGGTCCGACGATGAGGACGAGGGTGAGCAGCGTGATGATGAGCGCTGCCCGATTCGGCCCGACTCTCCCTGACAGCCTGATTTGCGCGCCGTAAAACATCAGGGCGAATACCGCCGCCCATGTCAGCGGCACGAGGAATGGCTTGATGACGAGGTAGGTGAGATAGCCCGAGATGAAAACGAGCGCGTAGAACAGCGGCCTTCGGGCCGGCACACCTCGAGGGCTCATGGACGTGTCGCGGGCACAAGTCGTGCCACTTCGGGCGAGGTCTGTCTTACTGCGGCTACCAGGGCTACGCGCGTGGCAGATCGATATGCACGGCGGTCCCGATGCTCTCGTGCGACTCCACGTGGACTCGCCCTCCGAGCCGCAACACGATCAGATTGACGCTGGCGAGACCGAGGCCGCGACCGCCGGCTTGATCGAACGCCAGGCGATTGAACAGCTGCCGCTCCCATTCGCGTGGCATGCCACGGCCGGTATCGCTCACGGTCAGGCGAATCCATTCCTTTGGCGTGTTCTGGTCCACGGCTGGGGCGGGTGATAAGGCGATGTCGGTCCGCACTTTCACCGTGCCACCCTTGGGCATGGCCTCCGAGGCGTTCAACACGAGGTTCAGCAGGATGCGCTCCAGATCGAGGGACCGCGCCATCACCATGTGGGCGATGGGTGAGGGCTCAATCTCGAGAGCGACGGTGCTGCCGACCGCCGCGCGCAACAGGTCAACCCGATCGGCGATCACTTCACGGAGATCGACGCTTCGATCGGGTACGACGATCGCCTCGGTCGCGAAGAATTCATCGACCAGCTCGACCATGCTGTCGAGACACTGGGAGATGACTCCACGATCCGGGGATGTCTGGTGTGCGGTTCCTGTTTCAGCGTGGAGCTTTTCGATCGAGACCGAAGCCACCGTTAGCAGGTTTCTCAAATCATGAATCAGGTGCATCGTGAAGCAGCGGCGAGGGGGGCTGACGGTATTCGACTCGCACGCGTGCGCCGATCTTAGGCGCGCGCTGCACGAACTGCTCTTGATTGCGATCAAGCTCGCGCCGCCGCGAGCCGCTCACACGGCGGCGACGAGCTGGTTGAAGCGCTCCTGATCGAGGAGGCGAACGGTGTGACGCGAGGCGAATTCGGCGATGCCGTTGCGGGCCAGTGTCTTGGAGGCTCGACTGACGGCTTCGGGCGTCAGGTTCAGGAACTCGGCGATGTCGATGCGGCTCATCGGCACGGGGATGATGTCGTCGGTCGCATCGGTGCCGACTTCGTTGCGAGCCAGCATGGCCAGGAACATCGCCAGCCGGCCTGGCGCATCGCGGCGGCTGATGGTGATCGATCGCCGCTGCAGTTCGCGAAGCTCGTGCGCCAGCTTGCACAGGAACTGAAACTCCAGCTCCGGGTCCCGGCGCAGGGTCTCGGCGAGCAGTTCGACCGGAATCCGATAGAGCGTCACCGGCGTCACGGTACTCAACGTGTTCACGTAGCGGCCGTGTTCGGCCAGGCCGAAGATGTCGCCGTGAAAGAGGAATGCCGTGATCATGCGCTTGCCGCTCGACAGCTCACGGACGGATTTCACCACGCCGGTATCGACGATCCAGATCGAGGTCGCGGGCTCGTCCGCCTGATACAACCCGGTTTTACCAGGCAGGCGCAGAGTGGCCGCCACGGCCGCCAGTTGTTGACGCTGCCGATCGGTCAGCAACTGCGTGGCCGGGCCGCTGGATGACATCCCGAACGGCGTCGCGCGCAGCGACGGACCGACGACGGGTGCCGGCTTCTTGCGCTTCTTGGACCGGTTCAACATTTCACACCTGCCAATGGGTTGCCGTCGCGTTTCGCCCGATCTCGAAGCGAGTCGGCGTCATCGTGTTGCCGTACTGCGAATAAAACGAAGTACGCGTCGTCACGAACCGGTCGGCTCGGAACAGCGACACCAGCGAACGGGCATCGAGCACATCGTCGCTCTCGGTTTGCGCGAAGGTGGTCTTGACTTTCAGGACCCAGGGCATCGGCCGCCAATACAGCTCGCCGCCGGCGCCCAACGCTTCCGCTGTGGCGTTGCCGGTCGTCACCAGCAACGTGAACTGCGCGCTGGCCTCCAGGCGCGGCGGCGGCTCGGGGTTGGGTGGCTGCGCGATGGCGGCGCATGGGAGTGACACTGTCAGTACCGCGATGGCGGCGCAGACCCGGACCGACGCCGGCGTCGACTGGCGGGTGCCCGACGTAAGCCAGCTCCGATTGCTCTCGGCATGGCCACTCGTCCGGGCAAGCCCGCTGATCGGCCGACGTTTCAGAACCGGATACCGAATGTGATCGGGATGTACTGCGCGTTGGTGGATCGCGCCGTCCCTCCCGGAACGTTGATGTCATCACCCATCACGTAGTGATAACGAGCCTCGACGAAGAAGCGCGCCTCGCCGCCGAAGGTGACCCCGCCGCCGAAGTCGATGCCGAAGTCGGTTGACGATCGATCGCCGACGATCCGGTCGGTCGAGACCGCGGTCGGGAAACAGACGTACCAGTACGGATCGCAGACCGTGATGAAGCCGACGGCCGGCGTCGTCAATTGCACGACACGGTTATACACGCCCACTCCGCCGAGGAAGTACCCGGCGACTGGAGAGCTGCTCGGCGTCCGGACGATCACGTTGAACGTGCCCATATGGATGTGATGGTTGCTTTCAATGAGGGTTGTGCCGGACGTACCGACATTCGGGAAGCTCCGCTCCGGCCCGGGCATCCAGTGGTACTGGTAGTCGGCCTCGAAGCCGACAGCGTCATTGAAGTTGAACGACAACCCCGCCAGGAAGTGTCCGCCCATGTCGAACGAATCGGCCACGTCTCCCGACGGGAAGGTCAGACCGCCGCCAAGGCTGAAGTTGACAGGTCGATCCTGAGCCACAACCGGTGCGGCCACGAGGAGAACCAGACCTGAGATCAGCAATATCTTGCGCATCACGCCACTCCTTTGAATCGTCTCGTCACAGGGCCGATCAACGGGCCCAAGGCTTAGTAGACCGCTGGCCAGCCGTGCAAGGAGTGATCCGCGGGGTGCCGATCGCGTGAACCGATGCGAGGCAGAAGACCTGCCGCGATACCCCGCGGCGAATCGATCGTGCCCCTCCGCGCGCGCCGCGAAATGTCGTGAGCGTCGTCTGCGAGTCAAAGTCTCAATGGGGGGCGCTGTCGCAAAAAACTGCGACGCCCTAATCCCGTTGAACCCGTGGGTCGCGACGCGTCGTGGAGGTCGGCACAGGATACGCATTCGTGACCGCTCGATGCGCCTGGTCGTTGCTCACCTGTCAGTGGCGCTGCTCGTCTGCGGACTCGCGGTCAGCCCCGCCTACGCTGCCCCGAAAACCGACGTCATCGTCTTGCGCAACGGCGATCGCCTGACTTGTGAGATCAAATCCCTGGGCCGGGGCCGGCTCGAAGTCAGTACGGATGATGCCGGTACCCTCGACATCGAATGGGACAAGGTGACGCGGGTGACGAGTACCCGCATCTTTGAAGTCGAGTCCGCACAGGGCGACATCCATGTCGGGGTCATCGCGTCGCCTTCAGATGCGCAGCTCACCGTGACCGACACCGCCGGCGGCACGACCACGCACGACTTCATGATCGTGATCCGCCTCTCGCCGATTGGCCGGTCGTTCTTCCGCCGACTCGACGGTGCATTCAATCTTGGCTTCAGCTTCACCGAGTCGAGCGGAGTGGCGCAGTTGACGGTTACCGGCAACACGACGTATCGCCGGCCTGCCTTCGAGGTCTCGGCGTCGATCAGCTCCTACGTGACCCGCCAGCGGGATGCCGACGATACCGATCGGCAGAACTTTCAGTTCGGCTATGCGAAGCAGCTCAGGCATCGATGGGTTATCGGTGGCCTCGGCATCCTCGATCGCAATCCGGAGTTGGGGTTCGAGTTTCGCGAAACGGCCGCGCTGATTGTCGGACGGCGTGTCTTGCAGTCCAATCGCGGCGACGTGTCGTTCGGCGGCGGGTTAGCCGTCAGCGAGGAGCAACCGCTCGACGGCGAATCGTCGACGAATACGGACGCCGTGCTCACCGCCACCGGCTCCTTCTACACCTACGACTCTCCCAAAACGAACCTGTCGTACAGCGTGCTGGTTTACCCAGGGCTGAGCGAGACCGGGCGGATCCGCACGGAAGTGAATCTCGCGGTCAGCCGCGAGGTCTTTAAGGACTTCACCGTGGGCACCTCCGGCTACGACAGCTACGATAATCGTCCGCCGACGGGCAGCAGTTCGTCGCACGATTTCGGCGTGACGCTGACAATCGGCTGGACGTTCTGAAGAGAAGTCGGTTCATTGCCTGAAGGTCGTACACCCCCGCGACCGACCGCGGAGATCCGCGAGTCACAACGGTGAGTCGAGTGTTTGCCCGATTCCCCGATGTCGTCATTTCCTGTTAACACGCTGAATGTCGAGCAGTTCGACCGCTCGAGCAGGCCAGCACGAAAGTGGTACTTGGCTTGAACACTGGTGGCGCAAGACCGTGATCATCTGGACCGTGATGACGGCGACCGCTGCCGGCAAGGTTCGACCCGGCTGACACCGGCTCGCGCGGTGGGACGCGAGCCGAAACAGCGATTGAGGATCGTCTGCCCACGTTGAGTCGCTCTGGCGCCGGTGGCCCAGAGCGCGATCGAGACACCATTCACGCCCGCAGGATGGGACTGG
The DNA here is from genome assembly GCA_963773045.1 of uncultured Acidobacteriota bacterium. Classification (GTDB taxonomy): domain Bacteria; phylum Acidobacteriota; class Vicinamibacteria; order Vicinamibacterales; family UBA2999; genus 12-FULL-67-14b. The sequence continues at coordinate 737,938 of CAVYZT010000016.1, read as the reverse complement.
AATCAATATGGCCGACCGAGTCGCAATCGTCGAGGATGATGCCCCAGTGCGCCGTGCGCTCGTAAGAGTGCTTGGCGCTGCCCGGTTTCAGGTGACCGCGTTTGGATCGGCCGAAGAGTTTCTGGACGGCGGATTGGAGCCACGGCCCGACTGCGTGCTGATGGACATTCACTTGCCGCTGATGAACGGGTTGGAGTTGCGGAGCCGCATGGCGGCGCTCGAGCCGGACATCAATGTGGTCTTCATCACCGCCGATCATGAACTGGCCAGCGGTGAGCATCGAGAGCCGCGGTCGATCTGGTTGACCAAACCCGTCGACGAAGACACGCTCCTCGAGGCGGTCGAGCGCGCGTGCGCGGCTGGCGGCGTCGTATCTGCGCTACGCCAGTAGCAGCGCTCAGGCTTTGGCGCGAACGTGGGCCGGCCGGGCGGACAGTCGACGCCGGTCCTCGTCAATCGCCCGTTCCAGTGCGTCGAGCAGCGCCGTGTCTTCGAACGGCTTGCACAGAAAAGCGACCGCTCCAGCGGCCGTCGCGCGCGCGACGGTGGCGGCATCGGCGTGGCCGCTGATCATGACGATCGGCGCCTCGTGGATCGTGCCGCACATCGCCGCCTGCAGGTCGAGCCCGGTCATGCCGGGCATGCGCACGTCGACGACCAGGCAGATGGGACGGGGCAGTTCACTCAGCGTGAGAAAGTCTTCAGCCGACGAGTACGTCAGCGCGCGATAGCCGGCGGCGTGGAGCAGCCGCCGCATCGCCCGTTGCACGGATGGGTCGTCGTCGATGACGCAGACGTTCGGCCGCGTCACGGCGCACGCCTCTCGACTCCTGGCAGGACGATGGTGATGGCTGCGCCACCGGCCATGCCGTTGGTCGCGGCGATGACGCCGCCCTGGTTTTCGACAATCGTCCGTGCCACCGCGAGTCCCATGCCCATGCGTGCCGGCTTGGTGGTGAAGAACGGCTCGAATGCGCGGCTCTCGGTGCCCGGCAGGAATCCGTCGCCTGAGTCGCGCACCACGATGCGCACATCACGGCGATCGCCCACGGCGACCCGGACATGGATCAGGCGGCTGGCGACCTTGCACTCCGCCACCGCATCCATGGCGTTACTGAGCACGTTCAGCACGGCCTGCTGCAGGTCGATCCGCGACGCCATCACGTACGCCGGCTCGACGGCGAAGTCGAACGTGACCGAGACGTTGCGGATAATCGTGTCGCTCGTGATCAGCACGGCCACGTCGCGCACGAGCGTGTTCAGGTCGAGCACTTCGGGCTGCGCGTCGGACCGCGCGAGCATGTCACGCATGCGCTTGATCACGTCGCCGGCGCGCCGGTCGTCGTCGATGATGTCGGACACAATCGCGCGAAGCTCGGCCAGCGAGGGTTCCTCGTCCTGAAGAAAGCGGGTCGCAGCCTGCGCGTTGCAGAGGATGCCAGTGAGCGGCTGGTTCAACTCGTGCGCGAGTGAGGAGGCCAGCTCGCCCATGCTGACCATGCGGCCGACCTGCGCCAGCTCGTGGCGGGCCCGTTGCACTTCGAGCTCGGCGTGTTCGCGCGCGGTGGCGTTGGCCAACACTTCGGCGAGCAGCCGAATCTGCACAATCGTGACCGGGCGCCACACGCGTCGCCGGCTGTTGCCCACCGACAGCGCGCCGTACACCACGCCGCGCACGACGAAGGGGACGACGACGCAGGCCGCGATCGCTTCGGCGGCAAAGGTCTGACGATCGACGTGAGCCTCCAATGGAAGCGCATCGAGTGATTCGAACGCAATGATGTCGCCCTCGCTCACCTGGGCCTGGGCCCAAGGGAACAGGCGGCCGATGCGCGCGACGACCTCGGTCGTATCGCCCTGCCGCCGCCATTTTCGCACCCGTCGATCAATCACTCCGTCCGGTCCTGGCGCGAGCAAGCCCAGACAGTCGGCCTCGAGGAATTCGCCGATGCGAGCGAGGCACTCGTCGTACGCCGACTGCGACGAGTGCATCGGACGGACGAACGATCCCGAGATTTGAGCGAGCAGCCCTTCGAACCTCAGTCGTTCGGACAACTCGGCAGTAGCCTGGCGTTTCTCGCTGAGGAGCCCCGCGAGACACATCAGCGGGATTCCCATGATGGTCAGGTACATCTGAACGGCCATCAGGCTTTCGAACGGCGGGAGGTAGTCGAACGGCCAGTGGCCCATCGCGACCGACAGGCTGGCCGCCGCGGCCGAAACGAGTACGGCTGAGCTGACGCCGCCGACGCCGAATCTGATCGCCGCCCAGAAGAAGCACGGCACCAGTAGGACGGTCGGCGTTCGCGGCATACCAGGCAGGGCTACGGCCGTTCGCAGGTTGCCAAAGACCATGGCCGCGACGAGCGCCAGTCCGCCGAACAAGACTACGCCCTCGAGAAGGCGCTGGCTACTCGGCCACTGGCGCCGGCTGAACGCTGCCATTCCCAGGATGACCGCCGGCACGATGCTCAGTTCAGTGAGGATGTTGGCGAAGACTCGCGTGGACCAGACGCCCCAATACGAGGCGCCGCCGAACATCACGGCGACGCCGGCATCGGCAAACGACGACACCACCGGCGCGACGAGCCCGGCCAGACCGATGAACCAGGCGACGCGCGGCAGCGAGTCGAAGCGCGTCGGCGAGTCGCTCGCGAGACGAAGTGCGCCAGCGGCGATGATCGCCTCGCTGCAGTTGGTGCCGAAGAGCAGCAGCACCAGCGGCGGCGCCATGCCGGCGCTCATCTCGAGCACCATGTGCACTGGGAACGCCGCGGCGAGACACACCCACCAGACCCGTACCGGCACCAGCAGCAGCGCCGCGGTCAGCACCGCGTTCGGCGGCCACAAGATGGACGTGGTCGATGGGGCAAACGTGAGGAGCAGGCCGATCTGCGCGCCGATGAAGTATGCCGCCGCGACGCCGAGCGCGATCCGAAGCCGTTCGCCCGACGAGAATGGCGTCGGGCCTGGAGTAGAAGAGGACGGCACGACAGAGGCTGGCCGCGCGACGTGGGTGGCGTGCGCCAGGCCGGCTCTCAGACTGCGGGTCACGTCCGCGGTCCGTTGACCCGATCCAACAGCCGCACGAGCTCCGCGACCGAGGCAACCTCGAGCTTGTCCATCACGCGCCCGCGATGGACTTTCACGGTCTTCTCAGACCGTCCAAGGTGGGAGGCGATTTGTTTATTGAGCAGTCCCGACGCGACCAGCGTACAGACCTCGCGCTCGCGCGGCGTCAATCGGGCGTAGCGCCCGCGTAAGACCGCGACCTCCTTGCGTTCTTCCCAGAGCGCCGCGCTCCTCGCGGTGGCTTGCGTGACCGCCTCGACGAGGCGATCTTCGCTGATCGGCTTGGTGAGAAAGTCCAGCGCGCCGAGTCGCATTGCGCGGACGGTGGACGGCACATCACCGTACCCGCTGACCAGCACGACGCTGAGCGCGGTCCTCGACTGTTCGAGACGGGCCAGCAAATCAAGGCCCGAGCCGTCGGTGATGCGCATGTCCAGGAGCAAGCAGCCCGGCTCGGCGGCCGCGTCACTTTCCTCGAACTCCGCGACCGACGCGTAGGTCTTGACGTTCCAGCCGTGGATTCGTAACTGCCGCTCGAGTCCGCGCCGCACGTAGGCGTCATCATCGAGCACGTGAACGGAGGCGGGCGCCATCACAACACACCTATCATCGTCCAGCGTTGCCGTGGCCAGGGGGTCTTTCTACACTCGGGAACAATTTTGTGGGGTTGAGGTCTGTTCTCCTCAAGAGCGGATTGAAGTTACAAGGGGAACCACGGTTCCGGCTATTGGACTAAAGTCCTATTCTTGACGTGGTTTTAGCGCTTCAGCGGCACCCGCGTCCGGGCGGTGATCTCGTCGAGCACGGCCTGCGGGTCTTCTCGCAGCAGAATCCGCATGCCGGCCAGGATCAGGAAGTTTCGAGATCCCAGGAAAGCTTCAAGGTCGCGGCGTTCATCCCACTCGGAGACGAGCATGAGGTCGGTGCCGTCGACGGCATCGACCAGCAGCCGGCAGCTGAGACAGCCCGGCGAACCGCGCATTTGGCGCATCAGCTCGTCGATGGCACTCAAGGCCTCGACCCGCTTGCGCTGATGGACCCGAAGGGTCACCGATGCCACTTGCATGTCAGTCACCGGCAGTCGCGACAACCGCGAAATGACGCGGCGGTTCGGCGCTGCCAAACGGGCGTCGCGAGCGTGAATTCGGCCGCACGTTTAACGATTGTGTGAACGCGACGGGTCCGTACGCCCTTTGTCCAATTGTCGTGGGCGTACCCGCCGCACTACCGTCTCCGAGCACCTGGACGTTTCGTCCGTAAACCACGAATTTTCGATCCGTGACGCCAGCCGTTGGCCCTCGCACCTGGTGTCCGGTTACTGCAGTGAGCGCGCCATGGCTACTACGCTTCTCTCTTCGACGAGTCCGGCGGCAGGTCATCTCGACAACGTTATCGAAGACCTGTGCCAGCAGCTGCGAACCGGCTCCGGTGAGCCAGCCGAGCTGCGCGCCCAGCGCGTCCTCGGCCGCCTGACCGCCGAGCTCGGCTTCGATGCCGGCTTCATTTTGCGGACCGACGGCTTGCAGCCTCGGATCCAGCTCTCGACCGGATCGCCGGTGAATCCCGCCCTCACCGACATGGTGACGTGGTCGTGGGTCAGCCGCTCGGTGCGGCGGACCGGCGTCCTCGCACTCGGCGTGCCAGGGAGCGACACCGACGTCGCCGCTGACGATCGACGCCGCCTGTGGGCGCTGGGCGTTGGCAGCCTGGTCTGCGTGCCGCTCGAGAACCGCGATTTTCATAACGGCGCGCTGTTGTTGTGCGCGCGCCATCCGCTGCGCGTGTGGTCGAATGGCGCGCTGCAAGGGCTGATTGCCGCGGCCGAAGGGTTCCGCCGGGCGTTAGGCGAATCGGACGCCGGCGCGCTCCCGCCGCCGATGGAAGAGCCCGACCACGACAGCTCGTCGCGCCGCTCGGCGCCGCGGCGGGCGGCGGCGCCTCTTTCCGACGCCGACATCAGTATCGTCGGCGAGAGCCCCGCGTGGCGCTACGTGATGTTCCGCGTCGACCAGGTGGCCTCGACGCATGCCACCGTGCTGCTCCTTGGCGAGACCGGGACCGGCAAAGAGCTGGTGGCGCGCGCGATTCACCGCCGCAGCCCGCGAGCCGCCGCGCGGTTCGTCGCACTGAACTGTTCGGCGCTGCCGGCCACGCTGGTCGAAAGCGAGCTGTTCGGCCACGAGCGCGGCGCGTTCACCGGCGCGCACGCGGCGCAGGCCGGCCGCTTCGAACTGGCCCATCGCGGCTCGCTTTTCCTCGACGAAATCGGCGAGCTGCCAGTCGAGCTGCAGCCCAAGATCCTCCGCGTGCTCCAGGAAGGGCAGTTCGATCGGCTGGGCGCATCGCAGACCGTCGACGTCGACGTGCGCGTGATCGCCGCGACCAATCGCGACCTGCTCGACGATGTACGGCAGGGGCGGTTCAGACAAGACTTGTTCTACCGGCTGAACGTGTTTCCGATCACGCTGCCGTCGTTGCGGGAGCGGCGTGACGACATTCCGCTGCTCGCCACACACCTGGCCGCGCGCTTTGGCCGGGCGCTCAGAAAGGGCGTGACCGAACTGCCCCAGAGCGTGCTCGACCGGTTGCAGGAACACGACTGGCCCGGCAACATTCGCGAGCTCGAGAACGTGATCCAGCGCGCCATCATCATGTCCACCAACGGCGTGCTCTCGCTGCGCGAGATCAATCTCGTGCGGGCGCGGACCGCGAATGCCGCGGGCGGTACGACACTGGAAGAGGTCGAGCGCGAGCACATCCTGCGCGTGCTCGGCTTGACGTCATGGCGCATCGAGGGAACCGGCGGCGCGTCGCGGATGCTGGGCCTCAAGCCGAGTACGCTGCGCAGCCGTCTCCGCAAGCTTGGGATCCGTCGCGGCGTCTAGCCGGCGGATCTCGGACGAGCCGGGGACGAACCGTGCGGTGCGATTGGGAACGAAGCGTGGTAGCGTCAACGATTCCCATGTCGAATCTCAACCGATTGCGAACCCTCACCCGGGCGCGCCGGCTGGCGCTCGGGTCGTTGCTTCTTGCGCTCAGCGCCCTGGTGGCGTGTCAGGCGAGCTCGAGACAGCGCCCGGTCAAAGGCGGGGCCACTGAATCCGGCCCCGGGTCGATGGAGTACGAGCGCCGCCAACTCGAAGGCGCCTGGGATCTGCAGGCCTTCTACGTCACGGCCGCCAACGGTTCGAAGGTGCAGGTCCCGGCGTCCGGACGCCTGACCTACGACGCCTACGGCAATCTCGCGCTGACCGGAAAGATCAACGGCCCCCTTCCAGACACTCCTTCGACCGGCCCCGGACAGCTGCTCAACTACACTGGACGGGTCGTGATCGATCCGGTCCGCCACGAGATGAGACTCATGTCGCCGCAGACCGACGGCACCGTGGACCCTGCGACGGTGGCAGCCATCGGATCGGCGCGCGTGCGCCGCTACGCGATCGACGCCGGTCAGCTGACGATCACGTATCTCGACGAGAAACAGGCGACCACGGCCGTTGCGGTCTTTCGCCGCCCGCCCGCATTTTGATTCTGGGTTTCTCGCCATGCCCGTGGTCGTTGCCTCTGGCACTTCATCGTCAGTAGGCGACGTCACACCCGGTGCGCCCCCCGACCCGGACATGATCTGGATTCCCGGCCGCACGTTCCGGATGGGGTCGGATCATCACTACCGCGAAGAGCGGCCGGCGCACGACGTGCGCGTGGACGGCCTCTGGATCGACCGCTACCCGGTCACCAACGAGCGGTTTGCCGAGTTCGTTCGCGCCACGGGGCAGGTCACGGTCGCCGAACTGGTCGCCCGGTTCCCCGAACCGATCGATACGTCGACCTCACACGTCGGCTTGCGCTGCGTTGTGCGCGTCCCCCGATGACGCGCCATGGACGACCTGCTCGCTCGCTTCTGGACTGATCTCATCGCCCGGACCGACGGGCCGATGACCTTTCGTCTGATCCTCCAGCCGACGATGTCGATAATGTTGGCGATCCGCGACGGCGTCAAAGACGCGCGTGAGGGCCGGCCCGCCTACTTCTGGACGATCTTCAATGAGCCGGAGCAACGGCGTGCGCTCTTGAGGGAAGGGTTGAGGGTGGTCGTGCGCATTGTCGCGTTTAGCGCTATCACGGACGCCGCGTATCAGACCTTGGTGTTTGGCACGATTCGCCCGCTCGAGCTCGTGGTCGTCGCCCTCCTCCTGGCCTTTGTGCCGTATCTGGCTTGGCGTGGTCCGGTGAACCGGCTCGCGAGCCACTGGATTCACCCCAAGCGCGTAACGGTTCGGTGATCTGGCTTGACCGATTGAACCCGCGGCCAGCCGTGGAACGACGCGACCCTCGGGCTGGAAAGGGTTGAAAGCGATCGATCCCGAGGACTAGGGCTTCACGGGCTCGACTTGGACGATTACGGCTTGCGAGTAGGTGATGTCGATCTTGTCGCCCGGCTTGACCCCCTCGAGGTTCTTCGGGTTCTCGATCTTCCGCGTGACCGTGTGGCCGTCCGTGGTTTTGACGGTGATCGACGGCACGGCTGGGTCCACCGCAAGCACCTCCACTGTGGCCGTCACCTGTCTCGAGATCGTCGCGCCAGGGCTGGTTCCAGTGCCGCGAGTCACCGCCGCCGCCTCGCCGGCCGGCGCCGCTTTATCTCCGGGCTTGCGGACCTGGAGGACGATGGACTCGGAGTACTGCGCCTTGACCTTATCGCCGACCTTCAGTTCGCCGAAGCGCTTTACCTCGGGTGGCACCAAGAACGAGTCCTCGGTTCCATCCTCGTGGCGCAACGTGATCGTCCGGGCGGTCTGGTCGATCGCCTGGATGGTCGAGGTTGCCGAGAGGGTCTGTCCCATCTTTGTAATCGGCTTCTGGGGAGGTTGGGCGGTCGTGGCGATGAAGGTGCTCACCGCCAGTAAGAGTGCCGGGGTCGTCGTCATACGTGTCTCCTCGCCCGGGTTTGTGCAACGGGGATGCCGATGCGATCCCCATGAGGAAGCCCGGATTTCCGCCCGAGAATGGCGGTCATCCGGTTGAGCCTGGTCCGGCCGCCGCTTGGGCCCCTCGATGTTTCGTGGCGTCCAGACAAATCGCGGTGCTAGAATCCCCGCAATCTCCCAAGGCAATCCTGGGCCCCCGGCCAGGACGGATACCTCTGTGCGGAGGCGTCATGATGTCCGTTCTGATTCGCCGCTCCCTGGAGGGGGCACGACCATCCGTCGTGGTGCTCGCCGGTACCCTTCTCGCCCTGCTCGTCATCCGGTAGTGCTGGTGTTCGAGCGGCCGAATCCGGCCTGGATCTTCAGAACCTGCCACAGACGCTCTGGTCCGAATATCGCCGTTTCACGCTCGCCGCGCTGGTGGTGTTTCTCGTGCAGCTGGTCTGGATCGCCGCGCTGCTGGTCGCCGTACGGCGCCGCACGCGCGCCGAGCTGGCGCTTCGGCGTAGTGAAGCGCGCAACAACGCCATCCTGCGCGCGATGCCCGATCTGATGTTCGTTCTGAGCAGCGACGGTGTCTATCTCGACTATCACGCGCGCGATACGCGGGAGCTGTTCGCGCCGCCCGAAGCGTTTCTCGGCAAACACCTGCGTGAAGTGTTTCCCTATGACATCGCGCGGCTGTTCGAGCAGCACGTACGACAGGCCGCCGCGTCCTCACAGCCCGTCGTTGTCGAGTACACCCTCCCGGTCGCGGACGGCGAGCGGCACTACGAGGCCCGGCTGGTTCGCTGCGACAACGACACGGTGATGAGCGTGGTGCGCGACGTCACCTCGCGCCATCAAGCGCAAGAAGAACTGCACAAGGCTCACGCCGAGCTGGCGCAGGCCGCGCGGCTGCGCGCGCTCGGCGCCATGGCCGCCGGGATCGCGCACGAAGTGAGTCAGCCGATCTCGGCGGTGCTCTTGAATGCGCACTCATCTCTGAACCTCCTGGGCGCGTCGAAGCCCGATGTCACCGCACTGCGCGAAGCCGTGGCCGACATCGTCTCGGATGGCAAGCGGGCCAGGGATGTCATCACTCGCATTCGCGGTCTGGTCAAACAGACGCCGCTTCGGACGGCGCCAGTATCCATGAACGACGTGGTTGGCGACGTGATCACGCTGAGCCGACGGATGCTGCGCGAGCGCCGGGTGCGGCTGCAGTTGGGTCTGACTTCCGATCTCCCGCACGTCGTGGGCGATCGGATCCAGCTGCAGCAGATCCTGTTGAATCTCGTCCTGAATGCGGTTGACGCCATGCAGGGCGTCAATGGCGGTCCGCGCGTGCTGGCGATTCATTCCGACCGCGCGCCAGAGGGCGTCGTGGTACGAGTGAAGGATTCGGGCCATGGCATCCGCCCTGAGCACGTCGACCAGGTCTTCCAGCCGTTCTTCACCACGAAGGACGAGGGGATGGGCATCGGGCTGTCCATCAGTCGATCGATCGCCGAGACCCACGGCGGTCAGCTGCGAATCGCGGAAAACTCGAGTGACGGGATGACGTTCGAGTTGAAATTGCCCTGCGCGGCCGACCGTGAGCGCATCGCCGTCCAGCAGCCGCGTCTCCACTGAGAGGGTTGGGTCACTCCGGCGGCCGAAAGCCAGCCGTGCCCACGGCCCTCGATCGGCGACCCACACCAGTCTCTTGCTTTACTTGGCGAAGGACGCAGGCTCGGCGCCAGGCAGGCTGGTGTTGGATGGGAGCACGAGGTGAAACGTGGCGCCGCCGTCCGGGTTGTTCTCGCCCCATAGTTGCCCGCCGTGCGCCGCGGCAATCGACCGGCCGATCGCGAGTCCCAGGCCCAGGCCCCGTGGCTTGGTCGTGAAGAATGGCTCGAACACGCGGCTCTCGTGCCCTTCGGGCAAACCCACGCCGCGGTCGCGCACGGTCAATTGGACGTGGGACTCGTCAGTCCTCGAGATCTCCAGCAGCAGTCGACGGTTTGTCGCGGGCGTATCGCTCATCGACTCGCAGCCGTTGACGATCAAGTTCAGCACCACCTGAAGCAACTGGACGCGATCGCCTCGCACCCGCGGGAGACTCGGCGGGATCTGCTCGTGGACGTTGACACCCGACACTTCGATGGTGCTCCGTCCGAGCTTCAACGCGTCTCGCACGACGCCATCGACGCCGAGTGTTTCAAAAGTCGAATCGCCTTCTTGTATGAAGGACCGCACGCGAGCGATGACGCCGGCGGCCTGCTGGTCCTGCTGCTTGATGTCCTCCAGGATCTCCCGTAACTCCTGGAGATCGACCGGGTGTCGAGCCAGCAGGCGGAGGCCGGCCTGGGCGTTCGAGAGGATCGAGGTGAGCGGCTGACGCAGCTCGTGCGCGAGGGCGCCGGACAATTCCCCGACGGTCGCGACGCGGGTCACGTGCGCGAGTTGATTCCGCTGATCCTGCAACGCGGCTTCAGCCTGTTCCTGCTCTCGAATCGCCGCCGCGAGCAACATCACCGGCGGGCACAGCACGATCCAGAACAGCTGCAGCGCCAGCACCTGGTCGGCCTCGGCACTAAGGACAAATGGCCCGAGCTGGCGGGCCGTTCCCCACATCGAGACGGCCGCCACACAAAACAGCGACGTGCTGGCGCCCAGCGGACCGAATCGCACGGCCGCCCACAGCAGCGGAGGGAAGACCAGCAGCAGCAGCGAGGGGAACCGCGCGACTTCCGGCCCCGCACCGAAGGCGACGAACCCGACCGCGAGCAACGACACCATGACGGCTGCCGCCTCGCCAAGCCGGCGCGGAGAGAGCTCGCCGATGCGCCCGATGCCGTACTGCAGCCACAGCAGCACCACCGGCGCGAGCAACAGCGTGGCGGTCGCGTTGGAGAGCACCGTGCGCAGCAGCGCCGAGATCGGGGAATAGGCGGGCTCGAGATCGAACGCCGAGAGCACGAACGCCGGCGTCGTCAGCCCGAACACCGCCGGCATGATGAAGGAGATCGCAGTGAAGGCGATCACTTGTCGCCGGGTATCGAAGTGGAGCCGATGGCCGGCAAAGCGCCGAATGGCTGCGACCGTCGCCAGCGCGAACGCGCCGTTGCCGAGGATCTGCCACACGATTCGCCACCCCGGCACCATATCGCCGAGCGCGATCGCGTGACCGAGCCCCGTCGCGATGAGCACCAGCCACCAGCGCGTCGACAGTGTCAGCAGGAGTGCCGACACCAGCACGGCATTGGCCGGCCACACGACTCCGATGAGAGAATCCTGGAACCGGAATCCGAGTCCCGCTCGGACCGCCACGTAATAGATGGCTGCCAGCAGGACGGCAGACGAGGTGACCAGCGCTCTGTTCTTGACCGAGGGAGGACCGATCAGCCGTTCGTCATTTGGCATCGCGTGGCGTGTCTTCCGAGAATCTACGCCAGCGAAAGCCCAAATGGTTACACCAGCGACTTCACTCTTTCGTGACTTCGGTCTTCGCGCGCGCGCGGGCGTCGTTGCGCTCTCGCACGAGCCGGTAGGCAACGTAGTACTTGAAGATGTTGCTGACATATTGAACGGTTTCGCGGCCGATACGCTCCGACGCGATCCGCTCGACGTTCCCGAACCACACGTTGGGATCGAGTCCGCGCTTCCCCGCCTCCCTGCGAAGCTGCCGGATGCGCGCAGGTCCGGCGTTGTACGAGGCGAACGTCATCAGGGCCTTGTTGAGCTGATCCATCGGCTCGTCCTTGTAGTACTGGTCCATCATGAACCGGACGTATTTGATTCCCGCGTGGATGTTGGGCTCGACTTTCGAGATGTCGCCGACGGCCAATTCCTTCCCCGTCGCCGGCATCACTTGCATCACGCCGATCGCACCGACCCGGCTCTTGACCGACTGATCGAGACCGGACTCCTGGTAGCCCTGCGCCGCCATCAACAGTTCGTCGAGCTGGTACTGCTTGGCGTAGGTCTGGAACAACTTGGCGAGTTCGGCGAACTTCTTCTGCTCGGCCGCGCTGGCCGCATTCTTCACATAGTCGGCGTCTTCCAGATAGCGGCGCTGCATGATGTTGCCGAACGCCGTTCGCGGACCGTACTCCTTGACGAACGTGTTGGCCGCTCGCAGCAGCTTCGGGTTGTTCTTGCGCACGCCGATCCCGATCTCGCCGCCGCTACGGACCGCGGCGCGCGGCTGCAGGTGAATGTTCGGAAACACCTGCTGCCAGAACTCCGCCGCGAAGTCGTCCACGATGGTGATCTCCACCAGTCCGGCGTTGACCATCTCGAGGATGTCGTCGTCTTCGAGCGCCTCCGGCGCCTCCCTGATGGCGACCGGCGGCCGGCCGCGACTGGCGAGCGATCGATTGAGCTGTCCGAGACTCTCGAAATAGCTGCTGCTGCGTCGCACGAAAACTTCACGGCCGGAGAGATCGTCGGCGGTGGCCGGTGCGGCTACTCCCTGCGCCGTCACCGGAATCTCGGCGACGTTGGTGCGCGTGGGGGTGCTGAAGTTGGCCGCCTTTCTGCGCTCCGGAGTGATCGTCAGCGCTGCGGCCACCAGATCCACCCGTCCCTCCTGGAGCGCGGGGAACAACTGATCGCGCGAGAGCGGCACCAGGGCCACATGGACGGTCAGCGCCCCTGTTTTCAGGCGCTTGTTCAACTGCTCCTCGAACAGTTTGGCGGATTCGTAGCTGATGCCGCGCTGCACGCCTTTGTCGATGAAGTACTGCGTACGGTTGAAGACGACACCGGCGCGAATGAGCCGGCGCTTGACCATCGCGTCCAAGTCGCCGGTGAACGGCTGGTCGAGCGTCGTCCGGACGGCCGGAGGCAGCACGTCGTACGGTGAAGCGACCGCCGGCAACGGCTGCTCGTCTCCGGCCGCAGTGGCGGAAGCGGAAGCAGGAGCGTTCGCACCCGGAGCCTGGGCGGCTGGCGGCGATGAACACGCGGCAATCAGCGACACAAAGGTCGCGAGCAAGAGGGGCAAAGCCAAGGAACCCTTCATTGCACGCGGAGTTTACTTCAAATCCGGCGGCAGATCGAAGGCATCTGGAGTCGAAGCGTGCTGTTTCCGCGATAGGTCGCGGGCGTGCGTCGCGCAGTGACGATATGCTGTAGCAACGACTGTATGGTTCATCAATCCGTGATGATTCGATTTCTGCCGGCCATCGCTTTCTCGTGTGCGCTTCTCGCGTCCGCGTGCACGGGTCCGCTGGAACTGAGCGATATCCAACTGGGCCGATCGGTCAACGCGGACAACAGCGTCGGCACACCAACGACGTTCTTCAAACCCAACGACACCGTCTACGTCGCGATTCACACCACCGCGCGCGGCAAGGGCACCATTGGCGTGAGATGGAAGTACCGCGACCGGGTGATCGACGAGCCGACCAAACAGGTGTCGACCGACGGGACCGATGCCACCGAGTTTCACCTGCAGAACTCCGGCGGGTTTCCGCTCGGCGACTACAGCGTCGACGTTTTCATCGACGGTAAGCCGGTCGGCACGCGCACGTTCAAGGTCGAGGCTCGGTAGGCTCGAAAGCAAGACAGACTGTTTACGCCGCCTGCCGGTCTTTCCATATCCACTCCTCGCGACGAGGTGAACTGCTGTACAGTCCACGGGTTCGCTGGTCAAGCCGACAGACGTGCCTGTCGGCGTGATTCGCTGGATGCCGCTTTCGTGCGCTTCGTGACCGACCCTTTCTACTCGGGGGGAAAATGGCAAACGAATTCGAACGAACCGAGTCGAGCGGTGGCCTCACCTTCAAGCTCTATCGCGGAGAGGGCACGGCGCTACTGGCCTTCGACCTCGAGTCCGGCAGCGCGACCGACGACTTCGTCGGTTTCACCGTCGAAGTGAGATATCCCGGCTCGACGCGGTGGGGAGCGCTGCGCAACCGGTTGCACTTCGACCTCCCGCCAAATCCGACTAGTCCCCGGACGTTCAAGTCGACCGAGGCGCCATTTCAGAAGTACCGATGGATTCACGTGCCGACCGAGGTTGGCCCTGGCGAATTCACCTACCGCGTTTCGGCGCGGTACATGGACGCCAACGGTGCGCTGCAGACCGGAGACGTCGTTGAAAACACGATTTCGCTCAACCCGCAAACCATCGACGGGTTTCTCAACGTCGGCTTCACCCGCGGCTTTGCCTCGTCGCAGGCGTATGTCGACAGATTCGACAACGAGACCGGCATTCTGCCCGCACTCAACTCGCCGGACTCGGCCAGTCTGGCGCACGACATGGTGCCGTTCGAGCGCCACTACGCGTGGCTCGGCTTCGAAGCGCGCCGGCTCGTCCACCAGTTGATCGAGGAAGTCGCCGCCGACCCCGAGCTCACGCTCGACGCGTTGATCTACGAGTGCAAGGAACCAGACATCCTCCGTCGCCTCGAAGCGCTCGGGAGCCGCGTCCGGGCGATTATCGACGACCACGACGAGCAGGGCGACCCTGGCAGCTGCGAGACGATGAGCGCCGATCGACTGACGGCGGCCGGCGCCACCGTGAAGCGCTTGCATTTCAGTCGGCAGCAGCACAACAAGGTGCTCATCGTGCGCCGCGCCGGCGAGGCGCTCCGCGTGCTGGCAGGTTCGACCAACTTCTCGCTGCGCGGTTTCTACATTCAGGCCAATAACATGCTGGTGTTCGATGACCCGGGCGTCGCCGCCAAGTTTGCCGAGGTGTTCGATGCGTGACTGGGCCTCGCCGTCGAAGTTCCGGCAGAACAATCTGTCGAAACAGTGGTGGACGGTTCGCGATACCGCCGGTTCGAAAATCGAGCTCTGCTTCGCGCCGCACTCCGATTCACCGTTGTCACTCGATCCCGTGGCCAACGCGATCGAAGGCGCCGAGTCGTCTGTGCTCTACTCCGTCGTGTTCCTCAACCAGATTTCCGGGAAGGTCCGCGACGCGCTCGACGAGCTGATGCTCCGATCGCTGTTCTCCTACGGCGTGGCGCAAAGGACCAGCGGGCTCACGGTGATGAAGCCGGATGGGTCGCGCGGACTGCTGCCGTTTTCGTACCTCGCCGAGAACGCGCCCGAGCCGTTCAAGTCAGAGTGGCACGGCAACACCACCGGTCACTCGAACATGGTGCATCACAAGTTCATCGTGACCGATTTCAACGGCGCCGATCCGACGGTGTTCACGGGATCGTCCAACATGGCGCACGGGGGCGAGAAGGACAACGGCGACCACATCATCCGCATCGACGATCGCTCGGTGGCGATTCCATACGCCATCGAGGCACTTCGCCTGTTCGATCACTTCCACTTCAGAGTGAAGGTGCAGCACAACGAAACAGCACAGACCCTTCGGCTGGCCAGACCGCCGGCCGAGGGCGACAAGCCGTGGTTCGCTCCTTACTACCGCATCGGCCACGTCAAGGAGCGGGACAGGAAGCTGTTCGTCAGTTAGTTGAAAGTTCAAGAGTCCAAAGTTCACAGTTTCAGTTGAGAGTTTCAGTTCAGTTGAAAGTTGAAAGTTCGGTGCGTCCGGCACGCGACGTGAGGCTGATCCGAGCTTGGAAACTCGACGTCAGGGCGTTGAACTCTGAACTGAAACTCTCGACTGAACTGAACCTTTGAACTGAAACTCTGAACTGTCAACTCTTGAACTTTGAACTTTCGTTGATCGACCCGCGCAGCTTCTCCGCCGGGCGCGTCAGCGACCGGCCGCGCTTTCGCATGTCAGCCCACACGTCGCCGACCTTTGCGACCCGCCCGGGCAACGTGCGAAGAGTGAACGTGGCGGGGGCCACCTGGCCCTGTTCGAGTTCCTCCCACGTGCATGGCGCCGAGACTGGCGCTCCACGCTTCGCGCGCACGGTGTATGCGGCCGCGAACGTCGCGCTGTAACCGTTGCGCCCGGTGTCCACGTAAATCCGGCCCTTGCGGTCGACTTTGCTGAATTCCTGGGTGAGCTGATCCGGGGCGAGTCTCACGGCCAGCACGCCAACGCCATTGGCAAAGCGGGCCACCTGATCCATGCTCGACCTGCCATCGAGCGGCACGACGAGATGAAAGCCCTTCGATCCGGACGTCTTCACCCAGGAGGGCAGACCCAGCTCCGCCAGCAGATCGCGCAAGCCGATAGCGGCGGCTCGGACGGCCCCGGCATCGTCCTTCGACGGATCGAGATCGAAGACGCAGATGTCCGGATGTAACAAGTCAGGGGTCCGCGAGATCCAGACGTGCATCGTGATCGTGTTCTGATTCGTCACCCACAGCAGAGAGCGCAGGTCGGTAATCACGGGATGATGGACGACGCCGTCCTTCTTCGGAACTTCGACGCGCTCGAGCCATTCGGGAAATCCCTTGGAGACATCCTTCTGCCAGAAGCCCTTCTTGTCGATGCCCGACGGATATCGCTCCATCGTCACTGGCCGCCCGCGTAAGTGCGGCAACATGACGGGCGCAATCGTCTCGTAATAAGCGGCGAGGTCGCCTTTGGTGATTCCGTCGTCCGGAAAGAGAGCCTTTTCTGGATGCGAGATCACGGGCGGCCTCGGGCGGCATCGACGGGTTGTTCTCTGATGACGTCGCGTCCGCGCTTGTCGAATCGAACTCCGAGCAGTCGCGGGTGCCGGAGCTTGCCATGAACCGTCCACTCGATGAAGGCGGCCTGAACGACGATCTCGGGACGAACCCAATGCCGGCCCGCTTTCGCACCTCCGGTACTTCTGCGCGGCAAGCCGGTCGCGATCGTAAACGGTGAGTCCTTGATCTCGATGGCGTCGAGGCGCCGTCGCAGATCCAGCAGCAGCTTGGTGTCGAAGCCGGTGCCGATCTTGCCCGCGAACACGAAATCATCGCCATCGTAGTAGCCGACGAGGAGCGCTCCGAGACCGACGCGCGCGCCCTGTGGATCGGTAAAGCCCCCGACGACGAGCTCCTGCGAGGCTTCGCACTTCATCTTGAGCCAGTGCTTCGATCGGCGATGCTCGTACGGCGAGCCGCGCCGCTTGGCGATCACGCCTTCCCATCCCTCACGGCTGGCCCGCTCCCACGGTTTCTCGTCGTCAAGGAGCTCGACGCGCCCGAGCGGCGCCTGGAACGGCAAGTCGTTCAGTAAGGCACGACGCTCTTCGAGCGGCAGCGACGTGACGGCTCGTCCGTTGAGCCAGAGGAGGTCGAACACGTGGTAGCCGCTGCGGCCGTCCCACGCCATCTCGCCGTCCAGAATGATCTCGCGCACCGGAAGGTTGCCGATGGCCGTTGCCACCGCCGGCAGGTGTTGAGGCAATTGATTCCGCGAGAACAGCTGGACGTCGGCGCCGCGCTTGTAGGCGAGCAGGCGAATGCCGTCGAACTTTCGCTCGAACAGCCACTCAGGGCCGCTGAAGCGATCCTGGGTCAACGTCGCGGCCATCGGTTCGAGCCAGTCGGGCATCGGCACGACGGTCATACACTATACGCATGCAGACCGATTCTCCATCAGGGCCAGAGCCGATGTCCTCGGCCGGCGACATCCTCCGTCACTTCATCGCCACTCTCGCTTATCGCGCGTCCAAGGTGCTTCGTGATGTGCCAGGCGAGTTCGGCAACACGGCGTTTGGCTCGACGACGCGCCGGCCGGTGCTGATCGTGGCTCATCTCGCCGACCTCATGGCGTGGGCGATCACGATGACGCAAGGCGATGTGAAGTGGAAACCCGAGGGCAGCGACGAATGGAAGACCGAAGTCGATCGGTTTTTCGCCGGCCTCTTCATTCTCGACGGGCTGCTCTCAGAGAAGCGTCTCCCTGACCGTGCCGTCGAGCAGCTCATCCAGGGGCCCATCGCCGATGCGCTCACCCATGTCGGCCAGCTGGCGATGCTTCGCGGGATGGCCGGATATCCGGTGCGGCCGGAGAGTTACGCGCGCGCGGAGATTGTCCGTGGACGGGTCGGGCCCGACCAGGCGCCCGCGCGCCGGGAGTTCGAAGGGGATGCGAGCATCAGGAGGAAGCCTGAAAGCTGAACTTGCGACGGCTTCGACGAGGGAATCCATGACGGAGCGGTCTGATCGTGTCGTGGCGGCGCTCGCCTGTTTCGCGCTGGTTCTCCTCGGAGCCGTCTTTGCGACCCGGGCGGACGTCGCAGCGCAGTCGACGCGTCCGAATATCGTGCTGATCTTTCCCGACAATCTCGGATGGGGAGAGGTGGGGGCGTACGGCGGCGTTCGCGGAAACATCACGCCCCGTCTCGACAAGCTGGCCGCCGACGGCATCCGCCTGAACAACTTCAACGTCGAGTTCTCGTGCACCGTCTCGCGCGCGGCCCTGATGACGGGCCGCTATGCCATCCGCACCGGCGCCACCCAGGCTGCGGGGATGACGCTCTGGGAAGTGACCTTGGCCGAAGCGCTCAAGTCGACCGGCTACTCGACGGCGCTCTTCGGGAAATGGCATCTTGGCGGCGATCGGCCCGAAGGGCGTGACCCGTCGCAGCAGGGGTTCGACGAGTACTACGGGGTTCCGCGCACCAGCAACGAAGCGCAGACGACCATTGCCCAAGGGCAGACGGCGCCGCGGACCTCATTCATCTGGGAGGGCAAAGCGGGGACGCCGCCACGCAACGTCAAGCTGTTCGACGCCGAGGCGCGACGAACCGTGGACCGCGAGTCGGCGGAGCGCGGCATCGCGTTCATGGAGCGGAACGTCCGGGAACGGAAGCCCTTCTTCTTCTATTACCCGATGACCCAGATCCACTTTCCGACGCTCGCGCATCCGGACTTCGCCGGCAAGACGGGAGCAGGCGACATTGCCGACGCGATGTCCGACCTTGACGACAACGTCGGCCGGGTGCTCGACGCCATCGACCGGCTCGGCATCTCGCGGAACACGATCGTGCTCTGGTGCACGGACAACGGCGCCGAGCAGCGGCGACCCTGGCGAGGGTCGAGCGGTCCATGGTCCGGCTTCTACAACTCGGTCATGGAAGGCGGCATCCGCACGCCGTGCATCATTCGATGGCCAGGTCGAATTCCAGCCGGGCGTGTCTCGAACGAGTTGATCCACGAGATCGATCTGTTCCCCACCCTGGCTGCCGCGGTTGGCGCGGACCTCGTGCCGAAGGATCGCGCCATCGACGGCGTCAGCCAGCTGGCGTTTCTCGAAGGGAAGCAGCAGAAATCCAATCGAGAGTCCGTCCTTCTCTACGCCAATACGCAGCTGCGCGCGGTGAAGTGGCACGATTGGAAATTGCACTACGTCTACGCGCCTGAATCGGGCGCGCCGCCGGTGCCGCCCCTGATGCGGCTCTTCAACCTCCTGTCCGATCCCAAGGAAGAGACCGACATCAAGGATGCCAATCCGTGGGCGCAGAGTGTGATGGACCGCATCGTCGCCGACTTCAGCGCGTCGACCCAGCGCTATCCGCACGTTCCGCCGAATGCGCCAGACCCGTACCTCCCCCCTAATAGGTAGGGATCGACCGGCCCGGCTATCAGCGATCAGCCATCGACTCAGCTTTTCTTGTAGATCGTGCGGGTCGTCGTGGGCTGGCCGCCGAGCACTCCGGCGCGGACGACCTCCACCACGAGCGACGTCGGTGACTCGAGGGACAGCCGGTGAGTCACTTCAGCTGTCAGCATCTTGCCTGAAGCGGGATCGATGAAGGTAGAGCTCGTGGTGATCCGGAGCGCCGGTCCGTCCCAGGCCGCACGCGACGATTGCGCCTGTGAGCCGCGCCCAACCATCAGCAGATTGCGGCTCTCGGAGCCGTCCAGCGAGTAGGTCAGCTTGATCGGCGGTTGGAGATCGTAGCGGGAGTAGAGCGCGTACTCGATACTCAGCTGCGTGGCATCCTGTGCTACCACGATGGTGGAACCCAAGCCGCTCCCCATGTCGCCGCGTGCGTTGGCTTGAGCTCCGCCAGCCGCGCCTGGGGAAGATGGCGGCTGCTCTGCGGTCCATGTTCCCGAAAAGTCGGGCTGAGCCTGCGACGACGGGTTTCCGGACGACGCGAGAAAATGGAGGATTTGCGCATCGATGAACTGGGTGTCGGCCGGATTGCCGCCGCTGCCGGCCGAGTGGCCCCACAACGAGGGGATTGGCGTGAGCGTCGAGCGTTTGAGGAACTGCTGCTCGTATCGAAAGTCACCGATCGGGAAGTAGAGGTCGGTCTCGCACGGCATGTAGAGCACCGGGACGTTGATCGAGCCGAGCGCGCGCTCGTGGTCGCCATCGAAGCCTGGCGTGTCGCCGACGTTGTGCCGCTGCCAGGTCCGCGCCTGCGAGATCAGATTGTTCGCGTCACGCACCGCGTCGCGCGCCGTCCGGTTCGCGAGCACCGCATCGACCGACGCGAACTGCGGCTTGAAGAGCTCACGCCGCCACCACTCCTGTGACCAGACCCAGCCGGCCCAGTGCCGCGACCATGCCGCCAGCCCTTTCGCTGGCGGCGACGTGTAATTCCCATCGCTGAAGGCCGCGTCCGCGGTGAGCGCACTGATCGCGCCTTCCAGCCTCACGACTCCGTGCGGGTAGGTCTTGGCGGTCCCACAGTAGGGAACGATCGCGTCCATGAAGTCCGGATGGGAGACCGCCCACTGAAACGCTTGCTGAGCGCCCATCGAGAATCCGACGATCGCGCGAAGGTGTGTGATGCCCAGTTCGCCGGTCAGCAGGCGGCGCGCCGCTTCCACGTTGTCGCGAATGGCAATGGCGGGGAAACGCGGACCGTTGAACGGCGGCGGCGTATTGCTCGGCGACGAGGAGAAGCCGTTGGCAAACATCTCGGTCGCGACGATGAAGTATTTGGCAGGGTCGAGCGAGCGTCCAGCGCCGATCAGGAAGTCGTAGCCGTGATGATCGGATCCGTACCAGGACGGGATGAGCACGGCGTTCGTGCGTTGGGCGTTCAGGGCTCCGAAGGTAGCGTAGGCCAGCGTGGCGTTGGGCAGCGTTGTGCCGTTCTCCAGTTTGAAGTCTCCGAGCGAGAACAGCCGGCGATGAGGATCGGCGGGCGCTTGAGCAGTCATCGTGGTGGCCAGAGCGACGGCGAATCCAAACGCGCACCAGTTGTGACGCTTCATGGGTTCAGGGCACGGATGTTACGCTCTGCCCGCGGAGACCCGCAAGCGATGTCGCGATCGAGATTCACAAATGGGATCCGCTGATTCGTCCGAGCCGCGCGCCCGATGGCCGTTGGACGGTGGATGCCTGGGCCCCGCTCGACGGCATCAACATCAACGGCGGCGTCCGATTCGCATTCTGAACCAAGACGGAACCGCCGGTTTCGACCGGTGTCTAAACGAGCCAACAAATGGCTGCTCTCCTTCAGGATCTCCGCTTCGCGGTCCGGCTGATCCGGTGACCTTCGCCGCGGTCGCCTTCGTATTGCTGATCGTTGCCGCCGTTGCCTCATATCTCCCCGCCTGGAAGGCGAGTCGCGTCGATCCAGTGGACGCCCTGCGAATCTGAGTTATCCGCAGATTCCGCGGATTTGCGCGGATTCGAAATCCAGATCGTCCACAGATGACACAGATGGCACAGATGAAGGCAAATGCAAGAGGCCAGCCCAGCGAGATGGCTCAAATGATGGTCTGACTCGCGGCGGCGCGCAGCATTTTCAGGCCGGCCTTGGCCGGCCATCGCGAGTCAGACCGTTCATCTGTGCATCCCATCCTCTTCATTTGAAATCTGTGGATAGCTCGCTGGGCTCAGGGCTGGACCCGCGCGCTCGATGTGATCGCAATCCGCGGATAGCGGCCGGCCCGTCGCGCTCGATAGACTGGTCCGCGGGGTGAGCGAGCAGGAATACGTTCTCGGCACACACGACGAAGAGATCGCGCGACTTCAACTGCAACATGAAGTGTGGCGGCCTCAGGTTCTCGAGGCGTGGCGGAAAGCCGGGTTCGGTCCAGGGCAGACCATTCTGGACATCGGCAGTGGGTCTGGTAACGCGTCGCTCGATCTGGCGGCACTTGTCGGCCCGGCCGGCCGCGTCGCCGCCATAGATAAGTCGCGACGGTTTCTGGACCTCGTCCAATCGAGGGCCCAGGCCGCGGGCCTCGCGAACATTTCGACTCATGAATGCGATCTCAATCGCGAGCCGCTGCCGAAGGTCTTTGCCGATGGTGCGTGGAATCGCTGGGTCCTCTCCTTTACCAGCCGTCCGCGCGATCCGATCGCCCGAATCGCCGAACGCCTGCGCCCCGGCGGCGTCTTCGTGCTGCACGAGTATTTCGACTACGCGACGTGGCGCACGTCCCCTCCATCAGCTGAGATCGAAACCTTCGTCCGTGCCGTGATGATGGCCTGGAGAGAGAGCGGCGGTGAGCCGGACCTTGGACTTCAACTGCCGCAATGGCTCGATGACCTGGGCTTCAACGTCGAGCACGTTCGGCCAATCATCGACGCCGCGCGGCCGTCGGAGCCAAAGTGGCGTTGGCTGTCCGCCTTCGTCGAGAGCGGACGGCGGCGCCTGGAATCGCTGGGAGCGATCTCTGCCAGCGAGTCCAAATCGATCGGGGAGGCCTTAGCCACGCTCGCCGCAGACCCGCGCACGCGGATGTTTACACCGGCGCTGCTCGAAATCATCGCGACCCGACGCAGATGACACGGAACTACTAACCAGGGCCGCAGACGACGCAGATGACACAGAACTACTAACCAGGGCCGCAGATGGCGCAGATGACCACAGAACTACTAACCAGGGCCGCAGATGGCGCAGATGACACAGAACTACTAACAGCGCCGCAGATGACCCAGATGACACGGAATCACCAACCACGGCCGCAAATGATACAGAAATTTAGCTGGTCTCAGTGTTCGGTCGGCGCGGGATGTCTGGAACCGTGGAACCTGTCGAACCTGTCGAACCTGTCGAACCTGTCGAACCTGTAGAACCTGCAGAACCTGTAGAACCTGCAGAACCTGCAGAACCTGAGAACCTGTTCTCTGTTCTACCTGTTATTCGACGTCGACGCCGTCTTCTCCAGCATCACGACTTCCTGTCCGGAGATCTTGAGCAGCGGAGGAGCCGCCGATCGATCCTTCACCATCTGCACGAGCTTCGCGCCATCGGCGCTCGATGGATCGAGCATCAGCACGTCGTTGTTGCCGTCGCGGGTCACCGGCACGAACGAGACGCGCTGAATGGTGCGGCCCTGGATGACCACACGGACGACGAGGCCATCGGTGGCCTTCTCGTATCCGGGCTGATCGAAGTTGGAGTGGCCGATCGCGTAGAGGATCGGCTTGCCCTTGTAGACCTCGACGCCCTGAATGGTGTGCGTGCCGTGTCCGAAGACGAGATCGGCGCCGGTGTCGAGCGCGGCATGCGCGAACTCGATCTGGTAGGCCTCGGATTTCGTGCGATCGTTGCCGGCGCTCGTGCCCCGGCTGCCGCCGAACTGAACCGGCGTCGAACCGTCGCGGTTGTGGTGAGAGACCACGACGATGTCGACCTGCGATCGCAGCTTCTTGATGTCGTTCTTGACCGCCTCGAGATCAGCGGCGTCGATCGTGATGCCGTCGCGCGAGGCAATCTTGGCGACTCCCGCCTCAGTGGGCGTCGCAATCATGTCCTTGTCCTGGTACCACCGCGCGGTGTACTGCAGGAATCCGATCCTGACACCTTTGCGCTCGACGATTGCCGGCTTGTGCGCCTCGTCGAGGTTCTTCCCGGCGCCGACGTGAACGATGCCGTTGGCGTCGAGCACGCCAAGGCTCTTGAGGATGTTGTCCCGCCCCGACGCGACATTGTTGGCGACGCCGACCACCTTGACGTTCGACAGCTTCAGCGCCTTGACACCGTCCGGACCCGGATGCGTCCACTCGGGCTTGTCCGGAATGTCGATCTTGGTGCCCACTGATTTCACGAGCAGCCCCTCGAGATTGGCGTAAATGAGATCCGCCTGGTTCAAGGTGTCGCGCATGTGTGCGAACGCCGTCGATGGATCGGCGCGCCGGGTGTGGATCTGGATGTCGCCGATGATCAGCATCTCGACCGCGTTTTTGTCGTACGAGCCGCTCCATTTCCAGGCAGATGCGGCTGCCGTGACAATCCCCATCGGCGCGATCGCCAGGAGCGAAACCAAAGTGAGTCGTCGACGTGCTGTCATCACATCCTCCCGTCGCGGTCGATTCTGCTACGGCTTCAAACGTTCAGTCCAATTCAGGATCACCCGGATCGGTTCGCGCTGTGTACCCGCCGTTTGACGCAGAATGACGCGACCGCCGTCGCGGGTCACATCGTAGTGGGATCGTGCATCGACCAGGCTGAGAACCGGAGCCTGAACCAGCGTTCGATGCGCGCCGATTCGGAAGGATTCGCCGAGCGCTTGAAACTCGACCGCGTCGACGCCGCCGGGAATCGCCCAATACACGAGCTCACGGCCGTCCTTGGTCCAATGCGGATGCACGCCGCCACCGTGCGAGACCTGCTGTTTCTGTCCTGATGCCAGAAATGGCTGCACGTAGATTTCGGCGAGACCCGTTTCGAACGAGCCGTACGCGAGCCATCGGCTGTCGGGAGAGACATGCGCCCCGTACGGAGCAAATTGATCGAGCACCCGGATCGGTGTGCGATCGGCGCCGAACATCGGGAGCGCGTAGACGGTCCAGGGAAGTGGACGCGCCTCGTGAAACAGGATGTATTTCCCGTCACGCGTCCAGTCGGTAGGAATCACGACACTGGCGCCCGCGCGATCGGCGAGTCGCTCCTCCGGAGCCGATCCGCCGACCACTTTGCGATACAAGCCGATGTTGCCGCCGCGATTGGATGTGAAGACAATCTCCCGGCCATCCGGAGACCAGATTGGATCGGTGTCGGCCCCGGGCGTGGCCGTCAGTCTCGATCGGGCGCCGCTGGCGGCATCGACGATCCAGATGTCCCAGTCTCCTGTCTGCAGATCGGTCGCATTAACGGCGATCTGTGTTCCGTTGGGCGAAATCGCTGGATGTAAGTCCTCACCGCCGGGCGGGACGGCGAGGGAGCCTGAGGCCTGGCCGGCGCGATCGAACCACGTCAGATGGCCGACGCCGCCACCTCGGAACGTTCCGAAGGCCAGCACGCGCTCGGACGCACCAATGAGAGACGGAGTCATGAGAAGAACCCCGACGGTCACGTTCGTCGCCACCAACGACGGGTTTCCTTCCAGCTGCAAGCTCGTCGGGTTGAGTGTTTGCGCGAACAAGCTTGCGCCGCGAACGAAGAGAAGGCGGTTCGGCGGCACGAAGACACCAGCCCCATCCGACGGCGTCAACACTCTGCGCTCAGCGGAATCGATTGAGCCGACGCGAATGTTGCCGCTGTTATAGGGCTGGGCGTCGTAGAAGATGAAATGACGCCCGTCCGAAACAAACTGCGGGAAGTTGATGGGATGCTCGGCGCTCTCCGCGATCGAGACGGGCGTTCCCCCGGTCGCCGCGATCTTGAACAGTTGGCCGCCGTTGGAAAACACGATCTCCCCGGCGGCGTTCCAGCTGCCCCCAGTACCTGGTCCGGGCTTGGGCAGCTGACACAGGATCGTCGAGCTGCCGTCGGCCACCGAGACCACGCGAAGATTGCCGGAGCCAAAGATCCCGAACCGCGTGCTATCGGGCGACCAGAAAGGCCATTCATATCTTCCGGTTCCCGGCACCTTTCGGGATTCGCCCGACGCGAATGAGTACACCCACATGTCAGAAATATTCAGGCGCATTGACGCCGCGAGATATCGGCTGTCAGGCGAGACCGCAAGGGACGTGGCGATGTGATTGTCGACCATCCGGATTCCAAACTCCGTCGCCGTGGCGGCCGAGCCTCGTGGAGCGGAGCGCGTGAGAGTCCAGGCCGCAATGCCGGCCGCGACCACGGCCATCACGGCGACCGCGACCCAGAGCCAGGAGCGCGACGATGCTCGCAAGGAATCGGCCGGTGTCGGGGTCGACGGCGTTGACAAGGCATCTGCGATCTCCAAGCCGGCATCACCGATGTCGCGCAAGCGCTCGCTGCGATTCTTCTTGAGACAACGCTTGATGAGGCGCTGGATCGAAGCGGGCGTTGTGGAGGGGAGCAGCTGCCAATCAGGCTCGCGCTCGATCACCCTGGCTATCGTCGCCGACGTCGTGTCACCCTCGAACGCTCGCCGACGAGTCAGCATTTCGTACAGGACGCAACCAAACGCCCAGACGTCGGTGCGAGCGTCAACGGGTTGTCCCTGGGCCTGCTCGGGACTCATGTAGGCGGCCGTCCCGACGATGGCGCCCTGAAGCGTGGCCTGGTGCGTCGCCAGATCGGCATCTTCGAGCGCATTCGAAGCCGCCCGCTTCGCGATGCCGAAGTCGAGCACCTTCACCGCGCCTGCAGGCGTGATCTTGATGTTCGAGGGCTTGAGGTCGCGATGGATCACGCCCCGTTCATGCGCCGCCGCCAACGCGTCGGCAATCTGTCGCGCGATCGTCAGCGCCTGTTCCAGTGGCATCGGCCGCGCCCCGCGATGAATCTGATCTTGCAGCGTGTCGCCATCAACCAGTTCCATCACGAGCGCACGGCCCTCGGTCCACTCTTCGATGCCGTAGATCTGCGCCACGTGCGGGTGATTGAGCGACGCGAGCAAGCGCGCCTCGCGATCGAAGCGGGCTTGAAAATCGCGGTCCTCTGAAAGCTTCGGAGACAGGACCTTGATTGCGACCGTTCGATTCAGTCGCCCGTCTTTCGCACGATAGACCTCTCCCATGCCGCCGACGCCGAGCAACTCATCGATGACGTAAGGACCGACGGTCGAGCCCGGAGGGAGCCGCGCCACGTCGAGACCTTGTCAAAACGATTGTGTGGAGTCAAGCGAGCGGATAGGCTCGCCTGTCGCTGTGTTCAACAAGCTGTACGTTCAGGTGCTCATTGGCATCCTTGCCGGAATCTTGCTCGGCGTTGCCAGCCCGGCGTGGGGTCTGGCAGTCAAGCCGACTCGTCGTGCTCGCAGTTCTCTTGTTGACGTCCAAAGGCGGCACCGCGGTTGCCGGCGGGGCCTTCGTCAAGCTGGCGGCGACTCTCCAGTCGGTCAAAGTCCTGCCGCTCAGCGGGCTGCCGTTGCTCTTCAGCGTCGATCGCATCATGGCGATTGCCATCGCGCTCACCAACGTCGTCGGCAACACGGTTGCGGTACTGGTGCTGGCGCGGTGGGAAGGGGCCTTCGATCGGAAGGCCTTTGACCGGGCCGTACGCGCTCCTTCTCCGGCTACACTGGAGTCATGAAGACCCTCACTCTCGTCTTCGCGGTGTCGTTGGGCGTAGCTGCGCTGGCTCAGGAAAAGCCAGTGCCGAAAGATTCCGAGCGCATCTTCATTCCGGGCTGCGCGCGCAATCGCATGTTTACCGTTGGTCCGCGCCGCGAGGACCAGCCGGGCCGGTCCGACATCGCGCCGGGGACGCGACTGCTGATGAACGGCCCGAAGCAGCTGCTCAACCAGATCAAGAGCAACGAGTCGAATGAGATAGAGCTGACCGGACTGATCCGCAAGTCCGACTTGACGCAGCCCGGCGTCAAGATTGGCGATCACGTCCGCATCGGCCCTGGACCGTCCCCGACCGGAGCCAATCCAGGGCGTGACTACCAGTCGAATCAGATCATGATCGACGTCGAAGGCTGGCGAACCCTCACGGGAAGCTGCCCCGCGAAGTAGGCGCTCAGGCCTGGATGACGCCGTGGCGAACGGCGTAGCGCACCAGCCCGGCAACCGAATGAATGTCCAGCTTCTCCATGAGCCGGGTGCGGTGACTTTCTGCCGTCTTGACGGCCACACCGAGAATCACCGCCACTTCTTTCGTCGTCTTTCCTTCGGCCACCAGCTGCAGGACCTGGCGTTCGCGGTTGGAGAGCGGGTCGTACGGGAACCCGTTCTTCTCCACGTAGGCGTGGACCATGGCCCCCGACACGCTTGGGCTCAGATACACGCCGCCGCTGAGCACTTCACGGATCGCGTGAAGCAGATGTTCGGACGCCTGTGATTTCAGCACGCACGCTTTGGCGCCGATGCGCAGCGCCTCGAGCACCTGATGCTCTTCGGCGTGCATCGTCAGCAGCACGATTTTGGTATGTGGGGAGACCTTCCGAATCTCGCCGATGCAGGCCACGCCGTTGAGATTGGGCATGACGATGTCGAGCACGATCACGTCGGGTCGGAGCCGTTTCGCCAGCTCGATGGCGTCGAGACCATCCGGCGCTTCTCCAACGACTTCGAAGCCCTCGCGTTCGAGCAGCAGTTTGAGTCCCTGCCGGACGATCGGATGATCGTCGGCCAGCACGATCGTGGTTCGCATGGTCACATCTCCAGCGGAATCTCGACGCTCAGGTTCGTGCCGCGCCCGGGCCTGGGGCTGAGGCAAACCACTCCACCAAGCGCGTCGATGCGCTCCCGGATTTCCCTCAGGCCCAACCCACCGCGACGTCCCTTGCCGCGCTTGGCGCCCAGGCCGACCCCGTTGTCGCGGACCGAGCACTTGACACGGTGTCTGGTCTCACGCAGCTTGATGTCCACCCGCGTCGCATCCGCGTGGCGGATGGCGTTGGAGAGGCCCTCCTGGGCGACTCGATAGAGGGTGGTCTCGACCGTCGATGCGAGCTGATGGTGCAAGGGAGTCGCATCGACGTTGACCGACAGTCCCCATCGCATCGAGGCGCTTTTCGCCAGGAATTCGAGGGCGGGCACCAGTCCAAGGTCGTCGAGAATCGGCGGCCGAAGCTCGTGGGAGATATCGCGGAGGCGCTCCTCGACGTGGCTCAGCATGCCGCGAATGCCTCGAATCTGCTCCACCATGCTGGCCGGCTGATCGGCAGCGAGGTTGGCCAGGGCGAGATGGGCGCAGGCGAGCAGCTGACCGGCCTCGCTGTGAAGCGTGTAGGCAATGCGTTTGGCCTGACCCTCGAGGACATCGTTTAGGCTCTGCATCTTGGAGCTTCCTCAGGTAATTGCCTTAGCGGGAATCGTGCCAGGGGAAAGACCCTTAAAGTCGCCTCTGGAGGAAGCAAAGGACACAAAAAGGGCAATCAGGGGGAGTCCTGAGTGCACGATTGTCCCGTCGCGCACCCACTAGCGGCTCGCCTTGGTTCTGGCCGCACGGCGCGTGCCTCGCAGTGATGACCCCGTCAGCCGGCCGAATCCCGCCAATCTACAATACGAATCGCTCAATGCCGGGAACGTTTGACGCGGTATGTACTCAACTCGAAGCCGCACTCAGGAGCGAGGCTCGCCGCCAGATCGTCGATGACGCGTGTGGAGCGCCGAACCTGGCCGGCGCGCTCGGCCGGCTGCGAGAGAGCCTGCGCGCGCATGCGTGGCGCTCGGTTTCGCCGGCGATCGATCTCGAGCGGAGCATCAGGAAATACGACAGACGCACCCGGGGCGATGGCTTCCACGCCCTCCACGACTGGGATGGGATCGCGGACAAGGTCAATCCCGAAACGATCCCAGTGGACGTGCTCGACTACCTCGTCCGTGAGCGCGGCGATGCGCCGGCCGCTCCGGTGGTTCTGGCGGTCCTCCTCGACTACTACTTCATGCACATCCTGGCGTTGGTGGCGTTGAGGATCTGGGATGAAGGCGACGCCGATCGAAATCTCGAGCGGGTCGACGGTCTCCTCGCGGACCTCCAGGGTCCGGCGGGCAGCAGCCAGAAGTTTGCCGCGGATGCCGAGACGCTGATTCTGATTGCAACCTCGCATTTCGAGCTGGCCGAGTGGGGGTATGCCAAGCTCCTTGCGCGTGCCCGGCGCCTGAACCGCGGGCATCAGGTCGGTATGGCCCTTGGCCATGCAGCCAGCATGGGCAGTCACCTGCGGTTCGGCTTCGAAGCCACCTACGGCCGCGACACCGTCAAGACACGCGACGACAACGTGGCCGACTATCCTTGGCTGTGCTTCGCGCTCTCGACGTTGCTCCACGAGTACGTTCGCTTGCGAGACGAGGGCGTCGACGAACGGGGCCGGCGTGCGCTGGTCGAGGCGCTTCTCAACGGTCTGACGCCGGATGCTCGCGCCTTCGTCGGCACCCGGCCACCCGCGTCGCTGTCAGAGGTGGAGGCCGAGCGCTCGGAGTTTCGCGACCTCTTCTATTCCCATCGCGACGCCCTGCTTCAGGAGTTCGACGCCGTCCGGCCGACCGAGCAGCGTTACTCGCCGTTGTCCTTCTTCTTCAACTTCTCGCACAACGTCGTGAAGGGCGCCGTCGTGGACGCACTGTTCCGCGCCCAGCCTTGGGGGGTGACGTTGAACGATCTGCTCAGCGGCGAACCGCTGGACGAGCCGGCCGGGGCGTCTCGCGAGGCGTTGGCGACCACGCTGATGGGGTACGCCCGGCGGAACCCGAATCGCATTCGCGGCCGGTTGATGCCCGTGATTGTGTACGACCCGAACGCCGGCAAGCAGGCGTACTCGATTGCGATGGCGAAACTCGTGGGGTGAAGAAGACGGAGGAAAGTTGACAGTTCAAGAGTCCAAAGTTCAGAGTTGAAGTTCAAAGTTCCAGTGCAGTTTTCAGTCGACAGTTCGCGACAGCCCCCACTTTAGACTGAAACTCTCAACTGAACTGAAACTCTTGAACTGCAACCTTGAACTGTCAACCTTTGAACTTTGAACTTTGTGAGGCGCCTGTCTTACGGCGCACTTGCCGGCGGCACCCGCTTCTTGGTTGCCTGCTCGAAGGCGTAGGCCAGCTCGATCAGTCGGGGCTCGCTGCACTGCGGGCCATTGAACCCGACACCGAACGGAGCGGGTTTCGCGTTGAAGCCGGCCGGCAAGGGAGGATTGCTCGGCGCATTGGGAACGAATCCGAACGGGACGACGATAATCGGGTAGCCGGCTCGCGCGGCGATGCCCGCGCCCGATCCACCGGGAGTGAGAATCGCGTCCAGCTGGTTCGCCTTGATCACGCCGTCGATGCCCCGATCGCGGCTCAGCCGCCAGTCCTTGGCGTTGTCGGCGTCCACTCGCGCCCGATCTTTTTCCAGATCCATTTCATCCGAGATGTCGAGCCGCGATTGCTGAAACTTGATCGCGCCCGCCTTCGCGTGATGCAGATTCCACTCACGGAGCTCGGTGAGCGTCTTCACCGGGGCGGACGGGCCGAGAGTCTTGAGCCAGAGGTTGAAGTCGCGCTTCATCCCGTACTTGAAATTCACCGAGCAGTTCTCATCCTTGCCTTTGGCCTGATCGCCTCCGGCGCAGAAATCCCAGGCGGCGAAGTTGTTCTTCGGATCCTTCTCCGCGAGGCTTGGCACGTCCGCTGGATCGACCACGACCGCGCCTTGTTGCTTGAGGATCGCGATTGCCTCGGCCATCACCCTGGTCTGCTCGGGATTCAGCCCACCGCGTCCGGCAGTGATGCCGGTGGTCGGACCGATGCCCTCGGGCCGGCCCGGCGCGTCACCGTTCAGCGTGATGCGGTCGTAGTAATACGCCCGCGGAATGCCGATGCGCGCGCCTTTGAGGGCGCCGGCATTGAGGAACCTGGTGTAGTCACGCCCCGGCGGCGGTGTGCAGGTCTTGGTCGCCGCATCGTTCGGATCCGGCGAGGCGCTCTCGAGCGCGCCCATCAGGATGGCGGCGTCGGTCACGGTGCGCGTCATGGGCCCCGCCGTATCGTGATCGGCAGTGATCGGAATCACGCCGTAGCGGCTGATGCGCCCGATCGTCGGTCGAATGCCGACGAGCATGTTCGCGTTCGACGGGCTGATCACCGATCCACCCGTGTCAGTCCCGACGCTCGCCGCCCACAGGTTGGCGGCAGTGCCGATGCCTGAGCTCGACCCACCGGTCTGCAGCACGGGACGTCCGTCGCCCGGTTCGGCGCGAGGATCGGGCCGCGGGTCGTACGGGTTGAACGCGAATCCACCCACGGCGTTGTAATTGCCCGGCATCGGATTGGGCGCGCCCGCCACCCAATTGGCCAGCTCGGTCAGTCCCGTCTTGGCCACGATGATCGCGCCGGCGTCGCGCAGGTTCTTGGTGAGCGTCGCTTCGTAGGGTGGCACGTAGCCGGCAAAGGCAAGCGCCCCACCGGTCGTCGGCAAATGCGTGGTGTGGATGTTGTCCTTGAGCGCCACCGGAATCCCGTGCAGCGGCCCGCGAGTCTTGCCCTGCGCCCGCTCGCGATCGAGCGCGTCGGCTTCAGCAAGCGCGTTGGGATTCACCGCCAGCGTCGCGTTGAGCGTGTCTTCATAGAGGGCGATGCGCATCAGATATTGCGAGACCAGCTCGCGAGCCGTCAGCCGGCCTTGAGCCATCGCCGCCTGCATCGCCGGAATGGTGGATTCGACGACGTTGAACGCTGAGCCTCGACCTTGAAACCCTGCCTCGCCGTCGCTGGAAGTGGTGGTGTCGGAGCGGAGGCGGACGAGCGTCACTGCAACGAGGCCGACGAGGACCGCCAGAGTGAGGCGCTGCATATAGCGCGTCATCTTAATTCCAAACCGCTGGAAGTTCGACCTTCGATAGTCATCTGCAAGCGAAGGTGGACAAAACCCCGTTCGGATGTCCTCTCAGCGAGTAAGGTTTTCACTGTAAGGGTAGGAATTCCGGAGTGTTTTGCTGCGAAATTCTGTGGCATCTGCCTTGCTCCCTGGATCAGTAGCTTGCCAATGGCGAATCGCGAGGCGCGCTGGCGGATCGCTCACGGATGGCGAATCGCAAATCGCCGTCGCAACTCGCGACAATGAGGGGGTGACATGAAAACCGCACGCTTGTTCGCGGCAGTTGTCGTGTTCATCAGCAGCATCGGTGCTCTGGATGCCGCACGACGAGTGACGATTCCAACAGGCACCGCGCTTCGAGTCCGCCTCGACACCACGGTGGCTTCGAATACTTCTCGGGTTGAAGATCGCGTTTACGGCCGTCTCGTCGATCCGGTTGTGATCGACGGACGCACGGTCGTGCCGGCCGGTAGTCAGGTCGTCGGCAGTGTCGTCAACGCGGATCGATCGCATCGCGTGAAGGGGCGGGCAAGTCTCGCCCTGCGGTTCAACGAGCTGACGCTCGCAGGCGACGACGATCGGTACCGCATCCGGACCACCACATGGAGCCGGAGGGCCGAAGCCACCAAGGGCGAGGACGCGGTCAAGATCGCCGTGCCAGCGGCGGGTGGCGCCGTGATTGGCGCACTCACCGGCGGGAAGAAGGGCGCGGCCATCGGTGGTGCGATTGGTGGAGGCGCCGGGACGGGAGTCGTGCTTGCCACTCGTGGTAAGGAAGTGAGGCTGGGGCGCGGCTCGGTGCTGCTGGTACGCCTGAGCTCACCCTTGACCCTGGGTTAACGCGAGCAGCTCGTCCACTTCGCGGCGCAAGTCGATGGTGATGGGCGCTCGATAGCGAAGAAGCAGGGCATCAGCCACTTCGTCGTAGTACCAGAGCGTCCCGTCACGTCGCCCTTGAAATCGACTCCAGATCTCTTCGCCTTCTTCGCGATAGTCACGAGTGATCGCCTGGACGTTGTGCAGTTTATCGGCCGCCGAGACGAGGCAGACCGACTTGCTGGCGTTTTCGAGATGGGCGAGATATCCCTCTTTCCGCTCGCGCCACGGCAGCTTTTCTTCGGGGTTCTGCACCAGGCTGTCGCTGCACCCCAGCACGATATCGGCCACGGCATCGTCGAACTTGGCGCGGATTTCCGCCAGCGTCTCTTCGCCGCCGCCGTCTTCGGCCGCGTCGTGCAGCAACGCGCCGATCGCCTCATCTTCGTTGGCGCCGTACTCCATCGCGATAGCGGCCACGCCCAAGATGTGCGCGACATAGGGAATGCCGGTGGACTTGCGGACTTGTCCCTGGTGCACCTTGTGCGCATAGACCAGGGCATCTTCAAAGCGTGCGGTTGTCATCGCCAATGTGGCATGAAGTTTCCCCGATCGCAGATTCTGCGAAGGGGCCAGGCCCCGGATTTCCCGGATCTCAGGTGCGCGTCAGCCATTCTGAAGGAACATCCACAAACGTGCGATCGAGGTCGGCGGTCGAGGCGCAGCCGAGCAGTTTTAGCGTGCGAATGACGTCGGCGCGCAGAATCTCGATCGCGCGCGCGACGCCGGCCTCGCCGGCGGCGCCGAGGCCGTAGGCATAGGCGCGGCCGATGAGCACGGCGCGCGCACCAAGGCACAGCGCCTTCACCACGTCGCTGCCTCGCCGGATCCCGCCATCGAGCATCACCTCGGCGCGACCGGCAACGGCCGAAACGATTTCGGGCAACACTCGAATCGTCGGCGCGACTCCGTCGAGCTGCCGCGCGCCGTGATTCGATACGACCACTGCGGCCGAACCCTCATCGATGGCCCGCCTCGCATCGTCTGCGGTGTGCACGCCCTTGGCGATCACCGGACCGTTCCACGCGTCGCGGATCCATTTGAAGTCGTCCCACGACACCATCGACTGCTCGAGCGCCGCGCCAACGTCGGCGTAACCCATCGGGCCATCCGCCAGAACGATGTTCGGGAAGTTCATCAATCCGCCGTCGCCAAAGTAGTCGATCAGCCAGCGCGGCCGCGTGAGCATCTGGGGGAGATGCGGCAGCATCGTGAACACCCGCCGCGACAGCAATTCACGCGTGCCGTTGCGCACATCGCGCTCGCGCAGGCCCGCCACTGGCGTATCGATGGTAACGACGAGGGCCGAGTATCCGGCGGCCTTGGCCCGAGCGATCCCGTTCATCGCCACGTCGCGACCGCCGACGAGGTACAGCTGGTACCACGCGGACCCTTTGGTCGCGGCCTTCACGTCTTCGAGACGAGAGCCCGAGAGCGTCGACAAGGTGTACCCGGTACCAGCAGCGCCCGCCGCCCGGGCGGCGGCTTCCTCGCCTCGCGGGTAGAACATCCGGCTGCTCCCGACGGGCCCGAGGAGAAATGGGAGTTCGAACGTCTGGCCGAGCACGGTCGTGCGCAGATCGCAAGAGCGGGTCGCCAC
Organism: uncultured Acidobacteriota bacterium; assembly: GCA_963773045.1. GTDB lineage: Bacteria > Acidobacteriota > Vicinamibacteria > Vicinamibacterales > UBA2999 > 12-FULL-67-14b. The sequence goes on along the minus strand of CAVYZT010000016.1, from coordinate 703,100 downwards.
GGCGCTACGTGGACGGAAGAGCACCTGGTCGTAGGCGCGGCAGTTCTCGCGGAGGGTGATCTCTCGATCGGCGCCGCCGTCGATATAGTCGAAAACCATCCGCGGCAGACGCCGTTGGGCGAGCCGACGGAGATCCTCGACGTTGACCACACGAGGGGCCGCTACAGAGCTTGATTGGGCTAGTGACATCGTCGATGGGTTGACGCCGCAGCGTACATGATCTGGGAAGTCATCCGTGCGGTCAGCCGTTCCCGCCGGCTACCAAGCGACCATCGCCTGTTCGAACAGGTCCGCCAGGTCGTCGCGGCTCGCCGGCCGCGGCGACAACTTCGTCACGCGGTGCTGAGGCAGCGTGCCCTCCACGAGCGCGTCGATGTCGGAGGATGAGTAGCCAATCGCCCGCAGCCCATTTGGAACCTCGAGCGCGCGCATGAACTCCGTGATGCGATCGGCGAGGATCGAGCCGGCGTCCTCATGGCGAGCCCGGGAGATATCGGCGCCCAGCGCCCCGGCGGCCTGAAGGTGACGCTCGGGGTTGGCCGATGCCGTGAAGCGAAAGACGGCAGGGGCGTTCAAGATGACCGAAATCCCATGTGGTACCAGCGGGTGCGCCGCTGGATAGCCAGATGAGCGATAGGTCTTGACCTGGCCCGAGACCGGATACGACATCCCGTGCGGAAGGTGGACGCCGGCATTGCCGAATCCGACGCCGGCGTACGACGCCGCCAACAGCATCTGGGCGCGCGCCTCGTCATCATCGGGGTCGGACACGGCGCGAACCAGATATCGCGACACCATGCGAAGCGCCTGCAGCGCCCAGACATCGCTGATGGGATTCGAACCCTGGTACGCCGGACGTAGTGAAGGGCTCGCCGGCTTCGGGCGGCCCGAGAACGGCATGGCGGTGAACGACTCGATCGCGTGGCTGAGAATGTCGAGTCCGCTGGACGCGGCGACTTCTCGAGGCATCGTCCGCGTGTGGTCCGGATCGAGAAGGCCCAAGGTCGGCTTCAGCCGGCGGCTGGCAATGCCGGTCTTGGCGTGCATCCGTGACAGATCGAAAATGCTGACGCCCGTCGTCTCGCTCCCGGTGCCTGCCGTGGTCGGAACCGCAATCAGCGGCTTGAGCGGGCCGGGCACGGGCACGCCCTTGCCGATGGGCAGGTTCACGTAGTCGAGGAAGTCCTCGGGAGGATACGTCGAGTACAGGTTGGCGGCCTTTGCCGTGTCGATGGTCGACCCGCCGCCGACCGCGACGAAGCCGGTGCACTGGCTGGCGCGGGCAAACGCAATTGCGTCAAGCAACGATTCGTCGGTCGGCTCGACGCGCACACGGTCATACAACGCGACGTCGATTCGACTGGCCTCGAGCGATTCGAGCACGGTCTGCACGGGCGGGAGACGAGCGACGATGGGATCGGTCATGACCAAGGCTCGCCGGACTCCCAGGTCTACCAGGTCCAAGCCGATCTCGCGCGTGACCCCTGGACCGAATCGAATCGAGGAGACCGCCATCTCGAAGGCGTTCTCGCTGGCCATCTTTATTGATTCTTGCGGGCGGTCCATGGCCTCGAGCCATCAGGCGTGGTGACCGTTCCTTCAATCGTGTTGCCGTTGACTCGGCCCGAGTACCAGAGGCCTCCGGCGATGAACTGAATCTCGTCGCCGCGCAGCCGGCCGTTCGTGATCTCGACCGTGCCCGAGGCGGTCGAGAGCTTTCCGGACACTCGTTGGTGATCCTGTTCGACCACTAGCGTGCCGCCCGCCATCGCCCACGCTCCTCCCGCGCGGGCCGGCACGATCCATAGCAGGGCCGTACACCAGCTGGAGCAAGAGGAATCCTCCAGGGCCTCGCGCACGTCGGGCTCCCACTCGTCGAAGCCGAACGTGTTGCCCACAATTCGCGTCCCGGGCTTCGTTGCCAGAAACATCGGTTCGAGCTTGTTCATGTTCGCGGGCAGCAGAAAGAGCACGAAGGCGGTCGCCTGAGAGACGTCGGCTTGGTACATGTCGCCCTGAACGAACCTGGCGAGGTGGCCGACGCCGGCTTCGTTCGCCAGTCGCGTCGACAGCTCGACCATGTCGGGGTTGTACTCGACGCCAAGTCCCCGCGCACCCCGCTTTGCCGCTGCGATCACGTTGCGGCCATCGCCGGAGCCAAGGTCCATCACGAAGTCGTTCGGCGTGACCTTGGCGAGGTCGAGCATCTTCTCGAGGAGCTCCGGAGACGTCGGCACCCAGACGACGTCCTTGCCTGACTGTCCGACGACCGGCTTGTAGGGTTCCTGAGCCGCCAGCGACGTCGAGAGGGTCAGTGAGACGGTCGATGCGAGGAGCAGATGTTTCACAGCGAGATTATAGGCCCCGACGCACGCTTCACGGCCGCCGAGACTCGAGCTTTTGACCGTCCCTCTGAACTCCAAACTTTCAACTGAACTTCGAACTTTCAACTGAAACTTTCAACCTTCAACTCTTCAACTTTCAACTTTCTGAGTTCACCCCTATCTCAGTTCAACCCGGCCGATGGTTTCGACGCCTACGAAGCGCGCGACTGGAATGGTGTCGCAAGTGTTGTTGGCCAGATCCTTCCCCGTGATCCAGTGCACCGGCGCGTCGAAGTGCGAGCCGGTGTGCTCGCCGAAGCGCGAATGTGGGACCGCTCATCTGTCGATTTCCGCCGCTCGACTTCGACGTCTGATCAGGGGCCCGCGAAACGTCGTAAAGGCAGAAGAGGGCGGATCACTTGATTTTCGCCTTTTGTTCGCATAGACTCTGCGGTTCCGAGTGGATCTGGCGGAAGCCCGGGAAGTGGATCTGGCAGCCCGACGTCGCTCGCGAATAATTGCTAGCGAGCTATGGCGCGCTCCGCCAACCCGTCGAACCTGTAGTGCCTGTCGAACTCGTCGAACTGTTTCCCCATGAGCGATCTCAAGGACGAACTCGCCGCCCTCCGCATCGAACGCGAGCCGGTGCGCGAGGGCCGAAGCTGGGTGAAGTGGGTTCTTCTTCTGGTCGTGCTCTCGGGCGCCGGCGTCGGCGCCTGGTCGTGGTTGACGCGCGAGCGCCCGGTCGAGGTCGAAGTGGCGTCGGTCTCGGAGCGGGCGGCCGGCTCACAGGCCTCGGTCCTGAACGCCTCGGGCTATGTGACCGCCCGGCGGCGGGCGACGGTGTCGTCGAAAATCACCGGCAAGGTGATCGAGGTCAACGTCGAGGAAGGCATGAGCGTCCGCGAAGGGCAGGTGCTGGCCCGGCTCGACGATTCGAGCCACCAGGCGGCGCTGGGTCTGGCAAAGGCGCAGGCCGACGCCGCACGGAGCGCGCTTCGCGAGAACGAAGTGCGTCTCGCTGAAGCCAAGTTGACATTGGATCGACGCCATCGGCTCGCCAAGGAAGATCTGCTTCCGAAAGCCGATCTCGATCAAGCGCAGGCCGAAGTCGATTCGCTTCAGGCCCGCATTGCGTCGTTGGGGCAGTCGGTGAAGGTGGCGGAGAGTCAGATCGCGTTGCAGCAGACCGATCTGGACAACACGGTGATTCGCGCGCCCTTCACTGGCGTGGCGATTTCAAAGGATGCGCAGCCGGGCGAGATGGTGTCGCCGGTGTCGGCGGGCGGCGGCTTTACCCGAACTGGCATCTGCACGGTCGTGGACATGCGCTCGCTCGAAATCGAAGTCGACGTGAACGAGAGCTACATCAATCGCGTGAAGCCCAAGCAGGACGTCACTGCCATCCTCGACGCGTATCCCGAGTGGCAGATTCCCGCGCGCGTGATCACGATGGTGCCGACCGCCGATCGACAGAAGGCGACGGTGCTGGTCCGCATCGCCTTCAAGGAGCTCGGCGATCCGCGGATTCTCCCCGACATGGGCGTCAAGGTCACGTTCCTGCGCGATGCGGCCGACTCGGCCGCGCCGGTGGCGCAACCGGTGTCGTTGATTCCGAAAACCGCAGTGAAGACGGAGAACAACAACAGCTACGTGTTCGTCGTTCGCGGGGAAACCGTAGAGCGGCGGGCCGTCCGGGTCGGTGGCAATGATGGCGATCGGCTGGAAGTGCTGGCCGGTCTCACGTCCAGCGATCGCGTCGTCGTCTCGCCGCCGCCCGAGCTCGCGGCCGGCGTGAAGATCGCGATCAAATCGTAGAGGGATTCTTCATGAGCGCTCTGGTCCACATCAACGGCATCCACAAGTACGACACGCGCGGCAGCGACCGGATTGACGTGCTGCAAGGCGTCAACCTGGAAATCCCGCAAGGCGACTTTCTGGCGCTGATGGGGCCCTCTGGATCGGGCAAGACGACGCTGCTCAACCTGATGGGCGGCCTGGACTCGGCGTCGGGCGGAAATGTCGAAGTCGGCGGCGTCAACATTTCCGGCCTGTCCGGCGGGCGGTTGTCGCGCTGGCGCTCGCAGAACATCGGCTTCGTCTTTCAGCTCTACAACCTGCTGCCGGTGCTGACGGCTGAGCGCAACGTCGAGCTGCCGCTGCTGCTGACCAAGCTCTCGAAGGCGGAACGGCGAAAGCGAGTGGCCATTGCGCTCAAGGTCGTGGGACTGGCCGAGCGGGCGAAGCACTATCCACGTCAGCTGTCCGGCGGCCAGGAGCAGCGCGTCGGCATTGCCCGCGCCATCGTGACCGATCCGACGCTCTTGCTCTGCGACGAGCCAACCGGCGATCTGGACCGCAAGTCGGGCGACGAAATCCTCGACCTGCTCCAGACCTTGAACCGTGAGCATGGCAAGACCATCGTGATGGTCACGCACGATCCGCACGCCGCCGAGCGTGCTAAGCGCACCCTGCACCTCGACAAAGGCCTGTTGAAAGGAGCGGCAGCATGAAGTTCCTGCCCTTGCTGTGGAAGAACCTCTGGCGTAAGAAGATCCGCACGACGTTCACGCTGCTGTCGATCTTCATCGCCTTCATCCTGTTTGGTCTGCTGATGACCATTCGAACGGCGTTCTCGTTCGGCGTGGAGATTGCCGGGCTCGATCGGCTCGTCCTGATCCACAAAGTGAGCCTGATCATGCCGCTGCCGGTCTCGTACCTCGCCCGGCTGCAGAGCACACCGGGCGTGACCTTGGCCACGCACAACTCCTGGTTCGGCGGCGTCTACCAGGATCCGTCGAACTTCTTTGCGCAGATCGCCGTCGAACCCGAACCGTTCCTGAAGCTGTACCCGGAGTACAAGGTGTCGAAGGAGTATTACGACGCCTGGCTCGCGGATCGTCAGGGCGTCCTCGTCGGTGTCGATTTGGCGAAGCGGTTTGGGTGGAAGGTCGGCGACCGCATCCCGATCATCGGCACGATCTGGCAGCCGAAGCAGGGGCAGACATGGGAGTTCAACATCGCGGGCCTCTACGACGGCGACGCCGGCGTGGACAAGACGCAGTTCTTCTTCCGCTACGACTATCTGGACGAGAACCGCCGCGGCGGCAAGGGCCTGGTTGGCTGGTACATCGTCAAGATCGCCGACGCCTCGCAGGCAGAGGCGATGGGGGCGACGTTCGATGACATGTTCGCCAACTCGTCGGCCGAAACCAAGACCACGACCGAGAAGGGGTTCGTCGAAGGCTTCGCCAAGCAGATGGGCGACATCGGCGCGATCATGATCGCGATTCTCGCCGCGGTGCTGTTCACCATCCTGCTGGTAGCAGCCAACACGATGGCTCAGTCGGTCCGTGAGCGCACGAGCGAAGTCGGCGTGTTGAAGACGCTCGGGTTCTCGAACGCGTCGATCTTGATGATGGTGCTGGGCGAGTCGGTCGTCGTCTCGATTCTCGGCGGCGGTCTGGGTCTGCTGATTGCCTGGCTGATCGTGCAACGCGGCGACCCGACCGGCGGCATGCTGCCGATCTTCATTCTTCCGGCACGCGATGTGGCGGTGGGCGTCGCGTTGGTCCTCGGACTGGGGCTGGTGGCCGGACTGATGCCGGCCATCTCGGCGATGCGGCTCAGAATCACCGAAGCGCTCAGGAGCAACTGACATGTTCAGCTGGATCCGTCAGACGCTGGCCGTCACCGCGCTCAACTTGAGGACGATTCCTCAGCGGTTGAGCTCGTCGGCCGTGGCCATCGTCGGCATTGCCGGCGTGGTCATCGTGTTCGTGTCGGTGCTCTCCATCGCGGCCGGTTTCACCGCGGCCATGTCGGGATCGGGGTCGCCGTCGCGTGCGCTGGTCATGCGCAGTGGCGCCGACAGCGAGATGACGAGCGGCCTCGGTGGGCCGGAAGTGGACGTCATCAAGCAGGCGCCGGGGCTTCGACGCGAGGGACAATCGCCGCTGGGCTCGGCCGAGCTGTATGTGATCATCGATCTGCCGAAGAAGTCGACCAACAGCTCGGCCAATGTGCCGATGCGCGGGATCGAGCCGACGACGATCCAGGTGCGCAACGAGGCTCAGATCATCCAGGGCCGGATGCTGCAGTTCGGGACCAACGAGATCATTGCCGGCCGCGGCGCGGCAGGGCAGTTCCAGGGACTCACCGTCGGCAACGAGATCAAGTCGGGACAGAACACGTGGAAGGTGGTCGGCATCTTTGCCGCCAACGGAGGCGTGTCGGAAACCGAAGTGTGGATCGACTCCAAGGTGCTGCAGGGCGCCTATCGTCGCGGCAACTCGTATCAGACACTCCTGGCCAGGCTCGACTCCTCGGAGTCGTTCGACACGTTCCGGGACTGGCTCACCTCGAATCCGCAGGTGAACGTGCAGGTGAGACGCGAGACCGAGTACTACACGACGCAATCGCAGGCGATGAACTCACTCATCCGCACGATTGGCTACGGCATCGCGTTCCTGATGGGCATTGGCGCGGTCTTCGGCGCGATTCTGACGATGTACACAGCCGTGTCATCGCGATCGCGCGAAATCGCGACGCTTCGGGCCCTGGGATTCAACGCGACGTCAGTGGTCGTATCGGTGCTCGCCGAATCGCTGGCGCTTGGCGCGATCGGCGGCCTCATTGGCGGCGTCGCTGCGTATCTGGCGTTCAACGGGTATCAAACGTCGACGATGAATTTCCAGACGTTCAGCCAGGTCGCCTTCGCCTTTCGCGTGACACCGGGGCTGCTCGGAACCGGCCTGACCTACGCGCTGATCATGGGCCTGGTCGGTGGACTCTTTCCCGCGGTGAGAGCGGCACGGTTGCCGATCCCATCAGCTCTCAGAGAGCTCTAAGAGACTACGACTCCGTACGTAGCCGCGGAGACGCGGAGTTGCGGAGACAATTCAGGTTTCGTGTCCCGCCGTCCTCCTGGCCGATGCGCCCGATGTTGGTGTCTTCCAAAGCACAGCTCCGCGCCTCCGCATCTCCGAGGCCAACGTACGTTGCGGTGATTCCTATCTGGCCGGACAGCCTGGGAGTCGGAACGCACCGATGCGGCTCGAATAGCTCGTCGCATCCTTCTTGAGGTAGTCACCGACATACCAGATCGTGCAGTCGTCGCTCGGGTCGATGGCGGTCTGTGTATAGTCTTCCCACCGGATCGTGTTCGACTGGGCGGCTTCGCCTTCGACGAGCACCGTCTCTCTCAGTGAGAGCACGCCGGGCGGATCGCTGGCCAGCCGGGCCGCGAAGCGCTGACCGGGATAGTGGGGCGTGCCGCCGAACGAGTAGCCGATGCCGATATTGCCGAACCGATCGATCGCCGGGCTGGCCATCCATCGATAGAAGCCCTCGGGCGCGTACGTGCCCTGCTGCCGCAACCTGAGGTCGCCTTTCGCCTCGAGCGTGAACTCGTACCAGCGCACGCCGCCACCGCCAGCCGCGCTGTTGACTGAGTGCACGGCGACGATCGACTCGCGCGCGCCGATTCGCCGATAGACCAGTCGCGCCATGATCTTGTCGCCCTGCGCGTCAAGACGGCGGTCGGTTCCCGGCTGAGAAACGCAGTTGGTCAGCTGGCCGTCGCACAGGTAGTGATACGGCGCGACCGCGATGTCCACGGGCCCCTCGAGCCTCGTCTTCGACAGGTCATTCCAGTTGGTGAAGAACTTCCACGCCGAGATCGTCGCCGCCTCCATCACGTTCTTCAACTGCGTCCCGCCCGCCGCCATCATCAGGTTCGGTGCGCCGGACGGCGGCAATGTGGTGCCGTCGAGATCCGCGTTGTTGAGAAAATTCACGCCGGCGATGACGAAGCACTGCTCGCGCGCGGGCTTGCCGGCGAGCATCTTCGAACGCTCGGCGACGCACGCGTGCTTTTCGATCACATCGTCGCCGGTGCTCGTGGGCACGTAGTACCCGTCGGGCCACACTGCTGGCCTCGGGTAGTCGGGGAACAGCGGGCGGAGGAACTGGTAGCGATAGTACGGACCGAATGGATCTGGACCCACCGATACGGCGTAACACATCGAATACGGCGCTGGGGGCGGAGCGGCGTCAGGCCGTGGCGGCGTGCCGGGCGCGTTCGGCGGTACCGGAGGTGGTGGTGGCGGCGGCGCTGCCGGCGGCGGTGGTTGATACAACGCGACCGCGGGTCCCGGCTGATCGGCGCGTCCGGGCGGACTGAGATAGGCCCTGGCGCTCGGCTCCCAGATCGGCGGCTGGTCGGCACGCGCGGGCCCACGCGCGAAGATCGGCATGACGATCAGCCAACGATTTGCGAGCTGGTCGTAGCGCACCACCGCGTCGCCGTTGTTGCGTATCTCGCACGGTCCGCCGAATCCCTTGAAGACGTTGCTGGTCTCGACCGGTCCGTAGAGGGCACGCCCGGTGGTGTCGAACTTTTTTCCCTTCTTCGTGAAGATCGCCATTCGCGAGTTGACGGTCTGCACGACGTGATCGGGGCCGACGGCGAGCGAGTTGTCGGACGGGTTACGGAAGTTCGCCGAGCCCTGAGGAGCATGAAATCCCGCTCCGAGCCCGTCGAAGCTCTCGACCAGCACTGCACCGGCTCGGGTGCCCGGGGCGGTCTGCTCGACGTGCGGCGCTTGACCGCTCGCGCTGACGATCGTGACGACAACTGCCAGCGCGCAAATCGACCAGGCGCGACTAGACGTCTTGAAGGCCGGAATTCTTGGCAGATGAATCACGTTCGAATGGCCTTCAAGGACGCCTCGCCCCGCCGTCCCTCGACAATGCTCGGGACGCGCTGAGCCTTGGTCGAAGGGCGGAGGCGGGGCGAAACGATGCTGCCACTAGCGAATCGCAGCCACATCGTACGGCGCTCCTCCGGGTCTGGGGGGAGCCTCGTAGGTCAATTGGATTTCGACGCCGCTTGCGTCTTGATCAACTCTGCATACGGCACGATCGCGCCATGCAGCGGGACGATGCGATCGACGCGCAGCTTGCGCGTCGTGATGTTCTCGAGCAGGTTCGCCGCATAGGGCTGAACCGCCGAGCCAGGACTGAACGCGTCCACTTCCACCAGGACTCGTGCCTTGGGCAGATAGGCCATCAGCATCGTGTCGGAATGCGGATTGCCCGCGACGTGGTAGAGGTCCACTTCCATCGTTGCGTCCTTGTACACGCGGTCGGCGCCGACGGTTTCGACTCTTACGTTCTTGGGGTTCTTCGCCAGCGTATCGGGCTGTTGAGTGTGAGGCCGCGCGGCCATGGTCTCGACGAACGCCTTGTTGCCTTCATGGGTAATCACCATCAGGCCCTCGGCGATCGCCGCGCGCAGCCCTGCCGTGTGATCGAAGTGATGATGCGTCGTCACGAGCTGCGTGAGCGGCTTGCCGGGCTTGAGCTCCCGGGCTTTGGCAAGCACGGCGAGCGTCCGCGCCTCGCTCTGCGGCGCTTCGATCAGCATCAGATGATCGCTGAATTCGACCAGCACGCTGTGGTGCGACTGGCCGGCCAGGAACCAAACGCCGGGCGCGACCGCCTCGGTGGTCACCGCTGGCGCCGCCGGCGCGGCAACGGCCGCCGATGCCGCGGCTGCAGGGGCGGCGAGATCGCCGACTTCGCCATCCACGGTCTGCTTGGTGAGGTTCAGATCGGCCGTGGTGAAGTCGTCCACCTTCGTGGCAATGCGTGCAGGAAGGTTGAGTCCGCCGACGTCCTGGTACTCCGCAAACGTTGTCGTCAACGTGACGTCGCCGAGATTCGCGTTGTAGCTGGTTGACGATGTCCGCGACGGGAGACTCCTCATGTCCATCGCGACCGTCACCGTTTGACCGCTGGGCGTCGCGACGTCGATCAAGTGTTCGGTCCCGATCGTCCGGATGTTCGAGAGCTTGGCGGCTGGGTCCAGCGCCACTCGGATGATCGTCAGGGGGTGATGGTAGAAGTCGGTCCTGCGTTCCTGCGTGATCTGGCCGGTCATCCGCGTCGCGTTGCCGTTAGCCGCGACGTTATAGCCGACGTCGCCATCGAGGCCTGCGACCTGACGTTGCGCCTGCGGACCCTGGAAGTACGCGAAATTGGGCGTGCGGGTCTGCTCGAGCCGCATCCGTCCCGACCCCAAATCGTAGACGCGCTTGTAGCCGGTGACCGCAAAGGTCTGCGTGGCGGCGTCCGGCCGCATGTCCTGACCGAGATTGAAATTGCGGCCTTCGCCTTCGAGCGAGAGGGTGCGCGCCGCCCGAATTCGACTCTCACCGCCGAGCGCCTTGGCAGCGTCCGAGATCAGCTGCTGCTCAGGTGTCGGTTGCGCGCAGCCGGTGAGGGCGAGAGTGAGGGTGAGAGATAGCCAGGTCCTGCGAGCCATTATTTCCTCCTCGGGGTGCCGTCAGCTTACGGAAGATCCGCAAAACCTGCCACTGGCGAAAGTCGCGTGCCATTGGGGACAGTCCCCGGGGACAGTCCCCGGGGACTGTCCCCGACTCAAGTGGCGCTCCCCTCGCCACGGACGCTGCGTTCCTGGAGCCGCCCCCGTTCCACACGCCGCTTCCATGTGGAGACGATGCGGTTGATTTCTGCTTGGGACACCGGCTGACTCACGATACGAAGCCAGTTACCCGGAAGGTCTATCGGCAACGGATCGAAGACCTCAGGCACCGTGTGTCTCAGCACCAGGCTATTCCATCGCCAGTCCTCTGCGTTCCTCACTAGACCGGCTTGCAGGGGATTCGCTTCTACGTATCTGAGCACCGTCATGAAGTGATCGCAGTTCTCGATGCCTTTGTTCCAGAAGCGACCCTGGAACACGTGACCCGCGCCGACCGTGTTCGTCACGAACCTGAAGTAGCTGCAATAGCTACCTGCGACCCATTGCACGTACGAAGAAAGTGCGCCGGTTTCCTCCGGCTCGATGATCGAATGAAAGTGATTCGGAATCAGACTGAGGCCAAACAGCTTGATCGGATAGCGGCGCTTGCCTTCGACTAGGAGGTTGAGAAAGCGTTGGTAGTCAGCATCTTCAAAGAAAAGCTGCCGCCGCTCGTTCCCACGGTTGCCGACGTGGTATGAGAAACCGGGGGGAGCGAATCGGTGTTGTCGCGGCGTAAATGCTCCTTTGTCGCGGTGACATGACGCAATCGCAATGCCGATATCGGGACGCAGCCCGGGGGTCCGCTGTCGCGGAGTCCAGCGAGTCTCGAGTCTTCGAAAGATCGCAAAACCTGGCGACGCCGAAAACTGCGTGCCATCGGGGACAGTCCCCGGGGACAGTCCCCGCCGGCGCTCGTCCCTGAAAGCGCCGGGAAAGTCCCCTGTCCGGAGCCGGACCCTTATATAGTGATAAGCAAAATTGATTGGACGGCAGGGAGTTAGGTCCCTATCGTCACTATCTATTGGCCGACCGGTGTGGGCGAGGTGTGCACCGGGTACGGGTTGTAAGACTTCAAGGCGAAGGAGAGGGCATGGGCAACCGTCGAGCTGTTGTCGGTGTGGTGATGTGTGTCGCCGTGATGCTCGGGGCCAGCGTGGCCTCGGCACAGGTGCAGACGGGATCGATCGCGGGCTCCGTCAGTGATGCCAGCGGAGCTCTGTTACCCGGCGTGAGCGTCACGCTGACTGGCGAAAGGCTGATTGGCGGTCCGCAGGTCCAGGTGACCGACGCGACGGGCTCCTACCGATTCGATCGGTTGTCTCCGGGCAGCTACGCGATGAAGTTCGAGCTGCAGGGCTTCCGCACGCTCGAACGCACCGAGATCCTCGTCAGCGCGACGTTTGTCGCGACCGTCCCGGTGAAGCTCGAGGTCGGCGCGCTGAGCGAGTCGATCACGGTCACCGGCGAGTCGCCGACCGTCGACGTCAAGTCCAACGTTCAGCAGACCGTCATGAGCCAGGAGATTCTCGAAGGCGTGCCGACCGGCCGCGATCCCTGGTCGCTCGCCAAGCTGATTCCCGGCGTGCAGGTGGCGACCTATGACGTCGGCGGCACGCAGTCGATGCAGCAGAGCAGCATGTCGGCGCACGGCTCCAACACCAACGACGTGAGCTACAACATCGATGGCGCCACGGTGAACTGGCCGGGCGGCGGCGGCGGCGCGACCATGATCTACTACGACCAGGGGATGTTCGAAGAGGTCAACTACATCACCTCGGCGGCGCCGGCGGAGATGCTGGCCGGCGGCGTCAACATCAACATGGTGACCAAGGACGGCGGCAACATGTGGAGGGGCACCGCCCGGTACAACTTCGCCAACGATAGCCTGCAGGCGGAGAACTGGGCGGACGCGCAGGCGATCGTGCCAAGCTTCCGCGGCAATCCCACCAAGAAGACGTACGACTTCAACTTCAACGGCGGCGGCGCGATCATCCAGAACCGGATGTGGGTGAGCGGCACCATCCGTAAGTGGGTGGTCAACAAGCTGGTCAATGCGACCAACCCCGACGGATCGCAGGCGCTCGACGATAACGACCTGAAGAACTACTCGGGCAAGGTCATCACGCAGGTGACGCCGAACCAGAAAATATCAGTCGGCTACTTCTGGAATAACAAGATCCGCGGTCACCGTCGCGACAGCAACGACAAGATTCCTGACATCGCGTCAGTGCTCCAGACCAACCCGGTGCAGACCACGCAGGTGAAGTACACCGGCATCAAGAACCGCTTGGTGTACGAATCGAACTTCAGCGTCATGGACGGCCAGACCAACTACACCTATCAGCCGGACAGCGACCCGAACCTGCCTCGCATCATCGACACGGTGACGACCGACGTGTTCAACAACTCGACGCGTGAAGAGCATCAGCCGAACTCGCGCCATCAGTTCGACAACATCTTCTCGTTCGGGAAGAGCGGCCTGGGGGGCGAGCACCTGCTCAAGGCCGGCGTGCAGTGGGGCCGTCTCTACTACGCTTCGGACTACTCCGTGCGCCTCGATCACTGGCTGGTCTACAACAACGGTGCACCGACTGCGGTCCGCATCTACAACTCGCCCGCGTTCTCGAAGAACGTCGCGACGGTCACCGGCTTCTTCATCCAGGACGCGTGGTCGATGAACCGCCTGACGCTCAACCTCGGCGCCCGCTACGACAAATACGTGGGCACGCTGCCGGCGCAGTCGAGCCCGGGAGGCACATTTGCCGCAGGGCGCACGGTTGCGGAGAACGAAGCGATCAACCAGAGCATCGCCGTGTGGCGCCTCGGCGCCTCGTACGACCTGACCGGCAACGGCCGGACGGCGCTGAAGACCAGCTACAGCCGTTACGGCTTGCAGGTGGGAATCGACCGCGTCACCAATGTCAACCCCCTGACCGTCGGCTCGGCTGACTGCCCGTGGACCGACCCCAACAACAACCGCAAGTACGACGTGGGCGAAATCAACCTGGCGACCTGCCCGGCGTTCAGCGGCGGCACGTTGACCAACTACGCGCCCGGCGTGGACTGGCCGTACTCGGACGAAGTGACGGCCGGGCTGGAAACGCAGCTGCGCGGCCAAGTCCGCGTCGGCGCGATGTTCTACTACCGCACCAACCGCCAGCAGATCGGTCAGCACAACACGCTGCAGCCGACCAGCGCCTACACGAAGTCCACCGTGAACGTTCCGAACGGTCCCGGCGGTACGGTGGCGAATCCGAAGCCGACGACTGCGACGGTCTACAACATCGATCCCGCAGTGAACGCGCTGTCGCTGAGCGTGCGGGACAACGAGGACTACCTCGACACCGACTACAAGGGCATCGAGTTCACGGCGACCAAGCGTTTCACCGCCAAATGGCAGATGCAGGCCGGCTTCACGATCGGCAAGAACGAGGGCGGCGTGAACGCAGCGGGTGGGCAGGCCGCGGGCAACGACCTGAACGATCCGAACAACTTGTTGTATCCGAACGGCATCATCGGCAACGACTCGGAGACCGCATTCCGCCTGTCGGGAAGCTACATGCTGCCGTACGAGATCAACCTCGCCGGCTCGATGATCGCCAACAATGGCTACCCCTATGTGTCCACCTACTCTCTGACTCGCGCCGTCGCGGCAACGCAGGGGATCACGCTCACCCGCGCCAGCCAGACGATCCTGCTCAGCGAGCGTGGCGACGAGCGTTACCAGAATGTCACGATGTTCGACATCCGCCTGTCGCGCGCGTTCCGCTTCGCCGGCAGCCGCAGCTTCACGCCGACGATCGATTTCTTCAACATCGGTAACGCCGATACGACGGTCGCGCACACCGTGGCGGTCGGCGGCAGCTACCTGGCGCCGAGCGAAATCCTCGCGCCGCGCATCATCCGTATCGGCTTCGCGCTGAACTTCTAACCACGAAGGGCACGAAGAAACGAAAGGGCCGCATCCTCGGGGATGCGGCCCTTTTTCTTTTGCTCGCGCGCTTTTCGCTTTTTGCGTTTCGCTTTTCGCGCGTGTCAGGAACGGCGAATAGCGAATGGGCGAATAGCGAACGGCGTAGTTATGCAAATGGTTGATCGATCGACGGACTCGGCTGCGTGAAGTACTGCGCGCCGCTGTCGGTGATGTAGAGGCAGTCCTCCAGCCGAATGCCGAACTCCCCGTAGATCGCGATCATCGGTTCGTCGCTGAAGCACATCCCCGGCGCCATCAAGGTCTTGTTGCCGCGCACGAAATTCGTCCACTCGTGTCCGTCCAGGCCGATGCCGTGGCCGGTGCGGTGGGGCAGCCCGGGCACTTTGTAGTCGGGACCAAAGCCGGCGTCGGTGATCACCTTGCGCGCCGCGGCATCGACGACCTCGCACGCGACCCCGGGCTTGGCCGCGGCAAAGGCGGCGGCCTGCGCCTTCTTCTCGAGATTCCAGACGTCGATTTGACGCGGCGTCGGCTTGCCGAACACCGTCGTGCGCGTGATGTCCGACTCATAACCATCGATGGCGCAGCCGCCGTCCACCTGAATCACGTCGCCCTCTTTCAACTTCTGCGGCTCGATGCTCCCGTGCGGGAACGCCGTGTAAGTGCCGAAGCTCACCGAGGCACCGCCGCCGGGGCCGCCCGCCGCGCGGAACGCGGCGGCGATGTGGCCGCGCAGCTCATCCTGTGTCATGCCGGCGCGGAACGTCGTGAACGCCGCCTTGTAGGCGGCGATCGTGATGTCGTTGGCGCGCTGCATCAACGCGAGCTCGGCCGGTGACTTGATCATCCGGCAGCCGGCGGTCACGACTTCTGCGTCCACGTACTGAGCCGTGGGAAGCTCCTTCTTCACGCCGCTGGCGATGAAGAAACGGAGGCGCTCCTCCACGCCGACACGGCCGGTGGTCACGCCTCGATCTCTCAAGATGCCCGCGATCTGTTTGTAGGGGCTCTCGTCTTCCTGCCAGACGCGGACGTCGGCCTTTCCTTTGACGAGCTCGCGGGCGCGTTCCTCTTCGAAGCCGGGACACACCCAGCCGATCTCGCCTTTGGCCGGAATGACCGCGACAAACGGCCGCTCGCTCAATCCCCAGCGCACGCCGGTGTAATAGAACAGGCTCGAGCCGCCCTCGAGAAAGATCGCGTCGATCTTGTTCTCGCTCATCAAGCGGCGCGCCTTCTCGATCCGCCCCTTCCGCTCATCGTCGGTGATCACCGGAACGGCGGGAGCCATCGGCTTGAGCGCCGCGATCGCTGGGGGCGTGCTGGAGGCCGCCGCCGGCGGCTGCTGCTCGGACGCAGCACGTGAGGGCGCACACGAGCCGAGGCCCGCGCCCAACCCGGCCGCGGCGCTCGACTGGAGAAACCTACGTCGCGATGTCATTGATCGACTCTCCGATTGGCTCGAGCTGCAGGAGATGGCTCAGAACAGCCGAGAGCATATCAGGGCAATGCTCCACACGGAAACACGGAAGCACTGAAACACCGAATCACAATTTCTTGTCACTCGATAACGTTGGCCGCGGAGACGCGGCGACGCGGAGCATCACAACCTGTGAATCCTCCGTGTCCCCGCGCCTCCGCGGCTACGTACGTGCCTTGAGTGGGCTCTTAGCGATGTTTGATGAACGTCCCGCTCTGCAGCTCGGAATACGCCTGCCTGAGCTCGTCCTTCGTGTTCATCACGATCGGCCCGTACCAGGCGACCGGCTCTTCGAGCGGCCGGCCCGAGACGAGCAGGAATCGGACGCCCTCGTCGCCGGCGGTCACGATGATCTCGTCACCGCTATCGAACAGCACGAGCGACCGGTTTCCCGTCCCGCCTTCGCGAGTGCGATTCCCGAAAGCTTCGGCGAGGCAGGCTCAGTCTCGAGGCTCCAACCAGCTCGGTCTGAATCGGGCGGGGCTTCGACGCATCGCGGAAACTGCCCGACCCGGCGAAGACGTACGCAAACGCATGGCGAGACGAGTCGACGGGAATCCGCCTGGTTCGATTCGGCGGAACGGAAATGTCGAGATAGCGAGGATCGGCAGCCACGCCCTCGACCGGTCCGGTCTTGCCCCAGAAATCGCCGACGACGATCCGCACGTGCGTGCCGTCATCGTCGGTCACTTCGGGGATGTCCTTCGCCGCGATGTCCTGATAGCGCGGATTGGTCATCTTGAGCGCGCGCGGCAGATTCGCCCACAACTGAAAGCCGTGCATGCGTCCTTGCGTGTCGCCCTTCGGCATCTCCTGATGAAGGATGCCGCTGCCCGCCGTCATCCACTGCACGTCGCCAGGCCCCATCGCGCCCCGATTGCCAAGGCTATCGCCGTGCTCGACTGTCCCGGCCAGCACGTACGTGATCGTTTCGATGCCGCGATGCGGATGCCACGGGAAGCCGGCGAGGTAATCGTCGGGCCGATCGTTTCGGAAGTCGTCGAACAACAGGAAGGGATCGAACTCCGTCGTATCGCCAAACCCGAACGCGCGCCGCAGCTTCACGCCGGCGCCCTCCATTGTCGGAGTCGATTCAACGATGCTCTTGATCGGACGGATAGACATGGAAGAACTCCTCAGCCAACGGCTGTTCGCGATTCGCAAGTCGCTGTTCGCGAAATGCAAAGTGCGAAAGGCGAAAAGCGGCAAGCGGAAGTTGAAGGGCGGTTGCAGCGAAGAAGCCGAACCGCCAGTCTAGTCTAGTGGATGCTCTTGAGGAGGGAGACGTTTCAGTCCTGCGGCGATTCGTGGCGTGGGGCTCACGAGCGAGCGAACGCGCGGAGCATGGCCTCGACGACGCCGATCGCCTTCCAGTATTCGTCGAGAGAAAGCTGCTCAGCCGGTGTGTGATCGAGGGCGCTGTCGCCGGGACCGTAAGCGACGATGGGGCAGCGCCACACCGGGCCGACCACGTTCATGTCGCTGGTACCAGTCTTGAAGACGAAACCTGGTTGGAGACTTGCGTCGGCGGAGCGGATCGCCGACAGAAAGCTTCGGACCAGTGCGTTGTTCCGCTCAGCGCGCCATGGTTGTTCCCATCCACGGAAGCGGAACTCCAAAGTCGTCCGTTCGCCGGCAATTCTGACCTGCTCGCCGCCGATCGCGGCGAGCGGTGCAACCGCAGGCGCCGGCGCGCCGACGTGTGCCGACGTCCATCGCATCAGCTCGGCGACGAAGCCGTCGATGTCGAAGCCGAGCGGCAGCCGCCAGGCGATCTGCGCATCCACGCGGTCGTGCATGTCGGTGCTGGTTGACGTGATGAAGCGGCGAAGGCTCGGACTCAGCTGATCGAACGCCTTCTCGCGCGTCGCGTTCAGCGTCGAGGCGTGCGTGGCCGTCCAGTTCCAGAGCTCGACGACGATGCTGGCGAGACTGGCGTCCGGACCCGCCGTGTGCGACATGGCCTGGTCGGCGGTGAGGTCGAGCAGAAGCCGGCCCTTGTAGCCGAGCGTCACGCGATGCCAGTGACTGGGTTCGCCAATCACGCACGCATCGGGGATGGCGTCGCCGCCACCGTTGAAACGGGTAGCAATGAAGCGCGCGCCCTTGCTGGTTGCGGCTTCCTCTTCGACGGCTCCGACGACGACCACGCGCAGGTTGGCGTCGCGCGCCCACGCCCCGCCGAGGCGGGCAGCGGCGGCAACGAAGGTGGCGAGCGGGCCCTTGGCATCAACGCTGCCGCGCCCGAAGAGCACCGGACCTGTCGGCGCGGCTTCGATGCGCACGGGAATGTTGCCCGGTACGGTATCGATGTGGCCGAGCAGGACGATCGTCCGCGCCGCGTCCGGCGCGCCGATTTCGCCGACGGCGTTGCCGGCCTCGTCCACGAAGGCACGCTCGTAGTTGGCGCGTGACATCTCACCGACCAGCCAATGGGCGGCCTCCGACTCGTGGTGGGACAACGACGGGATAGCGACCAGCCCGCGCACGAGGGCGATTGCCGACGCTCGATCGATCACGCCTTCATTCCGTGGATCGCCTTCGCGATCGCATCGACGCCGGTCGAGATCTCGTCTTCTCGAATGACGAGGGGTGGCAGCAATCGCAGCACGGTCGGGCCGGCCGGGAGCGCGATGACGCCGTAGTCCAGCATCAGGCTCTTGAGCAGCGGCGCGACCTTGGTGCGAAGCTCGACGGCCAGCATCAAGCCAAGGCCGCGGATGTCGCGAACCATCGTCTCGCCGGCCAGCGCACGCGTCAGAGCGCTCGACATCTCGGCGCCCAATCGTGCGCTGCGCTCGATCAAGCCGTCATCGCGGTACGTGTGGATGGCGGCGAGGCCGGCGGCGCACGCCAGCGGCGAGCCGCCAAACGTGCTGCCATGCGCGCCCGCGCTCAGCACGTCGCGGATCGCTTTGGTATAAACGAGTGCTCCCATCGGGAACCCGCCGCCGAGGCCTTTGGCGAGGCACACGATGTCGGGCTCCAGGCCGGCATGCTCGAACGCGAACCATCGGCCGGTGCGGCCAAATCCGGTTTGAATCTCGTCGACGATCAGCAGCGCGCCTCGATCGCGGCAGAGACGCTGGGCCGACTGCAAGAAGTCGGTCGTGCCGACGTTCACTCCGCTCTCGCCCTGCACCACTTCGAGAATCACCGCCGCCGTCTGATCGTTGACCGCGGCGTCCAGCGCCGCGCTGTGGTTGTAGGGCACGTGCGTGGTTTCGAGAAGCGGCAGAAAGCCTTCGCGATACTTCGGCTCCCAGGTGACCGACAACGCGCCGATGGTGCGGCCGTGGAACCCCTTGGTGGTGGAGACAAAGGCCGGACGCCTGGTCGCCAGGCGCGCGAATTTCAGCGCGCCGTCGACGGCCTCCGCGCCGCTATTGGCGAGGAACGCGTGCGAGAGATGCGGGGGCATGACGTCGATCAGCGCCTGCGCGAACTGTCCACGAACGTCGTTGTAGAGATAGTTGGGACACAGCGCCAGCGTCGCCGCCTGACGAGCGATCGCCTCGGTGACCCGCGGATGGCAATGTCCCAGCATCGCCACGCCTTGCGCGGCGCCAAGGTCGAGATAGCGACGGCCGGCGCTGTCGAAGATCCATGACCCCTCACCCCGGACGAACACCAGATCGCCTCGCCGCGCGGTGGTGCCGCCAAGAATCGTCTCCTCGACGTTGGCCCAATTCCCCTGGTCGTTATTTGCCATACAGTCGCCGATAGCTATTCGCTATTCGCTATTCGCTGTTCGCTGTTCGCTAGACGCGTGTCAGGCGATATGCGTCCCGGCGCCTGACAGCGCGCGAGTGATCGGCTCGTCAATTCGTCCGTCGGCGAAGATCACTTTGCCGACCCCTTCTTCAATCGCTTCCACCGCGCCCATCACCTTCTTCTTCATGCGCCCCTCGGCAAACTGCATGAACTGATCGGCCTTGGCCTTGGGGATCTCTGAGATGAGCGTTGACTCGTCGGGCAACGAGCGCAGAAGTCCCGGAGTGTCGGTGAGGATCACGAGTGCCTCTGCCCGGAACGCGCCGGCCACCATCGCCGCCGCGCGATCGCCGTCTACGTTGATGGCGTCGCCGGCGGTCGATGCCCCCGGCGGCGTGAGAACGGGGAAGTAGCCGGCGTCGAGCAGCAGTCGCAGCAGCGTCACGTTGACGCGCTCGACCGTGCCGGTCCAATCGTCGCGCAACACCATCCGCCGGCCATCGACGCGAATGCGGAGGGTGTCCTTCCGCTCACCCTCGAAGATGCGGCCGTCGAGGCCGGAGAGGCCGACGGCGTTCACGCCACGCCGCTGCAGCTTTTCCACCCACATCTTGTTGAGCTGGCCGCAATAGACCATCTCGAAGATTTCGAGTGTCCGCCGATCGGTGCGCCGGCTGACGTACCCCGTTTCACTGATCACGAACTGCGGCGGATGGCCGAGCGCTTCGGCGACCGCGTTGGTCGTCTGCGCGCCGCCATGCACCAGGAGGAGCTCGGTGCCTGTCGAGCGGAGAGCGACGACATCGGCGACGACGGCGTCGATGTTGAGCGAAGTCCCGCCGCCGACCTTGACGACAATCATCTGATGCCCATCACGTACAGGCCACAGAGACACAGAGACACAGAGGAAACTCTTTCGAAAATACCAACGCCAGTCACGCTGACAAGGAAATCACGTACGTTGGCCGCGGAGGCGCGGAGCAATCGTTGGGCAGTTGAATCTTGCATGTCAGCCAAGCCTGAGCTCTGTGTCTCTGTGCCTCTGTGGCCTGTCCGTGATCAGATCGGATGGAGCCCTGGGAACTCGAGTCCCGCCGTCTCGTCCCATCCCATCATGATGTTGGCCGACTGCAGGGCGCTCCCAGCGGCGCCCTTCATCAGGTTGTCGATCGCGCACAGCGCCACGACTCGTCCTGTCGTGGCGTCGATCTCGAACCCGACGTCGGCGTAGTTGCTGCCAGACAGAATCTTGGGTTCGGGATATCGATAGAGGCCCGTGCGCTCCTTCACGATCCGCACGAACGGCTCGTTTGCGTAGGCATCGCGGTACGCCTTCCACAGATCGCGCTCGGCGACGCCGGGCTTCACGAAGACGTGAGCGGTAGCCAGCACGCCGCGGACGTTATCCACGGCGGTCGCACTCAGATGCACGTCGGTTTCAACCTGGCAAAGCCGCAAGGCCTGAAGCACTTCGGCCGTGTGACGATGCCCGGTCGGCGCGAAGCTGCGCATCACGCCTGCGCGCTCCGGATGATGGGTGGAATCGGCTGAGGCCGCGCCGCCTTCGCTGCTGCCGACCTTGACCTCGCAGACAATGCCCCGAGCGGTCTCGATCACGCCGGCCTTCGCGAGTGGCCATACCGCGAGCGTGGTTGCCGTGGCGTTGCAGCCGACCCCGCTGATGTAGCTGGCCGTCGTCATCTCGCCGCGGTGCAGCTCGGGCAGTCCATAGACGAACTTCGACAGCCAGGATTGATTGCCGTGCGGCTTCCCGTACCACCGGTCGTAGTCCTCGGCACGGCGCAACCTGAAGTCTGCGCTCAAATCGACAATGCGATTGGCGAGACTCGCGAAACGATCGATGCGCTCCATCGCGCTGCCGTGCGGCAGGCAGAGAAACAGCAGATCGCAGCGTTCCAGGGCTTCAGCGCGAACGAACTTCAGCTGCGTTCGCCGCCTCAAGTTCGGATGCGTGAAGTGAACGAACTGTCCGTCGAGCCGCTCGCTCGTGATCTGCTTGAGATCGAGGTGCGGATGGCTGAGGGCAAGGCGAAGCAGTTCGCCTCCGGTATAGCCGGAGGCCCCAACGATGGCGACCGATGTTGTCAACGGGCTTCTGCCTTGTGCTTGCTGTCTTCTGCCTTGTGCCTTCTGAAGGCTTATGCAGACGCGCCTTCGGCGAGCGAGATTTGTGCCGGATGAGGTCCCTCATCTCGCCAGCCGTTGGCCGCCGCCCACCCGTTCTTCGCCACGTCAAGGCAGAAGTCCACCATGCGCTCCGGAATGTTCACACCGGTTGGGGCAATGCTGTTGCGGAACTCCATGGTGTAGTTGACTTCGTTGACGAGAATGCCGCGATCAGGATCCTCGAACAGGTCGAGCGCCACCACGCCACCGCCGCACGCGCGCGCGGCTCGAGTGCAGATGTCGGCGAGCTCCGGCGTAATCGGGCAGTTGCTCGACGAGCCGCCGCGAGCCGTGTTGGTGATCCAGTTCGGTGAGGTCCGGTAAATCGCGCAAATCGTGTCCGGTCCGACCTGGAACGCCCGAATGTCCCGGCCGGGCTTCTTCACGTACTCCTGAACATAGAAGATGCTGTGGTGATAGCTGCCCAGCGTCTCCTTGTGTTCGAGAATCGACTCGGCGGCATCGCGATCGTTCACCTTGCTCAACAGCCGTCCCCAGGAGCCGACGGTCGGCTTGAGCACGGCTGGATAGCCGAGCCGCTCGATCGCTTCAATGGCGCTTTCCGGCGTGAAGGCGACGAGCGCTTTGGGCTGCGGCACACCGGCGGCCGCCAGCGCGCTGGTCGTCATCAGCTTGTTGCCGCAGATGTCGGCGACGAGCGCGGTGTTCACCGTCTTCACGCCCTGGTCGTTGAGAATCTTCAGGCTGTAGAGCGCGCGGCTGTGATTGATGCAGCGCTCGACGATGACGTCGTAATCGGCGTAGGGATGCTTGTCGACGTCGGTGAGGTCGAAGATCAGTTTCTGGTCGTCCAGCAGATCGAGTGCGACGCCGCGCCGCTCGAACGCCTCGAACAGCAGTTTTTCTTCGACGCGGACGCGGCTGTAGAGGACACCAACTCGCGCCCGGCCGGGGCCCCCGCCGCGCGGACTGTGCGCGGTGGGGTGGCTACTCACCCCAGTCCTCCTCCTCCTGGGGCGCCAGCGACAGGGTAAGCGGCTCGAGCGAGATGATCTCGAGCTCGGCGCCGCAGCCGGGGCATTGTGTAATCTCGTTCTGCATCACGCTGGTGAGCGTGACGTCATCGAAGCATTCCGGGCATTGCGCGGTGCCGGTTGCAGTTGGGAGCGACATAGACAGGTTCGATGAGGTTCTGCAGGTTCAATCGTTATGGTGCTGTTCGTATTCGCGCTGGGCGCGTGCTTGCTCTGACGCCGCGACCTTGTCGCGCTTCTTGGCCGCCTTCATCGCCAAACCGTGAGTCGATTCCGATTGCACGGCGGGAATCGACAACAGCCGCTCGAGCTCGGTCGATTGGCACTTCGGGCACGAGGGCCCCTGCGTCGCGCCCGCCAGGACGAGGAACTCGAATTGCTGGCCGCAGTGACGGCACTCGTATTCGAAAATCGGCATAGTTACCTACCAGCCTTACCCGGCCTACTTGGCTCTGCCTTTATGGCCCTCGGTCAGCAGCCGCACCTTGAACGCAGACCCTCGACCGACGATGTAGAGCGTCTTCTTGTCGGCGCCGGCAAAGGCGATGTTTTGCGGCGCCAGCGACACCGGGATAATCCCGAGCTGCTCGCCTTTCGGGCTGAACACAATCACGCCGCCATTGGCCACGGCAAAGACGCGGCCCTGCGCGTCGATCGCCAGGCCGTCGGCGCCGCTCGTGACGCCGCCGCCGGCCGGGCGGTCCACGTTCGGATACTTCGCGAAGTTCCGGCGGTTCTTGAGCGAGCCGTCGGGATTGATGTCGAACGCGAGCACGTACTCGCCGCTGGTGTTGTTCACATACAGCGTCTTCTCGTCCGGGCTGAGCTGAACGCCGTTGGGCCGCTCGATGGCCTCGGCCACGCGCACGGCCTTGCCGCCCGGCGGAATGTAGTACACCGCCGGTGAGAGGGGCGGTGTGGTTGGCGGTTGCCCCGGGGTCGGATTCGGTCCGGGCTCAGAGAAGTACACGCCGCCTTTCTTGTCCACGACGAGATCGTTGGGCCGGCCGTACGGCTTGCCGTCGAAGTTGTCGGTGAGCGTCGTTTCCTGGCCCGCTGGATAGATGACGCCGATCTTGGTCTGCCCCGGCGTCGTCTGCACCGAAATCAGGCGGCCCTTGGTGTCGAACGCCAGGCCATTCGATCCATTCGTGTTCTCGAGGAACGTCGTCGTGTTGTTGTCCTTGTCGATCTTGGTGATCCGGTTTGCCTGCGTCTCCGTGAAGATCAGGCTGCCATCGGGCAACGCAATTGGACCTTCGGTGCCGCGGAAGCCGCTCTTGATCACCTCGACCTTGGTGCCCGCAGCGACGACCCCGGCAATGGCCGGCGTCGTCGTTTCGGTCGGAACCGGTGGCGGTTGGCCTTGCGCGAAGAGGCCACTGGCCGGAAGAAGAATCGTCGCTGCAATCGCAATCGATGTGAAGGGTCGCATGCTGATCTCCCGGCTCTTCGGCCAGAGGGAACATCTTACCGAATTGGGCGGGGTGCGTGTAACATCCAAGGCCCGCGGCCATTTCGGCCTTCGGTTTTCGGCTCTCAGCTATCGAGTCGGAATAGAAGGTCGATGGAAATGGCTGGCTCGCGGATAGCCGACAGCTGATAGCCGATAGCTCCCGGCATCACGATGCGTCGCCGGGTTCAAGGGAGGGTTCCGATGGCACGTGGACGTCGTTTGGATGTGGTTGCGGCCGGTCTCGCCGTCGTGTGGTTGGGGAGTGTCGTGCTGGCACAGACGCCGGCGCCGACCAATGACTTGCCGAATCCGTACTCGACCATCGAGGGCTTCGCCAAGATGCCTGCCGGCCGTACGTGGGGGTCGACGAGCGCGGTCGACATCGACAAAGACGGCAAAACGATCTGGGTGGCCGAACGCTGCGGCGCCAACACGTGTTGGGACGCCACGAAGGGCGAGATGTCGACGCTCGACGTCGTGCTTCACTTCGATGCGACCGGCAAACTCGTCAAGAGCTTTGGCGCCGGCATGATGGTGTTCCCGCACGGGATTCACGTCGATCGCGACGGCAACATCTGGGTGACCGACGGCAACGACAATCTGCCTCGCCGCCGGCCGGGCGCACCGGCCGATGCACCGCTGTCGCCTGCGCCGGCCAAGGTCGTCGGCCACCAGGTGTTCAAGTTCAGCCCCGACGGCAAGCTGCTGTTGACGCTCGGCAAGGCGGGCGGCAATCAGCCGGGCCAGCCGGCCGACCCGGCGTCGTTCTTCCAGCCCAACGACGTCATCACCTATCCGAACGGCGACATCCTGGTTGGCGAAGGCCACGGCGGCGCCAACGCCCGCCTGGTCCGGTTCGACAAGAGCGGGAAGTTCATCAAGGAGTTCGGCAAGCGTGGTCCCGGAACCGAAGGCGAGTTCGATCAGCCACACGGCCTCGCGTTCGATTCGAAGGGGCGGCTCTTCGTCGCCGATCGATCGAACAATCGTATTCAGATTCTCGATCCCGAGTCGTACAAGACGCTCGACACCTGGTATCAGTTCAGCCGGTTGAGCGGCATCTTCATCACGCGCGACGACACGATCTATGGTGCCGACTCCGAGTCCGGCTCCGTCAACCCGCCGCACGGCGCGTGGAAGCGCGGCATCCGCGTCGGCTCGGCGCGCGACGGCAAGGTGATCGCGTTCATACCCGATCCGTCAGGCGAGGGCGTGACGTTCGCGATGGTAGACGGAAAGGCGGTACTGAAGAAGGCTGACGGCACGCCGGGGCCAACCGGCACGCTCGCCGCCGAAGGCATTGCAGTCGACGCGGCCGGCAACGTCTACGGCGCGGAAGTCGGACCGAAGGCGCTGAAAAAGTACGTCAAAAAATAGTCAGGTGCCTAGGGTGCCTCTAGGGTGCCAAACGGTTGGTGCTGGGGGCGGTTGCGAGCGATCGTAACCGCCCTTGTTGTTTCTTTGGCACTTGGCACCAACCCTTTGGCACTGTTGGCACCTGGCACTTGGCACCTTGTTTACGCAGTCGACGAGGCGCGCCTGATGAGGCATGTCGAGGTTGCAAAGGCGTAGAGCTTCCCGTCCGATCCCTCCAATCGACCTTCGGCGAGCGCGGTGGTGCGGCCGCCGCTCAGCACCGTGCCGACGCCACGAACCTCGCCCGTTCCGACCGTGAGCGGGCGCAGGAAATTGATCTTCAACTCGATCGTCGTGTAGAGGTCGCCGGCCTCGAGCGTGGTGTGGACGGCACAGCCCATCGCCGAGTCGAGCAGCGTCGCGGCCAGGCCGCCGTGGGCGACGCCGAGCGGGTTGTAATGAAACTCAGAAGGAGTGGACGCGAACACGGCACGTCCGCTCCCGACTTCGATCAGCCGCAGATCCATGAGGCGCGCCATCGGTGGAGGCGGCAGATCGCCGCGGATGACGCGCTGCAGGCCCTCGAGGCCCGGCAGCGTGCGGTAGATGTCGGAGAGGTGAGCGGGATCGTCCCAGGTATAAGTGCGTTCGCGTAGCATCCGCCGATCTTACGCTTGAGTGGTTGTCTATCCACAGATGACACAGATGACACAGATGGCACAGATGCTGATCGCGCAGGCATTGGACATCGACGTCAGGCCCGCGCGCGGCCGAAGGCCGCAGGCCGAGTGAGCCAATGCGAAATTGAAAGAGCACGCGGGGAAGGGGAATGGCTCCTTCGATTTCGCGTTGGCTCACTCGGCTCGACGCTGCGCTTCGCGCAGCGCCCGCGGCGGGCCTGACATTCGTATTTGCGGAATCTGTGAAGTCTGTGGATTGATTTCTCAGGCGATCAGCATCACTTCAGCTCAATCGCCCATCCCACTCCCATTTTGAGATTCGGCACGAACCCGCCGCCGCCGATCTTGAACTCGGTGAAGAAGCCGTTGGTGTGCGTGAAGCCGAACAGGTAGCTGCCGCCCGCGTGGACGTCTTTGGAGCTGTTCTCGACGTCGCTGAGCGTCGCAATCACAATGGTGGGCCCGCCGCCCTGCACCAGCGACCACGCGGACTTACCCAGAGGGATCTCCACGATGAGATCGATGTTGATCGAGGCGAGCCGCAAGCCGTCGCCCCAGCTGCCATCGAGGCCGGGCCGCAGGTGGAATCGGCCGCCGATGTCCGGCGATTGCCAGGAGACGCCGCCATAAACCTGCTGGGGATCGATCGTCCCTCCGCCGCCAAAGCCGATCTTCGCTTGCGCCCGCACGGGTGCCGCGACGAGCAGCACGACGACCGCGATGAGCGCGCAACGTCCACTCATGGGGACCATGCACACCTCTGGGTTGTGGGATATCAAAAGTTGTTCCATGGGGGACCAGGTTCCATGAGTTCGACGGGTTCGACGGGCTCGACTGGTTCTACAAGGGCGCCAGCTGCTCGATGAAGTCCGCGGCACGCTCGACGCCGTTTTCCCCGCGAATCCGGGCCGCCAGTTGTCGGGCGCGGTCGCGCAATCCAGCGCTCGCGATCGTCGTGCGAATGCGATCGGCGAGCCGTTCTACGGAGAGCGAACGGCGCGGCAGCGGCTTCAACGCGACGCCGATCCGGCCGAGCTCGTCGGCCCAGAAAAACTGATCCGCAACGTGAGGCACGAGGATCGAAGGAGCACCCGCAATCAATGCCGTGTGCGTGGTGCCGGCGCCGCCGTGATGGACGACGGCCGCGCAGCAAGGGAAGAGCGCCGCGTGTGACATACGTCCAATCATCAGGACATCGCCATCACGACCAACCGAGAGATGCGAGCCGGGCGGCACATGGATGATGGCCCTGGATCCGGCGCGAACGGCAGCGTTGCGGAGAAGGGAGACCGTCTCGTCGAGCTGGGCCCGGTCTCTCGGCATCAGGCTGCCAAAGCCCATGAAGACCGGCGGGGCGCCGTCATTGAGAAAGGCACGGACGCCTTCCGGGACGGCTTCCTCTGTGTTCGCCGTCATCGCCAGAAACCCGGAGACGCGATGGTGTGGAGGCCAATCGGCCGGAGCCTGACAGATTGCCGGACTGACCGCGATCAGATTGAGCCGCTGCGAGGCCCAGGCCTGGGTCATCACATCCGTGATCGGCGGCAACCCCAGCCGAGCGCGAAAGCGGTTCACGTCCGCGCGCTTCATCCGGTTGACCGCAAACCGCGCGAGCGCCCACTCGAAGCCGTTCGCCCAGTTCCCCAGCCGAGGCAGACCCGACGGTGTGATCGATCGGCTCGGCACGAGGTTGTGCGCGAACATGACGCTCGCGCATGGACATCCAGCCAACTCGGCCGCCGCTTGCAGCTGATAGAGAAAGAAGTGACCGACAACCACGTCGGAACGGCGGCACAGTTCCGTCGAGGCGGTAAACATCGGTTCGGAGACGGGGTCGAACAGATGGCGGACGATCACCCGGCTCTGAGTGAGCGGATCGCGCGCAGCCATGATCAGCCGGCCGATGCGGGTCAGCTCATTCGGGTCGACGACCGGCGTGGCAATCGCCCGCGCGCGAAACCCGAGGCGGTTCGCGAGCGCATCGAATTGCCGATCCTCGAAGTCGGTGTAGACCAGCTCGACGTCGTGCCCGCGCCGGGACAGGCCATGGGCGAGCGCGATCAACGGACGGATGTCGCCTTCGCTGCCCCAGGCTTGAAGACCGATCTTCATCTGAGGTCAGCAGCGGCAAAGACCATCGCCACAACCGACGAGCGGGTCGATCCACGGCCGCGAAATCCCGATCGCTCCTGGCGTCGTGGATGACCGTGGAGCATCGACGCTCATGCTATCGTGAACCACGAACCGCACGTCAACCGGAAGACGGGTTGACGAGCGAACGACACGTCCAATCCGTTGACTCCGGCTTCTGACGCGTACGCCGCACTTCGCCATCCCGTCGTTCGCCCGTTTGCTTTCGGTCGCTTTGCCGCCGTCGCCGGCTGGCAAATCATCTCCGTTGCTGTCGGCTGGCAACTCTACGAACGAACGGGCGATCCCTGGGCGCTCGGCCTGGTCGGCGTTGCCGAGCTGACGCCGGTCTTTCTGCTCATGGTCGTGGCGGGGAACGCCGCGGACCGGTATCCGCGCCGCAACGTCGGCATCTTCGCGCACTCGGTCCTGACGGTGGCGGCGCTTGGGCTGGCGCTCGTCTCCTGGCTCAACGGGCCGACACCGGTCATCTACCTCTTGCTGATGCTGGTCGGAACGGCGCGTGCGTTTGCCGCGCCTTCGGTCAACACCATCCTGCCGCAGCTGCTCGAGCCGATGGTGTTTGCCAACGCCAACGCATGGCTATCGTCGACGTTTCAGCTGGCGGCGGTGAGCGGTCCGGCGGTCGGCGGACTCGTGATCGCTGCCACCGGATCGGCGACCGTGCCGTTTCTGATGGCCGCCGCCGGCCAGCTGATCTTCATCGCGATGCTGCGCCAACTGCCGGTGCGCCAGCCGATCCGATCGGACTCCCGGCGGACGCCCAGTGAGATCTTCGCCGGATTCACGTTCGTCCGCCGCAACCCGTTGTTTCTCGCGGCGATCACGCTCGATCTGTTTGCGGTGCTGTTTGGCGGCGCCATCGCCCTGCTGCCGATCTATGCGAAGGACATTCTCCAGGTGGGGCCCGCCGGCCTTGGCTGGCTGCGCGCCGCGCCGGGCCTGGGCGCGATGTCCATGGCCTTGGTCACCACGCGACTGCGACCCTGGCACCATCCGGGCCGAGTCCTGCTGTTCGCGGTCGTGGGATTCGGACTGGCGACGATCGGGTTCGGTCTGTCGCGCTTGTTCGTCGTCTCGCTCGCGTGCCTGTATCTCACCGGCGTCTTCGACAATCTCAGCGTCGTGATTCGGCTGACGCTCGAGCAGACGATCACGCCGGACCACCTGCGCGGCCGGGTGTCGGCCATCAACTACGTGTTCGTCGGCTTCTCGAACGAGTTTGGCGCCTTCGAGAGCGGCGCCACCGCCGCACTCTTCGGTCCCACGCTGTCGGTCGCCGGCGGAGGCATCGCCACTCTCCTCGTCGTCCTCATCGTTCACCTCACGTGGCCGAATCTCGGCCGTATCGGACCACTGCATACTCTGAGGCCTCGGTGAACGGGGGCTTGAGGCTTGGGGCTTGGGGCTTGAGGCTTGGCTCGGGGCCAGGGCAGCCCCAAGCCCCAAGTCCCAAGTCCCCAGTTAATATTCCCCCATGAGCGTCATGAGGAAGATCCTGATCAAGGGCTCGGAGAGCACATGGCTCCGCGAGCGGGCGTCGAAGGCCCCGTTTGTCAGGCGAGCGGTTTCCCGGTTCATGCCTGGCGAGTCGTTCGACGACATGATCGGCGCGGCGCGCGTGATGGCAGGGCAGGGCGTGCAGTCGCTGTTCACGCGGCTCGGCGAAGGCGTGAAGGATCAGGCGGAGGCCGACGCGGTCTTGCAGCATTATCTGGAGGGACTCGAACGGATCGCGCAGTTGAGGCTCGCGTGCGAACCGTCCATCAAGCTCACGCAGCTCGGCCTCGACATTGAACGCTCGCTCGCCTACGACCATTTGCGGACGCTCGGCTCACGCGCTCACGATCTCGGCACCTACCTGTGGATCGACATGGAGCAATCGAGCTATGTCGACGTGACCATCGACTTCACTCGGCGCTTGAAGAGCGAGTTTCCTCGGGTCGGCGTCTGCCTCCAAGCCTATCTGTTCCGCACGCGCGAGGATCTGGTCGATCTGATGGGCCGCGGCATCGGGATCAGGCTCGTGAAGGGCGCCTACAACGAGCCGGCGACGCTCGCGTTTCCCAAGAAGAGCGAGGTCGATGCCAGCTACCTCGCGCTGGCGCAGACGATGTTGGAGCCGGGTTGCCGCGCCTCTGGCGCGCGCGCCGTCTTCGGCACACACGACACCGCGCTCATCGAGACGATCCGGCAGCACGCCTCGTCCACCCGCGTGCCGCCGGCGGAGTACCAGTTCCACATGCTCTATGGCATTCGGCGGGCCGAACAGCTTCGCCTGGCACGCGACGGTGCGTCGGTGCGAGTGCTGATTGCGTATGGATCGTACTGGTTCCCTTGGTACATGCGACGGCTGGCCGAACGGCCAGCGAACGTCTGGTTCGTGGCGAAGAGCGTGTTCAGCTGAACCGGCAACCAGCAACTGCGAACCGGGAGCCGGCGACCGCTGGGCGACTGCGAATTCCGAACAGCGAACAGCGAACAGCGAATAGCGAACAGCGAATTGCTACTGGTTCCTGATCTTCTCGATCTTCCGGTCGCGCTCGTCGTTCAGGCGCTGCATCTCGCGGCGATGACCTTCTTCCAGCTTCTGACGCTCTTCGTATTCCCTCAGCGTGGCAAGGCGTGACTTGACGAGGATGTCTTCCTGCGCCAGCTTGGCGGCGTAGTTCTGGCGCACCGTCGCAATTTCCGCCTTCTGGTCTTCCGAGAGCGATCGATCGCTGACGCCCTGCTCCGCATCCTTCTTGCGGAGCCGCTCCATCGCGAGCTCCAATGCGCTTTTCGGGGCGTCGTCCATGCCCCGATCTTACAAGGTTCTGGAATCCCCGCCCTACCTGGTTGGGAGTCCCTTGCGAAACCAGAAGTACTGACCGACACGACGAAACTCCCGGCGCCTCAGCTGCGTGTCCACCTCG
The DNA here is from genome assembly GCA_963773045.1 of uncultured Acidobacteriota bacterium. Lineage (GTDB taxonomy): Bacteria > Acidobacteriota > Vicinamibacteria > Vicinamibacterales > UBA2999 > 12-FULL-67-14b. The sequence goes on along the minus strand of CAVYZT010000016.1, from coordinate 671,573 downwards.
GTGTTCACCTCCCAACTTTGATAGAAGACATCGGTTTGCAGGGTGTCGAGGGTGTAGTGGAGGTCGAACTTCATATGGCCGGGCACAAACGCGTCCGGTCCGTCGCCATACGGACGCGGGGCGACAGGCAGTTTGGCGATGACTCGATCGTTGAATCCGAGCACGTCGACCATTTGGAAGTCAGAGAAGAACGCCGGAATGCCGGCCCACACGACCGCGACGCGCGTTTGCGGCGGCACCCGGTAATTCAATTCCATCACGTCGCGCAGCACGCGCTGGTGATCGGCCACATGCAGTGGCGGATTCCGAAGAATGAGATTGTCGAAGTGAGGCTGCCAGTCCCTGCTCAGCAGGCCGTTACTGGCGAGCCCGACGAGGCATGCGATGGTGAGTGCGGCCCAGGTATTCGCGGCCATTCGAAATCGCAGTTCAATGGCTGCCGCGATCAGGATGAACAACAGCGGCATTACCGCACAATAGAAGCGATTGGCTCCAACCGACGACCATTCCCAGGCGTCCCCTCCCACCCAGATTGCATAGGCAAACTGAGACGCCACGATGACGAACATCCAGCGAACAACCTGAGTCTTCCATGTCGCCGCGACCGCCAGCGCGCCGACGACGAGAAGCGGCCAGATGGTCTGCGCGAAACTGGCAAACACCTGGAGCCCGCGAACCACGCGCACATCCAGCTGCGTGCCCGTCAGTTTCAAGTAATACGTGTTGGGTAGGACGTCGTTGAAGTAGATCCAGCGAAACGCGGCGTATGCGAGGTTTGGCACGAGGAGCGCGCCAAGGGCGATCGCCCGAGTACGCCCGTTGGCCCGCCACAACGTTGGACCCGCTGCCGTGAAGAGCAGCGCCACAGGAATCCAAAGATCCATCCGCAGGAGTGTGGCCGCAGCGCTGATGCCGGCGAGTTTGATCAGTCCCGCATTCGAACGCTCCGCGGCCGCGCCCACGCCCAGGATCAAGAGGAGCGCTTGCAGGCCCGACTCCATGCCCTGGAGGGCCCAATGATTGAGCGGGTAGTATGCAGCCGTCGCTACCACCGCGACGAGGGACGCGCTTCGCAGCTGTGGCCAGGTCTTTCGAACGAAAGACTCGATGGCGAACAGATTCGCCACCAGGAAGGTCAAACTGAAGAGCTGAATCACCAGGCTCCGCCACGGAAAGGGCACACCTGCGGCGTTCGGGATCACCATGAGCGCCACCCACAGCGGATGTGTGTAGCCCTCCACCGGGCTTCCCCATCGAGCCCAGTTCAATCCATGTCCTTCCGTCAGGTTGCGCGCGTACGCCATCGAGATCATGGCGTCGTCAAACAGGCACGTATAGCGAACTCCCTCCAAGAGAAAGCTCGTGTGATAGATGAACCTCGCGCTCCATGCGACGAACGCGATCACCACAATCCACATCCACGACGGGCGGTGCATGTCTATACGGAAGGCTACCAACTCGATGCGCGATTGACGAGAACGGAGTGATGAAAACTGTGGAACCATGGAGCCTTGGAACTTCACGAGGTGTTTGCGGTCGTCGGCGAGGACGGGTTCGAGCGGCTGGTCCGCGCGTTCTATGCGCAGGTGCCGGGCGACGAGGTGCTCGGTGCGATGTATCCGGCAGAGGACCTCTCAGGTGCGGAACAGCGGCTGAGAGACTTCCTCGTCTACCGATTCGGTGGACCGCAGCGTTATGTCGAGGAGCGTGGGCATCCGCGTCTGCGTCAGCGCCATCACCCCTTCAAGCTGGATCAGCGCGCGCGCGACCGATGGGTGAGCCTGATGGACCGCGCGATCGACGCCGCGAAGTTGCCCGCCGACGCGGAGGCCGTGCTGCGGAACTTCCTCCATCAAACGGCGACGTTCCTGATGAACGCACCGACCCTGTAGCCCGCCGTCGCTCGCAACAATCGATTACGAGCGTCCGCCTTCGCCGAAGGCTTCGGCGGACCGCCGTAGCTATAGCGGAGGCTGGTTGGCGTGGTCCGCCGGAGCGCCCCTTCGGGCCGATTCTGCGGCAACCTGTAGAACCCGCAGAACTGCAGAACCTGTTTCACGCAGGTCGCGAAGTAGAGTGGCCATACGAAGGCTCTATACGAAGGCTCTTCGCGAGAGTTCTAATAGGTGGATGCGAGAGGTCAAGGCGAGCTGGGTCGACGATGCCGCGCTCGCGGCACACGTCGAGGTCGGGCCGCATCAGCTGCGCGTCGATGAGCCCGAGGACAAGGGTGGCGGCGATACCGGTCCGAGTCCGCATGAGATTCTGCTGTCGTCGCTCGCCGCTTGCACGGCCTCGACGCTCCGGATCTACGCGCGCCGCAAGGGCTGGCCGCTTACTGATGCCATCGTCCAGCTGACCGCCGGGCACGAAGACGGGCGGTATGTGATCAATCGGCACGTGCATCTCGAGGGTACGCTCGAGCTCGATCAGCGGACGCGGCTGCTGGAGATCGCCGACCGCTGCCCGGTCCATCGCACGCTCACCGGGGCCATCGTGGTCAACACCTCCGAAAACACGGAGGATGTGGATGAATCGCTGGTCTGAGACGGAGCATCGCTAGTCATGAAAGACATCGTCAAGCGCTATTCGAACGGCGAGGTGACGGTCATCTGGCAACCGTCCCTCTGCATCCATTCCGGCATCTGTTTTCGCGGGCTGCCACAGGTCTTCGATCCACGCCGCCGGCCGTGGGTGATTCTCGAAGGCACCGAGTCGGAGGCCATCGTGCGGCAAGTCGAACACTGCCCGTCAGGCGCGCTCTCCTACGAGCGGATTTCAGGCGAGCATTGCGACCGATGCGTCTGGATCATAGGTTTGCCATTCACGCTGCCGAACGGCTATCGTTAGTCGGCTTCATACTCGTTCGGGTGTGTTCGGAGGCGGCCTCATGCAGGTGATTCCCGTACAGGCCGTCCAGCGCGGCTTCGGTCAGACATCCCGTCGCGACGCGTGGTGGGCGGCACCTCTCGGAGTATTTCTCGGCCTTTCGGGGTTTGTGGTCTACACGACCTGGGCGATGTTCCAGGGGGCGCATTACGAATTTGGGCCGTATCTCTCCCCACTCTACTCTCCCGTCTTCTGGGGCGATTCGCCGCACGCGTTGTTCGGCGCCGTTCCGCCATTCTGGCCCGGCTTCATCCCGTTTTCTCCGGCGATGCTGATTCTGCCGTTTCCCGGCAGCTTCCGCTTCACCTGCTACTACTACCGCGGCGCTTACTACAAGGCGTTCTGGGCCGATCCCCCATCCTGCTCCGTCGGTGAGCCGCGGACGGGTTATCGCGGCGAGAACTCGTTCCCTCTCGTCCTGCAAAACATCCATCGCTACACGTTCTACATCGCTGCCATCTTCATCGGCATACTCTCGTGGGACGTGTGGAAGGCGCTGTGGTTCACCGACAACGGTGCCACGCGCTTTGGCATCGGGGTGGGGACGATCGTGCTCGCCGTCAACGTCGTGCTGCTGGCGAGCTATACCTTCGGCTGTCACGCGGCCAGACACCTGGTTGGCGGATTCAAGGATGAAATCTCCAAGTCTCCCGTCTGCGACTTTGCCTATTCGTGCAGCAGCAGCCTGAACTACAAGCATCAGCTCTTCGCCTGGTGCAGCCTGTTCTGGGTCGGGTTCACTGACCTCTACATCCGGCTCTGCTCGATGGGGATCTGGACCGACCTGAGGCTGCTCTGATGTCGGTTCACGCAACGTATTCGTACGACGTCCTAGTCATCGGCGCCGGCGGCGCCGGGCTTCGCGCCGCCATCGAGGCGGCGAACGGCGGCGTATCCGTCGGGTTGATCTGCAAGTCGCTGTTGGGCAAGGCGCACACCGTCATGGCTGAGGGCGGCATGGCGGCGGCGTTGGCCAACAACGACGATCGCGACAGCTGGCGCGTCCATTTTGCCGACACGATGCGCGGCGGCCAGTACGTGAACAACTGGCGCATGGCAGAGCTGCATGCCAAGGAATCGCCCGATCGCGTCCGCGAGCTCGAGGCGTGGGGCGCGGTGTTCGACCGCACTCCGGACGGCCGCATCAATCAGCGCAACTTCGGCGGCCACCGCTACCCGCGTCTCGCGCACGTCGGCGATCGCACGGGCCTGGAGCTGATCCGTGCGCTGCAGGATCACACCACCTACCTGGGCGTGACGGTGCACATGGAATACACCGTCATCGACCTGCTGGTCGATGGCGGGCGCGCGGCCGGCGTGGTCGCTTACGACCGCGAGCGCGGCCGGTTCCACATCTTTTCTGCCAAGGCCATCGTGCTGGCGACTGGCGGCGTGGGCCGCGCCTATAAGGTGACGAGCAACAGTTGGGAAGGCACCGGTGACGGCCACTCCCTGGCGTATCGCGCCGGCGCCGAGCTCATCGACATGGAGTTCATCCAGTTCCATCCGACCGGCATGGTCTGGCCGCCAAGCGTGCGCGGCATTCTCGTCACCGAGGGCGTGCGCGGCGAAGGCGGTGTGTTGCGCAACAGCGAAGGCCGCCGCTTCATGTTCGACGACATTCCGGACAACTACAAGCCGCAGACCGCGTCCGACCCGGAGGAGGGTTGGCGTTACGTTCAAGGCGACAAGAACGCCCGGCGTCCGCCCGAGCTGCTGACGCGCGATCACGTGGCTCGCTGCATCAATCGCGAGGTGAAGGCCGGCCGCGGTTCGCCGCACGGCGGTGTCTTCCTCGACATCGCGTGGATCAAGGAAAAGATCTCCGACTCGGAAGCGCACATCAAGCGCAAGCTGCCGAGCATGTATCACCAGTTCAAAGAGCTGGCCGACCTCGACATCACGAAGGAGGCGATGGAAGTCGGCCCGACGATGCACTACATCATGGGCGGCATCCGCGTCGACTCCGACTCGCAGGAGTCCACCGTTCCGGGACTCTTTGCCGCCGGCGAGTGCGCGGCGGGCATCAACGGCGCCAATCGCCTCGGCGGCAATTCGCTCTCGGATCTGATCGTCTTCGGCAAGCGCGCCGGGGAGTACGCTGCCGCGGCCGCCCGCAAGGGAACCGCAGCGGGGGTGGACGATGGCGCGGTCGAGCGGGCGATCAAGCACGCGCTGGCCCCGTTCGATCGTGGCGCGGCGGGCGAGAATCCGTACAAGATTCAGCAAGACCTCCAAAACACGATGCAGGAGCTCGTCGGCATCGTTCGCACCGAAAGCGAGATGCAGGACGCGTTGACCCGGCTTCGGGGCCTCCGGGAGCGCGAGGTCAAGGCCGGCGTCGACGGCCATCGTGAGTACAACGGCGGCTGGCACACCTGCCTGGACCTGCGAAATCTCCTCGATGCCTCAGAAGCCATCACGCGGTCGGCGATCGAGCGTAAGGAGAGCCGCGGCGGCCATTTCCGCGACGACTATCCGGACAAGAAGGCTGAGTACTCGACGGTCAATATTGCCGTCAAACGCCAACCCGACGGATCGATGAAGGTCTCACGAGTGCCGCTGGCCGACATGCCGCCGGAGCTCAAGCAGATCGTCGAAGAACAGAAACAGTAGTGACGACGATGGCTAACAGCGCAACGTTCAGGATTTGGCGCAGCGAACCCGGCGGGACCGCTGCCGGGTTCAAGGACTACCGGACCGAGATCGACGAGGGGATGGTGGTGCTGGATGCGGTTCACAAGATCCAGGCCGAGCAGGCGCCGGATCTCGCGTGCCGGTGGAACTGCAAGGCCGGGAAGTGCGGGTCGTGCTCGGCGGAGATCAACGGGCAGCCGCGATTGATGTGCATGAGCCGGCTCAACTCACTCGATCTCGACCAGCCGGTGACCATCGAGCCGATGCGCGCGTTTCCGCTCATCAAGGATCTCGTCACCGACGTGTCGTGGAACTTCCGGGTCAAGAAGGGACTGCGCAAGTTCAAGCCGCGCCGGCCCGACGCCAGCGATGGCACCTGGCGCATGTCGCAGAGCGACATCGATCGAGTGCAGGAATTCCGGAAGTGCATCGAGTGCTTCCTCTGCCAGGACGTGTGTCACGTGCTGCGTGATCACAACAAGCACGACGAGTTCATCGGGCCGCGCTTCTTCGTGTATACCGCGGCGCTCGAGATGCACCCGCTCGATACGGACGACCGCGTGCCGGACGTGCGGGGGGCCAACGGCATCGGCTACTGCAACATCACCAAGTGCTGTACCAAGGTCTGTCCGGAGCACATTCACATCACCGACAACGCCATCATTCCCCTCAAGGAACGCGTCGTCGACCGCTTCTACGATCCGGTGACCCGGTTGCTGCGCATGTTCAGGTGACGGGAATCAGTAGAGAGGGCTCAAGCCTGTCTCGCCGACCGGCCTCCGCTAAAGCTTCGGCGGTCCGGCCCGAAGCGCTTTGCGCGAAGGCGGAGGAGACAAAGAGTGACAAACCATGCACTCGACCGTCGTATCCTGCCGATACAACGACAGAGGGAAGCACCGGGGGTGGCGTTTCTTGAGAGCCGCAACGTCCCCCCGGTTTTTTTTGGGTCCGCACGTTATAATTCGCGCACGTAGGAGCCGTCTTCATGTTCGATAACCTTCCAGGGAGTGAGCCTCGATCGTCGGAGTTTTCTGCGTGGATCCGCCATCTTTGCGGCCACGATCGGATTGGCCGTCGCCGCCCCTGCGTTTGCGCAGCAGCCGCCGCAGCCACAGGAGCCGAAGAAGGAAGAGCCCAAGACGCCGCCGGACCCGTTCGCTGACGGCGAGAAGAAGGACGAGGAGAAGAAGCTGATCGACAAGGAAGGCCGCGAATATCGCATCTGCCCGCAGTGCGCCTACAACATGTACAAGCAAGGACGCATGTGGGTGTGCGAGAACTGCGGCTATAGCTACGTCGAGTAGCGGCCAGCCGAGCCGGCGGAGATACTGCGAACGCCCGATCCCCCAAGGGGTCGGGCGTTTTCATTTGGTTCTCAGTTCACGGTCCACCGTTGCGCGGTCTGTAACAATCCACGGAGCATGCGCAGCGTGAACCAGGACGGCGGACCGTGGACTGTGGACCGTGGACTGTCGACTTTGTCCTAGAATCCATCCCGCCGATGAGCCCCCCCGACCCCTCGACACGAGGGACCATCGGCCCGTATCGCATCGTCGCCAAGATTGGCGAAGGCGGAATGGGCGAGGTGTTCAAGGCGTGGGACCCGCGCCTGGAGCGCGACGTCGCGATCAAGCTGCTGCATCCCGACAGCGCCTCAGGTAATCCCGATCGGCAACGCCGCCTGCTGGCCGAGGGCCGCGCGGCCAGCGCGCTCAATCATCCGAACATCCTGCGTGTGTACGACGCCGACGTCGATGGCACGTCGCTACTACCTCGTCTCCGAGTGGCTCGAGGGCAAGTCGCTGCGCGATGAGCTGTCGCGCGGCCCGATGCCGCTCAAGCGCTTGCTCGATCTGTCGGTCCAGATTGCCGATGGGCTGACGGCGGCGCATGCGATCGGGATCGTACATCGCGACATCAAGCCTGAGAACGTGATGCTGGCCAAGGACGGGACCGCACGGATCGTGGACTTCGGTCTCGCGCGATCGACGCCGGATCGGCTCGATGCTCACGACGACGGCCGGCCACGCCACGACGGTGAGTCTGGAAGGTGGGCTGAGCGGCACGCCGGCCGTACATGAGCCCCGAGCAGGCGCGCGGGCAGCGCCGGCGACTTTCGCACCGATCAATTCTCGTTTGGCGCGCTGCGTGTACGAGATGGCGACCGGCACGCTTCGCCTTCCGCCGCGACAGCGTCGCCGACACGTTGTCCGCGGTGCTGCACGAAGAGCCGCAAGCCGATCGCGCGAGCTCAACCCTCGAGTTCCGGCGGCACTCGCGCTGGATCGTCGAGCAGTGCCTCGCGAAGGACGCGAACGAGCGATACTCGGCCTCCGACGATCTCGCGCGAGAGCTGCGACGCGTCCGCGATCGACTGCTGCGAGACGCTCGACTGAGCCAACCGTCACTCGCCGCCGAGCCGGCGATGCTCGCGCCGTGCGCAGTGGAACTGCCCTGGCGGCTGGTCGACGCTGCTGGCGAGCGGCTGATGTCGTGTGATCGGCCGCTGTCGCGGATTCCTGACGTACGCGCCGCTGCGAGTTTCACGCCGTTGCGTCCGCTGCGGCGCAATACGAGGGCACGCCAGCGTGGTCGGCCGATGGACAGTCGATCGCCTATGTCAGCCGACGTTGACGGCGTGCTGCAGATGTTCGTCCGCCGTATCGGCGACGTGATCTAGCCGGCAGATCACTCACGGACGTTTCGACGCGCAGGAGCCGTTCTGGGCGCCCGAGGGCCAGCTGCGTCTACTTCGTGTCGCCCGCGGGCGACGCGCGAAGCGCTGTGGACGGTCGGCGTTGCCGGCGGTCGTCCCGAGCGTCCTGCTCGAAAACGTCGCGCAAGGCGGCGATCGATCGACGAGGGCAAAGCGGTTGGCGTTGCTGCGCCGCGCCGCGACCGGATTGTGCGCGGGCCGATCTCTGGTGGTCGTCTCCGACCGGGCGCCGAGCCGACGCGTGGAGTCGCGTCCGCCGTTCGACCAGCTGCAAAGCGATCGGCGGCCAGCTGCGCTTCAGTCGACGACGGGCAGTTGCTCGATGTGGATGTACGACGACCGGGCGCATCGATCCGGCGACGCCTAGCCGCGCAGCGCGTTCTATCATCATCCCGCACTGGAACGGGAGCCCGCGCGAGATCTGCTCGACGGACTTGACCACAGTCGCCGAACCTCACGCCCTTCGGCTGGATGCCCGACAACCGCCACGTCGTCGTGGCGCATGCCCGACTGCGCCTGGCGGCAATCGCCACCTGTGGATGGCCGACACCGTGTCCGGCACGCGAAACGCAACTGACCGCCACGCACACCAACGAAACCGATCCCGCCGTGTTGCGCCGAACGGCCGGGCGATCGCCTACGCGTCGGACGAAGTCGATTTCGATCTCGTCGCTCATCTCGCCGGACGGTCGCGCTCGTCGAACGGTCCTCGCGACCGCGCGCAACGAGTTCGCGCCCGCCTGGTCGCCATCCGGCGATCAGTTCGCGTTCGTCACCGACCGCATCCGGCACGTCTCGAGATCTGGGCGCGAAGCCGCGACGGCCAGTTCGAACGTCCGATCGTGACCGGCGACGACTTCGGCTCGTCGCACGTCGGACGCGTTGGGGTCGCTGGCCTATTCTCCGGACGGCCGCACGCTCGCGTATCAGCGGCAGAGCGGCAGGGGACGTTCGCGATCTGGCTGTCGCCGTCCACTGGCGGCACCCCGTGCGATTGGTCAGCGAGCGACTCGGCATCCGGCGTTTCAGGACTCTCCGACTTGGTCGCCTGACGGCGAATGGATCGTCGTATCGCAGAGCTGCGCGACCGCGATGGTCGCGAATCACCCTGCGCCAAGATTCGCGTGGGCACCGCCGGAGTCGGTGCAGACTGCTTGACGGCATTCCGTCCTGCACGTTCGACGCGCGTGGTCGCCGGACGGACAGTGGATCCTCTGTGAGACCGCCGACGGCTTGGCCGCGTGTTCGCAGCCGAAGGCGGTGCGCGTCGACGCTGCTCAGCGAGCCGCCCATTCGCATTTCACGTGGGCTGCCGACAGCCGCCACGTGCTCGTGCTTGCCGAAAGCGACGCCGTCCGGCCACTTCGCGCTCGTCGAGATCGACCATCCGAACCGACCAGGTACGTCAAGACCTGATCAATCCCGACCTCGGGCCGATTCCGATCGCCAATCAGCCGATTCGCGGCTTGTCGTTCTGCGAAAGGACAGGGGTTCCTCACCTCTCTCGCCAGTGCCCGGTCGGACATCTGGTTGCTCGAGGGATTTCAGCAGCCCGGTCGGCTGGTTGAGCCGATTGCTTCGGCGCGGCCGCAGCCAGGTAAAGTCCACAGCCATCGGTCCCAGTCTTACCGCGCCGTAGAATCTGGCCGTCTATGGGTTCGCCCGCCCGACTCAGCTCACCGCGAGGGACGATCGGTCGACGCTGTAGCGGGTCAGCGCCCCAATCTCATGACCCGCACTCGCATCGGACCGTACCGAGGTCGCGCGCCAAGGTCGGCGAAGGCGGAATGGGCGAAGTGTTCAAGGCGTGGGATCCGCGGCTGGAGCGTGAGGTTGCCGTCAAGCTGCTCCATCCCGAGGGCGCGCTCGATCCCGATCGGCAGCGACGGCTGCTGGCCGAAGGACGCGCGGCGAGTGCGCTCAATCATCCGAACATCCTGCGGGTCTATGACGCCGACGTGGACGGCACGTCGTACTACCTGGTCTCGGAATGGCTGGAAGGCAAATCGCTGCGCGATGAGCTGGCACGTGGGCCATTGCCGTTGAAGCGCCTGCTCGATCTGTCGGTGCAGATTGCCGATGGGCTGGCGGCGGCTCACTCCATCGGGATCGTCCATCGCGACATCAAGCCCGAGAACGTCATGCTGGCGCGTGACGGCACGGCCCGCATTGTCGATTTCGGTCTCGCCCGTTCCGATCCGCACGCCTCCACGCTCTCGAGCGTCGTTGCGACGGCAGCCACCGTGAGTCTGGAAGGTGGCTTGAGCGGCACGCCAGCGTACATGAGCCCGGAACAGGCGCGCGGAACGCCGGGTGATTTCCGGACCGATCAGTTTTCGTTCGGCGTCATGGTTTACGAGATGGCGACCGGCCGGTTTGCGTTCCGCCGCGACATCGTCGCCGATACGCTGTCCGCCGTCCTCCACGAAGAGCCGGCGCCGATCGCCGAGCTCAATCCACGAATTCCGGTGCCGTTCCGATGGACCGTCGAGCGATGTCTCGCGAAGGATGCGAACGAGCGCTACGCGGCGACCGAAGATCTCGCGCGTGAGCTGCGCACGATGCGCGACCACTGGTCCGAAGCGCTTTCGGAACCGAAGCTCTCGCCCGTGCAGACGCCGGGCGTCAAGGGTTGGAAGGTGGCTGCCGGCCTTGCGACAGCGGCATTGGCCGGAGCGTTGGTTGTGGCCGGCGCGATCGCCATGACGCCGGAGGCCGAGCGGCCCCGGTTCGTGCCGTTTGCTTCGGCGTCCACGTATGAAGGCGAACCCTCGTGGTCGCCAGATGGACAGACGCTGGCGTACGTGGCCGACACCAACGGCGTGCTGCAGATCTTCATCAAGCGGGTCGGCGATGCGCTGAGCCGTCAGGTGACGCACGGCAACTTTGACTCGGAGCACCCGATCTGGGCGCGCGACGGCCAGCGTCTCTACTTCACCGCCTTGGCCGGCGACGTCGATGGGCTGTGGTCGGTTGGCGTGGCCGGGGGTCGCCCGGAGCTCATAATCGAGAACGTCTGGTACGCCGCGCTCGATCCTGACGGGTCCCGCCTGGCCCTGCTGCGATCGGACGCAGGGGCGGAGCTGCGCAGATCGCTCTGGTGGTCGTCACCGCCCGGGGCGGAACCGCAGCGGGAAGTGCGACCGCCATTCGACCGGGCGCGGACCGGTGGCAATGGCCAGGTGCGCTTCAGCGCCGACGGCCAGCTACTGGTCTGGATCTATGCGGTCGACGAAGTCAACACCGCGAATCCCGAGCCCTCCAGCCGGTTCTACCTCATTCCGAAGTCTGGTGCGCCGCGTGAGGTGCTGCAGCAGATCGGCGCCTCGACGGTGCTGACTCCGTTTGATTGGCTGTCCGACAATCGCCACGTCGTCGTTGCGGCGCCCGGTGTGCAAGGCGGCAATCGCCATTTATGGTTGGCCGACACGGTTTCCGGGGCGGTCCGCCCGATCACGGCGGGTCACACGAACGAAACCGCGCCCGCAGTCTCGCCGATCGATGGCGCCATCGCGTACGCGACCGATGAAGTCGATTTCGATCTCGTGCTGATTCCGACCGATGGTCAGACCCGCCGGACCGTGCTGGCCACGGCGCGAAACGAGCTGGACCCGGCGTGGTCTCCTCAGGGCGATCAATTCGCCTTTGTCACCGATCGATCGGGCGCCATCGAAATCTGGGCGAGGAGCCGCGATGGCTTGTGGGAGCGGCCGATTGTGACGCCGGGCGATTTCGGCGAGTCGCGCACCGACACGCTGGCGTCGCTGGCCTTTTCTCCGGACGGCCGCACGCTGGCGTATCAGCGTGCTGGCGACGGGACGTTTGAAATCTGGCTGTCACCGGCGACGGGCGGAACGCCGGTCCGCCTCATCACCCCTGCGGCCGATCGCCTCAGGCCGTATCAGGATGCTCCCACCTGGTCACCGGACGGCGAGTGGATTGCGTATATCACCAACGACGCGGGCCAGGTCAGGCTCGACAAGGCGCGGATTGGCACCGGCGAGATTGTCGAGCTGCTGAAAGATCCTATTGTGTTCACTCGACCGGCGTGGTCCCCCGACGGCAAATGGATCGCGTGCCTGAACGAGCAGGGCCTGGTGCGCGTGCCAGCGGAGGGTGGAGAGCCAGTCCTGATCGCGCCGGATCCAATCCTGGCGATGGCGTGGACCCCCGACGGCCGAGGTTTGATTGCTCTTACCGAAAGTGAAACGCCTGGACACTTCGCGCTTGCCGAAGTGAACGCGGAAACCGGTCACCTCCGAGTCGTGAACCCGGATCTCGGATCGATTCCGGTGGCCAATCAGCCGATCCGCGGTTTTTCGTTTGCCCGAGGCCAGGGATGGCTCACATCGCTGGCGAGCGCCCGGTCTGATATCTGGCTGCTCGAAGGTTTTTCCCAGCCAAAGGGGTGGTTTGAGCGGTTCTTCCGCCGCTAACCGGGGATGGAAAACCCCACAAATTCCCCACATAAGTACGCGCCCCGACGGAGATAGAATCTCCGGGATTCGGAGTGGACCGAAATCACGGAGGTGACTGATGAAGCGGGGAATTCTGGTCCTGTTCGTAGGCGCCTTGATGCTTGCCGACCTCACGCCCCTTTCGGCATGCGGCGACAAATTCCTCGGCGCCGGCCGTGGACCGCGGTTTTCCAAGGTCTACGCGGCGGTTTATCCCGGACGCCTCGTCCTCTACACGCCCGCCAAGGGTGACCTCGCCGGCATGAGCAAGCAGGGGCTCGACAAGGCCCTCAGGCGAGCCGGCCACCAGGTGGCCGTGGTCTCCGATCGCATTGCGCTCGAGAGGATGCTTCAGGAGAAGGCGGTCGACGTGGTCGTGGTCGATGCCCCTCAGACGGTCGACATCACCAGCCTGACACGCGAAATCCAGTCGCGGCCGTCGGTGTTGCCGGTCAGCAAGGAGACGATCAATTTCCTGAAGAACGTTGACGAGACGATGAAGTCTCGCCTGAGTCTCCGGGTGACGGGAGCGGGAGGAGGCCGGTAATGACGCGCATCGCCCCCGTCGCGATCGTCATTGCGCTGTCAGCCGCTCCCGCCTACGCGCAGGCCTGGTTGTCGAGCAAAGGTGAAACGACGGTGTCGTTCGTCGTTTCCGATTCGCATGTCAAGCAGCACAACCTCAGCGGCGTAGCCAGCCCGGGCAGCAACATCGACACGCAAAGCTTCCTGATGGATGTGACCTACGGCGTCCGCGACGATTTGTCGGTGACCGTGGCGCTGCCGATCGTGCGGTCTCGATTCCTCAGTTACGGCACTCCGCCGCATCCGACCATTCAGGACGACGGCAACTATCACACGACGGCGACCGATTTGCGCTTCGACGTCCGCTACAACGCCTTCAACAAACGGAACATGGTGATCACGCCGTTCATCTCGACGGTGACACCGTCACACGAGTATCAGTACTTCGCGCACGCGGCCCCAGGGCGGCGTGTCAATGAGGTGCAGGTAGGAACCTACGCCGGAACGACGCTGGATGCGCTGCTTCCGGGCACGTTCGTTCAAGCGCGATACGCGTATGGCATCCAGGAGCGGTTTCTCGACGTCTCCCATAACCGGAGCGTCTTTTCAGTCGAGGGCGGTTATTTCATGACGCCCGATGTGCGCGTGTTCGCCATGGTGAGCGGGCAGCGTACGCATGGAGGATTCGACCTGACGCCGACGTCCCGGCTCACGTGGACCGACGCGCAGTGGTTGAACCACGACCGCATCGTGAAGGAGCACTTCATGAACTTCGGCGCCGGCCTTGGCTGGGCGCTCAACGACGTCGTCGATGTCTTCGGGTCGTACTCGAAGATGTTCTCGGCGCGAAACACGCACGTCCTGGACCACGCGCTGGTGTTTGGCGCGTCGATTCGCGTTCGGAAGTCGGCAATCGAGCGCGGCATCGTCAGCAACAGCGTGGGCAACCGGATCGCGCGCTGCGCGTGTCAGAAGGGCCTGGCGGCGAAACGCTAAGCGCGAAAGGCGAATAGCGAAAGGCGAATAGCGAAAGGCGCTAGACCGTATCCGTCGACATTGTTCCTTCGACGGTTCGATAGATCACCTCGAGCGTCCCGAAGCGCAGGCGCGCCCCATCGCGCAGCGCAATGGGGCGCTCGACGCGTATTTCGTCCACGAACGTCCCGTTCTTGCTCCCCAAATCGCGCAACCGCGCAGCAGTGCCTTCGATGATCACGGCGGCGTGTTGACGCGACACGCTTGGCGATGGCAGCGGGACCACGCCCTCTCCTTCGCGGCCCAGTACCGTTTCGCCCGACCGTAACGGCAGCCGCCACGTCTCGGCGATGAGCCAGCCGAGGACCGGTGCCGAGCTCTCAGTCGCGACCTCGCGCTCGATCTGTCCCGTGAACGCGTAGCCGAAGCGGTGCAGCGTCCGAATTACCCGTGGCGCGTGGCCCTCGTCGCCCAGGGCCTCTCTCGCGTCGGCCACGACGCCCGTGAGGGTGGCGTCCGACACATGCGTGTCGGGCCACAGCTTGGTCATCATCTCGGTTTTTGAAACCGCATTCGGCGCCCGGCCGAGCAGCAGGAGGAGAAAATCGAGCGTCTTCGGCGCGACGTGGACCTCCTCGTCGCCACGCGTCACCCGGCGGCGATCGCCATCGATCACGAACTGATCGAACTGAAATCGCATGAGAGCGATGTCATTTTACTCGCAGGTCCCCGGCCGCCTGCGGGCCGAAATGAAAAGGGCGGAACCACTCTCGCGATTCCGCCCTCAGTTTCTTTCTGCCTTCTGCCTTGTGCCTTCTGCCTTTTAGAAGCGTCCAGCTCCAGTCCAGAACCCAGGCTCTTCACCAGTGAAGACGCGCCAGGTGAGCGACGGACTGCCGCCGCAGTGACCGATCAACATGTCGACCAGGTGGACGTCAGGTGAATTCTGATCCGCACCGGCGCTGTAGTGGTACGCCGCTTCATCGCCGGCCGCGACCACGGGCACGCCACCGTTGTCAGAGGCCGTGCGGTTCGGCTTGCCGTTATACCCCCAGCGCGAATCGGTCTGGCGGAATGCGTCGATAACCTCGTCCTGCCAGGGATTGTTCACGTACTTGATGCCGCGCGGACATGACCGTGCATCCCCGTAATTGGTGAACCGCGACAACACGTCCTGGCGATTCGGCAATGGCAGCCGCTGGCCGGCGGGCGGATCCGCGGTGCGCGGGAGGTTCCCGGGCGAAGGTGTGGGCGCTGATGTCGTTGGTGGCGCGACCGTTGTGCCGGTCGTGGTAAACGACATCGTCGCTGACCACGGTCCGAATGCCTCTTGATACTCGGAACGCAATCGCCAGAAGATCTTCTTTCCAGTCGCCAGAGCCGGAGTGATCTGGTATCGGGCCAGACCCTGCGCGTCGATCGCACCGGGCCCGTTCACGATCAGGTTGTTGAAGCCTTCGTCGTCGGAGACCTGAAAGCGATGACCAATATCGCTCTTCGTATACAGCCCCGTTCCCAGGCGCCCGACCAGCGAGACTGTTGTCGATACCGACTGTGCGCCGTCGGTCGGCGAGAGTCCGAGCGGAGCAGATACTTTCAGCGTTGAACCGTCTGGGTTGACCGCGCCGCCAAGGCCGACGACCGCTGAGGGGGCGACAGGCGATTGAACGCCTGATTCGCACGCAATGAGTCCGGCAGCGACGCCCAAGGCCGCGACTGCTGCTGTGAGAGTCCTTCGATTTAGCATGACAGCCTCCAATTATAGCGGCATTTTCTTTCGGGGCCGGCCGGGAAACATTTCGTTGATCTCGATCGGGTCGATCAGGCGCCAGCGGCCAGGTGGAAGCGTACCGAGTGTGAGTGCGCCGAACTGCACGCGCCGCAGGCGTGTCACAGGATGGCCGACCGCTTCGAAGAGACGTCGAATCTCGCGGTTTTTTCCTTCGTTTAACGTGACCACGAGATGGCTTTCCCGATTCGAGGCCTTGCGCACGCGCGCCTCGACCGCTGACAAATGTTCGCGATCGATCCTTAGACCTTCGACGATTGTTCGCGCGGTTTCCGGAGTGACTCGACCGCGAACACTCACCAGGTAGATGCGCGGAATCGCTGTCTTCGGATCGGTGAGCCAGTCGGCAAAGCGCGTGTCGTTGGTCAGCAGCAGCAGACCGCTGGTCGCCCAATCGAGCCGTCCCACGGGCACGACACGCGAGTCGAGATCGGTCAGGAGATCGAACACCGTAGGGCGCCCCTGCGGATCGGATCGCGTGGTGACGACCCCGCGCGGTTTGTGCAGCAGGACGGTGATCGGCGCCGCTTGCCGGCGCGGCGTTCCGTCAATCGTGATCGTGGCATCTTCAGGGACGACCGAGTGATCTGGATCAACGATCGCCCGCCCATCGACCGTCACGCGTCCGGCTTTGATCAGCGCACGCGCTTCGGTTCTGCTGGCGACGCCGAGCTTCGACACCGCGCGTTCGAGCGGGACCCGCCTTCGCTCACGTCCTCTCCGTCCGAGCTTCGGCGAGGCAGGCATTCAGGATCGGTAGTTGCCAAATTGAAGGGCGACTCCGAAATCCTTGGCACGAAGCGCCTGCATGGCGGCTTGCAGCTCGTCCTTCGAGGGAGAAGAGACGCGAACTTGATCGGCTTGAATCGCGGCCTGCACTTTCTTGAGCTTGAGATCCTTCAAGTGCTTGACGATCTCCCGGGCCGCCTCGATCGGAATGCCTTGCTGAAGGGTGATGACCTGTCGGACCGTTCCACCCGACGCACTTTCGACCTCGCCCCGCTGAAGGTTCTTGACGGCCACGTTGCGACGCACCATGCGCGAGCTCAGGATCTCCCACACCGCCTCGATCCTGAACTTGTCCTCGGCGGTGAGGGTGAGTGTGTTTTCCTTCGGGTCGAGGTCGATCGACGCGGGCGACCCTTTGAAGTCGTACCGCTGTGCCAGCTCCTTGCGAGCCTGATTGATCGCGTTGTCTACCTCCTGCATGTCAATGGTGGAGGTCACGTCGAATGAGTTTGTCGCCGCCATAGCGCGATCTTACCTGGGGCTTGGGGCCTGGGGCTTGGGGCTTGAGGCTTGAGGCAAGCCTCAGATCCCCAAGTCCCAAGTTTCAGGTCCGTCGACTCAGTGTCTGGCAAGAAGGGCACCAATACGTCGATCGCACGTCGGCTCCGGTCTTGCGCATCATGACGGGTGTCCCGCACTTGCGGCACGGGCGCCCCGCTCGTCCGTAGACGTACAGCCGGTCGTCCGGCCCGGCTCGTCCGATCGATTGCCGCAAGCTGCGAACCGTCGTAATGCCGCTGCCGCTCCCCACCGCCACATTCATCCGCAGAAGCTGTTGCGCGACATCGACCAGCTGGCCAAGGCGTTCTTCCCCGAGCGCGCTCGCCGGTGTGTCGGGATGAACCCCCGACACGAACAACACTTCGGATTTGAAGATGTTGCCGATGCCGGCGAGTACCCGCTGATCGAGCAGCGCGCGTTCGATCGGCATCGCCCCGCATGCGTAGAGACGACGGATCGCCTCTTGCCGATCGAATGGTCGGGGCAGGTCTTCCGCCTTCGCCAAGGCTTCGGCAGACCCGCCGCCTTCGCTGAGAGGCAGGCCTGAAGAACTGCCTCTACGACCCGCGAGTAGATCCGGACCAAGAGCGGCGACCGGACCTCTCCGCTCGAGCTCACGCTCGTGCACGAACTCGGCGACCGGGACATCGAAGGCCACCGCGACCCAATCCGCGGTGTCGATCCGAATTCGCATCGTCTGCGGCCCCCGCCACCAGCGCTCACCCTGCCGATAGAGATGCCACGACCCGTTCATCCGCATATGGGTGCGCAAGACGAGCGCCCCGCTGAAGAAGATCAGCACGTGCTTGCCCGCCGACTCACACCTGACCATCGTGCGCCCCGCGATCGGCGCGTCGGCGTCAACGCGTGCAAGATGGGCGTAAGCGGTTTCGAATCGAGTGACGACGTGGCCGGCCAGAGCGCGGTGCAGCGTGCGCGCGGCGCGAAAGATCGAATCGCCTTCAGGCACGTCTGGGTATCCGGAGCTGCAAGCCCTGACTCGCCGAAGCGAACCCGGCGTCGATCAAATACTGTCTGGCCGGCACCAACTCAGCGGGCTGTCCGTTGATCTCGGCAATCAGCCAGCCTCGTTCACCCTCAGGCGCGCGGTGAGCAAGAGCCACCAACTCGCGGGCTACCGCTCGTCCGACGCGAGACCGATCGGGCTCCTCTTCCGGCAGTGAAATCACGATGGCGCGATTGCCGCGACCGATCCAGCAGGCCATTTGCCCGTCAACCAGCACCACCCGAGCGCCCGCCGTGCGCGTCGCTCCCCGTGTCGGCTCGTTGTTGCCGGCTGCCGGATCCCGGTTCCCGGTCTCTGGCCATGGCAAAAGCGTCCCATACGGGTTGGCCGGATCGGTGGCCGCGATCGTCACCACACCGGGTTCCTCACCCGCTTCCCTCGAGCTCCTGAGCGAATCCACCGCGCCTGGCTGCGCGAACTGAGCCGCCCCCAATCCCGCGACGAAATAGCCACGGCGAACCCGCCCGGTGTCTTCGAGCCGCCGGAACACCGGATAGAAGGCCGAAAAGCCCCCGGGCAAGCTCTCGATGCTGGCCACCTCGCGCGTGACGATGCCATGGCGGGTCAGCAGTTGCTGCGCCATGTTCGTCGCCCACGTGGTCGGATCGGCCGAAGACAGGGGCAGCAGGCTCCACCGGCCCTCGGCTGAGAGTGGAATGAGTCGTCGCGAGCGGAACCTAGCGCGCATGTTCCGGCGCGCCCGCTCGGGCGGCGCGAGGTAGGCGCGCAACGCGTGCAGCGTGTCGTTGGTGATCAATCCCTTCCAGACCAGCGACCACAAGGCGTCCACCGTTTCCTGGGGGAACCCTCCGCCGGCGGCTTCGTGGATCGCGGCGAAAAACGACGCGCCGTGCGCGCTCAGCCAGCCGGCGATCCGTGACTCGCGCTCGAGCAGGCCCTCCGATCGACCGTGCAGGGCGTCTGGCATCCGCAGTTGCGACAGATGGTCGGTGAGATACAAGGCGACCCGGCCATCGCGATCGCCGAGAGGCTCGACGCCAACCCAGACGATTTCGCCCGCCCCCAGCAGCGTGTCGAGCATCGCCGGTGAATAGTCGGCGATGCGCGCGGGAAGAATCTCCCGTTCGAGCACGGACCCCACGAGAGGCACGCCTTGGAGGTGCTCGACCGTATCGAGCAGAGAATCGAGGCCGCCTCGAAACCGCGAGAGGCCGTGCCAGGACACCAGGAAGCGTCCGAGCGACGCCGCGTCTACCGGCTCGACCTCCTGCCGCAGACGCGACAGCGATCGGCGGCGAACTTGACGCAGAACGTCTTCATCGCACCACTCGCGTCCCCGTTCGCCCGGACGAAACTCGCCGTCGATCACCCGGCCCGTCGATCGAAGCTCGACCAACGCCGACTCGACGGCGACGATGCTCAATCCGAAACGCCGGCCGACTTCTGAGCTGTGGAATGGTCCGTGCGTGCGCGCGTAGCGCCGGACGAGATCGTTCAGCGGCTCGGCGACCGGCTCGAGCAGGGCCGCGGGAAGGCCGGGCGGCATCGGTACGCCCAATGCGTCGCGGAAGCGAGCCGCGTCCTCCACCGCCACGAACCGTTCCTGACCGGTGATGCGAACTTCGATCGCCCGGCGGGCCGCAAGCAGTTCGGGAATCGCCTTGTCGAGCAGTCCAGGGGTCGTCCGCGCTTCCAGCTCGAGCCGCGACAAGTCCCCAAGCCGCAACAGCATGTCGTGGACGGCGTCTGCGGACCGGGCATGTAACCGCTCCGGCAGATGCTGAAGGTCGCCTTCGAGTGCCTCGATCGCGCGCGCGTCAAGCAGGTCGCGCAGCTCAGCGTCGCCGATCAGATCGCGAAGCTGCGCTTGATCCACCGAGAGCGCTTGCGCCCGCCGCTCGGCCAGGGGAGCGTCGCCGTCGTAGATGTAGTTGGCGACGTATCCAAACAACAGCGAGGCGGCAAACGGCGACGGCTTGGCCACCTCCACGGTCGCGACCCGCAGCGCGCGGCTGCGAATGCGGGTGAGGATGTCGGTGAGCGCCGGCAGGTCGAAGATGTCACGGAGGCACTCCCGATAGGTTTCAAGGATGATCGGGAACGAGCCATAGCGCGCGGCAACCGCCAGGAGATCGGCCGCTCGCTTCCGCTGCTGCCAGAGCGGCGCTCGGGCACCGGGCCGACGGCGCGGCAGCAGCAGTGCTCGCCCGGCCGCCTCTCGGAATCGAGCCGAAAACAACGCCGTCGATCCGAGCTGCCGGACCACGAGTTGCTCGACTTCGTCAGGGTCCGGGATCAGTAAAGAGGTGTCGGGCGGGGCGTCGCCTTCGGGGTAGCGGACGACGAACCCTTCGTCTCCCCACAGCACCTCGACATCCAGCCCACGCTGATCCCGGATGCGAGCCGTGGCAGCCATCGCCCACGGGGCGTGAACGCGGCTGCCGAGTGGAGAGAGCAGAGCCACCCGCCAATCGCCGAGCTCGTCTCTCGACTTCTCGATCACCAGCGTGCGGTCATCCGGCACCGCCTCGGTCGCGATCTTCTGGTCTTCGAGATACTGCAGAAGGTTGACGGCCGCGCGCGCGTCGAGCCCGTGTTCGCCGCGCAGCCGGGCCGTCGCTTCCTCCGGCGGCGCTCGCCTGAGCTCGCGGACCAGCTTGCCAATCGCGAAGCCCAGCTCGACCGGGCGGCCCGGCCCTTCGCCTTTCCAGAACGGCATTTTCCCCGGTTGCCCTGGCGCCGGTGAGACGAGCACGCGATCGTGAGTGATCTGCTCGATCCGCCAGGTCGAAGCGCCGAGCAGGAAGGTCTCGCCCACCCGCGCCTCGAACACCATCTCTTCGTCGAGCTCACCGACGCGGGCGTGATCGCGATCGGCGCCTTGCAGGAATACGCCATAGAGCCCGCGATCGGGAATCGTCCCGGCGTTGGCGATCGCCACCCGCTTGGCGGCTTGACGCGCTGCCACGACTCCGTTCACGCGATCCCAGGTCAGTCGCGGGCGAAGCTCGGCGAATTCGTCGGAAGGGTAGCGGCCCGACAGCATGTCGAGAACCCCCTCGAAGGCTGTACGCCCTAACTCCGCGAACGGCGCCGCGGAGCGAACCGTGGCGAACAGATCGTCGACCGACCACCGGTCCATGGAGGTCATCGCGACGATCTGCTGAGCCACGACGTCGAGAGGGTTGCGCGGGTAGCGAGACGACTCGACCTGTCCCTTTTTCATCGCGGCGGTGACGGCGGCGCAGGCGACGAGGTCACCGCGAAACTTCGGAAAGATGATGCCTTCGCTGACCGCGTCAATCTGATGTCCGGCGCGGCCGATCCGCTGGAGCCCGCTGGCGACTGACGGCGGCGCTTCGATCTGCACGACGAGATCGATGGCGCCCATGTCGATGCCCAGCTCGAGCGACGAGGTTGCCACCAGCGCCCGCAGCCGACCGGTTTTCAGCAGGTCCTCGATTTCAGTGCGTTGCGCCCGGGCCAGCGATCCGTGGTGCGCGCGAACCAACGGCTCGTTCGCCAGCTCGTTGAGCGCCGCAGCCAGGCGTTCGGCCAGCCGCCGGCTGTTGACGAACAGCAGCGTGGATCGATGCGACTTGATCAGCTCGACCAGGGTGGGATGGATCGAGCTCCAGATCGAGGTCGCCACCGGCCCCTGTCCGGCCGGCCCGCTCGGGATGGCCCCCGGGCGGCCAACCGTGGCCATGTCTTCGACCGGCGTCTGCACGCTGATCGACAGCTGCTTCGGCGCGCTGGCATCGACGATAGTGACGGGTCGAAATGACACATCGCGCTTCCGATCGACGAACTCGTCGTGCACCGAGTCCGCCGCGTCCTTTGTATTCTTCGTGTCCTTCGTGTCCTTCGTGTCCTTCGTGTCCTTCGTGGTCGTGGTTGTGGCCGCCCCACCCAGAAATTTCGCCACTTCTTCGAGCGGCCGCTGCGTTGCCGACAGCCCAATCCGTTGCAGTGGCCGCGGCACGATCTGCTCCAGCCGCTCCAGCGACAGGGCGAGATGCGCGCCGCGCTTGGTCGGCACGAGCGCGTGAATCTCGTCGAGGATGACGGTCTCCACCGATCGCAGACGCTCGCGGGCATTCGAGGTCAGCAACAGAAACAACGACTCGGGCGTGGTGATGAGGATGTCGGCCGGCGCCCGCTGGAACTTCGCGCGCTCTCCCGACGGTGTGTCTCCCGTCCGCACCGCGATTGCCGGGACGTGGAACGGCGCCCCGCTCGATTGCGCAACGTTGGCGATTCCGGCGAGCGGCGCCCGCAGGTTGCGTTCGATGTCAATCGCCAGGGCCTTGAGGGGAGACACATAGAGCACCCGGCAACGCTCCGACGTGTCGGGTAAGGCCTCGAACATCAAGCGGTTAAGTGACCATAAGAAGGCCGCGAGCGTCTTGCCGCTGCCGGTCGGCGCGAGAATGAGCGTCGATTCGCCGCGCGCAATCGCCGGCCATCCTTTGCGCTGCGGCGCGGTTGGCGAGGAAAACGCCGACTGAAACCACGTGGCGACCGCCGGGTGGAAGAGCGTGCGGATGGCGTCGGACACCGTTTCTGATTCTCCCACTCTCTCTCATCTCGCGAGCGTACTAATCACTGCGTTGAACGGCCCCAACCTTCGCGCCTGAATCACGAGCGGAGGTTGGGTTGACGAACGGCTGGATAGCCGGGATAAGTTTCAGCCTCGGGTAGTTACCGTAAGCCAATAAGCGAGAGCCGATTAGCAGATCGCGTACAACGCCGCTCAAAGTGACGCTGCGTTGGCGGCGTGCCGTCGTATAATGTGGGATTCATGGGTGACGCCGGAGAAGGACTCATCGACGCCGAAGCGCGACTGCAAGAGCGCATCGACGAATTGGAAGAAAGCCGCAAGGCCGCTCGGGAAAGAGGGCCGCAGATCGATCCAGAGCACGTTCGCGCAATGGAGTCGCTGCGTCTCGCGCGCACCGAGCTCAAGCGCCAGCTCGAGGTCACGACGCACACGAGCCGCCGCGATCAAATCCAGCAGGCGCTCGCCGAGATCGAACGTCGGCTGAGCGGCATGGAAAAAAAGAAAAAATAGCTGCGAAGTCACGAGCGCTAGCCGGGCTGCGCCGCCGCCCGCGTGAGTTCGTCTGCCAGCGCGACCGGCGTCTGCGGCCGGCCCTCGCGATCGATGGCCATCGCGCACCGCAACACGCCGGCGATCGCTGTCGGGATGCCACTCGTATCGAGGATGGCGTCTCCTTCGGATTGCTTCATCGCGATGTCGATGAACGTCCCGCCGCCGAACGGCAGCCGGCCGGTCAACATCTCGTAGGTCATGACGCCGAGGCTGAAGACGTCGGCCCGTCCGTCCACGGTCCCGCCGCGCAATTGCTCGGGCGCCATGTAGGCGGGCGTTCCCACGATCGTTCCCCCCGCCGTCAATGTCGACGTTCCAGGAGCGGCGGCCACATCGGTCATCTTCGCGACGCCGAAGTCCACCACTTTGGGCCCGATACCGCTCTCGGGCAGCAGGATGTTCTCGGGCTTCAAGTCGCGATGGAAGATGCCGGCCTTGTGCGCCGCGTCGACGCCGCCAGCGATGCCCTGTAACAGAGACGTCACGCGCGGGATTTCCAGCGGCCCTTCGCGCTTCAGCAGCCGTCTGAGGTCTTCGCCGAGTACGTATTCCATGACGAGAAACGCCGACCCGTCTCTCAGGCTTCCGTAGTCGAACACCGTCACGATCGCGGGATGCTGCAGCCGCGCAACCATCATCGATTCGCGGCGGAAGCGGACACGCGATTCCGGCGCCGCCAACAAGTCGGCGCGCACCACTTTGATCGCCACCGATCGCTCGAGGCGGAGATCCCAGGCGCGGAATACCGCGCCCATCCCGCCTTGTCCGACAATCTCCTCGACTCGGTACTTGTTGTCGACCACGGAGCCGATGCGGATGCCGCTGCCGCTGCTCAGGGCCTGAGTCGGCGCTTCGCCGCTCATCAGCTCGAGACCAGGCCCGCTTTCCGCGGCGCGCTTGCGCAGGCGAGAAAGGTCGAGCGCCAGACCCATCTGCGTGGCGATGCCGCTCAGGAGTTGGCGATCCTCGGTTGTGTAAGGCTCTTCGGATCGCTTGGGGCCGAGAGCGATCAGGCCGACGAACGGCCGTGGATCGCTGCCACCGGCGAAGATCGGCACCAGCAACTCCGCCTGCATCGACGCCAGCCACGCGCGATCGGCCGCCGGCAGCCGCCCCACCGGCGACTGCTCATCGTCGAGGAGAACTTCGAGTGGTTTGTCGGACCAGCGCAGCAGCGTGACGAGCGCCGAGTCGAAGCGGAGCGGGCTCGCAGTGACCCGCGAGGCGGCGACCGGCTCGAGCCTGCCCGCGCCGGAGCCTGGAGGCGGCGACGACAGACCTTCGGTCGCGCCCTCGCCGGCGAGGACAGCCACGGAGTCTGGATGCAGCGCCGAATTGATCTGTTGAATGACGAGCGCGACCAGATCGCGGGGGTCGGTCTCGTAGGGTACGCGGCCGGCCAACGAGACGAGAATCTCGCGGCCGTCGTACTCGGATCGAAAAAACCGGCGATCGATCCAGGCTTGGGCCCGCTCGCGGTACCGCAACCCCAGTCCCGCCAGCACGAGCCCAACCAGATAGAACCCCGGGCGGCCGGCGACGATCGACGCGAGCGGCAGATCGCGTTCCTGAATCAGTGAAAAGACGAGGGCCGCAATGGGCAGGAGGACCAGGTCCTGTGAGCGTTCGCCGGGCAAAGGCGTACTGCAGGCTCTGACGCAGCACGGTGCGCGGGCTGAAGACACGCCGGACGGCGACGGCATAGGGGAGACCAATGGCGGGCAGCAACACGAGCGCCTGCAGCACCGCTTCGATCTGCCAGGGCAACGTCAGCGACCAGCCGGCAAGACTCGCCAGCAGCGGCGCGCCAACCTTCACGGCGTACGCGAACACGGCGGGGACGCCGGTGAACACCACGATCTGAATGCGCCGGCGCTCGTTGGGATCGAGGTTGCCGCCATAGCGGACGACGCCCTCGGCGACGATCAGGACGTTGGCGGCGAGGGCGAGCGCGAAGGACGTGTCGAAGATCGCGGGCCGCTCCGCCAGCCAGCTGAGCGCCGGCAGGACTCCATCCATCCCGAGCAGGAAAAGCGCCGCTGTGAGATTGGTGGCCAGCATCGGCAGCATCACGGTCACGAGCGCGGGAAGAATCCACTTTTGGCGATCGAGGATCAGCGCGCGTTGCGGAAAGTACAGGACCGCGATGCCGATGACTGGAAATGTGAGCGGCGTCACGAGCCAATGGAAGAGGAGCACGAGGCCCGACAGCACAGGCACGGCGCGCTCCGATCCAAGCAGCGGGCCGCTGTTGGCGACGCCGGTGGCGACCATTGCCAGCGTCATCAACGCCGCCGTGGCGCCGCGCGCGCCGAATGCCACGAGCACGATCGCACCGGCGACGAACGCGGCGATCTGCAAGAGCGCGCCGAGGTGCAGTCGCAACCAGATCCCTCGAGCGTCACTGTCCGCCGTCCACACACTCGAACGCGGCAACGTGATCGACCGTGGCGTTCCGGCCGTCGTCTCGGCGACGGCAATGGTGACCGGCGTTCGCGGATCGAGGTCATCCATCGCTCGCCACAAGCGAAGCAACTCGGCCGAGTCGGCTGGCAGTCCCGCCGACAGCGCAGCCATCTGCCCACCCGCGCCCGACAGTGCGAAGACGGCGAGACCCTCATTTATGCCATTCGTGTCGGCCGTGCCGCCCGGCCAAACCCGAACGACGGTGACCTTGCTTCCGGCCACGCTCCTGATGTCTGGCGGCCGAATGCCGCCAAGCGGTCGTGATTCGGCGAATTGCCCAAAGATCGGGCTGCCGGAGAGAACCAATCCGGCGCCGGCGGGCCATAAGTGGGGTCGAAGGACCAATGCTTGCAGTGCGAGTACGATGCTCGACAGCACCAGCACGACAATGACGACGAGCTGTTCGATGGAGACGCGCGAGGCCGACGGTGAGGGCGCACTCATCGCAGGAGTCGCGAGAATTCTAAGGCCGTGCGCGACTTCGGCGACGCGGGACGTGCTCCTAGGAGCGGTAAAGTGCGATTCGAGCGTGTGATATCCTTCACAAGCACGCGGCGACCAGCGCGTGCGTGACCTTTTCCTCCTGGCGAAGACATGAACGGCTGGGGCGGCATCATCCTGTTGGGCGTGTTGGGAGTCGGCTTTGGTGCCGTCTCCGTCTTTCTTTCCAACTTCATCGGTCCCAGCCACCCAACTCCCGAAAAATCGGCGGCTTACGAATGCGGCATGCCGCCGGTTGGCGACGCGCGCGAGCGCCAGTCGGTGAAGTTCTACCTGATCGCCATGATCTTCCTGCTCTTCGACATCGAAGTGGCGTTTCTCTATCCGTGGGCGATGGCGATCCGCCAATTGTCGTGGCCAGGGCTGATTCAGATCGTGGTTTTTTTCCTGATCCTGCTGGTCGGCTACGTGTATATCTGGCGAAAAGGGGTCCTCGATTGGGGACCGCGGTTCGACCCCGACTACGTGCATTCGCCGCCGCCGGGACCTGCCGTCGTGAAGAGATACCGTTATGGGACTCGAAACTGAATTTGAAATCCCCGTGCTCACCACCAGTCTCGAGAAGGTGGTGCAGTGGGCCCGGCGCTCGGCCATCTGGCCGGTGACGTTCGGCCTGGCGTGCTGCGCCATCGAGATGATGGCGATGAGCTGCAGCCGCTACGACATCGCGCGGTTTGGCGCCGAGGTGTTCCGGGGCTCGCCGCGGCAATCGGACCTGATGATCATCGCCGGCCGGCTGTCGCGGAAGATGGCGCCGGCGCTTCGCCGGATCTACGACCAGATGCCCGAGCCCAAGTGGGTGATCTCGATGGGCGCGTGCGCCTCGTGCGGCGGCGTGTTCGACAACTACGCGATCGTGCAGGGCTCGGATCAGGTCGTGCCGATCGACGTGTTCATTCCGGGATGCCCGCCGCGACCCGAGTCGGTGATCTACGGCATCGTCCTGCTCCAGAAGAAGATCGACGCCTCGAAGATGGATCAGACGCCCCGCGTCCGGATCGCATGAGCGCAGCCGAGATTATTGAAGCGCTCAGGGAGCACGTTCCGGGCGCCACGTTCGAACCGATCGACGCCGCTGACTCAGCGCAGACTCCGAGCCTTGTCGTGCCGGTGGAGCACCTGCTCGCGACCTGTCGCACGCTGCGCTCGTCGCCGGGCCTCGAGTTCAACGCGTTTTCCGACGTGACCGCCGTCGATTTCTTTCCGCATCGCCACCCCCGTTTCGATGTCGTCTACCACTTCGTCTCGACGCACCGCCGGGCGCGGGTCCGGGTCAGAGTGCGAGTCGCGGCGGGCGAACCGGTGCCCTCGATCACGAAGATCTGGGCCGGAGCGGGATGGCCCGAGCGCGAAGTCTACGACCTGTTCGGCATCGTGTTCGACGGCCACGAGGACTTGCGGCGCCTGATGATGCCCGAGGACTGGGAAGGCTTTCCGCTGCGGAAGGATTACCCGGTGCAGCTTCGGAAAGATGCGCAGACGGCGATGCCGCTTCAGGTCACCGAAGCTGAGTTCAAGGCCAGCATGGAGCGGGACCGGTACGTTCGCACGCGCCAGTCGTGAGTCAGGAACCTCGCGCGGCGCACGTTGTCCGGGTGCTCGGCGATGCGGCTGCGGCGCACACGCGGCTGGCGGCAGGAGATGTCGGCGTGATCGTTCGCGCGGCATCGGTGATCGCCGAGGCGTTGGCGCAGGGCCGGAAGGTGTTGGCGTTTGGCAACGGCGGAAGCGCTGCCGATGCCCAGCACTTCGTGGCCGAGCTGGTCGGCCGCTACGAGCGGCCGCGTGACGGGTGGGCGGCGATCGCACTCGCGAGCAATGCGAGCGTGGTGACGGCCGTCGGCAACGACTACGGTTTCGACCGCGTGTTTGCGCGCCAGATCGAAGCGGTCGGGCAACGCGGCGATGTCGCGCTCGCGGTGACGACCAGCGGCGCGTCGGCGAACGTGTTGCGCGGCCTGGAAGCGGCACGTGCTCGCGGACTGGTCGCCATTGCGTTGACCGGCCGCGGTGGGGAAGCCGGACGTCTGGCCGACGTCCACGTGAGAGTGGACGAAGAGCGGACGCCGAGAGTTCAGGAGGTGCACCGGACCGTGTTGCACGTGCTGTGTGAGTTGCTGGAACTGGGACACGAAGGACGCGAAGAGGAATAGGCAACACGAAGGGCAGGAAGAGAACAGGCAACACGAAGGACACGAAACGCAGGAAGGAAGCTCAGGCCGGGCATGGCAGAACTTCGCACCGAGACGATGACGGTCAACATGGGGCCGCAACACCCCAGCACGCACGGCGTGCTGCGGCTGGTGTTGGAGCTCGATGGCGAGACCGTGGTGTCGGTCAGCACGACCATTGGCTATCTCCACACTGGCATCGAGAAGACGGCCGAGCAGAAGAGGTGGCAGCAGGTGATCCCGCTCGTCGAGCGGATGGACTACCTCGGCGCGCAGTCCAACAGCCTGGCGTTCTGTCTGTCGGCTGAGAAACTGCTCGGGCTCGAGATGCCGGAGCGCGTCAATGCCATTCGCGTGCTCATGGCCGAGCTCCAGCGCATCAGCAGCCATCTCGTGTGGTTCGGCACGCACGCGATGGAGATTGGCGCGATTACGGGCATGCTCTACGCCTTCCGCGAGCGCGAGATCCTGATGAACCTGAACGAGATGCTCGCCGGGTTCCGCTTCTTTCCGAGCTACATCCGGGTCGGCGGCTTGCGCGAAGACATCCCGCGCGGGTTCAAGGAAGCCGTGTCGGCGTTTCTCGATCGCTTTCCGGCGAAAATCGACGAGTACGAGACGCTCATCACCAAGAATCCGATCTGGCTTGGCCGCACTCGTGGCGTCGGCGTGATTTCCTTCGAGGACTGCTGTCAGTGGGGTCTCTATGGTCCCATTGCCCGGGCCGCGGGCGGTGATTACGATGTGCGGCGCGCGTTTCCGTACAGCGGCTACGAGACCTACGACTTCGACGTGATCGGCGCATCGAACGGCGACGTGTACGACCGCTACCTGGTCCGTATGGCCGAGATGCGCGAGTGCGTCAAGATCTGCCGGCAGGCGCTCGACCGGATTCCGCCCGTCGGCGTGTGGGCTTGCGACAACAAGCACGTCGTGCCGCCGCCGAAGGATCGGGTGTACACGGAAATGGAGGCGCTGATTCAGCACTTCCTGATCTACTCGCAGGGCTTCAAGGTGCCGGCGGGTGACGCGTACGTGCCGGTCGAAGGGCCGCGCGGCGAGCACGGCTGTTACGTCGTCTCCGATGGATCGAACCGTCCCGCGCGCGTGCACATGCGGTCGCCGGGGCTGATGGCCTGCCAGGCCCTGCACAAGTTCATCGTCGGCGGCATGATCGCCGACGTGATTGCCGTCATCGGATCGCTCGACGTAGTGATGGGGGACGTGGATCGATGAGTTTTCATCCCGCGATGCCGTACGGCACCGAGCAGTGGCATCGCTCGCAGCGCGTCACGCTTCCGGAAGGTCCCGAGTTCACGTTTACTCCAGCGAATCGGGCCGCCTTCGAGGCGTTCGCCGCGCACTACGCGCCCGAGCACCGGCAGTCGGCCGTTCTTCACGCGCTCTATCTGGCGCAGGAACAGCAGGGGTACATCAGCGCTCACGCCACGCGGCACGTCGCCGAAGTGATTGGCTGCACGACTGCGGACGTCGAAGACGTCGTTTCCTATTACGTGATGTTCCACCGCACGCCGGTGGGCAAGTACGTCCTGCAGGTCTGCACGACGCTGTCATGCGCGCTGGCCGGCGCCGAACGGGTTGTCGAGGAACTGGAGCACAAGCTCGGCATCAAGGCGGGTCAGACCGATCCCACGGGGATGTTCACGATTCAGAAGTTCGAGTGTCTCGGTGCCTGTGACCGCGCGCCCGTCGTGATGGTGAACAACGATCACTGGCACGAGTGCCTGAAGCCCGAAGACACGGCGGCGCTGGTCGACAAGATGAAGGCGGACGGCCTGAAGGCGCTCAACGGCTGTCATCTGCAAGTCGAGCATCGCAACGACTGGCAGGGCAAGACGACGACGCCGGTGAAGCCGAAGGCGATGCCGGACTACGAGCCGGTGTTGACCAAGTACGCGTTCACGCCGAACGGGTTCACGCTCGATCACTACGTTCAGAACCAGCAAGGCTATCAGGGTCTCAAGAAGGCCCTCTCGATGACGCCCGAAGCGGTGATCGAGGAGATCAAGAAGTCGGGGCTGCGCGGTCGCGGGGGCGCAGGGTTTCCGACCGGCCTCAAGTGGCAGTTCGTCGACAAGAAGTCGCCGAAGCCAAAGTTCATCGTCTGCAACGCCGACGAGAGCGAGCCGGGCACGTTCAAAGATCACCTGCTGATGGAGCGCAATCCGCACCTGCTGATCGAAGGGTGCCTCATCGGCTGCTACGCGATCGGATCGAAAGCGGCGTACAACTACATCCGCGGCGAGTTCTATCACCTCTTCCCGGTCATGGAGCAGGCGATCGAGGACGCGCGCCAGGCCGGCTACCTTGGCAAGAACATTCAGGGATCGGGCTTCGACTGCGAGGTCTATCTGCACCGCGGCGCCGGCGCCTACGAGGCGGGAGAGGAAACGGCGCTGCTCGATTCGCTGGAAGGCAAGCGCGCGCAGCCACGCTTCAAGCCGCCCTTCCCGGCGTCGGTCGGCGCCTGGGGATGCCCGACCGCGGTCAACAACGTCGAGACGCTCTGCAACGTGCCGCTGGTTCTGACCCGCGGCGTCGAGTGGTATGCGAGTCTCGGGCCCGAGAAGAACGGCGGTCCGAAACTGTTCTGCGTGAGCGGCGCGGTGAAGAATCCCGGCGTGTTCGAAGCGCCGATGAAGGTGACGCTGCACGAGCTGATCTACAACTACGCTGGCGGCCCGCTCGACGGCCGCACGATCAAGGCGGTCATCCCGGGCGGCTCATCCGTGCCGATTCTGCTGCCCGACCAGATCGACATCCCGGCAAGCTTCGACGATATTCAACGCGCCGGCTCGCTCCTCGGATCGGCGGCGATCATGGTGCTCGACGACAGCACCGACATGGTGTGGCTGGCCGACAATCTGCTGCACTTCTACCGCCACGAGTCGTGCGGCAAGTGCACGCCATGCCGCGAAGGCACCGACTGGCTCTACCGCCTGCTGCAGCGCATGATGGCGGGCAACGGATCGGCCAAGGACATCGTGCTGCTCGAGAGCGTCGCGAACAACATCAACGGCAAGACGCTCTGCGCCTTTGGCGACGCCGCGGCGACGCCCGTGCTGACGACACTCAAGTTCTTCAAGTCGGAGTACGAGGCGTACGTCAACCACGAGGCGCCTGCGCCGGCTGACTATCGCGCCCGTCAACCCGTAGGGACGCACTGATGTCGGGCGTCGTCGAGTTTCTCACCGCGCAGTCCACCATCGCGTACGTCGTCCTGCTGGTAGGGGTCTTCTTTGCGCTGCAGATCTCGGCAGCGGTGATGGTCTACGCCGAGCGCAAGATCGCGGCGCTCATGCAGCAGCGCTATGGTCCGTACCTGGTCGGTCCCAAGGGCCTGTTGCAACCGATCGCCGACATCTTGAAGCTCTTCTTCAAGGAAGAGCTGAAGCCGAAGGCCGCGGACGTCATTCTGTTTTCCGTGGCGCCGGTCATCTCCGTGGCCGCGGCTTTTCTCGCCTTTGCCCCGGTGCCCTTCGGTGCGCCGATCACGTTCTTCGGCCTGCTCGACGAGCCGCTGCCGCTGCAGGTCGCCGAGGTCAACGTCGCGGTCCTCGTGATCTTTGCCGTCGCATCGATGGGCGTCTACGGCATCGTGCTCGCCGGCTGGGCGAGCAACTCCAAGTATTCGTTGCTGGGCGGGCTGCGCAGCTCGGCTCAGATGATCAGCTACGAGCTCGCCTACGGAATGGCGCTGGCCACGGTCGTGATGCTCGCCGGGACGATGTCGCTGCGGGAGATGGTGGATCATCAATCCGGCTATTGGCTTGGCGTGCTGCCGCGCTGGTACATTTTCCTGCAGCCGATCGGTTTCTTCGTGTTTGCCTGCGCCGGCATTGCCGAAACCAACCGTGCGCCGTTCGATTTCCCTGAAGCCGAACAGGAGCTGGTCGCCGGCTATCACACCGAATACAGCTCGATGCGCTTCGCGATGTTCTTCCTCGCGGAATACGTGAACATGGTCACCGTGTCGGCGGTCGCCGTGAACCTCTTCCTTGGCGGCTGGCACGGCCCGTGGCTGCCGGTCGAGTACGGCTGGATCTGGTTCCTGCTCAAGATCAGCGTGTTGCTCTTCGGCTATCTCTGGCTGCGCTGGACGCTGCCCAGGTTCCGTTACGACCAGCTCATGGCGTTCGGCTGGAAAGTGCTGCTGCCGCTGGCGACCATCAATCTGCTGCTGACGGCATTCGGAGTGCTCTACTTTGGCGTCTGACGCGCTGCTGTTCTACACGTTCGCCGCGGTCACGGTGATGGGATCGCTGTTCGTCGTCTTGCAGCGGAATCCGATCTACAGCGTGCTCTCGCTGATCGTGGCGTTCTTCGGGTTGTCGGGCCTGTACGTGGTGCTCGAAGCGCCGTTCGTCGCGGTTATCCAGATCATCATTTATGCCGGCGCCATCATGGTGCTGTTCCTGTTCACCGTCATGCTGCTCAATGTGCCGCGGGAAGACGCGTCCGAGTGGGATCGATCGCACCCGCTCTACCGCCCGGGCGCGGTTCGGGTGGGCGTGATCGTGGCGTTGATCGTGGCGCTCGAGCTTGGCTGGGCGCTCTCGCGCACTTCCGGACTGACGACCGGCGTCGCCGACGAGCGGCGCGCCGTGACCTCGATTACGGCGATCGGGCAGTCACTGTTCACCGACTACATGTTCGCGTTCGAAGTCACCTCGATCCTGATCATCGTCGCGATGGTCGGCGCGGTAGTACTGGCGCGGAAGCGAGACGAATGATGCCGATTGGCCACTACCTCGTGCTGTCGGGCCTGCTGTTCTCGATTGGCGCGGCTGGCGTGTTTCTGCGCCGCAATCTGATCACGCTGCTCTTGTCTGTGGAGATCATGCTGAACGCCGTGAACCTGGCGTTCGTCGCCTTCGGCCGTCAGTTCGGGAGCGCCGACGGCCAGATCATCACTTTCTTCGTGATGACGGTGGCGGCGGCCGAAGCGGCCGTGGGCCTCGCGCTCGTGATCGGGCTGTTCCGGCACCGTGAATCCCTCAACCCCGAAGCGTTTACCTCCTTGAAGTGGTGAACGCCGATGACGCGGAGAAACGGAGAACCAGGGCCGCCGATGACACTGATTTCATCTGTGTACTTTGGTCGCCCGGTTGCCGGATCCCGGTTGCCGGATAAGGATCTGAATTGCTGGCGCTGATTCCCCTCTTGCCGTTCGCCGGCTTCGTGGTCAACGCCGCGATCGGGCGGCGTGTGTCCAAGACAGTGTCGGGCGGACTCGCGTGCGCGGTGATGGTGGCGTCGTTTCTGATCGCCGCCATGCAGGTCTGGCAGCTGGCCGGCATGCCGCCTGAGAGCCGCGCCATCACGCAGACCGTCTTCCCGTGGATTTCGTCAGGCGACTTCACCATCGACCTGACCTTCCGCCTCGACACGCTTGCCTCGGTGATGGTCCTGGTCATCACCGGCATCGGCTCGCTGATCCACATCTATTCCACCGCTTACATGCACGAGGAGACCGACCCCGAGTACGCGCGATTCTTCTCCTATCTGAACCTGTTTGTGTTCTTCATGCTCCTGCTCGTGCTCGGGGCGAACGTCCTGGTGATGTTCGTCGGGTGGGAGGGTGTCGGTCTGTGCTCGTATCTGTTGATCGGCTTCTACTACCAGAAGCCGTCAGCGGCCGACGCGGCGAAGAAGGCGTTCATCGTCAATCGCGTCGGCGATTTCGCATTCATCCTCGGCACGCTGCTGCTGGTGGTCACCGTTGGATCGCTTGATTTCCAGACCATCGCGACCAACGTCGGCGCCAGGGAACCTGAGGTGGCCTTTGGAACGTTGTCGCTGATCGCGCTTTTGCTCTTCATCGGCGCGACCGGCAAGTCGGCGCAGATCCCGCTCTATGTCTGGTTGCCCGACGCGATGGAGGGCCCGACGCCGGTGTCGGCCCTGATCCACGCGGCGACGATGGTGACCGCCGGCGTGTACATGATCGGCCGCAACGCCGTGCTATTCGAGCACGCGCCGATCACGCTGCAGATCGTCGCCGTGATTGGCGCCGCCACCGCGTTCTTCGCCGGGACCATCGGCCTGGTGCAAAACGACATCAAGCGGGTGCTCGCGTACTCGACCGTGTCGCAACTCGGCTACATGTTCCTGGCCATGGGCGTCGGCGCGTTCGGCGCGGGCATCTTTCACCTCTTCACCCACGCCTTCTTCAAGGCGCTGCTCTTCCTCGGGTCGGGTGCGGTGATTCATGCGCTCCACGGCGAGCAGGACATTCGACACATGGGCGGATTGCGCAAGCATCTGCCGGTCACTTACTGGACGTTTCTGATCGGCTCGCTCGCGATCGCCGGCATTCCCGGCCTGGCCGGATTCTTCTCGAAGGACGAGATCCTCTTCGAGACCTTCCACAACGGCCATCAGGTGTTGTGGGTGGTCGGCATTCTGACCTCGCTCTTGACCGCGACCTACATGTTCCGGCTCGTCTATCTCACGTTCTTTGGTGAGGTGCGGTTTGGCGATGGTGTGCACGGCCACGTGCCTCCGCATGGTGCGCCTCACGGCGCCGGTCACGGTGGTGGAGCGGCGGGGAATGTGGGACATGCGCATGGGTTGCACCTGCACGACGCTCCACCGGCGATGGCGTTCACCTTGATCGTGTTGGCGATCGGATCGGTGCTGGCCGGTTATCTCGGGATTCCGCACGGCCTCGGCGGACACAACGGGCTTGGCACCTGGCTCGAGCCGTCGTTTGTCGCCGCCAACTGCGCGCCTGGCGACACCGTTGCCAAGACCGGCCCGCTGGCCGGCATGGCGCTCGAGGACTGCGGGCCCGAAGGCGACGCGGCGAAGGCGACGCTTTCCTTACCCGCCCCACCTGCCCAGCCCGCTCAAGAGCCTGCGGTTCGCCAGCCCGAACTCAAGCCGGTGAGCGAAAACGACCCCGCCGAGGATCCGTCGCTCGAGCTGATCCTCATGGCCGTCTCGTCGCTGGTCGCGATTGCCGGCATCCTGATCGCGCGGCATCTCTGGTTGCAGAACCCGCAGATTCCCGAGCGGATGGCGGCGCAATTCGGCGGGCTCTATCGACTGTTGTTGAACAAGTACTACGTGGACGAGGCCTACGACGCGACCATCGTGCAGCCCATCAAGGTGGTCTCCCAAGAAGGGCTGTGGCGCGGCATGGACGTGAAGGTTGTGGACGGCGCGGTCAACGGCGCCGGCTACCTGGTCAGTATCGCGAGCATCCTCCTGCGCCTCATACAGAACGGGTCGGTCAAGACCTACGCGGCGTCGACCTTCGTCGGTGTGGCCGCGATTCTCGCCTACTACCTCTGGAGATAGCGAAACAGTGACCAGCCTGCCACTGCTCTCTATCGCCATTGCCCTGCCGGTGCTCGGCGCGCTCGCGCTGCTCGCGATTCCCAACCGCGACACTGCGAACGACGGATTGATTCGGAACCTCACGCTGGCGATCTCGCTGGCCGCCTTTGCCGTGTCTCTGGCGCTCTGGGCCGGGTTTGACAGTTCGGCCACCGGAGCGGCCTTCCAGTTCGTCGAACGCCACCCCTGGATTCCGGCGTTCGGCATCGACTACTACCTGGGCATCGATGGGTTGAGCCTGATGCTCATCGTGCTCACCGGCTTTCTCACGCCGATTGCGCTGCTGTCGTCGTCGGAGAGCGTGCACAAGAACGTGAAGGCGTTCTCGATGTTCATGCTGCTCCTCGAGGCAGCCATGATCGGCGTGTTCTGCTCGCTCGACACCTTCCTCTTTTACGTCTTCTGGGACTTCATGCTCATCCCGATGTACTTCCTCATCGGGATCTGGGGCTACGACCGCCGGATCTACGCGGCGATCAAATTCATGCTCTACACCATGGCGGGGAGCGTCCTGATGCTCGTCGCCATCATCGGGCTGGCCTGGATGCACCAATCGGCGACCGGCCAGTACAGCTTCGATCTACTGAAGCTCTACGAGCTCGACATTCCGGAGACGACCCAGTACTGGTTCTTCCTCGCCTTTGCCGTCGCCTTTGCGATCAAAGTGCCGCTGTTCCCGTTCCACACGTGGCTGCCGGATGCGCACGTCGAGGCGCCAACGCCCGGCTCGGTGATTCTGGCCGGTGTGCTGCTGAAGATGGGCGGCTACGGGTTGATTCGCTTTGCGTTCCCGCTCTTCCCGGCCGCCGGGCTGTACTTCGCGCCGGTCCTTGCCACGCTCGCGGCGATCGCGATCGTCTACGGCGCGCTGGTGGCAATGGTGCAGCCCGATCTGAAGAAGCTCGTGGCCTACTCGTCGGTGAGCCACATGGGCTTCGTGGTGCTCGGCATCGCGGCGACGAACGTGCAGGGGATCCAGGGCGCCGCGTATCAGATGCTCGCCCACGGCGTCAGCACCGGCGCACTGTTCTGCCTGGTCGGCATGCTCTCGGATCGGCGGCACACCCGCCTCATCAGCGAGTTCGGCGGCCTGAAGCGCTCCATGCCGCAGCTCACCGCGGCCTTCCTGATCATCACTCTGTCGTCGATCGGCCTGCCGGGCATGAACGGATTCATCGGCGAGTTCCTGACCATGTTGGGCGCGTTCAAGTGGGACTCGCGATTCGTCGTCGTGGCGGCGCTCGGCGTGATCCTGTCTGCGGTCTACATGCTCTGGATGTTCCAGCGGGTGTTCTATGGCCCGATCACCAACCCCGAGAACGAGAAGCTGCCCGACCTGTCGTTTCGTGAGTGGGCGATCCTCGGGCCGTTGGCGGCGCTGGCGATCGCCATGGGCGTGGTGCCCAACGTGTTCTTGAAGCCGATGGAGCCCGCGGTGCAGCGGGTCGTCGAGCGCCTGCAGGCGCACCAGCCGCTGCGGGTGGAAAACCTTGCAACACCAACCCGTCCGCCTTCGCCGACTGGTACTTCACTGGCGATCTTCGGCGCGGTCTCGCCGACCAGCCTCCGCCAAGGCGACGGCGGTCCGCCGGAGCATTTGCGAAGGCGGAAGCGGCCCTTGGCCGCGGAGGCCGGACGATGATGAGCGGCTCTTTCGACGCCGTCATCCCCGTTCTCTGCGTCACGCTCGCCGGCCTGGTCGTGCTGCTGGCGGAATCGTTCCGCGGCAAAAACGAGCGCATGCCGATTGGCGGCCTGGCGATCATCGGCCTGATTGGCGCCGCCGTGGCCTCCGTGTTGCTCTGGGACCGCAATGCCACGAGCTTCGGCGTCGTGACGGCGGACAACTTCGCGCTGTTTGTGAACCTGGTCCTGGTCGCGGTTGGCATCCTGACCGTCATCTTCTCGTCGCAAACGGTGTATCGGGATGGCCTGCCGGCGGGCGAGTACTACGCTGTCATGCTCTTCGCGATCGTCGGGATGATGCTGATGGTGCAGGCCAGCGACCTGCTGCTGGTGTTTCTCGCCCTCGAGACGATGTCGATTGCGGTCTACGTGATGACCGGATTCCGCCGCGATCAGGTGCAGAGCACCGAGGCCGCCTTCAAGTATTTCCTGCTTGGCGCCTTTGCCAGCTCGTTCTTCCTGTACGGCATCGCCTTTCTCTATGGGGTCACTGGCAGCACGAGCCTGGATCGCGTCGGGTCGGTGATCGCCGCGCAGTCGATGAGCGGCAATCCGATGATCCTCCTCGGCGTCGGCTTCCTCATCGTCGGATTCGCCTTCAAGGTGGCGGCCGTTCCGTTCCACATGTGGTCGCCGGACGCGTACGAGGGCGCGCCCGCCGTCGTCACCGGGTTCATGTCCACGGGCGTGAAGGCCGCGGCCGTGGCCGCGTTCGCGCGCGTATTCCTCTCGTCGCTCGAGCCCATGATTACGGACTGGGCGCCAGTGCTGTGGGTGATTTCGGCGGTCACGATGATCGTCGGGACCGCAGTCGGCGTGGCGCAGACGAGCCTGAAGCGCATGCTGGCCTACTCGAGCATCGCGCACGGCGGCTACCTGCTGGCCGGCCTGGTGGCCGGCAACGACGTCGGCAAGGCCGCCATCCTCTTCTACCTGGCCGCGTACGCGCTGACCAACCTCGGCGCGTTTGGCGTGATCGCCCTGCTGGGCTCACGGGAGCGAGCCAACGACGACTTGAGAGATTACGCCGGCCTTGGGCACACGCATCCGACGCTGGCCGCTTTGATGACGATGTTCATGCTGTCGTTGGGCGGGTTCCCGCCAACCGCGGGATTCATCGCCAAGTGGTACGTGTTCAGCGCTGCGATCGGCGCGGGTTACTACGGCCTCGCCATCATCGGCGTGCTGTCGAGCGTCGTCTCAGTGTTCTTCTACTTGCGGATCGTCGTCATGATGTACATGACCGAACGCGACGCCCGGCCCATCCCGCCGCCCATCACTGGCGTGGCGCTCTTCGGGCTGGTGGTCTCCCTGATCGGCGTGCTCTACCTGGGTATTCTGCCGACCGCGCTGATCGACCTCGCTCAGGCTTCGATCCGTACCATCTTCTAACGCGCGTCACATACAGGCCCCGTCGACTTTGCTCGGGGGCCAGGCAGAGACACAGAGGCGCAGAGAAATCTCGTTTCTCAATTCGTGTCCCGCAGCACTCACGATCAATTCACGAACACGTACATTGGCCGCGGAGACGCGGGGACACGGAGGATGCAAGCTGAAGTGCTTCTCCGCGACTCCGTGCCTTCGCGGCTACGTACGTGATTTTCGAATTTGTATCTTGAACTTTGATTGAGCTCTGTGTCTCTGTGGCCTGTACGTGATCCCTGAATCAGGGTGAGAATGCGCTGAGCAGCTTACCAAGGAGCTCGTCCTGCTCCTCCAGCACGGTCCGCAGGTCCAGCACCACGCGATCGGCCTCGATGCGTGCGATCACCGGCGGGTCGAGTGAGCGGAGCGTGGACTCGAGCGCGTCGGCCGAGAGCTGCTCGCGTTCGAGCGCGA
The DNA here is from genome assembly GCA_963773045.1 of uncultured Acidobacteriota bacterium. GTDB lineage: Bacteria > Acidobacteriota > Vicinamibacteria > Vicinamibacterales > UBA2999 > 12-FULL-67-14b. Next base: position 632,163 of record CAVYZT010000016.1, on the reverse strand, counting down.
GCAGCACAGTCGGAAGCGTGACGCCGGGAGCGCTGCCGCCACCGACCGTCGATGCCCCGCTGACGAGCGCGATGCGCCAGCCATGCCCTTCAAGGCGATCGGCCAGCGCACGCGCGCGTTGCTCGATCGCCTCGGCAGGCTGTTTCACCATCCGCTGCACGGGAACGGTTTCGCTGGCGCGGCCGGCGACATATTCGATCAGTGTCGCTTCGAGCGCCGCGAAGGTCAGTTTGTCGACGCGCAGCGCCCGCATCAGGGGATGCCTGGCCAGCTGACCGACGAGCGCCGCGCGCCCGGCAATGATCCCGCCCTGGGGTCCGCCGAGCAGCTTGTCGCCGCTGAAGCAAACGAGATCGACTCCGGCCGCGACCGACCGCTGGACGCCCGGTTCATCCGCCAATCCCTCCACCAGGCAGCCGCTGCCGAGGTCCTCGACGATGGGCACGCCGATCGATCGCGCCGCCTGCACCAGCGCGTCGAGCGCCGGGCGCTCGGTGAATCCGTCGATGCGAAAGTTCGACGGGTGGACGCGGAAGATCATCGCGGTGCGGGCTGATGACGAAGCCGTGTAGTCGCTGACGCGCGTGCGATTGGTCGTGCCGACCTCACGCAGGATCGCTCCAGACTGGCGCATCACGTCGGGCACGCGAAAGCCGCCGCCGATTTCGACCAGCTCGCCGCGCGAGATCAGGACCTCGCGTCCGGCGGCCAGCCCCGTGAGGATCAGCAACGTGGCGGCGGCGTTGTTGTTGACGACGATAGCCGCCTCGGCGCCGGTGAGGGTCTTCAGCAGCGCTTCGGCATGAACGCTGCGCGAGCCGCGTGCGCCCTTCGCCAGGTCGTACTCGAGATTCGTATAGCCGGCCGCCATCTCGTTCAGTCGATCGCGAGCGGCGGCCGACAGCGGCGCGCGCCCGAGGTTCGTATGGATGATCACGCCGGTGGCGTTGATCACGGGGCGGAGCGATCCGCGCGATCCGGCAAGGAGATGCGTTCGCGCGGCCTGCTCGATCAGCGCCGCCGCGGCTTCACGCGTGTCCGGCGCCGAGGATGGAGAGTCGCCGATTGACGTGCGCAGCTCTCCGGCCGCTTCCCGAAGCGCATCGAGCGTCGCGCTTGATCCAAACTGCGCTTCCATTGCACGAACCGGTGCCCGTTGGCGCAGCTGCTCGATCGACGGAATGACGTGGAAGGACACGCGTCAGCATAGCAAAGTGTTACGATCGGCCTTCGCATGTCCACGCCGCGGACGCATCGCCCGGTCGAGCGCTTCTGGCCGTACGTCGAACAACCCGAAGAGCCAACCGCCGACGAGCTCGCCGCGCTCGATCCGGAGTTGCACGCGGCGCTCTTCGGCCGCCGCGACCTGCCGTTTTCGGTGACGCTGGTCTTTCCCGCATTCGACGGCCCTGACTACGCGCCGGCTGTCCAGCAAGCCAAGGCATCTTCTGAATATCGCGAGCTCGGGCAGGGTGAGAGCTTCCGGCATCGGGCGCGGTTTTTTTCCGGCGAGGCGGCGCGCCTTCGCGATCTCTATCAACTGGTTGGACCGCAGCCCGGCTGCGAGGTGCTGATCGACGATCGGCCGCTGCCGTATTCACGCGAGCTGTGGCTCCCGCTCATTTGGCTGCTGCTGTTGGATTGACCGCGCCAAGCAGCTGTGCGAGCGGCCGGCCGAGGCCAAGCGCCGCTCCCGTTCGATCGCATCGCCGCGCTCGTCGACGCGCCAACTGCACAGACACGCCACGGGCGATGCCGACGTCGCGTTCCGGATTTCGGTGAAGGACGGGAAGGTGGCCCTGACGGTCAAACCGTCGAAGGACTAAGGGGGTGCCGGTGCCGAGTGGTCGCTCGGCACCGGACGGATCAAGCGGTTATTGGGCAGCGCCGGTCACATTACCGGCCTGTGGGCCCTTTGGCCCGTCAACGATTTCGAATTCGACCGGCTGGCCCTCCTCGAGCGATCGGAAACCGGAGCCCTGAATCGCGGAGTAGTGCACGAAGACATCGCTGCCGCCTTCGCGCTCGATGAAACCGTAACCCTTCGCGTTATTGAACCACTTGACCTTGCCTGTAATGCGCATACCGTTCTCTTCCTGTCTTGCTGGTGGTCATCCCACCGTAGTGATCAACCTCCATCGCGCTCTGGTCGAGCCACGCTGGAGGCAACAAAAAAGGCCGCAACTTGCGGCCTTTCGCTGGTCCGCAGAACCTGGACTGCATGGGGATAATACTGGCCCGTTACATTTGGTGTCAATTGCTTCGAAGCGCATTCTCCCCGATTTGTTATTCGCTTAAGATTCGATTTCCGGAGCCACTTCATCGATGCGCCGTGCCGTTTTGAGCCTTTCTGACAAGTCAGGTCTTCTGCCATTTGCCCAAGCGCTCCACGAGCGCGGTTTCGAGCTGGTTTCAACCGGTGGAACGGCTCGGGCTCTCGCCGATGCGGGCCTGCCGGTCGTCAACGTGTCGGACGTCACTGGCTTTCCGGAGATGATGGACGGCCGGGTCAAGACGCTTCACCCCAAGATCCACGGCGGCATCCTGGCCCGCCGGAATCACGACGAGGACCTCGAGGCGGCTGCGGCGCACGACATCAGGCTCATCGACCTCGTCGTGGTGAATCTCTATCCGTTCGTCGCGACTGCCGCCAAGCCCGGGGTGGCGTTCGACGATCTCATCGAGCAGATCGACATCGGCGGGCCGAGTCTGGTGCGGGCGGCTGCCAAGAACTTTCGCGACGTGCTCGTCGTCGTGTCGCCGGGCGACTACTCCCGCGTCATCGAGGAGCTGGACCGTGAAGGGGGCCCGACCGTCGCCTTTCGTTTCGATCTCGCGCGCCGCGCCTTTGCCCACACTGGCGAGTACGACACGGCCATCGGCGCCACGCTTGGGGACATTACCGTCGACGGGGCGGCCTTCGCGCGCCAGAAGAGCAACGCGCTGGCCCCCAACCGTCTGATCGTGTCGGGGACCAAGGCCCGCGACCTCCGATACGGCGAGAATCCGCACCAGGCGGCGGCGTGGTATTCGCTCCCGCCTGGCGCCGGTCTCGGCGCGCCGGATGTCCTGCAAGGGAAAGAGCTGTCGTTCACCAATCTTCTCGATCTCGACGCGGCCGCGCGCATTGTTCTCGAGTTCGAGGAACCGGCCGCGGCCGTGATCAAGCACACCAACCCGAGCGGGGCGGCGACCGGTGCGACCATCGCCGAAGCCTACATTCGCGCGCGCGAGGCCGATGCCCTGGCCGCCTTCGGCGGCATCGTCGGGCTCAATCGGAGCATCGACGAGACGGCGGCCCGCGCGATCGTCTCGACTTTCATCGAAGCCGTCGTCGCGCCCGATGTAGACGAGGCCGCGCGAGCCGTGCTGGCGACCAAGCCCAATCTCCGCGTGGTCGTCGCCGATTTCCTGGCGTTCGCCGATCCCGATGCCGCGATTGAGCTTCGCCGAGAAGTGCGATCGGTGCTCGGCGCGCTGCTGGTGCAGGAGCGCGACCGGGTCACCGAGGCTCATCAGATGTGGCCCAGCGCGGCGCTGAAGGTCGTGACGAAACGTTCACCGACCGAAGGCGAATGGCGGGCGATGCGATTCGCGTGGCGCGTGATGGCGCACGTCAAGTCGAACACCGTGATCTTTACCGACGCCGTGAGAACCCTGGCCATCGGCGCGGGACAGATGAGCCGTGTCGATGCGGTCAACGTGGCCGTGATGAAAGGGGCATCGCTGAAAGGCTCTGTCGCCGCCTCCGACGCGTTCTTTCCCTTCCGCGACGGTCTCGATGCCGTCGCTGCGGCCGGGGCAGCCGCCGTCGTGCAACCAGGAGGATCAGTACGGGATGCTGAGGTGATTGCCGCCGCCGACGAACACGACGTGGCGATGGTATTCACCGGGCGCCGGCATTTCCGGCACTGAGATCAAGAGACGAATCTGACAAGAGATCAGGAGTTCGAGAGGATATTTTTCTCCTGACCTGTTGTTTCTCTTGATCTCGGGAATCTCCCGATCTCGGGAGTCCCTAGGAACCATCCAGGATCTCGCGCGTCGTCACTGTCGAGGCTCCAAACTTGCCGACCACGACTCCTGCGGCTTGATTCGCAAGACGCGCGGCTTCCGCCAGCGTGCCGCCGGCCGCAACAGCGAGCGCCAGGACGGCGATTACGGTGTCTCCCGCCCCGGTGACGTCAGCCACCTGGCGGGCCACCGCTGGCAGATGCCCATCGACGCCCGCCTGTGATACCCACATGCCATATTCCCCGCGGGTGATGACCACGCTTTCGACGTTGAGCCGTTGACGCAGCGCCGCGGCGGCGCGCCGGGCGTCCTCGTCGGTTGCGATCCGGATGTTCGTGGCGCTCTCCGCTTCGATGTGGTTGGGCGTCACCAGTGTGGCGCCGGCGTAGTAGTCGATGTGAGGAACCTTTGGATCGACGATCACCGGCAGGCCGTTCGCGTGGCCAAACGCGACGAGTTGCGCCATCGATCGGCGGGTGATCGCGCCTTTCTGGTAGTCCGACACCAGAATCACCTGCGCGACGCGGGCTCGAGCGGCCACTTGGGCGATGAGCGCTTCTTCGACCTCGGTGCTCACCTCGTGATCCGACTCGTAGTCGATCCGCGCGACCTGCTGGTTGCGCGCCGTCACCACGCGCATCTTCATCGTCGTTCGTCGAGCCGGATCGGTGATCAAACCTGAGGAGCGAATATCACGAACTGCCAACTCTGCTTGCAGCCTGGCTCCAGACTCATCCGCGCCGACGACGCCGATCAAATCGACCGACGCCCCAAGCGCCCGCACGTTGTGTGCCACGTTGGCCGCACCGCCAAGCCGGTATTCGTCATGGTCGTAGACGACGACGGGAACCGGGGCTTCCGGTGACACGCGGCTGACGTGTCCAATCAGAAAACGATCGAGCATCACGTCGCCGACGACGATGATGTGACGGCTGGCGAAGCGGTCGACCAGCGCCCGCGCGCGCGCCGCATCGAGGTTGGGCAGGACTGCCGGACCGGTCACCGAGGCAAGCCTCCATCCCGGTTCGCAGCAAACGGCAACGTGATCATGGTCAGCAGCAGCATCAGGAATTCAGAGTCGCCGAAGTTGTATTCGAAGAACCCCGCGGCGAGCGCCGCGGCCAGACTGCCAAGCCCCGCGGCCGCGAGCGTGCGGTGGCGCGAGCGGCGCAGCAGCTTGATCAGTCCGGCGGCTGCTGTGATCACAAACCATAACCAGGCGGCCAGCGCCGGCAGGCCGCGCTCGGCGGCGATCTGCATCGGCACGTTGTGGAGGTGCGGATTCGATGGTTGCACCGCTCCCGGCACGCGGTAGACAGGATAGACGCGCTCGACCTCATTAGGGCCGACGCCGGTGAGCGGATGATCCTCGATGATGGCCACGCCCGCCTGCAGCATCGCGACGCGATCGCGGCTGGTCGGGTCGTTGAGATCGAGAATCGAGTACACGCGATTGGTGACCGAGGCCGGCGCCAGTCCGATCACGGTGCCAACGAGGATAGGGAGCACCGCCAGGAGACGGAAGTCGCGGCTCAGCAGCAGGGCGCCGATGCCGACGGCGACGCCAACCATGGCGGTTCGCGTCAGCGTGACCATCAGACTGACGATCAAGGCCGGCATGATCAACGCCGCCCACGTCCGCCCCTTCGTATCGAACAGCAGCCGCGATACCGCGGCGCAGACGACGAGCATCAGCGTGCCGGAGTACGTCATCCAATGTGAGAGCGCGCCCTGCGGCCGGCGGTGCAGATCGTCGAAGTTGAGCACGCCGTACTGCACGATGCCGATGAGCGCGCTGGCGGCGCCGACTGTCAGGATCACCGTGAGAAGGAGCGCCGCGCGCGGGCCGCGTGCCAGGTCGTAGACGACTGGCACGAGAAATAACAGCAGGAGCTGCTTGGAGTCGGCAAAACTGACGCGCGGATCAAGCGAGAAGCCTGCCGACAGCAACGTCAGCCCGGCGTAGACGACCAGGGGCCAGAAGAACTCAGGCGCCTCGAGCCGCTCCCGTCGCTGCAGGTGCGACGCCACCCAGCAGACGATCGTGACGGCCAGCAGAATCTGGGCGATCGCAATCGACAGCTGCACCGCCGCGACGACCCCGACCAGGCTGGCGACGCTCGCTTGTTCGAGCCGATCGCGCCCTGGCAGGCCCGCCGTTAACGAGAGAGAGGTCACAGTCACGTTCTTGGTTCTTTCTGCTGTGTTCTTTCGACAGCCACCAACAAAAGCCGGCGAGCCGCGTCGAGCACGTGCTCGGCCGAGACGTTGGTCAGACACCGATAATCTCCCGGCACGCAGTGCCGCTGATGGCACGGACGGCAGGGGAGCGGACCGGCGTCTACCGCGGCGGCGCCAACCGCCTCATCGCGCCAGGGCATCGATCGCTCCGGGAGCGTGGGGCCAAAGAGCGCGACGATCGGCGCCGGACTCGTCGCCGCGATATGCAACGGCCCGCTGTCACCACCGATGTAGAGCGCCGCGCGATCGAGCAAGGCGCGCAGCTCGGCCAGATCGAACTCGCCACACCTGACGATCGCGGCGGCCGCGTCGCCGGCGCGCCGCCGTGCCTCTTCTGCCACCCATCCGGCAGCACTCTCGTCAGATGGTCCCGACGTGATGATAATCCGCCGCGCCGGATCTTCTGTGGCGAGCCGTGCGACTGTGGTCACAAACGAGGCGGCGGGCCAGCGCCGGAACGGATTGCCCGCGCTGACGTGAATGACGATCACCGGCGCCGCTTCGCCCACTCCGGCGGCCTGGAGTCGCGCGGCCACGCGCGCGCGGGCCTCGGCATCCACGACCATTCGTACCGGGTCGCGGGCCGGAGATCCGGGCGGCACGCCGGCCAGCGCGATCAGATCCCACTGGTTCAGCACCGAGTGACGAGGAGGGACGAGCGATCGCGTCCACGGCGCGCGCTTGGTGTAGCACCAGCCGCGCCCGGGCAGATCGTAGCCGATGCGCGTCGGCGCGCCGCTCGCGCGCGTGAGGAGCGCGCTGCGCGGGCCGCCGTGAAAATCGATCGCGAGATCGAACCGCTGCGCTCGCAGCCGCCTGGCGAGCGCGAGGTCATAGCGAATCCGCGCCAGCTCGCCCCGCGGTCGCTCGGCGACGATCACTTCGCTCAAGTCGGGATGGTGCTCGACCACCGGCAGCGCAGCGGGTTCGACGACGTAGGCGATGTGCGCATGAGGAAACGTGCGCCGGAGGGCGCCGATCGCGGGTGTCGTAAAGACCACGTCGCCAATCAGACGCAATCGGAGGAGCAGGATCTTCAGGGTTCGATCGTTGCCTCGTCGATCAGCATCACCGGAATGTCGTCTTTGATCGGATACACGCGGTGACACGAACCGCATTTCAAGGCAGTGCCGTTCTTTACCAGCGTCACCGGGGCCTTGCAGGCCGGGCACGCCAGAATCTCCAGCAGCTCTTTGTCCACGGGCATTTGGAGATTTTAACGGTAAGATCTTCTTCATGTCTCGATCTGGCTGCACGTTGGCCATACTGCTCCTGGCCTCGCCTCTGTTCGCGCAAACGCCCGCGCCGCCGCCCGCGCCACCGCCCCCACCGTCGCCCGATGCGTACTACGAATTCCTGATGGGGCATCGGCTCGACAACGCCGGCGACGCGTCTGGTGCATTGGCGGCGCTCGAACGGGCGAAGAAGGCCGACCCGAACTCGGCCGAGATCCTGGCCGAAGTCGCCGGTTTCTACGCGAAGCAGAACAAGGCCGAAGAGGCGGTCGCGGCCGCCAATCTGGCGCTCAAACTCGATCCTGGCAACGACGAAGCGCATCACATGCTCGCGCTCGTCTACACGGCCTGGTCGGACGGCGTCGTGCCTCCGCCGGCGGGTCAGACGCCAGATCACCTCCGCCAGCAGGCCATCGATCATCTGTCGGCGATCCAGAGCTCGCCGGTCATGGCGACCGATCCCAATTTGCAGATGTCGCTGGGCCGGCTGCAGGTTCGCGCCGGCCGGGCCGCGCAAGCGATACCGATTCTCGAGAGAGTCGCGGCCCAGGTGCCGTGGTCGGCCGAACCGCTCGCGTTGCTCGCCGAGGCGCGAAGCCTGGTCGGTGAGCTCGACGGCGCCGCCGAAGCGCTGCAGGGAGCGGCCGAGATCAACCCGCGCTACTGGGTGCCGCTCGCCGAGCTCTACGACCGTCTCGATCGCCCCGCAGATGCCGCCGAGGCGTACGGCGAAGCGGTGCAACGGGCGCGGAACCCGAGCCGGGAGCTCTGGCTGAATTGGGCGACCGCGCTCCTGAGTGTTCCCGACGGCGCTGGGCTCGACAAAGCCCGCGAAGTGCTCGGGTACTGTGCTGAAGGGCTCGCCGAACGACACCCGCGCGCTTTACCTGTTGGCGACCGTGCAGCGAGCGGGCGGTCAATCGAAAGAAGCAGAGGCGACCGCTCGGAGGATCATCGCCATCGAGGCGATGAACGCGAACGGGCTCTACGCGCTCTCCCTGGTCCTGCTCGACCGTTACGAGTTTCGCCAGGCCGCCGAGGCGCTGACCCCGTTCGAAAAGGACGCGGCGGTGCGCGCCAAGGGCCGCGAGCGTGAGACGTCGATGGTGCTCGTGCAACTCGGCATCGCGCGCCAGCAGCTGGGTGAGTACGACGGTGCGATTGCCGCCTTCACCGCGGCCCGAACGATCAGCCCGCGTGATTCCGACATGGATGCGTATCTGGTGCAGTCGCTGCTCGCCGCTCGCCGGTACGAGCGCGCCGAGACCGCGGCGAGCGAAGCGCTGGTGCGCGCACCAGGGTACTCGCGTCTCGTCCGGCTTCGCGCGCAGGCGATGGCCAAGCTGGGGCGCAAGGCCGAGGCCACGAAGATGCTCGAGGATGGGATTGCGAAACGACCGGACAGCCGCGAGTTCGTGGCCGGTCTGGCCGATCTCTATGCCGATCAGAAGCGGACCGACGATGCCGTACGCGTCCTCGAGCAGGCGCGGAGCACGCTCGGTGACGATGAGTCGATTACGCTGCACCTGGCGACGGTGTACGAAGCCGGCGACCGGATCACGGATGCCGAGAAGGAACTGCGCCGCCTCCTGCAACGCGACCCGCGCAATGCCAACGCGCTCAACTCGCTCGGCTACTTGTTCGCATCGCGCGGTGTCCGCGGCACCGAAGCGGTCGAGCTCGCGCAGCGCGCGGTCGAGCTCGAGCCGGACAATCCTGCCTACCTCGACACGCTGGGATGGGCGCTCTTCAAGATCGGCAAGGTCGAAGACGCCGATCCGCCACTGTCGCGTGCCGCCGGCTCGCTGGTCGGCAGCTCGGTGATTCAAGAGCATCATGGCGACCTGCTGGCGCGTCGCGGCAAGCCCGCCGAGGCGATCAAAGCGTGGGAGCGCGCCCTGGTCGGCGACGGCGAATCCATCGACCGCGAGGCCATCGAAAAGAAAATCAAGGACGCTCGCACCCGTCGTAAATGATTCGACCACTGGCGAGCGCGGCACTCCTGCTGGCGCTCACCGCGTGTGCAGCGCGCCTGCCCCCGCGTCCGACCGGGGAAGTCGCGCCCGATCCCACCGCGATTCAGGCCTTCGAAGCCGCGACTCGAGCGTGTGGCGGTCTGCGAACGCTCAAGGCCGAGCTGTCGTTGTCAGGTCAGGCCAACGGCGAGCGCATCCGCGGCCGGGTGCATTCCGGATTCGAAGCGGGAGGCGCGGTTCGCCTCGAAGGTCTCGCCCCGTTCGGTCCGCCCGCCTTTATCCTCGCCGGGCGAAACGATGTCGCCACGCTGGTGATGCGCGACCGCCGGTTCCTGCCGCCAACCCGCGTCGCGCTCGTGCTCGAGCGCCTGACTGGTCTCGCGCTTGGCGCCGATGATCTGCGGTTGCTGCTCTCGGGATGCTTGTCGGAGAAGCCCACGCCCACCGACGGCAAGCGGTGGCCGTCGGGATGGCGCGCCGTCACGCTCGCAACCGATCGGGTCGCGTACCTGCGACAGCAGCAGGGAAGTGAAGTGGTGGTCGCCGCCGACTTCGGGCCGTGGACCGTGGATTATGGCGGGCACTTGAACGGCTGGCCGCGCGAAGTCCGCGTGCGCCGGCGCGAGGGCGCGGCCATCGACGTCACCGCGCGGATCGGCGAGCTCGAAACCAACACGCCGATCGACCCGCAAGCGTTCTCCGTGGACGTGCCGGCCGACGCGGTGCCGATGACGCTGGACGACCTCGGCACTGCCGCGCCGCTGGCGCCACAAAAGCCTTCATGACCTCGCTCACGCTGCCGGCGTTTGCCAAGGTCAACCTCGATCTCCGCATCCTCGGCACCCGCCTCGACGGCTATCACGATCTGCGCACGACCTTTCAGTCACTCGCCTTGTGCGATCGTGTGACGGTGACGAAGCGGAGAGGGCCGTTCGTCATCACGTGCGACGCGCCGAACATTCCCACCGATCGGCGCAACCTCGTGTGGAAAGCCACTTCGCTCCTCAGTCGCGTCGGCGTACACCGGCGGACCGCGCTGCGCGATCTCGCGATTCACATTCAGAAGCGGATTCCCGTCGAAGCCGGGCTCGGCGGCGGAAGCGCCGATGCCGCCGTCACGCTGCTCGCCCTGACTCGGCTGTGGAACCTCGATCTCGATGCGGCGACGCTCATCCGCATCGGCGCCAGGCTCGGTGCCGACGTGCCGTTTTTCTTTGTCGGCGGTACCGCCCTCGGGCTGGGACGCGGAGACGACATCTACCCGCTGGCCGATCTGCCGACGGTTCACGTCGTCGTCTTGCGGCCGACGTTCGGTGTGTCGACGATGGATGCGTACAACTGGTTCGATTTGGAGAAGCGGCGGCCTCGTCGCGAGCCGGCACAGCGGCCGGCGCCGCCAGGCTGGCCGGCGTGGGCGTCGACCCTGCGAAACGATCTCGAGGGCCCGGTGACACGACATCATCCGACCATTGGCCGAATCCGACAGTCGTTGCTCGATGCCGGGGCCCGGGTGGCCGCGATGTCCGGCTCCGGGTCGGCCGTCTTCGGCATGTTCGAGCGGGCGGAAGCCGCCCGCCGGACGGCGCACGACCTGGCCCGTCCGGGCTGGACTGCCGTCGTCACTCGAACTTTGAGTCGCCGGGATTACGCGCGTCGATTATCCTTGGCGCCGTGATCCGCGATCCTGGTGTCGAGTTCTTGCCGGCGGCGCTTTGCGTCTGCCGGATCCCGGCTGCGGGCTGAGGCCTGGCGCTCCTGCTTGCCCCTGAGCGAGGTCGCGTTGTCCGAACGCGGCCGACTCGAACGGGTTTGGTGAGTTCGACCCTTCTCGGATACGATTAGCGTTTGCCCCGGGGCGTTGGGGCGTGGCCAAGCGGTAAGGCGCGGGTCTTTGGAACCCGTATTCGAAGGTTCGAATCCTTCCGCCCCAACCAAATTCATGAGACCGACTGGATTCGGAGACGTCAAGCTATTCGCGGGCAGCGCTCACCCCCAACTGGCGAGCGAAATAGCGGAGTTCCTTGGCGTGGAGCTCGGCCAGGCCAGGCTTCGCCGTTTTCCCGACACCGAAGTCTCGTTTCAGATTGACGAGAACATCCGAGGTACGGATGTGTTCGTGGTTCAGCCCACTTGCGCCCCGGTCGACCAGCATCTGATCGAGCTCCTCATCATGGTTGACGCGTTTCGCCGGTCATCGGCGGCGCGCATCACCGCGGTCGTGCCGTATTACGGCTATGGCCGCCAGGACCGGAAAGACAAGCCGCGCGTGCCGATTTCGGCCAAATTAGTGGCCAACATCATGAGCGCCGCCGGCACCAATCGCGTCTTGACGATGGATCTGCACAAGGCGCAGATTCAGGGCTTTTTCGACATCCCCGTCGATCACTTGTTCGCCGCGCCCGTCGTCATCGACTATCTGTCGCGCCAGTCATATCCAGATCTGACGATTGTCGCTCCCGACGCCGGCGGCGCCGAGCGCGCCCGCGCCTACGCGAAGCGGCTGGACGCCGAACTGGCCGTGATCGACAAGCGCCGCTCTGACGATGGCACGGCGGAAGTGATGAACGTGATCGGCGAGGTCGGCGGCCGTACGTGCGTGATCGCCGATGACATCATCGACACGGCTGGAACGATTCAGAAGGCGGCACAGGCACTGAAAGAGGCCGGCGCCGAGCGAGTGATTGCCTGCGCGGTGCACGGCGTGCTGTCGGGTCCGGCCATCGATCGCATCGAGAAGGCGCCGCTCGACAAGTTGGTGATCACCAACTCCGTGCCGCTGACGGCCGATCGCGCCAAGTGCCAGAAGATCGTCGTGCTGTCGGTGGCGCGCCTGTTGGGCCAGGCCATTCGAAGCATCCACGAAGAAACGTCGGTGTCGTCACTGTTTGTATGAAGACGGCTTGAGACTTGTGGCCTGTGGCGTGGCAGCCTCGAGCCTTCAAGCCTCAAGCCCCAAGCCTCAAGCCAGCAGGTATTAGTCATGGATTCGATACTCGAAGCGACGAAGCGGTCAACCAAAGGCAAGAACGAAGCGCGACGGCTTCGTGCTGCCGGCAAAATACCCGCCGTGCTGTACGGCGCGCAGAAAGCCGGCGACACCACGCCGCCGATGGCCGTGGCCGTCGATCCGAAGCCGTTCCTGCGGATTCTCCACTCCAAGTCGGGGTTGAACACGCTCATCACGTTCAAGGTGGACGGCGAGAAGGACGCGCGCGTCCTGGTGCGCGGCGTGCAGCTCGATCCGGTCTCGCATCATCTCCTGCACGCCGACTTCTATCGCGTGAACATGGATCGCAAGATCACGGTGACCGTGCCGGTTCAGCTGCTGGGCGAATCCCGCGGCGTGAAGACCGACGGCGGCGTGCTCGACTTCGTCCATCGCGAAATCGAGCTCGAGTGTCTGCCGGCCGAGATTCCCAACGCGATCGAGGTCGACATCTCGAATCTGGGAATCGGCGACGCGATTCACGTCCGCGACATCGCCGCCAGCCAATCCTGGACGCCGGTGAGCGACTCCGACATGATGCTCGTCCACGTCGTGACGATTAAGGTGGTCGAGGAAGCGGCGCCGGCGGCGGCCGAGGGTGCGGTGGCAGCGGCGCCCGTGGCAGCGGCAGGCGGCGCGGCGGAGCCCGAAGTCATCAAGAAGGGCAAAGCCGAGAAGGAAGGCGACGAGAAGAAGGCCGACGACAAGAAGAAGTAACGGTCATGAAGCTCGTTGTGGGGCTCGGCAATCCCGGGCCCCAGTACCGCGAGACGCGCCACAATATTGGCTTTCTCGTGATCGATGAGCTGGCGCGGCGGTGGCGGGTGGATCAGTGGCGCGAGCAGTACGACGCTCTCGCCGCCAAGACGGTCTTCGACGGTGAGCCGGTGATGCTCGCCAAGCCGATGACCTACATGAACCTCAGCGGGTTTTCGGTCGCAGGCCTGACGGGGTTCTACAAGATCGAACCCGCGGACGTCTTCGTCATCAGCGACGACGCGGCGTTGCCGCTGGCGAGGTTGCGGGCGCGCCGCGAGGGAACCGACGGCGGGCACAATGGCTTGAAGTCGGTGATCGGGTCGCTCGCCACGACTGGATTCCCGCGACTGCGAGTGGGTGTCGGCCGGGGTGAGGGCGAGCGCGAATTGGCCGGCCACGTGCTCGGCCGGTTTTCCGGGGACGAGCGCGAACAAGTTTCGGCGGCGGTGCTGCGAGCCGCCGATGCCACGGAGATGTTTCTCCGAGACGGCATCGAGCGCGTGATGAACGCGTTCAACGCAGCGGAAAAGCAAGACCCGGAGCCTGAGGCGTAACGCCGAGGCCGGTTCTCCTTGCCACCACGTGTGGCCCGGATAGGGCGGGTAAGGCGGGTAAGGCAGGTAAGGCGGGTAGGGAAAGCACAGACTGTGCGCTCCACACCAGCCCGACCAGCCCGACCTGCCCCACCGGCCCCAATCCCGTCCACAAGGAGACAGCATGAGTGCACGAACGTACGAACTGATCTACATCCTGAAGCCGGACGCGGCCGAGCAAGAGGTCGCCGACCTGCACGGCCAGGTCGCCGCCATCGTCGAACGGATGGGCGGGACCATCGACCGGACCGATACCTGGGGCCGCAGGAAACTCGCCTACGAGATTCGCCACAACAAAGAGGGTTTCTACGTCCTCGAGGTGATCAAGGGCTCGGGCGAGTTGATGAAGGAAATCGATCGCCGGTTGAAGGTGATCGACGGTTTGCTCCGTCATCTCGTCGTCCGGGTCGACGAGACCGTCGAGAAGACCGAGCGCACACGCGGCAAGCGCCTGGCCGAGTCTCGCCGCCGCCGCGTGGCGCGCGGGTTGCCGCCCGATCGGCAGCCGGGCGAGGGACCGCAGAACGAAGACGATGATGCCGGCGACATGATGTTCGGCGACAGGGAGATCGAGCGATGAACGGTTCTGGACCCAAGCGGAGCGGCCCTGGCGGCCGTGGCAAGGCTGGCGCGGCCGGCGACAAGGACAAGGGACAACGGCGAAGCGGCGGGTTCTTCCGCCGACGCAAGGTCTGTAAGTTCTGCGCCGACAAGATCGACGACATCAACTACAAGGACATGAAGCTGCTCAGCAGCTTCGTTCCCGAGCGCGGCAAGGTGCTGCCACGCCGCATTTCCGGCACCTGTGCCAAGCATCAGCGGGCGCTGCGCGTCGCCATCGTTCGGGCACGCCAACTGGCGCTGCTGCCGTACTCGGCCGACTAACCGCTGTACGCGGTTCGCTATTCGCATTTCGCAAATTCGCCCAATGGCGAACGGCGAACAGCGAATGGCGAATTGCGTCAATTGGAGCTTTGCGATTATGGAAGTCATACTGAGAGACCACGTCGACCACCTGGGCAAGCGCGGCGAAGTCGTGAAGGTCGCCGACGGCTATGCCCGCAACTACCTGCTGCCGCGAAAGCTCGCGCTGCCGGCGACCGATGCGAACAAACAGTGGATCGCGCGCGAGCGGAAGATTGCCGAGGCGCGCGAAGGCGAGGAGCGCGGCGCGGCCGAGTCGCTGGCCGACCGCCTGGTGGTGCTCGACCTGACGATCGCGCGCAAAGTCGGCGACAACGATCAGCTCTATGGATCGGTGACCAACGCCGACATCGCCGAACTGCTGAAGGAGAAGGGCTTCGATGTGGATCGACGAAAGATCCTGCTGCCCGATCCGCTGCGAACGCTCGGTGAGTCGCTGGTTCCCGTGAAGCTCCATCGCGACGTGACCGCGCAGTTGAAGGTCACCGTCGTCAAGGGAGATTAGCGACAGGTCGTTCGACCTCGCCTTCGCTCGCGACTCCACGGCGAGCTTCGGCGCAGCAGGCAGAACAAGAGTTGGGCCAGTGCCAGAAAAAGGCGCTGGCCTTTTTCTTTGAGAGTGGCGACAAACCTTTAGGTTTGTCGATCGAGTCAGACGTATACTTCACGCTCCCCATTCAACATGCCAGAGACCGCGGCTCCTGCATCGCAGCGTACGCTACCGCACAATCTCGAAGCCGAACGGTCAGTCCTTGGCGCCGTCCTGATCGACAACGGCATGTTCAACGTCGTCGCCGCGATGATGGACAGCGCGGCGTTCTTCCGCGACGCGCACCGGCGCATCTTCGATCGCATGGTCGCGCTCTCCGAGCGCAGCCAGCCGATCGATCTAGTCACGTTGAAGGAGGAGCTCGAGCGCAACGGCGAACTCCAAGAGGTCGGCGGCCCGGCGTATATCGCCTCGCTGACCGACGGCGTGCCGCGCTCGACCAACGTCGAGTTCTACGCGCAGATCGTCAAAGAAAAAGCGACGTTGAGGAATCTGATCTTTTCGGCCAATCGCATCCTGACGAATGCGTACGAGGCCGACCAGGAAGCCGATCTCATCCTGGACGAAGCCGAGAGCGCGATCTTCGCCGTCGCCGAAGACCGCATCAAGGCCGGGTTCATCCCGATGCGCGATCTCGTGCGCGAGCAGTTCCCGCGCATCGAGCAGCTGTTCGAGCACAAGAAGTACATCACCGGCGTGCCCAGCGGCTTCGAGGACATCGACAAGAAGACGCGCGGCCTGCAGAACGGCGACCTGGTGATCGTCGCCGCCCGGCCCTCGATGGGGAAGACCAGCCTGGTGCTGAACATCTGCCAGCACGTGGCGACCCAGGGCGGCGTCGCGGGGTTCTTCAGCCTCGAAATGTCGAAGGAGCAGCTCTTCATGCGCATGCTCGCGTCCGAGGCCAAAATCGACACCTATCGCTTGCTGAGCGGCCAAATCGGCCAGCGCGAGTACGGACAGATCACGCATGCGCTGGAGACGCTCAGCGAGGCGCAGATGTTCATCGACGACACGGCGGGCATCGGCGTGCTGGAGATGCGCGCGAAGGCGCGGCGGTTGAAGGCCGAGCATGGGCTCAGCCTTCTGGCGGTTGACTACGTCCAGCTGATGACCGGCCAGGGACGCTTCGAGAACCGCACGCTCGAGCTGGCGTCGATCTCGCGTTCACTCAAGGGACTGGCGAAGGAGCTGAGCGTCCCGGTGATTTTGCTGTCGCAGCTATCTCGTGCCCCCGAGGCGCGCTCCGACAAGCGTCCCATGCTCTCCGACCTGCGTGAGTCGGGCGCCCTCGAACAGGACGCTGACGTCGTGATGCTGATCTTCCGCGAGGACATGTACAAGCACGACGACCAGCCGAGCGACACCGATGGAGTCGCCGAGATCATCATTGCCAAGCAGCGCAACGGCCCGACCGGCACCGTCAAGCTCGCCTTCCTCCGCGAGCAGACGCGATTTGCGAACCTCGCGCTAGGGACATAGTCACGGGAACCGAGAACCGACACGGAACCGGGCTCCAGCTCTCCGGATCCCGGTCTGTTAATCTCCTGCCGTGACTCGCTGCACTGCGGCGCACGTTGACCTCTCGGCTCTCGAACACAACTTTCGCGCCGTCGCCGACTATCTCGACCGCGAGGCCCGGCTCAATCGCGCCGCCAGCCGCGGCCCCGCCCGACCGCCTGGCATCATCGCCGTCGTCAAGGCCAATGCGTACGGCCATGGGGCCCCACGCGTCGCTCTGACGCTCGAATCCGCCGGCGCCACGATGCTGGCCGTTGCCGACATCGAGGAGGGTGTGCAGCTCCGTACCGCCGGCGTTCGCCTGCCGGTTCTGGTGTTTGGCGCGCTGAGCGTGAGCGAGGTCGACGGCGTATTCGAACACGCGCTCACGCCGACGATTTCGAGTCCCGCGGCGGGACGAGCGCTGCAGGCCGCGGCGGCGGCGCGCGGAGTGAAGCTCTCGTATCACCTGAAGGTCGACACGGGGATGAATCGATTGGGCTTCCGCCACGACAACCTCCGGCGGACGCTGCCAGCACTGCTTGCCAGTCCCAATCTTGCGCTCGAGGCTCTCCATACGCACTTCGCGTCCGCCGACGTTCCGGAAGATCGGTCGTTCGACGAGCAGCGCTCGTGCTTCGAACGCGCGAGCCGCATCGTCGACGAGCTGGGTGGACGGGCGCGCCTGCGCCACGCGGCGAACTCGGCCGCGCTGCTTCGCGACTCGAGGGTGTGGTACGACTACGTCCGACCCGGGCTCCTGCTCTACGGTCTGGTGCCACCGCCCCTGGCGTCGACCCTGCGCGTGCGGCCGGTGATGTCGTTGTCGAGCCGGGTCGTCGCCGTGAAGGGAGTCCGCGAAGGCGAAGGCGTCGGCTACGGCGGACGCTTTCGTGCCGCGCGCCCGACGACGCTCGCCGTGGTGCCGGCGGGATATGCCGACGGTCTCGATCGGCGGCTCGAAGGCCGCGGATCGGTGTTGATTCGCGGGCGCCGCGCGCCAATCGTCGGCGCCGTGAGCATGGACATGTTGACGGTCGACATCACCGATGTGGCGGGCGTCGACCCAGGCAACGAGGTCGTCTTCCTCGGCTCGCAAGGCGAGGAGTCGTGGCAGACCATCGACGCGCGGGAGATGGCAACCTGGATTGGAACCATTCCGTACGAGATCCTCTGCCGCTTGGGCGCCAGAGTCGAACGGACGTACGAATGACGTACGGGCCACAGAGGCACAGAGACACAGAGAAAACGATTTGGCGTCTAGACGATGAGACAATTGAGAGCGTGATTATTTCGAAGGCAATTACCAAGCCGCCGCTTTGTTCTCTTCCTAAAATCGACTCTGTGTCTCTGTGTCTCTGTGGCCACGTACGTAACGGGCGTCGGCCATGAAGCAACCCAGGCCAGTCTTCATCTGCCAGGAATGCGGCTCGCAGTCTCCCAAATGGCAAGGCCGATGTGCGGACTGCGGCGCATGGAACTCGTTTGTCGAGGAGCACGTGGCCGAGACCATCGGCGGGCCGCAGGCGCACCGTTACGCGATGCCCGGCATCGCGACGCCGGGTGCGAAGAAATACGCGGACGTCGAAGCCTCGAGGGCGACGCGGCTGTCGACCGGGATTGGCGAGTTCGATCGCGTGCTTGGCGGCGGCATCGTGCCGGGTTCCCTCGTCCTCCTTGGCGGTGAGCCGGGCATCGGCAAGTCCACGTTGCTGCTTCAAGCGGCGGCACACTTCGCCCGCTCGGTGGGGCCGGTCCTCTACGCGTCGGGCGAAGAGTCCGAGCACCAGATCAAATCGCGTGGCGATCGCCTGGGCATCGGCGATGCCCCGTTGTATCTGCTGGCCGAGACCTGTATCGAGCGCATTCTCGAAGAAGTCGGCCGCGTGAAACCATCGCTCATCATCGTGGATTCGGTCCAGACGGTGTTCTCTCTCAAGTTTCAGTCGGCGCCTGGCAGCATCGGCCAGGTGCGTGAGGCGGCGACGCAGTTTCTCTTCACCGCGAAGGGCCACAATGTGCCGACCTTCCTGGTCGGCCACGTCACTAAAGACGGGAACATCGCGGGCCCCAAGGCGCTCGAGCACGTCGTCGACACCGTGCTCTACTTCGAGGGCGAGAAGCATCACGCTCACCGAGTGGTTCGCGCCGTGAAGAACCGGTTCGGCGCAGTGAGCGAGCTCGGTGTGTTCGAGATGACCGGCGCCGGTTTGAAACCCGTCCCCAATCCGTCGGCGCTGTTTCTGGCGGAGCGGCCCGAGGCCACACCGGGGTCGGCCGTGCTCTGCTGCCTCGAGGGTTCGCGTCCGATCCTGGTCGAAGTGCAGGCACTGGTCAGCACCACCAGCTACGGCATGGCGCGACGCATGGCCGTCGGCATCGATCAGAATCGCCTCTCGCTGCTGTTGGCGGTGCTCGAGAAGCGCGCGGGCCTGCATCTGGTTGCCGACGATGTGTTCGTCAACATCGCCGGCGGCATGAGCATCGAGGAACCCGCGGTCGATCTTGCGATCGTCGCCGCGGTGGCCTCCAGCCTGCGCAATCGCCCCGTACTGACCGGCACCGTGGTGTTCGGCGAGGTGGGCCTCGGTGGGGAGGTGCGGGGCGTCTCGCAAGCGAGTCTCCGCATACGTGAGGCCGAGCAGATGGGATTCACGCGAATCGTGCTCCCCGCGTCCAACGTGGATGCCTCCGGCGACGCAGCGCTTCATGATTCCGCACAGGCCGAACTGGTCGGCGTCCGCACGGTGGGGGAAGCCCTCGACATGCTCCTTGCTTGACCTGACGCGGTCAGCAGTCTAAGGTTGCCTCAAGTCATACTAGTTCTCCATGGCGTGGTTCATACTCGCCCGGCTGATGTTCGTCGGAGCGGTTTCATATTCGGCTTATCTGCTTCGTCCGGTCGGCCTCGACCCGACACTCAACGTGTCGTTCGGCCTGGGTCTGGCCGTCCTCGCGGTCGCCTTCGAATATCAACTTCGTTCGACTCCCGTCACCAACATGCTCGGCGCGCTCCTCGGCGGCGCCATCGGCCTGTTGCTGGCCAAGGGGATCGGGGCGGCGCTGTTCTGGGTCGATCCCGCCGATCAGCGCGCGGCATTCCTCCACAGCTTCATCCTCCTGCTGCTGCCCTACCTCGGACTCGTCGTCGGCGGCCGCAAGGGCGAGTGGCTCGAGCCGACGCGCATGATGACGCTGTTCCGGCCGGCCGGCCCGGAGCGCCGCTACAAGATCCTCGACACGTCGGTGATCATCGACGGTCGCATCGCCGACCTCTGCGACACCGGGTTCATGGACGGCACGCTGGTCATTCCCCAGTTCGTCCTCAAAGAGCTCCAGCTCGTGGCGGATTCGTCGGATTCGATGAAGCGCAACCGCGGCCGCCGCGGTCTCGACATTCTCCAGAAAGTTCAGAAGATGGCGGGCGTGGACGTGATGATCTCGGACCTCGACTTCCCAGAAGTTCGCGAGGTCGACCTCAAGCTGATCGAGCTGGCCCGCAGCCTGCCGGGAAAGATCGTCACCAACGACTTCAACCTCAACAAGGTCGCCCAGCTTCGCGGCGTTGCCGTTTTGAACATCAACGAGCTCGCCAACGCCCTCAAACCGGTGGTACTGCCCGGCGAGATCATGAAGGTCTTCATCCTCAAAGAGGGGAAGGAATACAACCAGGGCGTCGCCTATCTGGACGACGGAACCATGGTGGTGGTGGACAACGCTCGCAAGATGATCAGCAAGACGATCGACGTCGTCGTCACGAGCGTGCTGCAGACGACCGCCGGCAAGATGATCTTCGGCCGCTACCTGGATCCGACCTCGACTCAGGCTCCGGCCCCTCGACAGGCGGCGGCGCCCGCCCAGGGCTCTTCGGCGCAGCCACCCGTCGCTCCCGCGCCCATCGTCGCTGCTCCCGCGAAGGACCAGTAAGCCGGATCACGAGATTCCGCGATCTTGTCGTTCCACTGGTGGCGCACTGTCTTGTGGCTGATTCCGGCCATTGGCATCTACACCGTCGTGCTCGGCATCCTGTCGATTGGATCGAGCCTGTTCGATCGACGCGGCTATTTCGCGCACGGCTGTGCCCGAGCCTGGTCGTGGCTGATTCTGGCGACGACCGGCGTCGACGTCGAGGTCGATGGGCTCGACCGCCTGGAACCGGGCCGCACCTACGTGTTCGTCGCGAATCACCAGAGCATTTACGACATCCCGATCCTGTTCTGGTCGCTGCCGTTCCAGCTCCGGATCATCGCCAAGGAGTCGTTGGGTAAGTTTCCGATGCTGGGCCCCCATCTGAAGCGGACGGGCCACATGCTGGTCGATCGGAAGCACCCCGACCGCGCGCGCATCCTCGACTGGGCGCGCAACCTCACGGCCAAAGGCCTGTCGCTGATCGTGTTTCCCGAGGGCACGCGCAGCCGCGACGGCTTCCTGGGGAAATTCAAGGGCGGCGGGTTCCTGCTC
This sequence comes from uncultured Acidobacteriota bacterium, assembly GCA_963773045.1. GTDB lineage: Bacteria > Acidobacteriota > Vicinamibacteria > Vicinamibacterales > UBA2999 > 12-FULL-67-14b. The sequence goes on along the minus strand of CAVYZT010000016.1, from coordinate 610,924 downwards.
GCGCTCCAGTCTGGCCTGCCCGTGGTCCCGATCTCGGTGATCGGCAGCCGTCATGTGATGCGAAAAGGAGAGCTGACGACGAAGCCCGGCCGCGTGAAAGTGATCGTCCACGCGCCGATCACGCCGCTGCCACATGGCCATGAGCACCTGACCGTCGAGGTGCGCGGCTTCGCGGAGCGCGTTCGCGCGGTCATCCAGCCCGCGGTCGAAGCAGAAGCCGCCGCTGTTCAGGGTAGGACTTCGTGACCGCAGACTCTCGGTTCGCTCTCGGCTCTGAGCTGGTATCGATCGTCAGGCCGGGGGTGATCTGGTGGGCCGGTGCCACAGTGGTCGATCGAGAGACGCGGCTCGATCCCTTGCTGGCCGAAGCCGAGTCGCGCGTGCGGATCGCGCCGCCAGAGGAATCTGCGGCGGTCCGGACGATGTACAAGCGCGTGGGCCTCGATCCGACAAAGCGGCGGCCGTCGAACGAAGCGCTCCTGCGGCGGGTGCGGAAGGGCGAACCGCTGCCACGCATCAACTCGATGGTGGATCTCATCAACTGGTGTTCGCTGGAGTTTCAGCTGCCGTACGGGCTGTACGACGCTTCTCGCATCGAAGGCACCGTGACGATGCGGCTCGGGCGCGACGGCGAGGAGTACGCGGGCATCCGCAAGGACGCCGTCCATATTGCCGGCCGCATCACGGTCGCCGACGACTTGGGGCCGTTCGGCAACCCCACGTCAGACTCCGCGCGGACGATGGTGACGCCGGCAACGACCGAAGCGCTGGTGATCGTCTATGCGCCGTTCGAGATCGCTCCAGCGCGACTGGAGGGGGTGGTCAGTGTGACCGCCGAGCGCATCGCGAGCATCTGCGGCGGCCGTAAGGCGCTACTTTAGGGGCGCTCGCCGCGCAGTTTCTGCCACCCGCGCGAATCGCATGCCATCGGGGACAGTCCCCGGGGACAGTCCCCAGGGACAGTCCCCGCTAGCGCGATCCCTGGGTGTTCGTCGTCTGGGGCTTCAGCCGGCGGTTGAAGAAGTCGGCCGTGGCCTTGTAGCCCCGTACCCAGTTCTGATGGCGCAGGAAGTCGTGGACCTCGTCGGGGAAGACCAACTGTTCGACTTCGACGTTGCGCTTGCGCAGCGCTGTGATCAAGTTGATCGACTCGATGAACGACACGTTGCGATCGTCGTCGCCATGAATCAGCAGCACCGGCGACTTCCACGTGTCGACGCTCGCCATGGGCGACGAGGCGAACGCCCGCCGCGAGAAGTCTGGATCCTCGAGCACGTTGTAGTCGGGCACGAAGGTGCGAATGCCCTGGTTCCAGTCGTGCACGCCGTGGAAGTCCACGCCGGCGGCAAACAGATCCGACGCGCGCGAGAGCCCCATCGCGGTGAGGTAACCGCCGTAGGACCCGCCCCACAAGCCGATGCGTTTCGGATCGACGTCGGGCCGGGTCTTCATGTACAGCCCCGCTCCCATCACGTCGTTGAACTCCGAGCCGCCTGAAGCGCCGTAGTTCAACGCTTCGCGGAACTCGAGACCGTAGCCGATGCCGCTGCGGTAGTTCACCGACAACACGATGTAACCCTGGGTGGCCAGCCACTGATTCATCGCGTAGGCGTTCCGGTAGTAATACATGTAGTGCCAGCCGAGCAGCATCTGTCGTCGCGATCCGCCGTGAAAGAAGATCAGTGCCGGACGCTTCTCGCCGGCCTTGATGTCGGGCGGCACGAACAGCTGCGCATGAATCGGCAAGCCATCGGTCGCAGTGAGCACCACCGCTTGCGGCTTCACCAGCTGCGCGGCGGGGAACGCCGAACCGGGCAGGCTCCCGGCGACCGTCTGAGGGGCGCCGCTCGAAGTGACGAACGCCACATGCGGCGGCGTTTGCGCGTCCGACTGAAGAAAGGCCGTTGCGGCGCCATCGCTCGTCGCCACCGGCTGCCATTCGATGCTCGACCCCTTCGACAGCAGAACGGGTTTCGCTGATCCATCGACTGGCACGGACCAGATGTGGCGTCGATCGATGTCATCCTGGTTCGAGTTGTAGATCATCCGCGTGCGATCGTTCGACGTGGTGACGTACTCCACCTCGAAGTCGCCTGGCGTCAGCAGCGACGCGGGGCCGCCGGCCGCCGGCACGGAATAGAGATGCAGCCAGCCCGCCTTTTCCCAGGGAAAGACAAGCCGATCACCCGCCGCCCAGTGCAGTTGACTGTCGGACACCATCGCCTGGAACGCGCTGCCGTAGCCGTCGTCGGCCCGCCACACTTGACGGGCAGCGCCCGTCTTCACATCGGCGACGCGCAGCGACCACGGCTCCTCGGCCGTTCGCCGCGGCGTAAACATCTTGGGACGCGGCGCCGCGGGTTGGCGCATCCACGCGACGCGCGTGCCGTCGGGCGACCACGCCGGCGCGCTGTCGCGATCGAGCGATGGATCGAGATACCGCAGCTCACGGGAGGCCGCGGTGAAGACGCCGATGTAGCTATGGGTCCCGCGTCCGCTCGCGAAGGCCAGCATCGACCCGTCGGGCGACCACGCCAGGCTCGACGCGCTGCCACGGGCGACGACCAGTTGCGCCGGCTGGTCAGCCGCGCTGGCCACGTCGATGCTCCAGATCTGACCGCGTGACACCCACGCCACGCGTGTGCCGTGAGTCGACGGAGTGGGTGAGTTGCCGGCACCGAGCCGCCTCGGCGCGCCACCGTCGATGCGGACGACGTAGACCGCCTGCTCGACCGTCTCTTGAAGCTGCGCGGGGTTCGGCGACTCGCCTTGCCGATTGCCGCCCTCCCCGCGCACATAGACGAGTTGTTGGCCGTCGCTCGTCCACGCCAACTCGGTCAGCGGCTGGCCATCGTCGGCGGCGTAGGTCGTGACGGCGCGCCCGCGAAAGTCCGGCGCCTCTGCGATCCACACGTTGCTCACGCCGCTCGCGCTGTTCATCCAGGCGATGCGTCCGCCGCTTGGCGCCGCGACGAGGTCGGTGGGGAACGGGGTCGCCATCAGCGCGTCGATGGTGACTGCTGACTGGCCCTGCAGTGGCGCACGCGCGATTGGCGCGACCGCAACGAAACAGAGGAGGAGTCTAAAGGAGCGATTCACAGCCGCCATGTCGGACCTCCCGAGATTCGGGAATGTTAGCCCGATTCTTCAGCGGCCGCTGAGCGACCACCGCGCGCCTTGCGCCGGCACCTCGCAGGGCGTCGTGCACAGGGCGACTCGTTCGCCCGTCGTGTGGTGATAGATGACGATGCGATCGGCATCGATGCGCGCTCCACGCGAGTGGACCGCCTTGTAGATCCACGGAGAGACGAACGCGATGTCGAGTGACTGCTGTGCGAGGACTGTCGATGGGTCTTCGGTGTCGCCTGAAAAATAGAAGCGGCGGCCGTGCCACTCGATGACATACGAGAAGTGCTCGACGTCGGAGTGAGGCGTCGCGAGAGCTTGAACGCGCAACTGAGGGTCGATCGTCGATGCGGCGTCAGGCGCGACGACCGATGCCGGCGGCAGCTGGCGTGTGACTTCCGGCGGGGCGATCACTCGCCATGGCAGGCTCTTCAACGTGTCGATCTCGACGTGATCGTCGTGGCGGTGGGTGATGAGCGTCACGACGTTGCGAAACGCCTGCGCCTGATCGCGTGAGTACGCCATGTACCCGAACGCTCCCGACCGGTAGGGGAAGTCGCTGACGAGTGTCAGACGTCCGTCGGTCAAGTGCATCGCGGCGTTGCCGATGAACGTCACGGTGATCGTCGCCACCGACTGGCGCGCCAGCCAGCGATCGATCTCCGTCCAGACCGGGACGCTCGACAGATCGTGGCCGGCTCCAGGAAACACGACGCGGGTAAACGGTTTACCTTGCGCGGCAAGCAAGTCGAGAATGGCAACGGTCTTCGGCGTCGGAATGCTGCGGTCCTGCTCACCGAGCAGCCACAGTCCCGGAACGTCGAGCGATTCGAGCACGGGGCGCGGATCGAAACCGCGCTCTCCGCTGAAGGATGGCAGCGCCTTGTAGCCGTCGCCCACGGGACGATCGGAGTCTTCGACGATGCGGCTGTAGAAAATCTCTTCGCCGACCGAAACCGTCGGGCCGACCAGCATGATCATGAACGCCGGTTTCGCCCGCGCCGCGGCAATCGGAATGATCCATCCGGCCTGGCTGCCGCCGGCCAGGCCGATGCGAGACTGGTCGATGCTGTGGTGCGATCGAAGGAAAACGACGCCGGCGGCCATGTCCCCGGCCAACTCGTCGAACACCCGCTCGCTGTCTCGAGTGCCGACGAACACGAACTCGCCAGTGGAATCGCCGACGCCACGCTTGTCGTAGCAAAGCGTGGCAAACCCCCGCTCCAGAAATCCCGACGCCAGGAAGCGACACGCGTCCTTGGTCACCCGACCGGAACCGTGCCCGATGACGACTGCCGGAACTTTGGTGACGCGTTCCGGCAGATCGAGCCGATAGCTGAGGCGCGCGCCGGCTGACTCGATGAATCCGTTCTCGGTCGAAGCCGGCTGCTGTACGAGAACCGGTGGTGGAGGGTCTCCTTCGCAGCCCCACACTGCGGCGGCCAGGGCCAGGACGAGGGGAGCCGAGCGAGCTCTCAACACGGGGCAAACGTAACGGCTCGGTCAGGGAGCGGCAAGTCGATTGTGACGAGTGATGTGGCGACCGGCGAGGTCGGTTGAGTCGATCGGGATGTGCTGTTTGCCGCGACTGCTACGATTTGAGGCATGACTTCGACCCGTCCCGAACCATGGCTTCGCGGTCCAATCGCCGGGATACCGGCGCCACTGCAACCAGCGGCTCACGCCTTCATCATGTCGATCGAAGACTGTGAGGCGGCTGCGTCAGACCTCACGCTCGACCAACTGTGGGCGCGCCCGGGTGGGGCCGCATCAATCGGCTTTCACCTTCTCCATCTGGCGGGCAGCACCGATCGTCTGCTGACCTACGCGCGCGGCGAACGGCTGAACGACTCGCAGAAAGCTGTGCTGCTCGCCGAAAGCCGCACGAGCGCGCGGTCGGCAGGCGAGCTGCTCGCCGGTTGGCGCGCCGCCGTGGACGCGGCGCTCGCGCAGATGGCCGACACGAGCGAAGCGGCGCTCACCGATGCGCGATCGGTCGGGCGTGCGCAGTTGCCGTCCACGGTTCTCGGGCTGCTGTTCCATGCGGCTGAGCATGCGTCGCGGCACACCGGCCAGGTGGCGACAACGGCGAAGATCGTGAGGGGCTTGGGGCCGATCTGAACCACTTGCCCTCTCCTTCCGCTTGCCCCTCCAGACTAGTCGGCGCGAAGCGCGGTCATCGGATTCACCTGCGTTGCGCGGCGCGCTGGAAACCAACCGGCCGCAAGCCCTGCGAGGGCAAATCCCACAGGCACGACCGTGAACGTCAGCGCGTCGAACGAAGCGACGTCGACGAAGACGTTGCCCAGCAGTCTCCCCACGCCAATTCCCAGCAGCCACCCCACACCGATGCCAGCCAGCGTGACCGAAAGGCTTTCCCCTAAGATCATGCGCCGCACGGTCTGTGGCATCGCGCCGACCGCAATGCGGATGCCAATCTCGCGCGTGCGGCGTGCGACGGCATAGCTCATCACGCCATAGATCCCGATAAGCGCCACCAGCATCGCGAGGGCGCCGAATAGTCCGAACAGCGTCGCCGAGAGCCGCAGGGCCCAATACTCGATCGACGACGTGATGTGCGATGCAAACGTCCTCGAGCTGAACAATGGCAAGCCGGGGACTGCCGCGCGGATCTCGCGACGGACGATATCCGGCAACTCAGCCCAGGACGCTGCTGGTCTCACGTGAAAATAGACGTTCCCAGACGCGCCCTGCGCAAACGGCACGTAGACCGCGCCCGGCAGCTCCTTTTCGAACAGATCCCGATGGGTTGACGCCACGAGGCCGACGACCTCGAACTCACGCGGCGTCGGCGGGATGGCCTCTCGATCCTCGTACTGGATGTGCTGGCCGACCGCGCCGCTATCGGGCCACAGCTTTTTCGCCAACGCGTTGTCGATGATGGCGACCGGCCGAGCGCCCGCACCGAACGACTCGACGTCGGTAAACGTGCGCCCCTGTAGCAGACGCACGCCCATGGTCGAGAAGTAGTCGGCGCTCACGGCGTTCCACGGCACATCGAACGCGCGTCCTTCTTCGGCCGTCTGCGGCTTCGCCCCCTCTGGAACGAGGATGCCAGCCCGCCGTACCGCGCGACTCATGTTGACCATGCCGAGCGGCACCAGTGCGCCGACGCTGGCAGAGTCGATGCCCGGCAAAGCGGCCAGTCGTTGCTCGATTTGCTGATAGCGATCCAGGAGCTGCGGCGTCGTGTATCCGGCCAACTTGCCGTCCACCTCGGCCAGGACCGTGTCGTCGGCGTGAAAACCGAAATCCACGGCGATGGCCGTGTGTGCCATGCGGATGAAGAGGCCCGCGGCAATCAGGAGCGCCAGCGACAAGGCCACTTGGCCCACCACCAGCGGGTTGCGAGGCAGGAAGCGCCGCCGCTTGCTCGCCACATCCTCTCCTGCCTGCGGTTTGAGATCGGTCAGGACATCCGCGCGCGAGTGCCGGAGTGCTGGGCCAAGAGCGAACCACACCGTCGACAAGAGGCAGAAGAACGCGGTCGCGGCGATGACGGCCGGCGACAGAGCGCCTTCGAGCACGATCGTGATCGGCAACATCGAGGAGAACGCGCCAACCAGCGAGGCCACGCCGTACAGGCCCAACACGACGCCAAACGATCCACCGGCCAAGGAGAGGAGAAAGCCTTCAATCAAGAGCTGGCGCACGATTCGCGAGCGGCCGCCGCCGAGCGCCAGGCGGATGGCGAATTCCTTCCTGCGCGCCCGGCCGCGCGACATGAGCATCGACGCAAGGTTCAGGCAGACGGTCAGCAGCACGGCGCCTGTGAGTCCGAGCATGACGGCGCCAAACAACGTGATCGAGCTTTCGTCACTCGGGCGCGTGCTGGCGCCGAACCGCGGCTGCGGCCCCATCGTCACTCGCGCGTCGCGATACTCCGCGGGAAAGGCCCGTTCCAGCCGTTGGGCCGTCACAGTCAGCCGGCTGGCGGCAGCCTCGTATGTCACGCCGTCCTGTATCCGCGCGCTGACGAACAGGTTGAAAGCGTCGGGTCGTTCAAGGGTTCGCGCCGACTCACCCTGAAAGTCGTTCGAGATCGTGTGGAAGACGCCCAGCGGAAAAAACAACTCCGGGCCGAAGACCATCATCGTCCCCATGAACCCGCGCGGGGTGATGCCGACCACGGTGTAGCCGCGTTCGTTGACGCGGACGGTCTTGCCAACCAGCGCCGGGTCGAAGCCCGACCGTTGCCAGAAGCTGTAGGTCACGACGACGACCGGAATGTCGCGTCCCGGCTGGCTCTCGTCTTCGGTAAAGCCGCGTCCTTGGACGACTGGCACACCGAGCACTTCGAAGTAGTTCCGGCTGGCAAGCACGGCGAACGTGCGCCGCGTTTCTGCGCCTTGGCCGATGGCGACAATCGTCGGGTTGTGCGCCAGGACGCCCTGAAAGAGGTCGGTTTGCGCGGCCAGCTCGCGGTAGGCGGGATAGGAGAACGAGCGATACGAGTCCGGCTCACGAGTCTGGCTGGAGAAAAGCTGCACCAACCGATCGGGCTCCGCATACGGCCGGCCCATGAATCCAATGGCGTAGACCATGCTGAACATGGCCGCGTTCAGGCCGATGCCCAGGGCGAGCACGACGATGGCGGCGATGGCAAAGCCGGGCGCCTTGGCGAGCTGTCGGACCGAGACTTTCAGATCGCCGATCAGTCCGTCCATGTGCTCTCCTCGATGCCCCGTCTACCTCGTGCGTTGGACGAGATCAGCGCGGCTTTGTTCCGCGCGACTTACAATCTGACTTCACATCGACGATGTTTGTTTCAGCCATCATTGCGGCCGGCGGGCGGGGCGTCCGGCTCGGGGCGGACCAGCCCAAGCAGTTTCTCGACATCGGCGGCCGCTCCCTCCTCGATCTCAGTCTGGACGCGCTCATGGCCAGCGAGCGCATCGACGAGGTCGTCGTCGCCGTGCCCGCCGAACACCTGCAGGGGGCGGCACAGGCACGGCAGGGACTGGCCAAGCCGGTCGCCTTTGTCGGCGGCGGTGCTCGCCGGCAAGATTCGGTGGCGAAGGCGTTCGCCCGCACCAATGCTGTTGCCGACATCATCCTGATTCACGATGCCGCCCGCCCATTTGTCAGCGCCGATCTGATTGCCAAAACCATTGACGGTGCGCGTGCGCACGGAGCGGCCATTGCCGCGATTCCGGTTCGCGACACGGTGAAGCAGGCGGGAGCCGCCGCCACCGACGGATCGCGTCCGATCATCACGACAATTCCGCGCGAGACGATCTTTCTGGCACAGACGCCGCAGGCGTTTCGTCGCGAGGTGCTCGAGCGCGCGTTGTCCGAGGGCGACGGCGTCGATGCCACCGACGAAGCGATGCTGGTTGAGCGGCTGGGATTGCCGGTTCATGTCGTCAGCGGGGATCCGGACAACATCAAAGTGACGACCGCCGGCGATCTCGAGGCGGCGCGAGCTCGAAGGTCCGCCGCCGCGGCCGGCGGCCGCCACGGCGAGACCTCGCTGAAGCTCGGCGGAGCCTTGTTGCCGAGCGAAGGCGAGCAGGGTGCTGGCGTGATGAGAATCGGGACTGGATATGATCTGCATCGGCTGGTCGCCCGGCGCCCGCTGATTCTCGGCGGTGTCAAGATTCCATTCGACTTCGGCCTCGACGGCCACTCGGACGCCGACATTGTCTGTCATGCCGTGACCGACGCCGTGCTTGGCGCGGCCGCGGCCGGCGACATCGGCCGCCTTTTTCCCGACACCGATCCGAAGTGGAAGAACGCGGACAGCATCGCCATGCTGCGAGGAGCTGTGGCCAGCGTGCACGCGAAGGGCTATCGGGTCGCCAACGTCGATGTCACGGTGATCGCCGAGCGCCCGAAGCTGTTGCCGTATCTCGACCCGATGCGCGCCAACCTCGCCGCCGCGCTCGGCATCGACATCGATGGCGTGAGCATCAAAGGGAAGACCAACGAGGGTCAGGATGCTGCGGGTCGTGGTGAAGCGATGGCCTGCCACGCCGTGGCGCTTCTCGCCATTCGCCATTCGCCATTCGCATTTCGCGAAGAGCGAATAGCCAATAGCGAATTGCCTGAAACGAACGGAGAGAAGTCGTGAGGGTGCGCTTTGCGCCTTCTCCAACCGGCCATCTGCACGTCGGCAACGCCCGCACCGCCTTGTTCAACTGGCTGCTCGCGCGCGGGCACAGCGGGACGTTCATCCTCCGCATCGAGGATACCGACGCGGAGCGTTCGACGCGTGAGTCGGAGCTGGCCATCCTCGAGGATCTGCGGTGGCTCGGACTGCAGTGGAACGAGGGCGTCGAAGTTGGCGGCGACGTCGGTCCGTATCGGCAAAGCGAGCGCTTGGGGATCTACCAGCGTCATACCGCGCAGCTACTGGCGGCGGGGAAGACCTACTATTGCTTCTGCACGCCGGAGACACTGGAGACACAGCGCAAGGCGGCGCTCGCGGCGGGGTTGCCACCAAAATACGCAGGCACCTGCCGGCATTTGACGAGCGAAGACGCCGATCGGCGTCGCGCGGCTGGCGAGCCTGCGGCGGTCCGGCTTCGAGTGCCGGAACATCGCGACGTCACGTTCAACGACGTCGTGCGCGGGCCCGTCACGTTTCATACCGACTTCATCGGCGATCCGATCCTGGTTCGCTCCGACGGCATTCCCGCCTACAACTACGCGGTCGTGATCGACGATGCGTTGATGAAGGTGACGCATGTGATCCGCGGCGAGGATCACATCTCGAACACGCCGCGACAGATCCTGTTGTACGAGGCGTTCGGCTGGACGCCGCCTGCCTTTGCGCACTTGTCGCTGGTGATGGGACCCGACCACGCGCCGCTGTCGAAGCGTCACGGCGCGACGTCGGTGGCCGAGTTCCGTGCGAAGGGGTACCTGCCGGAGTCGCTGTTCAATTACCTGGCCCTGATTGGCTGGTCGCCTGGCCAGAACGAAGAGCTGCTGCCGGCCGACGAGTTGGCCCGGCGCTTCTCGCTCGAATCGGTCGCGCACAGCGCCGGCATCTTCGACGAAGACAAATTGGCGTGGGCGAACCGGCACTACTTGAAGATCATCGAGCCGGAGCGGCTGGCGACGCTCGCCATTCCTTTTCTCACCGAGCGCCATCAAATCACCGGCGAACTCTCCGCCAACGCCATGGCGTGGCTGCGCACCGTGTTACCCGGGCTGGCATCGTCCATCGACCGCTTGCCGCAGCTATCCGATCGACTCGAAACCGTCTTCAAATTCGACGCGGCTGAGAGCCTCGCGAACCCATCGATCGCTGCCGAGCTGAGAGAGCCCGCTGCGCTGTCAGTCGTTCGCGCGCTTTCCGAAGAACTGAAGACGGCGCCAAGGCTTGTGGATCGCGACACATTTCGCGCGGTGGCCGTTCGCGTGAAAGATGCAAGCGGGCAAAAAGGAAAAGCGCTCTTTCATCCGATCCGCCTTGTGTTGACCGGTGCACAAGAAGGACCGGAGCTCGATCTCATACTGCCCGGCATCGATCGCGCCGCTGAACTTGGCGCGAGCGGCCTCGCAGCCGTCGTCGGTTGCCGCGAGCGGGCGATGGCAGTCTCGCAACTCTTGAACGCCGAACCCCTGAACCCGTGAACCTTTGAACCCTTGAACGATGGTCATTTACGGGTTCAACCCGGTTCTCGAAGCTCTGCGCGCGGGACGGGTGCGCGAGATTCGAGTCGCCACGCGCGCCGACGAGCGGGTGCAGTCGCTGATTGGCGAAGCCGCGATGCTTGGCGTCGCCGTGCGTCGGGTGACCAAAGACGAGCTCGATGCCCAGTCACGCCGCGGCGTGCATCAAGGGGTAGTCGCCGACGTGAGCCCGCCTGCCGAGTCTACGATCGAGGAACTGGTCGCCCGCAGTGGCCGGGGCGAGCCGCCGCTGATCGTCGTGCTCGACGAAGTCGAGGACCCGCAGAACGTCGGCGCAATTCTGAGGTCGGTGGACGCCGCGGGCGCCAGCGGCGTGATCCGTCAGGAGCGTCGAGCCGCCAGGCTCGAAGGCGCCGCGGCCAAGGCGTCGGCTGGCGCCGTCCACCACGTTCGCGTCGTCACTGTCGTCAATATCGCCCGCGCGCTCGAAGAACTGAAGCAAGCCGACGTCTGGACGGTCGGACTCGACGCAGTCGCGGAAATGACCTACGATAGGTGGGATTTCACGCTTCCAACCGCGCTGGTAGTAGGGGCCGAAGGGCACGGGCTGCGGCGGCTGGTTCGGGAACGATGCGATCAGGTGGTCTCAATTCCCATGCGAGGCCACGTCGACAGTCTTAATGTTTCGGCGGCTACGGCAGTTGTCCTGTTTGAAGCCGTGCGCCAGCGAAGCCGGGGGAGGCCATAAGTGACGGCCGTCAGCGTAAAGACGCGGACGAGCCGACCCACCCGCACGGAGTGCGGGTAGGCCTATATAGACTCCGGAGGAGGTCAGATTCCACTAGGTCCCCAACAAGGGCAGATGGTGACTTGCGCGTCTGGCATGGGACGTGCTAGCATTTCCGTTTTGTTCGGCTGGCGTAGCTCAGCCCGGTAGAGCAGCTGATTTGTAATCAGCCGGTCGGGGGTTCAAATCCCTCCGCCAGCTCCAAGGGTTCGCGCGACGCCGGCGGTTTGTGGCGGCCGATTTCACACTGGACTATCCAACAACGACAACAGGTCGAGGCATGCGGCAGGTGTGCGCGAGTCAGGCGCCGCCATCGAAAAGAAAAGGTCGGCTGCGGGCCAATTAGATAAGGGGCAGGTGGCGGAGCGGTCAATCGCAGCAGACTGTAAATCTGCCGCCCATGCGGCTACGGAGGTTCGAATCCTCCCCTGCCCACCAGCCTTCGCCCGCATGACAGGCGAGCGGGCTACGGCTCGGCGAGCCAAGTAGGGTTGGCGAAGGCTGTCGCGCCGAAGCCGCGAAGCGGCGAAGGCGGACCGCAGAAGGAATAGAAGCGGCGGGCTTGCCCGCCGAAGTGCGAGAGAGCGTAAGAGGGCGAGCACGAAGGCGGGAGTAACTCAGTGGTAGAGTCACAGCCTTCCAAGCTGTTGGTCGCGGGTTCGATCCCCGTCTCCCGCTCCAGCCTTCGCCCGCCGGTTATGCGAGCGGGCTTCGGCTCGGCAAGCCACGAGCCAGCTTGCCGAGGATGTCTGGCGAGCTGGTAGGACGCGCGAAGGCTGTCGCGCCGTAGCCGCGGAGCGGCGTAGGCGGACCGAAGTTAGGGATGCCGATGTAGCTCAGTTGGCAGAGCGCGTCCTTGGTAAGGACGAGGTCACCGGTTCAATTCCGGTCATCGGCTCCATCCTTCGCTAGCAAGCCGCTTGGCGAGCTACGGATGGCGAGCCACTGAGGGAGCAGCGGGCCATCCTTCGCGGATGGGCGTCAGAGTTCGAAGGGTAGAGGGAATACCAACTACACCGACGCCGGCATGGTGCCGGGTTGTCAGGAAGCGAGCGAACACGAGTCATGGCGAAAGAGAAATTCGATCGGTCTAAACCACACGTCAACGTTGGCACCATTGGCCACATCGACCACGGCAAGACCACGCTGACATCGGCGCTGACCAAGGTCGCGGCCGACAAAGGCTGGGCGAAGTTCGTGTCGTACGACCAGGTGGCCAAGGCCTCAGAGTCGCAGGGGCGCCGTGACGAGACCAAGATCCTGACGATCGCGACCAGCCACGTCGAGTACAGCTCGGCGAACCGGCACTACGCGCACGTGGATTGCCCGGGCCACGCCGACTACATCAAGAACATGATCACGGGCGCGGCGCAGATGGACGGCGCCATCCTCGTGGTCAGCTGCGTCGACGGTCCGATGCCGCAGACCCGCGAGCACGTACTTCTCGCGCGTCAGGTCAACGTGCCCTACCTCGTCGTCGCCCTGAACAAGGTCGACGCCGTGGACGACAGCGAGCTGGTCGACCTGGTCGAGCTCGAAGTGCGCGAGCTCCTGAAGGGCTACGGCTTCCCCGGCGACGATGTGCCGGTGGTGCGCGTGTCGGCGCTCAAAGCCCTCAACGGCGAGCCCGATGGCGTCGAGAGCATCAGCAAGCTGATGGACGCGCTCGACGCGTACATCCCGCTGCCGCAGCGCGAAGTGGACAAGCCGTTCCTGATGCCGATTGAAGACGTGTTCTCGATCTCCGGCCGCGGCACGGTGGTCACGGGGCGGATCGAGCGCGGCCAGATCAAGGTCGGCGAGGAAGTCGAGATCATCGGCTTCAAGCCCACCGAGAAGAAGGTGGTCACCGGCGTCGAGATGTTCCGCAAGCTGCTCGACTCGGGCCAGGCTGGCGACAACGTCGGCGTGCTGCTCCGCGGCGTGGAAAAAGACGACGTCGAGCGCGGCCAGGTGCTGGCCAAGCCCGGGTCGATCAAGCCGCACACCAAGTTCAAGGCCGAGGTGTTCGTGCTGTCGAAGGAAGAGGGCGGCCGGCACACGCCGTTCTTCAACGGCTACCGTCCCCAGTTCTACGTTCGCACGACGGATGTCACCGGGACGCTGCACCTCAACGAGGGCGTGGAGATGATCATGCCCGGCGACAACACGAGCGTGACCGTCGAGCTCATCGCCCCCGTGGCACTCGAGAAAGGCGCCAAGTTCGCCATCCGCGAAGGCGGCAGGACCGTTGGCGCAGGGTCGGTCACGGACATCATTGAGTAGCGGAAAGTTACAGGTTCAAGAGTTGAAGGTTCAAAGTTTCAGTCGAAAGTTTGAAAGTGAAAAGTCAGCGATCTCAAACTTGAAACTAGAAACTGAACTCCAACTTTCAACTTTGAACTTCAACTTTGAACTTCGGACTTTTGAACTTTCAACTAACTGAGATCGAGTATGCGCGACATTATCCAGCTGGCCTGCGGCGACTGTAAGCGCCGCAACTACAGTACGACGAAGAACAAGAAGAAGCAGACCGAGCGGATCGAGATGAGCAAGTACTGCCGGTTCTGCCGGAAACACACGCCGCACAAGGAGCAGAAGTAGCCGCGTAGGCCAGTAGCTCAATTGGCAGAGCACCGGTCTCCAAAACCGGGGGTTGGGGGTTCGATTCCCTCCTGGCCTGCCAATCCCGAGCTGAGGGCGTGCGAGACGCACTGCGAATGGCATGAAGAGCGACACCCTTGAGCCGTCCGGCAATGGCGGCGCACTACGAGCGCCGCTGAACTGGTGGCACAACACCCGGGAGTTCCTGACCGAGGTGCGCAACGAGATGAAACGGGTCACGTGGCCCTCGCAGCGCGAGGTCTACGCGACGACCATTGTGGTGATTTTGACGTCGGTATTCTTTGGGCTCTATCTGTTCGGTGTTGACATCCTGTTGAACAACGCCGTGCGATGGATTTTCAACCGGTTTGGAGCGCAGTGACAGACGTCGCGACGAAGAACTGGTACATCGTCCACACCTACTCGGGCTTCGAGAACAAGGTCAAAGAAGCCCTCGAGCAGCGGATCCAGGCCTATGGCCTGCAGGAGGATGTCGGTGAAATCCTCATTCCGACCGAGGACATAGTCGAGAAGCGCGCGGGCCGCGAAGTGAAGAGCGCCCGCAAGTTCTTCCCCGGCTACATCCTGGTCGAGATGAACATGACCGACAACGCGTGGCACGTCGTCAAGAACACGCCGAAGGTCACGGGATTCGTGGGTGCCGGCTCCAAACCCACGCCCCTCAGCCGGGAAGAGGTCGAGCAGATTCTGCTGCAGGTGCGGACGGCGGCTGAGAAACCCAAGCCGAAGTACACGTTCGACCGCGGCGATCAGGTGCGCATCAACGAAGGGCCGTTCTCCGGGTTCAACGGTGTGGTGGACGACGTCAACACCGACAAGAACACGCTGAAAGTCATGGTGACGATCTTCGGCCGCGCGACGCCGGTCGAGCTGGATTACCTCCAGGTGGAGAAGCTTTAGATCCGGCAGCCGGCAGCCGGCAGCCGGCAACCGGCAACCGGCAGACGAACGAGCGAAAAGCGAATAGCGAATAGCGAACAGCGAAAAGCGAATAGCGAACGGAAAAGCGAATAGCGAATGGCAAAAAAGATTCAGGCGTTTGTGAAGTTGCAGATTCCCGCTGGCAAAGCGACGCCCGCGCCTCCCGTGGGCACGGCGCTCGGCCCGCACGGCGTCAACATCATGGACTTCGTCAAGGCGTTCAATGCGCGCACGGCGAAAGACGACGGCCTGATCATTCCGGCGGTCGTCACGATCTATTCCGATCGCTCCTACACCTTCATCACCAAGACGCCGCCGGCGTCGGTGCTGCTCAAGAAGGCCGCCAATCTGGCGAAGGGGTCCGCGGAGCCCAACAAGAACAAGGTCGGCACCGTCACCGCCAAGCAGGTCGAGGCCATCGCCAAGCAGAAGATGCCGGATCTCAATTGCGACTCGTTGGAATCGGCCGTCAGGACCGTCGCCGGAACCGCGCGGTCGATGGGCCTGGATGTGGTCGGGTAACAACGTGGGAGGTCCGCTGACGCGGGCCGCTAACACCACCGGTGGAGAGATATGAGAAACCACGGCAAGAAGTACACAGCGGCGAGAGCGCAAGTCGAGAACAAGCCGTACCCGCTGGCAGACGCGCTGCCGCTCGTGCAGAAGATCAAGTTTGCGAAGTTCGACGAGACCGTCGCCCTCTCGATTCGACTCGGCGTCGACCCGAAGCACGCCGACCAGATGGTTCGGGGCACCGTCGTGCTGCCGCACGGCCTGGGCAAGTCGAAGCGGGTGCTGGTGATCGCCGGTGCGGAGAAGCAGAAGGAAGCCGAAGAAGCCGGCGCCGACATGGTCGGCGGCGAAGAGCTCGTCGAGAGGATCATGGGCGGCTGGACCGAGTTCGACGCGGTCGTGGCCACGCCGGACATGATGCGCGTGGTCGGCAAGCTCGGGAAGGTGCTCGGCCCGCGGGGCCTGATGCCGAACCCGAAGACCGGCACGGTGACGCCGGACGTGACCAAGGCCGTGAAGGAAATCAAGGCCGGCAAGGTCGAGTTCCGCGTCGACAAGACCGGCATCGTGCACGCGCCGGTGGGCAAGACGTCGTTTTCGTCGCAGAACCTCGTCGACAACGCCTCGGCGCTGATCGAAAGCGTCGTCCGCGCCAAGCCGTCGGCGGCCAAGGGCAAGTATCTGAAGAGCATCACGGTCTCCTCGACGATGGGGCCTGGCGTGAAGATCGATGAGGCCGGCGTCGAAGCGTCGGCGAAGAAGTAGGCGGGAGCAGCAATCATGGCAGTGACACGAGCTGACAAGACCGCCGAGCTGGAAATGCTCGCCGACGTCTTCAAGGGCGCCGACGCGGCAATCCTGGTGAACTACAAGGGCATGAACGTGCCGCAGGTCACCGAGCTGCGCCGCGAGCTGCGCAAGGCGAAGGCCGCCTATAAGGTCGTCAAGAACACGCTCGCCAAGCGGGCGCTCGAGGGGACGTCGTTCGAGTCGCTCGCGGACCACTTCGAGGGCACGACTGCCGTCGCCTACACCGACACCGACCCGGTCGGACTGGCGAAGGCGCTGACCGGCTTCATGAAGCACGCGCCGACTCTGCAGATCAAGGTGGGGGTGGTGCAGGGGCAGCCGCTGAAAGCGGCCGAGTTGACCCAGCTGGCGACCATGCCCGGCAAGGCCGAGCTCTACGCCATGCTGCTCGGCACGCTGCAGGCGCCGATGGTGAACCTGGTGCGGGTGCTGGGCGCGGTGCCGCGCGATCTGATGAGCGTGCTGTCGCAAGCGGAAAAGAAGCGCGGCAGCTAGCGCGGAATGAAGAGCGAACGTCGTACAACGAATTTATCGAATAGCGAACAGCGAATAGCGAACGGCGACAGGTGTAGAGAGCAATCCTTAAGGAGTGACAGCAATGGCCGATGTGAATCAGCAGCAGGTGATCGACTACATCAAGGGCATCAGCGTGATGGAGCTCTCGCAGCTCGTGAAGGCGCTCGAGTCTGAGCTCGGCGTGTCCGCCGCGGTGCCGATGGGCATGCCCATGATGGGCGGCGGCGGTGGCGCGGCAGCCCCGGCTGCGGCCGAAGAGCAGACCGAGTTCACGGTGACGCTGACCGAAATCGGCGGCAACAAGATCAACGTGATCAAGGTCGTGCGCGAAGTCACCAGCCTCGGTCTGAAGGAAGCGAAGGATCTCGTGGAAGGGGCGCCCAAGCCCATCAAGGAAGGCGTGACCAAGGACGAGGCCGCCGCCATCAAGAAGAAGTTCGAGGAAGCCGGCGCCAAGGTCGAGGTCAAGTAGATCGCGATCTTGCGGCAGTATTCCAGAGTGTTGAGTGTCGTCGAGGCGGCTCCGCAGGGGTCGCCCAATCGGCATTCGGCGTGTCTTCATCGCGGCTAGGACCTTGAGCAACGCATGTACAGCCTTCCGAAAAACGTCTATCGCGAGCGAAAAGATTTTTCGAAGATCAAAACCACCGTCCCGATCCCGAACCTGATCGAGATTCAGCGGAAGAGCTACGAGCGCTTCCTGCAGATGAGCCGCCTGCCCTCTGAACGCGAGGACCAGGGCCTGCAGTCGGTGTTCAAGTCAGTCTTTCCGATCAGCGACTTCCGCGAGAACTCTTCGCTCGAGTTCATCGAGTACTCGATCGGCAACTGGGAGTGTAAGTGCGGCAAGCTTCAGGGTCTGCACCATCTGCGCAAGCCCTGCAAGAACTGCGGCCATACGCTGGTGGCGGAACCCTACGGCGACAAGGACGTGCTGTGCCCGTCCTGCGGCACGCCCAACCACGCTCGCGGCGACGTCTGCGACATCTGCGGCCACACCGTCTCCCTCAAGCTGAAGTACGACGTGGACGAGTGTCAGGAGCGCGGCATGACCTACGCCGTGCCGCTGAAGGTGACGATCCGTCTCGTCGTCTGGAACAAGGACCCGGAGACCGGGGTCAAGACCATCCGCGACATCAAGGAGCAGGAGGTCTACTTCGGCGACATCCCGTTGATGACCGAGAACGGCACGTTCATCATCAACGGCACCGAGCGCGTCATCGTCTCGCAGCTGCACCGCTCGCCCGGCGCCTTCTTCCACTCGGAAGACAAGAACCTCTACGTCGCGCAGATCATTCCGTACCGCGGCTCGTGGGTGGAATTCGAATACGACACCAAGAACCTGCTCTACGTGCGGATCGACCGCAAGCGCAAGTTCCTGGCGACCGTGTTCCTCCGCGCGCTCGGCCTGCGCGGCGCCAACGAGATCATCAAGGCGTTCTACCAGGTGGATCGCCTGAACCTGCGCGAGAACGCGGTGCACTGGGCGGTCGGCGACGGCCTGGTCGGCCAGCGCGCCCGCAAGAACATCAAGATCGGCGACATCACGATTGGTGAAGGCAAGAAGATCACCAAGTCGCACATCGAGCAGCTGCGCAAGGCCGGCGTGAAGGACATTGCGATTGCCGAGTCCGCGCTCGAAGGCGCGTTCGCAGCGGCCGACATCGTCGACCCGAGCACCGGTGAAGTGCTGCTCGAGGCCAACGACGAGCTCACCCAGCGGGTGGTCGCGATGGCCCACGAGAAGGGCGCCGAGTCCATCGACGTGTTCTTCCCAGAGCGGGATGACGTGGGGCCGATCATCTCGGCCACGCTCAAGAAGGATCCGGTCCGGACGCACGAAGAGTCGCTGATCGAGATCTACCGCCGGCTGCGCCCGGGCGACCCGCCGACCCTCGACAGTTCGCGAACGCTGTTCGAGAACATGTTCTTCAACCCGCAGAAGTACGACTTCTCCCGGGTGGGGCGGCTGAAGCTCAACACCAAGCTCAAGCTGTCGACGCCGCTCGACGAGCGCATCCTGCATCCGCAGGATTTCTACGAGGTGATCGGCTACCTGCTGAAGCTGCGCAAGAACACGGCGAACGTCGACGACATCGATCACCTGGGCAACCGGCGTGTCCGCTCGGTCGGCGAGCTGCTGGAGAACCAGTTCCGGATCGGCCTGGTCCGAATGGAGCGCGCCATCAAGGAAAAGATGTCGGTCTACCAGGAAATGGCGACCGCCATGCCGCACGACCTGATCAACGCGAAGCCGGTCATGGCCGCGATTCGCGAGTTCTTCGGGTCGTCGCAGCTGTCGCAGTTCATGGACCAGACCAACCCGCTGTCGGAAGTCACGCACAAGCGGCGTCTGTCGGCCCTTGGCCCAGGCGGTCTGTCGCGCGAGCGCGCCGGCTTCGAGGTGCGCGACGTGCACCCGACGCACTACGGCCGCATCTGCCCGATCGAGACGCCTGAAGGTCCGAACATCGGCCTGATCAGCTCGCTCAGCTCGTATGCGCGGATCAACGAGTTCGGGTTCATCGAGTCGCCCTACCGCAAGGTGAAGAACGGCTCGGTGATCGACTACGTGCTGGTCACCAATGCCGGCGGCAACCCGAAGTACAAGAACGGCGAGATCGTCGAGGCCGATGAGTTGGTCGGCGTCGATGGCCGTGCGAAGAAGAAGGGCGTGGAGTTCGAGCCGTTCTGCTTCTACCTGTCCGCTTGGGAAGAGGACCAGTACATCATCGCGCAGGCGAACGTTGAGCTGGACGATGACAATCGCATTCGCGCCGAGCGCGTGAACGCGCGCCAGGCCGGCAACTTCATCCTGTCGCCCCGCGACCAGGTGCAGTTCATCGACGTGTCGCCGAAGCAGCTCGTGTCGGTCGCCGCCTCGCTCGTGCCGTTCCTCGAGCACGACGACGCGAACCGGGCGCTGATGGGTTCCAACATGCAGCGCCAGGCGGTGCCGTTGCTCCGCGCGCAGGCGCCGTATGTCGGCACCGGCATGGAGTACATCACCGCGCGCGACTCGGGCGCGGTGGCCGTGGCTCGCCGCACCGGCTCGGTGGACTTCGTCGACAGCACGCGCATCGTCGTTCGCGTCGAGTCCGATTCGGACGTGAACGAGGACATGGGCGCGGACATCTATCCGCTCACCAAGTTCAAGCGCTCCAACCAGAACACGTGCATCAATCAGAAGCCGATCGTGCGCGTGGGCCAGAAGGTACAGAAGGGTCAGGTCCTGGCCGACGGTCCCTGCACCGAGCTCGGCGAGCTCGCGCTCGGGCGCAACGTCCTCGTGGCGTTCATGCCGTGGCGCGGCTACAACTTCGAAGACGCCATTCTCGTCAGCGAGAAGATGGTGCGCGACGATTACTACACCTCGATCCACATCGAGGAGTTCGAGATCGAAGCGCGCGATACCAAGCTGGGGCCGGAGGAAATCACGCGGGACATCCCGAACGTGTCCGAAGGCTACCTGCGCGACCTCGACGAGAGCGGCATCATCCGCATCGGCGCGTCGGTGAAGCCGGGCGACATCCTCGTGGGCAAGGTGACGCCGAAGGGCGAGACCCAGCTCACACCGGAAGAAAAGCTGCTGCGCGCGATCTTCGGCGAGAAGGCCGGCGACGTGCGCGACGCCTCCCTCATCTGCCCTCCGGGCATCGAGGGGATCATCGTCGGCGTGAAGATCTTCTCCCGCAAGGGCATCGAAAAGGATGACCGGGCGAAAGCGATCGAGCAGGAAGAGCTCGACATGATGGAGAAGAACCTGCAGGACGAGATCCGCATTCTGCACGACGAGACCAAGAAGCGCGTCGTGCAGATGCTGCAGGGCCAGACGCTGCGATCGGACCTGTTCGACGAGTTCGGCCGCGAGCGCCTGGTGAAGAAGGGCGCGATCCTCACGCTCGACACGATGCAGCCGGTGCCGTTCACCGCGCTGGTGCGGGCGAAGATCCAGACCGACGATGCGGCGCTCGAGCCCGATCTGCGGGCGCTCGAGAACCGCACCGAGCGTCAGGTCGAGGTCGTCAAGCAGCTCTTCGAAGAGAAGAAGGAAAAGATTCGCCGCGGCGACGAACTGCCGCCCGGCGTGATCAAGCTCGTCAAGGTGTACGTGGCGATGAAGCGCAAGCTGTCGGTCGGCGACAAGATGGCCGGCCGCCACGGCAACAAGGGCGTCATCGCGCGCATCCTGCCCGAGGAGGACATGCCGTATCTGCCGGATGGAACGCCGGTGGAAATCGTGCTCAACCCCCTGGGCGTGCCGTCCCGTATGAACGTCGGCCAGATTCTCGAGACACACCTCGGGTGGGCGGCGCATGCGCTGGGTCTTTACTTCGCCACGCCGGTTTTCGACGGCGCGACGGAAACGGAGATCATGGGCTGGCTCGACAAGGCCGGCCTCGAGCAGGAGGGCGGCAAGACGCGGCTGTATGACGGCATGACCGGCCAGCCGTTCGAGCAGAACGTCAGCGTCGGCTACATCTACATGCTGAAGCTGTCGCACCTGGTCGACGACAAGATCCACGCCCGATCGATCGGGCCGTACTCGCTGATAACGCAGCAGCCGCTGGGCGGCAAGGCCCAGTTCGGCGGTCAGCGCTTCGGCGAGATGGAGGTGTGGGCGCTCGAAGCGTATGGCGCCGCGCACATCCTGCAGGAGCTCCTCACCGCGAAGTCGGACGATGTGACCGGCCGCGCGAAGATTTACGAATCCATTGTCAAGGGCGATGCCTCCTTCACGGCGGGACTGCCCGAGTCGTTCAACGTGCTCATCCGCGAGCTGCAGTCGTTGTGCCTGGACGTGGAGCTGATTTCCACCAAGCGCAAGCCTGCTGAAGCGACCGAACTGGCCGCCGAACCGGTGCTGGAGGGCTGAGAACCATGAGACCAAGCTTTACCGACGCCAAGACCACGCTCCGCGCCGACTTCGACGCCATCCGGATCAGTCTGGCGTCGCCGGACAAGATCGAGCAGTGGTCGTTTGGCGAGGTGACCAAGCCAGAGACCATCAACTACCGGACGTTCAAGCCGGAACGCGACGGGCTGTTCTGCGCCAAGATCTTCGGGCCGATCACCGACTGGGAGTGCCTCTGCGGCAAGTACAAGCGCATGAAGCACCGCGGTGTGGTGTGCGACAAGTGCGGCGTCGAAGTGACGCAGGCCAAGGTCCGCCGCGAGCGGCTGGGCCACATCAAGCTGGCGACACCCGTCAGCCACGTGTGGTTCTTCAAGGGGCTGCCCAGCCGTATCGGGCACCTGCTCGACATCTCGCTGCGCGATCTGGAGCGCGTGCTCTACTTCGAAGCGTATGTCGTCGTCGATCCGGGCGACACCAAGCTCACGCAGAACCAGTTGCTGAGCGAGGATCAGTACCGCAAGGCGCGCGAGGAGCACGGCTACTCGAAGTTCAAGGCGCAGATGGGCGCCGAGGCGATCAAGGAGCTGCTGCGCCGCGTCAACGTGGAAAAGCTTGCGGGCGAGCTGCGCGAGAAGATGCGCGCCGAGAACTCCGCGCAGAAGAAGCTGAAGTTTGCCAAGCGGCTGAAGGTGGTCGACGCCTTCCGCAAGTCGAGCAACAAGCCGGAATGGATGATCCTGGACGTCGTCCCGGTCATTCCGCCCGAGCTGCGTCCGCTCGTGCCGCTCGATGGCGGCCGCTTCGCCACCTCGGACCTGAACGATCTCTATCGCCGCGTCATCAACCGCAACAACCGGTTGAAGAAGCTGATGGAGTTGAAGGCCCCCGACGTCATCATCCGCAACGAAAAGCGCATGCTCCAGGAAGCCGTGGACGCGCTCTTCGACAACGGCCGTCGCGGCCGCGTGCTGCGCGGCGCCAACAACCGGCCGCTGAAGTCGCTGTCGGACACGCTCAAGGGCAAGCAGGGGCGGTTCCGTCAGAACCTGCTCGGCAAGCGCGTGGACTACTCCGGCCGTTCGGTGATCGTCGTCGGTCCTGAACTGAAGCTGCATCAGTGCGGCCTGCCGAAGAAGATGGCGCTCGAGCTGTTCAAGCCGTTCATCTACAACAAGCTCGAACAGCGCGGCCTGGTCGCGACCATCAAGCAGGCCAAGGAAATGGTCGAGAAGCAGGTCCCCGAAGTGTGGGACGTGCTCGAAGAGGTCATCCGCGAGCATCCGGTGCTGCTCAACCGTGCGCCGACACTCCATCGCCTGGGCATCCAGGCGTTCGAGCCGACGCTGGTCGAAGGCAAGGCCATTCGCATCCATCCGCTCGTGTGCACGGCGTTCAACGCCGACTTCGACGGCGACCAGATGGCGGTGCACATCCCGCTGTCACCGGAAGCGCAGATCGAAGCCTCCGAGCTGATGATGTCGTCGAAGAACATCCTGTCGCCCTCGAACGGGACGCCGGTGGCGGTGCCGTCGCAGGACATCGTCCTCGGCTGCTACTACCTGACCAAGGCGCGGCCGGGATCGAAGGGCGAGGGGCGCGCGTTCGCCAACATCGACGACGTGATTCTGGCGCTCGAGGCGGGCGAACTGGAAACGCTCTCGCCGATTCGTCTGCGCTACACCGGGCCGCTGCAGGACATGGCCTCGACGCGCGACGATCAGGATGTGCTGCACACCGACGTGCAGGACGTGCAAAACAAGATCATCAACACGACCGTGGGCCGTGTCCTCTTCAACTCGGCGCTGCCGCCGGGCATGCCGTTCGTCAACGGCATGCTCAAGAAGAAGGGCCTCCAGCAGCTCGTGCAGCGCTGCTACCTCACGTCGGGTCTGGCAGCGACGGTCGAGATGCTCGACAGCCTGAAGCAGACCGGCTTCACCTACGCGACGCGCTCGGGGATGTCGATCGGCATTCAGGACCTGATCATCCCGCAGGAGAAAGTGCCGCTGGTCGCCAAGGCGCGAGACGAGGTCATCAAGGTCGAACAGCAGTACCTCGAAGGCGCGATCACCAACGGCGAGCGCTACAACAAGATCATCGCCGTGTGGTCGGACGTCACCGAGAAGATCGCCGACGCGATGTTCGCGGAGATGGAGAGCCGGGATCGGGAAGGGAAGTTCAATCCCGTCTACATCATGGCCGACTCCGGCGCCCGCGGCAGCAAGCAGCAGATCCGCCAGCTGGCGGGGATGCGCGGCCTGATGGCGAAGCCGTCGGGTGAAATCATCGAGACGCCGATTCGCGCGAACTTCCGCGAGGGGCTCTCGGTGCTCGAGTATTTCATCTCGACCCACGGCGCGCGCAAGGGTCTGGCCGACACGGCGCTCAAGACCGCCGACTCGGGCTACCTCACGCGCCGTCTTGTTGACGTGGCGCAGGACGTGATCGTGTCCGACTACGACTGCGGCACGCTCGACGGCATCGAAGCCAGGGCCATCGTCGAAAGCGGCGAAATCATCGAGCCGCTGCGCGACCGCATCATCGGCCGGGTGTCGCTCGAGAAGATCTCGGATCCGATCCGCGGCGGCGTCATCCTCGACTTCAACCAGGAGATCGACGAGGAGAAGGCAGCCGAAGTGCAGGACGCCGGCATCGAGAAGGTGAAGATTCGCTCGGTGCTGACCTGCGCCTCGCGTCGTGGTGTGTGCGCGCGGTGCTACGGACGCGACCTGTCAACCGGGCGGCTGGTCGATCTCGGCCTGGCGGTCGGCGTCGTCGCGGCACAGTCGATCGGCGAGCCGGGCACGCAGCTCACGATGCGCACGTTCCACATCGGTGGCACGGCGTCGAGAATATCGGACCAGTCAACGCTGGATTCGAAGCACAAGGGAGTCCTCCGGTTCGAGAACCTCCAGGTGGTCGACCGGCCGAGCCAGCAGGGATCTGAGCTGGTCGTGATGAACCGCAACGGGTTCATCGTGGTCCAGGACGACAAGGGTCGGGACCGCGAGCGTTACCAGGCGGTCTACGGCGCGCGGCTCAAGGTGAAGGACGGGCAGGCCGTGGACAACGGCACCATCCTCATCGAGTGGGATCCGTACACGTTCTCGATCCTGACCGACGAAGCCGGCACGGTGCGCTTCAGGGACATCCAAGAAGGCGTCACGGTTCAGGAAGACGTCGACGAGGTCACCGGTCTGTCGCGGCTCGTCATCGTCGACTCGCCGGACGAGAAGAAGCAGCCGACGGTCGAGATCAAGCACGACAATGGCACGATCATGCGTCGCTACATGATGCCGGTGAGCGCCCACCTGATGGTGCAGGATGGCGAGGCCGTGCATGCCGGCGACGTGCTGGCGAAGATCCCGCGCGAAACCACCAAGACCAAGGACATCACCGGCGGTCTGCCGCGCGTGGTCGAGCTCTTCGAGGCGCGCAAGCCGAAGGATCCGGCGGTCATCAGCGAGATCGACGGCACGGTGAAGTACGGCGGAGTGGTGAAGGGTCAGCGCAAGATTCTGATCGTCGCCGACGACACCAACGCGGAACCGCGCGAATACAGCATCCCGCGCGGCGTTCACATCAACGTGCAGGAAGGCGATCGCGTGCGCGCGGGCGATCCATTGATGGATGGTCCGAGCAACCCGCACGACATCCTGCACGTGCTTGGCGAGAAGGAACTGCAGAAGTACCTCGTGAACGAGATTCAGGAGGTCTATCGCCTGCAGGGCGTGAACATCAACGACAAGCACATCGAGGTGATCACGCGGCAGATGATGCGGTGGGTCCGCGTCGAGGACGTGGGCGACACCGAGTTCCTGGTGGACGAGCAGGTGGACAAGTTCCGCTTCATGGAAGAGAACGAGCGGGTGATTCAGAACGGCGGGCGGCCGGCGACGGCACAGCCGCTGCTGCTCGGCATCACCAAGGCGTCGCTCTCGACCGAGTCGTTCATCTCGGCCGCATCGTTCCAGGAGACCACGCGCGTCCTCACCGAGGCGGCGATCTCCGGGAAGATCGACTACCTGCGCGGCCTGAAGGAGAACGTGACCATGGGCCGGTTGATTCCGGCGGGCACGGGCTTCTGGTGGTACCGCCACGTGCAGATTCCGGCGGACGAGCCGCCGCCACCGCCGCCGGTGCTGCAGCCGAGCGACGATGAGCTGGAGCTCGACCGCGAGATGGAATACCTGGTCGAGCCCGAGGAAGCGCTCGACCGAGGGATCACCGAGGTCGAATAGAGACAGAGGATCAGGAGCTCAGGAGTCGCTTTTCAAAACCCTGATTCTCGGATAAAACGCAAAGGGCACGAGGGCATTCACCCTCGTGCCCTTTTGTCTTGTCGCTAGACTGCGAGGACGCGATGGGCGTGAAGACGATTGTGGCGGCGGTTGCAGTGCTTTTGGTGGCCGGCCTCGACGCGCAGAAGCCGACGCCCACGCCGCTCATGGATAGCCGCGGGCTGCCGCTGCCGTTCGGTGTCCAGCCATACTTCAAGCCCGACTACCCGCTCGGGAGTGGCCCCTACAAAGCCATCATGGCGACCGATCTTCCAGCGCACGTCGTCTATGCCCCGGCGGACGTCTCGGCGATGGGGGCCAAGAAGATGCCGGTCGTCATCTGGGGCAACGGGTCTTGTCTCTACGCCGGCAATCGCTATCGCCAATTCCTGACGGAAGTCGCCTCGCACGGCTATCTCGTCGTCGCTGGCGGTCCGATGGGCACGGTCGAACAAGAGGTGGGTCCTCAGTCCAACCCCGTCGTGCGGCCGCCGGGCGTGGCTGCGGTGCCGGCGCCTCAGCAAAACGCCGCGTCGGTGCCGGGCGCGCCGCAGGAGCGCGTGACGGTGCCGCTGCTGAAGCAGGCGATCGACTGGGCGATCGCACAGCAGGCCGATCCGGCCAGCCGTTTCCACAGCAAGCTCGACCTCAACTGGATCGTGGTCATGGGGCACTCGTGCGGCGGCGGCCTCGCGGTTCAACTCGCGAGCGAGGACTCACGCGTCAACGGCGTCGGCATCTGGTTCAGCGGCGCCGGCCTGGCGGGCGCGCGCGGCAGCGATGCGCCGTCGCTGCAGCGGATCAAGGGACCGATTCTGATCATCACCGGCGATGCGCAGCGCGACATCGCCTTTGCGAACGGCAAGTCCACCTTCGAAGCCCTCAATCACACGCCGACGTTTTACGGCTGGCAGGACGAGTTGGAGCACATCGGCAACTTCGGCGCCCGAAACGGCGGCGATATGGGCACCATCGCCTGGAATTGGCTCGACTGGACGACTCGAAACGATCCGCGGGCGGCTCGGATGTTCAAGGGCGCCGGCTGCACGCTCTGCACGGACCCGACCTGGCACATCCAGAAGAAGCGCATCACCGAAAGCGAGTGAGCGATGATCTCTCCTTATCTTCTGTCCTCCTGTTGGTTTCCTCTTGGCCTCGTGATCTCCTGTCCCCGCTACCAGATCTTCACTCGCTCTGCGGGCGGTCGATACAGCTTGTCGCCGGGCTTGACGTTGAACGCCTCGTAGAACGCATCGATGTTGGTGAGCGGCACGAACGCGCGGTACAGCCCCGGTGAATGCACGTCGGTGAGCAGCTGATTCCTGAGCGCCTCGTCGCGGGACTTGAATCGCCAGATCTGGCCGAAGCCGAGGAAGAACCGCTGATCGCCGGTGAACCCGCCGACGACCGGCGCCGGCTTCCCGTGCAGCGACATCTTGTAGGCGCGATAGGCGACCGCCAGGCCGCTCAAGTCCCCAATGTTCTCTCCCATCGTCTGGCGCCCGTTGATCTTCATGCCCGGCAGCGGCGTGTAGGACTCGTACTGCGCACCCAGCTTGGCGGCGCGCTCGTCGAATTTCCTCGCATCCTCCGCCGTCCACCAGTCGCGCAGGTTGCCGTCACCGTCCGATTTGCGGCCCTGATCGTCGAAGCCGTGGCTGATCTCGTGGCCGATCACCGCCCCAATCGCCCCGTAGTTGATCGCGTCATCGGCATCGACGTCGAAGAAGGGCGGCTGCAGGATGCCGGCCGGGAATGTGATCTCGTTGTTGGTCGGGCTGTAGGACGCGTTCACCGTCTGCGGCGTGAACCCCCAGCGCCAGCGCTCGACCGGCTTGCCGAGGCGCGCCCAGCTGTCGTCGTCCTGAAACTGGCGGAAGCGGATCAGGTTGCCCACCAGATCGCCCGGCTTGACCTCGAGCGCGGAGAAGTCGCGCCACTGATCGGGGTAGGCGATCTTCAAGCGGTACTTCGCGAGCTTCGCTTGTGCCTGAACCTTGGTTTCCGGCGACATCCATTCGAGATCGTCGATGCCGGCCTTGAACGCGGCCAGCAGGTTCCGGATCAACTCGTCCATCCGCGTCTTCGCCGCCGGCTTGAAATGGCGTTCGATGTAGATGCGGCCGATCGGTTCCCCCAGCACCTGCTCGACCTCGGACACCCCGCGCTTCCATCGCGGCTGCATCTCCAGCCGTCCGCCGATCACCTTGCCGGTGAACTCGAATTCGGTCTCGGTGAACGGTCCAGACAAGTCGTCGGCGTAGGCGCTGATCAGTCCAAACGCCAGGTATTCCTTCCAGGTCGCAATCGGCGTCGTCTCGATCGCCGTGTCCACCGCCTTCAAGTAGTCGGGCTGGCGGACGATCACTTCCTTGACCCGATCCTTTGCGCCATCCGGCAGCTGCGACAGATACGCCTGCCAGTCGAAGTGCGGTGTCGCGTCCTGCAGCGCTGCCACGGTCATCTTGTTGTACGTCGCATTGCGATCGCGGTTGCGCGCGCGGTCCCACTGCTGCTTCGCGAGGTTGGTCTCGAGTGCGACGATGCGGGCCGCGGCGCCTTCGGGATCCGGCTGATTTGCCAGCGCGAACAGTCGGGCGATGTAGGTGGTGTACGCCTTGCGAATCGCGACGAACTTCTCGTCGGACCTCAAGTAGTAATCGCGGTCGGGCATGCCCAAGCCTGACTGCCCGATCTGCACTGCGTAGGCTGCGGAGTTGCGCTGGTCGGCGCCAACGGTGACCGAGAGGGGCGGCCGCACGCCCACGCGCGCAGCGCGCGCAAACGCGGCCGGCAAATCCCGGCTGGTGCTGATGGCATTGATCTGCGCCAGCTCGTCTTTCAGCGGCTCGACCCCCAGCGCCTCGACGCGCGCGTCGTCCATGAAGCTCTTGTAGAGGTCGCCGACCTTCTGGCTGTTGGCGCCAGGCGCGCTTGTGGTCCGCGCTTCGTCCTCGATGATTTCACGTACGGCCAACTGGGTGCGCTCGCTCAACATCGCAAAGGTGCCGTAGCTGGAGCGGTCCGGCGGAATTGGCGTGTTGTCGACCCACTTGCCGTTGACGTAGCGGAAAAAGTCGTCCTGCGGGCGCACCGACAGGTCCATTCCGGCCACGTCGATTCCGGGGATACGGGACGGCGCCCGGTCCTGGGCTGTGGTAACGGCGACCGCAGCGACAACAGCGGCGAGGGGCAGCAGCGAGCGAGAGAATTTCATAGGCGCCATCTTAAGCGGTCCGCGCCAGAGATCACGGTTGACGACCGATTTGCCCGGGCGCCGGCCAGCGAGCGCGGAACAGCGCGCTCGCGGCGCCATTGGTGGATTGGGGATCTTGATTGCCCTGATTGGGGAAGGATGGTGAACGGGCCGCTCGCGTCGACCCGATCGTGGCCTTTGAGGTTGGAGTCGCCGCTGCCGTTCTAGCGATACGCGACGGTTGTCCAGCCGTTGTCGCGCAGCCCGGCGACGAGCGCCGCGTGACGCTGGAACGCCGCGGCCGTCGCGTCGAAGAGCTCGACGAAACGATCGCGCTGGCCGTAGGGCTGAACCGAAACCTTGTAGCGGTTGCCCGCCTTGTCAAGCTGGCACGTAACCACGCGTCCGCGCCGACAGAGGATCCATTTGAGCAGTGTGCCAGTCAGTCGTCTGCGTTTCATACTCAGCTTCCTTCGGAATGCGAACGGTGATCGGGGTGTTCGGTTTGGACTCGCCCTTCAGGAAGAGAACGACGGCCCACAACATCAAGTGCGCGGCGCCTAGCCCGAGAACAAGAGAGAGTGCGACGGTAGTGGTCAGTGCGATCAGCGCCATCGATTCACCTGATAAGTCGCTTGCGGAGCAGGCAGTGGAATTCATCCCTCGGCCCGACTCATCGCAAGCTGACCCTTGCCGGTGCAAGACTGCGGCCAGACCTGGCCGCGACGCTGCTGTCGCGTTTGTTGGCAGGTCACGCACACTGTCAGCGCGATCGGCTCAAACGGCAACTGATGTTGTGACGCGGACTTCCCAGAAATGCCGCCGAACTACATAGCGCGAAAGCTCGCCACGACTCCCGCGATCGTAGTCGCAGAATCTGCAGCGTTTTGCTGGGTACCGGGGACAGACCCCTTACAATTCAGTCGCATGAGCCGGGTGGTCATCATTCTCGCGGTGCTCGGGCTACAGGCAGACTCGCCGCTACGCTTCGAGCTGATTCAACCCGAGCTCTTCGCCGCAGCCGGCGGACAGGCGAGCGCGTGGGCCGACTTCGACAACGACGGCGACCTCGACTACTTTGTCGCCTTCCGCGGCCGGCCGAATCGGCTGTACCGCAACGACCCAAGCACGCCTCTTCAGCCGTTTGCCGACGTGGCAGCCGAGGTCGGCCTCGCCGACGACAAGGAAACGCGCGCCGCGGCGTGGGGTGACTTCGATGCAGACGGCGATGTCGATCTCTACATCGGCTTTGCCGATCCCACCCTGCCGGCAAAGGTGTATCGCAATGATGGGAAGGGCGCGAGATTCGTGAACGTCGCCCACGACATCGGGCTCGACATGAAGGGCGTGAGCCGCCAGCCCGCATGGATCGACTACGACGGCGATGGCGACCTCGACTTCTTCGCCGCTTTTCGCGATGTCCCCAACCGGCTGTTCCGAAACGACGGGGGCCGCTTCGTCGACGTGACCAACGCGTCGGGCATCGGCGACCCGCGCAAGACGGTGAGCGCCGTGTGGTGGGACTTCGATCGAGACGGCGATCTCGATCTGTTCGTGGCGAATCAGGAAGGCGACGCCAACGGGCTGTATCGCCAGGACCACGGCCGTTTCGAAGACGTCGCCGATGCCATGGGCGTGTCGGGTTTACCGCGGCCAAAGGAAGACGGTGGAGTCGGCGCGAGCCTCGCCGACTTCGATCGCGACGGTGACTTCGATCTGTTCGTCGCCAACTACGGAACCAGCGCGCTGTATCGAAACGAGAGCGGCCAGCGGTTCATCGACGTTTCGCGGGCGAGCGGGATCAACCTCGTCGGCCATGGCGTCACCTCGGCCTGGGGTGATGTCGATAGCGACGGCCTGCCGGATCTCTACGTCGCCAGCTACATCGCCGGCCAGCCCCACTACCGCGATGCGCTGTTTCGCAATCTCGGTGGAACCAATGGAGTGTGGCGCTTCGTCGAGAGCCTTCCCGACCTGCTGCTGACGCACGACGCTACTCATGGCGTCCAGTTCGTCGATCTCGACGGCGATGGCCGTCTCGATCTGGCGCTGACCAACAACGATCCCGCAGGCGGTGGTCATCCACTGCTGCGCAACACGACTGCGCAACGCGGCCGCGGCTTTGTCGTCGAAGTCACCGATGGGCGAGGCCGGCTGACCAAAGCTGGAAGCGAGGTTCGCGTCTTCCAGACCGGCACGAGACGCCTGCTGTCGTCAGCGCTCGTGGATTCTGGGAGTGGCTACTGCTCGCAAAATGCCGCGCCCGTCTACGCAGCGATTGGCCGCGACTGGACGGGCCTGGTTGACGTCGAAGTGACGACGCTCGTCAACGGACAGCGGCGCGCGACAACACGCAGCGGGATCGATCCCGTGACACACCTGGCGCGCTCGCTCCGCATCGCCGCGCCTTGAGTTTTTCACGGTGTTCCTGTCGAGGCGACCAGTCGGCGCATGCCCCGACAAGACGTTCAACGTCCGGGCGCAGACGATGCAGACCGGTCAGATTTTCTGGCCGTGCAGATCCAGCGCCTGGCGGCCCAATGGGGTTCGCCACGCGCCCGCGACCTCACGGACTTGCCGAAAGTCACGGAATTCCCCCAGAGAAGGGTGGAGCTTTTACACGAGCGTGGAAAAGCTCTCCCCACCCGTTCCAGAACCCGTCAATTTGCGCCCGTTTTCACCGAAATCTCGCCGCTGCTGGCTGGCAGACCTACCAAGTTCGGAATACGGATTGCACAGTTTTTCGCAGTCAGGCCGCCCCCAGCCTCCAACAAGGAGACGCCAGATGCCAACCCTTAAGTTAACCGGGGCGATTGGCCTGCTCTGCGCCCTGCTGGGTTCAGCTTGCACTGATTCTTCGCCCTCAGTCCCGACCTCTCCCTCCGGAGTGTCGTCGTCCGGCGCAAGCGCTCAAGCGAGCGACGTCTCGTCGAGCGCGTCCAGTGCGACAGTCGCGACGGCGTCGGACACCGAGTTGAGTACCTGCTCTCGGCAATGGCCACGGCAATGGAAACGGCAATGGAAACGGCAATGGAAACGGCGGCGGCAACGGCAACCCGCAACCCAACGGGAATGGCGGTGGCAGCGGCAACGGCCCGCCTGCCACTCAGGGACCGCCATCCTCGCAGAAAGTGGAGATCGAGGGGCTGATCGGAGCGATTGCTGGCAACATGCTCACGGTCAGTGGCCAGAGGGTTGTCGCTCCTCCCTCGGTCATCGTCCGCCACGGCTCGCGCGTCCTGCGCTTCACCGATCTCAAGGTCGGCGACCGCGTGCATATCCGCGCGAGCTTCGTGCTCGAGGTGCTGACGGCGAGCGAGGTCAAGCTGCAGAATCAGGGTGGCGACGTCGACGAAGATGATGGCGATGACAATGAGGAAATCGTCATCGACGGACTGATTGCCAACTTGACCGAGGCAGGTACGTGTCCGGCTCGGCGCTTCACCATAGTCTCGGCGCTGGTCCAGACAAGCGCGGCAACGGTCTACATCAACGCCACGTGCGCGACGCTGACCAATGGCGCCCACGTGAAGGTGAAGGGAACGATTCAGCCGGTACTCTCAACCGCCGGAGGGCCAATCATCCTCGCGTCGAGGATCGAAGTCGTGTCGAGCCTATCGAACCCAAGTGTCCTCGAGGGATTGATCACGCGCTTATCCGGTGCATGTCCAAATCGGACCTTCGCGATCGACAACTCGACGATGGTTAGCGCGAACGCGGCAACGGTCTACGTCAACGCCACGTGCGCGACGCTGACCAATGGCGCCCATGTGAAGGTCACGGCGGTACCGACCGACCCGTTGCTCCCCCCGTCTCAGGTCATTGTCGCGTCGAAGATTGAAGTCGTGCCGTAGCGAGGTCGATTCTCGCGGATACTGGTCGGGTGATCCGAAACGCCATTGCGCTGGGCGTGCGCTGGCTTCGTCGTCGCCCGACATCGTCGCTCGTTTGCATTCTTTGCCTCGCCTTCGGGATGTCGCTCACGGCGGTGTCCTGGACGCTGATCGACGCCGTGCTGCGGCATCCGTACCGCATCGATCGGGTGGATCGGCTCGCCATGTTCTGGGAGTCCGATCATTCCAACGGCCGCGACCTCATCGAAGTGTCGTGGCCGGACGCGCGCGATTGGCAGGAGCGGTCGCGATCGTTTGAATCGCTCGCAGCAATGGGGTCGTCACATTGGCCGGGCCTCGCCAAGATCCGCGGCGAAACGGTCACGCTGTCGCCCCGGGCGGTGTCGCAACCATTCTTTGCCGTGCTTGGCGTGAGCGCCGCGATCGGACGCACGTTTGCAGCCGATGACCTGCTCACGTCGAACCCGCCGCCAATTCTGCTCAGCCACGCGGCGTGGCAAACGCGTTTTCAAGCCGATCCGGCCATCGTCGGCTCACGGCTGTTCCTCGATGGCGTCGATCATCTGGTGGTGGGTGTCATGCCTGCCGGATTTGCGTTTCCTGATGCGCCCGACGCCTGGATCTCGGTCGAGCGTGAGCTCGCTCTGGCCTTCGAGGCCGGGAAAGTCAGCGAGCAACAACAGCGGCAGCTTGGCGTGCTCTTCGCTATCGGCCGGCTGAACGAGGGCATCTCCCTCGATCGCGCGCGCGTCGAGTTGCGCGATATCGCCACCGACGTGCGACGCGATCTTGGACCGCCGCCGGCCAGCTGGACCGTGACCGGCGTGTCGTTTGCTGAAGCGCTGCTCGGCGGAGTGGGCCGGCGCACGTGGATCGCGCTGTGGATGTCGGTGGGCGTATTCGCCTTTGCCGCCGCGAACGTCGCCGCTGTGCGGATCGCGCTGGGCGGCGAGCGGCAGCTGGAGTTGCTCGCCCGTCTCTCTCTCGGTGCCTCCCGGCGCCGCATCGCCGCCGAGCTCGCCCTCGAGACCGTGCCGCTCATCGGACTGTCGTTGGCGATGGCCGCTGCCACTTCGTCTTTTCTGTCCGCCGGGCTGAGGCGTGTGCCCACCATCGCCGAGAGCGGCTTGCCCATTCTCGGAGACGTCGCGGTCACGGCGGCGCTGCTCGGCGCACTGGCGATCGCGGCGTGGGTCGCGATCGGCGTGGTGCCGTCGCTCTGGCTCGCGTCGAAGCTCGACACCAGCCGGCTCACCTTGGCCCGGCACACCGTGACGTCGCATCGGCGCGCGGGAGCGATGATCGTCGGCGCGCAGGTGGCGTTGGCCGTCGCCACAATCGCGCTGGCCGGCGCGGCGATTCAAACATTCCAGCGGCTGTCGCGTGTGAACGTCGGCTTTGGGACCTCAGGCGTCACTGTCGTGGATTTCGCGCTGCAAGGGCTGGATCCGAAGGAGGCGCGCGTCATCCAGGAACGGCTTCGCGAGGGGTTGGCCGCGCTGCCCGGCGTGACCGCGGTCGGCGGCACGTCGCTCCGGCCGTTCCGTTTTGGCGAGATCGGAGACGGCCTGCCGGTTCGACGGCCGGAGGACGCGTCCACCGACGTCGATCGCACGCTCACAGTGAACCGGATCGTGGTATCGGGCGACTACTTCCCGGCGCTTGGTCTGCCGATCCTGCAAGGGCGGGGGTTCTCATCATTCGATCGCGCCGACAGTGAGCCGGTTGTGGTGGTGAGCCGAGGCGTCGCGCAGGCCTTGTGGGGTGGCGCCGACGTCGTCGGACGACGGATCGAGACGTTCACGCTGAGTGACAAATGGAAGTCGCGACTGGTGATCGGCGTGGCCGGCGACGCCCGCTACCGCAGCCTCATTCGTCCGCCGTTGGAGCTCTACATGCCCGACACGCAAACGGCCGTCGGAGTGTCGAGCTACGTCGTTCGTACGCCGGACGGCCGGATACTGAGCGACGCCGAAGTCCGATCGGTGTTTCGACAGATCGATCCGGACATTGGCGTGCAAGCCGTGCAACCCACCAGTGCCATCCTGGGGACCGTGCTTGGGCCTGCCGCGTTCGTCGCGCGGATGTTGAGTCTCCTGGGCGCCGCAGGCCTGGTGCTGCTCGCGCTGGGAATCTTTGGCGCCGTCGCGGTTCAGTTGCGGGCGGCGCTCAGAGAGATTGGGGTGCGGCAGAGTCTGGGCGCGACCCCAGTTGGTGCGATGGCCGGACCGTTGAGAATTCTGACCGTCGCCATCGTCGGCGGAGCCGTCGCCGGCGTTGGACTCACACCGTTTGTGCTCGAGGCGTCAGCGCAGCTCGGCCTGTCGTCCGACGCCTCCGCAGTTCTTCAAACGTCGGTCGCTGTCCTGGTGGTGATCGCGAGCGCGTCGTTCGCGTCGTGGCCCTCCGTGCGACGCGTCGCGTGTGTCTCGCCCGCGGTTCTCTTACGGCAAGAGTAGGCAACCCTCAAGGGTTGCCTCCACAATCAGGCTGCAGCTTCTGCTGTCTTGGGCGCCTTCTCCTGGGCTGCCGAACGCAGCATCCTGATCGCTGTGTAGAGCACCACGACGAGCACCAAAATGCGAAGGTAGAACAGCGGGATGGCGTCCACCAGCGGCGCCGCGATCAGTACTGCAAGTGGTCCTGCAATCACGAAGGCGATTGCCGTTCGCAGATCGTAGCTGCCTTTTCGAATGAACTGAATACTTCCCGAAGGCATCAAGAACGCACAGGCTCCCATCATGATCGGATAGGAGACTCGGGGGTCCATGCCCAGAAGGCTGATCATGATCAGGCACGGTCCGTAGAAGCCAATGCCAAGCATCATCAGGGCGCCGAGCACCATCGAACACCCGACTGCGATGCCGAGCTTGGCCCCGGCCAAACCCAGCGCCTCGCCGGGTGCCGGTCCTTGTCCTGACATCGACAGGACCATCAATGCCGACGCCGCAAGCAGCGCAGTGCCCATCCCCAGTTGCACCTGCCGTCTGGAGAATCCGCAGACGAACCCTGCTCCCAAGAACGCACCCAAGACCGCCGCCCCGATGATGCTGACCAGCGTCGTAAAGTCGACCTCGATGATGGTCATGAAGATCACGGCCTGGACCACTGTAGCGAGCACGTAACCGACGTTTAGCGTGCCGGGAATTTTTTCGTCCGGCATCACCTTCCACAGCTTCGACATCGATGTTGTGGTCGCAAACGACCCGATGCCGAGCGTGTCGAAGAAGTTCGCCACGAACGCGATCCCGAGGGCGAGTGGCCGCGGTTGGATCCCTCCCTTTTGCCGGGGCCGATTGCGTTCCGTGATGTACCAGAAGGCGTGATACCCGACGGCGATCAGGAGGAGCAGAATGACGAGGATGTTCTTGGGATCCATCGTGGCTGGATTTTACATGCTGAGCCGGTCTTTCGAACCGGTTATCCGACGAACTTGTACCCTGAGCCGTGAATCGTGAGGATGTGCTCAGGGGCGTGCGGCAGCGTCTCGATCTTCTGCCGCAGCTTGGCGACGAAGTTGTCGATGGTCCTCGTTGTCGGAAACTCCTCGTAGCCCCAGACCTCGTTGAGAATCTGCTCGCGGGTCACGACCCGGCCGGTGTGCTCCACGAGATAGCGCAGGAGATCGAATTCGCGAGCCGTGAACTCCACACGCTCCTTTCCACGCCGGGCCTGATGCAGCTTGAAGTCCACCTCGAGGTCGCCGATGCGAATCGCCTCGGCGTGGGTCGGCTGCGTACCGGCGCGGCGCAGCACGGCGCGGACGCGCGCGAGCAGCTCGGTAATCGAGAACGGCTTGGTCACGTAGTCGTCGGCGCCAAGCTCGAATCCCAGCACCTTGTCGGTCTCGGCGGAGCGAGCCGTGAGCATCACGATCGGCGTGGACGAGGCGCGCGCGCGCAGCTCGCGGCACACGTCAAACCCGTTCTTCTTCGGCAGCATCACGTCCAGCAGCACGAGGTCGGGTGAAAAGGTGGCCGCCTTGGCCAGGCCTTCGGTGCCGTCAATCGCGGTCTCGACTTCGTAGCCTTCCAATTCGAGGTTGTCGCGCAGGCCGAGACGCATCTGCGGCTCGTCCTCGATGACCAGAATCCGTTTCATGAAGCCTGCTCCACGAGCACCTCAGCCGGTGCCTCGGCGGGAATCGGGAAGTGCAAGGTGAACGTGCTGCCGTGCCCCGGCTCGCTGGCGACGCCGACGAAACCGCCGTGGCCTTGCATGGTGTGATCGACGATCGCCAGACCGAGGCCGCAGCCCTGCTGGCCGCCGCCCAGATCGCGCTGCACGCGATAGAACTTGCGGAAGATCCGGCCTTGCTCGCGACGTGAAATGCCGATGCCCTGGTCGGTCACGCTCACCGTGACGTGCGTCTTGCTGCGCCGCACGTCGATCGAAATCGTCTTCGAGTCTCCGGAGTACTTGATGGCATTCGCGAGCAGATTCTCGATCGCCTGTTCAGCCGCGTCTTCGTCGGCCAGCACGCGCGGCAGCGACGGCTCGATCTGCGTCTCGACCTTGAACTGGCTCTGAGTGAACTGCGCGTCCATTTCTCTCAGGGCCCTGGTGGCGAGCGCGCCAACGTCGGTCGGCTCCATGCGGTATGGCCGGAGACCGGCTTCCATGCGTGAGAAATCCAGGATGTTCTCGATCAGGCGCGTCAGTTTCTTCGACTCGCCGTTGATGATGCGGTAGTACTCCTGCGCCCGCTCGCTGCTCCGCACCCGGCCGAGCTCGAGCGTCTCCGAAAACATCTGAATGAGCGCGAGCGGTGTCTTCAAATCGTGCGAGACCGACGCCACGAAGTTCGACTTCAGTTCGGCGAGACGCACTTCGCGCGCGGCAGCCCCGGCGATGAGAAACACGCCGAGCGCCATGGCAACCGCCATCACGATCATCAGCACCATCTGTGGGCGCGTGCTCGCGCTCACCACCTCGGGAATGCCGAGCGACCCGTAGCCGGTACGCACGTGCCAGATCTCGCGGTGTTGCTCGTAGGGCGCGGCGAACTCGAGCAGTTCCTTGTCGAAGAAGATGATCGGGAAGTGACGCTCGTCGACCGGCTTCTCGGGACGATGAGCGGTCGAGGCGAAGACCGCACGGCCATCTTCATCCAGCACTTCGATGTCGAGTGGCGGGAATCCGGTCGGTTGCTGCACCGTAGCCAGCCGGTCGCGGAGAAGCGCCGGCACATGCTGGGTGCGCAACTTCTCCGTGTCGACCGTAAAGGCGACGACGCTGGTCATGCGGTCGCGCGAGGGCGATTCAAACCGCAGCTGCGCCTGCACGTAAAGTTTGCGCCCGCCGATCTCGGTGGTAAACGCGACGATGGCCATCCGCGTTTTCACCAGATCCATCAGCCGCGGCAGGAGCTTCGCGCCGACGCTGCAGTTTTCCTGGAAGCGATCCTCCAGGCGAGCGCTGGCGCCGCTCTCGCGGTTGTACGCCAGCCAGCGTCGCGCCTTTGGCCCGTGTTCACTCCAGATATAGAACGACTCGACGAACGGACTTTCTCTCAGCCCGTCTCTCATCACCGGATCGACCCACGCCAGATCCAGCGGCTCGGTTCTAGCCTGCGGGATGCGCAGCAGCACGCTGATGTGCGGACGCTTCAGGTGCTCCTCGACGGCCCGGGTCATCGACTCGGCCGTGTCGCTGCTCAACTGATGGAGCACGACCGCCGACGTCTTCTCGAGGTCGTTCAGCGATCGGAACTGGAAGTAGAAGAGCACGGCGACCGGAGTGGCGACGACGATCGCGAGCCCGGCTGCGAAGCGGACGGCCCGGTCATTGAAAAAGGGCCCAAGCAAACCGGGTCGAGTGCTGGTCGTCATACGTTCCTCTACGCGCGCCGCGCCACCGCTACGCGAGCCGCTCCAGCTCGGCGCTCATCCACGCGTGCACCGGCTGCCAGCCCGACAAATCCGGCTTCTGCGTGACCAGCGCCCACAGCACCGCGCTTGTATCTGCCAGCAGTTGCCGCCGGTACTCTTTCGGCAGCGAAGCCGTGGCCTGCTGCAGGTCCCGCAGGGCTCCAGCCGGGTCGCCCGTGGCGACTTTGCAGAGGGCCAGCCGGGTGGCCTGGACCGGGTTCTTCTCCGTATCGCGGGCCTGTCCTTCAGCATAGGCCGAAAGCGCCGCCTGGTAGCGGCCCTGAAGAAACAGCGTGTGTCCGAGATTGTAATAGCCAAACGCCAGTTCCGGCTCGAACTGGATGACCTGGCGTAGCGCAGCTTCGGACTCCGCCAGCCGGCCCAACTCCCGGCGGACCACCCCGATGTTGCTGAGCGCCTGAGGGCTGCTGGGATCGCAATCGAGCGCGTGCTCGAACGCTTCGAGCGCTTCGGTGCCGCGATCGAGCTCTCCGAGCGTCCCGCCGAGATTGGCCCACGCTGGCGCAAATCGTGGCATCGCCCGCGCCGCCACGCGGAACGACTCACTGGCCCGATGCATGTCATCGCGGCGGAGCCAGAGTTTTCCCCGTTCGAAATGGACGGCAGCCCAGTGGGGGGCCAGCGCCAGCGCCTCGTCCAGATCCCGCGCGGCGGCGTCGAGATCGTTCACTTCCATGCAAACGCTCGCCGTCGCCAGCAGCGCGCCCGCGGTGCGCTCGTGCTCGAGTGCGGTGATGCATAGGCGCAAGCGCTCGGCGGAATCGGGCACTCGGAAGGCCTGGGGGAGAAGAGCTCCCACGGGAGAGGGCTCTACAGGTTCTGCAGGTTCTGCGGGTTCTGCGGGTTCTACGGGTTCTACAGGTTCTACAGGTTTCACAGGTTCAGTGAGCATTTCGACCGCGTTGGCGAAGAGCCCGCGGCGGGCGATGACCTCGGGCGCGTGTTCGCGGAGCGATTCGAGATCGGCCGTGGCAACCAGAATCGCATGGCCATGCGCGCGGAGCGCCTCGGCCCACGACTCGCAGAGAAACATCGCCTGGGTTGTCACCAGCCTCGTCGGTCCCGCTTGGCGATTGACGAACGCTTCGTGGACATCGGGCGCGAAGACGACAAGCGGCCCGGGACCAAGAAGTGGCACGACCGGATGTCGAAAAGGCCATTCGGCCGGCGCGGGCGCGGTCACCACCGTGCCCTCGCGATTCACGGACAACCACCGGTCGATCCATGCGCGCGCGGAGACCCGGGTCGTCATTCCATCCGGCCCCACGAACACAACCAGCGGGCCCTCACCCGATCCGCTTGACACGGCCGCAGTATCACATGACGGCCGATTCCCTTGAATCAGTGCCATCTGTCGCCCTGGTGGCGCATCATCTGTGTCCGTGACAAGCCGTGACGATGCACGCCACCGGCTTTCCTATAATCGGTCCTAGTCCATCCTTCGAGCGTTCTTTGCCCGCGCCAGCGAGGCCGCTCCTTCGGGAGCTGTGAGATGAACGGTTCAGGGCAGATCTCAGACAACCATCGACGGCGGTTCCTCGTCCGTTGCATTCAGATCATTCAAGGCGCGATGGGCGCCACGCTCGCCTTTGTCGCCGGTCGCGCGGTAGTGGCCCCGGCGCTGGCGCGCCATCAGTCTTTATGGCTCCACGCCGGGAGCCTCGAGTCGTTGAACGACGAAACGCCGACGGCGATCACCCTGCGGATCGCACGTCCGGACGGCGCCAGCGAGATGGTCGATCGACGAGTGGTCTATCTCGTGAAGTCGGCCGACGTCGTCGTCGCGCTGGATTCCACGTGTACCCACCTGGGCTGCCGCACGCGGTACAACGCCGAGACCAACCAGATCGAATGTCCCTGTCACGGCGGGGTCTACGACATCACGGGCCAGGTGATCGCGGGTCCGCCGCCAAAGGCGCTGGCGACGCTCGCCACTCGCATCGAGGGTGACCGGATTCTCGTCGAGGTCTGACACGGCAACCGGCAACAGGAGACCGGGATCCGGGAACCGTAATCCGGCAACCGGCAACCGGCAACCGGCAACCGGCGAACGGCAAACGCCAGACGGCAGCGATGACAAGCAGGCTGTTGTGAACGACTTTCTTCATTGGCTCGACTCGCGCACGGGCTACCGTGCGATTCGGGATCGCGCGCTCGACGAACGGCTGCCCCCAGGGTCGGGGTGGACCTTCACCACCGGCAGCGTGGTCACCATGCTCATCGGCATTCAATTCGTCAGCGGCGTGGTCCTGGCGATGTACTACGTGCCCGCGCCGTCACTGGCCTACGACAGTGTGCGGTTCCTCATGGGCGACCTCGCGTTTGGCGCGATGGTGCGCGGCCTGCACTACTGG
This sequence comes from uncultured Acidobacteriota bacterium, assembly GCA_963773045.1. Taxonomy (GTDB): domain Bacteria; phylum Acidobacteriota; class Vicinamibacteria; order Vicinamibacterales; family UBA2999; genus 12-FULL-67-14b. The sequence continues at coordinate 569,609 of CAVYZT010000016.1, read as the reverse complement.
GGTGCCAGCTTCCTCGTCGTCGCGTCGGTCGTGCACCTGCTGCGCGCGTTTCTCAGCGGCGCGTACAAAGCGCCGCGTGAGGTGACGTGGCACACCGGCCTCGTGCTCCTGCTGCTGATCCTTGGCTTCGCGCTCAGCGGCTACCTGCTGCCTTGGGATCAAAAGGCGTACTGGGCGACGACGGTGACGATCAATGTCGCACGCGGAACGCCGCTGGTCGGCGAGGCGCTCGCCCAACTGCTGCGCGGTGGTCCCGATCTAGGGGCGCTCACGCTGGGCCGCTGGTTCTCTGCACACGTGCTGCTCCTGCCGGCCGCGCTCATCACCTTCATCGTCGCGCACATCTACCTGATGCGGCGGCACGGCATTTCTGGACCGATCACGGCTCACCCAGGAGCGGAGCAGGTGTTCTTCCCCTGGCACGTGATGAAGGACACGGTAATGATGGCGCTCGTCTTTGCCTCGCTGATCACGGTCGCGGCGCTCATGCCGGCGCCGCTCGACGAGATCGCCAATCCGGCCGATGCCAACTACATCCCGCGGCCCGAGTGGTACTTCCTCTCGCTGTTCCAGCTGCTCAAGTACTTTCCCGGTCCGCTCGAACCGATCGCGACCGTCGTCATTCCCGGGGCGGTGTTCGGCTTTCTGTTCGCGCTGCCGTTTCTCGATCGCGGGCCTGAGCGTCATCCGGCGTCCTCGGCGCGCCGCTCTTTCACCGTCGCACTGGCGTTCACGGGCGCCGGGGTTGCCACCCTCACTGTCCTGGGACTCCGCGATCGCCCGACCACTCATCCGCTCGATGATTGGGGACTGTTGCCGATTGCGGGACTGCAGATTGCCACGAGACCGGATTCGACGTGCGAGCGATGCCACGAGCCCGGGGGGCCGGCGGCGCCGCTGTCGATCACTCGGCTGAGCCACGACGAAGAGTGGCGGCTGTCGCACATGGCCGATCCGGTAGCGATCGCGCCAGGAGTGAGGTCCGTGACCGATCCCGCCCCCAAGCCGGTGATGTCACGTCTCCAGGCGCAAGCGGTGGTGTCGTACCTTCGCCACGTGCGCGCCGGTGCCACCCCGCCGGCGATCAGCGATGAGGTTCAGCTGGCAGCCGCGTCGTTCGCCACTATTTGTGTCATGTGCCACCAGATCTCGGGTGAAGGTGGCGCGCTGGGCCCCGATCTCACACACGTGGGCTCGCGTCGAAGCGCCGGCGAGATTCGCGGCGTCATCGAAGACGCGTCGCAGTTTTACGGTGACACCAGCATGCCGGTGTTCAAGGAGCGACTGAGCGCCGACCAGATCGGCGCGCTCGCGAACTACCTGGCATCGCGACGGTAGCGGCAGGCGAGTCTCGCCCGCCCGACGCGTCATTCCTCGAGTCGTAACGCCCAGCGAATGCCGCCACGGATGTGCGCGCGGAAGACCGGGTCGTTGCTCCAGATGTCGTCGCGATGCCCGAGCGAGGTGTAGAACGATCGCCCCTTGCCGTAGTCGCGCCACCAGGCCTGTGGATAGTCGCCCCCGCGAACGACGTCAGGAAACCCGGTGGTATCGGACTTCTCGGTGTCCAGGCTCAACAGCACGTGAACCCGATCGCGGGAGAATCCCATCGGGATGTGATTGCCGAACAAGACATCGACATTGTCCTTGGGCCGGCTGGCGTCCCAGGGCGCGGTGCCGAAGTGGTAGAACTCGTCCACCAGTGGCCAGCTGCCACCGAGCATTCGTGTCGCTGGATGCCGCGAGTCTTCGACCTTGAGCACGCCGACGGCGTTCTGACGGATTGAACGGCGGTAGTACCCGCCGAGCATCTCGCCAAAGGCCGGATAGTCGTAAAAGGTGAGCGCCGCGCAGTGCGCGCCGATGAAGCCCTTCCCGCTGCTGACAAAGTCCAGCAGGCTCTTTCTCTGTGCGTCGCTGAGCGGCAGGTTGCCGTTGGTCATCAGCATCAGTCCATCGAAGCGAGCGAGGTACTCGGGGGTCAGAAACGAGAAGTCGAGCTGGTCGGCGGCCTGCTTGTAGCCTTCGACGCTCGTCACCTCGAAGCCGCCGGCCTTTCCCAGCTCGCTCACCGCCAGCTCCGCTGGCCCAAGGCTCGTGTGTTTGTAGAGGCCCGCGTGCGTGAGAAACAACAGCCTCTTCGTGGCCGGCGCAGAAGGCGCTTGCGAAGTGGCGAGAGCCGCCACACCAAGCGTCACAAGCGTGATCGTCGCGAGAGCGGTTTTCATGTGAACCTGATCTCAGAAGTCGGCGCGAATCGCGACCGCGAACGTTCGCGGCGCGCCGAAGTGGGTTCCGCTGAACGGATTGCCGAAGTTATACGCGTACGCCTGATCGAATAGGTTGAGCGCCGACAGGCGAAGGCGCACCGATCGATCGCCCGATCGCCACAACCGAAGGTCGCCAAGCATCGAGATCACCGTTCGGGGCTTGACGCGTCCGCGATCGAAATCCACAAGCTCGGCGCCCGGACGTTCGGCCAACTCCTCGAGCTCATCGTCGCCGCGCTCGATCGGCGTGCCGCTCTCGTATCGACCGGCGAGAGACAACGTGACGCCGGAGCGTTCGTGGATCCAGCTGAGTCCGCCACCGAGCACGACCCGTTGATCGTGATCCGGTGTGAACTCTTCGCCATCACCCAGTTCGCCGATCTCGTCCTCGAGAAACAGTCCTCCCGTGATGGGGCCACGCTGGACGACCTTGCCGATGCCGGCATTTGCGTAGGCCGACCAGCCACGGTTCTTCGGCATTTCGATCCTGACGTCGACGCCGCTTGCCCGTCCCCTCGCGACCGCATTGGGAAAGATGATCGTCGTTCCGACAAAGACATTGGGATCGGCGGCTTCGGTTACCGCCCGGTGCCATCCCGCGATGTCGAGACGGAGGCGCCTGCCGATCCAGTGTTCGAGGCCGCCCTCGAACGCCCATTGCCGTTCGGGCTCGACCTCCGCGCCGCCATCGTCGCCCTCTTCAGCAAATGGCGAGAGCACCCGCGCTTCTTCGGACGATGACAGCAGGAGATTCTCTGGCTGGGGCGGCTGAAAGAAGCGGCTCACCGACGCTCGTGCCACCGTGTCGCTACCCAGCCGGAATGCGGCGCCGAGCCGCGGGCTCAAGTGGTACCGGGTCAGCAGCATCGTGCTGCGATCGAAGCGGAGCCCGCCGCTGAGGGTGACGCGCGGGCTGGTTTGCCATTCGTCCTGGACGAATAGTGAGAAGAGGCTCGGCGTTTGCCGGTCCGCAAACTCGAACGGATCGTCGTCATCGAAGTCGATCACGGCGTCGCTGAAGCCGGCGGCTTTCGCCTGGCGCCGGTCGGTCACGAAGAACGTGAACTCTTCATCCAGCGCCAATCGCTGCGCCTCGCCGCCGACTTTCAAGAGGTGAGAGCCCCGCTGCGTGGTGACCGATGCCACCGCGCCGGCGCGCATCAGCGAACGATCGGCGTCGGCAAGGAGAGGCGTATCGTGCTCGCTGCTCTCCAGCGCGGCGCTGGAGCGCCGCGCGTAGCCGGAGACTTGCGAGACCGTCTGCGACGACCAGGTGCGTTGCCACGACGCATGACCAAAGATCTGGCGTACGTCCTGCTGCTGATTCTGGCCGGCGACTTCCTGTTCAGCCGTGTTGGAGACGTGGTACGCCGACCGGGCGACGCTCCAACTCGCCGAAAACCGGTCGCGATCCCTTGCGGTGGCGAATTGGCCGAACGTGCTCGCCGACCACCCTCGATTGTGCAGATTGTCGGGGTGCACCGGATCCAGGAATCGGTCCGATCGCTGGCCAGCACCGCCCAGTCGGAGCGTGGCCGCGTGCCCGAGTCTGCCGCCAGCGGCCGCGTTTCCGCCGGTGTTGCGGTCGGAGCCAGCTTCGATGTCAATCGTGCTTTTCCACGTTGCCACCGCGGTTTGCGTTCTCACGTCGATCACGCCGCCGGCCTTGTAGCCGAATTCCGCTGGCACGTAGCCGGTCATCACGTTCATCGACTCGACCGACGACAGATCCACGGCCACGCCAGACAATCGATCGAGCCGCTCGTAGACCGGCACTCCATCGATCACATAGAGGAAACCGTCGTCCACGCCGCGCGAATGCAGCAAGCCGTTGTCTTCGGTGGCCCAGCCAGGCAGGCTGGCGACCAGATCCTGCAGGCCCTGCGCGCGCGTGCGAATCGGCAGCACGTCGACCGAGTCGCCCGCAATGGAGGTCCGCGAACCCACGGCGTCCGCGGTCAACGGCGCCTCGACCACCACCGAGCTCTTCACCCGAGGCGGCGGCCTGAGTACGACGTCGATTGGCAGCGCGCCGGTGATGCCGAGTGGAAGCACGATGGGCTCGGTGCCCGCGATCACGGCGCGGAGCGTGTAGCGACCCGGCGCGACGTCAGCAAACGTGAAGCGGCCGCTGGCATCGGTCGGCTGGCTGCGGATTGTGCTGCCGAGCTGATCGTCCAGATGCACGATCGCCGCCGCCACCGCGTCGCCTTGGGCGTCGAGGACGCTGCCATCGACCCGCGCCAGCTGCAACTGCGCATGCGCGGGAACAGCCAGGCCCACGAGCACTGTGGCAGCGAGTGTTAAGAGAGCGCGAATGGGGCCTCGCCTAGCCCGGCGCCAGCTTGGGCTTCTGTTCACCTTTGTGACACGCGTAGCAGGTCACCTTGCCAAGGACGGACTCGCCGTCTGCCGGCTTGTAGTCAGGGAAGATCTGTTGATTGATGGCGCGGACCATCTCGAGCATTTTCCGCGCCGTCAGCTTGTTGGGGTTGTCCTCGCTGGCGAAGTTGTTGCGGGTGTGGCAAAAGCCGCAGTTGACGCCCAGCCCCTGGACCATCAGCCGCATCTCTTCTTCGAACACGGGAGCCGTTAAACCCTTGAGTATTTTGATGTTCTGGCTTTCGACCAGGGCAGGCACCGGCGTCTGGGACCCGGCTGGACTGGCGAGGGACAGAAAGATTCCGACCAACAACCCTCCGACTCCCCGCCGCACCATACGACCTCCCGCCCGCGTCAACTTACCACTACTGGCTCGACGCTTCGCGGCTCCCCGGCGGCGCGGCTTTCGCAAGACCCGGTAGTTGCGCCGTTTTTCCTCCCTGTGCTACTCTCGTCAGGTTCTCGTGAGGCTAGGACACCCTATCTAGTCTCTTTCGTACCGTGACGCGTTCGAGCGGGGCCCTCCGAGGGTGCCGCGAGGCTTGGCAGCCGCAACGTTGCCCGGCCACGTTGCCGACAGCAGGTTGTCAGCAACAACGTGTCCGCCGGTGCCGACAACACCAACAAGTGTAGGGGGTTACAGCTCGAGGTGCCAAGCCCGCCATTGGCTGGCTTTCAGGCCTCGCGCGACAGGGTCGCCAGACGGCGATCGTGGAGATGTGTTCGATTAGCGTCCCGGCGGAGGCGTCCGCCAGGCGCAATGGAGTGCTCGTGCCGACGATTGGTCAGCTCGTCCGAAAAGGACGTGACAAGGTCGAGTGGAAAACGAAGAGCCCCGCGCTGCAGAACAGCCCGCAAAAGCGCGGCGTTTGCGTGCGCGTCTTCACCCAGACGCCGAAGAAGCCGAACTCGGCCCTTCGCAAGGTGGCTCGCGTTCGCCTCACCAACAAGATTGAGGTGACGACCTATATCCCGGGCGTGGGCCACAACCTTCAGGAGCACTCACTGGTGCTCATCCGCGGCGGCCGCGTCAAGGATCTGCCGGGCGTTCGCTACCACGTCGTGCGCGGCACGCTCGACGCCGTCGGCGTCCAGGGCCGTAAGCAGGGTCGTTCCAAGTACGGGGCCAAGAGACCAAAGGCGTAGCCATTCGCCGTTCGCTCTTCGCGGTTCGCAAGAACACGAAGGCTGGCGAATAGCGAATCGCGAATAGCGAGAAGCGAAAAGATATGCCGCGCAGACGAGTTATCGCGAGACGTGAACCGGTTGGCGACGCGCTGTATGACAGCCCGCTGGTCACCAAGTTCATCAACACGATCATGAGCGAGGGCAAGCGCTCGACGGCCGAGCGGATCCTCTATCAGAGCTTCGACCTGATCAAGGAGCGTTCCGGCGACGAGCCGCTCAAGGTCTTCAAGAAGGCGGTCGACAACGTCAAGCCTGCGCTCGAAGTGAAGTCGCGACGCGTCGGCGGCTCGAACTATCAGGTGCCGATCGAAGTGAACCCCAACCGCCGCCTCTCGCTGAGCATCCGGTGGCTGGTCGGCTTCGCCCGCGCGCGCGGCGACGGCAAGACGATGCAGGAAAAGCTCGCCAACGAGCTGCTCGACGCCGCCAACCTTCGCGGCGGCGCGGTGAAGAAGCGCGAGGACACGCACCGGATGGCGGAAGCCAATAAGGCCTTCGCCCACTATCGATGGTAGCCATTCGCGCTTCGCGATTCGCCTTTCGCGAATCGCGGAGCGGCCGATAGCGAACAGCGGACAGCAAACAACGGCGAATAGCGAAAGACGAACAGCGAACGGCGATGGCGAGGCAAGCACCACTAGAGCGGACTCGGAACATCGGCATCATGGCCCACATCGATGCCGGTAAGACGACCACGACCGAGCGAATCCTTTACTACACCGGGATTACGTACAAAATCGGCGAGGTTCACGAGGGCACCGCGGTGATGGACTGGATGGAGCAGGAGCAGGAACGAGGCATCACCATCACCTCGGCCGCCACGACCTGCTTCTGGCGCGATCACCGGATCAACATCATCGACACGCCGGGCCACGTCGACTTCACCGTTGAAGTCGAGCGCTCGCTGCGCGTGCTCGATGGCGCCGTTGCCGTCTTCGACGCCGTCTCCGGTGTCGAGCCGCAGTCGGAAACCGTGTGGCGCCAGGCCGACAAGTACCGCGTGCCGCGGATCTGCTTCGTCAACAAGATGGACCGCGTCGGTGCGGACTTCAAAGAGACGCTCTCGCAGATCGAAACCAAGCTGCAGGGTAATCCCGTCGCGATCCAGTTGCCGATTGGCGCCGAGGACAAGTTCCGCGGTGTCGTCGACCTGATTCGGATGAAGGCGCTCGTCTACAAGGACGAGACCATGGGCGCCGACTACGAGGTCGAAGAGATTCCGGCCGACATGTTGGCCGAGGCGCAGACCTTCCGCGAGAAGCTCATCGAGAAGGTGAGCGAGTCGAACGACCGGCTGCTCGAGAAGTACCTGAATGGCGACGTCATCACCGAAGACGAGTTGAAGGCGGCGCTCCGCCAGCGCGCCATCGCCTCGGTGCGCAAGGAAGCTTCGCCGTTCGTGCCGGTCATCTGCGGATCGGCCTTCAAGAACAAGGGCGTCCAGCCCATGCTCGACGCCGTCGTGGACTACCTGCCATCGCCGCTCGATATTCCGCCGGTCAGCGGACTCGACACCTCGGCGAAAGAAGAGACCGTGGTCGAGCGTCGCGCTGACGACAAGGAGCCGTTCTCGGCTCTCGCGTTCAAGATCATGACCGACCCGTTCGTCGGCCAGCTGACGTTCTTCCGGGTGTACTCAGGCACGCTGACATCGGGTTCCTCGGTGCTCAACGCCACCAAGAGCCGCACCGAACGGATTGGCCGCCTGTTGAAGATGCACGCCAACAAGCGCGAAGAGATCAAGGAGGTCAATGCCGGCGACATCGCCGCCGCCGTCGGCCTCAAGTCGGTCACGACTGGCGACACACTCTGCGACGAGAAGAAGCCGGTGCTGCTCGAGTCGATGGACTTCCCGGAGCCCGTCATCTCGCTCGCGATTGAGCCGCGCACCAAGGCCGACCAGGAAAAGCTTGGCACTGGGATGTCCAAGCTGATGGCTGAAGACCCGACTTTCCGCGTGCGCACCGACGAGCAGACCGGTCAGGTCGTCATCGCCGGAATGGGCGAGCTGCACCTCGAGATCATCGTCGACCGCCTGAAGCGCGAGTTCGGCGTCGAAGCGAGCGTGGGCAAGCCGCAGGTCGCCTACAAGGAAACGCTCACGGCTCCGGCGGATGGCGAGGGCCGTTTCATTCGTCAGACGGGCGGCCGCGGTCAGTACGGCCACGCCAAGATTCACCTGATTCCGCAGCCGCCTGGCTCCGGCTACCAGTTCGAGAACGAGATCGTCGGGGGATCGATCCCGCGCGAGTACATCAAGCCCATCGACGAGGGCATCAAGGAAGCGCTCACCCGCGGCATTCTCGCCGGCTATCCAATCGACGACGTGAAGATCGAGCTCTACGACGGTTCGTACCACGACGTCGACTCGTCGGAAATGGCGTTCAAGATCGCCGGCTCCATGGCGTTCCAGGACGCGGCGAAGAGAGCCAAGCCGGTTCTGCTCGAGCCGGTGATGCGGGTCGAAGTGGTCGTGCCGAAGGATTACCTCGGCGACGTCATGGGCGATCTCGCGTCACGGCGCGGCCGCATTCAGTCGCAGGAAGACCGCGGCGGCACGCAGATCATCTCCGCGCGAGTGCCGCTGAGCGACATGTTCGGCTACGCCACGGATTTGCGCTCGCGCACGCAGGGCCGCGCGACCTACTCGATGCACTTCGATCGATACGAACCAGCACCGCGGAACGTCAGCGACGAAGTTGTGGCTCGCGTGCAAGGGACGAAGTAGGGGCTGAACGAAATAGTAACGCCTGCCTCGCCGAAGCTCAGGAACACGCTTGAGTGAGCGGCGGCAGGCGAATAGCGAACCGCGAATAGCGAATAGCGAGAGACATCATGCTGGGCGACAAGATTCGAATTCGACTGAAGGCCTACGACGCGCGAGTGCTCGATCAGAGCACGGGCGAAATCGTTGAGACCGCAAAGCGGACGGGCGCGCGGCTGGCGGGCCCCATTCCGCTGCCGACCGAGACCAACAAGTGGACGGTCCTCCGTTCGCCACACGTGGATAAGAAGTCGCGCGAGCAGTTCGAGATTCGCACGCACAAGCGGCTCGTGGACATTTTCGAGCCGACGCCCCAGACAGTGGACGCGTTGATGAAGCTGGATCTTCCCGCGGGTGTGGACGTGGAGATCAAGGCGTTCGGGAAAGAACACGGAAGGTAGCCGGGAACCGGCAACCGGGAACCGGCAACCGATGCCGGATACCGGATGCCGGATGCCGACAAGGATCGAGAAATGGTGACAGGCATCATCGGCAAGAAAGTCGGGATGACGCAGCTCTTCAAGGAAGACGGTACGCTGGAGCCAGCGACCGTCCTCCAGGCCGGCCCCTGCATCGTCGTGCAGGCCAAGGCCGCGCAGACCGACGGCTATGAAGCCGTGCAGCTCGGTCTGGTCGAAGCGCGTCCGACGCGCCGCGCCACGCGCGCGATTGTCGGGCACCACAAGAAGGCCAACGTGCCGCCCACGCGCGTGCAACGCGAGGTGAAGATTGCCAAGGGAGCCGAGGCGCCGAAACCCGGCGACCAGGTGCTGGTGACGATCTTCAACCAGGGCGAGCGTGTCGACATCATCGGCACGAGCAAGGGTCATGGTTTCCAGGGCGTCGTGAAGCGCCATCACTTCCGTGGTGGCGACGCCTCGCACGGCTCGATGTTTCACCGCGCTCCAGGTTCGATTGGCGCGTCGTCGTACCCGTCACGGGTCATGCCGGGGATGCGGGCGCATGGTCACATGGGCGTGGACCGCGTGACGGTGCGCAACCTGCGCGTCCTGAAGATCGACACCGAGAATCACCTGCTGATCGTCAAAGGGTCGGTGCCCGGCGCCAACGGCGGGTACGTCGTGATTCGCAAGGCCGTGGCCGCCAAGCCCGAGCCGCAGCCGCAGCTGCAAGAGAAGCCGAAGAAGGGGAAGAAGTAGCAGTTCGCGATTCGCTTTTCGCGATTCGCAGAGCACTTGCGAATGGCGGCTGGCGATTGGCGAATAGCGAATAGCGAACGGCGAAGAGCGATATGAAGCTAGACGTTGTAAACGCGAAGAACGAAAAAGTTGGCTCCGTCGACCTCAGTGATGAGGTGTTTGGCGGGCGCGTGAAGACCGATCTCATTCACGAGTCGGTCGTCCGAGAGAACGCGGCGAAACGCCAAGGCACGCACGCGACCAAGACTCGCGGCCTGGTCAGCGGCAGCGGCAAGAAGCCGTGGCGGCAGAAGGGCACCGGTCGAGCGCGGGTCGGCGAAATCCGCAATCCGCTGTGGCGCAAGGGCGGCACGACGTTCGGCCCCCAGCCACGCAGCTACGAGTACCAGCTGCCGAAGAAGGTCGAGAAGGGCGCGCTGCGTGCGGCGCTGAGCGCCAAGTTGCAAGACGGTTCGCTGATCCTGGTCGACGAGCTGACCGCCCCGGAGATCAAGACCAAGACGGCGGTCAGCCTGCTGAAGTCGCTCGGCGTCGACGGCAAGACGCTGCTGGTCGACGCGGCGCTCGACGAGAAGTTCGCGCTGTCGGTGCGGAACCTGCCGGACGTGACGCTGCGGCTGAGCAACCGTCTGACGGCGCGCGACGTGGCGGTGACGCGAAAGGTCGTCGTCACCAAGGCGGCGATCGAACGACTGGAGGCGGCCCTGAGCGAACGCACGCGCGAGCGTGCGAGCGCGTAAGCGAGTCGAAGGGTAATCATGAAACTCACCGAAGTCATCCGCCGGCCGTTGATTACGGAAAAGACCACGGTTCTCCGCGAATCCGGGAACGCCATCGTGTTCGAGGTGGCCCGCGACGCGAACAAGATCGACGTCAAGCGCGCCATCGAGAAGCTCCTCGGCGCCAAGGTCGCCCAGGTGCGCACCGCGATCACGCGCGGCAAGTTGAAGCGTCAGGGCCGCTACGTCGGCCGGCGTTCGGATTGGAAGAAGGCCTACGTGACGCTTCGCCCGGGCGAGAAGATGCCCGACTTCCTGGAAGGGGCCTAAACGACCATGCCCATCAGAAAATACAAGCCGACGTCCCCCGGCCGGCGGCAGATGACGGTGTTGACGTTCGACGAGATCACCACCGACAAGCCGCACGCGCCGCTCACCGAGTCGCTGCACCAGACCGGCGGGCGCAACAGCACCGGCGAGCAGACCATGTGGTGGCGGGGCGGCGGGCACAAGCGCCTCTATCGCATCATCGACTTCAAGCGCGACAAGGCCGGCATTCCCGGCAAGATCTCGACGATCGAGTACGACCCGAATCGCTCGGCGCGGATTGCGCTGGTCACATACGCCGATGGCGAGAAGCGCTACATCCTGCAGCCGGCCGGCATGAAGGTGGGCGACACGATTCTCTCGGGCGAGAACGTCGACATCCTGCCGGGCAACTGCCTGCCGCTGAAGAACATTCCGCTCGGCACCGTCGTGCACAACGTCGAGTTGAAGCCCGGCAAGGGTGGGCAGATGGCGCGCAGCGCCGGCGCCGCCGTGCAAGTGGTCGCCAAGGAAGGCGACTACGTCTCGGTGAAGACGCCGTCGGGAGAAATCCGTCGGATCTATCTCGACTGCCTCGCCACCATCGGCCAGGTCGGCAACATCGATCACGAGCAGGTCTCGATCGGGAAGGCGGGTCGCAGCCGCTGGCTTGGCAAGCGGCCGCACGTGCGCGGCGTCGCGATGAACCCGGTCGATCACCCGCTGGGCGGCGGGGAAGGAAAGACGTCTGGTGGACGGCACCCGGTGACGCCGTGGGGCGTGCCGACCAAGGGCTACAAGACACGGAAACCGAAGCCGAGCGACAAATTCATCGTGCAGCGGCGGCCGAAGTAGTGCGCCTGCTCGAGATCGTCACGAAGACAGAAGAACGAAGAACGAAAAACGAAAGCGAATCGCGAAAAGCGAAGAGCGAAGAGCGAAGCAACCTATGAGTCGTTCACTGAAGAAGGGGCCGTTCGTCGATACGCATCTCCTCGAGAAGGTCGAGGGCATGAATCGCGCGAACGAGAAGAAGGTCCTCAAGACCTGGTCGCGGCGGTCGACCGTGGTGCCCGAAATGGTCGGGCACACGCTGGCCGTGCACAACGGCAAGAAGTTCGTGCCGGTGTACATCACCGAGAACATGGTCGGGCACAAGCTCGGCGAGTTCTCGCCGACCCGGCAGTTCAAGGGCCACTCGAATCGGGCCGACAAGGCCGCGGCCGCTGCGGCCGCGCCCGGTGCGGCGCCGGCTCCGGCGGGAAAAGGATAAGGGGTCATGATTCGCGCCGCAGCAACCGCCAAATATGTCCGCACCTCGGCCCAGAAAGCGGGCCTGGTGCTCGACCTCATTCGCGGCAAGGGCGTGAACCAGGCGCTCACCGCGCTGCAGTTCAGCCGCAAGTCCGTGGCTCGCGACGTGGCCAAGGTGCTGCGCTCTGCAGTGTCCAACGCGCAGCAGCAGGAAGGGTTCGGCGGCGACGTCGAGCGTCTGTTCGTCTCGATCTGCCACGCCAACAACGGGCCGTCGGCCAAGCGCGTGCGTCCGGCGCCGATGGGCCGCGCGTTTCGAGTCGTGAAGCGGACGACGCACCTCACGGTTGAGGTGACCGAGAAGCCGCAAGTGATCAAGGCGGTGGGCGTCGATGCTCCCGTGAAGTCAACGCGCCGGGCGAAGAAGCCCGCAGCCGTTTAGGAGAACACAGTGGGTCAGAAAGTTCACCCCTACGGGTTCCGGATCGGATTCAACAAGACGTGGAAGTCGCGTTGGTTCGCCGACAAGGACTACGCCGACTTGCTGTTCGAGGATCTCGAGCTGAAGCGCGACCTGAAGAAGCGCTTCCAGCACGCGGGAGTGTCGAAGGTCGAGATCGAGCGCGCGGCGAAGAACCTGAAGATCGACATCCATACCTCCCGGCCGGGGATCATCATCGGACGCAAGGGCCAGGAAGTCGACAAGCTCAAGCAGGAGATTCAGAAGCGCACGAGCCGCGACGTCTTCATCAATATCCACGAGATCCAGAAGCCGGAGCTCGATGCCCAGCTGGTGGGTGAGTCGGTGGCGATGCAGCTCGAAAAGCGCGTCGCTTTCCGCCGCGCGATGCGCAAGGCGGTCGAATCGGCCCTGCGATTCGGCGCGCGCGGCATCAAGGTGCGCGTCTCGGGCCGCCTGAACGGCGCCGAAATCGCGCGCTCCGAGTGGTATCTGCACGGCCAGCTGCCGCTGCAGACGCTGCGCGCCGACGTGGACTACGGCTTTGCCGAAGCGCACACGACCTACGGACAGATTGGCGTGAAGGTGTGGCTCTACAAGGGCGAGCGCCTGACGCCGCGTGTCGGCCGCGAAGAAGAGTTTGGTGGCAGCGGCGGCGGCGGCGGACGCGATCGGGATCGCGACAGAGACCGGCCGCCTCGCCGTCCGCAGCGGCCTGAGGGACGAGGTTAGCGAATCTTGCGATCTGGTGAGGTGGTGAGCTCGTGATCGATCTGGTGAAGGGCCGATCTGACGATCGCGAGATCGATCGACAGATCGAGAGCTCGAGCAGATCGATCGCGAGATCACAAGATCACGAGATCGCAAGATTCGGGCGTAAGGGAACGTAGCTATGTTGATGCCGAAGAAGGTCAAGTACCGCAAGCAGCAGCGCGGGCGCATGCGGGGCAAGGCGTGGCGCGGGTCCGAGGTGTCGTTCGGCGACTTCGGGCTGAAGGCCATGGAACCGTGCTGGCTGACCGCGCGGCAGATCGAAGCAGCGCGCGTGGCGATGACGCGGTTTGTCAAGCGCGGCGGCAAGGTGTGGGTGCGGGTGTTCCCCGACAAGCCGATCACCAAGAAACCGCAGGAAGTCCGCATGGGTAAGGGCAAGGGCGCGCCGGAAGAATGGGTGTTCGTGGTCCGGCCCGGCCGCATCTTGTTCGAGATGAACGGGGTGCCCGAGGTTGAAGCCCGACGGGCGTTTCAGCTGGCCGGCGCGAAGCTGCCGATCAAGACGCGCTTTGCGACCCGATTTGCCCAGGAGAAGGCGTCATGAAGGTCGACGAGATGAGAGAGCTGGACGCGGACGCGCTGCGCACGCGGTCGCTGGAACTGGACGATCAGCTGTTCCGGATGCGGATGCAGAAGTCGATGGGGCAGCTCGAGGCGCCGGGCAAGGTGAAGAGCGTCCGTCGCGAGCGGGCGCGCATCCTGACGATTCTGAAAGAAAAGGCCAAGTAACGATGGCGGACAAAGCCGAGGTTCAAGGGGTCGTCATCAGCGACCGCATGCAGAAGAGCGTGGTGGTCGCGGTCGAGCGCCGCGTGCAGCACGGCGTCTACGGCAAGATTCAGAAGCGGACGTCGACCTTCGTCGCGCACGACGAAAAGGACGAGGCCAAGGTGGGCGACACGGTGCTCATCTCGGAAACGCGGCCGATGAGCCGCCGCAAGCGGTGGACGCTGAAGCAGATTGTGGAGAAGGCGCGGCAGGACTGACGGCCACGCCATCAGGATGAGAAGAGCGGAGCAGCAGCCATGATCCAGATGCGATCGATCCTCGACGTCGCCGACAACTCGGGCGCGCGGAAGATTTCCGTGATCAACCCGATCGGCGGTTCGACAGGTCGCTATGCCTATCTCGGCGACATCATCACGGCCAACGTGAAAGAGGCGTCGCCGGAGTCGAACGTGAAGAAGGGCCAGGTCGTGAAGGCCGTGGTCGTGCGCGTGCGCAAGGAGCAGCGCCGGAAGGACGGCAGCTACATCCGCTTCGATCGCAACGCCGCGGTGCTGATCAACGACCAGGGCGAGCCGATCGGCACGCGCGTGTTCGGTCCGGTGGCGCGCGAGTTGCGGGAGCGGCGCTTCATGAAGATCATTTCGCTGGCCCCCGAGGTTCTGTAGTGGCGTCGCTGTCCGATCATGCTGCCGGCCACTCCGAGATCGCGGCCGCGAGTGCATCGACGAGCCTGACGGCAACGATGAGCAACGTATTTGCTGTGGAACGATAGAAGCCATGGGTAGACCGCAGATTCGCAAGAACGATCAGGTGCTGGTTCGCGTCGGCAAGGACCGCGGCAAGCGGGGCCGCGTGCTGATCGTCATCCCTGACAAGAACCGGCTGGTGGTCGAGGGCGTGAACCTCGTCAAGCGGCATACGAAGCCGAACCCGCAGAAGAACATCAAGGGTGGCATCGTCGAGCGCGAGGCGTCGATTCACCTGAGCAACGTGATGCTGATCGACCCGGAGAGCAACGAGCCGACCCGCATCGGCAGCCAGACGCTCAGCGATGGCCGCCGGGTGCGCATTGGCCGCAAGAGCGGCGCGGTGGTGGACAAATGAGCAAGGCGAAGAAACCAGCGGGTGGCGGCGAACCCGGCGGCGCCGACAAGGCCGGTGCCGAGAAGAGCCGCAGCGAGAAGCCGCTCAACGAGAAGAGCGGACCGGCCCGGTTGGCCGAGCGCTACCGCGCCGACGTGGTGCCAGCGCTGTCGAAGGAGTTCGGCTACCCGAATGTGATGGCGGTGCCGAAGGTGACCAAGGTCGTCATCAACATGGGCCTTGGCGAGGCGACACAGAACGCCAAGGTGGTGGACACCGGCGCCGACGAGCTGGCCAAGATCACGGGCCAGAAGGCGGCGGTGCGCCGAGCCAAGAAGTCGATCGCGCAGTTCAAGGTGCGTCAGGGGATGCCGATCGCGGCGATGGTGACGTTGCGCGGCGAGCGGATGTACGAGTTCCTCGACCGCCTGATGAACATCGCGCTGCCGCGAGTGCGCGACTTTCGCGGTGTGTCGCCGAAGGGGTTCGACGGACGCGGCAACTACACTCTGGGTCTCCGGGATCAGTTGATCTTCGTGGAGATCGATTATCTGAAGGTCGATCACGCGCGCGGCATGAACGTGTGCGTGGCCACATCGGCGAAGACCGACGAAGAAGCGCGGCGCCTGCTGCAGTTGCTGGGCATGCCGTTCCGTCAGAACTAGGAGACCACGTGGCGACGAAGGCGAAGAAGGCGCGCGAGCGCAAGACGCTGAAGTTCAAGGTTCGACATCACAACCGCTGCCGGCGCTGCGGCCGCCCGCGGGCGTTCATGCGCAAGTTCGGGTTGTGCCGTCTGTGCTTCCGCGAGCTGGCGCTGACCGGCGATGTCGCGGGTGTCACGAAGAGTTCCTGGTAGGGGAACAGGGTGCCGGGTGCCATGCGGTGCCAGAGGTGCCAAGGGTTAGTGCCGCGGTGCTGGAGTGCCTGGCGCCGAGAGCGAACAGCGAAGTGCGAAAGCGAAGAGCGAGAGATATGACCGATCCGATTGCTGACATGTTGACGCGGATCCGCAACGCCGTTACGGCGCGTCACGCGCGCGTGGAGTTGCCGGCGTCAAAGGTGAAGGCCGAAATCGCCCGCATCCTGCAAGACGAGGGATACATCGCCGGCTACAAGCTGCTGGAGGCGGCCTCGGAGCGTCCGGGCAAAGCCGGGCGCCAGCTGATGCGCCTGTTCCTCAAGTACGGGCCCGAGGGCGAAAAAGTGATTTCGGGGATTCAGCGCGTGAGCCGTCCCGGCCGCCGCATCTACGCGAACCACAAAGAGGTTCCGTCGGTGCTCGGTGGTCTTGGCGTCAACATCCTCACCACGTCGCGTGGGGTGATGACGGGCCGCGCGGCGCGCGACGCCGGCGTCGGCGGCGAGATTCTCTGCAACGTGTGGTGAGCCATGTCTCGAATTGGAAAGAAACCGATCGCCATTCCTAAGGGCGTCACCGTCAAGGTAGACGGCGCCGCCGTCGACGTGAAGGGCCCGAAGGGACAGATGCGCCAGCCCCTGCCCCCCGGGGTGAGTGCGGCCGTGGAGGACAACCAGCTGGTCACGAAGAAGATCTCGGAGGACCGTCAGCTGGACAAATTCCACGGCCTGGCGCGCAGCCTGGTGAATAACGCCGTGCTCGGCGTCACCGATGGCTGGAAGCGCGAGCTCGACATCGTCGGCGTCGGCTACCGCGCCGAGTTGAAGGGTAAGCAGATTGTGCTGGCCCTGGGCTACTCGCATCCGATCGTCTACGACGTGCCGGCCGGCATCGAGGTGGCGATCGAAAAACAGACGCACATCACGGTCACCGGCTGCGACCGGCAGCTGGTCGGCCAGGTCGCGGCCAACCTGCGGCGGCTCAGAAAGCCGGATCCGTATCAGCAGAAGGGTGTGCGCTACACCGGCGAGATCCTGAAGAAGAAGGCCGGAAAGACGGGTGCCTAATGCGTATCAAGACTAAGGAAGATCGCCGCGATCGCATCAATTACCGCATTCGCAAGCGGATGGCGGGAACCACCGACAAGCCGCGGCTGAGCGTGTTCCGCAGCGGCGCCCACATTTACGTGCAGGTGATCGACGACCGCTCCGGACAGACGGTCGCGGCGGCGTCCAGCGTGGAGCCCGCGATCAAGTCGAAGATGCCGGCGGCGACGCGCGGCAACAACATGAAGGGTGCGGCGCTGGTCGGCGAGACGATTGCGGCTCGCCTCAAGGACAAGGGCATCACCAACGTGATCTTCGATCGCAATGGCTTTCTCTATCACGGCCGCGTCAAGGCCGTGGCCGATGCGGCGCGCTCGGCCGGCCTTCAGTTCTGACTCGGATGTCAGGACGACCAGGGCCACCGATGACACGGATTGCGCAGATGACAAGGACACGATCCTAAGCAAGGAACACGATGCGGACACGCGACAAGATCGACCCGGCACAGCTGGACCTGAAGGACACCGTCGTGTCCATCAACCGCGTGACGAAGGTCGTCAAGGGCGGCAAGAACCTGAGCTTCAGTGCGTTGGTGGTGGTGGGCGATGGCCACGGCATCGTCGGCTACGGCGTCGGCAAGGCCAAGGAAGTGCCGTCGGCCATCAAGAAGGGCATCGAAGCGGCGAAGAAGAATCTGATTCGCGTGCCGGTCAAGGGCACGACGGTGCCGCATCCGATCGTCGGCCGTTACGGCGCCGGACGCGTGCTGCTGAAGCCCGCACCGGACGGCACCGGCATCATTGCCGGCGCCTCGGTGCGCGCGGTCGTCGAGTCGGCCGGGGTGACCAACGTCCTCACGAAATCGCTGGGGACCGCCAATCCGCACAACGTCGTGCGAGCGGCGTTCACGGCGCTCCGGCAGTTGCGCGACCCGGCGTTGCTGATGCGGCTTCGCGGCAAGGACACGATCGAGGATCTGGCCGGCGGACGAACCGCGGTGAGCAGTTAACGGTTTCACGGTTCACAGTGACGAGTTGACGCGGATGGCGAAGAAGAAAGCGGCCGGGCAGGCCAGGAAAACGGTGTCGATCACGCTCGTGAAGAGCCCGATCGGCTTCAACAGGAACCAGGCAGCCGTGGTGCAGGGCATGGGCTTGCGAAAGCTCAACCACACCGTCACGCTGGTGGATACGGCCGAGACGCGCGGCATGATCTTCAAGGTCCGCCATCTCGTGACTGTTGCGGAATGAACGAGCGAATAGCGAAAGGCGAACAGCGAATAGCTGAGAGCCGATCGCCGATAACTGAGAGCTGACGATATGAGTTTGAACAAGCTGAAGCCCGCAGACGGCTCGAAGCACCCGAAGAAGCGGGTCGGCCGCGGCCCGGGATCGGGCAACGGCAAGACGGCCGGACGCGGCTACAAGGGCGCGCAGTCGCGCTCGGGCTACTCGTACAAGCGAGGGTTCGAGGGCGGCCAGATGCCGCTGCATCGGCGGGTGCCGAAGCGCGGCTTCAACAACATCTTCCGCACCGAGTACGACGTCGTGAACCTCGATCAACTCGAGGCGCGGTTCGAGGCCGGTGCGACGGTGACGCCTGACGCGCTGCGCGAGGCGGGTCTGGTCAGCGATCGTCGGGGAGTGATCAAGGTACTCGGCCGCGGTGAGGTGACCAAGGCGCTCATCGTGCACGCGCACAAGTTCAGTGCCTCGGCCGTGGAGAAGTTGGCCGGGGCCGGCGGTAAGGCAGAAGCAATCAGCTAAAGGCGACTGCTGTGTTCGAGACACTCAAGAATCTGTTCGCCGTCGCGGATCTTCGCAACCGGGTGCTCTTCACGCTCGGGTTGCTCGCGGTCTATCGCATCGGCAATCACATCCCGACGCCGGGAGTGAATCCGCAGGCGCTGCAACTGCTTGCCGAACAGGCCAAGGGCACGATGTTCGGCCTGTACGACATGTTCACGGGCGGCAGTCTCTCGCGGATCACGATTTTCGCGTTGGGCGTGATGCCGTACATCAGCTCCTCGATCATCCTGCAGCTGCTGACGGTCGTCTGGCCGGTGCTCGAGCGGCTGTCGAAGGAAGGCGAGCTCGGACGCCGGAAGATCACCCAGTACACGCGCTACCTCACGCTGGTGCTGGCGATGGTGCAGTCGCTGGGCATCGCGGTGTACCTCGAGCGCCAGACCGAGATCGCGGGCGGGTTGCCGCTGGTCTATTCACCCGGCTGGGGATTCCGGCTCGGCTGCATGCTCACGCTGACCACGGGGACGATGTTCATCATGTGGCTTGGTGAGCAGATCACCGAGCGCGGCATCGGCAACGGGATGTCGCTCATCATCTTTGCCGGCATCGTCGTCAACTTCCCGCGAGCGGTGATCGCGACGTTCGATCAGATGCGAACCGGGCAGATCAGCCTGCTGGTGATGGCGCTGCTGGTCGTCGTCATGGTGCTGGTGATTGCCGCCATCATCTACGTCGAACGCGGGCATCGACGAATCACGGTGCAGTACGCCAAACGTGTCGTCGGCCGCCGCCAGTACGGCGGCTCGAGCACGCATATTCCGCTGAAGGTCAACACGGGCGGAGTCATCCCGGTGATCTTCGCGAGCTCGATTCTCACGTTTCCGTCGACGCTGGTCGGCATGTTCCAGGCGGGCGGATGGGCCGATGCGGCCGTGCGGCAGATCGCGTATGGGATGCCGCTCTACAACCTGCTCTACGTGCTCGGCATCGTCTTCTTCGCGTATTTCTACACGGCGATCATCTTCAATCCTGATGACGTGGCGGAGAACATGCGGAAGTACGGCGGCTTCATTCCTGGCATCCGGCCCGGCAAGCGGACTGCGGAGTACATCGACACGATCCTGGCGCGGATCACGCTGGTCGGCGCCATCTACCTTGCGATGGTGGCGATCCTGCCAGAGTTCCTGCTGACCGGCTTCAAGGTCGCGCCGATTCCGTTCATCGGCGAAACCCTCGACGCGCTGCTGCCGAGATTTGTCACGCAGGGTTTGAACGTGCAGTTCTACTTTGGGGGCACGTCGCTCCTGATCGTGGTCGGCGTCGCCATGGATACGGTGAATCAGGTCGAGTCGCAACTGATCATGCGGCACTACGACGGGTTCATGAAGAAGACGCGGATTCGGGGACGGCGGGGATAGGGTGCCCCTCAACGTCGTGATGCTCGGCCCGCCGGGGGCCGGCAAGGGCACGCAAGCGGAGCGGTTTGCGCGGGATCACGGCATCCCGAAGGTCTCGACGGGCGATATTCTCCGCGAGGCCGTGCACGGCGGGAGTGAGCTGGGCCGGGCGGTCAAAGAGGTGATGGCGCGCGGCGAGCTGGTCGGCGACGACCTGATGCTCAGTATCGTGCGCGAACGTCTCGCGAGGCCCGATGCGGCGAACGGGTTCGTGCTCGACGGGTTTCCCCGAACCGTCGCGCAGGCCAGGGCGCTGGACGGCATCCTCGCCGATCGTGGCCCTGTGCTGGTCGTCGAGATTCAAGTGCCCGACGAAGAGCTCGTGGCACGGGTGAAGGCTCGGCGGGTGTGTGGCGACTGCGGCGCCGCCGCCGATGCGTTTGCGCCAGGGTCGGGCATGTTGCCGGAGAAGTGTTTGCACGTCGATCGATGCGGGTCGGTGGGCCCGAAATGGTCCACCAGGAGCGACGACACCGAGTTTGTTGTGCGAGAACGGCTGAGGGTGTATCACCGGCAGACCGCGCCGATTACAGCGCACTACAGTGGCCAGACCACGTATCGCGCGATTGACGGTCGGGAGTCACCGGAGCGAGTGCGCCAGCAGATGATCGAAGCGTTGGCATCGGCGTTGGGCTGCCAGCCGAGTGAGTTGGTTGAGGCAGGACGAGGGCAGGCATGATTGTGTGCCGGTCGGCGAGCGAGATCGAGCGGTTGGCGCGGGTCAACGCGCTCGTCGCGCGTGTGCTGGCAGAGCTGGCCGCATCGGTCGGGCCGGGAGTCACGACGGCGGCGCTCGACGAGTTGGCCGAGCGGCGATTGACCGAGGCGGGGGCGACGCCGGCGTTCAAGGGGTATCACGGATATCCCGCGACGATTTGCGCGTCGGTGAACGAGCAGGTGGTGCATGGCATCCCCTCCTCTGAACGGACGCTGATCGAGGGCGACATCATTTCGGTCGATCTCGGCGCGAAGCTCGACGGGTTTTTCGGTGATTCGGCGGTGTCGGTGCCCGTCGGTCGCGTGTCGCCAGAAGCCACGAGGCTGCTGCGAGTGACCAAGACGGCGCTCGACAAGGCGATTGCCACCGTCCGGGTCGGTGCGAGGGTGTCGGACATCGGCGCGGCGGTGCAAGGCTTCGTCGAAGCGCAGGGATTTTCGGTGGTGCGTGAGTTCGTGGGGCATGGCATCGGCACGGCGCTCCACGAAGAGCCGCAGATCCCGAATTACGGCACGCCTGGGCGCGGGCCGCGGCTGGCGGAGGGCATGGTGCTCGCCATCGAGCCGATGGTGAACGCCGGCAAGCCGGCGGTGAAAGTGCTCGCGGACGGGTGGACGGCGGTGACGAAGGATCGGAGCCTGTCGGCCCACTTCGAGCACACCGTGGTGGTGAGCGGTGAGGGCTGCCGGATTCTGACCTTGCCGGAGACAGCGCAGTCCGAGGCGCATGGACAAGCCGCGGCGGCCGCCCGCTGACCCTTCGGCAGGGGATCGATCGGCACCGGATCGAGCCGCCGAGGGAGTGGTGAGGGAGTTGCTGCCGAGCCAGCTCGTGAAGGTGGAGCTGGACGGACGACACGAAGTGACAGCGCACCTGGGAGAGCCGGTGCGGCGGAATTTCGTGAGGGTGTTGGTAGGGGATCGCGTGCGAGTCGTCTTGATGGCGCACGACGCCACGAGGGCGAGGATCGTCGAGAAGTTGTAAACCGGTTGCCGGTGGCCGGATGCTGGAAGCGAAAGAGGCGAGGCAATGAAAGTGCGAGCATCGGTTCGGAAGATTTGCGACAAGTGCAAGGTTGTCCGCCGCCGTGGGGTGGTCCGGGTGATCTGCACCAACCAGAAGCACAAGCAGCGGCAGGGCTAAAACTATGTGCCGAGCGCCTGGTGCCAAAGTGCCAGGGGCTCGGACGCTGAGGGTAAAGACAGATGGCGCGTATTTCAGGCGTTGATCTCCCGCGCACCAAGCGCATCGAGATCGGGCTCACGTACATCTTCGGCATCGGCCGGCATCGCTCGAATGTGATCCTGACGGCGGCGGGGGTCAGCCCCGACGTCCGCGTGAAGGACCTCACCGAAGACGATGTCCGCAAGCTCACTCGAGTGCTCGAGGATCAGGGCGGCGTCGAGGGTGATCTGCGCAAAGAAATCTCGATGAACATCAAGCGGCTCATCGAGATTGGCAGCTATCGCGGCGGCCGTCACCGGCGCAACCTGCCGGTGCGCGGCCAGCGCACCAAAACCAACGCGCGCACGCGGAAGGGTCCGCGCAAGGGCGCAGTGGCAAAGAAGAAGACGGTCTAAACCATGGCAAAAGCAGACGCAGCAGCGGCGCCGGGGACAGAGAAGGCGCCGACTCGCAAAAAGAAGAGCTTCAAGAAGCGCGGCGAGAAGCGCATCGTCCACCACGGCCTGGTGCACGTGCAGGCCTCGTTCAACAACACGCTGATCACCATCACCGACGCCGAGGGCGCCGTGGTGTCGTGGTCGAGCGCGGGGGCGATCGGCTTCAAGGGCTCGCGCAAGGGCACCCCGTTTGCCGCGACGCAGGCCGCGTTGAGCGCGACCAACGCCGCCAAGGCGTTCGGGATGCGATCCTGCGACGTGCTCGTGAAGGGGCCGGGTTCCGGCCGCGAATCGGCGATCCGCGCGCTGCAAACCGCCGGACTGGAAGTGCGGTCGATCCGTGACATCACGCCGATTCCGCACAACGGCTGCCGGCCGCCGAAGCGCCGAAGAGTGTGACGACGAGTAATCAGTTGACGACGCGATTCGCCGTTGGCGTTTCGCTTTTCGCAAAAAACTTGCGAACAGCGAACAGCGAACAGCGAATAGCGAATAGCGAATAGCGAATAGCGAACAGCGAACAGCGAATAGCGAGAAACTCAGAATCCTATGGCTCGATACAACGGACCGGTCTGCCGCCTCTGCCGCCGCGAAGGCATGAAGCTCTTCCTCAAGGGCGAGCGGTGCTATACGGAAAAATGTGCCATCGAAAAGCGCAACATGCCGCCCGGCCAGCACGGGCGCCTGCGCAAGGCAAAGATGGTGGGCTACGGCATCCAGTTGCGCGAGAAGCAGAAGGTCAAGCGCATCTACGGCGTGCTCGAGGATCAGTTCCGCCGCTATTTCGAGATGGCCGAGCGCACGCGCGGCATCACGGGCGTGACATTGCTGCAGTTGCTCGAACGCCGTCTCGACAACGCGATTTACCGCATGGGGCTGGCGACGTCGCGGCCGCAGGCCAGGCAGCTCGTGCTGCACGGGCACTTCCTGGTCAACGGCAAGAAAGTCGACATCCCGTCGTACCTGTTGAAGTCCGGCGATGTCGTGGTCGTGCGCGAGACCAGCCGGCAGAACGCGACCATCCTGCACGCGGCCGAAGAGGTGAAGGGCCGCGGCATTCCGCAGTGGCTGCAGCAGGAAGGCGAGCTCGGCGGCAAGGTCGTGTCGATCCCGACGCGCGAGCAGATCAACCTGCCGGTGCAGGAGCAGTTGATCGTGGAGTTGTACAGCAAGTAGCCATTCGCGTTTCGCTCTTCGCCATTCGCGGTTCGCGATTCGCAAGTGCTTTGCGAAAGGCGGACCGCGAAAGGCGAACGGCGAGCGCGTTCGTAAGTCGCCGGCCCGCAGCTTTTCAGACCCGCAGCGGGAGGCCGGCGACTGTGACCCGCGGGTCTGGAGGCCGGTCTGCCGGCCCGTCAGCGAAAGGACGATGCGAATGTTGTGGAAAGGTTTTCAGCGGCCCAAGCGGCTTGACTTTGAACGAGAGACCCTGACCGATCGGTTCGGACGGTTTTACGCCCAGCCGTTCGAGCGCGGGTTCGGCACTACCATCGGCAACGCGCTGCGGCGCGTGCTGCTGTCGTCGATCGAAGGCGCGGCGATTACCGCCGTGCAGATCGACGGCGTGCTGCACGAGTTCTCGCCCATCAAGGGCGTCGTCGAGGATGCGACCGACATCATCCTCAACTTGAAGCAGCTGCCGCTCACCTGTCACGTGGACTACACCAAGACGCTCACGCTTCGTGCCGACAAGCCGGGTCCGGTGCGCGCGTCGCAGATCGAAGCCGACGCCGACGTCGAGATCCTCGAACCGGATGCCCACATCGCGACCATCGCGGAAGGCGGCCGGTTGCACATGCAGCTTCGCGTCAAGCGCGGCCGCGGCTATGTCTCGGCCGACCGGAACTTCGATGAGGATCTCGGCATCGGCTGGATCCCGATCGATTCCGTCCACTCGCCGGTCAAGCGCGTGAACTACCTGGTCGAGGCCGCGCGCCTGGGCCAGACCACCGACTACGACAAGCTCACCATCGAGGTGTGGACCAACGGCTCGGTGACGCCGCGCGACGCCGTGTCGCTGTCGGCCAAGCTGGTGCGCGATCACCTGAACATCTTCATCAACCTCGACGACGCCGACGATGCCCAGACCGAGGCGGGGTCGGAGGCGCCGCGCCTGGGTGTGGCCAACGAGCATCTCGACAAGAGTGTCGAGGAGCTCGAGCTGTCGGTGCGGTCGTACAACTGTCTCAAGAACGCGAATATCCTGACCATTCGCGAGCTGGTGCAGAAGACCGAAACCGAAATGCTGAAGACCAAGAACTTCGGCCGCAAGTCGCTCAACGAAATCAAGGAGATCCTGCAGTCGATGGGATTGAGCCTCGGAATGAAGCTCGATCAGCCGGTTGCGGACTAGTCAACCATGCGTCATCGAGTCGGACAACGAAAGCTCGGCCGAAGCACCTCGCACCGGATTGCGCTGCTGCGCAGTCAGGCGGCGGCGTTGCTCGCGCACGAGACCATCCAGACCACGGTTCCCAAGGCGAAGGAGCTGCGGCCCTTTGTCGAGCGGCTGATCACGATCGCCAAGCGCGGCGTGAAGGCGGCAGACCCGAAGGGCCAGTCGCTCTCCGCTCGACGGCTGGTCATGCGCGACCTGCTGGACGAGACCGTCGTCACCAAGCTGTTCGACGATCTGGCGCCGCGGTTCAGCGACCGGCCCGGCGGCTACACGCGCATCCTGCGCGTCGGCCATCGGCGCGGCGACGCCGCCGAGGTCGCCCAGATCGAGCTGGTCGGCAGCGAGTTCGACCCCAAGAAGGCCGAAGCCGAGAAGCAGGCCGCCGAGCAGGAAGGCGGCGAGCAGAAGACGCAGAAGAGCGTCGGCGAGCGCCTGAAGGCGGCGGCGCAGCGTCTGCGCGGCAAGAAGTCCAAGGGCAGCGGCGACGACGGCGCCAAGGCCAAGGCCAGCAAGCCGGCTCGCGGCGCGTCCAAGCAAACCAGCACGCCCCGAAAGGCGGGTGGCTCCTAGGGCGCGTCGCGAGAGTTCGAGAGTGCGGCCCGGCGGGGATCACCTCGCCGGGCCTTTTTCTTTGTACGAAAAACAGAAGTTCAGGAGAAGACCATTTGGTTGACAGGAGTTCAGGAGATCACGAGAAACAACCTGAAGAAAACAGAATTCCTCCTGATCTTCTGATCTCCTGTTTGCATTCCTCCTGAACTCGGAGGGATAAGGATCGAACGATGTCGCTGTCCGAGGAGCTCGTTCAGAAATTCATCGCCCGCACGTTGCCAAAGCCGGAGTGGACCCATCAGGCGCATTTGCGTGTTGGGACATGGCACGTCGTGACGTACGGCGCCGACGCCGCACTGCCGCTATTGCGCGAACGGATCTCGCGCTACAACGAGAGCGTCGGCACTCTCAACACGGACGACTCGGGTTATCACGAAACGGTGACCGCGTTTTACGTGAAGGCGATCGCGGCCACGATCGTCGACTGCGGCCCGGCGATGAACATCGACGACCTCGCCGCATTGGTAATCGAACGGATCGGCGCGAAGGGGTATCCGCTTCGCTATTACTCCAGGAAACGCCTGTTCTCAGTGGATGCGCGGCGACAGTGGGTGCCGCCGGACCTTCAGTCACTCTAGTGCCAGGTGCCGAGTGCCAAGGTTGGTGCCCAGTGCCTCGAGCCAAGGCGGTGTCTGCACCCACCCTGGCACGTGGCCCCCGGCACCTGGCACCTTGACCGTCAGGCCGTTTCCTCTTCGACCTGTCCCTTCTCGGCCTTATGGGCCGCGATGATCTTCGTCTGCAGATGCGATGGCACCTCGTCGTAGTGCGAGTACTCCATGTGATAGGAGCCTCGCCCGCCCGTCGCCGACGTCAAGTGCTGTTCGTACGTGAGCATCTCGGCCATCGGCACCTGCGCCTTGATTACTGTGGTGTGGCCGCGTGCTTCCATCCCTGAGATCCGGCCGCGGCGGCCGTTGAGATCGCCCATCAGGTCTCCGGCGTGGTCGCCCGGCGCGTAGATCTCGACGTTCATGATCGGCTCGAGCAGCGTCGGCTTCGCCCGCGACATGCCGTCCTTGAAGGCCAGCCAGCCGGCCGTCTTGAACGACAGTTCGTTCGAGTCCACGTCGTGGTAGGAGCCGTCGTAGAGGATCACGCGGAAGTCCACCACCGGATAGCCGGCGAGATAGCCGCGCAGGCGTGATTCCTGGATGCCTTTTTCGACGGCGGGAATGAAGTTGCGCGGAATCGAGCCGCCGAAGATCTCATCCACGAACTCGAAGTCGGCACCGCGCGGCAGCGGCTCCATCTTGATCTTGCAGTCACCGAACTGCCCGTGTCCGCCGGTCTGCTTCTTGTGGCGGCCGTGCGCTTCGACCTTCGCGAGAATCGTTTCCCGATACGGGATGCGCGGCGGTTTCAGGTTGACCTCGACGCCGAATCGGCGCTTGAGCTTGGCCACCGTGACCTCGATGTGCATCTGACCTTGACCGGCCAGCAGCAGCTCATGGGTTTGCGCATCGCGCTGATAGTGGATGCTGAGGTCTTCTTCCTCGAGGCGATGCATCGCGGTGCTGATCTTGTCTTCGTCGCCGCGGCTCTTCGGCTCGATCGCATACGACAGCACCGGCTCGGGAAAGTGAATGGGCGGGAACGTGATGCCGGCGCCCTTGTCGGCAATCGTGTCGTTGGTCCGCGTGTCCTTCAGCTTCGCGACCGCGCCCAGGTCCCCGGCTTTCAATTCCGGCACCGTCGTCGCCGTCTTGCCCTGCATCACGTTGAGATGGCCCAGGCGCTCGGGCGTCGACCGGGTGAGATTCTGCACCGTTGAATCGGCCTTGAGCGAGCCCTGCATCACCCGGAACAGCGTGATCCGGCCGGCAAACTGATCGGCGACCGTCTTCCACACGAACGCCGCGTATGGCAGCTTCTCGTCGGCCGGACGGGTCACGGTGTCGCCGCCGGCTTTGGCCGTGAACGGCCGATCGGCCGGCGACGGGAGGTAGGCGAGCACCGCGTCCATCATCGTCTGCGCGCCGATGTTCTGCAGTCCGGAGGCGACCACCGCCGGGAACACCTTGGCCGCCCGCGTGGCGTTGGCGAGTCCGCTCACGAGCTCGTCCTGCGTGAGCGTGCCGGCGTCGAAGAATTTCTCCATCAGCGACTCGTCGGCTTCGGCCACCATCTCGATCAACGCCTCGCGTGCCGCGCCGGCGGTCCCGGCGAGATCGGCGGGCACGGGACCCTCCGTCATCTTGCCCGAGCCGTCGGTGGCAAACGTGTAGGCCTTCATCGAGACGAGGTCGACCACGCCGGTGAACTGCCGCTCCTCGCCGATGGGCAACTGAATCGGGACCACGCCGCGGCCGAAGACCTCCCGGAGCGATTCGATGGTGCGATCGAGCGACGCGCGTTCGCGGTCCAGGCGGTTGATCACGACGAGACGCGGCAGGTTCAGCTCCTCCGCCGTCGACCACGCTTTCTCGGTCTGCACCTCGGCGCCGGCCACGGCGTCGACGACCACCAGCGCTGCGTCGGCCACGGCGAGCGCTGCGCGCGTGTCGGCGAAGAAGTTGCCGAAGCCGGGCGTGTCGATCAGGTTGATTTTGGTCTTCTGCCACTCGGCATGGGCCAGGGTCGCCGAGAGCGTATGTTTGCGAGCGATTTCTTCGTCGTCATAGTCGGTGACGGTCGTTCCATCGTCCACCTTGCCCAGCCGGTTGACCATACCGGACGCGAACAGCAGGGCGGACACCAACTGTGTCTTGCCAGATCCGCCGTGACCGACGACGGCCACGTTGCGGATGCTGGCAGCATCATAGACCTTCATAGACGGGAACCCTCCCGGGCGTCAGCGCCCCTCACAAATCCGCATCATATATCTGCGGGAAGGGGGAAGGGCTGCCATTTGCCGATTGACTGAATGACCGGGTTTTCGACTGCTGCGTGATTTGGAGAATTGGCGGATTTCACGAATCGATTTGCGATCGAGCGATTGGGGAATCGAGCGATTAAGCTCGCCGAGTTGCCGCCCAATAACAAAATCCGGCATTCACCGGATCGAATCCCTCAATCGCCAAATCCGCAAATCTCCCAACAGTCGGTCGATCAGTCGATCAGTCGATTGGCAATGGACGGCGGCGTCTACTCATATCGCAGCGACTCAATCGGATCCAACCGTGACGCTCTCCAAGCGGGGATCATGCCGGAGATAATGCCGACCGAGGCGGAGAAGCCCAGGCCGAGGGCGAACGACCACAGCGGCAGGGAGACCGGGAAGCCCGAGACGACATTCACCAGCAGTCCGATGGCGCTGCCCAGCAGAACGCCCAGGATCCCGCCAATGCTGGTGAGGACGACGGCCTCAATCAGGAACTGCACCAGAATCTCGCGATTCCTGGCGCCAATCGCCTTGCGCACGCCAATCTCCCGCGTACGCTCGGTGACCGAGATCGTCATGATCGCCATCACGCCGATGCCACCCACCATCAACGCAATGGAGGAGATGACGACCAGCGACAGCAGGATCGCCGACGAAATCTGGTCCCAGACTTTGAGAATGGCGTCGGAGGTGACCAGGTCGAAGTCGTTGGGTTTATCGAGCGTGAGCCCGTGACGAATCCGCATGATCGCCTCGACCTCGCGCATCGCGTCCTCGCGAGACACGTTCTCCTGAGGCACCACGGCAATCATCCCGCCCACGCCACCAAACGGCCCACTCCGGACCTTTTCCGATCCGAACTGCCTTCGGTACGCCGTATATGGAATCAGCCCGAAATCGTCTTGCGACGTCGTCAGACCGCCGGCGGAGGGTCGCTTGTTCATCACGCCGACCACGGTGTATTCGATCGCGCCCAGACGCACCTGTTTGCCGATCGGATCGATGCCGCGTGGCTCGAACAGCGCCGCGTACGGACCATACCCAATCACGATCACCTGGCGACGCCGCTCGACTTCCTGCTCCGTGAAGATGCGCCCCGCGAACATCTTGGCAAAGTTGATGTCGAGGAACTGCTCGCTCGCGCCGATCACCTGACACGGCCGCGTGCGCTCGCTGCGATAGAAAATCCGCTCCTGTGTCGGCTGGGGCGGCGCCGGACCCAGCCAGGTATCGACCATCGCCACCGACGGCGCCAGGCGCTTGATCGCCTCGCCGTCGTCGACGGTCAACACCGGGCGTCGGATCATCTCGCGGAACGAGGCGCCGGACGAGAAGCTGATCGCGCCGAATCGTTGCACGAAGACGGCTCGCGAGCCCAGAGAATTGATGGAGTCTCGGAGCGAGGTGTCGAAGCCGCGGATCAGGGACGTCATGCCGACGATCGACGTCACGCCGATGACGACGCCCAGCACCGTCAGCGCCGACCGCATCTTGTTGCTGCGGAGCGTGTCGAACGCCATCTCCGCCGTTTCCCTGAAGAGCGACAACTGCTTGGTGAGCGTGGACACAATCTACTCCCGGCGCAGCGCTTCGATGGGATCGAGCATGGCTGCGCGCCGTGCGGGATAGTAGCCAAAGGTCAGGCCGACGATGGCCGTGATCGCGACCCCGAGGACGACCGACCAGAGCTCCACCGCCGAGGGTACCGGCGTCAGCATCGAGATGATCGTCGAAAACAGCGCACCGAGCGCGATGCCGACGACGCCGCCAAAGATCGAAAGCGTAATCGACTCGGTGAGCACTTGCGACATGATGTCCCGGCGTTTGGCCCCCAGCGCCTTCCGCAATCCGATCTCGCGCGTGCGTTCGCTCACCACCATCAGCATGATGTTCATGATCACGATCCCGCCGACGAGCAGCGAGAGCGCGACGATGCCGACCAGGACGATGGCAATGCCTTGCGTCGCCTGTTGAAAGATGCCCAACACCGAGTCGGAGGCGAGAATGCCGAAATTGTCCGGCTCCGACGGCTTCAGCCGCCGCTCGATGCGCAGCGCGACTCGCGCTTCGTCCTTCGCGGTTTCGACCAGAGTGGCGTTGCGCGGCTTGACCATCAGCGCCAGTGATTGCCGCGCTCCGAACAGCTTTTGGAACGATCCGAGTGGAATGACGACGAACTCGTCGAGCGAGTTGCCGAACGCCGAGCCCTTCTTGGCGCTGACCCCGATCACGCGGAAGTTGATGCCGGCGACCCGGACCAGCTTGTCAATCGGATCGGCCGAGCGGAACAGCCGGTCGGCGACCTGCCAGCCCAGCAGCACGACCGGGCGCTTGCGCCTGATTTCGATCGACGTGATCACGCGTCCTCGTTCGGCATCGAAGGTCGTGAAATCCAGGTACTCCTCACTCACGCCCTGGACCATGATCTGCTCCAGCTCTTCATCGCGATAGGCGACGCGGGTGCGGGTCTGCGCCTGGGCCATCACTGACTGCACCGTCGTGCTGAAGTGCCGGACCGCCTCGGCGTCGTCGAGCGTCACGATCGGGTTATTGCGCTGGCGCTCGAAGTCGTCTTCGTTCTGCGTGAAGCCCATGCGCTGGATCGTGAACGAATCGGCGCCGAGCTGGCCGACGATCGCATCCGAGACGGCGCCGTTGACCCCGGTGATGAGGGCTACGACCGTGATGATGGACGACACGGCGACGATATTGCCGAGCAGCGTCAGCAACGAACGCAGCTTGTTCGCCCAGATGGACGCCAGCGCCAAGCGAGCCGACTCAAAGATTTGCGACATCGACGATCGACCGACGAGCGAAGCAGACCTACGGCGTTGTGGCGGCCGCGGGCGGAGCGGCCGTCTTGACCGCGTCACCCTCGTACAGAGTCTTCACCGATTCGAAGGGCCCGGTGATGACGCGATCCTGTTCTTTCAGGCCCGAGAGCACCTCGAGATAGCGCTCGCCGGCGATCCCGAGCTTGACTGAGGCGAAGGCCGCCTTGCCGTCCTTGATCAGGAAGACACCCTCGACCTCTTGGCGCTTTTGTCCCGGCTTGAGTTCGGTATTGACCAGTGGCGCGGTTGTCGTTGGCGCCGGCCGGCCGAACTGGAAGCCCGGCTTTGGCGGCCGCGGTTCATGGACCACGCTGCCGTCGACGTCGTAGAGCAACTCGCGCACCGTCAACGCCTGAATGGGAACGGAAATCGCCTTGGTGCGCGTCGCCGTCGTGATCTCCGCCGTGCAAGTAAAGCCCGGCCGCACCTCGGGAATCTGTCCGTCGATGGTCACCGTGACCTTGAAGTTCGTGGCCGTCCTGGCCGTTCCGGTTCCAGTGGTCTGGATCGGGCTGTTGCCGATCTCCGTGACTTTGCCAGTAAACGACTTGTCGGGAATCGCGTCGATCGTGATCTTGGCGACCTGGCCAAGCTGGACGAATGGGATGTCGGTTTCGTCGACCTCGACCTCAGCCTCGATCACCGACATGTCGGCAACCGTCAACAGCACCGTGCCGGCGTTGTTCATCGTCCCGACCATGACGTTCTCGCCTTCTTCAATATTGCGTCGTGTGACGATGCCGTCAAACGGTGCTTCGAAGCGGACTTGAGACAGCGTGTGCTCGCTGCTCTGGAGCCCGGCCTCCATTTGCCTCAGCATCGTCTCGCGGTTCTTGATCTCTTGTTCGCGTGCCCGCAGGTCGCTCTCGCGAACGTCCACTTCGGTTTGCGCGCGCTCCAGGGTCTCGCGCGTGGTCAGACCCGCCTGCCAGAGTTCCTGCTGACGCTTGAACGCCTGTTTTGCGCTGTCGAGACTCGCTGCGGCGCTCTTCAAGCTCACGCGCGACTGCTCCAACGCCGTGCTGGCACCCGCGACCGCTGCCTGATCACGTCGCACGGCGGCTTCGGCGTTCACCGCGTCGATCTGAAGCAGAAACTGACCGGCGCGCACGCGATCGCCTTCCCGGACGGCGAGGCGCGTGACGCGGCCCATCGACTGCGCGCTGATGTTCACCGTCTTCTTCGGATCGATCTTACCGGAGGCTGAGACAATGGCTTCCAGATCGCGACGCTGAATCGTCTCGGCCGTGACCGTGATGCCCTCGCTGCGCTGGCGCTTGAAGTACGCCGTCGCGCCGCCGCCAATCACCAGGACCGCGATCACGGCCCACAGCCATTTCTTGCGCAACACCTTCTCTACCCCTCTCTAGAAAGGCACAAGACATTGCCTTCTGCATTCTGCCTTCAGGCCGCGAACTCTCACGCGCCTGATAAGACGGCCACAGCGCCCGACACCACCGCGGCGATTGCGAGATATGCCGCGCCCAAACGAATCAGCCAGTGTACGGTGGACCGGCCGGTTGCCGCGGCCAGCCCAATCGCGATCAGCAACACCCACCAGATCCCGAACACGTCGATCGACCCCAGCACGCGGGCCAGCCAGGTGCCGTCTTCAACCATCGGCATGAGCGTCGCCAGGCTCGTGGGACTGCCGAGCGACTCACGAACCAGCTGCGCCGGCACCGCCACGACTTGCTGCAGCGCGAGAACCGTCGTGGCGTGGACGACGATCGCGAGCGCGACGACCAGCGAAACCGGCTTTGGTTCCCTCGCGGTCAGGCCCATCAGCGCCAAAGCGACGACGAGCGTCGCCAGCGGTGTCACCAGCACGCGTCCGCCGCTCGTCAGGTATGCGGAAACCGGGGGGTTGGCGAGCAGCGCCGCGTACGCCGCGTCGTCCACGCGCCCGCCAATCATCTCGGTCGCTCGGACCCGCTCGTCGACCAGCGCCTGCCGGCCGACAGCTGTCGAGAGGATGGTCACCCCGCATGCGGCCACCATGAGCAGCACCACAATCCAAACCGTGATGAACGACGGCTCGCGAACGACTGCCGCCATGGTCTGGCGGGGGTGCCACAGCACTCCCACTACGCGCCGCATTCCTACGAAGTCCCCGAGAGTCTTATACGAGAGCCAGTTGGCGACGGTTTCGTAGGCAGCCCTTCAACTCGCTGAAGATGATGGACTTTCCCGCCGGCCTCAGGACAACGCCGTGAGATTTTGCTCAGACAAAAATAATATTTCAAATCAGCAAAACTAATCCAGTCCCTTACCGCTATCACCCAGGTCTCTTCGATTCTGCCACTGACGAGCAGTCCCTAAAGACATTCGTCACCGACTCGTGCGACCGTCAGGCTGTGACGGACCCGCAGGCCCCCATGAAGCGGTTCAGGGAACTCCGCGCTCAGTTCGACAAGGCCCACGCCGAGGGTATTCGCGCTCTCGAGACCGGAGACTACCGTCGACTCGGAGCCGTCATCCGGAAGGAAGGCGAGATTATCGACGAACAGGGTCGCATCGTTGATACCTTGACTTCCCGGCGTTTCAAGAGCCGGCGCCAGAAGCCCGTCGCCAAAGGCAAAGAACCCTAGCACGTTCAACTGCTTACGCTAAAGTTGGGCAGGTGAACGGTTCTCTCGCGAAGTGGGCGGTGTCCTGCCTGACTGCCAGCCTGACGCTCCTTTTCACGTCGGTTCCCGCTTCCGGCCAGAGTCCCTTGGGTGTTCGCGCTGCCGGAATGGCGGGCGCGTTTGTCGGCATCGCCGATGACGCGACCGCTGTCTATTGGAATCCAGCAGGCTTGGCGACCGGAGCTTTGGCGAGCTTCACTTTCGATTACGGGATCGATGAGACATTTTCCGACGTTCCCGAGGCGCTTCGCGCCGGCCACCGCGCGACCGCCGGCATCATCGCGCTGTCCGTCCCCCCTCTCGGCCTGACCTACTACAGGATGGGGGAATACGCCGCCACACCTCCCGAGGCTGGAGTCACCAACGCCGAGGGCCGAGAAGAAGGGAGGCGTTCTCTTCAGGCCGTCGTCACCACAACGGTGGGGGCAACAGTTCTGCAATCGATTACCGATTACTTAGTGGTCGGGGCGACGCTGAAGCTCGTTCGCGGCGAAGCCGCGCGCGGCTCGGTCGCCGGCGCGGACAGTCGCGAAGCGCTCAGCGAGGCCGGCCGGTTGCCGCGTCGCGAGGAGACGACAGGTGACGTAGACGTCGGCGCAATGCTGGCCATTGGTCACGTCAGGGCAGGCGTGGTTGCGCGAAATCTCACGACGCCGGCGTTCGACCTGGACGAGACGGGTCGAGTCGTGCAGCTGGACCAACAGGTCCGGATCGGGGCGGGTTGGGGGTCGGGATGGCCCGGCAACTCTCGGGTCATCGTCGGCGTCGATGCGGATGTCACGCGTCGCGGGGCGGTGGACGGCGAGCGTCGCGACATCGCGGCGGGCGCCGAAGTGTGGTGGGCAAGACAGCGGCTGGGGGTCAGGGGCGGCGTTCGAGGCAGCACGCTCGGCGAGCGGCGAGCGGCTGTGTCGTCGGGGCTGTCGGTGGGGATTACCAGCGGCGTGTTTCTCGAAGCGCAGGCCGCGGTGGGCGCGGCCGATGAGCGCGCCTGGAATCTCGGAGTGCGCATCACGTTCTAGACCGTCATCAAGCTCGTTCCTGCCGAGACCGCCCGCAAGTATCAGATCGTCCCGCTCAGCCACAATGGCGCGGCCGGCATGGCCGTGAAGTGATCAAGTGATTTGGAGATGGATCGACCGAATGACTGATTGATCGGATCCCCGTGACTGATTGATCCGAAGACGTGCTCCCCAGCGTTGACTCGGAGAGAAGACATGGCCACTTTCGCATTTTCGGGCCGCACGCGTGGCGGCGAACTCGTGTCCGGCGAACGGATCGGGGAGACCATCGACGCCGTCGTCAGTACGCTGCGACGCGAACAGATTCAGGTCACCAGGATTCAGCCAGCGGCGCCGAGGGCGGCCGGCGCCACGGCAAAGACAAAGACACTGAAGGCCGAGGGCGTGCCGTCGAAGAATCTGGCGCTCTTCACGCGACAGTTTTCCGTGATGATCGACGCCGGGTTGCCGCTCGTGCAGTGTCTGGACATTCTCGGCCACCAGGAAGAGCACAAGGTACTTCGCCCAGGTGATTCTGCAGACCCGAACCGACGTCGAAGGCGGTCAATCGCTGGCCGACGCGATGAAGAAGCATCCCAAAGCCTTCGACCCGCTCTTCACCAACATGATTGCCGCCGGTGAAGCGGGCGGTATGCTCGACACGATTCTCAAACGGCTGTCGGTCTACATCGAGAAGGCCGTCAAGCTCAAAGGACAGGTCAAGTCGGCGATGATCTACCCGATCGCCGTGATCTGCATCGCCGGCGTGGTGGTCGCGGTGATTCTGTGGAAGGTCATCCCGACCTTTGCCAGCCTGTTTGCCGGCCTGGGCGCCACCCTCCCGATGCCGACGCGCATCGTCATCGCCCTCAGCGAGAACTTCGTCCGCTTCATGCCCTTCCTGATCGTCGGAATGGTGGGCCTGGCCTGGGGGTTCCGCGCATACTATGCCACCGAGAAGGGCCGCCGGGTGGTCGACCGCACGCTGCTGAAGATGCCGATTCTCGGCCCGATTCTTCGCAGAATCGCGGTCGCCCGGTCCTGCCGTACGCTGTCCACGTTGATGACTTCTGGCGTGCCCATCCTGGATGGCCTCGAGATTACGGCGCGTACGGCCGGCAACTCGATGATCGAAGACGCGGTCATGGTCGTCCGGAAGGGCATCGAGCGCGGCGAGACGATCGCGGCGCCGCTCAAGGCGACCAACGTGTTTCCGAGTATGGTGGTGCAGATGATCAGCGTCGGCGAGACCACCGGCGCCCTCGACACCATGCTTTCGAAGATCGCCGACTTCTACGAAGAGGAAGTGGACACGGCCGTGGCCGGGTTGCTCACGCTGCTCGAGCCGGTGATGATCGCGTTGCTCGGCGGCGTGGTCGGCGGCATCGTCATCGCCATGTATCTGCCGATCTTCGACTTGATCAGCAAATTGGCAGGATGAAGCAAGCGACGCTCCGGCAGCGGCTGCTCACGCACATCGCCGTTCGGCTCATCGTTGCCACGATGCTGCTCGGGTCGGCCCTTGTGGTGCAGCTCCGCTCGCCGGGGACGTGGCCGATCAATCCGCTGTTCTTTCTGATCGCGCTCACGTACGCGGTGAGCCTGGGATTCATCGCGACACTGCGGTACGTCGATCGCTTCCCGTGGCTCATCGACGTGCACTTCGCCGTCGACGCAATCATCATCTCCGCCACGGTCTTCCTGACCGGTGGCGTGTCCAGCCTCTTCACCACCGTTTACACCCTGCCGATCGTTGCCGCCAGTTCACTGCAGTCACGACGGGGCGGACTGCAGATTGCAGGGTTGAGCGCCGTGCTGTTCGTCGGGCTCGTGCTGGCGCAGTACATGTATGCGGCCGGCAATCTCGGCATGCCGATCGAGTTGGAGCGGCTGCGCGCGGTCCCGTCGGTTGACATGGCGCGCTTCACCGTCGCTCTCAACCTGTTCGGGTTTTTCGCCGTGGCGTTCGTCAGCGGTGCGCTCGCCGAGCGCGCCGTGCGCAACGAAGCCCAGCTCGAGCACGCCGCCGAAGAGATCGCCGACCTGCAGGCCCTCAACCAGTTCGTCCTGGACAATCTCGTCAGCGGATTGGCCACCGCCGATGCGCAGAATCGCCTGCTGACGTTCAACCGATCGGCGATGGCGATTACCGGCCTCAAAGATGCTCCGCCCGTCGGCCGTTCCGCCGGCGAGGTGCTGCAGCTTCCCGAACCGTTTGCGTCGACGGTTGGAGAAGAGCTGTCGAGCGTTCGCAGCCGCCGCACCGACTACACGTTCCGCCACCCGGACGGGCGCCTGATCGATCTGGGCCTGAGCGTGGCCTCGCTGCCAATGCCCGACGGGAGCCGCGGGTTCCTCTACACGTTTCAGGACGTGACCGACATGCGGCGGTTCGAGCACAATTCCCGTCTGCAGCAGCGCCTGGCCGCGGTCGGCGAGATGGCGGCCGGCATCGCGCACGAGATCCGTAATCCGCTCGCCTCGATGTCCGGGTCGATGCAGATACTGAGGCAGGAGCTGCCGCTCTCGGGTGACCAGGCGAAGTTGATGGATATCGTGCTGCGCGAGTCGGAGCGGCTGAACCAGACCATCAAATCGTTTCTCGCGTATGCGCGTCCGCAGCGGCTGCTCGTGCAGCCCCTCGATCTGCGGACCGTGGTTCGCGAGACGGCGACGCTGCTCAGAAACAGCACGGACGTCGGCGAGCGCCACACGATCGACGTGCGTCAGTCGGATCGCGAGGTGATCATCGATGCCGACGAAGGGCAGATCCGCCAGATCGTCTGGAACCTGGCGACCAACGGGCTCAAGGCCATGCCCCAGGGCGGCACGCTCACCATCAGCGCCCAGGAGGAGTCGTCTGGGGACGACCGCGTCGGCGTCCTGCGCGTCGAGGACGAGGGAGTCGGCATCCAGCCCGACGATCTCGATTCGATCTTTCAACCGTTCCGCGGCTCGTTCGGCAAGAGCACGGGATTGGGACTGGCCATTGTGCACCGCCTCGTCACCGACTACGGCGGGCGCATCGACGTGCGGCCTGGCGATCGGCGCGGAACCTGCTTCGAGGTGAGCTTTCCGGCCGCTCGCCGCACCGATGCAGGGAAACAGGCGTCATGATTGAGACCAGACGGATGACGGTCACGAAACCACCGGGAGCGCCAGCGGACCGCTCCTCACAGATGCCACGAATCCTGATCGTGGACGACGAGCAGTCGATGCGCGAGTGGATGCGCATTCTGTTTCAGCGCGACGGCTTTGAGGTGCTGACCGCCGAGGACGGCGCCGTGGCGCGCGACATCGTCGGCCGCGAGTATCTCGACGTCGTCCTCACCGATATCCGGATGCCGCGGCTCGACGGCGTTCAGCTGCTGCAGAGCATTCGCGCCACCGCGCCCGACCTGATCGTCCTGATGATGACGGCGCACTGGACGCGCGACTCGGCCGAATGGAAGCAGGCGCGCGACTATGGCGCCGAGGCGCTGTTCGAAAAGCCATTTCGCGACGTCAATCTGGTGACGATGCAAGTGCGCCAGCTCCTCGAATCGCGCCGCCTCCGCCATGAGAACGTCGTGCTCCGGCGGACCACGGCCGATCAGGGATTCGCGGGCATCATCGGGCGCAGCGCGCCGATGCTCGACGTGTTTCGAATGGTGGAGACCGTGTGCCGCACCAACAGCACGGTTCTCATCTCGGGCGAGTCGGGCACGGGCAAGGAGCTCGTGGCCAAGGCCGTGCATTCGCTCTCGCTCCGCAAGGACCGGCCGTTCGTGGCATTGAACTGCGGCGCCATGCCGGAGGCGCTGGTCGAATCCGAGCTCTTCGGCCACGTCCGCGGGGCGTTCACCGGCGCCGACGCCAACAAGAAGGGACTGGTCGAGGTGGCCGACGGCGGCAGCCTGCTGCTCGACGAAATCGGTGAGATGAGCACGACGATGCAGGTGAAGCTGCTTCGCGTGTTGCAGGAACGATCGTATCGCCGGGTTGGCGGCACCGATGAGGTCGCGGCCAACATCCGCGTCATCGCCGCCACGAACAAGGACCTGCCCAAGCTCGTGAGTGACGGCCGGTTCCGAGAAGATCTGTTCTATCGCCTCAACGTGATTCCGCTGGTGATTCCGGCACTCCGCGATCGCGCCGACGACGTCCTGCTGATCGCCGACCACTTCTTGAGCAAGTTCAGCAAGGAAATGGGGAAGCCGCTCGACGGCTTTTCTCCCGAAGCCGCGCAGCTGCTGATGGCCTACCCATGGCCGGGCAACGTGCGCGAGCTCGAGAATGTCGTCGAACGCGCGGTCGCGCTCGAGCAGGGCTATCGCATCGAGCCCGAGAGGCTGCCGCAGAGTCTGCGCACCGGACAGCCGCTGACCCAGATGGCGGCGGCAAGACCGCCGGTCGCGAAGGCAGCAGCCGTGACCGAGCCCGGCTTCAGTCTCGAGCGCCACCTGCAGGACATCGAACGCTCACATCTGGAGCGGGCGCTGGGCCAGGCCAACGGCGTGCAGACGCGGGCTGCCGAGATCCTCGGGCTCAGCTTCAGACAGTTCCGGTATCTGGCGAAGAAATACGGAATCAAGTGATGGGCCGCGCCGTCGGTATTGTGCTGTTGGCGCTGGCCACCGTCTCACTGGCGGCGCAACCGGCGCCCCCGATTGCCGCCGCCGTCGACAAGGCCTTCGACGAGTTCTGGAGGGCGGGCAACACCGGCGACGCCGAGAAAGCCGCGCAGCGATTGATCAAGGCCGGCATGGACTTCGACACGGCCTGGCCGCGTCTGCAGGCCGGCCGTCACTACTTGCCGCAGAAGGGCGGCACGCAGATGCTGCGGCTGGCGGCAGTCGACGGCACGGTCATCGAGAACACCGTCGAAGTGCCGCGCGAGTACGACCCGGCCACGCGCTGGCCCGTTCGCGTACAGCTGCACGGCGGGGTGATGCGCAATCTTCCTGAGGGCGACGAGAACTCCGCGCCGCGAACGCGCCGCGTCAACCGCATCGAGGGTGAAACCGCTATCTATCTGCAGCCCCGCGGATTCACCGAGGCCGCGTGGTGGCATTTCAACCAGGTGGACAATCTGCTCACGCTGCTCGATCGCGTGAAGCGTAAATACAACGTCGACGAAAACCGGGTCTACGTCACCGGCGTTTCCGACGGCGGCACGGGCGTGTACTTCCTGGCCATGAAGATCGTGACGCCGTGGTCGGCGTTCCTGCCGCTCAACGGCAATATGCGCGTCCTGGCCACGCCAGGTACGCGTGCCGATGGTCAGCTGCACGCGGGGAACTTCGTCAACCGGCCCTTCTTCATCATCAACGGCGGGCAGGACCCGCTGTATCCCGTCGGCGCAGTCACGCCGCACGTCCTGATGATGGAGCGCGCCGGCACCCCGGTCGAGTTCAGGCCTCAGCCTGCGGCCGGCCACGACACGAGCTGGTGGCCTGCCGAGCGCGCGAACTTCGAGCGCTTCGTGCGCACGCATCCGCGCCAGCCGAATCCCGATCGGCTGTCATGGGAAACCGAGCGAGCGGACCGCTATAACCGCATCAGTTGGCTGGTGATCGATCGGCTGGGCACGGCCTCGAGCGACGTCGCGCTGGAGGACGCCAATCGCTTTGCCCCGCCGGCAGGAGGGCCCGAACAGCCCATGTTCGCTCGCACCAAGCCGTCGGGCCGGGTCGACGTCACGCGTAGCGGCAACAGCATCACCGCAAGAACCCATGGCGTCACACAATTCACGCTTCTTCTCTCGCCGGACGTGATCGACTTTTCGGCGCCGATCATGGTCATCGTCAACGACCGCACAGTTTTTCACGATCGGGTTCGCAAGGACGCTGCGGCGCTTCTCAAGTGGGCGGCGCGCGATAACGACCGGACGATGCTGTTCGGCGCTGAGCTGACGCTTCAGGTGCCTTGACAGAAACTGGAGGAAGGGCAGTCGGTAAAGACGATGAAGCCGTTTCAGGTGAAGCGGCGTCAAAGGAAGAGCAGACAGCACACGGAAAATAGCTTCGGACTAGAGGAAACAGGAGACTGGTATGCGAATTCGTAGCGAAAAAGGGTTCACGCTGATCGAACTGCTGATCGTCGTCGCCATCATCGGCATCATCGCGGCCATCGCGGTGCCTGGGTTGCTCCGCGCACGTATGTCGGGCAACGAGGCGTCGGCGATCGGTTCGCTCCGCGCCATCAACAGCTCGCAGCAGGCGTACGCGTCCAGCTGCGCCAACGGGTTCTACGCTGGCGTGCTGACCGACCTGGCGGCGCCCGCGACCGGAGGCGCGCCGTTCATCAGCCCCGACCTCATGGTTGCGGCGCCTGTGAAGAGCGGCTACAAAGTCACGATGACGGGGCCGGGCGCTGACGGCGCCCCAGCCGGAGCCGGGACGCCGAGCTCGTGCAACGGTGTCGCGCCCGCCGCGCTGGCGAGCAACTACTGGGCGGATGCGCAGCCGGTGAGCTTTGGCTCATCTGGTGTCCGCTACTTCTGGACCAACACGCTCGGGACCATCTTCGTCGATCCCGCGAATCCGATCGTGTATACCAACGGCAACAGCGCGCCGGTGCTGGCCGCACCGGCCGGTCCGCTGCAGTAAGTTCGTCGGAACCCCAGTCCGAAGCAGGCGTGGGGAGTGCGGCCAGTGCCGCACTCCTTTGCGCGTACAGGGTAGAATTTCCCGCATGGCTCGAACGGTTCCTGAGACCACGCCATCACTTCCACGCGCGCGCATCGCGGCGCTCGGCGGCTTTGCGACGCTTGGCCTGGTTGCCTCGTCGGCGTCGACGTGGGTGCACTATCAGTTGCTGAAGAATCCGGATTACTCGAGCTTCTGCGACGTGAGCGCCAGCGTGAGCTGCACCGAGGCCTACACCAGCCGCTTTGGCAGTGTGGCCGGCGTTCCGGTCGCGTTGTTTGGCGTCCTGTTCTTTGTCTTCGTTCTCGGGCTGATCGCGCTCTGCTCGCGGTCGGCATCGGCCTCGCAGAACCTGCCGGGTTATGTGTTTGCGCTCTCAAACGCCGGGCTGGCTGTGGTCCTGTATCTGGCGTACGCCTCGTTCGTGGTTCTGAAAGCGGTCTGCGTTCTCTGCGTCGGCACCTATATCGCCATCATCGGGCTGTTTCTGCTGTCGGGAGCGGCCACAGGGTATCCAATGACCAGTCTTCCAAAGCGGGCGGCTCGCGATTTCGGCACGATGCTTCGTACTCCGGCAGCGCTTTCTGCCGCGCTTGTCTTCATGGTGGCCGCCGTCGGCGCCATTCTGCTGTTTCCGAGCGAGCCGGTGACCGCCGCGGCCCCGGCGACGGCCGAGCAGGCTCCTGCTTCGGTGCCTGCGGCCTCGGCCATCCAGGTGCAGCAGCTCGAGGAGTACCTCGCGCAGCAGCCGCGTGTGCCGATCATGGCGCCGAGCGACGGAGCCGCAGTGGTCATCATCAAGTTCAACGACTATCAGTGCCCGCCGTGCCGGCAGACTTACATGGAATACAAGAGCGTCTTTGCCAAGTGGGCCAAAGACGCGCCGGGCCAGGTGAAGTACATGACCCGCGATTTCCCGTTGGAGCCGCAGTGCAATCAGTTCGTGCCGCAGGAGATTCACCCGTCGGCCTGCGAGGCCGCGGTCGCCGTGCGGCTGGCGAGAGAAAAGGGCAAGGCCGAGGCGATGGAAGAGTGGGTCTTCAGCAACCAGCCGTCGCTCACGCCCGATCTGGTCAAGCAGGGACTGAAGACGGTGGCCGGCGTCACCGATTTCGACGCACGCTTCCCGACGACGCTCCAGTTGGTGAAAGCCGACATTGCGATGGGGAACCAACTCAAGGTCACCGGGACGCCGACCTTCTTCATGAACGGCATTCGGCTCCCGGGACTGCGCGCCGAGTTCCTGGATGCGGCGATCGCCTGGGAGCTGAAGCGAGTCCAGAGCGCGAAGTGATGGCCGCGGCGATCGAGACCGAGGATCTCACCAAGGACTTCTTGGTTGGGTTCTGGCGGCCGAAGCCGTATCGCGCACTCGATGGTCTCAATTTGTTGGTCGACGCCGGCGAGATTTTCGGTTTTCTCGGACCCAACGGCGCGGGCAAGAGCACGACGCTGAAGCTGCTGGTGCAGCTGCTCTACCCGACGCGTGGAACAGCGCGCATTCTGGGACGCCCCGCCGGAGATCTGGCAGTGCGCCGGCGAATCGGTTTTCTCGCCGAAAACCCCTACTACTACGACTATCTCACCGCTGAAGAACTGCTCACGCACTTTGCGCGGTTGTTCGGCCTGCGTGGCGACGACGCCCGCTCGCGTGTCGGCCGGGTACTGGACGAGGTCGGACTGGGCGCCGAGCGGCGCCTCAAACTGCGCCAGTTTTCCAAGGGCATGATTCAGCGCGTGGGTCTCGCCCAGGCCCTGATCAACGAGCCCGAAGTGGTCTTTCTCGACGAGCCGATGTCTGGCCTCGATCCGCTCGGCCGCAAGCACGTCCGCGAGCTGATTCTCGGGTTGCGGGAGCGCGGCTGCACGGTCTTCTTCAGCTCGCACATCTTGGCCGACGCAGAAGCCTTGTGCGGACGCGTGGCGATCGTGGCGCAAGGAAAGCTGGTTGCCTCGGGACGGCTGACCGAGATTCTGGCATTCGAGCTGAAGGGCTGGGAACTGGTCGTCTCCCATATCTCGGCAGAGCTTCGAGGCGAGCTCGAACGCCGGGCCGCCCGTGTGACGGCGCTCTCGGATGGCCGATATACGGTTCAGCTGGCTCCCGAGGCGTCGCCCGAAGGGTTGATGCACGAGCTCGGCGCTCGAGGCGCACACATCGTGTCACTCAATCCCGTGCGTGAGACGCTCGAAGATCTATTCGTGCAGACGGTCGGCGGCGCTGTACCGCGCAGCGTCCAAGGACTGTAGGCGTGCGCACGATCGTCGAAATCGCCCGCGCGGTGTTCAAGGAATCGGTCCGCGACCGCGTGCCCTACAGCATGGTGATCTTTGCCGTGTTGTTGATGGCGGCCTCGTATCTCATCAGCCAGCTGACCGCCGGTCAGGACCTGAAGATCATCAAGGACCTCGGGCTCGCGGCCATCCTGCTCTTCGGCCTGCTCATCGCCGTGTTCATCGGCATCGGGCTGGTGGCGAAGGAAGTGGAACGCCGCAGCATCTTTGCGATTCTCAGCAAGCCCGTGACCCGTGGCCAATTCATCGTCGGCAAGTATTGCGGCCTGGTCATGACGCTGGTCGTCAACATCGGGCTGATGACAGTGGCGTACTACAGCGCGCTGTTTTTCATGGACCTCACCACGCCTGCCGAGACCAAGGCCGGCTGGCCCGCGCCGGCGATGGATCCGCGTCTGATGATCGCCATCGGGTTGATTGTCGGCGAGCTGATGCTGGTGACGGCGGTCGCGTTGTTCTTCTCGACGTTTTCGAGCCCCCTGCTCTCGGCGCTGTTGACACTCGGACTCTGGGTGGCCGGCCATTTCAACAGCGACCTGAGGAACCTGGAGAACGTGGTGGATTCGAGGGCTGTCGGCATGCTGGGTCGCGGCCTGTACTACCTGTTGCCCAATCTCGCGCCGTTCGACGTGAAGGCCGAGGTCGTGTACGGGCAGCCAGTCACCTCGTCCCACGTCTTGCTGACGCTCCTGTACGGAGCCGTCTACGTCAGCGTGGTGCTGCTGGCCGCCAACGCGATCTTCCGCAAGCGGGACTTCACATGACGGTGGCGGCGGCCGCGCGGCCGGGCAACGGCTGGATCTACCTGGCAATCCCGCTGCTGGTCGCGCTGTCGGTCGGCATCCAGGTTGTGCGGGACGACGGGTGGAGGCCGTACCAGCCGCCGACGCCGGTCTTGTGGCTGCCCTCGGGCGCGCTGGTCAAGCGGGTCGCACTCGGGTTCGACAATCTCGTCGCCGACACCTACTGGATGCGCGCGGT
The DNA here is from genome assembly GCA_963773045.1 of uncultured Acidobacteriota bacterium. GTDB lineage: Bacteria > Acidobacteriota > Vicinamibacteria > Vicinamibacterales > UBA2999 > 12-FULL-67-14b. The sequence continues at coordinate 524,863 of CAVYZT010000016.1, read as the reverse complement.
CGTGTACTACGGCAGCAAGCGGCGGGACGAGAAGGACCGGAACTTCGACTTGCTTTACCCACTGCTCGAGTTGACCACGACGGTCGATCCGCGATTTCAAGTCGCCTATCGATTCGGCGCGATCTTTCTTGCCGAGGCGTACCCCAACGGTCCCGGCCGCCCGGATCAGTCGATTGCGCTGCTGAAGCGCGGCATCGACAACGACGGCTCGCGCTGGGAGTACATGCACGACATCGCGTTCGTCTACTACTGGTGGATGAGAGACTTCGAAGCGGCCGCGCAATGGTTCGATCGAGCCGGCGATCAACCGGGCGCCCCCACCTGGCTCAAGCCGCTGGCGGCGACGACCCTGGCGCAGGGCGGGAATCGCGTCTCCTCACGGTTTCTCTGGAAACAAATCCTCAGCACGACCGACGTGGACTGGCTGCGGCAGAGCGCCGAGCGCCGTCTGGTTCAGTTGGACGTGATGGATGCCATCGACCGCTTGAACGAGCTCGTGAACGGATTTTCGGCCCGAGAAGGGCGTCCGCCGGCGACGTGGCAGGAGCTCATCGCGGCCGGCGTGCTTCGCGGCGTTCCCTTCGATCCAACGGGCGAGCCACTCGTACTCAATCCATCCACAGGGCGAGTGACGTTGTCGCAGCGGTCGGCGTTGTGGCCGCTGCCCACTGACACCCCTGGCGCGGGCGCGCCGTCGCGATGACGCCTGCTACCACCTTCGCGGTCCTGTCGGCGGTCCCCGGGCTCGTGATCGGCAGCTTCCTCAATGTGTGCATTCACCGACTCCCGTCGGGCCAGTCGCTCGTGTCACCGCGCTCCCGCTGTCCCAAGTGCGGCCACTCGCTCAGCTGGCTCGAGAACATTCCGGTCGTCAGCTGGGTGCTCCTGGGCGGTAAGTGCCGCTCCTGCCGGACGCGAATTTCAGCGCAGTACCCCATCGTCGAGTTGACGACTGGAGTGGCCTTTGCCGTGATTGCCTGGCTCACTCCGCCGGGACCCGAGCTGGTGGCGCGGCTGATCTTCGTCTGCATGCTGATCGTTCTCTTCGGCATCGATCTCGAACATCAACTGCTCCCCAACGTCATCACGCTGCCAGGGATCGCCATCGGATTGATCTTCAGTTTGGTGGCCCCTCCTGGATGGCAAAGTGCGTTGATCGGCGCCGGGTTGGGCGCCGGGGTCCTCTCCGCGATCGCCGCGGTGTACTACATGGTCAGGCGCGAGGAGGGGCTCGGCATGGGCGACGTCAAGATGCTCGCCATGATTGGCGCCTTTCTCGGGTGGCAGGGCGTGCTCGTCACGCTCGTCCTCTCGTCATTTGCCGGCGCGCTGGTTGGAATCGGGCTGATCGCGTTTCAACGGGGCAGCCTGAAGCTCGCGTTGCCTTTCGGCACCTTCCTCGCCCTCGGTGCCGTGGCGGCGATGCTCGTGGGCGAGCCGCTGGTCGCCTGGTACGCGGGGTTTTATCAATAGACAGCTATCAGCTTCCAGCTGTCAGCAAGAGATCTTGGTGATAGCCGATAGTTGATAGCTGACTAGGGGGACACAGGTGGGCGCAGAAATCGCGAGCGCTCCGTCGCCTCTCGATTGCAGGAATTGCCCGCCTCGTTCATCACGTTGTGTTCCTCAATCGAAAACGTTCCAGAATTTCCGCTCGGGCTCTAACCGGCGTGACGGTTACGCGATTGCACCGGTCGCCGTCATGTCCAACCAAGCACCTAGGCGAGCGGTTCTTTCGTGTCTCAGGCGCAGGCTCGCCCGCCAACGCGGATTCTCGCTTGCGGAGACGCTGGTCGCGTCCGGCATCCTGATCACGACTCTCGCCAGCCTGGCGCCCCTCGTCGCGTGGGGCGTGGCTCAAGCGCGCGAAGCCGGCAGCCGCTCTCGTGCGATCGGCGCGGCACAAGACAAGCTCGAGAAACTTCGCGCGATGCCCTGGACCGTCGATCTCAACGGCAACCCGGTCAGCCATCCGGGGCTCGCGACCTCGCCGTTCGGAGCACTCGACGTGAATACCAGCGGATACGTCGAGCACATCGATGGAGCGGGTCGAGTGGTCAATGGCCCCAGCGCGCTGCTCGTCCGCCGCTGGGCGGTCGAGCCCATCGACAGCAGTTTTCCGGATGCGATCGCAATCGCCGTCTGCGTCTTTCGGCCGCCGGCCACCCATACCTCCCGGGCGGGCGCCGATCTGTGTCTCACGACCGCGCGTGTGAGGCAGCCGTGACGTCCCGAGGCTTTTCGCTGGTGGAGCTGTTGATCGCGGCGACCGTGTCGGCGCTTCTCGCTGCTGCTCTGGTCGGCGCGCTCGCGCCCGCCCGCGCGGCGTTCGACGCAGCGCCCGCCAGCGTCGAGCTGCAACAGCGCTCCCGAGTTGGCTTCGAGTTTCTCGCCAGCGCGCTGCGCTCGGCTGGTGTGTCCGAGCTGGGTCATCGTGAATTGTCCATCGCGGGCAACTTTGTTCCGGCAGTCATTCCCGCGGTTGCATCCGGCTCCGGCGTCGCTTTCTCGGAGGTGGAGGTGTTCGGGTTGGTCGCGTCCGGTGCGCGCGGCGTGCTGGATCAGGATCAGGCAACGCCTGGCGCACCGTTGAGACTCTCGCCCGGCCGCGGTTGCCTGCGCACCCCCGATGTCTGCGGGTTTACCGTCGGAATGGTGGCGGTGATCGGCGACGGTCAGGGCCGCTTCGACGTCTTCGAGATCGCATCAACCAACTCAGCCGCGATGAGCCTCACCCCGCTCAGGCCGTTGTCGGCTGCGTACGGCAGGGATACGCAGCTGTTCGAGGCCGCGGCCTTCCGCTTCTGGCTCGCGCAGCAGCCCGATGGCACCAAGTCGCTGGTCCGCGCCTCGTCGACCAGCGGCGCGCAGCCGATCGTCGATGGCATCACCGATCTGTCGGTATCGCTTTGGGGAGAAGCCGCGGCGCCGCAGATGACATGGGATGGAACCGGCGGCCGGTCATCCTACGGACCCGGGCCGCCGGGCCCGGCATTTCGAGACGCCCAGGGGGCCTGGCCGGACGGAGAATCGTGCACCGCCATTCGCGATCCTCTCGGTCCCCGGTCGAGGTTGATCGATCTGGGTGCGCCGGGGACGCTGGTCCCGCTCGAGCGCAGCGATGTGGGCGATGGTCCCTGGTGCGCCGGTGGCGCGCTCGGCTCGTACGACGCGGATCTCATCAGGCTGCGGCGCGTGGATATTTCGTTGACGCTGGAGTCGCTCGCGCCGGCGATGCGCCCGTCGTCGCCTTGGCCGATGCCGGAGCGAACCATCGCGGCATCGATCTTCGTTCGTAACCACCAATGAGAACACGCATCGGCGTGGAGGCGGGGATGAGCCTGGTCGCCGTTCTGATCGCGACGGGATTCTTCTCTGCAGTGGGATTGGGGTTGGCACTCGTCGTGTCTACCGCTCTGCGTGCCGATTCGAATTACCGCGATGCGATCACGATGATGCATGCGGCCGAAGCCGGTCTGGAACTTGCGGCCCGCGAGCTTGCCGTCGAGGCCGACTGGGATCTCGTGTTGAGCGGCGTCAAGCAGGGGCGATTCGCGGATGGCGCTCCATCGGGAACGCGATCGATCCCTATCGGCGGAACCGTCAGCCTCACCGCGCAGACCAATTTGATCAACTGCGGCAAAGCGGGCGCGTGCACGATCGCACAGATGGATGCGGTTTCGGCCGATCGGCCGTGGGGCACGAACAACCCGCGATGGCAGCCGTACATTTATGGACCTCTGCCAGCGCTGGGCACATTCATGCAGAGCGTCCCGTTCTATCTGGTCGTGTGGGTGGGAGACGATGGAAGTGAGGCTGATGGAGATCCGTCACGAGATGGACCGACGGTCGCCGATCCCGGACGAGGCTTGGTCGAGCTCCGATCCGAAATCTTTGGCGCTGCTGGCGCAAGGAGCGCGGTTCAAGCCCTCGTGACGCGAGTCTGTTGGATCGAAAACACAGTGGAGCGATGTCTCCCTGGCGTACGTGTGCAGTCGTGGCGCGAAGTTCGCCAGTGGCTTCCTTGAGCCGCGCGCATGGCGGCGGTACGCCGGACGCCTCCCAGCCAGGCCGCAGATGACGCAGATACGCGCCACGTCAAGGGAACGAACCATGAGTCAACTCATTCGAATTGTTGTGGCGCTGCTGGTGATGCTCGTTCCAGCCATGGCTCGTGCGCAGTCGCTGGCCGAGGTGGCCAAGGCCGAGGAGGCCCGTCGAAAGACGGTGGACAAACCAGGCAAGGTCTACACCAACGGCGATCTCCGATCCGACATCACGATCGCCACGCCACCTCCGGCCACCCCTGCGCCTGCCGCGCCGGCGACCGGCGCGGTGACTGCGCCAGGCGCTCCTCCGGCGGCGGGTTCGCCTGTGGCGAGTGGTGCGGCACCGGCCAAGTCGCCAGCAGCAGGGTCGGGACAACGGGATGAGGCCTACTGGAAGGGACGCATCACCGAGGCCAGGGACGCGGTCGATCGCAGCCGGATGTTTCTCGAGGCGCTGCAGAGCCGGATCAACGCGCTGACGACTCAGGTGATCAACCGTGACGATCCGTATCAGCAGTCGTCGCTCGAGGAGGAGCGGCGGAAGAACCTGGCCGAGCTCGATCGCGTGAAGAAGGAAATCGGCGATCAAACCAAAGCGATTGCCGCCATCGAGGACGAAGCGCGACGGGCGGGCGTGCCGCCCGGATGGCTACGCTAGGGCCGCAGCTGATGCAGATGGGCTCATGGCGGGTGGGCACTCCATTGGTTCCGTGCCTCCGTGCCAAGCTTTCTCGCTGACGCTCGAACTGCCACCGAGTAGGTCGCAAGCCCCCTCAGCGCCGATCGCACTTCGGATGCGGTGACATCAGTGAGGGTCACGGTCGTACCTAGCTCCGGCGCCGCGATGAAGTGCAGCGTCCCGGCGACCACCTTCTTGTCGCGGCCGATGGCGGTCAGAACATCGTTCGCTGAGATGTCATCCACTCGGGGCAAGGGTCCGAGTTGCCCGATGAGGGACGAGACCGCCTCGTACGCCTCCGGTGCCGTGAGGGAGCGCGCGCGGCCGATGGCGAGGGCGGCGAGCATCCCGTAGCCCACTGCTTCGCCGTGTCTGAAGCGGCGGTAGCCCGTCGCCGCTTCGAGCGCGTGCCCGACGGTATGCCCGAAGTTCAACACCCGCCGTTCCCCCGACTCCCGCTCGTCCGCCGACACGATCGCGGCTTTGATCCGGCAACTCGATTCGATCAGCGGCGTCAGCGCACGCGCGTCGCGAGCCAGAATCCCTGGGAGTGTCGCGCGCATCCGATCGATCAGGGACGGGTCGGAAATGACGCCGTACTTGATGACCTCGTAGAGTCCCGACCGGAACTCTCTCGGCGGCAGGGTCGTCAAAACGACCGGGTCGGCGACCACCAGGCTGGGCGAGTGGAAGGCGCCAATGAGGTTCTTGCCCAATCGGTGATTGACGCCGGTCTTGCCCCCAATCGCGCTGTCCACTTGCGCCACCACCGTGGTCGGCACGTGCACGATCCGCACGCCGCGCAGATAGCTGGCGGCGGCAAAGCCGACGAGATCGCCGATCACGCCGCCACCGATCGCGACGATGACGACCGACCGATCGGCCTTGGCTTTGACCAGTGCGTCGTGGACGCGCTCGACCGTGCGCAGGGTCTTGGACCGCTCGCCGTCGGCGACGAGAATCGCTTTCCCGTCTCCAATCCCTCTGAACCGTCGCCCATGCTTCGCCCAGACGCGCGGGCTGGAGACGACGAGGCGGCGCGGACCAAGCCGAAGCGCGTCCAGCTCAAAGCCGAGCGTCTGCAGGACATCAGGACCGACGAGAACAGGGTAGGCGCCGCTTGAAGCCGTCACTTCGATGCGGATCGCGGTCATGTCGCGCGATCGTACGCTAAAATCTTCAATTCCCGTTTAGTCAAAGACCACTTACATGGCTACCCACGCGACCGAGGGTGACGAAGGGTTCGTCACCGAGATCACCAAACAATCCGTCGACTTTTCCCGCTGGTACATCGACATCGTGCGCAAGGCCGAGCTGGCGGATTACTCGCCCGTCAAGGGCTTCATGGTGATTCGCCCGTACGGCTATGCGATCTGGGAGTTCGTCCAGCGCGAGCTCGACGTGCGAATCAAGGCGACCGGCCACGTCAACGCGTACTTCCCGCTGTTGATACCGGCGAGCCTGCTGGCGAAGGAGGCCGAACACGTAGAAGGTTTCGCGCCGCAGGTGGCATGGGTCACCAAAGGTGGCACTGAAGACCTTGAAGAACCGCTCGTCGTCCGCCCGACGTCGGAAACCATCTTCGGGGTGATGTACCAGAAGTGGATTCAGTCGTGGCGCGATCTGCCGGTGCTGATCAACCAGTGGGCGAACATTGTCCGCTGGGAGAAGGTGACGAGGCCCTTTCTCCGGACGACGGAATTTCTCTGGCAGGAAGGCCACACGGCCCACGAAACCGCCGACGAAGCGCAAGAAGAGACGATGAAGATTCTCGCGCTCTACAAAGATGTGTGCGAAAACGTGCTGGCCGTCCCGGTGATGGACGGGCGCAAGAGCGAGAGCGAGAAGTTCGCCGGCGCGTCGCGTACCTACTCAATCGAAGCGTTGATGGGTGACGGCCGCGCGCTGCAGGCCGGCACGTCACACAACCTGGGGCAGAACTTCGCGAAGGCGTTCAACATCCAGTTCCAGGGCCGGGACAAGACTCTCCAGCACGCATGGACCACGTCATGGGGCGTGACCACGCGTCTGATTGGCGCAGTCATCATGACGCACGGCGACGACAGCGGGCTGATCCTGCCGCCCAAGGTCGCACCCTGGCAGGTCGTGATCGTGCCGATTCCTCGCGGCAACTGGAAAGAGACCGTGCTGCCCAAGTGCGTCGAGATTCGCGATCAGCTGGTGGCGGCCGGCATTCGCGTGAAGCTGGACGCCGACGACAGTCAGACGCCGGGCTGGAAGTTCGCCGAATACGAGATGCGCGGTGTGCCGCTGCGTCTCGAAATCGGCCCGAAGGACATCGAGAAGTCGGCCGTGTTCGCCGCCCGGCGCGACACGCGCGCGAAATCGTCGCTGCCAATGGAGGGCCTGCCGCAGACGATTCAACGCCTGCTCGACGAGATTCAGCAGGCGCTGCTCGATCGCGCCCGCAAGTTTCGCGACGAGCACACGTCAACGGCCGATAGCTACGACACGTTCAAGGAAACCATGGAGGGCCGTCCCGGCTTCGTGATCGCCCCCTGGTGCGAGTCGGCGCCGTGCGAAGCGCAGATCAAAGCCGAGACGCAGGCGACGATTCGCAACATTCCCGAGGGCTACGACAAGGCGCCTGGCAAGCCGTGCATCCGGTGCGACAAGCCGGCGACGGTGTCGGCCTGGTTTGCGAAAGCGTACTAAGAACCTACTGAATCCTCACCGTCAGTGCGGCGCGGCGGTTCAGGCGGCGGGTTTCCTCGCGTGAGTTGTCGTATTTAGGCCGCTCTTCACCATAGCTCACCGTCTGTAGACGATCGGCCGTGACGCCCCGGCTGGTCAGATAGTCGCGCACCGAGTTCGCGCGACGCTCGCCAAGTGCCAGGTTGTACTCAGCCGTGCCGATGTTGCACGTGTGGCCTTCGATCGTGATGCGAAGTGTGCGGTCCGACATCAGGGACTTGACCGCTTCGTCCAGCACGCGTGTGGCCTCGGGCCTCAGCGAGTAGCGGTCGAAGTCGAAGTGCACGTCCTCGAAGGTGACGTCGCGACGCGCGGCGGCCTGCACGACCTGCACTGTGACGTTCGCGCTCGCCGTGCCGCCGCGGCCATCGTCCACCGTGACCGTCAGCGGAACCGAACCCGGCTGACCGGGGGCCGTCCACTGAGTCTGCCGGGCGGTCGAGTTGGCGAAGCTGCCAGTCGGGCTCGACCAGCGATAGCCGAGCGTGTCGCCGTCGGCGTCTTGCCCATCGGCGGTTGACGTCAGCTGGCGGTCGGTTTCGACCGTGCACGGTTCACACGTCGCCCGAACGGTCGGCGGCCGGTTGGCCGCCGCCGCAGGCGGCTCGGCGCGAGCGACTTCGGCTACTGGCGCGCCAGCCCCCGGGTAGTTCGGGTTGGGTGCGCCGAAGTGATAGCCGAGTCGAACCTGGAAGCCGAGACGATCGCCGCTGCCTTCTTCGAAGCCCACTCCGCTCTCGCTTCCCCGCGAGACCGTATTCAGCCCGTAACCAAGCCCGGCGCCTATGTAGAAACCATTCGTCGGTCGATACTGAAGGCCAATCATGAGGTCGGCGGGTGATTCGACGTCCCATGATGCCGGCAACTCGGCGATCAGGCCCGTTTGCCGTCCGCTGAAGGTGACCGTGCTGTCGAAATACTTCTCACCCGTGGCCTCGCCAAAAATCTGGAACCGGCCACGGCTGGGATAGCCGAATCCGACGCCCCAGCGCAGGCCGTTGCTCAGCTCATAGTCGTCGGGAGCGCCGCGCACTCTGAACCCGACATAGCCGGCGAGATCCACTTTCTCGTTGGCCTCGCGACTGATGATGCCGTCCACGAGGAAATCGGTTTTGCCGGTGCCGAGCCCTTTGTCGAAGTCAGCAGTGGGCAGCTTCAGCGCGGCGCGGACGGCGAACGCCAGGTTGCGGCTTTGCTGCTGCGACACCAGGTTCAGCTTGGCACCAAGGTTCAGATCGCCGACGCCCGTGGACCAGGTCCGATTGATCGGATAGTCCATCGGCTGGCCGGCGCCGAGAAGCGGAATTCGGTCGCCGTCGATGCGGCGCTGAAAGGCGAGGCCACCGAACAGCTCGAGTCGATTCGTTGCGCCAAATGCGAAGAAACCGCTGTAGTCGGCGATGTCTGAGTACGCTTCCGAACGATCCAGATTGACCATCGACGCTCCGAACGAGACTTTCCCTTTAGGCAGCGTCTCGGCGAGGGGAACGTACCAAATGCCCGTGTCGCCGACTGCGGTACCTGCTGGCTGGCCGGACGGCCGCCGATTCCTGGGCCCAGGCGGGCGTCGAAAGCAAGGCGCAGATCGACGTGGCAATGCCCAGATAGTGAAAATTTTGCATAGCGTTCGATTCTAGGGTCGCAATACCCCGAAGTCAAACGTACATGTGGCTTTACGCCGCTATCAGGCTTCGGAATCTTGGGTCTTCTTCTTCCCGAAGAGCCAGGCGACGAGGATGCCGATGAAGTAGAGGACGACCATCGGCAGGCCAACCAGGAGCTGGTTGATGGGATTGCCGTCGGGCGTGATGACGGCTGCAGCGATGAAGATGAGCAGGATGGCGTACTTGGTGTTCTTGAGGAGGAAGCGCGCGGTCACGATGCCCAGCCGGGCGAGGACGAACATCAACACGGGCATCTGGAATACCAGGCCCAGTCCCAGCATCAGTTTCACGTACAAGCCGAACACCGGGTCCACGCGCGGCAGGAACTCGAGCGACTCGTTGGAGAACGACGCGAAGAACGACCAGGCCGCGGGGAACACGACGTAGTGCGAAAACGCGGCGCCCGCGATGAAGAGCGCCGATGATGAGATCACGAAGGGAATCGCGAGCCGCTTTTCCTTGGCGTAAAGGCCGGGCGCGATGAACAGCCAGACCTGCCACATGATGTACGGCGACGCAATCAGCACGCCCGTCAGCGCGGCAATCTTCATGTACAGGAAGAACGCCTCGCCCGGCTCGGTGAAGATCAGCTTCCCGCCGGGCAGGTCCTTTGTCAGCCGCACATAGACAAACGCCCAGACTTGGTTGATGAATGCGAACGCGACGACGAAGCCGATGACCAACGCGGCGACGGCGTGGGTGATGCGCTTGCGGAGCTCGTCGAGATGCTCGAGGAAGGTCATCCGGCCTTCGCCGGATTCCTCGAGCTCCTCGGATTCGAAGGGAGACCCTGACGGCGACCCGAGATCGTCGCGCGGATCGTCGTCTTGCTTAGCCGGGCTGGACGACTGGCGAGGAAATGGAACGAGCGCCACGGACTACGAGCGTGAGACGGTTTGATCCTGGTGATGATCCGCCTGGTCGTTGACCGCCGCGCGTTCTGGCTCGGCCGGCTTGGGGCGGGCAGCCTCTTTTTCCTTCTCTTCCTCGATCTTGATTTCCTGCTCGAGGGTGTTCTGAAGGTCTTGTGAGGCCTTCTTGAATTCGTTCAGGCTGCGACCGAGCGACTTGCCGAGTTCGGGGAGCTTGCGCGGGCCAAAAATGATGAGCGCAATCACCAGAATGATGATGAGCTCGGGCATGCCGATTGAACCAAACATATGATTACTCCTTGCCCAGCGGAGACGGCCGGAAACCCCGCGCGACCGTCCAATGGGTCAGTATACCCTCAATCCTTGCGGCACCCGGGGAAGTCAGTTAGCATCAACACTATGCGCATGAGATCCATCCTGGCATCAGCGGTCGCAATCGTCGTTTCGGCGCTCGTCGGCGGGCTGTTCGGCAGCGCCGCGATGGCCACCGAGGACAAGGTTCCGGCGCACTACCGGACGTTTACGGCGGCACTCAGCGCGATTCAGAGCCAGTACGCGCAACCGGTCGAATCCGATCGCCTCGTCTACGGTGCCATCAACGGCATGCTGCAGACGCTCGATCCGCATTCGAACTTCATGGATCCGCGAACTTACGCGCAGATGCGCGAGCGCCAGGAGGGCCGGTACTACGGCCTCGGGCTGACCATTCAGTCGGTCGACGGCGACATCACCGCCGTCCGCGTGTTCGAAGGATCGCCGGCATTTTCCAACGGCATCCGCCGCGGCGACGTCATCGCCATCGTGGAGGGCGTCAGCACGAAGGGCTGGACCACCGAGGCCACCGTCAACAAGCTCAAGGGACCCAAGGGCACCTTCGTCAATATCGGGATCCGCCGCAAGGGTTTCGATCGCAATCTGGAGATGAAGGTGATGCGGGATCAGGTGAGCATCCCGACGTTGTCGGCATCGTTCATGATCGACGCACAGACCGGCTACATCGGCATCACCGACTTCGCCGAGCACACCGACGAAGATCTCGGCAACGCCCTCGAGACGCTCACCAAGAAGGGGATGAAGCGTCTCGTGCTGGATCTACGCGGCAATCCCGGCGGCCAGCTCGATCAGGCGATTCGCGTCGTCAATCGCTTCGTGCCGAAGGGATCGATGGTGGTCTCGACGCACGGCAGGGTGGCGAACTCCGACCAGGAGTACCGCGCGACCGACAATCCCGATTTCCAGTCCGGGCCGATGATCACGCTTGTCAACCGCAGCAGCGCCAGCGCTTCCGAGATCGTGTCTGGCGCGCTCCAGGATCACGATCGATCGCTCGTCGTCGGTGAGACCACATTCGGCAAGGCGCTCGTGCAGTCGGTGTATCGCGTGAGCGGCGGCGCGGGATTGGCGTTGACCACGGCGCGCTACTACACTCCGAGCGGACGGATGATCCAGCGTCCATGGGATGCGACCTTCGACGACTACGTCACTTACACGCTGAAAGAACAGAGCGAGCGCGCGCACACGCCGGACCAGTTGAAGTACACGCAGGCGGGACGCAAGGTCTTCTCGGGTGGGGGCATCGAGCCCGACGATCGATTCGACGGTCCGATCGAAGGATTCAACCCCACGCGCTTTGGCCGCACCCTCGTCGGCCGACAGGTGTTTGCGTCGTACGCCGAACAGTTCAGCGCCGCCGGCGACACGCGGGTCGGTCAGTCAGGGCCGTCGCGAAAGATCGTCAAGAAGGACTTTCTCGTCGACGAGGCGATGATGGCCGACTTCAAGGCATTCGTCGCGAAGCGCAACGTGAAAATCGACGAAGAGGCCTGGACCAAGGACCTCGAGTTCATCCGCGCGATGCTGCGCTACGAAATCGACACGGCCGTTTTCGACGTCGCCACCGCCAGGCAACATCTGATTGCCGTCGACCCGCAAGCCCGCTTCGCGATTTCTCGCTTCCCCGAGGCCGAACGGCTCCTCGACCTTCCGAAGTCGCGCACGGCGAACAAGGTAGGGCAGTAAGGCACAGAGCGGCATCGGGACCTGGCTCGGCTGATATTTGACGCACGGGTCGCCGGTCGCGACAACGGAGCGACCGGCGATTAGGCGAAATGACCGCAAGAACCCCAAAATGTAGGGTGTAGTTCGTTCCTTGCTACAACCCGCTGGGCTTGCTAGACTGGCGCTCATTCCTCAGTCAGAAGCCTTCGATGCATCTTGAACGCTTAGAAATCTCTGGATTCAAGTCGTTTTCCGACCGGTCGGAGCTCTCGTTCGACCGCGGTGTCACGGCCATTGTCGGTCCCAACGGCTGCGGCAAGAGCAATGTCGCCGACGCGTTGACCTGGGTGCTTGGCGAGCAAAGCGCCAAGAGCCTGCGCGGCGACAAGATGGAAGACGTCATCTTCAGCGGCTCGGACGCGCGTAAACCGACGGGCGCCGCCGAGGTTCGCCTCCGTCTGAGCGACGTCATCGTGCCGCCATCACTGCTCAAGGAGCTCGGCCAGGAATCGAGCGATGCGGCTCACACGAACGGCAACGGGTACCACGGCGGGAACGGCAACCCCTCGACTTCGCTCGCGGCGGGCCGGCTGCCCGTCGAGGGCGACCGGATGGACATCGACGGCGCCACTCGCGACATCGAAGTCACGCGCCGGCTGTTCCGCTCCGGCGAGAGTGAATATCTGATCGATGGGCAGCTCTGCCGCCTCAAGGACATCCACGAGCTGCTGATGGACACCGGCCTTGGCGCCAAGGCCTACGCGATCATCGAGCAGGGCAAGATCGGCATGATTCTGAGCTCGCGGCCGACCGATCGGCGGCAGCTCATCGAAGAAGCCGCGGGTATCACCAAGTACAAGGCCCGCCGCCGCGCAGCCGAGCTCAAGCTCGAGGCCGCGCAGCAGAACCTCACGCGCCTGGACGACATCGTGTTCGAGGTCGACAAGCAGCGCGGGGCGATGAAACGACAAGCGGCCAAAGCGCGCCGCTACGGGCGTCTCCGTGATGAGATGCGGCGCTGGGAAAAGGTCCTGCTGGCCCGCAAGTATCAAGGCCTCGCCGAAACGATTGAGTCCGCTCGATCGCGGCTCGAGCAGGCGCGTGAAAACGAGGCGGGCGCGGCGGCGAGGTTGGCCGAAGTCGAAAACGATCTCGCACGCATGCGTCTGGAGATGACCACGGCCGACGAAGCGGCGACGCGAGCCCGCGACGCCCTTCACGCGCGCGAGCTCGAGATCAACCGTCGCCAGCAGCAGGTTGCGCTCGACACGCAGCAGGGCGCGATGCTCCAGACCAGAGCCGACGAGCTCGCTGCCGAGCGGGTGAGCCTCGAGGCGCGACGCGAGCCGGAGCTGGCGGCGCTGGCCGGCCGGCGCCAGGCCGTGTTCGAAGCCGAAACGGCTCGCGATCAGGCGGCGGCTCGCGCCGCGGCCACGGCCGAGGAGTATGCCGAGGCGCAGCGCACCATCGAGGCATTGGAGCAGCAGGTCGAGCACGCACGCGCCGACGTCTATGCCGTGCTCAACACGATCACGGCCATCAACGCCGCGCACGAATCCGCCTCGTCGCAACGCGAGAGGGCCGTCGACGTTGCTGGACGGCTGGAACTCGAATCGCGTGAGGTTTCCGCCGAGCTCCAGAAGGTGACCGATCAGCGGCGCGCGGCGGCCGAGGCGTTGAAGCGCACGCAGGACGGGTTGGATGCCGCGCGCGTCGCCCGGTCCGCGCGCGAATCGGAGCTGGCGAGCGCGCAGATCGAGCACGAATGGCGCGAGCGGGACATGCGATCGCGCGAGCAGGAGCTCACCGCGGCGACCGCGCGCCTGCGCTCGCTCGAAGAGATCGACACCCATCGCTCGGGGTTTGCCGACGCGGCCCGCCTCGTCCTCGTGAGTGCCAATGGCAGGGTCGGGCAGATGGGCGCGCTGGCGGACTTCATCGAAGTAGAGCCGCGCTACGAACGCGCGGTCGAAGCGTGTCTGGGCGATCTGCTGCAGCATGTGCTGGTGGAGCGGCTCGATCACGTCACGGCGGGCCTGCAGCTGATTCGCAAGGAAGACGCCGGGCGGTGCGGGTTCGTCATCGGCCGTCCGGCCGGTCCTGAAGCGGCGGCGTCGCGACATGAGGACGTGCCCTCGGGCGCGATTCCTCTCGAGAGCGTGGTTCGCGTCAGCGGCCCGTTCCCGGCGGCGGTTCAGGCAGTCCTTCGAGGCGCGCTGGTCGCCGAATCGTTCGAGACCGCGGCGCGCATCGCGCCGCTCTTTCCGTTCCCGGTCGTGACGCTCGACGGCGATGTGTTCCGCGGCCGCCACGTGGTCACCGGCGGCGACAAGGCGGAATCGCGCGGGATTCTCGCGGGCAAGCGTGAAATCAAAGAGCTTCGAGAGCGCATCAACGGCCTTCGCGAGGGTCTCGATCAGCTTGCCTCGGAGACGGCGCGCTTCGAACAGATGATCACCCACGCGACCGCGGCCATCGCCGGTCTTTCCACCGAGTTCCACCGTCAGGAGAAGGCCATCGTCGGCATCGAGGCGCAGGCCGTGCGCGCGGCCGAAGACGAGTTCCGACTGCAGCAGCGTCTCGATCTCGTGAGCAGCGAAATCGGGCGAGCGCGAGAGGAAATTGCCGCCCTCGACGTGCGCCAGACCGAGGGACTGGAATCGATCGCTCGACTGGATGAGCAGAAGGTCGTCGCTGACGGCGGGCTGAGTGAAGCGCAGCGGCGGTTGATCGACACTCGCGAAGCCGCGGAGGAATTGAGCCGCGCCGCCGCCGAAGCGCGGGCCGCCCACGCCGCTCTCGTCGAGCGCAGCGCATCGGCTCGAGCCGAGGTCGCCCGGATGGATGCCGCGGCGTCGGAGCTCGAGGATCGCCTGACCGCCTGCGCCCGGGACGCGTCGTCGATGCGCGATCAGCGCGAACGGCTGCTGTCGGCGGTCGAGGAGGCGCAGAGTCAGCTCGACGATGATGTCCGGGCGCTGGAGGGCATACGGGCGGAGTTGCAGGCCGCCGACGATCGAGCGACTGAGATCAAGGCCGCGACCGAACGTCAGGAAGAGGTGATTCGCGACGCTCGCCGCGCGGTCGATAGCGTTCGCGCGCTCGTCGCCGAAGTGGACGTCGCCCGCGTGATGGCGGAGTCGGACCTGACCCATCTGGCGCAGCACTCGCTCGACAGTGTCGGCGCGACCCTCGACGAGATTCGGGCTCAGGTGGCAGCCATGGAAGCGGCCGGCCAGATCGAGCCGGACGTGCGCGCGATTCGCGCGGCCGAGGCGCCGGATGCCGACGAAGAAGAGGAGACGCCGCCCGGTGCCCCCGAAGAGGCGGCGCCGGCCCACATGACCGCGGAGGAAGCCATCGCCGAGCTCCGGGGCAAGATCGATCGCATTGGCCCGGTCAACATGATGGCCATCGATCAGTTCACCGAGCTTGAAACGCGCCACGTGTTTCTGACCACTCAGCGGCAGGATCTCATCGACTCGATCGCCGAGACCAATCAGGCGATCAGCCGCATCGACGAGACCACGCATGCGCGGTTCCGCGAAGCCTTTACCGCCATCAACGCGAACTTCCAGCAGACCTTTTCGACGCTGTTCGGCGGCGGCCGCGCCGGCATCGCGCTGCTGGACGAGGCCGATCCCCTCGAAAGCGGCATCGACATCGTCGCGTCGCCACCGGGGAAGCGCCTGCAGAACGTGATGCTGTTGTCCGGCGGCGAGAAGGCGTTGACCGCGATCGCGCTCATGTTTGCGATCTTCCGCTACAAACCCAGCCCCTTCTGCCTGCTCGACGAGATCGACGCCCCGCTGGACGACGCCAACATCGGCCGGTTCGTGGAGATGCTGCGCTCGATGATGGACCGGACGCAGTTCATCATCATCACGCACAACCGGAAAACGATGGAGATCGCCAACCGCCTCTACGGGGTCACGATGGAGGAGTCGGGGGTGTCGAAGCTCATTTCAATACAGCTGAACTGAACAGCTTCAACAGCTTCCGCAGGTTCTACGGGTTCTACCGGTCCAGGTTCTGCAGGCTCCTTGCGCTCCACAAGTTCGGCGGGTGCGAACCAGCAGAACTCATCGAACGCGAAGAACCTGAACCAGCGGAACCCGCAGAACCTGTAGAACCTGTAGAACCTGTTTCCCGCAGCACACGTATACGTCTCTATGCGGTCAAAACATGTCGCCGGTGTTGCCGTCCTCGCGGCCGCGGTCAGCCTGGCGGCCTGCGACATCCAGGCCGGCGAAGGCCGCCACGGCTTTTCGGTCGACTTCGCGGTCGGGAAGGCTCGCGACACGTGGACTCGCAGCTACACCCTCCCCGCCGGCGGGCGCATCGAGCTCGTCAACATCAACGGCCGCATTGAAGCGACGGCCGCCTCCGGCAACGAGATCGAGCTGACCGGCGTTCGGACCGCCAAGGCGATGTCCGACGAAGCGGCCAAGGACCTGCTGGCGAAGGTGGAGATCCGGGAAGAAGTGAGCGAGGGTCGAGTGCGGGTGGAGGTGCGGGCCCCGCGGATGAGCGGGTTCTCCGGACACGACGTGACCTGGACCGTCAAAGTGCCCAAGGGCATGACCGTCGACTTCAAGACCACCAACGGCCGTGTGCTCCTGGAGGAGCTCTCGGCCGTCGAGATTCACGCGCAGACGGTCAACGGCGGCGTGACCGGAACCCGGTTGGCGTCGTCCACCATCGAGGCCTCGGCCGTGAATGGCGGCGTCAGGATGGAGTTGGCTTCGTCGCTGCCTCCCGACGGCCGGGTCGAGCTCGAGACCGTGAACGGGGGAGTCTCACTGCAGCTGCCGGAAACCAGCCGCGCCACGATCAACGCTCGCGCAGTCAACGGCGGCGTGGAAGTGATCGATCTCGATGTCGCGTTGCAAGGCGAGAAGACCCGGCGACGGCTCGAAGGAACCCTGAATGGCGGCGGCGCTCGCGTGAATCTCTCGACCACGAACGGCGGCGTCAAGCTGGCGCGCGCTTCTACTCGTCCCACCTCATAGCTCGGGCACGAGCGGGCGCATGCTACTCTGACGCCCGAGTGAACGAGGACAAATCCACTCGCTACCACCGGCTCCGCCGGCGCGCGGATGTGCTGGGCACCGCGGTTGCCGGTTTGATACTGCTGGGACTCTCCATTTCAGGCGCGGCGCTTCGGCTGCGGGAAGCGGCGGCCGCCGTTGCCAGTATTTTCCCCTCCGGTCTGGAGGAGCCCGTCACCGTCGCGCTCATGACAATCGCCACGCTCCTCCTGCTGCAACTGGTCGAGTGGCCGTTCGCCTTCTATCAGGGTTTTCTGCTCGAGCATCGCTATGGACTGTCGACTCAGTCGGTCGGACACTGGCTCGCTGACCAGGTGAAGGGCGTCACGCTCGGCATCGGGCTCGGCGTCGCCGCTGCGACGGTCGTCTTTGCGGCGATCCGGCACTGGCCCGATACGTGGTGGATCGTTTCGGCGATCGTGTTCGCGATGGCGATGGTCGGGCTGGTGCGCATGGCGCCGGTCGTCCTGCTGCCGATCTTCTACCGGTTCAAGCCGCTCGACCGTCCGGCGCTGGCCGCCCGCCTGCTTGCGCTGGCCGCCAAGGCCCGCACTGACGTGGTCGGGGTGTTCGAATGGGTAGTCAGCAGCCACACGAAGAAAGCCAACGCGGCGCTGGCCGGCATGGGGCGGACGCGACGGATCCTGCTCTCGGACACGCTGCTCGCCGACTACTCCGAGGACGAGATCGAGGTCATCCTCGCGCACGAACTTGCGCATCACGTGCACCGCGATTTGTGGCGCGGGATGTTGCTGCAAACTGCCCTGCTCTTCGGCGGCTTTGCGTTCGCCAACCTCGTCCTGCGCGCGGCCCTCGCGCCGCTTGGCTTTCGCGGCCTCGCCGACCCCGCCGCGCTTCCGCTGTTGATGCTGGCCGGCGGTGTCGCCTCGTTCGTGATGCTGCCCGTCGTCAACGGGCTGTCCCGGCTGCAGGAACGCGCCGCCGACCGCTACGCGCTGACCACCACCGGCAACATCGAGGCGTTCGTGACCGCGATGCGCCGGCTGTCACAGCAGAATCTGGCCGAGGAGTACCCGTCACCTCTCGTGCGCTGGCTCTTCTATTCGCATCCGCCGATCCGCGAGCGCATCGAGTTCGCACGCAGATTCAACACTCAGATGACGTAGACGAAGGCCAGGGCCGCAGATGACGCAGATAACAGAGACTAACCAGGGCCGCAGATGACGCAGATGACACAGACTAACCAGGGCCGCAGATGACGCAGATGACACAGACTAGCCAGGGTCGCAGATGACGCAGATGACTCAGACCAGCCAGGGTCGCAGATGACGCGGACTACACAGACAGGCCAGCCGCAGATGATACAGGTTACACAGACAAGTTGATTGACACGGATTTGAAGCCCACGTCGGAAGCCCGCTGGGCTATTCTCTGTCTCTGCCCGGAGAACCTATGCGCCGTCTCATCCTCCTCGCCACCGTCCTCACCATGACTGCTGCACCGGCCGCTCAGTACTCGCGAAAGACACTGGTCGCACATCGTGGCGCTTCGGCGTACGCGCCGGAACACACGCTGGCCGCGTACCGGCTCGCGATTGAACAGGGTGCCGACTACGTCGAGCAGGATCTCGCGGTCACGAGTGACGGCGTGCTGATCTGCCTGCACGATCCCAGCCTCGAGCGGACGACGAACATCGAGGAGGTGTTTCCGGACCGCTCGCACGAAATCGTCTACGAAGGCCGCAAGATGCGCGCCTGGCTCGCCAACGACTTCACCCTGGCCGAGATCAAACGCCTCGACGCCGGCTCATGGTTCGATCCCAAGTTCAAGGACGAGCGCATCGTCACCTTCGACGAGGCCGTGGCGCTGATTCGCGGCAAGGCCGGCATGTTCCCCGAGTTGAAGACGCCTGAGATCTACGAGGGGCGCGATGTTAAATTCGAGGAGCTCGTGGCCAAAGCGCTCGACCAGCACAAGCTGCGCGGCCCGTCAGCCGATCCAAAGACCCCGGTGATCCTGCAAACATTCGGGGAAGCGAGCGCGCGAAAGCTGGCGCAGATGAAGATCGGCGTGCCGGTCGTGCTGCTCATCGGCAACCCTCGCGGCTGGGATTCGAGCGCCAGGGTGGACGAGTGGAAAGGCATCGTGCAGGGCCTCGGTCCGGCAAAGGAGATCCTGCTGAAGAATCCGGACCTGGTGAAGTGGGCGCATGCGGATGGTCTCTCCGTGACGCCGTACACCTTCCGAGCGAAGGATGTAAAAGACTTTCCGACCGTTACGGCCGAGATGGAGCACTACCTCTACACGATCGGCGTCGACGCGCTCTTCACGGACAACCCGGATAAATTTCCGAGACGCTAGACCGGCGGTTGGCGATTCGCTGTTCGGCTTTTGCGAGACCGCCAGGTTCACGCGAAGAGCGAACCGCGATAGCGAAAAGCGAAGTGCCCTATCGCTTGTTGACGACGAGCGTGCCCTTCATGTCCTTGCAGCCGGCATCGGTCGTGAGATTGCAGTAGAAGGTGAACGTCCCCGGCTGATCGGCTCGAAACTCGAACGTGATGGTTTCGCCGCCGCTGGCACGCTTGGCGATGCGATAGGCGTCAACGGCAAAGCTCGTCGCCCTATCCTCGCTCGTCAGGGTCACCTTCACGAGGTCGTCCTGCGCGACCTCGATCCGGTCGGGTGTGAAGGTGTGATCTTTCGCGACGATCTTGAAATCGCGCCGATTCGGCGCCTGTTCCTGACCCCTCGCGGGCGGCGCGAGGAACGCAAGGGCCAGAAGGGCGAGCGAGAGGGTGAGAAGTGCCTTCACCCTCCCTATTTTACGAATCTCGACGCGGTCCGCGATCGCGGTCACGCCGGTGGCCACCGCGATCGCCGCGAGGCTGACGCTCGCCGCGCTCTTCGCCGCCACCGCCGCCAACCGTCGCGCCTTCGCCACCGCCGGCGGGGGGCTGTCCACCTTCTTCCGGCGAGATCAGCGCCTTGCGTGACAGGCGAATCTTGCCGGTCGGATCGATGGCGATCACCTTGACGAGGACCTGCTGGCCCTCCTTGAGCTCGTCACGCACGTCCTTGACCCGATAGTGCGCGATCTCCGAGACGTGGAGGAGGCCGTCGGTGCCGGCCATGATCTCGACAAAGGCGCCGAAGTCGGTGATGCGCTGCACCTTGCCGAGGTAGGTCTTGTTGAGCTCGGCCGTCGCCGTGAGCTCCTGAATCATGCCGATCGCCTTGGCGGCCGCGGCCTCGTCAGCCGACGCCACGTTCACATGACCGTCGTCTTCGACGTCGATCTTCACGCCGGTCTTCTCGATGATGCTGCGAATCATCTTGCCGCCCGGCCCGATGACGTCGCGAATCTTGTCGACGGGAATCTTGATGGTGACGATGCGCGGCGCGTAAGCGGAGATGGTCTTGCGAGGCGTCGGCAACGACTCCTGCATCTTGCCCAGGATGAACAGCCGGCCCTCACGCGCCTGCATGAGTGCCTTGCGCATGATCTCGGCCGAGATCCCGGTGACCTTGATGTCCATCTGGAGAGCCGTGATGCCCTCCGCGGTGCCGGCGACCTTGAAGTCCATGTCGCCGAAGTGGTCCTCGGCGCCGGCGATATCGCTCAAGACCGCATACTTGCCGGTCTTCTCGTCCATGATGAGGCCCATGGCGACGCCGGCCACTGGCGCCTTGATCGGGACGCCTGCGTCCATGAGCGCCAGGGACCCGCCGCACACCGAAGCCATCGACGAGCTGCCGTTCGACTCCAGAATGTCGGAGACGACGCGGACGGTGTAGGGGAAGACCTCTTCAGCCGGCATCACCGGCACGAGCGATCGCTCGGCGAGCGCGCCGTGGCCGATTTCGCGGCGACCCGGTCCACGCATGAACTTCACTTCGCCAACCGAGAACGGCGGGAAGTTGTAATGCAGCATGAAGCGCTTCCACGTTTCCCCGTCCACCATCTCGATCTTCTGCTGATCGTCCGACGTGCCGAGTGTCGCGGTGACGAGCGCCTGGGTTTCGCCGCGCGTGAAGACGGTCGAGCCATGCACGCGAGGCAGCACGGTGTTCTCGATCCAGATCGGACGGATCTCGTCGAACCGCCGGCCATCGAGCCGAACGTTCCGCTCGAGGACTTCGGACCGCAGCACCTTCTCCTGCATATCGCCGAAAATGGCTCGCGCCTCGTCTTTCCTGGCGATCAGCTCTTCGGGCAGGCCCTCGAGCAGCTCATCGAGGACCACGTCCACCTGGGCGTAGTTGTCGATCTTGCCCCTGATCCGCATGGCTGTGGTGAGTGACGAGAGCGCCCGTCCTTCGATGTCGGTGCGGAACGCGTGATCGTCGGCCTTCTCGGGCTTGGCCAGTTTCTTACGGCTCGCGTCGCGGGCCAGGTCGTCGATGACCGCGCAAATCTCCTTGATCGCGGCGTGTCCAGCTTCGAGGCCCTGAATCGCTTCCTCTTCAGAAGCTTCGTGGGCGCCCGCTTCGACCATCACGATGCCTTCTTTGCTGCCGGCGATCACGAGATCGAGCCGGCTCTGCTTGCGCTGCGGGTACGTCGGGTTGATGACGTACTGGCCGTCAATGAGCCCGACGCGGACGGCCGCAATCGTCTTTTCGAGCGGGATGCTCGAGACTGCAATCGCGGCTGACGCACCGGTGATGGCGAGCACATCGGCGTCGTTCTCGGTGTCCGCCGACAGGACGAACGCGATGAGCTGCGTCTCGTAGGTCCATCCGGACGGAAACAGCGGACGAATCGGCCGATCGATGCAGCGGCTGGTGAGGGTTTCCTTTTCGGTCGCCTTGCCTTCGCGCTTGAAGAAGCCGCCGGGAATCTTTCCCGAAGCGTAGGTGTATTCGCGATAGTCGACGGTCAGTGGAAGAAAGTCGATGCCTTCGCGGGGGCTCGGAGAGTGGCAGACGGTGACGAGCACCATCGTATCGCCGTAGCGGACGATGACGGCGCCGTCGGCCTGCTTGGCCAGCTTCCCCGTCTCGATGGACAACGTCTGCGAGCCAACTGATAGATCACGTTTATGCATAAATGCCTCTGGAGGGTTCACGTCCTGCCGTGAACCGGGACTTGCTATTTTCGAATGCCAAGTCGCTTGATGATTTCAGCGTAGCGGTCGGCGTCCTTGCTTTTGAGGTAATCGAGCAGGCGGCGGCGCTGGCCGACCAGTTTGAGTAGGCCGCGGCGGGAGTGGTGATCCTTCGCGTGCGACTTGAAATGGTCGGTCAGGTAGGTGATGCGTTCGCTGAGGATGGCGACTTGGACTTCCGGAGAGCCTGTATCTTTGTCGTGGGTCTTGTACTCGCCGATGAGGGCGGTTTTTCTGTCTTTCGTCAGGGCCACTGTTGCCTCCACGCACGACCGAGTGCCCGAAATCCGAAGCACCAAGCCGCCGTATGTATCGATTCCGATGCCGTCTAAAGCCTTTCCATGTTAGCCGAAAACGACCGGGGCGTGTAAGAACCCTGGTTCCCCGGCCGCCCTTCCCAGGGCGATGAGCCGCCCCTCCTGGTCCACGAGTCGGATGAGGACAACGTTCTCCTGGGGTGCGTCCGCGCCGCTGTCCGCGGAGCCCGCATCACCTCTGCGGACGGCTCCGGTGACGTCTTCGAGACGGAATGGGCCGACGTCAAGGCCTCGACGCACCCGGTCGACGCCGGTCGCGTCGAGGGTGACCGACGGCCGGTCGCTCAACAGCCAATCGAATGGCACGAGACGTCTCAACAAGGACTCGCGGTTCGAAGTCACCAAATCTTCGTACCGGACCGCGGCGTCCAGCCCGAAGTCCCCCGAACGCGTGCGCCGCAGGGCATCGAGCACGGCGCCGGTGCCGAGGACAGTTCCCAGGTCGTGGGCCAGCGACCGCACATAGAACCCGGCCGCCGCTTCGACGCGTAGCCGCACGGTCTCTTCGTCGACCGAGAGGATTTCCAGACGTTGGACGGTCACGGTTACCGGCTTTGGTCGTACCGCTGCCGCTCCGTGCTTCCGCGCGCGATCGTAGGCGCGCGTGCCCTCGATGCTCTTCGCCGAGAACGCCGGCGGTGTTTGCGAGAACGATCCGGTGAACGACGGGAGTGCCGACTCCACCTCGGCGCGCGTCGGCCGGCGGTCGGACAGGCCGACGATAGTCCCGGATCGATCGTAGGTGTCGGTGGTCACGCCGAAACGGATCGTGGCCTCGTACTCCTTGCGGCTGGCCGTCAGGGTACTGCGCCAGGCGCGTCGCGCGGCCAATCACCAGCGGCAGCACTCCAGTCGCCATTGGATCGAGCGTGCCCGTGTGGCCGATCCGCGAGACGCCGAGCGCCCGTCTCGCCAGCGCAACGACGTCGTGCGACGTGGGACCTTCGCGCTTGTCGACGACAAGCACGCCGTCAACGCCTTGCGCTCGGCTCATTCGGGGCGGGTGATCGCTGGCGGGTCAGGATCGATTGGTAGTAGCGCAGCTCGTCGATCGATTCTTCGATGTCGACCAGCGCGCGGTGCGTCGAGGCCTTGGCCGGCGGCTCCAGGTTCGGGTACCAATGCTTCACGAGCAGCTTGATGGAGCTCACATCGACGATGCGGTAGTGCATGAAGCCGTGGAGATCCGGCATGTACTTCTCGAGGAACTGCTTGTCCTGCCAGACCGAGTTCCCGCACAGCGGAGCGGTCTTCGCGTAGCAGAACTTCCGGATGAAGCGCAGCGTCTGCCGCTCGGCCTCGGCCGTATTCACGCGCGAGGCCCGCACGCGCTCGAGGAGCCCGCTGGCCTTGTGCGTGCGTCGATTCCACGCGTCCATCGCACGAAGCCTTTGCGCGCTTTGATGAATCGCCAGCTCAGGACCATGCGCCACGATGTTCAGATCCCGATCG
This sequence comes from uncultured Acidobacteriota bacterium, assembly GCA_963773045.1. GTDB lineage: Bacteria > Acidobacteriota > Vicinamibacteria > Vicinamibacterales > UBA2999 > 12-FULL-67-14b. Next base: position 500,994 of record CAVYZT010000016.1, on the reverse strand, counting down.
GTCACGATCGTGGCGATCTCGAGCAGAACGCTTCGGGCGAGATCGAGGCCCGTCATCTCGCAGTCCACCCAGACGAGCAGGTCCTTGCGCCTGGCCCTTCGACTCGTCGCTCGCGCTCGAGCGACTCGCTTACCTCTCGACTTCGCTCGGGGTGACCCTGAGCCTGCCGAAGGGTCAGGGCGAGCGGTTGGTCGCGTCGCGGACGTCATTCGGTGTCGTCGCGCTTGCCCTGAACGACGTCGTCCTGCCCTGTCAGGGCGGCCGACTCGAAGGGCTTCGTGGGCTCGCCGGCAGGCTCGGGCGTCACCGCCTTGCGGGAGGCTTCTTCGGCGTGCAGCTCTTGGATGATCTTCTCGATCCGGTCCTGCGCCGCCACGGACTCATCGAAGAGAAACTGCAGTTCCGGCGCCCGTCGCAGCGTGAGCCGCTGGCTCAGCAGATGCCGGAGGTAGGGGACGGCTCGGGCGAGAGCCTTGGCGGTCTTCTTTCGCTCGGCCGCGTCGCCGATGATCGTCCAGTAGATGCGCGCCAGCGAGAGGTCGCCGGTGACCTTGGCGCGGGTGACGGTCACCAGGCCGACGCCAGGATCCCGGACCTCGGTGGCCAGCATCTGGCTGACCTCCTCTCGCACTTGCTCCGCGATGCGCTCGACGCGATGAGAAAGGGCCATAAAAACAGTCTACGGTCCCCGTCCACTGTCCGCGGTTCGAAAGAGCGTTGGTTCCGAGTTCTCGGACCGAGGACCGTGGACTGTGGACGGCGGACGGCGGACGGCGGACGGCGGACTTTACACTGCCTGCGCCACCCGCTCCATCTGGAACACTTCGATCACGTCGCCGACCTTGACGTCGTTGAAGTTCTGCAGGCCGATGCCGCACTCGAACCCTGACTTGACCTCGGAGACGTCGTCTTTGAAGCGCCGCAGCGAGGCCAGCTTGCCTTCCCACACGACCACGCCGTCGCGAACCAGTCGCACCTTGGCTTCGCCCTGGCGCGTGATCCGGCCGTCGTTGACGATGCAGCCCGCGATGGTGCCCACCTTCGGCACTCTGAAGGTCTCCCTGACGGTCGCGCCGCCGATCCGCACCTCCTTGAAAGTGGGATCCAGCATGCCGGCCATGGCCTTCTTGATCTCATCGGTCACGTGATAGATGACCGAGTGCAGCCGGACGTCGACCTTCTCGCGTTCGGCGACTTCGGCGGCATTGCGATCGGGCCGCACGTTGAAGCCGATGACGATGGCGTTGGATGCCGTCGCCAGAAGCACGTCCGACTCGTTGATCGCGCCAACGGCCGAGTGGATGATCTTGATCTTCGTCTTCTCGTCCGACAGCTTGGCGAGCGTGTCGGCCAGCACTTCGGCCGAACCCTGCACGTCGGCCTTGATGATGAGCGGCAGCTCTTTGACGCCGCCCTCGGCGAGCTGCTGCTGCAGCGATTCCAGCGTGAGCCGCGAGCCCTTGGCGCCAAGCTGCCTCTCCTTGGCCTGGCCCTGACGGAACGTCGCAATCTGACGCGCCTTGGCCGGGTCGGCCACGGCCTGGAACGAATCTCCAGGAGAGGGCAGGGCCTCGAGGCCGAGCAGTTCCACGGGCGTCGAGGGACCCGCCAGCTTGAGCGCCCGCCCGCGGTCGTCGATGAGGGCTCGCACCCGGCCGACCACCGGACCCGCAATCACACTGTCGCCGACCCGAAGCGTGCCGTCCTGCACCAGCACCGTCGCCACCGGACCGCGTCCGCGATCCAGCTTCGTCTCGAGCACCGTGCCAACCGCACTGCGTTTCGGGTTGGCCTTGAAGTCGTCCATCTCGGTGACGAGCAGGATCATTTCGAGCAGCGTGTCGAGGTTCTGCTTCTTCTTGGCCGAGACTTCGACGAAGACGGTCTGGCCGCCCCATTCTTCAGGCATCAAGCCGAGCTCGGTGAGCTGGCGCTTCACCGGCTCTGGATTGGCGCCGGGCTTGTCGATCTTGTTGACGGCCACGATGATCTTCACGTTCGCCGCCTTGGCGTGATCGATGGCCTCTCTGGTCTGCGGCATCACGCCATCGTCGGCGGCAACGACCAGCACGACGACGTCGGTGACCTTGGCGCCGCGGGCGCGCATCATCGTGAACGCCTCGTGACCGGGCGTGTCGAGGAAGACCACGCTCTTCTTGTCGCCGACGTGCACCAGGTAGGCGCCGATGTGCTGGGTGATGCCGCCGGCCTCGCGCTCGGCGACGCGCGTTTCGCGAATCGAGTCGAGCAGCGTCGTCTTGCCGTGGTCGACGTGACCCATGATCGTGACGACGGGCCAGCGGGGCACGAGATCTTCGGCGCTCGCGGTCTTGTCGCTCTCCTCGAGAATCTCTTCTTCGAAGCTGCGCGTTTGGATCTCGGCGCCGAACGTGGCCGCGATGGTGCGAGCGCTTTCGAGATCGATCACCGAGTTGATGGTCATCATCATCCGGCGATCGAGCAGCGCCTTGAGCACGTCCTTGACGCGGATCTCGAGACGGTCGGCGAGGTCCTTCACCGTCATCCCCTCGGCGAGCATGATCGTCCGCGTAATCGGGACCGGTGCGGCAGGAGCGGCAACGGCCGTCGGACGCGCGGAGTGATCGCGCTTGACGCCGCCACCCGGCCGCGGGCCAGACGGACGCTGCTGACGGAATGGCGGGCGATTACCCGGCGGGCGCGGAGGCAGTCCAGTGGCCGGCCGTACAGGTTGTGCCGGCAGAGGGCGTGGTCCGCCCAGCATCGCGGCGGTGTTGCTTGCCGGTGGACGCGGTGCGGATGGCCGCGACGTTGCGGGACGCGCGAGGTTTCCCGTCGCGGCCGGCAACGGACGTGTCGGGGCGGCCGGCACCACGCGGGGCGTCGGTGGCGCAACTGGACGTCGAGGTTGCAGTGGCGGCGCGCTTGGCGGCGCCTTGCCGGGCTCTTCGACTCTCAGACGAATGCTCGGCGGCACGAAACGCCCTGCCTTGTCGGCTGCAGACGGCTCGGCAGCAACAGTCTGAGTCGCCTCGTCGGCGGCGGCTGCGACGGGAGCTTCGGCGACGGCGGCTGGCGGCTCTGGTGCGACATCGGCTGGCGACGGCGCGTGGACTGGTTCGTCCGCCTGCGGCGGCTCGGCCGCGTCGGGCTGAGCGATCGGCTCAGGCGCGGCGACTTCGGGTGCGGGCTCAACCGGCCGCGCCTTCTTGATGAGTCGCGGCGGCCCAAGCGTCGGCGCGGCGGGCTTCGGCGGCTCCGGTGGCGCAGCGCCCTTCTTTCCCGGAAACACTCTTCCTTTCGCCGCGGGCTTGACGGCCTGCTCCGAGAAGACATCGCCCTTGGGCAACTCGATCCCGCGCTGCTTCGCAAGCCGGTCCACGAACTGGCGCGCGACGATTTCTTCGAGCGTGCTCGACGCACTTTTCAGCTCGATGCCGTGAGCCTTCTTGAGCAGCTCCAGCACTTCCTGGCTGGTGGTGTTCAACAGCTCTGCGACCTTGTATATCCGAACAGTGGACAACGTTGACCCTCTGCGGTTTGTAATCCTGGACTAGAAACCAGCCTATGCAATCTGCGTTATCTGCGGCCCTGGCTTGAAGTCGGCCATCTGCGGCCCTGGCTGAGCATCTGTGTTACTCGTTCGATGGGCTCGGCTCTGGCTCTGGCTCTGGCCCTGGCTCTGGCTCTGGCTCTGGCCCTGGCCCTGGCTCTGGCCCTGGCTCATCGTCAGGAGCCGCTTCCGCCGCGGCCCCTTCGAGCGCCCCGAACTGCGCTTCGGCTTCCTTGCGCTTCTCTTCCTCGCTCTTTATGTCGATGCGCCAGCCCGTGAGCTTCGCCGCCAGGCGGACGTTCTGGCCCTTCTTGCCAATCGCCAAGGACAATTGGCTGTCCTCGACCATCACCTCCATCACCTTTTCTTTGTCGTCCACGATGGTGACGCGCTGGACCTTCGCCGGGCTGAGCGCATTGGTCACAAATTGCACCGCATCGTCCGAGAAGTCGACGATGTCGATTTTCTCGCCGCGCAGCTCCCGGATGATCGCCTGCACGCGCGTGCCCTTCATCCCGACACAGGCGCCCACCGGATCGACGTCTCGCTCGCGCGAGTAGACGGCCACTTTCGCGCGGTCGCCGGCTTCGCGCACCGCGCCGCGGATCATGACGGTTCCGTCGTAAATCTCGGGCACTTCCTGCTCGAAGAGCTTGATGAGCAGCGCCGGGTCGGTGCGGGACAACACGATCTGCGGCCCCTTGGCGCTCTTGCTCACGCCACGGATGACCGCACGAATCCGGTCGCCCTGCGTGTAGCTCTCGGCGCGGGACTGCTCCTTGCGCGGCAGCACCGCCTCGACGCGGCCGACCTCCACGATGATGTCGCCCTGCTCGAAGCGCTTGACGATGCCGTTCATCACCTCGCCGACGCGCTGGTTGTACTCGGCGAAGACGTTCTCACGCTCGGCTTCGCGAACCTTCTGGACGATGACCTGCTTGGCGGTCTGAGCGGCGATGCGGCCGAGGACGTCGGTCCGCTTCGGGAACTCGATTTCGTAGCCAACCTCGACCTCGGCATCCTCGCCGTAGATCGTCTTGGCTTCCGCCACCGAGATTTCCTTGTCGGGATCGGTGACCTCGTTCACGATGGTCTTCACGGCGAACAGCTCGATCTGGCCGTTCTCGGGATTGAACTTCGCCTTGAGGTCTTCACCACCCTTGTAGAACTTGCGCGAGGCAGTGAGCACGGCCTCTTCCATCGCCTGGATGACGGTCTCGGGCTCGATGCCCTTCTCTTTGGCCAGGGCCTCGATGGTCTGCTGCAACGGATTGGTGCTCATGGTGCGATCAGAACTCCACGTCTAGCTTGGCTCGCGTGATGAGACTCAGGGGCAGGCGGACACGCTTCCGACCCTCCGAGTCGAACACCACGTCATCGCCCTCCACACTGTGAATTCGTCCGGCAAACGCGGTCTGGCGCTTCACCGGCTGCGCTAACACGATCTTGGCCCAGCGTCCGGCGAACCGCCGGAAGTCGTCGGCGCCGCGCAACCGGCGATCCAGCCCGGGCGACGACACCTCCAAGGTGTATTTCCCGTCCGGCAGGACGTCCTCGACGTCCAGCAGGGGACTCAAATCCTCAGCGACCTTCGAACAATCGTCGATGCTGACGCTCTCCTCGGGCGTGGCCGACGGACCCGGTCGATCGAGGATGACTCGAAGGACGTTTTGACCACGATCCCGACGCATTTCGACGTCGAAGATCTCGAGGCCCAGGGGCCGGGCCACCCGAGCGGCGATCTCGCGGACGCGGTCGAGCGGGCCCAAAAACGCCCCCTAAAAACAAAGAGTGGGCGAATTGCAAGGCCCACTCTGGTTACCCCAGACTAAGAACCGAAGGAATAGTTTAACACACTGGCTTGCGGCACCGTGCCGCGCCACCAGGGCCGCCGGCTCACGAGCGGCCGTCAACGACACGCGGAGGCCGTCGTGATGTGGGCGGTCGTGAGCTCGAGTCAGGGCGCGGTGTGGATCGGCGTCGCGAGCAGGTCGTACTCCCGAGCGCCGACGATCTCCACGTCCACGAACTTGCCGGCGATGAGATCGCTCGGGTCGACGTCGGTGAGGTAGACCATCGAGTCGATTTCCGGGGCCTGGCCGTTGAGCCGGCCGGTGACGACCAGGTCATGCTCTGGCGAGATGCCGTCGATCACGATTCTGACGCGCTCGCCGACGCGTTTCTTCTGACGGGCGGTCACGATCTTCTTCTGGCGCGCCATCACCTGCTCCCGCCGTCTCTTCTTCACCGCCGCGGGCACGTCGTCCTTGAGCTCGTAGGCGCTCGTGTCTTCTTCGTGCGAGTAGGTGAAGACGCCGAGATGATCGAAGCCGATTTCGTCGACGAACTCTTCGAGCTGGGCAAAGTCGAGCGTCGTCTCGCCGGGGAATCCGACGATGAATGTCGTGCGGAGGGCGACGTTGGGGATGCGCGCGCGAATGTTGTCGAGCAGGCGCACGTACGAGCGGCGGGTCCCTGGCCGCTTCATCCGCTTCAGCACCAGGTCTGAGGCGTGCTGCAAGGGCAGGTCGATGTACTTGCACACCTTGTCGAGCTCGCCGATGGCATCGATGACGTCGTCTGTGATCGTTGTCGGGTAGAGATAGAGCAGCCGAATCCACTCGATGCCGTCGACGGCGTTCAGTTGTCGGAGCAGCCGCGGCAACGCGCCGTACTCGCGACGGTCGATGCCGTAGAAGGTTGAATCCTGCGAGATGAGCAGAAGCTCCTTCACCCCCTGCTCGGCGAGAGAGTGCGCCTCGCGCACGATCGAGTCGATCGAGCGGCTGCGATAATGCCCGCGCATCTTCGGAATGACGCAGAATGCGCACTTGTAGTCGCAGCCCTCGGCAATCTTCACGTAGGCATAGTGGTTCGGCGTGACGCGCTTTCTCGGTGTCTGCGCATCGTAGATGTAGGTCGGCAGGTCGAGGCCGAACACAGGCTGGTGGGGCTCGCTCGCTTCGCTCGCTCGTGTGCTCGCGCCTGCGGCGCTCGTGGGCTCGGCGCTGCGTGCCTCGTGGGAGTCCCTTCGATAGAACGTGAGAACGTGTTGTGTCCCGGCTGCCGGTTGCCGGTTGCCGGTTGTCGAAGTCAGTCCAAGTGCTTCAACGATCCGCGGCACTTCTCCTGTCCCCAGGACGACGTCGATTTCCGGAATCTCTTTCATCAGCTCATCGCGGTAGCGCTCGGCCAGACAGCCCGTGACCACGAGCTTTCGTCCTTGGCGTTGGCCCTTCAACTGAGCCATCTCGAGAATGGTGTCGATCGACTCCTGCTTCGCGCGATCGATGAACGCGCACGTGTTCACGACCAGGACGTCGGCCTCGGCCGAGTCCGGCGTGATCTCGTGCCCGGCCTGCTCGGCGATGCCGAGCATCACCTCGGAGTCCACCAGGTTCTTGGGACACCCCAAGGAGACGAATCCAATCTTCATAGGAACCTCTGAGTGTAACAGGCTTCGGCGGCTTCGCCGCCTCGGTAGGAAGGCGCTTCACTTCGCTCGCGCCTAGAAGTCGGCCCCTTCGCGGCCTCCTGGGTCGCTGATGCTCGTGGGAGCGTGCCTTGCCGCACGCGTCTGTTGCGAGGCTTATGGATAAATCCGGTAGAGCATGCGCGGATACGGAATGGTCTCTCTGACATGCTCGAGTCCGCACACCCAGCCGACCACCCGTTCGATCCCCATTCCGAACCCCCCGTGCGGCACTGAGCCGTAGCGACGAAGATCAAGGTACCACTCGAACGCTTCCTGTGGCAGGTCGTGATCCTTGATCCGCTGCACCAGCAGGTTGTAATCGTCCAGGCGCTGGCCGCCACCGATGATCTCGCCGTACCCTTCGGGCGCCAGCACGTCCACGCACAACGCGCGATCCGGCTGATTCGGATCGGGCTTCATGTAGAAGGCCTTCACCGCCGCCGGATAGTGCGTCACGCAGACCGGGCGATCGTAGTGCTCCGACAGCACCGTCTCGTCGGTGCCACCCAGGTCTCCGCCCACCTGGAACGGCAGGCCCTTGTCGAGCAGGATCTTGGCCGCTTCGTCGTAGTGGAGCCTGGGAAACGGCGCCTTCACCGACTCCAGCTTGGACGTGTTGCGCTCCAGCACCTTCAGCTCGCGCTGCCGCCGATCGAGTACCCGCTCGACGACGGAGCACACGAGGCTCTCGGCAAGCTTGATGACGTCATCGAGGTCGGCGTAAGCCATCTCGGGCTCGACCATCCAGAACTCGGTCAGGTGACGGCGCGTCTTGCTCTTCTCGGCGCGGAATGTCGGCCCGAACGCGTACACACGTCCCAGCGCCATCGCGTTGGCTTCGTTGTAGAGCTGGCCGCTCTGCGTGAGGTAGGCCGTCTCATCGTCGAAGTATTGAACCGGGAACAGCGTCGTCGTGCCCTCGCAGGCCGCCGGGGTGAAGATCGGCGTGTCGGCGAGGATGAACCCTTCGCTGTTGAAGAAGTCGCGGACCGCGTTGATCACCTCGTGGCGCACGCGCAGGATCGCGGTCTGGCGCTCGGCGCGAATCCACAGATGACGGCGATCCATCAGGTAGTCGACGCCGTGCTCCTTTGGCGTGATGGGGTAGTCGTGGGCTTCGGCGATGACCTCGAGTGCCGTGGCGATCATTTCGTAGCCACCCGGCGCGCGTTCGTCGGCTCGCACCGTTCCGGTGACCACGACCGCGCTTTCCTGGCTGAGGTGATCGGCCCGCGCGAACGTGGCCTCGTCCACATCCTTCTTGCCCATCACCACTTGAAGAAATCCAGTGCCGTCACGGACGACGAGAAAGTGAATCTTCCCGCTCGACCGGCGGTTATGCAGCCACCCTCGAATCGTGACCGTCTGCCCGACGTGCTCGCCAATCTTCTCGATATATGTGTGCGTCATGCTCGGTCAGTTGAAATGCAAACACGGAAACACGGAAGCACGGAAACATCACCAAATAGATCATCGCATCGATCGCCAAATCATCAGATCAACCGATCGCCCGATCGATCGTCAGATCACGACCTCGCCAGATCATCACATTCGTTCATCTCCCAACATCTCATCGCCGATACTCAGCAACGACTCTAACCGCTCTCGAACCTTCTGCGTGTGCTCCAGGATCGTCCGAGGTGTCGTGGACATCGCGAGCTCGAACATCCAGACGCCGTCGTAGCCGACCTTCTGGAAGGCGAGCGTGGCGGCGTCCCAATCGATGACGCCTCGTCCAGGAATCAGATGGTCGTCGGTCTGCCCTCGATTGTCGTGAAGATGGGTGGTGACGATGTGGCCCGAGCAGGCCTCGATGGCGTCCACGACATCACCCATCAACCGCGCATGGCCCACATCCATGCAGATGCCGAGATTGGGGATGTCGATCTCTTCCTCGATCAGCGCGACGAGCTCCGACGTACCGGACAGGCTGTTTGGAATCACCTCGACCGCAAGTCGCACGCCCGCGCCTGCGGCGACCGGTGCCAGCTCTGCCAGGCTTCGAATCATCGACGCCCTCCGGTTGTCCGCCGCTGATGGCCCATCTCCAACCACGCCTGCGTGCAACACGAGAAAGCGATACGGGACGGTGGCTGCGAGATCGAGCGCGGCGCGGGTCTCGGCCACGGCGAGGCGCCGGACGCTCTCGTCGGGCGCTGCCAGATTGTAATAGTCGCGCCAGCGTCCACCGGCGAAACCGGCCGCGATCGGTCCGTGCAGCGAGTTCAGCACCAGGCGGGTGTCAGAGAGCCACTCAGCCAGTGCGGCGGCGGTTCCGGCGTCGTGATAGTCGAAATGGTCCCTGGTCGCGAACACCTCGACCGCGTCGAACCCGTGCGCCGCGATTTCGACCAGATGATCGCGAGACAGACGTTCCAGGTGATACAGGTGCGTCGAGATGCCGAACACAGGTCCAAACCTATCAGCTTTCAGCTTTCGGCTTACGGCTTTCAGCTTTCAGGAACCGCGAACGACTGATCGCTGATGGCTGACAGCCGATAGCCGATGGCCGGCAGCTGACTAGAGCCACCCGGACAACAACTCGCTCAGCCGCGCACAGCGAGGGTATTTGAGCAGGTTGGCCTTCACATAGTTGACGGTCCGCGGGATGTACTGGATGTAGACGGGGTTGGCGCGCGCGGTCGCCATGAAGCCGAACGTGCCAAGCGCCTTGAGATTCCTCTGGAGCGCCATGAGATCGAAGCGTCGTCTGAACTCGCGCGTCTCGGCCGCCGTCGAGCGCGTGTGGCCTTTCAGCGCCAGAAAGAACGCGAACAGCTCGTCAACCTGGGACGACGTGAGATCGACATACGAGTCGCGCAAGAGCGACACCAGATCGTAGGTGTCGGGTCCCATTCGCGCGTCCTGAAAGTCGATGATGTAGAGCGAGCCCTCGTGCAGCATCAGGTTCCGGCTGTGATAGTCCCGATGGCACAGCACCCGCGGCTCGGCGGCCAGCTCGGTGGCGATGCCGGACCACTCTTTGCGCAACTCGTCGCGCTGCGCCGGCGACAGGGAAGCGCCGCGATACGCCACCAGGTAGTGCTTGGTGAAGTACTCGAGCTCCCAGGTGAGCTTCTCGACGTCGAAAGCGATTTGATACGGCGGATAGTCCGGGGATTGCAGCACCGCGCCGCGACGCTGCAGTTCGGCGACGAAGGTCACCGCCTGGCGATAGAGCGCCGCATGCGCGTCGGCCGAGGCCGCGCCCAGGTGCGCCTGCAGCGTGACGTCGCCAAGATCCTGCAGGCCGAGCAGGCCAAGCGGATCCGAATGATGGAGGATGGCCGGTACCGGCAAGGGCACCTGTGACAGCAATCGCGCCACCGACACGAACGGCATGGCCGCGTAATCGATCGGGCCGGCGTGCAACGCGAGCACGATTGAAGGGTCGCCGCGCAGCCGGACGCGGAAGTAGCGCCGATCCGACGCATCGCCGGTGAGCGGCACCACCTGGGTCACGCGGGCGGCGAGTCCGATTTCGTCGAGGTACTGGCTGATTCGAGGATCGGTCAAGAACTGGTTCTACGGGTTCGACAGGTTCAGAATGGTTCGGCGAGCATTTTACCGTTCAGGCTCACGAGCGAGCAGCGGTGGAAGGTCGCGCCGGCAGGAACGGTCACGCCGTCGGCGGCGATGCATTCAACCAGCGACGCGCCAGATTCCACCGTCACATCGTTCCAGAGGATGGTCCGCTCGAGTCGGGCATCCGGAGCGACCGCGCAGCGCTCGCCGCGATCGAGCGGCTTGGCTTCGCGCATCGCGACGTGCGAGGCGGTGTGAAGGTATCCGGCCGGCGTGCCGATGTCGAGAAACTCGGCGGTCGTCCAGTACGCGCGAACGGCCTCTCGCCGCTCAGCGATGAGCCGCGGATAGAGTTCCCGAACCGTCTCCATCGGAGCATCAGGATCGACTCCGGCAAACGCTCCCGCGTTGACCGCCTGGGCGCCGACATAGTGAAAGGTGCCTAACCCGGCCAAGGTGCCTAGGGTGCCTAGGGTGCCAAGGGTGTCTAGGGCGCCAGGGGTGCCAAGGGTGCCTGAAGTGCCAGGGGTGGTGCCAAGCGTGCCAGAAGTGCCGCGGCTTGGCCCGCCGAAGCTGGCAGGATCCGACGAAGCAAGCGAAGGCGGCACAAACCCGTGGACCACTCCCTCTGCGTCCGCCATGACCCCGCCGTAGCGCGGATCGCCTTGCACCACTGCCATCGTCACCAGCGCGCCGCTGGCAGCGTGGGTCGACGCGAGATCGGCGAGATCGACGTCGGCCATGGTGTCGCCGTTGATGATCAGAAACCGATCGGTTTCGAGCAGCGGTAGCGCCCGGGCCGGGCCGCCGGCCGACCCGAGAATCGGCGACTCCCACGAATAGCGCACGCGAAGACCGAATGACGATCCGTCACCGACCTCGCGCGTGATTGTGTCGGCGAGATGATGCAGGTTGAGCACGACGCGCTCGATGCCGAACTCGCGCAGGCGGCGGAGAATACGGCTGATCAGGACTTCGCCGGCGACCGGCAACGCCGCCTTGGCGCGGACGAGAGATAGCGGGTGCAGACGAGTACCCAGTCCCGCCGACAACACCAGCGCCGGCCAGCCCGAGAGGTCACTCATGCCTCGACGCGAGCGGTGAAGACCATGTCTTGTCCCGCCAGGCCGTATGCGTCGCGATGTTCGAGGAAGAGAAAGCGGTACGAGTCGGTGATGTAGTCGGCTGGCGTGCGGCCGAGTGCCGCGGCGGTGTTGTGAATGGCGGCTTCGCCGCCTTCGATCTCGACGAACGTGCCGACCGGCGTCTCGTCGATGGCGATGACCACGTCATGCGCCGAGAACTCCTCGCGGTACTTCTCGTAGCGGAACCAGACGTGAAATCCGAGGAGCTGAAGAATCGTGAGCAGCATGTCGCCGTCGGCGACGACGGTTTCACATTCTTCTCTGAGCTTCATCGGGCCCGGCTCGACCGGGCCCTTGAAAGTGAGCAGGCTCTTGCCGCCCTCGTTTCGCACGCGAAGGACCGAGCGCTGGCGGCGGAGCAGCTCGTCATCCGCGTCCAGCAGACAGTCTTCCTGCAGGCGCCGGCCGTGGAGCGGGGCTGCGCCAAGCGCGAGAATTTTCGCTCGTGCCTCGTCAGCGCTCTCAAAGCGAAGTTTGATCTCGCGTTCGAGGGCCACGTTGCCTAATCGCCAGTGACGGCTGAACCGGTGGTTGCCGACATGGATGCTTCAGTTGTGCACCGGGGCCGCGACAACGGAGTGGCCCACACGGTCTCCGCCCATAACTCCATCAGTCCTTGCGAACGGTGAAGAACTGCTCCTGACCATTGCGCAAGACCAGCAGAAACGCCGTCCCATGCGACGGCACCTGGGCCAGCGCTCGATTGGCCTCCTGTGGCGTGCGAACCGGGCGTCGGTTGACTCGCAGAATCACATCGCCCCGCGCGATGCCGGCGCGAAACGCCGAGCCGCCTTGCTCCACGTCAGACACGACCGCGCCCTCGGTGTCGACCGGGATGCGAAGCTGGCGCGCCAGATCCGCGGTCAGCGGGCTCAGCGTGATCCCAAAGCCCTCCAGCGGTTCGTCGTCTGGATCGGTTGGCGTCGCGCGCGCGGTACGGGTGCTCTCTTCTTCGAGATTCAGCTCGTCGACGGTTAGCGACACAGTTTTCTCCGTCTTGTCGCGCAGGATCTTCACCGGGACTGTCGTTCCTGGCTTGGTCAAGACGACGACGCTGACGAGCTCGTCGCGATTCTTCACCGGCTTGCCATTGAACTCCAGGATCACGTCGCCGGGCTCCAGGCCAGCCTTCGCAGCCGGGCCGCCTCGGGTCACTGTGCCGACGAGCGCGCCGCGCCGTTCTTTCAGCCCGAATTCAGCCAGTGCATCGATCGGAACCGCCGACACGCTGACGCCGATGACTCCGCGAGTGACCTTGCCGCTGCGCAGCTGAGGCAGCAGCTCGCGCACCGTGTTGATGGGAATCGCGAATCCGATGCCGATGTTTCCCTGCTGGCGAGCGTCGGTGTAGATGGCGGTGTTGATGCCGACCACCTCGCCGCGCGCGTTCAACAGCGGTCCGCCGGAGTTGCCCGGGTTAATCGCCGCATCGGTCTGCAGCACGTCGGCAAACCGCTGCTGGGCGATCGGGAAGGATCGGGCGGTCGCGCTAATCACGCCGACGCTGACGGTGTGCGCCAGGCCGAACGGATTGCCGATGGCCATGACCCAGTCGCCCGGCTGCATCTGGCCAGAGTCGCCGAACTTCACCTCGGTGAGGTCCTTCTTCGGCTCCTTCAGCTGGATCAACGCGCTATCGGTCAGCGCGTCACGCCCAACCAACGTCGCTTCATGAAAGATGTCGGATTCTTCTCCGAAAAACGTCACCTCGATCTTGGTCGCGCCCTCCACGACGTGATTGTTCGTGAGGATGAGGCCGTCCTTGCTGATGACGAAGCCGGTGCCGGCCGCCTGCGTCTCCTGCTCGCGCGGCGGGCGCTGACGGTTCGGGGTGTTGCCGCCGCCGCCGCCGCGTCCTCCGAAGAAGCGCTCCAGCAGGTCGTCGCCGCCGCCGAAGAACTCGGTCATCTCCTGTGCGCGCTGTTTCGACGTGCTGCGGATGTTCACGACCGCCGGACTCATCGCCTTCGCGATGTTTCGGAATGTCGAGGCGTCCACCGGGCCGCTGAGCGGTGCACTGTTCATCGGCGGCACGGCCATGGTCGACTGCGCCGACGACACCGGCGACAGATCGAGACGCGAAGCGATCACCATCCCGACCGCCAGCGACGCAACCGCAATCAACAGGGCATAAAAGAGCGTTGTTTTCCGACTCGACATTAGATCCTCCAACATCCCACCTTCATATCACCGAAACGATAGCTTGCTGACGCGGACCAGTCACTTCTGGCCCCTCCGGCCCCCAGACGACGTTGACCTCGGTGCGGACGCCGAAGTGCTCGAAGTAGAGACCTGGCTCAATCGTAAAGCCGCTGCCGGGCAACAGCCGGCGCTCGTCGTGGGTTTCGTAGTCGTCCAGGTGCGCGCCGTTGCCGTGCACCTGTTCGCCGAGGCTGTGCCCCGTCCGGTGCAGGATAGCGGCGCCGTACCCGACTGCTCGAGAACCTGCCGCGCGGCGCGGTCGAGCTCGAACCCGCGGATTTCGCGTCCGGCCTGCACGCCGTCGCGGATGACGGCGAATGCGGCGTCGCGGGCGTCGCGGACCGCGGCAAAGGCCCGGGTCATCTCGTCCGGCGGCTGCTGGCCCGTGTACCCCATCCACGTAATATCGGCGTAGACCGCTTTGGGCGTTAACAACTTGGCCCAGAGATCGAGCAGCACCAATTCGTTCTTGCGGATCGGTCGGCTGGCGGTGGAGGTCGGCAAATAGTGGGGGTTTCCGGCGTTTTCCTGGGCGGAAACGTTCGGCGGCGAGTCGCTCACCAGGCCTTCGTCCCTGAACCAGGCGGCCATGAGTTGCTGGATCTGGTATTCGGTCGTAGGCTCGCTGTCGTGAAGGCGTTTGGCAATTGCCCCAAAGGCGCGGTCCTTGACGAGGTACAGCTTCTCCGAGGCCGCGCGATGCGTGGCGATGGCGGCGGCGTTCCAATGGGCTTCGAACTGCTGGATCAAGTCGCCGGAGGATTCGATGTCGACGCCAAAGCTTCGAACGAGCTCGATCGTGCCGGCATCAACCCGCGAGACGTAGGGGATGGCTCCGCGTGGCGAGTACTCCATTGCGACCCGCTGGACGCCCGACAGCAGAGACGAGAGGCCAGACTCGAGCTGTGCACGACCGGCGTACGCGGATTTGGTCCCAGGCAAATGATCGAGATTGTGCCGTTCGATGGCGTGGACGAGAGCGCGCGGCTCGCCGGTGGCGGGAATCAGATAGAACCAGCGGCGAGTCGTGAGATGCCCTCCGCCGCCGAGACCGGCCATGCGATGCGCGACCGGATTGGAACCTTGAAAGTCGTAGAGAAGCCAGGCGTCGAGTCCCCCGGCGCGGAGTGCGGCCTGTACTGCGCCGACGTCGATTGCCATCAGATCGCGATTATAAACACGGCAGACGGCAACCGGCAGCCGGCAGATGGGGTAGAACACGGGAAACGGCGACCGGCAGGCGGTAAAACCGTCTCGCATTTGGTCCCGTCCTATACTTAGGGACTGCCTGCCAATTCCATGACGCTTATGACCAGACGACTCCTGTCGCTCGGACTCCTGACGGTGCTGTTCTCAGTAGGAGGTCTCGCCTCCAGCCAGAGTGGCCAGCCGCCCGAAGCCAATCAGCCGCAGTCGGCGCCGCCGCAGCAGCCGCCGATCACCTTCCGCGCCGAGGTCAACTACGTGGAGGTCGATGCCCGCGTGCTGGATCAGCAAGGCGCGTTCGTCTCCACGCTCAAGCCCGGGGACTTTCAGGTGTTCGAAGACGGCAAGCCACAGCCGGTCAAGGTGTTTTCCCTCGTGAACATTCCGGTTGAGCGCACCCAGCGGCCGTTGTTCGCGTCCAAGCCGATCGAGCCGGATATCCGGAACAACATCGAGGGCACCGACGGCCGCATTTATCTGATCGTCCTCGACGATCTCCACACGGCGTTCGGGCGCTCGTCGCGCACGAAGCAGGCGGCGCGACAGTTCATCGAGCGCTACATGGGCGCCAACGACACGGCCGCGGTCGTCGTCACCAGCGGTCGAGGGGTCGGGCAGGAGTTCACCAACAACCCGCGGCTGCTCGTCCAGGCCGTGGACCGGTTCGCCGGCATGAAGCTGCGTTCGGCGACGATGAACCGGATCGACGAAGAAGCGCGCACGCGCGACACGCGGCAACAGGGCGACAAGATCGGCGACGTCGACGACATGGAGCGTGGCCACAACGCCCGCAACGCCCTCGACACCATCAAGAATCTCGCGACCTACCTCGGCAACATCCGCGGCCGTCGCAAGGCGCTGGTGCTGTTCAGCGAAGGCATCGACTACGACATCTACGATGTCTTCGGCACGTCGAGCGCCTCGACGATCATGGACTCGACGCGCGATCTGATCGCGGCCGCCACACGCGCCAACGTCGTGGTATACGGTGTGGACCCGCGCGGCCTCACGCTGATGGGCGACGACTTGATCGAGGTTCAGTCGTTTCCTGACGACACGTCGCTGGGGATCAATCAGGGCTCGTTCTACAACGAGGTCCGGCTCGGTCAGGACAGCCTGCGCGTGCTCTCCGACGAAACCGGCGGCTTTGCCGTCGTGAACCGCAACGACTTCAGCACGGCGTTCCAGCGCATCGTCGATGACAACAGCTCGTACTACGTGCTGGGTTACTACGCGACCAACGACCGGCGCGATGGCCGCTATCGCAAGATCGAGGTCCGGCTCAACGGCTATCCGAACCTGACCGTTCGAGCGCGCAAGGGATACGCTGCGCCGCGCGGCCGGGCTCCGGAAAACAAGGCGGCCGCGACCGGTCCCAACACCGCCTCGCCCGAAATCAAAGAGGCGATGGAGAGTCCGCTGCCGTTGCCCGGGCTCCCGATGGTGACGGCGGCGGCCGTGTTCAAGGGCCCGGCCCCGAAGGGATCGGTCGTGCTCTCGACGCTGGTCGGTGGCGCAGCCCTGCCGTTTGTCGAGAAAGAGGGCATGTTCCGCAACGACCTCGAAGTGATGATCATTGCCTCGGACGACAAGGGCAAGACGTATCCAGGCGAGCGGAACACGATCACGCTGAACATGAAGCCGGACACCGCCAACCGCGTCAAGGCCACCGGCTTCAGGTTCATCTCGTCGATCGATCTCCCGCCCGGGCGCTATCAGGTGCGGGTCGGAGCGCGCGAAGGTAACGGCAAGAAGGCCGGATCGAATACCTACGATCTCGAAGTCCCTGATTTCACCAAGGATCAGCTGGTCATGAGCAGCATTGCGCTGACCTCTGCGTTGAGCGGCGCGGCGCCGACCGTACGTCCAAAGGATCCGCTCGAGCGCTTGCTGCCAGGTCCGCTGACGGCTTATCGCGATTTCCCGCAGGTAGACGAGCTGGCCTTCTTCGCCGAGGTCTACGACAACCTCCCTAAGACCGCGCACAAGGTGGCGCTCACGGCCACGGTGAAAGCCGAAGGCGGACAATCGGTGTTCGAGTCGAAGGAAGAGCGCGACAGCAGCGAGCTGAACGGTTCGGCCGGCGGCTATGGATTCACCGGGCGCATCCCTTTGAAGAACATGGCGCCGGCTCTCTACGTGCTCCGAATCGAGGCCACTGCCCAAGTCGGAGACCGCTTTTCGACCGCCAGGGAGCTGGTGTTCCGCGTGTTGCCGGTTACAGCCCGATAGCTCGTGCGATGGCATTTCTGCTTGCCCTGACGCTTGTCCTGCAACCTGTGCCGGTGGAGCTCACGACGATTTCTCGCAGCTCCATGAGTCTGGTCGAATCGAGCCGCCACGCCGTCGTGAGAACGCCGGATGACTGGACGGCGCTCTGGAAGGAGCATTCCGGCGCCCGGCCGGCACCCGAGGTCGATTTCGCCAAGGTCACGGTCGTGGCGGTGTTCCTCGGAAAACGCCCGACGGCGGGCTACGCCGTCGGCATCACCGGCACCCGCCAGGACGGTCAGGCGCTCGTGGTGCAGTGGATGGAAACCAGGCCTCCCGCGGATCGAATGATCGCGCAGGTCATCACGTCGCCCGTGCACATCGCGTCGATGCCGAAGTTTGCCGGCGAGATTCGCTTCGAGAAGGTGGAGAAGTGAGCGAGCGCACCAGCACTGGCATTGATGCCCCTCTGGCGTCAGTCCTCTGCTACGCCGGTTGGTGGCTGACCGGTCTCGTCTTCCTCGTCGTCGAGCGGCAGCATCGCGGCGTCCGCTTCCATGCGGCGCAGTCCGTCGTCCTGTTCGGCGTGCTCTCGATCGCGATGATCGCGTTGGGCAGCGTGAGCGTCGTGGCGCTGCTTCTGCCCGGTCCGGCGTTCAGGCTGCTGCAAGGCGTGGGCAACTTGATCTGGATCGGAGCGGTTCTGTTGTGGATCGCGCTGCTGGTGAAGACGTTTCGCGGCGAGACGTGGCGAG
The DNA here is from genome assembly GCA_963773045.1 of uncultured Acidobacteriota bacterium. Lineage (GTDB taxonomy): Bacteria > Acidobacteriota > Vicinamibacteria > Vicinamibacterales > UBA2999 > 12-FULL-67-14b. The sequence continues at coordinate 482,943 of CAVYZT010000016.1, read as the reverse complement.
TGCCGCTGGCCAGCGGCGTCGCGGATCGCATCGCAGGATAGCCCCCGCGGAATTCAGCCCAAAACGAGAAAGGCGAGTCCAAGGACTCGCCTTTACTGCACTCCGAGCCCCCTCTGGGCCGGCTAGGTCGTCGACGGGGTCATCTTCGGCACGAGCTTGAGCTTGATGGTGCCGTTGGCGTGGGTGAAGTTGTACTGGTTGGTCTGCATCGTCGGTTTCTTCGGCGTGCGCAGCGTGATCGTGATGATCTCGTTGGGCATGAACGGCTTCGGATGCCGATACAGGTCGCCGCCGACCGGCGTGCCACCCTTGTCGTACCAGTTCTCTTCGACCTTGAAACCGGCGATCGGGGCCGTAGACGTGTTCTTCGCCGTAATGATCGTGACGACCTCGGTGCCCGAGACCTTGGTGTTGGGCTTGGTGTACTCGATGGTCGCTTCGCCGCGCATCGGCGAGATGAGCTTTTTCGGTGCCGCGGGCGGAGCGGGCGCCGGGGCGGGCGTCTGACCCGCAAAAGTCGCTGTGGCCGCAAGCACGGCAAGCGCGGCGACGGCGGCGACGGTCCGCTGGTTGAATCTCATGCGATGGTCCTCCGGTTGCGGATTATAACCCCGCCTCGCCTCGGGCGCGATTCGCCTTTGGCTTTTCGCCGTTGGCGAAGAGCGAACAGCGAAAAGCCAACGGCTACATCTCCCCGTTCCAGTCCTCCGGTTCGGCTGCGGTGGCCCGAAACACTTCGAGGTGCCACTTGCCGCCGCCCCACGGCTCGATCACTTCGGTGGCGACGACATCGACCAGGAGCTCGGCAAACGTCCGGCCCTCGGGGTCGCCCTCCAGGTGATAGGCGGGATCATCCCAGGCAAAGTTCGGATAGATCGTCATCGTCAGGAACAGGTCGTAGCCGTCATCCACGACGATGAGCTGGCCGATCGGCCGCTTCTGCGTCGAGTGATAGACCAGATACTTCTCGGCGCTGTGGGCGCGAATGTAGCGCTTGAGCGAGAACTCCCGCGCGACAATCTCTTCGACCGCGATCTTCTTGTCCCAGCAGTCGCGGCAGTAGCGTTCTTCGCCACGGGGCTCCGAGACCTCCTTGGCGCCGCACAGGGCACACCCCTTCTTATTGCTGATCGACTTTCGTGACATGGCTCCGGTAATTGTACTTCACGCGTTTTTGGTGAGCGTGTCCGTCCGATCGCGAGCGGCCCCACACGGTCTCGTAAGCGGGACTGACATACAACATACGACGCCGTTCGATGTCGTAGTCATAGAAGACGTCCTGGATGTTCTCGGCCAGTTCCCGGAAGTTGCTGACGCGGTCCTGCTCGATGGCGTGCTGCCGCATCGACGTCCTCGGCTTCGTCCGGTTCTTCGCGGTCAGCGGCTCACGTGCGCGCCGGCCGCCGGCGCGTACATCTCGGTGACGTACTGCTTGACCATCCGCCGGGTCGAGAAGCGGGGAATCGTGGACCGCATGGCTTCCCGCACGACCTGAATCCAGCGGTGGGGGATCCCGTGCTCGTCGCGCTCGTAGAACGCCGGCACGACCTCGTGCTCGATGATGCGATACAGCGCGTCGGCGTCGGCGGCGTCAGTGGCGGCCTGATCGTTCTGATCGGCCTGGCTCTCGATCAGCCATCCGTTGCTGCCGTTGAAGCCCTCCGCCCACCAGCCGTCACCGATGCTCAGGTGGGGCACACCGTTGAGCGACGCCTTCATGCCGCTCGTGCCGCTCGCCTCGAGCGGCTTGCGCGGGTTGTTCAGCCACACGTCGCAGCCGTGCACGAGGTAGTGCGCCAGGTGCATGTCGTAGTCGTCGATGAAGGCGAGCCGGCCGCCGAAGGCGGGATCGAGCGTGCGCTTGAAGACGCTCTGCAGATGATGCTTGGCCGGGTCGTCGGCCGGGTGCGCTTTGCCGGCAAACACGATCTGCACCGGCCGGTCGGCCGCGTTGAGGATGCGGCCGAGACGTTCCGCATCGCGGAAGATCAACTCGGGGCGCTTGTAGGCCGCGAACCGCCGCGCGTAGCCGATGGTGAGCGCGTTGGGATCGAGCATGGCGCCGGCCGAGACAATGCGCGCGGGACTGACGCGTTCGCCGGTCCACCGGGCGCGCATGCGCTCGCGGATTTCCTTGAACAGGTCGGCCTTCAACTGCAGCCGCATTGCCCAGAGATCCTCGTCCGGGATGTCGAGCAGTCGATCCCAAAGCGAGGGGTCGTCGGTGCGATCGAGCCAGCCCGCGCCGAAGTGCCGATTGAGCAGCGAATACAGTGAACCGGCCATCCAGGTGGGCACGTGCACGCCGTTGGTGATGCTCCGAACCGGAACGTGATCGAGCGCCGTGTCGGGCCAGATCGGGCGCCACATCGACCGCGTCACTTCGCCGTGCAGCGCGCTGACGCCGTTGACGAGTGCGGAGGTCCGGAGCGCCAGCGCGGTCATGTTGAACTGCGAACCGCCGCCGTTGTCGTACTCGCCAAGACCCAGGAACTGTTGCCGATGCTGGCCCATCTCGCCCCACGAATTGGCCAGATGCTTCTCGACGAGATGGAACGGAAAGGCGTCGTGGCCGGCCGGAACGGGGGTGTGCGTCGTAAACACAGTGGATCGCCGCACGTCATCCAGCGCCGCCTCGAATGACTGGCCTTTCTCGATCCGCTCGCGAATCCGCTGCAGCGCGACGAGGGCCGCGTGGCCCTCGTTGAGATGCCAGACGATCGGCGTGATGCCAAGGGCGCGTAGCGCCCTGACCCCGCCAATGCCGAGAATGATTTCCTGTTGAATGCGGGTCTCGCGATCGCCGCCATAGAGGCGCGCCGATAGCTCACGGTCCCATGGCGCGTTCTCGCTCAGATCGGTATCGAGCAGGAACAGCCGCACGCCGCCGAGGCGGACGCGCCACACGGCGACCAGCACGGTGCGATCGCCCAGCGGCACCGCCGTGATGCACGGCTTGCCGTCCGGTGTGATGGCCGTTTCGATCGGCGCATCGGTCCAGCTGATGCGCTCGTAGCGCTCTTCCTGCCAGCCGTCATTGCTCATGCGCTGGCGGAAGTACCCCTGCGGATACATGAAGCCCACGCCGACGAGCGGAATGCCGAGATCGCTCGCCTCCTTGCAATGATCGCCGGCGAGCACGCCGAGACCGCCGGCATAGATGGGCAGCGACTGATGCAGCGCGAACTCGGCCGAGAAATAGGCAACGCTCCCGCCGTTGATCGCGCTGGCGTGCTCACGCCACCAGGGATGCTTGACCGTGCGCGCCTGGTCGAGGCCGAAGATCGCCTGATCGTAGGCGCGCAGGAATGCCGGGTCGGCCGCCGCGGCCGCGAGCCGCTCGGGCGAGATCACCTGCAGCATCCGGACGGGGTTGTGGGCGGTCGCCCGCCACAACGGGTAGTCCAGCTGCCGGAACACTTCGCGCGCCCGCGCATCCCAGCTCCACCACAGATCGAGGGCGAGCTCGTGCAGGCGATGGATCCGGTCCGGTAATGGCGCCGCGGTCGAAAATCGTTCTTCGGACATTTAGCTGGTAAAACTCCGCTTCAAATCGCCCAGAAAGCGGTGTCGGCTCCGCTTCGCCAGGACAGTGTCTTCTGGCCTCGCTCCGCCTTTCGACCAAGGCTCAGCCCGTACCGAGCAACGTCGAGGGGCGCGGCGCGAGACATCTTCTAAGGACTCCGAACAACCCGCTCGCATGCGCACCGTTGCCGCCTGAGAAAATGTCTGGACGTCACGCGGCGGCGCCGACGATGCGCGCAAACGTCGACAGATCGATGTTGCCTCCCGAGACGACGGCGACGATCTTGCCGTCGCCGACCCGGCCACTCAGTGCCGCGGCGATCGCGCAGCCCGCAGCGCCCTCGGCCACGACGTGCACGCGCTCGGCGGTCCGCCGCATCGCCGCGGCGACTTCTTCGAGCGAGACCACGATCGAATCGGTCACCACATCCTTCAGCAACGGCCACATCGTCGGCAGCACCGACTTTCCACCGGCGCCGTCGACGAAGGACTTGGTCCAGCCCTCGAAGTAGCTGGCCTCGTTTCTCGCGAGCGAGGTCGCCAGCGGCGCGGCGGTTTCCGGCTCCGCCGCATAGACGCGAACATTCCGCTTTCGCGATCGCATCACCGTGCCGATGCCGCCCAGCAGACCGCCGCCGCCAATCGGCGCGATCACGGCGTCCACGTCGGGGAGGTCTTCGAGAATCTCGAGACCCGCCGTGCCGTTGCCGGCGATGAACTGGTCGTCGTCGAACGGGTGCACGAAATGACCACGCATGCGCGGCGATCCATGAGCCTCGACGGTCCGCCAACACTCGTCGTAACTGACCTTGACGATCTCGGCGCCGAGCCGTTCGATCGCCCGCAGTTTGGTTTCAGGCGCCGTGTCCATCACCATGACCGAGCACGCGGCGCCCGCGCGCCGGGCCGCAAATGCCACGCCTTGCGCAGCGTTGCCGGCGCTGACCGTCCACACGCCCTGGCGCAACTGCTCGGCCGTCAGCTGGCGCACCGCGTTCCACGCTCCGCGGATCTTGAACGATCCAATCGGCTGCAAACACTCGAGCTTGAGATAAATCTCGGGGCGCCCGGGCTGGGCATCGAACGGCGTTTCCAGTCGGACGAGCGGGGTACGCACAGCCGCGTCGTACACGTGCCGCGCGGCCTCGTCGATGGCTGAGCCTTGAATCTGCCGCATCCGGAAACGGGAAATCGTATCATGCGTCCATGCTGCGGTCGATGCTGACACTGCTGATGATGATCGCCGTCACATTGGACGCGCAGAGCCCTGCACGCCCTCGCGCACGAGAACTCGGGCTGGCACCGGGTGTGTTCACGCCTGGATCGCTGAACGCGATCACCGATGTCGCCGGAGTCACCGTCGGGCACGCCACATTGATCGAAGGCGACAGCGTCCGCACCGGCGTCACCGTCATCGTTCCGCACGGCGGCAACGTGTTTCAGGACAAGGTTCCGGGCGCCGTCTTTGTCGGCAACGCGTTCGGCAAGCTCGCCGGCTCGACGCAGGTCGATGAGCTCGGCACCATCGAAACGCCGGTCGCGCTCACCACGACGCTGAGCGTTGGCGCGGCGGTTGAAGGCCTCGTCCGATGGACGATTGATCAACCAGGCAACGCAGACGTGCGGTCGGTGAACGCCCTGGTCGGCGAGACCAACGATGGCGGACTGAACGACATTCGCGGCCTTCACGTGCGACCCGATCACGTGATCGCGGCGCTGCGAGCCGCGAAGGGCGGAGCCGTGGAAGAGGGGAGCGTCGGCGCCGGGACCGGCACACAAGCGTTCGGATGGAAAGGCGGCATCGGTACAGCGTCGCGAAAGCTGACCGCGCAGTACGGCGGCTACACCGTTGGCGTCCTGGTGCAGAGCAACTTCGGCGGTGTGCTGACGATGGGCGGCGCGCCGATTGGGAAGTTGCTCGGACGGTACTCATACAGGGCTGGTGGCCCGCCTTCGCGGCCAGGAGGCCGCTTCGGCGAGGTCGCGCCGCTGATGGAAAACGACGCGGCGCGAGCGGACGAAGGCGACGGATCGTGCATGATCGTCGTTGCGACCGATGCGCCGCTCGATGCTCGCGATCTCAAGCGGTTGGCCGCGCGCGCCGTCTTCGGCCTCGCCCGGACCGGGTCGTCGTACAGCAACGGCAGCGGCGAGTTCGCCATCGCCTTCTCGACCGCCGCGGATGGCCGGACCCGTTTCGGCTCGACCGCGCCGCGAACCACGACGCTGTTGCCGACCGACGCGGTGTCGCCGCTATTCCAGGCCACGCTCGAGGCCACCGAGGAGGCGGTTTACAACTCGATGCTGAAGGCGACGAGCGTGACCAGCCGGTTCGGTACGGCCGAGGCCCTCCCCGTAGAAAGAGTGCGCGAGATTCTCCAGAAATACCCGCAGTAGCACTACATCCGGATCCGGGATCCGGGATCCGGCAGTCGGCATCAGAGACGCTCGGCTCCCGGGTCGGCATCGAAGAGACGCCAGATTCCCGGCTCCCGGCTTCCGGCTCCCCTGTGGCCCTGCCTATTGACCCAGGTCAAGGCCGCCCGTTAAGCTCTGTGAATCGTGCCGGTCTATATCCTTCCTGTCTCGGTCCTGGCCCTGAGGCTGTGGCTGTTGTTCAGCCTGATTAGCCTTAGACCGAAGGCCACCTGCGGATGATGTAGCCACCAACGAACAAGGATTCCAAGGGCCATCACCCGCAGGGGTGGTGGCCCTTTTTGCTTTTGCCGATAAATGCACAGAACAAAGGAGTCACAGTCATGGACGGGAGTGGAAGTCAGACCAAGGTCTGGCGCAACGGCCGGCTGCAGGATGCAGACGACGCCGCTCTGTCGGCCCTCTGTCAGGCGATCGAGCGCGCCGTGCGCGCCCATCAGGCCGAAAGCGGCGCCGTGCGCGCGGTCATCCTCGTCATGGATCAGCCGGCCGCGCGACCGACCGCGACGGAGCCGGACACGGCCGTCGCGCCAGTGCCGGTGTACGTGGACGTGTTCGATTCCGGCTTCGGGCAGGATTCGGGATACGGCCACGGTATCTGAAGCCGCTCGCTCTTCGCCATTCGCGGTTCGCAAGGCTCCTGAGTGTTCTGCGAACAGCGAACAGCGAATCGCGACAATCGATTAGCGTCCAGCCGGCTCTGGTTCTGTGGCCGGCACCGCCGCCGGTTCCAAGAAGGTCATCCGCGCTCTGAGCTTCGCGCCCACCTGCTCGATCTGATGCTCGCGATGGCGTTCGCGTTCAGCCTTGAACCAGCCATCACCAGTCTTGTGCTCGCGCGCCAGGCGATCGGCATACGCACCTGATCGCACCTCAGCGAGCATCTGACGCATCACCTGTCGCGTTTCGTCGGTGATGATGCGCGGCCCGCCGGTGTAGTCACCGTGCTCGGCCGTGTCGCTCACCGAGTAGCGCATGAAGCTCAATCCGCCGCGATACATCAGGTCGACGATCAGCTTGAGCTCGTGCAGGCACTCGAAGTACGCGATCTCCGGTTGATAGCCCGCCTCGACCAGGGTCTCGAATCCCGCGGTGACGAGCGCGCTGACGCCGCCACACAGCACGGCCTGCTCGCCAAACAGATCGGTTTCGGTTTCCTCGGCAAACGTCGTCTTGATCACGCCCGCCCGCGTGCACCCCAATCCTTTGGCGTAGGCGAGCGCGATCGGCCACGCCGATCCCGTGGCGTCGTTATGAACCGCAATCAACGCCGGCGTGCCGGCGCCGTCGACGTAGACCTCACGCACGCGGTGGCCGGGCGCCTTTGGCGCGACCATGGCCACGTCGACTCCCGCAGGCGGAGTGATCCAGCCAAACCGGATCGCGAACCCATGTGCGAACATCAGCATCTTGCCCGCCGTCAGATGCGGCGCGATTTGCTTGGCGAACAGCTGCGGCTGCTCCAGGTCGGGAACCAGGATCATGATGACGTCGGCCCACTCGGCCGCCGCCGCTGGTTCGAGCGGCGAGAACCCCGCCGCTGCGGCCGCCTGCCAGCCACGGCTGCCCGGCCGCACGCCGACGCGGACGTCGACTCCGCTGTCGCGGAGGTTCAGGGCATGCGCGTGGCCTTGCGAGCCGTAGCCGATGACGGCCACGCGACGGCCGCGAATCGCCGAGAAGTCCACATCAGAGTCGTGAATCATCGTTGCCATGATCTCCCTCGTGGTCCAGAGAACTTGACCTGTGAAGTGTTAGCCAACCGAGCCCTAGTTTTCCGCCCCGCCAGAAGCGGGCAAAGCCAACGCGGCGACTCGCGACGCCGAGCCGAACGCTCAGTCCTCCGCGATGTGAGGCGCCGCCTCGCGAGCTTGTGAGGTCCAGTCTTCGACCGCCAGCACGCCGATCTGCCGCCCCAGCAGCGCGACGATACGCGCCGCGGTGCGATCGGTGCTGTCGAACATGATGGTGGCCTGCACGGTCTCGCGATCGTGCGACGCCACGGCGGTGAACGCCTCGGCACGCACGCGCTGGCGCCGCAGAATCGACGCCACACGATCGAGCGAATCGATCGCGTGCTCGTAGCGGACGACGATGGTGCGCGGCCGCAGCGCCTCGGTCTCCATCATGCGTCCGCTCCGGTTTCAGCCAGCGAGACGCTGCCTGGCCGGCGAATCATGTCGTGCAGCGCCGCGCCCGGCGACACCATCGGGTACACGCTGTCTTCCTGCTCGACGCGGAAGTCGAGGACGACGGTGCCCGGACACGCCTGCGCCTGACGCACCGCCTCATCGACCTCGGCGCGTGAGGTCACGCGGATGCCGGTCAACCCATGCGCGTCGGCGATCTTGGCGAAGTCGGGCGACGACATCGGCGTGGCGGAATAGCGGCGGTCGTGGAAGAACTGCTGCCACTGGCGCACCATGCCGAGATAGCCGTTGTTGATGATCGCGACGTTGACCTTGATGCCTTCCTGAACCGCCGTCTGCAACTCGGCCTGCGTCATCTGGAAGCCGCCGTCGCCGACAATCGCCCAGACTTCACGCTCGGGCCGCGCCATCTTCGCGCCGATCGCCGCCGGCAAGCCGAATCCCATTGTGCCGAGTCCGCCCGACGTGATGAACGTGCCCGCCTCGGCCACCTTGTAGTACTGCGCCGCCCACATCTGGTGCTGACCCACGTCGGTGACGACGATCGCGTTGCCACCGGTCGCGCGCCAGATGTCGTGAATCACCTGCGGCGCCAGGAACTTCCCATCGTCTGGCAGGTCGTGGATTTCGCGGACGGTCGGTCCGCCCGCCAGCTCGCCAATGCGCGCAAACCACGCGTCGCGCCGCGTGTCCTGGATCAGCGGGAGCAGATCCTGCAGCACCGTCCGCAGATCGCCCACGATCCCGACGTCGGCCCGGACGTTCTTGTTGAGCTCCGACGGATCGATGTCGATGTGGATTTTCCGGGCGTGCGGCGCGTACACCGAGAGCTTGCCGGTCACGCGATCGTCGAAGCGCATGCCGAACGCCAGCAGGAGGTCCGACTCCTGGATGGCCTCGTTCACCCATGCTTCGCCGTGCATGCCCATCATGCCGAGGTTGAGCCCGTGTTCGGCGGGCACGGTGCCGAGTCCCAGCAGCGTCATTGCCACGGGAATGTGCGCCCGCTCGGCGATCTCCCGGACTTCGTTCATCGCCCGGCTCTTGAAGATGCCGTGGCCGGCGAGGATCACTGGCCGCTTCGCCCGCGCGATCATCTCGGCCGCCCGTTCGAGCGCGTCCTCACGCTTGCCGTTCTCGGTCCTGTAGAGGCGGGCCTTCAGGCCCGCTTGCACACGAGACGTCGTCGCTGACGCCTCGTCGTGCGGCATCCATTCCGCCTCTTCCTGCTGCGCGTTCTTCGTGATGTCCACGAGCACCGGTCCGGGCCGGCCCGACATGGCGACCGCGAACGCATCGCGAATGGTTGGCGCAATGTCCGCTGCCCGCGTCACCAGATAGTTGTGCTTGGTAATCGGCAGCGTGATGCCGGTGACGTCGGTCTCTTGGAACGCGTCCGAGCCGAGCAGCGCCGCAGGCACCTGACCCGTGATGAAGACGATTGGAATCGAGTCCATCATCGCTGTCGCAATGCCGGTGACCAGGTTCGTGGCGCCCGGACCCGAGGTCGCCACCGCCACGCCGACTCTGCCGCTCGCGCGCGCGTAGCCGTCGGCCATGTGCGCGGCGCCTTGCTCGTGGCGCACCAGCACATGACGAATCGGGTGATCGAGCAGCGCGTCGTACGCCGGCAGAATGGCGCCGCCGGGGTAGCCGAAGACCGTGTCGACGCCTTGTTCGACGAGTGACGACCAGAGGATGTGAGCTCCGCTCTTTTTCATAAGTGGCTTCTGGGTTGTTCCCTGCGCGTTGTGCGCTCAGGCCAGGCTGTCAACCCGTTGCCGCTCGAAGGCGGCAATATCGGGTTCGTGCGCAAGAATGACGTCGATTTCGTCCAGGCCTTCGAGCAGACGGCGGCGTGAAGCGGCGTCGATCGTGAATCGTTCACGCAACCCCTGCTCGTCGCGGACCTCGCATTGCTCGAGATCCACCGACACTTGATAGCCGTCGCCGCGCTCCGCCCGATCGAGGATCGTGTTCGCGGCCGATTCGGGCAGCGCGACGGGCAGCATGCCGTTGCCGATGGCGTTGCTGCTGAAGATGTCGGCGAACGACGGCGCGATGACGACGCGGAATCCGGCGTCCAGAAGGGCCCACGCGGCGTGCTCACGGGACGAGCCGCATCCGAAGTTCGAGCCCGTGGCGAGAATGGTCGCGTCGGCGTATTGGGGCTGATTGAGAGAGAAGGCCGCGTCGAGATCACCGCCGGAGACGCGCCGCCAGTCGTAGAAGAGGAACGGGCCAAAGCCCGACCGCTCGATTCGCTTGAGGAACTGCTTCGGGATGATCTGATCGGTGTCCACGTGGCTGCGTCGCAGGGGCGCCACGAGCCCTCGATGCGCGCGGAGCGGTTGACGGCTGCCCGCGGCCATTACCGGTACTCCCAGCGCCGAACGTCGGTGAAGTGCCCTTCGATGGCCGCGGCCGCGGCCATGGCGGGGCTGACCAGATGGGTGCGGCCGCCCTTGCCCTGACGGCCCTCGAAGTTCCGGTTACTGGTCGAGGCACACCGCTCGCCTTCGCCCAGAATGTCTTCGTTCATGCCGAGGCACATCGAGCAGCCCGGCTCACGCCACTCGAAGCCGGCCTCCGCAAACACGCGATCCAACCCTTCTCGCTCGGCGTCGGCCTTCACTTGTTGCGACCCGGGCACGACCATGGCGCGGACGCCGGCATGGACGCGATGGCCGCGCGCGACGCCGGCCGCGGCGCGAAGATCGGCAAGACGCGCGTTGGTGCATGAGCCGATGAAGACGCGATCGACCGGCACGTCCTCGATCGGCGTCCCAGGCGTCAGTCCCATGTAGGCCAACGCGCGCTCAATGGCGTGCGCATCGCTCTCGTTGGCGGCTGCCGCGGGATCGGGCACGAGGCCCGTCACCGGCTGCACCATGTCCGGGCGCGTTCCCCACGTGACCAGGGGAGCCAGGGCGGTGACGTCGATCTCGATTTCCGTCTCGAATCGCGCATTGGCATCGCTCCGCAGTTCGCGCCAGCGCGTGACAGCCGCGGTCCAGTCATCACCCTTCGGCGCGTGTTGGCGGCCCTCGAGATACGCCAGCGTCGTCGCATCCGGCGCGACGATGGCCATCCGGGCGCCGGCCTCGATGCTCATGTTGCAGAGCGTCATGCGCTCGTCCATCGTCAACGCGTCGACGAGCGACCCGGCGAACTCGAGCGCGTAGCCGGTGCCGCCGCTGAAACCCAGACGCGAAATGACGGCGAGCGCGACGTCCTTTGCCGTGACGCCGGCGCTGAGCGATCCGATCAGCGTCACGCGCATCGCCTTGGGCTTCCGCTGAACCAGACACTGGGTGGCCAGCACGTGCTCGACTTCAGTCGTGCCGATGCCAAAGGCGAGCGCGCCAAAGGCGCCATGCGTCGAGGTGTGGCTGTCGCCGCAGACGATCGTCGTTCCCGGCAGCGTGAGTCCGAGTTCCGGTCCGATGACGTGGACGATGCCCTGGCGGCCACTGTCGAAGTCGAAGAGCGGGATGCCGAAGGCGACGGAGTTGGCCCGAAGCGTCTCCACTTGCGTGCGGGCCAGCTGATCCGCCATCGGCAGATGCCGCGCCGTCGTCGGGACGTTGTGATCGACGGTGGCAAAGGTCAGGTCGGGGCGGCGGACCTGCCGTCCGGTCAGGCGCAGGCCTTCGAACGCCTGCGGCGAAGTCACTTCGTGGACGAGATGGCGATCGATGTAGATCAGGCTGCGCCCGTCGTCCAGATCGCGAACGACGTGGGCATTCCAGATCTTGTCGAGCAGGGTTTTCGACAAACCTGAAGGTTGGTCGCCACCACGCGGTTGTGGGGACAAATCTTCATGCTTGTCCTCGTGATCTGGATCAGACCGCATGGTAGGAATGGCGGCGCTCCCGCCCCTCGATCAAGTTTTCGGCAATGGCGTGGCCCATCTCCTGGGTCGAGACGAAATGGTCGCCGGGGCCAGCGAGATCCTTGGTGCGCGCGCCGGCGGCGAGCGTGTCCTCGATGGCGTGATCGATTTCCGCCGCTTCCTGCTCCATGCCTGCCGAGAAGCGGAGCAGCATGGCGGCGCTCGCGATGGCGCCAATCGGATTGGCAAGACCGCGACCGGCGATGTCGGGTGCCGACCCGTGAACCGGCTCGTAGAGATCGACCCGTCCGCCGATGGTGGCCGACGGCAGCAATCCGAGCGAGCCGGCGATGGAGGCCGCCTGGTCGCTCAGGATGTCGCCAAACAGGTTGTCGGCGAGGATGACGTCGAAGCTGGCCGGTGAGGTCGCCAACCGCATCGCGCACGTGTCGATGTAAACGTGCTCGAGCGTAACGTCGGGGTAGCGTTTGCCGACTTCGGTGACGACCGTCCTCCATAAGCGGGAGGTTTCGAGCACGTTGGCCTTGTCGATCGACGCCACACGGTGACGCCGTTGCCGCGCCCGCTCGAATGCGACGCGCGCGACGCGTTCAACCTCGCCGCGTGAATAGATCAACGTGTTGAAAGCGGTGTTACCCGATTCATCGAACCCGCGAGGCTCGCCGTAGTACAGCCCGCCGAGCAACTCGCGCACGATCAAGACGTTTGCCCCCCGGACGTGGTCCGGCTGAAACGCGGTCCGGTTGGCCAGCGGCGCGTAGCAGACGGCCGGCCGCAAATTGGCAAAGCCGCCGAGGGCCTTTCGCAGCGCGAGCAGGGCGGCTTCGGGGCGCTCGGCGGGAGGACGGTTGTCGAACCGTGGATCCCCGACGGCGCCGAGCAGAACGGCATCGGCCGCGAGACACGCCTCGAGGGTCCGCGCCGGAAGTCCCGTGCCTTCGGTATCGATCGCGGTGCCGCCGATGGGATAAGTGGCGAAAGAAAACGGTCGGCCCGCATGGTCGCCGACCGCTTTCAGTACTCGCACAGCCTCGGCCACCACTTCCGGGCCGATGCCGTCGCCTGGAAGCAGGGCAATCTTCATCAGCGTGCGGCCTGACTGGCGTTCCTGCTGGACGCGGCATGACCCATCAGCGACGGGCCGAGCTCTTCCTGAAGGATCGCCATGAGCTGAGTGTCGTCCACCGACTTCGTGCGATCCGCGAGCGCCGTGACGCGCACGTACAGGCGGTCCAGATCGGACTGGCGGAGGTGATGACCGAGCGCGCGGCACCGCGCATCAAGACCGCGGACGCCGGAGTGCTTGCCGAGCACAAGCAGCGTGCCGGGCGCGCCCACCGATTCGGGCCGCATGATCTCGTAGGTCTGCTGGTGCTTCAGCATCCCGTCCTGATGGATGCCGGCTTCGTGGGCAAAGGCGTTGGCGCCGACAATCGCCTTGTTTGGCGGGACCGTCACGCCCACAATCGCCGACAGCGCGCGGCTGGTCGGGACCAGCGCTTCGGTCTGCACGTTCGTGTGATGAGGCAGGGCGTCGGCGCGAACTTCAAGCGCCATCACGATTTCTTCGAGCGACGCGTTGCCGGCGCGCTCGCCGATGCCGTTGATCGTGCACTCGACCTGGCGGGCGCCGGCCTGAATGGCTGCGAGTGAGTTCGCGACGGCCAATCCGAGATCGTTGTGGCAGTGCGCCGAGAGCACCGCGTTGTCGCCGATTCGCTCGCGAACGGCTCCGAACATCTTCTCGATGTCGCCAGGCAGTGCGTAGCCAACGGTGTCGGGAAGGTTGATGGTCGACGCGCCGGCGTTGACCGCGGTCTCTGCAACCTTGCAGAGAAACGCCAGGTCGCTCCGAGTGGCGTCCTCCGCCGAGAACTCCACATCCGCACAGTACGCGCGCGCATGGGCGACGGCGTCACGAATCTGCTCGATGCAGGCCGACCGATCGATCCGCAGCTTGTGCTGCAGGTGAATGTCCGACGTGGCGAGGAAGACGTGGATTCGCGGCCGGGCCGCGCCCTTCAGGGCCTCCCAGGCGCGATCGATGTCTGCGTGCTTGGCGCGGGCCAGGCCGGCGATGATCGGCCGCCGGACGGTGGCGGCCACCGCCTTGACGGCTTCGAAGTCGCCGTCCGAGGAAATCGGAAAGCCGGCTTCGATGATGTCCACACCAAGACGGTCGAGTTGGCAGGCCAGGCGCAGCTTTTCGGCCGGGGTCATGCTAAACCCCGGCGCCTGCTCGCCGTCACGAAGCGTCGTGTCGAAGACGTGAACCCGGGTGCTTGGCGCCATGGTCTCCACGTGTCGTCAGTGTTGGGCCGCGGCTAAAGATAAGTCAAAGTAATAATTTCTATACCCGTATCGAAGTTGGCTTATATTCACATTTCGGCGGCAGGGGACAGGTTCTACAGATTCGACCGGTTCTACGGGGTTCCAGAGGTTCAGATCGTTCAAAAATGGAGCTATTTCAGCTCGAGGCATTTCTGGCGGTGGTGCGGGAGGGGAGCTTCTCGTCCGCGGCCAAGGCGCTATACCGGACTCAACCGGCCATTAGCCAGACCATCAAGAAGCTCGAAGAGGAGATCGGCCGCCCGCTGTTCGACCGCTCCAGCCGTCGGGGAGAGCTGACCGACGCGGGCCGGGTCCTGGCCGAGCACGCCGAGCGGCTGATCAACCTCCGCCAAGGCGCGATGGCGGCGCTAGACGATGTGCGGCAGTTGAGGACGGGGCGGGTCTCGGTGGCCGCCAACGAGTTGACGTGTCTCTATCTGCTCCCGATCCTTCATGAGTACTGCCGGTTGTATCCGGCCGTTCACATCACCGTTCAGCGGGCGCTGGCGAGCCGTGTGCCCGCCCAGGTCCTCGACTACGGCGCCGACTTCGGACTGGTCACTTACCGGCCCGACACGACGGCGCTGCAGTCGGTCGTGGTCTATCACGACGAGCTGGCGTTCGTGGTGCCGCCGACACATCCGCTGGCGCGTCGCGCCAAGGTCTCGATCAGCGAGCTTGGCAGCGAGTCGTTCATCGCGCATCACGTGTCGTCGCCGTATCGGCAGCGGGTCGTCGATACTTTTGCCAAACGCCGGGTCGAGCTCCGCATGCCCGTGCAGCTGCCGACCATCGAAGCGATCAAGAAGTTCGTCGCGATGGGAAATGGTGTGGCCTTGCTCCCGGCGATCACGGTCGAAACCGAGATCGCGCGGCGCGAGTTCGTGCAGGTCGAAGTGCCCGAGCTGGCCTTCGACCGCAAATTCCGCTTCGTCTATCGCCGAGACGGCACGCTGTCGTTCGCGGCGCAGGCTCTGTTGACGGTTGCGAAAGCGCAGAGCACGACGAAAGGCGGACGGTTTGCGTTTGCCGTAGAGCGGTAGCGCACTCGGTTACGGCGAGATGTCACGGCCGGGCGGGCAACCGGACGTCGTGTAGTGACAAGGCTCGCCTCCCCAGATCGACACCGGGCAGCAGCGAAGTCGTTTGTAGTATTCGACCCAGCAATCGTAGATTCCGCCTCCGTAATCCTTGCAGTTGATCTTCGGAATGCAGGGACCGTGAAGTACAGCGCTCGGAGGTCCCCTTCCCCGGTCCCGGTGGGGCCTGTGGCCCGACAGCCTGACGATTGGTCGGGCCAGCTCGCAGCGCCCAACCGGCATGATGCTCGTGAGCGCGATACAGAGCGGCCTCCGCGGTGAAGCTTGGGATGTTCATCTTGTTTCCTTTCGGAACCTGGTGTCCGGTCAGACCACAGGAAACATCAGCCGTCTCGCGGGTAGCATAACGCGCATTCTCAGCCCTTCGCCAGCCTCCATCGCATCGAACGCACGCTGATTTCGCGTCTCATCTGTAGCGCTCTTCAGCTCTTGAGTGCTGCGCGCCGGTGCCACAAATGCCGCGTGGCGGAACGCTGTCCTCTTGCGCTGCCGTCAGTGCAATCGTGCGGCGAGCATGGTCTCGGGACTGAACGGGTGTTGCTGCGTCCACGCCGAGTTGTTCGCGAAGTTCCACAATCCATACGCGGGGCCAAAGTCCACGAGGATGTCGTCCTTGCCGCTGCCGTCGAGGTCCGTGATGACGATCCCCTCCGATGACGCGGAGTGGAGCTGCGACCACGAGGCGGCGTTCCGCAGGACCCAGATACCGTAGGATGCCCCGAAGTCGATGACGAGGTCGCATTTCCCGTTGCCGTCGACGTCGCCCGAGGCAATGTGCTGCGGGCTCACCGTGTGCAGCTGTCCCCATCCGGCGTTATTCGTGTAGATCCACAGCCCGAATCCGGGGAAGTCGATCACGAGGTCGTCAGTGCCGACGCCGTCGACGTTCACGGCGAGGATTGACGCGGCGTCGCGCGCGCTCAGCTGCGACCAGCTGGCGTTGTTGGCGAACATCCACATGCCCGCGCCCGGAAACGAGGCGACGAGGTCGGCGCCGACCGTGGTGTCGACGTGCCCGGTTTCGAGCTCGGTCGCGTCGAACGGATGCAGCTGCCTCCAGCTTGCGTTGTTGTCCCAGACCCAGATGCCATACCCCGGGAACGTGAAGATGGCTTCGTCTTGCCCGTTGCCGTCGAGGTCTCCTGTGGTCATCGCGCTCGGGCTAAGCGGGTGCAGCTGGACCCACGTAGCGTGATTCATCCACACCCACGTGCCGTAACCCGCGCCGAAGTCGACGATGAGGTCGTCGAAGTTATTGCCGTCGAGATCGCCTCGGGTCAGTGCTTCTGGGCTGAGCGGATGCAACTGCGTCCACGCCGGGCCGTTCTGCAGGACCCAAGCCCCATAGGCGCTGCCGAAGTCGATGAGAGCGTCACGTCGCGGGCGCCAGATCGCGGCGCGCTGCAGAGTGCTGCCGGCTGGATACGCCCATCCGGCGACTGTTCCAGACGCGTTGACGCCGGCCGCCGCGCCGTTGGTACCTCCGAGCGTGGCGAGCGCCACCATGCCGGTGGAAGGCGTCCAGGAAAACGCGCGCTGGGCACCGCCGCTGATCGTCGTCGTGCCGACGATCTGGGCGGTCTCGTTAACCTCGAATCCCGTGCTCGACGTCCCGCCCGCGGCGACACCGAGGTTGACCATGCCGGTCGCTGCCGTCCACGAGAACGCGCGCGTCGGGGCCGAGCCCGACACGGCACTGTCGCCGACGATACGCCCGCTGTCACTTATCGCATACGCGATGGAGTTCAGGCCACCCAGCGTGCCGAGATCGATCATGCTTGTGGTCGGCGCCCAAAAAAACGCGTGCGCCGCGCCGCCGGCGACCGTGGCCGACCCGACGACATGGCCCCAGTTGTTCACGTCCAAGGCGCCGCTGGATGAGCCGAGCCCGCCCAGGTCGATCATGCCGGTCGTCGGCATCCACAGATAGGCGTGCGATCCACCACCCTGGAGTGCCGACGTCCCGACGACCCAGCCCAGGTCGTTGATGGCGGTCGCGGAGCTGCTCACGCCGCCAAGGGTGCCCAAGTCCTGCATTCCGGCGCCAGGGGTGTACAAGAACGCGTGAAACTGTCCGCCTGCGACCTGGGCGCTGCCCACGATCTGGCCGGACGCGTTGATGTCCAAGGCCAGCGACGCGGCGCCGCCGAGCGTGCCGAGCGGCACCATCCCGCCGCCGGCGGTCCAGGCAAACGCATGTTGCGGATTCGCGGTAGTTCCGTTGCGCGTCCACCCGACGACGACGCCGGCGTCGTTGACTGCGAGGGCCGAGCCGGAATTGTCGCCGGGCAGGAAGCCGAGATCGACGACCGTGAACGGCGCCTGCGCACGAGCGGGCACCACGCTCAGTGACAACGCCGTGCAGGCGCCGAGCGCAAGGCGAACGGTCCAGGCACGGAATCTACGATGGATGGCACGGTCTCGAGTCACGACAGCCTCTCAGAGGAATCGCCCGACAGGCCTGAATGTTTATCCGTTGTTGAACAAAAGACTGCGAGTGTCGCCGTCAAAAATCATGGCACGGTCCAGAAATCCGTCTCTGCCGAGGCACTCGCCGACAGCAGCAGACGAGACGGAACGGATGCCCGACGAAGACCTATGGGCCTCTCACTTATTCACGGGGAACGTACTGGACGAGTGCGATATGAAACGAGGTCGGATTATACGCTGTCGTCAGCAATGCAAACAGCGTCAGGCTGTCCTGGACGCCACTAACCGATGACCGACGTCGTGACTATCGATTAGGGACCGACAACCCCAGCGAGGAGAGCCGCTACTTGCGGAACAAGCGGCGACGGATGGCCCTGCTCGCCGTCAATCGGCTCGATCAGGCACGGGCGGAGGCGGCGCAGGCCCGCATTCTCGCCGCTTGAGACGTGTCCACCGAGACCCCGCCGCCTGCCCGAGCGTGATCTCAGGATGGATCCGTGGACGGAAGTACCACAAAAAGCCACATGTCGGATGACTACAAGAGAGCGCGAATGCCCGTATGAGGTTGGTGCGGAAGAGAGGACTCGAACCTCCACCCGGTTGCCCGGACTAGCTCCTGAGGCTAGCGCGTCTGCCAATTCCGCCACTCCCGCACAGAGCGCCGATTTGCAGGCAGGAAACTCAAAGTATACCGGATTGCGCCCACTTTGAGCTCCCTCACTCCTGCTCGCAGGCCGTAGCCTCCGCGCGACTTCACCCGGCGGACCGCGAAGCAGCCAACTGGCGAACGCGAGCGGCGAATAGCGAACGGCGAATAGCCGAATGGCGAATAGCGAATGGCGAATAGCGAATAGCGAATACGGCGAACGGCGAATCGCGAATAGCGAATGGTTGACCGCAGATCGCGATTGGCGAACCGCGAATCGCGACGTGCACTTGACAGCGCTTCTTGGCCGGTGTATTAAACCAATAGGTTAATTAACTCGTAGGTTCAATACAGATGGCCACCGATCAACTCAGCACCACGTTTGCCGCTCTGGCCGACCCGACGCGACGGGCGATTCTGGCGCGTCTGGTCTCGGGCGAGTGCTCCGTCACCGAGCTCGCCGAGCCGTTCGATATGAGCATGCCGGCGGTCTCGAAGCACCTGCGGGTGCTCGAGCGGGCAGGCTTGATCGCGCGGGGGAGGGAGGCCCAGTGGCGGCCGTGCCGGATCGAGGCGGCTCGGCTCAAAGAAGCCTCGGACTGGATCGAGCGTTACCGCCACATCTGGGAGTCGCGCCTCGACCGGCTCGGGGACTACCTGAAGGAACTCAAGCAGAGAGAGAAGGACAAGGAGAAGAAACATGGCCGCAACCCGCGTAGCAAATAGCGACACCTTCAAGACCACCACGCCTTCGGATCGCGAAATCGTCATGACCCGCGTATTCGACGCGCCCCGGCGTCTCGTGTTCGAAGCGATGACCAAGCCCGAGCACGTCAAGCGATGGTGGGGAATCCTGGACGACCGGTACTCGGTTCCCGTGTGCGAAATCGATCTCCGCGTCGGCGGCACCTGGCGCTTCGTCGGCCGCGGCCCGCACGGTGAGGGCCCCGAATTCTACGGCGTGTATCGGGAGATCGACGCCCCCGAACGCGTGGTCTTCACGGAGATTTACGCCGCGTTCCCCGACGTCGAATCGGTGGTGACCGCCGTACTCACCGAGGAGCGCGGCAAGACCCGGCTCACCGCCACGTGTGTCTATCCATCGATCGACGTGCGGGACGCAGTCATCAAGTCGGGAATGGAAAAGGGCGCCGCCATCAGTTACGACCGCCTCGAGGAGGTCGCGGCCGGACTCCTCGGCTGAACTCCCAAGATCAGGGGATCGAACAGGAGCGCAGGAGATCCAGAGACAGCAAGAGATCAGGAGGCCAGGAGAAGTCGATTCTCTTGATCTCCTGACCTCGGGTTCCTAGTGGAGTGTCTCGGCGCGCCTGGTCTCGAGGAAGCGCCCGAACTGATCGGCGACGACGGGACGCCCGAAGAAGAAGCCTTGACCCTCGCAGCCGCGCTGCGCCTGTAGAAATGCCAGTTGCTCCTGGGTCTCGATCCCTTCCGCGATCACCCGGTGCCGCAGCTTCTTGCCCATGCTGATCATCGCGCTCACGATCGGCGTGCCCTCGAGATCGTTGGTGATCTCGCGAACGAACGACTGATCGACCTTCAGCACGTCGATCGGGAACTGCCGGAGATAACTCAAGCTCGAGTAGCCGGTGCCGAAGTCGTCGATCGCGATGCGGACGCCGAGATCCTTCAGCGCGCTCAAGACCGACACGGTCGATTCGGCATGCTGCATCAAGACGCTCTCGGTCAGCTCGAGCTCGAGGTACGCCGGGTCGATCGGGGTTTCCTCGAGCACCGCGTAGACGTTCCGCAGGAAGTCCCGGTCGCGGAATTCGATCGCCGAGATGTTGACGGCCACTACGGTCGGGGTGCCCGCGTCGAGCCACGCTTTAGCCTGCCGGCACGCCTCGCGCAACACCCATTGCCCAAGCGGCACGATGAGCCCGCAGTCCTCCGCGATCGGCACGAAGTCCAACGGAGGAACCAGCCCGCGCTCCGGATGCACCCAGCGAACGAGCGCCTCTGCTCCTGTCATTTCTCCGGTTTCGAGGTCGATCGTCGGCTGGTAGTGCAGCACGAACTCCTGCCGCTGCAACGCCAGCCGCAGACCGGCCTCGATGGACTGACGCGCGACGGCGCGCGCGCTCATGTCCGGGCTGAACATCTGGTAGGTATTGCGGCCCTGCTTCTTGGCTTGATACATCGCCGTATCGGCGGCCTTGAGCAGCGTGACGGCGTCGTCGCCGTCCTCCGGGTAAATGGCGACGCCGATGCTCACGGTCGTATGGATCTCGTGCGGCTTGATCTGGTGCGGGTCGATCAGCGCCGTGATGATCTTGAACGCGCTGGCGGCCGCGTCGGAAGGACGCCCAATCTCGGACAGCACGAGCACGAACTCGTCGCCACCCTGGCGGCTCACCGTGTCCGAGCTTCGCGCGCAGAACTGAAGGCGCGCCGCCACCGACTGGAGCAGCCGATCGCCGGTGCCGTGTCCGAAGGAATCGTTGATGTTCTTGAAGTGGTCGAGGTCGACGAAGAACACGGCGACACGGCGCTCGTGACGATGGGCCAGTGCCAGCGCCTGTGCCAGGCGATCCTCGAGCAGCGCGCGGTTGGGCAGGCCGGTGAGATAGTCGTACTGCGCCAGCTGCCTCAGCTCGGCCTCGTGACGCGCGGCGGTATCGAACGCCCGCACCTGCGCGCGCGTCACCGCAAACAGCATGAACGAGAGCACGAGCCCGCCGAGCAGCGTCGTGCCATCCATCTGCGACAGGAGACTGGCCCGGCCAATCGGCCGGCTGATCACCACCAGCCAGTCGTGTCCTCCGATCTCGACCAATCCCGACGACTTGTATTGAGCGGTATCGTGATCGGGTCCCGACTGCGGCCGCAGCCCGACCCGATCCTTTTCGGTCTCGTCGTAGAGCTCGTACGCCACCCGTGGCGCGGTCGAGGCAATCGCCTGTCGCAGCACATCGTGGGGGCTGAACGGGCTGAATACGTACCCGATCACCGCCTGGCGCCGCTCGACGAGTGTCTCAGGCTGCGTCTTCGTCCGGTACACCGGCATCACGAGCAGCGACGTGCGCTGGTCATCATTGTCGAACGGCTCGACGCCACCGAGCGCACCGGACATCGATGGTTGTCCGGTCTCGACGGCCTGCTTCAGCGTCGATCGCAGCGCGTCGTCGGTCGACAGGTCGAACCCGATCGCCATGCGGCTCTCCGGTGTCGTCGGTTCGAGAAAGACAACGACGTCGTACTGCGGGCGAGGGCCGGGAGGCGATACCGTGAGCGCCGAGATCCCGTCCAGTTCCATGGCCCGGAGAAACCCTGGGAGGTCGCGGTGGACAACGTGCTGCGCGTAGCCGATGCCCTTCAGGCCTGGATAGCGTTCCTTCAGTTGCAGCCCGGCGACGAACCCGGTGAATTCGACGCCGCTGATTTCGTTGCTGGCGGTGAGGAGCGCCGCGCCGGCGCGGAGCAGATCGAGGTGCGCGTCGATGCGCCCTTGAATTTGCTGCCGGGCAGACTCTGCGTCGCTCAGGAATTCGGTCTGATTGCGGGCTTCGATCGTCGAGGCGACGTACCAGCTGGCCACCACCGAGAGGGCACAGGCCAAGACCCACAGCGTATACGGCACCCATCGCCGGAGGGCAAGGCGCCGCCAGGGCTTGGCGGTGAGGTGGTGAGGCCTGGCGACCCGCGTCTCGCTGGAATCGTCTTGACTCGAGGTCAACAGCATCTCCTCGGACCATCTGGGCGCAGCGCTCGCACCATGGACGTTCGGGCCGATCGGATGGCTGGGAGGGGAGTCGCAGCCTTTCAGACGAGTTAAGCACAGATCGGCGGCGTTGACGCCGCCGATCTACGCACGCTTGCACGCTACTTCTTGAAGCTCTTGACGATAATGCGGACTTTGGCGGCGTGGAGTTTGCCGCCGCCCATGTCGTGGTAGTCCACCCGCACGCTGTCGGCCTCGTTCAGCAGGTCGGTCAACACCGGGGTCTTCTTGCTGGCCGTGATCTCACGAGACTTGGTGCCCACACCCTTGCCTTCGATCTTGGTCTGCGCATCGACGGCAAACACCTGCGTAGCCGAGCCTGACTGGATCGTGAACGAATCTGCCGAGACCGCGGTGACTCGCCCCGCTCCGTGCAGCACCTTGTCCGATTGCGCCCACGCCGGGACCGCGACCAGGCACAGCATCAGGACCAAACCCACACCACTTCCGATTTTCATGTTGTTCCACTCCACCCGAGATCGATGCGGAGGGCGCTCTAGTGCGCCCTACGCGAATCCTACAAATCTGAATCGCTTATCGAATCGATATGTCACGAATTGTCAGCGAATTTATACTCGCTCTCATGTGGTCCGACCTGCGCTCGGCGTTCCGCCTGTTTCGTCAGCACCCGGCGTTTGCCGCAACGGCGCTGCTGACACTCGCGCTCGGCATTGGCGCGAACATCGCGATCTTCTCGATCGTCTATGGCGTGCTGATGCGTCCGCTGCCGTATCTGCAGCCGGAACAACTCGTTCGCATCTATGAGGAGCATCCAGGCGGCACGTCGCCGCTCGGCATGAAGTGGATCAGCGACGTCACGCTGGATGCGTGGCGCTCGGGCAAGTCGCTCTCACAGGTCGCGATCTACTCGAGCTACATCGAAACTGTCGGCCGCACCGAGCCGGAACGCTGGCGGTCGGGTGTCGTCTCGCCATCGCTGTTCGCGATGCTGCGCGTCACGCCGGTGCTTGGCCGGTTCTTCGAGGAACCTGAAACCGTAGAAGGCGCCGACGCCGTCATCGTCCTCAGCCATCAGTTATGGCGCGAGCGCTACAACGCGGGTGCTGACGCCATCGGTCAGGCACTGTGGATCGATGGCCGGTCGTTTCAAATCATCGGTGTCGCGCCGCCAGGGTTTTCCTTCCCGCTACCCGATGTGAAGTACTGGCGGCCATACGTGCTGCCGTCGGCGACCGGGCCGTCGGGACAGCAACGGATCCGTGTGATGACGGCGATGGCGCGTCTTGCGGAAGGCGTCACGGCCGAGCAGGCCGCGGCCGAGGGAACCGCCGCCGCTCGCAGCGTTCCGCGTCCACCGTCAGCGTTCATGATGTTCGGTCAAGGAGGCCCGGTGGTCGTGCACGTCACCGGATTCGTCGATGAGATGACCCGCAGCATCCGGCCCGCGCTCGTCGTGCTCAGCGTCGGCGTCGGCTTCGTGTTGCTCATCGCCTGCTCGAACGTCGCCAACCTGTTCTTGTCACGCGGCGTCGTCCGGCAACGCGAACTGGCGGTGCGAGCGGCGCTTGGCGCGGGGAGGACCCGACTCATGAAGCAACTGTTGACTGAGAGCTTCGTGCTGTCGATCATCGGCGGAGCGCTCGGTCTGCTTCTCGCCAACTGGCTCCTGCAAGTTCTCCCGACCATTGCTCCAGCCGGCTTTCCCCGCCTGAACGACGTGCATCTCGATGGGCTGGCGCTGACGTTCGCGCTCGCCGCGACCATCGGCACCGCCATTCTCTCCGGCGCCCTTCCGGCGATCCGAGGATCGCGCACGGGCCTCGCTGGCGCGATGGGCGATGGCGACGCGCGCTCGACCGGCTCGGCTGCCCGGCGGCTGCGAGGCGGGTTGCTCGTCGTCGAGGCGGCCCTCGCGGTGGTTCTACTCGTGGGAGCGGCACTGCTCATCAGAAGTTTCATTCGGCTGACGAGCGTCGACGCGGGGTACAGCACGGAAAACGTGCTGACCGCTCAAGTGATCCTGCCGCCCTCTCCGGCCGGATCGACGCCGCCGGACATGGCAGAAGCGATTCTTCAGCGGGTCCGGACGATGCCGGGTGTGCTGGCGGCTGGGGCGGCTAATATGGCGCCGCTGATTCCGATATCGGCGATTCGAATGCTCACGCTGCCCGAACGCACGGCGGCGGGGGAACCGATTCAAGCGCGCGCGATCTCCTGGCTCGTCACCGCGGGTTTTGCCGAGTCACTCGGCCTGCGGCTGAAAGCGGGCCGTCTCTTTACTGCATCTGACGCAAGCAATCCGGCGAACCTGGTCATTGTCAACGAAGAGTTCGTGCGTTTGTACTGGTCCGATGGGAAGCCCGTAGTCGGGCGGCGGTACGAAGGTGTGTTTGCGCCGGCGGGCCAGCAGACCGAGGTCGTCGGGGTCGTTGCGAATACGTTGAAGGACGGGCTCGATCGCCAGCCGGAGCCGGAGGTCTACAGCTTCAGAAAGCCGGGGCCGCAGATCGGGCTCGGCCGCTCGATGAATCTCGTGGTGCGTGCCGATCGCAACCCGATGGCACTGGCGGGCGATATCCGTCGAGTGGTCCTCGATCTGGAACGGAGAGCGGCGTTCGATGACGTCAGCCCGCTCACGATAAAAGTTGCGGCCTCGGTCGCCGAGCCGCGATTCTCTGCGTCGGTTCTGGCCGGGTTTGCCGGCCTGGCTGTGCTCCTCGCGGCCATCGGTCTCTACGGCGTGCTCTCGTACGGCGTATCGGAGCGGCGTCGCGAGATGGGCGTTCGCGCCGCCATGGGCGCGAGCCGGCAGCAACTCGTTGGATTGATCGTGCGCGAAGCTCTCAGCGTGGTCGTCGTCGGGCTGCTCGTGGGTCTTGCCGGCGCCGCGGCGCTGTCGCGGGTGATGCAGGGGCTCCTCTTTGGCGTTACCTCGCTCGACTTGTGGGTTTACGTGGCCGCTCCGGCGGTGCTCGTGGTGGTCGCCATGATCGCGTGCCTGCTTCCCGCTCGGCGCGCGGCCGCCGTGGACCCTGTCGAGGCGCTTCGATGTGAGTAGTGGCAGGCGTCGCGCGCCTCCTACTCGTACCGCATCGCGTCGACCGGTTCGAGCGCCGCCGCCTTTATTGCGGGATAGAGACCGAACACCAAGCCGACCAGAAACGACACGCCAAAGCCGAGCGACACCGCCGTCGTCGACACGTGCGTTGTCCATCCGGCGAAGCTCGAGATTACCCACGATGCGCCGATGCCGATCAAGATACCGATGGCGCCGCCCGACACCGTCATCAGCAAGGTCTCGACGAGGAACTGCGTGCGCACATCACGCCGGGTGGCGCCCGCCGTTCGCCGGATGCCGATCTCCCGCGTTCGCTCGACCACCGACGTCAGCATGATGTTCATGATCCCGATCCCGCCGACCAGCAGCGCCAGGGCGGCAACGCTGCCCACGACGATGCTGAAGGTGCGTTGTGTGCGGTAGCGCTGGGCGAGCAGTTCACGCGGCACGACGACCGTGAAATCCTCGGTTGGATGTTTTTGTTCGAGCGCGCGCTGGAAGATCGCGCCAAGCTCCGAGGTCCGCGCACCGTCGCTGGTCTGCAGCCACACTTCGTCGACCGGCTGCGTGGGCGCGATGTCGATGGTGCGGCCGGTGAGCGTCGCCAGCGGCACGATCGCCGCCTGGTTCAGGTTATGCCAGGCAATCGAGGACGAGGTCCCATTCGGATTCTCGCCTCGCTCGCGCAGCACGCCGACGACCTGATACTCATCCGCGAGGACATGAATCCACTCGCCGATCGGATCGCGCGGGCCGAACAGCTGTTCGGCGAGTGTCGAGCCGAGCACGCAGGAGCGAGCCACCGCGCGCTCGTCGCTCACCGACAGGAAGCGGCCCCGTCCGGTCGTCAGTCGCAGGATCGACTCGAAGTTGGCACGGACGCCGAGGACCGGCGTCGTGGCGGAGCGTCCACCATGCCGAACGGTCAGATAGCGAAGAACAAGGGGTGATGAGGTTCGCAACAGCGGCACCAACGCCATGGCGCGCTCGGCATCCTCGGCTACGAGCCCTCGACGAAGCGTTCCTGACGCGTTTACTCCACCAGTGCTGCGAGCGACGAGGTTGTCCACTCCGAGCGCCTCGACCTGCTGCAGCGCATCGCGTGCCGCGCCTTCGCTCACCGACATCATGGCGATGACCGCGGCGACGCCAAACACGACGCCGAGCACGCTGAGCGCGGTCCGGAGCCGGTAGCGGCCCAGCGCCTCGATGGCCAGGCGGAAGAACTCGGGGAAGTTTCCCCTCATCTCGGTGCCAAGGGGGCGAGTGGCGCCAGGTGCTTGCCCCGCCGTAGCTCGCGATCAGATTCCGAGCGAGCGGAGGCGGGTGCCAAGGGAGCGGAGGCGGGCCGAGTCAAACTCACGCGCTCGCCTTCACGGAGGCCGCTCACGATCTCCACGAGCTGATCGTTCGACTCTCCAGGCTCGACGACCCGGGCTTCGAGACCGCTCGATCCGATCACATAGGCGACCGATCGCCCCTGCTGATCGAAAAGCGCCGTCACCGGAGCGATGAGGATGTTGCTCTTCGAACCGACGATGATATCGGCGCGCGCGGTCATTTCAGGGCGCAGTTCTGGCGGCGCTTGATCGAGGTTGACGATCAGCTCGAACCGCTTTTCTTCAAATGGCCGGTTGATCGACGTGGTGGCGAGCGCGCCGACACGGCTGACGGTGCCGGTGAGCTTCAGATCCGGAAAGGCCTCGACGTGAATCGTCGCCGTCTGACCCGGTTTGACGCGGCGGACCTCGGCTTCGCTGACCGACGTCTCGACCATCATCCGGTTCACTTCGGGGATCGTGATGATCCCCTGCGTGGCGTAGACGCGGTCGCCGATGCGAACCTTCCGTCGCGGGTTGGCGCCGAGGAACTCTTCATACACCACCAGGCCCTCGCCGAGCGCACGAATCGTACACGCGTCGATGAGCTCAGATAGGACGGTACGCCGCGCTTCGGTTTCCTGCACGCGGCCCCGGGCGCGGGCCAGTTGCGAGGTCTTCTGTGCCAGCACGACGGTGGCCCGCTGGCGTTCGCGCGGGTGCGTCATCTGCACGACGATTTCCGTTCGCTTGCGCGCCAGCAGCAAGTCCGATTCGGCCTCTTCGAGCTGGTCGCCCGACTTGGCCAGTTCCTCCCGGGTGATGAAGCCCTTGTCGAGCAGCGGTTTCATCTGCGCAAACTCCTGGCGCAGTCGCTCGACCCGCCGCTCGGCAGTGTGCAGTGCGGTCTTCGCCTCTTCGACCGTGAGGGCTCCCTCGCCTTCGGAGACCGCTGTCAGCGAAGCGCCGGCTTCCTCCCACTCGCCATCGGCGAGTTGGCCGTCGATGCGCGCCTGCTCGAGGTCCTGGTTCGCGCGATCGCGCTCACGCTCGAGGTCGGTCGTGTCGAGGCGAATGATCAAGTCGCCCTGGTTCACGCGCGTGCCTTCTGGCGCCAGCTCGCGGATTTCGGTGTCGCGTCCGGGAATCGGCGAACGATAGGTGAGCGACCGTAGCGGCCGCACGGTGCCGCTCGCGGTGACGGCGGCAGTCAGCGCGCCGCGCTGGACCACGGCCGACAACTGTGCGTCGACGCCCTTACTGCAGGACGGCGTCGCCCCGAACGTGAGCGCCGCCAGTCCCGACAGCGCGAGGGCGCCTATGCGCGAGTGGCGGAACGATGCTCGTGCGATCATTGCGCGCTCCTGATCTCGACAGGAATGGCCGGCGCCGTTCCCGACAGGTCGGTTCGGGGATTGAAGACCCCGAGCGTCGCGCGGAGACGCAATCGCGACACCGCGGCATCGGCCAGCGCCTGAATGCGGCGGCTTTCCGCGGCCAGCAGGTTGCTTTCCGCTGAGACGACGTCGAGGTTGTTCGACAATCCGCGCTCGTAACGGAACTGGGCGACTTCGACTTCGCGCCGGCCGATCTCGATGCTGGTGTCGGCGGCGATGATGCCGCGGACGAGGCGCTCGTGCTCGCGCAGCGACCGCCGGACATCGGTCGAAATCTGGCGCTCGAGTGTGGTCAACTCACGCGCTCGGCGGTCACGGTCGAGCAGCGCTGTCTGGAACGCCACCTGTTGAGCCGTGCGATCGACCGGCATCGCAATGGTGAAGAAGGTGGCAAACCGGAAGCCGTCGAGGCCAAAGCTCTGCGCGAAGCTGTCGGCGGGCAGCCGGCGGGTGAGTGCCAGGTTCATGTCGACCTGCGGGAGGAGCTGGTTGCGCGTGAAGCGCAGCTGCTGATCGGCCTCGCTGCGCTCCGCGGTGCGGCTCTGCAGGTCGAGCCGGTTCTGAAGCGCGACCTGGGTCGCGCGGTCGACGTCGATCGGCGGCGAATCGGCCATCGGAATCTGGGTCTGCACGTCGAAGGGGTCGCTGGCCTTGCGCCCGACGAGCTGCAGCAGCTGGTCGCGCGCGTCTTCAATGCCCGACTGCGCGTCGAAGAGCTGGGTTTCGGCCTGCGCAACCAGTTGTTGCGCGCGGAGGACGTCGAGCTGCGAGACGATGCCGGCGTCGAGCTTCGCCTCCGACGCATCTCTGAGCTTGCGTGCGCGATCGACGCTCTGCCTGGCCACGGCGACGAACGCTTCCTGTGACACCAGGCGGTAGTAGGCCGAGGCCACATCGAGGGCCACTTGCTGTTCGGCGAGCGACAGCGCGCGGTCGGCATCGACCCGCCGCATCTCGGAGTTCGTCAGCGATCGGCGGGAGACGCTTCGCCCGAACCCGCGCAGCAACGGCTGGCTGACGGTGAGTGTCGTGTCCGCGTTGTAGAAGAGCACGTCATCCCCGCCTGGCACGCCCGGGATTTCTGCCGTTGTCGTTCCGGTTGACACGCGCAGCTCGGTGCCGGTGGTCAAACGCTGCGAGAGATCGACCCGGTAGGTCTGACTGCTGATGTCGGTTTGCCCGAACGATCCCAGCATGTTGGGCGTCACCTTTGGGCGAAATTCATTGCGGGCGAGGCGCAGCCCGAGGTCGCTCTGCGTGACCGCGTCGTGCTGGGTCAGCAAGCGATCGTTCTTGGCCAGCGCTTCGTCAACCGCCTGCGACAGGCTCAGCACTGGGCGCGACTGTGCGCCAAGGTGCGGCCCCGCGTTCGCCAACATGAATCCGGTCAGAGCTATCGCGAAGGCAGAGGCGGTACGGGGGGTGTGCGCCACGGGAATCGTTCCTCTGGTGAAAGCGTTAATGCTTGTTGGCCGGACAACCGAGCTGCGGGAGGATGCCGTCGATTTGCCCCATGTAGTTGCGGGCGTTCTTCGACTCGTCGAGGTCGGGATTGATTTCCAGCATGCGCGCGTACGAGGCGCGCGCCGCCGTCAAGTCGCCGCAGGACTGGCGCGAGTTGTAGATGTCGCGGTTGATGTTGCCGAGCAGGAAGTAACCGATCGGGTCTCGCGGCGCGTGCCTGAGCGCGCGCTGACAGTATTCTCTCGCCCGCAGCGGGTTGCCCACCTTCTGCTCGGATAGGCAGAGCCCGAGAAAGCCGGAACTGCGCAAGCTGTCGTACGCGCCCTGCCGGTCCGCATGCTTCGAGCGGCCGATGCCAAAGCCGATGAAGTGGAAGGCGAGCTTGGCGCCGAGGCCGGATGAGAAGTTCGTCAGGCTGAGAAACTCACGATAGTCATCGCGCGCGCTCGCGTACAGCGCGAGTTGCCGGGCTTTGTCCTTCTCTGCGGCCGCCAGCTGTCGGGTCGCATCCGCTTTCCAGAGATGCGCCTGCGCGTTCGAACGATCGATCGCGAGCGCAGTGTCCGCTTCCTCAATGGCGCGATCCCATGCGCCCTTGTCCCAATAGGCGCGCGCCAGCATCGCGTGCACATCGTCATTGGCTGGGTCCAGGCGCGCCACTTCGGCGAACTGGCGAATCGCTTCGTCGGGATCGCCGGTCTCGATCAGCACGGCCCCGTATTCGATGCGCGACTCGACGTGCGCCGGGTCAACGGCGATCGCCTGGCGAAAGGCCTTGATGCTGTCTTCGTATTGCAGCAGCAATTGATACGCCTGGCCGAGATGGTATGCGGCGATGGTGTAGGAGGGCTCCTCGGCAAGCGCCTGTCGGAAGAGACCAATCGCCTTTCTCAAATCCTCGTCGCTCTGCTTGCGCTCGGTCGGAATGATGTTCAAGAGGCTGAGCGAGGAGCGCTGGGTATAGAGCAGTCGTTCTCCCTGTTCGTTCAGCGCCTGAGCCGGCTTCTTGATCTGCCGGACGTAGCGGATACGCAGAGTGACCGCGGATTCCTGTCCGGGCGCAATCATCACTTCCTTGCGGTCCGGCTCGTAGCCCGCCTTCACACCCTGGAACTCATGCAGCCCGCTCGACAGGCTCGGCACGACGAGAGGCTTGGACTTTGAAATCCGGCCGATGAGGTCGCCATCGATATACACATCCACGTCGTCCAGATTGGTCTCGACGACCGCCGTGCCAAACATCGATGGCGCCTTGTCGCCGGCGCCAAGGCACTCGGTGGCCACACCCAGCAGCATCTCGGGCTCGTAATCGCCGCGAGCGGTCGGTGTCTGCGAGAGCTGCCGTTCTCTCGCGTAGCGCCGCACGTTCGAACGGACGTATTCGATCAGCTCGTCGGCCGTGATCTGGCCGTCGCACGGATCGTTGTCGGCGTAGCCGCGAAACGCCTGGACGATGAAGTAGGTGAAGAAGCCGAAGCCCGTCGACAGATCGGGATCTTCGAAACTCTGCTCGCGCTCGGTCGTCGCCGTCAGCGTGAGAAAGCTTGCCGGCAGGGCGCTGAACTGCTGCTCGAGCGCCTCGTTGGTGGTCTCGGTGTTGATCTTTCCGGAATGGCAGGCATCAGTGAAGAGGACCTTCCAGTTCGCCTTCACCCGATTGGCCATGACGTCGCCAAGCGTGACCATCGGATAGGCGGTGGTCGCGAGCTCGTCCGGGTTCACGTCCCACGGCGCCAGATACCCGCGCCCATCTTTCACAAACCCGTGTCCGGCGAAGTAGACCACGACGCGATCGGAGGGTTGCGCAACCGACGGCAGCCACCCCTCGAGCTCCCGGCGAATGTTCGCCAGCGTCGCCTGCTCGCCTTTGAGGAAGTGGACGTTCTCGGCAGGGAAGGAGCCGCCTTCCCTGTTGATCAGCACTCGATACATCGCCTCGGCGTCGCTTTCGGGAAACTGCAGCTGTTTCGATTCCTCGAGGTTCTTGTACTGGGCGATGCCGATCACGACGGCATAGCCCCGTGGCACCCCGGCCGGACTTGACGTCGCGGGCGGCTTAGGCTTTTCGAGGATGAGATCTCGACCGGCAGGAACCTGCGCCCCGCTTGGTGGCACTTGCGCCTGCGTCAAAGTGAGCGCTGACAGCAGGACCGCCGCGAGCCGGAACATCGTCTATTGACCGTGAACGAGCGAGAAGCTCGCGGCGACAGCCCTGCCGAGCTCGTCGCGATTGACGACGTAGATCGCCTTCACCGTTGAACCGCCGTTCGCGGTGCGAGTCGTGTCTTTCTGGAAAATCAGATCCCGGGACTTGATCTGGCGCTTGAGGCCGTCAATCAGCCCCGGATCGGCCGTCGCGTAGCCTTTCGTAACCGGAGTCAGTCCTGGAAGTTGATCGACCGGGTCCTTGCTCAGCAAGACGAAGACATGGTCGGTGCCAGGCGTCTCGTCGACCCTGAACCATCCATCGCTGGTCGGCGGCACTCTGTATTCTTCGGATCGACGAATCTGGTTTCGTCCGTTGTTGATATCCGGGTGCGGGAACAAGGTAGTCCAATTCCCGCTGGACCCTTGCTGGACGACGTACAGATACCCGTCGATGTTGGACTCGAACGTGAAGCGAACTCGATCGCCGGCCTTGAAGGTGGCCGAAGACGGATCGACGCTGACTTCCTCTCCGTCCGCTCCAATCTTCAGGAGGCGATAACGCAAGCCGGCAGGCGAACCGGTGGTCTGAACGAAGAGCTGTTGCGCATTGGGCGCCGCGGGCGGCAGCTGCGCTGCGGCCGCGGTTGATGCAGGCGATGAGGGCGCCGGGCGGTCCAGCGCTTTCTGAGCGAACGCCGCTGAAGGTGATGGATCGCTCAACATCTGACGGGGCGGCGCGACTGGCGCGTCGGTTGGTGAAGGCGGTGCTGGCGCCGCCAGGTACAGTCGATGCAGTCTGCGTCGCTGGTGTCGATGCGGCAGCGCCGGGTGGTTCCGGGAGCGGCCGCTCTTCCTGCTGCCCCGACCGCGTCATCGCGGCCGCAAAAGCCAGGATCGCGACCGCGGCCGCGGCGCCGCTCCACACGAGCAGCTTCGAGGACTTCCTTGCGGCGGGCGCCGCAACTGGATGCGGCATGCTCGACGTGGCTTCGCGATCGGCGATCGAATCGTCGTCGGCGAGCCGCCGCTCGCTCTGCTTGATCGCCTCGCCTGAAACCGACAAGAGAGCCTGGAGCTCGTGGCGGAACTCCATCGCCGTCTGATAGCGGTCGTCCGGCGATTTTTCCGTCGCCCGCTTCACGATTCGTTCGATCTGCGGGAAGGCCTTGACCAGCGCCACGTTCATTGCCGGCAGCGGATCGTTCATCACTTTGAGCATGACCGCCATGACGCTGCCGTCTTCGGTCTGGAACGGCCGCCGGCCGGAGAACATCTCGTAAGCCATCACGCCGACTGAGTAGATGTCGGTGCGGTGATCGATGTTGCGAATGCCCTTGAGTTGCTCGGGCGACGCGTAATGCGCGGTGCCCATCAACAGGCCGCTTCCAGTGGTGAGCGCGTCGGCCTGAATGACGCGAGCCAGCCCGAAGTCCACGACCTTGATCGATCCGTCCGGTTGGCGATAGACGTTGCTGGGCTTGAGATCGCGATGGATCACGTCGTGATCGTGCGCGTGCTGGAGCGCGTCCAAAATCTGAATGAGGATGCGAGCCTTGATCTCGAAGGTGAGCCCGCTGCGCTGGAGAGCCTTGGCGAGATCCTGGCCTTCCAGGAACTCCATGACCATGTACACCAGGCCGTCCACCTCGCCGGCTTCGTACACGGTGACGATTTGCGGGTGCTTCAGCCGCGCGCAGGCCTGCGCCTCGCGATAGAGTCGATCGAGGTAGTCCTGACGGTTGATGTCGGGCCGCACCGTCTTCAGCGCGACCGTGCGCTGCAGCGTGGGATCGAAGGCCTTGTAGACGGCGCCCATCCCACCGCTCCCCAGGACGGAGTCGATGCGGAAACGGCCGATGCTGCCGGGGTGGGGGGGGCGCTGGGCTCCATGCCTCGGGCTCTAATATCCAGGTTGTTAGACGGCCGATCCTACCAGTTTGCTTTTCGGTTGTGGCCCCCGTTGTCGACCCCGTCCTGTAGCGGTCTTCGTCCAGCATTGCCCCGTTCTGCCCACCGCTATACTCGAGCGGTGGCAGACGGCGCGCGCCTTCCCTTCGTGATCGGTGTCGCCGGCGGGTCGGGTTCGGGAAAGACGACGGTCGTCCATCGCATCCTGGAGAGTCTGGGCCCGGACCAAGTCACGGTCCTCGAACATGACCGCTACTATCGGCCGCGGAGCGAGCTGCGCTTCGAAGATCGCGCCGCCCTCAACTACGATCACCCCGATTCGCTCGACACCGATTTACTGGTCGAGCACGTGAAGGCGCTCAAGTCGGGTCGACGCGTCGACGTGCCGAAGTACGACTTCGCGCGCTTCGCCCGCTTGCCCGACACCGACACGGTGACCGCCCGGCGCGCGGTGATCGTCGAAGGCATTCTCGTGTTCACCGACGCGGCGCTGCGCGCGTTGATGGATATCAAGGTATTCGTGGACACCGACGCCGACACCCGATTCATCCGCCGGCTGGAGCGCGACGTCGCCGAACGAGGGAGGACGATGGAATCGGTGATCGAGCAGTATCAATCCACGGTCAAGCCGATGCACTTCGAATTCGTCGAGCCGAGCAAGCGGTACGCCGACGTGATCATTCCGCTTGGCGGTCACAACACGGTGGCGGTCGATCTGCTCCTCACGCTGATCCGCAGCGTCGCCGGCCGGTAACTGTCGCATGCCTGGACACGGTCTCCTTCAAGATCTCGTCCTGATCTACGGCGTGGCGATCGCGCTGATCGTCGTCGCGGGACGCCTCCGTGTGCCGTCCATCGTCGCGCTCGTGGCGACCGGCATCATCGCCGGCCCGTCTGGCCTCGGCGCCGTCGAGACGAAGTCGGAGGTCGATCTGCTGGCTGAGATCGGCATCGCGCTGCTGCTGTTCATGGCCGGCCTCGACTTTTCCATCGCGGGGCTTCGGCAGACGTGGCGTGGTGTCGTGATCGGAGGCACGATGCAAGTAGTCATTACCGCGGCCGTCGCCTCCGGCCTGGCGCTGCTGTACGGCACGTCGACGGCTGCGCGTCTGACGGTGATCGGACTCTTCGTCGCGCTCTCCAGCACGGCAATTGTGATCAAAGAGCTGACGCTGCGGAATCAGGCCAACGCGCCGCATGGCCGGCTCGCCGTGGGCATCCTTTTGCTGCAGGACCTGATCGTGATCGCGTTTCTCGTCGTGTCGCCCGCGATCTTTGATCACGCGTCCGCCGGAGAAGGAGCCGGCGCGATCCTGTTACGGCTGGCGGCGGTGCTTCTGGGTGTGTTCCTCGTCGGCCGCGTGGCCCTGCCCGCCCTGCTTCGCATCGTAAGCTCGACGGGACGCGAAGCATTCTCAGTGTCGGTACCGCTCGCCAGCGTCGGCACGGCCTACCTCACCGCCGCGCTCGGGCTCTCAATGGCCATTGGGGCGTTTCTCGCCGGACTGGTGCTGGCTGAGAGTGAGTTCTCTCACCAGATTCACTCGGAGGTCCGGCCGCTTCGCGACCTGCTCGCCAGCCTGTTCTTCATCTCCGTTGGCATGCAGGTGGAGCCGGCCGCGCTGCTCTCGGTGGCTCCCGTCGTCATCGCATTGAGCGTCGTCGTGATGCTGGTCAAGACAGCTGGCGCGACGCTCGCGTTGCTCATCGCCGGCACGCCCTTCCGGGTTGCCCTCACCACCGGCATCGTCCTCTCGCAGATCGGCGAGTTCTCTCTGGTGCTCGGCCGATCGGCGGTCGCATCGGGAATGCTGGCCAACGACAGATGGCAGATGCTGCTCGGCGCCACCGTGCTGACGATGATGATCAGCCCAGTGCTGATCGCTGCCGCACCCCGTCTTGGCATGCGCTTCTCGCGCTCGCGCGCCGATTCGGGTACTGAGGACGATGTCACGCCAGACGCGTTGCGCGATCATGTCGTGATTCTTGGCTACGGCATGGGTGGCCGGCTGCTGGCGCGCGCGCTGCGCGACCTGGCCACCCCCTACATGATCCTCGAGCTCAACGGCGCAACCGTCCGTGTCGCACGCGAGGCCGGCGAGCCCATCCGCTTCGCTGACGTGACGGCGGTCGATTCACTCGAGGCGGCCGGCGTCATCCATGCCGCCGCGGTCGTCGGCGTGCTGAGCGACGCCGATGCGTCCGAGCGCGCCGTGCGCGCGATGCGATCGCTCTCGCCCACAGTGCCAATCATCATGCGGACGCGGTATCGCGCCGAAGCCGAGCGCCTCAGCAAGGCGGGCGCGACGCTCGCCGTAGCCGAGGAGCTCGAGGCGACCCTCGAAGTGCTCGCGCAGCTGCTCTCGCGGCTGCACATTCCCGGGAACATCGCCGACGTCCTGCTGGATGCGTATCGGGAGACGTCGGCGGTCCAGACCAAGCGGCCGATCCGGGCCAGGCCCGTCACGTTTGGCGAGCTGCCGTCATCGATCAACGCAGCACCGGTCGCCACACACCGGCTGGTCTCGAATGCGTGGGCCGTGGGCCGCACGTTGGGTGAGGTGGATCTGCGGGCGCAGACTGGCGTCACCGTGATGGCGATTCGCCGCGACGGCCGGACGGTCTCATCGCCGGGCGCCGACTTCCGGCTTGAGAGCGGGGACGACATCTACATGCTCGGCGACGACGCCGAGGTGCGCCTCGCCCGCGCGCGGCTGATGGGCGCGACTGCCTCGTGAGCGTCTCCGGCGTCATTGGAATCAGAGCCACAGATGACACAGATGACGCAGATAGGCCAGGCGCCGAGGGCAAGACTCGCGGTCTGGCTCGCGATGGCGCGAGCCGGACGGAATCTGTGTCGTCCGCGACGATTTGCGGACAAGAAGACGCTGGCGGCGCGCGGCTACTGCCGGTTGCGACTGAGCAGGTAGGCGCCAAACGCGGCGAGGCCGCCGGCGACGATAATCGCGCGGACGACGCGCAGCAGGCTGAAGAACCAGGCGATGCCGATGCCGAGCGCGGCCCACTGGACCCACCAGTTGCCGTGCCACGTCATCAGATTGACGATGAACAAGAAGACCAGAATGATCGGGCCCATGAACAGGAACTTCACGGCTCTGAGCGTTCTCACTGTGGCTCCTCCAGGGCGTCTTGCTGGGCGCCCACTCTTCTAGAAAATTACGCAGTTAGCTCCGGAAAGTTCGCATCGCGGCGTCTGTGTCATCCACGTCGCCATTCGAAGCGCCCGCGTCCCGCCTTTGGCGAGCCGCAAGCTGGCTCATGACAGGTTTGTGCCTACCGCCGGTTGCGCGAGCTGTACGCGCGCGACTGCTGGTTGACGATCTCCAGCAGGTTGCCCACGCCGAGGTTGACGTCGATGAGGTGAAGTCCCCACATCCCTTGTATTTGCGGGTTGGCGCCGAGGTCGCCTGTGATGTTGTCGATTCTGGGGTCGTCCGGGTTGCCGTTGACGGTGATTTCCAAATACGTCGCGTTGTCGTTCGTGGTGCACCGAGCCGACAGCAGTCCTGGCACGCTGACCCATGGCGTCTCGACGGTTTTTCCGGCGACCCATTCCTTTGGCGCCTGCGTGCCGGTAATGGTGCGGCCGGCCGCCGAAAGGTAGGCGTGCAGGCTCCCGCTGCCACCCTCGAGCGCGGCCGGATTCGTGCACGCGCCGCTCATGTTCTCGCCGCTCGCCTTGCCAAACAGCGAATTGGCGGCCGGGGGCATGGTCGAGCGGAACGAGGCATAGGTGATGACGCAGCCCACCTGCGGCTCGACGCGGCAGAGCGGCACGTCATTGAACGATCCGCCGACGTCACGGCCGCGAGGCACCTCGACGGTCGTGCCGAGGAGCAGCCCCGACACCAGCTGCGACTGAATCGGCTTGCCGTCGATCTCGTTCCTGATGAGCGCGGTGAGAATCATGGCGCCCTGCGAGTGGCCGATGAGCACCACGCCCCGGCCCTTGTTGTCTCGCTTCAAATAGGTGTTCCACGCATCCCGCACGTCGTCGTAGCCGACGCCGCGGCTGAGCGACTGGATCGCGGGGTTAGTCAGCATGGTGCGGAGACCGGCCAGCGTGACCTGACGATAGACCGGGGCGTACAGCTTGCACACCGATCCGAAGCGCGCGAACTGCTGGCGGATGACGTTCAGCTCGGCCGGATCCGGATTCATGTCGCTGGTCGGCGCCTGGTCCGTCGAGATCGTCGGATAGACGTAGAAGCAGTCGATCGGCGCGTTTGGATCGGCGGTCCAGGTCTCTGGCGTCAGCGTCCCGTCGGCGGCGACCACGGTGGAGGCCAGGTCTACGGCGCAGGCATCCTGCCGCCCCGGCCGGCACAACCAGTTCTTGTCGTCGGTATAGTCGTTGGGAGTCGCCGCGGCCGCAGCCGGGGCCCCTGGCGCGGCCGGTTGCGTTTGTGCGGCTGCCGGAGCCGTTGACAGTACGAGGGCGAGTATCGACAACCAGTTGCGCACGAAGCCTCCTGGGTTCGGCGGATGCTACCTGATAAAAAGCGCGAGGAAAAGGAAAACGGCATCAGCCGGCCGGCAGCCGGAAGACACTAAAGGAAATGCCTCTTCGCCTCGACCCTGCGCTTCCAGGCGATGCCCCGGAGCTGGCCCGGCTGCGGACGGCGGTCGCCGATCGGCTGACGCTGGAGTTTGGATCGGGGCACTGGTCTTCGCCGGTTTCCGAAGCGGGGCAGGCGCGCGCCATCGAGCAGGGACGGGTCTTCGTGGCCCGGCGGCGCGGCTCGATCGTCGCGACCTTGCGGCTCGCGACCAAGAAACCGTGGGCGATCGATCCCGCCTACTTCGCGAAGGTGCCCCGATGCCTGTATCTCACCGACATGGCGGTGGCACCGGATTTCCAGCGTTGCGGCATCGGCCGTGAGTGCATGGCCGATGCCGCGCGCATTGCGCGCATGTGGCCGGCCGATGCGATTCGACTGGACGCGTACGACGCGGCGGCAGGCGCCGGTCCGTTTTACGAGAGGTGCGGACTGAGGGAAGTCGGCCGGGCGGTCTACCGGCAGAACCCCCTTATCTATTACGAGTTGATGGTGCGAGCCGAAGGAGAACGTGATGAGACGCGCTGAGACGACTGCGCTCGGACGGAGCCGGCCATGAAGGTCGTGACCTCTACGCCACCCAACACGATGAAGCCGATCGGTCCGTACAGTCACATCGCCACGGTCGGACCATTCATCACGATCGGCGGCACCGCTGGTGTGGACCACACAACGGGACAGCTTGCGGGCCCGGACGTCTACTCGCAAAGCCGGCAGATCCTGAAGGCGTTTCGGGTGATGCTCGAATCGGTCGGCTCCGACTTGCAGCATGTCATCCACGTCAACGTCTTTCTCAAGGACGTCAGCACGTTCGAAGAGATGAATCGCGCTTACGTGGAGGAAATGGGCTCGCACCTTCCCCCACGTACGACCATCGGCGTGAACGATCTGCCAAAGGCCGGTGCGGTCGTCACGATGAATCTCACCGCCGTTACTCGCGAGCCGGCGGGGTCGTGACACAATCCTTCCGCCGAGGAGCGCGGATGAAGATTGTTCGTGGGCGGCAGGAATCTCGAGTGGCGCGAGAGTGTCGCTCGAGCGTAGACGCTTCTGGTCACGGAGATCCCGTTTGACTGGTCGTCCGCTGAGCAGCCGCGCGGTCATTGAAGTCGCCGGATTCAGGAAAACCTACGGCCGCACCGTTGCCGTGGATGAGATCTCGTTTGCGGTCAACGACGGCGAGATCTTTGGACTGATCGGCCCCAACGGCGCGGGCAAGACGACGACACTCGAGTGCGTCGAGGGGTTGAAGAAACCCGATCGCGGCAGCATTCGCGTACTCGGCCTGGATCCCTTTCACGATGTGTATCGCCTTCAACACCGCATCGGCGTTCAGCTTCAACAGGCACAGCTGCAAAAGCGGATCAAGGTTTGGGAAGCGGTGGACCTGTGGGCGTCGCTGTACGGCAAGCCCGCAGCCGACGGTGAGCGACTCCTCCAGCAGCTCGGCCTGGCCGACAAACGTCAATCGTGGTTCATGACGCTGTCGGGCGGTCAGAAACAGCGGCTGTTCATCGCCCTGGCGCTCATCAACGATCCGGAGGTCGTGTTCCTCGACGAACTGACGACCGGACTCGATCCCCAGGCCCGCCGGACGATCTGGGAGCTGGTGCGCGGCATACGCGATCGAGGGAAGACGGTGCTGTTGACAACGCACTTGATGGAGGAGGCTGAGCGCTTGTGCGATCGCGTGGCGATCGTCGAACACGGCCGGATCGTCGACAGCGGTACACCGGCGAGGCTGGTGGCACGCCACTGTCCCGAGCGCATGGTTGAACTGACGACTACCCCGGGTGCCGAAGCGGCGTTTCGGGCAATGACACACGTGGAATCGGTGACGAGGCAGGAGGACCGGTTCGTGCTGCGCGGCCGCGGTGAAGACTTCGTCACCGAAGTGATTCGTGGTCTGTCCGAGCAGAACATCCGCGTGTCCGATTTTCGAACCGTGATGCCCAACCTTGAAGATGTATTTCTTCGGCTCACCGGCCGCTCGATTCGAGACTGACCATGCTGCGTGGACTGTGGAAGCTCACCTGGCTGGAGATCAAAATCTTTCTCCGGGAGCCGCTTGGGGCGATCGGCACCATCCTGCTCCCGGTCGCGGTGTTCGCCGTGCTCGGCCGCTTCATCGGGCGACCGAGCGGCGCGCCGCCCAATGTCTCCAGCTTCGTGCAGGTGGGCCTGCCCGTGCTCGTGGCGCTGTCCATTGCGATCAGCGCTGTCCTGTCGCTGGTGACGATCATCTCGATCTATCGGGAGGGTGGCATCCTCAAGCGGCTGCGCGCGACGCCGCTCCGGCCTCACACCATCCTGACTGCGCACGTGCTCGTGAAACTGCTGCTGACGGCGGTCACCATTGCGCTGACTGTGGCCGTCGGCCGGCGGTACTTTTCGGTCGGCGCGAATACGCCGATGGCCGGCTTTGCCCTTGCGGTGTTGATCGCCACGTTGAGTCTGCTGTCGATTGGCTTCGTAATCGCGAGCGTCGTGCCGACGGCGCGCTTTGCTCAACCGATCGGCGCCGGCCTGTTCTATCCGCTGATTGGCTTGTCAGGGTTGTTCGTGGCCGTCGACCGGCTTCCTCCTGCGCTGCAGCTGATCGCGCGCGTCAATCCGATCACCTACGCAACCTCGCTGATGCAGGGCGTCTGGGTGGGCGATCGGTGGCTCGCCCACGGCGGCGACATCGCGGCGCTCCTGGTTTGTTTCCTGCTCGGCCTCGTCATCTCGTCGCGAGTGTTCCGGTGGGAGTAGCGAGATCAAGAGGCAGCAAGAGATCAGGAGATCAGGAGAAAAACTGATCTCTTAAGCAAAAAAAATTCTCCTGATCTTCTGACCTCCTGCAATCGTCTCATGATCTCCAAGCCTCCTGTTTTATCCCCAGTCTCGCAGGATTCGTCCCAGGCCGTGGAGACCGGCGTCCAGTCTGGCGGTCGGGCCCGCCAGGCTCACGCGGAAGTGGGCGGGTGCATCGAAGAAGCGGCCGGGAGCGACCGCGACGCCGTGCTCTGAGAGCAATCGATCGACCAACGGTCCCGCGTCCTCCACACCTGAGAGCCGGGGAAACATCACCGACGTCTGCGGCGCCTCAGCGAGCTCGAGTTGAGGGTGGCGCGCCACGAACGAGCGGGCGAGGTCGAGATTGGCGGCGAGCAGGCGACGGGCACGCTCCGCCAATCGCGGCAGCTCGCGAAAGGCGAGCGCGGCCAATCGATCGGCAGGCGCACTGCTCGCGTTGTCCACGACGTCCCGCGTCCGCCGCATGCGCTCGGCGACCGGCGCTGGTGCAACCGCCCATCCCGATCGCAGTCCCGCCAGACCATATGACTTGGTCAAGCTGTTGGAGACGATGAACGGACCGTCGAGCCGCGCGGCCGATTGCGAAGCCGGCAGATCGCCACGCACGAGCGATGCCGCATCCAGATAGACCTCGTCCACCAGCACGTGTGCGCCGGCGGTGGCGGCGATCCGGCCGAGGCCGGCGAGCGTCATCGCATCCAGCGAGACGCCAGACGGATTGTGCGGCGTGGACACGATGATCAGCCGCGTGTGTGGGCCGGCGCGCCGTTCCAGATCGGCAAGATCGATGGCGTAGCCACTCTCGAACGTGCGGTCGAAGCGCTCGACGCGGGCGCCCATGAGGAGGCACGCGCCCACCAGCGGATCGTAGGCAGGCCGCTCGACGAGCACGTGGTCACCAGCGTCCACCGTGGCCGCAATCGCGAGGAAGTTCGCGCCCGAGCAGCCACCCGCCGTGACGATCCGATCGCTCGATACCTGATAGTGACCCGCGAGGGCCTCGACGACCGGCGGATAGCCGTTGTCATTGCGCGCGGTGAGATCCACCGCCTCGCGCGCGCCTGGGAGCTCGTCGATGGCGCAGTGCAGCAGATTGCTGCCGGCGAGGTCGATCGACGCGGCCTCTCGCGTCTTGGCCCAGAGCAGGTAGGGGGCAAGTGAGGATTCGAGCATGTCGGCTATCGGCTTTCGGCAATCTGCTGTCTGCTCAACTGTCCGCCTTCGGCATCGGCACGAGAACCGCGGACCGATGTTGCGATCGGAACCAGAAATACACCGGCACTCCCGTCAGCAGCAGGCCGGTCCCGATCGCCGATCGCATGGGCGCTTCGAGAATGGTGCTGATGACCACGGCCATGGCGATGAGAACGAAGAACGCCGGCAGCCACGGATAGCCAGGCGTCCGATAGCCCGCCGGCTCGCCGAGCCGCGACCGCAGCACGAAGAGTCCGGCGACCGTGAGGCCAAAAAAGATCCAGTCGGCGAATACGACGGTGCCGAGCAGGTCACCGTATCCTCCGGGCAAGACGAGCAACAGGATGGCAAACGCCGACTGCAGCCAGATCGCGGCCGCCGGCGTGTGGAATCTCGGGTGCAGCCGCGCGAGTGACGGGAAGAACGCGCCGTCGGCGGCCATTGCGTAATAGACGCGGGAGGGCGCCAGCACGCAGTGATTCACGAAGCCAAACGTCGAGATGGCAATCGCCGCCACCACGAATTGTTCGCCGCTGCTGCCAAACCAGCGCCGCGCGGTTTCAGCTGCCGGCGTCGTGGTAGTGGCGAGCCCTTCGAGTCCCAGCGTCCGCAGGTACGCCACGTTCACCAGCACGTAGATCGCCACAACTGCCAGCGTTCCGGCGACCAGGCTGAACGGCAGATGCCGCTTGGGATCGCGCATCTCCTCGGCTAGGTAGTTCACGGTCTGCCACCCGCCGTAGGCGAACAGAATCGGGATGAGCGCCGCGCCAAAGCTCACGATCGTCGATGGCGTGTCGTCGATCCGGCCGATGGTGAGCCATCCGGGCGCCGCCGCTTGAAACCAGGCGACGAGGATCAACACCGCCAACGCCGCCACCTTCAGAACGACGAACACGTTGAGCACGCGACTGCCGGGCTTCACGCCGAAGTAGTTGATCGCCGACAGCACGACGATGGTCGTGATGGCCAACGGCCGCGGCGAGATTCCGGCGACGCCGACCAGCCGCATCGCATACTCGGCAAAGGCGATCGACACCGCGGCCATGGCGCCGGTTTCGATCATGAAGAGCAGGGCCCATCCGTAGAGAAAGCCCACCAGGGGATGCCACGCCTGGCTCAGATAAACGTACTGTCCGCCTGCCTTGGGCAGCAGTTGTCCGAGTTCGGCATAGGCGAACGCGCCGGCGAGGGCGACCGCGCCGCCCGCGGCCCACGCGGCAAGCACCAGCACCGGCGTATCGAGCGTACGCGCGACCAGGTACGGGTTGATGAAGATGCCTGAGCCGATGATGCCGCCAACTACGACCATGGTGGCGTCGAAGGGGCCGAGCGATCGGCGGAACGTCACGGGGTATCGTAATTGGAATCGAGATCACGAGGGAATGAACAGGAGCTCAAGAGATCAGGAGCAGGGCATTTCGAAGAAAAAATGTCTCCTGATCACTTGTTCATTCCCTCCTGACCTGAGAGCGCAAGCCTGTGCCAAGATTGGCGCGCGAGGTCTGACATGAGACAAGCCGTTCTGCTCGTACTGCTGCTGCTGTCGCTCCCGCTCCAGCCGGCTGGCCCGCTGTCGGCGCAGTCAGCGACCCGCGCGTTCTCGCAGGAGCGCGTTGGACGGATCGATCGCGTGCTGCAGTCGTATGTCGACGAGAACCGGCTTGCCGGCATCGTCGCGCTCGTGCTGCACGACGGCGTGCCGATCTACGAACGCGCCTTCGGCTGGAGCGACAAGGAAGCCGGCCGGAAGATGACGGTCGACGCGATTTTCCGCATCGCGTCGCAGACCAAGGCCATCACCAGCGTCGCGATTCTCGCCCTGATGGAGGACGGCAAGCTTGGCATCAACGATCCGGTAAGCCGCTACATTCCGTCGTTTGCGAAGACCACGGTCGCCGTTCACGGGGGTGGCGCGGTGACGTTCGAGCCGGCCAAGCGCGCGATCACGATTCGCGATCTCCTGACGCACACGGCCGGTGTCTGGTACGGAACCAGCGCCGATGTGGCGGCTCTGTATGAAGCAAAAGGGCTTGGCCCTGCCGCCGGCTTTGGTTGGTACACGGCGGACAAGACCGAGCCTATCTGCAGCACGATGGAGCGGCTCGGCACGCTGCCATTCGTGGCCCGTGCACATCCTTTCGCAGCGGGCGGTTGCCCTCATGACGACCAATCAGGTCGGCACCTTGCACTCGACAGACGGGTTGGGCTTTGGCTTCGGCTTCGAGACCACCGACCGCTACGGCGCGGCTGGCATGCAGTCACTCGGGTCGTTCGGCTGGGGTGGCGCCTACGGATCGTTCTACCGTGTCGACCCACAAGCGAAGCTCACGATGGTCGTGATGCTGCAACAGATTCCGAATCGCTCCGACATTCGTGAACGCTTCCCTAATCTCGTCTATCAGGCCCTGAACCAGTAGCGCCGCCGCATGACAGTTTGACAGTGGCGCACGGACCTGCCCTTTTCCTTTTGGCGTAGGAGAAGCAGGAGATCAGCGACCGGCTGCGGCGCCGGTCTTGAACGTCCACGTCAACGGAGCGCCGTTCGCCACCACCCGGACGGTGTACGCCCGACCGCGACGTAACGGCTGCTTCGGGATCAAGACGACCGCACTCAAATCGCGCAGGAGTGCTCTCATCGCGGCTTGCTGGCTGGTGTCGGGGTTGGTGTAGGTTGTCTGATCGATGATGCAGTGCTCCAGCGCGGTGGTGCCGCTCGCGATCCGGGAGGTCGTGATGCGAGGCGTGATCGTGCCCGGTCCGAGCTGCATGACAATCGGCAGGCCGACAGGAAGGCTGTAGCCGCAACTGGTCAGGGGATTCGGGATTTCGCTCGTGAAGCACGCCGTATCTGCCGGGCAGTACTGGGTG
This sequence comes from uncultured Acidobacteriota bacterium, assembly GCA_963773045.1. Classification (GTDB taxonomy): domain Bacteria; phylum Acidobacteriota; class Vicinamibacteria; order Vicinamibacterales; family UBA2999; genus 12-FULL-67-14b. The sequence goes on along the minus strand of CAVYZT010000016.1, from coordinate 438,025 downwards.
AGCGGAGGAGTGATCGTCTTACCGTGCCCTGGCCATAGAACGGGATAAAGCGGAACGACCGCGCTTCTGGGCCGACGGCGACCAGGACTGAGCGGCAGCGCCGCCGCCATCTGGACTCTCCCGCCTTCCTCGCGATAGCTGCCAAAACCGACTTCGCTGAGGGTGGGATTCAGGTACGCCAGCAGGTGAAATGGCCCTTGTGTCCAGGAGTCGACCGCGAACTGATCCGTCGCGTCGCGATAGATCGAGCTCATCACGTTGCCGATGCGCGCGGCCGCGTCTCCTTCGGAGGTGTACCACGGATTGCGCGGATTCTCGGCATGCGCCTCCTTCAGTTCCTGCGACCCGGTTTTGACGAGGTATCGCGAGTGCAGACGGGCACCGGCGCTGAGCGACGGATCTTCGACCACCGGCGGCAGGCCGGCTTCACTCCGCCGGAGATTGATCGCCGTGAGCCAGTTCATCGGCGTGCCGAACTCGGTGCCGGCCGAGGATGAGATTCCTGGGGCGGCGAGGAACAGCGCAAGGCAAGTCCATAGCCAGAAGGGGGGGCGGCTCCTGTACATCAAGAAGTCCTATCGAGACGTTTGGGGGTTAGCGCAATTCGACAAGGTTGTCGGTCAGTGCATGCGATTGGGCCAGTGCCTGCGATCAGAACGTCGGGTTCAGAGCCGGCGTTGGCGGCGGCTTCAGCTCGTACCCGACAGGCGGCTCGGCGCCCATCAGCCAGCGGACGAAGAAATCCCAGCGGCGGCGGACCATGTACGGCTCGTTGGCGAAGCCGTGGCCCCGGTTTGGCAGCATCAGCAATTCGAAATCCTTGTTGGCTTTGATGAGCGCGTCGACGACGAGCAGCGTGTTGTTCGGCGGCACGTTCGCGTCCATCGTGCCGTGCGCGAGCAGCAGCTTGCCCTTGAGATTCTTGGCGACGAGCTGGTTCGCCTGACTGTCGTAATTGGTGGTGCCGTCGGCATTTTTCGTGAGCAGCCCTTGCCACTTCTCGGCCCAATCGTCTTCGTAGACGCGATTGTCGTGGTTGCCCGCCTCGGACACGCCGACCTTGAAGAAATCGGGATAGCGGAACATCGCTCCAGCCGTGGCGAAGCCACCGCCTGAGTGGCCCCAGATGCCGGCGCGATCGATGTCGATCCACGAGAAGCGTTTCGCCAGCTCCTTCATTCCGGCCACCTGATCGGGCAGCGTGTTATCGCCCATGTCGCCGAAGTACGCGGCGTGAAACTTCTTCGATCGCCATGGGGTACCCATGCCGTCGATTTCGACGACGATGAAGCCGAGCTCGGCGAGGGACTGGTTGTCCCCGCGAGCGGCAGAGAAACTGCGGCCGCCGACGCTGCCGGTCTGCGGACCGGGATAGATGTGGTTGATGATCGGATACTTCTTCGTCGCATCGAAGTTCGTCGGGCGGTACATCAGCCCGTAGAGTTCGTTCACCCCGCCGCGGTCTTTGACCGTGATCGGAATCGGCGGCTTCCACCCGGTCGCGAGCAGACGGGAGATGTCGGCCTTTTCCAACGTCGAGACCACCTTGCCGTTGAGGTCTCGCAGCACGGATATCGGCGCCACATCGGGTTTCGAATAGGCGTCCACGAAGAACTGCCCCGACGGCGCCAGCGAGATGGTGTGGTCGGCATCCTCCGGGGTCAGCAGCGTCAACCCTCTGCCATCCATGCCGATGCGGTAGAAGTGGCGGAAGTAGGGATCGCGCCTGGCATCGAGGCCGACGGCGACGAAGTAGAGCATCCGATTGGCTTCGTCGACGCGAAGCAGCTGCGTCACGTTGCCGTCGCCGGTCGTGATCTGCTGCTTCATGTGTCCGGCAGCGAGGTCGTAGAGATAGAGGTGTCCCCAGTTGTCGCGTTCGGAGAACCAGATCACCTCGTTGGAGTTGGGCAGATAGCGCCAGTTGACGCGGCCGTTGCCGGACTCGAAAAACGTTTCGGCAGACTCGTCCATGATGTCGCGAACCGCGCCGGTGTTCGCGTCGGCGACGCGGAGCCATTCGTGTTTGTGATCGCGCGATGTCGAGACGAACGCCACGTGCGTCGCTTGGGGATGCCACTGCACGTCCTGCCACTCACCGCCGCACCACACGTCGTCGCACAGCGTCGAGCGATGTTCGTCTGGAGGCATCTGCAACCGGATGACTTTTGCGTTCTCGACGTCGATCACGACGCGCTGGATCATGGTGATCTTCTCGTCCCCTGGCAGCGGATACTTCCAGGCCTGAAGAACCGGGTGGCCGTCGGTCGTCGACACGAGGTACATCTCGCCCACACCGCGCTCGTCCTGCTGGAAGGTCGCGATCTTCTTCGAGTCGGGTGCCCACACGAGAATCGCCCGATCGCTGCGCGTCCAGCCGGCGTTGTCGGTCGCGTAGCCGAAGTCCTTCACGCCATCGGTGGTCAGTTGTTTCTCTGTACCGGTCGCGATGTCACGAACCCACAAGTTGTATTCGCGGATGAACGCCGCCTGCTTGCCGTCGGGCGACAGCGTTTCGTTGCGCGAGCGGTCGGCCCGCTGGCCGGCCGGCGCGCTGCACTGCTTCCCCTGCACGTCGCAGCTCCAGCGCCGTCCTTCGACGGTCACCGTTATCATCGTGCCGTCGTCGTTCATCGTGAACTGCATGAATGGCAGGTGTGCCGCGTCGTAGGTCTTGCCGACGGCGGCGGTGAGCGCGGCGGCAAGGCCGGACTGGTTGAATGCCGGCGCACGCGCTCCGGTGGACGTGTCCACGAGAACGAATTCGCTGCCGGCCGCCGTCTGATTGCGATACCAGAACCGATCGCGCGGCAGCCACGTGGGCCTGACGGCGCCGTTCGACATCAGCGGCGTCGTGTTGTACGGCATGAAGCGTTCGGCGCGCGCGTAGTCCTCGGTCGTCAGCGCGCGAGCACCTGCGGTCTGGCGCTGCTGCGCTCGGGTGAATGTCGTGGCGGTCGCGATGAAGACCGCACAGAGGACGACCGAGCGGCGAAAGGGTGTCGTGCGCATGCCGGGAAGTATAGTTGTGAATCCTCGGAGGTCCGCCTTGACCCGCATCAACATTCTGGCGGCCGCTCTCGCTGCGGCCGCCCTCATGACCACCCCGACAATCCTGGCGCAGACGCCGTTGACGTTCGACCCGGCGCTGTTTCGCGAACTGGAGTGGCGAAACATCGGTCCGCACCGTGCCAGCCGGACCGAAGTCATAGAAGGCGTCGCCAGCCAGCCGCACACGTTCTATATGGGCGTCGTCAACGGCGGCGTCTGGAAGACGACCGACGCGGGACGAACGTGGGCGCCAATCTTCGATGACCAGCCAACCGGATGCATCGGCTCGATCGCCGTTGCACCCTCGAATCCGAACGTCATCTACGTCGGCGCCGGCGAGTCTCAGCAGCGGCCCGATCTGTCGACCGGAGACGGCGTCTACAAATCCACTGATGCGGGGAAGACCTGGACGCACCTGAGCGGCCTGCGTGACTCACAGCAGATCTCGAAGGTCGTCGTCGACCCGACGAATCCGAATCGACTCCTCGTCGCCGTGCTCGGGCATCCTTATGGTCCGAACCCCGAGCGCGGCGTCTTCCGCTCGACCGACGGCGGTCAGTCGTTTCAGCGGGTATTGTTCAGAGATGAAAACACCGGTGCGTCCGACGTCCTGATCGATCCGAAGAATCCGCAGATCGTGTACGCCTCGCTGTGGGAAGCGCGCCAGGGCCCATGGGAGAACGGCGATTTCCGCGGACCAGGGAGCGGCTTCTACAAGTCGAGCGACGGCGGGACGACGTGGCGGCAGATCACCAAGGGGCTTCCGGCGTGGGATCCCGATCGTCTTGGCCGCATCGGGCTTGGGATCGCGCCGAGCCTGACCTCTCGTCTGTACGCCGTCGTCGAGGCGCGCGCCACCGCGGGCATCTACCGATCGGATGATGCTGGCGAAAGCTGGTCGCGCGTCAACAGCGATCCGCGCGTGGTCGCTCGACCCAACGACGCCACCGACATCAAGGTTCATCCAACCAATCCCGACATCGTCTACGTTCCGACGATCGTGACGTGGAAGTCGCTGGACGGCGGCAAGACGTTCACCGCCATTCGCGGCGCGCCGGGTGGTGACGATTATCAGCAGGCCTGGATCAATCCGAACAACCCCGACATCATCGCCCTGTCATCCGATCAGGGCGCCATCATCTCGCTCAACGGCGGCGCGACCTGGAGCAGCTGGTACAACCAAGCGACGGCGGCGATGTATCACGTGTCGACCGACAACGCCTTCCCGTACCGCGTCTGCAGCGGCCAGCAGGAAAGCGGCTCGGCGTGTATTCGGAGCCGCGGCGACACTGGCGAAATCACGTGGCAGGACTGGACGCCGGTCGCCGTCGAAGAATACGGCTACGTCGCCCCCGACCCGCTCGATCCCGACATCGTCTATGGCGGCAAGGTGAGCCGGTGGGACCGCCGAACGGGTCAGCACCAGGACGTCGGCCCGAAGTTCGGCCGCGATGCAAACTATCGCGTGTTGCGCACTGCGCCGGTCCTGTTCTCGCCAGTGAATCCGCGCAAGCTGTACTTCGCGTCGAACATGGTATGGCAGACGCTCAACGCCGGGCAGTCGTGGGATCAAATCAGTCCGGATCTCACACGGCCCACTTGGGAGATTCCCAAGAACGTCGGAGTCTACTCGAGCCTTCCGGAAGCTCAACCGTCGCGACGCGGCGTCGTGTACACGGTGGCCCCGTCGTACGTGGACGAGAACACGATCTGGGCCGGAACCGACGATGGACTGATTCACGTGACGCGCGATGGCGGAAAGACGTGGGCCAACGTGACGCCACCGGCGTTGCCGCCGTGGTCCAAAGTGTCGCTGATAGACGCGTCCCACTCCGACGCGAACACAGCCTACGCCGCGGTCAACACCATCCGCCTTGACGATCTCCATCCCCACATCTATCGCACGCGCGATGGCGGTAAGACCTGGACCCATATCACCAGCGGGCTTCCCGACGGCACCATCGCGAATGCGGTTCGCGAAGATCCCAAACGCCGCGGGCTGCTGTTTGCCGGCCTCGAGCAAGCGGTTCACGTGTCGTTCGACGATGGTGATCACTGGCAGTCGCTGCGGCTGAACATGCCGGCCACGTCGATTCGCGATCTCGTGATCAAAGACGACGACCTCGTGGTTGGCACGCATGGCCGTTCGTTCTGGATCCTCGACGACATCACGCCGCTACGCGAGATCACGGCCCAGATTTCTGCCGCCGAGGTCCACCTCTTCGCGCCGCAGCAAGCCTGGCGATTCCGCTGGAACAAGAACACCGACACGCCGCTGCCGCCTGATGAGCCGGCCGGTCAGAATCCGCCGGACGGCGCCATCATTCACTACTACTTGAAGAGCGCCGCTCGCGGTCCGGTGGCGCTCGAGATTCTCGATTCACAGGGTGCGGTGCTTCGAAGGTATTCGAGTGCCGATCCACCCGAACCGCTCGTCGAGGGACGCAACACGCCTGACTACTGGATCCGCCCGCATCGCCCTCTTCTGGCGAGCGCCGGCTTGCATCGCTTCGTGTGGGACGTGCGTCACGAGCGTCCGGCGGTGGCCAGCTTCAGCTATCCGATCGCCGCGACCTTCCAGAACACGCCGCGTGTTCCGCTCGGGTCGTGGGCGTTGCCTGGGACTTACACGGTGCGCCTTACGGTCGATGGCCGTACGACGACGCAGCCGCTGGTCGTCAAGATGGATCCCCGGGTCACGGCATCCGCGGCTGACATCAAGTTGCAGTACGACACGTCGCGCGCCATCGACTCGGCTCTCCGGCGCACATCGACTGCGCTGGGGGAGATTCGGCGAGTGACGACGAAGTCGGCGCAGTTGACCGACGTCGAACAGCGGTTGACGCGGGCGAGTCAGCCGCTGGGTCAGCTGTTCAACGCAGTGGAGCAGGCTGACGCGGCGCCGACGCCGGTCGTGTTGGCAGCGTGGAAGGCGACGTCGGCTGATGTCGAGGCGGCGCTTGGCGAGTGGCAGAAGCTCAGGCCGGCGCCGTAACCCGGGCGACCGTCATTTTGACCACGAGCGCCGTCCTGCGAACGGCCCGCTTTAGGCTGCAGGCAAGCGTCGCGATCAGGCTAGGATTGGTCGGTTGGAACTGTGAGCCTTGGGCATCATCGATCCTCATTTCTACGACGCCTTTATCAGCTACGCGCATGACGATAACGTCCTGCACGACGACGCAGTGTGGATGTTCTACAGGTATCTGAAGCCCAGATTCGAGGCAGAAGTTCGACTCCGTGATTCTTCCAAAAGGGAAGCCAACATATTCATTGACTCAAATGGACTCCCTGCTAACGGCGACTTGAGCGACGAACTCAGCCTGGTCATCGCACGAACGGCATATCTGATCATCTTCATCGGCAAGTCCTATCCGAACTCGACCTGGTGTGGAAAGGAACTGGACCTTTTCATTCGTCAGTCTTCTGGCGTGCGCGAAAAGGTGCTGGAACGGGTTTTCGTGATCGTCCTCGACAGGGCAGTGGAAGGTAAGGACTGGGGGCGATACCTGGATGACCCGGCGAGACCCATCTTTGTGCCGTTCTATGACGACGGAACGGGTCAACACTTCCCACCGACGCTTGAAGACAAGTACGGGCAGGCGGTTCCAAGTCCGCGATTTCTTAGAGGAGTTCGCAGGATTGCCGAAACGATGGCCGAACGATCGGCCACAGTGAAGACACACTTACGCAACCCTGATGAATTGGACGGCGCTACCAATGTCTCCAAATCGTAGTTGGCGAGCTTTCGCTGCGGCCCCGTGAACAGGGAGCTTGCATGAGCGACGTATTCATCAGCTACGCCCGACAAGAGGCTCCTCGCGCGCGGCAACTCGCTCGTGTGCTCGAAGAGTCCGGTTTTTCGGTGTGGTGGGATCGCCAGGTCTCGGCTGGTGCAGACTGGGCGTCCAGCATCGAGCAAGCGTTGAATGACGCGCGATGCGTGATTGTGATGTGGTCCGCGAACTCGGTCGCAAGCACTTGGGTTCATGAGGAAGCCGCGTACGCCCGCGAGGAAGGCAAGCTCATCCCCGTGCTCGTTGACAAGGTAGAACCGCCATTTAGTTTCCGCCAGTATCACTCCTTGGAACTCACCGACTGGAGCGGCGAGGCGAGCGACCCCGAGCTTCAGCAGCTCATACAGGCGATCTCAGGAAGAGTTGGAAAGTAGGCGGTGAAGACTCAATGAGCAGCCAGCGACTGATTCGCACCCTGATCGCCGCCACGATTGTCGTTGGTCCGGTCGCGGTCGAGCGGCTCGGTGCCGCGCGGACTTTCGACCTCGCCACCGCCTCGATTGCCGACATCAACGCAGCATTTGGAGCGGGCGCGCTCACGTCCGAACGGTTGACGCAGCTCTACCTGGCCCGAATCGCGGCGTACGACAAGACGGGTCCGAAGCTGAACGCCGTTCTCAAGGTCAACCCACAAGCCATTGAGGACGCGCGCGCTTTGGACGCAGAGCGCCGAGCGAAGGGCCCGAGAAGTTCGCTGCACGGGATCCCGGTGCTGCTCAAGGCCAACATCGAAGTGGCGGGTTGGCCGGCCACTGCCGGTTTCTATGCGCTGCGCGATTCGCTGGCCATGACCGATGCCGAGCAGACCAGGCGCCTGCGCCAGGCCGGCTGCGTGATCCTCGGCCTGACCAACATGAGCGAGTTTGCCAGTGGGCCCGCGATCTCCACGCTCGGTGGACAGATTCGCAATCCATACGCGCTGGATCGCTCACCGGCGGGATCAAGTGGCGGCAGCGGCGCCGCTCAGGCCGCGGTGTTCACCGCCTTCGCGCTGGGCACAGATACTGGAGGGTCGGTTCGAGGACCGGCCTCCGCCAACGGGATCGCGGGTCTCCGCCCGACTTATGGACTCACCGGTCGAGGCGGGATCATCCCGCTGGCGTTGTCGCTTGATACCGTTGGCCCGATGGCCGGGCACGTCGCAGATCTGGCCGCCGTTCTCAACGTGATGGTCGGGCCCGATCCGCGCGACGCAGCGGCGGTTGCCCGCGACGCCGTGGACTACACGGCCGCGCTGAATCCATCGGCGCTCAACGGCGCGCGACTGGGTTTGGCTCGCGACTTCATGGGCGTCGATCCCGCTTGGGACGCGGTCATCGAGGCCGCTGCAATGGCGCTGCGTAAACAGGGCGCCGAGGTCATCGATGTCGCGCTGCCGCGCTACCTCCTTGGGCTGAGCGGGGCTGTGTATCCCACCATCCGAGATACGGAATTCCGCTTTCAGATTGAGGACTATCTGGCCTCGTTGCCTGGTGCGGGATTGCCGAAAACGCACGCCGACATCATTCGGCTCAGCGAAGCCGTCACCGAGCAGACCCGCTGGACTCCAAACCAGGCGCGGCTGGAGCAGTATCGACGGGAAGCGGCAATGGGAACCCTTCAGGATCAGCCCTATCTCAGCGCGGTGTCGGAGGGCCGGAAGATCGTTCGCGACCTCCTGGATTGGACCCTGAAGCGGGAACGGCTCGACGCGTTCATCGGGCCGACGATTCGCCCGGCGCGGCTAATCAGCGAGGAGAGCACCCCAGAGTCGAGAGGCTGGCGCGATCTGGCGAGCTTGACGGGCTGGCCGGAGCTGGTCGTGCCGGCGGGTTTCACGAAAGATCCAATGCTGCCGGTCGGATTGTCCTTCCTTGGCCCCGCATTCAGCGAGGCGAAGTTGTTGGCACTGGGCTACGGGTTCGAGCGAGCTGTCCCGGTTAGGCGGCTGCCCTCGACTACGCCGGCGCTGCCTGGGGAACGTTTCGAGTACTAGTCCCGCGACTACTTGTTCAACTTTTCGTGGCCATGCTTCTCACAGTCGTACAGGACTACACGGCTCAATATCGGGATCCGATTTCTGGAAGAGCTGGCCAGCGCGTTCGAGCCGAGCGCCAGGACGATCAGTATCCAGGCTGGTGGTGATGTCGGGCGCCCGATGGCAAGGAAGGATGGGTGCCCGAATCCTGTCTCGATTTGCACGATCACGAAGCGGTATTGCGCCGCGACTACGATGCTCGGGAACTGTCGGCCCGATCGGTGACCAGGTGACCCTGGTCGAGCATTTTGCGGGCTGGTCGCGGGTGGCGAATCAACGAGGGGAAACGGGCTGGCTTCCAGCGCACTGCCTGACTTCGGCTTGAAGCTTCTCTACCTAGGCCGTTGCGCAATCCGATCCGCCGCCCACCTCCGTAGTAACAGATGCGTGGAAGACGGCGTCGGCCGCGTCGAATCGGCGCTGGCGGAGTGGAAGAAAGTGAGCGTTCGATGACCAATCCGATGAGGTGGCGGCGCACGTAGTAGTCGCGCTGGTGGAATATGCTTGCAACCTTCGGGCTCCTGGGGGTGTCGTGAGTCGCTTCGTTTGCCTTTTGGCAGCGGGATTGCTGTTTGGGTCGTGGGATTTGGCGGCGCAATCATCCAGCGCCACGATCGCCGGGACCGTCACCGATCAGACAGGCGCTCGTCTTCCTGGCGCGACCATCGATCTCCAAGGACCCGATGGCGTTTCCGCGACCACAGCTACCGATCTGCAAGGTCAGTATCAATTCAGCGGCGTACGGCCGGGAGTCTACACCGTCGAGATCTCGCTGCCCAACTTTGCGCGAGTGCGACGGACGGCGGTCGGCGTTGCAAACGGCGCGACGCAGACGGTGGATGTCGCGCTCCGGCTCAACCTGTCGGCCGACGTCACCGTGACCGGCAAGCGGACGTTCTCGAATCTCGCCGATGTCGAAAACCCTGGCGACCTGATCGGTGCGGCTGACTCGGCGACGCAGGGCGTTGTGACGGCGCGCCAGATCGATGCGCGTCCGATCATGCGCGCGGGTGAAGTGCTCGAGACGGTGCCCGGGCTGATCATCAGCCAGCACAGCGGCGAGGGCAAAGCCAACCAGTACTACTTGCGCGGCTTCAACCTCGACCATGGCACCGACTTCGCTACGACCGTGGCCGGCGTGCCGGTGAACATGCCGACACACGCCCATGGCCATGGATACTCGGACGTCAACTTCCTGATTCCAGAGCTGGTGACCGGCGTCCAATTCAACAAGGGGCCGTACTCAGCCGAAGAAGGCGACTTCTCGACCGCTGGAGCGTCGCACATCCGTTACGCCAACGCGCTCGATCGCCCGCTCGTGCGCGCCAGCGGGGGACAGGACGGGTGGGGGCGTCTGCTCGGCGCCGCGTCGCCTCGTCTCGGCGCGGGCACGCTGCTCGCGGCGGTGGAAGTTGGACACAACGACGGTCCGTGGGTGCGCCCGGACGACTACCGGAAGGTGAACGGTGTCATCAGGTACAGCCGCGGCGACAATCGCAACGCGTTCTCAATCACGGGAGTGGGGTACTCGGCGACCTGGGATTCGACCGACCAGGCGCCTGATCGCGCAATCGCCAGCGGCGCGCTGGATCGATTTGAGGGCGTAGACGAGACCGATGGAGGACGGACCGGCCGTTACAGCATCTCGGCTGACTGGCAGCGTTCGACACCCTCGAGCGTGACGCGCGCGACCGCTTACGGCCTCAGCTATCGACTCAACCTCTTCTCGAACTTCACCTATTTCCTCGATCATCCGGAAGAGGGCGATCAGTTCGAGCAGGCCGATCGCCGCCGGGTCTACGGCGGGCGGGTCACCCATCGTCAGGTGGGGCGCGTCGCGGAGATGCCGTCTGAGTTCGTGGTCGGTGCCGACCTGCGTTACGACGACATCGACACAGTGGGCCTATACCACACCGTCGCCCGCGCTCGCGAGTCCATCACGCGCCAGGATGCGGTGGGGCAGGGATCGGTCGGCGTCTTTGCCCAGCATGAGCTGCAATTGACTCCGTGGCTGCGCAGCAACCTCGGACTCCGCGGTGACGGGTATCACTTCCGCGTCGATGCCGACGATCCCCGTAACGCCGGAACCGATTCAGAAGGTTTGCTCAGCCCCAAGGCGTCGCTCGTCTTTGGTCCATGGAGATCAACGGAGCTGTACGCCAACTGGGGTTACGGCTTCCACTCGAACGACGCGCGCGGCACCACTATTACGGTCGATCCAATCAGCGGCGAACCGGTCGATCGCGTCACGCCGCTGGTTCGCGCGCGCGGCGAGGAGGCCGGCGTGCGGACGACGGCGGTGCGTGGGCTGCAGATGACCTTTGCGCTCTGGCGGCTCGACCTCGACTCCGAACTGCTGTTCGCCGGCGACGCCGGCACGACCGAAGCCGGGCGGCCGAGCCGGCGCTACGGAATTGAGTGGAGCACCTATTACGCGCCCACATCGTGGTTGACCTTCGATGCCGATGTCGCCTTGTCACACGCGCGTTTCAGAGATGACGATCCGTCGGGTGACCATATTCCAGGCGCGGTAGAGCAAGTAATTGCGGCTGGCGTGGCGGTCGATGACGTTCACCGGATGTTTGGCAGCGTACGCCTTCGTTACTTTGGGTCGCGCGACCTCACTGAAAACGGATCGGTGCGTTCCGGGCCGACAACGCTCGTCAACGCCCAAAGCGGCGTCCGCCTCTCGCCGTCGATGCGAATCGTGTTGGACGTCTTCAATCTGTTCAATACCGAAGCCAGCGACATCGACTACTTCTACACCTCGCGACTTCGCGGCGAGCCCACCGGCGGCGTCGACGACGTCCACGTGCATCCCGCACTGCCTCGCTCCGTTCGCATCGGACTTCAATTCGAGTTTTAGCCCGCCCGCGCTCCTCCCAATCCGACCGCGGCCGACAGCCGTAGATGAAGGCGAGGAGACCAACAATGCGAGCACAGATCGTCGGCCTCTCGGCCATCTTCGTCATCGGCCTCGCGATGATGCCGGGCCAGGCCTCCAGTCATCGAGAAGCGCCACTCACCGCGATGGATCCCACCGCGGACAACACGGATGTATATGTCTTCGTGTCACCTGACGAACCAGACAAGGTCACGCTCGCCGCGAACTTCATCCCGTTTCAGAAACCGGATGGGGGTCCGAACTTCTTCTCGTTCGATCCCAACGTCGTCTACGAAATTCACATCGACAACAACGGCGACGCGGTCGAGGACGTCACCTATACCTGGCGGTTTACGACCGAGGTCCGTAACCCGGCCACTTTTCTTTACAACACCGGCACTGTGACGTCGCTCGACGATCCGGATCTGAATGTGCGTCAGTTCTATCGCCTGACCCGCACCGATGGACCGCGCCGGACCGGGACGGTCACGGAACTCTCGGGCCGGCTTCCGGTTCCCCCGCCGAACATCGGACCGCGTTCGACGCCCAACTACGGCGCGCTGCCTGGCGGTGTGCAGCAACTCGCGGGCAACATCCGCGTGTTCGCGGGGCAGCGTGACGAAGGCTTTTACGTCGACCTCGGCATCTTCGACTTGCTGGGCGTCGGGTCCGGGCAGATTGAGGACAGCACGGCCGGATTCAACGTGAGCACGCTGGCGATCCAGGTTCCGAAGTCCGCGCTCGCGCGCGGCGGCGGGACGCCAACCAGCCCGAGCGATCCGAATGCCATCATCGGCGTCTGGTCGACCGCGAGCCGGTTTGCCACGCGGACGCTGACCCCTGGCGGCCAGACCCACAGCGGCGCACTGGTGCAGGTGTCGCGCCTGGGCAATCCGTTGGTCAACGAGGCCGTGATCGACCTGGCCCGCAAGGACGTGTTCAACGCCATTGAGCCGACCAGCGACGCGGCCGCGCTCGATCGCGTGACCGACCCCGAGGTGCCGAAGCTGCTGAAGCTCATCTTCAACGTGGATTCGCCCCCGGCGCCGCGCAATGACCTGGTGACGATCTTCCTCACCGGCATTCCCGGGCTGAACCAGCCGGCGAACGTTCGTCCGTCAGAAATGCTGCGCTTGAACATGGCCATCCCGCCGTCCTCGAACCCGAGCAGCATGGGCGTGCTCGGCGGCGATCTCGCGGGCTTCCCGAACGGCCGTCGCTTCGGCGATGACGTCCTCGACATCGTGCTCCAGGCCGCTGCTGGCGCGACGCCTCTGACGCCGGCGTTCAACCGCTCGCCAAATAACACGCTCGGCGATGGCGTCAACCGGAACGACGTGCCGTATCTGACAGTGTTCCCGTACGCGGGCATTCCGCATGCGGGGAATAAATAGAACAGGTTCGACGGCTTCGACAGGTTCCCTTATGAGACGACACCTCATTCCGCTCGCCTTGATCATCACCGCGACCTTGGTCATCGTGGCGATGGTCAAGGACGCGCGGCCAACCGCGAGCGCGGCGGCAGCCACGCCGCCGCGCTCGCCGGTGCTGGGAACCTCACGAGCAGAGCTGACCAGGACCGTCGAAGAGATGGCGACTCGGCTGGCGAAGAAGCCTGACGATGCGCGAGCCGTGGTCGGATTGGCCGATGCGCTGCTGCGCCTGCAGCGGGTCAACAACGATGGCCGTGCGGTGATCACGGCCGAAGAGCATCTGCGGGCGTTTCTGAAAGTCGTGCCCGAACACTACGAAGCCGAGCGAATGCTCGCCGCCGTCCTGTTGTCCCAGCATCGTTTCGGCGAAGCGATCGCGCAAGCCGAATGGGTGCGCGCGCGCGATCCGCGCGACGCCTGGAACTACGGCGCGATTGGTGATGGCTATCTGGAGCTTGGTGACTACGAGAAGGCGTTCGAAGCGTTCGATCGGATGGGCCAGCTTCAACCCGGGCCGCCGGCGTATGCGCGCGCGTCGTACGGTCTGGAGATCAAAGGCGATCTCGACGGCGCGCTCGACCAGATGCGAAAGGCGTCGGAAGGCACGACACCGAACGATCTCGAGTCGCAGGCCTGGCACTTCACCCAGATCGGCCACCTGCTGCTGCAACAGGGACGGCTCGCCGAGGCGAAACTGGAGTTCGAGCACGCGGCCGCCACGTTTGCCGGTCATCCGTTTGCGATCGGCGGGCTGGCACGGATCGAGATCGTCGAAGGTCATCTGGCTTCCGCGCGGCAGATGCTGCAGGAGCAGCTCGCGCGCGTTCCCACACCTGATTTGGCGGCGACGATCGGCGATCTCTCGAAGGCCCTTGGCGAGAACGCGCCGGCCGAACGGTACTTCATGATGTCGGAGCAGATCGAGCGGGCCGCTTGGGGCAACGGCGCGCGTCAGCCGCAGGTGCTGGCGCGGTTTCTGGCCGAACGCGGCCGCAATCTTCCCGAGGCCGTCTCACTCGCCGAGGAAGCGGCGTCGACGCGGAAGGACATCTTCACCCTGGACACCCTGTCGTGGGCGTACTACAAGTCGGGCCGGCTCGAAGACGCGAAAAAGGCGTCGGCGTCAGCGCTTCGAACCGGCAGCCGTGACGCACGGATTCTCTTCCACGCGGCGGAGATTCAAGCCGCGAGCGGTGACCTCTCCGGAGCGCGCCGGACGCTCGATCGCATGCCAGCGCCAGAAGCCGTTGGCGATGTCGTCATCACCGAGGGAGTCAAGAGGCTGAGAGCGCGCCTGTCGACTTAAGGCAGGGCGGGCCAGGGCAGGTAGGGCACTGGGCTTGCTACTTGGTGGCGTGCACTCGCTTCCATTCGTCCGTACCACGAATGGCATCGGTCACGGCCTGACGGGCTTCCTCTTCCGAGGCGCCTGAGACGCGACGGTTCATGTAGTAATCGAAGATCCACGCGCCCATCGCTTCGGCGTCAATCCGGCCCTGCTCCGCGATCCACAGCCCATTGGGCCGCCTGAGTCCATCGTCAGACTTGTAGTACTGCTGCAGCCAGTCAACGGCGCGGACGAGATCCTCGCGACGCCCCTGCATACGGTCCAACGCGATCCTGGCGGCGCGATCCTCGACCTGACGAGTGGCTTGCGCGACTTCGCCTTCGAGTCTCCAGATCTTCGACTGTTGCCAGGCAATCTGACCGAGGAGGATGAGAATGGCGACGATGAGCAGGTTCTTGACGGGTGAAGACGATGAAGGCGTGGTCGTCATGGCAATGCGTATTATGCGCTAGCGAGGCTCGGCCTCGAAGCGACGGGTCCGACAAGACTCCAGGGGAAGGGATCAATTCGTGGTCGGCAGCGCGCGCTTCCAGACGTCTCCGAACGCATGGAGAATCGTCACGGCCGCAATCATGTTGGCCTGCGCGCTCGGATGATGGTCGAGGGGGTTCACCCAGAGCGCGCGCCGATCCTTCACCTGGGCAAACTCAGGTCGCAAGTCGACGCATTCGAGATGCTCGGACCGGCACAGGTCGAGTACGCGCTCGTGGAGATAGGTGAACGGGTAGTCCGGGCCTAGGTCGTACCCCGAGTCGGGGAACAGCACGAAGCCAACCGGGACGCCATGCGCCCGGCAGAGCGCGATGATCCGCTGCATGGCCGCGCGGTCCTTCGCCGAATCCTCGCTTCGAGGATCACCGAGCCGGCGCCAGATGTAGTCGGGATACGAGCCGGCCATCCGGCTGCTCGCCTGCCACCGCGACCACCAGGTGTTGAGCAGCGTGTACAAGGCCGAGCGGTCGTAGAGCCAGACGTGGATCTGCGGCAATGGAATCAGCGGCCAAAACGACGGCCGCCCTTCGGTGCTCGAGCCCTCGACGTCGTTGACGAACCATTGCACGAGGACGAAGTCGGGCTGGAGCGCGAGGATCTTCTGCTCGATGAGCGTCGCATGCTCGGGGGTGTTGTCGCCCGGCACGCCGAAATTCAGCACTTCCACCGGCTTGGGCAGCGCCTGCTGCATGAGGTTCGAAAACCGGCGCTCGGTTGCCAGCCCATTACCGTACGCAAACGAATCACCAACGACCGCGATCCGATACACGCCTGGCTCCTTGCGCGCGCCGAACTCGCGCTCGCGAAAGCCGTATGAGTTGCTGCGATCGGCGCCGCTGCGCGACCAGCGCTTCGAGAAGTATCCGCGCGCGTCGGCAGTTGTGGTCACGTCCCTGAACACCCAGCGAGTGGCGTATTCGGCGGCCACGGTGGCGACGCTCAACGAGACGACGATCGCGACCGTCGCGGCCAGCAGGCGGCCGCGTGAGCGGCGCGTGACCGAACTGCCGAACACCGCGATCACGGCAATGGCCAGACACAGGCCGAACGACGCGCTCGATGCGCTCGTCTCTGAGCGCCAATTGTTGACGATGAGCAGGAGGGTGGCACACGCGATGACCAGCGCCGGGCCACGCGGCAGCGACCTGAGGATGTCGCGCACTGAGGATCTATACTAAACGATGTGAAACGTGGCGTCGCATTCGTGATCGCTCTGCTCGTCATCGCCACGCTCGTTTCTGCCGCGGCGATGTTCCTGCTGTATCTCTCGATCGGCGAAGAGCCGTCGGTCGCCTCCGGGTCCAGACTCGTGCTTCGACCGTCTGGAGACCTGCCCGAGGTCCTTCCGGAAGTCGTGTTTGGCGGCGGTGACGAGCTGACTGTCCGCGCGTATGTCGAGCTGATTCGCAAGGCCAAAGCTGACAAACGAATTGCGGGGATTCTGCTCAAGCCCGGAAGCCTCGACTCGCCGTTCTGGGCGAAGATTCAAGAGCTGCGCGAAGCGCTCGTGGACTTCAAGTCCGGCGGCAAGTACGTCCATGCCCTGCTCGAGTACGGGGGGAATCGCGAGTACTACCTGGCCTCGGCGGCCGATCATCTGTATCTCCTGCCGACGGCGACGTTGGACCTAACCGGGCTCGCAAGCTACGAGGTCTTTCTTCGCGGCACCTTCGATTGGATTGGGACCTACCCGGATTTCCTGCACGTCGGTAACTACAAGACCGCCGTCAACACTTACCTCGAAAAGACTTACACGCCGGCGCACCGCGAGATGAGCGAGTCGCTCAATCGCGATCAATACGATCAGCTCGTCGCCGCCATCGCCGATGGCCGGCGGAAACCCGAAGACGAAGTGCGCGCGCTGATCGATCGAGGGCCCTTTCAGCCCGAGGACGCGCTCGCGGCCGGACTCGTGGACGATCTGGCGTATGACGACGAGCTCGACGATCTCGATGAGGATTTGACCGGCGACGACGTCATCGAAGCCACCGACTACGCGTCGGTGTCCTGGGCCTCTGCCGGTGTCAGCCGCAGATCGACGATTGCGGTGATCAACGCCGCCGGGGTCATCACGTCGGGCCACAGCGGGTTCGATCCGGTCAATGGACCGCTCGTGGGGTCTGACACACTCGTGGAAGCAATCCGCGAGGCGCGGGCGAATCGGTCCGTGAAGGCGATCGTCCTGCGGGTCGACAGTCCGGGCGGATCGTCGGTGGCCTCGGACGTCATCTGGCGCGAGCTGCTGATCTCGAAGTCGTCGTCGCGGCCGATCGTGGTGTCGATGTCGGACCTGGCGGCGTCGGGCGGCTACTACATCTCGCTGGCTGGCGACGTCATCGTCGCGCAGCCCGGAACGCTGACCGGTTCGATCGGTGTGTATACCGGAAAGTTCGTGACCGGAGGAACGTTCGACAAGCTCGGGGCCAACATCGAGGCCGTGAGCAAGGGACGGCACGCCGAGATGTACTCGCCGGATCGGCGGTTCACACCGGAGGAACGTGCGAAGGTGCAGGCGTCGATGCAGGCGGTCTACGACCAGTTCATCGAGCGCGCCGCCGATGCGCGCCACACCACGCCGGAGAAAATCGACGAGGTCGCGCAGGGGCGGGTCTGGACGGGTCAGCAGGCCCGCGCCATCGGCCTGGTCGATCAGTTGGGTGGGCTCTACACGGCGATCGACGTCGCCAAGCAGCGGGCGCGGATTCCGGCGGAAGAGGAAGTGAACCTGGTCGTCTATCCGAGGCGCCGCAGCTTCTGGGAGGTGCTGAGCGATGAGCTGCAGTCTCCGGTTGGACGGATGCAGGAGACAACCGCGGCCGAGGCGCTCTTGACGCTGCTCGGGCCGCGCGAGCGGCAGGCCCTTGCGGCCCTGGTCGCGCCAGCCCGGATCTTCCGATCGGGCCAGATCCTGGCGCACATGCCGTACGTCTTCGTTCGCTGACCATCACTCGGCACGGCACCGCGTGGCGCCGGTGCCGTAACTCGCTCATGGCAAGGACTCTCAGAAGCAACTGAGTCGGCAATACAGCGAACAGGAGTCGCCCTGAAGGACGCCGCGCGCTTCGTGATCGCGACCCTCGTTCTCACCGCGGCGTGGCTGATCGTCGTCTGGCCTTTACCGCTCCAATTCGCGCACGGCGTCAGCGGCCACTGGGATTCGTTCTTCGGCGTCTGGCGCCTGGCGTGGATCGCCGACGCCATGAGTACTCCGGGTCTGCAGCTGTTCAACGCGCCGATCTTTCACCCGCACGATCTCACGCTGGCGTTCTCCGATGCGATGCTCGTGCCGTCAATGTTGGCCGCGCCGCTCAGATACTTCGGCCTGGCGCCGGTGTTGGCCTTCAACCTCGTGCTGGCCACCGCGTTTCTCACGAGCGGCTTGGCGGCCTTTGCCTTGGTGCGACGGCTGACCGGCAGCACGGAAGGCGGTCTGGTGGCGGCGACGATTTACATGCTGGCGCCGTATCGCCTGGATCATCTCGATCATCTCGAGATGCAAGCCGCCGTGTTCATGCCGGCCGGGCTGTGGCTGTGGCATCGCGCGGTCGATCGGCAGTCGGCCTCGGCCGCGTTCGCGGCCGTGAGCATGGCGGTTCTGCAATGGCTCTCAGCCATCTATTACGGGTTGCTGTTTGCGCCGTACGCGCTGGTGATGGCCGTCATCGAGTGGGCGCAGGTCTCCCGGCCCTATCGAACACGCTTGATCGGCGCAATCGCGATCGCGGGTATGGCCGGCACGCTCGTCGTCGCCTGGTACTCGCGGCCCTACCTGGCCAACCGCGCGGAAACTGGCGATCGCCTGCCTTCGGTTGTCGCTGAGTACAGCGCGACTCCCCTCAGCTATCTGGCCGTGCATCCCCATAACGCGGTCTACGGGGACATGCTCTCGGGGCTGGGTCATGCTGAGACGCGCCTGTTCCCGGGTCTGTTGGCCCTCCTGCTCGCAGGCGTCGGATTGGCACGAACCGAGTGGACGCGGCGCAAGTGGGCTTACGTCGCCGCCGGCCTCGTGGCCTTCGATTTGTCCCTCGGCACCAACGGGTTGCTGGTGCCGCTATTGCGGGAACTGGTGTTGCCATATCGAGGCCTGCGGGCGCCCGCCCGTGCCAGCATCCTGGTGCTATTGACGATTGCGGTCTTCGCCGGGTGGGGAACAACCGTTGTGCTGGCTCGCGCGAGGACGACGAAGGCCAGACACCTCGCGGTGGGTGTGTTGCTGTCAGTGCTGGTCGTCGAATATCGGACGCCGCCGGACGTCTGGACGGCGCCCCGTTCGGGTGAGGCCCAGCACATGGGCCTGACGCGGGGAAGCGTCGCGATCGAGTTGCCGGTCGCCACGCCCGAACGGCTCGATCAGAGTGCCGACGCCTGGTATATGGTCGAGCGCATCGGCGCCTGGCCATCGCTGGTCAACGGCTACAGCGGATACTACCCACCGGACTACCTCACCCTCGCCGATCGCATCCGCCTCTTCCCGGACGATCGCGCGATCAGAGAAATCGCCCGCGTCGGCGTTACCGTTCTGGCCGTACACGAGCGCTTCTACGGCCAGCAGTTCAAAGAAATTGTCGATGCTCTCGAGCGCAGGGACGACGTCGAGCGGGTCGGGCAGTACCAGGAAGACATTTATGCGGTCGTGGTCTACCGCATCGCGGCGCGGTGAGCGGCGCAAGACAACGCTGCCCTTCGGGAAGCGAAGCCGACGTGTTCCTCTGGGCGCTTTGAGGCGGAGCTTCGCTAGGCTCCCGCGCCTGTCACTCTCGCGAGCGTGGCCTGGTTGATGTTGATCTTGAGCCCCTGCTTGGCCTTCTGCATGTAGGCGCCGAAGAATTTGTCGCGCCGCTGGTTCACCAGTTCCTCGCGCAGCTGATCGCGGCCCGCTTCGATGTCGGCATCGGTGACACTCTGCTTTTCGACGACGCGGATGATCGCGGTGCCGCTTGGCGTCGTGATCGGATCGCTCACGCCGCCTTGCGGCAGCGAGAACGCGGCCTTGTCGAGAGCTTCGCTCACTCCGAGATCGGGAATCGGCGCACCGCGGGCGATGAGCTCGGTTGGCTTCACCGTCAGCCCGGCCTTCTTCGCCGCGTTGGCAAAGTCCTTCGATGTCTTGAGGCCGGCCGCAATCGACGCCGCGCGCGAGGTGGCGAGCGCTGACGCCTTCTCGTTGATCACGTTCTCGCGAACCTTCGCCTTCACCTCTTCCAGCACCGGCACGCGCGGTTCGGCCTTGCTGGTCACGGTCGCAAACACCCATCCCGTATTCACGCGCATCGCCGGGGTCACTTCGTTGTCGTTGAGGCCGAAGACGCGCGCGGCCAATTCGGGCTGGGGGCCCAACTTGTCGAGCGGTTCGTCTCGAGCGACCAGTCCCGTTTCGGCGACGGTGAGCGAGCGCTCATTCGCGACTCGATCGAGATCGGCGGGAGTCTTGATCGTCGCTTCGATCTCCTTGGCGATTCGTTCGGCTTCCGACTGCGCCTTCTGCCACTTGAGCTGATCCTCAATCTCGGCGCGCACTTCGGCGAGCGCGCGCGTGGTGTCGGGCTTGCTGTCGACGACCTTGATGATGTGGTAGCCGAACGAGCTCTTGACCAGGTCGCTCACGTCGCCGGGCTTGAGCGCGAAGGCGGCGGTTTCGAACTCGGGGACCATGCGGCCGCGGCCGAAGTAATCGAGATCGCCCCCGTTGTTCTTGTTGCTCTCGTCGTCCGAGTATTGCTTGGCCAGAGCGCCAAAGTCCGCGCCCGGTGCTTTGGCCTTCTGCAGCACCGCTTCGGCGGCCGCCTTCACAGCATTCTCGTCCTTGCCCTCAGTCTTGAAGAGGATGTGGCTGGCGCGAACCTGCGCCGAAGTCTGGTACTGCTGCAGATTCTGCTGGTAGAACGCGGCAATATCGGCATCTGGAATGGTGATGGTCGAGCGCACCTTGGCGACTTCCAGCTGCGCGTACTTGATCTTGCGCTTCTCGCCGATGCGATAGCTCTCCTTGTTCTTCTCGAACGCCTCGGCGAGCTCCGCGTCGTTCACCGTCACCTGGCTCTTGAACCCATCCGCCGTCACCGGCACGACCTCGAGCTTCACCTTTTCGTTGCGCTTGCGGTACTCGTCCGCGACTTCCGCGTCGCTCACCGACATCCAGCCGGTGAGCGCGGCGCGCAGCTTCTCGATCGCGAGCGCCCGGCGCAGGCTGGATTCGAATTCGGTGGTGCTCAGCGGTGGGTTCTGGAACTGCAGTACCTGCCGATAGCGCGCTTCGCCGACGAACTTGCCGTTCTCCTGAAAGCCGGGCATCGCGAGAATGCGCTCGCGGATTTCCACGTCGTTCACCGTGATGCCTTGCTTGGCGGCTTCGGCGGCCATGGCTTCTTCGTCCACGAGCTGTTGAAGGATCTGCCGGTCGATGCCGAGCTGCCGCAGCAACTGCTCGTTCAACTGGCCGCCGTAGGCGTTGCGGTACGCGTTCACCTGCAGGTTGTAGCGGCGCTGGAACTGACGGACGGTGATCGGGGCGCCCTCGACGTCGGCCAGCACTTCGCTTGGGGCGGCGCCGGCCCGAGTTCCCAGGAAGTCGGGAATGTAGAAAACCACGAAGGTGAGCACGACGAGCGCGAGGCTCCATTTGAGCCAGCTTCTGTGCCGCCGCATCCGATCGAGCATCGTCATGAGAGTTCTCGCGTCAATGAACTGTTCGAGTCGTCTGGCTCACCTGCGGGTCGGAACCAGCACTCGCGAAACGATAATCGTAGCACGAAGGCCCGCCGCCCGGCCGGCTGCGAGATCCGTGTGGTATATTCAGCCTGTTGAATGACTTACGGCGGTTCCAGCCGTCCGCCGGGCGCAGACCGTCGCGGCGCTGGTAGTCGTCGATCGCCAGGCGCCGAAGCAGACGAAGCGGCTCTCCCTAACGGCCGGCGCGCTCGTGGACGCGGCGCTCCAGGGGCCGGCGCAGGCGCTCGACAACGCGCGGCGATTGCGGCGCGCGGAAGCGCTCTCGGTTACCGACGATCTCACGAAGCTCTACAACTCTCGCCGCCTGAATCAAGTGTTGCGGCGGGAGTCGAAGCGCACGTCTCGTTCGGGCCGGCCGCAGAAGAACTGGTGAAAGCTGCCGACACGGCGATGTACCGCGTAAAAGGATCGGGTAAAAACGGAGTGCGCATCGCTCGCCCCGACGACACTGACTGAGGACCAGTCGACCAACATGGCGCTTGCCTCGCTGTTTTCGTTCTTTTCTACGGATCTGGCCATCGATCTCGGGACGGCCAATACGTGTGTCTACGCCAAGGGTCGCGGCATCGTGGTGAACGAGCCCTCGATGGTCGCGCTGAACAAGGTCACCGGCAAGGTCGAGGCTGTCGGGACGGGCGCCAAGGAGATGCTGGGTCGCACCCCCGGCAACATCGTCGCCATCAAGCCGCTGCGCGACGGGGTGATTGCCGACTTCGACGTCACCGAGAAGATGCTCACCTACTTCATCAAGAAGGCGCACAACGGGAACGTGTGGGTGCGCCCGCGCATCATCATCGGGGTGCCGTCGGAGATCACGCAGGTGGAGAAGCGCGCGGTGAAGGACTCGGCCTACCGCGCCAAGGCCAGCGAAGTGCACCTGGTCGAGGAGGCGATGGCCGCGGCGATTGGGGCCGGCCTGCCCATCACAGAGCCCGCCGGCAACATGATCGTGGACATCGGCGGCGGCACGACCGACATTGCCGTCATCTCTCTCGCCGGCATCGTCTACAGCAAGGCCGTGCGCGTCGCCGGCAACGAGATGGACGAGGCGATCATTCAGTACGTCAAAAAGTCGTACAACCTCCTGATTGGCGAGCGCACCGCCGAGCAGATCAAGATGGAACTGGGCTCGGCCTTCCCCCTGGACGAGCGGAAGACGATGGAAATCAAGGGACGCCATCTGATCGAGGGCGTGCCCAAGACGATCACGATCACTGATGAGGAAGTGCGCGAAGCGCTGGCCGAAACCGTCAACGTCATCGTGGACGCCGTCCGCGTCGCCCTCGAACGCACGCCGCCGGAGCTGTCAGCCGACATCGTGGATCGCGGCCTGGTCATCACCGGGGGTGGCTCGATGCTGAAAAACCTCGACAAGCGCCTGCGCGAAGAGACCGGGCTGCCGGTGTCGAACGCGGAGGATCCGCTGTCGTCGGTCGTGCTCGGCGCCGGCAAGATGCTGGGAGACTTCGACCTGCTGCGGAAGATCGCGATTGACTGAGGTTCGCCGTTCGCTGTTTGCGGTTCGCTGTTCGCCGGGAACCAGAGAGGCGCAGTGCGAATCGCGAATCGCGAATCGCGAATAGCGTTTCATGGCCCTCGCTGATATCCGAAGCCGTCCAGGCATCCTCCTCGGCATCGCCGTCGTCTTTTACGTCATCCTGATTTCGGCGCAAATCAACACGACGAAGGGAGTGCCGCTGCTTCAGGCGCTGACCTTCGGCACCTTTGCCGAGGTCCAGCGCTTCTCGACCGCCATCGTTGACAGCGTGCGGAGCGGGTGGGCGGGCTACCTCGATCTACGGCGCGTCCGTGACGAGAATGCCGGCCTGCGACAGGCCTTGCGGTCGCTCGAGGTCCGGCTTCAAGAAGAGCACGCCCAGGCGCAACGCACCGACAATCTTCGCCAGCTGCTGGAGCTCAAGGAACGCTCGGGGCTCGAGACCGTCGCGGCCGAGATCATTGCCGGCGCGGCCAGCCCGGAGTTCCGGACGATGACCATCGACAAGGGGTCATCGGATGGCCTGGAGGCGAACATGGCGGTGATCTCGCCGGCCGGTGTGGTCGGGCGAGTGATCCTGTCGAGCCCCAGCGCCGCCAAGGTGCAGCTGCTGATCGATCGCAATGCGGCGGCCGGTGCCCTGATCGAACGAACCCGCGTGCAGGGCGTGGTGACCGGTGTCGGCGACGGATCGCTGCGAATGGAGTACGTGCCCGGGACGGCCGACGTCAAGCCAGGGGATCTCGTGGTGACGTCGGGCATCGACGGCATCTATCCGAAGGGCTTCGTGATCGGGACGATCGATGTCGCCGATCGAGGCCCCGGCACGTACCATGAGATTGTCGTCAAGCCTGCGGTAGACGTCACACGTCTGGAAGAGGTCCTGGTCGTACGCGGGCCGACGGTGCCAAGGGCGATGCCCGAGGGCGGGAAGTGAGAGTCGTTACCGCCCTGGTCGCCATGGTCCTGGCGATCGCGATCCAGACCACGCTGACTGGGTTCTCGTACGATGGCACCGCTGCCGTCGATCTGGTGCTCGTGCTTCCGATTTACATCGGGCTGACGTCGGGCGCCGGCGCGGGCCTGCTGGCGGCGAGCGTGGTGGGACTGGTTCAGGATTCCCTGTCGAGCGGGATTCTGGGTATCGGCGCGCTGGCGAAAACCATCGTGGCGTATCTGGCCGGGGTTGCCAGCACGCAGTTCATCCTGAACGGTCTGCTGCAGAGGTTCGTGACGTTCTTTCTCGGCACCATCGCGCACGCCGTGATCTTCATGGGACTCTATAGCCTGCTCGACTTGCGACAATTTCCCTCGCCAGTCGCCACCGTGTTGACTCAGGCGCTCGGCAACGGGGTGGCCGGCGTGATCGGCTTTCAAATTGCCGAGTGGCTGCCGAGCTTTCTCGCCCGGCGACGCGCAACGAGACCGCTCAGACGGTAGGATAGGGAAAGCCATTCGCTGTTGGCTATTCGCCATTCGCGATTCACCCCGACACTCGATTTAGAGCAGCGAACTTGGTGAACAGCGACGAGCGAACCGCGAACCGCGAATAGCGAATAGCGCAGAACCCATGGCCATCGCCGAAGATCGCCGCCGCCTTGCTGGACGACTCAGCGTGCTGCAAGTGTCGGCGTCTGTTGCGTTTGCGCTCCTGGCGGGCAGCTTCTGGTTTCTCCAGATCGTCCAGCACGCGAAGTTTCAGGAGATGGCCGAGAACAACCACCAGCGCACGTTGGGCCTCAGGGCGCCGCGCGGGGTCATCTTCGATCGCACCGGCCGGGTACTGGTCGAGAATCGAAACTCGTTCAACATTTCCATCGTCCGCGAGCACACCAAAGACCTGGACCGGACGATTCGGGTCCTGGCCCAGGTCACTGGGATCGAGGAGCAACGAGTGCGCGAGAGCGTGGATCGGCATCGGCGCGATCCCGCGTACCGGCCGATCGTGATCGTGCAGGACGCCACTCTCGCGCAGGTCGCGGCGGTCACGGCACGGCGGCTCGACTTCGAGCTCCCGGACGTCCTGGTCCAGGAGGTGCCGACGCGCCGGTACCCCGACCAGGCAATAGCCGCCCACCTCATCGGTTACGTCGGCGAAGCGACCGAAGACCAGACAGCGGCCGACAGCGTGGCGACCGGCGCCATCGTCGGTCAATCCGGTGTCGAGCGCACCTACAACAAGGTGCTGATGGGGGCCGACGGGGCGCGACGCGTCGTCGTCAACAGCGTCGGCCGGGAGATCCGCACCATCGAGAGAGTCGAGCCGGTCGAGGGCACGCGCGTGCGGCTGGCGATCGACTACGCCATGCAGAAGGCGGCCGAAGACGCGTTTCGTGTCACAGGCCACTGGGGCTCGGCGGTCGTGCTCGACCCGAACACTGGAGATGTGCTCACCCTGGCGAGCCTGCCGGCCTACGATCCGAATGCGTTTGCGACCGGGATCGATCGAAATGCCTGGGCCGCGCTGAACACCGACAAGCTGCGGCCGCTGCAGAATCGCGCGATTCAAGGACGTTATTCGCCGGGGTCGACGTTCAAGATCGTCGTGGCCACCGCGGCGCTCGAAGAAGGCGTGATCACGCCGGAGCGTCAGATCTTTTGTCCGGGCGGCGCGACTTTCTACGGCCGGTTCTTCAAATGCCACCAGGCCGGTGGGCATGGCTATGTCGACTTGCGCCACGCCATCGAGCGTTCGTGCAACGTGTACTTCTACACGGTCGGCAACATGCTCGGCGTCGATCGGCTGCACAAATGGGCCGACCGGCTCGGCCTGGCCGGCAAGAGCGGCATCGATCTGCCGAACGAGGTCGAGAGCATCATTCCGTCGACGGAGTGGAAGCGGCAGCGCGCGCGAGAGAGGGGCCTTCCCACATCAGAGGAGAAATGGTACGCGGGCGAGACGATCTCGGTTGCCATTGGCCAGGGGCAATTGTCGGTGACGCCGATGTCACTCGCCGTGATGATCTCGACTGTGGCCAATGGCGGCCAACGCGTCGTGCCGCACCTCGTCAAGGCCATCGACGAGGGGTCGGGCTGGCAGAGAGTCGAGCCGGCGGCGCCGCTGGTGCCCAGGTTCTTCATGAAGCCCGAGACCGTCTCAGCGGTTCACGATGGCCTCTGGCTGGCGGTCAACGGCCAGGGAACCTCCGGGCGCGCACGGATCGCCGGGCGCGACGTATCAGGCAAGACCGGGACGGCGCAGGTGATTTCCAACCAGGGCAAAGAGCGCGCCCGCGGAACTGAAAAGGATCTTCGCGATCACGGCTGGTTCGTGTTCTTCGCACCGCGGGACAACCCCGAGATCGCCGGTGCGATCTTCGCCGAGCATGCCGAGCATGGCTACGAAGGCGCCACCATCGCGCGGCATATCATCGAAACCTACTTTGCCGAGAAGGATCGGCGGCCGCTGCCGACCCTTTCAGTGCCACCCGTCGGGCCGCCGTCGCCCGCGCCGCGCCCGGCCGCCACCACGACAGGCCCAGTGGTCGAGGATCGATAAACGCCGATGTTCGAGCGACGGCTCTACCACCACATCGACTGGCTGCTCATCGGCGCCGTCTTTGCGATCTGTGCGATCGGCCTGACGATGATCTACAGCGCGACTGGCGGGCCCAGCCGCGTCTACTGGACGCAAATCTACGCCCTCGCACTCGGGCTGGTCGCAATGGCGATCTGCCTGACGTTCGACTACCGCACGCTGGCCGACAAGTCGCACTGGTTCTACATCGTGATCGCGGGCCTGCTCGTCATGGTGCTGGTCTTTGGCGCCGTCCGCGGCGGATCACGCCGATGGATCGACATGGGCGTGGTGAATCTGCAGCCTTCGGAATTCGCCAAGGCGGCACTCGCGCTGATGCTGGCGAAGCTGTTCGGCGAGAGCCGTCGCCCGTCGATCGGACATTTCGACTTCGTCATCGCCGCGGTGGTCACGGCCGTGCCGCTGGCGCTCATCGCCCGGCAACCGGATTTGGGAACGGCGGTGACGCTCCTGCCGATTCTGATCGCGACGGCGTACCTGGCCGACTATCCGATGAAGGTGCTGGCAACGCTCGCGGTGGTCGCCGTGCTCGCGGCGCCGGTCGCATACAAGTTCGGGCTGCAGGACTATCAACGCGAGCGGATTTCGACGTTCCTCGATCCCGAGCAGGATCCGCGTGGCGCCGGCTATCAGCAGATTCAGGCCAAAATTACGGTTGGATCCGGCGGCATGTTGGGCAAGGGCTTCATGGAAGGGACGCAGGGTCAGCTGCGCTTTCTCCCAGTGGCCCACAACGACTTCATCTTCTCGGTGCTGGCCGAGGAGCAGGGGTTTTTGGGCGTGCTGGTGGCCCTCGGCCTCTACCTGTTCGTCATCGTCCGATCGCTTGCCGCGGCGCGCGAGGCCAAGGATCGCCTGGGGGCGTACCTGGTCATCGGATTGCTGGCTTCGTTCACGTTTCAAGTGATCTACAACATCACCATGTCCGCGGGTCTGGCGCCGGTCAAAGGGCTGCCGCTCCCGCTCATGAGCTACGGCGGGTCGTCCATGATCGCGACGCTCGCCGGGTTCGGTCTCATCCTTAACGTGAGAATGCGGAGATTCACTAACTAGGGCGGGTAGGGCGGGTAGGCAGGTGGGGCGGGTAGGGAACGCGATTCCGACCTGGCCCCGACCCGCCTTTACCAGCCCCACCGGTCCCATCTGCCCCACCGGCCTCAACCATATGAACAAGGAAATGATCATCGCCTCCAATGGTCACGAAACGCGTGTGGCCATTCTCGAGGACGACCAACTGGCCGAGATGTTCGTCGAGCGTGAGCAGAATCGCGGCGTCGTCGGCAACGTCTACAAGGGCCGCGTCTCGAAAGTGCTGCCCGGCATGCAGTCCTCCTTCGTCGACATCGGTCTCGAGCGCGACGGGTTTCTGTATGTGTCCGACGTCATCAACGATCTCGACGAGCTCGACAACCTGAGCGCGGAAGACGACGACTCGCCGGAGCCAGCCGCCGAACCGGTATCGGTGGGCACCGCTCACACGAGCCCCGATCGGCGGGCGCGCGGCCGGGATCGGCGCAACGATCGCGAGGAAGCCAAGCCGCGAGCCCCCGAGCCGAAGATCGAGGAGCTGTTGAAGGAAGGCCAGGACGTGATCGTCCAGGTGGCCAAGGAGCCGCTCGGCACGAAAGGCGCCCGCCTCACGTGCCATGTGACGTTGCCGGGCCGATTTCTCGTCTTCATGCCGACGGTGGATCACATCGGCATCTCGCGCAAGATCGACAGCCGCGACGAGCGCAGCCGGCTGCGCGGCATCGTCCGCGAGTTCCGGGAGCAGCACAACTTCTCGGGCGGGGTCATCATCCGCACCGCGGCACAGGGCCGGTCGAAGGACGACATCCTCTCGGACTTGAACTACTTCTACAAGATCTGGGTCGACATGCGGCAGCGCGGCGAGACCAATCGCGCGCCGGTGGCCGTGTATCAGGAGCCCAGCCTGGTCGCCAAGCTGCTGCGCGATCTGCTCACCGACGACTACTCGGCGATCCGGATCGACCATGCACAGGAGCATCAGCGCGTGCTCGAATTCATCGAGCGCATCATGCCGAACCTCGCATCGCGCGTGAAGCTCTACGACAAGGACTTCCCGATCTTCGAGGAGTACGGCGTTCAGGCCGAGCTCGACAAGGCACTGCGCAGCAAGGTCTGGCTCAAGTCGGGCGGCTCGATTGTGATCAATCAGACCGAAGCGCTGGTGGCGATCGACGTCAACACCGGCCGCTACGTCGGCAAGAAGACCGCCGGCCGGCTCGAGGACACGATCATCAAGACCAACCTCGAAGCGGCCAAGGAAATCGTCCGTCAGATTCGTCTGCGCGACCTGGGCGGGATCATCGTCTGCGACTTCATCGACATGGAGGAGAAGAAGAACCGGCAGAAGGTGTTTCAGGCGGTCGAGCAGGAGCTGCGCAAAGACCGCGCGCCGTCAAAGGCGCTGCAGGTCTCGGATTTCGGTCTGGTGATCGTTACGCGCAAGCGTGTCAAGCAAAGCCTCGAGCGCGTGCTCACCGAGCCGTGCCCGTACTGCTCCGGCGCCGGCACGATCAAGTCGAGCGCGACGGTGTGCTACGAGATCCTGTCAGAGGTGAAGAAGGTCGGCGCGGATCTCGACGGGCCCGGGGTGCTGCTGCGCGTGAACCCCGACATCGCCCGCGCCCTGCAAGAAGAGGAGCGCGGCGTCCTGCGAGATTTGAAGGACATCCTGCGCCGCGACGTCATCGTCAAGCCAGACGTCCACCTGCATCACGAGCAGTTCGACGTGATGTCAATCGGTGGATAACAAGTCCGATTGACGTGCCAGGTGCCACGTGCCTGGTGCCAAGGTAGGTGCCCGGTGCCGCGTGCCAAGGGGAGTTCGCACCCACCCTGGCACTTGGCACCCGGCACGTTGGCACCTTGTTAGCCAGGCGGCAGGTGGATCAGATAAGTCGATCCGCCGGTGTTGATCCAGACGCGAAGGTACTCGTCGCCTCGCAGCATCTGCACCAGCGGGGCGCCCGGCTTGACGTTCTTAGTGGCCGGGTTGTTCACGTCATTCATCTCTGCCGCGGGAATGATACTGACCACCTCGCGGCCCTTCACCTGTCCGCCCTGGACGAACTCGACCCAACGCTCCATCGTCGTTCCTGGCGCCGCCGGTGACGGCATTTGTGTGGTCAGGCGCACCTGATAGGTGCCGGCGGACAGCGGCTTGCCGTCGGCCTTGACGTTCCGGGGAATCTTCACCTGGCCAAGGACCGTCTCTCCAGCGGGTTGAGCGATTGCAATGCTCGCGGTGAACGTACATGCGGCCAGCAGGCCGATGATTCTGGTGAATGCCATCGCAGACCCTCCGTTGTCGATTATAGCGGCCTGACGAGCGGGGCCTGCATCGGGGGATTACCCCGCTGCTAACCGGGGGCCCCAGCCCTATTTCTTGACGATTGTCACCGACCCGCTGTGGCTTCGAACCGAGATGACGGCGCTGCCATCGCCATAAGAGCCGCGGATCGTCCGGCGATTCGCTCCTCGCCGGTCGTCGTCTGATCCCGACCGCAGCGTCACTGGCAGATCCGAGCGGATGCTGCCGCTGAAGGAGTTGGCGTCGAGCTCGAATCCAGGCTTGTCGGCCAGCACGAGGCGCACGTTGCCCGAGTGCGTGCTGAATTCGTAGCGGCCGCCGCGGCTCAACGGCGCGTCGAACTCGATGTTCCCGGAGATCGACTTCGCCAGCGCCCGCTCCACCTGCACGCCGGAGACGCGGACATCACCGCTCACTGATCCGCATTCCAGCTCGCGCACGTTGACGCCAGTGGCAATCACGGACCCGCTGATTGTGCTCAGCGTCAGGATGGACGAGCCGCCGATATCCTTGGCGATCACGTCTCCGGAAACCGTCTTCGCCAGCGACACGTTGGGCGTGGCCGAGAGTGACACGTCGCCGCTGATCGTCTCGAGCCGCACCTCGCCTTTGACCGAGCTCGCCGTGACGTCCCCGGAAATGCTCTTGATCGCCACCGCCGCCGACGCCGGGACCGACACGATGTAGTCCACGCTGGCCGACATCCCGCGATCCCATGAGCCTCGGTCGTTACGGGGGTAGACCGTCCGCACTTCGATGCGCCCGCCGACGTTGGTGATCTCCACGCGAAGCGCGGCCAGCATGCGCTTGGCCTCTTCCGGATCGCGATGGCGCACGCGTTTGATCGACTCAATTGTGACCGTGTTGCCAGAGCCGCCGGTCACCCGTACATCACCTGACACTCCCGTGATGTCCACCGAGCTGTCGTTGCCGACCTTGAAGGA
The DNA here is from genome assembly GCA_963773045.1 of uncultured Acidobacteriota bacterium. GTDB lineage: Bacteria > Acidobacteriota > Vicinamibacteria > Vicinamibacterales > UBA2999 > 12-FULL-67-14b. The sequence continues at coordinate 406,957 of CAVYZT010000016.1, read as the reverse complement.
CTGAGTCGCCCGCTCAATCTGTTCCGGTCCCTGCCGGGCCTCGCTGTAGCGATCGAGCCAGCCGGCGCGCGGCCCATCGTCGGTGAGGACGCCGCGATTGGTGACCGCACCCTCGGCCACCGTCGCGACCGCGAACAGCGCCAGAACCAGGTTTACGTGGGAGAGTTGGCTGATACGCATAGGCTCACTATTGAGGCAGCGTCTGAAACTTTCGGCCTGCCTCGACTTGGTTACCCTTCCGCATTTCGTTGATTAACTCGACCGTCTGCTGCAGCAGCGCCACCTTGGTTCTCAGCGCTTCGAACAACCCATCCTGCGCTGTCCCGCTTGCCGGCTGCGATTGGAGCGCCGCCCGGCTTTCTCCGATGGCTTGATCGATCACAGCCAGGTTCTTCTGCAGGACGGCCGCAACTTGCGGATCCAGTTCACCGGTATCCTGCCTGGCAATCGTCTCGAGGTCGGTGATCGCCTTCTGGTAGTGCTGTTCTGCCGCCTCGAACTCTGCGGTCACCGATTCAACCGTCGCCTCTGCAGTGGGCCCGGCCTCGACGCGCGGCGCCGGCGCGTCGCGGCGCAGCAGCGGCATCACGCCAATCATCGTCGCGAGCACGATGGCCGCAGCCGCCGCCAGCCACACAGTCCAGCTGGCGCGCGTCGCCGGCATCGCCAGGACTCGGCCGCGGGCGCGCGGCGCTGGCTCCGCGGCGATTCGCTGCTGCAGCGACGTCCACACTTCAGCTCCAGGCTCGTGCCGGTCCAGCATGAACGCGGCGGCGCGAATGGTGCGCAGATCGACGACGAGCGCCCGGCAATTGGCACAGGTATCCAGGTGCCGCTCGACCGCGCGTTCAGCGTCTGGGTCGAGTCGTCCGTCGATGAAATCGACGAGCACGTCGGACAGTTCGTCGCAATGCATGAATCGTTATTCGCCCGCCTTCGCTCGCGGTCCGCGCGAGCTGCGGCGAAGCGAGCTCATCAATCCTCGTCCGTCCTTCTCACGTGGCCGTTGGAAGTCGCTGTCCGGCCTCTTGCGCCAGGTAGGCCCGAATCCGCATCCGCGCCTTATGCACCTGCGATTTCGACGTCCCTTCCGTGACGCCCAGCATCGCGCCCACTTCCTGATGCCCAAACCCTTCGACGTCGTGCAGGAGAAACGCGGCGCGACACGCAGGCGGGAGGGCTTCGATCGCCCGCTCCAGATCGATGCGGCTGACCGCGCTGACCACCGGCACCGGCGATGCGACCGGCTTGGCGTTGGGTTCGTCCAGCGAATCGGTCTGCAATCCCATGCGCGTCCGCCGATTGCGGAGCACGTCGAGGCAGTGATTCATCGCCAAGCGATACAGCCACGTGCCGAGCGTCGATTCGCCGCGGAAGCTGCCCAGCTTCCGATAGGCGATCAAGAAGACGTCCTGCAGCAGATCATCGGCATCGGCTCGCGACCCCGCCATCCGATGGGCGAGATTGTAAAGCCGGGTGGCATGCTGCCGATAGAGCGCCTCGAACGCCGACCCATCTCCGGCGCGCACGCGCTCAACCAGTTCCAGGTCGGCATGGGTCAACTCCTCTGTGGACTTAGACGGGGGCATGACGGGTGGGGTTGATGACCTCGCCCACTGTTGACGCTCCGGCTGGCGGTTTGGTTCGCAAAGGCTAGCAAGGCTCCGCCTCGGATCGCCGAGAAAACGGCGTAGTTCGGCTGCGCCTCGCTAGCAGTATCGTTTTGCCCCGCCTCCGGCGAGGCGAGACATCTCGAAGGCCGGTAAACCACTCGACTCTCTGCAAGAGGTTCCGCCCTTCAAGGCGCCTTGGGGGGCCACTGATGGCGATATTGCCTACTTTGGCCAGCGGACTCGGGCAAATCCAACCACCCGGCGCGCGGTCACGGTCAGTCCCTCGGCGGCCAGGAGCGCCCGCTTCAGGCTCAGGCTCGAGTACCCACCCAACTGCCCGCCGGCGGCGATGACGCGGTGATAGGGAAGCCCGGGCCGGCCGGCCTCGCGCATGATGTTGCCCACTGCGCGGGCGGCCCGGGGCTTGCCCGCAAGCCGCGCCACATCGCCGTAGGTCGTGACCCGCCCGATGGGGATGCGAGCGACGATGCTCAGGACTCGACGTCCGAAACCCGTGGCGTGACGCTTCATCGCGTGTCGATCGCCGGTTACGGGCGAGTCGGTGCTGTCCGGATCACTGGTGGGTCAGCGGGCGAGGCCCAAGCCGCGCAGAGTGGCGCGGGGGTTGATCAGGCCGTACCCGAACTGGTCGTCGCGACCCGGCGTGCCCTTGTCGGTGGCGTACTTTTCCATGGCCGCCTCGATTGCTGCGGGACTCGTGATGCCTTGCTGCATGAGGAGCGCCGCGAACCCCGACACGTGCGGCGTCGCCATCGAAGTGCCTTGGAAGAACTCATACGCGAACGCATCGGCACGCGGCGGGCCGAACTGGGAGAGCTGACGGTTATAGGTTTCGAGGAGATCAGGGTCGATTGTCTGCTGAACTATCCCGGCGGTGGTGCCTCCCTGGCCCAATTGCCGCTGATCTCCGCCGGGAGCGGCGATCTCCACATAGGATCCGGTCGTCGAGTAGTACGCGAGATCCAAACTCTTGCCGACGGCGCCGACGGCGACCATGCCGTCGATGCTCGGCGCAAACTCCGCAACTCGGCTCGGCGCGTTGCCGGAGTCACGGGTGTTGCCGGCCGCCACCGCGACGAAGACACCTCGGCTCACCGCAGATCTGATCGCGTCGCGGATCACCGGAGCAGGGCCGCCCGCCGTCCGGCCGATGCTCATATTGATCACCTTCGCGCCGTTGTCGGCCGCGTAGCGAATCGCCGTCGCGACCACGTCGTCGGTTCCGCCCGGGCAAAAGGGGCAGAAGTACTCGTCCCAGAATCCCGCGATCACCTTGAGCGGCATCAGGCGAACGTTGTATGCCATGCCGGCGACACCGATTCCATTGTTGGTGAGTTGACCGATCGTACCGGCGACGTGCGTTCCATGCCCGTCGAGATCGACCGGAAACTCATCGCCCCAGATGAAATCTTGCGGCGAGACGAAGCGGCTGGAGTCCGATGGCCCTAATTCCGGCGCCGCTGCAAATGGGATGAGCACCGACCCGAGCGCAGGATAAACCGTGATGCCGTCGCGGAATGGTGTGTTCCGCGTGTAGCGGAACGACGCGGTCTTGAACGCCATGCCGCTGTCGATGACCGCCACGATGATGTCGGACGAAGCGCCGGGTTGGATCGCCCACGCATTCTCCATTCCGATGGCCGGCAGATTCCATTGGCTGGAATACATCGGATCGTTGGGGTGCACTTGCATTGCGTGGTTGAAGTAACGCGGCTGTGCGTACTCGACGTCCGAACGCGAGCGCAGCGTTTCGGCAGCCGCCTCCGCGTCAGCAGTCGAGGGAATCTCCAGGATTTCAAAGGAGTCTCGGTTGGCGTACTTGACAATGACCGAACCCGGAAGATACGTCGATTGGCTGCCAGCGCCGGCTGCGTTGCGATCGCCTTGTCCATCGCGCGGCTGTCGCGGCGGATCCTGACTGCGGAGCCCGCGATCGATCGGGGGAAGGCCGATTGTCTGCGTCAAGACACGAAAGGAGGGCACCTGCTGCTCGCGGCCTGAGACCGTCGACAGCGCCAGCACAGAAACGAGCATGACAGCCATGCTGGCGCGGGACCCGCGGGTTCGGCTCATATCGCCATGTTATCCCGGGGGCAGCATCCGATCTCCGCTTTCGGTGGTCTCGGCGTCTCCGAGATCAGGAGGAAACAGGAGGCTAGGAGATCAAGAGAATAGATTTTCTCCTGACCTCTTGATCTCTTGTTCTTCTTTCTCATGGTCTCGCTCATTTTTGCGGTTCGAAGACGATTTCGCCGCCGATGACCGTCAGCAAGACTCGCGTGTCGAGAATGCTCCTCGCATCCACCCGCATCACATCGCGATCGATCATCACCAGGTCGGCGTACTTGCCCGGCTCGATCGAGCCCAGCTCCGTTTCGGCGTGCGCTGCAAACGCTGCGTTCCACGTGAAGGCTTTCAGCACTTCGCTTCTCGAGAGCCGCTCCTCAGGCATCCAGCCGCCAGGTGGGTTGCCATCGGGATCCTGACGCGTGATGCCGGCGTAGAAACCCAGCATCGGGTTCGGCTCCTCAACCGGAAAATCGGAGCCGTTGGCGAGCATCGCGCCGCTCTTGATCAACTTCTGCCAGACGTACGCGCCCTCGGCGGTTCGTGCCGCGCCGAGCCGTGCGGGCACCCACGGCATGTCGGAGGTCGCGTGCGTGGTCTGCATCGAAGCGATGACGTTCAGCGTGTGAAAGCGGGGGATGTCCTTGGCGTCGAGAATCTGCGCGTGCTCGACTCGAAGCCGGAGGTTTCGCGCGATCGGCGCCTCGCGGTACACCCTTTCGTAGATGTCGAGCACCTCGCGATTCGCGCGATCGCCGATGGCGTGAATGCACGTCTGAAATCCGGCCTTCGACGCGGCGAGCGTCTTGGCGTAGACCTCATCGGGCGGCGTCGTCAACAGGCCGACGTTCTTGGGCTCGTCGCTATAGGGTTCGAGCAGCGCGGCGCCGCGCGATCCCAGCGCGCCGTCGGCAACGATCTTGATCGCCTGCACCATGAGACGCCGGTTCGCGTAGTCCTTGAGTGGACCCTTGTCGAATTCCGGCTGCAGCTCGTCGAGTGAGCCGCTGAGCATCACGTAGAGCCGGGTCTTCAGGTGGCCGTTGTCGACCAGCCGCTTGTAGGCGCCGACAACCTTGGGATCGACGCCGGCGTCGTGGACCATCGTCAAGCCGAGTCGTCGCGCTTCGGCGTCAGCCAGCCGAATCTGATCCTCGAGCTGCGCCGTCGAGATCTCGGGGATCGTTCTGGACACCAGACCCTGCGCCTGATCGATCAGGACACCAGTGGGATTGCCCTTCACGTCGCGCAGCACGCGTCCGCCTTCAGGATCTTTCGTCGCGCTCGACAATCCGGCGGCAGTCATCGCTGCTTGATTGACCAGCGCGGCGTGACCATCGACGCGCGTGAGATAGACCGGGTTGTTGGGCGCCGCCGCGCTCAGCTTTTCGTGCGTCGGAAACTGCTTGTCCGGCCAGTCGTTCTGATCCCAGCTGCGTCCTTGAATCCACTCGCCGGGTCGCGCGTTGGCGGCGCGCGCCCGCACGGCCTCGACGATCTCGTCGTACGACCTGGTTCCCCGCAGGCTCAATACTTGAAGACTGGCGCCGAGCCCGGTGAAGTGACCATGCGCGTCCTGCAAGCCGGGCAAGACGGTCTTCCCGGCGGCGTCGACGACACGGGTCCCGGTCCCGACGAGCTTCAGCGCGTCGGCATTCGATCCGACGACGACGAATCGGCCGGCCCGAACGGCGACGGCCTCGACGCGAGGCTGTGCGTCGTTGGCGGTATAAATCACGGCGTTGTGCACGATGAGCTCGGCGGGCGGCGTCGGAATCCCGGTGCTGCAAGCGAGCGTCCCGAACAGCAGAACTGCGACGGCGATCGAGCGCATGACGACTAACGATAGCAGGAGACATCTTGAAGGGCGTAATCGATGCCTGTGAGTCGAGCGATGTCGGCCTTCAAGTTGTCTCGCCCCGCGTCCCTCGACGTTGGTCGGGACGCCCCGAGCGGCCTTGGTCGAAGGGCGGAGCGGGGCAGGACGACATCGCGAACCAGCGAAACGGAGCCGTCAAGTGTGTCTGCAGGCCAGGGTCGAGTTCGCTGGGCTATACTGCCGACCGCTGATGCGAGCCGTGGACATCATTCGGGCGAAGCGAGACGGCGACGCGCTCTCGCGCGCCGCGATCGATGCGTTCGTGCGCGGCGTGGGCGACGGCTCGTGGGCGGACTATCAGATCTCCGCGCTCTTGATGGCGATCGTGCTCAAGGGCATGACCGCGGAGGAGACGGCCTGGCTCACCGACGCGATGGTGCGCTCGGGCGACCGCGTGAGGCTCGACGACATCCCCGGCATCAAGGTCGGCAAGCACAGCACCGGCGGAGTGGGCGACAAGGTCTCGATTGTGCTCGCGCCGATTGCTGCGGCCTGTGGCGTCGTCGTTCCGAAAATGTCGGGACGTGGACTTGGCCACACCGGCGGCACGCTGGACAAGCTCGAGAGCATCCCCGGGTTTCGAGTGGCCTTCTCGCTCGCGGAATTCAAGTCGGCGCTGGCGGAGATTGGCTGCTGCCTGATCGGTCAAACCGAAACCATCGTTCCAGCCGACAAGGCGTTGTACGCGCTGCGTGATGTGACCGCGACCATCGAGAGCCTGCCGCTCATCGCTTCGTCCGTCATGAGCAAGAAGATTGCCGAAGGCAGCAATGCCGTGGTGCTCGACGTGAAGTGCGGCCGCGGCGCGTTCATGAAGTCGGCCGAGGAGGCCGGAGAGCTGGCTCGGGCGCTGGTGGCGATTGGCACGCATGCCGGTGTCCGCACCGAGGCCTTCATCACCGCCATGGATACACCGCTCGGGCGCGCCGTCGGCAATGCCCTCGAGATTCGCGAATGCATCGACACGCTGCGCGGACAGGGCCCGGAAGACCTCGAAGCCATCGTGCTGCGGCTGGCGGCGCGGATGGTGCAGCTGGGCGGCCGAGCCAAAACCGAGGTCGAGGCGCGCGCGAAGGTCGAGGCGGCGATCGAGAGCGGGGCTGCACTCGACCGATTCCGCGCCCTGATCGATCGGCAGGACGGTGATTCGCGCGTCATCGACGACCCGTCACGCCTGCCCACGGCGCAGCATGTTCACACTATCGCCGCAGATCGCGCTGGCATCGTGACTTCGGTTGACGCCTTTCTTGTCGGCCGCGCCTCGGTTGCGCTGGGCGCGGGCCGCGATAAGAAAGGCGATCCCATCGACTTTGCCGCCGGCCTTCGCGTGATCCGGAAGCCAGGTGAGCGGGTCGCTGCCGGCGACCCGGTCCTCGAGTTGCACTACAACGATCCGTCGAAGTTGCCGGGTGCCGTCGCGCTGGTGGCGCCAGCGGTCGAAATCGGAGACCAGGCACCGACTGAAGCTCCACTCGTCATCGGCTGGGTGTACGAGAACGGCGAAACGGGTTTCTAACGAGGAGTACGTGTGGAGCTATTGCTGACGAAACTGCAGCCGGTCGTGGGATTGCTTGGAATCCTCGGAGTCGCGTATCTCCTGTCCACCGACCGCAAGGCCATCAGTTTTCGAGTGGTCGGGTGGGGATTGAGCCTGCAGGTCCTGTTTGCGCTGATCGTGCTCAAGACCGACGCCGGACAGAGGACGTTCCAGGTGCTCGGTGATTCGATTCGCCGTCTGCTCGGATACTCAGTTGAAGGCTCACGGCTCGTCTTTGGCCCCTTGGGCGACGGCCAGGTCTGGTCGAATGTGATGACAACGGTCCTTGGCCAGGCGGGCGGGCAGTACGCTGTCATCTTCGCGTTTCAGATCCTGCCAACGATCATCTTCATCGCCGCGCTCTTCGCCGTCCTCTACTACCTCGGCGCCATGCAAATTGTCGTGCGGCTGTTCGCGGTGGTGATGAACAAGGTCATGGGCGCCAGCGGCGCCGAATCGTTGAACGTCGCCGCCAGCATCTTCATGGGCCAGACCGAAGCGCCCCTGACCATTCGCCCGTACCTGGCGCGCCTGACCCAATCGGAGCTCATGACCGTGATGACCAGCGGCATGGCGCACATCTCCGGCGGCATCATGGCCGCATACATCGCGTTTGGCATCGAGCCCAAGCACTTGCTGACGGCGGTGATCATGACGGCGCCCGGCACGCTGATGATGGCCAAGATGTTCGTGCCGGAGACCGAGACGCCGGAGACGCGCGGCACGGTGAAGCTCGCGATCGAGAACAAGGACGTGAACGTCATCGACGCCGCGGGCCGCGGCACCAGCGAGGGCCTGCACTTGGCCATCAACGTGGGCGCGATGCTGATCTCGTTTGTGTCGCTCGTGGCGCTCCTGAACGCGATCCTGGGCGTCGCCGGGTTGTCGATGCAGCAGATTCTGGGTTGGGTCTTCGCGCCGGTCGCGTGGAGCCTCGGGGTGCCGTGGCGTGATGCCGCAACCGTTGGCAATCTGCTGGGTACGCGCATGGTGCTGAACGAGTTCATCGCCTTCGCCCAGCTCGGCCCGATGAAGGAGACGCTCGATCCTCGATCGTTCGCGATCGCGACCTTCGCCCTCTGTGGGTTTGCCAACTTCTCTTCCATCGGAATCCAGATCGGCGGCATTAGCGCGCTCGTGCCGGAGCGGCGCGGCGACCTGGCCCGACTTGGCTTGCGGGCGATGCTCGCCGGCACGATGGCGAATTTCCTGACCGCCATCATCGTGGGCTTCCTCCTGTGAGCACGTTCGATCAAGTCGTCGAAGCGGCGGAATGGCTACGCGGCCACGGCTACGGCGGCGCTGACGTCGCCGTCGTGCTTGGCTCCGGTCTCGGCGACTTTGCGGAAGGCTTTTCGGAGCCGATGACGACGTCGTATCAGGACGTTCCGCACTGGCCGGCATCGCACGTCATGGGGCACGCCGGCAAGCTGGTCGGCGGGACGATCAACGGGCGTCACGTGCTCGCGCTGTCAGGCCGCGTGCACATGTACGAGGGCCACAGTCTGCAGACAGTCACCTTCGCAATGAGGGTCATGGGGGCGCTTGGCGTTCCTCGAGTGATTCTCACCAACGCCGCCGGCGGCATCACCGAGAAGTGCTCCCGCGGCACCCTCATGGTGATCGACGATCACATCAATCTGATGGGCAGCAACCCGCTGATCGGGCCGAACGACGATCGCTGGGGCCTCCGGTTTCCCGACATGACCGAGGTTTACTCGAAACGGCTCCGCGGGATTGCGGATGAGGTCGCTCAGCAGCAACAGCTCGACATTCAGCACGGGATTTATGTCGCCGTCCACGGCCCCAGCTACGAGACGCCAGCCGAGATTCGCGCCTTTCGCATCCTTGGCGCGGATGCGGTGGGCATGTCCACGGCCCCGGAAGCGATCGTGGCTCGTCACATGGGCCTCGAGGTGCTCGGCATCTCGTGCATCACGAATGCGGCCGCTGGAGTCTTTCCCGAGCCGCTGCATCACTCGGAAGTCATGGAGACCGCGCGGATGGTCAAGGGGCAGTTCATTGCTCTGCTGGAGGGGATCATTGGCCGGTTCTGATCTCCTGATCTCGGCTGCACGCGACGCACGCGAACATGCCGTCGCTGACTACTCTCATTTCAAGGTCGGCGCGGCGTTGGAGACAGCCGACGGAGCCATCATCACCGGCTGCAACATCGAGAACGCGACCTATGGCCTGACTATCTGCGCCGAGCGGGTCGCCATCTTCAAGGCGCTCTCGGAGGGCCACCGAGAGTTCACGCGCATCGCGATCGTCGCCGATACTGAAACCCCGACGCCACCCTGCGGCGCCTGCCGGCAGATCATGTGGGAGTTCGGCGGCGACCTCGACGTGATCCTCGCCAATCTCGAGAGCGTGACCGCGCTCATGCAGATGAAGGATTTGCTGCCGCTCCCGTTCGATAGGAACGTGCTATAGACGCCGTCTGCCGTCTGCCGTCTGCCGTCTGCCGGCTGCCGGTTGCCGGTTGCCGGTTGCCGGTATGATCTTCCCAATGCTTCCAACCATTGCCTGGCAAGGAGACGACATCGTGATGGTCGATCAGCGCAAGCTGCCGGCCAAAGAGGAGTTCGTGCGCTGTCAGACGGTCAACGATGTCGCCAAGGCGATCAAGACCATGGCGATTCGCGGCGCGCCGGCGATTGGCGTGTCGGCGGCCATGGGTCTCGCAATGGGAGCGGCCAAGAGCAAAGCCACGGGGACGCGGCAATTCACCACTGAGTTCCAGCGCAACTGCGAAGTGCTCGCCGCGACGCGGCCGACCGCCGTCAACCTGTTCTGGGCGATCGAACGCATGAAGCGTTCGTTCTCGGAGGGCGCGCTGGCAGGCGAGTCGGTCGATCAGCTCAAGGCGCGGCTCCGCGCCGAAGCCGACCGGATTCACGATGACGATGTCGCCAGTTGCCGCGCGATCGGGCGAAACGGCGCGGCGCTCGTGCCGGCCGAGGCGAGCATCCTCACACACTGCAACGCCGGCGCGCTGGCGACCGCCGGGTACGGCACGGCATTGGGTGTGATTCGGGCGGCCGTCGAGGTGGGACGCAAGGTTCGCGTGCTGGCCGACGAGACGCGGCCATTTCTGCAGGGCTCCCGGCTGACGGCGTGGGAGCTCGTGAAGGACGGTATCGACACGACGATCATCACCGACAGCATGGCCGGCGCGATGATGCAGGCGGGCGCGGTCGATCTCGTGGTCGTCGGCGCCGACCGCATCGCCGCCAACGGCGACACGGCCAACAAGATCGGCACCTACTCTGTAGCCGTTCTCGCGCACGTACATAACATTCCGTTTTACGTCGCCGCGCCCTGGTCCACGATCGATCTCGCGACGCCCGACGGGTCGCGGATCGAGATCGAAGAGCGCCACGCGCGGGAGGTCACCCACATCGGCTCGAACCAGATCGCTCCAGACGGCGCCGGCATCCGCAACCCGGCGTTCGATGTCACGCCCGGTAAATACGTCACGGCGATCATCACGGAGCGTGGAGTGTATCGGGCGCCGTACATCGAATCTCTTTCGGCACGCGAACCCGCGAGCCTTTCCAACCTGTAGAACCCGTAGAACCCGTAGAACCTGTAGAACCTGTAGAACCTGTGATCGTCCTCGCCATCGAAACCTCTTGCGATGAAACCGCGGCGGCGGTTGTCGAAGCGGTAACCGACGCCAGTGGCGTGCCCGTGCTCACGCCGTCGCAGGGTTGGCGGATCCGCTCGAATGTGGTCGCCTCGCAGGTTGACCTGCATCGGGAGTGGGGAGGGGTCGTGCCAGAGATCGCCTCACGCCAGCACGTGCGTGAGATCTGCCCAGTCGTCGATCGCGCGCTCGCCGACGCCGGCGTCGCCTGGTCCGATGTCGATGCGCTGGCCGTCACCGAGGGGCCGGGGCTGATCGGTTCACTGCTGGTTGGCGTCTCCTTTGCGAAATCAGCCGCGTGGGCGCTGGAGAAGCCGTTGGTGGCCGTCAATCACCTTGCCGGCCACATCGAATCGATCTGGCTCGAGCACGGCCCCATTCCGCTGCCGGCCGTCGTCCTTGTGGTTTCCGGAGGGCACACCAGCCTCTACCTCGTCGAACGGGAGGGCGAGTACCGGCTGCTTGGACGGACTCGAGACGATGCGGCTGGAGAAGCGTATGACAAGGTGGCGAAGCTGGTGGGCCTCGGCTATCCCGGCGGTCCAATCCTCGATCGTCTGGCGGCAGAGGGAGACGACGAGGCGATCCGGTGGCCGGGGACGAGGCTGACCAACCCCGATCGCAACGCGCCGGATCGAGACGGTCGGTTCGACTTCAGCTTCAGCGGTCTCAAGACCGCCGTGTTGCGTCACGTGCGAGAGCGCCAGGCCGCGCTAGGCGTCGACGGGTTTCCCCAAGGCGAAGTCGCGGACCTGGCGGCGAGCTTTCAGCGCCGGGTGGTCGAGACGCTCGTCGACAAGACCTTTGGCGCCGCACGATGGCATGGCGCCCGATCGGTCGGCATCGCCGGCGGTGTGTCGGCGAACACCCGGCTCCGCGCCGATGCGGCGCGGCGAGCGCAGGCGGTTGAGTTGCCGGTCTATTTCCCTCGGCTCGCGCTCACGACCGACAATGCGGCGATGATCGCGGCCGCTGGGTTTCGCAAACTCGCCCGTCGCGAGCTCGCCGCCCTCGATCTCAACGCGTCCGCGTCGCTCGCGCTGTAGACGGACAGGCCACAGAGGACGTACTGGCCACGGAGGCACGGAGACACAGAGTCAATTGGTGGGAGAAGGACTCTTCTCTAGCAGAGAGGCTCTGTGCCTCTGTGTCTCTGTGGCCCGTACGTTTCGATTTCCTCATTAGTCTCCTATCACCTTGATTAAGACTCGTTTCGGTCTCTTCCCGTCGAACTCGCCATAAAAAATCTGCTCCCACGGCCCGAAGTCGAGCTTGCCGGCGGTGATCGCGACTACGACCTCGCGTCCCATCACCTGACGCTTCATGTGCGCGTCGGCATTGTCCTCGCCGGTCCGGTTGTGGGCGTAGCGAGCCGGTGAGGCGTCGAATGGCGCCAGGTGCTCGAGCCAGCGCGCGTAGTCCTGATGCAGTCCCGATTCATCGTCGTTGATGAACACGGACGCGGTAATGTGCATCGCGTTGACGAGCACGAGACCTTCTTGGACACCGCTGGTTCTCACCGCACGCTCAACTTGCGGCGTGATGTTCTCAAACGCCATCCGGGCAGGTATGGTGAACGTCAAGTATTCGGTGTGCGACTTCATGGTGAGTTCTCGAGAGTGCAAAATTGAAAGTGCAAAGTTTAACGGTTGGGTTCAAAGCCTGCGCTCGAGAGTCTGAGTCATTGACTTTGAACTGTGAACTCTAAACTCTTAACTTCAGCCCATGGCCCGAGAATATCCTGCAAACCCCGTCGTCGGCGTTGGCGCGGTGGTGGTTCGCGATGGCAAGGCGTTGCTCATCAAGCGCGGCCATGAGCCGCGCAAAGGCGAATGGTCGTTGCCGGGCGGCATCGTCGAGCTCGGCGAAGCGTTACTCGACGCGTTGCGCCGCGAGGTGCGCGAGGAGACCGGCCTCGAAATCCGCATCGGACCGCACATCGAGACGTTCGACCGCATTCACCACGATGCGGAAGGTCGCGTCCGCTTTCATTTCGTCATCGTCGATTACCTGTGCGAAGCCGAGGACGGCCAGCCGATCGCCGGCACCGATGCCGAGGCTGTGGCGTGGGCAACTGCCGACGACCTTGATTTGTATCAAGTCAATGCCCATGCTGCGGCGGTGATTCGGCAGGGGCTGGAGATGCATGGCCCGGCAGACCGCAGGCGGCGCACGACAGACGCGTAACCCGGATTATGCTTTCCGTTATGACACTGAGTAGAGAGGCGGCCTGGCAGCTGCTGACCGAATGGACACTGAGTGAGAGTCTGCGGAAGCACGCGCTGGCGGTCGAGGCTGCCGTTCGCGGATACGCGAGGCAGCAAGGCGCCAACGACGAGGAGTGGGGCGTCGTGGCGCTATTGCACGACTTCGACTATGAACGCTATCCGACGCTTGGCGACCATCCCAACAAAGGGTGCGAGCACCTCCGATCGTTGGGGTACCCGGAATGGGTGACGCGGGCCATCTTGTCGCACGCCTCGGAAATCACCGGCATTCAGCCTGAGTCGCCGGTCGAGCGAACCCTCGTCGCGTGCGACGAGCTGGCCGGGTTCGTCACGGCGGCGTCGCTGGTTCGTCCATCGAAAAGCGTGCTCGACCTCGAGGCGCCGTCGGTCATCAAACGAATGAAGGACAAGGCGTTCGCCAGACAAGTGCCGCGCGAGCATCTGAAGCGCGGCGCCGAGCTGATGGGACTCTCACTCGATCAACACGTCACCAACGTCATTCTGTTCATGCGTGAGCAGGCCGATGCGTTGGGTCTGAGGGGGTCGCTCTGAAGTGGCTGTCGCCTCGGCTGTCGGCTTCGGTGATCGATGGAATCTGACGGATGGCCGAAGCCGATCGTTGACAGCCGTTTGTGGCGAACAGAATCCGAAGCGAATCCGTATACTGCAACACAGACAAATGCAGAGAGTTCAGGGCCACAGATGACACCGATAACGCAGGTCAATGCCCGAGAGGGTTTAGAGCCTCAGAGTTACAGAGCCTAGCGTGCCGCCGACCGCCCCCATGAGCCAGACGAGCCCGGATAGAGCCGCCTCGGCAGAGCCTGTCGTCCTCTGCGATCAGTTGAGCGTTCGGTTCGGCAAGAACTGGGCGCTGCGCGACGTGTCGGCGACGTTCCGGCCCGGCGCCGTCGGACTGCTGGGACCCAACGGTGCGGGCAAGAGCACGCTGCTGAAATCGCTGCTCGGGTTCATCGTCCCGGACAAGGGTCGCATGCAGGTGCTGGGGCTCGACGTCGCCAAGGCTCCGCTCGAGATCCGGTCGCGAGTCGGATACATGCCAGAGAGCGACTCCCATATCCCGGGCATGAACGCCGTGTCGTTTGTCGCCTACTGTGGAGAGCTGTGCGGGCTGCCCCCTGCCGACGCGATGCAGCGCGCGCACGAGGTGCTGTATTACGTCGGCCTGGGTGAGGCGCGCTATCGCAACCTCGAAACGTATTCGACCGGGATGAAGCAGCGCATCAAGCTGGCCCAGGCCATCGTTCACGATCCCGACTTGTTGTTCCTCGACGAGCCCACCAACGGGATGGACCCCAAGGGCCGCGATGAAATGCTCGAACTGATCCGCGACCTGGCACACAACAAGGGCGTCAATCTAATCCTGTCATCACATCTTCTGCCCGACGTCGAATTCACCTGCGACTACGTTGTCGTCGTCGACAAGGGGGCACTTGCCGCCGAAGGGCCGATCGCAGCGCTCAAGGGAACCGGCGGACGCGTTTACGAGATGCGCGTGAAGGGCGACGAAGCGCACTTCATCGACGTCCTGCGAGGATCGGGCTACGACGTCAAGGACACCGATCAGGATGTGATGCGCGTCTTCATTCCCGGCGGGACCGAGGACAGCGCCCACGTCCTGTTCGAGCTCGCGACACGCGAGCGAGTGCAAGTCCGTCACTTGCGCCCAAGCGTGCCAACGCTCGAAGACGTGTTTGCCCGAGCGGTGGGTGAAGAATGACGAGACGAGAGACCGCAGCACTCGACGAAGCCTGCCGCGCCGTACCTCGCGGCGAGTGGCTGGGAGCGTAGGCGGGCGCCATGCCTATCCACGATCAGGGGTACCGCCGCTATGGAGGGTCGCGCGCCGCACTCGGCAGCGCGTGGCAGGTGATCACGCGCGCCGGAGCGTGGTCGATTATCTCCAAGCGTCAGTTCATCGCCTTGATGCTGTTTGCGTGGGCGCCGTTTGTCGTCCGTGCCGTCCAGATCTACGTCGCGTCGAACTTTCAACAAGCCTCGTTTCTCGCGCCGAAAGGCGAGACATTCCGTGAGTTCCTCGACCAGCAGGGCGGCTTCGTCTTCTTCGTGACGATCTACGTCGGCGCCGGCCTGATCGCCAACGATCGGAGGGCGAACGCGCTTCAGCTCTACTTGTCCAAGCCGATGACGCGCGCCGAGTACATCGCCGGCAAGCTCGCGATCCTGTTCCTGTTCCTCACGCTGGTCACCTGGGCCCCGGCGATGTGCCTGCTGCTCACGCAAACGCTGTTCGCCGGAAGCTTTACGTTCGTTCGCAACAACCTGTATCTGCTGCCGGCAATCACGCTGTTTTCACTCGCCCAGGTGCTGTTGGCGTCGACGACGATGCTGGCGCTCTCGTCGTTATCGAAGAGCAGCCGCTTCGTGGCGGTCATGTACGCCGGCTTGTTCTTCTTCACCACGGCCATCTTTCAGGCCCTGCGTGGCATTACCGGCAGGAGCGCCTTTGCCTGGCTCTCGCCAAGCGCCTCGCTGGAGCAATTGGGTGATGTGATCTTTCGCATCCGGCCGCGCTACGACCTTCCGCCGGCGTTTGCGGCGCTGGCCGTCATCATCCTCATCGTTGGATCGTTGTGGATCCTGGACCGCAAGGTTCGGGGCGTGGAGATCGTGACGTGAGTCCGTTTCCGGCCGCCGACCCTTCGACTCAATCGCCGTCGAGGACCGACGGCGTTTTTCCTCAAGGCGAGCGGCCAGCACCGGCCGCTGACGGTGGGCCGCTCGTTCAAGCCGAGCACCTGTCGAAATGGTACGGGCAGGTGAGCGGCCTCAACGATGTCACCGTCTCGATTCCTCGCGGCATCACCGGCTTGCTCGGTCCCAACGGCGCCGGCAAGTCCACGTTCATGAAACTGATGACGGGACAGCTCAAGCCGAGCAAGGGCACCGTTCGTGTCTTGGGCGAGCCGATCTGGGGAAACCCCGGCGTCTTTGCCCGGATCGGTTTCTGTCCCGAACAGGATGCGTTCTACGACCGGATGACGGGCCTGGAATGGCTCGTTGCGCTGGTGCGGCTCAACGGACTCGACGATGCGGCGGCCGAGGCGGCGGCGAAGCGCGCGCTCGAGCGCGTCGAACTGATGGACGCGGCGACCAAGAAGATTGGCGCCTACAGCAAGGGCATGCGACAGCGGGTCAAACTCGCGCAGGCGCTCGTGCACGATCCGGAATTGCTGATTCTCGACGAGCCGCTCACCGGCATGGACCCGCTGATGCGTCGCAAGACCATCCGCTTCATTCGCGAATGGGCGCGGGCCGGCAAACACATCGTCGTCTCGAGCCACATCCTTCACGAGATCGAGTCGATGACGTCGAACATCCTCCTGATCAACAACGGCCGCATCCTGGCCGAAGGCAACGTGCACCAGATCCGCGATCTGATCGACACGCACCCGCACACGGTGTTCGTCAAAGGCGCCGATCCGCGAGCGCTCGCTCGCCACTTTCTGGCCGAAGACGATGTGCTGAGCCTGAAATTCGAGTCCGGCGCCGTGGTCGTCGAGACGTCCCGTCCCGACAGCTTCTACGCGCGGCTCACGTCGCTGGCGGCGTCGGGCGAAGCCGGCGCGATCGACGAGGTCACCTCGCCGGACGACAATCTCCAAGCCGTCTTCCGTTATCTGGTGAAACAGTGAAGCACATGAGCTTCGCGAACGCATCGCGCCGCGTCTTCGACCTCTCGCTCGGCGAGATGTTATGGTCTCGCCGGACGATCTTCATGGCACTGGTGGTGGGCGGCCCCGTGCTGCTGGCGGTCATCGTGAGGATCGTCGAGCTGTTCGGCATGTCGGCGCTTCGCGTCAACGGCCAGCGAGTGGCCGGATTCGGCATCTTCGGCGTGATTATGTGGATGCTCTTTTTGCGCTTCATCGTGCCAGTACCTGGGAGTGTTCTACGGCACGGCGCTGATGGCCGACGAGGTGGAAGACAAGACGATCACCTATCTGTTCACCCGGCCGATCCCGCGCGGCGCCGTGTTGATGGGGAAGTACCTGGCCTACCTCGTCTGCACGACGCTGGTCGTCTTGCCGTCGGTGATGATCGTGTATTTCCTGCTGGTTCCTTTCCGGAACCTCCCGTCCACCTTCGGGTCGTTGTTGATCGACCTGGGCCTGCTGGTCCTGGGATTGGCTGTCTATGGGGGCGTTTTCGCCTTCGTCGGGGCCTTTTTCAAGCGCCCGCTGGTGATCGGTCTGATCTTTGCGTTTGGTTGGGAGCAGGTGGTCATGGCGCTGCCGGGGTATCTCAAGCAGTTCACAATTGCCTATTACATCCAGGCGCTGGTGCCGCACGGGATGCCGTCGGAGGGGATTGCCAGCCTCCTCCAGGGGATGTTCCGGGAGACCCCGCCGCTGGCGGTCTGCCTGGTGTGGCTCGCCACCTACCTGGTCGGGTTCCTGTTCCTGGCCACTCGGGTGGTCGAGCGCAAGGAATACGTGCTAGAGCAGTAAAAGTGGGCTGAATTCCGAGGTTTACGGGAACTGTCCCCTCCCTCGGTTCGTCTACTCAGGCTAGTGGGGGCGCCCAATCAACGGGCGCGCGCAAAAGGAGCGGCTCCCAGATGTCGAAGAAAACACGATACTTCGTCGCGATTTCGGGAGCGGTGCTGGCCGTCGGGCTGGGCACCGGTCTGGTAGCGTCCTATTTGGGCTTGCCGGTCGCGGTCTTTTCCAGGGCGGCCGGTCCAGACGAGCTTCAGTATGTCCCGGCCGACGCAGCCGTGGTGGCCTACGCGGATATCAAAGACGTCCTCAATTCCGAATTCCGCCAACGCTTCCGCGAGCTTCAGCCGCAGTCTCCTGAGCGCAACGAGTTCGAAGCCAAGACTGGCATCATCTTCGACCAGGACATCGACTCGGTTGTCGCGGCGATGATGCCCGGCACTGGCAGCGTGTCCGACCACCCGGAGGAGTCAGCGCTTCTGCTGGCGAAGGGCCGGTTCGACGCGTCGCGGCTCGAGGCGCTGGCGGTCGAGCATGGCGGGACCGTCGGCGAATATGAGGGCAAGCGGATCGTGACGCACCAGGAGCAGGGCACGACGGCCGACGGCCACCGGGACGAAATGGCCCTGGCGTTCCTCGATGCGAATCTCGTGGCCATCGGCAACGCGGCGTCGGTGCGCAAGGCGATCGACGCGCGCCGCGAAAACCGCAACGTCGTCTCGAACACAGAGATGATGCGCCTGGTTGCCGAGCTCGACAACGCCAACGCCTGGGCGGTAGGCCGGTTCGACGCCCTCGCCAACGAAGCCAGACTCCCCACCGAAGTCAAAGAACGTATCCCCACCATCTCCTGGTTCTCGGCCGCCGGCCACATCAATGGCGGCGTAAGCGGCGTCCTGAAGGCCGAGGCGAAGGACGAAGCTGCGGCGCAGAATCTTCGGGACGTCATCAATGGCTTCCTCGCGCTGGCGAAGATGCAGGCGGGCACACAGCCGGGGATGAAAGAGATGGTCGACTCGCTCCACCTGGCGGGCGAGGGCAAGACGGTCTCGGTGGCGTTCACCGTCCCTACCGAAGTGCTGGACGTCATCGAGGCGATGAGCAAGGCGCGTCACGGCGACGCCCGCCAGTAGGGTAAGCTTGACGGCCAGCAACGCTGGCAGGTCGTGTCCGAATCTGTTTTCTTCTACGGCACGCTCATGGCGCCGTTCAACCGGCCAGGGCGTCAGCGCGTCAACGCAAAGCTCCGCTACACAGGCCGCGGCACCATCAAAGCCGCGCTCTTCGATTTAGGCATCTACCCGGCGGCTGTACCGGCCGAAGATCAGAGTGTGGTCTGGGGCGAAGCATACGAGACCGACGATCCGGCGGCGGTGCTCACCGCGCTGGACGAGATCGAAGGCTACCGCCCGACCGAGCCGGATCGGAGCCTCTACACGAGACTGCTCACCGACGTCACATTCGAAGATGGTCGTGTGCAGCGAGCCTGGGCGTATTTCTACAACGCACCGCTCGGTCAGGCGCAACGGATTTCTTCCGGCGACTATCTGGATTATCTGAGCGGCGAAAAACCTTCGGTGGATCGAGAAACCTAGGTTTGTCGCCAGGAGGCGATCAGCGCAGGCCGCTCACTCTCAGGCCGTCGACGAGGCTTGTGAGCGCCGTCGCCACTCTCTTCGGTCGGCTCGACGAACTCCACCGTGATCGATACGTCACCACGTCCTGATCGACGTGGCTGATTTGCGAATGGGTCGACGCGACCTTTGACGACAATCGACTTCGCGCCAGGCGTGAGGCGAAAATCCATTACCTCGCCGTGTAGCCTGGTCGCGAGTTCGATTGCACCGGCGCGCGGCGGCTCCGGGGCCATTCGGCGGGGATTATGGCGCACGTTTCTCCCTCGACGCAGGCGAGCACGGGCACCCGGCGCGTCGCATCGTCGAGCTGCAGCATGCTCAAGACCTGGCAAGCTTCGTCATCGTCGGCTGCAAACGCCATGACAATCAGATCCGGCATGCGCCTGCGGACGGCGATGTACGGCGTCTCTCCTTGCTTGGTGAATTCCACCTGACAGCGCAGCCCGCCGAGCATCGGATCGATCAGATGAAGGCTATCTGGTCCTGCGCCGATGACCAATACGCGCGGAGGGTGACTCAGCGTGGCGAATGGATTCGCGATTGTCATGGTCGGCTCCATGCCCTCCTTAAATACAAGAACCGAGCCAAACGAATTGGGCGTCGTTTCGACAAAAACGACCGGCGATTTTTGTGGGTGATGTAAAGAACGGTGACAGATCGCGTCAGAACAGTCGCCAATTCTCGACAACAACGCTCAGGTGTGTTCCTGGCGCGGCTACTGGCGAGACCTCATGCGATCTTTGATGTCCTGCTCGAGTTGCGGATTCACTTTGAAGCCCGGTCTTCTTTGCCTCCTTGATCGACGCATCGGCCTCGGCCACGCGTCCCGTCTCGAGAAACACGACCGCCAGGTTGTTGTGAGCTTCTCCCGATCGGCTATCAGTGGCGATCGCTTCCTTGTACTCGCGCTCGGCATCCGCCAGCTTGCCGGATCGGAAGTATGCGCTACCGAGCGAGAGCGAGACCCAGGCCGGCACGCCGGTCGAAATCGACATATTGTTCCCGCGTGAGACGAGATCCTGCAGCTGACGGCGTTGCTCGGTCAGCTGCCGCAGCTGATCGGCCGAGCGCGTGGTGGTGGGCCCCGTCTGCGCCTGCCTGATGAGCTCGTCGAGCTCGGTCAGCCGATCGTTCCGATAACGCTGCGCCTCCTGCGCGTTCGAGAACCGCTTTCCGGATTGCGCGAGATATAACTGCTTGCACTTGAGGAAGGCCGCCGAGGCGGCGACGTAGCGCTTGAGCGGCATGTTCGCGCGCCCGAGCATGTAGTAGGCGAGCTCGAACTCGCTATCGATGTCGATCGCCTGTTGAAACGCGGCCGCCGCTCTCTCCCACTGCTCGGATCGCATGTGCTCGAAGCCGAGGCTGTAGGGAATGCGCGCCCGCGTGCGCAGCGTCGGCGCCTGGGTTTGCGCGTGGCCGTCGACGGCCATCGCGAGGCTGAACACGACCACAACGAACGTGATGAAGCGACGCACGGATCTTCTCCTGAATATAAGCCGGTCAGGGCCAGATCCTTCGACTCGTCGTCGGCCCGCCATCGGCAGGCCGCCGGCTCGCTCAGGACATTCGACGTGAGCTGACCGGTCATGAACGATCCTTCGGTTCGCGACAGCGGCGCCGAAGGTGAGTTCGAATGAGAAACGCCCCGCGGGTGTTGGGCCCGCGGGGCGAACAGTATCTAACTCCAGCGCCTCAGTTCAACGTGTCTGTGTTAACGCGTCATCTGCGGCCCTGGTTATCTGTCTATCTGCGTCTAGAACAGGAACTTGACGCCGATGCGCGCGGCGATCGGCAGCTGGAACTGGTTGTCCTGCAGGAAGCGAGGATCTATCACCACCTTCTGGCTGGTGATCAGCTGCGCGAGTGTTTGCCGTCCCGTGTAGAAGAGCTCCTCGTCGGGGACGACACCGTTGGTCTTCTGGTAGGTCGAGAAGCGACCGATCGTCGACTCTTGACCGAACAGATTGAGCACGTTCAGGCTGAGCTGCAGGCTGCGCGACCCCGCCATCCTGATGGAGTGCTGCAGGTACAGATCGGTCTGAGAGATACATCGGCGTCCGGCCGTCGCTCCCACGTCCGAGGTACTGAACCGGCAGGTTGCTCGTCGGGTAGATGCCGAGCTCACGCGACACCGGCAGGCCGCTGGCGACGTACTCGTTCAGGCCGATGCTGGTGCCGAACGAGAAGACGTAGATGAACTGGGTCTTGAACTGATGCGGCCGGTCGGTCGCGAGCGGGCCGTAGGCAGCCTGTCCACCGTCCTGGAACATCATCAACGGATAGTCGAACAGACGGCCGACGTTCGGGCTGGTGCGGCCGTTTTCATCCGACTGCGACAGCCCCGAGTAGTTGCCGTAGAGGCGGCTCCACATGTAGCTCGTCCGCAGGTACCAGTTGTTCCGGAAGCGCTTGTCGAACGCGAACTCCACGCTGTCGTAGTCGCGCTTGGCCTTCGGCAAGGCGGTGACCGGGTTGGTCGACGCCAGCGCCGTCAGCCCCTCGCCGGGGTTGGCGATGACGTAGATCTCGTTGCCCTGGGCGTCGAGCGAGCCGGTGTCCTCGATCGCTCGATCCACCTGCTTGTGCACGTAGTGGATGCTGGCCGCCATCAGGTCGTTGATCTGGTGATCCAGCACGACGGTCGCTTCCTGTTGACGCATCGGCTTCAGATCCGGATCGATCGCGTCCGATCCGAACGACGGATGACGGAAGTCAATCGGTCCGCGGATCAACGTGCCCGAGCACGCGGGCGGGCAGTTGGCTCCGTTGACCAGCGTCGTGTAATCCGCGACGTCGAGCGTGTAGTAGTACTCGAGCCACTTGTCTCCGCCGAACGAGCCACGCGGCAGTTCGAGCTTGAAGATGTCGTAGAACACGCCCCACGAGCCGCCGACCTTCCACTTTCCGTCGCCCTTGACGTCGTAGGCGAACCCGACGCGCGGTGCCAGCTTGTCGGCGAAGCCGAACTCGAGACCGAACTCGGGAATGTCCGTTCCAGACGTGAACGTTGGTACACGTTCACGCTCCGTGCGCACACCGGCGTTCACCGTGAGCTTCTGGTTGATCGTCCAGGAGTCCTGCAGGAAGAGCCCGATGTTCGTCGTGCTGACGTCGCCTTCCGTGATGAAGCCCTGTTTCGGCGCGACGCCGTTGCTGCGCACGGAATAGTACCCGAACGGGCCTCGGGTGGCCGGCGCACCAGTCGGCAGCTGGTCATTCCAGAAGATCGAGACGCGGTTGCGCGACTCGCCGCTCAACACGTTGTTGCCAACGTCATCGAACTGAACGCCGAACTTGAACACATGCTCGCCGGCCAGGTTGGCGTAGACCGTGCTGTCCGCCTGGAAGTAGAGCCGGGTCTGCTGATCGCGTGTGACCTTGGTGTTCGAGGGAATGCTCTGGAAGCCGGTCCCATGCTGCAGGTTCGCCGGCACGCCCGCCATGCCGACGTTGTTCGTGTTGGTCCAGCGGAACAGCGGCTCCTCGGTGACGTTCGAATCGTGCTGATCCGAGGAGTAGTAACCACCGCGCAGGCCGAAGAGCAGCTTGGGCGACGCCACCCAGTCCATGTTGCCCGAGGCGGAATAGTTCGGGAACTCCGAGATCTTGCCGTAGTTGGTGTCCACCGGATCCGTGCCGGTCAGCGAGGGCAGCAGGCCGTCCCGCTTCGAGTAGCTGTTGTTGAACGCGCCGCGCACCCGGATGTTCTGCGAAACCTGCGAGGTGACGTTGCCGGTGAGGTACTGAACCTGCTGTTTCTGTTCCTTCGAGAACGTGCCGGCCGACGGGTTTGCGGCCGTGGTGGGGTCGACCGCGCGCGTGAAGGTGGTGAGCGCCGGCTGATAGGCGCCGAAGAACCAGAGTTTGTCCTTGCGGATCGGACCGCCGACCGCAAAGCCGGGCTCGATGCGGCTTGATTCGTCTTCCGGATACGTGATGTATTCCGCCACGTCCGAGTTGGTCAGCGTCTGACGCAGCGTCTTCGGATTGGTCGGCACAAATGTGCTGTTGAGCACGGTGCCGCCACTCAGGGCGCTGCCTTCGAAGTTGAACAGGACGTTGCCGTTGAAGGTGTTGGTGCCGCTCTTGGTGACGACGTTGATCACGCCGCCAGTGGCGCCGCCAAACTCCGCCGTGTAGCCGCTCGACTTGACCTGCACTTCTTCGACGAAGTCGGCGATGAGATTCTTACCCGACGTGCCGGACTGCAGGTTCGTCGTCTCGATGCCGTCGATGATGTAGCGGTTTTCGCCGGCGCTGGCGCCGTCGATCGACAGGCCGCCCAGCTTGGCTTCCTGGTTCGCGCCAGGCGCCTGCGTCACCAGCGTCGTGAAGTCGCGGCCCTTCGGGAGCAGCTCGACCTGTTCGGCGCGGATGTTCGACTGGCGCGTGGCCTGCCGGACATCGATCAGCGGCGATGCGGCGCTGACCTGAACCGTCTCGGTCACTCCACCGACGTTCATCGCGAAGTCGACCTTCTTGATGTTGCCGAGGGCGACGCGCACGTCCGCGGCCTGGGCGGGGATGAACCCGTCCAACGTCGCTTTCACCAGGTACATGCCTGGCGCGAGCGACGGGAAGCGGAAAACGCCGTTGGCGTCGGTGGTCGCGACTCGCGATCGGACCATTGGGTGCCTGCACCTCCACCCTGACGCCCGGGAGCACTGCGCCCGAAGCATCCTTGATGACGCCCTCGATGGAACCACGCTGTTCTTGGGCCGAGATGGGGCCCGCGAACAGAAGGGCGGCCATCAAGACGGCGAATGTAGTTACTCGCATCTGATTCTTCCTCCTGGAAACGGTCAAAACGTCGACATCCCAACCCAACGGGTACGGACCGATATGAATGAGGGATGGACTGCTACGGTGTCGACTAACAGCACGCTTCGTACCTGGTTCTGTCAATCGTCAACCTAATGTTTTCAACATATTACAGACACAGATCCGGAATTTCGTCCCAAAAACCAGAATTCCGATTCAACGGGATGAATTGTCGTTCAAGAGGGTTGCACGGCAAGCGGGTGGTCACCCGATAGCTGTTGCACGCAATGGCACTTAGCCGTGAGTTGAACGACCGTTTGATATGATCGAGCGGTTATGGGCGGAGAAATCGTCATTCTTGGGGCCGCCCGGACGCCGATTGGCCGGTACGGCGGAGTCCTTCAAGGACGTGCACCCAGCTGAACTCGGCGCGGTCGCCGGTCGTGCGGCGCTCGAACGCGCCGGCCTTCAGCCCGCCGATGTGACCGAGGTCCTGATGGGTCACGGGCGACCCGCAGGAGCCGGGCCGAACACCGCGCGCCAGGTCGGAAAGCGCGCGGGAGTCCCGGACTCCGCCCCAGCCTTCACCATCAACAAGGCGTGCGCCTCGGGCATGCAGGCTCTGGCTTCCGGAGCCCAAAGCCTGTTGCTCGGCGATTCAGAGATCGTGCTCGCCGGGGGGATGGAATCGATGAGCCGCGTACCGCACTTGGTCGATGCGGCCGATGCTCGCTGGGGCCACAAGATGGGGAACTTCACGCTGATCGACGCGATGTATCGCGACGGGTTTCAGTGTCCGCTGTCAGGTCTCATCATGGGCGAGACAGCAGAGGTGCTCGCCCGCCAGTACGGCATCACCCGTGAGCAGTCGGATCAGTTCGCGCTGGAGAGTCAGGCGAAGGCCGAAGCCGCTCAGAAGGCCGGGAAGTTCGCCGCCGAGATCGCTCCGGTGACGGTCTCGGATAGGAACAAGAGCGTGAGCATCGACGCCGACGAACATCCGAGACCCGGGACGACGATCGAGGCGCTGCGGAAGCTGCCGTTGACCTTTCCCAGAGTCGAAGGCCACGAGGGGATCATCACCGCGGGATCCGCGTCGGGCATCACCGATGGCGGCGCCGCGCTCGTCATCGCGTCCGAGAGCACGGCTCGCGCGCGCGGGCTCAAACCGCTTGCGAGGATTCTGGGCTGGGCCACGGCAGGGGTGGACCCGCGCATCATGGGAATTGGTCCGGTCCCGGCGATTCAGAAACTCGAGACGAAGCTTGGCATTGCGCTCGGCGAGTACGACCTGGTCGAGATCAACGAGGCGTTCGCCGCGCAAGTGCTCGCCGTGTTGAAGGATCTCCCGATCGCGCCGAGCAAGCTGAACGTCAACGGCGGCGCGATCGCTTTAGGACACCCGATCGGATGCTCCGGCGCGCGGATCGTCGTCACGCTGCTGCACGAGTTGCTTCGCCGCGGCGCCAAGCGAGGTCTCGCGGCGCTCTGCGTCAGCGGCGGGATGGGAATGGCCATGGCGATCGAAACCGTTTAGGCACGAAATGAACCACGAAGATCACGAAGAACACGAAGAACACGAAGAACACGAAGAACACGAAGACAGTTTTTACTTGCTCAAGAATTTTTCGTATCAATCGAGACCTTCGTGGTTGCCTTTTTGATCCGCGAACAAAAGATGCTCTGTGTCTCGGTGTCTCTGTGGCCACGTCCGTGGGGTGGCGTTTGAGAATCGCCGTGATCCCAGGCGATGGAATTGGCAAGGACGTCACCGCCGAGGCGGTGAAGGTCCTGAGAGCCGTGGGCGACGTCTATGGCCGCCGGTTCGATCTCGTCCCGCTGCCCTGGGGTGCGGACCATTACCTGAAGACCGGCGAAACCCTGCCTCCGGACGGCTACCGGATGCTGCGCGATGATTTCGACGCGATCTTCATTGGCGCGCTGGGCGACCCGCGTGTCTCCGACAATCGTCACGCTCGAGACATCCTGCTGGGCACACGATTCGAGCTCGACCTCTACGTTAACTACCGGCCGGTCCGCCTGCTCGACGATCGACTGTGCCCGCTCAAGGGCCGAACCAGGAGCGACGTCGATTTCGTGGTGTTCCGCGAGAACACCGAAGGTGTCTACGTCGGCATCGGCGGCCGGTTCAAAGCCAACTCACCGGACGAGGTCGCGATCCAGGAGGAGATCAATACCTATAAAGGTGTGCACCGCATCGTTCGGTATGCGTTCGACTACGCCTCGACCCGCGGCCTGACGAAGGTCTGCATGGCCGACAAGAGCAACGCCATGCAACACGGGCATGCGCTCTGGCAGCGCGTGTTCAAAGAAGTGGCCGCGGAGTATCCGGGCATTGCCGCGACCCACCAATATGTGGACGCGATGGCAATGTTCATGGTGAAAGACCCTGGACAGTATCAAGTCATCGTCACCAACAACCTCTTCGGCGACATCCTGACCGACATCGGCGGCGCGCTGCAGGGCGGTCTAGGGATGGCCGCCTCCGGGAACATCCATCCTGGCCGGACGTCGATGTTCGAGCCGGTCCATGGGTCTGCTCCGCCGCTGGCGGGAAAGAACGTGGCCAACCCGATGGGCGCAATCCTGTCGATGGCGCTCTTGCTCGAAACGAACGGAGCGATGAACGAATCCAAGTCGATAGAGGACGCCGTCGCCGACGCCGTCGCCGACGGGCGGACCACCGCCGATATCGACGGCTCACTCGGCACTCGCGAGGTCGGCGACTGGATCGCCGAGCGAATCCGGCGCGCCGTTACCAGCGCATAGCGAATAGCTGATCGCTGATAGCTGAAAGCTGACCTTATGTCCAAGTCCGTGTTCATTGTGGGTGGCGCACGAACGCCGATGACGCAGTACGTCGGGGCGCTCAAAGATGTGTCGGCCATCGATCTTGGTGCCTCTGCCGCCCGCGCCGCGCTCGACCGAGCCGCGGTCGAGCCGGCCTGGGTGGACCACGTCGTGTTTGGCAATGTCCAGCAGAGCAGCGTCGATGCGCACTATGGCGCGCGGCATGTCGGGCTGAAGGCCCGCGTGCCCGTTCACGTGCCCGCGTTGACCGTGAACCGGCTCTGCGGCTCTGGCATTCAGGCTGTCGTGTCGTCGGCACAGCACATTCAGCTGCAAGAGGCGAATATCGTCCTCGCCGGCGGGATGGAGAACATGAGCCAGGTGCCACATGTCATTCGTGGCCTTCGTTCCGGCCTCAAACTTGGTCAAGGCAAGTTGGAAGACTGGTTGTGGGAAGGCCTGACCGATCCCTATGCCGGCTGCTCGATGGCCATCACCGCCGAGAATTGTGCGGAGAAGTACGAGATCACGCGCGAAGATGCCGACGCGTACGCGCTCCGCAGCCAGCAGCAGGCGCATCGGGCTTGGACATCCGGGTTGATGTCGGCCGAAGTGGCGCCGGTTGAAATTCCGTCGCGGAAAGGGACCACTGTCGTGGACAAGGACGATCACATGCGTCCGGAGACCACGTTGGAGATCCTGGCGAAGCTTCCCCCCGCTTTCAAGAAGGACGGCGTGGTCACGGCCGGAAATGCCAGCGGGATCGTCGACGGCGCCGCCGCGCTGGTGATCGCCGGCGAAGACGCCGTGCGCGCCCGCGCCCTCAAGCCGCTCGGCCGGATCGTGTCGTGGGCGACCGTCGGCGTCGAGCCGTCGATCATGGGGATGGGGCCGGTGCCGGCGATCCAGAAGGCCCTCGAGAAAGCCGGACTCGGTCTGCAGGACCTCGACCTCATCGAGATCAACGAGGCGTTCGCCGCGCAGTATCTCGCTTGCGAGAAGGCGCTCGGCCTCGACCGCGAGAAGGTCAACGTCAACGGCGGAGCGATCGCGCTTGGCCACCCGCTTGGCGCCAGTGGCGCCCGGCTCCTCCTGACGCTGCTGCTCGAGCTGCGGCGGCGCGGAAAGAAGTACGGTGTGGCGTCGGCCTGCATCGGCGGTGGGCAAGGGATTGCGATGATCGTCGAGGCCGTGTCCTGATCGTGGGCAGATAAACGTCAACAGA
This sequence comes from uncultured Acidobacteriota bacterium, assembly GCA_963773045.1. Taxonomy (GTDB): domain Bacteria; phylum Acidobacteriota; class Vicinamibacteria; order Vicinamibacterales; family UBA2999; genus 12-FULL-67-14b. The sequence continues at coordinate 379,039 of CAVYZT010000016.1, read as the reverse complement.
GCCTGCCTCGCCGAAGCTCGCAGGATGAGCGTGCGAGCGACGGCGGGCGAAAGGCGAACAGCGACACTCATGGCGATCAAACAGGTTGGTGTGCTCGGCTGCGGGCTCATGGGGTCGGGCATCGCGCAGGTGACGGCGGCAGCGGGATTCAAGACGGTCGTGCTCGAAGTGCAGGATGATGCGCTGAAGAAAGGGCTGGGGCGCATCGACAAGTTCCTGTCCGACGGCGTGGCCAAGGGCAAAGTCACCGAAGCGGTGAAGCAGTCCGCACTGGCGAACCTGTCCGGGACCACGAGCTACGACGATCTTCGCGCGTGTGACCTGGTGATCGAGGCGATCGTCGAGAACGCAGAGGTCAAGAAACAGGCCTATGCGCAAGTCGAGGCGGTGGTCGGGCCGGATTGCCTGATTGCATCCAATACCTCATCGCTGTGCATCACGGATCTGGCCGCGGCCACCAAACGCCCGCACCAGGTGGGCGGCCTGCATTTCTTCAATCCCGTGCCGCTGATGAAGCTGGTCGAGGTGATCCGCGCGTTGACGACGAGCGACGAAACCCACGCGCAGCTGATGGGGTTTGCTCGATCGATTGGGAAGGAGCCGATCGCGGCGCCCGACCGCGGCGGGTTCATCGTCAATCGCCTGTTGGTGCCGTACCTCCTCGATGCCATTCGCTGCCTCGAGGAAGGATTGGGTACCGTTGAGGACATCGACAACGGGATGAAGCTGGGCTGCGGCTACCCGATGGGGCCGTTCACGCTGCTCGACTTCGTCGGGCTCGACACGACGTACTTCATCGCCAACATCCTGTTCGAGGAATTCCGCGAAACCCGATTCGCACCGCCGCCGCTGCTGAAGCGGATGGTCTTGGCGGGGTATCTCGGAAAGAAGAGCGGTCGCGGCTTTTATAGCTACAAGAAATAACCGTACGTGGCCACGGAGTCACGGAGACGCGGAGCACCACTTGGCTCGTCTGCTCCGCGGCCAACGTACGTTGCCGAATGAATCCTGGTGGCCCTAGTGTGAAAGCTTGGTGAGCAATTGTTGCGCTTGCTGCTTGAAGCGACGGTCTTCCGGCGTCCAGTCCGGATCGAGTGGGGCATTGAGCGCCGCCTGCAATTCCTTCTTGGCTTCGTCCTTGCGCCCGAGATCGACGAGTGTCTCCGCGAGAAACAAGCGGGAGATGATGCTCTGCGGGTTGTACGTCAGCGACTTCCGCAGATGTTCTTCTGACTTCTTGTTGCTGCCGCCAAACATCCCAGGGACTTTGTAGTACCAGCGGCCCAGCGCGCGATCCGCCGATCCCTGCAAAAAGGCCGGGTCCAGCTTCAAAACCGTTTCGAGGTTCTGACGGATCTCCCCTCGATACTTGATGCCTTGCCGCAACCCGAACGATTCGGCGAGTGCGCCCATGTTAGCCGCGAGCCAGAAGTAGCCTTCGGGCTGTTTCGGGTCGATCGTCAGGGCCGTCCGTCCCGCGGCAATGCCCGCTTCGAGCGCCGGTTTCCGCTCGGCCTCGGGCAGTCCGTTGGTTCCCAACCAGTAGCGGGCCTTTGCGAGATTGGTGGCCGCCGAAAAATCCTTGGGATTGGCGGCCAGTTCCCTGGCCCAAATCTGCTCTGCTTTCTTGGCGCTCTCGAGATTCTCGCGGTCGCGATAGAGATCGTCAGCGTCGTCGGAGGGAACCTGTGCCGCCCGAACCGCATCTAAAGGTTCGATGACTCCAGATGCCCTGACGGTCCCGCCCGAGATGGCCACGGCCGAGAGATACAATGCCAGGATGCAGGATCTCATCCGCCGCCTGCTGGCTGAGCTTGGCGAGGACCCGGCACGCGAAGGGTTGATCGGGACGCCGAGGCGTGTCGACAAGGCGCTCAGGTTTCTCACTAGCGGTTATCAGGCTGACGTCGACGCCGTGCTCAACGGCGCGCTGTTCACCGTCGATTATAACGAGATGGTGATCGTGCGAGACATCGACTTCTACAGTCTCTGCGAGCATCATCTGTTGCCGTTCTTCGGCCGGTGCCACGTCGCCTACATTCCCGATGGCAAAGTGATCGGTCTCAGCAAGATTCCGCGGCTGGTCGAAATCTTTGCGCGCCGGCTGCAGCTGCAGGAACGAATGACCAGTCAGGTGGCCGAGACGATTCGCGAGAAGATCGCGCCGCTCGGCGTCGCCGTCGTCTGCGAAGCCACTCACCTGTGCATGGCGATGCGCGGGGTGGAAAAGCAGAACTCGTATACGGTCACGAGCGCGATGCTTGGCGCCTTCCACGATCAGGCGCGCACGCGGATGGAATTCCTCGAGCTGCTCAAGTTGCCGAGTCACGGAATTGCGGGTACCGGCGTGACCGGCCTCGTGGGCGCGCACAGCCTGGACTGACTCAGAGACTTGAGGCTCGGGGCTTGAGGCCTGGGGCAGTCCCAAGTCCCAAGTCCCAAGTCCCAAGCCCCAAGTCCGAACCGCTTAGAACCTATACGCCACGTTGAAGCGGACGTTGCGCGGGCCGTAGACCTGCGCGGGTGATCCGAATTGCGGCAACGTGTTGATCGTGCCGTTCGGGTCGCCGTTCTGCCGCAGGTTGATCGTGCCGCTCAGGTTGCGAGCGTCCCAATACGTATTTTCGTTGCTGAGGTTGCTGAAGTCGACCGACGTCTCGAGCGTCTTCGACGCGCCGAAGCGGAAGGTCTTGAAGACGCGAAGGTCGGCGACCGTGCGGTGCGGCAGCCGGTACGAGCCGAGGGGCTCGACGTTGATCGTGCTGTTGCCACCCACGGTCTGAGCCGTTGTGATTTGTCGCGTGATGACGATGCCGCTCTGCGAGTTGAAGTTGCCCGCAAGGCCGATGTCATACCACGGCGTGACATACGTGCCGGTGACCTTGAACTGATGCGGCCGGTCGCCGATCTGGCCGTTGAAGTTCGTGTTCTGCCCGGCGAGAGGTCCCGTCACGTTGATGAGGTTGTTCGGATTGGTGTTGATGCTAAATCCCTCGACGCGGCTCTGCGACCAGGTGTAGCCGGCCAGCATCTGCCAGTGGTTCGACATGCGCTTGGTGCCCGTGATCTCGAGGCCGTCGTAGGTCTGGCGGTAGCTGCGATCGTTCGTGAAGAACGTCTGGTTCACCGCGGTCGACTTGCGGTCGTAGAACTGGAACGTCGTGTCGTCCGAGGTCCCAGCCAGGCCGTCGCGTCCGGTGTCGACTCGCGTCGTCAGGAAGTTGTCGTACGGGTTGGCCGGATTCGATGTGGCCTGCAGGTTCCGCTCGACGCGGTGGGTGAAGACCGCGCTCAATCGGAGTGCCGGGATCAACTCGTGGTCGACGCCGCCCGTGTATTCATCCGTGTACGGCCGCAGGTAATCCGGATCGACCGAAATCGTGGTCGGATCGACGCGGGTAATGACAGCGGCGCCGGTCTGCTCGCCGGGCTGGAAGCGGCGATCGCCGTTCGCGTCGTTCCATCCGTATTGCTCCTGATAGTTGGCGTTCGGATTGACCCCGTCCAGGATGCCGCCGCCAGAGGCGATCACGTAGTAGTAGCGTCCAGCCGCAAGTTTCAGCGCCGTCCGGCCGTTGCCCATCAAGTCGTAGGCCGCGCTGATCCGTGGGCCGGTCGTGTTCCAGTTCACGACGTCGCGGACCTCCGGGAACGAGCGCACAAGATTCGGGAAGAAGCGGCTTGCCGGGCTGCCTTGCTCAGGCAGGTAGCCCTCGAGGGTCTCCCAGCGCAGGCCGGCGGTCACAGTCAACCGCTTGATCGCATAGCTGTCCTGGGCGTAGAGCGCGGTGACGTTGATGGCCGTCTTCGTGAAGAACGGCGTCCCATACAAGATCACGTTCTGGGACAGCCCGGTCGCACTGTTGTAGGTCGGGTCCACGTCGTCGAAACGCGTGGTGCGGTTCTCCACCGGCATGTGCGAGTTGTCGAAGCCGAACTTCAACTCGTGACGTCCGCCGAGCGCTTCGTCGATGTAGTACTGGCCGGTGGCGTTCATCTGGTAGCGATCGCGCCACCGCTCCGTCCCGGCGTTGAAGTTGCGCGTCCGGATGCCGGTCGCGGAATCGTTCAGCGTCTGCTCGTTGCCGTTGAGATACGTCGGGAAGAAGATCTTGTTGAGCCCGACTCGCGCATCGATGAAGAACCGCTGGCTCACGACCGAGTTCCACAGCACCTGGTAGATGTCGAAGACGTCGTCTTCGTTGCTGGTCGATTCCTTGACGAGCGTATTCGAGGCGGCCAGGAAGCGGTTGGGCTTCTTGTAGTACTGCCGCGAGTAGAGGCCTGTCAGCCGATTGTTGTCGCTCAGCTGATAGTTGGCGTTGATCAGGCCGGATGTGATGTTCGTCTGGTCGAGGACGAGTGTCGAGAACGCGGCGGGCACGTTCACATGCACGCGCCAGTCGCGGAACGATCCGAAGATCCGCAGCTTTCTGGCGATGACCGGGCCGCCGGCGCTGACGTTGATGTCCGAAGTGAAGTCGACCGAGTTGGTATCGGGCCGGAATCCGTACTTCAACAGGTCGTCGTCGATGTTCTGCGTTTGCGTCGCGTCACCCAGCCACGCATAGGTCACGCGGCCGCGCCAGGCGTCGCCGCCACTCTTCGTCACCATGTTCAGGAAGACACCGCTCGTCGGCACCGTGATGTCGTGGGCGCCGGTGGAGACCTGAATGTCTTCGAACGCATCGAAGTCGTAGTAGAAGCCCGCCGCGCCAATGGCCGCAGGATCGCCGACGTTGATGCCGTTGAGATAGCTGGAGTTTTGCGAGCTGTTCGTGCCGCGGGCGTTGAAGACGCCCTGCAGGCCTCCAGAGGTGCCGCCCACATCCGGACGCGTGATGAGCAAGCTGGGCACCTTGTATTCGACCAGTGACCAGATGTCGCGACCGCCGGGAGTGCCTTGCAGGAGTTGTTCACTGAGGTTGACGCTGGTATTGGCGCTCGTGGTGTCGACGACCGGCGATGCGCCGGTGACCGTGACGCTCTCTGCAACGGTGGCCACTTGCAACGACAGGTCGAGCGGAACCGTCTGACCGACCACAACGATGACGCCTTCGCGAATCACGCTTCGGAAGCCCTGAAGGTCGAGCTTGACCGAATACGTTCCCGGGTTCAGCGATGGGAAGCGGTTGACCCCGCCGACATCGGTGACGCCGGTCATGGTCCCCGACACGATCGCGGGACTGGCGAGCGTGACGGCCACGCCGGGGACTGCGGCTCCCTGCTGGTCGGTGACGCGGACCAAGATGGACCCTGTCTGAACCTGCGCGGCGGCAGGCAGCGCAGTAAGTAGCGTGATCACGAACGAAACAAGCCACACGCATGCTCGACTCATCGTGTCCTCCATAATTCCGGTGGGCGCCTCCGGGAAATTGAACTAACCGGGTAGCTTACAGCGGAGTGGACTAATGCACTCATGACTCTGAACGACAGAGATGCGCCGGTTACGACAAGTTCGGCACACATGTCACGACTGTCGGGTCGTAGTCTGCAAGCGTTCTGCCCATGATGCGCGCTTCGTTATACTGGGAGGCATGCGGCTGTTGATCGGCGCTTTATGCCTGGGACTAGTGGTGACACCAGGCATCGAAGCGCAGACCAAGCCGTCCCCGACTAAGAAAACCACTCCCGCTCCTAAGAAAGCTCCGCCGCCGCTGCCACCGCCGACGCGAATCCAAGCGGGGTGGCAGTGTCCCTCAGAGCTTGGCGTCGGCGTGATGACGAAGCGCCGATTCTGCGATGTCCTGACCGGCCGCGATCCGAAGGAGGGCATTCTCGTCACGATTCCGCCCCACCGTGGTCCCGTCACGCTCTCCTTCGAGCTGCACAACCGGCATATGTTCTCCGCCGACCTCGTGAAGAGCAAGACGGCCTATCGGAAATACACGGCGACCGTGGGCGTACTGACGCTCGATAACACCCTGGTCGATCGCGCGGTAATTCAGAGCGAGTTTCGATCTGAGCCGGATCTCTTCGACCGGATTTCTGGCGGTGCGTCGCCGGGAGGACTGAAGGCGGTGGCGCCGACCGGCGACGAGTTCATTTCGGTCACCTTGCCCGCGGACGTCGGTGAGCAGGTCACGATTCTCGGCGAGAAGCTCACGGTGATTCGGCCAGACGGGACAGACAACTTCAGCGCGGCCGGCCGGCCGATCGCGACGATCAGCAACGTGATGATCGAGTATCGGCCCGGGCCTCCGGCCAAACTGCCTCGGAAGTCACCAACCAAGACTCCGGCCAAGCCGCCGAAGGTTTAGAGAGGCCTGGGGCTTGGGGCTTGAGGCTTGTGCAGCCCCGATCAGTCCCAAGTCCCAAGTCCCAGGTCCCAAGCCCGCTTTAGCTCGCGATCGCCTGCCGGTAGCAGGCCAGAATGGCGTCGGATGAGCGATCGATGTCCTGCTCGGTCGTCGACCAGTTGGACACCGAGATTCGCATCGCGTTCTTGCCCTGCCAGAACGCGCCGCCAGCCCAGCAGGTGCCTTCCGCCTGCACTCGAGCGATCACGTCGGGAGTGACATCGCCGCCGGCGCCGCGAAACTGCACGAGCACTTGATTGAGCACGACCTCGTTGAGCACTCGGACCCCGGCATGTCCGTCGAGGCGCTGCGACATTCGTCGGGCCAGCGCGCAGGTGCGGCGCACCATGCCGGCGATGCCATCGCGGCCCAGTGAGCGAATGAGCGCATAGATGGGGAGCACGCGCGCCCGGCGTGAGGACTCCGGAACCCAATCCATGCCGACCCGCTCTTCGTCCTCCCCCCGTTGCAGATACGAGGCGTTGATGCCCATGGCGGCGCGATGCGGCGCTGCGTCGGCGATGATCGCCAGGCCCGAGTCGTATGGCACGTTGAGCCACTTGTGCGCGTCGGTCGCCCACGAGTCGGCGCGCTCGAGGCCGGTGACCTGATCACGCAATTCGGGAACGGCGGCGGCCCAGAGACCGAATGCACCGTCGACGTGCACCCACGCTCCACGCTCGTGCGCGAGCGTGACGATGTCGCCGATCGGATCGCTTGCGCCCGTGCTCACGTTGCCAGCCTGGGCGCAGACGATCGTCGGGCCGCTGGCCGACGCCAGACGCTGGGGCAGGGCGTCGGCGCGCATCCGGCCTTGCTGATCGACCGGCACGACCTCCAGTTCGTCGGTACCAAAACCGAGCATCCGAAGCGCACCGATCGCCGACACGTGCGCTTCGGCGCCAACGATCACGCGAACTCTTGGCGCGCGCTGAAGACCATTCGTCTCGACGTTCCAACCGGCGCGCCTGAGCACCTCGTGCCGCGCCGCCGCCAGACCCGTGAAGTTCGCCAGGTGGCAGCCGGTGACGAAGCCCACCGTCGCCGACGCTGGGAAGTGGAGGAGGTCGAGGATCCAGCCGGACACGATGTCTTCAATGACGGCCACGGCCGGCGACATCACATAGAGAGCGACGTTCTGATCCCAGGAGGTCCCGAGCCAATCGGCAGCCACCGTTACCGGCACGGCGCCGCCGGTCACGAACCCGAAGTACCGCGGTCCGGCGCTCGCGACGACGCCGCGGTCGGCCTCTCGCGCGAGCGCGTCGATGACCGCAACGGGATCGGACGCCGCCTCCGGGAGCGGTCCTCCCAATCGCGTCAGCAAGTCCGCGCGTGAAACGTCAGGGGCGACCCGGCGTTCCCTGACGGAAGACAAATAATCATTCGCGTGCTGATGTGCGGCGGTCAGGACAGGTGCGTAATCCATCAGGGCTCTCGGGTGAGGATTCATTGATCCAATCGTGCAGAACCGCGGAGAGATCCAGCGTCGGCGCGATCAGGCAGATGTGCCCGTGGCCGCGGAGCACGCGCATGCTGGAGCCCGGTGTGAGCTGACTCATGATGCGCGCCTGCTCGACCGCCGGGACGAGGCGATCTTCATCGGCGGCGAGGAACAACACCGGCGCCTTGATCGTCTTCAGACGATCGCGAATATCGTACTCGCGCAACAGGCGCAACCTCGAGAGATAGCCCTGCCGCGTCGTGGCGCGCATCAGCCGGTGGAATTCGCGAATCTCGTCAGCGCCGGTCTCGCGCGAGTGCATCCGCCGGGCGGTCAGCCCGCGCACGACCCGCATGACGCTCCACGGTGTCGCGCGCAAGGCCGCGTAACCGAGCCGCAGACGAAGCTGCGCGTCGAATCGCGGAAACGAGTTGAGGATCACCATGCGGCTCACGCGGTTCGGGTGCGCCAGCGCGTAGCTCATCGAGAGGGCGCCGCCGAACGACTCGCCGATGACGATCACCGGCCCGCCATCAGGCGCCGCCTGTTCGACCTCGGCATGGAGATCGGCGACGAGCTCCTCCATGTGCGCCGCGTTGTCGCGAAGACGCGTGGTCCTGACCGCGTAGTCACGCGCCAGCCGCGGTACCTGTCGATAGAAGAGGAGTCCCGTGCCGTCGAGGCCCGGCACGAGGACAACTGGACGTCGAGCCATCATCTTCGCGAGCACCCTTCTTATGGTACTCTGCGCGTCGTGACGCCCGCGCAAGCCGTCCGGGTGAGCTGGACGGTGGTGACGATCTTTCTCGTCGAAAGCGTCGTCTTCGGACTGTCGGTGCTGCCGGCCTTCTACTTCTGGACATGGACGCTCACCTGGGCGATTCCCGATTTTCCCTTCCTGCGTGCGGCGATCGTCGCGACCACGCTGGTGCCGGCGTACTTGGTGTTTGCGTTTGCGCTGGTCGTGCTGTCGGCCGCCTCGACGCGCCTGTGCGGATGGCGCACGGCGCCTGACGGCGCGTGGAAGCTGCGCGATCTCGACTGGCCCCTCCTCGATTGGTCGCGCTACATGATCTCGACGCACGTCGTTCGCGTGCTCGTCGGGACGTTCTTCCGAGCCTCCCCGCTCTGGACGTGGTATCTCCGGTGGAACGGCGCGCGCATCGGGCGCGGCGTGCACATCAACAGTCTTTCGATCTCCGATCACAACATGCTGGAGTTCGGCGATGGCGTGGTCATCGGCGAGAGCGTACATCTGTCAGGGCATACGGTTGAAGGTGGCATGGTGAAGACCGGCCCTGTGCGCCTCGCCCGGTTCGTGACCGTCGGCCTCGGCAGCATGATCGGCATCGGGGTCGAAGCCGGCGAGAAGTGCCAGATTGGCGCCCTCAGCGTGGTGCCCAAATTCACGAAGCTCGAGGGCGGTGCGATCTATGCCGGCGTGCCGGTCAAGAAGCTCGACCGCGCGTGAACTCTTAACTGTCAACTCTGCAACGTTCGACTCAGTTGGCCCATCTCCTCTCGATCGTCGTTCCCGTCTACAACGAAGCGCGAACGGTTGCCGAGGTCATCGACCGGTTGTTGACGATCGACCTTCCCGTTGCCCGCGAGATCGTCGTCGTCAACGACGGATCGACCGATGAGACGCGCGACGTGCTCGACCGAGTACCGCCTCGTCCGGAATTGCAGATCGTGCACGCGCCGAAGAATGGCGGAAAAGGGTCGGCGATTCGAATCGGGTTTGCGCGCGCCCGCGGCACCATCGTCGCGATTCAAGATGCGGATCTCGAGCTCGATCCCGCGCAGCTCGCCGATCTCGTTCGCCCGATTCTTGCGGGTGAGACCAAGGTGGTGTATGGCTCGCGATTTCTCGCCGGCACGCCACCAGCCCCGTGGATTTCGATCGCGGCCAACAAGGTCCTGACCAGCGCGACCAATCTGCTGTATGGCGGCGACCTCACCGACATGGAGACCTGTTACAAGCTGATGACGACCGAGGTCGCCAAATCGTTGCAGCTGGAGTCCAACCGCTTCGACATCGAGCCGGAGATTTCCGCGAAGCTCCTCCGCGCCGGACACCGGATTCATGAGTTGCCGGTTCGGTTCGAGCCGCGCAGCCGAGCGCAGGGAAAGAAGATTGGCTGGCGCGACGGCGTTCGCGCGCTGCAAGTGCTGCTGAAGTATCGCGTCTCTCGATGAGCCCCTTTCGCCGAGGCCTCGGTGCCCGAGACCGCCTTCGCTCCGACTCCGCTGATGCTGCGCAGGGATCTCTCCGAAGCGCTGCGCGCGAAGGCGGACCGTACGGCGCTCGAGGTAGAGTCGCGCCCGTTCTGTCCGCGGCTGCGGCCATCGCCCTGTGCGTCGTTGCTGTCTTCAAAGGCACGTGGTCGGTCGGAGGGTCCGACTCGTCGTGTTACGGCCTCATGGCGGACGCCTTCGCGCACGGCCAACTCCAACCCGTCAGCACGCTTGCGCTGGAAGCGCCGTGGCCGGAGGCGCCGCGCACGTTCGCGCCGGCCGGTTTCATCGCATCACCGGTTCGCCTCGCCGCCGCGTCGCCGGTGTGCGCTCCCGGTTTCTCAGTGCTGATGACGCCGTTTGCCGCGCTTGCCGGTCGCGACGGCGTGTTCTGGGTGACGCCCCTCGCGGCGGCAGCGCTGGTGTGGCTGGCTTTTGTCCTGGGCCGCAGACTCGCCGGAGGAATGGCGGGCGGTGCGGCAGCCGTTCTCACCGCCACCAGCCCCATCGTCTTGTTCCAAGCCGTGCAACCGATGAACGACATCGCCTGTGCGGCGTTATGGATGGCGGCGTTGGTCGTCTCCACGTCAGAGTCGCCCAGACGCGCGTGGTGGGCCGGCGTCGCCAGCGGGACCGCCATCCTGGTACGGCCAAACCTCGCGCCGGTTGCGCTGCTCACGATGGCGGCGTGTGGTTGGCGGGCCAAAGCGACCGCCCAATTCTGCCTGGGCGGTCTGCCCGGAGTCGCGATCCTCCTCGGCCTCAACACGGCGCTCTATGGCCATCCGTTTTCGAGTGGCTACGGCGATCCGTCGCAGCTGTTCAGCCTGTCGTTTGCGCCGGCGAACGTCAGCAACTACGCTCGAGCGCTCTACGACACGCAGAATCTGTTCCCCGTGCTCGCGTTGGCCGCGCCCCTTGTGCTGGCCGGCACCTCGAGGCGAATCGCTCTCCTCGGCGTAGCCGTGATTGCGATCGTCATCGGCGTCTATATGGTCTACCAGCCGTTCCCCGAGTGGTGGTATCTCCGATTTCTCCTGCCCGCGATCGTGCTGCTGCTGACACTTGCCGCTGCGGCACTCGTCCGGGTGGCGCTCAGCGCCAGGATGGGAGGAGTCGTCGCGATTGCAACCGTGATTCTCGCGGTGGGCGGCGTGCGCACTGCCAGAGAGCGGCAGGCGTTCGACCTTCAGCGCATCGAAGGCCGCTTTCGCGACATGGGGTCGCTGGTCGCCGCGCGGCTACCGGCGCAGGCGGTTCTCATCACGGTGTGGGAGAGCGGGAGCGTTCGCTTTCACGCCGGCCGGGACGTGCTGCTCTGGGACTCGCTCGATCCGGCGTGGCTGGATCGCGCCGTAAGCTGGCTCAACGATCGAGGACACCCAACCTACGTTCTCGTCGAGCGCCGCGAGGAGAGTGCCTTTCGCGCGCGCTTCAGGAATCTCGCGACCTTCGGTGCGCTCGATTGGCCGCCGCGCTTCGATCTCAACCGGCAAGCGAGAATCTTCGATACGGCCGACCGCGCGCGGCACGCGGCCGGGGAGCTCTACACGACGGAGAACATTCGTCCGACTGTGCGCTAGCATGAGGTATGGTCGATTCTTCACAGGTCATCAAGGACGCGCCGACGGTCAGCCTCGACCATCCGCGGGGATGGTGAAGTGGGTGATCCGGTTGTCACGGTCATCACGGCCACTTACAACCGCAAGAAGTCTCTCGATCTGACGCTGCAGAGCCTGCTGCAGCAAACGCTGACCGATTTCGAAGCCTGGGTAGTGGGCGATGCCTGCACCGATGGCAGCGAGCAGGTGGTGCAATCGTTTCGCGACTCCCGGCTGCACTGGTTCAACCTGGAGACGAACACCGGCGATCAGAGCGGTCCCAACAATGCAGGCTTACACCGCGCGCGCGGACGGTATGTCGCTTACCTCGGCCACGATGACCTATGGCTGCCCTGGCATCTGACCACGCTCGTGGCGTCGATCGAGACCCAACGAGCCGACTGGATTCACGGGTTCTGCGCGATGATCGGGCCCGAAGGACCGACCTGGGCGATCGGCGCGCCACCGGCCGGCCGAACCTACGACACTCACGGCGTTCCGCCCTCGAGCTGGCTGCATCGCCGTGATCTGGTCACGGAGGTCGGCGGCTGGCGCCACTATTCGACGCTCGCCGTTCCCGTGGATCTGGACCTCCAGAAACGACTACACCAGGCTGACGCCCGCATGGCGTTCTCGCCGGAATTGACCGCACTGAAATTCCCTGCGTGGGAGTTCCCGGGCATTTACAGGCGCCACGGAGATCCGCCGCACGCGCCCTACCTCAAGCGACTCACGGCCGACGCCGCGCAGCTACAAGCCGAGCTCTATCGCGACATCGCACTCTCGCTCGCGCGACTGCACGCGACCGCCGACGAGCCTGCCGGTGTCACCCTGGATCGATTGCTTCGGCTGGCCGGCCGCTCAGCCGCCCAGGTGCTCGGCGAAGGGCGGTGGCCAGTCTCGGCGTTGCGGCAGTGGCGTTATCAGCGGCGCTTCCAGCGCGGCCGCAAAGACCAAGGACTGTAGTGGCGACCAACCTCTCCAGGTTGGTCTTGATGCACCGCCCTTATGAGTGCGGCTCGCCCAGATGAATCCGCTGCTCCAGTTTCGAGAATCCCTTGGCGGCTTCCGGTTCGGGCGCCAGCAGCGACACCCCGATGCCGACGGCAAAGGCGAGTGGAATCGTGATGAGCCCGGGATTGCGCAGCGGGAACCACGCCGAGCTGCGATGTAGCAAATCGATCTGAATCGTCGGCGAGACGTAGATCAGAATCAGCGCCGAGGCGGTGCCGGCGAGGATCGACAGCTGAGCGGCCCTCGTCGTGAACGGCCGCCAGAAGATCGACAGGACGAGCGCCGGGAAGTTGGCGCTTGCCGCGATGGCGAACGCCAGTCCGACCATATAGGCGACGTTCTGGCCCTTGAACGCAATCCCGAGGACAATCGACAGCACGGCCAGGACGATGGTGGCGCTTCGGGCGACGATGAGTTGTTCCTTCTCGCTCGCGTGACCGTGGCGGAAGACATGGACCCAGACGTCGTGCGACAGGGCGGCCGCGCCGGCCAGCGTCAGACCGGCAACGACCGCGAGAATCGTCGCAAAGGCGACGGCAGCGATGAAGCCGAGAAACGCCTGTCCGCCGACCACTTCGGCCAGCAGCGGCGCGGCCATGTTGCCGCCCGCGTCCACCGCGCGAATCGCCGGCTGTCCGACCAGCACCATCGCGCCAAATCCCAGGATGAAAGTGAGCAGATAGAACACGCCGATGGCGGCCGTCGCATAGGCGACCGACACTCGAGCCGTGCGCGCGTCCGGCACGGTGTAGAAACGCATCAGGATGTGCGGCAGGCCAGCCGTCCCGAACATCAACGCGAGTCCAAGAGAGATGGCGTCAATTGGATCGGATACCAGCCGTCCCGGTCCAAGGACGCCGGCGCCGTACTGCGTTGCGGCCGCGTCGAAGAGCGCCAGTGGGTTGAACGAGAACCGAGCCAGTACGAGCAGCGCCAGCAGCAAGGCGCCCGTCAGCAGCAGCACCGCCTTGACGATCTGAACCCACGTGGTCGCGATCATGCCGCCGAAGAGCACGTACGCCAGCATGACCGCGCCGACGATGATCACGGCCGTTTCGTAACTGAGGCCAAAGAGCAGGCGGATGAGGTTGCCGGCGCCGACCATCTGCGCGATCAGATAGAAGGCGACGACGGCCAGACTGCCCGCCGCCGCGGCGACACGCACCGGCGCCTGGCGAAGGCGAAACGCGACCACATCAGAAAAGGTGTAGCGGCCCAGATTGCGCAGCGGCTCGGCGATGAGGCACATCACGACCGGCCAGCCGACGAGAAAGCCGATCGAGTAGATCAGGCCGTCGAAGCCCGACAAGGCGACCAGTCCAGCGATGCCCAGAAAGCTGGCCGCGCTCATGTAGTCGCCGGCCAGGGCGAGGCCATTCTGCGCTGCGGTTATGGAACGGCCCGCGGCGTAGAAGTGTTCGGTGCTGCGAGTCCGGCGCGCCGCAAACCAGGTGATGACCAGCGAGAGGCCGATGAAGATGGCAAAGCCGGCCATCGCCACGACGTTCGGTTGAACGGATTGCGGCATTACCGGCTCCGCTGCTGGCTGCGCACCGCCGCAACCGCCGCGTCATAGTGCCGGTTCGCCCAGCCTACGTAGACCACGATGATGGCCCAGGCCACGAAGATGACGAGGACGCCGAGCAGAATGCCCACGCTCAGCCCGGGCGCCACGACCTGGCCGAGCAGCGGTTTGTTGAAGGCGATGAGCAGGATGAAGCCGACGTACACGACGGTCATCGTGGCCGTCAGCAGCACTGCGAGCCGCCAGCGCGCCGCGGCCAATTGAGCGAGTCGAGTCTCAGCGTCCGACATGGAGGCCGATGATACAGGTGATCCGGCATCCGGCATCCGGGATCCGGCAACCTCTCAGCCTGTCTCGCCGTAGCTCGCCAGAGATGCGGTGGGGAGCGAAGGCGGGCGAATCGCGAATGGCGAACACACGCCGTATACTCCGTTCGATCAGATCGGAGGGATCAGCGATGAAGCACGCGGTCACGCTCGTATTGGCTCTTGCCGCTGGCGCCTGCTCGGCCGGCGCCGTCGCGCCGCCCGACGCCGGCAGCATCACCATCGACCATCTGATCGACATCAAACACCCCTCCAATCCGATCTGGTCGCCCGACAACAAGCATGTCGCCTTTATCTGGGACCGGGCCGGCGTTCAGAACTTCTATCTCGCCGATCCCTCGAGCCCCGCCGCCGCACCCAAGGCATTGACGACGTACGACACGGGGGTGCTTGGCAACGCTTTCTGGAGCAGAGACAGCCAGCGCCTGTACTTCTCACGCGACGGCGATCTCTGGCAGGTCGCCATCAGCGGAGGTGCTCCGCAGCCGGTGTGGACGACGCCGGCAACGGAATCGGCGATCGTGCCGTCGCCCGACCTCTCGCGGGTGGCGTTTGTCAGGCCTGCCGGATCGCCGCCCGGCAAGGGCAGCGATCTCTGGATCCGTCATCTCGCCGATGGTCGCGAGTCGCGGGTCGCCCACGACGACAACAGCATTGGCGCCGTGACGTGGGCTCCTGACGGCGAACGGCTCACGTTTGCGGCCGGCACACAAACAATTCGACACGAGCAGACGCCTGAGTATTCCGGCGCGAAGATCATTTACACGATCACCGAACGGACGCCGTCGCAGCTGTACGTCGTCGCGGCTAGCGGCGCCAAGGCCATCGGCTTCGGCTCGTCAGGCGCTGGGAACGTGCGCTGGATCGATGCCCGGCGGCTGGTCTTCGAGAGGATCTCCCCCGACTTCAAGCGGCGCACGATCTTCACTGCCGACATCGCCGGCGCCGTCAAGCAGGCGCGTGAAGACGTCGACGAAAAGTTCTGGAGCATCCCGGGTGGCGCCGGCGCAGCCGCGCAGCCCTCGCCCGACGGTAAATGGATCGCGTTCTTGAGCGACCGTGACGGCTGGGATCACCTCTACGTGATGCCGTCGTCTGGCGGCGAGGCCGTGCAGATCACAAAAGGCGAGTTCGAAGTATGGAGACCCTCCTGGTCTCACGACAGCACCCGCATCGCCTTCGACGCCAATCGGAGCGACAACCCGGGCATACGTCATCTGGGAGTGGCGACCATCGGCTCCAATCCCTCGAAGGCGACCGTTGAGATGATCACATCGGGGCGCGGCACCAACATTGCCCCTGAATGGTCACCCGACGATCGGCGCCTGGTCTACCAGCACACGGACTCGCAGAACTCTGCCGATCTGTTTGCGATCGATGCGGCCGCGGGTGCAAAGGCGGCTCGCTTATCGGACTCGCTGCCGCCGGTGGACAAGTCGCGCCTCGTCGAGCCGCAGTACGTGCACTATCCAGGACCGGACGGTCAGCAGGTTCCCGGGTGGCTGTACGTGCCGCCCACGCTGGACAAGTCACGGAAGAATCCGGCGGTTGTCTGGATTCACGGCGACGGCGTGAACCAGAACTACGACGGCTGGCACGTGCAGCGCAATTACGCCGTTTACTCCAGCTTCCACCAGTACCTGCTGCAGAAGGGCTACGTTGTTTTTGCTCCCGACTACCGCGGCAGCATCGGCTACGGGCGCGCGTGGCGGCAGGGTGTGTACATGGACGTCGGCGGCAAGGACGCGAAGGACGCCTGGATGGCGGCCAACTATCTGAAGACGCTCAACTACGTCGATGCCGACCGCATCGGCGTCTGGGGGTTGAGCTACGGTGGTTTCTTCACCTTGATTGCGCTGACCGATCAACCGACGCTGTTTCGCGCTGGAGTCGATGTGGCAGGAGTCGTCGACTACGCGATGTACTACGACGATCCCTATCACGGCGGCTGGACGCAGAGCCGCATCGGCACGCCGGAACAGCATCCCGCGGTCTACCAGCAGGCCTCACCGCTCTCGCATATGGATCGCCTCGCACGGCCGCTGCTGATTCTCCACGGCACATCGGACGTGAACGTGCCCTATCTCCATTCGGTCCGCCTCGCCGACGAGCTCCTGAAGAAGGGAAAGGGTCCGCTGTTTTCCTTTGTCACGTACCCGGGTGAATTCCACTACTTCACCCGCGCCCACGTGCTCGGAGACGCGTGGCGCCGGGTGGACGAGTTCTTCGATCGGCACCTGCGCTCGAACGGATCGACGACCAACTAATCTTAGTCAGGAATCGCGAATCGTTCCGCCGGTTCGCGATTCACCACTCGCACCTTGGCACCCCAGGCACCCACCTTCAATCAGTCGAAGGTGTCGGCAAGCTTCCGCCTTCGCAAGTTTGCTTCGGCGGACCGCCGTAGCTTTTAGCGGAGGCTGGTCGGCGAGGCAGGCTCTTAGCCACCTTGTTAGTGTGTTAGAGTCGCCTCGATTCATATAGGCGTGACAAGCATTCCTCGTTGGTGAGCCGAAGGCGATCTGTTCAGTGTGGACGGAACAGGGGGATTTCAATGCGCGTGCGTCTTGTCTTGTTGTTTTCGGTGTGTGCCGCACTGCTTGCTGCGCCAGCGTTGGCACAGGAAGCCACGATCTTCGGGCAAGTTGCCGACAACACGAAGGCGGCGCTGCCCGGCGTCACGGTCACGGCGACGTCTCTCGAAACGGGTCTGGTTACCACTGGCGTCAGCGAAGCTGACGGCAGCTATCGGCTTCGGTCCTTGCCCCCTGGAAAGTACAAGATTCAGGCTGAACTCTCTGGCTTTGCCACTCTGGTGATTCCAGAGATCGAAGTCCTGGTGGGACAGAATCGAACCGTTCCCATCACGATGCAGCTGGCAGGCCTCAGCGAAACGCTGACGGTGACCGGTGAATCCCCCATCGTCGACATCAGCTCCACTCAGGTCTCAGGCAACGTCGATCGGCGTCAGATGGAAGAGTTGCCGCTGCAGGGACGCAACTGGATGGAGCTGGCGATGCAGGTCAAGGGCATCACCGCCAACGCGGTCGACACGACGCCCGGGGTTCGCGATCGGCAGTTTCAGTTGAATCTCGACGGCCAGGAAATCACGCAGCAGGTCGCGGGTTCGGGCTTTGGTCAGCCGAAGTTCAGCCGCGAGGCGATCGCCGAATTCCAGGTCGTCACCAACCTGTTCGACATCACGCAGGGCCGCTCGCTCGGCATTCAAGTGCAGGCGGTGTCGCGCTCTGGAACCAACAGCATCGATGGCAGCGTCTATGGATATTTCCGGGACGACAAGTTCAACGCCAAGGACTTCATCGCCAACCGGGTGCTGCCCTACTCCAACCAGCAGTGGGGCGGTGCCGTCGGCGGACCGATCATTCGCGACAAGGCGCACTACTTCGTGTCCTACGAGCGCGAGAACGAACCAAACACGATCCTCACATCGCCGCCGGGGCTCCCCGGCCAGTCGTTCAGTTTTCCGACCAAGCTGGTCCAGAACAGCTTCCTCGGCCGCGCCGACTGGCAGCTCGCGCCCAGCGATCGGCTGAGCGCTCGCGCATCCTATTGGGACTGGGACAATCCGTTCACGCAGGTCGCCGGCACCGAGCATCCGTCGCAGGCCGCCACCCGCTCGCGCAAGGCGATCAATGCGATCGGCACCTGGTCGAAGGTGTTGAGCTCCACCAAACTTCAGGAATTGAAGATTGGCTATACACACTTCGACTGGCAGAACCTCCTGGCTGAGGACAAGCTCTCGAGCACGCCCAACTACGTGTTCCCGGGACTCACGGTCGGCCAGCGCCGCAACTACCCGCAGGAGTTTTTCCAGAACACGTTCAGCGCGCGCTATGACCTGACGATGAATCAGGGCAAGCACGACATGAAGATGGGCGCCGAGTTTCTACGCTGGCACGACACGGGGCAATGGCAGCTGCTCTCGCGCGGCGAGTTCATCTTCACGGCGAATCCGCCCGATCTGCTGCGGCGCTTTCCAGCCGACGCGTGGAACGACCCCACGCGGTGGGATCTGACCGGTCTCGACTCGATCGTGCAGCGGTTCGATCAGAACTTCGGCGACTGGACCATCGACATTCCGCGCCCGACCCTCGCCATCTGGTTCGGCGACACGTGGCGGTTGAACAATCAGCTGACCGTCAATTACGGCGTGCGCTGGGACGCTGATTGGGGCGCGCTCAATCCGCCTCACGTCACGACCCCGGTGACGTGGGACCCGGCCGCGGGTGCCGTGTATCCCGACGTGGCGCTGGAGCCTGGCGACAAGGTCTATCCCAATGGGCTGCGCGATCTGAAGAACGTCGCGCCGCGCGGGGGCTTTTCGTGGAACGTAGGCGGCACCAGCCGGCTGGTCATTCGTGGCGGCAGCGGCCTCTACTACAGCATTCCCGACTCCAACACGACCTTCAGCCAGCAGTCGTTCAACGGCGAACGTATTCTCGTGAATTCGTTCCCAAACGATGGTCAGCCGGGCTTCATCACCGATCCCACCCGCGGCAAGACCGCGCAGGACTTCATCAGCGGCAAGTTCCCGCTGCCGGCACAGGGACCTCGGGTGATCGCGCACGACTACCGCATGCCCTACACGTGGCAGAGCACCATCGGCCTCCAGACGCAGTTCCGGGAAATCTGGGGCGTGGAAGCCGATTTGACGCACTGGAAGGGACACAACTTCGGGAACCAGACCGACCCGAACGTGTTCTTGAACCCGGCCACGGGCTACCCGCGGAACCCGGCTCAGGGCCGGCCCGATACGAAATTCGGTCCGATTCAGTGGCTCGAGTCACAGGGCCAGGCGGACTTCGCCGCGATATCGACTGCGCTGACTCGACGCTATCGCGACAACTGGCAGGCATCCGTCAGCTATACGCTGACGCTGTTCGCCAACGACGACACGACCGGTTTCCAGTACCAGGCCAGCAACCTGTTCGATCGGGAAGCCGAGTGGGCGCGATCGAATGAATTCCAGCGGCACACGATCCGGCTCAATGCGATCAGACGCCTGCCGTGGGACTTCAGTGTCTCGGGCGCGTATTTGTACGGTTCGGGAAACTACTACACGACCAACTACAATGCCAACCCGTTCGGCACCGGCGCCGGCTCCAACCGGTATGTCTCGGCGCCCCTCACGGTGAATCCGACGTCGCTTGATCGGTTCGACGGCAACTCGAGTTACGCGATCGGCGAGGTCATTCCCCGCAACGCGCTCCTCGGATTCCCGCTGCACCGGTTCGACATGCGCTTCTCGAAGGACGTGAACCTTGGCCACGGCGTGAAGGCGACGGGCATCGCCGAAGTCTTCAACCTGACCAATCACAAGAACTACGGCGCCTACAACTCGCAGATCAACACGGCGGGATTTGGCGATCCGCGGCAGAACCTGCTGAACGCGTATCAGCCGCGCGTGTGGCAGCTCGCGGCCAAGCTCAGTTTCTAAGACGAGGGGCTTGGGGGCCTGGGACTTGGGGCGCCGCCAAGCCTCAAGCCTCGAGCCCCACCCACAATCATTCGTCCCGGAGCGCAACCTGAGGATCTAAGGCCGCCGCACGACGGGCAGGAATCCATGCGGCGATCGCGGCGACTACGGCAAACCCGACCGCGATTGTCGCAAACGTCAGCGGATCGGTAGCGCTCACGCCGACCAGCAGGCTGCTCATCACTCGCGTAAGCGCCACGGCAGCAAGAATGCCGATGACAATCCCGGCGCCGCTCAAGCCAAGGCCCTGGCCGACGATCAATTTGACGATGCTCGAGCGCTGAGCACCGAACGCCATGCGGACACCGATCTCCGTCGTGCGCTGACGCACGGTCGTCGCGAGCACACCGTAGAGGCCCACCAGCGACAGCACAGCCGCGATTGCGCCGAAGATGCCGATCAGGATCAACGCGAACCGCGTGGGAGCGATCGCCTGGTCGAGATAGGTCTGCCAGGGCTGGACCTCGGTGAGCAGCAGCCGCGCGTCCTGCTGCGCCATGGCGTTACGGACCGTCGAGACGAAGGCATTCGGATCGCCAGCCGTCCTGACCGCCCAGCGGAACGCCGCGCCAACTTGCGAGTAACCATCGGTGAAGAACATGCCTTCACGTCCTGCATCCATCATCGTGGTGTGGCGCTGGTGCTTCGAGACGCCGATGATCTCGAATGACTCGGCCTCGTCGGTGACCACGCGCGCCAACATCCGCTGGCCGACGGCATTGCCGTTGGGAAACAGCCGCGCCGCCAGCAGGTCGTCGATGATGATCGCCTTCACGTCGGGCCGGTTGTCCGCGTCGGTGAACGCGCGGCCAGCCACCATTGGCGTGCGGGCGAACTCGAAGTATCCGGGCTGGACGAAGTGGGCGATCGCCTGCTGGAACTTCGCCGGATCGGCGGTCGCCTCGAGCGGCCCGTAGCGTGCGAGCGAGTTGCCGCCGTCGAGCGGGAGGGGACCCGCCGACGTGGCGTCGATCACGCCGGGCAGGCCCTTGAGACGCTCGAGCGTGGTCCGTTGAAACGCCTGGCGCTCCTCGGCGCCACCTGCCCGATTGTTCTGAATGATGAAGGTCAATACGCCCTTGGGATCGAAACCTGGGTCGGCGTTGTGCAGCGCGATGAACGTCCTGATCATCAAGCCCGATCCGACCAGCAGCACGAAGGCGAGCGAAACTTCGGCGACGACCGCGCCGTCACGCAGCCATCGCGTCGAGCCGCTGCCCACGAGCCGGCCGCTCGATCGGAGGACGTCCATCATGTCGGGCCGCGAGGCTCTCCACGCCGGTGCGACTCCGAAGATCAAGGCTGCCGTGAATGCCGCAATTGCGGTGAAGGCCAGCACGGTGCCGTCGATCGAGACCGCGGCGGCGCGGGGCAGCGCCGTGGGCGCCAGCTGGATCAACGCGTCGATGCCGGACTGCGCGATCCAAAGACCGACGGCTCCGCCCAACGTCGCCAGCACCAGACTCTCGCCGACGAGCTGACGAACGAGACGCCAGCGGCTGCCGCCGATCGCGGCCCGAATGGCGAGCTCGCGCTCGCGGGCCGAGGCGCGCACCAGCAAAAGGTTGGCGACGTTGGCGCACGCAATCAACAGCACGAACACGACGGCGCCCATCAGCGCCACGAGCTGTGGACGCACGTCAGCCACGAGGTCGTCCTGCATCGGCTCGAGTCGCAAGTTCATGTTCGACGTCTGCTTGATGGGAAATCGCTGGCGCAAGTCTGCGGACAGGCGATCGAGCTCGGCTTGTGCCTGATCGAAGGTGACGCCGGGTTTGAGCTTGGCGATCGCGCGGATGAAGACGTTGTTGCGCGACCCGGTTTCGAAGTTCACCCGGTTGGCCACGACGATGTCAGGGCGAGGATCGACGTTGCTGCCTGGCGGAAAGAGCAATTCGAATCCTGGCGCCAGCACGCCGACGATATCGGCTCGTCCGTTGCCGAACTCGATCGTCTTGCCGACGATCGACGGGTCACCCCCGTACCGCCGTTGCCAGAGCTCGTGGCTGAGCACGGCGATGGTTGGAAGCGGCGCCGGTTGAGGCGCTGCCACGGCTCCCGCTGCCGGCGGCTGTTGTCCGGCCGGCGTCGGTGGGGGCGCCGGCTGCGGCCGGCCGTCCTCCTCGACGAAGCCACGACCCAGAGCGATGCGATGGCCGAGCAGCTCGAAGGCATTGGTCGTCACGCCCGCGCCCTGCACTTGTTCTGAATCGCCGCGCCCGTCTCCGCCAATCGTTGGACGAAACGAATTGACGGCGACAAATCCGTCGAACAGCGTGGTCGTAGTCGTGATGTCGTAGAA
This sequence comes from uncultured Acidobacteriota bacterium, assembly GCA_963773045.1. Lineage (GTDB taxonomy): Bacteria > Acidobacteriota > Vicinamibacteria > Vicinamibacterales > UBA2999 > 12-FULL-67-14b. Next base: position 356,793 of record CAVYZT010000016.1, on the reverse strand, counting down.
ATCCCCTGGAGGGAGCGGAAAGTCTTTGACGTTGCGGGCGCGAAGATCGGACCAGAGCGTGCCCAGCCGCTGCGCATCGCTGTAGGGCAGGGGACGCAGGAGCACCGCATTGACTACGCTGAATATCGCGGTCGTTGCGCCGATGCCAAGCGCGATCGTGAAGACCGCAGTGACCGCAAAGGCTGGCTGCTTGCGCAGGGTTCGAAGGGCGAGGGCCAGATCTCGAACGAAGGTCTCCATGGGCTCTCCGCTGCCGGACGGAGCACGTTTCGTGCCCAGACCGGCGCCTTTCGCTGTTCGCTCTTCGCTCTTCGCAAAACACTTGTATTCAACCGGTTAGTGGCCGCCGAGCGATGGCGAATGGCGAACCGCGAACCGCGAATGGCGATGAACAATCGGCGTGTGCTCGGTCATGGGAAGGCATGTCCGGGAGTGGACACGCCAGGCCTTTCGCAATTGGCTCTTCGCCTTCGCGAGTGCAAGTGCATTTGGCGCCTGGCAACAGGGAAATGCTAAGAGCGAACGGCGCTTATGGGGACGTCGTGCTCGCGGCCCCATGCTTCCCATTCGCCAGCGGTGCGACTGAGGAATGCGCCGGTCAGTGCACCGTCGAGCGGCCGTCCGAGCGCGCCATACAGCCGCGCGCGAAACTGCGGTTCGAGTGCGGCGATCGCGATCTGCCCGTCGCGTGCGTCATACAGGCCGTAGGCCGGCAGACCCCCGCCGAGTCGCCCGCCCGGTCGAGTCAGGCCGTGCCGCAATGGGGCGACGATGGCATCGAGGCTGTCGACGAGCCCAACCTCCGCTCGCGACCCCTCGGGCTGACGGAGCAGCAACACAGCCGCGGTAAACGCGCGCTCAGAACCGAGAACGTCGGCGAGGAGCGTTCGCGGCATCTCGCGGCCGAGCAGCCCGGCGGCGGCGACATACGTCAGGTCGTGACCGGCGTGCTCCGGGTGGGACGTATCGCCGACGATGTTCAGCGTCCGAAGGTGAGCGGTGCGAGGGTCAACCGCAAGTGATTGCGCATCCAGTGTCAGGCGTGCGAGCGCGGCAGGCCGTTGACCCGACAGAAACAGCTGCGCTCCCCGAAGCAGCTCGCGTATCCGCTCTCGTGCGCCCAGGCTCTTCAGATCGAGCCGCTCGATCTGGACGTGGCGATGAAGCTCCGAGTACCAGCTAGGGCAGAGCGATTCGAGCGGATCGCCTGTCGGCGGCTCGATCTTGATCACCGCTGCGCCGGCTTCGCGCAGCCTCGCCGCAGCGAGCGGTCCTGGCACGTTGAGAGCCATCGAAATTACGCGAATACCACTTAACGTCAGCATGGCTCAGGGTACAAAACAACGCCCACGACAGGTGAACTGCCGTGGGCGGGTTGGCTATTCGCTGCTCGCTATTCGCTATCCGCTATTCGCGAACTGCGAACTGCGAATGGCGAATGGCGAAGGGCGAAGGGCGAATGGCGAATCAGACCACCGGCTTGTGCAGAACGACCGGCTCTTCTTCGGTCTTGCGCTTGCTGCCCCTGAGTCCCTGAATCTGGATGACCGGCGCCGCCTGCTCCTTGAGCACCTGCTGCCGATAGAGCCGCTCCATCTCCGCGTGGTAGCGCTGCTCATCGGGCGTCAGGTCCTTCTTCTTGCGTGCCTGCAGCTTCTCTTCGCGCGAGTTCTTCGCGATGCCGAGATCGTCCAGGTCGGTCTGCGCCCCGGCCGCCACCGCTTCGGCGTTCAGCTTCAGCGAGTGTGCCGTCGTGTTGAGCGGCACCGACTTGTTTCCGGCGAAGATTTCGTGGCGGCCGTGGTCTTCGTACCACTTCGTGAGCGTCGCCGTCATGTGCATCTTCTCGATGATGTTGCGCCAGCCGATGCCGGTGTTATACGCGCAGAAGGAAATCTCGCCCATCTGCGTGGCATACGGGATGATGCACATCTCGGTGCGCCGGAAATCGTAGTTGAACAGATCCTGGAACCACATGCCGGCGATGAACAGGAAGTTCCAACGATCATCGTTGCGGCGACGATCGATGTCGGCTCGGGTTCGATCGCCGCTGACCTTGCCGTAGTCCTTGCCGCTGGCGCCAAACGCCTTGTCGAACTTCTTGAGCAGGTCGGTGAGCTTGAAGTGCGTCGGCGACTCGAACGGCTCGTAGTTGCGCATCACCGCCAGCGCCATGCCGATGAGCGACAGCGTCTTGCCGCGTGCCGCGTCGTTGACGGCCGCGACGTCCTTGGACAGCTGATTGGATCGGAGGAACGCCGTGACCGGCACCGCTTCCTTGGTTTCCTTGTCCACCATCACGGCCATGCCGATGCCGCAGTTCGGGTGGCAGCCGCACGAGAGGTTGCCGAATTCGCCCTGGCCCTGCTTCACGACGTCGGCCCAGTCGGTAAAGGTGTTCATGTAGGAGATCGGGAACCAGTCGCGCGTCGGCTCACCGATACCGGTCTGATTCTTCACGTCGTGCGCCAGGTGCGACAGCGTGTAACGCTGCGCGGCGCGGCGCTCGGGCGTGACTTCTTCGTCGCGCCCGGTGAAGCTCACCGGCTGGAACGACAGGAAGCTGATCTTCTTCGGGTTGTCGAGCGCGAACTCGACGACGCGGCCGACCTGCTCGTTGTTGACGCCGTTGACGATCGTGATCACCGGCACGATGTCGACGCCGGCGGCGTGCAGGTTCTCGATCGCCCGCAGCTTTACGTCGAACAGGTTGCCGACGCGACGGTGCGCATTCGCCGCATTGCCGATGCCGTCGAACTGCAGATACGCGAATCGCAGGCCGGCGTCTGCGGCGGCCTTGGCGAAGTCGAAGCTCTTGGCGAACTCGATGCCGTTGGTGGCCGCCTGGACCGAGTTGTAGCCGACCTTGCGCGCGTAGCGAACGGCGTCGAGGAAGTACGGAGAGAGCGTCGGCTCGCCGCCCGAAAACTGCACCGACATCTGCCGGCGCGGCTTGATCGTGATGGCGTTGTCGAGCACCGTCTTGATGTCTTCCCACGACAGCTCATGGACGAATCCCACCTGGTTGGCGTCCATGAAGCACGGGTCGCACATCATGTTGCAGCGGTTGGTGAGGTCGACCGTGAGCACCGAGCCGCGGCCGTGCTTGATGGTGCTGCTGCCGTGATTGTGGAGCTTCGCGTCGTTGTGCGCGGGGATGTCGCGGCCGGGGAACGAGTCTTCCAGGTGCTTGAAGAACGCCGTGTCGATCGCCATGGTGTCTTCGAAGTGCCCGTGCTTCGGGCAGTCCTTGATCATGACGATCTTGCCGTCCTTCTCCGTGATGGTCGCTTTGATCTCGCCGACCTTCTCGTTGAGCAGGGTTTCGAGCGGCTGCGTGCCGTCGAGAATCGCCTTGCGCGCCTCGCGCACGCAGACCGGGCAGAGCGAGTCGGTCTGACGGGGCCAGCCAAGCGGCGGCTTCGTCTTCTGATGCGACTTCAGCAGCGGTTTGTCCGACCACTGCGGCGTCACCGACGGGTTCGGGCTGATCTTGTTGAGCCTCGAGAACACTTGCCAGACGCCGTTGGCGGCGATCGTCAAGCCCTTCTCGACATATTTGATGGGAGGGTGCATGGCGCTGATTCTCCTCGTAAGTAGTCTGTGGCGTGTAGTTTACGGGTGCCCTTCGCAGTTCGACGCAGGTTTTCCGGGAGCGGGCCGCCGCGCTGGCTGAGCTGGCAGAGTCGGGCAGCGAACGGTCATATCCGATAAAATCGGTCGCCTATCGCCGCGCCGCCTAACTGCCGCGCGCTACTATCCCTGCGGGCGCAGGCGGGCTATCCTCCGGCATCCGGATCCGGCATCCGGGATCCGGCAACCGGGATCCGGGGCCCGCGATTCGGCATCTGAAGAGTCATGCGCGTCGCGCACATCCTGACCATCGTCTTCGCTATCTCCGTTTCCCTCGCTGCTCAGGGGCGTGGGCCGATCGCTCAGGATCCGATCGCGCTGACCAATGCCAACGTCGTCAACGTTCGCACCGGCGCCGTGCAGCGCGGCGCCACCGTCGTGCTTCGCGGCGGGACGATTGCGTCGGTCGGCACCACGGCCGCGCCAGCGGGCGCGCGCACGATCGATCTTCGAGGACGGTATCTCGTTCCGGGCCTGATCGATGCCCATGTGCACATTGCCTCGCTGCCGGCAATGAAAGCGGCCCTCGAAAGCGGCGTGACCACGGTGCGAAGCGCGGGTGTGTCGAGTTACGCCGACGTGGGCCTGCGCGAGCTGGTCAAGAAGGGCTTTGTCGCCGGGCCCGACATGCTCGCCGCCGGTTATCACGTGAGACCGGCGCCGGCGCCAGAAGTCTTTTTCGATGCGCCGGAACTCGGCGACCTGATGGGGCCGCCGGGCGTGACCACCGTCGACGCGCTCCGGCGACTGGTGCGCACCAACCTCGCGCACGGCGTCGATTGGATCAAGGTGCTCGCCACCGAACGCGCCGGTACCCCGGAGACCGATCCTCGCAAACAGGTTTACTCTGAGACGGAGCTGCGTGCGATCGTCGAGGAAGCGGCCACCAGGAAGATCTTCGTCCTCGCGCATGCGCATGGCGCCGAAGGCGCGCTGGCCGCGGTCAAGGCAGGCGTACGCAGCATCGAGCACGGCACCTATCTCACCGATGAAGCGCTTCAGCTGATGGCGAAGCAAGGCACCTTTTTCGATCCGACCGCCGACATCGTGAACGACCTGATCGACGCCGGTGGCGACTACGACAACGCGGGGCTGAGCCGGCGCGGCGAGATGATGCGGCCGATCCTGATGAGCGCGATCCAGCGGGCGCACAAGCTGGGTGTGAAGATCGTCACCGGCTCCGATACCGGCTATGGCCCGACCAGCATCGCGCGCGTCTCGCGCGAAGCCGTGCGGTTGACCGAAGCCGGCCTTCCGGTGCTTGAAGCCCTGCAGGCTGCGACCATCACCAACGCGGAATTGCTCGGACTTCAGGCCAGGGTCGGCGTCGTCGAGCCCAACTTCGAGGCCGACCTGCTGGTGGTCGACGCCAATCCCATCGATACCATCCGGACGCTGCTCGATCCGCTCCTGGTGATCAGCAACGGGCGGATTGGGCTGGATCGGTTGAGCTTTGCCAAATGATATGGCGGCCAATTACATGGGAACGGTCACGTACGTTGGCCGCGGAGACGCGGAGCAATTGACTGGTCAATCAAGATTCCCGTGTCTCCGCGCCTCCGTGGCTGCGTACGTCGATCTTTGAAGTTCAGTTCGGAGTCTGTTTCAGTGCGATGATTGCTGCGAACAGCGAACAGCGAACAGCGAACAGCGAACAGCGAACAGCGAATGGCGAACAGCGAATAGCGAATAGCGAATAGCGAACAGCGAACAGCGAATAGCGAACAGCGAATAGCGAATAGCGAATAGCCGAAAGCTGATAGGCAAGAGCTAATAGGAGGCTGAGATGAAGCGACTGAGCGTGATCTGGTGCATGTGTCTGGGGCTCGTGATGCCGTCCCTCGCGTGGGCGCAACACGAGCATCCGACGCCGCAAGTCATGACGACGAAGATGATCGGGACCGTCGATTTCCAGACGTCCTGCAAGCCCGCGGTGAAAGACGACTTCAACCGCGCCGTCGCCCTTCTTCACTCCTTCTGGTTTGCTGAATCGCGCGCCATGTTCGAAGAGGTGCTCAAAGCCGATCCGAACTGCGCGATTGCCTACTGGGGTATCGCCCTGACGCATTGGGGCAACCCGTTTGGCGGTCAGCGGGCGCCACAGACAATTGCGAATGGCAAGGCCGCGATTGACAAAGGTCTGGCGACCGGATCACCGACAGCGCGAGAGAAGGCCTTCATCGATGCCGTGGCCGGCCTGTTCTCGAGCTCGGACGTCACCACTCAGCGCGCCCGCGTCGTTGCCTACGAAGGCGCGACCGAGCTGATCGCGGCGCAGAATCCCAACGATGCCGAGGCCCGGATCTTCTGGGCGCTCGCGATCGCGCAGACGGCGCTGCCGACCGACAAGACCTTTGCGCAGAACCTGCGCGCGGCCGAGATCCTCGAGCCGATGTACAAACGCATGCCGAATCACCCCGGCCTCGCGCACTACATCATTCACTCGTACGACGTGCCCGCGCTGGCGCAGAAGGCGTTGCCCGCCGCGCGCGCCTATGCCGACATCGCGCCCTCGGTGCCGCACGCGCTCCACATGCCGTCTCACACCTTCACGCGCGTCGGCGCGTGGAAGGAGTCGGTGGCCACCAACATCAAGTCCGCCACGGAAGCGGAAAAGACCGGCGGCTCGGCCGAAGCGCTGCACGCGATGGACTACGAGACCTACGCCTACCTCCAGATGGGTATGGACACGCAGGCGAAGGCCGTGGTGGACCACGCGATCAGCGTGGCTACGGCACCGAACACCTCTGTGGGAGCGGCTGGGGCAGGGCCGAACACCTTTGCGATTGCCGCGATGCCCGCGCGCTACGCGATGGAGCGGCAGCAGTGGGCCGACGCGGCAAAGCTCGAGCCGCGACCGGCGCCGAACACGCCATATACGGAAGCGATCACCCATTTCGCGCGCGCGATCGGCGCGGCGCGTGCGGGCAAGCCGGCCGATGCGGCGCCCGATATCGCCCGGCTGGCGGCGCTGAAGGCGCGTGAGATCGAAATGAAAGATGCGTATTGGACCGAGATCGTCGACATTCAGCGCCGCGGCGCTGAAGCATGGGTGATGTTCGCCGAAGGCAAGAAGGACGAGGCGATCACCGCGATGATGGGTGCGGCGGATGCCGAGGACAAGACCGACAAGTCCGCGGTGACGCCCGGACCGCTGGCGCCTGCTCGCGAGCTCCTCGGCTTCATGCTGATGGAGGCAGGCCGGAATCAAGAGGCGCTCGTCGCCTTCGAGGCCGTGACCAAGAAGGAGCCCAATCGCTTCCTGGCGCTCTACGGTGCGGGTCAGGCCGCCGAGAAGTTGAAGCAGACGGCAAAGGCGAAGGGCTACTACCAGCAGATCGTTGAAATCTGCAAAGACGCCGGCAGCGAGCGTCCCGAGCTGGCCAGCGCCCGCAAGATGGCAGGCGGAGCAAAGGCCACCGCGAGATAACGGGTTCTGCGGGTTCTGCGGGTTCACGGGTTCTACGGGTTCTTACGGTCCGAACCCGCAGAACCTGCAGAACCTGCAGAACCCGAGATGAATCCCCGAATGCGAGCGAGCGCGTCGGTCACCGTCGCCTCGCTCGCAGCGAAGCACAACCGCACGTAACCCTCACCTGACTCTCCAAACGCCACGCCCGGCGCCAGCGCGACTCCGGTCTGTTGCAGCAGCACGGTGGTGAAGGCCGTCGAATCGGTCAGGCCTTCCACATGAGGAAACGCGTAGAACGCGCCCCTCGGATCCGGCAACGTGATGCCGGGGAGCGACCGCAACGCATTGGAGACCTGCGCCCTTCGGCGCGCGTAATGTTCGCGAAGCTCGCGGACGTAATCCTCGCCGTCGCGCAGCGCGACAATGCCGGCTTGCTGGACCAGCGCCGTCGGATTCGAGGTGATGAACTCCGCGGCTTTGTACAAATGTCGAATCACCGCTTCGCTGCTTTGCGCCCACCCCAGTCGCCAACCCGTCATGTTGTACGTCTTTGAAAAGCTGTTGACGACGATGAGGCGATCCTTGTCCTCGATGATGCGCGCCAGCGATGGCGCGATTGGCGTGTCGAACACGAGCCGCTCGTAGACCTCGTCCGACAGAATCACGACACCGTGACGCTCTGCCAGCCCGGCAAGCCCGCGTTGCTCGGTTTCGCCGATCATCCATCCCGTAGGATTCGACGGGCTGTTCACCACGAGCAGGCGAGTGCCGCGATCGATCGCCCGCTCCACCCGATCGAGATCCAGGCTGAACCGCTGGCCTTCTCGGGCGAGCGGCACCAATCGGGGTTCACCGCCTGACATGATCACGCTGTTCGCGTAGATGGCGTACGCCGGCGAAACGATGACCGCGTTGTCGCCAGGGCCGACGAGCGCGCGGATCGCAATGTTGATGGCCATGGTCCCGCCCACCGTGCTCATGACCTCGGATGGCCGATAGGTGACGCCTTGCAGCTCCAGCACCTTGTTCGCGATCGCGGCGCGAAGTTCTGGCGATCCGGCCGTGTGCGTATAGAAGGTGTGGCCGGCGAGCGCGGCGTCGTAGGCGGCCCGGCAGATGAACTCGGGAGTCGGCATGTCCGACTCGCCATAGCAGAGCTTGATCGAGCCGGGCATGCTCTCGGCGATAGTCGCGATCTTCACCAACGGTGACTCAACGACTGCCGTGATCTCGGGTCTGAGTTTCATCGCAGCAACGCACTAAGAAAATGTCACGGTAACGGACGTAGCCACGGAGGCGCGGAGTCGCGGAGAAGCATTAGCTCGAATTGCTCCGTGTCTCCGCGTCTCCGCGGCCACGTACGTCCCTCTGGGATGATTCTGTTTGGATCATCATGGTTCCCGCGAGTTCTCGCACGATCTTGGCGGCCACCGCCGCGGTCACGCCGCCGAGGTCCTGGCTCGGATTGAACTCCACCACATCGGCGCCGACGATGGTGCCGGGGACGGCGTGGATGAGCGAGATGACGTCGCGCACCGATAATCCACCCGGCTCACGATGGGAGACCCCGGGGGCAAACGCGGGATCGATCCCGTCGAGGTCGATCGATAGATATAGGGCGGGTGGGGCAGGTAGGACGGGTGGGGCAGGTAGGGCGGGTCGGGCAGTTCGTGATTCGGCAAACGGGCAGTCGCCCGCGGCCCATCGAACCATGTCGATGACGTCGACCCCGAACCGCGCGGCCTGCGTGCGCTGGTGTTCGGTCATCGTCCGAATGCCGACCTGCACCAGTCGAGATGCCAGGCCCTCCTCCATGATGCGTGCGAATGGACACGCGTGAGAGTAGCGGTCGCCATCGAAGACATCGTAGAGATCGCCGTGCGCATCGATGTGCAGGATGGTGAGCGGCGAGTGATGCGCGGCCATCGCTCGCACGATGGGGTAGGTCAGCGAGTGATCGCCGCCGAGCGCGATGGGCCGGGACCCGCTTCGCAAGACGGCAAGGATGCCGGCTTCGACCTGCGCCCTGGCCTCGGCCGGTGACTGTGACAAGGGCAGATCGCCGGCGTCATCAAGCCCGTCGGCCGCGGACAGATCGACGCCGAGCTCCGTCCACGAATTGCCCGCCGGGGACCAGAGCGCCTGCCGAATCAGCGGCGGCGCCTCGGCTGAGCCGCGTCGGAAGGACGAGCTCGCGTCGTAGGGGAGTCCGACGAGTTGCGGCCGCTCGCGCACGCTGTATTCTGCTGTACGAACAGGTTCAGCAGGTTCAGCAGGTTCAGCAGGTTCAGCAGGTTCAGCAGGTTCAGCAGGTTCAGCAGGTTCTGCGGGTTCTGCAGGTTCTACAGGTTTCCGCCGATGCGGCCGACCAGCCTCCGCTGAAGCTACGGGTCCGCCGAGCTGCGAGCCGAAGGCCGGTGCGGCGGACCTCGCCATAGCTCGCGGTCAATTCAGTCGCGAGCGACGGCGGGCACAGGTTCTGCGAATCATAGAATCCGCTGCGCGAAACAGCCCGTAGAAATCGATGAGGGGTGATGAGCGAGCCTAGACCGCGCACTCGTCGGGAGCTCCTGAAGCTCACGCCGCTCCTGCTGCTCGGCGGCTTCGCGCTTCCGTCGTGGCGCGACGGGTGGGTGGCTGCCGGACTTGGCTGGAGCGACCGCGCCTCGGCGCTATTGTTCCGCCAGTCGCACCTCGCGCCGACATTTGGCGACGATCAGGTCGTCCCGTTCGAACAGTTCCCCTACAACTTCTACGACGTCGTCGAGCCCGAGATCGATTTCGAGAACTGGAAGCTGCAAGTGGGTGGCCGCGTCACGAAGCCAGGTGCGTACACGCTCGATCAGATCCGCGCCCTGCCGCGCGTTCGCCAGAACACGCGTCACGTTTGCGTCGAAGGCTGGGACGTCGTCGGGCGCTTCGGCGGCGCTCGGATTCTCCGACGTGCTGGCGCTCATCGGCGCCGACGCGTCGGCGAACTACCTCACGGTGACGTGCGCCGACGGCTACTACGAATCGCTCGACATGGAAACCGCGCGCCAGCCGCAATCGCTGCTGTGCTACGAGATGTACGACCAGCCGCTGGATCGCGGGCACGGCGCGCCGCTGCGGCTGCAACTGCCGACAAAGCTGGGCTACAAGTCGGCGAAGTACCTGATGACGCTCGAGGTCACGCACGTGCTGCCAGAACGGGCCGCGTACTGGAGCGACCAGGGCTACAGCTGGTACGCCGGACTTTAGATGGTCCACGGTCCACGGTCCGCGGTCCACGGCTCAGAGTCCAGAGTCCACGATCTTTGGCACTTCTGGGGAGACTGCGGAGTTGTCAAGGATTGATGATCGTGAACTGAGGACTGTGGACTGAGGACCGTGGACTGAGGACCAGCTAATGCCACCTGTCTTTGAACATCCCTGGGCCGTGCGATTTACACACTGGGCGAACGCTGTGGCAGTCACCGTGCTCACGATGAGCGGGCTGCAGATCTTCTCCGCCTTTCCAAGCTTTGGCGCCAAGATCCCGCAACAGAATCTGATCGACGAGATTCCGGAAGCCGTGCGGCTGGGCGGTTGGCTCGGCGGCGCACTGCAGTGGCACTTCACGTTCATGTGGGTCTTCGCGGGCGCCGGTGTGCTCTATGCCACGACGCAGTTTCTTTCGGGACACTACCGAACGGTGCTCTTCACGAGGCGCGACCTGCCCGGCGTCTGGCCGATGGTGCGTCACTACTTCTTGTTCGGGCCGAAGCCGCCGCTGACCGAGCAGTACAACCCGCTGCAGAAACTCGCCTATACCTCGACAATCTTCTTCGGCCTCCTGTCGCTTTCAACCGGCCTCGTGATGTTCAAGCCCGTGCAATTGTCGGCGCTTGGCGCGATCTTCGGCGGTTACCACTACGCGCGTGCCCTCCACTTCATCTCGATGTGCGGCTTTCTTGCTTTCATTCCGGGACATTTGGTGATGGTTGCCATCCACGGCTGGGACAACTTTCAGTCGATGTTCACGGGGTGGAAGCGGCAGCCTGAGCAACAGTTGCTCTCGGCTTTCGGCTCTCGGCTTTCGGCAAGTGAACCCAAAGCTGATAGCTGATCGTCGATAGCTGAGGGGCGCAGTGCTGAACCGCGCGAGCGCTGGGCCGATCCAGACGCTCGTGACTCTTGCTGTGCGTCTCTGGCTGTTCGTCGCTCGCCGATTCGAAAAATAGATGGGACGCGCCGGCGTCATTGTCTTGTCCGCTTCAACAAAACGCGCTAGCGTCGCCGCATCAGGAGGATTTCAATGCGCAAGACTTGGCTGTGTGCCGTCGGCGTTGTAGTTCTCGTCGGGTGTCTTGGCTGGGCGTCCACCGCGGACGCACAGAGTGGATTGGGGGGATTGCGAGGAAGCGTCGTCGATCAGCAAGGCGGCGGGTTGCCCGGTGTCACCATCACCGCGGCGTCACCTGACGCCTTACGCACGCAAAGCGACGTCACGAATGATCGAGGCGAATATCGCCTCAACAATCTCCCACCGGGCACCTACTCCCTGACCGCCGAGCTACCCGGCTTTGCGACGTTTCGCCGGGAGGGCATTCTGGTCCGTGTCGGGGCCACCTTCGCGGTCGACATCACGATGCAGCTCAGCACGGTTCAGGAGACCGTGACGGTCTCCGGCGACTCGCCCATGATCGAGGTCGAGAAGCCCGGCAATGTGCTCAACATCGACGGAGAGTTCCAGCGCCTCATGCCGATTCAGGCGCGGCGCAATTACAGCGACTTTCTCGAGCTGACTCCCGGCGTCATCTCTCGCGGATTCGACGACGGCAGCGGACGCCAGGTCTACTTCGGCCACGGCACCGAGCACTTCGCTCACGTGCTTCAGCTCGAAGGCACGATCGCGTCCAACTATCACGACGCCCAGCTCACCTACGTGTCGATGGGCGCCGACATGGTCCAGGACATCCAGGTGAAGACCGGCGGAGTTGACGCCAGTTCGCCGATGGGCGTCGGCCTCGTCATGAACATCGTCACCAAGAGCGGCGGCAACTCGTTCAAGGGCAGCGGTGCGTTTGCGTATCAGCCGTTCGGCTGGAACGGGAACAACATCGACAACTGCTCGGATTCGGCCGGCTGCAAGCCGGGGAGCGGCGGCACACCGACGACGGCGTATGTCCGGCAATTCGACGGCGCGATCGGCGGCCCGATCAAGAAAGACAACCTCTGGTTCTTCGGCTCACTTCGACGAGCCGTCTCGGCGGCCGGTATCAGCCGCACGGCCACGGAGGTGGCGCGCATTCAGGCGTTCGATCCCCAAGAGCTCTTCGTCAACGACAGCGAGAGCTGGCAGCCGTTCGTCAAGCTCACCGGCAGGGCGGGACGGCACGACATTCAGGGTTTCTTCCAGAACGATCGGCTGATCCTCACGGGCGATCGTGAATACAACTACGATCAAGTGTTCGCCTCGTCGACCGGCGGCCCTCTCTACAGCGGGAAGGTGACGTCGGTCTGGGGCATGCGAACGACGACCACCCTGACGGCGTCGTACAACGGCAAGGGCGGGTCCGACCTCAACACGTATGCGAAGCTCGGAAATTCCGGGCCGCAGGTCATCATCCACGAGAACGCCACCGTGTCGGGCTCAACGCTCCAGGGCACCGGGCGCATTCTCGAAGGCGGCAACGTTCAGTCGTTCGCCTTTCAACCCGCTTCTCAGATCATCATCCGAGGCGATCTCACGTATTTCCGTGACGCCTGGGCGGGAAACCACCAGTTCCAGACCGGCTTCTTCATGGCGCCGCGGAACACCTACGACCAGACGACCGAATACGTCAACGGCGGATTCGTGCTCGAAGAGCAGCGCCTGCGCAACCCCAGCAACGTTGCCGGCGGGACCATCCCCTTCCACCGACGCTATCAGTCGCCGATCTCGCTGACGACACGTTCGGCGCGGGACCGGGATCTATGGCATCTACTTCCAGGACATGTGGCAGCCGAACTCACGGCTCAGCCTCAACCTCGGCTTGCGCGCCGACTTCGTCAAGCGTTCCGACAAGATCTTCAACATCGTCAGGCAGAACAGCACCGAGATCGCACCACGTCTCGGCTTCTCGTACCTCCTGACCAAGGACTCCCGCAACGTGCTTCGCGGCAGCTACGTTCGCGTTCACGAGCAGGTGATGGGACGCGACGCGATCACGCTGTTTGGCGCTAACGAGGCCGCGGGACAGCGAGACGACTACGATTTCGATGGCGACGGAGTGTTCGAGACGTCGACGACGACGGCCGCCCGCTCCGCGTCGATTGCCAACTACGAGTTTGCGGATGGGCTGCACCAGCCGTTCGTCGACGAGTTCATCCTTGGCTTCCGCCGCCAGTTCGCCGGCCAATTGAGCGTCGACATCGCCGGAATCAATCGTGTCTACCACGACATGTGGGCCCGCGTCGACGTCAACGGGATCTATCCAAGCGGCCCGAACCAGCCGTTTGGCGGCTTCGGGCAGATCGACCCCGCGCGCGGAATCATCTTCCAGCAGCAGAACAACTCCTGGAGCACGTTGAACTATCGCGCGATCGAAGTCACCGTCGCGAAAAACCTCTCGAAGGGATTCCAGGCGCTGGCCGGCGTGAATCGGCAATGGCAGAGCTTTGGCGGTACGTGGAACCCGACCGATCCGGCGCGCTTCATCCAGCCGGATACGTTTGCCAGCGACAAGCTGCTCTACATGCCCCGCGGCAACAACGAGGAAAACAGTCTGCCCATTACCACGGGCACGACGGTGCATACCTACGGACCGACCTGGCAGAAATACTCGATGCGCTTTGGCGGATCGTACCAGGCGCCGTGGCGCGTGAGCCTGTCGGGCAGCTACACCATCCTTGCTGGTCCGTGGTCGGGGCCGATCGTCGACCAGTTGCCGGCCACCGATCCTCGCGTGACCATGTTCGGGCCCGCCCGCACATCAAACGGACAGAGCAATCCGCTGGCGACCACCATGCGTTTCGTCAATCCGACGAGAGGCGATGGGCAGGTGCAGGCGCCGGCGATCAAGACGCTCGGGTTCAACGTGAACAAAGCGATTCGCCTCGGCGGAACGTCGGAAGGCGTCATCGGCGTTGCGATCTTCAACGTCATGAACGCCGGCAACTATTCCCAGTACAACTACAGCGGCGCGAACGAGAAGTTCAATCCGAACTTCCTGCAGTTCCGCAATCAGCAGCCGGCGCGGGCGGCGCAGCTGACGTTGCTGTTCAAGTTCTGACGCAGGACTTGAGGCTTGAGGCTTGGGGCTTGGGGGTTGATTTCCCAAGTTCCCAGTCTCGAGCCTCGAGCCCAAGTCTCAAGCCCCAGGCCCCAAGCCCCAGGCCCAGGTCCAAGCCCCCTATGGGGCCTTCAGTTTCGCGCGCCATTCGGCGGCTTTCGCCGGTCGACCCGACTCGGCATAGATGCTGACCAGCAGCTCGATGTTCTGCCGACTCGATCGATGAGCGTCCCCGAGGGTTCGGTGGAGAATGTCAAAGGCCTGCAGAGCCGCTGTCTCTGCTTCCTCGAACCGGCGCTGCCGAAGATAGAGCGAGCTGAGCCGATTGAGCGTGATTGCCGTAGATGGATGATCCGGGCCGAGCACCCTGCGCCGCGCCTCCAGGGCGCCCTTGAACAATCGCTCGGCTTCGGCGGAGCGGTCCAGTCGATCCAGCGTTGCCGCAAGATTGTGCATGGCCGTCAACGAGCTTGGGTGATCGCTCCCCAATGTTCGGCTCCGCCGTTCGAAGACTTCACGAGCCAGCGGCTCGCCGTCGGCATAACGGCCCCTCGCGTAGTAGAAATTGTGAAGATTGTTCAACGACGAGAGCGTGTCTTCATCGGCGTCACCCAGAACACGTCGTTGGCGCTGGAGAGTATCGAGGCCCAGCTTCTCGTATTCGTCCCACCGTTCTTGAACCAGGAACAGGCTTGCCAGGTCGAAGTTGGCGCGCAGCGTCTCGCGATGGTCTGATCCAAGCGACCGCATCCTGCGTTCGACGATTTCCCTATACAGCGGTTCGGCTTCGGCGAATTTCGTCTCGTACCAGTAGGCATTCGCGAGCGCGTGCGCTGTGGACAGTGTCTCCTCGTGATTGTCGCCGAGCAGTCGCCGCTCGGTGGCCAGCGCCTGTGATAGCAGCGGCGCGGCGTCGGCATAGAGACCAAGGCTGGTATAGACGGCGCCAATCGTGGATTGCAGTCGCGCCTGAACCAGCGGTTGATCTCGCAATTCGGTCTCGAGCTGTCGCGCGCCCTTGGCGAGAATCTCCCGCGCGGTCACGGTATTTCCGCGCGCTTCGCTCGGGTCGAATCCCTTGAACAAACCGACCAGGAATCCCGATACCTGGCGCGCCGTGGCCGCTTCCTGATTCGCGCGATCGCGCTCGCGGGCGGTGCGTTGCGCCTGCACCGCCATCAGGGCGGCAAACGTCAGCAGCAGCACCGCGAGAACGCTGGCCGCGATGACGCTCAGACGATGACGGCGGACGAACTTGCTGAACCGATACGCCGCGCCCGGAGGACCGGCGAGTACCGGTTCGTTGGCCAGGTGGCGTCGAAGATCCATGGCCAATGCATTCGCCGTCGCATATCGCCGTGAGCGGTCCTTCTCCAGTGCCTTCTTCGTGATCCAGTCGAGGTCGCCGCGAAGAATGCTGGCGAGCTTCGTCGGCTGCGTGTGCCTGCGTTCGGCCACCTCGGCCGAGTCATGCTGCTGTGTGACCCGCGTGCTCGGCCGCGGCGCGTCGACTTCGCGAATCGTCCGCCTGATCTCGTCGAATGACGCCTGCCGGAGCGCATCGCGATCGAAGGGCAGGGCGCCGACGAGCAGTTCGTAGAGAAGCAGACCCAATGAATAGACATCGCTGCGAGTATCCACGTCGAGCGGCGTCATTTCGGCCTGTTCGGGGCTCATGTACTCGGGAGTGCCGACGAAGCTGCCCATTTCGGTCATCAGCGATCGCTCGGTGAGCGGCTGCGCCATCGCCTTGGCGATGCCGAAGTCGATGATTCGCGGAATGGGCCGATCGTCGGTCGCCGACACCAGGACGTTCGAGGGCTTCAGATCGCGATGAATGATTCCTTTTTGATGGGCGTGCTGAACACCGTCGCACAGTTGAATGAAGAGCTCGAGACGTTCAGGCACGGTCAAGCGCCGGCGATCGCAGTGAGCCGTGATCGAGTCGCCGCGGACGTACTCCATGACGAAGTAGGGACGGCCCTCGGGTGTCGTACCGGCGTCGAAGACCTTCGCGATCGCCGGATGATCCATGACGGCGAGCGTCTGCCGCTCGGCCTCGAAGCGCGCGACGACGCGCGCCGAGTCCATGCCGGGCTTGATGAGCTTGATGGCGACCTGCCGCTGGACCGGCTCGAGCTGTTGCGCCAGCCAGACCTCGCCCATGCCGCCATCGCCGATCCGCTGCAGGAGGCGATAGGAGCCGAGCCGTTGCCAGCCTTCGGCGTCGCTGCCCACCGGGGCGCGGGTGAGATCTGATTCCGCAGGATCGCTGGGGGGCATTGCGTGAAGTCTAATCCCGGCCTCCGCCATCCGATAGGGTTTGGGCCGTCAGATCCCGTCCGATGTCAGCTCCTGCGTGAACACGCGTTGGCCGGCCGTATTCACCAGCGAGACGGTCAACCCACGCGTCCGCGGATCCGCTTCGAGACATCCGAAGAACTGCAGGCCCGCACTGGGTGGCCGGTTGGGGGGAAGGTCGGCCGGCACGCCGCAGAATCGCACCTCTGGCCCGAACGTGCCGTCGAGTGGAGGCGGCGCAAACGTGCCCGCATGGGCGGGGCCGGCAACGAACTCCCAGAAAGGAATGAAGTCCGCGGTTTTCGCGCGTGATGGATCGTAATGATGCGCGGCGCAGTAGTGAACATCCGCCGTAATCCACAGAACGTTGCGGACACGCCGCTGCTTCAACGTCGCGAGCAGCCCGGCCAGCTCCAGTTCACGTCCGAGCGGCGGGCCGTTGTCGCCGTTGGCGACGGCTTCGTGATATCCCGGCTGGTGCGCCACCACGAGGCCGAGCGGCATGTCGGCAGCGACGACCTTCCACGTCGCGCGCGACCGCGACAGCGCGTCGGCCAGCCACCGGATCTGCGAGGGACCCATGAAGGCCGTCTCGGGTCCTGGCGCGTGCTGCATGTTGGGGTTGTTCGCGCCGCGATAGCTCCGCATGTCGAGCGCGAACACGTCCACGAGTGGACCGAAAGAAATCATCCGGTAGATGCGGGTGGTGGCGCCCGCCTCGATCGCAAGCGGGTAGTGTTCGAGGAACGCCTGGCGCGCCCGTTCCGCCAGCACGGCCACTCGTTTCTCCTGATACGGCGCCTGCCCTCCGAGTATTTGTTCGCGATACCAGTTGTCGCGCACCTCGTGGTCGTCCCACATCGCCACCTGGCCGACCTCGGCGGCGAAGCGGCGATAGTGATCGTCCAGGCGGTTGTAGAGATGATTGCCGCGGAACTCATCCAGCGTTTCGGCCACCTTGGCCTTCGCCGGTGTCACGATGTTTCGCCACACGGTCCCGTCGTCCAGATTCACCGACTCTCTCAGTGGCTGGTCCGCGTAAATCGTATCGCCGAGGTTGAGAAACAGATCGGGGTCGGTCGCGCGCATGGTTTCGAACAGCCGCATCCCTCCTCGCGACGGATCGATGCCCCAGCCCTGCCCACAGGTGTCCGCGGACCAGGCGATGCGCACCCGCTGACCGTCGCCCCGCGCGGTGCGCATGTGGCCGTCCACCCAGGGGCTCGCGATGCGCGGATCGCCCGGGTCTTCGAACCGCACGCGATAGAAAATGTCCTGACCTGGCGGGAGATCGCCGATGGTCACCCGCGCCGTCAAGCCGGTGGCCGGCGTGGCCATCGGCCCTCTCGCGCGTCGAACGTTCGCGAATGAGGCCGTCGTGGAGTACTCGACCGAGAGACGCGACGGGCGATCCGCGTGCGCCCAGACGATCGCCTTCCCAGGCGTGGGGTCTCCCGCGGCCACGCCGAAGTCGAGGCGCGGCCGCGCCGAGTCTTGCACGACGATGCCGGGCGCGCCGGCTGCGGGAGCTGATCCCGGCTTTCTTGCGAGGACCAGCCCGCTCAACAGACGCTCGAGGAACCGACGCCGGCGCACGCGAGGACGTTCCGTTCTCAGAAGCTGTACTTGAGTGCCAGCTGCATGACCCGCCCGTCCTCGGCCGACGTGATTTGGCCGAAGGTGACCGCACCGATCGTGCCGTTCGGCTGTCCGAACCGGATCTGGTTGAAGATGTTGAACCCTTCGATGCGAACCTGCACGCGCTGCCGGTGCGCGAAATTGAAGTTCTTGAAGACTGAGAGATCCCATCGCTGGAAGCCCGGCCCTCGGACTGAATTACGGCCCGCATTGCCGGGCCGCTCCCCGGTCTGCGCCAGCGAGAGGACCGTGAAGCACGACGTATTGAAATACTGCGCCGTCGTCTTGGGGCCGTCGTTGGGATCGCAGGTCTGGTCCGGGCGCGACGTCATGTAGCGGATGTCGAGCACTGTGCCCTGATTGACCGCGAGCGGAAAGCCGCTCTGGGCCTGGTAGATGCCGTTCAGCTGCCAGCCTCCAGCGACGTAACGAACGACCGCTGACTGATCGTCGAGATCGGGCAGCGCATAACCGAAGCTGACGACGAAGCGGTGCCGCGCGTCGAAGAGCGCGGGCCCCTTCTCCAATTCGAGCGCTTTCTCGAGGCTTGCCTCGTCACCCTGCACCACCGGAAGCACCGGCCGGGCTTCGCCGCCGATGTTCAGGCCCGACACGTGATCGGTCGTTTTGCCGAGGGTGTAGCTGGCGAGGAAGTTCAGCCCGTGTGCCGGCAGCATGCGCAGGCTCGCTTGCAGCGAGTCGTACCAGGACTTTGCCGCCGAGAATGTCGGACGGACCAGCGAATAGGCCGGCATGACTCGAGCGCCGCGCGCGGTCTGGCCTGATACATACACCCCGGGGTTCACTTCGATGAAGATTGGCAGGTTCACTCCTCTCGACCCCACGTAGGCCACTTCGGCGCCAAGCTTCCCGCCAATCTGGCGCTGCACACCGGCGTTGAAGTGGTAAGCGAGCGGCGACTGGAATTCGTTTCCCCAGCCGATGATGGTGAGCGCCGGAGGAAACGGATTGGGCGGACCCGCGACGGCGGCCAACGGATCGGCCAGCGTGATGGGTGTCGGCGTGTTCAGCTCGACGAGCGGCGTGAATGGCGGCGACAACACGCCGCTCTGGAAGAAATCGCCCTGCCCGGCCAGCGCGTCGTAGAAGAGGCCGAACGCCGAGCGGATGCTCGTCTTGCCGTCACCGAACGGATCCCAGGCCAGCGCGAGGCGCGGCGCGAAGTTGTTCTTGTCGGTCGGGACGATGCCGCGTGGCACGCCGGCATCGCCCGGGTAGACGAGCCCGACAGGCGCCGCCGGGTAAACCGTTGACCGCCCGCCCGTGACAAAGCCGCTGATGGCGTCGTTGACGTCGATGAACGGCCTGGGAAGCTCGTAACGCAGGCCGAGGTTCAGTGTCAGTTGCGCGCTGAGGTGGAACTCGTCCTGCACGTAGCCGCCAAACAGCCATCCGTAACCCTCCTGGATAGCCTGCTGGGTGGTCGCGCGCGCCTGCGCCGGGAAGCCAAGCAGGAAGTCGGCCGCCGCATTGCCGGTGAGGCCACCGCTGAACGTGAGGTCGCCGTTCGGCCGGTTGATGAACGCAATCCGCATCGCCTCGCGACGGACGTCGACGCCGAACTTCAGCGAGTGGCGGCCGTTGATCCACGTCACATCGTCAGCGAACTGCCAGACGTGATTCACCCGATTCACGAACGGCTGCTGCGGATCGCCGAGTGCCGACGTGCCGCCGCCGAAAAACCCGGCGATCACGAACGACGGGAGGCCGGCGGCCTCCGGATTGGTGTTCTCGAAATTGATCCCGTACGTCTTTGGGCTCAGGCCGCTGGTGACCGCCGGGTTGGCGGTAATGCGGCTGATGTTGAACCGCGCCTGGTTGATCAGGTTCGAGTTGACGACGAAGTTGTGCGACACCATCCCGTCCTGCAGGGTGGCGACCGACTTCTGGTCGACGGCGGCGATCACGCGCGGGGTGAGACGATCGGTGTCGCTGCGCAGGTAGCGGCCCAGGAAGGTCTGGTTGCTTCCCAGGTGATAGTCGAACCGCATGCCGAATTGATCGCGCACATCTTCCACGGTGGGCGAGACGACATAGCGGTTGCCGGGCGAGTTGGGCAGCGGCACGAAGTCGGCGAGCAGCTTCGCTGCAGGGGCGCTGATGCGGTTGCCCGGAATGACGTTGCCGGGGAAGGGCTGGCCGGTCAGCGGATCGCGAATGGCCGCGCTGCCGGAGAAGTCGCCCGCTCGTTGGGCCTCCGAGAGGACGACGATGTTGGTCGTGGTGCCCGCTTCGTTCCGATAGCCCTCGTAATACCCGAAACCGAACAATCGGTTTTTCATGATCGGTCCGCCGAATGAGGCGCCGAACTGGTTCTGTTTGAGCTGCGGCTTCGGCTGGTTCGGCGCCGCGAAGAAGTTGCGTGTCTGCAGCCCATCGTCGCGGTTGAATTCCCAGGCGGCGCCGGAGACGGTGTTGCTGCCCGACTTGGTCACGACGTTGACCACCGACCCGGCATTTCGTCCGTACTCCGCCGAGAAGGCGTTGGTGAGAATCTTGAACTCCTCGATGGCGTCCGGCGGAGGGCGCAGCACGAAGCCGGTGTTGAACGTGTCGTTGTTGGTGGCGCCGTCCAGCAGGAAATTGTTCGACTGATTGCGCATGCCGTTCACGTTGAATCCGCCGGTGACGTTGCCGAAGCCGCCCGGCGTGGCGTCCCCGGTCTGTCCGCCCAACCCGGCAGGTGGCGCC
The DNA here is from genome assembly GCA_963773045.1 of uncultured Acidobacteriota bacterium. Taxonomy (GTDB): domain Bacteria; phylum Acidobacteriota; class Vicinamibacteria; order Vicinamibacterales; family UBA2999; genus 12-FULL-67-14b. The sequence goes on along the minus strand of CAVYZT010000016.1, from coordinate 335,862 downwards.
ACGACCCCGGGAATCAGCGTCCCGAGCTGCGTGAAGTTGCGGCCGTTCAACGGCAGGTCCACGACCTTCTGCTCGTCGATGACGATGCCATGCGTGGCGTTGCTGGTCTCGATCAGCGTGGCGTCGGCGATCACGCTCACGGTCTCGGTGATCTCCCCGACCGCGAGCTCGAAGGCCACACGCGCCGTCTCGGTGACCGTGACGCGCACACCCTCGCGTTGCGCACTGCGGAATCCGGCGAGCGACGCCTTCACCGTGTAGTCGCCGGGCTGAAGCAACGGAAGGTTGTAGAGGCCGTCGGCACCGCTAATCGCCGTACGAATCGCTCCCGTGGCGATGTTGGTGGCTTCGATGGTGACGCCCGGAAGCAGCGCTCCCGATCCGTCGGACACGATTCCGGTGATCTGACCGGTGGCTTGCGCACGCGCCGCCACGGGCAGAACCAGCAGCATCAGCATGAACAGTGCCGGGAACTTGCGTTTCATCGACCGACCTCCTCCAGTTCGCGTAGAAGGGAAAGGTTCGCTACATTCCTGGCGGCGTGAATCGACCGTCGGCGGCAAGCCAGCCACCGTCCGCATAGATGATGGTCCCGGTGACGTAGCTCGCCGCATCGGAGAGCAGGAAAATCGTCGGGCCAGCCATCTCAGATGCCTGCGCCCAGCGCTGCATCGGGTTCTTCATCGCGTACGCGTCGTACCACTCGCGGTTTGCCTTGATCGGTGCAGTGAGCGGGGTTTCAACGACGCCCGGCCCCACCGCGTTCACGCGAACACCTCGAGTCGCCCATTCGGTCGCGGCGGTCTTGGCCAGTTGGAGAATGCCGGCCTTCGTCATGGAGTAGACCGCCTGTCCCGGCTCGGTGACGATCGATCGAATCGACGAGAACAAGACGATGCTGCCGAAGCCCTGCGGCACCATCAACCACCCGGCCGCTTGCAGCACGTTGAAGCTGCCGCGCAGGTTGACGCGGACGACGCGATCGAATTCCTCGCCGCTGTATTTCAGGATCGGCTTGCGCACGTTGATGGCCGGGGTGCAGACCAGGCCGTCGAGGCGGTCGTGCACTCCTGCCGCATCGACGATGGCGTCGCGCACTGACGTTTCGTCGGTCACATCAATCACACCCGACGTCGCCTGGCCGCCCTCGGCTCTGATCTTGGCCGCCACCGCTGCAACGCCGTCGGCATTGATATCGAAGCACGCCACGTGGGCGCCCTGCGCCGCCGCAGCCAGCGCCACTGCCTCGCCAATGCCGCTGCCGGCCCCCACCACGGCGACGACCTTCCCGTCGAGGCTGAACGCGTCCGATCGCATATTCTTTCTGCCTTCTGCCTTCTGCCTTCTGCCTTGTGCCTTGTGCCTTCTGCCTTCTACTGCTTCTTGAGATCGCGCGCCGCCGGAAGACCGGAAATGCCGGTCGCCTCGGTGGCGGCTCGAACGATGGCGCGCGCCATGACATCGGCCGCGAGCGCGCCGATCTGCGTGACGTCCGCCTCGCCGTTCCAGCGGCCGGTCGCCAGCGAGAATACGGTGTCGCCGTCGCCCATCGTGTGGGACGGGAAGATCGCCCGCGCCAATCCGTCGTCGGCCATCAGCGCCATGCGATGTACCTGTGCCTTCGACAGGCGGGCGTTTGTCGCCACGAGGCCGATCGTGGTGTTTTCCCCTGGTCGAGGACGCGGGCCGGTCTGACCCGTTCGCAGCAGCGTGCGCGCGTCGGCAAACGTTCCGTCGGGGTTGCGCACGCCGGCAACGATTGCCCCCGTATCGGGATCGAGTATGTCGCCGACAGCATTGACGGCGACAATGGCGCCGACGCTGAGGCCGTTGGGGAGCGTGATGCTGTAGCTGCCTAATCCCGACTTCATCGCGCGATTGGTTCCACCGGTCTTGCCGATGGTGGCCCCTGCGCCAGCGCCGATCGTGCCCTCGCGCACCACGGAGGCCGACGCCGCTTCGGCCGCGCGATAACCGCAGTCGGCGCCGGGACGAATCTTCGGATTGCCGCCCACCGGCAGATCGAACAGGATCGCGGCCGGGACAATCGGCACCTTCGCGATACGAACGTCCCAACCCATGTCGTGTTCTTCGAGCCATCGCACGGTACCCGTCGCGGCCTCCAGCCCGAACGCGCTGCCGCCCGAGAGCACGACGGCGTTGACCTTGTCCACCATGTTCGACGGATCGAGCAGGTCGGTCTCTCGTGTGCCTGGCGCCCCCCCGCGTTGCGATACGCCACCGACGGCGCCGTCACCGTCGACGAGGATGACCGTGCATCCGGTGGGTCGCTCGGCGAGAGTCTGGTGGCCCACTTTGATACCGTCCACGGCGGTGATGGTGCGGTTCGGGGAACCGGGTGATCCGGCCTGGCCCATCGTTTGAGCGCTGGACATCGCCATCAACAGAGCGAGAATCGTCAGTGGCACTCTCATGCCAAGCACTATAGTGCCAAGTGCCAAGGTGCCGGGTGCCAGGGTCGGTGCCATGGTGCCAGTGGCATGGGTGTGCCGCGCGTGGTCGCTTTATACTGAGCACCCACCTTGGCACCAGGTACCTGGCACCCGGCACCTACTTGGCACGCGGCACCATGAGCGACGCCGTTCTTCGAGAAGTCGATCGCGCCGCAGACGAAGTCGTCGACTTTGCGGCGCGCCTGATCCGCATCCCGACCGTCAACCCGCCCGGGGACGAGTACGCAGCGTGTGCGGAGCTCATCGCGTCGGAGCTTCGCTTCCACCGCGCGTCGGTCGAAGTTCTTCCAGCCGAGGGACGCAGCGAGCACACGGTGACGCACCCGCGAATCAACGTCATCGGCCGCTACGACGGAACCACGTCGGCGAAGGCGGTTCACCTCAACGGCCACTTCGACGTCGTCCCCGCCGGCGACGGCTGGACGATGGATCCGTTCTGCGGGGAGGTTCGGAACGGCCGGCTCTACGGCCGCGGGGCCTGCGACATGAAGGCGGGTCTGGCCGCCGCGGTGTTTGCCGCCGTGGCGATTCAACGCGCCGGCATCGGGCATGCCGCTCCGATCGAAATCAGCGGCACGGTGGATGAGGAAAGTGGTGGCTTTGCCGGTGTCGCGTGGCTGGCGGAGCGAGGATGGATCGATCGCCGCCGCACCAGCGCCGTGATCATTCCCGAACCGTTCGGCGTTGATCGCATCTGCGTCGGTCATCGCGGCGTGTACTGGTTCGAGGTGGTGGCGCACGGCCGCATCGCGCATGGCAGCATGCCGTTTCTCGGTGTGAGCGCCATCGACGGCATGTCGCGCTTGCTGGAGCTGGTCCGCGCCGAGCTGGGGCCGTCACTCGCCGCGAGAATCACCAGCATGCCGGTCGTGCCCGAGGGCGCGCGACACGCGACGATCAATGTGAACGGCATCGACGGCGGACAGTCGGTGACGGCTGTGCCATCTCCTTGTGTGGCCGATCGGTGCCGCGCGGTATTCGATCGACGATTCCTGCCCGAAGAAGGGCTGGCGCGAACGCGCGACGAGATCCGGTCGCTGATCGACCGGGCTGGAGCGCTGGCGCCTGGTGTCCGCTTTACGCTCGAGGACCGGATGATTGTCGATCCGACGCGGACACCGGAGGGCGCGCCGGTGATCGGCGCGCTGATCGACGCCATTCACGACGTCCTGGGACGGGAAGCCGAGCTGGTGGCGAGCCCCGGCACCTACGATCAGAAGCACGTCGATCGAATTGCAGGTGTGCCACACTGCGTGGCGTACGGCCCGGGCGAGCTCACGCTGGCTCACCAGCCGGATGAATACTGTGACGTGGCCGCGATCGTTCAGGCCACGAAGGTGCTGGCCCTTGCGACACTGAGGCTGGCTTCATAGAAGAAAGAAGAGCGAAGAAGGAAGAACGAACGCTATGGCGAACAGCGATCTGCAAACCGCGACCATGAGCGGCCCGGAGATGGTGGCGCTGTCGAAGAAGCACTCGCTTTACGAATGGTCGGCACAGGCGGCGGTGGATCCGATTCCGGTCGCGCAGGCGAAAGGCATCTACTTCTGGACGCCCGAAGGCAAGCGGTTCATCGACTTCAACAGCCAGTTGATGTGCATGAACATCGGCCACGGCGATCCCCGCGTCATCAAGGCCATCCAGGATCAGGCCGCTCAACTCGCCTACGCCAATCCGTTCATGGCCACCGAGGTGCGGGCGCGGCTGGGCGAAAAGCTGGCCCAGATCAGCCCCGGTGACATCGACGTGTTCTTCTTCACCAACGGCGGCGCCGACGCCAACGAGAACGCCATCCGAATGGCCCGTCTCGCCACCGGCCGCCACAAGATCCTCGCGCGCTACCGCTCCTATCACGGCGGCACCGCCGGCAGCCTCACGCTGACCGGCGATCCGCGCCGGTGGGCGATGGAGCCCGGCATTCCCGGCGTCGTGCGCGTGCCGCATCCGTATCACGGCATCGATCGAGAGAGCGACTCCGCCGAGCGGGCCCTGGCGCAGCTGGAAGAAATCGTCATGCTCGAGGGACCGCAGACCATTGCGGCGTTCATTCTCGAGACCGTGACCGGCACCAACGGAGTGCTGGTTCCGCCCGACGGGTATCTCGAGGGCGTGCGCGCGCTTTGCAGCAAGCACGGCATCCTGATGATCTGCGACGAAGTGATGTCGGGCTTCGGCCGCACCGGTGAATGGTTTGCCGTCGACCACTGGAAGGTCGTGCCGGACATGCTGACCATGGCCAAGGGCTTGACCAGCGCCTACGTCCAGTTGGGCGCCGTCGGCCTGAGGCGATCGGTCGCCGAGCACTTCCAGAAGAACGTCTTCTACGGCGGCCTGACCTACAACAGCCATCCGCTTGGCTGCGCTGCGGCGCTGGCCACGATCGAAGTCTACGAAGAGGACAACTTGATCCAACGGGCGCGAACGATGGGCGCGGTGATGCGCGAGCATCTCGACACGCTGGCACGGCGTCACCCATCGGTCGGCGCCGCGCGATCGATCGGCCTGTTCGGGATGGTCGAGCTCATCCGCAACCGCGAGACCCGCGAACCGCTGGCGCCGTTCAACGGCAGCTCGCCCGAAATGCAGGCGCTCGGCAAGTTCTTCCGCGACGAAGGGCTCTACACGTTCGTGCGATGGAACACGTTCTTCACCAACCCGCCGCTGTGCATTACCGAGGCGGAGATGCGAGAAGCGTTCGCGATCATCGACAAGGGTTTGGAGATTACGGACAGGGCCGTGTCCTGAATCTCATGATGTGATGAAGTGGTGATCTGGTGATCGACCTGGCAGATCTTGCGTTCTAGAGATCTTGAGATCGATGTTCTGATCTAAGTTCGATCTCGAGATCTTGAGATCGAACATCAGATCGATCACCCAGATCATCAGATCATCCGATCTCCAGCTCGATCGCCAGATCACCAGATCACCGTTCACCAGATCACAAGATTCAGCGAGGCGTCTTCGTAGGTCGTCACCGCCTTCCCCTGCAGATACTTGTCGAACCACCCGAGGATGTGTTGCAGCCGCTCGACGCGGTGACGCGGCTTGCCCGACCGGGACAGTTCGTGTGTTTCGCCGGGGAAGCGCACCATCACGGTCGGCACCTTCAGGTACTTGAGTGCGCGGAACATCATCTCGCCGCCGTCTGCCGGCGGAGTTCTGAGGTCATCGTCGCCATCGAGCAGCATCAGCGGTGTTTTCACCCGGTTGACGTGGGTGATCGGCGATCGCGCGATGTAGTCCTGCGGGTCTTCCCACGGCGCCTTGCGGAACCACGAGGACGTGAACTGGGTGAAGTCGGCGGTGAACCAGAAGCCGTACCAGTCCGCGATTGATCGCATCGAGACCGCCGCCGAGAACCGATCGGTTTGCGTGAGAGTCCAGTTGGTCAGGAGCCCGCCGCCGCTCCCGCCGGTCACACCCATCCGCTTGGTGTCGATATAGCCGCGCTTGACGACCTCGTCCACCGCCGCCATGAGGTCCTTGTAGTCGTCGCCGGGATAGTGGAACTGAATGACGTTGCCGAAGTCCTGACCGTAGTTGCTGCTGCCGCGCGGGTTCGGATGCAGCACGACGTAGCCTTTGGCCGCCATCCACTGGAATTCGTGAGTGAACACGTTGCCGTAGGCCGAGTGGGGTCCGCCGTGAATCTCGAGGATGAACGGATACTGGCGTTTCGGGTCGAAATCCGGCGGATGCAGGATCCAGCCCTGAATCTTCTTGCCGTCGAAGCTCGTCCATGACAGCTCCACTGGCTCGCTCAGCTTGAGCGACGTGAAGAGGTCGTCGTTGATGCGCGTGATCTGCTTCGCGCTCGACGTTCCGACCGTCGGATCCAGCACGAACAGATCGTTCACGTTGGTTTGGGTCGAGGTGACCGCCACGAGCGTCTTGCCGTCGGCCGACGCGGAGTAGGACTGGACCGTGTGCGAGCGTTTGAAGACGGGCTGCACGGTGCCGGCTGCCACATCCACGCGAATGAGATTGGCGTCCCCTTGTTCGCCGGAAACGATGATGATCGAGCGTCCGTCTCGCGTCCAGATCGCACCCGCCGACCCGCCGCCGCGCGGCGCTCGCTGATCGCCCCCGACGCCGCCGCCGATGTCGAAGTCGTAGCCGGCGGTCAGGTTGCGCGGCGTCCCGGTGCCGTCGGCCGCGGCCACGAACAGATCGGGCTGGTCGTACGATCGCTCCGGCGTCCCGTACAGCGTGCCGGCGAAGGCGATCCACTTGCCATCGGGAGATGGACGCGGATTGTCGATCGTGCCGTTGATGCTGGCGACCTTTGCCATGGCGCCGCCACTGGCCGGCACCGAGTACAGGTCTGTGTCGCTCTGCCGGTAGTACGACTCGTCCACCCGATCCGAGGCGAAGTAGAGACGCGATCCATCCGGCGCCCAGGCGACGCCGGTCTCGGAATACTTTCCGGTCGTCAGCGCCAGCGCCTTGGCGATCTCGCTGCCGGCCTTCACCTCGGTCACCCAGAGATGCGACGGGCGATCGGCTTCATTCCATCCGCCGCCGTTGCTCCGATACACAGCGCTGGTAATCACTCGTACGTCGCTCTTGGGACTCGAACCTGTCGAACCTGTCGAACCTGTCGAACCTGCTGAACCTGCTGAACCTGCTGAACCTGCTGAACCTGCTGAACCTGCTGAACCTGCTGAACCTGCTGAACCTGCTGAACCCGTTCCGAAGTCTTCCTCCCTCGTCGTGCTCGAAAACGCGATGCGCTTGCCATCAGGTGACCAGACCGGTCCGCCGGCGCCGCGCGGCAGATCGGTGAGGGCGCGTGCCTCACCACCGTCGAGCGCCAGGAGGAAGATCTGCGCCGGCAGCGTGCGGCCGTCGCGCTCGACCGGGCGAACGAAGGCGATCGTCCGGCCATCCGGCGACCAGCGAGCGGTGGTGTCGCGCGAACCTGACGTCAGCCGCCGTGGCGTCTCTGCGCCCGAGGACGGCACCAGCCACAGGCTGGTTTCATACTCGTCTTTCGGCTCATTCACGATCACGCGGGTGAAGACCACCTGCGACCCGTCTGGCGAGAGCTGAGGGTCTGCGATCCAGATGAACTTCAACAAGTCGTTCTCGGTGATGAGCCGTTTCTCCTGGGCCCCGAGTGGGCTCATTACCGCGAACGACACCATCACGACCGAAACGAACGCGATTCGCCGCATGGACTCTCCCTCAGCCTTCTTTCTTGCGTCTTCTCTCTTCTTTCTTCCTTCTTCTTTCTTGTTTCTTCTTTCGTCCTCGGCTACTTCAGTGCATCCAGATACTTGACCCAGGCCGCTACCAGCGGCTGCATCGGACCACCGGACGCGGCGTACGCCTTGAACCACTTCGTCGCGTGCTCACGATCGGCGGCCAGCGTGTCGCGTTGCGGCATGTCGAGATGCCGCGCATAGGCGGCAAAGATCCCGGCGAGGAGCGCGGCTTGATCGGTGGGGTTGGCGTCGAGATACGGCATCAGCACCGGCAGCGCGTCGGCGGGACGCTGTCCCAGCACGTAGGCCACGCCGAGCAACTTGCGCGTCCGCGGGTCGGCGTTGGCGCCGCCGCTCTTGAGTGCCTGCTCGAGCGGCACGATCGCCAGCGCCGGCTGCCCGGCCTTCATCCACTCTTCACCCGCGATGCGGCCGAGCGGCGCCATGGCCGGGTCGCTGCCGGCACTTTGCAGAAGTCCGGCGGCCTCCTTATGACGGTTGCCCTCCGCCAACGTGGCGCCGAGATACAGCCGTGCCGGCGCGAAGGTCGGCGCCTGCTGCATCGACGACTGAAACTGGACCGCCGCGCGATCGAGCTGCGACTGCGACAGCAAGTCGAGCCCCTTCAGAAAGCTTGCCAGCGCCTGATCGCCTTCAGTGAGCGCCGTCATTGCGGCCGCGCCGTAGGCGCCGGTGCGTGCTTCCTTCAGCGCGCCTTTGGCGACCGTTCCGCGCGCCTCGGCCGCGGCAAACGTCGGCGTCAGCACCGATGGCGAGAGCACCTCTTTTCGATCGAACGCCGGCAACCCGCCAACCAGCAGGCTGGCCATCTCGGCCGGCAATCCGCCGCCGATTGGCACAGCCGCGGCGCCACCGTCCGAGGTCTCGGTTGTTGCGACGATCCGAAATGGGCGAATGAGATGCCCGATCGCGTTGCCCGATTGCCGGACGGTCGTGCGCGCCAGATACCGTCCGGGTGGAAGCGCGGCCGTATTGATCTGCGTGTGGACCGCCGCAATCTCAGGTGACCCTCCGGGGAATACCCGCATCGGCAGCGTCGCCAGCGCGGGGTGCTGCTCATCCTGCAGCACCTCCAGGACAGCTTCGACTCCGGCCAATCGCTCCGGTGTGGAGCCGTAGACTTCAACCATCGCAGCCATCTTCCCCGTATTGATGTACGGCTCGACAGCGGGAGAGAGCGCCGCTGGACCGGTGCTCGAGAGGCCGCCCAGCAGAAGGTCACCCACAGACAGCGACGAAGGGTCCATGGCCCAGGCCTCCACGGTGCGAGTGACGCTGCCGACGCGCCCTTCGCTGTCGGCGATGGCGACATGAAGGCGATACGTGCCTGGGTCGACGGTCAGCGAGCCGGCGTGGACCGCGGTCCCTGGATCGCCATCCTTGGCGACCAGCTTCTTCAGCTCGACTGGCGGCAGCATCCCGCGGTTGGCGCGATTGACCAGCAGCAGACCCGTCGTGTAGTCGAGTGATTGATCGACGAGCCGCTCGACTTCGGTGGCGACCAGCACTCGCAGGCGTGCGTTGCCCGGTTCCTTGTAGACCCAGGTCGAGACGCGAATCGGCAGGTCGTTGATCGGCAGCGGCGAACGCAGCGCGCGCGTGACCGCATCCACTGGCGTGGTCGCCTTGGCCGACACACTCGTGAGAAACGATCGCCGCGAGCGGATGGTGACGCCGCGCCGCGTGGTTTTCACCGAGATGTTGTGCCGCTTGCCATCGCGATCCTTGGGACGTGATTCGACGCCCAGCAAGTAGTGACCGTCGAGCGCGCGGGAAATCCGGTCGAACGCGAAATCCGCCGACGTGTTGATGCGATAGAGCGATCCGCGCGACGCACCGGCCAGCGTTTCGAGGCCGGTGACCGCCAGTTCGCGATCCTGCCGAGGCGTGGTGGGCCGGCGATCCTGCGACGCGTCGAATTGCGGCACATCCAGCAGCAGCACATCCATGCTGGCGCGCGAGTCGGCGGCGACCGACGCGAGGTCGTCGACGTCGCTCGTCGGGCCGTCGAGAATCAGACCCTCGGAGATCACGATCACCGACTTCGGCCCTTCGATGTTGGCAAGGGCCCGCAGTGTCGCCCGAATCCCGCTGATCGAATCCTGGGTCCGGCGGCGCACGTCATTCACGATCTCCGCCGCGTCCTGTTCGACCTCTCGCTCACAGCGTTCGAGGTCGGCCGCCGAGCCGGCCTGACCGCATTCGCGCAACACCACTTCCGTGGCCATCTGCGCATCGCTCCGCATGTAGACGGCCATGGCCTCGGTGATGCTGATGTTGAAACGCGTGCGCAGGGCCTGCTGCGCGCCGGTGATGCGCAACAGCGCCTCGCGCACCTTGTCGTGATCGTCGGTGAAGTCCACCAGCTCTCCGGGCGAGGGAATCGCCACCACCGCGACGCGATCCTCGGGCTCGAGCGCATCGACGAACTTCTTCGCGCTCTGCATCGACGGACGCGCCGAGCCGGTGCGGATGTTGCCCTGGTCGACCAGGATCAGGATCAGCCGTCCGCTCGGCGCACCTTTCTGATTCGACGTGAAAAAGGTCTCGTCAACCGGCGCCGCCACCTTGCGCGGCGCGCCGACGATGCGAAACGGATCGATGAGACGAATGAACTCGGCGGTGGCCACCTTCCGGGCATCACCATCCACCTCGACGACGAAGTCGGCCGGAGTCAGATCGGCAACCTGGCGGCCGTTGTTGTCGAGGGCCGTGACATCCACGCTCAGCAGATCCACACCGGCGCGGAAGACTTGCGTTTGCGGCTGCGCTGGTGCCGGCTGCGCCGGTGCCGAGCCCGACTGCGCCGACAGCGCGGCGGCGGTCATGAAGGCGATGACGACGCTGGCCGCGCCTTCGCTCGCGAACAGTCGCCGAGCTCCGGCGAAACAGGCTGGGAGTGGTCGCATGAGCTGACCTCGCTTCGCCGCATGTTAGTCTTTCTTGCTTCGTTCTTCCGTCTCCTTTCTTCTGTCTACGGCATGTCTTTACGAGATGTCCTCATTGTCGGTGCCGGCCCGTCGGGCCTGGCCACCGCGATTGCCGCCAAGCAACTCGGCCTCGACTACTTCGTCCTCGAAAAGGGCGCGCTGGTCGACGCGATCGTGCGGTTTCCCATCAACATGGTGTTCTTCACCACTCCGGAGCTGATGGAGATCGGCGGGCTGCCGTTGACCACGCCCTACGACAAACCGACGCGAGTGGAAGCGCTCACCTATTACCGCAAGGCCGTCGAGACGTATCAGCTGCAGGTCGCCCTGTACGAAGAGGTGCTGTCGGTAGAGCGTCCCGGCGAAAGGTTCGTCGTGGAGAGCCGATCGTCGCGCGGGGTCAGTCGGGTGCGAGAGGCGCACGCCGTGGTACTGGCGATGGGCTACTACGGCATGCCCAACCTGCTCGGTGTGCCGGGAGAGGATCTGCCTCACGTCTCGCACTTCTACCGTGAAGCGCATCCGTACTACCGGCAGCGCGTGGTGATTGTCGGCGGCAAGAACTCGGCGTGCGAAGCTGCGCTCGAGCTGTATCGCGCCGGCGCGCACGTCACGATGGTGCATCGAGGACCGGGGCTTGGCGAATCGGTGAAGTACTGGGTGAAGCCCGACATCGAGAACCGGATCAAGGAAGGCACCATCGCCGCGCGCTTCAACAGCCGCGTGGCCGAGATTCGACCGACTGAAGTCCTGGTCCGCGATGCCGAGGGCGCGACGTCAACGATTCCCGCCGACGCCGTCCTGCTGCTCACCGGCTATCGCGCCGACCCGGAGTTCATGCGGCGCGCCGGGATCGAGGTCAACCAAGAGACGCTGGAGCCTCGCTACGACCCGCAAACCTTCGAGACCAACGTGCCGGGACTGTTCGTCGCCGGCGGCCAGCAAGCGGGAAAGAGGACAGGAACGGTCTTCATCGAGAACGGCCGCTTCCATGGCGAGCGGATCGCCAAGGTGCTGGCTGAGCGCCTTCGGCGCTGATCTCAGTCGTTGCCGATCACGACCGTCCACGGCCGGACGACCCACGACGTCACGAGGCCGTTGGTCACGTAGGGATCGGCCTTCGCGAAGTGTTCTGCCGTGGATCGATCGTCGGCCTTGAAGACCAGCAGCGCACCGGCCGGCTCGGCGAGTGCGCCGGCCAGGAGCAGCTCGCCCCGCCCGTTCGCCTCGCGCGCGAGCTGAAGGTGCTGCGGCCGATAGGGCGTCCGCTGGTTGACGAAGTCGTCGACGACCTCGTAAGTCAAGGCGAAGTAGGCCATCGCAGAATCTCGTGATCTCGTGAAGTGGTGAGCTGGTGATCGAGCTGATGAGCTCATGATCCGTTGATCGCGCGATCTATCTCATGATCTATGTGTGGTGAGCGGTCCGCAAGATCCGAGACAGGTCACCAGATCGATCAACAGATCGCAAGGTCGCCACATCACCAGCTCGATCGCTAGATCACCACCTCACCAGATCTCCAGATCTCATTGAACGGCCATCAACCACCCGTGGCGATCCGGTTTGGCTCCTGAACGAATCGCTTCGAGCTCTGCCGCGGCTCGGCCGAGCGGGGAATCCGGGGTCAGCGCTGGAATGGTGATTTCGCGATCTTTGTAGCGCAGTCGCCCCAGCGGCGCGATGGTGGCGGCGGTGCCGATCCCCGCTGCTGAGTCGAGCCTGCCCTCGGCGTGCGCGGCAAACACTTCGTCGATCGTGATCGGCCGCTCCGCCACGCCGATCCCAAGATCCCGCACCAGCGTCAACACGCTGTCGCGCGTGATGCCGGCCAGAATCGTGCCGCTCAGCGGCGGCGTCACCACCACGCCGTCGATGACGAAGGCCACATTCATCAATCCCGCTTCTTCGACGTAGCGGCGCTCGATGCCGTCGAGCCAGAGCACGTTGTGGAAGCCGCGCTTTTGCGCCTCGCCGGCGGCAAGCATGCTCCCGGCGTAGTTGCCGCCACACTTCGCCGCTCCGGTGCCGCCTGGAAAGGCGCGCACGTAGGTCTCTTCGGCGAGCAGATCGACGCTGCCGGTGAAGTAGGGCGCCGACGGACAGGTCTCGATGATGAAACGGAAGCGATCGGACGGCCGCACGCCGAGCGCGTCGCCCGTGGCAAACAGCACGGGGCGGACGTACAGCGCGCTGCCGCTGGTCGCGGGAATCCAATCACGATCGACGGCGACCAACGCGCGGGTACCCTCGATGAAGAGCGACGCCGGCACTTCGGGCATCGCCATGCGCGCGCACGATCGAGTCATCCGCGCATGATTCGCGTCGGCACGGAAGATCACTGCGCCGCCGTTCGGACGGGGAAAGGCCTTGAACCCTTCGAAGATTCCCTGGCCGTAATGGGCCACCGCCGGGGCGGCTGGCAGCACCAGAGTTCCGTACGGAACGATCTGCGGCTCCTCCCACGTTCCGTTCGCCCAGTCGGCGACGAGCATGTGATCACTGAAGACGGCGCCGAACGGGGCGTTGTCGCGGAGCTCCGGCGTGAGCCGGGAATGAGTGGTTCGAGTAATAGGAATAGTGGTGGCCAGCATCGGATTTCCCTTAATTGAGAAGGATATCACCGTCACGTCCATCGCCACGGAGGCGCGGAGACGCGGAGAAATTAGATTGACCTGCTCCGTGCCTCCGCGTCTCCGCGGCCACCGTACGTCGACCGAAAGTCCGACGTGTTTCGGTTTTGTCAGGACGATCGCAAGCGGCCTTCACCAACCAGGACGCTGGTCCCCCCAACCCTCACGCGCGTGATCTCGTTGCCGCTCAGATCGATCTTGATGTGAATGCGGCTGGGCCGCCCCATCTTCACGCCCTGCGCGCTGACCATCGATCCTGCCTTCTCTGCCGGTACCAAACCGTGTTTCACGAGATAGCAGCCAAGCGGACCACTCGCCGAGCCGGTGGCCGGGTCTTCGTTGGCGCCCATCATGCGGCTGTACGCGGTGGCGCCGTCGGCGCCCGGTTCGGTCGAGAAGATGAACAGGCCGCGGCGCTGAAGCTTCGCCGCTTCGAAGACCGCGCCGACCGCGCGTGTGTCGACGGCCGCTTGGTCGACCGCGGCCCGCGACGCCAGCGGCACCATGAAGAACGCCGACCCGCAGTTCACCTCCTGCGGCAGGACACCTGGGCGCATGGCCGTCGGCTCCAGCCCGAGCGCGGCCGACAACGGGCCAGGCGCATCGAGCGTGGGGCCGAACACTGGTTTCTGCTGCGTCATCCACGCGAACTGCAGTCGATCGCTTTGCCACTCCAACTCCACCAGCGTCGGTCCGATGCCGAGACCGAACGTGAACTGCTTCTGTCCCGCCTTGATGACGCCGTCGTCGGCGAGCGCAAAGGTCGATCCGATCACCGGATGACCGGCAAACGGCATCTCGTTCGCGGGTCCGAAAATCCGGAGCCGGATGTCGGTGCCGGCCTGCTCGGCTGGCTGAACGAACGTGCACTCCGAAAACCTGGTTTCGCGCGTCATGGCCTGCATTTCGGCCGCGCTCAATCCCGTCGTTTCGAGAAACACGGCCAGCTGATTGCCGGCGAGGGGACGGTCGGTGAAGACGTCATATTGCAAATAGCGGCGGCCATTGACGACAGTCGGACGTCTAGAGGACTGAGTCGTGGCCGCAGGCGCAAAAGCGAAGGCAGGAAGAACGCTGGCCGCCAGACCGACGGCGGAACGACGGGTGATTCTCGGCATGGGGGATAGAGTAATCAGAGAACGACGGCCGCGGACCCCGGACTGTGGGCTGGACTGTGGACCGTGGACTGTGGACCGTGGACCGCAAGACTGTAGACCGCTACATCGCGGAGACTGACATAGAATCGGACGTCGGGGGCTGAGCCCGCGGAGCATTCGTGTTCGACGCGTTATTCCGATTTCTCTTCGCGTTTTCACCGGCGGTCTATGGCCAGGGCGAAATCCGCTTTGCGGCGTCCACCGGCTCGTACATCGCTGCCGCCGCCGTCGTCGTGGCGGTCGGGCTCGCGATTGCCGGCTACCGGTCGGGTCGCGGCCGCCGTCGGGATCGCGTGGCGCTCACCGCGATTCGCGTCGCTCTGCTCGCCGTTATCCTCGTTTGCCTCTTCCGCCCTCTCCTGATTGTCAAAGCGGCGGTGTCGCAGCAGAACTTCGTCGGCGTCCTGCTGGACGACTCGCGGAGCATGCAGATCGCCGATCAGGGTGGGGCGTCGCGAGGCGACTTCGTCAAGGCGCAGTTCGGCGCGGGCGATCGTGGGCTGCTCAAGGCGATCTCCGATCGGTTCACGGTGCGAGTGTTCCGCTTCTCGAGCGGCGCCAATCGCATCACCAATGAAAACGAGCTGACGTTCTCGGGATCGCAGACCCGTCTGGGCGCGGCCCTGGAAAATGTCCGGCAGGAGTTGGCCGGGCTGCCGGTTGCGGGATTGGTGATGGTGACTGATGGCGCCGACACCGCCGACGCGACCCTCGGCGAAGCGCTGTTGGGCCTCAAGGCCGACGGGCTTCCCGTTTATACCGTCGGTGTCGGTCGCGAGACGCTGTCGAAAGACATTCAGGTCGGCCGCGTCGTCACACCAAAGGTCGCGCTCAAGGGCACGACGCTGATGGTGGACGTGGTGCTGTCGCAGAGCGGCTTCGACGGTCAGAAGGTGACGCTGGACGTCGAAGACGAAGGCCACATCGTCAGCACTCAGGAAGTGACCCTGCCTGACGCGGGGACACCCGCCTCTATCCCGGTTCGTTTCACCGTGTCGGAGGCCGGTCCGCGGGTGCTGCGATTCCGCGTGTCGCCCCAGGCCGGCGAGCTCGTCAGCGAGAACAACGCGCGCGAGTCGCTGATCGACGTGCGCGATCGGCCGGAACGGATTCTCTACTTCGAAGGCGAGCCGCGTTTCGAGATGAAGTTCCTGCGCCGGGCCGTCACCGAAGACAAGAACGTCCAGGTCGTGGCGTTGCAGCGAACCGCCGACAACAAGTTCCTCCGCCTGTTTGTCGACGCGCCTTCGTCGCCCGACGAGCTGGTGGCCGGCTTCCCCAAGACGCGAGAAGAGCTGTTTGCCTACCGCGGTCTCATCCTCGGCAGCATCGAAGCGAATGCGTTCAGCGGCGATCAGCTCCGGATGATCGCGGACTTCGTGGATCGACGGGGCGGCGGCCTGATCATGCTTGGTGGTCCGCGCGCGTTTGCCGAAGGCGGCTACGCCGGAACCGCCGTGGCCGACGTCTTGCCCGTCATCCTCGATCGCAACCAGGTCCAACCGAAGGACACGGTTACACGCCTGTCCGGGTTCAAACCCACGCGGGCCGGCAGCGCCACCGCGGTCACGCAGTTGGGCGCGAACGAAGCGGCGTCGGCCGAACGCTGGTCCACTTTGCCAGGCGTCACCGCCGTCAACCGCCTCGACGAGACCAAGCCGGGCGCGACAGTTCTCCTCACCGGTCAGGACGACAGCCGGCGCGATCGGCCGTTGCTCATTTATCAGCGCTACGGCCGCGGCAAGGTGTTCGCGTTCCTCCCGCAGGATTCATGGGTCTGGCAGATGCACGCCTCCATTCCGGTGGAGGACATGACGCACGAGAACTACTGGCGTCAGCTGCTGCGCTGGGTGGTGGACGGCGTGCCGGATCAGGTCGAACCGCAGGCCATGGCCGAGCGCGTCGATCCCGGTGAATCGAACACGCTGATTGCGAACGTGGTCGATCCGTCGTTCGTCGAGCTCAACGACGCGTCCGTCATCGCGCATATCACCGCGCCCGGCGGCCAGATCTTGGAGGTTCCGCTCTCCTGGGACGGCGAGGAGGCCGGCGAGTACCGCGGCTCGGTCGCCACGACGGCGCCGGGATGGTACGAAGCGCGTGTCGAGGCCATGCGGGCCGGCAAGATGATCGGCTCGAGCGTCACGCATTTCCGTGCCGCCCCCAGCGATGTCGAGTACTTCGACGCGACGATGCATGCGGCGACACTGCAGCGGATCGCCGAAGAGACCGGCGGCCGCTATTACGCTGCCGAGAACATCGCGACCGTCGCCGACGACCTCCGCTACAGCGGCCGCGGCGTGACTGCCGTGGAAGAGCACGAGCTCTGGCACCTGCCGATCGTCCTGATGGTGCTCATCGGATTGCTCTGTGCCGAGTGGGGGTACCGGCGTGCGGTCGGCCTGGCGTAAGGCTAGCGACGCTCCGCCTCAGGTTGGCGAGGACGAGGGGAACCGGCTCCGCCTCGCTAGCTGGCTGTGTTGTTTTGCCCTGCCTCCGGCAGGGCGAGAAAACTTGACTGGGCCTCTCGAGCTTTTGGCCGTCAAGTTTTCTGGGGTGGCGCTCGTCGTGACGATGACCGCGGTCGCACTCGCGGCGCAGGACGGCATGTCGGGATTCATGCGCGGGCGCCGGGACCCCGTCGTCGAGCGGGATCGGGTTCCGTACGACGGCCGCTTCATGTTCGCGCGTCTGCGCTACGGCGGATTCGGCGGCGGCGGATTCCGCCGCGAGCCGCCCTGGTCGCACGACTACCCGCGCTCCGACTGGCACTTCATGCGGATCATGGAAGAGATCACCTTCGTGCGCACGCACCGCGATGAGAGCAACGTGTTCGCTCTGGATGATCCCGAGTTGTTCAACTTTCCGGTCGCGTACATGTCGGAGCCGGGGTTCTGGACGATGAATGATGTCGAAGCCGACGGCTTGCGCCAGTACCTCGTCAAGGGCGGTTTCGTCATGTTCGACGATTTCCGCGGCCGCGACTGGGAGAATTTCGAAGTTCAGATGCGGCGCGTCCTGCCCGACTTGCGCTTCGTCCAGCTCGACGCCACGAGCCTGGTCTTTCATTCGTTCTTCGAGATCAAGTCGCTGGATTTTCAGGCGTACTACGATCGCGATCCCGTTTTCTATGGGTTGTTCGAAGACAACGACCCGACGAAGCGGATGATGGTGATTGCCAATTACAACAACGACCTTGGTGAATACTGGGAATTCTCCGATACCGGCTTCGTGCCGGTCGATTTGTCGAACGAAGCGTATAAATTTGGAGTCAATTACGTCGTATACGCTATGACGCATTAACCGGCAACCGGCAACCGGCAACCGGCAACCGGCAACCGGCAACCGGCAACCGGAGAACGAGAACGAAGAACGGACCGTGGACTGAGGACATCATGATGACCGATTCGAGAGCTTCCGTAGAACCCGCCGCAGAGATGACCTCCCCTGACGATCTGGCGTTGGCCGATCGGATGAAGGTGGGGCGCGACCACATCATCACGGAGTTGAAGAAGCTGATCATCGGCCAGGACGACATCGTCAATCAGGTCCTACTGACGCTCTTTGTCGGCGGCAACAGCCTCATCGTCGGCGTGCCCGGCCTCGCCAAGACGCTGCTCATCCACACGATGGCGCGCGTGCTCGATCTCAAGTTCTCCCGGATTCAGTTCACGCCCGACCTGATGCCGTCGGACATCACCGGCACTGACATCATTCAGGAGGATGCGGCCACCGGACGGCGGTCGATGGTGTTCGCGCCCGGTCCGATCTTCGCGAACATCCTGCTGGCCGACGAAATCAACCGCACGCCGCCCAAGACGCAGTCGGCCTTGCTCGAAGCCATGCAGGAACACCGCGTCACGATTCAGGGACGCACCTACAAGCTCGAAGAGCCGTTCTACGTGTTTGCGACGCAGAACCCGATCGAGCTTGAAGGCACGTACCCCCTGCCGGAAGCGCAGCTCGATCGCTTCATGTTCCACATCGTGATCGAGCATCCGCCGGAGGAAGAAGAATTCCAGGTCGTCAAGACGACGACCGCGATCCTCGAGCCGACGTTCGAGCGGCCGGTGACGGGCCCGGACCTGGTGGCCTTTCAACGCCTCGTGCGTCGCGTGCCGGTGGCCGATCCGGTGATGCGCTACGCGCTCTCGGTCGTCAGGGCGAGCCGGCCGAAATCGCCGACCTGTCCCGAGTCGATCAAGAAGTGGATCGCGTTTGGCGCCAGCGTCCGCGCGGCCCAGTACCTCGTGCTCGGCGGCAAAGCCCGCGCCTTGACCAGTGGCCGGTATCACGTCAGCTTCGAAGATATTCGCGCCATCGCACACTCGGTGATGCGTCACCGCGTCTTGATCAACTTCCACGCCCAGTCCGAGGGCGTCACGAGCGACCAGCTGATCGATCGCTTGTTGGAGGCCGTGCCGGCGCCCAGGTCCGGGATGTAGGGCGAGCACGTGTCGAAGAAAGAAGAACGAAGAAGGGCGAACAGCGAACAGCGAACAGCGAATAGCGAATAGCGAATAGCGAATAGCGAATATGTCCCTGTCGTCACCCATTCCCGGCGCGCGGTTCGTCGATCCCGTCGTCCTCGCCAAGATTGGCAACCTCGAGCTGGTTGCCAGGTATGTGGTCGACGGCCTGATCAACGGCCTGCACAGCTCGCCGTTCTTCGGCGCGTCGGTGGACTTTGCCGAGCATCGCGGCTACGTGGCGGGTGACGACATTCGCCGGGTCGATTGGCGGGTGTTCGCGCGAACCGACAAATACTTCGTCAAGGAGTTCGAGGCCGACTCCAACGCCAATTTCTCGGTCCTGCTCGACGTGTCGCGGTCGATGGCGTTCGGCCCGAAAATCTCGAAGCTCGATTACGCCAAGACCCTCGCCGGCTGCCTCAGCTATCTCGTCCACAAGCAGCGGGATCGAGTCGGACTGGTCACGTTCGACGAAGCGATCATCGATCACGTGCCGGCCTCGGCGAAGCATCTCGACGTGGTGCTGCACACCCTCGACCGCAGCGAGGCCAAACGTCCGGGACGACTCGGGCCACCGCTGCGCAGGCTCGCCGAACACTTCGGCCGCCGCGGCATTGTCGTCATCCTGTCGGACTTGTACGACGAGCCCGACG
Source organism: uncultured Acidobacteriota bacterium (assembly GCA_963773045.1). Lineage (GTDB taxonomy): Bacteria > Acidobacteriota > Vicinamibacteria > Vicinamibacterales > UBA2999 > 12-FULL-67-14b. Next base: position 316,318 of record CAVYZT010000016.1, on the reverse strand, counting down.
CCATCTTCGAGGCGGTGGGGCCGATCCGGTCTCGCGGCAACGACGTCGTGCTGTTTCACGTGCTCGATCCGGCGGAGATCGACTTCAACTTTGCCGAGCCGTCGAGCTTCGAAGACCTGGAGAGCGGCGATCAGATTCCGATCGTGCCCCAGGCGCTCGCGGCGCAGTACCGCCAGCTCATCCAATCGCATATCGAGACGCTCACGAAGAAATCCACCGAGCAGCAGGTCGACTACATGCTGCTGAACACGTCGATGCCGCTCGACTTCGCGCTCTTCCGGTTCCTCTCGATTCGGCAACGCGCCACTCGCAAACGATAAGCCTGCATGTCGTTCCTCGCTCCACTGTTCTTCCTGGGACTTGCGGCGCTGACGGTGCCGGTGTTCATTCATCTCACGCAGCGCGAGCGCAAGACGGTGGTCGAGTTTCCGTCGCTGATGTTCCTTCGCAAGATTCTGTACGAGTCGGTGCAGCGCCGCAGGATCCGCGACTGGTTGCTGCTGATGCTGCGGCTGGCCGCGCTCGCGGTGATTGTGCTGGCCTTCGCGCGGCCGTTCCTCCGGAGTCAGGCCCTGGCCGCAGCGCCCAACGGCGCGCGCGAGGTCGTCCTGCTGCTCGATCGGTCCTACAGCATGGGGTTTGCGGGGACGTGGGCCCGGGCGCAGCAGGCGGCCGCTCAGGCGATCGGCGACACCACGCCATCGGACCGAATTTCGGTCGTGCTGTTCGCCGATACCCCCGAAGTCGCGGTTCGATCGACGCCCGACCGCTCGCGCGCGGTCGCCGAGATCAACGCGGCGACTCCCGGACCCGGTGCGACCAAGTACGGCCCGGCACTGAAGCTGGCTGGCAGCATGCTCGCCGAATCGCTGTTGCCGCGACGCCAGGTGTTCCTCGTGTCGGACTTTCAGCGCGCGGGCTGGCAGGCGGATGCCACGCTACGATTGCCCGGCGGCGCCACGCTCACTCCAGTGGCCGTGGATGGCGGTGGCGGCGTCAACCTGGCGCTCACGCCGCCGTCGATCCAGCGCGTGCCGTTCGAAGGAACGGAGCGAGTCGCGGTCACGGCTGGCGTCCTGAATCGCGGCGACGACGAGGTGAACGGCCTGCCGGTGCAACTGGAGATGGATGGTCGCGTCGTTCAGACGATGCGAGTCAACGTTGCGCCGCATGCGTCGGTCACGACGACGTTCACGCCGATTGCGGTGACGGCGGCCAACACGCGGGCCTCGATCAGGCTTGGCGAAGGCGGCGCGACGCCGGACGCGCTCGCCCGCGACAACACCTTCTACTTCGTCGTCTCTCCTGCGGCGCCGCTCCCGCTCATGGTCGTCAGCCAAGGCGGGCGGGATGAGTCGAGCCTGTATTTGATGCGTGCGCTCGCCATCGGCACTGCTCCCAAGTTCGAGGTGACCGCGCAGTCGCCTGAGGCGCTGGCCGGCGACACGCTCACGAAGGCGCGCGTGCTGATTCTGAACGACGTCCCGGTCTCCGAGGCGATGGCTACCCGCCTGGTGACTTTCGTCGAAGGTGGCGGCGGCTTGTGGCTGTCGCTTGGCTCGCGCGCGACGTGGCCCGCCGCTCGAGCGGCATGGCTGCCGGTCGCGTTGGGCAACGTGGTCGATCGGACGCGCGGCGCGGCGGCCAAGCTCAGCGCGATCGACTACGGTCATCAGATCTTCGAGCCGTTCCGGGCGCCGCGAAGCGGTGACTTCGCCAGCGCGCGGTTCTACAGCTACCGCGCGATCGTGGCGGCCAAGGACGCCACGATCCTGGCGCGATTCGATACGGGTGAACCGGCGCTGGTCGAGCGCGCACAGGGCAGGGGCCGCGTGGTGGCTTTCGCCTCGACGTTGGACCTGGGTTGGAACGACCTTGCGCTCAAGCCGGTGTTCCTGCCGTTCGTGCATCAGATCTCGCGGCGGCTGGCGAGTTATCGGGAGCAGCCGCCATGGCTGACCGTTGGTCAGGTCCTGGACATCACCGCCGCGGAAGCGGCGGCGGGCGTCTCAACCGCCGCCTCGTCTTCGCTCACCGCGCGGACGGTGCTGAGCCCTTCCGGGCAGCGGCGTGATTTGGTCCCGGTTTCAGCGGCACCCGCGGCGCCAGCGGCGAGTCCGACACCGCCGCCTTCGGCGGCGCTGGAACTGGGGGAGCAGGGGTTCTACGAGATTCGAGGAACCGGCCGCGACGCGGGTCCCGTGATCGTGGCTGCCGCCAATGTCGATCTCAACGAATCGAACCTCGACCGGATCGATCCCAAAGAGCTGGTTGGAGCGGTGTCGGCGTCGGGGACGACCGGCTCGTCGACTGGCCAGGACGTCTTACCCGACGAGGCGCAAGAACTCGCTCAGCGGGTCTGGTGGTATCTGCTGTTCGCAGGTATTCTGCTCTTGATCGCCGAAACTGTCTTGGCCCGACGCGCCTCAACGGCCATGCGATAAGGCGCTCGAAGCCGACAAGCTGATTAGCCGTAAGCCGATAGCTGAACGCCGAAAGCTGATCCGATCGCTGAGTAAAGCTGAGTAAAGGAGCCGCCGGTGATATCGGACCGCATGAGCGGGGGCAATCCCCGCGCGCAACTGCTGGAAGTGGTTCGGCAGGTTCGTCGGCGGTGGCGCCTGAAACTGGCGCTGCGCGGCGCTGTCGGATTCCTCGTTGCCGGGTTCGCTGCCATTCTGGCGACTGCCTACGCGCTCGAGGTCTTCAAGTTCACTCCTTCGGCCATCTTCTGGTTCCGCATCATCACCGGCCTGTCGCTGGTGGGCGCGGCGGCCTGGTTCTTCGCGCGCCCGCTCACCCGAAAGGTCTCGGACGAACAGGTGGCGTTGTACCTGGAAGAGCACGAGCCGTCGCTCGACGCCGCCATCCTGAGCGCGATGGAGGCCACCGGACGGCCGAATGAAGCCTCGCCGGCGCTGATTGAGCGGCTGGTCGAAAGCGCCATCGAGCGCGTGCAGACGATTCAGGACGGCGAACGCATCGAGCGCGATTCGATGCGCAACTACACGATGGGCCTGGGAGCAGCCGCCGTTGTCGCGGTCGCGGTCTTCACGTTCGGCCCCGCGTATCTGCGGCACACGCTCTCGGCGCTCTTCGACATCTCTCGCGACCTCCAGGCGGCGGCACCGTATCGCATCGACGTCACGCCAGGCAATGCCACGGTGCCCAAGGGCGCAGACCAGACGATCAACGCGACGGTCCATGGCTTCGATGCGGCCGAAGCGGCGATCCTGACGCGCAAGTCGGGCTCGGCCGCCTTCGAGCGCGTGCCGATGGTGAAGGCCGAGAGCGGTGGCTACGAGGGCATGCTCTTCGATCTGGCCGAGTCGATGGACTACGTCGTCGAGGCGGCGGGCGTGCGGTCGCCGGTGTTCTCGTTGAAAGTGGTCGAGCTGCCGTACGTCAAGAAGCTCGACCTCGAGTATCGCTTCCCGTCATACACGCAACTGGAACCGCGGACGATTGAAGACGGCGGCGACATCGCCGTGCTCAAAGGCACGGAGGTGCAGGTGACGATCACTCCCACCATGTCGTCGAAGGGCGGACGCCTGGTCATGGGAGAGAACGAGAGTGTGCCGCTCTCGGCCAACGCCGACGGCACGCTCACCACCAAGTTCACGGCGCAGAAGGATGGTTTCTATCGCGTCGAGCTCGATGGCCCGGCCGGCGAACACGTGACGGCCTCGCCGCAGTACGCCATCGATCTGCTGTCAGATCATCCGCCAACCGTGTCGCTCTCCAAGCCTGGACGCGACACCGACGCGACCCCGGTGCAGGAGTTCTTCGTCGAAGCCAAGGCCGAAGACGACTACGCGGTCAAGAATCTGCAGCTCGTCTACTCGGTCAACGGCGGCGCCGAAAAAACGGTGCGGCTGTTTGACGGCGCGAAGCCGACCGCAGAGGTCACTGCCGGCCATACCTTCTACCTCGAAGAGCTTGGCGTGCAGGCTGGCGATTCGGTCTCCTACTACGCGCGGGCGGCTGACAACGACGCGGTCGAAGGCGCCAAGCAGGCGACCAGCGACATCTATTTCCTCCGCATTCGTCCGTTCGGCAAGGACTTCAAGCCGGCGACGTCGATGGCGGGCGGCGGCGGTGGCGGCGGTGGCGCGGGCGGAGAAGTTGGTGCTTTGTCGCAGCAGCAGCGGCAGATCATTTCCGGGACGTTCAACGTCCAGCGCGACCGCAAGACGCTCAAGGCCGACAAGTTCCGCGAGAGCATGGTCGTGCTGACACTCGCGCAAGGCAAGCTGCGCGATCAGGTCTCAGGCCTGGTCGAGCGGATGAACAGCCGCCTGGTGTCGCCCGATCCGGCATTCAAGAAGATCGCCGAGCTCCTGCCGAAGGCGGCCGAGGCGATGCAGACGGCCGAGAAGCAGCTGCAAGCGCAGAAGCCCGACGGTGCGCTGCCGCCCGAGAACCTCGCGCTGCAGTTCCTGCAGCAGGCCGAAGAGGAGTTCGAGCTCCAGGTCCAGACGAACCGGAATGCGGGCGGCGGTGGTGGCGGCGGCGCCGGATCGATCGCCAACGATCTCGCCGATCTCTTCAAGCTCGAACTCGACAAGATGGCCAACCAGTACGAGACCAGCTCGCAGGCCTCGTCCATGCAGAGCGACCAGCAGATCGACGCGCTCGCCGAGAAACTCAAGGAGCTGGCGCGGCGGCAGGAGCAGGAACTGGAGCGCCAGCGGCGTCAGGCGGCGGGCCAGTCCGTGGGCCGCAACAGCAACGACCTGCAGCGCGCGCTCGCCGATCAGGCGGAAGAAGCGGCTCGGCAGCTCGAGCGACTGTCGCGCGATCAGAACCGTCAGGACCTCGCCGAAACGGCGCGCCAGCTGCGAAACGCCGCCGATGCCATGCGGCGGGCCGCCGCACAGAACGATCCGTCGGCCGCCGGTCAGGCCGCGGCGGCCGCCGATCGGCTGCGTCAGGCGCAGCGGCAACTCGAACGGACGCAGCAGGCGCGCGGTGAGCGCGACGTGAAGGATGCGCAACGTCAAGCCGAGGAGATCGCGGAAGAGCAGCGGGACATCGCCGAGTCGGCGAAGGGACTCCCGAAGGCCGGCGCCGATCGCCCCGCGAAAGCGCAGACACTCGGCCAGCGGAAGGACGGCCTCGAGGCGAAGGTCGAGAGCCTCGAGAAGCAGTTGGATCGCATGGTGGGAGAGACCACGCGCGACGCCAAGGACATGGCGCGGAAGCTCCAGGAAGCGGCGAGCGGGATCCGCGACAACAAGCTGAAGGAGAAGATCCGCTACTCGAAGAGCCTGCTCGGCTCGGGCGCGCCCGAAGAGTACGCGCGCAACTTCGAAGACGAGATCGGCTCGAACATCGATGCGCTTCGTAAGAAGCTGAACGAGGCCGCCAACAGCGTCGGCCAGCAGGGCCGCGATCGATCGGCACAGACTCTGGACAAGGCGCGCGAGGTCGCGCGCGGCATGGACTCGCTTGGTCAGCGGATGCAAGAGCGCGCGAACCAGCGCGGCCAGCAGGGTCAGGACGGACAGCAGGGCCAGCAAGGTAAACAAGGCCAACAAGGTCAGCAGGGCCAGCAAGGGCAGAGCGGTCAGCAGGGGCAGCAGGGCCAACAAAGTCAGGCGGGCCAGCAGGGTCAGCAAGGCCAGTCGGGACAATCGGGTCAATCCGGTCAATCCGGTCAGGCCGGCGGCCAGAGCGCGCAGGGCGGCAATGCCGATGGGCGCGGAGGTGCTGACGGCCGTTATGCCGACGGCGCGGCGGGTGGTGGCCCGTGGCGCGATGGCGGCTGGGGCCTTGGCGATCGCCGTCCGTACGGCTGGTTCACGCCCGATGAAATCCGTCAGTTCCGCGGCGAGGTCCGGCGCTGGACCAACGAGACGACGGAGCTCAGGAACATGCTTCGCGAGCAGAACCTCGATCCAAAGGAGCTCGACGAGATCCTGCGCCGGCTTCGCGAAATGGATCAGGATCGCGTCTACCAGGATGCCAGGGAGCTGGAACGTCTGCAGGCCTTCGTCGCCGAAGGACTGAAGCGATTCGAGTACGGGTTGCGGCGCAAGGTGGGCGACGAAGCCGATCGCGCGCTGATGAACGGCACCGACGAAGTGCCGCCCGAATTCCGCGCGCTCGTCGAGGAGTACTACCGGTCGCTGTCGAAGCAGAAGCCGAGATGATCTAACGGTTTGGCATGTCGGAATCACATGCGGCCGCTCCGATGTCAAGGCCGCCGCAGCGCGAGCGCAGCCACTTGGGACCACCATCGATTCGGCGGAGACGAGTCACCAGGATCGCCCGAGCACTCGTCGTCGCCTTCGTATTGGCCGGCACGCTCGCGGCGGCTCAGGGACAGGGTGGATTTCGGGGTGGATTTCGCGGCGGGTGGGGCGGAGAGACTGGCATGCCGCCGCGGTTTCCATCGGCCACCGACTTCGACGGTTCGTTTCACTTCTGCCGGCTCATGTACACCCAGGTACGGCGTCAGGAGCGCGGCCTCGGCTGGGGCACCGATTATCCGTACGCCGATATCAACTTCTCCATTCGTCTCGGCGAGCTGACCAAGACCAAAGTCGGCTGGTCGGGTAAAGAGCCCAACCATCTCGTCGTTCGGCCAACCGACGAAGCCTTGTTTCAGTGCCCGTTCGTGCTTGCGTCGGATCCGGGCAGCGCCGGGTTCTCGGCCGCCGACGCCGCCGGCCTGCGCGACTATCTCCTGAAGGGCGGATTTCTCTGGGTCGACGACTACTGGGGACCGTGGGCGTGGCAGGCGTTCGCCGACGAGATCGGCAAGGCGTTGCCGCCGTCGGAGTATCCGATCCATGAGCTGACCGCCGAGCATCCGATCTACCACCTTCTGTACAGCGTGAACGAGATCCCGCAGGTGCCGTCGATTCAGTTCTGGCGGCAGAGCGGCGGCGAGACCTCGGAGATGGGCGAGTACAGCGCGCGCGCACACATGGCGGCGATTACCGACAAGCATGGGCGCGTCATGGTGCTGATGACACATAACACCGACATCTCGGATTCATGGGAGCGCGAAGGGGAGGATCCGCGATTTTTCTACAGCTTTTCGCCCAACGGCTACGCTGTGGCGATGAACTCCGTGCTCTACGCGATGACGCATTAGGAACAGGTTCAGCGGGTTCAGCAGGTTCAGCAGGTTCAGCCGGTTCGACAGGTTCAGGACCAATTGAATGTGAAGACCGTTCGTCTGATTCGTGCCGTCACCCTTGTGGTGGTTCTCGCCGCGACGGCGGCTGCCGCTCAGCAGGACTTTGGCGGCCAGCGCTACGGCTATGGCTTTCGACGGCGCATGCCGCCGCGCTTTCCGACCGAGACGAGCTTCGACGGCAGCTTCAACTTCTGCCGGCTGATGTACCAGAGCCAGCGGCGCGAGGCCGGCGGATCGGGATGGACGACCGACTATCCCGACGCCGACATCAACTTCTCGATCCGGCTGTCGGAACTCACCAAGACGCACGTCAGCCGCCAGCCGACCGGCGATCCTAATCACCTGGTGGTGCGGCTCACCGATCCGGGCCTGTTTCAATGTCCGTTCCTGAGCGCGACCGACGTCGGCACGATCATCCTGAGCGAGGCCGAAGTGGCAGGTCTGCGTGCGTACCTCGACAAGGGCGGGTTTCTCTGGGTGGACGACTTCTGGGGACCGTACGCGTGGGAGACATGGGCGGAACAGATCGGCCGCGTGCTGCCTCCGGCGCAGTTTCCGATTCGCGATCTGATGCACGAACACCCGATCTACCGGACGCTGTTCGAGGTCGCCGCCGTCCCGCAGATTCCATCGATCGCCTTCTGGCGGGCCAGTGGCGGCGATACCTCGGAACGGGGCGAGGACAGCGCCGAGGTGCACTTGCGCGGCATCGCGGACGAACACGGCCGCCTGATCGTCATGATGACGCACAACACCGATATCTCCGACGCATGGGAGCGCGAAGGAGAGGATCCGCGGTTCTTCTTCAGCTTTTCCCCGAACGGCTACGCGGTAGGGCTCAACACGGTGCTCTACGCGATGACGCACTGAACAGATGCCTCGGTCCGCCCTTCTAGCCGCGGTGCTGGCGCTCGCGTTGCCGGCGCTGGTTCGCGCCGATCTGCCAAAGCCTTCGGGCGCCATCAACGATTTTGCCAATGTGCTCGACGTGGCGACCGAGCGAGAGCTGGCCGCGTTGGTCAAGGCGGTCGAGGACGAAACGACGGTCCAGATCGCGGTGGCAACCGTTCCCTCGTTGAACGGCATCTCGGTCGAGGAGTACGCGAACCGGCTCTTCGCGGAATGGGGCGTCGGGCAGAAGGGCAAGGACAACGGCGTGCTGGTGCTGGTCGCGCCGGTCGAGCGCAAGGTCCGGATCGAGGTCGGCTACGGCCTCGAGCCGATCTTGCCCGACGGCCTTGCCGGTTCGATCATCCGCGATCAGTTCATTCCGGCGTTCCGCAACAACGACTACCAGACCGGCGTGCTCGACGGCGTGCGCCGCGTGGCGGTGATCGTGCGGCGCAATCAGGTCGTCAGCTCGAGCGATCGCCGGGCGTTCGAGACGCCGCCCGGCCCGCCGGTGATCGTTCTGCCGGGCTGGGTGATGCTGCCTTTCTATGCGCTGATTGTCGCGGGTGGCAGCTACATGCTCGGCGTCGGCGCGGGGGCGCAAGTGTTTGCGATGGTCGCCGTCGGCCTGATCATCGCCGGAGCGGGCCTGATGGTCTCGTACTGGTATGCGCTTTGGGGGCTGTTGGCGCAGTTGCCGGTGGCGGCGTGGGCGATGTCGCGGGGGATGAAAAAGGGCGCGTCACCGTCGTCTCGCGCGAGTCTGCGCGGCAGCACCAAACGAACCGGGTGGGTGTCCGGAGGCTCATCCTCGGGCGGCCGATCTTCATCCTCCTCATCGAGCAGCTCGAGCAGCAGCTTCGGCGGCGGCGGCCGCTCCGGCGGTGGCGGCGCGTCGGGTTCGTGGTGAAGGCATCACACCGAAACACAGAAGCGGAACTCGTTGATCCGATCAGGCTGATTCCATGTTTCCGTGTTTCCGTGATTCCGCATGAAGAATGGCAGTGAGGGGCTAGGAGGCCGCTCAGGAGAAGAGGAGGAGTCCGTGAAGGTCAAATGCTTCGGGTGTGATGCGCTGATCGAGGCGGACGACTCCGCCGCCGCCGCCGACGCGTTCGTGGCCCACGGGCAGGGAGAGCCACACCTGGTCGTATCCGGAGGAAGCGATCCGGACCTACGCGCGAAACTACGCCGAGGCAACCGAGCGGCTCACCGGCAGCACAGAGCGACTGCCTGAGATCGCCGACGTCACGGTACTTCCGGTGACCAAGGACCGGATCGACGACTGGCTCCGGTTCTTCGACCATGACGCCTTCGCCGGCAACCCCGATTGGGCCTCGTGCTATTGCCTCGAACCTCATGTACCGGCGACGCCCGAGCAACCTGAGCGCGCATGGCGCGCGACCCGGGCGACCGTGGCCGAACGACTTCGGGGCGGCACGACCTTCGGGTATCTCGCGTACGTCGACCGCCGACCCGCTGGGTGGGTCAACGCCTCACGACGCTCCGACTACGGCCTCTACCGACAGGTCGATCCCGACGGACCCGAGCCGACATTCGTGATCGGAGTCTCGTGCTTCGTCATCGCCCCGCCGTTCCGACGGCACGGGATCGCCTCGGCACTGCTCGATCGCGTGATCGCGGACGCCTCTGCCCGGGGTGCAGCGTGGATCGAGGGCTATCCTCTCAACCAACCCGAAAAGAGCGACGCAGGCCATTTCCGCGGCCCGCGGTCCATGTACGACGCACGCGGATTCGAGCCGATTGAGGTACGGGAACGTGACACCGTGGTGCGGCTATCGGCCATTCCCGCTCGGTCACCATCACACGGCCGCTGACGTCACTGCTCGCGCCGAGCGGCCCGCTGGTGTCGCCGCTAATCTGAACTGAAGGAGTCTTCAGCAAGCTCCTAGCCAGGCTAGTGCACTTGTCCGTTGTCGCCCGAGGTCTTTCGCAGCATCGCCTTCATCTCCAGCAGTTCCACCATCGCCCGGCACCGCGCGATGGTGCCGTGGCGCTCGAGGAGCGCTTGCTTCTCGACGGGCTCGAACTCCAGGTATTGGGCCAGCGCGTTGACGAAGTCTTCGTCGGGCATCGCCGACGGCAGCTGCTGTTCGCCAACCGTGCGGTCGAAGAAGGGCCCAAGCGCCGCTTCGAGACGACGGCGCTCGGAGCGAAGCAGGTCGCGATCATGGTCGTGGAGTGACTCGTCGATGAGACTGACGACGGCGCGGCGGTAGAGGCGGTTGCCGCTCGCGTCTTCTTCGCCGAGAACCGTGAACTTGTCCAGCCCCCGCAGGATCAGATTGAACCGGCCATCGTCGAGCCGCTCGAAATGCGTGATCAATCCCGAGCAGCCGGTGCCGTAGATCGGCGGCCGGCCTTCGTAGTCGGACTCGTAGCCGGGCCTGAGCAGCGTCATGCCGATCAGGCGATCGGCCGACAGCGCGTCGGCCACCATCTGGCGGTACCGCGGCTCGAAGATGTGGAGCGGCAGAAACACGTGCGGGAAAAGAACGACGCTTGGTAACGGGAATATCGCGATGGAGGCAGGCGAAGACGACATCTAGTGATCTTGTGATCTTGTGATCTGGTGATCGATTTGTTGAAGGTCGATTTGGCGATCTGGTGATCGATTTGGTGATCGATCTCTGCTGATCGATTCTCCTAAGAGATCCATCGATCAATCAACCGATCGATCATCCGATCACCAGATCACCCGTTCAACCGATCGATCCATCCGATCACCACCTCACGAGATCAAGAGATTCGCTAATGTACCGTCCGCGTCTTCTTCTCCATGTAGTCCATCAGCACGTATTCACCGAGCGTGTAAGGCGTCGTGAAGTAGGCCTTGCCGCGGCACATGGCGGCGACGCGCCGGACGAATGCGACCAGGTCGTAGTCGCGCGCCAGCATGAAGGTGTTGATCATGATGCCCGCCTTGGCGCAAGCCGACACTTCGGCAAGGGTCTCGGCGATCACGAACGGATCGAGGCCGAAGGCGTTCTTGTAGATGCGGCCGTCGGGCTGGGTGAGCGCGGACGGCTTGCCGTCGGTAATCATCACGATCTGGCGCATGTCCTTCCGCTGACGCTCGAGAATGCGGCGCGCCACGCGCAGGCCCTCGCGCGTGTTGGTGTAGTACGGGCCTACGCGCACGCGGCCGAGCTCCCGCAGCGGAATCTCTTCGGCGCTGTCGTGGAAGAGCACCGCGTGCAGCGTGTCGCCGGGAAACTGCGTCCGCAGCAAGTGCGATAACGCCATGGCCACGCGCTTGGCCGGGGTGAAGCGATCCTCGCCGTAGAGGATCATGCTGTGGCTGCAGTCCAGCATCAGCACCGTCGCGCACGAGCTCTGATACTCGCCCTGCGCGACCATCAGGTCCGGGTAGTCGATATCGATAGGGCTGGCGGGGCCGGAAGCGCCTGCCGCGCCGAAGCTCGCTGGCGCTGCAGTCGTGAGCGTCGGCGGGCCGGCGCGCTGTACCGCGTTCAAGATCGTCGCGGTCGCGTCGAGATTGAGGGTGTCGCCGAACTCGTACGGCTTCGGCGCCGCGCTCGCTTCGATGCCGGTGGACATGTCGCGCGTGTCGTGACGGCCGGCGCTGCTGTGGCCGGCCGAGCCCAGCAGATCGCGGAGCGCGCGGTAGCCGAGAAAATCGAGCGCCTTGTCGGTGACCTCGAAGCGGACCTCGTTCGGCTCGCCTTCGGTCCCGCCGCCGCCTTTGGCGCGGCGGGCCTGTTCGTCGGCCAGATCGGGCGCGCCGGTGATATATCCCGACTCTTTCATGCGCTCGACGATCTGGTCGATCAGCTCCTGCAGCTGCTGTTGAATCGACTCTTCCTGCCCTTCGGCCTGATCGCCGAACAACCGCTCGACGATGTCGGGCGGCAGGACGCCGCCGCTGAAGAGCGCTTCGAGAATCGCGTCGTGCAGCGCCTGCATCGTCCGATCCTGCCCGTCGTTGGGATCGCCCCACGGATTGCCAAAACCGCTCGACAGGAACAGGTCGGAGAGCTTCGACATGAGCTCGTCCATGTCGAGCTCGTCGAACAGGTTGGGCACGTACTTCGAATATTTGTAACGCATACTTGGCGATTCGCTATTCGCTATTCGCTGTTCGCAATTCGCGCGTTGCATCCGACTTTGCGAAATGCGAACAGCGAACGGCGAACAGCAACCTAGTTGTAGTACTTCTTCCGCTTCCTGCCGCCGCCCTCGTTCGCGTCCTCGTCATCGTCGGGCGTCAGCACCGGAGTTCGGCTTTGCGGCGGCTGCACGCGGCGGGCGATCTCAGCGCCGTGATAGCCGCGCTCGTCGCTGCGGCTGATCTTCTTCTGCGCGTAGAGGCCCTCGAGCACGAAGTCGATGGCTGAGGCCAGCTCCGGCGCGCACGCATCGGGAGCGATGCCGGATCGAGATGCGATATCGACCAGGCCCTGCACGCGCCTCGCCTGCTCGATCAGGTCCGCAGATGATGTCGTGTCGGTCAGGCTGATGGCGCCACCGAGGTCGAACCACTCCACGATCGGTTTGAAGTCTGCGTCGGCGAAGATTCCGTCGAAGACCGTGGAGACCGCCTGGCGAATCAGCTCACGCGCGACCTGGTCGGCGCCCTTGAGCTCGCCTTCGTATTCGAGCTCGAACTTGCCGGTCATCGATGGCAGCGCCGCATAGGCGTCGGTGACGCGGGGGACCACCGGCGTTTCGCCGTTGGCGAACGCCCGGCGCTCAGCGTTCGAGACGATGGTTTCGAGCACGCTGATCGGCAGACGCTGACTCACGCCGGACCGCTTGTCGATCTTGCGTTCCTTGCGCGCCTGGAATGCGACCTCTTCGACCACTTCGCGGACGAAGCGCGGGACGCGAACCGCCTGGCCACGCTCCACCCACGCTTCCTGCGCGGTGATCTGAAGTGCCTCGGCCCGATTCGCCATGTAGTGGGTTCGGATCTCGGCCCCGATGCGGTCCTTGAGCGGTGTGATGATCTTGCCGCGTGCCGTGTAGTCCTCGGGATTCGCCGTGAAGACGATCATCACGTCGAGCGGAAGCCGCACCGGGTAGCCCTTAATCTGAACGTCGCCTTCCTGGAGGATGTTGAACAGGCCGACCTGAATCTTTCCCGCCAGGTCGGGCAGCTCGTTGATGGCAAAGATGCCGCGGTTGGCCCGCGGGAGCAGGCCGAAATGCATCGCCAGGGCGCTCCCCAGTTGCAGCCCGCCCCTCGCCGCTTTGATCGGATCGATATCCCCAATCATGTCGGCGATGGTCACATCCGGCGTGGCCAGTTTCTCGACATACCGCTCATCGCGTGAGCGCCATCGAATCGGCACGGCGTCGCCTTCGGCTTCAACCCGCGCCTGGCCGAACGCGGAGAGCGGCGCCAGCGGATCGTCGCTGATCTCGCTGTCGCGGATGACCGGCTGCCACTCGTCCAGCAGGGTCGTGAGCGCGCGCAGCAGCCGGGTCTTCGCCTGCCCGCGCAGCCCGAGCAGGATGAAATGGTGGCGCGCCAGCACGGCGTTGATCACCTGCGGGATCACCGTCTCGTCGTATCCGATCACCCCGGGAAACAGTGGGGCCTTCTGGCGGACGCTTTCGGCGAGATTCTCGCGCACTTCGTCTCTGACGGGCCGGCGGCGGACTTCGCCGCGGGCGACCGCCGCCTTGAGCTGTCCCAGGGTTTCGATGCGAGGAGGTGACGACATGATCCGATTCTAAGCTCCGCCTTCGCTCGCCACCAAAGGCAAAGCGAGCTTCGGCGAGGCAGGCTATGCAAAGATCCTTCGCGGTGCCGCCGTCGCTCCCGCCCGTTTTCCAGTCGTCGCGTCCGCTCGTCTTCGCCCATCGCGGCGGCGCGAAGCTCGCCCCCGAAAACACCACGGCCGCCTTCGACAACGGCGTGGCCCTCGGCGCCGACGGCATCGAGCTCGACGTGCGTTTGTCTGGCGACGGCGTGCCGGTGGTGTTCCACGATCCATCGCTCGAGCGGACGACCGATCGATCTGGGCCGGTCGCTGCGCTTTCGGCGGACGAACTGGCTCGCGTCGATGCCGGCTACCACTTCGCGAGCGGCGCCGCGCATCCGTTTCGTGGACAGGGGATTGGCGTGCCGGCGCTCGAGGCGACCCTGCGACGGTTCCCTTCCGCTCGATTCATCGTCGAGATGAAAGGCGCCCAGCCCGAGTTGGCGCGCGCCGTGGCCCAAGTGGTGCGACGCACCGGCACCGTCGATCGCGTCTGCGTCGGGTCGTTTTCACAGCGCGCGCTCGACACGCTGCGCGAAGAGGCGCCGGAGATCACGACCAGCGCATCGGAACCCGAAGCGCGGTGGACGTTGCATCGATCGTGGGTGCGCTGGCCGCTCGCCAGCCGCCGGCCCTTCGTCGCTTTTCAGGTGCCGGAGCGGGCCGGGCGCCTTCGCGTCGTGACCCCCGCGTTCATCCGTCAGGTTCACCGCGAAGGCCGCGTGTTGCAGGTGTGGGTCGTGGATAGCGATGCCGACGCGCGCCGCCTGCTCTCGTGGGGAGTAGATGGCCTCATTACCGACCGGCCGGACGTCACGGTGGGCGTCCGCGATGGCTTCAAGCGATAGATAATGTCCCGCGAGGTAGCCATGCGCGTCATGCTCTTCGTCCTCACGCTTGCCTTGCGGTTCGGCAACCGCTGCTCTGGCTCAGCCTCCATCTCGAGTCGTCGCTCAGAAGGACCTCATCTACGGCCGCGTCGAGGGCTCGGCGCTGCTGGCCGACGTTGCGGTTCCGGACAGCTCGGGACTGCGTCCGGCGATCATCTCGATTCATGGCGGGCGCTGGCGAGCGGGCAATCGGACCGACGCCAGCAGTATCAAGGTCGAGCAGTGGGCCGAGTTCGGCTTCGTGGCCATGTCGATCGACTACCGGCTGGTCGGCGGCTCGCCGGCGCCGGCCGCCTATCTCGACACGCTCTGCGCGATTCGGTGGGTCCACGCCCACGCCGATGAATACCGAATCGATCCCAATCGCCTCTATCTGATTGGGCAATCGGCCGGCGGCCAGCTCGTCTCACTCGTCGCCACGCTCGGCGATGGCCCCTTTCCGAAAACCGGAGGCTGGGAGAAGGCCCGAAGCGACGTGCGCGCGGTCATCAGCGTGGCCGGACCTTACGAGCTGAACGGGCTGTCGTGGGGCAACCTGTGGACGCCAGTCTCCGACGCGGTCGAAGCGGCGCGAACGCTGGCATCACCCATCGCTCACGTCAGCGCGACGACGAAGCCCATCCTGGTCATTCATTCCGACGACGACAAGTCGGTTCCGATCGGTCAGGCGGTGGACATGGTGGACCGGCTCAAGCAGGCCGGCGCGCAGCACCGCTTCGTGCACTACACCGATCGCGGGCACATGGGGATCACCGAAGACGTGATCAAGGAAGCACGAGCGTTCATCGGCGAGGTCGAGCGCTCGGCGCCGCCACGTTGAAGCGCGCGATTTCGCTGCTCGACGTCGCCATCGCCTGTGGTCTCGCGCTGAGCGCGGTCCTCGCCATCTCGACTGGCTTTTCCCTCAACGTCGGTCTCTTCTCCGTTCGGCTTCACGACTGGGTTCGACCACTGGCCGCGACGCTCGCGCTGATGGCGGCGCGGGGCTGGCTGCAATCGCGGTCAGCGGTTCGCGCGGCTGCGACCGATCGGGCCTTGCGGGTTGCGCAGATCGCGCTTCTCGCCGTGACGCTGAGCGCGATCGGCTATTGGCTGATATTCCTCACCACCATCTGCGGCGGCTCCGACAGTTACGGGTATGTGAGCGCCAGCGAGCTGATTCGCCGTGGCCAGTTGATCGAGCCTCAGCCGATCGCCTCATGGCTTCCCGTCACGAACCCTCTGGACGTCGCGACGCCGGCTGGCTTCGTACCGACGGCGGACCGCACCGGCATCGCGCCATCGTATCCGCTCGGCCTTCCCGTGCTGATGTCGATCGCCCAGGCGGCGGCTGGATCGGTGGGTCCTTATCTGGTTCCACCAATCTGCGGCGTCATCCTGCTCCTGGTGGTCTGGCGGCTGGCCACGACCTGGTACGGCCAGCGCGCAGGATGGCTCGCGTCAGCGCTCGTCGTCTGGGACGCCCTGGTCGTGACCTACGCGAAGCAACCGATGAGCGACGTACCGGCGGCGATGTTCGCGTTGGTGTCGATCTGGTGTCTCGTGAAACCCTCGCGTCGTCCGCTCGCCGCGGGATTGGCCGCGGGCGCGTCATTCGTCACGCGGCCTGGAGGCATCGGCTTGGTCGCCGTGATCGCGGCGCTCGCCGCGTGGCCTCGTGCCGGGCAAGGACGGCCCGGGGGCGTGCCAGCACGACCGATCGACCGATCGTTCCGGCTGGAGTATTCAGACGCGGCATGGTTCGTCGCGGGTCTTGCGCCATTCGTCCTGGCGCAGGCGCTGCTCCAGTGGCGGCTGTTTGGCAGCCCGCTCACCAGCGGTTACGGTGCGGTGACGCAACTGTTTGCCGGCGCCACCGTGTTGAGCAATCTTCGAATCTACTTGGAAAGCGTCTGGACGACGCACTCGGCGCTTTGGCTGGCCGGCCTGCTCGCGGCCTGGTTGGTTCGTCCGCGGTTTCCGGTCGTGCTGGCGAGCGTCGCGTTTGTCGTGAGCGCCATTCCTTACATCCTGTATTTCGAATTCGATCATTGGGAAACGCTGCGCTTCCTGCTGCCGGCGCTCGTGCTCTTCTCGATCGCGGCAGCGGGCGGCCTCGCGGCTCTGGCGGATCGGCTCGGCGGTTCGTGGCTGACGGTGACGGCCATGGTGATCGCTGCGGTGGTGCCGGCGATCGAGGCCGAGCGCTTCCTCCGCCGGGAAGGCGTGCCGCAGCTGATGGTGGCCGAGTCGCGATACCCGTTGGTGGCGGCGCATCTGCGGGAGCGAACCTCGGCCAACGCCGTCGTCCTCGCCGCCCAGCACAGCGGATCGATCCGGCACTACGGCGATCGACTGACGCTGCGTTGGGATCTGCTGCGGTCAGATGAGCTCGAGCCGCTCGTTGCCGCGCTGGCCGCGCGTGGCCATCCCGTCTACCTTGTTCTCGAGGGCACGGAACAGCGGCGCTTCACCGAGGGATTCGCCGCTCCGCTTCGCCGCCTGCACATGTATCCTTTCGGACAGATCCGCAATATTCAGATCTGGGAGCTCGCCAGCGGCCCGTAGGTGGCGATTTGATGGAGTCAGCATCGATGTCTAAACTGTGCGCAGGAGCCTCGACACCGGAGCGGCTCTTGCCTGTTTGGTTCTCGCCACGATGAAGCCACCAACATTGCAAGATGTGTACGCCGCACGCGATCGCATTGCGATGCACGTGAAGCCGTCGCCCTTGATGCGACACCCGTTGCTGGACGAGGAGACGGGCCTGCAGATGTGGGTGAAGCACGAGAATCACAACCCGACTTGCGCGTTCAAGATTCGCGGCGGCTTGAACCTGATCGCGTCGCTGACACCCGAAGAGCGTTCGCGCGGCGTCGTCACAGCGAGTACCGGCAACCACGGCCAGTCGATCGGCCTGGCATGCCGTCTCCATGGGGTCCGCTGCACCGTGTTCGTGCCGGAGGGCAACAACCCTGAGAAAAACGCCGCGATGCGCGCATACGGCGCCACGGTCGAAGAGGGCGGGGCCGATTTCGACGAGGCGCGCGAGCGCTGCGAAGCGCGGGCCGCGCAAACTGGCGCGCGCTACGTCCATTCCGCCAACGAGCCCATGCTGATCGCCGGTGTCGGGACCTATGCGCTGGAGGTCTTCGAGGCGCAGCCGCTGGCCGATACGATCCTCGTCCCGGTTGGCGGCGGAAGCGGCGCATGCGGTCTCATCACGGTGAGAAACGCGCTGGGCTCACGTGCGCGCATCATCGGCGTCGGCGCCGCAAACGCCGACGCGGTTGCCCGATCGTGGCACGGCACCGAACGCGTCGTCGGCACGAAGGCCGACACGTTTGCCGAAGGCCTCGCAACTCGGGTGACTTTCGACCTGACGTTCGACCTGCTCAAGCGGTACTTGGACGAGTTCGTGCTGCTGACCGAAGACGAACTGGCCAGCGGAGTCAGGCTCGCGCTCCGTGCCACGCATAACCTGGCGGAGGGGGCCGGCGGCGCGACCCTCGCGGCGGCCGTCAAGCTGCGCGACCGGCTGGAGGGGCAGACAGTGGTGGCGATCATGTCTGGTGGAAATATCGATCGCGCCAAATTGCAGAAAGTTCTCAACGGAGCCAATGATTTGAATTAATGCGTACCGTTCGCTACATTTGAGACGGTGTCTCGCACCATCGTCGATCCATCGCGCATCATCCTCTTGCTCTTCCTTACGGCACAGGTGTTCGACGGAGTCTTCACGTATTTCGCGGTCGAGGCACACGGTGTCGTGGCGGAAGGCAACGTCGTTCTGAGCACGTGGATGGGACTGATTGGCCCGCTGCCCACATTGATTGGCGCCAAGCTCGTCGCCGCCACGGGCGGTTTGCTCCTCTACTTTTACGGCGTGCACCGCATCCTGGCCGGCCTGACTCTGGTTTATGCTGGCGCGGCGATCGGCCCGTGGCTGGTCATCATCCGCAACTGGTGATCACGCAGATTGCGCGGACGTAACCTGGGCCGCAGACGACGCAGAGTTAACCCCGTTACTTTTTGGGACGGTCCTATGACGAGACAGATTCTCCCCGCGGTTTTGGTTGTGGCCTTGGCCGGCGTTGCAGGTGTGGTCGCGCAGTCGGGCCAGTTGCCCGTCAACTGGAAGGGGCTGCCCGAGCCGTTTGCCACTGAATCGGCGCGGAACAACCCGACGGTCATCCCGCAACCGGAAGGCGCCAAACTCTCCGTGCCGCCGGGCTTCGTGGTCGAGGAGTTCATGGGCGGCTTCTCTCGCCCGCGCTTCATGATCCTCGGGCCAGGCCGCGAGATTCTGATGTCCGACAACGTGCAGAACGGCGCGGTCTACGTCCTCAAGGATGGGACCAAGACTGCGATCATCGAGAAGCTCGATCGGCCGTACGGTCTGGCGTTGAATCAGGGCTGGCTCTACGTTGCGGAGCCGACGTCGGTGAAGCGTTATCGCTACGACGCGGCGACGATGCGCGCCAGCATGCCCGGCGAGGAAATCATTTCGCTTGCCGGGATGGGGACCGGTCACAACACGCGCACGCTCGCATTCAATCGGGCTGGCACCAAGCTGTATCTATCGGTGGGGTCGCAGTCGAATGTCGACCTCAACGAGCCGCCGATGCGAGCGGCGGTTCATCGCTTCAATCCTGACGGCACCGGGCATGAGACGGTGGCGACCGGGCTTCGAAACGCCGTTGGCATGCGCTTCTATCCAGGCACTGACGATCTCTGGGTGTCGGTGCACGAGCGCGACTTGCTGGGCGACGACCTGGCGCCCGACTACGCCACGCGGGTCAAAGAAGGCGGCTTCTACGGCTGGCCGTATGCCTACATCGGCCCGCACGAAGACCCGCGACACAAAGGCGTCGATCCCGCCAAGGTGCAGAACACGCTCTATCCGGACGTGCTCCTTGGCGGACACGTGGGCCCGCTCGACATCCTCTTCTACACGGGCGAGCAGTTCCCGGCGAAGTATCGAGGCGGCATGTTCGTGGCGCTGCACGGGTCGTGGAATCGATCGCAGCGGCAGGGCTACAAGATTGCGTTCATTCCGTTCAGCGATCGAAAGGCGACCGCCGGTCCTGAGGATTTTCTGACCGGGTGGATGCTTGCGCCCGACAAGAAAGAGGTCTGGGGCCGTCCCGTCGGTCTGCTGCAGATGCCAGACGGGTCTCTTCTCATCTCGGATGATGGCGGCAAGAAGATCTGGCGCGTGTCCTATTCTGGCGCTCCCACCGCCCGGCCATAGCCTTACTGAAGCCGCAGCGTGATCTGGCGGTATAGTGGCGCCCAGTAACAAACTCTTCGCATCTTTGGGGGCAGCTATGACGAAGTCACTGTGGGCGTTCGGCGCCGCCGCGCTCGTGGCGATGCCGGTTACGGCGTTGGCGCAGTCGCCGAAGGCCGCCACGTACATCACCGACGAACAGATCAAGCTCATCAACGCCAGCCCGGGCGTCGATCGCCAGATTGTCAGCGTGGACATCGGCAAACTGAACGAGGCCGTGGGAATCGTTCACCGCGGACCAACCACTGCGCCGCCCTCCGGCGGCGGAGCCGCACCAGCCGCCGCGGCCGCAGCCGCGGCGCAGGCCGAACCGTGTGGCGAGAAGGCGGCGACGCCGCCAGCCGGCGGCTCGCCGGGTGGAATCTCGCATGACCACCAGACCGAGACCTACATCATCGTGTCGGGCGGAGGCACGCTCGTCACTGGTGGCCACATCGTCAACGGCCGCAAATCGCCTCCTGATAGCGCGGTGACCAAGGTGCTCAACGGTCCGTCGTGCAGCGGCATGATCGCCGGCGACGATGTGGTGAAGAAGGTGGTCAAGACAGGTGACATCATCATCATTCCGGCCGGCGTGCCGCATGGATGGACCGCGATCACCGACCACGTGGACTACTTGAGCGTGCGACCGGATCCGGATCGCGTATTGGCAAAGGACTACGTCAATCCGCTAATCAAGAAGTAACTGATCCGGGCCGGGATCGGGGATCCTGGAGCCGGCATCCGATCTGCGGGATCGGGCACAGAAGATTCCGGCTAGTCAGCCAGGAGTTTGCGGATGCGCTGAAACAGCTCGTCGTACATGACTGGAGTCAATTTCCCAGTGTTCGTGTTCTGACGGCTGGGATGGTAGCAACCGATCAAGGTGCCTAGGGTGTATGCGGTGCCTGGAGTTCCTGGGGTGCCTGGAGTGCCTAGGGTGCCTGCAGTGCCTGAAGTGCTGGTGCCAAGAGTGCAGAAGGAGCCGTGAGCAAATGCGGGGCGGGGTCGCGCTATCGCGACCCCTTCGCGTATCTGCAGCTTCAGCCACGCATCCCAGGCGATTTTGCCGAGCGCGACGACTACTCGGACGCGCGATAGAGCAGTCACTTCGGCGGCGAGGTGATCGAGGCACGCGTCGATCTCTGCTGGCGATGGCTTGTTCTCCGGAGGGGCACACCGAACGGCCGCTGCGATGTACGCGTTTCTCAGCACCAAGCCATCGTCTTGCCGCTGTGACGTGGGAAGGTTGGCGAAGCCGGCGCGATGAAGCGCGGCCATCAAGAAATCGCCAGACCCGCCAACTCCGTCCCCGGTGAAGACTCGGCCAGTGCGGTTCGCGCCATGTGCCGCTGGCGCCAGGCCGAGGATGAGCAGCTGGGCCTGCGGATCCCCAAATCCTGGAACCGGTCTCGCCCAGTACGTCTGATCGCGATACGACGCCTTCTTGATTCGCCCGACGTCGGTGCAATACGAGCGCAGCCGCGGGCAGCGACTGCAGCCAATGATGTCCGCGCGAACCTGAGAGAGTGTTTTGCTCACCCGTCCTACCTGCCCACCAGTCCCATCAGTCCCACCTGGCTCAAGTCAACGATGGCGCCGGCGGACGCGCCAGACGTCCGATAGCATGTTCACCACGTCGCCAATCCGGCGAACGGAACTGCCGCTGTGATACGTGCAGACCACCGGCACTTCGTCGATGCGAAAGCCGCGCTTGCGGGCGAGGTACAGCACTTCAACGTCGAAGCCGAACCGATCGATGGTTTGCGCGGCGAAGATGGATCGTGCGGCATCGGCGGTAAAACCCTTGAACCCGCACTGGGTGTCCGACAGCCCCGGCAACGCGACCAACTGGACGATGCCGTTGAACACCCTGCCCATTTTGAGACGGAGCGCCGGAGGCGTCCCCAATTCGCTGGCGCCAGGCACCATGCGCGACCCGATGACGACATCGGCGCCGGCGTCGAAGCGCGCCATCATCGGTGCAAGTCCGTCGATCGGCAACGACAAGTCGGCGTCGATGAACGCCAGGCGCTGTCCGCGCGCCGCGGCGAATCCGCGCCGCACCGAGTAGCCCTTGCCTCGGTTCACGTCGTTCTCGAGCACACGGACGTTCGATCGAGTCCCTGCGGCCTGGCGCGCTTCCGTGCCGGCCTCGGCCGCGCCACCGTCGATGACCACGATCAGTTCCCAGGAGTAGGGTTGGCGATCGAGGTACTCGGTCACGGCGGTGACGGTTCCTCCGATGCGTCCCGCTTCGTTGAAGGCGGGAATGACGAGGGTCAGCAGAGGAGAGTCGGACAAGACTAGCAAAGCTCCGCCACAGTCTGGCGAACGTGGAGGAGTGGCTCCGCTTCGCTAGTGGCTATCTTGTCTTGCCCCGCTCCGCGGGGCGAGACATCTCGAGGCCGGCCCAATGAACGTGACTCATGGATCATGGAATCTGGGCTTCAAGATGTCTAGGGTTGCGTCACCGGCGTGAACGTAACCGTGCCATCAGGCTGAATGATCGCGTCGAAAGGACCATCTGGTGCGATGCGGCCTCCGAGAATCCGGTACATGTAACCCACGTCGGTGGTCTCGTGTACTTCGAATCCAGCGCGCACGCCGCGAAGGACTGGCGCTTGCTGCAACGCCACTCTTGAACCGGCCAGCAACGCGCGGTACTGCGGATATCTGAAGAAACTCTTCGACGCCGCCAGCCGCGACGGTTGCCAGAGGACGACAGCCGCGAGGAGCCCTGCACCGATGAGGTTTCTGACCCGCACCGCCGGCACCGCCGCAAGTGCAAAGCTGGCCGTGATGACCACGGCGGGCGCCAGCGTCATGAACCAATAGCTCTCGTACGGCCGCGTCCATGTCGAAAAGAGCACGGTCGCAGCCGCGATCGGGCCCACGCTGACCGCGAGCAGTTGCGCGTCCGTCGAGGCGCGCCAGACGACGACTGCCATCGCGGCCAGAGTGACCAACCAGAACGGCCACGCGTCGGTGCCGGCGCTGATGAGCCAACCGGCGGCGGACGTGACCCGCACGAAGCTGCCCGGAAGATCGAAGGCGGAGACGTTCGCGGCGCTTTCGAGCGCGATCGTTGGTCCTCGAGCCTCATCCGGGCTTCGCAGCATCGCGACGCCGTAAGGGATCTCGAGGACAAAGACGACGGCGACGAGGACCACCAGCAGGTCGGTGGCTCGTGCCCACTCACGTTTGAGCAGTGGCTCCAGCACGATCGCCGCGAAGACTGGCATGGCCACGAAGAGCCCGGAAGCGTGCGCTTGCACTGCGAGCCAGGCCACCGCCGCCGTCGTGGCGACCCGCCAGCGCGACGCAGAGGCATTCAACCCAAGGGTGAGCGCGATCGCCATCTTCGCAAACGCCGCGGCGACGGGAGGGTTCCAGATGGCGGCTGACAGTCCGACCTCGAACGGTTGCGTCGCGATCATCAGCGCCGCGGCGAGCGCGAGCGGCCAGGGCAGCCGGCGCAGGAGGGCGACCAGGATCCATGTGTCGGCACCCGCTTGAAGCAGCGAAATCGTGATGCCGCCGGCGTGCGGGAGATTGCTGGTGAACGGGCCGACGAGGTGGCGGCCGATCCAGAGTACCCAGAAGTACGCCGGGCCCCAGCCCCTGCCGCCGGCGCCGCTCGGCGTCCCGGTCAGGGGAAGGTCCCACCAGTCGCCGAGCGCGAGCGTCCAGTCGCGAGTCTGTTCGCCAAGCAGCAGGAAGGAGCTGGTGATGCCGTCAGTGCGAGCCCACGCCACGTAGGCGAAGAAGGCGAGGACCAGACCCAACGCCGGCCAGGAGGTCGGCGTTGGGTTCATGTGTTTATCATTCAACACGTTACGGCGCGATCCCGCGCGTTGCCTGCTTCCATTTCCACGCCTGAGTTCGCTAAGATAGTTCGATTCTCACTCGCTCAGGAAGGTCGTAGGCGGTCATGCGAAACACAGCTCCCACAGACGAGGCCCAACTCGAGGCACTCGAAACTCGAGAATGGCTCGATTCATTGGACGACGTGCTTCGACACGGGGGCCCCGCCCGCGTCGGCCGGCTCCTCCGCGATTTAGGCATCCACGCGCGTCAGGCTGGCGTCCGGCTCCCGTTTTCCGCGAATACCCCGTACATCAACACCATCAACGCCGAAGAACAGCTCCCGTATCCGGGCAGCCGCGAGATCGAGCGCCGCATCAAGAGCCTGGTGCGGTGGAACGCCATGGCCATGGTCGTTCGCGCCAATCGCGTCGAGGACAGCATCGGCGGTCACATTTCGACGTTTGCCTCCGCGGCCACGCTCTACGAAGTCGGCTACAACCACTTCTTCAGGGGACGCGATAACGGCAACGAAGGCGACATCGTCTACTTCCAGGGCCACGCGTCGCCGGGCATCTACTCCAGGGCCTTTCTCGAAGGCCGGCTGAGCATCACTCAGCTCGAAAACTTCCGCCGCGAGTTCAACAAGGGCGGCGGGCTGTCTTCATACCCCCACCCATGGCTGATGCCGGACTTCTGGGAATTCCCGACCGTTTCGATGGGCCTCGGGCCCATCATGGCGATCTACCAGGCGAGGTTTAACCGCTACCTGGAAGACCGCGGCCTCAAGCCGCGAACCGACGCCAAAGTCTGGGCCTTCCTTGGCGACGGCGAGACGGACGAGCCCGAGTCGCTCGGCGCCATCACGCTGGCCTCGCGCGAGCAGCTCGACAACCTGATCTTCGTGATCAACTGCAACCTGCAGCGGCTCGACGGACCCGTTCGCGGTAACGGTCAGATCATCCAGGAGCTGGAAGCCATTTTCCGCGGCGCCGGCTGGAACGTGATCAAAGTGATCTGGGGCTCGGAGTGGGACGACCTGCTCGAGAAGGATCCCGAGGGCCTGCTCGTGAAGCGGATGGGCGAGATCGTCGACGGCGAATACCAGAAGTACGCCGTCGAGTCGGGTGCCTACATCCGCAAGCATTTCTGGGGCGCGGATCCACGGCTCCTCGAGATGGTGAAGCACCTGTCCGATGAGCAGCTCAAGAAGCTGTCACTCGGCGGGCACGATCCGATCAAGGTCTTCAACGCCTACAAGCGGGCGATGGACACCAAGGGCGTTCCGACCCTCATCCTCGCGCGAACGATCAAGGGTTACGGCGTCGGCGAGTCCGGCGAAGGCAAGAACATCACGCACCAGCAGAAGAAGCTGAACAACGAAGAGGTATCCGCGTTCCGCACCCGGTTCGGCATCCCGATTTCTGACGAGGATGTGGCGGAGGCGCCGTTCTACCGGCCGGCGGACGAGACCGCCGAGATGAAGTACCTGCGCGAGCGCCGCGCGGCGCTGCATGGTCCGGTGCCGAAGCGCCAGGTTCGTCAGGAACCGCTGACCGCCGACCTGCACGACGTCTTCGAGGAGTTCCACAAAGGGACCGAGGGCCGCAAAGCGTCGACAACGATGGTGTTTGTGAGGATGTTGTCGAAAATGCTGCGCGAGGAGCAGATTGGCAAGCTCGTCGTGCCGATCGTGCCAGACGAAGCGCGCACGTTCGGTATGGAGGCGCTCTTCCGTCAGGTTGGCATCTACGCGCACAGCGGGCAGCTCTACGAACCGGTGGACCGCGACACCTTGCTGTACTACAAGGAAGCGTCGGACGGCCAGATTCTGGAAGAAGGCATCAACGAAGCCGGGTCGATGTCATCGTTCATCGCCTCCGGCACTGCCTACGCGACCCACGGCATCAACGCGATTCCGTTCTACATCTTCTATTCGATGTTCGGTTTCCAGCGGGTCGGCGACCTCATCTGGGCCGGCGCCGACATGCGGATGAAGGGATTCGTGCTCGGCGGCACGTCCGGCCGCACGACGCTCAACGGCGAGGGTCTGCAGCACGAAGATGGCCAGAGTCATGTGCTGGCGCTCCCGGTACCGAACTGCCAGTCGTACGACCCCGCGTTCGCTTACGAGCTGGCCGTGATCATCGAGGACGGCATCAAGCGCATGTACCACGATCGGGAGGACATCTTCTACTACCTCACCGTGATGAACGAACAGTACGTGCATCCGCCCATGCCCGAGGGCGCACGCGAGGGGATTCTCAAGGGAATATACGTCTGCAAGCCGACCGGCCTGCCGACGGCAACGAAGCGCGCGCAGATTTTCGGTAGCGGAACGATTCTCACCGAGGCGCTCAAGGCGCAGCAGATTCTCGAAGAGAAGTACGGCATCGGCGCCGATGTCTGGAGCGTCACCAGCTACGTCAATCTCCACCGCGACGGTCACGCCTGCGAGCGCTGGAATCGTCTGCATCCGACCGAGCCGGCGCGCGTTCCGTACGTCACGCAGATCACCAAGGATGCGCCCGGTGTGTTCGTCGCTGCCTCCGATTACTTGAAAGTCCTGCCGGATTCGATCGACCGCTGGCTGCCCCGGCGGCTGCACGCGCTCGGGTACTGACGGCTTCGGCCGCAGCGACTCGCGCGCGGCGCTACGCAACTTCTTCGAGGTCGACTCGCGGTTCATCGTGCTCGCCACGCTGCATGCCCTGCTGCAGGAGAAGCAGA
Organism: uncultured Acidobacteriota bacterium; assembly: GCA_963773045.1. Lineage (GTDB taxonomy): Bacteria > Acidobacteriota > Vicinamibacteria > Vicinamibacterales > UBA2999 > 12-FULL-67-14b. Next base: position 289,849 of record CAVYZT010000016.1, on the reverse strand, counting down.
TTGAGGCGAAGGTCGTGGAGAAGGCGATCGCCGACCTCGGCATCGATACTGAAAAACCGAATCCAGCGATTAGCTGACCAACGATGAGCGAATTCATCCTCCCAAACCTTGGCGACGGTGTCGCCCAGGGCGATGTGCTGAAAGTCCTGGTCAAGGTTGGCGATGCGCTGGCCGTCGACCAGCCGGTCCTCGAGCTCGAGACCGATAAGGCCACGATTGAAGTGCCGTCGAACGTCGCCGGCAAAGTGAAAGAAGTCCGAGTGAAGGCCGGCGACAAGGTGAAGCCGGGTCAGGCCGTGCTCGTCATGGAAAACGGCGCGGGGGCTGCCTCGGCTCGCCCAGAAGCCCCTGCGAGCTCCGGCGAGACGTCGCCGCCGGCGAAGGAGCCCGCGCCGGCTCAGGCAGCGCCCGCCCCTGCGGCTCGGCCCGCGGAACCAGCCAGGCCTCCTCAACCGCCTGAACCTTCTAAACCCGCTGAACCTTCTGAACCCGTTGAACGCCGCCGAGTCGTGGAGTTCGCGACGCGCTCGCAGCCGGCGGCGAGCGCTCTTGCGGCGGCCTCGAGCAAGACCACGCCGCCAGCCGCGCCGTCAGTCCGTCGCCTCGCTCGCGAGATTGGTGTCGACATTGCGCAGGTTCCGGCGACCGGCCCTGGCGGGCGAGTCACGCAGGAAGACGTCAAGGAGTTCGCCAAGCGCGTGATGCACAGCCTTGGCTCCGGTGGTCAGGTGGCGGCCGCGACACCACGGCCCGCCGGCGTTGGCCCGGTGCTGCCGGACTTCTCGAAGTGGGGAGAGGTCGAGCGCATGCCGATGACCGGGATTCGCCGGAAGACCGCGGAGCACTTGAGCCTTGCGTGGACGGCGATTCCACACGTCACGCAGTTCGACAAGGCCGACATCACCTCGCTCGAGCAGGTGCGCAAGAAGTACCGGCCCGAGGTGGAAAAGGCGGGCGGGAATCTGACCGTTACCGCCATCGCCGCCAAGGTCATTGCCAGCGCCCTCAAGGTGTTCCCGCAGTTCAATGCCTCGATCGACATGGCCGGCGAGGCCATCGTCTACAAGAAGTACATCCACGTCGGCATCGCAGTCGACACGGAGAACGGACTCCTGGTCCCGGTGATTCGGAACGCCGATCGGAAGAACCTGATTGAGCTGTCGGTCGAGATTCATCAGCTGGCCGAAAAGGCCAAGGCGCGCAAGCTCACGCTCGATGACATGTCCGGCGGTTCGATGTCGATCAGCAATCTCGGCGGCATTGGCGGCACGTCGTTCACGCCGATCGTGAACTGGCCTGAAGTCGCGATTCTCGGCATCTCGCGCGGCATCTTGGAGCCGGTTTGGAACGGCACGGCGTTCGAGCCGAGGCAGATGTTGCCGCTGTCGCTCAGCTACGACCACCGCCTGGTCGACGGCGCCGACGCGATCCGCTTCCTGCGCTGGGTCGTCGAGGCGTTGGAACAACCCTTCACTCTTGCGCTGAGGGGTTAGCCGAATCTCTTGATCTCGTGAAGTGGTGAGCTGGTGATCGATGTTCGATCTGGCGATCTGTCGATCGGTTGATCGATCTAGTGATCCAGCTGATGATCCAAACCTGCGGTGGCGCCTGAATCACCTCGATCAGGAGATCAGGCGATAGATCACCAGATCGATCACGAGATCTCCAGATCACGCGATCACTAGATCGATCATAAGATCACCACTTCAACACATCACTAGATTCCGACTATGTCCACTCACGTCGCAGTCATCGGCGCCGGTCCCGGCGGGTACACGGCCGCGTTCTATGCCGCCGACCTCGGCATGCAGGTCACGCTCATCGACGAGGAGAAGAACCCCGGCGGCGTGTGCCTCTACCGCGGGTGCATCCCGTCCAAGGCGCTCCTCCACGTCGCCAAGGTGATCGACGAGGCTCGCCACGCCGCTCACTGGGGCGTCGAGTTCGGCGAGCCGAAGCTGGACGTCGACAAGCTTCGCGCCTACAAGAACGCCGTAGTCGAGAAGCTCACCAGTGGGACGGGGCAGGTCGGGAAGCTCCGCAAGGTCAACTACCTGCAGGGCCGCGCCGCGCTGGTCGACGCCAAGACCATCAAGGTGAAGAAGGCCGACGGCGGCGAGGAGACGGTCAGCGTCGACTACGTCGTGCTGGCGCTCGGATCGCTGCCGACCCGCATACCGTCGCTCTCGATTGATTCCCCGCGGGTGATCGATTCGACTGGCGCGCTCGATCTGCCGGAGATCCCGAAGACCATGCTCGTGATCGGCGGCGGCTACATCGGCCTCGAGCTGGGCTCGGTCTATGCCACGCTCGGCACGCGTGTCTCGGTCGTCGAGATGACGCCCGGGCTGTTGCCGGGCGCCGATCGGGACCTCGTCCGGTTTCTCGCGCAGCGCGTGGAGAAGACCTTCGAGAAAGTGATGGTGTCCACCAAGGTCACCTCGATGACGGCCGCGGACCGCGGCGTGACCGTTCACTTCGAAGGCGAAGGCGCACCACCCGCCGCCACTTACGACTACGTGCTGGTCTCGATCGGCCGCCGCCCGAATGCCAGGCTCGAGGGTCTCGACCGCACCAAGGTGAAGGTGGACGCGAAGGGGTTCATCGAAACCGACGGGCAGCGGCGTACGGCCGAGGCGAGCGTCTTTGCCATCGGCGACGTGGCCGGTGAGCCGATGCTCGCGCACAAGGCCTTCGCCGAAGCGCGCGTCGCCATCGAGGCCATCGCCGGACACAAGGCCGTGTTCGAGCCGGCGGCGATTCCCGCCGTCGTCTTCACGGATCCGGAGATTGCGTGGGCCGGTCTGACCGAATCGGAAGCCGAGAAGCGCGGGCTCAACGTGGACATCGTGCGCTTTCCCTGGCCGGCATCGGGCCGCGCGATCGCCAACGATCGCACCGACGGCATGACGAAGATGCTGATCGATCCGGCGACCGAACGCATTCTCGGCGTCGGGATTGCGGGATCGGGTGCAGGAGAGCTGATTGCCGAAGGCGTGCTCGCCATCGAGATGGGCGCAACGGCGACAGATGTGAAGCTCACCATCCACACGCATCCGACGCTGTCCGAGACGGTGATGGAAGCCGCCGAGATGTTCTTCGGCCAGGCGACGCACGTTTATAAGCCTCGGAAAAAACAAGGCGGGTAAGGCAGGTAGGGCGCGTAGGTCGCCGGTTGAGCTGGTGAGGTGGTGATCTGGCGATCGATCTATCGATCGATTGAACCGTTGATCTGAAGATCGATCTCGTGATCGATCGGATGATCCGCCTCGTGAATGATCAGCTGTCGCCGGCGCGCTTCGATCTGGAGTGCCACCAGGCGTTCTGCCTTCTGCCTTGTGCCTTCTGCCTTGTGCCTTCTGCCTTCCCCCGGTGCTTGTGCCTTCTGCCTTCCCCGGTGGTGATTTGCTATGATGGTGGGCTGTGATCTCTGTCGACAACGTCTCCATGCGCTTCGGCTCGAAGGTGCTCTTCGACGAAGTCACCACCACTTTCTCCGCCGGCCGGCGCTATGGCCTCACCGGGCCCAACGGCGCGGGGAAGTCCACGTTCATGAAGATCTTGACCGGCGAGGTACCGCCGCAAAAGGGCTCGGTGACCCGGCCCCGGAAGGTCGGCGTGCTTCGCCAGGATCAGTACGCGTTCGATCGCTTCCGCGTCATCGACAGCGTGATCATGGGGAACGCCCGGCTGTGGAGCGCGCTGGACGAGCGCGAGCTGCTCTACGCCAAGGCGCAGATGACCGAAGAAGACGGCATGCGCCTGGGCGAGCTCGAAGGCATCGTCGGCGAGGAAGATGGCTACGAGGCGGAAAGCCAGGCGGCGATCCTGTTACAGGGCCTGGACATTCCCAACCAGCTGCATGCCCGCCGGATGAGCGAGATTCAGGGCGGGCAAAAAGTGCGCGTGCTGCTGGCGCAGGCGCTGTTCGGCCGTCCCGAGGGGCTGCTGCTGGACGAGCCCACCAATCACCTCGACCTCGACTCCATCCACTGGCTGCGCGATTTCCTGCTGCGCTACGAAGGCACGCTCGTGGTCATCTCGCACGACCGTCACTTCCTCAACGCGGTCTGCACGCACACGGCCGACATCGACTACGAGACGATCATCACCTATGCCGGCGGCTACGACGACATGGTGATGGCCAAGACGCAGATTCGATCGCGCCTCGAGGCCAATAACGAACAACGGGAGAAGAAGATCGCGCAGCTGAACGACTTCATCGCGCGCTTCTCGGCCGGCACGCGATCCAGCCAGGTGCAGTCACGACGCAAAGAGGTCGAGCGCCTGCAGACCACGGAGTTGGCGCGCTCGAACATCCAGCGGCCCTACATCAAGTTCGCGATGAATCGTCCGTCGGGCCGAACGGCACTGGAGTTCGAAGGCATCTCCAAGTCGTTCGGCGCGCACGCGGTGTTCTCGGGTTTCAGCGGGATCATCTCGCGGGGCGAGAAGATCGTCCTGGTGGGGCGAAACGGCCAGGGCAAGACGACGCTGCTCAAGGCGCTGCTGTCCGACGCGCCTGGGTTCAACGCCACGGGCGACCTCGACAGCGGCAGCACACGATGGGGCCACGAGGCATCGATCGGCTACTTCCCTCAGGATGCGACCGGCGCCATCGAACCTGGTTTGACGGCAGTGGAATGGCTCCATCGATTCGACCCTGACGCCTCTCGTCAGGACATCCATGGACTGCTTGGCCAGATGCTTTTCAGCGGAGAGGAAGGGCTGAAGCCGACAGCGGCGCTCTCGGGCGGGGAGACGGCGCGCCTTCTGCTGTGCCGCATCATGCTGCAGAAGCCGAACGTCCTGATCCTGGACGAACCGACCAACCACCTCGACCTCGAAGCCATCAACGCGCTGAACGTGGCGCTGCAGCGGTTCGAGGGCACCGTGTTGCTCGTGACCCACGATCAGGACTTGATGGAAGAGGTCGGCACGCGCGTCTGGTTCTTCGAGCACGGCGCGATCCACGACTTCAAGGGCGCCTACGAGGAGTACGCCGCCTCGGTTGCGTAGAAGCACTTTATGGCCTGCGGCTTGAGACCTTGGGACTTGAGAAACAAGCCCCAAGCCACAAGCCCCAAGCCCCAAGCCCACAGTTCCCGAGTTGAGACTCAGATCTTGGTTCGCGCAGGAATCGCTACCGAGCCGACGCCGCCTGCGCCGCGTCCGCCTGTTCGTGAGCGTGGTAGGAACTGCGCACCAGCGGTCCGGCTTCGACATGGACGAAGCCCAGGTCCAGGGCAATGCGCTTCAACTCGCGGAACTCATCGGGATGGTAGTAGCGCGTCATTTCGGCGTGCTGAGCTGACGGCCGCAGGTACTGCCCGATGGTCAGAATCGACACGCCCACGTTTCGTAGATCTTTGAAGACCTCGACGAGCTCGTGTTGTGCCTCACCAAGGCCGACCATCAGTCCGGTCTTCGTGGGAATCCGAGGAGCGAGCTTGCGGGATCGATCCAGCAGCTCGAGCGTCCGCGAGTACTTGCCGCCCGACCGCACCGCCCGATAGAGGCGCGGCACCGTTTCGGTGTTGTGATTCAGCACGTCTGGTCTGGCGCGTAAGACCGTCTCGAGGGGGCCTGCTTCGCCTTTGAAATCGGGAATGAGCACCTCGACGCGGCACTCTGGAAGCCTGGCTTTGATCTCGTGAATGGCCGACGCGAACATGCTCGACCCACCGTCCGCCAGATCGTCGCGATCCACGGAAGTGATGACCGCGTACTTGAGCCCCATCTGCGCCACGGCGTCGGCGACCCGTCGCGGCTCGTCGAGGTCCAGCGTCACCGGCCGGCCATGCGCGACCGCGCAGTAGGTGCAGGCGCGGGTGCAGATGTCGCCGAGGATCATGAACGTCGCCGTGCCATGGTGCCAGCACTCGCCGATGTTCGGGCAATGCGCATCCTCGCAGACCGTGTTGAGCTTGAGGTCGCGCATGATGCTGCGAAGCCGCAGATAGTTCTCCGACCCGGGCGCGCGGACCTTGAGCCACTCGGGCTTGGGTTCACGCGGTTTCACGAACACGATGGGCGCTTCGATCACAACATCTGAGTGTACCTCAAGGGGTGCGCGACGGGCCCAGCACGAACACGAGACAAGAAGCTCGAACAGAAGACCAGAAGATCAGGAGTGAAAAAGAATTCTCCTGAACTCCTCAGCTCCTGTTTGGCTTGTGTCTTCGTGTTTCTTCCAATTCGTATTCTTCGTGTTTACACTCTCGGACATGAAGAGTCTCGCCATCACCTGGCTGGGCCACAGCTCTTTCAGTCTGCGCACACCTGGCGGTACACACTTGTTGTTCGACCCGTGGTACACGGGCAACCCGTCCTTCCCCGAATCCGCGCGGCCGAAGGCCGCCGACCTGATCCTGATCTCGCACGGCCACAGCGACCACATCACCGATGCCGCCGCCATGGCGCGGGCGACCGGTGCGACCTGCGTCGGAATCTGGGAGGTCTATTCGTGGCTCGGTTCGAAGGGCGTGCAGAACCTCGAGCCGATGAACAAGGGCGGCACCATCACGGTGAAGGGGCTGCGCATCACCATGACCGACGCGCGTCACAGCAGCAGCTTCGACGACAACGGCATCGTCTACCTCGGCGAAGCCGCCGGATTCGTCGTCAAGCTCGAGAACGACCAGACCATCTATTACGCCGGCGATACGTCGTTGTTTGGCGACATGAAGCTCATCGGCGAGCTCTACAAACCCGATATTGCGTTCCTTCCGATCGGCGATCGGTTCACGATGGGTCCAGACACCGCGGCGCTGGCAGCGCGCTGGCTCGGCGTCAAGCAGGTAGTGCCGATGCACTACGGCACGTTCCCACTCCTGACCGGCACACCGCAGCAGCTCGAAGAACACCTGACGGGAAGCGGGATCGAAGTGTTGCGACTGATGGCAGGGGAAACCGCCGAATAGAGCTAGAGCGATTCTGCCTTCTGCCTTGTGCCTTCTGCCTTTCTTGCGAGTCCGCCGACGAGGTAGTTCGCGAACGCCTCGCCGATCTGGTCGGAGCTCATCGGGCCGTTGGGGTCGAACCACTTCGCGATCCAGTTCACGGCGCCCATGATCGCAAACTCGATCATCTTGGGATCGCCCGGCGTGAACACGCCCTGGTCGATCCCTTGCTGAATGATCGATCGCACGCCCTTGTCGAACTGATCGCGCTTGGCGACCACTCGCTTCAACAAGGCCGGCGAGAGCGACTCGGGATTCAGCGTCAGCGCGGTGCCATGCAGCTCGTCCAGGATGAGGTGCACGAACGCCAGCACGAGCCGGCGCAGCTTGGCCTCAGGCGAGGCGTGATCGGCCTGCACTTCGGCCATCAGCGCCAGCAGCAGATCCAGCGAGTAGTCGTGGCACGCGAAGAGAATCTCTTCCTTGTTCTTGAAGTAGTAGTAGAGATTCCCCTTCGTCATTTCCAGCGCCGACGCGATCTCGTCGACGCTCGCGCCGTGATAGCCGCGGCGCCGAAACGCCGCCGCCGCGCTCTTCAGAATCTCAATCCGGCGATCAGATGTGGCAGACATGACACCGGGTTTCGCTTTCGTGTTGCGTCGCGCGCGAAAAATGAAACCCGGTGTCTTATATCACGATTTGAACGAGCGTTTAAATTCGTAGTAGACTGCGCGCGTGGAGCAAGCAACGCAGACTCCGTCGGTCATCTTCGAGACCTCGCCCGATCAATACAAACACTGGAAGCTGACGATCGACGGGCACGTCGCGACGCTCGGGATGGACGTCCGGGAAGACGGCGGTTTGCGGCCGGCGGACTACAAACTGAAGCTCAATTCATACGATCTCGGCGTCGACATCGAGCTCGCCGACGCGCTTCAGCGCCTGCGCTTCGAACACCCCGACGTGCGCGTCGTCGTGCTGAGCAGCTTGAAGCCGCGCATCTTCTGTGCGGGCGCCAATATCTTCATGCTCGGGACCTCCACGCACGGCTTCAAGGTGAACTTCTGCAAGTTCACCAACGAGACGCGCCTCGGCATGGAGGACATGAGCGCCCACAGCGGCATCAAGTTTCTCGCCGCGGTCAACGGCATCTGTGCCGGCGGCGGCTACGAACTCGCGCTGGCGTGTGACGAGATTCTCCTCGTCGACGATGGGTCCGCGGCGGTTGCGCTCCCTGAGACGCCGCTGCTCGGTGTCTTGCCCGGAACCGGCGGGCTCACGCGCGTGGTCGACAAGCGAAAGGTCCGACGCGATCTCGCCGACGACTTCAGCACGCTGACCGAAGGCGTGCGCGGCAAGCGGGCCGTTGACGGTCGATTCGTCGATGCCACGTTTCCAACGAGTCAATTCAAGGACGCCGTCGCGAGGCGGGCGAGTGAGCTGGCGAATCAGTCCGATCGCCCGGCACACGCCAAAGGGGTGGCGCTCGGGCCGCTCAACCCCGAGATTGACGGCGACAAGATTCGTTACCGCTATGTTACCGGCGGCATCGATCGCAGCCGGCGCGTCTGTGACTTGACGGTTGCGGCGCCCGGCGAGGCCACGATCGAACGCCCTCGTACCCCTGAGGAATTCGAGCAGGCAGGCGACCAGGCGTGGGCGATTCGCGCCTTCAGAGAACTGGACGATGCGATCCTCCGCCTCCGTCTCAACGAGCCGGAGATTGGCGTCGTCGTGCTTCGCGCGAAGGGCGATCCGCGAGCCGTCTTGGAGGTCGACGCCACGCTCGAGGCCCACAAGGACCACTGGCTGGTTCGCGAGATCATTGGATTGATCCGGAGAACCTTGAAGCGCATCGATCTCACGTCGCGCAGCTTCTTTGCGATCATTGAGCCCGGCAACGCGTTTGCCGGAACCTTGTTCGAGCTGGCGCTGGCAGCGGATCGGGCCTACATGCTCGATCACCCGGACGAGGACAACACGATTCAGCTCTCCACCATGAATGGCGGCGCGTATCCCATGAGCAACGGCCTGTCGCGGCTGGCGGTGCGGTTTCTCGGCGAGCCTCCATCGGTCGCTCGTGTGCTTGGCCACGACGGGCCATTCACTGCGCAGGAAGCGCTCGAGGCGGGCCTCGTGTTCTCGGCGCCAGATGACATCGACTGGGACGACGAAGTCCGCATGGCGCTCGAGGCGCGTGCCGCCTTCTCGCCGGACGCCCTGACGGGGATGGAAGCGAACCTCCGCTTCGCCGGTCCCGAGACGATGGAGACCAAGATTTTTGGCCGGCTGACGGCGTGGCAGAACTGGATCTTTCAGCGGCCGAACGCCGTCGGCGAGCGCGGCGCCCTGACGGTCTACGGGCGCGAGGGCCGGCCCTCGTTTGATTGGCGGCGCACCTAGCGAAGGCACAAGGCAGGAGGCACAACCCAAGCCCCAAGCCCCGGGCCTCAGGGCTGAACGACACGCGCAGGTTTTTATGATTTCTAGCGAACGTATACCCAACAACGTCGATCTGGCAGGCAACAAGCGCCTGCTGCGAGCGCTCGAGCACTGGCAGCCGGCGTACCTGGACTGGTGGCGCGAGGTGGGTCCGCCGGGATTTCAAGACGCCCACCTCGTCTATCTCCGAACCGCGACCAGCGTCGATGCGGCGGGCTGGGCGCACTTCGACTACGTGAGGCTCCCGGAGTATCGGTGGGGCATCTTCCTCGCCGAGCCCACGCACGATCGCCGCATCGGATTCGGCGACTTCATGGGCAAGCCGGTGTGGCAGGAAGTGCCTGGTGAATTCCGCAATCAGCTGCGGCGCCTGATCGTGATTCAAGGCGACACCGAGCCAGCCAGCGTCGAGCAACAACGTTCGCTCGGCGCGCATTGCCCGAGCCTCTACGACCTGCGCAACCTGTTTCAGGTCAACGTCGAAGAGGGCCGTCATCTGTGGGCGATGGTCTATCTGCTGCACTCGTACTTCGGCCGCGACGGCCGGGAGGAAGCCGAAGCGCTGCTCGATCGCCGCAGCGGCAACAGCGATACGCCGCGGATGCTCGAAGCGTTCAACGAGCCGATTGACACCTGGCTCGATTTCTTTGCGTTCACGATGTTCACCGACCGCGATGGCAAGTCGCAGCTCTTGTCGCTATCGGAAAGCTCACTCGATCCGCTGTCGCGGACGACCCGCTTCATGCTCACTGAGGAGGCTCACCATATGTTCGTGGGCGAGAGCGGGGTGGCCCGGATCCTGGAGCGAACGTGCCAGTTGTTGAAGGACGCCGGATTCTCGGGCGATGTGCGGCGGGCCGGCGGCATCGACCTGCCGCTGATCCAGAAAATGGTGAACTTCTGGTTCAGCCAGAGCCTGGATCTGCACGGCAGCGAGGTGTCGAGCAATGCCGCCACCTACTTCGCCAACGGGCTGAAGGGGCGGGCCGAGGAGGAGAAATTCGAGGACGATCACGTCCTGGCCGCGAACCTGTACGTGCTCGACATGCTCGACGATACTGGCCGCATCATCCGCCAGGAAGTGCCGATGAGAAACGCGCTCAACGAAGTGCTGCGGGATTGGTACGTCGGCGACTGCCAGGCCGGTGTCGACCGCTGGAACAAGCGCATCCTCGAAGCCCACGGCCTGTCCGATCGCATTTATCTGCCTTCGCGCCGGTTCAATCGCAGGGTCGGGATCTATGCGGACCGCCATTTCGATCCGTTGGGCAATACGCTGACTGCACAAGAATGGGACCGCCGGAAGTACGAGTGGCTCCCGTCACCCGAGGACAAGCAGTACCTGCACAGCCTGCAGGTGACGCCGATCTACAAGCCCGGCCAGTTTGCGAACTACATCGCCCCGCCCGCACGTGGCATCAACCGGATGCCGATCGATTTCGAGTACGTACGGACTGAGGCTTGAGGCTCCTCGCCATTGACGAAGAAAGAAGAATGATGAACGAAGAAAGAAACTGAATGATGCGGGTCGAGTATCGCAACGCCGACGGGATTGCGCTTCTGACACTGAACGATCCTCCGGCCAATACCTACTCGTACGAGATGATGCGCGAGCTCGATGCCGCGATTCTCGAGGCCCGCATGCACGAGTCGGTACACGTCATCGTCATCACCGGCGCCGGCGATCGATTCTTCTGCGCTGGCGCGAACATCGGCATGCTGAAGGATGCCGACCCCACGTTCAAGTATTACTTCTGCCTCCACGCCAACGAGACCTTGAACCGCCTGGAACAGACCCCGAAGCTCGTCATTGCCGCGCTCAACGGCCACACCGTCGGCGGCGGGCTCGAGGTGGCGATGGCCGCGGACATTCGGATCGCGCGACAGGGCGGGGGCAAGATCGGACTACCCGAAGTCGCGCTGGGGGTGCTGCCAGGCACCGGCGGCACTCAGCGTCTTGCGCGCCTGCTGGGAAAGGCGAAGGCGATCGAGCTGATGGCGCTCGGCACGCTGCTGACCTTCGAGCAGGCGCACGGCCTCGGGCTGGTGAATCACGTGTGGTCGGAGGCCGAGCTCAACGGCCGCCGGTTTGACGACGCGGTCATCGACTGGGCGCGGCAGTTCGTTCCGCCCAATCGGGCGTCAAAGGCCGTGGGTCACATCAAGCGCGCCGTTCAGTCCGGGCTGGAAATGGGCTTCACCGAGGCCCTGGCACTCGAACGGGAGCTGCAGCAGCGGCTGTTCGAGAGCGACGACGCCCGCGAAGGGATCGCGGCGAACGTGGAAAAGCGCAAGCCGGAGTTTACAGGTCGCTGATGACTCAGTCCGACACTGCTGGTCGCGACAAACTTTCCGCCTCCGCGCCAGGCGCTGCGGCGGACAACGAGGGTTTGCCGGTCTCGACCATCGCGGTCCTCGGCGCCGGTACGATGGGCCACGGCATCGCCCATGCGGCGATCGCGGCCGGCTACACGACGCACCTCTTCGATGTTTCACGAACCCAGCTCGATCGCGGCGCGGCCGGCATCGAAGCGATCTTTCAGAAGAGCATCGAGCTCGGCAAGCTCACGCAGGAGGGAGCGCAGGCGATGCGCGGCCGGCTCCGCCTGACGATCGCCGTCGACGACGCGGTTCGCCACGCCGACCTGATGATCGAAGCGGCGCCGGAAAAGATCGAGCTCAAGCTCAACCTCCTGGGCGAAGCCGAAATGAGCGCGCCGCAACACGCCGTTTTTGCTACCAACACCTCGGCACTCAGCATCACCGAGATGGCGGCGGTGCTGCAGAACCCCGGGCGTCTCGGCGGCATGCACTTCTTCAACCCCGTGCATCGCATGAAGCTCGTCGAGGTGGTCCGTGCGCTGGAGACGACGCCGCGCACCATCAATACCATCGCGGCAGTGGCCACGACGATGGGCAAAGAGACCGTCGTCGTCCGCGAATCGCCCGGCTTCGTCACCAGCCGGATCAACGCCATGATCGGCAACGAGGCGTTCTACATGCTGCAGGAAGGCGTGGCGAGCGCGAAAGACATCGACAAGGCGCTCAAGCTCGGCCTCAATCACCCGATGGGGCCGTTCGAACTGGTCGACCTGGTTGGGCTGGACACGCGGCTGAGCATCCTGCAGTACCTGCATCGGACGCTCGGCGAGAAGTTCCGCCCCTGCCCCCTCCTCGAACAGCACGTCCGCGCCGGGCGGCTCGGCCGCAAAGTGGGCAAGGGCGTCTACGACTACTGAATCACAATCTGACCCTGATACCGCGTGGCGCTCGGCTGGTTGTGGTCGTGGTAGCCGCAAGTCCGGCGCGTGTTGAGATTACCGCTCGACCGTGACTGTCCGGACGTCAGGAACCCCACCTGGTTGATCTCAGGACAGTCGGTGTGCTCCGGGTGCGGATCCGACGACATGTCGTGGGGCTGATTGTGGTTGTTCACGAACGTGACGCGGCCGCCCTGGGCAATCGTCACCGTGACGGGCGAGACCTGCCCATCGGAGCTGATCGTGATCGTCACTGCCGTTGGTAACGGCCCACCGCCGGTCGGTGGCGTCGGCGTCGGGGCTGTCGGCGGCGTCGGCGTGCTGTCGCCACCACCGCCGCCGCAGGCGATGGTCAACAGGACCGCCGCGCACGCCAGCACGCCCCGCCAATCTGGCGCCTCGATCTGCATATGCCTGGTTAGACCGCTCATCTTGGATCGAGGTGACATCAATCGGCCGCCTAGAAGAATTTTCGGGAAAGGTTGAAACCGAGATACCAGTCGCTCGAGTTCGACCCGCCGCGGGCCACCTGGGCCAGCGTCGTCCCGAAACCGTTTGAGAAGTTCAGCTGAAACACGTGCCCGCCGGCGCGCTGCTCGATGCCAAAGCTGATCAATGCGTCACCTGGCGCATACCCGCTGACGCGCGGCGTGCCTTCGATCATGAAATAGGTGTTCTTCAAGAGACGGATTCGCGCGCCCATGCCGGCCACGAACGTGTCGTTGTCGTCGACCAGCTCGCTTGGTTCCGAGTTGGTGTTGTTGACCCACCCCGGTTCCAGGTACAACGCCGCGCGATCGCCGAGCTCACGCGAGATCACGGCAGTAATGCCAGGCGAGTAGCTGTCCTGGAAATTGTCGGTCCCGTCGATGTTGGCGACCACGCTGATGCCGAGCGGAAAGTTTTTTTGCGAGGTCAGCTCGTACTGGCCGTAGAACTGGATCGTTTTGTTCGACGTGCGATACACACCAATCTGCCCGCCCTTGATCAACCCGTAACGAAGGTCGAGGCCGATGACGGCGCCGCTGTCCAATCCAAACATATCGCCGAGGAGATCGCCGAAATCACCCGCGCCGAGCGGGCGGGTAAACCGATGCGTCAAGCGGAACGACAGCTTGTGCACCGGGAGACGCAGGTTCGTGGGCAACGTCGCGAGCCAGAAGTCGGGTTGCGCCGGATTGGGATCCAGATCGGGATCGTCCGGCTCCTGAGTGGCGGCGGCTCCGCCGTTCGCGGGGTCGGTCGCCGGCGTCGGTGCCTGAGCCATGGCCGCCGTCGCACCAATTGGGCAGAGCGTGACCATGATTGCAAGGAAGAAACGAAGCATGGCTGTCTCCTAGTCGTTCTTGGCGCCTAGTTCGATCCAGCGACGGATGATGCTGATTTGTCCATCGGTCAAGTAGGGCGGTCCAGTCCGCGGCATGCGGAGCCCGACGATGCCGCCTCGCCCTTCCAGCTTCTGGATGAGGTAGCTGTTGTCGGGATCGCCTGGAATGACGTTCACGGCCCCGGACTTATTCACACTCGAGTGCCCGACTAGAGACTGGTATGACTGCCCCTCGGTGAGAAGGAACCCGGGAACTGCCGGGTTCCTCCCGATGTTGGTGTGGCACTGAGCGCATGGGGTTCTGCCTGTGGAGTCCGTCGCGCTGAAAATCTCGCGCTGGATGCTCGAGAGGGTGGGTTCGAGGTTCGGTGTTGGACCGGCGATGTCACTGAGCTTCTCATCGCACGCCGATCCGGTGAGCGCAACGACGACAACCGCGCCGAGCAGATTCAGTTTGGTCATGTTGTCCATGAGTTATAGGTCACGGTCGCACCTTCACCACGAGGGTACCCTTCATATCCTCGTGACCCTTTCCACAATACTCCGAACAAAGGACGGGGAATGTTCCTGCCGTCGAAGCGACGAAATCGATCGTGACTGTTTCACCTCGCGGGATCTTTCTTGTCGACCTTGAATTTCTTGATTCCGATTCCGTGGACACCGTCGGCCGAGCTCACCACGAGCCGGACGCGATCACCTTCGGTGACTTCGATCTGGTCGGGCTCGAACGCAAATCGCTTGGCCGTTACTTCGACGACGATTGGCGCAGAAGCCGTGGCGAGGTCCTGCCGAGCTAACAACGTTGAGGTCGGGCCAGACAGGAGCGCCGTCCCCGCCACGGCAATGGCGAACAAAATAGGAGACCGTAAGACGCGCACTGTCGTGTGGTAAAGCAAGCTCGATGCCGCTCCTGAGACGCTCGAGGCGGCGCAGACCTGAGTGATTTGGCAGGGATCAATCGGCGATCGGTCAACCAGCCGCCACCGAGTCGACGCGAGGCGTAAGTGCTTACGGCGAATGTAAGGGACTGGCCTCGCCGACGCACGCGGTTTCTTCGATCGTGGGAAGAGCCGCCTCACCGAAACACGCAGTCCCTCCATCGTGCGAAGAGCCGCCTCACCGAAACACGCAGTCCCTCCATCGTGCGGAAGAGCCTGCCTCGCCGAAGCACGCAGGCCCTCCATCGTGCGGAAGAGCCTGCCTCGCCGAAGCACGCAGGCCCTCCATCGTGCGGAAGAGCCTGCCTCGCCGAAGCACGCAGGCCCTCCATCGTGCGGAAGAGCCTGCCTCGCCGAAGCACGCAGGCCCTCCATCGTGCGAAGGCGGGCGGGTCATTCCTCGATGCGGTACTTCGCCAGGTAATGACTGAGGGCGCGCTGGCTGATGCCCATCAACTCCGCGGCATCCTTCTTCACTCCACGCGCCTGTTCGAGCGCGCGCCGCATCGTTTCCCGCTCCGCCCACTCCAGATTGCGATGCAGCTTCAGCGACGGTATCGCCGCCGCGGCCGGCGTCGTCGTCGCACTCATCAGCCAGACCGTTTGCGCCGTCAACAGCGGGCCGGTGGCGAGGACGACTGCTCGCTCGATCGTGTTCTCCAGCTCGCGCACGTTGCCCGGCCAGTCATAGCGCGTGAGCTCGCTCATCGCGCCCTCATCGACCCCCGTGATCGGCTTTCCCGTCCGCTCGGCAAATCGCTTGACGAAATGCTCGACCAGCGACGGAATGTCTTCGGGGCGTTCGCGCAGTGGCGGCATCTCGATCGGAATCACGTTCAAGCGATAAAAGAGGTCTTCCAGAAACGTTCCCGAGCTCACCGCTTGCCGCAGATCGCGATTGGTGGCGGCAATCACCCGCAGATCGACCTTCTGGGTGCGCTCCGCGCCGAGCGGCTCGAACTCGCGATCCTGCAGCACGCGAAGCAGCTTGGCCTGCACGGCCAGGCTGATCGTGCCGATCTCGTCGAGAAAGATCGTGCCGCCGTCCGCCAGCGAGAAGCGGCCCTTCTTGGTAAATGCCGCACCGGTGAACGCGCCGCGCACATGGCCGAACAGCTCGGATTCGAGCAGGGTCTCGGGAATGGCCGCGCAGTTGACCTTGATGAGCGGCATCGCGCGCTGCGCGCTCCTGGCATGAATCGCCCGGGCGACCAGCTCCTTACCAGTGCCGGTTTCGCCCGACAGCAGGACCGTGCTCTTCGACTCAGCGACGAGCTCCGCCCGCGAGATGACGTCCCGGATTTTGCGGCTGCGGCCGATGATGCCGTAGTGATCAAACTCGGCATCGCGCTCGCTGAGGAGATAGCGCAACCCGGTTCGGGCCCGCTGATCTTCGAGGGCGCGCCGTGCCAGCACGAGCAGCTCGTCCACTTCGAACGGTTTCTGGAGATAGTCGCGCGCGCCGAGTTTCATCGCCTCGACCGCGCTTTCGATGCTGCCATGGGCGGTCATCATCACCACCGCCGGCCGCTCCGCTTCCGGCGTCGACGCCACCATCTCGCGAATCACATCGAGACCGCTGCGGTCCGGCATCAGGTAGTCGACCACCAGCAGGTCGAAGGAACGCTGGCTGAGCCAGCGCGAGACCTCCTTGGCGTTCGAGGCGGTAACCACTTCGTGCCCGTCGTCGCGCAGCGCGCGGCCCAGCGTCTTCAGGATTTTCGTTTCGTCGTCGGCGAGCAGGATGGTGCCAGCGATGCTCATGGGGTTCAGTCTGTGGCGCTCGGCGCATCGCCGAGCTCGACGCGAAAGTCGGTGCCGATTCCGCGGGTCGTGACGACGCCGATGGTGCCGCCCAGCGCATCGATGATGTTCTTCGAGATCGACAGGCCCAAACCGGTGCCGGCGCGGCGCGTGGTGAAGTATGGCTCGAAGATCCGCGCCAGGTCATCGTCGGGGATGCCAGGCCCGCGGTCACGAATTGTGATGGCGACCCGCCGGTCCGAGAGCCCCTCGGTGATGATCGACACGGCGGGCCGCTGGCCGTTGACGGCCGGGACCTTGGGCCCGGCGCTCGTGTCGACGGCGTGCTGCGCGTTGGTCAACAGGTTGACGAGCACGGTCCGCAGCCGTTCGCCATCGGTGAGGATGGTCGGCAGCGTTGGCGCCAGTTCCAACGCGACTTCGGTCCTCGCCCCGGCACTGGCGGCCGCGGCCGCATCCCGGCACACCGCGTTCATGTCCGTGGGCGCCGGCTCGACGTGAATCGGTCGGGCGACGTCCAGCACGTCGGTGACCAGGCGATTCAACCGATTGATTTCCTGGTCGATGTCGTTGGCCGCGTCGCGGACGTCGTCGTCGTTGGCGCCGGGCTTGGCCAGCGTCCGCAGCGCACCCTTGATGATCATCAGCGGATTGCGAACCTCGTGCGCAATCACGGTGGACAATCGGCCAAGCGAGGACAAGCGCTCGCGCTGGCCGGCCTCGCGCTGAAACTGCGCGATCGAGTCGGTGAGCGTGTTGAAGGTCGTCGCGACCATCAACGCGTCCTCGTCGTGCCAGAATGCCGGTCCTTTCGTGGCGATCTTCCGCGTCAGGTCTCCCGTCTTGGCGACCAGGCGCATGTGATCGGTAATGGTAGCGAGCGGACGCGTGATGGTTCGCGCGACCAGGTAGCTGACGACGACGGCCAGGAGAACGGCGCCGAGCGCAATCCCTGCCAGCGCGGCCTGAATCGAGGCCAGCGTGCGCATGCGATCGGTGCGGGACCGGAGAATGATCGCGGTCGCGTCGCCGGACTGCAGCGATGCCAGCGGCTGCGTCAGCGCGACGTATTCGGCGTCGCCGATCACGATATGCGGCGACCGTGCCCCTTGCAGAACGTCGTGGAGCACCGTGCTGGCGCCGGGGTCGAGTGTCGAGGCGAGGACCACGCCGTCCATCGCGAACGCGATGTCGGCGCCGGTGAGATCCTTGAACTGCTCGGCCCGCCGATCGTCGAGCAGATAGCCGACGCTGAGCACGCCCAGGAGATCGGGGCGGTCGAGTCCAATCGTGATCGGCACACTGATGATTTGCAGGACCCCACGAGGGTGCGGCAAGAAGACCGGCGAGACCTGCAGAACGGCCATTAGAGGCTCTCGCGACGCCCTCTCGAAGCTGCCGCTTCCAGTGTCGCCGGACATCGCCAGCACCTCGCCCCGACGGTTGGTGACCACCAGGAGATCGGCGCCAGCCTGCGCCTGGTAGTCGGCCGCGATCGGCTGTAGCGTCGGGCGATCGCCAATCTCAACGGCTGCCTTGAACTTGGGGAGGTCGGCGATGAGGCGGGTGATGCGCGTGACGTTGTCGAACTGCGTGCGCCGCTGCTCGTCCACCAGCGTGGCCGCCTCGGTCAGGTCCCGCTGAATCTCGGCTTCGGTTTCTCGCGTCATTCGCGCGCTGACGAAGTACACGGCGGCGCCGATCGCCAGGGTCGCCAGCAGCGTGCTGGCGAGAAAGATGCGATTGGTGAGCGAACCGAGCACGCGCATGTCAGGGAACGACGAGCTCGACTTCGGTCCAGCCGGTCGGCGGAACGACGACGGCTCTCGTGATGCGGGCCTCGCCTTCGTACCAGCCGACCAACGTGTAGTTGCCTGGCGGCACGCTCGGCAGCTCGAAGCGGCCGTCTGGTGTGGTCACGTCGAAAAACGGGTGGTTGAACACCAGGATGAACGCGTTCATATGAGAGTGGATTTCGCAGAACACGCGAACCACGCCGGGACGATCCATCCGCACCGATTTCGATCGCCCGGCGGCGTAGCGGCCGAGGTCGAAGCGCTTGGCGCGCGACAGCGAAAACACGTTGTGATAGGTGGCGTCGCTGTTGGGGAAGTCGACGACCGTCCCAACCATCACCGCCAACACGTGAGGCACGAACCGCTCGTTGTGCTGATTGAGCACCGCGCGTGCGGGTTCGCGTTCGTCGAACGCGCCACGCGGCGCCGAATCGAGATAGACCACGCCGCGGCGGAGGTCGGCGGCGTCGCGGGGCCCGGGGCCGCCCACGCTGGACACATCGGGACGCACGTCTGCAGGTCGAGCCAGCCGCCGGATGTCCAGGCGTCCTCGAACGCCGCCGTTGGCCGGCGCCTGCTCCGCCGACGCCACCAGGGAGGCGAGCTCGACGGCGCCAAGCGCGGCGACCAGTGAGAGCAGCAGGGCAAGTCGTTTCATGAGTTGCTGGTCAGAACCAGTACAAGAGTTGCGCGGCAACCAACGTGTCACCCTGAACCCGGCCGCCGCGACGGCGGTTGCGCTGCCAGGAGCCTTTCAGCGTGACGTTGCGAATGACCGACCATCCGAAGCCGCCTTCGATTCTCCAGATCGGCGCCTCCCATGTGTCACGACGGACCGTGCCGGTGATCGAGCTGAAGCCGATGCGATCGCCTCGTGCCGCAAGATAGAAACCAGGCATCACCTTGTAGCGGCCTTCGATCAGGCCCGCGGTGGCAACGAGCGGCTCGTCGATCCGCGGCGCCGCGACCGACGGGATGGTCCACGTCGATCGAATCAGCTCGCCGCGAATCACCACCGGCCCCGCGGAGTACTCGCCGTCGGCACCCAGCGCTTGCTGACGCGCGTCTTCTGTCGACAGATCCTCGGGCAGCGATTGATCGACCGATCGATCGAGCCATCCGCCTCTCGCCGCCGAGGCACCCAATTGCAGCGCGGCAGACGGATGCACGACCACGCGCCCCGCGAGCTGGCGGCGTGAGTTGTTCTCGCGCCACAGTGGCTCGGAGAGCGAGCCCAAGGTCACCGATCCGGTCCACTCGACGATGCCTTTCAGGCCGTGCACCTGGACGCCGGTGTCCCAGTGCGATGTGCTGACGATGGCCAGGCCCGGGGCCGGTGTCGGATCGCCCACCGAAAAACTCGACTGCCACCCGCGGCCTCGCATGCGGAGGAGATCGTCGGCGTTGGCGGGGATGCTGTCCGATCGAATTGACAGGAGATACTGATGCGCCAGCGGCTGTCCAATGAGAAAGTTGTCGCTGGCGTAAGCCGTGCGTGTCAGCGACCCGAAGGTTGGCGGAATCAACCCTGCCTGGATGTCGAGCCGCCGTTTCGACCAGGGGCGAATCCGGACAAACAGGCCGTACGGCTCGAGGACGCGCCCGTGATCGAGGCGCACCTCACCGAGAACCTGCACCGCCTCGCTGGCCCGAATCTCGGTTGATACACCAAGCCGGATGTTCTGCAGCGCGCTGAATTCGTAACTGGTGTAGTTGAAGAAGCCCGGATCCGCAGGTCCGATCGTCGCCGTGACTTCGGCGCCGAACACCAAACGCCCGTTGGCGAGCGAAATCGGCTCGGAGGGCAGGCCCTGCGCCGACGCCAGCGTCGCGCTCAGCAGGCAGGCGATGATCGCGAGCGCGCGAGCCATTTCTCAAAAGTATAATCCTCGGAGATGTGACCGCCCCTTGGCGCGCCCTGACGGCGTTCGCGGCGCTTGCGGCCGGACTGTGCTGCACTGCCGCGCTCGCCGCGCGCGCCTCCGCTGACCGCCCCTCGACTCCGCTCGGGGCGGTGGTGAGCCAGTCGAACCATCGCCAGTCTCGCGTCGTCGCACTGCCAGCCGATCGAACACTCGCCGTCGACATCACCATCGGGACGATCCGCATCGAAGGCGCCGACCGCGCAGACGCCGAGATCGTGATCGATCGCGCGGCGCCAACGACCGAGGCGCTGGAGCGGGTTCCGGTGGCCATCGACGAGGCGCCAGCGCGGGTGAGCATTCGGGCCACTCAGCTGAATGGCGCGACCGATCCCGCGCTGCGCAGCGACGTCACCCTACGCGTGCCGCGCGCCGCGGTGATCGAGCGTGTCCAGATCATGGAAGGCCGCCTGGTGATCGCGGGGTTTGGCGGTCGGCTCACCGCCGATGTGCGTCGCGGCCCCATCGAGGGGAACGATGTATCCGGGACGTTGCGCCTCGAGACTGGCATCGGCTCCCTCGTGCTCGCTGGGGCACGGCTCTCGCCGAATGGGCTCCTGCGGCTGCGCGCGTTCAACGGTGATGTGCGCCTGACGCTGGCCGAGCGGCCGGCCGACGCGCGCATTCTGGCCCTCGCATTGAACGGTCACATCAAGTCTGAGATTCCCCTGGCGATGCGCGATACGTGGGGACCGCGGTGGGGAGAAGCCACGCTCGGTCGAGGAGAGCCGTTGATTTCGATTGATGTCGTAACTGGGACGATCGATCTCCGGAGCAGGCAGGACTAGGACGCGCGGCTTGCGACCTGGGACTTGGGACTTGATCCGACCCGGGCCTGCACAAGCCTCAGGCCCCAAGCCCCAGGCCTCCTAGCGGCGCAGCCGGCGCTGAGCGTCGCCGTAACGCGGCGAGTCGTTCGGCACTTTGGCGTATGCGGCCTTGGCCTTCGCGGAATCGTTCAGGCGACGCTCGTAAAGCTCGCCCAGCCTGAACCACACCTCCATCGGGTTGCCTTGGTGGTTGGCGCCGAGCGCTTCGAGCACTTGTGCGGCCTCGGCCCACTTGTTCATGTCGGCATACATCGTCGCGAGGCGGTTGTAGGCGACGATCGATTGCGGGTGCGTCGGAAACTGCTCGGTGAGCAATCGCAGCGTGACCATGATGGCCGGCACTTCGACTTTGAGCACGGGATCGATGTCCTTGAGGTCGCGCCGGTCGACCTCCACCTTCATCTTGACCGCCAGCGCCTGGAGCGCCTGTTGTGTGCCCGGAAAGTCCCTGATCACGTCGGCGAGCAGCGCGCGCGACATCGCCTCGGCTTTCGGCTGACGCGTTCGGCTGAGCAGAAGCGCACGGTGGAGCTTGGACTCAGCCACGCGTCGATCCGTGGCGAAGCGGCTCTCAAACTCCACGAGCGCCGCCATCGCATCGTCGATGCGGGCCATCTTTTCCAGCAAGTCGGCGCTGAGCAGCGCGGCGTCGGCGGCGGCGGGCGTCGTGCTGTAGCCGTCGACGATCGCGCGCAAGTCGGCCAAGGCCTGGTCATTGAGATTGTTCGCCATCTTGGCCTTGGCGATGTCGAGCCGCTGCTGCGCCTCGACCGAGGGCGTGCGCGCCGGCGCGGCCGGCGCCGCGGCCGCAGTGGCGCCCTTCGGCGGAGGTTTAGTGCCCGAGAGGGAGCCCTTGGCCGGATCGACGGTCGCGGTCGCTGCTGGAGAAGTCGATGCCGACGCCGTCGTTGCCGGTGGAGCGGTCACGTTCGCCGCCGGGGGAGTTGTGGGCGGCGGAGCCGGAGCAGATGCAGCGGTGGCTTCTGGCGCGACTGGCGGTGCGACCGGGGCAGCCGCAGTGGGCGCCGGGGCTGCCGCAGACGGGGTTTCGCCAGCGGGTGGCGCATTCGCTGCGGGTGCAGCGCCCGGCTGACTCGGAGTCTCGCGGCTGTCCAACCGCGCGATGTAAGCCGCGCTGGCAAACGCAATGGCGGCCGCGACTGCGACCACCGCGGCCAGTCCACCGCCAACCAACCAAGGATTTCGCCTGGCTGGCGGAGTCGCCTGCGCCATGACCGATGACGGCGAAGCCATCTGCCCGGAGCTTGGGGACGGCGACACGAACGGTGCCGACGGTTGAGGCGGGGGATGCGTGTCACCGGGCGGGCCCGCTGGTGGAAAAACATTCGTGCCGGACGCCGAGATCGCCGGCGCGGCGGCCAGGCGACGCGACCCCGAGTCTCGCCGCAAGCGCTTCAGGTCGGCGCCCAGATCGGCGGCCGTTTGATAGCGAAGCGTGCG
This sequence comes from uncultured Acidobacteriota bacterium, assembly GCA_963773045.1. Lineage (GTDB taxonomy): Bacteria > Acidobacteriota > Vicinamibacteria > Vicinamibacterales > UBA2999 > 12-FULL-67-14b. The sequence continues at coordinate 267,207 of CAVYZT010000016.1, read as the reverse complement.
GTCCTTTTCGAGCGCCTTGGCCACGATCCGATCGAACTCGGGCGGAACACTCGGGTTGATCGTGCTTGGCGTGACCGGATCGCGATTGAGAATGCCGTCGAAGACCACAGCCGTGCTGTTGCCGACGAAGCTCTGGCGGCCGGTGATCATTTCGTACAGCACGACACCAAACGAGAAGAGGTCGGTACGCGAATCGATCTCTTCGGCGCGTGCCTGCTCCGGCGACATATACGCGATGGTGCCGACCGTGGTGCCCACCATGCTCGTGAATTGCTCCTGCACGACGGTCTCGTGCAACGGATCGACATTGACAGTCGATCGCCGGCGGTCTGGCGTCAGCTTGGCCAGGCCGAAGTCCAGGACCTTCACGGTGCCCCGACGGGTGATGAAGATGTTCGCCGGTTTGATGTCTCGATGGAGAATCCCGCTCGAATGTGCGGCGTCCATCGCGTCGCACACTTGTGAGGCGATATCGAGCACCTGGCCCAGCTCGAGAGGACGCCCCGTCATGCGCTTGTCCAGCGGCTCGCCTTCGAGCAGTTCCATCGCCATATAGAGCTGGCCTTCGTGCTCGTCAAAGCCGTAGATCGTGCAGATGTTCGGGTGGTTGAGAGAGGAGGCGGTGCGAGCTTCTCGTTTAAAGCGCTCGGTGGCTTCCTCGGTCGCCCCGGCTCCTGCTGGCAGTACCTTGAGGGCCACCATCCGCCCGAGCTTGAGGTCTTGCGCCCGGTACACCACTCCCATCCCGCCGGCGCCGAGAGGCTCGGTGATCTTGTAGTGTCCGACGGTTTTTCCGATCAACGGGTTCGACACAGAAGATCCTCCATACTAAATCCAAGCCCTCGGTTCTTCCATTTGAAATGCTTTTCCGTATAATGGAAACCGTTCGATGCCTAACCGTCACTCGAACATGCCGACGTCGATCGACAAGGCACTCGAGCTCTGCGAAGTGTTGAGCGGCAACCCGAGAGGCATGAGCCTCTCCGATCTGGCTCGAGCGCTTCGCCAACCTGCGTCGAGTGTGCATCGCCTGCTCGGCGTGTTGAAGCGGCGTGGTTATGTCCGTCAGGACGACGAGACGCAGCGCTACGGCCTGACGCTGAAGATGCTCGATTTGAGCTTTCGCTCGTTTGGCCGGTCAGAGTTGCGGCTCCATGCCTATCCGATCATGCGGGAGTACGTCCTCAAGACGCCGCATCGAGGGTTCATCGCCATTCCCGAAAGTGGCGAAGTGACGTACCTCTGGGGGCTTGGTCCGGACGAGGTCGCCATGCGCACGGTGTTCGGCAAGGAGATGCCAAGCCATTGCGCTGTGTATTTCTCCCCGAGCCAGGCGACGCGGCGTCTCAGCTGCCTTCGTTTGACGGCGCAGCAGCAGCTGGGCCAGGCCGAGCAGGCGATCGTTCGCTTTGGACCGCCTCCAGTCGAGCCCGACGCGATGCAGCGGCTGTTCTGCACGTGCGCGCCAGTGCGGGACTACACCGGACAGGAAGTGGCGAGAGTCGGCGTCTTCGGACACGGCGGGAGCGACGCGCCGATCCTGAACGAGCACCATCGCGGCGCCTGGGATCTGGCGCGGCGGATCTCGATGCGGCTCGGCTATCTCCCGTCGAGCGCGTTGGAGACGTCTGCCTGAGTGGTCGAAGAACGAACGAAGAACGATTAGAGAAGGAATAACTGACAAGAGGACCATGGCCTACATCATTTGTGAACCCTGCATTGGCACGAAGGACTCAGCGTGCGTCGACGTGTGCCCGGTCGACTGCATCCATCCTCGCAAGGACGAGAGCGATTTTGAGGGCGAAAAGATGCTCTATATCCACCCGGACGAGTGCATCGACTGCGGCGCCTGCGTTCCAGCCTGCCCGGTGGAGGCCATTTTTGCGCTCGACGAAGTGCCGGAAAAGTGGGCGAATTACATCGAGATCAACGCCAAGCACTTCCAGAAGTAGTCTAGAATCACCCCCTACGGGGCTCATGTGAACGCCGCCCGGGTCGCGCCCCCGGGACCATGTCGTCTTGAAAGAGGATGTATGCGCAGTCGACCTCGGTCTCTGGCGGTTGCCGCGGCGTTTTCGGCCGTGCTGATGACGGGCGTCTCCGGGCGCACGCCCACCCAGGACGCCGAGCTGCAGTTCCAGCTCGGCACGCTCCTCTTCGACGAAACGCGATACCGCGAAGCCCTCGAAGCCTTCCGTCACGCGGCGGAAACCGACGACAGATCGATTTCGGTCCCGGCGCGAATCGGGCTCGTGAAGTCGGCGCTTCGTCTTGGGGAATTCACGGAAGCTCAACAGGAGGCCACCACTCTCAAGGCCGATGCGCCGCGCAATCCGGAGGCCATCTCGATCCACGCCGACGCGCTCTGGTCCGCCGGCTTGTTCGACGAGGCCGAGCAGGAGTTCCGTGACGCCCTGACCCTGGTGCCCGATTTGTCGCGTGGCCATCACGGACTCGCCCGTGCCCTTGCCTCCAAGAACCGGTTGGAGGAAGCGCTGAACGAAGCCGAGATCGCACTCCAGGCGTCACCGAGAGACGAAGAGGTTCACCACACCGTGGGAGCGATCTTCGAGAGGATGCGGCGCTACGAGCAGGCCGCGGCCGCCTACACGAATTTCGTGAACCTGCTGCCGAACAAGGATCGCAGCGAAAAAGCCGCGTGGTCGCGCTCGCAGATCCGCTTCCTCAAATCGTTCGGCGAGCGCGAGCCGATCGCGATCGACGATGAGGGCGCGTCGCAGATTCACACCGTGGACTTCAGGCTCATCGACGACAAGGTGATCGTCAAGGCGCGCGTCAACGGCGGCCGGCCGCAGGACTTCGTGCTCGACACTGGATCGGAAATGACCACCGTTTCCCGCCAGACGGCGGCGTCGGCCAGCGTTCGTCCGATCACCTATACACTCAGCGCCGGAGTCGGTGAAGTCGGCCTCCGCGGTCTCCAACTCGGCCGCCTCGACAGCTTCGAGGTTGGCACTCTCAAGCTGACCAACGTGCCGACGCTGATCAAGGCGCCACCGCTCCGCGGGATTCCGAAGCGCGAGACCGAGAGCTTCTCGCCGCTGGCGCTGGGGCTGTCGCTGACGATTGACTACGGCGCGAAGAAACTGTCGATCGCGCGATCGCTGCCGCAAGAGCGCTCTGAATTCCAGCTGCCGATGCGGCACCATCGCCTGTCGATGGTCCGCGGCATGATCAACCAGACCCGTCCGACATACTTTGTCGTCGACACCGGCGGCGAGGTGATCTCGATCAGCACGGCGACGGCCGACGCGCTCAACCAGAACGTCGCCCGCAAGATCGGCCTGCGAGTCTACGGCACCTCGGGTTGGGATCGCGACGCGTTCCTGATGCCCGGCGTGAACCTCCGGTTCAACAACATCGCCTACGACAACTTTTCGGTCGTGGTGCTGAACCTGCAGGCGCCAAGCGTGCTGCTGGGCTTCCAGGTGGGCGGCATCGTCGGCCACAAGTTCCTCAGCCCTTACCGTGTGTCGCTCGACCTCGACCGCTCCGAGCTGCGGATGTCGAAGTCGACGTCGAATTAGGGCGACTTGGGACTTGGGACTTGAAACTCGGGGCTGCACAGAGCCTCAGACCCCAAGCCTCAAGCCTCAAGCCTCAAGCCCCAAGCCCCAAGCCCCAGGTCCCTAGGGACGCTGTTTGCGCGCCAGGCGGTCCGCTCGCCTGGCGTGAGCCTCCCGGCAGCGCGCCTCGTCGTCGGGAGTGTCCATCACGAGTGGAGCGACCTCCTGCGGCTTGCCGTCGCGATCGATCGACACAAACGTCAGGAACGCCCGGCTCGTGAGCCGTCGAACGCCGGTCTCGATTTCCTCCGAGAACACTTCCACCTGCACTTCCAGAGAGGTCTTGAACGTGCAGGTGACGCGCGACTTCAGGACGATCATGTCGCCGACTTTGATCGGGTGGAGGAACTCGAGCCCGTCGACGCCGGCGGTGAGCGCGAGCGTGTTGGTGTGGCGATGGCAAGCGATGGCGCCGGTGATATCGATGAGATGCATCACCGTGCCGCCGAGCATGAAGCCGAGTGGATTGGAGTCGTTGGGCAGGACGACCTGGACCGTTTCGGTCGCTGAGTCCTGCCAGCGCTTCGCGCTCATTCGAGCCCCGGAGCGCGCCCCGAGATCAGGAGTTTCGAACAGGAGGCCAGGAGGTCAGGAGAAGTATTTTGAAGAGCTATTTCTCCTGATCTTCTGATCTCCTGTTCCCTCTTGAACTCGGGAAGGCGGACGTCAGAAATCGTAGCCAATCCAGAACGTGAACTTCACCTTACGGAATGTCTCGCTGCCGCCCACCTGCGAGAAGACGATGTCCTCCCAATCCCGATTCATGAGCGTCCGCCACGACCAATCGAAGTGGGCCGGGAAGCCCAACGCGAATGTCGCCAGGCTGATGCCATACGACGCGCGCGCGTCCACGAGGCGGAAGCCGTCGATGACCACCGGGTTGCCATAGACCGGCGACAGGTCCTGGTTGTAGTCGACGATTGGCCGCTCGACAGTGGTGTCGTTCGTGGCGATCTTGAACGGCACGCCGTCGAAGTTGGCGCCGCCGATATTGGCAAAGAGCGTGGCGCGGATCCCGCCGAGCACGCCAATCGGCGTGGCCATGGCGTCGATCAACGGGAATCTGAGCTCGGCGTTGCCGAAGAACGCGTTCTGACCGATGAACGACAGATACTCGTAGCCCCGCAACTCCGAGTTGCCGCCAAAGTAGGTGTAGTCAGGATTTGTGCCCGTGCTCTTGAAGCCACGAGCCCGCAGCGCAAACAGGCCTGTGGAGCCAATCCGGAAGTACTTGCGCGCGTCGCCGTCGAACGTCTGACGCGAGAGCGAATTGCCAATTTTGGGCGCGACCTCGTACGCCAGCCGCATCGTGCTGCCAGATAGCGGGCCGAACTCCCGGAAGATCGTCGTCTCCTGTACGAATGCGACGCCGAGGGGAATCATGCTGCCGTTGTTGAAGAGCGTGCGGCCGAACTGCTCCTGCTGATAGCCCTGGGAGTACTCCTCCAGGTTCGGATCGTTGAAGCTCTCGCTGTAATGGTTGTACCCGCCGAACAATTCGACGCGGCGATACCGGTTGAACGGGTAAATCGCGATCGCCGTCCCGCCCTGAATGGTCCGGGTCGCGGTGGCGAAGTCACGATCGATCAGGCCCGAGAATGCCGGGTCGTAAAACACGTTCTCGAGCTGGCCGTAATAGAACTGCGTCTGCGAGTAGCCCTGCACCGCCCATTGGAGGCGCTTCTCCAGATTCAGCCAGTTGAACGACATGGTCCGGTACTGCGAGACCGACGACACGAACATGCTGATCTGCTGATCGCCCAGGACGTCGGTGAACACCACTTGCGTGCCGCCGAACACGTCACCGCCGCTGGTCACGCCGAGCGCGACCGGTGGCCGGCCTTCGAGGAACAGCTTCTCGAACTTGCCCTTCTTCTTCTTGTTGTTGGCCACCATCGTGTGGGTGAGGGGCGCCTGGAAGTCGACGATGGGACCGGGCGATCCGAAGTCTGACGAGGCCACCTTGGCGATCTCCTCGCGACGTTCGAGGACATGGAGACCGTAATCGCCCTTGAGATAGGTGACGAACGCGACGCGGTTGTTCGCGCCGTCGTGAAGGACGACGGGTGAGACGTTGCCGCCGAGCGCATCGGTGAACTGCTTCAGCTCACCGTTCTTCAGGTTGAGCGTCCAGATGTTGTAGATCTGCCCGTTCTTCGCCACCTCGGGATCGATCGGTTCGGCCGGATTGACCGCAGTGGATGGAAACACGAGCGTATCGGCGTCGAGGAACTGCGGACCGCCCTCGTCATGCGTCCCGAAGGTCAGCTGCGTCTTGTTGGCGCCGTCCGCATTCATGCGGAACACCTTCTCGTTGCCGCTGACGCGCGACAAATACACCAGCGACTTGCCGTCCGGCGCCCAGGTTGGCGCGTAATCGGCGAGGGCGTCCTTGGTGAGGTTGACGATCTCTTTGTTCTCGAGATTGACCGTGAAGATGTCGGCGGTGCTGTTCCGCATGCCTGAGAAGGCGATCAGCTTGCCGTCGGGCGAGAAATCGGGAGACTCGGGGGCGTCAACGGTCAGCAGCGGAACACGGACCTCGATCTTCTTGGTGATCACGTTCTGGACGATCAGCGAGCGGTCCTTCTCGGTGCGGACGAAGAAGGCGAGCCGATCGCCGGTTGGCGACCACGACATCCACGGCACGGAATTCCAACGGCCGCCCGGTGTCGCGAGGTACTCGTAGCCGCTCGATTGATCGAATCCTCCGGTCAGGTTGCGGATCACCTGGCCGTCCTTGGTGGAAATCAACACGATGTCGAGCTCGCGGTCGCGGCCGTTGCCGGTCATGCCGGCGATGAGATCGCCAGAGGGAGAGGGCTCCACCGACAGGATGTTCGAGAACTTGCCTTTGCGAGGATCCGGCGCGAGGTCGCGGCCGTAGTCAGCCGGCCGCTCCTTGTCGCGGAACGGCTTGAATCGATCCTTCAGATAGCGATCGAACTGCTGATCCCATTCCTCCGGAGTCATCTGAAACGCTTCCTGATAGGCGTCATCGCTGCCGCCGATGACGCTGCGCCGCAGCGCGAACACGTACGCGCGAACCCCTTCCTTGCCCCAGCGCGCTTCCATGAACTCGAACGCCGCGTGTCCGAGGTTGTAGATGAGCCGCGGGTTGCTGAACCCGCCGTAGTCCTGCATCTCGCTCATCTTCGGAACGATGTCGCTGACGGCAGCGTCCCGGACCGTCATGATGTCGAGCGGGCGCCAGTACCCGGTCATGTAGTCGGACATGCCTTCCATCGTCCAGAGCGGCATGTTGCGGCGAATCAAACCAGTGGGAATGATGTCGAACTGGAAGACGTGGGTGAGCTCGTGCGTGATCAGGCGATAGAGCAGATCGGACGGCTCATCGATCGGCATGACCATGCGGCTGCGGCTCGGCTCGGCAAAGGCGCCGACGCCTTCCTGAGCCGCACCCGGGGCGACGTTCTGCTGATAGAACTCGCTGCTGGTCGAGAAGAGCACCAGAGGAATCTTGAACGAGAGATCGTGCTTCAGCTCCGAGCTCACATGCTGATAGGCGCTCTCGGCGTAGCCGGCGATGCGCTCCAGATGCGGCTCGATCTCCGGGTAGTAGTAGATCTCGAAGTGATCCGTCTGATAGATGTGCCACTCGAAGCGGTCGTAGCGAATCTGATTCTTGCCGTAATACGGGATGTAGCCGGTTTGCGCCTCCGCCGTGATCGCCGGCACGAAGGTCGCCAGCAGGCTGAGGATGGCCAAAGCCAGTGGCGTAAGGTGTTGTCTCTGCCTGCGGGTGCGCATAGACCGTTCTCCTTGCTGCATCTTACCGATCCTCGTTCGAGGCCCGCAATTGGCCGAACCTCCAGGAGAGCGTCGAGCAAGATCTGATCCGCAGGCGTCCGTCCTATACTTGGGACGGGCGTCCACCCTCGGCCCCATCACTCAAAAATGATCGTTGGGCGACGCCAGCATGCCCATTCTCTTGCGGAGAGCGACGAGTTTGCCGCCCCTGCGCTGGAGTTGCTCGATGGGCCGCATCGATCCGCCGTACGCCTCACGCGAAACGCGGATGCGCCCAAGACCTCGTCCAGGAGACCTGCCTCCCGGTGATTCGCGCGCGGCACGAACTTCAAGGCGATCGCCGAAAGCTGAAGCTGACGTGTCAGCAGATTGAGTCGCTCCTGCCCCCGTTCGTGGACGGCAGTGCCAGCCCGGAGGACGCCCGGAGGTGTCGATCCACGTCGCGACTTGCGACAACCGCCGGCGTGTGGCCGAGGAGTAGGGCCATGCCACGGCGCGTCCATCACATCGCGCAGGCCGAAGAGACGATTCGAACACTCAACGGTTGGACGATGTGCGCGCCGGCGGGCGTCGAAAACGAAGGGCTGCAACTGGTCCGCGTTCGCCGATGTCTCTACGGCGACGGTTACGCGGCGCATCTGCTCTACCGCCTTAACGGGGAGCCGGTGTCGCTATTCATCATGCCTGGTGTCGCGCGAGCAGCGGCTGACGTGGGGGTATTCGGACACGCCGCAATCGTGTGGTCTGGCAGCGACAAGACCTACGCGTTCCGGGGGCAGGGCCGGACCGTGTGGCCCGGTTGCAACGCGTGGCATCTCAATTCCGGATTGAGGCACAATAAACCCATGAATCAGCCGAACCAGACTCTCCGCTTCGTGGCCATGGCTGTGACGGTGATGGCCCTGCTGGCGATCAGCGTGCCGTTTGTCTGGCAGCACAGCGTCGAGGCTCAGCCAAGCATTGCGAATCTGGCGGTGACGCCGGTCGCGTCGCACGAAGCCGGCGAGGCGCCGACAAAGGGCGGGGCGTGCATGGCCGACGCGAAGCCGGCCAATTTCAATTTCACGTTCAAGGACCTCGACGGCAAGGACGTGTCGCTTTCGTCGTACAAAGGGAAAGTCGTGTTGCTCAATTTCTGGGCGACCTGGTGCGGACCCTGTAAGGCAGAGATCCCTGGCTTCGTGGAATTGCAAGCGAAGTACAAGGACAAGCTGACCGTTGTTGGCTTGTCGGTTGACGATCCCGCCGACAAGGCGCGAGCGTTCGCAACCGAGTACAAGATCAACTACCCGATTCTCCTCGCCGATGGGAAAGAGGAGGTGCAGGACGCCTACGGTCCGATATGGGGCATTCCTGCATCATTCATCATCAGCAAGGACGGGCAAGTCTGTCGCAAGCATCTCGGCATCGCGCCGAAGGCCGTGTTCGAAAAGGAACTCGTCGCCCTCATGTAGTATGATCCCCTCACTCACATGAAGGGATTCACCCACGCGCATCTCGCTTGCGGATGCCGTCTCGCGTTTCGTGAGGGATCGTCTGGCAGCCCGGTGCTCGTGATGCTGGAAAGCAAAGCGGCCAGCTGCACGAATCCGCGTCACGTGTCCGACCTCCCGCTTTTCGACTGCCGCGAGTCCCTTCGTCCATCGACCCGTCTCGGCCCGCCCGGGGAAGAAGAGTTCGAAGAAGAGAGCTGAGGGCTTCGACCGGCGTCCTGGAGCGCCCGGCGGAGCAGGAATTCGATCTGCGCGTTGAGGCTGCGCAGATCGTCATTCGCCCATCGCTGGACGGCGTCGAGCACCGTCGGATCAACGCGCAGCAGGAAGGGTTTACGCTCGGCCACCGCGCCGTCTCACTGATAGATGGTCCCCGTATTGATCACCGGCTGGGTGTTGCGATCGCCGCAGAGCACGACCAGAAGATTGCTCACCATTGCGGCCTTCCGATCCTCGTCGAGGTTGATGATCGATTTCTGAGACAGCATGTCGAGGGCCATTTCGACCATCCCGACGGCGCCCTCGACGATGCGCTGCCGCGCGGCGATGATCGCGCCAGCCTGCTGCCGTTGCAGCATCGCGGCGGCGATTTCCGGCGCGTAGGCGAGGTGGCTGATGCGCGCCTCGAGCGCGCTCACGCCGGCCTTCGCGAGGCGCTCCTGAATCTCGCGCTTCAAGTGATCGGCCACCGCCGTCGTGTGTCCACGAAGCGAGACCAGCTTGTCGTCGTGTGAATCGTAGGCGTAGCTGGTGGCCAGGTTGCGAAGCGCCGACTCACTCTGCACCTTGACGTAGTGCTCGTAGTCGTCCACTTCAAAGATGGCTTCCGCTGTATCCACGACTTTCCAGACTACGACCGCAGCGATCTCGATCGGGTTGCCGTCGATATCGTTCACCTTCAGGTGCGAACTCTCGAAGTTACGGACGCGCAATGAGATCTTCCTCTTCGTAAGAAAAGGGTTGGCCCACCGCAGGCCCTCCTGCTTCGCCGTCCCCGCATACCGGCCGAAGAGCTGCAGCACCTTGGCTTCGTTCGGGTTCACCATGAAGACGCCGCCGATCAGCAGGGTGACGACCGCGATGCCCACCGCCGCGACCACGATGAGAGGGGAGTTGCGAGACTGAATGGCGGACACCAGGGTCCAGATCCCGGCAGCGTCGACGACGAGGAGCGCGAGAAGCATGGGGAGCCCTGGAAGTCCGTGGTGGTCGCGTTCGCGAATCATGGTGGAGGCCTCCTTGAGACGATAGCGAAGTGATATCACTTCAATATCGCTGGCGTCAAGCGCGGCGGGAGCCGGGAACGGAAAACGGGACCCAGGATCCGACAGCCGGCAGCCGTCAGCGCGCGTGAGGGACGGCCGCGCGGCCGCCCTATGCGCCGTCGAAGCCGATGCGGAGATCGGCAACCAGCGGGAGATGGTCTGACGCCATCTTGGCCATCCGGTCCTTGGGCAGTGCCACTCGCAGCACCTCGACCTGACCTTCGAAGTAGATGTGATCGAGGTGCAGGATGGGAAAGAACCCGGGATAGGTCCGCTGGCGTCTCAGGTGGGTCCGGAGATCGACGCTCTGAAGACGCTGCCCCAGCACGTCGGTTGCGAGCCCGCGCGCCCATTCATTGAAGTCGCCCAGCACAATCTTCGGGCCGACGACTCGCCGATCATGGATGAGCGTCGCCAAGCGGGCGGCCTGGTGCCGGCGCTCGAGTAGCGACGTGCCCAGGTGCACGTTGTAGAAATGCAGCGTGTGGTCGTCGAGAGCGACATCGACGCGTTGACACGCCCGCGGCTCGCAGGTTTTCCACGTGAGGTCGTACTGCAAGTGCTGACGGATGGGAAAGCGGCTCAACACGACGTTGCCAAACAGCGCCGTGCGCAGGTGCCGCGTCGTCGCCATCACCCAGCCCATCGCGAGCGCCGCGCCGAGCTCGGCGGCTTGCCCCGGCCGCAGCGGGCTGGCGCCGACGACTTCCTGCAGGGCGACGATGTCCGCGTCGACGGAGGCGAGGACGGCGGCGATCCGGCTGATCCGCGTCCGCCCGTCGAGTCCCCGGGCGCGATGGATGTTGTAGGTCGCCACTCGAACCGTGTGCGACCGGCGACCGTCGTGTTCAGCCATCGATGCCCAGTCTAATCAGCTTTCAGCCGGCGGCTTTCGGCTTTCAGCTTCAGAGCGACGCATGGCCCTGGCCGAGAGCTGGCAGCCGATGGCTGATCGCTGATCGAGCGTGCTACTCTGAGCCTGTCATGACGCATCTGGCGAGCGAACGTGAAGTCGAGTGTCCGTGCTGCGGCGCCATGCTCGTCTTCGATCTGAATCTTGGGCGAATCGTCCGTCACGAGGAGCCGGTCAACCCGAACCGGCCCGAGCTGGACAAGGCACAAAGCATCCTGGCGGAGCAGGCGGCGCGGCGCAACGCGCTCTTCGAACAGTCGGTCCAGAACGAGAAGAACAAGAGCGATGCGCTGTCCAAGCGGTTCGAGGAAGCCCTGAAGGAAGCGAAGAAAGAGCCGGTGTCGAAGCCGCTCCGAGGATTTGACCTGGACTAGGAGCGGCCGCGATGGCAACCGGCAGACGGCAGACGGCAGACGGAGAGCGCCTCAGGATCCGCGCGTAAACTCCGACGGGATTGGTGTCCACTTGTCGTTGCCGCGATAGTCGATCGGCTTTCGATCGTCGTGTGCAGCTCGATACTCCCGATACGCGCGCTTGAGCTTGCGGTAGCGTGCCGTCGAACTGGCGAGCTTGCGGTGCGGCCAGTCAATCAACACCTGCTCGACCTTCCAGACGTTCTTCTCTGAGAGCCGCCAGTCGTACGACCCCATCGCCGCCGCCAGGTTGCACACGCCAAACGCACGGACCCTGCCCGTGTAGTCCACATACGGATCGATGTAGCTCCGAGCCAGGGCACGCGGCGAGGCGAACGTCGGCTTGCGACCGTGCAGCCCCGGATCGCGCGAGCGGGCCACCGATCCCCACCGGCCCCGATTGCGGTAGATGAAGATGACATGATCCAGGTTGTCCTGCGACTCGAGGCTCATCACGAGAGGGGGATAGCGGTGCTGTTCCATGACGACGGCGGCGAAGAGGGCGGCCTCGAGGCAATGCGCCGTCTCGAGCCGCGCGACCGGCCGGAAACTGCGCAATGTTTCGCCGCCCGTTTCAGTGTTGTACGGCAATTCGTTGAGCCAATGCTGCACCCGCAACGGGGTTGAGAGCCGGGCGATCAGTCTGCGCTCACGCGGCGTAAGCGTCATGAGGTCAGCGCTCGCCGAAGGTCAGCCACGATTTGCCGGGCGGTCCATTGGCTGCCATCGACAATGGAGAACACGCGTCCATCGGGGCGAATGACCGCCGTTCGCAAGTTGTGAGTGATCGTGCCATCCGTCTCACGAATCACGTTCACCCCGAAGGTGGCGGCAAACCGATCGACGATGTCGGTCGGTGCCGTGGCAAAGCGCCACACGGCCGGATCGGCCTTCAGTTTCATCGCGTGCTCGCGCAAGGCCGCCGGTCGATCCTCCTTGGGGTCAAAGCTCACCGTCAGGAGCCGCACATGGCCACTGAGGGTAGGGTCACTGGCGGCCAAGGCCTGCACTTCAGCCAGGCGGCGATCCATCAGTGGGCAGAATTCAGGCAGCGGACATCGAACGTAGATGAATGTCACAACGACCGCAGAGCCTCGCCAATTCGACAGCGAGATCGTCTTCTCGTCCTGGTCGATCAACGACGTTTCGGGAACGGGATCACCAGGCTGCAACAGGTGAACGCCTGCCGCCGCCGGGAGCTTCGAGGGCGCATCTTCTGGAACCGGAGCGGTGCCGGTCTTGGTGATCGCCGACAGCCACGCAGAACCCGCAGACACGACGAGCGTCGCCTCGATCAAATCGCCCGGTTCCCGTTCGGCGATGAGCTTCTCGTCTTTCACCGTGTAGGGCATCGTCATCGCCGGCATGAAGCCGGGGATGTCGTCGTGCTTGACCAGGATCTCGCGGGACTCCGGCTTGACCGCTAACACCTGGCCGTGCAGTTGATACGTCCGCTGTTCCGGCGCGTGCTGGCAGCCGACGCCGATGAGCGCGGCGAGCGCGAGAATGACACGAAGAGCCACCTGCATACTCTAGCCACAGATGACACAGATGTGTCGGGTAGGACCTGGCGCCGGGCGCGTCGCGCCCGGCCGAGTTCGGAGAGAGCGCGCGTGATCAAACGAGCTATGGCGTTCTTTTGGGCTCGCTTGATCACGCGCGCTCTCTCCGAACACAGGCGGCGTAGCCGCCCGCCAGGTCCACGGCTTCGTGCTCTTCGTGCCCTTCGTGTTTTCTCCTGACCTCCTGGTCTCCTGCTGGATTTGATAATCTGCGTCATCTGCGTCATCTGCGGCCCATGATTCTCATTGGCACTAGCGGCTACAACTATCCAGAATGGAAAGGCAGTTTCTATCCGTCCGACTTGCCGACGGCGAAAATGCTGCCGTACTACGCGAGCCGGTTTCAGACCGTCGAGATCAACTACACGTTCTACCGCATGCCGACGCCCAAGCTCGTCGCCGGCTGGGCCGCGCAAGTGCCAGAGAGTTTTCGATTCACGTTGAAGGCGCCGCGGCGCATTACCCACGACCGCCGGCTGCGGGCGGCCGACGTCGCCGATGCGCTGCGTGCCTTTATCGCCGCTGCGGCCGAGCTGGGCCCTCGCCTCGGGGCGTTGCTGTTTCAACTGCCACCAAACTTCAAGAAGGACGTGGGCGTCCTGAACGAGTTCCTATCGCTGCTGCCGCCGAAGACGACCTCTGCGTTCGAGTTCCGTCACGATTCGTGGCTGTCCGACGATGTGTATGACGCGCTCAGGGCACGTGGCGTGGCCCTCTGCATCGCCGACAGCGAGACGCGTGAGACGCCGATGCTGAAGACGGCCGGCTACGCGTACTTCCGATTGCGCGACGAGGGCTATGGCGACGCCGACATCGATCGATGGAGCGACACCGTCCATGAGTTCTCCAAGGGCTGTAGTGACGTCTTCGTGTATTTCAAGCACGAGGACGAAGGGAAGGGCGCGGCGTTTGGGCAACAGATGATCGAGTACTTGATGAAGCAAACAGAAGAAGGACCCAAGAAAGAAACTGGGCCGCAAGAAGGAAACTGAGTCTTGAGGACACCCGTGCGACATCGCGTAACCATCGTCATCGCGCTGCTGGTGCTCAGTGCCTGCTCGTCCGGGCCGCGCTACGACGTCATCATCCGCAACGGCACGGTGTTCGACGGCAGCGGATCGCGTGGGGCGACGGCCGATGTCGCGATCGAGGGTCAGAAGATCGCCGCGGTTGGCGATCTGAAGGACGCGACCGCGCCAGTCGAGGTCGACGCTCGCGGGCTGGTGGTCGCGCCCGGCTTCATCAACATGCTGAGCCACTCGGAGACGTCCCTCATTGCCGATGGGCGCTCGATGGGCGAATTGAAGCAGGGCGTCACCCTCGAGGTGTTCGGCGAGGGCTCGATGGGTCCGATGAGCGAGAAGATGAAGGCCGATGCGCTCGAGCGCCAGGGTGACATCAAGTTCGAGATCGGCTGGACGACACTCGGTCAGTACCTCGACTGGCTCGCCGCTCGTGGGATCTCGCCCAACATTGCGTCGTTTGTCGGCGCCGCCACCGTCCGAATCCACGAGATCGGCTACGCCGACCGAGCGCCCACGCCCGAAGAGTTGGAGCGGATGCAGGGGCTGGTGCGCACGGCGATGGAGGAGGGCGCGATGGGGGTCTCAACCGCTCTCATCTACGCGCCAGGCTTCTATGCCAAGACCGATGAGCTCGTCGCGCTGTCAACGGCCGCCTCGCAGTACGGCGGCATGTACATCTCCCACATGCGAAGCGAAGGGAACCGGCTGCTCGAAGCGATCGACGAGCTGATGACGATCGCGCGTCAGGCCAAGACTCGGGCCGAGATCTACCATTTGAAAGCAGCAGGCGAGTCGAATTGGGGCAAGCTCGATCAAGTGATTGCCAAGGTCGAGAACGCAAGAAACGAGGGCCTCGAGATCACCGCCGATATGTACACCTACACGGCCGGCTCGACGGGACTCGATGCGGCCATGCCGCCGTGGGTGCAAGAGGGCGGCTACAAGGCCTGGGCGGCACGGCTGAAGGATCCGGCGATCCGCGCCAAGGTGAAGCGCGAGATGTTGACGCCGACCGATGCGTGGGAAAATCTGCTGCTCGCCTCCGGCCCGAAGGGCGTGTTGCTCGTCGGGTTCAAGAACGAGGCGCTGCGCGGCCTGACCGGCAAGACGCTGGACGAGGTCGCGCAGATGCGCAAGCAGTCACCTCAAGAGACGGCCATGGACCTCGTCATCGAAGATGGAAGCCGCGTTCAAGTGGTCTACTCACTGATGTCCGAGGAGAACACGCGGCGGCAGGTCGGCCTGCCGTGGGTCGGGTTTGGCTCGGACGCGGGATCGTTGGCGGTCGAAGGCGTTTTCCTCAAACAGAGCACGCATCCGCGCGCGTACGGGAACTTCGCTCGCCTGCTTGGGCGTTATGTTCGCGATCAGAAAGCGGCCACCATGGCAGACGCCATTCGGCGGCTCACGTCGTTCCCCGCGGCCAACCTGCGGATCAAGGAGCGAGGGTCGTTGAAACCCGGCTATTTTGCCGACATCGTGGCCTTTGATCCGAATACGATTCAAGACCACGCCACTTACGAGAAGCCGCATCAGTACTCGACTGGCATGACGCATGTATGGGTCAATGGAACCCAGGTATTGAAGAGCGGCGAGCACACCGGGGCCAAGCCGGGACAGGTCGTCAGGGGACCGGGCTGGTCCGCCGGCCGCAAGCTCCGCACCGAATAGCCGACCGCTGATAGCCGACAGCCGATCATGATCCCCCAGCCTCCTTTTGCGTGCGACCTCACACTCGAACAGGAGCTCGCCGCGTTCGAGAAGCTGAAGCCTCGGCTGGCCGAAGTGTGGAAGACGCTGCTTGGCACCGACGCGACGCATGGCACGTCCGTGATCGTGCCCTCGCTCACGCTCGATCAGGAAGAGCTGCACAAGCTGGCCGGTGTCGCGTTCTACGAGGAGCGACTGCTGTTCTTCCTCATGCGGCTCCGCAATCCGCGCGCGCACGTCGTCTATGTGACGTCGCAACCGGTGCACCCGATGATTCTCGAGTACTACCTGCATCTGCTGGCTGGCGTCCCGTCGTCACATGCCTTGGCGAGAATGACGATGCTCTGCTGTTACGACGCGTCGTCCCGGCCGCTGACGCAGAAGATCATCGAGCGTCCACGACTCATCCAGCGGATTCGCGCCGCAATTCCGGATCGAGACCAGGCGTACCTCACGGTGTTCAACTCGACGCCGCTCGAACGCAAGCTCTCGGTGCTGTTGGGGATTCCGTTGAATGGCCTCGATCCCCAGCACGCGTATCACGGCACCAAGTCAGGAAGCCGTCGCGTGTTTCGCGAGGCCGGCGTCGATCTGCCCGAAGGATCCGAAGACCTTCGCGACGAGCATGACGTCGAGCGTGCGATCCACGAGCTGCGGGAAAAGCGGCCTGGCGCGAAGAAGGTCGTGATCAAGCTGAACGAGAGCTTCTCCGGTGAAGGCAACGCCGTGGTCCGACTGCCACCCGAGCCGAGCGCCGAGCTCAAGCCCGCGCTCGACCGCCTCGAGCTGGCCATCGAAAGCGAAACTCGCGATTCGTACTTCGCAAAATTCCGCCGCATGGGCGGCATCGTCGAGGAGTTCATCGAGGCGGCCGAGAAAGTGTCACCCTCGGCGCAGTTTCGCACCAGCCCGCGCGGGGAAGTCCTGTCGATTTCGACTCACGATCAGATTCTCGGTGGACCCACCGGGCAGGTGTACCTGGGCTGCCGGTTTCCGGCGGACTCGGATTACCGTCTGGAGATCACGGAGATGGGCGACCGAGTGGGCCGTGTGCTCGCCTCGAAGGGCGTGGTGTCCCGATATGGTGTGGACTTTCTCGCCCACCGCGGTCACTTCACCGAGCCGTGGAAGCTCACGGCGCTCGAGATCAACCTGCGGATGCTCGGCACGACGCACCCATTCCTGGCGCTCCGATTCCTCACTGGCGGCGAGCTCGACAGCCGGACCGGGCAGTTCATCTCGCTTGGCGGTCGAGCCAAGTTCTATCGAGCGACCGACAACCTGCGTTCGGAACGCTATCGCACGCTTCTCCCCGAAGACCTCATCGAGGTGGTCACCGACCACGAGCTCCACTACAGCCATCGGACCGAGTCTGGGGCGCTCTTCCATCTCATCGGAGCGTTGTCTGAATTCGGCAAGCTGGGGGTGACAGTGATCGCGAACAGCACAGACGAGGCCGATGAGATTTATAACCGAGTGATGCAAGTGCTGGACGCAGAGACGGTCTACGGATCTACGGCTTGGGACTTGGGGCTTGGGACTTGGGACCTCAAGCCCCCAAGCCCCAAGCCTCAAGCCTCAAGCCTCAAGCCTCAAGCCCCAAGCCTCAAGCCCCAAGCCTCAAGCCCCAAGCCCCAAGCCTCAAGCCCCAAGCCTCAAGCCCCAAGCCTCAAGCCCCAAGCCTCAAGCCTCAAGCCCCAAGCCCCGTGTGCCTCGCGATGAAGTCCACCACTTGGCGCTCCGCCCAGTAGCCGTCGTGGCCGCTCGCCTCGCCGACAAAAGCGCAGTGGCCACCGTGCCGCGTGATGACGGTCGTGATGTGTGAGTTGCCGGTGACTTCAGGCCTTCTAAAGATCTCCGGTGGCACGAACGGGTCGTCTTCGGCGCTCAGGATCAAGGCAGAGCGCGCGACTCGATCGATGACCCGCATCGCGCTGGCGCGGTGATAGTAATCCGAGGCGCCGGCATAGCCGTGGTGCGGCGCCGTGTAGCGATCGTCGAAGAGGCGGATCGACCACACCCTCCACAATCCCGAGAGATCGAAGGCGCCGGGGAAGATGCGGGCCTTGCGCCGCATGCGCGCTTGCAGGTTGCGGCAGAAGTTCCACTCGTAGAGGCGATTCTCTGGCCGCTCGATCGCCTGCATGCACATCTCGAGATCGATCACCGGCGACACTGCGGCCACCGCCTTCAGCTCTGGAAACGCGGTGGCGCCGAGTTCGCCAGCCAGCTTCATCGCCAGGTTGCCGCCGAGTGAGTAGCCGGCGACGCCGAAGCTGCTCAGCTGGTCGCGATCGCGAAGTTCGGTGAGCACGGCAAGTGGATCGGCCGTCAGGCCGGAGTGGTACAGCCCGCGACTGAGGTGTTCGGTCCCGCCGCAGTTGCGCTGGTTCAGCCGGAGGACGTTGAAGCCGGTGTTCCAAGCCTTGTCGGCCATACCGGCCATGTAATGGGCCTCGCTCGACCCCTCGAGGCCATGCAGCAGCAGGATGGTCGGCCGCCGTTGCCGATCCGGCTGCCAATGACAGTGCGCGAGCACCCGCGCAGCAGGGGCGACGTCGAAGAGGCGCACCTCCGGTGCCGGAAGCGTGGGGAATCGGCGGCCTTTCGCCCACGCGTACAGCGTCATCTTGTGGCCGCCGGCCAATGACAGGCGGGGAGTGAATTCAGAACTCAAGAAGTGATGGAGGAACGGTGTTTGGCGAATGACACGTGCGACCCGCGAATCGGAACGGCGAACAGCTGAACGTATAGAATCTACCACTGCAGGAGGACTCGATGATTCGTGCACGACTGTTAGTGGCGGCGCTGGCGCTGACCTTCTCTGCCGGACCCACGTTTGCCCAGGACGCCAAGCTCGAGGCCCAGAAGGCCGAAGCGGTCAAAGGCGTCGACGAAATGGCCAAGCTGGCACAGGAGATGGTCGATTCGGTCTTCAGCTTCGGGGAACTGGGCTTCCAGGAAGTGGAGACGTCCCGGTATCTGACCGCCCAGCTCGAGAAGTTCGGCTTCAAGGTCCAGCGTGGCTTCGGTCGGGATTCCGACCGCGTGGGTAGCGACGTGGGGTTCGGGCAAACCGGTGATTGCTCTGGGGTCTGACATCGACGGCATTCCGCAGGCCTCGCAGAAGCCGGGCGTGGCGTATCACGATCCCGATCATCGAAGGCGCGCCGGGACACGGCGAGGGCCACAACACCGGCATGCCGTTGAACATCGTCGCGGCGATCGCGGTGAAGAAAATCATGGAGCGCGACAAGCTGCCGGGCACGCTCATGTTGTGGCCCGGAGTGGCCGAGGAGCTCGTCGCCACCAAGGCGTGGTACGTGCGCGACGGGATGTTCAAGAACGTGGACGTCGCGCTGTTCACGCACGTCGGCAACAACCTTGGACGTGTCATGGGGCGCGGGCGGCGGTACCGGCCTGGTGTCCGTCCAGTACACGTTCGAGGGTGAGACCGCGCACAGCGCCGGCGCACCGTGGCGCGGCCGCTCAGCGCTCGACGCCGTCGAGCTGATGAGCGTCGGCTGGCAATACCGCCGCGAGCATCTGCGGCTGTCGCAGCGCTCGCACTCGGTGATCACCAACGGCGGCGATCAGCCCAACGTCGTGCCGCGCAACGCCAGCATCTGGTTCTACCTGCGCGAGATCGATCAGCCGCACATCAAGGAGTTGTGGGAGATCGCCGACAAGATGGCCGAAGGCGCCGCGCTGATGACCAACACGAAGTGGTCGTCCAAAATCGTCGGCACTGCGTATCCGCAGCACATGAACAAGGTGGTCGCGGAAACGATGTACGCCAACATCCAGAAGGTGGGCCTGCCGCAATGGAGCGAGGCCGACCAGACGCTCGCAAAGGCGCTGCAGAAAGAGCTCGGCAACGCGCGTCAGGAGGGCCTGGCCGTGAAGCTCGGAGAGCTGGGCCAACCCGTGAAGCTCGAGGACAACACTGGCGGCGGCTCAGACGACATCGGCGACATCTCGTGGAACCTGCCGACAGTCACGTTGCGCTATCCGGCGAACATTCCCGGACTGCCCGGCCACAACTGGTCGAGCGCCATCGCCAGCGCGACGCCGATTGCGCACAAGGGCGTGGTCGCCGGCGCCAAGGTGCAGGCGATGACGGTGCTGGATCTTCTGACGAAGCCTGAGCTCGTCAAAGGGGCATGGGAATACTTCAACAACGTCCAGACCAAGGACGTGAAGTACATCCCGTTCATCAAGGCCGATACACCGCCGGCGATTTATCTGAACACGGAGATTCTCGCGAAGTATCGCGAGCAGATGCGGAAGTACTACTACGACCCGACCAAGTTCCCGACCTATCTGGATCAGCTCGGGATCAAGTATCCGACGGTGCGGACGACGACGTCAGATCAGAAGCAGCAATAGTCAATCCCGGCAACCGGCAACCGGCAACCGGCAACCGGCAGCCGGACACCAAAACAAAAGCGGCGGGGTTCAAGTGAGCCTCGCCGCTTTATCTTTTTCAAGCTGAGAGCCGAAAGCTGATCGCCGAAAGCAATTACACTCCGCTCTTCATGTACTTCCCGACTGCGGCGACGAAGCGATCCGCTTCCTCCGGGCTGTTGAAGAAGTGCGGCGACACGCGAATGCCGGGGCGGTCCTCACCGCCGCGCGTCGTGATGCCAATCCGGTCCTTTTGATAGAGCGCGGTTGCCAACTTCTGCGGGTTCAACGACCCTGGCTGGAACGAGACCACAGCCCCGTTGAGCGAGGGATTGGACGAGGTCCAGACCTTGACGTCAGGAATCTTCGACAGGCCGGCGATGATCTGGCGCGCCAACCCCCGCGATCGTTGTTCGATCTCCGCCCGGCCGACCTTGGTCTGGAATGCCAGCGCTTCTCCAAACGCCACATGCGTCGCATCGTCGCGCTGGCCGAAGCCCTCGAAGTTGCGTGACAGGCCGATGCCGCCCGGGTACGCGCTGTAGATCGACGGCCAGATCTTGTCGTGCGACCGCTTGTTCACGAACAGCACGCCCGATTCGCGCGAGCTGCACGGCCACTTGTGCGCGCTGCCGCTGTAGAAGTCCGGCTGGATCACGCTGAGGTCGACGTCGAGCAGACCGAACGACTGCGCGCCGTCCACCAGCGACAGGATGTTGCGCTCCCGCGCCAGCTTGCACAGCTCGACCACGGGCATGAGATCCCCGACCGTGCTCGTGAGGTGCGTCATCGTCAGGACCTTGGTGCGCGGCGTGATCGCCTTGGTATAGGCGTCGATGTAGTACTCCATCCCCGGGTGTGGATTCTTCTGCTGCACCGTCACGACCGTGAACCCGAACCGCTTCGCTTTTTCGGTCCACGCCAGGTGATTGCAGGGATGGTTGTCCGAGAAGATGATGACCTCGTCGCCGGCCTTGAGATCGATGCCGTTCGAGACGAGGTTGTTCGCCTCGGAGGTATTGCGCGTGATGATGATCTCTTCCGGCGTGACGCGCAGGAACGCCGCCAGGCGCCGCCGCGTTTCTTCCTTGGCTCCCGGATACTTGGTGCGATTCTGCTGCGACGGATCCTTGTCGACGCTGCTGGTTTCGGCCTGCAGCGCCTCGAGGACCGGCCGGGATGCCGGACAGAGATTGGCGGAGTTCATCACCGCGAGATCCGGCGGCATGACGAACTGCTCGCGCACCGATTTCCAGTAAGCCTCGCCGCTCGGTGCACTAGACCGAGGCGCAAAGGCGGGTGCTTGCGGTGCGAACCGCGCCCAGGCGGGATCGGCGAAGAGTGCGGCCGAGCCGCCCGCGGCAAACAGACGAGCAAAGTCGCGACGTGAGACCGATGCGGCCATAAGTGCCTCCAAGGGCGGATTCTACACCCGTGCATTCCTGACCAGTACGGAATCAGAAACAGCGCAGGCCCCTTTCTGACCCGCTGGTGGCGTCGCAGGGCGGCTGGACACGCCCGATCGCGGAGCGCACTCCGAGTCGGTGGCTGTGACAGGTCGGCGGGAGCGAGCCCGCGGCTCGAACAGGCGCTCTCGCTGCGATCGGCAGCGTGCAAGATTCTGCCTGGGGATGCGCCTCTGTGGCCTGGCAGTTTGTGTTTCCAGCGGCGCGGATCTGCCGCGATCCGCGATGGGGGCCACCTTCTCGCTTTCATCTGCACGAGTCTGCGGTTCAACGGGAAGTGGCGAATGCGGTGCGCCGGGCCGGTGTCACGAAGCGTGTCGGACCGCACTGCTTCAGACACTCATTTGCGACGCACCTGCTCGAGGACGGTCATGACATTCGGACCGTGCAAGAGCTGCTCGGGCATTCTGACGTCAGCACGACGATGGCGTATTTACATGTGCTGAACCGCGGTGGACTTGGCGTGCGGAGTCCGTTCGACCGGCTGTGACGGCCGGCCCCTGCGCGGCGACAATTAGATCTGCCGCACGGCAAAAGTAGTTGATGCCGCGCAGGCCCCGGATGAGCCCAAGCGCACCAGTATCGCGCCCAAATTCCCTCCAACCGCTTCACGGCCTGACGCTTGACCACGTTTGTCGTACGGCCATTGCTCAGCGTTGGCTGCAGGCGTTGCGCAGCGAACCACCCAGCTTGCGGTCAACACCGCGCGAGGCGGCCGCGTCGAGATCACGGGTCGTTTCAGATTCTTCGGCAGATCGAGGCGAGAGTCGCTCCAGGGAATTCCAGCGTTGGCCGCAAGCGACGAGCGGTGGTCGCTGGCACGCGGCACGTCCTTCCCGGCGTTAGCTGCAACGGACTCAGGTCTCATTGGCGACTTCCAGCCAAGCAATGGCAGACGGGTGATTTGGCCGGCGTGGCGCCTTGATTTTCGACCGCGTTCGAGCAAGACTTCCCGCACCGTTGGCCGCGATAGCTGCGACCAAGGCTTGGCGGTCTACTCAGTGAGAAGTTGGCCAGACAAACCGATGCAGGACGTTCCAAAACAGATTAAACGCTTAGTCCGAGAATGGGCGGTGATCGCGCACGATCGCGACCTGCGTAAGGCCCTCGGCGAGCTTCGCGAGCAATTCGATCGCTGGGATCGTGGCGAAATTGATTCGTTCGAGCTCAACGAGCTTGTGCATCGATTCCACCAGGACACTGCGCGGGAAATATGGAAAAGATACGCGACGACACACCTTGAGCCGGCCGTGGCATCAGCGGTCGCTGCCGGCGTACTTCGCAAAGAGGAACTGCCGGCCGAACTTGTGCAGCACATCGCCGGTCTAATCGAATTCTACGAACACGATCTCTCGGCATCGTAAGCCGCGGCCACGTGCGTCAAGCTCGGAACAATGGGCAAGCCACCTCGAAAGACGAACCGACCTCGCATGGGCATGTTGCCGCCGCGATACTCATTCGTGCTCAACCCGCACGTTCGCGAACGCTTCACGAAGTGCCCAAGCTGCGATGCCTCGACTCGGATTCGAAAACTCCCCCTGGTCGTTCACGTCGAACATACCGGCGGACCGAGACTCGTTCTTCTGAACAAGACATGCCGCCTCTGCGTGATTTGCGAAACGCTGATCGTCGATCGAGTCGAGCTGGAGAACGTCATCGTCGCCGCCGGCCTTTCTGCCGCGGTCAAGCCGCCGGACTACGTCGTGCTCGGTACCATTGAGCGGCGTACCTGGCGCCGAGGTCTGGGTGGCGATGCGGCGCTTCCGGATATTCGAGAGCACATGGCGGATTTCAAGAAGTATCTGAAAGTCGATGTCGTGCCGGCACATTGGGAACGATCAAGTCGAACTGCTGGCTAACCTTCGAATGGAGCCGACGCGCAATGGCTATTCTGTCGCGCGCGGCTCATTCGAAAACGTTAGCCGGACACGAGAGCGGATGGTGGATCGGCGTCGCTGACATTCGGATTCGGAGTCATAGATGTTCTCCTGGCTTTTACGATTGATTCGGCATGCGCTGTCACTCTGGCCAGCGAGTGGACGACCGGTACAACTGGGACTACAGGGCATCTCCGCGGCTGCGCGGAAGCCCCCGCCTCGCTGGCGCGGCCCAGATCGGCCACCGGGGGATCCCCGGAACTCGGTCCGCGAACCGAAGCCTCACAGGCCGTCCGACTGGAGTGGAGCCGTCTCGGTCGTCGAACCCGACGAGTCGGACTCGCTTTCGGCCGTGGCGACGAATCCGGGGGGCGGGCGCGCAAAGACGCTGCTCGATCCCTACGAAGGCTAAGCTGAATAGCGAATGGGTTCGTACGATCCCGATACCCCACCGCCTTCTGCTGACTGGCTGCAAACGGACGAAGGCACGCGCATCGAGCAGGTATCGTCCTACCATCGCCGCCATAAAATTCCTCTGCCGAACGACCAGCTCCACGCCGTCATTCACGTCGTCTTCGAGAACCAGCTGGCACTGGGGGACGCAGTCGTGGTGGAGACGCTTGGCCCGTTTGAAGAGCGAGGGGCTGACTCGTCATGACGCTCTGCACGCCATTGGGTCCGCACTTGCGGCCGACCTGTATGAGTTGATGCAAGACAACAGCGAAACAACGGGCGGTGCTTATCTTCGATATCTTGAACGGCTTCGAAAGCTCACGGCGAACAACTGGCGGGCCGGCTAACCGCCGAATGGAGCCGGCGCGCCCATCGTCTCGTGCGATCATCTGGCCGCGGCGCGCGGCTCATTCGAAAACGTTAGCTGGCATTGCCGAATTGTAGGCTCCCGTTCACAATCGGCCAGTGAAGTTTGAGCTTGTCGGCAAGATCGAGGATGTCGAGACGATTGCCTCGGGGCCGAGCGTCAAAGTTCGATCATTCCTTCGGCGAACCTATGGGCGCGGCCGCTGGCGGAAGCGCAAGGGCGTCGCGATGGTGCGATTGCCCAATGGCAAACTTCGGCGCGTGGAGCTACATTGGTACGAGGCTCACGGTATTGGACGACGGGACTTCAAGATCAAAGCCTACCTAGACCATGAAGAGAGTCGCTAAGCAGTTCGCCCTTTGTCTAGAGAACGAGGGAAACGAAGCTTCCCTCATCCTTGGCAAGATTTACCGAATCGTCCCCGACCTCCGGGCCGCCAAGGACGATCTGGTTCGGATTATCGACGAGAGCGGGGACGACTATCTTTTCGCCAAGAGTCAGTTCGCATTCGTTGATTTTCCTCAGGCCGTGAGAAAGAAGATTCTCGCGCTTCAAAAGGCCAGCTAACCAGCGGCTGCTCCCGACGGCGGCCGCGGCATCTGCCGGGCAAGTTGAGTCTCGTTCGCACAGCCGCCGCGGGTGAGCCGCGGCCGTTAAGCGAGAATACCGCACCAGGTAAGGCGCTCGCTGACACCATGGTGTATCACCACAACGGTCGGGTGTCCCCGGTGACCTACTGGAAGCTCGGCATCGACGCAGCAGGTGCGGTTAGCAACGCCCCCAAACACGCGCGCGATTGGGGGGAACCGGCCCGCACCTCGCACCAGTCGACGATCGGCAATCACTGAATCGAGTCGCCAAATCGGGCGATCGCCGAATCATCCAACAGTCGGTCGATCAGTCGATCGGTCGCTTGCCAATCGACACTACAGACGCTCGTCCGCCGAAGGCCCGTAGATCGAGGGCAGCGCCACGCCCAGCATCCGCAGGTAGACCGTCAGCTGGCCGCGGTGGTGGATCGTGTGGTTCAAGAGGAAGTTCCGCAGCACCGTCACCTTCGGCATGGTGAACATCGCCTTGCCTTCGATGAGCAGCGTCCACGGCGCATACAACTCGGGATCGGTCTTGCCGACGATCGTCGGCCGCCCGGCTTTGAGATGGCCATCAAAGATCACCAGAACGGCTCCGCGCGTCGCCGGCGACTGGTAGCCGTCAGGCTTTTCCGTCGTTCGCTCGTGCCGAGTTTCGGTCATCGTCCAGACCGCCCACTGCGGAATACAGGCCAGATGCTCGGCCAGACCGCCGAGCGTCACGCTGGTCGGGTGGGGACGCCAGCCGAACTGGCTGTCGGGAACGCACTCGAGGACGCGCCGCGTGAGCCCCATCTCCCGATCGAACTCGGGGAGCAGCGCGTCAACCAGGGGCATCTCGACATTCTATGCTCGACCTCGCTCGCAGCGAATTTCACTTGGGCGGACGGGTCAGTGTCTTGAATGACTGCTCGATCTTCTTTTCGAGCTTGACCCCGAAGTCCGTGTCGAAATTCTTCTCGAACTTCTGCTCGAGGTTCTCGAAGGCCTTCTCGTCGAACTTGAACTCGAAGTTCTTCTCGAAATCCCTCTCGAAGTCCTCCCCGAGCTTCTCGAAGTTCTTTTCGAAACCCGCCTCGAACTCCTTGTCGAAGTGCTTCTCGAGTGTGGCCTCGACGTCGTTCCCGAATTTCTTCTCGAAGGCGGCTTCAAAGCCCGCCATGTCGTGCCAGTCGAACTGGTCAGCGAACGCATGGAATCCTGGTGGCTTGGGCGGCTTTGGCGGCTGCGGCGGTTGAGGGGGTTGCGGCGGCCGGCCTTCCCGGCGCCGGCGCCGTTCCTCTTCCTGGCTCAGCACGGTGCCGTGTGACACCACGATGTCGCCGTTGAACGATTGGGCCTCTATGCGGGCGCTGCCGCTGCCGAGCGTGAAGTTGAAGCGCTTGCTGCCGCCGCGGCTCGACTGACCTTCAGGCAACTGGATTGGGAAGTCGGCCGAGAAGTCGCCCTGGAACGTCCGAACGAACACCGTCGCGTTCTTGGCGCCGCCCAGACCGATGCGAATATCGCCGCCGTGAGTGGTCAGCCGATACGATCCGCTGTCGCGGATGGTCCCGTTGAACGTGACGTCGCCGTTCACGGTGGACGCCTCGAGATTCGAGCTCTGCGCATTCTCGATGACGATGTCGCCGTTGGTGGTCTCGGCGGTGATCTCGCCGGTGACGTTCGAGATGCGAATCCCTTCGTTCACCGTCGTTGCCTGCACCCGACCGCTCGCCTTGTCGATCGTGATGATGCCTTCGACCGACCGCAGCGACACGGCGCCGCCGCCGCCGACGACCTTGGCGTTCCCGTGAACGGTTTCGACCGTCACCTCAGCAGCCGTGCCCTCGATGGTGGCCTCGAGATACGTGCCCGAGAGGTTGACCGCCATCCAACGAGGCACGGTCAGCTGGTAGTCAACCAGCCCAGAAGGTCCTCTCGCGGCGCGGGCTCGAATCCGCAGGGTCATGTCGGTCGTCTGCGCATCCACCTGCTCGCGCGCGCTGTGGCTGGCGACGATGTGCACTTGATCGCGATCCCACGATCGCACGACGACCTCGCCGGCATTGTTGGTGAGGACCAGCCGCGTGCCTTTGGTGACGTCGATCGTCTGATCGGTCTTCGGCGCGCCTTCAGGTCCGCCCGGCCGCGCCTGAATCGGCGGCTGTTGCTCGCTGGCCTCGCGGCTCTGCGCGTGGGCCGAGGCGGCCAGGCGACAGCGCGAGCGTCGTGATCAACGCTCAGGGCAGGGGGGTCGAATCATATCGGTCAGTCTCCTCCGGTCGAGCCGAGGGCGGTGGCATGGCGCAGAAGCTCCAGCTTCCGGCGCCGCGCATCCGCCAGATGCGAGTTGAGATAGGTGTTGGCCGGGTCGCGATCCAGCGCTTCGCGCGCCTCACGGATGGCCTGATCAATCGTCTGCAGATTGCGTTCGATGACCATCACCGTCCGCGGGTCGAGCTGATCGCGTTCCTCGCCGAGAATCCTTTCGAGGTCTGCGACCGCCGCGTCGAACTGCGCGTCGGCAAAGTTCGCCCGTTGCACGTCGCCGCTGGCCGAGCCCATCGGCTCGCTCACGGCGCGGACGATCTGTTCGCGGCCGCCGGCAGCGGGAGGTTGAGATCCCGCCGGCTGCCGAACCACCAACCATGTAAGTGAAACCGTCACCGCCATCAATAGCGACGCCGCGAAAGCGAGCTGTGTCCAGCTGACCGAGACCAGGCGCCTGCCGCCGGCTTCGCGTGGACCCGGTCGCTCGAATCCAATCACGTTCGACCTTTGCGAGATGCGCGCGTGAACGCCCGGCCACAGGTCGCGCGTTGGCCGCATCTCGGGCAGCTGGGTGATCGCCCGCGCCAACACGTCGTCTGGCGCCAGCGGATCGTCCAGCTGGCCTCGCCCGTCGTCAGTCATCCCGTTCTTAGGCGTCATGTACGGTCCTCTGCTTCTTCTTCATCAGCCGCCCGCGCAGCGTCTGTCGTGCGCGGTGCAGCTGCGACTTCGATGTGCCCGTCGAGATGTCAAGCATCCCGGCGATTTCCTCGTGACGGTAGCCTTCGACATCGTGCAGCACGAACACCGTCCGTGCGCCCGGTGGCAGCTCTTCGATGGCTGCCTGCAAATCCATCCCGAGGTCGTAGTGCGAAACCGGTTGCGCCGGAGCGATGTCGAGCACCGCTTCACCGTCCGGCAAAAACCGATCGCGCAGGGCACCGAGCGTCCGGAATCGCTCGATGATCACGTTCACTGCCAGCCGGTGCAGCCAGGTTGCAAACGAGGACTCGCCGCGAAAGAGTGCGAGCTTCTGCCACACGCGGACGAACACGTCCTGCGTCAGTTCCTCGGCTGCGTCCGGGCCAGCCATCCGCCGGGCCAGGTTGAAGACCCGCGGCAAGTGCTCCTGGTAGACCCGTTCAAAAGCCGCCGTATCCCCTTGAGCCGCAAGGACGACGTCGTTCACCGGCATTGGATTTGATGGGGGACGGGTGGGAATGGTTGGAAGAACCTGACGAAGACCGAAGACAGAAGAAGAAAGAGCGAAACTGCGTCTTTTTTCGTTCTGCCTTCTGCCTTGTGCCTTCTGCCTTCCTAGGTCTTCGGCCGGGTGAAGTCCACTTTTGGCGCCACTTTGGCCGATTCTGGAGCGGCGAAGAGCTGGGCCTCCTTGAAGCCGAAGATGCCGGCCGTGATGTTGGCAGGGAACGAACGCCGGGCGGTGTTGTAGGCCTGGACCTTCTCGTTGTAACGCATGCGTTCGACGGCGATGCGGTTCTCGGTACCGGCCAACTCGTCCATCAGCCTCGCGAACGTGGCGTCGCTCTTCAGCGTCGGATAGTTCTCCACCACGACCAGCAATCGTGCCAGCGCCGACGACTGTTCGTTGGCGGCCGCCATCTTCTGGTCGGGCGTGGTTGCGCCGGCGAGTTTGGCGCGCGAATCGGCAATCGCCTGGAACACGTCGCGCTCCTGCTGCGCAAACCCCTTCGTCGACTCCACGAGATTCGGAATCAGATCGTTGCGGCGCTGCAATTGATTCTCGACCTGCGACCACTGCGTCTTGATTGCCTCGTCCTGGCCAACGAACGTGTTGTACGAGCACCCCGTCGACGCGAATGCGACGCCGAGCACAGCCACAACTACCAACGCGCGAGTGACACTCTTCATAGCTCCCTTTCTAGCACGAACGTTAACCGTCCACCGTCCACCGTCCACCGTCCGCAGTTCACGGTCGTCCACAGTCCAGTGTCGAAGGCCACGGCCGTGAATCCACGAACCCCGGACTCTGGACCGCGGACTCTGGACCGCGACTGTGGACCGTGGACCGTGGACCGTCTACCAAGACCCCCCGCCTCCGCCGCCGCCCGAACGTCCGCCGCCAAACCCACGCCGAATCCGCCACCGAATCCGCCGCCTCCGCCCGATCCCCATCCGCCACGTGACCATCCCGAACCAGCGCCGAACGGGCCGACGCCGCTCGCCCATCGTCCGGAACGCCAGCCCATCCCGCGCCGCCGGGTCCTGCCAATGATGTTCAGCAGAAGAATGGCGACGAAGATCCAGACACGCCAGCGGGATGCCGCCGTTGTTTCGGCGGGCGGGCTGTGGCGCGCGGGCCGGCACGCCTTCGAGCGTCACGCCGCGCCCCTCAGCGATGCGCTGCGCGAGCCGGTCGCGCCGGCCAGCACGCCCTGGCCGTAATCGCCTCTGCGGAAGAACGGCACCATCGTGTCGCGGCTGACCTCGCCGGCGAACCCGTCGGTGACGAACCCTTCGAGGCCGTAGCCGACCTCGTTCCACACCTGGCGATCGTCGACGGCGAGGAGCATCAGCAGCGCCGTTGTCCTTGCCCTTCGTGCCGATGCCGCTCCCGCCGTTCTCGAACATCTTAACCGCGTATCGACTTGAGATCGGGCCACGGTTGAAACGTCTTGACCGTGGCGACGACCATCACGTCACCGGTGGCGCTCTGCAGCCTGCCGGATCAGCGCTTCGAGCTGCTGCGCGCTGTCGCGATCGATCACGCTGGGCGAAGTCGTTGACCGGCGTTCGTGAGCGCAGGCGGATCGGCTCGTGGCGCGAGGGGCTCGCCGACTGTGCCAGCGCGGTTACGGCGGCAAGACACACCACGACGAGCGACGGCGGCAAGCGATCTCGCCGATCAGTCGGGCGTTCCAGCGATCGACGAACCGCGCGAGCTGCTCGACCGCGGCCAGATACTCGGGAAAGAGCCGCGCGGCGTCGACACCGGCGCGCTGTCACCGATTCCGACC
Organism: uncultured Acidobacteriota bacterium; assembly: GCA_963773045.1. Lineage (GTDB taxonomy): Bacteria > Acidobacteriota > Vicinamibacteria > Vicinamibacterales > UBA2999 > 12-FULL-67-14b. Next base: position 237,056 of record CAVYZT010000016.1, on the reverse strand, counting down.
AAGGCCAGCACGTCGCCGACGACGCGCGGATCGAGTCCGGGGCGCGCGGCCGCATACGCGCCAATCTCGGCGGCGCGTGCGCGCCGGACGGTCGTCGAGGCGCGCCAGCCGACGAAGCACGGCTTGCAAACGCCGGCGCCGAATCGGCGACCAGGCGAGCCGACCTCCGACGGACGCGCACCGCACTCGATGTAGTTCTCGCGCAGGTGCAGCAGGTGGCTCTTCACCTGCACCTCGCACGCGCGCCGCACATCCTCGGGGTTGATCGTCAGGCCGGTGAACGGATCGACGCCGAACAGCACGCGGTGCGTGTCGAGGATCTCGCCGTACTCGATCGGAAAGGCATCGAGCGAGCGGACGAACTCGTCGCGGGTCAGCAGCAGCGGCGTCGCGGCGCCGTCGCGATGCCAGAGGTCGGCGCGCGCGGCGCACGCCAGCAGGTCGTCCGACGTCAGCGTGCTGCACCAACGCCAGGCTGGCGCGGTTGCCTTCTGTGCGCCATCGCCGTACGACACGAAACGCGATCAGCCGGTCGCCGAAAATCCGTTGCAGATCGTGGAGCACGGCGTCGAGCGCCCCGCGGTGAGCACCGTCCATCTCTTGTAGAATACGACTTCTTGCTTTTCGCTGTTCGCTTTTCGCATTTCGCGCGGTCGATTACTCTGCGACGACTTGGGCGAGTGGCGAACTGCGAGTAGCGAATCGACCCATGCGTCTTCGCGAACTCAACCTCGGCTGCTTTGGCGGCGGCACCGGCCTGCCCAGCTTGCTCGGCGGCCTGAAGCGCAATCCCTGGCTGCGCGTCAACGCCGTCGTCACGATGTTCGACTCGGGCGGCAGCTCCGGACAGCTGCGCGACGAGCTGGGCGTGCTTGCCTCCCGGCGACGTCCTGCGCTGCGCGCTCGCCCTGTCGCGCAACGAAGGCGAGGCGCGGCGCGTGCTGCTGGCGCGCCTGCCGACGCTCGAGCACGCGCGGCTCGGCGGTCACACCGGCGGCAACCTGCTGCTGTCGATGATGGAGCAGTACAGCGGCGACTTCCTCGCGGCCGTCGACGGCCTGCGCGCGCTGCTCGGCTGCCACGGCCGCGTGTGGCCGGTCAGCGTCGAGCAGGCCACGCTCTGTGCGCGAATACGCCGACGGCACGATCACGCGCGGTGAAGTGGAAGTGGACGAGGGCCACGATCGCGGTCATCGCGTGACCCGTGTGTGGCTCGATCCGCCCGCGCAGATCCATCCGGCCGTGCGCGACGGCGATCGCGGAGTTCGACGCCGTCATCATCGGTCCTGGCAGCTTCTTCACCAGCCTGATGCCGACGCTGCTGGTCGACGGCGTCGCCGAGGCGCTCGCCAGCGTTCGCGGGCCGATCATCGTGGTCGCGCAACCTGCTGACCGAAGGGCGCGGCATGCAGGCGTTTACCGCCGCGGACGCGGTCGATCTGGGTGAGCCGGACCATCGGCCGTCCGGTCGACGTCGTCATCGTCAACGAAGGTGGCCCGTCGAGCCGACGCGCTGGCCCGCTACGACGCCGAGCACAAGCATCCGCTGGCAGCTCGGCGCAGCCGCCGGCGGGCACCGAAGTCGTCGTCGGTGAGTTCTGGAAATCCGACATCGCCCGCCACGATCGACAGCGGCTCTCGTACGCCGTCTGGTCGGTGCTCTCACGGGGACTATTGCGATGACCCTTCGGCTCGGCCGGCGTGAACAGTTCGCATCGACCTCGCTCAGGGCAAGCGGCAGAAGTGGAAGGAATCGATATGCGGACACTGGCACTTCTGGTTCTCGTGGCGATCGTCGGTCTCACGAAAGGCGGATCCGCGCAGACGTCGGATCGCACGCCGTGCTCGCGTCGATCGACGCCAAGGCGGCAGGCCTACGGCGACGTGGCGCTGCAGATCTGGTCGTTCGCCGAGGTCGGCTACCAGGAAACGAAGAGCAGCGCGCTGCTGCAGGAACAGCTCGAAGGCGCCGGCTTCGACGTGAAGGCGGGCGTCGCGGAGATCCCGACTGCGTTCACGGCGACGTGGGGAACCGGCAAGCCGGTGATCGGCATCATCGGCGAGTTCGACGCCCTGCCCGGGCTGTCGCAGGCCGCCGACGCCCGATCGCAAGGCCGTCGCGCCCGACGGCCCGGGTCATGGCTGCGGACATCACCTGTTCGGCACCGCCTCGACGGCTGCCGCGATTGCGGTCAAGGAGTGGCTGGTCGCCAACAAGCGATCGGGCACGCTGCGCTTCTACGGCACGCCTGCCGAGGAGGGCGGCGCCGGCAAGGTCTACATGCTGCGCGCCGGCCTCTTCGACGATGTGGATGCGGTGGTCACGATGCACCCGGGCGATCGCAACGCCGCCAGCGCCTCCAGCAACCTCGCGAACATCACCGGCAAGTTCCGCTTCCGCGGCCTGTCGGCGCACGCCGCGGCGGCGCCCGAGCGCGGCCGCTCGGCGCTCGACGGCGTCGAAGCCATGGACGCCATGGTCAACATGATGCGCGAGCACGTCGACGTCGGACGCGCGCATTCACTACGTGATCACCAACGGCGGCCAAGCGCCCAACGTCGTGCCCGACTTCGCCGAGGTCTACTACTACGCGCGCCACAACGACATGCGCGTGCTCGACGACATCTGGGAGCGCATCACCAACGCCGCGAGCGGCGCCGCGCTCGGCACCGGGCACGACGATGGAGCTGGAGATGACCGGCGCGGTGTGGAACGTGCTGCCGAACAGCTATCTCGTCGGCCTGATGCAGAAGAACCTGCAGACAGGTCGGAGGCTACGAATACACGCCGGCCGAGCGCCAGTTCGCGGAAGGCATTCGCAAGTCGCTCGAAGGCAACCTGCCGCCGATCGACAGCGCGAACTCGGTGTTCACGCCCGAGCCTGGCATCGGCAGCGCCTCGACCGATCTCGGCGACGTGAGCTGGCGCGTGCCGACCGTGCAGCTCACCTCGGCGACGTGGGTGCCGGGCACGCCCGCGCACAGCTGGCAGGCGGTCGCCGCCGGCGGCATGTCGATCGGTGCGCAAGGGCATGATGGTCGCGGCGAAATCGATGACGCTGACGGCGATCGATCTGTTCACGCGACCCCTCGCACATCGTCAAGGCGCGCGCCGAGTTCGACAAGCGCCGCGGGCCGAACTTCAAGTACACGACCCGGCTCGCCGATCGTAAGCCCGCGCTGGACTACCGGAAATAAGGCTCGGGCTGCTCCGCAGCCATGTGGGCTCGCCGCTTGGCGGCTCGTGCGATTCGCTGTTCGCTATTCGCTATTCGCTCTTCGCGTCGTCTTCGCCGCCTTCGCAGTCGTCGTGGTCTTGGCAGTCTTCGTCGCCTTTGCAGTCTTCGCGATCTTCGTTTGTCCTTCGTGCCCTTCGTGCCCTTCGTGTCCTTCGTGTCCTTCGTGGTTATGGCCGTCATCTCGAGCGCGCGCGCGATGATGTTCTGAAACAGCGCCCCGGTGTCGCCGCCTTTCGCCGGCGCGTTGCTTCTCCAGATGTCCGGCGTCTTGCCCGACAAGATCTCAGCGAAGTCTGCGTTGGGCGTCTTGACGCTGAGCGGTGCGAACTCGGTGATGTTGACCGGGCCGGCCCAATCGTCGCGATGTTTGATCAGCAGCCAGCTCTTGCCTTCGCTGGCGCCCTGGAATCCGCGCGTGCGAACCAGCACCCACGATCCCTTGAGCTTGTAGCCGTTCAGCCGGAACTTCAGATCGCCTTTGCGAAGCGCCGCGTCGACGTCTTCGGTCTCCGGCTCCCACGTCCCCTGATCCCACAACAGCACGATGCCGGCGCCGTAGCCCTCGGGGATGACGCCCTCGAAGGTGCCGTACTCGATCGGATGATCCTCGACGTGCATCGCCAGTCGTTTGTCTCCAGGATCGATGGACGGTCCTTTGGGGACGGCCCACGAGAGCAGGACGCCGTTCCACTGGAGGCGGAGGTCGTAGTGCAGATGCGACGCGAGGTGCTTCTGGACGCAGAAGAAGAGCGTCATGCGCCTTGGCCTTCTTCTTGCCCGGCGCTGGCGCCGGTTGGCTCTGGGGACTTGGTGAAGTCGCGCTTGCGACGATATTCGTCAAGTGGCATCGCAAGGCAGAATAGCTCAGGTCAGTTCTTCCTTACTGCGCCTTGACAATGGGTGTCTGCGTAATGCTGACGACTCTCCATTGTCCGTTCTGCTTCACCCACACACTGGTGAATCGTATCGGCGAACCAGGAGGCCCTTGCTGCAGCGCGGTATGGATCACGGTGTCGCCATAGACGCGGAACGTCTCTTCGGTCATCTTGCTGGCGTCCGTACCGCCCGGCTTTCTGGTCTTGATCAACGCCGCCCGGTCTGCCCTGGTGACAAGCCTCCCCATGGTTCCGACCGCGACGAAGTCGTCCGCCGTGTAACGTCCCCATGTTTCCAGATTGCCAGTGGTGTCAGCGACCGACCGAGCCTCCATCGCCTTCACCAAGTCTGGGGGAGGATTCGTTTGAGCGGATACTGCGAGAGCCGATGAGAAACAGAGAGCAAGCGCGGCGACAGAACTCAAAAGTGTAGAGCGCATGAGAACTCCTTTCACAGGTAATTCCTACGAATGTGAAGCGCAAAACGGGAATCCTCGGTCCTGTCGGCTCATTCGCTACTCTTCGTGGGGACGGACGAACTGCGCCGCCACCTTCCACTGGCCGGCATCCTTCCGCCAGACTCGCAGCAACGAGACAGTGAACTCGTTTTTAGTGCCGCTCTTGAGCTCGTATGACGTCCTTCCGGTGCTGAACTCCCACGCCATGTCACCGGCCTTGGAGATTTCGAGCTTGTTCACGACCTGCGTCGACTTCTGGCTGCCTGGCACGCGGTTCGACAGGGCATTCGGACCGCCAATCTCGATTGGCTTCTCGCCGCCCGTTACCGGCGCCTTCAACGCGCCCGACCAGAACACGTAGCCAGGCATCACCGGGACTCTTGCACCCGCGTCGTTCTGCCGAGCAATCAACGCGCGAATCGCAGCTTCGTCCGCCTTGAGATCCTGCGCCTGCATTGGAGCCAGGAATGCCAGCATGAGCATGCCAACGATAACCAACCGCATCTGTCGCCTCCTTTTGGTTGCAATCCGAAGCGCGCACTCGCTCATCACACGCGATCGAACACCGGAGTGCGTTTGACCGATCCGTCCCGACGAACTTCAGTGAGCGTCTGACCGTCGTCCACAGTGCCAAAGCAGAGCGGTTCGGCTGCGACCACTGGTGTGATGAGGAGCGCGATCAGCCCGCAGACGGGGAGATATCGCATGTGGACTCTCATTGGCATCACTTCCACGTGGCCTGGCGATGCGCGAGCTGCCACCCGCGGTCGCCCTTGACCCACACTTCGGTCACCAGCGACTGCGCCGTGCCGCCGCTTCCGGTCGTGGACGCGACGATCACGACGCGATCGCCATAGCTCCGAAACTCGGCATCCCGACTCTCCTGAAATGTGCCTAGACCTAGCGGTCCGCGGAGAAAGGCCATCCGATCCGCTCGGGTTTCGCGGAGGCCGATTGCCGTGATGTTGAGGTGATCGTCCGTGACCAGTCGTCCCCACGCCTCGGCATCTCGCGTCTTGATGGCCTCGTTCCGCTTCTGCATCGCCTTCCTGAGCTCCGGATCGGCCTCACTGATGGGACGGAAGCGCAGTGAAGAGCCGGGCACCTCGATCAGCATCGTTCTCGAGTAGTGGGCTGACTTGACGCGCCATGCCGTGCCCTGCCGCACCCAGACTTCCGAGAAGGCGAACCGAGCCGGCGCTTGGCCGGCCGGTGTGAAGTTGAGAAATCCGCTCATCGTCGCCACCGAGCCGTAGTCCTCGAACTTCTGGACGTCGAGTGTCTGCGTACGCTCGATAGGGCCGCGGCGACGAATGCGCTCCAAGCGCGACTTGTCTTCCGGGACGCCGTTGTTGATGAGGGAGAAGTCGTCGGTTTCGATGGTCCCCATCGTGGCGGTGTCGGCCCGGAGTGAGGCGTCCCACCAAGCCTTGCTCGCCGCCAGTATTTGCTGTTTTGCCGTTGCCTCCTGCGCTGAAGGCGAAACGCTCATCAAACCAGCGAAGAGGATGCTGATCGCGATGCCAACTAGTCGACGCATGTCGTCTCCTGAAGAGGTGATGTGAAGCCCACGTCGTGTGCTCAGATGCTGACGCGCTCTTCGGTGGAGCATTAGCTGAATCGAACGTGCATTGTGAATCAACCACCAGCTCACACGGCTTGATCACGATCAAGCCATGCTCTCGTTTTTGCACACCAAGGCGACAATGACTTCATGGTGGCAGGTGTTCAGCCTCTGATTCGATACAGCCTGGTCGTCGTGCGGATGAATAGCGCGGACGCAGGACGCCCGCCTTGGCGTCAGGAGCGATCACAAACATCTATGAACCAGTGATCGCCCGCACGCGGTCGAACATCGGGAAGGCAGGTTCCGATTCCCTCAGCATGTGTTCGAGTTCGCCGACGATGGTTCTGGCCTCGACTTGGCGGCCAAGCTTCACCGACCTATCACGGCCACGAGGCAGCAACTCGACCACGACGCTCACGTTCACAGTTAGACTGCAGAACGTGCTTGACGTCATCATCGTTGGCCTTGGCGCCATGGGAAGCGCCGCAGCCGCACAGCTGGCGGCGCGCGGCCAGCGCGTGCTGGGGCTCGAGCAATTCGATCTCCTGCACGACAAGGGATCGAGCCACGGCGCGTCGCGCGTCATCCGGCTGGCCTACTTCGAGCACCCCTCTTACGTGCCCCTGCTCCTGCGTGCGTACGAGTTGTGGACCCAGTTGGAGTCCGACACCGCCCGCTCGCTGCTGACGATGACCGGCGGCCTGATGATCGGCCCGCCGCACAGCGATGTCGTCAGCGGCAGCCGGCGAAGCGCCCAGGCGCATGGTCTGCCGCACGAGATGCTCGACACGGCCGAGATCAAACGCCGCTTCGCGCCTCTCACACCCGCCGACGGGGAGGTGGCGCTCTACGAAACTCGGGCAGGGGTGCTGCGCGCGGAAGCGTGTGTCGAGGCGCTGCAGGAGCGAGCCACCGTCCTCGGTGCCGAGCTTCGCGCCACCGAGCGTGTGCTCGGCTGGGAGGCTCGTTCTGGCGGCGAAGGTGTGGTCGTCCAAACGGAGGCCGGGACACTCGAGGCGGGTCATCTCGTCCTCACGCCCGGTCCCTGGGCTGCGTCGCTGTTCAATCTGCCTGGAGTGCCGCTCACGGTCGAGCGCCAGGTGCTGTTCTGGTTCGCGCCGGTCGGCGGTGTGTCGGCCTTTTCGCCGGCGCAGTTCCCGATCTACATCTGGGACGTCGGCGATCGGACGCAGTTCTATGGCTTCCCCTCGATGCCAGGGCCGCCGTTCGGCATCAAGGTGGCGTTCTTTCGCTCGGGTGTGGAGAACGTCGTCTCGCCCGGTGAAGCAGATCGGACAGTGAGCCCGTCCGAGGTCGACGCGATGCGCGCGGTCCTCGCGGGCCGGCTGCCGTCGCTCGCTTCAGGTGGGCTGGTGCAGACGGTGACGTGCCTTTACACGCTCACTCCCGATCATCATTTCGTCGTTGGCCGCCATCCGGCGCACCGGCAGGTGACGATCTCGTCCCCGTGCTCGGGCCACGGGTTCAAGTTTGCGACCGTGATTGGCGAGATCATCGCCGACCTCGTTGTGGATGGGGAGACGAAGCATGACATCGAGTTGTTCAAGCCCGATCGATTTGGCTCGCCGCTTCGCGGCTCGTAGGCTCGGGCCTTCGGCCCTAGTGGGTTCTGCCTACGAGCAGCGAAGCTGCGAGTCTACGGCGCGAACGAAGTGTGCGCCACCCGCACGCGCCTTAGGCGCGCGCCGCGCGCCTATTTCCGCGCCCCCGAGTACTCGAGCATTTGTGCCGTGAGGTCCATCGGATAAGAGATCGTCACGTCGGTGATCTTCCCGTCAGCGCCCATCACCGGCGTCAGCTTCGGCATCACAAACCCCGAATACGACGGCAAATTCAGTGACTCCACACGCGCGACGATCTGATCCCGCAGCTTGGGATCGAAATGTATTCCATAGGTCTCGAAGAGCGTCTTTGCCGCCGCGTAATCACCCTCGGACTTGATCCGCTGAACGTCGGCGAGCAGCTTCCCGACGCCGTCGCGGAATGCCTTCGCATCCACCATCACGAGGAAGGTCCTGTTGTCGCGCTGCCGCTCTTCGATCGCTTTGGTGTTGGCCATCAGCCAGCGAACGATCATCTGGCGGTTTCGCATATGGTCTTCTTCGATCTGCGTCCCTTCGCGGACGCGCCGCAACTGGACGATCGCATTCCGCGTGTACCCCTCGTATTCCGTCCGGGCGATGTTGTCTTGATCGGCGGCAGGGAAGATCCCGATCTCAGCCAGCTTGGGATCGGCGATGAAGTAGAGGCCGACGAGATCGGCGCGCGCTTCCTCCAGCGCTGAGAATTGCTCCTTGATCAGCTGCTGCGGCGTGCCCTTCAGCGTCTCCGACGCGCGGCCCGAGGCGTGGCCAATCACCTCATGCATGTCGGTGGTCAACTCGCCGGAGAAGGTGCCGAACTGGCTTGCGCGCTCGGCCTCTTCCGGCGTCCACGAGAACTCGCTGCGCATCGTCGTCGGAGTGGACCGATCGTAGGCCTCGTTGACGTTCGACAGCGCCACCGACTTGCTGCCGTGCTTCTCGCGAATCGCCTCGTCGTTCGGAAGGTTGATGCCGATCGGCGTGACCGGCCCTGAGTCGCCAGTCTCGACGACGACGTCGATCGCGTTGGCGACGATGCCCTGGACGTTGGGCTTGCGGTACTTCGGATCCCAGGGCATGTGATCTTCGAACCACTGCGCGTTGTTGGCGAGTGTCTTGATGCGTTGAGTTTTTTCCTGGTTGACGTAGAAGACCACCGCCTCCCACGCGCCTTTGATGCCGCGCGCGTCCAGATACACCTCGATGAATCCGTTGATCGTGTCGACCGGAGAGGCCTTGTCGGCGACCCACGCGATGTCGAACGCCTCGCGGTCGGCCTGTTCGCCGGTCTTGTAGAACTGGATGAGCGCAGTCAGCGCTTTGGCCATCGATTCCTCGGCAAAGGGCTTCGCGGCTTCGAGATGCTTGACGATCTCGGCGATGTGCTCTCGGTACATCCCATCCAGGCGATAGACCTGCTCGGACAGCTTGCCGTTGGCCTTCACCAGACGCGAGTTCAAGCCGTACTTCTCGGTGAATCCTTTGAGGTCGGCCGTCGAGACGCCCGAGTACAGGTTGTTGGCGCTGGCGAGCAGGATGTCTTTCCCCGGTCCAGGCGTCTTATTGGTGACGATCGGGTCGACATTCGGGTCGAAGAACATCGGCTGCAGCCGCTTCAACGTGGCATCGATCGATTCTTCGGCTCGCGTCGAAAAGCTCGCGCCCGCCGCGGTCTTCACCGCCGTGGCAAATGCCTCGGGCTTGCAGGTCAGGACGAACTTCCTGGCGGTCAGGTTGTTGTAGGGCCCGTTGTTCAGCCAGAAGAGCTTGGTGTAGCGCTGGATTTCCGCGAGCGTCGCCGCGTCAATGCCTTGGGGATGGGTCACGACTTGCTCGAGCAACGATCGCATTTCGAGCGCGTCGCGGTGCTTCTGGTCGATGTAGATGTCCCGCCCGGCCAGTGCCGCCTGATAAAGGTGCCAGATCAGCGTCTTCTGCTTCAGCGGCAGCGTCGCAAAGCCATCAGCATAGAGCTGGACCACCGCCGCATCGTCGACCCGCTCCAGCAGGTACTTGCGGTTGGCAGGTGAAGATGGCGCAGTCGCCGCGGCCGTGCCGGCGGACTTCGGTGCTTCGGCCGGCGCCGTGCTCGAACACTGAGTGGTGAGCGCAGCGGCCGCGATGAGCAGAGAAAACGATCGACGTGTCATGACTCAAGACTAACTCACGGCTTCGGCTTCTGAAGATACGCGCGAGAGTCGGCTTCGGTCTTGATCGGCGTCACTTTGTCAGGATCGATCCGAACCATCAGGTACGTGATGTGGTCATCGATCTTCGTGAACCAGTGACCGGTCCCTGCGGGAATGACGATCGCGTCGCCCGCCTTCAATTGATGAGTCACGCCGTCCCGGATCGAGGCAGAGTTGTTACCGGGTCCGTTGAACAGCCGGACAGTTTCGAGATCGGCCGGCCGTCGTTTTTTCCCGACGAGATCGGGTCCGGTGACCAGCGTCGCCGAGCCGTCGATGATGTGGTAGACCTCGCTCACCAGATCGTGTTCGGCGACAGACTCGGGCGCGGGCTTGTCGAGTTTGCCGCGATGGACCACGCCGATACCAATGTGGGCCTTGCCGATCTCGACGTCCCGCACCTGCTGGTCGGTGCGATTCTCGGCGATCGCCTTCTTCACATACGCCTGAATCTCATCGTTGGGGATGTAACTGGCGGGACACATCGTACACGTCGGGTCGGGTCCACTCTGCGCGACCAAGGCCGCTGCCACGGCGGCGAGAGAGGCGAACACAATCGCAAGCATTCGTTTCATCGCAGTTTCCTCCTCTTACGAAGCAGCTCCTGCCACATGTCAATTTCCGCGACCCTCACGCCGCAGTTTTTGCAGCGACTTAGCTTGGTTAGGGGACAGTCCCCTACGGCAATGCAAACGCGACGATGCTGCTGCCTGATGGCGCGCCGTTCTTGCCGCCGCCAGAGGCGATGACGATGTATTGGCGGCCGTTCAGACGATAAATCGACGGAGTGGCGTTGCCGGCAGCGGGGAGCGTGGTCTCCCACAGCACGGCTCCCGTGAGCTTGTCGTAGGCGCGAAATTTCTTGTCGAAGTTCGTCGCGCCGATGAAGAGCAAGCCGCTCGCCGTGACGACCGGTCCGCCGTAGTTGTCGCTTCCCGTGTTCTTCAGGCCCTTGGCGACGAGATCCGGAAACTCACCAAACGGAATCGTCCAGCGAATCGTTCCCTGGTTGAGGTCGATGGCGTTGAGCGTTCCCCACGGCGGGGTAATGGCCGGGTAGCCGTCGGGATCGAGAAAGATCGATTCCCCGTCGCTTCGATACTTCAACCACGCCGGGTCGCTGGCGAGTTTGGGATCGGCGCCCTTGTCTTTGCCGGTCAACAGAAACTCGGCGACGTCGTTGATATTTCGAGCGCCCATGTCCGGAAAGGCCGGCATGCGACTGCCGCCTTGCCGGATGAGGGTCGCGATCTCATCGCGCGTGAACCGCTCCCCGAGGTTCAGCAGCGACGGCGCACTCGTCGTCCCTCGCCGGTCCGCCCGATGGCAGGTCGCACACTTCGAGAGGTACAGTGACGTGTCGTTGTTCGGGATCAGCTTGACGATCCACGGCATCTCATTCGAATTGACGTAGAGCAGCGCCGTTTCGGGATCGAAGGCCGCGCCGCCCCATTCCGCGCCGCCGTCAAACCCGGGAAACACGATGGTCCCTTCGAACGATGGCGGTGCCAGAAACCCCGACGTCATCTTCCTGAATCGCGCGAGCACGTCGGCGTGAGCCTCGGGCGTTCTGGTCGTGAGCATGTCTTCGGTGAGACCTTGTCGAGCAAACGGCGGCGGCTTGATGGGATACGGCTGTCGCCGGGCCGCTTGCTCGCCGTCCACCTGCGAGGGAGGAGCGGCATGATATTCGATCGGAAACAGCGGACTGCCGGTTCGTCGATCGAGAACGAAAACATAGCCCTGCTTGGTGATCTGCGCCACCGCCTCCACGTCGCGTCCGTCGCGCTTTACCATCACGAGATTTGGCGCGGCGGGGAAGTCCCAGTCCCAGATGTCGTGCTGCAGACCTTGAAAGTGCCAGACGCGCTTACCCGTGCGCGCATCGAGCGCGAGCACGCAGTCGGCAAAGAGGTTGTCGCCGTGCCGGGTGACGCCGTAGAAATCGAAGGACGCCGATCCGGTGGCGGCAAACACCATACCCAACGCCGGGTCGAGGGTGACTCCTGCCCACGCATTCGCGCCGCCTGAAATCTTGTAGGCGTCGGGCGGCCAGGTCTCATAGCCGAATTCTCCGGGCTGAGGAATCGTGTGAAAGATCCAGCGCTGCTTGCCGGTGGCGACGTCGAAGGCGCGAATATGTCCCGGCGTTCCCGGCAACGTTTCGGGCACGCTGCTCGGCAGGATCAGCAGATCCTCGAACACGACCCCCGGCGTGCTGGCGCTCACGCTGAGTCCCTGGGCAGGCTTGCCAAGGCCCTCGCGCAGATCGACGCGGCCGTCGGCACCGAACGCGGTAATCGGACGGCCCGTCTTGCGGTCGAGCGCCCAGAGAAAGTTGCGATACGTCACGAACACGCGATCGCCGTGCACCGCAACGCCGCGATGACGGAACCGCGCTCCGGAAGGCGCGCCGCCGCTTGGATCGAACTTCCAGATCTCGGCGCCAGTCTCCGCATTGAGCGCCACCACCTTCATCGTCGGCGTCGTCGCGTAGAGCATGCCGTCCACGACGATGGGGTTGCTTTGCATTTCGGAGGATGGGAATGCATCGTGGCTGTCGTAGGTCCAGGCCACCCGCAACTGCCCGACGTTCTCGCGCGTGATCTCACGGAGCGGCGAGTAACGGATGTTGCCAGTGCCGCCGTGGACCGGCCACTCCACGTCGGGCGGCGGACCGCACGCGACACCGCCCAGGCAAGCGGCGGCGGCCAGGAACGTGTGGAAGGAGCGACGGGTCACGCGCGAATCTTACTCGGACCAGCGGGGCTCGTGTTCTGCAGGTTCCAAGCAGAATAGAATCCTTCTCACCCATGAGGCTTTCCCCTGGGACGCAGCTGGGACCGTACGAGCTGCTGGCATTGATTGGCTCAGGTGGCGCTGGCGAAGTGTGGACGGCGAGGGACAGCCGGAATGATCACGTGGTCGCCATCAAGCAGCTGCCCAGCGCGCATATGTCGCGCTTCCGTGCCGACGCCCCGTCCATCGTCGAGCTCCGTCATCCCAACATCTGCTCGCTTCTCGATGTCGGGCCCGACTACCTGGTCATGGAGTACGTCGAGGGTCCGACGCTGCGTGGACCGATCGCGGCCGACAAGGCGACGCGGCTGGCCATTGAGGTGGCCGGCGCCATCGAGGTGGCGCACGCCAAAGGGATTCTGCACGGCGATTTGAAACCTGGAAACGTGATCGTCACCCGCGGCTCAGCCAAGCTCCTGGACTTTGGAGTGGTGCGGTCGCGCGGGCAGAGTCCCTCGGAGGTCATTGGCGCGAAGGCCGCGGCCGCGATCGGCGTTGCGTACCTGTCGCCGGAGCAGGCACAAGGCCAGCCGGCCGACGTGCGCTCCGACATCTTCACCTTTGGCGCATTGCTCTACGAAATGCTGTCCGGGCATCGAGCCTTCACCGGAGGATCGTCAGCGGATGTGGTGAAGGCGATCCTCGCGGAGGAGCCAAAGCCCGCAGCCATGCCGGAGCCCCTGGCCGGCGTAGTGTGGCGCTGCTTGCGAAAGAATCCCGACGAGCGGTTCCAACGGATGAGCGACGTCCGAGCGGCGCTGGAGATGGCGACGCAGTCACCGCCCGCCTGACGATCGCTACTTTGCCTTGTGCGAGGATTCGACGAGCACGAGGCCCGAGCCCAGCCCGGCCGGCAGTCGAGTGCCGAGCGAGCCGACGTTGAAGCCCTCGCGAACCCGGCCTGTGACCTTCACCTCGGCACCGGTTCGCGGCACGCCCTGTTCGGAGATGACCCACAACTCTCCCGAACCGTCCCGAATCTTGTACGCGCCGCGGGATGCCACCGAAAAGCTATCGGAGACCTGGCCGGAGACCGTCACCTGCTTGTCGCGATAACGGGCGGGATCGGAGAGCACTTTGTTGATCGTCACCGACGCGCAGGACGCGCCGAGCGCGACGATGGAGAGCAGGAGAAGGCAACGCCAGCTCGTTCGATTCATGTGAGTCCCTCTATTGAGGCAGTGGCTGTCGTCATCGTAGCAGGCGCAGCTCCCGTTCGGCGCCCGGTCAATGTCCGGGCGTTAAGATAGCAGGACGTGCGCGTGCTCCTGGTTTCTACCTACGACTTGGGACGGCAGCCTTTCGGCCTGGCTTCCGCAGCGGCATGGTTGCGGCGAGACGGCGTCGACGTCGCCACCATCGATCTCTCGCGCGACAAGCTCAGGATCGAGGATCTGAACGGCGCCGCGCTGGTCGCCTTTTATCTCCCGATGCACACGGCCACTCGCCTGACTTTGCCGGTCATCGATCGCATCAGGCAGGCTCGGCCGGAGGCCACGCTATGCGCCTACGGTCTATACGCGCCGCTGAACGAATCGCTGCTGCGCGAACGCGGCGTGACGGTCGTGTTGGGCCCGGAGGCTGAGGCAGACTTGGCTGAGCTTGCGAGCGCGCTCAGCGCGAGCGAAGTCTCGCCGAAGCTCGCCGGTGGGACACCGCGAGCGAAGGCGGATAGCTCGAGTCGAGGATTGAGGCGATTACAGTTCATTCCGCCGGACAGGTCGGGGCTTCCGTCGCTTGATCGTTACGCCTCGCTGCAAATGCCCGATGGCAGCCGGCGTGTGGCCGGAGCGACGGACGCGACGCGCGGCTGCAAGCATCGATGCCGGCATTGTCCGATCGTGCCGGTCTATGACGGGCAATTTCGCGTCGTTCCTGTCGACGTCGTCCTGGCCGACATCCGGGCGCAGGTTGAACAGGGGGCCGCTCACATCACCTTTGGCGACCCCGACTTCTTCAACGGGCCGACTCACTCCCGCCGGATTGTCGATTCGCTCCACCGCGAGTTTCCCGAGGTGAGCTACGACGTCACCATCAAGGTTGAACACTTGTTGGCGCATCGAACGCTGCTGCCTGTATTGGCCGGGACAGGATGCCTGTTCGTGACGAGCGCGGTCGAATCGGTGGACGATCGAGTGCTCGCGCATCTCGAGAAGGGTCACACACGAGCGGACTTCATCGAGGCGGCTCACCTGTGCCGCGAGACGGGTCTCACGCTGGCGCCGACGTTCGTGGCCTTCACGCCCTGGACCACGCTCGATGGATACCGCGATCTGCTGGATGTGGTTGACCGGCTCGGACTGGCCGGTCACGTGGCCCCGGTTCAGTGGGGAATTCGCCTGCTCGTCACCTGGCAGTCGCGGTTGCTCGAGTTGCCGGACATCAAGCGCGTGATCGGTCCCTTCGACCCGAAGACGCTCACCTTCCCGTGGCGTCATCCGGACGAGGACGTCGATCGCTTGCAGCGCGACGTGATGGAGTTGATGGGCGTCCGAATCAACGCCCCGCGCCTCGACCTGTTTGAAGCGGTCCGAGAGCTTGTCTTGCCAATGCGGCCTGTGGCCGCGACGGCGGACGCGCTCGCGGCGAGCACTGTTGGCACTCGCACCTTTAGCACCCGCCCCCTTGGCACCTCTGGCACCTTAGGCACCCTTGGCGCCTTGATTTCCCGTTCCGCCATCCCATATCTCAACGAGCCTTGGTACTGTTGAGCGGAGCCGACTGCGGAGCAGGTGGCTCTGGTGTAAAAGAACAGGAAAGTTCAAAGTTCAAGAGTTGAAAGTTCAGAGTTTCAGTTGAAAGTTGAAAGTTCAGTTGAAAGTTTCAGTTGAAAGTTCAGTTCACTCGTCGGCGGGAAGCTCAAATTGAAGCGCGTTCTCCTGCTCGCGACGACCACCGGCTATCAGACTCGCATGTTTGCCGATGCGGCTGAGCAGCTCGGCGTCGAATTGATCTACGCGACCGATCGATGCGATCAACTCGCCGATCCGTGGCGCGATGGGGCCATTCCCGTTCGCTACCACGAGGAATTGCAGTCGGTCGATGCGATCGTGAGCGCGCTCGAGGATCGACCGATCGACGGGCTGAAGGTGGTGGGCGATCGGCCGACAGTGCTGGCCGCCCTGGTCGCTCGGGCGCTGCGGTTGCCTGGGAATCCTCCAGACGCGGCACGCGCCGCTCGAGACAAGCACGCGGCTCGAGACCGGTTTCGCGCGGCCGGAATGTTAGGGCCTTCCTGTTTGACCGTGGCGAGCCCGACCGATCCCGAGTTGCTGCTTCCACGCCTGACGTTTCCGGTGGTCGTTAAGCCAACGGCGCTGTCCGGCAGTCGCGGGGTGATTCGGGCCGACGATGCGCAAGGCTTCGTCGAAGCATACCGGCGTCTTCAGCGGCTGCTGGTCGCCAGCGATATCCGTGAGCTGCGCGACACCGCTTCCAGCGTCATCCAGATCGAAAGCTATATTCCCGGCATCGAATACGCCGTCGAAGGCGTGCTCGATCGTGGCACGCTCACCGTGCTGGCGATCTTCGACAAACCCGATCCGCTTGACGGCCCGTTCTTCGAAGAGACGATCTACGTGACGCCGTCGAGAGCGGACGCCGAGACTCAAGCCGCGATGGTCGATGCGGTTCAGGCGGCGGTCAGCGCGCTCGGGCTGCATCACGGGCCGATTCACGCCGAGTGCCGAGTCAACCAGCGTGGCGTGTACGTCCTCGAGGTCGCGGCTCGACCTATCGGCGGCCTGTGCGCCAAAGCCCTGCGCTTTGAGGACGCGACGGGCAACCCGTGCAGTTTCGAAGCGCTGCTCCTGCGGCATGCCATCGGCGGCGCGGTCCGGGACTGGCGCCTCGTGCCGACCGGTTCGGCCGTGATGATGATTCCGATTCCACGAGAGGGACTGTATCGGCGAGTCCACGGCGTCGAGTCGGCGCGCGCCGTGCCCGGAGTCGAAGATGTGAGGATCACCGCGAAGCCGGATCAGCGCCTGGTGCCCCTACCCGAGGGCGCCAGCTATCTGGGCTTCATCTTCGCCAGGGACGCGACGCCGGAGATAGCCGAGCAAGCCGTCCGCGCCGCACACGAACGGCTGAGCTTCGAGATCGATCCGCTGATTGAAGTGCTTCGCTGAGTCCCAAGCCCCAAGCCCCAAGCCCCAAGCCTCAAGCCCCAGGCCTCAAGCCCCAAGCCCCAAGCCGGTAATCACTTCGTCTGTTGCGGCACGTAATCGGGCGGCAGCGCCGATCCTTCGCCGAAGAAGAAATCTTCCATCTGTTGCCGAATCAGCTCCTGGCCTTCCTTCTGCCACGGCATCAATCGGTATTCATTGAGGATCATCTTCTGGCGCTCTTCCCAGAGCTTCCAGGCCTGCGCGGAAACGTTCTCGTAGACGCGCTGGCCGAGCTCGCCGGGCCATGGCTGGGTATCGAGTCCTGGAAGCTCCTTCTGGAACTTCACGCACATCACCGTTCGACCAGTCTTGTTACCCGCCGGTTCGTCGTGCATCCCAGTGGGCCCCGCGCAGACGCTCATCGCAACCTCCGGAGACATTGTACCCGGCATCCGGTTTCCGCCATCCGCAGCCGGTCGGGTGCTTTTGCCGGTGGCCGGCTCCCGGCTGCCGTACCACGATCGGGTCTTTTCTGCCTGATGCCGGATCCGGGATGCCGTACCATGGTCGTCGTGGACGCGGAGCAACGCCATCGCTGCTGCTGGTATGGGCGCAGCACCGAGCGCATTCCCGAAGACCTCGGCAATCACACCATCATCGACGGCCGGCTCGTGTTCTGCGCGCACCCGATGTACTGGCCGGTGGTTCGCTACGAGTTCGACCTCAGGAACTGCGAGGAGTGCGACGTGTTCCGGCCGAAACGGCAGGAGCCGGCGAATCGCAACTGATTCATAGTCAATCTCAGGTCGATTCGCTTCACCGTCCGTGCTCCGGTTGCACGATGGCCTCAAAACCCGACAGCAGATCGCTCTGACCGAGCGCTTCCTCCAGCTGTCGGAGTGTGCGGCGAATGCGCTCCGAGTCAATCTGCTGCCGGTGAATTCGCCAGACGGCTCGCGCGTCGTCGATGTCCTTTGGGCGTCCGGCAAGCACTTTCGCGATGACCAAGTCAGCAACGTCGATGAGCGGCACAACCGTTCCACCGACATCTGTCGGCATCGCGCGATCGAGAAACTCGTCTTCGAGACCCGAACCGGCCAGGACCACGTCGAGCGGCATGCCGGTGTGCAGGTGAATGAACGGCATCACCCGGGTACGCCGAACGAATTCGGGGTCATCCGATCTCAGCGCGAACCCTGCCGAGGACATGTGCTGAACGAACTGTTCCGCTGCCGTTGGCGAGAGAGCCACGGTAACGTCGACATCGGCGCTCAACCGTGGCACACCGTAGGCGATTACGGCCTGGGCGCCGAAGACGTACCACCGACCCCATTGGGCCATGACCGGCGCCAACGCGGCGAGCAGCTCAACAGCGGCGGGCTGGACAGCCACGGCGAAGAAGGTCGACGAGTCGCTCGTGCGCGGCGAGGTCCTGTTGGCGCTCGGCGGCGTTGGGCCACGACGGATCGCGCTGGCGCGCCTGACGACGAAGCTCGTCGGCGATCCGAAAACCCTCAGTGGGACCGAGCCGGGCGATGCGCTCACTCCAATAACGGTCTTTGTTCTCGCGCGCCGCCGCCCAGTCTCGGCTGACGAACTCGCGAATGCCGCGGGTGATCACCAGAGCATTGTACCGCCGCTCTATTCGAAGCGAAGACAAGCCAGGACGTCTTCTTCTTGTTTCCTCTAGCGCTCCACCTTATCGACCTGCACGCGCGCGTCGTTGAAGCAGGCGCCGCCGCCAAGGTCGGTCAGCGAGTCTGGCACCAGCGCGTTCGAGGTGAAGCCGTTCGAGACGTTTCGACGCCAGAGACCCTTGGGCATGGCCACGGTGCCCTGCCGGACGAGCGGCGTGATGTGCGCCTGCACGTGCACTTCGCCGAGCGCGTTGAAGATGCGAATGTCGTCGCCGTCCTCGATGCCCCGCGCCTCGGCGTCAGCCTCGTTCATCTCGAGTCTGATCGCCGGACGCGACAGCTCGCCCAGCGTCGAGCTGATGGTTCGATCGCTCGACGGTGAGATGAGGGCGAGCGGAAACGCGTCGGTCGCCGGATCAGCTTGATAGCCGTACAGTCCTTGCGGCGCCTGCCGTTCGAGCGCGTCCGGGAACAGATCGACCTTCTGGTCCGGTGTTTTGGGAAAGACGTCGACAAACTGCACCGGGCGGCCGCCGTACGGCGGCTCGGCCACCCAGTGATCGCGCAAGCCATCGCCGACTGACGTGGGCATCCCGCCAAGCGCTGCCAGCATCGCTTCGAGCTCGTCCTCGGGGTCGCCCGGACGTGAGAGGCCCAGCCTCCGAGTCAGGTCCATGAACACATCGGTGTTGGGCCGCGATTCGCCAACCTGATCGATCACCGGCTTGGCCAACTGCAGCGTCACTGGACCGTATCCTTTGGCGAAGTCGTAGTGCTCGAGGAACGTCGTGGCCGGCAACACGACGTCGGCATACATCGCGGTGTCGGTGAGGACCTGATCGAACACGACGGTAAAGAGATTCTCGCGCTCGAAGCCGCGGATGACGCGCCTCTGATCCGGCAGGGTCGCGACCGGATTGCAGTTGTAGACGAAGACCACGTTGATCGGAGCGCCCTCCGGCTCGGTGAGCATGCGGCCGACCTTGTTCATGTTCACCGCGCGCGTGTGTGGCTCGGCGTCGGCAAGCCAGGTTCGATCGATGTTCCACGTCGCGGAGTTGCTCATCGAGTAGCCGCCACCGCGCACGCCGAACTTGCCCGCGACGGCGGGAAGCGCCAGGATCGCGGCGGCAGCGCTGCCGCCGTTGCGATTCCTCTCGAGTCCCCACCCGCACTTGACCAGCGCGGGACTTGACTTGGCGTAGAGCTCCGCGAGCTGGGCGATCGAGGATTCTGGAACGCCACTGACCTCGGCCGCTCTGGCGAACGTCCACGGCTGGGCGCGCTCGCGAAGCTGCGCGGCGCCTTTCGTGTGCTCGGACAGGAACGCTTCGTCTGCGTGCCCCTCTTCGAACAGATAGCGATGGATGGAAAGCGCGAGCGGGAGGTCGGTACCTGGACGAACGGGCAGATGCAGGTCCGCCTGCCGCGCAATCGTCGTCGCCCGCGGATCGATCACCGCGATGGTCGCGCCGTTGTCGCGCGCGTCCTTGAGATAGGGCATCAAGTGAATGCCGGACACACCCGGATTGACGCCCCAGATGATGATCAGCCTCGCATCGGGATAGTCCTGATACACCACCGACGCCATCTTTCCGTAGAGACCGAGGTTGGCCGCGCCGGTCGGCGCCGCGCAGACGGTCTTGAGCAGCCGTGACGCGCCCAGGCGCCGGAACAGCACGGCGTCGGCGTAGTCCTGCGTGAGGAAGCCGTTGGAGCCGCCGTAGCAGAGCGGCAGGATCGTGTCGGCTGCGGATTGCTCGCGAGCGGCCTGCATCTTCTCTGCGATCAGATCGAGCGCGTGGTCCCACGTCACCCGCTTGAACTGTCCCTGGCCCTTCGCGCCGCGGCGCACGGCAGGGTGGAGCAGGCGATCGTCGCCGTACACGCGCTGGTCGAAGTGCCGGACCTTCGCGCAGATATACCCCCGGGTGATCTGATTGCTGTCCGATCCGTCGATCTTGGTGATGCGTCCTCCCCTCAGCGAGACCTGGAGTGTGCAGGCATCGGGACAATCGAGCGGGCACGCGGTCTCAACCGTAGATTCAGGAGGTGCGACGGCCGGCTTCGGCATGGGATCTAGGATAACAGGCCCAAGGGTAGTGAACTCGGAGATCGTCCATCGCGCGAGTTCAGGAGTGAAACAGAAGGCCAGGAGACCAGGAGAAAATATTCTCCTGAGCTTCTGAGCTCCTGGAAAGCACAAGGTCCCAAGCCCCAAGCCAATCCCCTCCGCTCGCGCCAGAATAGGTGCGTGTCCAAACATCCTCATGTCGTGATCATCGGAGGCGGTTTCGCGGGTCTCGACGCCGCCCGCGCCCTCGCCAGCTTGGAGTGCGATGTGACGTTGATCGATCGCCACAACCATCACGTCTTTTCACCGCTGCTGTATCAAGTCGCCACCGCCGGACTCTCGCCTGGGGACATCGCTTCGCCGATTCGCTGGATCCTGAGGCGACAGGACCGGCTGCGCGTGCTCCTCGCCACGGTCGAGCACATCGCCGTCGCCGCCAGGCAGCTGCAACTCGACGGCGGCGATCTCGTTCCCTACGACTATCTAATCGTCGCGGCGGGGGCGACGCATTCGTACTTCGGGCACGACACCTGGAGCGCCGATGCGCCCGGTCTCAAGACACTTGATGACGCGCTGGATATTCGTGGCCGGGTGCTGCGGGCCTTCGAGGCCGCCGAGCGCGAGCGCGACCCGGCACGGCAGAAGTTTCTGCTGACTTTTGTGATCATTGGCGGCGGGCCAACGGGAGTCGAGCTGGCAGGCGCGCTCGCCGAGATCGCGAGGCACGCGCTCAAGGCCGAGTTCGACGCCATCGATCCGGCGACGGCGAACATCATCCTGGTCGAGGCCGGGCCGTCGATCCTCACATCCTTTCCCGAGACCCTGCGCGCGTCGGCCAGGCGATCGCTGGTCCGGCTCGGCGTCGATGTCCGCGAGCAGTCGGCGGTGACGAGTATCGATAGCGGCGGCGTCGCGGTTGGCGACACGCGGATCGACGCGCACACGGTGCTGTGGGCGGCGGGCGTCGCCGCGTCACCGATTGGACGCGAGATCGGACAAGTCGATCGCGTCGGCCGGGTCATCGTCGAGCCCGACCTCTCGGTGCCGGGCCATCCCGAGGTGTTCGTGGCCGGCGATTTGGCGAGCTACACACACCAGACCGGAAAGCCGCTGCTTGGCGTGGCGCAGGTCGCCAAGCAGGAGGGGAAGCATGCGGCCCGGAACATCGGCCGACGCATCCGCGGCGAGCCGACGACCCCGTTTCACTATGTTGATCCGGGCAACATGGCGACGATCGGTCGAGCAGCCGCGATCGCCGACTTTGGCTGGCTCAGGGTATCGGGGTACCTCGGGTGGATGCTCTGGTTGTTCATCCACATCCTGTTTCTGATCGGCTTCCGCAATCGACTGTCCGTGATGTTGCAGTGGGCGGCGTCGTATCTCACCTACCAGCGCAGCGTGCGGCTGATCACGCGGGACCCAGGGCCGAAAGGTTGACGCAGAGAGAACGAGGAAGAACGAAGCCCAGGGCGACTACGATGCGCGGTGAAGTCGGTTTGGCCAGAGCGGCAGCTTGCGGCCGATGATGGCCCCCGCCAGCAGCAGTCCACCGAACACGACAGTGCCCGCTGCCCATCGAATCGCAATCGCCGTGACGGTCAGTGGCGCCCGGCCAAGCGGCGGGCCGTAGAGCCACGTCATGAGCGGCACGTCGAGCGCGAACACGAGCATCATGACGGCGAGGATGGACAGGGCCACGCTCATCGGCCGGAGCCGAGCCAGGCGAGCGAGCAGCGCCACGACGATGCCCGTCGCGAGCGGCAAGCAATACGAAATCGTGCCCCAGAAGATCGCCGCGGGCACGTACGCGTACACCGGAAAGTTCACGACGAGCTCCGTCGCGCCGGCGTTGATCGACCAGGCGACGGGCCAGCTCAGCGCGAACCCGATGACGCCAAACGCCATGAGTTTCCACCAGGGCGCCACGGCCAGGTCCCGCACCGTGCGGCGCGCCTGACGCCAGTAGTGCCGGCGTGCCACAGCTTCGCCGTGACGCGCGACTTCGGTTTGAAACTCTTCCTGGAGATCGCCGAGGATGGCGTCGGCCTCATGCGGGGAGGCGAACAGCTCGACGCAGGCGGCGGCGAGTCTCGGAGGCTCGACCGGTGTGTTACTCGAGGTCATGCGAAGCTCCTGACCGTTTTCAGACCGTGGCTGAGGTTGTGCAGCGCCTCGTGGGTTCGATTGATGGCGCCGACGCCGCGCGCGGTGACGGTGAAGTGGCGCTTCGCCCGGCCGCCGCGCGCGAGCGTGGGTTCGCCAACGCGGGACTTCACGAGGCCCTTTGCTTCCAGGCGGTCGAGCGTCGTATAGGTCGCGCCGATCGACACTTCTCGTCCGGTTCGAGCCTCGATCTCCTGGCGCACGGTTACGCCGTACGCATCGTCGCCGAGGCGGATCAGCGCAAGCAAGACGATGTGCTCGAGCTCGCCAAGGTAATCGGCCCGACCGCTCATTAGAATCACAAAATAGAACAAATTGATGCCGTCGGGCAAGTTGAAACAAGCCGCGAGGCCCCAAGCCCCAAGCCCCAAGCCCCAGACCTACCGCCGCTCAGGTGTCAGCACTCGTCCCGGAAGCGCGACTGTGAACGCGCCTTTGCTCCGCAGCACCGTTCCGTTCACGATGATCTCGTCGATGCCCTGCGACAGCTGATGAGGCTCCGCATAGGTGGCCGCCTCGTGCACCGCGTTGAGGCTGAAGATCAACACGTCGGCATACGCTCCGACGCGAAGGGCGCCGCGATCCTTCAAGCCGAACACGGTCGCCGGCAGCGAGGTCATCGATCGAATCGCAAACGGCAGATCGACCGTCTGGCGCTCACGCACGTAGCGCTCGAGTTTGCGCGGGAACGCGCCATACGCGCGCGGGTGAGGCTTGCCTTCGGTCATTGGCTGCAGATCGCCGTCCGTGCAGGTCATGGTCCACGGCTGACGCATGATGAGCTCGATGTCGGGCTCTGCCATGTTGAACGACACCAGACCGGCGCCGCCCTTCTCCAGCAACTTCAACGCGTATTCCTCGGGTGGAACCCCCGCTTTCGCCGCGAGCTCGGACAAGCGCTGGCCTTCGATTGACGGATCGGGAGGGTACTCGCTCACCAGAAACGTGTCGGCGCCGCCGCGGCGCGAGAGGTTGGCTTTCACCTCGGCGCGGATCTCCGGGCGCAGCTCGCCCGTGATCCGTTTCATCATCGCTTCCCGTCCGCCGACTTGCGCTGATCGAGGTATCAATGCGCCGACGATGCTGGTGCCGCTGGCTTCGTACGGATATTGATCGGCGAAGACCTGCGTGCCGCGCGCACGAGCGGCTTCGATGTGATCGACCAGTGTCTTCGAAAGCCCCCAGCTCTTCGGGCCGAGCGCTTTCATGTGCGTGACGACGCCAGTGATGCCCGCGCCTTCAGCGATGGCAATCACCTCGTCGACCGCGGCCACCACGCCGATGTTGTAGTCCGCTTCGTCACGAATGTGGCTGGCGTACACGCCGCCGAACGGCGCCGTGGCCTTGGCCATGGCGATCACTTCCGCGGTCTTCGAGTAGCTGCCAGGTGCGTAGTAGAGGCCGCTGGACAGACCGACGCCGCCGGCGCGCATGCCGGCGCGCGTGAGCTCGACCATGCGGTCGAGCTGGACGGCATCAGGATCGCGATCGGACATGCCCATCACCGCGTTGCGAATCGAGCCGTGCGGCACGAACAGGCCGACGTTCGGCCCCATGTGCTGCTTCTCGTAGGTGACGCGCTGTGCCGCGAGATCAGTCGGCCCGCCACCATCGGGGTTGATCAGCACCGTCGTGATCCCCTGCGCGAGCACCGGCTGACCATGCTTCAACTCCGCGGTCGCCAGGCCAGGCCCCGCATGCGAGTGCACGTCGATGAAGCCGGGAGTGACGTATCGATCGCTCGCGTCGATGACGGTCTTGGCCGTGGCAGTGGCGAGCATGCCCATCGCGCGAATGCGATCGCCTGTGATGCCGATGTCGGCTCGGTACCACGGATTGCCGGAGCCGTCGAGAATGCGGCCGTTCTTGATCAAGATGTCGAACGGACCAAGTGCCAAAGGTGCCTGCGGTGCCTGGAGTCCCAAAAGGGTGGGTGCCAGAGGTGCCAGGAGTGCCAGCGCCAACGGGCGGGGACGGAGCCGCCATCCGGGCGGATTCTTCGAGAACCGCACAAAAACACGGCCCTCGTTATAATCGCTTGCGTTGCTGAACGCCGAGCAGCTGAAAGCTGTTTGCTCTGAGTCAGGGAGACGCCATCATGCGCCGTCTGCTGCCGACCAACTTCACTGCCGCCATTTTCGCGCTGCTGTCGCCTACTCAGTGGGCTACCACCTCGCGGCCCAATCGCCGCGGCCGATGACGTTCCTCGACATGCAGCACATGCGTCAGGTGTCGTCGCCGGCGCCGAGTCCGGACGGCAAGTGGCTTCTCTACACCCTGTCCACGCCGGACTGGAAGGAAGCCAAGCGCTTCACCGATGTCTACCTGGTGTCGACCCAGCAAGGCGTCTCGTCCACCAGGCAGATGACGTTCACCAAGGACAAGAACGAGACGTCGCCCAAATGGTCCCGCGACGGGCGCTTTTTCGTCTTCCTGTCGAACCGCGAGGCGCCCGAGAACGCCTCGTCGAAGAATCAGCTCTATCTGATGCGCGCCGACGGCGGCGAATCGCAGCGGCTCAGCGACACGAAGGAAGAGGTCTCCGAATTCGCGTTCAGCCGCGATGGCAAGTGGCTGGCGTACCGGACGGGGAAGACCGGCGAAGAGCAGCTGTTCGCGCTGCCGGTCGCCGGCATCGACACGGCCACCGCCGAGGCATTGACCAAGCATCCGACCGGTGTTCTCGACTGGCAGTGGGCGCCGGACAGCCATCGGATCTATTTCGTCACACCCGACCAGGTCGACCAGGACGAGAAGCTTCGGCGCGAAAAGAAATTCACCGTCAACATCCGGAATCCCGAGACTCCCGTCTCGAGCTTGTGGGCTTTGGAAGTCGAAGGACATGCCACGAAGCAACTGACCACCGGCGGCGCCTATTCGGTGGACGATTTCTCGATTTCGAGCGATAGCAAGTGGATTGGCTTCCGCGGCCTGTCGCCCGATCGCTACAAGCGCGGCATCACACAGGAGAATCTCTACTCCGACCTCTATCTCCTCGAGACGGCCACCGGCAACATCGAGCGGCTGACGACCAACACCGAGGTCGGTGAAGCCGGCCTCAGCTTCTCGCCAGACTCCAAGTGGATCGCCTTCTCGGCGCCCGACGACATGGAGCAGTACAGCATGAGCAACACGCGTGCGTACGTCCGGGCGATCGCCGATCGGGGCAAAACGTTCCGGAAGATCGGCACCACCTTCGACGGCGATGTCACGGTCGGTTTCTGGGCCGCTGACGCCGGCACGCTCTATTTCAACGAAGGCATCAAGGCGACCAATCAGGTCGTCGCGCTCGACGTCAACCGCAACACGGCACGCCCACTGACCGAGGAGAAGGGCACGGTCTCGGTCGAGCAGGACAAGGAAACCGGCGTGCTGTTGCTGAGCTATTCGAACGGGACGACGCCGAACACGCTGTTCACCATCGATACGATTGCAAACGCGAGCACGCGATCGAGCTGGCGTCAGCTCACCGACCCGAATCCGCAGGTGCGCGGCTTTGCTCTCGGTCAGCAGGAAGAGATCACGTGGAAGTCCAAGGACGGCACGATGGTAGGTGGCGTGCTCGTGAAGCCGGTCGGCTATCGACAGGGCCAGCGCTATCCCCTCATCGTCGCGATCCATGGCGGTCCGGCCGGAGCCGACGTGCTGTCGTTCAACGGCGGCTATGGGTCACAGGTGTACGCCGGCGCAGGCTACGTGGTTCTCCGGCCGAATTATCGCGGATCGACGAACTACGGCAACAAGCTCAAGACCGACATCGTCGGCAACTACATGGCGCCCGGCTTCGACGACATCATGGCAGGCGTCGATTATCTGGTTGCGCAAGGCATCGCGGATCCAGATCACATGGGCGCTCTCGGCTGGAGCGCCGGCGGCCACTGGTCGAACTGGATCCTGACCCACACCGATCGGTTCAAGGCCATCAGCACCGGCGCGGGGACGTCGAACTGGATTTCGATGTACGCGCAGAGCGACGTGCAGCGGAACCGTCAGTTCTACCTCGGCAACAAACTTCCGTACGACGACTTCGACGCGTACTGGAACCAGTCGCCGCTCAAGTACATCAAGAACGCGAAGACGCCGACGATGATTCATGTCGTGGAAGGCGATCCCCGCGTGCCGAGCCCACAGTCGATCGAGCTGCACATGGCGCTCAAGCAGCTCGGCGTGCCGACCGAACTGTATATGTATCCCGGGAACACGCACGGCATTCCCGATCCGCGCAACCAGCTCGTGAAGTCAGTGGCCGAGATGGCGTGGATGGATTACTACGTGCGCGGCATGGGGAAGAAGTTCGCCTGGCGCGACGTGCTCAAGACTCTCGACGATGAGGCTGCGCGCCCGAAGGTCGTTACCGACGCGGAAGGGAAGCAGCAGTAGGGCGGGTCTTTAGACCCGCCTTCGGATCAGATCCGCTGGTAGATCGCGTCCTCGAGCGCGGCGACCGCCAGGCCGATCTGCCCGTTGACCGCCGGTTCGCGTCTGCTCGCCACTGACGCAACGAAGTCTTCGACGAGCGGCGCGTGCAGGTTGTCGGCCGGCGCATGCCGCTCGACCTGCTCGCCTGCAGACGTGACGATACGCAACTCGCCCACATTCAGGTTCGCGACGTGCACGGAGCCGGCAGTTCCGAAGATGTGGAGCGTGTCTTGCGGCTCCATCGCCGCGTGAGTGACGGCGAGAGTCGCGACGGCGCCGCTTTCGAAGTGCAGGCACGCGGTCGCCGTATCTTCCACTTCGCGGTCAAAGGCGACATTGGCTGTACTCCCCGACACACGCGAGACGGCGCCGAACAGGTTGAGCAGCACTTCGAGCCGGTGACAGCCGAAGTCGAACATCGGTCCGCCGCCTGACTCAGCGGCCCGCACGAACCAATGGCGCGGGTCGTTCGGCGCCGGATTGAATCGCTCGAAGGCGTTGATCTGCGCGAGCACGGGGCGGCCAATCTCCCCTGACGCGAGAATGTGTTTGATGCGCCTCACCACCGGATAGAAGTGTCGGTAGTACGCAACGCCGAGCGCGACGCCGTTGGCGCGGCAGGCCGCGATCATGCGATCGCACTCCGCGGTGTTCATGGCCATCGGCTTCTCGCAGAGCACGTGCTTGCCTGCCGCGGCGGCGGCAATGGTCTGCTGGGCATGGAGGTGAACCGGCGTGGCGACGTAGACGCCATCGACGTCGCCATCCGCGATGAGATCCTGCCATCGCGCGTAGGGCCGCTTGGCGCCGACGCTAGCGGCAAACGCCTCGGCCAGATCCGCCCGCGCTCGCGCAACGGCCAGGAGCCGGCTATCCGGCGCGTCGCGCAGTGCCGCGGCCACGCGCTTCCGGACGATGTCGCCCGCGCCGATGAGACCCCAACGGAACATCAGCCGAATCTTACTCGTGACGAAGCGCTTCGATCGGATTCAATGCGGCGGCGCGACGGGCTGGCAGATAGCAGGCCAGCCCTGACGTGAGCAGTAAGACGAGCGCAACCGAACTCAGCGCCAGCGGATCGGCAGGTGTGATCCCAAACAGCAGGCCCCTCAAACTGACCGCCACGGCGACGGCTGCAAACAATCCGGCCGCCACGCCCAGCAGAACGGGGTGCATCCCGGTCGAGAAGATCCACCGCAGTACATCCGATCGCTCGGCGCCAAGCGCCATCCGAAGGCCAATGTCTCTCGTCCGGCAGGCGACGTTGTAGCTGACCACGCCGTAGACGCCGACGACGCCAAGCAGCAGAGCGACCAGCCCGAAGAGCGATGTCATCAGCATCTGGAAGCGCCGCTCGGCGAGGGTGGATGACACGATTTCTCGCATCGTCCGCATGTCGAGAACGGGAAGATTCGGATCCATCTGCCTGATCGCCGAGCGAATGACCGATGCGAGAGCGACTGGTTCCTGGCTGTTTCTAAGGACCAATGTCATCGGTCCGCTTGCCCACTGCGCGTAGGGCCGATAGATCGCCGGAGCCGGATCGCGGTCCAGACCAGCGGGACGCGCCTCGGCCGTGACGCCGACAATGGTGACCAACGGTTCTCTGAAGTCTCCGCCTTGGCGGATCGATCGGCCAACGGTCGCGGTGGCCGGTTCACCAGGCCACAAACGACTCGCGAGAGCTACGCTGATCACGGCAACCGGCGTCCGCTCGCCGTCAGTGAGGAATCGTCCCGCCAGCAAGAGGCTGCCACTGGCTGAAAAGTAGCCTTCGGTCACACTTCGGATCATGGCCACCGGTCTGGCCAGGACAACGTTCTGAAGGCTCGTGTCCGAGGCGTAGAGAATCGCCCGGCTCGTGCCATCGGTTGCAGACACGGCCGGCAGGTTGTTGATGGCCCCGGCCGCGACGACGCCGGGCAGTGCCCGAACCCGTTCGAGTAATTCGGCGTAGAACGCCCTGCGCGCTGCGGCATTGGAATACCGCTGGCCAAAGAGCGACAGGTCTACCGTCAGCACGCGCTCGACTTCGTAGCCGCGGTCGGCGGTGATGACGTTAATGAAGCTGTGCAGTAGCAGTCCGGATGACGCCAGCAGCAGCGTCGCCAGCGCGGCTTCGAGTCCGACGAGAATGCGTCGCGAGCGCGCGGCCCGGTGCCCTCCGATAGCGCTTCGCGCAGCCTCTCGAAGCTCAACTCTGGAGTCTCGGCGGCAGGCCTGCCAGGCCGGGACGATCCCGCAGACGACGCCGGTGACGAGCGTCACGGTCACGCCAAACAGGAGGAGCGGGAGATTTACGCTTGTGTCTGTCATCAGGCGCAACTCGTCGGGGCCCAGCGCTGCGAACCCGCGAGCGCCGTAGGTTGCGAGAATTGCAGCCAGCCCGCCGCCGCAGCTGGCGAGCAGGATCGCTTCGGTCAGCGTCTGGCTGAGGATGCGACCTCGTCCGGCGCCTAAAGCGACGCGTGTCGCAAACTCGTTTGCCCGGCTCGCGACCCGAGCCATGAACACATTGGCGATGCTCGCACACGCGGTCAGAAGAAGAAGGGATGAGGCGGCGAGAATCAGAAGCAGCCGAAGCCTGACCTTGCCGGCATAGGTCTCTCTGATCGGCACGAACTGGATAGCGGCTTTTGTATTGATGCCGGGCATCTCCCGGCGGACTCGCTCGTTCAGGATTGCCGCGAACTGCTGTGCCCCCTGTTCGAGGCTTGCCTTGTCGGGCAGGCGAACCAGCACTCCGTGGTCCCAACTCTCTTCCCTGAGCTCCGTCGCCGTCGGCGCAATCGGTTTCCAGATGTCGACTCGGGATCCGAAGGGAATGAGTACATGCAGCCGCGGACCTGTCGGCACCAGGAGCGAAGCCGGCGCGATGCCGACGACGAGGTGGCCCTCGCCATTGATCGCGATCGTCCGGCCGACAACAGCTGGGTCGGCTGCGTATCGAGCACGCCACAAGCGGTCGCTGATCACGACCACGCGTTCCTGCCCCGGTGTTTCCTCTTCTGCGAGGAACGGGCGACCCTGGGCCATCGGCAGGCCCAGAAACGCGAAGAAATTTGCCGAGACCCGAGCGCCGCCGACACGCTCCGGCTCACCGTCTCCGGTGAGATTGGCTTCCCACGGGCGCAGGGCGCTGATGTTCGAGAACACGGACGTCGCCGCGCGCCAATCGCGAAACGTCTGGACGGTTGCCGGCAGACTGGCCATCTGGTCGCGCCGTTCCGGAATCACGATCTCGACGCTGTAGATTTCGTCGGGCGCCACGTACGGCAATCGCTTGATCAACACCCCGTGCACGACGCTGAAGATGGCGAGGTTGGCGCCGATTCCGAGGGCCAGCGTCAGCACCACGACGGCGGCGAATGAGGGATTCCTGGCGAAGACGCGGAGCGCGTGGCGGACATCCTGGGCGAGTGTGTCCAGCCACCTGATGCTGTTCATCTCGTAGACGTTCTCTCGCACCAGCGTCGTGTTGCCCAACTGTCGCGTGGCCGCTTCGCGAGCCTCGGCGGGCGCCATGCCCGAGTCGATGTAGCGCGAGGTCAGCATCTCCAGGTGAGCGTCCAATTCTCGAGTCACTTCGTCGACCAATTGCTGGCGGCGGAAGATATTCCTCATCTCAGCGCTCCTCGCCGGCCAGGAGACGTCCCATGATGGCGGCGATCCGCTCCCAGTTTTCGGTTTCCTCGCCGAGCTGTCGCCGGCCCTGTTTCGTGATCTCGTAGAACCTGGCTTTCCGGTTGTTCTCCGACGTGCCCCAGGTCGAGGCGATGCGTCCGTCCTGCTGCAGGCGCATCAGGGAGGCGTAGACCGTGCCCTCGTTCAACTTCAGCAGCGACTCGCTGATCTGCTCGATGCGGCGCGCGATGCCGTACCCATGGAGGGGGCCGAGTGTGTCGAGCGTCTTGAGCACCATCAGGTCGAGGGTGCCCTGCAGGACGTCGACGCGGCTGCTTCCTTTGGCCACACCAAAGGAGTATCAGATGCTCCTTTGCGATGTCAAAGGGAAACAGGTTCTACAGGTTCTGCAGGCTCTATGCGCGAGAGACCGGCTCGGTGTCGATCTTCGAGTACGTGCGGTCGACGTAGTCGTCGAGCAGCTTCTGGAATGCGACCGCAAGCTCGTCATAGGTCCCGCGCAGCGTCGTCGCATGCACACCGTCGATGTAGACGGGGCAGTTGGGGGCTTCTCCGGTGCCCGGCAGCGAGATGCCGATGTTGGCCGCTTTCGATTCGCCCGGGCCGTTGACGACGCAACCCATGACGGCGAGCCGGAGTTCTTCGACGCCGACATACGTCAGCTTCCAGTACGGCATCTGTTCGCGGATGTATCCCTGAACCGCTTCGGCCAGCTCCTGGAAGGTCGTGCTCGTCGTCCGGCCGCAGCCCGGACACGCCGTCACGCTCGGCGAAAACGATCGAAGCCCGAGCGACTGGAGCAACTCGCACGCCGCGTACACTTCCTCGCGTCGATCGCCGCCGGGGCGCGGCGTCAGCGAGACGCGAATCGTGTCGCCAATTCCTTCGTCGAGGAGCACGCCCATCGCCGACGCCGACCAGACGAGCCCTTTGGTGCCCATGCCGGCTTCGGTCAGGCCGAGGTGCAACGGCTGCGTCGTCTGGCGCGCGAGGGCTCGATACACGTCAATCAGGTGCCGTGGTTGCGAGACCTTGCACGAGATGATGATCTGATCGGCTCGGAGTCCGGTGTCGATCGCCAGTTCGGTCGACTGCAGGGCCGACAGCACCATGCATTCGTTGATGATGTCGTCGGAATCCTTGCCCAGATTCTGGTCGGTGTTCTCCTGCATCTTCGCCATGACGAGTTCCTGATTCAGCGAACCGCCATTGACGCCGATGCGAACCGGCTTGCCGTGATCGATGGCCACCTGGCAGATGGTTGCGAACTGTTCGTCGCGGCGCTTGCCGGTGCCGACGTTGCCGGGATTGATGCGGTACTTGTCGAGCGCGCGAGCGCAGTCCGGATAGCGTGTGAGCAGCAGGTGGCCGTTGTAGTGAAAGTCGCCGATGAGCGGCGCGTCGCAGCCCGCATCGAGCATGCGCTGCTTGATCTCCGGAACCGCCGCGGCTGCCTCCGGAACGTTGACGGTCACCCGAACCAGCTCGGATCCGGCCTCGCACAGCTCGACGCACTGCTGCGCCGTCGCCTTGGCGTCGGCGGTATCCGTCATCGTCATCGACTGCACGGCAACCGGTGCACCGCCACCAACGGTGACCTTGCCGACTCTCACTCCAACCGTGCGATGCCGCGACCCGACCTGAATCACAATCCCTTTCCTTCTTCTTTTTTTCTTCCTTCTTCCTCTGGCCCGTCCCCGGTCCAGCCGTCGCCTTCGAGCGAGCGCCGCACTTCATCCGCACGGAACAGTGCGATGTCCATCGAGTCGTAGTTCTCGACGCGTTCCATTTCGTCGTTGGCGAAGAACGCGATGGTGAACGGCGGCCCACCTGGTAGAACGACGGCCCGGGCCCGCTCCCGCCCCTTGCGGAACATGGTCCATAGGATGGTCGTTTCCGACGAGGTCACTGGCGAAGCTCCGCTTCAAAGCGCCCCGCAAACCGCGTCGGGGCCTGCCGAAATCCTGCTCCTGGAGTCACGATACTGGCCTTCGAAGCTGTCTAGAAAGGATAGCGCAGCTCTATCCCGGCATTAGGCACCTTCGAAATGTCGTGGCCACCCCCGCCATTTCAGGGAGTCCATCAGGCATCCTCGCCGGGTCCTGACGGGATCTCGCGGTGGCATCCACTATGATTCACGAAGAAGGGACCACAGAAAGGATCCTCATGAGCATCAGCCTCCGGGTTCGACTCGCATCGGTAACACTCGTGCTCGCGGCGTTACCGCTCGCCATTCAGGCGCAGTCCTACCCAATGACTCTGTCCGCCAGCGCCGAAATGAAAATGGCCAAGAGTGCTGTCACGGCCACCTTCACCATTCACCTCGAAGCGCTGATGAACGACTACTCCTTCAAGACCGTGGCCGACGCGCTCAAATACGGCGGCTATCCGAATTTCCTCCCGGCGCTGCGCAAACTCCCGCCGATTGGCTTTGTCGAGCTGGGAAACGCGCGAACCGAGATCAAGTACGCGCGGATGAGCCCAGACTCGCATCTGGTCATCGGCACCGACCGTCCCATCTTTTTCGTCGGTGGCGGCGCGCCCGATTACAAGCGCAAGGCGGGCTACGAAGTGGGGATCATCGACCTCGAGTTCGACCCCCAAGGGAACGGTCATGGCACGATGGCGGCAGCTGCGCGGGTAAAACCAGGGCCAGACGGTGGCGTCGTGATCGACGACTACGCCGAGGCGCCGATCAAGGTGTCCGTCACTCGGGCAAAGTGACCGCGCGATCCTCTCGCGCGGCGGTGTAAAGCGCGGCCAGCGTGGCAATGGTTTGGCGGCTTTCGCTGAGCGGGACGACCGGTGGCGCGCCATCGAGCACGGCGGCGATGAAATCTTCGATCTCCCGCTGGAAGAGCAGGCTTGAACCCGCAATTTCCATCTGCTCGATGCCCGTGGCGCGTTCGAGCTCGAGGTTGCCGATCAGGTCGGGTTTGAATGGGCTGGGCACGCGCAGAGCGCCCTCACTGCCAAAGACCTCGAGCCACGTGCGATAGGGCACGCGAAAGCCCGAGTAGATGTTGGCGACCGCGCCGCCCTCGTACGCGACGATGCCGCTGAACTCCTCGTCGATTCGTGCCGGCGACCAACATGCCCGCGCCACCGCGCTCACCGGCGCGCGGGCGATCAGCCGCTGAGCGTAGGTGACTGGATAGCAGCCGACGTCCCACAGCGACCCGCCGCCGAGGTGTGGATCGAGCCGCACGTCGCCTGGCCGATCGAGTGCGAAGGTAAAGCCCGAAACGACGGCTCGGACGACGCCGACCGCGCCGTCGGCCACCAGCGCCTCCACACGCCTGGTGAGCGGCTCGTGTTGATACATGAAGCCCTCTTCGACGACGACACCCTGGGCCGTCGCTGCGGCGTTGATGCGATCGACGTCGTGTGGATTGAGGGCCAACGGCTTTTCGCACAGCACGTGCTTGCCGGCCGCGATTGCCGCGAGCGTCCAGGGCACATGCTCGCTGTTGGGGAGGGGAATGTAGACGGCGTCGATGCGCCCGTCTTCGATCAGCGCTTGATAGCTCGACGTGGCGTGAGGAATGCCCCACGAGCGTGCGTAGACGCCGGCGCGCTCGCGATCGCGGCTGGCGACCGCGACCAGCTCGCTGCGGGCCGACGCTCGAATCGCTGGAATGAGCCGCCGGTTGATCCGCGCGGTCCCGAGAATCCCCCAGCGAACGCACGTCATCGTGGTCTCAAGCAGGCATTGCTCCCGCCTTCGCAGATGCTTCCGCCTTCGCGCGGAAGCGCTTCCACCCTCGCCGAGGCTTCGGCGGACCGTCGTAGCTTAGCGGACACTGGTCAGCAATGCACCGCGCCGAGGCACCACTATTGCGGTGCCCGGCTGCGGAGTTTTGCCAGCATTCGCTGATTGAACTCCTCCGACTGGCCGCGCGGGATCGACAGCGTCTTCCAGTCGGGCCCGAGAAGATGCTTGGCCAGGAACAGGATCTGATAGGCGTGTCCCGCGTAGTGCGCAATCTGCCGGCTGATCGCTTGATACACGGAGTGCGGTTCGGAGCGAACCACGACCGTTCGCTGCAGGTCGGCGTCGGTCAACGGCCTCACCGCGTCGAACACACACTGCCAGCCATGCTCCCACTCGGCGATCAGCGTTTCGCGAGACGCATGCGTCTCCTCGAACTCGCGATCGCGCATGCGATCCGGCTTTTCGCCGTCGCTCGTGAGAAAGTCGATCCAGCGCGAGCGCATGTTGCCGGCCATGTGGCGCATGATCACGGCCACGCTGTTGCTTTCGGGATCGATCGCCACGTGCAACTGGTCGTCGCCAAGTTGCGCGATCGCTTTGTCGGCGAGCTTCTTGATCTTTTCCAGCTCATCGACGACGACGGACATGATTGGAGAGTCAGTGGGCATGTTCCAGCACCAGAAGCGCGACTGAGATGGCCGCCAGTCCCCACGCGGCGCCGGTGAGCTCACGCGCGCGGCCGGTCAGCGCATGCAGGACCGCGTGGAGCACCAGTCCCCAGAGAATACCTTGCGTGATGGAGAAAGTCAGGGGAATGAGGACGATTGTGGCAAAGGCCGGCACCGCGACCGGCAACTGGTCGAAGCTGAGGCGTGTCACCGTCTGAAACATCGCGACGCCCACGAGGATCAGGACCGGCGCCGTAGCGTAGGTTGGAATTGCCGCCGCGGTCGGCGCGATGAAGAGGCAGGGGAGAAAGCAGATGGCGGTCGCCACCGCCGTGAGCCCCGTCCGTCCTCCCATCCGAACGCCTGCGATGCTCTCGGCGTACGCGGTTCCTGGCGAGCTGCCGACGAGGGCCGAGACGGTGGTCGCCGTGGCGTCGACGATCAACCCGCGCCGCAGGTTCTTCGGCTCGCCGTTCGCGTCGAGCAGGTTCGACCCATGGGCAACGCCGATGAACGTCGAGAGCGAGTCGAAGAGACACGTCATCAGCACGGTCAGCATCGCCGGGGCTAACGACCACTGCAGCGCGCCCCGGACGTCGAGCTTCAGGAATGTCGACGAGAAGTCGGGCAGGCTGACCCAGGAGGAAGGCGGCGTCACCCAGCCACCGGCCCAGGCCGCCAGCGTCACCAGGACAATGCTGGCGAGATACGCAAATGGGTTGTTGTTCCGGCTCAACCAGACACAGATGAACAGACCCATCAAGGCGAGCAGGCCGCGATGATCGATCGCCCCGACGCCGACTATTGTGGCGGGGTTCGGCGCGACGAACCCCGCGTTTTTCAGGCCGATGAAGGCGAGCAGGAGACCGATGCCGGCGGCCGTCGCCTCACGCAGGTTCTTGGGGATCGCCATCGCAATGCGTTCGCGAAGTGGCGTCACCGAAACCACGAGAAACAGCACGCCGGCCCAGAAGACGATGCCCAGCGCCACCGGCCATGGGATGTGTCGGTTGATGAGGAGCGTGTAAGCGAAGAACGCGTTCAGCCCCATTCCGGGGGCGACGCCAAACGGCAGGTTGGCGTACAAGCCCATCAGCAGTGTCATCGAGAAGCACACCAGCACGGTGGCGGTGAGCGCGCCGTTGAACGGCATGCCGGTTCCGGTGGTCGAGAGGATCGATGGATTGACCACGACGATGTAGGACATCGTCAGAAACGTCGTCACCCCCGCGAGGATCTCCCGGCCCATGGCGGGGTATCTTACTCACAGGTTCAGCAGGTTCTGCAGGTTCAGCAGGTTCTGCACCGTGCTTCGTGAATCGTCAGCGCGCCCGGTCGAGATGAAGGGGCAGTCCCGGAACGGACAGCAGCTGAATGAATTCACGCATCCACGCCGGCTCCGGCCGGCTGGCGAGCGTTGCGGCGGTCCATTGCCGGCGAACGCCGCGGCGCGAGATGCGGATGGCCTTCAAAGTACCCGACTTCAGTGCGGGTTCTGCCGCCCATCGCGCCAGCACACCGACGCCCAGGCCGGCTTTGGTCATTTCGAGGATCGCTTCGGTCAGCGGCACCCATGAGATGCGCTCCGGTTCAACGCCGGCGGGCGTCAGGATACGTTTGAAGATGTAGCTGGTACGTCGATCGATCTTGTAGACGATCAAGTGTTCCCGCGCCAGGTCCTTAGGATCGACCCAGGCGCGCCTGGCCAGTCGATGATCGGGCGCGACAATTGCGACCAGCTCGTCGACGAATAGCGGCCGCAAACGAATGCGCGGGTCGTCGACGTCATCGTCGGTGATCACGGCCAAATCGATCTGCCCATCGCGGAGCGCTTGGATCGGGCGGTCGGTGGCCGCCACCTCAATCTGCACGTCGACTCCTGGATGCTTGCGCCGGAACCCGTCGAGGAGCGGCGGCAGCCAGTGATAGCCGGTGTTGCACTGCGTGCAGAGGCGCAGCACGCCGCGGCCGTTGGCGCTCATCCCCCGGACGTCGTCTTCGGCGCGCGTGAGCTCGTCGAGCACGCGACGGGCCGAGCTGAGCAGCCGCTCGCCCTCGGCCGTAAGCGCCATGCGCCGGCTCAAGCGCACGAAGAGCGAGACCCCAAGCTGTGACTCGATATCTCTCAGCTGATGGGACAGCGCCGATTGAGTGAGGTGGAGACGATCGGCGGCGCGAGTGACGTTGCCGAGCTCGGCCACCG
Organism: uncultured Acidobacteriota bacterium; assembly: GCA_963773045.1. Classification (GTDB taxonomy): domain Bacteria; phylum Acidobacteriota; class Vicinamibacteria; order Vicinamibacterales; family UBA2999; genus 12-FULL-67-14b. The sequence goes on along the minus strand of CAVYZT010000016.1, from coordinate 199,692 downwards.
CGTCGATCAGCTTCAGATGCCGGATTTCGAGGGAGAGGGGCATCCCTTAGAGATATGAGCAACGTTCATGTGTTGTCAATAGAGCATGAGAAATTTTAGCGGCGAAGCATTTGCGCCAGGTCGAGGGTGAGCAGGCGGCGGGCCGCCGCGTACGCCGCCAGCAATGAGATGACGACCAGGGTGAGCGCCGCGCCGCCAAAGGACACGGCGTCCGACGTGGACACGCCGAAGAGAAACGCCTTCAGCAGTTGCGCCAGCGCAGCCGCCATCACCGCACCCGAAATCACGCCCGCCACAGCCCAGGCCAGGCCTCGACGGATCACGCTCGCCACCAGCGCCTGCGGCCGCGCTCCAAGGGCGAGACGAACCGCGAACTCGCGATGGCGCGACGCGACCACGTGCGCCATGACGCCGTAGATGCCGGCGACCGCCAGCAGCAACACGATCGCGCCAAAGCCGACGCTCACCATCGCCAGCGCCCGCCCCGGATAGAGCGCCTGTTGTCGGAGCTCCTCGTAGGGCATTGCGGTGACCTGCACGCGCGGGTCGGCGGCGCGCAACTCACGAGCCAGCGCGCGCGGCAACGACGAATTGGCGCCGGCCGTTTTGACATGAAACGAGAGCCCGTAGGGGAAATACACCGGGCCAAACGGCAGGTACATCTCGGGCCTGGGTGTTTCACCGGGCGCGCGATAGGTAATGTCGGCGGCGACGCCGACGATCTCCGCGGACCCGAAGTTGCTCACGCGGATGGTGCGGCCGATGGGATTGCCGTCCGGCCAGTAGCGTCTCGCCATCGCTTCGCTGACGACGGCGACGAGTGGCGCCTTCTCCTCGCCGTCTGTGGCGACGAAGCTGCGGCCACGACGGATCGGGATCCGCATCACAGCGAAGTAGTTCGGCGACACGTAGTTGGTGCTGATCGAGATCGGACCGTCCCCTTTCGGTGGGGTGTAGCCGTCGATGGTGACGCCCATCGACTCGTCGCCACCGCCAAGTGGGACGACGGCGGCCAAGGCGACATCGCTCACGCCGGGCAGCGCCCGCACGCGAGCGCTCGTGTCGCCGTAGTAGAGCCGGCCTTGAGTGGCATCGAGGGCAAGGTTGGCCATGTTGGGCGAGGCGATGACGAGATTGCGGGTGTCGAATCCGACGTCGAATGTCCTCGACGCCAGCAGGCTTCGACCAAGCAGGGCTCCTGAAACGAGCAGCGCCACCGAGACCGCCACTTGCGCGGCGACGAGCACCGCCTGGGCCCAGATCTTTCGGCTGGTGCCGGTTGACGAGCCCGACTCGTCCTTCAGCGGGGAGGCGATATCGATGCGAGCCGCCCGCAGCGCCGGCAGACCACCGAAGAGCAGCGTCACCGTTCCGATGCACAGAGCCGAGAAGGCGAGGAATCGAACGTCGAGGCCGAAGGCGGGCGAGAAGTTTTCGAGACCCGTGGGCGGGCCGACGGCTCTTGCCGCGTCTTGCAGCCACATCGCTCCCAGAATTCCCAGCGCTGCGGCGAGCACGGCCATCAGCAGGCTCTCACTCAGCCACTGTCGCGCGATTCGGCCGCGCGACGCGCCCATCGCGAGCCGAACCGCAATCTCGCGCTGGCGATCGAGCACCGTCGCCAGTTGCGCGTTGGCCACATTGGCGCATGCGGCGGCAAGCGCCAGGCCGGCCACCAGCAGCGCGAACCACAACACTCGGCGAACGATCGGGCCCATCTCTTCGGGAAGCGCCGAAGCGGCGACGAGGTTGAACTTGAGGCCAGCGTTGCCTCTGAACTCCGTCCCCAATCCCTCGGCAATGCGGTCGGCATCGGCCTGGGCCTGAGCCGCCGTCACACCGGGAGCGAGCCGCGCCGTTGCGCTCAGCCATCCCCAACCACGACGGGTGATCGGCAGACGACGTGGCCGGACTGTCTGCGTACGTCATGAGCGGCACCCACACGTCGGTGCCAAGCGCGTCGTAGCTGCCGCGGAATGCCGGCGGCGCCACTCCGACGACGGTGAAAGGCGACCCGTTCAAGACGATCGTCTCGCCGACCGCAGCAGGCCGGCCGCCCAGCCGTGTCTTCCACCACGAGTCGCTGACCACGGCCACTGCCTCGGGCTTGCCGTCGATGTCGTCGGCGGTGGTGAGCGTTCGACCGAGCGGCAGGCGAATTCCGAACAGCGAAAAGTAGTTGCCGCTGACGAGCTCGACGTTCGCACTCTCACTGGCGTCGCCGAGCCCGTAAGCGGATGTGGTCTGTTGATGGATCGCCAACCCGGCCAACGCCTTCGAGCGTGCGGCGAGGTCCGAAAGATTCGGATACGAAGACACATCGTACGGCCTGCCGTCCTGCTGACCGAACACGCGCACCAGTTGTTCCGGATGATCGACCGGCAGCGGCCGCAGAAAGAGGCCGTTCACCAACGCGAAGACGGCGCTGTTGCCGCCGATGCCGAGCGCCAGCGTCAACACCGTGACCAGCGTCAGTGCCGGACGACGCCACGCGATTCGCAACGCGTACTGGAGGTCGTGAAGGAGGGTCCGCATGCGCTGCCTAAGTGCAATGCGTCTGCCACGGCGAGCACTGGCAATTCTGGTGCGAAGGCGCGCCAGAACTTCGTAGCGTTCAGGTCGGTTGTTCGGCTGTGGGACGGCCGGTGTGCGGATCCCGCGATCGGTTAGCGGCTCTCGCCCTCGCCCTCGTCCCCATCCTCTTGCGCCTCTTGCGGCTTGTCGACCTCGGCCGCTTCGAGCTCGGGGTCCGGCTCTTCGTGCTTCATGAACTCGGGCGTGATATCGATTGCCTCTTCTTCCTTCTCGTCGTCCAGGTCGTACATCCGACCGCTGAACTTTGTGGGAATCGGACCGCGTGGACGATTCTCATCCTTCTTGAACCCTGCGGTCTTCTTGCCCTTCGGAGGAGCCGGTGGCCCGAAATTGCGGTTGCCATGGCCCTCGCGTGGGCCGTCGCCTCCGCCCGGTCCCCGTGGCCCACCGAAGCCTCCGCCCGGGCGAGGGCCTCCGAAGCCGCCTCCACCGCCTCCGAAACCGCCACCGCCGCCCGGACCGCTGAAGCCGCCTGGTCGCGGACCGCCGTACCCGCCTGGGGGCCTCGGCGGGCCTCCGGGGCCTCGCTCCTCGCGGGCTCGCGCCTCGCTGACCGCCAGCGGACGCCCCATCAGGAGCTGTCCATCCAGTTTGCGGATGGCCTCTTCGGCGGCGCTGCGTTCCGCGAACTCGACGAACGCGAACCCGCGGGCACGGCCGGTCTCGCGATCGAGCGGACGAACGATTTGAGTGGGCTTACCGAACTGCGAAAAGTGCGTACGCAGAATCTTCTTCGGTTGCCTGATAGGGCAAGTTACCGACAAACAATCGGACTGGTGGCACGGCTGAACTCTGGCGGTTGGAGGGTTTGGACTAAGCGTTCTCGGTTGTCTTCAATGTGAAGAGCAGCGGGGTGTCTGGTGTGGTCGGCCTCGATTGGGTATTCGGGCGGGTAGCTTAGCAAATCTCCCAGACCATCTCAAGGCCGGGACTACCCGCCTCAAGGCAGGCCAGCCAGTTCATCTTGAATGGCGGCCAGGCGCAGGCGCAACATTTCCCGATGGGCGGGCCGGCAGGCCGCTCCCATTTCTGACTGGGTCTGCACCAGTACCATTTCCAAGGCGGCCCGGCGGTTATCCCGCTCGACCTCTTCGGGCGACCGCGGTGGCTTCTGGACCGCGCGGCGCGCCGCTTCGTCCTGTTGCGACTCGACGGCCTTGCTCTCCCACCCTCGCGCCACGATTCGAGTGTACACTCGACTCGCTCCTCGCGGGGACTGCTTCGCGCCGCTTTCGGCATTCAGCTTTCGGCTCTCAGCGGAACTGGGACGCCTCGCCGATTGGCTGAAAGCCGACAGCTGATCGCTGATAGCTGATGCCCCTACCCGCTGTCTCCTCTCGCAGGCACACGGACGGAGGTCACGCGAGTTCCAGCAGGAGTGTGCCTCATGTCCCGATTCACTTCGGTCACGCCCAATCTCGTCGTTTCCGATGTCGCGCGCAGCACGGCGTTCTATCGCGACGTCCTCGGGTTTTCGATCAAGCAGACCGTGCCCGACGCGGCTCCGTTCGTCTTCGTGTGGCTCGAGCGCGATGAGGTTCCCGTCTTCCTGAACGACGCTAAGTCGGCAGCGGCGGACCTTCCAGTGGTTGCCGATCGCTCCTTCGGCGGCACGGCGACGCTCTTTATCGTCGTCACCGACGTCGACGGCCTGCACCAGGCGGTGGTCCCGCACGCGCGGGTCGTCATGGATCTCAAGACCCAGTTCTACGGGATGCGTGAATTTGCCGTCACCGATCCGGACGGCCACATCATCACGTTTGCCGAACGCGTGTCGCCGTGAGCCGAGGGGCGCTTGCCGCCGCGATGGTGCTGGCCCTGGCCAGAGCTGCGAGCGCCGAACCCGTTGCGACCTGTGCCATCCCCAACGATCCGCAAGCCCGGCAGTGGACACTGGAGCGCCCGGTGGCGGGCGCTCCAGATGCCCCGTGGCGACTGATCTACAAGAGCCGCGCGCTGGATCGGCGACAAACCGAAATGCGCGTGCCGTATGCCAAACCCGGCATCACCGCCGACAGCGTGACGCTCTCGTTCAATTCCGCGAACGGCGGCCGCAACGTCGACTGGCGCGCCAGGAATGGCCCCTCGACGATCGACATCTACGTGAACTTCGGATTGGAAGTAAACGTCGATGCAGACCTCGACCCCGCGGTCGAGCAGATGAACACGCAGGGCCCCATCGCGGTCGTCTGCACGCTGAGCCCGCAAGTGCCTGGCACACTTGGCAGCCTTGGGACCAGCAGCCATGGTACCCGTGGAACCCCTGGCACCTTAGGCACCGTGTTTTCCGAATGGGTCATCGGCGCGGGAGCGGCATGGGGCATCCGCATCTTCCACTCGACCGGCGACCGTTGGTACGGCGTGCAAACGGTTTCGTGGGGCCGTGAGCTCACGCGAGACCTTGGGCCCGGGGCGCTACGCGGGCGATTCGCTTGGGCGGTCGAGGCGATGCCGCTCTTCGCGCAAACGCAGCCGACCAACGTCTTCGGTGTGGGCATTGCTCCGGTGCTGTGGCGATGGAACTTCGTCCCGCGCCCGCGATGGTCTGCGTTTGGCGAACTGTCGATGGGCGGACTCTGGACCTCCGCCCCGGTGCCCGAGCGCACCAAGCGCGCGAACTTCACTGCTCACTGGGGTGGCGGGGTCCGCCTGCACGTATCCCCCGGACGCAGCCTGGTCGTGGCGTACCGCCTTCAGCACATCTCGAACGGCAACCAGTTGATCACCAACCCGGGAGTGAACAGCCACGTGCTGTTCGCGGGGTGGTCCACACGAAGGACACGAAGCTAGGGGACTTGGGACCTGGGACCTGAGACTCGGGACTGCCCAAGCCCCAAGCCCCAAGCCTCAAGCCCCAAGCCTCAAGCCCCAAGCCCCAAGCCTTCCCATGCTATCGCTCGTAGCTCTCCCGCCTGGCCGAGGCCGACAGCTTGATCAGATAGCGGAAGGGATCTGCCCAGAATTTCTGCCTCAGGTCCGACAGGCTGCTCGCGCCGCCATAGCTGATCGAGGAGCAGAGGTGCTTGAGAATGTCCTGGATGATCGGCCGCACCGATCCGCGAGCGGGCACGCTCACCTCCGTGCCTTCCGCGCCAATCGATTCGAGATCGATGTCCTCTTCATCCTCGACGTCGAGGCGATCGCGAATCGCCTGAATCGACGCCATGCCGCGCAGGACTTTGAACGGCACTTGAACCGATCGGTGTTGGTCTGGCAGGAGGACGGCTTTCTGAACGATGTCGCCCGGGGTTTCCTCGGTGCCGGCGAACATGCTCCCCAACATCACGGTGTCGCCGCCAAACAGGAGCGCCTCGAGGATGGCTCCGTGACGCCGGATGCCGCCATCGGCGATGAGCGGCAGATCGAACCGATCGGCGGCCCGCCGGCACTCGAGCAGCGCCTGAAGCTGAGGCACGCCAAAGCTCGTGGTGATCCGCGTCGTGCAGCCGCCGCCGGGACCGATCCCGATCTTCACCGCGTTGACGCCGCGCTCGCCAAGGAACTGCACTCCTTCGGGGGTGGCCACGTTTCCCGCGACCAGTTCGACGCCGGAGAAGCGGTGGGCGAAGGTTTCAATCGCCCGCGCCATGACGACCGAATGGCCGTGCGCGATGTCGATCACGATGACGTCAACACCGGCTTTCACGAGCTCCGCCGCGCGCTCGAGGTAGTCGCCGGTCGCGCCAATCGCGGCGCCAACCCGCAGCCGGCCGTGCAAGTCGCGGGTCGAAAAGGGGAGCCGCACCTGCCGGTGAATATCCTTGGCCGTAATCAGGCCGATCAACCTGCCCTCGCGGTCGACGAGCGGGAGCTTCTTGATCTTGCGCTCCACCATCAACTGCTCGGCCACGCCGAGCGTGAGCTCGCCCTGCCCGACGACCAGTTGATCGATCGGCGTCATGCGCGAGGCGACCGTCCCTGTGCCGGTGTCGACAAACCGGATGTCGCGCTCGGTCAGCAGGCCCTTCAAGATGCGGGCGTGATCGATGACGACCAGCGTGCCGGCGCGCGTCCGGCGCATCATCGCGACCGCCTCGGCCAGCGGGGTCTCGGGAGTGACCGCATACGGATCGCGGATGATGATGTGCTGCATCCGCTTCACCTTTTCGACCTCGCGCACTTGCGGCTCGATGTCGCCGTTGCGAAATCCGCGGTCGATGATGCCGAGTCCCCCCTCTTCCGCCTGCACGATCGCCATCGGCGCGCGCGTGACGGTGTCCATGTTGGCCGAGACCAGCGGCCGCTTGAGCGTGATGTGAGTCGAGAATCGGCATGACAGATCGATCGTGGCCGGATCGCGGCGTTCGATGACGCTGAACTGCGGTCGCAGCAGAAAATCGTCGAACGTCGCGCCGCGAACCGCGTCGATCAGCGCGTCGATGTGAGAGGCCATGCGGGCTACTTTACTGCTATCGTAGTGCCGACCGATGCAGCTCGACCTGCCATTCGGCTCCGCGCCAACCTTGTTCGTGCGGCACCGCTGGGCCCGCCGCTACATTCTTCGGCTGTTGGACGACGGCACGCTGCGAGTGACGCTGCCGCGCTGGGGCTCGAGGAGCGAGGCGCAGGCGTTTGTCGAACAGAGCGAACGTTGGATTGCGCGACAGCGCGAGAAACGCGCGGCCGTTCGCCGGCCGGCCATCGTCAACGAGAAGGCGCTGCGCGCTCGAGCCATTGCCGCTCTGCCGCCCGAGCTGTTGCAGCTGGCGGAGCGCCACGGCATTACAGTGAGCGGCGTCTCGATCCGGAACCAGCGTTCGAGGTGGGGAGCCTGTTCGGCGCGCGGGTCGATTACGCTCAACTGGCGGCTCATGCTCGTTCCCGATTTCGTGCGCGAGTACGTGATGCTGCACGAGCTGATGCACCGACGGGAGCTGAATCATTCCCGGCGCTTCTGGAAACAGGTGGCCGCGGTGTGTCCGCGCTACCAGGAAGCGCGGCGATGGCTGCTGACGGAAGGGCAGCGCCTGTTTCAGAGGCAGTAGCTGCGAAGGCCGCGTCGGCCGATACCATTGAAGAGACAAGGGACACGATGAAACGTATGCGTGTGTGGATGGTCGCCGTGGGAGCGCTCGTCGCATTGAGCGCCAGTGACGCGTCAGCCCAAACTGGAACCTATCGTGGATATGCGACCGCATTCATGGGATCGGTCGCCGGAGGCGATTTGTCTCGCGGGACGTTCGCCCTGGGCGGAGCGGTTGCTGTCGTCGACGACTCGGGCTGGGGCGCCGACCTTGATTTCTCGTTTTCAGACGACGACTCCGCCTCCCGTCCGGCGGACGAGCTGGTGTTCATGGTGGACGTGAATTGGACCAAGCCCTCCGGCTTCTGGAAGCCATACGTCTCTGGCGGCATCGGCGTCCTGCGTCTGCACGGCTGCCTGTCGGGATGCCCTGAGATCACTTCCGCGACGGATTTCGGCATCAATGTCGGCGGCGGGGCGCACGTCACCCTCAGTGACCTCCTATATCTCACGGGCGAAGTGAAGTATCTCTGGGCCCCTGGCCAGCATCCCGATCAATCTCGGCCCGACAACTATGGCTTCTGGCGGGCGACGGTCGGCCTCACGCTGATGTGGACCGTTGCGCCCTGATGTGACCGAGCGCGCCGGCCTGGTCACACGCGTCGCCCTGACGCTGACCGCCTGGAGCGAACGCTGGGTTCCTGACGCCTTCATCTTCGCGCTCCTCGCGACCGCGCTCGTCGTCGCCGCGGGCACGACGACCGCGTCGCTGCCGCAGGTGATCGACGCATGGGGCCGCGGCTTCTGGGAGCTCATTCCCTTCACCTTGCAGATGTGCCTGGTGATCATCACCGGTCACGTCCTCGCCTCGTCTCGCCCGGTTGGGCATCTCATCCGTCGCATCGCCGACTGGCCGAGCACGCCGAGGCAAGCAGTCGCGCTGGTGGCGCTGTTCGCCATGGTGAGCTCCTGGTTCAACTGGGGATTCAGCCTGGTCTTCAGCGCCGTGCTGGCTCGCGAGGTCGCCGAGCGCGTCAAGGATGTGGACTATCGCGCGCTGGCGGCCTCCAGCTTTCTAGGACTCGGCAGCATCTGGGCGCAAGGGTTGAGCGGTTCGGCCGCGCTGCAAATGGCCAGCCCTGGCGCGCTTCAGCCGCAGATCCGCGACATCGTCGCGCACGGTGGACTCGTGCCCGGCGGGATCGTCAGCCTCACGCACACGGTTTTTCTGTGGCAAAGCTTCGTCGCCGTCGCGATCGAGATCGGCGTCGTCGTCACGATCATGTGGTTCGCGGTTGGGGCAGGTGGCAGGTGGGGCAGGTGGGGCTGGTAGGGCAGGTGGGACAGAGCTGGCTGACTCGGGCGGTGAATCTGCCCGACCCGACCTACCCGCCCCAACCAGCCCTGCCCAACGCCTCGAGCATTCACCCATCCTCAGCTGGTTCGTCGTGGCGCTGGGCACCGCGTATCTGATTCGCTATTTCTCGGCGACCGACAATCCGTTGAACGCGATCACGCTCAACGTGATCAATCTCGCGTTCCTGCTGCTTGGATTCCTTTTGCATGGCACGCCCGCGCGGTTGATGCGCGCGGTGCACGAAGCGACGCCGGCCGTGTGGGGCGTGCTGTTGCAGTTTCCGTTCTATGCCGGCATCGCCGGCATCATCACGTCGACACACCTGAACGAGCGGCTCGCCGCCGTGTTCGTCAACGCGTCGACGCCCGCCACGTTTCCGCCGCTGGTCGCGCTCTACTCAGCGGTGCTGGGCGTGTTCGTGCCTTCAGGCGGATCGAAATGGGTGATCGAAGCCCCGTATGTCATGGCGGCGGCGCACGAGTTGAAGGTGCATCTCGGCTGGGTCGTGACGTCGTACGACTTGGGCGAGGCGCTCGCCAATCTCGTGCAGCCGTTCTGGATGTTGCCCACGCTCGCGCTGCTCGGTCTGCGCGCGCGCGACGTCATGGGCTACACTTTCGTCGTTTTCCTCGGCCTCACGCCGGTGGTCATCGTGCTCGTCACCGTGCTCGGCCGAACGCTGCCTTATCCGTTTTGAACGACGGCGCTATCTTCCTTTTGAGCCGCGCGATCCGTCCCGTCCGGAGCCGCCACGACTAGCGGCAGGCGGTGGACCGCTACGCCGGCCAGTGCGAGTGGCGCCAGTGGTCAGCGGGCCCAGCAAGATGTCCGCGGGAGTGCTGGGCTTGCTGAAGCGACCAGAAATCCCGAACTGAACACGGCCTGGCCGCTGGGCCTGTTGGCGGCGGCCGTTGAACCAAGAGTCCGCCGGCCCGAAGCCCCACACGCCATCCCAATACGGAACGCCGTATTGCTCCGGTCCGGTCTCCATTTGCATCGGCGCGACTTGTGGCACGCCCGGATGCTCGAGAACGCCGGTCGGAGCAGCGATCTCAGGAAACGGCGGCATCACCGGCGCGACTGGCGCGGGCCTGATCTGCAAGTCGGCATTCGTGTACGTGCGAGTCGTGCCTGCGGCATCCCGGCCTGGACTGAGTTGCTTCGCGAGATCGCCGAGCGAGATGGCTGGCGTAGGCTCCGCGTTGACGGGCCGTTGAAGGCCCTGCGCATGACCGAGCGAGACGAGCCCCAAGGCGCCTGCGACGATGAAACCACCGACCGTGATGATCCGGATGTGTATGCGCATGTTGCCAACTCCTGGTGCGGGGCCTTCGTGCTTCCACTCTTATTGCACCCTGGTGGCGGCGATCGCAAGCGGTCGGACCCTGATATTGCACAGAGCGATCCGCTGGCGCGATTCACGCGCACCGCGACTTACAGTCTTTTGATCGGCGACCGCCGCAGCGCGTCAGGGCTTGTAAGTGCTCAGCTTGCCGATATCACAGCTGGCCGGCAGCGTGGCTTGCTGCGGCGGCAGGTTTCCCAAGTAGCAACCCGGAATGAAGTAGATCGTCGATCGCGCCGGCGTCGGCTCCGCTCGCCTGACCACACCATCGAACCTTTCGAGCGCGCGCTCATAGGTGATCGATCGATCGGCCACGATCTTCACATCGAACGCGAGCGCCTTGAAGCCAGGCGCCTGGACCTCGATCTTGTGAGGACCGGCGTCGAGCGTGACCTGGCCGTTCAGGTCGTCGAGCGTGCCGACGAAGTAGCCATCGACAAAGATCTGGGAGCCGGCTGGCGCCTGGTCGAGATCGAGCCGCAGCCATCCCGTCGCCGGGAGCGAGAGCGGTGGTGGAGGCGGTGGTTGTGGCGGCGCGGGTGCCCCATAGTTGAGCGGCGTCAGCCCGGGCATCGAAGAGTACAGCTCCGGCGAGAAAACATCGGTGTAGGGCGCAAAGATGCCGGGGTAGAAGGGTGGCAGGACGTAGACCACGCTCCCGAACGAATGCTGGCGCGAATCAGAATGTGGGTGGCCTTGAAAGCGATCGAACCGCGGGCTGCTGAACTTGAACGTCGGCTTGCTCGGGGGTGCGAGACCAATCGGCGCCAATCCCAATCCAATTGGCGGCAGCGTCGAGGTCATGGACAACCACGGTGCGACCGCTGGCGAGTGGCCGTGCGAAGCGCCGCGACCGGAGCCCTTCTGTGCGGCTGCCGCAGCGGGAAGCGCGAGAGCAAGAAGCACCGTCAGAGCAAGACGCATGTGCAGACTCGAGGAACTGGCCCGACGCTGATGACAACTGATTGTAGAACGGATTCCCCCGGCGAACCTCTCGAAAGCAACCTGGCCAGCCCGACTCTCGTCCCATGGTTGCGCGTGCGCAATCGCAGATCGATCCACGACGGATCGTGGCTGGACGAAATGAAGGCTTTGCACCGCGCGGGCGAACAGCGGCTCCTCGATGGCGTTCCCGATACAGAGCGGCGCGAAATAGTCCCCGGGGGCGCTGGAGCGTCGTTACCTCTCAGTATCTCCTTCTCAAAGGCGTGGCTGATCCGGCCGGCGGCGCGGAATCTCGACAACTTCGGCAGCTAGTGGTCCCCGAACGCGGGGTCTCCGCGTCGGCTGCTGGAATCCTCGAATGATTCCGAAGGCCCAGCGATGTGCTGTGTGCGTGATCCGAATCAAGGGACCATTCGCGTCTGTGCGGCTATAGTCGAGTGTTGCGGCTGCGAAAGCTTGTCGGCTGATGCGTGACGCCGACGTTGGGGAATGAGATGAGACAGTCGCTTTAGTTTCGCGTTCTAGTTCTGAGGAATCGATGACAATTACGGAGGCGCTCGCCATTCTCGACTTGCAAAGACGAGTCACCCGATCCGAAGTGCGGATCACCGGACCGTACTGGGCACCGCGGGGCGCGACAAGGCAATCCACAGAGTCTGCCGACTCAACTTCTCGTTCACAAAGATCTGCGTCGCGTCCTCCGGCTCCGCCGACACCCGTCCCTTTTCCGCCTCAGACACAGCCACAGGCGTCGTCCCCAGAGCAGTCATCGACTAATCGAAGAGTGAAGCTTTCGACAGCGTGATGTGCAGTGCCGTTCATCGCGCCTGTCCTTCGCGCTGACGAGGTTCGAGCATTTCGTGCCGGGGGTCTTGCAACCGCCTGACCATCCGAGCTTTCCCAGACAGATGTTGCCGGATACGTCGATTGACGCGCGCTAAACTCGAGGGATTTGGCGTTCTGATCGTCGAGCCGCCTGAAACGGGGTGCGCCAGAATCGGCTCGGCATGACGGATCGCGACTCAGCGTCCGCCCCATAATCTGTCCTATCGTCCGGCCGGCATGATTGGTAGCCTGACAAAAGGAGAATTGGTGAAATGACAATGCCAGGATTTGTCGCCGAAGCGTGTCTTGACCGGACAAACGGGAGCTACCAGACCAACCCCCGCGGCGGCCAGGTAGGGCCTCTCATCGTGCCCCAGTGGGATCCTGCGTTAGCCGAGTGCATGGAGTACAACCTCCTGTGCGCTTTGGGGCACGTAATAGCGTGCGCCGGGGCAGTGGGATGTGCGTTGGGGGCCGAGACTCGGTGATCCAGCGCGGGCTCCAGCGACGCCTCGACGCTGACCAAACGCCTCGGCCGACCGCCGCTCGATCCGCGCGCGGCGGTCCCGTCCTTTGACAGAGCGGAACAGATCGCCGCCTTCGCGAGCCGATCCAGGCCTTGCTCGACTTGTCGTTAAAGAACTGATTCTTGAGCCCGGGTCCGCGCCTCAGCAGCGCCACAAACTGCTCTCCACGCCCGTGTGTCCACGCTCACGCATCGGCCCTCAGCATACACCATGTACCCCCTGTTAGGTAAGTAGTGATGCTCGTATACTGAGCCTGATGTCGAAGATGAAACTGCCCGCCGACGTGCTCGCTCGCTTCCGCGAGTTCGGTCGGCAAGGCGGCAAGATCGGCGGGTCGCTCGGTGGCAAGACGGCGGCTGCGAACATGACCCAGGAGGCCAGGGTGGCTCGCGCTCGAAAGGCCAGCGCTGTCGCGGCCAAGGCCCGCCGCATGAAGAAACGAAAGGCGTAGGCGTCGCTGGAGGGCCACAGCGCCACGGCCCGCCGCTCCAGAAATCGGATTCCGGCCTCCCCTCACCCCTCTTGTCAACACTCCTCATATGTCTCGGAGGAAATGCCTGTCTATGGCTGAGCTTGGAATCATCGAATAGTGCCGAAGAGTTGTTCGAGGCGTTGGTCGGGCGAGCGGCGCGGAACCTCGCCGCCAGCACCAATCGTCTGCGCATCTACGGCGACATGGTCGATCAGTTAGCCGGCGCAGGCGACTACGCCAGTGCGTACCGGCTTGAGATCCTGTGGAACGAACTCGCATCCGACTTGTCCTTCCAGTTGCTCCACGGCTACTCGGCCCTCCACTTCCGAAACTCTCATCAAATCGAGGCCCTGTGCCTCATCTGCGGTTGCCATTCGGGCGTACGCTCCAGTCGCGACGATACCCTTAGCTCGGGTCTCCTGGACCAGTGTGGCCCCGCGGCCGCACAGGGCTGAACGCGTCGGACCAGCCGCATCGTATGAACTGAAGCTGGACGGTTATCGCGCCATCGCGTTCAAGAGCGACGGCCGCATCCGCCTCCGATCCGCAACAACACAGACTTCGCCTGGCTGTTATCCCGGCATCCTGCCGGGCTTGACGAAACTGCGACGACACAGTAACGAATTGGTCGCGTTCGATCATGAGGGCCGCCCGTCATTCAACGCGATGCAGAACACGGGCTCGTCGCCGGCGCCCGTGCAGTTTTACGTTTTCGACGTGATGATGCTCGCGGGCGTGGATTTGATGAGACAACGCTCCAATCCCCCGTCGCGGTGCGCTCCTCGATGCCGAACACCCTGGATCATCATTTCCACGAGCGCGCCGCAATTGATGGCCACAAACGGGACCGTACCGCCGGCCCAGCTAGCAGTACGTGCGGCGAGTGGCACTTACAGGTGGACCTGCCAGCCAACCATTTCGGCCAGGATGGAGGCGTCGCGTCGGATGAAGTGCAGAGCTTGGCTGACCGCCGTCGGCAGCCTCCGCGCTGCGGATGAAGCGTTCTCTTGGCGATATATCGCCGGGGTGTGTCCTATGAATCGCTACGCCGATGACATGACCGCTCCAGCAAACATCAGGCGATCCGTGGCCCGCGCATTTTCGCGGCAAATCAAAACCGGATGAAGGGAGGTCGTTGCGCTGAACTTCGTTCGGCCCCGCGTCGTCCGCTCATATATAGCCCAGCTCTGAAGAGGGAGAACGCCGTGACGAAAACGAATGAATGCGTCGGCGTGCGGAGGGGCCGTTCGTGGCGGTGGGTCGGACTGGCGGCGGCGTTCTGGCTCTCGCCTTTGCCTGCGGCGGCGCAGCCTTGGATTCCGACCGACATCGGTGGTTCAGCAACGAGGAGCGAAGCGACCGGCATCAACGACAACGGTATGGTCACCGGGACCTACGACACCGGGGGGAGCACACGCGGCTTTGTCTGGACCGGCGGGGCTGGCTTTACCGACCTGGGAACGTTCGGCGGCACATATACCTTCCCGACCGCTGCGAACAACCTTGGCCAGGTCGTTGGCTACAGCTACACTCCCGGGAACGCGCTCAATCACGCATTCCGCTGGTCGGCGTCGAGCGGAATACAGGACCTCGGCACGCTCGGTGGCACCTTTAGCACCGCCTACGGCACGAACAATGTCGGTCAAATCGTCGGGTACGCCTACACTGCTGGAAATGCGGCCCAGCACGCGTTCTTGTGGACGCCAGGAACCGGGATGGTGGACCTTGGCACACTCGGTGGCGCCTCCAGTGCCGCCTACGGAATCAATGACGCGGGCCAGGTTGTCGGGGAAAGCGCGTCGCCTAACGGTCTGGTGCATGCCTTTTTCTGGAGCGCCGCAACCGGCATGGTGGACCTCGGCACGCTGGGCGGGACCTACAGCTACGGACGCGCGATCAATTCCCTCGGGCAAGTCACCGGGTTCGCCAATCTCGCGGGGGATTCCTATGCTCATGCCTTTCGCTGGTCTCCCGGTGGGAGCCCGATGGTCGATGTGGGAACCCTGGGAGGTCTCCTCAGTGCGGGGCTGGGGATCAATGACTCCGGCCAGCTTGTCGGGTGGGCCGAGAATGCTGCCGGAGCTCAGCGCGCGTTTTCACGCACCGGCACGGCGCCGATGGTCAACCTCGGAACATTTGGCGGCAACCAGAGCCAAGCCAACGCGGTGAACAACGCTGGCCAAGTCGTGGGATCAGCCATCACTGCTACCAACCAACGTCATGCGACGATCTGGAGCGGCCCCTGGAAAGATCTCGTCGGCAACTTCGGGTCGGCTATGGCATCTGGGCCCTGCGCCAAACCGCGTGGCTGCAGGTGCACCCGTGGAACCCGAAGGCGATCGTCAGCGGCGACTTCGACGGCAACGGCCTCGACGACCTCGCCATCGATTTCTCTCCCTACGCTGGCCTCCGGCTCTGGATGAACCATGCGAACTGGGTCCCGCTGCACCGCTGAGCCCTACGCAGATGGCCGTCGGCGATCTCGACCACAACGGCAAGGATGATCTCGTCCTCTCCTTCCCGGGGTACGGCATCTGGAGTTGGAGAAACAATACAGACTGGCAGCAACTGCATTCGCTCGAAGCGCTGAAACTGGCCGTCGGCGACATCGACGGTGGCGGGGTGGATGATCTGATCGTCGATTTTGCGACCTACGGGTTGTGGGCCTTGCGCAACAACGCCACATGGGGCCAGCTCAATCCCAACAACGTGACCGCGCTGACGGTTGGCGACCTCGATAACAACGGGCAGGCGGAAGTCGTCGCCAGCTTCGCCACGTACGGCATCTGGATTTACCGCAACAACGCGAGCTGGAACTTCCTGCACCCGTATGGAGCAAAGTTGATAGCGAACGGACAGCTCGATGGCGGGACGCAGGCCGATCTCGTGATCGATTTCGGGTCGGTAGACGGGGTGTGGCTGTTCAAGAATTCCAGCGCGTGGAGCCAACTGCATCCGTCCACCAGTCAAGGCCTGGTCGTCGCCGACTTCGACGGCGACACCCGGGATGAGATCGTCATCGGCTTCGGCGCAGCGGGATTGTGGAGAAACAACAACGGCGTGTGGACGAAGCTGCACGCGTTGGCGGTCGATGCCCTGAGCGCCGCTCGCATTCACTGAGGCGGCTGCCGTCTCGGCGCCAACGCTGACTGCCGATGACCGCCTTGAGACTGCCACTCGATCACGACATCGCGTGCGCGGTCGGTCGCTCACGGCCGTCGAGCAGTTCGACCGCGTCAAGTGATGACTGCCGCGATCGCCAAGACTCCGATCTCGCGCAGTCGGGCCATGTCCACACTTCGACGCCGCTGCAAACGTGACCGCGTCTACCGCATGACCCTAAAGAGCAACGACGACGTCCATCGCGTGATGCCGGCGGCAACGGCAGCTCCGATCGCGATCCCGACAACGGAGAGCATCATTTCCCGATCATCGCACGTATACAGGGATAGCTGCCTTGCGACATTGTTGAGCTTCAGAGATAGTGCGACAACCTGAGCTGTTTTACGACGGGAGGACGGATGGGTCGCTACGCGAAGTGGACGCTACAAGTCATTGCGATGGCGCTGGTCGCGAGGCCGGCCTTTGCTCAGGGACCGTGGATCAAGAGTGACATCACACCGCCAAGCACATCGAGCGGCGCCGTCGGCATGAGCGATACCGGCCAGGTCGTCGGCTATTTTCAGCTGGGCGGCCCTCAGCATGCGTATTCGTGGACGGCCGCCGGAGGATTCATCGACCTGGGTACGCTTCCTGGCGGCGCCCAGAGCGCGGCGTATGCGGTCAACAACAGCGGGCAGGTCGTCGGGTACGGCTTGAACGCTGCGGGGAAACAGCATGCGTTCATCTGGACGCCCACAGGAGGGATGGTCGATCTCCAGACGCTGGGCGGCGACGAAAGTATCGCGCTGGGTATCAACGATTTTGGCCAGGTTGTTGGCAGCAGCACCACTATCGGAGGGACCGACCACGCGTTTCTCTGGTCGGGGCCGACCGGAATGGTGGATCTGGGAACGCTTCCGGGAGGGACCTTCAGCGAAGCCAAGAAGGTGAACAACGCGGGGCAGGTCGTCGGCTACAGCAACCTCTCGAATGGTCAGGTTCGTGCGGTCGTCTGGAGCAACGGAGGAGTGACGCCTCTGCCAACGCTCGGCGGCACGAGCGCCTCGGGGGGTGACATCAACGACCTGGGACAAGTCGTGGGGCAGAGTCAGACAGCGGGCGGCCAGAACCATGCGTTCTCGTGGACGCCGGCAGGCGGCATCGTCGATCTCTCGCTGCTCGCGGGCACAACCTCCAGCTTCGCAACCGGCGTGAACAATGCGGGCGTCGTGATAGGGGTTTCCGCCACGAGTTCGGCGCGCGCAGTGGCCTGGGTGAATGGGCAAATCGTCGAGCTCGGGTCGCTCGGAGGCGTCGTCAGCTGGCCCGAGGACATTAATAACGCCGGCTTTGTCGTTGGTTGGAGCACGACGGCGGCCGCCCAATACCGTTCGACCGCGTGGAGCGGACCTTGGAAGGATCTGGCAGTGGACTTCGGGCCGAGCGGGTTATGGGTGCTGCAGGGGCGCTCGGTATGGCAACGTCTTCACACTGTCAATCCGAACTCGATGGTGAGCGGTGATCTCGACGGCAACGGCTTGGACGACCTGGTCGTCGACTTCGGTCCGAGCTACGGGCTGTGGGCATGGATGAACCACACGACGTGGGCCTTCATCCACGGTTTGAGTGCCAGGCAGATGGCGACAGCCGACCTGGATGGCAACGGGCGCGACGAGCTGATCGTCGATTTTCAGGGATACGGTTTATACGTCCGCAACGGCCCGACATGGACGCAGTTGCATCCGTCGAGCGCCAATCACCTCGGCGTTGGAAACGTCGACGGAATGCCCGGCGAGGAATTGATTGTGGACTTCGGGGACGCCGGGCTCTGGATGTACCGGAGCAGCGGCACGTGGAGCCAGTTGCATTCCTTGGGTGTGAGCGCGATGGTCGTGATGGATTTGGATGGAAACGGACAGTCCGACCTCGTCCTGAACTTCCCCGGGTACGGCGTCTGGATCTACCGGAACAACAGCGTCTGGACGCTGTTGCATCCGTACGACGCGATCAGGCTGAGGGCGGGGCTGATTGATGCCGGACAACAGCCGGATCTGCTGATCGATTTCGGGCCAGGCGTCGGACTCTGGACGTATCGCAATAGCTTCACCTGGGTTCAGCTGCACGCGCTGAGCGCGCAAGACATGATCGTCACCGATTTGGGCGGCACACCGGGCGACGAGGTCGTACTGAATTTCGGAAGTCTGGGACTCTGGGTGTGCGACCACGGTATCTGGAGTGCACTTCACAACCAGGGATCAGAGATGCTTGCAGACGGCCGCTTACATTAGGGCGTTCCCGAAGAGTGATTCGAAAGCGCCGCCACATTCGGCGCGATTTTCGGTGGGAGGCGGCGCGCTGCTCGGGCGCCTTCCTGAAGACGCCTCCGCCCTCGGCTGGTGATCCGTCTACGCGGAAGCAGAAACCGAAGAAGAAGGCCGCGAAGAAAGCGCGCTAAAGCGGCTCTGGCTTTAAGGCTGGTGGCTCAGTGACGTGGTGCACTGCGTGAGAAGCATCCCGCGACCGTGACCAGACGTGGGCACACTTCGTACACCGAAACACGTTCGCAATTCTGCCGATGTTCGAGGCCAGTAATCGCTTCGGCGCGAGCAGGGTGCATGAGGGGCAAGTGTGGGCAGCCATGGCGCAGTCTCCTCTAGGGCCAGATAACCGCATTCCTGCGACCACCGCTGTTCACTTCAGCACATTGACTAACGAAGCCGAGAAAGCGCGCTAGGCGTCAGGGCTTCTTCGTGGGCAGTTCGGTGATGTGGGTGATCTTGCCGGAGTCGGCCTTCGCCGTCGTCCAGACACGCCCGCACTTGGCGCAGCGGTAGTAGTTCACCGCAGCGTGCTCGCTGGGCGCGTCAAGCTTCCGCAGCGTATGCGACCGACAGGACGGACAATTGGAAGGCGGCATGGCGGGGCCGCCGCGATGCTATCACCCGTGCGGAGCTACCGATGGCGAACTTGCTGGTTGTAGTGATCGCCGCGAGACTGGAGATCGACGAGTGCCTCGCGGACCTGCCCGAGCAGCACGCGGGGCGGTGGGGTCAGGGCTGACCCGCGCCAAGATGGCCGCGTGCCGCTGGTTGAAGCCGACGCTGGTCGGCCAGTTCGAGTTCGTCGAGTGGACGCCTGACCGTCACCTGCGGCACTCGAAGTTCATCGCGCTGCGCGAAGACAAGAAGCCGAGCGAGGTCAGGCGTGAATAGCGGAGAGACGGCCGAGCAGTCGGGTCAGCTGCCGTTGCACCCTGTTGCCGCTCTCGTTCGCGAAGCAACTGACCGAAGCGCGTGTTATCGAACGGCTCGATTCCCGAGGTCGGTTCGGAGCCTGCCGATGTAGAACGACGGCGTGCAGCCCGCGACCGAGAACGGCCTGGCAAGCTCAATCTGCCGACGAGCCTTCACAATTCGATGGCTAACGGCGTGCGAATCTAGAGGGACTGGGACGGCTGGACGCGAGTGGGGCGGCTCAAGGGATCGTGATCCCAGCCTCCCCCCACGCCTCATTTCAACATTGCCTGTTTGTCTCGGAGGAAGGGCGTCGCAACTGCTGAGCTAGGGCTAGTGCGTTCGTCTGGTACTCAGCGTCATATCATTGCCCCCCGAGTTGATAACAATGCCCTCGCTTGTTCTCCTTCGTAATTGTGCAGCATTCCATCTGGTCTCCGTCGCAAACCAGATGGTGTATGTCGTTGGGGCCGTAGCCCGACGCTACATCTCTTTCTGTCAAACCAATGCACCACCGTCCCAGCCGAGATTTGATCTGTCTCAGAGTACAGCCAGCGGAAACGATAGGCTCCCCGCGACTGCCTTTTCCGCCACCTCGGCCTCCGCCCGGCTCCTGCACGGGAGATGGTCTCCCTCGCCGCCGCCGCCCCCCGTGGGCTCGGTGAGGGGAGGCGGAAAGCAGACCCCGCCTCGATCCGTCCAGCCTGGCGCGCAACTGTGAATGTTGATGACCTCTTCGCCCATCATGGCCGCGTAGATCCCGTTGGTGATTTGTGCGGATGCATTGAGGGCATTTCGACTGCTTCGATAATGCCCGCTCACTCGGGAGAGTGAAGCCTCCGCCGTAAATCGGGGCATATTCATGTTCATTTTGTGTCCCCTTTCCGGTGCGCGGTTCAACGGTCATGCGCTCTCAACCGTGGTACCAACGATTGGTGGGCTGTTGCCCTGCGCTGGCGTAGCCGGATGGACTGACTCGTCACGGCCCTCGACGAAAGGTATCACGGCCGCCTGGCGCGTCCCTGTGCGCGAACGACAAGAACGCCCAGGACGTGAGGCGCGAGTAGGTGCGGTCAGCAGACGAGCATTTTTTGCGGGAGGCGTTCAGCCCCAGCCCAAGGCAAGCGCCCTGCGTTGCCAGTCCTCGGCGAGCGCGTCCGCCTGCGGCCCATCCTTGACAAGGAGCGTACGGCGCGCCTCGCCGTCTTCGAGCAGCGCAACCTCGTGCGCGCGGGCGTGCCCGAGCGCGTGGCAATGATGCTGGCGGGCCACAAGACGCGGAGCGTGTTCGAGCGTTACAACATCGTGAGCGAGAGCGACCTGCGATCCGGTGTCGAACGACTCGCCGCGTCGATGGCGACAGGGACAATTTCGGGGACAATCGCCGCGACCGAGGTGGTGCTGCCGATCGCGGTTGGTGAGCAAACCCGCAGAATCGCTGAGGAACAGAAGTGCCGGAGGAGGGGATCGAACCCACACTCCCGTGAAGGGAACGGGATTTTGAGTCCCGCGCGTCTGCCAGTTCCGCCACTCCGGCGTCGGGGTGAATCTCGATTATAGGACACGAAGGGCACGAAGACACGAAAGGACACCAACCGGTTCGTAATCGGCGCGCTCTATTCGCTTCGCAGCGTTGACGCCGGATCCACAGCGGCCGCGCGCCGAGCCGGCAGATAGCTGGCGAGCAGCGCGACCACGAAGAGCGCCGCCGTCGCCGCAGCGAAGCTCGCGAGATCGCTGACCGTCACGCCGTACAACAGCGCCTGCATCGTCCGGGCGACCAGGACAGCGAGGATCAGACCGATCGCTGCGCCCGAACCGGCCAGTGAGAGGCCGCGGCTGAGAACGAGCCTGGCAATGCCGCCGCGGCTTGCACCGAGCGCGACGCGAATCCCGAATTCACGCCTTTGTTGCGCGACGCCGAAGGCGACCACGCCGTAGACGCCAATGCAGGACAAGAACAGCGCGATGGCTGCAAACGCGACGATCAGCGCCATGTTCAGCCACCGGCTCGCCAGCGATCGATCGACGACTTCCGACAGCATGCGCGTGTCGTAGACCGGTTGCTCGGGATCGACCGTGTGCACGGCTTGCAGGACCGCTCGAGCCAGGCTCCGGCTGTCTCCTTTGGAACGCACGACGAGTGCCATTCGATCTTGCGCGCGCTGCTGGTAGGTCCAATACACCTGCGGTCGCTGCTCGAGGTCGAGCCCGTCGTGTTGAATGTGTCCAACGACGCCGACGATGCGGACCCAAGGCTGGCCAGCGAAGGCAATCCGGAATCGCCTGTCGATGGCACTTTCGCCGGGCCAGACGGTTCGGGCAATCCGTTCATCCACGATCGCGACCGGCTCTGCGCCGTCCACATCCCGCGAATCGAAGCGGCGGCCCTCGAGCAGAGGAATGCCGATGGTCTGGAAGTAGCCGGGAGAAACCGATCGCCAGTCGGTTGCGGGAAAGGCCGTTCGCCGCGGTTCGGGCGCATCGAACTCGAGTGCCCCGAACGCGCCCACGCCACCGAGGGGCAGCCGGCTCACGAGTCCGACCGACGAGACTTCAGGAATCGAGGCGACCTGCTCCAGCAGGCGATCGGTGAAGGCTGCGACCTGCAGATCATCGCGGTACTTCGAGCGAGGAATTGCCAGCAGAGTCGTGAAGGTGTTGTCGGTGCGGAACCCCGGGTTTACTTCCGTGAGCTTGACGAAGCTTCGCATGAGCAGCACCGCGCCGACCAGCAACGGGACGGCGAGCGCGATTTGCGTGGCCACCAGGACGCTTCGTGCCCGCGATTGCGCGCGTCCGCCCGTGGTCGAACGAGTCTCTTCGCGCGTGGCGGCGGCCAGGTCGACGTTCCAGGCCTGCCGGGTGGGCAACAGACTCGCGAGCAGACCAGTAAGTGTCAGCGCGACCACGGAGACCAGCAGGACCGTGGCGCTTACGTGAATGTTCTCGACGCGCGGCAGCGTCGCCGGCGCAAACGGAACGAAGGCTGTCACGGCCCAGGTGGCGAGGGCGACCCCCAACACGCCGCCGATCACCAGCAACGGCATGCTCTCAGCTAATGATTGCAGCGCAACGCGACCACGTGTCGCGCCGAGCGCCAGGCGGACGGCGACCTCGCGGCGCTGGGCCGCAGCTCGAGCCGCGATCAGGCTCGAGAGGTTCAGACAGGCGATGAGCAGGAGACAGACAACGGCGCCCAGCAAGAGGTAAAGCGTGGGACCGACGCCGGCGACGAGATCGCTATGAAGCAGGACTACTTCCGCGCTCGTGTCCTTGCTGAAGGGATAGGTCGAGGCCAGCCGCGCCGAGATCGTGTCCATTTCGCTCTGCGCCTGCGCGACGCTGACGCCGTCCTTGAGGCGCGCGACCGCCAAAAAGCTGTAGCCGGGAATCTTTCTGGCGAGCTCATCCGGGTTGATCGTGAGCGGCGTCCACACCTGGAACTCCCGGCCCGGATACTGAAAGTCCGGCCGCATCACCCCGACGACGAGATATGGGACGCCGCTCAAGCTGATCTCCCGGCCGACAATCGACGGGTCGGCGCCAAAGCGGCGGCGCCACAGGCCATCGCTCAAGATCACCCGTTGCTCGTTGCCGATTTCGTCCTCGTCTTCCGTGAACCCCCGGCCGATGGCCGGCTCGACACCAAGCACTGAAAACAGATTCGCCGAGATGCGGGCGGCAAACAGGCGTTCGGGTTCTCCGTCGCCGGTCAAATTGAAGTTCGCGATGTTGCGGACGAGCGCGATGTCCTCGAAGACGTGGTTCGAAGCCTGCCAGTCGCGATGATCGGCGCCGTTGACGAGCACACGAGCCTGGCCAAGCTTGGGCGCGCGCGTCCACAGCGCGACCAGTCGATCGGGCTCGCGAAAGGGCAACGGCTCGAGCGCGATGCCGTACACCACGCTGAAAATCGCCGTGACCGCGCCGATACCGAGCGCGACGACGGCGATGCAGGCGGCGCTGAAGCCACGCGCCTTGCGAAGCAGGCGAGCGCCGTGCGCCAGGTCGCGACCGAACTGGCGGATCAGGGCGCCGGATCGTTCGTCGCGCGACGTCTCCTTGCAGCTCTCGGCATTTCCGATAGCCAACCGGGCCTCTCGCCGCGCGTCCCCCAACGACATCCCGCGCTCGCAGTTGGCCTGCACTTCGCGATCGAAGTGAAACTGCAGCTCTTCATCCATTTGTCGATCGAGTCCACGGGATCCAAAGACATCGCGGCGAAGCATCGAAAGGCGCCTGATGATGCGCATCCTTGTTGCCCTGTCTGTGTCATCTGCGTTATCTGCAGCCCTGGCTATCGGTGTCATCTGCGCTATCTGCGGCCCTGGCTGATCGGTGTCATCTGCGCTATCTGCGGCCCTGGCTGATTCGGTGTCATCTGCGTTCAGGCTTTTCGCAGCACGAGGCCGATGGCTCCCGACAGCCTGGCCCAGGCGACTTCTTCCTGCTCGAGGCGCTTGCGACCGGCCTTGGTCAATCGATAGAAGCGCGCGCGCCGGTTGTTCTCCGACGCGCCCCACTCGGCGTCGATCCACCCCTGGCGTTCGAGGCGCTGAAGCGCGGGATAGAGCGATCCCTGCTGGATCTGGAGAATCTCGTCGGACAGCTGTCGAATGCGCTGTGCGATCGCCCAGCCGTGCAGCGGCTCGAGCGCGATGGTTTTCATGATCAGCAGATCGACGGTGCCTTGAACCAGATCGGTCGGTTTGCCCACGAGTCTGCTCGCTTCCTTCTTCCTTCGTACCAGCTCCCCTTGACTATCTACAAAAGGTAGCCTGCCTCTTGTAGACGGTCAAGGGGGCTGGGGAGTTCCCGTGAAGAAAGAAGAAAGAAGAACGGAACAAGGAAGAAGAACGAAGAAGGGAAGAAACCGATTGTTCAGAACCGCACGTGCGCTTGGATTGAGCCGACGATTTCGCCGCGCGTGTTCAGGATCGACGGCTGTGCGTAGCGGGCGAGTGTGATGAGGTGCGCGTCGGTGAGGGCGTCGAGCCGGTGCAGCGTGGCCAGCAGCGCGGGCTCTAAAGCACGGGTAGCGCCGTCCTCGACCTTGAGCGCAACCCCGAGCCGCTGAGCGGGGATACCGGCGCAATAGAACCCTTCGGCACCCACCTTTGCGAAGACCTCGCCCCCGGCCGCGCGCATCAGGTCCGTGCACAGGCGATCGGTCCCTGCGACGTACTCCGGATGCATGGTCATCGCTCCGTAGAGCCGTGAGGGCGCCGGCTGGCCGTCGGCGGCCGCCGCTGCGAATCGTGCGCAGCCGTGCGCCACGGCGTCCAAGGGCAGCGCAAACGTCGGCAATCCACAGCCGTCGACTGCGTGCTCGATGTCCTCTGCCGGAACACCCATCCACTCGCTCAACGTCGCCAGAATCGTCTGCTGCGTCGGGTGAGCGAACTCGTGGTACCCAATGGTTTTCCAGCCGCGCTGATGCGTGAACGCCAGCAGACCGCCGTGCTTGCCGGAACAGTTGTTGTGAATTCTCGATGGCGACACGCCGGCTTGCTTCAGGGCTTCGGCGGAGGGCAGATGCATGGGCGCATGAGGGCCGCAGGCGAGGTCGTCTTCCCGGCGCTCAGCCTTCGCGAGAATCGACTGCGCCGCCTGGACATGAAAGGGCTCGCCGCCGTGCGACGCCGTGCAGAGCGCCAGCTCTTCTCCCGTGAGGCCGAATCTTTCGACCCCGCCACCGGCAACCAGGGGCAGTGCCTGGAACATCTTGATCGCGGAGCGAACGAAGCTCACATGAGCCGGGTTGCCCGCCGCTGCGGACAGCCCTTGCTCAGCATGCGCCACGGCCACATGCACGCGATGCTGCGATTCCACGACCTCGCCGCGAAAGACTTCGACGATCGCCGTTCCCGTTCGCATCAATCGCGCGGCACCCACGCGAGCGCCACCAGCTGCACCGAGACACCCCCGCGCTTGGGCTTGATCAGCGCCCGGTCGAGAGTGTCGGTCTGGACGTCCCACTGACTGGCGATCTTCTCCAGTTCGGCTTCGAGCGCGGCGTTTTGCGTGTCGAGTTGCTGTTGCACGGCTTCGACGGTAGCCTCGGCGCGCGATACATCCTCGGATTCGCGTCCGATGCGGCTCACGCCCCGGGCCGCCGTCGTCGCACGGCCGAGCGTGCTGGCGGAAATCGCCTTGCGACCGAGCAGCGCGCCGAGAATCGTGGCTCCGACCGAAACCGCGGCCTGCATCTTCGCGCCGCTCGCTTGCTCGCTCTGCACCTGTTTGGTCTGGTTCGCGCGTCTCAGGCGATCTTGCAGGGCCGTGATCTTGGTCGCGAATTTCGCGCGGACCTTCTCTCGTTCGGCATCGCGGCTCTCGCGCACTTCCGATTGGAGGCGGATGCGAAAGTCCCGCTCAGATTCGTCGGGGCGAGAGAGGATTCCGGTCCGGCTGCTCTTCAAGAGCTCGATCGATTGGGTCTGCCCAGTCCATCGCCCGAATTCCTTCTCCCATGCCGCATAGCTCTTCGGCCTGGTCGCCGGGGCCGGCACCGGACTGAAGCTCGCGCCCGGAGCCGGAGCGCTCTTCAGGTCGGACGCCTTGAAATCGGCTGGCTCTGCTCGCTCCCAATCCACCGGGACGGCCTCATTCGTGATGGGCGTGAGCACGACGACCTCGCGCGTGTCCTCGAGTCCGAGCTTCGAGTCCGAGTACGCAATCCGCGCGCACCCTACCACCATCGGCACGAATGTAGAGCCCGAACCAGGCGCAAAGAATTGCTTAATCGCTGGATCGAGAATCGGCGGCGGACCACTCGTCGGCGGCCGATCCGAGGCGGCAGCGGGCTTCACTGAACCTGTGGAACCCATCGAACCCGTCGAACCTGCAGAACCCGCAGAACCTGCAGAACCTGCCAATCGCCGGACCTCGTCCCGTCCAAGTGGTCCGCGGAGGTACGAAAGCGCCCATCGCGTTTCGAACAGAAGGGGCTCCTTCTCATGGACGTTGTGGAGCAAGAACTGTCGCTTGCCCAGCGCTGACAGCAGCCGGTCGAGTTGCCCGCGATCGAACCCCGCGCCAGCGGCAGCCGCTGCGCCCTCCAGCCCTTCGAGCACCCTGGTCTTGTCCCGTTCGGTCTGCAGCCGTCCCAGAAACCATGTGCCCGCATTCGCGAGGGCCTTGTAGTCGAGATCGACCGGATTCTGGGTCGCCACGGTCAAGCCAAGGCCAAACGCTCTCGCTTGCTTGAGCAGTTTGAGCAGTGGAGCCTTCGACGGAGGATTTGCGACCGGCGGCAGGAATCCCATGATCTCGTCGAAGTACACCAGCGCTCGCAGGCTCGACGTGCCGCGTTGCATGCGCATCCACGCGACCAGCTCGTTCAGCAGCAGCGAGACGAAGAACATCCGCTCCTGATCGTCGAGATGCGCGATCGAAATGACGCTTACCTGCGGCTTGCCATGCGTCCCGTAGAACAATCGATCGATGTCGAGCGGTTCGCCTTGCAGCCACGCGCCAAAGCCCGGCGCCGCGAGCAGTTGGTTCAACTGCATCGCGAGGCCGAAGCGATCCTTGGCGGGGAAGAACGACTCGAGATCGAGGACGCCGACCTTGCTGACTGGTGGCGCCTGAACCTGCGCGATCAGCCCGGCCAGTTCCAGATCGCGTCCCGCCCTCCAAGCCTCGCTGAACAGCGTCGACACCAACACATGCTCTCGACTGCGAAGCGGCTCGGCCTCGACCCCGGCAAGCGTCAGCACGCTCGTCGCCGCCGTAGAGACTCGATCCGACAGCAGTTCGGCATCGCCCGCCACTTCCGCAGGCGGGGCCGAGAACGATTTGACGATCGAGAGCGGGCGAGCCGACGAGCTGCCCGGCGTGTAGATGGCAAACTCCGCCGCGTCGCGAAGGCGCTGGATGCGCGCGCCGTCCTGTCCCCACTCGGCGAGACCCTGCTTCCATCGCGCCGCTTCAGCGCCGCCAAAGGCCGCGGAATCCTGACCGGCTTGCCGCGCTTCGTCGGGATTGATCCACGGCGCGAACTCCGCGCCCGAGAGCCCTGGAAAGGTCAGCAGCAGGTTGCCGAGGTCGCCTTTCGGATCGATGGCGATCACCGGGACGCGGTCGATCGCCGCTTCTTCGATCACCGAAATGCCAAGGCCGGTCTTCCCGCTGCCGGTCATCCCGACGATGACGGCGTGCGTGACGAGATCAGAGGCGTCATAGAGAACGGGCACGTCACGGCGAGCCCGGCTCTCGGGATCGAGTTGCCGGCCGAGATAAAAGAGTCCAAGTTTTTCGAAATCCATCGGCGGCCTTCGGCTATTGGCGGACGGTCCCGTCCGTGCGCCACAAGTAGAGGGTCTGCGAGCGGCCGTCGGCGTCGACGAATGTGTCGACTTTCTCGGCACGCCAGTCGCCCATACCGAACGAGTGCGAGACGATACGAGCACCCGGCTTGAGCTGTCGGGTCAATATCGGCCGCAATTTCAGGTTTGAGGCAGAAAGTAGATACAAGGTCACGACAGTCGCTTCCGACACGTCGGTTTTCATCGCATCCTGCAGCTTGAAGGTGACCAGTCCGGTGACCCCGGCCGCGGCCGCACTCGCGTTTGCCTCCTCGATGCGCTGGGGGTCGATGTCAACCCCGACCCCTCGCGCGCCAAAACGCCGGGCGGCCGTAATCGGGATGCGGCCGTCTCCGCATCCGAGGTCGTACACGACGTCGTTCTTGCCCACACCAGCCAGAGCAAGCATCCGGTCGACGACATCTTGCGGGGTGGGGACGTATGGGGCCAACTGGGGAGCGTCGGGCCGCCTGGCCGGAGCCACCTGTCCGGCGGTCGACTGAGCCAGAACGGACAAGGTCAACGCCAGGGCCGCGAAAAATCGTGACGTCATGGAATGTAATCGACCGCTAACCATGTGCCGAATCAGGGGTTAAATCAAGGCCGCATGATGTCGCACGGATTTACGGAAATGCTCAATTTCCTCAGCATTTCCGTTGATTCGAAGGGACGTCTGCGTTACAATGAAATCTCCCGTTAGCGCTCCCATCCCTGCCATTACATAACAACTCGAATCGAGGGACATGTGGGATTCACGATTGGTGACAAGGTCATTTACCCGAATCATGGACTCGGGGTCGTCGAGAAAGTCGAAGAAAAGACCATTCTCGGAACGACATGCGGGTTCTTTCATTTGCGGATCTTGTCCAACGACACGACCGTGCTGGTTCCCGTAGCCAACGTCGACAACGTCGGGCTCCGGCGCGCCATCACGGATGAAGAGGTCGAACGGCTGTTCGCACTGATGGGCGACGGCAAAATCGACAATCACCAGAATTGGAAAGGCCGTTTCAAGGACAACTCAGACAAGATGCGTAGCGGCTCGATCTACGACATGGCGGAGGTGCTGAAGAATCTGACCTTCCTCGCCAAGTCGAAGAGCCTCTCGTTCCGCGAGAAGCGCATGCTCGACCGCGCGAAATCGCTCATTGTTTCGGAGATCTCAGAAGTGATGCGGCTCACCGCCGCGGATATCGAGGGCCGTGTCGATCAGGCGCTCGAACGCTGCTTCACGGCAAAGGCGCGCTCGCAGCAGCGAGCCGCAACCGCGGCCACTCGGGCCAAGGCGGCGCCGGCCAAGGCATCGCCACGAGCCGCGGCCCCCGCGCCAGTTCGCCGTCAAGCGCGCGCTTCGTAAGCCTCGCGCGCGATCCACTCGCGCGAGGCGCTTTCGGCAGTCGGCTGTCGGCATTCAGCTGAGAGCCGAACGCAGAAGGCCGATCCATCCGGGCATTCTCCTGTGAATCAAGGGAAAATGAGCCCGGCGTCATGATGGCGGTCGTCCGGTCCACTCTCACCTACATCCTCGTTTCGTTGTATTTGCTCGTGGTCGGCCCGATCGGGCTCGGCCTCGTGCTGCCGTTCCGTCTCAAGGGGCTGTTGTTCGAGTTGGGTCACGCCGGTGTCGCGATGGCGCTCGCGGTGGCAGGCATTCGCTATCGCGTCACCGGCCGCGAGCGCGTGCCCAAGGACCGCGCGGTGGTGTACTGCTCGAATCACCAGAGCAACGTCGATCCCCCGGTACTGTTTCAGGCCCTGCATCGGCGGCTGCATGTCCTCTACAAGGCCGAGCTTCGAAAGATACCCATCCTCGGTCGAGCGCTGGAGGCGGGCGGGTTCGTCGCCGTGGAACGCGACAAGCGTGAGGCGTCGTTTGCGGCGATCGACCAGGCGGTCGAGTCGATTCGCGCCGGCAATTCGTTCCTGATCTTTCCAGAAGGCACACGAAGCCGCACCGACGAGCTGCTGCCGTTCAAGAAGGGCGGCTTTGTCATGGCGCTCAAGGCCCAGGCGCCGATCGTGCCGGTAGCCATTTCCGGTGGCCGCTCTTCGATGCGCCGGGGCAGCGCCGTCGTCTATCCCGTCATGGTCGATGTGAAGGTCGGCGATCCAATCGAGACCGCCGGCATGACGGTTGACGATCGGGACACCTTGATTGCCACCGTCCGCGAGCGTATACAAGCCATGCTGCGAACGTGATGGAAGCTCTCGCGACGCTTGGCCGGACGCTGGGCTTTTCGCTGGCGGCAGGGGTCAACGTGTACGCGACCGTCGCGCTTTTGGGGCTGGCCTCGCGCTACGGATGGGTGGCGCTGCCCGAGCAGTTTCGCGTGTTCGACAATCCCTGGATCATCGGTATCGCCGGCGTTCTGTATATGGTGGAGTTCGTCGCTGACAAGATTCCCTGGTTCGATTCGGTGTGGGATGCGATTCACACGTTCGTCCGACCGGTCGGCGGCGCGCTGGTCGCCGTCACGGCGCTCGGGGACGCCTCGCCCGTCGTCGCCGGGCTGGTCGCCTTGCTGGGCGCCGGAGTTGCCGCCAGCAGTCATTTCACCAAGGCCAGCACGCGCGTGGCCGCCAACACGAGCCCCGAGCCGTTCTCGAACTGGGTTCTCAGCCTCACCGAGGACGCCGCCGTTATCGGGCTGACGCTGTTTACGATGAAGTTCCCGATTCTGGCGCTGGGGCTCAGCCTGGCGATTCTGCTGGCTATCGCGCTGCTCGCACGGAAGGTGTGGCGGTGGGCCAGCCGCCCACGGTAGATTGAGTCATGCGATTACGGTGGGCGCTCCTCGCGCTCGTTCTCGCCTCGGTGAGCGTCGCCGGACAGCAGGGCGGCGAGCAGCCTCGGTTCCGGGCGGGCGCGAACCTGGTTCGCGTCGACGCCTACATTTCGAAGGACGGCGCCGCGGTCACCGACCTCACCCCCGCCGACGTCGAGGTCTTCGAGGACGACAAGCCGCAGAAGATTGAAGCGTTCGAACTGATTGAGCGACGCTCGTCGTCAGGGCAGGTCCCGCGGTCTGAGCCGACCACGGTAGCGGGCATGCGCGATGCGGCGTCCGATCCGGATGCGCGGCTCTTCACTCTCTTCTTCGACACCTATCACGTGTCCCTGTCCGGGAGCTATAACGCCAAGAACGCCTTGGTCGGATCGCTCGACAAGATCATTGGCGCGGACGATCTCGTTGGTGCGATGACGCCGGAGATGTCGCCATCCAACATCACCTACTCTCATCGCGCAACGAGCATCGAACGCTTCGTGACCGACACATGGCACTGGGGCCAGCGCGATCGGTTGCCAGTCGACCCCGCAGACCAGGATTTGTATCTCTGCTATCCGGACGCCGGCGACACGACAGGCTTCGCCGCCCGGATGATTGCGCGTCGGCACGAGCAGCGGACCCTCGACGCCTTGAGCGGTCTCATCACGCATCTGGACGGCCTTCGGCCCGAGCGCAAGTTCGTCATTGTCTTCACCGAAGGCTGGCCGCTTTATCAGCGTGACGAGACTCTGGCTCGGGTCCTCGACAACGCACCGCCCGGGCCCGATCGGATCGGCGTTGGTCCAGGTGGGCGGGTCACGACATCCGTCCAGCAAGATCAGGGCGGGACCACCAGAGAAGCCTGCGATCGACAGCGGCTGATGCTGGCCTTTATGGATCATCAGGTCGAACTGCGAGAGATGCTCCAGCGGGCGAATCGCGCCAACGTCAGCTTCTATCCCGTGGATGCGAGAGGTCTGGTGGTATTCGACACGCCGATCGGCGGCCCCGGGATCAAGCAGCCGCTCCCGCCCTCAGTCGATGCCGCGCTCTTGCGGCACCGCTACGACGGGTTGCGGATGATGGCCGATCAAACCGACGGCGTGGCGATCTTGAGCGCCACCAATGATGTGGGCGGCGCTTTGCAGCGAGTCTTTGCGGACGTGGGCTCGTACTACCTGATGAGCTACTACTCGACCAACACCAAGCTCGACGGTCGATTCCGGCGCATCAGCGTGCGGGTAAAGCGCGACGGACTCGACGTCCGGTCGCGGCCCGGTTATCTGGCACCCACTGAATCCGAGGCTCGAGCTGCGGGGGTGTCGCTGCCGGACAAGACCGGCCGCCTGACGCCGGCGCTGCCGGCCAGCGTGACGCGCGCCCTCGATCAGCTCGCGCCGGCGCGCGGCAACCTTCCGGTCCGCATTCAGGCGAGTGGTGGCGCCGGTAAGGTGAGAGCGATCGTCGAGCTCGATCAGGCGACCTTGAAGTTGCCTGAGTGGGCGGCCGGCGGCGACCTCAAGCTCCTCATCGAAGGGGAACGCGGTGGCAATCCCTACACCATCAACAGCGCGATCGAGCCAGGTCAGAAGAGCGTGACGGCGCTCGGCCCCGACGCTCAACTCGCACCTGGGCGGTACTACGTCAAGGCGGAGCTCACGGCGCGGGGCAGCCGCCTTCCCCTCCAGGTCACGACCTTTGCGGTCGTGCCCGCAGACGGCGCGATGGTTGGAACCGCCGCCCTGGCGCTGCGACGAGGGCCGAGCACAGGACTGGCCTACCAACCGACCGCCGACTCACGGTTCCGTCGAACCGAACGAATCCGAATTGAAGTGCCGGTGCTGGCCGAGGGCGTCACGACCACCGGTCGCATGCTGAACCGCGAAGGTCAGCTGATGCCGCTTACGGTGACGACGAGCGAGCGCTCCGAAGGCAGTATGAAACTGGCGGTCGCGGAAGTGATCCTGGCGCCGCTGGCGGCTGGTGAATACGTGCTCGAGCTGTCCTGCGCGGTGAAGGCTGGCATCGAAACGATCAGCTACGGCTTCCGCATCGTTCCCTGACGATGCACGTTCTGCAGGTTCTACCTGCTCTACTGGTTCTAGTGGTCTGCAGGGAACCTGCAGAACCTGCAGAACCTGCAGAACCTGCAGAACCTGCAGAACCTGCAGAACCTGCAGAACCTGTAGAACCTGCAGAACCTGTAGAACCTGCAGAACCTGTACTATGAACCGCCGGTCGTGAAAGTGAGCGTGAATGGCGCCATGGCGCCGCCGTCAGTCCCCTTCACGCCCTCGAGAAACTGCACCATCACCCGCCGAAATCGTTCCCAAGGCGCGACCGGCCGAATCTCGAGGGCCCGATTGTCCCTGGTGTAACTCGTCGTGAATTCGATTCCCGGCGGCTGAGGCTCGCCGCGATCGGCTGAATCACCCGCCGAATAGGTGATGCGCACGCGACCTTTGAGCGACGACTCGTCGAGATCGCGCGACAGCTGAATTCTGATCCGCGCGTCGAGGCGAACATCGGTCTCGCCGTCGGTCGGCGCGCTGAACAGCACCTCGACGGCTGGAGGCGGAGGCGGCGGCAGCACGACTTCAACCGCGGTTTCGGTGCTCGGTTCCTGGGCCAGCTCGATGCTCTTGCCTTCGAGCCATGTGAGGCCCTTCGCGCTTCGAGCGATTCCGGTCACCTTGACCCACCGGCCCGTATCGATGCGCCGTCCGGGATCGAAGTCAAAGGTCTTCCCCTTCGGCTGCACGCCGATCACCCAGACCGCAGCGTCGGCGGCGCGCAGCACGAAGGACCACTTGTCGCTCACCGGGGCCTCCGGCAGATCGCCAAATAGATTGCGGCCGCGAAACTGGCCGAGCAGCGTCACCCGCTGTCCGACGAACCGCGCCGGATCCATGGCCACTGCCCGAAGCGGCGGCGTGGTCACGTTCGCCGCCGGCGCTGGCTCGCTCGTCCCTGCGACCAGGAGGACAAGCTCCTCACCCGGTCGAGGCCAACGGTCCGCGTATGTGGCGCGGACACTATCGAGCAGGTTGAACGGAATCAGTCGAGGATCATCCTGAGCCATCCTGCCGATGTCCAGGAAGGTCCCTCGGACCTCTGCCCGCTCCTCCTTCGGGAGATCTCTAATCAGGATGCGAAGCCGGCCTTCTTCGGAGCCGACATAAGTCTGCTCGCCCTGACGGCTGATGACGCCGAGCACGGAGACGTTTTGCTGGTGGTAGAAACCGGCATAGCTGCGCAATGCCGCGATGGTCGTTCCGCGGCGAACCGGGGGCTGCGCGTCGAGACCGGCGGCGAGCATCGCCGCCGTCACGACAACGACGACAGGAAGTGCGCGGCGGGTCACCCTTTTATTCCAGGATCGTCGCCGTCATGGTCTTCATCCCGCTTCCATTCTGACTCGCGGATCGCGTGCTGCAGGTGACGGCGCGACGGATCGTACATGTTCAGAAAGTTGCTCGTAACGCCGAGCCCGCCGTGGCTGCCCCTGGCTTTGCGGTAATAGACCCAGCCGCGATCCTCAGCGTAGCTCAGGAAATAGTGGAGCATGACCAGCGTTAACCCCGCAATCGCCAGGTTCCAGGCGAGGCCAATCTCTGGCCAGGCAGGCGCGAGCGCCCACATCAGAGCGCCGGCCGCCACTCCGAGTGTCAGCGCGGCCATCGCCCATCGCGCAAGTCGGTGCATGTGGCTGAGATCGTACCGCAGGTCGAATCTCTTGTTCTAGACGTCGCGCTTGGCGAACCTCGCAAGAATGATGGCGAGCGCCAGGAACAGGAGCGTACCAGCGATTTGGGCAAACGGTCCTTCTCCATGCAGCGCCGGAATCGCATCGGCGATCACCTGGAAGGGCGCGATGGTGCCGGTGCCGACGAGGACCGCGAACAGGATGCCGGCCAGCGAACCGCCGGCGATGAGTCCCGAGCTGAACAGCGTGCCCGCGCTCAACTCGGACTCGCTTTTTTGCCCGGTTTGACGCTCGACGAACCAACGCACGAGGCCGCCGGCGAAGATCGGGGCGGTGGTCGCGATTGGAAGATAGGAACCGACTGCGAACGACAGCGAGTGAATGCCACAGAGCTCGAGCGTCACCGCGACAAAGATGCCGACGAGGACCAGACCCCACGGCAGGTTCTGCGACAGCAACCCCTTGATCAGCGTCGCCATCAATGTCGCCTGTGGCGCCGCCACCGACTGAGAGCCGATGCCGAACACCTGATGCAGGTAGAGCAGCGTCATCCCGATGACAAACGCCGACGTGACCACACCGGCCACGAGTCCGAGCTGCTGGTACAGCGGCGTCGCGCCGACGATGTAGCCGGTCTTGAGGTCTTGAGAGGTGTTGCCGGCATTGGCGGCCGCGATGCAGACGATGGCGCCAACCGAGATCGCGATCGGCGCATAGATGTCACCCGTCCAGCCCAACCCGACGAAGATGAGGCACGTGATGATGAGCGTCGCGATTGTCATGCCCGAGATGGGGTTCGACGACGAACCGATAAGGCCCGTAATTCGTGACGAGACGGTGGCGAAGAAGAAACCGAAGAGCACAATCAGGACCGAGACCAGAATGTTGCCCTGCGTTGGCAGCCCTGGCGTGACGGCGAGGAAGACGGCGAGAAGGAAGGATCCCGCGAGCACGACGGTCATCGGAATGTCGCGTTCGGTGCGCAGCTGACCCGCACCGCCCGCGGCGCCAAATCCCTTCAGCCCTTCGCGCGCCGACGAGATGATGGTCGGCAGCGTGCGACCCAGCGTGATCAGCCCTGCGGCCAGCACGGCGCCGGCGCCGATGTATCGGATGTAGGCGCTCCAAATCTGCCCTGGGCCCATCTCTGAGATCAGGAAGGGTCGTCCCGTGGCGGGGTTGTTGGCGAAATTTGGATGGATGGGCGGGAACGGGTCTGGAATCGCGGCGCCAAGCAGCGACAACAACGGCAGCAGCACCAACCACGACAGCACGCCCCCGGCGAACATGGTCCCCGCGATCCGCGGTCCGATCACATAGCCGACGCCCAGGTATTCGGGCGAGATGTCGACGTTCAGCGTCGCGTTCGGGAATTGGCTGTTGCGCGCGAACGAGTAGCCGACGTCTTGCCGGAAGATGTTGAAGGTCCACGACAGCGACTTCCACAGCGCGCCGATGCCAAGACCGCCGAACACGAGGCCCGCGAGCTTGCCGCCTCGTTCACCGGCGACGAGCACCTCCGCGCAGGCGGTGCCCTCTGGATACGGAAGGATGCCGTGTTCCTTGACGATGAGCGCGCGGCGCAGTGGCACCATCATCAGGACGCCGAGAATGCCGCCGGCGAACGAGAGCATCGTGATCTGCGTGTAGTTGAAATACTTGGGTCCCTCCGGGACCAGAAAGATGAGCGCGGGAATCGTGAACACCACGCCGCCGGCCACCGACTCACCGGCCGAGCCAATGGTCTGCACGATGTTGTTCTCGAGGATCGTGGAGCCTCCCAGCTTCTTCAACACCGAAATGGCGAGCACGGCGATCGGAATCGACGCGCTCACAGTGAGGCCGGCCCGGAGGCCCAGGTAGACCGTCGACGCGCCGAACACCAGGCCGAAGAAGATGCCAAGGACGATGGCCTTGGCGGTGAATTCGGCAACCGATTGCTCTGCTGGGACGTAGGGTTTGAACCCGCTGGAGGTGTCTGCCATGCGGCGGATGATACCCGCCTTCGCGCCCGAATGTGTGAAAGCGCTTCGGCGCGGCAGGCTTCGCCTTCGCCGACGCAATGTGAGGGGCTTCGGCGGAGCAGGCTCGCCTTCGCCGCGGAAATGGAAATGGCTTCGGCGCAGCAGGCTCAGGTATGCTTCGGCCGTCTGGAGGCCGCATGAACCGAGCATTCCCATCGGCGTCATCTGTGTCATCTGTGGCCGTCGTCACCATCGCGCTGGCCGTCGGAGCGACGGCGCCGGGGTTGACTCAGAACAGTCCCAAGCGTTCCCTTGCCATCGAGGACTACTACCGCATCAAGGCCGTCGGTGGTGTGCGGTTGTCCGACGATGGGCGCACGGTCACCTATACCGTCTCGACCAGGGTCGAAGAAAACAACCAGACAAGGACTGAAACGTTCACAGCACCAACGGATGGATCTGGGGCGCCGGCCAAGGTGGATACGCCAAGCGAGCGCCCGTCGGGAACGCCAGCCCCGGTGAGGGTGCTGTCGCGAGATGGCCAATGGATCGCGACGCTCACCGATGTGACGCCTCCGCCTGCGCCGCCGGCGACTCTCACCGACTTCGAAAAGCGTCATCTGGATCGCTTCAAGGGCGTGACATTCGACTGGAAGGACTTCCAGCGCGACGGTCAGCCATTTCCGGCACCGAATCTGCGCGCGCGGCCCAGGCAGCAGATTGTCGTGAGCGCAGCTGGCGGAACAGATCCGAAGGTGCTTCTCGATCAAGACCTGCGTCCGACCAACCTGGTGTGGCATCCGAACGGAACCCAGCTGGCGTTTACCGCCGACCCCGACTGGCGCAACGAGCTCAAGTACGAGAGTCCGGATCTCTATAGCGTGACGACGGCCGGTGAGGTGACGCGTCTCACCAACGACGGCTACGTCTACAGCGACCTCGAGTACTCACCGGACGGCCAATATCTCGCCTACGCGCGCACCTTCGGGACGGACATGGTGATCTCGCAGAAGCTCAACCACGGCGGCCCGCGCGATCTGTTCGTTCGTCCGACTGCGGGCGGAGAGCCGATCAACCTGACGGTGAATTGGGATCTCGAGCCCGGCGACGCGCGCTTCTCTCCGGACGGAAAGTACATCTACTTCCCGGCCGGGATCGGTGGCGAAGAGCAGCTCTTCCGCGTTTCGGTCCCTGGCGGTCAGGTCACCCAAGTGACGCGCGGCCCGCGCCGCCTTGGCAATCTCTCTCACGACAAGGCGATGACCAAGATCGCCTATACGGTCACGACACACGACCGACCCGCAGAAGTCTACGTGGCCAACCTCGATGGCTCCGCCGAGCGGCGAATCTCCGATGTCAACGGCGCGTTGTTCGACGAGATCGCGCTCGGAAAGACCGATCGGCTCGACTGGGCCAGTAAGGACGGGACCAAGATCGAAGGTTGGATCACCTACCCCGCGCCATCGGCGATGCCGCCGGCCGGCTCGCGCGCCCCGTTGATCGTGTTCAGCCATGGCGGTCCGCATGCCGCGACTGGCTACAGCTTTGATTTCAAGAAGCACTTCTTCGCCGCGCGCGGCTATTACGTGCTCGATACCAACTTCCGGAGCTCCACCAATTACGGCGAGGCATTCAAGTGGGCGACGTGGGGCGCGTGGGGCAACAAGGACGGTGAAGACGTGATCTCGGGCGTCGACTACGTTCTCGCGCGATACCCGCTCGACCCGCGCCACGTCGGCCACACGGGCCACTCCTACGGTGGCTTCATGACGAACTGGCTCATCACCCAGTATCCGGATCGCTTTGCCGCGGCGATTACCGGCGCCGGCATCACCAACTGGATCAGCGACTACGGCACGGCGGACATCTACCGGACGAAGGAGACCGAGTTCTTCGGGACGCCCTGGGAGGCGGCCGCGCGCGAGCGCATGATCAAGCAGTCACCCCTCACCTACGCCGGCAACGTGAAGACGCCCACGCTCTTCATCCACGGCGAGGTCGATCAGCGCGTGCCGTACGAAGAAGGCGAGCAGATGTATTTCGCGCTCAAGCGACGCGGCATCCCCGCCAAGATGTATCAGTACGCCGGCCAGCCGCATGGCATTGCGGGGCACTGGAACAACATCCACCGGATGCTGGTCGAGCTGGACTGGTGGAACACTTACCTTCGCATGAGCGCGACCGAAGAACGCCAGTAGATCCGAAACGGCCCCATATGATCATCGGCGGGCATTCGATTATCTACAGCGCGAACGCAGAGGCCGACCGTGCATTCCTGCGCGACGTGTTGAAGCTGCCGCACGTGGACGTCGGTCGCGGCTGGCTGATCTTCGGCCTCCCCCCGGCCGAGCTCGCCGTCCATCCGGCCGACGGCAGCGATCGTCACGAGTTCTATTTCATGTGTGATGACGTGAAGGCGTTCGTATCGGAGATGTCGAAGCACGAAATCGCTTGCGCCGCGGTGCAGGACCAGGGCTACGGGCTCGTCACCAGCGTGACCCTGCCAGGCGGAGGGAAGCTGGGCGTGTATCAGCCGCGGCACGCGCGGCCAACGCCGATGGGCGCGGCGAAGCGCGCGATGAAGCGCACCGTCAAACGCGGAGCTGCGAAAACGAAGCGGAACACCGCCGCGAAGCGAAGGAAGTCCGCGCGCCGCTAGTTGTGCTGTTCATCGCGTGCGGCCTGTGCCTGTTCCTCCGCATGCGTTCGACGCCAGTACGCTTCGAACGTCTCGCCCTTCTGCTTGGGGAAGACGCTCATCGCCTTGACCAGCCAGCGTGGCGGTTCTCGAGGACTGAACTGCGGCACGATGCCACCGATGTCGAAGAGCGTCTTCAGCCAGACGAAGACGCCAAAGAAGGCGTCGGGGCTGCCGCGCCATGCGAAGAAGGCCATCCCGCCAAGAATGGTCAGGTGCACGACGAAGACTCGACCCAGCACTCGCTGGACCATCTGCTTCAGCTGGGCGAAGGACCAGCTATCGAGCCGGAACGTATCGAACCCGAGCGACAAGCCGTGGCACGCGAGAATCCCGATGGCGCCTTTCTGCACGTCGGCACGATTCGGCGGCTCGAGGACGAATCCCAGAATGGCCGCGAGGAAGATGCCGTGGGCGATGGTGAACGCCAGCGACGTGAAGAGGAACTCGGCAAGAAACGACCGGAATTTCACTTGGCGG
Source organism: uncultured Acidobacteriota bacterium (assembly GCA_963773045.1). Lineage (GTDB taxonomy): Bacteria > Acidobacteriota > Vicinamibacteria > Vicinamibacterales > UBA2999 > 12-FULL-67-14b. The sequence continues at coordinate 160,400 of CAVYZT010000016.1, read as the reverse complement.
GTGACCCCGCCGCCGGTCGATGTCACTTCAGTACCGATTTGCGCGCGACCGTGACCGGCCATTCCCGTCCAACGCCGATGCAGTGAGATGCGCAGCGCCATCGCCACCGTGCCGGCCAAGGTATCCACCCAGTAGAGGGCGAGCGTGGTCGATGGCGACCAACCGGCAAGAAAGTATCCGCCGCCCGGAACAAGGCTGGCAGCGAACAGTCGCAGCAGTCTGGCAATGGACGAAGTCATGTCGGGTACGGGCTAGCTTCGCGCGAGACGAATCGCCGTGATTTTCGCCTGCTCTTCGGCAGCGACGCGAATTTCGGTGGCGGGGTCGTTGACCATCCGCGCGCGCAGCAACGCCAGCATTTCCTCGGCGCTCTTGCCGGTGGCGCAGACGATGAAGATGTAGCCGAAGCGTTCTTCATAGTCGCGATTGCCTTCGGCGAACGCGTTGAGAACGGCTTCGGACGCTGACGCCACCTCCGCCTGTTCCGATTCGGACAGCGCACGCGTGCCGGCAAACTTCGAGCGCAGCGCCGCTGTGTCACCGATCTTCGGATGGTGTGTGAACGCCTCACGCCAGTCGCCCGGCTCGAGAGACCACCACACGTCCCGCGCGGCTGCGAGAATCGCCTCGTGACTGCCAAACGGCCGGCGCCGCAGCATTGCGTCCACCCATCGAGTGGCGCCGCAGCATTCGCCCAACAATCCGCGCGCCTCGGTCGGCGACGCGCCGTCAACGCGGCGCCACAGTGCCATACACACGAAGACGGCTGATGCCGCCGTCAGGGTAGATGTTCAGCCGCACGTGGGAGACCGGGCCGATGCGGCGGATCTCTTTGCCGAAGAAGTGTCGCTGGCTGGGCCGCAGCTTGGTCTGCGGCAGCACTTCCTGCCACGCCGCTGTCGCCAGTGCCTCGAGCGAAGCGCCCGGCGCGAGGCACGCGTCGATCGACGCGCTATCGGGATAGTTGCCCTTGAAGTGATTCGTGTCGATCTCGACTTTCGAGAGGAGACCTGAAGCGCCGAGGCGGACGATCGCCCAATCGTAGCCCGGTCCGCGCCGGCGGCGGGTTTCCCAGCCGTCACCCATGTTCTTGGCGCGGCCCGGCATGATCATGTTGTCGCGAGCGCCAAAATGCATGTCGCTGGCGGCGAGCACGAGCCCACCGTTCAGAATCGACGCGAGATCGTGTACGCGCCCCGCCTTCGCCAACTGCGTCCAGTCGATGGCCGCTTCCCCGTAGACACGAAGCCGGGCGACGCCGCCGTCTGGAAAAATGTTCAGGCGAAGGTGCGTCCAGGGCTGCCGGTTGTCGACCGCGAACAGGTTCTCGCCATCCCCCTGCAATTCCGACTTGGCGAGCACGAGAGTCCAAGGGGCGCCGGCCGCACTCCAAACCGCCGGCTTGATCGGACCGCTATCGTCTAAGGCTTCGATTGAGCAGTGGGACGGGAAATTGCCCGTGAAGAATCTGGTGTCGACATTGACGCCGTGAACGACGCCGCGCAACCCGAGCTGGACGACACACCAGTCGTGTCCCGGCGTCCGGCGGCGGCGGGATTCCCAGCCATCCATCCATTTGCCGCGCGAGGTGAACTTTCCCGGAACGAAGATGGCCGGGTCGGGCTTGACGAGATTCGACTTCGGCGCAAAGAAGTCGTCGTTGGTGGCAACCGCGCGTCCGCCGACGCGGGCGGAGGCGAGGTCGGCCAGAGAGGCAAAGGAGGCGGTGCTAAGATCGCGCGCCATGATCGTTGACTCCGCCTACGGGAAATCCAGAATCCGGATGGTGCAGGTGCGACGGCATGGCGATCACCACAGCATCACCGATGTCACCGTCGCCGTCCGCTTTCAGGGCGCGTTCGACGAGTCGTACAGCGAGGGCGACAACCGCGACGTCCTGCCGACCGACACGATGAAGAACACCGTCTACGCCCTGGCCGCGCAGGAGCCGGTGGGGGAGATCGAAGGGCTCGGCCGCCGGCTGGGTCAGCACTTTCTTCAACACAGTCCGAAGCTCCATCGAGTCCGTGTCGATCTGACCGAGCACGCCTGGCGCCGGCTCAGGGTCGATGCTCAGGACGCCGGCTCGGCGTTCATGCGGCGCGGGCCCGACGTGCGGACGGCGAGCGTGCACACCGATCGCCGCGGATCGACGGTCACCGCTGGTATCAACGATCTGTTGATTCTGAAGTCTTCGCACTCCGCGTTCGAAGGCTACCCGCGGCCGATCTACACGACGCTTCCGGAGACGGCCGACCGGTTGCTGGCGACGTCGCTCACGGCGACGTGGCGCTATCGCACCGGTGAGGTGGAGTTCGGCGTGAGCTGGGAGACGGTGCGCCAGATCTTGCTCGACGTCTTTGCCACTCACGATAGCAAGTCGGTGCAGCATACGCTCCATGCCATGGGACAAGCCGTGCTCGATCGCGTGATGGATGTTGCGTCGATTACGCTGGTGATGCCCAACAAGCACCATCTGCCGTTCGACCTTTCGCGGCTCGGCCTCGAGAACCGTAACGAGATCTTCGTCCCGACCGACGAGCCGCACGGCGTTATCGAGGCCACCCTGGTTCGCGACGCCCCGCTCGGCGACAGCGCATTATAGCGACCATGGATGCGTTGCTCGTCAGAAGCGAGCGGATCGCGTTTCCCGAGGGCATCGGGCCCGGCGCAATCCACATCCGCGACGGCCGTATCGTGTCCATCGCCGACGCACGATCACCGGGTAGCCGGGGTACGCGAGCTCGACGCCGGCGAGTGGCTCGTCTTGCCGGGTCTCGTCGATCCGCACGTTCACATCAACGACCCCGGGCGCGCGGATTGGGAAGGGTTCGAGACGGCCACGCAGGCGGCCGCTGCGGGCGGAATTACGACCCTCGTCGACATGCCGCTCAACAGTATTCCGCCGACCACCACCGTCGAGGGCCTCGAGGCCAAACTTCTCGCTGCTCGCGGCCGATGTTCGGTGGATGTCGCGTTCTGGGGCGGCGTCGTGCCCGGCAATCGCGACGCGCTCGAGCCGCTGGCACGTGCCGGTGTTCGCGGATTCAAGTGCTTCTTGAGCCCTTCTGGCGTCGACGAGTTCCCTCACGTGAGCGAGTCCGACTTGCGCGAGGCCATGCCGCTGATCGCCCGGCTCAATCTTCCACTGCTGGCACACGCCGAATGGCCGGTGTTGCTGCAGGACCCGTTGGCGGATCCCACGGCGAACCCTCGCGAGTACCAAACGTGGCTGCGTAGCCGGCCCGCGGCCAGCGAGCGGGCCGCGATCGAGGCGCTGATTCGGCTGGCAGCCGAGTTCGGTGCGCGTGTGCACATCGTTCATCTGGCAACGCCGGAAGCGCTGCCGGCGACCGAAGCCGCTCGCCGGAGCGGCGTCGCTCTTACCGTCGAAACGTGCCCGCACTATCTGACCTTCGCCGCCGAGGATATTCCAGACGGCGCCACCGCTTACAAATGCGCGCCGCCAATTCGTGAACGGCGCCTGCGCGAAGGCCTCTGGGCCGGACTCGTCGCTGGTGAAATCGATTTCGTGGCGACGGATCACTCTCCCGCCCCGCCCGCGCTCAAGCGGTTGAACGACGGCGACTTCGTTCGCGCGTGGGGCGGCATCGCCTCGTTGCAGATTGCCCTGTCAGCGGTCTGGACCGGCATGCAGTCACGAAATGTCCCGGTGCACCGTCTCACACGATGGCTTGCCGCCAATCCGGCGGCGCTAGCCGGCTTGACCGGCAAGAAGGGCTCGATCGCTGTCGGATGTGACGCCGATCTCGTCTTCTGGGATCCCGATGCCGAGAGTACGGTCGACGCGGCAGCGCTCTATCATCGGCATCCGGTGACGCCGTATCATGGCGCGCGCCTTCGCGGACGGGTGCAGACCACGCTCGTGCGCGGCCGTGTGATCGTCCAAGACGGCCAGGTCTGCGAGCGCGGAATGGGTCGGTTGTTGTGAGCGCGATTACGACACACGTCCTCGACACGTCGACTGGCCGGCCCGCGTCCGGAGTGCCGGTCGTCCTCGAGCGCCAGTGGCAGGATGGGCGTTGGGAGAGGCTCGGCTCAGGCGAGACCGATTCGGACGGCCGGCTCAAGACGCTCATGCCAAGCGACGCGTGGCTCGAGCCCGGTGTCTATCGACTGCTGTTCGAAACGGCTGTGTACTTTCGTGCGCGCAAGGAACCGGCTTTCTATCCAGCCGTCATCATCGTCTTCGAAACGACGGCTGGAGAGCGCCAGTATCACGTGCCGTTGCTTCTTTCTCCCTTCGGCTACTCAACGTATCGTGGCTCGTAGCAGAAAGACTTCGCTGATCGCATCCGATTTCCGAGGCGCGCTGAGCGGTCTCGCGCGAGAGAATGCAGCGCTCTCGCGCGCGTGCCCTGGCGATGGCGGCGCCGTTCAACCGGTCCAGACCTACTACGACGGTGCGCACTTGTTCAGCGCTGACGTTGCCACTCGACTTGGGGCCGCCGCGCTCAATGCACTGGACGAGTACGCGCCAGACGGAAAGACCCTCGCCGAGGCGACGGGGCTTGGCGCCGATCAGGCCGATCAAGTGGCCTTCGCCGACGACATCCGCCGGCGCGTGGTCGAGAAGCTCCGAGCGCAACCGATCGAGGACTACCGGATCGATTTCGAAGACGGATACGGCATTCGACCCGACCACGAGGAGGACGGCCACGCCGTATCAGTCGCCGAGGCGGTGGCGACGGCGTTCGAGCAGGGCACCCTGCCGGCGTCGATCGGCATCCGGATGAAACCGCTGTCCAAGGAACTGCACGCGCGCAGTCTGCGGACGCTGGATCTGTTCGTGACGACGTTGGCGCGTCGTCTCGGGCGGCGGCTTCCACCGCGATTTGCAGTCACGATTCCCAAGGTGATGACCGCTGCACACGTCGCCATCGTCGATCGCGCGTGCGGCGCACTCGAGCGTCGCCTGCGTCTGCGCCCTCGATCGATCGGCATCGAGATCATGGTCGAGACGCCGCAGTCCATTCTCGGCGTGAATGGTATGTCGGCGCTCCGGACGTTGGCGGCTGCCGGGCACGGTCGCGTGGCCGGCGCGCATTTTGGTGTCTACGACTACACGGCGCTGTCGGGCATCACGGCCGCGTGGCAGCACATGCGCCATCCGGTCTGCGACTTTGCCCGGCATCTGATGCAAGTCGCATTGGCGCAAAGCGGCGTCCGGTTGTCGGATGGAGGTACGAATGTAATGCCGATTCCGCCACACACGCGTGCGGCGGGGAAGCCGCTCACCAGGACGGAGCGCGAAGCAAATCGAAGGGCGATTCATCGGGCATGGAAGCTCCATTTCGATGGGGTCACGCATTCGCTCATCAACGGGTATTACCAGGGTTGGGATCTCCATCCGGCCCAGCTGCCGACGCGATACGCCGCGGTCTACGCGTTTTTCCAGTCGAGTCGTCCCGCCGCCACGGCGCGGCTACGGGCGTTTGTGGAAAAAGCTTCCCGCGCCACGCTGGTGGGGGAGGTGTTCGACGATGCGGCGACGGGTCAGGCGCTGTTGAACTTCTTCGTCCGCGGGATCAACTCCGGTGCGATGACCGCGGCGGAAGGCGCCGAGACCGGGCTGACCAAAGATGAGTTGGGCGGCCGCTCATTTCTCCAGATTCTCGAAGGCCGTAAGTAGAGCGCAACCCACAGAATTATCCGCCCCTGGCTGTCCCCGAATGGTGAAAAGGGACCTGCCCCTTTTCTTGGAAAAAGAGGCAGGTCCTTTTTCCCATTTCTTGGGCAGCAACTTTGCTCTATAGATGGCGACCAGGAGGGGTCCGATACGCCACGCCGTCGCCGCCTTGTCGAAGCCAACTGCCTTTATCACGTTACAAATCGCGGGAACGATCGCCGCGTCATCTTTCACGAAGCGGCTGACTATCAACGATTTCTCGACCTCCTAAGAGCCGCTTGCCACGAGCACCCCGTCGATGTGATTGGTCATTCCGAGATACGGAATCACTTCCACCTCGTTCTTCTGCCGCGAACCGACAGCGCGCTTTCTGCGTACATGAAACGCGTTGCAGGTAGCTATGCTTGCAACTATCGCTGGCGCACCAACACCGTTGGCCACGGCCATTTGTTCCAACGTCGGTTCTGGCACAAGCCGATAACGTCCGCCGAGCAGTTCCTCACGACGCTGCGATATGTGGAGGCGAATGCCTTATGTGCTGGGCTCGTCACGCGTGCCGAGGACTGGCCGTGGTGCAGCCTGCACGAGCGGCTCACAGGAAACGTGTCGGGCCTTCTCTCGTCGTCGCCGATCGGGTTGCCGAACGATTGGTGTGACGTGGTGAACCTGCCTCAGAGCGACGAGACGGTTCATCGGATTCTTGAGGAGCTCATTCGAAAACCAGGGCGGCCCAAAGGAAGAAAGTCGGATCCGAAGCAATGACTGTTGTTCACGAAATGAGAAAACGGACCTGCTCCTTTTTCGCGGAAAAGGGGCAGGTCCCTTTCTTCGTCCGCCGGTCGGCGGGCTCGCATGACCTCATGGATTGCGATATCCTGAGGTCGCCTTGTGAATTCGCCGAACAAGCGAAAGCCCGCCACCGAGCCGGTTTCAGAGCTCACCACGAATCGACTGTCCGTGTACCTGCGGAGTCTCAACCAGCTGGAAGCCGCCGGGACCGAGACCATCTCGTCGCAAGCGCTCGCCGAGCGATTTCACCTGAACGCGGCGCAGATTCGAAAGGATCTCGCCTATTTTGGCGAGTTCGGCGTTCGCGGCGTCGGCTATTACGTTCAAGATCTCCGCCGTCACCTTCGCCAGATCCTCGGGCTGGACCGCAAGCTCAGGGTCGCGGTGATGGGCGCCGGCAATCTCGGTCAAGCACTGGCAGACTACCCGGGATTCAGACGTGAGGGCTTCCAGATTGTCGCCATGTTCGATGTCGCCGATGCCAAGATCGGCGAGGAGTCGCGGAGTGGCGTGCCGATTCACGATCTCAAGGACCTCAAGCGCGTCGTCCGCCGCGAGCACGTCGACATCGCCGTGATCGCCGTGCCCGCCGAATCCGCCCAACAAGTGCTGGATCAGGTGACGGCGGTCGGAATCAAGGCGGTGCTCAACTTTTCCCCGGGAGCGTTGAAGGTCCCCGCCGGTGTCAAGTTGAAGAGCGTGGACCTCACCGTCTCGCTCGAGAGCCTGTCGTTTTTCCTCGCGCAGGGGATTGATGATGAAAAGCGTTGAGGCGTTCAAAGGTGCCTAAGGTGCCTAAGGTGCCTAGGCTGCCTAAGGTGCGGATGCCAAAGGCGCTCAGTCACGTCGACGCGCGCGGCCGCGTCCAGATGGTGGACGTGGGTGAAAAACCGGTGACCGAACGCGAGGCGGTTGCGCGCGGCACTGTCGAGATGTCGGCCACTGCCCGCCGGCTGATTCGTGCGGGTGCGGTGAAAAAAGGCGATCCGCTTCAGGCCGCTCGGCTGGCCGGCATCATGGCGGCCAAGCGAACCAGCGAGCTCATCCCGCTCTGCCACCCGCTCTCGCTGACCCATGTCGCGGTGGACCTCACGCCGACGCGCAGTGGTTACACCATCGAATCTCGTGTGCGAACGGCCGACCGCACCGGAGTCGAGATGGAGGCGCTGACTGCCGTCAGCATTGCCGCCCTCACGCTCTACGACATGATCAAGGCCGTCGACAAGGAGATGACCATCGGGGACATCTGCCTGATGGAGAAAAGCGGTGGCCGATCCGGCCTTTATCGAAGAAAAAAGAAAGTAGAACGAAGAAAGAAAGCGTAGCCCCAAGCCCCAAGCCCCAAGCCTCAAGTCTCAAGCCCGTGAAAGTTCTCATCTCCATCCAGCAGCACGTTCCTCACTGGCAGATTCCGGCTGAATCTGTCGCCCGGCTGCGGACGCACTTTCCGCAGATCGAATTCGTCTACGCCCAGACTGACCAGGAGCGGGCGAGCGGCCTCGCCGAGTGCGATGTCGCATACACCTGGATCCTCCGAGCCCACGAGCTCGAGCGCGCAACACGCTTACGGTGGGTTCACTCCTCGGCGGTCGCAGTGGAAACGCTCTGCTTGCCGGAGCTCTTCGCTAAAGGCATCGTCGTCAGCAACACGCGAGGCGTGCAAGCTGTGCCGATTGCCGAGCACGTGCTCGCCGTGATGCTCGCCCTCGCCAAGCAGCTGCCATTCGTGCTCGACAACCAACGAACGGCCCGATGGTCGCAGAACGAGTTCATCGGCGACCGGTTGCCGTGGCTCCTGCAGGGCCGGACGCTAGGATCGATCGGCCTAGGCACGATTGGCTCGACCATCGCGGCTAGAGCTCGCGCCTTTGGCATGCGCGTCGTCGCCCTGCGCCGCCGGGTCGGACACTCGACGGTCGAAGGACTCGATGCGGTGTACGGCCCCGGAGAGTTGGATCAGCTGCTCCGGCAGACCGATGTGCTCGTGATCGCGGCGCCGTTGACGCCAGAAACTCAGTTGCTCATCGGGGAACGAGAGCTGGCGCTGATGCCTCGAGGCGCGATCGTGGTCAACGTGGGCCGGGCCAAGATCGTGGACACCGACGCGCTCGTCGCCGCCCTTCGCTCCGGTCACCTCGCTGGCGCGTCGCTCGACGTCTATTCACCCGAGCCGCTGCCCTCCGATCACCCCCTGTGGTCGGCGCCAAACGTCATCCTCACGCCACACACGTCGGGGTTCCGCCAAGGACACTGGGACGAGGCGGTCGCGCTGTTTGCCCACAACCTGTCGAGATTCGAGCGGGGAGAAGCGCTTCGTTTTCGTGTACTCCCTGAACTCGGATACTAATCACCAACACACGGACACGGCTACGTACGCAGCCACGGAGTCGCGGAGGCGCGGAGAATCTCTGAGTCGAATCAGCTCCGCGGCTCCGCGGCCCCTCGGCCAACGGCCGTTGATTGTTGAGCTTGATGTGACATGGGCGGAGGTTCGATGTGAATGACTGCGTCCTTGATCTGAGGAAAGCGCGACATCAGGCGATCCTTCACAACGTGTGACAAGCGATGCGCCTCGTCGAGGCGCATCTCGGGATCCATCCAGATGTGCAAGTCGAGAAACACGAAGTCCGCCGCTCCGCGCGTCCGGATGTGGTGGCATCCCTGCACTTCCGGCACCGACGCGACGACGGCGCGAATGTCGTCTTCGGGGATCACAATTCGATCGCCCAGCACCTGCGCCGTGTCCCTGAAGATCTCGAGGCACGCCTTGCCGATGAACACGGCGACGATGATCGCGGCCACCGGATCGAGCCAGGTCACTCCCAGCTTTACTCCCACGAGCGCGCCGATCACGGTGGCCGACGTCATCAAGTCGCTCATCGTGTGATGGGCGTCGGCGAGCAGGATTTCGCTCGACAGGCGGCGTCCCTCGCGCCGTTCGTAGATGACGACTCCCAGGTTGATGAGAAATGTCGCGCCCATCACGGCGAAGCTGATCGCCCCGACCGTGGGAGTGCCGCCAATCCGGAACCGATCGAAGGCGGCCGACAGGACCTCGAACAGGACGAGGATCAGAAAGATCAGAATCCCGATCGACGCCAGGGTCTCGAATTTGCGATGCCCGTACGGGTGGTCTTCATCCGGCGGCTGGGATGACAAACGGACGCCGACCAGCGCGACGATGTTCGACGCCGTGTCAGTGAGCGAGTGGAAGCCGTCGGAGAGCACGCTGACGGCAGAGGTCGCCACGCCCAAGACGATCTTGGACACGGCCACCACCAAGTTCAGGACGAGAACGCGGGAGAGAACCGCCGAGATACTGCGAGAGCGGGCTAGAACACCCGGGCGTTGGGGACCGGCCACCACCGGACCTGCACTTTCCCGAGGATGTACTTCTTCGGCACCATGCCCCAGTGACGGCTATCGGAGCTGTTGTTGCGATGGTCGCCCATCACGAAGTAGTAGCCCTCGGGAATGACCTGCGGTCCCCAGTCGTCGTGGCTGCGATACTCGGCCGGCACGTATTCGTCGCCGAGCGGCACGTCGTTCACGTAGACGCGCCCGTCCACGATGCGCACGGTATCGCCTTCTTCCGCGATCACGCGCTTGACGAACGACTTGTCCGGGTTGAGCGGGTAGTACAGCATCACGATGTCGCCGCGCTGCGGCGACCAGAGGCGGTAGCGGAGCTTGTTGACGATCAGGCGGTCCTGATCGGCGAGCGTCGGGGCCATGCTCTGACCCTCCACGCGCGCGACCTGGAAACCAAACGTCACGATCAGGGTCGCGTAGACCGCCGCTGACGCAAGCGTGCGCACCCACGCGAAGAACTCGTCGCGCCAGACGCTCCAGCGATGCGCGTCGTCGGCGCCCGGGGTGATTGGCGCGGGGTTCGTAAAGCGGGCCGGACCGAACGGGTCGGCGATCGAGGGAGGGTTCTCGTCGCCGGGGTCGGCAAAGGCTACAGCTTCAGGTAGTCCCGCAGGCGCCTCGTCTGTGAACGGCTGACCGGTATTTCCGTCGCCTTCGCGTCGGCCATCCTCAGGATATAGTTCCGGCTGAACCAAGGCACGATCTCCTTCACCTTGTTGATGTTGACGAGATGCGACCGGTGGACCCGCCAGAACACGTCAGGGTCGAGGCGGGCGTGCAACTCGTCCAGTGTCCGATCGTTAGACGTGCCGGACACCTGCCCGGTAACAATAGTAATCGAATCCTCGGCGAGCGAGGCATAGATGATGTCATCGGACTGGACCAGCACGAACCGGTCATTCACTTTGACGGCCACCTGGTCCCGGCGGTCTTTCTGGCCCGCCATCAGGCGGACGAGCTTGTCGAGCTGGCCGGCGATCGGCTGGCTGTCGCCGCGGCGGGTCCGGGCGCGCGCCACGGCCTGCTCCAGCCGCCCGGCGTCCACCGGTTTGAGCAAGTAGTCGACCGCATTGACTTCGAACGCCTCGATCGCCCGCCGATCGTAGGCGGTCACGAAGATCACGCCGGGACCCTCGCCATCCTGCAGGAGCCGCCGGGCCACTTCGAAACCGGTCAGGCCGGGCATCTGCACGTCGAGGAAGGCGACATCCGGAGACACGCGGGCAATCTCGTCCAGCGCTTCGACCCCATTGGCGGCCTGCGCCACGACGTTCACTCCCTCCATTTGTCCCAGCAGAAAGCACAGCTCCTCTCGGGCGAGCTGTTCATCGTCGGCGACCAGGGCGGTCAGCGGCGAGGCCATTACTGAAGTGCCGGCAGCCGGCAACCGGCAACCGGCAGGCGATGGAAAGTGCAGGGGATCATGCAGTAATTCGTTCGACCGCCACGTCGAGCGGGATCTCGACGCGCGCGAGGGCGCCCTTGCCGGGCAGACCGCTGAGCGTCAGCCGGCCGCTCGCGCCGTACAGCACTTGTAGACGCTCGCGCACATTGCTCAGGCCGATGCCGCTCGTCATCGCGGTGTGCAGCCGCTCCTCTGAAATGCCAAGGCCGTCGTCTTCGACTTCGATGATGGCCGTCGATCGGTCGCGCCAGCTGCGGAGCGTAATCGTCCCCGGCCCGACCTTTCGCGCGAAGCCGTGCTTGATGCAGTTTTCGACCAGGGGTTGCAGCAAGAGGCTGGGCACGATCGCGTCGAGCGTATCGGGCGCGATGGCCTTGCTCACGGCGAGCCGCGCGCCGAAGCGAATCACTTCGATGTCGAGGTACTCGTCAATCGCCTCGAGTTCTTCGCGAAGCGTGACGAACTGCTCCTGGCTGCGCAGCAGCTTTCTCAGGAGTCCGGACAGCTTTTGGATGACCGCACGCGCCGTCTCCGGCTGCGACCTGATGAGTGACGACACGGAGGTCAGCGTGTTGAACAGGAAGTGCGGGTTGATCTGGCTCTTGAGCGCCTCCATCTTGGCCGCCAGCAGCAGCTTCTCCTGCTCCTGCAGCCGATGTTCGATGCGCGCGTTGTTCCAAATCTTGATCGGCGTGGAAACCGTCAACACCGTAGCGACGTAGACGAAGCTGTTGAGCACGGTCGATGGGCTGGCCAGGTGAAACAGCCTCCCCTGGCCGAACCGCGCGCCGATCGCCTGTCGAATCAACTCCAATCCAATCGGCGCGAGCAGGAGCACGACCTGCCAATTCACTTGCAGGTCTCGCAGCATCCGCCACACGTGGCGAGGCAAGCTGAAGAACACAAACGGAGAGAAGTCCCAGATGTCCTGCTTGGGGCACGCTTCGCGCAACCCGCCGCCGGCAAAGCCGCACCCGACGGCGAAGAAGACGGCGGCGTACTCACCAAACGCGAGCGCCGGCAGACTGGCCAGGCCGCCGACGATCGCGCCCGTGTACGGACCGGCGATGAGCCCGGCGAGAAACGCGCCTTCGAGCGTGAGGTCGGCGGCGTCGTAGTGAAGGAGCACGCGCGCCGTCACTCCTGCGGCGAGGGGAAGCGTGAGCCCGAGCGCGAACACCAGGCGATCCGGCCAGTTGCGGCGCTCGAAGATCAGGATGTGACGGAACCGCCGATACCTGGCCAGCATGGTGGCCAACGCCGTCATCACGGCGAGCTTGACGATGAGGGTCGTCAGCAGGAACTGGCCGGCGGATAAGAACTTGGGTTCTTGCAGCATGCCCGCAGATGACGCAGATGACGCCCTTGACTCTCCCGCGTCACCGCAACGAGTGCCGAACGTCGAGATGGTATCATTTCCCTCATGATCCGTCCCCTCGTCGAGGGCTTTGCGCTCACATTCAAGCACCTGTTCCGCCGCCCGATCACCGTGAACTATCCGGAGCAGAAGTTCCCGATGTTCCCGCGCTATCGAGGCAAACAGGTGCTGATGCGCGACGAGAACGGGTTGGAGAAGTGTGTGGCCTGCGGCCTCTGCGCCGTCGCGTGCCCTGCCGATGCCATTTATCTCGAGGCCGCGGAAAACGACGGCACGGTGATGGCGGGTCCGCGGTATGCGTCAACCTACCAGATTCACAAGACGCGCTGCATCTTCTGCGGATACTGCGAAGAGGCCTGCCCGGTCTCCGCCATTTTCATGGGCAAGGACTACGAGCTTGCCGTTTACAGCAAAGACGACTTCGTCTGGGACAAGACCGAGCTCCTGGTGCCGCCCGCCGCCGATCAGAAGGCGCCGCTCGCTTCGCGGTAAGGGCTGCATGACGCACGGAATGCTGATTCGCATCCAGCTCTACTCCTCCACACGCAACTAGTTGAGCCAGAAATCTTTTTTGTCGGCGCTGGATGATCGTGTCCTGGTGTGTGACGGCGCGATGGGGACGATCCTGTACTCAAAGGGCGTCTTCATCAACCGCTGCTTCGAGTCGCTCAACCTCACGCAACCGGACCTCGTCGGCGACGTGCACGCTGATTATCTTCGCGCCGGTGCGGACGTGATCGAGACCAACACGTTCGGCGCCAACCGGATGAAGCTGCGAAGCTTTGGACTCGGCGGCCAGGTCGGCGAGATCAACGCGGCTGGTGCGCGCATCGCTCGCGCCGCCGCTGCCCGCCATCGCGCGGGGGAAGCTCAGACCTACGTCGCGGGAGCGATCGGTCCGCTCGGAGTGCGCATCGAGCCTTGGGGCAAGACCGGAGTCGACGAGGCGGAGGCGATGTTCCGCGAGCAGGCCCAGGCGCTGTTCGACGCCGGCGTGGACCTGTTCGTGCTCGAGACCTTCCGCGACTTGAACGAGATCGGCGCGGCGATTGCCGCCGTCCGCAGCATCTGCGATCGGCCGATCGTCGCCCAGATGACCACCGAGGAAGACGGTGGCAGCCTCGACGGCACGCCGCCCGAGCAGTTCGCACCGGCGCTGGTCGCGCGCGGCGCGGATGTCGTCGGCGTGAACTGCAGCGTCGGTCCGGCGCCGATGCTGGAAACCATCGAGCGCATGGGCAGCGTCGTCGACGCCTGGATCTCGGCGCAACCAAATGCCGGCAAGCCGCGCGACATCGAAGGGCGCAACCTTTATTTGTGTACACCTGAGTACCATGGCGTCGTACGCGCGGCGCTTCATCGCCTCCGGCGTGCGGCTGGTCGGCGGCTGTTGCGGGACGACGCCCGAACACATCAGGCAGATCGCGCTGGCGTCGAAATCTCTCGCGCCAAGCGTCGCGCGATCGCAGCGAAGCGCGCGGGGCGCGAGCACGCCCGTCGCGAGTCAGCCGAACGCGCAGACGCCGGTCGAACGCGCCGCCAAATCCACGTTTTCCCGCAAGCTGGCTGAGGGACGCTTCGTCACCGCTGTCGAGCTGGTGCCACCACGCGGGCATGAGACTCAGCAGACCATCGATCACGCCCGGCAATTGTCGGCGGTGGGCGTCGACGTGATCACGGTCCCGGAGGGCCCCCGGTCGGGCGCGCGGATGAGCGCGCTGTCGGTCGCGGTCCTGGTCCAGCAGCAGGTTGGCGTCGAAGCGCTCCTGCAGGTACCTCGTGTCGAGACCGCAACCTGCTCGGGATTCAATCCGATCTGCTGGGCGCGCACGCGATGGGGGTGCGCAACCTGCTTGGCATCACCGGTGACGTTCGTACTCTTGGCGACATACCCGATGCGACCGCCGTCTTCGACGTGGACTCCATCGGTCTGACCAATGTCATCACCCGGCTGAATCACGCGCTCGACATCGGCGGCCAGCCTCTGGGGCGGCCCACCTCGTTCCACACTGGCGTGATGGTGAATCCGTCGCGTGATTTGGATCAAGAACTCCGTCGACTGGAGTTCAAGGTTGAAGCTGGCGCGGAATTCGCCGTGACCAGACCTGTCTTCGATATTTCGGCGTTCGAGCGGTTCCTCGCGCGAGTCGAGTCCTTCCGGCTTCCCATTCTCGTCGGCATCTGGCCGTTTGAGAGTGCCCTGAATGCCGAATTCATGGCGAACGAAGTCCCAGGTGTGACCGTGCCTGAGGCGCTCGTGGAACGGATGCGCCGCGCATCCAGCGCCGAGGCGGCGGCTCATGAGGGCATTGCCATCGCTCGAGAGCTGGTCCAAGCCATCCGAGGCTCGGCTGCGGGGCTCCAGATTTCAGCACCGTCTGGGCGCGTCGAAACCTCGTTGGCGATTCTTGACGTGGTATAGTCCGGACCCGGCGACTATGACCCTATTCGATCGGGAACCATCAGCGCGGACGACTCCCGGATTGCGCGGCGACGCCGCGACCCGGGCGCTCTCGGTGACGATGGTAGACACGAGCTTCGTCGAGCGCGTCTACCAGAACATCGCCAAAGTGTACGACTATACGTACGGGCCGACGCTTCACCCCGGGCGCCTCGAGGCCATCCAGAAGATGGCGATCAGACCCGGGCATTCGGTGCTCGAGGTCGGTGTGGGGACGGGCATCAACCTCGCGCTCTATCCGCGCAGCTGCCGGGTGACCGGCATCGATCTGTCGAGCAAGATGCTCGAGAAGGCGCAGGAGCGAATCGTCTCGAAGAACCTTCGCCACTGCGAAGTGGTCGAGATGGATGCGTCGGCAATGGCGTATCCGGACGACTCGTTCGACGTTGTCTATGCGCCGTATGTGATCAGCGTGGTGCCCGACCCGGTCAAAGTGGCGCGCGAGATGTTGCGCGTGTGCCGTCCCGGCGGCCGCGTCGTCATCCTGAATCACTTCAAGAGCCGCAACGCGCTCCTGTCGAAGATTGAGACGGCGATCTCCCCAATGACAGTCCACATCGGCTTCACCGCCGACCTCGACCTCCCCGCGTTCCTCGCGCAGGCCGATCTTCGGCCGGTGTCGATCGACAAGGTGAACGTGCCGAAGATGTGGACGTTGGTCACAGTAATCAAGTAGCCATTCGCCATTCGCCATTCGCTATTGGCTTTTCGCGAACTGCGAACAGCGAAGAGCAAAATGCGAACTTAGAACCAGACCGCAATCCCTGCGCGCAATCCCAGCGCCTCGATGTCGGGATTGCGATTCAGCCCTTCACGACCGTTGTTCGAGATGTGCAGGAAGCGGAAGGCGACGACCGCATGAGTGCTCGGTGTCAGTTGCCTCATGACGCCTCCCTCGCCTTGGAACAGGTAGTTGAACAATGTGCCGCGCGGTGGGGCCGTGCAATCGGACCACGAGATGCCCGGCCCGACCTCGAGATAGGCGTTCCACCGTGGCCGTTCGACGTAGCGCCAGCGAAAGAGCGGGGAGAAGCCTTGGACCCACGCGTCGGGCGTCGTCTGAAACACCCGGACGTGCTGCCATTCCAAGCCGAGCGCAAAGCCCTGTTTGAACGCCCACCACATCGATCCGCTGCCCTCGAACAGCCACTCGTGGGATTCGTTGTTGTTCCAGGCCTCCGGCATCACGGCCGCGCCGAATTCCAAGCTGGTCGCGTGTCGCTCAAATGGACTGGCCGGCGGCTCGGATACCGGCTGGGCCAGCACAGGCGCGGCGACCAGGAGCACCATCGGCAAAACGGCGATGAAAGGGTGGCGCCGGGGAGAAGGGCGGCTGTGCATCGGGCGGGGCGCGCTTAGTATCTACTGACTCCCCCATGGTTCGCGTCGCGCTTGTCGCCCTGACCACGCTGCTGGTGGCCCGAGGCGCCTCTGCCCAATCGGTCGATTACAGCTTCGAGGCGCGCGCGACCTTCTTCGGAGACAACACCGAGTTCTTCAATCCATTTCGAACCGGGCAGACGCTCATCGGCACCAATGCCTTCGTCTTCGGCGAGGCGCGAATCAGCCCACGCCTGGCGATCCGTGGCGGCGTGTTCGGGCTTCAGTCGTTCGGCGCCGATCGAAGTCTCGATCAGGTCCGTCCGGTCCTGTCGTTGGTGATCGGCCCGCCACAATCGCGTCTGATTCTTGGCACGTTGGAGACGGTCCGGCGCGTGGACGGACCGGGTCCGGATCGGACGGGTCCGCACGGGCTGTTGCCGCCAATTCAGCTCGAAACGCTCGCCTTTGAGCGGCCGTGGGAAAGTGGAATGCAGTGGATTTACACGACACCGCGGCTCAAGCACGACGCCTGGATCAACTGGCAGCGAATCAATCATCACGATCAGCGCGAGATCTTCGACACCGGCTACACCGCTCGCATTCGCGTCAGCCGCACGATCGGGATTCGCAGCGACGTGCTGCTGGTGCATCAGGGCGGACAACTGAGCGACCAGGGCGTCGTCGCCGACAGTCTCGCGTCCGCCATCGGGCTCGACGTTGGTGGACCGGTGGGTGCGTTCGATCGGGTCGCGTTCGAGGCCAACGTGCTGGCCTCGCGTTTCGTTCCAGATCGAGCGACGCTCGCCGACTCGCGTTCCGGTTTTGGGACCTTTCTTCGCGTTTCGGCTGAGCGATCGTCATGGCGCGGACACGGGATCATCTGGCGCGGCGACGACTTCATCGCGCGTGAAGGCGATCCGATGTATCAGTCGCGCTTCGCCAATGGCGTGGCCTTTCGAATGCTGCGGGACTACTCTGAGATCGGCCTGACGCGCGTCTTCGCGCTGGCCGATCGGTCGTGGCTCGAAGCGTCAATTCGAGGCCATCACGTCGAGCAGCACTACGAGTATTCGTTCCGTATCCTCGCGACAGCGCGACTGAGAATCGATTAATCGCTCAGGCTCTCGCGCGGAGGACGCCCAGCTCGAGGAGCATCTTGGCGAAATCGTAGATGCGGACTTCCTTGAGGATGCGGCCGTTATTGAAGGTCATCACGAAGGCTGTGTTCACCTCGATGCTCCGGCCGGTGGGCGAGACGCCGAAGATCTCACCTGCATGCTTGCCCTTCAACGTCCAGACCATGGCGGCCCGACCATGCTCGGCATCGATAATCGGCTGCTCGGTGTGAAACGACACATTCGAGAAGCTCTTGAACAGATCGCGGAACGAGCCTTCGACCTGCGCCCGCCCCCGAAGGGTGTGAAAGATGGGGCTCACGACTTCACAGTCATCCGTGTAACAGTCGCTCAGCGTTTCGAGATCTTCCTCTCGCCAGGCGGTTGCGAAGCGAGTCAGTAACGCACGGATCTCGTCACTCGTCATACGCCCTCCTCGTCTATGCCTTGGCGCGCAACACTCCGAGCTGCATCAGCATCTTCGTAAAGTCGTAGACCCGTACCTCGTGCGAGATCTTGCCGCCGACGAGCGTCAGAATCAGCGACATCGTCACGTCAATGGTCTTCCCAGTCGCAGGGATGCCGAAGATCTCGCCCTGATGCTTCACCTTGGACGTCCAGACTACGGCTGCGCGTCCGGGGTTTTCGCCGTCGATGATGATCTCGTCCACATGCAGGCTCTGCGCAGCGAAGGCTTTGAAGGCGTTGCGAAACGAATGCTCGACTTGAGCGAGGCCGTGGAGCGTATGGAAGATCGGACTGACGACGATGCAGTCCTCAGCGTAGCAATCCGCGAGCGTGACCAGATCTCCTTCTTCCCAGGCCTT
This sequence comes from uncultured Acidobacteriota bacterium, assembly GCA_963773045.1. GTDB lineage: Bacteria > Acidobacteriota > Vicinamibacteria > Vicinamibacterales > UBA2999 > 12-FULL-67-14b. Next base: position 142,080 of record CAVYZT010000016.1, on the reverse strand, counting down.
GGCGAAGCGATCCAGAAAGCTATGAACCTCGTCGCTCGTCATTCGCACTCCATGGCCGGGGCGAATATCTTATCGCTAGTCCTGCTCGAGCTGGAGGTCGAAGCCGCAATGTCGTCTACAGCAGACCGAGCAGGGCCTCGGCCACCACCTCGGCGCCATTCACCGGCGGCCGCACGGGCGGCTCCGGAAGAGCCAGAACCTTTTCCAGATGGCTCTCCCATCGGCCGGCGAACAAATCCGCATGATCGATGAAGCCGCCGCGAAGATAGCGGGGAATGTTCTCGACGAGAACGTCGTATTCGACGAACTGGCCGCGAGACGTGTAGAGAATCGCGGCGTCGTTCGCGATGCATTCGGCAATGATTCCGTAGCCCGGCTTGGTGACGACGACGTCAACCGCTCTGACCACGTCCTCATACCGGAATCTGCGTGCGTAGAGATCGTCCTCGTTCAGCGTGACGAGGCCGCCGTGGCCGCTCGTACGGGACGGCCCGGCCATGACCGCCGTGAAGCCTTGGAGCCGGGACAGCGCCTCGAGGTCGATGCGCTCGGTGCCGTGCCCGCCGAATGACACCAGGACAAGGCGAGCGTCAGGGTCGAGTCCGAGCGCCTCGCGGACGGCCAGCGGTTCGCGCCGGGATCGACGAGCCACGAAGGGCACGTCGCGCACGCGCGGCATTGTGGTGAATCCGCCCCACATCGGCAGCCGCAGTGCGAGGGTCGTCTGCGCGTAAATCTCGCCGATCTGCCGCGCCACCGCGTCGCCACCATCGTAGGCGGCGTAAATCCAATCCCACGTGAAATTGCCAAAGGCGATGGCGGGAATGCCCGCGGCGCGCGCGGCGGCAATGCCGAGGGGCGGAAGGTCGGCGACGACCAACCGGGCCCCGGCCTCGTGCAGCCGCCTGGCCTCGGCAACTGCGCGAGCAGGCAGCGTGGCCATGAACGACCGGGCTCGTCGAATCGTCTCAGCCGCGTCGAGGTGCAGGCTGTCGATCTGCACCACGCCGGTGTCGCACTCGACCGACTCGAGTCTGACACCCTGGCGAGCCGTCAACGTCACCAGCCACGGCGCAACCGAGGACCGGACGATGACCTCGAGATTCGGCCGCCTGTCGACCAGCGCATTGATGACTTCGATCGATCGAGAGGCGTGGCCGAAGCCGTGGCCGGAGATATAGAAGACTATCGCTGGCATCTTGTGATCTGGTGAGGTGGTGAGCTTGTGATCGATCTGTTGAGCTGGTGATCTTACGATCTCTTGATCGATCTGCCGAACTATCTGAAGATCGCAACGTCACGAGATAGATCAACCGATCGATCACCAGATCACCCGATCATCCGTTCTGACGATCGATCACCAGATCACCACTCCACCAGATCACAAGATGCTAGAATCTATCCGTGTCGTTGGATGAGCGTGCGTTTTTTACCGACCGGCCCGAAACGCGCCCGGCGAAGTATTCCTGTCCGCGCTGCCGCCGCACGAATGACTATGCCATTCGCTTTGTCCGTCGAGTGAAGAAGGATCGGCCGCCGCAGGGCGCCGACGAGCGCGACCGCGCGAAATTCGCGAAGCTCCGCGATCACCTCCTGCGCCTCGACGACGAGGTGACGTGCAAGTCGTGCGGCAAGAAATTCGAGATTCCGTCCCTGCACTCGTTGCAATTCGTCGATCAGATCGAAGGCCTGCCCAAGGATGTCGAGGATTTGAACGATGCTCCAGCGGCCGCTCCCGTGGCGGCGAGTGAACCGACGCCAGGCGCCGAGCCGGCGCAATCGTCTAAGAAGCCACCGCTGCCGGCCCGCTTTACCCGACCGACCAAAGGATGGCGAGGGTAAGCAAGGTGCCAAGGGTGCCAGGGGTGCCAGGAGGGCCAGGTGCCAAAGGTGGTGCGTGCGGCTACCAAAGCCAAGGCACGATGCGCCATCGGACGTTCCGCTGGTATTCGCGGTAGCGATCGCCGAACGCTTCGATCAGCGAGCGTTCCTCCCAGGGAACGGCGACGAACAGGTACGCCGAGCTTACGACGGCCATCACGAGCCGGCTCATGGTCATGAACGGCGATCCGAACACCACCAGAATCCAACCGAGATAGATCGGGTGGCGGACCAGTCGGAAGGGTCCGATCGCGGTGAATTCCGCCGGCCGCAGGCCCTGCAGTTGTCGAATCCCCGCGAGCTCCAGCGGATCGAGTAACCCTGCCGCCCGCGCCGTCAACCACAGGCCCAGAAGTTGGGCGCCGCGGCCGATCCATTGCCAGACCCCTGTGAGTTGCCATGCGACCCCAGGAACCGGCACCCACATCCACGTCACCCCGAGGAAGAGTGCGCTGGCGATCCACACATACACGCTGCGCTCCAGCCGCGGAGGAATGACGTCGGCGATCCAGGCTTTCGCACCGGTTCGGGCCATCGCGCTGTGATGAAGCGCAAACACGGTGAACATGGCGACATTCACGGCGATGGCCGCACCGGTCGATGCCGCATTGACCGATGGCGGCCGGCCCAGGACGATGCCGTAGACGATGATGAAGGAGGCGAGCGAGGCGACAAAGAGGGCGCCGCCCAGCCAGACGAAGGCCGCTTGCACGCCGATATTATAGGGACGCAACAGGCTCAAGGGTTCAAGGGTTCAAGGGTTCAAGGGTTCAAAGGTTCGAGGGTTCAACAAGGTTCCGCCTACGCGGCCGAAGGCTGCTACCGTGGACGGCGCCGGAGCTCGCCGGAATCTGAGCGAGCGAAGGCGGGCAAGGCTCAAGGGTTCACAATTTGAAACCTCGTGTAGCGATCACTGGAATTGGTGTCGTGTCGACGTTTGGCGCCGGCCGCGAGGTGTTTTGGGACGCAGTGACGCGGGGCGAAAGCGGCACGCGCGCCATTACCGAGTTCGATGCCTCCACCTACCCGTGCCGCGTGGCAGCCGCGGTTCCGCCGCTCGACGCGGCCGCCGTGACGCCGTTACCGGGCGAACAGAATGGGCGCGACTCACGCGCCGATCCGCGGCGCTACTCGCGGGCCGCTCTGTTCGGAGTCGTCGCCGCTCGCGAAGCCTGGTGTGACGCGGGCCTGTCCTTTGGCGAGCACAGCGCCGGCGTGGTGATTGGCACTGGCGGCGGCGGGATCGACGTCGGTGAACGGCAATATCAGGACTTCTTCGTGTCGAACGGCGATCACGTCACGCCTTATGCCATCGCCATCGGGATTTGCGGCATGGTGTCGAGCGAGATCTCGATTGCGCTCGGGTTGCACGGCGTGAGTCACGTGCTCTCGACCGGCTGCACCAGCTCGACTGACGCCCTGGGCTATGCCGCCATGCTGCTGCGCCACGGCGAATGCGACGTGATCTTGTCGGGCGGAACCGACGGGTGTGTCCTACCGGGAATGATCTTCGGCTTCTCGCGCATGCGCGCCGTGTCGACCCGTTATAACGATCGCCCGAACGAAGCCTCACGCCCGTTCGATCGTGGACGCGATGGGTTCGTGCTCGGCGAAGGCGCGTGGATGCTGACGCTCGAGCTCGAGTCGCGTGCCCGTGCCCGCGGCGCGCGCATCTACGCGACGATCGACGGCTACGCCTCGACCTGCGATGCCTACCACCGCGTGCAGATGGATCCGGACGGCGAGCAGATCGTCCGGTGTATGAGCCTCGCGATCGAGCGCTCGGGCCGATCCCGCGAAGAGGTCGGCTACATCAACTACCACGGCACCTCCACGCAGTTGAACGACGCCATCGAGTCGCGTTGCACTCGCGTGTTTTTCGGTGCGCTTGCCGACCGGGTCCCGGGATCGTCGACCAAGTCGATGATCGGGCATCCGCAAGGCGCCAGCGGCGCGGCCGGCGTCGTCGCCACCGCGCTGGCTCTGTCGCGCGGCTTTCTGCCGCCCACTATCAACCTGCACGACCAGGACCCCGCCTGCGATCTCGACTTCATTCCCAACCACGGCCGGCCCGTGCATGCGGAAGCGGCGCTCTGCAACTGCCTCGGATTCGGATCGAAGAACAGCGCGCTGGTGCTTGGTCGATCCGATGGATGATGTCGCCATCGTCGGCGGCGGTCCGGCGGGAGCGCTGGCAGCCATCCTCCTGGCGCGGGCCGGTGCGCGGGTGCGCGTGTTCGATCGATCGACGTTTCCCCGAAGCAAGCTGTGCGGTGACACCCTCAATCCCGGCGCCGTGGCCATTCTGTCGCGGCATTTCGAGGCCGCATCACTCTTTGCGGCCGGACTGCCAATCGATGGCATGTTGCTCACCGGGCCGGGACGCGTGCAGGTTCGCGGCCGTTATCGATCCGGTCTGAAGGGATGTGCCGTCACGCGCCGCGTGTTGGACGCGTGGCTCATCGATCAGGTCCGGTCGGCCGGAGTCCAGGTGGACGAAGGCGTGAAGGTGAGTGGGCTCTCCGAGCGGAGTGACGGCGGGGCGACCGTTGTGAACGGCGTCACCATGCGGTCACGCGACGGGCGGACGCTCCGGCATGAAGCGGGTCTCGTGATCGCGGCCGACGGACGTCGATCCTCGCTGGCGTTTGCTCGATCGCTGGCTCGACAACCGGAGCGGCCGAGGCGATGGGCGATTGGCGCGTATTTCACTGACGTCGACGAGCTCACGACTGCCGGCGAAATGCACGTCAGGCACGACGGCTACCTCGGAGTCGCGCCGCTGCCCGGTGGACTCGCCAATGCGTGTCTCGTTGTCCCGCACCATTCGGGCGCGACTCGCTTGGCCTCGCCACAACAACTGCTGGCCGATCGATTGCAGAGCGATGCCGACTTGCGGCGGCGGTTTTCGCGGGCCAGGCCGGTCGCGCCCCCGGTGATGCTGGGACCGATGGCCGTGGACGCAGAGGTCGCCGGCGCGCCAGGGTTGCTGCTGACCGGCGATGCGGCTGGCTTCATCGACCCAATCACTGGAGACGGCCTGCGCCTGGCCCTCACTGGCTCGGAGCTCGCGGCCGCTGTGGCGCTGGATGTTCTGCAGGGCCGGACGCGCGCAACCGTCGCCCACCTCGACCTGACCGCGCGCCGGCGTCGCGCCTTCCGGTCGAAATGGCGGTTCAATCGCGCTATCCGCGTGCTGGTGGCCGCGCCGCATGGCATCGCGGCGGCGACCGTTGCGGCGCGAATCGTGCCTTCGGCATTCGAAGGAATCATCAGGTACGCCGGCGACGCCTGAACGGCATGCCTCAGGCGGCACGAGACGCTCAGTTTCCAGTCACATGCCCAGCTCTCCTGGTCCAGCGATCGCTCTGATCACCCTCGTCGCTGTGTTGTTGGTCATGGCAGGCGAAGCCGTGCTTGCGAGTTTCAACGAACGCGTGCTGCTGGCGCGCGGCGCACGTGAAGCGCCGCACGATGTCTATCGGACGATGCGATGGGCCTATCCCGGGTGTTTCGTGCTGATGGCGATCGAGGGCGCGTGGCGTGGGCCTTCGCCGCCGTCGGTCTTGCTTGGTGGTCTCGCGCTGTTTGGGCTGGCCAAGGCGCTTAAGGCGTGGGCGATTGCCGCACTTGGTCCGCGATGGACGTTCAAAGTCATCGTGCCGCAGCAGCCGTCGCTGATTACCAGTGGCCCGTATCGCTTGCTCAACCATCCCAATTACGTCGCCGTGGTCGGCGAGCTCGCCGGCTTTGCCGCGATCGTCTTCGCGCCGGTCACTGGCGTCGCAGCCGTCATCGGCTTCGGTTCGCTGATGCGCGCGCGGATCCGCGTAGAGGATCGAGCGCTCGGCCGCACTCCATAAGGCAATCCACAGATTTCACGGTCCACAGATTCGAAGTCTGGGGTGCGACCGGCCGGCCGCGGGCCAGGCTGCCGTCTTGGCTCCGCGGCATCTGAGTCATCTGTGTCATCCGCGGATGACTCCTGTGGATTGGGGGAGTGCGGCCGAGAGCGTGCCCTACAATAGCGCCGTGAAACTGCCGCGGTGGGCGACGGCCCTCGACCTGATCGCCATCGCGATGGCGCTGCTGGCGATTTCAACATTCGTGTTCGGCGGATTCCGTCTCCCGATCCCCGGCGGCCGGCTCTCGATCACCGATTGGATCCGGCCAGCACTGTGGACGATGGTGGCGCTGGCGGTGCGGCATGCACTCGTGCGACGGCAGCCCCTGCCACAACGCGTGTTTGCCGCCATCGTCGATTGGTGGCGCCGGCCGGACACGCGCGTCGTGCTCCCCATTCATCTCGCGACCCGAGCCGGTGTGCTCGCCGTCGGGTTTCTCGCCGTGGTCCTGGTCGGCTTCCCACCTGAGGCGCAATCGCGCTGGCGGATCTACTCGAACGACTTCCTCGATCTCCCGGCGCGCTGGGACACGGGCTGGTATCTCGGCATCGCGATGGATGGCTACGAGTGGAACGCGTCGTATCGCCCCGAGCAGCAGCAGAACATCGCGTTCTTCCCGGCGGCGCCGATGCTGATGCGATATCTGTCGCCCGTGTTCGGACGCCAGCCGCTCTGGACCGGCGTTGGCGTGTCGCTGGTCGCGTTTTTTGCCGGACTGATCTATCTCCTCAGGCTCACACGACAGGAGTTGGGAGATGAGGGCGGCTCGGTCGCCGCCGTGACCTTCATGGCGACCTATCCCTTCGCCGTGTTCTTCAGCGCCGCATATACCGAAGGCCTTTTCTTTCTCACGATTGTCGCGGCGGTCTATCACTTCAAAAACGATCGTCTATGGGCCGCTGCGTTCTGGGGGCTCGCGGCAGGCCTCACCAGACCAAACGGCTGCTTTCTCTCCATCGTCCTCGGCCTGATGGCCATCACGTCGAAACGGGAACGCCTCTTTCCCCGGTTGCTCGCTGCCGCGTCGCCTGGGATTGGGATGCTGATTTTTTCCGCCTACATTTACGCCTTGACCGGCAATCCGTTTCAATGGGCGGCACAGAACGTCGCGTGGGGACGCGTGTACCGCAGCCTCGACAGCGTGGTGTCGGATCGCATCGGTTTCATCTCGACCTACGGTCTCTACGGGTACGCGTCGACGCAAACGCTCGACCTCTTCTATCTGCTCGCGGTCCTCTTCGCGCTCGGCGCTGTCTGGCCGGTCTACCGGCGGTTTGGCATCGCCTACGCTGCGATGCTGGTGGTGAATGTGTTGCCGCCGATCGCGGCAGGCGGGTTGCTGTCGATGGGACGAGTGACCTCGATTCTGTTTCCCGCGTTCATGTGGATGGGCGCCGCCGTGCCCGAGCGTCATCGCTTCGCATGGGTGGCGATCTTTGCAATGCTGCAGGGGTTTGTCGCCGTGATGTTTTTCACGTGGAGGCCTTTGTACTAGTCCACGGTCCAGAGTCCACGGTCCGCAGTTCACGGTCCACGGTCCGCAGTTCACGGTCCGCAGTTCACGGTCCACGGTCCGCAGTTCACGGTCCACGGTCCATAGTTCACGGTCCACGGTCCACAGTTCACGGTCCGCAGTTCGCGGTTCCAGGGTCCGACGTTCGCAGTCCACAGTCCACAGTCCACAGTCCACGGTCCACGGTCCATGGTTCGCAGACCACAGTTACCAGGTCGTCGTCCAAAACCTCAACTAGCGGGCTGTGTTCAGGTGAAGACCGGGTGTGGATCGATCGATCTTGGGCCGCGGACTTTGGACCGCGGACTGTGGACTGCCTATATACTCCGGATAAGGTCATGTCCCCTCCGATCAGGGCTGCCGCGGCCCTCGTGCTCCTCGTTGTCACCGCCCCTTCGGGACCCTCCGGCGCCGAGCAAGGCAGCACGATTACCGCCGTCCGTACTGCCGCCGAACAGGCTTGGAGAACGGGGCGATTCGACGAAGTCGAGAAGACCGCGCAGGCCTATCCGAACGACGAACCGCTGGTGGTGCTCCGGGCGCTCGTCGCCCGCGTCCGCGGCGACTACGCCCGCGCCGATCAGTTGTTGCAGCCGATCGCCTCCCAGAATCCAACCAGCGATGCCGCCCTCGAACGTGGCCTGCTGCAGATGTACCTGGGACAGCGAACTGAAGGACGCCGCACGCTGCAACTGATCCTGCTCAGCGATTCGCCGAACGCTCGCGCGCGCGACTATCTGCGCGCGGCTCGAGCGGCGCGGGCGTTGGGTCGATACCAGGATGCGAACGATCTCTTCCGAGATGCCGATCGCCTGGCGGCGAACGACCCCATCATCAACACGGCGTGGGGCGATCTGTTTCTGGAAAAGTACGATCGGCAGAACGCCGCCAAGTCGTACCAGATTGCACTGAAGACCGACGCGGCGTTTGGTCCGGCCCTGCTCGGCCTGGCGCGCGCCCTGGCCGACGAGAACCCGCCGCAGGCCGCGCGTCTGGTCGAACAGGTCCTCAAGATCAATTCCCGTGAGATCGGCGCGCATCTCCTCGTCGCCGAGATGGCGGCCGACCAGGACAAGAAGAAGGAAGCGCGCGAAGCCGTCGAGAAGGCGCTCGAGCTCAATCCGAAGAGTCTGGAAGCGCTGGCGCTCCAGGCGGGGCTCGATTACGTGGAGGGAAGGAACCAGGAGCATCAGGAGGCGGTTGCTGCGGCCCTCAAGATCAATCCGACGTATGGCGAGATCTACCGGGTGATCGGCTCGGTGACCGCTCGGGCCTACCGCTTCGACGAAGCGGCCGACCTGGTGCGGAAGGGCATCGCGCTCGATCGCGACAACGTTCGCGCCTACGCCGACCTGGGCGCCCACCTGATGCGCACCGGCGACGAAACCAACGCGCGTCGCATGCTCGAGACCGCCTTCAAGAACGACCCGTTCGACGTCGTCACCAAGAACCTGCTCGATCTTCTTGACACACTCGAGCCCTTCGCGACCATCCGCGAGGGCGACATGGTCTTGCGCCTTCATCCAGCCGAAGCCCCGGTGATGCGCGAGTACGCGCCGGCGCTGGCCAAGGAAGCGCTCGCGGCGCTGGTCAAGACGTGGGAGTTCACGCCGCGTGGACCCATCCTGATCGAGATGTTCCCAAGCCACGACGACTTCGCCGTCCGGACGCTCGGCCTTCCCGGCATGCTCGGCGCGCTCGGCGCGTGCTTCGGCCGGGTCGTCACGCTGGATTCGCCAAAGGCCCGCGATCCGGGCACGTTCAACTGGGGCGTCACGCTATGGCACGAGATGGCCCACGTGATCACGCTGCAGCTATCGAACCAGCGGCTGCCGCGCTGGCTGTCCGAAGGGATTTCGACCTTTGAAGAGAAACGGGCACGGCCGGAATGGGGCCGCGAGATGGACATTCCGTTCGCGCGAGCCATCGACCACGGCCGCGTGCTGAAGCTTCGCGACCTGAACTCGGGATTCATGAACCCTGAGACGATCTCGCTGGCCTACTACCAGGCGTCGCTGGTCGTCGAGCACATCGTCGAGGTCTATGGCCAGCGGAAGCTGCGCGCGTTCGTGCAGTCGTATGCAGATGGGATCGACACCGAGGCCGCGATCAAGCGGACGCTCGGTGTCGACATCGACACGTTGCAGAAGAGTTTCGACGGGTTCGTCGACCAGCGATTCGGCGCGCTGCGACGGTCGCTCACCACTCCCGCCGAGCTGAAGCCGGACGTATCGGCGGAGCAGCTCAAGGCGATCGCCAGCGCGAATCCGAACAGCTTCGATGCGCAGATGGCGCTTGGCGAGAGCCTGAAGGAGTCGTCGCCCGATGCGGCCATCGCCGCTTTCGAGAAGGCGGCCGCGCTCGTCCCCAACGCGATTGGAAAGGACAGCCCACACGCCCAGATTGCCGAGGTGGCACTGAAGAAAGGCGACAAGGTGCTGGCCGCGCGGGCCTTGGAAAAACTGACGGCAGCCGATAGTTCGGATGTGCAGTCCGCGCGCCAGTTGGCCACGTTGATCGACGGGACCAAGGAGCCCGCCCGCCTCCAGACCGCGCTCACGCGGGCCGTGGCGATCGATCCGTTCGATGCGGCGTCGCACGCGACGCTGGGCCGCATGGCGCTGGCGGCCGGCCAAACCAACGAAGCGATCAAGATGTTTCGAGTCGCTCTCGCGGCCGGTCCACTCGATCGAGCTGGAGCGCATGCGGATCTCGGCGAGGCGCTGGCGCAAGCGGGCCAGAAGGGCGAGGCGAAGAAACACGCGCTCGAGGCACTGGAGATCGCCCCAACCTACACGCGCGCGCAGGATCTGCTGCTGAAGCTCACCCAGGGAGGACACTAACAAGGTGCCAAGGGTGCCAGCAGTGCCAAAGCTGCCAAGAGTGCGGAAAGCGTCGGCGCTTGTGGCCCTCGCCGTCCTATCGCTCTGGCTGACGCCGCCGGCGATGCGTGCGCAGGTCCCCAGTCTGTCCAGCGATCGGTTCAAGGGTCTTCAGTGGACCTTCGTCCGCATCAAATACAACAGCTGGGAAGACGAAGGCGGTGGCGGGGCCAACCGCCTGGCGTATTGGGACGAGCCGTGGGCGATTGACGCGCCGGCCGCCGACCAGAATCTCTCGCGCCGGCTGAAAGCGGTGACCGCGATCGAAGTCGGCGATCCCATCGTGCTGACGCTCGAGGACGAGCAGTTGTGGCAACACCCGTGGATCTACATGGTCGAGCCCAGCAACATCCAGTTCAAGGATTCCGAAGTGCCCATCCTGCGGGAGTTCCTCCTGCGCGGCGGCACGCTCACGCTCGACGACTTTCACGGGCCGTACGAATGGGATCTGACGGTTCGCCAGTTGAAGCGCGTCTTTCCCGATCGCGACATCGTCGAGATTTCGCCGCCGCATCCGATCTACACGTGTTTCTACCGCATCGAGAAGTACCCGCAGATTCCCGGCTTGGGCTCGTTTCTGCAGGGGCGCACGTGGGAAAAGGGCGGCTTTCAGCCGCACCTCCGTGGGATTCTGGACAGCACCGGCCGCCCGATGGTGCTGATCAACTGGAACACCGACATGGGTGACGGCGTGGAATGGTCGAACGCCGAAGACTATCCCGGCTACATCAAGTGGACGGCGCAGGCCTACCAGATGCTCATCAACGAGGTGATTTACGCCCTGACGCACTGAAGAAGACCGTCGAACGAAGAAAGCAGAAAGAACACGAATGAAGAGCCCGGAGCTTGAAGTCGGAAGTCTCGTCGCCAAGGTGGCGGAAAGCCGTCAGATCAATCCTCAACGAATTGCGCAAGGTGATCGTCGGCCAGGACGACGTAGTCGACGAAGTGTTGATGTCGCTGTTTTGCGGCGGGCACTGCCTCATCACTGGCGTGCCAGGGCTCGCAAAGACACTGCTGGTCAAGACGCTCTCCGAGATTCTCCATCTCAGCTTCAAGCGCATCCAGTTCACGCCAGACCTGATGCCGGCCGACATCACCGGGACCGAGATCCTCGACGAGGATCACGGCCACCGCGCGCTGCGATTCGTGCAAGGGACCGATCTTCGCGCAGATCATCCTGGCCGACGAAATCAATCGCACGCCGCCGAAGACGCAGGCAGCCCTGCTCGAAGCGATGCAGGAGTACCACGTCACGGCGGCCGGCCGGACCTACGAGCTCGAACGGCCGTTCTTCGTGCTGGCGACCCAGAATCCGATCGAGCTGGAGGGCACGTATCCGCTGCCCGAAGCGCAGCTCGACCGCTTTCTCTTCAACGTCGTGATGACGTATCTCTCCGAGGACGACGAGGTACAGGTCGTCACCGAGACGACGGGCGCCGATCGACCGGCGCCGGCGCGCGTGCTCGACGGCGCCGAGATCCTGGCGATTCAAGGCTACGTGCGGCAGGTCCTGGTGGCCGAGGAGGTCGTGCGCTACGCCGTGCGTCTGACCGATAGCTCGCGGCCCGGCCGCGGCGCCAAGCTCGATTTCGTCGAGAAGTGGGTGAAGTGGGGCGCCGGCTTGCGCGCCTCGCATGCCCTCGTGATCGGCGCCAAGGCGCGCGCGCTGCTGCACGGGCGCCACCATGTCTCGGTGAAGGACATCCAGGCGCTGGCGAAGCCGATTCTCCGGCACCGCGTCCTCACCAACTTCTACGCCGAGGCCGAAGGCATCTCGTCCGACCGCATCGTGGAGCAGCTGCTCGCGGCCGTGCCGCTTCCCGCCAGCGGGTTGTAGGCGACATGGCTGCCGGCCAGGCTCGCTTTCTCGACCCGGCGGTCGTCGCCAAGCTCGGCACGATCGATTTGAAGGCCCGGACCGTCGTCGAGGGCTTTCTCACCGGGCTGCATCGCAGTCCCTACAAAGGCTTCAGCGTCGAGTTTGCCGAGTACCGACAGTACCTGCCGGGCGACGATCTCGCGACGCTGGACTGGAAGATCTACGCGCGATCGGACAAGCACTTCGTCAAGAAGTTCGAGGAAGAAACCAACCTGACTTGCCACGTCCTGTTGGACGTGAGCGCGTCGATGGGCTACGGCTCGCACGGCATCACGAAGCTCGAGTACGGCTCGTATCTCGCCGGTGCGCTGGCTTACCTGATGAACCGGCAGCGCGACGCGTTCGGTCTGCTCGCCTTTGACGAGACGATTGTGTCGATGCTGCCGGCCAGTGCCCGCGGCGGCCACTTGCGCGCGGTGCTCGTCGCGCTCGAACGCCTCCGGCTCGGTACCCGAACCAACGTCGCGAAGCCATTGCGAGATCTCGCGATCGCGATTCGCAAGCGTGGGCTCGTCGTGCTCATTTCCGATCTCTTGGACGACCCCGACCGGGTGATCGAAGGACTGAAGCCGCTCCGGCATCGCGGCAGCGACGTCGTCGTGTTTCAGATCTTGGACCACGACGAGCTGCAGTTCCCCTTCGATCACGCCGCGCGGTTCCGCGACATGGAGACCGCGGACGAGATTCTGGCGGTGCCGGCGAGTGTCCGTGGCGATTACCTCAAGCGCATTCAGTCGCTCATCGATCGATACAAGCGCGACCTCAAGCTGGCCGGCATCGACTACTGTCTGCTCGAGACGACGCAGCCGCTGGAACTTGGGCTCATGGCCTATCTGATGACTCGTCGGCGCGTACCGTAATGTTTGGGATCTCCTTTTTGTCGCCGCTGTTTCTCGGCGCGGCGGTCGCGGTGGCCGTGCCGGTCGTGTTGCATCTCTTCAGACGCAGGACCGACGTTGTCGTCGACTTTCCGTCGGTCCGGCTGCTCGAGCGTGTGCCCATCGAGCGGCAACGCCGCCGGCGGCTTCGGGAGATCATCCTGCTCGTCCTCCGTTCGACGGCGCTCGTGCTGCTCGCGCTCGCATTCGCCCGACCCTACGTGGCCGTCGCCCTCGCGCCGTTGACCGCGCCTCTCACGGTGATCGCAGTTGACACCTCGATGAGCCTTTCGGCCCCGGGCCAGTACGCCCGTGTCCGCGACGCGGCGAAGCAGGCGGTCGGCGCGGCGCCCTCGTCCGACGCCATCGCCCTCGTTGCGTTTTCTGACTCCGCAACGGTCGTCGTGCCGCCGACGATCGATCGCGGCGCAGTGTCGGCAGCCATCGATCGGCTCGACGCCGGCGCTGGTGGCACCCGCTTTCGAACCGCGCTGGCTCGCATCAGCGACGTGATCGGCGCGCGCGAAGCGCGCGTCATCTTCGTGACCGATCTGCAGCGGGCCGGCTGGGATGTGAGCGACCAAGGAGGACTCCCGGTTGGTGTCACTACGCAAGTCGTGTCGATTCAGTCGCCGAGAACCAACCTTGCCGTGACCTTTGCCGAGCGGCGGGAGCGCGTCGTCGTTGCCACCATCCAGAATTACGGGGCCTCGGCGGCCGCCACGACCGCGAAGCTGATCGTCGAAGGCAAGCCGATCGCCGAACAGCCGCTGACCATTCAGCCGCAAGCCGCCACCGACGTGCAGCTGGCTGGCGAGATTCCACGCTCTGGAAGCGCCGTCGTCACCATCGAAGACCCCTCCGGCTTTCAGAACGACAACCTGCGATATGTGATCCTCGATCCGAAGCCAGCCCTGCCGATTGCTGTTGTGGTGGCCGATCCCGCTGGCTCGGTTGGCGGACTGTACCTGGAACGCGCGCTCACGGTCGCCGGCCGAGGGCAGGAATTCCGTGTTGAAGCCGTCGATGGCCGCGCGCTCTCCGGGTGGGACGACAACGCCATGGCATCGCAAGCGGCCGTATTCGTAATCGGCACGCGCACGCTCGATCGGCGCGGCCGCACCTTGCTGGCCAGCTATCTGCGCCAGGGTGGCCAAGTGTTCCTGACGCTTGGCCCCGAGGTCGATGTCGCCTCGCTTCCGGTTGTGGTCGGTGCCGATCTCGGTGTCTCCAACGATCCGGTTCGCCCTCCGGGCGGCGTCGCTCTTGTGCCCATCGATGCGAGGCATCCGATCTTTCGTGCGTTCTCGAGCCCGAGCGGCGCGCTCGGAGACGTTGTTGCGGATCAATTCCGCCGCCTCAAGGATCAGGCGGACCGTACGGTTCTGGCCCGTTTCTCTGGCGGGGATATCGCCCTGGCCGAGCAGTCGGTTGAAGGCGGCCGGCTGCTGATCTTCACGTCCGACCTCGATAACCAGTGGGGACGCTTTCCGCTCAATCCGGCGTTCGTTCCGTTCGTCGTCGAGAGCGCCCGTTACTTGACGTCAGGGCGGCAAACACGACAGGCCTGGGTACTTCCGGATGTTCCTCCTGGGGCCCCGCAGCAACCTGGCGTCGCATCCGTGGCAACCGTTAACGGCGCGCGCCAGCCGGTGGTCGTGAACGTGGATGTGCGCGAATCGGACCCGTCGGTCGGGACCGCCGAGGAATTCGAGAGCGCCATCAGCCGTGTTGGTCGTTCTCAGGCGCAGTCGCCCCAGAACGATGCCCGTCAGGTGGAAGACCAGCAGCGATGGTGGCAGGTCGGGCTGCTGCTGATGCTCGCGGCGCTTGGCGGGGAAGCGCTCATCGGACGGCGGGCCACATAGGAAAAAGAGGAGGAAGGCCCGACTCCCAATGCGCGGCGTTCGTCGTAGGATTACTGATAGGAGCTGATGAACGAATCTGCACTCGAGCTCGGAGCCATCCTCAATGAGGTCAGGCAGCGGTGGCGGCGCCGTGCGTTCCTTCGCGCGTGGATGCTCGGCGCGGCGACGGCTGCAGCGATTTTTCTGATCGGCGCCTTCGCGGTCTGGATCGTGGCCGGCGACGGCATTCCCCTGGTAATCGCAGTGCTGGCCGTCCTGGCCAGCGCGACCGTCGCGCTCGTGTGTGCGCTGCTTCCTCTCAAACAGTCGCCGGACGATTTGCGGCTCGCGCGCTTTGTCGAAGAGCAGGCTGGAGGGCTGGACGACCTGCTCGTGACCGCCGTGCAGCATTCGGCTTCGGCGGCCTCGTCCCGGAATCGTGGCATTTCGGCATTGCTCGCAGCGGATGCGGTTCGGGCGGCTCGCCGGGTGGACATGGAGACAGTCATCAGCCGTCGCGCCATCTCGCGCTCGATGCTGGGTGCGAGCGCCGCGAGTCTCGCCTTCCTGTTTGCGGCCATCTGGTTTGCACCATCGGCCGGCCGGGCCGCCAAGGTTTCAGCCGCTTACCTTTTCCCGTCGTACTACCGCATCAACGTTTCCCCGGGCGACACCAAGGTCCGCCAGGGGCAGCCATTGAAGATCGTGGCGCGCATGCCTGGCATTGAAGGGCTGACACCGGTACTGACGGTCGGGCAGGGAAAAGAAGCGCATTCGGCGCCACTCACGCCGGGTGATGCGCCTGGTGAGTGGGCGATCACGCTCCAGAACCTCACCATGTCGTTCCCCTATCGGGTGTCGGCCGGATCGACGATGTCGCCGGAGTTTACGGTGACGGTGGTGCGACCCATTCGCGTGTCGCGGGTCGATCTCCGCTTCGAGTATCCGGACGGCCTGGGTTTGGCGCCTCGCACCGAGGAAGACGGCGGCGATATCTATGCGCCGGCGGGAACGAAAGTAGAGGTCACGGTCACGACCGACAAACCGGCGTCGCAGGGACAGTTGACGCTTGCCGATGGCCCGGCGATTCCGTTGGCCGGACCCGATCGCGTGCTCACCGCCGAGATCACGGTGAACGCCGAAGGCTCGTACCGTATTGCGCTCGAGGACCTCGACGGCTTCAAGATGCCTGGCGACACCGAGTACTTCATCCGGATGGTGAACGACAGCCCGCCCGATGTGCGCATTCTGAGGCCCGCCGGTGACCGGCACGTGTCGCCGCTCGAAGAAGTGACGATCGAGGCGCACGCCGAAGACGATTACGGCGTCGGCTCGCTCGATTTGGTGCTCAAGGCCTCGAATGGCCGCGAAACCGTCGTGCCGCTTGCCAAGGGTGGTGGACTCTCGCTCGACGGCAGTCACACGGTGTTCCTCGAAGATCTCAACGTCCAGCCGGGTGACTTCGTCACCTATCACGCTCGTGCCCGCGACGTTCCGCACGGCCGCCAGTCGGCCGAAGCGCGCAGCGACATCTATTTCCTCGAGGTCAAGCCGTACGAGGAAGAGTTCGTCTCCGCCGAGAGCCAGGCGATGGCCGGCATGATGGGGCAGCAGACCGACGTCGACGCGCTCGTGGCGGCGGAGAAGGACATCATCGCGGCAACCTGGAAGCTCGACGCGCGGGCGCGCAAGACCAAGGACGCCAAATCGGCGCAGGACATCCGTGCGGTCGCCGAGGCGCAGGCGTCAACCAAGGCCAAGGCGGAAGAGCTGGCCGGACAAGTCGCCAGGGCGACGGCCGATCCCAGGCGACGGCGAGGCCGGCAGGTCGGGGCGGTTCCCAGCCGCGAAGACGCGATGGCCAGCGCCATCGAGGCGATGGGAAAAGCGGCAGACGAGTTGAATCGGTTACGCACCGCCGAATCGCTCCCTTTGGAGATGGACGCGCTCAATCAGCTCTTGAAGGTCGCCGCCGAGATTCGCCGGCTTCAGGTGTCGCGCCAGCAGGCGTCAGGTGGTGGCGGGGGCAACCGCCAGACGCCGGACCTGTCCACGCTCTTCGATCAGGAGCTGCGCAAACAGCAGCAGACCAACTACGAGACGCCGTCCAGCACCGAATCGAAAGCGGAAACCAGGAAGGAAGACGACCCCCTCGACAAGATTCGGGACCTGGCCCGACGGCAGGAAGCGCTGAACAAAGAGCAGCGCGATCTCGCGAAAGACAAGGAACGCCTGAGCGAGAACGAGATCAAGCGCCTGCTCGAGAAGCTCACCCGCGAGCAGAACGAGTTGCGGCAACAGGCCGAGGAGTTGTCGCGGCAGCTGCAGCGCGCGCAGTCGCAGCAGAACCCGCCCTCGCAGAACGCCCAGGGCGGCCAGGGATCTTCGTCCTCGCAGAGCGGGAAATCGGGCCAGGGCGGGAGCCAGAAAATGCGAGACGTGCTGGAGGAGATGCGCAACGCGTCGAGCGATCTTCGCCGGCAGGACCCCGAGCAGGCCAGCTCGCGCGGCGACCGCGCGCTGCAGCAGCTGCGCTCGCTCGAAGAGCAAATGCAGGGCGCCCGGCCCGACGAGCGCCGCAGGGCCCTCGGCGATCTCCAACTCGAAGCGCGACAACTGGCCGACGGTCAGCGACGGATTGGCAACGAGGCGGCGCGCACGTCTGCCGGCGCCGCCGGTGAAGATGCGAGGCGCCGCTTGGTGGGTGACCAGGAGCGGCTGGCGGAGCGGACCGACCGGCTGAGCGACGCGGTCAAGCAGCTCGGCCAATCGACGGCCGACGGGGAACCGCAAGAGCGGCAGGCGACCTCGGAGGCCTCGCGTCAGCTCGATCAACAAAAGATCGCCGACCGGATGCGGGAGTCGGCGCAAGCGATGCGCGAGGGGAATGGCGCCCCGACCGGCGGACGCGCCGCGCAGTCGGAAGATCTCGCGCGGGCCCTGGACAAAGTGGCCGAGCAGCTTGGCGCCGCCACCGGCACGCGCGACGCCGAAACCCAGCGGCTGTCATCGCAAATGGCGCGCACCCAGGAGCTGCGCGATCGCATCGCCGAGCTGCAACAGACCATGGACTCGCTGCAGCGCGCCGCCGAGCCCGCCCAGCGCGACGGCAATGCCGGTCAACCCTCGCCCGGTGGATCGCCCGACAACGCCCAGAAGCCCGGTCAGAACGCATCGTCGCCTGGGGCGGACGGCCGACAAGGCGCCAGTGGCCAGCAGGGAAGCTCGGCCGGTGGACGGAGCGGCGAGGTCGCCAAGCTCCAACGCGAGGCCGAAGAGCAGATGCGAGATGCCCAGCGTTTGGCCGAGGATCTCCGCCGTCAGAACCCCGAGATGCAGAAGGGGGGCAGCACGCCGGAGAACTGGCAGCGGAGCGTCTCGGCGCCTGGCACCGAAGGGTTCAAGCAGGACTTCGCGAAGTGGGAGTCATTGAAGAACAACTTGCTGCTCGCGCTCGAGCAGACCGAGTCGAAGTTGTCGGATCAGCTTCGCGCCCGCGAGAAGGTCGATCGATTGAACGTTGGTCGATACGAATCCGCGCCTGAAAGCTACCGGGAACTGGTCGATCGCTATTACCAGTCCCTTGCGACACCGCGTCGAGCGCCGCGCTAGGCCGCAGATGACGCAGATACCCACATGAACACGCAGATGACCCGGATCACGCGGACGCGATCCTAGGCGCGAGCTCGAAAGCCGAGGTCGACGGTCCATGCGATTTGCGGTTTCGCTCCCGTGGTGGGGCTACGTGCTGGCGTTCGCGTCAGCCGTGACGCTGGGCTGGCTCGCGTACGCGCGCGTGCCACTGCTCATCGGTCGCCGGGCGCGACTCGGCTTGTCGGCGCTTCGCACCGTCACCCTCCTCGTGCTGCTGGCGATTCTGCTGCGGCCGGTGCTGGTCATTCCGCCGACTGTGAACACCACGACGCTGCTGCCGATCCTCGTTGATGTCTCCCGCAGCATGCGGCTGGCGGACACTGACGGCCCGACGCGAATTGCGCAAGCGCAAGCGCTGGTGCGAGAGCTCCAGACGAAGCTTGGCCGCTCGTTTCGTCTCGAGCTGCTCACGTTTGGCGAAGGCCTGGCCGAGGCGGACGTCGAGCACCTTGCCGCCACGTCTCCGCGAACGTCACTGAACGCCGCAATGACCGCGCTGGCCGATCGGCACCGGCAGGAGCGGATGGCCGGTGTGGTGCTCCTGTCCGATGGCGGCGCGACCGACGAGCCGGAGAGCGAGAACCCGCGGCTTCCCGCCGCGCCGATCTTTGCCGTCGGGATTGGCAGTGTCGGCGCGCCACGCGATCGCGAGATCGTGAACCTCACGGCGGGCGAGCCGATCCTCGCCGGCGCGTCGATCGATCTCAGCGTGTCGGCGGTCAGCAACGGCTTTGCCAAGGAGCCGGTGGAATTCCGTGTCAGTGCCAACGGGCGCCCGGTCGACGTTCGACGCGTCACGCCGTCGGCCGACGGCGCGCCGATCCACGAGGTCTTCACGGTCTCTCCAGATCCTGATATCGCCACCGTCTACACGGTGGAAATTCCCCTCGGTTCTCGCGAGGTGTCGAGGGAGAACAACAGCCGCAGCGTTCTGGTGCCGCCGCAGAAGGGCCGGCGGCGAATTCTCGTCGTCGAGGGTGCGCCGGGCTTCGAGCATACGTTTCTCAAGCGCGCGCTGGCCCGAGACCCGGGACTCGACATCGACGCCGTCGTGCGCAAAGGGACCAACGACGCAGGGCGGCCGACCTTTTTCGTCCAGGCGGGCGGCAATCGCGTGAAGTCGCTCGTCAACGGCTACCCGGCCACCCGCGCCGAGCTCTTTGCCTACGACGGGATCATTTTCGGGAACATCGAGGCCGACTTCTTCACGCGAGAACAACTGGCCTTGACCGCCGACTTCGTGGCCAATCGCGGCGGCGGTCTGCTGGTCCTCGGCGCGCGCTCGTTCGAGCGCCAGGGGCTGGTGGGCACTCCACTGGAGGATGTGCTGCCGGTCGATTTGACCGACCGGCGGAGCGCGGTGCTCCGCACGTCGAACGTCACGGTGGTGAGCGGTGTCGAGGCCGCGCCAAACACGGTCACGCTGACCGCCGATGGCCTCGTTCATCCCGCAACGCGACTGGCGGCATCCATCGAGGAGAGCCGGAAGCGCTGGTCCGAATTGCCGGCTCTGGCGTCGGTCTCTCTCGTCGGCGGGCCGCGGCCCGGCGCGCAGGTTCTCGCGGTCAGTGCCGGGACGGCGGGTGACCTGCGACCGTTGCTCGCCGTGCAGCGGTACGGGCAGGGCCGGTCGATGGTCTTTGCCGGCGAGGCCTCGTGGCAATGGCGCATGGGGAAGCCGGCGACCGACACGACCTACGAAACGATCTGGCGGCAGATGGCGCGGTGGCTCACCGCGGCGGCGACCGAGCCCGTGAACGTCGTGCCGATGGCGCCATCAATCCCGGGCAGGACCCATTGAGTGGTCGTCACCGTGAGGAACGCTGAGTACCAGCCCGTCGCCGATGCGGACGTCGTCATGCGTGTGACCGGTCCCGATAAGCAGACGCGGCAGCTGTCGCCTGCGCTATCGAGCCCGCAAGACGGTCGCTACACCGTGGCGGTGCGCTTCGAACAGGCCGGCGTCTACCGGATCGAAGCCTCCGCTTCGCGCGGCGAGACGCGGCTCGGGACTTCCGGGCGCCAGGTGCTCGTCGGCGGCAGCGATCTGGAGATGAGTCAGCCACGGCTGAACGAATCGGTCTTGCGGCGCCTGGCCAGCGCAACCGGTGGGCGCTACGTGAACGTCACCGAAGCAGGCACGCTCGAGAGCCTCATCCGTCAGCAACCACCCGAGCTTGGCGCGCCCGAAATGAGGGACCTCTGGCACAATGGATGGAGCCTGCTTTTGATCATTGGCTTGCTGGTGGCAGAGTGGATCGTGCGCCGGCGTGTGGGCTTTGCTTAGAATAGGCATCCGCCTCCGCTCGCGCAGTTTGTCAGGCGAGCTACGGCGCGATGGCGCGCCGAAGCGGCAAAGCCGCGGCGGCGGCCAGAAGGCAAATATCGAATGACGAAACTGTGTGCCCTTTTGGCGATGCTGGCGATTCCGAGCATCGCCGCAGCCGAAACGCGTTGGGCCGTGATTGTGTCGGGCGCGTCGGGCGGACCGAAATACGCCGAGCAGATGCGCGACTGGCGCGCGGGCATCCAGCAGGCGCTCATCGATCGCTACGGTTTTGACGCGGCGCACGTGCGCGTCCTTGTGGACGAAACCGTCAAGACCGGAGAGGTCGCCAACGCCGAGAACGTGCGCAAGGTGTTTGGCGAGATCCGGAAGGGCGCGGCGAAAGACGACTTCCTCATGCTCGTCCTGCTCGGTCACGGGACCTTCGATGGCGACGTCGCCAAGTTCAACCTCGTCGGGCCGGACCTGACGACCAAAGATTGGACCGACCTGCTCAGCGGCGTGCCCGGTCGCGTCGCGATCATCAACACCACCGAGGCCAGCTTTCCATTTCTCGCCGCCCTTGCCGCCAAGGGACGGATCGTGATCACGGCGACCGACTCGGTGGCTCAGAAGTACGCCACCGTATTCCCTGAATACTTCGTGAAGGCACTCAAGGAAACCTCCACGGATCTCGACAAGAACGGCCGCACGTCGATTTTCGAAGTGTTTGCTGCGACCAGCGCCGCCGTGAAGCAGCACTACGAGCAGCGCGGACAGCTCACGACCGAGCGTTCGTTGATTGACGACAACGGCGATGGTCAGGGCCGTGAAGCCGACGCCGAGGGGCCGGATGGCGGGCTCGCCCGCATCGCCTATCTCGACACCGATAGAGCCGCAGAAAACGCGACTCCTGAGGTGGCCGCTCTCATCCGCCGCCGCCGCACGTTAGAGACTCAGGCTGAAGAGCTGAAGCTGAAAAAAGGCGAGATGCCGGACGCCGAATGGCAGGCCGCGTTCGAGAAGCTGATGGTCGAGCTGGCCAGCGTCTCGGCGGAGATCCGCAAGAAGACCGAACGATAGCTAGTACGATCGTCTCTGCAGCCCGTCCCACCACTCGACCGTCTCTCGGTCCCGCCGCCGCATGATCGGCACGAGGACAATACCGGCGACAAACCCCATCACGTGCGCCCAGAAGGCCACGCCACCCGTGAGATCGCCGGTGCCCATCGCGGCCAGCGAGTCGATGCCGCTCACAAACTGCATCACGAACCACAGCACGAGAAACACGACGGCTGGCAACTCGTATACGAAGACCGGGAACGGAAAGAGCATCAGCACGCGCGAGTGCGGATAGAGGATGAGGTAGGCGCCCATCACTCCCGCAATGGCGCCGCTCGCGCCCACCATGGGCACGGGGCTCGTGGGGTCGAGCCAGGCCTGGGAGATGGCGGCGACGAAGCCGCAGATCAGATAGAAGACCAGGAACCGGCCGTGGCCGAATCGATCTTCGACGTTGTCGCCGAAAATCCAGAGGAACCACATGTTGCCGACGATGTGGCCGAAGCCGCCGTGCACGAACATCGAGGTGAAGACGGTGGCCAGCGAGAACTCGGCGGGGACCAGCCCGTAGAAGTAGACGAACGCTTCGGCCGCACGAGGCGCCAGGCTTCCCACGAACAGGAAAACCAGCACGTTGAGGACGATGATCGTGATGGTGACCCCGGGTATCGTGCGCGACGGTATGACGTCTCGAAGCGGGATCATGTAAGGATCACTACAACCGATCGTATGACATGTCGCTCCTGTGGAACTCAAATTGCCGACAACGCGCTCATCTGCTACAAGTGCGGAACGGCCACGACTCCGTCCCGGATCGCGCCACCGGCGCCGCGGTCTCGGGTCTCTCGACCGATGCTGATGGGTCTCGTGTTGCTCGCCATTGCGCTCGCGGCCGTCGTGCGCGAAGTCGCCTGCGGAAGCCTGCTATGATGAGGCCTCGGAACCCGGCGGGGGTTCCGATTTTGCTATGGCACAAGTCAGGCTCGAAGTAAACGACGGGCTCGGCCGCCGCATCGTTCCCCTCGACAAGGCCGTTGTCTCGATCGGGCGTCGAACCGAGAGTGACCTCAGGCTGGTTGGCAGCGATGTGTCGCGCGAGCATGCGGAGATCGTTCAACAAGGCGAGGCGTGGATTCTGCGCGACAAGGGTTCGCGTTATGGCACCTTCGTCAACGGTGAGGCGCTCACCACCGATCGGACGCTGACCCACGGCGATCGCGTGCAGTTCGGCCGTGCCAGCGGCACCGACGTGGTCTTTCTCGCCGCCGACAGCCCGCCGTCGAGCGATCGATCACAGGCGAGCGCGGTCAACGATCTGCGACAGATGGCGGCGCTGCTCGAAGGCCTTCGCGCTCTCGGCTCCGGCCGCGTGCTCGACGAAGTGCTCGGCCTGGTGCTCGACGCCGCCATCGATGTCGCCGGCGCTGAACGCGGGTTCATCATGCTCGCCCCTCAGGGCAGCAACGACCTCGAGATGAAGCTCGCCAGAGCCAAGGGCCGCATCACGCTCTCGGGCAAGGGATTCACCACCAGCCGAAAGATTCCCGAAGAAGTGTTCGCAACCGGGCAGCTCAAGATCGTCGCCGATCTGCTCGACGGGGATCTCGCCAACATGCACATGGGCACGGTCGCCCTCGGCATTCGACATGTCGCGTGCGTGCCGCTGCGGCTGGTGCGCTATCTCGACCGCGCCGACATGGCGAACGAGACCAAGAACATCGGCGTGCTGTATCTCGACAGCCGTGAGAAGGGGAGCCTGCTCGCGCCGCACACCCGCACCGCGCTCGACACGCTGGCCAACGAGGCGGGTGTGGCCATCGAGAACGCCCGGCTGTATCGCGAGACCCTCGAGAAGGCGCGCATCGAGCACGAGCTGAAGATCGCGGCGGAAATCCAACGCGCGCTCTTGCCCGAGGGCAATCACTCGGGCCCGTTCTTTCAGGCCAGCGGCACGTCGGTGCAGGCCCGATCGATCGGCGGCGATTTCTTCGACCTGATCGACCAGCCGGACGGCACCTTCGGATTCCTGGTCGGGGATGTCTCCGGCAAGGGACCGGCCGCCGCCCTCCTGACGTCGAAGATCCTCGGCATCTTCTCCGCGTTCTCGCTGGTCGGCAACGATCCGGCCGAGACCGTCGATCACATCAACAAGGTGCTCACCCGCCGCGCGATCGACGCCCGCTATGCAACGCTGCTCTACGGGCGGCTCGCCCGCACCGGCGAGCTGTTGTTCTGCAACGGCGGCCACAACCCGCCGTTGATCTACGGGAAGCAGGGGATGCGGCGGATCGAAGCCGGCGGCATGCCGGTCGGACTCTTCGAAGCGGCGCCCTATTCGCTCGACAAGGTGCAGCTGGATCCGGGCGACACGATGGTGATGTACAGCGACGGCGTGACCGAAGCGCAGAACGTCGCCGGGGAAGAATTCGGCGAGGCGAGAATGGCCGAGGTCATCAAGTCGCAATCGACCGAACCTGCCGCGGTCGTCCTCGAGAAGTTGATTGACGCAGTGAAGACGTTCGCCAAGGGCGCCGATCAGTACGACGACATCACCGCTCTCATCGTGAGGTACACTGGACCGTAAGCCTCAGCGCGTGGACGCCTCCGGCCGCGCCAACCTCCGTGCGGTCTTCCTGTGATGCTCGATTCACTGATTTACGACTGGAATCGCATCGGCGCCGCCCAGCGTCCGTCGCAAGTGATGCTCGACGACGAGACGTTGCGAGATGGATTGCAGTCGCCGTCGGTCCGAACGCCGTCGATCGCACAGAAGATTCGCATCCTGCATTTGATCGACGCCCTCGGCATCGACACCGCCGACATCGGCCTGCCCGGCGCCGGTCCGCACGTCGTGCGGGATGTCGAGCGGCTGACCCGCGAAATCGTCGACGCGCGGCTGAACGTGCGCGCCAACTGTGCGGCGCGGACCACGGTCGCCGACATTCGGCCGATTGCCGAGATCTCGCAGCGCACCGGTCTTCCGCTTGAAGTCGGGATGTTCCTGGGATCGTCGCCGATCCGGCAGTACACCGAAGGCTGGTCGCTCGACTGGCTGCTCAAGAGCACCGAAGACGCCGTCTCCTTCGCCATCCGCGAAGGGCTGGCCGTGATGTACGTGACCGAGGATACGACCCGATCGGATCCGGAAACGTTGCGCGCGCTCTACGGCTGCGCCATCCGGTCGGGCGCGCAACGGATCTGCGTGGCCGATACGGTCGGGCACGCGACGCCGGTCGGCGCCGCGGCCGTCGTCCGGTTCGCCGGCCAGATCATCCGCGAGTGCAACGCCGAGGTCGGCATCGATTGGCACGGCCACCGGGATCGAGACTTGGCCATCATGAACAGCGTGTCGGCCTTGGAAGCCGGTGCGACCCGGATTCACGCGACCTCGCTCGGCATCGGCGAGCGGATCGGCAACACGCCCATGGATTTGTTGCTCGTGAACCTCGTGCTGATGGGCTATCTCGAGCGCGACCTCACGCAACTGATGACCTACTGTGAGGTGGTGGCCGACGCGTGTGGCGTGCCGATTCCCGACAACTATCCGGTGATTGGCCGGGACGCGTTCCGCACCGCCACCGGTGTGCACGCCGCCGCAGTGATCAAGGCGTGGAAGAAGGGCGATAAAGACTTGATGGATGCGGTCTACTCGTCGATTCCCGCCAGCCTGGTGGGCCGCGAGCAGCAGATCGACGTCGGCCCGATGTCGGGTAAGTCCAACGTCGTCTTCTGGCTCGAACGCCACGGCATTCCGCTCAGCGAGCCGGTCGTCGATCGCGTATTCCAGCGGGCGAAGCAATCGCCGACAGTGCTCACAGAGAGAGAGATTCTGGCCGAGGTCTACCGCTAGGGCGCCGTTCTCCGGCCGACAACTGATCTCGCGATCGGTCAGAGGCCGACACCGCGGAGCAATTCGCGGGTGTTGAGCATGATGAGCCATACCGCGATGACGGTGAGCGTCACGATAAGCGTGTTGGCCGGCCAGCCATTCGCATGCTCGCCCAGGCGGCGCTGGTCGTTGCCGAGGACGAGCAGGCCGATGGCCAGGAGCGGAATGAGCGCCGCCATGGCCGCGCTCGAGACCAGCGCGAGGATCACCGGTTTCCAGCCAGTCAGGACGACATATAACGGCGGAAGCGCCAGGAGGGCGATCGCGACTCGATAGGTGCGGTCGTGGCGGCGGTCGCTGCCCTCGTCGGACCCTCTTCCGCCCAGGTCGAGTCGCCGCCAGATGTCGGACGCCACGAGCGCGTAGCCCGTCGTTCCGCCAACGAATCCGGCAAAGGTCTTGCCGAGCAGGCCGGCTGCGAACACGGTCAGGCCCAGCTCCCCAAACCGTGTGGAGAAGGCCCGCGACAGATCGTCGACGCTTTGGACCGTGGTCCCGGTGCCGTGAAGCGTGGCGGCGGCCACGACCTGGAGCAGCACTCCAGCCAACAACAATCCGGCGACGCCAATCGCGAGGTCGACGCGCTGCGCTCCGAGATCGCGGACGCCCCGCCAGCCCTTCTCGCGCACGAAGTAGGAGTAGGTGATGTTGGTGAGCGATCCGGATTCCGTACCGACAAGCGCCATGACGAGGAGCGCTGTGGTGTACAAGCCCGCGTCGGCTGGCGCACTCGGCACGAGGAGACCGCGCGCAATACCGCTGATCGACGGCCGGACCACAACGGCGGTGGCAACGAGCAGTACGCCAAGCCCGAATGCGAGCGCTTTGCACAACCGTTCAATTGGACCGTAGCCGCCGCGGACCATGAGCAGGTATCCCGCCAGCGTGAGCGCGGTCGCCCAGACGGCCATGCTATGTGGCGTGGGCAGCGGCAGCAGCACGTGCGCCGTACTTCCGAGGAGCACGAGTTTCGTGAGGTTCGACAGGTGTCGGATCACGGCGAGCCCGCCCAGCGTCAGCCACAGCGGGCCGCGCCCGTACCGCGCAAACCCGGAGATCAGAGTCTCGCCGGTTATCAGTACGTAGCGTGCGGACGTAGAGAGCCAGGCGTACCGGAACACCAAGGCGACCGGGAGGACCCACAGCAAGGCGTATCCGTGGCTTGCGCCTGCCGCGACATTGGACACGAGGTCGCCGGGACCGACCGCGGTCAGCAGGAAGACGATGCCTGGACCAAGGCCGCCCCATCGGGCGCGGCCCGGCTGCGCGGCGATCACCGACGCCCCAGGTGGTGGAGAGGCAACACTTTTCCCGCCCCGGTTCGAAACGGCTCGCGGCGGACGACGCGCAGCGTGCCCCCTTGCCGCCACATGTCGGCCATCAGCCGGTGTCCCGCGTCGCGGACGGCGAGCTGCTCGAGCACGACCTGTACGATGTCTCCCTCGTCGATCGCGCCGATCCGGGGCGACACGATGATCGAAACCCGTGTCGTCGTCGGATCTTCCTCCTCGACGAACTGATAGTCGAGTGGTGATCCTCCGAACCGCGTTGGCAGGACGTCGTCCAGGAGCACTCCGAGCACGGAACCGAGGAACGTGATGCCCTCGCTCGTCAACTTCTCCCAACTGCGAATCGTGTGCAGGTGTTGGAGAAAACCGCAGCGGCCGAGAGCACAGCCGCACTCTCGACTGACGAGCGCGCCGAAGTCGCCGGTTTCGACATTGAGGAGGAGCTTGGGCGTGATGGGCAAGAGTGTGGTGAGGTAGATCGCGTCGACCGGGTCGACGAACGCTGGCGTCGACAGGGGCCGAGTCGTGACCGCGACCTTACTCGCCAGCACATGCACGTCGTCGAGCGCGCCGCTCTTGGAACAAGCCATTGCGAGGGTACCCGTCTCCGACATCGAGTAGTGCGTCACCAACCGGGCGCCGACTTCCGCGGCGACGCGCTGCTTCGCGGGTGTCAGCGGCTCGCCGCCGACGCGAAATATCGTGCCCGCGATTGGCAGCCCCCGCTCCCGCGCGGCCACGGCGACGCGCACGGCCGAGCTGACCAGCGTGTCGACGTGCGGCGGCGCGCCGGCTCGTACGTGATCGGCGACCCACCGAGCGACGACATCCGCGTTTCCGAGTTCCACGTGCTCAGGTGCCGGGAACGATCGGCCCAGCGCGCGAGCGGCACCGGCTGTGAACCGCGTAAACGCCGCGTAGCGGAGCTGGCCTTCCCGCCACGAGACGGCATTCTGTGAGAACCATCGCTCGACCGTGCTCCCGAGCTTCAGGCGGATCAGCACTTTCTTGATCCCCGAATTGTCGGGTGGCACGGGTCTCCAGACCGCCATCGGCCGGTGACCGAGATCCCATGCCTCCGTGAAGGCGTCGTAGCACGCGGCGTCGTGGGTGACGATTCCCAAATCGATGAGGAGTCGGCGGCGAGGGCCCCGCGAGCCGCCCGTGACGGACGTAAAGTGCGTCGTCTGGAGCGGATTGTCGAAATCGTCGGCCGACGTGGCGCGTACATGGCTGCCGCGGCGAATCGGGCTTCGACCCTTGAACTCGTCGAGCGTCACGTAGACGCCCGCATCGTGCAGCCGCGTGAGCGTTCCTTCGAGTCCTTCGGACCGCAACAGGCTGTCGACGTCGTCGCGCGTGATCCCGGCATGATGCATCAACCCGAGATAGGGACTGCCTGGGTGCGCGAAGACGCCGTCGCGTATCGTTCGGCGAAACGCCTCCTCGCGATCGGCAAGAGCCTGCGCCACGAGTGATCGGCAGGCGTCCCGCGCCAGCGTGTGCCGCAGAAAGGCCGGAAGAGCGCTGGCGTATCGCCCCACCTGCCGGAGTTGGTCGAGGATCACGAGATGGGATCGGTGGCGAGGCGCAATTCGGAATCCCTTATGATACCGACCACATGCCGATTCTCCCGTGAATCGAACGGAGAACACCACGCCGACCATCCCCGAACTGCTCGTTGTCGGCGGCATTCCGCGCTCCGGCACCCAGTTGCTACGACGCACGCTCGGCAGTCACCCGCAGGTCCGGCTGATGCCACGCGAGCAGCAGTCCCTCCGGTTCTACGACCTGCCGGTGGCCCTGCATCTCGCGGCGGTCGTTGCGGCATCGATGGGCGCGCCATCGGTGCGCGAAACCACGCAGCGTCGGCTCGTGCTCGGCTACGCCCGCCATCTGCTCACGCATCATCGCTGGCGCGAACCGACATCGCTCGACATGATCCACCACGCGCTCGCCGCCGTGCTGGCGCAGCCGAACACGCGCTACGTCGGCGACAAGTATCCGGGCTACCTCCTGCATTATCCGTGGTACGTTCACCGGCCCCGGACACGCTGCGTCTTCATCTATCGCGATCCGCGTGATGTCGTGGCATCCATCCTGAGGCGCGTTCGCTACGGCGGATGGGGACGAAGGTCCTGGTCGATGAAGTTCGACACGGCTGCCAAGGCCACCGCGCACTGGTCGCTTGGGATGCAGTGCATAGAGGACCTCAGCCGGCTGGACACGAACGCCCTCGCAATCCGATACGAGGATTTCGTCACCGATCCCGGATCGACCATGGCTGCTCTTGCGAATCACCTTGCCGTGCCCGCCGGCGACTTCAACGTGAGCGAGATTCGTCCGGACCCGATCGGGCAGTACCGGGCGACCCTGAACGAAGAGGAGATCGCGACGGTGGTGCGGCTGGCCGGCGCGTTCATGGGGCGTCACAACTATCGATAACCCCGAGTGGCCCGGCTGACCACGGACGGACCGGCGTAAGATCGACGCATGACGCGTTGGCAGTCTAGACGATCGCTCGTGACCGCTGCGATGTTCACCGCTTTCTTTGCGATGACCGCAGGCGCGGATCAAGAGGGATCGGCTGTGACGGGCTTGCGGCACGAGCACCCGACCATCCAATATGCGGCTCGCCCGACGACCGATCGGGTGTCACGCCTGAATCAGGCACCGACCAGCGGCGCCAGGTCGCTGGTATGCGATGCTCGAACCGGCTAATGCGCGTTGCGGCGCTGTACGACATTCACGGCAATCTCCCCGCGCTCGAGGCGGTTGTGGCCGATGTCCACCGCGCCGGCGTCGATGCGATTGTGGTCGGCGGCGATGTGCTGCCGGGCCCGATGCCGCGGGAAACTGTCGAGTATCTGCAGGACCTCGATCTGCCGGTTACCTACATCTTCGGCAACGGCGACCGCGAGGTCCTCTCCAGCCTTGCCGGCATCGACACCGGGCTTCCCGAACCGTTTCGAGAAGCCATCCGCTGGAACGGCGAACAGCTGTCGACGCGGCAGCGCGAACGGATCAAGGATTGGCCGGCGAAGGCGCACCTCGAGATCGCCGGCGTTGGTGACGTGCTGTTCTGCCACGCGACGCCGCGCAACGATACCGAGATCTTCACCCGCCTCACGCCGGAGGAACGGCTAGTGCCGGTGTTTGAGGGAGTCAGCGCCGCGGTGGTCGTGTGCGGCCACACCCATATGCAGTTCGATCGGACAGTCGGCCCGATTCGCGTCGTCAATGCCGGCAGCGTCGGCATGCCATTCGGTCAAGCAGGCGCGTACTGGCTACTGCTGGACTCCGGCGTCGAGTTACGACGGACTGACTACGATCTCGAGGCGGCCGCAAGACGGATTCGCGCCACTACCTACCCGCAGGCCGAGGACTTCGCTGCCCGCAACGTCCTGCAGCCGCCGCCGGACGAGCAGATTCTGGCCGCCTTCGCGCAGGCTGAGTTGAAGTAGTACTCACGCGGACAGGCATTAATTCTTCAGGAGTCTCTGCTCGATCTCGGGCAGCGCCGCGACGACGACATTGCCGACGATCTGCAGGCTGCCGGCGGCCACCTGATCCATGGTGTCGCCCGCGGTGTGCCAGCCGGAGTAGTCGAGGTCGATGATGTCGACGGCGTTCACGCCGGCCTTGAGGAACGGAATGTGGTCG
Organism: uncultured Acidobacteriota bacterium; assembly: GCA_963773045.1. Classification (GTDB taxonomy): domain Bacteria; phylum Acidobacteriota; class Vicinamibacteria; order Vicinamibacterales; family UBA2999; genus 12-FULL-67-14b. The sequence continues at coordinate 111,469 of CAVYZT010000016.1, read as the reverse complement.
TCCTCGATCGGCGTGGGATTGTCGATGAACTGCGTCGAGTAGCCGAGCTTCTTGGCCGTCGCCCAGATGATGTCGGTGAGCCAGCGTGTGGAGTTGGCCTCGCGGCGGATGGTGAGCGAGCGGTCGCCGATCATGTCGAGCAGAATCAGCGCCCGGATCGATCCGAGCGTGCCGGCCTTGCGGGCCGCTTCCACGTAGTGGCGGCTGCCATACGTGTTGTCGGTGCCTTGCCACTCACGCACCGCTTCCTCGCCGTCGAGGAAGAGAAAATCGATGGTGAAGGGGCGCTGCGGGCCGGCCTTGAGGACGCGCGCCAACTCGAGCAGCGCGGCGGTGCTCGAGCCGCCGTCGCTGGCGCCGACGAAGCGGAATTCCTGGAACAGCTTCGTGTCGAAATGGCTGGCGATGACGATACGGTCGGGCCGCTGTCCGGGGAGCGTGCCGGTCAGATTCACCATCTTGATCGGGCCGTTGGGCGTCGATGGCTCGAACGGCTGCTCGACAGTCTTGATTCCGAACCCCGCCAGCGTCGTCGTGATGTACTGGCGGGTTTTCTGATTGGCGACCGACCCCGACGGCCTGGGGCCGAGGGCAACCTGCTGGCGGAGATGCTCCCAGGCCTTGCTGCTGTCGAAGGCCGGGGCCTGGGCTGAGATGACACCGGCCGCGAGCACGCCGGCGAGGCCGATCAGCGTCAACCGGTTCACGATTCCTCCGTTACTTGCGATGGACCATCGCGGTGTAATCGCGCTGCTGGTGTCCATCGTAAATCTGCCGCGGCCGCGCGATTTTCTGCTCGGTGTCGAGCAGCATCTCCTCCCACTGTGCCACCCAGCCGACCGTTCGCGCGATGGCGAAGAGCACGGCGAACATCTCGACCGGGAATTTCATGGCCTGATAGATCAACCCGGAATAGAAGTCCACGTTCGGGTAGAGCTTGCGGGTGATGAAGTAGTCGTCCTCGAGGGCGATGCGCTCGAGCTCGAGCGCGATCTCGAGCAGCGGGTTCTTGCCCGTCACCTCGAACACTTCGTAGGCGGTGCGCTTGATGATTTTCGCCCGCGGGTCGTACGACTTGTAGACGCGGTGCCCGAAGCCCATCAATCGGCCTTCGCCGGCCTTCACCTTCTTGATGAACGCAGGGACGTGATCGATCGAGCCGATTTCCTGCAGCATGCGCAACACGGCCTCGTTGGCGCCGCCATGCAGCGGCCCGTAGAGCGCCGCGGCCGCACCGGCCAGCGCCGAGAACGGATCGACGTGCGAGCTGCCAATGGCGCGCATCGCACTGGTTGAGCAGTTCTGTTCGTGATCGGCGTGCAGGATGAAGAGCACGTCGAGGGCGCGCTCGAGCGCCGCGTTTGGCTGATACTTCACCTCGGTCATCTTGAACAGCATGTTCAGGAAGTTGCCGGTGAAGCTGAGGTCGTTGTCCGGATAGACGTACGGCCGACCGATGCTGTGGCGGAATGCGTAGGCGGCGATCGTCGGCGTTTTGGCAATGAGCCGGTGAATCTGTTTCTGGCGCGAGGCTGCGTCGAAGATGAGCTTGCCGTCCGGATAAAACGTCGACATGGCGCCGACGGTGCTGATGAAGACGCCCATCGGGTGGGCATCGTAGGTGAACCCCTCCATGAACTTCTTGATGTTCTCGTGCACCATCGTGTGCATCGTGACGTCGTACGTCCATTTCTCCAGCTGCGGCTTGCTCGGCAGCTCGCCGAAGAGGATGAGATACGCCGTCTCGAGATAGGTACTCCGCTCGGCCAGTTGTTCGATCGGGTAGCCGCGATAGAGCAGGATGCCCTTGTCGCCGTCGATGTAGGTGATGCGGCTGCGGCACGCCGCGGTGTTCATGAACGCCGGGTCGTAGGTCATCAACCCCGTGTCATCGGGATCGCTGGTTTTGATTTTCTTGAGGTCGATGGCGCGGATGGCGCCGTCGGCGATCGGAATCTCGTACTGCTTGCCCGTGCGGTTGTCGGTGATGGTCAGCGTGTCAGGCATAAGAACAAGGTGCCAAGGGTGCCAAGGGTGCCAACGGTGCCGGAGGTGCCAAGGGGGCGGAGGCCGATCACAGTGACGAGTCCAGCGACCCCTAGATCCGGTCCATTGTAGCCCACGCTCTCGAGCTTGGGCACGTGACCAGCGGCCGAGAGCCATGCCGAATCGAGATTGATTCAATGCCCGGGGCGACCGGGCCCGGTCACGGGGTGACCGGCTCGTTGGGGTCGATGCCTTGATGCCGCACGTCGCGGGCCGAGACCATGAAGATCACGTCCTCGGCGATGTTCGTGGCGTGATCGCCGATGCGCTCGAGATGCCGTGAGATCAGAATCAGATCGAGGGCCGGCTCGATGGTCATCGGGGCCTGCCGCATGTAGGTGAGCAGTTCGCCGAAGATCTGCATCTTGAGCGCGTCGAGTCGATCGTCCTCGGCGAGGACGGCTTCGGCCAGCGGCACGTCCCGCCGGACGAACGCGTCCAGGGCATCGCGCAGCATGCGCTGTGCGATTTCGCCCATCCGCGGCAGATCGATGAGCGGCTTCACGGGAGGATGACGCAGGCAGCGCAGTCCGGCCTCGGCGATGTTCACGGCGAGGTCGCCGACGCGCTCCAGGTCGGTGTTGATCTTGACCGCGGCCACGATCACCCGCAGATCCGCGGCCATCGGTTGATGCAGGGCCAGCAGGCGAAAACACCGCGCGTCGAGGTCGATGTGGAGGCCGTTGATCGGCTCGTCGCCGGCGAGGATCGCGCTCAGCGAATGAGCCTCGCGCTCGGTCAGCGCCCGAACCGCTTCCCGCACCCGCTCCTCGGCCAGGCCGCCCATCGCGAGCAGCTGCTGCTTGAGCGCGTCAAGCTCTTCCTGGAAGTGCCGAACTCGTTCCATCGAAGTTCAAAGTTGAAAGTCCAAAGTTCAAAGTTGAAGTTCAAAGTTCGAAGTTGAAGTTCAAAGTTGAAAGTTCAGTCACCTTGAACTCAACTTTGAACTTTGAACTCTAAACTTTGAACTTTCACTATCCACACCGCCCCGTAATGTAGTCCTCGGTCAACCGCTCACCAGGAGCCGTGAACATGCGCTCGGTGCGGTCGTATTCGACGAGGCGGCCCAGCCAGAAGAATGCGGTCACGTCCGACACTCGCGCGGCCTGCTGCATGTTATGCGTGACGATGGCGATGGTGTAGCGCATCTTGAGCTCGTAGAGGAGCTCCTCGATGCGCTGCGTCGCGATCGGATCGAGAGCCGACGCCGGCTCATCCATCAGCAGGATCTCTGGACGAACGGCGAGCGCTCGCGCGATGCACAATCGCTGCTGTTGCCCACCCGAGAGCGTGAGCGCAGAGCCATGCAGTCGATCTTTGACTTCGTCCCAGAGCGCGGCCGCTTGCAGGCTTTCAGCCACCCGGTCGGCCATCTCTGCCCGGCTGGTGGCGAGCTGGTTGATCCGCAGTCCGTAGGCGACGTTCTCGAAGATCGATTTCGGGAACGGGTTCGACTTCTGGAACACCATGCCCACACGCCGCCGCAGATCGACGACATCCACTCCCTGATCGTAGATATCCAGGCCGTCGATGCGCACCCGGCCCTCCACGCGGGTGCCCGGAATAATGTCGTTCATCCGGTTCAAGGTCCGGAGAAACGTCGTCTTTCCACACCCCGACGGTCCGATGAACGCGGTGACGAGATTGGCGTGGAGCTTCAGGGACACCGCGTCCAGCGCACGTCGTGTGTCGTAGTAGACGCTCAGGCCCTCCACTTCGACCTTGGGGGTGGCGGTGGCGGAAATGGGGGCCGTTCGGCCCGACTTCGACCGCAGGGCGGAGACCGGCTTCATGCGCGCCCCCGGCGACGCAAGCGGTCGCGAACGATGATGGCAATGGCGTTGACCGTCACAAGCAGTCCCAACAGGACGAGGATACCAGCGGCGGCATTCGCCGCGAACGCGCTTTGCGGCCGTGATGCCCAGTTGAAGATCTGAATCGGCAGCACCGTGAAGGGCGACCAGACGCTCTCGGGCGCGAACGGGATGTAGGTGAGGGCGCCGATGGCGATGAGCGGCGCGGTTTCCCCGATCGCTCGTGACATCGCGAGGATGATCCCGGTCAGAATCCCTGGCATCGCCATCGGCAACACTTGGTGCCAGACCGTCTGCCATTTGGTAGCGCCAAGCGCGTACGACGCCTCGCGAACCGAGACCGGCACCGCGGCAATGGCTTCGCGCGTCGAGAGGATCACGATGGGCAGCACGAGGATCGCCAACGTCGCGGCGCCGGCCATGATGCTGCGGCCCATCGCCAGATAACGGACGAACACGGCCAGTCCCAGCAGGCCAAAGATGATCGAGGGTACCGCCGCAAGATTCGCGATGTTGAGCTCGACGAGACGCGCGAGGCGGCTCCGTCCGCCGTACTCCTCGAGATAGATCGCGGCGCCCACACCAATCGGCAGCGCCAAGGCGCCAGTGAGAACGATCGCCCATAAGCTGCCGGCCAGCGCGTAGACGATGCCGGCGTCTTCGGGACGCCGCGACGTTCCGCTGGTCAGGAACTGCCAGCTCAACCGCGGCCAGCCGTCGACCAAGACATCGATGAGCAGCGTGGCCAGGGCCGCCAATGCGAGCGCAAGGGCGGAGAGCGCGGCGGTCTGAAACACCAGGTCGAACCAGTGGCGGCGGTGCCGGGCGTGCGCCATCAGACGTACTTCTCCCGCACGCGCTCGCGCAGCCACATGCTCACGGCGTTCAGCACAAAGGTGCCGAGGAACAGCAACAGACCAAGCACGAAGATCGTGCGGTACTCCAGAGTGCCTCGAGGGGCGTCCCCCAAACTCACTTGCACCACGTAGGCCGTGATCGTCTCGATCGGCACCAGCGGATTGGCCGTGAGCCGAGGCTGTTGGCCGGCCGCGATCGCGACGATCATGGTTTCCCCGATGGCGCGCGAGACCGCGAGGATGCAGGCCGACACGATGCCGGAGAACGCCGCGGGCACCACGACCTGAAGCGCGGTCTGCCGGCGCGAGGCGCCCAGCGCATACGCACCTTCGCGCAGGCTCATGGGGACGGCTCGCATCGCATCTTCGGACAGGGAGGTCACGAGCGGCAGGATCATCAGGCCCATCACGAGGCCAGGACTGAGCGCGTTGAACCCCGCCAGCCCCGGGATGACGGGTTGGAGAAGCGGCGTTACAAACGTGAGGGCGAAGTAGCCATAGACAACGGTCGGCACTCCAGCCAGAACTTCCAGAGCCGGCTTCACGATCCGGCGGACGCGGTCCGATGCGTATTCGCTGAGAAAGATGGCGACGAGCAGGCCGGTCGGTGCCGCGACGGTGATGGCAATCGTCGAGACCAGGAGCGTTCCTGCGACCAGCGGAAGCACGCCAAAGCGCGGATTCGCGAAGAGGGGAGTCCACTCCCTGCCGAGCAGAAACTCGAAGATCGAGACCTCGTTGAAGAACGAGGCGGTTTCGACCGCGAGCACGGCGACGAGGACAAGGGTAGTGACGACGGAGAGGGCGGCGCAGAGAAACAGCAGCCGCTCGATGATCCATTCGAGCGTTCGCTTCATCATGTCAGGCTATTGCGCCCGCTCTTTGTTCAGCAGTTCTTCGATCGTGAGCCCGACGGCGCCGCCACCGGCGAACACCGATCCGGTCTTCCGGCTGGCGAAGCGTTTGCCGACCTCCTCGTACACTCGCGGCCCGAGGCCAACGTAATGCACTTCTCGCGACAACGGTTCGGCCTGCGCCAGGTAGAACTCGACGAACAGTTGAACCGTCGCTCGCTCGGCCGCCGCCTTCGAGACGTAAATGAACACGGGACGCGAAAGCGGGCGATAGGCGCCGGTGCGTATGGAATCGGGAGTAGGGGACACCGGCGCGATGCCGTTGGCAGGCTCTCCATCGTCGACCGGCAGCAACTTCAAACGGTCCCGATTGTTCTCGTAGTAGGAGAACGGGACGAACCCCAACGCCCCCTCGTCGTTGGCGACACCCTGTACCGAGAACGTTGTCGTCCTCGCTCGACGTGAAATCGCCGCGGCTGTGCCTGGTCGCTCCGGTGATGGCCAGCGTGAAGTAGTCGTACGTGCCTGAGTCGACGCCAGCGCCAAACAAATGAAGCTCCTTGTCGGGCCAGCCCGGACGCACGTCACTCCACTTCGTGACCCGGCCTTGCGCCGATGGCTCCCACATCCGTTTGAGCTCGGCGACCGTGATGGCATCGACCCACGTGGCACCGGGATTCACGACGATCGCGATGCCGTCGTAGGCGATGGGAAGCTCGATGTACTCGACGCGGGAGCGCGCGCACGCGTCGACTTCGGTGGGAGTGATGGGGCGCGACGCCTCGGTGATGTCGGTCTCACCGTGACAGAACCGTTGGAATCCGCCGCCGGTTCCGGAGATACCGACCGTCAGACGGATCGACGGATACGCCTTCCGGAACTCCTCGGCGACGGCTTCGCTGATTGGAAAGACTGTGCTGGACCCGTCGAGCGTCACCTGTGCCCCGCCGCGCGCGGCAGCGGCGATCCCGCCCGAATCCCCGCCGCAGGCCGCCAGGACGACCGCGCTGGTAGCCAGCGCGCTTCCCTGCAGCACGAGATGTCTGCGGAGGCGGCAACAGTGACCGAGCAGGGCGCTTGGCCTCAGCAGACCTCTCGCACCCCGCGGAGCGGGGCCAGACAAAACTGCCGCAGCGAAGCGCAGCCCCGGCGGACTGAGGCGAAGCTTCGCTGCCATCCCGTCAGCGTACGCGCCGGTCGTTGCGGGGAAGTTTCTTGCGTGTTAATTCCGGATGAACCGTCCCGCGGAAGGGAATCTTCTCGATCTGCGACTTGCGGCCCAGCGCCTCTTCGAGCGCATCCAGCTGGCGCGTGGCCGCCCACACTTCGAGTTCGGCGTCGCCGATCGACTGCACGCGGATGCGCAGTAGCCCCAGCCGCTGCCGTACTTGAAGCCCGCGAATCGCGCCGTGTCGGCTGCGATCGAGCGTCTCGGCCAGCCGCAGGAACGCGCCCAGGACGACGACGGCGTGTTGCGATTCCTTGTCGAGATCCTGAAACCCCTCATGGCTGCTCTTGGGTGTCGCGCGGCGGTGATAGCGGGCGATGAGGGCGATGATATCGATCTCCTCCGGCTCGAAGCCGCGCAAGTCGCCGTTCTTGATCAGGTAATACGAGTGGCGATGGTGGCTCCGGTAGCTGATGTGGTTGCCGATGTCATGCAGGAGTGAGGCGAACTCGAGCCATTCTCGTTCGCGGTCGCCCAGCCCGTGAATCGACTTGGTCTGGTCGAACAGCGCCAGGCCGAGCGCGGCCACGCGCTTCGAGTGATCGGCCTCCCAGCTGCAGCGCTCGGCGAGCTCGATGACCGAGCGCCGGCGGATGTCTGGGTATTTGTCGACACGGGTGATTTCCCGCCGGTGGCGGTGGACGTAGTCCAGCACCAGGCCTTCACGCAGCGCGAGATCGCACAGCGTGATCTCGTCGGCGCCCAGTTTTTTCAGGAGCGAGTCGAGCAGCACGGCGCCGGCGACCATGACGTCGGCGCGGCGCGGATCGAGCCCTGGCAGTCGGAGGCGCTCGTCCAGGTCCATCTCGGCGGCCGCCTTCCGCAGGCGGCGCATGCTCTTCGAGCTGACGCGAAGGTTGCGGACTTCGTCGGGCTCGGTGCCGCGATCCAACGCGCTGGCCACGGTGCCGAGCGAGAGGATGGTGCCGGAGGTGCCGATGACTCGGTCGAAGCCTTCGTCCACGATGTGCTTGACGTAGCGATCCACCTGCTCGGAGATGAACCGCGTCATCTTCCGCTCGTCACGGCCGCTGAGCGGATCGGTGGTGACGAACCGTTCGGTCAGCCGGATGACGCCCAGCTTGAAACTCCGCGCGAATTTGATCTCGCGTCCGCTGCCCAGCGTGATCTCGACGCTGCCGCCGCCGATGTCGATCACCACGGCCGGCTTGGGAGTATCGACGCCGTAGACGGCGGCCAGATGGATGAGCCGGGCTTCTTCGGTGCCGGTGATGATGCGGGCGCGAATGCCGGTCCGGCGTTCGATCGCCTTGAGAAACGAGCCGCCGTTTTCGGCTTCCCGGGTCGCGCTGGTTGCGGCGGCCAGGATTTCGTCGACCTGGTGGGATTTGGCCAGGCGTTCGAATTTGGAGAGCGCCAGCAGGGCCGCGCTCATCGCTTCGCGCGTCATCTTGCGCCCGTCAAGGCCGCCGGCGCCCAGACGGACCATTTCCTTCTCGCGATCGACGACCTCGAACGAGAAGTCAGGCCGGACCTGGACCACAATCATGTGGACCGAATTGGTCCCGATGTCGATAGCCGCGAGTCGCACTAGTGACGCATACCAGCTGAAGAAGTAGCCGACAACCTTCAGTTCGGGGCCCGCAACGCAGGCCGCGGTGAGTATAATTCGGGGCTCATCCTAACATGGAGCGTTCAACTCTTTCGGTGGCCTTGCTGCGTCAACGGCTGGTCTCACTGCTCAAGGCGATGCCGGCAGCGCAAGCTGGCGACGAGTCCTCAGTGCACGAAGCGCGCGTCGCCTCGCGTCGCCTTCGCGGTGTGCTGCCCGTGATCGGGGCAAGGGCCGACGCCGACACACTCGATCGCGCGCAGCGCCAGGTGCGGCGGATCACCCGCGCCCTCGGGCCCGTGCGGGAGCTCGACGTCTCGCTGCGCCTGCTCGCCGAATTCGGAACGAAAGCGCCGCCGCGAGCGATCGCACGTGTCCGCGATGCCATCATGGCGAAGCGCGTCGCGCGACGGCGCGAGATGCTTGACGAGATCACGCCCACCCGGCTCAACAAGCTGCGCAAGCGTCTGGTGCGCGTAGCGGTGCCCGAAGGGCAGCGCGAGCCGCGGCCCAACGAGGTGAACGAGGCACTCCGCCAGGCCGGCGCTCGGGCGGCGATTCTGCGTGCGGCCATCGAGCACGCGGGACAGCTCTACCTGGCCGATCGTCTCCATCGCGTGCGAGTGGCCACCAAGAAGCTGCGCTACGCGCTCGAGATTCTTCGCGAGCTGACCCATTCCCGTGCCAGCGCCCGCATCAAGAAAGTCAAAGCACAACAGGACCTGCTCGGCCGTATCCAGGACCTGGAGGTGCTCATCGACCGCACGCGGGAAGTGCAGGAAAACCTGGCGGCGTCGAATCGGCGTGGCACGATCGAGCTCGACGGTCTCATTCGCGCGCTGGAGGATGAGTGCCGCGAAGGGCACGCGGCGTACATGCGGAGCCAGCCGGCGATGATCAAGTTGTGCGACAGCGTCATCGAAGCCGCCGACACCGGCCGCCCGAGCGCGGTCGCCTGAAGGACGGCCGATTGACGATCGAGCTCTACCTCGTGAGGCACGCCATCGCGGCAGAACGTGGTCCGAAGTTCCCCGACGATCGCCTGCGTCCGCTCACACCCGAGGGCGCGCAGAAATTCAAGGACTCAGTTCGCGGTCTGGCGTCCCTCAACGTTGTCGTGGACCTGGTGCTGACCAGCCCGCTGGTGCGCGCCGGCGAAACGGCGGCCATCCTGGCGGCGGGCCTGGGGCGTCGTCCGATCGAGGAGCTCGAAGCGCTGGCGCCGGGCGGACGGCACGCGGCGATCGTCGAGGCGATCGCCTATCAGGCGAAGAAGTACCCGCGGCTGGCGCTCGTCGGTCATGAACCCGACCTGGGCGAGCTGGCGATGCGCCTCTTGGCCGCAAACGGAACGGTGAAGTTCAAGAAGGGCGCCATGCTGGCGATCGACGTCGACAGCGCAACCCCCGGCGGACCCGGCACGCTTCGCTGGTTCTTCACACCGCGAGTGCTGCGCGCTCTCGCGCAGTAAATGCGCGCCATCGTCATCGTCAATCCCATCGCCGGTCCTGGCCGCCGGAAAACGCTCGATCGGTGCGCCGAGCTTGCCCGATCGGTCCTGGCGACTCATGGCTATACCGCCCATGTCGTCGTCACCGAATCACCAACCGATGCGTCACGGTTTGCCCGTGACGCGATTCAGTTCGGGGCGGACCTCGTCGTCGGCTGGGGCGGCGACGGCACCATCAACGGCGCGGGGTCAGCGCTTGCAGGTGCGTCGCTGCCGTTGGGAATCGTGCCTGCCGGATCGGGCAATGGGCTCGCTCGCGATCTCGGTCTGCCGCAAGATCCGGCTCGCGCCCTGGCGGTGGCCGCCAGCGGCCGCGAACGTGCCATCGATGCCGGCGATCTTCAAGGCTCGCTATTCTTTAATGTCGCGGGAATTGGGCTGGACGCCGAAATTGCCGCGCGAATTGCGCAGCCCGGGGCCAGGCGTGGGCTGGCCGGGTATGTGATGGCCACGTTTCAAGAGCTCCGCCGGTACGAGCCGGAACTCTATACGATTCGGATCGGCGGCGACGACTCACACGGCGGCGGGGTCTCCGATGAGGAGACGATCGAGAAGCGCGCGCTCATGGTGGCCCTGGCGAACTCGCGGCAGTATGGCAACGGTGCGCAGATTGCGCCGCGCGCCGAATTGGATGACGGCGCGATCGACGTGGTCGTCGTCGAAGCCCGCCCGTTCCTCGCCTTTGCTTCACGTCTGCCGGCGTTTTTTCGCGGGACGCTCGAAGAAGCACCAGACTTGTTGATGCGCCGCGCGACGCACCTGTCGATCAGCTCGCGCCGGCCAATCCGCTTTCATGTCGATGGCGAGCCCAGGTCGGGTCCCGAAACCCTGACGCTTCGCGTGCACCCTCGCGCCCTACGGGTGCGCGTGCCGTGACTACTTCTCGGTGTCGATGAAGCGGTAGCCGAGACCCACCACCGTCTCGATCTGCTTGCCAGCCGGACCCAGCTTGGCCCTGAGCCGGCCGACGTGGACGTCGACCGATCGAGTCTCGACGACGCGGTCGTAGCCCCACACGCGCTCGAGCAGACGATCGCGCGACAACACCCGGTTGCGATTCTCGTACATGTAGCGAAGCAGCTCGAACTCGCGGCGGGTGAGTCGAACCGGCTCGCCATCGACGTTGATGGCCACGGCGTCGAAGTCGGCCATCAGGTGCTTGCCCCGGTAGACCAAGGGCGTGTTGGTTGCTTCTTCGGATTTGCCGCGACGAAGCACGGCCCGTACGCGAGCCGCCAGCTCGCGCAGGCTGAACGGCTTGGTGATGTAGTCGTCTGCGCCTGCATCCAGCCCGGTCACTCGATCGGCTTCGCTCGTCCGCGCCGTCAGCATGATGATGGGCGTCCGCGCGGTCGATGGCCTGGCGCGCAGCAGGCGGCACACTTCCAGTCCGCCGAGCACTGGGAGATTGAGATCCAGAACGATCAAGTCGGGTGGCTGCTCCGATGCGGCTTTGAGCGCTTCGTCGCCGCTCGCGACGACCTCGGCGATGACATCACCGCCCCGCTCCAGCGTGTGTTTGATCAGGCCGGCGATATCGGCCTCGTCTTCGACCACAAGGACGCGAGTCTTGTCTTGACCCCTGAAGGTGCGGGGTAGCAGGCGATGTCTGCTGAGCGACTGAGATCTGGTTGCATCCGATGGTCCCTCTTGTGCATTCGGGGGGCCGAATCCCTGCAACAGTAGCGGCGGAAGGTTTCGCAGCGATGACGGGCACGTTAATTCCGGGTTACTGATGGGCCTTTCCTCTCGGATTCCGGGCTGATCGATGGGTTTTCGAGTGAGTGCGTGTCGACCAGTGATTAACCGTCCGGTTACTCGGCGGCCATCTGCACGTTACATGGTGCGCTTACGCTCACCTCGCCGTGGTCATCAGCGTGATCGTCTGCGCACACAACGAGGAGGCGTACATCGTCCCGGCGCTGTTGTCGCTGCTCGGCCAGGCCCGGCCACCAGATGAGATTCTCGTGATCAACAACGCCAGCACCGATCGCACGAAGGCGGTTGCCGCGTCCCTGCCCGGCGTGCGGGTCGTGGATGAGCCGAACCGGGGACTGGTCGTGGCGCGTGAGCGAGGGCGACGCGAGTCGCAGGGCGATCTCCTCGTCTATATCGATGCCGATTGCCGGGCGCCGCGAATGTGGCTCGGACGCATCGAGCACCGCTTTGTCGCACGGCCCGACCTCATCGCGCTGTCAGCCAGCTACCGGTTCTACGACTGGGACTGGGCGGGACGATCGCTGGCGCGTCTGTACGATCTCACGCTGGCGCCGCTGACGCACATCCTGGTGAAGTACGTCCTGCGGATCGGCGTCGTGTTCTACGGCGGCAACTTCGCCGTCAGACGCGAAGCGCTCGCGCAAATTGGCGGCTTCGATACGTCGATCGAGTTCCACGGCGAAGACACCAATCTCGGCCGGCGCCTCGCCGAGATTGGACGCGTCGAGTTGCGCAACGATTGCTATCTGTACACCTCAGCGCGGCGATACAAGGCGATGGGCAAGGGCGCGGTGTTCCGCCTGTACGTCCGCAACTTCGTCTCGGAGATCGTTCGGCATCGCCCGTCCGACAGAGAGCATGTTGATGTCCGAACGCTGCCGAACGACTGAGCTCAACAGGATCTGAACAGAAGTCCGGGAGATCAGGAGCCATATTTCCTCTCCCGGTCTGAACATGAGTTCAGGAGATCAGGAGTAACATTTTCTCTTGATCTCTTGATCTCTTGCTTCTCTTGATCTTCTGAACTCCTGTTCACTCTCAGTCTACGGGTTACCAGTACCCCAACCACTTCCACCAAGCGAACCCGACGACGATCCAGATCGCGACGTTCGCGGTGCCCACGACCAGTCCGGTTCGCCACCAATCCTTGAGGCTCACGTAACCCGTGCCGTAGAGAATTGGCGCCGACGTGGTTCCGTAGTGCGTGAGGCCGGCCGGAAGGTTAGACAGGCAGAGCAGGCTGTACGCGGCCAGGGGCGCCGGCACGCCGATGCGGACGAGCAACGCCACAAACGGGGGAAACATCGACAGCACGTGAGCGGTGATGCTGGCGAACATGTAGTGAGAGTAGAAGTAGACGATCAAGATGATCACGAGCACGGCCGGCCAGGGCATCCCGGTGAAGAGGCCGCCGACACTCTCCGCGAACACCTGCGTGCTGCCGGTGTCGTTGAGCAGTTGGCCCATACGCAGCAGGCCGCCGTACCAGACGAACACGTCCCATGCGGCCGACTCGGAGACGACGCGCGACCACTTCAGGGTCCCGGTCATCAGCAGCACGGCCACCCCGACGAGCGCGACGAACGTGACGTCCATCCGATGCCAGGCCGTCGTGATCCACAGCAGGCCCACGCCGGTGAAAACCGCCAGCGTGATGCGCTCGGTTGGCGTCATCCGTCCCATGCGACTGAGCTCGGCCGCCGCGAAGGTCGCCGCTTCGGGCGTCCGCTTGAGATCGGGCGGCACGCAGAGCTGGGTGAGCCACGGCACGACCGCGCACGAGACCAGCCCGGGGACAATCGCCGCGACGAACCAGCTCGACCAGGTGATCTGCACGTTCACGAGCTTCGCCGCGAGGTTGGCGCCGAGCACGTTGCTGGCCTGGCCGGTGTAGAACATTGCGCAGGCCACTGCGGAGGCTTGGTACATCGCCGCGACCAGGAACGTACCGATCCGCTTCGCCGAGGGGCCGGGCCTCGATTCGAACAGCTCGGCGATGCTGAGCCCGATCGGAAGAACCATTCCCGCGCTGCGCGCGGTGATTGACGAGACGCCGGACGCCAGCGTGACGTCCGTCATCAGCAGCGAGTACGAGACACCGAGCGACGTCTGACCGAACGCGCGAACGAAGAGGAGCGCGATGCGACGGGCGAGACCGCTCTCGAGCAGCAGTCTGGCGATGAGCATCGCCGCCACGACCAGCCAGACCGACGGTTCGGCGTAGCCGCCCAGGGCCTCGCGCATCGGCGTGCCATTGGCGGTCATGGCCGTCAGGCCCATCAGCACTAAAGCCGAGGACGGCAGCGGCTCCATGACCATTCCCGCGATGACGCAGATGAAGATGGCGGTCTGCCGCCATCCCTGCGGCGTAATCGGGGCGGGCGCTGGAATGAGAAAGACGATGACGCAGTACAAGAGAACAAGCGCCAACAAGCCGCGAGCGCGGGACATGTGCGGGGATTCGAGCAGGCGGCTAGTACCGTGTCTGCGTAATCGGCGTCATCGGTGGCCGATCAGTGATGATGAAGCGCCGGCAGCCCCAACCTCGACTCCGTCTCACCTTCGAAATCGAACTCGATGAGCACCGCTGCCTCATCGCCAATCACCCAGCCATCGTGTCCGGGGCTGATCGTCACGATCTTCGGCGCCGTGAACTCCTCGACACAGCCGTCCGTGTAGCGCACGCCAATGCTGCCGCGGGCCAGGAACCCCGCGTGCGTGTGCATGCACAGCTCGGTGCCGATAGTGGACTTGAGGTGCGTCGACCAGCGGAACCCCGGATGATAGATGACCCGTTTCATGCGTCCGACGCCGATACGGACAATATCGAGGGAGACGCCGTTGAGGTCGCGGTGCTCGGCGTCGGGCATGGGTGCAAGAAGAGGGTCGTCGCTCATGCCCACGAATACTCGCACATTTGGCGGTTCGCGCGCAGTTGGCGGTTCGCCGTCAGCGACCCCAACCGTGGGCGTCGATTAGCGCGCGCACGCGGGCATCGATGTCCGTCCGGATCTGCTTGACCACTGCTGGCGGTTGGTCCTTGGGATCTTGAATCGGCCAGTCGTCGCGGCGGACTCTGGGTACGATCGGACATTCGTCGCCGCATCCCATCGTAATCAGGTACTGCGCCTGACGAGCCAGATCGTCGGTGAGCCGCTGCGGCACTCGAGTGGAGAGATCGACGCGCAGTTCGCGCATCGTGTCAACGACGACGGGATGCACTCGCGTTCCGGGATTCGTGCCCGCCGACATCGCTCGTGCCTTATCAGGGTCGGCGTGCAGGTTGAACAGCGCCTCGGCCATCTGCGACCTCCCCGCGTTGTGCACGCATGCGAAGAGGACGGTGACCATCAGGATGCGGCGCGCTCGATCTGCAGTCGGCGCTGGTCGCGGGCCGACACCTCGGTGTGAGTGAGCGCGTGGAGTGCCGACTCCACAATCGTCCTGATCACTGGATCGGCGGAAGTCGCGAGGCGATAGTGCATCCAGATGCCGTCTCGCCGTGTCTCGACGAGTCCAGCCTTGCGTAGATACGCCAGATGCCGGGACGCGGTCGGCTGCGGGAATGCCGAGACTGTCGTGGATGTGGCAGACACAGATCTCACCCTCGCCAATCAACGCCAGCATGCGAAGGCGGGTGGGATCGGACAGTGCCGAATACACCGTGGTCAGGGTCTCCAGGTGTTTCAGCTTTGGGCACCGGCTTCTTGGTCGAGCAGCAGGGCGTTGACATATTCGCCTTGACGAATATATCACAGTGTCATATATTCGCTCAGGCGAATATGCCGGGAGCCGGGAACAAGAGCCGGGAAGCGGGGAACCGGGAACCGGCGGCAAACGAAGCGAGGCGCAATCATGGCAAGCGTAGACGTGAAGGCGGTCGTGAAGGAGAAATACGGCGAAGCTGCCAAGCGGGCGGCGGTGGGGAAGACCAGCTGCGGGTGTGGCGACACAGAGGGCGGATGCGGGGATCCCATCACCTCCAACCTGTATGACGTGGAGCAGATCGGCTCGCTTCCGGTGGAAGCAGTCGTCGCATCACTCGGGTGTGGCAACCCCACCGCCCTGGCCGAGCTGAAGCCTGGGGAAACCGTCCTCGATCTCGGCTCAGGCGGCGGCATCGACGTGCTGCTGTCGGCCCGCCGGGTCGGACCGACGGGCAAGGCCTACGGTCTCGACATGACCGACGAGATGCTGGCGCTCGCGCGCGAGAACCAGCGCAAGTCCGGCGTCTCGAACGTCGAGTTCCTCCGCGGTGAGATCGAACACATCCCGCTGCCCGACAATTCCGTGGACGTCATCATCTCCAACTGCGTGATCAATCTGTCCGCCGACAAGGATGCCGTGCTTCGTGAGGCCTTCCGGGTCCTGAAGCCCGGCGGCCGCTTTGCGGTTTCCGACGTCGTCGTTCGCGGTGACGATGTGCCGGCGGAAGTGCGGAAGAGCATGGAGCTCTGGATCGGCTGTGTGGCCGGCGCGCTCGAGGAGGAAGAGTACCGGAACAAGCTCGACGCTGCAGGCTTTCAGCAGATCGATCTGGAGCCAACGCGAATTTACAGGGTGGAGGACGCGAAGGCGTTTCTCGCGAGCGCCGGCCCGCACCTGGTGGAGATGGCGGAAAGAGTGGACGGCAGGTTCATGAGCGCGTTCGTGCGCGCCACCAAGCCGGGACTCGCTGAGCGTTCCTGCTGCGGTCCAGCCTGCTGCGCCTGAGTGAGCTCACTGGCCGGCCGCCCCTCGCACACGATCGCGTTGGCCGGGATCTGGCGACTCTCACGCGAGGGAAATGAAAACCGCCTCGCCCGTCGTTCGACGAGCGAGGCGGAAGTGTGCGATCGGAGATGCGTCTGAGGTCGCCGTGACCACCACGCAATCGTTTGGATAATCGAAACTGGTTGACACTACATTTCTATAATTGTAGAAATATCGATATGAAGGTCGGCGACGCCGAACTCGCGAAATTTGCCGACATGTTTGCGGCACTAGGAACAGAACCGCGACTGCGGATTCTTCGCCTGCTGCTCTCGGCGCACCCTGACGGGCTCGTCGTCGGCGACATTCAGAACGAAACCGGCGTGGCCGGATCAACCCTCTCCCATCACCTCGAAAAGCTTCGCCACGAAGAACTCGTGACGGTTGAACGTGAAAAGGCGTTCCTCCGATACCGGGCGAACATCGAGTCGCTGGAGCAGCTCCTTGGTTTCTTCTACACCGAATGCTGCGCGCGCGACCGGCCGATCCAACCCAAGAGAATCATCGCGCTTTGCAAGTAGCACTCTGACCGCTTTCTCGAACACGCCAACGAAGTAGG
Source organism: uncultured Acidobacteriota bacterium (assembly GCA_963773045.1). Classification (GTDB taxonomy): domain Bacteria; phylum Acidobacteriota; class Vicinamibacteria; order Vicinamibacterales; family UBA2999; genus 12-FULL-67-14b. The sequence goes on along the minus strand of CAVYZT010000016.1, from coordinate 94,557 downwards.
AAGAGAGCTGCGGAATGGGAACTCGTGTCGGAATCAACGGGTTCGGGCGGATGGGACGGCTCGCCTTGCGCGCGGGCTGGAATTCACACGACCTCGAATTTGTTCACATCAACGAAGTCGCCGGTGGGTCGAAAGTCGCCGCGCACCTGCTCACCTTCGACTCTGTTCATGGCCGGTGGGACCGCGAGGTTGAAGCGACCGAGGCCGCGCTGCTGATTGACGGGCGCGAAATCAGCTTCTCAGCTTCGGCGACGCCGGCCGAGGCGCCCTGGACGGCGCACGACGTTGAGGTCGTCCTCGAGTGCAGCGGGCGATTCAGGAAAGTCGCCCAGCTGACTCCGTACCGCGACGCCGGCGTGCGCAAAGTTATTGTGGCTGCCCCGGTCAAGGAGAGTGAGGCGCTCAACATCGTCGTCGGCGTCAACGACACCCTGTACGACCCCCAGCGACATTGGTTGTTGACCGCCGCGTCGTGCACGACGAACTGCCTGGCACCGGTCGTGAAGGTGATCCACGAGTCCATTGGCATCACCCATGGCGTGATCACGACGATCCACGACATGACGAACACGCAAGTCATCGTCGATGCGCCTCACAGCGATCTCAGACGCGCGCGCGCGAGTGCGTTGTCGTTGATTCCGACCAGCACCGGCTCAGCAACCGCGATCGGGCTGATCTATCCCGAACTCCTTGGGAAGCTTTCCGGGATCGCGGTACGCGTGCCTCTCTTGAACGCGTCGCTGACCGACTGCGTGTTCGAGGTCCGACGGCCGACCACCATCGCAGAGGTCAACGAGGCCTTCCTGAAAGCGTCGCAGGTCGCACCGCTGCGGGGCATTCTCGGATACGAAGAGCGGCCGCTGGTGTCCGTCGACTTCAAGGACGACCCACGCTCGGCGATCGTCGACGCCCCGTCGACGATGGTCGTCGACGAGACGTGCGTGAAGGTGTTGGCTTGGTACGACAATGAGATCGGCTACGTCCACCGGATGATCGACCTGACGCGCACAGTCGGTGCGTCGCTGCGCGCCTCGGCATGATCGGCATTCGCAACTACGCCATCGTCACGGCCGCGTATTGGGCGTTCACGCTCACCGATGGCGCCTTGCGATTGCTCGTGCTGCTGCACTTTCACGAATTGGGCTACACACCCATCCAGCTCGCATTTCTGTTCCTTCTGTACGAGTTCTTCGGAATCGTCACCAACCTCGTTGGCGGCTGGCTCGCCGCCAGAACCGGGTTGAGGTTCACGCTGATCGTCGGCCTGGCCCTGCAGGCGTTTGCGTTGGTTCTGCTCGCACTCCTGAACAAAGAATGGAGCCTCGGCGTCTCCGTGGCGTACGTGATGGGATGCCAGGCGCTCTCAGGGATCGCCAAGGACCTGACGAAGATGAGCGCGAAGAGTGCCGTGAAGGTGCTGGTCCCCAAAGGCGACGAGTCGGCGTTGTTCAAGTGGGTCGCGGTGCTGACGGGCTCGAAGAATGCGCTCAAGGGTGCGGGGTTTTTTCTTGGGGGCCTGCTTCTCTCAACGCTTGGGTTCCCTGGCGCCTTGGCGACGATGGCCTTCGGGGTCATCGTCGTCTTGCTGCTCGTCGCGCTGTCACTGCCACGGGCCATCGGAGCGGCGAAGAAGAAAGCGCCTTTCAAGGGTGTTCTGTCGAACTCCCGCGGCATCAATCGGCTGTCCGCCGCTCGCCTCGCGCTGTTCGCAGCCCGAGACGTGTGGTTCGTCGTCAGCGTCCCGATCTTCCTCGCCAGCGTGCTGGGTTGGAGCTTCACGCGGATCGGTGCGTTCCTCGCGCTGTGGGTGATTGCGTACGGGTTCATCCAGGGGTTCGCTCCAGTACTTTTGGGCAGAGTCTCTTCCGGGAAGCCCCCGGGACCTGGCGTCGCGGCGTCGCTCGGCATCGCACTCGCCGCGGGAACCGCGGCCATCCCGCTGGGTCTGCAGTTCACGGCCCAACCAGCGATGGTCATGCTCGGCGGCCTTGGCATCTTTGGCGTCCTTTTCGCGCTCAATTCGTCGGTGCACTCATACCTGGTGCTCGCGTACTCGGACGCCGACAAGGTCTCGCTCAGCGTCGGCTTCTATTACATGGCGAACGCCGCTGGACGGCTGCTTGGAACACTGCTGTCCGGGGTGCTGTATCAGGTCGGTGGCGTCACCGCGTCACTGTGGGGGGCTGTGGCCCTCTCGGGACTCGCGGGAGTTGGCGCCATGTTCCTGCCGCCGGTCGCGTCCACCGTCACTTGGGATGCTGCCGCCGACGGCGATTGATCGTATCCACTTCGCACAGGGACGAATCACCATGGTGGCATCGCGTCGTCGCATCGCAGGTCCCCAAACGGTTCTGTCGTTGGCTTTTGTGGCCGCCGTCCTCACGTCGTCGACAATTCAGGCTCAACCTCCGGCTGACGTTGATAGTGTGCGCGAGCTGGGTGTGGCGCTCGCCGCCGAGCGGCAGCGGATTGCCGACCTCGAGATGGAGATCCAACGGCGCAACGCGACTTTGCAAAGCCTCGCGTCGCGCATCGAAGCCCTCGAGGTCCAAATGCAAGCTGCGACGACAACCGCCGCGACTGCCGTGGCGACTCCGAGTCAGCCTGCCGAAGCCCCGACCACTCCGCCGGAACGGCCTCGCTTTGAGTTTTATGGTGACTCGCTGCTTCGCTTCGCGACCCTCCGCCAGCAATACCCCAACTGCGAAGGCTGCCCCGCACGGACTGTCGGTCGCATGCGCCTGCGCTTTGGCGTGCAAGGCCAACTGGCGCCAGGCGTCCGAGCGGTGATCGGTCTGGCAACAGGAGAGCTCAACGACCCCAACACCGTCTACCAGACGTTCGGCGGCAACTTGTCGCGGAAGGTCGTGTCGTGGGACCGCGCGTATCTGACGTTCCGACCGCCTGAGGCCTCCTGGATGGAACTGACGGCCGGCAAGTTTCCGTACCCCTGGGTGCGTTCGTCGATGACGTTCGACGTCGATTTCTATCCTGAAGGCGCGAGCCAGCGGTTCGCGTTCGACCTCAAGAAGACCGGCCCGTTCAGAAACGTTTCGTTCCAGACGCTTCAAGTTGTTGTGAACGAACAGGCCAACACGTCTGACACGCTGCTGCTAGGCGGTCAAGGCCTCGGCGTTCTGCGCCTTGCCGACCGTGTGACCACACGCATCATCGCCACGGGGATCGACATCAAGCGGCCGGAACATGTGCTCCGGTCACAGTTGGATGGCTCCAACGTCGGCGTGCGCAACACCAATCTCATCATTGTCGAGACTGGCCGAGCCTCGTACGCCTCAGATTTCCGCTACGCCAACGTCATCGTTGAAAATGCCGTACAAACTCGATGGGAATCGTGGCCGGTCACCTTGGCTCTCGAGTACCAGCGCAATCTCCGCGCTGTTACCGGTGCCCGCGACACTGCGACGTCATTTCGGCTGGACGCCGGTCGCGCGCAACAGCGCGGTGATTGGCAGTTCGGCTGGCATCTCTTCAACGTCGAACAGGAATCGATCATGTCGGCGCTTGGCGAGAGCGATTGGCGGGCCCCCAGCAACGTCAGACAACATCGTTTCGCGGTCAACTTCATGCTCCATGACCATGTTCAAGGACTCTTCACCTGGTACCGAGGGAGAACGCTCGATTCTGCCGCTCCTGGCGCGCTACTCGTTCCAGGGATTTCCGCCGGAAATCGGGAGCCGTGGGCCAATCGTCTCTACTTTGATGTTCTTTATCGCTATTAGCGACCGCGCGTCATTCTCTCGTCACTTCGATACCAGCGCTTGCCTGGACTTCTGGCGATCGCCCACATGTTGCGCTTTCGATAGCTGATCGCCACGAAGACGTCATTCGATCAGGCGACACTCGCTTCCAATAAGGGAGGCGCTGTGAAGCTTGATTCGCACGTCCACACGAGGCACTCGGGTCAGACCTCGATCTATTCCCTCAGTCTGGTCATGCGCGAGTCATACAACACGCCAGCGGGCGTGCACCGGCTGGCCAGGCTCCGCGGAATGGACCTCGTCACGATCACGGACCACGATCAAGTTGACGGCGCTCTCTCACTCGCTCATGACGAGGATGTCATCGTCGGCTGTGAAGTCACCGCGGCGTTTCCGGACGCTGGCGTTCGAGTGCATCTGAATGTGCTCGCCTTGTCCGAGCGTCAATACCGCGAGATGTTGTACGACTTGGTCGGGCGGCCGGCCCGCGTGAACAGGATCGTGCCGAAAATGGCGGCCTAGACATCTTGAAGGGCCTCTAAACCCTTGCAGACAATTCAAGTTCTCAGATGGCCCTGCAAGATGTCCCGCCCCGCCGGAGGCGGGGCAAAGCGATACTGCCCCAGCGAGGCGGAGCCGAACTCGGCTGCCGAATGCTGGCCGGTCTGAGGCGGAGGCTCGCTGGTTATGAACGTCGCGGTCTTCACCGACAACGACTTCGACAAGATCAATGGCGTGACGACGACGCTGACGGCGCTGCTCCGTCATGCGCCCGCCGACATCAGGCCGCGAGTGTTCACCGCGGCCGGCATCGCCGCCGACTACCCGGACTACCTGGCACTGCGATCCTTCGGCGTTGGCATGCCCTTCTATCCCGGGATGCGGATGTACGTTCCGAACTGGCGCCGCTTCCTCGAACGGGTGAGCGCCGATCGGATCGATGTCGTCCATCTCACGACGCCAGGTCCGATTGGTCTGGTGTCGCTCTGGGTGGCGGCCAAGGCGGGGCTGCCGCTGGTGGGGAGCTTCCACACCGACCTGGCGACCTACACGCGCATGCTGAGCGGCTCGGATCGCCTGGGCGCTTGGATGCGCGAGTACATGCGCTGGATGTACGGACGGTGTCAGCGCGTGATGGTGCCGTCGGAGGCGACGCGACAGATGTTGATCCAGGCGAAGAAACCGCGTCGATCGGATTCAACTCTGGACCCGCGGTGTTGACACTGCGCAATTCACGCCCAGGCGGAGGTCGCCCGGCCTGCGCAGCGAGTGGCGCGCGTCGGCGGATCGTCCGGTGCTCCTCTACGTGGGACGCGTTTCCAAGGAGAAAGGGCTCGATCTCCTGCCTGCGCTGCAGGCGGCGCTTCGCGCTCGAGGCGTCGAGCCGCGGCTCGTTATTGCCGGCGAGGGGCCGATGCAGGCCGAGTTGGCGGGTCTCTGCCCGGATGCCATCTTCACCGGTCCGCTCGGCCGCGACGCCGTCGCCGATGTCTTTGCCTCGGCCGATCTGTTCGTGTTTCCCAGTCGCACCGACACGGCCGGCAATGTTGTTCTCGAAGCCCAGGCCGCCGGGCTGCCAGTGGTGGTCTCGGACGCCGGTGGACCCAAGGAGAACCTGAGGCCGGGCGTGACCGGAATCGTCTGCTCGGGCCAGGACGCCGGCGCCTGGGCCGATCAGATCGTGCCGCTGCTGAGATCCGCTCATCTTCGCGAGTCGATGGGCCGCGCGGCCCGTGAGTATGCCGTGTCCCGCCGCTGGGATGCGGCGCTCGCGCCGCTCTACCAGGCCTACCGAGAGGTCGGCGCCCAGAGGATCCGGCATGCGGCCGCGTGAGCGTGACGTTCCTCCGGGCCTGACGCCGCTCACGGTTGTCGCGTTGCTGGTCCGCGACCCATGGCGGTATCTCGGTGCGCAATGGAACTACAAGTCTGCCCTGATGAGCTCGCTGTCACGGGGCGCCCTCTTCTTCTTCATCAACCTCACGGCGACATTTGATGCCGCCGTAGCCGCGCTCCTTATCGAGTTCTCGCTGAGAAGCATCACGGCCGGTTTCTACGGTGCGCTCACGCAGGCCTTTCGTCGCGTTGAGCCGGAGCGTGCCGCGTTTGTGACCGTCATGATCCTCCTGCCGCTCGCCAACCACTCGATCGAATTCGCGGTCCATTGGCTCCGCGAGACGCCGCGGCTGTACGAAAGCGTGTTGTCGTCACTGGCCCTCACTGGTGTGTCGACGGCGTTCAACTTGTTTGCAATGCGCCGAGGCGCGCTGATCGTCGGAGCGGGCAGTCAACCGCTCGGTACGGGATTTGGTCAGGATGCCGGCGCTCATTGCGGCGTTTCTCCTCTCGTGGCGATCAAGACACTCCACCTGACCAACGCGTACCACCCGAGTTCGGGCGGCATTCGCACGTTCTATCGCGCCGCGCGCGCCTCACGCCTTCCTGCACAACACCACCGACGAGACGCGCAGCGCGTTGACCCCTTCCACCGATTCGAGCGAGAGGCCGGTGTCGCGCAGGAACGCGGGCAGATCGAGATGCCAGTTGACACCCGAGATGCCGGTCGCCAACCGCCCGACCGCGTGGGTCATGCGGTTGTGCCGTTTGCCAGGCTGGATGCGATCGAAGTGATTGAGCAGCACGAGGCGCCCCTGCGGCCGGCAAACCCGAAGCATCTCGCGAGCGACGGCTACCGGATCGGGCACGACGTTGATCAGGTAAGGCGCATACACGGCGTCGAAGGTCGAGTCGGCAAAGGCGAGACGGCTGGCGTCCATCCGGCACAGCGTGACGTGCGCCGTGCCATGACGTCGAAGACGGTCCTGGGCCCGTTTGATCATCGGCGCCGACAGGTCGATGGCGACGATTCGGCAGTCACGCGGGTACTCGACCAGGTCCATGCCGGTGCCAACGCCCACTTCGAGAATCGACTCGCCAGCGCCGGGAGCCAGACGCGCCATCGCCCGGCGCCGCCCCGGCTGAAGGGTCGCGCCGTAAATCACATCGTAGAAGGGCGCGAGACGTCGATAGACCTGTTCAGTAGTCGTCACAGGAACGATATCCCGGCTACGGTAGCCGGTCGGCGTAACAACCCTCTGTCGAGCACGCAAAATCTTTCGCAGATTCAAAGGAGAAGAGAGCTATGACATTTCGCGAAGCGCTCGCCGAGCAGCGATGGGATGATCACCGCTACTACCACCACAGCCGGATCAATCAGTCGCTCCACCTCGTCAGTGCCGTCTGCTTCATCGGTGCCTACGCGATCTTGTTCGTGCAGCCCGCGATGGCTGTGCTGATCGCCTGGCTGTTGGCGATGCCGTCACGGCAGCTCGGCCACTTCTTCTTCGAGCCCAAAGGCTATGACGAAGCCAATCAGGCGACGCACGAGTACAAGGAACTGGTGAAGGTGGGCTACAACCTCCACCGGAAGACGGTGCTGCTCACGATCTGGATCCTGTCGCCGCTGCTGCTCGGGCCCGACCCGACGCTGTTCGGGACGCTGGATCCGCCGGCCGACTGGTGGGGCCTGGTCAACAACATCTCGATCATCTGGCTGGTGGTCGGTGCCGGTGCCGTCGCGCTGCGAACCTTTCATCTGTTCTTCCTGCGCGACGTTCAAACCGGGCTGGTCTGGTGCACGAAGATCCTCACCGACCCCTTTCACGACGTGAAGCTCTACGGCAAGGCGCCGCTCTACATCTTGCGCGGCGAGCTGGTCGATCCGATCGTCTCCGACGTCCGGGCGTGAGTGGTGAGCCGGCCGCGCCAGGGCGCTCGAGCCGCCACGATCTCGCGCATGACCTGCCGCTTGATGTCGCGATTGGAGAGATCTGGCATGGCCCACCACCATCCATCGATGCGCATGGCCCGCGCCGCCGCCACGAACCGATCGGCCACTGCGGCGACGTCGGCGTCGGTGTAGTTGTGGCTGAAGATCAAGCGGCCAGTGCCAACCCAACTGAGCGCCAGTCCTTGGGCGCGCAGGTAGTACTGAAACATCCAGTTGTAGCGCGACGGCGTCGTGTAGCAGACCGTCCAGATCGACACGAGATTCGCGACCCGGACTGGAAGCGTCTCGCGCGCGAGCCGGTCGTTCAGATCCTGGCGCGCGGGCGTTCCAGATTTCGTCCAGTCCTTCGTACGAGCGCCGCACCTCCGGCTCATCGAGCCGCCGCAGAAACTCATGCATCGCGCCCATTACGTACGGGTGGGAGTTGAAGGTGCCGCGGGCGAGGCAGATGTCCGACGGCCGATCGTCGCGGAACCGCTTCATGTAGCGCGCCTTGCCGCAGACGACACCGACCGGCAGGCCGCCGCCAAGCGTCTTGCCGTAGGTCACCAGATCGGCGGCGACGCCAAAATATTCCTGGGCGCCCCCATACGCGATGCGAAATCCGACGAAGACCTCGTCAAAGATCAACGCGATCGCGCGCTTTGTGCAGATCTCACGCAGCTGCATCAGCCACCGTGTGTAGGCACCCCGGTCGAAAGATGCGCGTCGGTCGCTGGCGATCAAGGTGCCGTCCGAGGGGGCGGCGGCATTTGGATGCAGCGCTTGAAGCGGATTGACCAGGACGCACGCAATGTCGTGTCGAGTGTCGAGCACCCGCAGCGTCGCGTCGGACATGTCGCGCAGGGTATAGGTCGCGTGAGCCTTGGACGGATTCCCTACACCAGGCTGCACGTCGTCCCACCACCCGTGGTACGCGCCGCAAAAGCCGACCAGGCGCGAGCGTCCTGTGTGGTAGCGGCCCAGCCTCACCGCCTGCATCACTGCTTCAGTGCCCGACATGTGGAACGAAACTTCGTCGAGACCCGAGATCGCCTTCAGTTTGCGCACGTTCTCTTCGATGACGGGATGATAGGCACCGAGCACGGGTCCAAGGTCTCGTACTCGCGCGATCCCTTCGTCCATGCATTCCTTGTAGAAGTCGTAGCCGAACAGGTTGACGCCATAAGAGCCCGTCAAATCAAAGGCGGTGTGGCCGTCGAGGTTGGTCACGCCGACGCCAGACGACTCCAGGAGCAGCGTCCCGACCTTGAGGCGGCTGGCCGCGTAGCGGCTGAACTGGAACGGAACCCGATAGCGCCTTGTGAACTGCAGATCGGACACGGCCGGCTCGAGTTGCTCGCCGCGAGCGATGGTCTCCGCTTCGCGTTCGCCGAAGACAGCCGACAGATGCTCGAAGCCCGCTCTGCGCTGGTTGGCGACCGAGGGCGGCGCGCCGTCACAGGTAAAGAACTGCTCCTCGCCGTACTCATAGAACGGGACGAGGCTCGCGATCCATTTGCCCCAGGACGCATGTCCTTGCAGCGACGGATGCTTCGCGCGGCTGAGCCGCAGCCGCGCCCTCACAGCGCGGCCGAGCAGTATCGCCGCGACCGCGCTGACAATCACGAGCCAGATAGTCGGCATCACGATTACGCTCGATGAATCTCAGGTTGCTGATCGATCGGGTGTTCCAGCAGGAAGACATCAACTTCATCCTCACGAACCGGATTCCGCGCCGGCTCCTGACGCGGTTCGTCGGTTGGTTCAGCACCATCGAGCAGCCGCTTGTGCGGGATGCGTCGATCGGGGTCTGGAAGCTGTTTGCCGGCGACCTGCGGCTGCACGAAGCGAAGAAGGCGCGCTTTGCCAGCCTGCACGACTGTTTTGTCCGGGAACTGAAGGACGACGCCCGCACGATCGATCACACACCGGCAGTGCTGGTGAGCCCGTGCGACGCGATCGTCGGTGCCTCCGGCCGGATTCGTGGCACCGAACTCATACAGGCGAAGGGGTTCAGCTACACGCTGGAGGATTTGGTCGCCGATCCGTCGATCGCCGGCCGTTATCGCGATGGCTGGTACATCACGTTGCGACTGACGTCGAGCATGTACCATCGCTTTCATGCGCCGTTCGATTGCGCCGTGAGCGTCGTGCGCTACATTTCCGGCGACACCTGGAACGTGAACCCGATCGCGCTGAAGCGCGTCGCGCGGCTGTTCTGCAAGAACGAGCGTGCGGTGATTGAGACGACGCTCGAGGGATCGGCAGAGTCGATGACGCTCGTGGCAGTCGGCGCCATCCTGGTCGCCAGCATCCAGCTCACCTTTCTCGATGCCCCGCTGAACCTGAAGTACCGGGGACCGAACGAGATCAGGTGTCGCGCCTCCTTCGCCAAAGGGGACGAGATGGGCTATTTCCGTCACGGGTCGACGATCATCGTTCTGGCGACACCCGGGTTGGCGCTGAGCGCGAATGCCCGTGAGGGCCAGGTGATTCGGATGGGCACGCCGTTGATGATGCATGGCGAGTAGGGTGCCGCAGCGCCCGTTCCACCCAGCATCGCGCGGCGGCGCCACGATTCCGTGACTGTTACGCGACGATCGCGTTTCGAAGGAATGGCTCGACGGGAAGAAAAAGAAACGCCTCGCCCGTCTTTCGACGAGCGAGGCGTGTGGCAGGTTCGGAGGGAGCGAGGCTAGAACATGTACCGGATCGACAGCTGCGTCTGTCTGGCCGTTCCCAGTCCGACGGTCCGGTTGAGCGGTCCGAGCATGTAACCGAACGTGCCGGCCTGTGCGTCGGTGAATGGGACGCCCGGAGTACCGTTCGGCAATGTCGCAGCCGGATTCTCATAGTTCAGGTGGTTCACGATGTTGAACAGCTCCAGTCGCAACTGCAACGCCTGGCTGGCCGTGAAGCGGAGGTCCTTGGCGACCACGAGGTCGACCTGCGAGAAGCCGGGTCCTCGCAACGCATTGCGCGGCACATTGCCGAAGGTGCCCGGCTGGGGAGTGGTGAACGCAGCCGGATTCAGCCAGCGGACGCCGTCCTTGAGGTACGGATCCACGCCCGGCACGGAGTCCGGCCGTTGCGTTCCTCGCGAGTTGCCGCCTGGGATGTTGGTGACGGTCGCGCCGTTCACCGTCACGTTGTCCGGGCGGGCGATGAGGACGTTGATTGGGACGCCGCTTCGGGCGTTGACGATCGTGCCGACTCGCCATCCGCCTTTCCACATCCCCTCGCCGGGAATCTGATAGATCACTGACGCATTTAACGTGTGCGGAATGTCCTGCGGATTGACCCCGTACTCTGTCTCGTAGTCGAACGTATTCTGCGCGGTGCCGGCCTCGTTCGAACCCTGCGTTGTGCCCTTGTTTTGCGAGTACCTGATACTGAATCCCGCCGCTGAAGCCGGCCCGGAAGCGGCGCGTGGCGCTCAACTGCAGGGCGTTATAGGACGCGTAGCCGCACCCCTTGATCGGCTGGTTGGCGATGACGAGTCCGTCGAGACAGCCCGCCGTCTTGTAGTCCACCTGACCGTAGGTTGGCTGCAGGCGAGTGCGCGTGTTGAAGTCGAGCGTATTGCCGACACCGCGCAAAAACATGCTCTTGCCCTGGCTGCCGGTGTACCCAACCGTCAAGTTGACGTCTCCGGGCAGTTCGCGTGAGACGCTCACACCGTACTGCACGTTGTATTCGTCGGCCCGATCGTGGGTATAGCCGCGAAGCGACAGCAAATTCGCCAGCTGCGACGGAGGAATCGGATACTGCAGGCCGTTGTTCGGGATGTCTGCCTGCTGGACGCGCCGGCGATCGATGAAGTTCTCGATCGGTTGAATGCGATCCTCGAATTGACCCGGGCCATAGAACAACCCGAATCCGCCGCGCAGCACCGTCCGATCGTTGAGTTGGTAGGCAGCCGATAGCCGTGGCGCGAAGTTGTTCTTGTCGGGATTGTAGAAGTTGTCTGCGTCGGTGCCGAAGTTGTTGTCCTCGACGAAGAACGGCTTGGCCTTTCCGTCAGCTTCCTTGACCGGGGAGTAGAAGTCGTAGCGAAGGCCCAGCTCCAGAGTCAGCCTGTCGGTCGTTCGCCATGAGTCCTGTGCGTAGCCAATCAGGTAGTACTGCACCGGCGAGAGTGTCTGTGAATCTGCAGCAACCTGGAGCGCCGCCGGGCGGTTGTCGACGAAGTCGTTGATGCTGTTGTAGGTCAGCTCCTGGCTCTCCAGGAACTGGAAGTCCGATTGGATGCTGCGGTACTCGCCCCCGAACTTTAGTGTGTGTGCGCCACGCGTCCAAGTGATGGCGTCACTCAGCGAGAGCGAATGTGGGTTGAACACCGAACCTGTCGTCGAGGCGGCGCTGGAAGCGCGAATCAACAGGCCGCTGCGAGCGATGCCGGTCGAGCCGCGCGCGTCGAGCGTGGAGGAGGTCACCGTGCCGGACAGCGACACTCCGAGCGGATCGTAATTGGGAGTCGCGCCGAACGCGACGACGTCGGTTTGCGGCTTGTTATAGCCGACTTTGACCTCGTTGATGATCTTTGTGCCGACGATGCTCTGCCAGTTTCCGACGAAGTTCTGGGGCTCCTGCTTGGCCTTCAGGCGTCGGGGAGTTGCCGTGCGGTCAGGCGTGTCCAGGTCGCCATTGCTGTAGAGATAACGGGCATAGAACGACTGGTTGCTCGAGAAACGGTGATCCAGACGGAACGACATCGAATGCTCTGTCTGCTCGGCGGTCGTCGTATTGGTGGCGAGCGACAGAAGTGGATTGGCCGTCGCGACCGTTCCTTGCGGGAACCCAGCCAGTAGCGGTGCCACGGCGCGGGTGCGCTCCGGGCTCTGGCCGGCGCCGCTTCCGACCGGCTCGCCGGCCATGATGCGGCGGCGGGCCTCATCGCTCGGGACCGCCTCCGTGAACGACAGACCGGTCTCCTGACTCAAGCCTTCGTAGCTCGCGAAGAAGAACGTCTTGTTGGTCCGAAGTGGACCGCCAACCGAGCCGCCGAACTGGTCGAGCGACAACGGCTGCTTGATGTCGTCGTACGGGTTCGCCGAATCCAGGGCATCGTCGCGCTTGAACTCGAACACCGACCCGCGGAACGCGTTGCTGCCGGACTTGCTGACCACCGTGATGTTGCCACCAGACCCCAGCCCGCTTTCGGCTGGCGCCAGTCCCGAGTTGACCCGGAATTCAGCGACCGACTCCATCGAGGTCTGCAGCCGGAACTGCGATCCTGTCGAGTTCAGGTAGCCCGGACTCGCATCCCACACATACGTGCCGTCGACGCCGTCGTAGTTGAGGTAGTTCTGCTGGTTCGACTTGCCGTTGAATCGGACCGATGCCCAACCGCCGTTGCCGTCACTGGTGGCGCCGGTCGCCAGCGTCATCAGGTTCGCGAAGTTGCGCCCGTTCACCGGCAGGTTTTCCACTTCCTCCGGCGACACATTGACGCCTATCTTTGCCGACGACATGTCGAGCACCGGCGCGTCGGCCGCGACGGTGACCGTTTCGTTGAGCGTCGCAATCGCCAGCTCGATCGTCCGCGTTTCGATCTGTCCGACGCCGAGCGTGACCGTCTCCTTCTTCGGAGAGAAGCTGGGCATGTCGATCGCGATCGTGTAGGTTCCAGGCCCGAGGTTCGTGATCGTGAAGACACCCTCGGCGTCAGTCACACCGGTCCGTTCAGCGCCGGTCTGCGCGGACGTCACAGTGATAGTCGCGCCGGGCAGAGCAGCTTTACTCTGGTCCAAGACCTTGCCGGTGATCCGCGACTCGGTTTGTTGGGCGATGGCGGTGCCGGCCAGGGCCAGGCTGATCAGCATGAAGGCAAGCGCAAGTTTTCGGTATGCGCGGGAAAGCGGCTGCATGTAGGGGACCTCCTCGGAACGAGAGCTCAATCCCCGGAGGATAACTATCGGGGCACGTCGCTCTTGTGACGTAGTTGTTAATTCCATGAAAACTGGAAACAACCATCGCGAAAACGGCCTGAGTACGAGGCCCGAAACATGCGCGTAACACACCTATGACATGCTTCCGCGCGTGCGATTTCGACTGATTCCGCGAGAAGAGAAGTTCTATCTCGACTTTGTCGCCCTGGCGGACCGGATCGTGTCTGGGGCGACGCTCCTCGAAAAGATGCTGGCGTCAGATCCTCCAGCGTGGGATACCGCCCTCCAGATCAAACAGGTCGAGACCGAGTGCGACAACCTGACCCACAACATCATTCTTCGGTTGAACTCGTCGTTCATCACCCCAATCGATCGGGAAGACATCCACGAGCTCGCGAAGTCGCTGGACGATGTGATGGATGCCATCGATGCGGCGGCGAGCGTCACGCGGCGCTATCGCATTGCCGCGCTGCGCTACGGCGCTCGCGAGCTGGCGTCGCTGATCTGGCAGGCCACCATGCAGGTCAAGGTCGCCGTCGAAGCGCTGGAGCGGCGGAACGGTGTCCATGAGCTCGCCGTCGAGGTCAATCGCCTCGAGAACGCTGCTGACGATGTGCACGACGAGGCGCTTCGGCGCCTGTTCGAGGAGGAGAAGGACGCGCTCACGGTCATGAAGTGGAAGGAGATGCTCGACCTCCTCGAAGAGGCGACCGATCGTTGCGAGGACTGCGCCAACGTGCTCGAAGGCGTCGTCGTCAAGCACGGGTAGCGCCGCGTGGAGCTCGCTCTCGTCGCCGTCGTAGTCACGGTTGCGCTGGTTTTCGATTACATCAACGGCTTCCACGACGCAGCCAACTCGATCGCCACCGTCGTCTCAACCCGCGTCCTCTCGCCAGGGAAAGCGGTGATTTGGGCCGCGTTCTTCAACTTTGCCGCCGCGTTCATCTTCGGCACCGCGGTGGCCAGGACGATGGGCTCGGGCATGGTCGACATCAGTATCGTCACCTCGTCAGTCATCTTGGCCGGGTTGATCGGTGCGATCGTCTGGGACCTCATCACCTGGTACTACGGTCTGCCGACGAGCTCCTCTCATGCCCTCATCGGAGGGTACGCCGGCGCAGCGGTTGCCAAGGTTGGAATGGTGGCGCTGATTCCCTCGGGCTGGACCAAAACGCTGATCTTCATTGTGCTCGCCCCGGGAATCGGACTGGTCCTGGGATTCACCTTCATGGTGTTGATCTACTGGATCTGCCGCGGTGTCCGGCCGTCGCGCGTCGACCAGTACTTCCGAAAGCTTCAGCTGGTTTCGGCAGCGCTGTATAGCCTGGGGCACGGATCGAACGACGCGCAAAAGACGATGGGCATCATCGCGGGGGCGCTGTTTGCCGCCGGGTACATCAAGGAGTTCACCATCCCATTCTGGGTCGAGATGGCGGCATACTCTGCGATCTCGCTCGGTACCCTCTCGGGCGGCTGGCGAATCATCCACACGATGGGCTCGAAGATCACCAAGCTGCAACCGGTAGGTGGGTTTGCGGCCGAGACCGCAGGCGCCGTCTCGCTCTTTACCTCGTCCTACTACGGCATTCCCGTCAGCACGACCCATACGATTACGGGCGCGATTATCGGCGTGGGATCGGTACGGCGGCTCTCCGCCGTACGATGGGGCATCGCGGGTCAGATCGTATGGGCCTGGATTCTCACCATCCCAGCTTCAGCGGGGATCGCGGCGATCACGTTCTACGCCCTTTCGGCGATGGGACTGCCGTAGGGTCTTACGCCAGATAGTTGAAAGTTCAAAAGTCCAAAGTTGAAAGTTGCAGTTCAGAAGTTTCAGTTCAGTTCAAGAGTCTCAGTTCACAGTTGACGACGCAGTGAACTTCCAACTCTCAACTGAACTGAAACTGTTGAACTGAAACTTTCAACTTTGGACTTTTGAACTTTCAACTGACCTGGTTCGAACCGGCAGCCTCACGCTGAATTCCGCTCCGCCGCCAGTCCGATTTTCCGCCGTCACTTCGCCGTCCATCACATGAACCAGGTGCTTGACGATTGCCAGACCGAGGCCGGTGCCGCCCGGCCGGGCCCGTGATTTGTCCACGCGGTAAAAGCGTTCGAAGACGCGCCTCAAATCTTCTACCGGGATTCCAGGACCGGAATCCGAGACCGTCAGCCTGAACTGATCGTCGCTCACGTTCGTGCGAATGGAGATCGCCCCGCCTTCAGGCGTGTAGTTGACGGCGTTCTCGACGAGATTCCGCAACACGTCGTGGAGCTTTGCGGGATCGGTTTCGAGGGTTCGCGCGTTGTCGGCGAGATCGGTTTCGAGCAGTTGATGCTTGTCGCGCGCCATCGGCTCGAAGTCCAACACCACGCCTTTGACCAGATTCTCCACGTCGCACAAGGCAAGCTCGACGGCTTCCTGACCCGCGTCGAGCCGCGCCAGGCGCAGCAGTTCCTTCACCAGCCGCTCCATGCGCACTGCATGGCGGTGGATGATCTCCACGAACTGATGACGGGCGTCCGGCTCGTTGGGCTCGTCGAGCAGCGCCTCTGAGTAGCCCTTGATCGCCGTCAGCGGCGTGCGCAGCTCATGTGAGACGTTGGCGACGAAATC
This sequence comes from uncultured Acidobacteriota bacterium, assembly GCA_963773045.1. Classification (GTDB taxonomy): domain Bacteria; phylum Acidobacteriota; class Vicinamibacteria; order Vicinamibacterales; family UBA2999; genus 12-FULL-67-14b. The sequence continues at coordinate 78,558 of CAVYZT010000016.1, read as the reverse complement.
GCGTCGAATCAAATCCGCCTTCTTCAGGTCGGTGATGTCGTGCATCACGAGGACGGCGCCTCGGCCGGCGCTCACGACTGGCGCCACTCGAGCGACCAGCGTTCGGACGATGTCACGGGTCACGGTCAGCTCGAGGCCCTCGGTCTGCTCGCCAGCCAGTGCCCGGCCAATGTGATCGACGATGCCCGGGTGCCGAATGGCTTCGACGTACAGATGATTGATGGATTCCTGCTCCAGCTTGAGGATCCGGCGAGCGGCGTCGTTGACCAGTTGGATGCGGCCCTGCTCGTCGACGACCAGGACGCCCTCGATCATGCTGGCCAGAATGGCCTCCATCCGCGCCCGATCGCGGAAGAGACTGTCCATGCGGCGTCCGAGCTCCTGCACCGCCTGGTCCATGCCGCGGGCCACAGTCCCAAGGTCGTCGTCGCCATAGTCCGGTGCGGGCCGGCTCAGATCGCCAAGCGCATAGCGGCGCGCGACCGCTTGAAGCGCAACGACGCGGTCTTGCTGGCGCGCGGCGGCGCCCGACTGAACGACCGCCCGCACCGCCACTGCGAAGACCGCGCCTACGAGCGCACCAACCAGCAGAAGTGCAGAAGTGTCCAACGGCGTCAGGCCGGGGCAGGATCGATCAGCTTGTAGCCGAACTGTTTCACGGTGACGATCGCGCTCGCCAGCATCGGCACTTTCTCCCGGAGTCGGCGGACATGAACGTCAACCGTTCGTGTGCCACCAGTGTACGAGTAGCTCCAGACGTCGGAGAGCAGAAGATCGCGCGACAACACACGTCCCCGATGCTGCATCAAATACTGCAGCAAAAGGAATTCCTTCGCCGTGAGCCTGATCTCATTGCCGGCCACCTTGACGAGATGCCGCTCGACGTCCATCGACAGGGGGCCGTACGACAATCGCCGGTCCGGCGCAGCGCCACGGTGGGCGCGGCGCAAGAGCGCCCGTACTCTCGCGGTCACCTCGTTCGGACTGAACGGCTTGGTGATGTAATCGTCGGCGCCGACTTCGAGGCCGACGATGCGATCGGACTCCTCGCCCTTTGCCGTCAGCATGATGATCGGGATCGCGGCCGTCAACCCATCGGCGCGAATCGTGCGGCAGAGCTCGAGGCCGCTCAGCCCCGGCATCATCCAATCGAGGATGACGAGGTCGGGTAATTCACGGCGCAATTCGGGCATCACCTCGCGCCCCGACACCACCAGCGTCGTTTCGAAGCCTGCTTTACGCAAGTAGTGAGCTAAAAGCGCGCCAATATCGGGGTCGTCCTCCGCAACCAGGACGCGGGTAGGGGTTGGGGCGGTCATGCTGGAGGCCGATCTTAGCCCGCGCGGGGGGTCCCTGGGGCGACCAGCCCGGTCGGCACTGGGGAGGCACTGGGACGGCACTGGGGAGACGTCCCGTGACGGCTGAGGTGACGGACTTGCGATATCGTGGGGCGCGAAGGTTGCCGATGCGATACCTGCGCTTGCTGGCTGGAGCCTCTCTCGCCGTAGTTGCCGTCGCCGTTTCGGCGAACGCCCAACCGGTGCGATCGGAGACGATGCACCTCGTGGTGGCAGCTTCGGTCAACGACGGCACCGTCGTCGCGGGGAAGCGCATCTCCCTCACTTTCGACATCACCCCCAAGCGCAGCATGCATGTCTACGCGCCCGGCAAGCACGACTACCAGGTGATCGGCATCTCGCTCGACCCTCAACCGTGGATGAAGATTCAACCGACGAAGTATCCGCCCTCGGAGATTCACGATTTCGTTGAGCTGAATGAGAAGGTCGAGGTCTATTCGAAGCCGTTCACGTTGGTGCAGGACCTGGTGATCCCGTCGACGCCGGAGGTGCGGAAGCAGCTGGCGAGCGCCTCGTCATTGACGGTCACAGGGCTGCTCACCTACCAGGCGTGCGACGAGAAGGTGTGCTACGCACCGGCCAAGGTTCCCGTGAAGTTCGTCCTCAAGGTCAGGCCACTGGTCGGCAAGCCTGGCGCTGGCCACTAGCACCCAGAACTCTCCTCCCGATAGCCGGCACACCGCGGCGGAGCCAGCGGATGCCTTCCAAAGAAATCTGGTTGTAATCCCCCACTTCGAGTATATTTTGACCACTCAAAATACTGACTTCGATGAGTAGACTTTTCCGTTTTGCCGCCTGGAAGCCGGTGGTTGCAGTCGTGATCCTAGCGGCGCCCTCGACGCCCGGCTTCGCGCAGTCGCCACCCGCTGGTGAAGGGCTGCCGACCCTCTCGGGCTACATGGAGGCGCACTTCAACAAGGTGGAGGACCTGCCGGCCGAGGCGGATTTCCACCGCTTCGTCCTGATGGTCGGACACCGGTTTAGCGACCTGATCAAGTTCTGGTCGGAAGTCGAGATTGAGCACGCGTTCGTCGAGGGCGACGAGGAGTCTGGAGAGGTCGCGCTCGAGCAGGCATACGTGGACCTCACGTTCAACCGGCGCGCCAACCTGCGTGCCGGCATGGTGCTGATCCCCGTCGGCATCATCAACGAGCGGCACGAGCCGCCCACGTTCAATGGCGTCGAGCGGCCATTTGTCGACACGTTCATCGTGCCCACGACCTGGCGAGACATCGGTGCCGGGTTGTATGGCGACTTGGGCCGCGGGTTCTCGTACCGCGCGTACGTTGTGCCCGGGCTGGACGCAACGGGCTTCTCTGCCGACGAGGGGCTGGTCGAGGGCCGCCAGCAGGGCTCTCACGCCGATTTCAGTGAGCCGGCGGTGACGGCGCGGCTCGAGTATCGCCGTGCCGGGTTGACCACTGGCGCAAGTGTCTGGGCGGGCGGCACCGGATTCGGGCTCGTCCGGCTGGACATTCCAACCCCCACCGTGACGGTCTCGTCGATCGATGCCCGCTATCGGCGGGGTCGCTACCAGGCGCGCGGGCAATGGTCGTTTGTGACGATCGGCGGCGCCGAGGATCTGAACTACGCGCTGCAAGCGCAGTCGGGGATCAACCCGAACATCGCGGAGCAGTTGTTCGGCGCCTACGGTGAACTGTCGTCGCGGATCTCACCAGATCGATGGAGCCACGAGGTGTCGGTGTTCGGTCGATACGAGCGATACGAGACACAGCACAAGATGCCGCCGGGATTCATTCCTCTCAATCAGTTCAACCGATCGGCATGGATCGCCGGGGCGACGTACTTTCCCGATCCTGACGTGGCGTTCAAGTGGGACGTCGTGTGGGAGCACAACAAGAGCGACATCGTCCGCGCGCCGTGGTCGGTCAACTTGGGAGTGGGGTGGTGGTTCTGACGCGCGTCATCTTCGGCATCATCGGTTCGGGATGGCTGGTGGCCGTCCTCAGCGTCCCCGCAGTCACGCCCGCGCTCGCGCGCGAGTCGATCGGTCAATCGGTCGATTCAATCGCTCGATCGGCCGAATCACTCACCCAATCCGTTGAACCGAGGGTGATCCGTGTCACCGCCGAGCGGTTCGCGTTCAGCCCTTCAGAGATCGTCGTCGAGCAAGGCACGACGGTCGAATTTCACTTGATCAGCGAAGACACCGACCATGGCTTTCGCATCGTCGGCACCGACGTCAACGTGGCCATTCCCAAGCGGCGACGCGGTGAGACGGTAGTCCGCTTTGCGGCGGAGACGGCGGGACGGTTCACCATCGAATGCTCGAGACCTTGCGGCGCCGGACATACGGCCATGCAAGCGTCGCTGGTGGTCAAATGAACACGCGCAACTGGTTCGTCGTCGCGGCCGGAATCTTGATCGTTGCGATTGTCGCCAGCCCCGGCCAGCCTCCGTCCGGGCTACGGCGGTCCGCCGAAGCGCTGCGCGCGATGGCCGAGGGTTTATCGCCCCGCCTCATCGCGCAGGCGCCGACGGTCCCCGGCGACCCATTGCCCGGCGTGACCCCACGTGAGTTCGAGGAGTTCAGGATCGGCCTCGAGGACTTTCGCGAGATCGAAGAGTCCAGTGAAGGGCTCGGTCCGCTGTTCAACGGGACCGGATGCGCGTCGTGCCACAGCGTGCCCGCAATCGGCGGCGGCAGCCCGATGACGGAGTTGCGCATGGGCGGTCGCGATGCCAATGGCGTGTTACGTGAGCTCAGCGGCGGCTCCCTCTTTCAGATGTTCTCGATCCCGGACCACCGCTGCCAGCCGGTGATTCCGCCGGAAGCCACGGTGGTGGCCAGGCGCATGTCGGTGCCGGTCTTCGGCACCGGTCTCATCGAGGCCGTGCCCGACGAGACGCTGCTCGCGCTCGAAGATCCGTTCGATCGCGATCGCGACGGCATCAGTGGTCGCGCGGCGATCATCGTCGACGTGGCGAGCGGGCGGACGCGCGTCGGCCGGTTCGGCTGGAAGGCCCAGCACGCGACCCTGCTGACGTTTTCCGGCGACGCGTACACGAATGAAATGGGGATTACGAACGACCTGTTTCCGCACGAGCCGGCCAACGGCGTGCCACCTGAACGGATGCGCGAGTGCGATCGAGTGAAGGATCCCGAAGACCTGGTCGATCCGAGGACCGGCAAGCGCGCGATCGACAATTTCGAAAGCTTCATGCGCTTCCTTGCGCCGGTTGGACGCGCGACCATCACGAACGACGTTCGCAACGGCGAACAGGTGTTCTCGGCGATCGGCTGCAGCTCGTGTCACGTCCCGAGCCTGTCGACCGGCGCCAGTGCGTCGGCGGCGATCAATCGGCGGGTGCTGGCGCTCTACTCAGATCTGTTGCTGCACGATGTCGGCACCGGCGACGGTATCGCTCAGAGTGCGGCAGAGCCGAACGAGATTCGCACGCCCGCGCTCTGGGGTCTTCGATTCCGCCGTCCGCTCCTGCACGACGGCAGTGCTGCGACGCCGCGTGAGGCCATTCTGCGGCACGGTGGCGAGGCGTCTGCCGTGATCGAGCGCTACCGCAGCCTTCTCGATCCAGTACGGCAGGCGTTGCACCTGTTCCTGGATTCGCTCTAGCGGCTCACACGTCTTTGACTTCGAGGCCGCGCAGCATCACGAAAACCGCAATCAGGGTCAGTGCGGCGCCGTTGATCGTGAGCACGGTGGGCGCGGAGCCCAACTGCGTCACCAGCCATCCACTGGCGAGGCCGCCGAGCGGTGAGCCGCCACGAAACGCGACCATGTAGATGCTCACGACGCGGCCGCGAAGCTCTGGCGGCGCGAGCATCTGGGCCAACGACGTCGTGAGCGAGAAGCACATGACGAGCAACGATCCGGCCATGAAGAGCACGATGGCGGTGAGATAGATGGACCGCGAGAGCGAGAAGGCGATCATCGCCAGCCCGAACAACGCCAGGAAGACGAGCAGCAGCCGTCCCATGTTGGCGTGCTTGCCCATCCACGCCACGATCAGGGCGCCGGTGACGGCCCCGGCACCCGAGCACGTCATCAGGTAGGTGTAGAAGGTGACGCCTTCCTTGAACACGTCACGCGTGATCACCGGCAAGAACGTCAGCAGTGGGAGGCCGAGAAACGCGCCCGTGAAGCCCAGTACCGTCACGGTGATGAGCGCGCGTGACTGCCTGACATAGCGCAACCCGTCTTTCATCTGATCGAGCATGCGGGTGGTCGCTGCCGGTGGCACGTGCACATCGCGCAGCGCCAGAATGGCCGCGATCACGAACAGGAACGAGATCCCGTTGAGGCCGAAGCACGCGACCATGCCGAACCCGGCGAGCGCCGCGCCGGCCACGATTGGTCCGATGACGCGCGCCAGGTTGAACTGAATCGAATTCAACGCGATGGCGTTGGGCAGGTGATCCTTGCCGACGAGGGTTGGAATGAGCGACTGATAGGCCGGACCGCCGAAGGCTTGCGCGCAGCCGGTGATGAACGACAGCGTCAACACGTGCCAGATGCGGACGACGCCGGTGAAGATCAGCGTCGCGAGGATGAAAGCGGTCACCATCTGAATCGCCTGCGACGACAGCATCATGTGCCGGCGATCGCGCCGATCGGCGACGACGCCGCCGACCAGCGTCAAGAGCAGAATCGGCAGCTCGCCAAGAAAGCTGTCCAAGCCGAGGAAGAACGCCGAAGTGCTCCCGGTCATCGTCACAATCAGCCAGGCTTGCGCCACTTTCTGCATCCAGGTACCGATGCTCGAGGTGAGTGCGCCGAGCCAGAGCAGCCTGAAATTTCGGTGGGTAAGCGCGACGGCAATACGGGTGCCGGCGTTCGCGACGTGAGCGAGCAAGACAGGCGATCTTAGCGCATAATGCGCCAACCACCTCCACACGGAGACGCAACCCATGGCTGATCTGATCGAGACCAGACGACGATTCATGGCGCATTTTGCGGGTGTCGGACTCGGAACGACGCTCGCTCCCGGGGTCCTGTGGGCGCGCATGCAGGACGCGGGTGCGCAGAAGGTCACGCTGGAAATGGTCACCGATGCGCTCAAGCTCGCCGGCATCGACATGACGGAGGACGAGCGCAAGGCGATGGTCGACGGCGCCAATCGCAACTTGAGCAACTACGAAGAGATTCGAAAGATTCACATTCCGAACGACATCTCTCCGCCGTTTCATTTCAGCTCGATCGTGCCCGGCATCACGGTGAACAAGACACGCCAGCCGTTCAGGATGAGCGCGGCCCCGGTGGTGAAGCGCCCGGCGAATCTCGAAGACGTCGCGTTCTGGCCGGTCCGTCATCTTGCCGAGCTCGTGCGCACGCGGCAGGTGACATCGGTCGAGCTCACGGAGATGTACCTCGCGCGGCTTCATCGCTACAACCCGCTGCTGAACAACGTCGTGACCTTCCTCGACGACCATGGCCTTGCCGAGGCCCGCAAAGCGGACGCGGAGATCGCCGCGGGCAAGTACAAGGGGCCGCTGCACGGCATCCCGTGGGGCGCCAAGGACATCATTGCGGTCAAAGGCTTCACGACCACATGGGGCTCGCCGGCGTTCAAAGAACAGATGCTCGACTACGACGCGACCGTCGTCGAGATGCTGCGCGAGGCCGGGGCCGTGCTCATCGCCAAGGTGGCGACAGGCGAGCTGGCCGGTGGCGACAACTGGTTTGGCGGACAGACGAAGAGCCCGTGGGATCCCACGCAGGGCTCGAGCGGCTCGTCGGCCGGCCCCTCGTCCGCAACGGCGGCGGGATGCATCGGGTTTGGCATTGGATCGGAGACGAGCGGATCGATTCTGAGTCCGGCTGCTCGGTGTGGCCTGACGGGTTTGCGTCCGACCTTCGGCCGCATCAGCCGCTACGGCGTGATGGCGTTGTCGTGGACACAAGATCGCCTCGGCCCGATCTGCCGCTACGCTGAAGACTGCGCGCTGGTGATGCAAGCGATCGCGAAGCCCGACGGCCGCGACATGAGCGTGAGCGACGTTCCGTTCAATTGGAACGCGCAGCTCGACATCAAGAAGCTCAAGGTCGGCTACATCAAGGAGTCGTTCGACGAGCTGACCAATGCGTCGGCCAAGGCGAACGCCGAGCGGATGCTCGAGACCTTCAAGTCGATTGGCATCACCAACCTGATTCCGGTCAGCGTGCCCGATACATACGCGAACGTGTCCGCGATCACGGCTGAGCGCGCCGCGTTCTTCGACGAGCACGCTCGCGCCGGACGCATGAAGGAAGCGCGGGGTGGGGCACAGGCCAACGGGCGTCTCATCTCGGCGCCCGACTATCTGCAAGCGCAGCGCGTGCGCATGATGATGATGCTGAAGCTGGCTGAAGCGACGGCGCACGTCGACGTATACGTCGCGGCCTCGAACAATTCGGGCGTGGCGGCGCCGGGCGGCGGCGGTCGAGGCGGTCCAGGCGGAGGCGCTGGAGGTCCACAGCCCGACCGTCTGCAGACGCCGACGCAGCGCCACTCGAACATGGCCAACCTCGCGTGCTATCCGGCCATCAACATTCCGAACGGGTTCGGCGAGACCGGCAACCCGACCAACGCCACGTTATTCGCCCAGCCCTTCCGCGAAATGGAGATTCTCGCCGTCGCCAAGGCATATCAGGATGCAGCGGGATTCCACCTGAAGAAGCCGACCAAGATGGAGGCCGCGACGACGACCCAGGCCCAGCAGTAGGGCGGGACTTGGTCGTAGGGCAGGACTTTAGTCCTGCTTGCAACGGCCGCACGAGGTTCATCATGACGACCAGCTCTCTCCGCTTCACGCTCGCCGCAACATTCGCGATCGTCGCTTCCATCGCAGGTCACGGGCAGGTGCCGATGCAGGATCGTCAGCCCGCGGGGTCCGCGCTTCGCCCCGCGGTGATGGGCCCTTCAGGCGGCGTCTCGACTGGACATCCGCTCACCACCGCCGCTGCGTTCAACATTCTGCTCAAAGGTGGCAACGCCTTTGACGCCGGTGTTGCGGCCCTCATCGCCGGTGGCGTGCTGGAGCAGGATCTCTACAGCCTGGGCGGCGAGGCGCTGGTGCTCGTCTACCCGAAGAGCGAGGGCAAGGTCACCTCGGTTGTCGGCCAGGGCTGGGCGCCGAAGGCGGTCAGCGTCGATTGGTATCTCTCGCGAAAGAAGACGCTCGACGGGGCGGGCCTCGATCCCGCGGTCGTTCCCGGCGCGCTGCACGCCGCGCTCACCGTTCTCGAGAAGTGGGGAACGATGAGCTTCGAAGACGTGGCGGCGGCAGGCATCGCCTATGCCGAGCACGGCTTTCCCATGCGCAACAGCACCGCGCGCGCGATTCAGAACCAGGCGAAGCTCTTCGAGCAATGGCCTGGCAACAAGACCTATTGGTACAAGGCGGACGGTTCGCAGGTACAAACCAGGAGAAACCATCAAGCTCCCGGCCACGGCGCGCACGCTGACGCGCATGGTCGAGGCCGAACGCGCGGCGAAAGCCAAGGGTCGCGCCGCCGGCATCGTCGCGGCCCGCGATCGCTTCTACAAGGGCGACATCGCCAGCGAGATGGTGGCGTTTCTGCAGAAGCACGGCGCGCCGTTCGAGGTGAGCGATTTTGCCGAGTACTACGCGCGCATCGAGGAGCCGGCCAAGACGAGCTACCGCGGCTACACGGTCTACAAGCATGGGTTCGGCAGCCAGGGGCCCGTCCTGCTGCAGGCGTTGAACATCCTCGAGAATTTCGATCTCCACGCGATGGGTTACGCGAGCGCCGACTACCTGCACACGGTCGTGGAGGCGATGAAGCTGGCCTATGCGGATCGCGATTCGTTCTATGCCGATCCGGCATTTGTCAGCGTGCCGGCCGAGGGCTTGTTATCGAAGGCCTACGCCAAGGAGCGCGCGGCATTGATCGATCCGAAGAAGTCGTCGACGACGTTTGTTGCTGGTGATCCGCTGAAGTTCGATACGCACGTCAAAGCATGGCCGTACTGGAAAGCCAACGTGCAGAACGGCGCGACGATCGCGCGAGTGGCCGGCGATCCTGACGCGATGGCCTCGCTGGGACAGGATTCAGCCGGCGTGATGAAGGACACCACGCACATGGCGATCATCGACAAGGACGGCAACATCTTCGATGTGACGCCGAGCGGCGGGTGGGTTCCTGGCGCCGTGATTCTCGGCGACACCGGCATCGGGATGAGTGTGCGTGGCGAGCAGTTCTGGCTCGACACGACCAGAGCGAATCAGATTCGGCCGCGCGCGCGGCCGCGATATACGCTGACGCCAAGTCTCGTCTTCAAAGGCACGATGCCGATGATGGCCCTCGGTACGCCGGGAGGCGATAACCAAGATCAAACGATTCTGCAAGCGTTCTTGAGCATCGTGGAATTCTGGAACGATTGGTACCCCAACCTTCACGCTGCACTCGAACGGCCGCGCGCTCAGACGCTGCATTTTTACGGTTCGTTCTGGCCGCACACGGCAGGCTTCAATCAACTCAATGTCGAAGCGGCCGTTACCCGACGCGGTTTACAACGAGCTCAAAGCACGCGGTCATGATGTGAGCCGCTTGCGAACGTTTGGGATGTCCGGCTGTGCGACGGCCGTGATGATCGATCCCGCTACCGGCAACCGCTTTGCGGGGGCCGACCCCCGGCGGGATTGCTACGCGGTGGCGTATTAGCGGGGAAGACGCGCTCGAGCTCGTTGAATGATCTGCCGCGATTTATAAGGGTCGTTCGCTGACGCTCGCTCCTGGGAGTCGGCGGCTCTCGCCGCCTCCTGGGTTGATGGGAGTCGGCAGCTACGCTGCCTCCTAAGGAGCTGCGAAGCAGCGACTCCTACTGCGAGCGAAGCGAGGATCCCACGAGGGCGCGCCAAGCGCCCGAGTCCCACGAGGCGGCGAAGCCGCCGAGCCCAGAGCCCCTAGAAATGCCGAGCCTAGAGCCCCTAGAAATATAGTCAGCCAAATTTTCGCTTGATTTTCGCCTCAGGGCTCTTATAATGGCGAAAATTAAACGAAACAGTAGGCAAACCTCAAGGATTGCCTCCCACACAGGAGGACCCCGTGGCCGCTAGAGCAGCAGTCGAAGCACTTCTTCGCGAGCGGAAATTCGATCGCACCCTCACCTCCGCCATGCCCGACCGGCAGGAAGGCGATGTGGCCCCTCTCGAGATCGAGGTGGTCGACCGCGGCCTGGCCGGAGGACTCCCGCGCGGTCAGGTCTCCGAAGTCGTAGGGCCGGCGTCCTCTGGACGAACCAGCGTGGTGTGGGCCGGGCTCGGGGCGGCGACGCGCCGCGGAGAGTACGTCGCGCTCATCGACACCTTCGATCGCTTCGATCCGCCCACCGGTGCGGCCGCCGGCATCGATCTCAGGCGACTGCTGTGGGTCCGCGGTCAGGCCATCTCCAAAACCGCCGGCGCGATCGATCCCGCGTGGCTGCCAGGGGTGCGCGCAGTCGAGCGGGCCCGGCACGATCGTCGAGCGGGCCATCGATCGGGCCCTGAAGGCGTTGAACCTGGTCGTCCAATCCGGCGTGTGCACGCTGGTGGCGATCGATCTAATCGACATGCCGGCGACCGCCATGCGTCGCGTGCCTGCGGCCACGTGGTTTCGCATCGCCCACATCATCGAAGGCAGCGACACGGCCGTCGTCATCCTGTCGTCCGCTCCGGTGGCTCGCAGCGCGCGCGGCAAATCGATTCAGTTGAATGCCGGCAGCCGTACCGACGTGCAATGGACCGGCGCGCACGATCGTTCGCGTCGTCTGGCAGGCCTGCGTTCCGAAGCCACCATCGGCGCGGCGCACTGGGCCGCAGCCTCGCGGATTACGGTTGAGACGGCCACAGTGAACGCCATCCCGGGCGCCGGCGATCGTCCGCGCGTCAGCGCCGCGCGCTAGGAGCCATCTGTGTCGTCGTTCGACTCGCTCACCGTCTCGCCTCTGGCGAGCCGCTGGCTCGCTCACGACAGGTCTGCGGCCCTGAAGCCATCTGTGTCATCTGCGTCATCTGTGGCCCTGGCCTCGTCGGTGTCATCTGCGTCATCTGTGGCCCTGAAGTCGTCTGTGTCACCTGCGTCATCTGCGGCCCTGAAGCCATCTGTGTCATCTGCGTCATCTGTGGCCCTGGCCTCGTCGGTGTCATCTGCGTCATCTGTGGCCCTGAAGTCGTCTGTGTCACCTGCGTCATCTGCGGCTCTGAAGCCGTCTGTGTCATCTGCGTCATCTGTGGCCCTGGCCTCGTCTGTGTCATCTGCGTCCCTGTTTGCTGCGTTGTATGCGCCATCGGCGTGTGCACCGTCGGCACCCCTGGCATCGCTGCTCGATGTCGCGCGAGCATTCAGTCCCCGCTTCGAGTCGTTTGGTTCGCTCGTCATCATCGATGCGAGTGGATTGTCACGGCTGTTTGGCAGCCCGATGGAACTGGGCGTGCATCTGCACGACGCGCTCGTCCAGCGTGTGGGCAACGAGCCCACGCGCGCGCGGGTGGCGCTGGCAGCCACACAATCCGCTGCGGCGATGGTGGCGCTGGGCCGTCCCGGTCTCACGGTCGTGGCGGCCGGCGAGGAAGCGGCGACGCTTGCTCCGTTCGGTGTGTCCGTGCTGAGCGCGTTGGAGGGATATCGACGGCAGTCGGCAGACGGCAGTCGGCAGATGGTAGAGGAAGAAAGAAGGACGAAGAACGAAGAACGAAACCGCGCGAATAGCGAACCGCGAATGACGAATAGCGACTCTGGCGGCTGGAGTCATCCACGTCATACGCATCAAGCCAGCAGAATCCGGCAGACGGCACCCGGCAGACGGCACCCGGCGAACAGCGAAGAGCGAAGAGCGAAGAGCGAAGAGCGTCTACTCGACGTGCTCGCGAAGTGGGGCATCCGGACGCTTGGGGAATTCGCCGCGCTGCCTGGTCCGGATGTATACGAGCGGCTGGGCGGACTTGGTGTGGCGTGGCAGAAATTGGCGCGCGGGGAAGACCGTCGCCCGCTCGTGCCATGGGTGGACGATGTGCCGTTCGAGGCGACGCTCGAGCTCGAGTGGCCGATCGACGAGCTCGAGCCGCTGTCGTTCGTCCTGGCGCGGCTGCTCGAGCCGTTGTCGCTTCGACTGGAACAGGCCGATCGCGGGGCAGCGGTGCTGCACACCTCGCTTCGTCTCACGACCAAAGCTGTGGTGACGCGAACGCTGCAGCTGCCCACGCCGATGCGCGATCCCAAAACCTTGCGCACGTTGATCATGCTCGACCTGGAATCGCATCCGCCCGAAGCCGCGGTGGACACGGTTCGTGTGTTCATCGAGCCCACGCCCGGCCGCGTCCTGCAGTGGACGTTGCTGGATCGCGCGCAACCCGCGCCGGAACAAGTGTCCACGCTCGTCGCCCGTCTCACCGCGCTCATGGGCGGCGGACATGTGGGATCGCCGCGACTGCTCGACAGCTGGCGGCCCGGTGCATTCGAGATGGCGGAGTTCACAGCAGGTCAGGCGGAGACAACCGGTGGCTGCGAAGCCGGACTCTGTGAACCCGCCATTTTCCGATCGGCGTTGCGGCGTTTTCGTCTGCCGATTCCCGCCCGCGTGCAGATGGCCGAGGGGCGACCGGTGCGCGTCAACACCGATCGCCACGGCTTCACCAGCGGCGCCATTGTCACCGCCGCAGGCCCGTGGAGGACGTCGGGTGAGTGGTGGGGGGGATTAGGTCAAGTGGGGCTGGTAAGGCAGGTGGGGCAGGTGGGGCAGGTGGGGCTGGTAGGGGAGTTGGGGCACATGAGGAGGCAGGTTGGGGACGACTGGTCCTCCTCGTCGCACTCGACTTCTCACTCGCCCCACCAGCTTCATCCTCCCAACCCGCCTGACCTGTCCAACCCGCCCTACCCGCCCCAATCCTGGGATCGCGATGAATGGGATGTGGCGATGCACGACGGCACCATCTATCGCCTCTCCGTCGAGCGCCGGGCGGGGCAGTGGTTTCTCGAGGGCATCATCGATTAACGAGACGTACAAGCCACAGAGACACAGAGGCCCAGAGAAACTTTAGGGAATCAAACACGATCACGAAACGCACGAAACAAAAGAACGCGATTTTGCATTCGCCAAAACATTTTTACTCTGTGTCTCTGTGCCTCTGTGGCCTGTACGTGTCACGTGTATATCGAACTCCACTCCTCCTCTGCCTTCTCGTTCCTCCGCGCGGCGTCGTTGCCCGAGACGCTGGTCGAACGCGCCGCTTCACTGGGATATCCCGCCGTGGCGCTCATGGATCGCGACGGCGTCTCGGGCGCGCCGCGGTTTCATAAAGCCGCGACTGCGGCTGGAATCAAGCCGCTCATTGGCGCCGAACTGACCGTCGCGAGCGCGCCTCGCCCCGATCAACAGATCGCTCACCTGATCGCCAGATCCGCCACATCACCAGGTTCGATCACGAGATCGCCAACTCACGAGATCGACAGATTCGCCCTCCCCGTCCTCGTCTCTTCACAAGAAGGCTGGCAGAATCTCTGCCGCCTCATCTCCACGATGAAGCTGCGATCGCCGAAGGGCGAGGGCGCGCTCACCCTGGCCGATCTCGACGGCCACACCGAAGGCCTCATCGCGCTGGCCGGCCGACCCATCCTTCGCGTCGATCGTCACGGTGTCGGTGGGCTGCTGGATCGGCTGGTCGGGATCTTCGGCCGCGCCAATCTCTATGTCGAACTGCAGCGCCATCTGCAGCGCGATCAGGAAGACGACAACGACCTGCTCGCCAGCCTGGCCGACGCGTTTCACGTGCCGCTGGTGGCGACCGGCGGCGTGAAATATTCAACCATCGACGAGCGGCCGCTGTTCGATGTGCTCACCTCGATTCGCGAGCACGTGCCGCTGCATCGGGCTGGACGGCGGCTGGCCGCCAATGCCGAGCGGTATTTGAAGCCGCCGGTTCAAATGGCGCGGCTGTTTGCGGATCGCCCGCAGGCGGTGCACGCCACGCGCGAGCTGGCCGATCGGCTGCAGTTCAGCCTGCGCGACCTGGGATACCGCTTTCCTCGCTATCCCGTTCCGCCCGGCGAAACGCCGATTTCGTTTCTGCGCAAGATCGCCGAGGTCGGCGCGCGCGATCGCTATCGCCCGTTCCACGACAAGGCGCGCGCGCAGATCGCGCGCGAGCTGGATCTGATCGAGAAGCTCGATCTCGCCGGCTACTTCCTCATCGTCTGGGACATCGTGAATACCTGCCGTCAGGAAGACGTCCTCGTGCAGGGGCGCGGGTCGGCCGCCAACAGCGCCGTGTGCTACAGCCTGGGCATCACGGCGGTGGATCCGGTGGAGATGGAATTGCTCTTCGAGCGGTTCCTCTCCGAAGAGCGGGGCGAGTGGCCGGACATCGATCTCGATCTGCCGAGCGGCGATCGCCGCGAGAGCATCATCCAGCACGTCTACCGCAAATACGGCCGGCACGGCGCCGCAATGACCGCCAACGTCATCACCTACCGCGGCCGGAGCGCGGCGCGCGAAGTGGGCAAGGCGCTCGATTTGGACGAGGGCCAGGTCGATCGGCTCGCCAAGGTGATGCATCAGTTCGAGTACATCGATCCGGACGACACGCTGGCCAAACGACTGGCCGAGGTCGGCATGGCCAAAGACGATGAGCGGGTGCGGCAGTTCGCGTGGCTGTGGCGGCAGATGCAGGATCTGCCGCGGCATCTCGGGCAGCACTCCGGCGGCATGGTCATCTGCCAGGACGAGTTGTCCTCGGTCGTGCCGCTCGAGAACGCCAGCATGCCCGGCCGGGTCGTGGTGCAGTGGGACAAGGAAGACTGCGCCGACATGGGCATCGTGAAAGTGGATCTGCTCGGCCTCGGGATGATGGCCGTGCTGCAAGACACGATTGAGCTGATCAATGCAGACGGATCGGCGCAGAAGGCAGAAGGCAGAAGGCACAAGGCAGAAGACGAACCGCGAACCGCGAATAGCGACCCTGCGACAGGCTCAGGGTCGTCCCGAGCAGGGTCGAGGGACGAATCGCGAACAGCGAAAGTCGACTTGGCGCACTTGCCCCCCGACGATCCCACTGTCTACAGAATGCTTTGCGAAGCCGACACCGTCGGCGTGTTCCAGGTTGAATCGCGGGCGCAGATGGCGACGCTGCCGCGGCTGAAGCCATCGAAGTTCTACGACCTCGTCGTCGAGGTCGCCATCATCCGTCCCGGCCCGATCGTCGGGCAGATGGTGCATCCCTATCTCAATCGCCGATCGGGAGTCGAGGCGGTGAGCTACGCGCATCCTTCGCTCGAGCCGATTCTCAAGCGCACGTTGGGGGTGCCGCTGTTTCAGGAACAACTGCTGCGCATGGCCATGGTGGTGGCCAACTTCACCGGCGGGCAGGCCGAGGAGCTGCGGCGCGCCATGGGCTTCAAGCGATCCGAAAAGCGGATGAAGCAGATCGAGACGCAGCTGCGCGAGGGCATGGCGAAGAACGGCATTACGGGTGAGGACGCCGATCGCATCGTCCTCTCGATCACGTCCTTTGCGCTGTATGGGTTCCCCGAGTCGCATGCCGCGAGCTTTGCCCTGCTGGCGTATGCGAGCGCGTATTTCAAGGCGCATTACCCGGCGGCGTTCTATACGGCGCTGCTCAACAACCAGCCGATGGGGTTCTATCACCCAGCCACGCTGGTGAAAGACGCGCAGCGCCGCGGCGTCGTCTTCGCGCCGATCGACGTGCAGGTATCGGACTGGGATTGCACCGTCGACCGCGACGGCACCATCCGGTTGGGGCTGCGCTATGTTCGAGGCCTGCGCGCGGAGGCGGGGCAGGCGATTGCGAAGAAAGAAGAAAGAAGAACGAAGACAGAAAGCGATCGGACAGACACACGGTGCCCGAAATGCGGCTGCGACGATCGCTCGATGATTGAAATCGAGCCGGCAACTGGCAACCGGCAACCGGCAACCGAAATACAAATGCCAGCTTTGGGAGTCCGTGATGCCGGATCCCGGATGCCGGATCCCGGAATGCGCTGTTTCTGCAACGTCTGCTCGCATCAATGGGCGGCCGTCACTGAGGGGACGTCATCCCGGCGTTTCCGCTCGGTTGACGAGCTCGTGCGCTGCACGGGGTTGCGTCGCGATGAAGTGACGGTGCTGGCCGAGATCGGAGCGCTGAACTCGTTCGGCCACGATCGCCGCTCGGCGTTGTGGCAGGTCGAGCAGGTGATTCGACCGCCCGGCGAGCTCTTCGAGCTCGATGGCACGGAAGAGGAGCAAGAAGAAAGAAGACAGAAGAAAGAAAACGACATATCGGGCGCCCGGTCGCCGCTCGCCGAGATGACCGTGCCAGAGCGGCTCGTGGCCGATTACGCGGGGACGGGACTCACCATCGGGCCGCACCCGATGGCGTTCCGCCGCCACGAGCTGTCGATGCGTGGCGTGTTGCGCGCGATCGATCTGCCGCGCGCCCGTGCCGGGCGGCGCGTGCGAACGGCGGGGATGGTGATCACGCGTCAGCGGCCGGGCACGGCGAAAGGCTTTGTCTTCCTCACGCTCGAGGACGAAACCGGCATCGCCAACATCATCGTCCGGCCCGACCTCTACGCGGCGCAGCGCCTGGTCATCGTCGAGTCGTCCTTCCTGCTGGTCGACGGCGTGCTGCAGAGCCAGGACGGCGTGACGTCGATCAAAGCGGAGCGGGTGATGAAGCTGCCAGGACTGTCATCGGACGCCGCGATCGAGTCACACGACTTTCACTGATCTCACACTGCAGGCAGGTCTAAAGACCTGCCCTACCCCGGCGATCGCGACGTCTTCGAGCACCGGGCTCACTGACGTGGCGCTGTCGGACGCGGAGTGGGCGGCCCAATCTGTTTCAGCAGTTCTGCGACTGCGGTGTCGAGCTGCACGTCCTTGCCCGAATAGCTCTCGCCAACCGGCCGAGTCACGGGGATGTCCACCTGCCGCGGATGCATTTCCATCGGCGTGCCGTCGCTGGCGAAGATCTTGGTCGACGGCATGCGCAAGACGGACCCGTCCACCAGCGTCGCGCTGCCGGTGTAGATGATCCAGCCCGCCGTGGGCTCGCCGACCACCTTGCCGAGCTTCAGCGATCGATAACCCTCGGTGAAGTCTTCCGCATCTGACAGCGAGTGCTGATTCGTCACGAGAATCGTCGGCAGCTCGAGCGCTCGTTGCCCAAGCGAGGTGCGCGACGACACCGGCGGCAACGGCAGGCCGCGCCGGGCCATCTGGAAGTACCCGCGGCGCGCGAACACATCGATGGCATACACGTTGACGAACCCGCCATTGTTGTTGCGAACGTCGACGACGACCCCCTCCCGCGAATGGTTGTCGGCATCCAGATCGAGGAAGAGCTGATTGAGCGCGACGTCCGACATGTCCAACATGTGCACGTAGCCGAGCCGCCCTCCGCTCGCCTTGGCGACGTACGCGCGGCGTTCATCGACCCACTGGCGATAGCGCAGCGCCTTTTCGGTGGCCTGATTCACTGGTTTGACGCCGGCCTCTCGGGTCGGGCCGGTCGGCGACGCGGCCACCGTGATGCTCACCTGCTTGCCGATCGTGTGATCCAGCAGTTCGTCGAGATTGACGCGCGGACCGATGGCACGTCCACCGATCGAACGCAGGAAATCGCCTGCCGCGATGCCGGCCACCGCCGCCGGTCCAAGCGGCACGACGCTGGCGATGCGGAGCTGGCCGCTGCGTTCGTACTCCGCGCGGTCCAAATCGATCGCCAGCCGGCCGACGGTGGTCTGCGTCGCCTGCGGCGGCGCACTGATGCCCATGTGTGACGCGTTCAGCTCGCCCAACATCAGCGAGATGATGCGGCGCATCTCGTCCGGCGTGCGAACGCCAGCGACTTGCGTCTCGTAGCGCTCACGCACGCTGCTCCAGTTCACGCCGTTCATCTGCTCGTCGAAGAACTGATCGCGCAGCAGGCTCCACGCTTCCTGGAACACGGCGAGCTTCTCTTGCGCAAAGTCGACGTCGAGCGCCGCCGTCACCGCGATCGCACGCGGCTCCCGCCGCTCGAGCGATACGGTGAACACCCGACCGCGGTCGAGGTAGACGACCTCCTTGCTGTCGGGCGAGAACTGCGGGTAACGCTTCGCCCCAGCCGTCGAGGTCAGTTGGCGTGCGACCGCCGGCTCCGACGAGAGCTCATCCATCGAGTAGGCGTAAAGATTCTCCTGACCCTCCGCCGCGGCAACCAGCAGCATCGTTTTGCCATCGGGGCTGACGATCTGGCTCTGCACGTCCACGCCCACAGGGAGGACACTGGCGCGGCGGCGCAGGCCCTCGGTCCTCGATCTTGACGGCCGCAGGTGGCGTGGACGAAGAAGGAGTTGCAGGCGAGGCCGACGGCGCAGGCGCCTCTGGTGTGACCGGTTCAGACGGCGATCGGGGCCGTTGATCGCGGAAGAGCTCGCGAAACTGCTCCTCGCGGAAGCGCGGTGTGCGCGGCAGCAGATCGACGCGCACCACCCGGCCGGTTTCAGTGCGCTGCGATGTGACGAACGTCAGGTAAGTGCCATCGGGGCTCCACGCCACCGCGGTCCCGTTCGCATTGGCCAGGAAGCTCACCGGCCGCGCCTCACCGCCGTCCACCGGCGCGACGATGACGTTCTGAAATGTCTTGGCGCCGTAGCCGATGATGGCCAGGTACTTCGAATCTGGTGACCAGTCGATCTCGCGTGGCTCGTTCGAACGCGGGGTGGAGAAGATGCCGCTGGTCACCAGCCGATCCTGCTTCGACGCCGGATCGACGACCCGCAGCTCACGGCCGCCGCGCTCGTACGCAATCAATTTGCCGTCCGGTGAGAACCGCGGCGAATGATCGCGCAGCGTGCCGGACGTCAGCTGCACTTCGCTCGACATCCCGAAATCGTAGAGGAACAAGTGGTCGGCGCCGTTGCGCTCGGATGAATAGGCGAGCCGGCGGCTGTCGGGCGACCAGACGACGCCGAATTCTTCCGCGATCGTGTGCGTGAGCCGCACGGCATCGCCGCCGTCCTTGGCTGACGCCGAGAAGAGCTCGCCGCGCACGATGAGCGCAATCTTCTTGCCGTCGGGCGAGAGCGCCAGTTCCTGAATCTGATCGGTGAACGTGCGGTGCTCGACGCCGACCCCCGCCGACGCGCCGCGAAGCGTGATCGGGACCTCGCGGGCCCGGCCGCTGCCGGCATCCACGGTCCAGATGCCGAAGTCGCGCTCGAACGCGATGGTCTTCCCGTCGCGCGCGATGGACGGCCACAACACGCGACCGTCTGGAAACGTCGTCACCGCTTTGGCGGCGCCGCCGATCGGCTGGCTCCAGATGTTCTGCGCGCCGCTCCGATCCGACATGAAGTACAGGGTTTTCGCATCGGCCGACCACATCGGCCACGCATCCTTGGCGCCACCCGTGGTCAGGGCTTCGTAGCGGGGAGGTGCGCCCATCCGAACGATCCAGATTTGGCTCTCGTCGAGATGGCTATGACCTTTGCGCCACCACTGCGATCCAGCGTTGCCGCGGGCAGTGATTGCCAGGGTGTCGCCTGCAGCCGCCGGCCCGGCCGCGGCGAAGTACTCCGTGGTATAGCGATCGGCCGCGACCGGCATTGGCGTGCCGCCTTCGATGCCGACGCGATACACGTCCTGCATGCCGGTGAGGTCGTGGCTCGTCGAGGCGAAGTAGACGAACCGGCCGTCCGGTGACCAGCCCGTCACCAGTTCATTCGCATCGTCGAACGTCAGACGCGTCAGCTCGCCGCTCGAGAACGTGAGCGTGTAGATGTCGCCGTTACCGCTGCGGCTCGACGTGAAGGCGAGGCGAGAGCCGTCGGGAGAGAACAGCGGGCGAGACTCGGTTGCCGGGTGCGAGACCAGCAGCCGCGCGTCGCCGCCGGCGGTGGCCACCTCCCAAATGTCGCCACCGCTGACGAACGCGACCGTTGTTCCATCGGGAGAGATGCCTGGCTCGCCGAACGACGCCTGTGGGGTGCCGCGGTTTTGGGCCGATAAAGAAGGGCGACTGTCGAATGCGGCGGCCGCGACGATCAAAATGGCAGTCGAAAGCGCAAGGATCCGGTGCTTCATGGCAACGCTCGCTGATAGAAACGCGTTTCCGTGGACGACAGTATCCCACCGGTCGAGTTGTTCTTACCCGCCCGGCCCCCCACCAGACCCATCCGCCTCCGCTCGCTCATGATTACTGGCGAGCCATGGCGAGACCACTAAAATATGTCGATGCGCGCGCTTGTGCTCTTGGTTCTCGTCGCGGCGCTGATCGGGCTGGTGTGGGCGCGCCCGACACCGGTTGAGCCGCCGGAGCCGCCGCGCCTTACCTACGTCGCCACCGCGCATCAGCTGGGCGTTGTGGGTTATCGAGATCCGGTTGGAGCGATTTCCCCTGACGGCTCCCGCCTGGCTTACTCCGAAGGCCGCGACATTCGCGTTGTCGCCCTCGCTGGAGGAACGCCCATCACGCTGGCCCGTGGAGAAGGTCAGATCCGCCATCTCGTCTGGGCGACGAACGGGCAGTTGGTGGCCGAGGATACCGGTGCGGCCAATCGCTGGTGGAAGTACGACGTCGACCAACCTGTGGGTTTGTCGCCATCAACAGCAGCGGAGCGCACGCCGTTGTGGCCGTCGACGACCGAGCTCAGGGCGGCCGAGGACGGCGTCACCGTTCACGCCAACGCCCTGCGGCAAGTCGCCGTGAGTGGGGACGGCCAGTGGATCGCGGGCCTGGTGAACGGCAAGGAGGGCCCGGAGCTGTGGAAGATCTCGCTCGATGGCTCGCGGGCCGAGCGCAAACGGTTGCAAGGGCGGCCGTCCGCTCCGGCCTTCATGCCGTCCGGCGAGCTCGCGTGCATCTCCACTGCAGGCGGCCGTCCGGAGATTTCAGCGCCGTGCGGTGAGGTGTCAGTGTCTTCCGATCCGCCAGTGGACGCGGTTGGTCCGATTGCGTTCTCGCCGAACTCCGAGCTGGTCTACTTTGCTTCACCTGGCGAGCAGGGAATGGTCGATCTCTGGTCGCTGGCGCGATCGACCAAGCGCGCTCAGCGCCTCACCAGCTTCAAGCGCGACACCTACGCGCCGAGTGTCGCCGCCGATGGGACCGTGCTGTTCAAGCTGCAGAGCTACCGCACGTTCGTTGCCGACGTCGCGGCCAGCGGCGGCCCGACGCGGCAGCTCGCGACCTTCCAGTCGGAGACTCCGTCGTGGCACCCGAACCAGCCGCTGATTGCGGTGACGTTCGGCACCTGGCGCCGCGTGTTGGACGATGCGAAGTATCCGGACATCGCGCAGGACATCGGCATCGTTCCAGTCGGCGCCGCGGGCCCTTCGACTGAGCCACAGTCGATCGTGGCGCAGTCGGATTCCGAAGATCAGGCCATGGCGTGGTCGCCCAACGGGAAATGGATCGCATTCCATTCACATCGAGAGATGTCCGACGATGTGTGGCTGCGGCCGGCGGATGGCAGCACGCCCGATCGACGGATCACCTTTCTCGGTCGAGGCGCCGAAGTGGGCTGGCCGCGCTGGTCACCCAACGGACAATTGGTCCTGTTGGACGGCGCTGAGAAACAGACGGGACGCTCGGTCGTCTACGTGATCGGCGTCAACCAGGATTCGGGCGAGCTCACGTCGGAGCTGCGCGAGGTGAAGGCCGAAGGGTATGAAGGGGAGCTGACCCACGCCGAATGGCTGCCGAACGGCAGGGCCGTGATGGCTCTGGCGAAGGAAGGTCCGGGCCGACACGCGATCGTCTCCATCCCCATCGGTGGTGGTCGTCCCCGATTCGTGCATCGCTTTGCGAGCGAGCACGATTTCTCCGGCCTGGGGATTTCGCCCGACGGCCGGATGGTCGCCTTTGCAGCACCGGCAAACGACGGCCGCTACCAGATCTTCCGCGTCTCGACCAACGGCGGAACGCCGGTGCAGATCACGACGGGGCCGTCAGACAAATCGCAGCCATCGTGGTCGCCCGATGGAAGTCGCATCGCGTTTACGGTGTGGAATTATGAGGCGGCATTTTGGACCTTGAAGTGAATCGCGAACTGCCCGGCTGGCTTCCACGTTCTGTCACGGACCGTTTTTGTTTGGCGCCACCGACAAGTTGCACGACATCGGCGAGCAGGCCGAGGAGTTGCCGCCCGTCGTCATTCTTCGGTTGAGAAACACCACGGCGCTCGATGCCACGGGTCTCAGCGCCATCGAGGATCTGGCCGAGCAACTCCGCGCCAAAGGCCGCACGCTGGTCATCTGTGGAGCGCCGACCCAGCCGGCCGCGCTCATGCGGAAAGCCGAGTTCCACCGCCACGTGGGGGACGCCAATATCTGTCGCAGTGTGGCGGACGCGCTCGCACGAGCCGCCGCCATCGTCCACGACGTCGAACCGGAGGCGCGGGCGGTCTGATTGGCGCGCTCAGGTCTGCGCGTTGACCACCGGTTCGGCCACGGGGCCGCCGGTTCCGTTGCCGCGCAGCTTGCCGAACACCTGACCGATGCGTCGTGAGCTCCAGTAGATCGCTTCGACCGGCAACCCACCCGGCAACTTATAGCGTCCAACGGCGGCAAGGCCTGCCGACGCAATGCAGCCGCAACTAGCGCAATCGGGATTGCCGCCAAACTGACAAGGCGTGATCCGGGTCTTCAGATCTGCAGAGAGGCATTCTGTCGTCTGCGCGAAGATGCAGTCTTCGGGCGAATCCGGAGGTCTGATGTAGGCATCGAGCAGACCATTTGGCATTTCCAGCTTCGGATACTGCACTCGCAGCCGGCGCAATTCAGCGACGACGCGTGCCCGGTCGGCGGCCGTCAGTCGCTCGACGGATTCTTCGCCGATTTGCGGCGTGTAGAGGCTGACCCACATATTCCTGACGTGTGGGTTCTCCGACCAGATCCGGACGAATGTCTCGATGTAACCCTCACGCTCGGTCAGCTGTCTGGTGACGGTGCAGTGCACGGTGATCTGGTGCCCGACGATGTGCTTGAGGATGCGATCGTAGGTCGCCGGCGTGCGCCTCACGTCGTGCTCGGGCTGGAGCCCATCGATCGACACGACGATCTGCAGGCGGGGAATCGCCGCCCAGTGCTGCGGAATCGGCCGAACCGCACTCGTCACCAGCTGCGTATGGAGGCCGCGCTCGGCAAGCCGGGGCAGGAGCACGTCCAGCTCGCGGAAGCGAACCAGCGGTTCGCCGCCGACGATCGAGATGTGCAATGGGCGCCGGCGATCGACGACCTCGAGGAAGCCGTCGATCAGCGCCTGGCCTTTACGATCGGCCAGCTCGCGCAGGGTTTGGCCGCCGCCGAGATGCTCATCGCCATACGCGTAACATCCGGGACAGCGGAGCGGGCACTCGCGAGTAATTTCAATGGAAAGATTTGGCCGGTGGCCGGACAGGATGTTGCCCCAAGCGCGGATTATTCCGTCCATGTCCAGACGCTAGCACAGGACACGGCGAGTGCTAGCATTCAGAACGTGAATCTGAACATGTGGAGGCGCTCATGACACTGGCACCAGCTCGTCTGACCACCCAACGCCTGACGAGGGCTACCGTAATCGTTGTCCTTGCCGCAGCGCTGGTGGGCTCGCTCCGGGCGCAATCCAAGAGCAGTGTGTCAAATCGGCCCGATACGCCGTTCAAACTGGCGACGTTCGAGGCACAGGGCAGCGTTCGGCTTGGGATGACCAGCGGCAGTCGTCTCGTCGACATCGCCGCCGCCAACGCGTATGTCGTCAAGCAAGCCGGGTTGCCCGCCGTATCGATTCCCGGCGACATGCTTGCGCTCATCGAGCAGTACGATCGCGTCGCGCCGCGCCTCTACGAGATCGCCAACTACTTGAAAACCGCAAAGGTCGAGAGCCTTCCGTTTGCGTACGATCCCGCTGCGGCGACGTTCAAGCCACCGATCACGTATCCCTGGAATTTTCTGAATATCGCGGCGAACTACCGCGCCCATGCCGCTGGCATGGCTGGCGCCACACCGGCCGCGCCCGCCGGTGGCCGGGCCGGATTCAACGCGGCAGCGGCCGCCGACATCGTGCCGGAGCGAGACGGCCCCATCGTGTTCGCCAAGTCGCCTCGTTCCTGCATCATCGCGACCGGTGAACCGTTCTACATCCCCGAAGGGAATCAGCGAATCGACTGGGAAGGCGAGCTCGGCATCATCATCGGCAAACCAGCCTTCAACGTGCCGCGCGATCGCGCGCACGACTACGTCTTCGGCTACAGCATCGTCAACGACATCAGCGATCGAGGCGGGCGTCAGCGGCGGGTGGTGTCGATGTTTCCCGGGACGAACTGGTTCGACGGCAAGAGCATCGATCGCGGTGGACCGTTCGGCCCCTACATCGTCCCCAAGGAATTCATCAACGCCTCGAGTCTTCGCGTGGTCACGCGCGTGAACGGCGTGGTGAAACAGGACCAGCCGACCAGCGACATGATCTGGGGAGAGGCGCATCAAGTCGCCTACATCTCGATGAACATGACGCTCTACCCGGGCGATCTGATCTCGACCGGAACGCCGTCGGGAACGGGCGCCGAACGGAATGAATTCCTGAAGCCCGGCGATGTCGTGACCATCGACATCGAGGGCATTGGCACGCTGACGACGCCGTTCAAGGCGAGCCTCCGTTCGCCGGATTAACTGACGAGCCACGGCGCGGCAGACCCGCCTCGGCTCGCACGATTAACTGACGAGCTGCGGCGCGGCCCGCCTCCGCTCGCGAGATTAACTGACGAGCTACGGCGCGGCAGGCTCTATTGGCCCTCTGTGACTCCCGCCACGCGCGGGATCGTGCCCTTGTCGACGATGGTGCCGGTTCGCGACACGGCTTCGAACGAGAGCGTGTCGCCCTCGATCGCGACCAGCAGGAAGGCGTTGTCGGTGTCGAAGCCTTTCGCGGTGTCCTTCGATCCTTTGCGTATCCCGTTGCGGCGCAACTGGCCGCCCGAGCCGACGATGAAGTGGTGAATGCCGTAACGGGGCACCAGCCGCTCGTAAAAGTGCTCGTGCCCGGCAAAGACCACTTGGACACCGTAGGTCGTGAGCAACGGCTCCAGATTGCTCTGCTGCGACTCGGTCGGACCGTGGCGGATTCCGGACGAGTAGAGCGGGTGATGCTGGTAGATGAACTTCCACGGCGCCGTGGATTTTTGCAGCAGGCCCTCCAGCCAGGTGAGCTGCGTTCGCAGCGCCAGGCCGGAATCGAGCGCGAAGAACTGCACCGGGCCCTTCACGAACGTGTAATACCGGCTGCCGTTCATGTTGAACAGCTTGTAGCTGGTTTGCGCGGTCACGCTGTCGTGATTGCCGAGCGACGCATAGAACGGAATGCCGGCGTTGATCAGTGTCTGATAAGGCTGCTCGAACTTCTTCTGGAAGTCGACGCGGCTCTGGCCGCCGTAGATGTTGTCGCCAACGGTAATGACGAACGTGAAGGGAAAGCGCTCACGCTCCGCGGCCATCTGGCGGCCGACGTCGAGCTGCCTTGGACCGCCCGTGCCCATGTCGCCGATCACGGCAAAGCGAACCGTCTCGGTTGCGGCCGGGGCCTGGCCACCAGGTGCGGGCGCTTGTCCAGTCGGCGTCGCCGCCCAGAGCGCGAGGAGCGTCAGGGCGACGACTAGGGCGCGGCTTTGGCGCCGCGAGTGAACGGCCGGCACGCGCTACTTCGACGCGACGAACATGATCTCGACCAGGCCGTCCGCGCCGACGAGCCCGGTTTTCACCGTGGCCCGCGCGGGGAAGTCCTTGCTGATCACAGAGCGATACCCGGTGTTCATGCCAGTAAAGTTGTTCAGGTCGGTGATGTAGACGATGCCATCGACGAGATCGCCCCAGCCAAAGCCGGCTGCGGTGAGCGTTCGGCCGACTCGCGCCAGCAATTCCTTGGTCTGCGCTTCGATGTCGCCCTTGTTGTCGGCGGTGTTGCCGAGAATGCCCGAGACATAGAGCCGATTGCCGACCTTGATCGCCGAGCTCAATGTGGCGCTCGGCTTTCCGGGAGAGCCGTCCGCCGCCGGCGTGGTGAAGGCCTGCTTCGGCCGGCGAACCGCCGTCATCGTGATCTCGACCTGATACTGCGGACCGGGAAGCCCGGCGATGACGGTCGCGCGCGCCGGTGGATCCTTCGGGAAGTTCGGCACGTACGCCGCGTTCATGTCCTGGAACTTGGTGCCGTCGGTGATGAAGACACGCGAGGCGACGACGTGCTCGAAGCCGAAGCCCGCGGCTTTCAAGAGTTCGCCCGCGTTGGCCATGACCGTCTTCGTCTGCGCACTCAGGTCGCCTTCGATCGGCGAGTTGTCCTTGGTGCTGCGCGAAATCATCCCCGACATGAAGAGCGTGTCGCCCGATCGAATCGCATAGCTGTAGGGATTGGCGGTCGTCCATCCTGCCGGCGTGACCACGACGCGCTCGCCGCCGGTGGGGATGGCGACCATGGCCATCTCGACGAGAGCGTTCGGCATCACGAGGTCGCTGACGATCGTCGTCCGCGCGGGCGGATCCTTGGGGAAGACGGCGCGCCATACTTCGGTCATCGCCGCCACGTCGCCTGCGTTCTTCACGTAGACGTGCACGGCGGCCACATTGGCCAGGCTCGAGCCGGCCTTGGTCAGGGTCGCGCCGAGGTTATCGAGGACGGTTTTGGTCTGGACCTTGATGTCACCTTCCTGCGCCAGCGTGCCGGCGACGTAGATCAGGCCATCGGCCTTGGTGGCGGCACTGAACGGA
This sequence comes from uncultured Acidobacteriota bacterium, assembly GCA_963773045.1. Taxonomy (GTDB): domain Bacteria; phylum Acidobacteriota; class Vicinamibacteria; order Vicinamibacterales; family UBA2999; genus 12-FULL-67-14b. The sequence continues at coordinate 51,514 of CAVYZT010000016.1, read as the reverse complement.
AGCGCACCTGCCCCTGGAAACACCTGCCGACTTTGCCCCTGCACGGTCACCCCCAGACACGTAACGGTCACGACAGACGCAGTGAGAATGCCTCGCACATGTCACCTCTCGCGCGACAATGTATCACCGTCTGATAGGATCTTCCGCAGTCCTCGTTCATGTCACGCACTGTCACCCTCCCCAAGATCATCCGCAAGCGTTCGAAGTTGCACGGCTGGGGTGTGTTCGCGGCCGAGCCGCTCAACAAGAACAAGCGCATCATCGATTACGCCGGCGAGCTCATCAGCAACAAGCAGAGCGAGCAGCGCGAAGACCGGTACCTCTCGAAGGGCTGCATCTGGGTGTTTCGCGTCAATCGCAACTGGAGCCGTGATGCCGCAGTCGGCGGCAACATGGCGCGGTTCATCAACCACTCGTGCACCGGGAACTGCTACGTGCAGGTGATCGACAAGACCATCTGGATCTGCGCGTCGCGGCACATCGAGCCCGGTGAAGAGCTGACGTACGACTACAACACGGAAGGCGACAAGACGATTCCGTGCCGCTGTCGTCCCAACTGTCCGACCCGGCTATGAGGGGCAGCGTGGCTTTGCCCCGCTCCGCGGGGCGGGAGAACGTGACCCGAGTGGGTGGAAGTCGTAGGGGCAAGTTTTCAGGGTCGCGAGCGGTCGTGGCGGGCGCTGGTCTGGCTCTCGTATTTGTAATCGGCGACGGCGTCAGTGTCGCGCAATCGAGCGGGACCGCGTTCTTCGTCCGCGATCTGCAGAACCCTCGCGACCGTCGTGAGTCGCGACCGGACATTCTCGATACGCCGGTCAATCCGGGCTCTACCGTCAAGGCGATTGCGCTTGTCGCCGCGCTGGAAAGCCGGGTCATCGCGGCAAACTCGTCTCACGTCTGCCGGCGGCGGGTGACGGTCGATGGCCGCACCTACGTGTGTGCGCATCCCGACCTGAAGCGGCCGCTCTCGCCGGCCGAGGCGCTCGCGTATTCCTGCAACGATTTCTTCGTGTCACTCTCGGGGCGGTTGTCGCGATCGTCGTTGAACGCCACGCGGCTGGCGGCCGGACTGCCGCCGATCGGCGCCTCGACCGCGATGGCCGCCGCGATCGTGGGACTCGAAGGGCCGCGCACGACGCCACGATCGCTGGTCGACATGATGGCTCGCCTGGTCGGCGCCGGTCCCGATCGCGCCGTGCCGATGCGCGCCGAAACCAAGGCGGTGTTGATCGAGGGCCTCAGCGGCGCGGCGGAGTACGGCACGGCCTCCTCGCTCAAGTCGCACGGCGTGTCCGCCTTGGCCAAGACCGGGACCGTGACGATGCCAGGTGGTGCGGCGCTGGGTTTGGTCGTGGCGCTGTCGCCGGCCGCAAAGCCGACGCGTGCGGCCGTCGTGGTCACGCCTGGCGGAGCCGGTGCCGATGCCGCCGGTGTCGCGGCCGATCTCCTCGCCACAGCCACAATCGCACCTGCAGTTCGCACTGCTGGCACCCTTGGCACTCCCGGCGCCAGCACTTTAGGCGCCCAAGGCACCGTACGCACTGGAGGCACCTCGACCATCCGCCTCGGCCGAACGTTAGCGAATGGCCGGACGCAGGTCGAATCGATTCCCCTCGACGACTACATCGCTCAGGTACTGGCGGGCGAGGGCCAGCCGGCAGCCGCCGATGCCGCCCAGCAGGCGCTCGCCATCACCGCTCGCACCTTTGCGCTCGCCAATCGCAATCGCCATCGCCGCGAAGGCTTCGATCTGTGCGACACGACGCATTGCCAGGTCGTCCGGCCCGCAACGCCGGTCACTCGCCGTGCGGCCGATGCGACCTCGGGCCGTGTCCTGTTGTTCGAAGGGCAGCCGGCCTTTGTCTTCTACTCGGCGTGGTGCGGGGGGCGGTCCGAGTTGGCGTCACAAGTGTGGCCGGGTGCCGTGGACTACCCCTACGAGCCGGCGCTCGAAGACGATGCGTGTCGCGACGAGGATCCGTGGACCAGCGAGATTCGCGCAGGTGAGATAGAGCGGGCGCTCAAGGAGGCGGGTCTCAAGGGAAGCCGGTTGCGCGATCTGCGTGTGATCGCGCGCAACAACTCGAAGCGTGTCGCGCGGATTCGCGTCGAGGGATTCACACCATCGGAGATGAGCGGCCACGAGTTCCGCATGGCCATCGGGCGCGTCGTCGGCTGGCAATTGTTGAAGAGCACTGCCTTCGATGTGGAGCGGACCGGCACGGGCTACCGGTTTCGCGGCCGGGGCTTTGGCCACGGCGTCGGCCTCTGCGTACTCGGCGCCGGCAATCGAGCCTCACACGGCGCCAGCGTTGAGGACATCCTGCGCGTGTACTATCCCGGACTCCAGATTGGACCGATTCCGTCGACCGCGGTGACCACGACTGCTACGACAAGTGGCCCGGCTTCGTCGCGGCCAACACCGGCGCCGGCACCGAAGACCGCCGCGCCGCCAACTCCGACGGTCGCGCCTCCTCCCGTACCCGTACCGCCTCCTGGGCTTACCGACGTGTCGTTGGCGCTGCCCGCGGCAGAAGAAGGAGAGCGCGGAGCAGTCGTCGCCCTCGTGCGCAAGTCACGCGACGAATTGGCCGCCCAGACAGGCGTGACGCCGCCGGCACGGCTGCGCTTGACCGTTCATCCGTCGGTGGACAGCTTCGGTCGCGCCACGGGTCAGCCGTGGTGGGTGTCGGGCGCCACTGACGGCACCTCGATCGAAACGCTGCCGATCTCGGTCCTGCGCCGCCAGGGCCAGCTCGATCGGACGATCCGGCACGAAGTGGCGCACGCGCTGCTGGATTCGCGTCTCTTGGACCGCGCGATTTGGGTGCGAGAGGGGGCGGCGGCGTACTACTCGAATGCGACGCCCCCGAAGGGGATGCCGGCGCGCGTCAAATGCCCATCGGACCAGGAACTGCTGAGACCGGTTTCGGCCGGCGCGCAGCGAGAGGCCTACGCGCGAGCCGAGGCCTGCTTCGCGCGCGCAATCGCCGACGGGAAGAGGTGGAGTGAAGTGAAATAACCGGGAATAAGCGAGGCGAGGGGAAGGAAGAAAGAAGAACGAAGAAAGAAGAAGGAAGAAAAGAACGAAAACGAAGAACAAAAGGAGGAAGCGATGAGAGCACGACTGTTGTTGGTGATCGTCGCCTTTGCCGCCGGCCTGCTGTCGCATTCGGCCCTGACTGCGCAGTCCTCGAGCCGGCGCGCGATCCGGCCTCAGAACATTCCTTACCTCGGCCTCCCGTACAGTCCGGCAATCCTGGAAGGCAACACGCTCTATCTGGCGGGGCAGCTCGGCCGCGACCCGAAGACGAACAACATCGTCTCCGGCGGTATCGAAGCCGAGACGCGGCAGGCGCTCACGAATATCCGCGAGGTGTTACGCGAGGCTGGGATGGATTTCACCAACGTCGCGACGACCACCGCCTACATCGTGGATTTCAAGGACTTCGACGGTTTCAACAAGGTGTATCGGGAATTCTTCCCCAAGGATCCGCCGGCTCGCGCGACGGTAGCCGTGTCGGCCCTCAACCAGGGCGGGCGCGTCGAGCTGCAGATGATCGCGGTCAAGTCGCGCTAGGTCGATCGGCCACTTGCGGAACGCTCTCGCGCACGAGGAGCGCGACGCCGATCGCGATCAGAATCGCGACGAGGCCGAGCTTCGCGGCGACGAAAGCGATCTCCACGAATGTCGGTGGCAGCACCCGCGGTCGCCAAGGCAGGACGTATATCCACGGCAACGCAACGAAGATCGCCACCCACACCGTGGCCAGCGTGAGCCGGAATGGCGAGAACCCACGCGCCAGCCAGCGCCATCGCGCCGAGGTCCATTCGCCAATGAGCATCGATCCCAGAAGCGATAAGGCGATCAGCGGCCCGACGACCCACTGCAGCCATCGCCCTCCCCAGGTGATCGTGTTGAAGAACGACGAGGCATCCGCCCAGCCAAACTGGGCGATGAACCAGGCGCTGATCTGCCCGCTGTAGGTCGCGACCCACGTGAGCGCTCTGCCGGTCAGCGACCACACCACGCCGGCGAGGAGCGCGGCGACGATGAAAGCCGGGATGCCTGAAATCGATCGCCTGATGACGTTGCCCGACCAGCCCAACGACCACGCGAGCGACGCGCCGTTCACGCTGATCGCAACCACCACGAGCGTCGCGATCGCCAGCACGGCCGAGAGAAGCAGGGCCAGAACGGTGGATTCCGGCGTGTTCAAGAACCCCCAGTAGACGCCCCCGGCCACCGCCAGCCCCACCAGGAGCCACAGCGTGATGCCCAACAGCCGAATCACTAGCGAAGCTCCGCCTCAAACCGCCCAGAAGAACGCGCCGGTTCCGCTACGCCAGGGCAGTGCTGCCTTGCGCCGCTCCGCGGCGCGAGACATCTTCCAAGGCTTGCCGAAGAAGTTGCTTCAATCGTCATGATGTTCTCCTTGGAAGATGGCTAGCGAGTCCCTCCTCCCGCAGCAGCGACCGTCATCGTCACTGGTTCAGACGAGGCGAACACGCCGGGCATATACATGGGCGAGATCTGCGCCGGGATGGCGCGGAACTGACCCGGAGCGATGACGCGGACGAGATAGCTGTACTCGTATCGCCCGCGATCGAAACTCTCCTGGAAGAACACTGTCTTCGAATCCCGGTACTCCACTCGCGATCCGTACCACCACGCGTTGGCGGCCTGACGCTCGAGCGGATACGCGGTCGTGTCTTGAATCGCTTCGACGCCAGCCGGCAGCGGGTCCTCGAGCACGAGATAACGCCAGTCGGCGGCGCCAGCCACCGTGATGCGAACGGTGAGCACGTCGCCAGGCTTCACCTCGCCGGCGAATGGCTGCTCGCGGTAGACGATGCGGCCGCGGATGGTGACCGGGGAGAGCAGGGCGTACTTCCGGGTGACCGCCAGCTGCCGATCGCCGGTCCGGGCCGCGGCCCCCTGCGTGTCGAAGTAGGTCGCGGCCGCAGACCAATACACGGTTCCACCTTCGTGCTTGACGAGCCGCAGCTGGTTGGCGCCCGCGTTGGCGGGAGCGGTCACGAGGATGGGATCGGGCGCGAGCATGGCCGCGGGCGTGAAGGTCTTCCGGCCGACGCTCACGCCGTTGATGAACACGTCCACCGAGAACGGCTGCGACGATTCACCGCGCGCCTGCATGAATGAAAGCAGTCCATAGATCGCCATGGCGGTCTGCTTGGTCGTCGACCAGTAACCAGACGTCCGGCTCAGCATCATCCAGTGTACCGCTCGCTCGAGGATCGGGTTCTCGGGGTCGCGCTTCGCCAGCGCCTGGACGGCGAACGCCGTGGCTTCGACGCTGGTTTCGATCGAATCGAAGAGCAGCGGATCGTGATCGACGGCCCACCACGACAGCTCCCCGCGGGTCTGTGCCTCGCTCGCCAGCGCCAGGGCCAGCTCGTTGCCGCGCGGATCCTTCGCCTCGTCGAGCAGCAACAGCAGAAGCGAGCGGCCGTAGGCCGACATGCGGGCACGGCCGGCCCAGAGCTCTTCGCGAGCGGCCGCGTGCTCGTAGCGGCCCTGCTGGCCTTCCTCGTACCACGTGATCTCGGGACGGTCGCCTGAGGCGCGCTGCAGCACGAAGGCTTCGTACGCCTTGAGGTCGGGCTCAGCGCGCGGATAGGTCGTATAGAGCTTGGCCAGCGCGCGAGCGCCGTTGCCGATGCGGGCACCGGTGACCTTGACACCCGCGCGGCGTGCTTCGTCCATGCCCCACAGCGCGTACGCCGTCATGAAGGGATGGTTCTGGTCGGTCTTCCACCATCCCCAACCGCCATCGTCATGCTGATAGTCATAGAGCCGCTGGAGCCCCGACGAGACCTGGCGGTCGAGCGTCGAGAGTCGTTCGGTCGGTGCCAGCTTCAATTCAGTCAACGCGCGAGTGACGAGAAGATTCGGCAGGAAGCTCGAGAGCGTTTGCTCTGTGCAGCCGTACGGATAGGAGGTGAGGAAGTCGAGGGCGCCGAGGACCGAACCCGCCAGCGATGGAGCCAGCGCGACGGAGATCGACCGGGAGGCCGGATTCGACGCCGGAGGAATCGTCAACTCCGCGACCGCCTCGCCGGCGTTCACGATGGAGCCGCTTGCTCCGGCGTCGCGGCGAAGACCGTAAGGCAGAACCGGGACCGGCAGCTCGACCGCATCAGTGTCGCTCTCGGTCGTGGCGGTGGCGGTAATCGTCGCTGAGCCGACCGTCCTGGCCGCGAACCGCCAATCGTCGCGGCGCTCCTCGCCGGCGGCGAGCGGGCCCGCCCCCGCGGAGGTTGGCTGCGCGGTAGAGGTCTCGAGCCCTTCGGCCTTCACCGTGACGGCGGCCGTGCGCGAGTCCGATCGGTAGTTGTGGACGATCGTGGGAACCACGACTTCGTCGCCCTCGGTCAGAAAGCGCGGGGTGATGACCCGCACGATCAGATCCTTGGTCGTCGTGGTGCGCGCCACGGCAGCGCCGGCGCGCGTGTCTTCGGTGATCGCGCGAGCGGTGAGCCGCCAGGTCGTGAGGGCATCGGGATAGGTGACGCTGACGCGGCCCTTGCCCTGAGCGTCGGTGACGAGATTGCCGATCCAGTAGATCGCGTCGGGGAACTCTTTGCGCACTTGCGCCTGCACGGGCTTGTCGCCCTTGAAGTCGGCGAGCGTGAACGGCCTGCGCCGCCGCTGCGCCAGCTGCAGTCGATCGCGTCCCGAGAATCCGGTGAAGTAGTACTCGCGCGAAAACGTCGTCGCCACTCGCGTGTATTCGCGGCGATAAAAGAAGCGCACCGGGTCGGGCGTGTCATCGGGCTTCACGCCGTAGACCGCTTCGTCGATGATGCCGAGGCTGACCTGTGCGCGCACCGGCGCGCCCGACTGATCGGTGATCGAGACGTTGAAGATTCCGGGCTCGCGCGGTTTGGAAACGGCTTGCTCGGCGCTGACCGCAATGGTCAACGTCCGTGACTCCGCCGGCACGCCAAGACGACGGTCGGCGCGATACAGGCGGCCATCGCGAAGATACGCCAGGCTCACGTAAACGTCGCCGACATCGCCCGCTTCGATCGGAACTTCGATGGCATCGGTCGCCGCAGGCCTCAACACGCGATACCACGAGACGTGCTGACCCTCTTTGCTCACCAGAATCGGACCGGTGACCGTCTCGCCGCGCACGATCAGCCGGGCGCTGTCGCCAGGTTGATAGCTCTTCCGATCGGCCAGCAACTCCAGATAGCGATCGCCTTTCCCTTCGTTCGTGAGCTCGCTCGAGCCCGGTACCCACAACCACGTTTGGCCCCTCACGGTGCGCTCGCCGCTCGGTGCGGTGACGGTGATGCGGAATGTGCCGCTCTGATTCGGTAGGGTGAAGCCGGCAGTCGCGCGGCCGTCGGCATCGGTGGTGCCTTCCGCCGTCGCCACTTGCGTCACAGTGGGCGCGTTGTAATAGCCCTCCTTGTATTCGAGCCGCTCCAGCACAAAGGCGAGCTGTAGCTTCGCCTGCGGGGCGCCGAGATAGTCGATGGCTCGGACCGACGCCTCGACGCGGCTGCCGGCTCTGAAGACCGAGCCGCTCATCTGCGCCGAGAGCAGGAACGAACCATAGGTCGCGTGCACAACGGTATTTCCCGAGACGAGCCGGTTGGCGGAGTCGGTGACCTGGGCTTCGATGCGCGCGCTGAAGTCGCGGCCGTCCTCATCCTCCTCGAGCGGCACGCGCAACTCGGCGTGGCCGGCGGCGTCGAGGCGGATATCGCCCCGAAGAATCTGATCGCCGCCGTACCAGTAGTTCGACTCGCCGCCCTCGAAACCGTCGTCCCATCGCAGCGGCGAGTAGTACGGCTGCTTGTTGACGACGTAGTGCACCTTGGCATTGGCGACCGGCTGGCCGAAGTAGTACCGGGCCTGCACCGAGACGACCGCTTCCGATCCTTGAAGCGCGAAACGTGTGGAAGGCGAGACGAGCACTTCGAATTCCGGCTTGCGATACTCCTGGACTTCGAATCCGCCCGTGGCCTGCGTGTCGCCGCTCTGGACTCGCAGTGTGTAGTCGCCGAGAGCGGCGGTGGCCGGCACTGGGAACTCGGCGTGAATCGCCCCGAAGGAGTCCACCTTGAGCGAGCGCCGGAAGATGACCTTGTCGTTCGCGTCGGACACGACGAGCTCGGCTTCGCGTCGATCGAACGCGACGAGAGCATCGGCGCGCTTCCAGCGAAGCACCGCCTTCACTCGAACGGTATGTCCCGGCCGATAGATGGGTTTGTCGGTGTAGATATAGCCGACCAGCTCTCGCGCCGGCTGGTGCAGCGACCACGATCCCGGGTCGGTGGCCGCCATGTGATCGCCGCACTGCGCCACACCGATGACGTCGTCCAGCTTCTGGTCGGGCAGCGAGGCCTCGAAGAGACCATCCGCTGAGGTCTGGCCTTCACCGAGGGTCTTCTGGCTCGCCAGCACGCGCACGCCACAGCCGGCCGCAGGCTCGCCGGTGAATCGATTGGCGGCAAACATCACCAGCTGTCCCGGTGACGTCTTGGTGACGAGGCCGACATCCGACACGATGACGACCGTGTAGGCGCGGAGCAGGTCATGCACGGCTTCGACCACGAAGATGCCCGGTGTCTTGACGTCGAGCGGCACGCGCCGCACCTCGGGATCCCGGTGATTGGGCAGCAGCTCGCGCCACGATGTCACCAACTGATCGGGATTCAGGAGCGGCACCTGTGCAAAGGTGTTGACGTTGAGCGTGACACGTTGCGAGGCCGCGCTCTTATCGGTGCTGGCGCGTCGATTGGCGCGGTAGGTATGGCTGACCTGGCCACGCGCGAACGATTCGACCGACTGCCGCTGGGCGCGCTTCCAATCCGCCAGCCGCTCGATCCAGCTGCGTTCCTGTGGAACGTACGGCTCCTCGCTCCCGAGTTGATGCGGATCCTTCAAGCCGGCGAAGAACGCAAAAGGGTCCTTCACCTTGTAGACGCGCACATCCAGCGTTGGAATGCGCCGGAAGGTCAGGTAGAAATTCGGCGCGTCTTTGCTCGTGAAGACCTCGCTTGTGGACAGCGAGAACGCTGGACGATCGTCCGAAGGTTCCTGCGCCGCAGCTGGCGTGGCCCAGCAGACAAGCGCAAGGAGCAAACAGCGAACCGCGAATAGCGAATAGCGACTCATATCGGTGAGAGCCGAAACAGTCCGACGAAGTTCGGGTTCGATGCGAGGGGGCGCCACCGCGGCGCCGGGTGTGCCAGCAGCGTCGCGAGACGCAGCTTCCTGACTTCGCCTGGCCCCTCGTCCGAAGGCCCCGTGTGATACACGACCCAGTCGTCGCCTTGTTCTTCGAAGAACGACCGGCCGACGAAGACCATCAAGTGATCCGGCTGCGTCTGCCCCGACTGCCGGAAGTAGATCAAGTCGCCCGGCCTGGCTGCGGTCAGGTTGCGGCCTAGCGGACGGCTGTTGAGGCGAACGATTGTTTGTGCGTCGGCAAACTCGGCATACGCAGGCGCCGGGTGTTCCGAGACGCGGAAGAGTGGCCACCCATCAGCGCCCGCGCGAGGCGCCGAGCGAACATCGGCGAACTGCGGGGCGAAGGGCAACGCCGCGCGTCGCACCCATTCCGGCGTGTGCGAACGGAGCGCTTCGCGGAAGGCGTGGCGAACCAGCGCGGCGCAATCGGTGACGTCAGCGGTGGGCCGCTCGAACTGCGCGTCCGCGAGCAGCACGAACCAGGAACGAAACGCGGCGCGATCGGAATCGTCCGCCAGTCGCAGTTGCGCCGCAGGTTGCGAGGCCAGCCATACGACCAGGGCGGCAGTCAGAATCGGGCGCCGAAACCGCACGGGCATTACTATCCCACATCGCGATTCGCCGTTCGGGGTTCGGGGTTCGCCGTTCGCGCGCCTCTGAAATGAATCGCCCGGCCCCTGGGTTCCAGGTTATGCGCGGACGGAGCGATAATACGGATACGCGCCAAATGCGAATAGCGACAGCGAACAGCTAAAAGCGACTGGCGAACAGCGAGCTTCCTATGCTGACCAAGAAGGCCCCAGACATCCGCGAATCCGAGGTCACGCCCAAAGAGCTGTATCTGCGGCGCCGGGAGTTCCTCCAGGTGGCCGGCAGCACCGCGGCCATCGTCGCGACCAATGCGCTTGGGCCGGTTTTCACAGGGACGCCGACTGCGGCCGCTCAGAACCCTGCCGCGCAGAAGCTGACCGACCTCAAGAAGAGCCCGTTCAGCACCGACGAGAAGATGAATTCGTACAAGGACATCACCACCTACAACAATTTCTACGAGTTCGGTCTCGACAAGGGCGATCCGGCGAGGTACGCGCACACGCTCAAGCCCAAGCCGTGGAATGTGGTCGTGGAAGGGCAGTGCGGGAAGCCCGGTACCTACAACGTCGAAGACATCATGAAGTGGGCGCCGCTCGAGGAGCGCATCTATCGTCACCGCTGCGTCGAAGCCTGGTCCATCGTCGTTCCGTGGATCGGCTACTCGCTGAGCGAGTTCATCAAGCGGTTCGAGCCGACGAGCAAGGCGAAGTTCGTCGAGTTCAAGACCCTGGTCGATCCGAAGCAGATGCCGGGGCAGACCGAGCCCGCGCTGCGATGGCCGTATGTCGAGGGCCTTCGCATGGACGAGGCGATGCATCCGCTCGCGCTGCTCGGCCTTGGACTCTACGGCGAAGTGCTGCCGAACCAGAACGGCGCGCCGATTCGCCTGGTGATTCCGTGGAAGTACGGCTTCAAGAGCATCAAGTCGATTGTCCGCGTCGCCTTTACCGAGAAGGAGCCGCTCAACACGTGGAAGCAGCAGCAGGCCTCGGAATACGGCTTCTACGCGAACGTCAATCCCGCGGTCGATCACCCGCGCTGGTCGCAGGGCAGCGAGCGCCGGCTGGGCGAGTTCTTCCGCCGCAAGACCCTGCCGTTCAACGGTTATGGCGATCAGGTGGCGTCGCTCTACGCAGGTATGGACCTGCGCAAGAACTACTGAGTCGGCCAGTCGAGTTACAAGCCCCAGGCCCCCAGTCCCAAGCCGTTGTGACTCAGACCCAACTTCGACGGCGGGTACTCAAACCCGCCATCTGGATTGCTTGTCTCACGCCGATCAGCCTGCTGGTCCTTCACGCGTTTCGCGGCGAGCTCAGCGCGAATCCGGTCGAGGACATCACCAACACCACGGGGATCTGGACGCTGCGGCTGATCGTGGCGACGATTGCGATCACGCCGCTTCGCTGGCTGACGGGGATCAATCAGCTCATCCAGTACCGGCGGGTCATCGGCTTGTTTGCTTTCTTTTACGGCTCGCTGCACTTCATGACCTACTTCATCCTCGACCACCAGCTGCAGTTCGCCGGGCTGTGGGACGACGTGAAGAAGCGGCCGTATATCACCGCCGGCTTTACCGCCTTCGTGTTGTTGATTCCGCTCGCGATCACGTCGACCACGGGCTGGATTCGACGGATGGGCGGCCGGAACTGGAACCTGCTGCACCGGCTGATCTACATCACCGCGCTGGCCGCCGTGCTGCACTACTTCTGGAAGGTCAAGCTCGACACCAGCAATCCGATCTACTACGGTCTCGCAGTCGGAGCGCTGCTCATCATTCGCGTCGTCCACTCCGCCCGGAAACGGCAGACTGCGAGCGTCAGCCGCAAACCAGCACCCAGTGGCACACCATCCGCTCTGAAAGAGGGTGTCTAGCTTGTAGCCCGCCGTCGCTCGCGACGCAATTGACCGCGAGCGAAGGCGAGGTCCGCCGCACTGGCCTTCCGCCTTCGCGCGAAGCGCTTCGGCGGACCGCCGTATCTTTAGCGGAGGCTGGTCGCCCGCGTAGGCGGAAACCTGTAGAACCCGCAGAATCCGCAGAACCTGCAGAACCTGCAGAACCTGCAGAACCTGCAGAACCTGTAGAACCTGTAGAACCTGTAGAACCTGTTCACCCCTACCACGGCACTCGGACGACGAATTTCAACTCTGCATCGTACGAGACGGACCATGTCATCCCGCTATTGGGGCCCCCGGTCCACTGCACTTCGTCGATGTAGCTGAAGGTCCCGCGCATGCGGCCGATGTCATCCCGGGTGACGTTCCACGCCGTCAAGCGGAGGGTCTCGATCCCGACCCCGATCCCCTGCGGCCTCACGCCTGACAGATTGAGCGCCGGCGCGCTGGCGGCGGAGCCCGAGACGGGTAGTGGTGTCGAGTTGCCGTACGGAATGTTCGTCAGTTCGCCGGTGACTGTGCTTCCGCTCTGCGAGAGCCGTAGATTGAACGGCGGGTCGTAGTCGGGGATCGGCGGAACGCAACTCGGCCAGCCGACGGCCGTGCACTTCACGATCGTGTACATCCCCTGCCAATGTCCTGCGAACGAGGGATCGACGGCAGCGCCGCGGCGCAAGAGCACGTTGGTCGCGTTCACCATCAGATCCGACGTGTAGTAGCAGGAGCTCAAGTGCTTTTGCGTTGTGTACGCGAAGGTCCCGACAATCTGATCGGTCAGGCCATCGTATCGAGCGTTCCACGAGACGATGTTCCAGCCGCCGGCCGGCGCGCAGAAGCCGCTTGCCGGCCACGAAGCACCGCCGCGCATGATCATCGAGCCGTCTGATGCGACGGTGCCCGCGACGTTGGCGACGCGAGGCAGCCAACCGCTCAGATTTACTTGGCCCGACAGAACCTCGCTGTCCTGATTCACGACGAGGCTCATCGGCTGGGGATCTGAGAGCGGCGTGGGAGGACCGCCGACCGAAGCGCAGTTGGGTGAGTTCGGACAGACCGCGAAGTAGCTGCCCGACCATGCCCCGGCGAGCGAGCGAGTGGGTGAGGGGCTTGTGGGTGAGGATGGTGGTTTCGTCGAATCGCCGCAACCGATCGACAGCGAGAGAACGAGAAGCGTGGTGAGGCGGCTCACCATGGCACCTGCATGACGTTTCGCAGCTCCGCGTCATGAGTCGTCGACCATGTCTGGCCGGCGTTCGGCCCCGTCGTCCGACGCCATTCGTCGATGTAGCGGAAGGTGCCTTGCAGCACGCCGAGCGAATCGATGGTCGTCGACCAGACTGTGAGTCGCGCAGTATGACCCGGACTCATATCGTCGCTGTACGATCGAACCAGCCCCGAAAGTGAAGACGTCGAATCGACCGAACCGTTGACACGTAGTGGAACCACGATTCCCCAGGGGATTCGAGTGATCGTTCCACTGATTTCCGTTCCGGTTTGCGAGAGTTGAAGATCGAGTGGAACGTCGGCACCGCGCGCGTCGGGCGCGCACGTTGACCAGCCAACAGGCGAGCATTTGACGATGGACGGCAGCGTCGCGGACGGAGGTGCGGCAGTTGACGCCGGCGATGGCGCGGTGGGCGATGTGGACCTTGACGATCCGCAACCCGCGACCAGGACGACGCCGGTCACAGAGCTCACGCGAAATACATTCATGGTTCAGGTCGCGCGATAGGGGAAATGCGTTCGAGCGACGGCGCTCGGTGCGACCCGTCGATGATAGCTGCGGCTGACCGTGCATGTATGTTCGGTAGCGGTCAAAGGCGCGTGATGTGCTACGATTAATCTCTTCAGTGGCGCGGGGTGGAGCAGTCCGGTAGCTCGTTGGGCTCATAACCCAAAGGTCGGGGGTTCAAATCCCCCCCCCGCAACCAAAAGAATATCTCCGCAACATTAACGTCATCAGCGACTTGAGCGGCGTTCGCAGGCAACGCCCTCGAAGACCCGCAACCATCTGTATTTGGAAGTTGTGACCAACACCCGAACTTCCTCGTAACCTGCGGGACCAAAGTCACACGCCGAGGACCTCGTACTCACCGGGAAGCGGATGTGGGGGCAGGTCATGGGCACACTCTGTGAGACATCGAGAATTCGGGCTCGTGCTGATGGCGCGCGTTAAGCGTCGTTGCGGCTCCCGGTGACCGCTCGATTCGGCGCGGGACAGCGCGGTACCAGGATCCGACTCACACTCCACGTGAGGCACGAACGCGCGAACCGCAGATGTTCGCGCTACGCGCGTTCGCGGAACTCAGGCGGCACATCGCCGCCAGCTTCATCGTGCTCGAGACGTTTCGGTAGATCCCCGCTTACTGCATTCCGACAGGCCGGAGTTCACTCCGATTAGGCCGTCACGATGCGTCTTACTGGATTCGCAACCACGCGATGCCGCCGACGATCAGCAGAATGGCGGCAGCCTTCGAAAGCGTGATGGGTTCGGCAAAGAGGAAGGCCCCGAAAAACAGGGCGAGGGTGGCCTCGAGGCCGAGGACGACGATGTAGGTCGTGCCGAGCTCCGCTCCTCGCATCGCTTGTGATTGAATCGCCGCTCCGAACGCAAACAGCAGAAGGAAGAGCGCTGTGGCCGATGCATGGCGCACTCCGTCGGCGCGTTTCATGAAGATACCGCCCACAGTGAAAGACAGCGCGGCGAGCGAGATCAGGGCCAGCTGCATGAACCTCCCGTGTGCCGATTCATCACACACACACAACGTGCAGTGGAGAGAATCCGTTGAAGCCCACCGAGGAGTAGGTATAGGTGTACGCGCCTGCGCTCAGAATCTGGATACGATCGCCCGGTCGAAGATCAATGGGTAGATGGTAGACGGTGTTCTCATAGAGGATGTCGGCACTGTCACAGGTCGGCCCAGCCAGAATGACTGGCATCCGACTATTGGACCGGCCCGAAGTCCTGAGTCGGTATTTAATCGCTTCACCCATCGTCTCCGCGAGACCACCGAATTTGCCGCAGTCCAGGTACACCCATCGTGTGTCGTCCGCGTAGGATTTTTGGGAAATCAGCACAACTTCCGTCTGGATGATTCCGGCGTCGGCCACCAGGTAGCGGCCAGGTTCCACGATAATTTGCGGTCGATCGCGTCCGAAGTGGTGGACGAGCGCGCGTTCAATCGCGGCTCCGTACGACGTGATAGAGGGCACGGCTGTGGTGTAGTGAGCGGGGAATCCGCCTCCGATATTCAGCGTCTCCGGGCGGATGCCGTAGATCCGTAGGCGCTGAAAAAGCTCTGCCGATAGGGCAATCGGTTCTTCCCATTGGCCGGGATCGGTCTGCTGAGAGCCGACGTGAAAGGCGATGCCGTAGGGAACGAGGCCGAGGGCTCGGGCACGGAGCAGCAGATCGAACGCCATCGCCGGCTCGCATCCAAACTTCCGTGATAGCGGCCAGTCGGCGCCTTTGCCGTGTGAGAGCAATCGTGCGGTGACCTTTGCGCCTGGAGCGTTGGCGGCAATCTTCTCCAGCTCAGCGGCACTGTCAAACGAAAACAGATCGATGCCCGCGGCGTGGGCATCGGCGATGACCGCGGCCTTTTTGATGGTGTTGCCGAACGAAAGTTGGCGCGGGGACACGCCTGTCGCGAGACACTGCTCGATCTCCGCAGTGCTCGACACATCAAAAGAAGCGCCGATGCCTGCGAGCGCCCGAATGATCTCTGGCAGTGGGTTCGCCTTCACGGCGTAGAAAATGAGGGCTTCGGGCAGCGTGCACTGCAACTCGAGGTAGTTTGCGACGACGTCGGCAATATCCATGGCCAGAAAGGGCGTGGGCAAATTCGTGGTCTCGAGAAAACGCGCGATTCGGTTGCCCAGGGACGGACGTCGGCACGTTGGCATGAGAACGAAGTCGGCGGACCGGCGAATAGCCAAGTCGGACGTAGGCGACGGGTGCAGGTATGGACCATTCACGGGTCTGTTGAGATCGCGCCAGCCAGACGCAAAAGTGGACATCGGCGCTATGATCGTAGCCGACTCCCCGGGCGGTTAAGGCGATCATGGCGAGTGGCCAGGTCACACAATGGCTCGCGCGCTGGCGCGCTGGCGATCGTGAGGCGCTCGAGCGACTCGTCCCGCTCGTCTACGACGAGCTGCGTCAGGTAGCCCGGCGGCAGTTGCGCCGTGAATCGCCCGGTCACACGCTCTCGGCCACGGCGCTTGTTCACGAGGTCTACCTCCGTCTCCTGCAGCAGCGTCAACTCGCCGCCACGGACCGCGACAGTTTTCTCGCCATTGCCGCTCAGACGATGCGGCGCATTCTGGTGGATCACGCGAGAACACGTTCCCGGCTGAAGCGTGGCGGTGACGATCACCCCGTCAGGCTTGAACCTGGAGACGACGTGCCGCTTCTGACCGACAACGAGGTCGAAGAGGTGCTCGCGATCGATGTGGCGCTCGAGCGCCTCGCGCAGGTGGACGAACGCGCCCTGCGCGTTGTGGAGTGCCGGATCTTCGCGGGGCTCACGCTCGAGGAGACCGCAGAGACGCTGGGCATCTCCACCAAATCTGTGCAGCGAACGTGGACGACCGCCCGTGCGTGGCTTCGCAAAGAGATCGGCCGTGTCCAGTCGTAGAGCCACTTGCCGCGATCACTGAGGGAGGGGTCATGGACCACTTGCACTGGCAGCAGATCGAGGAGCTCTTCGAGCTCGTGCAGGCTCAGCCCGCTTGAGGCGCGCCGGCGGTTTCTCGCCGAGGCGTGTGGGCCGGATGTCTCGCTGCGGGATGAGATCGAAGCGATGCTGGCTGCCGACAGCCCCGACCGCGCCCTAGGCATCGAACGATTCATCGTCGATCGGACATCCGACGCTCGAGTCGACGATCGGTTGATCGGCAGCTGTCTCGGGCCGTGGCGCCTCGTGAGCGTCCTCGGACGTGGTGGGATGAGCTCGGTCTATCGAGCCGAGCGCGCCGATGGCCAGTATCGGCAGGACGTCGCCGTCAAGATCCTCCGATCGGGCCTCTGCGACCCCTACGCCATCGAGCGCTTTCGCACCGAACGACAGCTGCTCGCCCAGTTGACGCATCCCAACATCGCCGCCCTGCTCGACGGCGGCTTCGCGCGCGACGGGACGCCGTATCTGGTCATGGAGCTCGTCGAGGGTTCTCCGATCACCGAATGGTGTGCCGCCCAGCGCCTTCCGCTCGAGGCCCGGCTGCGCCTGTTTCGCGTGGTGTGTGATGCCGTGCAGCACGCGCATGGCGCCCTCGTCGTTCACCGCGACCTCAAGCCGTCGAACATCTTCGTGTCGCGGTCCGGCAATGTGAAACTGCTCGACTTCGGCATTGCAAAGCTCCTCGACCCGGACGCCAGGGACGGCGGAACGCCCGCCACGCGCCCCGAGATGCGTCTCATCACGCCAGAATATGCCGCGCCGGAGCAGCGGCACGACAGGCCCATCACGACCGCGACCGACGTCTACGGTCTCGGTGTCGTGCTGTACGAGCTGTTGACCGGGCGCAGACCCCGCGAGTTCGGCGCGACCAATCGGTCATCGCAGGCGCAAGACGGGAGTCCATCTCCAGTCATCGCGCCGAGCGAGGCGGCGCGTCGGCCCACCGCCCAGAAGGCGATGCCCGAGGGCGCACCAGAGTCACCAGCCACCGAGGCGACGTCGAACGTCGCCGATCGACGCAAGCTGAGCCGACGGATTCGCGGCGACCTCGATCGCATTGTCCTGACCGCGCTGCGCGAGGAGCCCGAGCGCCGCTACGCGTCGGCGGGTCAGCTGGGTGAAGAGATCGAACGGTTCCTGGGTGGGTACGCCGTGCTCGCCCAACCCGACACCGTGCGCTACCGGGCGCGCAAGTTCGTGGGTCGGAACCGCCTCGCGGTCACGGCGGCTGCCGTGTTCGTCTGCGTGTATTGCGGCCTTCGGCGTCGTCGCCACGTTGCAGGCACGAGCACTCGCTGAGCAGAGTCGCGTCGCCGGGCTCGAGCGCGACAAGGCGGAACAGGTCGTGCGGGTTCTGGTCGACTTGTTCGAGACCACGAATCCGGCCGTCCGACCGGACGGCGATCGCATGTCCATTCGCGAGTTCCTCGCAGGCGCCGAGGACCGCGCCCTCGCGCAGCTGCGCAGCGCTCCCGTGGTGAGAGCGAAGCTGAAGGAGGTGTTCGGCCTCATCCACTTTGAGCGCGGCGAGTACGCGCCAGCGCGCGAGGCGCTCGAGGAGGCGCTCGCAGAGCAGCGCCGCCTGGTTGGTCCGGATCACCCCGACGCGCTCGAGTCTCTGCACGCGCTTGGGCAAGTCGTGTACGACGCAGGAGACGAATCACGAGCCCGCAGCCTTCTCCAGGAGTCGCTCGAACGGCATCGCCGCGTGTATGGCAACGAGCACGAGAAAACTGCGCGAGCGCTGTTCGCCCTTGCCCCTCTCGCGGCGAGCAAGGATCTCGACGCCGGCCGAGCGCTGCTCACGCAGGCACTCGAGATCCGGCGGCGCGTGCTGCCGGAGAACCATCCCGATATTGCGATCAATCTCGGAGCCCTTGCCATGGACTCCATCAAACGCAACGACCTGGAAGGGGCGCGCGAACTGTACCGGCAGGCCTTCGCCGTCTTCCGTGATCCGGGCGAGCGCCACCATCCGCGGGCTGTCGCCTTGATGAACAACTACGCGGCGCTGCTCGGCACCATGAACAGGTATGCCGAGGCTGAGACGGTGCAGCGAGAGGCCCTTGCCATCGGCCGGCAGGTGCTGGGCCCTGGCACGCTGACGGTGGCGAATCTGACCAACAACCTCGCCGTGACGCTGACGTCGCTCGGCCGCCTTGCCGACGCCGAACGCGCGTTTCGGGATGCGTTCGAGCAGCACCTGGCCATTCTCGGCGAGCATCACTGGCGCGTGGGAAACATCGCGCGCAACATCGGCCGCATCTTGGCCCTGCAGCAACAGCATGCGACAGCGTTGCCTTGGCTGGATCGGGCGATCGCGAACGCGGTAGCCGCGAAGAAATCCGAAAGCCCCGGCCTCGAGAACATGCGAGCGCAGCGTGCATGGATCCTGTTTCGTCTGGGCCGGCGCGCAGAGGCGCTCGAGGCCGCCACCACAGCGATCTCAGCCCTCGAGCACATGAAGGATCCGAACGACGGGTACGCCTTGGCCTCGGCGCGTACCACGCAGGCACAGTTGTTGTCCAGGATGGGGCGGCCCGGAGAGGCAGAGGCTCCAGCACGCGCGGCGCTGGCGTTGTTTGAACGGTGGGGCCACGACAATCCCAGTTACGCTGCTGCGGAATGCGAGCTCGGACGTGCGAAAGTGCTGCAAGGCGCGATCGCCGAGGGAAGAGCCGCGCTCGCCCGATGCCTGCCCATTTATCGCGCCTGGGGTCAGGCCGACCGCGAAATCATCGAGTCGATCGAGCGATTGCTCGCTGAGGTCAAGTAGTCGTGAGCAGGCCGTCTGTGATGGCGGACAGCCCTATGGAGACCGTCGGCGTCGAAAGCTCGAAACTCACGAGCCACGGGTTCAGTTACCGAAGACGGCCGCAACTCTCTCAAGCGGCCGACCACCAGAACTCCAAATTCAGATGGTTGCGAGCCCCCGCAACCATCACAACTTGCAGCGAGAGGTCGCCCGTTTCTGGCGACCTCTTCGCATTTTGGGCGGCACCCAGCATCGCCGCCAGATTCCCTTTCAGCTCGATTTGCAGTTCGCCCTGGTTCGGCGTCAGGACGATGGCGTCGATGAGGCCACGAAGCGCCTCAGAGGCTTCCGTGCGGGTTTCTGGATGCTCCAGGGCCTGAGCCAGTGTCGTCACCTTCTGGCGATACAGTTCGGCCATCTCCGGATGCAGGAGTGGTGGCGGCGCGTCCGCGGCGGCGAGCTTCGCCTTCAGTTCCTCACGCCGGGCCGCGTTGGCGATCATCTCGTCCTTCACTTCGGCCGGCGGCACGCCGTTCATCACCATCTCGATCAGTTTCTTCCGCCGGGTTTCGATGCGCTCGATCTCCCGTTCGGCGGAAGACAGGCTGGCGCGGTGCTCCATCCGGAGCCGGTTCATCTCGCGCGTGAACTCGTCGCAGAACTCTTCGAACAGATCCTGCCGGAGCAGCTTGTCCTGCAGCGCGCGAAGCACGCGAGCTTCAACTTCGTCGCGCCTGATGGTCAGGTGGTTGTCGCACCGCCCCTGGTCGCGTGCGCCGAAGCATCCGAGCCGGTTCTTGCCCGACATGATGAATCCAGCGCCGCAGACTCCGCACTTCGTCAGTCCGGAAAACAGGTACTGCGGCCTCTTCGCTGCGCCGAGGGCGCCAGCGGTTTTCACCGTGTGGCGCGTCTGTTGCTGCCGTGACTTCGCAGCGGTCCAGAGGTCGTCTGGCACGATGCGCAGCTCTGGGACTTCCTTCCGCATCCACTCGGCTTCCGGATTGAGGCGCGACACGCGCTTTCCGGTGTCGGGGTTCTTCACGTAGCGGAGGCGGTTCCAGACCAGCCGGCCGATGTACAGCTCGTTGTTCAGAATCCCGGTTCCGCGCTTGCCGTTGCCGTAGATCGTGCTTGGACTCCATGCGCCGCCGAACGGACCGGCGATGCCCTCGCGATTCAGATTCTTCGCGACTTGCTTCGGCGACACGCCAGCCACGAAGTCTCGAAAGATGCGCTCGACGACCGCGGCCTGTTCCGGATCGATTTCCCGCTCGCCGGTCGTCACGGTCCCGGCGTTCAGTGCCTTGACGACGCGATAGCCGTAGCAGAGGCCACCGGCCGACTTGCCGTCCTCGACGCGACCGCGCAGTCCGCGGTGTGTCTTCTCCGCGAGATCCTTCAGGAACAGGGCGTTCATCGTGCCCTTGAATCCGATGTGCAGGTGCGTGATGTCGCCCTCGGCGAGCGTGACGATGTTCACGCCGGCGAAGGTGAGGCGCTTGAAGAGACCGGCCGTGTCTTCCTGGTCGCGGCTGAAGCGGTCCAGCGACTCGGCGAGCACGACGTCGAACCGACGGTTCAGCGCATCGCGCATCAAC
This sequence comes from uncultured Acidobacteriota bacterium, assembly GCA_963773045.1. Taxonomy (GTDB): domain Bacteria; phylum Acidobacteriota; class Vicinamibacteria; order Vicinamibacterales; family UBA2999; genus 12-FULL-67-14b. The sequence continues at coordinate 30,760 of CAVYZT010000016.1, read as the reverse complement.
GCCTGGAATCCCGCGCGCAGCAGCGTCGCGCCGGACACCGCGTGGTCCGTGTACTCCTCGCAGATCGTCCAGCCTTGCCGCTCGGCAAACGCGCGGCACACGCGCAGTTGATCGGCGATCGACGCGTCCCGCTGGTTGTCCGACGAGTAGCGCGCGTAAATGGCGACTTTCACGTCTTGCACCTCATTGAATCGATCGAGGCTGCCGCTTCAGTTCCAGCTCGAAGCACTCGCGTGCGGCCTGCCGCGCCAGCGCGCGAACGAACGCACGGAGCGAAGCGTCTGCGCGCGTTGTCGTGCCGTGCGGTGTTCTTCGCCCGAGCGCGAGCCCATGCCGCCGGCCGCGTCCCGTTCGTGGCGTCGTCTTTCGGCCATGATACGCCTGCCCATTCCGAGCGTCGATGCCGCTGTTGTTCACGGTGAATGGGCGCGCTGAGCGCATCTCCCGACGCATCGACTTCTGACAGGCGTACCGCCGTGGCAGCGTGATGATTTGGACGTGTGGTGCACGGTCGGATCTGCGCCTGGCCTGGGACCGAGGCGCAGTCCGATTCGGTTATCGGTTTCGCGGACGTGACGTCGCACGAACAGACAACCAGGAAGTGGCTTGAGAAGTGGGGAACGAACCGTGGCCTGAGACCGCCGATTCGAACGTGCTCCACATCGGGCGATGTGGAGGGGGCTGCGAACTGCAGCCGGCGAAGATGATCCGACAGTAGCGCCGCCGCCGACCGTCGTCAAGCACTTCCGTGCGGCCGTCGATAGTTGCCCGGGAACGGGTCGCGGCTCGCGCGGTCAAGGCCGTCAGCCGCGCGCAGCGCGGGCGGAGCGGAACCGAGGAAGCGCGGAGCGCCTTGAGCGCGCGAGTTGCGAGCCGCACAATCACCGCGCGACGGCCGCTGTTCACGACGCGGATCCGCACGCGTTCAATGCCGCCCGGACGCATGCGTCCGACGACGACCCGCTCCGGCTGAGGCAGAGACAGCGTGGCGTGAGCGACCACCTCGCTGGCCGCGGGCTTGGCAGGCCAAGCGGTCCAAAATGGTGGTCGCTCACGCCACGACACTACCATTGGCGACCGCACGGACACGGGCCGTGTCATGCGGGCGGCGAAGAGCGCCGCCCGCTGCGATGTCCAGCGTAAGGTGCACGGCGAAGGCCGGTTGCAGTCGGTGTTCGTCGCGTTGCTCGACCTGGGGCCGCCGGGACTGACAGCCGGCCCTCCACGCGAGCCGGGGGGAACACCTCGCGCGAGGCCCTGTTCCCCCACCGTGTTCCCCCTCCTGTTCCCCTGCGGATACCGCCGACGTTCGCTCATCCCGGCGTGGTTACAATCTGTAGGTTCGAATCCGACTGTTGGCGAGGAATTCCGTGAAGACGCGAATCACGCTCACGCTCGATGCGGAATTGCTGCAGGCCGCCAGGGCCGTTGCGGCCGAAGAGGGTCGCCCGCTCAGTGCGCTGCTGACCGATCAACTTGCTGCGATCGTGCGTGAGCGGAAGGGGTTCGCGCAGGCTCGTGAACGTGCGCTCGCGCGGCTCCGAGAGGGCATCGACCTGAGCTGGACGCCAGGTCGATCCCGCCACGACGTGCACGAGCGGTAGGCCTTCAGTCTCGGCCCTGGTCCTGCAGACCGTCGAGGAACTCGGCGACACGCTGGATCGGAATTCCTCGAAAGCTACCGAGGCTCAGTAGGTGGGTGTCGCCGCTGACGATCACCTCGGTTTCTGCAGCGACGGCGCACTCGAGAATCCGGTCGTCCGTCGGGTCAGCCTCGATCACGTCGATGCTCTCGGTCGGCTGGACGAACCGGGTGATGACACGCAGCTGCCGGTCGGTTTCAGCAACCCACTCGGGCGCGCGGTGGAACTTGTCCTTGAGGACGCGAAGGGTCTCCGCGATGATGGCTTCGGAGACGGCAAGGTCGACCTGACCATCGGTGGCGAGGTCGAGAAGCTGTTTCGGCTTGCCTCCGAACTGCAGTGCGCTGACAAGGACGTTGGTGTCAGCGACGACGCGCTTCACGAACGTGTGCGGGACTCCTGGACGGCCTGCTCGACGACAGCCTCGACTTCAGCGTCGCTCATGTCGCCGCGCCGCTGATCGCCCTCGCGCCCGATGCGGTCAAGCCAACGACGGGCGAGGTCACGCTCGATCGCCTTTGTCGCGAGCTGATCGACGGTCGTGCCCTCGGCGGCGGCAATCTGCTGCACGCGCTCGTAGACGGCATCCGGAAGGGCGATGCTCTTGGTGGACATAAACGGCCTCGCTCAAGTATACGCTCCGGCTGCCAAGCGGCATTGCCTGCCAGACCGAGAGTGGGATGGTCCGGCCTATGTACCTGATTTCACAGCCGCTGGGCGGCTTGAGCGTGTGCGAATGGGGCCTGTCGGGATGAGGTCCAGCGCGATCTTCTGACGCCGTGGTCAGCCTGATCGGATGCGTAGATCAGGACGTTTGTGTCAATCGCGATCATGCAGTTCCTCTCGGCTGGGGAGCGGCCCCTCCGAGAAAAAACGCATGCTCGCGATGCCGGCCTTGAGCCGGGCGACGGCGGCGTCGCGATCGCTTACGGGTTCGTCGATCGTCTCCACGGTCAGGCGTACGCGCTGCTGGTCCTGAAGGCGCAGGTCGCTTGTCGGCCTGAGGACGCCGCCCGTGTAAATGGCCTCGACCTTCCGGGTCACTTCATGCTCCTCAGCCAGAGTAGGACGAGTCGGGCGCTGATGCAACTGTCGAAGGACGGGGCGTCCGGGTGCGCTTGCTCCGGCAGGATTTCGTCGTCCGGCGCGTTCCGCGGCACGCCATGCCGCAGTGGAACGCCTCATGAACCTGTTGACGGCGCTCGCCCAGGATGTCGAGATCGTGATTCGGCGGAAGCCCCGCTCGCGGAAGGCTGCTCGGATTAGTGTCGTCACACCTAGTCAGAGGTTCCCATGGTTCGAAAACAAAAAGCCGCTACTCAACGGCGCAGATCCTACCAGTAGGTGATTCGGCGCCAAACCACGTTGTCGATAGTGGGTGGAGAGCCAGAGAACCCAGTACTTGAGCTCACGTGTTTCGTCCAATTGCCTGCCCCATCGTACTCGTACGTTTCGGTGCGTCGGAATCCGTCGGGCGAAACCGCCTCAATCTCGTTACCGTGGGCATCGTACTTCGATGTCATGCAGCCGCGGTCATCGCCACCTTTCCAGCACACCTCGCTGCTGTCCGAACCGTACCGATACTCCTGCACACTGCGATCGGATTTTCGAAGCTCGTCTCGCTCGACATTTTTGATGACTCGGCCAGCAGAATCCAGCGTGCTCGTCGTCAGGATCGACGCCACGCTCGTGAGAAACCGCTCGCTGCGCCATGCCGGACCGTATTGGTACGTGACGGTTCGATTGAACTCAGGATTCTTCGAACGCATGGTCAATGTCGAAGGACGACCCTGTTGATCGTAGGCGCAGTCGGTCGTTGTGAACGCGGTGTACCCGTTGAGTCGCAGCGTCTGGCGGATCAGACGACCAGCGGCGTCATAGTCCCATATCGTGGTCGGATACATTCGAAGCCATGCCTGAAACGGCGCATCGACCTCGTATGTCACTGTGGTGATCGTCCGGCCGTCCTTGCTCCAATCCGTCCGAGACTTGACGAAGCTCCTCCCGTACCGGTTTCCCGTATCGTGCCTGATTTTGCCCTCAGTCACTTCGACCGTCTTCACGCGGCCGGCGAGTGACTTGCGATTACCGCACGGCGATCCAAACTCAGCCCAGCCCGGGCCTGCAGATCCAACAACAGCGTAAAGGCGAGTAATAAGCAGTGAGGGTTTCGGTGCATGGCCATAGTCCTGGCAGAGGCGGAACTGGCGTTCTCTACAATTATCGGCTGATCCAACCCATTTGAATCGTCCTCCTGCCGCCGTAAGTCACGCCGGGACTGAGGACAGCTGCAAGTACCCGCTGGTTGCGGGCCCCCGCAACCACCTTGAACACACGCCAGCGCCTCGCCATCACGCCCCGTGGCGGCCAGCATCATCCCGAGATCCCCACGCACTTCGAGCAGCCCGTCCCCCGGCGGAATCACGATGGCCGTGATGAAGCCTCGCAGCGACTCCCGGGCTGACTCCCGTAGCGCGTCGTCCTCATGCGAGAGCGCCGCCGCGAGGGCCTCGACTTTCTGCCGGTAGACCACCGCCATGTGCGGATGCAAGGCCGGGAGTGTGGGCTCGGCCTCGGCGCTGGCGATAGTGGCCTCGAGCTCCGCGCGCCGTCGCTCAATCTGGTGCAGTTCCGCTTTCCATGCCTCGTCGCGGAAGCCTTGCAGCAGCAACTCCAGAATCTCGTGCGAGCGCCGGTTCAGCGCGGCGAGTTCGCGCGGCGCTGCCGCCATCCGCGTCCGGTGTTCCCGTCGCTGCTGGTTCATCTCCTCCGTGAACCCGGCGCAGAACTCGGCAAACGCGTCCGCATCGGCGAGGAAGCGTTCCTGCAACGCCCGTAACACGCGGCCCTCCAGTTCCTGCCGCGTGATCGACCGCGTATTCGAACAGGTGTTCCGTTTCTGGTTGTTGAAGCAGCGCAGTACCTCGCGTGACCAGACGTGATAGCCGCCGCCGCAGACGGCGCACTGCGTGAGCTTCGAGAACAAATACGTCGGCCGGCGTCCGTGCACGGGTGCCACGCTCATCAAGCGCCGGGTATCCTGCTGCCGCGCCTTCACGGCCTGCCAGAGTGCATCGGTCACGCCGGGTAACCGCAGGTGCGGCCGCGGATAGCGCCCGCGCTCACCCTCTGGCACAGGGCGGGAACGCGTCGGCCCGTCCGCGGATCTTTCCGAAAGCGCTGTTTCGGCCAGACGTAGACGCCGACATACAACTCGTTGTTCAGCAGGCCGGTGCCGCGGCTCATGTGGCCGTGGATCGTCGAGGGGCTCCACGCGCACCCATCGGGGCCACGAGTGCCGTCACTGTTCAACCGCTTCGCAATCGCCACCGGGGAGATGCCAGCGGCATACAAAGTGAGCACGCGCAGGACGATCTCGGCGTGCTCCGGGACGATGGCCCACTCGCCCGTCGCAACGACGCGATAGGGTTAACTCCAGGCCGCCGGCCATCTTGCCGCGCTCCACCTGTCCGAGCAGCCCACGGCGCGTCTTGAGCGCCAGCGACTTCAAGAACAGCGCGTTCATGGTGCCCTTGAAGCCGATTTTCAGTTCGTCGATGTCGTCCTCTTCGACGGTGACCACGCGCACGTCGGCATGCTGGAGCAATTGGTAGATGCGGGCGATGTCGCTCTGGTTGCGGGACAAGCGGTCGAGAGACTCGGCCACGACGAGGTCGAGTTCACCGGCAAGGGCAACCTGGAGGAGCGCATGCAGACCGGGCCGGTCAATCATCGACGCTCCCGAGATGCCGGCATCGACAAAGTGTCGAATCGGGCCCGCGTCCGGAGCGAGGCGCGCGACCTTTCGTCTGACAGAGACGCTGCTGGTCGAGGATCGATCGCTCATCCTGCAAATCCTCGTTGCTGAACCGTGCATAGTCGGCGACGCGAAGTGTCATCGCCGTCCCGCCTGCGCCCACAGGTCGCGGGCCGCCTGTCGTCCGAGTTCTCGGGCGAGCGCACGCGCCGCGGCGTTGAGCACGCGCTGACTCTCGGGATCGGTGCAGTCGGCTGGTTGGTTACGCACGTCGGCCTCCTCCGTGTGAGGCGACTGGTGTGATCGCACGAGGCGCGGTGGCCGGGCGCTCATGACGCATCCGCACCCGTGGGCCGATCCCATCGACGCTGCATGCGCCGGTCACGCTGGATTTCAAGCGCACACGCTTCGCGAACAATCTGCCCGAGCGTCGAGTGGCGACGGGCCGCGATGTCCTCAAGCGCACGGCGCAAGTCTCCAAGATTGATGCTGGTGGACCCGGAATCGCGGAACCGATGGCGAGGGGTGGGCGCATTGGACACGGGCCTCTCCGAGCAGCCGGGCTGCGTGAAGAGGACGCCTTTCGCTCAGTCGCAAGAGCGACCGGGAATCCATGCGAGGGAGGCGTTCGCGCCTCTGTGGCACCCTCACAGCACCGACGTGACTGCACTCCGTGTCGTCGGTTCGGCGCGCATCGTAACACGATGTAGCCTCCGCACCAATACGACATCACGGGTTCCGACGCTCGACGACGTACGAGAAAACGCCGATGCTGCCATAGGTCGGAAACATCGCACTGAAATTCTTCTGAAGGGCCGCGTCGCCCTTCAGTGCGACTTCGTAGCGACCAATCGCAGCGATGTACGCGGTGTAGAGCCCGCCAACGCTGACCACATAGCTCGTCGAGCCATCGGGTGCGGTCGCCCTCCAGATAGCCCCAGAGGACAACTCCGTCGTCAGGCTGATTTTGAATCGGTTGTTGTGTAGGGTGAACGAATGGAGCATCGGATTTCGGCAAGCGTAGTAAAGGACCTCACTGAAATCGTGCGCGGAGGGCTGCCCGGTGAATACGAATCGCTCAGCAAACTCGATAATCCGGTCGCCAACTTCGCCCGGCCGACTCTTGTCCGAGCCTGCGTAGAACTTGCCGAGGAGGTCGATTCCAGCCGCGATCACCATCACGGTTGCGAACACCCGACGACGGTCGCGGGGATCGTTGGCGACGTCGCGTTCGGCCATGAAGTCGCCGAGAAAGCAATCCTGAGCCTCGCGGCGATTTAAGTGCAACGTGCTCTTGGACGAGCCGTCCTGCTCAGGGACGGGCGGCGCAAAGAAGAAGTCAATTTGCTCGGAGAGTGTCGTCGTCACCGTCGTCGTCGCCTCCTCGTATCCGAGCGCGCAGTCTATCGCACAGCATGCCGCTCCAATAGTTGTGAAATGAACGATCTCTGCCACGGCCTGCCCTGACGGTTGCGAAGACCGCGCGCATTCAGGGCCTCCGCGATGGAGGTCAGCGCATAGCCGCAGCGCCGCGAGTGCCAAATCTCCCGCAGTAGGGCCTGTTCCTCAGGATCGGGCGCGAGATGAATGCCGTCATCCGCGAGCCGGTGGCCAAACGGAATGCGACCGACGCGCTGACCGCGCTGCTTCGCCGCCGTCATCGCGGCTCGGGTGCGCGCGCGGATGAGCGCGCGCTCGTATTCGGAAAACGCATCAATGATTTGTCGCATCAGCCGCGACGAGGGATCGTTCGTGTCGGGGGCGTCCGGCGACACAATCCGGGCCCCCTTCCGCTCGACCAAGCGTTCGAGCATCGCGACGTGCAACACATCGCGCCCGAGTCGGTCGCGTTTGGCCACGAGAAGCACATCGCCCGTGCTGAGAGCATCGAGCGCCGCCATCAGCGCCGGGCGATATTCGAGTGCGAGGCCGCCGCTGACGCCGGCATCGGTGAACGTCTGCACCACCGACAGGCCGAGACGTACCGCCACGGCGTCAATCGCCGTCTGCTGCGCATCAAGACCGAGTCCGGAATCGGCTTGCGAGTCTGTTGACACCCGACGATAACCAATCGCGTTCATGGCCGGAGTGAGTGCCTCAGTGCCACCAGTAACAATTTGTCTTCACGGCTCGCGCAGCGCACGCCCAGCCAAGGGCCGTCCACCGGCGCGACAGGTGCGGTCGCGTCGTCCGTCATGCGGCCTCGGGAGCGTTGGATGTCATCGCCGTCCCGGGAATGGGAACATCACGGATGCGCTCGCGTTTCAAGTCGCGCTCGACGAGTTGTGCGCAGCCCAGGCGCACGACGGAACTGAGCGTGCAGAAATTTTGGGCGGCCAGCGCCTCGAGGTCGCGCCGCAATTCCGGCGGAAAATTCACCGTAATGGCACGAAGGGACGAATAAGGATTCGTCGGCGTCGGTCCTCCTTGGGCCACAGCACACGCACACGACGCACGTCGTCGCCGCCGTCGCCGTAGCCAAAAACGAAGTCGCCGGATTGGGGTATCAGCGCGAATCAGGGAGGAGCGCGCCGATCAACAAGGAACGTCTCCCAGGTCGTAGACGCCTAGGATGCGGAATGAGCCTATATCACGTGCCGCCGTGGTTCAACGGGAAAGAGCACGAGGCATTGAGAAATTTTGAGTCCCAATTTCCAGCCGTTCACGCCGGCGGGAAGTCGTGCATCACTTGCGGAGATTTCGTCGAGGTCACTCAATGTCGTGGTCGCTGATTGCGCCGCTGCTGAGAACGCGTGGCCCAGCGGCAGTTCCACGGCGCATACGGACCGTCGTTGTCGATGCGGTCGCGAGAGTGCTGCGGCGACGGCTTCGGTCCCATGTCCGCGAAGAAGCACTCGAACGACGCGCGCCCCCCGACACACTCCGACAGAAAAGGCTGGCAGTAAGGCTGACAGAAGATCAGCAGTTTGCTGCGCGCTGATCGATTACGTCGCGCCAGAGGTGGTGCAATGAGGAAGCAAACATCACCGCACGCCTGATTAATTTGGGATTAGTGCGTTCAGAAACCCATTTTTTGAAGAAACTTTCTCGTGTACCGTGGGTGCTTTCCCGACAAGGAGCACTGCCATTGGAGTTTCAGACAAAACCTCAATTCACACCGCTCTGTCCCCTTTGCGGCCACGGACGCGGCAGGCCAAACACCGTGATGATGCAGCACGAGGAGCGCACCATCACGTACCGTGTGTGGCACCTGCGATCAGGCATGGACCGAGACGGCCCACGTCCAGCAGCCCAGCCTTGGCGAGACTCGCCCAGGCTCAAGTCGATCTAGCCCGATTGTTCACTGCCTTCCGCTTCTTGGCCTGTGGACTGCCGAGGTTTTTCAGTGGTTGGCCTGTCTTCAGGAATGCGCGTAGAGCGTCCTTGGCTCCTTCCTCGATTGGAACTCCTTACTTCTACTCGTTGATTTCGGTACCCGAGCGAGAACTGCCATGAGAAGGGGCGGCCGGCGTAGACGTTGGATCATGCCGGGGGAAGCATCTGTCTGGTGCCCAGGCGGCCGTTGGGGGCCACGCCGAACGCGGGTGACAGAGTGTTGGGCCGTGATTCGCGCCGAGGAACTGTACACGGCCTTGCTGCGCGGCAACTGACGACATATTGGACGTGCTTTCATGGTTTCATCGGCAAGGCAGTCAGCAATCGGTATGGGTGGGCGAGCAAATGGAATGCGCGCTGAGGGCGTTCAAAGAGTCCGGACTGCTGGCCATGGCAGCGATGCTGGCGTGACAGCAGAGATCCCGTTCTACGGAACGACCGCGCTGTTCGTTCTTCGCACGGACGAAACCCATCCAGCCGTAGGTCACGGCCTCTCAGCTCGCCTGACTCTCCCCAACCCCACCGACTCCGATAATGGCGCGGCCCTGGCAGCCGTTCTTAACCAAGCGGAGATGAACCCGAACGAGCGCCTCTTCAGCGCATATATGGGGGGCTGGTGTGTCAGCCCCAGCAACTTCGTTACGTTCGTGTCTTTCTATCCGAATGTTGCTCCGGTTCGCGGGTTTGCGACCACCATTGCTCACGAGGCAGTCATGCGAGTACGTTGGCTGACGAGATCTATGTTTCAAGACCCTCGCCATCCCTCGAGGCGCGGCAGGGCGCTCACGTCACTCGAGGAGATCCTCGGTTTCAGAGAGTAACGGCGCCGCAGATCACCTACTCGACAGAACGGCCAAGGGCGGTGTGTCTCATGCACACGGATATCTCGCGTAATGATGGTCACAAGCTGCCAGGCTCACCGAGGATCTGCCCGTCGGACGGCCCACGTTAGCTCGGAGGCGATGGCGCCGGTTATGAACTGCAGTCGTTGGACCTTGATGGTCACCTAACGGATCGAAATGAAGACAACTATGCTCGGCAAAATACTTTCCCTTAGTGTGATGGCGAACGAGATCCGTGCTCGGAGGCACGGCCACGGGAGTTCCATTTGTATCGCGTCTTCAACTTCGGACCCGACGCGCGGCAGTACATGCTTCCGGGCGCGATCTCCTGTTCCTGCCATCTCGACGAGACGCAGTACTGCGCGTTCGTTCAACACCCGCACCTCAATGGAACTCCGTGACCGCTCTTTCTGAACCCAAAGTATCAACCGCGATCTACGTCGATTTCGAATCTCTCGGAAACGCCCAGGACCGGCCCGCGATTCTTGGCGTGCTCGTTGTTGACCACCGTAGCGAGCAATTCCGACAGTTCGTTTTGGACGATGCGCTACGTCGAGCGGCAGTCGCCAGGAAGGACGTGTGCGTGAATGCCACGCCAGACGAGGCTGTCACGGTCGTCGTCGAAGAAGCGGAGCGTCGTGACCTCGCCGTCGTCAGCTGGAGCAACTACGACCGGGAGGTCGTTCGAACCACCTGCAGTAAGGGTCTTGCCGCCCGCTTCTGTGCCGTGCACAGGAACGCGCTTGAGACCGCGAAGCCGTGGAAGCGCCATCTGTATCCGAACTTTCCGTTCGCCCTCAAGAGATTCGGCGGTAAGCATCCGCTGAAGGAATACTTCAGGATGACCGGATACGAGGTGCCGGCCCAACTGCGTCCCAGCGCGCCGGCGAAGTGGCTGAAGCACACGCTGCAACAGATCAAGGCGAACGACGGCAGGTATGGGCACATTACGCAAGAGGCGAAACGAGACTGGCACAAACTGCTTGTCTACAACGAACACGACTGCCGCGGTATGCGCGCGGTGATCCAGCAGGCTGCGATTGAACTCGAGTTGTGGACCGCGTACGAGCAAACGCAGTTCGTGGTTTTCGACGACCGGCGCGAGGTCGCGATTCGAGCCGGCTGCCGCAATCCGAAGCTCGATGCGTTGTTGGGACGGCTCGATGGGACCCGTTGGGCACTCCTGACGGCGTACAACCCTGACTCCATACCCGTGAGCAAAGCAGAGAACGACCAGCGACAGCAGCAGATGATTGAGCTCATCTTCGCCGCCGGATACTCACCTCTCGAAGGCGAAGGACGCGATCCTCAAGGGCTGTGGCCTGCTGAGCCGAGCGTGTTGATTCCCGGCATTGGCCGCCGCGAAGCGCGCGAGATTGGTCGCCGGTTCGGACAGCTCACAATCGTGGTCGGTCACAGAGGGTTTCCTGCGCGTCTCATCTCGTCTGGGCTGAAAGCCGATCGTTATCGTCGCGCGTGACACAATCTTGTTCCGGTGTGGGCCAGAACCAGTGGCAACGACATACAAATGATCGAGCTCCGCGCTGTGCAAGTCGATGCCACGAGGGTTAACGAGTGGGGAGTGAGGCGCCGCGAACCGCCGGTCTCACGTTCAGCCAGCTGGCGTGTTTCGGCACATAGCGAAAGTCCAGACGGCCGCAGCGAACAATCGACGAGATCGCGCAGCCGTCTGTCCGAAAACTGAAGCGGAATCACGCGTCAACCCTAACGCCCTCTTGCAACGATTCTTGGCCCGAACGCAACTGTGGTGAGGGACAGCGCATGACCTTCACTCACACGCGGAATACTTGCGGACCATAGCCCTTTGCACGGCGACATTTGACGCGCGCGCACGATGTGGTCACAATGACTACATGGCTCGAAACACGGTCGGCGCGCGCGAACTCAAGACTCGGCTCGGGACCTACCTTCAGCGCGTGCGGGAGGGGCGTACCCTCGTCGTTACCGACCGTGGGCGACCGGTGGCGGAGTTGCGCCCGCTGCCCACGGACGATTCCTTGCCTTCCACACTGCTCAAGTTGTCGACAACGGGCGCGGTGACACTGCCGACGGTTGACGCGCTCTCCACGTTCAAACCTATCCGGAATCGTGGAGCCTCCGTATCTGATGCGGTCCGGAAGGATCGAGAGGATCGACTCTGATTCAATACTTCGACGCCAGCGCACTGGCCAAGCGCTACGTCCACGAACCAGGCAGCGCGAGCGTCCGTCGGCAGCTGAGGACAGGTCGCATAGCCACGAGTCGCTTGTCGGCAATTGAGATCACGTCGGCTCTCGCGCGCCGCGAGCGCGAAGCCGGCTTAACGACAGCCGAACGTGATCGCGCCGTCAGAACACTCAACACCGATCTTGCCGCCTACATTCTCGTGGAACTGACTGCAGAACTATCGACTGACGCCCAGGCATTGCTTCTCAGGCATCCGCTGCGCTCTGGAGATACGGTCCAACTCGCGAGCTGTCTATATCTGCAGCGCGAAACCGGCGAACGCATTTCGTTTGCGGCGTTCGACGAACGTCTTAACAACGCGGCCCGTGCCGAGGGACTCACGCTCACGGATCTGTCGTAGTCTGCAGCAACAGCGATCAGAGATTTCCGGCCGGTCTTCGGCTCATGCCGCAATCCACAAGTCGTCAAGTAGTGGCGGCATCGGTCCCCCGCAACCAACATTCACGGGCCGAATTCATCAGAGTTCGTGCCCGTTTTGTTTTGTACGATCACCCTCTGAACTGCTCAGAAATTCGCCACTCGCCGACACACTCCGACAGAAAAGGCTGGCAGTAAGGCTGACAGAAGATCAGCAGTTTGCTGCGCGCTGATCGATTACGTCGCGCCAGAGGTGGTGCAATGAGGAAGCAAACATCACCGCACGCCTGATTAATTTGGGATTAGTGCGTTCAGAAACCCATTTTCTGAAGAAACTTTCTCGTGTACCGTGGGTGCTTTCCCGACAAGGAGCACTGCCATTGGAGTTTCAGACAAAACCTCAATTCACACCGCTCTGTCCCCTTTGCGGCCACGGACGCAGCAGGCCAAACACCGTGATGATGCAGCACGAGGAGCGCACCATCACGTACGTGTGTGGCACCTGCGATCAGGCATGGACCGAGACGGCCCACGTCCAGCAGCCCAGCCTTGGCGAGACTCGCCCACGCTCAAGTCGATCTAGCCCGATTGTTCACTGCCTTCCGCTTCTTGGCCTGTGGACTGCCGAGGTTTTTCAGTGGTTGGCCTGTCTTCAGGAATGCGCGTAGAGCGTCCTTGGCTCCTTCCTCGATTGGAACTCCTTACTTCTACTCGTTGATTTCGGTACCCCAGCGAGAACTGCCATGAGAAGGGGCGGCCGGCGTAGACGTTGGATCATGCCGGGGGAAGCATCTGTCTGGTGCCCAGGCGGCCGTTGGGGGCCACGCCGAACGCGGGTGACAGAGTGTTGGGCCGTGATTCGCGCCGAGGAACTGTACACGGCCTTGCTGCGCGGCAACACCGCTGGAGTCACGCCAGGGACCAAGGGAACCGTGACGTACGCGTTCGCTGATCGTCGTGTCTCTGCGAGCTGGGAAATTCGGAAGAAGGGCGTCGGGGGCGTGCCTTCCTAGGTTGAACGACTCAGGCGCTGATTCAGTGCGAGTGCGCGTTCACCTATATGAACGCTGTTGGCTGGGTCAGCGTCTCGTCGAGATCAAGCCGGTCGTAAGGTTACAAACAGCGCCCTTGCCACGGGCTAGGTCGCCGGTTGAACAATGGCAGTTGCTTGTCGAGAAGCAAGCACGGGAAGTCGATAGGCTGTCCGGCACACGAAAATACTCGCCGCGCTAGGGCATCACCCGCGACCGAAAAAAGGGTTGGCATCTAGAGAGGGCGTCATGCGGTCCGTTGCACGCAGGTTGGGGGTCAACGATGGCGCAGTCAGGCGGCGATGTCGCCTTCAACGAAGGTGTCGGGGACTCCCACTCGTCTACAACCATTTGCACATCCCCGTGCGTCATGCCGCGGCCAGTGCTACGCCGGATCGGTGGTGCAGTTGCGGCGTCTCGTGCGGACGATGCGTACCGCCACGCCGCCCACCGTCTACCGGCGCTTGACCACGCTGATGGCCGAGGAGGCGCAGATCGACTGGGGGGCCTTCGGGTCCGTCCGAATCGGACACGGCATTCGGCCGCTGTCCGGGTTTGTGATGGTGCTCGTCGTACTCCCGCGCCCTGTTTGCCCTCTTCACGCTCGACCAAACGCTGGAGAGTTTCCTGCGCGGCCACGTCGAAGCCTTTGAAGCGTTTCAGGGCGCCGCCCGCACCTTGGTCTACGACAATTGCGCACGGCCGTCCTCGAACGCGCGGGCACCGCGATTCGGTTTCATCCCCGCTTGCTCGAACTCGCGGGCCATTATCACTTCGCGCCACGGCCATGCACCCGGTACCGGGCCAATGAGAAGGGGAAGATCGAGCGACAGATTCACTACCTGCGCCAGGCCTTCTTTGCGGCCCGCACCTTCGCGGATGTCGACGACCTGAACGCGCAATTCCGGCGCTGGCGCGAGGACATCGCGCACCAGCGGCCCCATCCCGAGCAGCGCGATCGGACCGTGGCGGCCGTCTTCGGCGAGGAGCAGCCGCGGCTCTTGCCGCTGCCGGCGCATCCCTTCGAGACCGACGTCATGCGGACCGTCGTGTCCGGCAAGACGCCGTACGTGCGCTTCGACCGCAATCACTACTCGATTCCGCACACGCACGTGCGTCGGCCGCTGACCCTGCTCGCGAGTCCGATGACCGTGCGCGTGATCGCCGGCGTGGAGGAGATCGCCCGCCACGCGCGCAGCTACGACACCGGCCAGACGATCGAGCAGGAGGCGCACGTCGCCGATCTCATCGCGGCCACGCGGCAGACCAATCCGTCGAGTGCCCGCGATCGGCTCCGCCTCGCCGTCCCGGCCGTCGCCAGGCTCTTCGAGCGCCTGGCGGCGCGCGGCGAATCGCTGCGCGCCCAGACGGCCCGGCTCCTCGGGCTCCTCGAGGATTACGGCCCCCACGAACTCGCCGCCGCCGTGACCCAGGCCCTGGAAACCGACGCACTCGGCGCCGGCACCATCGCCCATCTGCTCGAACAACGCCGACGGCAGCGGCGACAGCCGCCGCCGATCCGTTTCGTGTTACCCGACCATCCGGGCGTCCGCACCCTCGACGTCACGCCCATCGCTTGGAGAGCTACGATGCCCTCACTCGACCCGATCCCGACGACGCTGAGTGACCATTTGCGGCAATTGGGGCTCGGCCACACCGCCGCCGAGCTCAACGATCTGATCGCGCGCGCCACGCAGAAGCGCTGGAGTCCCGTCGTCCTGCTCGAACAGCTTGCGCAGGCCGAACTCGCCGCCCGCCTCCATCAACGGGTCGAACGCCGGCTCCATGATGCGCGGCTCGGCCGCTTTAAGTCGCTGGTCGATTTCGAATGGACCTGGCCGACCCAGCTCCATCGTCCGACCGTCGAGCGCGTCTTCACGCTCGAGTTTCTCGCGCAACGAGAAAACGTGATCATCGTCGCCGCGCACGGGCTCGGCAAGACGCTGCTCGCCAAGAATAGACACGCAGGCGACAGCCGCCATAGACGGCCTCCCACCCCCGCAACCAACATAACTTTGAAGCAACGCGGCCAAATCTCGTGGTCGCCTCACGCCACGGTACTGCGATTGACCACCTCGCCAACAGCGTCACACTTCTCGGGCGGCACAAGACGCCGCCCGATGCGCGCATCCAGGAAGTCATAGCGCCGTTTGAAGTTGCATCAAGAAGCTGCGTGACCACTGCCTTCGACATCGACGTGCGATACGCATTGAACTTGATCCATGATGGGGGAACACCTCGCGCGAGGCCCTGTTCCCCCTCCTGTTCCCCTCGGATGTCGACCGGTCAGACCAACCATCTGCGGCGCGCAGTTCATCCCGCTGCAAATCGAACTCGTGATCCAGTGACGATCACACGATCGTTCCGAGAGGCGATTCAACGCGCACAACAGGCGACTTGGTCCATGCGATCGCGGCGCCGATATCAGCAGTGACAAGCGGGGCGTGAGCACCCCCGAACAGGGTCCGGGGCCGTGACCCTGCCAAAACAAGGGGGTTGCTCACGCCCCGGCTCCACTGCCGACGGCGACCCATTGCGCCTCGCGCGCGGCACAGACCGCCGCGCGTCGGCGGGCAAGGCAGATCCGCAACCTGCAGGCGTGCAGTCGTTTGCGGCGTGCTTCGCCGCCATCGCGGCTCGTGCACTCTCGATGTGCTCGGCGGCCCAACCGACCGGCTCGAAGGCGACAACCACCGCGTTTTGTCGCGGCTACCCTCGCGGCGTCAGCAATTAGCGATTAGGACGCCTCGTGGACTGCTTGATCTCCTGCTTCGGCTAGCGCTTGGGCTGCTAAAATCAGGCTATGAAGCGCGAACCTGCGGAGATCTTCAAGGATGCACTGGCGCTGCCTACCGAGGCCCGTGCAGCGCTCGCCGGATCGTTGCTCGACAGCCTCGATACCGAGGTCGACGAAGACGCCGAGGCGGCGTGGGCGACCGAGGTGAACCGCCGCGTTGCCGAGCTAGATAGCGGAGCGGTCAAGACCATTCCCTGGGCCGAAGTTCGCCGTAGACTCGCCGCCCGCTGATGCCTCCGTTCGCGGTCGAAGTCCACCCCCCTGGCCGCTGACGAAGCGGAGGCCGCAGAGAGGTGGTATCGCGAGCGCAACGAGACCGCAGCCACGCGCTTTCGACGCGAACTCGACCGAGCCGTTGAGCTAATCGCTGAGCGACCTGAAGCTGCGCCTCCCTACGTTGGCAACACCAGACGTTTTCTGCTGCGTCGGTTTCCTTTCTTCGTCGTCTACCGGATGTTCAGCGAGCGTATCCAAGTAGTTGCCGTTGCACACGCTCGACGCAGACCGCACTACTGGCTTGAACGCTGAGACGAGGGAAACCAGAAGCACTCTATGAGAAGTCGAAGCGCTGACCCGACAGAACCGATCACCCGTGGCACCGAGAACGTGTTCGCTGATCTTGGTTTCCCCAAGGCCGCCGAGCGTCAAGCGAAGCTGCGCCTGGCCTATGCCCTGAACCAGGTGGTGAAACAGCGCAAGCTCTCGCGGGCCGTTGCGGCCAGGGTGCTGGGCGTGACGCAGCTTGAGGTTTCTGCCCTTCGTCATTACAAGCTGGCGTCCTTCTCGGTCGAACGGATGATGATAGTCGTTGACCGCGCTCGACAATGATGTGGAGGTCGCCACCCGGCGAAAGGCGCCGAGTGAAGCTGGGACCACCCATCGATTGCGTAGTTCGGGCAGGCACACCGATGTTCATCCAGCCTCGATTCCGCCGCTTCGTCAGAGTGTTTACGCTTGTAGCGGCCGCCACGGCGGCGTCCTGCCATCGCGCACCGGATACCGGTCGCGTCCGGCAACTTCTCACGGTGCTACCGGGCCTCGGACGTCACTGCAGACCAGAACACCGTCGCGTACAACCTTGATGAGCGGTATCCCGCCAGCGCAATGATCAATGCACTGAATCGGAACCTCGAGGGCAACGGTTGCGCAATGACGAAAGCGGACCCGTTCAACCCTGAGCCCGGCTTGCCGTTCAACAAATGGATGGAATACACGCCAGAGGGTGGCGGAGTTCCGGACCTGCTTTGGACGGGTGCATGGCAATGCAAGCCAAGCGACGACGTGGTCGTATTTGCGTTCCGCACAGGCCGGCCGAGTCCCGACGCGCCGACACCGGCATTCGCGGTCAAGGGCGCGTACTATCCGGGCGAGCAGGTTGTTGCGATGCGCAAGTATGTGGCCGGCAGTGGTAGTCGCAGTCTCTTGTTCGGCACCGAAAGGCGCTCGGCGACTCGGAGCGTTTCTTACGAAACTTGTTCCGTCTGTGGGTCCGTTCGCAAGAAGGAGAATGACAAAGATTGGGTCGTCGTGTTTGAGGCACCCTCTCAGCCGCATGAGCACAAATGGGAAAGTGGCGTCAGCACAGGTGCGAAGGTTGCCGATGATCAAGTGATCCTCGTACGCCGAAAGCTTGATTTGGATTCCCCGGCTTTTGCTTACGCCGCGTTCATCCTAGAAAACCAACGATTCGAGCCTCAGGAAAGAACCGACGCGCGGTGGGTGTTGCGCACTGACGGGGGCAGCGTACTGGACCCGAAGAATGCGGCCGTGAAAACGGGCTCCGCGCAGGGTCAGAGTCGGATCGTATTCGGGCCGTTCTCCGTCCCCTGGTCCTCTGGTGGCAAGAACGCTGGATTTGTGTACTACGCGCGGTCTCCAGGTGGGGGAGGGTTTTCGGACGACTACGAACTGGCGATCACGAACCTGAAGTCCGTCGACGGGCTGGACGCGGCTGATTCGCAAATCACGTATCGCTTCTTTCCTGCGCACCAGTGAGAGAATTCCCCAGATTGGCGGGCGACGACCTCTCACGACGCGGCTGACCACAGCTGCAAGTACCGCTGGTTGCACGCCCCCGCAACCACACCAGTTCGGCCGCAAGATAAACAGCATTCGGAAGTTCAACGCGTTCGCCGTCTCTCGATTGGTTGCGGGCGTTCACCATTTTCGACCGTCTGGCGTCGGGTCTCTGGCGACTCGTCAGCCGGTTGATCGCATCGACTCCGCCCTGGCGAACGCGACACGAGGCAAGCCACGCGGTCCATCCGCGCGCCCCGGCGCAGGCCACACGTCATTCGAATCGGAGCGCTTCGATGGGATCGAGCGCCGCTGCCTTTCTGGCCGGGTAGAAACCGAAGAACACGCCGGTCGCAGCAGCAAAGCCGAATGCCACGGCAACGGAGTTCAGCGGAACCTGTGTCGGCCACTCCATCCAGAACGTCAGCCCCCGCGACAGGGCAAAGCCGAGCGCGATGCCAATTGCCCCCCCAAACGCGCTGAGCACGAGGGCCTCCACGAGGAATTGAAGGAGCACGTCGCGGCCCTTCGCTCCGATGGCCATGCGCAACCCGATCTCGCGAGTGCGCTCGGTGACCGAGACCAGCATGATGTTCATGATCCCGATGCCGCCGACGAGCAGCGACACGCCGGCGATGCCCGCCAGAAGCGCGGTCATCGTCTGGGTGGTTTCCCTTCTCACGCTGGCGATTTCGTCCATCGTGCGAACCATGAAGTCGTCTTGGTCACCGGGTTGGATCTTGTGCCGCGTACGCAACACCTCCGTGATTGCGTCAGCGACCTGAGTCGTCTCGACCGCCGATGTCGCAGAGACGGTGATCTGCTGAAGGCTGGTGGTGCCCCTCAGCTTCTTCATCACAGTCGTATACGGCACGTAGATGACGTCGTCTTGATCCTGACCGGTGCCCGACTGGCCTTTGACGGCCATCACGCCGACGACGGTGAATGGCTGATTCTGGACGTTGCCACCGGCGCCGCCCGATGAGATACGAATGATCTCCCCGACCGGGTCGTAGCCGGGCCCGAACAACTGATCGCGAACAGTGCTGCCGAGCACGGCCACTTTAGCCGCCGAGGCGACGTCCTGCGTCGTGAAGAATGCGCCCACGGATGTCTGCCACGAGCGGATGAGCGGAAGGTCCACGTCAGTACCCTGGATCTGACTATTCCAGTTCTGGTTGCCGGCGACGATCTGACCGCGCGCGTTTGACGCGGCTGCCACGTACCGCACACCGTCCACCCGCGCGATCGCCTGCGCGTCCTCAGGGACGAGCGTGCTGGCGTTGCCCTGGCCCTGGCGCACGCCACCCTGTCTGAAGTCACCGGCCGACACCATGATCATGTTGGTGCCGGCGGACTGGATTTGAGCGTCGATCGAGCTCTGCGCACCGGCGCCGAGCGCCACCAGCGTAATGACGGCGCTCACACCGATGATCATGCCCAGCATCGTCAAGGCCGTACGCATCTTGTTTCGACCAAGAGCCTTGAGCGCGATTCGAAAGATCATCAGGATCGACATGTCGCTCCTTACGTCAGCGATTCGGCGGGCAGGGCCAACAACTCGTCCTGGGCGAGCCGCCGCTTCGCCACCGGATGGTCCGTCACGACCACGCCGTCGCGGAACGAGGCCGTGCGTGTCCCGTACTCGGCGATATCGTGTTCGTGTGTGATGAGCACCACCGTGATGTTCCGCTCCCGGTTCAATCGCTGGAAGATGCCCATCACTTCAATACTGGTTTTCGTGTCAAGGTTCCCGGTGGGTTCGTCTGCCAGGAGAATCGACGGCTCGTTGATGAGCGCACGGGCAATGGCCACTCGCTGCTGCTGACCGCCCGACAACTGGTTGGGATGGTGATCAGCGCGATCCTTCAGACCGACCGCCTCGAGAGCCCTGAGCGCACGCCGGTGACGCTCGGCCGTTTTCAAACCGCCGCGATACAGGAGCGGCAACTCGACGTTGTCGAGCGCCGTGGTGCGGGACAGCAGGTTGAATCCCTGGAACACGAAGCCAATCTTCGTGTTGCGGACATCGGCCAGCGCATCCTTCGACATGCGCGAGACGTCTTCCCCACCGAGAAAATACTGACCTGACGTCGGCCGGTCCAGACACCCGATGATGTGCATGAACGTCGACTTGCCGGAGCCCGATGGTCCAGTGACCGCAAGGAACTCGCCCGTCTGGACCTCCAGGTTCACGCCGCGAAGCGCCCTGACTTCGACCTCGCCAACGACGTAGGTCTTCACGAGATTCCTGACCGAAATGACAGTGGACACGTCGGCTAGAAGCCCGGGCCCCCTCGCCCACCGCGCCCGCGCCCGCCCTGCTGGAACGGATTGCCGGCGGCCGCTGGAGTTGCCTGTGCGCGGGTCGCGAGACCGGTCATGCCGGTGACCAGTTGCGTGTCGACACTCAGCGACTCGCTGTCCAGGAGCTCGGTGAACGTGCCGTCGGTGATGCCAAGACGGACATCCACGGGCTTGAGCTGTTTGTCGGCGAACGTCCAGACGGTACCTCGAGATTCAACCGGGGGCAGCGGTGCGAAGAGCGCGTCGATCGTGTCCGCACTCTGCGCCCCACGCGTCGGCTGGGGCGCCGGGGCCCCCTCGCGTCCTCGTCCGCCGCGCCGGCCACCTGCGCCTCGGAATCCGCCACCCGCCACGGAATCCGCCACCTTCGCCACCAAATCCGCCGCCGCCACCCCGCCGGCCGCGGTGCACGCCACTCGCCTCCCCGTCGCTGCCGCCCCCGCCCTGTTGCGCCGAGACGGAGGGAGAACTGTTCGGTGGCCTTGCCGGTGACGCGTTCGTCTGTGCACGGCCAGCCTGGCCGCCCGCGCCCTGAGCGCTCGGCCCGCCACGCCCACCGCCGCGAGCTCCTCCACGCCCGCCGCGCCCGCCGCCGAGCGCTTCAGGCGGCACGGGCTGATTGAGTGCAGCGAACACGTCAGACGACGGCCGGAAGCGGAGCGCCGCGGAGGGTACACGAAGGACGTCGGTCTTCTGGGATACCTCGACGCGCAGAGTCGCCGTCATACCGGGCCTGAGTTTCAGGTCGGAGTTGGGGGCGTTGATGATGGTGGCGTAGGTCGTCACGTTCTGAACGACAACGGGCTGCAATCGGACCTGCGCGACCGTCCCTTCGAAGGTGTCCGCGGGGTAGGCGTCGACGCGGAACGTCGCGCGCTGCCCCGGGCGAATGCGACCGATGTCGGCCTCGTCGATGTTCGCGCTGACCTGCAACTTGGTGAGGTCGACGGCGATG
The DNA here is from genome assembly GCA_963773045.1 of uncultured Acidobacteriota bacterium. Taxonomy (GTDB): domain Bacteria; phylum Acidobacteriota; class Vicinamibacteria; order Vicinamibacterales; family UBA2999; genus 12-FULL-67-14b. Next base: position 9,472 of record CAVYZT010000016.1, on the reverse strand, counting down.
ATGAACAAGGTGGGCGCCTGCATGCTCGCGGCCACCGTTTGCCCGACGTCCACGCTTCGCTGGGTGACGATGCCATCGACAGGCGAGGTGATGATGGTGTGATCGAGGTTGACCTGCGCCTGGTTGAAGTTGGCTTGTGACTGGCCGACGGACGCCTTTGAAGAATTCACCGCGGCCTCCGCCGACTGCAAAGACGATTGCGCCGAGTCCACCGCGATCTTCGCCGAATCCAACTCGGCCTGCGGCTCGAGGCCCTTCGCGTCGAGCTGCTTGGCCCGCGCATACTTCTGCTGGGCGTCGAGCAGCGCGACGCGGGCGTGCGAGAGGTTGGCCTCTGACTGGGCGACGTCGGCTTGCGACCTGAGCACGTTGGCTCTGGACTGCTCGAGCTGTGCTTGGAGGAGGGATGGATCGAGCCTCGCGATGATCTGCCCCTGCTTCACGATCGAGTTGAAGTCAGCGCCCAGGTACGAGATGTTCCCCGACACCTGACTGCCGATCTGCACCGTCGTGACAGCCTGCAGGGTACCGGTCGTGCTCACCGCATCCACGATGTCTCCGCGCGTGATGGGAGAGGTGAGCGCGCCGATCTCGGGTCTGGCCCGTCTCACGTAGTAGACCCAGGCGCCGGCGCCGGCGCCGGCAATGATCAGCAGTGCAATGACCGCGCGCTTCAAGGCGCTCCTACTCCCGCCGACGGGCTGTGACCGGTCATCGGCCGAGTATACTGGACGCGGTCCGGGCTTGGGCCGGGCCGCGCCCGAAAAGCGGCGCCCCAAAGACATGGTGGTTGGACTGAGCTGGCCCTGGATCGCGCTGATGTGCACAGTGCCGCTTCCCCTCGCCGCGGTGGTGGCCACCCTCCTCTGGCGCAGGAACGAGCCGATTCTCGGCAACCTCGCCGGCACCGTCGTGATTTTCGCGTCCGCACTCGGGTTCATCATGAGAGAGTCCGTGGCGCTGGACCGCCTGACGCGGCAATGTCTCGACGCCGGGTCGACGTGCTGGCCACAGCCGAGCGCATTCTCCCGTTACGCGATCTACGCCGCCATCGGATTGCTCGAAGTGATCGGGCTGTTCCTGGTCAGCCTCAACGTTGAACGGCGGATGCGGCGGCGGCACTACGCCCCGGAATGGCAGCGATGAGGTGTGCTCCGGGCGGGCAGCTGTCCCTACTGAAAACTCCGTTCTCGCTGGGCTCTATTGATGTCGCGGGCGAACGACGTCATGCCGCCACGATGTACAGCGCAGTCGGTATGAGCGGCTGCGAGCCCCCGCAACCACATTCGACATCTAATCAGGCGTTATCGTGCGCGAGGGCGGTCGACAGCTCGCGGTGGGCTTGTGCTTGTGCGAGCAACGCGTTGGCCTTGGCCTCGAACGTCTGCACGGCGTCAGCGCCGGCAGCGAAGCGGGTCGGTGGCTCCTTGAGCGCAGCGAGCTTCACGATGGCTTCGGCGAGCTTGGCGGGGTCCCCACCTTGCTTCCCATCCATGCTCTTCCAGGCAGCGACGATCTCCTTGGTTCGCTCGGCGTAGTCATCGATGCTGGGCTGCGCGTAAGTGGTGGAATCGTTGGTGAGCAGCTCGGTGCGGAAGAAGCCGGGCTCGACGAGCATCGTGCGAATTCCAAATAGGGCGACCTCTGGAGTGAGCGACTCCATCCACCCCTCGACGCCGAACTTTGCAGAAGCATACGCCGTGCAAAACATCTGGCCCGTGATGCCTGCGGTCGAGGAGACGGTGATCAGCAGGCCGGAGCGTTGCTTGCGCATCACTGGAAGGACAGCCCGGGTGACGTTCATCGGGCCGAACAGCAGCGTATCGAGCTGATTGCGGACCTGTTCGGGGTTCAACTCCTCGAAGAAGCCGGCGAAGAAGTTGCCCGCGTTATTGACCAGAACATCAATTCGGCGAAACTTCGCGACAGCGGCATCTACTGCCGCCTGCGCATCCTGTGGACGGGTGACGTCGAGTTTGATTGCCACCAGGCTTTCGTGATTGCCCACCGCAGCCGCGACCTTCGCAGCATCGCGGCCGGTAGCGACAACGGCGTGACCGGCGCTCAAGGCTGCCTTGGCGATGTCGACGCCCAAGCCCCGACCAGCGCCGGTGATGAGCCAAACCTTCTTATCAGCCATGGAATGATCCTCATCCGGACGACGAGCAACCGCAAGAACCAAGCGATGGGACTCGCCGCACAACGGCAAACTCATCCACGCCGAGAGGTTCAAGTAAAGGTCAGGCGGACATCGTGCTGCGGCCTCACGGACAAGGAGCGGGAGCAAGATCGATCCATTCCCTTCCACTTCCAAACGGAGAAGACGCACCAATTGCCGACTACGGATTGCTTGAGTGCGGCCAGAGCTAAACTTTTTTTGACCGCTTGTCGAATTCCAGTCCTGCCGTTCGTCGTTTTAGTGAAGGCCGGATAAGCAATCCGCCTGGAAGATCTTCTTCCGCCCACGGAATGATAGCCAGGCTTAGAAAAAGAGACTCGCAATGAGAAAGCTCAAAATCATCGAACACATCTCGCTGGACGGCGTGATCCAGCATTCCGCCGATGACGACGATTTCTCCTACAGCGACTGGACCGCGCCCTATCGGACCCCCGCTGGCCGGGACGCAATGCTCGCGGCGTATGGCGGGAGCTTCGATCTGCTGCTTGGCCGTCGCACCTACGATATCTGGTCGGGCTTCTGGCCAAAGGCGCCGAGCAGTCCGATGGCGGACCGCCTCAATGCGGCAACAAAATATGTCGCGACCCACCGTCCGGAAAGTCTTGAATGGGGCCCGTTCGAGGGCCTTGGACCGGACATCGTCGAGGGCATTCGCCGCATCAAGTCGCAGGACGGCCCGGACCTTATCCTCTCGGGTAGCTCCACGCTGACATCGACGCTGCTCGAACATGGGCTTGCGGATGAAGTTGTGCTGGTCGTCTATCCGGTCCTGTTGGGCACGGGGAAGCGCTTCTTTGCGGAGGGAACCCCGGCACGCTCATTCGAGCTCGTCAGCACGAAAGCATTTCCGTCCGGCATCATCCTCAGTCATTACAAGGTCGCCGGGCCTTTGAAGACCGGATAGTTCGACGACGCGACATCGTCAGTGAATACCGGAACGCCGCAATCTCTCTCACTGTCACCAGTCGGCGACCGCATCGCAATGACACACGGGCTGGGCGTTCGGCCGCCGCTTGACGCTGTAATCCGTTTCGCGTAATACTACGTCAATCGTATTACGTGGAGTGGAGCATGAATCGACGCGACCAGTCGGTGGACCTCGACGAATTCGGTCGGTTTGCGGAACCGGCCCTGCTGATTCTCATCAGCCTCGCTGACGGCGCGAAGCACGGTTACGCCGTAACGGAAGACATCGCGGCGTTCGCCGACGTCCGGTTTGGCCCGGGCACGCTGTATGCCGCCATCGCGCGCCTCGAGGCGCGCGGCCTGATCGGCGCCCTCGACGCTGACGATCGCCGCAACCCCTACGAGCTGACGACCCTTGGAGAAAAGGCGCTGCGCGCCAGGCTGGCGAGCATTCAGGCCGTCGCGCGCGTCGGCCAGAAGCGCCTGGCGAGCGCGTGACATGGATGCTGAAGCTGTACCCGCCGCGCTGGCGCCGGCGGTACGGCGCGGAGTTTCTCGCCCTGATCGCGCCACAGCCGTTTTCCCTCGGCACGGCATTCGACATCGTCGGCGGCGCGATCGACGCGTGGACCCAGCCACAGTCGTATTCGTCGCCTCGCGCGGCCACTCACGAGGAGGGAGACAAGATCATGCTTGCAAAAGCCCTGCGGTTACGGTGCGCCGGATACGGCGAGAAGGCGACAATCGCTGACGGATTGAAAGGCGCTGCCTGGATCCTCGGCAGCGCGGTCGTGACAGTGATCGTCATGTTCTGGCTTCCTCGGGAGCCCGGCGGACACCCGTACAGGGTGGCGTTCCTCTCCAACGGGTGGCTCTTTGGATTCGTCATCAGCATGCGGTACACGGTCCTGAAAGGTTGGCCTGCCCGCACGCAGGCCGTTTTCCTCGGAGGCCTTATCAGCGTACTCGCCGTGTTGACGCTGGCGGCGGGATGGCTGAACGCGCCGTGACGACTGCTTGTTCGCGCTGAGTGTCGGCAACTCGAGCAACCGGGAACAGCTGCCAATCGCAGCCGAGCTCCGCGTTAATTCCAATCGGCACGACGATTCGACTGCGCGTTCCTGATGATCCAGCCGAAGCCGCGTGAGGACAGAAGCCCTCGCAGATCGTCCTCGTGCAGAACTGGTTCCAGGATCTTCGAAGTCGCGTCGCCGTAAACGAGGCGGCCCCCCTGCCGTAAGCTTCCCCGCCAAGCACGTCTTGAGCGAGACTGACCGGCCGATTTGACCAATCCTCGTCAGGCGAGACGTCGGATCGAGTTTTGGGTAGCCACGAGGCAATCCGGCAAAGCGTTGAACCGGTCCGAAGCTCGAAGCCGTACATCGTGGCTATCGCGTGGCGAATGGAGTACAGTCGCGGCACTGCTTTCCTGAACCTGCTGCCTGATTCTCGCCTGCGCCAGGCCCGTCACGCATCAGCCTTCATCAAAGCCCCGGCACGACGCGGGGTGGGCGATGGGCGAGCGCAATCTCGGCATACATCAACCAAGGGTCCTGCACGGCGATCGGTCTCGTTCACCGGAGGCCATATCGCCAGAAGCTGTGAGGAGCAGCGCACATGACGCAGCCACTCCAGACGCGGTGTTTCAAAGAGGCGCTCGCACGTGTCCGGCGTCTGTTCATGGAGACACGCGGCGTCCAGCTCACCACCGCTGACGCCGCGCTGATGGCAGGCCTCGACCAGCAGGTGTGCCGGGTAATGCTTCAGAACCTCATCGAAACGGGTTTTCTTGAGCAGCGCCCGGGAGGCATGTTCGTCCGCGGCTCGTCGGCTTCGCACTAACCGTGACCGTGGAGAATTGAGATGGTAAAGAAAACTCCAGTAACGCCGCGTGCCGCTCAGAGCACCGTCAAGACGGATGTCGTGACCCGCGTCTCAGCGGAGGCCGTCAGCCACCGCGCGTATAACCTGTTTCAGGCGCGCGGCCGTGAGCACGGACATGACGTCGAAGACTGGCTCGTAGCCGAAACTGAGCTGCTCAAGGCAACAAAACGAAATCGCCTCGCCCTTCGCTGAAACTCCATCCAACCCGTCGCTGAAGGCGCCCGCGACGGTTGCCGGTATCCGGCGCTCAACAACCAAGGACACAACATGCAATGAACGGCACCATCAAGCGGCTCGTGAGCGACAAGGGCTTCGGTTTCATTCTGGCGGGCGACGGCTCCGAGTACTTCTTTCACAATTCCGCCTGCCAGCAGACCGCGTTCGATGACCTTCGAGAAGGGCAGTCGGTCACGTTCGATATGGGGCAGGGGCCAAAAGGGCCGAGAGGCGAGAACGTCAGGCTCTCCTGACCGGGGGGCCGAAGCTTCGTGGGCGGAGAGAACTACCCTGCAGCCCAACAGAACTCCAAATTCAGTTGGTTGCGCGCCCCCGCAACCATCACAACTTGCAGCGAGAGGTCGCCCGTTTCTGGCGACCTCTTCGCATTTTGAGCGGCTCCCAGCATCGCCGCCAGATTCCCTTTCAGCTCGATTTGCAGTTCCCCCTGGTTCGGCGTCAGGACGATGCCGTCGATGAGGCCACGAAGCGCGTCAGAGGCCTCCGTGCGGGTTTCTGGATGCTTCAGGGCCTGAGCCAGTGCGGTGACCTTTTGACGGTACAGGTCAGCCATGCCGGGGTGCAGGAGCGGCGGCGGTTCGTCTGCCGCTGCGAGTTTGGCCTTCAGTTCCTCGCGTTTGGCTGCGTTCGCGTTCAGCTCGTCCTTCACCTCCGAAGGCGCCACGCCGTTCATCGCCATCTCGATCAGCTTCTTGCGTCTAACCTCGATGCGCTCGATCTCACGCTCGGCTGCAGACAGGCCTGCGCGATGCTCCATGCGAAGACGGTTCATCTCGCGGGTGAACTCGTCGCAGAACTCCTCGAACAGATCCTGACGCAGCAGCTTGTCCTGGAGCGCGCGTAGTACGCGTGCTTCGACCTCGTCGCGGCGGATGGTCAGGTGGTTGTCGCAACGACCTTGGTCGCGGGCGCCGAAGCATCCTAGGCGGTTCTTGCCCGACATGATGAATCCCGCGCCGCAGATGCCGCACTTGATCAGACCTGAGAACAGGTACTGCGGCCGCTTCGCCACGCCGATTGCGCCCGCCGTCTTCATCACGTGCCGGGTGTGTCTCTGACGCGACTCGCAGCGGTCCAGAGATCGTCGGGAACGATCCGCAGTCCCGGGACGTCTCTCGACATCCACTCGGATGTCGGGTTGAGCCGCGACACTCGCTTTCCGGTGTCAGGATTCTTCACATAGCGAAGGCGATTCCAGACCAGGCGGCCGACATAGAGCTCGTTGTTGAGGATGCCGGTTCCACGCTTGGCGTTGCCGTAAATCGTGCTCGGACTCCATGGACTACCGAACGGACCTGGCACACCCTCGCGATTCAGGTTCTTAGCGATTTGCTTTGGCGACACGCCTGCAACGAACTCGAGGAACATGCGTTCCACGATAGCGGCCTCGGCCGGTTCGATTTCCCGTTCGCCCGTCGTGACCGTTCCGCCGTTGAGAGCCTTGACGACGCGATACCCGTAGCAGAGACCGCCTGCCGACTTTCCGTCCTCGATTCGGCCACGCAGTCCCCGGTGGGTCTTCTCTGCGAGATCCTGGAGGAACAGGGCGTTCATCGTGCCCTTGAACCCGATGTGCAGGTGCGTGATGTCGCCTTCTGCCAGCGTGACGATGTTGACGCCGGCGAAAGTGAGCCGCTTGAAGAGCCCGGCGGTGTCTTCCTGGTCTCGGCTGAAGCGGTCGAGGGATTCGGCAAGGACCGCGTCGAATCGACGGTTCAGCGCATCGCGCATCAACGCTTGGAAGCCGGAACGAAGCAGCGTGGCGCCAGATACCGCGTGGTCGGATAATCCTGCGCGATCGTCCAGCCCTGCCGATCGGCAAAGGCCCGACAGACGGGTTGCGACCGACTCCGTGACAACGGCATTGGCAGAATCATCTGGCAGGTCTCCCGGACGAACCGCAACCGTGACACGGCGGGCCCGGTCGTCATCCTTTAGTGTCGTAGCGGCGTAGAGGATCGCGACAACTCCGAATAAGCGTCTTTGATTGATGGCGAAGCAGATTACCGAAAGCGCCGGCGAGACGACAGAGGCCCGCCATCGAAGTTTGCTGCCACGCCGAGGGGTCATCTCCCTGATCACGACAATCACCGATCAGGCGAAACGCGGCGCGCGCATCGCTGACACGAAGCGCATTCGATTTCGACATGTTGCCCCGCTGATCACGTTGGGAGTCCGTGCCGGCTGCCGCGACGTCGGAGGACTCTGGCAAGCAGCTCCGCGCGACTCTGCACGTCGAACCGACGGTACAGCATGGTGACGTACTGATGAACCGTCGTGCGGCCCAATCCCATGCGCATGGCGACCTGCTTCTCGCTGTCGCCTTCCATCAAGTACGCCAGCGTCTCTCGCAGTCGCGGCGAGAGCGACTCCGCGTGCGGGTCGAGCTTGCTCACCAACGAGCGACCGATCAACCGTCCGAGCTCGTAGTGGAAGAACGCGACCAGCGCGGCGTCGCGGTCGGAGAAGTCTCGATCGCCTGACGCGCGATGCAGCGCCAGGCAACTCATGGCGTCGCTGCGCCGAGGTTGATAGACGGACGTGAGTTGGTGATCGATGCCACTCCCGCGGTGGTAATCGATGAATGCGCTCGACCGGTACCAATCCCGGTTTGACACGAGTTCGGCACGTCTTTGCGTCACGAGCCGGTCGGACCTGCGTTGAAGACGCTGAAAAATGGGATCGGCGTTGACACCAAAGTGGTGCATGTAGGCGAACAGCAGCGTCCTGGCTGCCGGATCCAACCCGACCGCGTAAGACGATGCGGGAGCCAGCGGGCGCAGGGGACGTTGCCAGCGACCCTCGCCTCCGGTAATGGCCACAGCACCAACGATTCGACAGAGTCCCTGCATCGCGAGCTCTTGCCACTGATCGGTGTCGTCACCGACGTCGCGGCAGTCGCCAATCAGACGGAACGCGCGTCGCACGTCTTGGAGCCGCAGTGTGACCGCCCCCAGCATCGCACTCCTCTGTTTAGAGGAATTGTATCGCAGCGACCAGTTTCACGATGATACCGCGCGCCTGAACCAACAGCGCTCCCGGGCGTTCTCGGCTGAGTGACGGCCGTTCGTCAGGGCGTGTCCACGGGTCCGCCAAAAACGACGGCGGCCCAACGATCAAGGAGGGACATATGAACACGACCAGACCACTACGCTTCAGCGCCGCCGCCGCAATGACGCTTCTACTGGCATCCGGGGGCGCGTATGCGTCGCATGACGAATGGTGGGCGTGGAGCGTCGCGACCCCGGTCGTGGAGGTGAACAGCCCGGTGAGCGACGGTTGCCCGATCGAGTCGCGCGACGGGTTAAGCCTCTACATCGCGTCGATGCGCATCGCTGGCGTCGGCAATGACATCTTCGCGGCGGATCGGGCGAGCAAGAGCGAGCTCTTTGGCGAGCCCAGGCATCTCGATGCGCCGGTCAACTCCGACTACAACGACTTCTGTCCGACTCCCATATACGGTAGCTATCTGCTGTTCGTCTCTGAACGTCCGGGGCCGGAGACCTGCAACGCCGGACCGACACGCGGCGACATGTACATCGTTCGCCGCAACGCCGCGTTCGGGTGGGGCGAACCGCGGCATCTGGGGTGTATCGAAAACGGCACCGGGCCGAACAGCGCAGGGGCCGAATTCAGCCCGTCGCTCGTGACAACGGCCGAAGGCACCTTCCTCTATTTTTCGAGCACCGTTACCGGCAATCACGACGTTTATCAGAGTCGGCTGCGAAGCAATGGTACGTTCGCGCCGCCAACCCCTGTCGAGGTCGTCAACACGGAATTCGATGACCGCATGCCGAACGTGCGATCGGACGGCCTCGAGATGGTCTTCAGCTCGTTGCGCCCGACCGACGCCAATGGGACGCCATCGATCGGTAACTTCGACGTCTACGTGTCCCGGCGGTCGAGCGCCCGAAAGGGGTGGTCGCCTCCCGTCAATCTCGGGCGGGCCGTAAACAGCCCAGGCAGCGAGACGCGTGCCACACTCTCATGGGATGGTCGGCGACTCTATTTCGGTCGTGACGGCGATATCTATTCGAGCACGCGACGATTCGTTCCGTATTGGCAGTAATCGACGAGCGCGCACGGCGGCGGATGCGTTCTGTCTCACCATCGCGCTCGCAAGCCACGGGGTCGTGCTACTGGCGCTCGAACACTACGATGACGCCCGCGCCGCGCTCGAAGAAAGCGTCGCCCGTGGCCGAGAGGCTGGCGACGCCTGGGCTGTTGCCCTGCCGCTACGAAATCTGGCCATCGTTGCGTATCGCA
>CAVYZT010000015.1:0-458049 GCA_963773045.1 uncultured Acidobacteriota bacterium | reverse complement strand
CAAACAACAACTTACGACCGGCGAACCGCACCAACTGCCTAATAAGAAGCCGGACTGCCTAAAACTCCCCCCGCTTCGGGCGCTCCGGTAGCCGCAGCGCGACCTCCGAGATGGGGGTCGTGTGCTGCTGGACGTAGCCCTCGGTCGTCGTGATCGAGGTGTGCGCGAGCCCCGCCTTCAACTGCTCCAGCGTGTAGCCCTGCCGCTTGGCCGTGCTCGCGGCGTAGGCGCGCAAGTCCTTGGCGGTGAACCCTGCCGCGCTCGGCTTCTTCTGGCCGGGATTCCGCGGGGGCGCGAGCCCCGCCTGCTCGGCGGCCAGTAGGATCGCGCCACGCACGCCGGAGGCGGTGTAGGGCGCGCCCTTTGTTGTCTGGATCACGAAGGCGTCGCCACCCGGCCCGGCCTTCACCTTGGCGAGCGAGCGTGCCCTAGCGATCACGGCAGCGATCTCCGCGGTGAGCGGGATGTCGATGTCCTTCCCGCTGGACTTCGCGGTTTTGGTCGGGAAGAAGTGGATCAGGCGCTCGCGCTCCCGCACCTGCGAGAGACGAAGCCGGCGGACCTCGGTCGTCCGCTGGTAGATCAGGAACGATAGGTCGAGGTAGCACTGGAGCATCGGCGAAAGCCGGTCGCGGATCGCGTAGAAGCCTGCATCGGTCCACTTCGACTTGTGGGGCGGCGGCTTATCGATCCACACTTCGCGGCACGGGTTCGTCTTGCGTAGCCCCTTCCGCACACACCACCGGAAGAACGTCGAGAGGCGCGCCTTCGCGTGGCGCTTCATCGAGCGCCGCTCGGGCGTGCCCTTCTCCGGGTCCGCGTCGTAGTGGTTCGACAGGAAGCGGTCGATGTCGGGCGCCTCCACCTGCGGCACGCTGTAGTCCTTGAAGTCGTGCGCGATCATGTCGAGCATCCGCCCGTGCTCGACACGCGTGGAGATGGCGAGGCCGGGGAGGTAGGCAAGCTTGAAGGTAGCGATGGCGGCGGGCATCGAGTCGCCGCCCGGTGCCGCCTTGATCTTCGCCAGTGCGTCGTAGAGCGACGCCTCGCTGTCCTCGATCCGGCAGAGCTTGTGCCACGCGCCGTTCGCGTCCACGAAGTAGAACGCGCCGTGGCTTTGGTAGACACGGCGCGGGAGGTGGCGGTCCTTCTTGCGCGGTCGGCTCACGCGGCCCGTAGGTCAGATTGCAAACGCGGGTGGGATTCTACTGTCGGCGCGGCCTTAGTGCCGTGCCGGAGGTAATGCTCGCGCGCGACCGACACGGTGCCGTCGGCCCGGCGCTTCGCCGGCACGCCGAGGGCGCGGAGCCACTTCAACTGCTCGGCCGCGCGCTGGTACCCGGTGATCTCCACCAGCTCTTCGGGCGTGAGCGTGATCGGCCAACTCATAGGCGGTCCACGAAGCGGGAAGTGTCCTTCGGCCACTCCGGCGTCGCAAGCACCGCCTTCACGCGTGCGGTCTCGCGTTCCGCGGTCTCGAGCCTCGTCTTGCGCTGCTCGACCCCGTTCTGTTCGAAAACTCGGTCGCCGTAGCGACGAGCGGAGTTCGAATCGTAGGGCGGGGCAGCCGTCTCAAGGCGGTGGCGAAGTCGTTCACCCTTGTAACACTTGTCGACGCACCAGCGGCCTTCTCCGTCCTGGTAGATGCCGGGGATTCGGGATCGGCCCATGTATTGCCTCCCTTCTCTTCGGGCCGGCCGTCCCGGCGGAAAGCAGACTCTTCCCAGGCACGCTTTACATCGATCCGTTTCCAGACGATTCCGGTGCCGACCTTCACCGGCTTGGGAAGATGAGATTCGACAGCTCGGACATCTGCGGGGACATGGCGGCCGTGGACTTCAGACACGTTTCGCTCTCGCGGGCGCCAGCTCAACGCCGCTTGCCACAGCACGCCTCGAGCGGACCAGCGACCTCCGTGAGCGGCGGCGGATCGGAACGGCCGAAGGCCACCTGAAATGTCGCGGCGCATGCGAGTGCGGGAAACTGATAGTGGCGACCGTGGAATAACACCAATGGCGCTGGCATAGCAGAAGGATCGACGTATGGCCCGGAAATCGTTCGCGGCGCTCGCATGCGCGCCGAGGGTCAGGCTTTCACCGACGCTTGCGTGAAGTTAGCAACCTAGCTCGAGTTAGAGTACTGGCAAAACTGACGGGACCTGGCAGAACTGATAGTCCTCGGCCGCGCAGCGGAGCGCGATGCTCTCCGCGGTCGGAAGAGGACGCTGGTTTGGCCATGCACATTGCGCGGGCGTACTGCGCTGAGGCCGGCAAGGTCGTCGATATCTACCAGGCTCGGGCTCTGTTCTTCGCGCAGGACGAGCCACGACACAGGTTTGAATTCCTCTGCTCGGACGACGCCTGCCGAACCGCGAATGCGACCAGAGTGACCGGTGTCAACTACGACAAGCTGGTCGAAGACGAGCGCGATCGGGTTATCGTCAAGCCGCACTTCCGCATGAATCCTGAAACTCCGCACAGCCCAGCGTGCGAATGGGTCGCGCGAGAGAGGGGTTTGGAGGCACTCGGTTGCTCGGACACAGAACCGGATGGGCGAGGCCGTGCACATCACTTCCGGTATTTGAAATCTAACGATCTTGTCGACGTCTTCATGCCGGGCCTTCCGGAGGCAACGTCGATGTCGTGGGTGTTCGCCGAGCCACCGCCACCAGCTCCGGCTGCTCGAGAACCTAGCGGATCTGGGCGCGACGATGAATCGTGTCGACGAGGGCGATCAAATCCGACGCGCGCCGACTTCCTTGAGACCGTCGTGAGCGCGTACGAGTTGCTGGAGCCTGAGGAACGGCGTGAGGCGGCCCTTCGAATCGGACGGGGTCCCGAACTTTCCTACAGCAAGGCGTTCTGCCGGATCGAGCACTACTTCGCCGTGCGTCCCGCGCGCATCTTCCATGGAGGCGTTCAGGTTCGGTTTCACGGGCCCAACTTTGCGGTGCGATTCTTCGATCGCGTCGTCAGAGCTGGCGAAGCCGGGAGAGACAATTCTCTCGAGGTCTCGCTGTACCTAAAGCGCGACGTACTGCTGAGGCACTGGAACGGGAGATTTCTTTTGGCACAGCTGACCGAGGCGAGCAAAGGAGGGCGCTATGCGCATTGCTACTTCTACGGCCGCCTCGTGGATCATCCGAGGGTGACCGACCGAGTCGTCGTAGAAGTGAAAGATCTCGAGCATCTCGCGTTCACCGTTCGCAAGAGGGCGCCGACTTCGTTGCCAAACCCCGCGCGACCAGATGTGACCTAGTCGCCTAGAGTCTGGCGATCGTGCAACGTGAGGTCGCGACCGATCCCGCTGCACAAGTCCAACCAGTACGCGTCCCGGGGCCGCTTTGCTTGTCCCCACCAAGTGGCCGGGACATCGGCACTCCGCGCGCGCTCGGCATAGGCGGCGTGAGTCTCCAGTCGGCCACAACCAGCCGCATGAGCTCGTTTCCTAAGTTGCTCCGAACCGGAGGTGGACCTCGTCCGCACGGTCTGCCGTTCGGCTAGGATTGCGCGCCGCCGGATGATTCGGCGCGCCCGTCCACCCGTATCTGCAGGCGCTCCCGATGCTCGGTCCCTTGCGTTGCCGCCCCTTCGTGGTGCTATCGTCCTTGGCCGCCACGGTGCCGCTCAGCCTGACGGGGAGCGCCCTCGGCCAGGCTGTCGCGCCGGGATGCGTGCCGGTCGCCGCCTGGGTCGCGCCCGCCGGGGGGGAGACGCTCCGCGGCGAGGAGGTGGTGGCAGCCGCGGCAAAGCGCGCGGTCGTCCTGCTCGGCGAGACGCATGACAATGCCGAGCATCACCGTTGGCAGCTGCAGACGATCGCCGCGCTCCACCAGTGCGGCCCAACATGGTGCTCGGCTTCGAAACCTTTCCGCGGCGGGTGCAGCCCGCGCTCGATCGCTGGGTGGCGGGCGAGCTCGCCGAGGCCGAGTTCCTCGCGGCGGCGACTGGCGCAACGTGTGGAGCGTCGACCCGCAGCTCTACCTGCCGATCTTTCACTTCGCGCGCATGCACCGCGTCCCGATGGTGGCGTTGAATGTCGAGCGTCGCTCACCCGCACGTAACGCAAAGGGATTCGATGCGATCCCGTCCGAGAGCGCGAGGGGGTCAGCGACCGGCGCCCCACCGCGGCGTACGTCGACTGGCTGTTTCCAATCTACCGCGACCACGACGTGCGGCGCACGCCGCCGAAAGTCGACCGCAACGATCCGCCGTTTCGGCGCTTCGTCGAAAGCCAGCAGATATGGGACCGCGCGATGGCGAGGCGCTCGCAGTTGCAGCGAGCGCCCGTCGCACCGCTCGTCGTCGGACTGATGGCGCCAACATCAGCACGGCCATGGCGTCCCGCACCAGCTCAAGGACCTCGGCGAGAGCGAGTCGCACGGCTCTGCCGTGGGACCGGGCGCCGACTGCAAGGCATCTCGTGCGGGTACGCCGACGCGGTGTTTGGCGTGGCGGCGCTGCCGCCACCATTGATGCGTCGCGGCGGCCGCGCCTAGGCGTCCGGATCGAAACCGTCAACGACGGCGTACGCGTCCAGCAGGTTGAAAAGGGCAGCATTGCCGAGGCGGCCGGCATCCGCGAAGGGGATATCGTAAACGCAGCCGCGGGCGTCGCGGTGAAAGAACCGGGTGATCTGAGGGCCGCGGTGCAGCGCCAGGCGCCCGGCACGTGGCTGCCGCTCAGGATGAAGCGCGGCCCCGACACGCTCGACCTGGTCGCGAACTTCCCGCCGCAACCGGAATGACGCCGCGTTGGGTTCTTGCCGCCGCCGCGGCGGCCGTGGCCGGCGCGGCGCTCGCCGGCCCGGCCCAGCTCGATCTCGCGGTCCGGATCGAACCGGAGCGCCGCGAGTTGCGCGCCCGCGGCACGTTGGTCGTCGATGAGGACACCACCGAAATCGCCTTGGCTCAGCAGTTCGACGTCACGGCGGTCACCGTCGACGGGCGGCATGCGGACACCGCCGGCACGGTGCGGGACGGGCGGCGCGTTTGGCGGCTCCGAGCCGCCGAGCGGGCGCGCCGCGTGGAGATCGAGTGGCGCGGCACGCTTGCGGCTCTCGACGCGTCGATTTCCCACCGCCAGACGCTGCGCCAAGCGCAAGCGGTCGCCGACCCACGCGGGAGCTTCCTGCCCGCCTCAGCGCTCTGGCATCCGACGGTCCCGCACGGGTTCTCGTCTTATCGTGTGGCGATCGACCTGCCGCCGGGCACAAGGGTCTCGTGCCCGGCCGGCTGCTCGCGGAAAGCCAATCGGGCGGCCGCTATCGCGCGCGCTTCGAGTTCCGCCATCCCGCCGAAGGAATCGCGCTGATGGCCGGCCCCTACCGCATCGAGGAGCGCGACTGCGCACCGCGGCGGGACGAAGTGCGGCTGCGCACCTACTTCCACCCGCAGATCGCGGACCTCGCCGCCGGCTATCTCGATTCGGTCGCCGGTTACCTCGACCTGTACGAGCGCTGGATCGGCGCCTATCCGTTCTCCGAATTCAGCGTGGTATCCAGCCCGACGCCGACCGGCTTCGGCATGCCGACCCTCACCTATCTCGGCATCGAGGTGCTGCGCCTGCCCTTCATCCGCGCGACTTCGCTCGGGCACGAAGTGCTGCACAACTGGTGGGGCAACGGCGTCTATCCCGACTACGCGCGCGGCAACTGGTCCGAGGGCCTCACCACTTTCATGGCGGACTACGCCTACCGCGAGCGCGAGAGCCCAGAGGCGGCGCGCGCGATGCGCCTCGCGTGGCTGCGCGACTACGCGGCGTTGCCGCCCGGCGACGACGCGCCCCTCGCCGCGCTTCACTTCGCGCACCCACGGCGCATCGCAGATCGTCGGCTACAACAAGGCGGCGATGCTGTTCTTCATGCTGCGCGACCAGATCGGTGCGCGAGGCGTTCGACGCGGGTGTGCGCGGGTTCTGGAAGGAGCGCCGCTTTAAGACCGCGTCGTGGAGCGATCTGCGGCGCGCGTTCGAATCCACCCACGGCTCGAGCCTCGAGCTGTTCTTCGCGCAGTGGCTTACGCGCGCCGGAGCGCCGCCGCTCGCCATCGCCGCGGCCGAGGCGACGCATCACGGCGCGAGCCATCGGATCCACGTCGTGCTCACGCAGGGGTCACCCTCGTACCGGTTGCGCGTGCTGCTCACCGTGCGCACGGCGAGCGGTGAGCTCGCACACACCGTCGACTTGGAGGGCGCGCAGCAGTCGTTCACGATTGATGTCGACGAGCGGCCACTCGCGGTGACGCTCGACCCCGACCTGCGCTTGTTTCGTCGGCTGGCGAACGACGAGGCGCCGCCGATCTTGCGCGGCCTCATCGTCGACCCCGCGACTGCGCTGGTCGTGGTGTCGCCTGCGCTCGCCGGTGCAGCCCAGTCACTCGCCGGGCACCTGCTCGATCATCCGCCGCCGATGCTCGCCGCCCATGAACCGCCTGCTACCACGCCGCTCCTCGTCGTGGGCCTGCGCGCGGACATCGACGCGTGGCTCGCGCGCGCCGGAATGGCGGCCCGGCCGCCGCAAGCGGAGAAGGGCGATGCCCAGGTGTGGATGGCAGCACGGAAGGAAGCCGGGGCCGTGGGCCTCGTGTCGGTGCGCGACGCCGCCGCGCTCGCCGCCCTGGAGCGGCCTCTGCCCCACTACGGCCGTCAGAGCTGGCTGGTACTGGAAGGGAGCCGTGTGATCGAGCGCGGTACGTGGCCGGCGAAGCCGCAGGAGCGACGGCTCGATTAACGGGTCCGACCCGAGCGTGTTGAACACGTTCCACAGGTTACTTCCGGTATCGCCCGGATGTCCGGCGACGTGGAGGTCGTAGGGCAGGCCGCTGGGCGGTTCGATTCCACCGTCGATGACGCACACGCGCGCACGCGAGATTTACCGCGTGCGTTCTGCGCTCTCTCCCGACAGTCTAGCGATACAGGCGACACTGGCCCCGTTATATGAAGCGTTCGCGATGAACGCCGAAGCCGAGGCGGTTTCGGGACGGGTTCTGAGCCCGGGCAAAGGTCTGCCTCGGCCATTTGTTGACGATCGGGGTCGTCGGTCGAAGGACTGGAGCAGACTGGCTGCTGTCATTCGAGCTTCGCTGCGGAGTGGCGGCGGCTGCCGAAAGCAGCCCTCCACACCTTTTCTTGGCGAGCGGCCGCTCTACTTCGGAACTTGACGTTCGCCGCCATCCTCGAGGAGAACCGAATCCAGTGACAGCGGTAGCTCGCGGCGGCAGTCGACGACTGAGCGACCATCGCGGCTGAACGGCTGCATTCAGAACCCGCCGGACTGGTACTACCGACCCGAAGCTGGCGGCTGCGTTTTCCGAAAGCCGACACTCGCCTCACCGACAAGCGGTCGCTCAACAAGAAGACTACCTCACCCGCGAATTGGAAACACCCGCCACTGCGAGCGAAGCAATTGCTCGCCGCCACACTACTTCGACGTCCGTTCCCGATAGAGACGCAGCGCGTGCAGCAGATCGTAAATCAGCGTCTCCTGGTAGCGGTACGCCATTTCCTGGCCCATCGGCACGAACACCGACAACGAGTGTTCGCGGCAGCGCTCGGCCAACTCAAGGAGGCGCTCGATCAAGCCGTCGATCTGTGCGCGCGTCTCCGGCAAACCATGGTTTGGATCGGGTGGCATCGCGCCGATCTCGCCGACGGTGACGCCGGAACCGAACAATGCGGAGATCTCGCTCTCGATCTTCACGCGCCTCGCGTCAACGCGCCACAGTCGAAAGCGATGCAAAAACGCCATCGCGCTGAACAACACCGAGAACGCGACACCGAGCTGGATCCACGTGGGTAGCGGCATGATGTCTTCCGCCCACGGGACGTACTTGCCGAGCAGGTTCGGCCCTTCGTCGTCGTAGAACGTCTTGGCAACCGTGGCCATCGGCAGGCCTGTCACGTTCGGTTGTCCCTTATTGTGGCGGATGAACGTCGGAAACACGTCCGCCGCTGCAGTCAGGAGGCCTTGCGTCGCGGCATTCGACGCGCAACCGTTGCTGACTATCAGCGTGTCAAGCTGCAGCACTTGCTTCGTCTCGGCGGGGAGCTTGCGTACGTAGTCGATTTGTCCGGCCTCGATCTGGCCGATGCGCGTGAACGGCAAGCGGCGCGCGAGCGAAGCCGCGTCAGGCAGGGCCAGGATCTGCAGATTGCGATTCTTCACTGCATCGGCCACGAGCTTCGCCTCGTCGTCGATGACCATCGCGCCGAGGTCCAACTCGTCGCGCTCGAGCATGGCGAGCTGCTGATCGATCGGCTGGCTTGAGACGACGAGGGCTAGGTCATCGAGCGGCGCGAGGACGCGGCGCATTAATTGTTCGGTGCCGCTGCCGCCGGGGCCGATGCCGAGGCGCAAACCGGTGAGCTCGGCAGGCGTTCGAATACGGTCGGCATTGCGACCCAGGATGATCAGGGATTCGGGACGAGGTAGGCGCCCGACGAGCTCGAGACTGTGGTTGTCGGGATAGGCAATGCCGTCTTGCACGAGCGCAAAATGCACGTCGCAACGCTTCCTGCCGTCGATCAGCCGCTTTACGTTCTCCGCGGAGCCGGCCGAAGACAGATTGGCCACACTCCCCTTTTGGCGCGAGATTTTCTCGGCAAGCTTGTCGACGATCGCGAAATAGTTTCCCGTTTGGCTGCCCGAGAGGATCCCTACGTGCACATGGCGCAGGCTCGGCCGCGGATCGAGCCAAGCCACGAACGCCGTGAGCAATGCGAGCACACCAAAAAAGATCGTCGTCTTCGCGCCTGGCGACAGCGAGCCGCCATGGCCAGGCAAGCCGAGCACCCGCGTCAGACGTTCGCTGGGAATGCGGCGGCTACCTCCGCCCGGCTTGTCGGACATTCGCTCTTGGCTGGCTCGTGCACGAATGCGACCGCATCGATTGGCCGCCCGGGGCTGGCTCGGACGCGATACTAGCTCTCGACCGGCATGCGATGAACGATCGAGTAGCCAGCTGCGAACACCAGGACCGAATTCTGCGCCTTTCGCGGGTTTGAAGAATGCGAACGTCGGGGCGCGGGGTTACGACTGCTTTAGCGGTGAACCGGGCGGCGGTAACGAACGGCCGCTCGTAGCCGAACCGAGAAGTCGGCGAAGGTCCGCATTTCCAGAGCACGACGTACGAACGGCTCTACACGCGCTGTGAGGCCTACGAGCGCCCGGTATTTGCAGCGATGGAGCGCCTACAAGCCCTTCTCAATGAGGCAGAAGCGAGCGGGGGCGTTTGCCGCGCTCTGTCTGACCCTACGAAGATACTCGGCGACGAGGACCCTGTGAGGGCTTACGAGTCGCCCGTGTTTGCGCGGTCTGTCTCAGAGTTTGCGCGGTCCGTCTCACTTAGCTTTGACGTACTTGGCCAGTTCCGGAAAGGCACCCGCGGCCAGTTCGTCCAACAGCGGCTTCACCGTATCCAGCGTGATGACCTGCTGCCCGGCAACTCGGGCTAGGCGCTCGCCTGTCCCCACCCGCACTCTCATCCCCAGCAGCTCGCCCGTGACGCTGTCCGTTCCCTCAACTTCGCTGACGATGAACGCCCGTTGCGGCGTACCCGTCGCGGCTCTTGTGGCCATAGTGGCGACAAAGGCGATGGGGACGTATTGGTAGGGCTTGAGACCCTCGCCTTCCGCCGCGACGCCGCTGAACGCGACGCGAATCCGCAGGACGCCGGGCCCGGCACGATCGACCACCCTGAATCGCTGGCTGAGTGCCCGCTTATATGTGTCGTTGGAGTAGGCGAGCATTTGTTGCAGCGCCTCGGCGCTCACTTGAGGACTCGGCCTCGGCTCGGGGTAGAAGACGAGCGGATCGATCAGTATCGCATCGTAGTTGGCGGGCGTGAGCTTGGGACTCGCCCAGGCGCGAATGGTCCTACCCTGGGCGTCCTTGGTCTCCAGCAGACTCGAGTAATCCCTTAGGAAACCCGAACCCTCGGTGACATCGGTTTCAGTTGCGCATGCTCCCAGGATCACTGCAATTACAACGCAACCCATCTTGCCCGCGATCGATTTCTTCACGACCTACTCCTCGTTGTTAGGCTGCGGCCATTTGCGAGTCCAGCACCCAGAGTGAGACTCGTTTCATGTCAAGTTCCTCTCGTCTTGGCTTGCGGTCGTGCGGTCCGGACGGACGGCGCGCGATGTTGACGTCCCCTAGAACTTCCAGTTGAGATTGGCCGCGAGGAAGAAGACGCCGGTGTTGTTGTACGAGCCGACGAGATTGCCGCGCCCGCCGAGCCCGACGCGGCACCGCGCTCTGCTTGTTGACGTCGAGCGTGCCGCCGTACACGTACTCACCCGCGACGCCCCAGCTGAACGTCTTGCTCACCTGGTTCTGGCCGCCGACGCCGAATCGCCACGCCGAGTTCACCGGCAGCGCGGGCGAGACATTCGCGCTGTCCTGGAACCCGGAGTCGTAGGCGATGCCGAAGTTGAGCGTCCACGGGTCGCTCAGCCGGTGCTGCGCGCCCACCGCGAAGTGCCAGGTGTCCTTGTAGTTCAGGTTCGTCGTGAGGCTCGTCGGATTCGTCGTGTCGGAGATGTTGACCTCGGCCTTGCCGAACTTCGACCACTGCTGCCAGCCCACGCTGCCGAGCACCGCCCAGCGGTCGTTCACCTGGTGGAAGGCGCTCCCCATCACCCCCTGCGGCACCTTGATCCCGAGGTCGACGCTCGCGTTCAGCAGACCGCGAGCGTTGAGCAGCGCGTTGAGCCCCGGGGCAAGGTCCGAGAACTCGGGCGTGGCCTTGAAGTCGAGGTTCACCTGCGAGTTGTACGTGAGGCCGAGCCGGGTGCGGGCGTCAAGCTCGTAGAGCAGGCCAAGGTTGACGCCCACGCCCCACGTGTTGTCGTCCAGCTTGAGCTGGCCGTCGCCGAAGCTGGGCAGGACGTTGTTGATCGCGACCTGGTTCTTGCAGGATGCCGTACATGACGTTGAGGCTCGCGCCCAGCGAGAGCTTGTCAGTGACCTTGTAGGCGATCGAGGGCAGGAACGAGACGCCGAGCAGCGTCGCCTCCTGGACGTAGTAGCGGCCCGCCCAGCCGTCGTTGTACTTCTCCGCGAGACCGAAGTTTCCGGTCATGGCGAAGCCGAGCTTGAGCTCGGGCGAGACGCTGTAGCTCAAGAACGCGCCGCCGCCGGGGAACCAGCCCACCGGGTTGCCGCCGTTGTCGGTGCCGAGCTGGGCGAGGTGCCCTGGCCGATCGAGAACTTGACATCGCCGTAGAGCAGCTGCGCGCCGAGCAGCGCCTGCGTGCCTTCGAGGCGCGTCATGCCCGCCGGGTTGGTGAGCACGGTCGAGGCGTCCTGCGCGCGCGCGTTGTAGCCCGCGGAGGCGAGGCCCACATCGGCCGTGCCGACCTCGTACAGCGTGAGCCCACCGGCCGTCGCTTGGCCCGAGCTCAGCGCGCCGGCGCACAGCACGAATACAGCGACTGCGCGGCGCGGCGCGGGAATGATGGGTCGCTGGGCGTTCATGAAGTGCTCCTGTTCGTGCTGTTCCGCGGCGCGGTTACTTTACCTCGATCGTGAACCTGTGGATCTTGCCGGTGAACCGATTGTCGCCTTCCTTGCAGGCGTCGGTCCGCGTTTGTGGCCTCGTCCACGCCTACATCAGTGCTCTCGTCGGCCGAGAAGGCTATGGTAATCTCGTTGCGAAGGGAGACGTCGGCTACGCGCTACCCGCGGCGCGGCTGCGGGGGGTTGCATTACATCTGTGTTATCGATGTGTCACCTTGAGTCGCGCCTAGCAAGGTTTCCATACTCGCAATCCACCAAGAGCAATGCCTGCTGAGCATCGGGCTTGCGGCAGACCGGCTTGACGGGACGGAGGCAAGCATGAGGAAGAGTTCTGGGAGCGCAGCGAGTCGCAACGAATTCCAGGTTCGCCCGCTTGTCACAATGGTGCTCGCGGTAGGTCTTTGCGGTTCTTCTCCGCTCGTCCACGCGGAGAAGAACCCGCTGCGGGATGTCTTCTTCGGCGAGACCCACCTCCACACGAGCTGGTCGTTCGACGCGTACGTTTTCGGCAACACACGCGCCGGGCCGGAAGAGGCCTATCAGTACGCGCTGGGCAAGCCGATCAAGCATCCCGCAGGCTACATGGTCCAGATGAAGCGGCCGCTCGACTTTCAGGCCGTGACGGACCATTCGGAATACATGGGCACGGTCAGGTTCGCGAACGACCCGCAGTCGGACTTGAGCAAGCTGCCAATCGCCGAGAAGCTTAAGGTCAGGAGCAGGGAGGATATCCAGAAGGTCTACCTCTTCCTCGCCACTTCCCTCATCACAGGGCCGATCCCAGAGTTGACCAGCCCTGAAGTGGCCGGGTCTGTGTGGAAGACAGTCGTCGAAATCGCCGACAAGTACAACCAGCCGGGCAAGTTCACGACCTTCGCTGCCTACGAATGGAGTTCGACGCCGGACAATCGCAACCTGCATCGCAACATCCTTTTCAAGGACACGAAGAAGGTTCCGTCGTTGCCATTTAGCGCGATCGACTCGGACCAGCCGGAGGATCTGTGGAAATGGATGGATGGCCAGCGCAAGGCGGGCAACGAGCTGTTGGCGATCTCGCATAACGCGAACCTCTCCGATGGCGTCATGTTTCCGCTGGAAGTCGACAGCAAGGGCCGGCCGATTGACGCGGCGTGGGCGCAATCGCGAATCAACAACGAGCCGCTGTCCGAGATCCAGCAGCTGAAGGGCGCATCGGAAACGCACCCGGCACTGTCGCCCAACGACGAGTTCGCCCGGCACGAAATTCTCGAGTATCTCCTCGGCGGAATTGATCGCGCACCCAAGCTGCACGGCAGCTATATCCGTGAGGCATACCAGAATGGGCTGGCGATGCAGGAAACGCGCGGCTACAACCCGTACAAGTTCGGCCTCGTCGGTGCCGGCGATACGCACGGTACCGCGACGTCGTATACCCAATCGAACTATTTCGGCGGCCACGGCCTGCTCGACGCCACGCCACAGGGTCGGCTCAGCGGCGAGAAGCATTCCGGTATGACATCCGATAAGTTTTCGACCGCCGGATTGGGCGGCGTGTGGGCCGAGGAGAACACGCGCGAGGCGATCTTCGCGGCCATGCAGCGCAAGGAGACCTTCGGCACGAGCGGCGTACGGATCAAGGTGAGGCTCTTCGGCGGCTGGGACTTCGCGCCAAACGTCCCTGCAAAAGCAAGGACTGGGTCAAGACTGGTTACGCAAACGGTGTGCCCATGGGCGGAGAACTGCCGGCTGCCAAGTCGAAGGTGCCGACGTTCCACTTCGTCCTGGGAGCCGTCAAGGATCCCGACGAAACGCCAATCTCGATCGCATCCAGATCGTCAAGGGCTGGACGCGAAACGGGCAGATTTTCGAGAAGATCTACAACATCGCCTGGTCGAGCCGCAAGCTTGGACAAATCTCCGATGCGCTGGTGCGCGGCGGTCGAGGCGAGCTCCCGCCCGTGGGCAATACCGTCGACGTGAAGAACGCCACGTACGCCAACTCCATCGGGGCAGTCGAGCTGAAGACGGTCTGGACGGACCCGGACTTCGACCCCAGCCAATTCGCGCTTCTACTACGCGCGGGTGCTGCAGATCCCGACACCCCGCTGGACGACGTACGACGCGAAAAAGCTCGGTGTCCCGCCGCCGAGCAACGTTCCCGCGACGGTCCAGGACCGGGCATGGACTTCGCCGATCTGGTATTCGCCGAGCGATGAAGCGCGCAAAGCCGCGAAGCCTGGAGCGACGGTCGCCGACTTGCGGCAACGAGGTGCTGCAGCGCTGGACGACGCGCAGCTGAAGCAACTCATCGTCGGAAAGACTTTCAAGGTCCGCAACACGGTGACGGGGCAACGCTTCGAGATCCTGTACGGGCCGGACGGGCGGCGCCTTATCCTCAGCGTCGACGGAAAGCAGCCGCCCGCGGGCGAGATAGGGGACGTCCTGCACAGCGGCGAGCTCGGATCGCCGGCGCACTACGAGATTCGCGGCGGGAAGATCGTCACCACGCTCTTCGGGACGCCGTTCGAGGTCACCGTGTACAAGGTCGGCGACAAGTACGTTGCGGCGCGCAGCAACGAGTTCGGCTACGCCAACTACGAGGTCGAGTAGTAGAGCATCGTGCGCCCTTCGCCAAAGCGCTGGCTGCGCGAACCGTTGCTGCATTTTCTGGTCGCCGGCTTGTTGCTGTTCGCCGTCTACCGGATTCTCCATCCCGAGGTGGCCAGGACAGCCGAGGTCAGTCGGATCGAGGTGACGGCCGACGATCTTCGACAACTCGAAGTCGCGTGGACTGCGCAATGGCACAGCGCATGCGGCGGGGTACGCCTGCATTACCTTGAGAGCGGTCATGGGCGTCACGATCTCTCTGGCGCCTGGATGACCGGAATGTGGCCGAGACCGTGAATTCACGCTGTGGCCGCGAATGACCGGACCCGCTGCACAGCTGCCGCTCAGCTGGAAGCCGCCAACGGCTGCAAGGGGGTCGTCTCCGGCCTGTCGTCTACTCTCAACGGACTTGGATTGCCGGTGCTCGCGTGGCAAGCCGCGCTCGCACCGGCAACCCGAATCGAGACGGAAGCGCGGATCTGCGTCCGCGCCTCCGTCCCTGGAACGCGCGGCCGGCCACAGATCATGACTTCGCATGAACTGTGGCTCGGCCGCCGAAGCTCAATAGGGCCGCGACTCTTCCGTCCGGCGTAGAGCTACCGAGTGATTCACGTCGGCCAGATTCCCTTTGAAGCTCGCTGACGCGTCCGACGCGACACTTCCGAAGTCTGGCGATCCCGTCAAAACCCGCGCCAGCGCTCCAACTCCACGAGCGCTGTCACGGGTTTTGTGGGGCGGCTTGGTGACGCCCGTGATCCGGATATCCCGATGAAAACTTCTTTCGACATTCCTCGTGAGCGCACCGTGTGCCAGGCACACCGTGCGCGCCTTCTTTTTCTGACCGCTTTTTCCTAAGGGGTCCCCCCTCGCGCGCGCAAGGGTAAAGCTGCGCCGCCCGGCCGCGTTTCCCCAACCTTCCGCGCTGCGCTTGTGCAGGCCGGGTGATCCCCCTCGCGGCCGGATCGCCCTTGCGCTTTGCTACCCCCGATCTCGCCGATGGGCAGGGTGCATGTGCGAGCACCAAGCGCATACCCCAAGCCCTAGAAGGAGAACCGAAGATGAGCACCACAGCACCGCACCGCACCGACGTTTACACCCGCGTTACCGACCGCATCATCGCCGACCTTGAGCAGGGCGTCCGGCCGTGGATGAAACCGTGGAACGCCGACAACACCGCCGGTCGCATCACCCGGCCGCTGCGCCACAACGGCACGCCCTACCGAGGCATCAATATCCTGTCTGCTGTGGGGCGAAGCCATGACCAAGGGTTACGCCGCCAATATCTGGATGACCTACAAGCAGGCCGCCGAACTCGACGCCCAGGTCCGCAAGGGCGAGCATGGCTCGCTCGTCGTCTATGCCGACCGCTTCACCAAGACCGAAGCCGACGACAACGGCGAGGACGTCGAGCGCGAAATCCCGTTCATGAAGGGATACACCGTCTTCAACGTCGAGCAGATCGAAGGCCTGCCCGAGCACTACTACGCGCAAGCCCGAACCCAAGGGCGACCGTCTGCAGCTCATCGAGAACGCCGAGCGTTTCTTTACCGCAACCGGTGCAACCTTCCGCCATGGCGGGAACAGGGCCTACTACGCCCCCGGCCCGGACGTGATCCAGCTTCCGCTGCCGGAGGCCTTCAGGGACGCGGAGAGCTATGCGGCCACCAAGGCCCACGAGCTCACGCACTGGACGAAGCACGAGAGCCGCCTTGACCGGGATTTCGGACGCAAGCGCTTTGGCGATCAAGGCTACGCGCGCGAGGAACTGGTGGCCGAACTCGGAGCCGCTTTCCTGTGTGCGGATCTCGGCATCACGCCGGAGCCGCGCGAGGATCACGCCGCCTATCTGGCGCACTGGCTGAAAGTCCTGCAGGAGGACAAGCGCGCGATCTTCTCGGCCGCCGCCCACGCGCAGCGCGCCGTCGATTACCTGCACGGCCTGCAGGTGGCACAGGCACAAGCAGCCTGACTGCGAAGCCCGAACACGGAGCGGCGGGCGCAGGAGCGCCCGTCGCTCCTTTGGCAGAAAAGGTCTGCGCACAGCTTCAGTCTCAACCTCTCCTAGCAGAACTGCGAGTTCCGGCGTCGCTGCGCCGTTGCTATAGTCGACGGCGTCGTCATCCTATCCGCTCGGAGATCGTCATGGCCCTGCTCAAGTTCGAACCCCAGAAGGAGCTCGCTCACCTGCGCGTCAAGATCGCGTGCGACGTGCAGGAGCGTGTCGAGCGCTATCGGGAGTTTTGCGGTGCACTCGGGCTCGCCGATCTCGTCGAGCGCGCGCTCGTTTACGTGATGGACAAGGACGCCGACTTCCGCGCGCACGAGAAGGAGGGCGCGACCACCCGCGTGAAAGGCGAACGCCGGCAGCGTGCGAGCAGGGTTTCCCCCGCCGATAAGGCCGGCGGGGCCCCTTAATTTTCTGTCACACCTGATGCACTTCTGCGAAGAGCCGGGAAATGCGCGAACGCCAACGACTTAAGGCGACTACACCTGGTGGTTGCAGGCGAATACGGGTTACACAGATGAGCGTTGTGCAATCAGGCAGTTTCGACAGAAGTCGCGAATACGATCGAGCGCGGGGACGGGGCGACGATCGATGAGAGTCAAGACGCTTCGCCTGACTGACGAGCTCTCGGAAGAGATCACGCGCCGCGCCTGATCGCGTCACGCTCGATCTCGGCACGACGAAGCGCGTGCCGACTGACGAGCGTGTGCGTGGATTCGCCAACGGAGACGATCCCGGTCTTGTCGCCCTCTACTTCCAGTACGGCCGCTACCTCCTCATTGTCCAGCTCGCGGCCCGGTGCCCAGCCGGCGAACCTGCAAGGCATCTGGAATGAGAGCATGTCGCCTCCCTGGGGAGTAAATACACGATCAATATCAACACCGAGATGAACTACTGGCCGGCGAGCTCGACCAATCTTGCCGAATGCGATGGAGCCGCTCTTACGGCATGGTGGCGGACTTGTCGGAGACCGGTGCCGGACGGCGCGCGAACATGTACGGCGCGGGCGGATGGGTGGCGCATCACAACACCGATGTGTGGCGCGCGACGGCGCCGATCGACGGCCCGCAATCTGGAATGTGGCCGACCGGCGGCGCCTGGCTCACGACTCCCCCTGTGGGACCGCTATGCCTACACCGGCGATCGACAAGCGTACCTCGCGGCGTATCTACCCGATGATGAAGGGCGTGGCGCAGTTCTTCGTCGATACGCTCGTCGAGGAGCCGACGCACCCAGTGGCTGGTCACCACCCCGTCGCTGTCCCCGGAGAATCCCATCCGTTTGGTACCGCGTCGACGACGGCCCACGATGGACGAAACAATCCTGCGCGAGCTCTTCGGCAACGCGATCAAGGCGGCGCGTACCTGGGTACCGACGCGGACCTGCAGGCAAAGTGGAGCGCGATTCGCGCCAGGCTGGCGCCGCTGCAGATCGGCAGCGCCGGCCAGCTGCAGGAATGGCTCGACGACTGGGACATGCAGGCGCCGGAAATCCACCACCGGCACGTGTCGCACCTGTTCGGTCTCTTCCCCGGGCACGACATCGACGTGCGCCGCACGCCCGAACTCGCGGCCGCCGTGAAACGCTCGCTCGAAATTCGCGGCGATCAGGCGACGGGCTGGGCGACCGCCTGGCGGATCAACCTCTGGGCGAGGCTGGGCGACGGTAACCACGCGTCGGACATCCTGAAGTTCCTGCTCGGCCCCGAGCGTACCTACCCCAACATGTTCGACGCGCACCCGCCGTTTCAGATCGACGGCAACTTCGGCGGCACCTCCGCGATCGCCGAGATGCTGCTGCAATGCGACGAAGGGGAGATCCGCCTGCTGCCGGCGCTTCCGGCGGCGTGGCCGGACGGTCGCGTCACCGGCCTGAGAGCGCGCGACGGGTTCGAGGTCGATCTGGCGTGGCAGCACGGGGCACTCGAGCGCGCGACGATTCGTTCGCTGCTCGGACAGCCGCTGCGGGCGCGCCGCGGCAACACGCAGCGAACCTTCGATACCACGCGCGGTGCAACGTTCACGCTGGTCGGTGATGACTTGCAACAGGACCTGCGGCGGTAACCCTCTGGCGTCGGGCCTGACGATCGTGATGAAAACCGCGTTGCTCGCGTTCGCCTTGTTCTCGGCCGGATAGCTCGAGCCGCTGCGGCACCAAGCGTGTGCTCAGAGCGCCTCTGGCGTTGCAATCCTTCAAGTCGACACCGACCGCCGGTCGACGGCGTCTCCTTCCAGGTTGCCTTCGAGCGCCTTGCCGTGAATCATGACGCGCTCGACGGTCGCCGGCCGCGCCCCCGGCACGGCGTCCGGCACTGTGGTCTTGACCTGGCTGAAACCGACACTCGACGCCAGCACGACGATGAATGCCATCGCCGTCATGGGGTGCGCTGTCATTGATTTCTCCAGGCTCTCTTGCGGAGTTCCCCGCGATGTGTTGAACCGCTTGCATGTATGATGGCCGCGAGAGTACGGGACCTGGAGCCGTTGGATCAAGCGCCTGAATACGGGGCGCGGATCGTCGAAGTGGAGTCGCCCATGACCGCCAAATGGCCGTTACCGTTTGTGCTCCTGTTCGGTCTGACGATAACCCGCGCCGCGGGCCCCGCCGTAACCATCGACACAGCATCGCCGTCGGGCAAGGTCAGCCCGCTCTTCTACGGGTTGATGACGGAAGAGATCAACCACGCGTACGATGGCGGCCTCTACGCTGAACTCGTCCGCAACCGCGCGTTCCTCGACGATGCTGCCACGCCGGCGCATTGGTCGCTCGTCAAAGCCGACGGTTCCACTGCGAGGATGGCGCTCGATCCAGAGGAACCGTTCAACACGACGATCGGGACGAGTCTGCGGTTAGACGTTGCGCAGGCCTCGACCGGTCACATGGCCGGTATATCCAACGAGGGCTATTGGGGCATTCCGGTCAAACCCAACACGCGCTACCGTGCGTCCTTCTACGCCAAGGCCGCGCCCGGATTCACCGGACCAATCGCAGTCTCGATCCAGAGCGACGACGGCCGGACGATCTACGCGACCAAGACCGTCACCGGGCTGACGTCGGCCTGGAAGCGATACGAAGTGACGCTACAGACCGACAGGGTGACAGCCACCACGAAGGCGCGCTACGTTCTGACGGTCGATCGTCCCGCCACGGTCTGGTTCAGCCTCGTGTCTCTGTTCCCACCGACGTTCAGGGATCAGCCGAACGGATTCCGTCCGGACATCATGCAGATGATGGTCGACATGAAGCCGAAGTTCCTGCGTTTCCCTGGAGGCAACTACCTCGAGGGCGATCAGATCGCCGACCGGTTCGAGTGGAAGAAGACGATTGGGCCGCTATCTGATCGTCCCGGGCACATGGCGCCGTGGGGTTATCGCTCAACCGACGGGCTTGGCCTCCACGAATTCCTGCTCTGGTGCGAGGACATGAACGCTGAGCCCCTGCTGGCGGTATACGCGGGCTACTCGCTCAAGGGGGTGCACGTGAATCCGGGACCGGATCTCGAACCATACGTGCAGGACGCGCTCGACGAGATCGAGTACGTGACGGGTCCGGCCACCTCCACATGGGGATCGCTGCGGGCGAAGGCTGGCCATCCGGCGCCGTTCAAGCTGACGTACGTTGAAGTGGGCAACGAGGATTGGTTCGACAAGTCGGGTTCCTACGATCAGCGCTTCGCGCAGTTCAACGCGGCCATCAAGGCGCGGCATCCGCAGCTCAAAGTGATCTCGACTGTCGGGTTCGAGCAGCCGGAGAATCTCCGCGTCCACAGTGTCAAGCCGGACGTGCTCGACGAGCATTACTACCGCACCGTCGACGTTTTTCTGAAAATGGCGCGCGGACAGTACGAGAAGTACGATCGCCGCGGACCGGAGATCATCGTCGGCGAGTGGGCCGCCTACGAAACGCCGTTCGAGCCGTGGAACGCTCGCTCGCGCGGCGAGCCGCCAACGCCGAACTTGCGCGCTGCCATCGGCGACGCGGCGTTCATGACCCAGATGGAGAAGAATTCCGACATAGTGGTGATGAACTGCTACGCGCCGATGTTCGTCAACGTCAACCCTGGTGCGCGGCAATGGCGGCCGAACCTGATCGGGTACGACGGGCTGCGTGTCTACGGGTCGCCGAGCTACTACGCGATCACAATGTTCAGCACGAACCTCGGAGACGAGATTCTGAAGAGCACCGCGACCGACACCGACGTGTTGACGTCGGTAACACGGGACCGCAAGTCGGGCACGATCTACGTCAAGCTGGTGAACGCGTCCGATGCAGACGCGCCGGTTCAGATCACCCTGACGGGAACGGGCTCGCTCGCTTCGACAGCAACCGCGTTGACGCTGTCGGCCGATCCGCAGGCCACGAACGCCATCGATACGCCCGAGCGCGTCGTTCCGGTCACGTCGACGGTCACAGGGGTCGGTTCAGGCTTCACTTACACCGTCCCGAAGCATGGCATCGTCGTGTTGACGATGCGGAGCCGCTGACGCCCGGCATGTGGGAAGAGCGGTGGCACCCGCTGCGGGAGGAATGGGTCATCGTCGCCGCACACCGGCAATCGCGGCCGTGGTCGGGCGCCGAAGTGGCCGGTCAGGCGCAGAAACCTCCGGCCTTCGATCCAACTTGCTACCTTTGCCCCGGGAACTCGAGAGTTGGTGGCACCACCAACCCGCCATACACGGGCACATTTGTGTTCGACAACGATCACCCGTGTGTCGGCGTCAACGCGCCGCGCGACCTGACGCCCCCGATTGGCATCTATCGTAACCGTCCGGCCACCGGCGTCGCGCGGGTCGTGTGCTACAGCCCGCGGCACGACCTCACGTTGGCCCAGCTCGACATCGACGGCGTCGATGCGCTGCTCGAGACCTGGCAGCTGCAGATGCGCGAACTGGCGACGCATCCCGAGGTGAACTTCGTCCTGATCTTCGAGAACAAGGGAGAAATCGTCGGCGTCAGCAACCCGCACCCGCATGGTCAGATTTACGCGACCAACTTCACGTTCAAATATCTCGAGACGGAACTCAGGGCCAGCCGCCGGCACCTCGAAGAAACAGGCCAGACCCTGTTCCACGACATCGTGGCGGCCGAGCGTCAGGACGGCCGCCGCATCGTCTCTCAGCATGGAAGCGCCATCGCGTTCGTGCCGTACTTTGCACGGTATGCGTACGAGACGTACGTCGCGCCGCTGCGGAGCGTCGCGAGCATCGACAGATTGAATGACGAGGAGCGACGGGATCTCGCGACGGTCCTCCGCGACGTGGTGATCCGCTTCGACAACCTGTGGCGGATGCCGTTCCCCTACGTGATGGCGCTCCACCAGGCGCCGCTGAAGGAGGACGTCAGGGGGTTCCATTTCCACATTGAATTCCATCCGCCGCTGCGCCGGCCGAACCTGCTCAAGTATCTGGCCGGTCCCGAAATCGGCGGTGGGAACTTCCTCAGCGACACGTCGCCGGAAGAGAAGGCCGCCGAGTTGGCTGCTGCCGGCGGTTCACACTATCTTTCGGCTCAGGCCTGAGTCGAACTATGACTACCGCTCTCCCGTTCCACCCGCTGCTTGAGCCTATCCGGATCCTGCATCGCCGCATACGAGACGAGGTCGTCCGCGCCTGCGAAGAAGCAGCGGTGGCAACGCTCTCAGGGATCGCGACCGAAGCAGAGGGCGATACGATCTACACAATTGACCGCGTGGCTGAACACGAGCTCGTCGCGGAGATCGGAGCGATCGCGACCGAGGCGGAACCGGTGCTGCTGGTGGCCGAGGGGCTGCCTGGCGGCGAGGTCGTCGTGCCGGAAGGCGCCGACCGGAAGACTGCACGATGGGTCATCATCGTCGACCCGATCGACGGCACGCGCGGCGTGATGTACCAGAAACGTCCCGCCTGGATTCTCACCGGCGTAGCGCGCGGTCCTGGCCCTTGCACCCTAGCGGATATCGAACTAGCCGTGCAGACGGAGATTCCTCTCGTCAAGCAACATCTGTCGGACGAGCTCTGGGCGGTTCGAGGCGACGGTGCGTCTGCCGTGCGGGTCAACCGGCTTACGGGCGAGATCGCTCCTCTGATTCTCCACCCTTCGACCGCAACGACCCTGGCTCACGGCTTTGCGATGATTTCGCGATTCTTTCCGGGCAGTCGAGCCGAGCTCGCGGCGATTGATGATGAAGTGGCTGCAGCGCTGATGGGACCTCCACAGCCGGGCAAGGCACAGCTGTTCGAGGACCAGTACATCTCGAGCGGTGGCCAGCTCTATGAGTTGATGGCGGGCCACGACCGCTTCGTCGCTGACCTCAGACCGCTCTTCGAACGTCACCGTGAGGGCGGGGCCGCACTCTGCTGCCACCCGTATGATCTCTGCACGGAACTGATTGCGCGTGAGCTAGGCGTTCTGGTGACCGACGAGCAGGGCTTGACGCTCGGCGCGCCACTCAACGTCACCGCCGACGTGGGCTGGATCGGGTATGCGAACGCCTCCCTCAAGGCACTCGTCGAACCACATCTTCGGCGCGCGCTCACCCGGCGAGGACTGGTCGATTGACACACCCGTTTCGCTCGCCGTCAGCGGTGCCTCCCGGCCTACCGGACCTCGAACGATTTGTTGCCGACGTCGCGTCGCGGCTGAGCGCAGGCGCATGGCCTGGGAGCGTCACACACAGCGGCGATCCGGTCTTCGTCGCCCGCGCACCCGGACGGCTGGACGTGATGGGCGGCATTGCAGACTACTCGGGCGCGCTCGTTCTTCAGTGGCCGATTCGCGAGGCAACCCGCGTCGCCGTTCTGCCATGGCCCGAACAGCATCTCTCGATCACCTCGGTCCGACGCGGCGGCGACGAGCGTCATTGTGACGTCCCGCTGAACCTGATCGCCGATGCACATCGCCAATACGACGACGTGCGTGGGTGGTTCGGCGGCGACCCTGCGCGCCACTGGGCCGCCTACGTCGCAGGCGTTTTCCACGTGCTGTCGCGCGAACACGGAGTGCACTTCCGCCATGGCGCCGCCATTCTGATCGAGTCCGACGTCCCGGAGGGCAAGGGCGTCAGCTCTTCGGCCGCTATCGAGGCGGCGACGATGGAGGCGGTGCTTGCAGCGTGGGGCGTGTCGATCGAGCCGAGGATGCGCGCGGTTCGCTGCCAGCAGGTCGAGAATCTGATCGTTGGCGCACCGTGTGGCGTGATGGACCAGATGGCGTCGATCTGCGGTGAGGCCGGCAGTCTCATGGCGCTGCTCTGCCAGCCCGCCGAGTTCCAGGGGAGTGTGCGACTCCCCGACGGATTGGGTGTATGGGGAATCGATTCGGGCATCCGGCACGCGGTGATCGGCGCGGACTACGGCGCGGTGCGCGTCGGAGCGTTCATGGGTTATCGCATCCTTGCAGCGCTCGCCGGTCTGCGCGTGACGCCCGGCCAACGGGAGGGTCACGTGCAGATCGACGATCCGCGCTGGGGCGGCTATCTCGCCAACGTGGGCGGCGAGGCATTTCGTCGATTCGAGCAGAACATCCCCGAGGCTCTTGATGGTGAAGCGTTCCTGGCGCGCTACGAGGGCACGACCGATCTCGTGACCGGTGTCGATCCTGCGCGCCGCTACGCCATCCGAATGCCCACTGCGCACCCAATCTACGAGCACGAGCGCGTGACGGAATGGAGGGGCTTGTTGACGGCCTCGCCGTCTGACGAGGCAGCACCCGACGCGGCGCGACTTGGTGCACTGATGTACGAGTCGCACGCGAGCTACTCCGCGTGCGGTCTCGGCTCGGGCGGAACCGATCGACTGGTCTCACTGGCACGGGCGGCCGGCTCGGCGCGTGGTATCTACGGAGCCAAGATTACCGGCGGTGGAAGCGGCGGCACTGTCGCGATCCTCGGTGATGCGTCTGCTGGGGATACGGTCCGCGCCATCGCGCGCGACTACGTCGGCGAAACCGGCCGTGACGCATACGTCTTCGAAGGCACATCTCCGGGCGCCGCCCGGATCGGGGCGATTCGCCTCGATGCAGCGTGAGCGATGTTCCCCGGTCATTCGGTTAGATTCTTGTTTTTAGGAGCAGCAGGTGCTCGGCTGGACGTGCCTGTATCCCGACATCGAGACCATCGTCCGACACGCCTGGGCGTGGCACGAAAAGCGTGGGTCGCCTCGCGGCCTCCGTGATTCGGGCTAAGATCGCGTCGTCCAGTCGCCGGTTGTCAGCGCACGAATGACGAACAAGAAAGACATCGCGATCTTCCTGCTGCTGGTCGTGCTGTGCGCGATCGTGACGGCGCTCAACCCGCGGTTCCTGTCGCCGGCCAACCTGCAGAACACCGCGCGATTGATTGGGGCGTTCGGTATCTTCAGTCTGGGCCTCGGGCTGGTCATCATCACCGGTGGCATCGACCTGTCGGTCGGATCGTCGTTCGCGCTGCTCGGTGTGCTCCTGAGCATCATGTTGACCGAATGGCATCTCCCGTGGCCGCTCGCCGTGGTGGTGATCGTCGGGCTCGCCGCGCTGCTCGGCGCCGTCCACGGCCTGCTCATCACGCGACTGCGGCTTCAGCCGTTCGTCGTCACACTTTGCGGGCTGCTCGTCTATCGCGGGCTCGCGAGGTTCATTGCCGACGACGAGACAAAGGGCTTTGGTGACGCCGCGGGATTCCGCACGTTGCAGCACCTCATGACCGGTAGTTTCTTCGGCGTCCCGACGCCGTTCGTCGCCATGGCCATCATCGGCGCGGTGATGTGGGTGGTGCTGCACCGCTCGGTGTACGGACGCCACCTCTTCGCCACCGGCCGTAACGAGGTCGCAGCGCATTTTTCGGGCATCGACGTGCGGCGGGTGATCGTGAGCGCATACGTGATCCTCGGCGTGCTGACGGGTATCTCGGCCATCATCTTCGCGTTCTACACCAACTCGATCTCACCCTCGTCGCACGGCAGCTTCTTCGAGCTGTACGGCATCGCCGCCGCCGTGCTCGGCGGTTGCAGCCTGCGCGGCGGCGAGGGCTCGATCATTGGCATCCTGCTCGGGACCACACTGCTCCAGGTGCTGCAGAATCTGGTGAATCTGCTCGGGATTCCAAGCTCGCTCAATTTCGCAGTGATGGGTGGCGTCATACTCGTCGGCGTCGTCGGCGACCAGATCCTGCAGCGGCGCGCGGCTCGCGTCGCCGCGACGGGCTAGGTGTTCGACACTTTGTTCAATTCCCGTTTTGCACTGTCGTGTCGTCTTCATCATGAGGAGAGTCGAATGCGCCTGAAGACAGCCGTTGCGCTCACCTGCGCGGCCGTACTCGTTGTGGCCGGTTGCAGCCGGAAAGGTTCGTCCAGCCAGACGCTCGCCTTCGTCACGAACAACGCGTCGGACTTCTGGACTATCGCGAGAAAGGGCACGGAAAAGGCCGACACCGAACGGGCGGACATCACCGTCGAGTTCCGGCTGGGCGACGGTACGGCCGCCGGCCAGAAACGGATCGTGGAGGATCTGCTGGCCAAAGGTGTCGACGGCATCGCCATCAGTCCTGTCGATCCCGCCAACCAGACGGCAATGCTCGACGATGCCGCGCAGCGGACGCTGGTGTTCACACACGACAGTGATGCGCCAGCCAGCAAACGCGCGTGCTACGTCGGTACCGACAACGTCGCGGCCGGACGGCAGGCTGGCGAACTGATCAAGTCGGTCCTGCCCCAGGGGGGCAAGATCATGTTGTTTGTCGGGCAGATCGATGCACGCAACGCCCAGGAGCGGCTGCAGGGCATCAAGGAGATCATCGCGGGCACGAAGATCGAGATTCTCGACGTCCGCACCGACGACACCGATCGGGTGCGCGCCAAAGCGAACGTCGCGGAGACTCTCGTGGCCCATCCCGACGTCGCCGCCCTGGTCGGCCTCTGGAGCTACAACGGCCCGGCGATTCTCAATGCCGTCCGGGACGCGAACAAGATCGGCCAGGTGCCGATCATCACCTTCGACGAAGAAGATGAGACGCTCACGGGGGTCAAGTCGGGCGCGATCGCCGGCACCGTGGTGCAGCAGCCGTTCGAGTTCGGCTACCAGGCGATGACGCTGATGGCGAAGGTCCTTGCGGGCGACAGGTCGGGCATTCCCGCGAGCCATCAGGTGTTCATCCCGACGAGGGTGTTGCGACAGAATGACGTCGACGAGTTCCGGAACAAACTGACAGAGCTCCGCGGCCGCTGACGCGTCCACCATACGTTCCGCAGGGTCATGGGCGTGCCGGTTCTGCAGCTTCGAAGCATCCACAAGCGCTTCCTCGGAGTGCATGCGCTGAAGGGCGTGTCCCTCGACGTGCACCCGGGAGAGGTTGTCGCGCTGCTCGGCGAAAACGGCGCCGGCAAATCCACGCTGATGAAGATCGCGGGGGGCATAGAACAGCCCGATTCGGGGGACGTGCTCATCGATGGCGCGCGCGTCGTCGTGCGCGACGTACAGGCGGCGACCTCACACGGCATCGCGTTCATCCATCAAGAACTGAACCTGCTCGACAACCTTGACGTTGCGGGTAACGTTCTGCTCGGCCGCGAGCCGACCGTGTGGGGGCCGCTTCGGCTCGTCGATCGCCGGAAGATGCACGCCATCGTGCAGCCCTATCTCGCTCAGCTCGGCCTCGGCATCTCGGGAGACACGGCCGTCGCCGGACTGTCGATCGCGCAGCAGCAGCTCGTCGAAATTGCGAAAGCCCTCTCGCTGAAGGCGCGAGTGCTGATCATGGACGAACCGACGTCGAGTTTGACCCTGGCCGAAACATCAAGGCTGCACGAGATCGTCGCTGGACTGCGTGCGGATGGCGTCGGCGTGATCTACATCTCTCACCGTCTGGGTGAGGTCCGGGCAGTGGCCGACCGCGCGGTCGTGCTTCGCGACGGGGGCAATGCCGGCTCGCTGGCGCGCGACGAGCTGACCCACGACAACATGGTGCGGCTGATGGTCGGCCGCGACATCGCCGCCCAGGTGCACTCACGCGGCGTAGCCCGGGATGAATGCTTCAGGATCGAGGGCCTGCGCACCAGGCGCTACCCGCAACAGACCGTCTCGTTCGGGGTCAGCCGCGGTGAAATCCTCGGCGTTGCCGGCCTGGTCGGCGCGGGGCGGTCTGAAGTCGCGCAGGCGATCTTCGGCGTTGAGCGGCCGCTCGCCGGACACATTTTCATGGACGGGTCGGCGATCGAGATCGCCGACCCGGCGGCGGCGATTCGCCAGGGTCTGTTCCTCGTCCCAGAAGATCGACGGACCGCCGGCCTCGTGATGGATTTCTCGGTCCGCGAAAACGTGACGCTCCCCGCGTTGGACCGATACGCGACGCACGGGCTCGTGTCGGTGGCGAAGGAACGGGTCGGCGTTACAGCCGTCTGCAACCAGTTGCAGGTCAAGGCGCCGTCCATCGAGACGAAGACCGCGAATTTAAGCGGCGGCAATCAGCAGAAGGTTGTGCTGGCGAAGTGGCTTGCTCTCGGGCCGAAGGTGCTGATCGTCGACGAACCGACGCGCGGTATCGACGTCGGTGCCAAAGCAGAACTCTATGCGCTGCTGCGGGGCCTCGCCCAGGCGGGCGTGGTTATCGTCATGATCAGCAGCGACATGGAAGAGATTCTCAACATGAGCGACCGGGTTGCCGTGATGCACGAAGGTGCGATTACCGGCACGCTCGCGCGGGCGGACTGCAGCGAGGAGAGGATCATGACGTTGGCCGTTGGCTAGATGATCCGTCCGATCTTCGTCTTCAGTAGACGCGCCTCCCGATGGGCTTACCGAGACGCGATCCCAGTCGTTGGCCACGAATTGTGAGAAAGCTCCCAATGTCGTTCGATCACTTACGGCGACCTTCGACGAACCGTAGCCGTCTCGACGCTGGCTGCTGTCGCCCACTCGGGCAGGAGAGAAGGCAGCGGCTGGCACCGGCAGCTGGCCTCGAGGAACTTCCAAGTGCCATCGGGATCCCTGACCCGAAAAGCGGCCGTTCCTCCCGCGCGCCTCGAACGTCGAGCAGAATTTGCAGAGCAGAACGATGTCGATTTCAAGCAAGCTCGTTCGTCGTATCGATGAGACGCCAAAAGGGGCCGGCTCAAACAAGGAGACAGACGATGAGGGTTATGGTGTTCGGGAAAGCCACTGAGGACAGCGAAAAGGGCGTGCCCCCCACGGCCGAGGCGTTCGCGGCGATGGACCGGTTCACCGAGGAGCTGGTCAAGGCCGGCGTCCTGGTGGCCGGCGCCGGCCTCAAGAACAGCGCCCAGGCCAAGCGCATCGTGTGCGATGGTCCCGGCCGTACGGTCATCGACGGGCCGTTCGCCGAGACCCGCGAGCTCGTCGCCGGCTTCTCGATCTGGGAGGTCAAGGACATGGACGAGGCGGTGGCCTGGGCGAAGCGTTCCCCCAATATCATGCCGGGCCGGAGCGAGATCGAAATCCGGCCGTTCTACGAGGCGGCGGATCTGGCCGAGTTCATGACGCCCGAGGAGCTCGCGGCGCCCCGTGAAGGGGAACGCGGGAAGCTCGGCGTCGCATGACCCGCCTTCGCTCGGCTGATTCGTACCGAGCTCCGGCGCGGCAGGCTCCGCCTTCGCTCGGTTGATTCGTAACCGAGCTTCGGCGCGGCAAGCCGGCTTGTGTCCCCTGCGGCCTTGGCCGACAATGCGGTGTGACCGCAGGCGAGACGCACCAGGCGGAAACGCATCAAGCAATCGAAGCGACCTTTCGCATTGAACGGGCCAGGCTCATCGCGGGCCTGGCCCGCATGCTGCGGAATGTCGACCGCGCCGAGGATCTGGCGCAGGACGCGCTGGTCGTCGCCTTCGCCGAATGGCCTAAGACCGGCGTCCCGGCCAATCCGGGCGCCTGGCTGATGGCCGTCGCCAAACGCCGCGCCATCGACGCCCTCCGGCGCGACAAGATGCGCGAGCGCAAGCACGAGGAGATCGCGCGGACGCTGCCCGGGTACAGCAACGAGACGCGCGACGGCGCGCCCAAGGTGATCGAAGCGGCGATCGAAGCCATGGACGATGATCTCGGCGACGAGCTGCTGGGCCTCATCTTCACGGCCTGCCACCCCATCCTGTCGCCCGACGCCCGCGCGGCGCTC
The DNA here is from genome assembly GCA_963773045.1 of uncultured Acidobacteriota bacterium. Lineage (GTDB taxonomy): Bacteria > Acidobacteriota > Vicinamibacteria > Vicinamibacterales > UBA2999 > 12-FULL-67-14b. The sequence continues at coordinate 428,864 of CAVYZT010000015.1, read as the reverse complement.
ACCCTCAAGGTGGTCGGCGGCCTGACGACCGACGAGATCGCCCGCGCGTACCTCTTGAGCGAGGCCGCGATCGCGCAGCGTATCGTCCGCGCGAAGAAGGCGATCGCAAAGGCCGGATTGACCTTCGAGGTGCCGCGCGGCGCCGAACGGGCGGCGCGGCTGCCCTCGGTGCTCGAGGTCATCTACCTCATTTTCAATGAAGGCTATGCGGCCACGGCGGGCGACGACCTTGTCCGGCCGGGCCTGTGCCTGGAGGCGCAACGGCTCGGCCGCATACTGGCCGGCCTGATGCCCGAGGATGCAGAAGTGCTCGGCCTCCTGGCCCTGATGGAGATCCAGGCGTCGCGCCAGAAGGCGCGCACCGGGCCGGACGGCGCCTTCATACCCCTCACCGAGCAGGATCGCGCACGCTGGGACCATTTGCTGATCGGCCGGGGCCTCGATGCGCTGGCCCGTGCCGAAGCGCTTGGCGCCAAGGTGGGAAATGTGGGCCCCTATGTCCTGCAAGCCGCGCTCTCCGCCTGCCACGCCCGCGCGCGCCGGGCCGCCGATACTGACTGGCCGCGCATTGCCGCGCTTTACGACCGGCTGCGCGTCGTGGCGCCCTCGCCCGTGGTCGATCTCAATCGCGCGATCGCCCACAGCATGGCCTTCGGGCCCGAAGCGGGCCTCAGACTGGTGGACGAGATCGCCGGCGCCGCCGCCCTGCGCGACTACGCGCCATTGCCGGCGGCGAGGGGCGACTTTCTGTTCCGCGCCGGTCGACTGGCCGAGGCGCGTTCAGAATTCACGGCCGCGGCCACGCTGACCCGCAACGCGCGGGAAAGGGCATTTCTCCTCGCACGGGCTGACGCCTGCGACAGCAGGCACTGAATCCTGTTGCTGAGCCTGTGGCTGGTCGTCTTGCTGCAGCCGATCTGAAACCCGGCGAGTCACATCCGACCGGTTGCCGGACATGATTCAGCAGCCATCTCCGTTGCCGGTTGGCGGCGTTCGCTCGCCAGGATGGAACGAAAGCACTGCTCGAGTCGACCGCCGTGCACTGATCAGCTGAATCATCGCCGCGGTCGTGTGGACGAACGAACCGTCCTGGGTCGTTCACTCAACGCACGCGACATGGCGCTGCTCGCGAAAACCACGTTCAGCCGCGAAAGGCGGCACGCGAGTTGGACAAGGCGACGCCGCACTTCGACAGCAGGGCGCCGACTCGGCGGGGCGCGGGTGAGCCGCCGGCCTGTCGACTCGCTGGCCGGCGGCTCTGTCACGTCCGCTTCGGCTAACGGGCGTTGAACCCGTCGCACGACACGTTAGGATTCCAATTGACGAACGTGCCGTTCGGGTTGTCTTTCCACGCCCACACGTGCAGCGTGTAGAACGGATCCAGGCCGAAACGGTTCGGAGCGTCGAACAAGTGGAAGAACTGCCCGTCGATCGACGGCGTTCCCTCGCCCTTGTGTTTCTGCTGCCACTCGCTCACGAACACGATGTAGTCCGCTCCAGTAATCCGGATGCCGCCGTCACGCGTCGGCTCGAACAGGATGATCTCGGGATCGTTCTTGTCGATCTCGCCGTCATGGAGAATCGAGCCCTTCAGGTAGTGCAGTCCCATTGCCCCGAAATCGCCCCCGCTGACGCAGCCGAACGTGAGCGCATACTCCGGACCGGGGCCCGCGACGTTCGTCACGTCCTTGAATTTCTCCGTCGCCGCACGCACGGTCTGCACGAGCGCGTTCTCCTGCGGCGTCGGCTTGTGCGGCTCCGACCTCGCGCCGCCGTGATCGTCGTGGCTTTGCGCGGCGCCACGCGTCCCCGATCCCGCAATCATCAACGCCGCCACCAGCGCGTACCCCGACGCTTTTGCCAATCGTCCCATTTGCATCTGAAACCTCCCGACGCGAAACCTGCCGCGTCCACTCTAGAAGGCCGCGAACAGGGACGCACGGGCTCAAACGCAGCGATGAGCCCGAACGATAGACTTTGCGGCTTTCCTCATTAACAAGAGGAGGTGTGTATGCCACGTTCACCGGAAGTGGTCGTGTCAGCGTCTGGCCCGGCAGCAGAGACTGTTTTGACCGACGAGATGCTCGCCCGGTTCGCGAAGCGGGCGCCGCAGTACGATCGCGACAACGCGTTCTTCATGGACGACTTCGACGAGCTTCGCCAGGCCGGGTATCTTCGCGTCGCCGTTCCTGCCGAGCTCGGAGGTGCAGGCCTGTCGCTCGCGGGCGTCGCCAGGCAGCAGCGGCGGCTCGGCTACTACGCCGCGCCGACGGCGCTCGCGATCAACATGCACCTGTACTGGACGGGCAACGCCGCCGATCTCTGGCGCGCCGGCGACCGATCGCAGCGCTGGCTTCTCGAGGGCGCCGCGGCCGGCGAGGTCTTCGCCGCGGGGCACGCCGAGAGCGGTAACGACATCCCTATCCTGTTGTCGACGACGAAGGCGGAGCGCGTGGACGGCGGATACCGGTTCACGGGACGCAAGTCGTTCGGCAGCCTGTCGCCGGTCTGGACCTATCTCGGGATTCACGGCATCGACACCGCCGATCCGTCGCACCCGAAGATCGTCCACGCGTTCATGCCGCGCGACACCGAAGGCTATCGAATCGAGTCGACGTGGGACGTGCTCGGCATGCGCGCGACGCGCAGCGACGACACGATCCTGCAGGGCGTCTTCGTCCCCGATCGCTACGTCGTCCGGGTCGTGCCCGCCGGCGCCGCCGGTCTCGACCAGTTCGTGCTCGGCCTCTTCGCGTGGGCGCTCATCGGATTCGGCAACATTTACTACGGCCTCGCCCACCGCGCGCTGGATCTGACGATCGACACGGTGAAGTCGAAGCGATCGATCGGCCTCACGCGATCGATGGCGTACCACGCGGAACTGCAGCATCGAATCGCGCAGATGGGCCTGGCGTTCGAGTCGATCGGTCCGCATCTCGATCGCATCGCCGACGACTGGTCGACCGGCGTCGACCACGGCGCCGCATGGCCGGCGAAGATCTTCGCGGCGAAGTTCCACGCCGTCGAGGAGTCGTGGCGGATCGTCGATCTCGCGCTCGAAGTGGCGGGCGGCTTCGGGATCTTCCGCAAGAGCGGCCTCGAACAGCTCTTCCGCGACGCGCGCCTCGGGCGGATCCACCCGGCGAACTCGATGCTCACCCACGAAATCGTCGGGAAGACGCTGCTCGGGATCAGCCCGGACGAAACGCCACGCTGGGGATGACCGTCAGACGAACATCGTCGGGTTGATCTCGAGCGCGACCTCGGAGATGCGGTCGGCGGGCAGTCCTGCCCGCCGCGCGTGCTCGCGAATCGCCTCGATGCTCGGGGCATCGTACTCGCAGTAGATTTTGCCTTCGGCGTCCGACACGTAGCTTCTGATCCAGCGCACGTCCGGGATCTCGGCGAGCACGGCGACCGACCGCCGGCCGGCTGCCATCAGCTCGTCGCGCGTGAGACCAGGGACCGATCGTTCGATGATGTAACGCGGCATGTTGAGCGACTCTCCGTGATGGTTACGGCTCGCGAGCGAGGCTCGCGAGCCGTGTTTCCATCGCGTTCTACGCCGGCGCGATCGTCGATCGCCTGCCGGACGAGGCGCGACTCCTCGAACCGTTCCGCCGCGCCGCCCGGGTCGCCGGTGGTCAGCGACACGTGACCGAGCGCCGCGAGCGCGTGCGCCTCGAGTTGACGCTCTCCGATGGTCCGGCTGAGCGCGAGGCTCTCCTCGAGGACGGTGCGCGCCTCGTCCGGCCGGCCGAGCCTGGTCAGCGAGGCGCCAAGGCTGTTCAGGATGACCACCTCGTGCGCGACGCTCCCTTCCTCGCGCGCGAGCGCCAGGGCGCACTCGTAATGTTTCAGCGCCGCCGCGTAGCCGCCGCGCTCCCACTCGAGGATGCCGAGCGTATTGCGAATCGCCGTCTCGCGCGCGCGATCGCCGATGGTGGCCGCGAGCGCCAGCGCCGATTCGAACGCCGACACGGCGTCCCCGCCTCTCTCGCGCATCGCGCGTGCGAGCCCTTCACGCGCCTGTAGTTCGCCTCGCGAATCGCCGCGCGTGCGCTGCAGATCGAGCACGACGCTCCACGCCTGCGCGGCCTCGTCGAGTGACGTGCGCTCGAGGATTCGGGCGATTCCGGTCCGCATCTCCGCTTCGGAGCCGCGGTCTTCCAGTTGCGCGAAGAGCTGCGCCGCTTCCTGCAGACAGCGGCAGCGCCTCGTCGTATCGCGCGAGGGCGAGCAGCGCGTTGCCGAGCATCCGCAGCGACTGCACGAGACCTTCGGCGTGCTGCGCCTGCCGGCTGAGATCGACCGCTGCGCGGTAGGTGTCCAGCGCCTCGTCGATGCGTCCTTGCTGCAGCTGGATGTGCGCCATCGACGTCAGGTGGAACGATCGCTGAATCGGCAGCAGGTGGACGCGGGCAATCTCGTCGCTCTCGGCAAGACACGCGAGCGCGCGATCGAGGTCGCCTGTCTCGCGGTAGACGTTCGCCAGATTGTGCTGCGTGTAGACGAGCTTCTTCGGGTCGGTCCGGAGAGCCGGCATCGCGAGCGCCTCCTCGAGCCTCGCCCGCGCTCCCCGATAGTCGCCCATCGCTTTCAGGATGTTGCCGAGATTCGTCAGGTCCACGGCGACAGCCACGTCGTCGCCGCACTCGCGATCCAGGGCGAGCGCCCGCCGCGTGATCTCGACCGCTTCGGCGTGTCGCCCCTCGTGCCACCGCAGAAGACCGAGACTGCGCAGGCCGCTGCGCACCAGCGTGGTGTCTTCGCGCTCCTGGCCGATCCGAAGCGCGGTGGTCAGCGCGCGGTCGGCAGCGTCGAATCGTTTGAGCAGCGTCGAGAGGTCGCCCTGGCGGAGATAGACCTCCGCGAGGCGCGCGGAGCTTCCGTCGCGCGCGAGGTGCGCAATCAGCCTGTCGATGATCTGCTGCTGGCGCGCGCGGAGGCCGAGCGTTTCGCACACGCGCTCCTGCTGGAGGAGCAAGTCCGCGACGACCTCGCTGCGGCGATTGGGCACGCGGCCGGTCCACTCGAGCACATCGTCGAGTGTCGCCAGCGCGTCCCCGAACTGGCTGAGCGCGATCGCCCGCTCCGCCGCCCGCCGCCCGTACAGCGAACCGCCGCCGGCCACTCTTCCGCGCGCGCGAAATGATGGGCGAGGAGCGAGGCGCGTTCGTCCGTCGCGTGCGTCGCCGCCAGCGCGCGTCCGATCGCGCCGTGCAGCATCTTGCGCTGATGAGCGACGAGGCTTTCGTAGCAGACTTCCTGGGTCAGCGCGTGCGTGAACCGGTACGCGAGAGTCGGCGTGACCGACGTCTGGCGGACGAGGCCCGCCGCTTCCGCCGCGGCAATCGCCGACCGCAGATCGACGTCGGCCGGCGCCACCTCGGCGAGCAGCGCGTGATCGAATTCGCGGCCGATCACCGCCGCGACGCGAGCGACTTCGAGCGCCCGCGCGTCGAGGATGTCCAGCCGGGCGCGAATGACGCCCTGCACCGTCTCGGGCAGCGCGAGCCGGTTCTCTTCGTCTTCAACGACCGCGACGCCGTCGCGTACCGTCACCGCGCGCTGCTCGAGCAGTGCCGCGCACATCTGTTCGAGGAAAAACGGATTGCCGCCGGCGCGCTCGTACAGCCGGCGCGCCAGGGCGCCGGACACCTTGCGCACCCCGAGCGCGGCCTCGACGATCGAGGTGGAGGCGGCGAAGTCGAGCCGCTCGAGGCGCACGAACGTCGTCGACGACGGCCAGCGATCCGCGGCGCCCTGCTCCGCGCGGCTCGTCACGATCAGCGTCAGCGGGAGAGCTGCGGCGAGATCCGCCACGCGGACGAAGGCCGCACGCGATCCCGTATCCGACCAGTGCCAGTCTTCGACGACGACGACGAGCGGTCCGAGCCGTGTCAGCGCGCCGACGGCCGCTGCGAGCGCGTCGAGCAGCGCCGCCTGAAGATGTTCGCCGCGCAGATGCTTCGGCAACACGTAGACGTCGCTCTGCACCGACAGAAGATGCAGATAAAGCGGCAGGAACCGCTCGAGCGATCGATCGAGCGCGCGCACCCGCGCGACGACATCCGAGCCGGTCAGCGGCGGACGCAGATCGAGACCCGCGCACAGAATCTGGACGAACACGCCGTAGGGCACGCCGTCGCCGTACGCGCGGCAACGCGCCTGGACGAGCCGCAGCCCCGGCTCCGTGCGGAGGCTTTCCTGAAGCTCGTACAGCAGCCGGCTCTTGCCGGCGCCCGGCTCGCCGACGACGGCAACCACCGAGCCGGCGTCAGCGGCAGCCCGGGCGACGCGCGCCTGCAGCGTTGACAACTCGGATTGACGGCCGACGTAAGGCGTCAGTCCCGTTCGCCTCGAGGCTTCCAACCGCGTCGCGATGCCGGTCTCGCCGAGGACGCGGAACGGCGTCACCAGCTCCGCCTGCGAATCGAGCGCGACGGCGGCGCACGCCGACGTGTGCATGTAAGGCCCGACGAGACGCTGCGTCTCCGGGCTTACCCAGACGTCGCCGGGGTCCGCCAGGACCGCGAGGCGAGCAGGCTTGCGCCAACGGCGCGCCGACGATGTCGTAGCGGCGCGGCCCTTCGTGCAGACGACGAGCGACGACAGGTCCGACGTGCAGCCCCGACTGCACGCGCAGGCGAAGCGCGGCCGGAAGCTCGCGGGATCGATCGCCTCCACCCGCGCGTGCAGATCGAGCGCCGCTCGAACCGCCCGCAGTTCGTCGTCTTCGTGCGCCGACGGCACGCCGAAGAGCGACACGATCTCGTCGCCGATCGCCTGGTTCACGAGTCCGCCGTACTCGCGAGCGACGTCCACCGCGACTTCGCGGACACGCGCGATCGCGCGCTGCGCGTCCGCGGGAGCGACGCGATCGACGAGCGACGGATAATCCGACACGACGGTGACGAGCACGGCCGTCCGGCGCCGCTCTGTGGCCGACATCCGCTGCGGATCGTCGATCTCCACGGTTCGTCCGCCCGCTCGTTCGCTCGCCTCCGCAGACAGCTCGGACGCGAACACCGACATCGACGCGTGGCGGTCGCCAGGCAGCTTCGCGAGCGCCGTCGAAAGCACGCGCTCGAGCGAGGCGGGCACGTCGGGATGCGACGTCGCCGTCAGCACCGGATCCGCATGCAGAATGGCCTGCAGCACCGCTTTCCCGTCGTCGCCGTCGAATGGCCGCCTGCCGACGAGCATCTCGTGGACGACCACGGCCAGCGACCAGATGTCGGAGCGCCGGTCCACCGCCCTGCCCGCCGCCTGCTCGGGGCTCATGTACGGCACAGTTCCCATCATCGTCCTGCGGATCCACGAGCGGAGCATGATGAATCTGCGCAATGCCGAAGTCGAGCATCTTCGCGGCGCCGTCCGGCAGCACGACGATATTGGAAGGCTTGACGTCGAGGTGCACGATGCCGGCGTCGTGCGCGTGCTCGAGTCCGCGGGCGACCTGCAACGCGATCGGGAGCGCTTCGTCGAACGTGAGACGTCCGCGGGCGATCCGCTCCCGCAGCGTCTCGCCTTCGTACAGCGGCATCGCGATGAACAACTGTCCGTCGCCGGTCTCGCCGATTCCGTAAATCGTGCAGACGTTGGGGTGATCGAGCGCAGCCGCGGCGCGCGCTTCCGCGATGAACCTCGCCTTCGCCGCCGGCTCGACGCTCGAGCGCAGGCGGCAGGAACTTGAGCGCCACGTGACGTCCGAGCCGCTCGTCGCGCGCTTTGTACACGACGCCCATGCCGCCGGCCCCAATCGGCTTCTGGACGACGTATTCCGCGACCGTGCGGCCGGACCAGTCGCTGACCGGTTCCCGCAGCAACGCGCTGGCCGGCGTCACGAGAGGCGTCAGGCGATCGACGACACCCTCCTGTTCGTGGGCGAGCAGCAGCGATTCCACTTCGCGTCTGAGATCGGCGTCGGCGCCGCAGCGCGCGTCCACGAGCGCGCGGCGCTGCTCCGCGGGGCATTCGATTGCCTCACCGAGGACGTCCTGAACGAGCGCCCACCGATCCGCTGTCGCGGAGTCGCCATGTTTCGTCGTACGGCTCACGCGAGCAGCTCGCGATTCAGCCACGCTCGAGCGGTGGCCCACTCACGTTTGACCGTCGCCGGCGACACCTGCAGCGCGTCGGCCGTCTCTTCCACCGTCATCCCGCCGTAAAACCGGTATTCGACGATCCGCGCCTGGCGCTCGCTGAGGCGTCCGAGCCGCACCAGCGCTTCGTCCAGCGCGAGGAGGTCCTCTCCACGCGACTCGACGACGGCCCACACGTCGCCGTCGAGGTGCAGCGGCGTCTGACCGCCGCCGCGCTTCTGGCGGTTCCGGCCGACCGCGTAATCGATCAGGATCCGGCGCATCGCCTGCGCGGCGACGGCGAGGTAGTGTGAGCGATTCTGCCACTTCATCCGATTCAGTTTGCGCAACTCGAGCCAGGCCTCGTGCACGAGGGCGGTTGCGCTGAGCGTGTGGCTGGTGCGCTCCTCCCGGAGCTTGCGGGCGGCGATCCGCCGGAGCTCGTCATAGACGAGCGGAAAAATCTCGTTCATCGACGGACCTCACAAAGAAGTTGCAACGGCCATGATACGGCGGCGGCCTCCGACATCTATTCAAAGGATGGCGTCCTTCGTTTCGCGCGTGGCGAGCAGTCCGGCAAGCGACAGGATCGCCGCGCTCGAAAGGTAGTAGCCGACGTACTGCAGCCCGTACGTCTTGGCGAGATACGTGGCGGCGTACGGCGCGAGCGACGCGCCGAAGATGCCGGCCAGGTTGTACGTCAGCGAGCTGCCGGAGTAGCGCACCGTCGTCGGAAAGAGCTCGGAGAGCACGGTGCCGAGCGGTCCGTACACCAGGCCCACCAAGCTCATGCCGAGCACCATCATCAGCACCGCGCCGGTCGTGCCGGCGGCGAACATCGGGGCCAGGACCAGGCCAAAAAGGAAGAGCGCGACGTTCACCCATATCAGCATGCGGCGCCGGCCCCGCTCGGCGAGAACCGCGGAGATCGGCGTGAACAGCGCGAAGAACAGGATGGCGAACAGCTGCATGACGAGACACTTCTCGCGCGAGTAGCCGAGCGCGCTGGTGCCCCACGAGAGGGTGAACACCGTCATCAGATAAAAGGTGACGAATGCCGTGAGCGAGACCAGCACGCCCAGGAGGACGGTGCCCGTATGGTCGCGGAGGACCGTCAGCATCGGCACGTCCACGCGCTCGCGGCGGCTGAGCGCCTCTTGAAAGACCGGCGTTTCGGTAATCGTCAGCCGCACGTACAGGCCGAGGAGGACCAGCACGGAGCTCGCGAGAAAAGGCAGCCGCCAGCCGAATGCGAAGAACTGCTCGTTGGTGAGCCACGCGGAGAGCAGCAGGAAGATGCCGCCGGAGAAGAGGAACCCGATCGGCGCGCCGAGCTGCGGGAACATGCCGTACCACGCGCGCTTGCCGGGTGGCGCGTTCTCGACCGCCAGCAGCACCGCGCCACCCCACTCGCCGCCGAGACCGAGGCCCTGGCCGAAGCGAAACAGCGCGAGGAGAATCGGCGCCGCGATACCGATCGTGCCGTAGGTCGGCAGCGCGCCGATGGAGACGGTGGACAGTCCCATCGTCAGCAGCGCGGCGACCAGCGTGGTCTTGCGGCCGACGCGGTCGCCGAAGTGGCCGAAGAGCGCCGAGCCGATCGGCCTGGCGACGAAGGCGATCGCAAACGTCGCCAGCGAGGCGAGCGTGGCGGACGCCGGATCCGACGCCGGAAAAAACAGGCGCGGAAACACGAGCACCGCCGCCGTGGCGTAGATATAGAAATCGAAGAACTCGATCGTGGTGCCGATCAGGCTGGCGAACAGCACCTGAGCGGGACTGTTGATCGGCTTTCCCGTTGAGGTCTGGCTATCGCAACGAGTTCGTGCCGAAGACGATTGGTCTCCGTCTTCTTTCTCTACATCTTCCTCTACGCCATCGGCTTCATCGAGAGAGACGAATCCACCCATGAAAGACTCCTTGTGGTTGGGGCGACTGTAAAGCGGGGGTTACCGATGGGGTACTAGGACTGCACCCACCATCGGTTTTCCAGGACCTGAGCGATGCGTTTCGCAGCGCGCGCCGCACCATCCGTCTCCACCGGCTGGTAGCGCACCGGCGCGTGCATCGCCTCGAGCGCGCGCGTGGCGAGCGCCTCGGGCGTGAGGTCCGCGTATGAAACGGAGCGGTCGGCGCCGTAGTTCGCGAGCCGCCGGCGCACGTGCACGTTCTGCTCGAAGTGGCGCTGCAAAGGAAAGCTGAGGAACGGCCGGCGCGTCGCGACCAGCTCCATGCAGGTGGACAGGCCGCCCTGCACCAGCGCGAGGTCGCAGCACGCGAGGTGCTCGAACAGGTTGTGCACGTAGGGCCGCACTTCGAGGCCTGCCACGTGCGGAAAAGACTCCGTGGGAAAGTCGTGGACCCGCGACGAGAATCATGCGCAGCTCCGGCGCCTGCTTCTTCATGCGCGGGAACGCCTGCGCGATCTTTTCCAGCAGCGGCCGGCCGACGGCGGTGCCGCCGATGGAAGCAATGACGATCTTCTCGTCTTTCGAATAGTTGTGTTTTTGTCTCAGCCTTTCCGTGTCCAGGAAATCTCTCGGGTCGAAGGGCAGGGTATAGCCGGCATAGGAGAAGTTGCGGTCGGTCCATTCTCGGATGCCGGGCAGCCCGGGGCCGAACGGCTTCTCGGTCACGTCGTCCGGGTTGCCGACGAAGATCGCCGCGTCGCGCACATACGGGAAGCGTGCCACGTGCTCGATGTCGTCGGCGTTTCGGTCCGCGCACAGGTGAGCTTCGCGTTCGTTCTCTTCCATGGGCAAGCAACCCACGAAATCCGTAAGGAACACGAACGGCTGGCGCTTGAGCTCCGGGTTCTCGTGGTAGTAGTAGTCCACGTCCCAGGCCTCGTCGCCGATCACGAGGTCGTAGTGCTGTTCTTCCATGAGATCGGAGAAGGTCATGAAGTTGCGCACCATGATCTCGTCCATGGTGCGCAGCGCGAAGAAGGCGTGCAGGTCGTGCTCGCCGGCGACGTGCTCGAAGTGCCGGCTCTCGTTCGCCAGGCGCTTCGTAATCGGGTGCAGTCGCTCGCCTTCCTGCTCGAGGTAGCGCGCCGCCGGGTCGACGGTGAACCAGTCGATGTCGAGCTCGGGCTGGAGCTTCCTCAGCTCGCGCGCGATCGCGAGGTCGCGCTGCACGTGGCCGAGGCCGATCGGGCTCGAGATGAACAGCGCGCGGCGCTTGCGGCTCATCGCGCGCACCCAGGTTCCCGTTCCCGGGCGGCCGGCGACGAAGTCGCGCACCGCGCGGTTGAACATCACCGGGTCACGCGCCGACGGCAGGTGGCCGCCGCCGCCGACCGTGAGGAGCTGCGCGCCGGGCACCAGGTCGCGGATCGCCCGGCCCTTCTCGATCGGCACGCGCTTGTCGCCGTCGCCGTGGATGACGAGCGTCGGGCACTGGATGCGGCGCGCGAGCGCGGTGACGTCGCTTTCCAGCCAGCCGTTGCGTCCCCAGTCCACCAGCTCGCCGCTCGCCGCCCAGCCGTAGCGCACCCCGTCCTCGAACGGCTTGGTCGAATGCGGCTCGGTGAACACGATGGAGAAGAACCATTCGAGGTACTTCGGCCAGTCGCTACGCATGCGGTCGCTCTCGGCGCGCACGCGCTCGGCGATCTTTGGCTCGTCGATGCGCGCGTCGGCGTAGCCGCCGACGATGATCACATGGGTCGCGCGCTCCGGGTGCTCGGCGGCGAACCGCAGCGTGGTCATGGCGGTCGCCGAAATCCCGATCACCGCGGCCTTGTCCACCCCGGCGGCGTCCAGCGCCGCGACGAAATCCGCGTAGTACTCGTCGAAGGCGTAAGCCGCCTGCCCGCGCGGCCGGTCGGAGCGGCCGTTGCCGCGCAGGTCCATGGTGAAGACGCGGAAGTGCTCCGCGAGGTAAGGCACCACCCCTTTCAGCATCTGGCTGTGCGCGATCTGGAAGATCGGTGCGAACGCAATCCAGGGGCCCTGCTCGCCGTAGACCGCGTACCAGCTCTTCACGTCGTTCCGCTCGACGAACCCGTCGCGCACCGGGCGCAGCGTGCCGAAGGGGAATTCCTGACCGTCCGGCAGGCGCCCGCCTGCCGGGAGCTCGCCCACCACCTTGCCGAAGCTCTCCGGAAGTTTCATTTCTTCCTCCTGCGCGCCGCGCCCTGGCCGACCCTGGCGTCGAGCTGCTCGAGCAGCTTCTGGATCGCGTCCAGCGCGGCGCGGTGCTCGGCCTGCGCTTCCTTCGAGCCGAGCAGGTCGGCGAACTCCATGCCGATCCAGAACGTCGAGATCCAGCAGGCGATGACCGGCGCGCTGAACGGCGCCGGCAGCTTCACGCCCTCGGCCTCGAGCGTGGCGAGCGCGTCGCGCACCGCGTCGGCCACCACCTTCCGCCACGCCTGGATGCGCAGCACGAACTTCTCGCGCAGGCCCGGGTCGGCGAAGCTCGCGGCCCACAGCTCGGCCTGCAGCCGCACGAAGCCGGAGGCGAGGTCGCTCTGGTAGAAGCGGCGCGCCTGCGCCCACTTCTCGGCGAAGCCCCCGGGCGCCGCATACATGCGCTGCTGGCGCTCCAGCAGCCGCCGGTTCGCCTCGTCGAGCACCGCGATGACGAGCTGGTCCTTGCTGCGGAAGTGGTAGTTGATGAGCGCGTGGTTGACCCCCGCGTCCCGGGCGATCTCGCGCATGCTCAGCGCCGCGTAGCCCTCCTGCACCAGCCGGCGGAACGCGGCGTCGAGGATCCTGGTCTTGGTCTCGCCGAACTCCGCCTCGGGGCGCGTACCTGGAGGCGTGCGAAGATTCTCTTGAACGACTGGTTTAACCATTCGTTCAATTGTGAGGGTACTTTCCGCCGATGTCAAGGCGTCGCGAGCTGCGCTGGTCGTCTTTCTGGTCGCGGTCACTCCCTTCACCGTTCCCGGCATCAGCGCCGCGTTCTGGGCATTGCTGGCGGGGCGGGCCGCGTCGGCGCTCCTGGAGCGTGGGGAGCTGCTGAAGCAGTGGCGGGCGTAAGGCTCAGGGCCTGCTGAACACTCCGTCGAGGAAGCCGGCAACGATCTTAAGGAGCTCTTCCTCCTGCCCCTCGAAGAAATGGGTCGCCTTGTCACCGATGATCCAGACCGCGCAGAACAAGGCCGCGCTTCGCTCGCTGTTCGAGTTAAAGGACGCCACGGGCAGCGCGATCGATCTGTATTTCGGTCCCACGGCCCCAGCTGGTCATGAAGCGCACTGGATCAAAACTTCCCGAACAAGGGATGGTTCACGGCAGAGCGCTACGCTGCGGTTCTCTCTTACGCCGTCATGCGGCCCGGCGACAATTCGAGGGTGCATACACACCCGGGCCCCGAAGGCTGGGATGTGCTGGCGGGAGAGTAGTGTCTGGAGACTCCGGCTGGCGCCAGCGGGGCTCGGGCCGGAGAAACCGCGACGGTGCGAGCGAATACTCCAATGGAACTCAACGTCACTGGTACGACGCTCCGGCGTGCGTTCGCCCTGGTCATCCATGATTCGGCTCAGGAGCGGGGCATACCCTCTGACTGGAAACCGTCCGGAGCCTGTAGTCAATAACGACCGCTCGCGATCGGCTCTGAACCTCTAACCCCGCGCTCCGACGACCATCTCGCAGACGGCTATCGGGCCGGCTCCAGCTTGAACACCCGCTGCAGAAGCGCCTTCACGTCCTCGACGGCTTTGGCGTGTGCGCGAGCATCGTACCCGGGTGGCCCACCACCCTTGAGACATTCGTCGTTTCGGGTGACAGGCAGGCCGGTCTCGCGGTTGAGGACACGCCCGACCGACTGTTCGTACAGGTCACACCCCCGACGCGTGGTCTGAGGCCCGGCTGGACGCACCGGTGTCAGCGGGTTGTCGAACCCGTGGTACGCGCCCGCGTACTCGGTCAGCTGCGCATCTCTCCCTGCGGCCTGCAATCGCTTCACGTAGGAGAGGCATTGCGCCAGAGGCGCAATATCGTCAGCCGTCCCGTGAAAGAGCCGAATCGGGCGATCCACCACGTCGGTGTCGTCGATGTAGGTTCTCGAACACGGCGGGTAGAACGACAGGTAGACGGCAAAGTCCGCGCCCGCCGGCGCATACATGCGGTGGAATCGCTTGATGCTGGCGTAGAGCGTCGACATCGCGCCGCGGGAGCCGCCGAGAAGACCGATGCGTGTCGCGTCGATCCGCGGGTGCTTCGCGAGCAGCTCGAGCGCACGATACGCGTCGATGATCCCCGACAGCTCACTGAGCTGAGTCTGATCGGCGACCGTGCTGACGATCCCGCGCCCGCTGAAGCTGTCCACGAGCAGCGTCGCCACACCGAGGTCGTTCAAGTCTCTCGACCACCGATCGTCCCTCGTATTGGCGCCACCGGACCCGTGCAACAGGACCACAGCTGGCACGCGTGCGGCGCCAGTGGCCGGGAGTCGCAGCTCTACCGCGATGGTAACGGGCCGACCGTCACGCGAGCCGGTGAGAAACTGCTCCTCCGTGACCGTGACGGTTTGCAGCGGCAGGAGCTCGATCCTCGATACGTCGGCGGCGCGACCCTGTACACCAGCGACGATGAGACAGGCCAACACCGGCGACACAAACCGTTTGGTGGTGGTCGCCCAGGCGCGGCGGAACCGCCCCATGAACACCGGCGACGTCGGCGCGACCAATGCAGCGGCGAACGCCACGACCGATGCCGATCGAACCGCGCGAAACCACGAGAGCATACGGCCTCCTGTAGGTCCAAGGATCGCTTACAGGCAAGCATATCCGTCAACCGAAGGTGAACGCGAACGCTTCCACGCCGGAATCGAGGAACTCGATCTCGAACTGGCGATCGGCGATCGGTCCCGATTGTCGAACCAGCTGATACAGGCGCTGCTCGGTGGCGGTGCCTGTACCTTGGTCGTCCACGTCACTTCCATGGTTCGCGCCCGGCGGCTGTCCATCGATTGACACTCGAAAAGGAACGGCTCCCCGGCGTCCGGATGGCCCCATGATGAGGTGGAGATCGCGCGCATGAAACCGGTATGCGATCCGTCCGCCGGCGGTGTTCAGCACGGCCGCTTCTGCCTTCACCGTCCATTCACCTGAAAGCGCCCATTGATTGAGGCGCAGGCGAGGCGGAACGGCATAGACGCGACGCGTGTTCACCGCGGCGCCGCCAGGAGACGCGAAGTTCTCCGCTTTCTGATAGCCGACGTAGGTTTCGGGCGACTTCAAGCCGCCCCAGTCTGCGCCCACCTCTGGACCATGCGCCTCGACGGAAACGGACTCCCGATCGATCCCGCCGCCGGTTCCCGCTGCTGCCAGCAATTGTCGAATTCTCTTTTCCGATTCTTCGAAATTGCCTTCGCCGAAGTGGTGATCGCGCACGCGCCCTGCCGCATCGATGAAGTAGAGCGCCGGCCAATAGTGATTACCGAACCCACTCCAGATCGCGCGGTTGTTGTCGATGGCAATGGGATACGTGACGCCTCTCTCCTGTGCGGCCTGTCGCACGTTGTCGACGTTTGCCTCAAACGAGAATTCTGGTGTGTGCACGCCGATGACGACCAGCCCGTGTTCTTTGTACCGCGCGGCCCAGGCGCGGACGTATGGCAGTGTGCGAAGCCAATTGATGCAGGTGTAGGTCCAGAAGTCGACGAGCACGACCTTGCCGTGAAGGTCCGCCGCCGTCAGGGGCGCTGAATTGAGCCAGGCTGTCGCCCCGCCGAGCGAGGCCAGGTCGCTGGCGCTGGATGGTCTGAACGGTTTCACCTTGATCATATGCAGCACCGAATCTCTCGTGCCAATCCACGCACCAGCCAGCGACAGCGCGGCTATCCCCAAGAAACGGCGGCGATCGTGTCGTGGTTGCGCGAACATACGTCTCTGCATTTGTGTATGAAAGGGACGGCGTGCAGCCACGCCGTCCCGTCTTCGAGCGCGGTCTCAGGTCGACTATTTTCGCAGCGATCTGAAGCCCGCGCGAACCTCTTCCGAGAAGAGCTGCGGCTGTTCCCAGGCGGCAAAGTGCCCGCCTTTGGCGAGGGCGTTGAAATGGATGAGATTGTGGTAGGCGCGCTCGGTCCAACTCCGCGGAGCCTGGTAGACCTCTTCAGGTTATGTTGCGGCCGTAGTTATGTGGGGTAGCGGCTGCATCCGCTGCACGCCGTCGGCCCCTCGCCTTCCCAACGCAACATAAGTCAACCACCCTTGGACGACATTCCGTCAAGGAGGTTGGCTCATGTTCGAGAAGCTATTCGTGAAGACGTCGGACCTCGTGTTCCACACGATCGCGCCGTACGCGGTCGAGCGTGAACGATTCCTCGCGCACTGCGGCGAGGAGGGCTTCAGCAAGGTGGCGCTCCGTCGGATCGCCGGGATCGTGGTGACCGCGGCCTGTGACCTGCACGCGCATGGCGGGCTGGACGTGGATCAGGAGCGCCTTGAAGCCGCCGCGGCTCGCATCGAAGTGATCCGCCGTCAGGCAGGTATCCCCGACGACGCGCGCGAACATCGCCGAGAGTTTCTCCGTGTCACGACCCGATGGGTCCTGTTTCTGGGGCGCCTCCAGCCGCAGGCGGTCAGCCCGCGACCGTACGCCGCATTGCTCGACGACTTCGAGCGGTGGATGACCGAGGAGCGCGGGCTCTCGCGCGGCACGTTGAAAACCCGGCGCTGGCATCTCCGCCGATTCCTCGACTGGCTCCATGAGCGTCACGCGCCAGTGCCTGGTCTGAGCCCGCGGGATCTCGACGGCTATCTCCAGCACCTGGCACGCGCAGCGACTGTCGCGCGTCTCGATCAAGATTCACACCAACGCCGTGCGTGCGTTCATCCGCCACGCCGAGCGGCGCGGATGGTGCGCCGCCGGACTCGCCGACACCCTGCATGGTCCACATATCTATCGTGACAACGGGCTGCCCATCGGTCCCTCATGGGATGACGTCAATCGGCTGATCCAGGACGCGGCGTCCGATGACCCGACGGACGTCCGAGACCGCGCGATTCTCCTGCTGTTGGCGGTCTATGGCTTCCGGGCCGGTGAGGTCGCCGCGCTCCGCCTGGACGACGTCGATTGGGAGCACGACCGTCTGACGGTCCGTCGCTCCAAGCCGGGACGTTCCCAGGTCTATCCGCTCATGCCCGTCGTCGGACAGGCGATCATCCGGTACCTCAAAGAGGCCCGGCCGCGACGCGCGTGTCGCGAGCTGTTTCTGAAGGTCCGGGCGCCCATCGGACCGATGACCTCGAAAAGCCTGTATACCGTCGTCGCGGAGCGCATCACGCGGCTCGGCCTTCACGTGCCGCGTCGCGGTCCTCATGTACTCCGGCACGCGTGCGCCGGACATCTCATGGCGCGCGGCCTGTCGCTCAAGGAAATCGCCGATCACCTCGGTCATCGCAGCCTGACCAGCACACGCATATACGCCAAGGTGGACCTCCAAGGGCTGCGCGAAGTCGCGGCCTTCGACCTGGGAGGGCTCGCATGACACTCACTCAAGTCGTCGAAGAGTACGTGATCGTGAAGCGCTCGACGGGGCTGCGCTTTCGGAGCGGGGCGATGATCCTCCGCACGTTTGCGCGCGTGGCCGGCGCCATTGAGGTCAACGACGTCACCCAAGACACCGTGCGGGCGTTCTTGAAGCGGTCTGGGCCGATCACCTCCGGTTGGCACCAGAAGCACTACACCCTGGCCGGGCTTTTCCGCTTCGCCATGCAGCGCGGTCTCGTGTCCACCTCGCCGGTGGCGTACCGCCTCCCGAAGCGGCCAGCGTACGCCACGCCCTACATCTACGCGGAGGAAGAACTGCGGCGCATGCTGGACGCGACGTCGGCGCTGGACCTTCCGCATCCGAAGAACGGGCAGCCTGCCACGATTCCCGCGCTGACGTTTCGGACGCTGATCTTGCTTCTCTACGGCGCAGGGCTTCGCCTCGGCGAGGCGCTCGCGCTCACCCTCGATGACGTGGACCTCCACACGAACATGCTCCTCGTGCGGAACACGAAATTCTTCAAGACCCGATTGGTGCCGATTGGGCCGAGGCTCTCGTCGGCGCTGGACCTCTACGCCGACACGCGACTGGCGGTCATACGGCGGCCTCCGACTCGAAACGCCTTCTTGCTTCGGCGGGACGGGATCCCGATCTCGTTGTACACAGCGGAGCGATATTTTCGGATTCTGCGTAGCCGCATCGGTCTCCGTCGAAGTGACGGCGCGTATTTTCAGCCGCGTCTGCACGACCTGCGGCACAGCTTTGCCGTGCACAGGCTCGTGGCTTGGTACCGTCAGGGCGCTGACGTGCAGCTCCTCCTCCCGAAGCTGTCGACGTACCTCGGTCACATCAGCCTCGCCGAGACCCAACACTATTTGACGATGACGCCGGACCTCCTGCGCGAAGCGGGACGACGGTTCGAAACCTACGTCGGAGTGGAGGTCCAGCCATGACCAGCAAGAATCTCGTTGCCCCGTGGGTACGACGCTTTCTCTTGGAGCACATCGTCGCGGATCTCAACTTGTCCCGGAATACGCAGGCGAGCTACCGAGACGCCATGACCTTGCTGCTGCCATTCGCGGCGAAGCAGCTGGGCCACCAGATCGATCAGCTCGAGATTGAACATCTCGCGCCAGACGTCGTTCGTCGCTTCCTGGCGCACCTGGAAGACGAGCGGCACTGCTCGGTGTCCACGCGCAACCAGCGGCTCGCGGCGATACACGCCTTCGCTCGCTTCATCGGGACGCGAAGTCCCGAGCACCTGGCCTGGTGCGCCGAGCTCACCGCCATTCCGATCAAGAAGGCGGCGAAGGGCACGCTTCCGTACCTCGAGAAACCGGAGATGGACGCCCTGCTCGCGGCGCCGGACCGCCGCACGAGCCAGGGAGCCCGCGACCATGCGCTCCTTCTGTTTCTGTACAACGCGGGCGCTCGCGCTGACGAAGCGGCACGTCTGACCGTCGCCGATCTCGACCTTGGCACGTCGCCAGCGGCCAAACTCCTCGGGAAGGGGAACAAGACACGTCTGTGTCCGCTGTGGCCGTCGACGGCGGGCGTACTCAAGACGCTCGTCGCCACGCGCGGCGGTCACGAGCCCGTCTTCCTGAATCGCCGCCGCGAAGCCATCACGCGCTTTGGCATCTACGACCTGGTGAAACGGCACGCGGCGCGAGCGGCGCAGCGCGTCCCGTCGATCGCCGCCAAGCGCGTCAGCCCGCACGTGATCCGGCATACGACAGCCGTCCACCTGCTGCGCGCGGGTGTCGACATCAACACGATCCGCGCCTGGCTCGGTCACGTGTCCTTGGACACCACCAACATCTACGCCGAAGTCGATCTCGCGATGAAGGCCAAGGCGCTGGGGGAGTGCTCGATTCCAGACGACTCGCGCAGGCACTGGCGAAAGGAGCCAGGACTCATGGTCTTCCTGCGCTCACTGTGAGGGTGCCCAGCGCGTCGGCCGAGCGGGCGAACGCGGGTGCGATCATGTTGCGTCCGTGGACCGCGAGGCCTCGCCGCTGGCCTTCAAGCGGCAGCGCCACATAACTATGTCCGCAACATGACTTCTGGAAGCCGGCGTCGAGGTGAATGTCATCCGTGGCTGGCTCGGACAACGTCAGTCTGGAGACGACGAACCGATACGCCGAAATCACGGTGCGCATGAAAGAGGCCGCGATGAAGTTGTGTGAGCCGCCGACCGTAGGTCACGATCGAGGGAAAACCGGGTGGCGAGACGACGCTGCCTTGCTCACGTGGCTGGCTTCTCTGTAGCTTCGATGTTGGGGCTGGAGTCAACGCTGCGAATGAGCCGCGCGCGTTCATTGGTCATCGCGCGTCGGCTCCATTCGTTGGTTAGCCCGTCACAGATTGTACGCAAGACACCATATCGGCAACGGTCTCGGCCGTCTCGGCCAGGTAATTCGGCGCGGCTGCCGCGAGTTCCGCGCGGGACCCATGCCCCCACCCGGCCGCGACCCCGCGAACACCATGCGCGCGGTCCGCGCTGATGTCCTCCGCGCGGTCTCCGACCATGGCGCGGGCCCTCGGTGGACGTCTCAGAACCGGCAATTGGTCGTCGGGCACCTCGGCATTTTCTCCGGCGGCCGAGACCTATTTACAGTTCCGACGCCTTCGTCAGGGGGCCGTTCTCGCGCCTGGATCGTCGTCGACTGCGTGAGCACTTGCTGCCATGCTCCGTTCTTTTTTGCCAGGATCATGGTCATACGCTCTGGTGGAGCAGCCCCGTCAGGCCGCGTGGTGATGTTCCGGCAGGTAATGACGGCCACATCACCAAAGAGTTGAACCTTGACGTCGTCTTTCACTGATGGAATCCGCTTGTCCTGATTCTCGATAATGTTGTTCTTCAACCATTGATCACGCGGAATGACCTGTCCCGAAGTTGTCACTGTGACGAACTCCGCCGCAGTCCACCGTTCATACGTTGTGGCATCGTGCTGCGCGTAGGCTTCGGGGTCGGCTTTCTGAACGCTGAACACTGCCGCCTCCTCACCGCTCAAGGCAGGGAGAGGAGTCGACGTCCCTTTAATCGCATCGCTGTGCGTCCGGCTGGCCCTACTGGAGTCGCGTTGGCCTGTGCCTGGGCGATTGTGGTCCCGTGGTGGATCGCGATCTTCCAGTCAGCGGCCATCCCTCACCCACAATCGCACAAACCGCACCCGCCGCGCTCCGCCCGGCGCCTGGACGCCGGTCACGACGGCGGCGGACTGATACACCTGCACCGTCAGCGGTTCTTCCAGAACGAACTTCGGATCGGCGGAGGTCTGGTAAATGCACGTCCTGGGCCTGAGGGCCCGCACCTGTCCCCCTTGGTTCACGCCCGACATCACGTGTTTGATCTCTCGTCCCGTCCTTGCCGGACGCGTCCATACCCTGGAAGATGAGCAGCAGCGCGTACCGATCCTGCGCGAACAGCAGCTCCTGAAGGTGCGAAAGGCGGCCGACGCCCTTCGCCAGATGCTCGAGCGCCTGCTCCTTGTGTTTGAACCGGCCGGTGTCGTCCGACCGGCAACGACGCAGGGCGTTCGTGTCCCTCCCACGCACCCGGAAGCGGTCGATATGCATGCGCCATTCTGGCCCGGTTTCCGCGCCTTGACGGGAATTGTACCAATGAACTAGTATAATCACTCAAGTGGGCGAGCATCGTCTCCATCGACCCCCGCGACGCGACGCCGATCTACGCGCAGCTCGAGCGCGGGCTGCGCGCGGCGATCGCCACCGGCCGGCTGCAGCCGGGCGACCAGCTGCCGACCGTCCGCCAGCTCGCCGTCGACCTGCAGGTCAACGCCAACACCGTCGCGCGCGTCTACGCCGAGCTCGAGCGCGCCGGCGTCATCGAAACGCGGCGCGGCGTCGGGTCGTTCATCAGCGCCACGCCGGCGCAGGCGCACCCGCCGCGCGAGCACGAACGCCGGCTGCGCGCCTTCGTCACGCGCGTGCTCGCCGACGCCGACGCGGCCGGGTTTCACCGTCGACGATGTGATCGCTGCGCTCGGCGCAGCATCGACGACGACACGGAGCATGAAGCCGGCGCCAGATGAGCGTCATCGTTCCTGTCAGTCACGTCGGCGCGATTCGGACGGCATCGCGATGCCGCGCGCCGAACGTCGTCGCGTCGCGATGCTGATCGGCTCGATCGCGCTCGGCGTCGCTCGGGTCTTGCGCGACCGGCAACCCGATCCCGCTGATCGTGATGGCGCGCTCGTCGGCCTCGTGCTGATGCAGTCGCCGCGGATCGCGCAGCAGTGGGAGCGCGCCGTCGTGCTGCGGCTCGGCCGCTTCGTCGGCCTGCGCGGGCCCGGGCTCTTCTGGATCGTCCCGTTCGTCGACAGCGTGTCGTCGTGGATCGATCAGCGCACGATCACGACGAGCTTCGCCGCCGAGCAGACGCTGACGTCCGACACCGTGCCGGTCAACGTCGACGCCGTGCTCTTCTGGATGGTGCACGACGCGCAGAAGGCGGCGCTCGAAGTGCAGGACTACGCGCAGGCGGTGAGCTGGGCGGCGCAGACGGCGCTGCGCGACATCATCGGCCGGACGACGCTCACCGATCTGCTGCGCGGCCGCGAGCGGATCGAGGCCGAGCTGCAGCAGCTGATCGATCAGCGGTCGAACCCGTGGGGCGTCACCGTCTCGTCGGTCGAGATGCGCGACGTCGTGATTCCCGGCGCGCTGCAGGACGCGATGTCGCGCGAGGCGCAGGCGGCGCGCGAGAAGCAGGCGCGCATCATCCTCGGCCAGGCGGAGATGGAGATCGCGCACTCGTTCCAGGAAGCGGCCAAGTCGTACCAGCAACAACCCGACCGCGCTGCACCTGCGCGCGATGAACATGCTCTACGAAGGGCTGAAGGAGAAGGGCGCGCTGATGCTGATCCCGAGCAGCGCCGTCGAATCGATGGGCATGGGCGGGCTGATGGGCGCCGCCGCGCTGCAGCAGCAGCGACTGACCGATTCGGGCGGCGGCGACAAGGGCGAGCCGAAAGTGAGCTGACATGAAGACCTTGCTCTGGCTGCTCTGGGTGATCGCCGGAATCTTCCTGGGGATTCAAAGGACTAAACCATGAAGTTAGAGATCCGGAATTCGCGCGGCGGAGAGTTTTCAAAGATTTCTATTTTCTATAGCAAAACGTCCTGTGGAAACGTATCCCCATCTCGGCCGCTAATCAGAGAGGAGAGTTCGACATGAATCGCAAATCATCTTTCCTGGTGCTGTCGCTCGGCATCTTCCTTATAACGTCGATCGCCGCATACTCACAGACCGCGCCAGCCGTGAACCTGACCGGCAAATGGGTTTTCCAGGTGGAAAGCCCCCTCGGCTCCGGCACGCCGGCAATCGAGTTCAAACAGGACGGCGAGAAATTGACCGGCCATATTACACTTCCAACGCGCGAAGCCGACTTCACAGGGACCGTTAAAGGACAGGCCTTCGACTTTTCTTTCACGACAACGGTTCAGGGTTTCACGTTCAATGTCACGTACACATGCACGATCGAGAACAAAGATTCGATCAAAGGCACGGTCGTGTTCGGCGAGTTCGGCGAGGGCACTTTCACCGGCAAACGGCAGTAGACCGCCGCTACAGTGGAGGTAGACCTCTATGAAACGCTTTGGAATTGGCCTGACCAACACTGATTGCTTTCTCTGCGAATGCGGCCGGACGTTTCGATCAGAAACTGACCATCGATAAACAGATCGTTCAAGTCCTGAACCGGCTGACGTTTGGTCCGCGTCCTGGAGGACGATAGGAAGCATTAGCGCGGGGGCGGGGGTTAACCGAAGCGGCGTTCTCAGCCTCGCCCCGCACGTTCCCCCTGAGACAGCAGCATCATGGGCACCGTCGCGTCGCTCAGCAGCCCCACCGGCCGCATCACCGCGTCGGGCATCGTGATGTGCAGGCCCAACACCACCCCCGCCGCGGCGACCCCGTACAGCGCCGGCACGCGCAGGATGCCGCTGAGCGCCCGCGGCACGCTCCGCCGCCCGGTTTCGGCGCAGAGTGCGCCGCTCAAGCCGATCGCGCCGATTGAACCGATCGCGGCTGTCGTGGACGCGTTTCGATCGCACGACGTGATCGGGCTGCAGGCGGGCGAGAGTCATGGAGACGAGCGCGGGCCGGCGTTCGTGATCTCGGTGATGCGGGACCCGCGTTTCGCTGCAGTGGGCGTCGACGTCGTGATGGAGAACGGCAGCGCGCGCTACCAAGGCGTGATCGATCGCTACACGCGCGGCGAGGAGGTGCCCTACTCCGAGCTGCGGCACGTCCGGGACGGGAAACATGAAGGGGAGGTTGGAATGAGCTCGCAGCGAGTGTCGGGAACCGCCGTGCAACGAACCATTGCCGTCCTGGGCTCGGCGGTTTTCTTCGTGGTCGCCCCATTTACGCTGGCGGGGCTCGTTCCATGGTCGATCACGGGTTGGCAACTCCGGCCGCCGTTCCTTGGTCTGGAGCTGACGCGCGGCATCGGCGCGATAATGATTCTCGCAGGCGTGCCTGGGGTCGTTGACGCATTTGCGCGTTTCGCGCTGCAGGGTCTCGGCACCCCCGCGCCCATCGCGCCGCCCCGGAATCTCGTGGTGACCGGTCTCTACCGTTATGTGCGTAATCCAATATACGTCGCGCTCGTTGCCATCATCCTGGGTCAAGCGGTGCTGATGGGCGATTGGCGCCTCATCGTCTACGGCGCGCTGTGGTGGCTCGTCTTCCACGTCGCCGTCGTGGCGTACGAAGAACCCACGCTCGAGCAGACGTTTGGGAAAGAGTACGAGGCGTTCCGCGCCGCAGTCCCGCGCTGGATACCGCGGATGACCCCATGGCGGTCGAAATGATCGGTGGCCCGCGGTTGTGCGAGCCGCTGCTCGCGACCGGTCTCGGACGCTTCACCGGCGCCGCGAGCAGGCACGCTAACGGCCCTCGGAAAAGAACATCTCCCCATTGGCGAAGCGGTTGGGTTTCAGGCGCATCGCAACGCGCTACGACAAACTCGCTCGGAACTACTTCTCAGCCCTGTGCCTCGTTGCCGCCGTGGCATTCTGGCTTTAATCAATTGAGTCTGGACCCTAGCGAGTCGGCCGAGCGGGCGAACGCGGGAACGATTATGTTGCGTCCGTGGACCGTGAGGCCGCCTCGCCGCTGGCCTTCAAGCGGCGGCGCCACATAACTACGGCCGCAACATAACCCCGTGAGGTCTTTCGAGCCGCACTCCTGGCTAACGCGGCGAATCTGATCCTGGCGCACAACCACCCGTCGGGCGATCCACAGCCCAGCTCACTGGATTTCACGATGACCAACCGTCTTGTCGAAGCCGGCCAGGTCCTGGGAATCCGCATTCACGACCACGTCATTGTCGGTGACGGCAAGTACGACAGCTTCAGAGAAGAGCTGCGGCTTTGACCATCGGGCATCACCCAGCACGCGATGAAGTCTCAAGGCGTGGCAGTTCATCCTGTCGGACCGCGAACGGATCAGCGACCTGGATTGTCGTCGGCTCGTCCGGCGCAGAGAGAGCCAGCTCGACCGTCGCACCGCCTTCCTCCAGCCTTGCCCCGCAGGCTCGCAGATGGCCGCCAGAAGCAACGACATCGTCGATCAGGACAACGCGTTCGTCCCTGACTGAACCTGTGAGCCGCAGCCGCGCGAAGAGCGCCGCTGGATCTCTCGTTCCGCCTTCCGAGCACACTGACGGCATCTTCCGGTCGAACCTAAGGACATCGGCGACTCGAGCGCCGTGCACACAGGCCTCTGCAACCGCTAACGCGAGAACAGTCGTCCGGTTCACGCCGCGAAAAGACAGATCGGATTTGCTTCCTGGCACCGGAACCAACACGAACGGGCGAGGAAAGCTCCGCGCCGTTCAAGTAGTCCGCCGCCATCTCGCCGAACCAGCGAACCACATCTTCCCGATTCCGATCATCAAAGCGATGATGCTGACCACGGACCCGCACCGAAGCGTAGTGACCGAGCCGACGCCCTTTGATAGCCGCAACAAAGTCATGCGCATCGCGATCAAGGCCTCGCCACTCTCCTGAACCAGTGCGGTAGGTCACGAAACTCACAACCCGTAGCGACATGCAGTGACTCGTGGTCGCCATGGAGAGCAACGACAGAGCCACGGCCGAACACAATCGCCCATCGAGTTTTCCTAGCGAAAACGCTCATCTCCCGTTCGTGGACGTAGTCACACGCATCCACGCGTGAACCTTGGTTGCACCCCAAACCCGGTCGGCGCGCGATTCTCTCGGAAATTCATCATGACGAGCCGGCAACTCGAGTTGCGGCAGTGTCCACACCAGTTGCTCTCACACCGCCGTCGCCGAACGCGATTGTGCGGCTCGAGTCAGATCTGTCAAGGGTGCCCTCCGGCGGGCTTCGCCCGCCCTTGACAGATCTGCCTCTACGCCGCCTTTGGCTGCTATCGGCGGCGGCAGGAATCGAAAGAATCAGTTCGTGCCTCTTGAGTCGCTCACTATGAGAGATCCGTTCAGCGGCGAAGAATTCGCGACGGTTCGAAGCCTTCTCGTGCGGGTTCAACCGAGTTCACTGGATCCGAGCACGCACGGTACGGACGATGCTCAAGTTGCCTCTCAGGCGTGGCCATGGCTGGCAATCCCCTGGCGAAATCGAAGCGTCGCACCTGCACGTGAGCGTCAGCCGATCACTTGGCCAAGCCAGCGACGCCCTTCGAATATCCAATTCCGAGGTTGATCATGGCTCCGTACGACTCTGCTCTTCACACCGCCTGGACGAAAGAACCGCCGCAAGCGCCTGAACTTCACGAGCTGCTCACCGTCAAGGATGTCGCCGCACTTCTCAAAGTCAGCAAGAGCTGGGTCTACGAGCACACTCGTGCCCGATTCACACCGCGCGAAGAACGCCTGCCGCACATTCGGATCGGCAAGTACCTGCGATTTGAGTCGCACGCTGTGCGCGATTTTCTCGAGCGTAAGGCGCTCACGAGCTAGACGCGGGCCGCACGGACGTTACAATGGCCGCGGAGCTAAACCACGAAGAGCCAACGCGAAGAAAGGACATCTCGCATGGCTCGAACGAAACGGCAGTACGGCAGTGGCGGTCTGATCGAACGGAAGAGGGGGTGGGGTATTCGCTGGCGGGAGGAGGAAATCGCTCCCGACGGCACGATGCAACGGGTGCTGCGCTACGAGGCGCTGGAGCCGATGTCGCGGCGTGCGGCGGCAGCGATCCTGGCGCAACGCGTGGCGGCGGCGGAGCCGGAAACAGTCCAACCCGCTCGCGCGTGCGCTTCGATGTGCTCACGGCGGAGTGGAAGCGCACGGTGCTGCCGATGTACAAGGCCTCGACGCAGAAGAACCATCGGCACATAGCGGCGCAAGCATCTGGTGCCGCGATTCGGCGTTCTGGCCGTCATGGACGTGACGACGCAGGAGATTCAGAGCTACGTGGCGCAGCTGAGCCGCGACGGGTATGCGCCAAAGACCATCGACCATATACACGATGTTCTGAGCGCGATCCTGCGAACGGCGGTGAAGTGGGGGCATCTGAAGGAGAACCCGGCGCGGGGCGTTTCCATGCCGACGCTGCAGGACCGTCAGGCCCAAATGGGCGCTGACGATGCCGCAGGCACAGGCGCTGCTGGACAGCCTTGCCGCCGTTGGCGCGGACGATGGTCGGGCGTGGCGCTGCTGACGGGTCTCCGGCGCGGCGAGCTGTTCGCGTTGCGCTGGAAAGCGGTCGATCTCGCGGACAAGCGCCTGACCGTGCAGGAGGCGGTCTACGAGGGTGCGTTCGGAACGCCGAAGACGGAAGCGGGCATGCGGACGGTGCCGCTGGCGGACGGGGCGGCTGCAGCTGCTCGACGGACTGGCGAGCGCGGGTGAAACGGCACGGTGCCGGACGACCTCGTGTTCGCCACCTGGTCGGGAAAGCCGATTTCGCCCAACAACGTGCTGCGGCGCTGGGTGTTTCCGGCTTGCGCGAAGCTGGGTCTTCCGAACGCGACCTGGCTCACCTTCCGGCGCACCTACTCGTCCTGGGCGCACGAGAAGGGCGTGCCGGGCAAGGTGGTCGCCGAGCTGATGGGTCACGCCAAGGTCGATACGACGCTGAACGTCTACACGCAGGTGATCGACGGCGTCGAAGCGGGCGGCGGCGCAGGAAATCGGCGACGGATTGATCACAATTGATCACAAACCGGAAGGGGCGAACGAGCTAACTCGTTGAAGGATTGGCTCCTCGGGCTGGACTCGAACCAGCAACCCTCCGGTTAACAGCCGGATGCTCTGCCATTGAGCTACCGAGGAATCTGGCAGGTGCGCGCGCCCACGGACGCGATTGCCGCGGACGCGCGAGACGATCATCGTAGCGGAATCGCGTGTGGAGCCGCAAGCGACCGATTGAGCGGTCGCACCACGATTCGCCCAGGAAACGGCCTCAGCGTTTCGTAAACAGCGCGTGGAACTCGGGTCGCGAGCGCAGAGGAGCGAAAACGGGATCCTGCTGGACACTGTCGGGGAGAAATCGACGCGGGATGCTGGCGAGCCAACCGATCGCCGTATCGTGATCGCCGTTTTGCAAGCACGCGCGTGCAGCGGGCAGTCCAAGGTCGCGAGCCCCGAGCCCCTTCCCCTTGAGTTTTTCGAACTCGAGGCATGCCGTTGCAAACTGGCCGGCACTGAGCAGCGCCTCTCCGTAGCTCAGCCGCAGCAGGTGATCGTCGGGGCGCGCGGAGACAAGTTGGCCATACCGCGCGGCTGCCTCTGCAAAGTCGCCAGTCATGACCTGCGCGGCGGCGGTCGCCTCGGTCACTCCGCGGCGCATCGCCGCCTGATAGGCGGGCGCCGTGGCCTCCTTCGCAAAGGCAAGCGTTCGATCGATCATCATCCGCGTCGCGTCGTCATCATCTACGATTTCAAAGCCGTGATGGCCGGACGGATGGTTGAGCAGCATGAAGGGCGCGTTCTGTTCGACGGCGCGGCCCAACAGATCGGCGATCGCACGGTTCACGGGTGGACGATCGAGTCCAGCCCGGACGAAGAGTAGCGGCAGGTCGCGCCGGAACGTGCCAATAGCCGCCGTCCCGTAATACATCACGGCCGCCGCCACGCGAGTTTCAGCCGGGTCCTGAACCAACGGCAGCGCGAGTGAGACGTTGGCCGATTGAGCAAACACCACGATGCGAGTGGCGTCGAGGCCCAGGCGGCTGGCGTTCGCAGTCAGGTACGCGAGTAGCGATCCGAAATCTATGGCCGCGCTCGTGTCGCGCAGGTCCGGCAAGACTGCCGCCAGACCGCTGCCGGCGGCGACGCGACCCCAGGCGTCGTAAATCGAAAGCCTTGGCATTCCGGCTGGCGTCAAATAGAAGAACAACACGACCGGCAGCGGCGCGCCGCCCGAGCGGCGCGGAACGAGCAACTCCATCTGCGCTGGGCCGTAGGACACTCCCTTGGTCACCACGATGTCTGCCGCTGGAGGCAGTGGGTAGAAGAATCGTGGTTCCTGGCTGGACACTTGCGCGGCCAGGAACAGGACAGCGGCCGCCGGCAGCGTGAGTCTCGTCATGCTCGGAAAGGATGAATGCCCACCCTATCGCTCTCGCCATGGCACTTCAATCGCCATCAAGACAGAAATCCATTGCGTGCGTGATTTTCCAATGACGAACCGCGTGATTACGTGTCGGATGCCCGCGCAGACAGCCCTGGTAGGAAGCGCCGATGCTGAAGACGGATGGCAACCAGGTCGGGACCCTCGATGTGCAGCTGGTTGGTGATCTGATGTAGCTCGGCTTCTTCGCTCATCGAAATCCGCTCGTCGGTCGCCGCCACGGCAAACAGACAATGCGCCAACGCCAGCTTCTGAGTGTAGGTGGCCGTTTCGTTCAAATCACGGACGACGACGAAGTCCGCAGTGCTGCCAAACAACAGGTTGCTGCTCTTCGCCAGGCCGACGACCAGCATGGCCTGATCCGCTGACAGCTGCCCGTGCTCCATCAGGAGCGACTCCATCACGCGCGTCTCTTCAGGGCTGATCGCCTGATCGGCGCGCGCGACGCGACCCAGCACGTACGCAAAGCGCGCCAGATATTGCGCGCGCTCAGGTTCAAGATGATCGAGCGCGTCCAGCAGCTCTCGCAGCGGTGTCTGTTCGGGAGACGACGTGGTCTCGTCAATCCCGAGCCACGATCGGATCGACCTCAGCATGGCCAAGAGTCTAGCGCGATCGCGGAGAGAATCTTGCAAACGCGCTGGTCATGCTGGCATCGCTCGTGATGGCCGTGATTGTGACGATCGTTCATGCGCAGGCCAACTTGGCTTCGTG
This sequence comes from uncultured Acidobacteriota bacterium, assembly GCA_963773045.1. Taxonomy (GTDB): domain Bacteria; phylum Acidobacteriota; class Vicinamibacteria; order Vicinamibacterales; family UBA2999; genus 12-FULL-67-14b. The sequence goes on along the minus strand of CAVYZT010000015.1, from coordinate 399,019 downwards.
GCTGGATCAGCCGAAGCCTGCATCGTGGAACCAGCCAGGAGCACCGATTCCCGCCGCACCGCGGATCCAAGGCCGCATCGATCCTCGCTGCAAGCAGCAGGCGCGGCCACCTCAGTTGGAAGAAGACAAGAAGCTGCAGGACCGCGGCTGGGATCTCGTCGGCCCCTACCAGGGCGGGTGGGAGACTCTCGTGATTCGCGGCACGGCCAGTTACGACGGCATGTGCCGGCCACTGCAGTACCAGGATTTCGTCTTCGTGCGCGGCGCGTTTGCCGGCACACTCTCGCCGCAGCCGATGAACAGCCGCACCGACGGTGCCCTGCGGCGGGCGTTTCTTCAAAGCAGCAGCCGGTTGACCGCCGAGTACGATCGGTACGCCGCCGCCGATCCGTTGTGTTGTCCGTCGAGGACGACGCGCGTCGAGTTCGACCTCGCGAGCGGAGCGCCGGTCGTGCGGCCGGTCTCTGCGTCCACGACCAAGCCGTGACCCGAGCTCGACTCGAAATCAGCAGTGCCCAGCGCTCACCGTTTTGGGTTGACGACCGCCATCGGTCCGACGAGCCGATTAGGGTCGGCGTTCGGCTTGGGCCGGAACATCTGCGAACGGTCGTTCGCGACTTCCGTCACGTAGAGGTTGCGTGCCGAGTCGACGTGGATCTGGTGGACGCCGTCGAACTGACCAGGCAACGCGCCGTGGCCGCCGATGTCGAGGATGTAGTGCCCGTCGAGGTCGTACTTCACAAGTCGATCGGTCGTCCAGTCGGCCACCCAGACGAAGTCATCCTGCGTGACGATGTGCGCGAGCACCGACGAGTTGTAGCCGGTCGGCCACATCGCCAGGAACTTGCCGTTCTCGTCGAAGACTTGCATCCGGTGATGCTCACGGTCGGCGACGAACAGCCGCCGATCGCGGCTGATGCCGATGCTGTGCACCGACCAGAATTCCAGCGGCTTGGGATTGTCCGGATCGACCGGCGGCCGGCCCCAGTCCATCAGGAACTTCCCGCTGCGATCGAACTTCGCGACGCGCGTTCCGGCGTAGCCGTCGGCGACGAAGAAGGTGCCATCCGGCAGCCACGCGATGTCGGTGGGCCGGTTGAAATTGTTGGGGCCGCGTCCCGGCACGCCGCGCTCACCCATCGTCTTCACCAGTTGGCCGTCGTTGGTGAACACGTTGATCTCGTGCATGTCGTCGTCGACAATCCAGATGTGTTTCTCGGGATCATACGGATTGATCAGGATCTTGTGCGGCCCGCGGCCCATCTCGCCAAGTCCGCTGCCTCGAGGCGGGGCCAGATATTTGTCGTGCTGCAGCCACTCGACGATCGTCTTGCCGGTTCCATCGACGGCGAACACGAGGTGATGCCGCCGCATCTCATATGGGTACGATGTGCCTGAGTAGTCTCGCCTCCCCGTGTTGGTGCGACGCGGGTTCAGGAGGCAGGGACAGATCCACGGCTCGGCGCCGGGCGGCAGTGAGATCTCGCCGCGTTGCATCACCCAGACCTTGTCAGGACTCTCGGCCCAGACGCCCGCACCGGATCCCCAGGTCCAGCCGTCGTGCGAGCGATCGGTGTCCGGCAGCGGTTTCGGCCACGGGACGACGGGCTCGTAGTCGCCCATGTCCACTTTCTTGATCGCCTGTCGAGCGCGGAGGTGACCGGTGTTCAAAAGGTCGCCGCCAAACGTCAACGCGACCAGGGCTAGCGACATGGCGATGACAATCGGTTTTTCGCGCATGGTGTGACTTGTATACCTCATTCTTGACTTGGACTGGCCGGAGTCCCACTATTCGGCATGCGTATGGACAGGATTCACCCAGTCGTGTTCGTCGGTGTGCTGGCCGTCACGCTGGTGCTTCCGCTCGCCGCTTCAGGGCAGCGCGGAAGAGGCGGCCAGGGCACGGGCGCGACGGCCGAGGCGCCGAAGCCGACCGGCGAGCGTGTCCGCATCAAGGCCGCTCATGCCAACGTTCAGACCGGTCCCACGTCGGGCAACGAGGTGCTCGTCCTCGCCCCGAAGGGGACGATTCTGCCGGTGCTGGCCCGCCGGGGCGAGTGGGTCCAGGTGGGTCTGTCGCCTGAGCTCAGGAAAACCGGCATGGTAATGCGTTGGTACAAGAACGAGAACAACGGCTGGATCCACGATTCGATGCTCGAGGGGGTCAAGCCGGGCGAGAAGTAATCCTGATTGGCATCCCGCGGTCACCTCCCTTACAATCCACCCGATCCACACAATTCAGCAGGTTCTCCGGGAGACGGACATGACCGACATCGAACGACCGGGCGGCGTCTCGAGACGAGATTTCCTCAAAGGCGTGATCGCGGCCGGCGTCGTCGCCTCTTCGGCCGGCTATCTGCTCCGAGCCACACTTCGTGGCCAGGACGGCGCCATGGCCGGCGGCGTCGAGCGCCTCATCACGCTCACTGTCAACGGGCGAGAGCGACGCGTCGACGTGATGCCGCAGGAAACCCTGGCGATGACGCTCCGCTACAAGCTGGGGCTCACCGGCACCAAGCTCGGCTGCGACCGCTCCGAGTGCGGCGCGTGCACCGTCCTGCTGGACGACGTGCCGCGCTACTCGTGCTCGGTGCTCACGCACATGGCGCGCAAGAAAAAGATCGTCACCATCGAAGGGCTGCAGGCCGCCGACGGCACGCTGCATCCGATCCAGCAAGGTGTGGTCGAGGAACAAGGGTTCCAGTGCGCGTTCTGCATGCCGGGATTCGTGATGGCGGCGGTCGGCTTCCTCAAGACCAACCCCAACCCGACCCGCGAAGAGCTCGCGCACGGCGTGTCGGGCAACCTCTGCCGCTGTCAGGACTACGACAAGATCCTGACGGCGCTGACGCGCGGCGCCGAGCTGATGAGGAGGGCGTGAGCCATGGCGAACCAACAAGGCACAAGGCACAAGGCAGAAGGCCGAAACCTAGCGCGAATCTGGAGGGCCTGAGCCATGGCAAAACTCGTCGGCCAGAACTACACCACGCCAGACCTGGTCGCCAAGGTGACCGGGCGCGCCAAGTACGCGGAGGACTACCGCGTCGAGGGGATGCTGTTTGCGAAGCTGCTCGTCAGTCCGCGGCCGCACGCGCGCGTCACCAGGATTGACACGAGCGAAGCGCTCGCGATGCCGGGCGTGAAGGCCATCCTCACCCAGGACGACCTCCCCGCCGTCGTCGAAGGCGCAAACCTGGGTGAAGGCATCATCGCCAGCTCGCTCAGCGAGCGCGGCCTCACCAACGAGCCGATGTACGTGGGCGAGCCGATCCTCGCGGTCGCCGCGGTAGACGAGCTCACGGCCGTAGAAGCGATCGAGAAGATCGTCGTCGAGTACGAATCGCTGCCGTTCGTGACCGATCCACTCGAGAGCCTGCGTCCCGGCAGTCCGAACGCGCGGACGCAGGGCAATGTATGGGTCCGCCCGCAGCCGGCGCCGCCGGCGCCCGGTCAACAGCCGACACCGCCACAGCCGAAGGTGCAGGAATGGAAGTGGACCCCGGACGACTTCGCGGCCGCCAAGGAAGGCCAGCTGCCGCTCGGGAAGACGCCGGATGAGTGGTCGTACGGCGACGTCGAGGCGTTGATGAAGCAGGCCGACCTCGTGCTCGACGAAACCTTCGTCGGCGCCAACACCAGCCACCAGCCGCTCGAGACGCGCAGCGCGATGGCGTACTGGCTCAACGGCAAGCTCTACATGCACTGCTCGACGCAGAGCACGATGCGGACGATCAGCGCTGTCGCGCGCTGGGTCGGCATCGATTCGAAAGATGTCGTGATCATCAGTGAGTACACGGGCGGTGGCTTCGGCAGCAAGGGATCGTCATCGGTGTTCACCGTGATCCCCGCGCTCCTGTCGAAGAAGGCCAACGCGCCGGTGATGATGCGCATCACGCGCGAAGAAGAGCAGTACATCGGCCGCGCGCGGCCGGCGTTCCACTCTCGCATTCGCGCCGGCTTCCGCAAGGACGGGCGTCTGCTTGCTCTCGATGGCCTGGTGATCGTGGACAACGGTCCGTACGATGTCGTCAGCGACTCGCGGTCGGGCGGCGATCACATCTCGCTCGCCAATCAGCCCGAGGCGATGCGGTGGCGGATGGTCACCGTGCTCACCAACACGCCGCCGCGCGGCGCGCAGCGCGCGCCCGGCGGGATGCAGGGCAACGGGCTGATGGAACCGCTGCTCGCCAAAGCCGCGCGCAAGCTGGGCATCGACGAGCTCGCGCTGCATCGCATCAACGCTCCCGAAGGCAAGGCGGTGTTTGGCCCGGCCAACGCGCAGGGCCGTCGACCGTACGTCACGAGCGCATTCGTCAAGCAGGCGCTCGACAAGGGCGCGGAGCTCTTCAAATGGGAAGAGCGCAAGGCGAGGAGCGGCAAGCGCGAGGGCTCCAAGGTTCGCGGTGTCGGCGTCGCAGTGAGCTGCTACTCCGCCGGATCGATCGGGTTCGACGGCCTGCTCGTGATCAAGCCTGACGGCCGGGTGGCGATCCAGTCAGGAATCGGCAATCTCGGCACGGAGTCGGTGTTCGATTGCCACCGCGTCGCCGCCGAGATCATCGGAGTGCCGTGGGAGAAGGTTGACGTCACGTGGGGCAACACCTCCAAGTTCGTGCCGAACACGTGCGGCCAGGGTGGAAGCCAGACCACGCACGCGATGACACGCGCGGCCCACGCCGCCGGCACCGATGCCAAGACCAAGCTGCAGAAGATCGCGGCCACGGCGCTTGGCGGCAAGCCGGAGGACTACGAGGTGGCCAACGAACGCGTGTTCCACAAGAGCAGCGGACGCGGCATGAGCCTCGGCGACGCAGCCAAGCGGGCGATTCAGCTTGGCGGCGTCTACGACGGGCACGAGCTGCCGGAAAACATCAACGCGTTCACCAAGACATCGGCCACGGCGCTCGCCGGACAAGGCGTGATGGGCGTGGCACGGGACATGTACGGACGTGACGGCGCGTCGAAGTCCTCCGTGGCCGGATTTGCCGAAGTCGAAGTGGACGTGGAAACCGGCGCGTATCGCGTCATCGATTTCCTCGCGGTCGCCGATGTCGGCACCGTGATCCATCCGCGCAATCTGGGCGGTCAGATCAACGGCGGCGTGATGCTGGGCCTGGGACACGCGATCGGCCAGCACTGGGTCTACGACAAGCAATACGGCGCACCCGTCGCTCGCCGCTTCTACCAGACGAGGCCGCCGACGATCCTCGACGCCCCCAAATTGCAGTGGGCGGCGTTGGATATTGCGGATCCCGAAACGCCGGTGGGCGCTCGCGGGGTCGGAGAGGCGCCGGTCGGCGCCGGCTTTGGTGCCGTCGTCAACGCGGTGGCGGCTGCGCTCGGCGACGAGATCTTCCGGCGCGCGCCGGTGACCGCCGATGTCATCCTCGAGGCGCTCGAAGCCGGGCGGCCGATGAAGGATCCATTGACGGCGAATATCTAAATGCGTCGTTCGCAATTCGCATTTCGCGGTTCGCCAAGAGCGAATGGCGAATGGCGAATAGCGAATAGCGAATGGCGAATAGCGACTGAGCGAATGGCGAATAGCTGAGGGAGCACGTAAATGGCCGCAATTCATGACGTGATGCCGGTGTTCCAGCTCTACCAACCGGAGAGCATCGATGACGCGCTCGCGCTGCTCGATCGGTTTGGCGGGCAGGCCTGGACGATGGCCGGCGGGCTCGACACGTTCGACTGGTTGAAGGACCGCACCAAGCGCACGCAGGCGGTGGTCGAGCTCGGCGGCGTGGCCGAGCTCAGCGGGATCAAAGAAGCCAACGGCGGCCTCGAGATCGGCGCGACGACGACGCTCACGGAAGTGGCGACTCACCCGATCGTCAAGGAGCGCTTCGGTCTACTGTCGCAAGCGGCGGGGCTGGTCGCCTCGCCGCAGATCCGGCACCAGGGCACGCTCGGCGGCAACGTGTCACAGGATGCCCGGTGCTGGTACTACCGGAGCGGGTGGCCGTGCTACCGCGCTGGCGGCAACGTCTGCTACGCCGACACGCCGACCGCGATTAATCGCGAGCACGCCATCCTCAACGCCGATCGCTGCGTCGCGGTGAGCCCTTCGGACACCGCTCCGGCGCTTGTCGCGCTGGATGCGAGCATGGTCATTCGCCGTCTCGGGAGTGAGCGCGTCGTCGCGGCGCGCGACTACTTCGTGGGGCCGTCGTACGACATCACGCGGCTCACCGTGCTGCAGCCGGGCGATTTGCTCACTGCCATTCGCATTCCCGCGACGTGGGCCAATGCCGAGTTCTACTTCGAGAAGGTTCGCGATCGGCAGGTGTGGGACTTCCCTCTCGTCAACATCGCGTCGGCGTTGAAGGCTTCGGGGAGCACGATTCAGGCGCTCAGCATGGCGGTGGGCGCAGTTGCCGCCACGCCGCTGAAGCTCGACGCCGTCGAGGCGGCGGTGGCCGGCAAGCCGCGGACGCGCGAGACGGCGGAGATGGCCGGGCGGCTTGCGGTCGAAGGCACGCAGGCGCTCGCGCACAACGGCTACAAGATCCCGCTGATGCGGAACCTCGTGGCGCGCGCCATCCGCGGCACTGCCGTTGCCACGACCTGACGCAGTTTCTGTGCCATTGGGGACAGTCCCCGGGGACAGTCCCCAATGGCATAGCGCTTGCGCCGTGAACGTCGATTGCGATCATTACTCGCGGCCCTAACCCTCTGCGCCTTGGCCGCGTGCCATGGTCAACCACCACGCGCCGAAGAGCTCACCGTCTGGCAGCCGCGCGGTAAATGGAGCGGCCGCGCCGGGCAGCAGACCGATCCCTTCATCAGCACGACCGGAGTCCTTCGCATCACCTGGGAGGCTCACAGTCCGTCCGACACGAACACCGGCGCCTTCCGCATCGTCCTGAATAGTGACGTGAGCGGCCGACCGCTGCTCGTGGCTGTCGATCGTCGCGGCCCGGGTAAAGACGTGACCTACGTCACCGAAGATCCGCGAACCTTCTTTCTGGTGATCGAGTCGGACGGCCTCGACTGGTCGGTGGAGATCGCCGAAGGGATTCCGGCCACTCGTCGTTAACGCAGATGACGCAGATCACACCAGCCGCGGATCACGCAGAAGTCACCATGGACGCAGATGACGCAGTCACGGACAATCCAGGGCCGCAGATGACGCAGATTACACAGACACGGAACTGCACTCGACAACATTCATGATCTCCAGACTTCGAGCCAAGTGGAGCATTGCCTCGGCCCTGTTCGCGAGCGTTGTTTTCGTGATTGAGACCCCGCTCGCGCAGGCAACGCTACCGACTGGCCCGCTCGCGATGCGCGACTTTGGCATTCGCTTCGATCCGTCCGGCACGTTCTCGCTCGAAGGGCCGGGCTGGCCGGCGATGGCCGGCACGTGGACGGTCGACGGCGAAGGCGTGACGCTGCAGCTTCGATCGGCTCTGCAGGGTTGTGCCGATCCTGGCCGCTACAGATTCGCGATCGATGGCGCGCGCGTGAGCTTCGATGTGGTGACCGACAGCTGCCAGCCGCGGCGGATGATCCTGGATCGCAGCCGCTGGCTGCCGAAAGGCGCGGCCGACCCGGTCGCTGCGCGCAACATCGTGCGAAAGGCGGGCCCCGCCGCTGGTCCGCTGCCGCGCGCCGCCGCAGCCACAGGTGCGTGGCCATCGTTTCGCGGCCGCGAGGCCTCGGGCATCGCCGACAGTGAGCAACCTGCCCGCCGCAGCCTTGGCGAAGGCGGGCTGCCGGATCGCTGGAGTCCCGAGAGCGGCGAGAACATTCTCTGGCGCACTCCCATTCCAGGGCTCGCGCATTCAAGTCCCGTGGTTTGGGGAGACGTGGTGTACGTCACGACCGCAATCAGCAGCCGCGGCAAGGCGACGTTCAAGCCAGGACTGTACGGCGATGGCGATGCGTCCGACGATCGGTCGCCGCAGCGTTGGGCGCTCTACGCGATCGACCAGCGCACGGGACGGATCCGATGGGAACGGATCGCCGCCGAAGGCGAGCCGCGGAACAAGCGACACATCAAGTCCACCTACGCCAGCGCCTCGCCCGCCACCGACGGCCGCATCGTCGTGGCCTGGTTCGGATCGCAAGGCCTTTACGCCTACGACGTCGACGGCGGCCTTCGCTGGTCGGTGGACCTCGGCCGTGTCGACATGGGCGCGTACGACATTCCCGCGTTCGAATGGGGCCCGGCAAGCTCGCCCATCATCTGGAACGACCTGGTCATCGTTCAGTGCGACACGCAGGCGGATTCCTTCCTGCTGGCGCTCGATGTCGCGACCGGCGAGACGGTCTGGAAGACAGTTCGCGAAGAGTTGCCGTCGTGGGGAACACCCACGGTCGTCACCACGCCGGCGGGCCCCGAGCTCATCACCAACGCGTCGAATTTCGTGCGCGGCTACGACCCACGGAGCGGACGCGAGCTGTGGAAGCTGGGCGGCAGTTCGAAGATCACGGCGCCAACCCCGATCTACGCGGACGGCCTGCACATCATCGCCAGCGGCCGCGCTCCTGAGCGTCCGGTATTCGCCATCCGTCCGGGCGCAAGAGGCGATCTGTCGTTGGCCAAGGGGGAGACCGAGAACGCGCACGTGGCCTGGAGCAAGACCGGGCGCGGGTCGTATATGCCGACGCCGCTGGCCTACCGCGGGTTGCTCTACGTGTTGGCCAACAACGGCGTGCTCGACGCGTACGATCTGGCGACGGGACGTGACGTCTACCGGCAGCGCCTGCCGAGCATCGGCAGCGGCTACAGCGCGTCGCCGGTGGCAGCCGACGGCAAGATCTATCTGGCGAGTGAGGACGGCGAGATGCTCGTCGTGGCGGCGGGGCCGACCTTCACGCACATCGCGACGAACACGATGAACGAAACGTTGATGGCGACGCCGGCTCTCTCCAACGGCGTGATGTATGTCCGAGGCGCCTCGACGCTGTTCGCGATTGGACGAAAGTAGAGCGGCTTGGGGCTTGAGGCTTGGGGCTTGGGTTTGAGGCTTGGGGCTTGGGGCTTGGGGCTTGTCTAATCGTCGTCACCTCACACGCGCTCACCGAATTCCAACCAAACGATTACCTGACCGTAAAGAATTGACCGTCGGGTGCGGCTATCCTGCCCACCGTCCGCATCTCCCCGCGGAATCCGGGAGAGGAGATTCGAGATGGCAGACATTGGCATCATCGGCAGCGGGATTGCCGGGTTGCAGCTGGGCCTTGGTCTTCAGCAGCGAGGGATCGCCGCGACCATCTATTCCGAGCGGACTCCGGAGCAACAGCTCGCCCGCCAACTCCCAAACATGGTCGCCCGCAGTGGCTGCACGCGCGGGCGCGAGAGACAACTCGGCGTCAATCACTGGGATTCTCCGCTTCACGACATGCCGCGCCTGGCGGTCTGCATCAGGGGAACGCCAATCGCCTTTGCCGGTTTGATGGGCCCTCCAGCGCAGGCGGTGGACATGCGCATGTACTGCGCGCGCCTGCTGGAGGACTTTTCGAGCCGTGGCGGGCGCGTGGTGATCGGGACGTTTCAAGCGGACGAGATCGAGGGCGTCGCGTCGCGGCACGATCTGCTGGTGATGGCGTCGGGCCGCGCGAGCCTCACGACGCTCTTCCCCCGGGTGGCTGAGCATTCGCCGTACACCAGTCCTCAGCGTCTCGGCGTGTGCGGATTCTTCCGTGGCGTCGCCTACTCGGAGCCACGTGCGCTGGAGGTGATCGTCACGCCGGGTTCCGGCGAGATCCTGGTCGTTCCCGTTCAGTCGCACGAACCCGACCTGACTGGAATTGCCGTCCTGATCAGCGCGGGCGGGCGGTTCGAGCCGCTCAGGCACCTACGCTACAAGGACGACCCGCGCGCGTTCATCATGACGATGCTCGACGTGCTGCGCGAGCACGCGCCGACGGTCTACGAACGGATTGAAACCGCCAGGTTCGATCTGCCGCGGCCTCTGGATCTCGCCCATGCAGCGATCACGCCCACCGTCCGTCGAGGCTTTGCGGAGCTGCCGAACGGCCGGACCATCGTGGCGCTCGGCGACGCGCACGTCGTGATCGATCCGATCACCGGGCAAGGCGCCAACAGCGCGTCACACGCCGCCGAAGTGTTGTGTGAGGCGATCGCCAAGGCCGAGACGTTTGATCGGTCGTTCTGCCAACGGGTCGAGCAGGAGATCTGTTCGTACGTCGTGCCCGTGAGCGACGCGTCGAACGCACGGCTTCAACCTCCCACGCCGCACGTCAGGCAAATCCTGGGCGCCGCCACTCGCGATCAGGCCATCGCGAACGTCTACGCCGAGGGCTACAACCATCCCGACCGATTCTGGGCGATCGCCTCGAGCCTCGAAAGGACCGCGGCGTTCTTGAGCGAGTTCGAGCATCAGGGAGCATCGCCAGCCGCGGCCACTTAAGCCTCCGTCTCCGCCTGCCCTGAGCGAGGCCGCGAAGCGCGTGGGCGAGTCGAAGGGCCTGCCCGTCTGTCCGCTTCCGCGGCCGACTTGCCTCAAAGCCCGCTAAAATAGCGTTTCGCCTCATGCCGGCTTTGCCGGCTATGGGGATCGAGCGAAACGGTAGGGAGGGTTATGTCAGACGCCGCAGTGAAAGCCGCAAGGACCGCCACCACGGCGGAAGACACACTCAAGGAGAAGAGCCGGGACGCCAACGTCATTTCCGGCGGACACCTCGTCGCCAAGGCGCTCAAGGCCGAAGGCGTGGACACCATCTTCACGTTGTGCGGCGGCCACATCATCGACATCTATGACGGCTGCATCGACGAGGGCATCAGGATCATCGACGTGCGCCACGAACAGACGGCGGCCCACGCCGCCGACGGCTATGCGCGTCAGACCGGCAGGCTCGGCTGTGTCGTGACGACCGCCGGCCCGGGCTGTACCAATGCCGTGACCGGCGTGGCCACCGCGTTCCGCTCGGAGAGCCCGGTACTGCACATCGGCGGCCAGAGCGCGCTCAACCAATGGAAGATGGGCGGCCTGCAGGACCTTCCACACGTCGACATGATGCGGCCGATCACCAAGTTCGCTTCGACCGTGATGTCGACCGAACGCGTCGCCGACATGATTGCGATGGCGGTACGCGAATGCTTCAACGGCGCCTACGGCCCCGCTTATCTCGAAATCCCGCGCGACGTGCTCGACCGCGAGATCGAGGTCACACGCGCGGTGCTGCCCAAACCGGGCCACTACCGCGCCTCGACCAAGTCCATCGGCGATCCGAACGACATCGAGAAGCTGGCTGACATCCTGGTGAATGCCGAGCGTCCGGCCATCCTCTTCGGCCAACAGGTCTGGGCCTGCCGCGGCCACAACGAGGCCATTGCCCTGCTGCGCGGCCTCGACATTCCGGGCTATTTCAACGGCGCCGGGCGGGGTTTCCTGCCTCCCGGAGACCCGCACCATTTCGACCGCACGCGCACGCTGGCCTTCGGCAAGGCGGATGTCGTCGTCATCGTCGGCACGCCGTTCGACTTCCGCATGGGCTACGGCAAACGCATCAACGTGCCGACGCTCGTGCAGGTCGATCTCGGCTACAACATCGTCGGCAAGAACCGCGATGTCGACCTGGGCATCGCCGGCGACCCGGGCGCCGTGTGCCGGGCGGTGCTGCAAGCGGCGGGCGGACGGCTGAAGAATGACAAGCGACAGGCGCGCAAAGAGTGGATGAAGCTGCTGTCGGACGCCGAGGACGCCGCGCTCGTCAAGTTGATGCCGACATTCCTGTCGGAGCAGACGCCCATCCATCCGTACCGAGTGGCCTACGAAATCAACGAGTTCCTCACCGACGACACGATCTATATCGGCGACGGCGGTGACGTCGTGACGATCTCGGCGCAAGCGGTGCGCCCGCGGGCGCCAGGCAATTGGATGGACCCCGGCGCCCTCGGTTCGCTCGGTGTCGGCACCGGCTTCGCGCTGGCGGCGAAGCTCGCGCATCCAAAGAAGGAAGTGCTCTGCTACTACGGCGACGGCGCCTTCGGCATGACCGCGTTTGACATGGAAACCGCCGACCGGTTCGGGGCGCCGTACATCGCAGTGATCGGCAACAACTCCGCCATGAACCAGATCCGGTATGGCCAGCTTGCCAAATACGGCGCCGAGCGCGGGAATGTCGGGAACAAGCTCGGCGACATGAAATTCTCGGTCTTTCCGCAGATGTGGGGCGGCTGGGGCACCGAGGTGCACGAGGCCTCGAAGATCGCACCCGCGCTCAGGCAGGCGCGCGAAATGGTCGCCAAGACTGGCAAGTCGGCCGTGGTGAACATCTGGGTCGATCCCAACGAGTACGCACCCGGCACCAAGAACCAGACCATGTACAAGTAGGCGAGGGCAGACAACACGATGAAATCCCGTAGGAAAGCCACGAAGGCAATTGCGAAGAAGGCGACGCCGACAACAACCACCGTCAAGAAGGCCGTCGTGAAGAAGGCCGCGGCAAAGAGCGGCCCGCCAACGCCCTCGTCCAGGCCGTGGGGCAAAGCCGGGAAGGCGCTCGACGGCGTTCGCATTCTCGATTTCACCCATGTGCAGTCGGGACCGACCTGCACGCAGCTGCTCGGCTATATGGGCGCCGACTGCATCAAGGTCGAACGTCCCGGCGTCGGCGACATCACGCGCACCCAGCTGCGCGACGTGAAGGGCGTCGATTCGCTCTACTTCACGATGCTCAACGGCAACAAGCGGTCGATCACCATCGATTCCAAGCACCCTAAGGGCAAGGAGATCCTCGAGCGTCTGGTCAAGACCTGCGATGTGCTCGTCGAGAACTTCGCCCCCGGTACGCTCGACCGCATGGGTTTCACCTGGGAGCACGTCCACCAGCTCAACCCGCGCATGATCATGGCCTCGGTGAAGGGCTTCGGTCCTGGCCCATACGAGGAGTGCAAGGTCTACGAGAACATCGCGCAATGCGCCGGCGGCGCCGCATCGACGACCGGATTTCGCGAAGGTCCACCGCTCGTCACTGGAGCGCAGATCGGCGATTCGGGCACCGGGCTGCACCTCGCCCTCGGCATCGTGGCGGCGCTCTACCAGCGCGACCGTACCGGACGCGGCCAGCGCGTGCTGTGCGCCATGCAGGACGGTGTGCTCAACCTGGCGCGCGTCAAGCTGCGCGATCAGCAGCGCCTGAAGCACGGCGCGCTCGAGGAATACAGCCAGTTCGGCGAAGACATTCCCTTCGGTAAAGCCGTGCCGCGCGCGGGCAACGATTCGGGCGGCGGACAGCCCGGCTGGATTCTGAAGTGCAAGGGTTGGGAGACCGACCCCGACGCTTACATCTACTTCATCACCCAAGCGCCGGTGTGGGAGGCGATCTGCGATCTGATCGGCAAGCCGGAATGGAAGACGGATCCCGACTACGCCAAACCACCAGCTCGCCTGCCGAGACTGAAGCACATCTTCGCGACCATCGAAGCGTGGACCATGACCAAGACGAAGTTCGAGGTCATGGACCTGTGCAATCAGCACGACATTCCCGTCGGGCCCATCCTCTCGATGAAGGAGATCGCCGAAGAGCCATCGCTGCGCGACACCGGCACGGTGGTGGAAGTCGACCATCCGACGCGCGGGAAGTACCTCACGGTGGGAAACCCGATCAAGCTGTCGGATTCGCCGTGCGAAGTGAAGCGTTCGCCGCTGCTGGGCGAACACACCGAGGAAATCCTGACCAAGGTACTCGGCTATAGCGCGAACGACGTCGCCGCTATCAAAGCCTCCGGCGCGATCACGCCACAGGAAAAAGAACGCGCGTCATAGGCCGGGAGCACAGGCATGCGTATCGTCGTTCACGGCCAGCAGGCATTTGGCAAGGCCGTGTTGGAAGCGCTGTTGAGCCGGGGCGACGACGTCGTCGCTGTGTACGTCGCGCCGGAGAAACCGGGGCAGAAGGCGGATCCATTGAAGGACGCCGCCATGGCCGCGGGCCTTCCCGTCTATCAGCCCTCGTCCTATCGCAAACCGGAGGTGTGGGACGAGTTCCGAGCGCTGAAGCCCGATCTGCAGGTGATGGCGTTTGTCACCTTGTTCGTGCCGGAGGACTTCCTCAACATCCCGACGCACGGCTCGATCCAATATCACCCCTCCCTGCTGCCGTTGCATCGCGGTGCCTCGTCGATCAACTGGCCGATCATCCTGAGCGAAAAGGAAACCGGCCTGTCGATCTTCTGGCCCGATAGCGGGCTCGACACGGGCGACGTGTTGATGCAGAAGCGGACGCCAATCTCCGACACCGACACGCTCGGTAGCGTTTATTTCGATCGCCTGTTCCCGATGGGTGTGGCGGCCATGCTCGAATCCGTCGATCTGGTGAAGGCAGGCACAGCGCCCCGGATCAAGCAGGACGAGAGCCGGGCCACGTATGAAGGCAAGTGCACGGCCGAGAACGCCAGGATCGACTGGGGCAAGTCCTGGCGCCAGATCGATCCGCTCATCCGCGGCTGCAGTCCGGCGCCGGGCGCCTGGACGACGGTCGACGGCAAGACGCTGCAGATCTTCGAGGCGAAACCCGTACCCGCGACCGATCCCAAGGGCATCGCCGGCAAGCTCGGCGAGATTGTCGAGGCCGGCGACTCCGGCTTCACCGTCGTCTGCGCCGACGGCCGCATCCAGGTGCTGCGGGTGAAACCCGCAGACGGCGGCAAGATGACGGCTGGAGAGTTCGTGAAGTCCACCGGCGTTACCGCCGGGTCCCGCCTGGTTTGATCAACTCCATCGAAGAGGACCGCTGAATGCCGGCTTCGCAGCATCTCGAACCGAAGAGCGATATCGAAATTTCCCAAGCCGCGAAAATGACGCCGATCATGGAGATCGCGCGCTCGCGGCTCGGCATCTCGGCGCAGAACCTCGAACCCTACGGCCACTACAAGGCCAAGGTGTCGATGGACTACATCAAGTCGTTGAAGGACAAGCCGAACGGCAAGCTGATCCTGGTCTCTGCGATCACCCCGACGCCGGCCGGAGAAGGCAAGACGACGACAACGGTCGGATTGACCGACGCGCTCAACCGGATTGGCAAGAAGGCGATGTTGTGCCTGCGCGAGCCCTCGCTGGGCCCGTCGTTCGGCATGAAGGGTGGCGCAGCCGGCGGAGGTTACGCGCAGGTCGTGCCGATGGACGACATCAACCTCCACTTTACCGGCGACTTTCACGCCATCACGTCGGCGAACAACCTTCTCGCGGCCCTTCTCGACAACCACATCTACTGGGGCAACGCGCTCAACATCGATCTACGCCGGATTGCCTGGCGCCGCGTGCTCGACATGAACGACCGCGCGCTCCGCAAGATCGTGAGCTCGCTCGGCGGCACCGCCAACGGTTTCCCGCGCGAGGATGGCTTCGACATCACGGTCGCGTCCGAAGTGATGGCGATCTTCTGCCTCGCTTCCGACCTCGACGATCTGAGGAGGCGACTGGCCAACATCGTCGTCGGCTACACACGCGACAAGAAGCCGGTGCGTGCCAGCGATCTCAAGGCCCAGGGCGCGATGACGGCGCTGCTCAAGGACGCGCTGTCGCCCAACCTGGTGCAGACGCTGGAGGGCACGCCCGCCTTCATTCATGGCGGGCCGTTCGCCAATATCGCGCATGGCTGCAATTCGGTGCTGGCGACGACGACGGCGTTGAAGCTGGCTGACTACGTGGTGACCGAAGCGGGCTTTGGGGCCGACCTCGGCGGCGAGAAATTTCTCGACATCAAGTGTCGCAAGGCCGGCCTCGAACCCTCCTGCGTCGTGCTCGTGGCCACCATCCGCGCGCTCAAGATGCATGGCGGCGTGAAGAAGGACGATCTCAAGAAAGAAGATCTGCGCGCGCTCGAAACCGGCATGAGCAATCTGCAATGCCATGTCGAGAACGTGCGCAAATTCGGGCTCGAGCCGGTGATCTCGATCAACCGCTTCAGCTCCGACTCCGCCGCCGAGATCGAGCTGGTCAAGACGGCCTGCGCAGGGCTCGGCGTCGAATGCTACATGGCCGACCACTGGGCGATGGGCGGCGAAGGCGCGGCGGATCTGGCGCGCGCCGTCGTCGAGGTCTGCGACAGTGGGAGAAGCAAGTTGAGATTGCTCTATCCCGACGACATGTCGCTCTTCGAAAAGATTCGTACCATCGCGCGGGAGATCTATCGCGCGAAAGACGCGTCCGTGGACAAAGCGGTCAAGGATCAGCTCGCCGCGTTCGAAGCGATGGGCTACGGCACTGCTCCGATCTGCGTCGCCAAGACGCAGTACAGCTTCTCGACCAATCCCGACGCGAAGGGCGCACCAACCGATCACACGATCAACGTGCGCGAAGTCCGGCTGTCGGCGGGCGCGGAGTTCGTGGTCGCCATCTGCGGCGAAATCATGACCATGCCAGGCCTGCCCAAGGTTCCAGCGGCCGACGCCATCGACGTCGGGCCGGACGGCAGAATCGTCGGACTGTTCTGAGGCGGGGAAAATCGCCAACTCGCTCTTCGTGTTTTCGCGAAAAGCGAAGCGCGAATTGCGAATGGCCCGATCGTGGCAGACTGGGGAGACCATGTCCACCCTGGCAACCTCCCAGGCGGTCTCCGAACCTCACGGCCCGCGCTCGTGGCTGCCGGGCGGGGACTTCTGGGCCTTTCGCCGCGACCCGCTCACCTTTCTCCCGCACGTCGCGCGCACCTACGGTGATCTGGTACGCCTGTCGTTCGGCAAGCAGCGCGTCTATGTCATCAGCCGGCCCGAATGGATCGAAGACGTGCTGGTCGGTTCGGCTTCCCGCTTCGGCAAGGGCGTGGCGCTCGAGCGCGCCCGCCGCGTGCTCGGCAACGGCCTGCTGACCAGCGGCGGCGCAGAACATCTCCGCCAACGGCGAATCATTCAACCGCTCTTCCATCGCCAGCATGTGCAGGGCTTTGCCAGCGCGATGGTGAAGCACGCGTCGCGATGGACCAACGCCGTGTCGCCCAACAGCGAGATGGACATGGCCTCGGAGATGGGCGCCCTGACGCTCGCGATCGTCGGCGAGACGCTGTTTTCGAGCGACGTGCAGGAAGACGCCGCTGAGGTGCGCACCGCGCTCGGCGACGCCGTGGCGGGCTTTGCGCTCGCGTTCGTGCCGATGGTCGAACGGTTGGAGAAGCTGCCGCTGCCGATCTTCCGGCGGATGAGAGAGGCCAGGACCCGGCTGGATCAAGTGATCCGGAGGGTGATCGCCAAGAGACGAGAAGTGGTTGCCGGGGGGGTCGAGGACAAACCTGACCAGCCTCCGCCAAGTCTACGGCGGTCCGCCGAAGCATCTGCGAAGGCGGAAGGTGTGTCCCCACCACCTTCCAACGACCTGATCTCGATGCTCCTGGCGGCGCGCGATCCGGAGAATCCGCGCGCGGTCGGCATGAGCGACGAGCAGATCCGAGACGAAGCCATCACCATCTTCCTCGCCGGCCACGAAACGACCGCCAACGCCATGGCGTGGACCTGGCACCTGCTCGGCGCGTCGCCAGAAGCCGAGGCGCGGCTGCACGCGGAGCTCGATCAAGTGCTCGGCGGCCGGCTGCCGGCGGCGGAGGATGTTCCGCAACTCCCATGGACACGCGCGATCGTGTCCGAGTCGATGCGCCTCTGGCCGCCCGCCTGGACGATGGGAAGGCGAGTGTTGCAGACGCATGCGATTGGCGGCCACCCGATGGAGGCAGGGTCACTCGTGATCATGAGCCAATGGGTGGTGCACCGCGACCCGCGCTGGTGGGATCGGCCCGACGCCTTTGCACCGGATCGCTGGCTCTCGCCTTCGTCCCGACCGAAGTACGCCTACTTCCCCTTTGGCGGCGGGTCGCGCGTCTGCATCGGCGAATCGTTCGCGTGGACCGAAGCGATTCTGCTGCTCGCCACCATTGCCCAGCGCTGGCAGTTCCGGCCGCTGCCAGGCTCGAAGCCCGAACCCGAACCGCGCATCACGCTGCGGCCGAAAGGCCTCCGCATGCGCGCTGAGCCGCGCAATCCGAGGACGACCTAGCCCCGCGAAATGCCACTTCTTGTTGCCAGCGACCTTGAAAAGACCTACACCGGTGGCGACGCGCCGGTGCGCGCCCTGGCTGGCGTGTCGCTCTCGGTCGACTCCGGGGATTTCGTCGCCTTCATGGGGCCGTCGGGCTGCGGTAAGTCCACGCTTCTGCACTTATGCGGCGCGATGGACCGCGCGTCGGCGGGCCGGCTGCTCTTGAATGGTCGCGATCTGGCGGCGCTGGGCGACGACGATCTCACGCACGTGCGCCGCGAGCAGGTCGGCTTCGTGTTTCAGTTCTTCAACCTCCTGCCGACGCTCACCATTGCCGACAACATCGCGCTCCCGTGTCTGCTCGCCGGGCTGCGAGGACATGAGGCCGACGCGCGCGCGCGGGCGCTGGCCGAACGGGTCGGGATCGCACACCGGCTCGCGCATTACCCGCAGCAAGTCTCCGGCGGAGAGATGCAGCGCGCGGCGATCGCTCGCGCCCTGGTGCATCGGCCGGCGCTGGTGATCGCGGACGAGCCCACCGGCAATCTCGATTCGGAGAACGGGATGCGTGTGCTCGCTCTGCTCGGCGAGCTGAATCGCGAAATGGGCGTCACCATTCTTCTCGCCACCCACGCGACCGACGTCGCCGCTGCCGCCACGCGCGTCGTCCTCATGCGCGACGGAAAGTTCGTCGAACCCGGTGAACGCGAGTCGTCGTCGAAGATCCACGCGTTCCACCCCAAGACGTCTTGAAGGGCCCAGAATCATGCGAGTGAGTCACGTGGAGCCTCGCTAGCACGAATCCGCCATGTGGCGCCTGTTCCGGCAGTTCATCCTTCGTCCTCTCGCCGCCGATCGCGTCCGCACCGCGACCACGATTGTCGGGGTCGCGCTTGGCATTGCCGTGGTCGTCGCCATTCAACTGACCAACGACAGCTCGGTGCGCGGGTTCGCAAAGGCCCTGGAGGTGACAGCGGGTCGAGCGTCGGTCGAAATCGTCGGCACCGGCATCGGCATCGACGAGACGGTGTTGCCCTCGCTCATCTGGCTTCGAGAGTTCGGCGAACTGAGTCCGGTGATTCAGGGGGAAATGGTGCTGGTCGCGGGTTCAGCGGGTTCAGCGGGTTCAGCAGGTTCAGCAGGTTCAGCAGGTTCAGCAGGTTCAGCAGGTTCGCAGGTTCAGCAGGTTCGGCAGGTTCGGCAGGTTCGGAAGTGATTCGGCGGCCGCCCACCGAGGCCGTGCGCGTGCTGGGTGTGGACATCGTTCGCGATCAGCCGTTTCGCGATTACGAGTTGATCGAAGCGAGCACGTCCGAAGGGCGGTCGTTCTCGTCGAGCGAGCCACCGACGACGAACGATCTGCTGCAGTTGCTGACCGATGAGCGCTCGGTGGTCATCACCGAGAAGCTCGCCCGCCGGCACCACTACGCGCTGGGCGGCGAGATCACGCTGATGGCCGGCGATCGTCTGAACACCTACATCGTCCGCGGCGTGTTGAAGGATGCGGGCCCGGCCCGGGTGCTCGACGGCAACTTCGTGTTGATGGACATTGCGGCGGCGCAACTCGCCTTCGATCGACTCGGCCGGCTCGACCGGGTCGACGTGCGGCTGTCGCCACGGCGAAGCATCGAAGCCGCCGTCGACGACATCTCGCGCCGGTTGCCACCCGGTCTGCATGCGCAACGGCCATCGCGGCGGAGCGAGCAGGTCGAAACGATGCTGTCGGCGTTCCATCTGAATCTGACGGCCCTGTCGTGGATCGCGCTGCTCGTCGGGCTCTTCCTCGTCTACAACACGGTGACGATCTCGGTTGTCGCTCGAAGGGAAGAGATCGGCACGCTGCGTTCGTTGGGCGTGACCCGCCGCCAGGTCGTGGCGCTGTTTCTTGGCGAAGCGACCGCCCTCGCCGCGCTTGGTGTCGGGCTTGGCCTCCTGCTCGCCCGGCTCCTCGCCGATCTGGCGATCGGCTTTACCTCGTCCACGGTCCGCACGCTCTACATTGCCTCCGCCGCCGCTCCCCCGGCCCTGGAGTGGTCGCACATCGTGCTGGCGCTGGCGATTGGCCTGCCGCTCTCGCTGCTCGCCGCCGCCGTGCCGGCAGTCGAGGCCAGCCGTGTGCAGCCAGTGGCCGCCATGCGCGGGCACGATCGCCTCGCCATGCGCGTGCGGCTGAACGCCACCTCGGTCATCGCTCCGCTGATCACATTGGCCGTCGCCGCCTGGCTCGCTCGCCTGGGACCGGTCAACGGCCGGCCGCTCTTTGGCTACGCCTCTTCGTTCGTCCTGATCATCGGCGCCTCACTGCTGGTACCGGCGATCATGTTTGGCGTGGCCCGGGCCGGTCGCGTGATGCTCCGCCGCCGGCTTGGCGTCGAAGGGCTGCTGGCCCATGCCAATCTCACGGCGGCAATTCCGCGACTCTCGATCTCGGTGGCAGCGCTCGCCGCCAGCCTGTCGATGATGGTGGCGATTGCGGTGATGATCGGCAGCTTCCGCGAGACGGTGGTGTACTGGGTCGGGCAGACGCTCCAGGCGGACCTCTTCATCGGCCCCGGCGTACGGCCAACGGTCGGCTCGGAGCAAACCGTGTCGGCCGACGTGATCGAGACGGTCTCGCGTCACCCCGACGTCGTCGCCATCGATTCGTTCCGCAACGTCGATCTCGTCTACAACAACCATCTGTCGGTGCTGGGGGCAGGATCGTTCGACGTCGTGCTGTCGCACGGCGCACTGCTGTTCAAGAGCCCGGCCGATGCACGCGAGCGCCTGCGCCAGGCGATTGGCAGCGACGCGGTGATCATCTCCGAGCCATTCGCGACGCGAAACCACAAGCGTGACGGCGACATTCTGACGCTCGACACGCCGGCGGGCCCGCACGACTTCCGGGTCGCAGCGGTGTACTACGACTATTCCAACGACCGGGGCGTGGTGGTGATGGATCGGCGGACGTTCGTGCGACACTTCGGCGATCTGCCGCCGACCGGCGTTGCCGCATTCCTGAGAGAAGGCGCCTCCCCCGAGCGCGTCCGTAGCGAGCTGGTCGCGCAACTGAGCGACGGTCATCGCGTTTTCATCTACACGAACAGCGCCCTGCGCAGCGAAGTGTTGCGGGTCTTCGACAGCACCTTTGCCATCACCTACGCCCTCGAGCTCATCGCCATCATCGTCGGCATGCTCGGCGTGACGGGCACGCTCCTCACGCTGGTACTGGAACGCCGGCGGGAGCTCTCATTGCTGCGATTGACAGGTGCGGATCGCCGTCAAGTCCGCCGCATGGTCGTCATCGAGGCGGCACTGATCGGCGCCGTCAGCCAGGGCATCGGCCTGGCCGTCGGCTTTGCGCTGTCGGCGATTCTCATCTACGTCATCAACGTGCAGAGCTTTGGCTGGACGATTCAGTTCCACCTGCCGATCGCGTTTCTCGTGCAGGCCTCGATCGTCGTCGTCCTCTTCACGGCACTCGCGGGCATCTATCCGGCGCACCGCGCCGCGCGTCTCACCCTGGCGCATGATGAGTAAGATTCAAGGGTTCAAGGGTTTCCGCCGTAGCGCGCGATTATCGGCAGCGAGCGAAGGCGGGCGACGGTTCAGGATGGTGCTCCTGATCAAAGCGCTCATCGTGACGGCCGCGGTTGGCTTGGCCGCTGCGGCTCCCTGGCGCGAGGCAGCCAGGGGATACGAGTTCGCGTTCCCGCAGGACCACGCCAGCCATCCCGATTACAAGATCGAGTGGTGGTACTACACCGGCAACGTGACCGCCGCCGATGGCCGGCGCTTCGGTTATCAGGTGACGTTCTTTCGAGTCGGGATTGACCACGCGCCCACGAATCCGTCGCGCTGGTCGGTGCGCGATCTCTACATGACCCATCTCGCCGTCAGCGACGTGACGGGGCAACGCTATCGGTACGCGGAACGCCTGAGCCGCAGCGGTCCCGGGCTGGCGGGCGCCTCCACCGATCGGTATCGGGTCTGGAACGAGGACTGGACCGCGTCGCTCGACGAGCGAGGGCGTCATGCGCTTCGCGCGCTCGATGAAAAGGCCGGCGTCGATCTCGTGCTCGAGCCCGGCAAGCCGCCGGTGGTCAACGGCCTGGACGGCATCAGCCAGAAGGGCGAGCGAGCGGGCAACGCGTCCCACTATTACTCGCTGACTCGCATGCCGACCACGGGCGCCATCACCATCGACGGCCAACGTGTCGAGGTCAGCGGCGAGAGCTGGATGGATCATGAGTTCGGCACGACGTTTCTCGAACCAGAGCAGCGCGGGTGGGACTGGCTGTCGATTCAGCTCGCCGACGGCCGGGAGCTGATGCTGTACCAACTCCGCCGCACCGACGGCAGCCGCGATCCGCGGTCGAGCGGCACGCTCATCGAGCGGGATGGACGGGCGACGCATCTGAATCTGCCCGACTTCACTCTCACGGCGGGCACCAGAACCTTCCGCGCGCCAAACGGCGCCATCTACCCGCTCGCGTGGACCGTTCGCATCCCGTCCAAGCAGCTGGAGCTCCAAGTCACCACTCCGCTCGCGAATCAGGAACTGGCGCTCGAGCGATCGAGCGGCGTCGCCTATTGGGAGGGGTTGATTGACGTCGCCGGAACCGAAGCCGGCCGCACGCTCAGCGGGCGGGGATATCTGGAAATGACCGGCTACCACGCAAGTCTCGGAAGGATTCTGACCTCGCCATAGGTGCCTAATGTGCCAGGTGCCAGGTGCCTGGTGCCAGGGCAGGTGCCTAAGTGCCAAGGTGCCAAGGTGCCAAGGGCAAAGACAATGCGAAAAGCGAACGGCGAATAGCGGATGGCGAGGGTAGCGGTCATTGGCGCCGGCGTCGCGGGCCTCAGCGCCGCCCGCGCGCTGGTCGCCGCCGGGCAGGATGTCAGTGTCTTCGAGCGCGCGGGTCACCCTGGCGGACGCGTGGCCACACGGTTCGTCAACGCCGTCGAGTTGCCGCGGATGGGCACCGTCGATCTCGCGTTCGACCACGGCGCGCAATACTTCACCGCCCGCGATCCCCGCTTCATCGTCAACGTTGACGGCTGGTTGCGTGAACGGGTCATCGCGAAATGGGCTGGCAGGATTGTCAGCTTTGACGACGAGGGATGGGAGGAGATCGAAAGTGGCACCGAACGCTACGTCGCGGTGCCAGCGATGAACGCGCTCGGCGCGCACCTGTCGAAGGGTCTGAAGGTGCACTGCAACGTGAGGGTCGCGAGCCTCGAGCGTCTTGGCACATCGACCGGCGCATGGCGGGTCTGGGCGCAGGGTGACAGCGTCGCGGGCGAGTTCGATCGAGTGATTCTTGCGTTGCCGCCGGTCGAGACGCGCACACTGCTGCCAGACGACTCGCCGCTCGCCGCCCGGGTAGACGCGGTGAAGACCCAGCCGTGCTGGTCGGCGCTGGTGGCGTTTGAAGAATCGGTGACGTCCCGATTCGATGCGGCCTTCATTTCGGCCAGCCCGCTTGGCTGGATGGCGAGGAATGGATCGAAGCCGAAGCGCGATCGCACCACCGAAGCGTGGGTGCTGCACGCCACCAGGGAATGGAGCGCCGCGCACGCCGACGATCGCTCGGATACGGTCGGGCCATTCCTGTTGGAGGCGTTTGCCGGTCTGATTCGCGCCGGGCTGCCGCGCCCGTTCTTCCTCGCCGCGCACCGGTGGCGCGAAGCGGCCGCCAATCCGCCGCTGTCGGTGGGCGCGCTTCACGATCCCGGCCGGGCACTGACGATCTGTGGCGACTGGTGCGCGGGATCGCGCATCGAGGACGCGTTTGTCAGCGGCTTGCCGGCAGCTGCCTTCGAGACCTGTGTAAGCAGTTGCCTTTGAGTATCTGTGTTAGTCCTTTGATTTCTTCTTTTGACCTTGACGCGGCCGCGCTCGCCGCCCGTGACGTACATCTGGATCAGCGTGCCGACCATGCCCAGCGCCAGCCAGGCCCACGGCACCCACCGCTGTCCTGGCGCGGGATTCATCGGATAGACGACCCACACATCGCCCTGCGCCGCCGCCTTCAGCGGTTCGGTGTTGCCCATCATCGCCAGCACGCCGACGATGATCGTCCACGACCCGGCAAAGGCGGTGGCGAGAATGATCACGTAACGCTGGAGCCAGGTGGCCACCACCGCCCCGGCGACCGAGAACAGGACCACGACAAAGGGATGCGGATCACCTTGCACCTGCGTCCAGATGAGATTGGCGGCGAGCGCGCCGATGCCGGCGCCCAACAGCGCGACGCCGACGAAGTAGGCGGCGAGCAGCAAGCCGGCGCCCGCGAGTCCACCGACCACCGCGGCGATGATCATCGGCGTCGTGTCGCTCACGCCGAACACCGAGCTCGCCGCCAGCGCGCCGAGGATGAAGCCGAAGAGCGCGAGCACAACCTTGAACAAGCGATAGCCGAGAAAGCACGACAGCACGCCGCCGGCCACCAGAAGGGCTGCGGCTGGTTGCTGATAGGCGGCGGGGAGCATGGACGGGGAAATTGTAACCGGCATCCGGGAACCGGCAACCGGCATCAGGGCTTCTTGCGTGCAACGCCTTCGTGTCCTTCGTGCCTTTCGTGTCCTTCGTGTTACACCTCTCGTCGTCCTTCCAACGCCTTCCCCATCGTCAGATCGTCCGCGTACTCGATGTCGCTGCCGACCGGAATGCCGGTCGCGATGCGCGTCACTCGAACGCCGAGCGGCTTGAGCAGGCGCGCGAGGTAAAGGGCGGTCGCTTCTCCTTCGACGGTCGGGCTGGTCGCGAGGATCACTTCTTCGACGCCCTGCGACGCCGATGCGGCCCAGCAGGCTCTTGATCTTCAGGTCGTCGGGCCCGACGCCCTGCAACGGTGAGATCGTCCCCATCAGCACGTGATACGTGCCGCGGAAGCCGCCGGTCTTGTCGATGACATGCACGTTCTGCGGCTCTTCGACGACGCAGATGAGGCGGCGATCGCGGCCGGCGTCGTCGCAGAACCGCACGGATCGACGTCGGTGATGTTGTGGCAGATCGAACAGTAGGTGACGTGCTCCTTGACGTCGCGGATCGCGTCGCACAGCCGTTCGGCGTCTTCGCGCGGCGTGCGCAGAACGTGAAAGGCCAGCCGCTGCGCGCTCTTGGCGCCAATGCCCGGCAGCCGCTTGAACTGATCGACGAGGTGTTGCAGCGGTGTCGGCAGCGACACGCTAGCGAAGTTCCGCCTCACATGTAAGTCCGGGAATGCCGAGGCCGCCGAGCATGCCGCCCAGCTGACGCTTGAGCTGCTCGTCGACCTTGCGATGCGCGTCGTTCACCGCGGCCGTGATCAGATCCTGCAGCATCTCGATATCGTCTTTCGAGACGACTTCGGGATCGATCTGCAGCGTCTGCAGATGCTTGTGCCCGTCCATGACACGCGCACCATGCCGCCGCCGGCGGTCGCCTCGACGCTGAGCTCGTTCATCTGCTGCTTCAGGCGCTCTTGCATCTCCTGCGCCTGCTTCATCATCTGGGTGATATCCATTGCTATTCGCTATTCGCTATTCGCAGTTCGCTTTTCGCCCGGTTCCGAAGCACCACCCTTGGCACCTGGCACTTGGCACCAACCCTTGGCACCCTGGCACGTGGCACCCGGCACCTTTAGATCTCTTCTACTGTCGTTTTCTCCACCGGGAAGATCTCGAGCACCGCTTGCACCGTGGCGTTCGACATGGCGTCGCGCGTCACGTCTTCGGGACTAGGACGCGCCGCTGGTGCCGGTGCGGGAGTGCGGGGTCGGCGACGGAGCCGGCGCCCCGTCGTTCACGGTGACCGAAACGACGACCGGCCGGCCCATCACCTTCTCGGCGAGTCCCTGCAGCCAGCCGCGCTGCTCCTCGCACTGCTGTCTGGCGACCTTCTGATTCGGTTGAAACGCCGACGCTCACCACGCCAGGCGTGACGTCGATGCGATAGGCGGCGGCGACGACGACGTTATAAAAGACCGGCTTGGCTGCCTTGATTTCCGCCAGAGCGCGAATCCTTCACATTGCCTCGAGTGCTCTGAGTGCCTGGGGTGCCAGGGGGGGGTGCCAGGGTGCCAGCAGTGCCAAGGTGTTGGTGCCTGATGTGCTCGAGCTGCTCTGGGCTTCCCTGCCCTTTCGCCACGGTCGGCACCATGCCCTTCGGCACAATTGGCACCTTAGGCACGCCAGGCACATTTGGCACCTTCGCGGTCGAGCGTTCCGCGAGACCCAAGAGTTCCGCGAGCGGGACGAGTTTCCGAAGGTGCATCAACCGCAGGAGCGCCATCTCGAGGTTGTAGCGCGGCTGATCCGAGATCCGCACTTCCTGCTCGGCCTTGGTCAGCAGATCGAATCCGCGGAGCAAATCTTCCCGCGACCACTGGCCGGCCAGCGCGACGAGTCGGTCGCGCTCGCCCTCTCCGGCGACATCCGGATCGGTGGCGCGCTTTGGATCGACGGAGAGAATCAACAGGTCGCGCGTCGCCCGCGCCAGCTCCCGGCAGAGCAGCCGCAAGATCGTAGCCGCGCTCGATCGCGCGCTCGACCAGCGCGAACGCCGCCGGCGCGTCTTCCGCGCCGTCGCCTCGAGCATGTCGAAGACCAGATCCCGCCCGACCAGCCCGAGCACGGTCACGACGTCGTCGACGGTCATGGTGTCGCCGGCAAACGCCCGCACCTGATCGAAGGCGCTCAGCGAGTCGCGCATGCTGCCCTCGCCCGCCCGCGCCAGCAGCATCAGCCCTTCGTCGCGGATCTCGATCCGCTCTTCGGTGGCGATCAGACGGAGCCGCTCGGCCACGGTCTTGGCCGAGATCGTCCGGAACTCGTAGACCTGCGATCGTGACAGCACGGTGTCCGGAATCTTCTGCTGCTCCGTCGTCGCCATCATGAAGATCACGTGCGGCGGCGGTTCTTCAATCGACTTCAGCAGCGCGTTGAAGGACGAGGTCGACAGCATGTGCACTTCGTCGATGATGAACACCTTGTAGCGGTTGCGCACCGGCGTGATCGCCAGGCCTTCGATGATCACCTCGCGGACGTTGTCGACGCCGGTATGGGTGGCCGCGTCGATCTCGAGCACGTCGATGTCGCGGCCTTCGGCAATCTCGACGCACGCGTCGCACACGCCGCACGGATCCGGCGTCGGGCCGTTCACGCAGTTGAGCGCACGCGCCAGGATGCGCGCCGTCGTCGTCTTGCCGCAGCCGCGCGGTCCTGAAAAGACGAACGCCTGCGCGATCCGCTTGCTCTTCAGCGCGTTCTTCAGCGTGCGCGTGACGGCCTGCTGGCCGAGCACATCCTCAAAGCGCTGCGGACGCCATTTGCGCGCGAGAACCTGATAGGACATGAATGGGAATCAGGAACGTTGAAAGTTCAAGAGTTGAAAGTTGAAAGTTGAAGTTTAGAGTTGGCAGTTCAGTTTTCAGTCTCCACGTTCAAGCTGCGGCACGCTGGTGAATCGTGCGGGTGCAACTTGCAACTGAACTGAAAACTTTGAAGTTGAACTTTCAACTTTCAACTCTTGAACTTTGAACTTTGTGTAGTTCGGCCCGAAGGTCCTCAGCACATCACGGAAACGTCTTAGCGCTGCTGCCTTCCGGCCCTGACGCGATTCGCCGCCCTGAGATTGTCGAGGTTCCGGGCCGAGCCCTCAGTGTATCACCCGCACCGGGCTGACGCGGATTGTCAGGCAAGCACGGTTTCCCGACACTCGCAGCTCAAGCCAACCTATTGTGATCGGCGCACTTAGGCACTCCAGTACTGCCCGCTCGAGGCATGCGCGTTGCTCAATCCGAGAACGAGGCCGGGTCTGAGAACGCGACGGAGGGGCAGCGACGGAGGCTCTATCTGGACAACGTCTCGAGCAGCGCTCGCGCCAGGCGCTCGTACGCATCCACGGCGTCGCCGAGATCGCGCGTTCGCACGTGCTCGTGATCGGTGTGGGCCACGTGAATTGAGCCCGGCCCGAGCAGCAGCGGCGTTCCCCAGTTCGACAGCAGCGGAATGTCGGTCGTGTAGGCAAAAGCCGCGGTTTCGAAGCCGGGGCGGGTCGTCAAGCCGGACCGGCGGCACTTCGAGCACTTCGATGATCGCCAGGCGATCGCCGATCGCCTGCTTCAGAGTCTTGCGCAACGACGTCGTGGTCGCCGACGGTTCGGAAGCATCAACTCGGCTTCGGCGTCAGGAGGAATGACATTGGGCGCGACGCCCGCCGCTGATGAGCCCGACCGTGTAGTGAGTCGTTCCCAAGTCCGGATCTGACGGCCACTCGACCTCGCGCAGCGCCGTCAGGCCGTCGATCAGTTTTTCGATCGCCGACTCGCCCAACTCCGGATAACCCGAGTGAGCGGCCCGGCCGCGCGCGTGAAGCTTGACGCGAAAGATGCCGCGCGTCGCCAGTCCAAGCCGATTCTCGGTCGGCTCGCCATTCACGAGGAACGTCGACTTCGACGCGATGCGATTGGCGGCCATCGCCGCCTTCACTGCCTCGTTCCTCGCCGGCGACGAACACGAGCCCGACGCGCGTCTCGCCGCTCGCCCGCAGCCGCTCGGCGGCGGCCATCTGCGCGGCCAGAATCCCTTTCGCGTCGCAGGCGCCGCGCCCGTATAGCAGATCGCCTTCGAGCCGGCTTGGAAAAAACGGCGGCACGCAGTCGAGGTGGGTCGAGAACACGAGCGCCGGCTCGCCGACAGCCGCGATGACGTTGATGCGCGGAGGATTTTGTGGACCGTCGTCCTCGGCGTTGCTCGGGACACCCTGGGCTGGTCAAAGGGTCGATGGGTTGTTCGAGAACCGAGTAGCCCCGCCCGCGGAGAAACCGAGCGATGAAGGCCGCCGACTTCTGCCTTCGCGGCCGGTGGTTGAATCGATGTCGATCAACTCGCGCGCCAGCGCGACGGGATCGACCGCCGGCGCTCATCTAATCCACGCTTCGAGCTCCGTTCGCGCATCGGTTCGATCGTCGCGATACTTCACGATGACCGGCGTCGCCAGCGAGAGTCCCCACTCGCGTCCGGCACCGATCGTCACCGCGCGCGCGCCTGGCACCACGACCGCGGCCTCGGGGATCACGAGCGGCTGACCATCCGCGGGTCGAATGATGCTGCCGTGCACGAGGTCGTAGATCGGCGTCGATCCCGTCAGCACGGTGCCGGCGGCGATCACCGCCCGCCGTTTGATCACCGCGCCTTCGTACACCCCGGTGTTGCCACCGATCAGCACATCGTCTTCGACGATCACCGGCATCGCGCCGACCGGCTCGAGCACGCCGCCGATCTGAGCGGCGGCACTCACGTGCACTCGCTTGCCGACCTGCGCGCACGATCCGACGAGAGCGTGTGAATCGATGAACGTCCCCTCGTCCACGTAGGCGCCGATATTGATGTACATCGGCGGCATGCAGATCACGCTGCGCGCGATGAAGGCGCCGAAGCGAATGCTCGATCCACCAGGAACGATGCGAAGGCCGGCGTTGGGACCAGGACGCTTCAGCGGCATCGTGTCCTTGTCGTAGAACGGCAGCGGATCGGCGGCCATCTCGACCGTGTCGCCGTGGCGAAAGCCGAGCAGGATGCCCTGCTTCACCCAGGCGTTCACGCGCCACCCGGTTGGCGATGCCGCATCCGGCTCGGCGGCGCGAACGGTACCGGCGTCGAGCGCATGTTGGAGTTCGGCGAAGATCGCGCGGGCGCGGGCCTTGTCGGCGCCGGCCCCCGCGCTGGCTAGCGCCTCGATGGTGTCTTGCACTTGGATTTGGCCTTCTGCGAATGGCTAGGAGTGTGTCTGTGCAATCTGCCAGGTCTATGGCCTAGTGGTGCGTGGTCAGAACCGGCAGCCCGAGATCTCTGAGGATGTCCAGGATCCTCGTTGCGACGCCGGTCGAGGCGGCACCATCGGCAGGCGATACACCTCTTCGCACAGTCCCATCGCCGCCATCGCAAACTTCACCGGACCCGGATTCGATTCGATGAAGTTCCCCAGCATGAATGGCGTCAGGCGATGGTGTAACTGCCGGGCCGTGGTGTGATCGCCGCGCTCGGCGGCCTCGACCATCTGCGACATCTCGGCAGGAATTTCGTTGGACGCCACCGAGATCACTCCGCGGCCACCGATGGCCATCAGCGGCAGCGTCAGCGCATCGTCTCCCGACAGCACGATGAAGTTCGCCGGCACTACGCGACAGATCTCGACCATCTGCGTGATGTTGCCCGACGCTTCCTTGACGCCGATGATGTTGGGAATCGTCGCCAGCCGTGCGAGCGTCGCCGCGTCGATGTTGCAGCCGGTGCGCCCGGGCACGTTGTAGAGCACGATCGGCAACGGCGTGGCCGCGGCGATCGCGGAGAAATGCTGATACAGGCCTTCCGGTGTCGGCTTGTTGTAGTACGGCGTCACCGACAGCAATCCCTGCACGCCGAGCTTGTGCAGGTCCTTGGCGGTGTGCACGACTTCGTTGGTGTCGTAGCCGCCGGCGCCGGCCAGCACCGGCACCTGACCTCGGCCGCCTCGACGACGAGCTGCGCGACGCGCAGCCGTTCGACCGTGTGACAGCGTCGGCGTCTCACCAGTCGTGCCGCAGGGCACGAGAAAGTGAACGCCCGCGTCGATCTGCCGCCGCGCGAGCCGCACGACGCCTTCCTCGTCCAACGCTCCGCTCGCAGTAAACGGAGTGATGAGTGCCGTTCCAACACCAGTGAAGTCTCGTCGCATGAGCTCGTTCTCATTCGTGTCTGGTCCGGTTGCCGGCTGTCCGGTCACCGGATGCCGGTTCCCGGTTTATCTCGTCAGCATGTCGCTCATCGAAAACCAGCCGTGCTTGCCCACCAGCCACGACGCGGCGGCCAAGGCGCCGCGCGCAAACACCGCGCGATCGCGAACCGTGTGTTTGAGCTCGATGGTTTCAGAGACGCCGTCGAAGCCGACCGTGTGGGTGCCGGGCATCGAGCCCACCCGTGTGGACGACGACATCGATCGCGCCCGCGTAGCCGGCGCTCTCGATTCCGGCTTTCAACGACGAGGGCCGTGCCCGACGGCGCATCCTTCTTCTTGACGTGGTGCATCTCGTGAATCCAACAGCCGAAATCGGAATGGAAGCGGAAGCGCTTGGCCGCGTCTTCGACCATCAGCTCGAACAGGTTCATGCCGATCGAAAAGTTCGACGCCGCCAGCACGCCGATGCCGGCACGCGAGACCACCTTTCTCATCGCCGGCCTCGTGCGCGTGCCAGCCCGTCGTGCCGATGACGACGTTGATGCCGCGCGTCGGCGAGCTGCGGCAGGTTCTGCGCGACGGCGTCGGGCAACGTGAAGTCGATGGCCACATCGACCTCGCCGTAGTCCCCGATCCGGAATCGCGCGACGGCCCGATTTCTCGTCAATCACTCCGGCGATTTGCGCATCGTAAGACGACGCCAGGGCTTCGACCAGCCGCCCCATCCGTCCATGTCCCAACAGCAAAATTCGCGTCATGCGAGCTCCAACGCCGAAAGGAACTTCGCGTGCACCCGCCCAAGCGCCAAGCGGCAGATCCGATTCCCGAATCACAAACGTGATGTTGCGGCGCGACGCCGCTTGCGAGACCAGCCGGAGCGGCACGTCGCCGACCGAGGATAGTACCTGAGCCGCCAGCGTCGGGTCACGCTGCAGATCCGTCGCCGACCGCGCAGACGATCGCCATGTGGTCGTCGCACGAGACTTCGGCAAATTCCTGGAGCGCCGTGACGATCGCCGGTAGCCGCCTCGCGTCATCAACCGTCACCGAGACACTCACTTCCGAGGTCGTCACCACGTCCACCGGCGTCCTGAATCGCTCGAACACCTCGAAGAGCCGGCGCAGAAAGCCGTGCGCCATCAACATGCGCGTGGAGGTGATGTCGACGACGGTGACGCCACGCTTCGAGGCCACCGCCGTCAGCGGTCGCTCGCTCACGGGACGCTCGCTCGTGATCAGCGTTCCACGCGCGTGGGCACGATGCGAGTTGAGAATCCGCACCGGGATGTTGCGGGCCACCGCCGGTTGAATCGTCGCCGGGTGCAGCACCTTGGCGCCGAAGTAGGCCAGCTCCGAGGCCTCGGCAAACGAGAGATGCGGCACGACCTGCGGGTCGGACACGATGCGCGGATCGGCAGTCAGCATGCCGTCGACGTCGGTCCAAATCTGAATCTCGTCTGGCGCCCAGGCAAGCCCCGACGATCGCCGCGGAAAAATCAGAGCCGCCGCGGCCAAGCGTCGTCGTCACGCCGTTCGTCGTCGCGCCGACAAAGCCGCCGATCACGGGAATGCGTCCGGCGGCGAGCGCAGGATCGGCGTGCGTCATCAACGCCGCGGTCGTTTCCGGAAACTGCGGAGCGGCCGACGTGTGTTCTCCGTCAGTGACGATCGCGCTGGCGCGCATCAACCCAGGTGGCCGGCAATCCGCGCGTCGTCAGCGCCGCCGAGACGATCTGGCTGCTCAAGATCTCGCCGGTCGCGGCCAGCGTGTCGAGCCAGCGGGAGAAACCTCGCGCAGGACGCCGAGGGCTTGCACGATGCGATCGACCTCGTCGAATTCGCGATCGATGGCGGCCTCGACCGCACGGCGCTGCGGCGGATCGGTGACGACGTGCGCGATCTTCAGGTGTCGATGGCGAAGATCCAGCGAGGCTCGCCTTGGCGCCTTCCATGTCGCCGGCGCCTGCCTGCGCCGCGACACCGAGAAGCCGATCGGTCACACCCGCACAGCGCCGACACGACGACGATCGGGCCCGCGTGCGTCACCGCCCTCGCGCTGCGCCTCGGCCTGACGCTCGGCACGCACGATGGCGATCAATCGCTCGATCGCGGGTTCGTCGGCAACCGACGTCCCGCCAAACTTCATCACCTTCATTCGCTGTTCGCTTTTCGCCCGCCTTCGCTCGTCCGTCAGTCGAGCTTCGGCGGTTCGCTTCATTCTTCTTTCTTCGTTCTTCTGTCTTTGTCGAGCTACAGAAGTCCTTCGGCCTTCATCAATTCGGCATTCAGAATAGCGGCGCCGGCGGCGCCGCGCACCGTATTGTGTCCCATCGCCACGAACTTCGCGTGAAGAACGGGACACGAACGGATGCGGCCGACGGCCACCGCCATGCCCTCGCCGAGATCGGCGTCGAGTCGCGGCTGCGGTCGATTGGGTTCTGACATCACGACGATCGGCGGCTCGGGCGCGGAGGGCAGATCGAGCTCCTGCGGCCGGCCGCGGAAGTCGCGAAGCGCCGATGCAATCGTCCGCGATCGGCGGCTTCGCCGTGAGATCGACCGAGATCGTCATGGTGTGGCCATCGAGCACGGCGACGCGATTGGTGTGGGCGCTCACCATCGCCGAGTGCGGCACACGACCGCCGTCGCTGCCGAGGATCTTCTGCGTCTCGCTTTGCATCTTCTCTTCTTCGCCGCCGATGAACGGGACGACGTTGCCCAGAATGTCGAGTGACGGAACGCCTGGATAACCCGCGCCAGAGACCGCCTGCATCGTCGACACGACGACCGCGCGCACGCCGAACTGGCGAAGCGGCGCCAGCGCCATCGCCAGCACCACCGTCGAGCAGTTCGGATTGGTGACGATGGCGCCTGGCCAGCCTTTGCCGGCGCGCTGTTCGGCGAAGAATCGCGAGGTGATCGGCGTTCACTTCGGGAATGAGCAGCGGCACGAGCGGATCCATGCGGTAGTTGCGGGCGTTGCTGACGACGATGTGGCCGGCGGCGGCAAAGGCGGCTTCGATATCGCCGGCGACCGAGGCGTCGAGGCCGGAGAAGACGACCTTGGGTCCGCGCCCGGGCACGCAGGCCGTCGACGACGATGTCGCCGAGCGATTCGGGAATCGGAGTCGCCAGACGCCACGGGGCGACGGCCCGGTAGGCCTTGCCCTCCGATCGCTCGCTCGCTGCCAGCCAGGTGGCCTTGAACCACGGATGACAGGCGAGCCGCGACACGAACCGCTGTCCGACCACGCCCGTTGCGCCAAGCACTCCGACTTCAATCACGGCTCACTCCTTCGCTATTCGCTCGCCTTCGCTCTTCGCATGATTCGCTCTTCGCGGTTCGCTGTCCCGTTGCACGTTCGGCCGCTTGCCGGTTGCCGGTTTAATGCTCCAGACGAGGCACACAACAAAACCCCGCTCGCGTCTACCGCGGCGGGGTGTGCTGTTCGACGCTTCAGCTCTGCGCTGAACCTGCCGAACCTCGTTGAACTTCTCTGGTATCTGGACGCTTCAGAACCATCTCAGAGTCAGTCCACCCCGCCGAGCCACGCTTGGCCCGCTTAGGTCCGAATCGCTTTCGCATCGGGGTGAACATCAGGATCGCCAGTATAGCCAAAGGCCGTGTTGCCAGGAGGCCAGCAAGAGTCTCTGATGCCGAGTCACGGTGCTTTGACTTCGCAACACAAAGTTCTTTGACAGACCGGCGCCGATGCGATACCCTACGCTGGTGCCGGTGATCGCGCCCTCAGCCGCTCGGCGCCGCCGACCCTCGGCGGGCATGCCGCCGACAACCTGCGCTTCATCCGCCAGGCGATGGAGCGCAGCGCCACGTTCACCGCCGTGCCCGGCGTCGGCGGCGTGATGATGGGCGCCGTCGGCGTCGTCGCCGCCGGCGTGGCGTCGCGACAGCCGACCGCCGATCGCTGGCTGCTGACCTGGCTGGCGGCGGCCGTGGTCGCGGCCGCCATCGGCGCTCGGCACGATGACGCGAAAGGCGACGCGCGCCGGCGTCACGCTTGGGGGCGCCAACGCGCGGCGATTTGCCGCGGCCCTCGCTGCGCCGTGTGTGGCCGGCGCCGCGCTCACCTATGCCCTCTGGAGCGACGCACACCTACAGCGTCATGCCGTCGGCGTGGCTGCTGCTCTACGGCGCGGGCGTGCTCGACGGGCGGCGCGTTCAGCGTGGCGCCGGTGCGCGTGATCGGCGCGCTGTTCATGCTGCTCGGCCTGCGTGTCGGTCGTCACGCCGCCGGCGTGGGGCAACGTCTGGCTCGCGCGTCGGCTTTGGCTTCCTGCACATCGGATCGGGTTTCTATATCGCGAGGCATCACGGTGGCTAAGAGCGCACGAGCAACGCACATGTCGCGGCCCGGACATCGCCGGTTCGAACGGCCGCGCCGGCCCACGCGCGCACGCCGGCCCGGGATCGCTCGATCGACTCATCCACGATCACGTCCGCCTGGGCATCGTCAGCGCGCTGGCGGTGAACGAAACGCTGTCGTTCGTCGATCTGAAGGCGGCGCTGGGCGCGACCGACGGCAATCTGAGCGTGCACGCCCGCCGTCTCGAAGACGCCGGCTACGTCGTCTGCGTGAAGAGCTTCGCCGGCCGCACGCCGCGCAGCGACTACAAGCTGACGGCCGCCGGCCGCCGCGCGCTCGAGAAGTACCTCGATCACATGGACGCGATCATCCGAGCCACGCGCAAGGGCTCGGACTGAACCTGTCGCCGCGGTCGCTCGCGGACCACTGACTCGCGAGCGTTGGCGAGGTCCGCCCGTAGCGGCCCACGGCCGGGTGGGCGGAACCTGTCGAACCTGTAGAACCTGTAGAACCTGTTCCAAACGAGCTGCGCCATGGACTTCATTTTAAAGAGTGCTTTGAGAAGAGGCGCGGTGCTGGCCGCCGCCGTTTGGCGAGTGGCTGCGTCCTGTTCTACGACGTGCCGTCGACGCCGATTCACGCGGCGGCGTGGAAGGGCGACATCGAGGCGATTCGGCGCGCTGGTGAAAGCGGGCGCCGACATCAACGCCCCCGACGCGCTCGGCGGCACGCCGCTCCACTGGGCGGCCCGCGGCGGGCATGCGATCGGGCCGCATCGCTGCCACGGCGAGGCCGCGGATCGGCCGGCGGTGATCGCCGCACTGCTCGATTTGGGCGCCAACCCCAACCTTCGCGATCGCCGGCCGCGGATTCCGGGCGCCTCGTCCGGCTGGACGCCGCTGTTCGTCGCGCTGCATCACGAACAGTTCCAAACGGCGGCCGTGCTGCTCGAACATGGCGCCGATCCGAACATCCGCAGCGATCAAGGGATGTCGGTGATGGAAGTGGCCTCGGCCGAAGGCGCGCCGCGGGACCTCATCGAGCTGATCCTGGCCAAAGGCTTCGACCCTCAGCTGGCACGCTGAGCGACTCGCGGCTCCCGGCTCGCGCGGCTCTCCCGGCTCCCGGTTCCCGGCTCGCGGCACCTGGTTCCCGGCATTCTGGGGCATGCTGTGGCGTCGAAGCTGGCGAATGGCGACGCACACACCTCGTTGGGCTCTTCTCGCCGTGGTCGTGTTCGCCGCCGTGGCCGTGGGCTGGATGTCGGCCGGTTACCGGCCTGACGCCTTCTTCAGCGGTGACTCCGGCCTCAAGCTGATCGCCGCACTGAGTGCGATCGATCATCCATCGCGAGCGCTGGAGATCGACCTGCCCCAGATCGGTGGGCGCCCCGTGCCTTACGTGGAGCACATGGTGTCGGTCCACGACGGCCACGCGCATGTCTTGCAGTCGCCGCTGTTCCCGGTCGCCTCCGCGCCGTTCATTCGCACGTTCGGCTGGCGCGGCGCGTACGTGCTTCCGCTCCTCAGCTTTATCGCGCTCATCCCCTTGCTCGAGGCGATCCGCCGGCGTGCGGCGCCGGACACCTCGTTTGCCGTCTGCGCGTGGATCGCGGTCGCCGCTAATCCGGTGTTGTTCTACGCCCTGGAATACTGGGAACACGCTCCAGCCATCGCGCTCATGGCCGCCAGTCTCGCGGCCGCGCTGTCGGCCGGCGGCACGCCGGCCTCAGCGCGTTGGTGGACGCTGCTGGCGGGCGCGCTCGGCGGCTGCTCGATCTTGCTCCGTCCGGAAGCTGCATGGCTGGTCGCGGCCATGCTCCTCCTCATCGCGCCGCGCCAGTGGCTCAGGTATGCACTTGCCGCGTTGGCGGTGCTCCTGCCGTTCGGCCTTGCCAACTTCGTCCACTCGGGCACACCGCTCGGCCCGCACGCATCGCAAAGCCTCGCGCCGCTTCAGAGCGACTGGCTGATCACGAGGTGGTCTCGAATCCAGGCGTGGGTTTGGCCCAACTCTCTCGTCGTCGGCGGCGGACTCCTGCTCGTTGCGGTCGCCTGGGGCGCTCGGGCTCTCGCACTGGACCTCCGCCTCCGGCAACTGATTGCTCTCGGCGGCGCCGCTCTGGTGTCGTTCGCCGCCGCCGAGCGGTGGCCGCTGCGCGACTCCCTCTGGCAGGCGTTCCCGGTCGTGCTGCTTGCCCTGGTGCCAACCACGCAGTCGACGCCAATCGTCCGCCGCCTGTACACGATCGCGTCGATCACATCCATCGCGGTGCTCCTCACGGCCACCCACGACGGGGGCGCGCAGTGGGGTCCGCGCTTTCTCCTGATCTCTACGCCGGTGCTCATCGTGCTCGCGGCTCGCGCGGCCACCGACGCGCTCGGCGCCGGGCGCGCACGCATCCTGCGCGTCGCGTTGATCGGGTTCGTCCTGGTTGCCGGCACAGCGACCGCACGAGTGTCGTATCTCGAACTCCGCGGGGCCAAGCGACAGTACGGGGAGATCGTGTCCGCCACCTCGAGGCTCACGCGCGAGGGTGACGTCATCCTGACCAACGTCTGGTGGTTCGATCAGGTGAACGCGACGCTCTACGGCCATCGGGTGTTCCTGTTCGTGCCCACCGTCTCGCAGGCGGCGGACGTGCTGAAGGAGCTCGCTGCGGCAAACACGCGGCAGGCGACGCTGGTGTGGACCGACGAGTCCGACGGCGAGTCGCTGATGCCCGCGACACGTGGCACCTGTTTTCACATCGGCGACGTGCAGCCCGTGCCAACGCGCCTGCTTCGCATCGCGTCAGCCACCTGTGACGCGCCCGTGAATCCCTGATGACGGGGCTTGCGGGGGTCACCTGATGACCCGATGCCGACGCGAGGGCTAACCTCGCAGACAGGTGCCCACGACAACCGGTTCGTCCGCCAGTTCGCGTCGACGCCACGCCGCCATCGTGAGCCTCATGCTGGCGGCCAGCATGCTCGTCACCGAGCGCCTCGCCACCGCGTACTCGGTGCTCACTCACGAAGGAACGGTTGACGCGCTCTGGGACGCAGAGATCGTTCCGCTGCTGCGGCAACGATTCCCCCGGCTGACCGCCGCCGATCTGGTCGAAGCACGCTCCTATGCCTACGGCGGATCGCTGATCCAGGATCTCGGCTACTACCCATTCGGCAGTCACCTGTTCACCAACCTGACCCACTACGTCCGCACCGGCGACTTCGTCGAGGCGCTGATTCGCGATGCGGCCGACGTCAACGAGTTCGCCTTTGCCTTGGGCGCGCTCGCCCACTACGCCTCGGACAACGCCGGTCATCCGCTGGCCGTCAACCGCGCTGTGCCGATCGTGTATCCCGAGATCCGCGCAAAGGTGGGCAACGAGGCGCTGTATGTCGATTCCCCCGCGCGACACGTCATGGTCGAATTCGCGTTCGACGTGCTGCAGGTGGGCCGCGGCGGGTATGTTGCCCAGGCGTATCGAGATCGCGTCGGGTTTCAGGTCGCCAAGCCGCTGCTCGAGCGAGCCGTGCGCGAGACCTACGTCCTGGAGCTGGACGACCTGTTGATGAACGTGGATCTCGCCATTGGCTCGTATCGCTACGCCGTCGGCACGACCATCCCCGAGCTGACACGACTTGCCTGGCGAGACAAGCGGAAAGAGATTGAGCAAGCCAACCCGGGCATCACCGAGCAGCAGTTCGTCCTCCCCTTCTCCCGGCAGGAGTACGAACGGAACTTCGGCACCAAGTATCAGAAGCCGGGATTCTTCGCTCGCGTGCTGGCGGTGGTCTTCAAGATTGTGCCGAAGGTGGGGCCGTTCCGGCCGCTGGCGTTCGAGCCGCTGAACGACGAGGCCGAGCGGTTGTTCCTCGAAAGCGTGTCAGCGTCGCGCACGCGCTATCGAACGGCGCTGCAGTCGCTCCGCGCGCACCGCCTGAATCTCCCCAACACCGACTTCGACACCGGCCGGCCACCCGTGCTCGGCGAGAATCGCCTCGCCGACGAAACCCATGCGGATCTCCTGCGCAAGCTCGCTGACAAGAACGAAACCGGCGTCCCTGCGGCACTCCAGCGGCAACTCGCCGCCTTCTTCGCCGACACCACCGCCCGTCACGCGCACTTCAAGCGGAAGGAAGCCGCGCGCATTGATGGCGACCTCGCGCGATTGAGCCAACCCTGACTTCAGGTGCGGTGTGCCAGCGTGACGCAACATCCGCCGGTGAGTCCCGCGTGCACTATCGGCTTTCGGCATTGAAGAGGGACCTGCCCCTTTGATTGGCAAAGGGGACAGGTCTTTTGACTGGTCAAAGGGGCAGGTCCCTTTGCCGATCGGCCTGCTACACGCGCGCAGTCTTGAGCGCCGCGAGCACGCGCGGCGGACGGAACGGCACGCGCCGAAGCCGCACACCGGTCGCATCGAAGATCGCGTTGGCCACCGCGGCCAGCATCGGCTTGCAGACCGTTTCACCGGCGCCGTAGTGCGGCAGATCGGGACGAGCACGGATTCGGATCTCCGTTGACGAGCACGATGTCGATGCTCTCGGGCGCATCGGCGTGCGTCAGCGTCGGATACGACGCCCAATCCACGCTCGTCATCTTCTCGGTGTCGAATCGCGACTCCTCGTGCAGCGCGCGGCTGATCGAGTGAAGCATGCCGCCCTCGATCGTGCGCCGCAGTGCTTCGGGATTGACGACCAATCCGCAGTCGTGAGCGCAGACGAGCCTCTTCACCCAGACACGGCCGGTTCGCCGATTCACCTCGACCTCGGCGATCTCGGCGACCACGGTCTGGCTGCGGAAGGCGTAGGCGACGCCTCGGCCGGTCAGCACTTCTCCCGTGCCGATACGCGTCGGCGCCGGCCGCGGCTCCCAGCCGTACTTCTCGGCGACCGCCTTGAGCACAGCCATCGAGCGCGCGCGCTTGAAGCCGCTGTCGTCGCTCGTGCCGGCCGTCAGCATCCTCATGCGGAACTCGATCGGGATCGACGGCCGCCGCCGCGGCCAGCTCGTCGATGAACGACTCGGCGGCAAAGGTGACCTGCGGGCCGTCGGGATCGCGCAGATTGCCGGTTCGCACCGGCGTCTCCCACACCAACGGCAAGCGCGACGACGTGCGTGCTCGTCGCGCCGGTTCGGGATCGCGTACATGTCCGACGGCGTTGACGCGCGGCCCGCGGCCGGCGTCGCCTTCCGCATGCCGGCAAGTTGGGCGATCAGCACGGTGTCGTGCTCGTTGTAGCCGAGATGGTTGTGGTCGGCGGCTCGCGCCTCGTAGTCGAGCGCAATCAGGCGTCCTTGCGCGTCGAGCCCGCCGCGCATCTTGATCGGCGTAGGCGGGCCCTTTCGTATCCCACGCGGTTTCTTCCTGCCGCATCCACTGCACGCGCACGGGACGGCCGATCTCCTTGGCGAGATACGCCGCCTCGAATCCGGCATCGTCCGCCGCCGTCCGTCCGTACCCCTGCGATCCGTCCATCCAGATCGACGCGCACGCGAT
Organism: uncultured Acidobacteriota bacterium; assembly: GCA_963773045.1. Classification (GTDB taxonomy): domain Bacteria; phylum Acidobacteriota; class Vicinamibacteria; order Vicinamibacterales; family UBA2999; genus 12-FULL-67-14b. The sequence goes on along the minus strand of CAVYZT010000015.1, from coordinate 358,579 downwards.
CGCGCGGCATCTGCAGAAACTGCGCCACGCCGTTGCGCATGCCGTACGACTTCATGTCGTTGGAGTAGATCGTCATCTGGTCGTTCGACGGATCGGCCAGCGCGTGCGCGGGGCCGAGCGAGCAGTGTCCCTGAAACGGCACCTCGTACTCGGCCTCGACGACCTTGGTCGCGCCGCTGAACGCCGCGTCGGGATTGCCGACGACGTTCGGCTTCCCGCTCGACGTTGGCGTCGCCGCTCGCATGAACGTGAAGAGATCGTCCGACGCCGGGAATGGCGCGCTCGCCGGCTTCTGCCACTGGACCTTGAGCGCGCGGCTCGCGTGAATCGCCTGCTCTTCGCGTTCGCAGACGACGGCGACGTAGTTGCCCTTGCTGACGACCCTGCACGAATCCCGGCAGCGAGCGCACGGACGATTCGTCGATGCTGACGAGCCTGGCGCCCGCGACCGGCGGCTTCACGTTGCGGGCGTGCACCATGCCGGGCAGCTTCACGTCCACCGCCCACTTCAGCGAGCCATCCACCTTGGCGGGAATGTCATCGCGCCGCGGCGACTGGCCCACCATCTTGAGCTGCTGCACGGTCTTGAGCTTTGCCGTTCCGGTGGTCGCGTCGATGTTGTTGCCGGACAGCGTGACGTTGAACCGCTTGCCACCGATCAGCTCGCCGTAGGTCACCTTCCGGCTCGGATCGGCGGCGACCGAGATCACGCCTGTCGCTCACGACGCAGTTGATCGACCGGCACACCGAAATGTGTGGCGGCGAGGCCGAGCAGCACGCGCCTGGCTTCGGCGGCCACGCGGCGCATCGGCCACCCGTCGGTTTGCAGCGCATCCGATCCGCCCGATCCGCCCTGATCGACCGTGACGTCGGTGCTGCCCATGACCACGCTGGTTCGGTCGTAGGCGATGTCCAACTCGTCCGACATGATTTGCCGGAACGCCGTGCCGGTGCCCTGACCGAGATCGGTCTTGCCGACGTAGAAGGTCGCGGTGTTGTCGGCGCGAATCACAATCCACGAATCCAGTTGCCGGAAGTCGAGATCGGGATACGGACCAGCCCTGTCGGGCTGCAGCTCGATCAGTCCGAGCGGAGCGGCGTCGGTGATCCGCGCCGCGCTGACGCCGACGACGAGCATGCCGGCGGCTCTTGATGAAGTCTCGCGTCGCGTCGCTCATGGCCGTCACCTGCGTCATGCCATCGCAGGCGCGCTTTGATGGCGGCCTGAATCCGGTAATACGTCATGCACCGGCAGAGCGTGCCGGCCATGCCCTGCCGAATCTGCGCGTCGGTCGGCGACGGATTCTTGTCGAGCAGCGCCTTGGCGGTCATGATCTGCCCGTTCTGGCAGAAGCCGCACTGCGGCACCTGCTCGTCGATCCAGGCCTGCTGCAGCGGGTGCAGGACGCCGTTTTGCGCCAGCCCCTCGAGCGTCGTGATCTCGGCGCCCTGCACCGACGACACCGGCCTGATGCACGAGCGCACGGCCTCGCCCTTGATGATCACGGTGCAGGCGCCGCACTGGCCGAGGCCGCAGCCGAATCGCGGCCCGTGTAAATCGAGATCGTTGCGGAGGACATAGAGCAGCGGCGTCGACGGATCGACGTCGACGGCGTGCGATCTTGCCATTGACCCGGAGGGTGAACGCGCTCATCGGTGCAGTCTCACTCCCGACTCGTCGAGAAATCAAGCAACCTTTCGCCCGCGCCGTCCGTCTACTTCCAGAAGAAATTCTTCTGATGTAGCTCTGATCGGCACTATGGGACGACGAAAAGCGAACCAAACCGGTGGAGACATGCTCCTGGGAACGCTGGACATGCTCGTGCTGAGAACGCTGCTCTTCGGCCCGGCGCACGGGCACGCGATTGCGCACGCGATCGAAGCGACTTCAGAAGAAATTCTTCAAGTTGAGCACGGCTCGCTCTATCCCGCGCTCCATCGTCTCGAAGATCAGGGCGTGATCGTGTCCTTCTGGGGGACGTCGGAGAACAACCGCAAAGCGAAGTATTACCGGCTGTCGCCCGCCGGCCGGAAGCGGCTGACGCAGGAACGCGGGCGATGGGAATCGCTCGTGCGCGCGGTCGCCCGCGTGCTCGGGCCGGCAACCGAGTGACGCGTGACGCCGGCAAGGGAGTGACGCAATGAAATTGTCCCGATTCTGGCAGCGGCAGCGGCGCGACGCCGATCTCCGGCAGGAGCTCTCGGCCTATCTCGAACAGGAAACGGCCGATCGCATTGCCGCCGGGGCCACGCCGGAAGAGGCGCGCTATGCGGCGCAGCGGAAGCTCGGCAACGTCACCCGCATTCGCGAGGACCTCTACGAGCAAAACAGCGTCGTGACGCTCGAGTCGCTGTGGCGCGATGTCGCGTACGCGCTGCGCCTGTTTCGCAGGAACCCCGGCTTCGCGCTGATCGCCATCCTGTCGGTCGCGCTCGGCATCGGCGCCAATTCGTCGGTCTTCACGCTGCTCGATCAGGTGATGCTGCGCACGCTTCCGGTCGAGCGTCCGCAACGAGCTCGTGCGGCTCACCGCCGGCGGGTTTCAATACGGCAACGGCTTCGGCGATGGCGACGAGCTGTCCTATCCGATGTACCGGGATCTGCGCGACGAGAACCAGGTGTTCGCCGGCATGTTCTGCCGCCTCGCCTCCGATCTCGACGCCAGCATCGACGGCCCGGGCGAGCGACTCCGCGCCGAGCTCGTCTCCGGCGGCTATTTCCCGGTTCTGGGCGTGGCTGCCGATTCTCGGCCGCGTCTTCGACGCCAACGACGAGCAGGCGCCGGCGCAAGTCCGTTCGTCGTGCTGAGCCACCGCTATTGGCGAACGCGGTTTCAATCGGACCCCAACGTCATTGGCCGCGACGATTCGCATCGACGCGCACCCGCTGACCATCGTCGGCGTCGCCCGCGAAGGATTCGACGGAACGAATCTCGGTTCGGCGACCGATGTCTTCGTGCCGATCACGATGGCCCACGACCTGACGTTCATCGCGAACGGGCTGACCGACCGTCGCTCGCGCTGGGTCAACGTCTTTGGCCGGCTCAAGCCGGGCGTCAGCGCTGGAACAGGCGCGGGCGAGCCCTGCAGCCGTTCTATCACTCGCGTCTGGAATTCGAAGTCGCGCAGGACGCATTTGCGCGCGCATCGTCGCAACGACCGGTCGCGATTTCTGGATGGATCGCTGATCGTGAACCCCGCGGCGGACGGCAAGTCGTCGTTGCGCGAGCAGCTGACGCAGCCGCTGTGGACGCTGACCGCGATTGGGGTCGGCGTCCTCGATCATCGCGTGCGCCAACGTCGCCAATCTGCTGCTCGCCCGCGCGAGCGTGCGACGGCGCGAAATTGCCATGCGGCTGGCACTCGGAGCGACGCGTCGTCGAATCGTCCGCCAGCTGCTGATCGAAAGCGTGATGCTGAGCCTCGCCGGCGGCGCCGCCGGCCTCGCGCTCGCGACGGTCGGCGCCAATGGCCTGCTGCTGTTCTTCGTCCAACCCGACGACGCGTTGACCATCTCGGCCTGGCCCGATGCGCGCTTGCTCGCGATCAACGTGCTCGTCAGCGTCGCGACCGGCGTGGCCTTTGGACTGGCGCCGGCGTTTCAGGGCGCGCGTCCCGATGTCGGCCCGGTGTTGAAGGCAGAAGGCAGCCGGGGTGCTGGGAGGCGAGAAGGGCCGCTTGCGCAAGGCGCTCGTCGTCGCTCAAGTCGCCGTGTCGATGCTGCTGATGGTCGGTGCCGGCGTCTTCCTCAAGAGCCTCGACAACCTGCTCGCGATCGATCCGGGATTCACGACCAGTCAGCTGCTCTCCTTCAATGTCTCGCCGGGATCGTTTGGATACGAGCCAGCCGAGACCAAGGCGTTCGCGAAAACCCTGCTGGAGAACGTCAGGGCGACACCCGGAGTCGCCGAAGCTGGATTCGTGTCGAACCGCTCTGCTCGAGGGTGGATCGTGGAACAGCAACATGACCGTCGAGGGTCGGCCGTACGATCCGAACACGCGCGTGCTGACGTTCAACAATCGCATCAGCCCCGGCTACTTCGCGGCCATGGGCATTCACCTGATCAAAGGCCGGGACTTCGATACGCGCGACGAGCGCTATGTCGATCCGAAGGCGCCGACGCCGCCGATGCGGTCGGCGATCGCCAACGACGAATTCGTCAGGCGGTTTCTCGGCGACCGCGAGCCGGTTGGCGTTCACGTCGGCTTTGGCAGGGATCCGGGGACGCCGACGCCGATCGAAATTGTCGGCGTCGTGACCACGGCAAAGTACCGGAGCCTGCGTTCAGAACCCGAGCCGCAGCTGTACTTTCCCTATCTCGAAGGGCCATCGGTCGACGGTCTGCACGATGTATGTGCGGGCGAACCGGCGAGCCGCAATACGTGATGGAGGCGATGCGGCAGGTCGTGCGGCGCGCCGATCCGTCGCTGCCGGTGCGCGACCTGCGAACGCTCACCGAGCAGGTGAATCGATCGCTCACCAACGAGCGGTTCGTCGCCAGTGTGTCGGCGGTGCTCGGCGCGCTCGCCACGTCCTGGCGATGGTCGGACTCTACGGCGTCATGTCGTTCGCGGTCGCACGCCGCACGCGGGAGATCGCGATTCGCGTCGCCTTCGGCGCTCTCTCCTCGCGTGTCGTCGGGCTCATCGTGCGCGACATGTGCGTGCTGGTCGGCGCCGGCATGCTGCTGGCGCTGCCGGCGATCTGGTGGCTCAAGCGCCTGGTCGAAAGCCAGCTCTACGGCGTGAGCCCGACCGATCCGCAAGCGCTCGCGGCAGCCATCGCCGTCGTCTGTCTCGCGGCGGCCGCCGCGGTGTGGGTGCCATCGCGGCGGGCGCTTCGAGTCGATCCCATCACCGCGTTGCGCGACGAATAGAAGCACCGCGAGACAAAGAGCAAACTTGAGAATAGAAAATCAGCAGAATATTCTTTCTCCTGAACTCTTGATCTCCTGTTTCTCTTGAACTCCTGAACTCCTGTTTCTCTTGAACTCGCGGGTTAATACAGTGGCTTCGCACTCGGGTCGCCGGTCGGAGGCGGCGCCCGATCGATCGGCGCTGGCGGTCCCAACAGGCTTCTCAGGATCGGCTTCAGCGCACCCGCCCACACTTGATAGCCTCGCAGCGTCGGATGCAGCTGGTCGCGCTCGTTCATCATGCCGTCGAACAGCCGGCCGTCCTTGTCAGCCAGTCGATCGTTGATGTCGAGATAACGCACGCGTTTGCCGTCGGCGAACCGTGCGAGGCGCGCGTTGATCGCATTGATCTCCGGCATCACCGCCAGGTTGTCGTTGCGCGGAAAGATCGCGGTCACCACGACCGTCGCCGAGGGCGCCCTGCGCCGGCACGCGTCCACGATCGCCTTGACGCCACGAGCGACCTCCGCGATCTTCGCCGCCCCACCCGGCTGATTGCCGACGTTGTTGGTGCCGGCCAGCAGCACGATGACCTTGGGACGGACACCGTCCAGCTCTCCGTTCTCGATGCGCCACAGGATGTTCTGCGTCTTGTCCGCCCCCCAGCCGAAGTTCGCGGCGTTCCAGCCGAAGAAATTGGAGTTCCAGTTGGCGAGCAGCTCCGGATAATCGGTCGCGCCCCAGCGGCGGACGATCGAATCGCCCAGGAAGTAGACATCGATCCGGCCCTTCCGGGTTTTCTCGAGCAACTGGGCGTGCGCGGTCATGGAATTCGGATCGCTGCGGGGAGCGGGGCGATCAGCGGGACCCGAAGGCGCTGGAGCCGGAGCGGCCTTCCGTGTTTGCGGAACCTTGCGCGGCGCCGACGCGCTCAACATCGCCGTGAACAGCACGATACCGATGACTGCTCCCGTGGCGGTCATGCCCTTCCACATGACTTGGGGCTTGGGGCTTGGGGCTTGGGGCTTGGGAAATCTTTTGATCTGGTGAGGTGGTGATCTGGTGACGGATCTGCGGATCTGTCGATGTGGTGACGTCGCGATCGATGTGTTGATCTTGGCCGAAGTGTCGATCACGAGATAGATCCAAGACATCGATCACGAAATCACACGGTCACAAGGTCGCGAGATTCGATCGCGAGATCATCACCTCATCAGATCGCGAGATTCCCCAAGCCTCAAGCCTTTGCGATCTGCGGAATCAGCGTGCCGTAGACGTCTGTCAGCCGCATGTCGCGGCCGTTGAAGCGGTAGGTCAGCTTCTTGTGATCCAGGCCGAGCAGGTGCAGCATCGTCGCGTGCAGGTCGTGATACGAGATCGGCTGCTCCAGCGCCTTGTAGCCGAACTCGTCGCTCGATCCGATCACCTGGCCGCCCTTGATGCCGGCGCCGGCCATCAGCACGGTCTGCGTGCCAGGATTGTGATCGCGGCCGACGCCGCGCTGTGAGATCGGCATGCGGCCGAACTCCGAGTGCATGATGACCAGCGTCGTGTCGAGCAGCCCGCGCGCTTTCAGGTCGGTGAGCAACCCCGCCGTCGGGCAGATCGGTTTCGGCCGCGTGCTGCGTGTGGTTCGACTTGATGTCGCCGTGCGCATCCCACGTGTCGACGTTCTGATTGCCGACGCCACCGGAGAAGACCTGCACGAATCGAACGCCGCGCTCGACCAGCCGGCGGGCCATCAGGCATTGCCGGCCGAACGGCTCGGTCACCTTGTCGTCGAGGCCGTAGAGCTTCTTCGTCGCCTCCGATTCGCTCGCGATGTCGACGGCGCTTGGCGCGCACGCCTGCATCCGATACGCCAGCTCGTAAGACGAAATGCGCGCCGCGAGCTCGCTGTTGCCCGGAAACTTCTGCATGTCGAGCTCGTTCAGCTTCGCCAGCGCATCCAGGCGCGATCGCTGATCCTCGGGAGTCACGCCCGCCGGCGGTTTCAGATCGACGATCGGATCGCCGGTGGATCTGAAAAGCGTTCCCTGATACGCCGCGGGCATGTAACCCGGCGCTCCAGTCGTTCGGGCCGCCCAGCGGTCCGCCGCGCGCGTCGGTCATCACGACGAACGCCGGCAGACTCGACGCGACCGAGCCGAGTCCGTAGGTGACCCAGGAGCCGACGCTGGGAAATCCCAGGTTGATCTGGCCGGTCTGCATTTCGTAGGTGCCCTGAACGTGATCGTTCGAGCGTCCGTACACCGATCGCAGGAACGCGATCTCGTCCACGTGCCGGCTGAGGAACGGAAAGATCTCGGCCACGTCGATGCCACTCTGCCCGTACTTCTTGAAGCTGAACGGGCTCGGCATCAACGGGCCGGGCGATCCCTGCCGCACGATGACGTCGCCTTTGACCTTGTCGTCGATCGGCTGGCCGGCGTACTTCGTCAACGCCGGCTTGGGATCGAAGGTGTCCACCTGGCTCCAGCCGCCGCCCATGAACAGCGAAATGACGGCGGTTGCGCGCGGCTTGAAGTGAGGCGCCTTCGGCGCGTACGGATTGACGCCGGTCGCCGGTGACGGTACACGCATCGTTCGGAGCCGAAGCGCGGCAGCCGACAGCGCTCCGTCACGGTCGAGCAGGTAGGCCAATGCGCAGGCCGGCGATTCCACCACCCGATCGGAACAGGAAGTCCCGCCGATCCCAGAAGTACTGGCTGCATCGATGCGACACGGCTCACCTCATGTACATGAACTCGTCAAGATTGAGGAGGACATGCGTGAACGCCGCAAGCGACTGCTTGCGAATCAGATCCGACGCGACGCGAAGCTCCGCTTCCCGCGCCGGCCGCCCGAGCGCGATGCGATACGCGAGATCGACTTGTGCGGCAAGGTCGTGCGCCTCGCGACCGACGCGCTCCGCCAGTCGCTCCGCCTGTGACAACACGAACGGATTGTTCAAGAGCGTCAACGCCTGCGTCGGAACCGTGGACACGTTCCTCGCGCCGGCGACGACGTTCATGTCGGGATGATCGAAGGTGTCGAACATCGGGTAAGGCAGCGATCGCCGCCGATAGACGTACACGCCGCGGCGCCACGCGGCAGGTCCGTCCGCGGTGTTCTCCCACTTCCCGCGGTACTGGCCCGCGAGCACGTCCTTGGAAATGAACGGAAAGATCGGCTCGCCACCGACGTCGAGATTGATGTTGCCGCCGACGGTGAGCATGCTGTCGCGCACGATTTCGGCATCGAGCCGCTGCGGACGGAATCGCCACAGATATCGGTTCTCAGGATCGCCCGCGGAGTCGGCGGCGCTTTCGAAGCTGGACGCCATCTGATAGGCCTCCGACATCATCATCAGCTTGTTGATCTGCTTGATGCTCCAGCCGCGGTTCATGAACTCGACCGCCATCCAGTCCAGCAGCTCGGGATGCGTCGGCGCCTCGCCCATCTTCCCGAAGTTTTCGAGCGTCGCGACGATGCCGCGGCCGAAGTGTTTCTGCCAGAGCCGATTGACGATCACGCGCGCGGTCAGCGGATTCTGCGGCGAGCCGATCCACTGCGCCAGCGCGAGCCGGCGGCCGGAGGTGTGCCCGTCGGGTCGAGGAATTTCGGTCGGCGGATTGCCGTAGGTCGCGACCTGGACAAACCCCGGCTTCATCTGCGGACCGTGGCTCTCGACGTCTCCGCGAATCAGGAAGTACGACGGCGGCACCTCGTAGCTTGCCTGGACCTTTGTGAATGTAGCTTCCCGGAAACGGCGGCGGGATTCGGCACTTCGGGCAACTGACGATTTCGTCGCCTTCGCCGAGCGGTGAGAAGCGGTAGTCGCCGTCGGTGGCGACCTCGGCCATCGGCAGCGGCTTGGGCCGTTCTTTCTCGAGGGCTGCCTGCTCTGCGACCAGCGCCTGCTTCGCGACCAGCTCGTTCGGTGACAGCGCCTTGTCGAGCTCGGCGGCCGGAACGTTGACCGCCTCGAACACCTGAATCGGCCAGCAGCTTCTCGCCGGGCGTGCGCTCGTTCTCCGGCTTGGCCGCGGCCTGGTAGATGTCGGTCGGGGAAACGGCGTCTTGATCATCGCCAGCTCGAGCCGATCGCGATGCGGCTTCTCGATGGCGGCGATCAGCTGCCTCAGCTCGGCCTTCCTGGCGTCGATCGCTTCGTTCTTGGCGAGGTATGCCTCCGCTTCGTGCGCGGGCGCGAGCGGCACCTGCGTTTCGACGTAGCCGAAGATCGACGCCTGCATCGCGTAGTAGTCGCGCTGCCGGATCGGATCGAACTTGTGATCGTGGCAGCGCGCGCAGCCGATCGTGAGGCCGAGCGTGCCCTTCCCGATTGTGCTCAGCACATCGTCCAGATAGTCGAAGCGGCGCTCGGGGTTGTCCTTCTCGCGGAACAGCACTCGTGGGCCGGCGCGCAGGAATCCGGTCGCGATCAAGCTGTCGAGCGTCTTGCCGTCCATCTCGTCGCCGGCAATCTGCTCGATCAGGAAGGTGTTGTACGGCTTGTCGGCGTTGAACGACTGGATCACGTAATCGCGGTAGCGCCACGCGTTGGGCCGATGCACGTCGTACTCGAAGCCCTCCGGAGTCCGCGTACCGCGCGACGTCGAGCCAGTGGCGGCCGTAGCGCTCGCCGTAGTGCGGCGAGGCGAGCAGCCTGTCGATCAATCGCTCCCACGCGCCGGGTTTGTCATCCGCCACGAATTGCGCGACCTCGGCGGGTGTGGGCGGCAGCCCGAGCAGATCGAGATAGGCGCGTCGCACCAGCGTGAGGCGATCGGCACGCGGCGCCGGCGACAGCCCTCGCTTCACTCGCCCCTCTTCCAGGAACCGATCGATCGGATTGACGAGATCCTTGCGGGCGACCGTGGGAAGCGGCGCCTGCGTCGGCAGCTTGAACGCCCAGTAGCTGCGCTCCTCGGCGGTGATCGGACGATCCTCGAATGCCGCGATGGCGGGAGCGCCAGTGGTCGCGGGCGCCGCCGCGATGGCGTCGGTCCACGTCGCGCCCTCGTCGATCCATCGCTTGAGGGCGGAGATCTGAGCAGCGGTCAACGGTGTCCCGCGCATCGGCATCGCGGGTAGTTCGAGGCCGGCGACGTGGCGATACATCCGGCTCTGCTCGGCGTTGCCTGGAACGAGCGCGGGCCCACGATTCCCGCCGCTGAGCGCCGAGTCACGAGTGCGCAGATCGAGCTTCGAGAGCTTGAGCGCCTCGCCGTGGCACGACAGGCACTTCTCAGCGAGGAGAGGTTGGATGTCGGCGGCGAAAGTCAACCGCGGCCTAGGTTGAGAAGCGGAAGCAGCTGGCGCCTGAGCGCCCGGCGAGATCGCCGTGCAGACAACCACCGCGAGTCCGAGTCCGAACGAGGCGAGCGTTCTTGACAGCACTCACGGCCTCCTAGGAAGGCAGAATGCAGAAGACAGAATGTAGAAAATCATACGCCCTCAGGCATCATTTTCCGCCCTTACTTCTGCCTTCTGCCTTGTGCCTTCTGCCTTGTGCCTCTGCCCGCCTTCTGCCTTCTGCCTTCTGCCTTCTGGCCTTTGCCTTCAACGCGTCACTTCCTGAGCCCTGCCTGCCAGTTGAGCACCACTGTAGTCGGTTCGACCGTGTTCTCGTTCAGCGGTTTGCCGACCAGGAACCTGCGGCCGTCGGCTGAGGCTGCATAGCTTCGCCGGGGTCCGGATACTCGAACCGGAAACAGGGCTTTGGCGAACGACGCGCTACCCGGCCGTCGCGGCTGGGATTTAGAATACGGCTCGAGCGAGGCATCTATGACCATCTCCCTGTGTGGCCGTCTGTCGGGGACCGTCGCAGTAATTACCTTAGCCGTCGGCGCACCGCTGGGGGCACAGCAGCCACCGACTGCTCCGCCGCCTGTAGCCGCCGCCCGTCCGGCGCCGTTGCGTTCACCGGAAATCCATCCCGACCGTACCGTGACGTTCCGCCTTCTGGCGCCGAAAGCCTCGGAGGTGACGCTCAACGGCAGCTGGGACAACGGCACCAATCTGAAGATGACCAAGGACGACGCCGGCGTCTGGTCCACGACCATCGGCCCGCTCGCACCGCAACTCTGGGGCTACTGGTTCATGGTCGACGGCGTGAAGGCGCTCGATCCCAACAACGCGGAGACGCAGCGCGACGGCGCGCGCTACGACAATCTGCTGATGCTCTCCGGACCGGAGTCGGAGTGGTGGGACTTCAAGGACGTGCCGCACGGCACCGTCCAAGCGGTCTGGTATCCCTCGCCGACGCTGAAGCTCGCGAGCCGTCGCATGATGGTGTACACGCCGCCGGGGTACGAGACGAGCAGCCAGAAGTACCCCGTCTTGTACCTGCTGCACGGCGGCGGCGGCGACGAAGATGCGTGGCTCACGATGGGCCGCGCAAACATCATCATGGACAACCTCATCGCCGCCGGCAAGGCGAGGCCGATGATCGTCGTGATGCCCAATGGCAACGCCACGCAAACGGTCTCGCAGGGCTTCGGGTACGGCCCCACGCCGGCGCGGCAGTCCGTTCAGGCGCCAGCGCCGCCGCCGGTTCAGGCGCAACAAGCGACTGCTGGGCAGGCGGGAGCTCCGGGTGGCCGGGGCGGCGCGCCACAGCCGTACGCTGGATCGTACCCGGAAAGTCTCGTGAAGGACGTGGTTCCGTTTGTCGAAAAGCGCTTCCGCGTGCTTGCCACGAAGGACGATCGCGCGATCGCGGGACTCTCGATGGGGGGCGGGCATACGCTCGCCGCGACCAACAACAACCCCGGCACGTTCGCCTACATCGGCGTCTTCAGCTCTGGTCCGCAGGCCGTCGACGAGGCGTTTCAGAAGCAACTCGAGGCCGTCAAAGCTGGTGGCGTGAAGTTCTATTGGCTCGGGGCTGGCACCACCGACACGGCCCGCGAACGAACGGTGACGCTGTCAGAGCTCGTGAAGAAGGACGGGTTCAACTCGACGTATCGCGAGATCCCCGGTCGTCATTACTGGTTTCTGTGGCGCGATTTTCTGGTGCACTACGCGCAGATAGCCTTCGTGACGCCTGCGAAGTCGTAAGGACGCGGTTGTCGCGCCGGAGCATGGTGGCGCCGACGCGTGAGCCAGCGTCGGATGACGTGCGAGCCATCGGTGGCCAGCGATCGCGAAGATGGTGAACCTGCCCTGACTGGGCAGTAATATACGCGCGCTATGCATCTCACACGTCGCGATCTCGTGTTCAGGATCGGCACGGCCGCCGGGCTTGCCGCCGTGTCACCGCGCCTCCTGCGCGCGCAAACGCCCGCCACCCAGGTGGTCCCAGCGCGCAGCAATCCTCCCTCGGTCATCTCGGATCCACCACGCGACTTCACGCCCGGTGCGTCGCCGGTGACGTATCCCGATCCCGACGTCATCACGATCGATCCCGCCTTCAACGCGCTGCGAATCGGCAACACGCCGATCCAGCGGTTGTGGACCGGTGGACTGTGGATGGAAGGGCCCGCGTGGTCGGCCCAGGGTCGATATCTGGTGTGGAGCGACATCCCCAACAACCGGCAGCTGCGGTACGTCGAAGACGACGGTCGCGTCACCGTGTTCCGCGCCCCTTCGAACCACAGCAACGGCAACACCTTCGACTTTCAGGGTCGTCAGCTGTCGTGCGAGCACTCCGGGCGACGCGTCGTCCGTTACGAACACGACGGATCGATCAGCGTGATCGCGGACACGTACGACGGCAAGCGGCTCAACTCGCCCAACGACGTGGCCGTCCACCAGGACGGGAGCGTGTGGTTCACCGACCCACCGTTCGGCGGGTCGTTGTACGAGGGGATGGTCGACGCGGCCGGCGGACCGAGCAACCCCCAAGGCCGTTTGAACCCGAAAGCCGGCTTGCCGGCGGGCGCCGGCACGCTGAAGCGCGAGCTGTCGAACAACGTCTATCGCGTCGATCCGACGGGAAAGGTCACCCTCGTCATCGATCAGGACACGCTCGGGTCTCTTGCCAACGGCATCACGTTCTCGCCGGACTACAAGAAGCTGTATCTGGTCGCGCGCGGTGGTGTCGTGGTGGCAGACATCACCAGTGATCACAAGCTCGCCAACGTGCAACCGTTCAGCACGTTCATGATCGACGGCATCCGTTGCGGTCCAGACGGGCTGCGCACCGACGTGTATGGGAACGTCTGGTGCAGCAGCAATGCGGGGAACAACGTCGGCTACAGCGGCGTCACGGTGCATTCGCCGGAGGGCAAGCTGATCGGACGTGTTCGCCTGCCAGAAGTCTGCGCGAACGTGACGTTCGGGGGGCCGAAGCGCAATCGTCTGTTCATGGCGGCCGGGCAGTCCTTGTACGCGCTGTTTGTGAACACGCAGGGATCGGCACCAGGTTAGGTTGAGGTGGCCTCGGGCAGGTCCATCGACTCCATCATGCCGCTGACGACTGGCACTCGACTCGGACCCTACGAAATCCTGGCTGCGCTCGCCCCTCGATAGGCTCGGGGCGACCCTGAGCTTGTCGAAGGGTCGAAGGGTCGGGGCAGGCGGACCGCCTCCGTTCGCGCACGATTCAGCGCGAACTGACGTCAGTCAGCGAGCGGCGCCGTCCCTGACTTCGTCCAGCGTGACCAGCCATCGCAAAGCGGGAGGAGATCAAACGAAGACTCGGAACACCGTAAGCCCACGGCGTCAGATCGCGCGGATGGCGCGAACGCGACGCGGGAAGTCTTTGTCGTCGTAATGCAGCCGCCCGTTGTCGGCGAAATCGATGTGGTTGGCCATATCGGTCGTCTGCTGCGACGAGGTCCAGTACTGGCAGTTGTCGGCCATCCCGGCGTCACGAAAGTCGCCGGTTCCTGTCGCTTTCAAGTTCCGGTACATCAACGCCAATTCGTCTCTCGACGGGAGGAACCACCCGCCGACGCCGTTCAGGACGTAGCTCGAGCACAGATCGGCTGCCGTTCCGCGTTCGGTGCACGCCGCCAACATATCGGCGGTGTTCTGACGTCCGCTGCCCACCCCGGTGCCGCGCGCGCCTGAGATGGCGGTGCGGAAACACCCCCATTTGGCACCAAGACTCTGATCGACGGGAGCCGCCTCGAGATAGCGCCAGCCGTCTGACGCGAAGTTCGGGTTCGTGTAGAAGATCAGGCCGCCGGCCGGGCCCGTATCGCCGACCGAATACTCCTTCGTCGAGAGCCAGACACTCATCTCTCCAGCGCCGCGATTCGCCCACAGGTGATAAGGAACGAGCGTGATGGGCCGGGGCGCAGCCCCGGGATCCGACAGTCCTTTCGCGGCTGCCTTGATGACCGTCACGCCAGCCCCATAGATCGCCACGGACGTCCGGCTCGAGGTCGGTCGCAGGATCGAGCCATAAGGCGAGGGCTCGGCGATCGGCGGCCTCGGGCCATTCAGCGCAGTACACAATCGGGCCGCGTTCGATCGCCACTCTGCCTCGGCACTCCCGGACTTTGGCGTCGGCAACCACTTTCTTCACGGCCATCGGAAAGCTCACCTCGATGGTGTCGCCGTCGTGCCACAGCCGGTTGAGCGAGACGTAACCGCGCTCATCTGGAACCGCGGTCACGCTGTTGCCGTTGATCGTGATGGCCGTCGACGACGTGGCCTTGTCGACGTAGGAATAGAGCGCGCCTGGCACCGGAGTGTTTCGTGCCCATCCAGGAATGCGCAACCTGATCGCGCCTTTCAGATCCTCCTTCGCCGATACCTTGATCGTCGACTTGCCTCCCCACGGCATCTCGCTGTCGACCGAGAGCGCGATCGGCTTGCCGTCGATGGTGAACTGCGAATCGCTCGACACATACAAGTTGACGTAGACGCCCGCTTTATCGTGAGCGTAGATGTAACCCGGCATCGACGCGAGGAATCGAACCAGGTTTGGCGGGCAGCACTCGAGAGACGCCCGCTCCCATCGCGTGTCGCGGCCGTCGCCGGCGCTGGCCAGCCGATTGACGTAGAAGAACCGATTCCCCGACAGCGCCACGCCGGACAGCGCGTTGTTGTAAATCCCGCGCTCGAGCACGTCGATGTACTTGCTGTCACCGCTTGCCAGAAACAGCTTGTGGTTCAGCGTGGCAAACATCAACACGGCGCACGTCTCCGCATACGCGGAAATGTTGGGAAGGGAGTAAGGCTCGCCAAACCCTTCGTTGCCGGTCGAGCCGACCCCGCCAGTGACGTACATCTTGCGGCTCACCGCATCGAGCCACATGCGCCTGGCCGCGTCGGCATACTCCTTGAGTCCGGTCAGCACGCCAACGTCCAACAGCGACATCATGAGCGTCACGCAGTTGACGGCATGGCCAACCGCATCGCTCTGTTCGAGCACGGGCTTGTACGACTGGTTGTGCCGGCTTCGGTTTACGGAGTTGTCCAATCCGCGAATGTCGAGGTAATGCTTCGCCAGATCGAGGTGTTTCTTGTCGCGGGTCGCTCGGTAGAGCTGAATGCAGTTGACCGCGTCTCGCTCGCCGCCGGAAAACGGCGGATTGTTCGTCTTGAAATCGGCGTACAGATCGTCAGCCGCCTTGATCGCGTTGTCGATGAGGTCACGCTTGCCGGTCGCTGCGGAGTACGCCGCGGCAACCTCGAAGCCGCCGTTGCCGCCGCGCGGCTGCGCGCGTAACTCTCCGATGCGCTTGTCAACGACGGCCTGCAGTTTGGGATCGGGATGAGCCTCGAGCGACAGAATCGCGGCCTCCAGCACGTTGCCGTTGAGGCCCCGACCGCCATCAAGCATCCGTTCGGCGAGCAGCGGGATCGTCACCGTGGCATTGGTCGTGACTCTGGGTTTCCAGAATGTGTCCTTGAGCGTGACCCGGGAGAAACGTTGTCCCTGGATCGGATAGTCCGCAACCGGCGAGTACGGAACGGTCCCGATCTTCACATCCGATGGCTTCGGCGACTGCGCCGCAGCCTCTGCGCCGCGATGGCCGGCCACCGCCTGCGCCAGCGCGCCGGCCGCCACCGACGTGGTCCTCAGGAAATCTCGACGCCCGACTTGTGTGTCCATGTGAAGCTCCGTGCGCGTCAATCGTGACCGACCGCGACCGAGGGGAGAATCACAGGGCGATCGAGATCGGGGAGATCGGATTGGATCCGCCAAAGATTGCTCCCTGATCTCCCCGACCTCCCTGTGATTACCTGCTACGCAGACCCGCTCCCAGCTCAGCCCCAGTAATAGACAAAATCCGACAGAGATCCGTCTGGCGGGGCCATCACACCCGACTGGTCCCGCGTGAACGTGCCGTAGCTGCCTTGATAGAAGACGAGCGGCTCGACGTTGTTGACCGTCTCGAAACGCAGGACTTCGCCAACCAGGATGATGTGATCGCCACCCGGATACGCCGCGCGTCTTCCGCACTCGAGCGCCGCCGCCACGTCGCTCAGCAGCGCGCACCCGTTCTCTCCGGTGCGAAACGGCACGCCCTCCCAGTTGTTCATCGACGGCTTTGCGAACCGGTTCGACAGCGCCTGTTGATCCTTCGCCAGCACGTTCACCGTGAAGTCTCCCGCGTTCTCGAACACCGTGACCAGACTCGACCGGCTCGACAGGCAAAACAGCACGAGCGGCGGGTTCAGCGAGACCGAGCCGAACGAATTCACGGTCACCCCGATGTGCGGGCCTCCGGGCTCGCGCGTCGTCACGATCGCCACCCCGGTCGCATACAGCCCAAGCGCGGCACGAAGCGCGCGCAAATCCGACTCACGCTCGAGCATTGCTAGCTGCCGTCTGTGTCATCTGCGTCATCTGCGGCCTACGGCGCCTCTTTCAGCGAGGCGACGGCGGGCAAATCGTACGCAGACATGAACTTGTCAACCATGCCCACGGCCCGATCCCAGTCATAGGTGCGGAACGCGTGCCCGCGCGTCACCATATTGGCGCCAGCATAGAACATCTCGTACTGCTGATGGCGCGAGCCGAACTCGGAGCCGACCGCGTCCCAGGCCAGCTTGAACAGCTTGACGCGGCCGACCGGGTCGGTGGCCGGCGATCGCTGAGTCTTGCCGATGTACTCGGCAATGCTCCGGATTGGCGAAGTCCTCGATCGACGAGGGCAGCATGATCATGCCGCCACCCGACAACTCGCGCAGCGTGTTGACAAACTTTGGATAGAGCTGCTGGGTCAACACCATGGCCGCGTACAAGTGTTTCTTGTTCGGGAGGAAGTAGCGGCCGTAATACCACCCGCTGGTCTCCATGCCGACGAGCATGCTCTCGACCATCGCGGCCTCCGCCGCCAGCTGACCCAGAATCTCGCGCACCGCCGGGAAGTTGATGATTCCATTCGTCTCGGCAATCTTCCTGGCCACGCCCGCCAGGAACCGCAGCTTCACCATCAACCGAATCTGACACTGGTAATTCTGGTAGACGTGGGTCGGGATCGCGTGCCACTGCGACTGCGCCATCTGCACGTCGTTGTGGACGAACACGCGCGCCCACGGCACCTTCACGTCGTCGAAGTAGAGGACCGCGTCGTTTTCGTCATAGGACGCAGACAGTGGATTGTCGAACTTGGAGACGGCGTGGCGTTCGTACGACTTCCGCGACAGAATCCGAAGCCCTTTCGCGTTCAGCGGCACGACGGCGGTGAAGCTGTGCTTCTCCTCGCCGGGTTTGAGCGGTTGGATGGCGCCGACGAATACCTCGTTGGCCATCGGGCAGCCGGTCCCAAGCATCTTGCCGCCGCGAATCGTGATGCCCTCGTGGTCCTCGTCGCATACGCCGGCCACGAGAAACTCATCCGACTGCTCGCCGGCGCTCTTGCCGCGATCGGCCTGCGGGCTGATGATGACGTAAGTCAAATAGAGATCGTTGTCCCGCGCGTATTCGTAATAGTCGCGAACCGCCGACGCCCGGCTGGCGTGATGCCGCTCGAATAGATCCACTCCCATGTACATGCCCGAAATGCACGACGCGACATGATCGGGTGAGCGGCCGAGCATGCCGCACGTGAGCTCGGCCCAGCTCTCGAGCGCGTGCCGCCGCTCCACCAACTCGGCTGCCGAGGTCGGCAGCTGCCACATGCGGTTGACACGATTCCCCGTTCTCGGCGACGCGAACGTCATCCGCTCGAGGTTGCCCGGATCCGCCTGATAGTCGAAGAGGCTCGCTGCCGTCTGGATGGTGTTGCGAAAGGCCGGGTGTGTGGTGGGATCGTCGACGCGCTGGCCGTCGATGAAGATAAGGCGCCCGTCGCGCAGGCTTTCGAGATGCTTCTTGCCGTCCTTCACCATGTGCCGTCTCCTCGCGGTGACGCTGCCGAACATCGATACGGTCGTCGATCGTTTCGAATCGCCTTCTCGAATCACTCTTCGTCGTAGTAGTGCAGCTCGAGCAGCAGGCAGCCCGTCTCCGATTTGAAGGGACCGTGAAACGTTCCAGGCGGGCGGCACGCGTACGTGTGCGGACCGAACTTCTCGCCGCCATGTCCGGTCGCATCACTGCCGACGATCAGATCGCCAGAGACGAGGTAGACCTCCTCCCAATAGTCGTGCACGAACGGAACGGTCGTGTACACGCCCGGCTTGAAACGCAGGTGCCGCGTCCGAAAGCCTCGCTTGTTCTTCTCGTCGAGCGCGCCGGCGAGGATTTGTTGCTCGATGCCCGCCGGATAGCCGGGTGGAACTTCCCACCCGCTCGTCAGGTCGACCGTGTAGAACTCCTTGTGTTCCTTGTGTATCGCCATTCGCTCACCGCCCCAGTCTGCGGGCGCCTCTCTGAGGCACGACTAGAGTCGTGCCCTACGGCTTACGACAGTTACCCTCAGCGCGTAGGGCAGGTCTTAGACCTGCCTTCATCCAGGCACGACTAAAGTCGTGCCCTACCGCGCGAATCAGCCGGCCATCTCGAGGCAGCGCACCGAGTAAGTGTGCTGCAACCGGCGATGGCGTCTGGGATCCTCGAGCTCGATCTCGAAGCATTCGCCGCCACCGATTTCGCCGCTCACCGCAAGGGTGCCGCAAAACATTACGGTGCCAGAAGGCAGCACGCCCGACTTCCCGACACCCGGCTCCCCGAGGTACCGCACCATCAGGTCTCTTGGGGGAAGCATCTTCGCCGCCGCGCCTTCTTGATAGAGGCGACGGACCCCTTCGCGCGTCACCCACGAGCGCAGCATCAGATCGTCCCAATGCGCTGCCACTTCGCCGAATGCCCACAACGTTCGGCCGATGGGCTTCGGGCACATCTGCTTGGCTGCGGTCACGCTGACGGTTTCAATGGCTCTGTCGGTGTGGTCCGAACCGACGCCCACATACAAATCGTCCGCCAGGGACACGAGCACGATTTCCACCTCGCCGCTCGACGCGGTGCCGACGACCTCGATGGCTTCAGATGTGGTCAGCAGGTTGGCGCCGACACGATAAAAGCACGGCACCGTCGCCGGCCGCGCCACGCCGATGGCGGCAAGCTCCTCGATGTGATGTTCGACCGCGGCTCGATCGCGACCCGTCCATCCGGCGATCACGAGAGAGTGGATCGACGCCGCCCGCGTGCGGCCCTCACCGTCAAACTGCAGTTCCTGCACCTGATCGTCCTCGAAGAATCCGCGAGCTCACGAGATACGAACCGGAGCGCAGGAGGTCAGGAGAGCCTTAATCAACCAAACAAAAGAATTCTCTCCTGAGCTCCTGATCTCCTGTTCCCCTATCTCCTGAACTCGGGGGCTCGTTACTCCCAGGGAAGGCGAACCATCGTGCGCTTGATCGCGGCCAGGTTCGGCGCGCCCACCAGCCCCATCGCCACAGTGAGCTCGGCGTGCAGCAGTTCGACCACCCGCTGGACACCGACGGCGCCAAACGCCATCAGGCCCCAGCAATGTGGCCGGCCGATGAACACGCCGTTCGCGCCCAGCGCCAGGGCTTTGAGTACGTCGATACCGCGCCGAACGCCGCCATCGAGGAACACCGGAATTTTGCCGCCGACCGCAGCAACGCATTCCGGCAGCGCGATCAACGTCGGAACCGCACCGTCATAAGCACGCCCTCCGTGGTTCGACACGATGATCGCGTCGGCGCCGTACTTGACGGCGGCCTCGGCGTCTTCGCCGTTCAGGATGCCTTTGACGACGATCGGCAGCTTGGTTCCGCTCCGGATCCAGTTGACGTATTCCCAGGTGACACTGGGCGTCGAGGGTCGCAGGACGCCGGCTTCGTAACCCGGAAAGCCGTTGCGAATGTTGTTGTCGCGATTCGGCGTGAACGGGTGATCGACGGTGACGCTTTGCCAGGTCGCGCCCGACTCTTCGTTACGCCGCGCCCAGTCGCGTGTCTCGGCCTGCGTGGTGTGGCCCAACGTGCTCGACATCCACGACGGCGCTTGCTCCGGCCTTGGTGAGATCCTCGATGAACGCGTGCGCGTTGCCGACGATGCCATAGATGGCCTTCGCGCCGTGCGCGCCGATTGCCGCGACCTTGTCGCCTTGAGGCACGACGCGGTTCTTGCTCGCCGGTGCGACCATGATCGGGAAGCCGAGCTTCTGACCGAGGACTTCGAGCGACGTGTCGACCTTGCTCACGTCGACCATCACTCGGCGCCGAAGCACGGTTCGTCGAAACGCTTCGAGATTGCCCAGCAGTGTCGCGTCGTCTTCCGACCCGCCCGAGGCGTATTCGTAGACGGCGTGGCTGACGTTCGTGGCGGCGATGGCCTGAATCTCGTGGACGTTGACCGGCTCCATGACCTTGGGGCCGTGTTGCGGCGGGAATGTCGTCCGCGGGGTTCGAGGGACCAGCTCCTGCGCCGCGAGCGGCGCCGCTCCGGCCAGCATCGCCAGGCTGCTCAGGAACTGTCGTCGTCCTCGCACGCCCATCGGTTCGAAGCG
Source organism: uncultured Acidobacteriota bacterium (assembly GCA_963773045.1). Lineage (GTDB taxonomy): Bacteria > Acidobacteriota > Vicinamibacteria > Vicinamibacterales > UBA2999 > 12-FULL-67-14b. The sequence continues at coordinate 337,911 of CAVYZT010000015.1, read as the reverse complement.
GCGCATGAGCTCGAGCGTCGCCGCGCCAGGATCGTCCATCGAGAATCGACGGGTGGCCTGCCGGTTGCCGGATGCCGGTTCGCCGGTTGCCGGATGCCGGCTGCCGGATGTCGGTTTCGATTGCGTCGTTTGCGCGCGTAGCCATTGTCAGATCTCCGTCAGGTGCGCTTGTACGGCTTCCACGCCGGCCGAATGAAACTGCGGTTGAGCGCCTTCAGCGTCCCGGCGCCGGAGAGGCCCAGATCGATCCGCAACTCGCCGTGCAGCAGCTCCACGACGCGCTGGACGCCTTCCTGTCCGAACGCCGCAAGGCCCCACAGGAACGGCCGGCCGATGAGAATGGCCTTGGCGCCAAGGGCGAGGGCCTTGATCACATCGCCTCCGCGCCGGATGCCGCCGTCGACGAGCACCGGAATCTTGCCGTTCACCGCCTCGACGACCTCGGGCAACAGATCGAGCGTGCCTGCCGTGCCATCGAGTGTTCGGGCGCCGTGGTTCGACACGACAATCGCTTGCGCTCCATGTTCGACGGCCAGCCGCGCGTCTTCGGCCGTGAGGATCCCCTTGATGACGAGCGGGAGCTTGGTGGCAGGCCGCACCCACTTGATCCAGTCCCACGTGAGATTCGGGGTATAGGGATCGAGCATGCCGGCCTGGAAGCCGACGCGATCCTCGGGCGTGCCGTACACGTGCGTTCGCGCCCATTCCGGATCCCATCGGTCGCGACTCGGCCGATCGCGTGCACCCGTATACGGATAATCCACCGTGACGCAGAGCGCCGATGCACCGGCATCCTCACATCGCTTGGCGTTCTCGACGGCGGCGGCCTGCGTGCCCTCACCGAGCGTGGCCCCCCACCACAGCGGAGCGGTCCCCTTCTTGCCCATCTCGGCCAGCATCGATAGCTGACCGCCGACCATCAGGGCCTTCGACTGCCGCGCCGCCTGCGCGGCCAGCGCTTCGCCATTGGCGGCGACGATGTTCTTCCCACCGCCGGGCCCGAGCAGAATCGGATGTTCGAGCTTCTGTCCCAGCAGCTCGAGCGACGTGTCGATGGTGGTGACATCGACCATGACCTTGCGCCGGACCCAGTAGTGGCTGTAGGCCTCGCGATTGGCGCGCAGCGTCAGCTCGTCGCCGGCGCCGGCGGCGACGTAATCGTAGGCGGCGACGCTGAGGCTCTTCTTCGCCGCGTCCTCGAACTCATGCAGGTTGATCACGTTCATGATCTCGTCGCGGTATTCGGGTGGGCGGATGACACCCGGCGGGTCGGGCTGACGACTGCCCGGCGCAGCCGGCGGACGTTGAGCTCCCTGACCCTGAACCGGCTCTCCGTTCGCGTCGACTACTGAGATGAGCGGTGACCCGGCCATGAACGTGGCCATCTGGCGCAGTGCGCGGCGACGTGACGTGCCGATCGGTTGTCTTCGAGTCGCGTCGATCATGAAGAGCCTCGTTTAACAGACTGTCGAGTCGATTCGATGGTACGCAATGCAAGTGCTCGAACGTGGGTTCCGGGCCGCGACAACGGAGCGGCCCGCCGGTTGGTTAAAATTTGTAACGGAAGCTCAGTTGGATGATCCGCGAGAAGCCCCGCGTCGTGGTGATGAGGCCAAACGCGCTGCTGCTGATGTCGGTGTTGGCGCCGCCGAACTTCGGCGCATTCGTCAGATTGAGGAACTCGATACGGATCTCGGCCGCCTGCGCTTTGATCGGCACGTTCTTCGTCAAGACGAGATCGGTGTTCTTTCGGAACTGGTAGCGGTGATCGCCATCGGTCCGTGGCACATTGCCGAATTGCCCTGCTCCGGGATTGGCGTAGCCGGTGGCGTCGAGCCATGCCGCAGTCGGCTGATCGGCCGAAGCGATGCGGTCGAGATCGTCGCCCGAGGTCACCACCGGCGTGCCCGAGAGATTGGGCCGCTGCAGCCCGTTGAAGAGACCCAGATTTGTCGCCGAGAGCGCGCTCACGTACGCCGAGATGGGAGGCCCGCTCACGAGTTCGATCACGGCCGACATCGTCCAGCCACCGAGGAACCGGTACGCCTTGGAGGTGGTCGCGGGTGCCGGTATCCGGACGATCGGCGAGAGCACGACACGATGCGGCGTGTCGATGTTGCTGATCGAGTACTCGGCGTCAAGGTCGTAGTAGTTCTGCGGCGTTCCGGTGCTGGCGCCGTACGTATTGGTTTGGCCCCACTGGTTGTCCATCATGCGGCTCCAGGTGTAGTTGAAGGTTCCACCCCAGAGGCCGGTCGTCCGTTTGTTCAGCTTGACGACCATGGCGTGATACTGACGCTTGCCGCCTTCGGTCATCTGCAGCTTGGTCACGCTGTTGAACTGCGGATAGGGCCGCAGCAACTGCCCCGCCAGAATCGTGGCCGCCGTGCCGAGCTCACCGGTGCCGGGCACGCCGAAAAACGGATTGGGGATGGAGCGCCGCAACGCGGCGGCATCCCATCGCCCGCTTGCGTCCCTGGGGAGCAGGGCCGGATCGATTTGATTGATCTCGATTCCCGTATTCGTGAACCCGCCGTAGCCGATGTCACGACTGGTCGAACCGATGTAGCCGATCGACACGGACATCTCTCCGCGCAGCTCCCGCTGCACGTCGACGGAGTATTGATGCACGCGCGGGGCGCCCTTGTTCTGATCGATGAAATCGATGTTGCCGCCGATCCCGGTCAGAATGCCGAGCGCGCTCCCGCTCGGGCTGATCAACCCGTCCGGGAACGGATTATCGAGCGTGACGATCGGCACCGCGCTCTCCGCCGCCGACTGCAGCATCGTCGTCGTGCGCGTGAATCCGATGGTGCCGTGACTCTGCTGCGTGTATTGCCAGGGCGCATAGAACACGCCGTAGCCGCCGCGAAGCACCGTGCTCGGGTTGAGCGACCAGGTGGCGCCCAGGCGTGGCGACACTTTGAGAGCCGGCGGATCGCCCTGGTACTCGTTCGCGCCATTGACGCCCGCGAAGATCAGACCGCCTTTCAGCGCCGGGCCGGTGTAGCCGTTGCGGCGAGCGCCCGCGTCGATCGCCTGCAGCTCAGGGCTGGTGGCGGCGGGATCGAATCCGACGGTGATGTGATTGTCGCGCTCGCGGAGTCCGGATCTCGTGCTCGAGGCGCACGCCGTAGTTGAGCGTGAAGCGTGAGCTCGCGCGCCAGTCGTCCTGCACGTAGCCGCTGAAGTACTGCAGCGAGTAGACGCCGTCGCCGCGGTTGAAATCGACGCTGCCCCCGGTCGGCGCCCCGAGCAGGAAGCTGGCGAGGTCGTATCCTCCCACCCGGTTGGGGCCGGCTGTGAACAGGTTCTGGAATGAGAAGCTGCCAGCAGTGTTGTTGAGGAGCGTCGTGTAGAGCCGCATGGAGCGATAGTCGGCGCCGCCCTTCAACGTGTGGCTGCCGTACCAGCTTCGAGAGCGCGGCGTTGAGCGTGACCGGGCTCTCCCACTTGATCGGCGCCGTGTTCAGGTTCTGGCCCGCCGCCGAATAATTCTGGAACGTCACGTTGGGAAACAAGTCCTGCGCCGTGGCATCAACGGCGTTCACATACGCCTGGCTGAAACCGAGCGAGGCCAGGCCGTCGGTGAAGCAGCCCTTGCCGGGAGATCCGCCACGGCAGTTACGACCATCAGGAAAGACGGTATAGCCGTAGCGGAAGCTCAGCACCGTCGAGTCGTTGAGGACGTTCGTGTTGTTGACCACGAACACCTTCGGGTGGCGAATCAGCCAGTTGGCTCCTTGCTCGAGAAACGACAACTCGTCGGGCACCGGCGACGCCGCCGGCTCTTTCGTCTGGTTGTAGATGAACAGGCCGCTCAGCGACGAGCGATCGGTGAACTTGTGCTCGCCTTTGATCGTGAACATGTCGGCGAAGTCGGGCAAGTTGATCGTCGCGTTCACGTTGGCCAGGCTGTCTTCGTTGTTGGTGTACGGCTGCGGCCAATAGCCCGGCCATCTTGAACGCGACAGGATTGGCGGCCGGATGGGTTCGCGGGATGATCGGCGCCGGTGAACTCGCCGCCGGTCTCCAGCGAGCCGGTACCGTTCGCCGGACACTTGGCCGTCGCGACGCCGCCTCGGCAGTAGGGATTGAAGATGCGAACCGGCGCGCCATTGAGCGTCGTCGCCGAGAAGTCGCCGATGCGCTGTCGCGCGCCTGGCCACGTGCGGGTCAGCCCCTGTATGACCTGATCGCGATAGCCTTCGCTGGCAAACCAGAAGAACGTGCGGTTCTTGAGAATCGGTCCGCCGACGCCGCCTCCATACAGGTGATAGAAGGAATCGGACAGCCCGCTGCTCTGCTTGGTGGCACCGCGCTTCTTCGCGAAGTACTCGAGCTCCGAGCCCCAGACGGGACGCGTCTGATAGAACGCCGAGCCGTGAAACTGGTTGCCGCCCGAACGCGCCGTCGTGTTGAAGACGCCGCCACCGGTGCGGCCCATCTCCGCGTCGAATGTGTGCACCTGCACCTTGATGTCCGAGATGGCTTCGATCGTCGGATTGAGCACGGGAAACCCGCGCATGTCGGTGATCGGCACGCCATCGAGCGTGTAGTTGTTCGCCTGGACGCCGCCGCCGCCAAGGGAGATCTGCGAGGAGACCATCTGATCCTGCTGGCGATTGAATCGCGGCTCGCCAACGGCGATCACCGTCGGCACGGTGACGCCCATCAGAAAGGCATTGCGGCCGTGTGACGGCAGCTCTTCGAGGAGTTGCCGATCCAGCACGCCGCCTTGAGACGCGTTGGACGTCTCGATGAGCGGCGCATCCGCGGTGACGGTGATCGTCTCTTCGACGGTGCCGACCTCGAGCATCAGATCGAGCGTGACGAACTGCTGCGTGGCGATCCGAATGCCGCGCCGTTCGAACGTCTTGTATCCGGGGAGCGTGGCGCGGATGGTGTAGGACGCGGGGGCGAGGGCCGGAAAGTTGTACTCGCCGGCGGCGTTGCTGACCGTGTCACGCGCGACCGTCGTCGCCTCGTTGGTCGCCGAAATGATCGCGCCGGGTATCACGCCGTTGGCATCGCTGACCTTGCCTCGGATGCCGCCGGTGAACTGCTGCGCGCGCGCTCGGGTCGCATCAGCGAGCAGGGTCGTGGCCAAGATAAGACATATAGTGATCGTTTTCATCTTTGACCTTAGTTTTTGGATGCTTTTCTGTACAACACGATCCGAAGTGGCACAGCTTAATGTCAAGGTCCGCGGCGGATCAATCGAATTTTGGGAACGGGTCAGTGCTCGTCACGGCGATGTTCAGGGTCCCGGTGACCGAGCCAACGGGATCGACGCCGATCACGTACGTGCCGGCTGACGGGAGCGTGACCACGGGAAGATTGAACGTGCTCGAGGCGGAGGTGGATTCGGCGAGCGCTGACGCGATGGCAGCACCGGGATCCTGGCCGACACCCGCACGCGACAGCGTGATCGTCACGCCGGGAATTCTGTTGCCAACCACGTGAACAGTTACGCGCTGGCCTGCCCTTCCGCTGAAGGTCAGCGCGCCATTCTGACCGGGCTCGGTCGGGGTCACCGCGATGGCAGGCCCGCCGATCGCAATCGCGTTGTGGATATCGGGCGGCACATCGTACATCGTCAACGTGACCGTGCCGCTGTCACCGCCGCGAGGCGCGGTGGCAATGGTCTGACCCGGCGCAAACGTCCACGGTTCGATGAACGACGGCGCCGGCCCGACCGGCCCTGAGGTCACGAGCGTTCCAGTGGCATCGCGAACGTATACGGTGCCCGGTGGACCGCTGCTCACGGCCAAGCTCACGCGGCTGTTGGATGGTGTGGCGAGCGTGTACACCGCGTTATAGGCGATGACATGCCGATCCACCGAAAGCTCCATCCAGCCATTGAACATCTCATCTGAAGTCTGCTCGGACCAGTAAACCGGTTTTCCCGGCGCCGGGTTGTTCGGGTTGCGGCTCGAGTTGTCATAGTGACCGATCGCCTTGATGGTGCTGCCCGCCGGCAAACGCACAGGGGTGACCAGCTCGTATTGCAACTGCCAGCGGAAGTCGTACTTGGGAACATGCAAGAGCACTTCTTCCCGCCCATCCGGATAGGTCGCGATGAAGGTCATGTCCTTGCCGCGCAGGTGCATGTGCGGCCACAGGCCGTACAGCGTCACCGCCTCCTGAACCGGCGTGATGGCGGTGATGGGCCAGTCGTCGGCATACGCCGGGATGGGGGGAAACTCACCGTGATCGTCTTCGGCGACGAATTCCCGGCGATCGACGATATGGGCCTCGCCAATCCGTTTGGTGATGACCTCGTGCGTGTGCGGGGCCTGCGCAAACCAGAGGCCGAGTCGCTGCCGATCGCGCTCGGCCGCACCGTTTGGCGTGTAGTGAAGGCCCCATGCCAGCCAGTTTCCAGCGCTGATCCGCTTGACTGCGCCCGAGGGGAAGCGTTGAAAGCCGCCGCCCGGCACGTAGAACAACAGCCGGCTGTCATCTCGCGCGCTGAACACCTCGACGCCGAGCCTCGTACGCCGCGTCGCGGACGCGCCTGCCGACTCGCCTTCGTTGGCGTCGCCGGTCAGCTCATTGAAGGAGCGGCCATCTGGAAAGATCGGGACGAACGGGATGATGGGGCCGCCTTTCCATGCGCGGCCACGGCCCAGCGTCGTGCCTGGCGGCAGGGCACGCGCGGTGACGTCGGAGTGATGGACGACGCCCACGCGGCCGGGGCGGAGCTCGACCGCTTCGACGTACTTGTCTTCGCTGAACGGATTGGGCGACCACACGGTGAAGACCGGCAGCACTCCCTCGGCGGGAACGTCGAATTCAAACGGCATCTCGATCACCGCGTCTGGCGGCCGGCCGTTGAAGGTGTGCCATCCTTCGGCGAACGATGGCGGCGCTGGCGGCGTGCCGCCTCCTTCAGGTGCGCCGGCATCGACCCACTCGACCAGCGTCGTGAGTTCGTTCTCGGTCAGGCGGGTGTCGTTGGCGAACGGGCGGCTGAATGCGGGATCGGCAAACCACGGCGGCATGGTACGGTTCGACACTTGCGTGCGAATGGCGCGCGCCCAGGGCCGGGCTGATGCGTAGGTGATGAGCGACATCGGGGCGACCTCACCGGGCCGATGGCACGTGACACACTTCCGATAGAGAATCGGGGCGACATCGCGATTGAAGCTCGGAGGGCCCTGCCTGAGCAACGCGGCGGGCGGCGCGATCGATGCGGCGGGCACCATCGCCGAAGCCAGGACACTCAGCCCGATGAGACCGGGAATCGTCTTCATAGGACGACCGCTAGGGGATTCTCGGGATCCGCAAGCGCTTCAACAGCTCGACGTCCGGAGGCAGCTCGACGTCGCCGGCGGGGAATCGGTTGACGCTCAAGATATGCGCCACGACGTCCGCGGTCTCTTGCGCCGTCAGCTTGCCGGGCTGCTCGGGTGGCGCCGGCATCGTCCCGCGAATCTTTTCGAAGAGATCGGCCACGGTTTGATCGCCGAAGCTCGCCGCGAACGTCGGCCCGCTGATTGGAGGCGACCCTTCCCCACCCTTCAACATTTCACCGTGGCAGGTGGAGCATTCGCGGTTGTAGATCGCGGCGCCCCGCTTCTGTTGAGCTGCGGTATACGCGCCGCTTTCCAAGGTTCGCGACTGCACCGAGGCTGAGCCGTGCGATGCGTTCACCAAGATCGTCGCGAGCACGACCAACGCGGCTGAAGTCCGAGCGACGGTCCCTGCGAGCGCAACGTCGGTCATCAGTTGCACGAACTGCCGTTTCTGCGGACTGCCGCCCTTAGTCTGCCGGTTGCCATCTGCCGGATGCCGGTTGCCGGATGCCGGATGCCGGCTGCCGGATGCCGGTTGCCGGTTGCCGGTTGCCGAGTTCATGGACATGTCCCGCCGAGATTCACGACGGATGTGAGGTTGATGCGCGGGGGATTGGCGTCGATGTACAAACCCTTGACCGCGACCTTGCTGCCGTCGACAAGCATGCCGGTGGTATTGACGCGAGAAGCGGTGAGGATCTTGCCGCGTTCACCGATTCGTCTGGAAGTTGCCACGTCGACAAAGTCGGCAACGCCAATCAAGTGATAGGTGTCGCGTCCGAGAAGTCGCGACGGCAGCTCTCTCTTCTCTGAAGCCGTGATGCCCGCGCTCGACGACTGGACGGGCTCACCGGCGTGAGTGAGCGTCCAAATGTGCGGCTCGGCCGTGGTCGCGGCGCAGCCGACGAGCAGAACCATCGGACTCTTGACCGCGACCGCAGAGGGGTCCTGGGTGGGCGCCCACCCAACCGCGAGCGCCGCGAACGCCAGTGCAGTAGACGGCTTGAAGGGCCGGAATCTATGGGGTCGAGCCAGCTTTTTCGCCTCCGTGCTCACTGGTCCGGGGCGAAGCCTCGATAGGCTTTGCCGGTACCGCGCAACTCCGATATCGTGTGCGGCCATCGCTGTGGTCATGCCAAAACCTGCGACCGTCGAGCCCGGACCTCGATCCACGTCCCGTTTGTCGAAGCCGACCATCGGCGTCGCCATCGCGCTGCTCCTCGCGGCGACCATCAAGCTGCAACCGTCAATCGGCGACCTCGATCCGATCGGCCGATCGGCGCTGGCGATCATGGCACCCGCCGTGGTGCTCCTGGTCACCGATGTCCTCCCGGCCGCCATTGCCGCGCTCTTGATGTTGGGTCTTCTCATCATAGCGGGCGTTCCGTCGAGCATCGCCTTGAGCGGCTTTGCCTCCGGCGGCTTCTGGATTCTCGTCACCGTGCTGTTCTTTGGCATGGCCATGGATCGAACGGGGCTCGCCCGCCGAATCTCGTACCGGATTCTGATGGTCTTCCCGCCGACCTATTCCGGCATTCTCGTCGCATTCATGCTCATCGGCTTCGTGCTGGCACTCGGCGTGCCCTCGATGACGGTGCGCACCGCCATCATGGTGCCAATCGCGTTTGCCCTCGTTCAGGCCATTGCTCTGCCACTGCCGAGCGCCGGCGCCGCGCTCATCGTGCTCGGGGCGTTCGAAATGGCCATCTTGCCCGGCTGCGCCATCCTGACGGGGTCGCTGTTTGGGCCGTTCATTGCGGGACTCTTCGCGACGGCCAAGTTGCCACTCACCTGGATGGAGTACGCGCGCGTCATGGCCGCGCCCACTGTCGCCTGGTGTGCGCTGCTACTGGTGGCCAACCGGATGGTCCTGCGACCGACGGCGACACCGAGCATGACCCGAGACGTCGTTCGAACCGAGGTGAAGAAGCTCGGCGCCATGAGTCGTCTGGAGATCTGGACAGCCCTGACCATCGCCCTGTCGGTTTTCGCGTGGGCCGTGCAGCCCTGGCACGGGGCTCCCCCGGAAGCGATCGGTCTTGTGGCACTCGCCGCGCTCTTTGCGGCCGGCGTTCTGGCCCCGGCTGATATCGGTCCCGGGATTCCGTGGGGTCTGGCGATTTTTGTCGGCGCGATGCTGAGCCTGACCGGGGTCATGAATGCCTATCGCATCAACGTCTGGCTCGGCACGTACATCGTGCCCGCGGTCCAGCCGTTCGTGGACAATCCGATCCTGCTGGTCGTCGCGCTCGCCGTTGCCGTGGCGGCAACCCGCTTCGTGGATCCCGTCGGTTTCATTACGATTGCCGCCTTCTTTGTGCCACTGGCCGGCTTCGTCGCCGAGCGAGGCATTCCTCCACTCGTGCTCATCGCGCTGATCCTGCTGCCGGTGCACGTGTTCTGGTTCAACTATCAGAACATCTGGGTCGTGATGACCGAGAGTGTTTCCAGGAAGAGCGCCTACACCGATCGCGATCGCCTCAGACTCGCGACCGCGTTCTTCTCGGTCACGATCGTCGCGCTCTGGCTCGGAGTGGGGTACTGGCGTCTCATAGGCGTGATCTAAACTGGCGGCCGCCTCGCTCGCTGAACTCAGTCCAAGTTGGAAGGACGGGAACGGGAAACGGGTTATACGCCACCCTGTTAGGATGTAGAGCGCTCGTCGATTCAAGGTGGAGTGAATGCACCGATTTGTGACGTTTGTGGACGGCTCGAGCCTGGCGGGGATATTGCGGCGCGCGAGCCTGCGTGTCGACAACTACGAGCCGCTCTTCCGTCACATCTTCCAGAACGCGGCCAAGGCCTGGCGAACGACGTTCGATGGACCCTCTACTCCCGTGCAATTACACCGGGTGAAGTGGTACGAAGTTGGGTCGCTCGACGAGTGGAATCTGGACGACCAGAAGGCCCAGCTGGTCCTGCGGGACGTGTTCGAGCGAGACGCCGACTCGAAGCGGTTCTACATCGCGCTCGCGAGCCAGAAGTCGCCGCATCGCTCGCGCAGCGAGCTCGCTCACGATGCCTGGTCGCTGTGCTTTACCGACGTGCGGCGGTGGTACGAAGAGCGGCGCGATCTCGTCGAGGGCTTTCGCCGCTTTCACTACGCGATCCGGAGCGCCACCGACTTCATCGATGTGGTCGAGTGCGGGCACTGGAAGTTGGATCTCATCCACCGCCAGGTGGTCGAGAAGGGACTGGATACCCGTCTCGCCGTGGATCTCGTCACCCTGCAGGACACGTACGAGGTCGCATTGCTGGTGCCAGGCGATACCGACGTGCCGTCGGTCGATCACGTGCAGGCGAAAGGCCGACACGTGGGCGTGGTCGAGTTCATCGGCGGCAACACGCGCGAAAAGAAAGGGACGCAACCGTTATCGCGGCTCAGGATTGCCGCCGACTTCGTCGTCCAGGTGTACGAAACGGATCTGATCAGCTCGGGCCTTGCCAAGAAAGCCGCATCGGTTTCGAGTGCCGCCGCCCCGAGCATCACGCGACAATCCAGTATCCCCTCATGACACCTCGCCTTCGACGCCCGGGGCGATACGCGCTTTCACCTTTCCTTTCTGACGGCGGACTTCGCGATTCCCGACCTGCCCATCCACAGGTTCTGGAGTTCATCCACGACACGTCGTGGCTCACTGGGTGCGATCGATTTCCGCGCTCTTGAAGGCCACGACTGAAAGCGGAGCCTGGTAAGACGAGTAGTGGCCATTCGCGCGGAGATCTGAAAGGTTCGGACGCTCGAATTCCGGCGCTCCCCTGCGTGAATCGTTGGCGGCCCTCTTGCACCACGCGATGTGATCACGCGAAGTAAACAAAGTGGAGGAGAGCATCATGGAAGTGTCTCGCAGGAAACTCATTTCGGCGGTCGCCCTCGCTCTTGCCATGAGCACGCACCTGGCCTACGGCCAGGCGAAGTTGCCCAATATCACGATTCTCGCCACCGGCGGCACCATCGCGGGCGCCGCCGCGAGCGGCACCCAGTCGGGTTACACGTCTGGGGCCGTGACGATCGACGCCATGATCGCAGCTGTTCCTGGAATCACGAAGCTCGCCAACGTGAAGGGCGAGCAGATCGCGAACGTCGGATCGCAGGACATGAGCTTCCAGATTTTGCTGGCGCTGGCCAAGCGGATCAACGAGCTGGCGAAGTCGAACGCCGTTGACGGCTTCCTGATCACGCACGGCACCGACACCCTCGAAGAGTCGGCGTTCTTCCTGAACCTGACGATCAAGACCGACAAGCCCGTGGTGATGGTCGGGTCGATGCGGCCGTCCACGGCGGTCAGCGCCGATGGGCCGCTGAACCTTTACAACGCCGTCGGCGTGGCCGTCGATCCGAATGCCAAAGGCCGCGGTGTGCTGGTCGTGATGAACGATGCGATTCACGCGGCCCACTCTCTGACCAAGACCAGCACGACCTCGGTCGAGACGTTCATGTCACCGCTGCGCGGCCTGGCCGGCCTCGCCAGCTACGGCAAGAACGACTTCTATAACTCGCCCACCTGGAAGCACACGACCCAGACGGAGTTCGACATCAGCGCGGTCACCCAGATGCCGCGTGTCGACATCATCTACGCGTACGCCGACATGCCGGGGGACCTCATCGAGGCGGCTGTCGCCCATGGCGCGAAAGGCATCGTCATCGCCGGCGTCGGCAACGGCAACATGAACAAGGTCGCTGTGGACGCTGCGGCCGCAGCTGTGAAGAAGGGCGTGGTCGTGGTGCGAAGCTCGCGCGTGCCGACCGGCATGGTCGGTCGCAACGTGGAGCTGGACGACGACAAGCTGGGCTTCATCGCGTCCGACGAGTTGAACCCGCAGAAATCGCGGATGCTGCTGGCGCTGGCCCTGTTGAAGCAGCCGTCCGCGGCACAGCTGCAGACGATGTTCCGCACCTACTGAACCAGGTCTGCAGCAACGTGAGGCGGACCACGAAGCGAACACGCGCCGCGGCTCACGCGCTGTTGAGCCTGCTCGTGCTGGCCGGCATACCTGCCTCGCCGAAGCTCGCTGAATCGAGCACGAGCGAAGGCGGGGCGCCGGGCATCATGGCACACCAGCCGGCCCCGGCCGCGGACGCGCAGTCCGCCGGTTCGTCGGGCGCCACCGCGCAACAGGGTGCGACCGGGCAACAAGGCACAGGCGCTTCGGAGCCTCCCCCACCCGTCGTAGATACCATGACCGCGGAAGAGAGCGATGCACCAGCTCGACGGCTGGTGAAGTTCAACGAGTACGAGGGACCGCTGGGCTCGATTCGCGTCGGCTTCGGCCTGCTGTTCGACTACGCCGCCTTCAAACAGGACGAGCCCGGCAAAGAGCAATTCACGCTCGATGATCAATGGAAATACCGCGACGGACGGGTGCTGTTCACGGGCCGTCTCGGGTTCAAGCGCCCGACGACGTGGAGCGCCGGCATCATGTACGACGCCGACAAGAAACAGTGGTTCATGCGGCAGACCGGCATCATGGTGGCCGTTCCGGAGATCTGGGGACACATCTTCGTCGGCCGCAGCAAAGAGGGCTTCTCGCTGAACAAGGTGATGGTCGGCTACGCCGGATGGGGGATGGAACGCACCCAGATGAACGACGCGACGGTGCCGATTCTGGCCGACGGGATCAAGTGGCTGGGCTACGTGCCCAAGGCGCACATCCTCTGGACCCTCGGGTTCTACGGCGACGCGTTGTCGGAGGGACAAGGGTTCTCCAGTTACGAAAACCAAGTGTCTGGGCGCTTTGCCTGGGCACCGCTGTTGTCCCCTGATGGCGGAAACCTGCTGCACTTCGGCATCAGCCAGCGATACGGAAAAGTCAACAGCGGCAAGCTTCGCTTACGCGCGCGTCCTGGCGCGTGGGCAGCCCCGTACTTCATCGATACGGGGGAGTTCGCCGCCGACAGTACCAAGCTAACCGGCCTCGAAGCCTACTGGCGGCCGGGATCGTGGACGTTCGGCACGGAATACTTCATTCAGAACGTCGACGCGCCGGACTCGGGCAATCCCATGTTTCATGGCGGCGAATGGTTCGTGAGCTGGCTGATGACCGGCGAGGTCCGCACCTACAACACCCGGGGCGGCTACTTCAATCAGATCTCGCCGAAGCGTCCGGTGTTCTCAGGGGGACCCGGCGCGTGGGAAGTCGTCACGACATTTGGCACCAGCGATCTCGACGGCGGAACCCTGACCGGCGGGAAGTACTGGCGCCTCACGCCGATGGTCAACTGGTATATGTCCGACCACCTGCGCCTGGAATTCAATTACGGCTACGGCTCACTCAACCGGTTCGGCCTCGTCGGCAAGACGCACTTCTTCCAGAGCCGGATTCAGATGCAGCTGTGATCGCTAGCGACAGCCCGCTTCGAGGTGTCTACCGGAAGCCGGCCATCCGGTGAAACAACCGTCGACGATCGCTCTCGAAATGATAGAGCTTCGCGACTTCGATGCGCCTCGCGAGGGAACTGCAGGCGACGACGGCAGCCAGCATCCCAATCATCGGGCCCACCCAATAGATCCACCATCCGTCCCAACGGCCTGAAATCAGCGCTGGACCAAACGTCCGCGCGGGGTTGGTGCTGGTGCCGGAGATGTGCGCTTCCAGCGGCACCATGACGGCATACAGGCACGGGATCACAAACGGCGTGAAACGACGGAGGTGTCGAAACCCCAGGAAGACACACAAGGTTGCGACCAAGGCGAAGGTCGTGACCACCTCACCCATCACGACCGTTGACGTGGAGTACCCCTTACCGGGGAGCGTGGCGCCGAACGCGACGCTTCGCCCCATGGCCCCCCATGCCAGGAGTGGAAGGGCACCAAGACAGGCGCCCACGAGCTGCGCGACGATGTAGCCGAGCGCCGTTCGCGCATCGAGTTTGCGCAGCAACCAGAAACCCATGGTGACCGCCGGGTTGATGTGCGCGCCACTTTCCTTCCCGATCTGTGAGAGGGCGACCGCTGTGCCGACGCAGCCGAAGAGAAAGGCGGTCATGGCGTTTCGCAATTGTTCGTTCGGCACGATCCGCGCCATGGGGCTGCCGTCTCCGAACATCACAATCACCACTGACAGGCCGCCACAGACCAGCGTGGCGGTGCCGATGACTTCGGAGAAAAACAATCGCCAGCGGACCCGCCAATCTCTCCCAGACTCGCTCGTCACTGCGGTTGTCCGGTTTCCGCTACTTCGCCGTCACGAGGGTCGCATTACAGCGCACGCATCTGGAAGACATGACAATGCCATGGCCCCAGATCGACGTACAGACCGCTGTCACGTATCTCGTTCCCGTCCCGGTCGTATGCATCAGCCGATAGCGCGTCGTCGAGGCGCCACTGGCGGGCTCTGAGCTCGTCCCACGGCACATGGACACGGGCCTGGGCGGGAGCGGGCCCGTAATTCACGACGATGAGCGCGCGCTGATCGTCTTTGACCCAGCACCAGGCGAGGATGTTCTGAGAGCTCTGGTTGTCCGGCCACCCGCTCCGCTCGCAGAGGCGCCACTCACCGTTACGGAAGAGATCAAGACTGGTCGCCTTCAGAAGACGCTCGTAGAAGACAGCGAGATCGTGATCGACGGGCTCAGCTGGACGGCGGCCCAGGAAGACCGGCAGCCTCACCTTCATTCCTTCGAACTGTCCCTCGTGCAGCAGCCGGGCCCCGGGCAGCGTGAGAATCGCGACAGCCGCCGCGCGGCCTTTTCCGTCTGGAAACGCGCTGGCCGCCCTGGGTTCGTCATGGTTCTCGATGAACCGGACCATACCCTCCTGGTAAGGCAGGTCCGCCCGGAGGTGCTGCCACACATTCTCGGCCGGCCCGTGCTCCATCCGGTCATAAAGCTTCTTGTCGTAGCAGAAATCGAATCCCTGCTGCTGCAGCTCCCACTCCATGTCCCAATACGCCTCGGCGATGAACTTGAACGCTGGATGTCCACTCTTGATCGCCGGAATCAGCGTTCTCCAGTAATCCTTGTCTGGCCTGGATCCCGCGCGGTTCCCCCACGTTCGCTCGAAGATGTCGTTCAGCACGAGCATCGCCATGTCGCAACGGATGGCGTCGCACTGTCCGGCGATCTCCGAGACCGTCTCGATCACCTGATGCCGGAGCCCCTGATCAAAGGCGTTGAGCTGGAGCACGTCCGGCCACGCCGGAAAGTACGGATCCCGGCCGCAAGCGAACACCTTTCCGGCCACCTCGATGAAGGACGCCGGGTCGTTGTTCGCATCGCCGGCGCTCCCCTGAACGAAGTACTCGGGGTGCTCGGCGACCCAGGGGTGGTCCGGCGCCACGTGGTTGGGAACGAAGTCGAGAATCAGTCGTAGCCCGCGTTCGACTCAGCTGGCGCCGTGCGGCGGCGAGCCCCTTCGTCCCGCCGAGGTGTCCGTCGACGACGTAGCGGCGCACGCAGTAGGGAGAGCCGACATTGTCGTCGCGTGAGAAATCGGGGAGGGCTCTTCTGAAGTCCTTGAGAAGCCCCTCGTTTCGCATCGAGATGTCGATCCCTGCCGGGCTCCGTTCCCAGACACCCATGAACCAGACGGCGTCGAAGCCGAGAGCGGCGATGGCGTCCCACTCCTCGTCCGGGACCTTCGAGAAATCCACAGCCCTCTTGTGCTTGCGGCTCAGATCGTTCAGCCACTCCCAAGCGTTCAGCTCATAGATGACGGGATGCCGGGGCCAGCCTCTCATTTCGTTGCCTTTGCGATCTGGGGCGCGCGCTTCTCTGTGCTACTTCCGGCACCCTGGGCGAATGCCGCCTTCTTTCCCATTGCCAGGGCTCGCGACGAATCCAGGAGGCCGTAGAGCTCGATGAGCTTGGCCACGAGTCCGGTCCAGCCGGTCTGGTGACTGGCGCCCAACCCCGCGCCGTTGTCGCCGTGGAAGTACTCGTAAAAGAGGATGTAGTCGCGCCAGTTGGGGTCGGTCTGGAACTTCTCGGCGCCGCCGTACACCGGCCGCCGGCCCCGCTCGTCTCGCGTGAAAGTCCCGATGAGCCGGTCGGCGATCTCCTTGCTCACATCGAAGAGGTTCATCAACCGGCCGGAGCCGGTGGGACATTCGATTTTGAAGTTGTCGCCGTAGTACAGGTAGAAGTTCTGCAGCGCCCGGAGGATGAGGACGTTCACCGGCATCCAGACCGGGCCCCGCCAGTTGGAGTTGCCGCCGAACATTCCATTGTTCGACTCGGCCGGCAGGTAGTCCACCCGGTGCTCGTGGCCGTGCACGTGCAGGACATACGGGTTGCTGCTCGTGGAACTTCGAGATCGAGCGGATACCATGCGGTCCCAGAAACTCGTTTTCGTCGAGCACCCTCGTGAGGATTCGGCGGAGCCGATCGGGGTTGACGAGCGCCAGGATGGCGCGCTCGGCCACGCCCAGGTGACCCTCGCCGGTCGGGTGCATCGTCGTTAGCAGTTCGGGCATCCGGCGAACGCGCTCCCTGACGTAGCTCAGCGCGCGTGGAACCCGCTCCCGCTGCTCCTTCTCGATCACCGTGGTGGCGCAGAGCGGGAGAAGGCCCACCAGCGAGCGAACCTTGAGCCGCGACGCGCTGCCGTCGGGGAGTCGCAGGATGTCGTAATAGAAGCCATCCTCCTCGTCCCACATGCTGTCGGAGTCGGGGCGGTTCATTGCCGCGGCGATGTAATAGAAATGCTCGACGAACTTGAACACCATGCCCTCGTAAGTCGGGTCGTCGGCGGCCAGCTCGATCGCGAGCTCCAGCATGTTCTGGCTGAACAACGCCATCCAGGCCGTGCCGTCGGCTTGTTCGAGGTGGCCGCCGGTTGGCAGCGGAGCGCTGCGGTCGAACACGCCGATGTTGTCGAGACCGAGGAAGCCTCCCTCGAACAGGTTCTTGCCAAAGCGGTCCTTGCGGTTGACCCACCAGGTGAAGTTCAAGAGGAGCTTGTTGAAGGTTGATTTGAGGAACTCCACGTCCGCTTCGCCACGGAGCGCCTGGTCGGTGCGGTACAGGAACAGGCTGGCAAAGGCGTGGACAGGCGGGTTCACGTCGCTGAAGTTCCACTCGTATGCGGGCATCTGGCCGTTGGGGTGCAAGTAAGCGCCACGGAGCATCAGCTCCATCTGTCCCTTCGCGAAGTCGGGGTCGACCATCGCCAACGGCAGCGCGTGGAACGCCAGGTCCCAGGCCGCGTACCAGGGGTACTCCCACTTGTCGGGCATCGAGATGATGTCCTCGTTCAACATGTGGAACCACTCCGAGTTCCGGGCGGCTCGATATCCGCGATGGAGCGGGTTGGAGTTGTGCTCGTCCAGCCAGTTGTCGCCGTCGAAGAAGAAGAACTGCTTGCTCCAGAGCATGCCCGCGAGGGCCTGGCGCATCACATTGGCGGCGTCTTTACTGGTGGATGGCGGCGTGATCGACGTGTAGAACTCGTCGGCCTCGCGAGCCCTGGTCGCAAACAGATCGTCGAATGGCTTTCCGAAGGGTCCCGCCTTCTGGCCCGTCGACTTGGCGGAAAGCCGCACACGTACGACGCTGCTCTGACCGGCGCCGACGCTGACCGTGTAGTGTGCCGCGACCTTCGTGCCCCGCTTGTCGGGGTTCACCGCGCCCTGAGCGCCGTGCACCACGCAGTCGTTGATTCCGTCTTTGACGTACGGGCTCTCGTTCTTCTCCCCTGGGAAAAGCCGCTCGTGGTTGGTTTCGTTCTCGGTGAAGAGCAGTGGCACGTTGCCTTCACAGGAAAGGACGAACTCACCCAGCAGGGAATGAGCGCCTGCCACCGCCGTGGCGCCTGCCGGCGCCGCGACCTGCTCGAGAGTGGGCTTGCTGGCCGCGCGGTTGGATGGGGCAATCCACTCCGACCAATCGTTCCGGAACCACAGCGTCGGAAGCAGATGCAGCTCGGCCGCGTCGGGTCCCCGGTTGACTGCCGTGATCTTCACCAGGATGTCGTCGGCGCCTCCCTTGGCATACTCCACGAATACGTCGAAGTACCGGTCGTCGTTGAAGACGCCGGTGTCAAGCAACTCGTACTCGAACTCGTTGCGGGAACGACGGCCGTTGGTCTGTACCAGGTCGGCGTAGGGATAGGCCGCCTGCGGGTACTTGTAGAGATACTTCATGTATGAGTGCGTGGGCGTGCTGTCGAGGTAGAAGTAGTACTCCTTGACATCCTCGCCGTGGTTCCCCTGGCTGTTGGTCAATCCGAAGAGCCGCTCCTTGAGAATGGGATCCTTCCCGTTCCATAGGGCCAGAGCGAAGCAGAGGTACTGCTTGTCGTCGGAGATGCCAGCCAGCCCGTCTTCTCCCCAGCGATAGGCGCGGGAGCGGGCGTGATCGTGGGTGAAGAAGTTCCAGGCGTCGCCGTTCTCGCTGTAGTCCTCGCGAACCGTGCCCCACTGCCGTTCGCTCAGATACGGCCCCCATTTCTTCCAGGGCGCCTTCAGCTGGCGGGCCTCTTCTAATCGGACATGTTCAGCAGTCATTGGACACCTTCTCCCTAGTCGACCCAGCCGTCCCTAGTCGATCCAGAAACCGGGCTTCAAAGCCCGTGCCGGAGCACGAGGCGTGGCACCAACGCGAGGCGGTCACGACAGACCGTGGAATCCTTCGACAACTGCGCGGGTAGCCGCCGTTCACTCACCGACTTGAGTCTGATTTGTGAGGAGCACCGATGCTCCACCCCCCATCACGCTGGATGGGCTCCAGCATTTCGGAGGATCGGGTCAGACGGCCGGCGGGGCGGGGAGCTCGAACCAGAACGTGCTGCCGGCCGGCACACCCGGATCTACACCGATGGTCCCGCCCTGAGCCTCGATGGCGAGCTTGCAGAAAGCGAGACCCAACCCGACGGAGTGATAGGTCGACTTGTGTTGAGCCGCGACCGTCCCGAACTTCTCGAAGATCATCTCCCTGGCTTCAGGAGGTACGCCGGGGCCCTGGTCGTGCACCGCGACTCGCACGCAGCCCTCTGCGCTGACGATTGAAATGCGCATCTGGCTGCCGGGGGGCGAGTACCTGATGCCGTTGCTGACGAGGTTCTCGATGACTCGGCGGACGAGGGCGCCGTCGCAGGTGGCTTCCACCGCGCCCGCGCTGTCGATGTCGATCGGCCGCTCGGAGTCGATGGTCCCCAGCGCTGAACACACATCGCGGGCCATCTGGGTCAGGTCCCACACCGCGCGCTCGACCGGCATCTTGCACGCTTCGAGCCGGCTCACGTCGAGCACGTCGTTGGTCATCCGGTTGATCGCTTCGGCAGCCTCGAGCGCCGACTGCAAGGCCTCACGGTTATCTTCGCTGAGCGCGGCGGCCGAGCGCTTCAAGAAGCGCAACTCCATGAGCAGCGCCGTCATCGGCGATCGCAGGTCGTGGATGACCATGTGCACCAGGTCGTCGCGCAGGTATTCCAGGGCACGAAGCCGGGTGTAGCTGTCAGCCAGTTCGGTTTGCGCCCGCCTGAGCGCGAGGTGCGTCTTCACTCGCGCCAGGACTTCGTCGACCTGGAAAGGCTTGGTGACGTAGTCGACGCCGCCCGTGTCGAACGCCCGGACCATGTCGGCCGTGTCGGTCAACGCCGTGATGAAGATGATCGGCACGTCCTTCGCGTGCTCCGTCGCCCTCAGGCGCCGACAGACCTCGTAGCCGTCCAACTCCGGCATGTTGATGTCGAGCAAGATGAGGTCGGGCGGATTTTGCTCGACCGAGTGAAGCGCCTGCCGCCCGTTGGTGACGGCGCGCACCTCGTACCCCTGCTCGTCCAGCAGGTCCGACAAGAGCCTCAGGCTTTCGATCGTATCGTCGACGACCAGCACGCTGGCCACGCGGGCGTCCTGATTCATCGCGATACCTTCAGGCTTCATCGCGCGTAGCCGATGGCAGGGCCGACACGAGCGAGTCGTACTGGAAGTTCCGGACCAGCGCCCGAATCTCGGCAGAGACTTCCTCCGAGTGTTGCCCCACTTGATCCGCGAGCGATTCGAGCCGCTTGGGGCGGCCCTCGATCGCCGCTTCGCGCAGCTGTTCGATCAGTGCTGGAGGCAGACTGCTCAACCGCTGCGACAACGTCGATCGCCCTGCGGCGTCGCGATTCGCGCGACCCGGCGGCGGTGGCACGGACGATCCATAGACGTAGCGAACGCCCAGCCGCTCGCCGATGACCGCGAGCAGCGCGTCCTCCCGGTAGGGCTTCCTGACGAACGCATCGACGCCCGCTTCGCGCGCTTCCTTCTCGGTCTCAGCCAGACCGCTGGCCGACACCGAGACGATCGTGGCCTTCGACCCACTCTTCCGCAACCGCCGGATGCCTTCCAGCCCACCCATTCCGGGCATGCGCAAGTCCATGAGCACCAGGTCAGGGCGCCAGTCGTCGTGCACCACGAGGGCTTCCTCGGCGCTGGCCGCCGTGCGCGTGGAGAAGCCCAGTCGCGACAAGAGCTCATCGAGCAGGTCCCGGTTGGTCGGCGCATCGTCCACGATCAGCACTTTCGGGGCGAGCTGATTCGGTTCGAGCCCGCGTCGGCATCGGGTGCGCGACACGTCCCTCGACGGTCTCGATTGACGCGGCAGCGGCCTCGAACCAAAACGTGAACACGCTGCCCTTGCCCGGTGTGCTCTCCACGACGAGGTCTCCGTGCATCAAGCGCGCGAAATTCCGGCTGATGGCCAGGCCCAGTCCCGTGCCGCCGGTGCGGGCAGCCGAATGTGCCTGATCGAACGCATCGAAAATCCTCCCGAGATTGCCAGGCTCGATCCCCGGTCCGGTGTCTTCGACGGCGATGACGACGACGTGCCGGTCCCCTGCAGCCATTCGGGAACTGGCACGAACGGCGACCCGTCCGGAGGTCGTGAACTTGACCGCATTGCTCAGCAGGTTGATGAGCACCTGGCGGACCTTGCCGGCGTCTCCCGACAGCGCGCGAGGCAACGGCTCCTGTTCAAACGTGAGCTCGAGGCCCTTGTTCTCGGTCAGCTCATGGAACATCCACTGCACGTCGTGCAGCAGCGCGTACAGGTCGAATGGTTCGACGATGTGCGTCGCGCGGCCCGCCTCGATCTTCGACATTTCCAGAATGTCGTTGATCAACGTCAGCAAGTGATTGCCGCTGGAGTGAATGATGTCGATCTTCTGCTTCTGGTCGTCGCGCAAGTCCTGGTCGCGTTCGAGCAGCTGGGCGTAACCGAGGATCGCGTTCATCGGCGTGCGGATCTCGTGGGACATGTTGGCCAGGAAGGCGCTCTTCGCCCGGCTGGCGCTCTCCGCAGCCTCCTTTGCGGCGCGCAGCTCGGTGGTGCGGCTGGCGACGAGCGCTTCGAGGTGCTCCTGGTGCTTTCGCAGCTCGTCGACGAGCTGCTCGCGTTCGCGCTCGGCGGTGATCAGGTCGGTGACATCCCGGTTGACACCGACCATGCGCACGGGCCGGCCATCCGCGCGGCGGATGGTCTGCGCCACGCCGCGAATGAGGCGGACGGCGCCGTCGGCCCGCCGCACCCTGAAGTCGGATGTGTACTCGTGGTCGCCGCGAAGTGCCGCCTCGATTTCACTCGTGGCACGCGCCACGTCTTCCGGCAGGAGGCACCGAGTCCACGCCTCGAAGGCGCCAGTGAACTCCTCCTTGCGAACGCCGTAGAGCCGGTACATCGAATCGTCCCAGACCAGACGATCCTGCTCCACGTCCCAGTCCCAGATGCCGAGCCCGGCCGCGTCGATCGCGAGTTGCAGCCGGTTATCGCTCACCCGCAGACGAGCTTCGCTTTCCTCGAGCTCGCGCTCACGACGTTTTCGCGTCTCGACCTCGCCGACCAGATCGTCGAACGACGTCTTGAGCCGTCCAGCCATGTCGTTGAACGATTGCGCGAGGGCTCCCAGCTCCTCCAGCCGGCTGCCGGGCACGCGCACGCTCAGGTCTCCGCCCGCCATCGCCGTCGTCGCGCGCGAGATGCGCCGAAGCGGCGCGCTCACCACCGACGCCAGCGCCGCGGCCAGCATGAGAGAGAGCACCAGCGCCAGCGCGAACACCATCGCCGAACGGCTGCTGGCGATGCGCGCGCCCGCCAGGTAGAAGGCTTCGGGCATGGCCGTGACGAGAATCCAGTGACGGCCTCCGCTGTCCTCGCGATACGTCGTCGCGTAGGTCAGCCACGTCTCCCGCGAGAGCGGTTTCGCCGTCACGTGATCGAAACGGAACTCCGTCGCGGCGGCGGACAAGCCCGACGGACCCGTGTGCTGCGCCAGACCGGCAAGGGCACTCTCCACCACCGGGTCGCCGTCTGGAGCGGACGAGGCGACCATCGCGCCGGTCGTATCGAGGATGAAGGCTCGACCGTCCGAGCCCATGGCCTGCCTTCGCAACAGAGAGACGAGGGCGTCCTTGCGTTGGGCGTCGGTCTGCGACGGCGACCGCGCCAGGTAGTCGTCCACCCGCATGCGGATGCTCGCCGACGCTTCCTGATGGAGCCAGCTCGCCAGTCTCGTTGCATCATCGTCGGCGCTCCGCAACGCCACCATCGCCGTGACGCCGACCATCACGAGCACCAGCGCGATGAACGGCATGAAGATGAAGATCCGGATGGGCCAGCCTTCCTGCACCGGGCCAGCGACCCCCGGCGTGTCGCCGCGGCCGGGCTCCCCAATCCATTCGCTGCCCCCGATGGCGCGCTCTCTGACGTGTCCGGGGATTTCCGCCCAGAACCATCCGAACCGTCGGGCCAGCGGTAGGGCAAACAGCATGCCGATCGGCGCGATGATCCAGGTGATCGTCGTCGTCAGGAGCAGTGCCGGGGTGATCGCTCGATAAGAGATCTCAGGCGTGAACTTGTCCGAGCACACGTACCCCCACAGGACCGGTTCCAGCATCAGGAAGGTGACCACGAATGCCAGATACCGGCCCCACGTAGTGACCAACCGGAAATCGGGCTTCCTGCCGATGAGCTGATAAGCAATCCAGAAGAACGCGGGATTGATGAAGTAACCCGGCAGCCAGTCCAGGAGAAATCCCGGTGGGACGCCTTCGATCAGATCGGACAGCCCGTACGCAAAGGGAACCGTAATCAGTGCGGGATAGCCAAACAGGACGACGCTCAGAAAAACGACCAGGTCTTTCAGCGACTCGAAGGTCTGTGCGCCGGGTACGAGCACGACGAAAGACCCGATGTAACCGGTGGCGATGATGAGGATAAATGTCAGCGGAATGCACAAGAAGGCTTTGTCATCCCAAGCCTGCCGCTCACGACCAAACCCCCAGCGCTCGCCGATTCGGAACGTAAAGCCGCCGAAGGCGCAGATGGCCAGCACCACGCCGACGAGATAGCTGAATCGGCTCCACACCTCCAGCAATGGCAGGGGGATGGCACTGACGATGGTCTCCAGCCAGGTGATGACGGAGGTCATGAACGATCGCGATTATCGTTCGGTTTCGATGCCGCTGCGGCCACCTGCGAGTGGTCCCCAGCGTGTCGGACGTCTATCAGCCTCGAGTCGACTGGCGGCGGGCTTCTTCCTTACAATTCGCGTTTCAGTTTGGAAGCTTCATTCCCCGTCCGCCATCACCTCTTCGCGCTCTGGCCACGAATTTCCTATTCTTGCCGGCCGGGTGGAAACGATGTGGTCGACGATGTGCTTGGCATCCCGTCCCACGCCGCCCAACAGCGCCGAGCTCAGCGAGTAGAGGAAGAGGAAGCCCGACGAAGTAGAGACCGGGACAGGACTCGACGATGCCCCGATCGTGAATGGGAAGACCATTGTGCATTGGTAGCGAGAGATCGATCCAGTCGTAATCAGGTGTGAATCCGGTGCACCAGATGACGTTCGACACGCTCGAGGACCCTTCCATCCTCGAGGACGGGATATCCCTTCATCACGCCCGTCATTCGCGGCACTCGTTCGATGCCTGCTGGCGCAAAGTCCTTTCGTCGCACCCGGCCCAGAGGGATTCCACGAGGCGGGTCGAGAAAGTGGTCGCGGAGCTTCCTTCCAGGCGCCGTCTTTACCGTCAACCGCGTCGCCATGAACCACATGATGGGCGTGAGCAGGTGATCGAGAAGGCTTCCGGCCCGGGCGGGTTCCTGCCCCGTGTCCGGGCCGGATAACCATGTCTGGTGATGGGGAGCGAGCTCGATCGCGATCTCCGCCCCGGAGTTCCCGGCGCCCACTACGAGCACTGCTCCTTTCTGAATCTGGGATGGTGTGCGGTACTCCTTGGAGTGGAGTTGGACGATGCTCTCATCCAGCTCGCGTGCGAATGCCGGAACTCTCGGGTTGTTGAACGCGCCGGTAGCCACGACCACGTTCTCGGCCAACAGCGTCTGCTCGCCCCAGCTCACCTCGAATCGATCTCCGGCTTTGGACAGCCTGTCGACCTTGACTCCGGTTCGGACAGGGAGCTCGAACTCACGGGCATACGCCTCCAGATAGTCGGCGGTCTCGTCCTTGGTGGGATACGAGGAGGGCGATCCCGGAAACGGCATCCCCGGCAGTCCGTCGTAACGGCCTGGCGTAAACAGGCGTAGCGAATCCCACCTCTTCCGCCAGGCATCACCGATCCGGTCGTTCTCGTCCAGGATCACGAACGGCAGACCCCGTTGCTTGAGGTAATAGCCGACCGCCAGGCCTGCCTGGCTTCCACCGATGACCACGGTTCCGGGGTGCTGATCGCTCAAGGACGTCAGCTCTCAAGTCGATAGATTTCCCGCCGGCCGCGGTCGACGAGGTCGTGATAGTCGGCCATGGATTTCCGAAGCGTCTCATTGGTCATCAGGTTTTGCTCCATGGCGAAGAAATCATCGATCTTCTCGACCCTTGCCTCGGCGACGATGGTCCAGTAGGGCTCGCCCGTGACATCGGTGAGCACGCGGAGCGGTTCCTGCCCCATTTCTTTCAAGACCGTTGAGATGCTCCGGAACTTCTCGACCATCTGGCGAACCTTCCCGGGTTTGCAGTTGAGGACCTCACGGATCACATACATGACATCACTCCTCTCAGATCGTCGTTCACCTGTGGAACTCCACATCCTTCGCGGCAGCCATGATGCGGCCGAGATTCTCGTTCGACATGAAATCGGGCAGCGGAATGGCGCCAGTGATCGCAGACAGAAAGGCGTTGGTGGCGTCCTGGTTGCCATGTAACGCGCCGAAGAGAGCCCGCATCTCGGGCGGAGGGGGCTCGAGTGCGGCTAGCTGACTGGTGAACTCATACATCGGTCGCACCCGTTCGTTGCGCGCCGATTCGTGAGCCGCCAGCTGTTCCTCGAACGTACCCTTGCCGGACAGCCACGTACTGAGCGCCTCCGCGAGCATCTCGGCATCGATGAATGCGTCACTGATGCCTTGCGCAGTAATCGGATCTCTGTTGTAGCTCGCGTCCCCGACGAGCGCCCATCCGTTGCCATACGGTCTGCGGAAGTAGCCCGGCACGCCCGCCGTGCCGTACCACTTTTCCTCGCGACAGCCCTCGCGCACGCGAGCCGCGAAGTCGGGCGCGGACTCGAGCGCCCGCCAGACGTGCCCCTCAATGTCGGCGCGCACGGCCGGAAAGTCCTTGGCCGGCCAGTTCACCATCACGAGATGGAGACCATCGTTGGTCGGCGCGCCACCGAAGGCGTGGTGGTCCCGGACGTACAGCTCGATGTCGTCCTGATCGACGCCGCTGAAGTACGAGTAGTAGCCACAGGCCGCAACCGGGCGAACGTCGTACTCCGGAGCTCGCACCGCCCGTGCGACGAAGGAGTTCACGCCATCGGCGCCGATCACCATCCGGGCGCGCTCCTCGACTGGCCCTCCATCTCTTCCATGGCCTCGGACGCCTACGACGGTATCGTCGGTCACCAGCAACTCGTCGACGGTGAAGCCCTCCCGAACCTCGACGCCGGCCTCAGCCGCTGCATTCACCAGGAGGCTGTCGAGCACGGTGCGACGCGGACAGAACCCGCCCATGCCATCGTTCGCATCGGGAATGGCGCCGCGAAGGGCGAACGGGCCGACATCGAACGTCATGTGACGGCAGATCGGCGGTGCACCTGTCGCCGCCAGCGTGCCGAGGAGACCCCACCGCGCCAGGATCTCGGCGCCGTGGGGCCACAGGATGTGCGTCGAGATCGTATCGCTCGGGAAGGTTGCTCTGTCGACGAGCAGCACCTTGAACCCCTGTCGCGCCAGGAGCATGGCGGTCGGCGATCCCGCACACCGCGCGCCGACGATGATGGCGTCGTACATCTGAGCCTCCGCGTCGAACTGACGTTACCGGAGGCCAGAGGCGCTGACATCGGACGGAATACCCAAAATCGCGGCGGCTTTGAAATTGGGTATTTCTGCGTACGCCTCAGATGAGGTGGTGCTGGAATGCCCAGGCGGTCGCGCCGGTACGGCTCGACACGTCAAGCTTGTCGAAGATGTTGCTCACGTGCCGGGCCACAGTCTTCTCGCTGATGAAGAGCTCGTCGGCGATGGCGCGATTCGTCTTGCCGGCGGCGAGCAGCCGAAGGACCTGCGCCTCGCGTTCGCTGAGCGAGCCGATTCGCTGATGCGAGGCGCGCTCCGATTGCTCGGCGATGCGCGCGAGCCAGGGCTCGGCGTTGAGCTGCTTGAACAGCCGTCGCGCGGTCTCGATCTCGAGACGACGGCCGTCCTGGTCGCCCCGCTTCTCACAGACAGCCGCCAGCAGCAGGCAGGTCTGCGCCTCTTCGTACGGCATCTCCAGCTCGCGCCAGGTCTCGCACGCCTGCCGCAGCGATGTCGAAGCCCCTTCGATGTCGCCGTCCGCAAGGAGCACCGCGCCGGTGGCGTGCGCGGACGCTGCGGCCAGCAGCGGCGCGCCGAAGGCGAGGGCGATCTCCGACAATTCTGCGGAAGCCGCGCGCGCGGCAGCGAGATCATCAGCGGCCAGCAGAATCTCGACGGCTGCAGGCAGCATTCTGGCGCGACTGATCTGTTCCTGCGTATCGAGGAGAGCGCTTCTGATCGACGCGGCCGCCGCGTCGATCTGACCCTGCGCCAGACGGAGCAGCGACAGTCCTGGCTGCGGCTTACGTCCGCGCTCGTGCGCACGCGTGTAGGCCTCTTCCGCCTTGGTGAACTCGCCTCGAAGTCGATGGATTTCGCCGCAGCGATAGAACGCCGCTCCCGCCGCCGCCCGCGAGATCAGGAGCTCGCACGCGTCCTGTGCGTCGCGCGCGGCCTCGTTCCACTGGCCCCGCAGCTGCAGGACTTCGGCGCGGTAGAGCAGACACTCGCCGCGATAGCGCACGAGATCGGGCTGCGTCGCGCACCACTGCGCAAGCGAGGTCGTCCATTCATACGCGCGCCGCAGATCGAACGTCTCCTGACAGCCTTCCAGCACGCTGCAGTAGACATCGCCGGCCACGAGCGGGGTCACCTCGCCTGCGATCACCGAAGCCATCGCTTCATCGAGGAGCGCGACACCTTCGGCAATGCGTCCGAGGCGGATGAGCGCGCGACCACGTCCGTGGCAGGCCACCGACGCCAGATCGCGATCGGCAAAGCGGCGAGCGATCTCCGCCGCCTGGCTGAATGTGGCGTGCGCCGCAGCGGGATCACCCTGCACGATGCATTTGATGGCGACGGGGATCAGCAGATAGCCTCGCGACGACGCAGTCGAGCTGTGCCCTCGTCCAACAGGCGTCCGGCTCTGGCGAACCAGCCGGATGCGGGAGCGATGGCGCCCCGTTCCATGAGAGAAAACCCGAGCCAGAACGCCGCTCGAGCGGCCCCTTCGCGGTCTCCGCGATCGAGGAAGGCCTGATGCGCGCGCGCGGTGACGGTCTCGCACTCGTCATCCCGGCCCACCAGGTAGGCCGCGATCGCGAGTCGCTCGAGGTCTTCGGCGTCGAGCGGTGCGTCACAATCAGCGGCTTGCAGCAGCCGATACGATTCGGCCCACGCTTTGCGCGCGAATCGTTCACGGCCACGCTCGAGCGCCTGCGCGTCGCTCATGGTGCTTTCACGCAAATAGTAGATCGTTGAGGGTTCAATGCGAACCACCACGCCGGCGAGGCGAAGTGGTTCCAACCGATTCTCTCTTCACCGACGGCTCCCACAGTGGCCCCGAGGGCGTCATTCTCTCAAGCTTCAGTCTGGTCCGAAAACCGCCGCGCAGATCAGAGCCGCTTGCGCGAGCGGAGGCGGATGAAGGAGCGCGCCTGAAATGGCTTCGAGCGGGTCAGCGCGGCGATGCGCGCACGATGTGCTGCACCGGACGGGCGTTGAAGTGAACGCGCTCGTTGAACTGCGCCATGTCTTCGTCCGAGACGGTCACCGGCTGGTTCATGACGATCCATTGGACCCCTTCGGTACATGGCGGCGTCGTGAGAGAGCCCACGTACCGGAAGTGCGTTTGTGACGTTGGCAGGAAGGTCTTGGGGTTGAAGGGCGTATCGAGGGGATGCTTGGTCTTCAGATCGTCCGGCAGACTCTGGAAAATCGGCGCTAGCGATCCGCTGCTCGACCCGCGCGTCAGAAACACCCCGATGACGGCATTCAATCCATTGGTGCTCGCGTGCACCAGGTGCATCTCCATGTCGAAGTCCCGCCCTTCCACGCGGTGTTCGCTCACGGAGTGAAAGTGAAACTGCACCAGCGCATACTTGATTCCTGCCAACGTCAAAGTGTTTCGGCCTTCGGTCTCCACTTCAATCGTGT
The DNA here is from genome assembly GCA_963773045.1 of uncultured Acidobacteriota bacterium. Classification (GTDB taxonomy): domain Bacteria; phylum Acidobacteriota; class Vicinamibacteria; order Vicinamibacterales; family UBA2999; genus 12-FULL-67-14b. The sequence goes on along the minus strand of CAVYZT010000015.1, from coordinate 309,000 downwards.
GCCCGTTATTGAAGATCTCGCCCGTGGTCTGCCCGTATTCGATTGACAGCTCGCGCGACTGCGGACGAAACGGCAACCTGAAATCGACCGGAGACTGGAGTTGTGCGTCCCTGCACTTGACCCAGTCAGGACTCAGCTCACTCCAGAACCTGGGCCCAGCAGCGCCGTAGTAACCGAAGCTCTGCCCCGAAACGGCGCCCGATGCCACAACCATTCCCGCCACCACCGAGAGCACCTTGAGATCTCTGGCTATCATCTCGCCCCCTCACTCGCTGGCCGTGTTCGTTTCGTGGTTTGCGTTCAATGCGATCAAGCATTCGCGATGCCAAGGGGCCGGTGCAACGGATAAGAAGAATCAAAATCGAATCCGCAAGCCCCCGTTGATATTGCGGCCTTCAAGCGGCGCCCAGGCATCGACGGTCCATCGCCCGTCCGGCGCGCGAGTGGTTCGAAGGAGTGGGTCCCACCGCGTCTGCCTCACCCCCGTCAAGTTCTCCCCATTCACAAACAGCCGGAGCCGCCCGAACTGCTTTTCAGCCAGGAGACCGAGAATCATGTACGGCTCGCTGACGGCCCGGTACGGATTCTCTTCGAGGCTCTGGCGTCCGGTGTAGTACCACTCGACTCCGACCCGCCCGACGTCCTCCGCCTCCCACATCCCGACGATTCCTGCGCTGTGACGCGGCGTCAGCGGTACGTCTTGTTCAATGGCATCGACGGTCTCGCGAGCTCGCACATAGGTGTAGGTCGCTGTCACCGAGAACGGTTCCTTCCGCAACGTCCCCAAGAGCTCGAGACCGACGTTTGTGGTCGGCTCGGGCGCGGTGCTGAGGACGTACGATGGCGATCGCTCCACATGCAACGGATCGTTGATGCGAGAGGCGAACAGCGTGGCGGTGTATGACCATGGTCCGTCGGTGCGGGAAACGTCAAACGACGCGCTCAACCCGCGCTCGGCCTCGACAGGCTCGCGGACTTCGAGACGCGTGAGGCCGGCGGCCTCGGTTTCCTCGGTGATGGGCGTGGGCCCGAAGAAGCCGGTTCCGACCGAGAGCCTGCTCGTCCAGCGCCCCGCGTGCGCCAGCGCAGACACGCGAGGACTGAAGAACGTGCCGTACTCGCTGTGAACGTCCAACCGGGCACTCGCAGAGAACGATACGTGATGTGACGCGGTGATGTCGTACTGCGCAAATGCGCCTGGCACGGTGAACGTGTAATCGAACCGAGGCACATCGCGCGCCGTGTACCCGTCCCGTTCGATGGCGAGCCCCCCAACCCACGTTTGGCGACCTGCAGTCCCATGCACGGCCACTTCGCCGAAGACGGTGTCGTGCCGATCGCGCTCGATGACTTCACCAAACTCGTGGTCGTGGCTCTGGCGTGCGACGGCGGCACGTGCAGTCACGACGTACCGGCCCTTGAACAGGAACTGCCCGAGGGCGCCGGCGTCGTACCGCTGAGTCTCCAGAGCTTCAACGTACGGCTCGCCAGTGGCTGCAAGGACTTGACCCGGGGGAGTGCCGCCGTCGCGGTCCTCGTACGTAAACCCGGTCGTTGCAAAGAATGTCCGACCGTTGCCGCCGTCCCAAAATACCCGGGGCCGCACGACTGCTCGCCCATACCCCGGCAGATCTGCCCACGCATCGTCATTGACGTCGTTGGTTGCCTGCCAGTGTCCGCCACCCAGCAGCGAGGCACTCCAACCGCGAGACAGCGCTCCGGAAAGAAAGCTGACGGCATCGGTCGCACCGCGTGTCGATCGATTCAGCAGGAACTCCTGCTCAGGCTCGCGACCTGGACGCCGGGACAGGAGATTGACGACGCCGCCCATCGCGCCGGCGCCATACAGCGCGGACGCCACCCCTTTGATGACCTCGACTTGCCCGAGATCCATCGGCGGAATCTGAAGCAGCCCGAGCCCGCCAACCTCACCAAACAGTGGCAATCCGTCGGAGAGCACGCGGGTGTACCGGCCTCGCATCCCCTGAATGCGGACGCTCGCGGCCCCAAGCGACGGCGAGGTGGCCTGCACCCGCATGCCGCCCATTTCGTTCAGCATCATGACGATGTCTCCTGGCGTCATGAGCATCTTTTCCTCGATCTCTTCGCGAGCCAGAACTTCTACGCGCATGGGCTGATCCTCCAGCCTCTTGTCGGTGCGGGTAGACGCCACGACCGTGACGCTCTCCTCGACGGTAGGTTGTGGCTGTAGTTCAACCACCACTTCTCGAGTGGCGCCGGCCGCCACCTGCACTGATGCGGTCGTCGGAGGAAAGCCCGACTTCAACACGGTGATTTCGACTGTGCCGGCGACGGTGATGATCGTCGCTGTACCAGCCGTATCGGTCCGGTGGGTTGTGCCAGCCACGACAACTTCTGCGTCATCGACAGGCTTCTCGGAGGCACGAACCTGAACACGCACGGTCGCGGTCTGATTCCTGGCTGCGATCGTGCCAGCGGAAAAACACGCGAGAACAACGATCGTGAACACAAGCAAGCGCATACACATCTCCGCTGGTGCTTCCGTACGCACCAGTCCATCCAGCTTCTCTACCGGTTGAATGGTTGGGACGGCTTATGAGCGCGGAGGGTGGTCGGGCGGGTCCGTCGGCGCGTCGGGGTGATGAGTAAACAGGAGTGGTGCGAAGCGAGTGGTGACGGCGCCGGCTCCTGACGCCGCCTGGGGAACGGTTGATTCAACGCCGCCGAGGCACAGGACGCAGATGCCGTCGGATGATTCCCGGTCGTGCTGTTGCGAGGTCGATGCTTGCTCGTGGGTGCAACCGTCAGGACAGCAGATGCCATCGATCGCGTTCAGCGACGCGAACGAGACGAACATCGCGACGGCCACAAGCCTTCGCACAGAGTGATTATCCTCCGCTTCTCAGACGAACCGTTCATCCCGGCGCCGAACCAGACGGCTCGTCCGGGAAGACCGCGGCGTACGTATCCCAGGTTCCGGCCACGCCTGCCACACGCCGCCTCCCACGATTCTCGAATTGCGCGCGAGAGCCACTCACCAGATCCTTCACCGTGCGGCTCACAACGACCTCTGCTTCCCGGGCCCCAGCCGCCAGCGCTGCGGCGATCCGAAACGGCACGCCGCTCGCGCGTCCCCCAACGAATTCGCATTCGCCGGTATGGATGCCGGCTTTCAACGCGATGTCATGCTGCGCGCCGACGGCGACGACTCCACAGGCGCATCGAATCGCGCGCTCCGGACCATCGAACGTCGCCTCGAGTTCCCCGCCGTCGACGCGGCGCCCGCAGTACAACGCAACCGTTTGATCGAACAGGCCAGTCGCCGCGCGTGCTCGTTCACTCGTCGTCGCCACTATTGAAAGTACTGTCGCAAGGATCCGTTGCGCGTGGACCTGGACCGACGAGTGCTGGCTGAAAAACGCCTGTACTTCGTCGACGAGACGATCGGCATCACCGGTGTAGATCAGATGGTCATCGCCCTCGAGTTCGACGAGCCGAGCAGCAGGTATGTGTGAGGCGAGATATCGAGCTTCCTCAACGTCGACGTCCAGATCCCCAGTGCGGTGCAGGACGATCGTTGGAACGGCAATCGCCGGAAGCACGGCTCGGACGTCGGTCTGCGTATTGAAACGGGCGAGCGACTGGGCCGCGCCGGGGCTCGCTCCGAGCCGCAAATACGTGCCCCACCACGCGACGAACTCCTGATCGTGGGCGACCGAAGGCGCCAGCGTGTCCAGATCGGTCTTTCCACCCCAATCGGCTTCGAGCAGATTCATCCAGCGCTGCCGCTCTTCGGGTGTCGGCGCCCATGGATAATCGGGCGACCACACGCGCTTCGCGAACGTGGCGTAAAGCGCGAGCGCGAGCGCTCGTTCTGGATATGTCGCAGCGAAGAGCATCGCCATCTGACCGCCTTCCGACATCCCGAACAGCGCTGCACGCTTACTTCCGACCGCCTCCATCACCGCGCGCACGTCGTCCATTCGATCCTGCAGCGTCGGATACTCGGCCACGCGGTCGGAAAGGCCGGTTCCTCTCTTGTCGAACAGGATCAACCGCGAGAACGCGGCGAGCCTGCGCAAGAAGTACGCGACCCGCGGCTGCTGCCACCCGTATTCGAGATGTGTAATCCAGCCGGGCACGAAGACGAGATCGATCGGTCCGTCTCCCAGCACCTGATACGCGACGTGGATGTCACCGCTCAGGGCATATCGCGTTTTGGGGACTGCCGCCGACGCGGTCGAGACCGTCATCGTTGGCTCCGCCGCCGACTGGATTGTTCGGACGGCTGCGACGAAACGGTAGCCGCTCTTCGAGACGGTTTGGATGTAGGGCTGGCCGGTGAGTCCTTCGCCAAACGCCCGGCGGAGTTCTCCAATGGTGTGGGCCAGGTTGGTTTCTTCGACGGTCGCGTCAGGCCAGACGGCAGCGAGCAATTCGTTCTTGTGCACCAGCCGGCCGTGATGCTCGACCAGCATGCGAAGCGTGTCAAACACCTTCGCGCGCAACGGCACGGGATGGCCGTCTTTCGACAGGCGCCGCTCGCCGACTTCCAGCCGGTATGGCCCGAACTCGTAAACCGCATGGGAGCTGGATCGCATGGCGTTTCAGAAAAATCACAAGAAAAAACAACGCCGGCTACAAGACACGCGCGTCGGTGTCACGGTCTACTGAACCCACGGTGTCAGGCGCCCGATCGTGCCCCAACCTGCCAATGATACCAATCCGGTTTGGGGAGACGCGTCGCGCGCGGGACACGCGCGCGAGGGTGCGAGGGGCAGCGGAAATCCGGCACGAACGTCTTTTGGAGGAGGAAGCACATGACGTCACGACTGAAGACCCACCTTCAATCATCGGCCTCGATCATCGTTGGTCTGGCGTTGCTGAGCTGTCTGGCTGCGGCGGTGCCACTTTTCGCGGCACCGGATGCGGCGATCGAATCAAGGCAAGGGCAGGCCGGTCACGAGCCTGCAACTGCTCCGGCCGTGCTCGTTGAAGTCGTCCGCGAGGCCACGCGGCCGTTCATCGATGTCAACGCCGCCATTGCGGCGGGCTATGGTCCGTTCCTCGGTTGTGTCAGCGGTCCGGACCATGGCGCGATGGGCGTGCATTACGTCAACGGTGCTCTCGTGGCGGACGGAGAGATCGATGGGTCCCAGCCGGAAGCGTTGATCTACGAGCCATCGGGGAACCGCCTGCGTCTGGTCGGTGTTGAATTCATCGTGGACGCGACTACCTGGCTGGCGCATCACCCCGCTCCTCCGGTGCTCGAGGGCCAGACGTTCCAATTCGTCAGCAGCCCGAACCGCTACGCGTTGCCCGCGTTCTTCGAACTGCACGTGTGGGCCTGGCGGGACAACCCGAACGGCGCGTTCGTGGACTGGAATACTCGGGTGACCTGCGAACACGAGTAGGCCGACGCGTTGGATCGTATCGAAGGAGGAGTCATGCCGCCCGTGAATCGTCACCGACGACGACGATCCTGGAGGACCTGGCGCAACAGGCCGACGATGCGACGACGGGGCATGCCCAGGCCGCGCGGCACCTGACTGATGCAGAGAACGTCAACGAGTTCGTAGAGCCTTCAGTCGAGAGGCGAGCCCCGGCTTCATCGACGTGACGGTCAGCAGCTGTGCCGCAGTCGGGTATTCGGCAGTGTCAGACAGTGCGACGACGGCAGTAGCTCCGAAGTACTTTCACACGTCGCCGGATCAACTCAATCAGAGTCACCTGCAGTCGCAGGCGTCCGCCCGTGCGAGGAGAAATGCTCTTTCCCGCGCGTTGCGGGTCAGCGTGGCCGCAGCCGTGAATTCTGAACGCGCCTCGGCCAGTCGACCGGCCCGGAACAGAAAGTCGCCCCTCGCCGCCGGCAATGGCGCGTAGTCGCGCAGGGCGGCGGCGTCGGCGATCTCGTCCACCAGTGTGAGGCCCGCTTCGGGCCCGAAGGCCATGCTGTGGGCGATCGCACGATTGAGATCGACCACGGGCGAAGGCGCCACGATGCGCAGCCGGTCATAGAGCGCGGCAATGCGTGGCCAGTCGGTATCGGCGGCCCGGCGCGCGCGGGCGTGGCAGGCAGCGAGCGCGGCTTGCAGCACATAGGGGCCGTCGCTGCCCAGCGCTTCGGCGCGAGCCAGCGCATCGAGGCCCCGGCGGATCAGCAAATGGTCCCAGCGCGCGCGATCCTGCTCGGTGAGCGGTATGAAAGCGCCGTCCGGCCCGGTGCGCGCTCTGTGGCGCGACGCCTGGATCTCCATCAGGGCCAGGAGGCCGAGCACTTCGGCATCCTCGGGCATCAGACCGGCCAGCATGCGGCCGAGCCGTTGAGCCTCCACGCACAGGCCCGGCCGGACAAGGTCGTCGCCCGCCGTGGCCGCATAGCCTTCATTGAAAATGAGGTAGATGACCTCGAGCACCGAGGGCAGCCGCGCCGCCCGTTCGGCGCCGCGCGGCACCTCGAAGGTCAATCCGGCCTTTGCGATCGCCTTCTTCGCGCGGACGATGCGCTGCGCGATCGCGGCCTCGCTCGACAGGAAGGCGCGGGCGATCTCGTCGGTCGTCAGGCCGCCGACCACCTTGAGGGTGAGCGCCGCGCGGGCGTCGGGCGACAGCATGGGGTGGCAGGCCGTGAAGATGAGGCCCAGCAGCTCGTCGCCGAGATCATCGTCGATGGCCGCTTCGATCGCCTCGGCCGCGCCGTCGCGCGTCTCGTCCAGCGTCCGCGCGATCTCCTCGTGCTTGCGCTCGCGCATCTTGTCGCGCCGGAAGGCGTCGAGGGCGCGCCGTTTGGCGACGGCCATCAGCCAGGCTCCCGGATTGGCAGGAACGCCGGTGCTCGGCCACTCGGACAGGGCGACGACCAGCGCGTCCTGCGCCAGCTCCTCGGCAAGATCGACATTCCGCACGATGCGGGCCAGGCCCGCGATGAGCCTGGCCCGTTCAATGCGAAAGGTCGCTTCGATCGCCTGGTGCGTCTCGCCTGCGGTCACACCGCATTTTCGGCCAAGGCCGCAGGGGAGACAAGCCAGCCTGCCGCGCCGAAGCTCGGTAACGAATCAGCCGAGCGAAGGCGGGGCTCCAGCCGGCAGTATCAGGCGACGCCGAGCTTCCCGCGTTCCGCTTCACGGGGCGTCGAGAGCTCCTCGGGCGTCATGAACTCGGCCAGATCCGCCGCCTCGTAGAACGGCCGGATTTCGATCTCGCTCTTGCCCGGCATGGGATTGGGGGAACGCTTCGCCCAGGCCACCGCCTCGTCCATGTCCTTGACCTCCCAGATCGAGAAGCCGGCGACCAGCTCGCGGGTCTCGGCGAACGGCCCGTCGATGACAGTACGGCCGGGACCTTCGCAAACGATGCGCTTGGCCTGGGCGCTGTTCTTGAGCCCGGCGGCGGCCACGAATACGCCGGCCTTGACCAGCTCCTCCGTGAACCGGTCCATCGCCGCAAACGCCTCGGGCGCGGGTGGCGCGCCCTTTTCGCTGTCCTCAGTGGCTTTCCCGAACACCATAACCCGCATCGTCTGCCTCCTTGTTTGAGCCGGCCCCATTGGCGCCTCATTGGGACGACGAACGAGCTTGCTGGAAATCGACATCGTTCTGCAAATTTTGCAAGCGATGCCGACCGACGGCGTCCACACCTCGGCGTGAGCGTTTTCAACAGGAAGGGTCAGGTCGATCAGCACCCCACCGCTCGAGACGCTGACGCCCGCGGTGGCGATGGTGAAGCCGACGGGAACTTAGGTCCTGGTCAGAGTCCGTGCTACTTCGGCGTTCTGAAAAGATTCAGCGCGCACCAGCCGGTCATTGCCGCGTGAAGAACGACCGTCGGCCACAGCGCGACGCCGACAGGCGGTGACCGGATCCCCGCGTCCCCGAGGATGACCACCGCGCCCACGTTGTAGAGCAGCATCGCGGCCACCAACGCTCTCGCGGCACCTCTCTGCGGGTCCTTGCGCGCCAGCCAGCAGGCGCAGCCCAACGAGAGCACGGCAGCGCCGGCCATCCGGGCTACGACGAGCGCCGCCGGCGCGTCGAGCGATGCGCCGAGCAAGAACGCGACGACGAGCGACGGTGACACTAGCAGGATCAAGCCGGTCGCCGTCTCGACCAACGCAGTCACGATCAGCAGCTTTCTAGTAACCATTAGCTGAACCGCCAATTGCTGAGGCTCATGTGGATCTGTCCTTCTTTGCCCGCTGTAGCGGCGGCGTCTCCATGCGCGCCGTATGATCTGGTACAAGACTCATCGATCGACGCGGACGGACGCACCCTGTGGTTAGAACGCGGTGACTCGTTCGACGAGCCAGAAGCTTGCGAGCGCGCCAATGGCATACGGCGCGATGCGCCAGAGCCAGACCGGTTGCGACAATCGAAGCCGTCGTTCCGCGCGCCAGCCGGCCGCGATCACTGCCAACACAGCTCCGACGAACAGCAACTGCCCAATCTCGACGCCGACATTGAAGAACAGCAAGGCGATCGGAATCGACGACTGCGGCAAGCCGACCTCCGCCAGCGCTCCGGCAAAGCCGAATCCGTGCAGCAGGCCGAACGTGAACGCCACGACCCACGGGCAGTGCTGCGTCACGCTGTAGCGGCCTTGCCGCGTGTGGACGATCTCCGACGCGACGAAGACAATGCTCAGCGCAATCGACGCTTCGACGGGGGGGCCGGGGACATGCACCCAGCCGAGCGTTGCCCCGGCAAGCGTCAGACTGTGCGCGACTGTGAACGCCGTGATGGTGAAGAGCAGTCGTCGTGTGCCCTGCACCAGCAACACCAAAGCGAGCACGAACAGGAGATGATCGAACCCGGACAGGATGTGTTCAATCCCGAGGATCGTATAGGTCCTGACCACTTCCAGCCGACCAGGGCTGCGCCTGCCGACGAAGCTGGGGTGCACCGGCAGGATGCGCTCGAGTTGCACAGTGCCGTCCACGCGCACGAGCCGCGCGAGCACGTCGATCCGCGTTTCCGAGAGCCGGGAAAAGGAGATGGCCTTCCCATCGAGCCCTTGCGGTACCCGGATACGCCAGCGCTGCACCGTCACGCCGCGCGAAAAGGTGCTGCGCACCTCCGTGAGTGCCTCGGTCCCGTCGGGGAACTGCGGCTTCACTTTGAGGGTGGTCGACTCGTCGATCGCCGGGACCTTCCAGAGGACGTCGTACGTTTCCCGGTCCAGCTGCGTGAGCTGGAGGTACGCCGGCTTGAACTCGTCCGCGCGACCTGGAACCATCGCAGCGAGGAGCAATGCCACGACGACAAGCGGCAGAGAGACCGTTCTCATCGCCGTTCCGTCGCCAGCTTCGTCTCGATGCTGACCTGATATTCGCCGCGCATCTTCGTGTAGGCGTCGTTGCGCGCGCGCTGGCGGCGTTCGTTCTCCCATTCGCGCACGACATGGTCGCGCACGGCCGCGAGTTGCGGTGCTGCGGCCGGCGTGCGATCCGAGACGCGCACGTAGTGCGCCCCGAAGCTCGAGTCGATCGGCCCCACCCATTCGCCGACCTGCACCTTCTCGAGAGCCGCGGCGAAGGAAGGGCCGAAATCGCGCGCCACTAGATCGGCAGGGGTCCGCGTCATCCGATGCGGCAGCAGCGTCGGCTTGCCAAGTTCCGCTGGGTCGGCACCGTTCCGCAGAGCCTGATGCGTGACCGCCGCTACATGCACCACTCCCGGGCCTGCCGTCGATTGTCCGAGAAACACCTGCTCGAACGTGAGGATGGCCGGCTGCACGAAGCGCGCCGGATTCGCCGCCAAGTACGCGGACAGATCCGCGTCGGTCGGTGTCCGTGTCGAGGCGTCTTCCTCCTCGATCAACTCGATCTTCTGGCGGACTCGACGCTTCACGACGATGTCGTCACGATCGAGTCCGAGCTTCACACCTTCCCGGTACAGGATCTCATCGCGGACGTACAGACTCGATCAAGTGGTTCAGCTCGGTGGAGGAGGGTTCGCGGCCCCTCGCCGCCACGTGCTGGCTGACGAGGTCGTCCACCACTCCCTGGGTGATGACGATGCGGCGCCCGCCGGAATCGACCGGCGCCATCCATTGATAGGTGGCGAAGAGCGCGATGCCGATCAGCAGGAAGTGCAGCATCGGCTCGCCGAGAAGCGTTCGAATGCGCATACGCACCCTCACCTCGGCGAATACCAGATTGGCGACGTGAACGCCCGCTCCTGCGTCGTCATCGGTACTTTCGGGTCCGTGATCTTGATCTTGAAGTACGCCGCGTCGTACGCGGTCCAGCGCGGCGTCGGGATCTCGAGGATGCGCGCGTAGTAGACCGCGCGGACCGACGGGTCGAAGTCCGGGTCCTTCCACACGGCGACGAGTTCCGGATCGCCGATGGTGTTGGTCCACGTTGCGGTGGCGACGTCCACGGTATTCCCCACTGGGGTCAGCTTGCCGTTCACGATCTTGCGCCGGTCCTTGTCGCCCCAGACCACGTCGTAGATCTTCTCCTGCGGCTTGCCATCCTTGCCCAGCCATCCCTTGATGATCTGGATGCGATCGAGGTTCCCACTGAACCGGTCCTTGAGCGCGGCGAGGAGGAAAGTTGGTGCCTTACCAGCTGGCGCGGCGGGCAGATCACCACCCATCGGCACGCCCTTGGCGTAGCCGGCCACCGCCGGCGTGCGCGTGGCGTCCGCCTGGGTGAAGTCGTAGCCGCCGAAAAACCGGACGATCATGCGGGGACCGCTCGTCGCGTAGGTCTCGCGGCGCATCATCGCGTCCCACAGCTCCGCACGCGTGTTGCCGGTCGACCAGACGGCGGTGTAGCCGGCCGCCGTCATCTCCCAGCCTTTCACGATGCGGTTGGGGCCGAAGTTCATCGCGTCCTCGTCCCACCGATCCGGCCGGGGCTCGGCACTCGGGAATTTGGCGAAGAAGTTGTCCTCTTCGGCCGCCACGAGGCCGTTGTGGGTGTCGGTTCCCCCCGCCATTCCGAACTTGAACGGGTTGGTGCCCAGATCCTGTTCCACCTTCAGGCCGTTCTTGAGCGCTTCGCGCGCGTACTCGCCCGCGATCATGCCGGGCTTCTTCGGCGTCTGGGTCAGGTTGCCGCGGTCCCACAGCTCGTACGCGGCGAAGTCGTCGGTCGTCGACAGCGACGGATGCGACTCGCTTTGTCCTTTCATTTGAATCGCTTCGAACAGCGGCTCCCACCGCTGCCGCGCGTCGGCCCAGGCCTTCGTGAGCGGGTCACCGCTGAAGGTCGTCAGCGCGAACATCCGGCCGTTCGAGAGATTGCCGTTGTGCGGGATCGCGAGGATCTTCCCGCCCGTCGTCTTTTCCCATTCGGTCATCCACTTCCAGAGGTCCTCGGGGTTCTCGCTCTGGAACGTGGTGTAGGGCAGCACCTGGTCGGCCTTGTCCTTGTTGTCGCGGTAGATGATGTTCCGGTGCAGGTTGTCGCCGCCGCCGGCGTTCGACGTCCACTCGTATGCGATGAACGCGGTGAAGCGCCCCGGCTCGTTGTACTTCTCCGCGATCGCGGTGGTCTTGGCCCAGACGCTCTTGGCAAACTTCGGATCCGTCGCGGCCGGCGGCAGCTTCCTGTTCGCCTGTGCGGCGACCAGTTCCATCACGGCCTTTTTCGCTTCCACTGGACCGCCGTTGAACATCTCGCGCCATCTCTTGAGCGTCGGGTCGGCCATCATCTCGGGATTGCCGCCCTTAATCTCGGTGATCATGCCCATCATGTCGGAGTGATCGGTGATGGCGACCCAGTCGAGCGGCTGTCCGAGCCTCACCGGCTGGCCGCTGGTCGAGGTGACTTCCTCGCCCCGCGCAAACCGGGTTGCCTCCTCGGGACCGAGCGTCGCGCCGCTGCCGCCGGCATCAACCGACCACGCGGTGTGGACGTGCTCGTCACCGAAGTACGGGCGCTCGGGATAGCGACGGCCTGCGTACGGCGAGTAGCCGGGCTCCTTGTGGAATTTGGCGGGATCGGCCGGCTGGATCTCGCCAGTGTCGGCGGTAGACGTCCCGGCGCCGGTCGGCGGACCGCCAAGTTGTACGGCCTGAGGCGATTCCGCGGCAGGCGTGCCTGGGGGGGGCTGTGGCCCCCCGCACGCGACGGCGAGCAACACTGTCCCAATCACGATGAGTTGCCTCATGGGCATGGCACCTTCCTCATGCTTCGTCGACTTCCAGTGGGTGTCTGTTGAGCAGTCGCGTGACGAATTCGCGGGTCAACGCGGGGCTACCTTCGCCCGGCCGCCGCCACCGCCGCTCGGGCGATAGCTGCTGCCGCCGCCGAACTGTTGCGCCATCGCCTTCATGTCTTCCGACTGCGCCGTCGCCGATCCCGCGAGCAGGACGAACAACCCCGCAAGCGCCGCTGAATGAAGTGATCTCGGTCAACTGGTCCTCGGTGAGCTTCCACTGCGCGTAATATGCGGCGCCGAGAATCAGGCCGCCTCCGAGATATGACTTGCCCAGACCGCCCTCGAGAGGAGGAGCTGTCCAACCTTCGTCTTGGTGTCCTTCTTGTTGCCGTGAAACTCCCAGAAGGCCGTGTGGCGAGACTGACGGTGCGCTTGTCGTCGAAGTATACGGTCGTGCCGAGGAAGGGCTCGGAGGTCCACATACCACGGCCGACGTTGTCGCTGCCGCCGCAAACTCCTTTCGCGTCATCGGTGGCGGCCCCGTAGAGATTCATCGCCAGCCGCAAATCTCGGATCGCCCAGTCCGAACCGGCGTGCCATTCGACCTATGGATCCCTCGGCTCAGTGACATACGGAGCACGCGGCGCAATCGAGCGCTGAACAAACCTCAAGCGTCTGAATCGCTCATACTCTTCCGCGATAGCAAGCGAAGGGTGTACCACAGTGAACAGTGTCGCGGCCATCCAAGCCATAAGCCGGCACGATCTGCCCGAACACACCCCAAGACCTGGCAGATCTCTGGATCTCCGAGGGAGCCGCCTCGATTGCGTCGCGGTACCACGGCATGTCGTGACCTGCGCCACTGGCAGAGTAAGCTTCTACTTCTAGGCCTTGGCAAGGGCAACCGTCGTTGAACTCGATCCGTCATGGTTCCCCCGCCGACGGCGCCAATCGCATGGAATCGCGCACATCCTGTAATACGAGATCCATAGCGGTTACCCAGCCTTCGGCAGAGCCGTTGGCCATCAGGATCCGCAGGCAGGACACTGGAGATCACGTCCGGATCGAGAGCGTCGATGCAACCGTGTGCCGCAGTGTGGAACCGCAAGCCGCGCAAACCAGCGGCGTCGCCCAGGGCAGCGGCGCGGTCTTCGAGGTTTTCGATCCTGACGTATCACAGTCCTATCACAATCCCTATTTCAATCAGGTTCGCTCGTCGCGACAGCCTCGTGTCCGCTCAAACGTCCCTGATCCACACGTCACCCCGGAAGTCGCCGAGCACGAGAATGATTTGGTCAGGGGCGACAACGGGCGCGGTGCCGGTCACCATTGCCGGAACGATCATTTCGCGGAGCGTGAGAACCTCAATGGCCTCGTTGGCGACGCGACCGGTCGAGGTGTCGAAGCCTCGGGCGAGCACACGGCTCCGGATATCGACGTTCGGGAACGTCGCCAGGTAGTACAGCACGCGTCCGTCGCGTGACCAGAACGGATGGCTGGCCGACTCCTCAACGACGATCCACTCCGACTCCTGCGCTGGGGCGTCTCGTCGAAGCGGTGCAAGGGCGATCTTGGGTAATCCGCCGGGCTGTGTGGCATCGAACGCCAGCCAGAGGCCGTCAGGCGACAGCCGCGGGTTCGACACCTTGCAGGTCGCTGCCGAGAGTAGTGGATGCTGCGAGCCATCGCGCGTGTCGACGATGAGAAGGGCGTTGAGGCCCGCGCCGAAGGTCTCGATGAGCAATGCCTGTTCATCGAGCCATAGCCTCGGCCGACCGCCACAGTCGTTGCAAACGAGCCGGGCCTCTCCGCCCGCAATGCTCGTCAGGAATAGGGGACGCTGCACGGGTGGTCCGGGCACCACCGCGCTGTACGCCAGCCTTTGGCCACTGGGCGAGATTGCCGGGAACCCGCGGTGGCCCCCCGGGTCTGCCTCGATCATCTCGCCGGTGCCGTTCTCCAGATTCCTCACGTGGAGCGCACTACCGGTCATGCTGACCCCGAAATGCGCGAGCGTCCGACCGTCGTGCGACAAGGTGAGGTGGCTGACGATGCCGGGGCCACGGGTCAAGCGACGGAGCGGACCATGGGCCTTGCCGGTGGCAGCGTCGATCGCGACCGACCACAAGTTCACGTCGGCGTGCGTGGCGACGAAACTGAGACGCCCCCGGATCACTGACGGAAAAAACGCGTACTCGCCCCCCGGGGTCATACCCTCCGGTGCGCCAATCGCGCCGAAGGTCGGCGGTGAGATCCGCTGCCGCCAAATCTGTACACCTTGCCGGCCCGCCCCGGTATAGAAAACCGAGTCGCCTTCCCACGCTGGCGACGGTCTGATCACAAGAAGGCCTTGCTGCCGGCCTCGTATCATGGCGCCGGTGTCGAGCGGCGTACCTGCCATCGAGCGGCACGATCCAGCAGTCGAGCTCAACGGACGGATCCGGATGCGCCACCACGAGGAGGTGACGCTCGTCCTCTGACCACGTCGCGCACACAATATCAACGAGGTCTGCGGCCAGTGTGCGCTCAGCGCCACCGTCGGTGGGCACCACGCGCAGCGAGTCGCGTGCTCCGATGGCGATATATGCGAGCCATTTCCCGCCTGGTGAGTACCTGGCGTTCCGGGCGGCACGTTTGACCAGGCGCGGCTGCCCGCCGAGCGTTGGTATCTCGTAGATATTTCGCGTCGACGCTCCGGTCGCGGTAAACAGCACTCGCGTATCGTCGGCGGAAAATGTCGGCTCGGCACAGTCACGCTGGGCAGAGGTGAGCCGTACCGCCGCCCCGCCGACTTGCCGCAGCCATACCTGCGGCGAGTCGCCGTCAGTGCCCGCATCGGAGACGTACACGACCATGCGCGCGTCGGACGACAACGCCGGCCAGAATGTCGCCGCCGCTGCGTCGGTCACGCGCTCCAGACGAGGGCCGAGCGGTGCCGCTGATTCGGCGGCGCTCGTCGAGGCGGGGGCAGTGTCCGGCCGGCGACGGCTTTCCCACCAGGCCGTCAGCTCACGACGGCTGGCGTACACACTGCCGCGTTTCGTGTGATCGAGGCGGTGGACCGGCAGGCCTTCTTCACGCTCCCATCGTTGAACGGTGCGAATGCCGCGCCCGAGATACGAGGCGATTTCCTTCCACGAGTCGAGCCGCGGCTCGTCGGTCCCGTCTTCAGGACGCGTGGTCATGCTCGCGTTGAGGATAGCGCACCAGTGCGCCATTACGCGCCATGGTCGCTTCGGCGCGTCGTTGCGCTTGAGCCTCAGCGCACCGCTGTGGAAACTGCCCCTAGGAGGTTTCCATGACGAAGCACTCGAAGATCATGATTTCGTGCGGGGCGCTGATCGTCGCGCTGGTGGCCGGAAGGAGTGCGGCTCCATCCGCAGCAGCATCCGCAGCAGAACCGAATGCGGCGCTCCAGGGGGTTTGGCGGACCCTCGAGGTTGTTGTGCCGGGTGCGCCCGCTCGCACGTATAGACCCCTGTCGACGCTCGCCATCTTCCACGGCCGGCACTACAGCCGGGTCGAGGTGCATGCCGAGCAGCCGCTCACGCCGCTGGCCGACCCCTCGAGCGCTTCCGCGGAGCAGCTGCGCGCCGTCTGGGGACCCTTCGTTGGCGAAGCGGGAACCTTTGAGGTGAACGGTCACGAGATCACGATGCAGGCGATCGTCTCGAAAAATCCGTCCGCCATGACCAATGGCGCGGTCAGCGTCTACACCTTCCGGCGCGACGGCAACACCCTGACGCTGACCCAGATTCGCACACACGCGGGGCCGAGCTCGAATCCGATCACCATCAAGGCGACGCGCGTTGAGTGATGCGGCGCCTGACCGGAGAAACGATCATGATTTCATCACGTCGCGCGTCGTTGCTCGTCGTGCTGGCGCACCCGGACGACGAACTCTTTCATGGCGGCATGCTGTCGCATCTCAGTGAACGAGGTGTTCGCGTGACGCTCGCCTGTGCCACGAACGGCGAGGCAGGCAAGCCGCACCCATCCGTCGGGGCGGTGGACGACCTCGGCGCCTTGCGCGTCGAAGAGCTGAGGCTGTCCTGCGACCGTCTCGGCATCGAGCCGCCCGTGCTCCTCGGCTTCCACGACTCTGCCCGCGGCGACCGCCAGCGATACGGCGACCCGCGGGCCCTTGCAAACGTGGACATGCTCGAGGTCGAGGCCGCCATTCGGCGGATCATCCTGGACGTGAAGCCACAAGTCCTCCTCACGTTCGATCCGCATGGCGGCTATTACCATCCTGACCACGTTGCCGTGCAACGGGCGACGACGGCCGCGTTCTTTTCGAGCGGCACGATGGGAGAGGCGGCGCCGGAACGATTGTTCTACGGAGCGATGCTGCGCGATGTGTTCCGGGTCCTAGCCGAAAAGAGTCGCGGGCGTGGTATCACGGACGGCCTCGACCCCGACGTGTTCGGGACAGCGGCGGAGATGATCGCGGTCTCGTTCGACGCCGCATCGTTCGTCCAGCAGAAGTTCCTGGCGCTTGCTGCCCACCGCTCAGCGTTCGGCGTCACGGAGGAGATGCTGAGCAGTCCCCCGACCGGCGCGCACGAGATGCTTGACGCATTCCGGCCCGTCTTCGAGCGAGAAGTGTTCGTGTTGGCTGGAACGCGGATTCCGACGCGTCGATGGCCCTTGACCGATTTCTTCGATGGCGTCACCTCAGCCGAATTCGATCACGCGAGCTCGCCGATCGTGGTCACCAGTTAGGAGGTGTAGATGTTCACCCCTGGGCAAAGGAGGTGGCACGGCAACGGGCGGACGATTTCTTCAAGAGCCGTCCCAGCTTTCGATGTCTCCCCAGCGGGCCCGAGGGCGACTTAACGTTCCAAAACGATCACTCACTGTGCGTCCGTAGACCTCGATGTTCGTCGAGGTTTTGGGCCTGACGTATCGCAGTCCTATCACAGTCGAGTCGCTCACTTAAGGCCGTCTGCCTCAATATTCCTCAGCGTTCGTCCACATCAGTTCGGTTCGCACCGGCGGCTAGGGCTCGCGGATGCCGAAGATATCGGCTTCTCCACGCTCCGGATCGCTCCTCGAGACATAGACAGGAATCGAGTCGCCGACTCCACGCCCGCGGAGGAGACTTTCTGCAAAGGGAATCGTCGTCCGCCGGATCTTGCGTCCGTCGATGGTATAGCAATAGCTGATTTGCTTTTTGACCCCGCGCACCTCTCTTCTCATCAATGGATTGGTGGACACCAACTCCACCGGTGGAGTTGCCGAGACGATGACGTCAGTGTCGTGGATCGCCTCGATGATGCCCTCGACGCGCACGCCTTCGAGCAGGGCGCGGATCCGCGGCGCCAGCGTCTTCCGGTAGCGGATGCGATAGATCGGATAGCACCCGATCAGCAGCAGCGAGAACACCGTCGTTTCCACCGGGGCCGTGATCTGCTGCGATCGGTTCTCTGCGGGAACAAAAATCAGGACGAGCACGAACATGAGCACTGAGAAGCCGAGGAACGCGAAGCCGGCGGTGACGGCGCCTTGGCAAACCTGTGTTCCGAAATCGGCGTAGATCTCGACGATTTGCTTGGCCGGCGTCATGGCCATGGGCTTACCTCAGAACAGCGTCCGCCTGCGGTCGTTGAAAGCCGCGACGGTACATATCACGTCGTGTATCTTGCAACAGCTTACGCCTGCTGGGGAACAGGCGCGGCGGTCGCCGCGTCGCCGTGGCGCGTGCGGGGCGGTCCGGACGCACCGGCGCGTCCTTGCCCGTAAGTGATCCCAGGACATTGGGAGACTTATCACAATTCAAATTTTCCAGAGTGCGAGCAGCCCGGTAAGTGTATGTTTCTAAAGACGGAGAGATGTCCGAGTGGTTGTCCGCCTTCGCGGCTTCGCCGCTACGGCGCGACATCTCGCCGTAGCTCGCGACGCAATCCGCGCGAGCGGAGGCGGATGAAGGAGCACGCTTGGAAAAAGATTCCGGCCGCGCGTGCTGACGCAGACCGACACTCACCAATGCACTCCCCATCAACGACTTCCCGCAACAACCGTGTGCATCGAAGTATCCCGGCCAATCACAATGTTTGACCGGGGTTTCAGGGGGTATCTGACACAGTTCTGACACAGCGCCTTCGATCACTTAGGCCATTAGGTGGTCTGCACCAGCCGTGGCCTCTTGATTGACAAGACATCGCTATACTGCCTCTCGTCGAGCCTAATCGATGAGATTCGCGTCCGGCGCCCGCCTCGGCCCGTTCGAAATCCTGGCACCACTCGGCGCCGGGGGAATGGGCGAAGTCTACCGTGCCCGCGATACGCGGCTCGAGCGGACTGTCGCCGTTAAGATTCTGCCGAGTGAACTCCTGACCACGCCAAGTCCCAGGGTCGAGCGGTTCCGCCACGAGGCTCGCGTCGTCGCACGCATCACGCATCCCAACATCTGCACACTGCACGACGTCGGCGAGGACGGTCCCGCAATCTACCTCATCATGGAGTATGTCGAGGGCAACACCCTCGCGCGGCGGCTCGAGGATGGCCCGCTTCCACTTCCCCTCGCCCTGCGTACCGCCATCGGGATCGCCGATGCGCTCGACCACGCCCATCGACACGCTGTGGTGCACAGAGATATCAAGCCCAGTAACGTCATGCTGACACGCGACAGCGTGAAGCTTCTCGACTTTGGCTTGGCGAAATTGAAGGAACGCGATGAGGAGGTCCCAGTTGATGCGACTCAAAGCGCACGCCTGACGGAGGTCGGCACCATCGTAGGCACGGTTCCGTATATGGCCCCGGAACAGATAGAGGGGCGAGACGTAGACGCACGCACCGACATCTTCTCCTTCGGCGTTGTTCTCTACGAGATGGTGTGCGGACACCGACCATTCGCGGGCGATAGTCGCGCCTCGCTGATGGCGGCGATCGTCGCGGCGGAACCGCCGGCGTTGTCGTCGCTGCAGCTACAGGTGCCGGCCGCGCTTGAGCGGCTGGTCCGTCGCTGCATGGCGAAAGACCCTGAGGATCGTTGGCAGACCGCGCGGGACATGGCAGCCGAGTTACGGTGGATCGCCGAGGAGGCCCCCGGCAACGCGCCGGCAGCCGTTACGACACGCCGCCCACGCCGTGCCGCTCTCTGGGCGGGTGTCGCGGGCGCTGCTTTGACCGCCGCCTTTGTCGCAGCGACAGCGGCGTCGATGTGGCCCAGGCCCGGCGCCGCGGAGTATCTCCCGGCGACGTTTCGCAAGGGCGCTGTATCGTCCGCCCGCTTCACACCAGATGGTCAAAGCTTCGTCTATAGCGCCAGCTGGGAAGGTCTGCCCTTCGCCGCCTTCCTCGGTAGACCGGCAAACCCTGATGCGCGCGACCTGCAATTGCAAGACGCGCGAATCATGTCGATTTCCCAAACGGGCGACATGGCGGTCTTGTTCGGCCCCCAGAACATCACTCACACCTGGGGCGCGCGCATGCTGGCGCGCATTCCCATGGCTGGTGGATCGCGTCGCGACCTGCTCACCGGAGTGGTGGACGCCGACTGGATTCCGGGCACCGACGCGCTCGCCGTCGTCCGAGACCCCGGGGGCAATGGTCCGTGGACCGTCGAGTTTCCCGCAGGCACGACCGTCCATCAAGCTCCGGCCGCGTGGTCGCTGCGGGTGTCACCCGATGGCAGTCGTGTGGCGTTCTTCGAAGGTCCGCTGATGTTTGCGAGTCCGCCGCAGGCAATGATCACGGTCGTCGACAGGTCTGGCCGCAAATCAACCGTGGCACGCGACTGGACCGGCATTGGGTTGGCGTGGGCACCATCGGGAAACGAGATCTGGTTCACCGCGACGCGCCCGGTCCCCGGTGAATTTGCACCGTCGCTCCACGCCGTGTCGCTCTCGGGCGTCGAGCGGCCGGTGTATCGCGCGCCCGATTGGCTCGTACTGCACGACATCTCCAAAGAAGGCAGGGTGCTGATGTCGCGCAACACTATTCGTATCAACCTGACCTGCAAGCGACCCGCGAGCGAGCGCGACCTGACATGGCAGCTGGCCTCCGCGGCGAAGGGAATTTCACCAAACGGCGAAATGGTCATCTTCGAGGATGAGTTGCTCTCATCGCCCTCTGGAAGTCCGACGATCTTCAGCAGAAGCATCGATGGGTCTCCGGCGATCTCGATTGGAGATGGCAGTGGGGCGGCGTTCGCTCGGGACGGAAAGTGGGTGCTCGCGCTGCGTGGTGAGAACCTGGTGTTGTGGCCGACCGGGGTTGGTGAGATGGTCACGCTGCCCAAGGGAGACCTGGTGCGGATTGGAAATGGAGCGTGGCTGCCCGACTCGAAGCGAATCGTGTTCACTGGCTACACCGCGGACAACATCTCGCGAGGGTACCTTCAGGAAATCCCTGCAGGCCTTCCTCGCGCGATCACTCCTCCGGGAGTGATTCTCGCCGACAAATCGGCAGTTCGAGACGAGAACTCCGTCCTCGGCCTCGTTGGCACGAAGTGGGTGCTCTTTCCTATTCAAGGCGGGGCCGGCCGGCCCGTTCCGGCGCTGACGCCTGAAGATATGCCGCTTCAATGGAGTCATGGCGGCCGATACGTGTACACCGTTGCCAGGGCGGATGTGGGCACGCGGGCAGCCGTGGATGTCCTTCGGGTCGAGGTGGCAACTGGCGGCCGGGCGCTCTGGAGAACGCTCATGCCAACTGACCCCGTCGGGGTCGAGGACATGCGGCAAACAGTGGTGATCACTCCGGACGCGGAGTCGTACTGCTACTCCTACATGCGACGGCTCGGTGACCTGTTCGTCGTCGATGGGCTGAAGTGAGTCGGCTGACGCCGGGATAGGATACGGCGATGCAGGTCCGCTTCGGACCGTTCGTCCTCGACTCGGAAAGCCGTGAATTGCTTCGCGACGACCAGCGCGTGTTGCTGTCCCCCAAGGCGTTTGAGTTGCTGGGCATTCTGGTCGCGAGCAGGCCGAAGGCGGTATCGAAGACCGAGCTTCAGGAGCGGCTGTGGCCCGCGACCTTCGTGGTCGAGAAGAACCTCGCCAACCTGGTGAGCGAGATTCGCGCCGCCCTCGGCGACGACGCGTCCGATCCGCATTTCATTCGAACCGTGCCCAGATTCGGATACGCGTTTCGAGAAATCGTTCACCGCGCTGATGCCGGTCAGCCGATGCGTCGCGGCGACGTGGCGTTCCGCATCACGTGGATCTCCGGCCGAGCCACACTCGACGAGGGCGACTACGTGCTCGGACGTGACCCCAACGTGGAGATCTATCTGGATGCCCCCAAAATCTCTCGGCGGCACGCGCGGATCACGATCGCGGCTGCCCGGGCGACCATCGAAGACCTGGGCAGCAAGAATGGGACGTTCGTCGGGGATCAGCGAGTCGACGCATCCATGGCGATTGGCCACGGTGATGTCATCACCCTCGGCTCCGTGAAGCTCACGGTCACGGCGCTTCGGATGCCGAGCTCGACAGAAACCGAAGGCACGGCGTCTACCAGATCACGAATCCTGCCAGACGCCTGACGAATTCCTGCCCAATGGCTGCGACTCCACGCAGCGAGTGACCTACCTTCACCTCCATGGTCGCCGATAGGCGGCCGCCCTGCTGCGACCCGGAGGTCACTCATGTCACTAAAATTCGGAGTCTCCGTTGTCATCATCTCAGCGGTCTTCGTGTGCCAGTTGGTGCTGGAGATCGAAGCGCAAACGGCCGCAACGAAGAAGTCGCACCACATCACCTTTGACTGCGATCCCAAACAGCTTCACGGGGCGGTCAAACTGGCATGTCTGGTGAAGCGTTTCGAGGAGGGCCA
Source organism: uncultured Acidobacteriota bacterium (assembly GCA_963773045.1). Lineage (GTDB taxonomy): Bacteria > Acidobacteriota > Vicinamibacteria > Vicinamibacterales > UBA2999 > 12-FULL-67-14b. Next base: position 287,125 of record CAVYZT010000015.1, on the reverse strand, counting down.
GCGGCTTTTCGACGAGGAGACGTTCCAGGGTAACGGGCGAACCTGCCTGACGTGCCACAGCATCAAGACGGGCACGTTCTCGCCCGAGGACGCCCAAAAGCGGCTGGCGGCAAATCCCGACGATCCACTGTTCGTCGGCGACGGTCTGGACGACGGCGTCTCCGGCACCACCCGGATCGAGGAGCACGCCACCGTCCGCATCGAGATTCCGCTGCCTCCCCGTGTGAGGCTCGCGAACGATCCGTCGGCGCCGAGCGTCACGCTCATCCGGGGGACGCCGACGACGCGCAATACGCCGTCGCTCCAGCCCGTCTTCATGTACGACGGCCGTGATCTCACGCTCGAAGGGCAAGCCCTCGGTGCCATACGCGCGCACGCGCAGAACGGTTTCGAGCCGACGCCGCTGCAACTCGAGTTGATCGCCGAGTTTCAGCGATCGTCGCCGCGTTTCTTCTCGTCCCTGCCGCTGTTCTTCTTCGCGCGCGGAGGGCCGCCGCCCCGGTTGCCGAAGGGTGTGACCGCTTCTGAGAAACGCGGGCGGGCGATGTTCGACGATGTCCCGGTCACGCCGGGCTCGACCAGGGGCCTGTGCGCAATGTGTCACAGCGGGCCGATGCTCGACGTCTCCAACGCGTTCAACATCTTCCTGCCGGACCTCCCGGGGCTGCGGTTCTTCGGCGTCGGCGTGTCGGAGCGCAACAAGCTCAATCTGCCGACGTACGAGTTCATCGTCGATGGCATCGACAGGATCGTCACGCCCGATCCCGGTACATGTCTGACGGATCCGCCGGATCCCAACGAGTTCCCGCCTGAGCTCTTTGGGCCGGGCGGACCGTTTCCGCTGATCATCGCCTGCAACCTGTTCAAGACGCCGTCGCTCTGGGGGGTGAGGCACACCGCGCCCTACTTCCACGACAACTCGTCGAAGACGCTGCAAGAAGTCGCCGAGCAGTACACGTTCATGTTCAAGCTGTTCTCCGACATCATCCTCACGCCCCAGGATGAAGCCGACATCGTCGCGTTCCTGAAGCTGCTATGAGCCCTCGTCGCCACAAGTCCAAGCGGTTCCGAGTTCTCGCGCTGATGACGCTAGTCGGATTGGTCAGCGTGGCCGCCCAATCGAGGGGACCCACGGCTCAAGCGCCACGGTTCTGGAACGATCGTGAACTGGCGGAGTGGGCGACGCCGATTGCTGCTCTCGGCGTCCGGCCTCTGCATTTTTCCGAAGGTGAGTACTACGCCGCACCCGCAGCGGAGTGGGTACGGACTTACCCGGTGTACTTCCCCGGCACGGAACCCGCGGGCTACTGGGAGATGCTGCGGGCCAGGAAGCCCGAGCCGCTCATCGCTCCGGGCCCGCGGACCGAAGCCGCGTGGATCGCCAGCGGGCGACGTGTCTTCGAAGAAATGGACGTCCCCACCTTCCGGAGCACTGATCCTCAGATCATTGCCATGGTGCGGTCTGGGGAGGAGCTCGCGCGCCGCGGCGGCCACGCCCAGAAGGACGGCAGAGTCCTCGGCTTGCGGTGGGTGCCGACGTCCAAAGGCCTGTCGCTCGGCGTCTCCGACTGCAGCGGCTGTCATACGCGGGTTCTCCAGGATGGCTCGCTCTTGAACGGTGCTCCATTCAATGTGCCGTTGAACGGCGTCACCGGCGAACTGGTCACGCGCGGCACGCCGTCATTTTTTCCTGGCGATTCGCTCGCGATCGCAAACTGGCGCGAGTTCACGGTGCCGTGGATCCGCAACGACATCCACGACAGCATCAGATCGATGACGGAGGCCGAGACGGGCGCCCTGTTCGGCAGTATCCCGCCCGGTGCCTTCGCACGCTTCAACGGCAGCCCGTACTACCTGACGAAGGTGCCGGATCTCATCGGCATCAAAGATCGCAAGTACATCGACCACACCGGCACACATCGTCTCCGTAGCGCGGAGGACGTGATGAGGTACGCGGCGCTGGTATCCTGCTGCGACCGCGCCGATTTCGGTCCCCACCGCGTCCTGACTGATGCGCAGCGGCAGATCTTCTACCGGATGTCCGACGAGCAGCTGTTCGCCTTGGCCAAATACCTTTTTTCGCTCGAACCGCCGCCGAATCCACACACGGGTGACCCTCGCGCTGCCGCCGGACGTGCGGTATTTCAGCGGGAACGCTGCGCGAGGTGCCATGCGCCGCCGCTCTACACCAACAACAAGCTCACACTGGCCCAGGGTTATCAACCGCCGCCCGATCACCCGAACCGCGCCGACATGATGTCCGTCTCGGTGGGGACCGATCCGAACCTCGCGCTGAAGACCAGAAAGGGCACCGGCTTTTACAAAGTGCCGTCGCTCAAGGGTGTGTGGTACCGCGGCATGTTCAATCACGACGGATCGGTGACCACACTGGAGGAATGGTTCGATCCCGCTCGTCTGCGTCAGGACTTCGTGCCCTCCGGCTTCCTCGGCTACAAAGTGACGCGGCGCGCCGTCCCGGGACATGAGTTTGGCTTGCGGCTGACCGCGGAAGACAAGGCCGCGCTCATTGCCTTCCTCAAGACGTTGTAGACAGACCACGTCAACCCACGATGCGCCGACTTGTGAGACGCGACGCGCAGCTCAACGAAATGGCCGTAAGTGATCGCGGCACATTAAGAGGTCTGACACAATTTCAGCAAACGCCGTGCTCGCACTCGCAAAACCGCTGAACGCAAACAAGATGCAGAAACGGTCTGGAATTCGCCGGCGTGTGGGATAATCTGTTCCAGACCGCTCGCAAATTGTTGATTCTAAATATACGGAGAGATGTCCGAGTGGTTGAAGGAGCACGCTTGGAAAGCGAGTCCAGCGAACCGCACCGAGCAACAGGGAAACACTTCGTCGCGCAATCAATTCAACCACTTGCGGCCGTGAAATGCTTCTCGATGTGACGCCATAAACACCGGTATTCGTCGCCGGTTTCGACCCCACCTTACACAGTTTCTACACAGTTCTCGCCTTCACTTGTTTGCGTACTCGGCGATGTCCTTCCGTACGCGTCGACTCGGAGGTCTGTTTGTACTCGGCACGCCGTAGTACGGCAAGTTGATGCGTTGGCCGGCCCATGGAAAGCACGCCGTGCAAATGGAAACGCGCGCGGCGCGGAAGGAAGCGAATAGCCGAAATGCTGTCGGGTCTCGGCAAATTACGATAGCCTGACTCATCAGCGGGAGCAACGATGGCCAAACGCGTGTTTTTTAGTTTTCACTACAAGGACGTCGTCGACCTCCGCGCGAACGTTGTGCGAAACCACGGCCTAACCAAGGACAACAACGCTGGGTTCTTTGACGCCTCATTGTGGGAGAGCGTAAAGCGAAGCGGCCCGGCCGCCCTGAAACGCCTCGTCAATGATGGGCTTGAGAACACGTCGGTCACTTGCGTTTTGATTGGCTCAGAAACGTACGCGCGTCCTTGGGTTCGCTACGAGTTGCTAAAAAGCTTCAGACGCGGCAACTCGCTTTTGGGCATTCACATCAACAGTATCAAGGGGAGGGATCAGCTGACCAAGCCCCTTGGGCCGAACCCGTTGGAATCGGTCGGCGTGACCTTCTCGGCCGACGGTCAAACCGGAACTCTCTGGGAGATCGTCAACGGCAAATGGGTCAAATACGAAGAGATCGACGGGTCAGCGGACTATTCCACGAACGTTGCGGAGCAGTACCGAGGCAAAGGCTTCAACCTTTCGAATTGGTATCCGTCGTACGACTGGGTCGCACAGAACGGGTACCAAAACTTCCCAACCTGGGTCGGGTGACGATTGCCTAATACTTCGCCCTGATCGTGCACGCCTCGTCTGTCCAAGCGGAGAGGTTCTCCTTGATATGGTCGTATACGTAAGTACTTGTGGTGTAAGGGGTGTCGTACAACTTCACGATCGACGACATCGCCGTCGAACCGACCCAGTGGCCGCTGAAGGGGCTGGGCCCCTTCGTTGACTGCTTCTGGCTTACGTCTTTTAGATGTCCGGTGCGGACAATTGATTGGCTGGTGTCGCCAGCGGATTGCCACGTGCCGGAGCGGAATTGGCAGCTGCGATGACTTCAGCGGCTGGTGACGATGCCCGATTGACACGTGCGGCTCCCGGATTGCCATGTGCGGACAGCCGATTGCGAGGTGCGGGCAGCCGATTGCCACGTGCGGCCGCGTCAATGTCACGTGCTGGCGTCGGATTCAGATGTGCTGGTTCGAAATTGGCGTCTGCCGTGGTTCCAGTGGCAAGTGCGGAAGACCGAATGGCAGCGGCGGGCCGGCGAGAAGCAGGCGCGGCGATCCGGATGTCACGTGCGACGGTTTGAATGTCGGGTGCGGCAGTTCCAATGTCGCCTGCGGAAGCGCCAAAGACACGTCCGGAGGTTCCGCTGGCACGTCCGGCCAATCCATGGCTCGACGCGGGGGTCGTTGATGCCGGTCGTCAGCATGACCGCCGGATTTTTCACACCGTCTTTGATCGGCTATGAGCCATTCTTTCGGGCTCGTGATGCTCTCCGGATTAATCTTAGATGTCCCTTGAAGATAAAGACGATAGTCCGGATTAGCGGGGGGGTCACGGAATCGGCGCTATGAGACCCGGGGATCCTCCCTCTCCTCCCCCCCGTGGCCAGCAAATTGCTTCAGCATACTGCGCGCTATGCGGGCTTCCGCTTGGCGGTGAACGTACCGGTGACGCCGGCGATATTGACCGTCCCTTTAATCGCATCGCTGCTTTCGGCTGTTCCTTTGTAGGTGACGGCGCCGACGTCGCGGATGAAGGAGAACTCGAGCGCTTGCCCCTTCAACGTTCCAGTGAGGTCGCTTTCGAACGTCGCGGTCGAAATATGGCCGGTGACTTTCTCGCCTTCGACCTTGAGCGTAACCGTCGCCGTCCCGCTGGCCTGATCGGTCACAACGGTGAACACCCAGGTCCCGTTGAGATCGATCTTTGCCTGCGCGTGCACGGCGGCAGCGACGAAGGCCATGGCGAGCATCAGCGCCGCGTGGCGGATCATCCTGATTCTCATGCGCATCCTCCTCTTCTAACGTCCGGCTTCAGGCGCGCGCCGCCCGTGGCACGTCGCTCTGCAAGCCGTTGTTAGGTGGCACCCTCTGCGACTCGGCCTAACCTTGGAAGCTCCGCAATCGGCCAAAAGCGGACGTTCCGTTAATCACTACGACCGCCACGGGGTCATCCGCGGTATCCAGCGCGGGACGGCGGCGCGGAACGCCTCGTACTCTTTCCCAAACGTCTCCTCGAGCGTGGGTTCTTCGTACGCCACGACGGCGACGTGGAAGACGAGCCACCACAGCGCGCCGTAGACGATGAGGCGCGAATCGCCCATCAGCACCGCTTGACCCAGGATGATGGCAACGACCGCGACGTATATGGGATTACGCACATAACGGTAGAGACCGGTCACCACGAGATTCCGGGGCGGCGCGATGGGCGCTGGGGTGCCGAGACCCTGCAGCGCGAAACGCGCAAATGCGTCAACGACCCCAGGCACGCCTGCGAGAATCATGATCGCGCCGATGCCGCGCGTCAGCTCCAGACCAAGGAACGGCGGCCGGAGTTGCCAACCCGTGATCGACCATGGAACGACCCCCGCCAGCGTAAATGGGGCGACCACGAAGAAAACCGCCGAGCCCAGGACGGCAATGGTTCGTTCCACGGCGGTTCCCGATTGCTTCATTTCTTTCCTCCTCGCGACTCATCGCCTTGCAGGTATTCGCGTAGAAGAGCTCGGCCGCGATGAATACGGCTCTTGCATGCTTCGCGAGTGATGCGCAAGTGTTCGGCCGTCTCGGCGATGGTGAGCTGCTCCATGTCACGCAGCAGGATCACTTCGCGGTATATGTCCGGTAGCGACTCCAGCGCACGAACGACGTCGATACGCAGTTCGTGCTTTGGAACCTGCGCAAAGTACTTAGCCTCGTGCCGCTCCGTCAGTTCTTCCGCGCCCCGTATCAGCGCCAGCACGGGAAGCATGCACAGCCGGGTGACCACGCGGAGTATCCAGCCCGCTATGGCCAGAGGGTCGCGCACAGTGCCCAGGCGGCGGTACAGCACGATCAGAGCTTCCTGAACCACGTCCTCAATGGCCGTCGCGCGATGGCACTGGCGCCATGCATAGCGGCGGATGTCGGGCTCCAGTTCGCGCAGCATCCTCTCTAGAGCGACCGGATCGCCGGCCTGGGCGGCGGCGAACAAGGCTGTATCGACCCGGATCACCGTGGACCTTCGAGCGACTTGCGACCGGCCATGGCACAAGCGGGGCAGAAGCCGAACAGCCCCGTCAGCGCCGTGAACACGCCACTTGCGGCGAGCACCAGCCCGAGCGGGGTCAGGCCGATTTGCGTGAGCGAGTAGGCCACGATCAATGCGCCGCCAAGCACCCGCGCCCAGCTTTCCTTGGAACCCATGTTCTTGCGGTAAAGCATCTCATCACCCCGATCTGCCCGATCACAGAGGGCATCGTAGATAGAGAGGGCCGTTTGGTCGAAAAGGATTCAGTAAGGTGTTCAAAGCGGTAGCAGTTCTCGTTCTCCCCGGTGCTGCGGCGGCCAAGCGGGGTCGAACCCGCTCATGCCGAACTTGGTGCAAACGATCAAAGCGCAGATCGAAGATCAACAACTTACGGGGAAAATGGACTTGGGAACAACTTGGGAACAGAACCCGCCGAAAACGGGGTAAAACGAGGATCAGGGCCGACCAGAAGGCAAGACGAGACAACAACTTAGTGATCGCCAGCCCTGACTGCAAAACCTCCACCCCCGGTTCAAATCCGGGCGGCGCCTCCAATCTGCTCCTCAGTCATCAGCAGACGGCCGCCGGCCTATTGCGTGCCCCACTTTTTGCTGCGGCGCGCGAAGTTGTCGCGAAGGCGTTGCTCGACCTCCTCGCGCGTGGTTCCGACGCCGTCCATGATGTGCAGTTGCCGGGCCATCTTCGTCTTCGGGAACACCGAGCAGATCCACTGAACGTAGGTGGCGCCGCGGGACTCGTGGAACTGCAGCTCGTAATCATCGAGCGCCGGGAACCTGGGGTCTGATGGACACGGCGACTGCGTGAATTTGCCAAAAGTCTCGTGTCCGCACTCGAACGAGGTGTACGTGTCCCAGTGCTTCTGCTGGTCGTCGACCGGCGCCTGCCCCGTACTGGAGATCGCCGCGTTGCAGAATGGGCAGCGGTATTCCTGAAGCTGTTCCTTCGTGTGCTCAAGGTCTTCGCGGACGCGATCGAGCTCCTCTTGCAGGCCGCGCAGTGCGCTGCCGTCGGCGAGCTTCGCCAACTCCGCCCTCGGATGCTTCTCGTAAAGGTCCGGTCGGATCTCCCGCAGCAATGCGATCGCGATGTCCACCGCCGACCGCCCCTCTGTGTTGAGCGCAAACTTGTCGGCCAGCGTGGGGCTGAACCGAAGCACATCGTCGCGCGTCACGCCGTGCCACAGCGGCAGGATCACGCGACCGCTGGCAATCTCGCGGGCGATTAGCCCGCGGAGCTCGTAGTCCGGCCACGCCTTTCCTATGAACGCCCGGCTCAGGACCACTATGCCGAAGCGGCTCTGGGCGAGTCCTTGGTCGATGGATTTCGACAGGCTATCGCCGAGCCGCAAGGAGAACTCGTCGTACCAGATGCGCGCGCCGAGCGACTGCAGCCCGACTGCCAACGGCCGGACGAACGCATCCTTGTCCTCGGCCGCGTGCGAGATGAACGTGTCCCACTTCGGATTGTCGGTCATGGAGGCTGCGGGCGCGCGCAGGCGCCGGTCCCGTTAAGGATAGGCCATCATCACGTCGGCTTGACGCTCCGCAGCCCCGAGCAACAGCGTCGGCAAACATGACATGGCGTGTCGCTGGCCGCGTTCTATACTGGTAGGCCGGAGTCGGACGGTCGTATCGCACGGGCCCTCGTCGCCAAGCGGGACGAAATCGCCGTAAGTGATCGAAGCACCTTAAGAGGTCTTACACAATTCGTTACACAATTCGCGTTTGCCGGCTCAACCACTAGCCTGTAAACTGTTGATTCGACAGACACGGAGAGATGTCCGAGTGGTTGAAGGAGCACGCTTGGAAAGCGTGTGTAGGGGAAACTCTACCGTGGGTTCAAATCCCACTCTCTCCGCCATCCTCCTTCGCTCGCGGACGATTCAGGCGAGCTGCGGCGGGATGGCGTCGCTGACACGATCAGATCCCGCCGTAGCCTTGGCGAAGGCGGACAAATCCCACTCTCTCCGCCAACCTTCGCCAAGCGCTCGCTTCGCTCGCGGCTACGGTTGGCAGGCCGCGTCAGGCGAGCTTCACGCGAAGGTTGTCCACCGTAGCAGCGAAGCTGCGAAGGCGGACGAATCCCATTCTCTCTCGCATCCCTTCCATGGCAGTTCCATCGCAATTCGAGCTCTCAGTCGTCACCCAGATGCGCGCGTAGCGCCCACGCTCATCGCATTCGCGCCGGAGGCACTGCGGTGGACGACCTTGGCGGCGAACCCACGGCCTACGTTTCTAGAAAACTTGACCCCCAGAATTCCATGCAATTGAGTCAAGTATTCTCGCCCCGCCGGAGGCGGGGCAAAACGACACTGCCCTAGCGAGGCGGAGCCGTGGGTACATGTCTCGTCGGTCTGAGGCGCCGCCTCGCTCGTTCTGGATCGCGGTAATGGGCGGCATCGTGGCCTGCGCAACAGGGCCGTCGCGTCAGGCGAAGGGGTATAGGATAGCCACGATTCCACAAGGAGATCGGCCATGGAGATCGTGTCACGCAGAGATTTTCTCGCTGCCGGAACTGCGATGTTGACCGCACGATCCTATTCGCGCATTCTCGGCGCGAACGATCGGATCCAGATCGGCCAGATCGGCTGCGGCCATCGCGGCGTCCGGCCATCGCGCAGATGCTCAAGCTGTCCGCCGCAGACGGATCCGAATTTCGACCTGCGCAGCGTCTGCGATCTCTGGTCGGTGAACCGCGAACGGGCCGCCGACGACGTCCAGCGGCTCTTCGGCAAGCGGCCGAAGACGTTTCAATACTCCGAGGAAATGCTCGCCGATCCGGATCTGGACGCCGTCATGATCGCCACCGGCGATCATCAGCACGCGAGAATCCTCGCGGAAGTGGTCCGCGCCGGCAAGGACTGCTATTGCGAGAAGCCGATGGCGAACACGCTCGAAGACGCCAAGCTGGCGCGCGACGCGGTGCTCGCGAGCAAGCAGGTGGTGCAGATGGGATCGCAGTGGCTGAGTTGTCCGTATCAGCAGCGGGTGCGCGAGATCATCCGCAGCGGCAAGCTCGGCAAGATCGTCTCCATCAGTCAGAGCTGGAACTACAACGGCCCGCGCTGGCACGTTCCCAAGGACGAGGACGTCGCGGCCATCCGCGAGCGGGACACCGATTGGAAACGATGGCTGCTCGGCCGGCCCGACCGCCCGTTCGATCCGCGCGTCTACTTCGAGTTCCGCATCTTCAAGGACTTCTCCGGCGGCATCACCGATCAGTGGTACAGCCACGGCGCCGGGCTGGCGCACTTCTATCTCGACACGTTCATCCCGGACGACACGGTTTCGAACGGCGGCATCTTCGCGTGGCACGACGTGCGCGAGAACCCGGACACCTTCCAGTGCGTCTCGACCTTCGCGAAGAAAGAGGTGCTCTACACCTACAGCACCACGTTCGGCAACGGCTACGGCGATCACACGATCATTCGCGGCACGCGCGGCACGCTCTATTCGCCGGGCGGCGAAGGCAGCCCGCAGTGGTGGTTCGTGCCGGAGCCGCGCAGCGGCTGGCGGATCGAATGTCGTCTTCGATCTGACAGACCGGCAACGCGAAGCCGGAACCGGTGCTGCCGCCGGGTCGGACCGCAGGTCCCGCCCGATCAACCAGGACGACAACCTGAAGGCGCACACCGACAACTGGTTGTCGTGCATGCGCAGCCGGAAGACACCCAACGGTAGCATCGAGACCGGATTCGCGCACGCGGTTGCGGTGATCATGGCCACGCGCAGCTATCGCGAAGGCAAGAAGATGTACTGGGACCGCACAGCGCGAGGAAATCGTCGACCGCCCGGCTTCAACGTGAGATCTCAGCCGAAGAAAGCCCTTGCCCTGCCCGTCGCGGGAGCGATAATCAGCGCCGAATCAATCCGGGAGAGCAGAAGGAGAAGCGCGATGAGCGATGGAACGACGAAGGAGCCGCGAACGCGCGCAACGACCCGGCGCCGCTGGCCAGTGGCGATCGCATTAGCCGGTTGCCTCTTGGCGGGCGCGGTGGTCTTTCAGGTCAGCGGCATCGCCGCGCCCGAGAACACGTCGGTACAGCAGCCGGCTGCACGAGTCACCGGCTTGACCGGCATGGCGACCATGACCGGCTCAGTGACAGCGGGAAAGCCCTTCAAGGCCGCCCAGGTGTACATCCGGAATACCGACAAACGCATTCTGTACATGGTCTACACGAATGCGGGCCAATTCCGCGCCCTCGGGTTGTTCCCGGGGAACTACGAAGTCAGTGTAACGGCGAGAGGCGTGAAGTCCGAGATTCAGAAGCTCGCCATCAAAGCAGGCGATGCGCCCAGTCTCAGGTTCTCGCTCACGGACATCCCAACCAGCACCGAATCTGAAACCGACGTGGCGCAGAATCTCGAGGGGACCGTGTCGAATCGCGTCCTTGTGACGCTCGACTCCTACGACAACGTGTACCCGCCTGGACGCGGCCGCGAGATCGCGGAGAGCACGTGCATGATTTGCCACGGCGAGAACTTCCTGTCGTCGCAGCCCGCGAGTGCCGACGTGTGGAACAGACGTATCGACAGGATGGTTGGCAAGGAGCTTCACAACCGCCCGGCCCAGTCGTACGCCGACGGCCTGCTTGGCTACCGATCGCAGTGGCTGAGGAACTGGTCCCTCAAGGACCGTGAAGAGCTCATGGCGTACCTGGTCAAGTATTTTGGCCCTGGCGCAAAACCTCGCAACGTGCGCACGGTCACAGAGACGCCCCTCGACGAGGTCAAGCTCGGCAAGGCGATGTACATGGAGTACTACATCGCCGCGGACGCGCCCGGCCAGGGCATCCATTCTCCGGAGTATGCCGACGCCCTTGGATTTTCCGGCAGGCGGGTCATTCAGGATGTGCGGTTCGATGCGGCAGGCAACGTGTACGGAGCCGACCGAGGTGCTCCTCGGCGCCTAGTCAGGCTCAATCCCAGAACCGGAGAGATGAAAGAGTGGCTCACGCCGCATCCCAAGAACGACATTCACGAGATCCTGATCAATCCGGTCGATGGAATGGCCTGGCTGCCAGAGCACACCGAAGGCGGCGGTATCAGCTATATCAACGGGTTCAACCCCAAGACCGAGAAATGGGATGTCGTCCTCCCCGGTGATCCGGACAATGTGATCAGGAATGACATCAAGTGGATGCAGTCGTTTGCCATGGACTCCAGGTTCAATCTCTACATCGGATGGATCTTTGGCGGCGCCATCACCAAGTTCGAGCCGGCCACGAAGAAACTCACCGTCTTTCCGATGCCCAGCAGCAACGCCATTCCGTACGGCATCGTGTCAGACAAGAACGACAACATCTGGGTCGCGGACTGGGGCGGCGGGAAGATCCTGAAGTTCGATACCCGCCAGAACAACTGGACCGAATACCAGCCGCTCACGTACCCCAACCACACGCGGCGCCTGAACTTCGACTACGAGGGTAACCTCTGGTGGGGGATCTGGGCTGCCGGCACGAGCCGCCCCGGCAAGCTGGCGAAGATGAACACGGCGACCGGCAAGATCACGGAGTACACGATTCCCGAGCAGGCGGCGAACCCGTACGACGTGTGCCCGGACCTGGAGGGCAACATCTGGTTCCCCGATTCGCCGACGGTGGATCGAAGCGCCATGATCGGCAAGTTCAACACCAAGGATCAGACGTTCACCTTTTATCCCAAGCCACAGTTCTCAGCTGACACACCGAAGATCCAGGTCACCAAGGACGGCGCCGTCTGGTTTGCGCCGCGTGGAAGCCTCAGGGCGCCCGCGATTAGCGTGCTTTATCCAGACATGGACAAGATCACGTCGTTCGCTGCGTTCTATGTGAACGGGCCGCCGGGATACCCGTTCAAGACGACAGGCTCATCGAGCGCGACGTCGATGGCACCAGCGCCGAAGGCGGTACCGACCAAAGGCCAGTAGTACGGCGTCTGCTGTTACGGTCGCTATCCGAACGGGTTGGGATACAGCGGTAGAAATCGGACCACGTTCCCGCGCCTACTGACACCGAAAACTCCTCGCATCATCGGTGCTGCCGACGCCGTTGTAGTGCGCCGTTGCCGGATACGCGCACAGCCGACGCGTGCGATCAACGACGCCGGCGGTCAGGTGTGCGGCTTCGATCGACTGCGGCTTCTCTCCGGTTTCGACCCACCGATCGATCGCCGCAACTTTGTCGAAGACGTCGGTGCCGGGACCGCCCTGGCAGTGCCCCATGCCCGGCACCATGAACAGCGCGAGCGAATTCGCCGCTGACGATCCGACTGTGTCGTTGATCCGCTTGAACATGATCAGGCTCGTGTCCGGTGACACGAGCGGATCGGCCCAGCCGTGGTACATCAGCAGCTTGCCGCCGCGCTTGAAGAAACGCGAAACATCCGGATCGCCGCCGTACAGCAGGCCGTTATCCGCCTTCACCGCGCGCTCCACATCGTCCGGCACGTTGATGGTGTGGTAGTCCCAGTCGGGCGTGAACACGATCTTCCGCATCCCTTCATGCGATTCGCCGGACGGCGACGGCCCCGCCACGCCGCCCCATCCGAGTTCGGATCCCGGATAGTAGCGGCCTGGATGCAGCACGACGCCGCTTTTCGGATCGCGGATGGGACGCGTCATCGCGTTCGCGGTCTCGACCTGATCCTTCGTCAGGCAATCAGCGCGGTCCTCTCCGCTGCACGCCAACGTCGCGAAGTCGATCGAGCATTTCGTGGGGTCTTCAATGACGCCGTCCTTCACACCGTCCAGGCCGTCGCATTTGTCGAGGACGGCGTTGTGGATCATCCGATACTTGCTCGCGGGAATCACGGCTGCCGGCGTCCGATTGACGTACGTGTTCAACCACACGCGCGCGGCGTAGAGACGCATCTGGTCCCATGACGGATCGCCCGCGACGATGCCGTCGAAATCGTCGGGATAGCGCTGCGCCTCAATCAGCGCCTGGCGTCCGCCAGTCGAGCACGAGCTGAAATACGCGCGCGTCGGACTCGCGCCGTAATGCCCGGCGACGAGCGTCTTGGCGGTGACGGTCATCTCGTGGATCGCCCGATAGGCGAAGTCCACGAACTTCTCCGGATGACCCGCGACGAAATCGGCGTTGCCGCCGACGTGGCCGGTGTCCGTTCCCGCGGCTGCGTAACCAGCCTTCACCGACGCCGCCATCGCCGGATATGGAATCGCGCCTCCCAATCCGCCGTTCCCGGACGCCTGCAGCTTGTGATTCCATCCCGACTGCGGCAGCCAGACTTCAACGCGGACATCGGAGTCGTTGGACGGAGTCAGCGTCAGCGTCACGCGACAGAACGCCGGGAGCGTTTTGAACGCCGCGGTCGCGTTCGCGTTGGGCGTATTTGCGGGCCCGAACGCGCCGGCTGGCACGGACTCGGCCGACAGCACCCGTCCGTTCGTCACTTTCATCTGCGCGAGCGATTCGCAGGCAATCGGCGCAGGCGTTGCGGCATTCAATGCGTCGAACGTCGTCGCAACGAGCAGGGCAATCAAAGCCGCGATTCTCATACGTGAAAGTTTAGACCCGAACAGCGCCGATGTATTTGGTGAGTTGGCGCGACCCGCAGTCCACCGCATCCTGATCGTCAGCCCAGGTTCTGGAGTGAGCTGAGCCCGACTGGTTCAGGTGCCGGGACGCACAAAATCCAGTCTCCGGTCGATTTCAGGTTGCCGTTTCGTCCGATCGAGGCCTACGCCTGATGATCTGAAAAGGTATACGCCGCGACGACGACGGTGATGTTGTCACGCCCGCCGCGCTCGAGGGCGAGTTGCACAAGCTGCTTGCAGGTGTCTTGCGACACAGGTATCGACGACAGCGTCGCGGCAATCGCCTCGTCGTCGACGAGATCGGTCAGCCCGTCGCTGCAGAGCAGCAGCCGGTCGCCGTCCTCGAGGCGCAGCATGTCGATGTCCACGTCGGCCCGCTCACTGGAACCGCCAAGCGCGTTGGTCAGGATGTGGCGCAGGCGCGAGTGAGCCGCCTCCTCGGCGCCAAGATCGCCCTGCTCGACCATCATCTGCGCGAAAGTATGGTCCTTCGTCAGCCGGCGCAGACGACCGGCCCGGTAGAGATACGCGCGCGAATCGCCGACGTGGACGATCATCAGATCGCGGCCCAGGCTCCGAGCCGCGGTGAACGTCGTCCCCATCCCGGCCAGCGCCGGATCCTGCACGCCCTGCTGGACCAGCATCGAACCAATCTGCTGCACGAGCCGACGGGCCCGCCGCTCGATTTCCGGCACATGCTCGTCGTCCAACTGGAAGATCCAGTCGGGCAGCTGCAGGGCGAGGCGAACCAACGAGCTGACGGCCATGCGGCTGGCCACCTCGCCGGCGGCGTGACCGCCCATGCCGTCCGCCACAATCAGAAGGTAATTGACTTCGTCCGCGCGTGCCGGCACGTCGTCCGCCGTGAGCGTTGTCGTGATGGTCTCCAGCGAACGAGTCAATTTCGCGACGAAGAACTGGTCCTCGTTGTTCTGCCGCACGCGACCGACGTGCGACACGCCGAAGACATCCACCTGAACCGGCGAGGTCACCGACCGCGACGCCGGGAATCCAGCCACGGTTGGACTATCTGACGAAGGCGACGTGTCGCTCAAAAGACGACTCCCAGAATGCTCGCGATCTTCTCCCTCGGAGGCGTGGCGGGTCAATGTGATTCCGGAACCTTCGGTTTGTCAAACTGGTGGCGCGCAAGGAGTAGCGCGGACTCGGCACCGCGGCGCTCCTCGGTGCCCCCACGCTCTCGGTTGAAGACGTGGAGTCACGTCTCAAGGAGCACGGCCTATTCCATTCGTCGCTCGGCTAAGATACCGAGCGAGTGTCACCACGCGTACTTGCTGCGGCGCTGCTCCTCTCGATCGTCGCAACGGGCGTTCAGCCTGCAGCGTTCGGTCAACCCGGCCGGTCCCCGCTCTATTCCGCGCGTCAAGTCGGCACCCTCGTTCAGTTGAATGACAGCGGAAACCAGACGGCTGTCTCGATTATTCCAACTCTCGGGAATCTCGCAGTCGAGATGAAAGTGAAGGGGCACAATGTCCTTCGCTTCCCGTTCGAATCGGCCGCAGATTACAAGGGAGGCGCCGGCTCGATTGGCATCCCGTTTCTCGCGCCGTGGGCCGACCGGCTGGATGAGCAGGCGTTTTACGCCAACGGCACGCGCTACGCGTTCGACATGACGCTCGGAAACGTTCGTGGGGCGAATCCCATTCACGGGTTTCTGGCATCGGCCAGCGAGTGGAATGTCATCGAAGCACGCGCCGACGGCCAGTCGGCCTGGGTGAAAAGCAGGCTGGAATTCTTCAAGCATCCGCTTTGGATGAAGCAGTTTCCGTTTGCACACACCATCGAGATGACGCACCGCCTTCGCGACGGAGTGCTGGAAGTGGCCACGCGGATCGACAACCTGAGCGTCGAACCGATGCCGGTCGCGATCGGCTTCCACCCGTTCTTTCAACTCACCGATTCCTCGCGCGATGAATGGGTGCTTTCGGTCGGGGCCAGAACGCATTGGCCTTTGGCAGACACAAAGATGCCGACGGGCGCGACGCAACCGATCGACGCGTTCTTTGCAAACCCCGCGGCCATTGAACTGGCGCCGCTCGAGCTCGACGATGTGTTCAGCGACCTTGTCCGGGACGCGCGTGGCCAGGCGACGATGTCGGTACGGGGCAAAACGCAGCGGCTGGAAGTTGTGCTCGGCGC
The DNA here is from genome assembly GCA_963773045.1 of uncultured Acidobacteriota bacterium. Lineage (GTDB taxonomy): Bacteria > Acidobacteriota > Vicinamibacteria > Vicinamibacterales > UBA2999 > 12-FULL-67-14b. Next base: position 271,167 of record CAVYZT010000015.1, on the reverse strand, counting down.
CAACTATCGCGCTGTCGTGATTTACGCGCCGAAGCCCGCGCCGGGCCAGGACGCCGCGGCGCGCAACTTTGTCTGCATCGAACCTCTGGCGGGGATCATCAACGCGCTGAATCTTGCCCACAGAGGCGTCTACAAAGAGCTGCAGAGCATCCCTCCGGCTGGTGTCTGGCAGGAGAGCTTTTGGATTCGTCCAGGCGGCTTCTAAGCCCAGGACTCACCAGGACTCACTTGATTCGGTAGGCGCCAACGGCGCCATACTGCCCGAACGATGCCGATAACCGAAGCCATGGTCGAATCACCCACCTTCGCTCGAGACCAATCGTGAGACGAGCTTCGGCGGGCAAGCTCCATGGGCGGCGATGTGCCACACCAGTGAACTGAGGGGTTAGACGTGTCACGGACCGTTGCTTTCGTGCTTTCGATTGGGCTGCTCACCAGTCTCTCGCACGCGCAATTGCCCCGCGAGATTACGTTCGACGATATCGCGCGTCCGAAGCCGGGCGAGTGGCCGAGCTACAACGGTCTCCTCAGCGCGAATCGTCACAGCCCACTCGATCAAATCAACATCCAAAACGTCGCGAAGCTCGAGCCGAAATGGACGCATGAGATGGGAGGCAAACGCGCCCTTCAGATGACGCCGATCGTGATCGACGGCGTCATGTACGTTGCGGCTGTCAATGAAGCACGCGCGCTGGATGCCCGAACCGGCCGGCAGATCTGGCAATTCGGGCGCCCACAGACGGCGGGACTCGTTCCAACCGGAGACGCGGCGTCCGGCATCAATCGCGGCGTCGCCGTGCTCGGCAATCACGTGTTTCTCCAGACCGATCACGCTCACCTGCTCGCCCTCGAACGACTGACTGGACAGCTTCAGTGGGAGGTCGAGATGGCGGACTATCGTCTGAATTACGGATCTACCGGGGCGCCGCTCGTCGTCAACGATCTCGTGATCGCCGGCATCTCGGCCGGCGACGAGGGCGTGCGGGGCTTTCTTGATGCCTACCGGGCGTCGACAGGTGAACGCGTGTGGCGTTTCTGGACGGTTCCCGCACGCGGCGAACCGGGCTCGGAAACGTGGATCGGAAAGGCGATCGAACATGGCTGTGCGGCGACATGGCTGACCGGTTCGTACGACCCAGATGCGAAGCTCCTCTATTGGCCGACCGGCAATCCTTGTCCCGACTACAACGGCGACGAACGCCAGGGGGACAACTTGTACTCGTCGTCGATCGTCGCTCTCGATCCGGCTACAGGAGAGCTGCGGTGGCATTTTCAATTCACCCCACACGATCTTCACGACTGGGATGCGAATCAGCCGCCGCTGCTCGTCGATGCTGAATTTCGCGGACAGCCACGGAAGCTGCTCGTCGTCGCTAATCGGAACGGGTTCTTTTACGTGCTCGATCGACTCACCGGCCGCATGCTGATGGCGGAACCGTTCGTGAAAAACCTCACCTGGTCGTCCGGCATCGGCGCCGATGGCCGCCCGCGGCTGCTGGCCGATTACGAGAACTCCGTCGAAGGAACACGGACGTGCCCGGCAGTCGCCGGGGCCGCCAACTGGCCATCCACGGCGTTCAGTCCCGCAACAGGGTTGTTCTATGTGATGGCCTCAGAAGGCTGCGCGGTGTACCGGAAGAATTCGGACTGGTTTGAGCTTGGAAAATCGTTCTACGGCGGTACCACGAAGGGCGCGACGATCGAAGGTGGGGGAAAGTATCTGAGGGCCCTCGATCTCCAATCCGGACGGCTGGTGTGGGAGGTTCCACGCGTGGGCGGCGGCGCGAGCGCCTCAGGCGTCATGAGCACCGCGGGCGGCCTCGTGTTCTACGGCGACAACACGGGCGGAGCCTTGATTGCCATCAACGCAACGACGGCACAGCGTCTGTGGCAGTTCGAAACTCATCAGACCTGGAAGTCGAGTCCGATGACTTATGCGATCGATGGAAAGCAGTACGTGGGGGTGGTTGCAGGAACCACGGTAAGAGTATTCGGGTTACCGGAGTAATGCGACGATCGAAGACGAAAAACGTAAGGCCCGACGGCTATTTAACTAAATCGACAGGTTGATCCTCTCGGTCGATCGCGGACTGCTGTTTACACACCCTCCCGCAGTCATTGACACCAACCGGCCTCCATCCTTACGCGATCGGCCGTGCATACGCGCAATTCGACGTCCAGCGGACCGCCGCCCTGTGCGGGAATCCTGGCGTACGCCAGCTGGAATCCGGGCTTGGCGACGACGAGCGCATGGGGAATTTGGGTTTCCCCTTCGAGCCCGCACACCACAAATCGGCCGTTCGCGTCGGTGCGGGTATCCGCCAAAGGTCGCCCGTCGCCCATCACGCCGTCGACTTGTACCCAAGCATCTGCACTTGGCAGAGGCCCAGTTTGCGACGCCTCGAATATCGTCCCTGAGAGTAGGCGCTGGACCGCGAAGTCGGGCCAATCGCGGGCTTGGAGAAGGTGAGACTCCGCCACCACCCGAATGGTCGCCTCGGTCTGACCGACTCTCACGGTCGACAGCTGAAGGCGCCACTACCCGCGGCGAAGGACTGGTGGGGGGGAACGGCCGGTTCGCCACTGCACGCGGCAATCGTCACGCCCGCCAGGAATGAAACTGAGACCCTTCGAGCATCAACGACTGTATGGAACGTCATAATGATCAATAGACGGGCGGAAGGCCGAAATCGCACAGACCGATGGCTGCGAGGGCACTGCCGAAAGTGCTCCTCGGGGGCGCGTCAGCCAGCTGGATACTGACGCGGCGTCCCGCTCAGTGCTCCCTCGAGACAATCTTCCGGCCCTGCAACATCGCCTCGGCGCCGAGCAGTGGCACTGCCCAGGAGAACCAGCTGGCGGCAGTCAATTGCTCGCGCAACGTGCCCACGTCCGCAGCTTGCAGGGCGCCGACCAGCAATCGGAACGTCACGAACGCAAACGTCACGACGTAGCTGCGGATCATCCATTCCTGGTGCTGGAGAGTCAGCCGACGGCGGATCGCGGCCAGCGCCAGACCCGTGGTAACGAGCCAGGCGACCGCAAGTCCTGTCAGCCCCATCCCGAAGAGCCATCCGAAATCTGTGTGAAGAGCCAGATAGAACGCTGACACGGATCCCACGGCGACGCTGCTGAGGTAAATGACGCCGAGCCGCCGGTGCAGGCCGAGATGTCGTCGGCCCAGACCGAGCCACAGTTGCACAGGCCCGGCCAGCAGCGCCACGGCGCCGCTGCCAATGTGGAGAAGAAGCCAGCCACGCCTGGATGCGTACCGCGCGTAGCGCCTCGCATCGGGCGCGATGTGCGGCAACGCGAAGGCGAGCAGAAATCCCACGCTGGCGGCCATCACGACGCCGAGCACGACAGTCCGCCACCAGACCGCGCGTGGCAGGGACGCCTCCGCGCGCTGAACCGATGCTGCGCTAATCATCCAATCCTCCTCCGACCTGTTGCCGGCCATGCGTCCGCGTGCGAAGCCCGATTGAGGGCGTCCGGCGCCCGGTGCTCTCGACTCCGCGGTCGTGTGGGAGACGACGCATCGCCCGGCCATCTGCAGTGTGAACGCGGGCCGGCAGGAAGTCGTTCAGAAGAGCCTGGGATCTTCCTCGGAATTTGCGGGGATCGACGAGCCGCGCTCTACCCTGGGTCATCGCGTACAATCGGCCCGTGGCCACCCAGAAGGGCGGTAAGTCATACGGCCACTCGGGCTTTCAGGTCGGTCGCTGGCAGGTCCAGCCGACGCTCAATGAGGTCCGCGACGGCCAAACGGTGCGCCACCTCGAGCCGCAGGTGATGGACCTGCTGGTCTTGCTCGCCTCCCGCGAGGGCCGGGTCGTCTCCAAGGACGAGATCATCGAGGGCGTCTGGGAGGGGCGGTTCATCGCGGAGGCCACGCTCACCCGATCGATTGCCGACTTGCGCCACGCGTTGGGCGACGATAGGCGACAGCCGCAGTACATCGAGACGATCCCGAAGCGAGGCTATCGGCTCGTTGCGGGAGTCTCCGGCATCGATCGCCGTGCCGGATGGCCAGTACACATGGACGCGGCGGGTGAGCGCCAGCCGACCCTGCTTGCGGAGCCTTGTCTCGTGGTGCTCCCGCTCAGCAATCTGGGACCCGAGTCAGATCAGTACTTTTGCGACGGTCTTACCGAAGAGATCATCAACTCCCTGTCGCGCCTTGCGGGACTTCGGGTCATCTCCCGCATGTCGGCGTTTGCGGCGCACGCGCGCGGCGGAGACATTGCCGACATCGGTCGGAGCCTCGGTGTTACTTACGCTATCGAGGGCAGCGTGCGCCGAGCCGAGAGCCGCATCCGGGTAACGGCGCAGTTGATCCGGCTGAGATATCACGCCGCGCTCTGCTAGACTCTGCCCGTATGACTCGAGCGCATCGCCGCTTCCGTTTGCTCAGGGCACTTCTTGTCGTGGCGCTGACTGCGTTCGGCAGTCTCGCTGTCGGATTGTCGGCGCAGCCCGACGCGGATGCTGGCGCACTTCGTGAGGATCTGAAGACGCGCCGCGCCCATCTGATGGCTGCGTTGGGCGACAACGCGATGGCCATTCTCTGGAGCGCACCCGCTCGCGTGTACTCGCGGGACGTCGACTACGAATACCGGCAGGACAGCGACCTGCTCTACCTGACTGGCGTCGAGCAGCCCGACACCATCCTGGTCCTCCTGCCCGGTAGCCGCCGCCGCAAGGAGATTCTGTTCGTCAGACCGCCCAACGCAAGGCTCGAGCACTACGTCGGACGGTTTCTCACCACCGAAGAGGTGCGATCTCGTACGGGGATTGAGACCGTCTTCTCGACCGCCGAGTTCGAACCGTTCCTGGCCGCGACGTTCAGCCGCCGGCCGTACGGCCTCGCCGTCGACGAGGCACGCGACAGCGACGACCACGACAGCTTTTTCCGTGCGCTCGACCAGGGGACGGCTCGACTGGCGCTGCGTCTCGAGCGGCCGCCGGCGATGAGCGAACCATTGACCGACGAATACGTCTTCGCGAATCGCGCGCGCGAGCGACTTGTCGGTGCGTCGATCATGAACCTGGCGCCGGCCGTTCACTCGCTGCGCCAGGTCAAGACTCCTTACGAACAAAAAGTGCTGATGGAAAGCGTCGATATCTCGTCAGAGGCGCATCTCGCCGGCATGCGGGCTGCCCGACCGGAGCGCTTCGAGCGCGAAGTGGAAGCGGCGATCGAGGGCGTCTACCTCGCGCGCGGCGCGATGTCGCCCGGATACCCGTCAATCGTCGGCAGCGGCCCGAACGCGACTGTGCTTCACTACTCCGCCTCATCGCGCCGTATGAACGAGGGCGACTTGCTGCTCGTTGACGCGGCCGCCAACTACAAAGGCCAGACCGGCGACATCACGCGGACGTATCCGGCGAGCGGGCGGTTCACGCCGCCGCAGCGCGAGATCTACGAGCTCGTGCTGGCGGCGCAGGATGCCGGGATGAAAGCGGCGCGGATTGGTGCGCGCACCCTGGATATCGAGCGCGCCGCGGAAGCGGTCATCAAGCAGGGCTTGCTCAAGCTCAATCTCATTACCGACGCCAACGGACCGCAATTCCGAACGTGGTATACGCACGGCATCTGCCACTGGATTGGCATGGACGTGCACGACGTCGGCGACTATCGGCGGCCGCTCGAGGCCGGCATGGCATTCGTCATCGAGCCGGGGCTTTACATCCGTGAGGAAGCACTGGTTCAGCTTCCGGATACGCCGGAAAACCGGGCGTTCCGCGAGAAAGTGGCTCCGGCCGTCGAGCGCTACAAAGGGATTGGCGTCCGCATCGAGGACTCGTTCCTCCTGACCGACGCGCCAACTCTTGCGTCTGTCCGCGAAGGTGCCGCGCACGATCCAAGAGATCGATGAGTTCATGCGCGGCCGTCGTTGAGCCTGGCTGAACGCCCACGCTGTCCGAAGGGATGGCACCGGGCCTGACGTTTTCGTCCTGCGAAAATTGGTACCCGCGACCATCTCATCCGGTAGATACTCGACCCGTTGCACGGAGGGAGCCATGGCACTGCGTTCCTATGGAGTGTTGAAGGGCAAGGCGATCGAAGTGCGCCTGGGCGCAGGGTCGAGCCCTCACTATCAAGTCCGGATCATCGACGACACCACCGACTACCGGATTGCCGTGAACGTGAAGTCGCAGCAATCGCCGTCCGAAGTCGAATACATCATCATCGAACGCTTTCAGCACCCGATCACAGCCATCATCGAGGCGTTCCCCAAGGGCTTCAAGAAGCTGGCGAACGCGCCCGGCTCTGGTGCGCTCGATTTCATTAGAGGCAATCTCTTCGACCGTGCCGAGATGCGCCCGCTCCCGTTCATCGTTCCGGGGTTCGACAACGACCTGAACGAGAAGCTCGACCGGGTGATTCAGCGCGCGGTGGCCGACGAGACGTCATTGCTCTACGCCTTTGGCGAGCGCTGGGGACCCGAGGCAAGCGTCAAGGACAAGTACTTCGGATTCCTCCCGGGGAACGGCATCCACGACATCCACATGAACCAGGGCAACTCGAAGCAATTCATGTCCGACGACGGCGTCTTTCAGGACGGCGGACTGCTGATCCACTTTCCCGATCAACAAGAGTGGACCGCCGTGTTCCTGAAATTCCAGTCGCAGGCCTGGCACACCGACGACAAGACCGGCCATCGCATCGGAACCACGCAACCGCCAACGCCACAACCGCCGCCTGGTCCGTCGACACCGCCCGAGCTGCCGACGAGCGACGATCCGGAAGGTCTCGTGCGCATCGTCGCCGCTCTCGTCAACGCGACCCAGTCACCCGAGGTCGAGGTCGTCACGTTGCTGAACACGTCGCCGCACGACATCAACCTCGCGGGTTGGGCGCTGCTGGACACGCAGAAGATGCGCCTGCCTCTGACCGACGTGCTCGGCGCCGGCGCCACTCGCACGGTTCAGATCCGGCAGCCGCTGGCGCTGTCGAACAAGGGAGGAGTGATCACGTTAGTCGATGACAAAGGCTTGAAAGTACACGGGGTTTCTTACACCAAGGAGCAAGCTCGTAATCCGGGATGGACGTTAGTTTTCTAAGGGAACCGGGATCCGGGATCCGGCATCCGGCAGCCGGGATCCGGCAACCGGCAGACGGCATCTGTGGCGACAAACCTTCCGCCGTAGCCTTGGCGGAGACTGGTTAGGTTTGTCGATTCGCTTTAGTGGCCGATAAGCATCGCGTTGAAGATCACGCGAAAAGTACCAAACGGTTGCCCGCGCCACTGCGGGCGGAACCCCAGCAACACGACTTGGCCTTTGTCCAACCGCACGTTCAACGCGGCGGCCTTCCCGTTCAGCAACTTTTCGCCCAGCAGATAGCCCGACATCAGCGGCGACCCGGCTGACTGATACCGCGCGAGGACGTCGCCCTTGAAGCCGTCGCCGGTTTCGAAGACGGGGCTGCCGTCGACGAAGATGGCGGCGCGCGCCGGCATGCCGGCCATCACCTGGTGCGACGCGTCCACTTCCACCTCGAGGATCGAACCGCCAGTGAAGAACTCCTGGCGTCGCGCACCGGCGACGGCGTTCTTCACCGGCAGGTGCAGCTCATCGATGGCGAAGAGACTGCCTCGATTGAAGCAGACGAGCGTGCCGCCGCCGCGGACGAACGCGTCGATCGCCCGGACCCCATCGGCGCCGATGCCGCCCTCGTACTGTGGCGGCACGGTGCCTTTCGCATAGCCATCGAGCAAGCCGCGCGCTTCGTCGGCGATGATGACGACGTCGAGCCGATCCTGCAACGCGCCGCCACGAAAGTCCGCGGGCGCGAGGCTGACGAAGTCGAACCCGTACTGTTCGAGCACCCAGCGCGTCCACCCTTCGTCCATGCTCGCCTGCCACGGACGGTAGAGGCCAATCCGTGGTTTCTTGATCTCGATACCGGAAGCGCTCGCGACGCGCTCGGCCTGCACGGCAAGCGAGCTGACCATTTCGTTGATCGCCGAGTCGCTCAATCCCGAGATCGCATATCGCGCTCCGCTCGCGCCATTTCTCGCCCGTTCAGATTCAGGAGCGGCATTTGGCGCGACCTCGCCGAAGCGGCCTGCTGGCCGCGAAGGCGTGCCCACTAGCCGCACTGTTGCGCCTCCCTTCCACGCTCGATTGATCGCCCGGAATGAATTGTTCTGAGCGGGGTCGACGATCAACACCGAACCGCTGCCGGAGGCTTTGCCGGCCGGCGGCACGACCGCCGCCGCAGTGGAGTTGCTGTCGAATCCCACACCGGGCAGGCTGTCGAACGGCGCCGCGTCAGAGCGGCCGGGCTGGTAGGGCGTGGGTGCGGCGGTGAACGACTGGTCGCTGCCGAGCCGCTTCAGTTTGGCGCGCGCGTCGTCGGTGAGCGCGGTCATCGACGGCGTGACGCTGACGCCCATCTGATACGGCAAGGTCCATCCAGCCGCGTCGTACGGCTGCTCGAGCGGGCCGTCGGGCGACTCGCGCAAGTCCGGATATTTCTGGACATCGAGGATCTGCCGCACGCCTTCCGCAAATTCCTGATCCATGGGAATGACCCACGTGCCGGCGGCATACGAGACGCCGTCGATGGTTGCTGCCGAGGTCAACTGGGAGACGCGAACGCCGGTGAACGCCACGCGCCGGAGCAACTCGACCGCCGCCACCGGATCGCGCTGCTGCTGCGGCACGACGTAGGCATAGGGCGGCTCCTTCCGGTAGCGCTCGATCTGCTGCCGGCCGGCGCGGTAGCGATTCATCAGCAGCGACTCTTTGTACTTGGATGCGTACTCGAGGACCGAGAGCGAGGCCGTTTCCATGTACTCGACTGCATCGCGCAGCCTCCACCAGCCGCCGCTCCACGGACTCGAGTACAGACTCTGCGGCCGGAGGTCGCGCATGTCGGCCGGGTAGTCCTGCAAGGTGTAGAACTTCGGCGTCGCGTAGCTGTAAAGCGCGGTCTCGGTCCAGAACGACGCGATGTTCTGCAGCATGGGTTTGTAGTCGATGTAGCCGGGGTACCACGCGTCGTAACCGGTCCCCATGTGCGTGGCTCCGACCTGGCCGTGCTCCTCGAGGCCTTTGGCCATGGCCATGCCGATCATGTTCACCTCGCGCGACATCAGGTGCGGGACTCGCGTGGCGATCGGCTCGGCAAACGGCGGCAGCCAGATGCGGGTCGGAAACGGTGACGACTGATGATGCACGTGGATGATCTGCGGCTCCCACATCCGCCAGGCGTGCTCCATCACCCGCGACTCGATCATGTTGAGCATGTAGGCGTCGCGATTGTTGTCGTGGCCGACGTACTCCTGATAGAGCTTCGGCATCGGCGACAGCTCGAACGGCGTGCCGACATTGCCGCGATACCACTCAGCGACCATCGTCTGGCCATCCGGGTTGATCGTCGGCCAGAGCAGCAGCACGACGTTGTCGAGAATCGCCTTCATCTCCGGCTCGTCCGCCTTCGCGAGCAGGTCGTAGGCGAGCTGCAGTGTGTGCTGTGGGCCGGCGACCTCGCTGGAGTGAAGCCCACCGTCGATGTGGACGAACGCGCGCCCTTCGCGAGCCAGCGCGCGCGCCTCCGGCTCGCTGAGCCCATCCGGATGCGCCAGCCGGCGCGCGATTTCGCGATACCGATCGAGCCTGGCCAGATTCTCGGACGAGGACAGGGCGGCGAGGTAGTACGTCCGGCCGAGTGTGGACTGCCCCGCCTCGAACATCGTCATGCGATCGCTGGCGGCGTCGAGGCGTCGAAAATAGTCGACCGAGTCTTCGTAGGTCGCCAGCTTGTAGTCGGCGCCAGGCTTGAAGCCGAGCACCGATTCGGGCGCCGGAAGCGCGGGCGCCTGCGAACGCGCGGCGGGTTGGATCAGAAGCAGCGCGGCGGCGAGCGCGGAGAGGAAGCGCATCGACGGATTCTATATGCTGTTATTCTCGCCCTATGAGATGGCTAGTCAAAGAAGAGCCCGAACACTACTCCTTTGCGCAGTTCGCCGCAGACGGCAAAACGGTCTGGTCAGGAGTGAAGAACCCGGTCGCGCAACGCAACCTGCGCAGCATGACCAGGGGCGACCGCGTGTTTTTCTATCACACCGGCAAGGAGAAGGCGGTCGTTGGCACGGCCACCGTCGCCGGTCCGGCGTATCCGGATCCGAACGACAAGACCGGCAAGCTCCACGTCGTCGAGCTCACCGCCGGCAAAGCTCTCAAGCGGCCGGTCACGCTGAAAGAGATCAAGGCCGACAAACGGTTCGCCTCGATGCCGCTCGTGCGCATCGCCCGGCTGTCCGTGCAGCCGGTTAGCGATGAGGAATGGGCCGCGATCGAAGCGCTCAGCAACGGCTAGGACTTCGCGATAGAGTCGAGCTCGTCCCAGCGCGAGTATGCGGCGAGCAGCTCGGCGTCAATCGCCTCGATGCGCGCCAGCGCTTCCTTGATGCTCTCCGCGCCTTCTTTGTAGAACGCCGAGCCCGCCACGCGCGCGTGCAGGGCCTGCTGCTCGCTCTCGAGCGCCGCAATCCGCCCCGGCAAATCGGCGTACTCTCGTTCCTCTTTGAATGAGCGCTTGGTTTTGGGGCGGGTGGGGCAGGTAGGAGGGGTGGGACCGGTTGGGCGAGTGGGGCTGCTAGGGGGGCGCGTCTCCTCCGTCTGCCGGTTGCCGGATGCCGGTTGCCGGGCCTCCGTCTGCCGCAAGTAATCCTCATAGCCCCCAACGTACTCGTCGACGCGGCCTTCACCTTCGAAGACCAGCGTGCTGGTCACGACGTTGTCGAGAAACCGCCGGTCGTGGCTCACCAGCAGCAACGTCCCCGGCCATTCGACCAGCTCAGCCTCGAGCAGCTCGAGGGTCTCGAGATCGAGATCGTTGGTCGGTTCGTCCAGCACCAGGACATTGGCCGGGCGCGTGAACAGCCGCGCCAGCAGCAGCCGGTTGCGCTCGCCGCCCGACAGCGCCTTTACCGGGGACCGCGCTCGCTCGGGCGAGAACAGAAAATCCTGAAGGTAGCCGTGGACGTGACGGGGTCGGCCGTTGACGACCACCGAGTCGTTGCCATCGCCGATGGTGTCCACCACCGTGCGTTCGGGATCGAGCTGCTCGCGTTGCTGATCGTAGTACGCGACCTGCACGTTGGCGCCGCGACGGACTTCGCCAGCGTCAGGCTCGAGTTCGCCAAGCAAGAGACGCAGCAGCGTGGTCTTGCCCGCGCCGTTGGGACCGATCAGCCCGATGCGATCGCCGCGCATGACGCGCAGAGAGAGATCGCGAACGACCGTGGTCGCGCCATAGGATTTCGTCACGCCGGTCACCTCGAACACCAGCTTGCCGGCCGCGGCCGCCTGCTCGATCTGGAGCCGCACCTGCCCCATCTGCTGGCGGCGTCCCGCCCGCTCGGCTCGCATTGCCATCAGCGCTTTCACCCGGCCCTCGTCACGTGTCCGGCGCGCCTTCACACCGCGACGCAGCCACACCTCTTCGGCCGCCAGCTTCTTGTCGAACTTGGTCTCTTGCAGCGCCTCGTTCGCGAGCCACTCCTCTTTCTTCTCGACGAAGCGCGCGTAGCTGCCGGGCCAGGATGTCAGTTGCCCGCGATCGATCTCGACGATCCGGGTCGCGAGCCGCTCCAGGAACTGGCGATCGTGGGTCACCAGCATCACGGCGCCCGAGTACTCCAGCAGAAAGTCTTCCAGCCACGTGATGGCTTCGATGTCCAGGTGGTTAGTCGGCTCGTCGAGCAGCAGCAGGTCCGGCTGCCCCACTAATGCCCGCGCCAGCAGGACGCGCCGCTTCCACCCGCCCGATAACGAGTCAACGACGGCGTCGGCTGGCAGTCCGAGGCGCGAGATCACGAGCTCCACGCGCTGCTCGAGCCGCCATCCGTCCCGTTCTTCGAGCTCGTGCTGCAACTGCCCCAATCGTTCCATCGCGTGCTCGGTGTGGCTGGCGGACACCTCGAGCGCCGCATGGTGATACGCCGAGATGATCGAGGCCAGATCGCCGAGGCCGTCGGCGATCACGTCGAAGACGGGACGATCGGCGGAGAGCGGAACGTCCTGAACCAGCCGAGCGATTCGCGCGCCCGGCTGACGCCAGACGGTGCCCGCGTCCGGTGGCAGTTCGCCGCCGATGATTTGCAGCAGGGTGGACTTGCCCGTGCCGTTGCGCCCGATGATGGCGATCCGCTCACCAGCGTCGACTTGGAGCGTGACGTCTTTCAGCAGCGGAAGATGGCCGTAGGCCATCGCCACGCGATCGAGCTGGACGAGAGGCATCTGGCAACCAGCGTACCGTGATTCGTGGTCCGCTATTCGCCCGCCTTCGCTCGCAGCTCGCAGACTCAAGTGCGAGCTACGGCGACGGCGAAGGCTACTGTCGCTTCCGTTCCTCGCGCTGTCTTGCCGGTGCACCAGCCTTCCTGCGCGGGCGAGCCATTCGTGGTCGTTGCGCTGCGGCAGGGCGCCTGTGCGTTGCGCGATCAGCCGTTCAAGGAACCGGAACAACCCGAGACGCCCGAGGGTTCGATCCGCCCACCCGGTGACCAGACAATAGTTGATGTCGTGATTGCCGCGATGGTGCTTCAGATGGTGATCGCGGCTGAGCAACAGGCCTATCCGCTGCAGCGCGCGAACCCAGCCCGGGTTGTCCGTGCGGTGGCCACACTTGTGACTCTCGAGCATGCCGATCATCAACAGGTTGAAAACCACAGCCATGAGGACGAGGTAGGCCGTCCAGGTCCCGCTTCCAGCTGCCCCGGACAGGACCGCCAGAATCGGGACACCCGTGAACACGGTGGCATTCCACCCGAGCGTGCCCACCTCGTGGTGGAACTTCACGCGGAAGATCCGATTGGGAAAGATGTGATGCTCGCGCACGGTCACCACCGATCGGCGGATAGCCGCCATGCTTTCGTCGAACCAGGTATCGAACGCCCAATGAAACAGGCCCGACACCAAGTCAGCCGTGTAGATCGCCGCGAGAAGCGACACGACCACCGCGAGCGCTGACGGAGGGTGAATGATCCAGAAGCGAGCCAACCAGACAGCGCCTGCGGCAGTCAGACCCAATCCGAGGATGGCGCCGGCAGCTTGATACGCGATATCCCTCCTCGAGTAAGGGGGCAGGCTGAAGTCGACGACAGGGGGTGGCTCATGGCTCATGACCGAGACTCCTTTCGGCCTCGCGCTGTCTTGGTAGACGGACGGCGGTGCGCGCCGTTCCACATTGTCCACGGAGTCACTCTTGATCGCGCAGAACCTGATCGCTATGCTGGGCGCCCGCAACCCATAGTAGGAAGCGGATCTCGAGGGCTGACCGGCCCCCCCGCCCTGGTCAGCCATCAGGAGGTATGGACCGTGGAGTCAGTCAGCGCCCCCCAAGCCGCCGCAAAGGACGGGACCACCTGGCATTCCGGGTTGGCGCGTCTGCTCGAGCGCGCCGGCGTCCCCTGTGAAATCGAGCTGCCGGGCGGACGCAACCTCCGGATCGGCTCCGGGGTTCCTCGATTTCGCCTCGTCATTCACTCCAGAGGCGCCCTGCGCCGGCTCGATGAGCTCAGCTTGAGCCAGGCCTACATCGACGGGCAGATCGACGTGGAGGGGGACATTTCGAGCGTCATGGAAATGCGGAAGGTGCTCGAGGATCGCCTCGGCATGATGGCCGCCGCCCAACTGCTCTGGGAGTTGTTCTTCCTGCCGTGGACGCTCGTCAACCGGCGCGCGACCCAGCACCACTACACGCTGGGAGATGACTTCTATCTCTGTTTCACCGATCGCCAGTATCACTTCTACTCGCACGGCATTTTTCACGACGAGAACGAGACGCTCGAGCAGGCATCCGAGCACAAGCTGGAGCAGATGTTCGAGGGGCTGCAGCTCAAGCCGGGAATGCGGCTGCTCGACATCGGCGGCGGCTGGGGCTCGGTGATCAAATACTGTTCGCCCCGCGGCGTCGACGCCACCAGCCTTACCATCGTCCCGGATTCGTACAAGTTCATCCAGAATCAGAATCGCGAGCTGGGACTCACGGGGCACGTGCTGCTCGAGGACTTCCTCTCGCACACGCCGCGAGAGCCGTACGACGCCATCGTGATCTACGGCGTCATCGAGCACATTCCTGCCTACCGGACGTTCGCCGAGCAGGTCTGGAAATGCCTCAAGCCGGGCGGGCGGCTCTACCTCGATGCCTCGGCGACGCGAGAAAAGTGGGAAGCCAGCGCGTTCACGCATCACTTCACGTGGCGCGGCGCGCACTCGTTCCTGTGCTTGCAGGATGTGATTCAAGAGCTGCTGTTCGCCGGCATGGACATCGTTCGCGTGAAGGAAGAGACGCGGGACTACGGCCTCACGATGCGGCATTGGGCCGAGCGCTTCGACGCGCAACACTCGATGGTGGCGGCGCGCTGGGGTGAGCCGCTCTACCGCGCCCACCGGTTGTTTCTGTGGGGCGGATCGCATGGCTTCTTCAACGGACGGCTGCAGGCCTATCACCTGGTGGCCAGGCGCTCAGCGGAGCGCGGCCCGCGGCCCGGCGTCATCTCGCGAACCTCGCAGTTCGTGAAAAGCCTGTTTTAGTCGGCTTGGGACTTGGGACTTGGGGCTTGGGACTTGGGACTTGGGACTTGAGACTCGCGGCGGCACAAGCCTCAGGTCCCAGGCCTCAGGCCCCTAGTTGCGTTCGCGGCCGGCGTGAGCACTTCGAGCAGCGCACGCGCCTCGCGCAGGTCGTTCGTCTCGGCGCCTTCGCTGAACCAACCGTACGCCGCCGACAGTGCGGCGTACGCCTCGTCGCGTTTCCCCTGCAGAATCCAGAGGCGGCACAGGCTCGCGGTCGCGCGCAATTCGAGCACGCGCGCTTCCTCCCGTCGAGCGGCGGCAATGGCTTCGTGGAACGCGGCCTCCGCATCCGCTTCGTCGTTGGGGTTCACGCGCAACAGCAAGGCGCCGCGCAGCCGCAGCAGCTCCGGCTTCCAATAGAGGTCGTCGTTGCGATCGGCAAACACGAGGCCTTCTTCGACGGCGGCGAGCCCGCTCCGGAAGTCGTCGTCTTTGACGTGCGCCTCGGCCAGCATCGAGAAGAAATGGGGCAAGTTGATGCCGGCGCCGGTCCGCTTGAACATCTCGATGCTCTTGCGGATCAGGCCGATGCCCTCGCTCACCTGTCCTTGATCGGCCATCGCCCACCCCAGGAGGATCTGCGAGACCGGCAACCACCCGCCGAATGAGTACTCGGTCGAGACGGCCTGCGCCTTCTCGGCGATTCGCTGCAACGCCAGCGGCTCGCGGCGATGGTGATAGCACCAACCGGCAATGCTACAGGCGAACGCCAGCGTGAATGGATGCCCAGTGGCGGTGGCCCGTTCGAGCATCTGGTTCAGTCTGGTCTCCGACTGCTCGGCATAGCCCATCAACCACTGCGCCATCGACGACCAGGCCAGCGCGCGGACCCGATTATCGGTGGCCATCACGCCGCCGATCCTCGGCTTGTCATCAGCAAGGTCCAGCTCGAGCGCCTGGTCCAGAAGGGTCAACCCCTTGGCCGGATGACCGCGCTGGATGAGCGGGAATGCCAGGCTCGCCAGCGCGATCACCTGCATCCGCTGGTCGGACGAGCCCGAGGCGATACCCAGGAGCTCGTCTCCGAGCTCCGACGCGCGAATCAGATCGCCTTTCGCAAAGTAGAACCGCCACAACGTTTCGAGCGCGCGGAACAACCTGGTCGGGTCGCCCGCTTGCGCGCACAGATCGCGCGCGCGGGTCATGACCTGTTCGACTTCCGGCGCGGCGTATCCCTGGGTTGCCGACAGCGACAGGCCCAGTGCCAGCTGCAGCTCCAGCTCCAGCCGCGCGCCGGCGGACTTGTCCTGCATCTGCTGGACGCTTCGCAACCCATCCCGGCAGAGGACCGCCGCCTCCCGGTACGCGCACACATCGATTGCCTTCTGCGTGGCTTGCAGGAAGAACCGCGCCGCATTGCCGTGGTCTTGCGCAGTGTCGAACAAGAACGCCAGCTCGGTGGCGATCGGCGCCGTGTCGCTCTCGTAAAAGGCGGCGAGGGCCTTCGCCACCACACCGCTCAGCGAGGCCCGGCGGACGGGGCGCAGCGATTCGAACAGGCTGTTCTGATACAGGCTGTGCACGAAGCGATATTGCGACGACGGCGTGCCATCGGGCAGCGGTTGATCGCCAACCAGGCGGACGAACCCGTGCAAGCGATCGAGCCGATCCAGGTGCTCTTCGAGCTCGCCGGGATCGCGCTCGAGCGCTCGCGCCACCACGGCCGTGTCGAAGCGCACGCCTTCCACGCTGGCGGCCACGAGGACTCTTCGATCCTCGTCGCTCAACGCGTCGATCTTGCGCTGGATCATGCTTCGAATCGACGCCGGCAGCTCGCGCGCGATGCTCGACGTTCCCTGCGTCAGCTCCCACCCGTCGACGCGTTCCTCGATCACGCCGCGGTTGCGGAGATCGCGAACCAGGTCGACCATGAACAGCGGGTTGCCCTCGGTCCTGTCCTGAATCAGCGACGCCAGCTCGGCCGGGAATCGATGCTTCGGAAAGTTCAGCTCCAGGTACTCGCTGGTTTCGGTGCGCGTCAGGAAGTCGACCGTGGTCTCCCGGCCGACGCCGCGGCCCTGCAGCTCGTGCAGCACGGCGAGAAACGGATGATTGGCGCGGCGAAGCTCGTTGGGCCGGAACGTCGCGATGACCAGCACCCGCAAGCGGTCGAATCGCGCCGCCACGTACGACAGCAGGTCCACAGTAGACGCATCGGCCCAATGCACGTCGTCGAAAAACACAATCACCGGCCGCAGACGCGAGAGCTCTTCGAAACACGCCTGCAGTTGGCGCTTCAACCGTTCGCTCGAGCCGGCTTTCGAAGTCAGATCCGCTTTCGCATCGGGCCCTTCAGCGGCGGAGAACTGCGCGTACCAGGCGGGCGCCAGCGCTTTCAAGATGCGCGCAACCGTCTCACGCCCGTCGCCCTTCAGCAGGCTGTCGAAGGCTTCGAGGAACGGGAGGTACGCTTCCGCCCCTGCGAGTCGCTCGGAGCACCGGCCGCGCGCGATGTAGACCGGAGTGCCGCGAGACCCAATCGAACGCAGCGCGTCTTCGACGAGCGTCGTCTTGCCGATGCCGGGCTCGCCGGAGACACCCACCAAGTGACCGCGTCCGTGCACGACCGATTCGAACGCGGCCAGCAGCTCACCGCTCTCGCGTTCCCGGCCGACGCGCCCGTGCTCGACCATCAGCGTTGCCGGCGGCATCGACGTGGTCTCGACCGTCGCCGATCGGCGCAGCCGGTCCACGATCTCCAATGCGGTGGGCCGTCGAGCCGGGTCCTTCTGCAGCATCTCGAGGATCAGCGACTCGATGGCGCTCGACACGCCCGGGCTGAACCGCGACGGCGCGATCACCTCGTCGTCGATGATCGATCCGAGCACGTTGATGACCGATTCGCCTTCGAACGGGTAGCGCCCGGCGACCCATTCGTAGGCCATGATGCCGAACGAAAAGATGTCGCTGGCGCTGTCGATCTGATCGCCGCGGATCTGCTCCGGCGACATGTAGCGCGGCGTGCCGAGCAGCGTCGCCGGCCCCGTATGCGACGTGGGCATGGTGCTGGACTCTCCGGGAACGTGCACCAGACGCGCGATGCCGAAGTCGACGACCTTCACGTAGCCGTCGTCGCGAATCATGATGTTCTCGGGCTTGATGTCGCGATGCACGATCCCGGCGGCGTGGGCGGCGGCGAGCGCCCGGGCAATCTGGCTGGCCAGATGATTGAACCGCTCGAGCTCGGAGTGGTGCCTCAACAGGTCGCGGAGCGTCGAGCCCTGCACGTACTCCATCGCGATGAAGTGCTGCCCCTGGTGCTCGCCAACTTCATAGATGGTGACGATGTTGGGGTGATTCAGCGCGGAGGCGGCTCGGGCTTCGCCGAAGAACCGGGCAACGGCTTCAGGATCCTTGGTGAGCTGATGGCCCAGCACCTTGACGGCCACCTGGCGTCCGAGTCGAGGGTCGCGGGCACGATAGATCTGGCCCATGCCTCCCTCGCCGAGAGAGCCGAGGATTTCGTACGAGCCGATGAGATTGGGCGCGCGTTCGCTCATTGCGGGTGCTCAGGTTCGGGGGGCGGCGCACAGTGAAGCGCGAGCCGACAGGTTTCGATCCTATCGGCTCGACCCGCAATTCGCCAAGCGGACTTGGGGCGCTCAGTTCCTTGCGAAACAGTAGAGGCGCCCTGCGCCGCCTCGTGGCGCCGTGTTCGCGCAGTTCTGATTGGCGTGCGCGGAATTCCACGACGACAGCGCACCGCTCGTGTCGCCTCCGGGCCCCAATCCGTCGGAGTGCCCCACTTGCGCCACGGCCGACGTGGAATCGGACGTCCAGTCCGCGCACGTGAATCCGACCATGAGCGTGCCGTCGGCGTTGGAGCCGGTGAGGATGTCGTGCTGCACCGGGGCCGGCGTCCCCGGCCATTGTCCGTTGATCGGTTGACCGCGTTCATCGATAAAGACCTTGTAGTCGCCTTTTCGCGAATGCAGTTCGGCGAGATTAGCGGCGACCGCGACGCCATTGACGTTGTTCCACGGTCCTTCGCCGATGCGTGAGCGGGCATCCACCCGATTGCCGTTGGCATCGCGTTCGGCGCTCAAGTACGCCCGCCACGTCCGGCCGCCCAGCCCGACGGCCGACGCCAGACTCTGGCACCGCGCATCCGCACCCGCCAGACCACCGAGATTGCCGGTGACGCTGGTGCTGCTGGTCACGAAAAACCGCGGCCCTGATGACGACGGACTCGTGCTGTTGTCACTGGCGCACGCCATCACGCCGCACAACGCCGCAGCGGCCACTGCGAGATTGAAATGCTTCATCGGACCCTCCGATCGAGATCTCATTGTTGAATGACGGCGCGGTCCAATTGTACCAAGCCGCCGGCGCGAGCCGGCAACGATGTCACCGCGGAACCGTGATCGGTCTCGCGCGCTCGGCGATCGAATAGTTCCGGGCCACGAGCATCGCGTAGGCCGAGTTCACGGCCAGCGCCGAGGCAAACGCGACGAAGCGGTGGCGCTGGGCGAGCTTCTCGGTCGAGTACACGATCGCGGCAGCGACGCCGGCCTTCACGGCCACCAGGGCAGGCGTGTTTTCCGCCATGCCTCTCATCAGCGGGTTGGCTTCGACGATGTCGCTGTGGCGCAGCGCTGAGTAAGTGGAATGGGCGTCGAGCGCCTGCATCGTGATCGTCACCGCGTGCATGGGCAGGAGCCACTTGGGCCGCTCGCTCCGGGAGGCCGCGGCGGAAGATTCGGCGCCGGTCGTGCTCTGCGCCAGAGCGATCGAGCTCGAAACCGTCATGAGCACGAGCGCCGCAGCAAGTCGGAGCAGTTGTCGTCGCGCCATCGGAGGCCTCCTCATCCTGAGTCGAGCTGGACGTGCATAGTAGCAGTCGGGCCGCAAGAACTTACGGGAACTTCCGTGGCCACCGAAGACACGGAGACACCCCGGTCACGCGCGGTCGTCGGGGCGGCGATCCCAGCGGAACGGCTTCAGGCGATCCATCGCATCGGCGGAGAGCGACCTTCCGCTCGCCGCCAGATTCGCCTCCACATGGCGCATTGCGCGCATGCCAGGAATGGTCGTCGTCACGGCAGAGTGCGTGAGAATCCAGCGGAGCGCCACGTCGGGCAGTGATTCGCCCCATTCATCGACGACGCGTTGCAGCGGCGCCACGCGATCCAAGGTCAGCTGGAGATTGGGCGACTTGAAATAGGTATTCCGGAAATCTCCTTCCGGCCAGCTCGAGTCTGCGGTGAGGCCGCCGGTCAACCCGCCCTCGTCGAAGGGCACGCGCGCGATCACGGCGACATCCAATCGCTGGCATGCCGGGAACAGCGCGTCGGCCGGCGCCTGATCGAAGATGTTGTAGACCACCTGCACCGCATCGACCAGCCCGGTTTCGAGCGCCGCAAGCACGTTCTCCGGCTCCCAGCGGTTGACACTGATCCCGAACGCGCGGATGCGGCCGCTCCGCTTCAACGTCTCCGCCGCGCGCTTCCATCCATCGTCCACCGTCCAGCTGTCGTCCCACACGTGCAATTGCTGCAGATCGATCGTCTCGACGCCGAGGTTGGCGAGGCTGGTCTCGGTGTACTCGACGATGTGTTCGAAAGGGAATACTTGATCGGCTGGTGTGCTCCGCTTCCCGGGCCACTGACGATTCTTCGGCGGCACCTTGGTTGCGCTGATCAGGCGCTGGTTGGGATGACGACGAAGCAAGTCGCCCAGCAGGCGCTCGCTATGGCCCTCGCCATAAGCCCATGCGGTGTCAAAGAAATTGCACCCGAGCGCGACCGACCGGTCGAGCGCCGCGGCCGACTGGCCATCGTCGGACCCGGTCCACCCGCCCATGCCCCACATCCCGTAGCCGACCTCGGAGACCGACCAGCCGAGCCGTGGGAAGCGCCGATGCTCCATGGCGCCGGATCTTACGCTGTCTGGCTGGTCTCTGCTAACGCATCGAGAGACGGAGCTCGTATTCGAGATTCGGAAACGTGTACCAGAGCGTGATGTCGTACGTCTTTGCTTCGACCACACGCGCAGTGAGCGTCGTGTGCCAGCGCGGACCGGTTGAGACGAACGACTGTGCCCACACCTCTGTCGATGTGCCGGCCTCACGAAGCGTCACGTCGACCCCCTGATTGCCCTGCGTGCCCCAGGCATAGCTCAGGGCCGCTTCAAGAGTCCCGCTGCTCGGCGCCACGACGCGGAAGTAGATACAAGGCCATCCGAGTTCGCCGATGCATTCAGGCGCATCGAGATTTGTACGACTGATGAGATCGCCAACGGCGACGGTCGCGATCTCAAAGGCAGGAAACTGTCGTGGCGGCGGAGGGACATAAATTGGCGGGGCCGGTGCAGGGGTTGAAGCCGATGGGGCCAGCGGGTTGACCAAATAGAGGCGTGAAGCAGGCCTATCGCACGCCACCAACCACAGTCCGAGCCAGCTCGTGAGCAGGAGTCGCGACCAATTCATATCGATGAAGTGCTCCGAGAACATATGCCACGTCACTATCTGGGCACGGGCAACAATTGCACCTGCCCGGTAAACGTCAGCCGATTCCCGCGGTCGTCGATACCCTCCAGGATTTCTTCGAATGCGCCACTCGGAGATCCTCGCAGCGCAACGCAGCCAGGCTCGACGTGGTCGTCGTAGGGCGAAAAATAGTGATCGTCCTGAAAGCTAATGGCGAACAGGAGTTCTTGGTTCTGGTTGTAATAGCGATAGGTCAAACGCTTCAGCGTGAACCCGACGCCTTGAGTTTCCTTGATGCTTTCACCCATGCTCCACGTCGGAGTCTGCGTCCCCCAGAAAGTCCCGCCGCACGTCAGCTGAGAGCCCGGAATCGGATCGGGGGTAAAGGTGATAGACAGGTTGGCCGCATTCGGATTGCGGCTGTTGACCGGCGGTTGCAAGACCTCGAGAGGAGCTGCCGTCGTCGGGGAACTCGGAGAGCGGTCGATCCCGTCGCACGCAGGCACGATCAGGCCGAGCACGCTGCACGCGAGCAGCCTGCGCATCCGCACCGACACGTTCGTCGGGGACGCTGGAGGATTCCTCGGTGACCGTCGAACCACCACGCGAGGGTGCGAGCCACGGTCTCGTTGGCATCGGTCACGAGTTCGTCGCCCCAGCTGCTCACCGCCAAGGCTGCAAC
Organism: uncultured Acidobacteriota bacterium; assembly: GCA_963773045.1. Lineage (GTDB taxonomy): Bacteria > Acidobacteriota > Vicinamibacteria > Vicinamibacterales > UBA2999 > 12-FULL-67-14b. The sequence goes on along the minus strand of CAVYZT010000015.1, from coordinate 249,460 downwards.
GAGAACGAGACGCCAGCACGTGCGAGGTTGGCAGCCCAGTCATGGTCGTCCTCTCATCGTGTTGACCGCTCAACACGTTGGACGTGCACGGCCGTCGAAACTACCGGCGTCACCTCATTCCGGCAACGGGCACTAGCGGGCATCGAATCTGTGCCCGCTAACACCCACGACCAGCCTGAGGAGACCAGCCTGAGGTGATTGCTCACCCGAATGCGGACAAGCTAGACTGCGACGGCGTCCAACCTCCTGGAAGATGGGATGAGCTGACGTGTCGGACCACGAGCAACTGCCGGATCCCCCCGCGTCAAAGGCCGTCCCGGACCGGCTCGACTCCTGGAAGGAGATCGCGGCCTATCTCAAGCGCGACGTGACCACCGTCCGGCGATGGGAGAAGCGCGAGGGCCTTCCCGTTCACCGGCATCGGCACGAGCAGCGCGAGTCGGTCTACGCCTTTGCCGGCGAACTCGACAGCTGGTGGCAGAGCCGGCGAGGCAACCTCACCAACAACGGCACGACGGAAGAGTCATCGGCGAACGACGTCGAGACCGTCGCCCCGCCGCGTCGCAGCTCGGCGCCATTCGTGGTTGCGGCGTTGGGCCTTGCGGCGGGTGTGTTGCTCACGCTCGCGATCTTCCACCTGTGGCCAAGCGAGGGCGGCGAGGACTCGGAGTATCGGTTCGCGATCTTCCCACCAGATCAAACGAGTTTCGGCACCGTGAGTCTCTCACCCAATGGCCGTTACCTCGCCTTCACCGCATTCGCAGCAGACGGCCCCTCCTCACTGTTCTTGCGCTCGCTCGACGCGATGACGTCGAAGCCGCTGCCTGGCACAGACGGAGCCCAGTATCCGTTCTGGTCGCCATCGAGCGATGAAATTGCGTTCTTCGCCGGCGGGCAGTTGCGGGCGATCGCGCTGGCCGGTGCGGCGCCTCGCGTCGTCGCGAGCGCGCCAGAGGGACGAGGCGGCACATGGAGCAGAACGGGATCCATCGTGTTCACTCCGGATCGCGAGGGGCCACTCGCGCGGGTGCCCGCCGCGGGTGGCGACGCAGTACCGGTGTCAGTGTTGACCACCGGCGAGCGCGGTCACTTGTGGCCGGAGTTTCTGCCTGATGGCGACCACTTTCTCTTCCTCGCCGACAGCGCCGAGCCGCAATTCCACCACCTGTTCATCGGCGCCGTCAGCTCGCCAGAGCGGACGCATCTGTTCCCTCTCGCTTCGAATGCCTCGTACGCGCGCGGGCAGCTCTTCTTCGCCCGCGATCGCCAGTTGCTCGCCGCGCCGTTCGACGCCACTCAGCTTCGCGTCACCGCCGAGCCCATCGTCGTTGGCGACGAAGTGCTGCAGCAGTGGAATCTCGATCACAAGACCGATTTCTCGGTGTCTGAGAGCGGCCCTCTCGTGTACCGCAGCCTCAGCGGGCCGGACACCAAACTCGTCTGGCGCGATCGAGCTGAGCGCCGTTCGCTGGTGGTGACGCCAAGCGCGGCGCAACATTTCGAACCGACGTTGTCACCCGACCAGAAGCGCATCGCTGTGGACGTCTTCGAACCTCGCCCGTCCAAGCAGCACGGGTTCGGCCTGGCCGCCGTCACGTCGGACATCTGGATTATGGACGGCGAGGGAGGCGCCGCTTCGCGGCTCACGTTTGATCCCGCGGCGGACTTCGATCCGGTCTGGTCTCCAGACGGCACGCGCATCGCGTTCTCGTCGAATCGACGCGGTTCTTTGGATCTGTACCTTCGCCGTCTCGAGGGCGGCGCCGGCGATGAACTGCTCTACGCCTCTCAAGACGCGAAGCATGCGCTGTCCTGGTCGCCAGACGGCCGGTGGCTCGTCTTTGCGAGTTACAACCCGGTGACCCGCGTCGACCTGTGGTTGTTGCCGATCGACGCGCCGCGCATGCCGGTTCCGTTGCTTCGAAGCGAAGCGAGCGAAGAACAGGCCCAAATTTCTCCCGATGGACGGTGGTTTGCGTATACCTCCACCGAATCCGGCCGCGACGAAGTCTACGTTCAGAGTTTTCCGAAGCCGGCCGGCAAGTGGCAGGTTTCGAACGCAGGCGGCGGCGATCCGCGCTGGCGGAAGGATGGCAAAGAGATTTTCTTTATCGGGGACGACCGGCGGCTCATGGCAGCCAGCGTGACAGCCAGAGAGGGTTTCAGCGCCAGCGTGCCGGTAGCGCTCTTCGACACCGGTATGAAGCCGCTGTGGGGATCGGCGCGAAACCTCTACGACGTCAGCCATGACGGCCAGAGGTTTCTATTCATGACACCGGTGGCTGACGACCGGCTCTCGCCGTTCACGATCCTGCTCAACTGGAGCCCGGACCGGAAAAAATAGAGAAATCCCCCGAAGTTCGCCCCAACTCTGAACCCTTCCGGCCCGTCCAACGTATCAAGTAACAATCGGTCGGGAGGGGCAATGTCACTGTTCAAAGGACTGTTCGGGAAGAACGAGCCGCCAAAGACCCGGGTTCGCGTGTGTGTCGAGTGCGGCATGCCCGTCGCCGAGCACAAGAGCTGGTGTTCGATTCATCGCGGCCAGGTCGAGATGAACGAGAAGGCCGCCCAGGCGCGCGACGCCGCGGCCAACAGCTCGAATTCCTAGCCCAACACAATCCAGGTCGAAGGGCCTGTCCTGAGCGAAGCCGCGCTGATTCAGCGCGGCTGAGTCGAGGGGTTGCCAAACTCATCGACTTTGCCGTTCAGTCGATCCACGGCATACGCGATCACGGGAACATAACTTCGCCACGTGGTTGGCGGCACCACAGGCGCCAGCAATCCCAATTGCGACCATGTCCGCGGCACCGCCAGCATCAGCAACGCGATCGCTGAAAGCGCGCACACCGCGCCAATGATCGTCCGGGCGGCTCGACGCCCGCCTTTCCGAAGCCGCTCGCCTTCGCTAAGCTTCGGCGAAGCAGGCATCCCCAGGATCGGAAAGAGGAGCGCGAGCAGCGACGGACAGATGAAGGCGGCGTGACGAAAGCCCACGGCCGCGCCGCCGAGGTTGTTCGTCATCAGAAGCGTCGCGACCAGGCCACAGACCGATCCCCAGAACAGCACGAGGTAAGCGCCTCGGTTCGTGCCCCACCGCTGCTGACCGAACGCGCCAGCGAGCAGGCCAATGAGCAACACCGGCGCAAACGTGAAGTAGCCCCTCTGTGACACCAGCGCGCGCCACGAGTAATTCACGAAGTCGCCGATCGAATTGTGATTGAGGTAGCCGGTCAGCGTCTGAGACGTGAATCTCGATCCCTGGTAGTCGAAGAGCTCCGCGTGGAATCCGCCGGGCCGCAGATCACCGGTCAGCGGCACGTTGAGCGCCGCGTGCGCGAGGAGAGGCACGAGCAGCCCGATCGCGAACAGCGCCAGCGACGGAAGCCGGCGCATGTCGGCCCGGCTGACGACGAACAGAGACGCGAACGGAACGAAGCTGACCAATGGCACGACCTCGATGGCGGTGATGAGACCGAGTGTGCTTCCCAGCATCAACGCCCGCCTTGCCGTCCCGCCGTGCGTGCTGATCGACAGCAGCAGGTAGGCCATCACCGCCGTCAACAGCGCCGAGATCCCGTGGTTGTTCGTGACGATCGCGTATGGCAGCAGCCAGGTGCCGGCCGGCATGAGGAACGCATAGACGCCGCGCCACCGCGACACCATGCCAGTCAGACCCAGCAGCCGGTCGAAGAGGACGACGGTCAGGGCAAACGCCAGGCCGTTGGTGAAGAGCGTGAACAGGTAATACGCGAGGTCGAAGGGTGCGCTGTTCCAGAAGCGCAGGTCGAAGCGCCTCAGGATCCAGTAGACAGGCGCTTCGAGCAGCGGCAGCAGCGGCGGCTGATGTGAGTAGTAGTGTCCGTTGCGGAAAATCTTGTCGCCGGTTCCGTGGAACCGCGAGCTCTCGAGCTCGAAGTTCCCCCGTTCGACGATCGAGTCGATGGTCCCCAGGCGCGAATACTCATGATCGACGACCGGCGCCGTTCGCGTGATCAGGGCGATGGCCATCCACGCGACGGCGAGCAGCGCCCAGCTTCGGGTCCCAGCCGTCCAGTTCATCCGACTGGGCCTGCCTTGAGCGAGCCGCATGTCCGCCACGCGGGCGCACGGCAAGTCGAAGGGCTACTGAGAATGGCCGCGCGCGACGATCGGCCACACGACTTCCACTCGATCCTTCCGGACGCCATAGATCTGATCGTACAGGTTCACGACCGGGTCGCAGTGCGGGATGATCATTTCGAGGCGGTCGCCAATCTTGTAGGACTTGGACGCCTCCGTGAACGTGATCGAACCAAACTCGTCCGAGCCCGCGTTGTAGTCCATCCCCGGCTCGCCGATCACGCCGGCGTGCGGCACGTTGAGCGTGAGCGCCTTGGCGCCTGCGTCGGTCGTCAGCCGGCCGGGAAAACGATTGTTGAGCACGGTCGCCACGACCGTCAGCGACGGCGCGAAGTCTTTGTACACGGGATCCCCGTCCTCGCTGCCGATGGCGAGGTACTGCATGTCCATGAAGATGTAGCTGCCAACCTGCACGTCGGTGATGCCGGGCGTCAAATGCTGGACGCTGAAGGTCCCGGTGCCTCCCCCGCTGAAGATCTCCGTGTTCAGTCCCGCGCTCTTCAGCATCTCGAACGTCCTGACGTTCTCTTCCAGTCCCTTGAGCGCGCGTTCCTTGCGCGCCGCGAACCCATTCACGTGTTGCGCGCCGCCATCGTACGAGAGGATGCCGCGCATCTTCAGATTCGGGAGCCGATCGATTACCTTGGCGAGCGCGATCGCGCCTTCTCCCGGAGGAATGCCGCTGCGGGTGCCGACCGCGACGTCGATCACGACATCGGCGACGACGCCGGCTTCTTTGGCCGCGGCCGAGAGAAGCCGCACGTTCTGCTCTTCATCGACGGCCTGGATGAAGTGGTTGCACTGCTTGCGCAGGCGCATCGCGCGTCGAATCTTGTTGGGCGAGGGATTGCTCGTCGTCATACAGATGCGGTCGATGCCGTGCTCGAACAACACCTCGGCCTCGCTGATCTTGGCCGTGCAGATCCCGACCGCGCCGGCGGCCAGCTGAAGCCTGGCGATCGCGGCACACTTGTGCGTCTTGGCGTGCGGGCGCGTGGCAATGCCGTTCCTGGCGGCAATCGCCTGCCCCTTGGCGATGTTGGCTTCCAGCTTGTCGAGATCGACGCACAACGCCGGCGTATCGAGATCCCACTTCGACAGGCCCACCTCCATCCGGCCATTGATCGACATGGCCTGCACCTCGGCGGCGGTGAAGCCTTTCACCGGCTTCGGGACCCACACGGATGCGGCGGTAGCGGCGGTGGCCGAGAGGAACGCGCGGCGAGAGGCACCTGATCGTGGCTTCATGTGAGGCTCCTGGGTTCCGGCCAAATCGACACAAGAGTAACGCCTTTCTGCCATACTCGGCGGAACCCAATCGACCGCTCGACCGATTGATTGACCGATCGACTGATTGAGCCGATAGTGAGGCACCGATGATCCCAAAGACGCTGCTCGCCCTGTTGCTCGTCGCCGCTCCCGCCTACGCGGACGTGGTCCGGATTGAGGTCAAAAACCGCGCCGACGTGCTCAACGGCCAGGCCTTTGGCGCGACCGGGCCCTACGAAAAGCTGTCCGGGCTGATCTACTTCAGCATCGACCCGCGCAACACAGCGAACCAGATCATCGCCGACATCGACAAGGCGCCGCGGAATGCCGCCGGCAAGGTGGAGTTCTCGTCCGACTTCTATCTGATCAAGCCCAAGGATCCGGCGCGAGGCAACGGCACGCTCTTGTATGAAGTCTCCAACCGCGGCGGCAAAGGGATGGTGGGGTTCTTCAACTTCGCGACGGGCAGCCTCGATCCGTCAACGCCGGAGAACTTTGGTGATGGCTTCCTCCTCGAGCACGGCTTCACGCTGTTGTGGGTCGGTTGGCAGTTCGATCCGCCGATGCGCGACGGGCTGGTTCGCGTGTTCGCGCCGATCGCGCGCGAGCCCGACGGGCGTCCCATTCAAGGACTCGTCCGCAGCGACTTCGTCGTCATCGAGACGAGCCGGCAGGCATCGTTGGCCGATCGCGATCACCAGGCCTACGTCGTCGCCACACCCAACGATCCCGCAGCCGCCTTGACGGTCCGGGATTCGGTGGAGGGCGCGCGCCGCACGATTGCACGCGACCAATGGCAGTTCACCGAGGACGGCAAAGGCGTTCGCATGGCGGCCGGCTTCGAGCCCAAGAAGATTTATGAGGTCGTGTACCGGTCGCAGGATCCGCCGGTGGTCGGTGTCGGTCCAGCCGCGATCCGCGATACGGTGTCGAGATTGAAATACGGCGCGGCCAGCGAGTTGGGACTGCAGGCCGGCTCGATCAGGCGCGCGATCGCGTTCGGCATTTCGCAGAGCGGACGGTTTCTCCGCACCTACCTCTATTACGGCTTCAACGAAGACGAAGCGCATCGCATGGTCTTCGATGGGGTGATGGCGCACGTCGCGGGCGGCGGGCGCGGCAGCTTCAACCACCGCTTCGCGCAGCCGTCGCGCGACGGCCATCCGTTCATCAACTTCTTCTATCCGACCGACATCTTCCCGTTCACCGACGATCCGCAGCGCGATCCAGAAACGGGTGTCGTAGACGGCTTGCTGACCCACTCGGGCAAGCCGCAGCTTCAGCCAAAGGTGTTCTACACGAACTCGTCGTATGAGTACTGGGGGCGCGCGGCGTCGCTCTTCCACACGACGGTTGACGGGCAGAAGGACATGCCGCTCCCGGCGAATGTGCGCGGGTATCTGCTCGCCGCCGGTCAGCACGGCGTCGCCGGCTTCCCGCCGTCGCGGACGATCGGTCAGCAGATGAACAACCCGCTCGACTACCGCTGGGTGATGCGCACGCTGCTGCTGTCGATGAATCGCTGGACCGCCGACGGTGTCGCGCCGCCGCCGAGCGCGTTGCCGCGCGTGGCCGATGGAACGCTCGTGACGCCCGACAAGCTCAAGTTTCCGGCGTTGCCGTCGGTGACCGTCGCGAAGACGCCGCACAGGGCGTATCACGCGAACTACGGTCCGGACTTCATCAGCAAAGGCATCGTGTCGCAGGAGCCGCCGGCGATTGGATCGGCGTTCCCGATCCTCGTGCCGCAGGTTGACGCCGATGGCAATGAGCTGGCCGGCATCCGCGTGCCCGAGCTCGCCGTGCCGCTCGCGACATACACAGGATGGAATCTGTTCAACGAGCGCTCGGGCCCGCCGATGGTGCTGGCGAGCATGCAGGGTTCGTTCATTCCGCTCGCCCGCTCGCGGTCCGAGCGCGAGCGTGCCAACGATCCGCGACGCTCCGTGGAGGAGCGCTACCAAGGCCGCGAGCAGTACCTCGCGCAGATTACCAAGACCGCCAACGATCTCGTGTCCAAAGGCTACCTCCTGAAGGACGACGTCCAGCGAATCGTCGAACAGGCCGGCACGAGGTGGGACTACGTGACGGCTCGATCATCAACATCACAGCAGTGAGCACCGTCGGCTGCCGGATGCCGGATGCCGGATGCCGGCTTAGATGATTTCGTTTGCCAGCGTCAGCAAGCAGTACGGCAAGCAGGTACTGTTTGTTGACGCCTCCTTCCAACTCAATCCCGGAGAGAAAACGGGCCTCGTCGGGCCGAACGGTTCGGGCAAGACGACCATCTTTCGGATGATGGTCGGCGACGAGACCGCCGACGACGGCGAGGTTTCGGTCCCCAGACGGCTGACCATCGGCTACTTCCGGCAGGACGTCGAAGAGATGTCCGGCCGCTCCGTGCTGGACGAATCCATTGCGGGTAGCGGACGTGTGGGCGCGCTGCATCACGAGCTCGACGAGCTGCAGCATGCGATGTCGGATCCCGCCCGGGCCGGCGAGATGGAGCGCATCCTCGCGCGCTTTGGCGAAGTGCAGGAGGAATACGACCACCTGGGCGGCTACGCCCTCGAGAGCCAGGCGCGCGAGGTGCTCCATGGCCTCGGCTTCGACGACGAGCGGATTGACGGTGATGTCGGGGCCTTATCGGGCGGATGGAAGATGCGCGTCGCCATGGCGCGCGTGCTCCTCGGCCGGCCCGACGTGCTGCTGATGGACGAGCCGACCAACCACCTCGACATCGAGTCGATCATCTGGCTCGAGACGTTCCTCAAGGCCTACGACGGCGCGCTGCTCATGACCTCGCACGACCGCGAGTTCATGAACCGCGTCGTCTCGAAGATCGCCGAGATCGATGGTGGCGACGTCACCGTCTACTCGGGCAACTACGACTTCTACGAGCGCGAGCGCGGCTTGCGCGAGGCCAACCGCGAGGCCGCCTACGCCCGCCAGCAGGCGATGCTCGCCAAGGAACAGCGCTTCATCGATCGATTCCGGACGCATGCCGCCAAGGCGGCGCAGGTGCAGAGCCGCATCAAGGCGCTCGACAAGATCGAAAAGGTCGAGCTGCCGAAGCGGCGCGAGATCGTCAAGTTCGACTTTCGCGACCCGCCCCGCTCGGGGGATCAAGTCGCTGTCATCGAGGACCTGCACAAGGCGTACGGCCGGCGTGTCATCTACGACGGCATGAACCTGACCATCCGCCGCGGCGAGCGCTGGGCGGTCATGGGCCGCAATGGTGCCGGCAAGACGACCCTGCTGAAGATGGTGGCCGGAGTGCTCACGCCGGACACGGGGGAGATCCGGCTGGGCGCCAGCCTCAAGATGGGCTACTTCGCGCAGCAGTCGCTCGATCTGCTCGACGCCGATCTCACCGTCTTCGAGCAACTCGAGGCCGACTTCCCGCACGAAGGCACCGGCGTGTTGCGATCGCTGGCCGGCGCCTTTCAGTTCTCCGGCGACGATATCGACAAGCGGATCCGTTCACTGTCGGGCGGCGAAAAGACCCGTCTCGCGATTGCCCGCATGCTGTTCGACCCGCCGAATTTTCTGGTGCTGGACGAGCCGACCAACCACCTGGACCTGGCGACCAAGGACATGCTGGTCGATTCGCTCAAGTCGTTCGAAGGGACGATGCTGTTCGTCTCGCACGACCGCAGCTTTCTTCGAGGACTGAGCAACCGCGTTCTGGAGCTGGGTGGTGAATCCGGACTCGATGCGCATCCGCACGCGTTTCCTGGTTCCTACATCGAATACGTCGACCGGACTGGCCACGAGGCGCCGGGAGTGCATTCGTGATGCAGGAAAGTTGAAAGTTCAAGAGTTGAAAGTTCAAAGTTTCAGTTGAAAGTTGCAGTTCAGTTTCAAGTTTCAGTTTCAGTTTCAAGTTGGATGGCGAGTATGCGATTTGCGGCCCTGATCCTCTTTGGCACCCTCGGCGTGGCTGGCGCCTTCGGCGCCCAGGCGCCGACCGCGACGCGCACGTTGCGACTGGACTACTTCCACACCGGCGACACGACCAGAGAGGTTTTCGCGCTCGATGAGCTGGTGATCGAGCCGGCGCAGTGGTCGGGATCGGCGCGCGGCCGCATCGACGCGATCAACTACGGCGCCTACGGGTTCGACGTCCGCGACGCCGCGTCGAAGACGCTGCTGTACTCGCACGGGTTCGGGTCGATTTACGACGAGTGGGTGACGACCGAAGAGGCCAAGACCCTCACACGCACGTTTCACGAGTCGCTGCGATTCCCGTTGCCGACGGCGCCGGTAAGCGTCACCGTCCGCAAGCGCGAGTCTGGTAACCAGTGGCGCGACATCTGGACCATCGCGGTCGATCCCAAGGACATGTTCGTCAATACGGCGGCACCCGATCCGTCACCGGGTCCGCTGATCACGCTCGAGCAACACGGCGATCCGGCGAGCAAAGTCGATCTACTGCTGCTGGGCGACGGCTACACGGCGGCCGAGCGATCGAAGTTCGAAGCGGACAGCAAGCGACTGATCGACGTGCTCTTTTCGACCTCGCCGTTCAAGGAACGCCGCACCGACTTCAACGTCTGGGGGCTGGCGCCCGCGGCTCGCGAGTCGGGCATCTCACGCCCGTCGCTCGGCATCCATCGAGCCAATCCCGTCGGCTCGACCTACGACGCATTCGGATCCGAGCGCTACATCCTGAGCTTCGACAACAAGGCGTTTCGCCAGCTCGCCTCGTTCGCCCCGTACGACGTCGTCGAGATGGTCGTGAACGGCCGCACCTATGGCGGCGGCGGGATCTATGGCCTGTACAGCACGGTCGCGGCCGACAACGCCTTTGCGCCGTACGTATTCGTGCACGAGTTCGGGCATCACTTTGCGGCGTTGGCCGACGAGTACTACACGTCGCCGGTCGCCTACCTGCCATCGACCACGCGAGAGGAGCCGTGGGAGCCGAACGTCACGGCCCTGCTCGACCCGGGCAACCTGAAGTGGAAGGACCTCGTCGCGCCAGGCACCCCGCTCCCCACGCCGTGGGAAAAAGATGCCTACGAGCTGCGCTCCCGCGAGGCGCAGGCCAGAAGGGCCGCGCTCAGAAAAGCCAACCGGCCGGAAGCCGAGATGGAGGCGCTGTTCGCCGAAGAGCGGCGACGGGATGATGAGCAGTTTGGCAAGGTGCGCGACGCCGGACAGGTCGGCGCCTTCGAAGGCGCCAGATACGAATCGCGCGGCTATTACCGGCCGGAGCAGAATTGCATCATGTTCACGCGAGCCGATTACTTCTGCGCGGTCTGCAAGCGCGCGCTCGAACAGGTCATCAACACTTACGTGCGCTGAGCCTGGGTGGCCTCGCCCTTTTCGTCCGGCTCCTGGACGTCGGCGGCCGGCAAGCGCGTGACGAGCACTTTGTCGATCCGACGCTCGTCCATGTCGACGACCTCGAACCGCAACCCACACCACTCGAACGCCTCGGCGGCCTTCGGGACGCGGCCGAGTCGCGCCATCACGAATCCGCCGAAGGTGTGATACGCGCCGGCCTCGCCTTCCGGCAGCGCTTCAATCGAAAAGTACCGCATCACGTCTTCCATCGGCTCGGAGCCGTCCACCAGCACCGATCCGTCCGCCCGCTGGACAAAGCCACCGGTAGCCTCCGTTGCGTCAACCGGCAGAGCCCCGACGAGCGCGACCAGCAAATCGGTCACCGTTACCAGGCCCTCGATCGCCCCGTACTCGTCGGTCACCAGCGCGACGTGCTTGTGCGAGCTGCGGAACGATTCCAGCAGCTGTACCGCCGGCATCGAGTCGGGCACGAACAGCGGCTCGCGAATCAGTCCTTTGAGGTCGATCGCTCGCCCTCGCAAGGCGAACGGCAGCAGATCCTTGGACCATACGATACCCAGCACGTTGTCGAGGCTGCCCTGGCAGACGACGAACTGCGTGTGTGGATGCGACGCCAGGAACTCGCGCAGCTCTTCGGGCGACGCATCCTGATCGATCCACTCGATGTCTGGGCGGGGCGTCATGATGGCCGTGACGCGGGTGTCGCCGAGTTCCAAGACGCGCTGGACGATCGTCTCTTCGGTCTGCGCAATTACGCCGGTCTCCGCGCCCTGGCTGATTACGGCCTTGATCTCATCTTCGGTCAAGTGTGACTCGGGCTGATCACCGATGCCAAACAGAGCGAGGATAACGTTGGTCGCCTTGGTCAGGACCGCGATCACCGGTCCTCCGACGCGCGACACCACAGCCAGCGGCACCGAGACCCAAGCCGCGATCGACTCAGGGTGGTTGAGCGCGATGCGCTTGGGCACGAGCTCCCCGACGATGAGCGTGAGCAACGTAATCGCGGCGACGACAAGGCCGAGGGCGACGCCTTCGGCATAGGGCGCCAGCACGGGAATGGCGGCGACTGGCACGGCCAGGGCTTCTGCGATCGTCGCGCCAGCATAGGCGCCGGCCAGGATGCCGATGAGCGTCATGCCGACGGCGGCGGTCGACAGGAACTGACTGGGATCGTTGGCGAGGGCCAACGCCCTCCTGGCGCGCTCGTCCCCATCATCGGCGCGCTGTTGCAGCCGCACCTTCCGCGACGCGACGACGGCCATCTCCGACATCGCGAACACGCCATTGGCGAGAACGAGCAGGACGATGACGATGAGCTCGGTGCCGATGGGGTAATTGTAGTCCTCAGTCCACGGTCCACTGTCCTCAGTCCGTCCTCGGTCCACCGTCCTCAGTCCGTCCTCGGTCCACCGTCCTCAGTCCGTCCTCAGTCCGCAGTCCGCATTCCGCCCTGGGCTCTTCGTCCAGAGTGCGGAACCGCGGATCATGGACTGCGGACTTTCACCTCTCGATCACCGAATTCCGCCGCTCGGGGGCTTCGCCGCCACGTGGGAGCGCTCGCTGCGCCGGCGCGCTGGCTCACCGCTTTGCGGCTCGTGGGGCCGCCAAATCACCGAATTTCGCCCGTCTCGCGTCACGGTCATGGCCCCGAGTACCTCACGATCAGTGCCGTGATGTCGTCAAGCTGGTCAGCGCCTTTCGTGAACGTCCTCAAGGCGTCAATCAGCTTCTCGAGGACGACGGAGGCCGATTCGGTAGAGTGCATCTCCAGTACCTCGGCCATGCGCTGATCGCCGAACGTTTCGCCGGCGACGTTTTCGGCTTCCGTAACACCGTCGCTGTAAATCACCATCGTGTCGCCCGGCTGGAGGTGAACGCTGTCCAGCGAGTAAGTGGCCGCTTCGAACACTCCGACGGGCATGCCAGCGGCCACGATCTGCCGCACACCCTCTTTTCCAAAGATCAGCGGCGGATTATGGCCCCCGTTGCAGAAGAGGAACTCCCCGGTTTGCGCGAGCCTGCCGTACAGGAGCGTCACGTACCGGGCCTCGATCGCGCGGCGCATCATCACCTTGTTGATGCGATCCACGGTCTCGGCCGGGTCGTTGTCCACCTGAGAGAACGCCGAAAAAATCCCGAGAATCTTCGATGCGACGAGAGCGGCCGCTGGACCTTTGCCAGATACATCGCCGACCAGGAAGCCAAACGTACCGTCAGGTTGATCGACTAGGTCGAAGAAGTCTCCGCCAAACCCCCGCGCCTGCATTGACATGCCGCTGGCTTGAAAGAACCTCCCCGAGATTTTGCCTTCGGGGAGCAGGGCCCGTTGGATTTCCGCGGCAATCTTCAACTCGTTCTGGATGCGCGCTTTCTCGAATGTCTCGCGGTCGAGCCGGGCGTTCTCAGTCGCGCGCACCTCGAGGCTTTGCTGAAGGAATGATTGCGCAATCTGAAACCCGGAATGGTACCGTCTCGCCCACGTTTCGTTGGGCTGGATTCGCCCCCACCAGTCCTCCGCGATTTGCAGTTCGGGATCGCGCAGCAACGCCGCCTGACCCTTCTGGTGACGGTCGGCGGCGTCGGCGATCCGCGTGTAGAGTTCTCGCGACTCGGCTTCCTCCGTCGCCCACTGTCTCAGCCGCTTCCACTGGCGGATGAGACTCTCGTGCGAGATATCGACCACGTCGTCCGCCGACCGTGTGAGAAACGATCGATCCTTCATGCGGAATCGCTCGACGACCTGGGCGACGGCATCTTGATCGACGCCGGCAACAGCGCTGAGCTCGGCAAGAGACAACGGCCGGCGCACCTCGCGGTTGTCGGGCCCTTTTTCGGTCAGCGCTTTGAAGAGGGCTTCAGCGATGACCTGCTGTGGAGGTGCGAGCTCCGCGTACGCTTCGTCGGCGTGGTTTGATAACGCGCTGGCCATTCCCCCGATCGCCTCGTAGTGCTGCAAGTCAAGCGCAGGCGGGACACCTGCGCCGGCCATTCGCGCCGACCACGCCCTCATCACCGCGTGCTGAAGCACCGGAAGTTGATCGGGATCGTCGCCAGCGTCGTTGATGAGCCGCTCGACGAGACGGGGGGTGATCGAACCACCGGCCACGGCGACCGGCCCGTCAATGGCCGCTCGCAGGTGTGGGCGCTGCATCCGCGGAATCAGGTAGAGACCGTCGTTGATCGCCTCTGGGAGATCAGGGAACACCGAGCAGTCTCCAAGGAAGTCCGACCGCATCGTCACCACGACGTAGATCGGCATCTCGGTCTGAGCGACCGCCTCGAGGAGGAGCTTGACGCTGGCCGCAGCCTCGTTGCTCGCCTCGACAGGCTCAGGCGATGTCGTCCTGAAGCGAAACAACTCCTCGAACTGGTCGGCGACAATCAGCACGCTGTCGTATTCGGACAGGCGCGCCTGGCGTACGGCCTCGACCAGCCCGAGCCCACTGCGACGGAGGGTGATCTCGATCGAGTCGCGTTGAATCATCGGGTCGCGATTGACGGCCCCGAGTACGGCCGGCGAAGACAGCGTCCGCGCGAGGTTGCCGATCGGGTTCACTCCTGGACGAAACACGGCCATCCGCCAGTTCGCGCCGGCCTCGGTCAGGTAGCCTCCGTGCAGGGCGGGAATCAGGCCGGCCTGGACCAAGGAAGACTTGCCGCTTCCCGACGCGCCCATGACCGCGATGAACCGTCGGCGGCCGAGTCGGCTCGCAAGCTCGTCGATCTGTTCTTGCCGTCCGAAGAAGAGATGCGATTCCTCGGCGGTAAACGGCCGCAGACCCGGAAAGGGATTGGCCGTCACGTCGTTCCCCGTTTCGATGACGTCTCCAACGCCTTCAGGCGGGCTGTGAATGGTGCGAGTGACGCTCGATCGAAGGCTTCGCCGGCCTGCAGCACCATCGCTTCGTTGTCGTGGTACGCCTGCTTGGCCGGAGTAGAGGGCGCAGCGACATAGACGGCATGTGCGAGGAGCGGACGCGCGCGGCCCCAGCCCGGCGCTTTGACCAGATCGAGCAGCTTGACGCGCAGCCACGCCTCACCGGCGCGACCGTAGAAAATGATCACCGCATCGCAGTTGATCAGCGAGTCTCGATGGAGCGCTTGAATCTCCGCCTCGGTGCCGTCGCGCGCGGTGAGCAACACGCCGAAGCCTTCAGCGTTGAGCGCGTCCTGAACTGGTTGGATCGCCTGGAAATCCTGCGGATGGCAGATCAAGTAAACGCTGAGTCCCGGCGGTGGCTCCGGCCGGAGCGGCACCGAGGTCGCCGGTTTCAATTTGTCGATGACATGGGTCTTGACTTCTTCGAGCGACGCCACCAGCAGCTCGATGTTGCCGCCAAGCCCCGGCGACGCCTGCAGGTCTGCAATGAATCGCGCTTGTCGATCCTCGGCGGGCTGAAGGCCTCGCGGAACCCAGATCAGTTGCGCGAAGCCGTTGCGCGCCGCGCGTGTTCGTGCAATGTCAAACTGCATGTGCGGGATCGATCGATCGTCGCCCTCCGGCCGGACGCCGTACCTGGCGCCGAGGGGATGAATCGACAGCGCGGAGCCTTCGAGGTCGGCTTGCATTGCGGCCATGGCCTCGGCCGCGTTCTGAGGCACGCTCCGCTCGGGCAGAATGCGGTGCCCTCGCTCCATGAGGTCGCGTTTGATCTCGTCGCGTACCGTCCGGAGATCGGATGACGATTCTGCCAGATAGATCGTGGCGCCCGGCGGCGCGACATCGAGATCGATCTTTCGACCGCCGACGGCCTCGACCTGTTTGAGGAGGTCGGCAATGTCTCGAGCGAGATCATCGAGCCGCGCCCAGTACGCCTTGCGTCCTTCGGGGCTTGGATCGAGATGAAACTCGCGCACCCTGCCGGGTTCGGGCTCGTGATAGAAGAAGTATCCGAGCAAACCTCGCAGCGGCTCGGGTTCGTCTTGTCTTGGGACGGGGGTCTTCAACACTTTGAAGACGCGCGACTTCGTGCCGAGATGCGTTCCGATGTTCTGCGCGGAAGCGCGAAGGAAGCCCTGCAGTTCCTCGAGGCACCATTTCGACGTCAGGTACCGCGGCGATACGACGCAGACCAGGACGCCAACCCGCGCGAGCGTCTCCCGCAAGGCGTCGGCGAATTCATCATTGCCCTGAAGCTTGGGATCCATCCAGACCTGGACGCCGTGGCCGAGCCACTGCTCGACGCGAACGCCAAGCAGCGCGTGAAGGTCGTTGACCCAGCGCTTCTGTTCCTCACCGAATGATTTGTTGTCGATGTGGGTGTAGCTGATGAAGATGTCGTTGGCGAATTGACTGAGAAACGACCCCTTGGGCATTGCGCCGCAGATGTTAGCCGATTCGGTGCAGCGGCAGTCGACGCGTTCCGCGTGAGCGGGCCTTCGGGCCTCGCGGCAGCCCGTTCGATCTGTCGATTCCGCCGCTCGCGGTCAAGTACTGAACAACACCCATGACCCCACGTATAGTGCGTTAGGGTTCAAAGGGCCCAAGGTTCAAACCCGGAAACTTGGAACCTAGAACTCTGGAACATTCAATGCTGACCCTCAACAACCTCCGCAAATCGTTCGGATCGATTGTGGCCGTCGACGACCTCAGCCTCAGCGTCCGGCGGGGGGAGGTATTCGGCCTCCTGGGTCCGAACGGGGCGGGCAAGAGCACGACGGTGAGTCTGGCCGTCGGGCTGCTCGCGCCCGATGCCGGCCAGGTGCGCATCGAGGGGCTCGGCGACCCCGTCGAACCGAGAGTGCGCCAGCGGATTGGCGTTGCGACGCAGGCACTCGCCTTGTACGACTTGCTGACCGCCAACGAGAATCTGCGGTTCTTCGGCGCAGTGTACGGCCTCTCCGGAGGCGCACTCGACCAACGGGTCGCGTGGTGCCTCGACTTCGTCGGGCTCAGCGATCGCAAGGACCATCGCGTCGGCACTTACTCGGGCGGCATGAAGCGCCGTCTCAACCTCGCCGCCGCGCTGGTGCACGATCCCGATCTGCTGTTGCTCGACGAGCCCACCGTCGGCGTCGATCCGCAGTCGCGCAACAAGATCTTCGAGAACATCGAGGCCCTGCACCGTGAAGGGCGGACGATCATCTACACGACGCATTACATGGAGGAGGCGGAGCGCCTGTGCGAGCGCATCGCGATCATCGATCACGGCAAGCTCCTCGCGATCGGATCGGTCGGCGAGCTGCTCGGCTCGCACGGCGGCGCGCCGACGCTGGTCGTGCAGACCAACGGGGACACGCGCCGCTTGCAGACGGCCGATCCACTGGCGGAGCTGAACCGGATCGCCGCAACTGCCACGATTGACTCGTTCCATCTGGAACGCCCGACGCTGGAGCAGGTGTTCCTGCGGCTGACGGGCCGAAGCCTCAGGGATTGAAAATGTCTCAGGTCATTGCCCTCGCATTAAAGGATCTACGTCTGCTGCCGCGCGTGAAGGCGGGGCTGTTCTTCACCTTCATCTGGCCGATCATCGTCACCGTGCTCTTCGGCTTTGCGTTTGGCGGTCAGTCCAACGGGCCCGAGAACCGGATGAAGGTGGGCCTGATCGACGAGGACGGCACGGACGGCTCGCGCGCGTTCGCCAAGCGGCTCGAGAGCTCGTTCGATCTCCTGCCGATGTCGCGACCCGACGCGGAAAACGCCGTCCGCCGCGGACAGCGCACGGCCTACATCGTCATCAAACCCGGTTTTGGTGTCGCGTCCGAGCGGATGTTCTACGGGGCGTCAAAGGAGGTCGAGCTCGGCGTCGACCCGGCGAGGAAAGCCGAGTCCGGCATGATCGAAGGCCTGCTGATGAAGCATGCCGCCGAGGACATGCAGAAGATGTTCACCGACCCATCGGCGTCGAGCCGGATGGTCGACCAGGCGCTGAGCGAGATGAAACAAGGCGGCGGGTCGGCGGAAACCGCGCCGGTCGAGCGGTTCCTCACCGAATTGAAGAGCTTCGTCAACACTCCGGCCGCGCAGAGCGGGCCGCCGGGGGCCGGCGCAGCCGGTTGGCAACCGCTCAAGGTCACCGCAACAGCGGTCGCGCGCGAACGCCGCGGTCCGGAAAATGCGTTCGACATCACCTTTCCACAAGGCGTGATCTGGGGACTGATCGGTTGCGTGATGTCATTCGGTTTGAGCCTGGTTTCCGAGCGCACGCACGGAACGCTCGTCCGCCTTCGCATGGCGCCGCTCTCACGCGGTCAGATTCTCGGCGGTAAGGCGCTGGCGTGCTTCGTCTCGATTCTGCTGGTCGAGCTCATGCTGCTCGGCGTCGCCCTGTTCTTTGGCGTGCGTCCTACGTCCTACGGCATCCTCGCGCTCGCGGGTCTTTCCGCGGCGGTGTGCTTCGTCGGCTTCATGATGCTGATCGCGAGCCTCGGCAAGACCGAGCAAGCGGCTTCTGGCGCCGCGTGGGCGATCATGATGCCGCTGTCGATGTTCGGCGGCGCCATGGTGCCGACCTTCGTAATGCCGGCGTGGATGCAGACCATCGGCCTAATCAGCCCCGTCCGCTGGGCCATGCTCGCGATCGAAGGCGGCGTGTGGCGTAACTTCTCAGCCGCCGAGATGGTGACCCCCTGCGCGATTCTGATCACGATCGGCATCGCGTGCTTTGCCATAGGGACACGGGGGCTGAAGGAGGCGTAGAGTCGCTCGCCTACGCTCGCGTCTGGAACGGTCGCTTCGCGACCTGGTGAGGACTCGCCGCTACGCGGCTCGTAGGAGTCGCGAAAGCGACCGATCCCAACTGGGAAGCGCGAACTCCTGAAGTATCCTGCGGCCATGCGTGCGTTCTCCTGTATCGCTCTACTTACCGCTGGAGTTGTGGCCTGGCCGGCGGCGCAGGCCAAATCCCCGCTCGCGCCAGCCGACCTGTACAAGTTGCAGTCGGTCGGCGACGTTCAACTCTCGCCAGACGGAACTCACGTCGCGTATTCGGTGACCCACAGTGAGCGGCCGGAGCGGCCGTACAGCGACACGTGGATTCGGAATCTGGCGAGTGGACGTGTCACCAAGCTGAACGGCGGCGCCGGACCGCGCTGGTCACCCGACAGCAAGTGGGTGGCGTATGTCGGCCGCATCGAAGAGGGCGCCGGGCTCATCGTGTCCGATCAGAACGGCGAGGGCGAGCGGCTCATCGCGCCGGTGGCGGGCACGAATCATCCGCTGCCGACATCCGGCGAGCACCTCGCCTGGTCGCCCGATGGCCGCTCGGTCGCCTATGTCTCGGCCGCGCCGGGTCCTGAGACCGACGATGCGAACGGTGATCCGATGGTGATCACTCGTTATCTCTACAAGCCGACGGCGACCGAAGGGCTCACGCGCTTCAACGACAACAAGCGCCTGCACGTGTACGTCGCCGACCTCGCAACGCGTCAGGTTCGCCAGCTCACCACCGGCGACTTCTACGAGCATTCGATTGATTGGTCACCGCGCGGCGAAGAGCTGCTCTTCGTGTCGAACCGCGAGGCCAACCCCGACACGACCTTCAACTACGACGTCTTTGCCGCTCGCGTGAAGGACGGCGTCGTGCGGCGGCTCACCTCCACGAAGAGCGCCGAGTATTTTCCATCGTGGTCTGCCGATGGCACACGCATCGCCTTCGCCGGCACCCGCCGCGATCTGACCTCGTCGGAAACCACGATGGAAGACACGCACGTGTGGGTGATGAACGCCGACGGGTCGAACCGGCAGGAGATTGGCGCAGGCATCGACAATCGCCAGGGCGCGCCGCAGTGGTCGGCCGATGGTAAGTCGCTGTACTTCTCGGTGCAGGAGCGGGGATCGACGAAGTTGATGAAGCTGCCAGCGCCGCCGGCGCAGGCAAAACCCCAAGGCGAGCCTGATTCGCCTCGACCAGGCGCGGCCGAGTCCGTGATTGCGGAGCGCGGCAACCTCGGATCGTGGTCGGTCGGCAAGGATGCAATCGCCTACACCTTCTCGACGCCGGGTGCGCCGGCGGAGCTGTTCATCAAGGACGCGAGCGGCACCAAACCGTTGACGACGTTGAACGCGAGCCTGCTGGCCACGAAGTCGGTGGCCGAGGTCGAGTCCTTCACGTTCAAGAGTTTTGATGGGACTGAGATTGAGGCGTTTGTCACGAAGCCAGGTTCAGCAGGTTCAGCAGGTTCAGCAGGTTCAGCAGGTTCAGCAGGTTCAGCAGGTTCAGCAGGTTCAGCAGGTTCAGCAGGTTCGACGCCGCTGATCGTCATCATGCACGGCGGACCGCACGGCCAGCAGGGGCCCGGGTTCAATGCCAAGGCGCAGGTCTATGCCGGGCTCGGGTGGGCGACGTTGATGGTCAACTACCGCGGCTCGACGGGCTATGGGCAGAAGCTCGCCGACTTGATCTTCAAGGATCAAAACGGCGGCGAGGCCAAGGATGTGCTGGCCGGTGTCGATGCCGCGCTGGCGAAGTATCCGTGGCTCGACGGCAACCGGATGGGGCTCGAAGGCACGAGTTACGGCGGGCAGCTGGCCAACTGGATCGTCACGCAGACGCCGCGGTTCAAGGCGTCGATTCCGACCGCGGGCATCTCGAACTTGATCACACAGAACTACCTCTCCTACTACCACGACTACCTCGCGGTCGAGTTCGGCGCGTTCCCACATGAGCCGGGCATTGCCGATCTGTTGTGGGAGCGGTCCGCCATCCGGTACGCGAAGCAGGTCAAGACCCCGACGCTCTTCATCCACGGTGAAAACGACAACGACGTCCCGATCGCAGAAGCCGAACAGTTCTTCATCGCGCTCAAGGACGTGGGGGTCGACACCACCATGCTGCGCTATCCGAGGGAAGGCCACGGCCTGCGCGAAACCAGGCACGTCGTGGATGCGCTGGAGCGGTCCATCGCATGGTACCGCCGGCACTTCAAATGAGCGGCGCTGGCCGCGCTCGCTCCGTGGGCAAACGGCTCCGCCGTTTGCAGGCTCGGCAACTACGTTGCCTCCTGAGCGTGGCGCTCCGCGCCTCGTAGGATCAGGCGGGCCGGCGGCGCGTCTTAGGCTCCCCGCTATCGTGGCTCGTAGGGTATTCTTCCCGAATGATCACGATGCGCGCGCGCTCCTTCCCGGTCGGGTTGGCCCTCGTCGTCCTGGTCGGCACATCGCCGCGTGCCCAGACGCAGGCGCCGCCACAACCTCAGACCATCATTCAGGAAGTCCGGGCGCTGATTGCCAAGGACGACTTCGCCGCCGGAGAGGCGCGCGCACGTGCCTTCATCGCCGAAAAGGGACCGACCGGCGAAGCCGTCGAGGCTTTTTCGTGGCTGGGACGAGGCCACCTGGCCGCCAACCGCCTCGACGAAGCGCTCCGCATCGCGTTTGAAACCGAGCACATGGTCGGCGAAGTCTTGAAGACTCGCGGGCTCGACGATGAGACGCATCTACCGCTGGCGTTGGGCGCCTCGTTCGAAGTCCAGGCCCAGGCCACCGCCAAGCAGGGAGATCTGGGCACGGCGCTTCGCGTGCTGACGAGGAGCATCGAGACTTACAAGAACACGTCGATCGTGGCGCGGCTGCAGAAGAACCTGAACCTGCTGACACTCGAGGGCAAACCGGCGCCGGAATACTCGATCGCGGAGTACATCGGCCGCAAGCCGCCGACGCTCGCCTCGCTTCGCGGCAAGGCCGTGCTCATGTTCTTCTGGGCGCATTGGTGTCCAGACTGCAAAGCCATGGCGCCGATTCTTCGCGAGCTCCAGGCAGAGTATCGCGAGCAGGGATTCGCGATCGTCGCGCCGACGCAGCGCTACGGCTACGTCGCCAAGCGCGCGCCGGCCAAGGCCGACGTCGAGATGAAATACATCGGCGAGGTTTTGGCCGAGTTCTACAAGGGCGTCGACTGGACGGTCCCTGTGAACGAACAGTCGTTCACCAACTACGGCTCGAGCACCACGCCCACGATCGTCATGGTCGACCGCGCCGGCATCGTGACGCTCTATCACCCCGGTCAGATGACGCGCGAAGAGCTCGAGCCGCACATCCGGAAGGCGCTCGGGGCCACGACCGCACCGTAGCCGCCTCAATGAATCAGTCTTTCGAGAAGGCAGGCGTTCTCGTTCTGCCTTCTGCCTTTTGCCTTCTGCCTTCTGCCTTCTGCCTTCTGCCTTCTGCCTTTTGCCTTCTGCCTTTCCAATGTTCTTGAAGCGACAGACAAGCGGCTCCGTCATCTGCGCGTCGTGCGGCGTGCTGGTTGGTGTCAACGACGAGCGCTGCGACAACTGCGGCCGGCGGAATCCAGGCTTGTGGGGATACGGTCCGGCGCTGCGCCGGCTCGGCAACGATCTGGGATTCATCCCGCTCGTGATCGGCGCAACCATCACGCTCTACGTCATCTCGCTGATCCTGTCGGGCGCCAACATGCAGATGATGCTGTCGCCGTCGACTGAGATCCTGTTCCTGCTCGGGGCGAGCGGCGCCATCCCGGTGATTCAGGAAGGCCGATGGTGGACGGTACTCACCGCCGGCTGGCTCCACGCCGGCGTCATGCACATCTTCTTCAACGTGCTGTGGATTCGGCAGCTGGCGCCTGAGATCGCCAATCTCTACGGAGCGGGCCGCATGGTGATCATCTACACCATTGCCGGCGTGACGGGATTCACGCTGAGCTCACTGGCAGGCGCGTACCTGTCGTTCATGCCGATTCCGTTTCTGCGCGGCGCGTACTTCACCGTCGGCGCATCGGCGCCGATCTTCGGGCTGCTCGGCGCCCTCGTCCACTACGGCCGGCGAACCGGCAGCAGCCACGTCGGTCAGGCCGGCCTGCAGTATGCGCTGCTGATGGGCGTGTTCGGGCTGATCTTTCCGGGCGTCGACAACTACGCGCACCTCGGCGGATTCGCCGGCGGATACCTCGCGTCGATGCTGCTCGATCCGCTCCGGCCCGAGCGCATCGATCACCTCGCGATCGCGGTGGCCTGCCTGGTCGTCACGCTGATCGCGGTGATCGCTTCCTTCGTCACGGCGCTGCCCTACTTCGTCTAGCGATATCAGGCTTGGGGCTTGGGGCTTGAGGCTTGAGGCTTGAGGCTTGAGGCTTGAGGCTTGAGGCTTGAGGCTTGAGGCTTGAGGCTTGAGGCTTGAGGCTTGAGGCTTGAGGCTTGAGGCTTGAGGCTTGAGGCTTGAGGCTTAGGCTTGAGGCTTGAGGCTTCGAGCAGGTTCCAAGTCCCAAGCCCCAAGTCCCAAGCCCCAAGTCCCAAGCCCCAAGTCCCAAGTCCCAAGCCCCAGGTCCGTGAGTGGCGAAGCCGCGAGCGTTCATCGTTTTGAATCCTGCATCCTGCAGCTTGAACTGTCCCGTGACCAGCTAGCCCGGGCCAATCCTGAAATCGGGACCAATGCCACTCCAGAAGTGACGAAGGACATGCGTCCGTTACGAGCGGCAGCAGTCCCCTGCCTGGTCACCACCGCGCACGCGGGCACTCACTTTGCTCAGGTGTGAATGGATCGTGTTCCGCGATCCACCCGGCTTGCGGTGCCCACACACCCGGCCGGGTTTCCGTTTGGAGGTTCACACAATGAAGCGTTGGAGCAACGGTGCTTGGACTCTGCTCGCACTGTTGGTGCTGTCGGCGGCTCCTGCCTTTGCACAGGGCGGTGGCGCGAGCTCGACCGGCAGCATCAGCGGCGACGTGAAAGATGCGCAGGGCGGCGTGCTGCCCGGTGTCACGGTCACTGCGACCAGTCCGGCTCAGATCGGCCAGCTCACGGCCGTGACGAACGAAGCGGGAATCTATCGGTTCCCGTCCGTCCCCCCTGGCGAGTATCGCCTGTCGTACGAGCTGGCGGGTTTTCAACCGAACGTGCGCGAAGGCATCCGGATCACGCTGGGCTTCAACGCTCAGGTGAACGTGACGCTCAACGTCGCCACGCTGCAGGAAACCGTCACGGTGAGCGGCGAGTCGCCGGTCATCGACACGTCGGCCACGCGCCTGCAGACCAACTTCGATCAGCAGGCGCTGTCGTCGCTGCCCAACGCGCGCGACATGTGGTCGTTGCTGGCGGCGACGCCGTCGGTGACGCTCAACCGCGTGGACGTCGGCGGCTCGACGGCCGGCACGCAGACCACGTATTTTGCGTACGGCTACTCGGGTCAGAACCGTCCGCTGATTGAAGGCATCAACACCACCGAGGGCACCTCGGCCGCCGGGTTCTACCTCGACTACGGATCCTTTGAAGAGGTCTTCATCGGCGCCGCTGCGAACTCGGCGGAAATGCCGAATCCAGGCGTGCTGACGCAGTTTGTCGGCAAGAGCGGCAGCAATACGCCGACGGTCGGGATCTACTACGACTACGAGAACGACACGTTCGAGAGCCACAACCTGGCGCCCGAACAGATTCTCCCGTCACCCGGCGCGACCATTCGCCAGGATGGCAACCGTCTCGCGAACTATCACAACCTGAACCTCGGTGGGGGTGGTCCGATCGTCAAGGATCGCATCTGGGGTCACTACTCGTACCTCAACCAGGAGAACTCGGTGGCCGCGCCGCCGTCGGGCAGCTTCCTGGACGGCACGCCGTTCAACACGAAGCTCGAGAACCACACGGGCAAGGCCACCTACCAGATGAACCAGGCCAATCGGTTCATCGGCTACTTGCAGTACGGCACCAAGACGCAGCCGAACCGTACCGACAGCAGCAACCGCCTCGGCGCGCCGATCCACATCACGGCCGACTCGACCGTCTACCAGGGTTCGCCAAGCTGGGTCTACAAAGGTGAATGGAACGGCACCATCGGCCAGAACATGTTCGCCGAGGTGCGCGCGGGACAGTTCGGCTACAACTTCGGGCTCGACAGCAACACCGACGCCACGCGCTACGAGTCACTGGACACCAACCAGATTCTCGGTGGCGGTCGAGACTGGGAGCTCCGCCGCCGTCGCAATCAGTTCACTGGCGCGTTCAACTACTTCAAGGACAACTTTGCCGGTGGCTCGCACAACTTCAAGGTTGGTGGGGAGTATATGGACGAGAAGGGCGAGACGCTCTGGAACTGGTACTACACCGACAACGTGATCCATTTCGTCAACGGCCCGCTCACCGGACCACTGTCAGCGACGACGGCGGCCGCGGTGCGCTTGACCAACAACTCCGACAGCTGGAGCGCGCTGGGCACGACGAGCGCGTTCGTGACCGATACGTGGACGGTCGATCGCCTCACCATGAATCTGGGTGTCCGCTTCGATCGGTACCGCGTGTATCTCCCGGCGCAGAGCCTGGCAACGGGACGCTTCGTGCCGGCGGCGCTGACCTTCCCGGAGGTGTCCAAGGTCGTCGGCTTCAACCACCTCGCGCCGCGCGTTGGTGCGACCTACGACCTCACCGGCGATGGCAAGACCGTCGTCAAGGGCAACTGGGGCCGCTTCTACTTCAACCCCGGCATCACGCTCGCTGATGCGGTCAATCCGAACACCGCCAGCCAGTACGCCGACTACGCGTGGAACGACCTGAACAACGATCGCGTGTTCCAGCCTGGCGAGCAGGGCGTCGAACAAACCCGCTTCGGCGGCGTCGCCAATGCGTCGATCGATGCCAACATCGAGAACTCCTACACTGACGAAGCGTCCGTCTTCGTGGAGCGCGCCGTCATCACCGACCTCGGCGTGCGCGCCGGCTTCGTGTGGAAGAAGGACAACAACGGCTGGCAGCAGGTGAACGCCAACCGGCCGCTCAGTGCCTTCAACGTCCCGGTCACCATCGTGGATCCGGGCCCGGACGGCGTCTATGGGAACGGCGACGACGCCAGCATGCAGGCGTTGAACCTGGACAACACGTCGCTGCCGTCAAACAACGTGACGCAGAACATCGATGGTTACGAGGGGACGTTCAAGACGCTCGAGTTCTCGGCCAACAAGCGCTACTCGCGCCGATACTCCCTGAGCGCGTCGTTCTCGTACACCTGGACCAAGCAGTTCGGCAACAACTTCTTCAACAACCGCATCGGCACGGCGATCTCCAACTTCTCGCTGTTCGGCAGCTATCCCTCGACGCCGAACGAGAAGACGGGCAACGACTACACCGATTGGAACGCGAAGCTGTCGGGCACGTTTGACGCGGGCTGGGGCGTGCGCCTGACGCCCGTCATCCAGACGCAGGCGGGCGCGCCCTACGGCCGCTTCTTCTCGACGCGCGCCAACGAATTGAACTACGGCACGCAAATCATCCTGGCCGAGCCGCTCGCGACTCGCCGCCAGGACACGGTGACCGTGGTCAACTTCCGCACCGAAAAGCAGTTGCGCTTCGCCCAAAAGGCGCGCATCGGCTTGTTCTTCGACATGTTCAACGTGCTGAACTCCAATACGGCGATCAACGTCAACTGGCGGTCGGGCGCGTCGTTCGAGAAGGCGACGACGGTTCTCGGACCGCGCATCGCGAAGTTCGGCGTGAAGTTCGACTGGTAACAAAACTTGCGGGTTCTACGGGTTCTACAGGTTCTACGGGTTCTTCAGGTTAGAACCGGCGGAACCTGAAACCTGTAGAACCTGAAGCAACCTGTAGAACCTGTAGAACCTCGGCTTTCGGATATTTCGGTTCACTCAGTGTGGACCAGCCTCCGGCGGGAAACCGCCGGAGGCTTTTTTGTGTCTGTTTGTCTCTCTCCAGGATTCACAGAACTTCCGGGATTCACAAAACGGCTTTTCGGATCGCAGCGCGCGTCATGATTCATTCAATTGAATTGAATTCGTCGAATCACTGAGCCCATTGCCGATCTCGGCGCAAACGGCGTCGATCCATCAATGTGACGAGTGGCATAGATGGTGCTGAATTGGGATGGAAGGCCTTTGGCCTGGGCCCAGTGGGATGTTCAGGCTTCGGACGGTATTTGGAGGAAACTTGAATGAAAGCTAGGAATTGGCTAGTCGCCCTCTATGTTTTGCTCGCATCGAGCGGGCTGGCGTTTGCGCAAGTTCAGAGCGGGAATATCGCGGGTGCAGTGAAGGATCAGCAAGGCGCGTCGCTCCCTGGCGTATTGCTGACGCTCGAAGGGCAAGGACCGACGCGAACGTTCGTGGCTGACGTGAGCGGTCAGTACCGCTTCTTGAACGTTCCCCCCGGGACGTACAAGCTGACCGCCACGCTCCAGGGGTTTCAGACGGTGATCCGGGACGGGATCGTCGTGGCTGTCGGCCAGAGCGTCGACATTCCACTCGCGCTCGGCGTGGCAACGGTCACCGAGTCGATCACCGTCACGGGTCAATCGCCGATCATCGACACCAAGGCAATGGGCACCGCGACCAACTTCTCGCAAGACGAGTTGAGCCGCGTGCCGAACTCCCGTGATCCGTGGGCGCTGCTGCGCACGGTGCCGGGCGTGACGCTCGATCGCGTCAACATCGCCGGCAACGAGACCGGACAGCAGGCGTCGTTCGTGTCCAAGGGCGGCCGCCAAGGCGACGCCGTGTGGACGATGGACGGCGTGCCGATCACCGACATGGCCACCGCCGGCGCGTCACCGACGTACTTCGACTACGACGCGTTCGACGAGATCCAGATCTCGACCGGCGGCAACGACATCAAGCAGGCCACCGGCGGCGTGGGGCTCAACTTCGTCGTCAAGCGCGGCACCAACCAGCTGAAGGGGACGGCGCGCGGCTACTACACTGGCGAAGACCTCGAGGCCACCAACCTTCCGGATGAGCTGAAGGCGCGCGGCGTGACGCCGGAGACGGCCGATCACAACCAGCAGATCACCGAAATCGGCATCGATGCCGGCGGCCCGATCGTGAAGGACCGTCTTTTCTTCTGGGGATCGATCGCCCAGCAGGATATCCGCCTCTATCGCCAGTCAGCGAAGGGCACCGACAAGACCGTGCTCAAGACCTACAACGCCAAGGTCAACTGGCAGGCAACGCAGAAGGACATGGTGAACTTCCTGTTCTTCAACGGCGACAAGATCAAGGAAGGGCGAGCCCCGGGCAACGCGCTCTTCGAGCCGAGCTCGGCCCGATACAACCAGGGCAACTTCTACACCGACTCGCCGCTGCACGGACTGTGGAAGTGGGAAGACAACCGGATCTTCTCGAACGATCTCTTCGTCACCGGCAAGTACGCGTACTACAACACGGGCTTTACGCTCGAGTCGATCGGTCCGCTGACCGACCAGATGGGCATCAGCCCGTTGCAGGGCCGCACGTTCGGCTCGACCAACGCGCAGTACTTCCTGCGTCCCCAGCACACCGTGAACATCGACGGCAACAACTTCCGCACCATCGGCGACCAGACGCACAACTTCAAGTTCGGCTTCGGCTGGCGGCGCACCGACATCTTCGCGCGCACGATTTATCCGGGGAACGGAGTCGTCGCGTATGAGAATTCGGCCACCGACTTCCGGGCGCGCGTCTATCGAGAGGGCGCGGGAACGAACCGGGCGAGCTACGTCGACTTCTACGGCGGCGACACGATCGCGCTGGGACGCATGACCATCGATCTGGGCGTCCGCTACGATCGGCAGTGGGGCGAGGCGTTGTCCAGCGAGACCGCGTCAAACACGGCTTTCTCCGGCCTCGTTCCCGGCATCAACTTCGCCGGCTACGCCGCTCCGTTCCATTGGAACGACTTCACCCCACGAGCGGGCGTCACCTATGCGCTCGACGAGGCGCACAAGAGCATCCTCCGCGCGAGCTTCAGCCGTAATGCCGGGCAGCTGACCTCGGTCGGCACCTACATCGGGTACGCGAATCCCAGCTCGTCGGCCGGCTGGGTCGAATATCCGTGGACCGACCTGAACAGCGATCACCTCGCCCAGACCAACGAAGTGCAGGTGAACCTGCCGCTCCTGGCATCGGGCAACGGGTTCAACACTGCGAACCCGACGGCCGTGACCTCGGCCAATCGCATCGATCCCGACTTCAAGGCGCCGTCGAGCATGGGCTTCATCGTCGGATACGATCGCGAGCTGCGTGCGAATCTCGCCGTCTCGGTGAACTACAACTACGGCCGCGTCACCAACCACCCGATGACGCCGTTCATCGGCCTGACCTCGGCGGATTGGGCCCCCACCGCGCCGCTCACCGGCACGTTGCCCGACGGCACGCCGTACAACATCGCGCAGTTCATTCCGGACGCCACCAAGGTCGGCGCGGCGGGTGGCGGGCGGCTCCTGACGAACTTCGACGACTACGTGACGGCGTTCAACGGCATCGAGATGTCGATGACCAAGCGCATGTCGAGCCGCTGGATGGCTCGCATCGCTGGGTCGTGGAACAACCCGCAGGAGAATTACGACATGTCGCCGGCCATCAACGACGATGGCAACCCGACCCGCACCGACACCTTCCCGCTGATCTCGGGCGGCCAGTGGGCGCCGCGCAGCGCCGGCAGCGGTTCGGGCGACGTGTTCGTCAACCAGCGCTGGAACTTCAACGCCAACGGCGTCTATCAGCTCGGCTGGGACATGGAAGTGGGCGCGAACCTGTTCGGCAAGCAGGGCACGCCGTATCCGTTCTTCCGCAACTCCGCGCTCGGCCGCGAAGGCACGGTGCGCGTGCTGCTCAACCCCGAGCTCGACACCGAGCGCTTCGACACGCTGTGGAACCTCGACCTGCGGTGGGCGAAGACCGTCAGGTTCGGCGGACGCGGCAACTTCCAGCTGATCGCCGACCTCTTCAACGTGATGAACTCCAACACCGAGATCACGCGTGAGCGTAACGCTGCCGCGACGACCTTCGGCGTGCTCGGCTCGAACCTGAGCCCGCGCATCCTGCGGTTCGGGGGACGCCTGTCGTTCTAGGAGAAGACTGACTTGTGTGGCGAGCCTTGGGCTCGTCACGTTTCGGGGCGGAGTCGGGAAACCGGCTCCGCCTTTTTTATTGGCAGGTTGCTATCCCAGGTGCGCTTTTAACGCCTTCAGGCAACTCTCCATGGTCCCCGTGTAGCCGAAGACGAAGCGCCCCATGAAGCGGAAGATCGGGTTGTAGATCTCGCCGCGCTCGGTGATGGTGAGCCGCGCGCCGCCCGATGATGTGGGCGCGATGTCCCAGGTCCACGTGCCGCCGAACGGCTGATCGGGGTCGTCGATCTTGGTGACGAACCTGGTCGGCGGCGTGCGCTCGGTCACGGTCATCACGATCGGTCCCGTCGACGTGTGCTGCCGGAACGTCGTGCGCGTCACGTCGTCCACGATCATGTCGACCTGCGTGGTCTCCTTCCACCACTGCGGGTAGCTCTTGACGTCGGCGACGAAGGCAAACACAGCGTCGGGCGGCTTGGAGAACTCTTCGCTGCGAGATGCTTCGTGGTTGACGGGAATGAGCCAACCGATGCACGCGACGACAATGGCGATGGCAACAAGACCGAGCAGCGTCCAAAGGATCCACTTCATCAGGGGAGGAACAGAAGCCAGGAGATCAAGAGGAGAATTTGCTCCTGGTCTCCGGTTGAATCTTGGACTCGGGAGCTCAGGCTACTTGAGACCATCCAACCAGGTCGCGATCTGTTCCCGCGACCAGCGATGGTCGTCGTTCAGATGGACGAGGATCGCGGCGAGGCTCAGCACCTTCGTGCAGCCGTCGCCGCCTGGACATTTGCGGACCGAGCCCTCGAGGCAGTCGAAGAACCACTCGAGATCCTTCGTCGGCCGGGTGCCTTCGGCGTTGGTGGGAAGGCGATACATGCCTTCGTACGCCGCCCCGAGGGCGCACGACGCATGCTTGCCGCGGTAGTAGTCTCCGTAGGCCTGCTCCGGCCTCCGCTCGGCCCCCGCGCGAATGAACGCCGCCAGTTCTTTTTCGCCGTGATGCTCTTGTTGCGACATCGGGGGCGCTCCAGTCCTCAGTCCACGGTCCACAGTCCTCGGTCCGTCTGAAGTTCGCGGATAGATCAACAGATCGATCGCCAGATCAGCACATCGACCGATCGCCAGATCGATCATCCGCTCGCCACTTCACCAGATCACGAGATTCTACAGACCCTTCCCCAATCGCTCCTGCAGCTTCTCTCGATAGCCGCGGCTGAGCGTCAGCCTCGCGCCGTTCTGAAGAACGACGACGTGCTCGCCATTAAACCACGGTTGCATCTCCTTGATGCGATCCGTGTTGACGATGCGAGAGCGGTGAATGCGAACGAAGCGACGCCCGTCCAGCCGCCCCTCCATGTTGTTCATCGTCTCGCGGAAGAGGTGGTTCTGCTCGCCGAGATGCAGGCGCACGTAGTTGCCTGCCGCCTCGATCCAGTCGATGTCCTGCGTGCGCAGGAAGAACACGCGGCCACCCGATTTCACCACCAGCCGATCCAGCCGCTGCGGCTCGGGCTTGATGTCCTGCACGAGCGCCATCAAGCGCTTGCCCAGATCGCCCGCGCGCCGCCGCTCGAGGTGCTCGCGCGCATGCTGCAGCGTCTGGGCGAAGCGATCCCGCCCGAACGGTTTCAGCAGATAGTCGATGGCGTGCACTTCGAACGCCTTGAGCGCGTACTCGTCGTAGGCGGTGACGAACACCACCGCCGGGACCTGGTCGGCCCCCAGTTGCTGGAGCACGCCAAAGCCGTCACACGCCGGCATCTGGACATCGAGGAAGACCAAATCGGGATGCTGTTGCTTGATCGCGGATACTGCCTGACTCCCATCCGAGCACTCGCCGACCACTTCGATGTCGGTCTCCTGGCTTAACAAGCCCATGATGCGCTCGCGCGCCACGGGCTCGTCGTCTACCACCACGGTGCGAATCTTGGTCACGCCACGCCCTCCATGGCCCCGTGTTCTCTCACCCCTGCAAGCTCCGCCAATGGAATGGCGATGAGCACAAGCAACCCACCCTCGGCGGGCTGCCGAAATTCAAAGCGGTGCAACGATCCGTACAGACGATCCAGCCGGGACCGGGTGTTCGACAGTCCGACACCGCGGTTGAAGTCGGTCAGTCTCGCCGCCGACAGGCCGACTCCGTTGTCCTGAACAGCCAGCTCCAGCATGGCGCCGGCCCGGCGGGACCGCACGGCGATTTGTCCAGGGGTCGGCCTGGGACCAATGCCGTGCTTGATGGCGTTTTCGACGAGCGGTTGCAGAAAAAGGTTGGGGACCAGTGCGTCGAGCGTGTCGGGCTGGATGTCGAAGACCACGCTCAGGCGGTCCCTGAACCGCGTCTGCTCGATTTCCAGATACTTCGACAGGAAGTCCAGCTCGTCCTTGAGCGCCACTTGCTGCACGCCGACTTGCTGCAGCGACATCCTGAGCAGATCGCTGAGCCGCGCGATCATCGCGTCGGCGGCGTCGACGTCTCGATGCATCAACGCCGAAATCGTGTTGAGCGTGTTGAACAGGAAATGCGGCTGCAGCTGCCGCTGCAGGGCCTGCAGCTGGGCTTCGATCAGGCGGGTTTCAAGCTGCGCCGAGCTCAGCTCGCGCGCGCGGACCTCGTAGTGATACCGCAGCGCGTGACCAAGACCCACGATCGTCCAGTAGGTCATCATCTCCCAGTCGAAATTCAGGAAGAACATCCGCTGCGCTTCGATGCGCCAGGAGTCGAGCGACTCGCCCATCACCCAGTAGGTGGCAATGCGCAAGGCCACGGCGAGCACGACGTGGAGCAGCGTAAAGACCACGACGCCGACCAGGTGCACCGGAATCGCGCGCCCCCACGTCTGCCGATCGAACGGCATCGCGCCGGTCAGCCAGAGGATGGCGGGAGTCAGGCACGCCCACGAGTACCAGTAGCCCAGGTTCAGCGCCAGCAGCAGCCCGAACGAGGCGGGCTTGTCGGTGAAAGTCGAGACGAAATAGAAGGCCGCGAACGCGGAGAAGAAGCCGAGACCCGTGGTCACACCGAGGATGACCCGCTTCCGAACCAGCGGCCGCGGCGCCACGAATCCAGGCGGCGCGCTCTTCGCGGACCGAACGGCGGCGGTGCCATTCATCACACGGTTCGTCACAGGCGCATGCATCACCGATCCAATAGCGAAGAGCATGCCGCTTTGGAGAAACGCGAACACCGCTGAAATTCGAGGGCACGCCAGTGAGACGTGCGTACGAAATCCGATCTATTGAAGATGGGCGACGATCAGTTGTTCGGTTTCAGCAGGACGAATCCCAAAGGTGGGACGGTCACATTGAGCGACCACGGCCGCCCGTGGGAGGGAATGTCTTCGGCCTGCACGCTGCCGGCATTCCCCATGTTGCTGCCGCCGTAGATTTCGGCATCGCTGTTGAGGAGTTCCAGGTAGGTCCCGCCGGCGGGCACGCCGATGCGATACGCGGGTCTGGTCACCGGAGTGAAGTTGACGACCGCGACGGTGAAGTCCGAGGGCTCGGCAGCGCGTCGAATCAATGAGAGCACGCTGTTCTCATGATCGTTGCAATCGATCCAGGTGAAGCCGGCGGGGTCGTAGTCGTCTTCCCAAAGCGACGGCTGCGCGCGGTAGACGCGATTGAGATCGCGGACCCATCGCTGCAGGCCGCCGTGCCGCGGATCGCCGAGCACTTCCCAATCCAGCTGCCCGTCGTGATTCCACTCGCGCCACTGGCCGAGCTCATCGCCCATGAACAGCAGCTTCTTGCCGGGATGCGCGTACATGAATCCGTAGAGGGCGCGAAGCGTCGCGTGCTTCTGCCAGCTATCGCCCGGCATCTTGTCGAGCATCGATCGCTTGCCGTGCACCACTTCGTCGTGCGAGAACGGCAGCACGAAGCGCTCGCTGTAGGCATACATCATCGAAAAGGTAATCTTGTTGTGATGCCACTTGCGAAAGATCGCCTGCTCTTTCGTGTAGTCGAGCATGTCGTGCATCCAGCCCATGTTCCACTTGTACGTGAAGCCGAGGCCGCCCAGATGGACGGGCCGGGTCACGCTCGGCCATGACGTGGACTCTTCGGCGCAGACGATCGCCCCAGGACACTCCGCTTCGACCAGCGTGTTGAGCTGCTTCAGAAAGTCGATCGCCTCCAGGTTCTCGCGCCCGCCGTACGGGTTCGGCACCCACTCGCCGGCCTTCCTCGAATAGTCGAGGTACAGCATCGACGCGACGGCGTCCACACGAAGGCCGTCGATGTGAAACCGCTGCAGCCAGAAGAGCGCATTGCTCAAGAGGAACGACCGGACTTCGTGCCGCGCGTAGTTGAAGACCAACGTCCCCCAATCCTGGTGCTCGCCTTGCCGTCGATCGGCGTGTTCGTAGAGGGCGGTGCCGTCGAAGCGCGCGAGGCCGTGCAGGTCCTTGGGAAAATGGCCGGGCACCCAGTCGAGAATCACGCCGATGCCGGCGCGATGGCACGCATCGACAAATGCCTTGAAGTCCTCGGGGCGCCCGTAGCGGCTGGTCGGCGCGTAAAAGCCGATCACCTGGTACCCCCACGACCCCGTGAAGGGATGCTCCATCACCGGCAGCAGCTCGACGTGCGTGAAGCCCATGTCCTGCACGTATGGAATGAGCTGCTCGGCCAGATCGCGATACGTCATCAACGATCCGTCTTGGTTGCGCCGCCAGCTGCCCATGTGCACTTCGTAGACCGACATCGGTTCGCGCAGCCACCGCTTCTTGTTCGCTGCGCGGCTTTGGATCCACTCGTCGTCGGTCCACTCGAAGTCATCTGTGGTCCAGACGATCGAAGCGGTGAGCGGCGGCGTCTCGAATGCGCGACCGCACGGATCGGCCTTGAGCACGACCTGGCCCGTCGCGCCCACGACCTCGAACTTGTAGCGATCGCCGTTGCCGAGGTCGGGGAGGAAAATCTCCCAGTAGCCGGCGGGACGGATGGCGCGCATCGGATGCACCCGGCCGTCCCACTGGTTGAAGTCGCCGACCACGCTCACCCGCCTGGCGTTGGGCGCCCAGACCGCAAAGTGCACGCCGCGACGGACGCCGTGCACGATGGTGCGCGCGCCGAGACGGTCGAACACCCGGAAGTGCGTCCCTTCGCCGAGCAGATACAAATCGAAGTCAGTGAGCACGGGGCCGTAGCGATAGGGATCGTCGATCTCGACGGTGGTGCCATCACGCCTGGTCAGGCGAAGGCGGTAGTCGGTGTCGGCTCGCGTCGCGTTGGTCAGAATCAGCTCGAAAAAGCCGCCATGATGGCGCTGCAGGGCTGGGAGCGGGACGCGGCTCACGATCACGTCCACGGCCACAGCATCCGGGCGCAGCACACGAATCGCCAGCCCGGCCTCTGTTTGGTGAGGGCCGAGGATGGAGAACGGATCCGAGTGCGTCCCGTGGACCAGGGCCTCGATCTCGTTGGTGGCGACGGTCGAAGTCACGGGATCGATTGTATGGCGCGATCGGCGATTCGCGGCTTGGGGCTTGGGGCTTGGGGGGCTTGGGGCTTGAGGCTTGGGGCTTGAGGCTTGAGGCCTGGGGCTTGGGGCTTCGCGGTCGAATCTGGCAAGCCGTTCGGGATCACCGGCAACGTGTTCGTGGCCTTTCGTTTCCTGGTTCACATTCGTGGCTTCGGATTCGCGTCTTCCTATTCTTCGGTTCCTCGTGTTCTTCGGGTTCTTCGTGTTCTTCGGGTTCTTCGTGCTCTTCGTGTTCCTCATGTTCTTCGTGTTCTTCGTGTTCTTCATCTCGTGACTCCGTGTTTCCGTGATTCCGCGAAGGTTTTCTCTGTGGCTCTGTGTCTCGGTGGCCCGTTCGTCACCGTGCTAACCTCCAGCCCCATGAATCGCCGACGGTTTTTTTCGACCTTCACCACCGCTCTCGCCGCCGGCGCCGCGCCAGCGCTGGCGCAGCAGGCGCCCGCTGGGCCGCCGAAGATCGACAAGCTTCGCCTCGACGCCGCCGAGAGCATCTTCGGCATCGACTTCACCGAGGCCGAAGAGCAGATGGCGCTCGACAGCGTCAATCGCCAGCTCGGTAATTTCGAGCGGCTGCGCGGGTTGAACATCCCGCTCGACACCGAGCCGGCGATCACGTTTCGTCCATACCTTCCGGGCAAGCGGCCGACCGGGAAGGCTACGCCTGGCGCGAAGCTGCGCGTCACCAAGCCGACGCCGCCAACCGGTCTCACGCCTGAGCAGATCGCGTTTCTGCCGGTCACCACGCTGGCCTCGCTCATCGAGGCCAAGAAGCTCACGTCGACGGAGCTCACCAGGATCTATCTCGATCGACTCGAGAAGTACGGCGACCCGCTCAAGTGCGTGATTTCGTTGACCGAGGAGCTGGCGCTCAAGCAGGCAGCCGACGCCGATGCCGAGATCAAGGCCGGCAAGTATCGCGGGCCGCTGCACGGCATCCCATGGGGCGCGAAGGATCTGCTGGCGACGAAGGGTTACAAGACCACCTGGGGAGCGACACCGTACAAGGATCAGATGATCGATCTCGACGCCACCGTCGTCGAGCGCCTTCGTGACGCCGGCGCGGTGCTGGTCGCGAAACTTTCGATGGGCGCGCTCGCGCAAGGCGGTGTGTGGTTCGGCGGATCGACGCGCAATCCCTGGAATACCGAACGAAGCTCGAGCGGATCGTCGGCGGGCCCCGGAGCCGCAACGGCAGCAGGTCTGGTCGGCTTCTCCATCGGCACCGAGACGCTCGGCTCGATCATCTCGCCCTCGACCACCAACGGCGTCGTCGGTCTGAGACCGACCTACGGCCGGGTGAGCCGCTACGGCGCCATGGCGCTGAGCTGGACGATGGACAAGATCGGGCCAATGTGCCGGAGCGTTGAAGACTGCGTGATCGTGCTCAATGCCATTTACGGGTCGGATGGCCGGGACGACACCATCGTGGACGCGCCGTTTGACTGGGTCCCGGATCGGGCGCTGTCGTCGCTGCGCATTGGATTCATTCAGCGGGAGTTCGAAGCCGGTCCAACCAATCCCACTGCCAGCGACGCTCAGAAGCAAACCGCGGAGGCGCGTAGGGCCGCGTACGCCGACGCACTGGAAGTCTTCAGACAAGCGGGCGCGAAGCTCGTGCCGATCACGCTGCCCGACTTCCCCACTGGCGCGATCAGCTTCGTGCTCGGCGCTGAAGCCGCCGCAGCCTTTGACGACCTCACGCGCAACCGCGAACAGCTCGCTTCCTTGACCGGCCAGGCGCCGGGAGACTGGCCCAACTCATTTCGATCGAGCCGCTTCGTTCCTGCGGTGGAGTACATCCGCGCGATGCGCGGCCGGCGCCTGCTCATGCAGGAGATGGACACGCTGATGTCGCAGTACGACGTCTTCCTCAGCCCGGCGCCCGGATCGAGCAGCCTGACGATGACGAACCTGACGGGTCACCCGGCAATCGCGCTGAAGTGCGGCTTTGTCGACAACCTGCCAATGTCGATCATGGTCACGGGCCGGCTGTACGACGAGGCGACCGTGTGTCGCGTCGCGCTGGCTTACGAACAGGCGACGGAATGGAATAAGAAGCACCCGACGCTCTAAGGTGCCAAGGGTGGGTGCGAAGGTGCTGGCACCATTGGCACTCACCCGTTGGCACGCTTGGCACCTCTGGCACCCTTGGCACTATGATCGCTGAATGACAACCGCACATTTTCATACGTCCGAGGGTGACTTCTCAGTGAAGCTCTTCGACGACAAGGCGCCGAAGACGGTCGCCAACTTCGTTGGTCTGGCCGAGGGCTCGAAAGAGTGGACCGATCCGAAGACGCGGGAACGGGTCAAGCGACCGTTCTACGACGGACTCATCTTTCATCGCGTGATCGACGGCTTCATGATCCAGGGCGGCTGCCCGCTCGGCACCGGCACCGGCGATGCCGGCTATAAGTTCGCCGACGAGTTCGGGCCTGGACTCAAGCACGACCGGCCTGGCCTGCTTTCGATGGCCAACGCGGGACCGAACACCAACGGCAGTCAGTTCTTCATCACGCTGGTGCCCACGCCGTGGCTGGACAACAAGCACGCGATCTTCGGCGAGATCACCGGCGGCATGGACGTCGTGCAGAAGATCGGCAAGACGCAGACGGGCCGCCAGGATCGCCCGCTGAAGGACATCGTGGTTCATTCGGTGACTATCGACCGCTAGACATCTTCCCAAGGCCGCTGTCGTGACCATTGAGGCAAGCTTTCAGCGGAGCCGACGCGTCTTTTCCAGGCGGTTTGCGGCGGAGCTTCGCTGGTGAACGACAAGCCGGTCGGCGAGCTGATGCCGCTGGTCTATGACGAGCTGCGCCGCCTCGCGGCCGGCTATCTGCGTCGCGAGCGACCGGGGCAGACGCTGCAGGCGACGGCGCTGGTCAACGAAGCGTTCGTCCGGCTCAGCCAGGAGCGGCCCCAGTCGTTTCAGAACCGCACGCATTTCCTGGCGATTGCGGCGCTGTCGATGCGGCAGATCCTCGTCCAGCGCGCCCGCGCCAAGCACGCCGAGAAGCGCGGCGGCGGCGCCGAGCGCATCACGCTCGATGAGTCGATGGCCGGCGGGCCACCAGTGCCGGACGAGGGCATCGATGTGCTCGCGCTCGACGAGGCGTTGACTCGACTGGCCGCATTCGATCCGCAGCAAGCCAGGATGGTCGAGCTGCGTTATTTCGGCGGGCTCACGATCGAAGAGACGGCCGAGACGCTCGAGATCTCGCCGGCCACCGTGAAGCGGCAGTGGACGCTCGCGCGCGCGTGGCTGCGTCGGGAGTTAGCTTGACATTTTCGATTGACCGATCGACAGATCGACCGACTGTTTGGTGATTGCCGATTGCCAAAATCGTCGGTTCGATTGGCGATAGTGGATTCGCCGGTGTCTCGCGCTGGGCAAATCGCCGAATGGTTCGATGACCAAATGCATTCACCCAATCCCCCAATCTTGAATCACCCGACATTCAGTCATTCGGTCGATCGGTCGATCGGCAATGGAGAGTACCTGCTGACCGATCGTCGCGCGTCTTCATGACACCCGAACGCTGGCAGCGCATCGGCGCGCTGTTCGACCGGGTCGTGGCTGCGCCTGCCGAGGAACGCGAACCGATGATTCGCGCGTCGGGCGAGACCACCGACTTGCAGGACGAAGTCCGCTCCCTGCTCCAATCGCACGAATCCGGCGCAGGATTCCTCGAGCCGCCGGCGACATTTTCCGAAGGTGCGCAGATCGGTACGTATCGCATCGTCCGCCTCCTCGGACGCGGTGGGATGGGCGTGGTGTATCTCGCCGAAGATACGCGGCTGCATCGGCTCGTCGCCCTCAAGGCCCTTCCCCCGCATCTCTTCAAGAACGAGCGTATGCGCGGGCGCCTGCGCAAGGAAGCACAGGCCGCGGCGGCGCTCTCCCATCCGTCGATCGCGACCGTTTACGCGCTCGAAGAGATTGGGGATCACCTTCTCATCGCCACCGAGTATCTCGAGGGTCGCACGCTGCGCGAGGAGCTCGACCACGGGCCGCTGCCATTCGACCAGGCGATGACCACGGCGCTCGACATCGCCCGCGCACTCGCCGCCGCGCACCAGCGCGGCGTGGCGCATCGCGACCTGAAGCCCGAGAACATCGTCCGTCTGAGCAACGGCCGTGTGAAGATTCTCGATTTCGGTCTCGCGAAGTTCGACCCGACAATCCACGAGGGGCGAACCGGCACGACCCTCACCGAATCGGGCATCATGGCGGGCACGCCGCGCTACATGGCACCGGAGCAGGTCGTCGGCCAGCCAACCGGCGTGCGCACCGATCAGTTTGCGTACGGAGTGCTGGTCTACGAACTCATCCTCGGCCGGCACCCGTTCGGCTCGGGCTCGCTTTCCT
Organism: uncultured Acidobacteriota bacterium; assembly: GCA_963773045.1. Lineage (GTDB taxonomy): Bacteria > Acidobacteriota > Vicinamibacteria > Vicinamibacterales > UBA2999 > 12-FULL-67-14b. The sequence continues at coordinate 210,171 of CAVYZT010000015.1, read as the reverse complement.
CCATCGTCGCGCGGGTCCTCGCCAGCGAACCCGACGACCCGAGCGGCTTCGACGCAATGCCCGGCCAGGTCTGGGCGGTCGTGCAACGATGTCTTCAGAAGGATCCGGCTCATCGATTCGCGTCGACGTCGGATCTTGTCGAAGCGCTCGAGGGCGCCGCCGCTCAGTCAGCACCCACCCCCTTGGCACCCTTGGCACCCTTGGCACCCGCACCCTTGGCACCCTTGGCACCTTTGGCACCTTTGGCACCCAATGCTCTTTGGTGGTGGCGCTTTCACCAGCTGACCGCCGCGCTCGTGTATTGGGCGATGGTGTGGCCGGCATGGCACGTGCACAACTGGCTCGGACGGGCTGGAGTCGTGGCGTTCTTCGCCATGCTCGCGTCGGTCATCGTGGCGGGCAACCTGCGCATGCACCTGTCATTCACGGCGCGTGCATTGCCGTCAGGGCTCGAACACCAGCGTGCCCGGGTCCGCCGGTGGATCCGGCTGGGCGACTACGGGTTCACCGCGGCGATGTTGGCGATTGGCCTCGCCATCGCCGGCGCGCACACCGCCTGGGGAGCGTTGTTCCTGTCGATGGGCCTGGGCGCAGCTATCGTTTTCCTCGTCGTCGAGCCGGCGACGGCGCGCGCCGCTTTTCCGGACGAGACATGACGCCCGCCTTCGCTCGGCGCTGAACGTCGCGCTTCGGCGCGGCAGGCTCAGCTTCCGTCTTCTTTCTTCCTTCTTCGTTCTTCGTCGAGATCTCTCCGGGCAACTGCGGGAGACCGCTGGCGGCCGGCGGCGCGATCAGCCCAGTGCGCGAGTAGATCAGCAGCTTGTCGCGGGTATCGATGATGTCGAGATTTCTCATCGTCAGCTGGCCGATGCGGTCGAGCGGAGTGAAGAACGCCTCTCCCTTCTCCATCGTCAGCCGTTCGGGCTTGTAGGTCAGGTTGGGGCTCGAGGTGTCGAGGATCGAATAGTCGTTGCCGCGCCTCAGCTCGAGCGTCACCTCGCCGGTAATCGCGCGCGCGACCCAGCGCTGCGCGGTCTCTCGCAGCATCATCGACTGCGGATCGAACCAGCGGCCCTGATACAGCAGGCGTCCGAGCCGCCTTCCGTTGTTGCGATACTGCTCGATGGTGTCCTCGTTATGGATGCCGGTAACCAGCCGCTCGTAGGCGACGTGCAGCAAGGCCAGCCCTGGCGCCTCGTAAATCCCCCGGCTCTTGGCCTCGATGATGCGGTTTTCAATCTGGTCCGACATGCCGATGCCATGGGCGCCGCCAATCGCGTTGGCTTCCATGAACATGTCGAGGGTGGTCGCAAACGTCCGGCCGTTCAACTCCACCGGATGCCCTTCCTCGAACCGTATGCGCACTTCGCGCGGCTTGACCGACACGCCGCTCCGCCAGAACGCGACCCCCATGATCGGTTCGACGATGGTGATGCCCTTGTTCAGGAACTCCAGGTCCTTGGCTTCGTGCGTCGCGCCGAGAATGTTCGAATCGGTGGAGTAGGCCTTCTCGACGCTCATCTTGTACTGGAAGCCGTGCCGGATCATGTACTGCGACATTTCCTTGCGGCCGCCCAGCTCGTCGATGAACTGCTGATCGAGCCACGGCTTGTAGATCTTCAGGTTGGGATTGGCCAGCAGGCCATAACGATAGAACCGCTCGATGTCGTTGCCCTTGAACGTGCTCCCATCACCCCATACATGGACATCGTCTTCGCGCATCGCGGCGACGAGCATCGTGCCTGTGACCGCGCGGCCGAGCGGCGTGGTGTTGAAGTAAGTGGCGCCGGCGGTGGAGATGTGGAACGCCGCGCACTGCAGCGCCGCGAGCCCTTCGGCGACGAGCTGCTCGCGGCATTCGATGAGCCGCGCCTTTTCGGCGCCGTAGGCCATCGCCTTCCGCGGAATCTCTTCGTAGTCGGATTCGTCAGGCTGGCCGAGGTTCGCGGTGTAGGCGAATGGAATCGCCCCCTTGGCACGCATCCAGTGCAACGCGGCGCTGGTGTCGAGACCACCGGAAAAGGCGATGCCGACGTTCTGTCCGACGGGAAGGCTCTGAAGAATGTTTCCCACGTGTGGTCTCCGAAACGTCCGATCATACTATCCGCGTGACGCGACAACCGATCCTGCCTGTCAGCCGAGCGACGTGGCGCGAGGCCTGGCTGGTCGCGATTGTCTTCGCGCTCATCAGCGCGGGCAGCGCCATTCAGCAGGAAGCGAGATGGCGGCCGGTGCTCGAAGGCGACGCCCTCGAGTACTTCGAAATGACTCGACAGTTCCACGCCGGTCAGACAACGGTGCGGGCGACGGGCCCGTTCGTCTACCGCGTCGGCGTGCCCTGGCTGGCGAGCTTCGCCAGCGCGGCGCAGATCGACAACTACACGCCCTTCTATCTGATCAACATCGGTTCGGCGTTGGCGGTCGCGCTGCTGCTGCTCGTCTGGCTGCAGCGGTTCATCGTCTCACCCGCCATCCGCGTCCTGCTGGTCGCCGCATATGTCGCCGCCTGGCATGCGCCGGCGCGCTTCGTCTACTTCTATCCCGTCTACGTCGACCCGCTCTATCTGGTCTGCACGCTCACGGCGCTGGTACTGATGGACCGTCGCGCGGACGACGCATCGATCTGGCGGCGGGTGGCGCTGCTCGCGACGATCCTGGCCGGCACACTCGTCCGCGAAAGCATGGCGATTGTCGCGGTCGCGGCGACCGCGGCGCCGGTCTGGCCGCGACGCGGCACCAGGGCAGCGACCGCGTGGCGGCTGGCGCCGATGGCGGCGGCGGCCGTCGCGCTCGCGATCAGCCACGACGTCGGCGTGCTACGGGACCCCTATTCGCCGTTCACCGAGCCCCGCGCCATGCTCGCGAACAAGCCAATCGCGATGTGGGTGCTCGGCTGGTTCTTCGCCTACGGCCCTCCGGTCATCGCCTTCGTCGCGGCAAACGGGCGGGGCAGTCTCGCGGTCTTCGGTGGACGGCCACACGTTGCGCTGTTCTTTCTCGGCTGCCTCGCTGCCAGCTTCTTCGGCGGCACCGACACCGAACGGATCGCTGCCTGGGCGGCGCCGGTCGTCTACGCCGCGGCCGGCATCGCCATCGAGCGATTCCGATGGTCGGCGGGCTGGATCGTCATCACGATCCTCGCGATCACCCAGGCGATCTCCGCCCGCATCTTCTGGCCGGTTCCGTCGGTGGCCTACAACGTCGGCCCGTACGCCTGGACTGGCCGGTGGCAGGACGCCTACGAGGCGTTCAACCGCCTCGTCGTCATTCACACCCACTACACATATCTGTGGTCGTCGTTCGGCAGCCGTGCCTGGCACACCGGGCTGCTGGCGTTCGACGCGGCGTTCGTGGCGTCGATCGTCTGGTGGATGCGAAAACGGTCGCGGGCTGTATGATCGGCCACGGCTTCTGGCCTTCGCCAGATGCCTGGGGGGGCCTGAATGAACGCTCGGCTTGTTCGTCTGCTCGTAATTGCGTTGTGCAGTTGTACGATCGCCAGCGCACGCGCGCTGGCACAGGAAAGTCAGTTGGACGATCCGGGAGCCATTCCCAAGTACCGTCAAAGACCCCATCCCGCTTTACAGCGCCGCGCTCGGCCCGTTCCACCGTCAGATTTCGTCGACCAATCCCGAGACCCAGAAGTTCTTCGATCAAGGGTTTCAAATGATGTACACCTTCGCGAGGCTCGATGCGATCCGCTCGTTTCGCGAGGCGTGGAAGCGAGACCCGGACTGCGCCATCTGCTACTGGGGCGAAGGCTGGGCGTGGGGCTCGTATCTCAACGGCCCGATGTCGGCCGATCAGTCCCCGTTTGCCTACTACGCCTCGCAGCGCGCCATGCAGTTGATGGACACCCACGCCACCGCCCGGGAAAAGGCGTTCATCCAGGCGCTGTCGGTTCGCTATGTGAAGGATTTCGATGCCGCGAAGCGAAAAGAGCAGGACACCGCGTACACGGAGGCGATGCGCAAGCTCGCCGAAGCCTACCCCGACGATCTCGATGCGGTGACGCTCTACGCCGACGCACTCTTCCTGCTCGAACCCCGCCGCGGCACGCGCGACGTCGAAGCGCCGAATATCAAACGCCTGCACGGCGTGCTCGAAAGCGTGCTCGCCAAGGATCCCAAGCATCCGGGCGCCTGTCACTTGTACGTGCACGCCACCGAGTCCACGGTGCGTCCCGACAAGGCTGTCGCGTGTGCGGAATTCCTCGGCCAGAGCATTCCAGGGGCGAGCCACATCAACCACATGCCCTCGCATACCTGGAACGAGGTCGGACGATGGGGCGATTCGGTGAGGGCCAATCTCGATGCATGGCACTCCGATCAAAAAGCGGATCTCGGCGAGGGCTTCGCGATTTATCCCGACCACAACCTTCACATGCTGCTCTACGCCGCGTCGATGGATGGCCAGGGCGCCATTGCCGTCCAGGCCGGTAAGGATTACTCGAAGCGCACCAACGACTCGATGTATCAGGTCCTGACGCTCATCCGCTTCGGCCGATTCGACGAAGTGATCGAGGTGAGCAAGCGTCCCGAGCGGGAGGTGAACGCCGCCGCGTGGGACTTCGCACAGGGCTACGCCAAGCTGAAGCTCAAGGAAGCCGATTTTGCCAAGGTCTATCTGGATCGGATGAAGAAGACGGCGGAGACCTCGAAGCAGGAATTCAGAAGCCATCCGGCCAAGCGGCTGATTGGGGTGTTGACCGGCATCCTCGAAGGCGAAATCGCGCTGACAGCGGGTGACCTGCCCAAGGCGATTGCGCTGTTCGAAGAGGCGGTGAAGCTGGACGACGAGTTGGAGTACCGACGAGCCGGAGCCGTTGCCGTTCCCCGCGCGTCACTGGCTTGGCGCGGCGTTGCTCGAGGCCAAGCGCCCGCAGGATGCCGAGCGGGTCTATCGCGAGGATCTCAAGGATCATCCGCACAATGGATGGTCGCTGCTGGGATTGCAGATGGCGATCAAGGCGCAGGGCAAATCAGCGCCCGAAGTCGACGCCGATCTCGCGAAGAGCTGGTCGCGATCCGATACCTGGATCCGCGCGTCACGCTTCTAGCCTCCGCTCACTTGAGTAGCGTCGTCCTCATTCCTGTCGCCGCGCCGGTCAACCGTCCCTCCGGCCAGCAACAAGCGCTTGAGCGAACTCGCGTCTCTGACGCCGAGCTCAAACAACGCCAGTCACGGCCTGCGGAACGGTTGTCGGTTAGATCGAATCGGCACGGGCTCCCAAGGTCATTCGGCCGACGCCACTCAAGTGAGCTTCGGCCCAACGCGGACCGTGGATAACCCTTCTGGTTGTCGTTCGACTGTAAATCAACTCGAGCAAGCGTGACGAATAGCGAATAGCGAATAGCGAATAGCGAATAGCGACGATAATTGGCCCATGCGTCGATCGATCGTCGTTGCCGTCATTGCCAGTATCGGTGTCATCGCGGTTGTCACGGCTCAGCGCGGGGGGCGAGGCGGCGCACGACTGGACCCGGGCCAGGAGTGCCCGCCCGGAACGACGGAGACCAGGCCGGGACGTTGCCAGACACCGGACAGTCCGCCGCCGAGCATCGTCGACTATCGTCCGAAGTCAACACTCGTTACGGCAGAGCACCTGGTGCCGAAGGCGAAGTTTCCGGCCATCGATATCCACGGGCACTACTTCAACCTCGGTTCCGTCGACGGCATCAACCAGCTGGTCGCAGAGCTCGACAAGCTCAATGTCCGCGTCTTCGTGAGCGCCGACAACTCGTCAGGCGATCGGCTGACGCGCACGCTGCAGGCGGTGAACGCGAGCGCGCACAAGGATCGCGTCCGTGTGCTCGCCGGCATCAACTTCAGCAACGTCGGGCCTGGATGGGCGCAGAAGGCCATCGCGCAACTCGAGGCCGACATCAAGGCCGGCGCGGTCGGCGTTGGTGAAGTGTCAAAGTCTTTCGGCCTGCAGATCAAAAAGCCCGATGGCTCGCGCCTGCGCGTGGACGATCCGGAAATCGATCCGCTCTGGGACGCGTTCGCGCGCCTCGACGTCCCCGCCTTCATTCACACGGCTGAACCGCAGGAATTCTTCCAGCCGATGGACAACCACAACGAGCGGTTGCTGGAGCTCTCGCTCTTTGCCGACCGGCGCAACAACCAGGCCGGCCAGGTGACGTTCGATCAATTGATGACCGAGCGCAACAACGTGTTCCGCAAGCACCCGAAGACACGATTCATCGCCGCGCACTTCGGGTGGCACGCCAACGATCTCGCCAAGGCCGCCGCCATGCTCGACGCGTTTCCAAACGTCACGGTTGAAGTCGGCGCTGTCCTCTACGACTTCGGCCGCCAGCCGCGCGCCGCGCACGACTTCTTCGTGAAGTATCAGGATCGCATTCTGTTCGGGAAGGATGCGTTCGAGCCGTCGGAATACCCGTACTACTGGCGCGTCTTCGAGACGGCGGACGAGTACTTCGACTACTACCGGGACTATCACGCCTTCTGGAAGCTCTACGGGATGGCGCTGCCGGACAACGTCCTGAAGAAGTTGTATTTCGGTAACGCGCTGAAGGTGGTCAAGGGACTGCCGCAGACAGGGTGGCCGCAGTAGGACAGAGACGAAGAAGGAAGAAAGAAGAACGAAGAACGAAGAAAGAACGGGGAACGCATCCCAATGCCCCAGATCGCACTCGCAGACAGGCCGGTTCGTGAGATCTTTCCAGGCTTCCATGCGCGGATCGTGCACAGCGACCGCATGTCGTTCTCATGGGTCGAGATCGATGCGGGGGCGCCGTTTGCCGAGCATCAGCATCCGCATGAGCAGGTGGTCAACGTCCTGGAAGGCGAGCTGGAGCTCGTCGTGGAAGGCTCAACGCATCGGCTTGTGCCCGGTCAGGTGTTCGTCATTCCCCCCGATGCGAAGCATCACGGTCGAGCGATCACGAAGTGCCGCGTGCTCGACGTCTTTGCTCCGGTGCGCGAGGATTATCGATAGACGCGGCCGCACCGCTGCCCCGCCAAGACCGGCTCCTCCTCACAGGTCCGTGCGTCCGGCGCTGACGCGCCAAAGTCTCCGCATGACGGCTTCGCGGGCTGTCGCCGCCGCTGCCACGCCGACACTACTCGTCCTCAAAGTCTCGGCGAGTCACGGCGGTCGAACGGCCTTCGGCCCGCCCCAGCACCCGGCGAACTCGCGCTCGCCGCTGCCCCATGCTCGCGCTCAAACAACGCCTAGCCCCGCCTCCGGCGGTTCGTCGGCAAGCCCCGCGCCGGTGACTCGACTCGCTTTTCGGACGAGTAGTCTCGGCGGGCGCGCGCTCGTCTCTGGCCGCCCCCATCGCGAGACGCGGGAGTGGCGCTCCCGAGCGTTGATGTTGTGCCAACCGCAATGGCGAGTGACACGAAGGGCGTCAGTATGCAGTCCGAGCGGAGGCCCGTCATCGAGCGCGACTTCCGTCGCGCGAGCATCGACGTGGAATGGCCGAGAGCGAGGAATGCGAGTGTCACTCGCTGAGGATTGGCGCAACGTCAACGCGAAGGGAAAAGCCGGGTCGCGTCTGCGGCGAGGTGCAGGCCGCGGAGTCACTGGCCGTTGAGCACACCCCTAAGGGCGGCGTCGCGTTCGATCACTGATCGCGAGTACGAACAGATCGGAACCACCTTGCGCTTGGACTCGCGCGCCCAATGCACCGCGGCCTCGACCAGGCGTTTGCCGAGGCCGGTGCCTCGAGTTGCGGGCGTCACTTGCACGAAGTCGATGTAGACAGGACCGCTGGTGCCGCCACGATAGTCCAGCGTGCCGATTCGTGCGCCGCCTTGTGTCAGGACAAACTGTCCAGCGCCGTTCCCGGAGTCCTCGCGCGTGATGTCGAACGGCGTCGCGGCGCTCATTCAGGTCGCCTGGCCGGTTTGACTCGGCGGCGCCGAGGGTCGAGCAAAGAGCAGTCGCACGAGTCCCGTCACCGGGATAATCGCCCAGCTCCACATCAGAATGCCCACCAGTGCAAGGCCGGCTTCGCCGACCACGTTCTTCTCGAACGCTTCTGCGGTGAGACCCACGCCAAACATCACAACCGGCCCGAGCAGGAGCGTCAGCAAAGCGCGACGCCACCACCCGGGGAACGCGACGAGCGAAACCATCGCGGCCACGAAGTAGATGAGGACGGCGCCGAGCGCGATCAGCCCGCGTACGCCGCCGCGCGGCGCCACGGCCAGCAGCACGGCACCAACGACGAGCGTCCATGTCGCCAGGCCAAGAGGTCGACGCAGTGAGTCGGGCCGAAGCATCGAACGGACGAAACCAGCCGGCGACGCGCCGACCCTGATGAAGGACGCTCCGGCCCTGCCGAAGAACGTCGGAGAGGAGCGTCGGACGATGAAGAAGCCCAGCAGGGCGACGGCAACGAGGAAAATCGTGCCACCCCACTGGCCCTCGTCGGACATCGACGGATTGGCGATAAACGCGATCAGCGCCACGCCTCCGCAAACCACCAGCAGCAGCAGGCCGGCGACGACGCCAATGATGCGGAGGGTAGACATTGACGGCCGCGCGATTGTGGCCGAGTAGGACGCGCGGGGTCAATGGTCCGCAGTCCACGGTCCAAAGTCAGCAGTCCACATCGGTGCGCGGAGTCCTCGCGCGTGATGTCGAAAGGCGTCGCCTCGCTCATTCAGGTCGCCTGGCCGGTTTCCCTCGGCGGCGGCGACGGTCGGCTCACGACCAGCCGGATCAAGCCGGTCACCGGGATGATCGCCCAGCTCCACATCAGCATGCCAACGAATCCCAGGGACCCTTCGCCGATGACCCTGTCCTCGAACGCTTCCGCGGTGGCCATCAGCCCCGTCATCACGACCGGCCCGAGCAGCAGCGTCAGCAGCGCGCGGCGCCACCACCCAGGCTTCGCCGCCAGCGCGACCATCGCGAACAACAAATAGATGATGAAGGCGATCGTCGCGATCGCCCCCCGCGCACCGCCGCGCGGAGCCAGCGCCAGCGAGGAGCGTCCAGATGGCCATGCCGAAGGGACTGCTGCGCCCGGATGGTTGAATCAGCCATCTGGCCGGCGACGCGGAGAAGTTGCCAAGAAACAACGGATTGGATCGCCGGGCGATGAAGAAGCCCAGCACCGCAGTGCCGACAAAGAAAGTGGTGAGAAACGCCCGATCGTTGTCGAGCGTCGGAGTGTAAGCCGAGAACAGGGCCAAGAATCCGCCCACGACGAGCAGCAGGAGGCCGATGACGACGCCAATGATTCGAAGGATTGACTTCGAAGGATTGACATTGACGGCGGCGCGATTGTGGCCGAGTTGAGGGTTGGGGGTCAATGGTCCACGGTCCACAGTCCACAGTCCGCAGTCCGGTCCACGGTCCGCAGTCCTTGCAATCGAATGCCGGCTCCCGGTTGCCGGTTCCCGGTTTCCGGTTCCCGTTATGATGTCCCTCCCATGCATTACGCCGAGGTCATGCCTCAGGTGGACGCGCGCGCTGACATGCGCCGCCGCATCCGCGCCATCTTCATCGGATCGATCGGCAACCTCGTCGAGTGGTACGACTTCTACGCCTACACCGCCTTCGCGCTCTATTTCGCCGCGGCCTTCTTTCCCGGCGGCGACCCGGTGGTGCAGCAGCTGAACGCCGCCCTGCTCTTCGCGCTCGGCTTCATCGCCCGACCGATCGGCGGGTGGCTGTTCGGCCATCTTGGCGATAACTACGGACGCCGCAACGCGCTGATGCTGTCAGTGCTCTTGATGTGTCTGGGGTCATTGTTCATTGCCGTGACCCCGACCTACGCCTCGATCGGCGTGGCGGCGCCGGTGGTGCTGACCGTGGCGCGAATGATTCAGGGCCTGAGTCTTGGCGGCGAGTACGGCACCAGCGCGACCTATCTCAGCGAGGTCGCCGACGCCAAGCACCGTGGCTTCTATTCGAGCTTCCAGTACGTGACGCTCATCGGCGGGCAGTTGAGCGCCATTCTCGTGCTGCTCGTGCTCCAGATGGTTCTCACCGGCGAGCAGCTCAGGGCCTGGGGCTGGCGCATTCCGTTCGTGATTGGCGCGGCGCTGGCGATCATCGCGCTCGCCATGCGGCGCGGCCTGCACGAAACCGATGAGTTTGTCGCCTCGAAGGCGGTGGCGCGACGGGAAAGCTCGGTGCGCGCGCTGTTCAAATACCCGCGCGAGGTCCTGATGGTCGTCGGTCTGACGATGGGTGGAACCGCCGCGTTCTACACGTATACGACCTACATGCAGAAGTTTCTGAAGCTGTCGGTCGGCCTCACCGATGGTCAGACGACACTGGTCAGCGCCGGCTCGCTGATCTTCGCGCTGATCCTGCAGCCAATCTATGGGGCGTTGTCGGACCGCATCGGCCGCAAGCCGCTGCTGATTTGGTTTGGGGTCATGGGCACGCTTGGCACGATCCCGCTCCTCACCCTGCTGCAGTCCACCAAGAGCGCGCTCGTCGCCTTCCTGCTCATCTGCACCGCGTGGCTGATCGTCGCCGGCTATACGTCGATCAACGCGGTGGTCAAGGCCGAGCTCTTCCCCACGAAGGTCCGTGCCACCGGCGTCGGGCTGCCGTTTGCGGTCACGGTGTCGGTGTTTGGCGGCACGCTCGAGTCGATCGCGCTGTGGTTCAAATCGATCGGGCACGAAAACTGGTTCGGGTATTACCTGACGGCCGTCATCTTCTGCTCGCTCCTCGTCTACTCCTCGATGCGCGACACGAAGAAGGTGTCGGCCATGGGGCGGCACGAATAGCCCGCGAATTGGACCAGCAGCGTGTCCGTGTCGTCTGTGGCGTTAGCGGAACAGCTTTTCGAGCGGCACTGACCAACCGGCAGGAGATCGGGTAGGGACAACTCGTCCGTCACGTTGAGCGAACGCACGTCATGGCCAGCACGGTATACGCTGGCCGTCTGGCGCTCGGGATCGAGGCCGACGACGACGAGACACCCTGCGTTCAGCCAGGCCTCGACCTTCTCAGCGAGCTCGCTCTTCGGATCGGAGTGCGAGGTCACTTCCACCGCGAGATCCGCTCACGAGCAGCGCGGCGCGATGGCAGGAAATGAGTGGTCGGCTCTTGGTGTCGGGCCGGCCGTGTGTCATGGAACAGTCACGGCTCGCTGACCGCATTTGGGTGGCGGCTGAGCCCCCAGCTCGACACTCGTCGCAATCATCTGTCGCTGGAGTCATCGCAACGGCCTTGTTGCTCGATTGATCCAACTCGCAGCCGGGAGTAAATTCCGAGGAATTCATCGCGACGTGCCCCCCAATTAGCGCCATTACTCGCCGATGTTGTGTTTTCGGCGGAGATAAGGAGGGCGGCATGGATCGTTGGTTGGTCGGTTCGTCTCTCGCTCTCGCGCTCACGCTGCTTCCCACCATCCCCGTCTCCGCGCAGACCGGCGATGGCAGCGTGCGGGGCTTCGTCAAGGATGCGCAGGGCGCCGTGCTACCGGGCGTCAGCGTGACCGCCACCAGTGCGGCGCTCCTGTCGCCGGTGGTTGGCGTGAGCGATGGCTCCGGCTATTACCGCCTGCTCAACCTCCCGCCCGGCACCTATTCCGTGGCCGCCGAGTTGGCCGGCTTCTCGAGCTACCGCCGTGAGGGCATCGTGATGCGCGCCGGCCTGACAGTGACCGTCGACATCGCGCTCACGCTCGGGAGTCTGTCGGAAACGATCACGGTCACCGGCGAATCGCCGATGATCGAAACCAACCGGCCGACCAGCGTCATCAACATCGAAGGCGAACTGCTGCGCGCCGCGCCGATCACGTCGCGGCGGCTCTTCAGCGACGCGCTCGACATGGCGCCGGGCATCGGCTCCCGCAACGTCGACGACGGCGTCGGCCGGCGGGCCTACTACTTCCGCGGCTCGCACATCTACGCGCACGCGTTCCAGCTCGAAGGGCAGCCGGCCTCGGCCTACATCGATTCGGCGGCGCACTCGATGGGAATGGGCGGCGACACCGTGCAGGATGTCGAGATCAAGTTGGGCGGCGCCGACGCGTCCACTCCGCTGAGCACCGGCGTCGTGATGAACGTGGTGACGCCCCGCGGCCAGAACCAATACAAGGGCTCGGTGAACTATGTGTTCCAGCCGATGGATTGGAACGGCGACAACACCAAGGGCGGCGCGGCGCCGGGCGGGCTGCCGACCTCGCAGTCGGTCAACCAGTGGGATCTGTCGCTCGGCGGTCGCATCGTTCGCGACAAGGTCTGGTTCTTCGCCACCTACCGCTATGCCGACTTGCAGAACGGGATCAGCCGGACGCCGACCGACCTCGCGTATCTGACGGCGTTCGATCCCGACCTTCGTACCGTTCGACAACAACTCGGTGAGCCAGCAGCCCTTCGTGAAGGTGACGACCCAGTTCACCAGGCGCGGCACGCACGAGTTGTCGGGCTTCTACCAGAACGATCGCAATCGCTACACCAGCTCGCGTGAGCGGAACACCAACCAGGTCAACTACAACTCGGCTGGCGGATCGCTGTATGTCGCGAAGCTCAACTCGGTGTTCGGCCAGAAGCTGACGACCTCGTTTTCGACGTCGTACAACAACAAAGGCGGCAACGACGAGGACACCTACAACAACGCGACCGGCTTTGGACCGCGCATCGGCGTGTTCCCGATCACGACGATGTCCGGGGGGCGCCCGACTGGGACGACGGAACTGGTCACCATGAACAACGTCGAGAGCCGAACCATCTCTCCATCGCGCATGTTCATCATCCGGGGCGACCTCACCTATTTCAAGGAAGGATGGATCGGATCGCACGAGCTCAAGACCGGCATCTGGGCGGCGCCAAGCCTGAGCCGCGACGTCACCAGCCGTCTGGTCAACGACGGGTTCCGCCTCGAAGAAGTGCGGCAGATCGACCCGAACAACCCCTCAGGCGGGACCGTCGCCTTCCATCGCCGCTACGAGACGCCGATCGAGTTCCACGAGACGGCGGCGCGCGACCGGGACATCGGCATCTACATCCAGGACGGGTGGAAGCCAAATGCCCGGCTGACATTCAACGGCGGCTTGCGCGTCGACTTCGTGCGCCGCTTCGACGACATCTACGGCGTCGAGCGCATGAACAGCACCAACATCGGCCCGCGCTTCGGCTTCGCGTTCCAGGTCACCAGGACGCGCGCAACGTGCTGCGCGGATCGGCCGGGCGCGTGCACGAGCAGGTCAACGGCCGCGACCCGATCACGACGTTTGCCACGACCTCGAACCGCTTCCGCCGCGACGTCTACGACGCTCACGGCGACGGCATCTTCGAGCAGGAGATCATCACGCCGGCGGCCACCAACGCGCTCAACGCGCTCGCCTTCGATCCCGATCTGCACCAGCCATTCATGGACGAGTTCGTGCTCGGCTTCGCGAAGCAGTTCAAGGGACAGATCAGCGTCGACATCTCGGCCTCACGACGCTACTTCCGCGACGGCTACGCCGAGATCGACATCAACGGCATCTATCCCGACGGGCCCGAACCAGCCGTTCATCGGCTTTGGCCGCGTCGATCCGAACCGCGGGATGATCATGCAACAGACCAACGCCACCTGGAGCAGCATCGTCGTTCAGAACCTCGAGGCCATCATCGCCAAGAACCTGTCGAACAACTTCCAGTTGATGACGAGCTTGACGAGACAGTGGCAGCACATCGACGGCACATGGAACCCGACCGATCCCGGCGCGGTTCATCCAGCCCGACGCCTTCCCGAACAACCGCGACCTGTCGCGTCATCTCTTCGGCAACGGCGACGACAACAGCCTCGACGGCGGTGGCAACGAATCGGGCGTGGCCTACCGGCCCTACTCGGTGCGCATGGCCGGCCAGTACTTCGCACCCAGAGCATCCGAGTGTCGGCGAGCTACATCATTCAGGCCGGCGGCTACCTCGGTCCGGTGATCAACACCGTGGTTGCCGATCCCGATCTTCGGGCCCGGCACGGTGCGGCTTGCCAATGGCACCACGCAGTCGAACCCGCTGGCCACCACGTGGCGCTTCGCCTATGAAACGCGGTCCGACGGCCAGCTGCGCAACGAGACGGCGCGCTATCTGCAGCTCAATCTCGGCCGGACGTTCAAGTTCGGCAGGAGCAGCGTGGACACCGGTCTTGGCATCTTCAACGTGTTCAACACCGGGGCCCACACCCAGTGGAATACGGGAGCGCAGCGGCTCGGCACGCCGACCTATCTGTCGCGCTTCAACCGGCATCCACCGCGCGCGTTCCAGCTCACGCTCGGATACAAGTTCTAGAACGCTTTTCGCTTTTCGCCGTTCGCTGTTCGCTATACGCCGTTTCGCTGTTCGCTATTCGCAGTTCGCTGTTTTCGGTTCTCTTGGCAATGGCCAATTGGCGAATCGCGAATTGCGAATCGCGAATCGCGAAATGCGTTCAAGGAGGCCCCATGTCGTCGCGCCTTGGGTCAGTGGGAATCGCCGTATCGGTCGTCGTATTGCTTGCGCCCGGAGCATCGACTCTCGAACAAACGCCGCCGGCTGTCGCCCCGGATATCTACAGCCGGCTCTCCTGGCGATACATCGGGCCCGAAGGGAACCGGATCAGCGCTGTTGCCGGCGTGCCCGGCGATCCGCTGGTGTATTACGCGGGCTCGGCTTCGGGCGGCATCGCCAAAAGCACCGACGGCGGCATCACCTGGGAGCACATCTTCGATCGGCAAGCCGTCCAATCGATTGGCGACCTTGCGGTGGCGCCATCGGATTCGAGCACGGTGTGGGCGGGGACTGGCGAGAGTTGCATCCGCAGTCACATTTCAGTCGGCGAAGGCATGTTCAAGTCCACCGACGCCGGCAAGACGTGGACCCGCTCCGGTCTGGAGCGGACCGGCCGCATTGCCCGCATTCTGATCCATCCACAGAATCCCGACGTCGTGCTCGCCTGCGCGCTGGGGCATGCGTACGGGCCGCAACCGGAGCGCGGAGTGTTCCGCACGACCGACGGCGGCAAAAACTGGGATCGCGTCTTGTTCGTCGACGAAAACACCGGTTGCTCGGAGCTGGCGATGGATCCGAAGAACCCGCGCAAGCTCTTCGCCGGCATGTGGCAAATCGACCTCAAGACCTGGGGCCGCGAGAGCGGCGGGCCGGGCAGCGGCCTGTTCAGCTCGACCGACGGAGGGACGACGTGGACGCGCCTTCGCGGCCGCGGTCTTCCGACCCGAGACGTCGGCAAAGTCAAGGTCGCCGTGGCGCCGTCAAATGCCGATCGTGTGTATGCCCTCATCGAAACCGGCGATGGCATTCCGTGGAAGGACAAGGAAACCGATCGCGGCCAGGTGTGGCGATCGGACGACGGCGGCGACGCCTGGCGCGTCGTCAGCTACGACCGCAACGCCATGGGCCGCACCGCCTATTACGGGCACATCTTCGTGTCCCCGGACAACGACAACGAGACCTATTACCTGACGGCCGGCTACAGCGTATCGCTCGACGGCGGCGAGACGCTCGTGCAGCAGCCGAACTCGCGATCGCCCGGCGGCGATCATCACGACATGTGGATCGATCCCACGAATGCCAACCGGATGATCGTCGGGCACGACCAGGGCTTCTCGATTTCGTTGAACCGCGGCCGCACGTGGTATCGCAATCGCCTGGCGAACGCGCAGATGTACCACGTGACCGTCGACAACGCGATCCCGTACAACGTGATCGGCAACAAACAGGACGGCCCCTCGTATCGAGGGCCGAGCAACAGCCGGACCGGCGGGCAGATCCCGCGGAGCGCCTGGCACACGGTTGCCGGCGGCGAGAGCGGCTGGTCGACACCAGACCCGACGGACCCAAACCTCATCTGGTCCAGCGCGTCGGGGTCCGGCAGCGTCGGCGGCATCGTCGCGATCTACGAGGAGAACCGCCGCCAGGCACGCAACGTCGAGGTATGGCCCGAGCAGGCCAACGGGATACCGGCCGATCTGCGTTACCGGTTCAACTGGACGATGCCGCTCACCATGTCACCGCACGACCGCAACACCGTTTATGTCGGCAGTCAGCACGTCCATCGCACGACCAACCGCGGCCAGAGCTGGGAAGTGATCTCTCCCGATCTTTCGACCAACGACAAGGCGCGCCAGCAGTTCTCGGGAGGCCTCACCGGAGACAACATCGGCGTCGAGTATGCCTTCGTGGTGATGGCGATCGCCGAGTCGCGCCTCGAGCGTGGCGTGATCTGGGCGGGAACCAACGACGGCCAGGTGCAGCTCACGCGCGACAACGGCAAATCGTGGACGAATCTGACCAAGAACATCCCTGACTTGCCGCCGTGGGGCACGGTGAGCAGCATCGAACCCTCGCGCTACGACGCGGCGACTGCGTATTTGACGGTCGATCTTCACCAGGTGAACAACCGCGATCCATTCGTGTACAAGACCGCCGACTCCGGACGAACCTGGCGCGCCATCGTCGACGGTGTGCCCAAAAGCATGCTGAGCTACGCCCACTGCATCAAGGAAGACCCGGTCCGCCGCGGATTGTTGTATCTGGGCACCGAGAACGCGATGTACGTGTCGTTTGACGATGGAGAGCACTGGCAGCCGCTGCAGCTGAACCTGCCTCACGCGCCGGTGTACTGGATCACGGTCCAAGAGCAATCCAACGACCTCGTGATCTCGACCTACGGCCGCGGCTTCTGGATCATGGACGACATCACGCCGCTGCAGCAGCTCAACGGGCAAACGCTGGCGGCCGACGCGCACTTGTTCCCGCCGAACCCGGCGTACCGGTTCCGTGAGATCACGCAGGAGGCTTCCTCTGCCAACGATCCGACAGCTGGCGACAATCCGCCGTACGGCGCAACCATCAACTACTACTTGAAAGCCGCACCCGCCGGCGATGTGACGGTGTCGATTCTGAACGCGCAGAATCAGGTGCTGCGCACGCTCACTGCGCCCAAACTTCCCGGTGTCAATCGTGTCGTCTGGGACCTCCGGGACGAGCCGACACGCGAGGTGCGGCTCCGAACGAGCCCGCTCTATGCCCCTGAAGTGCGGGTCGGACCCGACGGCACGCGGCCGGGTGGCGGTCCACGGCTATCGATCCTGCAGCCGCCGGGCGCCTACACAGTGCGGCTCAACGTCGGCGGCAAGCAGCTCACCAGCCGGCTCGAGGTGCGGCGAGATCCCAACTCCGGCGGAACGGATGCCGACATCACCGCCCAGATCACCACGCTGACCGAACTTCGTCGGATGCTCGACGAAGCGGCGGACGTCGTCAACCAGGTCGAGCTCGTGCGCGGCCAGATCGCCAGCCTTCGAAACGTCATTGCCGAGTCCGAAATCCTGCAGCCGGCCTTGGAGCTGGATCGCAAGCTCGTGGAGGTGGAACGCAACCTGGTCGAGCTGCGAACGACGGGACGCGGTCAGGACGGCGTCCGATTCGGCGCGCAGCTGCTGAGCAAGATCAACTACCTCGCCGGCGGACTCGCCAGCGCCGATTTCCGGCCGACGAACCAGCAGCTGGAAGTGCAGAAGGTGCTT
The DNA here is from genome assembly GCA_963773045.1 of uncultured Acidobacteriota bacterium. Lineage (GTDB taxonomy): Bacteria > Acidobacteriota > Vicinamibacteria > Vicinamibacterales > UBA2999 > 12-FULL-67-14b. The sequence goes on along the minus strand of CAVYZT010000015.1, from coordinate 192,709 downwards.
GATGAGAGGCTGCGCGCGCATCGGCAGGAGGTGGATGCGCTCCTGAACAAGGATCTCAAGGCGATCAACGACCTGATGCGGGGCCGTGGGGTGGCCAACATCGTCGTCCGGCCGAAGTAGAGCGTGACTCCAGCGAGGGCATGACTTCGGTCATGCCTTCGAGGACGCGGTACCAAGCCGGTGACGAGCGGGCCGTGGGCGCGTCATGGATCTGTTACGATCTGCCTTCTATTGCACGACCGCAATCCGCTAGGCCTACTGGAGGTTTCTATGTGGAGTTTTCGGAGTTGGCACTACGGCTCCATCGTTCTGCTGCTCCTTGTTAGTGGAATTCGCGCCGCTTCAGCTCAAAACCCGACCTTCAACGTTGAAGGAGTCGTGGCCGACGCGCAGCAGGCGGTTCTGCCTGGCGCGACGGTCACCGTTCGCAACACCTCGACCAATCTCACGCGCGTCATCACGACCGACGAGCGTGGACGATTCGTGGTGCGCGCGCTGCCCCCAGAGGGCCGATACGACATCACCGTCGAGTTGCCCGGCTTTGCCACCGAAGTGCGGCAGAACCTGACCTTCAACGCCGGTCAGAATGCGGTGCTGAATTTCGGACTCAAGCTGTCAACGGTGCAAGAGACGGTGACCGTCGCCGGCGAGTCGCCCGTCATCCAATCGACGTCGGCCGAGGTGAGCAGCACGGTCGATCGGACGGCATTCGAGAACCTGCCCGTCAAGGAGCGCAACTACTTCCGTTTGCTGACGCTGGATTCCAACGTCGTCGCGACTGGAACCGGCTCGAACGCCGTGAACGTCGGCGGCCAGGAAGTGTGGAACTTCGGCACCTTCGTGGACGGCACCAACAATCACTCGAAGTGGCTCACACTGCAGCGCGCGCCGCAGCTCGGCTCGAGCGGCTTTGCGATCGAGACCGTCAAGGAAGTGCAGCTCATCACCAACCAGTTCTCGGCTGAGTTCGGCGGGCACTCGGCCGGCGTGTCGAGCATGATCACGAAGAGCGGCTCCAACCAAGTGACCGGATCGGTCTTCGTGATGATCCGGCCCGGCGACCTGGACGCCAAGCCGCCCCTCACACCGGTCAAGGCGCCGTACAACCAGCAACAATTCGGCGGCACCGTGGGTGGGCCGCTGATCAAGGACAAGCTGTTCTACTTCGGCAGCTACGAGCGGCGCCGCGAGCGCAGCCAGGTGGTCGTGACGTCGCCCGAAGCGTTCGGCCTCGTCGTGCCGACGCCGGCTGACGAGCATCAGGGCCACTTCAAGGGCGACTATCGGATGTCCACGAAGAACTCGCTCGGCGTGCGCTACAACATGGTGCGCTGGAACAAGGACAACGAGAGCGGCGGGCTGCAGCTGCCCGGCAGCGGTTTCTTGTGGGACAACAACGTCGACACCATCCACGGCACGTTCACGACCGTCGCCTCGCAGCGGGTCTTGAACGAGGTCCGCAGCCAGTACTCGCGCTACACCGACCGCCGGGCGGCCAAGTGCGACTGCGTATCGATCCAGCGCGCCGGCTATTCCACCAGCGGCGGCTACGACTTCGGTACGTGGGGCGTGCTGCCGGAAACGACGTACGACGTTTCCGATACCGTGTCGTTCTGGACGGGCGACCACTCGATCAAGACGGGGGGGTCGTTGACCTACGACGTCACCGAGCAGTTGTATCAGCCGCTGCAGAACGGTGTGTACCGTTTCACCGGCTCGCCGGCGGCGGCGCCGAATCCATTCCAGTATCAGCAATCGTTCGCGCTGGTACCTGAAGCCGCCTTGATGTTCCCGAAGGCGTACGTCATCAGCGGCTTCGTGCAGGACGACTGGCGCGTCAAGAACAACCTGACGATCAATCTCGGCCTCCGCTACGACGTCGAAGTCATCAAGGACATCCCGGACTGGCCGGCGGGCACCGACAAGAACAATCTCGACCCGCGCGTCGGCTTCGCGTGGGACCCGAAGGGCGACCAGAAGTGGGCGATCCGCGGCGGATTCGGGCAGTTCACGCAGCAATACGCCATCTTCACCATCGTCAAGGGCGGCGTCGGCGGCCGCAATGGACAGGTGACGGTCTCGCTCACGCCCACCGATCCCCTGTTCCCGACGTTCCCCAACCCGCTGCCGGCGTTCCCACCGGGAGCGGTGCTGCCGCCACGTGACATCCAGGAGATCTCACCGGATCTCGAGAACGAGCGCGCGTGGCAGGCCAGCCTCGGCTTCCAGCGCCAGCTTGGCCCGCGGACCAGCATGGCGGTCGACGCCAACATGAACCGTGGCATCAAGCACGGATTCCTCGACATGAATCAGGCGGCGCCGATTCCAAAGGACGTATTGAATGCCGCCCTTGCATCGAATCCCAACGGGGTCTACCGCACGCAGGCACAGGCGGATGCGACGCGCGCGATTGTCCCGGCGCCAAACGGCTTCCGCCGCATGGACCTGCTGACCAACGAAGGCCGCTCGTGGTACCAAGGCGTTCGCGTGTCATTCGCGCATCGCACGGCGCCGCTCATTCTGACGGCGTCATACACGGCCTCGAAGTCTGAGGACCGCTTGAACCACTGGTTCTCGCCGGAGAACAGTGCTGATCCGGAACTCGATCGCGGACCCACGGGTGCTGACACCCCGCACAACTTCGTCACGAGCCTCACATGGAATCTGCCAGGCTCCGGCGCGGTGCTGAGCGGTTGGCGCCTCAGCTCCGTAACGCATTCGCAGAGCGGTTCGCCCTACACCATTCGCTACGCGGGCGACCCGACCGGCGGCGGATTGACCGGCGGCTGCAGCTCGCGCGGTTGCCAATCGAGCCAGCCCGGCGCACGCAACACCGCGCGCGGTGAGTTCATCAACTATGCCGACTTGACCCTCGCACGAAATTTTGCGGTCGGTTCCGACAAGATCGAACTCCGCATGGACATGTTCAATGCGTTCAACAACCAGAACCTGCTCGCGGGCGGCTATATCGGCCTCGTGGGCAATCCGCGCTTCGGGCAGCACACTGGAGGCGCCAACGTCTTCAACGGACGGCAGTTCCAATTCGCGACGACGTATCGGTTCTGAAGAACAGGTTCTGAGGGTTCTGGGGGTTCTGACGGTTCTGAGGGTTCGAATCGAACCCTTAGAACTTTCAGAACCTAGAACCTAGAACCTTCAGAACCTTCAGAACCTTCAGAACCTTCAGAACCTGTTTCCACGAGGCTCAATGATCAAACGTGCTCTTCTCGCCGCGGTTCTTGCATCGAGTGGCGCGGCGTCAGTCGCTACTCTCGTGCACGCTCAAGCCAAACCGGTTCGCGTTCTCGTGCAAACCGAGTTGGGCGACATCGTCGTCGAGGTCGATCAGGCGCGTGCCCCGATTACCGCGGCGAACTTTCTCAAGTACGTCGATGGCGGACATTACGACGGCGGTATGTGGCATCGCACCGTCAAGATGGACAACCAGCCGGAGAGCACGATCAAGATCGAAGTGATCCAGGCGGGCGTCAATCCGGACAAGAGCAAAGAGGGCTTTCCGGCCATCACGCTCGAGCGCACCAATACGACCGGCATTCTTCACAAGAACGGCGTCATCTCGATGGCGCGAGGCGCGCCCGATAGCGCCACGTCGGGCTGGTTCATCTGCGTCAACGATCAGCCGTCGCTCGACTTCGGCGGCCAGCGCAATCCCGACGGCCAAGGGTTTGCGGCGTTTGGCCGCGTCGTCTCGGGCATGGATGTCGTGAAGAAGATTCAGATGGCGCCCTCGTCGGCGGACCGGAAGACGAATACCGAAGCGCAGAAGCTGACGCCGCCGATCAAGATCTTGAAGGCCGCTCGAGTCGGTTAAGACCGTCGCCTTGCTCTCGATGAGAAGAGGAGCGCCCGGCGATCTTCAGATCACTGGCCGGGCTTGAAGATGGGGCGCGCGGCGTTCTGGGCAGCTCTCGTGACGATCGTCGCTGCGGTGACGACCGCCTGGTTCGTCTACTGGGTCGTCGCTCGGCCGCCACAGCCGGCATCCCCCGCAGCAAACACCTCCGCGCCGGCCGCGGGAGGCAGTCTCACGTTCCAACCCCGTCCCATCGGGCTGCCGGTCACGGCCGGTGAGCGCCCACTCATCGCTCACGTCGCGCCGGTGGACCTCGATCGCGATGGGCTGCTCGACGTCATTGCCTGTGACCTGCTGAAGAATCGAGTGGTGTGGATTCGGCAGGCGCCCGGCGGGCACGTTCACCGAGTCGGATCTCGGCGAGGTGATCGCGGCGCCGGCTCATGCCGAGCCAGTCGATCTCGACAAGGACGGCGACCTCGACATCCTCGTCGCCAGCCTCGGCGTGCTGTTTCCCAGCAACGCGAAGATCGGATCGGTGGTCGTCCTCGAGAACGACGGCAAAGGCCGTTTCACCAATCGTGTGTTGCTCCAGGGAGTCGCCCGAGTCTCGGACGTGCGCGCCGGCGATCTCGACGGCGACGGCGATCTCGACCTTGCCGTAGCTCAATTCGGCTACAACGAAGGGCAGACGCGCTGGATGAGGAACGACGGCCGATGGACGTTCTCGAGCACCGTGCTGCAGAACCTGTCGGGGCCGATCAACGTCGAGATTGCAGACCTGGATGGCGACGGCGATCTCGACATCACCTCGCTCGTGAGCCAGGAGTGGGAGGAGATCTACGCGTACGTCAACGGTGGCCGCGGGCAATTCAGTTCGCGTCTCGTCTGGGGATCGACCAATGACGACTTCGGTTCCAGCTGGCTGGCGGCCACCGACCTGGACCGCGACGGCGATGTCGATTTCCTCTACAGCAACGGCGACGCGTTCGACTACTCCGCCGGTGGCGGACGTCCGTGGCACGGTCTTCAGTGGCTCGAGAATCGCGGCGGACTCACTTTCGATCTGCACCGCATCGCGGACATTCCGGGCGCGATGAGCCCGCGATCCGCGGACCTCGACGGCGACGGCGATCTCGACGTGGCCGTCGTCAGTGCCTACAACGACTGGGACAACCCATCGGCGCAGAGTCTGGTCTGGCTCGAAAACGACGGGCACCAGGCGTTCCGCCTGCATGGGCTCGCCAACGCGCCAACCCACCTCATCACGCTCGGCGTCGGCGATCTCGACGGCGATGGACGCATCGATCTGGTGACCGGCGGCCTGCATGCGAGCCGCCCGTACGATCGCATGTCGCGGATCAGTTGGTGGACTCGTTGAGTGCGAAGAAAATCCTCGCCATCGGCGTGGTCGTCGTGTTCGCGGCCGCCGCGGCGATCTTCGCTCTGAAAACGCGCGGCGCCGCTGCCAGGCTCCCTGCGGTTCCCAACCTGACGGGCCGTCCTCCCGCTCTCGTCGAACAGGTCGCAGCCGCGGATCGACAAGCCAGGCGATCGCCGGGCCGTGCCGATGTCGTCGGCGCGCTGGCGATGACGTATCACGCCGATCTCTTTTACGACGAGGCGATCGCCGCGTACACGCTGGCCGCCGAGCTGGACCCCACAGAATGGCGCTGGCCGTACTATCGATCGTTGGTTCACATGGAGCGCGGCCAACTCGATCGGGCGATCGACGCGCTGACCGTCGTCGTGCGGCTCCGCCCCGACCACGGCCTGGCCTGGTGGCGCCTTGGAGAATGCGAGTTCAAGCGAGCCAACTACAAGAGTGCCGACGCGGCGTATGCGCGCGCCGAGTCGAGCCCCGCGCCCGGCGATGAACCAGGCGTCGCGGCGTACGCGCGCGTCGGTCGAGCCCGTGTCGCGTTCAACCTTGGCGATCGCGAATCGGCGGCGACGATGTTGACGGCCATGGTCCAGACTGCGCCGCGATTCGGGGTGGCGCATCGCGTGCTGGCCGACGTGCTTCGCGCCGATGGGCGCGAGGCCGACGCCGACCGTCATGGCGCATTGGGCGCCGCATTGCGCGCCTACGCAGGGCCGCCGGATCCTGAAATCGGCGCGCTCGCCGATCGGTCGCGGAGCAGCGTCTTCCTGCTCAGAGTCGCCGCGTCACTCGATCTGACTCGTGAGGCCGCGCGGCGCGAACAGCTGGTCAGGCGCGCGCTCGAATCAGACGGCCAGAATCCTGACGTCGTCTACGAGATGGGCGCTCTTCTCCAGCAATTGAACCGCCCGGCCGACGCGCTGCCGTACTTCACTCGGCATTTGGAGATGGGCGCTGACCGGCAACAGACTCTCGTCCAGATCGGCAAGTGCTACATCGATCTGGGACGGCTCGATGAGGCCGAGGCCACGTTGCGAAACGGGCTGATGCTGGGCGACGACGCCGTCGGGTTCCACAACCTCGGCGTCGTACTCGAGCAACGCGGTCGCCTCCGGGAAGCCGAAGCCAGCTATCGCCGGGCGGTGGCGCTGGGACCCGGGTTGGCGAGCGCTCGAAATAATCTGGGAGCGATGATCGCTGCGCGCGGCCAGTTCGACGAAGCGGAGCGGCTGCTCCTCGAGTCAATCCGCCTGGATCCCACCGCGCCGAACGCGTACGTCAACCTGGCTGCCGTACGCCTGCAACAAGGCGCGACCGCCGATGCGGTCCGCTATGCGCGGCTGGCTGTCGATCTCGCGCCTCGACATGCCGATGCTCACGCCAACCTCGGCGTCGCGCTGGCGCGTTCCGGCGATCTGGACGGAGCGCAGCGGGAGTTGGAGATCGCCGTCTCGATCGACCCGCGCCACGTCAACGCGCGCCGAAATCTCGATCAGCTGAAGCGCGCCCGGAACTAGCGACGCGCCGCAGTCACCAGCACGCGGTCATTTGTCTTGCGGATTGATCGCTCGGAAGACCATCGCCGCAGCAGCACCGCCAAGCAGATCAGCGGCGATATGGGATCCCCAGATCGACGGCAGCGCGACCAGTCCCATGATCCACAGACCAATCGCGACGGCTGGATTGAAGGCGCCCCCGGACACACCACCGACCGAAAACGCGGCGACCATCACCGTCATGCCGATCGCCAGACCATAGAACGAATTGCCGTCCGTCTTCTTGGCGGTGGCGACATTGAGGACCACGTAAGCGAGCGCGAAGGTGAACAGAAATTCGGCGAGCAAGGCAGGACCCAGTGGCGGGCACCAGAGGCAAACCCGTCGGCCGGCCAACCATGTACATGGCGGCGAAGGACGCGACGAGGGCACCGACGACCTGTGCTACCCAGTAAGGAACGACGTCAGCGGCAGCGCATCGGCCGCGGAGGAACACCGCCAACGTCACGGCCGGGTTGTAGTGCGCGCCCGACACGTGGCCGCCGGCGTACACCATCACCATCAACGCCGCTCCGATCGCGAGAGGCGGGATGACGCCCGCCCCACCTGGAATGACGGTGCATCCGATCGTCAATACCAGGAAGAAGGTTCCGATGAACTCAGTCAGGTATTTGCCCATGGCAACAGAGCTTAGCTCACTCTCGAGGGTTGCTGGCTAGTCCAAAAGTCCAACGACCCGTGGGCCGCCGCTGGGCGGGCTGACCGGTTCAGTGCCTCAGACGGGATTGCGTCCCTGAATGACGCGAATCAAGACGACGGCAACTGCCAGCACGAGCAGCAGGTGAAGGAAGCCGCCCAGGGTGTACGAGCTGACCATCCCAAGCAGCCACAGCACAAGCAGAATCACGAGGATCGTATTCAACATAGGGGTCTCCTTGGCCTCACACGCGTGGCATGTCGTTGCGTATCGACGGCACCGGGTCGGTGCGTGCCTGTCGAGACGCCGACTCTGCCGACCGCAGCATCTCGCGCGCGCCAGCCTCGAACGCGTCAGTGGCGCGCATCACGCGATCCTGGAGGTTCTCGACCGTCACGCCCGCGCGCTCGGCCAGTTCTCGATAGCGGCGGTTCACGGCATCGCGCAGCGATCCAACCGACTCGCCGATCTCTCCTCGCAGAGCGGAACCGGCTTTCGGCGCCAGCAGGAGTGCGATACTCGCCCCAACCAGCGCTCCCGCGAGCATGCCGGTCGCAAAACCGGCTCGTGACTCTCGATCTCGATCAAACATGACTCACTCCTCTGTAGTAACGACCTCTTCAGAACACGTCGGCGCCGTCGACTGGTGGCAGCAATCGACGATGACGCCATTTCGCCATGAGCCACCTGGCCGCCGAAGCCGCGCCGGTCAGCACAAGCGCTCGCGGCACTGTGACCGCGGTCCGTACCGTGTACGCGGCAGTGGCGGCGTCGTGCAGCAAGCCGTCCGCGCGGGTCGCCAGCGTCTCCACCGATCGCGCGGCGAGCCGTGCGTCCAAGACGACTTCGTCGATCCGCGCGCTGACCGCGTCGATCCGGTGATCGAGTGATGCCTGCCACTGACGAAGGTCGCTCTGCAGCCGGCGCCACTCGCGCGCGCCACCGACCAGGGCCGCGGCCATCATCAGGGTTTGCGCCGTGACGGCCACGGCAATCACCACGAGTGCAACTTCAGTCGCTGGCACGTGGAAGGACTCTGCCCTGCGATCCGAGCAGGGTTCGTGCCACGCGCCGGCCTTAGAATCGAGGTTTACGAGTGGGTAACGAATTACCCTGAAGAGGAAGACGACTTCTCAGGAGAGGCATCGCCAGCCGAGGAGCCGTTCAGCAGACGCTTGATGATGGCGATGAGTTCATCGGGATCGCATGGCTTGATCAGAATGTCGTCGAAGCCCGACTTTCGCGCCTCATCGAGTTGTCGCGCTTGCGAATATCCGGTGACGGCGATCTTCGGGATTTGCCGGGTCGAGTCCTGGGCTGTCAGCGCGCGCGCCACTTCTGCGCCGGACATGCCGGGCAACTCCAGGTCCATGACGATGAGGTCCGGGTGGTGAGTCGTGGCTTGAACCAGGGCGGCCTCGCCGTCAGCGGCCGTCAGCACCTCGAATCCGGATGCGCGCAGGTACAGGTCCCAAACCTGCAAGGCGTCAGGATAGTCGTCAACAATCAGGATGGTTGACACAGAGTCCCTTAAAGAGGAGAGCTTAACCTTTGCCGTCGGGCAACCGCTTGTCACCCGCGACGCCCGCTACCCTTTTGCTCTCCAAGAGGAATGCCAATGGCTTCAAGCAACGAAGACTTTATGAAGGCGATGGGCGTGCTCATCCACGATTTACGCGCCCCGCTCAGTGTCGCCACCGGGTATTTGCGGCTGATCCGCGACGAGCGGCTGACCTCGATTGAGGACCGGGACCGCGCGCTGGCCGGCACCCTGGAGGCGGTCAGACGCATCTCCCGGCTCTGTGACGAGGCCGCCGAGTTCGGGTCGACGCATGACCGGACGGAGTTGCCGACGATGTTGATTGGAGTGGAGGACCTGACCGCCCGCGTGTGTGCGGCGCTCCAGTCGGAAGGGGCGGCGATCGAGCCTTGGTCCGTCCACAGTTCGGGATACGTCAGGGTCACGGCGGTGGATCGGATCGCTTCAGCCGTGGCGCGGCTTTTGCGAACCAGTCTCCGGCCGCTCGTCCAAGACGACCCGGTGGGCATGGACGTCGTCGCCGACGACCATGCCTTGCGGTTCCTGGCGGGCACGGCCGCTGAGAGGCGCCAACTGACACATAATGAAGCGCTCCCATTCGATCCATGGCGTGGCGGCCATGGATTGCAACTTCCGACCGCGTGCCGAGATCTCCAGCGCGTCGCCGGTCGAGTGTGGACCACGGCCAGCACGCGGTCAGCCATTGGTGTTCATCTCCCGCTTGAGGCCCGCGCATCATGACAGCTCAGCTTGCGGTCGTTGACGACGATCCGGCCTTTACCGACTTCCTGCAGACGTTCTTGCGCACGCGAGGATACGCCGTTGACACGTACCACAGCGGCACCGAGCTGCTGCAGAATCTCCGCCAGGGTTCGACGCCACATGTGATCCTGCTCGACGTCCTGATGCCCGATCTCGACGGCATCGAGACGCTCCGGGCGATTCGCCAGGCTCACCCGGCCGCGCAGGTCATCATGCTCTCTGGCCGGCAGGCGCCGGCCACCATCGTCGAGGCCGTTCGCCTCGGCGCCGCCGATTATGTCTTGAAGCCTGGCGATCCGGAGGGCGTCGGCGAAGCCGCGCTCGAATCCGCGATTCGCAACGCGCTCGAGCGCGAATCGCTGAGCGCCGAGGTGCAGCGCCTCAGCACGCAGATGGCCGAGGACCCCAACGGTGTCCAGCCGAACTGGGCGTCCGGCGCCGAGATGCAGCACGTGATGTTGATGGTCGAACGCGTCGCCGACAGTGATGTGAGCGTGCTGCTGCGTGGCGAGAGCGGCGTCGGCAAGGAAGTGATCGCGCGCGAGCTGCACCGGCGATCGGCTCGCCGCACGCGGCCGTTCGTCAAGGTCAACTGCGCGGCTCTGCCCGGCGAGCTCCTGGAAAGCGAGCTGTTCGGGCACGAGCGCGGCGCGTTCACCGGCGCCGGCAGCACGCGGATCGGCAAGTTCGAGTTCGCGCAGAGCGGCACGATCATGATGGACGAGATCGGCGAGATGCCGCCGGCGCTGCAGGTCAAGATGATGCACGTCCTGCAGGATCGCGAGTTCACGCGCCTGGGCAGCAACCGTTCGGTGGAAGTCGATGTCCGGGTCCTCGCCGCCACCAACCGGGATCTCGACTCCATGATGCGGAACGGGACGTTCCGGGAGGATCTCTACTACCGGTTGCAGGTGATCGAGTTGTGGATCCCGCCGCTGCGCGAGCGGCGCGACGAGATTCTGCCGCTGGCCGAATTCTTTCTCGTCAAGTATTCGAAGCTCTATCGGCGCCCCTCGCCGCGTCTGAGCCGGATGCTGTCGGATGCATTGGTCGACTACCAATGGCCCGGCAACATTCGCGAGCTCGAGAACATGATGAAGCGCCTGGTCGTGCTGCAAGAAGAGAAGCTGATCCTCGACGAGATTGCCCGCTTGCGAAACATTCCGCTGCCGATGCCGCCAGACACATTGCGGAATGCCACACCCACCGCCGCGGCCAGCGCACCGGCGACCGCGGCCGCGCCCGCACCGCCGCCAACGCCGGCCCCAATCGTGACGACAACGCCAATCGACCACGAGCCCGCGCTGCCCCCACAGGACTCGGAGGATGGGATCGACCTGCAAGCGGTGGCTCGCACGGCGGCCAAGCGCGCCGAGCGCGTGGCGATTGAACAGGCGCTCGACCGATTCCGCTGGAATCGCCGGAAGGCGGCCGAGTATCTCAAGGTGAGCTACAAAACCTTGCTGAACAAGATGAAGGAGTGCGGGATCAGCGACGCGGATGCGACGTAGGGAGAGAATTCGGCTGGTTCACCTCTTGCATTGTTTCGCATCGGAGAGTCACAAGGAGCGGTTCGATCTGGAGCTTGAATCACCGAACTCCAGGCGAGCCACCTGCGGCTCTCCACTCATCATTCATTCAAAGGAATTGCGTCATGTCGCGCCAATTCTTCCGTGCGGCCACGCTCGCGATGGCACTCTCTGCCCCTGCGATGGTCATGACTACAGTTGCCTGCGGCAAGTCGGTGGGAAGCGTGATCGACGATGCCACCATTACCGGACGCGTCAAGACGGCGCTGCTCAACGATCCGGGCGTCTCCGGGTTGAGAATCGACGTCGACACGTTCAAGGGCGTCGTCACGCTTTCGGGCGGTGTGAAATCGCGGGCCGAAGCTGACCGGGCAGTGGCCATCGCCAGGAAGACGCCCGGCGTCGTCGATGTCAAGTCGACGCTGCAAGTGACGACGTAGAGGGCCATGCTGCCGTTGTGAGAGCCAGGCTCTGGATCGTCATCGCCGGGCTCTTGCTTTCCGCCGTCGCCGTCGGCGCGCTGTTCCTGTACCAGGAGTCCTCGGGTCACGTTCACCAACGCATCGTCGACGCGTTGTCTCGCGGCCTCGACAGTGAGGTCACCCTGGACAGCGTGGTTGTCGGGTTCTTGCCGAGTCCGTCGATCACGGGTTACGGTCTGGTGATCCGACATCTCGGCCGCCGCGACATCCCGCCACTAATTGTGATTCGCGAATTCGCCTGTCACATCGGCTGGACTGGTTTCCTCGACAAGAACGTCGATCAGGTACGGGTCGAAGGGCTCGAAGTCACGATTCCGCCGGGCCGGACCAAAGACATGCCGGATGTCGAAGTCGGCGGGTCATCGGGCGAGCGATCGCGTGTGGTCCTGCGACGTCTGCTCGCTCACAACGCGCGGCTCACCGTGCTGCCGAAGAATCCGAAGAAGAACCCGAACGTCTTCGACATCTTCGATCTCACGATGAACGACCTGGGATTCGACAAGGCCGCGCCATTCAAGGCGACCCTCACCAATCCCATTCCCTTCGGCACGATCGAGACCCAAGGCACGTTCGGACCGTGGTCATCGACCGAGCCGCGCGAGACGCCGCTGGCGGGCGACTTCAAGTTCGCCGCGGACCTCGGCACGATCAAGGGGATCGCGGGCGCGCTCAACTCGACCGGCAACTACAAAGGGACGATCGAGCGCATGGAAACATCCGGCCGGACCGAGACGCCGGACTTCAGCATTCCCAAGCTCAAGGCCGCGCCGCTGCCGCTGTCGACCTCGTACGACGCCATCGTCGACGGCACCAATGGAGACGTCGAGCTCACACGCGTTGACGCAAGGCTCGGAAGGTCCAATCTGCGCGCGTCCGGGAACATCGTCGGAACGAAGGGCCTGAAGGGCAAACGCGTCCTGCTGAAAGTGACCAGCAACGATGCGCGGATGGAGGACATCCTCTCGCTCACGGTCCGCACTCGGCCACCAGTGATGATCGGACAAGTTCGGCTCGACGCCACGCTCGACCTGCCCCAAGGTGATCGCGATGTCATCGACAAGATCCGTCTCGAAGGTGGCGTGGCGGTGAAGACGGCGCGCTTTACCGTGGACCGGGTCCAGGACAAGGTTGACGAATTGAGCCGCCGCGGGAGTGGCCGGCCCGAGGACGAGTCGATCAGCAATGTGGCCTCGAATCTGTCGACGCGGTTCCTCGTCGAAAACGGCATCGCGACCCTCAACGGCCTGACCTACTCTGTCTCCGGCGCCACGGTGACGTTGTCAGGCACGTACGCGTTCGAATCGGGCGCACTCGACTTTGCAGGTGATGCCCGGCTGGTCGCGTCGGCCTCGCAGACCCAAACCGGCGTCAAACGTCTGTTGCTGCTGCCCTTCGACTTCATATTCCGTAAGGAGGGCGCGGGCACGATCATCGGCATCAACATCAAGGGCACCGTCGATCAACCAAAGATCGGAGTGGACCTGCTCCGTCGCCGGAAGGGTAAGTAGGCTCCTGGCATCCTGCTTGCTGACTTTCCGGGTACTCGCGGCATTCGCGGAGTCAGGAGGCAATCATGAAGTACGGCGTTGCGTGGCTGCTCGGCGTTCCATTCTCGTTGGTTCTGCTCTGGTTCGCGGCCAATCAGATGGGTTGCGGTTTGTAAGAACCGCCGCCCACACCAGAAACGCACAAGGAGCACGTCGTGAAAATCCTCGGAGTGTTGCTCGTCGTCCTCGGTTTGCTCGGTTTGCTCTATGGCGGCATTACGTGGACGCGGAAGGACAAGGTCGTCGATGCCGGTCCAATCGAGATCACGGCGGATAAGCATGAACGCGTCGCGATTCCGCCCATCGCCGGCGGTCTGCTCGTCGTTGCTGGTGTGGCCCTACTGGTATTGAAGCGACAGGAATGACGCTGGCCTTTATCGCTGCCGCGGCGCTCGTGGTGCTGGGCCTCGTGGGCGCGGCCGATGCCTGCGTCGTCCGCCGCGAGGGGCCCAACCTTCTGGTCGCGCTGCTGTCGGGGCTGGCCGTGGGCGTCGGTTTCGTGTGGATGGGCGTGCTGGCCGGGCGACATGGCTACCATCGACGGCCGCGTGGCGCGCCGCCCGGAGACATGGATCCCGCCAAAGCCACCGATCCATTGAAGTAAGCAATTGGGGGCAGGGAAATGGCCAAGTACGGAAAGTCTGCGTCGAAGAATGTTGAATCCGCGATGCGGCGCCGCAAGCGCGGCACGCTCAAGAGCGGGTCGGGAGCGAAAGTCACCAGTCGAAAGCAGGCGATTGCCATCGGCCTGAGTGAGGCGCGCGAGAAGGGCGCGAAGGTTCCCAGCAAGCGATCGCGGAAGGGTTCGTCACGTAAGTCGGCGAAGCGCTCGCGGAGCTCGAGCCGCTCGTCGAGTCGATCACAGTCGATGCGGTAGCCGCGCGAGCGGCTTACGCGGCGTGGCCTCGTCTCGCCGCCTTGCGCGAGCGTGCGGTCTTCCGGCTCGACCCCGGTCCTCCCGCCTTCTTTGTAGCCGCCAGGCTCTCTCGGAGGCGATCCATGAGATCGACGACGTTGGTGCGCGTCGGGCCCTTTGTCTTCTGGCGACGCGCTGTCTTGCCCGCGGCCTTGGCCTCGATGACGCGCATGAGCGCCGGCACGTAGTCGTCTTGGTAACGGTTCGGATCCCACTCGTCGGCCATTCCCGCTATGAGTTGCTCGGCCAGTTTCAGCTCGCGAGGGTCGATCTTCGTACGGGGCGCCTCGGGTAAGGCGAGGAGATCTTCAGGGAAGCGCATGGTGATGACGAGCAGGCGGTCGTCGAGCGAGATGAGGGCGGCAAGATGTTGCCGCTCACGCATCACATACTTCGCGATCCCAACCCGGCGGCTCTTGTTCAACGCTTCGGACAGCAGCGCGCAGGTCGACTCGGCCCCTTTACCGGGAACTGCCACATACGGCGTGTCCCAGTACCGTTCATCAATTGAGTCCTCGGGTACGAAGGCGAGGATCCCGATACTCCGGCTGCGCTCGAGTGCCGCCGTCTTGAAATCGTCTTCGGTGACGGCGACGAACTGCCCTTTCTCGATCTCGTACCCCTTGACCAGGTCGTTCCAGGCGACGGGCTTGCCGTCGGTCTGGCAGATGCGTTCCAGACTGATGGGCGAGAGGTCGGTTCGATGCAGCAGCCGGAACCGCGGTGTGTGATCGCGTGTGGCCGTATGAAGCTCGATTGGAATGTTGACCAGGCCGAAGGTCACCAATCCCTTCCAAATTGCGCGTGACATGTCGGAAGAGCAGCAAGAACGGTTCCCGTCGGCTCATCCGCGGTCGCGCAGGTGCGGTCGAGGACCGCGGCTGGCAGTCACGTTGCACCGGTCTCGAAATGAACGTTCGTCAACTGCTTTCCGAGACATACAACCGGTGGAGCGAACATCGCGCGCCACGAACCGCGGCGGCGCTCGCCTACTACACCATCTTCTCGCTCGCCCCGCTGCTGTTGATTGCCATCGGCATCGCCGGCCTCTTGCTTGGCGAAGATCGCGCGCGCGAGGGCATTCTGGCGCAAGCCTCTGCCATGCTCGGCACTCGCGGCAGCGAGGCGATTGAAGGTCTGATGGGGACCGAACAGACGTCGGCCAAAGCCGGACTGGTGAGCACGATCACAGGCCTCGTCACGTTGCTGGTCGGCGCCGTGGGCGTCGTCGCGCAGCTCAAGGACGCGCTCAATACGGTGTGGGAGGTGAAGCCGTCGGGCGACACTTCGTGGACAGGTTATGTGCGCCAGTACTTGATGAACATGGGCCTGGTCATCGGCACCGGCTTCCTGCTGCTGGTCTCCTTGATCGTGACAGCGGCGATCGGCGCGGCGACCGAGACCATGCGGCAGTGGATTCCTGGGCCGGCCAGCGTGTGGTTTGCGATCGACGCCGTCATCGGACTGGCGTTGACCACAGGTGTTTTCACGCTCATCTTCAAGGTCATTCCCGATGCGGAGGTGGCCTGGGACGATGTGCTCGTCGGCGCGTTCGTCACGGCGATTCTCTTTACCGCCGGACGATTGGCGCTCGGCGCCTACGTCGGCCGGAGCGCCGCTGACTCCGCGTACGATGCAGCGGGGTCGATTCTCGCGATCCTCGCGTGGGTGTACTACTCCTCACAACTTGTCCTGTTCGGTGCCGAGTTCACACGCGTCCATTCCATGGGTAAGGCGGCGCACTGACCAGTACGACCCGCTCTTTTGTGGAATCACCTACATCATTTGGGCAACCACTGCTCTGCGGGGGCCACTCGAGATCGAACCCGGTCACTGGCACCGTTCTTGGACCCCAGTCAAAGAGGAGGTGAGCTCATGCGTGCATTGGTACTGGCAGTGGCCGTCTCGGCTCTCAGCGTCGCAGGATGTAATCGTGAGGCGGACATCGAGAAAATGGCCAACGATGCGCTCGACCGGGCGGCGCTGGCCGACCAGGTCGACGCCAACTATGACAAGTCACAGCACGTGGTGCACTTGACGGGCAAGGTCGCAAGCGCCGACGAACGGACCAAGGCCGATGATGCTGTGCGCGCGTCAATCGGCAATCGCGCCAAGGTGGCCAACGAGGTCGTGATCGAGGGCCTCAACGAGAAGACGGCCGACAACTTCGACGACGCGATCGAGGAGCGGTTCTCGGCGTTATGGAAGGACACTCCTGATCTGAAGGACTTCGACGTGGCGCTCGACGCGAACAACGGCGTGGCCACGCTTGAAGGCAAGGTCGCGACCGACGCGGAGCGGACGAAGGCCGAAGGCCTGGTGCGGACGATTCCTGGCGTCAAGGAAGTGGTCAACTCGATCACGGTGTCGCCGGATGCGCGCCGCACGGTGCGACGATAGCGCCGGCTATCTGATCGGCGCGTCAGTGCAGCAGCGCATCGAGCGCTGTCAAATCTAGCGGCTTCACGAGGTGGCCGTCGAACCCGGCCTCCTCGCTGCGGCGGCGATCGTGGGCTTGCCCCCAGCCCGTTTGCGCGATCACGCGAATCTCCTGTCCCCACGACTGCTCACGAATCTTGCGGCACACGTCGTAGCCGTTGAGCTTCGGCATGCCGATGTCGAGAAGCATTACCTCGGGCCGGAAGCGTTCCGCGACCGTGTAGGCCGACTCGCCGTCGAGGGCGGTCTCGACCTGGTGTCCGCTCAAGCGCAGCAGCGCCGCCAGCGCGTTGGCGTTGTCGGCGTTGTCATCGGCAACAAGCACCCGGCGCGTCACCGGCTGAGCAACGTCCAATACCCTCGCCGCCGGTGGCGCGCTGGAGACCACGACGTCAGCGGCCAGGCGGAGCCGGACGACGAACTCGCTGCCGCGACCGGGGCCTTCGCTGCGCGCTTCGACCGCCCCACCGTGCAGGGTCACGATCCCGTGAACGAGCGAAAGGCCCAAGCCCAGCCCTCCCTCGGCGCGATCGAGCGCCGGGTTGACTTGCGAGAACTTGTCGAAGAGTCGCGGGAGGAACGCCGGCGGAATCCCGACACCGTTGTCGCGCACGCGGATCTCGGCATGGCGATCGTCGGCGGTGACCGACAGCCCGATGCGGCCGCCGCGCGGCGTGTACTTGCTCGCGTTCTGGAGCAGATTGGCGACGACTTGCGTGAGTCGCGTGGCGTCACCGATCACCACAACTGGATGGGATGGCCAGTCCAATGCGAGTGTGTGTCCAGCGGCTTCGATGGCCGCTTTTGCGGTTTCGACGGCGTGCTGGACGACGTCGATCAGATTGAGGCGATCCTGCCGCAATTCGAGCTTGTCGGCGGTGATGCGGCTGACGTCGAGCAGATCGTCGATCAATCGCACGAGATGCTCCATCTGCCGATCGATCACCTCGTGTGCGCGCATGCGAACGGTGTCGGGAGTGACCGGGTTCTTCAACAATTGAAATCCGGTTCGCATCGGCGCAAGCGGATTGCGGAGCTCGTGCGACAGCGTCGCCAGGAATTCGTCTTTGCGGCGGTCGGCCTCGCGCAGCCGCTCTTCGCTCTGGCGCAGCCGTTGGTTGGCGCTCGCCAGATCGCGCGTGCGTTCGGCGACGCGGGCTTCGAGCTCGGCGAATGCCGCGTGCCGCAGTCGCTGCAGGCTTTGCATGCGCAACGCACTGGTCCAGACCGCAATCGTGATGGCGAACGCCACCACCACCGTGATGATCGCGCCGCCAAGATCCGGATCGATGCGTTCGTCCAGGAGTCCCTGCACCCGTCCCACCACGAGCGGCAGCAGAAACGCGCCGACGATCAGCCACCTGGGAATCACGACGTCGGCATCGACGTCGCGCAGGCTGCTGACGACATGGCTCGAGCCGGCGAGGAGGCCGGCGCTGGCAATCGCCATCAGCGCGATCGTCGGCACGGCCATTCCCGGAAACGTAGGTACATCCACCAGTCGGCTGTCGTCGAAGGAGACCGCAAGCACGGCCAGCCAGCTCATCGTCAGGGCCGCCCCGCCAACCAGCCGGACCATCCGTGCC
The DNA here is from genome assembly GCA_963773045.1 of uncultured Acidobacteriota bacterium. Taxonomy (GTDB): domain Bacteria; phylum Acidobacteriota; class Vicinamibacteria; order Vicinamibacterales; family UBA2999; genus 12-FULL-67-14b. The sequence goes on along the minus strand of CAVYZT010000015.1, from coordinate 174,517 downwards.
GCCCAGTTTCCCGACCAGGTGAGCGAGGCCAGTCCAATTCCCAGGAGGAGAAAACAAAGCGCCGTATTGGCAGACATCCGTCCTGTGTAGGGGTCAGGCGGGGTCGCGGCGAACGACACTCCCAGCCACGATTCCACCCCGACGCGGACCCGAAAAAGGTATTCCGCGACCGTCACCACAGGTATGACCAGCGCGGCCAGCGCACACACGCGGACGAAGGTGGCGCCCGTGCGATCGCCGGGACGCAGACGGCTGGCGCCCGTGAGACCCAAGCCAACGCAGACAAAGCCGAAGGCCGTGGACGGCACCATGACGCGCCATCCCTCGACCAGGCTGGCCGCCCCAGTCGATCCCAGCGCCCATCCAGCGAGCACGAAGCAGCCGGCGAAGACTGCCACCGCGCCGGCGATGAGCGTCAATCGGTCCGGCATGCCATTTGCTCTTTGTTCGACCCGAGAGGTGGACAAGGTAGCCACGACGCGCGATCAAGAGAGGGGCCACCGTGAGCGCACCGACTAACGGCGATCAGTCGAGTCATTCGTCCCCTCAGCAGAACCTCGGCAATCCGAGCGCACCTGACCCGGGGGATCAAGACATCGATACGGCGGCGACCAACGCCTACGACGAGTTCGCCAGCCAACGCGGCGACGCCGTCCAAGAGGCCGCACCGGTGGAGCCGTCCGCCGCGGCCGGTGACACGGCCGACAACGATGCCACTCCGATCGGACCGCACGACCCCTCGAGTATGCCTCGCGCTGAAGATGATCCGACGGTACTCGGGCGGAGTTTCGAGTTCCATGACCGCCCGGGGAGCGGCAAGCACCGGTGAGGTGAGCATGGCACGATGCGACGTCTGCGGCAACGACTACGACAAGGCGTCTCAAGTCATGTCGGCCGTACCACCTACACCTTGGACAGCTTCGAAGGTGCAATCCACAAGCTGGCGCCTCTCTGCGCGCACTGCGGATGCCGGGTCATCGGCCACGGCGTCGAAGCGCAGGGCCGTCATCTACTGCTGTGCCAACTGCGCGCGAATGACCGGGACGCGCGCGGTGGTCGATCGGGCCTGAACGCTGCAGGAGGGTACAAACATGATGGGGACACTTGGCGCATGGCTGTTTCGCAAACACTGCATCCACCACGCAGATCCGCTCTTCGATCGAGACGAGAACGGACGCGCGGTTTTTCGATGCCCAGAGTGCCTGCATGCCTGGCCAATCCTGCCGGATTACGAGCCGCGGCCGTTCAAGCCGGAACCGCCGGCTCTAGCGGTCCAGCACGAACGGCGAGTCGAGCGACGGCTCCCGCCCGTTCCTTCGCCTCGAAAGGCGGTTGGTCAACCGCGGCGGCTGGGCTCCTTGCCGGTCATGTGAGGGTAGGCGCCTTGGAGGCGCGCTCGAGTTAGTCGCGCACGGCAATCCGCGGCCGCCACAGATCCTGTGGCGACCACGACCGGGAACAGGGCCGGGGTACTTCGTTTGGCACCCCGCGCCGAGTGGATGGACGTTGCAGTCGGGAGCATCACCTTTTGGCAAATGGAAGACCTTCTCCCCCTCATCCCACGCCCGATCGTGACCGCAATATCGATCTGCTCGTGATCGGTGGCGGCGTTACCGGGTCTCACCACGACCGATCTCCTCTGAGGGCGCGGTGGAGTGTCCGGGATCACCAGAGGTAGGCGATCGCGCTCCACGCGGAGCGCGACCTCGACGCGAGACCGCGGCACAAATGCGAACCCTCAGAGTGAGAAGCCGGCCGCGATCAACCCGAGACCGACAGGGACGCGCAGGCGTGCGCCCCAGGGTGCCGTCTGTTCGAGAAAGGTCGTAAGCGCCAGAGCAGCCATCCACCAAGCGCTCATGAATCCCACGGCCATCGACGTGAGCATCAACGCCCAGCAGCAACCCAGGCAGTAGACACCGTGCGAGAGGCCGAGATTCACTGCCGAGCGCGGTCCGTCCTTCCAGCGCATCAACAGGAAACTGATCGGGTTGCGGCAGTGCGCCAGGCATGCCTCCTTCAACGGCGTGAGCTGAAACGCGCCTGCGGCGATCAGGATGCCCCCACTCCACTCGGCGGGAAGCTCAACGACGGCTTGCGCGAGCGCGACGGAGAGGCCGAAGAGCGACCAGACGACCGCGTATCCGCCCGAGAACCACAACGCCGATCGAAGCCGGATCGCCGGCTCGGCACCGGCGAGCCCGACGCGATACACGGCGGTGACCCACGGAGCGACGGTGGGCGCCATCATCACCGACATCATCGCTGTCCAGCCAACGGCGCTGATGGCGATGGCCGCAGGCCCGTGAACCGAGTGGTGCATCATCGATGATCAGCGCGCGTTCGTGCCGACGGCCCACTCGAACATCGAGAAGAGACCATGTGTGCCGCTCGTCTGGATCTTGATGACGCCATCGTCGTAGGTGGTCTCGCCAAGCGCGAGCACCTGAGTCGGCGCGTGGATCTGATTGAAGATGTTCTCGAACAGCACGGGCTTTGAACGATCGCGCCCGCGAATCTGAGTGACCACCGCGTCGAACAGACCGGCGATCGATCCGCGCTTGGTCGCGCCTTCGTCGGAAAACGCAATGGGCACGAACCGCGTCTCCAGCCGTCGGCCGACGAAGCGGCCGAGTACCTCCCACGGTCCTCCCGCACGCCCCACCAGCATCGATTCGACGGCGTGACGTTGTGCCTCCGACGCCGACTCGTCGATGAACAGCGCCTCGGTCCAATTGCCATCGATCATCCGTTGTGGGCAATCAAAGGTGATCAGCGCACGGACGCCGGCCAGGGACACGTCGCCAAACGCGCCTTCGTCGAACCGCAGCGCCCAGTAACCCAGGCACCGTTCGTGGGTGCAGAGCTGGCTGAAATGCATGTGGCCGGGACAAACGAGCGTGCAGCTGCAGTTCTCGAAAATCAGCCCGCGCGCCCACCACGGGGCCGAGTCAGAAGCGGTTGGGGATGGCACCTCGAGAGTGTAGCAGTGGGCCGCCATCACCCAGGCCGTGGCAGCCCTCTTGCGTACGAAAACTCTTACGAGTCAACACTTCGATCGCGGGAGCCGGGTCGAAGCGCGTGAATCGACTGCCACACTAACAAATAAAAGGGCTCCACCAAGACGGAGATCGACCCATGCAAGTGAAGGATCTGATGACCACATCGCCGAGTTCGTGCACGCCCGATGACACGACCAACGAAGCCGCCCGCATCATGTGGGAACGCGACTGCGGAGCGGTGCCCGTCATCGACAGAAATCGGAAGGTCGTGGGGATAATCACCGATCGTGACATCTGTATTGCCGCGTACTTTCAGGGCGAGACGCTGTCACAGATTCGTGTCGGCGATGTCATGTCGCGCGAGCTCTCCACGGTCCGCCCTGAAGACGAGGTTATGAGGGCCGAATATTTGATGCGGGAGCACCAGGTGCGCCGCCTTCCGGTGGTGACCGACGGTCAGGTGCTGGTTGGCATCCTGTCGGTGGGCGACCTCGCGCGGAGCGTCCCGCGCGCCAATGGTCCACGCCAGCCAGCGGAGAATCAGGAATTGCTGCAGGTTTTGAGCGCTGTCTCGGAGCCGCGGCTCGCCAACTAGGCCGCGAGCAGAAAAAACCGAGTAGCCCAAATGCTAATCGCTCATCGAGCATCACCTCGTCGCGCGATCCGTAGCTGAGCTACCCGGCACTCAGATGTATTTCAAACCTGGTGCCAGTTCGATCGCCTCGCGTTGCGTGGGCTCGACCACGGACGCGACGCGGCGAACCCGACGCATGCTCAGAATGAGCAATCGATTGCATACATTCCGGATTGAACTAGCTAACGCGACGTCGGCGCGCAGCTCGTCGATACCATCCTGAGGGCGCTCACGATGAGCGTAGCGGGCTTTCCGGCTGCCGACGTTGTTTCGCGCGATGTGGTGGACGGATCGGTTGGTTTGGGGCTCGGTGGATCGGTTGGCTTGGAGTTCGGCATTGTCGAACTCGTGGTCGAAGGCGTCCGCAAGGACGAATCCGACGAGATGGTGCCGGTCACCTGGATCTTGTGATTGACGTGCGGACTGAGATTCACTGAGGAGTCCTTCGGCTTCACGAGATACATCACATGCGGCGCGTCCGACGCCGTTGAACCCGGCCGGGCCGTCGATGGAGTTGCGCCGGTTCCCGGTCTCGGCGAAGTGCTGTCGATGTCGGTCAACACATATTGAACGTCACCGCCCGCCACGCTCGGCGTTCCCCCTTCGGGCGTCGCCGGCATAATCGCAGGGCTCATCGTCGACTCGTTCCACGGCTTCAGACAGCCGGTGACGGTCATCGTCGTGAGATCGGTGGGTGCCAGCGCCGATGTCGAGGGCTGGCTTGGACGTGGCGTCGCGGGCGTCTGGGCCCACAGCGTCAGGCTCGCCGCGACTCCGGCGCACGTGGCGAGGATCGTTCTTCTCATGACGTTCGCCTCCTTGCATTCGGCAAACGCGTTCCGCGCTCGCCTCCTGGGTCAAATGCAGGAGGCGAGCCACGCTACGTGACGGCTTGTGTTGCCTAACGGTCGTTTCGTGCTCGCACGAAGCGGCGATCGCTCAACTGACGCAATTCACCGCTGGCGACGAGCTCGGCAAACAGGCGTTCGACGACGGACTGGTCGAGCGACCAGAGCCGCTGTGCCTGCGGCACGGACAGCGCGAGCCCAGGCATTTCCCAGAACTCGGCACGGATGCGGCGAAGACAGGCGTCTAGGTCGACAGTGGTCAGGCTCAGTGGAGGGGCTGAACGGATGGGAGAGGTGGCAGTGTGCATCGATTGTTTCCTTGTAGTCGCGTGAAGATCGCAGGCTTCGCGCCATAAGGTGAGACGTCCCTGAACGCCTGGTGGTTCGGGTCTTTACCCAATCTTTACGGCGACGCTGCGGCAGCTCTTCAGTCGGAGGCCTGCGCCCACGCATCACTTTGAAGTCGGACTGCTGATGCTGGACTTTTTTTGACCGAAAGACTGCGCCGTGGCGGGCACCGGCAGAAGCAGCAGAACTAAAAGTGCGCGTGTGACGGCAACGCCTCTTTTTCAGGCTCATCGTCATCTCTTGGCAGTTTCGGCTCGGGATCGGGGATCGACGAAGGCGGGTCGCTCGCCGGAAAGGTCGACTCGATCGTGCGATCGAGCGACTTCTCACGTTCGGGCGGTCTCGGGCCTGCCTTGGTCTTGCGTGAACGGGTCGGGCGATCCGCGCGAGGTGCATTCATCGAGATCCTCCGCTCCCTAGACAGATCGGTGCGGCTGTGCAGTGGGAGAAGGACGCGTCCCGCCTTCTCGATCGGGACGCGAGAAAAAACGCGAATGAGGACGACTGACGCTGATGCTTACGAGTGCAAGTGAAGAGCCAGTCAAAGATGTGCCGAGACGTCGTGTAAAAAGGACCGGGCACGCTTGAATCCGGCTGATGCGCGAACCGGGCTTCCGTTGATCACCCCAAGACCGCGGCCGATCTATCGGGTGAATTTAGGAGGAGGAATTGCACTTACTGGGGGTGTGGGTTTGATATCTGACCGATCGTTTCTCGATGATCGACAAAGGACGGTAGCGTGATGAGCGACTACACTCGCAATCGCATACTTCAGCTGTTGCCGTTCGGTGACGCCGAGCGACTCTCCGACCTCTTTGAGCCGGTGAAGCTCAAATTCAAGGAGCCGATCTACTCGAACGGCAAGCCGATGGATTACATCTACTTCCCGCTCACCGGGATGGTCTCGGTCGTCGTGGACATGGCAGGCGGCCAGACGGTCGAGGCTGGAACGATTGGCTGCGAAGGCCTCGTCGGCCTGCCGGCCTTTCTCGGCTCGCGCAAATCGCTGTATCGTGTGCTCACCCAGATTGCCGGCGAGGCGCTGCGCGCGCCGGTGGATGCCTTCAAAGAAGAACTGCGGCGCGGCGAGGCGCTGAGTCGAGTGCTCCGCCGTTATACCGCCGCGTTCATGGGCATGCTGGCGCAGACGGCGGCCTGCAACCGCTTGCATTCGCTCGAGGAGCGGATGTGTCGATGGCTGCTGACGACGCGCGATCATGTCGGTTCTGACGGATTCCCTCTCACTCAGGACTTCCTTGGGCAGATGTTGGGTGTGCGGCGGCCTTCAGTGAGCCTCGCGGGTGCAGCACTCCAGAACGCGGGCCTCATCAAATACTCGCGAGGGCAGATCGCGATCGTCAACCGCGCCGGCCTCGAGGCGGCGGCGTGCGAGTGTTATGGCGTCATCCGGCACCACTTTGACGAGGCGTTGAATACCGGCGTCAGCCAGGACGTGAATAACGAGGTCCAGGCCACCGCGTAGTCGACACCAGCGATCCGCTGCGTTCCTTCATCACGAAACTCGTCACCGCGACGCGTGGTCGCGCGTCATCAAAACGCCCAATTGCCGCCACAATGACGCGACCGGGTTGACTCAACCCGATCGCACAATTAGGGGGCGTCTGATGCGTGAAAGGTTGCGGGATACATGCGCTGCGGCTTCTGGCCCGCGCACCGCGACGGCCGCGGCGGCGAGTCTTGTTCCGCCAAGCGGGCGTCGCGCGTTGAACTGCTCAGTATCTTGAAAGGTGAGTTAGGGGCGCAGGATTAGCGTCCCTGCGAGGAAACGCGCGCACTCAGGCCCGTACGGCTGCGACCGAGCTGTCCAACAGACGTGAGCTGAGCGTATCGTCGCGACTGGACCGTACGCCGGAGTGGCAGCGGCAGATGATGCGCAAGGCCTCGGCGTATTGAGAGCTCGTGAAATGGGCCGCCGAATAGCCGCAGAACAGTTGGAAGGACACCTCCGACGCGAGCTCGTTCCACAGGATCTCGAGCCGATGCGCGCTCGCATAGTCGCCCGCGGCAGCCAATATGTCGACCATGTCGCCGTAGATGCGCAGGCGATTGTTGGTGGCGGCAATCTTACGGACCGGATTCGCGACCGACCTCTCGAATAACTCCGGCGATGGACCTCCGACGCGCATGAACTGCTGCAGTAGATCGCGGGCGTCCATATGAATGAGCCGTGTGGACTGCATCGGGGGGTCGATCGACACACCTCGACTCGCCAGCCGGGTCGATACGAGATCCCACCGCTCCCCGGTCGTGACAATGACAACGGCATCGCCTTCGGCCAGGCCTTCCTGGATGAAGGTCGCGACGGCCGCCGCCAAGGAGGCATCACTGTCAAACAGCTGCAGGAAGTGGTCGTTGCGCACGGAATCCCAAAGCGATCGCAAGGACCGTGCCGAGTCTTTCCGACAGGATCCCGGGCGCGGAGTCTCGTTCGTCACCCACGGTAGCCATGCTGGGCACTGCAATACCTATTCGGTCGCTCAGTGTAGGCGAAAGGGTTCCACTCGGGAGCCCTGAAGTTTCGCCCCAACCTGCCGATTCCTCAGCACATTTCGCCTGCGCCGGAACGGCAGGCAGATCTCGGGGTCGTGCCAGGCCCGCAGGCCCAAGGGGAGGTGCGGCACGATGGTGATCACATCCGCGCCGCGTTTAAGCGCAACGACGTGAGCAGCGGCGAGGTAATCTGGGATGTCGACTGCGAGCGCGAAGCGAAATCCCTCCCGCAACTGCCCGCGATACGTCGCGGTCGGCACGCCCGTCGGCGTGCCGATTGCACGATGACGACTTGGTTGGTTCCGCTTCAAACAGGAGGGCGCGGCATGTTCAGGATCGACCGTTCAGAGACGAAGGCAGGCCACACGACGCACGAAGAGATTGCACGTGAGGCCTACGCCATCTATCTGGCGAATGGATCGCAGGACGGGTACGACGTCGAGGACTGGCTCGAGGCCGAACGGCGTCTCAACGCACGGCGTCAGCTCGACCCGTCGCACCAATGGGAGGACGTCGTTCAGCACGTCAATGGCGAGTCCCGGCACAAGTATGTTCGCCCGATTCCGGATCGCCGGCGCAATCCCCGCCCAAGCTTTCCTGCGTATTTCCGCTAGGCGCTTGCGATCGGCTTCGGGCAGTTGCCTACCTGGCGTCACTGCTTCGCGGGTACGTCGAAGGCGTCCGCCTCGCGTTCGTCGCTTGAACAACGCGGGGCCGCAGCACCCAGACGTGGTTCGCACCGGCCGCGCCGTCGCCTACCGCGAGAGGCGAGAGTATCGAGAGTCTGTCGAGGCTATCAGTCTCAGGACGGCGGCCCCGCGCGCAGTTCCAGCATTTTTTGTCGATCGATTGATTCGGGCTCAGTACGGCACGTCGATCAACCGATCGCCGCTTCGCATGTCTTCTTCAATGAGCCCGAGCAGCAGCTTTGCCACTGGTCCTGGCGTGCCGTTGCCGACCGGCTGCTGATCCCACTGAACAATCGGCGCGACCTTCACCGAGCTGCCGATCAGGAGCATCTCTTTCGCCGCGCGAGCGGTGGCCGCAGGGATGTCGCGCACGGTCACGCCGGTGAGCGGCCCACGCGGAGCGATCGACCGGGCCAGCTCCAGCAGGCGAAGCGACGTGCAGCCAGAGAGAATGTGATCGAAGTTCGGGTGCATCAGCACTCCCTCGTCGCTCACGAACGCGACGTTCATGTTCGAGCTCTCGCCGACGTTCCCCTGCGGATCGATGAAGACGCCGTTGTCGAACCCCGTTGACTTGGCTTCCATCTGCATCAGCACGTTCGGCAGATAGTTGGTCGTCTTGGTGATCGCGTAGAGCGGCGGCTTGATCGGATAGGTCGTGGTCATCACCTTCAGGCCTTCGGTGTACCACCGGTCGGGATACGACAGCCCGGCGAAGATCATGACGAAGAATCCGGGCTCGGCGCCCGCCGCCGGGCTCAGCTCGAGGCTGCCCGGGCCCGACGACAGCCAATACCTGATCGCGCCATCACGGCGGCCGCCCGCCGCCGTCGTCGCCACGATGATGTCGCGCATCTCGTGGCGCGAATGCGGGAGCTTCAGCTTCGAGCGTTCGGCAGAGCGCTCGAACCGATCGAGATGCGCCTCGAGATCGTAGATCTTCCCGTTGACGAGACCGGCAGTGTCGAAAATCCCGTGGCCGCGATGCACCATGTGATCGTCGAACGGGATCAGCATCAACGCCGGATCGGTCACGATGCCGCCCAACTGGCTCGAGTAGAAGGCGGAGTAGCTCACCGGCTGGCGGGCCCGCAGCGCGTGCAGCGCGGCCAGCATGTCGTGGGCGCTGAGAATCGGCAGTTGCGTCTTGGAAAGTGCCACGCCGCAGACTCTAGCATGAAGGCCTTTCGTCGATCGCGGTTCGCCTTTCGCGGTTCACGGTTCACGACGTCGGCCGGATTTGCGGCATCGCGAATGGCGAATTGCGGATGGCGAACCGCCAACCTGGTTCATCATTGACCTCGCATGCCGACGATCGCTTGCGATCCAGCGCCGCCCGTTGAGCCCATGCTGGCCAAGCTCTCCGAGGAGCTCCCGCCACCCGACGGATTCCTCTACGAGCCCAAGTGGGACGGGTTCCGCACGATCGTCTTTCGCGGCGGGCCCGGCGAAGTGTTCATCCAAAGCCGCGATTTGCGGCCGCTCGATCGCTACTTCCCCGAGATGCATCCGATCTTCCTCGGGCAGCTGCCCGACGGCTGCGTGCTCGACGGCGAGCTCGTCATCGCGACCCCCCACGGACTGGATTTCGACGCGCTGCAGTTGCGTCTTCATCCGGCCGCGTCGCGCGCGGCCAGGCTGGCCAAGGAAACGCCGGCATCGTTCGTGGCGTTCGATCTACTGGGAGTCAATGGCCGCAGCGTGATGATGCACAGGCAGCGGGCCCGGCGCCTCGAGCTCGAGCGGCTGCTGGCAGACACCAAGCCACCGATCTATCTGACGCCCATGACGCGCGATCGCGACCGCGCGGCGGCATGGCTGAAAGAGTTCGAGGGCGCGGGGCTCGACGGCGTCATCGCCAAGCCAGACGATGCCGTGTACCAGCCCGGCAAGCGCGCCATGATCAAGATCAAGCACGCCCGCACCGCCGAGTGCGTCCTCGCCGGCTTCCGCTGGTACAAGGACACCAGCGACGCGGTCGGATCGCTGCTGCTGGGCCTCTACGACGATCGCAACCGGCTCCACCACGTCGGCGTCACCTCGTCGTTCACCATGGCCAGGCGCAAGGAACTGACGACAGAGCTCGAGCCATTGCGCCGCGACGCGCTGAAAGACCATCCCTGGCGGGAATGGGCAGAGGCGCAGGCCAGCGCGACGACGCGGATGCCGGGTGGTCAGAGCCGCTGGAGCGCAGGAAAAGATCTGTCCTGGGAGCCGTTGCGCGTGGAGCGCGTCTGCGAGGTCAAATACGACCATCTGCAAGGCGATCGCTTTCGCCATGCGTCGACGTTCTTGCGGTGGCGTCCCGACAAACAGCCGAAGGATTGCCGATACGATCAGCTCGAAGTGACGCCACCCTACGAACTGGAGAACGTCTTCGGAGCCGGAGGCACATGAACAGACCGCTTGCCGCAGCCGCCACGTTGATCGTCGTCTGGAGTCTCGTGCCGGCGACCAGCGGGCAGGCGCCGCCGGCGAATGGGCGGTTCGATGCGCTCACGGCGCTCGCCGAAACCAAGATGCGCGAGTTCGGTGTCCCCGGTGTCGCCGTCGGCATCATCGACAACGGCGTGGTGACGACCAAGGGGCTGGGCATCACCAACATCGAAGACCCGCTGCCCGTGACCGACCACACCGTGTTCCCGATTGCGTCGATCTCGAAGACGTTCGCGGCCACAGCCATGATGCGGCTGGTCGAGCAGGGAAAGGTCGATCTCAAGGCGCCGGTTCGCACCTACCTTCCAGACTTCCGCGTTCGCGACGCGGCGGTCAGCCGCGAGGTCACAGTCTGGCACCTGCTCACCCACAGCAGCGGATGGGAAGGCCAGGTCTCGGGTCCAGAGCGCGGTGAAGACACGCTGAGAAACTTCGTCGCCACGGTGATGCCAGATCTCATGCAAGTCGCCCCGCCAGGCGCGGCGTGGAGCTACAACAATGCCGGCTTCAGTGTCGCCGGTCGCGTCATCGAATCGGTGACGGGAGTGTCCATCAACCGCGCCGTCCGCGATCTCGTCTTTACCCCGCTCGGCCTCGAGCACGCCGGCACTACGGCCGGCGACTTCATCGTCAATCGGTTCGCCGCCGGCCACGCCGCTGGTTCAGACAGCCTGGTGCGGTTGAATCGGCCGTTTTCGCCATCGACGAGCGTGACGGCAGGCGGTGTCGGGCTGTGCATCACGGATCTGATGAAGTACGCGAGCTTTCACCTGGGTGATGGCTCCGGCGCGAACGGCGGTCGCGTGCTGACCCGCGCGTCGCTGGAGCGGATGCGCACGCCGCAGCTGCACAAGCAGGCCACTGACGACGACATCGGGATCGCGTGGCACTTGCGCACCGTCGGACCGATCCGCGTGGCCGCGCACGGCGGCACGCTGGGCGGTCACGTCCTGCTCCTCGAGATCGTCCCCGAGCGGAACTTCGCCATCGGCATCCTGACCAACGCGCAGAATGGATGGCGCCTGATTCAGGACGTCGAACGCGCCGCGCTGAAGACGTATCAGGGTGCAACGTTCGCGACCAACCAGGCGATCTCACATCGCGGGTTGGTCGAGTCGCTGCCGACGGCTGAGCCGCTCAAGACGCAACCCGATCTGACGCCGTACGTCGGGCGGTACGTCAGGCCGATGAACGCGGTCGTGGTGAGAGCAGAACGGTCGACGCTCCTAGTTCAGGAGCGCCCGAACGGTGGCGAGCCTCGCGCGGAGATGCCGGTCGCCTTCTACGGTCACGACCGCGCCGTCGTGACCGACGGTTCTGAACGCGGCCAGTCGATCGAGTTCATCCGCGCCGCGGACAACTCCGTGAGATGGGTCCGCGTGGTCGGACGCGTCGCCGTCAGAGAATCTGGTGATCTGATGAAGTAGTGAGCTGGCGATCGATCTACAGATCGATGTGAACTTCAGATCTTCTGATCGAACTGGAGATCTATCGGTCGATCTGCCGACCTCGAGATCACGAGATAGATCACGAGATCGAACGATCGCCAGATCTATAAATCGATCACCAGCTCACCACCTCACCGGGTCTCTTGATTTCAGGACCTTCGCTTCCGAATCTTCCATTCGGCAATCTGCTCTTCGGTCCACGACTGCGACGGCTCGTCATCCGGGTCCAGCGGCTCCTGCGCCGGCCGCAGCTCCTCGGGCACGTGCTGGAGATTGACTCGCACGCGCGTCCAGGTCGTGAATCGGCCGCGCATCGAATCCACCAGCACATCGGGCGGTTGAAGGTGAGCGGCCGCGTCGGCGTGCCGCGCCTTCCATCGTTCGAGGCCGGCGAGCGCGTCCGGTTTCTTCAGCGCCCGGCCGATCTCAATCAGCGGCAACTTCGAGACGCGCCGGCCCGCGCCCGTCTTCGTCTTGGGCCCCGCGGTGTCCACCGCCTTCGGCTTGGCGCGCCGCGACGGCTGCACGCGCGTCGGTTCACCGGGCTTCTTCTTGTACTGCGGCGGCCAGGGCGCATCGCCCAGCCCGTCTTTCTCGTGACGGGCGGACAGCTCGAGCAGCGGCTCGAGCGAACCCGGATGCCGGTCGATCGCCTCGTGGCGATCGCCCACGCTGGCAAAGCGGGCCGGCATGGTCGTGATCGTGAAGTCGGCCGGGTCGCACTCGTCGATTTCTTCCCACGTGAGCGGCGCGGACACGCGCGCATCCGGCTTCGGACGGACCGAATACGCCGACGCGACCGTGCGATCTTTCGCGTTCTGGTTGTAGTCGATGAAGACGCCGTGCCGCTCTTCCTTCCACCACTTGCTGGTCGCGATGGCCGGCGCCCGCCGCTCGACTTCTCGCGCCAGGGCGACCGCGGCCCGCCGCACCTGGTCGAACGTCCAGCGCGGCTCGATCCTCACGTTGATGTGAATCCCGCGCGAGCCCGAGGTCTTCGGCCACCCCACCAGACCGAAGTCCTGCAGCGTGGCGCGGACGACGCGCGCCACCTCCTGGAGTTGCGGCCACTCCACGCCAGGAACGGGGTCGAGATCCGCGCGCAGCTCGTTCGGATGATCGAGATCCTCGGCGCATACCGGATGCGGATGCAACTCGAGGCACGCGAGGTTCGCCATCCATGCCAGTGCCGCGGCGTCACGCGGCACCACCTCCTCGGCGGTTCGGCCCGAAGGAAATGACAACGTGGCCACTTCGATCCACTCCGGCCGAGACTCCGGTGCGCGCTTCTGATAGAAGAACTCGCCATCGACGCCGTTGGGATAGCGGACCAGCACGTTGGGCCGTCCGCCCGCCCCTCTCAGGGCTCCGTCGGCAACCGCGAGGTAGTAGCGGACGAGATCAACCTTGGTGTGACCCGCCTGCGGGAACAGCACCTTTTGTGGATTGGAAACGGCGACGTCGCGTCCGTTGATGGTGAGGACTTCCGATTCGCTCCGGCTGGCCACGCGATCATCCTAGGCCACAGATGCCGCGGAGGTCACCAGGGCCGCAGATGACACAGATTACGCAGACACCTCGCGCAGCCTCCATGTTGGTGGCCGTCTGCAAGCGCCACTCGAGGCGTGTCACCGTCCTGGCGGCTTACGCGGCGACCCATAGTTCGGGTCGGGCTTCTCCCCAGGCTTGGGCGGTGGCGGTGGCGGAGGAACGGGAGGTGTTCGCCGAACCAGGGTCAAGATCTCCGGAGGCGGAGCCGGATTGACAGCCGGCAAGATTGGTGGCCGTAGGGCCTGGTTGACGAGGACCACCACGACAACCGCGATTGCAGCCAGCGCCAGGGTCGATCGCCACGCGATGCGTCGAATCGTGTTGTTTTCCATTCTCCAAGCCACATCGTCAGGAATCCCAGCCACTACCCGAACGAGCACCTGCAGCGCCGATGCTGTTGCTTCGCGCCAACCGGCGTCGTGCGCGAACTCCCACAAATCCGATTCGATCTCTTCGCGCCGGCGATCGCGCGCGGCCGTCGGCAAGCCAGATGTGTATGCGCGCGTCCACCAGCGCGCGAGCAGAATGACCAGACGCAAGCCGCGCGGGCTCACGCCCTCACCAACCGGCGCGGCCGCCGCGCCGAGCTCTTCGATCTCGATTCCTTTTGGGCGGTAACGGCGGCAGCCTCGCCGGCCGCGGTCAACGTGTAGAGTCTTCGCCCCGGGCGGCTCTCGCGGGCCGCGATCGCCGGGTCTTCGCGCCGGCTGGTGACCAGCCCCATGTCTTCGAGCCGCGCCAGGGCGCGATAGAGCGTGCCGTAGGCGGTGAGCAGGCGATGGTCGGCGATCGCGGCGAGCTGTTTGGCGATCTGATAGCCGTGGAACTCGTTGACGTCGGCCGCGATCAACTCCGCGGCGACGATGCAGATGGAGACCTCGAGCGGGACGAGGGCGCCGGGCTTTCTTCGCACGCCCGAGTTATAAGCAGATATATGCGTATTGTCAAGGGCCGGCCCCCGCGATTGGGAGCCGGCCCCCTACCTTGAACGTCAATTCAAGGTAAATCCGTCAGAACGTCGGCGACTGCACGCCGACCACCACCGTGAACGAACCGCGGTTGTCCGGCAGGTGGTCGTCGTTGACGCCAAGGAACAAGCGGCCCGACACCGGCGCGGTGATCGTGTTCCGACCACCGACGAAGATCGGCCCGTAGTCGCCGATTCGGGCGATCAGCGCACCCGCCGGCTGATTCAGCAGCGGCGCATCCGGGGCTTTGCGGCCCGATTTCGCGCCAGCCGGCGTCGCGACGTCGCTGGCGTCGCTCATCGAGATTTCGCCGCTCGACTGGAAGGTCACCACGTCGCCTCGGCGGACCGCGATGCCAGCATCGGTCCACCGCTGCTGCGAGTCGACCTGCACGGTTCGCGTGCCGCTGGTGCGCTCGACGTCCCCGCTGTAGATGCCCTCGAACTCACGACGGGTGAGGACGCCATCGCGGTTGCCGTCGCGTTGGTCGAAGCTGCCCAGGCCCCAGTGCCACTCGTTGCGCGAGATCGTCCCGCTGTTGTCGTTGTCGAGGCTGGCGAACTGGTCGTAGGTGTCGACACTGTTCTGGCCGCCGACCACCTCGAACCGGCTCAACACGCCGTCCCGATTGCGGTCGAGCCGATTGAACGCCGCCGCGCCCGCGTGCCATTCATTTCGCTCCACGCGGCCGTTGTTGTTGGCATCGAGATCGTCGAACGGATCGTCGCGGTCATCGTCCGCGTCGCCTTCGACGAACTCCTGCTGCGACAGGGCGCCGTCACCATTCACGTCAACGCGCCGGAACGTTTCGCTGTCGAAATGCCATTCGTTGCGCGAAATGCGGCGGTCGCGATTGTGATCGAGCGCAGTGAACGACTGCACCGTCCACGTCAAGTTGCGCTCGTAACGATTGGGGTCGTGGTCGGCCTGCTCGACGGTGCGTTGGCCGCCGATTCTGACTTCGTCACCCGACAACTGGCCGTCACCGTTCCAGTCGTGCACGGCAAACGAGCGCGCTGAGCCTTGCCACTCGGCGCGGCTGATGGCGCCGTCCCCGTTGCGATCCATCGATTGGAAACGCATCCGGGCAGGCTGTTCCGAATCATGCGCACCGGCGTAAAGCGCCGGCGCTCCGCCCCAGGCGAGGGCCACCAACGAGAGTGTGAACAATACGCGAGACATTGAAACTCCTCCTCATGGCATCACCGCCGGCGTCGCACGCGGCGCGGTGATGACGGATCCTCGTCGGGCTCGCCGCGAAGATGCCTCGCGGCGAGCCCGCTCGCTCAGAGTCTTCCGGCGAGGATCAAGATGACGAGAATGACGAGGATCAGACCGACGCCACCGCTCGGTCCGTATCCCCAGCTCGTGCTGTACGGCCACGCCGGCAACGCGCCGAGCAGAGCCAGAACCAGGAGAACGATCAGAATTGTGCCCACGATCTTTCCCTCCGTCTTTCGTAAAAGCAGCAACCATGCCAGCTGGATCAGAGGCCAGCGCGTTCGCGAATGCCACAGATCAGGGTCATCATTGACATAGATCGCGAAGATTTCCAGCGCGCGGTATGAATGTGTGGAACGGGCGCGTCAATAACGGCAGAAGTCCAGAACCAGCCGAGTGCGCTACGATGGCTGCGTATGCGATACCTCACTCTTGCCACCTCGCTCGTCTTCATCGCCGCCCTCGCTGTGGCCGCGCAACAGAAGGCCGCCAGTCCAACCGCCTCGGTCGTCGTCTACAAGTCGCCGACGTGCGGCTGCTGCAGCCAGTGGGTGACGCATCTCAGATCGAATGGCTTTCAGGTCGAGGCCAACGACGTTGACGATGCCCAGCTGCGCGCGATCGAGACGAGCGGCGGCGTCACCGACGACCTGGCGTCGTGCCATACCGCCAAGGTCGGCGGCTACATCGTCGAGGGCCACGTGCCGGCCGCCGACATTCAGCGGATGCTCAAAGAGAAGCCGGCCATTGCCGGGATCGCGGCGCCGGGCATGCCCATGGGATCACCGGGGATGGAGCAAGGCGGGCGGAAGGAGCCGTACGACGTGATCGCCTTTACGAAGGACGGCAAGCGATCGGTGTTTGCGAAACACTGAATTCGCGTTTCGCTATTCGCTATTCGCTTTCGCTATTCGCTTTTCGCTCTTCGCGAACGGCGAATGGCGAACAGCGCACTTATTGCTTCAACAGCCAGACTCCGGCGAGACAGAACACGAGTCCCAGGATGCGAGCACTGGAAAGATGCTCGCCGAAGGCCAGCACACCGAGCGGCACCAGGAGCGCGGCGACCATGCCGTTGACGATGACCGAGGCGACGCTCACCGACCACGCAGCGCGGTAGGTGAGCACGTAGCCGAGCTCGATCAACGCCGCTCCCAGACCGAGGCCGATCACGGCCGGGTGCGTCAGCCGCGCTAGCGACGCCGCACCGTGGCCAATCCCTGGCACCGAGAAATAGGCGAGCGCGCTGATCCCAAGGGCCGACGCATACGCCACGACGAGGACGAGCGCCGGCGGAAGTTCCTTTGGAATGGACTTCGCCGACGCGTGATAGATCACGCCGCCGAGCACGGCCAGCAGGATGGCGCCAAACGCGGAGCCGCCGATCATCGACGTCCCCCACGTTGGTTGACGCTCTTGACCTCCGCCCCCCGCGCCCCGCCAGCCTCACCCGTCCCAGCCGAGTGCCACTCCATGACCACCATCGTGAAATGTACAGGGCGGGAGCCGACGCACGCGTACGAGTGCGGCCGATCGGTGAACGCGGTCGCCGCCCGCTGTGAGGGCACGAGATAGTTCGTCGATCCAAAGATGAGCGCCAACCGGCCGCGGGTCACGTGCACCAACTCCAGGGTGCCCGGAGGGTGCGCGATGGCGTCGTAGCGCTCACGGGGGCGCAGTTCCCATTCCCACAGCTCGAGCATGTCCGGACCACTCGATCCCACCAGCAGCGTCGCGCGCCCGCCATGCCGGCCCTTCCACAACTGTCGGGGCGCCGCGGCGAGCACCACATCGTCCCGGCCGCTCGGCGCCGCATCCACCAGATCGGCGATCGACGCGCCCAGCGCGCCGGCCACTCGGCACAGCGTGCCGATCGACGGGTTGGTCGTCCCTTTCTCGATCTGCACCAGCATCCCTTTGCTCACCCCGCTGCGGGCGGCCAGGGCGTCGAATGACAGCTTGCGCGCCTGGCGCCGCGTGCGGATGCGCTGGGAAATCGCCGCCAGCACGCCGGCGTCCGCCGTGGTTGATATATTGACCGTGTCGGTCATGATGTTGTATCACACCTGATCATGCACCCCGACGTCAACCCGGAGATCTGGGAGCTCCGGCCGGACTTCGTCGCGCTCAGCCTCGTGGTGCGGGGCGGCCGGAACGCCGACGGCCGTGATCTCGTCGCGAGCGAGTTCTCGCGCCCGTCCTGGGCGAACGATCACCTGGCCGCGTGGCGCGAGGCCTACAAGGCGTTCGGCAGCAAACCGCAGCGGACGCCGAGCTCGGCCGAAGCACTGTGGCGCCGGATCGAGCGTGACGGAGCGCTCGGCTCCATCAATGCCGTCGTCGACCTCTACAACGCCATCAGCCTTCGATACGCCGTTCCAGTCGGCGGCGAGGACCTCGCACGGTATCAAGGCGCCCCTCGTCTGCTCCGGGCGAACGGCGACGAGGTCTTCGAGGCAACCCGGGACGGGCAGCCGATCGACGAGATCGTGGATCGAGGTGAGGTGATCTGGCGGGACGATCGAGGCGTGACCTGTCGCCGCTGGAACTGGCGTCAGACGGCGCGAACCCGAATCACGCTGTCATCGACTGAGATGTGGTTCATCATCGAGCGGCTGGAGCCGATGCCGATTGGGGCGCTGCAAGCCGCCGGCGACGAGCTCACGGCTGGTCTGCGTCGCCTGCAGCCGGATGCGTCGGTGACCGCGACGCTGATTGAGCCGCCAACGCGAATAGCGAATAGCGAATAGCGAACGGCGAACGGCGAACAGCGAACAGCGAACAGCGAACAGCGAACGGCGAATAGCGAATAGCGAATAGCGAATTATGCCGGCATCTGCAATTCCGGCATCGGCTTGCCGGCGAACAGCTTCTGGCAGGGCTTGCTGATCCACCGCGCCCAGCGGACCGACTTCGAACGCCGCGCGCTATCGGTGGAAATGCCGGTATTGGCGTACATCTGCCGGTAGAGCTTCGAGATCAACACAAACGCCAGTCGCGCCTTGAGCGACTTGACGCAGCGGCTCCGAACCCAGACTCGCCTTGTACTGTAGAAGCGGTCCCAGACCGCCTGTGTGCGTGAGCGGATCTCGTCGGGCGCCATAGACGGATGCGGCATGAAGTACTTTGGCCGGCGCTCCGGAGGGATGAGCCAGTGACGGGTAATCGGCACGCCGTCAACCTCGGGCGTGTTGTCGCCGAAGCTCCGTTCCCACTTCTCGAAGTCGATGGTGCCGGGAAACGGTGTGAGCATCACGAACTGCGCAAACGTCACGCCTGCGCGTTCGGCCAGCGCCGCTGTGGCATCGAACGTGTCGGCGCGATCGGAAGGCAGACCGAAGATGAACGATCCGAGGACGTGCACGCCGTGCTCGCGGAACGAGCGCAGCCGCTCTGCCAGCGCGTCGCCGGCAAAATTGAAGCTCTTGTAGACGTCTTTCAGGCCCTCGGGCGTGACCGCTTCGACACCGACCAGAGCTCCGCGGATCCGAGCCTTTCGCATGGCGTCGAGAAATTCCGGATCCTCGCCGGCTTCCATCGTGATCTGCGTGAAGAACGTGATGTCCGACGGCAGCTTCGCGAGATCGGCCATCAACTCGAACCGATCGGCCCGCAGGCGCTCGAGCTCGTTGAGCCGCGTGGGGTCTTTCAGACGCTTGGCTTGGGCCAGATCCTGGAGTGACACGGGGTAGAAGTTGTCGTCGGCCAGGGCGATGAAACGGAACCCGCGCCGGCGCAGCTCGACGACCTCGCCGACCACCGAATCGGCGGCGCGGTTGCGCGGCTTCTGGCCATCGGTCCGCCACACCGAGCAGAACGAACAGTGCTTGGCGCAGCCGCGCACGGTCTGCACCGACGCCCACATGTAGCGCCCCGGCTCCACGAGATCCCAACGCGCCGGAATGAACCGTCCGCCTTCGACCCGGCCGCCGTCGTATCGCGGCTTCGGCGAACCGGACGCACAATCGGCGAGTACCGTCGGCCACACGAGATCACCGTCTCCCGTGACCACCACATCCGCCGCGCCCCGATCACGAGCTTCGTCGGGAAACAGCGAGGCGTGGATGCCGCCGTAGACGACCACCGCGCCGCGCGCCCGCACTTCGTGACCGATCTCGTAGCCACGCAGCGCATTGCCTGTGTGAATCCCGATCCCGACGATGTCTCCCGCCGAGACCGTGTCGGGATCGAAACGCTCTATGGTTTCGTCAACGAGTTTGGGTGTCCCGAACCGATCCGGGGTCGCGGCGGCCAGGACGAACAGCCATCGAGGCGTGATAACTGCTAGGCCGAACGATAAATCACTAGGATTGACAAGGTGAACACTGGCCGCCACTAACCCTCCATCCCACGAGGTCCATGGCCTAGCGGCCGCGGATTCTGCAAAGCGCTGGCGGCATTCTATCGGATCAATCCCCAAAACCTATCGGATCAATCCGAAACTCCCTCGCGCCGCCCGAAATTGACGATTTGGGCCTTTATTCGGCGACGAGTTGCGGGGTTGCCGACGGCGACTGGCGGGGCCGGCGGAGAATCAGGATCAGCGGCAGCATCGCCAGGCAGACCAAGCCAAGCAGCCGGAAAATTTGAATGAACGTCAGCGCCGAGGCCTGCCGCGCCGTGATGCCGTAGAGCCCGGCGAGCGCCTGCTGCTGAGCCGTGACCAGATCGCTGCCGCGCGCGACAAAGCCTTGCGTCAACTGGCGCAGCATCGCCATGGTCGCCGGATCGTACAGGCTGACGTGCTCGGAAAGGCGCGCCATGTTGGCCTGGGCGTTGCGCGCCAGCAGCGTCGCCGAGGTCGCAATCCCGAAGCTGCCGCCGAGATTGCGGATCAGGTTGTACAGGCTGGTGGCATTGCCGATCGCGACCGGCGGAATGCCGTCGAGCGTCAGCGTGGTCAGCGGCACGAACAGCAGCGACAAGGCGATGCCCTGCACGAGCTGCGGCCAGAAGAAATCCCAGAAGCCCGCATCGATATTGAGCGCGCTGAACCAGACCAGCGTGCCGCCGGCGCCAGCCAGGCCGAGCGCCAGAAGTTTGCGCGGATCGACGCGACTGCTGACGATGCCGACGATGATCATGCCGCAGAACGATCCGAGACCGCGCGGCGCCAGCGCCCATCCCGCCTCGATCGCCGAATACCCCATGAGGGTTTGCAGCATCACCGGCAGCAACACCATGCTCGCGAAGAGCACGAAGAAAACCAACGCCATGATGAAGGAGCCGGTGGCAAAGCCGGGACGGCGGAAGACGCTCAAGTCCACGATCGGTGCGTCGGTCTCGAGTTCCTGCCAGACGAACCCCACCACGGCGACGATCGCGATCACCACGAGAGTGACAATGAAGGACGAGGCCAACCAATCTTCTTCTTGACCCTTGTCGAGCACGATCTGCAGCGCGGCAATGCCAATCGCCATGAGCGAGAGGCCTCGATAGTCGATTCGGCTTTTGCCGCGGACCAGGTACGGCGGATCGAACACGTACATCTGGGTCATGAACAGCGCGAGCAGGCCGACCGGGATGTTGATGTAGAACACCCATCGCCAGGAGTAGTTGTCGGTGAGCCATCCGCCGAGCACCGGGCCGAGAATCGGCGCAACGACGACGCCCAGCCCCCAGAAGCTCATCGCCTTGCCGCGATCTTCAGGCGGGAAGGCTTCGAGCAGAATCGCCTGCGAGATGGGCTGCAGGGTTCCGCCGGTCAGCCCCTGCAGAACCCGCACGATGACCAGCACCCACATCGACGGCGCCAGGCCGCAGAGAAGCGAGGTGATCGTGAACCCCGCGGTGGACAGGAAGAGCAGGCGTTTGCGGCCAAGTCGCGATCCGAGCCAGCCGGTCATCGGCAGGATGACGGCGTTGGCGGCCAGATACGCGGTCAGCGTCCAAGTGGCTTCGTCAATCGTCGCCGAGAGGTCGCCGGCGATGTGCGGCAGCGACACGTTGACCACCGTGGAGTCGAGCACCACCATGAAGGTGCTGGCCATGACCGCGCACGCCACGATCCATGGGTTGACGTGCGGCGGGTCGGACGGTGGGGACACGGTCTACCGCGTATAGATTGTCGGGACGACGGAAAGACCCGGCCGCAGGTCACGCCGCACGTCGGCGCCGCCGGTGATGGCAATCCGAACCGGCACGCGCTGCACGACCTTCACGAAGTTGCCGCTCGCATTCTGAGCGGGCAGCATGCTGAACTTCGCGCCGGTCGCCGGCGCAATGCTCTCGACCACGCCGTCCACATCGTGGCCGAACGCGTCCACGGCAATCGACGCGTGCTGGCCTGGATGAATCGACGACAGCTGCGTCTCCTTGAAGTTCGCCACGACCCAGACCTCGTCAAGGCCGACGATCGCGAGCAGCGGCTGGCCCGGCTGAAGGATCTGGCCGGGCTCGACGTTCTTGCGGCTGACGATGCCGCTCGACGGCGCTTTGATGTCGGTGTACTCGAGGTGCAGCTCGGCTTCCTTCACCGACGCCTGTTCCTGCGCCACCTTCGCGAGGGCGGCATCGAGGCGGGCGCGCGCGCTGCGCACTTGCGCCGGCGCGGTCTCGGTGGCCGACTGCGCGGCTTGCGCCTGCAGCACGGCCGCCTCGGATTGCTTGTGCCGGCTCTCAGCGACGGTCACGCCAGTCTTCGCCTCGGCGACGGCCGCTTCGGCCGACGCCACGCCGGCGTCGGCGACGGTGGCGGCCGCGACCGCGGCGTCGTACTGCTGCTGGGAGATCTCTTCCTTCGCGACGAGCGGCGCGAGGCGATCGCGATCCTTGCGCACTCGCTCGGCCGTGGCGCGCGCCTCGAGCAACCGGGCGTCGGCGGCCCGCTCTCGCGCTCTCGCCGCGTCGATATCGCGCTCGGCCGCAACCGCGGCAGCGGAGGCGGCGTCCGTCGAGCCCGCCGCCTTTCGCACGTCGCTCGAGCTCGTCATCTGGACCATCGGCACGCCGCTTTGCGCGGCGGCCAACGCCGCCTCGGCGTCGGCCAGCTCGGCCCGCGCGCGGCTCAGCGCGACCTCGTAATCGCGCGGGTCGATCCGCACGAGCACGTCACCGGCTTTCACCTCCTGGTTGTCCTTGAACAGCACTTCCACGACCGCGCCGCCGACCCGCGCGGCCACCGGCGTAATCCGTCCCTCAATCTGTGCATCGTCGGTCGACTCGCGTCCGCCGGCCCGATAGGCGTACACCGCGGCAGCGCCGAGGAGAACCACTGCGGCGGCGATCGCCGCCGTTCGCCGGTGGCCAGAGAACCGCTCGCCCGTCATGGTTGAACCCCGGTCAGAAACCGGCGGAAAGCCGTCTCTGGTACGCCAAGCGCTCGCGCCAGTGCCGCTCGGGCGAGCTGATATGAAGAGAGCCCGGCCACATACGCATCGTTGGCCGACGCCACTGCCGCCTGCGCCTGAACGACCTCGACGTTGTTGGTGATGCCGGCCTTGAAGCGATCGACGGCTTGCGTTTGTTGATCCATCGCCAGCTGGACGGTGTGACTGGCGACCTGGACCTGCCGCTCGGCGGCATTCAGATCCAGGAGCGCGGCCTGGATATCCACCGCCACCTGTCGGGCGAGATCGTCGGCTTCGGCTTGCGCTCGCCGCAGGTTGGCTTCGGCCTCGGCGATCCGTCCGTTCGTCTGCCCGTCGAAGAGCGGCACGGATACGGTGGCGCTCGCGGCAAAGGTCGGGTGAGCCAGGTTCACCGTATTGCCGATTGTGCCGTAATCCCCGTGCACATGGAGTGATGGAAGACGGCTCTCATTTTCGGCGCGAACGGCGGTCTTCGCCGCTTCGAGCCGGGCCGCTGACGCGCGCGCGTCGGCGCGATCGCGGTTCGCCTGTGCCACGGCCGCGTCCAGTGCCGGCACCGCACTCGCGACATACGTGAGGCCGTCAGCCAGCGAGAATCGAGTCGTGATCGGCGTCAGCCCAATCGCCTGAGCCAGCGCGAGCTTGCCGCGCTCGGCGGTGTTTTCGAGTGCGATCTGCCGTTGCTCGACGGTCTCGAACTGGACCTGCGCGCGAAGGACATCGATTTGCGGGACCAGTCCCGCGGCCTTGAGGTCGGCAGCGGTCTGGGCCAGGGTTCTGGCCGACTCGAGCTCGGCGCGTCCGGCCGTCACGCGGCTCGCCGAGGCGACCGCGTTCACATACAGCGTCGTCACGACGAGCGCGACGAGGCGTCGCGTGTCGGTTTCGTCGTGGCGAGCCGCCGTCAATCGGGACGCCTCGCTGCGCGAGCGATCGAGCGCAGACAGATCCACCACCGGCTGCGAGAGTCGAAGCCGGCCGTCGAAGACGTTGAACGGGCCGATGATATCGGGCAACCCGGGCGCCGTGAACCCGAACGCCGCGAGGTTGATCACCTGCCGGGCGGCCGAGACATCGGCGCTCGCGCTCGGCAGCAGCGCGCTCAACGCCTGCCAGTGCCGGCCGGCGGCGGCTTCGACCGCGGCTTCGGCGCGCAGCGCCGCCAGATTGTTCGTCAGCCCGCGCGCGATCGCCTCGTCGAGCGTCAGAGCCAGGGTGTCGGCCGGTGCGGCGGCGGGCTGCGCTGGCGCCCCGGCGGCGACGGCGCCACACGGATCGGCAAGCCAGGTCAGCAGGCTCAGCAGACCGATCAGCGGGACGCGGTTCACGAGAGCAGTCTGTCACGCGGGTTTTCGGGGAGTCAAGTATTGGTGACGTTAACAAATGTAATGTCAGCATTACTTGCTTCCCGCTCGTGAACTGTCTATGCTCGTGGCGTGGCCGCGATCGAGGATTTCTACGCGCAGCTGGGCGCCGCCGTGCGCCGCGGCCGCCAGGAACGGGGCATGACGCAGAGCGCACTGGCGGCGCGTCTGGTGCCGGCGGTCACGCGCGCGTCGATCGCCAATCTCGAGCTGGGGCAGCAGCGGGTGCTCGCGCATACGCTGGTGCAACTCGCCGAGATCCTGGATGTGCCGGTTGGCGATTTGCTCACCGTGTCGAGCGCCGGCGACGGCAACTGGCCGGCGTTGACCGACGCGTTGCAGTCGGCCCTCCGGCTGTCGAAGCCTCGCGCCCGGCGGTTGGCCCGGCGACTGGGAGCGCCGGCATGACCCCACAGTCGATTCGCAACGCCGCCAGCCGGTTCGTCGAGCGTGTCGACGTGGGCGCCGAGCCCATCGACACGATGGCGGTGGCACACGCGATTGGCTTGCGGGTGACCCGCGACGAGCTCGACGAGGAGATTTCAGGTGCGCTGGTCAGGACACCGCAGGGTCCGGCGGCCATCCTCAACGCGCGGCAACCAGCCAATCGCCAGCGCATCGTGCTGGCCCACATGATTGGCCACCTGCAGCTCGGCCATCGCTTGCCGTCGCTCGTGCACGTGGAGCGCCGGTTCGAGGCCTATCGTGACGAGGGCCGCTACTCTGCGACCGAGCGGCTGGAGTACGAAGCCAATGTGTACGCGGGATCGCTGCTCATGCCGACCCGGCTGCTGCGCAAGGCGCTGGCGCGGCTCGCGCACGAGCCGCTCGGCGACGACGACATCCAGCAGCTCGCCACCCAGTTCGGCGTGAGCGTTCAGGGGATGACGAAGCGGCTGTCGGGCGTCGGGTTGTTGTAAGTTCCCGCCAACCGCCGGCCTGTCCTCAGCCGTCCAAAGGTCGATATGCGCCAGGATCTTCGCCACGCGCTGCGCTCGCTCGGCCGCCGGCCGACGCTCTCCATCGTCATCGTCGCCACGCTGGCCCTTGGCATCGGCGCCAACACCGCGATTTTCAGCATCGTCAACACCGTCCTCCTGAAGCGGCTGCCGTACCGCGAGCCAGATCGGCTCGTGATGGTGTGGGAACGGCTTCAGTCGCGCGAAGGCGGCGACGCGCCTGTGCGGCCCGCCAACTTCTTCGAATGGCGCCGCCGTTCGCAATCGTTCGCCGACACGGCCTGGTCATGGGACGCGACCTTCACTCTCACCGGGGATGGCACGCCCGAGAACGTCACCGGTTATCGTTTCTCCGCCAACATGCTCGACGTGTTGGGCGTGACGCCGATGCTCGGCCGCGGGTTTCTGCCCGAAGAGGATCGTCCCGGCGGTCCGCGCGTCGTGCTGCTGAGCCACAAGCTCTGGCTGCGCCGCTACGGCGGCGATCCCGGAATCGTCGGCCGCACGCTGACGATGAACGGCGTTCCCTTCACCGTGATCGGCGTGCTGCCCGCCGCGTTCAACCATCCGCAAGGGGTGGAGCTGTGGACGCCAATCGCACTCGCGCCCGCATTCATGGAGCGCCGCGACATCGGCGTGCTGCGGCTGGTGGGACGGCTTCGTCCTGGTGCGACGATCGCCGGAGCGCAAGCCGAGATCGACTCGCTCTATCGCGACCTGGTTGGTGAACATCCGGGCGAGCTTGCCGGCATGTCGGCCCGCGTCGTCCGCTTCGGCGATGCCGGTGATGCGCAGCTGCTGCTTGCAGTGCTCTTTGGCGGTGTGGGCTTCGTGCTGCTGATTGCTTGCGCGAACGTCGCCAACCTGCTGCTGGCCGACGCGAGCGCGCGCCGTCGAGAATTGTCGGTTCGGGCGGCGCTCGGCGCCAGCCGCTGGCGCGTGGTCCGGCAGATGCTGGTCGAGAGCGTGGTACTCGCGCTCGTAGGAGGCGCGATTGGCGCGCTCGTTACGTGGTGGACGGCCGATGCGCTGGTCGCCCTCTTCCCTCGCAACATTTCGAACCTGGATCTGCCACTCGTCGATGAGATTCCGGTCAACGGCGCGGTGTTCGGGTTCGCATTCGCCGTGAGCCTGCTGACCGGGCTGCTCTTCGGAGCGTTGCCGGCGTGGAAAGCCGCGCGCGCCGATGTGCAAGACGGGTTGCGCGAAGGCGCGCGTGGAGCATCGGCCGGGCACCGGACCCACGCGATGCTGGTGATTGCCGAGGTGTCGCTGTCGATCGTTCTGCTCGCCGGCGCGCTGCTGATGGTGCAGAGCTTCATCCGCCTTCAGCAGCGCAGTCTCGGATTCGATCCCGAGCCTGTTCTCAGCTCTCGATTGATCCTGCCGAAGTACAAGTACGACACGCCAGAGCGTTTTGCGACCCTGACTCGGACCCTGCTCGACCGCCTTCGCGCGCTGCCTGGAGTGGAGTCGGTCGGCGTGACCAACTACTTGCCGCTGAGCGGATGGTGGGGCACCCGCGAATTCACGATCGAAGGACAGGCGGTCCCGCCGCCGGGCGCGGAGATGAGCGCCGACAACCGCCTGGCGACCGAAGACTACTTCCGCGCCATGGGCATGCGCCTTGTCGCCGGCCGCGGCTTCGACGCCAGGGATGACCTTTCGGCCCCGCCGGTCGCGATCGTCAACGAGACGCTCGCCAGGAAATACTTCGGCGGCTCGAACCCGGTCGGCCGGCGGATCGTTCTGGACATCGGTGACAAACCGGCGGCGGTGGAGATTGTCGGTTTGATGGGCGACGTGAAGAGTTTCGGTCTGGAGGAAGGCACTCACGCGGAGCTCTTCAGGCCGTACTGGCAGGAGCCCTGGCCCCTGCTCGGCGTGGCGGTGCGCACGCGAGTCTTACCCGCGTCTCTGTCGGAGCCGCTGCGCCAGGCCGTCTGGAGCATCGATCGCGATCAGCCGGTCACGCACCTGTTGCCGATGTCGGCGCTTGCGTCCGAATCGCTTGCCTTCCGCCGGGTGGGCATGATGCTGGCCAGCGGCTTTGGCGTGTTGGCAGTCGTGCTCGCGGCCATCGGCATCTACGGCGTGCTCAACTACTCAGTGTCGAACCGCACGCGAGAAATCGGCGTCCGGGTCTCGCTCGGCGCCACGCGGCGAGAGATCGCGTCGCTCGTCCTGCGCGACAGCGCCGTCATGTCCGGCCTGGGCATTGCCATCGGCCTCGCCGCGGCATTCGCGCTGACGCGATGGCTATCGGGCCTGTTGTTCGAGGTGAAGCCGGGTGATCCGCTCACTTATCTGATCGCCGGGTTCGTTCTGAGCGTGGTGTCACTGCTGGCGACCTGGTTGCCGATTCGAAGCGCCACTAAGGTCGATCCAATCGACGCGCTGCGCGCCGAGTAACGGCGTCCCCCTCGAAAGGCACTCCCCTTGCAGTCACCAAGGCATGGCTTTCGGATTACGAAGGAAGGAGTCCATCAAGAAGGGAATCAGGCGAGTTCTTGCCAAAGAGGTGGAAGCGGCCGTGGAAAATCTGGGCCAGGCGCCTCCCACCACCCACGCCGTCCACGAAGCGCGGAAGCATATCAAGAAGAGCCGTGCCATCCTGCGCCTGATTCGCAAGGACGTGCGCGGTATCGGCCCCAATGCCGACGGCCGGCTCAGAACAAGCGGCCGATCGCTATCCACGCTGCGAGACGCGAGCGCGATGCTGGCGACCGCGCGCGGACTCTGCAAAGGGCACGGCAAGGGCGTGACCAGCGCCGCCTGCCGCCTCGTGAGCGTGGACCTCGCCGAACACGAGACCTCGATGAAGCGGCGCTATCGCCGACGCGTGAAATCAGCGCTGAGAGGGCTGCGATCGATCTCCCGGTCGACCAAACAGCTTCGACTCAAAGGGTCTGGAAAGGCGGTGCTGAAGCGCGGCGTCAAGCGGGCGTACGAGCGAGCGCAACGGGAGATGCGGGCCTGCAGCAGGACGGCGCCGTCGACCTTCCACGAATGGCGCAAGCGCCTGAAGGCGCTGTCGTACCACTTGCGCTTGCTGTCTGCGCGCGAGCCGGGGTTTCGACGGCCAGCGGCGCAATTGAAACAGCTCGAAGATCAGCTCGGCCGCGAACACAATCTGCAGGTGCTGCGAGACTATGTCGCGCGGCGGTCGGCGCGTGGTCACCAACGCACGGTGCGCCGGCTGACGGCGCTTGCTGAATCGCGTCAGGAAGAATTGAGGCGCGCGACGCTGCGAGCGGGCGCCAGGCTGCTTGCCGATACGCCGAAGGCGTTCGTCCGTCGCGGCTTCGGCCGTCCATGACGACCGCACGACGAGGGTCCGCCTCACCGGCCTCCGAGTCCAACTCCGACGACGGCATTGAGCCGCAGGTGCAGTTCCCAACCCAATCGCGCCTCGAAGCCTGCGCTCACGTTCTCGGCGACGCGAACTCTCACGCCGCCTCCAGCCGTGAACGCACCTTCGTTGTGTGTGTACGGCCCGGTCAGGAACTGCTGGCGTGTGCTGAACAGCCCGCCGCCGGCGACGACGAAAGGCGTCACGCGCCTTGGCACTCCATTCATTGGAGCAAGAAGATCGCTGGTGAGATTGCCGGTCAACATCAGATGACTGTGGTTGTCGCCAAGAATGAAGGCCACCTCGGGACCGACGCTGATTCGCGGCGACACGTAGATTCGAGCGTCGCCACCGAAGAATCCCTCTCTCACCACTCCATCGTCGGCAAAGAGCAGCGAGCCCGCGGCAAACTCCAAGGCAGGTGCCGGTCGTTGCTGGGCAATCGCTGAAGTTGCAAGGGTTAGCGCCAGCGCGAAGGCGCCGAATGTCGTCGGATGTGCGCCCATCACAGACCCCACTCGCCCGGCCTTGGAACGCGACGCCGGGGCATCTATTGAGGAATGTGAGAACGGGGGGAAAAACGGCTCAGGTTTCTTGCTTGAGATGACGGGCGCCGACGGTCTCGATCGGCGCCGGTCAGGTTGTGGTTCTCAGCGGTCAGTCGTACCTCTTGTCATCCGCCGACGGGCCGTAGAGCGCCGGGACCTGCGCTCCCATGAGACGGAGATAGACCGTCATCTGTCCGCGGTGATGAACCCAGTGATTGATCGTGTCTCGAATCATCTCGTGGCGAGGCATTTCCGCCACCACTTCTCCGGCAGCCAGCAGACGCCATCGCGTCTTCAAGTGGCCTTCGGTGGTCGCTCGCAGCGCCGCGTTTGCCTCGTCAAACGATTTGGCCAGCGCCTGGAGGTACTCCGCGCTGGTCTGCAAGGCCGGAGGCTGACGTGTCGGCCCGCCCTTGGGTGCGATGTCGAGCTCATCTTTGGTCACCATCATCGCGATCCAGGTCGGGATGGTGGCCACCATGTAGGCCAGGTAGCCGAACGCCATCGAGCGATCGTGCGGCTTCCAGTCGCGTTTGCCGTCCGGCACGCGTTCGAGCGCGCGCCGGCTCCGATCGGCTTCGCGCTCGAGTTCGGCGAGCAGCCGATCGATCAACTCGGTGGACGGTCCGCCGGTCTCGGCCATGCGATCGTCGTCGTCAACCCCGGCGTGCGCCTGCCGGGGCATCTGCTCGCCCGTCGGCCCGACGATATCGGCGGCGTCGGTGTCGCCCGGCGTTGCGGTGTGGGTGCCTTGTGCTGATCTATTCATGCGAGCTCCTTCTCGTTTCCTGAGAAATCAACGACGCCCAGTCAGATGCGCGCTACGCCGCGGCGGCGCGCTCGAGCTCACGAATGTCGATCTTCTTCATGCGCAGCATCGCCGTCATGGCTCGCTGGGCGCGCTCGGCGTTCTGGTCCTGCAAGAGCTCCGGCAACACCTTGGGCACGATCTGCCACGAGAGCCCGTACTTGTCCTTGAGCCAGCCGCACTGTTGCGCGCGAGGGTCACCACCCTCCGACAGCTTCTCCCAGTAGTGGTCGATCTCGCTCTGTGAGTCGCAGTAGACCTGCAGCGACACCGCCTCATTGAAGGTGAAGACCGGGCCGCCGTTGAGCGCGGTGATCGGCTGTCCATCCAGCTCGAACAACACGGTCATGATCGATCCAGGCGGACGCTTGTGAATCTCGCGTCCGGCCGCAGTGTATCGGGTCGTCATGACGATCTTCGAGTTCTTGAAGATCGAGACGTAGAACTTTGCGGCCTCCTCGGCCTGATGATCGAACCAGAGGCACGGCGCGATACGTTGCGTGACATTCATGTGCGTACTCCCTGCCGAAAATTCGCAGTGATGTGGGTCCGCGATTGCCGTTGATCGGGCAACGCGGTGCCCGTTATGACCCTGCAGGTTCTGCCTAGCGACGGCTCGATGAGAGCCAAGACGAATGCAGCAAGAACGGGGCCGACGCGATGCCACCTGGCGGCTGTCAGCGATCAGCTATCGGCAGCGATCGGCGATCGGCTATCGGCTTGAAACGAGAGCCGGGGTGGCCCGATAAAGGTCCGGAAACACACGCTTGAGATCGTCGATCTTCGGCAGGTCGTTGATGACGATGTAGGGATAGGTGGGATGGCGTGTCAAGAAGTCCTGGTGATAGGCCTCGGCCGCGTAGAAGGCGTGACCCGGCTCGATCTTGGTGACGATCCGCTTCTTGAACGCGCGCGCCTGATCGAGCTGCGCGATATAGGCCTTGGCCACTTCCGCCTGTTCATCGTTCAGCGGAAAGATCGCCGAACGATACTGCGTGCCGAAGTCCGGCCCTTGGCGATTCAGTTGTGTCGGATCGTGCGCCACGGAGAAAAAGATCTGTAGCAAACGGCCATAACTGATCTGACGAGGGTCGTAGGTGACTTGGACTGACTCGGCATGGCCGGTTGTTCCGCTGCCGACAACCTCGTAGTTCGCGGTGTTCTTGTCGCCGCCCGCGTAGCCGGACACTGCGTTCGTCACACCTTTCGTGTGCTGGAACACGCCCTGAACGCCCCAGAAGCATCCGCCCGCGAGCACGGCGACGGCAGAGGTCGCCTCGCCGGCCGGCACATCCACTGCGGGCGCCGGCAGCGATGGCGCGTCCTGAGCGGCGACCGGACCGATCTTGAGTGCGAGGCCAATCGCGATGAGCACGACGACGAAGACGGCCGACCCGGTGGCGCGACGCAGGCTCTTAGTCATGAAGCACCTAGGGCTAC
Organism: uncultured Acidobacteriota bacterium; assembly: GCA_963773045.1. GTDB lineage: Bacteria > Acidobacteriota > Vicinamibacteria > Vicinamibacterales > UBA2999 > 12-FULL-67-14b. The sequence continues at coordinate 143,080 of CAVYZT010000015.1, read as the reverse complement.
TTTACATGGGTTCCACAGGTTCGATGGGTTGGATCGATTCGCAATTCGATAGGAACCGGTGGAACCCGTCGAACCTGTCAAACATTCTCGGTGGATCCGCCCTGACGCTTCATCGCTCGCCAGGCCACGAACACCTGCCACAGGCAGTAGGTGGCGACGACCAACCGATTCATCCAGCCTGCCATCACCGAGGGGCCGAAGCCGCCGGCTCGAGGAACTGACACGCCCAGATAGATGAACATCATCAGCAGGCTGATCCACGTCAGATGCGCGGTCCCCATCAACCGCCGCCGCTCGGAGAACCAACTGGGATTGTGACGCGACAAACTCCAACTGATCAGCAGCGCCGCGATCGGAATGCCTGGGATGCCAATCATCGACGCGATGGCGTGCAGCGTTCCATGCGTCGTCAGTTCGTCCGGCTGGGCCGTCACCGGGTCCTGAGCGAAGAGGCCAGCGCGTAGAACCCGTCGAACCCGTAGAACCTGCTAAAGTCCATCCCCCGTGAGAGAACTCTCACTGCTGTCCGTCTATTCACCTTAGGCCCTCAGTCGTGTCTCTCGCGGTGGGCAACGAGATGATCACGAAGGTTTTCAACACGCTTCGAAGACTCTCAACGGGCGCGCTCGTACTAGGGGCTGTGTCGCTGGCCGCCCTCCTCTGGAGCGGATACCTCGGTCGTGAGCTCACCGTTCTCGGTGAGCCGTTGCAGACCGAACGGGCGCCGCGGGGTGGAGTGAGCTTGCAGCTTGCTGCCACCGCGAGCGAGGCGGCGGCGATTCGCGAGGAGTGGGCCCGGGCGGGAGTGATTTCGGTCGCCAAGGCCGTGCTCGCCAACGATTCGTGGTTCATCCTGGCCTACGTCGCTGGCTGGAGCCTGTTGGCCATCTGGGCGGCGTGGGTTGCGAAGATCTCGCCGTTCAGGCTGGCGCCCGGGACGACCGAGGAAACCCTCACCAAACCGCTGTTGCGCAGCACGACCGGGCTGCTCGTCAGTCTCATCGTCGCCGCGGGCCTCTGCGACGCTGCCGAGAACTGGCTGCTCGGAATCACGCTCGGCAATACCGGTGGATGGCTGCCGGTTCCCGAGTACTTGCGCGCCGACAATTTCGTCCACGCGGTCACGCTGGCGCGGCTCGCCTCGATGACGAAGTTCTCGTTGTTGTTGTTCGGCATCGCCGGGACGGTCGCAGCCGCAGGCGGGGCCGTGCGGCTGTTGCTGGATCCCACCTCGGCGGCCGACCGCGAGCCCAGAATCCAGAGCTTCAAGGATCTGGTCAAGCTCGAAACCGACGGCATTTTCGACAACCCCGCCAGGCGAACCAAGGACACGCCCGAGTGTCCGGTGAACGAGCCGGCCGATGAGCAGTTCGTCCAGTTCCGCGCCGCCGATGTGATCGGAGTGGCGCTGTCGGGCGGCGGCATCCGATCGGCCACGTTCAATCTCGGACTCCTTCAGGGATTGCAGCGGCTCAACCTGCTCCGCCTGTTCGACTACGTCTCGACCGTGTCGGGCGGCGGGTATGTCGGGTCGTTCTGGTCCGAATGGCTGGCCCGGCAGCGGCGCGCGGCGCAGATTGCCGCGTGGCGCACGACTCGGCGGTTCTGGGTCCCCGCCTCGGTGCCGGAAGACAAACTGTTTCCGACCCACAGCGATATCGGCACGCGGCCGACTCGACTCGTCGACACCGATCAAGAGCGCCATCTGCGAGAGTTCAGCGGGTTTCTCGCGCCGCGGATCGGGTTCTTCGAAGTCGAGATGTGGTCGGCGATCGTGGCGCTGCTTGGCGGTCTGGTGCCCGCGCTGTTGATCGGAGTATCGGTCATCGGCATCGCGCTGCTCGCCTGGCTCGCGATGACCTTCCCCCTGGCGTCGCAGTCGGCGTGGGCCCCCGCCGTGAGCGCCGCGCTGTTGACGTGGATCGTGTTCCGCGTGTTCGAACGGATGTGGCAGGAGTTCAAGAGCGAAAGCGCCGGCCGGGCGCGGACACCTACGGGGCCCGAACGGAAGGCGGCCGATAAGATCCGCCGGCGCTACTGGCAAGTGGCGTACGCCACCATCGGGCTCGTCCTGCTGCTGCAACTGCGGCTGCCAGATGTCTACGCGCGAGGCTTCGATGGCGCGTGGCCGATCTACACGAAGTTCGTGCAAGGGAACTGGCATCAGGCGCCGAATGAAAGCGGTCTGGTGCGATGGTGGGCCGTCACTGGCGTCGCCAATCCGGGCGGTGCCTGGATATTCAGCCCACGTCTGTTCGACTTCGCGCTGGTGTGGTTTGCGACCGGCCTCGCGCTCCTGCTGGTGCGGATGCTCTCCGCAGTGCGGCCGTGGAAGAAGGAACATCTCGCGGCGTTCGACCGCGTCGTCATGCGCGTGCTGGGCCTCGCCGTCGCCTGGTCGGCGTTTGCCGCCGTCTGGCACATCGCGATCAATCTCCCTGGTGTGTTCGGAGTGGCGGCCGGCGCGGCGGTCACCGGCGGCGCGTTTGCGGCCTTGCGCAACTGGATCGGCGTCGCGCTGCGCCGCCCCGCCGAAGCCGGCCTCATCGATCGGCTGAAACCGTATCTGCCGCAGGTGCTGGCGTACATCACCATCGCGCTGAGCGGCGTGGCCGTGGCCGGCGTGCTCATCAGGTTCGGCGGCGTGGACTGGATGTTGTGGTGGACCGCGGCCGTCGTGATGAGCGTCTTCCTGGTGCTGGCGTTCTTCATCAAGACCGACGAGTTCGGCCTGCACGCCTTCTACCGCGATCGCATCAGCCGCGCCTATGCCGGTGCGTGCAACCTCGCCGAAGGCCAGAACGCGTGCGACAACCGCGGCACCGACCCTCGAGAAGACGACGATCGCTTGATGGGCGAGCTGGTCAATCGCCCGCTTCATCTCGTCTGCTGCGCCGCCAACGATCTCAGCGGCGATCAGGTCGAAACGCTGAGCCGCGGCGCGAGAAGCGCCGTGCTCAGCAAGCACGGCTTCGCGCTCGGACGCTATTTCCACCAGTGGACGCGGCGCAGCGATCAGCGATTGGGCTCGGCGATTACCGCCTCGGCAGCGGCATTCAACTCGAACATGGGCAGCATCTCGGCGCGCGTCGGGCCGGCGGTGTCGTTCCTCATGACCATGCTCAACCTCCGGCTCGGGCTATGGCTCCGCCATCCGGCGGCGCGACTGGAAGGGCCTCGTCGCTGGCCGGGATTGCTCTTGTATCGAGAGATGTTTGGACTCACATCGGCGTCAGGACGAATTCCGGCCAGCGGAGAACCCGCGACCTATCTTCGCGACGTCCACCTTTCCGACGGCGCGCATTTCGAAAACCTTGCGCTCTACGAGCTGATTCGCCGGCACTGCCGGTACGTGCTCGTGTCGGACTGCGGTGCCGACCCGACCGTAGCGTTCGACGATCTCGGCAACGCGCTGCGGCGGATTCGCGAGGACTTCGGCGTCGACATCGAGCTCGACGTCGCCCCGCTTCGTCCAGACGAGAACGGTCAGTCCATGCAGCACGTCGCGATCGGCACGATTCACTATTCGCCCGACGACCGCGGCATCCTCCTCTACGTCAAGCCGTCGATCACCGGGGATGAACCGACCGATGTGCTGCAGTACAAGACGCGCAACACTGCCTTTCCCCACGAAAGCACGGGCGATCAGTTCTACGACGAGGCCCAGTGGGAGTCGTATCGCCGGCTGGGCCTTCATGCGGCGGAGTCGATGTTCGATTTCGTCGCGCGCGAAGACGGCAACCGTCGCGATGCCGACTGGTTGTTCGCCGAAGGCAGCCACCGGTGGGGGCCGACGCCCGAAGGGCTCGCGGAAAACGTCGTCGAGATGACGAAGCGGTTTGGCGCTCTGGAGGCGGAACTGCATCAGCGCCTCGCCAGGGGCCTCGTCCACGGAATCTTCCCCGAGATCGAGCATCTCCCTCCCGACCTGCGGACCGTGTACGAAGCGCCTCCAGCGCAACCGGCGCAAGCGCCGCATGGCGGCGCCCCGCAAGGAGCGCACGCACAACCCGCCCAGCAAGGCGGCGGCGCCGCCCAAACCGAGGCTGGATCGATCGCGGACGTCACGTTCCTGATGCGCGTCATCCAGCTGATGGAAGACGCATGGCTCACCTGTCAGCTCGATCAGTGGTGGACGCACCCGATCAATCTCGGCTGGATCAACCTGTTCGCGCGATGGGCGACCTCGCCGCTGTTCCGATTCTGGTGGCCGCTGCTGTCGCCGATGTTCAGTCCCGGATTCCGCCGCTTCATCGAAGAGCGCTTTCCGATGCGATCGCGAGCGGATGCGGCGGCCGGACCGGTTCCGCCGCAGGGGCGCGTGCGGCCGCTTGCCGATCCACCATCGGGCCTGGCGGTCAGCTGGTGGCAGCGGCGGTCGGCTCAGCCGGTGAACTGGGCCGCCGTCACGCAACTTGGGTGTGAGCGGACCTTCTATGAGAACGTTCTGGAGCTCACGCATCCGATCAATCCAGACACGACGGTGCCGCTCCAGGTCGGCATTGTCGCCGTCGTGCGGCAGGGCGCCACCGTTGGCTGGACCAGCGACGACTTCTTCGTTCCGCCGAGCTTATGGGGAGCGGGGATGGGCTGGTACTTCCTGAAGAACCTCCTGGTGAGGCTGAGCGACGAGGCGGACTGGTGTTATGTCATTGTCAAGATGCCGCCGGTTGGAATGCGACACCAGGTCGCGCTCGACGATCGGCGGGGCTTTCTCGAGCAGTACAGAAAGATTGGCTTCCGCGAACAGCGGTGGGACGACGTCAACGCGGGCGATCCCACCGGCGATCCGTTAGACAGCGTACTCTGCCAGGAACTCGGCTTTCACAGAACCGACGACACATTGCTCTCGCTCGATCTCAAGCAGTGGAAACAGCGGCAAGGGTGAGGTGAATATGGCCCTTTATGCATTCGACGGCACCGGCAACGAAGACAAAGACGGCGACGATCGCGACAGCAACGTCCTGGATTTCTTCAGGGCGTATGTCGACCCGATCAAGAACGACGATCCCGATCAGAAGCGCGGCAGCCTCTATCTCAAGGGCATCGGCGTGCGCGCCAAGGAAATCGTCGGCAAGGCGTTTGCCGAGGCCTTTGGCATCGGCGGGCACCACCGCGTCAGAGAAGCGATGGAGCGCCTGAAGCACAACCTCGAGATCGGCGACACGAAAATCCACATCATCGGGTTCAGCCGCGGCGCGGCGCTGGCGCTCTCATTTGCGAACAGGATTGCCGAGACGATGCCGCACCAGCGCATCGCGTTCCTCGGTCTGTTCGACGTGGTCGGCGAGTTCGGCCTGCCGGGCGAGCACATCAACGCCGGTCACAACCTCAGGTTTCCGGCGAACGTGGACCACTGCTATCACGCGATGGCGCTGGACGAGACGCGTCTGCTCTTCCCGCTCACCCGCCTGGCCGTCACCGGACAGAACGACGACACCCGGTTGCGGGAAGTGTGGTTCAGAGGCGTACACTCCGACGTCGGCGGCGGCAACGGCAACCGCGGGCTCAACTGGATCGCCTTGAACTGGATGTACGAGAACGCCCGGCGGCACGGGCTCCCAATCGTCGACGCGGCCCTCGCCGCCAACCTTGCCGATAAAGGCCTGCTGCAGCAGATTGGCAAGCACCCGCTCGATGCCGAAGTGCTTCGCAAGATTCACGACACCGATCTGCTGCACGCAAGCGTCCAGCTGGACCCAGGCGTCGCTGGCCGCCGCCTCAACAATCCAAAAGTGGCGCTCGCCCGCATCGACGATGCGGGAAACGTGACGCGGCCCGTCTAGCGCCCGAGGCAGGAGCATACGTCATGGACCATGACTACGAGTGGTCGCCCGCACTCAACGGCGTCGGCAACGCGTTTCACCCATGGACGACCGTGGGGTAGCCTGCGCGAGCGAGGACAATCGTGGCCCGCACTGGACTCTTCATCAGCTACCGGCGCTCTGACAGCCTGGCATGGGCCGGCCGGCTGTTCGGCGATCTGGCCAGAGAGTTCGGGTCGCCGCAGGTGTTCATGGACATCAACGGCAGCATCCCGCGCGGCACGAAGTTCGATGAAACCATTCGGACGGCCCTGTCCGATTGCGCGGTGCTGCTCGCGCTGATTGGACCGCAGTGGGCCAGCTGCACGCGCAAGGACGGACGGCGCCGGCTCGAAGTGGACGACGACTGGGTGAGGGCCGAGATCGCCGCCGCGTTGAAGCGGGACATCGTCGTCGTGCCCGTGCTCTTCGGTCAGGCGAAGCTGCCCGAAGTGGTGGAGCTCCCGCAAGACATCCAAGCGCTGCGCAAACGGGAAGCCGCGGAGGTGACCGACAGCCGCTGGGACTACGACGTCGGCAAGCTGGTCGAGGATCTCACCAGAATTACTCCGCTACGGCGGCTTCGCGCCGACGTCACGTCGGCAGAATCCGGTCTTCGGCTGCTCAAGGACCTGGCGACCGACACGCCCGGCGTCGCCGATGCCGTGAGCCGCTCGAAAGAGGTCATCGAAACCACGCAGCGCCAGCTCGACAAGCTGGAGGTCTTCAAGCGCGTGCACGATGCGCTGCACACGATTGAAGCGTCGTGTCTCCGCCCGCTGCGCGCCATCGAATTCGAGCCGCGGGTGCGCCAGTACCGCGCCCAGTTTGCGACCGAAGTCGCTCGCATTCAGGACGCCATGCAGGGCGACGCGATCGATGCGGCGCTGCGATCGGAGCTCGTCGATCAGATTGCGATCGTGACCGGCGCTTTTCAAGCGGTCCTCGACACGGCGGCACCTCGAGAATACAAAGCCTTGATTGGAGAGTTGAACGCGCTCTTGTCAGGCATTCCCGCTCGTCTCGATCAAGGCATCGTGAGCGCCGTGGCCGGCCTCAGTCTCGATCGCCTTGTCGATCTGATGGTAACCGTGAAGGGAAAGCTGGCGATTCCCGCGTCTGGGCCCGATGCCAACCTGCAGACACTGCTGGACGGCATCGACGCGCTGCAGCGCCTGCGCGCCGAGCTGACGCTGCGCGTCAACGAGCACACGCTCCTGCAATCGCTCGACTCGAAGCTCCGAGCCGTGGTTGAAGGCGGCAGCACGGAGGAGGCCGCGGTCGAGTGGACCCGGATCAAACGCACCCGGGGCCGGCTCGCGCCGCCGTATTCTCCGGAAGTGGCGGTCGTGAGCGAGGATCTGACGGCCCTCGAAAAGGAAATCGACGCGGCGACGGCGGCCGACGGCAGTAAGGCGCGCCCGTTGTTCGATGAGTATTTTCGAATGGTCAGTTCCACCTTCAGGAGTGCCGATCAGGCGCTCCTGAAGTTTTCCGACCGGCTGAGCGACGTCAGCAAACCGCTCAAAGCCATCCTGGCGATCGCATGAGCAGTCGAGAGGCGACCGTGAACGAGGACTTCGAAGGCGCGACGCCGTTCGAGAGCATCAGCGAGCTCAAGGCGGTGCACGGTCAGCTGCTTGGTGCGCTCGACGACGAGCTCCAGAACGACAGCGGCAGCGACGCCGAAACCGCTGCGGTCGCGCGCCACGAAGCCGAGGCGCGCGCGTTCATCGAGCGCGGCGCGGCCACCGGAGTCTTTCTCGAGAACGTGAGCGATCGCACCGCCGCGACGGTGCTGTTGGAATACTGGATCTCGACGCTGGCTCGCGCCGGTCGCCCGGCGATGCCGTTCAGGCTGGCGCGGTTCGATGCCGATCAACTTCCGGGGCTGGAATCCACACCGTGCCCGTTCAAAGGGCTCGACGCCTTCCGCGTGGAGGACCGCAAGTTCTTCTTCGGTCGTGACGCCGACACCAAGGAGCTGATCGAGCAAGTCACGGCGTCGCCGCTCGTGATCGTCTCAGGGCCTTCGGGCAGCGGCAAGTCCTCGCTGGTGATGAGCGGCCTGCTGCCCGCGCTCGCCGCCACCGACACCTACGTGCTGCTGCCAGTCGTCCGGCCAGGCAACGCGGTGTTCGACCACCTTGCGATCGCGGCCCAGAAAGGGAGCGAGCGTCCTGAAGACGCCGCGCGGCTTCGGCGAGATCCGCCGCGCCTCGCCAACTGGCTCGGCGGCGACACTGCGCGTCCAACCGTCATCACGATCGATCAATTCGAAGAGATCTTCACGCTCACCAACGACGACGACCGCGACGCCCTGGTCTCGAGCCTGGCAGCCGTTCTCGGCGCCGGCCGGGGGCATCGCATCGTGCTGACGATTCGCCAGGAGTTTCAAAGCCGCGTCGTCGAGCTGAAGGCGCTGCTCCCGTACCTTGAAAAAGCGTGGTTCACGATGCGCCCGATGGGCTACGACCAGCTGCGGGCGGCGATCGACGAGCCGGCGCGCCAGGCGAATCTCCAGTTCCAGCCTGGCATCGCCGACGACCTCGCGAAGAAAGTGCTCGGACAGAGCGCGGCGTTGCCGCTGCTGCAATTTACGCTTCGGGAGCTTTGGGAGAAACGCGACCGCAATCGAATTACGCAGGAAGTGTATCGCCGCGTCGGCGATCCGCTCACCGCGCTCAAGACCTCGGCGGATGAATTCTACGATGGCGTCGCACCAGAAACCCAAGAGGAGATCAAGCGCGTGCTCGTCCAACTCGTCCGAGTGGACGACTTTCTCGAGGCCTACCGACAGCCGGTGCCGCTCGCGCAGCTGCTGGCCGCCGGAAAGGCCAACACCCGCGACGTCGTAGAGCTCCTCCGCCAGAACGATTACCTGGCGTTCTCGTCCGGCGAAGGCGACAACGCCATCGTCGAGGTGAAACACGAATCACTGATTCGCAACTGGCCGCGGTACGTCCAGTGGATCGACGAGAAGCGATTGAGCCGGCGCCGAAGGCTCACGGTCACCGAGGCGGCCGATCGGTGGATTAGAAGCGGGAAAAACCCGGAGCTGCTGTTCACCGGCTGGCAGCTTGACGATGCCAAGGCGTATGCGGACCTCTCGGAAAAAGAGAACGAGTTCGTTCGTGCCAGCGCCGACGCGGCCAACCAGACCCGGCAGGCTGACGAGGAACGCATTCGCAGCGAGGGCAGGCGCCGAGTTCGTTTGTTATCGGCGGTGATGGTCTTCGCGTTGCTCATCGCCACCCTCCTGGGCGTGCTCTGGCGCAAGTCGTCCCTCCAAGAGGAAACCGCTTCCCTTCTGGCCGAGCTGAACGGTGCGCGGTTTCTTGCGGAGAGCGATCCCAGCGCGGGCGTCGCAGCGATCGCGCTGTCACTCGAGGATCATGAGTCGGTCGCCGAAGACGCCGGCCTGTTGCCGGTGATTCTCCGATCGATGTTCAGCGTGCCCGATCTGCCGTTGACCCAATCCAACTTCATTCACGACAAGGTCGTGGCTGGACTCATCCTGCCGAAGTCGGCCGGGATCGTCACGAGAGGTCAAAGCGACCTGCGATTCTGGTCCACCGACGGCGTGCCGCGTGGCCACTATTCAACCGGAACATCGCCGGCCACCGAGATCGTGCTGGCCGCGGTGGATGCCGGTGGTACCGGCATCGTCACGGTTTGGGCGGACGGCTCGGCGCGCCGGTTCAACGCCGACGGCCAACTTGTCGGGGACGCAAAGCCGTCGGGCGACAAGGTGAGAGCCGCGGCCTACAGCGCAACCGCCGACCGGCTGTTCGAAGTGCCCGACTCCGGCGCCTACGTCAAGGTGCTCGCCGCCGACGGTCAGGAGATCCGTCGGTTCGCGTCCCCGTCCGGAATGATCACGAAGATCGTGGCGAGCGCCGACGGCAGCCAGGTTGCCACGGTGCAGAGCGGGCGGATCACCGTATGGGATGTCTCGTCTGGCCGCTCGCGGCCGTTCCCACCCGGCGAGGTGGCAACCAATCCAACCTTGTTCTTCACCGACACGCTGTTCAGCCCTGACGGGCAGCAGATCCTCGCTCTCAGGAACGACAGTCTCGCGCAACTGTGGACTCCCGGCACCGGCCGCACAGCGACGATTCGACTGGCCGACGCCATCAAGAGCGCCTGCTTCAGTCCGAACGGACCGCTCATCGCCAGCGTGTCGAGCGATGGAGACCTGCAGCGCTGGCAGTCCGCCGGATTGAAGATTGGCCAGCCGATGATCGCGTCGGCAGAGACGCTCGCCTGCAGCCCGAGCACCGACCAGATTGCCACCACGTCGGCCGATCGAACGGTCAGCGTGTGGGACGCGAATGGCCGGCGAGCCGCCTGGCTTCGCGGTCATCAAGACATCGTCGGGTCGGTCGCCTTCGACTCATCCGGCCAGTTCGTCCTCACCGTTTCGGCTGACGGCACCGCACGCCTCTGGAATCTCGACTCGAGACTGGGCGCCAGCCTCGGCGGCCACGGCGGCGACGTCACCGGCATGGCGTTCAGTTCTGACGGCCAGCGGCTGGTGACGGCCAGCGAGCGAGCCGCACGAGTGTGGACGGCCGACTTCTCATTCGAAACCGAGCTCAAGAAGTACGAGGAAAGCGACGCCGGCAAGTACGAAGTCACGGTGCTGGATGCCCAATTCAGCCCTGATGGGCAACGGGTCGTCACGGCCTACGCCGACCGGACGGCGCGCATCTGGAATCTCGCGGACGGCTCGTTTCGCGATCTCGTCGGGCACTCGGACTGGGTATCGCGCGCGTCGTTCAGTCCCGGCGGACAATATGTGCTCACGATCTCACCGGATCGGACGACGCGCGTCTGGAATCTCCAAGGGGAGATCGTCGTCGACCTGAAGGCGGATACCAAGCGGCGCGAAGCAGCGGACGAACAGTTGTGGTTTCGCAGCGCAGTGTTCAGTGCCGACGGTACCCAGATTGTGACGACCGATGCAGAGAAGGTTCAGCTATGGAATACTTCCGGCCGGCTCGTGAACACCTTGAATTTTCCCGCCGACGATGCGCGGTTCTCGCGAGACGGCCGGCTGATCGTCGCGAGCGGTTACGAAGGGGTTCGGCTGTGGAATCCCGGCGGGCGGGTGCCGGGTGCTCTGTCCCTGGCGGCTCCGAACAGCGTGGCCGCAGATTTTTCCAGCGATGGGCTGCGCGTGTTTACGGCGACGCCCGAAGGCTCGATCGCCTTGTGGGATGTGGCCGGCAACCGAGTCTCCGAGTTCAGCGCCGGTCCAACCTCGACGGCTGAGCTCAGCCGGGATGGCCGATTGATCGTGACGCTGGGGACCGACAAGAGAATTCGACTGTGGGATGCCTCGGGTCGACAATTCGCGACGATTGCCGGCGAGTCGAAGTCGGTGACGCTGAGTCCTGACGGGCGTTTCATGGCCCTGATTCCAGCCTCGAGCGAAACGGCACGTGTCTGGCCGATCTCGGTCTCCGCTCTCGAAGGCCGTCTCGCCACGCTCAAGTCGCCGTGCTTGAACCTGCTGCAACTGCGAGAGGTGATGCTGGACGAAGCTGAAGCGCAGATGCATGCCGGGCGGTGCCAACCCGGAACTCAGAGGAGGCACGAACGATGATCGGCAAACTCGTCGGCGTGGCGTGTGTGGTGCTCGGTGCATCCGCCTTCGCCCAGAGCCGCGTGCCACCGGCGACGGCGATGAGTTGCCAGGGCGGCCGATACTCCGAGAACGCGAGGCCGCTTTCGTCTGGCGACTCCAATTGTCAGCGTCAGTCGGGGCTCGCGGCGACGGCGATCGCCATCGACGTCCAGCCATCGGCTTATGCGTACACAGATAGCCCGCCTTGCCCTGGGGGCAACACCGACGCCACGGCGCTGGCCTTGGCGAAGACGCAGCTTGGCGCGACCGGCACTTCGTCGCCGGCCGACCTGTTGGAACAGCTTCGCCGCCGCGCCAACCTCCTGGGACGCGACGCCGCAGCGCTGGCCATGGGCCTCTCGCAGGACAAGGCGTCGCGCTGCCAGGTGTTCGTGCTTCGCACACCGGTACGCGCCGCCGCCATTCGCGTCGTCGAGTTCAGGGCGCATCAGAATCAGGCGAAGGACAACCCCCGCTGCATGCAAGCCAACGTCAGGCAGGTCGGCAAGGGCGATTTCGCCCTCTCTCAAACCTCGGGCGGTTGTGCCATCAGCTGGTCAGCGTGGCAATCGGGGCTCGTGGTCGACGACCCGCAGGGCGGCGCCGTCGTTGCGGGCGTCTTCAAGAACTGGTCGCACGACAGGATGCGCACCGGTCAGCTCTGGGTCTGGTACCAGCCGGCCGGCGCGGCGTCCAAGCGTCGCTAACCTCGGCAGCTTCAGCTCACTCGGCCACCGCTGACACAGCCGAACAGGCGCCTATGCCGTCTGCGGTTTGAACACCAGCGCCACGCCGTTGATGCAGTAGCGAAGTCCCGTCGGTCGCGGGCCATCGTCGAAGAGATGGCCTTGATGACCACCGCAGCGCCGGCAATGAACGGCCACCCGCTCCATGTCCAGCGAGAAGTCCTTCTTCGTGGCGACAGCCTGCTCGAGCGGCGCCCAGAAGCTCGGCCAACCGGTGTGACTGTCGAACTTCGTGGCCGAGGAAAACAGATCGAGATTGCAGCCGGCACAGGCGAAGGTGCCGTTGCGCGACTCATGAAGCAGAGGGCTGGTGAATGGGCGCTCGGTCGCTTCGTGCCGCAGCACGGCGTATTGATCGGGAGCGAGAAGCTTGCGCCATTCGGCGTCGGTGTGAGTGACCTCGAAACGGCCCGACACCTGAAGGGCAGCGACCCGCCACGGCGATGCGAGAACGACCGCCACACCCGCGGCGCCACCGGCCATGAAATGCCTTCTGGTCATGATGCTTGGCTCCTACTCCTCATACTACTGCTCGATCGGTCAGGTGAGGAGCAGGCCCGATTCGGCGGGCACCACTCGCATGGACCCGGCTGCGCTGCTCGAGGCCGACTGACGGTGTGTGGCACCAGCGCGACACGGGCTCGACGGCCCGGGTCGCGCCGGTTCGAGTCAACTCACAGCGAATTCAGAAACGCGATCAGGGCCTGGCGCGCACCGGCTGACAGACTCTTGTAGTTCAGAATCACGTTCTTGGCTTGACCGGCATGCCGGAGGATGGCGTCCTCCCGCGTGAGCGAGAGACCGTCGTGCATCAGGCGATTGCGCGTTCGTAGTGCCCACAGCGGCGCGGTTCGAATCTGGTTCGCGGTCGACGCAAATCCCGGAGTCGGTTGAATGGGAATGCCGTCGCCGGTGCCGACGTCGTGCAGCAGAAAATCACTGTAGGGGTGGATGATCTTGTTGCCAACCGCGGGCCTGACGACCAGCGCCCCGCCGTTGATCGGAGTCCCCGGCACCGCCGTCGCGATCGATTGAACGTGACACGTGGCGCATCCGGTTTGTTCGAACACCTTCTGCCCGGCTGCGACCAGCGGCGTGATCGCGCCGCGTGAAGGCGCTTTGGTCGAGCGCATGAAATTGGCAAACGCGATCACGTCGACACCGTCGTCTTCGGGATCCTGGACATCATCGAAGTCGGATGGGTCATTGCCGCTGATGGTGTTCTCGTTGGGAAACAGCGGGCTGGTGATTCCCATCTCGTTGAGGTAGGCGTCCGCCGCAAACGACTGGAGGCTCGCGTGCTGGGCTTTCCAGCCGAACCGGCCGATGCGGCCGGCGCTGTTCGCTTCGAGCACCGGCACGATCACGGCGGTGCCGCGCATCGAGAACGGTTGCGCGTCTCGAATGCCGAGCAGGGTCTGGTTGGCGATGGCCTCGACGAACCCCAGGCCCAGTGTGGTCGTCGACATGCGGAAGGTGCGGACGTTCTCACCCACCGCCACGAGCTCGGTCGCGTCTGGATGCGTGGCGCGCGATTGAATCAACGAACCGCCCTGCGACTCGAAGAACAGCCCGCCGGTCAGGTGACCGGCCCGCTGCTCGGCGACCTGGCTAGCGCCGCCGGTGACGACGTTCTGATGGCACTCGCGACAGCTTTGCGCGTTGTAGGTCGGTCCCAGCCCGTCATCCGCGAGCTCGACTTCCTCGAAGATGAAACGGTTGTCGTTGAAGGAATTGAGGGGCACAACCGAGTTCTCGTCGATGGTGTCGAACGCGGGACCCTGCGGATCGAATCCGTTGGTTTGATCATCGAATCCGGCTGGCGCCTCGATTGGCCCAGCCATGGGACCGGCGCTCGCCTTGCTGACTTCGTCCTCGACCGTCCCGGCGATCGGGGTCAGCCGCTGCCGGAGATTCTGCTCGCGTATCGCGGGATCGATCCGCTGCCCCTTCCCACTGGCACTCTGCTGCGCTCCGGCGATCGTGCCGGCGACGATCAGCACTGCGGCCATCGCAACGATTGACCATGTCGCTCCATTCACTCGCTTGCTTCGTGTCATCGTTCGGCTCCCTTCACGGCTCAGAAGGGATCCGGGAAACGCGCGGGCAGAGCTCACGCTGCACTGCGATAAGGCAGTGTTGACGCACAGGGCTTACGCCGGGGGCAGACGCCAAGCGTTTCCCTGATCCTGTTGATTTGGCGACCGGCTGTGCAAGCGATGCGCCGTCGGGTCGCGGCGATGTGTCGTGCAGAATTGCGCGGAAAACAGCGCGCTCGCCTTCAGCGACTCGGGTGAATCATGTAAAAGTGCTATCGGGTTTTTACATGATCATCCGAGCCGTGAAAATGTGACACACGCGCGCCGCGAGTTGTCGTGATCGCTGGCTGACATAGCGCGATTCATGATCCGCGGATTTCGCAAATTCTCAGCGGATGAGAATGTGCGCGCGCAGTCCGAGCGCCTGGAGAGAGGGCCCGCGGCGGCGGAAGCGACGGTGACCATCACCTTGTCGTTCGGCCCTCGCTCGACGGACGATAGCCGCAGATGACGCAGACTGCGCCGATACCGCCTTCGCGGGCTGGATCGCGGTGACGCCGCTTTCAGTCCTCGACCTCGCGCCGATCGTCGAAGGCGGCTCGGCCGCGGAGACGTTCCGCCGCACACTCGATCTCGCGCAGCACGCCGAGCGGAGGGGCTACGCGCGCTTCTGGCTGGCCGAGCATCACAACATGCCCGGCATCGGCAGCGCGGCGACGGCGGTTCTGATCGGCCACGTCGGCGCGGGCACCTCGCAGATTCGCGTCGGCGCCGGCGGCATCATGCTGCCGAACCACTCGCCGCTGCAGGTCGCCGAACAGTTCGGGACGCTCGAATCGCTCTTTCCTGGCCGCATCGATCTCGGACTTGGGCGGGCACCGGGCACCGATCAAGCCGCGGCCCTCGCGCTTCGCCGGACGCTCAACTCCAATCCCGATGAGTTTCCCCACGACGTGCTCGAAGTGATGGCGTTTCTGCGCGCGGCCCATGCCGATCAGCGGGTGACCGCGGTGCCGGGCGCCGGCCTGAACGTGCCGATCTGGATCCTCGGGTCCAGCACGTTCGGCGCACAGGTCGCCGCCGAACTGGGCCTCCCATTCGCCTTTGCGTCGCACTTCGCACCGGCGATGTTGTTCGACGCGCTGCAGGTATATCGCGACCGCTTCAAGCCTTCGGATCGGCTCGGCCGGCCGCGCGTCATGCTCGGCGTGAACGTCGTCGCCGCCCACACCGATGAAGAAGCGCAATTGCTCGCGTCCTCCGGACGGCAGTCGTTCGCCAGCTTGCGAGCGGGACGTCCGATTCAGTTGCCGCCGCCGTCACCTGAATGGGCGCGGGACCCGTCGGAGGCCATCGATCCGCTGCAGCGGGCGCGCGTCTCATTCGTCGGCTCGCCCGGAACGGTTGCCACACAGATGAAGGAGTTCATCGCGCGCACCGACGCGGATGAGCTGATCCTCGTCTCACACATCTACGATCATGCCGCACGGCTGCGGTCGTACGAGATCGCGGCCGAAGCGATGGGACTGATCTGATGCGTAATCTGTGTGATCTGCGGCCCTAGTTTGACTGCTCGATCGACTGAATGAAGTAGAGCTCGTAGCCGTTCGGATCGCGGATGCAGAACTGGCGCGCACCGTAGAACATGTCTTCGAGATCCTGTTGGAACTCGATGCCTTCCTCTTCGACCGGTTCTCCAGCCAGTGCGGCTTGCGCGGCGGCCAGCTGCCTCGACTTGAGCGCTTGATAGATGGCGTCGACCTGATCGGTGTAGAACCAGATGCTGGCGGTCTGCGGCCCGGCCGTGCCATGCATGTTCAGCATCAGCTCGCCCTTTCCGAGCGCCACCATGCCGAAATTCACCACGCCGTCGTCTTCGTATCGGGCCAGCTCGGTGAAGCCGATCGACGTGTACCAGGTGAGCGACCGGGCGACGTCCGCGACGTAGATCATCGGGACCACCTTCGCCACCGACCCAGCGGCCGCCGCGACCGCCGACTGCGCGCTCGCCGCGCGGCTCATCTTCGGCGGCTTCGCGCCGGCGGCGTGCAGGCGATTCATCGCCTCCCGATCGCCGCGCAGCATGGCCATCGCCAGCGCAGTCTGCCCTTGGCCGTCTTCCGCCTCCAAGTTGGCACCCAGGGCGATGAGGAGATCGAGGATGTCGTAGCGCGTGCGGTCGATCGCGAAATGCAGCGGCGTCTGCCGGCCTTCGAAGCGCGACAGGCGGCGGTCGAGCGCCTGCGGACCCTGCCACACGACGTCGCGAATCAGATCCAGCGTGCCGATCGCCATGGCCGAGAAGATGTGGTGGCGGGCGCCGCGATCGAGCAGCAGCGGGACGACGTCCCGGCGCGCCGCCTGCCGCTCGGCGGAGCCATCGCCATGGACTGGAAACACGGTCGCCCAGCCGATGACGTCGAGCTCGTGCACGTCGCCCATACCATGGACGTCGGCGCCGGCATCGAGGAGTGCGCGCACGACGTCGACCCGGGCCTGCGCCGCCGCCCAGTGGAGCGCGCAGGTCTCATCTCCAGCTTCGCGCGCGTTTGGATCGGCGCCGTGTTCGAGCAGCACTCGCACCGCCGCCAGCTGTCCGCTCCTGGCCGCGGTGTGCAGGCCGGTCCATCCTCCATGCCGCGCGCCGGGGTCTGAGGCGCGCGAAAGAGACGGATCCTCGGCGAGAAGCCGTCTCAGGAGGTCGACGTGACCTCGAGCACAAGCGTCGAAGAAACCAGCGACAGACAAGGCAGGCTCTTACGAATTTCGCGCGCTGGCGATGATTGCGTCAGCGGCCTTCTCTCCAATCATGTAGATCGCGCTGACGATGAACAAGCCCGGCGCGCGGGGGAAGACCGACGCGTCCACGACCCGCAGCCCCTGGGTCCCGTGGACCTTGAAGTCGCTGGTCAGCACGCCGCCACGGGCCTCCGGACCAATTGCGCATGTGCACGACGCGTGGTGCCCCCACGCCTGATTGCGGACGAACTGTTTCAGGTCCGCCTCCTCGGTCACCGCGTCTCCCGGCATCTCCTCTGCCGCGATCAGCCGCGGTCTCATCCCTGCCGACAGCCGACGCACCAGCCGGATGCCCTCGACGACCGCCGACAGATCGTCACCGGTCGCGTCGGTGCCTTCGTCGAAGTAATGGAATTCGATGGCCGGCGGCACACGGGGGTCGGGTGAGGCGATCGTGACCGTGCCCCCGCGGTTGTTGGTGCGCGCTTTGAGCACGACCCACGTCAGACAATCGTGGCGCCTGCGAATCTCGTCTGAGTACCCGGGCCGGTAACCGCGGAAATCGGCCAGCAAGGCGTAGCAGAAGAGATCCGGCACCGGCCGGCCGGCCGATGATCGCTGCACCACGCTCAACAGGGCGCCGTTGCTCGTGTAGACGCCCCGGCGATTCGTGGACCAGTTGCGGTATTGCGGATCGCTGGTGTCGAACGCCGCACCGTCGAGCGTCTCCCATGGCTTCACCATGCGGTTGACCACGGCCACTTCGTAGCGGTCCTGGAGATTCCGTCCGACGCCGCGCAGCGGCACGCGGGTCGTGATGCCGTACCGGCTCAGCACGTCCGGATCGCCAATGCCGGAGAGCATCAACAGCTGTGGAGTGTTGAACGCCCCGCCCGAGAGAATCACTTCCCGGCGGGCCCGAACGGTGAGCGTCTCCGCGGCGGCAGTGCTCGCCGACGGATGAGCGCCGTACAATCGCGCGCCTTTCTGGTACTCGACGCCGACCGCGCGATGGCGATCGTCGAAGACCACGCGGGTGGCCAGCGCATTCAGCTCGATCCGCAGCCGATACCGTTTCGCCACCGATTGCAGCCGCTCGCGCGTTCCGACGCGTTGATGGTCGTCGGTAGTCAGCGGCGTGAAACGCGCGCCGATTTCGTCGCGGGCGACGCTGCGCCAGTCGTTGGGATCGGCGAGGCTTTCCAGCCGGGCCAAGGACGGCGCGCCAAACTCCTTCAAGGCGTTGGCCACCGACTGCGCGAACACCTCCCGCACTTGCTCGTCGGCAATCGCGTCTTCGGGCTTCGCCTTCTCGGTCGGCAGCCACCCGGAAAACCCGTGCCGGCTGTCATCCAGCCCGAAGGTCCGCCAGAACCTCTGGACCGGGCGATAACGGCAGCGCTCGATGCGCTGGAAGTACTTCCACATCGCCGGCGATCGCCATGACGGATCGCCGGTGAGATCGGCCAGCTGATCCCAGTCCGAGTTGCTCGGTGCAACGAAGATCATCGCGTTGTGAGCGGTGCAGCCGCCCAGCGTTCCCGCGCGCGGGTACCAGACACCGTCGCGACCGGCGACGAACTTTGGATCGCGCTGTTGCTGCTCGAGGTTCTGGTAGTGGCGGACGAAGAAGTCCCAGCGCATCGTGGGATCCTCGGTCGCGAATGGATGGAAGGCCGGCACGTCGTAGTTCGGCGAAGGCGCGTCGCCGCCGGCTTCGAGCACGAGCACGGAGTAGCCCGCCTCGGCAAGCCTCGCGGCCACAGTGCCGCCGCCGGCGCCGGAGCCGACGACGATGTAGTCGGGGTCGCCGTCGGGCTGCCCGGCGACGAGACGCGGCGCGGCAGCCCCGACAATGACCGACTTGAGAAAGTCGCGACGCTTCACGCGGCTCAAGCCCAGATCTCACTCGAGTCGGGGGGCGCCAACGGCGCCAGACTGCTCGAACGCTGCCGACAACCGAGCCAAGTCATCGAATCACCGAGCGGTTGCGATACGCCGCAAAAGTGAATTGAGAGATTAAAAGGTTTTCAGGAACGCGATCAGCGCCTGTTTGTCGGCGTCGCTGAGTCCTGGCTCCTCGGTGAAGTAGTTGGTGCCGAAGTAGTGGCCCTTGTTCACCACCAGATCCTTGCACTTGCTCACCTCGAACATGTCGTTGGCCAGACCGGCGAGCGCGGCGCCGAAATCGGGATTGCCCTTCAACTCGCGGAGGGCGCGCTTGACCAGGCGGGTCAACTTCTCCCGGTGTTCGTCGCGTTGGGCCGGAGGCAGATCGTCGCCGAGCAGATCGAGGTTGGTGATGAGGCCGATCGGCATGCCCTTGGGGAACGGACCGACCTTGACCGAGGCGCCGCTGCCGCCGATGAACGGGAACAGCCGGCGCGCGACTCGAACGAGGGGCCTCAGAGGAGGTGAGATATACGTCTCCGGCACCTCGAGATAACTGTCGACGGTGATGCGGTCGATGATGCCGACGCCTGGGGCGTTTTCATTCCCGAACAGCTGATCCTTGGGCCGGCGTTCGGGCCAGAGCATCTGCTCGATCGACCCCTCGAACGATCGCATACGCGCCTCGACCGCTGGACTCCATTCGAATGGGCCGACGGTGTTGTTCTGGAGGAATGGCGCCGTGGACCACACGCTGACGAGCGAAGCCGGCCGGATGTAGCCGCGGCCGCCAGCCGGCAGCGGATAGTCCAACTCCTTGCCGCTCAACGGATGACGAATCTTGATCGTCCCGGCCGACGGCAGCGTCTTGTACGACTCGGACGCGAAGTTGTCCCAGATGTTGTCGCGAATCGCGTTGGTCGCAATCGGGCTGCACGCGTTGATGCCGAGCAGTGTGATCGGCACGCGCAGCTCGGTGGAGAGGTAGTTCCCGGCGAGAAAGTCCTTGCCGAGCACGATCTCGCGCATCGGCGACTTGAACGCCTCGGTCTTGGTCCACTCCCAGTAGCTGTTCCAGGCCCGCAGGTAGTTCGGACCGTTCGCATTCTCGAGATCGATGCTCGATGGAAGATCGGGCAGCTTGCTCGAATGGCACCGGGCACATCGATCGGCGAACGCCACCTTGCCGCGCTCGAGGTCCGTGCCGTCGTTCAGGTACTTCGCCGAGTCGGGCGCGTCCTTCAGATAGTGCGGATCGGTGCTGGCCAGAAAAAACCTGGCCATGTACGGCGTGAGCCGTTCGGTCGCGCGCCAGTAGACCGAGTTCCGCTGTGCGGTCTCGAGCGGAATCGGCGTGATCGCCTGGCCGCCGAGCAGTGCGCGGAAATGCAGCAGCCACTCCTCACTGAACACGCCGATGTTGATGTAGACGCGATTGAGCGCACCGAGCGCGCCGACCGAATCCGACCCGTCCTTCAACACCCGCGGCGTGTACGTCGTGCTCGGCGGGACGAAGAACTGCGCCAGCGGATCGGTCGGCGGAACGAAGTCGTTGAACTGCCGGTTCTTCAGGTTGCCGCCGGTCAGCGTTTCCTTGCCCCACTTCCGGGCCAGACCCATCCGGGGACCGAAATAGTAGACCGCGTTCATCGTGCGCGGGTTGTTGATGTTGTCGGTGGACACGAGCGAGGTGTCGAGCGTCCCCGGACGCGACACGTGCAACGCCTGATAGAAGATGCTGGCCGCGTTCCGATCGCCGAGCCAGTTGAAGACACGGTCCCACCAGAAATACTGCGCGCCGACGTTCGAGCTCAGCTCGCCCCAGCGCGGATTCTCCGGATCGGCCGGCGGCCTGATCGGATTGGGTCCGACATGACAGAAGCCGCAGGACATGCCGACGCGGTAGGGGCGAACGAGATTGCGGTCCGAGTAGTACGCCGGCTCGTTGTAGAACCGATCGGAATTCCAGCGTCGTCTCGCCGCCTCGTCGAAGTCGGGGTTGGGAAAGAGCCGCAGTCCGACGACCCCGGTCGGCTCACCGTAGTAGGAGCCGACGGGCACGGTCGTGCCGCGCGCGCCGACCTTGGCGCCCGGATAAGTCTTTTCGTTGGCGAATGGATCGGGCGGGCACTTCGCGTCGCGCACGTCGAGCCAGAGACCAAAGCGGTTCGGATCGGGACCGGTCGCCTCCGCGTAGCACGGCTCGTTCACCAGACCGAGATACCGGAAGCGGTTGTGACGTCCGTAACCGATCTTGGGATGCGATGAGATCGTCTTCAGTAAATCGAAACTGCCGATGCTGTCGATGGTCAGGCGGTTCCACAGGTGATCGTTGCCGCCCGTCCACACGATCCACATGTTCCGGCCTTCGATCTCCGGTTGCGTGAAGGCGGGCCGCTTGCCGCCGACGACGTTGTCGTCCATCTCACTGAAGTAATCCGCCGTTGGACGGATGAAGTGCTCGGCCGTGAGACCAGCGCGCAGCGCCTCGTCCTGCACCGTTCCAGGCTTCGGCCCCTGCCCTCCACCGCCACAGGCGGCAAGAACGACGGTAACCGCCACCGTCGCGGCAACGACCGAGCTAGACGTCCTGGTCTTCTCGGCGGTCTTGGGCGGAGCCTCGCTCGTCATCGCGTGCCCTCACAATCGGTCTGAACGTTCGGCATCGGTCCAGCGACCGCTCCAGCAGCCGCGGCCACAGTAGGATCCAGCAGCGTGAAGTTCAAGCCGAAGCGCGGCCCGAAATAGGCGCGACCAAGTAAGAAGCCCGGCCGGACCACACGAACTTCGTCGCGAATGTTGAGACCCTCTTTGCCGCCGAGCCGGTCGGGAATCTCACGATAGCCGTCGATCTGATTGGTCTCGGAATAGTCGATGACGATCGAGTGCCGCGTCGGATCGAACCGGCTGTCACCGCACGACAGCCGCGCGGGAAACAGCAACCAGGTCGTCTGGCCGTCGAAGGTGAGCTTCGGAATCGTCTCTGCGTCGGTGAAGATCGGTTTGAGGATCACCAGGTCCTCGATGCGGTTTCTGACGATCG
This sequence comes from uncultured Acidobacteriota bacterium, assembly GCA_963773045.1. Lineage (GTDB taxonomy): Bacteria > Acidobacteriota > Vicinamibacteria > Vicinamibacterales > UBA2999 > 12-FULL-67-14b. Next base: position 121,187 of record CAVYZT010000015.1, on the reverse strand, counting down.
ACTGAGATCGGAAAAAGACCTTGCCCCGCCAGAACATGCGGCCGAGGTCCTCGGCCGGCATCGCGGCCACCGGACCCACCAGGTTCGGTCCAGGGTCGGCGAGATCGCGAACCCGCGCGCGTCCGTCGCGATCGCGCGGGAAGAACAGATCGCCGCGGAAGGGACCATCGGGGATCGGCCCGGCATTCAGCCGCTGGTAGATCTGGTCGACCTGCTCCTGGGTCAACGACTTCATGGTCTCCGGCGTCAGGGCGCGCCGCTCGAAGTCGGTGAGCGCGAAGTCCGATCGCAATCGAGCGACATCGGTTCCGGGCGGGGCGAAGCGAATGGGCGGCGATGCGGTGCGACAGGCAGCGGCAAATATGAGGACGGCGACCACACCAGTGACAACCGAGCGCAAGGACCGATTGACTGACTGATCCACTCGTGACAGGGCCATGGCTGTCCCTTTCTCGACGGCGACGCGGCGTGCCGCGCGGATGCAAGCCTCGCTAGAAAACTTGACCGCTTTGACATCCAACGACGGAGCCAAGTTTTCTCGCCCCGCCGGAGGCGGGGCAAAACGACACTGCCCTAGCGAGGCGGAGCCGAACCGTGCGGATTTTCAGGGCCCATATGAGGCGGAGCCTCGCTAGCTCGTGACGCTGTTCCAGTAGACGGTCTTGATCGAGCGCTTTCTCAGCCTGATGGCACAGGCGGCCGAGACAGGCTGGGGGACAGCCGACCGGCGGATTATACCGGAGCGATCGGCGATCAGCTATCGGCGTTCGACTATCTGCGATCAGCAGTAAGAGCGGCTTCTCGAAATCCGAGCGCCGAAGGCCGGCGTGCTCTACCGTCGGGACGCGACCGGCCAGGGATTGCTGAAGCGGCGGTCGCGCAAGAGGTCTTCGTCGGTCAGGGACTGAAGAAACGCAATCAGATCCTCGCGCTGTTGAATCCGCCATAACACGTGAAGCACGAGAGCGGACGGGAGTGAAACAGCACCTCGCCGCGCTTGGCCGCATCTGAAATCGCGGTGTCGTCGCGGTCGAAGTGGTACCGATCGTAAGGCGAGCGCGCCGAGACGATCGCCCGTTGAAAGCTCCCGAGGGCCTTGAGAATGTTCGTCCGCGAGATCGCCGCGCCATCGTCGCCAAAGGCCGACGAAAACAGCGGGGCGTAGGCCCGATCGCCCTTCAGCGCGTCGATCCACGCATCATTTCGACTCAATCCCAGCTCCACCGGATCGTCGCCGTACATCGGCACCAGCGCCTGTTCCTCCAGACGGGTGAGGCCGGGATTCGCCCCCGTGAGCGTGGCGGCATACGCCACGTTCACCAGGCTCATGCTGCTGCGCGGGTGAACCTCGCCGGTCGATCCAACGCTGCGCGCGCGGCCATCGGTAAACGCGAACTGCTGCTCGTGACAGGTCGCACATGCCTGTCTACCGTTAGCCGAAAGTCGTGTTTCATCTGGACGCCGTGCCACTTCAGTCAACGTCTCCTGCGTTTGTCGCGTTTGACCGGCGCCTTGGCAGTTGCCGCCACGGCAATCATAACTTCGGTGGACTTGATGATCGCCATCGCATCGTCGCCGCGGCGAAGTTTCAACGCGCGGACGGCGTCGGCGGTAATGACCGCGGTGAGCGATTGATCGCCGACTCGCAGGCGGACTTGTGCGAGCAGCCCGTCGACGCGGACCTCGTCGACGAACCCGTGCAGGCGGTTGCGCGCGCTCAAACCCTCGAGCGACTCCCCCGCATCGGGGGCGCGAGCGGTCCGCCGGTCCTCAGGCGATTGGCGGACGAGGAGCCGATCGATCTCGGCCTCGGACACGCGATGGTGGCCGCCCTCGGTCCGCGTCGTGCGGACCCGGCCGGTGTGCACCCAGCGTTTGAGGGTCGAGTACGCCACACCCAGGCGTTCGGCCGCGGCTCTGATCGTGACGAGTGCCATGCGAGTCCTCTTCGTCCAAACCATCGCATCGTATCATCGTCGACGACCTGCGTGGCACAGCTAGTCGGCTCGACCGCTCATGTGAACCGGATTAAATTGGACTAAACTGGGGCGTCGAATGATATGGGTTCCACAGGTTCGACAGGTCCCACAGTTCCACAGGTTCCACACGTTCGACGCGTATCAACTATGGCGTTCTCCCGCATCCTGGTGGTGCTCTGGCTGCTCATCGTTCTCGCGCCGCCGCTGTCGGCACAGCGCCGTCCGACGATCGCCGCGGCGGCGAACTTGAACTTTGCGTTGACCGAGGTGGCCCGGCAGTTCGAGCAGTCGAAGGGCACGGGCGTCGAGCTGGTCTTCGGCGCGTCAGGCACGCTGACGCGGCAGATCCAGGATGGCGCGCCGTTCGAGATGTTCCTGGCGGCCGACGAGGAGTTTCCCGACCTGCTGGCCAACACCGGTCTCACGCGCGAACCGGGCGTCGTTTACGCGGTGGGCCGGCTCGTGCTCTTCGCGCCCAACGGTTCGCCGCTGCAAGTGGATCCGCAACTCGCTGGCCTGGAACGGCTCGTCAAGTCGGGAACCGCCGGCCGCTTTGCAATCGCCAACCCCAGCGTCGCTCCGTATGGCCGCGCGGCCGAGGCCGTGCTGCGCAGGCATGGATTGCTCGAGGCGCTTCGGCCGCACCTTGTCCTGGGGGACAGCATCACGCAGGCGGCGCAATTTGCGACCACCGGAAATGCAGTTGGCGGCCTGATCGCATATTCGCTGGTGCTCGGTCCGGAGCTCGCGAAGCGCGGCACCTATGCGGTGGTTCCCGATGCGGACTATCCGCCGCTCCGCCAGAAGATGGTGCTGCTCAAACAAGCGGGCCAGGTCGCCACCGAGTTCTATGCATTTGTCCGCTCCGACGCGGCAAGGACGACACTCCGGAAATTCGGCTTCGCAGTGCCAGAACACCGATAGGCGGAAGACACAGAGCCGCAGATGACGCAGGCGGGATACTAGCTGGCGATGGACTGGACGGCTCTGCAGGTCTCGCTGTGGCTGGGCGCAGGAACCATCGCCATCCTTCTTCCATTCGGCCTCTGGTTGGGGCGCCTGCTCGCCACCCGCGAGTTCCGCGGCAAGCTGCTCGTCGAAGCGCTCGTCACCATTCCGTTGGTGCTGCCGCCGACGGTGCTTGGCTTCTACCTGCTCGTCACCTTTGGCGCGCGCTCGCCCATCGGCCAGGCCTTCACGGCCATCGCCGGCCATGCGCTGCCGTTCTCGTTTGCAGGATTGCTGCTCGCCTCGGCCATCGCCAACATCCCGTTCGTCATCCAGCCGATTCAACGCGGCTTCGAAGCGATTCCACTCGACGTCCGCGATGCCGCCGCGTGCTGCGGCCTGACGCCGTGGCAGCGCTTTCTTCGCATTGAAGTCCCGCTGGCCTGGCCCTCGATTCTCACGGCGGCCATCCTCACCTTCGCGCACACACTCGGCGAGTTCGGCGTCGTGTTGATGGTGGGCGGCAACCTGCCCGGCGAAACCCGAACGCTGAGCGTCGCGATCTACGACCGTATGCAGGCGTTCGACGATCGGAGCGCCGGAGTCATGGCGGCGACCCTCTTGGTGGTTGCGGTCGTGACCCTCACGACGACGACCGCGCTGTCGCGGCGTGTGGCCCGCCGTGGTTGACCGCCGGCTCTCGGTCACGCTCCGTCAGTCGAGCCCGATCCCGTTGGACGTCGACTTCGCGTGCGACCCGGGGGACGTGCTGGCCATCTTCGGGCCTTCCGGCAGCGGCAAGACCACGATTCTCCGAACCATCGCGGGACTCTATCGACCGGCGCACGCATCGGTTCGGTCCGGCGCCGAGTCGTGGACCGACACGACGACCGAATTGTTCACGCCGCCACATCGCCGCGCTGTCGGCTTCGTCTTCCAGGACTACGCCCTCTTCCCGCATCTCACCGCAGCCGGCAACGTCATCACCGCGCTCGGCCATCGCCCGCGCGCAGAACGACGAGAACGCGCCGAGTCGCTTCTGAGCCTGGTGCACTTATCGGACAAGGCCGACCGGCGGCCGCGCGAGCTGTCAGGCGGTGAGCGTCAACGCGTCGCCCTGGCCAGGGCGCTGGCTCGCGAGCCGGCCGTGCTGCTGCTCGACGAACCGTTTGCCGCCGTGGATCGGAAAGTCCGGCGGAGCCTCCAGGAGGAGATCGATGGTCTGCGCCGAACCTTGGACATCCCGCTGATCCTCGTCACTCACGATTTCGACGACGTGGTGCGGCTGGCGACGCATGTGCTGATTCTCGAACAGGGCAAGAGCATGGCGAACGGCGCCGTGCCGTCGCTCATGAGCCGTCCCGATCTGTCATGGCTGCGCGAGGCGGTTGGACTGGGAAGCGTGTTCGACGCGGTCGTGGGCCGAACCTATCCGGCGCGCGGCCTGGTCGAGCTCACCTTCAACGGCGGCACCCTGCTCGCGGCCGATCAGCGGGTCGCCACCGGCACGGCCGTGCGTCTCCGAATCCCTGCGCGCGAAGTGATTCTGGCGACGGCGCCGCCCGAAGGATTGAGCCTGCACAACGTGCTGACCGGATCGGTCACCGCGATTCACGACGACCCCGCCTTCGACCACGCCATCGTGCAGGTCACGGTCGGCCGCGTGCCGCTGCTTGCCGAGGTTACGAGAGACGCGATCGTGCGCCTGCACGTGACCGAGGGCATGCGCCTGCATGTGCTAGTCAAATCGGTTTCCATCGAAGTGATCACCGGAGTTCAGGAGTCACGACCACAAGAGGTCAGAAGATAAAGAGAAACAATTTCTCCTGGTCTTTTAATCTCCTGTTCAAGAACTCTTGATCTCGCGGGCAATGCGCTCTCAGAACCAGAACTTCGCCGCGAGTTGCACGACCCTTGGATCGAGAGCCGTCGTGATTGTCCCGAAGCTCGGCGGTCCTTGCTGCGCCGCCGGTGCGCCGAAATTCGCGGTGTTCAGCAGGTTGAATACCTCCAAACGCAACTCGATCGCGCGCTCACCGCCGACGCCCACGCGACGCATCACCGCGAGATCGACATCGTGGTACGACGGCCCCCGCACCGGATTGCGAGAGGCCGATCCGATCGTGAACTGATTGGCCGTTGCGAACGCGGCCGTGTTGAACCAGCGAGCGGGTGTCCGCTCGTCAGCAGGCAGTGTCGGATCGCCGACGAGATTCGGGCGCTGGGTCGTGAAGCCGGCATAGCCGAGCGAGTTCGCCTGCGTCACCGCGACCGGCACCCCGGACTGCATGGTCATGAAGGTCGCGACGGTCCAATCGTTCACCAACGCGCCGATCACGCCACTGGCGTGCTTGGCACGGCCCTCGCCCACCGGAAGGTCCCACACGACCGAGGCGGCGAAGTAGTGCGGAATGTCTCCGGTCGAGTAGTCGCGGTCGCGCTCCAGATTGTGACTGTCGGCGACGGCGGCGTTGGTCAGCGGTCCGGTCAGAATAGACGCGTCGAACACCGACGAGGCGATGTCGGTCAACTTCGAACGGGTGTAGGCGGCCGAATAGGTCAGGCCGCCCGACATTCGCTGACGAATGCTGAACGCAAGACCCTGGTAGTTCGTCGTGCCGACATTGTTCCGATAGAAGCTCACCGCTGTGTATTCCGGGTAGGGCTTCATCAGCTGCGCGGGGGTCACCGTCGGGTCGCCGATCGTGGACGAGCGCGGAATAATCCCGAAATACGGGTTCGTCACACGCGGCGTGAGCAGCGGTTGCCCGATTTTCAGTTGCTCCTCGGTCAGCTGATTGATGTTGCTGTCCGGGATCCCGATGTTCGCGATCTTCGAGCCGAGGTACGAGACCTCGACGACGGTGTTCGCCGTCAACTCGCGCTGCACCGACACGTTCCACTGCTGCGCGTAGCCCGACCCGAGCTCGGCATTCACCGTGAAAACGCCTTGTCCGAGGCCGGCGGTTGGCGTGAAGGGAATGGGTGCGACGGTCGGCCCGTTCGCCAGCACGAACGCCGGCGCGATGTTGTCGAGCGTGCGCTGCGACACGGTCTGCAGGAACGGAAAGTTCGGCGTCGTGAACGGCGTCGTGATCCCCGCCATCTCGATCCAGACCTTCCCGTACCCCGAACTGACGATGGTCTTGTCGGTCAGGCGGTAGACGGCGCCAATGCGCGGGCCAAAGTTGTCCTTCTTGAGCGGCCGTACCGGCTCCGTTCCCGGATAGTCGAGCTGCCGCGTCTGTAAATTGAATACGGCGGTTTGACCGTTGATCTCCGTGGACGGGAAATTGAGCGTGTATCGCAGCCCCGCATTGATCGTGAGGCGATTGGACACCTTCCAGTCGTCCTGGAAGAAGTACTCCTGAAAGTGCGCGCGTTCCTGAATATCCGTCTGCTGGAGGTCGATGGCAAAGGTCTGCACCTGACCGAGCAGGAAACTCGCGAACGCGTTGCCGGTATTCGCGACCCCGGGTAGATCGCTGCCGACGGTGCTGAAGGCAAACGATCCCGTCGGCGATGGGGGTTGGATCACGTTGAGCCGCTCCCATCGCCAGTCGAGCCCCATCTTCATGGTGTGGCGGCCTTTCAGCCAGGTGAGCGAATCGGCGATCTGTGTGACGCTGGTGCTGAAGTCCGAGGCCGTGTTATTCGGGGATCCGAGCTGCTGGTAGCCGTTCGGTGCGAAGGTCGGCATCGTGTTGGGAAATTGCGCACTCGACGGGATGCCGGGAATGTTGAGCGCGGCCCCAGCAGGCGAAGGCAACGTCACTGCGCCCCGCTGGACCGATCGGCGTGTATCTCCGATGCGCACTTCGTTCAGCAAGTTGGTCGAGAAGGTGTGCTGATAGTTCGAAGCAAACGCGGACGAGGTCGTATCCTGCGGACCGACGGCCACGCTGCCGGCCAGGATGCTTCCACTCCCATCCGGAAAGGCCGTCACCGGTACGGCACGACCACGGAAGTACGTCAACCGTCCGAATACCTGATCACGGCCGGTCGCAAACTTGTGATCGATGCGCACATCGCCCTGATCCTGATCGTCGATCTCGTTGGCCGTCCGGCTGTAGTTGTTCGCGGTGGCGGTGTTGGTCGGAAGCGGGTAGCGCTCGAGCAGCGACAGCGCGACCGGATCCATGGCGCTTCTCGGAATCGTGTTGTTCGGAAACGGCTGACGCGTCGTTCCCACCGTCGTCGCCGGATCGTAGATGGTCTGGCGGAAGACACCTGAACGTTCGGCGAGTGTGGGCACGTTCGAGGTCACCGTGCGGCCGATGCTCTGTCGCTGACCCTGGTAATCGGCAAAGAAAAACGTCCGGCTCTGCTTGACGGGGCCGCCGACCATGCCGCCGTACTGATTCCGCCGATAGTCCGGTTTCACCGGATTGCTCGCCTGGAAGTAGTTCCTGGCGTTCAGATGCTCGTTGCGAAAAAATTCGAACACGTTGCCACCAAGGGCATTGGTGCCCGACTTCGTCGTGAGATTGACCACGCCGCCATTGAACCGCCCGAACTCCGCCGCCGGGCTGTTGCTCTCTATCTTGAACTCCTGGATGGCGTCGATGATCGGGTAGTACGCGAGCTGCCCCGGCTCGGGCTGGAGCACGGAGATGCCGTCGAAGAGATACTCGTTCGTTCGCGGTCTCCCGCCGTTGATGCGCGGCAGGACGGAGTTCGGCGGCAGGGCGACGCCAGGAACGATGGCGGCGAGCATGATGAACAGGCGGCCGTTCAGCGGCAGCTGCACGACCTGCTCGTTCTCGACGACGGTCCCGAGGCTCGCGGTCTCCGCTCGCACGATCGGCGAGTCTGCGGCCACGACCGTCACTTGTTCTTGAATGTCTCCGACGCTGAGACCGAGATCGATTCGCGCTTTTTCACCCGTCGAGAGGCGAATGCCCTCGCGGCGCACGGGTTTGAAACCTGCGAGCTCGATATCGAGCCGGTACTCGCCGGGCGCCAGGCTTGCGGCGGTGTAGACACCGTCGCCCGTGGACACCACCACTCGCTGCAGATTCGTCCGGGTCTCCGTGACCATGATGGTCGCGCCGGGAACGGCAGCCCCGGCCTGATCGTGCACCACGCCGGTGATCTCGCCGGCAGCCGTCTGAGCAGAGGCGGGCAATGCGCCGACGCAGCAGGCGCTCGCGACGACAAGGCAGATTGAAAGCCATTCCCTTCGAGTCATACGCTTCGTTCCCGCACTCGGTTCCCTCCTCATTGGATCGTGGATGTTCACGCGCGCCCATGTCGGCCCTGCGGCGAACGGTGCGCACGCTGCCCAGCCGGCGTAAACTCTAGATCGGACTGAGATGGTACTCAAATCGACTTAATCCAACTCAACCTGTGCGACTACTGCAGGCCGTTTTAGCAACGATGACGCTGCTGTAGCAAGTCGTGTCAGGGTTTGGTTGAAGAAGTGCGAACCCGACGGAGTGCTCGGTCGGGTGGGCCTACGGGTGGGCGTTCACCGGCTCACGGTCGGCGCGGCCGCCTTCGCGTCGATCACGGCAGACGGCGACCTCGCGTGATTCAAATTGGCCGTCAAGTTCCTATTCTGATCTCGGGGCGTCACCTAGAGAGACTTCACAAGAGATCAGAAGCAAAAACTCTCAGGAGATCAGGAGATCAGGAGGCGCTCGACGGTCGCCAAAGGCGACTACGTGCGAGCAGAAGCCCGACCAATCCCGCCCGATCCGTTCCAGTGTGGCGGGTTTGGTCGCGGCTTCTACTCGCATGTAGCGGCCCGCTACGCGGGCCGGCCGTCGAGGCTCTTGCGAAGCCCTCCTGAACTCTTGATCTTGTGAAATTGATCCGGACTAGAACAACCGGAAGCGCACGCCGACCACGATCGGGAACATCAATCTGGCGCTGTCATTGTTGATTTCGTCGAGTCCGGTGCCGACGAGCTGATCGACTTCGGACAGGCCGGTCAGCCGGCGAAGGCCGATTTGGGCGTTCAAATCCACTTTTTCGGAGACGCGAAACATCGCGCCCACGTTGAGGCTCCAGGTGAACGCGGCGGTTTGATCGTAGAAGTCCGTCTGGTTGAGGATGACGTTCGATTGCGGCGCCGCCAGCTGGATATGGATGCTGTCGATGAACGCCGCGCCGAGCGTCACTTCACCGTAGAGCCGAATCTCGGGTTTGGTCGTCGGGACATATCGCCGGTAGCCGAGCTCGAGCCCGAAGCTCTGGTAGTCGCCGTACTGGCCGTACAAACTCGATGGCCCGATGTCGCCCATCCGCACCAGATCGGCGTCGGACGATTGAAGCGTGAAGATGCCGCGTACCTCGGAATACTCGTCCAGGACGTAGCCTCCACCAAAGCGGAAGTCGATGCCGGCGCCGTAAACGTCGCCATAAGGGTTGGGCAGAATCGCCGTCGCGACGCCCTGCAGGGTGCCGATCGCGCCTGAGTTCACGTTTCCATTCAGGTTTAAATCGATGCCAAATCCCGCGTCGAAGACCCAACCAGAGTCTTGCGCCTGCGCCCGCGCGTCGTGTGCGCCACCGAGCAAGGCGAGTGCGGCCGCCGCCGCGCAGACTCCCCGTCGAACTGTTCGCATGATGACTTCCTCCTGTCGCTCGCTGAGTGCCGGCGCCACGAGATGCCGTGGACTCGCGGACGTGAGCGACGCTCGTCAAACTCTCGCAATTGCCGATCCGGATTGGGCCTCGAGGTCTACGAAGGTGGGACGGGTCACGGCACTTCGATGTCGTAGGCGGTGATCCTCCAGTTGCCGTTGTCGTGACGCCACAGCGTCCGCAGAACGGGCGCGTCACCGCCCTTCGAGCGAAAGCGAAAACTCATGCCGAACACGGTCCCGTACTCGGACCCGGTCGCCCCTTTGAAGCTCTCGCCGCGGGCACGGGACGAGCATTCGGCCGCATCCGCGAGCTCGGTGGTCACGCTGGTCAGCGTGAACACGCGCGAGTTCGCATGATCCATGAGCCGCACGGCAGGGTGGACAGGATCAACCGGTGATATGAGGGCGTTGAGATTGCGGGCAGGAGCGAGCTGACTGCCGACGCGTTCCATGCCGGCACGAATTTTCTGGCCGGCATCGGCAGCGGAGGTGGCCGCGGGCTGCTCCGGTCCGCGCATCAGGTCGTAGCAGGCGTAGCTTCGTTCCGACAGGTACTGGAAGGCGCCATTGTAGTCCCGGCGAATCAACCAGCTTTCGAGAAAGCCGCGCGCCGCGTCGGCGAAGCCGTGGTCGGCCGCGATCCTGGCCACTCTCACGTTGGGTGCCGCATCGGGCGGGCTCGGGGCGCGCACTTCGAAACCGGTCTGCCACGACACGATCTTCCAGTAGCCATCCTCCTGCGCCCAGAGCAGCGCCACGGTGTTGTCCGGATTGCCGCGAATGAAAAAGATGGTGCCGTAGTAGGTGCCGTACGCCCGGCGCACGGGTTTCGGATCGGCGAGCAGCCGGTTCTCGCAGTCGAACCCAGCCGCCAGATCATCGGGCACGGAGTAGACGACGAACTGCGCGTGGTGCGGCTGCTGCACTACCTTGAGCGAAGGCGATGACAGTCGCACTCCTCTGGCGATGCCCTCCAGCGACGCCGGAGTGCCCAACGCTTCGCGGGCGGCCTTCAGCCCAATCATCAGCTTGAACGGCGCCATCCCTCGATCGACGTCCTCCGGTTGATCGCTACTCTCTGCCAGACACGCGTAGGAGCGCTGGGAGATGTAGCCCATGGCCGCCGCCACGTCTCCTTCGACGAGCCACGCGGTGAGGAAATCGTTCGCCATCACCTCGATGGCCTTCTTCCCTGCCCGCGGAGTCGCGGCCAGCACGGTGGACCGATCCGCTTCATCCGGTGCACGCTCGAGTCGAACACCGAAGAAGCCCCGCCACCAGCTCTGAAAGCCGACCCACCGGTTGACGTGTCGGTCGTAGTTGTTCCCGGCCCTCACATCGGAGTTGGCCGAGCTCAGGTGACCGTTGAACAGCGCCAACGGGAACGTCGCCGAGCGGTAATCGACATCGACGTCGGCGCGGCGGCGATCGAGCGCAATCGAGATCTGGATCGACGGCGCCCCACCCTGGGCGCGATAGTTGAGCGGGTAGCCTTTGTGGAAGATCGTATTGTCGGCGCGGCGCTTGAACTGACTGGATCGGTCGAGCGTGGCCAGGGCCTGCTCGGTGAGCCGGACGTACATCCGGAACTGAAGATCGCCAGGCGCTCCCGCCAGCTGCCCGTGCACCGTATCCACCCGCTCGACCAGCGACAAGGCGTCCCCCAGCGATGCGCCGGTGTCGTCGGTCAGCGTCGACTGCATGAGCGCGTTGGTCACGGCGTCGAACGTCACCTTGGCGGACAGGCTGATGATCTCGTCGTAGAACGGGCCGGCCTCGACCTTCTGCCCCGTCGTCACATTGAAGCGCGCGACCCAATCGTCCACCAGCTGCTGGCGGCGCGGTTCGAGCGAAGAAAAGTTGCCGCCGAGCGACGGCGAGACTGGTTGCGCTGTCGCGTACGGCACGACGGCCATGGCGACCGCGACGGCGACGGCGGCTCTGATGGCGACGGCGGCTCTGATAGGGGCGCGATTCGCTAATCCCACGGTCGTGGCTGGACCGGTCGGCGGCCCACGACGTCTCGCGGTACCAATCCAACCTCGGCGGACTATAACAGCAAGTTGAGTGCCGTGCGTCAACGCCACGGATCGCGGCCGCGAATGCCGTGCCATAGCAAAGCTTCCGCGAGATGCGACGGGTCAAGGCTGGCGGTCGAGTCCTCCCGGTTGAGACGCTCAGCCCGCGAACTGCTTGAGCCGGAACCAGTTGACGCCCGCGCACCCCTCTCCAGGGCCATTGGTCACGGTCGGCCCGGCTCTTGCCACTCGGTGGGCGTGATCTGGCGCGCCGCAGAGCGGGTCGCGTGGGCAGTCGCCACGCTGGCCCTCACCAGTTGGGTCGTTCTCCGCCTCGACGGTGCCGTTGCCAGCCAAGAGCAATTGGATCGCTTCGTCGAGGCGCGCGACGGAAAGCTCGTCGCCAGATCGCAACCCGACTTCACGCTGTGGTCGTCGAAGGCAATCGCGGCCTGGCGGAATCGGTCGCTCAACGGTCAGCTGGTGCCGCCGCTTGGCGTGCTCCGGCTGCCACGCCTTGGCCTCGAAGCGCCGATTCTCGAAGGCACTGACGACGAGACGCTGGCTCGGGGGATAGGCCACATCGAAGGCACGGCCGGACTCGGCACGCAGGGCAACAGCGGCCTAGCCGGCCATAGAGACAGCTTCTTCCGCGTGCTAAAGGACATCGCGGTTGGCGACACGCTCGAGGTCGAGACGCTCGCCGGCCGCAGCAGTTATCTCGTCGAGCGCACGTGGATCGTTCACCCTGACGACGTCTCAGTGCTCGATCCGACAGATTCAGAAGCGGTGACGCTGGTCACTTGCTATCCCTTCTACTTCGTGGGGGCGGCCCCGAAACGGTTCATCGTGCGAGCGACAAAAAGAGGTGACTTATGAGGCAGGCAATGGGAAGGATCACCACGGCGGCCGTCGCCGTGATCGTGACGGTGGCCGCGATGGGCGCGGCTGCACAGACGACCACGACCGAGGTGAGAAAGTTCACGGTGATCTCGGTCGAGGGCAACAAGCTGATCGCGAGAGATCAAAAAGGGACGGAAGAGATCACCGTTCCCAGTGACTTTCGCTTCACCGTCGCCGGCAAGCCGCTCACGGTCTCGGAACTGAAACCGGGCATGACCGGCACGGCCACGATTACCACCACGACCACGGTGAAGCCGGTCTACGTGACGGAGGTCAAAGAGGGCACCGTCGTGCAAGCCAGTGGCAGCTCGATTCTCGTCCGTACGCCGGAAGGCTTCAAGAACTTCACGGAAGGAGACATCGAAAAGCGCGGCGTCAAGATCTACAAGTACGGCAAGCCGGTGGTGTTCTCCGAACTGCGTCCAGGCAACAAGCTGACCGCGACGATCGTCACTGAGAAGGAACCGCAGATTCTGACCCAGCGAGAGGTCGTGGCGACCATCACGCCGGAAGCCGCGAAGGCGGCAGGAATCTCCGGATCGACCGCGGCCAAGCCGGCCGGCGCACCATCGAGCGCGCCAATGGCGGCACCTGCTGCGAGCGGCGCGGCGAGCGGCGCGGCGGGCGGTGCTGCGGGCGGCGCTCCTGCGGGCAGCCTGCCGAAGACGGCGAGCAACGTGCCACTCCTGGGGGCGATCGGCTTGATGACGCTGGCGACGGCGCTGGCGCTCACGCTGCGCCGCCGGCAGAGAGCAGCCCGCTAACGCGGCGCTGCTCGTCGTCCGCAATGCGGCGGATGTAGGCGACGAAGTCCTGATCTTCGCCTTCGAGCAGCTGCGGCAGCATCGCACAGAAGTCAGGGCGGCGGCACCACTCGCGCATGTAATCCTCCCACGAGTGCCAGCGCCGCCGCTCTTTTTCGCTCATGCCGTCGTCGTAGGCGAGCAGGTACGCTCGCTCGAAAAGCGAGACGAGAATCTCGAAGAGTACTTGACGGCGCTCGAGCTGTTCGCCAGCCAGCGACGGCGCCGCGCTCCGAGAGCGAAGCTGCAAGTCGGGATTCTCGATGACCAGCTTGAGAAAGCCGGTATAGGCGTCCGACAAGAGCTGATAAATCTCTTCGTCCTCGTTCTCCCGCTCTTTTCTCTGCTCCTGCCAGTAGGTGAAGATCGCAACCGGCAAGGCGACGACCGTCACGACGTAGCTGAGCATTTCCCAGAACTCCAGTCCTGTCATAAGGTTCCCCCGCACTGCTGATCTTCCGTCGCTAGTGTTGCCGTCTGCTGCGCCGTCTGACCTGTTAACACGTTCGTCACATCGACGCGTCAGGATCTGTCCCGTAGCCGGCCTTTGACCCCGGCCCCTAGGATCAACGCATGGCGGCAAATGCAGCAACGGTCAGGGCCGAAGCCCTGAGGTTCGAGGCGCGCGCGCCGTCGCGGCCGCGACTCGACCAGCGGTTCGACGCGAAAGGTGCCCTGGCGTTTTACAGCGTCTTGTCGCTTGGGCTCGCGTTCATTGCCTACAGCGTCTATCACGACATCGAGCGCACGGGAACGCACACGAGCACGCTGGCGTTTCTGCTGCTCGCCGTGGCGCTGCTGATCGCGCTCGGCTTCGAGTTCGTCAACGGTTTCCACGACACAGCGAATGCGGTGGCCACCGTCATTTACACGCACTCGCTGCCGGCCTCGGTTGCGGTGGTGTGGTCAGGCTTCTTCAATCTTCTCGGGGTACTGGCCTCGAGTGGCGCGGTGGCCTACGGCATCATCGCGCTGCTGCCCGTCGAACTGATTCTGCAAGTCGGATCGACGACCGGCTTTGCGATGGTCTTCGCGTTGCTGATTGGCGCCATCATCTGGAACCTCGGCACGTGGTACCTCGGTCTTCCCGCCTCCAGTTCACACACGTTGATCGGCTCGATCATCGGCGTCGGTCTCGCCAACCAGTTGACCTCCGCCGGCGGCGCCAGCGGTGTCGACTGGGCGCAGGTCTCCAAGGTGGGGTACTCGCTGCTGTTGTCCCCGCTGGTCGGATTTGGCGGAGCGGTCGTGCTGATGCTGATCCTCAAAGCGGTAGCCAGGAATCCGGCACTGTACACCGAGCCCAAGGGCACTACGCCGCCGCCGCTGTGGATTCGATCGCATTCTGATCCTCACCTGCACTGGGGTCAGCTTCGCCCACGGATCGAACGACGGACAGAAGGGCATGGGCCTGATCATGCTGATCCTGATCGGCGTGGTGCCGACCGCCTACGCGCTGAATCGTGCCCTGCCTGAAAGCGCCACCCAGTCGTTCATCGCCACGTCTGTCTATGCCGCACGCGCTCTGGATGCGCCGTCATCGGCGCCAGGACCCGATGATTCGCGCCAGGTGCTCGGCGACTATCTGCGAACCCGTCAGGCCAACGCCAAGGTCGCGCCCGCGCTCGCCCGCCTCATCGTCGACGTCAAGGAGCAGGTCGAACAGCATGGCTCGATTCGCAGCCTGCCCGCCGGCGCTGTGCAAAACGTCCGGAACGACATGTACCTGGCCGGCGAAGCCATCGGGCACCTGATCCAGGATCCGAACGCGCAGCTCGCCAAGGCCGACGCCGACGTCTTGAGGGTGTATCGGTCCGAGCTCAACGCGGCAACCCGGTACATTCCGACGTGGGTGAAGATCGCCGTCGCCATCGCGTTGGGCCTTGGCACGATGGTCGGCTGGCAGCGGATCGTGATTACCGTCGGCGAGAAGATCGGCAAGAGCCATCTCACCTACGCGCAGGGTGCATCGGCTGAAGTCGTGGCGGCAACCACCATTGCCGCCGCCGATCTCTACGGCCTGCCCGTCTCCACCACGCAAGTGTTGTCGTCGGGCGTCTGCGGCACGATGGCGGCGAATGGTTCGGGCGTCCAGATGGCGACGATTCGCAACCTCGCGATCGCCTGGGTGTTGACGATGCCGATGGCGATCCTGCTGTCAGGCGGCTTGTTCATGCTGTTTCGAGTCATTCTCTGACCGCACTGTGATCCAGCTCCTCGCGCTGATCGCCGCTGGAGTGCTCAGTGCCGGGTGCCGCCAGGATGAACGCACTGGAGCGACCGTGCCGCCACCATCGAGCGCGCCGATCACGATCGACGGCTCGGCGACGTTGCTGCCGGTCTCTCGGGCGCTGGCCGACGAGTTCCAGAACAACCATCGCGGCGTAACGGTGGCGATCGGGACCTCGGGCACCAGCGCCGGATTGCAGAAGCTCTGTGGCGGCGCGGTCGATATCGCTGCCGCTTCCCGGCCGATCAACGTGGCCGAGATCGAGGCGTGCCGGCAACGCCGGGTCGATTTCTACGAGCTGCCGGTAGCGTTCGACAGCCTCTCGGTGGTCGTGAGTCCGCGCAATTCGTTCGCTTCATGCCTGAGCGTCGAAGATCTGAGAACCATGTGGTCGCCGTCGGCTCAGGGCAGAGTCACGAGCTGGAGCCACGTTCGTCCCAGCTTCCCTGACCAGCCATTGAGTCTGTTGGGGCCGAGCCAGGGCTCTGGCACCTTCGACTACTTCACGTTGGCCGTCAACGGCATGGAAGGCAGCAGCCGGCGTGACTATGTGACGGAGGAGAATCCGACGGCGCTCGCCGACCGCGTGGCCAGCGACGCCAATGCGGTCGGTTATCTCGGCTTCGCCCACTACCTGTCACACAAGGACCGGCTCAAGCTCGTCGCCGTCGACGGCGGCCAGGGCTGCGTATCGCCCAGCGCCGACTCGGTGATCGAGGAGACCTATCAGCCGCTTTCCCGCCCCGTCCTCATCTACGTGTCTGCCAGTGCGCTCGCACGTCCCGAAGTCAACGCGCTGGCGCGCTTCTATCTCTCGCCCGAGAACGCCGCGGTCGTTCAACGGCTCGGATTCGTGCCGCTGCCCACCGCGGCGCTGTTGTTGATCTCGCGGCATCTCGATGCGAACCTCACCGGTCCGATGCTCGGCGGCCGAGGATCAGTCGTAGGTCTCAGTCCCGATACCTTCGTGGACGATGAGCGTGTGAAGAGCGCTCTGGTGCGCTGATCGGCTGGCCGCTGTCGGCGATCCGCTTTCAGCGGTTCCCGCACCGAGGGCGGAGAGCCGAAAAGGGAAAGGCCGGTTGCGACTAGACGCGGCTCAACACCCGGCCCGCCAGTTCGTGACGGCGCTGGGCGTAGCGGGTCGCAGGTGTCGAGCGCTGTGCTTCCCTCTCGAGCGTCCGAGCGGCGTACTTCAATTCGTTCACAGCTTCGGGAAACTCCATCTCGCTGAGCGCCAGCACCGTGTACCAGAATGGAAACCGCCTCCATTCGCCGTTGCCATCGCGCATCGAGCGAAGATGTGCGGCGCCGCGCCGCAACCGTTCTTCCTGACGATCCAGTCCCCCGGAAAGCAGGTTCCGCCATAGGCCAACGCTGCACTTGCCGCAGCAGTACAAGCCGGGATTCGTGTGGCGCGGATCTTCCGCCGCGCGCTGCAGGCAGCGCATCAACCCCTCCGATGCCCGGTCGAGGGCGGCGGAGACTGACCCGTCGCGGACGCGCAACATCCTCAGCACGCGGCTCGCCTCTTCACCGAGGATGTGACGTGCCGAAGCGGACGCAATGCGTTCGCCGGTAAAGAGGACGATGCCCTTCCGGCGCTCGACCGCAAAGCCGGCAAACGTGTCGCCGTAGGCGCCGGGCAACCCCCGCCGCGCGGCGATCCACCGTGCGGCGCGTGTCCGGACCGCGGGAGACAGCGGACGTTGTTCGAACAGCGCCGTGTTGATCGCGTCGACGGTCTGCGAGAGGCTGGTCGCATCGATGAGGCTGGCGAGTGGCATTTGAATCCCTCGTGGGTTCCCGCTAACCGGCTCGGAACCCGAAGGCCTGCTGAAGGTCGGCAATCAGGTCGCCGGGGGCTTCGAGCCCGACGTAGACCCGAAGCAGGCGCTCACCGTAGCGTCGCGCATTGGGCGCCTCCTGCGTATCCGGCGTCACGACCAGACTCGACACGCCGCCCCAGCTGTATCCCATGCGGAACAACGTCAGCCGATCCATGGCGTCCTGGAGTTCCCGCTTGGTGATGGGCTCGCGAAACACGATCGAGAACAGCCCCGACGATCCGGTGAAGTCCCGTTTCCAGATCTCGTGGCCGGAACACGACGGCAGTGCGGGGTGCAACACGGTTTCGATCTCCGCACGCGCGGCCAGCCACGAGGCGACTTGGAGTGCCGACGGTTCGATCGCTCGCAGGCGGTACTTGCAAGGTCTGGAGGCCGCGCAGCGCCAGCGAGCAGTCGTCGGGCGAGGCGGACATGCCGAGATCCTGAAGGGCCACGCCGAGCCGCTGGTATAGGTTCTCGTCTCGGACGGTGACCGATCCGAGCAGCAGATCGCTGTGGCCGCCGACGTACTTCGTGAGGGCCTGCACCGCAACGTCCACTCCGTGGTCGAACGCGTTGAACAAGACGCCGGCGGCCCAGGTGTTGTCGAGCGCCACGACGGCGCCGCGCGCGTGCGCGGCAGCGGCGATGGCCGGGACATCCTGCACGTCCATGGTGATCGACCCCGGGCTCTCGCACCACACGAGGCGCGTGTTCGAGCGAATCCTCGCAGCAATGGCAGCGCCTTCGAGCGGTGGATAGTACTCCACTTCGACACCAAACCGCCGCAGCACGCGATCCGCAAAGATGCGGCTCGGCCCGTACACCGATTCGGGAACGAGCACGTGATCGCCGGTGTTCAGAGAGGCGAGATAGACGAGCACCAGCGCCGCTTGTCCACCGGGCGTGATGAAACAGCGGGTCGCGCCTTCGAGCTCGGCCACTCTCGCTGCCAGTTCCAATGTGGTGGGGGTCCCGTACGACCCGTAGGTATACGGCGCCTCATCGTGATTCCACGTGTCACGAATCTCTGCGGCGCGATCGAACAGCGTCGTCGAACCTCGGAAAACGGGCGTCGACAGCGACTTGAAGCCCGAAGGCGCCGAAGATTTCGGATGAAGAAGACGAGTGTCGAGTTCGCGACGGGTCATTCAATTCTCAGCAATCGGCGATCATTTGCGCGCTGCCTTAGTACCGACTTTCACAAAGGCAGTACTCAGGCATACATCGGCCGGCCGTCGTTGAGGGCGAGCCACCCGCGCACGATCCGGTAGATGAACCAGAGGCCGACCAGAATCATCGGCAGCCACGCGATCAGAATGCCCAGGCCCAGTGTCATCACGACGAAGAGCCAACAGAGCGCGATCCAGAGAAGGCCGAACCAAAAGGTACGGATCTGCCATCGAAAGTGCGACTCGAGCCAGGTGCCCCGCACCTCGCTTCGCTTCACGTAATTGAGGATGACGGCGATGATCGACGGCCAACCAGTGAGGAACGCGCCGACCACAGTGGCGGCGCCAACGATGCCGGTGAGCAGGCTGAAGGCGTGCAGCGCGTAGATCGCGTGAGTCCACGTCACCAGCGGGCTGGTGGAGCGTTCCATGGTGCCCTCCATGACGCCAAATCTATTCGATCAGCCCTCGATCTCGCAGCCCGTCAAGTAGCCGGTGACGAGCGAGCTTGCGAGTCGCCGCGGCAATCGGCAATGAGTCGAATTGAGGGCATTACCGGCATTCGTTTTGCTCCCTGAAGTGAGCACTGATGAATCGCTGGTGGCTGATCAACCGCAAGTTGCGGCGAGCGAGGCCCGCGTGATGATCGACGCCAGCGAGCGCGTGGCTCTGGCCCCGGCCCCCAGTACTGCGGTACCCGCACCGTCCCTCGCTCAACCGGGGAAGAACTGCTGGAGGCTCGATCGCGCGGATCGATTTCAGTGCGTGCAGGACGCCGCCGACGACTTCCGATGGGTGAGACAGGCGCTGCTCGCCGCTCGCAAGACCGTGTTCATCCTGGGCTGGGACATTCTGGCCGCCGTCGATCTGGATCCAGGCGCCGATGCGTCGGAAGCTCCGACCCGTCTCGGCGAGCTTCTCACCTTTATCGCGCTGCGCCGCCCGCGGCTCAGGATCTACATCCTGATTTGGGACTACGCCGCACTCTACACACTCGAGCGCGATCCGTGGTCGAGGTGGCGGCTCGGCTGGCGAACGCCCCGGCACGTGCGGTTCGGGTTCGACGATCGCCATCCCGTTGGCGGCTCGCACCATCAGAAGGTCGTCGTTGTCGACGACCAGTTGGCATTCTGCGGTGGCATCGATCTCACCGGGCACCGGTGGGACACCAGCGCGCATCGGCTCATCGAACCGGCGCGGGTCTCGCCGCTCGGCGGGACGTATGGGCCGTATCACGAAGTTCATGCCATGGTCAGCGGACCAGTGGCCGCCAGCCTTGGCGTCCTCGCACGCGACCGCTGGCGCGCGTTGGGAGAGGACCGATTGCCTGGCCTCGTCTCATCCACTGATGATTTGTGGCCTGAAGGCGTCACTCCCGATCTCACCGATGTCAAAGTCGCCATTGCTCGCACGTCGCCGGCATCCGACACGCAGCCGGCGATTCGAGAGTGCGAAGCGCTCTTTCTCGATTCGATTGCCGCGGCGAGGCAGAGCATCTACATCGAAAGCCAGTACTTCACCAACGACCGGCTCAGCCAGGCGCTGGCCGCGCGGCTTCGCGAGCCGGACGGACCCGAAGTGATCGTCGTCGCGCCTCGAGACTGCGAGGGCTGGCTCGAGAAACAAACGATGGGCGCCTTTCGCGACCAGGCGTTCCGGCTGATGCTCGACGCGGATGCATACCATCGGCTGCGACTCGTCTATCCCGTCGCGTCGCGCGCGGACAATGTGCCGACCTTCGTCCATTCGAAGGTGATGGTTGTGGACGATGAGCTGCTTCGGATTGGCTCAGCCAACTTCTCGCGCCGATCCATGGGTGTGGATAGCGAATGCGATCTGGCCGCGGACGCGGCCGGCGATCCGCGCGTGCGAGGCGGCATCCGGAAGCTGCGGGATCGCCTGCTGGCCGAACATCTGAGTCTGCCAGCCGATGAAGTCACGCGCGGGCTCGAGCGCGCGGGATCGATGCGGACACTGATTGACGAGCGAACACACGTCGAGCACACGCTCGTGCCGATCGAAGTCGCTGCCAGAGGCGAAAGCGAACCGCAAGAGACACTGCAGGCGGTTGCCGATCCCGAAGAGCCCATCCAGTTCGGCGAGACGATGACGGAGCTGGTTCCCCGGGGCAATGCAACGTACCGGCGCAGTCCGCTCCGCTTGCGCATCGTTCCGGCCATCGTGCTGACGGCCGCGGTCGCTTCGACTTCGCTCACCGGGCGGCCGGAATTCCTGGCCATACGGGATGCGTTCGGCGCGATTCCCGCGATGCCGTCGGCCCTCTGGATGGGAATCGTCGTCTTTCTCCTGTCGAACCTCGTCATGATTCCACTGGAGCTCCTGGCGATTGCCGCGGGCGTGCTGTTCGGTGCGCTTCGCGGGCTGCAGGTGGCGTTGCTAGGATCGTTTGGCGCGGCCGCGATCGGCTACGCGGCTGGCCGGGCCATCGGGCCCGCCGGGGTTACGCGTTGGATGAGCGGCCGCGCCTATCGATCGGGCCGGCAGCTTGGGGCGCGCGGCATCATGGGCGTGCTGATACTGCGACTGGCATCGGTCGCCAGCGCCGGCGCGATTCATCTCCTCTGCGGAGCAGGACGCGTCCCGTTCATGACATATCTGGCTGGGACCCTGATCGGCCTGGTGCCGGCCGTCGCGGCGCTGACCGGCCTGGGCGCACTCCTTCGCCACACGCTTCTGTATCCGTCGGTGTCGAGCGGCCTGATTACCACCGGCGCGGCCGTGCTCCTCATCGCCGTGGCTGTCGGAATTCGAACCTTTCTGCTGATTCGCCAGTTTGCACCGTCGGTGTCCAACCAGCGCGAGCGGGCGAGGTTTGGCTAGGGCCGCTGATGACGCAGAACACTGGACCAAAGACCTGGAAGATTGCGCCGCAACTCCGAATCGCGACCTACAACGTGCACGCGTGCATCGGTACCGATGGGCGTCACGATCCCGATCGCGTGGCCGCAGTCATCGGCGAGCTGGATGCGGACATTGTCGCGCTCCAGGAGTTCACCTATCCGGCGAGCGTCGCGCTGGAGACGCGCGACCCCGTGGTGTTGACGATGCTCGACAGTTATCAATGCGCGCTGGGTCCGACGCGCCAGACCAGCACCGACCAGTGCTTTGGCAACGCGCTGTTCACGCGTCACCGGATTGTCGACGTCCATCGCATCGATCTGTCGATGGAGCGGCGCGAGCCGCGCGGGGCGCTTGCCGCGACCATCGAGGTCGGCGGCGTGCTCGTGCACGTGCTGGCCGCGCATCTGGGCCTTCGCATCCGCGAACGTCAGTTCCAGGTGCGGCAGATTCTCGACTATCTCGATTCCGTGCGCGACACGCTGTTCGTCGTGCTTGGTGATTTCAACGACTGGCTGCCTGGACGCTCGGTCGTGCATGTGCTCGATCACCGGCTGGGCCGGCTGCCCCGCCCGGCGTCGTTCCCCGGCTATTGGCCGATAGTGGCGCTGGATCGGATCTGGGTGCATCCGACCCGCGCGCTCGTTCACATCTTCACGCACGGCACGCGCACCGCACGGGTCGCATCCGATCACCTTCCGGTCGTGGCCGATCTGATCCCCTGAGTCGGTGAGCCGGAACTCGAAGTGGCGACGCCCCGGCTCCCCTTCTCGAGCACGCGGTCGATCTCATTGACCCGCGCGAAACCCTCGGCGCCGCGCCACTGATCGAAGCGCGGCGATTTCGTCGCGTCGATCACCAGATCGCCAAAGAATTCTCCGTGCTCGCGTCCATGCAGGAGCGCCCGCACGCCGCGGACCGCGTGGCGATTGGGTAACACCCACATGTCGATCACCTCGACTCCGCCCGCAACGCGAACGCCCGGAAACCGGAGCAGCTTCGCGTAGATGGAAGGCGTCGAGCTCGAGGGAACGGGTTGGCGTTCGAAGACGCTGACGCGTATCCCCTGCACGGCGAGCTTGAGCGCGGCCTTCAACCCGGCCGACCCCGCGCCGATGACGATCACGACTCGAGGCTCGAGCAAGGGTGGGGCCGGCATCACTCCAGCCTAGAGGCGGTGATTCGGCCAGTCATGAGCGGACGGTAAGGGATCAGTAACCCAATGATTACCGTTCCCTCATGAACGCGGCGGGCGCAGCCTCTAGGCTTGTTCTTTGCCAGCATCCGCTGGAGATCGCCGGTAAACCCGTGTCGGAAGCAAGGAGACCCGATGTCAGTGCAACGCCGTTTCATGATTGGTAGCGCTGCGGCCGTTCTCGTCGCCGTTGCGTTCGTCCTCATCCCTGGTTCGGTAGCCGCCCAGACGATGGGCGCGCCTGAGAAGTTCACCGCATTCGCCGTCAACATGGGAGGCCTGACTCGTGCGGGCTCGAGCGTCGTCGATCTGGTCGTCGATCGGTGGTCCACCGAGAGCGAGCGGGATCAGCTCATGACCACGCTGCTGGAGAAGGGTCCGAACAAGCTCCTCTCGACGCTGCAGAGTTTGCGCCGGGTTGGCTACATCCGCACGCCCAACAGCATCGGCTACGACCTGCATTTCGCGATGAAGGTGCCGGCCGCCGATGGCGGAGAGCGCATCATCCTGGCGACCGATCGCTACATCAGCTTCTGGGAGGCCAGGAACCAGCCGCGGTCAATCGACTACCCGTTCACGGTGATCGAAATTCACATGGACGCGGACGGCGAGGGCGAGGGCAAGCTGTCGCTCGCCACCAAGATCGTCGTGGAGAAGAACACCAACACCATCGTGCTCGAGAATTACGACATTCAGCCGGTGCAGTTGAAGAGCGTCCGGCGGCAGTCGACGTCGAGGTAAGCCACACGCAGCTATCGGCTTTCAGCTTTCGCTTTCGGCTTAGAGGCCCGAGAGCTGATCGCTGATAGCCGGAAGCTGACTATTCGACCAGCCCGATGCCGGCGCTCACCTTGAACGGCACCTGGGACTTCGCCGTTTCGACGCAACGGTGGCTGCCGTGGCAACGCTCTTGCACTTACACGTCTTGAAAGCCGGCATTCCTGGCACTGAGTCAAGTTGTTCAGCCGGCGTTCGAGACGTCCGTCCCGCCAGAAGCGGGGCAAAACGACGCTGCCACGAGTGAGGCGCAGCCGAGCCGTAGGCGGTTCTCTATAGTCCCAGGCGAAGCCTCACAAGTTGGAGGAGTGTAAGCCGATGACTAACATGGTCATTTATTTGATAGGTACGTTGCTCGTCGTTGCCGGATTGGCGTATGGCGCCAACCGCATGGGCGTGAGCCAGACCTGGATCATCGCCGGCGCTCTCGTGATTATCGGCATCGGGTTGATGGGCGGGATCGTCAAGACACGCCAGAAGGATCCAGCGTCTTAGACGGCAGATGGCAGTTCTCTGCCATCTGCCGTCTGCCGTCTTTACCGTCGTCGCAGGTAGTTGTCGACGGCGTAGTCTGCCAGCGGCGTGCACACGCCGATGCTGGCCTGGCTTTCGAACTGGAAGTGAATGCCACCCCAGATCCGGCTCTGCGCCTCCTGATCGGCCAGTTCCTTGAAGCCCGTGTAGGTGCGCGTGACCGAGGGTGACCCGTCGATCATCACCCACGTCATCGAGAACGGGATGTTGTCCTGGCCGAAAACGCGCGTGAGCACCCGCGACTGCGATGCGCCAATGCACGCCATGTTTCCCGGATGGCCGGGATACGGCGGCGTCGTCAACAGCGGCAGCCACGCTGGATCCGCGATCGTCGCATCGTTGCCGTCGCGATCGGCCTCACGGATGGCGGTCACCGGTCGCCACAAGCCGTACATGAATTTGCCGGTGAACGACGTGAGCAACGCATCGTGCGCGGTCATGTTCAACAGTGCAAAGGCGCGCGCGGCATCGAGGCCACTGACGCTGCGAGCTCGAGCCAGGTCACCGAGCAGCAGGTTCCAGACATTGGTCGCCGTCGTCGTCGTGTTCACGCCCGCCCACAAGCGCGACATGGTGGTCTGCTCGGCCGTGCGTGCCGTGCTGGTCACCGAGCCAAGCGATTTGGTCTCGTTGAAGTCAGTCGCATATCGCGCGCTGTTCAAGCCGGGCGGGCCCTCCATCGCAAATCGCCGGCCATTGGGAACGATAAAGCCCAGAACATCGGGATAGTGCGTAAACGTCGCCGCCAGGTTGGCCGGAGGCGTGGGCTGCCAGAAGCCGGGCAAGTTCGGCAATACGTAAGCCGGCGGCGTGCGCTCCCATCCATCATTCGCACGCAGATTCAACGTCGCCTGGGCAATCGCCGCGCCGACGCGAGCGCCTTCGCGAGCCGCGTCGGCGGAAATGCCGGTCAGCGAGGTCGCCAGCTGCGTGTCGATCGCCGCACGCTGGGCTGGGAAGAGCGCAACCAGCACGTCGTGCGCGGCCTGCGCCGCAGCGGCATCGCGAGAGGCGCCGGCCACAGGATCGACACGATTGGCATACGGCTGGTACACCAGGTCGAACGAGTTGACCGCATCGAACACCGCCACGTGCATGATGGCAGCCGGTCGCGTAACGAACACGGTCGGCGGTTGCGCACCCGGTGTGACCAGGATCTGGAGCAACAGGCGATTCCATTGCACGATTGTCTCGACGCCTTGCGCGCGGGCCGGCTGCGCCCACGCCGCCGCGATCAACACGAACCCGATCGCGCGATAGCGATTCTTCATGTGAACCTCCACGGCCAGACGCTATCGCGAGACCGATGAAGGCAGATCTGGGCTTTCGCTGGGAAAATCGTGGGCGCGGGGCGCCCAACGCCTGGCGTTGGTAGAGGCGGACCCGCCGTCTTACGAGTGGCTGGAAAAAAGATCGCCAGCGAGATACTTGAGACCGGAGTCGACGGCGACGGTGGCGACCCGATGGCCAGGGCCCAGCTCGGCGGCGATCTGCAGCGCCGCGGCGACGTTCAAGCCGGTCGAGGTGCCGGCGAAGATCCCTTCCTCTCTCGCCAGGCGTCGAGTCATCGCTCGAGCGTCGGCCTCGTCGATCGCGCGCGCCTCGTCGTAGTCGGATCTGGCGAGATGTGGGGGCACGCGGCCCGTCGCCGTGCCCTCGACACGATGCGCGCCGCCTCGGCCCTCGGTCAACGCCGGTGATTGAGCCGGCTCCAGGGCGACGATGCGCGCCCGGCTGCCACCGGCTCTCAACGCGCGCGACACACCAACCAGCATCCCGGCCGTGCCCACGGCGCCGCAGAACGCATCGATGCGCCCGAGCTGCTCGAGCAACTCAATCCCGATCTGCCGGTAGCCGTCGAGGGCGTCGGCGTTGTTGAATTGATCCGTGTAAAACGTTCCTGGCTGCTCCCGCAACGCGGCAATTCTTTCGCGGAACCGATCGAAAAGGGCGGGCGTCACCTTGCCCTCGTCGCTCGGCACCATCTCGACCTCGGCGCCGAACGCGCGCATGGTCTCGAGTTTTTCGCGAGCGAACGCGTCGGACGAGAGCGGCGCGAACTCGTACCCCTTGATCGCGCACACCATGGCGAGCGACGAGCCGGTGCTGCCGCCGGTGTACTCGATCACCCGCATGCCAGCCCGCAGCTGTCCGCGGCGCTCTGCCCCTTCGACCATCGCGAGCGCCATCCGATCCTTGTACGATCCTGTCGGGCTGAAGTATTCGAGCTTGACGAAGACGTCGGCGCTGCCCGCGGGAACCAGGCGGTGGAGCTGCACGACCGGCGTGTCGCCAATGGCGGCGAGCACAGAATCGACGGCTGGGGGAGATGGCATCCCCTGAGTATAAGTGGGCACGTGTTTACCAATTCGAACGCCAAATTCGCGGACTGCTCTTTGCAAACAAGTCAATCGGGCAGCGGTGCGCCCAATTTAGGACGGCCGGTAAACACCGCCCACCGCCCGCGCGACCTCGAATGACTTCTGTCACCAGCGAACCGGTCAAGAGCCGATCATCGGCCCGTATCGAGCTGCTCGGCATCGAGCTGATGGAAGAGCATGCCCGGCGGCTCGGGGTGCAGTTCACGGTCGGCCGCAAGCGTCGCCAGAACGGCCGGGCTCACCTGCGCCATTTGACCGAGGACCTTCGGGCGCTCCGCCACGTCTATCGACTGCTGGCTGACGATGTGAGCCGGGGCGAGCCCGCGTCGCCGGCCATCGAGTGGCTGCTCGACAACTTCCACATCATCTCGGCCGCCGGCCGGGACATCTTGCGAGATCTGCCGCCGTCGTTCTTTCGCCGGCTGCCGACGATTGCCGCGGACGAGTACGAAGGCATCGCCCGCATTTCCGCGCTCGCCATCGAAATCATCCGCACGAGCGCTGGTCACCTGGATGCGCAGCGGCTCGAACGCTTTCTCTCCGCGTACCAGTCGATCACACCGCTGACGATCGGCGAGTTGTGGGCGTGGCCGAGCGCGTTGAAGCTCGCGCTGCTCGAGCACCTGCGGGATCGGTCCGACGTGCTGGCGGGGGCGCGCGTCGAGCGCCAGCGCGCCGATCGAGTCGCAGACTACCTGGGGCGGGGGACTCCGGCACCGCCCGAATCGTGGCCGGCGGAGGTCCATCCCGCATTCGTCACCCGCCTGCTGCAACGCAGCCGCGAGTACGGCGATCTCGCATCCGGCCTGCTACGGCAGGTGGCCGCCGTGCTGGCCACGCGCGGAGAGACCATCGAGGATGCGATTCGCGCCGAGGGTCAGCATCAGGCGTCCGAGCAGGCGTCGATGGCCAATCTCGTCGGCAGCCTGCGGCTCATCTCGTCGTTCGACTGGAGCGAGTTCTTCGAGAGCGTCAGCCTGGTCGAACACGTCCTGCACCGCGACCCCGCCGGTGTGTACAACCGGATGGATTTCCGCAGCCGCGATCGCTATCGGCACGCGGTCGAGGAACTGGCCGAGCCGAGCGGTGACGCGCAGCTGCGCGTCGCGCTCAAGAGTGTGGAGCGCGCGCGGCAGGCGGCCGAGATCGATCCCGACGCGCGCGAAGCCCACGTCGGCTACTACCTGATCGGCAACGGCCGCCGGCAGTTCGAGAAGAGCGTCGCGTGGGTTCCCGGCCCGGCACAGCGCGCCCGGCGACTGTTCTTCCGCTACGCCACCGCCGGCTATCTCGGCACGATTGGCGCCGGCACGGCGCTGCTGGTGGCGGCGGCGATCGCCTATGCGCAGTCGCTAGGCTGGCACGGCGGCCTTCTCGCCCTGGTCGCGCTCCTCGTCGTGGTGCCCGCCAGCGAGCTGAGCATCCAGCTCATTCAGCGCGTCATCAGTCACATCATTCCGCCGCGGCGTCTGCCGCGGTTCGAGTTCGATCACATCCCCGCGGAGCACCGCACGATGGTGATCGTGCCGACGATTCTCGACAGCGTCACGCGGGCACGAGACCTCGTCTCTCACCTCGAAGTGCAGGCGCTGGGCAACGTGGACGCGCACATCTACTTTGCGTTGCTCACCGATCTCCCCGACGCCTCGAGCGAAGTGATGCCGCAGGACGCGGAGATTCTGGGAGAAGCGCGCGACGGCATTCAGCGGCTGAACGTCAAGCACGCCAACGGCGGCCACGACCGCTTCTTCCTGTTTCATCGCCATCGCCAATGGAACGAGCGTGAAGGCCTGTGGATGGGCTGGGAGCGCAAACGCGGCAAGATCGAGGAGTTCAATCGCCTGCTGCGCGGCGCGACCGACACCAGCTTCGTCGCCACGGTCGGTGACCTCGAGGTGCTGCCGCAGATTCGCTATTGCATCACGCTCGACAGTGACACGCGGTTGCCGCGCGATACCGCCGGCCAGCTGATTGGCATCATCGCGCATCCACTCAACCGTCCGACCTTCAATCCCCGGCTGGCGCGGGTGACCGAAGGCTACGGCATCCTGCAGCCGCGCATCGGCGTGACGTTCACCAGCGCGGCCGGATCGCTGTTTGCCAGGTTGTATTCAGGGCACACCGGCGTCGACCCGTACACGACGGCGGTCTCCGATACTTACCAGGACCTCTTCGGCGAAGGCATCTTCACCGGCAAGGGTCTGTACGACGTCGACGCCTTCAACGCCGCGCTGGGCGACTCGGTACCGGAGAATGCGCTGCTGTCGCATGACCTGTTCGAGGGCCTGCACGTTCGCGTCGCTCTGGTCTCGGACGTCGAGTTCGCCGACGAATACCCTTCGAGCGTGCTCACCCACGCGCGCCGTCAGCATCGATGGATTCGCGGCGACTGGCAAATCCTGTTCTGGCTGTTTCCGTTTGTTCCCTCCCGCCGCGGGTGGAAGCGCAACACGCTGACGATCATCGCGCGCTGGAAGATCCTTGACAACCTGCGCCGCAGCCTCGTATCACCGACGCTGCTGGCGCTGCTCATCGCCGGCTGGACCGTGTTCCCCGGCTCATCGTGGACCTGGACGATCGGTGTGCTGCTGGTCCTCGCCTCACAACTGCTGCCGGTGGTCGCCACGCTGGTCACCGGACCGACACGCTTGCAGTCTGGGCCGGTGTTCCTGCGCAATCTCGTGCGTGATGCGGGGACCGGGTTGGCGCAGATCGCGCTCAGCCTGACATTCCTGGCGTTCCACGCCTTCGACTCGCTGCACGCGATCGGCCTGACGCTCGTCCGCCTGGTCGTGACCAAGAGACGGTTGCTGGAGTGGGAGACGGCCGCCTCCGCGGCGGCCAAGCTGGCCGGATTGAGCTTCGATCTTCACCGCTTCTCCGACGCGATGATCGCCAGCCCGAGCATCGCCGCCGGCGTGGCGCTGGCGATCGTCGCCTCGGAACGTGCCATCCGTCCCGCCGCGCCGTTCTTGTTTTTGTGGATGATCGCCCCCGCCGTCGCCTACCGGCTCAGCATCCCGGTCGGACGCCGCGTCCGCCCGCTCGAAGCCGAAGACAAGGCCGCGTTCCGGCGGACGGCGCGAAAGACCTGGCGCTACTTCGACGCGTTCGTCACCGAAGCCGATGCGTGGTTGCCGCCGGACAACTATCAAGAAGCCGGAGGCGTCGGCCTCGCGCACAGGACGTCGCCGACCAACATCGCGATGAGCCTCTTGTCCACGCTCGCGGCGTACGACCTTGGCTATGTGACGGCGCCGACGCTCCTCGAGCGGCTGGACCGCACGTTGACTACGCTCGAAGGTCTCGAGCGGTACCGCGGCCACTTTTTGAATTGGTACGAGACGGCGACCCTGGCGCCGTTGCATCCGCGCTACGTCTCGACGGTGGACAGCGGCAATCTGGCCGGCGCGCTGATCGCCCTCGCCAACGGCCTGCGCTTGCTGCCGACACGGCCGCAGACCTACACCCAACGCGCCGCCGGGCTGGAAGATGCGGCTCGCCTGCTGGCCGCCGCCTCATCGTCGACACGGCACGGACAGATCGGCCGAGAGACAGTGGCTGCCGTCAACCGGCTGGCGCGCGCGATCGTCGACAAGGCGCAGAGCGAACCGTCGGACGCCACGCTGACCCGGCTGCGTACGTTGGGGGCGGAGCTATCGGCGCTGACCGGCTTCAGCCCTCAGCTGGACAGCGATGACGAGACCGGCGATCTGATCTATTGGCGGCGGGCCGTCCTCGACGGGGTTGACGCGTTGACCTCACCGGAGAACGCGGCGACCGACCCGTGCGAGGCGCTCGCCCGCCGCGCGGCCCGCCTGGCCGACGAGATGCAGTTCGACTTTCTCTACGACCGCCGCAAACGCATCTTCTCGATCGGCTATCGCCTGGCCGACGCCGAAGGTCCCGCGCGGCCCGACGGCTCGTTCTACGACCTGCTCGCCTCTGAAGCCCGCCTGGCGAGCTTCATCGCCATCTCGAAAGGCGACGTGCCGCAACACCACTGGTTTCATCTCGGCCGCCCGGTCACCAGCGTCAACGGTCGCGCCACGCTCGTCTCGTGGGGCGGCACGATGTTCGAATACCTGATGCCGATGCTGCTGATGCGGACCTTCCCCGGCACGCTGCTGTATCAGAGCAGTCGAGCGATCGTGCGACGGCAGATGGACTATGCGCGGAAGCGCGGCGTGCAGTGGGGAATCTCAGAGTCGGCGTACGCCTTCACCGATCGCGCGGGCCACTATCAGTACCGGGCCTTCGGCGTCCCGGGACTCGGCCTGCGGCGTGGCCTCGTCAACGACCTCGTGATCGCGCCGTACGCCACCGCGCTTGCCGCGCTCGTCAACCCGGCGGCGGCGGCGGAGAACTTCGCCCGCCTCTCGACCGCGGGGCTCGATGGACGATTCGGCTACTACGAGGCGATCGACTATCAGCCGCGCAACCGCGACATCGACGCGAGCCCAGAGGAGGCCACCGCACCCGCCGTGGTTCGCGCGTTCTTTGCCCATCACCAGGGCATGGCGCTGGTCGCGATCGCCAACGTGCTGTGCGACGACGCGTTCGTCAAGCGATTCCACACCGATCCAAGAATCGAAGCGAGCGAGCTGCTGCTGCAAGAGCGCGTGCCGCGCGAGGCGATCCTGTCGGAACCCCGGCCCGTCGACAGCACTGGTGACCGGGCCATGAGCGCGGCGCCGGCATCGCGACGATTCCGATCGCCGCATACGACGACCCCGCATACGCAGTTCCTCTCGAACGGCCGCTACACCGCTGCGCTCACCCATGCCGGCGGCGGCTTCAGCACGTGGACGGGCCTGGCGGTCACGCGGCAGCGCGACGACCGGACCTCCGATGCCGGATCGCAATACATCTATCTGCGCGACCCGTGGTCGGGCCATTTCTGGTCCCCGACTTATCTTCCGGTCTGCGAGGAGCCCGACATCTACGACGCGACGTTCGATCTCGACAAGGTGACGTTCCGCGCCCGCACCGGCGACTTCGAAACCGACCTCCAGGTCACCGTGTCGTCGGAAGACGACGTGGAAGTCCGCCGGCTGTCATTGGTCAATCGTGGCGCCCGGCCACGAGAGATCGAAGTGACGAGCTTCGCGGAAATCGCGCTGGCGCGTCCCGAAGACGATGCGGCCCATCCGGCGTTCGGCAAGCTGTTCATCGAAACTGAATTCGATCCGCAAAGCTCAGGAATCCTCTTCAGTCGTCGTCCGCGCAGCGCCAACGAATCGACGCCGTGGGTCTTCCACGTGCTGGGCATCGAACGACGGCTCGGCGGCGCCGTCGAATGGGAGACCGATCGCGCTCGATTCATCGGCCGCGGGCGGTCGGCAGCCAATCCGTTGGCGCTGGACGGGCGCGCCCTGTCGGGCACGACTGGCGCCGTGCTCGATCCGATCGCGTCGCTCCGCGACCGGGTTCGCCTTGCACCGGGTGCCGTGGTGCGCATCACCTTCTCCACCGGCATGGCCAGCGACCGCGACACGGCGCTGGCACTGGCCCGCAAATATCGAGACGGCAGCGCCGCATCGCGCGCGTTCTCGATGGCGTTCACCCACGTGCACACCACGCTGCTGCACCTGGGACTGACCGACGATCAGGCCATCTTGTTCGACCGCCTGGCGTCACGACTGTTCGGCGCCGACGCTTCGTGTATCAGCACACCCGATCTGGCTCAGAACACACTCGGGCAATCCAACCTGTGGGGCTACGGCATCTCGGGCGATCTGCCGATCGCACTGATCAGGATTACCGAAACCGACGCGCTGCCCCTCGTGCGGCAGTTGCTGCTGGCGCAGGAGTACTGGCGACTCAAGGGCCTGCGCGCCGACGTCGTGATTCTCAACGAGCATCCCGCGGAGTATCTCGACGAAACGCAGGACTACCTGACGACGCTCGTGCAGGAACCGCGATGGGCCGGCTGGAACAATCGTCCCGGCGGCGTCTACCCGCTTCGAGCCGATGGGATGCCCGACGTCGATCGGCGACTGCTGTCGGCAGTGGCGCGGGTCGTGCTCGTGGGCGATCGCGGCGACCTCGAGGCGCAGATGAATCGCCCAGCGCCGTGGCTCGGTCCTGACGAAGACGATCGCGAACTTGGCACGTTGACGCTTCCCCCGCCAGCCGCCGAGCCGGTTCCGATTCCGCCGCTGGTCATGGAAAACGGGATTGGCGGATTCAGCGCCGACGGCCGCGAATACGTCACCGTCCTCGAGGGCGATCGCGAGACCCCGCTGCCGTGGTCGAATGTTTTGGCGAATCCAGAATTCGGCACCCTGCTGACGGCGTCGGGATCCGCGTTCACATGGGCTGGCAACAGCCGGGAGAACCGGTTGACGCCGTTTGCCAACGATCCGATCTCCGATCCCACCGGAGAGGCGATCTATCTTCGCGACGACGAATCGGGGGTGGTGTGGGGCGCGACGCCCGGGCCGCTGCAGCGGCGGGCGGACGGTGGCCGATGGGTGGTGCGGCATGCAGCAGGCGTGACTCGCTATCAGCATGCCGTCGAGGGGCTGGAACAGCAGCTCGAGGTCTGTGTCGCGCCGGACGATCCGGTGAAGCTGGCTATCTTGACCGTCACCAACCGCTCCTCGGCCGCGCGCCGGCTCAGCGTCTTTGGCTACGTCGAGTGGTGTCTCGGCCCGCCACGCATCGGCGAGCGTCGCTTCGCCATGACCGATTGCGATAAGGAGAGCGGCGCGATCCTCGCGTGCAATCTCTACAACACGGAGTTCCGCGATCGAGTGGCGTTCTTTCACGCGACCGAGCGCGCTCGCTCGTTCACCTGCGATCGCGCCGAGTTCATCGGCCGCAATCGCACGGCCAGCCGGCCGGTCGCACTGCTTCGCGATCGCCTGTCCGGGCGGCGGGGCGCCGGACTCGACCAGTGCGGCGCGCTCCAGGTCGAGCTGGCGCTCGAGCCGCAGGCATCCCGTCGCATCGCCTTCGTCCTGGGCCAGGGCAATGACGCGGTGCACGCGCGGGCGCTGGTCGACAAGTACTCGTCCACGGCGGTGGCCGATCAGGCGCTGGCCCGCGCCACCGATGCGTGGGATGAGCTGTTGGGGGTCATTCAGGTCAAGACGCCGGACGATTCGTTCGACTTGATCGTCAATCGCTGGCTTCCCTATCAGACCTTGAGCTGCCGGATCTGGGCGCGAAGCGGACCGTACCAACCGGGCGGCGCGTTCGGATTCCGCGATCAGCTGCAGGATGTGCTGGCCTTGACCTATTCCCGGCCCGATCTCTGCCGCGAACACCTGCTGCGCGCCGCCTCGAGGCAGTTCGTCGAGGGCGACGTGCAGCATTGGTGGCATCCGCCGAGCGGCCGCGGCACGCGGACGCGCTGCTCCGACGACAAGCTCTGGCTGCCCTACGCCGTCGCCGCGTACATCTCGCACACCGGTGACGAATCGATCCTCGACGAAGAGGTGCCGTTTCTGGAGGGACCGCCGCTCGAACCCGATCAGTCGGAGGCCTATTTCCTGCCGCGGCCGTCGACCGAGACGGCCACGTTGTTCGGGCACTGCGTTCGCGCCATCGCTCATGCCGGCCGCTACGGCGCGCACGGATTGCCGCTGATGGGATCGGGCGACTGGAACGACGGGATGAACCGCGTCGGTCACGAAGGACGCGGCGAAAGCGTATGGCTGGGATGGTTCCTGGTCCGCGTCTTGAACGACTTCGCCGGGCTGTGCGACCGGCGCGATCGCGGCGATCTTGCACAGCGCTATCGCAACGATGCCCGCTGGCTCACCGGCATGCTCGAGCTGTCGTGGGACGGCGGCTGGTACCGGCGCGCTTACTTCGACGATGGGACGCCGCTCGGGTCGGTGCAGAACGACGAATGCAAGATCGATTCGGTGACGCAGTCGTGGGCGGTGTTGTCCGCGTCGGCGCAACCGCCTCGTGCCCGACAGGCGATGGCCGCCGTGCGCGCGCATCTGCTCCGGCGTGACGCCCAGCTCGTCCTCCTCTTGACTCCACCCTTCGATCGGACGGGGCACGATCCCGGCTACATCAAGGGCTACGTGCCCGGCATCCGCGAGAACGGCGGACAGTACACGCACGCCGCAATCTGGTCGGTGATGGCGCTCGCCGAGCTCGGTCTGGGCGACGAAGCGATGGAGCTCTTTCACTTGATCAATCCGATCAACCACACGCGCGCGGCTGACGGCGCCGAGCGCTACCGCGGCGAACCCTACGTCGTCGCCGCGGACGTCTACGCCCATCCGGCACACGTCGGACGCGCGGGCTGGACCTGGTACACCGGCTCAGCCGGCTGGATGTATCAAGCCGCCCTGGAGGCGCTGCTCGGGCTGCGCCGCCACGGCGCCACGTTCAGCATGAACCCGTCGATTCCGGCGATGTGGCCTTCCTACTCGTTGGAGTGGAGACTCCCGCGCACGGGCTATCGCATCAACGTCTCGAACCCCGAGCATCGCTGCACCGGCATCGGCCTCGCGACGCTGGACGGCGTGCCGGTGGACCCGCAGGCCATCCCAATCAAAGACGACGATCAGAGCCATACGCTCGAGATCGTGCTGGGCAAGGAAGCGAGCGCGCCCACTCCAACCATGGCGGGAGAAGGATCGAGAGTGTGAGCCTTCTTCCGTCCGTTATACTCGTCGACATGGCTCGCTGGTGGTTCGCGTGCATTCTCGCGGTGACAGTGCCTGTGTCTCCGCTTATGAGTGAGATCTGCCACACCACGTGCGCCACCCATTCAACGCCGGCGCACGGTGGACCTCAGGCGGCTGCGCACGACGGGCACGGTTCAGGCCACGAGAGTCATCTGTTGCATCCACGTGCCGCCGATCCTTCAACGACGATGGCCGGCGCCGCCGTTCCGATTTCACATGTCTGCGATCGTGCCGACTGGGAAGTGCGCGACGCTCGACAGACCACAGCGGCGTCCGTCGCCGACGCCGCCGCCGTCGCTGCTGTCGGCCTGGCGCCTCCGGCCTCTCGCCGAGCCCCCTCGGTCACCGGCAGTTGTCGTCATTTCCCGGCCATCAGCCGGACGAATTCCCAACTCCGCGTCTAGACCTAGCAAGGCTCCGCCTCAGACCGCGAGAGGAACCGCACGATTCGGCTCCGCCTCGCTAGAGGCAGTGTCTTTTTGCCCCGCCTCCGGCGGGGCGAGAAAACTTGACTCCATTGCTTGAGATTTCGGGCGGTCAAGTTTTCTAGCTGGTTCGACGGTCTTGGTCGTTCTCGGCGGAGGTCTATGTACAGTCGTTTCGTCGTTCGTTATGGGTTGTCGATCGCCATCATCGTCGGCTGGGCTGGCATCTGCCGGCCGTTCACGGCGACGGCGCAGACCGACGCACCATCGCCGCAGCCGCACGAGCATTCTGCGATGCGCCAGGACGGCGGGCCGCCGCCGGCGCGTGAAGGATCGGGCACCTCGTGGCTGCCTGATGAGTCGCCGATGTATGCCCTGCAGTGGCAGCGCGGCGCCTGGCAGTTCATGGGCCACGAAAGCCTCTTCGTCCAGTTCCTCCACGAGTCGAGCGCGCGCGGCGAGGATCAGTTCGGCAGCATCAACTGGCTGATGGGCGTGGCGCAGCGGACCGTCGGACCCGGACGGTTGCAGGTGCGCGGCATGTTCAGCGCCGAGCCGGCGACGATCCAAGGATGCGGCTATCCGGATCTGCTTGCCACCGGCGAGGCGTGCGACGGCGCGCCGATTCACGATCGCCAGCACCCGCATGACCTGTTCATGGAACTGGCGGCGCGCTACGACGCACCGCTGTACCGACGGCTGCGGTGGGAGGTCTACGGCGGGTTCTCAGGCGAGCCCGCGCTCGGTCCGGTCGCCTATCCGCATCGCATTTCGTCGATGCCGAATCCGATCGCGCCGATCTCCCACCATTGGCTCGATTCCACGCACATCGCCTTCGGCGTGATCACCGCCGGCGTGTTCGGCACACGGTGGAAGGTCGAGGGATCGGTGTTCAACGGCCGCGAACCTGACGCCGAACGGACCACCATCGATCTCGACACGCTGGATTCGAGATCGCTCCGTCTCTGGTTCCTGCCGACAGCGAGATGGTCCGTTCAGGCGTCGGTGGGCAAACTGAGAGACGCGGAAGAGTCGCCCGATGGCCATGGCCGGATCGACGTCAATCGGGTCACGGCGTCGGCGACCTATCACGCCAGGGTTCGAGAACAGGCCTTCTGGTCCACGACCATGGCCTGGGGTCGAAACTCCGAGTCGCACGACGCGTCGAACGCGTTTCTGCTCGAAACCAATCTCACCTTCAACGATCGGGACGCGATGTTTGGCAGAATCGAGTTGGCCGGCAAGAGCGCACACGATTTGGCCATCGCCACGCCGGCGGACTGGTTTACCGTCGCCAAGATGCAAGGTGGCTACACGCGTTATTTCAAGGCGTGGCGTGGACTGCAGGCGGGAGTGGGTGGCGTGCTCTCGGCCGGACTCGTCCCCGAAACATTGAAGGCCACGTATGGCGGTCGGGTGAATGGTGGCGCGGGCATCTTCGTCACCCTCAGACCGGCTGCCATGTTGATGGGCAGAGAATAAGAACCTCGAGGAGTCCTCGTGTCGCATTCGCCGTCGATCGTTCTCGTTGCGTGCCTTTCATTCCTTCAAACGCCCGTCTCTGTCTCTCA
This sequence comes from uncultured Acidobacteriota bacterium, assembly GCA_963773045.1. GTDB lineage: Bacteria > Acidobacteriota > Vicinamibacteria > Vicinamibacterales > UBA2999 > 12-FULL-67-14b. Next base: position 84,313 of record CAVYZT010000015.1, on the reverse strand, counting down.
ACCTGCGGGGATGCCGGCGGTGCTGCGCCCCGATCCTGCCATCACCTGCGATGCATGCGCCGAATGGAACCTGCCGCGCCAGCCGTTCACGGTGTTTGGCAACACCTATTTCGTCGGGTCGGCTGGGCTGTCGAGCGTGCTCATTGCCGGGGATCAAGGCCTGGTCCTGATCGACGTCGCGTTGCCGCAGAGCGCGGCGCTGATCGACGCCAACATCAAAGCGCTCGGCTTTCGCACGACCGATATCAAGCTCATTCTGACGTCGCACGCGCACTTCGACCACGTGGGCGGCGTGCGATCGATGCAGCGCTTCGCCCGCGCCACGGTGGCGGCGAGCCAACGCACCGCCGAAGCCTTGGCGCTCGGCCACCCGACGCCCGACGATCCACAGTTCGGCACCGACCCCACCGTGCGCTTTCCCGCCATCACCACCGACCTTCGCGTCGTGAACGACGGAGAGACGTTGCGCGTCGGCGAAATCGCCGTCACCGCGCACTACACGCCGGGTCACACGCCTGGCGCCACCAGCTGGACCTGGCAGTCGTGCGAGGGCACGCGCTGTCTCGCAATGGCCTATGTGGACAGCCTCACCGCCGTGTCGAATGACGGCTTCAGGTTCACCGGCGACGCCACCCATCCGAGCCTGGTCGACTCCTTCCGCCGCAGCCTCGAGGTGGTGAGCGCCCTTCCGTGCGATGTGCTGCTCACGACGCATCCGTCGGCATCGGGCATGGATGACAAGGTGAAGCGGCGCGCGCAGGCCGGCGTCGCCGATCCGTTCGTCAACGCGGGGGCGTGCAAGGCGCTGGCGGAATCGTCAGCGAACGCTCTCGAGCAGCGCGTGAGGCAGGAGAGAAAGCCGTAGAAGGCGAAGCTACTGGCTGACCGACCCGTTGGCGGCGACCACGAGCGCGTAGCCGGGCTCGTCTCCGTTTCCCGGAGTCGTCGTGTTCTGGATCAGGCGGACGTCGTTGACGAGCACATTGCGGGTGACCGCACCAGTGGCGTTCTCGTCGCACGGTCATTGGCCGGTTCGGGTGCTGCACGCCCTTCGCGCACTCGAAAAAGAAGTAAGCGGGCCGAGCGCGAACTGATCCGGCGCTGGCAGTCGCGCCCTCCCTATTTCTTCCTGCCGATCCGTTTCGCGATGTCGCGGACGACTCGCTCCCAGACGTCCAGCGCCTTCTCATAGCGCTCGGCAGCCGGCCGGTTGTCGGTTTTGCCGTCCAGCCCGAAATCCTTTGGCTGAGGCATGGGCGGAAGGTGGACGACGACGCGATCGCTCATGACCGCATCGTAACGTGATCGCGCGAGACCCGTGAAGGTCGCGCGACCCCAGCGGCCGAACCGGGTAATGACCTGAACGGACTCAGCGCTTGCGGACGAGCCCATCCTTCTGCAGCTCATTGACAACTTCTTTGGTGAGCCCTTTCATGAACGCGCCGGCGTCGTTGGGATTGGTCGTCTCGCAGACACCAGCCCACAGCAGTTTGGCGTCCGACATGCGATACAGCAGAGTCTCGACCGCCACCAGCGTCTCCAGTTTCCCCTTGCCGATCGGCGTGACGGTGCCCCAGCCATAACCGTAGTAGTCGTAGAAATTCCCGTAGTACCCGCTGCTCCAGACCACGCTCGAGTACGTGGTTCGCTGCTCCTGGCCGACGAGCCGCAACGCCACGACGCCTGCCGCCTTGCTCCGTTCGAACCAGGCTTTCGCCTTCTCCTTGTCTCTGAGCTCTTCGCGCGGAATGATCCGGTAGGCGGCGACACCTTGAGCGCCCCTCGCCGTGATCTCACGAGCGAGCGCCTCTTCGGCCGACATCTGCAGATCGAAGTCCGACGTGATCACCAGCGCGACGACTTTCTGGCCCGCGAAGCTGTGCGGGCCTTCCCCGGGGGCCTTCCACTTTGCCGTCAGATTGAACGAGTCTGCAGAAATGACCGCGCCGCAGATCACGGCCGCCCCCAACGCGAACGCCGAAGCCACTTTTGTCATAGCGATACTGTCGACAGCAAGATCGACGCCTGTTGCCATTCCCGCCCGGATCGTGACCACAACATCGCAGCGTCGCGAGATGTCGTGGGGCCTGGCGTGATTGGCCAGAAAGGCATTGGCTACGCCCGGAGAATCCACACCTCGTCGAGGGTTGGCTGAAGACGCCGCCCGTTTTCGTGACATCACGACGAGAGATACCAAGCGGCAACCCGTGCCTGAGTCTGACACGCGCGACATCTCGTGGTAAAGCTGCCGGTCATCCAGCCGGCACGATATCCAGCCCGAACTTGCGCGCCTTGCGAACCGCCTTGTAGAGCGGCACGTCTTGAACCGGCGTTCCGCCAATCGCCTCCCGCACCAGCTCCAGCGTCTTCTCGGTTTCGACGCAGCCGGCGATGATGCGGGTCAGTGCCGATGGTGGAAAGGGCTGAGGCCCCGGCTTCCATTTCAGGCAGCGCCATTCGCGCTCGTACTTCCATCTGGCCGACTTCACATAGAACCAGCGTGCCACGCCGAGTGCGGCCGCGTTTTCTGGCGACGCGTCCTTGACATCGACGTCAAGCCCCGCAGCCAGAACGTCTGCGACGTTGAGCAGCGTGTCGCTCATCGTGCTGTCCTTCGCGTCGCGAAAGTACTCCAGCAGATTCGGGAACTCCGAAGGAATCAGCGGATACGGCGTCTGATATTTCACCGGGCGGAGGCGGGGGAACACGTCCGGATGCGCGGCGACGTCGAACTCGAAACACACACCTCGATGACTGTCGCCATAGTGCGACCACAGCAGGATGTCGTCCGGGCGTTCGGAGAGGCACAGCACGCCAAACGACTCGTCCAGCAGGCTGTACAGCTTGGTCATGCGCTTCGACTGGATCTCGTTGTAGAGCGCACCGGCGGGCACCTTGCGCCAGCGCCCATCCGGGCCCTGCTTCCTGATCCTGAGCTGCAACTGGCCGCGCGGCTCCGGCGAAGCGGTTGGTGCGCTCTCGGTTCGAGGAGGCAGCGCAGCACCCTTCTCTTCCATCCACTTGCGGAACGCGCCCGTAATTTGGGACACAACGCCGCCAATGGCTTCGCCGGCACGCGTCACCGCCTGGCCGGTCATCACCTCGATCTCTTTCGTCGATCGAAGCGCGATGTCAAGACGGCAGTCGAAGGGATCGTTGAATCTCGAGGCCGGCGAGTAACGGAGCTCGAGGGTCTTGAGGATCGCGAGCGTACACTCGCGGGTCGTCCCCTCCTCCATCGAGCGGTACTTGCACAGGCGTGGAACCGTCATGCTCCTGAGTGAAAACCGAAAGGGCCGGCGTTGACTGCCGGCCCTTTCGTTCTGACACTGCGCTCGACGTTTATCCGCGCGCCGCCATCGTCGCCGAGGCCTTCTTCGAGAAGATCTCCTTGAACGTCTTGACGAACCTGTCCATCTCCTCAGGCACGCTCGAAAAGGTTACTACTTATTGGGTTGACGACTTCTGCTGAAATGCCCCGGAGATCATCTAGAATTCTCCCTCGAACGCCCCCCGGCCCATGCGTCAAACAGGCACGGCTCAGATCGCCCTTTCTGAACAGGGCATCCTCATCGTCCGGATTCACCGCGGCGCGCAGCAGACTGCCGCCGACGCTCTGGAGAATCTGGCTGCGACGATGTCGGTGGGCGCCGGAAAGCGGCGCCCGCTGCTGGTCGACATCACGGGTTCGCCGCCGCTCGACGCAGAGACCCGCCACTTGTATTCGGGCAAGAGCCTCGTCGCGGGATTCACCGCGCTGGCGCTGCTGGTCGAAGGGAGTCCGCTCGGACCGATGATGGGCAACGTCTACCTTCGGGTCGCCCGCCCGGGGATTCCGACTCGAGTCTTTACCAACGAAGCGCGCGCGCACGAGTGGCTGTTGGGGTATCTGCTGTGAGCGGCGACCGCGGGCGTGTCACGTTTGCCGCCGATCGCATCAGCGCGCTGCTGAACCGGCTCGAACGGCTGGCGGGCGGCGACACGGGCGCCCGCCTCGACATCTCACCGCTGCACGACGAGTTGGATGCGATTGCGTTCGGCATCAACGTCGTGGCCGACGAGTTGCGCTGGGCGCATCGGCAGATGACCGAAGCCGAGCGGCAACGAGCCGATGCGCTCCATCGCTCGAAGGAAGCGGCCGAACGCGCCAACGAGTCGAAGAGCGTGCTGCTGCGCAACGCCAGCCACGAGATTCGCACGCCGATCGCGATCATCACCATCATCACGGAGCTGCTCTCCCTGCCGGAACTCTCGGGCGACGAGCGCGCCGATCTCGTCGCCAAGCTGCGGGCGAACAGCGAGGCGTTGTTGATGCTGGTCGGCAACCTGCTCGATCTCTCGAGGCTCGAGGCCGGCAAGCTGACGTTGATGATCGAGCCGGTCTCACCATTCGAACTGGTCAAAGACGTCGTCGAATCTCTGGAACCCCAGGCCCGGAAGAAGGGCCTCGACGTGCACGTCGACGTCGACGGCCGAGTGCCGCTCGCCATCGGCACCGACGCGCAACGCCTGCGGCAAATCCTGGTCAACGTCGTCGGCAACGCGTTGAAGTTCACCGAGAGCGGCAGCGTCCGACTCACCATGTCGACGGCGTCGTCACCGAGTGGGGACCGGTTGCAGATCGACATGGCCGACACGGGACCGGGCATCACACCCGACGGCCAGAGATATCTCTTCGAACCCTTCGAGCAGGCGGACGATTTGACGCGGCGCGTCCACGGCGGCACCGGCCTCGGGCTCACCATCGCGCGACGGCTGGCCGAGCAGCTCGGCGGATCGCTGACGCTGCTGCACAGCAGTCCCGGTCAAGGCAGCACCTTCCGGTTGACCATCGGCGCTCGCGCCGCCGACCGGGCGGAGTCGGATCTCGGCGCCGTCCGAGACCGCCGATCGCGTCCGCTGCCGGGCGTCCGAATCCTGCTGGCCGAGGACAGCGCCGATCTCCGGGCTGCGCTCCGGCGGCTGCTGCAGTCGCTCGGCGCCGCAGTGGATTGCGCCAACGACGGCCGCGACGCCATCGCGAAGGCGCTGTCGAGCAGCTACGACGTGGTGCTGATGGACATTCGGATGCCCGAGGTGAACGGGATCGAGGCCATCCACGCGATTCGCGCGAGCGGACGCGACGTGCCGATCGTCGCCCTCACCGGTGATGCTGCCGCGGCGCGCCGGCTGGCGAACTTGGACGCCGGCCACAACGCCGTGCTGTCGAAACCGTTCGATGCGGATCACCTGGTGGCGTCAATCGACGCTGCGCTGAAGCGCCGGCGCGAGACCGTCCAGTCGTCCGGGGGGAAAGTTTAAAGTTCAAGAGTTGACAGTCAAGAGTTCAGGTTGAAAGTCCAAGGTTCTGTAGCAGTCGAAGCTGAACTTCCAACTCTGAACTTCAACTCCTAACTGTCAACTTTCGAACTTTGAACTGTCCTGCCGGTTTCAGTTCTCCTGAGTTGGCAGATAGTCTTCGATCGCGCCGACGATCAGCACTTCGGCGCCGTCGACCGTCGTAATCTCGCCGTGCTCGGAGCCCTCGTCGGCGTGATGAAAATCCCCGGCGCGAAGCACGCGGCCATCGATCACCACCGATCCACTCAGGACCAGGCATTCTTCGGGACCGTGATGCTGATGCGACGGGTAGACTGCGCCGGGCTCGGCGCGAATCAGCAGCGTGGCCAGCGATCGCGCCGGATCCACCGCGAGCACCTTCATGCGGATGCCGCGCAGCGGTGTGTCGAACCAGCCGCCGTCTGTGCTCCATACGGTGTAGCGCACCGGCGTGCGCGCCGCAGCCAGCACGCGCTCGCGCAGGTGCGCCGGTGGCGCCACGAGATCGATCGAGGCCGCCATCGCCGCCGTCGTTTCGTACAGGCGCGCGACCTCGGCCTGCTCCTCCGGAGAGAGCTGCGCCAGGCGCGCTTCGAGCTCCATTCGCTCGTCGGGGTCGAGCGCGCCGACCGAGTCGGCCAGTGCGAGCGCTTCGACTTCATCTGGAATCATACGACCGGCTCCAACCACCCTCGCATCGCCCTCAGCCCCGCGCGGATTCGGGTCTTCACGGTTCCGAGTGGGAGCCCGAACCGCGCCGACAGCTCACCGTGCGTTTCGCCCTCGAAGAATGCCGCCTCGATCAGCTCTCGCTGCGCGGCGGGCAGCGCCGTCATTGCGGCGCGAACGGTATTTGCCGTGGCGTGATCTTGCCAGGCGGCCCCTGGCCTCTGGCGCGTCACCGGCTCCGGTCTCGAGGGATGGTCTTCGGCACCGTCGACGGGAGCCACGGAGATGTCCTGCCGGACGGTCATCGCCCGCCGCCGGTCGATGGCGCCATTCCGCGCCATGCGCACCAGCCACGCGGCCGGAGATCCCAGACGCGGGTCGTAAGTCTCGGCGCGAGTCCACACGCGGACGAACGTCTCTTGCAGCACATCTTCCGCATCCGGCCCATTCCGCAGAATCCGCACGATCAGGCTGTAGAGGAGCCCGTGGTGGCGGTCATACAGCTCGGCGAGCGCGGCGTGGTCGCGAGCCGCGATGCGTTGGAGAAGGCCGATATCCGCGCTGGAAGAGACCACTGCCATCCCGTACCCGCGCGATCTTGTCACGCGGTCCGACAGTACGCAATCGCCGCCGGCAGCTACTTGCCGGCCGGCGCCGCCGGCACGAGGTTCGGCAGCTTGCCTTGTGACTCGACGAGCCGCTTCGCCAGGTGGTTGATCACCTGCGCATCATTGCGAACCGCGATGAGATACGCGGTTCGCAGCAACTGCTCCTTGCGCGAGCGAGCGGCCTGCGTGAGCTGATCGCGAACCCCTGGCGTCGACAGGTCGCGCTGGCCCGCGGGTTCGTGTGACACGACCAGTACGATCGTATGCCCGCCGCCGGAGCTGACGACGCTGACGGTCCCGGGCGCCTTGTTCACCACGGCGTCGCGCAGCTGCTGCGGCACCTGCTTCAACCGTGACATCGGCACGAATCCCAGATCGCCACCGCGCGGCGCCGACTCGGGATCCTCGGAGTACGCCATCGCGAGATCGCTGAACGGCGCGCCGGCCTTGAGGCGCTGCATCAGCATGCCAACCTTGTCGGTGGCGGCCTGCGGCGAGGCGGCATCGTCGCCCGTGCGGTTCGCGACCTGCGCGTCTTTCACCGGCGTGACCGCGATTTGCGCGATGTGGTACGACTCTTCGGCGAAATTGAACCGCGCGCGATTGGCGTTGAACAGATCGGTGACCTCTTGGTCGCTCACGGCAATCTTCGACAGCACTTCGCGCTCGATGAGCTTCTGGGTGACCAGCTCGCGCCGCAGGCTCTCGCGCATGTCGGCGGCGCTCAGGTTGCGCCGGCTCAGCTCCTGCTGAAACACCTCGTCCGACGTGTTCTTCTTGGCCTCCGTATACGCCGTGTCGAGCTCGGAGTCTGGAACCTCGATCTTCAACTCGCGCGCCTTCGCCATCAGGATTTCCTGGACGATCAGATCGTTGAGCAGCGTGAGCTTGTTGTTCATCGCCTCTTCATCCGACGGCGCCTGCGCCGAATCGGCGGAGCGCCGATAGGCCTTCTCGACCTGATCGCGTGTGATCGGCTGGCCGTTGACGACCGCCCAGGTATCGGCGGTGACGGCGGCTTGCGCGGGAGGCCGAGTCGATCGACAGGCAGCCGCCACGCACGCAGTGAGCGCCGTCAGCACGAGCAAACGGTGGCGAAAACGGTCACGGAACGCGAGCTTCGGAGAAGGCATAAGCCTTCAGGTTAGCACGTCGCCTCCTCGCAGCGCCGGTTCCGCTGCGCTCTCGCACGTCACTGCGAGTTGAGCCGCGAGATCTCGCGGTCGCCCGGGATCACTGGGTGGACGACGGTGCCCGATCGATACAAGGTGACCGATTCGCGGCGTCCCGATCCAAGCCGATCGACAGTTATTCTTTTCCGGTTTGTCTGGTGAGGCGGACCATTCTCACGCCGGCGTGACGGGGTTGAGCAGCCGGACTCGCGCGCGAATCCGCTGGAAGAGCCCCGCGACCACGCGTCGCTGCTGCAGGTCGTCGAAGAGTGAGTAGGCGACCGGCGTGACCACCAGCGTGAGCACCAGCACGAGCGTCTGGCCGCCGATGACCACCCAGCCGATGGCGTGGTTGGTGGCCGACCCCACACCGTGCGTCATGACGAGCGGGATCATGCCGGCGACAAACGCCATGGTCGTCATCAGAATCGGCCGCAGACGATCGCGGCTGGCCTGCACCACCGCATCGTGCACGCTGAGACCGGCCTCGCGCAGCTGGTTGGCGTGATCGATCTGCAGGATCGAGTTCTTCTTCACCACGCCGAACAAGACCAGCAGTCCAAGACCGGAAAAAATGTTCAGCGACTGGCCGAAGATGACGATCGAGATCAGCGCAAACGGCAGTGTCAGTGGCAGCGACAAAAGGATCGTCACCGGGTGCAGCCACGACTCGAACTGCGCGGCCAGGATGAGATACATGAACACCAGCGACAGGACGATGGCCGACAAAAACGCCGTGGCGGTACGGTTGAGCTCACGCGAGCGGCCGGTAAACCCGGCTCGATATTCGGGGCTCATGTTCAGGCCCTGAGCCAGCTCTGCGATCCGCTGCTGGACCGCGCCTTGAGACGTGCCCGGCAGCATGTTCGCCACGATGGTGACCTGGCGCTGACGCGCGATGCGGCTGATCGTCGCCGGCGAGGAGTCCTTCTCGAACGTCGCGATGTTGTCGAGGCTGACGCTGCCGAGGCGGGACGAGGGCACGGTCAGCCCGGCGATGGCCTGCTCGGTGGTGCGATCCTCTTCGCGCGCGCGCAGGTGCACTTCGGTACTGCTCGCCGCCGTCGTTGAAGGTCGTCACCGCGTCGCCGCCCACCAACAGCCGCAGCGCTTCTGCCGCGTCTCCAATTGACACGCCGAGGTCTGCCGCCTTGGGCCGATCGATGTGCACCGACAGCTCGGGCTTGCCGAGGTTGAGGGTGGTGTCCACATCCACCAACCCGGGAATCGCCGCGACTTTCTCGCGCAGCGCCTGGCTGTAGCGCTGGAGGTCGTCGAGTTGCGGCCCCTGCAGAACGAATTGAATGTCGCCGCCACCGCCGCCCGGGCCACCGCCGGCCTGCACCGCGGCTCGCACCCCTTCCTTCGCCACCAGCGGCAACACGTCGTTTCTCACCTGCGACATGATGCTGGCCTGGTCGCGCCGGCGCTCCTCGAGCGGCTTCAAGCGCACGAAGACGTTGGCGGTGTTGAGCGTGCCCGCGGTATCGCCCGCGACCGTCACCATCGTGTAGTCCACCTCCTCAATCTCGCGAACGGCTGTGGAGAGGCGGTTGGCGAGGATCTCGGTGGCCTCGAGGCTCGAGCCTTCGGGCGCCCGCACGGTGACCTCGAACTGCGACTGATCGTCCACCGGCGTGAAGTTCACGCTCACGACCTTGAACAGCGGGACGCTGGACAGCAGGATGAGGACGGTCGCCGCCGCGACGAGACCGCGATGCGCCATCGCCCATTCGAGCAGCCGCGTGTAGAGGCGGTCGAGCGGCGCGAACAGCATCGTGTGCTTCGAGTCCTTCCCCTCTCCCGGTTTGCGCGGGTTCGGCTTCAGCCAGTACGCGCACATCATCGGCGTCAGCGTGAAGCTCACGAACAGCGACACCAGGACGGCAAACGCCATGGTCAGACCAAAGCTCTGCATGAAGCGGCCGACCATGCCGCTCATGAACCCAACCGGGGCAAAGATCGCCACGAGCGAGAACGTCGTGGCCAGGACGGCCAGTCCAATTTCCCTGGTGGCCTCCACCGCCGCCTGCATCGGCGGCATGCCCTTCTCCTCGATGAACCGGTAGATGTTCTCCAACACGACGATCGCGTCGTCGATGACGATGCCGACCGACAGCGTCAAGGCGAGCATCGTCAGCATGTTGAGCGTGAAGCCCATGTACCAGATCAGCGCGAAGGTGGCGATGATCGACGTGGGAATCGAGATGGCGGCGATGAAAGTCGAGCGCAGATTGCCGAGAAACAGCAGCACGACGAACGCGGCCAGTAGCGAGCCGATCACCAGATGCTCCTCGACGGTATCGATCGACGCTTCGATGAAATCCGCTTCGTCGCGCACGATTCGCAGCTGGTAGCCGGGCAACAGCGCCTGGTTGAGCACGGCCAGCCGGGCCTTGAGATTGTTGGCGACTTCGACGGTGTTGGTGCCTGACTGCTTGCGAATCTGCAAGAGCACGGTCGGGCGTGCCGTTCAGGCTGGCCTGGGTCTTCGCCTCGACCATGCCGTCCTCGACGCTGCCGACGTCACGCAGGCGCACCGGGTGACCGGCGACCTCGCGAATCACGATGTCGCCGAATTCATCGACGGTGGCAACGCGCCCGCGGGTGCGCAGCGTGACCGATTGCGCGCCCTGATCGATGCGGCCGCCCGGGATCTCCACGTTCTGCGTCTGCAGCGCGCGAGCGACGTCGTTCACCGTGAGGTTCTGGGCGCGGAGCAGCTCGGCGTTCAGCCAGAGATTGATCTGCCGGTTCCGCCCACCGATGACCAATACCTGGCCGACACCGTCGGAGCTCTCGAGCTGGCGGCGCAGCACCTTGTCGGCGTACTCGGTGATCTCGCGCAACGGCTTCTGCGCCGTGACCGCGACGGTGAGCACAGGCGACGCGGTCGGGTCCAGTTTTTCGACAGTCGGCTGGATGACGGTTCGCGGCAGCAAGGGAATGACGCGATTGACCTTGTCGCGGACTTCCTGTGCCGCCACGTTCGCGTCCTTCTCGAGGACGAACGCGACCAGCACCTGCGACACACCTTCGAAGGAGTTGGAAGTCAGGGTGTCGATGCCGCTGATCGTGTTCACCGCCTCTTCGATCTTGTCAGTGACCTCGGACTCGATCTGCTCTGGCGCGGCGCCCGGCAGCCGCGTGGTGATCGCCACCGACGGAATGTCGACGTTGGGAAAGCGATCGACACCCAGACGGGTAAACGCAAATAACCCGACGACGACGAGCGAGAGGATCAGCACCCAGGCGAAGACCGGGCGCTTCACGCACAGCTCTGCCAGCCACTGCATGACGTCAGCTCCCTACCTTGATCCGAGCGTTGTCCTTCAGGCGTTCGAGTCCGCCGATCACGACGCGATCGCCTGCGTTCAGGCCGCTGGTGGCTTCGATCTGATCGCCCTCCATCAGACCGGTCGTGATCAGGCGCGCTTCGGCTCGATCGTTGACGACGACGAAGACGCGATTGGCGCTCGCGGTCTTCTGGACGGCCGACGCCGGAATCAACAGCGCCGGCGACTTGGCGGCCTGCTCGATGCGAGCCGTGGCGAAGAGGCCGGGCTTCAATCGTCCGTCGGTGTTGGCGACGACCGCTTCGACGGTCAGCGCGCGCGTCTCGGAGCGGAGGTTGGGCGACACGAAGCGCACCTGGCCGACGAACGTCTCGCCCGCGAAGGCGTCCACTTCCAGGTTGACGGCGCTGCCGATGGCGATGGTGGTCACGTATTGCGCCGGGACGGTGAGCTCCAGACGAAGCGGGCTCACGCGCATCACCGCCGCGACCTTGGTGCCGCGCGTGACGTAATCGCCGACCGAAACGAGGCGTTCGGCGACCACGCCGTCGAACGGCGCCCGTACCACGGTATCGGCGACGGCTTTCTTCGCCAGCGCGACGCGGGCCTTGGCTCCCATCAGCGCCTGATACTGCTGCTCGGCGCCGTTCCTGGCGACTTCGTACTGACGCCGGGCGGCCTCCACCTGCGCCTGCCGCTGGTCGAAGTCGGACTGCGACACGAGCTGGCGCTCCTGCAGCATGCGGGTCCGCTCGAACTCGGTCTTCGCGAGCTCGAAGGCCGCTCGCGCATTGGCGACGTCGGGCACGCGGTCCACATCGAACGTCGCCCCGGACGCGATGCCGAGGCGAGCCTCGATCTGCGCGGCGTTGGCGTCGGCTTCTCTCGCCTGCGCCGCGACTTCGGCGTCGGCAATTTCGATCAACGCCGCGTTGCGCGCGATGCGGCTGCCGCGTTCGATCGGCGTAGCGACCACGCGGCCGGCGACCTCGGCGGCGACCTCGGCTTCTTCCTGCGCCGCCAGCGTTCCCGAGACGCGAATGAAGCGCGTCACCGGCTGCTGCACGACAGCGGCGGTCGTCACCGCAATGGCTTCGGGCTCACCTGCCGCGGCAAGGGCCTCACGGTCGGGCGACCCGCAGCCGGCAACAGCCAGCGAGACGCACGTCAACACGGTAGCGATCCAGAATCTCGAGCGGGACACGACGGGCTCCTTACAGGGGTCAGGCCCTGCGCGCGCGAGCGGCGCGGGCCGGCACCGCCGCCGGCTCGGCGGCTGCGCCATTCAGAAACTGATCGACGTGCGCGCGGGCGAACGCGCGCCGGTTGCGGATGACGGCGCGGTTGGCGCCGATGGCGTGCAGCTGGCGCCAGAACAGCAGCGGCCCGAAAAACTGCATCACGAGCAGTTCGGGATCGGCGTCGTGCAAGTGGCCTTCGTCCATCATCCGCTGCATCACTTCCTCGAATCGCGGGCGGCTGCTCTGCATCCGCTCGAGCAGGTTGATGCGGCCGTCGCGTGCCAGGCGCATGCCGTCGGACATCAGGATGCGAAACAGCTGCTGCTGGCGCGGCTGGATGAAGCGGTCGAGCAGGAACTCGGCGAGCCGCTCCAGCGTCTGCCGGGCATCGGCCATCGGCGCCTCGAGAATCGCGGCCAGGTGCTCGATCTTATCGGCCGAATCGGCGGCGAGCAGCGCCTCGAACAGCGCTTCCTTGCCGGAAAAATAGTTGTAGAGCGCGCTCTCGCGCACGCCCACGGCGCCGGCGACATCGCGAAGACTCGTGCCGAAATAGCCTTTCTCGGCAAAGAGCGCAAGGGCGGCATCGAGGATGGCCTGCCGGGTGCGTTGTCCGTCGGCGTTCGGAGGACGAGCCACAGAAATTAATGGTCGTTCATTTATATCCAGAATGCAAGCGGCGCCGGAAGCCGCCCCCTCCGTCACCATCGGCCCGCCCACGACCTAAGTCGCGATGAAGGCCAGCAAATCCTCATTGATCTGCGCGTGGTTGATGGTGCACATCCCGTGTGACAGGCCTGGATAGACCTTCAGCGTGGCGCCTCGCACGAGCTTCGACGACAACATGGCGGATGCGCCGATCGGGACGATCTGGTCGTCATCGCCGTGCATGATGAGGGTCGGCACGTCGATCTTGCCGAGGTCGTCGGTAAAATCGGTTTCCGAAAACGCCTTGATGCAGTCGAGCGCGTTCTTGTGACCCGCCAGCATCCCCTGCAGCCAGAACGAATCGCGCACGGCTTCGGAGACCTTGGCGCCGGGCCGGTTGGCCCCGTAGAACGGGATGGAGAGGTCCTTGAAGAACTGCGAGCGATCGGCGGTCACGCCCGCGCGGATCGCGTCGAAGGTCTCGATCGGCAAGCCGCCGGGATTGGCCGGCGTCTTCACCATCAGCGGCGGCACGGCGCCGATCAGCACGGCCTTGGCCACGCGCGCCGTGCCGTGGCGCCCGATATACCGCGCCACCTCGCCGCCGCCGGTGGAGTGACCGATGTGAACCGCCTCTCGCAGATCGAGGGCTTCGACGAGCGTCGCGAGATCGTCGGCATACGTGTCCATCTCGTTGCCGTCCCACGGCTGACTCGATCGGCCGTGGCCACGCCGGTCGTGCGCAATGCAGCGATAGCCGCGGGATCCCAGAAACACCATCTGGGCATCCCACGCGTCAGCGGTGAGCGGCCAGCCGTGGCTGAACACAATCGGCTGTCCCGTGCCCCAGTCCTTGAAATAGATCCGCGTACCGTCTTTCGTCGTGATTGTGCTCATGGCCTTCACTCTTGCTGAATCGGACATCCATTAAACCTTGATACTGAGGGCACAACCAAGGTCGCAATCTCTTAAGCGACGTTCCCGAGTCACGACATGTCGTGAGTGACTGAGCGATCTACCGTTGGACGGGCGTTCTGAACCTCGCCCTCAGGCTGGAAGCAAGGACGAGATCCGGCGACCAATTTGCAGTGTGATCGCGCGTGCGACTGCTCACATTGTCCGTGTTCATTGGTGCATCATGGCTTGCCCCCACCGCCTTCGGCAGTCAATCCTCCAATCCTCGCCAGGAGGTGGACGACGCCCTTGGGAAGATGAAGTTCACCGCCGCAGAGATGGCGACGCTTCACGACGGTGCGGTCATCGCGCGCGCCGAGACGGTCGGCGATGGCGAGATCCTGACGCAGGCGGCCGTCAAGATTCTGGTGCCCCACGCACAGGTCGTCAGCTACTACGGCCAGATGATCGCCTACGTCGACGGCGAGGTGACATTGGGCTTCGGACGGTTCAGCACGCCGGCGGCGCCGGCCGACGTCGCGCAGCTGTCGTTCGATCGCGACGAAGTCGATGCGCTCAAGAACTGTCGCCCCGGCCGTTGCGATATCCGGCTCGGAGGCGCGGCCATGACGACGCTGAGCTCCACCATCAACTGGAGCGCGGCGGACTACGCTGCCCAGGTCAACGGGTTCGCTCGTACCGCGGCGATCAACTACGTCAACGCCTACCGCGCTCGCGGCGACGAAGCGCTCATCACCTACGACGACCGCGACAAGCCGGTGAACCTGAGAACCGAATGGGCCGGGATCCTGGCAAACACGTCGGTCTTTCACGCCTTTCACCCGGCGCTCGCGCGCTATCTCGCCGTGTATCCCAAGGAGCCGCTGCCGGGCGGCCGCGACATCCTCTACTGGATCAAAGAGAACTACGGCATGAAACCGGTCATCAGCATCGTCCACGGCGTGGTCTACACGCCGCAGGGACAGACTGATCGGACGATCGTCGCGCAGAAGTACATCTACGCCAGTCACTACTACGACGCGTCGCTGGCTCTCGCCGCGATCATCAGCGGGACCGAGAACGGATCGCCGGCAACCTACATCGTCTACGGCAATCGATCGCGCGGCGACTTGCTGCGTGGCGGCTTTGGCGGGCTGACGCGCAGCACCGCGCGATCTCAAGCCAAGAAGGCAGCAGAACAAACGCTCTCCACCATCAAGAGCGTGCTCGAGAAGAATCGGTGAAGGGAACGATCGAGGTGGCAATCATGACAACGAAATCCTGCGCCATCATCGCCGGGATGATGGCCGTGGCAAGCAGCGCGTGCAGCAGTACTCCCAGCGCGCCAAGCACCACTCTTTCGAACAGCCTGGTCACGGTTTACCAGGATCCCGAGTTCAGAGGAGGGAGCCGCGCGCTCATGGGCGACGTGGCCGACCTCGACGACTTGTCCGGTCCCTGCGGCGCCGGCGCAGGCAGCGATTGGGACGACTGCATCTCGTCGATCAAAGTTCCCAGCGGCTGGGAGGTCACGCTCTTCGAGGACGACAACTACCGCGGCGCCAGCACGACCTTGACCGCCGACGTGCAGGATCTCGAGCGCCGACCCGGTCCCTGCGGTGACGGGTGGGATGACTGCGTCTCGTCGATCCGAATTCGCCAGCGATGACACACCGGTCTTGCGCGAATGTCGTGGGATCAGTCGAGGGTGAAGGATAAGTACATCAATCGCCCCTCACGCTGAATCTGCAAGGTCACCGGCGCTCCCGGCTTGAGCGCTTGCACCTCATCCCTGAGCGCCTGCAGCGTCGAGATCCGCCGGTTGTTGAAGCTGCGAATGACGTCCTTCGGCTGAACCGGCACTTCGCTCGCCGCCCCGGCCGCGCGAGCGACGACAATGACGCCGAACGGACTTCTGAGCCCGCTCGCGGCGGCGACGATGCGTTGATCGATTTCGACGCCGAGAAGGCCGAGCTCCGCGACAAGATTCTTCTGCGGGTCTGCCAGCGCCGAGACCGCATCGAACTCACTCCGCTCTTCGACCGGCGCGATCGCCAGGCGCTGCTCTTGTGCGCCTCTGAGCACGACCATCTGAACCTTCTCGGGTGAATCTCTGAGGCGGAAGTTGTAGACGACCGTCGGCAGATTGTCGGCCGGCTGGCCATCCACAGAAACCAGGACGTCGCCGACCAGCAGGCCTGCCGCTTCGGCCGGGCCGCCAGGCCAGACATCCGACACGATCACGCCGTAGTTTCTGACCAGGCCGAGCGATGCCGCCATGGTCGACGTGATGGTCTGCATGCTCATCCCCACTTCCTGCCGCCGCAGCTGACCGTATTGCTTGAGCTGACGGAACACCGTCCTGGCCGTCGCGCTGGGAATCGCGAATCCCAGCCCATCGCTGCCGCCGGTCTGCGACATGATGAACGTGTTCACGCCGACGACCTCTCCGCGGACGTTGACCAGCGGGCCACCCGAATTTCCCGGGTTGATCGGCGCGTCAGTCTGGACATAGATCAGCGGCGAATCGGGATCGACCTGCCTGGCCACCGCCGACACCAGGCCGTGCGTCAACGTGTTGCGCAGTCCGACCGGGCTGCCGAAAGCAAACACCGTCTCGCCCTGCCGGAGTTGCGAATACGTGGCGAGCGGCAGCGCCGGGAGCGTCTGACCGTCCACTTTCAACAGGGCCAGATCGAGCTCCGTCGCGATGCCGACGATGCGCGCGGGGATCGCCGTGGTCTTGCCCGACAGCGCCGTCGCCAACGAGCCGTCCGCGTTTTCGGCGGGCAGCACGATCTGCACGCGCTGCGCCCCGCTCACCACGTGCGCGTTGGTCATGATGTAACCGTCCGCGTCGATCACGAAGCCTGAACCGCTCGATCGCTGGCGGCCGATGACGACGTTGGTTTCGCCGCGAATGGCGTCCTCACGCGCGCCATAACTGGTGACCAGGATCTGCACGACGCTGGGCCAGACTTTCCTGGTCAGCGCATCGATCGACTCATTGATGCGCGCCAGCGGATCCTGAGTGGGCGCTGGCTTTTGTTCCGCGCCGGCGCGCGCTACCGCCAGGAGAATGAGCAACCACGAGAGGAGGGGGAGGGTGCGTCCAGGTCGGGGCAGTCGTTGCATCACGGGTCACTCCTCGCACGAGGGTTCATACGCCGATGACACGACCGCAACCGCCGCTCCGCATCCTTGCTCACGACATGTCGTGAGCCTCGATGCCGAGACGAGCCATTTGCCTCAGGAAAACCGGAGCCGTGTCAAAGAAGCGAGGAGTGAAGCGCAGAGGCCGTGCCAGCCGCGCAGCCCTGCGAGGGTCGATCAGCGCACGCCGAACCCAGAGCCCTCGAAGAGCTGTTCGATCGCCCGGCGCCCGTTCTCGCGCAGGTTCCTGGTGCCGGTGCCGGTGAAGTGCGGGTGGGCGATCATGGGAGCGGCCGTACCGGTCGCGCTCGCCCAGTCCGATCCACTCCAGGCAAACCATCCATCGCGCTCCTGATCGAACACGAACAGGGGCTTGTTGCAGAGCTTGGCGAACTCGGCGCCCCACCCGGTGCCGCCTCGAACCGTATCGTCGTCCACGATCGTCCCGACGACGAAAATCTCCTGGCCGTGGTTGACCTGGTACCAGAGGGTCTGCAGGATCTTGCGGATCATCGGGCCTTCGGCAAAACGCCGGTGCATCAGGCGCGAGACGTACTCGAGGCTGACGTCTCCAGTCAGGAGCTCTTCGTGATTGAGGACCCGAATGCCGCGGCGCCGCTCGATGTGATGACCGTCAAAGGTGAAGTTGACTTCCTCGATGCCGTATCGCTCGGCGCACTCGCCGAAGCACGACTCGGCTCCCGGGGCGCCGCCGCTGAAGAGAATGCAATCGGATGGCTTCATGAGGAGACATACTACCGCGACGAACACGGCGGTACGGTCTGGTCATCGCGGATCGACCAACACCTGGCTGCCGTCACTCGCGAAGCGCGACGACCGGATCCACGGTTGACGCACGACGAGCTGGAAGGTAGACGCCGCCCAGCGCCGAGGCCACCAGCGTGACAGGAACAACGGTAAAAGCGAGCCAGTCGTAAGCCGCAACTCCAAACAGCAACGTCGTCAGCAGTCTCGCGAGCCCGACGGCTGCGGCCATCCCCACGATCGTGCCGGCGAGTACGACCCGGAGGCTCTCCCACACGACCATGCCGCGCATCTGTGACGCCTGCGCACCGAGCGCGCGCCGCACACCCAGCTCGTGCGTTCGCTGCTGCACCGAATACGACGCGACGGCGTGAACGCCCAGGACGGCAATCAGCAGTGCGAGCCCGCCAAACGCGGACATCAGCCACGCGTTCTGCGCCATCGGGGCGGTCGCGGCGGCGAACACGTCGTCCATCGTGCGGACCTCGGCCGCCGGCAAGGCGGTGATGTTCAGCAGTTCGCGCTCGACGGTGGTCGCCATCGCAGAGGCGTCGAGCGAGGTCCGCACCGCCCATGTCGCCGGCGCACTGAGACGATTGATGAACGGCATCTGCGCATCGGCCATCTGGGCGATCGGCACGTAGACGCCAGGGCGTGCGGCCCGGTCGAGACCGAACTGCCGCACGCTGGCAACCACGCCGACGATTTCCCGCGGGACGCTCTCCTCGAACGCGGGTCCCCCGCCCTTTCCGATCAGAATTCGCTGGCCGAGCGGATCCTGGTCGGGCCACCACAGTTGCGCCATGGCCTCGTTGATGATCGCGACCGGCGCCATTCCGCGCTCATCGCGATCGTCGAGCAGGCGGCCGCGAATCAAGCGGATCCCGAACACGTCGAAATACTGCGGCGAGATCAGATCCCAATTGGCGACGTACTGCCGATCCATCTGGCGGCCGACCACGTCGACCCGGAGAGCACCGCCCTGTGCCAGCGGGACGCCCGTCAGCGATACAGCCGCCGATTCGACGCCGGGCAGTTCGGTCAGACGCCGCAGGCCGTTCCGAAATACACGAATCGCTTCTGCCGACGAAGCCATGCGGCGGTCACCGGATGCCGTTTGCATCGTCAACACGCCGCGGCGCTCGAATCCGGGGTCGACACGCTGGAGGCGCGCAAGGCTCCGCATCAGGAGAGAGGCACCGATGGCCAGCACGCACGCCACTGCCACTTCCCCAACGAGGAGGAACGCCTGCGCGCGCCGCTGGCCACCTCTGGCGCCGCCGCGCGGGCCGCGCCTCAGATCGCGTTCGACATTCGCATCGATGCGAGCCGCGCTTGCCGCTGGGGCGAGTCCGAATGCCACGCCAACGGCAACCACGGTCGTCGTGACGAACATCAGCACACGGAGGTCGACTGCGTCGGCTACCCCAACCGAACCGACGCGAGGAATCTGGACCACTTCGAGTTGGAGAAGGAGCCGGACTGCGAGTATTCCCAACGCGGCGCCCACCAGGCCGCCGATCGCCGACAACATGAGGCTTTCGGTCAACAGTTGCCGGACGAGACGCGCGCGAGTGGCTCCAAAGGCGAGCCGAACGGCAAATTCCCTCCGGCGCGCCGACGCGCGAGCGAGAAAGAGGTTCGCCGTATTCGCTGAGACCAGAAGGGCGACGAGGCCGACAGCGGCGAGCAGCATCAACAGCGATTGGCGCACGTCGCCAACCACGATGGATTCGAGCGGCGCAACAGTGAAGCTGGCCTCAGATGGCAACTCACCAGGAAAGGCCGCGCGAAAGCCATCCGCCGCCGCGCGCGCCTGTTGCCGCGCCACCTCGAGGGACACACCAGCATTCAGGCGAGCCGCCGCCAACAGGTTGTTCGCGTCGTTTCTGGTCTCGGGTTCGAGCTGTAGGGGCAGCCAGATCTCCGGCGGTGTCACGACATCCGGCGCCAGGGAGCGAGCATCGAATCGATCGTCGAGCACGCCCACCACCGTTGCGGGTTCCCCGTTGACGGAGATCGATTGACCGACGATGGCATCGTCGCCGCGAAACTGGCTCTGCCACAAGGCGTGACTCACAACGGCGACGCGAGATTGTCCTGGCCGATCCTCATCAGCGCTGAAGGCACGGCCCCGGGCCAGGCGAGCGCCGAAGAGCGAAAAGAAGCTTGCCGTGACGTGTCCGGCGATGACGTGACGCGGTGTACCGGCGACAGCGACGTTCACCGCCGGGCCAAGCGAGTAGACGGCCACCTCGCCAATGCCCTGAGCGTGTTCCCGCCACGCCCGCACGCGTGGCGCTGAGACCAGGGGACTCCGCGATGCCTGTCCCCGCGACGCATTGAGCAAAACGATCACGCGTTCAGCGTCGGGATACGGTAGTGGTCTCAGGAGGACGGCGTTGACGAGGGCGAAGACCGCCGTCATCGCTCCGACGCCGCACGTGATGGTGGCAACGGCCGTCAACGCGAAGGCAGGCGACTTCAGCCAGGTCCTGACGGCGTATCGCACGTCGCTCCAGAGCGCAGCCACGTGCTGGCATCATACGTCCGGCTTCCAGTTCGCTACAGCTCGACCATCGAGATGATGAAGGTGAGCGAGTAGAAGATCAGCGAGAGCACGCCGAGCACGTTGTCGCGAGTCGGCGCGATGCCGTGGACGCCGTGAAGACACTCACGCAGCGCGTAGAGCGGGCTCGTGC
Source organism: uncultured Acidobacteriota bacterium (assembly GCA_963773045.1). Lineage (GTDB taxonomy): Bacteria > Acidobacteriota > Vicinamibacteria > Vicinamibacterales > UBA2999 > 12-FULL-67-14b. The sequence continues at coordinate 63,846 of CAVYZT010000015.1, read as the reverse complement.
CGATGTCGCCGTAGACGACACCCAGGGCGCCGAGCGACAGGACGGCCAGGCTGCTGCGGGGATGGGACGACAACTGGGCGAGCCGGGTCGCGCTAGCGCCCGCCTGTGAAGCCTCAAGCAATACCCCAGTTTGCCGAACCGCGCGTAAAAAGGGGGGAAGGAGAGCTAAGGAATTCGTAAGGACACAAAACGTAGTACTCGGACGAAGTCGTGCAACGAGTGTCTGCAGCGGCGAGAGGCGCGTTGAAAGGGGAACTGCTGGCTCCGTTGTTCCCGACGGGCGTCACCAACGATCTATTCCGATAACGCTACACATCATCGCGTGAGTCGCGACGGTTCGCTTCGGACTCAGCCGCCGCGAGAAGTCGTCGACGAAGACGCAGCTCCCGGTCGATCCCCGATCCCCGTCTCGCCATCGCGATGAACTCTGGCACGACCTTCCACCTTCCTCGGAACGCGGCCCCGAGCGTCCACCACAGCACCTGGTGAACGGGGAACGTCGCCTGGGGCGAGAGCTGGTGCTCCATTGTGGCCGCGATCCGCGCCGTGAGTGTGGGCGCCTTCGCCGCACGAGAAAAGACGACTTGTTGAAGCTCCATCGGAGGCCCCAACGACCCTTCGTCCTGTCCGAGGAAAAAGAGCGGCAGGGCCTCGACGTCGCGTGCCCGCCACCACCGATGCAACGCTGCGTCGGTTCCCTGCCCGATCGCCGAGGCCAGGCTGCGTGCCTGGAGGAGCGCCTCCGTGATGCCGTCGCCAATGACGAACTCTTTGTGATGACCCGCGTCGCCCACCAACGCCCACCCGCTTCCGGCTGCGCTGCGGAAAAAATACCGTTCCTTCACGGTGCCTCGGATACGTCCATCTGGCGCCGAGCCGGCGATCAGCGGACCGGTTGTGGAATCGGAGGCCAGATCGGCGATCAGAGCGGCGTCCGGATCGATTCGCCACACCATCGCCAGGTCAACCGGGGGAAGGCTACCAATCAGCAGCTGGTCGTGATCGGTCTGAAAGATGACGCGGATGTGACCGTCGGTATTTGCGAGGTACATCCCAAATCGGTATGCCGAATCGCTTCGCCAGAACGCGGGAGCATTCCAATAGCCCCAGAACATCGCTCGCGGCCCGTCGTATGCGAGGTACTCCTCAGCCTCGACCTGGCGTGCGACGGTGGAATGACGTCCGTCGGCGCCGACAACCAGACCGGCCCGGAACACGTGCTCTTGACCCGAAGGCCCAGAGGCGCGGACTCCGACCACGCGGTCTCCGTCTCGTACCAGTGAGGTCACTCGTGTTCGGTCACGAACCTCAACGCCAGCAGACGCCGCCGCATCCTGCAAGAGCCCGTCGAGCCGCTTTCGCCGGGGGCAGTACTCCGCTCGGCCGTCGGAAAACCCATAGTCAACGACGGCGTCGTTCTTTCGCAACCGCACGATGTGCGTCGGCGGCGCTACCGCCCTGACTGCGTTGCCAACACCAACGAGGTCGAGCACGTCGAGACCTGGCGGATGGATGGTGTGAGTCGACAGAATCTGGTCGCTCGGAACTCGATCCTTGTCCAGGAGTAAGACGGAAGCCCCGGATCTGGCGAGGAACGTTGCGAGTGTGGCGCCAGCGCATCGAGCGCCAACAATCACGACGTCATAGGTGGACTGCGTCGTCATGGTCCGAGCCGGAAAAGGCTCTGCATGGGACAATCGTTACAGCTGAGGACCTTCCCCGACCATGACCGTACGCGCCGATGGCTTGACAAAGCGCGCCATGACGCGGGACCAAACCGGCGCCGCCCGGCCGTCCTACCCCGCGGGGAGTGTACGCGTCTTCGTCCATGCGCTCGAACGGCTGGACTACTGCATGACACCCCTCCTGGCCAACGCGGGGATCCGTCGCGCGGATCTGGATGACCCGGACGCCCGCATACCGCGTACGGTCTGGGACCCACTCTTGCGCCGAGCCCTCGAGCAGCGACCGATGAAGAATCCGGGCATGCGGCTGGCCACGGTGACGCCGCTCGGAGCGTTCCCGCTGATCGATTACTTGATCGCAACGTCCGAGAACGTTGGCGAGGGGCTGACGCGCCTCGCGCGCTATCTTCGTCTCGCCGAGGCTCGAGCCGTTCCCACCATTCGGGAGGACGAGGACCCGATTCGGGTCCTACTCGAAGATTGCAACGCCCCACTCTCGGCCGAGTTCACCGTTACGCTCAACGTGCTCCACTTTCGTGAGGAAACTGAAAACCGGTTTCGCGCCGCCTACGCAAGCTTCTGTCACGAGCCGGATGATGTTGCCGAGTTCGAACGCGTGCTCGGTTGTCGGGTGCACACCAGAGCGTCCTGGAACGGGTGGGCACTGTCGCGCGCCACGTGTCAACTGCCGCTCCGGCGACGCGACCCCGCCTTGGGCGGTTTGCTCCAGCGACAGGCTGACGCGGCCATCGCGCACCTGCCTCTCATGGAGAATGTGGTTCATGATGTGCGCCGAGTATTATCGTCGCGCATCGGCGGCGGCGACACGCGCATCCAGGCGATCGCTCAGACCCTTGCGACGTCAGCGCGGTCACTCCAGCGGCGCCTTGCGGCTGCCGGTGCGTCGTACCAGGAGCTGCTCGACTTGGCACGCAAGGACGCGGCAGAGCGATACCTCACCGACTCGCCGCTATCGATCGGCGAGGTCGCGTACCTGCTTGGCTATTCGGAGCCGCCGCCTTCACCAGAGCATTCAGGCGATGGAACTTGGAAACACCTCACGCGTTCCGCCAACGCCAACGCCGCGAATGCCTGACCGTGCTGGCTTAGACCTGAGCTCACTTGAGTTGACGTAGGGCAGGACTTTAGTCCTGCCATTGAGGCGCCACTAAAGTGGCGCCCTGCGGACTCGACTCAAGTGAACTCCGGAGAACTCCGGGTCTAGTCTCCGAGAATCCGACGCCCGGGCCGTTCCGGAACGATCGTCTCGCCGCGCGCGAGCATGGCGACCAGCGCGGCGATCTTCTTCACACAGCCGGCGGGTGTCTTCATGTTGTTGGTGCGGTTCGCGATCGCTACGACACGAGGGAGACGGACTGAGCGGCCCGCCCGGCGAACTGACTCTGATACAGCTCGGCGTAGCGGCCCTTGGCCGCGAGCAGCTCGTGATGCGTGCCCTTCTCGACGATCCGGCCGTGTTCCATCATCAGAATCACGTCCGCGTTGCGAATCGTCGACAGCCGGTGCGCGATGACGAACGTCGTCCGGCCGCGCATCAGCTCGCCCATGGCGCGCTGAATCAGCACTTCGGTGCGCGTGTCCACGCTGCTCGTGGCCTCGTCGAGAATCAGGATCGCCGGATCGGCGAGGAACGCGCGCGCAATCGTCAGCAGCTGTTTCTGCCCCTCGCGACAGGTTGCTCGCCTCCTCGTTGATTGGCGTGTCTGTAGTTCTCGGGCAGCGTCCGGATGAAATGGTCCGCCTGCGCCGCCTTCGCCGCCTTCACGATCGGCGTCGTCACTCGCGTTCTCGCGCCCGTAGGCGATGTTCTCGCGAATCGTGCCGGAGAACAGCCACGTGTCCTGGAGCACCATGCCGAACATGCGCCGCAGCGCGCCGCGCTTCAGCTCGCGGATGTCCACGCCGTCCACGCGAATCGCGCCGCTGTCGACGTCGTAGAAGCGCATCAGCAGGTTCACGAGCGTCGTCTTGCCGGCACCGGTCGGGCCGACGATCGCGATCATCTGCCCGGGCGCGATGTCGAGCGACATGTCGTCGATGAGCGGCACGGCCTCCTTGTACCTGAAGCTCACCGCGTCGAACTGCACGGCGCCGCGCGGGCTGGCAATCACCGTCGCGTTCCCGCGCATCCGGCGTTTCTTCCGGCTCGTCCAGCAACTCGAACACGCGCTCGGCCGACACGATCGTCAGCTGAATCGTGTTCGCGATGCCGCTCAACTGCGTGATCGGCATCGAGAACTGACGGCCGTACTGAATGAACGCCTGCACGTCGCCGATGGCAATCGATCGGCGGGTCACGAGCACGCCGCCGATCACCGCGACCAGCACGTAGCCGAGGTTGCCGACGAACATCATCGTCGGCATGATGATGCCGCTCACGAACTGCGCGCGCCACGCGCCGTCGTAGTAGTTCTCGTTCAGCGTCGTCGAACGTCGCCACCGACTTCCGTTCGTGGCCGAACGCGGTGACGATCGTGTGGCCGCCGTACATCTCGGCGACATGGCCGTTCAGCGCGCCGAGCGCCATCTGCTGCTTCATGAAGAACGGCTGCGACCGCTTCGCGATGCGCGCGACCACGACGATGCTGAGCGGCAGCGTGAGGACGATCGACGATCGTCAGAATCCAGCTGATCGTCAGCATCATGACGATGACGCCGATCAGCGTCAGCGCCGACGTCAGCAGCTGCGTCAGATTCTGCTGCAGCGTCCCGCTGATGCTGTCCAGATCGTTCACCGCGCGGCTCATCACTTCCCCGCGGGTCCGCGAATCGAAGAACTTCAACGGCAACCGGTCGAACTTCGCCTCGACCTCCCGGCGCATCGCGTAGACCGTCTTCTGCGCGATGTTCGCCATCAGGTACTGCATCAGGTACTGAAAGGCGTTGCCGACGATGTACAGGCCAATCAGCCCGAGCAGGATGCGTCCGACGTAGTCGAAATCGATCGCGGCGCCGGGCACGCGCATCGCCTTCGCGACGAACCCTTCGAAGATCTTCGTCGTCGCCAGGCCGAGAATCTTCGGACCGAGCACGCTGAAGACGGTGCCGATCGCGCCCGGCCAGGATCACCACGACCAGGCCCGCGCGATGCGGACGCAGGTAGCCGAGCAGCCGGACCAGCGTGCCCTTGAAGTTCTTCGCCTTCTGCGTCGGCATGCCGAGTCCGCCGATCAGCCGGCGGCGGCCGAACATGTCCGCGGCGGCGGCGCGGTGCGGCTGCGCCGGCGCGGCCGTGGGCCCTGGGCCGTGGGTCGCTCATGCGACCTCCTCGAGCGAGACCTGCGACGCCACAATCTCGCGGTAGATCTCGCTCTTCTCGAGCAGCTCGGCGTGCGTGCCGATGCCGGCCACGCGGCCGTTGTCGAGGACGACGATGCGGTCGGCGTTGATGACGGTGCTGATGCGCTGGGCGACGACGAAGACGGTGGCGTTCGCGGTTTCGCCCTTGAGCGCGGCGCGCAGCCTCGCGTCGGTCGCGAAGTCCAGCGCCGAGAAGCTGTCGTCGAAGACGTAGACGTCCGGCTGCCGCACGATCGCGCGCGCAATCGCGAGCCGCTGCTTCTGTCCGCCCGAGAGATTGATGCCGCCCTGCGAGATCGGCGACGCGAACGTCTCCGGCATCGCCTCGATGAACTCGATCGCCTGCGCGACCGTCGCCGCGTGGCGGACCTCCTCGTCGGACGCGTCCTCGCGGCCGTAGCGGATGTTCGCGGCCACCGTTCCGGTGAAGAGCACCGCCTTCTGCGGGACGAAGCCGATCCGCGCGCGCAGATCCGCCTGCGTCATCTCGCGGACGTCGACGCCGTCCACCAGCACGCGCCCCTGGTTGACGTCGTAGAACCGCGGAATCAGTCCCGCGAGCGTCGACTTCCCCGAGCCGGTGCCGCCGATGATCGCGGTGACCTCGCCCGGATGCGCCGTGAACGACACGCCGGTGAGCGCCGGTTCCTCGGCGCCCGGATACTGAAAGGTCACGTTCTGGAACTCGACGTGACCGCGTTTGCGCGGCCAGCTGCGGCTGCACGCGGCCTCGCCGGATCGACGATCTCCGGCGCCACGTCCAGCACTTCGTTGATGCGTGCGGCCGACGCCGACGCGCGCGGCAGCATCACGAACATGGCGGTGACCATGAACACGGCGAACAGGATCTGCATCGCGTACTGCAGCGACGCGATCATCGCGCCCACCTGCATCGTGCCCTGCGTCGATCCGGTGGCTGCCGAACCAGATGATCGCGATGCTCGTGAGGTTCAGCATCACGATGAGCGCGGGCATGAGGAACGCGATCAGGCGGTTCACCGCGATCGCGGTGTTCGTCAGATCGAGATTCGCCTGATCGAATCGCTCGCGCTGGTGCGCGCCGCGATCGAAGGCGCGGATCACGCGGACGCCGCTCAACCCTTCGCCGAGCACCAGGTTCAGGCGGTCGATCTTGGCCTGCATCGCCTGCGACAACGGCATCGCGCCGCGCATGATCAGCCCGAAGACCAGCGCCATCACCGGCATGACGGCGATGAGCACCCACGCCAGCTGCGTGTCCTGCGACAGCGCCAGGATCACGCCGCCGATCGCCATCATCGGCGCGGTAATCACCATGGTCAGCAGCATGATGAGCATCTGCTGCACCTGCGTCGTGTCGTTGGTCGTCCGCGTCACCAGCGACGCCGAGCCGAAGCGGTCGAACTGGTGGATCGAAAAGTGTTCGACGCGCGCGAAGATCGCGCCGCGCAGAATCCGTCCGAAGCCGGTCGCCACCTTCGACGAGTAAGTAGCTCCCGGCGATGGCGCAGAGCGTGGCGACGATCGACATCAGCAGCATCAGGCCGCCGATCTCGAGAATCGCGCGCTGATCGCCCTTCACGATGCCCTTGTCGACGATGTCCGACATCAATCGCGGCAGCAGCAGAAAGCCGATCGATTGCGCGAGGGCCAGCACCAGGACAATCGCGACGTAGCCGCGATAGGGCGTGATGAGACGAAACAGTTTCAGCATGTGAGGGGAATCTAGCGGAAGACGGTCGGCAACACCAGTCTCGAAGATGGCGCTCAGCGCTGGTACAACCGAGGCGTCGGTTCGGGTGAGGAGTAGCTTGCGAAGGTGAGTCGAAAGGGGCGCTCGGATGTCCGTACTCGAACACGAGCCGCCTGAAGAAGCCGGCCAGATCGACAACATCATCCGTCTGACCAGGCTGCAGCTGGCGATTTCGAAACCGGCGAGCGCCGCGCGCTCTGCGAGGCGCTCGCCTTCTCGCCATGGCGCGGCATCAGCGATCACCGACCACTCGGCGGGATCAACCGGCTTCGGCGTGCGGTGTACGAGGCGTCAGCGCTCTATCGTCAGGCCCCAGGGGCGTCCCGTCGATACGAGCCAAGTTCCTGTTAGTTGGGAAGTATGTTGACGTTGTGCCGGAAGAAATTCCTGGGGTCGTACTTCGTCTTGATGGCTCGCAGCCGCTGCAGGTTTGGTCCATACGCGACCGCGGCGGCATCCGCGGCGTCGTCTTCGAGGTAGTTGACGTAGCGTGTCGGCGCCAGATACGGGGCGAGTGACGCGAAGGTCTCGCGCGCCCATTTCACGTTGCGTGGCGTCTCGCGCGCGTCGATCCACTGGGAAGCGATGACCACGTTGAAGCCGGTCACGCGCATCGTGCAGGCGGTGGCCGAGACGGGAATCCGGCTCGCGGCGCCGTGGAAGTGCTCGATCATGACGTGGCTCATCGGCGACGGACACGTCTCGAAGCCGGTGATCAGCGTGCGAATCGCTTCGTCGCTCAAGCCGGTGAGAAACTGCGCCTTCCAATAGTTCAACGCCGATTTCGGAAAGGCGGGATCGATCATCCCGTTGAGCGCGACGTACGGCATCGGCCCCATGACGTCCATCACCGGTGCACCAAACGCTTTGAGGGCCCGAAAGGTGGACTCGCCTTGCTTGAGCGAGCCACAGTGGCCGCCGACGATGCCGGCGACCTTGGCATTCGAACCACCGGGTGCCGTCTGCAGAGCGGCCACCAGCATCGCTTCATCCGGCAGCGACGTGCAGGTATCCCGGAAGACGCGCAGCACATCGAACGCCGTCGCGAACGGATGAACCACGGCACCGCCGGTAATCATCGGCCCGACCTGGTGCAGGGTGTATTCGAGGGAAGCGGCAATGCCGAAGTTGCCGCCGCCGCCGCGAATCGCCCAGAAGAGATCGGGGTTCTCGTCCGCGCTCGCGCGAACCACCCTCCCGTCGGCAAGCACCAGATCGGCGGCTCGCAAGTTGTCGAGCGCCAGGCCGTATTTCGGCATCAGCCAGCCAAGGCCGCCGCCGAGCGTCAAGCCGGCAATCCCGGTGCTCCCGACCACTCCACCGGTCGTCGCGAGTCCGTGCAGCTGGGTCTCGCGATTGAGCTCCTTCCACAGCACGCCGCCCTGGGCGCGGACAGCGCGTCCGGGCACGTCCACGTGCAGGCCTTTCATCGGCGACAGATCGATCATCACGCCGCGATCGATCGCCGCGCGTCCTGCGACATTGTGACCCCCGCCCCGCACCGACACCTCGAGGCCGAGCGTGTGCGCCAATTGCACGGCGTCAACGATGTCGGCGACGCCATGGCAGGACGCGATGACGGCAGGATGCTTGTCGATCAGTCCGTTGTGCACTTTCCGCCGCTCTTCGTACGCAAAGTCGTCGGGCCGTAGCAATTGGCCGGTGAATGATGGAATGGTGAGGTCAATCGCTTCGGCGATCGGTGACATGAGCAATCCTTTCTGTTCTCAGGAGACGGTTTCAGAAGCGTTAACCGTCACGCGCCCTCGAATATTCCAGACACCTGGTGGTCGCGATCGGGCGTCGCACTGAGATCGAGCAGGGACGGGCCAACGTAAACCGACGCCGGCCTGATCAGTCTGCCGACCGCGCGTTGTTCATCCACGTGGGCGCACCAACCCACCACACGAGAGGCCGCGAACATTGGCGTGAACAGGGTGCGCGGAATGCCGACGCTGTCCAACAGAATGGCGGTGTAGAACTCGACGTTCGCGCGCAGATCGCGATGGGGGTAGCGCTGGGCCAGGAGCCGCTCGGCCTCGCGTTCGACCGTGCGCGCGAGCGAGAGCCGCGGCGCCGACACGCCGGCCTCCTGGAGCACCCTCGCCGCACGCTCGAGCGCGGCCGCGCGCGGATCGCGCACGTGGTACACGCGATGCCCCATGCCCATGATGCGGCGGCCGGACTCGAGCTCGGTTTCCAGCCAGCCGCGAACGCGACGCGCGCCGCCGATGGCGTCGAGCATTTCCAGGACGGGAGCCGACGTGCCGCCGTGGAGGGGCCCCTTCAGCGCGCCGATGGCGGCCACGATCGCGCTGACCAGATCGGACCCGGTCGAGGCGACGACGCGTGCGGTGAAGGTTGGCGCGTTCATCCCGTCGTCGACGACCGTGCAGAAATACGCGTCGAGCGCCCGCACACACGGGGGCGCCGGCGCGGCGCCGGACAGCATCTGCAAGCAGTCGGCCGCGTGTGACAGCATCGGCTGGGGTCGGACTGGAGGCAAATCGATTCGTCTTCGGGCCCACGCCGCCGCAAACACCGGGATCGCACCGGTCAGCCGCACGCGATCGCGGGCGGAGTTGGTGGAACTGAGATGACCGATCGCAGCCCGGAGCGCCTCCATGCCGTCCGAAGGCGCGAGCGCGTCACCCAGGGATCGCAGCATCGTGAACGCCTCGGCTCTTGCTCTGGCCAGCCCCGCGCCGACGAGTGCGCTTTGATCAGGCGACGGCCAACGGCCGTTCCACAGCAGGGCACAGACATCCTCGAAGGTGGCGCGTTCCGCCAGCGTTTCGACGGCATACCCGCGAATCACCAGTTGCCCGCGCTGACCATCAATCTGGCTCAGCCCGGTATGTGCCACGACCACGTCATCCAATCCGCTGGCGGCAGGTGCGCTCATGTGCGATTCCTCCTGGTGACGCCACACCGGCGACACATCCTCCAAACCTGGAAGTGGGCGGCGATATTCCACGTGCGGGTTAAATGGCGCTTCTCCCGAGCATCACAGGGAGATCAAGGAGATCGGGGAGTCAGGATTTGAATCTGCCCAAGAACGACTCCCTGATTTCCCCGACCTCCCAGTGAAGACTCTGTTACCCAGACACCGCGGCAGAGAGCATCACAGGGAGATCAGAATCGGAGGATCGGGGAGGTTAGGATTTGAATCTGCCCAAAAACGACTCCCTGATCTCCCCGACCTCCCAGTGAAGACTCTGTTACCCAGACACCGCGGCAGAGAGCATCACAGGGAGATCAAGGAGATCGGGGAGTTAGGATTTGAATCTGCCCAAGAACGACTCCCTGATCTCCCCGACCTCCCAGTGAAGACTCTGTTACCCAGACACCGCGGCAGAGAGCATCACAGGGAGATCAAGAGATCGGGGAGTTAGGATTTGAATCTGCCCAAAAACGACTCCCGATCTCCCCGACCTCCCAGTGAAGCTCTGTTACCCAGACACCGCGGCAGAGAGCATCACAGGGAGATCAAGGAGATCGGGGAGTTAGGATTTGAATCTGCCCAAACAACGACTCCCTCATCTCCCCGACCTCCCAGTGAAGACTCTGTTACCCAGACACCGCGGCAGAGAGCATCACAGGGAGATCAAGGAGATCGGGGAGTTAGGATTTGAATCTGCCCAAAAAACGACTCCCTGATCTCCCCGACCTCCCAGTGAAGACTCTGTTACCCAGACACCGCGGCAGAGAGCATCACAGGGAGATCAAGGAGATCGGGGAGTTAGGATTTGAATCTGCCCAAGAACGACTCCCTGATCTCCCCGACCTCCCAGTGAAGACTCTGTTACCCAGACACCGCGGCAGAGAGCATCACAGGGAGATCAAGGAGATCGGGGCGTTAGGATTTGAATCTGCCCAAGAACGACTCCCTGATCTCCCCGACCTCCCAGTGAAGACTCTGTTACCCAGACACCGCGGCAGAGAGCATCACAGGGAGATCAAGGAGATCGGGGCGTTAGGATTTGAATCTGCCCAAGAAACGACTCCCTGATCTCCCCGACCTCCCAGTGAAGACTCTGTTACCCAGACACCGCCGCAGAGAGCATCACAGGGAGATCAAGGAGATCGGAGAGTCAGGATCTGAATCTGCCAAACAACGACTCCCTGATCTCCCCGACCTCCCCGTGAAGACTCTGTTACCCAGGCACCCCGGTAGAGAGCATCACAGGGAGATCAAGGAGATCGGGGCGTTAGGATTTGAATCTGCCCAAGAACGACTCCCTGATCTCCCCGACCTCCCAGTGAAGACTCTGTTACCCAGACACCGCGGCAGAGAGCATCACAGGGAGATCAAGGAGATCGGGGCGTTAGGATTTGAATCTGCCCAAGAAACGACTCCCTGATCTCCCCGACCTCCCAGTGAAGACTCTGTTACCCAGACACCGCCGCAGAGAGCATCACAGGGAGATCAAGGAGATCGGAGAGTCAGGATCTGAATCTGCCAAACAACGACTCCCTGATCTCCCCGACCTCCCCGTGAAGACTCTGTTCCCCGCCGTCTCGCGCCTTTACATGAACAGGTGCAGCTGTGCCAGCAGCGTCGACGTGCCGGCGTCGAACGCGCGGTCGTGGTAGTACCCCAGGTTCACGTTCCAGTGCGTGCGCGGCAGCAGATCCGCTGCGAACCCAAGCCGCACACGTGACGAGCCCGCCTCCTCCCCGGATGTCCGAAGTTGTGGCGAGAACTTCAGCCAAATCCCGCGGTACACCTCGACGGACGTCTCATTGACCACCACCCACGAGCGCCCGCCCACGGCCTCGGTCTGCAGGTCCGCGTTCACTTCCGTCCAGATCGACACGTGAGACGCGGGCGCGATCCCGAAGGCGGCACCCACCGCGCCCGACTCTGGATCGACACGGGTCGAATGGCGATAGAAGGCCGAGCCGACAAGGGTCGCACGCGGCGCCAGATCGAATTGCCAGCGGGCGGCGGTGGACACTCCGCGCTGATCGCGGTTGTGCAGGATGGTCTCGGCCTTGCCGGGACTGACCATCACCTGGACCAACGAAGGGCCTATCGTGCCGCCCACCTCGAGGCCGTAGACCTGATCGTTGCGATCGAGGTCGAGGGAACTGCGCGAGTACGTCGTGTGATCCGCGAAGCGCACTCCGTACGCGGGCAGGAATCGGCCGGCGCGAATCCGGAAGCCTTCGTCGATCTGGTACGAAATCCAGTGCTCGTAGGAGATGAACGCGGGCTCGGACAGCGTGCGGCCGTTGCGGACGGCGGAGTTCGGCGGCTCACGCCCCACCGTCCCGTATGCGGTCCATCCGTTCTTCTGGAGCGCGCCGACGAGGTCGAGATTCATCTGCAGATTCATCTCTTGATGTCCACCGGGAAAGGCGATCCGCAAGTGGGACGGACGTAGCTCGAGCCCAAGATGGACGGGACCGAGCGCGTCTCCCAGCGCCCCGTACAGGAATGCCTGCTCCCCATGTGGGTCGTCTTCTGCGCCCGCTTCCGGAGCCGGCGTCGCGCGGCCCCATGTCGACAGCTCTCGCTGGGAAAGGAGCCGTCCGTAAGGAGTCAGCAGCCCGCCGCCCGTGGGCGAGTAATGACACGCTGTGCAGCGCGTGTACTGCTTCGCGAGAAACGTCGGCTCGGCAGACGCCGTCGCGGCGAGAAGCGTCATGGCGAGCAGAAGGAAGAGTGTTCTCATCTTCGTGTTCAGCGCGAGAGGTCGAAGGCCACTTCGACCTGGACGGTGTTGCTGACTCCGACCCCGAGGTAGCGCGGTTTGGGGATGCTGTAGTCCGACAGGTCAACGTGAAAGGCTGCCTTCACGCGAAGGCCGGCGCCCGCCTGGCGAACGTCGACGACCCCCGTCACGGTTTTCGTCACGCCGTGCAGTGTCAGCAATCCTGCGAACGATCCCTTGCCCTCCGGCGCGTTCGGATTGAATCCAGTCAGATCAATCTCCGACAGCGTCGCCGTGTCGAACCCGGTCCCCTTGTTCACCTCGAGGTACTTCTCGCGGAGATGCTCATTGCGCAAGGCGATCCCGGTATCGAGTGTGCGAAGGTCCACGGCGAGGCTCCCGCCGAATGGCCGCGAACCGTTCGGGTTGCCGGTCACCGATCCGCTAAGTGCCGCCGTCTTCGCATCGAAGCTTCCGCCGATCGTCATCGGGCAGATCACGCGGACGTCGCCCTGCTGCACGCGCCACGTGTTGGTCGTCGCGACCGCGGCCGAGGCGAGCACGAGGCCGATAAGTGGGAATTTCATGAGAGACGCGATTGCCTTCAATAACCCTGCGACGGGGCCGTCGCCGCGCTCTGAACGACGGTGCCAACCATCGACGGGTGAATCGAACAGTGATACGGGGCGTTGCCCGTGTTGATTGACATCGGCTGGCTGGACGCCCCCGGCGCGAGATCGCCGGTGTCCAGCGATCCGCTGTTCAAAACCATCCGATGCGTGACGCCGTCAACGTTGTGCCAGACGACCATCTGGCCGGCCGGCAGCGTCGCCGGATTCGGAGAGAAGGACTGCGCCCCGTTTTCGCGGACGACGTTGATCGTCACAACACCGTTTGCCGGTGCTGGCGTGGCCGGTGGTGGTGTGGCCGTCGTTGGCGACGGCGCGACTGGGCTTCCGCCGTCGGTGGAACCGGAGCAGCCCCATGCACTGAGACTGAATGCGACGATCGAACACGCGAAGATGACACGCATGACGTTCCTCTCTACCCTTGATATTTCTGCTGTTTATGAATGCCGACACCCGCCGGGCGACGCGCGCTCACCGGTCGATGAGCCAAGCCGTTTCGCAACGGTCTCTATTCGCCTAAACCTGCGGACCCGTTCGAATATTCCCGGCTGCGCAAGACGGGGAGGAAGGCGCTGGCGTGGTGGTGGCGCGGGTGAATCGCGCGCGGCCTAGGCGCGGGAGCGGGTTCGCAGAGCGGTGTCGATGTCCTTGATCATCGAATCGATGGAGGTGACACGGCCTGCCGCATACGCCCGGGCCCACCGGTCGGGACCGAGGCGGGCACGCGCCTCCCGTTCAGCCTGTTCCCGGAGGTCCTGTACCGATTGGTCGACCACCGTGACACCTGTGCGTTCGGTGACGGCGTCCCGGGTGCCGAGGATCCGCGCCGCCCAGACATCGTCACCTTTCAGTACCGCCGCGGCGGCGAGCGGGACCAGCGCATACACGAATGCGAACTTGTCATTCAGCTCGCGGATGCGGGTGAGGCTCTCCCGCAGCAAGGCGATCGCCTCATCGGGGTTCCCGCGCCGCACCGCCAGGATCGCGCGAACATACAGCGCCCAGGTCAGGAACCACGGACCGGCTTGTCGAAGCACCGATGTGGCTTCATCGAGCAGGCGTTCCGCTTGATCGGCGTCGCCGGTCGCGAGGGCGAGTGAGGCCATGCCGCTCAGCGCATTGCCGGTGCCCGACGGGATTGCAAGCGAACGGAACTGGTCAACACTGCGAACGAACCAATCGCGGGCCGCGTTCACGTTGCCGGCGGCGTGTTCGACGTGACCGAACAGATACTCACCGTTCGCGACCAGATCCAGGTCGCCAGCGCCGCGTTCCAGCGCCAGGGCGCGCGTCAGTCCAGTGCGTGCGCGCTCGAGTTCCCCCTGCGTGTACCACAGCACAGCGGCTCCCACGAGGGTTCGCAACTCGGCGGCGGGAGGAAGAGAACGCAGATTCAGGATTTCTTCGTACCACTGGAGGCCTTCGGCCGCATGCCCACGGATCAGCCAGAAGTACTTCAGCCCCCACGCGATGCCGGACGCTTCGGTGGGACGGTTGCGCTCAATCAGCCAGGTCAGTGCGCTGCGGTAACTTTCGAGATCGTCGCGGACGCGATCCAACCATTCGGCTTGCGCGGGTCCCACCAGCCCCTCCGCCGCGAGGGCGGCTTCAGCGGTGCAATAGCGCGCCAGCCCATCCAGGGCCGCGTCGCGGTCACCTGACGCGGTGAGCTCGAGCGCGGCGTAGGCGCGCACCGTTTCGAGCATCTGGTACAGCGGACGCGCGGCCACCGACGTCTCGGCCCGCAGCAGGAGGCTTCGGTCAATCAAGGCGGCCACCGCGCGGAGCCCCTCATCGCTCGTGACCGAGGCACCCTCGCGACCGGCGAGGACCGCCGCGGCGGCCTGGATCGGGAACCGGCCAGGCAACGCGCCGAGACGGCGAAAGGCCAGCTGCTCGTTCGGGCCGAGGAGTTGATAACTCCAGGCGACCGTCGCATTGATCGTCTGTTGGCGCTCGGGGAGATCGCGTGGGCCGGCCGTCGAAAGCAGGACATCGTGCGTGAGTCGGCGGAGCAGGTCCTCGGCCGTGAGCACTTTGATCCACGGGGCCGCAAGCTCGAGGGCAAGCGGCAGGGCATCGAGGCGCCGACAAATCGCCGTCACAGTGGGTGCGTTCGCGGATGTGAGGCAAAAGCCAGGTTCGACGTCTCGAACCCGTTCCACAAATAGTCGCACCGCGGGAGAGCGCGCCAGATCCGCGGGCGACATCGCATCCAGGTCCAGCTCCAACGCGAGCGGTCCAATGGTGCACTCGCGCTCGCCTCGCACGCGCAGCGGAGCGCGGCTGGTGGCCAGCACCCGCAGTGACGCGACCGCGGTCAGGAGATCCGCCACCAGCGGCGATGCGTCCAACACCTGCTCGAAATTGTCGAGCACCATCAACGTCGGCTGATCGGCGCACGCGACGCGTGCGCGCTTCGGCACGTCGAGCGCACTGACGTCCGACAGTCCGAGCGCCTCGGCAACCGCCGACGCGACAAACGCAGGATTCCGAATCGCGGCCAACGGTACGAACACCACACGGGTTGTGCCCTCAGCCGCGATCGCTCGTGCGATCTCCAGTGCGAGACGGGTCTTGCCGACTCCCCCTGGCCCCGTCAGCGTGATGAGGCGCGCGGCCGGATCGGTCAGCCAGTGCCGCAGCGTCTCCATTTCGACGGCGCGGCCGAGAAGTGGCGTCAGAGCCAGCGGCAGCGAGACGGCGCTCAATTCATCGACGGCCTCAGGCTGAGCAGATGCCCGCGCGCTAAGGAGCGCATCACGAGTCGCACCAGGCAGGTCAAGTGCCGCAGATAGTGCGCGCACGGTCTCGAGATGAGGACGCCGTCGATGGCCGCGCTCCAGCGCGCTCACGGCATGCACCGACAGGCCGGCAATCGTGGCGAGCTCCTCCTGCGTGAAGCCGGCGGCTTCGCGGAGCGTCTTGAGTTGCACGCCAAACGACCCCGCAGGGCCAGATTTCATGGCCTTGTCATCTTACTGCCGCCGCCTGTACGGGCGTCGTACGGGTTCTGTGCGGGGGCTGTCGGTGGTCTCCACCCCGCCCGCACTCCAGACTGGCGCAAATGGCCGTTCAAGTGTTCGGTCTCATGAGCTCCGAGGCGCAAGCGCGTCCGGGCTCCACCACGTCCTGAAGCGTCACATGACCAACGCATGTTGTCCGTCCGCCGCGCCGGCCATCGGCGGGAGCTTTGACGAGATCGTCCTTCCCCATCTCGATGCCGCGTATCGGTTGGCACGCTGGCAGATGCGGAACGAGCACGACGCAGAAGACGTCGTGCAAGAGGCGTCACTGCGGGCATTCCGATACTTTCGGACGTTTACCGGCGGCAACGGGCGCGCCTGGTTCCTCAGAATCGTTCGCCACACCTGCTGGAGCTGGCGCGGCCACAGCATGCAGCCGCCAACCGACCCGTTCGATGAAGAGCAGCACAGCGGCGATCGGCAGAGCTCCGACCCTGAAACGTTGTTGCTGCAAACCGATGACGTGAACTCGATCGATCGGGCGATGAGTGATTTGCCCGATCGTTTTCGTGAACTGCTCGTGCTCCGTGAGCTGGAAGGCTTGTCGTACCGGGAACTAGCGGACGAGATGGACATTCCGATGGGAACCGTCATGTCCAGTCTCTCCCGCGCCCGTCAGGCATTCCGCACCGCATTGAAGAGCCAGTTGAGTGCCATGGCCGATCGCCGCGACAAGGGGCACGCGCGCTTGCCGATCTCGCCAGCACTCGTTCGGAAGCGGATTGCAAACGCGCGCCCCCCCGCTGATCTCCGAAAAGCCTCCTGCTACTGAGTTGACGGCGCGGCGCCTTCCGCGACGACAGGATGAATCTGCGTGCCGATCCCGTCGATGGCGCACTTCGCCGTGTCGCCCGCGCGCATCCAGCGCGGCTCGGCGCGCTCGATGTTCGTGCCGGCCGGACTGCCGCCGGAGATCACGTCCCCGGGATGAAGCGTCAGGATGTTCGACGCGTAGTGCAGCAGCTCGAAGATGTTGTGGCTCATGCGGTTCGTGTTCGAGTCCTGCATCACCTGATCGTTCAGCGTGAAGGTGTGCCGGATGTTCATCGGATCCTTGACGAACTCCTTCGGCACGATGAACGGTCCGAGCGGTCCGAACGTGTCGTGGTTCTTGCCCGATCGAGCCAGTCGGACCCGCCCATCTTGCGGTCGCCGCGGCCGCCGCGGTCCGACACGTCGATCTGCACCGTGTAGCCGAAGATGTAGTCGGCGGCGTTCGCGACCGGAACGTATTTGGCCGGCTTGCCGATGACGACGTCGAACTCGCACTCGAAGTCGATATTCGTGCGGCCGCGCGGCATGACGATGGGATCGGTGGCGCCGATGACCACCGTCGGCGACTTCTGGAAGAGATACGGGTTGTCGCGCGTGTCGTCAGCCTTGCGCTCCCAGATGCCCGGCGCGGTGACGGCCGCGGACGGCGGGGCGGCCGCTGCGGCTCCCGCCCGCTGCTGCTGCGCGGCGATGCCCTCGGTGTGCTCGACGTAGTTGCCGCCGGCATTGAGGATGAGGGACGGGCGTACGGGAGGCAGCACCTTGAGCGTGTCGAGGGAGTACGCATAGGCTCGGTGCGGCCTTGGCGGTCGAAACGTCCCTGGCGATCGAGGCCAGGCGCGCTTTCCACTCGGTGTCGTAGCGCGCGATCAGCGTCCTTCATGTCGCCTGGTACGGTCAACTTGGGCGCCGACGCGTTGGCGGCCTCGAACGCGGCATTCGCCGGCGCGATGTCCACGACCTGAGTGTCACGAAGCACGAGCCCGACAAAAGCCTGCCCGCTCCGCTCGAAGGTTCCCACCTTGAACGGCACCGCGGCACCGCCCGACTGCGCTTCAGTGTTCGAATTGCAACCCAACGCGCCGACCACCAGCGCAAGTGTGGCGGCAACAGTAAGCGTGGCTTTCGTCATGCGCATCCTCCGCGTTCTCCTGATCTTTCGCGAATGTCGCGAGACTACCGAGATCGGCCTCGCTGTGGCAAGGAAATGGTGCTTCCGCGACGAAAGCGCTTCCAACTGTGTCGATGCCGCGTATCATGAGCGGGTTCACGGTGCCCCCCGACTGTAGATGTACGGCTAGAAAGTCGGGGTGAGGCACATGATTAGAAGCATCACGAAAAGTCGCCGGAAGTTCTTGCCATGCGTGATTGCAAGCGTTTGGCTCACGACCACCCTTGCGGTTCACGCCACCACGTATATCTCGGTGGAGCCGATTCCTTCTCAGGATGTCGTCGGGCCGCAGGCCCTCGCCAAGATCCTGAGCGTCGGCTACCCCAACCTGGAGCTGTGGAGCAATCGACTCCTCAACGAGTGCGGCGTCGTCCAGGAGGTGATCGACTTGCTCATATCACACAGCGCCATCAGCACAGTTCACCCCAGCAATACGAGTGTTCGTGTTGCGGCCGGTGGATTCGAGGCCGTCACCAATCCTTCCTACGTGTTTACCGTCAAGGATTCGGGGCCTGATGCCGTGAGCGGAGCGGATGTTGACGTACTCGACAATGCTCTCGGCTACGTCCTGAACCAGGGGGGAACCGCTCACTTCAGTCCCGATAACCCGAAGGCCTATTTTTTCTCTCTTGACTATGCCGTCGTGACCTTTGACGACGCTCTGACCGGTGTGGAGGCAAAAGGGTTTTTCGATTATCTGGGCACCATCGACGCCGCTCTCTGGAGTGGGACATTCGCTGGTTTTACCCAGATCGACTTTCAGGGTTCGCCGACCAACAATTCCATGCTGTTTCTCAAACCTGCGGCGAGTAAAAAGCGCCTCATTACCGGCCTCTCTGCTGCGGTGAACACGACTCCCGACACCACCTACATCCCGCTCAACAACAATGGGCAACCGACGACTGCGAAGGCTGGCATTGCCTTTCCTGGAAATGACTGGCTCGCTTTCCCCGGTGGCGACCAATATCTAACGCAGTTGGGTGAGGCTTCGCCGTTGTTGCTCAGCCAGCTTGAAGCTCTGCGGCAACTGCACCTTCAGGCCGTGGCCAGTCTGTTGAGGGCTATCGACAAGGGCAACGTCAGCGTCTACCTGAATCATCAGTTCAAGTGTCCGGCGCAGTAAGCGAAGGCCCGACTAGAGCTGATATCCCTTGGCGAGGGCCGAGAATTCCTTCACTTCCGCAGCCTGGCGCGATGAATCCCAGCCAAGCTCGTCGGCCATCAGCCGCGCCACCTCTGGCGCCATGGCTTCCGCCGCGCGGGCGTTCAGGAAGAGCGCCCGCGTGCGGCGCGCGAGCACGTCCTCGACGGTCCGGGCCATCTCGTGGCGGGCAGCCCATACGACCTCGGCGCCCGTGTAGGGCAACTGCGCGTGGAGCGGCACCGCCCACGACGGTGTCGCGCGCATCAGATCTTGAATCGCCAGCGCGTCAGACCCATACACGCCAAGCGCGCCAAACCGATCCGCGTTGGAGTGGTATCCGTGAATGTTGAGCGTACGCGTCACGCAGGGCCGTTCGGCCAGACGGCCGAAATCGGCCGCCTGATCCACGGTGTGCTCCGCCATGTTCCGGTACGTCGTCCACTTGCCGCCGGTCGTCGTCAACAGCCCCGAGGCATCGATGTGGATCGTATGGTCGCGCGACAACGCCGCGGTCAACATGCCGTCCCCGCTCTTGACGAGCGGACGGATGCCGGCGAACACACTCAAGACGTCGTCTCGAGTGGGTGGCTTGCGAAGGTACTGACCTGCCGTCTCGAGGACGAACTCGATCTCCTCCGGGAGCGGTCGAGGCTCCAGCACCGGCGTCGCAATCGGCGTGTCGGTGGTGCCGACGAGCGTGTGGCCATGCCACGGAATCGCGAACATCACGCGGCCGTCCGACGTGTGCGGCACCATGATCGCCGAATCGGCCGACAGAAAAGAGTGGTCGAACACCAGGTGAATCCCCTGGCTCGGCGCGATCAATGGCTCCGTGTCAGGCTCGGCCAGCCAGCGCACCGAGTCGGAAAACGCACCCGTCGCATTGACGATCACGCGCGCGGGGATCGTCCATTGCCGACCGGTTTCCTGATCGGCCGCGATGACGCCGTCGATGAAGCCGTCGGCGCCCCTCGTCATCGCCACGACGCGGACGTAATTGACCAGCGTCGCACCCTGGTCGGCGGCGGTCTCGACGAGATTGATCAGCAGCCGCGCATCGTCGAACTGGCCATCGTAATAGACGACCCCGCCGCGCAGCCCTTCGGTCTTGATCGTCGGCAGGCGCGACAGGGTCTCCTCGCGATTCAGGATTTCTGACGTGCCGAAGCCGTACTTGCCGGCCAGCGCGTTGTAGATCTTGAGTCCAAGCCCGTAGAAGGGCGCCTCCCACCAGTCGTAGTTCGGCACGACGAAGGCGAGGTTGCTGACCAGATGTGGAGCGTTCTGTCGAAGCAGGCCGCGCTCCTTGAGCGCCTCCATCACCAGGGCGAGGTTGCCCTGTTCGAGGTAACGTACGCCCCCGTGCACGAGCTTGGTGCTCCGGCTCGACGTGCCTTTGCCGAAGTCATGCTGTTCCAGAAGGAGGACGTCGTAGCCGCGGCTCGCGGCATCGACTGCGATGCCAACGCCTGTGGCGCCGCCGCCGATGATGACAATGTCCCAGGGATTGTGCCGGGCCTCGAGCCGCACGAGCATATCGGCCCTGCGCATGCTACTGACTCCCGGCGACCCAGCTCTTCGACCGGTTCAACGCCTGGTGCCACTCCGCGCGACGCGCCGCCGCCGCTGACGCTGGTATTGACGGCTCGAAGCGTCGGTCGATACGCCAATGGCGGGCGAGTGCGTCGGTCGAGTCCCAGAAGCCGACCGCCAGGCCCGCAAGGTACGCCGCTCCCAGCGCTGTCGTCTCGGTCACTTTCGGCCGCACGACGGCGACGCCGAGCAGGTCGGCTTGAAACTGCAGCAGGTGATTGTTGGCGGCCGCGCCACCGTCGACGCGCAGTTCCGCGAGATCGATTCCAGCATCGTCTCGCATCGCTTCGAGCAGGTCGGCGACCTGGAATGCGACGCTCTCCACGGCGGCCCTGGCGATGTGGGCGGCTTTCGTGCCTCGCGTGATCCCGACGATGGTGCCGCGCGCGTACGGATCCCAGTGCGGCGCGCCCAGGCCGGCAAATGCCGGCACGACATAGACGCCGCCGCTATCCGGCACGGACAGCGCCAGCGGCTCGACATCGGACGATGCCTTGATGATGCCCAGCCCGTCGCGCAGCCATTGGACCACTGCGCCGCCGATGAACACGCCGCCTTCGAGCGCGTACATCGTCTTGCCACCGACCTGCCAGGCCACTGTCGAGAGCAGTCGATTGCGTGAGGCAACCGGCCGCTCACCCGTGTTCTGCAGCAGGAAACAGCCAGTGCCATAAGTGTTCTTCGTCAGCCCGGGAGAGATGCACATCTGGCCGAACAGGGCGGCCTGCTGGTCACCGGCGATGCCGGCGATGGGGACGCCGCCAACGCCGTGCGTCGTCGAGACGCGGCCGTAGATCTCGCTCGATGGACGGACGTCAGGCAACATGCTGGCGGGTACCCGCAACAGCTTCAGCAGATCGGCGTCCCACGCCAGCGTGTTGATGTTGAACAGCATGGTCCGCGCCGCGTTGCTGACGTCCGTGATATGCGTCGATCCGCTCGTGAGCTGCCACACCAACCAGCTGTCGATGGTTCCGAACGCCAACTTGCCGGCCTCGGCTCGGGCCCGCGCGCCGGAAACGTTGTCGAGAATCCACGCGACCTTGCTGCCGGAAAAGTAGGCGTCGATGACGAGCCCGGTGCGTTCTCGAATGAGGTCTGCGTGGCCGTCGCGTTTCAGGCGATCACAGAAATCCGCCGTCCGACGGTCCTGCCAGACGATGGCGTTGTAGACCGGCTCGCCCGTCTCACGATCCCACACGATGGTGGTCTCGCGCTGATTGGTGATGCCGATGGCGGCGATGTCTGGCGGTCGAAGGTTGGCGCGCTCCAGCGCCTCGGTCGTCACCGCAATCTGCGTCGCCCAGATCTCGGCAGGGTCGTGTTCAACCCAGCCGGGTTGCGGGAAGATCTGTCGAAACTCGCGTTGGCCGACGGCGACGATGGACGCGTCATGATCGAAGACGATCGTGCGCGAGCTTGTGGTGCCCTGATCGAGCGCGATGATGTACGGCACGGTCCTGACTCCGTAAGCGACAGTAGCCTTGCAGGGAACCAGAGAGCGGGCATTGTACCCTCAGCATTCCTCGTAAGCGCGCGAAACTGCGCGCCAGAGCCACCACTCGACAGTCTCCAACTCGATCGATCGACCATTTCTCGCGCACTGCCCTCATGAGCCTTTGCGGAGGCGCCGCACTCGAGAACTGGACCCTGCCCCTCGCCGGACGTGAAGGTGTTCGTGTGCAATGGTCATCAGCACCGGCAAAACAGGTATCCTCAACGCACCCCAAAGGAGAACCTGGATGTCTTCTTCGAACGACGCCTCGGCCCTCACAGCCTTGGTGGGCGTTACCACGGCCACGCTGACGACGATTCTGTTGAAGAAGGGCCTGCGCAATGTGTGGATCCGCGGGGCGTTTCCGCTCACCAGCGGCGTGCCGCGCATCGTCGGACGGGCCTTCACGTTGCGCTTCATTCCCGCGCGCGAAGATCTGGCAACGCCCGCGGCCTGGAGCTCGCCCACGTCGACCCGCGCTGCGATCGAGCAGATGCCGGCCGGCTGCGTCGCGGTGGTGGACGCGCACGGTGTCAAGGACGCCGGCTTCTGGGGTGACATCCTGTGCGCGCGCATGGTCATGCGAGGGGTTGCGGCGCTCGTGAGTGACGGCGTTGTGCGAGATCTCGCCGGCGTGCGGTCAACCGGGTTGCCGGTCTGGGCGAGTGGCACTGCGGCTCCGCCGTCGGTGGCCGGACTGACCTTCGTCGACTGGCAGCAACCGATCGGTTGCGGTGGCGTGGCAATCTTTCCGGACGACGTCATCGTCGCCGACGGGGACGGCGCCGTCGTGATCCCGGCCGCCCTTGTCGAGGGGGTGGCCGCGCTGGCCGTCGATCAGGAACATCTCGAAGACTGGATCATGAACGAGGTCAAGGGCGGGGCCGCGCTGCCCGGCCTGTATCCAGCCAATGCCGAGAACCTGGCACGATACGAGGCTTCGAAGCGACGGAGCTGAGCTCGCGTCGGCTCGCTGCGTGAGGGCAGGAACGCGAGGGCTAATGCCCCGCTTCATGCTGGACACGGACACGTCCTCCTACATCATGAAGTTCCTACTGCGGCGGCAGGCCTCGCAGCAGGTACTGGGCAACCGAGAGGTAGTAGTTCCTGGCGTTGGCGCTCGTCTGGCGCTCGCCGAGTTCGGTCAGGGCCTGCGCCTTGAGGCGCTTCGCGTCGACGTTGGCCGCATCCACGGCCAGCACGACATCCGCAAGCTCGGCGGCCCATCGGAAGTCGCCCCTGGCCTGCGCCTCCCTGCCGCGTGACAGCGTCTGCGGCACGCCTCCAGCCAGAGTCACGATCCTCTTTGCGCGCTCCGTCTCGGGCATTGGAAACAAATGCGTGGCGTTGCCGTCGAACCACC
This sequence comes from uncultured Acidobacteriota bacterium, assembly GCA_963773045.1. GTDB lineage: Bacteria > Acidobacteriota > Vicinamibacteria > Vicinamibacterales > UBA2999 > 12-FULL-67-14b. The sequence continues at coordinate 40,253 of CAVYZT010000015.1, read as the reverse complement.
CCAGTTGGTCGCTGTAGATCGCGCGCACCGACCATTCCACGGTGCCGTAGTACTCCTGCAGGTACGGGCTCGTTGCCGAGATCTGGCGGCAGCTTCACGTGCGCCACGAGCTCGTCGGGCCGCTCGCCTTTCTTCATGCCCTCGAGCGTCTGGTCGTACACGGACTGAATCCCGTCTCGGTAGGCCGTGAGCGCACCGCGTGCGTTGGACAGGCCCAAGACGGGGCGCGTGTGACCCGGCACGACGTGCTCGGCGCCGAGCGCGATGAGTTTCGTGAGGCTGGCGACCCACGTCCTCACCGGGCGGGGCGCCGCACCTCGGATCGCGTAGAGGTTCGGGAACGCCTTCAGAAAGAGGTCGCCGGTGAGCAGCACGCGGGTGTCCGGCAGCCACACGGAAATGCCGTCGTTGGTCTCGCCAGGCGTGTGCAGCAGTTCCAGGCGCACGCCGGCAATCGTCAATGCCAGGCCGTCGCCGCTGAAGGTCTTGGTCGGCGGGAGCGGACCTGTCTTCATCGCGGCGGGTCCAGAAGGCCGACCGAACTCGGTGCCCGTGCCGCCGTTGATGTACAACGCCTCCGGCAGCGTGGAGCCGAACTGATCGCCGCCGTCGCGGCCCGCGCGGCCCAGGTCAGGCACACGGTCCACGAGCAGCTGGTGGCTGTAGATCTCGGGTCGATCGGCACCGGCGAACACGCTGGCTCCGCCGGTGTGATCGGGATGCGAGTGCGTGTAGACGATGGCGCGCACTGGCGCGTTCGAGATCTTCGCGAACTCCGCCTTCACCGCCTGCGCATCGTCGATCGTGCTGGTGGTGTCGACGATGATGACGCCGCCGTCTCCGACGATCAGGGTCACGTTGGCCATCGAGTAGCCAACGGCCACGTACACCCCATCCACCACCTTGACGATGTCTTTCCGGAACTCCAGCTCGCCATGTGCGCGCAGCTTCTCGCGCCCGGCGAAGTCCTGGGCCGCGGCCGTGGCTCGCGAGACCAGCATCGCCAGCGCCCATCCCAGCGCGTGCGCGCAGTTGTCCACTTCCACACCGCTCCATGTGCTCCTCCACAGATTTGGCCCGATGCGCCCGCGTTCCTCGTTGACGTTCATGCGACGATGATTCTTGCGCGCCGGCCGTCTGTTCGGGCCGCTGTCTCACGACGATCTCGACGTCGCTCCCCAACAGCACTAGGAACCGCACCAGTCACCAATCTTCCTTGCCAGTTCGGCCTTCGCCCACCGCCTCCGCCGGCAGCAGACATCGCTATCTGACTGTCCAACTTACGACTCCGGCATCCGCAGTCACGATCACGACCAGACCGAAAGCGATTCGATACCAAGCAAAGGGTCTGAGATCATGCGCGCTGACATAGCGGAGCAGCCAGCGGACGCAAAAGAACGCCGAGACGAACGACGCGAGAAAGCCCACACCAAACCAGCCGGCATCTACGGCTGAGAGCAACGCGCGCTCCTTGTAGAGCTGATACGCTCCGGCCGCAAGGAGTGTGGGGACAGCCAGGAAGAAGGAGACTCGGTAGCGACAGGCCTTGAGAAGGAGCACGTCGGCGCTCAACTGCGATCTGGCGCGGCCAGATAGCTCCTTCTCGCCCGAACCGTCATCCCGGGTTTTGACGACGCGCACTTCCAATTTGTGCACCTTACCGTCAAGCGTGGCTGGCGCAAACCCAATCAAGTAGTGGCTTCGCAATTCCTGTGCGACGCGCGAGAAGGTCGGCGACAAATCCACCGTCTTTGCGAGCTCGAAGTACCCTCCTCCGGTCTCGTCCGCGATCTTCCTCAAGTCTCGAGACGGCCGAGTTCTGAACGACTGCGTTGTCCGTCGAAGTACTCCGACTCGAGCCCAATCGCGTACACCATCACCTCTTCATCGCGCGCGCGCTCGAGCACGTTCTTGAAATCGATTTTGCTGGCCGTGTCGTCGCCGTCCGTGAATACGAGAATCACGCGACGCCCTTCGGCGCCGCGCAGCGCGTCAAGGCCAGCGGCAATCCCGTCGTAGAGGCGGGTGGGATTGCCAAAGAACAGGTCGTCGAGCGCTCGAATGAGTTCGTCACGATTGTTCGTGAATGTTCCGCTCAATTGAATCTTGTCGTTGAAGGCGCCGACTTGCGCGCGATCGACTGGCAACAGGCGAAGGAGGAATTGCTCGGCAGCGCGGTTCAGCAGCTTGAGATTGGCCGTCATGCTCGCGCTCGTGTCGAGCATGACGACGGCCGTGAATGGCTGCGACTCGTTCGAGAACAGTGACACATCGGCTGGCCTGCCGTTGTCGGTGACCGAAAACTCAGACCGACTCAGCTCGGCTACCAGCCGGCCGCTGCCGTCGACGACGGTCGCGTAGACCGGCACGGTGCGAATGGCCGACTTGAAGATCGGCTGGTCCTGTGCCGATGCGACGACGCTCAAGGATGCCGCGACGATCGCGAGTGGCGGAAAAATGAACCGTCCCTACCGGCATGAGCTCACTCGCAACGATCGTCATCGATGCCTGCGCAAGCATCCTCAAGGCACCAACCGAAATGCGATAAGTCACGACTTCGGACCTGCCATTCGCGGCGAATGACATTTCGAAGATGTAGTCACCGGCGGCGAGCGGCGCCAATCCAACGTCCGCTACCGCCCAATCCTGTGATCCATCGACCCGTTCGCTCGTCTCGACCGTCAGAAGCATGGGGTGGCCCTGGCGAGTCAACACACGCGCACTCGACGTGACTCCCTTTTCCATGACCGGCACCTCAATCCGCAGCCGCTCGGTGCGCCGAAACCGTGGGTCGGCCGTCGGTTCATAGGCCATCGCAGTTCCTGGCCCTCTGCGTCGCACGATCGCGCGCTGCCGACCATCGCCGTCACAGCGGGGACGGTGGTCGACGTGCTTCCTTGGAGCATTGTCGGGCGTTCTGTGGCCTTCAGCTCAGCGTGAACCAAATACCGCCCGGGCGCGAGCCCGGCTCTCGGACTCCAAGGTCGCAAAGCGCTGGCCGGGCTCAAGCACCGAATCGACGCTGTACGCTCGACCGCCACTCTCGGGTTCAACGACCAACCGAACATCCCAGCCTGTCAGCCACCCTGCCTGCTTTTGAGCGTCAGCGGCGTCGAGTTCCACGACGGCGTTGAATCACACCGCCTAAGCCGCCCGACGCCTGCACCCGAACCGCTGGATTGCCGCCAGATCGCAACCGCCCCAGGAGCGACGGAAGCTCGGAGAAGGTGGCGGAAACGTCGCACTGCTCGTTGGCCTCTGAAGGACCGAGACCGTACGTACGCCCTTCTGCAGCGGTCAGCGAGAGGTAGCCCGGCCGCGTCCGCACCTCCACCCCATCTCGCCTGACGCGGACAGCGATTCGTCGAAAGCGGCCGTCCAAGTTGCGGTTTGAGGAGTAATAGCTGATCACGTAGTGCGAACCAACATCCGCGACAGTCGCGCGGCGCCGCCAACGGCATCGTTGGCGTCCAGCATCGCAATGCCGTCGGTCTGCGCGGCGAGTTCGCGCAACCCGTTATGGCGTGCACTCGTCGCGTTCCGATCGTCAGCCGTCGTCTGCGATCGAACCAGACTCGAATCCGCGCGGGCTGATCGGATAGAAGCTGACGTTCGCGCGGTTCGCGCGTTGGGCAAGCTTTCGCGCCTCGACAGCGTCATCGACCAACGACAGCGTCACTCGCTCCCGTTCGCATGACTCGAATCCGGCACTTGTTGTCAGGCGAGCGTCCCCTTTCGTCGGCGGCGTTACGGTCTGTTCGCTCCGTCTGAACAGGACCCAACCGTCCGAGAGAATCACAACGAACTTCCGCTCCTTGCGTAGCCCCTCAAGTACGTCACCAAATCGTCGATCGCACGCAACGTCTTCTGCTCGCGGCGCCGTTCGATGAGCTGCTTCGCCACCCCTGCCGTTGTCGCGCCTCCTGACGCACCGGTTGTTGGCGCCGTCTCCGAATAGCATTGCTCCAATTCGTGTTCACGCGCGTCTACACGTCTCGAGTGCATCGACTCTGCTGAATCCCCACACGTCGCTGAGCATCCGGTCGAGGCCGTCAGCTCGAGGCGCCGGCCCGATGTTCTGTGCCGACATCTCCGGCGTCATGACGCCGACGAGATCCTTGGGCCGAGTCACGCTATTGAGCAGCTGTGGACATCTGCGCCTTGTGCACGCGTAGAACGGTCCGGTTTGATGTGCGGAATATCGAAGAACAGCACAAATAGCGCGTTGTCCGAGGTGTCAACGCTCGCGTTCCCGGCGTGCTCTGTTGCTTCCGGCAGTCGAAAAGCTCGATGCTCTCGACCCTCTGCGGTCGATCATCTTCAAGGACGTCGATCTCGGCGGGCCGAATGATCCGTGATCAGGAACGCCGTCCTGCGAAATGTACGCGTCGACGCGAACCAAGCTGGCGCCGGCTCGGAAACGTGGCAGCACCTCTCCGCGCCTGCCCAGCCGGCAACGTGACGCCGAGCACGAACCAAGAGCGCCATGTTGGTCACCGCCGACTGCCGCATGTGACTCGTCGCCAAGCACTCGGAATCTGTGATTTCGAGACCCGTTGCTGTGGAACGGGAATCCGCGACGTGCGCGACTGGCTCACCGACGAAGTGCACTGGCAAAGTAGCCGGTCCTGGCACGCACTGAGAGCCCCTTGCGTTTGGTCTTGACCTCGAGCCGATGCCAGCCCGGCGTCACAGCCGATTCGATCGCCAAGGAGTACTGCTGTCGCAACTCCGCAATCAATTCCCGACTGGCCACGCTGGCATGCGCAGCCGCGCTGACGTACCTGAGGCTTCCGCCGGTCCAATACGCCAGACTCGAGAGACCGGACGGTCCTCGTCCGCATCCGGCACGACAGCTGTGGCGCTCCCTCGATGATCGAGGGGTGACACAACCGCCATCACATAGACCGGCACGTCGATCGCGCTTGCCACGGCTGAGACTTCAGGCGCCGTCAGCCTGCTGCTCGTATCGACGCCATCGGTCACGACCACGAGCGCTCGCCGACGTGTGCTCCGATCGTCGATTTGCTTGGCTGTCTCCGCGATTGCGTCATAAAGCGACGTGACGCCCGTCGGTGCGAGACCGCGGAGTGCCCGCGAATCTGGTCGCGATCGGTCGTAAATGCGGCCTCTCGGCGAACCGCACGGTCAAACGTGAATAACGACCGACTTCGTCTCGAGACGGCTCGAGCCAGCTCAGCAGATGCTCCACGACGCCTTTGGCATTCTCCAGGTTGGATCCGATGCGCATGCTTCCACTGGTGTCGAAGAGAAGAGCCACGCTCACCGGTCCGTGCGCGGTCGCGTTGAAGTCGACAATCGCGCGCTGGCGGCCATTCTCGAATACCTGGAAGTCATCGCGCCGAAGATCCTGCACCAGGCGATTGCGTGAATCGCGAACAACAGCCGTCATCGGCACGAGTGCGACAGTCGCCTTGAACGTCGGTGCGAGGCTCCTGGGCATGGATCACCCAGAGAACCCGTCAGTAGCACGCAGAAAAGCAACGGCGGCAGCCACGATAATCGCACTGGCTGCTTAGGCACGCAAAGACCACGCCAGAGGAAGACACTACCGTAGATTGAAGCGGTGGTCTGTTCGTCGACGTTCCAAGGCGTGTCCATGCAGAATGCAGGAAAGCGGCGCCTCGCGACTGCCAGCAAAACGCGTCGACACGCTTCGGTCCGCCGCGCGCGCGAAAGGTCGAGGCGATGATAACGATCGCTACTGGACGAAGACGGCGGCCTCACCCTTTGACGTGACGAGTTTGTCGATGATGGCCTTGCAGGCGATCTCGGCGTTCGATGATGGCCCGGATTTCTTTCTCACCAATCCACGTCCCAATTACCGGGGTCAGGGTCTCGACACTCAGCGCCTTCATCCGATTCCACAGTTCCCGATCGACGCGAGTGACCTCGTGCGGGACGTCCTTTTTGGTCGTGAACGACCGCGTGTGATCGATCAAGACGAGGTTCCAGGACGAATCGACCAGCCAGTTCCCGAGGTTTGGATCGATGTTGCAGATGAGATTGTCGAACATCTTGGCGCGGATGAGCTGCCGGCTCCACGCCGCGACCTGCGCAGGAGGTGGAGTGGGCGGTCCGCCCAGGTCCTTGAAACTCTTGGTTGAAGAGACCCACATGACGGCTGCGCCAATTTCGTTCTTGACCTTGCGTTCGACGGTCGGTGGAATCATGTCGAGCCCGAGAAACTTGTCGAGTTCGTAGGCCGCGACCTCCGATTTGTAGCTCTCCCAGAAGCCTTGATGGTAGCCGGGCCTGATCGTCTTGAACGCCATGCGATCGAACAGGCCGCCAGGAGCGAGGTACGCGCGTCTCGGTCTCGTCACACCGAGACCAATGTCCTCCATCTTGACGACCTCAGCGGTTCGTAAATAGTCCTCCATCGCCTGACGGTGATCGAGCCAGGTCTTGGCGCTCTCGGGCGCCGCCGTCTGCTGCGCCAAGCCGATTGAGACCGTGGCGAAGCACGATATCGTCCAGATAAACACGCCGAAGACCACGACCGGCAGTCGAGGGACGCGCAGCATTTGGAACCTCCGTTCCTGGAGACACAATCACAGCCTGTTCACGGGATGCGCTCAAAAAGCCCACACGCACGAGTCGCAGTTGTCAAAGCAGCGTGCCGTGCAGAACAACGATCGCGACGCTGAAGTAAATCACGAGGCCGGTCACGTCGACCAGCGTCGCGACAAACGGCGCCGACGACGCGGCTGGATCGAAGCCCAATCGACGCAAGAGGAACGGCAGCAGCGAGCCACTGAGGCTTCCCCACAGCACAACCCCGACCAACGACACCGCAACGGTCACGGCAATCAAGAACCAATGGGGCCCATAGATGTCGGAGAACACCGACCAGAGCGTAATGCGCAGAAAACCGATGGTTCCGAGTATGGCGCCCAAGGACAAGCCGACCAGAAGTTCACGCCGCATGACTCGCCACCAGTCTCCGAGCCCTACTTCGCCGAGGGCGAGGGCGCGAATGACCAGAGTGGACGCCTGCGATCCCGAGTTGCCACCGCTCGAAATGATCAATGGAACGAAGAGAGCCAGTACGACCGCGCGCGAGATTTCCGCTTCGAACGACCCCATCGCGGTGGCCGTGAGCATCTCCCCAAGAAACAGCGCGGTGAGCCAGCCGGCGCGCTTCTGAATCATCCGGCCAAGGGCGATGCGCATGTAGGGCTCGTCCAACGCTTCGGAACCGCCGATGCGCTGAATCTCTCGCGTCGCCGCGTCTTCGGCCACATCGAGCACGTCGTCGATCGTGACGATGCCGATGAGTACCCCAGCTGAGTCGGTCACCGGCAACGCAGTGCGATCGTATTGCCGGAACACGTTGACCGCAGCAGTCTGATCGTCGGTGCCTTTCAGGGCAACGAAGCGACGATCCATCAGGTTCGAGATCTGACTGTCAGGAGCGGCGAGAAGCAACTCGCGAATGCCAAAGTCGTCGATCAACACGCCCTGCTCATCGACGACGTAGATCACATTGAGCGTCTCGCTGTCCTGCCCGTGCGTGCGGACGTAGTCCAACACCTCCCGTACCGTCCAACGCTCTCGCACCGCCACGTAGTGCGGCGTCATCAAGCGGCCGATCGAACGCTCGGGATAGCCGAGCAGTGTGAGTGCGACCGATCGTTCCTTCGGTGTGAGGAGGCTGAGCAACTGGCGCGTCACACTGGCGGGGAGCTCGTCGAGGAACAGCGTCCGATCGTCGGGCGCCATATTGTTGAGTAGCGCCGCCACGTCCTCTTGCGCCATCGCCTTGAGGAGGGCCTCTTTCGCTTCATGTGACAGGTATTCGAATGCTTCGGCGGCATCCTTTCGAGGCAGCACGCGGAAGACCACCACTTGATCCTCGAGCGTCAGCGCCGTCAACAAGGCGGCCACTTCACCGGCGTGCCGATTCCGCATCATGTCGCGGAGCCGTGCATAGTCGCGGCCGCGAAGCACGGCGGACAATTCGTCGGCAAATCGTGCCGTCTCTCGAATGGCAGTCAGCGCGTCGTCGCGCTGCGGTCCGTTCAGTTGTTGTTCCATATGTGTCAGGGCCGCCCGCACGACGTCGTGATGATGCACGTGCGGGCCAATCGTGTGTGTGGCATCGAGCCAGAGGCGGTGAATCAGATCCAGATCGGCCGGGGTCAGAGCTGGCGGGTGGGCGCCGATGTGATACGTATCGCTCCGCCCGCTGCGGTGATACACGACGAGGCGAAGATCGAGAGGCTGCGGCTTGTCCGTCCGCTCCCACGCTTCGCCAAGCAACCGCGCCTGAGCGTCCGACGTCAGCGTGGACGACTCGCCCACGTGCACATCGGAGGAGCGAAGTCGAAGGACCGTCGCGACGATCGCGTCAAAGACGTCGTGCGCGGGCACGACGAGCAGGCGAACGGGACGACCGTGCCGTTCCGCCAGGGCGACGACTTCGGAGAGCAGGCGCCGCTCGGCGGGTGTCGGCGCCGTGTCGACTGGCGCGTCTTCACCGACGTCCACGCCAAGGAGCCGGACCGTCATCACGACAATGTCTCGATCGGTGGGGGTCTTGAGCGCGGCGACGACCTGAGCCAGCGCATGCGGATTGCGAACCGCCACCAGCACGTTCCCAGGCCTGGCGTCAACGTGATCGAGCGAGAGCTCGCGAGCCGGCAACAGATCGAACGTGTCGAGGCTGTCCGGCAGTGACGGTCTCCACTTCTCGCCCACCGGCCGTGAACCAGAAGGCCAAAGCGCCAATGAGGACCGACGCCGCGGTCGAGCCGAAGTCGCCGCTCGCGATCACCGCAACGGCACTGGCCGCAATGACGATTCCCGGCCCGACGAGTCCGAGTGGAAGATCGCGACCGAACACGCTCGGATTGCCCGGCGCCTTGAAGGCCAGCGTGGCTCCGTGCGTACTTCGCAATCGAACCAAGGCCGCAATGGTGAGTGTCAGCACCGCTGCGAGGCTCAGACCGTAGCCGCTCGCGAGCCATGTCAACCGGCCCCCGCTCACGACAATGGCGAGGACCATGATGGCGGCGCTGACGTCGAAGGCACGTGCGGGAATGCCGAGTTGCGCATCGAGGTCCGCAAAACTACCTGGGAGCGTTCCGTCACGCGACAACCGATGCAGGATCTGCTCGCCGTCGTTGAGCGCCACCGAAACCGCGGGCAACAGCGTCAGTACCACGGCACCGATGAGCGCCAGCGCCAGCAAATCGCGAAGCCAAGGGGGGGCCAAGAGATGCTGCCCCAGTCCAACCAGCGGCGCATCTTGCCAGCCAGCGGCCTCGGTGCTTGGGACCAGCCATACGATCAAAAAGGTGGCAAGTGCGGTGACGAGGATCGAAAAGACGAAGGTGATGAACGCCGTCCGTCGCAGCGCTTGCACGCGCGGCGCTTCAAACTCGTGAGCGGCGCGCGCCAACGCTTCGCCGCCATTGAGCATGGGTAATGTGACGCCGATGCCCAACGCGTAGACGAGCGCGGCCTCGATCGGCGGCCAGCCTGTGAGGGGCGTGAAGGTGGGCGGCGATCCAAACGACAGCATCGTGCCGGCGGGATCGCGCACCACTGTCACCACACCCCAAACGATGATGACCCCGACGATCGCAGTACCGATCCACACGCCTCGTGCGATCGCGTCGGTGCCGCTAACTCGGCCAAGTCGGGCACGAATCCACAAGAGCCCAATCGCACCGACCGCGACAATCGTGGCGAGATCCTCGGGCCTGACGAAACCGGTAAAGCGCCAACCCGCAATCGCGATGACGCCAACGCCGGCGACGTAATGCCCGATGACGACCGCCGCGAGTCCGCCAAGCAGGAGGCGCTCGACCAGGGTGACGGCAGCGGCGACGCGCGCTGCGGGAACTCCAAACGCTCGCTTGACCCGGCCGACAAACCCGCCGGGAATGAGCAACGCCCAGCTCTCCACTTCGATGGCGCGCACGAACGCCGCAAGGATGGTGGCGGCGAGCACGAACCATCCTGCCGACGGCCCGAGGCTCACTCGCGCCAGACCGGGCACAATGAACGCCGCCACTCCGATTTGCGCAATCGCGTGCGCGGCGCCCTTCCGAACCGACATGAACGGCTGCAGCGCCGGCGAAGACAGGATCACCCGCACGTGATGACGCGGGTGGAGTAGAGAAGGCGCGGGCATCGCTGGCGATTCGTGGCGAGGATGAACGCTCGGATCATAGCCCGCCGCACTCGACGCCGAGTCGCGACGTTGCAAGCCATCGGCCACGCGATGGGCAGGACACGCCGACCGCGGATGAACGATTGCCTCGGGCGGCTCGAAATGCGATTCTTCGGGCTCGGCTCACTCACGACTCGCGAGACTGTCGCGGTCTTTTGCGGCGTGCCGCGGTCGGCCTTCCGGCAATTTGCCGGGACGTCATCGAGGCGTGGTCACGGGGTCCGGCGTGCTATAGACACTCGAGAAGATCGGGGTGTGGCCGAGATCTTGCGATGAGAACGAATCACCATCACCTCAATCGTTCAGCCGAAGCATAAAGAACCGACCGATGGAACAGGAGCTTAGCCGCCACCCGAGCGACGCGACCATCACCACCAAAGCACCATGGGCGGCGCTGGTCGTGGACGACGATGCGGGCGTACGCCAGTCTGTGCGTCTCTGCCTCGAAGCCGCTGGGGGGCGTGTGTTGGGAGTCGCCACCAGTGTTGCGGCGCTCGAAGCGTTGGACCGCGGACACTTCGATCTCGTGTTCCTCGACCTGTGGCTCGGCGCCGATGCGGGACTCGACGTGCTGCCGCAGATGTTGGTGCGCCAGCCGGAATTGCCAGTAGTCGTGATCACGGCGTTCGCGTCGATCGAAAGTGCGGTCGACGCGGTCAAGCGCGGCGCCGTCGACTACGTCCCGAAACCATTCACGCCGGATCAGATTCGATTGACGGCGAATCGAATTGTCGAAGCCCAGCGACTGAAACGACGGCTGATCGAGCTTCAAGAAGAGCTCGACGAGAGCGGTGAGCCTGCCCTCTTCAGCTCGCGTAGCCAGACTTTTTCGCGATTCATGCAGACAGCCGCGCGGGCCTCAGCCTCGGACGCCGTGATCCTGTTGCGAGGTGAAAGTGGCACGGGCAAGAACGTGGTGGCCCGATGGATTCGGGCGAATAGTTCGCGAGCCAGTGCCCCGTTCGTGACTGTCAACTGCCCCGCGCTTTCTGGCGATCTGATGACCAGCGCGCTGTTTGGCCATCGCAAGGGCGCCTTTACCGGCGCCATCGCGGACGTGGCTGGCAAGGTTCAGGAAGCCGAAGGCGGTACGCTGCTGCTTGACGAAGTCGGCGAGCTCACTGCCGATGCTCAAGCTCGCATGCTCCGCTTCTTGAACGATCAGACGTATGAACGGCTCGGCGAGGCGCATGAGCGACGCGCGGACGTGAGACTGATTGCCGCGACGAACCGTGCGCTCGAAGCTGACGTCACGTCGGGCCGTTTTCGCGAAGACCTCTTCTATCGGCTCAACGTCGTCATGCTAACCCTGCCAGCGCTTCGACAGCGGCCGGAAGACATTCTGTTCTTCGCGCATCACTACCTATCGATCTTCAGCCAGAAGCAGCGCCGTCCGACTCTCACCTTCTCGCCATCCACCGAGCAAGTGATGGTCGCGCATCCTGGCCGGGCAATCTCCGCGAGTTGAGAAACACAGTCGAGCGCGCGGTCATCCTCTCGTCCACACAATGTGCTGGAGCCCGCTGATCTCGGCTTCCATGACAACCGCCGCTGCCGCCGATGGCGCCTCGCAGCGCGTGCGCGTCGGCGCCCTCGTCTCGCTGGAAGTGTTGGAGCGGGAGCACATTGCTCGGGTCGTTTCACAGTCGCCCTCGTTGGAAGTCCGCCGCGAGGACGCTTGAGATTGATGCGACAACGCTTCAGCGGAAACGCAAGCGGTTTGGGTTGGCGTGAGCACCGTCATGATCCCCGGAGGTCTCCGCTTTCGATTCGTCGTCGCAGTGAGCCTACTCGTTCTCACAACCGTGACGGCGAGTGCGTGGACGTTTTTCGCGCTGTCCCGTCTGAGCGGGATCGTGACCGATACGGTTCGGCAGAGCGAATCGGTGACTGCCGTCACGTCGAGACTCGCCGGCGCACTCGAACGAGAAGACGACGCGGTGCTCCTCATCCTGGCCGGCGACACCAGGGGAAGCGAGGTGCTCGACCCGTGAGCGCGCGGTCGTAGACGACGCGATGACCGACTCTATTCGACGTGCTCACCCCAGAGGATGACGTGGAGCTCGCCCGTCCACTGCAGGCAGAGCTGGCGTCGTATCGACGGGCGGCGGACGACGTGATTGCACTGGTCTCCGAGCGGGAGGCGCTCGTTCAATACCACGAGAAGGCCAATCCTGTCTTGCGTCGCGCCGTCGGGCTGACGACGGCGATCCGTGATCGTCATTTCGAGCTTGCCCGACAAGCGGTCGCCGGTGGCCGGGATCGAGCCGACGCGGCGCGGCGCGCGGTGCTACTGATCACCCTCGCCGCTCTTGGAATTGCGGTGGCGGTCGCCTGGCATCTGACCCGAGCCGTCGTCATCCCCGTGCGGCGACTGACACGCGGGCGCCAATGCCATCCGGCTGGGGAATTTCTCCGAGCGCATCGATGTCGCTTCTGGTGACGAGCTGGCGAGCTGGCTGACGCGTTCAACCAGATGGCGGAGGACCTGGCAGAGTTCAAGCGATCCAACATCAGCGAGGTGGTTCGAGCCAAAGAGACGCTTGAAGCCACGTCTCGAAGCACTGCCCGACGCCGTCGTCCTGCTCGACTCGACGGGCAGATCCAGTCGATGAACCGCGCGGCGCTCACCACTTCGCCTCCGCCGGGGTGCAAGAGCCTCAGAGCATCGATGACCTCGGCTGGATGGAGCTCGACCTGAATGCGCTGATCCAAGCTCGACGGACTGAAAGCGGATCGCGCTCTCTCACCGACCTGACCCGTACCGCTGCGCGTCGAACGTGACGGCGTCGTCCAGCGTTTATTGCCACGCGTCGTGCCCGTCCCAGGCCCGAACCTGAAGCGTGGCGGAGTCATCCTTCTCCTCTACGACGTCACCGAGCTCGTGCGGCTTGACGAAATGCGATCCGAACTCGTCGCTGTCGCGTCTCATGAGCTCCAGACTCCTCTGACGACGCTCCGCATGACGTTACTCATGTTGCAAGAAGACATCGAGCTCGCTTCCCGCACATCAACGGGAGCTCGTCGCCACATCGCTGATCGGTGTCGAGCAGCTGGCCGAAACCGTTCATGAGTTCCTTGACCTGACCCGTATCGAAGCCGGTGAGCTTCGACTCAACTTCGAGCCAGTGCATCTGTCCGCTGTCGATTGCGGACGCAGTCCGCCGCGTCGAGGCGCAGGCGAACTCGCAACTCATCGTCGTCAAGATCTCGCATCGCCGGAGACCTTCCACCAATCTGGGGCGATCCGGTCCGGCTCCGAGCCGTGCTGAACAACATCTTGTCCAACGCGCTCAAGTACACGCCGTCTGGAGGAACGATTTTCGTTGACGCTCGATGCGTACGTGCCGGCGACGCGCTCGACTCCACTGACGGCGTCTCGATCGGTCTCAGCGACACCGGGCCGGGTGTGCCGCCCGCATTTCGATCGCAGATCTTCGATAAGTTCTTTCGCGTCGAGCACCAGTTGGGAGACGGGCGGCCCCACGCGCGAGGCGCAGGCATCGGGTTGTACATGTGCCGTCAGATCGTTGAGCTACATGGGGGAGCGATCACCTGCGATGCCGGTACCGACGGCCGAGGCACCTGCATCACGCTGACGCTCCTGGCCGGAATTCCACCAAACGCCGCCGTGGTCAGCGACGCGGCAGTCTACGTCGACCAGTGAGGGCCAGCATGCGGCAGCGGTGGTGCGTGGTCGTGGTCAGCCTGATCGCCGCGCTCGTCGGCAGGAGCGAGCACGGTCGAGTGTTCGCTCGGGGACAACGTCCCGCGTTCCGGGTTGGCGTCGACCTTGTCTCGGTGAACGTGACGGTCACCGACAAGGATTTACGGTACGTCGCCGACCTCGGGCGCGACGACTTCATGGTCCTTGAAAACGGCGTCCGTCAGAATCTGACGTTCTTTGGCAAGACTGATGTGCCGATGACCATGGCGCTGCTCATCGATACGAGCGCGAGCATGGAGCGTGCAATGACCGTCGCACAAGAGGCGGCCGTCGGCTTTGTGCAGCAACTCAGGCCGCTGGATATGGCAACGGTGGTCGATTTCGATAGCACGGTTCGGACACTTCAGGATCTGACGAATGAGCGCGCCGCGCTGGAAACGGCAATTCGCCAAACGAACGCGGGCGGCGCCACTGCGCTTTTTAACGCGGTCTATATCACGCTGAAAGAGCTGAAGAAGAGACCGCGCGACGAACAACGGAGTCCTCGCCGTTTGGCCATGATTGTCTTGTCGGACGGGGACGATACGTCCAGTGTGGTGAGCTTCGACGATGTGCTTGATCTCGCAGCGCGGTCGGACACCGTGATCTACACGATTGGCCTGGGAGTGCGAGAGCCGATCGCACGCAGGATGGGCAACCAGGACGGGGACTTCGTCCTCAAGCGCCTCGCGCAACAGACTGGCGGACGAGCGTTCTTCCCACAGGAACCTAAAGACCTCGCGGCGGTCTACAGCGAGATCAAGGCCGAGCTCGCGTACCAGTATTCCTTGGCCTACGAGTCGACCAACGCCGTCACGGATGGCAACTTCCGTCAGATTGCGGTACGAGTCAGTCGACCTGACGTTGTGGTGCGGACACGCCCTGGCTACTACGCGGCGCGGTCGCAGTAGCACGACGCCCACCGGAACCGTCGCCACCTCAATGCGAGTGCTGCGATGGCGTGTGGGTGTGCGTGGGTCATGTAGAATGCGTTCGTCGACCTGCAACTCGCACAAGACAATCTGGCGTTGGCGCGCGAGAACGCCACGGCGTTCGAGAATCTTCGACGGCGCTGCCATATCGCGAGGGCTCATTGCGGTCGGAATGGGATCTCCTTCGTTAGCCTTTACGCCACTGTCCCGAACAACCAGCCCACGCCGGCGGTAAGGCCCATCGCCAAGGCTCCCCAGAAGGCCACCCGCGCCGAAGCCCTGAGCACGCGTGCCCCGCCTGTCCGCGCCGATAGTGCGCCGAGCGCCGTGAGACACAGTAGCGACGTAGCCGCCACAGCGAGGACCACATATGGCGGTGGCGAACCGAGCGCCGTGACGAGAGGCAATGCGGCACCCGCCGCGAACGTCGCGGCCGATGTCAGGGCGGCCTGCACGGGGCGCGCGCCGACGGCTTCGGACAGCCCAAGCTCATCCCGTGAATGCGCCGCTAGAGCGTCATGAGCCATCAGTTGGTCGGCGACTTGAGTGGCGAGCTCTGGTGTCAGCCCTCGCCCCACGTAGATCGTCGCGAGTTCCTTCTTCTCGAATTCGGGCTGAGTGGCCAACTCCTCCCGCTCACGTGCCACGTCGGCCTGCTCGGTGTCGAGTTGCGAGCTGACCGACACGAACTCGCCTGCGGCCATCGACATGGCACCCGCCACCATGCCGGCAACGCCGGCGACGAGAATTTCATTCCGGCCGGCATTTGCTGCCGCGACGCCAACGATCAGACTCGCGGTCGAGACGATGCCGTCGTTCGCCCCGAGGACGGCGGCCCGCAGCCAGCCGATTCGTTCGGTGCGGTGCCGCTCTCTATGAACACTTCGGGTCATCGGTGCTCCCTCTGGTCCGTCTGGTCACGAAGTACTCGAACGCCAGACTCCGTGCCGCTGAATCGACAGCACTTGCTGGTGCGCGTGATCGACCTGCAGTGTCGTGTGCGCGATCTTGAAGCGCTCGTTCAGCATCCGCTCGAGCGCGCGGCGGACCGCATGACAGTCTTCGCCGGGCGCGACGAGCACATGCGCCGTCAAGATGGGATGGCCCGGTGCCAGTTCCCACAGGTGCAGATCGTGCACCTCTTTCACGTGCTCGCCATGCGCCATCGCCACGCCGACCTCGGCCGGTGCCATCCCTTCCGGCGCGGCTTCGAGGAGCACGCGGATGGCTTTGCGCTGGAGAGCGAACCCCGATCGGAGCATCAGCACCGCCACGAGGAGCGATGCAATCGCGTCCGCCCGGTCGAACCCGGTGACGAGGATCACGATGCCGGCGATGAGCGTTCCGATGAAGGCATACAAGTCGGTCAGGATGTGCTGAAAGCTGCCCTCGATGTTCAGGCTCTGACGATTGGCCTTCGCCATGATCCATGCTGCGACGAGGTTCACGACCACGCCGGCAGCCGCCACCATCGTCACGGCTAGCCCGGCGACGTCGGGTGGTGTAATCAAGCGCGAAATCGCCTCGTAGATCACGATCAGTCCGAGCACGAGGAGCACAGCGCCATTGGCCTGGCCGCTCAGCACCTCAGCCCGCCGCCTGCCGTAGGTCAGAGCGTCGCCGCCCGGGCGCTGAACATATCGCAGGACAACGAGTGACAGGGCTAGCGCACCTGCGTCCGTGAGCATATGGGCAGCGTCGGACAGGAGCGCGAGCGAGTGCGCCACGATTCCAACGACAACCTCGAACGCCATGAACCCGACGATGAGCACGAAGGCGATGCTCAGATACCGCCGGTCCGCGTCGGCGCTCACGCCGTGCGTGTGACCGCCGACCCCGTGCTTGTGACCAGCGTGATCGTGACCATGCTCGCCCATCTCCGCATGCCGAACCTGATCGCGATCCAATCGTCCATCGTTGTCCACGTCACACCTCGACATTCGAACTGACCATCTCACGCGTCGCTGCGGCGTGGGCGTGGTGATGGTCGGATGCCATGTCGGTTTCCAGATCCATGGTCGCCGCCCGCATCCGCTGGCCGTGGGAATGAGGCTGTTGATCGTGCGTCATCGATTACCTCGCTCCTTCACGCCTGATCGTGGCCGCCAGGCTCGACCATGCGGAATGGGATGGACTCTTCACGGTCGCGGACACGTAGAACCAGCCGGGCACCGAATTCGTGTGGCTCGGCAGGCCCGCTGACGCTGATCAGAACCCCACGTTCTGCCTGCCGTCTAAAGGGCAGGTGCTCGTCACCTTCCGGGCGGGTGATGACCACGGACACGTTCGCATCCGTGGGCAAGCGTCAGATCCACTTCCTCCGCAGCAGCCACATCTTGACCGACTGAGTCAGAAGCACGTAACAGAGGAGCGTGAGCGCCAGCAGCGGCCAGTAGAACGTTGGCAGCGCCGTGAAACCCAGATAGTGTCCCAGGGGCGTGAACGGAATGGCGATGCCAGTCGCCATGATCACGACGGACATGCCGATCAGCGGCCAGGACGAACGGCTTTGCAGGAACGGAATCTTGTTGGTGCGGATGATGTGGATGATGACTGTCTGCGTCAGCAGGCTCTCCACGAACCAGCCAGTTTGAAACAGGCTCGCGCTATGCGACGCAGCCTCCGGCGTGGAGATGTTCCAGCAGTTGAAGACATAGAGCATCATGACGTACGTCGTGTAGTCGAAGATCGATGAGCACGGGCCGATGAAGACGATGAAACGGGTCAGTTGCTTGATGTCCCAGGGGCGTGGTTTCTCAACCTGCTCGGGATCGACGGCGTCGGTCGGAATGGCGGTCTGGCTCACATCGTAGAGCAGGTTGTTGGCCAGGATCTGGATCGGGGCCATCGGCAGGTACGGGACGAACACGCTCGCCCCCAGGACGCTGAACATGTTGCCGAAGTTGCTGCTCGCGCCCATGCGCACGTACTTGAGGATGTTGGCGAAGACCTTTCGTCCTTCGACGACGCCCGCTTCCAGGACCAATAAGGATTTTTCAAGCAGGATCATGTCCGCCGAAGCTTTCGCGACATCCACGGCGGTATCGACGCTGATCCCAACGTCCGCCGCGTGCAAGCCCGGGGCGTCGTTGATACCGTCGCCCATGAAGCCCACCGTGTGCTTGCGGGATTGCAGGGCCTTGATGATGCGCTGCTTGTGGGCGGGAGACACGCGGGCAAACAGCGTGGTTCCTACGGCTGCGTCTGCAAGCTGGGCGTCGGACATCTTGTCGAGTTCGCTACCGAGCAGCACGAACTCGGTGGACAGCCCGACCTCTGTGCAGATCTTGCGGGCGACCAAGTCGTTGTCGCCGGTGACGACCTTAACCGCCACGCCATGGCCCTGCAAGGCTTTGATCGCGGCCGCCGCCGTTTCCTTCGGCGGGTCGAGGAAGGCTGCATAGCCGTTCAGGATCAGATCGCACTCGTCGGCCTTGGAGTAGGGAGTGGCATCGCCCTTCACGATACCGAGCGGCTCGATGTCTTTGGTGGCGATCGCGAGCACACGGAAGCCATCGGCCGAGAGTTGTTCGTACTCCTTCTTCAGCGCGTCGATGTGTGCGTGATCCATTGGATAGCGCGTGCCGTCGAGCTCGAAATTCGCGCAGCAAGGGAAGATGGCCTCCGGGGCTCCCTTGCTGATCATTCGGTCCTTGCCTTCGGGTGTACGGACGACGACGGACATGATGCGGCGCTGAAAGTCGAAGGGGATCTCGTCCACCTTTGCATATTCGGGAATCTTCGCGTGAGTGAAGGTCTCCGTATGCGCGAGCACCGCGCGGTCCAGGACGTTCCTCAACCCAGTCTGGAAGTGACTATTCATGTATACGAGCGCGAGAACGCCGTCGTCTTCCTTCAGCGCGACGTCGCAGTGCTTCTCCAGGATGACGTGATCCATCGTCAACGTGCCGGTCTTGTCCGTGCAGAGCACGTCCATCGCGCCCAGGTTCTGAATCGCATTGATCCGCTTGACGATGACCTTCTTGCGGCTCATCGCCAGTGCGCCTTTGGAAAGGCACACCGTCACGATCATCGGCAACATCTCGGGCGTCAGGCCCACCGCCACCGCGACGGCGAAGAAGAAGGCTTCGACCCAGTTGCCCTTGGTCAGACCATTGATGACGAAGACCAGGGGCACCATGGCGAGAATGAATCGCAGCATCAACCAGGTGAACTGAGCGATGCCCTTGTCGAACGCCGTCTGGGTCGGCGCCTCCGACAGAGAGTGGGCCACGCCGCCGAGAAGTGTCTCCTTCCCGGTTGCGATGACAACCGCCGTCGCCGAACCGCTTTCGACGCTCGTGCCCAGGAATGCGATGGTGGTCAGCCCGATGGGCGCATTTGTTGCCGCGTTCCTTTCGACCTCGAACTTCTCAACCGGGAAGCTCTCGCCCGTCAGCGCGCTTTGAGTGACGAACAGATCTTTCGCCGTGACCATGCGGACGTCGGCGGGGATCATGTCCCCTGCGGCCAGTTCCAGAATGTCACCGGGGACCAACTGCGAAACGGCGATCTCCTGGCGCTTGCCATCACGGATCGCCGTGGCGGTGACCGAGATCATCGCCTTTAACTTGGCCGCTGCGCTGTCGGCCTTGGCTTCCTGGATGAGTTTCAGCCCCACACCCAGAGCGATCATGAGCGACATCATGATGCCAGCCCGAGGGTCACCGGTGGCGAACGAGATGCTTGCCAGGATCGCCAGCAGGATCACCAGCGGGTTGAGAACCGCGTGCCAGAACAGCCTCCCGAGGCTCGTTCGCTGGTCTCTTGCCAAGACGTTCGGCCCATACTGAGCGAGTCGGGCGCGAGCGTCATCACTGGTCAACCCTTCGGGACGGGTCGAAAATCGCGCAAGGACGGACGGTATCTCCATCGTCGCCGCTTGAACCAAGATTTGCGATATCTGGGTGTGCGGACGATCGTCCCGGATGGCGGCAAGGAGCTTCTTGGGAAGAACACCAGAGTGGACATCGAGCATGCACACCTCGCCGTCTCGCCGCGCTTCAGAGCGCGATTAGGTTCTCAGCGGACAAGAGCTGACGTTGCCGGGCTCGATCTATCACGGAATCACGTCGGGAGATGACGATCGGGCCGTCCTCGCCGCCGCTTCGATGCGGCGATGGGCGTTCGCCAAGCTCTATTGGTTCCCTGCGCCTTTCCGCCTGATCCTGTTAGCGACTGCCTTCTATCTTCTTGGCATCGTCCTCAAGGTGGTGTAGTCGGTTTGCTGCCATCATTTCGCTTGCTCGAGTGGCGCGTTTTGGGTGCGGGTCACTCTGCCGAGACTCCTTGGGCTCTGCCCGATACTCGATTTCTAGCCAGGTCCGTCGACTGCTCCGATCTATCATGCTCATGCGGGAGGTGTGCGTGATCATCACTCGTTTCTTCGATCCGTTCTTGCACTACCACCCACCTGGGCCCCTTCGAAGCACTTCTGCAAAAGCATTTGCAAACACCTTGTCGCTTACCGGCGTCGATGTATGGAAGGAGAACTGAAATGAACACCTTGCATTTACCCGGATTCACCGCCGAACGCTCTGTTTATTCGAGCAGAGCGCACTACAACACCACGACCATCAACCGTTCAGGCGTTAGGGACGATATTCGTCCCCAGAGATCCGGCGATCTCTGCGGCTCTCTGAGTCGCAAGATTCAGCACTACTATTATCTGTATGGCTTGGATGTTGCGTCCGGTGACCACGCATCTGCGTTGCAGCAACTTCAGAAGATTAACGACCTTGAGGCATTACTTGCTTTTTGCTAAGGGTGGCGTTGTCCCGTTTTCTTGGACATCGTTTGAGGGGTCGTTCGGCGCGCTGATGTAGCACAACGTCAAGTGCGTCAGGCGTTGTCGCCTGCAGTGCGGATCGATTTCCAGGCAGGAGCCGGATGAGGAAGGGACGACTCGTCGGTGGCGTTGTCATTGGCTGTGCCGTGGTGGCCGGCGTGGTCTCGGCGCAGACGACCCACTCCGACTGTTCGCAATTGACGGCGCTGAAGCTGCCCGACGTCAGGATCGCGGAAGCGGTCGCCGTGCCGGCGGCGGCAACCGGGCCCATCCGCGCGGCGCATTGCCGGGTGAACGGCGTCATCGGCACGGAGATCCGGTTCTCGCTCCTGCTGCCGGACCAGTGGAACTCCAAGTTCTTCATGGGCGGCGGCGGCGGATTCGTCGGATCGATCCAGAACTCGGCGCAAACGACGGTGAACGCGGGATATGCGACTGCCGGCACCGACACCGGTCATCAGGGCGGCGGCACGGACGCCAGCTGGGCGCTGAACAACCTCGAGCGCAAGCTGAACTTCGGCTACCTCGCCGTGCACCGGACCGCCGAAGCCGCGAAGGCGATCGTCGCGCACTACTACGGAAGCCGCTCCACTCGAAGCTATTTCAGCGGCTGCTCCCGCGGCGGCGGCCAGGCGCTGATGGAAGCGCAGCGGTTCCCGGACGACTTCGACGGCATCATCGCCGGCGCTCCGGCCTACGACTGGACCGGGTTCGCGGCGCAGATGATCAAAAATGCCCAGGCTGCATTTCCCGATCCGAACCGGCTCGACGCGCCGATGCTCACGCGCGACGACATGAAGATCGTCGAAGCCGGCGTCCTCGACGCCTGTGATGCCGGCGATGGCGTCAAGGACGGCGTGATGAACGATCCGCGTCAGTGCCGGTTCGACGTCAACACGCTGCCGCTCAGCGACGCGAAGAAGGCGGCGCTGAAGGCGCTGTACTCGGCGACGACCAACGGAGAGGGTGAGATCCATCCGGCGCAGCCGTTTGGCGGCGAAGGGCAGGCCGCGGGATGGCCCGCGTGGATTACCGGCGGCAATCCTCCGCAGCCGGGCCAGACAGCGCCGAGCCTTCGCTTCGCGTTCGGCACCGGGATCATGAAGTACCTCGTCTTCGACGATCCGAGCTGGGACTATTCGAAATACGACCTGTCGACATGGAAGAAGGACACGGCGCTCGCGGCGACGTTCCTCAACGCCACGGATCCGAACCTCGAAACGTTCAAGGCGAAGGGCGGCAAGCTGATTCTGTGGCACGGGTGGGCCGATGCCGCGCTGACGCCGCTCGCCAGCATCCGCTACCACGAACAGGTCCACGCCCGCGACCCGAATGCACCGGAATACTTCCGCACGTTCCTCATGCCCGGCGTGCTGCACTGCGCGGGCGGCGCCGGCCCCGATGCGGTCGACTGGCCCGCGGCCATCGCCGACTGGGTCGAACAGGGGAAAGCCCCCGACCGCGTCGTTGCGCGAAAGGTCGTCAACGGGGCGACAACACGCAGCCGGCCGCTCTGCCCGTATCCGCAGAAGGCGGAGTACAAGGGCGCAGGAAGCACGGATGACGAGGCGAACTTCGTCTGCAAATAGGAACGGGATTCTCTTTCCCGTGCTCGGGTTCCTTCGTCAGTTCGAAACAGCGTATCGAATGTTCTTAACGGGTCGTTTACGCGAATGCTGTAGCGCTCAGCTCGCTGCGCCGCTGCCTGCGTCATCTCGAGCGGCTTCAGGAACTCCTCGAGGAGGATCTCTCCCGGGTGAACCGCCGGCCCTAGACTAGAGGCGTCGCGCGGGATGCTCTCAGTGGTCGTCCCCGCAGCAGACGTCGTGCGCATCGTGTTTCTCGGATTCGAACTCTTTCCTAATGTTGCAAACAAATGACTTAGAGGAGAACCAAATTGGCTCAAGCCGCTAGAAACGCATGAAAACCGAGATGGAGACACGTATTGAGCACGCGGGCGCCGTATACATTCGTATATGGCATAATGATCCTCAGAGGTGTGCCCATGTCCCGTACCGCCAAGGTCTTCATGACCAACCGCAGCCAGGCCGTGCGGCTGCCCAAGGAGTATCAGTTCTCCACCCCCGAGGTCTACATCCGGAAGGAGGGTGAAGACGTCATCCTCTCGCCGCGGCCTCGCGACTGGCATGGGTACCTCGAGACAGCCCCGGTGGCGTCAGACGCCTTCATGAACGACGTCGGAGACCTGCCCGTGCAGGAACGCGAGGGCTAATGCCCCGCTTCATGCTGGACACGGACACGTGCTCCTACATCATGAAGCGCTCGCACCCGCTGGTGCTGAAGCGCCTGCAGGCGCTGCCGGTTACGGACGTCTGCATGTCGGTCGTGAGCAAGGCCGAGCTGTTGTACGGGGTCGAGGTGTCACCCCGTCGGAACCAGGACGCCGCCGCGCTGGCCGCCTTCCTGCCCTACGTCGAAGCCCTCGACTTCAAGGACGGCGCGGCGATCCACTACGCTGAGATTCGCGCAGATCTGAAGAAGCGCGGCGCCCTGATAGGAGCCAACGACTTGTTCATCGCGGCGCATGCTCGGTCGTTGGGCCTCAGGCTGGTGACGAACAACACGGCCGAGTTCGAGCGGGTCAGCGGTCTGGCACTCGAAAACTGGACGCTCGCCAGACGTCGCCGGAGGTAGCCCCTCGAGCGAGCCCGGTGCCAGGGTCTCGCCCGTCCACGTATACTCACGCCAGTCATCGTGGCCTTTGCCTCCGGCACTCGTGTCGGCCCCTCCTTGGTCACCGCGCAGCTCGGCGAAGGTCCCTCGACTCGCGATGAGGACTTCGCATGAGCCTCACGGCCGGTACCCGTCTCGGCCCATACGAAGTCCTCAGCTCGCTCGGGGCGGGCGGCATGGGCGAGGTCTATCGCGCCCACGACACTTCCCTCGGCCGCGACGTTGCGCTCAAGGTGCTGCAGGAGCATCACGCCAACGATCGCGAACGGCTCGCCCGTTTCGATCGCGAAGCTCGCATCCTTGCCTCCCTCACCCATCCCAACATCGCGACCATCCACGGCGTCACCGAGACCGCCTCCGGACCAGCTCTGGTCCTCGAGCTCGTCGAAGGACCGACGCTGGCCGATCGGCTGGCAGGGTTACGGCTGCCGCTTGCGGAAACGCTGCGCATTGCCCGGCAAATCGCCGACGCACTCGAGACCGCGCACGAGCGCGGCGTCGTTCACCGCGATCTGAAACCGGCGAACGTCAAGCTTCGCCCCGACGGCACAGTCAAGGTGTTGGATTTCGGCATCGCCAAGATGCTCGCTGACGGCGAGTCGCGCTCATCCGATGACGCCGTGACACTGACCGCCACGGCGCACGGAGTCATCCTCGGCACACCGGCCTACATGAGCCCCGAGCAGATTCGCGGCGCTGAGATCACCCGGCGAACGGACGTGTGGGCATTCGGCGCCATCCTGTTCGAGATGCTCACCAGCCAGCGCGCGTTTTCCGGATCGACGTCATCCGATGTGATGGCGGCGGTCCTGCAGAGCACGCCGGATTGGAGTGCGCTGCCCTCCACCACGCCGCCCGCCGTCACTCGGCTCGTACAACGCTGTCTCCAGACCGACATCAAGGCGCGGCTGCATGACATCGGCGATGCCCGGCTCGAGATCGAAGATGTCGAGCGAACGTTGCGCGGCGAGCAGACCGGCAAGCCGCAAGCCCACACGGCTCGCGCCCGCTCATCATTCTCGAAGCAAGTGGTGTTGACTGCGGCGGCCCTAGCAGCGATTGCGCTACTCGCGGTCAGCGCCTGGCTCTTCAGGCCGAACAGCGAGACGCCGCGTCAGGAAGTGCGACTGCAGATGGCGCCGCCACCGGGCACGCACTTCATCAGCGTGCCGGCGGTGTCGCCCGACGGTCGTCAGCTGGTGTTCATCGCGGTGCCGGATGCTGGCGGCGTCGGCAGCATGTGGCTGCGGCCGCTCGCGGCATCCGCTGCGACCGAGTTGCCAGGCACGACTGGCGCGTCGTACCCATTCTGGTCTCCCGACGGGCGGGCGATAGGATTCTTCGCCGACGGCAAGCTGAAGCGCGTGGCAGCCGGCGGCGGCAATGCTGTCGTGATCGGCGACGCGACCCCTGGCCGAGGCGGTCTGTGGCTGGACGATGACACGATCGTGTTTGCGCCGGGAACGTCCACGCCCTTGATGCGAGTGAATGCCGCAGGAGGAGCGTCGACCGCTTTGACGACGCTCGCCGCGGACGAAACGAGTCACCGGTTTCCTCAACGCCTGCCTGGGCGCCAATTGCTCTATTTCTCCGTCAATCGGACACCGGAGAAAAGCGGCATCCGCCTCGTGAACATCGACGACCCCAATCGCGCCATTGCCTTCCACCTCGGCGTGGGATCGGGAGAGTACGTCAAGGGCTTCCTGCTGTTTCCAGGGCGCACGGTGGGCGGTGTCTATCCATTGCTCGCGCAGCGCATGAGCCTTCCGGAAGGGCGCCTGACCGGCGATCCACTCGAGATTGGCCGGGTACGCGTGTCCGAAACCCTGGGTCGCGTCGTCATGGCCACGGCCTCGACCGGCGTGATTGCCGCGCTCGGCCCGAGCGATGGCGTCGGTCAGTTGACATGGATGAGCCGCGATGGCCGCGTGCTCGAGACGGTCGGCGACGCCGCCAGCCAGCTCGGCGTCGAACTGTCGCCTGATGGGCAGCAGGTTGCCACCTACCGTCCAACGGACGTCTGGACGATGAACCTGGCGCGCCCGATACCCTCTCGCGTGACCCGCGGTCTTTACCGACACCCGATGTGGTCGCCGGACGGATCGCGCCTGCTGACGGTTTTCCAAGGACGCGGCATCGGCACGTTCGATCTCGCGACCGTCTCGGTGAACAACGGTGAGGTTCAGACGCTCCGAGAGAACCCGACCATGGTCAAGCCAATCGGTTGGGGGCGAGATGGGCGAATCGCGTGGATCGAAGGCGCGGTGGCCGTGTGGTCGAAGGCTGCGGCGGGGCAGCCGGAGCTGTTCCTGCGAGATGGATCGCAGATCACCGAGGCGCGCATCTCTCCTGACGGTCGATGGTTGGCGCTGGCCAGCGATCGCTCCGGCAGATTCCAAGTGGAAGTCCGCGCGTTCCCGGGATCGAGCGCGGCATATCCTGTCTCCGCAGGGGGCGGGGGCTACCCGCGATGGCGAGCCGATGGTCGAGAGCTCTTCTTCCTCGCACCAGACGGCCGGCTGATGGCCGCGGCCTTCACTCCAGGTTCCCCGCCGACGATCGGGACGCCCGCGCCCTTGTTCGAGACCCAGTTGATCGCCCACCCCGATCGCGGCAACTTTGCCACGTTCGAATATGACGTGAGTGCCGACGGGAAGCGGTTCTTGATCAACCGGCTGGTCTCGCCGCCCGAAAACAGTTTGCAGATCATCGTCGACTGGGCGACGCCCAAGTAATGCTGCGTGTTTCCAAGAATCGCTGCGAGTCTTCCACAGATGCGCCGGAAAGCAGAAGCTCGACAGCACACGTGTCGCGGATACGATGAGCGCTGTCGACGGTGGGTCAGCTCAAAGACACGCGAGACGTGCTGCCAAGTGAGAAGCACTTGACAGCACTCTCGGAGCAGATTGAGCAACTAGTCGTGAGCCAGCGTCCTGACGGGATCAAGCCTCAACGGGCGTGACCGCTTCTGCGTGAGCGGCCGTTGATAACGCCGGCTCATTCGCCGCGTCACGCGCGCGCACTTCGAGCGCCTGTCGCGCGAAGACCTGCTGCGCCGTGATCACTCGCTGCGCGCGTCCTCGCCCGAGGAATGCGACCGTCCAGTTGAACATGACGGACACGCGGTTCCTGAAGCCAGTCAGCGCCATGAGCCTGACGAGGAGCCAAAGCACCCATGCGGGCAGAGCCGACATGCGTAGCGGCCCGACGACCGCGACCGCCCGCAACCGCGAGGTGGTCACGATCGTGCCGAGGTCGCGATAGCGGAAGGGCTGGCGGGTCCAGTCACCCGCGAGACGACGAATGATCGTTTGCGCCACGTGGCTGCCGGACTGAATCGCGCCCTGTGTCACCCCCGGCACCTTATCGAGGCTCATGAGGTCGCCAACCACGAAGACCTCGGGCCACCCGGCAAGCGTGCAGTCGGTTTGGACCTTCACCCGACCGGCCGGATCGAGCTCGACTCCAGACGCTTGGGCGAGGATGCGGCCGAGCGGCGACGCTTCTACACCCGCAGCCCAGATCTTCGTCGCTGCATCAATCCGCCGCGCCTGTGGCTCGGTCGAGTTCGTATCAAGGCCGTGCTCGTCGACTCCGATGACCCGCGTGCCCACATGAACCTCAACTCCGATGTCTCGCAGATCTCGGGCAGCGCGCTCTCGAAGTGCCTCGGGAAACGGAGGCAGGATTGTCGGCGCGGCGCCGAGCAGGACGACCCGCGCTTCGGCCGGATCGATGTGACGGAAGTTTCCGCGCAACGCTCGGTGTGACAGGTCGGCGAGCTGGCCCGCGAGCTCCACCCCCGTCGGGCCCGCTCCGATGACAACAAACGTGAGCCAGCGCCGTCTGGCCGCAGGATCCGTCTCACGTTCGGCCATCTCGAACGCGCCGAAAATCCGGCCGCGGAGCTCGAGTGCGTGATCGACCGTCTTCATCCCTGGCGCGTGGTGCGCGAACTCCGGGTGCCCGAAGTACGACTGGGTCGCGCCCGACGCGACGATCAAACTGTCGTACGTGATCTGATTACGCTGCCCAAGTGTGTCGACAGTGACGCGTCGGGTCTTCAGATCGATACCGGTTACTTCGCCAAGAACGACGCGCGTATTCCGCTGGTGACGGAGAACGTCGCGGATTGGGGACGCAATGTCGCCCTCGGACAGAATCCCGGTCGCGAGCTGACAGAGCAGCGGCTGAATCAGGTGGTGGTTTCTCCGATCAATGACGGTGACAGCGACGTCGGCACGCCGCAACCCCTTGGCCGCAGCGAGCCCACCGAATCCGCCACCGACGATCACGACCTGATGCCGGCGGCCGCTTGCTGAAGCGCTCATCGCACTGCCTCCGATCTCGACGCTCCCGTTGCCGCGGGATCTGGCAGTTCCGTCGGACGCTCGATACCGACTACATCGAGCAGGCCGTTGCGATCACGAATGGTAACCACCACTGGCTTGGTCCAGTGCGGGAAGGCTTGCTCGATCGTGGAAATGGTGGCCACCGCGTAACGGAACCCGGCTGCATCGGCCGGTCCCCAAGCGTCGACGGGGATGGCGGCGTGTGTTTGAGCGGTGTTGAGAGTTGCCCGAATCACGCCGGCAACGCCCGTGTTGTTGTCGAAGGGCGCCCACTCGACGTGATACTTCGGCTCCTGTTGCACGATATGGAGACGCACCGCGGCGTTGTCAAACCTCAGCTCGGGCGCCCCGCCATTGCGGATTTCGAATCGGTCGACAGGGTTCGTTCTGGTGATGCCCCAGCGGACACTCTTATCGCGACGTTTGATGATGATCTCAGCGAGATAGCGCGCCGCGTCTGGATTCGTCAGTCGCGCTTCTTCCACGACTCCTCGAATGATGGGGTCCGTGAACCGCGACACGATGTTTGCGGCCCAGAACGCGTCCGCCGCGTCCATCTGCTTGAACGCAGGATTCGGGTACTCCGTCTTCCACGTAGCCGGATCGAACACGTCCGCTTCGATGTTGCCAAGCGAGGTATCGTCAGGCCACTTGATGGACATCCAGTTCCGTCGGTACAGACCGAAGCCAATCAAGCCCTTTGCAATCTTGCCGGGCTCGACGAGGTACTCATAGCCGCCGCGCGGCTGTTGTGCCGAAGTGCTGCCGCTGCCCAGATTCGATCCGAAGTCCTGCAGGTAGTGACGGATGTAGCGACGTCCGTTCTCTTCGACATAGGTGTCGATGCTGTTGATCGAACGCGCATCGTCGTGATTCAGCCAGGCGGCAAATACGCGCAGGCCGCGCAGTTCTCGGCGGCGCTCGTGCGGAAAGACGTCGTTGGGATCATCCGAGCGACGACCGTTGAACGTGAACTGACCGACAACCTTGCCGGGCACCCAGAGACTGGCTAGTGCTCGTATCGACCCGTCTGCCCGCTTGGGAACATTTCTCAGCCAGCCATGAATGTCCTTCTGTTGGATGGGAACACGCTCCCCAGCCGCGTTGCGGATCCGTGCGCCTGGCGCGACGACGAGTTGATCGGGACTGAAGTTGACAACAAAGTCCTGAGGAACGTGGTAGCCGATCGCGTGGAACACCTTGGTCGAGATCAGCTCGACCGAGGACGGCAGCTCAGGATTCGAGGCAGGATCGAGCTTGATCAGGTAGGTGTCGCCGCGCGCATCTCGAATGGTGAACTTGGGCGTGATGCCGGACTCTGGGCGGCCGGTGACGAGCCATTGGCCCGACGCCGGACCGTCACCGTGATTCGGGCCACGGAGCACGTCGTCCACTGTCATGTCGTACTGCCCGATACGATTGGTGAACCAGCTGGAGTCCGGCACTTCCCCGAGCGTGTTCACGTTGAGCGTGGGCCCGAATGAGCGCGCAGTCTCGCCAAAGGTGTTGGCAACGAACTCGTGGCTCTTGGAGAGATCGTGTTCCGCCGGCTTGGCAATCGAACGCATGTCGTCGTCGCGCCATAACGGGTCGTCAGGGTAGAAGCGCGACCGGCCGCTCGATCGTTCAGGCAAGGTCTGTGCGGAAAGTCCGACGAGAGTGGCCAGTGCCACGGCCAGCGCGATTGATGCGACGGATCTAGAAGACATGTTCGAACCTCAGGAGCGGGATGAACCCTTCGCGGCTGAAGGCCAGATCGAGGCGACCGGTCAGCGCACTGTTACTGTGGAAGCGGAAACCGACGCCGTAGGACACCTCCATGTTGCTGAGCGACAAGTCCCGCCGAGCAGGCGCGACCGTGCCCGCGTCGACGAACAGAGCTCCATCAAGTGCCCACCACGCTTGCCACCGGTACTCGGCGCCGAGCAGCAGCGTGTTCTCGTCTCGAAAGCGCGACTCGCGGAACCCGCGCAGATCCCGGTGCCCTCCGAGCGTCGGCTGAAGATAGAAGGGCACGGACTGGCCGCCGTCAGCGTCCGTGAACGCGCCGATGGCGCGGAAGGCGAGCACGCGATAGCGGCTGGCCAGCGGGATGTAGTGCTGCAGGCGCACGTCGACCCGGTAGAAATCGAACTGGCCGAGGTCGTGGTCGTCGAACTTCGCCGCGGCCACTTCGTATCTGCCGCCACCGTGGGGATACGAGGGGTTGTCTCGCCAGTCGAAGGCGGCGGATGCCTGGATCTTGATGAAGTCTGTCGCTGTTCCGAGACCCGGGGTGGTTTCCTGGCTGAAGACTTCCTCGGTAGAGGCGAATCGGCTATCGGTGCCCTTCCCTACACGCGGACTCAAATAGGAGGCGCCACCTCCGAGATCCAGCTTGTAAGGTCGCCAGTGCACGGCCCCACCGGTTTCGATGGCATCAATGAGGTAGTTGGTGCGGTTGGACTCGAGGCTGTCCATCCCAACGCCGAAGTAGTCTTCCTGGGGGAACTCGTAATACTGGCCGAACGCATGGACGTCGAGCGATCGGCCTCCCAGGTTGAGCGTGTCGATGCCGGCGCTCACGCGCGCGTATCCTCGTGTGCTGTATGCGCCACGGGCGGCGAAAGCGACCTTGTTTGGCGTAGTGGGATCGGGATCGGCCTTCGTCAGCGGTTTATCGAAGGCGACCCCGAACTTCATGCCGGCCCCGGCGGGGAAATCACCTCCCCCGAGACGGATTCCCTTCCATCCACCAAATATTTTGTTGAGCACGTTCTGGCTGTCGTACCAATACAGTCCGCGCTCGATTGCCGAACGCTCCGGCGGGACTGACTGGCTGGCCAGTGCCTCCCGAGCCTGGTCGAGCACGGTTGCGCGCGTCGACGGTTGTCCAGAGGGCGCCTGCGCCATCAGCGGCGAAGCGAGCAACAGAATCATCGCCGTCGCGGCAAGCCTGAAGACACGTGTCTGAAAGTCGTGCATATCGTTCTCAATTCGGCCAGTCGGCCACAATTGCTTTCGTTGACGGCCGCGCAATACGCGCTGCGCTCGTCAAGGCAAAGGCAAAGGTGATGCCCGCGCGTGGCACAGACCGATTCAATGCTTTCGGTAAGCACTTTCGCGACGCATCCGGCGGAAATCACGCAAGTTTGGTTGTGCGCCCGAGCGGCCGGGTGTCCTCGTGCCGTCGGGTGCGGTGTGTGGTGACACACAGTACGTGCGTTTTCCGACAACCGGCGCGATGGTGCTGTCATTCAGCGCGTCGGCATTTACTCGCACGTCATCGCACGCGAGCCACATCGACAAACTCAGGATGCGGCACAGCCGCTGCGGACCGGGCTTTGCACCCGGCGCACTTTTGAAGGATTTCGGGGCACGTATCGCCCGAATCGACTTGTGGTTTTGTCTCGCTCGTGTCGGCCCCACCCCGGTGGGACCATACGACGCACGGCAGCCTCACTGCTGGCAGTCGCGCCTGACCTGATCGCCTAAGAACCAGAGACGAGCATCCGCCCGGTAAATAAGGTCGAGCTCGTCGCGTGTGAGCGCGAATCCCCTCGAGCACAGCTCGGCCATCGTGTCGATGCGATCGCGCGCAAATCGGATGCGCAGGTTTTCATCGGTGAGCAGCTTCTCGATGACCATTCCAACTCCCGCGCGTGACATGCGTCTCCTCCTTCGAAGCTGCACCGGATGACGGCAATGGTCAGAAGAGGGTTCTCTTGATGAGAGCGGGAATCGTCGGCGTCACTTGCAGCTGAATATTCCACTGCGGGCCCACGACGCTTGGACGAACCGGGTAGTACTCAAACTGCACTTGGAACAACGTGGGCGTACCGCCGCATCTGCAGAGCTTTCCTATCTGCGGACCGATCGAGAACGCCACTCGCTCATCGTCACGCGCCTTCCAGTCGACCGACAGGTTTGGCTGGGTCCCGATCGTCACACCGTTTGCGAGTGTGTACGTGAAGTTGAAGACACCGTTCATCTGGCTGGTCTCGCGACCGTCGCCGCCGGCCTTGAACCATTGCTGCACGAAGCCGTACGCGATGAAGTTCTTGCCGAGCAGTGTCGCTCCGACGTCGGGACCGATTTGCCAGGTGTCCCGGCTGAGCTCTCGTTCCGACGCCGTCGGAAAAACAAACGTCGGACCTGCGCCGAGCACGAGGCGGCCACCGAATAATGGCCGTGCTGCTGCAACACCAAGGACGGTGTCGCCGAATCCGGAGGTTCTTTCACTTCCTCCGTTCGGACCAGGGAGGGGCACCGAATTGACGATGGTGGCCACTGGCCGAACATACAGTCCCCACTTCTGGTTCAGCGCCAGACTCAGCAACGGCTGAAACATCAGGTTGCTCTGAACTCGATTTCCGATTGCGGGCGGCATGTCGATCCAGTTGTTGTTCTGCTGCATTTGCATCAGCCAACGACTGGAAAACGGATTGGCCGCCTCCTGCGCCATTGCGGCGGCAGACTGAGGCTGATCCGCTGCTGCCCCTGGTGCATTTGTTGGTGATGCCTGCGTTTGCGCAAAGCCTGCGTTCGCCATGAACGCGAATGCGAGCACGAGGCGCGGCGTCGTTCCGACCATCTGCCTTGTCATTTCAGCTTCTCCCTTCACGTGCATGAACTTGCGTTGACACGTCTCGGTAGCAGCAATGGCAAAGGTGATGCCGTCGCGCTTCGTGCTGTTATCTGCCGAAAGATGCGAGTGCTCCCGGCGTGGACCGCGTGTTGTCACACGCGTCGTGTGAAACCAGACTGTCGATTGCGCGGCGAGCGAAGACACACTCGCACTGTCGAACTCGCCAGCGATGGGTGCTCTCGGTCAGCCGCGCATTTCGAACCCGAGGGCCGATAAACCCCGGCGCGACCGCGCACGATCTCGCTGCTGTGCGAACTCGATGGTTTCTGCGCAATCCTTGCAGCGGACCGCAAAAGGGAGAGCGCGCAACCGCGGCTGGGCGACCTCGTCGCCGCACTCGCAGCACAGACCGTATCTGCCCTCTTCAAGGCGCAGCAGCGCCTCGTTGATCTGGCTAGCCGTTTCGGCCTTCATCTGGATGAGCGCGAATTCCAGATCGTCCTGAAGCTCGACATCGAACGTGTCGCCAGGGTTGAGACCGCTGCGGTCCTGTTGTGAACCTTCGTCGCGAACATTACGAATCTTGCCGTGCAGTTCGTTGAGCAACTGGCGCTGACGTGAGAGGAGCATCTGCTTCAACTCTTGGTATCTCGTCGCGAAGCGCGCTCCCGATTGGTCGTCGTGTATCGGCCTGGTAGCTTTCTTCACCTCGATAGCCCTCCGAAGAGGGAATGGCAAGGTAAGTGCCATCAATCGAGCGCGAATTTCCTTCAGATTTTGAAGCCGGCGCCATCCGTCACTGCCTGTGCACGCACACGTTGCGTATCCGCGAACAGATCACACGCGCGTCTTCGGAGGCTTCCTCAGCTTCCCAACAAGACCACGATGCACACGCCGTCCCATGAAGCCCGCCCAATTGCGCTCGGCGGGGTGCTCTTCATCGGTACGACTCCGAGATTCTTTGGATCGATCTCGAAGCGCTCCTGGACGTACTGCCGGACCGCCATCGCCCGGCTGCGGGAGAGCCGGAACTGATCGGCGGGAACGCCGCCGTTCGCGTAGCCTTCGATGATGATGGGGCGCCCGCCAAGGGACTCGCCGGCCTGCGTGAGACCGGCGTGCAGGAACGCCTTTCCCGTCTCGGACAGTTCCTCCCCGTTCGATCCGTTCTGGAACAGCTCCGGCCCGGACAGCCAGATTCGCCGGTTCGAGCGATTCGTAAATGCCCCAATCCCGCCGATACGCGTCCGGCGAGATGTCCGCGAGGCTGTAATAGCCCCTCTCGTTGAAGAACCCTCGCACCAGGAAATTGTGCTTCGCGGCTTCCGTCACGTCGGCGAGATTGACTGTCGCCGCATTGACGTTGGTAAGAGATGATCTGACGTTCGCGCCGGCGCTCATGCCGCGCTCATCGGGTGTGGAGATGTCGGACGTGATCCGATGAATCTGTTGCGCGCTGTCACGTAAGTGATCCACCAGCTCGCCCGCCTTTTGGGGGATCTGGCGTGAGCTCACATCCGTCATCAACGCATCGGCCTTGCGCGTTGCCTGAGCGAGGTCCGCAGTCGCTGCTAGCGTATTCGCGACAGCCTCGCGGATGTGGCCGGCCACGGCTTCGTCGCGCAGCAGCATGCCGGCTGCGTCCACGTCCGCTCTGGAGATCAGCAGCGATGTCACGCACGCTCGAGTCCGCGGCCGTCACCGTCCGGCGGATATCGCTCGCCAGCGCATCGTCGCTGAGCAGCATTCCGGCCGTGCCACGGCCCGCTTTGAGGCCGACGACGACATCATTCACGTTCGAAACCGTCGTCGTGACACCGTTCAACGCGCCCTTGACATCATCGAGAAGTCCCGCTGCGCTGGTGAGGAGGGCCGACAATTCCGTCGGCTCCGCACTCGGTATCGTCGCCTGTGCCTCCGCCTGCGGCGCCTGGCTGCTGCCCGGTCGCACCGACAGGTAGGTGCCGCCGACGACCCCTTCCCTGGCAATCGTGATCGACGGAATCGCTCCGGACCAGGGCACGCAGCTTCGCGTCGATTCGAAACCTGAGGCGGAACCGCGCGGCGGGCGAATCGGGCACGCCGATGGCGAGCACCTCGCCGGCATCGAGACCCGACACGCGAACCTTCGCACCCGTCGTCAACCCCGAGAGATTCGTGAACTCGGTGTAGTACTCGGTGTGGCGCGCGAAGAGCTGATGTCGATCGCCGATGAGAAACATCCCGATCCCAAACAGCGCCAGCGCTCCGGTCACTAACAGGCCGACGCGTTCTTTCTTGATGCTCATGGCTTCACTCCGAGATCAAACTGCGAGCGGTCTCGTGCTCGCTGTGTTGGACTTCATCGACGGTGCCATCAGCAATCAGCCGTCCCTGATCAAGGACGGCAATGCGATCGGCAATACGCCTGGCGCTGCGCACGTCGTGCGTCACGACGATCAACGTCGTGCGATGCTCCGCCTTCTCCCTCAACAACAGTTCGTCGATCTGGGCCGCGGTGATGCGATCGAGACCGCTGCTCGGCTCGTCGACGAGGAGGATTCTGGGCCCGAGCACCAATGCACGTGCGAGCCCGGCGCGCTTCCGCATTCCTCCGGAGAGCTCCGATGGCATCTTGTGCTTGTCATCGGGCAGTCCGACGTCGCGAAGAACACGGTCGATAATGTCCTCGATCTCCGAGGCTGACTTGCCGGACAGCCGGAGAAGCGGCAGCGCCAGATTGTCGTAAAGCGACAACGAATCGAAGAGCGCAGCATTCTGGAAGAGAAATCCGATCTTGCGGCGCACGCGAGTCAGCTCCGAGGCCTGCAGGCCCGTGATTTCGTCGCCGTCAACCCAAATTTGTCCCTGCTCCGGCTTCAGGAGCGAGATGATCAACTTCAGCGTGACGCTCTTGCCGGTTCCGCTGCGGCCCAGAATGCAGAGTGTTTCCCCCGCGCGAACCTGCAACGACACGTCTCGGAGAATCGGCTTGTCACCGAAGGCCTTTGACACTCGTTGCAGCACGACCGCCGGGGCGGCGCCGCCGCTCATAGCGACGTCTCCGGAAAGATGAAGAAGATGAACTTGATGAGCAGGACGTCCAGAAAAATGATCACCAGGGACGAGACCACTACACCGTTGGTCGCCGCGCGTTCCACGCCGTGCGCACCCTCGTCCGTGGTGTAGCCGAGAAATGAGGAGATGGTGCCAATCGCGAATCCGAAAACGGCCGTTTTCAGCGTCGGCGGGTAGAAGTTCGCCCACTCGATGGCCGAAAACGCGCCTGGAGATGTACAGGCCGAAAGCTCAGACGCGACGCGGCATACTCCGCGAGAAACCCTCCGAGCAGCGCGGAAAAATCCAGGAACAGTGTCAGAAGAGGGAGCGCGAGCGTGCACGCCACGATGCGGGGCACGACCAGAAACTTGAACGAGTCGACGGACAGTGATTCGATCGCATCGATTTGTTCGGTCGCCCTCATGTTGGCCAGAACAGCGCCGATACCGGAACCCGCGCGGCCAGCCACCAGCAGGCCGGTGACGAGGGGGCCGATCTCGACGAAGAACGCCAGCGCCTGCACCGTGGGAATCCACGCGGTAGCGCCAAAAGTGACAAGCGTCCCGCGCGTGTGCAGGGTCAGAACCGCACCAAGCGCAAGACCGGAGGCCACGATAAGAGGAAGGGATTTCGACCCGACCTCGCCGAGCTGCCGTCGGATCTCAGCGACTTCGAAGGGGCGCCGAAATGCATCGGTGATGGCCCGCAGTCCGAAGAGACTGATGTCCCCTGCAATCGCGAACACGTTAGTTGAGCCGTTCATTGCACACGTCCACCTCGTGTCTCACCGAAAGTCAGGGTGTGAGCCCAACGCTTCCAACCCTCGATAGCGATGCTCATCGGGACGTCGCCCGCTGTGCGCCCGCGTCCGACGGACGGTCAGGCATCCGCTCGAGCCCGACCAGCTTCCACGCCCCGCCGTCGAGACGGAAGTAGGTGCGGATTGGCCGTCGCCACGCCTCATGTTCTTTGCTGTCCGCGGAGACCTCGACCATGATGAATCCCCCCTCCGCGGTCGGCAGCGCGACCGGCGCGTCGACCGTCGTGGTCCCACTGGTCGTCTCGGCCAGCGGCCGGCTCTCGCCCGTGGCGTTGTCGAAGTGGAACCAGGAGGCACGGTAGACCTCCGGCGCCTTCGCCACGTCGGCGGCAACTGCCGCATTCTCGAAGGAGAGTCGGTTGTCCTCGAGCCGCGTCGCGACAATCGGATTCACGGCGGGCAGATACGTCCGCAGGATCTTGTCCCGCCGTTTGAGCATGATGTCGCCGATCGCCTTCTCGGCGGCTGGGTCGCTGAACTGGCCGGTGTGGATGATCGCGCGGATCATGTCAGGACTGAAGGCAGCGACGCGCTGCGCGGCCCAGAACGCATCGTCGTCCCGCATTTCGATTGAGGCGGCGTTCGGTGTGTGCGTCTTCCACGTCCGCGGATCGAAGCGATCGCCCTCGAACTTCCCAATCGACGGCGCTTCGGTGTATTTGACGGTTCTCCATGGGCTCGGCGCAAACCCGAACGAGAGCAATCGCTTCGCGGATAGGCCGCGTTCATGGAAGTACTCCCAGCCGTTCTCCCATTGATGCCGCTCATTGGTCATGCCGAATGTCGAGCCAACGTCCTGCAGGTAATGCTTCACGACGGCGCGTCCGTTCTCCGTCACGAGCGTATCGAGCGTGTTGTTCGCCTTGAAGTCCGTGAGGTTGGTCCATGCACCGAAGACAAACAGGCCGCGCAGCTCACGCCTGTGCTGGTGCGGAACGAGGTCGTTCGGATCGTCCGGACGCGTACCTTGGTAGCGGAAGTTGCCGATGATCTTGCCGGGGATCAGGCGACCGGCGACCACGCGGTAGGTGCCGTCCGGGCGGCGAGCGACTTGTGCCAGCAGCTCGTCGATGTCGCCGCGGGTGATCGGCGTGCGCTTCCCATTCGGGCGAGAGAACGTGGCCTTCGGGTCGATCTCAACCCGCTTTGGATCGAGCGTCGTGAGAAACGTCTCGACCTGGTTGTAGCCGAAGGCCCAAAAGAACTTGGTTGCCATTTCGACGGCTGCGGTGGACGCCTCCGGATTGGCCGGCGGGTCGAATTCGAGGAACCAGGTCTCCCCGTTGCCATCCCTCGCGGTGATTCCGGGATGCGCGCCGGCGGTCTTTTGCCGGTAGATGGTCCAGCGCGAAGGATTCGGAGGCGCCCCGACATTCGGCCCACGGACAATCTCGTCGATCGTGAGTGCACGCGTCCCAATGCGGTTGGTGAACCAGCTCGAGTCCGGCACCTGGTCGATGGTATTGACGTTCTGCGCGCGCAGACCCGATGGCTTGCGTCCTTCCAGTACGAAGAGGTTGTACGTCAACCCGGCCATCAAGTCGACCTCCGATAGTGCTGCACGGCCGGCGTCCTGCAGCTCAGGCTCTCGAGGGATCGGATCGTCACGATAGAAACGCTGGCTGGTGGCCGCGACAGCGCCGACGCCGACGATCAGCGCCATCGACACCACGGATACGAGACTGACAATCTTCTTTTGCATGAGGGTTGCTCCAATTCAGAAAGAAGGTGACGCCGCAAACACCAGCCGGGTGCCTTCGGTGCCCCGAGCGACGTCGATGCGCAGCACCGTCGCCATCGGCGCGTGGAACCGCAAGCCGAAGCCGTAATCGCTCTTCAGGTTATGGAGATCCAGATCCGAAGTCCGCGAGACGACCTTGCCGGCGTCGTAGAACACCGAGCTTTCGACAAAGCGGTTGGCCATGATCCGCCACTCGGCCTGCAGCAACAGGCTCTGGTGGTCGCTGAATCTGTCGGTCGAGAACCCGCGCAGCGTGGATCCGCCGCCGAGTGACGGCAGCATGTAAAACGGCGTCGCCTGATCTTGCTTCTCCCAGGTCGTTGTCACGAGACCGTGTAGCGACACGACCCAGGCCTCGCGCATGATGGGGAAGTGCTGAATCGCTTCGTAGTCGACGCGCCGAAATCCGAACGCTCCGTCGCGGTCGGTGTAGTCGTGCCCGGTGATGGCATATAACCCACCACGGCGCGTATAACCGGGCGAATGGCGCGAGTCGATTCCGACCGAGGCTTGCGTGTCAAAGAACGTTGTGGTCGGGCCGAGCCCAGCCAGCGACTGCGGTGTATAGACCCTGTCGACTGACGGCGACGTGCCCGCGCCAGGCTTGAGATCCCACGACGACGCTTCAAGGCCACCCCGCAACACGAGCGATCGCCGCGTCGGCTTGAGCGTCAACATCGCGGACCCGAACGGCTGCTCAAAGCCGTAATTCATGGCGCCGTCGCTCGCGGTATTCATCCCGACGCCGTGGAACGCCACCTGCGTCGCATCCCGCCAGCCGCCGAGAATCGTCAGCTCACCGCGCCGGTCGAACAGGCGCGGCGAGACGAATTCCACTTCGGCGAGCTTGGACGAATTGACGCTGTAGCTCCCGCGAACGTCGACGGTGCTGTAGGCACTGGTGTGGAAGGTGTAGCCGAGGCCGGCGGCAAAGCCGCCGCCCGAATACGCACTTTCCAGAAAGGGATGCCACCGAATCGTCTGATTGCTCAACTGCCGATCGATGGCGGTCATCACTTTTTCGGCGACCGTCACTTCGTACGGTCGAAGGCTCTTGGCCTTCTCGGCCGCTGCATTCGCGATGGTCGATTGGCGGCCGTCCGATTGCGGTTCCGGCGACTGTGCACGCGCAGTGGTTGCGGCGGTGGTCACGAAAACGATGGACAGACAGAATCCGAGCAGGTCGCTCAGGCGCATTGGGTA
The DNA here is from genome assembly GCA_963773045.1 of uncultured Acidobacteriota bacterium. Classification (GTDB taxonomy): domain Bacteria; phylum Acidobacteriota; class Vicinamibacteria; order Vicinamibacterales; family UBA2999; genus 12-FULL-67-14b. The sequence continues at coordinate 1,207 of CAVYZT010000015.1, read as the reverse complement.
CCGTTCCTTCCCGTTCTATGGCGCGACGCGCGCCTGTTCGTGGTGAGGTGTTTCAACTGCTGTGCCACGAATTTCGTCGGTCTGCAGTTTTCGACATCCCGCTTTGCCGCAGTCACTTGCGGGTGCAGAGCGACTCAGTCGGCGACTCGTGCCTGGATGAGACGTGTGGGTCCGCGAACAGGGTGTGTGTTCGCACACAGCGGTGCGCAGCCAGTGGAGGCGCATTTGTTATTGCGCCGTGCGGCTCGTAGTGTGCCGCTGTCGACGATCTCACCGGTGCGGATCGAGCCGCAGCAGGGCATCCACTATTTCGTGCCGGGCGCGGGCGGACAACTGCGCCGGCTCTTTTCAATGCCGTCTCGAGTGCGGTGAGCGGATCGCGGAAACGCGATTGCGGGCGCTGCCCTTCGCGGTCCGCTGTAAGGATTGCGAAGAGGCACCGACCTCGCCGGTAGGGATGCGCACCGGGTGGCGAGCCGGTCGACCAAACCAACGAAAGTTTCACCGTCGGCGACGTGGCCGGCGCAATTCGCCAATACGCGTCATCGTTTCGCTCCCGGCTTTGGCGGGTAATTCTGAAACATCTCTCCGCCGCCTTCGCGATCTTCTTGTCGCGGCTCTCTGGTTTGTCCGTCAGCCTCACGTCACTATTCGCAAAGCTGCGAACACCATCGCGCTGGTCTGTGCGTCGGAGACGTAAACCGACAGTAGTCCGACCACAAGCGGCTCGATCTTCGCGGACCCAAAACCCTCCCCATCCGCGGGTGGCTCCGCGGATTTCCATGTCTTGTTCAAAAACTCGCGTGGTACGCCACGAGCACGTCTGGGTCCACGTTCGATTCTACGCGCGCGAGGCCTTTCGCAGCGAGGGCGGCATCGATGGCTCGAACGACACGGGCGTGATTCAGTTCGTCAGTCAACTCGGTGCCGCGAGTCCACGCATACGTGTTGTAACTTGCGAAGTTGGCGACGCTATCGTAGTCATACGTCACGGTCTGCGCCAGCGCAGTCGTGGCGAGTGTCAGCGACACACAATCAGTGCGAACGTTGCGATACGCATCTTCGTTGGCCTCCCATGGCGGATCACCGATTTCTCCAAGGTCGATAGCAAGACCAAAGCCAACTCACGGACACGTATCGATTCCTGGAGAAGGCCACGGTGACGCCTTCGTTCGCTGTGTTGATGTTCAGGAAATGGGCGCGCCCT
>CAVYZT010000014.1:0-109344 GCA_963773045.1 uncultured Acidobacteriota bacterium | reverse complement strand
GAGCGCGCTCATCGGAAGATCTGGACCGTGGGGGTGGCCTCCAGGTCGCCGATGTCGCCGCCGGCGATGAGCACGCGCCCATCCCCGAGGCGGGTCGATGCGGGCCAGCAAGCCGTGGTCGCCGGACCCGGTGTCGTGACAACGGTCGCAGGATCGAACAGCCCGGTCCAGCCTGTTGGACGCCCCCGGCACATGCCGATCAGCAGGACCCGGCCGTCGTCGAGCACGGTCGCGCCCCTCAGCGGCTCCGGCAGGCTGATCCATGAGACCGCGCCGCTGACCGGGTCCCAGGTCTCGACCGTGCCACGGCTCCATGCCCCCGACCCGCTGATCAGGACCACCCGGCCATCGGGGAGGGGAGGCGCGGATCGCCCCCCACGCCCGACATCGTGCTCGCGGCGCTGAAGGAGCCGGTCGAGGGGTCGTAGATCTCGGGATTGTCCCCCGGGCCTTCAGCAACGAAGACGCGGCCGTCGGGCAAGCTTGCCGTCCCGCGGGGATCCGTGATGCCAACCGTTCCCGTGGCCGAGAACGTCAGCGTCCCGGGATCGAACAGCTCGGCCTGGAGCACGGGACTCTGGTCGATCGGTGAATCGCCGCCGGTGAGCAGCACCCGCCCGTCGCCCAACAGGGCCGCCGATCCGCCCGACCGGGGGGTGACCGTCGGTCCGACGGGCGCGAACTGCATCGTCGCCGGGTCGAAGATCTGGATGGCCGTATCGCCGACGACCAGGACGCGTCCGTCCAGCAGCCGAACGGCCGAGCTGACGACGAGCTGACCGGCGGAGATCATCGGCCCGGCAGCCACCGAGGCGCCGGACACCGGGTCGTAGATCAACGCTGTTGGTGTCGGATCGGCGCCGCCGATCGCGAGCACGCGGCCGTCCGCGAGTGTGGTGAGCACCGGATCCAGCATCGGGGTGGACATGTCGGGCGCGGCGACGAGCTCGTTGAGGTACGAGCGCGGCAACGGCACCGGGGCCGACAGCCTGCCGGCGACCAGGAGCGCCCCCCCAACGAGGACAAGGGTCATCAGCGCGACGAGTCCGATGAGCAGCGCAGGGCGGAGGCTCGCCGCCACCGATCCGATGGCGCTCGTCGGACCGGCGCCTACCGAGTGGCTGCCGATACCGGCCACGACATACGGCCGCGGCCGCTGGCCACGCGTCGACTCGATGATGCGCACGAGCGGCTCCGGCGGTACGGCGGGTGCCGCCTCGGCGCCGAACCAGGCGTTGAGCGTCCGGTCGAGGTCGTTGTGGGCGGTCATGCGACGGACTCCTTGACGGTCCCGGCGACTCGCTCGTCGGCCTCGAGGGCCGCGCGGAGCGACAGGTGAGCACGATTGAGGCGGGACTTGTACGTCCCTATCGGGATGTCCAGCACGGTCGCGGCCTCAGCGTCGCCGAGCCCCAGGTAGTGGTGGACCACGAGGACCGCGCGATGCTCGGCCGACAGGCGAGCGAACCCGTGCTCCAGCTGGTCGCGATCGGCGAACGAGCCCGTCGCGTCGTTGACCCCGGGCGGCTCGATCGTGTCGACGTGCATCTCGATCGGGCGACGCTTGGCCCGCCGCAGCTCGGTGTGGCAGGCGCGGACGACGAGCCGGTTGAGCCAGGCGTCGAAGCGGTCCGGATCGCGCACGGACCGGATATGGAGCCAGGCCGAGGTGAGCGCCTCCTGGACCGCGTCAGAGGCGAGATCCTCGCTTCGAAGGATCAGCCGCGCGGTGCGATGGAGACGTCCGTACGCGTCGGTCGCCAGTGACGCGAACGCGTCATGGTCGCCGGTACTCGCCCGAACGACGAGATCTCGCTGCATCGACGTCCCCGTCTGCCGCGGCCATCGTGGCCACTATCGAGACTATGAGGTCCGACCACGGATCATCGTTCCATCTTCGCCGTCGGGCGAAGAGCAGAGGTCAGGGCGTCGGGCGCAGATCCGGATACTTGCCACTTAGTCCCGGGATGAGCACCGGGTCGCCGCCGGCCGCATCGACGAAGGCGAGCCTCACGTCGGAGAACGTGAACTCCGGGCCAGTCCCCGTGAGGATGGAGACAACGAACCCCGAGCCGTCCGGGTCCCAGCGCGGCTCTCCGATCCGCATCAAGCCATCGACCGATGCATGGGTGAGCTGGCGGAGGCCAGACCCATCCGGGTTGATCAGGTACAGGTTCGACGGCTTGGGTGTCGAGGCAATGTTGCCGAGGTCGTAGGAGTTCATCACCAGCCGGGTCCCGTCGGGGCTCCAGTCCGGATGGGCCATGAACGCGTCCGGGCTTGTGAGCCGACGGATCTCCCCGCCCGCGACAGGCACGGTTGCGACGACCGACCCCGCCACGAACGTCCCTGTCGGGTCCCAATGGAGGATGTCGAAGGCGATGGTCCGGCCGTCCGGCGACCACGTCGGTGGGTTGTCAACAGCGTCGGGGTGCGTGAAGTCGGCGAGTCGCCGGATCGACATCGTCGCCAGATCCATGACGGCGACCGACTCGTGGTCATCGCCGCCCGGATAGCAGACGACCGCCAACTTGGTGCCGTCGGGCGACCACGCCGGATGGAACAGCCCGACCGGGCACTCGGTTCCACCTCCCGACAGCAGCGCCACGCCGGAGCCGTCCGCGTTCGCCGTCCAGATCGACCCTTCCGGATAGTCGTCGTCGACGACGACGAACGCCACCTTCGTGCCGTCCGGCGACCAGGCCGGGGCTCTGTGGACGCCCGGGACGTCGGCAGCAATCTCGTGCGCATCCGAGCCGTCCGGCCGCGTCAGGTAGATGGCCCACGGACCCTCCTCGACCGGGCGTGGCCAGTTGTAGACGACCCACGGCTCGCCATCGAGGACGGCGATCGGCGTTGGGGACTGGGTCGAGCTTGGGGCCGCGGCGACCGTCGGGGTTGGCGTCGAAGCTGGTACGGGAGTTGCGGATTGACCGGACGAGCCGGTGCCGGTGCCACACCCGGCCGCAACAAGGATCCCGGCCGTCATCAGGGATGCGAGCCTCGCGCCTGAGGACAGCTGCTCGGTCATTGGAAGACCTCCACCGTCGACACACCGGGGGCCGAGGTCCCACCGCCCTCCGGCCGGAGCTTTCCGTCCGCCAAGCCGCCGACGAGGAGCACGCGACCGTCGGCGAGGCGGATCACCCTCGGTTGCCAGGCCCGGGTGAGAGAGGACTCGAACGCATACGCCCCGGTCATCGGCTCGAGGATGTGTGTCCGACTGGACGATGCCCCGTCGATGAGGAGGATCCGCCCGTCGTCCAGGACGGTCGCGTCGGCGATCGGCTCCGGTAGGTCGTATTCCGTCGAGAACGTGAGCGATGTCGGGTCCCACACTGCCGCAAAGCCGCGGCTCGACAGCGAGGACCCCCCAAGGACGACGACCCGGCCATCGGGGAGCGCGATCGCGCGGCCGAAGCCGTACGAGGACAACGCGCCGGCACCGCTGAACGTTCCAGTGCTCGGGTCGTACGTCTCGACCGACGTGCGACTTTCCCCCGGTGCCACGAAGACGCGGCCGTCAGGCAAGGTAGCCATGGAGTGGCGCTCCCTTGACACCGTCATGGATCCGGTCGCCGAGAACGTCAGGGTGTCGGGGTCGAATAGCTGTGCCGAGCTCGTCGCGCCGCTCTGGCCCGGGGGGATACCTCCGGCGACGAGCACGCGTCCGTCGGGCAGCAGCGCGGCCCCCGCCCACATCGCGGGCGTGGCCATCGGGCCGACCGGGGCGAATGTCATGGTGCGCGGATCGAAGATCTGGGCGAAGGCGTTCGCCATCTGGGACTCGTCGCTCCCGATGACCAGCACCCTGCCGTCCTTCAGCGGCACCGCGGAGTCGACGAAGAACGGGTCGCCCTTCACGAGCGAACCGGTCGGCTCGGAGACGCCGGTCGCCGGGTCGTAGACCAGGGCCCGAGTGCCCGTGCCGCCGCCGTCCCCGTCATCACCGATGACCAGGACCCGGCCGTCGAGGAGGGGCACGAGTGTGGGATACGCCATCGGCAGCGACAGGTCAGGTGCCGAGACGAGCTCATTCAGGTAGGTGTGCGGGATGGTCCTGGGGGCGACCAGGCGGCTGCCGACAAGGACGACGGCGCCGACGACGGCCACGGCGAGGAGCGCAACCAGCGCGATGACCAGGGCAGGCCGGAGGGTGGCCGAGGCCCCCGCCACGCGGCCCGTCGAGCCAGTGACCCAGTTGCTCCCGAAGCCGGCCAGGATGGACGGCCGGGACCGCCGCCCGCGGGTCGCCTCCAGGATGCTGGCCAGCCCCTCCGGTGGCGCAACGGGCGCCGGGGCCGTGCCCAGCCAGGCGTCGAGGGTCCGGTCGAGATTGTCGTAGGCGGTCATGCGACGGACTCCTTGCCGATCGCAGCCACTCGCTCGTCGGCGTCGAGCACCGCGCGGAGCGAGAGGTGGGCACGGTTGAGGCGGGACTTGTAAGTCCCCATCGGGACGTTGAGCACCGCCGCGGCCTCCGCGTCGGCCAGGCCCAGGTAGTGGTGGACGACGAGGACGGCGCGATGCTCGGCGGACAGGCGAGCGAAGCCGCGTTCCAGCTGGTCGCGATCGGCGAGCCGGCCCGCGGAGTCGTCGATTCGGGGTGCCTCGATCGTGTCGACATGGACCTCGATCGGGCCACGCCTGGCGTTGCGGATCTCCCGGTAGCAGGCATGGACGACGAGCCGGTTCAGCCAGGCATCGAAGCGATCCGGATCCCGCACGACCCGGATGTGGAGCCACGCGGATGTGAGCGCCTCCTGGACCGCGTCGAACGCCAGGTCCTCGCGCCTGAGGATCAGCCAGGCGGTGCGATGGAGCCGTGCGTACGCGTCGGTCGCCAGCGATGCGAACGCGTCGTGGTCACCCGCACTCGCGCGAAGAACGAGGTCTCGTTGCATCGGCGTCCCACTCTTTCGCGGCCACGGTGGCCGCTGCCGACACTATGAGCCGAGAACCCGCGGCATCGTTCCATCTTCGACGTGGCGGTCTCAGGGGGCGGCGGCTGGGGTCATGTCCAGGCGGCGCGGTTCAGCTCACCCTCCGATCACGGTGTCTGCCGCAGTTCGGCGTCCCTGGATGAGGCGCCTACCTTAATTGGGGCGTGATCGTGCGAGTCCTTTCAATTCTCTCGCGACAGGATCACCACGCTGTAAGGGCCCACCGCCACGAGGCCGCTCTGGTCGCAGCCGTCCAGCGGCTCCCCATCCGCGTCGACGTCGAACGCCTCGTGGCCGCCGAAGTCCGGGTGGTAGACGGCCGAGTCCGAGTTGAGCCGGACGGCCCATCGACCGGGTGCCGGGAGCCCGATGCGCCAGTCCACCACCGTCCGATCGGCGAAGTTGGCGATGACCACCGTGTCGTCGTGGGGCCCGCCGTCCATCCAGCGGTGCATCGCGAGAAGCTTGGCGTCGTTGTCGGCTTGCAGGATGAACACGTTCGACCCGCGCAGGCCGCGCGTCGCCCCGTCCCTCGCCCGCCGGAGGGCGATCAGGTCGCGGTGCAGGCGCAGGACACCATGGTTGGAGCTCGCCTTCGCCCAGTCCAGCGCGATCTGGTCGTCGAACCAGCGGTCCTCGAGCAGCTCCTGACCTTGGAACAGCATCGGGATGCCGGGTGAGGTCAGCACGAGCGCCGACCCGAGGACGGCCCGCTTCCTCGCCCACCAGTTGTCGGCGTCGCCTGGGGCGATCGCCTCCGGGACGCGGGTCTGGCCGTTGGCCACCTCGTCGTGCGACTCCGTGTAGATCACGCGGGCCAGCGCCGCCCCTCGACCCTCGCCGAGGATCGCCGTGACGACGTCGTCCATATCGCGGTCGCCGTCGTCGTTGCCGATGATCGCGTGGCGCACCCGGTGGACGAAGCCGGCGTCCCACTGGGCGCCGAAGCCGGCGCCGCCTTGGGCGGTGGGCGCGACGAGCCACGGATCGTCCTGGAGGTCCTCGGCGATCGTGATCTTCCACGGCTGGCGGGCCCGGATCTCGTCGTTGATCCAGGCCATGAACGACCAGCCGTCGCGGAGCTCGGAGCCGGCGTCGCCAGGCTTGCCGTCCACGGTCCGGATGTTCACGGTCGAGTCGAAGCGGAGGCCGTCGCAGCGGAACTCCTCGAGCCACGTCATGGCGCTGTCGCGGAGGAAGGTGCGGACCTCGCCGCGGCCGTAGTCGGGCCGCGTCGACCCCCAGGGCGTCAACGCCCGCTTGTCGTTGTAGACGTAGATCCCGCCCCCGTCGCCTTCTCCCCAGCCATCGAACCGCCAGAGGTCGAGATCGGACGGTCCGAAGTGGTTGTGGACGACGTCCACGATCACGGCGATCCCGTGCGCGTGGGCGTCGCGGATGAACCGCTTGAAGGCGTCGGGCCCGCCGTACGAGGACTCGATGGCGAACAGGTGGGCCGGGTTGTAGCCCCACGAGATGTCGCCCGCGAACTCGAACGGCGGCATCACCTGGACGGCCGAGACGCCGAGCTCGCGCAGGTACGCGAGCCGGCGGCGAGCGGCGTCGAACGTACCCCGTCGATCTTCCTTGGCGGCGAACGTCCCGACGTGGAGCTCGTAGATCACGAGGTCGTCCCAGGTCGGCGTCTCGAACGCGTCGTCGCCCCAGTCGAACGCCGCCGGGTCGTAGACCACCGCGTTCCCGACGGAGTTCGTGACCTGGCGCGCGTACGGGTCGATGCGCGACAGGTCACCGGCCGCGGTCCGGATCGTGAACCGGTACTCGGCGCCGGGCCCCACGCCCTCGACGTCGGCCGACCAGGTCCCCGTGGTTCCGTCGCTGTCCCGCCCGAGGGCGGTCCAGTCGCCCGCCCAGTCGTCGAACGTGCCGGTGACGAAAACTGCGTCGGCGTGGGGCGCCCAGACCCGGAACGTCGTCCCGCCAGCGTAGGGGACGGCGCCCATCCCCGGACGTTTCGAGCGTGCCCTGGTACTCACGCACTGCAATCTACCGTCCCCGGCGGGGCGGCTTCGTCTGGTGGCGAACCAGGGTACCCAGCATCTGATCGGGACCTAGACACGCCGTGAGGTCCCGTCCATCCTGTGGGCACCCCCGGATGTGGCTGGTGGAGAGACCTTGTCCGATCGGACCGCCCGGGAGAGCCCCCTGCTCGAGACGAAGCTCCGCATCCCGACGCGGCGACGGGGCGCCCTGCCCCGCCCCCGGCTGCGGGAGCGGCTGGACCTCGGAGCACAGGCGAAGCTGACGCTCGTCTCGGCGCCACCCGGCTTCGGCAAGACGACGCTGCTGGCCGAGTGGCTGGTCGACGATGTGTGCGTCACGCGCGCGCGCGACTGGCCCTTCAGAAAAGCGACGCCTCATGACGCCACACCGGACATCCTGAACGGCGTCTACATGTTCGCGACAGCACACCTGGAGACCTACTTTCGACTGTGCCGGTCGCTGGCGATCGAGGACCAGGCGCGCTTTGGTAACGGGGAAGACATCGTGCTGAGCCATTGCGGCGCCTCGCGGCCGCGCAAGATCGAAGTCGGCCGCCGCCTCAGGTGCATGTCGAGCGGCATGCCCGGCATCGCGATCAGCATGAGCCGTCGCGACGCCTTCTTCGCAGAGCGCTGGCGGATCTTCAGGGCGCTGAGGAGACAAGATGCAAAATGGTCTTGTCGATCAATCGCTGACGCGCCTCGATGGTGACCACTGATGGATAAGGGCGACGATTGAATAGGTGTCTAATCTGGTTACTGACTGCCTGCCTGGCGATACGCATTGCGGTTGAGTGCATTCTGGAGTCGCGTGGACTCTCCGCTGCCAACTGCGCAGCACGTTGAGCTCGGAGTGCAGCCCAATTTCGGTGTTAGCCTGCGGCAATACTCGGTGAGCTGTCGTTTGGAGGAGGCGGACACCGAGGCGCATTTTGTGTAGCTCGCTCGTCCTCATGGTGATGGATCGTTCGTGATGCCCCGACGCTGGTGTTTGTTGATCTCGGTGGCTGTCGTCATGTCCACTGCCACTCCGGCGTCGGCGCAGAAGGTATGGATCGGCGCCGGCATTCAGTACGACGCGCAGCGGTTTGCCGAAGACATCGTGCCGAACCGACTCGACGGCTCAGCGATCGGATGGCGCATTGGCGCCGACATCCTCGTGCGACGCCATGTGATGCTGGCTGCCGAATGGTCGGACGCCGGGACCATCGAAGACGTGCGGGTCCTGACGCTCGACGTCAATGGCCGCACGGTGACGATTGTGTCGACGTTCGCTCATCAGACCCGATCGCTCTCCGCGTCGGCGGGCTACGGCCACGAGCTGACACCGCGCATCGACGTGGCGTATCTCATCGGTGTCGCCGTCACCGACGTCCGTCGCGCCTTTACCTCTGACGCGGCGACAACGGTGCTGGTCTCGCCATCGACTTCCGGGGGCGCGATGCCCGCCGTCGAGGATCGATTTCCAGCGCTGGCCGGTGGCGTCCTTGTCCACGTGCGATTGACGCCGCACGTGCACCTCGCGGCCGGCGTCAAAGCGTTGAGACTTCGACTCGAGCCCGATCTTCGTGGATGGAGCGTCAGTCCATTCGTCGGTGCGGGGTGGGCGTTCTGATGTCGCGTGCGATCTGGTGCGCGGCGAGCCTGGCGATCGCTCTGGTCGCGACCGTCGGCGCCGTCGAACGCAACACGGGGAAGTACGGCGCGATGTTCTACTGGTGGTACTCGGAGCTGCCGAGCGTCCCGACGTTCCCGCCGAGCCTTCGCGGGGACGCGCGCGAGCCGGCCTGGTGGAGCGGGATCGTCCGTGAAGCCCGCGATGCGGGGCTCGGATGGCTTGCCGTCGACGCCTGGGGCCAGGACACGATGGCCGATCCGGCGTTGCTTGCGGCCGATGCTGACGGCTCTCGACCGACGGCGCCGGGTCTGAAGATCGCACTCTTCGACGACACGACGTCGGAGGTGTTGAGAAAGAACGACGCGCGCGGCCACGGATGGACACTCGACGTCCGCTTTGACCTGTCGGATATGGCCGGGACTGGCGAAGGTGGATTCCACTACTTCTACGACCAGCAATGGAAACGCTTCTTCCAAGCCGTCCCTCGGGAGTATCGGCTGACCATCGGCGGCCGTCCGGTCGTGTTCATGTGGCACGGCGGGTTCGAGTGGTACGCGCGGCAGAACTTCTTCCATTCCTCGATCGACGCGCTCCGCGACGCGACCCGCCGCGACTTCGGCGTCGATCCGTTCGTGATCGTCGAAGAGAGCTGGTCGCGCCTCGATCCCGCCGTGCGTGTGGACGGCGTCGTACGACTGGTTCGAGCCGGGCCGGTCGTTTGCCACTCTCATGACATGGAACGGGTTCCGCGTCGGTCAGCTCGTCCCGGGGTATGACTGCAGCCCGTGCGGTCCCCTCCGGCCCGTGATCCGGCGCCAGGACGGCAAGCTGTATCAAGCGGGACTGGCGGCAGTGGCGCCCGCCGCCGATCTCGTGCTGATCGACGTCCTCGACAACGTCGACGAGAACGCCCATCTGCTGGAAACTGGGGACTGGGGCCGGTTGTATCTCGCGATCACGAAATGGTTCGCCGCGAACGTCCCGTGAGTGAGCGCGACAACCGCGATCGACGGCCGCTCGAGGCCATTCACCGGGCACATTGGCCGTCGTTGACAACCCACACCTCGCGGCTCAGACTTGACAGGCTGGAGAGGAGGTAGCTCTCATGAACGTTCCTACATTTACTGCTGAATGCAGTCTCTACAAGACGAGCGGGCACTATCAGACGAGCAGAAACGCGATCAAGCTGGCCAGGCACACGGGCGACACGATCGACCCAGCGCTGGGGATCAGCGACGAAGGCCCGATCGAAGTCCACTCCTGCAGGCCCGGGTTCGTCCAGATCGGCGAGGGGCAGAACATGGTCTGCGTCGATCCAACCGATCCATTCGGCACTCGTGGCCACGACGGTGGTGGCCCCGGTGGCGGTGATGGCGTGCCGACCGACACTGGCGGCGGCGAAGGATCACCAGAAGAGGCGCATGGCTGTAACTACAAACAGATTCAAGCTCCGCAAGCAGGCCCATGCCTCGAGCAAATGGAAAAAGACGCTAGGGCGGGCCGCGAATTCGAGCACTATCTCCGTTGCAGCAAAGACAAGAAGGGAAACCCGATCATGGGATGCTGCCAAGACTATCGAGACAGGCGCGGGAGCCGCCATCGACGGTGTACGCCGATAGAGTCGCCGAAATAGTCAAGGTAGGATATACGGCTCCGCCTCGCTAGGGCAGTATCGTGTCGCCCCGCCTCCGGCGGGGCGAGAAAACTTGACTCAATTGCATGGAATTCTTGGGGTCAAGTTTTCTAGGCTCTCAACTTCTCTACGATCTCGAAGAGCTTGTCGCCGACTTCGGCCCAGCCCTGGTGGGGTTCCTGATACAGAGAAATGGGCCGGCCGCCTGGGGGGAGCGACTGAATTTCACCGATGACTGTTCCCTTCAAGGTCACCGGGCGGACCTTGACCGGCACGATTCTGGCCGTGCCTTCCTTCTCCCGCTCCAGCGCTCGCGTGAACTCAATCGAGTAGCAGAAGTCGGACTCGAAAAAATAGGCGCTCACCAGCAGCACGATGATGTCGGCCGTCTCGAGCGCGTCGTAGATTTCCTTCCGCCAGCGTTTCCCCGGTTCAATCAACGTGTCAGACCAGAGCCGAAGGCGATTGGTGCGCTCCATCGGAGCGAGGTGAGCCTGAAACTCCGTGAAGAGCGCGATGTCCTTATGAGAGTAGCTGCAGAACATCTTGACCGGCGGCTTGCTGCTGAGTGCCACGGGCGCAGTGACGCCGAGCGCGTCGCGCGCCGCGGCTTGCACGTCGAGCAGGCCCGCTCCTTGATACATGGGAAGTCGCTTCAAATCGACCGCCGTACGCCGCAGGATGTCCTTCACCCCGTGCGGCTTGCCGATTAGATTCCTTCTCAGCGCCAAGAGTCCTGCCGCAGCACCCGAAACATGCGCGGCGGCCAACGAAGTACCGTCGTACGGCGAATAGGCCGTGGACGGATTCTCGAAGGTCACCTTGGGGGTCCTCGACCCTTTGCGGCCTGTCTTGATCGTCTTGGCGATGGTCGCCTCAGCGGTGTAAAGGCGCTCGCCTGGCGCAAGCAGATCCGGCTTCTGTCTCCCATCGCTGGTCGGACCTCGGCAGGAGAAGAACGACGCGCCGTACAACTCTGGCAGCGTCCGGTGCGTCGAGCCGACCGTAATCGCGAGTTCAGCGTTCCCGGGGTCGGTGATGCCGCCTTCAAGTACCGTGTTTCGCTCGTTGTCGAAGCCGACGTTGCCGGAGACGGTGACGACCACGACGCCGGAATTGATCGTGCGCTCGACCTCGCTGCAAACCGGCGTGTGCCCGCAGGCAAAATTCCGCGCGTCCCACGGGATCGAGACGGGAAGAAGGACCCCCTGAATGAGTGGCGCCCCGTGCTGCGAGTTGATGTATTGAATCGCCTTCAGCGCGAGAATGACTTTCAACTCCGTTGTACTGGCCGTGCCGGCTTCATCGAGGACGCCGATGCTCAGGATTGTCGCAGCCGGCGCAATGCCGCGAACGGCCTGGCCATCGTCCAGCGTGCCCTGGCCGGCGATGATTCCAGCAAGGCGAGTGCACTGGCCGTTGAGATCGACAGGCCGCGATATCTTCAGGCGGTCATCTCCGACCACTTTCGCGACCAGCTCTCCGTCATCGTCGTCGGTCCACACATCCGTTATGCGGTAGTCATCGATCTTCAGGCTCGAGAAGTCGTAGTGGTGAAGGCCGGACGGCAGATCGAGATTCTTGAAGGGCTGAAAGTGCGAATGCGTCGCGTCGATGCCGGTGCCGACAATCGCCCAGACGACACCCTCGCCCGTGAACCCGTGCTCCGCCTGTGCCAGGTCAGCTTTGACGGTCCGAATTGAGCGGAACATGTGCTATCTTGCCGCCGCCTCAGGCTCTTTGGTTGGCCACGGTGTGGCTCGCTCGTGTCGGCAGGGCGGATGGCGTGAAACCCTACACTGCCCGGCGCGGGAGTGCAATCCCTGACTTGGCGGCCTTGCCTAATCCACGTGTTCCCAACGCGACCTTACCCACGAACGCGCAAATCGCCCGGCCGCGCACGCGACGTGGGCCGCTAGCTCGTATTCCTACCCAGGGCAAAGGAATGCCGGACGCGTCACAGCTGCCCGACTGCCTCTTCAGAGCGGCCCCGAATCCTCATGCCCGCCGGTGATCCGGGCTCGATTGCGACCGCTCGCCTTCGCGAGATATAAGGCGGCGTCCGCCGCTCGAAACAACGCCTCACCAATTTCGAGGTCGCGGGACACGATCGTTCGCGCTGGCACAGTGCCATCGACCATTGCACAAGTGACGCCGACACTGATCGACAGGGTCCCCGCGGCAAACGCGTGACCCGCGAGCACTGGCGCCCTGGCATGGACGGCCAGCCGCAAGTCTTCCGCGATTCGGTGTCCCTCGCATGACGCACACTGCGGAACGGCAATCGCGAACTCATCGCCGCCGTAGCGACAGGCGACCGCCCCAGGTGGCAGTCGCTGGCCGATGATGTGGCCCACGGTGCGCACGGCTTCGGCACCGGCGAGATGCCCGTGCTGGTCGTTCAGCGACTTCAGGTGATCCACGTCGAGCACGAGCACGGCGAGGGGAGTGCGCTCCTGACGCGACGCGCACACCATCCTCGCTAGGTGGGTTTCGAACGAGCGCAGGTTGTGCAGTCCGGTGAGATCGTCGGTCAGGGCGAGCTGACGGAGACGGTCGCCGTCATGGGTCAGCTTCGCCGTGACCACGCCGACCGTGACAAACAAGGCGACCTGGACCAGGTCTTGTTCTTCATATTTGAGCGACAGCAGGTGAGGATTCGCCAGGTGGTACAGGAGGATCGCCGCCGCGGCGGCAATCGCGCCGCCTCGCAGCTTGAACCTGAACGCCGCGACGATGATGGGGAGATAGTACAGATGCTGCACTGGCGCGGCGTTGGTCGAGCGATCGACGACAAAGACGATCAAGAGCGCCGAGCAGACGAGCGCCGTCGTCCAGATCCACGACCGCCTGGCCGTCACCGCGAGCCGGGCATTGCTGGTCGTCAGACGCATGCGTAGGAGGGGATCATCAGAGGCCATTGAACACGGTGGACTGCGGGCCTGTGATGAAGCGCGCATTAATTGTTGTTAATCATCCCGTCGACGAGCGCGAACTGGCACCCCTCGCGGTGGCGATCAACCTTCCGCCTTCACGCGCAGCGCTTCCGCCTTCGTAACTGCTTCGGCGGACCGCCGCAGCTTGAGCGGAGGCTGGTTAGGTTTGTCGAGGGCCTCGAAATTAGCGGAAGTTAATCTGCGCTTCATGAATCCCTCACGCGCCTTACATCACTATCGCCAGTGGCGCGACGGTCATCGGCGCGAGTCAGGCGCGAACGCTCGAGAGCGGAAAGAGCAGAGGGCATCATGGCCAAATTGATGAAGCACAGTGTGGCGGTCGCCTCACCGCCGAAGCACAGTCGTTACGATGAGCTGAAGGGGATGCTCGAGCAGCGTCAGCGCGAAATGCTGCTCGACGTGAAGAGCAAGATGCGGGATGCGCGGGTCGACGGCGCGGAGAAGCCCCACGAGGTGCTGGATCCCGGTGAGACCGCAGAGGTCGACACTCAAGAGGATCTCGAGTTCGTGCTCATCCAGATGAAGGCTGAGACGCTGAACAAGATCAGCGAAGCGTTGTCGCGGCTCGACAACGGCACCTATGGCAACTGCGTCGAGTGCGGAGATGAGATTGCCGGTGCGCGTCTGCGCGCGCTCCCGTTTGCGGTTCGCTGCAAGGACTGCGAAGAGGCTCGGGAGACGGCGCAGCAGCGCGAGCGCGTGCAGCAGCGCCGGTTGGCTCCTCTCGGTTTCGGTATGTGGGGGTAGGCGGGACCTCTCGGTCGGAGAGATCTGAGGAAGCAAGAAGAACGAAGTCAGAAGACAGAAAGCACGCGGCTCTCCTCGAGTGCCAGCGCCAGGTCCACCGGTGCCCTGGACCCAGCGCTGGCCGAGTTCTCAGCCGTGCACGGCTGGCCGGGTAAAACTGTCCACAGCTTCCGATTCTCGATCGAACGAGTCGAACACCGTCAGCAGCTTCGTGACGACGAGCAAGTCCTTGAGCCCCTTCGTCACGTTGAGGAGTTTCATCACCCCGCCCCGGTTCCTTACCGCCGACTGCGCCTGAACCAGTTCCCCGAGTCCCGTGCTGTCGACGTAGCGGACGTGTCCCAGATCGAGCACCAGGCGGTCGTGGCCCGCTTGAAGGGCTTGTCGCACGTAGTCGGCGACGCCGGCCGTGCCGTTGCCGTTCATCGTGATGTCTCCTTGGATCGACAGCACGATCACGCCGCCGACCGTCCGTCGTTGTTCAATCTTCATGGCGCTCTCCTCGCTCTCGTCCTTGCTTCGACAGGGCGCACAGGGTTCTCATCGACCGCCGACGCTGAAACCCTCACCGTCCGGTTCCCACACGTTCGACAACCGGTACTGGTTCTCGTGGCGCGTGAACCCCAGCGCCTCGACCGTGCCGGCCGGTTCCTTTTCACGGGCGGGGTTGATCGCGACGATCTGGGCCGCGTGGTTGCCCCTCTCACCGCGGATGAGCACGGCGGAGTTACCCAGTTGCTCAACGCGGTATTG
Source organism: uncultured Acidobacteriota bacterium (assembly GCA_963773045.1). Classification (GTDB taxonomy): domain Bacteria; phylum Acidobacteriota; class Vicinamibacteria; order Vicinamibacterales; family UBA2999; genus 12-FULL-67-14b. The sequence continues at coordinate 94,690 of CAVYZT010000014.1, read as the reverse complement.
GCCGGCGGGCAAGGTGTCGCCGTTGACCAGGAAGGAGAATGGGATCTTCACGTCCATGACGTGTCCCGCGGCGGCGTTGGCGGTCGCGCCGGTCAACAACAGGCAAGCGCCCGCCAGCATCACCGACCGTCTCAAGACTGACTGCATGTGGCCTCCTCTCGCGCGTGATTGCGCCGATGACCGCTTGGTCATCTACCGCTATTCGACCGCAGGCAGCTGAGCCGGCCGTGAAGCGCAGATTAATTCCCGCTAATACGACGCGGGAGCCGGTGGTGGTCCGCTCACTTCGGCGCGCGACGGTGTCAGACGCCCTTCACTCAGACCCGACGAAGCGGCAGCGTCACCGTGAAAGTGGTCCCTTCGCCGAGGCGGCTCTTGACGGTGACCGTTCCGTGATGCTGCTCGGCAATCCACTGGACCAGGCTCAGGCCGAGTCCCGCGCCTTCGGTCGCGGACGAGCGCGAGCGGTCGGCTCGGAAGAAACGCTCGAACACTCGTTGGGCATCCGCTGATGACAAGCCGATGCCAGTGTCTTTGATATCGATTCGCCCCGTCTCACCCTCGCGGTACACGCGGACATCGACTCGACCGTTGGCCTTCGTAAACTTGAAGGCGTTATCGAGCAGGTTCAACAGCAGTCGTTCGAGCCAACTGGTGTCGCCGTCCACGACCACCCCCGGTGCGTACTCGCCGTGCATGTCGAGGGAACGCGCCTCGGCGACCGGTCCCACCTGTTCGACCACAGTAGCCACTAAGGTCCCAAGGTCCACGGGCTCCAGCCTGAGCCGAATCTGTCCGGACTCGGCTCGGGCCAAGGTCAGGATGCGGTCGATCAGCCGCGCCACTTTGTCGATCTCTTCAATCTGGCTGGCGAACGCGTGCTCCTGTGCGTCGCTGATGCCCGGGGCTCGCAGCCCCAGTTCAATTTCACCGCGGAGAGCGGCCATGGGTGTGCGCAGCTCGTGGGCCAGCGCAGCGCTGAACTGGCGCATTTCGCCGACCGCATGCTCGAGGCGGCCGAGGGTCTGGTTGAACGCGTCGGCCACCTGATCGAGCTCATCGCCGACTCCACGAACGGGCAGCCGGTGATCGAGCGTCCCCACATCGATCGCAGATGCCGCCGCTGCCAGCCGCGAGAGTGGACGTAAGGCGAAGCCCGACAACCACCACGAGGCGAGCGCGGCGACCAGCAGCGATGCCGGCACACGCCAGATGAGCAGGTCTCGATAACGGGTCAGCGCCGCATCCATCGGCGCCAGCGACACCCCCACCTGGAGCAGGTATTCTCCGTCGCGTGCAGCCTCCCTCACGCTGTTGGAGATACGCAGCCGTCCATAGTCGGTCTCCACGTCGAACGGCTTCGGCTGATCGTGAAAGGCCTTGACCTCGCCGGGAGTGAACTGCAGTCCAAGCGGCGCAAAGCCGTTGGACTCGGCGAGCAGTCGTCCGGAACGGACATCGTAGACCTGGTAATACCGTGTGGCCTCATGAACGAATGCCGCCTGATCGCTGTCGCCCTCGTCGAAGACGATCGAGGGGGCGTCGCCGTCGAAACGCAGGTATCCGTGAAGACCTTCCGTGAGCTCGGTCAGGCGTTGGGTGACGTCGGCGTCGAGCCGCCGGGAGAGGATCTGGAAGGACACGACACCGAGCGCCGCGATCAGGAGGCCGAAGACGATCGTCGAGATCGCCGCCAGCCTGGCACGCAGCGACCACGTCATGGCGGCGTATCCGTGAGCACATAGCCAACGCCACGGACGGTGTGAATCAAGGGAACGTCGAAGCCCTTGTCGATCTTGTTCCGCAGCGAGTTGATGTGGACCTCGACCACGTTGCTGATGCTGTCGAAGTGGATGTCCCAGACGTGCTCGATGATCAGGGCCTTGGTCAGCGGGCGATCGGTGTTGCGCATCAGGAATTCGAGCAGCGCATATTCCTTGGGTTTCAGATCGATGGCCGACCCGCCGCGTCGGACCTTTCGACGAATCGTGTCCATCTCCAGGTCGGCGATGCGGAGGATGCTCTCGCGCGGACTGCCGCGCCTCAGCAAGGCTCGGAGCCGCGCGGACAGCTCAGCCAGCGCGAACGGCTTGGTCATGTAGTCGTCCGCGCCGGCGTCCAGCCCGGCGACGCGCTCTTCGAGCGAATCTTTTGCGGTGAGAATCAGTACCGGCAGCGACGCCTTGCGGGCGCGGATGTCACGCAGGACCTGGAATCCGGAACGGCCCGGCAGCATGAGATCGAGAATGACCACGTCGTAGTCGATGGTCTGAGCCTGCTCGCCGGCGTCACCGCCGTCGTTCAGCAGATCGACCGCGTAGCCTTCCTGCTGCAATCCCGTCTGGATGAAACTCGCGACCTTCCGGTCGTCCTCAATCACGAGGACGCGCATGACTGCCCCCTCCTCTGTGCGGCTGCCGCCGCGGCCCGAAGACTGCCGATCAAGCCCGATAGTATGCTCGCAAGCGAGGACGCGCGGAGCGATGACAACGAACGAGTCCGCAGCATTTGAAGCGAACCACGCTGAGAGCCACGGTACCACTGCACGGCGTCTGAGAGTGATCGGCGTCGCATTGGTCGTGCTCGGCGCCATCGTGGGGACGTCCCAGCTCGTCGAGTCGATCATTACGCGGGTCCTGCGCCCGGACCTCAAGGAGTGGACGTGGATCAGCGAAGCCATCGTGATCGCGGCGCTTCTGGTCTTGACCATGTTGTGGACCCAGTTGCGGCTGGCTCGGACCGCGATCGCCGATTTGGAGCGTGAACGGTTGACGATCCAGACGGAGTTGGCGGTTGCCGCCAAGGTGCAGCGAGCGTTGTTGCCCCCGATTCCCGAGCGTGTGCACGATATGGTCTGGCACGCCGTCATGGAGCCGGCTGGACAGGTCGGCGGGGACTACTACGACTTCTTCACGCTCAGCGACAACCGAATGTGCGTCGTGCTCGCCGACGTGTCCGGAAAGGGCGTGCCGGCGGCCGTGTTCGTGTCGAACACGCGCGCCATGCTGCGAGCGGTCGCGCGTGCGCCATCCACGCCCGGCAGCGTGCTCGCAACAGTGTCCGAGATGGTCCGCTTGGATGGTCAGGGGGACCTCTACGTGACGTGCTTCGTGGCGATGGTCGACACCGCGCGTCACACGATGGTGTACGCCAATGCGGGCCACCCGCCGGGCATCATTCTGCGCGACCACACCGGGACACGAGCGCTCGACGTCGGTGGGCCGCCGTTGGGACTGGTTCCTGAGGCCACCTACGACGAAGAGCCCATCACGCTCGAACCGGGCGACCTCGTTGTGCTGGTATCGGACGGCATCACCGACGGGATCGGGGCGACCGGGCCCGGCATACCCGGCGCCCTCGCTGCCGCGCTCGCGCCTCGGGATGGAGCGACTCCGGAAGCCGCGTGCGAGGTGCTCCTGCAGGCCGCTCGCGAGTCGCGTGGCCCATACGAGGGGAGCGCAGCCACCTGGGCTGACGATCGCACGGTTGTCGCCTTTACGTTCTCGCCTGGTGGCGTGTAACTGCTGAATTGGTACTGGCTGGCACGCTTCCAGCCTATGCCAACGGGCCGCGACAACGGAGCGGCCCTTACGGTTTTGGTTGATACGCTCCGAAAATTCGTCCGATTAAGAGAACTTAATCGCGCCTTCATCTGGGTCTCAGGTCCGTCCCATCAAATGACTCCTGACCGCCCGTCGAAGCCGCGGCCATCACGGCGGCCGCCTGACGACCACTCAGAAGAGAGCGTTCAGATGCTCGCAGCGTTCGTGTTGGCCGGTGCAATGTCGGGATCGGCCGAAGCCTTCACCGCGACACCCTTCGACACCGAGGACTCTCGAGTCGCTCAGGGCAGGCCGGCAGTGCCGTCGGCCGAGTACTTCGTGAATCCGGCGGCCTGGAACGAGACGGCTTCACACGCTGTCAGAGGCGTCGTCACCAAGATAGGAGCCACTTTCCTGGTGCTGAGGACGAGCAAGAGCAGACCGATCGACCTGCCGTTCGTACTGACGCCCTCAACGCTGCGAGAAGGACCGATTGAGATCGGCTCCACGGTCTCTGTGCGATACCGGATCGAGGGGAACAGCCGTGTGGCCATAGCGGTGACCGTGCGCGTGACGAAGCTCGTGTCAACCCTCGGGGAGCTGACGGTTGTCTCGAGTCATCTACGTTCATGAGCCTCTCGAACACTGGGAGACCGCGATGCAGACGCCGCCGCCTTGGAGAGTTGCGGCCACTCTCGTTGTGCCGCTCTTGACCGGCGCCGCCCATACCGGCTGTACCGCGCGGATTGCCGCGCCGCAGTTGCAGCCGGTCACGGGGCGCGAACTCTCGACTCGCGCGGTCGTGTACGGCCACGAATTGACGTTGCACATCACGCCCGCATCCGTGCCGATGGCGCCACTGGTCCTGTACGCGAGCGGAGACGGAGGATGGTTTGGCGCTGCGGTCGGGATGTACCGAGCCATGGCCGACAGCGGGCTGAACGTCGTCGGCTTCAGCACGAAGACGTTCATGAACGGCGCCCAGGAAAGCCAAGGTGTTTTGACGCCGGCCCACATCGTCGATGGCTACCAGGTGATCATGGATAGCGCCCGTCGAGCGCTTCAGCTTCCCGACGATGTGGCAGTGGTGTTGACGGGCTGGTCTCGCGGTGCGTCGCTTGGAGTGCTGGTTGCCGGTGACCAACGTGTCGATCCGCATGTGACAGGTGTGGTGGCGATCGGCCTGGCGGCGCACGATCACCTCGGCGCCACGGACGAGAGCGATGACGATCCAGAGCCCACCCGTGCGACATCGGCGTCGAACGACCGGCCGCGCGAAGGCTCTCTCGATTTGTACGACCTGATCTCCCGTATCGCTCCGCGACGCTGCGCTGTGATTCAGGCCTCCAAAGACAGCTATTTGCCCGCATCTCGGGCACACGACCTGTTTGGCGCCGACTCGGACGTCAAGCGATTCATGGCGATCGATGCGCACAACCACCGATTTGATCGTGGCGAGACGGCCTTCGTTAACGCACTTCGCGACGCTATCCAATGGGCCGCGGGACGATGACTGAGCCCCAGAGATGAGCGCTGAAGCGATCGAAAGACGGTTGCCGAACTGCGGTCGGTCCACGATGAGCGGACGCCGATCGTTCCGTCCGGTTTTGACCGGGGTCGAAGCCGCACGACGGCTGGAAGAGTACGGGCCGAGCGAACCCGCACCACGTCGGTCCGCATGAGACTTGGAGTCACAGTCGGGTTCGCGCGCCATTCTGACCAGTCCGTGACGAATCAGCAAACCGTCGGCCGATGCCGGAGGAGTGAGGTACCCTGTCGGCGTGCCATCCCGGATGTGGCCGCTCGTCCGTGCGATAGCGGTTGTGCTCGTCGTCGTCGGTGCTTACGGCCTCGTCCGCTTCAAGCGCGCGGAGCTTGTCGATTTCGTCGTGCCACGCACCGCGGCCGCGCGCGTGGTTGCCCACGAGCCGCTATACCGGCCGGAGGATGGGCATTACCAGTACAAGTATTTCCCGGCGTTCGCGGTCGCCATGGTGCCCTTCACATGGGTGTCCAAGGAAGTCGCAGAGGCAACCTGGTTCACGCTGACGTGGGCCATGGCCGTTCGCGTTTGTGCGGTTGTCGCTGTCCGCTCTGCCCGATCGGCGGCTGTCGCCGCGAGTGCTCGTGTGGCTCACGGTCCTCCTCTGCGGCAAGTTCTTCGTCAAGGAGCTGGCGTTCGGACAATTCAACTTGCCGGTCGGGTTGCTGATGCTAGGCGCCGTGATTGCCGCACAGCACGGGCGGAGGTTCACGGCTGGAGCCGCGGTCGCCGCCGGCGTGTTGGTCAAGCCGTATGCCCTCGTGCTGGTCCCCTGGCTGGTCCGAACGCTTGGCTGGCGCCCGCTCGTTTCGTTCACGCTGGTCATGGTGGCCGGGCTCATCGTGCCGGCCATCTCCTACGGCTGGGAGGGCAACGTGACGTTGCTGCACGAGTGGTATCGCACCGTCACCGAGACCACGCGGCCCAATCTTCTGGTTGCCGACAACGTTTCGTTCGCCTCGATGTGGGCGAAGTGGATCGGGCCGGGCTCTCTGGCGAGCAACCTTGCGCTCGGTTCGGCAGTGACTGCCGTGGCGGCGGGCGGCGTCGTCATGTTGCGGCGCCGGCAGGTGGCCGAGCCGAACTTTCTGGAGGCGTCGTACTTCTGCGTGCTGATTACGCTTCTATCGCCGCAAGGATGGGACTACACGCTCGTGCTCGGGCTGTCCGGGTACATGTTGCTTGTTGATCGATGGCGCGATTTGTCGCCGGGCTGGCGGGCGGTCGCGTTGACGGGCTTCTTCCTCACGAGCTTCACGATTTTCGATCTGCTGGGGCGCACGATCTACTTCCGTTTCGTGGAGTTGTCTGCGGTCAGCGTCGGTGCAGTGCTGATTGCCGCATGCCTCGTCCGTCTACGCTGGAAGGGCATCGCATGAGCGCCGCATCTGATGTCCTCTCAGGTCTCTGACATGGCAGCGCGGCTGCGGTGGTTGGCGATTCTCTTTCTGATCGTGCTGGGGGGCGTCGTCTACACCGCGCGCATCCGGCAGGAGATGATCGACTTCGTGACCTGGCGCCGGGCGGCCGTGCGAGTCCTCCAGGCCGAACCGCTGTACCGCCCGGAGGACGGCCATTACCAGTTCAAGTACCTTCCGATGTACGCGCTCGTCATGGCTCCGTTTGGGGCGCTCAACCAGAACGTGGGAAAGATGCTCTGGTTTGCCATCCTGGTCGGGCTCCTGGTGGCACTGCTGCGCTGGTCCGTTGTCGCTCTCCCACACCGGCGCTTGTCGCAGCTGACGCTCGTTGGAATCACCTTCATCTTGATGGCGAAGTTCTACATGCACGAACTGCTGCTCGGGCAGACGAATCTGCTGCTCGGGGCGCTGCTCATGGGCGCGCTACTCGCCGTTCAACGTGATCGATCGGTCACTGGCGGGGCGCTTGTGGGCGCCGCCGTCTTCGTCAAACCGTACGCACTTATCCTGATGCCGTGGTTGCTCGTCACGAAGGGATGGCGACCGATGGCGATGGCCGCCGGCATAGTGACGGCGGGTCTGTTGCTGCCGGCGGTTGTGTATGGCTGGAGCGGCAACCTGGATCTCTTGCGCGGATGGCTGAGCACGGTCACTGACTCCACGATGCCGAACCTTCTGGGGAACGACAACGTTTCGATCGCCTCGATGTGGGCGAAGTGGCTGGGCCCCGGTTCCTGGGCAACCGCCCTGACGCTGGTGACCGTGGTTTCGACCGGCGCCCTGGTGATCGCGGCCTGGTGGCGAAGACGGGGAGTAGCGTCGCCCGACTACCTCGAGTTCGCTCTGCTGATGCTCCTCATTCCGCTCGTCTCGCCTCAAGGCTGGGATTACGTGCTGCTGCTGGCCACGCCGGCCGTCGTCTGTCTGGTGGATCGCTGGCGCGAATTTCAAGGACTGTGGCGGTGGGGACTTGGTCTCGCCCTCGCCCTTATGGGTCTCACGATCTTCGACATCATGGGCCGCACGCTGTATGGCCGGTTCATGGCACTGTCGGTCATCAGCGTGTGCGCGCTGACCGTTGCCGTGGCACTGGTCCACGCGCGCTGGCGTCGCCTCGCCTGATCTCAAACCGGCCTCCGACAGCACGGAGACGCGCAAGCTGGCATTCACCCGCTCGTACTCGTCGGTTTGAGGCGCACTTTCGTTGGCCCCTATGTTTGTCTTGGCGCCCTCAACGCGCAGGCCTGGCCATCTTTTCGATCGCAGCGGCCGGAACGTCTTGCCCGAGAATCTGTCGCACGCCCTCTTCCAACACTTCGTCGCGGCCGGCCCGGATTCCGGCGATCGTCGGGCGTGTCTCGACGTCCGGCACGATGCCGATGCGCTGCGTCGGCCGCTTGTCCGGATAGAAGACGCCGATGCCGCTGATCATCGTTCGCAGTCCGCCGGGCAACATGAACGGCGACACATTGCCGTCTGCTCCCGCCGTCGTGCTTCCGACCACCACCGACTGCGGCGCGGCGCGAAACGCCATCGCCGTGTATTCCGCCTGGCTCAGTGACAGCTCATCGACCAGCACGACGATCTTGCCCGCATAGTGTGGCTGCTGCGGCGTGAGCGACAACGGGCCGGCCCGCCACAGGAACGCTCCAGGATTGTCGAGATCGCCGATCGTGAATCGCGCGAACTGTGTGGGCTTGTCCACGAGCAGCGCGCCCAACGCGAACACCACGAATTCCGACGGATAGTTGCGGATGTCGATGATCAGTCCTCGTGTGCCCTTCGCACGCTCGACGTAGCTGCCGGCCTGTGCGGCTTGCACGGAGGACAGCTTCAAGTACGCCACCTGGTCGGAAAGCAGGCGAAATGCGTCGCCTGGCAGATCGTGTGTGAGGCCGGCCCGCTGGTCCAGGCTGGCGAGCGGCTGTCGCTGCGCTGTGATCTCGGCCGGCCCCGCTGGACGGCGGACGCCGACGCGCGCCGCAGCGCACGCGCCGCGGGTCAGCGAGCGCGCGATGTCGCGCACCCGTGTGGGCTGGTTCGACGCCGGATAGTACGGCTCCCAGCGTTTGACGAGGTCCGTCACAGGTGTACCGTCGAGCGTGTCGACGACGTCACCAATCTGCAATCCAGTCGCGGGTCCGGCGGAGGCATTCGAGTAACCGGTGACCACTGCCTGGCCTTCGATGAAGCGAGCAACTACGGGGAGCTGACAATTGCCCGCAGGTGGCCGGAGCTCAGGCGACGCGCTCCACACATTCGCATGGGTGTCCGTGACGCTGGCGATCAGCGCGATCGTCTCGAGCTCGTAGGCCGTCTTGTCCTTCGCCAGCGCGATCCGGGGAATGAACTGGGCGAGGACCTTGTCCCAGTCTTCATCCAGTTGGTCGCGATACGGAAACCAATACTCAATCACATTCCAGAACCGGTACAAACCCAGGAGCTGATAGCCGGCATCGGGGAAGGTCAACGCTGCGTATGCCGGTTCGTGATCGAATTGCGGGTTGCCGACGCCCGGAGCCTGCGAGACGAAGAACTGAGGGCCCTGCGAACGGCCGCGATGGACCGTACGAAGCAGTCCTGCGAGGTCGGCATCGACGGCGGTCTCGATCCATCCGAGATTGGGATTGAGATGGACCTCGTCGCTTTTGAGAGCGGCGCACCGCTCGCAAACCGGCGGCGTTCCAAGCTGCCGGACCCAGTCGCGCATCACGCTGTTGGCGGCCTGGCGATCACGCGCGGAGAGGACGGCGGGCAGCACGCGAAACAACTCGTAGTCCCAGTGGCGTGTACCGGCGGTGACGGCCGGATGGTGATACTTGAGAAATCCCCAGACCTTGCCCAGCGTCGCGAGATTCCCGATCTGCACGCTCGACAGCTGGCTGATGACGATGCCGGAGCCGGCGACGAACTGCTGGTCCAACTCGAGCGGCGTTTTCGGCCGCTCCACTCTGGGCGCATCCCAGACGGGCCTGCCATCCACCAGCAGACGTAGATCGTCGGCCCAGACCTTGCCGGTACCGGCGAGCAGCACGCCGAAGTAGAGCTGTCTCGCCTCGCGGTGCAATTGAAACGTGATCGAGTATTCCGTCCAGTCGTGTGTCCCTTTGATCTGTCGCGGCTGCATCGTCGCGAAGGCGAGGTTCGGCGTGTCGCCGTCCTGCCGCATCCACAGCCCCATGAACTCGCTGACGTTCTCGATACGCAGGAACCCGCGCCATTCGATCGTGTTTCCCGAAAACTCGATTGGGATTGCCCGGGTCAGGGTCGTGAAGGCCGCTGCGCTGGCCGCGTTGCGCTCCAGCCGTACCGACGAGCGTCCGCCATGCACCGTCTGCCCATCGACGGAAATCGTTGCGGGCGGGCCGCCGCCCCAGCCAAAGGGAGCAGTGCCGTCGTGCGTGGCTTCGAAGGTGAGGATCGATTCGAGCTCGCGTCCGACGCTGGTGTTCGGAGCCTGACCGGAAGCGTTCAGCGTGACGCAGAGCAGGATCGCGGGCAGCTGATATCGCATGGCGCGATTCTACGCCCGCTCTCGCGTCGGCCGGCCGGACGCTTTCTCAAGCATCGCTGCAGTGAAGCGAGGGGTGTAAGATCGGGCTCGGTCAGAAATCATTCACACCGCGGAGAGCGGAGCCAGGCGTTTGGCGGCGTCATCGCCGCGTTCGGTTGATCGCCATGACGAGACGTTCCGTGTTCATCGTCGCGTTTGCCCTGGCATTGTCGCGAGAGGCCGAGGCGCAAGACGCTGTGTCACCCGCCGAGCTGCAGGCGGCGGTCACGACGCTGGCGAAAGCCGTGGCAGGCGAGGGCGAGACGGGAGGCGTTGCGAAGAAGCCGAGGCCCCCAAGCGAGCGCTTGATCAACGCGACCCGATGGCTCCAAAACAATGCAAAGAGCGCGACGGGCGTGTCGCGGGCTTACGTGCGCTCGCTCGAACGAGCCGCCAGAATTCTGTCACAGTCACCGAGCGAAGACGTGGTCGAGGATGTCACGCGTGATCTCGAGCTCAAGGTACCTGCATTGCCGCACCCTTGGCGTCGGCATGGGCGGCACGGTGCTCCTGAAAGTGAATACCAGGCGCGGAGGCCTCGTCGTCGGCGACTGGCAGGTGCTCTACCTCCTGAAGTTCGACGAGTTCCTCAAGACGGATCCTCGCAGTTTTCTCCGCGTCACCTCTCCGGCCGACATGAATCTGGAACCAGGCCGCTACCGAATCTGGGCTCTCGATCCTGCCACCGGCAAAACGAGCAATCGCGTGCTGGTGGATGTGGGCGGGCGGAAGGAACTGACCCTCGATCTTCCCGTCCCATGAGGTCTGGCCGTTGGTACGCGGCGATTGCCCTGGCCGGAATCGCCGTCGCCTTCCTGTTGCCACTGTCGCCGGCCTTGTCGTCCGGAGACGTGCGCCAGGCGCGATTCATCGGCGCCGTGTGCACCGCGACCGTCTGCGCCGCCTTCGGGCTTTCGAGAGGCGGTCAGTCCCTCCCGTGGATGACGGTCGCGATCGTCTCCACCGTTGCCGGGCTGATGCTGTTCGCGGCACACGTCAACGCGAATGCCAGGTGTCTTGCGACATACGATGGCCGCCCGATCGTCATCGGCCGCGACTTCGCCGCCTCCGCGGCAAGCTATGTCAGCCAGAATCCGGGTCTGTCGGCCTCCGACTTGCTCCTCGACGCGGGGGGCGTCGCCGAGCGCATCTGGACGCCGGCGTCCATCTCGTCGTGCCGCTTATGGATCACATGGGGCGGCCTGATGGCGATGCCGTTGTTCGCCATTGCCGTGTGTGCTCTCGTCGCCCGGCGCGGGTTTCGATTTCTGCCCGCCGCCACGCGTCCGGCGGCCGTCGCTCACACATCGCAACCGGCGCCGGCGCCCGTCTTTGATGCGTTCTTGAGCTACCGACACACTGAACCCGACAAGACACACGCGAAAGAGATCTTGGCAGCACTCGAATCCCGAGCGCTGCGGGTGGCCGTCGATTTTCGGGATTTCGCTCCCAACCAGCACTTTCTCGCCGAAATGGAGCGGTGCATCAAGGAGAGCCGGTTCGTCCTCTGCGTGGTGACGCCGCAGTATCTCGACAGCGACAATTGCGTTGAGGAAGCCATCATCTCCAAGACTCTGGACATGGCCGATCGCCGGAAGCGGCTCGTGCCCCTGATCTTCGAGCAGGTCGATCTCCCAGTGTGGCTTCACGGGCTCGTCGGCGTCGATTTCACCGAGTCGGCCAGCGTCGACCCGTTCGATCGCCTCCTGTCGTTGCTCATTGCCTCGCCGGAGGCCGCGCGAAAGTAGCGCGACGCGAGCAGGACCGCGCGAGTGAGGACCTTCCATCCACGAGTCCGTAAGCCGTTGCATTGTCGGCTGAGATGAGAGAGATTTCACCGGCACGCCCCCCGGCGGGATCGGAACCACCAACCGACGACAGGAATCCTTCGATGGCCACCACGCTCACCAACTATGACGGCAGCATCAAGACCACCCCGCAACAGATCGCGTTTCCCGAGAAGGTTGCCGAAATCCAATCGATTCTGAAGGACACGTCGCGCTATCCGAGTCCGGTGCGGGCGATGGGCAGCCATCACTCGCTCACACCGTGCGCCGCCTCCGACGGCACGATCGTCAACATGTCGCGCATGACGCGCATCGATCAAGATCGACACGGCGCGGCAGACCTTCACCGCGGAAGCGGGCCTTCAGTACATCGACGCGGCGAAGGTGCTCGAAAGGAAAACCTGCAGTTCCTGTTGAACATCGAGATCGGCAACATGACGCTCGGCTCGGCGGCCTGCTGCCACTCAAAGGACGCGCTCGACGGCCTCGAGTTCGGCCAGGTGAGCTCGTACGTGACGAAGATCAAGTGGGTGAATCCGGCCGGCGAGCTGGAAGAAGCGAGCGAGGACAGCAACCCCGATCTGCTTGCGTCGAGTTCGATCGAGCTACGGCCTCTGCGGCATCGTCTACGAGGTGACGTTGCGGGTGAAGCCGCTCGAAGCTGCCCAGTTCACCTATCTGCCGCGGCCGATCGCCGAGCTGACGCGAGACAGAAGTGGCGGAAATCATCGACAGGAGCGAGGGCCTCGTCTGCTGGACGCTCGGCAGAACATCGGTCTTTCAGACCAAGAAACGCGTCACCGATCCGCGCCTTGCTCGGCCGGTTCCAGTCAGAGGGGCGGCGGCTGCTATGGAACAACATCGCCGCCTTCTGGGCGCGCGCTCGGTCGATCAATACCTCGATGGACCGATCGAAGCGCTGGCTCAGGACCAAGCCCTGCGCCTGACGCGCACGGTGTTCTACGCGCCTGCAGATGACCGGCGGTCTCCACATCCTCGATCCGGACAAGACGATCGACTATCGGCACACCGATGCACCGGGCCGCTACGCGTTCACGTTCTGGGCGTTTCCGCGCGACCAGTGGCTCTCGGCGCTGCGCAGCGTACCTCGACTTCGCCGACGATCACTACCGCCGCTACGGCTTTCGCTGCAACATGCCGCTCGGCTCGTACTACATCCGGAAGGACGAGAGCTCGCTGCTCTCCTATTCCGCTGACGGCGACATCTTCTCGATCGATCCGATCCACGCGCCGACCGATCAGGCGGCGTGGGATCGATTCCTGCGCGAATTCAACGACTTCGCGACGAAGCGGAACGGCATCCCGCTGCTGAATCAGAGCCCGTTCGTCACTCGGCAACATTGCCAGCGCGCATATGGTGCGCGGTGGACCGAGTTCAGTGACTGGGTCCGGTCGTTGATCCAGACGGCCGCATGCTCAATCCGTTTTTCGCGGAACTGCTGAGCTAATGCGACAGATGACGCAACTGCACAGACACGCTCCTTGGACTCCGCAACAACTCAGGCTGCGACCTGCAGATTGCCGACGCGCTCGAAGCGGCACACGAGCAGGGTCTTCGTGTTCTTCGTGTCTCTACGCGCGGTCACGAAACCCTCTCAAGATCGCAAGCCACCCCTGAAGGCAGGTAATCGACTACTGCAATCTCGCGTACTCTGCCTTGGCTTCTCTGAGGATCGGGATGTCGAGGTCGGCGTCTATCCAGAGGGCGAGGAGGTCCTTGTCGGCCGCGGCTGATTTGACATCGCGATCCAGAGGGACAGCGACACATACCACAGAAAGTACCCCGCGAACCCGAGCCGCTGCGCAAGCCCTGGCCGGTACGCGAGCGGTGGGATCGCGTCGTGGAGCACGTTGGCCGCAAGGCCTGCGAGCGCGACGACAGTGACGATCACAAAGGGCTTCAACAGTGGGCGCAGGTGGGGGGCGCGCGTAATCTTGCGTAGGAGCACGCCGATCGAGACGAGCCAAAAGACACTCGACAGCAGCAACATCACCACGTGACCGACCGTCGATGGCTCCCGCATCACCGGCGAACCGTGTCGCATCACGGCCGGGAATACGCCGGTGGCCGCAAATGCGACGCCCGAGCCTGTCAACAGCCACCACAGTGCGCCGCGGCGTCCATCGACCACGGTAGCGACTCCAACGCCACATGCCACCAGCAACAGACCTGGCACGATGAAGCCGAGAACGTTCCAGGCGCGCGCGTACGGTAAACCCACGGCCCCGAGTTCGCTGACGGCCTTTGTGAGTTGGCTGTAGTCGGCCCGCACGGCGCCAAAGGTGACGAGAGCGATCCAGAAGAATGTGGCCGCGAGCACGCTCCAGATCCAAGCGCGGCGTTCACTCAACACGTGCTATGCTCATTTCATTAGTTTAGCTAACGTTTCCATGAGCGCAACTGCAAAGTCACACCAGGACGCCGCGAGCGAACAACTCATGTTCGTGAGTGGTTACGTGTATCGGCTGCTCCGCGCCAAGGCCCGCAGACTTGGGATCCGGTGGTCAGGACTAATGGTATTGATCGACCTCGACCTTCTGGGACCGACCGAGCAACGGACGCTGGTCGAGATCGAAAAGGTGCGAGGCTCGACGATGACGGTGCTTCTTCAGGATCTCGAGGGGCGCGGCTGGGTCGAGCGCGAGGCCCACGAGGTGGACGCCCGCGTGACGCGCGTCATGATTACCGCGTCGGGCCGGGCTGAACTACGGCGCGCGGGAAGGCTGCTGCGTGATCACTTGAATGCAGAGCTCAACTGGATGCCCAAAAGGGTTCTACACGATGTCGCAGTGTCACTGAAGCCACTATCCTCAGCGCTCATGCAGAAGGCGGCCTCCTTCGGTTCGACCCCCTGATTCGTGGCTCACTCTCGCAATTTCTCGTGAGAGCCTGACGAGACATAGACTCCTCGCATGGCCAGAGATCGACTCTCAGAGGTGGACTCGGCGCCGGTTTCTCGCCGGTGCGGTGGCGACGTCGGGGTTAGCGGCGGTGTCCCGCGACGGGCAGGGGAACCAAGGCACGCCCACGTCCGGCGGATCGCCCGGGATTGAGGCGCTGCCCGCCGGCGCGCAAGAGCGGATGCGCGCCCGCCTCCGGCTGATGCGCGTCGCGCTCGGGCAGGAGCCTGCCGACCTGGTGATCGGCGATGGCACCCTGCTCGAACACCATCACTGGCGAGCTGCTGCCCGGCTGGGGCGTCGCCATCGCCGGCGATCGGATCGCGGCTGTCGGCAATGTCGAGCGGCACGTCGGCACCGGAACCGTCAGGGTGAGCGCGAAGGGCCTGACGCTCGTGCCGGGCTTCGTCGATGCGCACTACCACTGCGAGAGCAGCCGCCTCAGCGCGCGCCGGCATGCCGAGGTCACTCTTCCTCAGGGGCTCACGGCCTACTTCGAGGGCACGCACGAAATCACGAACGCGGGCAGAGGGCTGCCGGGCGTCGAATACTTCGTCGAAGCAAGCCGACGGCTCCCGCAGAAGATCTACCCGTGCGTGTCCTCAGCCACGCCGCCAAGCCCCTTGGAGACGACGAGCGGATACATCGGCTACGCGGAAGCGGCACTCGCCTACAGCCGGTGGCCCGAGGAGGCGCGCGGCTGCGACGAGGTGATGGATCTGCCACGCGTGCTGGACGGGTCGGCCCGGCTGCATGGCGTCATCCAGGCCACGCTCGATGATCACCGCGTCGTGGCGGGTCACGGCAGCCCGCCGCTGGAGGTGCTCGACGGATGGGTAGCGGCCGGCATCATGTCGAGCCACTCGCCGCGCGTCGCCGAGGCGCTGACCATGCTTCGCAAGGGCGTGCACCTCCAGTTGAAGACCGAGCGCTCGGCCGACATCATCAAACAGCTTCTGGACTTGCCGTTGCGCGACTGGCGCAACGTCGGCCTCGCGGTCGACGATCGTACGGCCGCCGAACTGCTGGATCGTGGCGGGATGAACTACGAAGTGCGGACAGCCATCGCGCTTGGCGTGCCCCCAATCACCGCCTATCAGATGGCCACCATCAACAACGCGGTGCACTGGGGGGTCTCACACCTTCACGGGATGCTGGCGCCAGGGCGCTATGCGGACGTGCTGCTCGTGTCGGACCTCGAGAAAGTCGCGCGTCGATCGTGTATTCGCGGCCGGTCGCCTGGTCGCGGAAGGAGGGCGCCTGACTCGTCCGCTGGACGCAAGTCCGATCGACGCGTCACTGCGGAACACGGTGCGCCTGTCGCGAGAACTGCGTTCGTCGGACTTCGAAGTCCTGGCGCCGCCGAACCGGCACGATGTCCAAGCCTACGTGCTGCCGCCGCGGTATTTCTCGCGCGAGCTCGGCCCGATCACCAAGACGCTGCCCGTCAGCGGCGGCCGCGTGCAGCGCGACCTGCAGCGCGGCATCACCAAGTTCGCGATCGTCGAGCGATACGGCAAGGGCATGGGCATCGGCCTGTCGTTCTGGGAGCTTGGGTTCGATCAGGGGGCCATCGCCTGGACCGTCAATCACGATCACCACAACCTCGGCGTCCTCGGCGCCACCGACGAGGACATGGCGGTCGCTGCCAATCGGTGCGCCGCCATCGAGGGTGGCTACGTCATCGTCAAGGACGGAAAGGTGCTCGCCGAACTGCCCCTGCCCATCGCCGGGTTGATGAGTGATGACGATCCGGTCGCTGTGGCGGCGACGATTCGCAAGCTGGACCGGGTCGCGACCGAGCTTCACCCGGCGGCGTCGCTGGCGGACCACCCGACCGATCGGATCACGTTCATGAACCTGACGTGCGATCCGTGGAAGTACTCGCTGACCGATCGTGGACTGTTCAACCTCGAGACGCAGCAGCCGATGCCGGCGGTGTTCTGAGCGTGATCAGGTCGCGCGTGTGCGAACGGACTGATTCAGCCACGCAAACGTTCGCTCGACGACCCATCGCCACTGGGCCAAGCCCGAGCAGCGCAAAGTGGATCAGATCCCAAGTGGTGGTTTCCCCTGAACAACGACGGGCCCGCGAGCGAGCCCGTCGTTGCAGCTGATTGTGCGCCGTTACTTCTTGCAGAAGCCGATCTGATCCTGGACCGGATTCGGACTGCTGTCTCCGGTCGTGAGCAGCAGTGTCGCGCTCAACGTGATGATGTACGCACAGTCGGTCAGGGTCGTGAAGACGAAGCCATTCGTCGCCGTCCCGAACCGCTCACCAGCGACTGCGCCCGGCAGCGTGAAGGAGTAGGGGCCGCCGGGGCCGGTCATCGCGATCGACACGTCGCCGAGGTTGGCGTGCGCGGTCGTGAAGAGTACGTCGAGGCCAGTGGTGACACCGGCGCAGCCGTTGGCTTGGAGCTGGACGGCATCCACCGAGCAGACACAGAGCTCGCCGTTTGCGACCGACGGGGCCCACGATCCACCCTTGGCGACGCCGTTGTACGCCGTGTTCTCGATGGCCACGTGGAAGCAGGTGCCAGCGTCCACTTCGCTCGCCGCGTTGCCGACTTCCCGCACGCGCATCCGGAGCGAGATGTGCCGGTTCTGCGCCAACGGGGCGCCAAGGGAGGTGCTGCTTACCCCCGCCGTGACCCCGAGGACGTTGATGCCAGGCGACCCGGCCAGACTGTTCGTCATGACGTTAATCATGTCGCCGTTGGGAACGAAGAACCCTTCGGGGCCGAAGACATTGCTGAATTGCGGGACCCGGATCCATCCGCCCGAGATGACGGCGTTGACGGGCCCGCCGCCAGGAACGGCGGGATCGGCCACCACATACGAGGTCTTGATCGGGTTTGGATCGCCAGGGAACGCCGGCGCATAGCGCTCGAGCTTTCCGATCGTCGTGGCACTGAACTGCGCTGGCGTCACCGGCGTCCAGGCGCCCGGAGCCGTGCCGTCCGCGGCCGTGTTTCGGAACTCGAAGCGATACTCGAGGGGCTGTCCATTCAGCGTCTTCGGGAGCGCCCCGTTCAGTCGCACGGTCGAAAAGAAGGCGCGATTATCGCCAACGGTCAGCCCCGTTCCGGGAACGGCGCTCTGGATGGCGGAGGCGTAGAGATAGCCGCCGAGTGCGTCGAAGACGGGGAGGTAATCGACAACGGGAGGCTGCTTCTCGAGGCAGAGATCGACGCAGAAGCACGGTCCGACATTCTCGCGATCGGGTGCCCGCCCGCGAGACGGGGGCTCAGCGAGCAGCACCGTCCCCGAGATCGTCTCCACCCTGAAGTAGAGGTCGGGGCCACCTGTCAGTTCGACGTTGATCCACGAGAAGATCGTCTTCTTGAAGTCGTCCGCCGAGTAGTCGATGCGGAAGTGACCCGTGCCGTCGGTCACCGCATCGCCGAGGGCGTCACTCTGCAGCCAGTCGACATCGAAGGCGCGCACGCGTACGCCGCCAATGGGCGCCTTGGTCTCGCAGTGGCGTACATGCCCGCAGATGGTCCATGCCCCGAACTGTCCACGGATCCAGCACCAGTAGCGGAAGGGTACGATGTACTCCCATGCCGCGATCTGGCCTTTCTCCAACCGGCGCCACATCGGCTGCACCGTGGTGATCGTGAACTGGAGCGGGGTCGGCGGCACCGGCCCCGGTTTGCGATGTGGCACCGTGCCGCAATAGAGATCGATCTCGAAGACGCCGCCGTCGTACCGCGAGGATTCAGGGAACTCCACCGTGAAGTTGCCGCGCTCGTCGATGACCGCTTCGGCAAGGAGCAACGATTGTTTTGCCTGTGCCGCCGCGTCGTCCACTTGCATGAACGTGTCCTTCGCGTTCGCCACTGCGAGCACCGTCGCGTTTCGCTCCGGCGCAACGCCGTAGAACTTGAGCGTCAGGCCAACGAGTGGCTCGATACAATCACTGCACAATGCACCGCGTAATGATCCCGTGAAGGTGTATGCCATGTTGGCTGCTCCTCAGTGCGATACATGAGATTGAAATTTGCCTACGGTTTTCACATCCGCTATCCGATGTGAGTTAGTGAAGGTTTCCATTCTGACGGCCCGGATGGGTACCCGAACCGAGGTTTTTGTTTCCAAATGTCGCCTACCTGGACATTCGGTGCACGCGACAGCGTGTCAGAGTAGCGTACGTGGCGGTTCTGTGCAGTATTGAACACGTGAGGACTCCTGGTCGGCGGGACAGGGACCACAAAGAACGGTAGACGTAGCAAGACATTCACCATGAACGAAGAACGCCGCCTGGCACAGCCCGCTGACGTGGGCTGGAAACTCTGGGGCCCCTATCTCAGCGAACGGCAGTGGGGAACCGTCCGTGAGGACTACAGCCCCGGCGGCACGGCATGGGACTCCTTCAGCCACGATGTCTCCCGCAGCCGCGCCTACCGCTGGGGCGAAGACGGCCTGCTCGGCATCAGCGACGAGCAGCAGCTCTTGTGCTTCGCGCTTGCGCTCTGGAACGGGCGCGATCCGATCCTCAAGGAGCGCCTGTTCGGCCTGACCAACGGCGAAGGCAATCACGGCGAGGACGTGAAGGAGTGCTACTACTACCTCGACGCGACGCCCACGCACTCGTATCTGAAAGCGCTCTACAAGTATCCGCAGCAAGCGTTTCCGTACTCGCGACTCGTCGAGGAGAATCGCCGACGCAGCAAGGATGACCCGGAGTTCGAGCTGCTCGACTCGGGGGTGTTCGACAACGATCGCTACTTCGACGTCGAAGTCGAATATGCGAAGGCGTCACCCAACGACGTGCTGATTCGCATCACGGTGCACAACCGCGGGCCGGAAGCCGCGATCCTGCACGTGCTGCCGCAACTGTGGTTCCGCAACACGTGGTCGTGGGGTTACCCAGGCTCGAAGCCGCAGCTCAGCCTCGACAGCGGATCGATCGTCGCCGAGCATCGCACGCTCGGCACCTATCGCCTCTACTGCGAGAGCGACGCGTGGTGGCTGTTCACTGACAACGACACCAACGCGAGGCCGATCCACAGCGCAGACGCCGACGGCCGCTTCAAGGACGCGTTCCACGAATACGTCATCAACGGCAATCAAGCCGCCGTTCGCGCCGACGACCGTGGCACCAAGGCAGCCGCGCACCACACGCTCTCGATTCCGGCCGTCGGCAGCACCGTCGTTCGCCTGCGCTTGACCGCTGAACGTCTCGAGATGCCGTTCATGCGCTTCGACTGATCTCGTCGACGAGGGCATCGCGAGCGCGGACGAGTTCTACGGCCGCTCGCAGACCGGCCTGTCGGAGGATCAGCGCCGCGTGCAGCGCCAGGCGCTCGCCGGGATGATCTGGAGCAAGCAGTTCTTCTATTACGACGTGCCACAGTGGCTGAACGGAGATCCCGCACAGCCCCCGCCCCCGCCGGAGCGCAAGCGCGGCCGT
Organism: uncultured Acidobacteriota bacterium; assembly: GCA_963773045.1. Classification (GTDB taxonomy): domain Bacteria; phylum Acidobacteriota; class Vicinamibacteria; order Vicinamibacterales; family UBA2999; genus 12-FULL-67-14b. The sequence continues at coordinate 74,503 of CAVYZT010000014.1, read as the reverse complement.
AACCACGAGTGGCAGCACCTCAACAACGCCGACATCATCTCGATGCCGGACAAATGGGAGTACCCGTGGTACGCCGCGTGGGATCTGGCGTTTCACACGATCGCGCTGGCGATGGTCGATCCGACCTTCGCCAAACAACAATTGCACCTGCTGACACGCGAGTGGTACATGCACCCGAACGGTCAGCTGCCCGCGTATGAGTGGGCGTTCGGCGACGTGAATCCTCCAGTGCATGGCTGGGCCACCTGGCGCGTGTTCCAGATGGATCGCAAGCATCGCCGGCTGACTCGACCGGGCGATCCGGGTGACCTCGAGTTTCTCGAGCGCGTGTTCCACAAGCTGATGCTCAATTTCACGTGGTGGGTGAACCGCAAAGACGCCGACGGCCGCAACGTCTTTCAAGGCGGCGTTCTCGGCCTCGACAACATCGGCGTGTTCGATCGCAGCGCGCCGTTGCCGACTGGCGGCTACATCAACCAGTCGGATGGCACCAGTTGGATGGCGATGTATTGCCTCAACCTGATGCGCATCGCCCTCGAGCTGGCGCAGCACAACCACGTCTACGAAGACATCGCGACGAAGTTCTTCGAGCATTTCCTGCAGATCGCCGAAGCGATGAACCAGTTCGGCGACGGCGTCGGGCTGTGGAACGAGGAGGACGGGTTCTTCTATGACGTGCTGAATCTCCCTGACGGCCGCATGTATCCGTTGAAGGTCCGATCGATGGTCGGATTGATTCCGCTGTTCGCCGTCGAGACGCTCGAGCCCGGACTGATGACGAAACTGCCGGGATTCAGCGAGCGCTTGAGCTGGTTCCTGAACTACCGCCCGGATCTCGCGTCGCTGGTGTCGCGCTGGCACGAACCAGGCAAAGGTGACCGCCGGCTGCTGGCCCTGTTGCGAGGCAGCCGCATGAAGCGGGTGCTGCGGCGGATGCTCGACGAAACCGAGTTCCTCTCCGAGTATGGGATTCGTGCACTCTCGCAGTATCACCGCGACCTCCCGTATTCGATCGAGTGGGGCGGTCAACAGTTCTCGGTGAGCTATCAGCCCGGCGAATCGACGTCGGAATTATTCGGCGGCAATTCCAACTGGCGTGGTCCCATCTGGATGCCCGTGAACTACCTCATCATCGAGTCGCTGCAGAAGTTCCACCACTACTATGGCGACGACTTCACAGTGGAGTGTCCGACCGGTTCGGGGCGGTATCTCTCCATCGAGCAGGTGGCGACGGAGCTGTCCCGCCGCTTGTCGCGGATTTTCTTACGCGACGAGAACGGCCGCCGGCCGGTTTTCGGTCTCGATCAGCGCCTGCAGAACGATCCGCACTTCCGGGATCACGTGCTGTTCCACGAGTACTTTCACGGCGACAGCGGGCGCGGCGTCGGTGCTTCGCACCAGACCGGCTGGACCGGCCTGGTCGCCAAGCTCCTGCAGCCGCGCCGGCACGGGTCCGTCGATGCGAAGCGCGGGGAGCGCGATCGCGAAGCGACAGCGCGATAGCCGGAGCCAGGTCATGCTCGCGCAGCGGTTGCCGTGGCCGAGAACGAGATACGCTGCGTGCGCGGAACGCTGACCAGCACTACCGCGTTACGCCTCCGCGCCAGACGAAACTTGCCAGGGTTATCATCACGAGCAAATCATGGCCACCAGCCTCAGCCGTCGTGAGTTTCTCGAGATCTCCGCCTGTGCGTCGGCGCTGCCCGCCGCCTCGGCTGGCACGACGCAGCCACCCGTGGCGGCGCTGGCCCAGCCAACCGTCCAGGACGAGTGGTTCTCCAGTGTTCCCACTGGTCGATCAGTCGTCCGCGCACCGCAAGCGATGGTCGCGAGCAGTCAGCCGCTGGCGTCTCAGGTCGGCCTCGACGTCCTCAAGCGCGGCGGTAATGCCGTGGACGCTGCCATTGCCATGGCGGCGGTCCTGAATGTCACCGAGCCGAATATGACCGGCATTGGCGGCGACGCCTTCGCCATGGTCTATTCGGCAAAGACGAAAAAGCTCGAGGGGCTCAACGCGAGCGGCCGCGCGCCGCGTGCGTTGACGCTCGAGTACTTCACATCACGGAAGATCGCACAGATGCCGTCGACCGGCATGGAGCCGATTACCGTGCCGGGCGCGTTCGACGGATGGGTCACGCTGCTCGAAAAGCACGGCACCATGAAGCTCACCGACGTGCTGGCGCCGGCGATTGCGTACGCCGAGAACGGGTTTCCGGTGATGGAGAAGATTGCCGCCGATTGGGAGCCCGAGGTCCCGCGACTCAAGCTGACGGCAGCCGCGGCATCCACGTACCTCGTCGATGGCCGCGCGCCGCGACCGGGCGCGATCTTCCATCAGAAGAACCTCGCGCGAACCCTCCGCACGCTGGCCCGGGGCGGCCGTGACGCGTTCTACCGGGGAGAGATTGCACAGGCGATCGTCGACTACTGCCAGAGGCACGGCGGATTCCTGTCGATGGCCGACTTCGCCGCGCAGAAGTCGGACTGGGTGGAGCCGATCTCGACGACTTATCGGGGCTATACCCTGTACGAGCTGCCGCCGAACAACCAGGGCCTCGCGGCGCTCATCCTGCTGAACCTGCTCGAAGGCATCGACCTGACGGCGATGCGGACCGATCCGGCTCGTTACTATCACACGCTGATCGAGGCGACGAAGATTGCGTTCGCCGATCGCAACCGCTACATCGCCGACCCGGCGTTCTCGAAGAGTCCGGTGAAAGAGCTGCTCTCGAAGGACTACGCCGCGAAGCGGCGCGCGCTCATCGATCCAGACAAGGCGATCGACGCACCGGCGTACGGCGACCTGCGGATGGGCAGCGACACGACCTATCTCACCGTGGTCGACAAGGATCGCAATGCGGTGTCGTTCATCAACAGCATCTTCAATTCCTTCGGATCCGCGGTCGTTGCCGGCGACACCGGCATCGTGCTGCACAATCGCGCCAGCGGGTTCTCGCTCGAATCCGGTCATCCCAACCAGTACGCGCCGGGCAAGCGCCCGTTCCACACGCTGATTCCCGCGATGGTGTTCAAGGATGGTGGACTCCTGCTGTCGTACGGCGTCATGGGAGGCGACGTGCAAGCGCAGGGACACGTCCAAGTACTCGTGAACTTGATCGATCGCGGCTTGAACCTGCAACAGGCAATCGACGCGCCACGCGTACGCTACATCAGCGGGCGCGGCGTGATGATGGAGGACGGACTGACCGCACCGGTGATCGCCGAACTCGGGCGACGAGGGCACCAGCGCGTGCTGCCGGAACCCGGGTTGACGCACCGCGCGCTCATGGGCGGCGGTCAGGCGATCATGATCGATCCGGCCACCGGGTCACTATCGGGAGGATCCGATTCCCGCAAGGACGGGTTGGCACTGGGATACTGAGCGGCGGATTGCTGTAAAGTTCGATGCTCATGATGCGAATCCTCCTGTTCGTGCTGGTCGCCGCCGTGAGCACCCAGGGCATCGCTGCCCAGACTGCGGGCAGTCGGCCGCTGCGCGTGATCGCGTTTGGCGCGCATCCGGACGACGCCGAATTGAAATTCGCCGGCACGGCAGCGCTGCTTGCCGCCCAAGGCCACAAAGTCAAACTCGTCGCCCTCACCAACGGTGACGTTGGGCACTTCGCGCAAGCGGGAGGCCCGCTCGCGCAGCGCCGCAAGGCCGAGGTCGAAGCCTGCCACGCCAGGCTTGGCGTCGACTCCGCCGTCCTGGATATTCACGACGGCGAGCTGATGCCCGACCTGGACACTCGGAAGAAGGTGGCAAACCTGATTCGCGAATGGCAGGCCGACATCGTCCTGTCACATCGCCCGTGGGACTACCATCCCGATCACCGCGCGGTTGGCAAGCTCGCCGAAGACGCAGCGGTCATCGTCGCGGCGCCGTTTTTTGCGTCGTACACACCGGCGACGCCGCGCAATCCCATCTTTCTCTTCTATTCGGATCCGTTTCTCAAGCCGTATCCCTTCGATCCGATCATTGCGGTCAGCATCGACGACGTCGCAGAGAAAAAGTGGGAGTGCATTGCCTCGATGCCGTCTCAGTTCGGCGATGCCGATTCGTGGCAGGCAAGAACCCGCCTGAACGTGCCGTCCGACGACGCCGGCCGCAAGGCGTTCCTGATCGAAGGCGTGAAGCAGCGAAGCGCGGAGGTGGCCGACCAGTATCGCGCGCTGCTCGTGAAACTGTACGGCGAGCAGAAGGGCCGCGGGGTCCACTATGCGGAAGCGTTCGAGCTGAATCAGTACGGCAGTCCGGCGACGGTCGAGGAGCTCAAGAAGCTCTTTCCGACGTTCCGGTGACGGAAGTCAGGGAGTTCGGGCAGAAGGGCTGAAAGGCCACTGCCGCCATCGAAACGACCACGCCAGAAAACACAACACGCCAAGCGCAAGTACGCCGAGCCCGAAGAAGATGACCTGGACGGGGCTCGTGCTGAAGACGAACAGCCAGCCCATGAACGCAATCACGAGGGGCAGTGGATAGAACCAGATTTTGAACGGCCGCACCAGGTCCGGTGCGCGGCGGCGAAGCAGGAGCACGCCCACGATCTGCCCGATGAACTGCACCAGGATTCGGGTCGCGATGAGCGCATCGATGACCACGCCCAACGAGAAGAAGCTGCACAGAATGGAGACGACGCCGAGCACGACCAGCGACACGTGCGGAAACCCGTGCACTGGATGAAGGCGGCTGAACGACTTGAAGAAGTAGCCGTCCCGCGCAGCCGCATACGGGACGCGCGAGTAGCCGAGGAGCAGCGCGAAGACCGATCCGAATGCCGTCCAGAGAATCATCACCGTGAAGACCTTGGCCGTCGCCGATCCGTAAATGCGCTCCATGAAAATGGACACGACAAACTGCGCAGTCGGTTGTGTCTCTGCGGGTACGAACTCCCGCCAGGGCACGACACCGATGATCGACAGGTTCATCGCCAGGTAGATGGCGGCAACCGTTACCGTGCTGATCACGATCGATCGCGGAATCACGCGACCGGGATCCTTCACCTCGTCGCCGATGAAACAGACATCGTAGTAGCCCAGATAGTCGTAGACGCCGACGCGCGACGCCGCGCCGAGGCCGAACAGCAAACCCAGCGAAAACGAGAAGGCGTCGGGCGGAAAGTCGAAGGCGACGCGGCGGTCGAAGTGCAGGATGCCGCTGGCAATCACGGCGATGGTGGTCAAGAGCGTGCCCACCCACAACGTGACCGTAATCGTCGCGATCGATGCGATCCGCCGGTAGAGCAGCGCGATGTTGACGATGCCGATCGCGACCGAGACGAGAAGCATCTGCCCGGGCGTGAGCCCGGACCAGATGTAACCGAGGTAGTTCGCAAACCCGATGTAGCCGGATGCGATCTCGAGCGGGCCGCTCAGGATGAACTGCCAGACGAAGAGAAATCCCATCAGCCGCCCGAAGGTTTCGCGGCCGAACGCTTCGCGCAGATACCCGAACGATCCACCCGAGGCCGGCATCGCGGCGCCGAGCTCGCTCCACACCATGCCGTCGCAGACCACGATGACGAGCGCGATGATCCATCCGAGCATCGCCTGCGGGCCGCCAAGCGCCGTCATGAGCAGCGGGATCGTGATGAACGGTCCGATCCCGATCATGTTGCTCATGTTGAGCGAGGTGGCCTGGACCAGGCCGAAGCGGCGATTTACGATCGTGGTCATTCAGAGGGTGTCCACAAAAACTCGCGAAGATATGGTATAGACCCATTTCCATCCGAACGATAGAGGAGGGGGCATGTCCGACTTCGCTCGTCAGTGTGAATCCGAGCTTCGTCGAGACCTCGCCGAAGCGGCCAGGGGCCGCGGCGGCGGGGCCGCTCTCACGAGACGAGAGTTCATTCAGAAGACCGCAGCCGACACCGTCGTGGCGGGCGCTTTCACTGCGGGCATCGCGGAGCTTCGCGCCAATCCACTCGGACTGCCGATCGGCAGTCAGACCTATCCCCACCGAGCGATGATCAAAGACGGCAACTTCGCCGGCTTGTTGAAGACGCTCAAGGAGATTGGCGTTGAGACCATCGAGCTGTGCTCGCCGATCGGCTACTCGGACTTTGCACCGCTCGCGGATGGCAAGCAGGTGAAACGGATCATCGCCGATCATGGCCTGAGTTGCGGGAGCTGTCACTTCAGCATGAGGGAACTCAGGGAAAAACAGGCGGAGAGCCTTGCATGGGCGAAAGACGTTGGCATCACGCAAATCATCACGGCCACGCTCGGTGCGGGGAACACGCCGACGATGGATGACGTGAAGAAAGCGGCCGACGAATACAACGCGATCGCCGCGGTGTCGATGAAGGCTGGCTTGCAGCAGGGCCTGCACAACGAGGGGTTCGAGCTGTCCATGGTCGACGGCGAGCGCACCTACGACGTGCTGATGCGGCTGCTCGATCCGAAGCTGGTCAAGTTCCAATTCCAGATGTCGACGATCGGTCGGGGCTTCGTCGCCGCCGAGTACTTCACCAAATACGCCGGCCGGTTCTTCTCGATGCACGTGCAGGACGTGGACCTCAACGCGACACCGCCAGCAGGGGAACCGGGCAGCGGCGGGCAAGGCCGCGGCGTGCAGACGTCGGTGGGCAAGGGCAGCATCGATTGGGTCAAAACGTTCCAGGCGGCGAAGGTTGGCGGCGTGAAGAACTACTACGTCGAGCAGAGCATGGAGCTGACCAAAGCGAGTGTCGCCGCGCTGAAGGCCATGAAGTGACCTCCCGGTGAGCCACTTTCGCAACGCACGTGAGCCTCCGAGGACTGACGTGCAGCGATAAGGATCAAGGGTTCAGGAGGCGGCATTGCCTGTAACTTCGTTTCGAGTTCACGGAGTCCGTTATCAGACGCGGGACCCCAGTCGAATTGTTCGAGCCCGCCCTGAGCTGGCTGAGGTGAACACGCCTGACGAAATGTGACTTTTGAATCGCGCGGGTCGTACCCTACCTGGCTCGAGAAAAAACACCGGTCTGGAAATTGCCAGACGTGAACGCGCCTGAAATCCGCGAAGCCCTGTCGTAGCATTTGCTGCCAAAGTCATCACAATCTATGCAGTGTGGGAATCCGTTGGGCGGATAGGTGCAACAGCGCCCCTGTGAGTCGTAAGTGCCAGTAATAGTCGTGCCAGAGATGCGTCCAGTGCAACTGCCGCCAGGTGTGTTCTCGCTATTCGGCTTCTGCATGAATATTTGGTTGTCTCTTGTCCCATTGCCGAGACTTCGAGGGTGAGACCTGAAACTGCGAATGGTCCTGTGGGTCGAATTCTCTGCGGTGAACCCTGGAATGCTCATGTCGTATCTCCTGTTCCCGGGTGCGCTGATCCTTGCGTTCGTCGACTCTAAGCCCAGCGCTCACTTCGGTTGGCGCTGGGCGCTCTCAGCCATCGGCTGTCAGCTTTCAGTTTTGCGGCCGAAAGCCGAAAGCAGAAAGCCGAAAGCCATCACGAGTTCTCATCAACACAAGTGAACTCTGGAAGAACTCTGGGTCTAGAAGCGCCTGGCGCTGAATCCCGCCGACGACACTGCGCGGCATGCACACGCGGGGGTACCGTCGGCGGAACAACCGCAGGTGCAGCCGGACTCGCAGCCGCCGTCAAGGCAAGTCCAGCCACCAGAGGGTGTTGTGCAGCAGCAGCCAGTCGTGGCGCCCAGGCCCCCGATTCGCAGTTGCTGTCGGACACCGGCCGGTATGGATGAGCTGAAGAAGCTGCGCCGGGCATAGTGGCCATGGCTCGGGCTCGTCGACAGCGCTGCAGTGAATCCTGGCATCCTCATCGCCGCCCTCCTTTAGGAACAACTCGTGGGTGTGGAGGAGAGGTCAATCCTAACGCTTCGAGGCATGCGATCAAAGCGCGACGTGTCGCCATTCCCGCTAACATGGGCGCTTCGCACCTCGAGGGAGGAACCGTGTCGAGCATCAACGAAGTGGCAAAACGCGCTGGCGTCTCGACCGCCACGGTGTCGCGCGCATTGAGCCGGCCCGATCTGGTCTCTCCGCAGACACGCCGCACGGTCCTGCAGGCCGTGAAGTCTCTCGGCTACTCGCCGAATTCCGCCGCCAAGCATCTTCGAACGCGGCGGTCGGGCAACATTCTGGTGACCGTGCCCGACATCTCCAACCCGTTTTTCTCGTTGATCCTCCAGGGGATCGAGGACGAGGCGCAGCGCAAGGGGTACGCGGTGCTCCTCGGCGACACGCAGCACGACCCGAGGCGCGAAGCCCGATACGCGCTGATGTTGATGCGTAAGGAAGCCGACGGCCTCATCTTCCTCGGTCATCGGCTGCCGCGGCCTGCTGCACAACTCGTGCGCGGTCTTGCGCCCCGACACGCGCCGATTGTCAACGGCTGCGAGTTCAGCCCTCGACTGGGCGTGCCGAGCGTGCACATCGACAACGCGACGGCAGCGGCAGAGGCGATGGACCATCTCTATCGGCTGGGTCACCGCCGCATTGCCATCGTGACGGGCCCACTCGCCAGCCCACTGAGCCGCGATCGGTTGGCGGGAGCCAAATCACGCGCGCGGGCTGAGCGGGCCGACCACGACCTCATCGTCGTCCAGGGCGATTTTTCGATCGAAGCCGGCGCGGCGGCGGCCGGGCGGCTGCTCGACCGGCGAGCGCCACCGACGGCGATGTTCTGCTTCAACGACGAGATGGCGATCGGGGCCATCGAAGCCGCGAATCGGCGGGCGGTCAGCGTGCCCGGAGACCTGTCGATCATGGGATTCGACGACATCCGGTTCGCCAAGCACATCCATCCCCCGCTGACGACCATTGCGCAGCCGATGCGGCAGATCGGCGAGGGCACGGTGCGAATGCTCGTCGACATCCTGGCCGGGCGGCCGATTGTCCCGTTCTCGGTCACCCTTCCGCATGCCCTCATCGTTCGATCGAGCACAGGACAAGTGCCTCGTTAGACATCTTCTAAGCGGCCCACGCGTGACTCTCGAGGCAAGTTTGCCGCGGCCGCAGAAGATGTCGCCCCGCGGAGCGGGGCAAAACAACACTGCCCCTAGCGGAGCGGAGCCGACGTGTTCTTGTGGGCGGTTTGAGGCGGAGCTTCGCTAGCTTCGCGGCGCGAGAGCCGCGGCCCAGGTCGTCCGGGCCCTGGCCGAGGGCCGCCGCCACGGAATCCAAGCGGGACAGATCGCGTCGTGCGTCTGGCAGGAGCCCCGGGCGATAGGCGTTGACAGCCGTTACGCGCATGGTATAACTGCGCCGATTTGCTGCAATCGATTGCAGTAACCCCCCCCGCGCGGCGGTTGAACCGAACTGGTTTTGAACCAATTGACGTACGTCGGAGGAGGACACATGGCACGAAGGCTGATCCTCGTCGGCCCCGCTCTGCTGGCGGCGCTCGTCCTGTTGGCATCCCCAGCGCTCGCGCAGATCACAACCGGGACGGTGACGGGCACCGTGAAGGACGCGACCGGGGGGGTGATCCCTGGCGCGACCGCTGTGCTCATCAGTGAGACGCGCGGCACGAGGTCAGCGCCGGCCGTCACCAACGAATCCGGCACCTACGTGTTTCCCAACGTGACGCCAGACACCTACACCGTGGAAATCACGTTGGAGGCGTTCAAGACGATCAGGCGCTCAGGCATCGCGGTGAGCGGCGGCGATCGGGTCGGCATGCCTTCGCTCACGCTCGAACCGGGTGTCGTCGCCGAAACCGTCATGGTCATCGGCCAATCCCCGCTCGTTCAAACGCAGAGCGCCGAGCGGTCGTACGCGGTCACGAGCACGCAGATCGAAAACCTGCCGATCGCGCGCGGGAATTTCACCAGCCTGACCGCCCTCGTCCCCGGCGTCGTGCTCACCGGTGCGTCGGCCGGCGGAACCCGTCTCGGCGGCGCCGGACAGAACAACATCATGATGGACGGCATCTCGGCGATGGACACCGGGAACAACGGCCAGATGCTGAACATGAACGTCGACGCGATCGGTGAAGTGAAGATCCTCACCCAGGGGTACCAGGCCGAGTACGGCCGCTCGAGCGGCCTGCAGATCACGGCCGTCACCAAGAGCGGCTCGAACAAATTCAGGGGCTCCGCCTACGACATCGTGACCGACTCGGATTGGGACGAGAACAGCTGGGTCAACGCAGAAGAACGGCGCTCCGAAGCCGAATACCCACACCGCGACTCTGGGCTATACGATCGGCGGCCCCGTCGGGAAGCCGGGCGGCAACAACAAGCTGTTCTTCTTCTATTCTCACGAGTATCGGCCGGTGACGGCGGCCATCAACAACGCCACTCCGATCTTGATGCGTGTGCCGACGGCGCTCGAGCGGGCCGGCGACTTCTCGGAGACGCGCGACAACACGGGCGCGCTGTTCAATCTCATCAAGGATCCGAACTCGACGGCGCCCTGCACCGCGGCCAGCACGGCGGGCTGCTTTCAGGCGGGCGGTGTGCTCGGACGGATTCCGGCGGATCGGCTGTACTACACCGGCCTCGCGCTCCTGAACCGGTACCCGCTCCCCAACGTGGCGCAGTTGCCCGGGAGCAACTACAACTACGAGGTCCAGCCCGCCACGACGGACAACCTGACGCAGCAGCCGGCGATTCGCGTCGACTACCAGCTGTCGTCGAAGCTCCGCTTCACCGGCAAGTACTCCGGCCAGCGCGCGCGGCGCCTGGTGACGCCAGGGACGATTGCGGGCTTCAACGATGTCCAGAACCCGTACCCGTTCATCACGAACTATGGCGTGACGGTGGACTACCGTGATGAACAACTCGACGTACCTCGAAGGCACCTACGGCTTCATCCGTAACCAGCTCGCCGGCGGCGCCTGATCGGCGCCCGGAATCCTGATCAACCAATCCGCGAACCTCTACGAGTCTGCCGGGCTTTCCGTTGCTGTACCCGAATGCCGGCGTCGTCGACGAGCGGTACTACGCGTTCACGGTGATGAACGACTTGAGTCCGGTCTGGTTCGACGGCAACGAGATCAACCTGCCGCCGGCGTTCGGCTGGGGCAACCGAATCCAGGGCACGGCCGGCGTGGGAGCCCTGCCCGGGCCGCCCAATCAGCTCTTCCCGGGATTCCTGAACATCAACCGCACGCAGGATGTCGCCATCAGCATGACGAAGATGTGGGGCGCGCACACCAGCAAGGCCGGCTTCTACAACAACCACAGCTTCAAAGCGCAGAACACCGGCGCGGGTGGTGTCGCGAACCTCGGATTCCAGGGCTACGTCAACTTCGGCAACGACACGAACAACGCCCTCGATACCGGGTTCGGGTACGCCAATGCCGCGGTGGGCGTGTTCTCGCAGTACCTGCAGCAGTCGAGGCTGATCGAAGGCAGCATGATTTACAACAACACCGAGTTCTACCTGCAGGACAACTGGCAGGTGAACGGCCGGCTGACGCTCGACTACGGCATTCGCTTTACACGCCAGCAGCCCCAATACGATCAGTTCCTGCAGATGTCGAATTTCTTTCGCGGACCAGTGGTCCAAATCCACCGCGCCGGTCTTGTACGTGTCCGGCTGCAACAACGGCGCGACCGTCTGCACGGGCAATGCGCGTAACGCCATGGATCCGCGCACCGGCCAGATTCTCACGGCGCCAGGCGCCGCGAACACGGCGGCGGCGATTGGTACCGTCATTCCAAATTCCGGCAACCTGACCAACGGCATCCGTCAAGCTGGCGACGGCATTGCGGACACATCCTACGTGTGGCCGAAACTGGCCGCCGCGCCTCGCTTCGGCATGGCGTACGACTTGACGGGTGCTCAGAAGTTCATTTTGCGGGCGGGCGGCGGCCTGTTCTACGACCGTCCGGACGGGAACACCGTTTTCTCGATTCCCGGCAACCCGCCGATCTCCACGTCGCAGGATCTCCGCAATGGCCAGCTGCAGACGCTGGGCTCCGGTCTCAGCACGGTCGGCGTGCCGGCACTGATCACGTTTCAGTACGACGCCCAATTGCCGTCATCGTGGCATTGGCAGGGCGGAATGCAGATCGCGCTGCCAGGGTCGATGGCGCTCGACGTCTCCTATGTCGGCAATCACGGCTTCAATCGCCTCCGGGCATTCCAGGGCGGGGGCAACGGCTCGGTCGATCTGAACGCCGTGGACATCGGGGCGGCGTTCCTGCCGCAAAACCAGGATCCGACGTTGGCCGCGAGCCCGGTACCCGGCGCCACGGCCTACACGACGAACCTCTTGCGCGCGTTCCGCGGCCTGGCGGCGGTGAACGAGCAGCAGACACGGTTCTGGGACACCTATCATTCGATTCAAACGTCGATCAACCGGCGCTTCAGTAATGGCCTGGCGTTCGGCACCAACTACACGCTCGGCCTTTCCCTGAAGGGCAACACCGGTCTGCAGAGTCGCCTGCAGCACGCTGAAGACGGCACCATCTCGTACCGTGCGGATCAAGCCCAGTACGAAAAGCTGAACGAGAATCTCGCCTTGCAGAAGCATGTGATCAAGAGCTTCGCCGTGTGGGATATCCCGGACGCGCCGTCGAGCCTGGGACGGATCGTTGGGTACCTGCTCAACGACTGGCAAGTGTCCGGCGTGCTCACCGCCGGCTCCGCGTATCAGCCGGCAGCACCCCAGACGAACAACCAGACCAACGGCAGGTACGATCTCACGTTCCAGTATCAGAACAACGGCGCCAATGTGAACCTGACCGGCTCGCCGGACTACGCCGCGAAAGTCGTCTACCTCGGCGATCCTGGGTCCGGTTGTTCCGACAACCAGTACCGAGCAATTCAATGTGAAGGCCGTCACCGGGCCGCAGTATGGCAGCACCGGGCTGGAGTCCGGGCGGAACATTCTCGGCGGCTGCGTCAACAAGACCATCGACCTCGCGTTGGCGAAGCTCATTCGCCTGCGGGGCAACAACACGCTGCAATTCCGACTTGACGCGTTCAACGTGTTCAACGTCGTCGTCATCAACGATCGCGAGAGAAACGTCATCTACCGCAGCCCGACCGATCTGACGATCGTGAATTCGCAAACGCTTCCGGATGGCTCGCTCGATCCGGCTCGGCTCACCCCGAGGACCGCGGGATTCGGCGCGGCGACGGGCGCCCAACCGATGCGCAATCTGCAGGTGCAGATCAGGCTCGCGTTCTGACCACCTTTGGGACCTTCGGGCCGGCGCGGAGCCGTATACTTAGGGGCATCGCGTCACGCAGAAGTCCAACGATTGGAGCGTCTGGAGGCGTCCGAGACGTGAACGTCCGCACTCCGTTGATGTGGTTGGCGGTGGCCTTCGCATCCGCGGGCGCGATGGCGGTCGCGCCCGCATCGACTGACCTGGCGGCGGCATCCTCGACCCAGGGTGCCGCCGCCGAATACGGCAGCTTCGTCGGCACTTACTGCGTGGGCTGCCACAACGACAAGCTGAGGACGGCCGGTCTCTCGCTGCAAAACCTCGAACTGACGAACGTTCCAGAGCGTGCCCAGGTCTGGGAAAGAGTGGCGCGGAAGCTGCGCTCGGGAGAGATGCCGCCCTCGACCGTTCGCGCTCGCCCGGATGTCCAGACCGCAGCGGCGTTCGCGACCTTTCTCGAGACCACGCTGGATCGCGAGGCGGCCTTTCTTCCGAGTCCGGGCCGCGCCCCGGTGCATCGCCTGAACCGCGCCGAGTACAGCAACGCCATCCGCGATCTGCTGGCTGTCGATGTCCGGCCCGGCGATTGGCTCCCGGTCGACGATTCCGGCTACGGATTCGACAACATCGCGGCCGTGTTATCGACCTCGCCCGCACTGCTGGATCGGTATCTGTCGGCGGCGCACCGAGTGAGCCGTCTGGCCGTCGGCGATCTGACGATGAAGCCGGTCGAGCAGATCTACGACGCGAAGCGTGACCCCCTTAAAGGCAGCCGCAACGAGCGATTGAGCGATGAGTTGCCGTTCGACTCACGCGCCGGCATTGCCGTCGCGCACTATTTCCCGCTCGACGGTGAATATGTCTTCAAGGTCCGGATTCTCGGTGTACAGGATGACGGCGAAGCCGCGGAAACCGATCCGTATCAGGTGCGCGTCGCTGTGAAGGCTGGACTGCACACCGTCGGCGTCACGTCGCCGCGCGAGAACGTGAAGCCCGAGCGCGACACACCCGGGGGCGCAGCCGGTGGCGGCCGCGGCGGCGCGGCGCAGATCCCGACGCCAGTGGACGTGAGATTGAACGGGGCCCGGCTGAAGCGATTCGACGTCATGGGGACGGCGCTCGAAATCAACAAGCTGATCGTCGGCGGACCGTACAACGTGAGCGGCCGCGGAGACACAGCAAGCCGCCGGAAGATATTCGTGTGCCGGCCCGCACGGCCCACGGAGGAAGCGGCCTGCGCGCGGACCATTCTCGCCACGCTCGCCCGTCGAGCGTTCCGTCGCCCGGTGACGAGTGATGATATCGAGCCGCTGTATCCCTTCTATCAGAAGGGCCGCGCGTCGGGTGATTTCGAAAGCGGCATCCAGGCCGCCATCGAGGCGATGCTCGTGTCGCCGGAATTCCTGTTCCGCATCGAGAGGGACGCGCCGACAGCTGGGCCCGGCCAGGCCTATCGGATCAGCGACGTCGAGCTCGCGTCGCGCCTGTCGTTCTTCTTGTGGAGCACGATTCCCGACGACGAGCTGCTCGGTCTGGCCGAGCGGGGTGGGCTGAAGGATCCGGCGGTCGTGGAGCGCCAGGTACGGCGGATGCTCGACGATCCGCGCGCCGATGCGCTGGTGTCGAATTTCGCCGGCCAGTGGCTCCATCTGAGAAACGTCGAAACCGTTACGCCCGATCCCGTGATTCTCCCGTTCGACGAATCGCTGCGCCAGTCGTTCCTCACCGAAACGGCGCTCTTCGTCTCGAGCATTTTCCGTGAGGACCGCAGCCTGCTCGACCTGCTATCGGCCGACTACACCTTCGTCAACCAGCGCCTGGCCGAGCACTACGGCATTCCGCGCGTCTACGGCTCGCAGTTCCGCCGGGTGATGCTCACGGACGTGAATCGCCGTGGACTGCTTGGCCAGGGCAGCGTGCTGACGGTGACGTCCTATCCCAATCGAACGTCAGTGGTGCAGCGCGGCAAATGGATTCTCGAGAATCTGCTCGGGACGCCGCCGCCGCCACCACCTGACGATGTTCCGGCGCTGGAGGCGGCTCCGCACGGCAAAGTACTGTCGATGCGCGAGCAGATGCAGGCGCATCGCGCCAATCCGACGTGCGCCGCCTGCCATGCCCGGATGGACCCAATCGGGTTTGCGCTGGAGAACTACGACGCGGTCGGGCGTTGGCGAGCCGTCGATGCGGGCACGCCAATCGACGCGAGCGGACGCCTGCCCGACGGTACCGCGTTCGAGGGCCCGGCGGGGCTGAGCCGGCTGCTCCTGACCACATACCAGAACGATTTCGTGCAGACGGCCACGGAAAAGATGCTCACCTACGCGTTGGGCCGCGGCATCGAGTATTACGATTTCCCGACAATTCGCTCGATCGATCGCGAAGCGGCGCGCGACAATTATCGAATCTCGTCGCTGATCCTGGCCATCGTGAAGAGCACGCCGTTTCGGATGAGGAGGGCGTCGGAATCATGATCAATTTCAACCAGACCCTGCCGCGGCGGACATTCCTGCGCGGCGTCGGCGCGACCCTGGCGCTGCCGCTCCTCGATTCGATGGCCCCCCTCGGCTCGCGGGCGCTCGCGCAGGGCGGACGGTCGACGCCGCCGATTCGACTCGGTTACGTCTACACGCCGAACGGCATCGTCGGGGCGTGTGACAAGAGCCCGCGCCCGTTCATGTGGACGCCGAGAACCGCCGGCGCGAACTTCGAGTTCGGTCCGACGATGAAGCCGCTCGAGCCGTACCGCGAGCACATCAACGTGTTCAGCGGCCTGGCGCAGGTCACCGGGCGGGCGCTCGGCGACGGCCCTGGAGACCACGCGCGCGCGACCGCGACCTTCCTCACCGGCGTCCATCCGTTCAAGACCGGCGGCGCGGATTTTCGTCTGGGGATTTCAGCCGACCAGATCGCGGCAAAGGAGCTCGGCAAGTACACGCAGTTGTCCTCGCTGGAGCTCGGGCTCGAGCCACAGCCGCTCGCCGGGAACTGCGACTCGGGTTACACGTGCGCCTACATGTCCATGTCATGGCGTGGGCCGAACAGCCCGCTGCCGGCCGAAATCAACCCGCGCACCGTGTTCGAACGGCTGTTTGGCGACGGCGACAGCACCGACCCTCAGGTGCTGCTGGCCCGGCTGGAAAACCAGAAGAGCGTGCTCGACTATGTGACCGAAAGCCTGTCGCGGCTGAAGCAGCGCCTGGGCAGCGGCGACAAGCGCAAGATCGAGGAATACCTCGAAGCGGTTCGCGACATCGAGCGCCGGATTGCGAGGGCCGAAGAGCAGAGCCTCACGATGGAGCTGCCGCAGCTGGATAAACCGGGCGCGGTTCCGGACGATTACCTGCAGTACTCGAAGCTCATGATCGACATGCAGGTCGTCGCCTGGCAGACCGATATGACGCGCGTCTCGTCGTTCATGCTCGGTCGCGACGGCAGCAACCGCTCGTATCGTGAGATCGGCATTTCCGACGGGCATCATTCCATCTCCCATCATCAAGGCGATGGCGAGCGTCTCGACAAGCTGATCAAGATCGACGAGCTCCACGTCTCGATGTTTGCCTACCTGCTGAAGCGCCTCAAGGAGACTCCGGACGGCGATGGCACGCTGCTGGATCATTCGCTGATCGCGTTTGGCAGCAGCATCAGCGAATCGAACATTCACACCCACGACGATCTGCCGATGGTGCTGGCTGGCACGGCGAACGGGCAGTTGAAAGGCAATCGTCACCTTGTTTATCCGAAAGAAACGCCGCTGAACAATCTGTTCCTGAACATGTTCGATCTCGCGGGGTTGCCGCATGTCGACGGGTTCGGAGACAGCACGGGGCGGTTGACGAACCTTTAGCGGAGCGATGATCCGGCGCCTGCTTTCCGTGTGCGGTGTGTGTCTTTGGATCCTCGTGGTTCTGCTGCCGCTGCACGCGCAACAGCGCGATGTGCGGTTGCTGGAGGCCGTCAAGCGCCGCGATCAGAAATCGTTCGATGCACTGCTCAGGGCCAAGGCGGACGTGAATGCGTCACAACCTGATGGAGCCACCGCCCTGGCCTGGGCGGTTCACCTCGGCGAACGCCGGATGGCCGAAGCGTTGCTCGGCGCCGGCGCCAGTGTGAACACCGCTGACGAGTACGGCGAAACGCCCCTGACGCTGGCGGCTGCGAATGGGGACGCGCCGCTCGTCCAGCGTTTGCTTGCCGCGGGCGCGAACGCGCGCGCCGCTCGATGGAACGGGGAGACGGCAGCAATGATCGCGGCGGGCGCCGGCAGTCTCGACGCCGTTCGCCACCTGGCTCAAAAGGGCTCCGACCTGAACGCCGCGGAGCCGCGCGGCGGTCAAACCGCGCTGATGTGGGCCGCCGCCGAAGGCCACGCCGACGTCGTGGCTGGGTTGATCGAGATGGGCGCAAAGGTCGACGCCGCATCCAAGACTGGGTTCACGCCGCTCGTCTTCGCCACTATCAAGGACGACCTCGTGTCGATGAGGACGCTTCTCGAAGCAGGCGCCAATCCGAACGCGGCACTGCAGTCGGGCGCCAGACCCATGATCGTCGCGATGCAGTACAAGCACACGGCAGCCGCGCTGGCGCTGCTCGAGGGTGGCGCTGACATCAACCAGCGGGACCGGGCGGGCAACACCACGCTGCATTTGGCGGCGCAAGTGGGCGATATGAGTCTGGTTCGCGCGCTCCTCGCCAAAGGGGCCGATCCAAACGCGCGCACGCCGAAATCGATGGCCCAGGTGGGGGGCGGAGGCGGCGGTGGCGGTGGTGGACGCGGACCTGCGGGCGAGCAGACGCCGCTGATGATAGCGGCACGCGCCGACCGCGAGGACGTCATGCGGTCGCTCGTCGCCGCCGGCGCCGACCCGGCAGCGAAAGCGCAGGACGGCTCGAGCCTGCTGATGGCAGCAGCCGCGGGCGCCCGGCTCACGACCTTCAAGTACGCCTATGAGGTCGATCCGCACGTCGACGTCGTGACCACGACGGGCAACACCGTGATGCACGTCGCCGTCGGCATGAACGGGCGGACGCAACCCGAAGTGTGCGAAGTGATTCAGTTCCTCGCCGATCGTGGAGCCAAACTGGACGAGATGAACAGCGCGAGACGTACGCCGATTGCGATCGCAGACGGCTTGCCGGTCGATCTCGCCGTCGATCTCCTCACCAAGCTCATTACTGCACGAGGCGACGTGCCGAAGATTCCATCAAAGCGATGAAGAAGACGGCCGCGGTGGTGGGGTGTCTCGGCATCGGCGTCGCCGTCTGGCTTGGCGCGCAGACGCCCGTCACGCCTCCGCAGGCTCCGCTCAGCGACCTGCCACCGGTGAGTTACTCGCTCGGGCCGGAGTCACAGCCGCAGCCGGGCGTCCCCAAGGGATCGCTGACGAAACACACTCTTGCGCCCGGGAAGTTCTTCCCCGGCACGCCGCACAACTACCAGGTGTTCGTGCCAGCCCAGTACGATGCGAGCCGTCCAATTCCATTCATGATCTTCCTGGACGGCACCGGCTATGCCGGCGATAACGTCCGCGTGCCGGTGGTGCTCGAGAATCTGATCGCCAAAGGTGAGCTACCGCCGATGATGGCGATGTTCATCGATCCCGGCGTCATGCCTGCGCTCTCCGATCAGGCGCAGAATCGCTACGAGCGCATCTTCGAGTACGACTCGCTGACGCCCCGCTTCGCGAACTTCCTGATCGACGAGCTCATCCCGGAGGTCGCAAAGACCTACAACCTCTCCAAGGATCCGAACGACCATGGCATCGCCGGCTTGAGCACGGGCGGCGTGGGCGCCTTTGTCGCGGCGTGGAACCGTCCTGATCAGTTTCGACGCGTCATCACCTGGATCGGCAGCTTCGGCAATTTCAGAGGGGCGGACCGCTTGCCCGGCTTGATTCGCAGGACCGAGCCGCGACCGCTTCGCGTCTTCATGCAGACGGGCCGTCAGGATTTGGTGAACTACGCCGGCAGCTGGTACCTCGAGAATCCCAGGATGGCCGCGGCACTCGAGTTTGCCGGGAACGACGTGAGGATGGAGCTGGGGGAAGACGGCCACAGCAATCGCCACGGCGCGTCGATGCTGCCCGACACGCTGCGATGGCTGTGGCGAGGCTACCCGCAGCCGATCACCGCAGGAGAGCCGACGCCTGGCGCCGGTCGTGGAATCTTTGCCCAGCTCGTGCCGCGTCGTGAGGTCGTCCCGCCGCCTCCGCCTCCAGCACGGCCCAGCGACGGTGCGCAGGGCAGACCAGCTGCCACCGTTGGACCAGTCGGCGGGCCGCGCGGCGCCGTCTACGCGCTGATCTTTCGCGACCGGTCATGGGAGCAAGTCGGTGATACCTATGCATCGACGGCAAGCCCAACGATGGACAAAGAGGGGAACGTGTTCTTCGCCGATCCCTCGAGCAGCAAGATCTACCGATCGGACGCCGCGCGCGCCGTCACGGTGTTCAAAGAGAACAGCCGCGGGGCGCGGGCGCTTCGTGTGGGTGTCGACGGGCGCTTGTACGCCACACAGCTTGCTGACAAGCGCGTCGTGTCGTATGGCCTCGCCGGTGACGAGAAGGTCGTGGCGCAGGACATCCAGGCCAATGACCTCGCGCTGACCAAGGGCGGCGGCATCTACTACGTCGACACCGCGCAGAAGGCCGTGGGCTACATCGACCCGAAGGGGCAGCGGCGCATCGTGTACAAAGGCGGCGAGATCATGAGTCCGACGGCGCTGACGCTCACGCCGGATCAAGCGATGCTCCTGGTCGGCGACGGCATGGATCGCTATCAGTGGTCGTTTCAAGTCGCCGCCGATGGGTCACTGGTCAACGGCGAGCCGTTCCAGCGTCTGGAAATGCCTGAAGAAGGGCTCTTCAGCGGTGTCGGCGGTCTCACCGTCGACACGCTTGGGTACATGTGGGCAACCAGCGCCATGGGGATTCAGGTCTGCGAGCAACCGGGGCGATGCACGAACATCCTGAACAAGCCGGAGTTCAACTCCACGCCCATCACGAGCATCGCGTTTGGTGGACCAGGCCGCACATGGTTGTACGTCACGCAAGGCGGCCGCCTCTTCCGGCGGGAAACCAGGCGCACCGGCGTCGTCGCGTGGGAAGCGGTCAAACCGCCGCAGCCTGGTCTGTGAATCCGAGCATGTCCGCCAGGCTTTTCGCGTCGTCGATTCTGATGCTCGTCGGCGCCTTGGGCGCGGGGATCCTGGGCTCTGTCGTTCGCGCGCAGGAGCCGCTCAAGACCGTGGCCGATGGCGTCTACACCGACGCGCAGGCGATCCGCGGGGCCGCCGCCTACGATGGCGCGTGCAGCGGCTGTCATCGCCCGGATCTCAGCGGGGGCACGGGCCCGGCGCTCAGACAGCAGCGCTTCGCGCGCGAGTTTGCTGACAAAGATCTGAAAGTGCTCTTCACGAAGATCGCGACGACGATGCCGCGGAACGCGGCGGGCAGCCTCACAGACGACGTCAACCTCGACATCGTCGCTCACCTGTTGAAGGAGAATGGATTTCCGGCGGGTTCGCACGAGCTGACGGCCGGCGCGCTCGAGGGGATCCGCGTGCTGCCCGGAAGGCCGAAGCCGCCGCCTCCCGTCGGCGATTTCTCCTACGTCGAGGTGGTTGGCTGCCTCACTGCCGGCCCTCAGCGAACCTGGCTGCTGACCCGGGCGAGCGAGCCGGTTGTGGCCGTTGGGTCTGGCTCGACCCTTCGACCAGGCTCAGGGCAGGTTGCGACATCGATGCCCACATCGACCGACAAGGCGCTCGGCACTGGGACGCTGCATCTGGTGGATGCGATGGCGTACGCGCCCGACAATCACAAGGGCCACACCATGTACGTCCGCGGTTTGTTGATCAAGCTTCCCGACGAGCAGCGGCTGGCGATCAGTGCGTTCGAAATGGTGTCGCCGACTTGTCGCGAATAGGTGTCCAGGAACGTGTCTATGCCGCCAAGGCGTGAACGCCCGTGCGGGGACTCCCGCACGGGCCTTCGCTTAGAACACGTATTTCAATCCGAGTTGAACCTGCCTCGAATCGAGGCGGGTGCTCGTGATCACACCGTAGTTGGGCGTTCGCAGCTGAGTCCCCGGCTGACCGAAGATTGGATGATTGGGCAGGTTGAACGCCTCGATGCGCACCTCGAGGTACTTCGAGCCCATCATGAACCGCTTGTTGGCCGAAGCGTCCAGGCTGATGATGCCCGGTCCAATCAGCGAATTGCGCTTGACGGTGCCGTATCGGAACGCACCGCTCGCCGGAATGCGATCGACGTACGCGTCAGTGTTGAAATAGCGTGTCCGCGTGCGCTCGTCGCCAGAAAGCTGCCAGTCGACGCCGGTGGCGTCGGGATAGCAGACGCCGCCGCCGTTCTGAATGTTGCCAGGACCGCACGTCACGGTGAACGGAAAGCCATCCTGCAGCGTGAGGATGCCGCCAAGCTGCCAGCCGCCGAGCACCCAGTCGGCCGGGCCTCCGCCGTTGAGGTGCGCTCGACCCTGGCCGAACGGAAGATCCCATAACCAGGACGTGGTCCAGCGGCGACGGAAGTCGAACGCCGAGAGTCCCGTCTCGAGCTCCAGGTCGTAGTTGTTCGACGGCGTCAGCGAATCACCGTCCGAAGTACGGATGCCGCTGCCGTTGTCGATCGATTTCCCGTACGAGAACGAGCTGAGGAAACTCACCCCCTTCGAAAATCGCTTCTGCAGCTTCAGATAAAGCGCGTTGTAGTGCGAGCTGCTCGGTGCCGCCATCACCTGGACGCTCCCGAACTGAGGAAACGGCCGCGCCAGGTTGGTGTTGGCGAGCTGGCTCGGCTCCGGGTTGTTGTAGCTCATCAGGCGGCGCAGGTGACGGCCGACCGATCCGAAGTAGGTCGCCTCCAGGGACATCGTTGTGCCCAGCTCGCGCTGGACGCCGACCGACCACTGCCCGACGTACGACGAAGGCTCGGCGTACTGGGCAGCCAGAATGAAGGTTGGCGCACCGGTGCGGGCGAACGGCTGCTGGTAGCTCAAGTTCGGACGGAAGCTCTCGGCCGGCTCGTCGCGCCTGATGGTGAACGGCGCGTTCCGCACCGTGTCGAAGACCGCGTTGCCGATGTCTCGCACGTAGTAAATCCCCGCTCCCGACCTGATCACCGTCTTGGGAGTGACCGTCCAGGCGATGCCGAGGCGTGGCGCAATGTCGTTCTTGTCCGGTTTGTAGGCGCCCCGGCCGAACCGGCCGTCCCGCACGTACTGGATATCGGGCGAGAGCTGAAACGCGGGATTCCCTTCATACGGATCGCCGGTTCCCGCGCGGACGAAGATCGGCGCGTGCGTGTTGGCCCAGTCGAAGTCGATGTTCACGATCGCGTCGTTGGTGTCGACGTAAGGCTGGTCGTACTCCCAACGCAACCCGTAGTTCATCGTGACGTTCGAGCCGAGGCGCCAGCTGTCCTGGGCGTAGAGCGAGAAGTAGTTGGAGCGGAAGTTGGCAATCGGCGCGCCGACCTGCGCTTCGGAACGATTGAAGTTCCCGAGGAGAAAATCGGCGAACGCGGCGCCGCCACGGGAGGCGGCCGGCGCCAGCGGATCCTGCGTGTAGCGGCCGTCGAACGCGAACCGGCCGCGCGTCACGACGCCGCCGATCTGGTTGTAGATCACGTGGCGGAGCTCGCCGCCCAGCTTGAAGGAATGTGAGCCCACGGTCCACGTGAAGTTGTCGACGAACTGAAGCGTCTTGTCGTTGTTGATGAAGGGCGCGTCGCTTTCTTCACCGAGGCCAGACAGCCCCGTGACGTTGATATTCGGGACGCCCCAATAGAGCGGATTGTCCGAGGGCAGGTTGATGCCGAGGGCCTTGACGACGTTGTCGGTGTTGGCGCGCGGCGAGATGTGCGCGTTCTTCAGGTACCCAAAGCCGATTCTTGCGTCGTTGAGCTTGTTGGAACCGATCGTTCGAGTGCTGCTGAACACCATCTGATGCACGTTGGTGTCGGTGTTGATTCCCATGTCCGGGATCGCAAAGGGATCGTACCCGTGCTCGGTCGAGTAGCTGTGCCGGAAGGTCCACGTCGACGGGCCATGCGTGAAGTCCACTCGGTAGGTGATTTGATCGGCATTGACTTGCCGCGCTTCGTTGTTCACGAAGTTCGCGCCGGTCACCTCCTGCGCCGGCCGCGGGAAGTACGCCAGCAGCTTTTGCGAGACGGGGTCAATCCGATTCGCAGGAATGATATTGCCGGGAAACGCCGTCGGCGCCTGCAGCACGTTGCCGGCAGCGTCGAACACGCGCGTCGCCGGGTCGTAGATCGGGATCAGGTTGCCGCTCGCATCGCGAAGGCTGGAGAAGTCGCCGCTGCGCCAGGCCGAGAGCGGCAGCGAAGGCGTTTGCGTCAGCGCCTTGTTCTCACGCAGGCCTTCCCAGTTGGCCATGAAGAACAATCGGTTTCGGCCATCGATCACCTTCGGCAGGACCACCGGGCCGCTCAGCGTGAACCCGTACTGATTGCGCTTGAACGGCGGAATGGGATCGTTCGCCTTGTCGAAGTAGTTCTTCGCATCGAGGCTGGAATTGCGCAGGAACTCGAACACCGTGCCGCGCACCCGGTTCGAACCGGACTTGGTCGACACGTTCACCTGGGCGATTGCGCGGCCGTACTCCGCATCGAAGATTCCCGAGATGACGTTGAACTCCTCCAGCGCGTCGACCGACGGCAGGAGCATATAGGAGTTGAAGTTCAGGTCGGTGTTCTCGACGCCGTCGAGCGAGTAATGGTTGAAATGGATGCGCTGGCCGGCCACGTTGAGTGCAAAGCTGTTGCGCTGACCGCCCATGCGCTGTTTGCCCTGGCTCGACGACGGACCGTTGGTGGTGGCGCCGGGAATCAACGACGCCAGCTGCAGGTAATTCCGCCCGTTGAGCGGCAGCTCGACGATCGCGCGATTTTCAATGACGGTGCTGATGGCGGCGTTCTCGGTCTGGATCAATGGCGACTGACCGACGACGGTCATGACCTCGGCGACTTCGCCCACGTCCATCGTGAAGGCGATCCGGCTCGCACTGCCGACCTGCACGACGAGACCCTGACGATCGATGGTTCGGAAGCCGGCCAGCTCGGCTTTCAAGTCGTAGGTTCCGGGGGGGATGGCGGAGATCACGTACAGGCCGACCTCATTGGTCTGCACGACCCGGGCGACATTGGTCGCCTTGTTGGTCAGCGTCACCGTGACGCCAGGGATGGGGAGCCCACTCGAGTCGACGACCGTCCCACTGATTTCGCCCGATGGCGTTTGCGCCTGAACCGGAGCGGCGACCGCGAGCAGGAGCAAGAGCAACCGAACGACGAAGGATCGACCGAGCATGGCAGCCTCCCGAGTTGTGTTGCATTTGCAAGGCATGTGTTCAGAGTTGCGGGCGAGAGTGTAGCATGTGCCTTGACGTGCCGGCACGAGTGAGACGTTCCCGGTGAGGTGACTAGATGCTCAAGGCGTGTTCGGCCCTGGCCGTGTTGTGGCTCGTTTCTCTCTTAGTACCTTTTCCCGGCTCCGCCCAGGCCCCTCCGGCCAGCGAGTGGCTGACCTGGGGCTACGATCAAGAGCGCTCCGGATGGAACCGGGCTGAAACGACGCTGTCGAAAGAGAATGTTTCCGGGCTCGTGTTGCAGTGGAGCGCCCAGCTGCCCATTCAACCGCGTGAGATCGCGTTGTCGACACTCACCGCGCCTGTGGTGGTGGAAGGCGTCACCACTTCACAGGGCCGACGGACGCTGGTGTTCGTCGTCGGCAGCGACGACACCGTTTTTGCGATCGACGCGGATAGCGGGAAAGTGGTCTGGCAGAAGGCCTTCCCGAACACGCTCACTCCGCCTCAGGTCGCCACATGGCTCTGCTCCAATACCCAGAACTCCACGCCGGCCATCGACAAGCAGAAAGGGATCATCTATCTCAACACGAGTGACGGGAAACTCCGCGGCCTGAGCCTCGGAACGGGCGACGAGCGCATGACACCCACCGATTTCGTCACGCCGTTCGCGAGGAACTGGAGCCTGAACCTGATCGACGATGTCGTCTACTCGCCGACCGCGCGCGGCTGCGGCGGAGCGATCGCGAACATCTCTGCCATGAATGTGAGCGACCCTGTCCATCCGCGCTTGTCGCGTCTCTACACGAGCGGCGGCAGACCGGCGGGCGCGTGGGGGCGAGGTGGCGTGGTCAGAGGCCCCAGGGGCATCATCGCGCAAACCGCCGACGGCCTGTATGACCCGGCGGCGGGGAGCTTCGGCGAGACCGTCATGACGCTCGCCCCGAAGGAGTTGCGAATCGTCGATTCGTTCACGCCGTCGAATTGGAAGTACCTCAACGCCAGAGACCTGGATCTTGGATCCGCAGGTCCGGTCGTCTTTCCATTCCAGGGACGAACGCTCGTCGCCACCATCGCCAAAGAGGCGGTGATGTACGTGCTCGATGCCAACGCGCTCGGCGGGCCCGACCACTCGACGCCGCTGTACCAGTCGGCGCGTCTCGGCAACGATGAGGAGATGCTCGGGGGCCGAGGTGTCTGGGGAGCGATTGCCACCGCAGCGGATCCACAGGGCCGGCGGTTCCTGTACGTGCCGATGTGGGGTCCCCCTTCGAAGAGCGCGCCGATCTTTCCATTCAGTTACGGCGACGCGCCACGGGGAAGCATCATGGCGTTCGAGGTTTCCGGCGGAGGCGACAAATTGTCGTTGATTCCGACCTGGATCTCACGCGACATGCATGTGCCAGATCCACCGGTCGTCGCCAACGGCGTGGTGTACGCGATTCAGACAGGCGAGAACACGGTCCAGAATCCCGGGCCGCGCGGCGACATCAGGGTTGAGCCGCCAGCCGCGCCCGCAGGCGGCGCCGCGCGCGGACCAGCAACACCGGCCGCCCAGCCTGGCGCCGCGCAGGGAGCCACGCCGGCCGCAGGCGGCGGTGCGGGCGGGCGCGGCGGAGTTGACGCCGCAGCGGCGGCACTGGCCGCAGCCAAGCATCGCGCCACGCCAGTGACCAACCTCGTCCTCTACGCTTTCGACGCGCAGACCGGCAAACAGCTGTACTCCAGCGAGATGATCATCAAGAACTGGGTGCACTACGCCGGGCCGGTCGTTGCCGCAGGCAAGGTCTTCGTCGTGACGTGGGATGCCCACGTTTACGCGTTCGGACTCAAGAGATAGCCGTACGGTTTCGCGCTTATGACTTCAGCGTAGGGCACGACTTCAGTCGTGCCATTCAGGAGGCCGCCATGTTGCATCGCCGTGAGTTCATCGGAGCCACTTTGGGAGCCGGCGCCGCCGTGGCCGCGGCGAGTGTCGTCGCGCCATCCACTGTGCGGGGTGCCGTGGCTCATCATCCGCTCGACCCCGTCAATCCGGACATTCTGTTCGGGAGCACCAGTTCGCTGTGGGGCGGGCAACACGACATCGAGTGGGCGATCAAACGGATCGCCTGGCTGGGATTGCAGGGCATCGAGCCTTACGCCCAACAGATTGAGAAGTATCGAAAGGATCCGCGGCCGCTCAAGAAGCTCTTCGATGAGGCCGGTCTCACGCTCATCGACGTGTCGAACGGCGCGCAGGGGCAGTCGACCAACTTCATCGATCCCGATCAGATCCCGAAGACGATTGCCGACCACGTGGCGTTCGCGCGCGATTTTCTCCAGCCGTTCGGCGCCACCCTCTGGAAGTGCAATATGGGCGCAAGGCCTGGAAGCGGCCCGAACGACGATCAGCTCAAGAGGCTCGCCAACACCCTCAACGAGATCGGCAGACAAACGATTGCGATGGGAGTCCGGTTGGCGCCGCATCCCCATATTTGGGGACCCATGGAGCGCGAAGCCGAAGTGCGCCGCGTGATGGAGCTCACCGATCCCAAATATGTCTGGCTCACGACGGACACCGGACATCTGACGTTGGGCGGCATGGATGCGGTGCAGATCATGAGCGACTACTTCCCCCGGATTGCCGAAGTGCACCTCAAGGACACATACGCCAAATACCGCGGCAACACCTCGACGCCGACGCAGGAGCAGCACAAGGTGGCGAGCGTCTATCACAATCTCGGCGGGGGCGGCGTCGACTTCCCGGCCGTCTTCAAATTGCTGCGCGACCGGCACTACAAGGGCTGGGTGGTCTTTGACATGGACGGACCGCGAAAGGGCGATGACGGCTTCGACGCGATCGGTGGAAACATGGATCTCGCCGTCGATGACTACATCGCGCACAACGTCAACTATTTGAGGGTGATTCTCGGCGTCAAGCTGCCGCCACTTGGTTGAGCAATCGACTCCGCAGGAGAGGTAAATGGGTGGCGAATCTCGTGAGCTGGTGACCTTTTGAGCTGGTGATCGATCTGCTGATCGCATGAACTCCTGATCTGGTGAGCGAGCCGTTGATCTATCGGACGACCTTGTGATCTGTTGATCTGGCGAACGCTGCAGATCGCGAGCTCGCCAGGTAGGTCGCCAGATCGCTCACAAGCTCATCAGATCCCGAGATCAACAGTTCAATCACCAGCTCACACGTTCACGACATCAACAGATTCAGATGGCCGCTCGCCTGGGTTGTGTGCCTCATGGTCAAGGCGGTCAATCGACTCCGCAGGGAGGAGGTAGGTGGGTGCGAATCTCGTGAGCTGGTGACCTTTTGAGCTGGTGATCGAGCTGTTGATTGGGTGAGCTGGTGATCTGATGAGCGATCTCTTGACCTATCTCGTGACCTGGTGAGGTGGTGAACGCTGCAGATCGCGAGCTCGCCAGGTAGGTCGCCAGATCGCTCACAAGCTCATCAGATCCCGAGATCAACAGTTCAATCACCAGCTCACACGTTCACGACATCAACAGATTCAGATGGCCGCTCGCCTGGGTTGTGTGCCTCATGGTCAAGGCGGTCAATCGACTCCGCAGGGAGGAGGTAGGTGGGGGCGAATCTCGTGAGCTGGTGACCTTTTGAGCTGGTGATCGAGCTGTTGATTGGGTGAGCTGGTGATCTGATGAGCGATCTCTTGACCTATCTCGTGACCTGGTGAGGTGGTGAACGCTGCAGATCGCGAGCTCGCCAGATAGATCGCCAGATCGCTCACAAGCTCATCAGATCCCGAGATCAACAGTTCGATCACCAGCTCACACGTTCACGACATCAACAGATTCAGATGGCCGCTCGCCTGGGTTGTGTGCCTCATGGTCAAGGCGGTCAATCGACTCCGCAGGGAGGAGGTAGGTGGGGGCGAATCTCGTGAGCTGGTGACCTTTTGAGCTGGTGATCGAGCTGTTGATTGGGTGAGCTGGTGATCTGATGAGCGATCTCTTGACCTATCTCGTGACCTGGTGAGGTGGTGAACGCTGCAGATCGCGAGCTCGCCAGATAGATCGCCAGATCGCTCACAAGCTCATCAGATCCCGAGATCAACAGTTCAATCACCAGCTCACACGTTCACGACATCAACAGATTCAGATGGCCGCTCGCCTGGGTTGTGTTGCTCATGGTCAAGGCGGTCAACAATGCACGGGGGATGAAATGAGGAGACGTAATTTCATCGGATCTGCGGCCGTGACTCTCTGCATGGTTGTGACCGGGACGGTGGCCTTGTCTCAATCGCAAGCGCCGGCCGAGGGGCCTGCCGTCGGGGAGACCCCCGCCTGGTTTCTGCAGGGATCCTTCCCCGACCCAGGCGGACGAACGGTCGTCGACCCGGGTGGACATGTCACGGTACCGCCTCGTGCCGGATCCGGTGCCCTCGGGGCACCGCCTGTGGGGGGGACGCCTGCGTGTGGTCACTCGCCCCTCTGCGGCAACCGGCTTGGCCGCGCCCGTCAGGCATTGCAGCGCGTGCAGTGGAAACAAACGTTGGGCTACACGTTCACGTACCCATATGTGCTGCCGCCTGGCTTTGGCGGTGTCCCGGCGGTCGCCCTCGATTCGAAAGGCAACCTTTGGGTCTTTCAGCGCGCAGACGCGGGAAAACCGCAGCTGTTCAAGTTCGATCCGAATTACAAGCTTGTCCTTCAGGTCGGCCCCGACGTGATCGGCTACCAGGACAAGGCGCACGGCATGGCCGTCGATGCCGAGGACAATGTCTGGATCACCGCCGCGAACGGCGCCACCGTGATGAAGCTCAGTCCGGAGGGCAAGCTGCTCATGACGATCGGTGTGAGCGGACGCAGGGGGGATTGGAACGAGGCCAAAGGACAGCGGCTTCTCTGGCAGCCGGTGATGGTGGCCTTCGCTCCGAACGGCGATGTCTACATCGGCCAGGGTCATGCGAACGAGAGCCCCAACGACACCGATTCTGATGACCCGGCCAACAACATCGGCGCCGCGCGGATTCTGCACCTCGATAAGAACGGCAAGTTCATCAATCAGTGGTACGGCAACGAGGTCGGACAAGGAAAATTCAGTTCGGCCCATGGGCTGGCCGTCGATCCCACCAATGGCGATGTCTGGATCGGCGACCGCGAGGAATATCGCATCGTCGTCTATTCCGGCGACGGCAAGTTCCTCAAGACGATGCAGATGAGAAACCTCGTGTGCGCTCTCTATTTCGACTCGCACGGCCAGCCGTGGATGGCGAGCGGTCAGGATGGCCAGTTCTTGAAGCTGGATCGGAATGGCAAGGTCCTCGCGGCGATCGGAAATGGAATGGGAATAGGGGCCGGCCAGTTCATCGAAGCCAGCTACTGGACCATGGACAAGCAAGACAACCTGTATGCCGGCGACACGAGCGTCGGCCGCGTCACGAAAATGGTCATCGCTGGCAAGTAGCAGCGTTTGGGTGTCGCGCTGTTCCTCACGGTGGCACGGGTAAACCAGCGGTCGGCCAGGAAGCTCGAGCGCGCGATCGACGAGCTCGGGTGAAGGGCGTATCAGCCGTGCGGTAGTCTGGCTGACTGGCCGTCGCTGGCCATCGCGCGTCTTCGTCGTGGTCTTGACCGTGAACATCCCGACCCATCAGTTGAGCCTTGCCCAGTTGGGCTCCAAGGGCGTATTTTTCAGTACCCCCGCAGCTATCCAAATCGGAGACAGGGCGTCGCGACATGACTCTAACCATACCCGCGAGAATTTCGGGTGTAGGAAGGATTGCCCACTGAGCTTTCACTGACATTGACCTAACTGGAGGGTATGACGATGGCTTCAGACGTGCGGCATTGGCGAATCCTCTCCTGGGTGTTCGTGATCCTTTTCGCGGGGGTCGGAGCTGCGCTCGCACAGAGCGTGTCGTCCGGCACGATTCACGGAACGGTTAGAGATGAGTCAGGCGGCGTGCTGCCTGGCGTCACCGCAACCCTCAAGAGTCCCTCTTTGCAAGTGCCGGAGTTGGTGCAAGTGACCGGGGTCGACGGTGACTACCGATTCGTGGACCTTCCAGCGGGGACCTACACGCTCACGTTCGAGCTGGCGGGTTTCAGCAAGCTGATTCGCCAGGACCTCCGGCTGACTATCGGCTTCGTCGCGCGCGTGGACGAGAACCTGAAGCTCGGCACGCTGGAGGAGTCGGTCACCGTCAGCGGCCAGAGCCCGGTGGTCGATACGACGAGCACGAGCGCCAGCGTGGCGTTCACGAAGGAAATCCTGGAAAACGTGCCGCGAGGCCGCGACCTCCAGAACGTCCTCGCGATGGCGCCGGGTGTCACCCAGGCGCAGATTGACGTCGGCGGCAGCACGCTGGCGCAGCGGCAGGATACGGCGAGCTACGGCATGGAGGCACAGCCCAAGCTCCAGTACGAAGGCATGAACATCGCGATGGGCGCCGATTTGAACACGCCCATCTACTTCATCGACAACAGCCTCGAGGAAGTGCAGGTTCGCACGTCCGGCAACGACGCCGAGGTGTCCACGCCGGGCGTCTCAATGGTCGCCATCATGAAGTCGGGCGGCAATGCGTTCCATGGTACATACCGCGCGTCGTGGCAACCAGATTCACTCCAGGCGAGCAACCTGAACGACGATCTCCGCAAGCAGAACATCAACGAGCCGCCGAAGCTGAAGAACTTCTACGACGTTGCCGGCGACCTCGGCGGCAGGATCGTCCGCGACAAGCTGTGGTTCTACGGCGGGTACGCCAGACAGACCAAGAGTGAGGGCACGCTGGGATTTGCGGCGGATCCCGGACCGGACGGCCGGTACCTGACCGGCGACGAACCGCAAGCCTACTTCGAGAGCTCTCTCTACCAATACTCGTTGAAGACGTCATACCAGGCGTCGCGGAACAACCGCCTGGTGTATGTGTGGCAGCGAGGTGTGAAGGCGCAGCCGCAGAACGGCGGCGGTCGCTTCCGCCCGCTCGAGGCGACACGCGACTACAAAAATCCCACCGCCATTCAGAAGGTCGAATGGCAGAGCACGGTGACACAACGGCTGCTCTTGAACGCGACGGGGGGATACGTCGGCTACATCACCGACTACGACGCCAGCCGGTCCTACGCGCGGGAAGACCGGCCGAGCCGTCAGGATCTCGAGACCACCCTCTTCACCGGTTCGCACGTCCAACACCAGGGCAAGACGCGAGACCGTTATCAGGCCGACGCGAGCGCCAGCTTCTTCCAGGCTCGCTCGTTTGCCGGGCAGCACGACTTCAAGACCGGCGTGTCGATTTATTGGGATCGGACGTCCGATGACTGGTTGAACAACGTCGCCGGCAACTACGTTCTCATCACCGACCGAGTCAGCGGAGTATCCGACACGCCGTTCCGCATCCGGGCCTATAACACGCCAGCTGCACCAAAAGACAACGAGGACACCTACGCCTGGTATGTCAAGGACACCTGGCGCGCCACAGACAAGCTGACCTTCAACCTGGGCGTGCGTTGGGAGTACCAGCACTCGTACCTGCCGGAGCAGGACTACGCTGGTGCCCGTGATTTCCCCACGGTGTTCCCCGCCAAGCACGTTGACGAGCTGGACGTGCAGACGTTCAACCGGTTCGCGCCGAGACTCGGCGTTGCTTGGGATCTTGGCGGAAAGTCAGTGGTGAAAGCGACGTGGGGCCTCTACAACTACATCCTCGGCGACACCTATGCCGACGTCTTTGCGGCAACCGCCACGGCCAACGCCGTGTTCTTGTGGCACGACCTGAACGGCGACCGGTTGTGGACGCCGAACGAAACAAATCTGAGCCTGGCGGCCAACAATCCGGATTTCGTCAGCATCACGGCGGCTTCCAACTACGAGCTCACCCCTGAGCTGAAGCAGCCAAATACCTGGGAAACCACGGCGAGCTTTGAGCGCGAGCTGGCTCCCAATCTGGCCGTCCGCGTCATGTACATCAACAGGGTGGTGAGCGACGGCCTCGAAATCTTGAACCAGAGGCGGCCGTACGACGCATACAGCGTTCCGATCACTCGCCGCGATCCTGGTCCGGACGGCGTCCTGAACACTGGTGACGACGGTGGGCGAATCACGCTGTATGACTACGCCACAGCATATAGAGGCGCAGCGTTCGATTTTCGTAAGCGCGTCAACTCGGATCGCACCGATCGGTTTCACACGATGGAGTTCACGCTCACCAAGCGTGCGACCGACCGATGGGTGGCGCAGGTCTCCTACTTTGCGGTGAAGAACCACCGCTGGCTGTCAGGAGGCTGCTGCGGCACGGATAGTGCGGTGATCTCGACGCCCAATGACCAGTTCTTCCCGCTCGACGAAACGTGGAACTGGGCCGGTAGCGCGAGCGCGAGCTACCGACTCCCGTACGACATCAACGTGTCGGGTTTTCTGCAGAGCAGGTCGGGTGTGAAGGGGCAGCGCTCGTACATCTTCCGCACTGCCGATCCGGACGGAGGCCCGTCGATCTCCAACGCCGGCAACACGACGATTCGCCTCGAAGAGTTCGGCTCGCGACAGTTCTCTGCCTTCAACATCCTGAACGTGCGGCTGAACAAGGACTTCCGAGTAAGCGGCGGGCAGCGTCTCAGCATCGATTTCGACATCTTCAACCTGCTGAATTCGGCGACGCCGACGGGCGCCGATTTCGCATCGGGGCCGACGTTCGGTTATGCCAATGGCGTCACGCCTCCGCTCATCACGCGGATCGGCGCGCGGTTCAGGTTCTAGCGGGAGGGGTTATGAGCAGAATCACATTGAGCTATGCGGCCGCGGCCATCGCCGCGGCGGGCGGGGTCTCGGCGGTGCTGCTGACACCCGCAGCGCCCAACATCTCGGCGCCGGTTCTCGCGCAGACATCACAGAGATGCGAGATGACTCAATATCGCGCGGTGAGCGGCCTGACGGCGACCGCTGAACCGGATGCGCTCGCGGTGACGTGGAGCGGCGCGAACGGATCGGAGCTGCGAGCACGATACGCCATCGATAACGGCCAGCCGGTGGTCCGGGAACTGGCGGTCCGGAAGTCGGGAGGCCAGTGGGCGCCGCTCGGGCAGAATCTGGTGCCCGAGTTCTACGTCAAGAGCGGACTGCGCCGCATGACGACGCAGCAGGGAGATCCGCTCATTAGTCTCGGCGTCGATATCACTCCGGAGGTGATCGAGAAGAACAAGTGGCAGGCATTCTGGGATGCGCCCTTCGTCATCCCTGGCGTCGCACCTGAGCAGCCGGCACGATCGGCCGAACCGGCCCGCGCACCCGCTCAGCCCGGACCGGCAGCACAAAGCGAGCCGGCGGCACGAAGGGGAACGGTCCCACCGGGTCCCAGAGGGCGTGTGTACGGACTGCCACGGCGGCCGGAAGAAATCAGATCGGCAGACGCCACATTCAAGACGACTTCGTGCAGCGTGAAGACGGATGGCAGCAGAGTCGAAGTCGAGTTCCCCGGCCTCTCGATGGGGATTTTCGCGGGCAGCCTGCGCTTCACGTCGTACCAGGGCTCGAATCTGCTTCGCATGGAAGCGATCGCGAAAACCGCCGAGCCGTCGGTGGCGTACAAGTACGAAGCGGGTTTGCGAGGGTTCTCGACGGCGCTGACGCCCCGGCTGACATGGCGCGATCGAGGCGGCGATCCCCAGCAGAATGAGTTCGGCGGGATCAAGAACGACACGCGCGTCACGGTGAAGGCGAAGAACCGCGTGCTCGTCGCAGGCGGAGGCAGAAACGGGTCGATCGCGGCGTTCCCGCCGCCCCATGTGTTTTTCTTCACGCGTGAAGTGGATACCAACCTCGGCTACGTCTGGTATCGCAAGGATGGGGACGCGCAGTTCGGCATGGGAGTCCGGCAGGCTGACGCCGAGGAAGTGCGGGAGTACATCGAAAACTTCGCGCTCCACAACGCGCCCCCGGGCACCATGCAGCGGATGGCGACCTATTTCCTGCTCAGCCCGGACAACGCCGACGCCACGCGGCAGGCGGTCATGTCTTACACGCACGACGATGTCTTCAAGCCAGTGCCCGGCTACAAGACGATGGTCAACCACTTCCACCTGCGGTTTACCGAGCGGCAGCGGGCGTCGGGCTCGCTCGACAACACCTTCGACGATCTCATGGTGATGAAGTCCACCGGCATCAACATCGTCGGCCTGAGCGACTTCCACGGCGATCTCCGTCCGAACGATCCGGGCCCGGGCCGCTTCGAAGACCAGCGCGACTATTACGTGGCCTCACAGAAGGCATCCGACAAGGACTTCCTCGTCACCAACTGGGAGGAACCCACCGCGTATTTCGGTGGTCACTACAACGTGATGTTCCCGAGGAACGTGTATTGGTCGAAGGTGCGCACGGCCGGCCAGCCGTTCACCGAAAACGTGGCCGGCTATGGAAAGGCGTATCACACGGGAAGCACGACGGACGTTCAGCAGATGCTCGATGCGGAAAACGGCTACTGGTTCCATGCCCATCCACGAACGAAGGGCACGACCGGCTATCCGGATGCGATCTTCGATAAACCCTGGGTCAAGAACGATCGCTATCTCGGCATCGCGTTCAAACCGGCGATGGGCGACGATCTGTCGAACCCGCGGCTGTGCGCGTGGCGATGTTTCGATGCGATCGACACGATGAACAACCTGTACGCGAATACGGGTCTCAAGCCGAAGTATCTGATCGCCGACGTGGATACGTATCGAAAGGGCCCCGAGGATGACATCTACCCGGGCCATCCGATCAATTACGTCAAGCTGGATCGGCTTCCGGGTCCCGCTGATGATTGGACACCGATCCTGCAGTCGATTCGCAATGGCGATTTCTGGGTCAGCACGGGCGAGATCCTGATTAAGAACTACGCCGTGCAGGGCACCGGAGCGAAGCGAACCATCGCGGCGGACGTCGAGTACACCTATCCGCTCGAGTTCGTCGAAGTGGTGACGGGAGACGGCAAGAAGACCGAGACGCAGGTCGTTCGAGCCACCGACACCGGTGCGCATGGTACGAAGAAGATTTCCATTCCGCTCGACGCGACCGGAAAGGTCTGGGTGCGGTTTGCCGTATGGGACTCGGCGGGCAACGGCGCCTTCACGGAGCCATCCTGGCTCAGCGCGCCG
The DNA here is from genome assembly GCA_963773045.1 of uncultured Acidobacteriota bacterium. Taxonomy (GTDB): domain Bacteria; phylum Acidobacteriota; class Vicinamibacteria; order Vicinamibacterales; family UBA2999; genus 12-FULL-67-14b. Next base: position 38,998 of record CAVYZT010000014.1, on the reverse strand, counting down.
GGGGCCAAGACGACAGCCGGAGGCAAGTAAGAGATTGACGGCGCGGGGTAGAGAGGAGAGAAGGGAGAGAAGGGACCTGCCCCTTTGACCAGTCAAAAGACCTGTCCCTTTTACCAATCAAAGGGGCAGGTCCCTTTTCGCTACGCGGCTGCACGCCAACGAGAAGGCTCTAACCGTTGCAACGGCTGCGAGGCCATCCGTCCATCGCTGAAGTCGATCTCGCCCGGCTATCGGGCGGCGGCCGTGCCCGAGGCCGCATCGAGGCGCTGCCGCCACTCGGCAGCCCTCGCGGCGCGGTCGGGATCGGGTTGGGCCCGGTTCCACTCCTGGTAGAAATCGGCGACAAATCTCAAGGCGCGTCTTGTGTTGGCATCGTGTAGCGCCAACCGGGGCACGCCTTCGACGAGCAGCGTTTCCGCCTCGACGCGCCGGCCGAGCGCGGCAAGCGCCATCCCAAGGTGCACCCGCACCTTCACGGTCAACTCGTCGCCTTCTCCCACGTCCTCTCCCTGTTGCTTCCTCTCCTCGAGGATGGCCAGTTGCCGCCGGAGGATCCGCTCGGCGTCGTCGGCACGACGGAGTCCGAGGAGGGCCATGGCGTGGGCGTCGTTAGCGGTTAACGCTTCCAGGCTGCGCTCGCCGAGGCTCTTGGCACCTTCGGTCGCGGCCGTGGACGCGAGCCGCTCTGCATCCGCGTAACGCCCCAGGTTCGACAATGTGTTGGCCAAATGGCTTTGTGATTCGATGGTCAGTCGATGAGCCGGACCGAGGGCGCGCATGCGTCCGTCGAGCGCCTCTCGTGCCAGTGATTCAGCCTCCGTTTGTCGCCCCAGGGCATCGGCGAACCTGGAGAGACTGTCAACGCTGTTGAGCGTGCTCGGGTGCGCCTGGCCGTACAGTGCGATCTTCAATTCGAGTGTGTGCTGCATCAGCGGCACCGCCTCGTCGTAGCGGCCCAGGAGCGCGAGATCGTTGGCGAGGTTGTTCATGGTCGACACGGTGCCAGGCGCCTTTTCGCCCTGAGCCCGGCGCCTGATCTCGAGCTCTCGACGGTGAAGGGCCTCGGCCTTCTCGTAGCGGCCTGTCTCCTGGAGGAGATTGGCGTAGTTCCCCATCGTGTTGAGAGTGTCGATATGGTCTTCGCCTCGCACGCGCGCCTGGGTCTCGACCAGGTGCGCGTACAAAGGCTCGGCCTCCTTGTAGCGCCCCTTTGCCCGATGCAGATTGGCCAGGTTCATCTCGTACACCATGGTCGCGGCGGCATCTTGGCCATGCACGCGCCGGCTGATCTCGAACGCGTCCTGCACGAGCGGCGTGGCGTCGTCCAACCGGTTTTGGCGCCAGTGGATCAGCCCCAGCATGCCCACCATCCTGACCGTGGCGTCGTCCTCGTCGCCGAGCGCGTTTCGGCGGAGCGCCAGCGCCCGCTTCACTTGAGTCTCTGCGGCGGAATACTCGCCGAGCTCCATGTAGGTGTCGCCGAGCGTGCTCCGGATCTGCGCTTCGACGAGCGGCTCGCTGGCGAAGCGTCCGCCGGTTTTCGAGGACGCGTCGATGCGCTCGGCCGCGACGTCGAGCACCTCCCGCATCGTCACGTCCTTGCCCTGTCCGCGCGCGGCCGACGGGCGGGCGACGGCCAGGAGATCCTCGTTGAGAAACGCGTTGACCGACTGAGCGATGGCCGTCTGACGACGCGCCTCCACGGCACTGGCCGCGGCCTGGCGCTCGGCGCGCACCGCCTTCATCAGCGCCCACGACGTGCCGATCACGCCGGCCAGCAGGGCCACGGCAACTGCCGCTGCCGCCAGGAATGGGCCCCGATGGCGGTGGAACAGCTTCTTCACGCGATAGAGCCCGCCCGGCGGGCCTGCCAGCACAGGCTCGTCGTTGAGATGGCGTTCGATGTCGAGCGCCAGCGCGTGGGCGGTCTCGTAGCGCCGCACGCGATCTTTCTCGAGTGCCTTCATCGTGATCCAGTCCAGGTCGCCTTCGAGCGCCTTGGCCAGACCTCGCGGATCCACACGTCGGTTGGTGGCCGACACCGTGGACCCGTCCCCGAGGGTGCTGATGCGGCTGCTGGGTCGCGGCGGCTCGTCTTCCCTCAACGTCCGCTGGATCTCGGCGTGGCCCGCCGCACGAAGCGCCTTCGAGTCGAAGGGCCGTTCACCGGCGAGCAGCTCGTAGAGCAGGACCCCAAGCGAGTAGACGTCCGTGCGGGTGTCGATGTCGAGGTTCGTCATCTCCGCCTGCTCGGGGCTCATGTACTCCGGCGTGCCGATGAGCTGACCGAGCTCGGTGAAGACGGTGCGCTCGGTGAGCCGCTGCGACGTGGCCTTCGCGACGCCGAAATCGATGATCTTCGGCGTGTGCTTCTCGTTCTGGGTCGTCACCAGCACGTTCGACGGCTTGATGTCCCGATGGATGATCCCCTTCTGGTGCGCATGCTGCACGCCGGCGCAGACGTCGACAAACAGCGCTCAGCCGTTCCCGGATGCTGAGCCGCTGCTTGTCGCAGTAGTCGGTGATCGGGATCCCGTGCACGTATTCCATCGCGAAGTAGGGACGACCCTCCGGGGTAGCCCCCGCGTCGAACACGCCCGCGATGTTCGGATGGTTCATCAGCGCCAGCGCCTGACGTTCCGCCTCGAAGCGCGCGATCACTTCCCGCGTGTCCATCCCGGCCTTGATCACCTTGAGCGCGACCTCACGGCGGACCGGCTGCTGCTGCTGCGCCAGCCACACATCGCCCATGCCGCCCTGCCCGACGCGGCGCAGCAGGCGATATGGTCCGACCTGGGATGATGACGCCTCCGCGACGGCATCGAACCAGGTGGTGTCTGGTTCGCGCGGGGGATTGGGATCGCGATCAGGCGTGCTCATAGCAACTTCATTGTCCAGACGGGGTTGAGGGCGAGCGGAGTTTAACAGAAGCCGCAGAGCCTCGGTCCCTTGCGAGGGTTCATGGACTGTGCCCTGCCGGACGCGGGGCGACATCTTCTGCGGCGCGGAAAACTTGGCTCGAGTGTCGATTGCGGCCTTAGAAGATGTGCAGTCGTGATTGAATCGGTGGAGCCGGATGAGCAGGGCATTCAAGACCGAATCCGACGGCCACCCGCAGGTCGTGAGAGTCAAGAACTACATCACACCGGACGGCTTGCGGCGACTCAAAGACGAGCACCAATTTCTGCTCACCAGGGAACGACCCGCCGTGACGCAGGTGGTGGCTTGGGCAGCGAGCAATGGCGATCGCAGCGAAAACGCCGACTATCAGTACGGCAAACGACGGCTGCGCCAGATCGATCGCCGGATTCGTTTTCTCACGAAGCGAATCGATGCCGCGGAAGTGGTCGACCCGGAAAGCCCGAGACCTGGACGGGCGGCGACGCGAGTTTTCTTCGGGGCGACCGTGCGCTACGCCAATGCCGAGGGCATGGAGCGCGTGGTGAGCGTCGTCGGCACCGACGAGGTCGATCTCGACCGCAACCACATCAGCTGGGTGTCGCCACTAGCGCGCGCGCTGATGAAGTCCGGACCAGGTGACCGCGTGGTGCTTCACGCGCCGGGCGGCACGGAGCAACTGCTGATTCTGGAGGTGCGTTACCAGCGCATTCCCGTGGAATCGTTCCGCGAACCACCCGGGGCCGAGGCCAAGCCGAAGGACCGTCCCGGCATCGACGGCTAGAACGCCCTACTTCTTGCGGCGGTTGTAGGTGACGTGCGTGACGCCCGTGATCTTGCCGTCCTTGTCCATGCGGATGTACTCGTTGTTGATCTGATTGTTGTCGGCCGACAACGTGTTGATCACCACTTGGTACACCACGCCGTCCCGCTTGTTGTAGATGCGGATGCTCTTGTCGTTGATGATCTCGACGGCCGTCTCGGAGCCGGGCTGGCCGGCGACCGGACGGAACTTGCCGTCGAACATCGTCACGTAACTCCAGTCGTCCCCGGGCTTGCTGGGATTGCTCACGGTGAGCTTGCTCCCGTCGTTCTCGTAGGGCTCGTAGGTCATGACGTTGTTGGGATTGGTCGAGTTGTCCCAGACCCCGAATCGCGCCGAGCGCGCGGCGGCCTGTGCTGAGCTGGGGCTGGCGGAAAAGAGCGCGGCAGTGAAGACGGCAGTGCAAACCAGCAGATTTCGATATCGCATCGCTTCAATCCTCTTTAGCGCCAAGGCGCTCAAAAAAACAAGTCAGCATACTCAATGCGGCGACGCGCTGCAAAGAGCGACATGGCGGCAAGGCCGAGCGTACCGTCAGAACGCTCGCGGCTCCTGACCTTGGTCGGTTCCACATGGTCACCAGGCACCGAATCCCGGCGACGGTCACTGCTACATGCACACATGGGTGTGCTGCCGGAACAGCCGCAAGAGCAGCCGGCTTTGCAGCCACCGTCGAAGCAGGTCTCGCCTCCTGTTTTGCAGCAACACTTGGATCCTTGCGCCCAGGCCTCCGATTTGAAGTTGCTGCCGGACACTTGCCGGCACGGATGAGCTGAAAAAGCTGCGCCCGGCATAGTGGCCAAGGCTCGGGCCCGTCGACAGCCCTGCAGTGAATCCTGGCATTCTCATTGCCGCCTCCCTTACGAACAACGCTTGGGTGTGGAGAAGAGGTCAATCCTAACGCTTCGGCGCATGGGGATCAAAAGCGGATGCGTCGCCTCGGAAGCCAGTATCAGCCGGCCAGAAGGGGTTCCACTAGCGCCCATAGGCGTAGACGGGCCGTGAAACGTGTTGACTCCCCATCCTAGGCAGGTCGATACTGCAAGCCCCCCTCCGTTTACGCCTCAGTGCGTGCCTGCGTTGTCACGCTCTGGGTTCTGGATTTCTGTCTCGAGCGCAGGCAAGCGCACCAACGTGCGCTGGTCTGCCACACCTGTCGGAGGACTCGATGGCGGATACCGAAATTGACAGCAAGATCGAGATCATCGGACTCGACAACATCAAGGCGAAGCTCGAAGGAGGCGCGCCGCTCGCGCTGAAACTCGAGGGTGGCGCACCGGTCGCGCTCAAGCTCGAGGGCGGCACTCCGGTCAAGCTCGAGAACGTCTACGACATCAAGCCGCTCGAGATCAAGCCGCTCGAGATCAAGCCGCTCAAGGCTGACCTCGGAACGACTACACACCTGACGATCGATCCTCTGAAGCTGGAGCTGGCGCCGCTCAAGAGCGACCAGAGCATGACGCTGGATCTCAAACCGGCGGTCATCGATCTGTGCCTCACGGCGAATCTCGGCAAGCTGCCGAACGTCTGCATCCGCCAGCCGTACCATCACCACGTCGGCTTCACCCTGTTCGGCACCGAGGTCTGGGGCTACACTTTCTCGGGCCAGCAGGAGACCGTGATCGAGGAGTTGGACAGGCAGCCCCAGGTCGCCTGGCGCGGCGCTGTTGCGACCTGGCCCCCGCATCGGTCGCCACACTCGCACTCGGCCTCGCCGGCCGCGCAGCCGCCAAGCCGGCAAGCGGGCGGGCTTCGAGTACGGCTGAATCCCTGAGCGAGTTGTCGTGGCTGAGCCGCTCCTGCGAATCGCGACGCCTCACGACGAACCACTCGTCCTGGCTGGTCCACCGGCGAAGCTGACGGGCCAGATCGATCTTCACAACCCGGGCGATGCTTCAGTGGTGTTGCGTGATGCCGGCTTCAACGATCCTCGCGGCATCCTGAGAGTCAGGCCTGGGCGGCAGTCCTTTTCACCGTTCGTGGTGCGGGCGCACCAGCACCAGCGCGGACCGGTGACGATCAGCCTGGATCCCGCGACGCCGCCTGGCGAATACCGCGCGGAGATCGAGCTGGCGGGCAGCACGCGGCCGGTGGTCCTTCATGTCACCGAGTCGATCGACCTTGCGGTCCACCCTCAATCGATCGTCATCCTGAATCAACGAGGCGCTCAGCGCAGGCGTATCGTCGTCACCAACGAAGGCAACGTCCCCTTCGCGATCGGCGATCTTGGCGACGTCGACCTGGAAGACGACACGCTCTCCGAACGGACGCGTCTCGCCCTGGAGCCGGTCACGCGAGCCGCGAAGAGCCGGACCAAAGACCTTGACGGTCCGGTCCTCGTGCTCCTCAGGCTCGCGCGTGCTGATGCGTTTCGGGAGAGCGGGCTCTCGGTACGCTCGCATGGTCCGGCGGTCACGGTTACGCCCGGCGAGACCGTCGTTATCGATCTGGACGTGACGCTGCAGGCGGACCTTCCGCCAAACAGCCGCTACCGAGGACGCACACCGCTGCTGACGCGAGATCTGAAATTCGTCGTGGTCTCGTCAGCTCCGGTGCAGGACGACGTGGCGGACAAGCGGGAAAAGAAAGCCACGAAGGGAGGCCGACGGTGAGGGAATCGAGAAGCCGCATGCGCGAAGACGTGGTGGAAATGCCACCCACCGACTGGATGAGCATGACGCCATCGGACTGGATGAACATGACGCCGGCTGACTGGGTCAACATGACCCGCTCCAACTGGACGGATCCGCAGCGCCTGTCCGAAATGTGGCAGCGCAACTACGGCGACCTGATGAACGCCAGGCCTGCCGACTGGCTGACGATGATGTACGGTCAGCGAGCGGAGACCGCCGGATCACCCTGGCAGTCGAGAGGCTACGAACGCGGCGAGCATTACGGGCCTCACGGCCGCGGCTGCCGCTGTCACGAACACCGCGGCAAGGACCGTTGCCACGAATACCGCGGCAAGGAGCACGAACGACACCACGGCGACTGCTGCCACCGGTGCGGATCGGATCCGTGCAGCTGCATCTGCTGCATTGGCGACGTGGACCTGGCGATCTACTCCCGTGTCGGTGAGCAGCGGGTCATCCCCCTCGTCATCGAGAACGAGCGGCGCCGGGAGAAACAGGTGTCGCTCGAGCTCAGCGGGTGGACGACGAAGGGTGGCAAGCCAGCTCCCGTCGACACGGCGCTGCTCGAGCCGAGGACGTTCACGATTCCGGCCTGTGGCGAGCAGAAGGTCACCCTCGTCGTGAAGACAAGAGATGACGGCAAGACCGACGGCACCCCCAACGATCCGGCCGGCCCGGGCGGACGCCAGCCGGGCGATGCGACCGGCAGGACGATTCCTGACGTGGACGATTGTCTCGTCGCCACCGCCGACCTCCGCCTCGTTGGCTGCGACCATCGTCCGATCCGCATCGCCGTGGCGCTTCTGCCGCGCGACTGCGATCCATTCACGGTGCCCTGTGGTTGCTCCTGCTGCTAGCTGGGGCCGCGCAGGCAGCGCGACCGGGGGCGGCACCGCGGAGTGGGCCGCGTGGTACACGCAGTTCCTGACGCGCGCGACCGGCCAGTCTGCCAAGACCCTGGAGCTGTATCAGCAAGTCCTCGCCGCGATCTCGCGCGGTGAGCTCGCGCCGACCGCGTTGCAGGATTTGCTGCCTGGGTTTCTTCAGGTCCGCGGCGCGACGTACACGAACTCGCTCACCGAGCTCACGACGAGGTTTTACGCCGGTCTCGTCGAGATCGGCGCCGCCCATTCGCGAGAGCTCGCGGAGCTGGTGGTGCCGGGCGGACACGTGCCCGACGTGCCGCCGCCGGTGTTCGAGTCGGCTGACCCGATGCAGTGGTTCCAGCGGCTCACGGAGTACGCGGGTCAGCTCAACGCGCGCGCAATGAAGGTCTACCAGGCGCACCTGAACCGAGTCGCCGCGGGCGAGGCGTCCCCAGATCAGTTGCAGCGGGCGATGTCGGAGTACCTCGAGCGGCGGCTGCCCGAACACCTTCGTCAGTCCGGCCAGCTGTACTTCCAGCTCCTCAGCGATTTGAACGAGATCCGCGTGCGATACGAGGAGGAGTACCTCCGCGGCCTTCTCGCGTCGGTCAGGCGGCCCGACGGTGACGAGGCATTCGCGTTGACGCTCGTCGCGCCGCTCGGCGGGGTCGCGTCGGCTTCGCTGTCAGTGGCGAATACGAAGGAGGAGCGTGCTCACATACGCAGCCGAGTCACCGACGTGCGGCGCGCGGACGGCGTGGGGCCGGCCTTCACGCCGACGACGACGATCGCGCCCGAGCAGGTGGAGCTCGGCCCGGGCGAGGAAGCGAACCTGCGCGTGTCGGTTCGCCTGGATGCGGGCGACTACGAGACCAATGTGCTGTACGTCGGCGAGTTGCATGTGACTGGCCACGGCGAGCCTCGGCTCGAGGTGCCGCTCAGGATCACGGCAAAGGAAGCCGCGTCGCCAATCGAGCCCCACGTGTAGCAAGGACGCACCATGACCCGTCGGAACGGCGCCGCGCCGGCTCAATACGCGGAGCCGATCGCGATTATCGGAATGCGCGGCCGGTTTCCCGGCGCGAACGACCTGGATACCTACTGGCGGAACCTCGCGGACGGCGTCGAGTCGATCGCGGTGCTGACGCCGGACGAGATGCGCGAATCCGGCGTGCCGGATCATGTCTCGCGCTTGCCCGGCTATGTGAACGCGTCGCCGGTCCTCGACAAGGTCGACGAGTTCGATGCCGAGTTCTTCGGTTTTTCGGCCCGCGACGCGTCGCTCACGGATCCCCAGCAGCGGCTGTTTCTCGAGACCGGGTGGGAAGCGCTCGAGGACGCCGGCTACGACTCAGCCCGCTATCCGGGGTCCATCGGTGTCTTCGGCGGCTGCGAGCTCAGTTCCTACCTGTACCAGCTGTACCTGAACATCGATTCGCTGAAGTACATCGACGGCATGACGCTGATGGTCACCAACGACAAGGACCATCTGTGCACGCAGGTGTCGTACCGGCTCAACCTGCGGGGCCCGAGCATCGCCGTGCAGACGACGTGCTCGACCTCGCTCGTCGCCGTGTCGCTGGCCTGCGAGAGCCTGCACGCGAGACGGTGCGAGATCGCGCTCGCCGGTGGCGTCACGGTGCGCGTTCCCCAGCGCGGCGGCTACTTCTACACGGCGGGATCGATTCTGTCGCCCGACGGGCACTGCCGCCCCTTCGACGCCAATGCGCAGGGAACCGTCGTCGGCAGCGGAGTGGGTCTGGTCGTCCTGAAGCGGCTGAGCGCAGCGGTCGCCGACGGCGACAACATCCGCGCTGTGATCCGCGGTGTCGGCCTCAACAATGACGGCAACGACAAGGTCGGCTACACCGCGCCCAGCTTTCGTGGCCAGGCGGCGGCCATCCGCGCCGCGCACGAGATGGCGGGCGTCGGGCCTGAGTCGATCGGCTACGTGGAAGCCCACGGTACCGGCACGATTCTCGGCGACCCGATCGAGGTCTCGGCGCTGAGCGAGGTGTTCAAGGCGTCGACGGATCGGCGCGGCTTCTGCGGCATCGGGTCGGTGAAGTCGAACTTCGGCCACCTCTCTTGCGCGGCAGGCGTGGCCGGTCTGATCAAGACCGTTCTCGTCCTCGAGAACGGAGCGATTCCGCCGACCGTGCACTTCCACAAACCGAACCCGGCCATCGATTTCGCATCCAGCCCGTTCTACGTCACCACGCGGCTGCAACCGTGGGAGAGAAACGGAACGCCGCGCCGCGCCGGCGTCAGCTCTTTCGGTGTCGGCGGCACCAACGCCCACCTCGTGGTGGAAGAGGCACCGCCGCGGCCGGCCCCGTCGCAACGTCGATCCCATCAGCTCGTGGTTTTGTCGGCGCGCAGCCAGGCGGCGCTCGATCTGGCCACGACGCGCCTGGCGTCGCACCTGGAATCGCATCCGGCGTTGGACCTGGCCGATGTCGCTTTCACGCTGCAGGTCGGCCGCCGACCGTTCCGTCACCGCCGCGCGCTGCTGTGCGGGAGCGACGATCGGGCCGCGGCGATTGCCGCGCTCGGCGAACCTGAGCGTCTTTCGGCGTCAATCGCGGCGGCGGAACGCCCCGTCGTGTTCATGTTTCCCGGCCAGGGCGCGCAGTACCCCGGGATGGCGGGGGGCCTCTACAAGTCCGAGCCGGTTGTGCGCCGCGCCATCGATCGATGCGCGCGCTTTCTCGAGCACGAGATCGGCGCCGACCTGCGCAAGCTGATCTTCCCTGCGGCTCGGCGCCGCGCGCAGGCCGCTGAAGAGCTGCGCGATACCAGGTGGGCGCAGCCGGCGCTCTTCGTCGTCGGCTACGCGCTCGCGGAGTTGTGGCGATCGTGGGGGATTCAACCCGCAGCGATGATCGGGCACAGCGTCGGCGAGTACGTCGCGGCCACCCTCGCCGGTGTGATGACGCTCGAGGACGCCTTGCGGCTGATCGCGCGCAGAGGCCAGCTCATCTCGGCATTGCCGCGCGGTTCGATGCTTGCGGTGATGGCGCCATCGGAGACGGTGCAGCGCTTCGTCGGGGGAGACGTCTCGCTTGCCGCGGTCAATGCCCCGAGCTACTCGGTTCTTTCGGGGCCCGGCGATGCCATCGAGCGCGTCGAAAACGCGCTGGCTGGTGAGTCGGTCGTGGCTCGCCGCCTTCACACGTCGCATGCGTTCCATTCGTCGATGATGGAGCCGATTCTTGGCGAGTTCGAGGAGCTCGTCTCAGGAGTGAAGCTGTCGCCGCCAGCCATCCCGTTCGTGGCGACGCTGACTGGCGAGTGGGCCAACGGGCCGGTGACCCGGCCTGCGTACTGGAGTGCGCAGCTCCGCTCGACGGTCCGTTTCGCGGACGGCATCCGTGCGCTGACTGGCGCGAAGAGTCCGGTCGCGAAGGATGCCATCTACCTCGAGGTCGGTCCTGGCAACACGCTCGTGACGTTTGCGTCGGAAGCCGTGAAGGGTAACGGCACGCCGGCCGTCTGCCGGACTTCGCTTCCTGGCGCAAACGATCGCCGCACTGACACGGAGGTCATGTTGGCCTCGCTGGGGCAGTTGTGGGCGAACGGCGCTGCGGTTGACTGGGACGGGTTTCATCAGTCGGAGCGACGGGCTCGCGTCAGCCTGCCGACCTACCCCTTCGAGCGCCGCAGCTACTGGGTCGGGGCGCGCCCCGGACAACCGGTGGCGGCGGTTCAGCATGAAGCACGGGACACGACCAACTGGTTCTACCGTCCCGTCTGGAAAGAAGTCGCGCCAGTTGCGGCGCAGCCTGATGCGCTCTCGGGGCGTCGCATCCTCGTCTTCGACGAACAGACTGGCCTCGGTGCTGCTGTCATCGATCGCCTCCGCACCGCCGGCGCGCAACCAGTCGTCGTCCGGCAGGGCCGTGCCTTCGCGCGAATCGGCGATCACGAGTACACACTGGATCCCTCGCGTGCGGAGGGCTTCTGGCAGCTGGCTGCCGATGTGTGCGCGGGCGCCACGAGGCTGGCGGGCGTTGTGGACTGCTGGAGCGCGAGCCCGCCGGGATCGACGGACCTCGACACCGCTTCGGTCATCACCCTGCTTGGTCCGATGCGGTTTGCTCACGCGCTCAGCGGCCAGCCCACAGTCCGGCCTCTGCCGATGTTGCTGCTCGCGCGGGGTGCGACGCGCGTGCACGACGAAGACGTCATCGATCCACCGCGCGCGCTGGGTGCCGGAGTTGCGAAGGTACTGCCGCAGGAGCAGCCCGGGATTCGAGTGGCCCACATCGATGTGGACAGCGATTCTGGCGTGTCGAATCTGATTGTGGCCGAGCTCGCCGCGGGTGCGCCTGAACCCGCGCTCACATTCCGCGGAGGCCATCGGTTCGTCGAAACCTACGAGCCGGCGCCGATCGGGTCGGTCGGCCCGCCGCTGCAATTGCCCGAGCGTCCGGTGGTCATGGTGACTGGTGGACTCGGCCATATGGGAATGGCGATCGGCGAAGGGCTGTTCAACCAAGCGAATGCGCGGCTGGTTCTGCTGGGCCGCACGCAGTTGCCGGATCCGGAACAGTGGGCGGCACGCGCCGAAGACACATCGCTTCCGGCAGAGCGCCGGACGCTGTTGCAGCGGCTGGCGCGCTTGCACGAGCAGCGGCACGACGTGCTGGTGGTCAACGCCGACATGAACGACGGCCAAAAGGTGAGGGCCGCGGTCGACGCCGCCCTCGCGCGTTTCGGCACGATCGATCTCGTCGTGCACGGCGCAGCACGGATCGATGCCGGCGCGTTCGGTTCGATTGCCGATACGGGCCCGGAAATCGTCGAGGCCCAGTTCTCGCCGAAGCTGCGCGGCTTGCTGCACCTGATGAAGGCGTTCGAAGGCCGTGAACCGCGGCGCTGGGTGCTGCACTCGTCCATCTCCACCGTGCTCGGCGGCCTCGCGCTCGGCGCGTACTCGGCGGCCAACGCCATGCTCGACGCGCTGGCGCTCGCCGGAGGCGACCGGTGGCTGAGCGTCGATTGGGATTTGTGGGACAACGCCGGCGAGGCGCAGGCGGTCTCGATGCCGACCGCCATCCACCCGCCGGAAGGGAGCGACGCCTTCCTGCGTCTGCTGGGCGGCGACATCGGGCGGCGCGCCCTCGTGGTGGTGGACAACCTTGCCGGTCGTCTGAAGGCGTGGATCCGCCACGACACCTCGTCGGGCAAGGAGGCGGTCGCCGTCGAGCGGCATCCGCGCCCGAATCTCGCGAACGCGTACGTGGAGCCTCAAACGGCGACCGAGCGGGAGCTGGTCGAAATCTGGGGGGAGCAACTGGCGATCGCCTCGATCGGCATCCACGACCGCTTCTTCGACCTCGGCGGCCACTCGTTGCTGGCCGTGCAGGTGGCATCGGAGATCCGCGATCGTTTCCAGATCGAGATGCCGGTGCTGAAGCTGTTTCAGGCGCCGACGATCGCGGAGCTCGCTGTACTCATCGACCGGGCGCAATCCGGCGGGGAAGTGGCCCAGGCTCCTGCGGCGGCACCAGTTGCCACGCCGTCCGCGACACCCCTCGCGGGTGAGTCACCCGAGGCTGCGGCGAAGGCGACCTATCGCGACTTCTACGACGATGTGACCAGGCGGCTGGAGCGTTCCGGTGTGGGAGAAGCGTCGTTCTTCTTGAACTACGGCTATCTCTCGCTTGGCGGCGAAGACGAGGCGCAGTTCGAGGTGCCAGACGGTGTTCCCAACCCGAGTTCCATCCGGCTGGCCTTTGAGTTGATCGGCGCGACGGACCTCAACGGGCGCCGCGTCTTGGACGTCGGCTGTGGTCGCGGCGGGACCGTCGCGCTCATCGCCGAGCGCTTCGACGCCGATGTCACAGGCGTTGATCTATCGCCCGAAGCTGTCGCGTTCTGCCGTCGGATACATCGCCATCCTCGCACGCGATTCGAGGTGGGAGACGCCGAGCGTGTGCCGTTCGAGGATCGCGCCTTCGATGCGGTCACCAATATCGAGTCCTCGCATACCTATCCGAATCTGCGTGCGTTCTTCGCCGAAGTCGCCCGTGTGCTGGTGAGTGGCGGGCTCTTTCTCTACACCGATCTGCTGCCGGTCCAGCGCTGGATGGAAGTGCGAGTGCTGCTCGGGCCGTTGGGGTTCAAGATCGAGAGTGACCGTCACATCACGCCGAACGTGCTGGCCTCATGCGACCAGGTCGCCGCCACCCGGGCGCAGGCATTCGGCAGCGCCGACGCGATGATCGACAACTTCCTCGCCGTGCCCGGATCCGCCGTTTACGAGCAGATGAACTCGGGGGCATGGGAATACAGGATGGTGCGCGCCGTGCGGAGCTGAGCCGCGGCGCGGACGGGTTCGAAAGGTGCCGGCGATCCTGCCATCGTAATCACGGGGAGGTCAGGGAGATCAGGGATTCAATCTCTTTGGCAGATCCAATCGTTTCTCTCCGATCTCTCCGATCTCCCTGTGATTTCTGTAAGAAGGCATTCACGGGGAGGGTCAGGGAGATCAAGGAGTCAATCATTGGCAGATCCAATCGTTTCTCCCCGATCTCTCCGATCTCCCTGTGATTTCTGTAAGAAGGTATTCACAGGGAGGTCAGGGAGATCAGGGAGTCAATCTTTGGCAGATCCAATCGTTTCTCCCCGATCTCTCCGATCTCCCTGTGATTTCTGTAGGAAGGTATTCACGGGGAGGTCAGGGAGATCAGGGAGTCAATCTTTGGAGATCCAAATCGTTTCTCCCCGACTCTCCGATTTCCCGTGATCGGGCGATCTACGGCTGTCTCGTCCGACGCCCGACGGTGAAGAACAGCCCCCCCTCGTGCCCGAGCGTCAAGATCCATCCGATTTGCGCCAGCCAGCCTTCGAGGCGCCAGTTGTCCGGCGCGTTCGCGAACAGGTCGTCCGGCTCGTCGTCGAGCACGGCACTTGGATACGACCGGACGTACTCGACACCGTTCTCGGCAAACCAGCCCTGGACCTCACCGAGCGTGTGGCTGTGCTCTTCAGGATGCTGATACTGATCGCGCCGCCATGCCTCCCGTCTGGCCGGCTCATCGCGTCGCGCTCGCAGGATCGGATCGAACGGGACGAGCCGGAATCCCGAGAGGCGTGCCGTCAGACGCCGCAGTTTCGCGGGAAGCCGTGCGAACGCGTTGTACACGCCGAGCACGATCGTGCCACCGGGCCGCGCCAGTCGCGCGAGGCTGGCGAACGACGCCCGTGGATTGGGCGTATGGTGCAGCACGCCGGAGGAGTACACGACGTCGAACGCGCCTGAGGTGAGTCCCGCATGCTGGAGGTCGGTCTCGACGAATTGCACCTGATCGAGGCCGAAGCGCCGTGCCGCCTCGGCGCCGAGTGCGAGCGATGCACGTGTCAGGTCGGCGCCGACGATCACGCGATCGGCGCGCGCCAGGAACAGACACATCTGGCCGGTTCCGCATCCAACCTCGACGATCCGCGCGTCGCCGGGGATCGCGCGATCGATCAAGCGCGGAAACGGGCTTTGCCCCGCCCGCGTCCGAAGCGCCTGCAGGCTTTCGTGCGGCGGATACCCTGGAAATGGCGCGCGCTCGTAGAAACGCCGCACGGTCTCGGTCCGACCGTCGCCCGGGAGTCGCAGGTTTGGAATGCCGTCGAGCACCTCGTAGCGGGTCCCGCACCGGCAGCACGACCAGTCCCGAGCGAGCGCCCCGGCGCAGTCCGGGCACGCGAGCAGCGCACGGATGGCGTCCACCACTCAGAAGATCGCGTAGATGAACGGCGCGAGCGCCTCGACCGTCGTCGCCAGGATGAGAACCGCGCCAAACAGACAGAGAAACACGGCCAGTGGCATGAGCCAGCGATTGCCCTGATCGCTTCGCCACATCCCGCGCACGAGGTCGGCGATCGAGCCGCCGACCGTTCCCAGCATGATCAGACGACGCCGGATTCCGCCCGGCTTTCTGGCCACCATGCGGCGTTCTCCTTCAGCGGTCTCGCCGCCGATGCGGCGCGTTTCGACACCAGGGTCTGACCCGCGACGAGCAGATCGATCCCGCAGCGCCGGAAACTCGAATAGCCTTCGAGCGCGCGCGTGACGATGGGTTCTCCAGAAAGGTTGAACGAGGTGTTGAGCAGGACCGGAATCCCGCTGCGACGCCCGTACGCCTCGAGCAGCGCGTGGAGCCGAGGCGCCATCTCCCGCTCGAGCACCTGCAGCCGCGCCGATCCGTCAACGTGGGTGATCGCGGCGAGCTGCGCCCGCCACTCCGGCCGGACCTGAAACACGCCCGACATGAAGCGAGCCAGGCGCACGCCGCCTGCGGGCAGATCGAAATACCGATCCGCCGCTTCGATTGGGACCACCGGAGCAAACGGCCGGAATTCTTCGCGGTATTTGATGTCGCGATTGAGCCGGTCCCGCATCTCCTGGGCATGCGGCGCGGCCAGAATGCTGCGGTGTCCGAGGGCGCGCGGTCCGAACTCTGTGGCACCGTCCATCCACCCGACCACGCAGCCGGCGGCCAGCGCGTCGGCGACCCGTTCGATGAGCACGGAGTCTTCGAGCTCCGCGACCTCTTGATCGTCCTCACGTGCCGCGCGCGCCAGATCCTTGGCGTCGACGGTCGGACCCCAGAACGGATGATCGGGCACTTGCCGATCGGGGTTGCCGAGATAGATGCGGTCGGCATACAACGCCGCACCGAGCGCGCAGCCGGCGTCGCCAGGAGCCGGGGGCACGAACACGCGCTCGAAGCCGGACTCGCGAAGGATTCTGGTGTTGGCCACGCCGTTCTGCGCCACGCCGCCGCCGAAACACAAATCCCTGAGGCCGGTCTCGCGCTGGAGCGCGCGAGCGATGTCGACCAGCGTGTCTTCGAGGACGCGCTGTACGCTCGCCGCACAATCCGCGAATCGCCGGCCCTCGGCAGTCTGGAGGTCGATCGGGTCGTACGGGTTGCGCGGCGGCCCGAACACGTCGACGAACCGCGGCGCATACGATCGAGTCGCAGTGGTCTGGTACTCGAAGTACTCGGGAACGAGCGCGAAGCCACCGTCAGGCGTGCGGCGAATCAGCTTGCCGACCTCCTCGGTCATGGTTGGACGCCCGTAAGCGGCGAGGCCCATCACCTTGTACTCGTCCTCGTTGACCGCGAAGCCGAGATACGCCGTGAAGGTCGAATACAGCATCCCGAGCGAATGCGGGAACCTGATCTCGCGGAGCAGCGTGATGGCCGCGCGGCCGTCCGGGCGCCGGGTGCCGTGACCGACCGTGAGCGTGGCCCATTCGCCAACGCCGTCGGCGGTGAGGATGGCGGCGCGCTCGGTCGGGGCGGTGAGGAATGCGGCGGCGGCGTGAGAGTCGTGGTGCCGCGTGAACAGGATTTTGCGAGATGGCACGCCGAGATGCGCCGCGATGATGCCGCGAACCCAGATCTTCTCGCCGAGCGAATTCTTCATCGCATGTGGAAACGACCGCCAGGAACGCGGAAAGGCCCGGAGCGCGCACGTGAGAATCCGCTCGAACTTCAACATGCTGCGCTCGTAGAAGACGACGGCGTCGAGATCGGCCGGATCCAGACGGGCGTGATTCAGGCACCACTCGATCGCTCCAGACGGAAAGGTGGCGTCGTTCTTGTGACGCGACAGGCGCTCTTCCTGCACGGCGCAGACCGGCACGCCATCGACGAGCAGCGCGGCCGCCGAATCGTGATAGTGCGCCGAAATCCCGAGAATCCGCATTCAGTATTGCCCCGTCGGGGACTGGTCGCGCGTGTCGGCGATTGGCGTCCACCCGAGCGGCTCGCGTCGTTCGGCCCGTTTCGCCAGCCACGCGAAGGGTGGCAGCAGCAGGAAATAGATGATCGTGAGAACGGCTGCTCCGAGCAGACTGGCGATCGCGATCGCGACCCGCAGATACCGTTTCCAGATTCGGCTCGCGCGCGCCAGCCACACTTGCCGGCGGTACGAATCCGGCCGGATCCGCACCAGCTGCCTGTAGGTGTAATTCATATGGAACACTTCGTCGCGCAAGATCTCCTCGAAGATCGCGCGTGTCTGCGGATCGTCGTCGACCAGCTGCCGGTAAATCGTGAAGCGGCCCGCGGCGGCCTTTTCGGCCACATGCAGAAAAGCGAGCAGTCGATGGTCGGGCTCGTCCTGAACTGACAGGTCGTCCAGGCCATGCCCGCCGGGCAGCGGTGTCCCGTTGAAGAGCGTGCTCGAGTGCGTTGAGCGCGTCCGGAGAAGAGCGGCGCCGCGCTGGCGAAACAGATCGCCGTGATGCAGCTCATCGATGGCGTGCTCGAGGTAGAGGCGCCGCAACAGGGGATCCGGCGTCAGCTCAGCCGCACGCAGAATGTCACGGCCGCCGTCGGACTCGACGTCGCCGAACGCGAGCAGCTTGCGCACGCGCCGATCGAAATCGCTCCACACCCATTGGTGGAGGGGGCGAAGAATACGATCCAATGGCGCGACTCGCGCGAGTGGAGCCATATCGACGCTAGCATAACCCTCTGAGTCGAAGGCTGAATACCAGTGGTTTCACCACTTCATCAAGACCGTCGGTCCAAGTACACGGTGGCGCGCGTCGCTACCGAGGGTGCCGTCACATCCTTGGGTGTCGCGCTCCTGGCGACCGCGCTTCTCGCCAACCAGCGCTGGCTCGACCGGCACTTCCTGCCGTCGTTTTTTGTGACGCGTCACACCTACGTCGAGCTCGAAACGACTGTCCGCTTCGCCATCGGCGCGCTTGGCATGGCGCTCGCGCTGGTGGTTCGACCCTTTCTCGGCCACGCCGTCGCGCGAGCGCCCGCACGTGTCTTCCACGTCGCCATCGCGGCGACGTTGGCGCTCGCCGCCAGCGAAGTGGTTCTGCGTTACGTGCACCTCCGACCCGCCGAGTGGCTGGGACGCGACCAGGAACCACGTCGTCAGGCCGACGTGCGGTTGGGCTGGACATTTGTGCCATCACGCACCGGCCACGGAGCCATCGGCGAACGGATCGTCGACTACACATTCGACGCGCTCGGCTATCGCGTCCGTCATCTCGACGAACCCGTTGATCCCGAGCGCCCGACCATCCTGTTCACGGGCGAGTCGATCATGTTCGGCAAGGGCCTGACGTGGGAGGAGAGCATTCCGGCGCAGGTCGGCGAGATGCTGGGGATACAGAGTGCGAACCTGGCGGTCGATGGGTATGGGAGCGACCAGGCCTACCTGAGATTCGAGGCCGAGCTGCCGCGTTTTCGCCAGCCGGCGGCCGTGGTCGCACTGTTCATGACCACTCTCTTCGGCCGGAACCTCGATGACGACCGGCCGCACCTCGGGCCCGGGCTGCGGTGGCTGCCGGCGGTGAGACACGGGCGGCTGCGAGCGCTCGCCCTGCTGGTCGCGCCGTACCGGAGCGAGGCCACGGTCGAACGCGGCATCACCGTGACGCGCGAGATCCTTCGCGCCGGGGTTGACCAGGCGACGGCGCGTGGCGCGATGCCACTCATTCTCGTGCCGCAATTCGGTTTGGAGGATCACGTCGAGCGTGAACTCCGGCGCCGGATCCTCGATGAGCCGGCATTGCCATACGTGCTGGTCACGATCGATCCCGGGTGGCGCGTGCCCGGTGACGTCCATCCAAATGCGAACGCCGCACACGAGATTGCCGCTGCAGTGGCCGCCCGGCTGCGCGGCCGCGATCGTTCGTCCACGCGCGCTGACCCCTAGACCCGTGTCCCGGATCAGGAATGTGTCGACATTCCCGGGCGGGGCATCCCGGCTGGCGGCGTTGGTCTTCCTTCAGATCCCGCCAATATCCTCACGGCCTGCGGCCGCTGATCAGCCACAGGCTTGCGGGCTCTTCAAGCTGGAGGTACGCTTTCGATTTCGGGTGGGCGGCAAGGCTGTCCCCGATTGAGGAGCTATCAGTGAGCGATCAGGAAGAAGATTTCGCCGCGATGTTCGAGGCGTCCGTCACAGCCCGCCAGTTCACGCGTGGCCAGACGATCGAAGGCACGATTGTCGCGATCGGGCCGAAGGTCGCGTTCGTCAACGTTGGCGGGAAGGGCGAAGCCGAAATCGACGTCGCGGAACTGAAGGACGCGGATGGCGACATCGATGTGTCTGCCGGCGATCGGATCACGGCGATGGTGGTCTCGACCAGCGGCGGCATCGTGCTGTCGCGCAAAGGCGTGCGCAACGCCGCGACCCAGCGCGAGCTCGAAGACGCGTTCCGGGCCGGGCTCGCGGTGGAAGGCAAGGTGGTGCAGGCGGTGAAGGGCGGCTACGAAGTGCGCGTCGCCCGCGAGCGCGCGTTCTGTCCGCTTTCGCAAATCGATATCGTCCGCACCGAGGATCCGGCGGTGCACGTCGGGCATGTCTACGCGTTTCGCGTCATCGAGTACAAGAGCGGTGGCAAGGACATCGTCCTGTCACGGCGCCGACAGCTCGAAGAGGAGCAGCGGGCCAGCGCCGCGGACGTCCGCAAGTCGATCGTGCCTGGCGCCGTCCTCACCGGGCGGGTGGTCTCGGTGCCCGAGTTCGGGGCTTTCGTGGATCTCGGCGCCGGCATACAGGGACTGCTCCATGTCTCCGAGATGAGCTGGGCGCGAATCGCGAGCCCCGGCGAGATGGTCGCGCCCGGCGATCAGATCACGGTGAGGGTACTGCGCGTGGACGAGGCGACGCAGAAGATCTCCCTCGGGCTGAAGCAGCTCCAGGACGATCCGTGGAACACTGCCGCCGCCACCTTTCCGGTCGGGCAGGCGCGCATCGGTCGAGTGACACGCATCGCGGATTTCGGCGTGTTCGTGGAATTGGCGCCGGGATTCACCGGCTTGATGCCGTTCGCCGAGACGAGCGTGGATCGCGACGTCGACATGCGGAAGGCATTCCCCGTCGGCAGCGAGGTCGAAGTGATCGTGCTCGAAGTCGATCAGGCGGGTCGCCGCATCCGTCTCAGCCGGAAAGCCGTGAGTGAGCAGCGAGAACAGGCGGAACTGCGTGAGTACGCGGAGAAACAGGAGGCCGCGCCAGGCGCGTCCATGGGATCGCTGGCCGACAAACTGCGGGGTGCGCTCGGGGGCCGGTGAGGCGCGATGTCGTTCGGACCAATCCTGCGTGCGCCATCGGGATTCACACCGAACTGATGGACGTTGGGGGTGACGACGAGTCCGGTGGCGAACAGCGCGTTCGCGGCCGTGAAATTCCTTCATGATCGTGATGAGGAAATCCCACTGTGTGCTGTGAGCTGTGGACGATACAGTCGCGCACATGGCCACATTTGCGAAAGAGCTGAAGCAAGCGTGGCGTTCGCTGCTGCAGCGCAAGGCGTACTTTTTCACCTGTGCCGTCACGCTGACGCTGGTGCTGGGCGCGAACGCGGCGATGTTTGCGGTCGTGAATGCGACGCTGCTTCGGCCCATGCCGTTCGCCACCGGCGGGGAGGTCGTGCATCTGTTCTCGCAGCCACCCGGCACGACATCTATATCCCAGCGCAACCCGCTCCAGCAGATGGAGGTGCCACGGCTCCGCGACCGCGCCCGCACGTTGGCGCGCGTCGAAGGCTTCTACCTCTCCGAACGAGTCGTGATTCGCGGCGGCGAGCCGGATGTCGCGCCAACCGGGGCAGTCACGCCCGGGCTCTTCCCGATGATGGCAGCTCCAATCGAGCAGGGACGATCGTTCCTGCAAAGCGAAGGGGAGCCCGGGCACTTCGTCGCCGTGATCACCGATCGCTACTGGCGCGATACCCTGGTCGCGGCCAGTGTGCTCGGTTCATCGGTCGTCATCGACGGGCAGCCGCACACCATCGTCGGCATCCTCGGTCCCTCGTTCCGCGTACCGTTTCTCGACGCCCAGATCTTCACGCCGCTGGTGGCCGATTCCGAACCGCAGCTGCGAAGCCCGCCGCGCACGGTCGTGGGCCTGGCGGAGCTCGCGCCCGGTGCGTCGATCGCACAAGCGAGAGACGAGCTGGCATCGATGTCCCGTCAACTGGCGAAGGAGTTTCCGCGGACGCATAACGGCTGGGCGCTTGGCGCCGAATTCGCCCGCGAGTGGCAGTACGGATCGATGCGTGCGCCTCTGCTGATGTTGTTTGCCGCCACGGCGTTTGTCCTGCTGATCGCGTGCGTGAACATCGCCAACCTGACGGCTGCACAGGCGATCGCGCGATCAGGTGAACTCTCCCTGCGCCTGGCGCTTGGCGCGTCGAGGCGCGACGTGCTGCGCGTGCACCTCGCGGAGTTGCTAATCGTGTGCGCCAGCGGGCTCGTCCCCGGCCTGCTGCTGGCCCGGGCCGCCGTGCCCGCGCTACTGGCGATCGATCCGGCGATCGCACGCACGCTGGGGACAATCGCCATCGACTGGCGGGTGCAGCTATTCAGCGCGACCGTCGCCATCCTGACGGCAATCGGCGCCTCCGCGGTGCCGGCGATTCGTGCGATGCGCGGGTCGATGTCGACGGCCATCGCGGCGAGCGGCGTCAGGACGACGGGTTCGCCGGTGGCAGCCCGCATGCAGCGCGCGCTCGTCTCAATCGAGGTGGCGCTGTGCCTGGCGCTGGTGATGCCCGGGGCCGTGCTCGTAGAGGGCTTGCAGGACTTGTCGCGGCGCGGTCCTGGTTACGAATCCGCGGGCGTGCTCACCGCTCAGATCCGGTTGCCCGACGCTGCCTACAAAGTACCGGAGATCCGGGCCGTCGTGGTGCAACGAATGCTCGACGACGTTCGCAACCTGCCCGGCGTCGTGTCGGTAGGCACGACGCAGAACGCCTTCGTACCGGGGTTCTCCTATCAAACCCTCATCAGCATCAAGGACCGTCCGACCCCCGATGCGCAGCCGCATACCGTGCAGTTCCGGCGCGTCAGTCCCGACTACTTCAAGGCGATGCAGATCAAGGCGCTGCAGGGACGCGTGTTCGCCGACACTGACGTCGCCGAACGGCCGCAGGTGGCGCTCGTCAGCCGGCAGTTCGCCGAGGCGCTGTTTCAAGGCGCAGACCCCGTCGGCCAAATCCTGATCCGAAACGACCCCAAACTGCCGCCGCTGACCATCGTTGGCGTGGTCGAGGACGTGCTCGATGTCAGCGTCACGCAGCAGCCGGAGCCGACGTTGTACTTGCCGTGGGCGCAGAACAACAACTCGGGTGTGCCCGTCGCCTTCGTGATCCGGACTGCCGTCGAACCCGCATCCCTGTTGCCAGCCGTGAGAGAGGCGATCCGCCGCATCGATGCATCGCTGCCGCTGCGTCGCGCCCAGCCGCTCGACGTGTTCGTTCGGGAATCGATCGCGCCGGAGCGATTTCGCACGATCGTGCTGGGCATCATCGCCGGCCTCGGCCTGCTGCTTGCCGCCGTTGGTATCTCGGGCGTAACGTATCGCGGCGTGATCGATCGAACGCGGGAGTTCGCGGTGCGGCTGGCGCTTGGATCGCAGCCGGCAGCGGTCGTCGGTCTGGTGCTGCGTCAATCGATGCGCGACCTCGCGATCGGCGCCATCGCCGGTCTCGCCGGCGGTACTGCGATGTGCCTCCTGCTCGCACGTTCGCTGGAGCATGTCGGTGCGGTCAATACGATCACCACCGGCGTCTCGATCGGCTTGATCGCCGCGATCGGCATCGCGGCAGCGTTCCTGCCGGCGATGCGGGTCCTGCGGGTTCACCCGTCCGAGGTGTTGCGAAGCTAGATTAGGGGCCTGGCCCATTCTCAAGAACTGCGACGGCGGCACGGTTCTTTCGCCGTCGCAGATTCTGCGAACGGGCCAGGCCCCTAGTCTCAGTCTCAGGCCCCTAGTCTCATTTCCGACCCGCCGAACGCCGCCATCACGGTCACCGCAAAGGCGAAGACCGCCGTGCCTGCGACCGACCACGTCCGGATGGACAGGCGCACGATTTGCTCTCCTACCGCATCGTGACGTGGTTGAATATCTGGCAATCGCCAGCGTGGCTCCGGTCTTCAAACCATGAGTCATTCATGCTCGTCCCGGCTGGCGCGGTCGATCATGGGAGTCCAACTCCTGCTGATCGTCGTCGCGTCTGTGCTCTTGTCGGCCGTGGTCGCCGCCCAACGTGGGATTTCCTCCCTCAAGGGTGTCCCTGTGCCGCAGCCGGCGGAGCTGGCGCGATACGTGGCGGACCCGCAAACTCTGGTCGTCCTCGGCAAGGCGCTCTTCTGGGATGTGCAAGTCGGCAGCGACGGCCGGACGGCGTGCGCGACGTGTCATTTTCACGCCGGTGCCGATCACCGCGTCACCAACCAGATTGCCGGTCCGCAAACGTCTACCGCTCCGGTCCGGCCGAACCAGTCTGTCGCGATCGGGGACTTCCCGTTTCACGCATTCGCCAACCCGAACGACAACAACTCCGCGCCGACGCGTAACCGTCGCGATGTCGTCGGCTCCGCGGGCGTCGTCAAGCGCGGGTTTGTCGCGGTGGCCGATGGCTCGGCGGCCGACGTCGGGAGCGACGGCGACGCCGGCCTCTTTTCGCTGGGCGGCATCAAGGTGCGCCAGGTCACCTCGCGCAACACTCCTACGGTCATCAACGCGATCTTCTACCTTCGAAATTTCTGGGACGGCCGCGCCCACAACATCTTCAACGCCGCGACGCCGTTCGGCCCAGCCGATGGTCGCGCCGGCGTGCTCGTCGCTTCGGGTGGGTCGCTGGCGCCTGAGGCGGTCCGGCTCGATTCGTCGAGCCTCGCTTCTCAAGCCGTTGGGCCGCCACTGAATGGCGTTGAGATGTCGTTCGAGGGCCGCGCCTGGATGGATCTCGGCCGCAAACTGCTGACGCTGACGCCACTGGCACGTCAGGTCGTAGCCGCTGACGACAGCGTGTTGGGGATTTTCGCCAACGCGCCCGCCGCAGGCCTGCGGCCGGACGTGACGTACGGGACGTTGGTTCGCGCGTCGTTCAAGCCCGCCTACTGGAGCAGTCCGGCCGTGCTCGATTCGAGCGGACGCGTGGTTGCCGGCTCCGGCGAACCCGGACCGCGCGAGTTCACGCAGATGGCGTACAACTTCGGGCTGTTTTTCGGCCTGGCCGTCCAGGCCTACGAATCGACACTGGTGAGCGACGATACGCCGGTCGATCGGTTTCTCGCCGGCGATACCAGCGCATTGAGCGCCATCGAGCAGCAGGGTCTCAACGAGTTCCGCGCCGGCGGTTCGCAGTGCACGCAGTGCCATCAAGGCCCTGAGCTGTCCGCCGCAGGCAGCACGACGGCCTCACGCGGCAACGCGTTGGATCCGCGCGCACTCGGATTCTTTCGCACTGCGGTCAGTGCGATCGCCGACGACCCCGGAGCCGCCGGAGTGGATGCCTTCGGCGCACCGTTGTTTCCCTCGGCGCCCGACGGTCGTGCCGACGGCGCGTTCAAGTCTCCGGGTCTCCGCAACGTCGAGCTGACCGGTCCGTACTTTCACACCGGCGGCGTGGCGACGCTCGACCAGGTGCTCGAGTTCTACGCGCGCAACGGCGACGTGCCGGCGGGTGGGAACCTCGGGCCGGGCATGGGCAACATTCGCCTCAACCAGCAAGAGCGCGCCCAGCTCGTCGAGTTCTTGAGAGCGCTCACCGACGATCGGGTGCGGTTCGAGCGTGCACCGTTCGATCATCCGTCGCTCTGCGTGCCGGTTGGCTATACAGAGAACCCACCTGGCGTCCTCATACCGGACCCGTCGGCGCCGGGCTCTCGCACTGCGGCAGATCTGGGGGCGCTCGTGCCGGCGGTCGGGCGAGCGGGCAACCCCGTGCCGCTGCAAACGTTCGCCGAACAACTCCTCGGTGTTGGCCGGGATGGGACGCGCGCGCACGCGCTTCAAGTCCCGTGCGCGCCGTAGTCGCCGGCAGGGCCCTTCGACGGGCTCAGGGCAGGCGGCATTCGGCAGATCCAGTGCACAAGCTGCTCGACCTGGGTAGCGATGCCACTCGTCCCCAAACCATGGGTGATGGGTGACGGGAAAACGGCGCGTCGATCGTCGAGAATGGCGCGGTGAATCGCCGACCTTCGTCGACGCTGGCGGCCGCCGTTGTTGCCTTTGGCATCCTTCCCGTCGGAACACACGCTCGAGCACCGCGCGGCCAAGAGGACGGCATTGCCCGGGCGATCGTTGATTTCGCGTCAGTGGTCGCGGCCGAGACGACGACCGACCCACTGTGGACCGATGCGAAGGCGGGTGTCGAGGCCAACCTGAAAGAGGCGCAGACGGCGATCGTCGCCGGCCGCCGCTGGGTGGCACTGGAGCGGCTCGCGCAGGCGCGCCAATCGTTTTTCGCGACGCGCTTCGCGGTGATGCATCCGGCAGAGCGCAAAGATCTGGCAGCCTTCGAGCGCGAGTGGTCACGGCTCGGCGCCAGGCTCGGCGCCTCGGCGCCGCCCCCGGCGCCGCTCGACCGGGTTCGCCCCGCCATCGTCCGCGCACTCACCGAAGTCGCCATTCCGCAAGTGCGGATCAACTACGATGCCGCGCTCGAATACGGCCGCAATACGCAGCCTGAGTACCGGTTGTTGTACGTCGGCGTGGCCGACGCGCAGCGGCAGTTCATCACGCTCGCACGAGGGATGACCGCTGCGGCCACCGAGACGCGGATCCCGCCGACACTCCGCGCCATCGCGCCAGAAATCGCCGCAGTGCAGCGCGATCTGCTCGCGCTCTATCAACCGCCCGCCTCCGTCGATCGCCACGCCGAGTTCATCGTCGCCAGCGCCGCGCTGAAAGAGGCGCGGCAGTACGATGCCGAAGGCCTCCGCTATGGCGCGCTCCTGAAGTTTCTGCAGGGAGCGCAGCGCACCGCCATGCTCCGTGTGACTCCGCCGGATACGGCCGCCCTCACCAAACACATCGCATCGTTCCGCGCTCGCCTCGAAGATCCGCGAATCGATCACAGCATCGGACTGCTCTTCGTCGAACGCGCCGAGGCCGCGCTCGACACCAAGACCGCGGCGGGTCTGGTCGCAGCCGCCGCGGTTGTGCTCGACGTGCTCCCGCGCTACTTCGCCGCTCTCGACCCCGTGCGCCAGACCACACCGGCGACGACACCTCCGGGCGCGCGCGTCGCGACCGTGACGCTCGTGCGCTGGCCATTCACTTGAAACGTGTCCGATCCAGCAGGTCTGCTGGCCCAAAGCGTCGTGGCGGAGTTCAACGGCCGCGTGACGTTCGTCGAGGAGAACTACGGCGAGTCCGAGCTGGCCAGGCGCTTCGGCGTCAAGCGCTATCCGGCGATCTTCGTCAACGACGTGCTGGTGGCGACGCCAAAGGACTTTGGCTTCTATGGCAGTGGGGAAGGCGACAATAACGGGCGTTACGCGCCGATCCGCAGTGCCGAGAGTCAGACGAAGTTCCGAGCCGATCTCTCGAAGGTGATCTCGCTTATCGTTGCCGGCCGGAAGGCCGAGGCCAGCGCGATGGCCGCGCCGGCCGACACCGGTGAGGTGACGTCGTTGCCGCCGATCTCGGTCACCGATCTCGACGGCAAGACTCTGGCCAACGCGGATCTCGCCGGCCGCGTGGTGCTGGTGGACTTCTGGGCGACGTGGTGTCCGCCATGCCGAGGGACGATGGCGTGGCTTGGGGAGGTCAAGGAGCGATACGGCGACAGAGTAGCGGTTGTGACGTTCGCCCTCGAGTCAGACGAGGCGGATGTTCGTAAGCTCGCCACTGAGATGAGGCTGCCATTCCGGTGGGCGATGCGGAGCCCGGAGATTCTGCGCGCGTTTGGCGATGTCAGCGCCGTGCCGACGCTGCTGGTGTTCGATCGGAATGGCAGGAACGCCGGCGCGTTCTACGGATCGACGCCCGCGCTGCACGTCGCAGCCGCCGAGAGGATTGCCGGCCTGCTTCGATAAGGCGGTTGGCGCCGGTCACCGTATGTTGTCATCCGGCCCTCGACCGGCCAATATGTACCCCACAAACGCTGACGGCAGTCCACGGATGGCATCCCGTTCAGGACCGTTTTTCACAGGCTCGCGGCGCTGGAGTGGGTGGTCGCTCTCCTGCGTCGCGCATCATGGACTGTCCGCAGCACGAACGACGGACGGGAAGGGGCACAGACATGAGAGGCATCGTCTTGGCGGGAATCGTCACCGGGACCCTGGTCATGGCGGGCGTCGCGCTGTCGGCCGGCGCGCAACAACCGGTGACGCCGGGCGCGACCGACAAGGTGACCATCAACGGATGGGCGCTCAACATGAGCAACATCGCGACCGGCGCCAACCAGACCATTCGCATCAACATCGACCGATGGTCGACCGCGTCGCAACGCCAGCATTTGATCGACACGTTCCTCGAGAAGAAGCAGGAGGGCCTGCTGCGCGAGCTCGAGAAGCAGCCGGAGTTCGGCCGGTTCAACTTTCCGGGCTACATGGGCCCCGACCCGAACAACGTCATGCGGCTGGGCACCGACATCCGCTACGCCATGAGCTTTCCCGGTGAAGACGGCGGCCGACGCATCGTCATCATCACGCCCCGGGTGATCGGTTTCCGCGAGGCGCGGGAGCAGCCCCGAACGGTCGACTATCCGTTCACGCTGTTCGAGATGCGATTCGACAAGTCGGGCAAGGGCGAAGGCCGGATGGCCTACGCGACTCAGATCACATTCAACAAGAAGACCAACTCGATCGAGCTCGAAAACTACTCCAGCGAGCCGGTGCGTTTGAACAACCTCGAGCTCGAGGTGAAGAAGTAAGGATTCGCTTCCTCGGAGATGTCGTGGTTCCCGGCGGCACGATCGCTAGAAGCGGATCACGGCGCCGAGAGCCACTTCAATCTGCTGAAGCCAGCGCTGGCAAAAGCCAAATGGCGCGCAAAAGTCACCTTCGGGATCGTCGTTGAGCCGCGTCGGCTTGTAGCGGAATTGCCCGCGCAAGCCGACGGTGTCCCATCTGAAATACTTGAGGCCGGCGCCCAGCCCGAACGCCGCCTTGGCGTCCGACTCGAGATCGTGCGCGGTGAAGATGGTCGCGCCGGCGCCGCCGAAGACGAATGGCCGCAGCCGAGCGTCGGGCTCGCCGAACTGGTAGACGAGCTGGCCCTCGACCTGCGCCAGCGTCATGGGGTAGAGCTCCGCGGTACCGGCCGTCGTGCCCACGTCGAGCGCGGTCCGCTGCTGCGCGAAGGTCCCTTCCACACCCCAATGTGGCGTGAAAAAATGGCCGCCTTGCACACTCCACGTGAACGCGCCGGGGATGCTCAGGTCGGCGAGCTCAGGTGCCAGGCGCTCCAGATCCGTCGAAGGCGTAAAGCCGATCATGCCGGACATTTCCAGTGACTGCGCCGCCGCGGAGCGACACAGAGTCGTTGCGAGGACTACCGCGAGCGCCAGACGCGGCGTCAGCGCGATCATTGCGTGCCTCCGTCCGCTCCAAGAATGACGATGTAGCCTTGGAAGTCACGCGGGCCGGCCCCCTGCCCGACGAGGATGCGACCATCGCGCGAGATGGCCGTGACGAAACCGGTATTGATCCAGCCGTCGAACGCGTTGGGCACGCCGTTGGCGCGCAGATAATCCTTCAAGTACACGGGCGCTCGATCGATCCACAAGACGGCTTCAGCCTCGAGCCCAAACGTGTGAGCGCCGCCGACGATTCGCCCATCCTCACTTGTCGCCTGCGCAAGGCCGATGAAGTTGGCGGTTGGCCTCACTCGCGGCGGCGGCAGGCACTGCACGCCGTCGCGCGCGGTCCAGATCCACGCCTGCTGGTTGCCGAACGGGTTCGCGGGTGAGGCAAACTCGCAGGACTGGCCGACGACGATGGAGCCATCACGGTTGGCCGCCTGGGCCTCGCCGACGATGCCCGATGGCCCCGTAAACAGCTGCTGCCGGCCGTCCACCCATCGGGCGCCGTGCCGCAACGGCGTGTCCTGCCAGCCGACGACGACGCGCCCGTCGCCTGAGACGCCATTCGCCCGGCTCGAGGACCCGGCCACCGTGCTGCCGAGATCGACCATGCCGGTGGACTCTTCCCAGCGGAAAGCGCGCGCGATCGAGCAGCCGTTCCACGCCAAGCCGACGATCACCTGGCCATCGTCACTCGTGTCGTAGGTGGAGCTCAGCAGCTCGTCACACGGCGCAGCGTTAGGCACGATCGATCCGAGCAGGCGCCACTCGGCGGCGCGCTGCCAGATGGCGGCTTGGGAGACGTTGCGCGCGTCGAGGGCGGTGCCTCTGATCGCGCGGCCATCGCGGCTCACCGCCTCGGCGGTGCGACCGCCGATGTAGATGACGCCGGTCGTCGGCATCCAGTAGAAGCCGCCCCCCGATCGCAGCTCGCCGACGACCATGCCGCTCGAGCTGATATCGCGCGGCAGAGTGCCGCCGGGGAGTTCAATCAGCAACGTCTGATCGGCTTCGCCCTTCCGTGCCGAGGCGGCGATGCCAATGAGGAGCAAGACGATGGAGAGGCGTTTCATCTGGGCTTGGGTATACGCAATGCAGGAAGAACGCCAGGAAAATGAGCGGGGGCGGTTACAACTTCCAGCCGGTCGGCGCCAGGCGCGACTGAAGGCACGACATGTCGCGGGTCACCCGAAATAGAGGTGGTGGCACGGGGCCGGACCCTGCCGATTGGGTCGAGCATGAGAGTTGCACGGGCTGTTGAATCATTCCTTCAGCATCTTCGAGAGACTCATGACGAATCGTGCGGTCGCGTTCACGTGCCTGGCCCTCGTCGGTAGCGTGGTCACCCTGCGCGCGGCTCCCACATCGCAACAGGGGCTCGATGACGAGAGACCTGTGTCGTGGCTCAGGCAGGCGATCGATAGGCTGCCTGCGTCCACCGAGCCGGCGATCGAGAGGGATGCCACCGGTCAAGGAAGTCGCGAGGCCGCCGAAGGTCGCGCCTGCGAGGGCTGCCCTCGGCGGAGCGTCGGCCGGGCCTTGTTTCAGACCACGATCATCAACGTGCTCTACGAATCGGCGAACCTGATCCGCGGCCAGGCCACCGCGAAGATCACGCCCAAGACGTGGTGGGCCAACATGGAGCAGGGGTGGGTCTGGGACCTGGACGACTTCGCGGTCAATCAGATCGGCCATCCGTACCAAGGCAACAATTACTTCAACGTCGGGCCGGGCCAATGGCTTGAGCTTTTACGAGTCGGCAGCGCTGACCGCGTTCGGCAGCGGGACGTGGGAATACTTCGGCGAGACGAACTTCCCTTCGGTCAACGACTTCATCAACACGACGTTGGGCGGCATCGCGCTCGGCGAGATGTTCCATCGTGCGGCCTGGCTCGTGCGCGACACCCGGGCCAGCGGGCGCGGGCGACTCTGGAGCGAGATCGGTGCGACCGTCCTCGATCCGGTGACCGGCTACAACCGCTTCAGGACGGGAGACGCCAAGCGCATCACCGACAAACCCGCTGACATGGTGCCTTCGACGCTGACCGGGTTTGCGTCGGCAGGCGTGCTCTGGCGCGGGTCAGAGACCCGGGCGATCGATGCGACCGGCCAGCCGTTCCTGGAAACGGACCTGTTGTACGGAGATCCCCGGACCGGCCATAGCCGGATGCCGTACGACGCATTCTCGGTGAGGCTGCGGTTCGGCGGCGGCAAGTCGTTCAGCGAGGCCCGCGTGCGCGGGCGTCTGCTGGGTCAACCCCTGGGCGGCGGCAAAGCGCAGTTCACCGTGATGCAGAGCTACGACTATCAGAGCAACGACGCGTACGCCACCGGGGCGCAGTCCTTCGAAGCGGCGATCGGCATGACACCGTCGTTGTCGTCGCGCACCGATCTCTGGTTCATGGCATGGGGAGGCCTCACCGTTCTGGGCGCCGTTGATTCTCTGCCGCTCGGCGTGACCGAGAAGCCGCCAGAACCCGAGCCCGGAGAAGACAGCGAACAGGGAGTCTCCGAGGGACCGCGTTTCTACGACTACGGCCCGGGATCGACCTTCGGCGCGCTCGCGGTGTTCTCGCGCGATCGGCGCCCGTTCGCTTCGGTCCTTTACGAGGGCCGTCAACTCTACTCGCTGGACGGCGTCAGGGTGAACCACTTCCTGCAGCGTGCCCGACTGGATCTGCTATTCCCGCTTCGAGGCTCGCTTGGCTTCGGCGCGTCCGGTGAATATTTCTTCCGTCAAAGCTTCTATCAGGACGAGGCTCGTTCGCAGCTTCAGTATCACTATCCGCAGTTCCGCGCGTATCTCACGTGGAGTGTCCAATGATCCGCCGGCTTCGCCTTGCACTCCACGTCGCGGTGATCCTCGGCTGTCTCGCGCCGTCGCTTGCCGAGGCGCAACCACCTCCGGCAGGCGCTACCACTGAAACGTCCCAGGCCTCGAACGTGTGGCTGGTGGGCGGCGTTGCGTTTGCCACCTTGCGAGGCGACTGCCAGACGTGCGAAGACGATTATCCTTACCGTCACGCCGCCAGCGTGATCGCCAACGCCGGATACCGGGTGAACGACCGCATGGATGTTGGCGGCGAGCTGTTCTGGATGCCGGTCGACACACCCGACGGCCGGATTCGCACCACCCACATCGACGCCGTAGCGCAGTTCAGGCCGTGGTCTTCGCAGGGCTTCTTTGTAAAGGGGGGCGCTGGAATGGCCTTCGTCCGCAACTGGGTGGATGGGATTGGCCCGAATGCGATCAACTCGAAGGTCTTGT
The DNA here is from genome assembly GCA_963773045.1 of uncultured Acidobacteriota bacterium. GTDB lineage: Bacteria > Acidobacteriota > Vicinamibacteria > Vicinamibacterales > UBA2999 > 12-FULL-67-14b. The sequence continues at coordinate 7,203 of CAVYZT010000014.1, read as the reverse complement.
CGGTCGTCATCGGTGGGGGGTGGGCCTTTCGACCGGCCGGGCGTCTCGGGTTGCAAGTGTTCGGCGCGCAGCACGTCGCCGCGATTGGCGATCTGGTGACACTCGAAGAAAACATTCCAGATGTCGTCGGCAACTTCTGGTCGCTCGGCGTCGCGGTCGTGATCCGGTAGTCCACGCGGTCGCGCGTTGATACTCCTCTCTTCACGGTCCCGGCAGCACGGTGGCACGGGCTGGACGCCGGCGCTGGTGAGGATTGCGCGTCGTGCTCGCATCGGTGCGTCTCGTGGACCTCTGACATGAAAAAGGCGGCGAATCGACTGCGCGTGCCGCTCCTGATCGTGGCCGCCTGCGTTGCGGCCGCTCTCGATAATGGCAATGCAGCGGTCGGCGCTGCCGCGTCGCTCTCGTGCCGACGGGTCGTCACTCCGGTTGGGGATCCATCCCAAGTCGCCGTGCGATGGCACGAACCTGAAGGCGGACGCTCGCGTTCGACGCTCGATGCCTGGTGTCGTGGAGTCGGGCCGGTCGTCTATCACTCGCAGCCGGCGAACGGTTCCAGAGAATCGGCGCCGATCGGCGCGACCGATGCGATCGCCGTCGTCAGCTGGAACGTCAACGTCGGCGCCGGCCAGCTGCCGGTGCTGGTCGCCGACCTGCGCGCGGGAAAGTGGTCGGATGGGCGCCGGCCTGAACATTTCGTCCTGCTGCTGCAAGAGGCGTTGCGCACCGGTGACACGGTGCCCCCGCGCGGACCCTCGCAGGCCGGAGCGCGCCGGCTGAATCGTCGTCCGCCGCTGGTAGAGATCGTCGGCTTCGCCCGTGAGCTCGGGCTGTCGCTTCTTTACGTTCCGTCGATGCGGAACGGCCTCGACGCGGGCGCGCCGGCCGAAGATCGCGGTAACGCGATCTTGTCGACCCTGCCGCTTCTTACGCCGGGCGCGTTGGAACTCCCATTCGTGCGCCAGCGCCGCGTCGCGGTCTTCGCGATGCTGGGTGGACTGGCGAATGGTGCTCAGCTGGAAGTTGCGTCCATCCATCTCGACCCGTTTGTCGGCGCCAACCGGCTGTGGCTGTTCGGCGCAGCCGGCGCGCGCGGTCAGCAGGCGCGCGCCATCGCGGCAATGCTCCAGCCGGCCGGCAGGTTCGTGGTCGGAGGCGACTTCAATACCTGGTTTGGCACGGACGAGCCCGCGCTTCGCGAGATGACGCGTGTCACCGGCCAGACCGTGCAAGCGCGCCAAGGCACTTACAAAGGCGGCGCAGTCCTGGACTACCTCTTCTTTCGGACGCCTGCGTCAGAGCGCGCCACCTACCAACGCGCTGCCTCGACCTACGGATCCGATCACTATCCACTGATCGGTTGGATCAGTCTCGGACCCGCCCCGGTGATCGGCGTTTGAGGAACATCGCGTCTCCTGCGCCGGCGGTCTCGAGCGCATCGTCCCGCTGACGTGGGCGATTAGCGCGCCGCCAGCCGCGAAATAGCGCGGGGACCGAACCAGTTCTTGATCACGCGCGGTCACGACATGCTGTGACCGCGGCCTCGGTCAGTGAGAGAGCCGCACGCCACGGTCGAAAGTTCCCCAGAAACCACAGACGCTGAGGTGGGTCCAGCTATTGCAGCCAGCGCTGGGCGAGGTAGACTCGGCACGGCGATAGCCCCGTCTGACGGGCGGCGCAATGAACTACGGCACTCACTCGACAAGGAGACAGGCATGAAGATGTTCAGCAAGATGGCCCTCACTAGCGGGATCGCGGCCGCGGCGCTGCTGGTAACCGGCAGTACGGCCGGCGCGCAGAGCAAGACGATCATGGGCAACACCGTCACGACGACGGTCACGATCGAAGCGATCGATCAAGGCACGCGGTCCGTGACCGTCAAAGACGACAAGGGGATTTACGAGACCCTCCAGGTGGGGCCCGAAATGAAGCGGTTCAACGAGCTCAAGGTCGGCGACAAGATCACCGCCCGCTACTACGAGAATGTCGTCGTCCGAATCAAGCGGCCAGGCGAAGCCGCGGTTGACGTGCTCTCAGGAGCGGCGACTCGGGGCGAGGGGAAATCGCCGGCGGCAACGGTGGCTGAACAGCGGACGATCACCGTCACCGTCACCGCGAAGGATCCCGCCACGATGGCGGCGACGGTCAAGGGGCCCAACGGCTATGTCTACAGCCGCCGGGTGGCCGACAAGAAGATTTTCGACATGTTGAAGGTCGGGGACCAGCTCGACATGACCTGGACCAACGCCCTGCTGATTTCGGCCGAGCCTCCCAAGTAGCCCCGCGTGATGCTCCGCGCGGCCGTTCTGTGGTCGACCGTCGCTGTGTTCGGCGCCCCGCCGAATACAGCGATGGCGCAGAGCGCAGATCCGCTGGAGGGCCGGATCGTCCGGGAGATCCGAGTCACGGGCCTGCGGAACCTCTCACCCGAGGTCGTCGAGCGGAACCTGGCCAGTCGAGCCGGGCAGCCGTTTCACCGCGCCACGCTTGGCGCCGACCTCCGACAGCTCGATGAGCTGAGACTCTTCAGCTCGGTCCATATCGAGCCGCTGCTCGAAAACGACGGAGTGGTACTCCAGGTCGCCGCGGCCGAAACGTTGCGATTGCTGCCCGTCGTGGTCATCCGGGTCACGGATGAGAACGGCGTCAGCGCCGGTCCTGGCATCCGCGCCATCAATCTCTTCGGGCACGAAATGCAGTTGGGGGTGGCTCTCCGGTTCGGCGGCGAGACCGGCGTGGCCACGACCGTCGACGGCACGACGATCACACCTGGGTCCTGGTCGAAGCATGTCGGCTTCACGTATTCGGCGCGGCGCAACACGCTGTACGACTTCGACGAGCGCTCGACCATGGTAGACACGCGCTTCGCTCGCAACTGGCGGCACGGTTTGCGGAGCGGGGTAGCCGCCGACGTTCAGGCGCTCGACACCGGGACTTCAGGCGCGTCGCTCTCCGTCGACGGCACCGACCTCATTCCGATGCTCGGCGGCTTCTTCACGCTCGATACGCTGGACTCGTCCACCAATCCGCGATCGGGAACGTGGGCCGAGGTCGAGGTAGACCGGCTCTTCGGCGACGCCAGCTCCTTGACCTACATCCTGGACGCGCGGAGATTTCAGCGCTTGTCTGCGCGTCACGGCTTCGGTCTTTTCTCGCTCGCGAGCTTTCAGACCGGAGAGGTCGGCGTCGGGCTGCCCGACTACCTTCAGTACGATCTCGGCGGCGCCAACACAGTACGAGGGTGGAGTCTTGGATCGCGGCGTGGCCCAAACCAGTTCATCGGCACCTTCGAGTACACATACGTCGCGCTCCCGGTACGAGCGTTCGCCGTGAAGGGATTCAACTTCTACGCGGGGATGCAGATCGCGGCTTTTGCCGATCTTGGCGTCGCGTCGGGCGACGACAACGACCAGACGCCGGACTCCGCGATCGACGGGTACGGCGTCGGGCTGCGCTTCCTCGTGCCATTCATCGACCTCATCCGCATCGATGTCGCCTGGGGCGAGCCAGGACAAGGCGCAACCGCGTATTTCGGCGTGTCGCTCAAAGCCAATCGCCAGCGTCAACGCGTGCGCTGATCCACGGCTGCCACAAGCCGCTATTCGCTATTCGCTGTCGCTGTTCGCGGTTCGCGGTTCGCGGTTCGCGGTTCGCGGTTCGCGATTCGCAGGCCGGAGCCGAGAGCCGCGAGCAGGGAGTGAGAGCCGGGAGCTGAGAGCCGGGAGCCGGCAGCCGGGAGCAGGGACCGAGAGTGAAAGCTGATAGCCGAAAGCTGACAGCTGATAGCTGAAAGGCCCTATGGAGCCGCCGCCGGACGCTTGGCCCACGCGTAGGAGTACGACGCACCGACCGAGTGGAAGTCGCCTCCGATGGTCGTAAAGGCGCCGAAGCTGTACGAGACTCTCAGTTGATGCCGGCGGATCGGCACTGCGAGCGTCAGTCCAAGCCGTGAATTCTTCTGCTCGAACAAGGCGTCGCTGCCGGCCGTCGTGACGCGCCCGCCCTTCCAGTAGTTCGCGTCGGCGGCGACCCAAAAGCCGGGTCGGATGGTCCGGATGAGGTGCGCCTGGAACGTCACGATCGGCTCCTGCTCACGCGTGGTTCCGCCGACGTAGTTGGTGTTGTCGGTGAAGAAGGCGACGCCGAAATCGCCCTCGAGCGTCCACTTGCCCAGCGTCTCCATAATCCCGAGCTCCGGTCTGAACGTCCAGCGATTGGTGCCGAGATTGATGTAGCGGTCGGGGTTGTACTGTCCGACCGGCATACCAACGACGAAGCTGAGGCCGACAACCGTCCCCGGGCGGTAGGTCGCGAATTGCTGGCGTGTCATCGCGGGCGCGCCGTAGAGGTTGATCCCGATTCGCGCCGCCATATCCCCGAACCCACGCCGCGACGCCCTCTGGAACTGTCCGAGTACTTGCCCTTCGGTGTGACCGACCAGGAACGGTACGCCCAATGCCACGTTGGCGAAACGTCCGCCGATACCGAGGGTGCGGACGATGCCGAACGACGTCCAGCCGATGTCGGCGCTCGCATCCTCGATGGGCAACGACGGATCGAACGCGATGTCGCCGCCATTGAAAACCATCGCGACGTTCAGCACGTTGATGCCGACAGGCACGGGCGTGTACGCGCCCGGTACCAGGTCCTGGGCGGTCGCGACGGCGCCAGAAGACAGCACGAGTGCCAGAACCCAGCAGAGCGAACAGGGCAGAGTACGACTGGGCGGAGGAGGGGGACTCATTGGCGTCGACAGACCCGCAATCCAGGAGGCCCGTCGAAAAAATACGGATCGCGCTCCGTGGAAACACCGATCGGCCGAGGACTCGTCAGCGACAAACTCCCAGGGGGGCGGTCACAGGCTGGTCGAGAGTATAACAAGTGGGGGGAACGCCTGGGCACTAGCCCACAGGGATCAGCTGACGGCTGTCAGTTATCAGCTCTCAGCTTCAGGAGAGCCGAACGCCGAGAGCCGAAAGCTGATCGCCGAACGCCGTTAGCCCTCACTTTGCGAGCGGTTTGTGTCCCGAGTTTTCCACGACGACGCGGATGTTCTTGGCTTTGGCCTCCAATGTCGTCTGAGCGGTGTAAGAGGTGCCGTCGGTCAGCGTGGCGAAGCGCACCGCGAGCGTCACCGTATCCTCTTTCTTCTCGAGATAGGTGGCGACGTCGAGCGCTGACAGCAGCAGCGCTTTCGCGTCCACGTTGATCGCAAGCAAGTCGGCCGGCTGAACGAAGTTGGCGAACTCGACGCGCACGTGGCCGTCCTGGCTGCGGCTTCACCTGCATGTTGCCCTTGTCCTTGGCCTGCTGAATCTGCGCCGGGTCGGGCGGCACGTACTGGTGGATCAAGTTGCCGGCTTTTTCCATGTAGTCCTGCATCTCGTCTTTCTTGTTCTCGACGATCTGCTCCTTGACCCGGCCACCGCCGCGGCGGCCGCCCCGCCTCCGCCTTGCTCGGGCTTGGCCGGCGGTGTCCCCATTGGCACCTTGGTGAGCTTGCCGTCGGCGCCGTAGTAGGCGCGCGCCTGCTTCCGTGCTTTCTCCTCGCCCTTGAGGCTGATGATGGTCGTCTCGATCCACTCGTATTGGCGAAGCCGCTTCTGGCTCTCAGCCAGGTTCTGCTTCAACCCCGCCACGATCTGATCGGGGCTGGGAGGCTGAGCACCCTGTGCCACCAGGAACGCGCTCAACACTCCGATCGCCATGGTTGTCAGTGCCACTACGCGATTCGCTCTCATATGCTCTCCTCGGCTAGTCCACCCAGTGCAGTACGTTGCGGACGATCGACCAGCGCGGCTCGTGAGTCGCCGCATCCTGTCCGAGAATCCAGTGCTTGTAGGCCGCGTCGATCGTGCCGTCCTTGCGCTTCAAGGCAATCCAGGTATTCACGAACGCGGCCAACTGCTCGTCTCGCTTGCCAATCGGGTAGGCGAGCGGCACGCGGATCGGATCTGGCGCCGGCACGACGACCGAATACTCCGGATGCATCAGCGTCCACGCGGAACCACGTTCGGCCGGCAGCGCCAACGCATCGACGCGCGACCCCGCATCGAACAGCGAGGCGACGGTGCCGGTGTGAACCTGAACGGTGGCGTTCGGCAGCAGATCGCGGAGCTTGCCGATGTAGTAAGGGACATCGGGGACCGCGATGGTCAGCCCGCGGCGCTCGCGAATCGCATCCCATGTGACGAACTGTTCTCGCGCGGCATCCGGCACGACGAAAGCCACCGTCTCGTCGAGGTACGAATCGGAGAACCGTACGTCGCGTGCCCGGTTCGTGGTCACCGCGATGCCCGACATCACGAGGTCGCAGTAACCTTCGGCGACCTGTTCGGGCAGCTTCGCGCGATCGACTGGAACGAATGCAAGGCTCACGCCCATTTCACGCGCCAGACGATGGGCGAGCTCGACGTCGAACCCCACCAGATCTCCGCTCTGGTTGAAGAACGCATACGGAAGGGCGTCGGCGAGATATCCCACTCGCAATACCTTCCGTTCGTCGATCGCCCCAAGCGGTGCCAAGGTCGTCGGCGGCGCTGGCGACCAGCTGCGCGCGACCGTGGCGGTGACCGGTTCGTGGAGCAGCTGCATCGATGCCAGTACCTTGTCCTTGGAATACTCAGTGGAGAGAGACTTGCCGACGATCAATCGAGTGCCGCCCAAGATGACGATCGCCACGGCGGCGGTGGTGGCGACGTACGACAGCAGCGCGCCACGGCGCCACCGAAGATGGCCGGTGACGGCACAGGAGACCAGGAGGGCGACCGTCAACGTGTGCACGGCGGCCGCGAGCGAGCCCACCCGCGAGTTGATCACACCGCTCGCGAGAAACAGCTGGAACGTATCGGCTGGAATGCGGAAGTAGTCGAGGAGAAACGGCACAGCTGCCGTGGTGCTCCCGAAGAGGGTGACAAGGCCGGTGAGCGCCAGTGCTGGATAATCCGAAAGCGACACCGGCGAGTCGGCGAACCATCCGGCGAAGAAGATGAAACTGAGCGAGAGCAGCTTTCCCGTGTGCGGGAAGTTGAAGGACGCGGGCACGATCACTTCGGTCAAGCGGCCAGGCTCCTCCTCGCCGGCACTGAGCCGGTTGAGCAGAGTCCGGCTGGCTTCCATGAGGCCGGGCAACACGATGAAGAGGTCGCCGGCGATGAACGCGGTGAGGAGCGAATCGTGTGACTCGGTGAGGACATCCCTTGC
>CAVYZT010000013.1:0-1329063 GCA_963773045.1 uncultured Acidobacteriota bacterium | reverse complement strand
TGGCGCCGCGTCGTCGGCTATGCGACGTCGCCGCAGCATCTACGCGGTCTCGCCCCGCTGCAGTAACGCCGACCAGACACAGCGACGGCGACCCTGGATGTGGGCTTCAGTGTGACAACGGAGGACGAGAGCCAGGATGTAGCCCGGCGGCGATCACTCTCCGTTTTCCGAGCGTGGCTTGAAGTCGGCAATATCGTCGACGTCTTTGAGCTCGAGGAGAGATCCGGCGCAGGCTGCGAGCCACCGTGCGGACGCGCCAGGTGGTTTGTCCGAATCAAGCGCAGTTCCTCGGACAATTCGACTCCTGTGGTAGCTCTCAACTCGAAGCTATGAAACCATGCCGTCATTTTGCACGGTATAATGACGACATGGTGGCAATGCGCCGATACGGACGGATTCTCCACCCCGCCCCGAGGAAGCTTCTTCCTGTATGGCGTGCGCGGCGTCGGTAAGAGCACGTGGGCCCTTCAGACCTTCCCCGATGCCCACATCATCGACCTGCTCGACGAGAGCCAGTATCAATCGTTTGCTGCCAACCCCGCACTGCTCGGGCTGGAGCTGCGGACGCTTTCGGCCAATCGAGTCGTCGTGCTCGATGAAGTGCAGCGCGTTCCTGCGCTCCTGAATGAGGTCCACCGCGCGATTGAAGGCACTCGCCGGCGGTTCGTGCTCTTGGGATCGAGCGCGCGCCGGCTGAAGACCGCCGATACGAACCTGCTCGCTGGGCGCGCGGCGCTGCGGACGATGTATCCGCTCGCGCCGGCTGAATTGGGTGCGGACTTCGATCTTGGTCGCGTGTTGCGATTCGGCAGCATTCCCGTAGTCTGGCAGGCCGACGATCCGCGCGCGGCGCTCGAAGCCTACGTGCAGTTGTACGTGCGCGAGGAGATTCGGATCGAAGCGCTCGTCCGCAATCTTCCTGCGTTCTTGCGGTTTCTTCCCGTGGCTGCGCTGTTCCACGGCCAGGTGATCAACATTGCGGGTCTGGCGCGCGATGCCGCCACGGCCCGGACCACAGTCGAGGGATACCTCGGCATTCTGCAAGACACGCTGGTCGCGACACTGCTGCCCGCATTCGAGGCGAAGCTGCGCGTGCGCGAACGGCAGCACCCGAAACTCTATTGGGTCGACCCTGGGCTGGCTCGTGCCGCGAAGCAACAATTGGGGCCGGTCGCGGCTGAGGAACGCGGGCCGCTACTCGAAGGCCTCGTTCTTACGATACTGCGCGCGCACAACGGTGACTCGGAGCTGTTCGAGGAAGTCTCGTACTGGGCGCCTGCCCAGGCGCGGCACACTGAAGTCGACTTCCTGTTGCGGCGCGGTCGCGAGTTTCTCGCCGTCGAAGTCAAAGCGCAGCCGCGATTCTCGACGCCGCAATTGGCGGGACTGCGGGCGATCGCCGAACTGCCGCGGCTCGCACGACGAATCCTCGTGTACCTCGGGGAGCGTCAGCTGAGAACGGAAGACGGGATCGATGTCTGGCCGCTCGATCGTTTCACGGCGGCCGCAGCAGATGGTTCACTTTGGCCCTGAGTGACGACCGCCCATGCGGCCTCGCCGTAAGTCTCTCGTGATCCGCAAGAAGTGAAGCACGGTCGGCCGATTGGAACTCAGGGCGCACGCCACTGAAACACGCGCGACGTCTTTAGAGCGCCGATGGTCGTTGGTAAGAATAGACGACGATCTTGTAGAGTGCATCCATGGCGCTTAAACGGATGGACAACGTAGGCATTGTCGTCGACGACCTCACAGCGACGATCGATTTCTTTCTCGAGCTCGGCCTCGAGCTCGAAGGGCGAGCCATGGTCGAAGGAGAATGGGCGGGACGTGTCACTGGATTAAGCGACCAGCGCGTAGAGATTGCCATGATGCGCACGCCGGACGGCCACGGCCGCCTCGAGCTCTCGCGCTTTCTAACGCCGCCTGCGGTGGCAGATCACCGGAATGCTCCGGTGAACGCTCTGGGCTACCTACGCGCCATGTTCGCAGTAGACGATCTCGATGAGACGCTCGAGCGGCTCCGCACGCGCGGCGCGCAGCTCGTGGGCGAAGTGGTTCAGTATAAGAACGCGTATCGGCTCTGCTACATCCGCGGGCCTGAAGGGCTTCTCATCGGACTCGCCCAAGAGCTCAGCTGAGTGCAGGTCACTGGGCACCACTACGCGGGTGTCCGCGCTGTTCCTTGCCAAAACATCATGCGTGCCGACCTTGGCACGCGCGGACGGCTCACTTCGTCAGTGGGAGCATCGTAGTACGAGCCGCTCATCGCGTGGCTGTTACTGTTCCAGCAGCCTGTTAGACCTTCAGCGCGCCACGGAACGCCCGTGCGGCGTAGTAGGACTCCGCACCGTTGTGATACGTGAAGACATGGTCGTAACGGCGATCGCAAAAAATAGCGCCGCCGCGTTCTCGAATATCAGGAGGTGTCTTCACCCAACTCGACGTCTTCGTATCGAAATCACCCAACGTCTGCAACTCTCGATACTGCGCTTCCGTGAGGATCTCAATCCCCATGGTGGCCGCCATATCCGTCGCGCTGTTCTTCGGCTTGTGTTCCTTTCTTGCCTCCAGCGCTTCCTGGTCGTAACAGACGCTGCGGCGGTCTTTGGGGCTTTCTGCTGAACAGTCGTAGAACACGTACTCGCCCGTCTTCTTGTCATGGCCAACGACGTCAGGTTCGCCACCCGTCCGTTCCATCTCATCGAGTGACCACAGTCTTTCGGGATTGGCTTCCAGCCTTGCCTGAACGGCCGTCCATTGAAGACGGGAATGACGGTTCATGTTCTTCTCGAAACGAGCCTTCAACGTTCTGAGTAGTGCTCCCCGTTGTTCTGGTGGCAGCTGCTGTCGCGTCTCAACGCCACGCTTCTGTCCTTTTCGTGTCGGCATTCTCTTCACACCTCGCTGATCATTCCAGCCGCAGGGCGGATATTCAAAGCTCCCGTTCAGCCAGGCGTCGGAACTCGTCCGGGACGGAGCGTCCAACCCGCGATGCTGCCCCATAATCCACCGCTTGTCCTCCGAAGCGCTTGCGTATCGCATCGACGGCCCGGTCTGCGCGCGATCGCGCCAGCCCTTTCTTGGTGCCAGGGCGGCGTCCTTCGTCGCGAAGCCCAAGCGGCAGCTCCAGTTGCACCATCGTATGCTCTTCGAGATGTGAGACGGCGATCGCCAGCAGCGAGATCGTCCTCTCGTCAAGGTGATCCGCAAGAACGCCGCGCACCAGGTCCTCGGCGATCTCAGCGAGAGTCCTCGTTGCAGAAATCGGCGCTGACAGCGTGAGCGAACGTGTGACCGAGCGCAAATCGGCAAAGCGCACGCGGACCGTGATTGTCCGGCCCGCCAGTGTTTTGGCGCGGAGCCGGGCGCCAATGCGGTCAGCGAGATGATGCAGCGTCGGTTTGAAGACGCGTTCGATCGCAGGCCGTCGTCCGAGCGCCGATTGAGCGCCGGCAGAGCGCGCGCGCCGGCGCGTCTGGATTTGCCGCGGATCGCGGTTCCACGCGAGTGCCGACAACTTTCTTCCCGTCGCGTGTCCTAGCAGTCGCTCCACGGACGCAGGAGAGCTCTCCGCCAATTGACCGATGGTGGTGACGCCGATCTTGGCGAGCCGCGCCTCGGTGGCGGGGCCCACGCCCCACATCAGTGCGACGGGCAGCTCGTGAAGGAACTCAAGTTCAGTCTCTGGGTCGACGACCACCAATCCATCCGGCTTCGCGACCTGCGATGCGACCTTCGCCAGGTGCTTGGTACGAGCCACGCCGATTGAGCATCGGCAAGCCAAGTTCGGCGCGCACGCGAGCCCGAACCGTCCTTGCGATCTCTGCCGGCGAACCGAACAGATGCGTGCACCCGGCAACGTCGGCGAAGGCCTCGTCGATGGAAATGCGCTCGATGGAAGGCGTGAAATCGCTCAGTACCTCGATGGCGGCGTCGCCGAGCCGTTGGTATTCGTCGAAATGTCCGCCGACAAAAACGAGGCCGGGACAGAGTTGGCGCGCGCGCCGTCCAGGCATGCCGCTTCGTACGCCGAAGGCCCTCGCTTCGTATGAGGCCGCGAGTCACGACGCCGCCGCCGACCGCAATCGGTTTGCCCTGCAGGCGAGGGTCGAGCAGCTGTTCGACCGACGCATAAAAGGCGTCAAGGTCCGCGTGGAGAATGGTGGCTGTGGAACCCATCTCGTTGCCTCTTCGCCCTGGCCTCAGTGCATGACGGCGTACTGGACGAACGTCTCGCAGTGGGTGTGCGCCCAAGCGTCGACTGCGGAGAGCGTGTCCGTCCATCGGTCAATCATCTGCCAGCCACGCATCACACCCACCACAGCGCGGACGCGAGTCGCGACTCGTCGAGTGCCGGTCCGACGCCCAGGCGCAGCGCCACTGGAGCGCCAGCTGCAATCAAGCGCTTCAGCTCCGTCGTCAATACCCGTAGCCAATCGAAGGATGCGAGGGTGAAGACCTCACGACGTGCGGCCACTGGACGGCGATAGCCCGGTGGAATCGGTGGCGGTGCGTTTGCGTCCGCTGCCGCGCTCAACCCTACCTCGCCCTCCTCGATCACGATGAGCCGTGCACAACTGTCACCGGGCTCGCGCCACACCACGCTCGAATCGAACAGCCGCGTGAACCACATCGCGCGGCGCCGGGCGAGCGCTGCCCGCAACGCGAGCCACTCGAGCGACACGTGCACGAATTCCGGGGTCCATACCGTCAATCCATGCCCGGCTTCATTGGGGTGGTCTTCATCAACATCGCGGTCTCGCCGACCTTCTTTCCAGAGGCGTGTTCCGAGCCGCAGCAATCTGTCGTGCGCGCCGAGGTCTTGGCGCGAAAGCTCAGGATGCACCGCGCAGAGCCTCGCGTACCTGCTTCGAACGTGACCGGGTCGGGACGCCAGCGATTGGAACCGAGCGCGCGACTCTCACCGGCGGCGAGCGCACCAAATGCATCGAGCATTCCGGCCGAAGGAAACGGTCCGAGCGGACACTGTGACGACGGGTGCGCGCTGCGCGCGGTGAGATTCGGTGGCGCGAACCATAACGCGCGGTTCTCGATGGTGAGCGCGACGTTGTACGGTGGTCGATGCTGCTTGATTTCGTCAGGCTCGATGAGAGCCGCCTCGAGGGCGCTCGGCGTGACATCGAAAGAGAATCCCGCGCGCCTGCGACAGCATCTCGAGCGTCCGTTCGGGCACGCCTGTCTGCTTCCGAAAGTAGCTGTTGACGCGATGGCGGAGCGAGGCGGCCTTCCCGACGTACAGGACGTCGCCACTCGTCCGAAGCATGCGATAGACGCCCGGCGCATCGGGTAATGAGAGCCGCACATTGCGCGGCATCGGCCATCCGCGCCGCCTGCGCTGCCTCGGAGCGCGATTGTCGGCGAGCCATTCCTGAAGCACGCTCCAGGTGGAAATTCCTTCGTCGCGAAGCAAGCGCACCAGCTCTCGCCAGACGAATGCTGTGGCCTCTACGTGATCGGCACTGCGACGCAGAGCGCCGACCCCGCGACCGAAGTCACCCGTGAGGGCACGCACGCCGCAGCGGGGCAGATCGGGTAAGAGGCGCCGGGCAATGTCATGCGTGCAGAGGATGTCGAGGGGAAGCGCCCCACCGGCCAACGCGCGGAGAAACGGCTGCTCGAATCGAGCGAAGTGAATGACCGTTGGCGCCGGCTGACGGGCGAGTGTCGCGGCTTCGTTGGACAGCTCCCGCCAGGCGACGTGTGCATCGACGCCGTCCTGTGCCATCCGTTCAGAAATGCCCGTAAGGCGCATCACGGCGGCTGGAATGTGCTCGCCGTGTGGAAGCGCGATGAGCCTCGCGTCCGCGCGCGTTGTCGTCGTGCCGGCGCGCGCCCAACCCATTTCGAGCAGATGTCCATGCGGAGCGGCGGCGGTGGCCTGGCAGTCGACGACCAGCACTTCGAGCTCGCGAGAGCGACTCTGAAACAGTGGACATCACCCTTCGCTCCGACGAGACCGTCAGACGGGTGGTTAGCCCAATAGCTGCTTCAGTCTGTTCTTCTTCAGCGTCTCGTCGGGGCTGGTCGCAATCCCATCGCACCACCGATGAATCTGGTGCACTGTGATGCGGTGGCACGTGGGCGGTTCTCTGACATGAATCTCAAGTTCCGTTCCCAACGCCACGGCGTCGGCCCAGCCGCTCTTGCGGAGAGCCGACGCTCCCAACGCAGCCGCCTCGTAAACGGATTCCGCGGTCACATCGACTGAATGGCGGATACCGGACGGACCGCTGAAACTGACGGTGCACGTCCGAAGCGCCACGGCGGCCGAGCGTAGCATATTCGCCTTATCTTCGCCTACACTGAATGTGGTTGTGAGGTCTGGTCGGCGACAGTGCCGGGTCGCCACGGCTCGTGCTCGTGCGCGAGCCAGACCAGCTCAGGGTCGAGCGCGCGCACCCGCACCTGGCCTTCGGTGTGCGGCTCGTCGAGCTCGCCAAACCAAACCGCCACGTCGCCGCCAACGACGACCGGGCGCCCGCCAGTCTCGACGACGACGACCTGCATGCCGCGTGTGTGGCCCGGCGCCGGGACGAGCCGGAGCCCGGGAAGCAGCTCGAGTTCGCCGTCGACCGGCACGTACCGCACGCCGGGCGCCTCGACCCACTCGCGAATGGTGTAGTCGTCCTCGTTGCGCGCGTCGTCGAGCTCCCGACGCTGGACGTAGATCGGCCTGCCGGCGAAGAGGTGATTGCCGCCGCAGTGGTCGAAGTGCAGGTGTGTGTTGACGACGATGTCGATGCCGGCGAGGTCGAAGTTCTGCTTGCTCAGTGGAAGGAGGCGGGGATTGAGGTCGGCCGCCGCCGGGTGCAGCTCCGTCATGCCGGTGTCGACCAGCACGCGCGCATCGGGATGGTCGATGATGTGCACGTAGACCGGCATCCGCTCGCCCTCGGCGAGCAGGTCGGCAACGAGGATTGGCGTGATGGTGATTGCGGCGGGGGCGGTCATTTTTTCCCTCCGAAAAGAGATCGACGACTTCATGACCGTCCCACGCTCGCGCCCAAGGTAACGAGAAGCTCGTCCAGTTGCTCGAACGTCTCGCCCAGTCGCATCCGCCGCCCCGGTGCCGGCGGCGTCGAGAGCTTCCTTCGAGGGATAGAGCTCGTGCATGACCACCAGCGTCTTGCCGCCTTTTTCCTCGAAGGTCACCGTGGTGACGGCACCCTCGTCACTTTCCTCATTGGTCCAGACGAGGCGCGAGTGCGGTGTCACTTCGCTGTACGTGCCGAAGAACGCCGACTGTGAGTCCGGCCGGGTGCGAACACCAAACGGTACGTGCCCCCGACGCGAACATCCATTTCGCAGGAAAGCAGGGACATGCCCATCGACTTCGGCACCCACCACCGCCTGAACAGCTCGGGCTTGGTCCACGCCTCGAACACGATGCGCGCCGGGCCGTTGAAAGTTCGCGTCACGACGAGCTCACGCTCGGACTTCCGTTCCACCGTCGTGCGGTTCTTCATGGCGGTGGTCTCACTTTCTCTTTTTGCGTCCATCGACCTTCTCCTTCCGTTTCAGTTCCTCGACAACCTTGTCCAGCTCGTCGAAGCGTGCGTCCCAGAGCTGGCGGTACCTCTCGATCCATGCCGCCTCTTCCTCCAGTCGGCGCAGGCCGAGCTTGCAGGTCCGCACGCGCCCGACCTTTTCCGTGAGTGACGAGCCCCGCCTGCTCCAAGACGCCGACATGCTTCTTCATGCCGGTGAGGGTCATGTGGAACTTTTCGGCCAGGTCCGTGATCGAAGCGTCTGCACGCCCGAGCTGCTCCAGAACGCCGCGTCGGGTGGCGTCCGAGAGCGCGGCGAACGAGGCATCGAAGCGGGTCCGGCTATACTGAACCATATGGTTCAGTATTTAACACACGGATTGGCGGCATGCAAGGGGAGGCCGAGCGCGGCTGCGTTGCCGGTCGCCGTCACTCCCACATCGACCTCATTTCGATACGCTGTGGCTTCCTCTTCAGCGCCGAAGACCGACACACCTTGGCTGCAGCGTTCAAATCGAGCGATGAACGGCGAGCTCCTGATTGGGCGTGCTCGACACTGACATCGGCGCGCGCCAAATCGGAGACATCCTCGGGCGGATTGGACACGGGATTTTTGCTAGGGCGCGTCTCGCCCAAGCTGCCTGGTTTCGATAGCGATACGATCCCTTATGGCCCGACCCACCTCGATGCCAAGCTCAGGCAATGTTTTCGCTGACTTGGGTATTGGGGAGCCTGATGTCGAACTTGCGAACCCCCGGCGACAGCGCTCGAGTGCTCGCAGCATCGTCGCCGACGATGCGACACAGGTCGGAACGGTGACGCGCGATGGGAACTCTGATCGTTGTTGATTGCGAAGCGCCTTTCAGCGTCGGAGCGCCGTCCGTCGGCGACATGACGGAGTTCGGTGCCGTTGACGTGAACGCCCTTCGGGACGGGCGCACTGAGACCTTCCACGGCGCCGACTGCTCCGAACACACGTTTCGCCGGTTCCAGGAGTGGCTGGCGCCACGCATGCCGGTCGTGTTCGTGTCCGACAACCCCGCCTACGACTTTCAGTGGATCAACTTCTACTTCTGGCGCTACGTCGGCGAGAACCCGTTCGGCCACTCCGGAAGGCGTATCGCCGACTTCTACGCCGGGCTGGTCGGTGATTTCCGGAGCACTCAGAAGTGGAAGCGGCTGCGACGGACGAAGCACGATCATCATCCAGTCCACGACGCGCTCGGAAACGCCGAGGCGCTCATTCGGATCTTCGAAGGTGAGCGATGAAGGAACAAACGGTAAGCCATATGCCGCGCGCCAACCTCGATGCGTTCGCGCGCAACGGAATTGTCCGGCTACGCTCCAGCGCTACCCGACCCCATCCTGCGCGGAGCGCCAAACTCCCACAGCACTCGTGGGACGCCGATTGACCCGTCCGCCTCCTGAAAATTCTCCAGGATCGCAATCATCGCCCGCGCGGTGATCGCCGTGCCGTTGAGCGTGTGCACATGCTCTGGCTTATCACCGCGGCGGAAGCGAATGTCGAGGCGACGTGCTTGAAAATCAGTCGTGTTCGACGTCGACGTGATCTCGCGATACCGACCCTGGCTGGGGAACCAGGCTTCGATGTCATATTTCTTCACCGCCGGCGCTCCGAGATCGCCAGCCGCGACGTTGATCACGCGGTAGGGCAGGCCGAGCTCCTTGACAAGCCCTTCCTCGATCGCGAGCAGCCTTTCGTGCTCGTCGGCTGAGGCCTCCGGCAGGCAGTACACGAACATCTCCACCTTGTCGAACTGGTGCACGCGGAACATGCCGCGAGTGTCCTTGCCCGCGGCGCCGGCCTCACGCCTGAAGCAGGTGGAGTACGCCACGTACCGGAGCGGTAATTCCGCGAGGAACTCTCCCGCATGAAACGCAGCGGCCGGCACCTCGGACGTACCAACCAGATAGAGCTGGTCCCTCTCGACGCCGTAGATGTTGACGGCGTCCGTCGGAAAGAAACCGGTGCCATACATCGCTTCCTCGCGCACGAGCACGGGCGGGAGCATTGGGATGTGACCCTGCTCGGTCACGCGCGTGAACGCATACCGGTAGAGCGCCATCTCCAGCAACGCCAAGTCGCCCAGGCGATAGACAAACCGCGATCCGGAGGCCTTCGTGCCGCGCGGCGCATCGAGCCATCCGTGAGGCTGGGCGAGATCGAGATGGTCCCGAGCTGTGAAGGCGAACGACGGCTTCGTGCCCATTTCGCGGAGCACCTCGAAATCCTCTTCTCCGCCACTCGGCACGTCGTCAGCCGGCGGATTCGGCACGCGATCGAGAAGTGCCCTACGACGAGCCTCCAATTCGGCAAGCTTCGACTCGGTCTCCTGAAACTGCTCTTTCGCCCGCTGCAGTTCCTCCCGTTGCTCCGCAGTCGGCTTCCCGGAAGACTTCAGTTTCGCGCGCAGCGACTCCGCCGCTGTCGTTGTCGCGCGCCATGCCGCGTCCAAGTCGAGCAGCTCCTGACCGAGTTCGCCTGCGCCCTTGCGGGCCAGTTTGGCCAGGTATGCCTCGGGATCTCTACGCAGCTCACGGATATCGATCATTGCAGCGGTTGGTCCTCTGTGACATCCGCGCGCCCAATCTCAGGCGCTCGGGTCGCGTTCCAAGATTAGTCGCGCCTCCCGAATCTCCGATTTGCTCGCCTGCTTCGTGGCTACGCGTTCGTAGCAGGGCGAGCTGTAGATCGGGACCTCGTGGCCATCACTGCGGATGATGACTCGAACGAGTTGTTCGGGCACGTAGCGGTAGGTGTGAATGAACCAGCCGCAGTCGCGACGCTCCCACACTCGCGTGCCGTCTACGCGGTAGCGTCGAATGTCCGCTGCCTTCGATGCGTCGACACCGAACACGCGAAGGGCAGCCTGAGCTTTCAAGAACGGGCCGCCGCGGTACCCGCGCCAGGACTCCCGGGTGTAGCAGAGCAGCCTCGTAGTCGGGTGAACGTACAAGCCGCTGACCGGGAGCAGCCCTGACCAGCGATTGCGGTACAGAGTGCCGTCTGGACCGAGCCAGGCGTGCTGCTCCACCTCCCACTGGATGTGGTCGAAGATGTGCTGGCCGCTCAGTGAACGGCTGTCGAGATTGCGTGTGATCTCCGACCAGACCTTGTCCCAAGGGCGTCCGACCTGCTTATGCAGATACCGCCGGAGCGGTCCCAGAAGGTCGGAGAACTCCTTTGCGTTCCAGCCGTATTGATGACGCCGCGCGATCGCTGCGCGCGTCGGTCCGTGATCCTCCGCGTCGTACTCGTGCTTTCGGAGTCGTCGCCCCCACTTCTTGCTCGGATTTCCGTGGCCTCGTCGTGGCCGTTCGGTGACGACCTTGGCCATGTCGCTTCGCATAGGTGTTCCTCCACTACGTCATAGGTCACCTCCTCTGAAGAATCGGGTTGGAGTCATTCGGTCAATCCTCGCCGCGAGAGCCGAACAGGATAGCGCATCTCCGGTCCGAGCGCATTCCCAGCCGGCTGGGTCATTGGGACGTCGATGTTCAACGGATCAAGGCCGGCACTGGTGCCTTGCTCATTGCGCCCTTCGCGCCTCAACGACTGCGTCGCTCGCGCTCTCGCAGGGCCCGTCGAGAGTTGACATAACGTCCATAATAATATACTTTAAACTGATTAACGTCTATAGAAGTGGACTCTAGATATGAGAACAACTCGGGCATCTGTCGTACTCCCGATTCCCGTCCGGCGCGTCCTGCGCAAGCTGGGGCGTGACATCCGCGACGCGCGGCGGCGACGGCGCATCCCTGTACAGATCGCTGCCGAGCGTGCCTCCATCAGCCGCATGACGCTCCTCAAGATCGAAAAGGGTGAGCCCGGCGTGGCCATGGGCAGCTACGCGACCGTGCTGTTCGTCCTGGGACTGGCCGACCATCTTGCGGACATCGCCGATCCGAAGAATGACCCCATCGGGCTCCAGCTCGAAGAGGAGCACCTGCCCAAGCGTATCCGCATCCCTCGCCAACCGAAACCGCCTGCCGGTGCGTGATGGACAGAGAGGTGTTGGTCTACGTGGACCTGGACGGCGTCCCCCATCTCACGGGGCGTCTGTGGACTCGACTGCGCAAGAACAAAGAGAGCGCCACGTTCGAGTACGACCCGGATTGGCTCCGGCATCCGGCTCGGTTTGCCCTCGAGCCGGCGCTCACGCTGGGCCCTGGGGCCTTTCACACCGCACCCGACGCGCCGCTCTTTGGCGCGATCGGTGACTCGGCGCCGGACCGATGGGGGCGCGCGCTCATGCGGCGCATGTCGCGGCGGGAGGCCGAACGCGAAGGCCGCGCGGTTCGCACCCTTCGCGAGATCGACTTTCTCCTGATGGTCGACGACGAAGCGCGACAGGGAGCGCTTCGTTTTGCGGAACAACCCGGTGGCCCATTCCTGCGGGAGCCCGATGCGAGCCGCATCCCGCCGCTGCTTGAACTTCCCAGGCTCCTCTCCGCGGCTGAGCGCATCATCGACGAAAAAGACACGGACGAAGACCTGCGCCTGCTGTTTGCGCCTGGCTCGTCGCTGGGCGGCGCCCGCCCGAAGGCATCAGTGCGGCTGAAGGATGGCAGTCTTGCGATTGCGAAGTTTCCGCGGCGGGACGACGAAATCAACGTGGTCGCGTGGGAAGCGGTCGCGCTGACGCTCGCCCGCAAGGCCGGCATCGCCACTCCTGCCGCCCGTCTCGAGGATGTCGCCGGAAAGCCTGTGCTCGTCGTGACGCGCTTTGACCGCGTCAAGGGGCGTCGCACGCCGTTTCTCTCCGCCATGAGCATGCTCGGCGCGAAGGACAACGAGTCGCGAAGCTATCTTGAATTCGTCGACGTGCTCCGCCGGTACGGCGCTGCGCCGATGGAGGACATGGAGGCGCTGTGGCGCCGGATCGTCTTTACCATTCTCATCTCCAATACCGACGACCACCTCCGTAATCACGCGTTCCTCTACGAAGGACAAAACGGTTGGCGTCTCTCGCCGGCGTACGACCTCAACCCGGTGCCCATCGACATCAAGCCCAGAGTGCTGGTGACGGCGATCACCGAAGACGACAACACGGCATCGCTGGCGCTTGCCCTCGAGGTCGCCGGGTACTTTGAGATTGCGGAGACGAGAGCGCGGGAGATCGCCGCCGAGGTCGCAGCGGTCGTGTCAACGTGGCGGGCCGAGGCGCGACGCCGTGGTATTTCCCGTCAGGAAATCGACCGCATGGCATCTGCCTTCGAGCACCAGGACCTGGAAAACGCGCGCGGCCGTTGATGGCAAGCGCAGTCCGCGTAGCCGGGGATCACACTCGCAGCCGAAGGCGTGACGGACGGCCGCGTTGTGGGTCCATCAAACTGCAATGGGGAGAACTCGACGGATTACAGAGAAGCCGAGCCCAGCGACGTGAGGCAAGCGTATAGTCAGTGCCAGCAGTGAGGCGATCTTCGACTTCTCGAGATGCAGCGCCGCTACGTCTGGCCAGCAACACGCGTCCGGGACTTGCTCGACTCGCTTTACCGTGGCTAGGCAACGGCCGGCGCATATCGATCCTGTAGACACATGGCGCGATGGGGACACTCGGACAACGACTATCTCTTCTGGAAGCACGATTTCCATGCCGTCCAGGAAGCGCAGCGCGCCCGTTTGAAGCAGGTGATCGCTGAGGCGCCTGCCGACTCTGTTCGTCCCGGTACGGTCGACGATGTGGCGGACCGCTTCGCAGACCAAGTGCGGTTGTACGCGCCGGAGCTGACTGAGGGAGCCGTCAGCGCGACAGTCGACGAGACCCAGGTCGACATCAGCCGAGACCGGTCGCTGTCGTTTCAGTCCCACGGCACCTTCGGCCCAGGGCCACACCCCGTCCCAGGAATCACTGCCACGTACTTCGTCCCCTTCGTCGGCGAGCCAGAGATGTTTCGCTGCAAGCCAAGCACATTTACGACAGTGATTCCAGCGGCGGAGCTGACAACCACTGAACTGCGGTTCCGCTTCGTCCAGCCCGGTCAAGACGTCGCGGCGACGAAGCAGGCTTTCGATCGGGAGCTTTCGACCGTCAAGCAATACTTGCGTTGGCTCGACCGTGATGCGCAGGCGTTCAACGAATCCTTGCTTCCTTTGGCTCGCGACCTGGTGGCGCAGAGGCGCGCGCGGCTCGATTCACTTCAGCAAGGCGCGAACACTTTGGGGATACCGATTCGTCGGTCTGCGCCGGCGGGCCCTGTTCAGACGCGAAGTGCCCACGCACGAGGCCCATCCCGTAACACCTCAAAAACGTCCCGCTGACGCAACGACGATGTATGACGTCGCTCTCTCGTTCGCTGGGGAGGACCGCGAGTTTGTTGACCAGGTTGCGAAGCTGCTTCGTGACGCAGGTGTGAGCGTTTTCTACGACGGCTTCGAAAAGGCTGAGCTCTGGGGCAAAAACCTCATCGACCACCTGGCAGAGATCTACCAGCACCGCTCGCGGTACGTCGTGATGTTCGTCTCTGAACATTATGTCAGAAAGGCTTGGACACGCCATGAGCGTCAGCACGCACAGGCGCGGTCGCTTGTCGCGAAGGATGATTACATCTTGCCGGCGCGGTTCGACGACACTGAGGTGCCTGGAATGACCAGCACTGTTGGCTACATCGACCTGCGCACCACGTCGCCGAGCGAGTTGATGGAACTGATTCGCCGGAAGATTGGACGGTCACAAGCGTGAGCGCTGTCGTGGAAGAGAGTTGACGTGACTTCTGGCACGCCGCTGGTCGTCGTGCTTGGCGGCCCAAACGGTGCGGGCAAGAGCACCGGCGCGCCGTACCTGCTGAAGGATGCGCTGGCTGTCGAGGAGTTCGTCAATGCGGACACGATCGCGCAAGGCCTCTCGGCGTATCGGCCCGAGACTACTGCTGTGGCTGCTGGTAGGGTCATGCTCGAACGCCTACACGTCCTCGCCAGGGCACGACGTGACTTCGCCTTCGAAACGACGCTTGCTGGACGTTCGCATGAACGCTGGCTCCGTGCCTTGCGGGCGACAGGCTATCGCGCGCATTTGGTCTTCCTCTCACTTCCATCGGCGGACCTTGCAGTTGCACGCGTGGCTGATCGTGTGCGGCGGGGGGGCCATCATGTCCCGGATGACGTCGTCCGACGCCGGTTTCTCGCCGGTGCAAAGAACCTGTTCTCGGTCTACATGGATGCGGTTGACGCGTGGACCATCTACGACAACGGCGATGTCATGAGTCCGCGCCTGGTCGCCTCTCGTGCAGTTGGCGGGTCCACAGCCATCGCGGACGACACGGCATGGAAAGCTTTGAAGGAGCTACAGTCATGACTCTTCCGAATGCCGGCCCAACCCCTGCGGAACGCGCCGGCGATCTCGACCGGATCGAGAGGGCCCTTCGTGCCGCGGTTCGGGATGCTCTCCTGCGGCACAAGCGTGACGGTGATCCGGTGGCGGTGTGGCGAGAAGGTCGAGTTGTGTGGCTCCAAGCTGACGACATTCCGGTTACACCCGATGAGCCCCTATGAGCAAAGCAGAGGGCCGCAGCGATAACCACTGGACGGTCAATCGAGACAGGCTTAAGAGCGGCGTTCGAGACGTGGATCATCAACCGCGTCGCTCCGATAATTGCCAGATCGGGGAGCGCGCCGGGAGGGTCAAGGGCGCTCTAGCGGCGAGCGGAGCGAGCGGACATTGACGCGCCCAAGCACTCCCGGACAATCGAGCACCGGAGCGACGCAAGGCCGGGGCACTCACCGCACCGATTGAGGCCCAAACGCGGCTCGCGTCAAGTCGATCGGGCTTGCGCCGTCCAACGGAAGGATCGGGGTCTGCGAGAGGAACCGCATCAGCTCCTCTGGCGACTCGGGTTCGGTTCGTCGCGCGTCCCCCAATTGAGCCATGAATGCGAAGTCGTTCAAGGTGCCCAGCAAGCTGCGATTCCTGGTCCGGCCAAACGCCGACTCTGACATCCGTATACGTTCATCGGCGATGTCCGTTGCGGCGACACCGACGATGGCCAATCTCTCGCACACCGCGTTCGGAAACACGGTTTCCAAACGCTTCGATTCACCGATCGGAAGGTTGACCGGAAGTCGAGACCGTTCGCTGATGAATAGCAAGTGCTGACGTCGGCCAATTCGGAGGACGTTGCCGTACCAGGTCGCCGAGCCGTGTCGTGGACTCGACGGGCGGCAAGTCGCCGACCTGTTTCAGCCGGACGAGCAGTTTCTGTGTGCACCGGAGAACGACCATCAGTTTTCGTGTCTACAGTACGAGATCGTCAGCTCGATCACGAGCACGGCGGCCGTCGCGATCGTGACCTGGCTCTGTGCACGAAGCTGGGGAAACAGCCGGTCGAAGAGAGCGTGCAGCTCGCGACCCGGTGAGACGCTTCGTGTGCCGCTTGTCCATCCTCTTGAAGTTCCGATCGTCCGGCGCGGGCGTGCAACACTCGACCCGTCGACACGGTCCGTGCACACGCACGTCATCGCGTATCAGCGACCCGCATCTGTCGGAACCCGATCCGGGCCAGCTTGTGCGGGACGATCGCGTGTTGTTGGTGGCACCTTTCCGGTTCACATTACGCGTCTGCAGCGTGCTGTCATGCGGGCATTTGGAGTGCTCAAGACTCACACAGGATCTGGTACGCAAACACGCCGCGCGACGGCGCACAGTCTGCGACATTGCCGCCCGACATCGACACCCGAGGATCGACAGCGGAACCGAGACGTGAACGACCCCTGGGCCGCCCTCAGGGTCACCCTCCGGGGCGGGAGCCGGGGTCGTTCACGTCTCGGTTCTGTACCTGCGACTGCTTGGAACCGCTGTTAATGGGGCGGCACAGACCGCCGCCCATGCCGTCGCGCGGCTCACGGCGTAACTCGCTGCGCCTTCTGCGCTTTGTACATGGCGTTCAGCTCGTCGCCACTCGCGCTCCAGCTGCTCGCTGATGCTGAGCGGTGCCTCCACAGGAGGGGGTTGAGGACGGGGGTTAACGGCGTGCGATCGCAGTGTCCCCCCTCGTGGCCCCCTTCTCAACCCCTGGTCCACCACGCTCGGGGCGCGACGGCGTGTCGGCCACCAGGGGAGAGAGATGACGGTAGACATGTCGCAGGACGACGGACTCCACACGGCCTCGGCCGGTGTTCAAGGCCTCGGCGATCGCGGGTGACGACGGGCCTTCGAACACGGCCTTGCCGTGCTTCAGCCACCGCTGATACATCGCTGTGAACCGTGGCGTCCCGAACACCTCGTGGCCCTTCCTCAGGAAGCCTTGTGTCAGGGAGTGCATGGGCTCTCCGCGAGCGGCCTGGAGGCGGAGTTCGAAATGCGATTGCAGCTCGCCAATCGTCGCGGAATGCACGGGCGACTCGAGTTCCTCATGGATGACCGTCTGGTACGCGTCGTAGGCATGATCGAGCGGGCGTGGAAACACGATTCTGATCGTCCAGGCCGGAGCGACTCGCAGCAGCGCAGCATGGGTCTGAAGGAAGCTCCTGAAACCCTCGGTCGTCGGCTCGCTCGCCAGGAACACCAGCAGCGTGCGGCCGTCTGAGGCCACGCCGATCGGGACCACAGATGAGAGTGGCGAAGCGGCCTGTGGCGCCTCCTCGGCTGAGGGTTGCTGCCTTGCCTCGACGGTCGCTTCGCCCTTCAACCTTTCGAGGTATGCGGCCTTCTCGGCGGCCGTAGTGAGCCACTCAACATCGCCGACGTCGAGGACGGCGTCCAGCAGCATCAGGCGCTCGAGAGCGACGCGCGGCGACACGGGCCGGCGATACCGACTCGACACTTCGCCGATGAGGAAATACAGCGGCTTGTGATGGACGTGATAGACCCGCGCGCGGTTGTGCACACACCGGATTTCGTGGGCGTAGCCCCGCCTGACGAGCCTGTCGAAGAAGGCGTTGCATCGCCGGCCGCCGTTCGCAATCCCGGCGAAGCTTGCATACTGCCGCGGGACGCAGACGCCGCCATGGCGCATCACCAGCACGAGGAAGCGCGCCTGGCGTTCGGTGAAGCCGCAGTCGATGACGGCCCGAATGCGTTCCTCGTGTGGGCCGCCTCGCCGACCGCGGCGAAGGCGGGTCATCGCCAGAGCTCCTCGGCCAGGCCGCCGTTGCGCCCGCCGCGCCGCCCGGCGCCGCTTCGGTCGAGAGGCGTAGGCTCGACCCGCGATAACAGGAGAAGCCCGACCGCGCCACGCTGGCGCCATGAGCGCCGCGATAGTGCGGTGTGACGACCTCGATGTCCTCGCGCTCCCAGCGGCCATCCGGCTCCTGGTACTCGATGCGGACGTCGGGGAAGTGGACCTCGTCGTCGAAGTACGGCAGGTCGTGTTCGTACGCCCATTCGCGAATCTCATCAGGCGTGCGATCGGGGTGTCCGTCGTAGTCGTCGTGGTCTTTGTCGCGCTCGTGGAGCCAGCGCTGGTACTCGCTCTTGAGCTCGTGGTCGAGGACGACGCGCTCGATGTGCGCGCCACGATCGACGAGACGCGCCTCTGCCTGTTCGTACGCGCGATAGACCTGGAGGTCGTGTTCGAGTTCGCGCTCGCGCGCCAGGCCCGCGTAGAACGTCTGGTGATGGTCCCTGATCGACGTCCCGATGGCTCTCGAGAAGGCTGCGGCCGTCCTTGGTCAGGCCGACCGCATGGTCCGCGATAGCCGGGCACGCGCGCCGTCTCGATCAGCCCTTGTTCGCGTAGGTGTCGCAGGTCGCCGGAGCGTGGATCAGCCGGGCTGCCGTCGTGGTCGCGGAGATCACGACTGGAGACCACTCGAAACGCACCGACGGTTGCCAGCGTGCGCGATTCGGAGCCGCGCAGGGTGTACTCGCGATCGCGGTCGCGAACGAGCTCGCGGTCGAGCCCGCGCGGCAGGTGAACCTGGCGGGCGAACGCGTCTCGGACTCGCGATCACGCTCTCGATCGTCGCGATCGCGTTCGGCCCAGCGAGGGTCGTGATCACGATCCCGTCCGTGCTCCTCTGACCCTTGCCGGTCGTTTCCTGGACCGCGTCCGAGCGACCGGGCGTCATCGTCATCGCGGTCGCGTGTCCGCGTCCCAGGTTGGCTCCAGTCGTCATCACGATCGCGATCGCTGGAGCCGGTGCGGCCTCCCCGACTCGACGTGCTGGGAGTTCCGCTCGTCGTCTCGCGAATCGTATTCACGAGGATCGAAGTCCATAGCCGTACCACCCTTCCGATGTGAACTGGAGGCGAGATGGCAGGCGACTGCAGGTCAGGATCTGTCGGTTGGGACGAGCGTTCGGGAGAGGGTCTTCAATCAGCCGTTGGATGACAATCGGCTGACAATCGGTAGCGGCTCGCGGTTTCCTGCAGTTGCCCCAAATCGCGAATTTCCTAAGAAAAACGAGGGGCAGCGGTCTCCCGCTGCCCCCAGTTGTGTGGGTTCTTTCGCCTTGGGCGCAGGGGGTCGCTGGTTCGAATCCAGTCGCCCCGACCAGAATTCAGCGGGGCACTCTGAGCGAAGTCGAAGGGTCGCCCCGACCACGTTCGAGTTGTACGTCACATAGCAGCTGGCCGATCAGCGAAGCCAGGCTCGAATCGCGTCCTTGTCCATCGTCTCTACCAACGCGCGATTGGCACGGCACCCCGAAGGATTCGGGGAGTTGGCCTCGAGATTGTACTTGTCGGCAGTGTCGAAGCAACGCTTGATGCCCGTGATGATCACGACTTGCGGCGCCGACCGAGGCAGCGCGGCGTTGAAGTATCCGTAGTTGGGTCGCACGAGGGGTCGACAGTCAGCCGATGCGGCCGTCGTGAATCGGGCGCGAAGCGTCGCGCCCTTCTCGGCGTAGCATGAGGGCGCTGCCAACTCCGCCGGTGAGAGCTGTGCGATCCAGTCGGTGACCTCGCTCATTGCGCGCTTCGCCTCCGCCAGGTTCTTGCCGGTTCCAGTGGCCGGGCCTAGCTCCTTCACCAACGACGCCTCTTCAATGCCGATGGATTCCTCGATTTGCTTGATGAAGGCCTGTGCCTGTGGATCCGGCATCTTCGCAAGAGCAGCCGCCTCTTGCGCCTCCTTCAGGCGCTTCGCGCGGTACGCGGGTTCGCGGACGGCCGCCAGTTGAGCCGTATAGGCCGCCATGCTCTCCTCGAACCCCTGCACCACGAGTTGCCGGGCCTTCACCACCAGATCGAGCGCGCCTCGCTGCGGCACTGGCGTCCACAGCGCCGCGGGATCCCGGGCGATGATCAGGCCGTCGCCGTAGCGCGGCAGGCCCGCAATCTCGCCTTGGGGCATGGGCTTCTGGAATGCATCGTGGTCAAGCGGACCCCAATCCGTCACGGTGCCGCGGTCGGAGAATCCGCCGTCGATCGGATTGACTAGAAACGTCTGAAGCGCCGTTTCTCCGGTGTCCTCACGAATGGTCTTGCCGTTGCTCTGGTACTCGAAGATGGGGAACGCGCCGAACGTGAGTCCGCCCGCAATCGGCAGTTTGCCGGCGGCGGGCTGACCGGGCGCGTGCTCGGACATGTGGTATCCGGCCAGGTATCCCCAGGTTTCGACGCTGAATCCCACCGGAGACGCGACGCCTGCTGCGCGGCGCAGGATGGCGTTGAGCGCCAGCAGTTCGGCTTCAAAAGCTTTCACGAGCGCAGGTGTCGCCGCCTGGTCCTTTGCTCCTCCTGCAGCGGCGTTGGTGGAAAGAGGCTTCCATGGTTTCCACGTGCCCGGTGCGTCCGGCAGCAACCGCGACTGCGCCCAGATCGGGACGCCGCCGTCGAGGCCTGCGAGGAGCAGCAATACACCAAGCCACCGCTGGAGGGGAGTCCGATTCACGTGGAGGATTGTAGTTCGCGCACCGTGGGCGAACCTGCCTTCTGCTGAGTACCTGATGAGTACCCAACAGCGAATCGCGCGATAATCGCGCCCATTCGAGTCGCGGATGGCCTCCACACCCGCTCCCCCGCCCGTGTCATCCCCCGCTGTCACATTCAGCGAGGTCATCGCCCAAGAGAAGCATCGCGTCGCCGAGCGGCGCGCCGCCGCCGGCCTTCGACCCGACGGCGCGGGTCAAGCGCTGGCGCCGGACGCCACCGTCGTTGGCCCGTGCGGGTTGGCGATGTCGGGCGGCGGCATTCGCTCGGCCATCTTCAACCTTGGAGTGCTGCAGGCGCTGCATCAGTACGGGATCTTTTCGAAGATCGACTACATCTCGACCGTCTCGGGCGGAGGCTACGTCGGCACGACACTCAGTGTGTTGATGCGGGAGGCGGGAACGACTTTCCCTTTCAGCCCACACGGTCAAGTTATCCAATGGCTCCGCAACCGATCGCAATACTTGAGTCCAGCCGGGCTTTGGCTGCGAACGGGATCGATCGTGCTGTTCGGCGCCGCCGTCAACCTGTTGACCTTGTCGCCCATCATCCTGATGGCGTCGTTTGTCATCGCGCTCTACGGCCGGTTTCGATTGACGGATTTGCTCACTTTGCCGCAACCGACTTTCGATCCGCTCTGGCTGCTCGCGGGATTGGTGCTGGCGCAGGCGGCCATGTCGCTGTTGGAGGGCACGATGGTCATGGCCGTGTGGCCCGAGATCCTGCGCGACGAGCGAGTTGATCGCGCCCGAGCACCGATACCACCAGCCGTTCAGCGACGGTGGAAGCGTCGTCTCAGCGCGGCCCGAATCGTCGCGTCTTTGACGGGGTTGTTGTCATTTGTCCCGATCGTGTCCGACACCTTCACGCGTCTCGTGGACTTCATGAGCAGCACGCTCGATGATTTCTTGCGCAAGGATTGGCGCGCGCTGCGACGCAAATCGCTGCAGTCAAGGCTCGCGTTTCGCCGCAGCCTCGAGTGGCTGGTCACCGCCATCGCGATCTTCGGGTTTCTCGAGCTGCAGCCCGAGATCATCCGGTTCGTTCGTTCAGGACCGATCGTTGGACGGGACTTTTTCTCAATCGAGTTGTGGACTGCCGTGATCACGTTTGCCGGAGCGGTAGCCTCGATGATCAGCCTGAACGGCGGCAAATGGTTGGGCGTGACGATGGCCCGCATCGCACCGGCGGCGGCGGCCGCGATCACGGCGATCGGCTTCTATCTCTTCTGCATGCTTATCGCCCAGCGTCTGTTGTTCGACGCGCCACGCGAGCTCTGGACGTGGGACGGATTGAAGTACGCCTTCACCAGCTTCAGTGGCGATGTCGAAGCCCTGATGCTGGCGGCGCTGCTCGTGATCGTCATCGCGGCGGTCTACGTGGTCGTGCCGTGGGTGTTCTTCGATCTCAACGAGCGCTCGGTCCACGGGTTCTACCGGGACAGCCTCGGTGAGTCTTTCGTCGTCGGCAATGCACCCACGGGACTCGAGACCGAAGGCGATCTCAAGCTCAGCGACTTCAGTCAGCCCGGATCGGCGGCCCCATTCCAGCTCTTCAACGCGACGCTCAATTTGCAGACCGATCCGGCCCTGCAAAATACCGGGCGCAACGGTGACTTCTTCCTGTTCACGAAAGACTACGTCGGGAGTGAGCGGACGAAATACGCCCCGACGGAGCTGCTCGAGACCAGCTACGGAAAGTTCACGGCGGCGTCGGCGATGGCGACCTCCGGCGCGGCCGCGTCACCACACATGGGCATCTTCACGCAGCGCCCGCTCGTGTTCGTGATGAGCCTCCTCAATATCCGCCTCGGCGTCTGGCTTCCCAACCCGATGTACCTCACCGGGAAATCGTGGTACCCGAATCCGTTCTGGTTGTTCCGCGAGATGCGCCGAAATCTGGACGCCCAAGGCCGCGGCATCTACGTGTCGGACGGTGGCCATCTGGAGAATCTCGGCGTCTATCAGCTGCTGAAGCGACGGTGCCGGTTCATCATCGTCGTCGACGCGACGACCGATCCCGACCTGGAGTTTCAGAGCCTCGCCGATGCCAAGCGATACGCTCGTGTCGATCTCAGTGTCGAGATCGACATCGACGTGAGCCCGCTGAAATTGGGCGCAGATGGTCGAAGCCGCGCTCACTGGGTGGCAGGTGTGATTCGCTACCCAGCGACAGGCTCGGAGCCGGCAGCGACCGGCGTGATCTACGTGATCAAGGCGTCACTGACCGGCGACGAAGACGTCGAGATTCAAGCGTACAAGGCCGGCGCGTCATCGTTTCCGCACGAGCCATTGTCCGATCAGTTCTTCGACGAGGGGCAGTTCGAAGCGTACGGTCTGCTGGGGTTCCACGCAGCGACCTCGATGCTGCAGGCAAATCCATTCAGCGCATCAGCCGTATCAGCGACCGTCGCCACACCCTAACCTACGTTTTCCGCTTCCGGACTGCTTCCTTCTTCGCCGGCCCCGGCTTGGGGGGCCGTGTCGCAGGCAACTCGACCAGGCGGCCTGCCTTCGTGTCCACGCGATACGCGACGTTCGGGACGAAGCGGAAGGTCGCAGGCGCGTGCAAGACTCGCAGGCGCGAGACGACGTCGCCATGGTTGCGACGCGCGCCTTCGAGCGTCTCGCGTTCGCGCTCTTCACGCCCCTCCGGGCCGAACATGCCGGTCCCGTCACCGACGAACACGTGCCCGTGGACGATGCGCCCGGCGCGATCGTAGACGACGCAGACGAGAGGCAGCGGTGCCTTCTTCTTCTCCGAGGATTCGAATTCCATGGCTGACTCCTTATGACCAGAAGTTGAGAAACAGCCGCCCCCTCACGTACGAGTCCCAGCAGGCGATTTGGACGCGAACGCTGGTCACCTTCTTGCGAAAGACGGCCTGACGGTAGCTAGGCAGGCCAAACGAACCGTCATCAAGAAACGTCTCGGTGCCGCTGTCACTGACGATCTTGATGATGCCGAAGTAGCCCGCGGGGGACTCACCCTCGTTGCCAAACGCGGAGATCGCCGTCTCGGCGAACGTGTCGCGCTTGTTCACCTGGACGGTCATCTCCCAGGTCTGGATCTGGTTCTCGGCGTACGCCCACCATCCGTGTGATTCTTGTCCGACCATAGGTCGCTCCTTTCAGAGCGGCGACAGTACACCCCGCCAGCGAATCTCGCCAGTCCTTGTTACAACGCTCGGAAGCATCAGGGTGATACCGTAACGGCGTGGCGCCGATTGTTCCCGACCCGAAGAAGATCAAGAGCTTCCGCACCGAAGACGCCTTCGAAAAGTGGCTGAGCAAGAACCACGCGCGCGAGACCGAGATCTGGCTGCGGATCTACAAGAAGGGCTCGGGCGTGCCGACCATCACCCCGACGCAGGCGCTCGACGTCGTGCTCTGCTGGGGGTGGATTGACGGTACCGGCAAGAGATTCGACGAGGAATCCTACCTGCAGCGATACACGCCGCGCCGCCCGAAGAGCATCTGGAGTCAGATCAACCGCGGCCACATCGACAGGCTGACCACAGCCGGACGCATGACCCCGCACGGCCAACGACAGGTAGACCTGGCCAAGGCCGATGGCCGCTGGGAGGCCGCCTACGCGCCGATCCGCAGCGCGAGCACAGAGACGACCCCAAAGGATCTCCGCGCCGCCATCGACAAGAGCCCGCGGGCGCGCAAGACGTTCAAAACGCTGGGACGCATGAACCTGTTTGCGCTCGCGTTTCGGACCAACAACATGAAGACGCCCGAGGGCCGCGCTCGCAAGATTGCCTCACTGGTCGCCATGCTCGAACGCGGAGAGACGATCGTCCCGGAGCGGCGGCCGCAGAACGCCATGGACGTCAAGAAACAAGAACCAAGAAACAGGAAGGCAACGAAGCAAAGCCGGGCGCGTTAGAAGCAATAGAGCCAAAAGCCGCAAAGGTATAGTGGCCAGATGACCGCGCCGGCGGCTCCCACCCGCGAGTCCGAGCGCTCACGCGACACGGGACTCGACACCTCGAACGGTCTCGAGTTCGTTCAACAGCGCATCGCCCTCTTCGCCAAAATCATCGGCCTCATCAGCGTCGCGTTCCTCATCGTCGGCATGGCCGGCGGCATGCTGCTGCCGCTGTCCTCGGTGCCGGAAGGCGCTGCGGTCAAGGAGTCGCTGAGCCATACCTGGATCTCACACATCGTCGGCCTCGTGCTGCTGATCGTGGTGTGGCAGGTGTGTGAGCGGCGACGGTTCACGCTCGTCACGCTGGAATCGCTCGACGCCGCGGCCCTGATCGGCGCGTGCACTGCGTGGGCGTTCTTCATCGATCCCCCGTGGGTGGAGACGATTCACGGCGCCATGGTGTCGGTGGCGATGACGGTCGTGGCGCACTCGGTGATGGTGCCTTCGAGAGCCGGACGAACGCTGCGCCTGTCGACCGCGGCCGTGCTGCCGGTCATGGTCCTGATGTGGATCTCGCTTGGCCAGTTTCGGACGTCCATGTCGGCAACGCTGGATTCCGCCGGCGTGCTGATGACGGCCGTTTTCCAGACACTGCTGGCAGCGGCGGTGATCTGGATGGCGACGATCACGTCGCGAACGCTCTACGACCTGCGTCGCAGGGTGCGCGAAGCCAACGAGCTTGGCCAGTACGCGCTCGAGGAGAAACTCGGCTCCGGCGGCATGGGCGAAGTGTGGAGGGCACGGCATCGGCTGCTGGTCCGCGCCGCCGCGGTCAAGCTGATTCGGCCCGAGTTCCTGGCGTCGCGACACACCGATCCCAAACAAGTGATGCGGCGGTTCGAACGCGAGGCCATGGCGACCGCTGCGCTGCGCTCGCCGCACACGGTTCAGCTCTACGACTTCGGCGAGGCTGAGGACGGCACGCTGTTCTATGTGATGGAGCTGCTGCTCGGGATCGATCTCGAGAGTCTCGTGACACGGTTCGGACCGATGCCGGCCGAGCGTGTGGTGCACGTGCTGAAACAGGTGTGCCACTCACTGGACGAGGCGCATCAGAACGGCCTCATCCACCGCGACATCAAGCCGGCCAACATCTTCGTCAGCGGCACCGGCACCGAGCTCGATTTCGTGAAAGTGCTCGACTTCGGGCTGGTGCAGCTGCGCTCAGTCGATAGAGGCGAAAGTCAGAATCTCACGACCCAGGCCACCATCGCCTGCACACCCTCGTACGCAGCGCCGGAAGTGGCGCGCGGCGAGGCCACCTACGATCATCGCGTCGACATCTACGCCGCCGGCTGCGTCGCGTACTGGCTGGTGACCGGCCACCGCGTGTTCGAAGGCAAATCGACGATGCAGGTGTTGTTCGATCACGCCGGCACGCCGCCGCAGCGGCCGCAGTCACGCACCGAGCGGCCGATTCCGCCGGATCTGGAACAGCTGATCATGGATTGCCTCGAGAAGGATCCCGATCGACGGCCGGCAAGCGCGAGCGTCGTGGCGCAACGCCTGTCGGCGTGCCGCGTACCCGAACTGTGGACACGCGAGCACGCCGAAGGCTGGTGGAAGGAACATGCGCCGGCGCCGTACCGTGAGCGGCCGGTCGCCGACGTCCTCATCTCGCACGAAGGGACGCCCGAAGCCGTGCGGGCGCTCAAGCCGAGGCGAAGGAGCCTCTAGAACTGCCGGATAGCGCTCAGAAATGCCTGGGCGCTCGGCGGCGGCTCGACGGCGCCGGTCAGGATCGTCCGATTCGGGATTTCCTTCCCGTAGAGATCCTTGTTGGCACTCTCATCCTCTCGCAGGGTCGCGCCATTGAGCGCCACGCCTGCGAACACGCCGCGGGCTCGTGAGTACGACAGGATCTCGGCCGTCATCGCGGCATCGGTCTTCGCCTCCCCGCTTCGTCCAACCGGGCCCGCCGCGACCTTGGCTTCCCCACCCAGCGTGAACTTCGTGCTGAGCAGCCGGTCCATCCCCTTCTTGTTCATCACCAGCATCACCACTTCGGTTTCGGACCCGCCGATCTGAAACCCGAAGCTGCCGCCTTCCACCTTCACACCCGCCGGCGCCGACCAGCCCTTGCCGGTGCGGCACGACGCGAAGCCGCGGCCGTAATCGGCGCCGACCACGAACGCGCCAGACTTCAACGAGGGCACGACGACGATGCACTCGGCCTTTTTCAAGAGGTCCGCGGGGATTCCTTTGTCCGGCGCTGCGGAGAGACTGTTCATCGTCTCGGCCGCGGCCGCAATCCGCTCTGGCGTGTTGGCCCGGGCCACCGCAGGAAACAGCTGCGCGACAACGACCGCTGAGATCGCCAACTTGAGTATTCGCATACCGCTCATGGGGTCTCCACTCCAGTGAAAAGGGGCTGTTTCTTTGTCAGTGCAGGAACAATGCCTGAACCGGCAACCGGCAACCGGCAACGGACAACGGGCAACCAAAAAGCGGGAGCCGGGAACCGCCCCGCGAACCGCGAACCGGGAATCGCGAACCGCGAATAGCGAATAGCGAATAGCGAATAGCGAATAGCGAATAGCGAATAGCGAATAGCGAATAGCGAATAGCGAATAGCGAACGTTGCCATTGACACGCGATATCGGTTAGCAAATACTTACCGTTAGTGGAGACTTACGATAGCCCACAGCTCGACGCTTTGGGAGACGGCACGCGCCGGGCCATCCTCTCCAGGCTCCTCGTCGAGGGCCCGATGGCCGTCGGCGACATCGCCTTCGAGTTTCACGTCAGCCGCCCCGCCGTCTCACAGCACCTGCGCATCCTCAAGGACGCGCAGCTCGTGCGCGACCAACAGCATGGCACACGTCGCGTCTACGAGCTCGACCCGCACGGATTCCAGCTCGTGCGCCAGTACTTCGATCGTTTCTGGACCGAGGCGCTGATGGCCTTCAAGCTCAAAGCCGAAGCGACCGCACCCAGGAAGCCGCAGAAAACCCGCCAGCGATCATCCTCGAGGAAGCCATGACCACCACGACCGAGCACACCGTGAGGAAATCCGTCACCATCAAGGCCAGCGTCGACCACGCCTTTCGCGTCTTCACGGAAGGGTTCGATTCGTGGTGGCCGCGCTCCCATCACATCGGCAAGTCGCCGATGACGCGCGGCGTCATCGAAGGCCGGACCAACGGCCGCTGCTACAGCGAACAGGAAGACGGCACTGAATGCGACTGGGGGACGGTGCTCGTGTGGGATCCGCCGAAGCGCCTCGTGCTGGCCTGGCAGATCACGCCTCAGTGGGGCTATGAGGCGGATCTCGACAAATCGAGCGAAGTGGACATCCGCTTCACGCCGGTTGACGGCGGCACCCGCGTCGATCTCGAGCATCGGCACTTCGAGCGCCACGGCGAAGGCGGGCCGTCAATGAAGGATGCCGTCAGCTCTGAGGGCGGCTGGGGGACGCTCCTCGATCTCTATGCCGCGGCGGCCGATCGAGCTACCTAGGCTTCCGCCCGGTTTTTGCTGATGGGCCGAAGGCCTTCCGTCTTCGTCAATACGCGCAGGCCTTGCGAGGTGACGACCCACGCGCAGCCGTCGCCTTCGTGGCCGGTCACCGTGACGCGCGTGCCGGCGGCCAGCGTCCCATCAGGCGCTTCGCCGCCGGGCGCGTAGTAGTACGGTTGAGCTCGTCGAAGCTCGTGCGTGAGCTTCGCTGGAGGTTTGACGAGACGCCCGGGGGGAACCAGATCGGAGTCCTTCAGAACCTTCTTTCGTGGTCTGAGCATCCGGCCCGGCTTCACGCCGCGCGGCTTGGTTGCCTTCTTCTTGACCACTATCGAAGTCTACGCGAGACTCGCGGACGGCAACGTCATCGGCACGGTCGGCAACACCATGCCTTCGGGCTCTTGCAATGCCGCGGCGCGCAGCTTCCCGCTTTCGGCGAGCTTCAGCAGGTTCGGCAGCGTGTAGGCCTCAGCCTTGGTGAGGTCCACCTTGTAGCCGAGATCCTTCAAGCTGGCGACCGTCAGCCGGCTTAGCGGGTTCGGCGGGCCCGCCACGAATCCCGTCATCAGCTCGTTGACGAACACCGTCTCCCGCCAGTGCGAGTTCGCCGTACCGGGACCGCCGCGGTTTTCCACCGGCACCGCCGTACCCGCCCCGCCCTTGAGCGTGCCGTATTCCTTCTTGGCGTTCTTGCCGGTGAACGTGGGATTGCTGGTTCCCGCTCCCGCCAGGACGCCCTTGAACGACCAGATGGTGCCGATGCCAAGGCAATGGCCCATCTCGTGGGTGATCACATCGTTGAGCGTGCCCTTGGTCTGCATCGAGGCGAGGTCGGCCGTGTCGAACTGCATGCGCGCCTTCGCGGGAATGAAAGCCGACGCGCCGGCGGTACTCGGACGAAGATGCGTCGGACCAGCCTGCCCCAGAATGCCGCCCGGACCGTCGATCGCCACGCCCGACGCCTCGATCAGCACATCGTCGATCACCTGGCCGCTGATCACCACGTCCGGCAAATCGCCGACGATGACCGTGGACCATCGATCGGCCGCCGACTTGAAGGCCTTCTTCTGCGCGGCGTTGAGTCCGCCGAGGAAGAGCACGGTGATCGTGAATGGCGCCACTGCCTTGGCAGCCCTGGCCGCCTTCGCGCTGGCCCGCGCCACGTAGACCTCGGGCGGAGGGTTGTTGGCTTTGGCGGCGACGACAGGTTTCTTGGAAATCGCTTTCTGCGCCCTGGCAGCGCGCGTGCGTTTCTTGGCCATATAGGGAGTCCTTTCGAGAATGCTGGGGTCGTGCGGATCGAGCTACCGATGAGATTGACGGACGCGAGCAACGAAAATACCGATTCGCGACGGATAAACTGAACGCCAATGCGGTGGGAGCCTCCGCTTCTCTCGAGGCGCACGTTCTTGAGCGCCCTGACGTCGGTCGTCCCAGCAATGGCCGGCGCGGATCAACGCGATGGTCTTCAGCCATCTGACGCGCTTGCCGTGTCGCCGCTCGATGAGTGGGGGATGGTCGAGACGACGACCGGCCGGTACCTGATCGGAGAGCTGATCATACGCAACCGCAGTCGCATGCCAAGAGCCGTGATCGAGCTGCGGCTCGCCGAGCAGCCGGCTCGGCTTGGCGAACAGCCGGCGCGGCTTGGCGAACAGCCGGCGCCGCCGACGGTTCGATTGACCGGTGCGGACCTTCTCGCCAGGATGGCGAACGGATCGACCAACCTGCCCGTGGCGTCGCGGAACCTGGCGGGCGGTGATTCGGTGCTCGTCTTTCTCTGGGAACCGATCTCCGCGGGCGCGACCATTCGATCGGTGGCCTTGGATGTCGGCTTCGAGGAGTCTTCGTCGAGGGACCAGACGATCACGATTCCGCTGACATCACCACTCGTCGAACCGGTTCGAGTGCATCCGCCGCTCGCCGGCGGTCCATGGGTCGCGCTCTACGACCCTCACATGCCTCGAGGTCATCGTCGCGTCGCGTTCGCCAGGGGCGGTCGACAAGTCGTTCCGGCACGGTTCGCCATCGACTGGGTTCGTCTCGACGAAACCGGCCTGTACTACCGGCGCTGGTACCGACGACTTCGGACGCTGGTTCGGATTCGGCGTGGATGTTCTCGCCGTGGCCGACGCCAAGGTTGTGGCGGTTCGCGACAGCTATCCCGATGTGCTGACACGCGAGCGGCCTGCGAAATGGACCGATGACGACGTGTCGGGAAACTATGTCGGCATTGAGCTGGGGCCTGGCCGATTCGCGTTCTACGAACATCTGCAGCGAGGCAGCGTCCGCGTGGCAGTCGGCGACTCGGTTCGTGCCGGCCAACCGATCGCGCGCCTTGGCCGATCGGGCGTCAACTCGTCAGGGCCGCATCTACACTTTCACGTCGGCACCGAGCCATCGACGCTCGACTCGCAGGGACGTCCCTGGGTGCTGTCGCAATTTGCCCTGCTGGGCGGCTATCAGACCATCGTGACGGCGCTCAACGGCACACCCTGGTCCATCGAGTCCGGCTCGACGGCGCCTCGTGTCGTGTCGGATCGATTACCTGCGCCCAACGCGGTGATGAGATTCGATTCGCTTTGAGACGTCAGAGGGCGAGGTCGCGAGCGTTGGCACTCTGGGGTAAACACCCCCGTGGCGCGCAACCGCTTCGCGATTCATAGTGGGGTTTCCAAGCAAGGGATCGTGTCACATCGCTGTGACGCGTCCGCCAAGGAGGTTTCAATGGCGAAAGCAGCGAAGGCTGTGCCCGAAGGATTCCAGACAATCACGACACAGCTGGTTCTCGACAACGCCGCGCAGACCATCGAGTGGTACAAGCGCGCATTCGGCGCCGAGGAAGATGAGCCGCTGCCTCGGCCCCGACGGCAAGATCATGCACGCCGACATCAAGATCGGCACGTCACGCTTCATGGTGAACGATCCGATGCCGGGGTCGAGAGGACCGAAGGAACTAGGCGGCTCGCCGGCGTCGTTGTGGCTCTACGTCAACGACAGCGACGCGCTCTTCAACCAGGCCGTGAAGGCCGGCGGCAAGGTCCACATGCCGCTGGATAACCAGTTCTGGGGCGACCGCGCCGGTGCCATCACCGATCCCAACGGCTACACCTGGTGGATTGCCAGCCGCAGGGAAGATCTGAGTCAGGCGGAGATCAAGCAGCGCGCCGACGAGTTCTTCAAGCAGATGGCGTCGCAGCGCTAGCGTCACGTCTTTGGCGCCGTGGTGCTGGTCGTGGGCGTGCGCGGTTGCTGAAACAGTCCGCAACCGCAAGGCATAAGGCAGAACTGAAGATTCAGCCTGACCGGTCCGAATTCACGACGAGCATCACGGCGTCTTCACGAGCAGGATGAAGAACACGAGCGCTATCGCGCGTGTCTTCGTCAGCAGCTCGAACGCCCGCTGCCGGTTGTCGGTGAAGAACGCGAACAGCGCATCGATGAAGAAGAACTGCCCCAGGAACGGAAGCTGTCTGAGCAGCGCTTGTCCCAGGCTGATGCGCGCGCCCGATTCCCGGACGACGTGCACGTGCATCAGACGTTTGCCGATCGTGCCGCCGCGACGGTACTCGGCGACGATGGTGTAGCCGATCAACCCGAAAATCGCGCTCAACAAGCAGAGCGGCGGAAGAAAGTAGGCGGCTTCTCGCGGCAGCACGGCCCACAACCCAGCGGCGATGGCGACGACCACCACGACCACGACGATGACGTCGATCACCTTGGCCACGAATCGCGCGGCAATCGCCGCGCTCTGCATCGGCACCGCGGCCAGATACGACTCGGCGAGGGTCAGCGGATCGCCGAGTTGGCGCAGCACCTCGCCGAGCGGCTGCCCCGCCTGCACGCGCTCGGCGATGTGGCTCCGCAGCTCCATCGCGATCTGATCGCGAAGCGGCAGCGCGGGCGGCACATGGTCGATTACCGACTGGACGTACAGATCGCCGGTCATTTCTCCTCCTCGTTGTCGAGCAGCTTCGCCATGGCGGCGGCGAAGGTCTTCCATTCGTGCGTGAGCCGCGCGAGCTCCTCTCTGCCCTCGCCGGTGAGCTGGTAGTACTTCCGCGGCACGCCACGTTCAGGCGTCTCCCAGCGCACGGCCACGAACCCGGCGCGCTCCAGCCGATAGAGCACGGGATACAACGTCCCGTCGGTGACGCCGAGCGCGCCGTTGGTCTGCGTGGTGAGCTTGGTGACGATCTCGTAGCCGTAGGCTTCGCCCGCCTCGAGCAGGTGGAGGACGATCAGCTCGAGCGAGCCCCGTTTCAGCTCGCGCTCGATGCTGGTCCGGTCCTCTGCACGGCTGGATTCCTTTGGCATTGGATTCAGCTCTGGGCTTTCAGCTGTCGGCTGTCGGCTGTCGGCTTTCGGCTGATCGGCTGATAGCTGATAGCTGATAGCTGATAGCTGATAGCTGATAGCTGATAGCTGATAGCTGATAGCTGATAGCTGATAGCTGACAGCTGACAGCTGACAGCTGATCTGGATGGTAGCGCAATATATCTTGTCACGCAAGATATATGACGAAACCGATGTTAGTTCGGTTCAGCGCGTCCCTAATATGCGCTACTCAATGAAGGCGTTCGGCTGCTTCTGCCCTCTCGAGCTCTGGCTTTACTGCTTGGTGAGCGAGAAAGTCCCGCCCGACAGCCCGCACTGGGGCTGCGGTGGCGGGGGATACGTGCCCGCCATCGCCATCGTGTTCACGTTCACCTGCGCCGTGCTTGCGATGACGCAGTTGGGGATCGTCAGGTTGAAGGTGAAAGTGTTGTTCGACAGCGACCCGGTGATGTTCCCCGTCTGGAAGGGATCCGAGTAACTCCCCGTCACCGACGTGCCGTTCTGCGTGAGGTTGAGGGTTGCGTTCGCGGTCACCGGGAACGGTCCACCGTCGGTGTAGGTCCCGCGCCACACGCCCGACATGCTCTTCACGGTCACGCTCGCCTGAGCGGTCGCCGTCAGCGATCGAGGATTGGTCACGGTGAGAAGCACGTTGAACGTCCCGGCGGTGTTGAATGCGTGCGCGGTCGGGTTGCCCGACCCATTCGTGCCATCGCCGAAGTTGAAGGCGAACGTGAGGGCTCCACCGGCCGGATCGCTCGCGCCCTGTGCCGTGAACGTAAACGTCGTCGCGCTCTGGAGTCCCTGGTCTGGCGATGCGGTGACTGACGAGACAACTGGAGGCGTCGCCGGCGCCGGTGCCGGCGCCGGTGCCGGTGCTGGTGCTGGTGCTGGTGCTGGTGCCGGTGCACCGGGTGACGGACTGCCCGCAGTGCCGCCGCTCCCGCTGCCGCTGCTGTTGCTGCCGCCGCTCGAACCGCCATTTCCACCGCTCATCGACTTTACGGCGACAGCCGTTCCCGCGACCCCCGCGACCAAGCCGCCGATGATGAGCCCGGTCGAGATGCCTGCCCCAGCGCCTGCTCCGGCCGCTGCTCCTGCCGCGGCTCCTGCTCCAGCACCGCCGCCTCCCGCTGCGCCGCCACCGCTGGCGCCGCCACTTCCCGCGCCGCTCGAGCCGCCGGCGCCATTCGCGCCGTTGGCGCCAATAGACGCGGCCTGCGCGGCGGTCACGACATTGGTCTGCGTGATCGTGGCCGCAGCGGTCTGACCCTGAAACGCGGCCTGCACATTGATCTGCACCGTGCCGGCGCTCACCGGATTGACGGTCGCCACCGCGCGTCCTGCCGCGTTGGTCGCGATCGTCAGCGTGTTTGCGCCGCCGGCAAAGGTTGCGCTCTGGCCGCTGACGGCAAACGTGACCGTCGCGCCAGCGACCGGGAGATTGTTCTGATCGCGTACTTCGACAATCGGTGCGACGGCCGTGCGCTGCTGAATGATGTTGACGCCGTCTTCACCCTGGATGACGACGATCTTCAGACTGGACGGCTGCGCCGCCAGGAGGGAGATGTGCGAACCGATGAGAGCGGAGATGACGACGACGTGCACCAACGTCCGCGCGACGCGCGGGGAGAACGGTCGAAGACGAAGCATGGGGGGCTGCGCTCCTTAGACGCAGCCGCATTCTACTCTGGCGCGGCACAAAAAAAGAATCCACGCGTTGGACTATTTCGCGAGCGGATCCGGCCTGAGCTGGAAGTGCGCCGCAAGCGGCTTGTTCCCCTTCCCGCCCTCGATGAGCCACGGCGTCCGATCGCCGTTGGCGGCCCACAGTCCTCTCCCCTTCCAGCCCGCCTTTGGATCGTCGATGCGCCCGTCGAACCCCTTCGCGTAGAAGCCGATCGGATAGGGCACGCGCAGCACCACCATGCGGCCGCTCGCATACGCGATGATCCCGTCGTTCAAGTTGCCGGTCGACATCGGCACGTCGTCGCCCAGGCCGAACGTGTTGTGCTGATCGACCCACGAGTAGTAACTCGACTCGGCGCTGTTGTCGCCGATGCCCTGGAAGCCCGGGCCCGGATACTTGTAGAACGACCAGCCTTCGGGACAGTGATCGCCGGTGGCCTTCGGTCCGCTGAGCGGCCCCTTGCACTTGCGTCGATCGAAGCTGCCGATGTGGCCGCTGCCGAGCGACACCCACACCACGCCTTTGCTGTCGATGTCGGCGCCGCGCGCGGCGAAGCCGGGAAGCGGAACGTTGTAGACCTCGGCCAGCGCCGTCTCGGGCGGATTCGAACCCGGCGCCAGGCGCACCACCGCCCCTGGGAAACCGAGCGTCGATCCCCAGATCGATCCGTCGACTGGACTTGGCATCACCGCATAGAACGGCGAATTGATCCGTGTGTCCTTGGCCGGGTCCGCCGGCTGATTCGGCTCGGTGTACGCGTCGCGCTTGCCATTGCCGTTGGTGTCGAGCACCAGCGCCGTCCAGCCCTGCGACTTGGCCGCATCGTGGGTTTGATCCCACATCTTCGTGTTCACCCACCCGACGACAGGTCCGCCGCCGCTCGTCCACAACGTGTCGTCGGCGTCGTAGCCAAACTGCGGGTGATGGGTCGAGTAGCAGGTCTCGATGAAGTCGTACTTCATCGTCTTTGGATCGAGCACGGCGACGTGGCGGATGGCGCGATCCATCGGGAACGCCTTGGCCGATGGATGATCCGAGCCCGCCTTGCACCACGCGGGATTGTCGGCAGCGCGAACCGTCGCGGCCAGCCAGAGCCG
Organism: uncultured Acidobacteriota bacterium; assembly: GCA_963773045.1. Classification (GTDB taxonomy): domain Bacteria; phylum Acidobacteriota; class Vicinamibacteria; order Vicinamibacterales; family UBA2999; genus 12-FULL-67-14b. The sequence continues at coordinate 1,294,202 of CAVYZT010000013.1, read as the reverse complement.
CCCGTCGCGGCCGAACATCGAGTTGTGATTGTTGGCGCGCGTGTCCCAAATGCGCTCGCTGCCCCAATACGGCGACGGCTCCAGCGCGTCGAGCGCGGCCGCGTGTCCTGGTCCCAGGCTGAGAGGCATCTCGGGATCGCGCACCGGCGCCTTGAAGGTGGTCGCCGAGTTTTCGACGGGATCGAGAATCGGCAGCATGTCCGAGCTGTACTCGGGCGATCCGAAGATCCGGCCATTCGCGTTCACCGTCGGGAATCGCCGATCGCTCGTGATCAGATCGTGCAGATACTGCTTCTCGTTCATCCAATCGCGCAGCGTGACGACGATGTTGCGCTCGACGCCCTGCGGCCGCGGCGGCTTCTCGAATGGCAACTCACCCTTCGTGATGCGATCGGTCCAGTCGCCGAGTTGTTTGAACGACACGTCGCTGAGATTGGTCAGCTGGCCGTACATCATTTGACCCGCCTGCCCCGATTGCACCCGCCGCTTCCACGCGTCGGCACCCGAGGCGAACGTGCCGAGCGATTTCGGGATCGTGCGGGTCGATTCCTGGCCCAGCTGATGGCAGCCGATGCACCCGGTGTTCTTCATCGCCGCGACCCACCGCTGTTGCGTGAGCGCCGGTGGAATGCTGCTCTTGCCGCCAAACTGATCGGCAGCTGGGATCTTCAGCATCGAGTACCAGTAGATGGCGGGATAGTAGTGCGCGGCCGCAGCTTCGTTCGGCGCCACCTTGGCGGTGATGGTGAGACGCTGTCCCGGCCTGGATGTGGCCTTGTCACTGTCGACGAGTCCATATCCTCGCGCCCACACGCTGTAGCTGGCGCGCGGGAGGTCGGGCACCACGAATCGCCCGCGATCGTCGGTGACCACGCTCTTGATGTAGCGGACCGGCAGATCGCGTGTCTCGGCGATCACCCAGACGCCGGCCTCGGGCCCCTTCGGCCCGGCGACGACTCCGCCGATGTCATCGGGGTCGATCGCCACGTCGATCGACGGCTGCTGCGCTTGTGAAGTGGTCAGGAGAACGAGGGCGACGACGAAGCCGACGCCGAGTGGAAGAGTCAGGTTGAGGGAACGGCTCGACATGCGCGGGGCTCCTCTGAACGTGAGGAGCGCATGGTACGACGGTCCACGGTCCACGGTCCGCAGTCCGCAGTCCGCATTCCGGACGGAGGACGAGAACCGAGGACTGTGGACCGAGGACTGCTAGTCCGTTGTCGGCAGCTTCGCCTTCAGATCCTGCGCGGCCTTCAGATGATCCTTGATGGTCGGCAGGGTCTTGGAGGCAAACGCCTTCAGCTCGGCGTCGCTGCCCGAGTTCGCTTCCGTCTCGTAGAGCGTGATGCTCTTCTCATGCTCCGTGATCAGGTGATCGACATACGCGCGATCGAAGGCCGCGCCCGACGCCGAGCGCCACGACTCGTTTCCGGGCTGATCCTTCTGATCCGGTTTGTCCGTCGCCGTCTCGTCGCGCTTGGCCGCATCGCCGTGCATGTCTGGACCGCCCATCGCGATCTTCTTGTTCTTCATGATCGTCGACAGCTCGTTGGCGGCCGCCGTGTGGTCCTTGATCAGGCGGTTGGCGAGCGCCTTGACCTCGGCGTTCTGCGCTTTGTTGACGGCGAACTTGGCGCCGTCGATCTCGTGTTTACTCCCGTTCGCAGCCTTTTGCGCAAACTCGGCGTCCGGGCTGGTCATCGGCTTGTCGGGCATGCTCGCCTTGTCGTGCGGGGTGGTCTGCGGCGTGGGTTTCGGCGGCGTCTGCGACGGTGGTGGCGTCTGCGCGGCTGCCGTGCCGATGCCGACGGCGACGGCAAGGCCGGCGGCGAGGGCCATTGAATGGATGCGGTGCATTTCTACTCCTCCTCGGGTTACTGGGATCGCGGGAGAGCGCGAATCGATTTTCGCCGCTGAAACTGCAAGACACCGGCCACCAGTTTCCGGGCTCTATGAGCCCGCGGTAGTCGGCTGGCTTCCTTTTCTGAGTCAGTTCAGTCCGCACCTTAGGCACCATAGGCACCATAGGCACCTCAGGCACCATAGTTCGGCTAGCCATTCTTTTGAGGAGAGCGGCGCCAGATCACAGCGCTCCGTACTTTAGCGATCACTTGATCGGACTTCTTTGCGCCGCGGACTGTCGGCGGCGGCGTTCGATGGTGCTTCCTCGGAGCGTCGACGGTGCCGCCGCTGCGCCGCTCTCCGAGCGGCCGTGCGTTGGTCATGATCCGAACTCTCATCATGGGTTCCTCCTGATTGCTCGATCACATCCGCTGAGCTTCGACGGTTCCTGCCCAGGCGATCGGCAGGACCTGATGCCGTCCTCGGCGAATGGGTTCTTCAGAAGCCGTGGGGAGCGTCGGGCTCGTGACAGTGGGCTTCGATCGGAAGATGTGCATGGCCAGCGGGATGGTGCTCAGCAGGCCCACTGCCAGCAACGATGTCCCGACGCCACGCCGGCGGACGTCACTGAGTTTGTTGGCAAGCAACAACCCGAGGCCGGCGCCGAGCATGCCGCGAGTACTGCCGATCAGGGCCAGAGTCGGAATGCTGATGGTTCGAGGATTCATAGGGGCACCTCTGCCGGCTGAAACTGCAAAGCATCTGCCAGCCAGTAATTGTGCGAAGCGCGACTCCTCGCGCACGTGAGCGACCTCAGTGTATCCGATGCACATGGCTGAGCCGCGACCGACTCTCGCGCCGCTTGGCTCACGCCCGTGGTCATTCTTTTTTCTTCATTCTCTCTCGTCTTCCTCGGTAAACGTAAGATCCCGTCGTGCCGCCCACTCTGCCCGCCCTCGCGCCCTTCACACTTGGCGGGGCCGCATTCGGATTTCTCGGCGCCATCTCGCTCATCTTCGCGCTTGTGGCTCTGGTGCGTCGCCGGCCGTGGCGCTTCGTCTGGCGTACGCTGGTCGGCGTCGTGCTGATCGCGTCGGGCGGATTGCTGGCCGCCATCGGCTTCGGCTTGTACGGCTATCGCGCACTCACTCGTGAAGAAGTCGCTGCGCGTGTCGACGTGCGGCCGATCGCACCTCAGAAGTTCGAGGCGACGGTCATCGTGCCCGACCGTCCGGAAATGAAGTACGAGATCAGCGGCGATGCGATCTACGTCGACGCGCACGTCCTCAAGTGGACGCCGATGGCCAACCTGCTGGGACTGCACACGACCTACGAGCTCGATCGCGTCGCTGGACGCTATAACGACATCGAGCAGGAGCGTTCGGCAGAACGGACCATCCACTCCCTGACACCGGAAAGGCGCGTGGATCTTTTCGATCTTCGTCGCCGGTACGCGTTCCTCTCTCCGCTGTTTGACGCGGAGTACGGGTCGGGGACGTTCGTGCCGGTCACCGAACCGGCCACCTTCGAGGTCAGAGTCTCGACCACCGGTTTGCTCATGCGGAAAGCGCAGCCCTGAGCGAAGCCTCGGTTGCCGGTTGCCCGTTGCCGGTTGCCGGTTGCCGGTTGCCGGTTGCCGGTTGCCGGTTGCCGGTTGCCGGTTGCCGGTTAAGTAAGATAGCTCCCGCGTGGCGCTCAGTCCTGGTGACCGCATCGGACGGTACGACATCATCGCCAAGCTTGGCGAAGGTGGAATGGGTGAGGTGTATCGCGCTCGCGACGCCTCGCTCGGTCGCGACCTCGCGATCAAGATCCTTCCGCCCGAGCTGACGCGCGACCCGACCCGTGTCGAGCGCTTCGTCCAGGAAGCGCGCGCCGCGTCCGCCCTCAATCATCCGCATCTGACATCGATCTACGAGATCGGCTCCGAGCCGGTCCACTACATCGCCATGGAGCTGGTGCAGGGCCGCAACCTCGGCGATGTCCTCGCCGCCGGCCGGCTCGACTTGAAGCGGACCATCGACTGTCTGCTGCAGGTCTGCGACGCGCTGGGCGCTGCGCATCAGGCTGGCGTCGTCCATCGCGACATCAAGCCAGCCAACCTGATGATCACCGACGATGGCTATGCCAAGGTGCTGGACTTTGGCGTGGCCAAGCTGAAGTCCGACGCGCCCTCAGCTGCGGATGAAGCGACACGCGCAGCGCTCACCAGTGCGGGCGCCATGGTCGGCACGTCTGGATACATGTCCCCCGAGCAGGCGCGCGGCCAGGCGACCGATCATCGCACCGACATTTTCTCGCTTGGCTGTGTGCTCTACGAGTGTGTCACCGGCGCGCGCGCCTTTGACGCGCCGTCGGCGGTCGAGCGGATGCATCGCGTGATCAACGACGAGCCGCATCCGATCCCCGATCGCGCGCCCGGCGTCCCCTCGGATCTCGTGCGCGTCGTCCGCAAGTGCCTCGCCAAGAATCCCGACGAGCGCTATCAGACGATGAAAGATCTGGCGGTCGATCTGCGCGACGTGCGCCGCCAGCTCGACACCAGCAGTAGTGGCGACAAACCTTCAGGTGTGTCGAGAGATCGTGGCGACACACCTTCAGGTGTGTCGATCCGGGGTGGCGACAAGCCTTCCGCGTTCGCACGCCGTCGTAGCCTGGGCGGAGGCTGGTCAGGTTTGTCGATCCGGCAGCGCGGGCCAGTGGTCCGGGCCGTCGCCGCCCTTGCCGTCGTCATCGGCGGCGTCGTGCTGTACCAAAGTCAGACGACCGCGCCCTCACCGGTCGCTTCCGTCGGTGCGCCGCGAATCACCCTCGAGCGCATGACGACGACGGGGAACACGATTGACTCGTCGATTTCTCCCGATGGCACATACCTGGCCCACGTAGAGGCGATCGGCAACCAGCAATCCTTGTGGATCCGAGAAGTCGCCACGGGCCAGGAGCGTGAGCTCGTTCCCTCGGGGAGCTTCGCGTTCTTCGGCGTGCGTTTTTCTCCAGACGGCCGCGAGATCTTTTTCACCACGCGCGGCCAGGGCCACGGCCGCGGGCGGCTGAACGTGATGTCGCGCGACGGCGGCGATCAACGCATCGTCCTCACCGGCATCATGACGCCGGTCACGTTCTCTCCAGGCGCCAAGCAGGTGGCGTTCTACCGCGAGCAGTATCCCGACCAGGAGTCGAGCGCGCTGATGCTCGCCGACGCCGACGGCAAGAGCGAGCGCGTGCTCGCCACGCGGCGAGTGCCGGAAGCGTTTTCACCCGGATACTTCACCGGTGCCGCCTGGTCGCCTGATGGCCGCACGATCGTCGGCTCGGTGCGCAATCTCCGCACCGCGACGGCGCAGTTGCTGGCCTTCGACGCGGCCTCTGGGCAGCCGAGCGAGCTGCTCGCGATGGCCGACGACATCACGTTCACGCTGTGGCTGCCGGACGGATCGGGCATCGTGTTCGTGACGAGAGCGTTCGGCGGCATCGGCAGCACCAACGGTCAACTATGGCTGAGGCCGTATCCCGAGGGGGAGGCGCGGCGGATCACCAGCGACCTGATCGACTACCGGCAGGCCAGCCTCACCGCCGACGGTAGTCGACTCACCACCGTCGGTGCGGAGTACCAGGGCGAGCTGTACACCGTTCCCCTGGACGGAGCGGCCCCGCGGCGAGTTCGATCCCAGAGGTTCGATGGGTTCCGCGGCGCCCAGCAGCTTCGCGATGGATCGGTCATCAGCGGCGGCCTGGTGAATGGCGAGTCGCAGGTGATTCGGCTCTCGCCCGACGCCACTTCGCGGACCGTGCTGACGTCTGGCCGCATGCACACGCTGCCGGTCGTGTCGCCCGACGAATCGCTCATCGTCATGGTCTCGGTGCAGGATCCGTACGTTCGGGCTGTGGTCGATGCGCATCGACGGTACCGGCGAGAGGAAGCTCGCCGACATCGCCGCGCCGGACTGGCTATCGTTCACGCCGGATGGACGACACGTGATCTGCACGTCATACGCGTCTGCCGTTCCCTCCACGTGGCGCGTTCCCGTGGACGGGGGGCAAGCGGTGGAGATCGCACGCCAGCTCGATCGCGCGGTCGTATCCCCCGACGGCCGGTGGCTGGCTGGTATCTATTCGGCCTCGGTCAACACCGAGGCGCTGGTGCCGGTGGCGGCGGTGATTCCGCTCGATGGTCATGTGCCGCTGCGTCAGCTCCCGCCGCTGGTGGCGGCCACCGGCACGGGCGTGTTCACGTGGGCGAGGGATGGCTCCGGCCTGATTGCGAGCACCAACGAGCGATTCAACCTGTTCTTCTACCCGATCTCGGGCGAGCCGGCCCGGCCACTGACCAAGCTGCAGGACGATATCTTCGTCCGCGGCTCGCTTTCGCCGGACGGCAAGCACATCATTGCCTCGCGCGGGAAGTTGCTGCGCGACACGCTCACGATTCGAGGATTCAGGTAGTGGGGGGAAACGCGGTCGTGGCTGATATCGGCAAGAAGCCATTCGAGGAGCTATGGCTCTCAACTCCCGGACGGCATCTGGCGAGCACGGCGCGACATCGTCCGGAGTGGCTGCTGCGCAAGCGCCGGCGCCAGTGGTTGACTGGTGACCCTGCTGCAAGACGCAGGCAGTCGGTGCCGCTGTCGTGGATCGTCTCGCTGCGCCGACTGAATCGTGAGCGCATCCAATGAGGGCGCTGCCGAGTGAGGACCAGCCGCGTGTCCGTCTACTAGCTTGGAGGCCCCATGGCGAAGACACAACCGTTGTCGAGCAAGATTCTCGTGACCAACCGTGCGGCGCTGGTCGGGAAGTATGGCACCGCTGGCGTCAAGAACATCGAGAAGGCGGTTGACGGCCTGATTCGAGCGGACGGTAAGCGCGGCCTCAAGACGCGACTGATTTATCTGGATGGCGGCGCGCTGAAGCGAAGGCGGGTGAAGGATCCAGCCGACCCGGTGGAGAACAAGGCCGCTGTCGATGCCGTGGCCAGGAAGCACCGGCCCGAATATCTGGTGATCCTCGGCTCACACGACGTCGTTCCCTATCAGGATTTGAAGAACAAGCTGCACGAGGCCGGCGACCCGGATTCGGACCCCGATCGATTCGCGCCAAGCGACCTCCCCTACGCCTGCGAGGCGCCTTACAGCCAGAGCGCGGCAAAGTTCCTGGGACCGACGCGGGTCGTGGGCCGCATCCCCGACCTGACCGGCGCCAGCAGGCCGACCTATTTGATCAGGTTGCTCGCCTCCTCCGCCACGGCGAAAGGACTGAAGCGGCCCGAGTCGGCGTTCGCGCTCTCGGCCAAGGTCTGGGAGAAGTCGACCAAGACCAGCGTGCGCAACATGCTCGGTGCGGTGCCAACCGTGCTCACGTCCCCCAAGAAAGGACCGCGCTTCGGCAAGGCAGCACTCGGCGCCAAGGTGCATTTCGTCAACTGCCACGGAGACAAAGAGGATCACACATTTGCCGGAGAGTTTCCCGAGGAGCGGGTACTTCACGGCTGTGGACGCGCGGAAACTTCGCAGTGTCGGCCGTGGCACCGTCGCGGCGTTCGAGTGCTGTTACGGCGCGCAGCTCTACGATCCCGCAGATCTGCCGGCGATGAGCATCGCCAACACCTACCTCGCCAGGGGCGCCGCTGGCGTGGTGGCCAGCACGACGGTGTCGTATGGACTCGAAGACACACCCGCCAACGCCGACGTGATCTGCCAGCTGTTCATCGAGCAGCTGTTGAACGGCGCGTCACTCGGCCGCGCGTTTCTCGAAGCTCGTCAGGACTACCTGCGCGAGCAGAGCGTTGCCGATGCCTACGACGAGAAGACGCTGGCGCAGTTCGTGCTGCTCGGCGACCCCTCGCTGCATCCGTTTCCTGGCAGCCGTCACACCAGGCGACAAGGCATCGCCCAAGGCCAAAGCGGCTCAAGTGGCTGCGCGGCTTCAGCGTCGAGTGCGTTTGATGAAGACCGGTCAACGCCTGGGTCGAGAAACGGCGTTCACCGTGCAGTCCAAGCGGGGCGGAACGCAGGCCAAGGCGCTCTCCGCTGCGCGTCGGCGGTTCAAGAACCTGCGCCGCTTCACGGTGCACGAGCCGGCGGCAGCCAGACAGTCGAGTGGCAAGGCGCTGTCGTCGATGCCGCACGCGACGCACGTGTTTGTCGCGATGAAGCCGCGCCGCAAATCGATGCAGACGCGCAACGTGCCGATCTTCGACGCGTTCCTCGCTTTCCAGGTGAAGGGCGAGATGGTGGAGATCAACCTCGTCAGCAAGTAAGCCCGCAGTTCACTTGCGTAGATGAGAACTGGTGCTGCTCGGCGTTCAGCTTTCGGCTTTCTGCAAGAGACGCTGAAGCTAGCTGAGAGCTGATAGTCCCAGGGTCAGGTTGAAGCATAGAATCGAAGCGTGCGTCGACGCGGCCGCATCGAGATCGGCCCATGGGGCGGGCAATCCAAGAGCCGGCGCCAGCATCAGGCGTTTCTGGTGACGCCCGAGGGCGAGCGGCTGAGGCTGCGCCGTCACAACGGACCCAGCATGCGCGACGAAACGCTGGAGGCCATGGCCGGTCAAGAGGTGATCGCCGATGGCCTGCAGCGCGACGAGCTCTTCATCGCCAAGGCGGTGCGCGTCGCGCCGCGACCGAAGGGGTAGACGCTGCTGATGCTGGCCTGTCGCATGGAAGAGACCCCGCCGGATCGGTGGCGCAGAAGGAAGCGGAAGCAAGTAAGCCGATCGTCCAATGCCCGCGTCGTGGAAAAAAGCGGAGCATACGGTCGTGCGCGGAGAGCCCGGAGTAATTCTTACCAACTTCCGGTATCGGGGTGACTGCGGCATGCCCCAACAACGCCCAGCCGAAAGCCGAAAGCTGACCGCCGAGTGCCGGCCCAGTTGGCATCGAACTTGGAACAGGGGGATTCCGTGAAGCGGTTGCCTGCCCTGCTTCTGATCGCGCTGGCGATCCCCGCGGCGCTCGTCGCGCGTGTCGACGACGCGGCCGACCAGTCGATGCGCCAGTTCCTGGCCCAGGAGCGACGCGACCATAGCTACCGTGCGACCCGTCGGCTGGAGGCGCAGAACCGCGACCGCTCGGGCTGGCTCGAGGCGGTCACGGAATACTCCCCTGTCACCGGATTCCGTTATCAGGTCACCGGAGAAGGTGGTTCGTCCTTCGTCCGCGATCGGGTACTGCGGTCGGTGCTCGACTCCGAACGAGACCTCGTCGCCCGCCGTCAGCCAGGCCGAATCCTGCTGACACACGCGAACTACACGTTCCAGCCGAAGGGCGTCGAACCGGATGGCCTCGCCGCCATCCTGGTCTCGCCCAAGCGCGAAGACCACGCGCTAGTCGAAGGGACGATGTTCCTGCGGGCGGTCGACGCTGAGCTGGTCCGCCTGGAAGGGCGGCTGGTGAAGAACCCGTCGTTCTGGGTGAAGCGAGCGGATATCACCCGCACCTACGACCGCGTCGCCCTTCGACTCCCGGAGCCGAGCACCCAGCCCGAGTCAGCGCCGCTCAAGGCAGACGACTGCGTCGTGATGCCCGTCGCTCTGGATGCAAAGGCGCAGCTGCGTCTCTTCGGTCCGGCCACCTTCCGCATGACCTATACGTACTCTGAAATCGACGGCCGGCCGGTTCCGTCCTCGACCCTCGCACAAAAGTAGCCGGTCGAACGGACCGCAGACTGGCATTCTTCGGTATCGGATGAACCCGTCAAGAACCATCACCGCCACCGCTCCCATTCGCATCTGCGACATCGGCGGCTGGACCGACACGTGGGTCGCGCGGCGAGGGCTGGTGCTCAACATCGCGGTCACGCCGCTCGTCGTGGTGCGGATCGAGGTATTTCCACGCGAGGCGCGCGAGTCACGCGTCGTCATCAACGCCGAGAACTATCAGCTGCGCTACTCGCCGGCGCTCGAGGGATCGGCATGGGGTCCTCACCCGCTCCTCGAGGCCGCCCTTCGCACGATGCGGCCGCCGGACAGTGCGGACGTCGAAGTGACGATTCGGTCTGACGCGCCGCCGGGCGCCTCGACCGGCTCGTCCGCGGCGGTTCTCGTCGCGTTGCTGGCGGCGCTCAACCGGCTCGCGGAATGCGATCTCACTCCACAGCAGATCGCCGACCAGGCCCATCGGGTCGAAACCGATCAGCTCGGCGGTCAGAGTGGCGTACAGGATCAACTGTCTTCGGCTCTCGGCGGCGTCAACTTCATCCAGATTGCCGAGTACCCGCGCGCGAGCGTCTCACCCGTCGATCTTCCGGATGAGACGATGCAGGAGCTGGAGCGAAGACTCGTCCTGATCTATCTGGGCCGCCCGCACAGCTCGTCGGCCGTGCATGAGCGGGTGATGCAGAAGCTGGAACGGTTGGGCCCGGACTGCGCACCGCTCGAAGCGCTTCGGCATGCGGCAAGCCGCGCGCACGACGCCCTTCGAGCGGCCGACTTTGCCGCGTTCGGTCGGGCGATGACCGATAACACGCTTGCGCAAGGGCAGCTGCATCCCGATCTCGTGCATCGAGAGGCCTGGCGCGTTGGCGAGATCGCCGTGGCGCACGGCGCGGCCGGCTGGAAGGTCAACGGCGCCGGTGGCGACGGGGGCTCGATTACTGTGCTGTGCGGCTCGAGTTCAGAGGCAAAGGACGCGATGGTCAAGGCGATCGAGCGCGAGAGTCACGCCCACAGGTCCATCCCGATCGCCGTCAGCCGCGACGGCGTGCGCGTGTGTCAGGAAATCGACGATCCGTCCCGCTAGCTATTCCTTCACTGAGCCTTGCTCGTGGGACGTTCCGTCAGTGTGAACTGCTGTAAAGCTGGCTGACGCGACATGATCGTCAGCAGACCGACAAGAATGGCGCGCGTTCCGGCGACGCCAAGAATCGAGGAGAGAACGACGATCGCGGCTGGAGTCATTGCATCCATAGGTGGCGAGCAAGATTTACAGGAAACGATGCTCTGATCACCTGGTAGTGCAAGAAGACGGCCAGACTTCGCTCGCCTTGGGCGAGCTTCGTCTAGGCTCGCGCCGATCCCGCTGCCTCGCGCGCTGACGGCGCTCGGGGTCAGTTGGCCGATCACTAGATAGGTCGCGACATCGGTCGACAGATCAAAAGATCGAAGCTCACGAGATCGCTCACCAGCTCAAGACCTCATCAGATCACAAGATTCACCCCGTGCCATCTACAAATGCCGCCGCATGAACGTGCGTCGCGCCGCCCTCGCTGCCTCGCCGAAACTGCTCGTCCTCGAATCGCCGTTCGTCACGGCGGTCGATCGTCCTCCGGCCGTCACATGCACCTGGCGCAACTCGCGCTCGCCGCTATCGCTGAATGCTCGCGCTCAAACAGGCGCGGTCCCTACCTGCGGACGCTCGACGGCATCTCTGAGTCGCCGTGACTCGCACGCGCTTCTCGAACGAGCAGTTTCGGCGGGCGCGCGCTGACGGCGCTCGGGGTCGATTGGCCGATCACCAGATAGATCGCGACATCGATCGACAGATCAAGAGATCGAAGCTCACGAGATCGCTCACCAGCTCAAGACCTCATCAGATCACAAGATTCACTACCCCTGCCGTCTTCTCGCATGACGGTGCGTCGCGCCGATCTCCGCTGCCTCGCCGAAACTGCTCGTCCTCGAATCGCCGCTCGTCACGGCGGTCGATCGTCCTTCGGCCATCACCCGCACTTGGCGCAACTCGCGCTCGCTGCTCTCGCTGAATGCTCGCGCTCAAACAGGCGCGCGTCCCCGCCTACGGACGCTCGACGGTGCCTTCGAGTCGCCGTGACTCGCCAGGCGCTTCTCGAACGAGCCGTTTCGGCGGGCGCGCGCTGACGGCGCTCGGGGTCAGTTGGCCGATCACCAGATAGATCGCGACATCGATCGACAGATCAAGAGATCGAAGCTCACGAGATCGCTCCCCAGCTCGGGACCTCATCAGATCACAAGATTCACCCTGTGCCATCTACAAATGCCGCCGCATGAACGTGCGTCGCGCCGCCCTCGCTGCCTCGCCGAAACCTGCTCGTCCTCGAATCGCCGTTCGTCACGGCGGTCGAGCGTCCTTCGGCCATCACCCGCACTTGGCGCAACTCGCGCTCGCAGCTCTCGCTGAATGCTCGCGCTCAAACAGGCGCGCGTCCCGGCCTACGGACGCTCGACGGCACCTCTGAGTCGCCGTGACTCGCCAGGCGCTTCTCGAACGAGCAGTTTCGGCGGGCGCGCGCTGACGCGCTCGGGGTCGATTGGCCGATCATTAGATAGGTCGCGACATCGGTCGACAGATCAAGAGATCGAAGCTCACGAGATCGCTCACCAGCTCAAGACCTCATCAGATCACAAGATTCACTACCCCTGCCGTCTTCTCGCATGACGGTGCGTCGCGCCGATCTCCGCTGCCTCGCCGAAACTGCTCGTCCTCGAATCGCCGTTCGTCACGGCGGTCGATCGTCCTTCGGCCATCACCCGCACTGGCCGACACGTGGCGACTCTACGACGGATCCTCTATCCTGGGACCACGACTCGTGGCGACCGGTGCAACCGGCAAACCGACACGAGTTCGGGATCAACAGATCTGGCGCCTGGCAGCGCAGGACCATCTCCATGAGTGATACGAAATCAACGATCGACGAACTGTTCGAAGATGGACGTGCGATTGACGAGGCGTTGAAGGAAGCGGCGCGCGACGCCCGGCGTCTGCACAAGGCGCTTGGCAATCCGATGGCGACCTGGGCAGATGGTCGTGTGGTGTGGGTCCAGCCGGAGGATATTCAGATCGAGGACGATGCGGAGGACGGGTCCAAGCCATCCGAGTGAACTTACTCATCGCGGCAGATTCAGGCGGCGATCTGGATCGTTGCGCGATCGCATTCGGGATCGGCACGTCTATCAAGCCAGGCCATCTCTGGAGCCGCTTGCCTGCTGCTCGTGCAATCTCCTGAAGATCTCGAGCAGGTTCCCCTTGGGCAGGTCGGCAACATCCAGTCGGTAAACCTCCTCGATCCTCGTGAGCACGTCGACAAATGTCATGTCATCGACTCCGACGAAGTCATGCAGACTCGACAGATCGGTGATGAGGTACTCACCCGGTTCGAAGCCGAAGATCTCCAGCATGAAGTCATCGGCGATGCTCTGGAGCGTCTCGATACCCGTCGTCGGCGCGAATTCGACGCGCTTGCCCTTGAAGGGCCCCTTACGGAGAACCGGACCACTGGCATTCGTTCGCCTGGCTGCCACGACGACGACGATGCCATCGTCGTCATCGATTTTTCAACCTCTGCTTGGCTTCAGGCCCGCGCGGGGTTCAGAGATGGATTTGATCGCGCTGCGACCCTTCCCCAGCGTCCGTGTCGGCCGATTCCGCTGCCTCGCCGGACCTACTCAATCGGCAGCTCCTGCGAGCCACGCCGGCCAACAGCCTTCGCCAAGGCTACGGCCAGTCCGCCAAAGTTTTAGCGACGCCGGAATCTCCTCCGCTCTTCAGGATGAAGGTCCTTCGAGCGGAATAAGTCGGAGCCCTCCGCGTTCAGGCGGGCACATCAACGTAGGCCCACGTGCTTTGCGGAATGGGTAACGGAAGGCCGTCCTCTCGCAGACCGTCAAAATGAAATTGGATCGCCGACTGCATTTCGCGCTCGGTCTCCTCTTTAGAATTGCCAGTGGCGATGCAGCCGGGTATATCTGGCGAGTACGCGGAGTATCCAGTGTTTGTCTTCTCGAGCACAATCAGATACTTCATAGCTTCAATCCCGCTTGCTTCCAGATACTGTTCAGCGTTCCGAGTGCCACGTCATCGCCTGGCTTTCCCGCCACAGTAACGCCACAGTAACAGATCCGGTCTTGGTCGGATGCTTGAACTGCCGGTGCGAGCCGCGTTGTCTGGCCACCTTCCAGCGATCCGCCTCGAGTTTCTTGATAATCTCGCGCACCTTCACAGCGACTGCGCCGGTGCCAGTGCCGTGCTGGTCCGAAATCTAGGAATCGCTTAGACATCGGCCACGTTGAATTCGAACGATCGCAGAAGTTGCGTGCCTCTCGCCGCAAAGGAATTGCGGAATCTGATCTCTGCACGACGAGCTCCGGCAGGCCCGCGATGACGGCGCTCTCAACACGGCATCCGGCAACCGGCAGCCGGCGATCGACAGATCCCAAGATAGATCACGACATCGATCGACAGATCGACCGATCGAACATCGTGAGATCGATCACCAGCTCACGACTTCACCAGATCACAAGATTCCGTTACAGATTCCTCCGCGCAAACGTCCTCACCGCGTACACCAGCGTCAGCACTGTAAACCCCATCGCCCACCACACCATCCAGAAGGTGGGCACGGAGAACGTCGTCAGCGGCGTCTCGAGGCCGCGGACGATCGCTGGCTGCATGTAGTGGATGGCGAGCCGCCACAGTGAATCGGCGGGGCTGATCAAGCTCACCACGATGCCGATGTTGCGGGCGGATGGCAGGCCGACCACCGAGCCGACCTGCTCGACAAAGCCGCCGACGAACGCGATGGCGTAGAACGCGACAGCGACGATGGCGTTGGTGATCGTGTTCAGTCGTGCGCTGCCGGCGATCGACACGCTCAGCAGCAGCGTGACCTCGAGCATCATCAATGGCAGCGCCGGTGCGACACTCACGGGCACGTATCCCGCGATGGCGCGCACGATCAACACGAGCCCGCTGCAGATCACCAGCAGATAGGCGAAGGCGATCAGGAGATGACCCGCCCACTTCCCCAGCACGATCTGGGCGCGGTCGAGCGGCTTTGCCGCCAGCGTCTGCATCACGCCCGAGTCGATCTCGCCAGACAGCGTGTCGATCGGCAAGAGCAGGGCGAACACCACCGAGAGAAAATTGGCGGCAAAGAATCCAACCACCGTCAGCATCGCCAGCGTGAACTGCCGCTGGGGAAACGACATGTGCGGGTCCCTGAGCATCTCGCGGTGCCCAAAGAACAACGCCGCCCCAAAGAGCGAAAGAAACGCGAGGGCAACCAGCGCCGCGGCGAACACGACGCGGCGGCGGCGAGCTTCCGCCAAGGTGAGATGCGCGATGGTGATGATGTTGCGCATCGTTTGCTCCGGAAGTTGCTTGACGGAGCGCATTCCTTGCGGTGCCGAGTGCCGTGTGCCGAGTGCCAGGCGCAGGTTCCATCCAACGGCGAGGTTCCTCCGAATTGCAGCATCGGTGCCGGCACTCCACCCTGGCACCTGGCACCGGGCACCTGGCACCTTAGAGGCGGCGGCGCCATCTGCGTCATCTCTGGCTCTGGTGTTATCTGCGTCATCTGTGTCTTAGCCTGGGCGTTCGTCTTCCCCCATCACCTTCACGAACATTTCTTCGAGTGATTGGCGGCGCGGGTGCACTGCAAGAACCTCCACCTGACGGGCCACGAGCCAATTGACGATGGCAGGTACGCGCGACTCGCTGTCGATACGCATCGCAATGGCACCGTTGTCCAGCAGCCGGATGTCGGTGCCAAATTCGCTCAGGCCGGCTTGCACCGCCTCGTCGGCAGGCGTCACGCGCAGTTCGAGATCCAGGATCGTCGACCCGTCTCGCAGGTGCATGTCGGTGACGACCCGGCCGCGTTTGACGAAGGCCACGCGATCGCAGGTGGCTTCGACTTCGCCGAGCAGGTGTGAGTTCAGAAACACCGTGACGCCGTCGGCGCGCAGCTCGTCGATGATGTTGCGCACGAGCAGCCGGCCGAGGGGATCGAGCCCGGAGGTGGGCTCGTCGAGAAACACGAGCTGCGGATCGTTGAGCAGCGCCTGGGCGAGGCCGGCGCGCTGCAGCATCCCTTTGCTGTAGCCGTGCAGCGGGCGATCGGCGGCGTCGATCAGATCGACTCGCGTCAGCAGGCGATCGATGCGGGCCTCGAGATCGACGCCTCGCAGTCCGTACAACCGGCCATGGAATCGCAGCAGCTCGCTGGCGCTGAGCGTGTCGTGAAAGCGGAAGTGCTCCGGCAGAAAGCCGATCCGCGCTCGCGCGTCCCGATCGCCGAGCGGGGCGCCGAGCACCTGTCCGCGGCCGCCGCTGGGCTGGACCAGCGCCAGCAGCATCTTGATCGACGTTGTCTTGCCGGCGCCGTTCGGGCCGAGAAAACCAAAGATCTCTCCCCTGCCGACGGTCAGCGACAGATCGGCGACCGCCAGCGTCGGGCCGTAGTACTTGCGCAGGCCGTGCGTCTCGATGACGCGATCGTTCACCGGACCGAGTCTGCCATGGCCAGGACCTGATCCAGCCCGTCGATGCTGACGAGCGCGAAGACGCGCTCGGTCGTCGACCAGAGCACCACGCTGGTCGGCGATTGATCGGGCGGCTGATGTTGCATCAGAATGCCCGGCCGGCCGCCGATGGTGATCTGCCGGAACGAGCTCACACCGGGCGGGACGGGCACCAGGAGTGTGGTGTGCCAGTCGATCGCCCGCGAAAACTGACGGGCATCGTCCGGCGAGAGGCCGAGAATGCGCAACCCGATCTCGCCGAGCGTGGCGAGATCCACGGACGTGGGCAGCGTCACCTGCGGGGCGAGCGCCTGGAACAGGCGAGTGCGGCGGTTGCCGTGCTCGTAGCGCACCATCACCACCGGTGGGACGCGAACGTTGACGACCTGTCCCTCGAGTGCGGCGCGGCGCAGTCAGATCGGTGATGCCCAGCGCATCCATCACCTGCTGAAGCCGAGTAGCACTTGCCGTGATGCGCAGGACGCGCTCACCCATCACCGCTGTTTCGATGATCTTGCTGTCTTCTGGAAGCCACTGCGGAACGGCGATAGCCATTCCCGCGACGCTCGCGGCTTCGTCGAGCGATCCGACGGGCACCGGCGGACCAGGATCTGCGAGCACCTCGACGTGCTCGCCGATCAGCTTCCCGATCTCCAGGTCCTGGGCCTTCAGACTATCGAGCCGGCTTGGCTCCACCTTGACGGCGACGATGTTGACGACGCGGAAGAGCGATAGGAACTGTGCGGCCGAGGCTCGAACGGCCGGCACGGCCAGCAGCACAGACAGCAGCACCACTGCTGCCGCGGCCAGGATAAATCGACGATAGCTTGGCGCGGGCGCCTTAGCGGCCGCTTCGTCGCTGCGCAATCGACGACGCAGTTGCTCCTTGAACTCGGCTGACGGCTCACGTCGCAGGGCGTGGATAAAAACGTCGTTCATAACGATCTCATTCGATCCTCGGGCTTGGGGCTTGGGGCTTGGGGCTTGGATCCCATTGGGCGCGCAGGTCTTCGACCGCGCGATGAAGAATCGTTCCCACGTTGCTTTCGCTCAGCCCGGTGGCCCGGGCGATGGCGCGATTGGTCATCTCGGCGCCGTATTTCAAGGCGATGAGCTCGCGCTCGCGCGGCGGCATCTGCTTGAGCAGCAGCTCGAGGCGATCGGCGTCCGACTGCTGCAGCGCCTGCTCCTCGGGCGTGCGTGCGGCTGAGGGCACCGCTGCCGCGGCATCGAGCGGCACGAGCGGCTTACGTGCCCGCGCGTGATCGATGGCGACGTTCCGCGCGATGGTGAGGAGCCATGTGGCAAAGCCGGCGACGTCCTGGCGGTAGCGATAGCGCGAGCGCCACGCTTTTTCGAATGTCCGGGCCGTCAGGTCTTCGGCGTCGGCCGTATGGCCGAATCGATAGCGAAAAAAGTTGAAAACACGCGGCAGTTCTTCCGTGTAGACCTGGTCCCAGTCCGGTTCCGCGGTAGCCCAACGGGCCAACCGCCTGGGCAGCACCTGCTCGAATGCCATCAGTGTCTATATATACGGGGGGCGGGCGGAAGTATCACAGGACTTGGTAAGCGTCGTCGGGGGCGGAGTAGACTCGGTTGATCATGGCGGAGCCGAGGCTGCAGCACGTGCTGAAGGTCACATCGTTCGACAGCGACGAACGTCTCCGGCCGCGCATCAGATACTGGCTATCTCGGCCGCCGGCTGAGCGTATTGCGGCGGTCGAGTTTCTTCGGAGACAAGTCGATGGAGGTCGCGCCCGACTTCGACGAGTTCATCGCGTGCTTGACTGCCCATGGCGTTGAGTTCGTTCTGGTCGGGGCGTACGCACTCGCATATCACGGTGCACCCAGGTTCACCGGCGATCTCGACGTGCTTGTGCGGCCGACCACCGACAACGCTTCCAGATTGCTGAGGGCCCTCGACGGGTTCGGCTTTTCCGCTCCTGAACTCACTCCCGAGGTCGTGGCGGACAGTCGACGCATGATCGAAATGGGCGTTCCTCCAGTGCAAATTCACGTAATGAGCGCGATCAGCGGTGTGGAGTGGCCGGAAATCTGGACTCATCGCGTCGATGGACCGTTCGGCCGGCACACCGTCCCCTACATCGGACGAGAGACGCTGATTCGCAACAAGCGCGCGGCGGGACGACCGAAAGACCTGTCGGACGTGGATGCGCTCGAACGCGGCGACGAGGCGTGACGACCTCGGCCGTCGAAGCCGCAAACGCCGTCAGGATTCAAGACCGAAAAAGCTCTCCACCTGCGGCGTGTCGCGCGGCATGTCGAGCAGCCTCGCTGACATATTCACCGTGGCGGGGCGCATCGCGCTATAGAACTTGATGACCGTGTCGACGATGCGCTTTTGTGCCTCTTCGTTGGGCTCCAGCGTCGCCACGCCGCGTTCCTGGGTTGTTCCCAGCGCAATGCCATCACGCCGCGGCATCGTGCGGCACGCGTAGTTCACCTCCGGCTGAGGGATGAGCACGGTCAACTGCCCTTTCACCGGGACCATCGTCGTGTCGCCGAACAGCGTGCTCGCGCCGAGTCCGGTGCAGTTCACGATCAGGTTCTCGCCGAGCGACATCAGGTCGCGCGGTGTGTCGAACGCGCGAATGACGAGACGTCCGCCGAACGCGAGAAAGTCCTTCAGGATGGCGTCGAGATAGATGGATGGCTCGATGCGAATCTGCCGTTGCCAGATGGCGTACTGCGTCGGAAACGGGTGCTCGTCTGGCCCGAGGACAATGCGACCGGCAAAGTCGGCGACTCCTGGCGGCATCAATCCGCCCATTTCCAAGCCGGTAAAGTTGGTCGTGGGACGTTGCGGGTCCACGCTCCGGACGCCTGGCGTGTCGGTCGCGTCGAAGCTGTCGATCCACGAGATGCCGTAGTCGCGGCCGGCGAGCAGCTGCAGTTCGCGATACGACGCCGACACCGCGCTCCTGAACTGCGTCTGCCCACTCCGGCGTGCCTTCCGCCCGAAATGAGACCCGACGTTGGCGTGAAGGCGGCCAGCGACATGTTCGACGTCGTGTCCGGCGGCACCGCTTTCGCGTAGATGGTGACGTCGAACCCGCGCCGCTGCAGTTGCCTGGCCGCGGTCAGTCCGACCGTGCCGCAACCGAGCACGGCGGCGCGACGATCGGCGTGCTGAAGCGCGAGCTCAGCGACGAGGATGCCGCAGCCCCAGCCCAACGAATGACCAGCACCGCCATGGCCGTAGTTGTGGATGACGGTCTTGCCGTCCACCGACTCGGCGCTGACGTTGAACCCGCCGGGACGGTGGGGTCGCAGCCCCACCGTGGTGCGAATGATGCGGTCCCAGGACGCGTGGACCGGCGGCAGCATCAGGCGCGGGCGGGCGGACTGAGCGGCGGATTGCGGTGGGCGTGCAGACCGGCAATCGGCGAGGCCCGCTCCGAGCACGGCCATTCCGCAAGCTTTCAGGGCGCTACGCCTGTTCATCGCTCACGAGATTGTAGGCCGTTCGCGGCCGCTCGCGATCACCAGATAGGTCAAAACATCGATCAACAGATCTCCAGATCGAACATCGAGAGATCGATCACCAGCTCACCAGTTCACCAGATCACCAGATTCACCCCAGGGGATCCTCCAACAGCTTCCGTCCTCCCAACGAGATCACGAAGCCGTACACCGCAACCGCGGCGAAGCACACGATCGTCACGACCGACCAGGGAAAATACGGGATCGACGGATCGAGCGTGAGCGGAACGCCCGGCCACGACGAATACATGAGCGCGACCACGGTGGCGAGCAGCCCGAAGCGCGAGAGCACGAAGATCAGCAACCCGAAGGCGCAGGCTTGCACGGCCCCGAGCAGTGGCCCCGAAAGCGTCGGCGAATTGAGCAGCAGCGCCGAGCTCACCCCGACCGCCGCAACCAGAACGGTGTAGGCGATCCACGGCCGCCGAAAGACGACGCGGAGCACCAGGACGATCAGCAGCAACGCGACCGGAAGGAAGAACGAGTTGTAGAACAGATCGAACGGCCAGGCGGCGGCCTGCCGAAAGCCCGCGAGGGTCAGCAACCCGTCCGGTCGGATGACGGGGGACGACGTGCCGAGCCATCCGGGCAACTGGTCTGACGAAACGAACAGCAATGTGAAGCCGATCCCGGCGAGGGCGCCGAACAGCAGGTCGCGGCCGATCATCGGATCGCGGAACTTGCCGTCCACGAACCGGTGCCAGGCGATCAGCGTGTCGGGCCACAGCTTGCGCACGTACGGCTCGACCGCCAGATAGCCCAACAGGAGCTGCAGGGTATCCAGAACCTGTCGCGCCAGGTGGGTATAAAAGACTGCCGCCAGCGCGGTCGTCGAGTTCGCGGATTGCAGGAACGACCATGCGGCCCTGGCGACGAAAAAGACCACGGCCGACCGTATGGCACCGTCCACGTTGCTCCGCCCGAGGCGAACATTGCGGCGCGCAACCAGGAGAGCGACGAGCAGGAACGTGGCGTTGAAGATCGCTGAGGCGACGCTACCGACGGCCGGAGACGCCGGAATGCGATCGGACTGATCCTTCCAGCCGGGGATCACCTCGAACCACACCGGCCGGCCGTCGAACGATGCGGCTTCGACGCGCAGCGTGCCATTCGTCCAGGCGTGCCTGCGATCGCTGGCTTGCGGCGGCCTCCAGATCGGATCCGCGGCGTTGAACTCCGGCCAGTTCAATCCGGCCAGCGTGAACCACGAGCTCCAGTCCGGCTCGCTGGCCGCCGCCTTCGTCTCGCTGCGCGCGGGAGGGACGAACTGAAATTGTTGCAGGCGTCCGGCCGTGCTCAGGCGAACAAACGTCATCCCGCTCATTGTCAGCGGCGGATTGCGCTCATCGATGCCCCAGAAACCGTTGAAGGGAACCAGCGGAATCGGGGCCTCGCGGTACCAGAACGACAGCGGAGACGGCACGACGGCGTTGAGGTTGTCCCACCGCGTGAGCGACTGGTCGCGCCGCATCACATCCCGGACATAGGCCGTACTCCAGGTGAACCCGCTTGCCGTATCGGCGGGCTGCGCGCCAACCCCCATCGTCGACAGCATCGATCGCGCCGACGCCTGCAGCTCGGTCGACGTCATCGTCAGCGGAATGTAGCGAAGCGCGGAGTACTGCCACATCAGAAACCACACCACGCCAAGTCCGATGAAGACTCCGGCCAGACAAGTTGCCGCGACGCCGAGAGAGAGAACGCCCGTGCCGCCGGCTTGTGCGACAGCTTCCGGCGATGGCGTCTCCCCGGCGGCCATCGCGCGAGCGAGTGGATCGCCGCCGGGCAGCGTTGCCGCGAGGGTCGATGCAGACGATGGCCGCCTCGACGGATTCGGCTCGAGGCAGCGCATGATGGCGCGCTCGATGGTGGGATCGAGGCCGCTGATGTGCGCCGCTGGACTGGACGGCGTCGAATGCTGGCGCCGCTCCGAGTCCTCGAGTGTGTTGGCAGCCTCGAACGCGCGCTTGCCGGTGAAGACTTCGTAGAGCACGAGGCCGAGCGCGTAGATGTCGGTCTGCTTCGACAGCGCCTGGCCGGCGATCTGCTCGGGCGCCATGTACTGCGGCGTGCCGGCGCGCGCTTCGAGCCCGGAGATGCCGTCGGTGGCGCCGGCGAGACCGAAGTCGGTGATCTTGGCGCGGCCGCGGCCGTCGAGCATCACGTTGGCGGGCTTCAGATCGCGATGCAGCACGCCCTCGTCGTGCGCCGCTTGCAGTCCCGCACACAGCTGCCGCGAAATCTCCACGGCTTTGTCTTCGGGCAGCCGGCCGATGCGGCGCAGCAGCGACGACAAGTCCTCGCCGTCCACGTACTCCATCGAGATGAAGTGACGGCCTTCGGCCTGGGCGATGTCGTAGACGCGGCAGACGTTGGGATGGGTCACGCGCAGCGAGAAGCGGACCTCGGTGAGGAAGCGATCGAGCCGTTCCGGATCGCGCTCGACATCGCGCGGGAGAAACTTCAGCGCGACCGGCTGGCCGAGCTTCAAGTCGTCGGCACGATACACCTCGCCCATACCGCCCCGGCCGAGGAGGCCGACCATGCGGTAGCGGCCGGCGAGGACGACGCCGGGAAGATAGCGTCCGCCATCGCTAGGTGTGCGCGGCGACTGCGCGGGCGGGTTCGGATCAATGTCTGGCGGAGCGGTGACGACGGCGCCGGGATCCAGCGAGGCACCGCAGTCGCCGCAGAAACTTTGCGCAGCGGTCTGGGGTTTGCCGCAGGCCGGGCAGGGGGGCACGGGGAGGGAGTATACAGGCCCGTGGAAAGATCTGGCGATCTCGTGAGGTGGTGAGCTCGTGATCGATGTTCGATCTTTAGAGCTGGTGATCTGGTGATCGAGCTAGTGATCTATCTGGTGATCTCAGCGCTTCGACTACCGGCGGCAGCATCAGGCGCGGGCGGGCTGAGCAGCGGATTGCGGCGGGCGCGCAGACCGACAATTGACAAGGCCGGCTCCGAGAGCAGCCATTCCGCAAGCTTTCAGCGCGCTACTGTCTGTTCATCGTTCTGCTCTTCGTTCTTCATCGAATCCGACTGTGCTCTACCCTTGTCGCGGTTCAAGTGAAGAGGGGACTGTCCCCCCTTCTGGCTCATCCTCTACGATGCAACGATGAGTCAGCTACCCCCCGGATCGCTCGGCACTGCCGTTTGTCGGCGAAGCCCTGACGTTCCTCAAGGATCCGTTCACGTTCACGCTGTCGCGCACCAAACAGCACGGCAACATCTGGAAGACGCGGATTCTCTCCGACACCGTCGTGTTCTTCGCCGGCCCGCAAGCGTTCTCGTTCTTCATGGATCCGAACAACTTCACCCGGCAGAACGGCTCGCCGAAGTTCCTCCAGGAGCTGCTGCATCCCGATGCCATTCCGTTCATCGATGGCGATCGCCACAAGACCCGGAAGCGGCTGCTGCTCACGGCGTTCACCGATCGGGCGATGGAGAGCTATCTGCCGAGCGTGTTCCAAGTGATCCAGCGCTTCGTCGACAAGTGGGCCGGTGAGGGCGAGAAGCCGGTGGCCGGCGATCTGTCCCAGCTCGGCTTCGACGTTGCCAACGTGCTGTTCGCGGCGAGCGATCCCACGACGAGCAACGTCGAGAGCGCACACGACTTCTTGATCATGAACAAGGGCGCGTTCTCACCGCCGATCAACCTGCCGTTCACCGCGTACGGCAAGGCGATCCGTGCGCGTGATCGCCTGCGGATCTATCTCAAGAAGCAGATTGCGAAGGACGGCAAGGGCTCCGCGCTCGGCGTGCTCAAGAGCGCGCGTGGCCCCAATGGCGAGCAGCTCTCGACGACGGAGCTCGAGATCGAGTTGCTGCATTTCTTTTTTGCGGCCCACGGTGGTTTGACGGCCGTCCTCGCGTGGATTCTCACCGTGCTTGGCGAGCATCCTGAGCTCGCAGCGAAGATCCGCGCCGAGGCCGATGCCAGGCTGGTTGCGGGCGCGGTGCCGACTCTCGATCAGGTGCGATCGCTCGATCTCGCTCGCGCGGCGTCGCGAGAGGTCTTGCGCAGCTATCCTCTCGCTCCGGTGACCTTCTTCGGTGTCGCGAAGAAGAATCTCGAGTTCGACGGCTATTCCATCCGTGCCGGATGGAAGGGCGCGGGTGCGATCTGGGCGACGCTGCAAGATGGCACGACGTTCACCGATCCCACGGCCTACAAGGCCAGTCGCCTTGGCGACGACACGGTCGACGCGCTCCCGAAAGGGGCGTTCGTGCCGCAGGGCGGTGGCCCGCCCGACGGTCATCGCTGTGCCGGTGAGGCGCTGATCCAGTTGTTGATGCCGGCATTGTTCGGCTGGTTCACGCGCAACTACGAGCTCGCTTACCCGGAGCAAGACGCGTCCCCCGGCGCCGGCGGTCTCGGGCCGCTGCCGAAGAGCGGCGTACGCGTGCGAATCACCAAGCGGGCAAGCTAGCGCGCTTCCTCGACGCCTTCGGCGGCACGCTTGAAGCGATTCGACGTGACATTTCAGATCTTGATCGGAGCGTCCACTCGAACTTCATCGGCAGGTTTTGTCCGAACATTCGCGCGACATCGAGTCGCTGAAGCGACGACTGCCGCAGTGAGCACGCCTTCTTTCTTCCTTCTTCTTTCTTCATAAAGCCTCTTGGAGATCCTCCTGTGTCCACGGTCTTAGCCGCATCCTGGGACGCGTGAAGCCATAAGACTTATGCTGTCGCGACCTTTGCCTGGCGGAACATATCGGCCGGCATCGGCCTCTGCAGCTTCCACAGAAAACTGATTGGACGCTCTCCTTTGTGAGAGACGTAGTCCACCGGTCCAAGGAACGTGTATGGAACGGTCCTCCCGTCCAACTTCTTCCGCGAGCGAACAAACAGCAGGATGTTGCCTCCCCGTTCGCGGTGATGGATGTACCGCTGCCCCGTTGGCGAGCGCTGGGTTGTCGTGGACTGTGACTCCCAATGAAACAGCGTCGGTGAGATCGCGTAGTCCTTGTACAGGGTCGATGGCGAGTACTCTCGCTCAGATTTTTCGAGAGTGACGAAGAACAGGTCCGAATTGGTCCGCTCGTCTCGAATCACCCCCGTTTGCTTCCATGCAGTCTTGTTGAAGTCCAGAATTCCAAACGCCGTCAGCACATCGTCCACCGTGTGACGTGCATGAACCGACAACGGGACTGAGGCCTGGTCGGGCGGGATGCCCGCCAATTCCAATGGATAAGTGAGATGGTCCGCCAGCTCCTCCAGCAGAGGAATCAGTTCGCCCAGTTCCTGGACGATGGCCGGATGTGCGTGGATGAGTGCAACGGACCCAGCCAGCGACTTCGGCGCAATCGATGTCGGAATCGTCGCGAAGTGAAAGCCGGCCAGGAGACGTCGCTCCGCTGCGCTGAGCCCCTCAATGGAGGGCGATACCGAGAGTCCTTGGTATGCGGCGAGCCTTAGCGGATCGTCGACGTGAAGGATTGATGACAACCGATCGCCCAGCAGCGCCTCGTTCGGGCCTGGCGAGAGCACGTCCAAGCCCGCTTCACGTTTCAATCCTGACCAGCAACCGGAGCGATACACGTCTTCTAGCTCCAGGCCGGTCTCCTCAAGGAAGGCAGCAAGGGACACTGCTCCAGAATCAGCCAAAGCCTTCAGCTCTCTGACCATCGATGGACGGCGCGACGGAATCGCGCTCTTCAGGTTGCTGAGCACTATGCCGGTCGCCACCCGATCGAGCTGCATCGAGCAACCTGTCGGCAGGAACGGGAAACCCAATTGGATCTGCTTCTCCAATTCGGTTCGCGTCGCTCCCGTCACTGCTCTATATCGAAGGTCGAATCGAAAACGTCGGTGCGACTGGCCGATAAAGTCCAGAACCGTGACGCAGTCCTTTCGATCGTGCCGCCTGAGTCCACGACCCAGCTGTTGAAGAAAGACCAACGCACTTTCTGTCGGACGAAGGAACAGGAGTGTGTCCACTTCGGGCAAGTCCACCCCTTCGTTGAACAGATCGACTGCGAACAGAGCGCGCACTTTCCCGGCCCTGAGCGACGAAAGAGCCTCTTTACGGGTCTCTGAGTCCGAGTCCGCAGAGACCGCGATCGAGGGAAGGCCCGCGGCGCCGAACTTTCGAGCCATGAATTCTGCGTGTGCAATGCTCACGCAGAATCCCAGTGCTCTCATCGAATGCGCGTCTCGATGTTTCTGCGCGATCTGCTCGAGTACGAGCCTCACTCGGGCGTCGTCTCCCGTGTAGAGCCGTTCGAGCTCAGTCGTGTCATATCCCTTGCGTGACCACTGGACCGACGACAAGTCGGTGTTGTCATGGAGTCCGAAATACTGGAACGGACACAACAGTCCTCTGTCCAACGCATCCCACAGTCGGAGCTCGACCGCAATATGGTTGTCGAAGTAATGAAGGATGTCGCCGGCATCCGTCCGCTCCGGCGTCGCAGTCAGTCCGAGGAGTACTCGAGGCTTGCCACGAGTCGCAGCCTCAGGTTTGTCCGCCGAAGGAAATAGATGCGTCAGCAGCTTCGTATACGTTGGCGCTGCCGCATGGTGGAACTCATCCACGATCACGACATCAAACGCGGACGACTTCAGCGCTTCGAGATTTGCCTGCGCCAGTGACTGAATCGACGCGAAGACGTGTTGCCATTCATCGGGCTGATGGCCATCGACGTAGAGCTCGCCAAAGTCCCCCGATTGCAACACCTGGCGGAATGCACCGAGGCTCTGCTTCAGAATTTCCTGTCGGTGGGCGACAAACAGTAATCGTAGGTCGCCATACCGGTCTCGCAGCCGTTTGTAGTCGAGCGCCGCAACGATGGTCTTGCCGGTTCCGGTTGCGGCCACGACGAGATTCTTGAAGCGGTGATGCCGGTCGCGTTCGACGGCGAGCTTTTCGAGCATCTCCCGCTGGTGCGGCCACGGCTCAACATCGAGGAACAGGAGTGGCGCATCGAGCGTTTCGCCGGAGTCCTGAGCAACCGCGCGGTCGAATCGAGCGCTGTCGCGTGCCGGATCGTAGGACTCATACTCGGGACTCGCCCAGTAGGTCTCAAACGTCGCGTCGAACTTCTCCAGGATGTCTGGCGTGCCGACTTGGGAGAGCCGAACGTTCCACTCCACCCCGTCTACCAGTGCCGACTTCGACAGGTTTGACGACCCGATGTATGCCGTCGAGAAACCAGTTGCGCGGCGGAACAGCCAGGCTTTGGCATGGAGACGGGTGGATTGCGTGTCGTACGACACTTTGACTTGGGCACCGTGTTTGATCAGCCAATCGAGCGCCTTGCGTTCCGTTGAGCCGGTGAAGACAGTGGTGATCACGCGGAGCGGTCGACCCGCCTTGCAGTGAGCCACGAGTTGATCCTCGAGCAACCGCAGCCCGTGCCATCGAACAAACGCGCACAGCAAATCAATGGAATCTGCGGACGGAATCTCATGCGCCAATGCGTGCCCGAGGCCTGGCTCACCACGCGCATTGACTAGCAGGTCCGAGGCGGATAGCGCTGTTAACGGCGTTGCGATATCGCGATCTTCGGCGGGCACTCCCGTCAGCAGCTGAAGAGCTCTCAGTTGCTGAGGCGGCACTTCGATAGCCTCGCCTGAATCCCCAATCTCAAGGCTGGAGCCGGTCAGCAGATCGACGATTCGGTTCGCGAGCTCGGCCTGCTTCGATATCCGCTCTTCGTGTGGCAGGCTGCTCAGAACGCGAGCAACAAGCGCTTCGATGTGCCTGGCCAGCGTTGCATGGGCCTCGGCTGGATCCAAATCCTTGCGGACTACTTTGGTTGTTGCCGGGTCAAACCGTAGGAGTCTCGTCTTGAGGCTGGCGTCAACAAGGCGCTCGTAGAGGCCAAACGGGAGATCGTCGCTTTGGTCGGGCATTCGGATCGTGGCGAAGTCTATCCGCGAAGGACGAAACCACGAGAGGATTGTTGTGACATCGGTGCAAATGGTGACGCCCATGAAGGCAACAGTTGCGAATGTTCGAAGTGTGGCCGCGCTGAAGGCCTGGACAACGCGCCGCAAGCCTCACTGCCGGACCAGACGCGGTTGCTATTTCGCGCCTGAATTCGTGGCCGCTGTGCGCGACGCCTAAGCTCCCGCGCACTCCCCTGTGCTGTCACCTATCGACTGCGCCGGCACACCGGCCCGACGCAGCACCGTGAGCAGCAGGTTCGACATCGGTGTACGGTCGGGCCACTGCAGATGCCGGAGTCCGAGCGGCGTGCCGCAGCCGCCGCCAATCATCGCCAGCGGCAGCGGGAAGTGATCGTGCGCGTGGCTGTCGCTCATGTTGCTGCCGAAGAGGATCACTGAGCGATCGAGGATCGAGCCATCGCCGTCCGGCAATTCCTCGAGCGTGCGGACGAAGTTCGCGAGCATCTTCGTCTGAAACGCCTGGATGCGAACGAGCCGCTCAAGCTTCTCGGGATCGTTCTGGTGATGCGACAGCGCATGGAACGACTCTGGCACGCCGACGTGACTGTAGGTCATCGAACTCGTTTCCGCGGCCATCATCAACGACGCGACTCGCGTGATGTCGGCGCGGAACGCGAGCGCCGTCAGGTCGAACATCAGTGACAGCCGATCGATGAACTGCTGCTCCGAATCTGCCAGGAGCGCGCGCTCCAGCTTCTCGACACGACGCTCGGCATCTCGCACACACTCGAGGTAATCGCCGAGGACGGCGCGATCTGCGACTCCGAGGTGTGTCCGCAACGTGGCCGCGTCCTCTGCGACCAGATCGAGCACGCTGCGCGAGGTCCCGGCACCTGGCACCTTGTCCCTGGCACCAGGCACGTGGCACTTGGCACCGACAGAGAACAGCCCGTCGAACACGGCCCGCGGATCGAACTCCATCCGCACTGGCGTGCGGGCCGCACTGAAAGAGATCGTCGTTGCGAGGTTTTGATCGAACTGCCCCTCCCAGATTCCCGCGTGGATCTTCTTAGGCTCCTCCGCCGCAAGGCTGATCGACGGCAATAGCGTCTCCCGGCCGAGACACTCAGCAGCGATTTGATCGGCCGTCGCACCATGGCTATCCGAGCCGGTTGCCGGCTGCCCGATGGCGCCTGTATTTCGTTTGTCGGTTGCCGGCTGCCGGATCCCGGATCCCGGATTCGTTCCGGACAGCCACGTCCCTGGCGTGATCGCATGCACTGGACCGTAGGCGTGACGATTCTCGACGCCGCTGACAACCGTCAGCCGATTCGCAAATGGTGATAGCGGTTCGAGTATCCGACCGAGCTGAACGTTACCGGTTGCCGGATGCCGGTTGCCGGCTGCCGGCTGCCGGTTGCCGGAGTAAATCCACTCCTTCATGACCGCGCCGTGCGGGAAGTACACGAAGGCGAGGCGCTGTGTAGGCCGCATCGACGCCAGCAGCGCGCGCGCCGGCAACATCGCGTCGAGCAGAGGCAGCGCCACCATCGCGCCCATGCCTCGCAGAAACGTCCGCCGATCGAGATGCTTCTTGAACAGAAACATGTTCGTTGTTCAGCCTTCTGGCCGCCTCCGCAGAATGCTGCTTCGGCGCGCCATCTCGCCGTAGCTCGCTCGATAAACCTCCGGCGAGCGTAGGCGGATGCCTTCTGCCTTCTGCCTTGTGCCTTCTATTCAGCCCCGCTGGGATTGCCAGTCGTCGGCATCGCGCCCGCGGTCGCGTACCGCACCTCCTGCGTCGTGATGAACTCCAGCAGCACGGGCTTCCCTTCCTTGGTCGCGCGGATGCCGTTCACGATCGCGTGCACCACCTGCTCCGGCTCGGTGACGCGCTCGCCGTAACCGCCCATCGCCTTCGCAAAGTCGGCGTAGTTGCCGGAGATGTCGCACGTGCGGTACTTCGCGTGCGACACCTGCATCGCGGCGTACTCCGTCTTCATCCCGAAGTTGTTAGACAAGATCGACATGATCGGGATCTGGCAGCGGACGCAGGTCTCGAAATCCATCCCGGTCATGCCGATGGCCGCCTCGCCCCACCAGTTGATGCACAGCTTGTCCGGGTGCGCCACCTTCGCGCCCATCGCCAGGCCCAGCCCATACCCCAGCTGCGTCGTCTTGCCCCAGCCGATGTAGCTGAGCGGCGTCACCGATTTCCAGAACGGGATCATCTCGTCGCGCGGCGAGCCGGCGTCGTGCGTGATGATGGTGTTGGCGACGTCCGCCGTCTGCAACAAATCGTGCAGGACGCGGTACGGCGACAGCGGCTTGGCGTCGCTGGTCATGAACGGCCGCCACGCGTCGAGCCACGGGCGATTCTGTTCCTGAATGCGAGCGGAGACTTCGCGCGTCAGGCCGCGCGGCTTGCCGCGCAGCCGCTCGCTGAGCGCCTGGTGCAGCATCGCCAGGGTGAGCTTGGCGTCGCCGAGCACCGGGGAATCGGTGGGAATGATCTTGTTGAGATCGCGCTCGTCGACCGTGGCGTGGATGAAGCGCTTGTTCGTCGTCGGCCAGCGGATGGAGTAGCCCGGGCTGAAGCTGACGCCGACGCCAAAGACGACGTCCGCGTCGCGGACGTGAGTGGCCAGCGCGCGCGACATCGCGTTGCCGCCGGCGCCAAGCGATAACGCGTGCGTCTCGGGAAACGCGCTCTTCCCTTCCATGCTCGTCCCGACCGGCGCCTCGAGCAGCTCGGCTACCTGCAACAGCTCGGGCCACGCCTTGGCGTAGTGGACGCCCTGACCCGCGTAGATCATCGGCATCTTCGCCTTGAGCAGCAGGTCGGCCGCCGCGTCGATAGCCTTGGCATCCGGCGCGATCAGCGTGCGCTTGGTCGGCTCATACGCGAGATCGGCGAGCGTGGGGATCGTCTGAATGTCCGCGCCGAAGACGTCACAGATTTCGACCAGGCACGGACCCGGGCGGCCATTGCGCGCCAGCGTGAAGGCGCGGCGCAGGGCGGGGACGATCATCTCCGGCGTCGTCACCGTCTCGGCGCTCTTGGTGATGTGCTGGTAGTTCAGGGTCGCGTTGAAGGTCGGCGGCACGTTGTGCTGCGCCCGCGTCGGGCCGGGGACGATCACCACCAGTGGCACGCCTTCGGAGAACGCCTGCGCCACACCGCCGAACGCGTTCTCGATGCCAGGGCCGCCCTGGCACGCAAACACCTTCACATCGTCGCTCGCGCTCAGGCGCCCGCCGGCGTCGGCCATGGCACACGCGACGCGCTCCTGGCGAACGACGATGGGGCGGATGTCGGCGGCGGCCGCGAACTCGGTGAGCGGCGTGAGGGGGTAGACGAACAGCGTCTTCACCCGCTCGCGCTTCATGATTTCGGCTACGACGTCACCTACGCGCATGGAAAACTCCTCTTACGCTTCTCGGTGCCAAGTGCCAGGTGCCAAGTGCCAGGGCCGGTGCCAAGTGCCAGGGTCGGTGCCAAGTGCCCGGTGCCAGGGCTTGGTGCTCGGTGCTCACTCCTCCGCCTGCCCTGAGGGAGGTTGAAGGGCTTGCCCTTGAACCGAGTCGAAGGGTGCTCGGTCCTGGGTTCGCGTTTTAGCGCGTTTCGGGGGGATTGTCGATGGGAAAAGGGCCGCTGGATCACGAGATAGATCGAGACATCGGTCGCTAGATCTCCAGATCGAACGTCGTCAGATCGATCACCAGCTCACCACCTCACAGGATCAACAGATTCGCCAGTCTATCCAAGGATTACTTGCCTGACGTTGCAGCACGGATACAGAGTCTCGTTTTGTCGAGGTCACTCGCTTCTCACATCTTCCGCGGCAAAGATTCCGCGACGACGACGCCACCATCGTCGGCCACAACGGCGTCCGACCAAACTTCGAGCATCGCAGAGTTTGATCGCACGCTGGCGGCGCTCGTACGGAGATTCCGCTAACCTCCTGCTCAGTGACGCCGAAAGACTTAGACAATTCACCCAAGTTGTCCCGGCATCCTCTTCGCACGATCAACGGGCGGAGGACGATGGTATCGTGGCCACCGAGTGGACCGCTGAGATGCAGGCGCAATTCGAACAGCTGAAGGAAGCGCTGACCGACGTCATCAAGACCGAGGTCCGCGGGGCCGAGGAGCGGCTGGCGGCGAGACTCGAGGATCGACTGGCGGTTCGGATCGACGAGCAGCTGACGGAGCGGTTGGACGAACGGCTGCCACAACTCGAAGAGCGGCTGACCGTACGGCTCGAGGAGCGGCTGACGGTGCGACTCGATGAGCAGCTGACCAAGCGGTTGGACGAGAGGTTGCCGCAACTCGAAGAGCGTCTCGAGCAGCGACTCTCGGCTCGCTTCGACAGCCGGTTTCAGCTCGCTGAGGACCGTCTATCCGGGCAGTTCAAGACCGCCGTCGAGGACGTTCAAGGTCAGGTCAAGCTGTTGGGCGAGGCTTTCGGCGGCACACTCGAGGCAATTCGGCGCGATATCTCGGATCTCGATCGAACCGTGCATTCGACTCTCGAACTTCACAGGCAAGTTCTATCCGACCATTCGCGCGACATCGAGTCGTTGAAGCGACGACTGCCCCACTGAGCATGGATCGGTGAACCTGGTCCCCGGTCCAAGTCGAAGGGCGTCCGCCCTCCGGTGTTGCCCTTATACTCCTGCCACCAGTTGGCTCTGACCCCACACTGAACTCTTTCTCGAGGAGCCTTCATGTCCGATCGCCGCGAGTTCCTGAAGTTCCTGGCCGGCAGCCCGCTGCTGCTGGCGTATCCCGCCTTGCTCGAGGCATTCACTCAGGCGCCCGCTTCGCAAGCGGCCGCAGCAACGCTGGCGAGTGCGGCCGACGCTCTGGACGTTTACGATTTCGAAGCCATGGCGCGCAGGGTGCTGCCGCCCGCACACTGGGGCTACATGGCGACGGGCGTCGACGGAGAGGAGACGCTCCGGGCGAATCCGAGAGGCTTCGACCGGTATCAGTTGCGCGTGCGCCGCTTCGTCGACGTGAGCGACATCGACATGGGGATGGAGCTCTTCGGGCAGAAGTTCACCTCTCCCGTGATGCTCTGTCCCGTCGGCAGTCAGCGGGCGTTCCATGCCGAAGGCGAGCTGGCCGTGGCACGCGCCGCCCAAGCGCGAGGGCAGCTGCAGATTCTCTCCACGCAATCGTCCACGGCGATCGAAGACGTCGCCAAGGCTCGAGGTGGCAGTGGCTTGTGGTACCAGCTCTACACCACGAACAGCTGGGACGTCACCACGAAGTTGCTCAAGCGTGCCGAGGCGGCGGGATGTCCCGTAGTGGCGGTAACTGTCGATCTGCCTGCGGGCCGCAATACCGAGACAGACCAGCGAATGGCACGCGTCGATACGCGCGCATGCGCCAGCTGTCACGGCGGGGCCGGCCCGGCCGCCGACGGTCGCACGGTCGGCGTCAAGCCGATGTTCACGGGCATCGACATGAAAGATGTGACGCTCACGTCGGCCACGCTGAGGTGGGACTTCGTGAAGCGGGTGAAAGACGTCACGAAGATGAAGGTGGTGATCAAGGGACTCGAGAGCGGTGACGATGCCGCGCTCGCGGTGACGAGCGGCGCCGACGGCATCATCGTGTCCAACCACGGCGGCCGCGCCACCGAGACGGGCCGTCCCACCATCGATGCGCTGCCAGAAGTGGTGCAGGGTGCGGGTGGTCGCATGCCAGTGCTGCTCGACGGCGGCGTGCGGCGCGGCACGGATGTGTTCAAAGCGCTGGCGCTGGGCGCCACGGCCGTCGGCATCGGCCGCCCGTATATCTGGGGCCTGTCGTCGTTCGGTCAGGCCGGCGTCGACCGCGTGCTGCAGATTCTCGACACCGAGCTGCGCCTCGCGATGGTCGGTTGCGGCACGGTGGCGCTGAAGGACATCACCGCGAAGTCGCTCATCGACACCCGTCTCAGGTAACGGGCTCGCCTTCCAGCAGAAATTTGTGACGAATGACGGCCCCGCCTGATTCGGATCATCGCGGTCGAGGAAATCCCTCTCGTAAGATCGCAACACCCACGATGCGTGGGCCAGGGAGTTGCGATGCGTACGAAGTTGAAGCCGGCGTTCGAGTCGATTGTGTTCGTGTTCGGAGCAACCGGGCGTGGTTACCGCCTGCTCACCTACAGCGATGGACAGACCATCATCGACAGCCATTCCTGGATGAACTGGGGCGATGTCGCCAAGACCGCCGGCCAGGCCTGGAAGGACTTCGCCAAGCACCACGCGGCAGAGCTGGAGGCCTGGGGCGCCGGATACCGCGGAGCCATCTGCGCGTGGACTCCCATCGATCCAGCCGACCGGGGGAACATCCTGGAGCTGTTCATCGGCTCTCCCGAGACGTCGTCTGCACAGGAACTTCTCGACGAAATCGGTTCCTCCGGTCGCGCGTTTGAACGCCTGTCGAAGTTGGCGACGGTCTCGAATGGCGCAGTGGGAACGGCGTTGGACACGGCGTTGACGACAGACGAGGCAATGGCCAGCTGTCAGCGCGTGCTCGACGAAGAAGGCTTCGGCCATATCCGGCTCGTGCGAGACGACGCCTTCATCCGCAAAGTCTACTCGCCATCCGATTCAGAACAGGGATGGCAGCGCAGGTTCGTGGTGCCGCCTCCGCTGCGTCACTGACGTCGGCGACGACACCTCTGCCGTGAGCGGCCCGGCGATATCTGAATCTCGTGATCTGGTGAAGTGTTGAGCTTGTGATCGATCTAACGATGTCTTGAGCGGCTGATCTATTGATCGACCTCTTGATCTATCGGTTGATCTACCCGTGGTTGTCGTCGTAGCCGCGATACACTCGGCGCCATGACCTTCCGAACGCTGCTGTGCCCGGCCGCACTGGCGATCGTCTCTGCAGCCACAGTCTTCATTCACGCTGCCACACAGACGCCACAGACGCCACAGGCGCCACCGCCGCCGGCGGCAGCCGCGCCCGCGGTCGCGCCGCTCGGCGATCTGAAGCTGCCGCCGGGGTTTTCCATCAGCGTCTTCGCCGGCGATCTGCAGGGCGCGCGCATGTTCGCCATCAGCCCGGAGCGCGTGCTGCATGTCGCCCGGCGCGGCGATGTGGTGGCGTTGCCGGACGCCGATCGCGATGGCCGCGCCGAGCCGCAGGTGGTGCTGAGCGGCCTGACCAACGCGCACACGCTCGCGTTCAAGGACGGCTACCTCTACGTCGGCACCACGCCGGCCGTGGTCCGCGTCCGCTGGCAGAACGGCAAGCCTGCGGGTGAGCCGGAGAACTTTGTCGAGCTGCCGACGTCAACGCCGTCGGTTCACGTGTCGCGCTCGATCCTGTTCGCGCCCGACGGCCGGCTGTTGGTCGGCATCGGCTCATCGTGCAACGTCTGCATCGAGCCCGACCCGCGCCGCACGACGATTCAGGTGTTCGACGCCGCCGGGAGAAATGGACGCACATTCGCGGCTGGCCTGCACAACGCCGTCGGCATCGCCGTCGACCCCCGCACCGGCCGCATCTGGGCAACCGATACCGGACAAGAACAGCTCGGAGACGATGAGCCGCCGGATGAGATCGATCTGATCGACGACGGCAAGCACTACGGCTTCCCGTTCTTCTACGGCCAGAGCGTCGAGAGCCACGTGCCCGAGATCAAGGACGCGCCGCGCACGCTCAGTGCGGCGCAGGTGGTGAAACCCGCGCTCGAGCTCCCGGCACACGCATCGCCGCTCGGCCTCGCCTTCTACACCGGCACGCGCTTCCCGCCGGAGTACCGGACGATGTTCGTCACCCTGCACGGGTCCACCGCGCGCTCGGAGAAGAACGGCTACAAGGTGATGCGCGTGGTGATGAAGGACGGCCGCCCGGTGAGCGCCGACGACTTCGTCACCGGATGGTTGAAGGACGGCGTCGTCTCCGGCCGCCCGCGCGGCATCATTAGCGGCCCGGACGAGGCGCTCTACCTGTCCGACGACAACAGAGGCTTCATCTATCGGATCGCGTACAGGACGGTGACGGCGATTCGCTATTCGCTGTTCGCAATTCGCCATTCGCTGATTGGTTCCCGTTCAGGCTCAGGTACGAGGAGAGTCTTGGGGCGGAGTGGTGCCGCCACCTGACTGCTCCATACTCTGCCAGGCCGCCCGAATCGCCTTTAGCGCCAGCGCTTTCAGCTCCTGCCGCACACCAGGCTGCTTGAGAATCTCGCGCGCCATCTCCTGGGCCATCGTTTCGATGGCAAGGCGTGTCTCTGCCGACAGCGTCACTTCAGTGCGAGCCTCAACGAGTTCGGCCAAGGGTGTTTTAGGCACGATGTTGTCGTTCATCATACCGTCGTCTCTTGCCAAATCGATGCCCGCTCAGAATCTCGTTGATCGTGCCGAATTTGTCCCTTGCGCTGCAGGATGCGTGGCGTTCCTGCGTACGTGATCACTCCGGCGTGTTGCAAATTTTAGTTGGCTCGACGAGGCGGGCGCGCCAGATAGATCGATGGATTGATCAACAGCTCGGTCATCAGATCACGAGATCCTACCGATCGAACATCGATCACGAGATCACCACTTCAAGGCATCACCAGATCTCAAGACGGCCATGTCGACGTCACGGGCGTGTGAGGATCATGATCCAGTTCGTCTCCCACGTCTTGCCCCCATCATCGGAGAAGGCCTGCTCCCATCGAGCCATGTCGGACGACGGCCGGGTTCACAGGAATCGGCAGAGGACCTTCTTGCCGTCTACCGTTTCGTCGCCGTAGAACTCGCCCACTCCGCCGATAAATCTCCCGACCATTGGCGGAAGCAGCGTTCGCGCCCGTGCGGTGTCGGCCCAGTGGATCGACCACTCGCCCGTCGCCGGGTCGAACAGCCTGAGCGTGATGCCTTCGAACGGTGACCCGTCACGCACGGTCGAGTAGCGATCGACGTGACCAAAACCCTGCAACACCGGGTCGGTCGGTTCATCGCGGCGCCAAAGGACCTGATCGAGCGGCTCGTCGCCTATCGCTCGTTCGCCGACCTGCAAGGCGATCCAGTGCTCGAGTGCGCGGTCGCCGAGCTCTTCGATGAGGGTCTGATCCAGCGGCATGGTCTGGGCATTCTGCGTGTGAACCCAGATCGCGGTTCCGCTATGGAGTGTTCTGCTGGTGGGTCTATCGCGGCAGCCGCGCGCTTCTGGCAGTCGTCGTCTTCGGCAATCTCGCCAACGTGTCGCTGTTCTTTGCCAGCATCCCAGGCCCAGAGCAGTTCCTCGCCGGCCATCCGCTCGTCATCGTCACCTTCATCCTCGTGCAGATCATGACGATGCTCGTGCTCGTCGGCATGTTCTCGCGGACCGGCGAGCCGGCTCAACAGTAGGACACTCGGCTGACGTCGCCTCACAAGAGTCCGGACCGACATGTTGCCGGACAGCGGAATCGCTGGCGCGCCAGTCGAACCGGCTCGTTCGAAAGGAACATTCGAGTTTCTACTGCCGTGACGAGAAGATCCTTGAGGACTAGCCGTCCGCGTCTGGCTTCTTCCGCCACAGCACCAGCACCTTGCCCACCTGCTGCACCGGCGACGCCCCGGTGCGCGCGCAGATCTCGCCGTAGAGCTGCGCGCGCGCCTCGCGATCCTGACTGCCGGCACGCACCTTGATCAGCTCGTGCGCGGCCAGCGCCCGATCGATCTCGCCGACAAGCGCGTCAGTGAGCCCCGCGTGGCCGATCTGGACGAGCGGCTCGAGCGCGTGGGCGCGCGCCTTGAGCCGCGCGCGATCGCGGGCGGTGAGTGCGACAGACATCGCTCGATTGTATGCCCGCCTCTCAGAGCAGTCGATCGACGACGCACGACATTGCCGATCGACCGAATGACTGATTTGGCGACTGTTGGGTGATTGAGAGACTTGAAGAAGGGAGATTCGAACTTGAGACGCTCAAATCGGATACACCAGGCCGCGCCTGGTTGCAGCATTGTTGCGGACCAGAAGCAGGATCGCAGCGGCGGCGGCGATCGGAATCGCGCTCGCCACGATCAAGACCGGACGAAACGAATAACGGTCGGCGACCATCCCCGTCAGGTAGGTGGCCAGGACCGTGCCGACTCCCGCGCCGGTGCCGCTCAGGCCGCTGACTGACGCGACCGAATCGCTCGGGTAGATATCCGCCGGCAGGTTCAGGATCATGGTCGAGAGCGCGGCATACGCGAACGTCGCGATCGCCACCGAGCTCGTGAGCCCGACGAGCGAGGTCGCGTAGGCCGCCGGGATCAGAAGCGTCATGCCCGCCGCCGACACGACGATGACGAGCTTGCGCGCAGCACCGACTGACCATCCGCGCTTGATGAGGGCGCTCGAGCAGCCGCCGCCAAAAAAGTTCCCGAGATCCGCGGCGAGAAAAGGGACCCAGAACGCCAGCAGACTGTCTTCCAGCCTGAAGCCACGAGAAACCAGATAAATAGCGAACCAGTCGGTGATGAAAAACCACACCGGGTCGGTCAGCGCCTTGCCAAGCACGATGCCCCAGGTTTGCGGCAGAGCCAGGATCGTCCGGTAACTCAACGGCGGCGGCGCAATCGAGCCGGCGCCGGACGTCGATTTGGCCGTGGCGCCACGGTCCGTGGCGCCGGAGCTGGACTCGATCGGGGCACCACGGCCGGCAAGAATCAGCGAACGCTCGTCGGCCGAGAGTCGCGGGTGAGCTTCAGGGGGCCGGTACATCGTGTAAAACAGCCCGACCCACGCAAATCCCAGCGCGCCGGTGACGATGAACGCCGGACGCCAGCCTCCCGAGAAATGGAAGATCGCCAGGACGAGCGCTGGTGCGATGGCGGCGCCAATCGAGGAGCCGCTGTCGAACAGCGCGACCGCCCACCCGCTCTCGCGCCGAGGGAACCATTCGGCCACCGCTTTGGTCGCGCCCGGCCAGTTCGCCGACTCCGCTGCGCCAAGCAGAAATCGGAACGCCGCGAAGCTGCGCAGCCCGGTTGCCAGCGACGTCAGCATCGCGATCGTCGAGTAGCAGGCGACCGTAAGGCTCAGTCCTGCCCGCGTGCCGATCCGGTCGAGCAGCCGCCCGGAAAACATCTGACCCCCGCCGTAGGCCACGCGGAACGCGATGACGATCCACGCGAAGTCGGCGTTGGTCCAGCCGAACTCGGTCTTGAGATGCGGCGCCAACACGCTGAGCGTCTGGCGATCGATGTAGTTGACGACGGTCGAAAGAAACAGCAGGGCGGCGATGCCCCAACGGAGCCGACCCGTGGCGGTTCGCCGACTCACATGTGTCCCGCGAGAGTGTCGCGCGTGAGGAGCGCCGCCGACTCCTCGTCCAGAAACAGCGTCGTGTCTTCGTGTGTCCGCAGGATCGACGCCGGCGCCATCGGCGACACCTCACCTTCCAGGCAGGCTCGGACGGCAGGCGCCTTGCGGGATTCCGGGACGACGGCGACGATCGCTCGCGCCTTGAGAATCTGGCGAATGGACATCGTGATCGCACGCTCCGGGACGTCGTCGATCGTCTTGAACCAGCCTTCGCCAACCTGCTGGCGGCGGCAGGCGTCGTCGAGCCGCACGACGAGATACGGCCGTTCGGTGTCGAAATCAGCGGGCGGATCGTTGAACGCCAGATGGCCGTTCTCGCCAATCCCGACAAACGCGACATCGATCGGTTGAGCCGTCAGCTTCCGGCCAACCTCCTCGCACGCCTCATCCGGATCGCCGCGGCCATCGATTAAGTGGCAGCGGACGATGCCAGCGGGCCCAATCAGCCGTTCGCGGAGGTACCTCCGGAAACTCGCCGGATGATCTTCCGGCAGGCCGACGTACTCGTCGAGATGAAACAGCTCGACCACCGACCAGTCGAGATCGGTCTGGCGTGTCAGCTGGTCGATGAACGCCAGCTGCGACGTGCCTGTGGCCGCGACGATGCGGGCCTGGCCGCGTGCGGCGATGGCCGCCCGGATGCGCGAGGCTGCCTCATGCGCCGCGGCGCTCGCGAGGGTGACCTGATCGGGGAAGACAGACACGCGCATGGCCGCCAAGCGCGAGTATTCCATGGCGCCCGCGCAGCGGGACAGGAAAGCGCGTGGATTCTTTAGAGTCCTTTTGGGGTTCCGGTGATCTTCAGGACGATGGGTCGCGCTGTGGCCGATTCGTATCTCGCTCCGCCAGGGTACGTCCTGTCTCGGGATTCACTGGTTCGGCGTGACCGTGAGATTCCGGAAGTGCGCCACGGTTCCAATGTCGAGCCACAGGGCGATCGCACCCGTGCCCTGCGCGCCGGTCTTCACGTCGTTGACGATGAGCGTGGGCTGCTGGTTGTCATGGACGTAGAGTCGAGCCTGGGCGCCGCGCACCTCGATCTTGACCTTCGTCCATTGGCCCGGCACCAGATCGACGTAGGCCTCGTACTTGGACGGCGTCTCCTTGCGCAGGCGGTCCCACGGCCACTCCGGATGCGAGATGTACTGCGCCGAGTGGTTGCGCCGCTCCTGATCCTCGGCGCGGCCGTTGGTCGGACGCAAGTAGAACGCGTCGTAGGTGGCATTGTCACTCCGCAGCCGGAACGCGATGCCAACGAAGCCGCGCGCGCCCTCTGGCGCGCCGGGCGCCGGGGCACCCGTCAGCTCCACTTCAATGACCCCATTCGAGAACTCGACGTCCTTGATCCTCGCCAGCTGCTCGATGCGACTCCGATTGCGCGCCCTCGGGCGTCATGGCTTCCAGCTTGCGCCGCGTGTCTTCCGAGAACGTCAGGCGCACACCTTTCTTCCCTTGCAGCGTCACGGGCTCTGCAGAGACGTTGTGCAACGTCAGCGCCTCGATTGATTCGAGCGGGTAGTGCTTGACCTGCGCCGACGCGGGGCCCGCGATGGGCAGCATGACAGCCACTATCAAAACGGTTCGGCTGATCCTGTTCATGGTGCACCCCGTTCGAGTTAGAGGGTATCAAACGGGAGTCGGGCGGGGCGGCCGAGGACATAGGTAACAGATCACAGTCCACGGTCCACAGTCCGCGGTCCGCGGTCCTGAGGACAGCGACACGCGGCGTCAACGCCCTCGAGCCCGTCGATGCGTTCGATGATCGCCGCCTCAGTCATTGTTCAATTCTGCATTCAGCCGCACAGCCGCCAAGTGCTCGAGGTTCCAGGTGGCAAGCCTTGTCGCGACGCTCGAGCGCGGCGAGACGATTATTCCCGAGCGGGATACGAGTCGTCGCGCTGGTAAGTGATCTTGAGGTCGCTCTCCCAGTTCACGTCGTCACGGCGCAGCTCCCACAGCCCGTCGATGGTCTCGCCATCGTCTGCGCGAGTAGCGGTGAAGCGCTGAGAGAAGCCTGGGGCGTCGCGCCAGATCCGCCAGGCTGCGGCGTCGATACTCACGTCGTAGATGCGGAAGACACCGCGCGAATCGAAGTAGTGCATGTGCAACGGACGCGCGGTGGCGGTTTCAGGACCGTTGTCGGCGCGATCGTCCTCGGTAATGCCGATGATCGAGATCGAGTCAGGAAAATCTGGATCATCGAGGTGGGAGCGAAGGATGAGAAAGCGCTCGCCTTCCAGCCACTCTATGGTGACGGTACCGTGCACGATGACACCAGGAAGGGCCGGATGGCTCGCCGTCGCCGCCCAGGTGCCGACCAGCCAGTTGAGTTGTCGAAGGATGGTTTCGTTCGTCATCATGCCTCGGCGTTCAACCAAGCCGCGTGAGGCCGCGCAAATGCTGCGGCGGCCTCGCATAGCCCTCGGTGCGTCACCGTATTCATGAAAGGCAGCACTAAGGGCGCGAGTCCATCACGACGCGCCCGCTCATGACATCAACAGGCAGATCAATGTCCTTGGCCCGAAGACTCTCGGACCAACTTTCCAGCAGCGAGGTTCGAGAATGTGCAACGTTCTGCCCGAAACCATGAAGGCCTCTGCGGTCGATCGATTTCGTCGCGTTCTGTAACGTCGGAAGCGTGGACGTCTCCGCTGTCACCTTGACCATGAAGCGATCGGCCACCTCGGTCGCGCCGGGACCGGCGCGGCGGAAATTGATCGCTCGCGACGACGGATCGTACGCACAATTCGCTCGGGCGTCGAGCGGCTCAGCCGAAAGCCTCAGGCATTTCACCAATTTCGTCCCGGCATCTCCTTCGCACGATCTCACTGCCGAGGACGATGTAATATGCCGAACGACTGGACCATCGAGATGCAAGCGCAATTTGATCAGCTCCAGCGCACCTTGACCGAAGCGATCAAGAGCGAGCTCCGCACAACCGAGCGAGTGCTTGGCGAGCGATTTCAGCATGAGCTGGGCGCGGCGGAGCGAGTGCTCGGCGAGCGATTTCAGCATGAGCTGGGCGCGGCGGAGCGAGTGCTCGGCGAGCGATTTCAGCATGAGCTGGGCGCGGCGGAGCGGCGCCTGTCCAGCGAGTACAAGACAGCAGTAGAAGCAGTTCGAGGCGAGGTCAAGGTCCTCGGCGAGACATTTGCCGGCAGCCTCGACGGTGTCACGCGCAGCATTGACAGACTCAGCAAGCGGTTCGACACGACGATCGGGCTCCATGCAAAGGTGCTGAAGGAGCACTCGCAAGCTCTAGCTGAGCACTCGCGGGATATTGCCGAGCTGAAGAGAAAGCACAAGTAGGGGTCAGCCCATCAGGGCTTTGAAGATCGTGTTGACGTCGGCCGTGTCGGTCCTGATGAACACGCCGTAGTGGCCGCCGACGACGACGGTCATCTCACCGCCGGAGTAGGACCAACCCCGTTGCGGCGTCCAACTCATGCTGGTGGTTTGCGACAACGCCCCCGCCAGCGTGGAGAACATCATCGTCACCGACGCGCAGAACTGAGCGCACGACGCGGCTATCTCTGGCGGCATGTGCCGGTTGGTTCGATAGCCGATGATCGAGCCGTCCGGGGCGAACTCGCCTGCGGCCATCACCCCGTCGATCTGCAGCAGCTCGTCGAGCTTCGTCATCGGTCAGTTCCTCCTGCCCTTTGCGTCTCGCCCACCGATTGCCGCTTTCACATGTTGTCGCGACGAGCTCGAACGACTTCGTCTTGATTGGGATCAAGCGCCCCACTCTACTTCTCTTCGTAGAATCCGTTGTATCGAATTCCTCTACGGAACAACAGGGTTTGGCTACCGTCTGCTGACCCGCGGCGGCGGAGAGACGATCATCGAAAGCCGCTCCTGGAAGAAGTGGCGCGACGTCGCAAGGATGCTCGGCCAAACCTGGACAGTCTTCGCCAAAGACAATCGAGAGCGACTGGAAGACTGGAGCAACAAGAACAACGGCGGTAAGCCGATTCGCGCGAGCACGCCGGTGGACGACGCTGATACCTGGAACGTCCTGGAGGAATTCATCGGGTCTCCCGAGGCATGGGCGGCTCGGAAGCTCTTCGATGAGGTCGGCTCTTCCGGTCGCGTCGTCGAACGCCTGGCGCAGTTCGCAACGTTCTGGGATGGCTCTCCCGGAATGGTCCAAGCCATCATGCTGGAAGACGATGCAGCGATTGCGGGCTTCCAGCGTGTGCTCGACGAGGAGGGCTTCTCTCGTATCCGGCTGAAGAGAGACGACGAGTTCTTCTGTCGCGTCTACCCGCGACTCAAACCTTAGAGCGCGTTCAGCGTGAGGAATCGACAAACCTCAAGGCTTGTCGCCACGCAACGGCTTATCGCGGCTTGACGATCGCTGGTTGACCAGTTCCCGCGATCGCTGCGCGCCGAGCTCAGCGCTGGCGAGCGGGCACAGCAACCCCAGAACCAGAACCCACGACCGCATCGCGGCTAGCGGTTACGCTCCAACGCCTTGATCCGCTGATTGTGTTCACGCAAGACGAGTTTGGTCACGCGCAAGTCAGCCGCGTGCTCCCGCTGTATCTCTCGCGTCGCGCGCTCCCACTGCTCCCTCAATCGGTCGAGACTGTCGAAGACGGCCTTGAAGCGGACCGTCATCATGTCCTCGAGTCTCTTCTCTCGACGATCTGCGTCGACCCCTGACCTCTTCATGTCGACCTCAACGAGCGAATCACAAATCGCAAATCGCGAATGGCCAAAAGCGGAGAGCGAAAATCGACGATACCATCGTCGGCGGCGACGGCGTTCGCCCAAAGTTGAGGGATCGCGAAAATTGCTCGCGCCAAGAGACTCCTCGTACGAAGAATGCGCGCTATAGCCGAACCGGCCGATCGAAAGCTTCAGTCATTTCACCAATTCCGTGACGGCATCTCCTTCGCACGATCTCACCGCCGAGGACGATGTAATATGGCCGACGACTGGACCAGCGAGATGCAAGTGCAATTCGACGACGTGAAGAGAGACATTCAAGAGCGCTTCGACCAGCAGAAGCACGGCATGCAAGCGCAATTCGACGAACACAAGAGCGAGCTGCAGGCGCAGTTCGGCGATCAGAAGCGCGAGATGCAGGCGCAGTTCGATCGTCAGAGTCGCGAGATGAATGCGCAGTTCGACAAGCAGACGGTCGAGCTGACCAAGGTCATCACCACCGAGATCCAGAAGCGTTTGGGCGACACCGAGGACCGACTGTCCAGGCAATGCCAAACGGCAGTCGAGGAAGTCCGCAAGGACGTCAGACTCCT
This sequence comes from uncultured Acidobacteriota bacterium, assembly GCA_963773045.1. GTDB lineage: Bacteria > Acidobacteriota > Vicinamibacteria > Vicinamibacterales > UBA2999 > 12-FULL-67-14b. Next base: position 1,250,228 of record CAVYZT010000013.1, on the reverse strand, counting down.
GGGCGAAGCGTACGGTGGAACGCTCGAGGCGATTCGGACGGACATCCGCGAGCTCGACGACAAGTTCACGTCAGAGTTCAAGCTCCACGCTAAAGTGCTGGCTGAACACTCGCGGAGATTGCCGAGCTGAAGCGTCGCGGGCGGGGCTTGGGGCTTGAGGCTTGGGGCTCGGGAGTGCCAACCTGGTGCCCTCATCCTTCGTCCAATCGCCAATACCCCACAAGGCGGCCATGATCGAGGACCTTCGCTACGCGCTCCGCCAGGCCGGCAAGTCCCCCGGGTTCACGGCCGCTGCCATCATCACGCTCGCGCTGGGCATCGGCGCCGCGTCGGCCATGTTCGTCCTCATCCAGGGCGTCCTGCTCTCTCCCCCGCCCTATGCCGACCCCGGGCGACTCGTCTTCCTCTCGCCCGCCCGGCAAGACGGGCAGCCCTACACCCAGGGCTCGACCATCGGCCAGTGGATCGACTGGCGCACCTCCAGCCGCACGCTCGAACCGCCGGCGCTCTACCGCTGGACCTTCAACTTTCTCGTCCTCCCAGACGGCAGCAAGTCGCTGAGCGGAATGGCGGTGACCAGCGAGTACTTCAAGACGATGGGGCTGAAGCCCATCCTCGGCCGCGAGCCCGTGGCGTCGGAAGCCAGCCGGCCGAAAGTCCCGTCCTCCGCCATCGTCATCGGCCATTCGCTGTGGGAGCGGCAATACAACCGCGACCCCAACATCATCGGCAAGACGCTGCAGCTCAGCCGCTTCCCCGCCCCGCTCCCCATCGTCGGCGTCATGCCGCCAGGCGTGCGGTTTCTGCCCGACCCGGGCGGCGCGGCCGAGCCCAACTACGACGTGAACGCGCCGGTTGACTTTTGGCTGCTCTCGGCGCCCGACGAAACGCAGCCGCTCTCGCGCGGCTGGAACGCCGTGGGCCGGTTGCGTGACGGCGTGACCATCGAGCAGGCGCAGACCGAGATCGCGACGATGACGCGACACCAGATCGAAGCCGATTCGCGGCTGGCCAACCTGACGGTGAACATCCGGCCGGTGCTGGAGGTGCTCAATCGCGAAGGCCGTAGCCTGCTGCTGCCCCTCTTCGCCTTCGTCGTTCTCGTCTTCTTCGTCGCCTGCGTCAACGTCGCAGGCCTGTTCGTCGCGCGCGGGCTGCAACGCCATCGCGAGTATGCGATGCGCGCGGCGCTGGGCGCCTCTCGCGGCCGATTGTTCCGCCAGGGGATCACCGAGAGCGTCGCGCTCTCGATGCTGAGCGCCATCGTCGGCGCCGCCTTCGCCTGGGGCACCGTCACCGTCTTCAAGGCGATCGGCGATCGCGCGATTCCGCGAGCGGACGATGTGGCGGTCGGCTGGCGGGTGATCGCCTTCGGCTTCGTCGCCGGACTGCTGGCCGCCTTGGTCTCGGGCGTCCTGCCCGCGTTCAGGGCCGCCTCACCCGGTCATGCGCAGGCGCTCAAGGGCGCGCGCAGTACAACAGGCCAGGCGGAACGGCGACTGCTCGGCGCCATCGCCACCGTGCAAATCGTCCTCACCGTGGCGCTGCTTGCTGGAGCGACGCTGCTGATTCGCACCACCATCAAGCTGGCGAACGTCCGCCCGGGCTACGACGTCGAGAACATCCTGGCCGCGACGGTTACCACGGTCACTCCCAATTCGTTCGTGGCATTTCACACCCAAGTGCTCGAGCGGGTGAGCGCGCTGCCCGGCGTGTCGCATGCCGCCTTTGCGTGGGGTGTGCCGCTTACGGGCAACAAGTGGCCGGGGAATATGGAGATCACGGGACGGCCAGACCTTCGTCAGATCAGCTTCCCGCTGCGCTCGATCACTCCCGACTATTTCGGCGTGATGGGCATCCCGTTGGTCACCGGGCGCGGGTTCAGCGCAGACGACAAGCAGGACGCGCGGCCGGTGATGATCGTCAATCAGACGCTCGCCACGAAGTACTTTCGGGACACCGGGGCTCTCGGGCAGCACCTGATGTTCGCGGGCGATCCCAAGCGAATTGAGATCGAGATCGTCGGCATCGTGGCCGACACGCGGACCGAGGCCCTGAGCCAGCAGGCCGACCCAGAGATCTACCTGCCCTTCTGGCAGAGCGGCGCCTTCTCGAAACATCTGGTCGTGCGCGCGAAGTCGGACCCAACTTCGCTCGCGGCGCTCGTGCGACGCGAAGTCCAGGCCGTGGACCCGACCGCGTCAGTGGAGCACGCAACGACGATGGAGCAGATCCGAAGCGAGTCGATGGCCTCTCAGACCTTTGCCATGCGGCTGCTGTTTGGATTCTCGATCGTCGCCACCGCCCTGGCTCTGGTGGGCATCTACGGCGTGCTGTCGCTTTCGGTGGGCTCGCGGCTGAAGGAGATCGCGGTGAGGAAGGCGATCGGCGCGCAGCAGAACGACATCCTCAGATCCGTCCTCGGCGAAGGCGGGCGAATGATTCTGATCGGCGTCGTCGCTGGCGGAGTCGTCGCCGCAATCATTGGACAAGCCCTGAGCGCGCTGCTGTTCGAAGTGCCGTCATCCGACGCCATTTCGATCGCCGCAGCCGCATTGACATTCGGAACGATCGCGCTCCTCATCTGCCTGATGCCCGCACTGCGTGCGGCAAAGACAGACTTGGTGGAGTCGCTGCGCCAGGAGTAGGTTTCTTCGCTTAAGAGGATTCCAGTTTCTTGAGCCTCTTCGCGTGATCGCGAATCGCCAGATCGTGGACCGCGTGCCTGTTGATCCACTTGCGGCCTATCTCCTCCATCTGTCGCGAGAGGCTCCGGCGTCGTGCCGAGTAGTTTCGGCGGGCGCGCGCCTGAATGCGAGTGGCCGGCTGCGAGCGTCCGCCGCGGGAGCAAGAAACTAGACGTCAGACCTAAAGCGTCATCCGGATCGAGAGCTGCAACTGCCGCGGCGCGCGCGCCGATACCGGCTGACCGAAGAGCGGTGAGCGCACCGTGCCGACGTAGTTGCCGTAGTTCACACGATTGGTCAGGTTGAACGCGTCGAGCCCGATCGCCAGCGACCGCGGGTCCTTGCCGCCGAACTTGAACGCGTGCGAGGCACGCAGATCCAGCGTCGCAAAGCCGTCGCCCTCGAGAGTGTTGCGCGACACGCCGGGTGGCCGCGCGTGGCCGCGGCCGTTGTTGTAGACGTCCTCTCCCAGGGTCGCGGTGTAGGGTCCGCCGGAGTTGAGTGTGAGCGCGACACCAAAGTCGACGGCCTTGATCAAGCTCATCCGCCCGATCAGCACGACGCGATGCCGCCGATCGAAATCCGCCCGTCCCCACTCGCCGGTCAGGTCGTAGTCGTTGGCCGGGAACGAATTGATGCCGTTGGTGTCGTTGTCGGTCCGGCCGATCGTGTACTGCATCTGGCCGTTGAACCAACGCGTGACTCGCCCGCGTAGCGTGGCGGTGACCGCGTCGGCGCTCTGCCGGCCGTGAGACTCGATCTGCCGGATGACGGTGTAGTTGGGATCCGGCCGCGCGGCATAATCGGGCGGCGGCGGCGCGTTGATGTCTCGTGACCGAAACAGGCGAAATCCGCGCGCGCCCGTGTACGATAGCGACAGCGTCGTCGTCTTCTGCAACTGATGATCGAGCCCAACGCTCCACTGCACCGACTGGGGAAGCTGCACATCAGGCGCGAGCTGCACGATGCTGGGCGGTATCGCGGCCGCAGCGGCCGCCGACGCAAACGGGTTGGGATAGGTCGGGTCCGTGATCACATAGCGGATCAGCCCACCGGCGCGTGAGTGCAGGACGTCGGCGATCACGACTGGTCCGCTTCGATCGTTGAAAACGCCGAATCCCGCGCGGAACACGTTGGTCTTCTTGTCACCCGGGGCGTACGCGACCGAGAGACGTGGCGCCAGGTTATTGGTGTCGTGAAAGTAGTTCTGCCAGTCGAAGCGGACGCCGTAGGTGAACGTGAGGCCCGGCCGCACCTGCCAGTCGTCCTTGACGTAGGCGCCGACCTGCTTCTCGAGAAACGCCAGGTCGCCGTTCCCCTGCTGCTGCGTGAACGAATACGGCCGGCCCGCGTTGAAGGCGTCCAGGTTGGCGAAGTAGAACGTGCCGCCGAAATTCGTTCGGTCGAAAAACCCGCGGCGGCTCCAGTCCGGCAACTGAAAGCCCGCTTGCACCTGATGCGCGCCGTGGATCCACGACACGCTTTCGTTCAGGTTGATGTGGTACTCCGTGCGCACCAGGTCGCTCTGCCCACCGCCTCCCGTGAACGCGCCGGCCACCACGATACCGACGTCTGGCGTCAGGCTGACAGTGGGCTCGCGCTCGTGACCGAATAGGATCTGGAACTGGTTCACCAGCCTGGGGGTGACGATGGTCTGCTGCGTATACGTCACCGTCTGTTCGTGATGCGTGAACGTGGTGGCCGCGCTCGCAAGCGTGGTCCCGCCGGCGCCACGATTCTCCTCGCTTTCGTACTGGTAAGCCGGTCGAATCGAAAACGTGTTCCGGTCGCTCACCTGACGCGTGATGCTGCCCACAATGCGCGCCTCGGCGCTCACCTGCGGCAGGGTGTCCTGAATGATGCCCTGCGGTCCAATCGCATGGATGAATGCCTGCGCATCGTCGCGCTGATCGTCTGCCGACACCATGAACGACGTCTTGCCGCCGCTGCCGACCGGCCCGCCGACAAACGCTTCGAAGATGCGCCGCTGCTCGGGCGGCTTGCTGGTGGCAAAGGCGTTGGTCGCGTTGAAGCGGTCATCGCGGCCCACGGTATTGAACTCGCCGCTGAACTTCTGCGAGCCAGGCTTGGTGAGAATCTCGATGCGGCCGCGGCCGGGCCGCGAGTACTCGGCGGAATACGGATCCTGGTTGATGCGGATGCGCGACACCGCTGACGCGGGCACGTTCAAGGCGCTCACTTCCATGCCGTTGACCACTACGGTGACGCCGCCACTGCCGATGGCGCTCGGATCGAGAAAGCGCGCCATGGTGGCGACGAGATCGCGGTCGAAGACTGGCAGGTTGTCGAGTGTGTCGGCGTCGACCGCGATCGCGTCCACGTTGCTTGCCGCGCCGGCGCTCACCTCGGCGCTGCCGGTGTTGACCGTGATCTCCTGCGCGATGGCGGCGAGATCCAACACGATCTTCTGGGGCGTCGGCGCACGCGTGCCGACGCGCACGCGTGTGGACCTCGGCGTGAAGCCTTCGAACGATGCGCGCAGCTGGTAGGTGCCGGGAAGGATACGGTCGAAACGGAACACGCCGGCGGAGTCGGCGTTGGCGCTTCGGACGATGGCGCCGCTGGAATCCAGCAGTTGAACGGCGGCTCCGCTCAGCACCGCGCCGGTCTGGTCCTGCACGACGCCGACAACGGCGACGCCGGGCTCGGGTGCCTGATCGACGATGCCGAGGGCGAGTGTGACGAGCAGGGCCGAAAGCAGCATCATCCCTTGACGGATACTTCTTCTTCGGCTTCGACGATTGCGCCCGACGCGTCGAGGATCAGGTCGCGAGTGTGACCCTTGATGGTCGTCTCGACCTCGTAAACCGTTTTGCCACCCAGCTTTTCAGCTGCGATGCCCTTGATGGTGGCGCCGTTTGCCTCCTCCGCCTGCACCGTCTTCTGAACGGCAGCAGGTAAGTCCTTTCGCTGCAGCGTCTGGGCGGCAAAGACGTGAGCGGTCAGGGCCAGGACGACCAGGACGATGGCAGCGATCCTCATCTGTCCTGTATAGCGCGTCGATGATGAAAGCAGAATGAACGGCTGCGACGAGATTCCTAGACGGGGGCGCGCGCTGAATGCGGGTGGCGGGCTGCGAGCGTGGCGACAGACTGTCGTGGCGACAAACTTCAGAAGGGTGGCGACAGATTTTCAGATTTTGTCGATCTTCCCAGACAGACCCAAAAGTCTGTCGCCACATGGTCGATTGAAAGAGCTTCGGGCCGGACAGAGATCGGAATACCCAATCTGATCCGGCCCTTCGTCAGGGGTGCTAGCGTCGTTTCACTTGGTCGTAAATCGCCGCTGCGCCTCCGCCCAATGCGGCTCCGGCAAGCGCGCCTTTCTTGCCGCCGATCAATCCGCCGAGCCCGGCGCCGCCGGCGGCCGAGCCGCCAATCAGCAGGGCGCTCTTTTGCCAGGAGCGCCTCGGCACGTCGGGTTCATACGAACTCTGGCGCGTCGTCGAGACTCGACGCACGACAGGCCTCTGAGTGACGACGCGTTCGCTCACGTATTGCGGCTGCGCCGCCACGTATGACGGTCCCGCGAGCGGGGTCGCGGTCGCATATGGCGAGTATCCGGGCAGCGTCGCCATCGCGCCTGGAGCGGACGGTCCCTGGCTCGATATCAGGTACGGTCGCGCAATGCCGTCCGGGCCAACCAGCATCTGGGTCGTCGGCGCCGGTGTCATCGCCGCCGTGGCCTGACGTTCGCCGAGGTTGTAGGAGAAGAGCACGGCGCCAACCGCCAGTGCGCCTCCGAGTGCGCCGAGGAACGTTTTCATGTCCACCCTCACTGGGAAGCCGCTGGGCTTCTTGGTGCAGAACACATCAAGGACGATGCCAGGGTTTAGTGCACCCGAGACAGGACAGTTCAGAAGAATGAAGGCGAAAAACGAAGTACGAAAGCGTCTACTGTCCTCTTCCGATGCCCCAGACGTGGCCGAGCGTACGGATGATGACAAAGCCGTCGGAGATGGCCGGCGTCGCCATCACGATCTCGCCCATCGAGTTCTTCGCGAGCTCGACGTACTCGCGTCCCGCCTGCAACACAACGACGTCGCCGTCCTCGTTCGCCAGGTAGAGCTTGCCGTCGGCGGCGACCGGCGACGCGGAGTAGGCGCCGCCACCGGCCACGCGTGAGCGGAAGATCAGCTTGCCCGTCTCCGAGTCGTACGCCGTGAGGATGCCGTTGTTGTTCAACGTGTAGAGCTGATCGCGATACACGATCGGCGTGGAGATGTAGGTGCCGTCGCGGTCGTGACTCCAGATCACCGCATCGCTCGTCGATCGACCAGGCGGGAGCGAGATGTCGCCCCGGGCGCCGGCGCGAACGGCGTAGACAGGACGCACTGGTGGATAACCGCCGGTCACGTACACGACGTCGCGCTGGACGACCGGAGAGCCGATGGCGATCTCGGAGTTCGGCGCCAGCGTCCACAGCAGCTTCCCCGTCGCCGGATCGTAGGCGCGAATCTTCGTGCCGTTGGTCACGAGCTCGTCGCCTTTGGCTCCTGACAACACGGTGGGCGTTCCCCAGGTGGACACCTCGTCCGTGCGCGGACTGCGCCACACCTCTCGCCCGCTGCCGAGATCGAACGCGGCCAGAAAGGATCCCTTCGCCTGATCGGCTTGAACGATCACCGTGGACTTATAGATCACCGGCGAGCTGGCATGGCCCCATTGATAGGCCGGATCAAGAAACCAGCCGCTGTCGATGGTGCCAAGATCCGTCTTCCATAACAGTCCGCCGTTCATGTCGTAACAAACCATCAGGCCGATGGCGCCAAAGACCGCGACGATGCGCTTGCCGTCGGTCGCTGGTGTGGCATTGGCCTGACTCGATTTCGGGTGCCGCTTGGTCCGCGACGGCCCAGTGAAGACCTCGCGGGTCCACAGCTCCTTGCCCGTCCGGAGATCCAGCGCGTGCACGCGCCAGCTGTGGCTCGACGCGTCGTTCACCGGAGCGACGTCGCCGTAGAGTCCCGTCCGGAACGACGTGTCGGCGTCGCTGGCCGCAGAGACGACGATGACGCGATTGCCCCAGACGATGGGACTCGAGATCGCGAGACCAGGGATTGGCGTCTTCCAGCGGATGTTGCGGCCGGTGGCGACGTCCCAATCGGTGACGGCGCCTTGACCATCGGCGGTGCCGTCTGCGTTGGCACCCCGAAACGCCGGCCACGGACGCGCGGTTGTGCGCGTAGCGCCTGGCACGGCCGCAGTTCTGGCGGAGGGTGAAGACGATGCCGCCGGAACATCGGCGAGCGCTGCGGGAGAGGTCGCGTCCGCATAACCTTCGCGCGCGTAGCGAACCGCCATCGAGCCGCGGTTGATGATCATCGCTTCGACCAGACCGCCGCGCCCGCCGAACACTACCGTGATGTCCGGGACGTTCGTGGCCCTGAACTGCCGGGGCTCGACGGCCTCGAGATCCAGCGTCGCTTCTCCCGGTGCGGTGAGGCGGAGCGCGCGATTCTCGATCGATGCCGTGACGACGGCGCTCGTGGCTGGGTTGATGTAGCGGCCCTCAAGCGCCGACAGCGCCGACGGATCGAGCGCAATGGCAGGAGGAGCCACTGCCGGCTTCGCCGCTGACGCCTTCTTCACGAGCGCGGCCATGTCGGGGCCGCCCTGGCGGTCGGCTAACGCGCTGGCGCTCGACAGGCCGGCCGCGTCGATCTCATCGCTGGCGAGCGCGGCCTCGACCATTGCGACGTTCTTCGTGCGAATGCCGAAGTTGAGCGCGCCGGCGGCGCCTTTCGATCCCCGTGACAGCAGAAACAACGCAACATCGGCGTGGCCGCCGCGGATCGCGAAATCGATGGCCCGCGAGGTGTAGAATGAGTCTGTCAGCTGCACGTCGGCGCCGCGATCCAGCAACAGGCGAACGACCTCGAGCCGCCCCTCCCCAGCAGCGAAGCCGAGAGCGGTAACGCCATAGCGCGACCTCGCGTTGACATCGACGCCACGATCGAGAAGGGAGAGTACTGCCTGGCGATCGCCGCGACGGGCGGCGTCGAAGAGCGCTTCGGAGTCGGCGGCCGGTGTCTGCGCGAGAGCCGTGGCCGTCAGCAAGAAAACAAACATCAGCCAGCGCATGCTCAAACCATGACGAAGACAAAACGAAGAAGCAATGAGAAAGAAAAACATGACAAAAGGTAACCGGGGTGGCAAGGTTGGTGCAGAAAGGCGCTAGATGCGAATGTCGACCGCGCGCGTCGTGCTTTTTCTGTTCCTAATAAACCTTGGCGTCGCCTTCGGCGCCGGCCTGTACGAATCGGTCGTTGTCTTGCCGGGCTGGCTCTGGGCCGATACCAACGGCAGGTTCCATTGGAACAGCGCGGCGGCGGTCGGCGACAACCCAGGGCTTCGATTCTGGATCTTCGCTTCGACGATTCCCCTGACGCTGCTGGCGGGGACGAACCTGTGGATCGCGTGGCGCCGGTGCGAAGGTGCGCTCAGGAACTGGTGGATGACGGGCGCCGTGCTGTCGCTGCTCGATCGCATGATGACCATCCTCTACTTCATTCCGGTCATGATCGCACTGATGGGAAGCGGCGATACGCCCGATGCGGCGGCCAGCGCTCAGCGATGGATCAATCTCAACAACGTCCGTCTCCTGCTGGTCTTCGGCGCGTGGATGGCTGCGTTCAGGACATGGACGCTCGCGCAGGGCGCGAGGCGGCGGCCCGCGGCCTACTATGAGGACGCAGGGCTAGGGAACACGGCAGACGGCATCCGGCAGACGGCCCACCTTCGCCCGTAGACCGGAAAGTGGCAACCGGCGACTGCTAAGCGGCAAACTCGGGAGACCGTTTCACTATTTGGCGTAGAGGCCGAAGCCCCTGGCTTTTGCGTCGCGACCGAGGTCGGCGAGGATCTTCTGGCCCGCTGCCGGCGATCGGTTCGTCTCGATCTCGGCCATCGCCCGCCGCGCCTCGAACTCGAACCGGGGAATGCCGCGACGCACGGCGTCGGCTCGAATCTCCTCGAGCGACTTCAGCGCGGCATCGGGCTCGCGCACGCTCCCCACACGCGCGCCGGCGATCTCGACCGGCACCCGATACATCACGTGCTGCGGCTTGACCAGCGCCCGTGCGCTCGCGACCTCCCGGGCCGCCGCATCGCGCTTGCCTTGCGCGAGCAGCGCGAGCGCCAGCGTCGCGCGCGCCGTGGCTTCATTGCCCGGCGCCTTCTGTCCCGCAAACACGGCCGCCGCGGCGCGTGCCAGCGCCTCGGCCTCCGCCGGTTTGCCTTCTTCGAGCGTCAGCGCCGCAAGAGCGGCGCGGCTCTCGGCCGCGGTCCCCTGCTCGCCAAGCTTGACGCGCATGTCGAGCGCGTCCTGATGGCGGCGGCGCGCTTCGGCGAAGTCGTTCTCCAGCAGCGCAATCTCGCCTAGGACGGACTTCGAGAAGGCCATCGGCCGTGGGCGATTGAGCTTGGCATCCATCTCGAGCGCTTCGGTGAGCGACCGCTTGCCCACGGCGAGGTCGCCGCCGACGGCCGCGATCTGCCCCAGCCCAAAGAGCGAGGTCGCGATGCCAAACGGGTCGGAGATGGCGCGGCGGATCGTCAGCGATTCCTCGTAGGTCGCGCGCGAGCGCGCGATCTCACCTTGCTGCCGCAGTGCTTCGCCGGCGTTGAACAGCGCGCGCGCCTCGCCGCGGCGGTCGCCGACCTCGCGGCTCATTGCCGCCGATTCCTCGTAGTGCTTCGAAGCGCCCTGCAGATCGCCGAGATCGAGCAGCACATTGCCGATGTTGTTGAGCGAGATCGCAGTATTCAAGCGGTCGCCGGTCTCCTGGCGAATCGCCAGCGATTCCTGGTTGAGCACCAGCGACTTCTCGAGGTCGCCGGCTCGCCGATACTGGATGGCGATGTTGCTCAGAAACCGAGAGATCAGATTCTGGTTGCCAATCTCCCTCGCAATGCCCAGGCCCTCTTCGTAGAGCGCCATCGTCCGCTTCGTGTCGGGGCCATCCGAAATCACGGTGGCAATGCTGTTGAGCGATCGCGCGACGCCCGCCTGATCGCCCGCCTTGGCGTAGAGACTGCGCCCCTCTTCCATCAGCTTCAGCGCTGCCTCCTGCTGGCCGGCAAGCAGCTGCGCGGAGCCTTCGCGCAGCCGCGCGCTGGCCACCAGCAACGTCGCGCCCTGCGCTGCTCCGGCGACACCGGCGGCGGCCGCCGCCGCCTGCATGCGCTTGACGTCCGACAAGGTATCGGCGCCTTGCGCCTCGGCCAAATCCAGGCGAGGGTCGCCGACGGCAGGAAACCGCTTCTTGAAGTCTTCGATCGTGGCTAGCCCGTCCTTGGCGCTGCCGGAGACGATCTGGGCGTTGGCCAGCCTCAGGGCATACTCGACATCGTCTGGAAAGAACGTGGCCAGCGTTTGCCAGATGCCAATTGCCTGCTTCCACTCGCTCGACATCTCGTGGAACGTCCCTTCCACTTGCAGCCGATCGGCGCGCGGAAGGCTGCCCGACAACTTGAATGCTCGCGAGGCCGCATCCTTCGCCTTGCTGTCGTTGCCCAGCGCCGCCCACGTCGAGGCCAGAGCCGAGTAGGCAAGCGGGAACTGCGGATCTGCCTGGATCGCCTGCTCGAACTGCGAGCGGGCTGCGAGCGCGTCGAAGCGGCGCAGGCGCATCAGACCTTCTGCATAAAAGCGCGCCGCCTCAGGTGAGCTCGGCTGCGAGGCACGCAGCGACGCCACGGCATCCGGCACTGCGGCGATGCCGAGACGTTCGCGAAGCTGCCCTCCGGCGCGTGACACGACCGCCAGCAGCTCCGACGCTTTCCCGGACTCGCTGACGGCCGACAACGTCTGCCCTTTCTGCGCATCCTGAATGCGGATATCGACCCGCAGCGTGGCGGCGTCCCCTTCCCCGACCGTGACGTACGAGCCCGACACAACCAAATCGGCACTGCAATTCCGACGAATGCGCGCGAGCGTCTCCGCGTTGTAGGCGTCCGCGTCGGCGAGCTCGAGCTCGGCCTTCATGCGGTTGACGTTCTCACCAGGCACCGCGCGCACCTTCTCTGCCGCCGCCAACTCCGTCGTCAACATTTCCGACAGCGCAGTCGAGAGCCACTGCATGTCCTCGCGGCCCGCCAGGTTTCTGAACCCAAGCACCGCGACCGACGGGCGCACCGCATCGACGGCGGCAGTCGCCGCTGGCGAACGCTTGGCCCAGTTCAGCCATTCCGTCCCGCCGCCAAAAACCAGCGCGCCGAGAATCGCGGCGACGAGCAGTCCTCCGACGATGGCCGGGAGGTGACTCCGCGATGCTGGAGCCTCGGCGGTTACGCTTGCGCTCGCTGTGGGGATCGCCGACTCGGGCAACGCGAGTGCCTCCACGACGGCCATCGCATCGGGGTAGCGATCCTCAGGACGCCGCGCCAGACATCTCATGATCACGTGATCCCAAACGGCGGGGACGCGAGGATTGATTTGTCGCGGGGTTTTCGGCGGTGGACCGGTGATTCGCTGCAGTGCCGAACCGAGCGGTGTGTCGGCTTTGAACGGGCGCCGGCACGTCATCATTTCGTAGAGGACGACGCCAAGCGCGTAGATGTCGGCGGCCGGCGTCAGCGGCTTGCCTTCGACCTGCTCGGGCGCCATGTAATCGGGCGTGCCCACGAGGTCGCCTGTCGCGGTGATCACGGTGCTCTCCGCCGTCCCATGCTCGTCCAGGCGATGCGCGAGGCCGAAGTCGGTAACGACGACGCGCAGCGGCTGGCTGCCGGCGCCATCGATCAGCATCACGTTGTTGCTCTTGAAGTCGCGATGCACAACGCCGGCAGTATGTGCAGCGGAGAGCGCCGCGGCCATTTGACGGACGACCGGCAGCGCCTCCGCCGCGGTGAAGGTGCCCTTGCGACTGATGCGCTGCGACACGGTTTCGCCGTGCAGCAGCTCCATCGTGACGAAGGCCGCGTCGGGCGCGCCCGGGTCGCCCGAGATGGCCACGTGCTCGAAGAGATCGAAGATGCGGCAGATATTCGCGTGGGTCACCTTGCGGGCGAGCTGCACCTCGCGGCGGAATCGCTGCGTCGAGCGCGCGTCCTTGGCGATGTCCGGCCGGATGGTCTTGAGCGCGACGTTGTCGCCAAGCGTCAGATCCTCGGCTTCGTAGAGCTCTCCCATGCCGCCGCGGGCGATGAAGCGAACCACTCGAAAGCGATTGCAGAGCAGGTCGTTCGAGTGGAACAGCGTCGCTTGGTCGACGGTCCTGGTCTCGTCGTCTGAAGGCGACGGGGGGGCGTCACCATGGGGCACGGACATCGGTGGAACAACTATAACCGGCCCGCCTTCGCGCGTCCGAATGCCACACCCGCTTCGGCGAGGTCTCGCCGTGCGGCCGTTGGCCGCGTAGGCGGACATCCGGGAGACAAGATCCGGAAGACGGCGGCCCTTCGACTCGGTCATCGAAAGAACCGATGACCTTCGCTGAGGGCAAGCTAGACTCGCGCGGATGGACGTCGTCGCGGCGACACGGTCGTACGAGCGCTGGCTGGCCAAGCAGACTTCGATCGTCAAGCCCGATCTGAAGGAGAAGCACTCGAAGATGGACAAGAGTGCATTCGAGTTTCTGCGCGCGACGTTCTATCGCTGGGTGCAGCTGTGGCCGACCGAGTGCCCGGAGCTGGCCGACGCGCCGGCGCTGCTCGGCGTGGGCGACCTTCATCTCGAGAATTTCGGGACGTGGCGGGACAGCGAGGCGCGGCTGATCTGGGGGATCAATGATCTGGATGAGGCGCATCCCGTCTCGTACACCAGCGACGTTGTCCGCCTGGCCACCAGTGCCGTGCTGGCGGTGCGCGAGCGCGAGCTGCCCGTCTTGGCGCGGAGCGCCTGCGACGCGATTCTCGAAGGGTACGAAGGAGCGATCCGGCGCGGCGGTCAGCCAGTCGTCCTGGCTGAGCGCCGCCGTTGGCTTCGCCGCATCGCCATCCAGCAACTGGAAGATCCTCGCGAATTCTGGAGGGAGTTTACGTCGGCCGAGACCGCCCGGGGCAAGCTACCCCACGAGGCGTTGCGCACGCTGCTGCCAGCCGGTGTGCACTATCGCGTGATCGTGCGGACGGCGGGCATCGGCAGCTTAGGCCGCCCTCGATTCGTCGCGCTGGCCGAGTGGGGCGGCGCGAAGATCGCACGGGAAGCGAAGGCGCTCATTCCATCTGCGGCGGCGTGGGCGAGCGAGAGTCCGGCCGGTGTCACGTTCATTGCCGATCTTCAGTCGCGCGCGGTTCGCATCCCCGACCCCTTCTATCATGTGGCCGACAAGTGGATCGTCCGCCGCCTGGCGCCCGACTGCACGAAGATCGAGATGAGCGGCCTGCCGAAGCAGGGCTACCAGATCAAGCTGCTGCGCGCGATGGGTTGGGAAACGGGCAACGTGCACCTGGCGAACGACGTCACGCCGGTCGCCCAGGATCTCGGCCGCCGGCAGGCAGGATGGCTGCTCGAGGCGGCCGACCACATGGCGGATATGGTGATGCAGGACTGGCGAGACTGGCGGTCGCGACGGCGGACCCGCCGCAAATAGTGCTCGCGCCGCGAAATGCGTGCCATTGGGGACAGTCCCCGGGGACAGTCCCCGGGGACTGTCCCCGACGTTTGGAGAGTGAGGAGACAGTGGGGAGACTCCCCGATGGCACGAGAGTGGCGGTCGGTGCGGTTGTTGCGACGTCCTCTCGGCCCTCGTTAGCCCTCGCTGCGGAGAACCGTTGTCGGATCGACGTGGGCGGCACGACGAGCGGGAATCAATGCCGCCACGACACCGATCAGCAGCATCGACGCCACGGCGATGCCGAATGCCGCTGGATCCAAGGCCGACACCTCGAACAGCAACGTCTCGGTGACGCGCGTCAGTGAGGCCGCGCCGGCGAGCCCGATGAGCACGCCAAGTCCAATCATCCACATCGCGTGCCGGACGAACTGCCATTGCACGTCGGCGGTCCGAGCGCCAATGGCCATGCGGATGCCGATCTCTCTCCGCTGCTCGCCGACGGCGTGCGCCAGCACGCCGTAAATGCCCAACGCCGCGAGCAGCGCCGCGACGATCGCGAAGCCGCCGATCAGCCAGGTCGGTGCGGCCGCGCTCGCCAGGCTTCTCTCCTTCACCTGCTCCAGTGTCCGGACCTCAGCCACCGCCAGCCGCGGATCGACCTCGCGAATCGCCGCTCGAATGGCGGGCACGGCCGCCGCGGGATCCTGTGCTGTACGAACGATCAGGTTGATTTCGCGTCGCGGCATCTGGGCCAGCGGGACGTAGACCACCTCGATCGGCGGCTGACTCAGATCGCTCTGCACGCGCTCGTCACGAATCACGCCGACGATCTCCATGTCCTCGAGCGTGGTGGGCTGTCGATAGCGAATGGCCGGGAGCGTCACCACCTGCCCGATTGGGTTGGCAATCGCGAATCGCTCGCGCAGCCGGCTGGCGAGAGTTTGGTTGATGACGATCACTCGTGGCGCACCGTGGCGATCCGTCGCCGCGAGGCCACGGCCGGCAATCACCGGGATCTCCAGCGTGTCGAAATACCGCGCGTCCACGCGCTTGAAGCGCACGTTGACTCGCTCCTCCAAGCCGCGCAGGCGAAGGCCTTCGCCGCCACGCACTTCCTCGAGCGGCACGTCTTGTGACACCGATGCATGCTCAACCCCTGGCGTCGCGTTCAGCCGCTCCACCACTCGGTCGTAGAAGGTCGTCACGTGCTCTGCGGAGGGATACCCGTTGATCGGCAGATCGGCCGACAGCGCGACCACGCGATCGACCCTCACGCCGATATCCACGTGTTGAAGACGGGCCAGGCTCTTGAAAAGGAGGAGCGCACCGCAGACGAGCACGAGCGACACGGCGACCTCGACGACGACGATGGCCCGGCGCGTGCGTCCGTGGGCGCCAGAGGATCCGCGCGAGCCCTGCTGAAAGGCTTGGAGAAGACTACCGGACGAAGCGCGCAGCGCGGGCGCCAAGCCCACGAGAACGGTCACCAGCAGCACGGCGAGCCCGGCAAAGGCGAAGACTCTGAGGTCCAACGTAATCTCGGTCACCGTTGGGATGGAACTCGGCAGCAGAGGCACCGCGATTCTCAGCGACGCCGCCGCCAGCGCCAGGCCGGCCAGGCCGCCGGCCACACTCAAGACCAGCGTTTCGGTCAGCAACTGCGATAGCAGCCGGCCGCGTGACGCGCCGAGCGCGGCGCGAACCGCGAGCTCCTTGCGCCGGCTCACGCCTTTGGCGAGCAGGAGATTGGTTACGGTCGCGGTGGCGATGAGCAGGACGAGCGCAACCGCGCCAAAGGCGAGGTAGACCTGCCGCCGAAGCGCATCACCAACGAGCCTGAGATCGAAGGGTTCGACGCGAATGCTCCAGCCCTTCTTGAACGGCGGCATCTGGTCGGCCATGCGAGCGCGAATCGCCAGCATGTCCTGTTGGGCCTGCGCGATCGTGATGCCCGTTCCGAGCCGGCCCACGGCTTCGAGCCAATGGCTGCCGTTCATGCGTTCTGGGGTGAAGACGAGCGGCACCCAGTAGCGCGCTGGATCGCGATCGAATGCTCCAGGCGGCAGGACTCCAATCACCTGATAGGGCTCACCGTCGAGGACGAGCTCGCGATTCAACACACGGCGGTCGCCGCCAAACTGCGTCTGCCAGGTGTCGTGACTCAGCACGACGACCGGCGTGGCGCCGACCTCATCGTCCGATGGGATGAACGTGCGGCCGACGGCCGCAGTTACGGCGAACACCTTGAAATAATCGGCCGTGACCAGGCGTCCAGGCAGCCGAACTGGCTCGCCGCCAATCATCGCCGTGGCCGCCGTCGGCGCGGTCGCCGACAGAGCCTCGAACGATCGGTTCTGCCGCTTCCATTCGACAAAGGACAGGGTGTTGGTCTGATTGGCCGTGGTCGGCGTCGGCGTTTCCCACAGCCTGACCATCCGCTCGGGCTGGGAGAACGGCAAGGGCTTGAACAACACGGCATCCATCAGGCTGAAGACCGCGGCATTGGCGCCGATGCCAAGGGCAAGGACGCCCACGGCTGCGACGGTGAAGGTGGGATCGCGCCTCAGCGCGGCGACTCCGTATCGGATGTCGCGCCAGAGGGTGTCGATCCACCGCAGGCTCCGCTCGTCACGATGGACTTCTCGCATGTGCTCGATTCCACCGAAGCGGAGACGCGCTTCGCGTCGGGCCTGCGCAGGCGACAGCCCCGCGGCCAGGGCATCGCGCTCAGCCAGTTCCAGATGCGCTCGAATCTCGTTGTCCAACTCGCGATCGAGGCGGCGGCCGGTAAAGAGCGCCACGAGGCGATGCATCAGCCGCCGCAGCGTCACGGCTTCGCCTCGAGAAAACGCGCGACCAGGGCGATGGTTTCCTCCCATTCGGCCACCTTCACCCTCAGCTGACGCGTGCCCGCCGGCGTGAGGCCGTAGAACTTCACTTTGCGATTGGTCTCCGAGACGCCCCACTCGGTGCGAATCCACCCCTGTTGCTCGAGGCGGATCACGGCAGGATAGATGGAGCCTTGGCTCAACCGCACGACTGTCTCGGACACTTGCTCGATCCGGCGCGCGAGGCTGTAGCCGTGCAACGGGCCCATCGTGTCGAGGGTCTTGAGGATGAGAAGGTCGAGAGTGCCGTACGGAACGTCCGTCTTTTGTTGCGACATGTCGAGTTTCGACATATAGACGGAAAGGGAAACAGAAACGTTCCCCGGTTGCCGACTGACCGATCGACCGACCGGGGTCTGTCCCTGGGGTCTGTCCCCGGGGACTGTCCCCAATGGCACGAATCTCGCGGCGCCTATGAAATTCGCACCGGCCCGCTCACCTCCCACCATTCCCGCGCGCGCTCAGCAGTCCACTCCTGACCGAGCTCGATTGCGCCGAGGCGAGCCGAAAACTCGCGCGCCGACTGGGGCCGTTTCGCAGGGTCCTTTTCGAGACACGACATGATCAGCGCTTCGAGTGCGGCAGGGATCGGCCGACTGGTTCGCTGCGACATCGGCACCGGCGGCGTGTGCGCGTGATGGATGAGCAACCCCATCGGCGTCTCTGCCGTGAAGACCTGTTCGCCGGTGAGCAACCAGTACGCCACACACCCCATCGAGTAGATGTCGGCCCGGCCGTCGATCGTCGCCGATCCTAACGCCTGCTCCGGCGCGATGTACGACGGCGTTCCGCGGACCAGGTTGTCCGACGTCATCAGCGTCAAGCTCGTTTCGGCCGTATCATTCACGGCCTTGACGATGCCGAAGTCGAGGACCTTGACGAAGTCGTAGTCCTCTCCGTAGCGGCAGAGAAAGATGTTCGCCGGCTTGATGTCGCGATGCACGAGGCCCTTTGCCTCGGCTTCAGACAGCGAGTGGCATATCTGACGCAGAATCGCGACCACACGCTCGGGTGGCAGCGGCCCGTCGCGACGCACCAGCGAGTCGGCGTCGAGCCCGTCGAGCAGCTCCATCACGTAATAAAAGGCGCCGTCTTCGGCCACTCCGAAGTCGTAGAGGTCGACCGTGTGGGGAGAACGCAGCGATGAGATGGTTTGCGCCTCACGCTCGAAGCGGCGACGGATTTCCGCGGAGAGCACGCCCGCCTTGCCGGCCACTAGCGAGGGACGAATCAGCTTGATCGCCGCCGGCCGCGCGAGCAGCCGGTGCTTGGCGCGCCACACCTCACCCATTCCACCCTGACCGAGCTTCTCGACCAGGACGTAGCTGCCCAACTCGCGCGCGCGGCTCACTTCCTTGCCAAGGCCGTAGACCACATGCGAGCCAACGTAGGCCATCAGCACGACGAGGAGATATGGGAAGGTGAAGCCGAAGAACAGCTGCAGGATGGGCGAAGGCGCCAAGTAGCGAGTGCCGGCAATGGCGACGACGACGGGAACAGCGCTGACAGACAGCAGCGCCGCGATCACCGCTCGCTTGGGCGCGGTCGGCACGACGACCGTGAACAGCATCGTCCACACCGCCACCCACGACAGTCCCAGCCACTGCGGGTTCTGCTGCGAGAAACCCATGGGATCGGGAAACTCCGCGGCGGCGATCCCGTAGCTGCCGAGCACCTCGAAGACGAGGCCGATGACCATGGCGGTGTGAAGCGAGATGAGCTTGCTGCAGGCGATGAACGCCACCACCAGCGCCATCACGATCGACAGCGCCGCTGGGAGCCACATGGAGGTGTGGCTGAGCATCATTTCCCTCGACTCAGGAATGAAAAGCGCGGGGAAGATGCCGGCCATGAAGAAGACAAAGGCGTAGAGCAGGGCCAGCGTCCGCAGGCGATAGGCGGACTGGCTGATGAGATCGGTGGGCAGCCCGGTGTCGGCCGCAGGCCGGTTCGCGGTGTGCGGGCGGGGCTGCGGCAGGAAGAGCGTTGGACTCTCGGTCGAGGCCGTCACGATGGATCAATGATCGCACACGGGCTCAGAGCTGGAGGCTTGAGGCTTAAGGCTTGGGGCTTGGCTTGGGGCTTGGGGCCCGGGGCTCGGGCTCGGGAGCGCGTTATGCTGGCCCCCTTCACCTTTCTCGAAGGGAGGATGTATGCGACGGTTAGGCATTCTGCTGGTTGGCCTCGTGATCGCCACGACACTGGCCGCCTGTGGCCCGCAAGCGGGCACACTCCAAGCCGCGGCCCAGACCCTGGGCGCCGCAAACATGAAATCGATCGAATACTCGGGGACCGGGAAGTGGTTTCAATTCGGTCAGGCGCCGAGCCCGACGCTCGCATGGCCGCAGTTCGACGTCAGCGCCTTCACTGCGGCGATCAACTACGACACGTCGAGCGCGCGCGTGGAGATGACGCGCAAGCAGACCATCGAGCCGGGCCGTTCGCGACCGGCGCCGGTCGAGCAGAAGCCGGTTCAGCTGGTGAGCGGCGCTTTCGCGTGGAATCTCGCCCCTCCTGCCGGCGCGCCAGCCGGCACCGCGCCCACGCCGGCGGGCGCGCCAGCCGCAGTCGAAGAACGCGCAATGGAGATCTGGTCCACTCCGCAAGGCTTCGTCAAAGCCGCTCTCGCCAACAACGCCACCGCGCAGCCGCAAGGCGGGGGCTCGGAAGTCTCGTTCACTGTGGGCGGCAAGTACAAGTACAGCGGGACGATCAACGCGCAGAACCAGGTGGAACGCGTTCGGACCGCGATCGACAACAGCGTGCTCGGCGACACGGCGGTCGAAACCGTCTTCGCGGACTATCGCGATTTCGGCGGCGTGATGTTCCCGGCGCACATCATCCGGACTCAGGGCGGGTATCCGGTCCTGGACCTCACGGTATCCGCGGTCAAGGCGAACCCGGCCGTGGACATCGCCGTCCCCGAGAACGTTCGCAGCTTCCAACCGGCTCCGGTCCAGGTGACCGTAGAGACGCTGGCACCAGGCGTCTTCTACATGGTCGGCGGGTCGCACCACAGCCTGGCCATCGATCAACGCGATCACATTGTCGTCGTCGAAGGCCCGCAGAGCGAGGAGCGATCGGTGGCGGTCATCGCCAAGGTCAAAGAGGTCATCCCGAACAAGCCGATCAAGTACCTAATCAACACCCACGTGCACTTCGATCACTCGGGCGGCCTGCGGTCGTACGTGGACGAAGGCGCGACGATCGTGACGCACGCACTCAACCAGCCCTATTACGAGAAGGCCTGGGCGGCGCCACGGACGCTCAATCCCGATCGGCTGGCGAAATCGGGGAAGAAGGCCACGTTCGAGACCTTCACGGACAAGCACGTGCTGACCGATGGCAAGCGGACCATCGAAGTGCACGCGATCGCCGGCAACGGACACAATGACGCATTCGCGATGGTGTATCTGCCGGCGGAGAAGATCCTGTCGGAGGCCGATGCCTACTCCACCCCGCCGGCCGGAGCACCGATGCCCGCCGTGCCCAACCCATTCGCGGTGAATCTCTATGACAACATCCAGCGCCTCAAGCTCGACGTCCGCAAGCTGGCGCCGATTCACGGACGAGTGGGGACGATGGCGGACCTGATGGCGTTCAACGGGATGAAAACGACGACGGGGACACGTTAGAGGTACTCGCTATTCGCTATTCGCTATTCGCTATTCGGTACTCGGTATTTCTCCGAGTACCCAGTACCGGATATCGAGTACCGAAAACTGCGCCTGCGCTTCTCACTGAGGTGAAGTCCCTATGTCCTGAAAGCGCTCAATTTCCTGCCTTTTGCCTTCTGCTCCTGCTGCATATCTGGCACTGCTCTTGATGATCAATCTCCGTGGGCGTCGATGCCCATGGAGGCACCATGAGGGTCACACTTCAATCCATTGCGTTGGTTCTCGCGCTTGGCGCGTCGGCGGCGTGCGAAAACACGGCGGCCGGCATCAAGCAGGACGCGAAAAACGCCGCTGAAAGCGACGCCGCCGCCAAGGCCAAAGACACCGCGGCCAAGACCGGCGCGGCCGTCGGCGCGGCGCTCGAAACGGCAGAGATCAAGACGGCACTGTTGGCCGACAAGTCGATCGACGCCTCGGCCATCAACGTGGACACGTTCGCCGACACCAAGACGGTCGTGCTGCGTGGATCGGTGCCGACCGCGGCGCAGCGAGAGCAGGTGGAACGCATCGCGGCCGCCAAGGCGCCGGGATATCGAGTGGACAACAAGCTCGCGGTTGTCCCGTAGATCTGCGCGGCCAGTGGGAGCCAGCGGATCTGCGCGCGCCCAGTGGGGGCCTGGCCCGTTCGCAGAATCTGCCACGCGGAAAAATCCATGCCGTGGTGGCAGTTATTTCGAACGGGCCAGGCCCCGGGGGAACACGCCCGGGGGGAACCGGGAGATCCGGAAATCGGCTGACTAGGCTCGTTTTGGACTGGTTGTCGAAGAAGAGCAACCCTCACTGAAGGAGAAAGAGAAACCAATGAACGAAGACATTCTCATGGGCAAGTGGAAACAGCTGAAGGGTAAGATCAAAGAGCAGTGGGGTGAGCTGACCGACGACGAGATCGACAAGCTCGAGGGCCGGAAGGATCTCCTGGTCGGCAAGCTACAGGAGCGGTACGGCATGTCGAAGGACGAAGCGTCGCGCCAGGCTGATAACTGGTGGACGCGGTACGCCGCGACGCCGTAGGACGCAGCGGTCGGCGATCGGCTTTCGGCGAACAGCAGAGGCATCAGGTTTTCCTGCTGGCAGCCGGGAGCTGAATCCCGAAAGCAATCGCTGAAAGCTGAGAGCTGACACAGGGAGCCGAGCTCCCGCGCGACGCGGGGGCTCGGCTCGCAGACTGGTAACGGGAGGGACAACGTGAGCAAGCCCGTCGGACGCGAGCAGTTGATTGCAAACCTGAATGAAGATCTGGCCCGCGAGTATCAGGCCATCATCGCTTATGTCGTGTACTCGCAGATGCTGAAGGGCGCCGAGTACATGAACATCGCGAAAGAGCTGGAAGTTCACGCCGGCCAGGAGCTGGCCCATGCGCTGACAATCGCCAAGCAAATCGACTATCTCGGCGGCACACCAACGGTCAAGGCGCTGCCGGTGAAACAGACCGACAAGCCGAAGGAGATGCTGCAGGCGGACCTCGAGAACGAGGCCAGCACGATCCGCGCCTATCGCGCGCGCATCAAGGAGTGCGAAGCGCTCGGTGAATTCGCCCTCAGCGAGAACATCCGCGAGATCCTGCAGCAGGAGCAGGAACACCTGATCGACCTAGCGACGGCGCTGGGGATCGACGTGCCCGACGTCAGCGAGACGGTTCACGTCTAGGGCGTCGATACTTCTAAATACTTCGTCAGCGCGCCGCCGTTCTCGTGTCGGCACATTGGCGAACGACCGAATGACTGACTGTTGGGCTGACTTGACAGACTGCGATGACGTCTCGGCCGCCGATGCGTCCCGCCTCGCCGCGTTGCTCGTCGGTCAGATTGCGCCCGGCATTCTCCCTCCCGCGCCTTGCGATCGGGCGCCTCGGCGCCCGAATACGGGTCACCGTAATTGTGAGAGGCAGTATTGCGACGTTGGGTACTGAAGACTGGGTCGGTCGGAATTCGGTCGTTCAATCAATTCGGATTGCAGATTTCCTACTGGCTGGAACCGGCCGTGACCGTGACTTTCACGTCGTGCGGCGTGTGGATGCTCGCGTCTTCGGCAAACGCTCGAAGCACGTAGCTGCCGGGCTTGTCGAACGTCACCTTCGTCGTCGCCTTGCCGTCGGCCACGCGAACCACGCGCGGATCGAAGGTGACGACGCCAGGGCCTCGCCACTGCACCCAGCTCACGCGCAGCGCCTGGTTGATCGGTAGCTCGGCGCCCTCGGTTCCAGGCTTCTTGATCCCGGCGACGTGCGCGCCGCGATCGGTCCGCGGCTTCGGATTCCCATCGTCCTGAATCGACAAGGTGAGGGAGAGCGGCTTGCCGACTTCAGCGGTCTGTGGCGGAGGCGGATCGACGACCTGCGGCGGCAAGTTGGGCGGCTCGTCGAAGTCGATGGCGGTGCGGCTGCCGCGGTTGGCTGAGATGGTGTTGTAGTCGACCTCCCATACGGGCCACAGCGATCCGTACGCCTTCAACGTGACGCCGTTGGCCTTCACCGTCCACACCAGGTTGGCGTCCTTCGGGAAGGTCGCAGGCACGTCCACCTTGAAGGCAAACTGCTGGCGGCGAGGCATGAAGAACTCCGGCTGCCCCATGTCGTCGCCGTTGATGCCGTTGTCGGGCCCGACCTTCACGTTGGGCCGCTCGTCGTAGTTGCGATTGAGGTAGCCGAACCACATCGCAAACGAGCCGTCGGGGTTCTTCGACCAGCCTTCGAAAACCGGCTGGATGCTCTGGCCGCTGTTGTAGCGGACGTTGTTGGCGTAGACCTCCTGGATCGCGCCGGGGGTCGGCGAGGCCGACTGATCGGCACTCGTCGAGGCGACGAGCGCTACCAGCAACGACACAGACGCCAGGACTGTCGATCGGCGCATCGATCGACAAACCTGAAGGTTTGTCGCCACGACATCGACCTCGAGGTTTGTCAACACGATTTCAGCGCTCGGCGGTCCCGCGGCGCTTCTGCCGCTCAGCCACCATCGCCTTGTAGTCGTTCTCTTCGAGGTACGTCCAGGTGACCCATGCAAACGCCATCTCGTCGATCGATCGCTGACCATAGCCGACCCAGTTGCGTGGATCGGGATTGCTCCGCTGCGCGGCGGTGTTGTCGTGCCACAGGATGGTGTGCAGCATCGTCCCCGCGGGCAGCAATGGCGTCACTTCATCGGCGTAGTTGTAGACCTTGTGCCAGTTGAAATCGAAGCCCATGCAGTTGAGCGTTTCCGCGCGGCCGTTGGGCAGAATCGCCTCGACACACATCCGCTTGCCGCGGTTGTGCATGTGCGCCTGGATCGCGGTGACGCGCGCCGGCTTGGTGAAGCGGTGGTAGCCGTCGTGGCGCGTGATCGAGTTGGGCGGGATGTCGAGCTCTTCGTGCGCGTTGGCGATCTGCAGCGAAATCTGGTGGTACTTCGGGTTGTAGCCGCGCGGATAGAACTTCAACCCGACGCGCGTGCGGTCCACGGTCTCCTTGCCCACCGGGTGGTAGTGCAGGTTGAACCGAATCTGCGAGCCGGCCTTCACGAGCTTGGCGGTGCCTTCGGGCAGGATGTCGCCGTTCTTGCCGACCGCGTACTCGTTCAGGAAGCTCTCGCTGTTGGTGCCGCGATCGTCAAGACGGCCCTGCAGCACTTCGTCCTCGTCCACGTCCTGGATCAGATAGGTGAGCAGGTGGTGGACGACGGCGCGGGCGCCCGGGCCGGGCTTGGCCTCGACGGCCTGGAGATACCGATCCTCGGTGAGCGGGACGTTGGTGATGTAGTCGATCCACAGGTCGCCGCCTTGCGCCGGCACCGTGTGCGGCTTCGGAATCTCGACGATCAGATCGGGCTCGCCGATGTTCCAAGCCTCTTCATCGGCGAAGACTCGTGGCGGTGGCGCGTCACCGGGGTTGCCGCGTGGAGCACCGCCGTCGACCCAGGCCGAAATGGTGGCGATCTCGGCGTCGCTCAGCGAGGGATCGTCCTTGAATTGCTGGATGCCGACGTTGCGCTCGATGTGCCAGGGCGGCATGATCCGCGCCTGCACCTTGCCCTTGATCGCGCGCGCCCACGGGCGCACGTCCTCGTAGGTGAGTAGCGACATCGGCGCGTTGGTGCCGGGCCGATGGCACGTCTGGCACGATCGCTGAAGGATGGGCTGGACGTCCTTCGTGTAGGTCAGCGCGCCAGGGGCGGTTGCCTGACTGTCGCTCCTCGCGGCAGCGAGCGGAACGACCAGCGTTAGAACGACGGCGCCGAGAATGCCGAAGCCGAGGGATCTCATCGTCTCCTCCGTTCAAGCCGCACGACTGAAGTCGTGCCCTACTGCCCTACTGCCGTCTGCCGGATGCCGTCTGCCGGATGCCGGATGCCGTCATTTCTTGGCCTTTATCGTCTTTACATCAAACGAGCGCACGTCGTAATTGTTCGAGAGCGTCACCTGATTGCCGGTGATCTCGACCGTCTGACCGATGTAGGGCACCAGCTTCGCGTACTTGTCACGCGACATGTCGCCCCACAAGCGGAACAGCCCATCGCCGTCGGTGAGAATGCCGAGGCTTGCGCCCTTGTCGCGGACGCAGATCTTCGCGCACTCGATGTGGGCCTTGCCGGTTCCGCCCGCCACGCCCTTTTCCTTGTAGCAGGAGATGTCGACGACCTCCCCCGTCAGCGTGGCCGCCGGGCCGCGGTTGATGACGGGTTCCTGAAGCATCGGTCGGACGCCGGCCGCCAGCATGAAGGCAACGGTGATCAGGGCAAGTTTCGGCATTCAGATCCTACCCGCGCGACCAGGAGAGTATACGACGGCGGATGCTAGTATGGCTGCACTTGCGTGGCGGCGAATGAAAGAGCGGAGTTCGGCAAGGACAAGGCTCGAGATCCCGCGACAGAAGAGACCGTTCTCGGACCCGATCCAAGGACTGCACACCGACAGGGGCGCCTGAGCCCCGGGACACGTCTCGGCCCTTACGAGATCGAAGCCGCCATCGGCGCCGGCGGGATGGGTGAGGTCTATCGAGCGCACGATTCCCGGCTGGGCAGGCGCGTCGCGATCAAAGTGCTGCCCGAGCGCCTCGCCGGTGATCCGGACGCTCTCGAGCGATTCGTTCGCGAAGCGCAGGCGGTTGCCGCGCTCACCCATCCCAACATCGTCGCGATCTTCGACGTCGGCAGCGATCACGACATGTCATACACCGTCACCGAGCTGCTCGAGGGCGAGACGCTGGGCGCGCGCATCCGGCGAGGGGCGTTGCCGTGGCAAGAGGCCGTCGACGTCGGCCTCGCCGTCGCCGAGGCGCTGTCGGCCGCTCATACCAAGGGCCTCATCCACCGCGATCTCAAGCCGCAAAACGTGTTTCTCACGTCGGACCGGCGCGTCAAGCTGCTCGACTTCGGCGTCGCACGCTGGCGGCCGACGGTGCTGGGCGACGACGAGACGACACAGGCCGCGCACACGCTCGCGGGCACGATCATCGGGACCCTGTCGTACATGTCCCCCGAACAAGCTCGAGGCAAGGCGGCTGAAGCGCCGAGCGACATCTTTTCGTTCGGCTGCGTGCTGTTCGAGATGTTGACGGCGAAACCCGCCTTCCATCGTGCCTCGCAAGCCGACACGCTGGCGGCCATCCTGAACGAACGGCCGGGGCCGCCAAGCGCCACCGATCCGATGATTCCTACCGAGCTGGATCGAATCGTGGCGCTGTGCCTGGAAAAGCGGGCGCACGATCGGTTTCAAAATGTCACGCAGCTCATCGAGGCGCTGCGACGTCTTCGCGAAGGGGCGTCCACGGCCCCGGTCTCGGGAGCGCTGACGGCCCTGGCCGATCGCATCGACTCGATTGCCGTCCTTCCATTCACCGGTCCGAGCGGGACGCCCGAGTTGGAGTATCTGTCGGACGGCATCACCGAGAGCCTCATCAACAGCCTGTCGCAGCTGGACGACATGCGCGTCGTCGCGCGCAGCACGGTGTTCCGCTACAAAGGGCAGGATGTCCCTTTGGAGGACGTCGGCCGCGCGCTGAGCGTGCGCGCCATTCTCGTCGGCCGCGTCGCCGTTCGTGGCGGCCATCTCAACATCCAGTGCGAGCTGTTTGACGTCGCCAAGCAATCACAGGTCTGGGGCGACCAGTACACGCGAGACCCTTCCGACGTGCTGGCCATTCAGGACGAGATTGCCAAAGCGATTGTGAAGAAACTGCGGTTGAAGCTCAGCCGGGAGCAGAGGCGGCGGCTGACGCGGCGGTATACGGAGAACACGGAAGCGTACGAGCTCTACCTCCGCGGGCGGTACCACTGGAACCGCCGGACTCCGGAGTTCATGCGCAAGGGCATCGAGCACTTCCAGCTCGCCCTCCAGAAAGATCCGGGCTACGCGCTGGCGTACGCGGGCCTCGCGGACTGTTTCGCCCTGCTGGGAAGCTACACCGCGCTGGCGCCGAAGGACTCGTTCCCGCGAGCCAAGATGTCGGCGCTCAAGGCGCTCGAGCTCGACAAGACGTTGGGCGAAGCGCACTCATCGCTGGGCCTGGCGACCGCGTTCTATGACTGGAACTGGCGGGAGGCCGAGAAACAATTCAAACGTGGCATCAGGCTCAAGCCGAGCCACGCCCAGGGACATCAGTGGTACGCCCTGATGCTCGCCGTTCTGGGACGTAACGACGAGGCGTTGGCGTCACTGCGGCGAGCGCTGCAGTTCGATCCGCTGTCGCTTCCTATCAACGCCTCGCTGAGCAACGTCCTCCATCTCGGTCGGCGCTACGACGCCGCCATTGCGCAGGCGCTCCACACATTGGAAATGGATCAAACCTTCGCCCTCGCGCACTACTGGGTGGGATTCACGTATCTCCAGGTGGGAAAGCACGCCGAGGCCATTGCCAGCTTCGAGGCGGCCTATCGATCGGCGGGGACGCTGCAATCGTTGAGTGCTCTCGGCTATGCGTACGGCCTCGCCGGGCAGAGGGAGGCCGCCGAACGCATGATCGCGCAGATCACAGAGGCCAAAGCGACGCGCTACGCGTCGTCGTTCATGTTCGCCCTGCCGTATCTGGGCTTGCGCGAGTTCGACACGACGCTCGACCTTTTGGAAAAGGGCGTCGAGAATCGCGAGTTCTGGATCGGGTGGCTAAAGGTGGACCCGGCGTTCGATCCCATCCGGGATCATCCGAGGTTCGCCGCTCTTCTCGAGCCAGTGGGACTGGGCTGATCGGTTCGGGTCCGAACCTTCAGATCGCAATTTCTGTTCACCGCGCAACTCTCGCGCCATTGGGGACAGTCCCCGGGGACAGTCCCCAGAGGACAAGTCGCGCGCATCGGCGTCGCTCATCGATGACATCCCCCCGGTTTTTGTGCGAAAAATCTGCGACGGGAAAATGGCGCGGTTCTTGCCGAATCAGTCAGCGGAGGCCAAAGAGATGCTTCGCATCGCTGCAACTACGTTTGTGATCGGACTGGCAGCCGTGCCTGCCGCGGCGCAGGGACGTTATGGCAATCAGGGGATTCCGCCAGGACAGTTGCCGCCGGCCGGAATGTGCCGCGTCTGGTACGACAACCTGCCCCCGGGCCGTCAGCCGCGGGCGATGAACTGCGATGAGGCCGAGCGGGTCGCATCGCGCGACCGCAACGCGCGCGTCATCTATGGCGCCAACCCAAACTATCGCGACAACGGTCGCTACGATCAGTACCCCAGCTATGGGCGCTATCCGGATTCCGGATATCCCGAGTACAGCCAGTACCCGAATCGCAACCCCGGCGGTGGATACGCCTATCAGAGCGTGCCATTCAGTAACGGATTCGACGATGGGTACGAAAAGGGGCGAGAGGACGCGCAGGATCGCGACCGCTACGACCCGACGCGCCACAGCCGGTACAAGTCGGCCGACCACGAGTACGACAAGCAATACGGATCGAAGGATCAGTATCGAGTGATTTACCGCGACGGGTTCCGCTCCGGCTACGAAGAAGCGTATCGGAACTTCGTCCGCTTCCGCCGTTAGTAGCGTTACGAAAACAGATTGACGAATCCCGGCAGCAGTGGCAGCAGGGCCTGAGCGAGGCGCAGCCCCTGCTGCGTCAGCAGGTCGCTGAAACCGAATTCCTTGAGCGCGTCGTCGACTTGCTTGGCTGTGACCTTCGGAATCGCGATGGCCTGCCGGCGAACGACGATGGTCGTGGCCAGGTAGGCCGTGAACAGTACCACCGTGAAGAGCACGCCAATTGCTGCGGCGAAGCTTGCCGCAACTCCATTCAGCACGCCACGCGTCGTCTCGTCGGCGGCAAACACGACCGGCCAGCGAAACAGCGCGTAGACTTCCAGCACGCCGGCGAAGAGAAACACCGTGCCGACGTTGAACATCGACTTGAACCCGCGCAGCTGATCGGCCAACTCCTCGAGTGTCCCGATCTTCACGGCAAAGGTCGCCGCCGATCCGGCGATGAGCATGACCAGGCCAATCGCCCGCAGCTGGTTGACGACCGACGACCAACCGACCATCTGCAGCACGCTCAGCTGTCGGGCGAAATCGTTGAGCGCGCGATGCAGCGGCGTCTCATCGCCTGATGGACTCAACACGCTGGCGGCGATTGCAGCGGCCGCGAGGGCCGCTGCCGCAGTTGCGACGAAGAGCGGCCAGCGGAAGCGTCCGCCGATCTTCGCGAGCTGCGAGCCGCTCGTGAAGGCCGCCATCGCAAAGGTCATCAGGAACAGCAGTGTGACGATGGCCCACGAGAGCCGTGCGCCGACGTCGTTGGTCCACCACGACTCCCCGGTTCTGACGATGAAGCCGTCGAACCGCGTCGACATCGCCGCCTTGATGCTGAGCAGCGGCTGATGCAAAGCGAGCGAATTGTTGATGGCCGTTGCCACAACCGAGTTGGTTTCGCCCTTCACACTCCGTTTCGCCGCGGCGGCGGCCCACGGATCCAGCGCCTTCGAAACCCAGTCCTTGATGGCGTCCCCGACTGGCGTCTTCGCCGGCTGATCGGTCAGCCGCGTCTCGATGGGCTGGGCGCTTTGCGGCGAGCTCATCGCCTGCAGCGTCAGCGCTTCGGCCAGCAGCGCACGGTCGCTATTGAGTCGCGCGGCTACCGTCTTGAGATCGGCGGTGCGTGCCGTCAGTCGAGCCGCTTTCCCCTTTTCGATGTCTGCGGCCGCCTCCTTGGCAGGAGCGACATACGGCGACGGATCCTCCGTCTTTGCCAGAATCTCCTCGAGCCGGGCAGCGGCGAGGTCGCGGTCGAGCGCCTGCGTGACAGCGCTGCGAACCGCCGCGTAGCGGGGTGTGGAATAGGCAGCGCTGTCCTTACCAATGTTGATCGCCAGCAGCAAGTAATAGCCGACGACAATCGCCGCAACCGGAGCGCCGACGGTGAGGACGATGCCAAGCCATGGGCTGGGCGGCTCGGGCTTCTTCTCAGAGTCGATCGGTTTGGCACGCTCCAGAAACAAATCCGAATTGGCGCCTGCGGTGTCTGCGGTGTTGTGGTCTCCAGATGGATTGGTGTTCGGAATGGGATCGGCCATTAAGGTGCTCCCGGCTTCGCAGCCTGGATCTTGATCCGACCGGGGCCAGGCTCGAAGAAGCCGCGGGGCGCCATCAGCTGCCCCAGCATTTCGACGAACGACAGGTTCCAGATATCGCCGTGATCCTTGATGACGGTTGTGTCGACATCCATGATCCAAAAGGCCGTGGTGTTGAAGGGTTCGACGACGGTCCTGCTCGCGGCCGCAGCCGTCGTGGCGGGCGTTTCCCGCACGGTCCCGGCTCGTTGATCCGCCTGGAAGCACGCCGTTCTTTCACCCTGTGCCCTGAATGCAAACCGGCAAACCGGATCATCGGCAGGGCAAGCCGGGCGGCGAATCGCTTCTTTCGCCGCCTCTGCTCTCAGGAATGCCTCGAGGGCCTTTTTGTCCTCCGCTGCCTTGACTTCAGCGAGCAGCTTTTCGTCCTTGAGTGTTTCGGCCACGGTCTTCTTCACCAGATCGGCGATGCGTTCGTCCTCGGATTGAAGGCGCACGACGGGCAGTTCGACAGGGGCCGGACACGGAATCTCATGAATGACGTGTGACTGCAGGAACGTGAGATGCGCGGCCGCCGCCTTCCTGAACGCACCACGGCCAGGTGTTCGATCCAGGTAGTTGCCGGCCGGCACGACGGGATCCGGCGCACTGCCACGGTCGGGGTTCAACGTGTTCGCCGTCGGCAACAGGTACTTGGTCGCCAAATCACCCCGCGACGTGATCGCCACCTGCAGCGGGTACTCACGACAGGCCTGGGCGCCCGGGGTTTTCTTGCAGTCCCCTTCGTTGTAATCGGGATGTCGAACGTGCAGCGGCTGCTGACGGAGGGCGGACACTTTTATCGCGCTGAGCCGTGCATCATTGGCCGAGTTCACATACAAGGCCAGATCGACACGAGGGTTCTTGGCATCCGAGCCTGCAACGTCGGTGTAGAGCCGGACCTGCTGCTTTTCGATGGCGTGCTCGAGAACGCGCGCGCCGAACGAGTGGCCGACGAGGAGCACGCGCGATCCCGTGGCGCCCTCGTTCACTTTGTCGATAATCCGATTGAGGGCCGGCCCGAAATCTGCGCCGTCGCCAACCCGGTTGGCGGTGTTGCGCCGTCCCCAATACGAGAGAAACGTGAACCAGCTCGGTCCCTTCAGGCTCTTGCCGCGCCATGCCATGTAGATCCCGACGATCGGTACCACGGGCGGCGGTTTGTCTCCTAACTTGCGTTGCGCCTCTTTGCTTCGGGACCCGAGCTCGACGAGCGCCGTCTGGAATCGCTCGACATCCTTTGGCTTGCCGCCCGGAGCGGCTGCCGACGCGTTGTTCTTCCACCCGTGCACGTAGACGACGGTGATGACCTTGCCGTCCGGTCCCTTCCCTCTGGCGTGCTCGACGAGTTTCAGCGCCTTCTCGAGTTGCTGCGGATCGAACATCTTGCCGTCGGAGTCGAACTCGACATAGCCGACGTTGTAGAGCTCATGTCCGCAGTCCAGCGACGCCCACAGACGTTTCTCGTCTGGCGCACCAGGGAGCGGATCCGGTTTCCCGTCAAAGCAGGTCGGCTGACTCTGCACGTAGCGAAAGCGGTCGCGCGTCGCGCAATCGGACGACAGGAGAACGAGCCCGACGACAGCGAGGTGTAGGGGTTTCATCGTCTCAAGGAGGAAAGGACGTCGAGGTCGAAGGTCAGGCCGATGTTCCCGCGAATGTTTTTTTCTTTGATGAGCTCGGTGCGATTGGCAAAGGAGACGGACAGCGGGATTTTCATGCCGGATCCCTTGACCGGGATCGTCACCTTCGCCTGAACGACGTGAATCCAGCCCTCCTCCAACGTGAAGCTGTTGCCGGCGAAGGTCACGGTTGCCGTCTCGCTCAGCCTTTGCGAGAGGTAGGCGACCGCCAGCGACGGCGCGCCGATTCCGCTGCTCGACATCAGGGCGTTCCGAGGATTGGCGAGCGGGACCTCCATCTGGGCGGCCGCCTGGAAGTCCCGCGTCTGATACGCATTGCTGTCGCCAGGGGCAGGGGCCACCGGCCGCTGCAATGTCCACGCGACGTTGGCCGTCAGGTCGAGCCGTGGTCCCCACTGGCCTTCGGCGATGAAGCGCAGCGTGGACTTGTCCGGCAGATCCTTTTCCCGCGCGTTCACGAACTCGGCCGCGATGAGCGGCTGTCGCTGCATCGCCTTGAACGCCTTCACCCGCGCGCTGTCGAAACTGTCGAGCGCGGCGAGCGCGGCGAGCACGCGGTCGTCGAAGTGATCGATGCGGTTCACCATCAGCCGCCGCATGATCTCGAGCTGGCGGTACCACACGCGCGCCATCGCCGTGTCGTCGAGGGTCGTATCCCTCAGCATCATGGCCGTCGCCGGAATCCACTCGAAGTTGTATTCATTCGAGTTCAAGACGTCGTTGAGGAAGTTGTCGGACTTCAGGACCGCGTCCATGGCTGGACCGACCAGGCTTGCGGCCGCTTCCCGGTTCTTGCGGAGTCGGGGATCGCGCTGGTCCCAAATCGCGAAGCGGACCGAGTAGCCCGCCAGCTGCTGACCGGTGCTGCGCAGTTGCTCCTTGATGGCGGCCGGGCTCAAACCACCGGCGCCCGACGCAACGGCTGCCTCACCCGCATCGGTGGTGTCCGTGTTCAGCGTCAGGGAGTAGGACACGCGCCGCAGCTGCCGTACGAATGGCGAGTCGTCTTGAAAGGCTTCGACGAAACCCTGGCTCTCAATCAGATCCAGCCAGCCGACGAGGTTGCCGCGCAGCGTCACGGCCGTTTTGCTGGTCTCCTGCGTGAGCGCGCCATTCTCCACGGCAAATCCCAGAATCGACGGCACGGCGCCCTTCGAGACCGCACTCGACGACCCGGCCGAGTTACCGGGTGCGCCAACCTGTTTATCGATCCGCGCATCCTCGATCGCCCGCAAGTCGGCGGATTCCCCGCGGGCCTGGGCATAGAGCAGGAAGGCTTTGAGGTTGAACCCCTGCAGCCTGATCAATCCTTCGATCTTCTCGTGACCGCCGGCCTGACCGACAAACGGGCGGATCTCCTTGAGTCGGGCGCACCAGTAGTCCTGGTACGTGACGGCCGGAGACCCACATGTGATCGACTGCGCCTCGGCCACCGCCGCGGCCAGTACCATCGCCGCAAACGCCAGCGCTCTCATCTGCCCTTCCTCGACCGAGCCCGCGCTCGTTTCGCCGACTTGGCGACGGCTTTCTTGGCTTTGCCGGGTTTCTTCGCTTTGCCGGCCTTCTTGGCCTTTTGGGCTTTCTTGGCCTTTTGGGCTTTCTTGGCTTTCTTGGCTTTCCTGACTGGCTTGGCCTCCTCGGCTGCAGGGGCCTCGTTGGCCGCAGGTACCTCTGCCGGTGCTGCCTTTGCCCTGCCCCTCGAAACCCTCGCCTGCGGCGCAACTCCCTGGATGCCGAAGCCGATGATCGGCGTCTTTGTGGGGTCGTTCGGGACGCCTTCACCCACTGGAACCAGGACCCCGACGTCATTTTTCTGGAAGAGGTCGTATCTGGCGGTTTGAGGCGCACCGGTTCCGAAATCGACAGTGGCCTCGAACTGTTTAATCCCGGGCACGAGCCTGAACTTGCACCCGGGATGACCTTCGATCAGCTGCGACCCCAGCAGCACCTCGTCGTACTCGAACCTGGCGAACTCTACGGGAACGTTTTGCGCTTTGACAGCCACTTCTACGTCGCTGCCGAAGTCGCCTTTAAACAACACGCCGTTGACTCGTGTCAGCATGGGTCTACTCCATCGAACCGTGGTGGGAGGCTGTGGCACACGGGGCCGGTTTTGTCGGACAGGCCGCGCCCGCGACCGCTGCGGCGGGAGGCTCGTCGATGAGCGACGCCCGCGGGTACAACTGCTTCTTCAGGAAGGTGACGACCCTCTGGAACGCGAGATCGCAGAAGTCGCCGCCGAGTGTCGAATGATGCGACCCCTCGAGCACGAGTGGATCGAATCGCGTTCCGAACTCTTTCTGCAACCGATCGAATCGCTCCTGCCGGCACCGCCAGTCCCCCTTGTAGCGAAGCCCCAAGATCGGCACCTCGCGCCTCTCTCTGGCATGCCGCAGATCGTCGACGCTGATGGCGAGCGCGTCTTTGTCGGTGAACCAGCCGAAGCGCGCCGTGAGGTTCCAGGGCGAGAACGGCAGCGTCGGCTGGCAGAGCACCGGCGCGACGACCACCTGTTCGCGGAGCATTGCCAGCGGGAACGCGCCGGTCAGGCACATCCCAATCACACCGACGCCAGTGCCTTTCGGCCACTGCCGGTTGACGTCAACCGCCAACTCCCGCAGCCACGGCACGACCGGACTCGTGCGCTCGCCGCTGTTGCACGAAAACTCGTCGTTCCCACATTCAGAGAAGGCGGGCCAGAGTCCGCGTCCCGGCCCACCCGCCTCACCGAACAGGAGCGGTGCCACGACGGTGAACCCCTGTTTGGCCAACTGCGTCGCCGTGCAGAGATCGGCGTCGGTGAGGCCCGGAAGCTCGTGAAGCACCATCACCGGCGGTCCGCCACCGTTGGCGACGTACACCTGATGCCGTCGCTTCAGGGAATCGGTGAAGCAGAACGGATCGAAGCCGCCGACTGCCTTGCCGGCACACAGACCCGGCTCGAGCGCTTCCTCCGCACGAACCACGAGGCCCAGACTTCCCACGGTGATGCCGCTCAGGGCGGCGCGACGGGTGACGCGCAAGTGTGCCGTCCTATCCACCTCTATTGAGAAACGAAAGTGTAGATCGCTTTGAACTATCTAGACGGACCGAGGCTCCCCTTTCCCTGCAAGCAGTCGGCCGCCATTCACTCGTCCTTCCTCGCAATGAACCATTTCTCTCGGGGCTGTTTCCGACAGGTCTCGAACGCGCCTGCCTCGACTTCTTTCTCGTCGATGCACGTGTTGTTGTTGCGATAGAAGTAGTTCGTGAATGGCCAGAGCCACAGCGCATCGTTGACGTACAGGAAAAGCTGCCCGTCGGTCTGCGGCGTGATCTCAGTCGTCCAGTTCGTGATTGGGAAGTAGTGATCGCCGTAGGCCCCGACCCGGGCAACGGGCACATACCAGTCCATCACCTTGTGCCGCCGGATTGGAATCGAGAGCCAAAAGATCCAGTCCTTCCGCGAAAACCCCTCGGGCTTGAAGCCTTTCAGCGTCGTCACCGGCAACGTCAAATCCCTCCAGTGCACCTCGTGAGGTTCGACCGAGATCACATACGTCTCACCGGCTTTCAGCGTCGCGCCCATCGGGTGGCAGGGACTCGTGAGATCGAACTCCCGCAGCTCGAAGCGCTCGTTGGTCACCGCGGCCGGGCCCGTCGCGTCCTTGCAGACCTGCCCGAGGATCATCGGCGCATCGAACGACAGTCGAATCGTGACCACCGCCGCAGAGAACACGATCAAGAGCAGCATCGATACGCCGAACACGTTGGGCGCAATCGCATAGCGCAGGCTGTCGAGCGCCTTCACGTACCAACCCGACTTGCGGACCCGTCGCGCGAATCGCAAGAACACCGATGGCTCAGGCGGTGGCTGCTGCGTCCAGATCTTCCGCATCGAGTCGCCGTTCCGCCGTTCCACGAACGAGCTGAACCGCATCAGGAGAAGCGCCGCCAACGCGCCGACCACCAGTTGGGAAGGGTAGGTTTCGAAATGCTCGAGCACCGGCGCCGCAACCCCCGGCAGCAATCCGCCCAGCAACGCGATCGTCCCCGACACGGTCGGGAAGGCCCACGG
The DNA here is from genome assembly GCA_963773045.1 of uncultured Acidobacteriota bacterium. Lineage (GTDB taxonomy): Bacteria > Acidobacteriota > Vicinamibacteria > Vicinamibacterales > UBA2999 > 12-FULL-67-14b. The sequence continues at coordinate 1,214,245 of CAVYZT010000013.1, read as the reverse complement.
CAGAATGCGCGAGTTGACGCTGTCGGGAAGCAGCGCCAGCGCCAGCGTCGCCAGCGTGACGCCGACGGTCATGAAGTAGGCGATGCGGCGGTACCAAACCGCATCCCACACTTGTTCCTGGCGCGCGTAACGCTCCTCAGCCTGAGACGCGGTCTCGACAACGCATTCCGAACCAAGTTCATCCGCCGGCAGGTCGAAGATGTGCTCGCCGTCGGTGACGACATAGTTGGGTGGCAAGACGATGGGCGCGTAGCCGTCGATGCGCGACTTGATCCGGCGCAGCACGCTGACATGAATCTTCGGGCGTCTGATGTCCACGCCGTGGATATGGTCCTTGGCGAGGGCGTGCACCAGGCGCGGAAGATACCGGTAGTACGCACCGACGCCGCTGCGCGAGTCGGACATGGGCGCCGAGGGCGAACACTTTCGTTTCCACTCCTCGAGCGTCCCTGCCTTGAGCAGCAAGCCCTTGCCGGCACTGTCGTCAGCGGCCTGTTCGGCGATCCAGCACAGCGGTTCGTAGGCCATGCCGTCATCGGGATAGCCGCCGCCGACATTCGAGTGCATTCCGGAGAACCAGACCTGTGAGACCCGCTCCTTCGCGATCTGTCCGACCTCGTGCGTGCCTTGAGGCGCACCTCGCCAAACGGACTTCTCATGCCTCTCGTTCCACAACAGCGGATGAAACGTCTGCCGCTCGTCATCCAATGCAAGGGCGTGACACGCCTTGTCCGCCTGCTGCACCAGCTCGCGCGTCGGCAGACTCAACGGCCACACCCAGCGGTCCCACCCGCGCGTCATTTCGACGATGGGAAATCCGTACGCCGCGACCGTGTCCCAGAGACCGATGAAGGCGATGCGAACATCCCGACGGTTGTGCTCCGACGTATACCGCGTTCGATCGGCGATGTGGAGGATGGTGTCGCGGATCCAGCGGAAGGTCTTGACGATACGGCCGCCGGGGAGCGCTTCTCTGCGGTATTCGCGATACGCCCACGTCGCCATTCGCGTGAGCTCGCGATCGTCGCCGTTGTAGCGGACGAGACCTTGCCGCTGAATCAGGCCGAGCAGCACGCGAATCGTGAACGCGCCGCGGCTGAAGCCGAAGGTATAGATCTGATGGGTGCCGGGCTTGGCGACGTTGCGACAGATGAACGTGTAGATGTCACGGACGTTGCGCTTGAGACCGAAGCCGAACGCCCCGCCCAGAAGCGCCAGTGGGACGAACGACGCCGTGCCGACGCCGTTGTCGTAGTAAGCGACCTGCCTGGTGTTGTCACAGAGGTCGAGCGCCTCGTACAAACGCCAGACGTTCGTCCGAAACAACTTCGCACTGCTGTTTCCGGTGCCGTCCGAGAAGACGACAATCTTCATGGCGCGCCCCTCCGGCCTGCCAATCAACTGCTGAGACGGCCGCGGCGGGGGGAATTCCGCGGGCCGGGCGCATCTATACCACGAAGACCACGAAGAACACGAAGACCACGAAGACCACGAAGGGCACGGAACAGGTCCGCGAGATCTACGGCCGCGGATAGAAAGACGGAGGAACTGCAATGGGCGTCAGCCGCCGGGGGTTACTGGTTCTCGCATTTGCACTCGTCAGCCTGCCTTCCGCCGGCATCGCATCGGCGCAGCCGGCTTTCCCCCCGTTCGATCCGGCGGCATGTGTGGGCAAGCCCCAGCATCTGCTGATCCTCGACATGAAGTCGGGCTGGTGGTCGAACGACGGCGCCGAGTTCCACAACCTGCTGCTTCCGCGCATCGTCAAGGACTGCCCGGCGGTCGACATCGAGTACTACTTCCTGCAACACCTCGACGCCGCCAGCGAGGTACCCCTTCCACCGGGACTCCCGGCCCTCCAGGACGGCATCGTGGGATTCCTGTCGTTCTATCCGTTGCGCCCGGGCATTGGAAACGACGGTCTCTTCAGCCAGGCGAACTTCCCCACCCGGCCCTGGAGCGAGTACTCGCAGATCTGGCTGCTCTCCGGCAGCAATCAAGACGACACCGACGTCCCCACGACTCATCAGTTCTTTCAGAACATCCTGACGAAGGCCAGCACGACCACGGCCACCGCGGGGCAACCCGCACCGAGCTTTTTCATCGGAACCGGCATCGGCAATCGCGATCACGGGAATCGCCTGCTGGCCGCGCTTCAAATGCCCGAGCTCTTTCAGTCGCACTTGACGGAAAACGATACGCCCGGAGTAGGCGACGGCACGGGCGTCCAGACTCAGTCGAGAGTACGCATGGGCGCCGAGCTCTCGGCCCATCCGCTGTTCGAAGGCGTCGAGACGATCGCCGACAAAGTCAGCATCAATAACCAGCCCTATGACACCGATTTCCTGTTGACGGCCAACAATCCGTTTCAAGTCGTCGGCCGGAACGGCAACGGAGAGCCGGCGATTGCTGCCAGGGACACCGAGACCAGACGCTACGCAATCGACGCCGGAATGCAGCGCTTCTACTCGCTCTTCACTGCCGACGAGGCGGGAACGTACCGATACGTGCAGAACATCATCAAGTGGTCTGGCCGATAGCTCTTGCGTTCTTCGCAGGTTCGCAGGTTCTGCGCGATCGTGAAGGCAAAAGCCGATACGGAATCACGGAACCACTGAAACACGGAATTGGTTTAGATTAACCCACAGCGACTCTGTGCTTCCGTGAATCCGTGATCCCGTGAAATCATTTACCCGACTAGGAAACGTGCCCGGTTTTCTGCTCGCTCGAGACGTGCGCGAGGATTCGCAGCAGCTCTTCGGGCGCGACCGGCTTCACCAGATGCGCGTCGAAGCCGGCGTCGGTCGTCCGCTGGTAGTCCTCCTGTTGTCCCCAGCCGGTGAGCGCGACGAGGGCGACGTCCTTGCCCCAGGCCTGCCCTTCGATCTCGCGGGCGATTTCGAACCCGTCCATGGTGGGCAGACCGAGGTCGAGAATCACCACCTCGGGCTTGAACACCGACGCCACGTTCAACGCATCCGGGCCATCGTACGCCGTGCGCACGACGTGTCCGGCGACCTCCAGCAGGAGCGCAATCGAGTCGGCGGCGTCGCGGTTGTCGTCGACCACGAGGATGCGACGGCCGATGGTCTGCAGCTGCGCATCTTCCTTCGCGCGGCGCTTGCGGTGCCGGCTCAGTTCGGTCTCGACATGCAGCGGCAGCCGCACGATCATTTCCGTTCCACGGCCGATGCCGTCACTGCGAGCTTCGACCGTGCCCCCGTGCATCTCGACGAGCCGCCGCACCATCGCCAGTCCGACACCGAGACCACCCTGCTTACGATTCAGCGGCCGCTCGACCTGAGTGAAGAGATCGAACACTCGCTCCAGCATGTCGCTCGGGATGCCCACGCCCGTGTCGGTGACGCGAAACACCGCCTCTGAATGCTGCCCCGCCACGCTCACGCGAATCTGACCGCCATCCTCGGTGTACTTGGCGGCGTTGTGCAGCAGATTCCCCAGCACTTGCGTCAGGCGCGTAATATCGCCGTCGACGTGGATGGGCTCGTCCGGTAGTTCCACGACCAGGTCGTGCCGCTTGGTGTCGATCAGGGGACGATTGGTTTCGATGGCGCGGTTCACCAGGTCGGCCACGCTGACCAGCTCGCGGCGCAGGGTGATCGCACCTCGAGTGATGCGGGAGACGTCGAGCAGGTCGTCGATGAGGCGGACCAGGTGCTCGACCTGGCGATCCACGAGATCCAGCGCTCTCGCGTGATGGCTCTTGGCCAGATGATCCATGCGAAGCAACTTGGCCGCGGCTTGAATTGGGGCGAGGGGGTTGCGCAGCTCGTGACCGAGCATGGCGAGGAACTCGTCCTTCCGCCGATCGGTCTCCTGAAGCCTCGCCTCGCTTTCGCGCAGGCGCTCGGTCGACGCTTCGAGCTCGGCCGTCCGTTCGGCCACGCGCCGTTCGAGATCGCGGTTGAGGTGTTCGAGCTGCCGCGTCTTGCGATGCAGCTCGGCAAACACGCTCACCTTGGCCCGCAGGATTTCCGGCGCGACGGGCACGGGAACGTAGTCCACCGCACCGCTTTCGTAGCCCTTCAGCCGGTCGAGCTCGGAGAGATTGACCGCCGACACGAAGATGATCGGCAGCTTCTGGAAGCGCGGATGATCGCGGATCATGCCGGCCAGCTCGAAGCCATCGAGCCGCGGCATGCAGACGTCGATCAACACGACGGCGACGTCGTTCTTGAGCAGCTGTTCGAGGGCCGACTCGGCCGAGTTGGCGCTGATGAGATTCTCGCCAAGCTCTCCCAGCACCGCCTCGTAGCTGAGGAGCTTGGCGGGCTGATCGTCGACGAGCAGGATGTTCGCGCGCTGATCGGCCACGGTCACGACGTTCACGCTCACCGGTGCAGCCACATCCTGAGGGCCGACAGCAGCTGATCGGTGTTGACGGGCTTGGCCAGGTAGTCGGAAGCTCCGGCCTCCAGGCACTTTTCCCGATCGCCTTTCATCGCCTTGGCGGTGAGCGCGACGATCGGCAGCCGCCGGTGCGACGGCTCGCGACGAATCACCTTCATCGTCTCGTAGCCATCCATGCCCGGCATCATGATATCCATCAGCACGATCGCCAGGTCGGGCCGCGATTCCAGGATGTTGACCGCCTCGTTGCCGTTGCTGGCGGTCAGAACACTCATGCCGCGGCGCTCCAGCACACTGCTCAACGCAAAGATGTTGCGCACATCATCGTCGACGACAAGCACCGTCTTACCGACGAGATCGTCGTCCGAGCGATGGAGACGCTCGAGCATCCGTTGCTTTTCCGCCGGAAGATCGGAGACCACCCGGTGCAGGAAGAGCGCCGTCTCGTCCAGCAGGCGCTCGGGTGACTCGACGCCCTTCACGACGACGCTGCGCGCGAGCGTGTGGAGGTGAGTGTCTTCCTCGGCCGACAACTCGCGACCCGTGAACACGACGACAGGAAGATCGCGAAGCTTCTCGTTGGCGCTCAGCGCTTCGAGGACCTCGAAACCCGACATGTCCGGCAACCGCAGGTCCAGCACCATGCAGTCGCACGGCTGATCCTCGAGCGCCGCCAGGGCCGCCGCCCCCGAATCGGCCGTGACGATGTCGAGGTCGTCGTGGCCGAGCAGCTGCTTGATGCTCACCTGCTCCGCCACGTTGTCTTCGACGACGAGCAGGCGCCGCCGGTCCTTCCCGGCGTACGCCTTGATGCGCGACAGCGCGTCGTGCATCGCGCCGGTCGTCGTCGGCTTGGTCATGAACGCAAACGCGCCACGGGCCAGACCATGCTGCCGATCCTCATCCGACGTCAGAATCTGGACCGGAATGTGACGGGTAGCCGGGTTCTGCTTGAGATGGCTCAGCACGGTCCAGCCCAGCATGTCGGGCAAGAACACGTCGAGCGAGATGGCCGTCGGCTTGAACTCGCGGGCCAGATCGAGCGCCTGCGCGCCGCGGGCCGCGACCAGCACTTTGAAGCCCGAGTCGCGCGCCAGGTCGGCGACGACGCGCGCGTAATGGGGATCGTCCTCGACGATGAGCAGAGTCGAATCGTCTGGCGTCAGATCCGCGCGATCGTCGGGGATGGTCTCGACCGCAGGCTCGGGGAGCCGCGGGAAGACACGCACGTCCTCGACTGGCGCCGGCCGCACGATGCCACCTTTGAGGCCGATCGACGGCCCGACGTAGTGTTGCGGCAGGAAGAGCGTGAACGTGCTCCCGACGCCTGGCGTGCTGGTCAGGTGAATCTCTCCGCCCAGCAGGCTCGACAATTCGCGGCTGATCGCCAGCCCGAGGCCGGTGCCGCCGAACTTGCGGCTCGTGCTCGCATCCGCCTGTTGGAACGCCTCGAACACGACTTTCTGTTTGTCGAGCGGGATGCCGATGCCGGTGTCGGACACTTCGAAGGCGACCACACTGCCGACCGTCGACAGGATTCGATGATCGGAATTCCAGCCGCCCGTTGCCGGCGAGATGTTGAGCCGCACGCCGCCCTGCTCGGTGAACTTGAAGGCGTTGGACAACAGGTTCTTCAATACCTGCTGCAGACGCTTGGCGTCGGACATCATCGTCCGGCCAAGACGCGGATCCACCGTGACCTGGAACGAGAGCCCGCGCTGCTCGATCTCGTGGGCGAAGCTGCGCTTCATCGTCTCGACCAGACTCGCGAAGCTGATCTCGTCGGCCTCGACCGTGACCGTGCCCGATTCAATCTTCGACAAATCGAGAATGTCGGTGATGAGGTTGAGCAGGTCGGTGCCGGCGCCGTGCACGGTGCGGGCAAACTCCACTTGTTTGGGAGAGAGGTTGCCTTCGGGGTTGTCGGCGAGCTGCTGGCCCAGAATGAGGATGCTGTTGAGCGGCGTCCGCAGCTCGTGCGACATGTTGGCCAGGAACTCTGACTTGTAACGCGAGGTGAGGGCGAGCTCGGTCGCCTTCTCTTCGAGGGCGCGACGCGCCTGCTCGATTTCCTGGTTCTTGCGCTCGACCTCGACGTTCTGCTCGGCCAGCTGCTGCGCCTTCTGTGCCAGCTGCTCGTTGGTCTGCTGCAGTTCCTTCTGACCGGTCTGCAGCTCGGTGGCCAGCTGCTGCGACTGCTTGAGCAGGCCCTCGGTCTGCATCGTCGCTTCGATGCTGTTCACCAGAATGCCGATACCGTTGGTCAGCTGTTCGAGGAAGGTGAGGTGCACGGGCGCGAACTCGTGCAGTGATGCGAGACCGAGCACCGCCTTGATTTCGCTCTCGAACACGACCGGAAAGACGACCAGGCTTCGCGGCACGGCCTGGAATATCGACGAGCCGACCGGAATCGTGTCCGGCGGAAGATTCGTGACGAGAATGCGCTTCTTGTCCACGACGCATTGGCCGAGCAGCCCCTCGCCCACTTCCAGCCGCGGCGCGTAGCCGTTGGGTGTATTGCCGTAGCTCGCCAGCATCTTGAGATGCGGTGCGCCTTCGGCGTCCACCTGATAGATGAGTCCCTGGTGCGCGTTGACCAGCGGCACCAGCTCCGACAGCAGCAGCTTGCCGACCGTCACCAGATCGCGCTGCCCCTGCAGCATGCTGGTGAACCGCGCGAGGTTGGTCTTGAGCCAGTCCTGCTCGGTGTTGCGGTCGGTCGTGAGCCGCAAGTTGTCGATCATCGTGTTGATGTTGTCCTTGAGCTCCGCAACCTCGCCGCGCGCGTCGACCTGAATCGATCGGGTGAGGTCGCCCTTGGTCACCGCCGTGGCCACTTCGGCAATCGAGCGCACCTGCGTCGTCAGATTCGCGGCCAGCAGGTTCACGTTGCCCGTCAGGTCTTTCCAGGTTCCGGCCGCGCCAGGCACGCTGGCCTGTCCACCCAGCCGGCCCTCGACGCCGACTTCGCGCGCCACGCTCGTGACCTGATCGGCAAACGTCGCCAGGGTCCCGGTCATGTTGTTGATGGTGTCGGCGAGCGCCGCGACCTCTCCCTTCGCCTTCACCGTGAGCTTCTGCTGGAGGTCGCCGTCAGCAACGGCGGTCACGACCTTGACGATGCCGCGCACCTGTTCGGTGAGGTTCGCGGCCATGACGTTGACGTTGTCGGTGAGGTCCTTCCAGGTGCCGGCGACGCCAGGCACCTGCGCCTGGCCGCCCAGGCTGCCGTCCGTGCCGACCTCGCGCGCCACGCGCGTGACCTCGGCGGCAAACGCGTTGAGCTGGTCCACCATCGTATTGATGGTGTTCTTCAGCTCCAGAATCTCGCCCTTCACGTCCACCGTGATCTTGCGGGACAGGTCGCCGCGCGCGACCGCCGTCGTGACCTCGGCGATGTTGCGGACTTGTGTGGTGAGGTTGGCGGCCAGCAGGTTGACGTTGTCGGTGAGGTCCTTCCAGGTGCCGCCGACGCCCGGCACGACCGCCTGGCCGCCGAGTCGCCCGTCGGTGCCGACCTCGCGAGCCACGCGCGTCACTTCGGCGGCGAACGAGCGCAACTGCTCCACCATCGTGTTGAGCGTTTCCTTGAGCAGCAGGATCTCGCCACGGACGTCGACCGTAATCTTCTTGGACAGGTCGCCGCTGGCAATCGCCGTGGCCACCTCAGCGATGTTCCTCACCTGCGCGGTGAGGTTGCTCGCCATGAAGTTGACGTTGTCGGTGAGGTCCTTCCACGTGCCGGCGACACCGGACACCTGCGCCTGGCCGCCGAGCTTGCCTTCGGTGCCGACCTCGCGCGCCACGCGCGTCACTTCCGACGCAAAGGCGTTGAGCTGGTCCACCATCGTGTTGATGGTGTTCTTCAGCTCGAGAATTTCTCCCTTCACGTCGACCGTGATCTTGCGGGAGAGGTCGCCGCGGGCCACGGCGGTGGTGACCTCGGCGATGTTTCTCACCTGGGCGGTGAGGTTGCTGGCCATGAAGTTGACGTTGTCGGTCAGGCCCTTCCATGTGCCGGCCACGCCCGGCACCTTGGCCTGGCCGCCGAGCTTGCCTTCGGTGCCGACTTCGCGCGCGACGCGCGTCACCTCCGAGGCAAACCCGTTCAACTGATCGACCATCGTGTTGAGCGTTTCCTTGAGGTCGAGGATCTCCCCGCGAACGTCGACGGTGATCTTCTTGGAGAGGTCGCCGCTGGCGATGGCCGTCGCGACGGTGGCGATGTTACGCACCTGGGCCGTGAGGTTGCCGGCCATCGAGTTGACGCTGTCGGTGAGATCCTTCCACGTGCCCGCGACGTCGGACACCTGGGCTTGCCCCCCTAGCTTGCCCTCGGTGCCGACCTCGCGGGCGACGCGGGTCACCTCAGCTGCAAAGGCGTTCAGCTGATCGACCATCGTGTTCAGGGTCTCTTTCAGCTGCAAGATCTCGCCGCGCACGTCGACGGTGATCTTGCGCGACAGGTCCCCGGCGGCGACGGCCGTGGCGACTTCCGCGATGTTGCGCACCTGTGCGGTCAGGTTGCTCGCCATCGAGTTCACGCTGTCGGTCAGGTCCTTCCAGGTGCCCGCCACGCCCCGCACGACCGCCTGACCGCCGAGCTTGCCCTCGGTTCCCACCTCGCGCGCGACCCGCGTCACCTCGCCGGCGAACGCGTTCAGCTGGTCCACCATCGTGTTCATCGTCTGCTTGAGCTGCAGAATCTCGCCGCTCACGTCGACGGTGATCTTCTTTGACAGGTCGCCGTTGGCGATGGCCGTGGCCACGTCTGCGATGTTGCGAACCTGCGCAGTCAGATTGTTCGCCATCGAGTTGACGCTGTCAGTCAGGTCTTTCCACGTGCCGGCGACGCCAAGCACGTTCGCCTGGCCACCGAGTCTTCCCTCAGTACCGACTTCGCGGGCGACGCGCGTCACCTCGCTGGCGAAGGCGTTGAGCTGATCGACCATGACGTTCATGGTTTCCTTCAGCAGGAGAATCTCGCCGCTGACGTTCACCGTGATCTTCTTGGACAGGTCGCCCTTGGCGATGGCCGTCGCCACTTCGGCGATGTTGCGGACCTGCGCCGTCAGGTTGCTGGCCATGAAGTTGACGTTGTCGGTCAGGTCCTTCCATGTGCCGGCGACGCCCGAGACCTGCGCCTGACCGCCGAGCTTGCCGTCGGTGCCGACCTCGCGCGCCACGCGCGTCACCTCGCTGGCAAACGCGTTGAGCTGATCGACCATCGTGTTGATGGTGTCCTTCAGCTCGAGGATCTCGCCGCGGACGTCCACTGTGATCTTGCGGGACAAGTCGCCGCGCGCGACCGCCGTCGTCACCTGCGCGATGTTGCGAACCTGGTCTGTGAGGTTGCCGCACATCGCGTTCACCGAATCGGTGAGGTCCTTCCACGTGCCGGCGACGCCGGGCACGATCGCCTGGCCGCCGAGCTTGCCGTCGGTGCCAACCTCGCGCGCCACGCGCGTGACTTCCGAGGCGAACGAGCGCAGCTGGTCGACCATCGTGTTGATGGCTTCCTTGAGCTGCAGGATCTCGCCGCGGACGTCCACCGTGATCTTCTTGGAGAGGTCGCCGTTGGCAACCGCGATCGTGACTTCGGCGATGTTTCTGACCTGCGCGGTCAGGTTGTTCGCCATCGAGTTGACGCTCTCGGTGAGGTCCTTCCAGACGCCGCTGACCTCCCGGACCTGAGCCTGGCCGCCGAGCTTGCCGCCGGTGCCGACCTCACGCGCCACGCGCGTCACCTCGGAGGTGAACACGCCCAGCTGCTTGATCATCGTGTTGACAATGGTGGCGGAGCGGAGGAACTCGCCCTCGAGGGGCCGGCCGTCCACGTCGACACGGACGTTCTGCAGCAGGTTGCCCTGGGCGACCGCTTCGAGTGCCCGGGTCACCTCGGTGGTGGGCCAGAGCAGGTCGTCGATCAGCGTGTTGACCGACGTCTCCATCTCACCCCAGGAGCCGCTCAGGTGGCCGAATTTCACACGCTGCCGCGTCTTGCCCTGTTTGCCGACCACCTGGCCGACGCGCTCGAGCTCCGATGCGATTCGGCCGTTCGAGGCGACGATCTCGTTGAAGGTGTCGGCGATCTTGCCCTCGATGCCCGCCCAGTGCCGGGGAAGCCGGACCGAGAAGTCGCCGTCTCGCATGGAGTGCAGCGCGCGGAGCAATTCGCCGAGGTTTGGGGAGTCGGGACTGACGAGGGGGGCCGGCGTTTCGACCTGACCGCCGTTCTCGGTTCGAGCTTTCATTCGCGCGTTCTCCGGGGGTCCAGGTCCGCGTGGACTAGATTCTGAAGAGATAAGTTCAGGAGTGGAGCAAGAGTCGGGCCTCTGGCAGTCACCGAAGGTTGGTGCGACCGACGCGGCTTTTGCAGGCGAATCTGGTGGCGGTCTCCGCTCCGAGGCTCCAGAGTGGTCGCGTGGTTACCCACGCGTGGGTATCAGAATGTCAAGGTTGGGCATTGGGGTCATCACCGGAGGCGGTCGCGGCCACGTCGAACCTCTGGGCTTCTCAGCTCCTGTAGAATCGGCGACGGAGTCCGCCCATGAACCTCAGCCGCGTTAGCCTTCTCGCCGCCGGTCTCGCCGTTGTCACTAGTGCCGCCGTCATCGCTCAGTCGCCAAACCCGTTCGGCCGGCCGAGCGCTGAGAAGCCGCAGCCGGCCTCCACCATCGAGGCCGTTTCCGGCTCGCGCGCGCAAGGCTGGACGGCGCAGGGTCGCTCCGAGGTGCTGGCGCGTCATGGCATTGTGGCAACGAGCGACCCGCTGGCGGCTCAGGCCGGGCTGGAGATTCTCCAGAAGGGCGGCAACGCGATCGACGCCGCCGTAGCGACCGGGGCGGTTCTCGACGTCACGTCGCAGAACGATACGGGCATCGGCGGCGACCTCTTCGCCCTCGTCTACGTCGCCAAGGACAAGAAGCTCTACGCGCTCAACTCCGGTGGCTGGGCGCCGGCTGGCTGGACGCCTGAGTTTTTTACCAAGCAGCTGAACCAGACGCGCGTCCCGAACAACGGCGTGAACGCCGCGACCGTACCGGGCGCGATCTCGGGTTACGACGCGCTGCTCAAGCGATTCGGGACGATGGGATTCAACGAGACGTTCGAGCGGGCGGCGCGTATCGCCGACGAAGGCTGGGGCCTCGCCGAGCGTCGTCATTCCGACCTGCGAGGCGCCGTCAAGGGTCTGCTGGCCGATCCCGACTCAACGGCGACATTCCTGAACGGTGAAGACGCACCCGACCTCTACAGCATCATCCGCAATCCCAACCTGTCGAAAGCGCTGCGCATCATCCAGAAGCAGGGACGAGACGGCTTCTATCGCGGCGCGATCGCCAACGCGATCGTCGACAAGATGCAGAAAAACGGCGGCGTGATGAACCTGCAAGATCTCGCCGAGTTCCAATCCGAATGGGTCGAGCCGATCTCGACGAGCTATCACGGCCACGACGTGTTCGAGCTCCCGCCGCCGGGCCAGGGATTCGCCGCGCTCGAGATGTTGAACATTCTCGAGGCGTGCGTGCCGACGCTCGGCATGAACCTGACCACGCTCGGCCCGTCGAACCCGATGTATTGGCACCTGATGGTGGAGGCGAAGAAGCTCGCCTATTCCGACCTGCTTGGCAAGAATGCCGATCCGAAATTTGCCGAGGTGCCGGTCGCGAAGCTCCTCTCGAAATCCTACGCGGCGACGCTCTGCTCGAAGATCGATCCGAACGTGGCGTCGAAGCCCGGCGTGGTCGGTGGGACTGAAGGCGGCACGATCTATCTGACGACTGCGGACCGCTGGGGCAACATGGTGTCGCTGGTCCACAGCGTCTTCAGCGTCTACGGCAGCCGCGCGACCGTAGGCCCGTATGGCTTCGTGCTGCACAATCGCGGCAGCGCGTTCTCGCTCGATCCGAAGAGCCCGAACCTGGTGGCGCCGCACAAGCGTCCGTTCCACACAATCATCGCCGGCTTCGTCATGAAAGACGGCCAACCGCTGATGACATTCGGCAACATGGGCGGGAGCGTCCAACCTGAGACGCACGCGCAGCACATGGTCAACCTGATCGACCTCGGCATGAACGTGCAGATGACGACCGACGCGGCCCGCTTCACGCACAATCAGAACACCAACACGCTGTCGCTCGAGAACAACCTGTTCAAGCTAGTCGGCGATGCGCTGAAGGCGAAGGGGCACACCGTGCGCGGGACCAATGGCGGCGCGGTTGGCGGCTATCAGGGGATTCTGTTCACCTTGGATCCACGGATGCCCGCGCCGATCTTCGACGCCCGCGCCGCGCGCGAGGATCTACCGGTGAACGGCGTCTACCGAGCCGGCTCCGATCACCGGAAAGACGGTCAGGCGGTGGGGTGGTGAATAGATCCTTGCATTGGCGAACGACCGATCGATTGAATTAGCGACTGTTTGGTGATTCGGCGATCGGGAGATTTGGTGACTCGATCGAGCGATTGACGATCGTCAATCGAGTCTCGAATTCACCCAATCTCCCAATCGTCAACAGTCGGTCGATCGGTCATTCAGTCAATCGTCAATTCTTCCCCTAGGGCAGCGCAAAGACCCAGATGGCTCCGCCCTCCGGAACTTCGGGATAGCCACCCTGCGTGAGCGTGTTCAGACGGCTCTGCATGGCTCGCGCATCCATGCCCCAACCCGACTGAATCGCAATGTACTGCTTGCCCTCGATCGTGAACGACGAGGGCGGGGCGAGGACACCGGAGTTGGTGGGAAACTCCCACAGCAGCTTGCCGGTCGCGGCATCGAAGGCGTGCAGTCTTCGATCGTTGGTCCCGCCGCTGAACACGAGCCCGCCGCCGGTGGTGAGCATCGATCCCCAGTTCGTCGACATCGGATAGGTGTGTGTCCACACGCGCATGCCGGTGTCGACATTCCAGGCCTGGACCTCGCCGACGTGGTCGGCGCCGGGCGTGAGCAGCAAGGTGCTGGTCGCGCCGATGAAGCGGCCGCCCGCCTGGTATTGGACCTCGTTGCCGATGATGGTGCTGCACAGATTCTCGTTCGCCGGAATGTAGATCATGCGCGTCTTGGGGTTGAACGCGATCGGCGGCCAGTTCTTCCCGCCCCAATGTGACGGGCAGATATTGTCGGCGCGCTTGCCGGTGGCGGGTTTGCGTTCAGGATCGACGTCGGGCCGCCCCGTTTTTGGATCGAGGCTGCGAAAGACGGTATGTTTCACGTAGGGCTTTCCGTCGACGAACCCGATCGGTCCCGCAGTTCGCTCGAGGAACCAGAGATAGCCATCGCGCGCGACATCGATCAGCCCCTTCACCGTGCGGCCGTTGCGCTGATAGTCCACGAGGATCGGCGGTGACACCTCATCCCAATCCCACGAATCGTTCGGGTGGTATTGATGATGGCCGGCGAGGCGTCCGGTGCGAACGTCAAGCGCGACGGTTGACGAGGTGTACAGGTTGTCGCCCGGCCGCTGATCGCCCATCCACGGCCCGCCGTTGCCGGTGCCCCAGAATGACAGATGGGTTTCGGGATCGTAATTGGCGGTGATCCACACCGAGGCTCCACCCGTTTTCCACTGATTGCCCTTGGGCCACGTCTCGCTGCCCGGCTCGCCCGGTGCCGGGACCGTATGCGTCTTCCACGCGGGCTTGCCGGTAGCCGCATCGTAGGCCGCGACGAATCCGCGAATGCCCGTCTCTCCGCCGGAGGCGCCGACCATCACACGGCCCTCGGCGACCAGCGGCGCGAGGCTCATGTAATAGCCCTGCTGGTTGTCGGCGACGTTGACGGTCCACAGTTCCTTGCCGGTTCGGGCATCGAGCGCGACGAGCACCGCCTCGCTGGCCGCCAGAAAGACTCTGTCTTCGAACAACGCGACGCCGCGATTGATCGGATGCAGGACGATGGCATCCTCGGGAATCGGCCGCCGATAGCGCCAGAGAAAGCGGCCGGTCTTGGCCTCGACGGCAATCACCTGATTGCCTGGCGTCGAGACGAACATCACGCCGTTGTTCACGAGCGGCGGCGCTTCGTGGCCGTTCATCGCGCCGGTCGCAAACACCCACACGGGCTGCAGCCGCGCGACATTCGCCGGCGTGACTTGATCGAGCGGGCTGTAGCCCCAGCCGTCGTAGGTCCGGCGAATCATCAGCCACTCGCCGTCGCCTGGCTTCAGCAGACGCTCGGCAGTCACCGGCTGGTACGACTTCAGGATCTCCGGCATCGGCAACGGCGGCGGTGGTGGAGGTGGAGGCGCCGGTGCGGGCCGCTGCTGTTCACGCGCGAAGCCGATCGTCAGTGCGGCCACGACCACCGTGGCAGTAACTGCAGTTCTGATCGCGATCATTGCAACCCCCGCAACATCTCTGCCATTGGGGACAGTCCCCGGGGACAGTCCCCGGGGACAGTCCCCCTACCCATTCTCGAAGCCCGGGCGTGCGGTGAACGGACCGGCGACGACGAGACGGCCGTCCACGACCTTCAGCGGCAGCGCCGGCAGACTGCGTGGCGCCGGACCATCGGTCACGCGCGCAAGGCTCTTCGGATCGAATTTCGATTCGTGACACTCACAATAGAGCACCTGTTCGTCGGCCAACCACGACCCGATATCGCAGCCGGTGTGCGTGCAGATGGCCGAGTACGCCACCACTCCGTCCGCCGACAGCGCTCGCGTCTTGGGATCGAGCGACTCGGGCTCGAGCCGCATGAGCAGCACGCGATTCAGCCGCGACCCGCTACGGACCGTCTGATCGGCCGGGCTCATGGGCCACGCGATCACCGGCGTCGAGGCGATTGGGATGTCGGCGGGGATCAGCGGCGTCAGGGTCGCGTCGCCGGCCTTGACCAGGACGTCATCCACCGCCGGCCGCGCGGATCGAGGCTCTTGCGCGGACGAGGATACGGGCGTCAGCCACGCGATGACCACACCCGCGGCGCCTCGAAGAACCGTGCGCCGTGCCACGTCGCCTTTTGCAGGTCTGCCTTTACTCATATTCATTCCGAGCGCTTCGGGGAGACAGGCTCGCGATTCTCTCGGGAAGTGCGACAGTATAGTCCGAGCATCACTCAGCCTCTCGCAGACCGACGACTATGGAAGCCGCGCCAGCAGTCCCACGAGTTCCGCCCGAGCAGCCGCCATACGGGAACATCCTCCTGTTGTTGAAGCAGGGCAAGGTGATCCCGTTTCTCGGGGCCGGGGCGTCGCTCGCTCCCCGGTCACCCGGCGAAGAGTGGTCGCCAAAGTCGGGGAGCCTGCCGACCGGGCGGGACCTCGCGGCCTACCTGGCGATGATGTCGGAGTTCCCCGCTACCGATCCGCAGGATCGCGACGACCTGGCGCGCGTCGCCTCCTACAGCGTGGATTGCTCCGGCCGCTCGACGCTGAAGATGAACCTGCGGCGCGTCCTCAACCACACGTTCGACCCGCGCAGCCTGCACAACTTCCTCGCGCAGGTCCCCGCCCACATGCTCTGCGTGGTCACCAACTACGACACCCTGCTCGAGCAGGCTTTCCAGAAAGCCAACAAGAAATACGACGTCGTCATCTATCCAGCCGACCGGCGCGACAACCTCAATTCGCTGCTCTACGTCGAAGGCGGCACGGGCGAAGCCAAATACGTCGAGGCCAACATGCTCGACCTCGACCTGGAGGATCGCAGCGTCATCTACAAGATGCACGGCACCGTCTGGCCGCCCGACGAGGCGCTCGACAACTTCGTGATCACCGAAGAGGACTACATCGAGTTCCTCTCGCGGATGACGACCAACGCGAGCTCCGCCGTGCCGGCGCAGTTCTACCAGTACTCCCGTAAGCGCAGCTTCCTGTTCCTCGGCTACAGCCTGCGCGACTGGAACCTCCGCGTCGTGATGAAGAACCTCCGCCGCCAGTTGACCTCCGAAGGCGGCGTCGTGCTCGAACAGGACCAGGCGCCCTCGTGGGCGATTCAGCGCTTTCCCTCCGCGCTCGAACGGATTCTGTGGGCCGGCCGTGGCGTGAAGATCTACGACCTGGATCTGGACCAGTTCGTGAAGCGCCTCACGGAGATGGAGGAGAAGGTGTGACGGCGCCGGCGTCCGACTTCTGTCCATACGTCGGGCTCCGCCCGTTCACCGTCGACGAGCAGGCGTTCTTCTTCGGCCGGCGCTCGGAGACGCGGATCATCACCGCCAATCTGTTTGCCGCGCCGCTGACGGTGTTCTATGGAACGAGCGCGGTCGGAAAAAGCTCCGTGCTTCAGGCCGGCGTGATTCCGCAACTGCAGCACGAGACGAAGACCGCCGTTCTGTACTTCCGCCAGTGGCAGACCGAGGACTATCTGGCGCGGTTGAAAGCCGAGTCCCGCGCCGCACTCGAGCGCGTCGACGGCAAGGCCCTCGACATCGATGACCGCCTCCCCTTCGACCGCTGGATCGAACAGGCGCTCGAGCAGTTTCGCGGCCAGCTCCATGTCCTGCTGGATCAGTTCGAGGAGTATCTGCTCTACCACGCGGATCCGGGGCCCACTTCCTTCGACGCCGAGCTCGCCTCGGCGATCAACCGGCGCTCGGTCGGCGCGCGATTCCTGATTGCGCTCCGCGACGATGGGCTGGCCAAGCTCGATCGGTTTCGCAAGCGCATCCCCAACCTGCTGGGCAACACGCTTCGCCTGCAGCGACTTTCGGTGAGCGCGGCGCGCGAAGCCATCGAAGGCCCCCTTCGCGTCTACAACGAGCGGCTCGGTCCCGGCCAGCTCCAGGTCGCCATCGAGCCCGCGCTGATTGACGGCGTGCTGAGCGAAGTTCGCGCCGACCAGGTCAGCACCGGAGCCGCCGTCGGCAAGGGACTCGTGCATAGCGCCACCGCGTCGGACGAAATCGAAACCGCCTACCTCCAGCTCGTGATGGAGCGGCTGTGGCGCGAGCGGACGACGGTGAACAGCCATCAGGAGATGCGGCGCGAAACGCTGGATCGGCTTGGCGGCGCCAAAGCCATCGCGCAGCAGCACTTCGACGAGCACTTGAATCGCCTCGCCACCGCCGGATCCGATGTCGGCGACATGGTCGTCGATCTCTTCGCCTACCTGGTGACACCGACGGGAACGAAGATCTCGCAGAAGGAAGACGATCTGATCGCGTTGACCAAGACGCCGGCAGCGCGCGTCAAATGGTTCCTCGGCGAGCTCGTCACCTCGCGCCTCCTTCGGGTGACCGATCCGCCTGAGCGCTATGAGATTTTTCACGACGCGCTCGCCAAGCCATTTCTCGACTCACGCAACGCCCTCGTCCTGAAGCGCGCGACCGCCGCTCAGGAAGCCGAGGTCAAGCGCGTGCAGGCGCTGGCCGACGCCGAGCGGGCGCGGGCGGAATCGGAGTCGCAGCGGGTCGTCGAACAGCGGGCGGCCGCGCGCAAATTCAAATTGGTGGCGATCGGCGCCCTGGCGTTGGCGGTGTTCGCCAGCGTCGCCGGGGGGCTGGCCGTCTGGTTTTCGATGCAGGCGCAGGCGTCGGCATCGGAGGCGAGACGCCTGCAAGGCGTCGCTCAGGAAGCAGAGGGCAAAGCCTCGGCCTCAGCGGAAAAGTTCGACAACCTGCAGAAGGAAACGTCGGCGCTGTCGCAGTCGCAGCAAGCGCGGATCGGTGAGTTGATCAAAGAGTTGGGCGACACCAAGACGCTGAGCGACAGCGACCGAAAGAGACTGTCCGGCCTGACCGCTGAAAACGTCGCCAACCAGAAACGGCTCGAGACGCTGAACAAGAGCGCGACGGATGTCCGGCAGCAGTCCAGCGGCGATATGAAGTCCCTGCAATACGAGCGCGACCAGGCGGTTTCTCGGGTCTCGACGTTGGATGCCCAGGTGAAGACCGCGCTGCAGGACATCAGGAATCTGACGACACAGCGCGACGCCGCGCAAGGCGACGTCAAACGGCTCACCGAAGAGTTGCGCGTGGCACGCGCCGACATCGATCGACTGAACGCGGAGCTGGCCAAGCGGCCTCGCGGCGGCGACACCACGAAGGACCCGCCGCCGGGCGACACCACCAAGGAATCGTCACCGCCCGCCGGCGATTTCCGCAGCCGCTACCGCGACGCGATCAACATGTTCGATCGGCAGAGCTGGCAGGAGGCCGCAGCCGGGTTTGCCGCCGCGGCACAGCAGCAGGGCGACTCGTCGGAGACGATTGCCATTGGCTCGAGGCGCGTGCCGTATTTGCCCAATTTCTATCTCGGAATGGCGTATCGCCAGCTTGGTCAATGCAACCAAGCCATCCAAGCGTGGGACCGATCGCAAAAGTCCGGAACCATCAAGCCCGGCAGCCGCGAGGACAAGGCGATGCAGGATGGGCGCGCCGCGTGCCAAGGAAAATGATAGTGCCAGGTGCCGGGTGCCCAGGTGCCGGGTGCTAAGTGCCAGCTCCAGGCTCGGGCGCATCGAGCACCTACCCTGGCACTTGGCACCTGGCACCCTTGGCACCTTGCTATGGCGTTGGCAATCCCCCGGTGCGCTTGAACCGCGCGACAAACGACATGGTCAGCAGCTTGCTCCGCGACGAGAGATCGGATCCGACGTGGACCTCGAAGAGCTCCGACCACACGATGCCAACGCCGAAGGTGAAGTGCATCACGTCTTCGCCGCCGGGCAGCGTCGCTTCGTAGAACATGTCGGTCGTGTCGTGCGCCGGCGTCGAGACGTATCGAACCGTGTGATCCGGGTCGCGCCAGAAGCCGGCACGCGGGATCACGATGTGCGTGTTGCCAAGCTGATACTCCGCCCCCACTCCTGAACTCGTTGCCGTCGTCGATCCGCAGCTGATCCGGGCGCTTCGAGGCCAGCGCCTGAAACGTGACGAAGTCCTCGAGCAGTTGTGAATAGTAGACGCGTGAATAGTCGGTGAGCACGGTCAGCCGTCCGCTCGCCAGCGGCTGCCATTTGACGCCCGCGCTGATCACATCGGGCACATCGAAGTGCCCTTGTCGCGTCAGGTCGATTTCGGCATCGGGTACCCGATCGTGCTGCTCGAAGTCGAAACTCGGACCGTGCCTGAACGACGCGCCGACATTCACGCTCGCGTGCGGCTTCCACAACAGGCCTCCGTTGACCGAAGGCGTGACATCCTCTCCGCTCTGCGTCGCGGTGGAGCTCACGATGCTCAGGTCAGGGGGGCTGAACGTGTCGGTCAGGACGCCGTGGCGGGCAAAGCGCGCGTCGAGGTCGAACTTGTAGAACGACACGCCGCCGCCGACCGCGAGCGCATCGTTGAACCGCACGCCCACCGCGCCGCCGTAATTGGTGATCGACACCTGGCGGCGGCCGTCGACCGGCAACTCTCGATTCAGGTCGTCGGTGATGCCGGCGAAGGTCGCGCGCAGGAAGGCGCCCTGCGAGAAGAACGAGTTGTCCACGCGGGCCACCTCGTTGCGGTAGCCGGTCAAGGTCAGGCGTGAGCCGATCGGCACCATCATCGAGAGGAACGCGAGCCCGGCCTGGGTGTCGTCGTCGTGGTCGTAGACCGGGCCGGCAATCGTGTCGAGCCCGCGGCCGGTGACCTGTCCGCTCACGCGACCACCGGCCAGAAATGACGTTTCGCGGGTGGCAAAGCGCAGTTCTCCTGACGCCTCGAGCTTCCCGTAGAAGACGAGACCCGCGGGATTGATGAACGCGGCCGACGCGTCGTCGGCCGACCCCACGAACGCGCCGCCCATCGCGAGGCTGCGGGCGCCCGGGCTCGTAAAGTCGAACTGCATCGGGAACTGCGCCGTGGTCTGAGCAAAGAGTGATGGCGATCCGCAGACCGCCATCACTGCCAACAACGCGAGCGAACGCCGGTGGACGGTTAGCATGGAGCGGTTTTGATGAAGGTCACGCTTTTCTGTATCGAGTTAGTTCCGCCAGGCGCCCTCACCGTGAGACGCACGTTCTTCTCAAACGCCTTGCCGACGTCGTCGGGGTCGCCAAAGCTGCCACACCTGAGGGTGGTGTTCTGCAACCGCTCCCCGTCATTGTCGGTCTGGTTGTCCTGGCCATCGATGGTCCACTCGTATGACGTGATGCCTGGCCTGGGCGTCGAGCTGGTCGCATCGAAGGTGCAGAGTAACCGGTTCCGATTGTTGTTGCCGCCGGTCGCGCGCACTGAGCATTGTGAGGCGTTGACGTTGGTCCCGGCATTGGGCAGGACATTGAACTGCGCCGTGGGCGGGACTGACGGCGACGAAGGACCGCTGCAGATCGGCTGTGGGCCCGCGCCGCTGATGTCCATGTTGACTTTGGCGGTGGCTTCGGCATGCGAGCAGTTGCCGACACGGTAGCGCAAGTACTCCATCGTCCAGATCACGTCGCCTTCGGCGTTCACGAACAACTGCTGTACGGGCTTGCGAAGCACGTCCCGGTATTGCGCCTCCAGGAAGTTCGTGCGAAAGCGATAGGCGTCCTGGCGGTCGGGGAACGGTGCGACCGAGCCGCACTCGGGCGGTCCAGGTGAGTTCAGGTTGGCAATTTCAAAAGCCACTTTGTTGATGGACTCGGCATCCGAGCAGGCGGAAAGCCGATAGCGAATGTACTCCGTCGTCCAGATCACGGTCCCTTCGATATCTACGTACGTCTCGGTGCGTTGGGCGCCGCGCGCGCTATAGACGTCCTCGAGCTGCGTCCGGAACTGTACGGGCTCACGTCGATCTGGAAACGCAGCCAGCAGATCGATTGGAAACGAGACCGGACCGCTCGTCGGCGATGCCGAGCTCGCAGGTTGAAAGCCGGCTTCACCAGTCGGCCGAGCGATTGCTGATGGGCCGGTCGGCGAAATGGCTTCGTGGTCACTGCAGCCTGCCACCAGGAAGAGCATCAGCGCGAGGCTTGTCTGCGGTTTCATGACGGCCTCCCTACTCGCCGGAACAGCGGGTATCAGTCATATAGACGGGCCTCCCTAGAGTTTTTGCCCACGACCGATCGTGGGCGCGCAACGCCGAAGAGACGCGATCGTTCTCGACGCTCGCGGTCGTCACTGAGCGGGTGGGGGCACGCCCGCCATTCCAGACGACAGAGAGCATCATACGGCGACGAAGGGCCGGAAGCGGCCAGAACCCCGCCGTTCTCGCCCTCGTTCGCCCCGCGAGCAGAGGCGGGCGTGAACTAGCGATAGGCGGCGGCTTGGAGCTCAAAGAGCTCCGCGTAGCGACCCCTGGCGGCGACCAGCTCGCTGTGCGTGCCAAGCTCGGCGACCTGGCCGTCGACGACCACCGCGATGCGATCGGCGATGCGCACCGTCGAAAAGCGATGCGAGATGACGATGCCGATGCGGCCTTTGAGATTGTCCTTCAACTCGGCAAAGATCGAGGCTTCGGCTTCGGGGTCGAGCGATGAGGTCGGCTCGTCGAGAATCCAGATGTCGGCGTCGCGGTACATGAAGCGCGCGAGGGCCAGCCGCTGCCACTCGCCGCCCGACAGATCGTGTCCGCCCTCGAACAGGCGGCCGACGCGCGAGTCGAGGCCCCGGGTCATCTTCTTCACCAGCCAGTCGGCCCGCGAATCGCGCAACGCATCCATCACTCGCTCGTCGTCAACCGGTCCCGACGGACGGCCCATCTGCACGTTCTCTCGAATCGTCAGCTCGTAGGTCGCGTAGTCCTGAAACAGCACGCCGACCCGGTTGCGCAGCTCGTCAGGATGAATCTCACGGAGATCGATGCCGTCGATGCGAACCGCGCCGAGGTCGGCATCGTAGAAGCGCAGCAGCAGCTTGACGAGCGTGCTCTTCCCGGCGCCGTTTTCGCCCACCAGCGCCATGAGCTCCCCTCGCCGAATGGTGAGATTCAACCCGTCGAGGGCCGGCGACGTGCCGCCTGGGTACTTGAAGGACACGTTCTCGAACTCGACGCTTTCAATCGGCCCAGGGGGAATCGGCCGTGGCCTGGCCGGCGCGGGCACCAGCGGCCCGATATCGAGGAAGGAGAAGTAGTCGTCGAGAAACGTCGTGTGTTGATCGACGGCGACAAACGTCGACGAAATCTGGCCGAGGGTTCCTGAGACCGAGGCAAACGCTCCGATGACCAGTACCACCCCGCCGGGATCGATCGTCCCGGCCAGTCCGCGCACGGCGATGAACACATAGGCAAGGGCCAGCGCGGTGCCGGTGACGAGCCCCGTCAGCAACGAGGTGCGCGTGCCCGAGCGATACATCTGCTCACGCTGCTTGAAGAGCGCTTCGGACAAGTCGCGGTGACGTCCGAGCAGGTAGTCTGCGAGCACATAGGCGCGCAGCTCCTTGGTGTTGCGCGGTTGAACGAGCAGATCGGCGATGTACTCCCGCTCGCGCTCTTCCGGGGTCTCTTTGTAGAAGAACTCGTAGAGCTTGGCGGTGACCTGGCGCTCGAGCGCCAGCGACAATAGCGCCGCAACGATGGCGAGGAGGACGAGGATCCAGTTGAGGCTGGCGAGCAAACCGGCCATCAACAGGATGGTGGCGATGTTGCCGGAGAGACCGAGGACCGACCAGGTCAAATCGCCGGGCCGCCAGGACACATCGCGTTTGGCTCGGGCCAGCCGATCGTGCCAATCGGAATTGTCGAAGTGGCCGACGTCCACTCTCGAGGCTTGCTGCAGCAGGCGACGCTCGGCCTCGAGCTGCACGCGCCGGACGAACAGGTTGCGCCCGTACCCCATGTAGGCGCCCAGGGCGCGCTGTACGCCGGTCGCGACCCACAACCCGGCCAGCGTCGGCAGCATGTCGTCGAAAGTTAGTGCCTGAGTGCGCGCCGACGCAATCTGGTTGACGAGAACGGCGCCGAGGTAGACGGAGATTGGCGGCATCGCCGCGGCCACGATGCCGAGCACCGAGTACTTGATCAGCGAGCTTGGCGAGGCCGCCCACGCCAGCGCCAGGCCGCGCTGGAGATTCTTTCTGACGCGTCGGACACGGCTTGTAGTTGAAGAGGCTGGTTCGGACACCATGACAAGGGTGACATAAGATCCACGCGACTACGTCGTCGCAATCAACAGCGGGCTGGCCGTCGCGAGCTGCGGCAGGCGCTGCTCCCACCACACCGCCGCGCGGGCGGCGGTCCAACCGGCATCGAGACGGCCGGCGAGGATGCGTTCCCGTACCTCCCCCGCATGCTGCGGGCGGTTTTCGGGATCTTTCTCCAGGCACGCCATGACGAGGGCGTCCACCTCTGGCGGGATGGTCAGGGTGGTCTGCTCAGAGGGCGGCGCCGGCTTGTTGTGGACGTGATCGATCAGCGCCTGCATCCCCGACGCTTCGTTGAAGACACGCTTGCCGGTCAGCAGGAAATAGGCGACGCAGCCCAACGCGTAAACATCGGCACGGGCGTCAGCGTTGCCGCCTCCGATGATGACTTCGGGCGCCATGTACGACGGAGTGCCCACCACCTGCTGCACTGTGAGGATCGAGTGCGTCTCTTGCTCGTTGCCCGGCTGGTGGTGCTTGACCAGGCCGAAGTCCAGGACCTTGACGAAGTCGAAGTCGAGACCCATCCGGCACACGAAGATGTTTGCCGGTTTCACGTCGCGATGGACGAGGCCCCGAGCGTGCGCCTCGGCCAGCGAGTGACACGCCTGCTGCAGCAGATACATCGCGCGCTCGGCCGGAATCGGACCGAACTGCTTGATCAGCGATTCGAGGTCGCGGCCAGCCAGCAGCTCCATCACGTAATAGAAGCTGCCCTCGTCCGTGATGCCGAAGTCGAACACCTGGATCGTGTTTGCCGAGGTGAGTGTCGCGGTGGTTTGCGCCTCTCGTTCGAATCGTCGAAGCAGTTGCCGCGCCATCGCGTCGTTGGCGGCCCCGAGCATCTCCGGCTTGACCAGCTTGATCGCCGCTTCGCGCGCCAGCAGGCGATGCTTCGCCCGCCACACTTCGCCCATGCCGCCTTGCCCGAGCTTCTCGACGAGTTGATAGTTGCCCAGCTCGCGCGCCTCTTTGATCCGTTGCCCCATGCGCTGAAACATGCGGGATGGAATGGTGGCAACGAAGGCGCACGCGTACGTCGGCACGCTCATTGCCAGCATCTGGGTGAACGGGGGCACATCGACACCGCGCAGGTACGCGAGCCACACGCCGATGGGATACATCGACGCCGCCACCAGGGCTGCGATCAGCATCTTGCGGGGTGAGGTCGGCGTGAACATCGCGGTAATCAGAATCACGACGGTGATCCACGACGATTGCCACGGGCCGGCAGGCTGCGGATCCGTCACCCAGGTTTCGAGCAGCGCCAGGCAGGCGCAGTTCAAAAGCATCAGCCCCAACCCAGAATCGCATTTCGCATGTGGCCCGTGCGTCCCAAAGCGCGCGTAGCCGTATACGGCAAAGCCGGCGGTCGCGGCGAAGAGGTCGATGAAGAACGCCGATAAAGGGGCCGTCACTCCGAGGGTGCGGGGGAACACTACCCAATCCATCACCAGGCCCAGCGTCCACAGGCTGCCGCTCACCAGGCCCAGCATGGCCAGTCGCGGCACGTGATCGGCCATCACATCGTCGGGCAGCCGCGACGTGATGCGGCCCGACTCGGGCGGCTGAGGCGTGCGTAGGCGAGGAGCCAGGACTTTCATGAGGTGAAGACGCTCTCCTGATGACGGTACTCGATGAACAGGGTATTGAGGAAGTGAGGGACAATGCCGTCATCCACCCTCATCAGAAGGAGGCTCTATGTACGTCGTACGCGACATCTTTCACTGCAAGCCCGGCAAAGTGCGGGCGATGGTCGAGAAGTTCCAGGCGATCAACAAGCTCGGCAAGGAGTCCGGATTTGGCTCCATGCGCGTGATGACCGACATCGCGGCTGAGCGCTATTGGACGGTCGTCTCGGAGATGGAGGTGTCCAGTCTCGAGGAGCACGAGCAGAACAGCAAGAAGATGATGGCGGACCCGAAATTCCAGGAAGCGATGAAGGGCTACCACGACCTGGTCGAGGACGGGCGGCGCGAGATCTATACCTTGGAGAAGTAGGGCGACTCTTGAGAGTCGCCTCTTGGGGCGGGTCTAAAGACCCGCCCTACTGCTTGGCCCAGGACAGCACTCTCTTCTCCGGAAGCCGCTCCCGATCGATTACGCGTCCATCGCGGACCAGGACCGACAGCTTCCGCAGGTTGCGAATATCGTCGATCGGGTTGGCGTCGAGGACCAGGAGATCGGCGAGCTTGCCGGTCTCGATCGTGCCGAACCGATCGAGCCCGCGTGAGGCGATCGCGCCGTTCTTGGTGGCGGCGACGATCGCCTGAGCGGGCGACATGCCCAGCTCAACCAGGCCCTCGATCGCCAGGATGCTGCCAGTCCCGTGATTCTGGGTCTCGACTTTCGGGGCGCGCGAGAACTCCGGCGCCGCGGCCCAGTAGTTGTCGGTGCCGATCGTCACGACCGCGCCCGCCTTGATCAGCGTCTGCGCGTTCTTGCGGCGCATCTGCAGATCGACGCCGTCTTCGGTCGCCCGCAGCCGATCCTCGGCGCTGGTGCGGGCTCGCTGCGTCGCACTTTTCTTTTCAGCTTCCGCCCGCTTGCGCGCGGCTTCGTCCCGATCTTTGACGTGCCGCTGCCACGCATCGCCGGTGATGGTGCTCACCAGCATCGAGCAGATGATCTTCCGTTCGACGATCTTGCGAACCAGGGTCTCAGGCAGCTCCCGATTGCCCAGCAGTTCGGGATGCTGGATCAGATCGATGCCCGCTTCGACCGACAAGCGGAGGCCGTCGGCGGTGGTCGCGTGCGTTTCGGCGCTGCGGCCACGCGCGTGCGCCTCCTCCACGATCACGCGTTGCGCTTCGGGCGAAAAGCCGATGAACGCCGGGCGCGCGAAGTGGGCCGTGCCGCCGTACTTGATGAAGTCGGGACCCTTGTCGAGATACGCGCGGATCGCCTTGCGCAGCTCGTCTGGCGTGAGGTCAACCAGGTCTTCACCCGCGCCCTGCGAGATCTCGTCGTTCATCTGTTCCTGGAAAAGGGTCAGCGCCTGTTCGCGGATCAGGCTGAAGCTCACCGAATACGGACCTCCCCATCCCACGATGTTGCCGGCGGCGAGGATGCGGGCACCGATCGCCTTGCCGGCGGCGATCTCGTCGCGGACCGCGACGAGCGGCGGCAGCACGCCATAGCTGTCACGCACGGTCGTCACACCGTGCTTGAGCTGAAGCTGCGCGGCCTCGAGAACAATCTCGCGCTGACGGGAGTGGTACTTGGCGAGCGTTTCATATCTATCGGCGACTCCACCGTAGAGGGACAAATGAACGTTCGTGTCGATGAGTCCTGGCACCAGGAACTTGCCCTTGGCGTCGACGACCGTGGCGCCTGCGGGAACTTGCGTCGAACCGCGGGGGCCAATCGCCGTAATCGTCCCGCCGCTCACAATCACCGTGGCGTCGGAGACGGGCGCGCCGCCGTTGCCGTCGATCACCGTGCCTCCAACGATCGCCAGTGTGGGCGCTGGTGATTGACGGGCGTCGAGATCGGGTGAGGTGCCGAGGAGAACGAGGAGAAGGGTGGAGAGGGTGGCCATGCGCGTCAGCATGGCGTGAACTATCGCAGTTTCTGCAATCGGCGAAAAGAGTGTGCCATCGGGGACAGTCCCCGGGGACAGTCCCGGGGACTGTCCCCAAAAGTCAGCGGAGGCGCTGGACGTCGATGCAGACGGGCTCGAGGAGCTCCAGACGGAAGCGGGTGCCCGAGCCGATGCGCACCGTCTCATCGGCACGCGGCGGCCCGCCGCTCGCAAGATGGACCGGCGTCGTGCGGATGTCATAGGTCGTCGGGCCAACGCGCAGGCGATCGAACAGCAACGAAATCTCTCCCGAGGGCACCGACTCAGTGGCGGCGATCACATTTCCCAGCAGCACACTAGCCGCGGGCGCGACGTTCACGCCGTCGACGATCACGGGTGTGGCCAGCGACGCGAGCACGGGCTGCTCTCGACCTTCGCCGTCTGAACCCACTGAGCTCGCCAGGCGGATGTCGAGCGACGTCTTCGCCGGGATCACGACCGTACGACGAGTTGGTTTTCCTGCGGTGAACGTGACGCTCGGCTCGAGCGCCACAAAAGCGAATACCACGCAACCGAAGAGCATCAGACCCTGACGCTTCCGCGTCATGCGCGACCTCCGCATCAAAAACAAGCCCTGCACTCGCCGCTTGCGGATTGCAAAACGACTCGCCCAGGGCCCGAGGGAAAAGCAGAAGGCACCCAGGAATACAGCAATGGCTGTGCCCGGTCGGCCGCCAGCTCACCAAACGGACGTAAGTCGCTGATCTGCAAGGGCCGCGATGCGTTTTTGGCATCGATTGCCCGCAGACACGGCGAGGCATCTCAACCACACCGCTCTGTTAGAATTTGCCGACTTCGTGGGAGGTTTGACACACATGATCGCTTTGCGCCGCGTTCACTTCTGGGCCTCAGCCGCCTTCGTGCTGCTCATCGTCAGTGGCAACACAGGTCCGCAAGTCGATTCCGTATTGGCGCAGGCGCCGGCAGCGTCGCAGCCGCCGGCGATCGATCCGGCCATCCTCAACGCCTATCGGTGGCGCAGCGTCGGTCCCAATCGGGGCGGGCGATCGATTGCCGTCGCGGGCGTCAAGGGCCGCCTGAGGGAGGCGTACTTCGGCGCCGTCGGCGGCGGCCTCTGGAAGACGGTCGACGCCGGTAACACGTGGGCGCCGGTCACCGACGGCCAGATCACGAGCTCGTCAGTCGGCGCCGTCGCTGTCTCTGAGTCCAATCCAGACGTGCTCTACATCGGCATGGGCGAATCGTGCATCCGCGGCAACATCATGCCCGGCGACGGCGTCTACAAGTCGGCGGACGCCGGGCGCACCTGGACGAAGGTCGGCTTCACGAAGTCCGATGCCATCTCCAAGATCCGCATTCATCCCACCAACCACGACATCGTCTATGTGGCCAGCTTCGGGCTTTACAGCGGGCCGAGCGATGAGCGTGGCGTGTTCAAGAGCATCGACGGCGGCAAGACCTGGAAGCGCGTGCTGTTCCGCGATACCAAGACCGGCGCAGTCGACATCGCCCTCGATCGCAAGAACCCGAACGTCCTCTACGCATCGCTGTGGGAGGCGTATCGCGTCGAATATCAGATGTCGAGCGGCGGACCGGGCAGCGGCCTGTTCAAGTCCGCCGACGGCGGAGAAACCTGGACCGAGATCACACGCAATCAAGGTCTGCCCGCCGGCATGGTGGGCCGCATCGGCGTGGCGGTGAGCGGCGGCGATTCCAATCGCGTGTACGCGCTGATCGAGAACGAAAACGGCGGCCTCTTCGCCTCAGACGATGCCGGCGCCACGTGGCGGCTGGTGAACGGCGCGCGCAGCATTCGCCAGCGCGCGTTCTATTACACGCACGTCTTCGCCGATCCGAACAACAAAGACACGGTGTACATGCAGAACACGGCGCTCTTCCGATCGAGCGACGGCGGCAAGACGCTCGTCTCGATCGGCAACGGCACTCACGGCGATCACCACGACCTCTGGATCGATCCGGACGATTCCGAGCACGTGATCGACGGCAACGACGGCGGCGGCGCGATCACCTACAACGTCTCCAATCGTCAGCGCAGCTGGACCGATCAGGATTTTCCGACGGCGCAGTTCTACCACGTCACCACCACGGCTCACCTGCCCTTCCATGTCTGCGGCGCGCAGCAGGACAACAGCACCATGTGCGTTGCGAGCAACACCGGTCAGGGGGGAGGCTTTGGCGGCGTGCCTCCCGCAGAGCCGTATCAGGCGGGAGGTGGTGAGCCCGGGTATATTGCCGCGGATCGAACGGATCCGGACGTGTACTTCGCCGGCGCCAACAACGGGTCGTTTCTCACTCGACTCAACCGCCGCACCGGCGCGCTCAAAGAAGTGGGCGCCTATCCCCGCTTCTTCTCAGGCGAAACGTCGCAGGAAGTGAAAGAGCGCTGGCAGTGGACCTACCCGATCATCTTCTCCTATGTCGATCCAAAGGTCCTCTACACGAGCTCACAGCGGGTCTGGAAATCGACCACTGGCGGCGACACGTGGGAAGCGATCAGCGGCGACCTGACCAAGCACGATCCGAAGACGATGCAGGAGTCAGGCGGTCCGATCACACACGACATGAACAGCCCGGAGATCTACGCCACGGTGTTCTCGCTGGCGCCCGGCAAGAAAGACATCAACGTGATGTGGGCCGGATCGGATGACGGCATCGTCCACATCACGCGCGATCACGGCAAGACGTGGACGAACGTGACGCCGCCGGACATGCCCGACCTGGGCCGGGTGAGCCAGCTCGACGGCTCGTCGTTCGACAACGGCACCGCTTACATGGCGGTGAAGAAGATGCTGCTCGGCGATGTGTCGCCGTATATCTTCCGCACGCGGGACTTCGGCCGCACCTGGACGAAGATCGTCAACGGGATCGCCGCCAACGACTACGTCCACGCCGTCCGCGAAGACACCGTGCGGAAGGGATTGCTCTACGCCGGCACGCAGCACGGCGCCTACATCTCGTTCGACGATGGCGAGCAGTGGATGCCGTTCAAGAACGGGCTGCCCGATACGCCGGTGAGCGACCTGTGGGTCGAGAAGAACGCACTCGCGATCGCGACCCACGGCCGCAGCTTCTATGTCTTGGACAACCTGGCGACGCTTCGTCAGTACGGCGCGGCACCGTCGACCACCGACGCCTTCCTGTTCTCGCCGCCGTCGATTATCCGCGGCCTCGATCGCGCGACGCTCGACTACTACCTGAAAGCGGTACCGAAGACCCTGAAGCTCGAAGTCATCGATGCCAAGGGGCAGGTCGTTCGATCGTTCACGGGTCAGCCGCCGCGCGCCGCCGCAGCGGGTGAAGGTGGGGGTGGCGACGAGGACTTCCCGCGCGGTCCGGCGACTACCGTGCCGATGGCCGTCGGCCTGAACCGCGCGACGTGGGATCTGAACTCGACGCCGGTGATGGCCTTCCAGGGAATGATTCTGTGGGGCGCGACGCAGAACGGCCCGATGGTCCTGCCGGGAACCTATCAGGTGAAGCTCACCGTCGATGCCACGAGCTTCACGCAGCCGCTGACCATCACCAAGCACCCGCTTCGCACGATCAGCGACGACGATCTGCTGGCGCAGTGGGAACTCGCCAGCCGGATTCGCGACAAGGTGAACGAGGCGAACATGGCGGTGATCAACATCCGGCGCATCAAGACGGACGTGGCGGAGCGAGTGAAGGACGCACCGGCCGAAGTTCGAGCGGCGGGCGATGCGCTGACCAAGGCGCTCGTCTCGGTGGAAGAGGATATCTATCAGGTGAGGAACCAGAGCGGACAGGATCCGCTCAACTTCCCGATCAAGACCAACAACCGCCTGGCGTCGCTGCTGCGCGTCACCCTCGCGGGCGAGGGCCGGCCGACCGGCAACGTCGAGCCGATCTTCAACGATCTCGTGCAGGAGCTGAAGGCCGAGACCGATCGTCTCGACAAGACGCTCTCGGATCAGTTGCCGTCCTTGAACCGGATGCTGCAGCGGATCAAGAGACAGCCGGTGAGCGATAAGTAGCTGTTCGCTATTCGCTGTTCGCTGTTCGCTATTCGCTGTTCGCTATACGCTGTTCGCTATTCGCCGTTCGCGACTCGCGCGCACGGCTAGGGCCTGGCCCGATCGTAGAATCTGCCATTCGGAAAGGTTCATGCCGTAAGCCGCCACGGCGGCGCCTCCCTCGCTGACGACCGTCACGGCGTGTCCGCGTTTTTCCAGAAGCCCGCGCCACGACCGTCTGGTTCAACGGCCGAAGACGATCGTTTCGCGCTCGATCAGGCGCGAGGTGGCGAACACCAGCAGCGCGGCCACGATCAGTTGCGACGCGGCGGCGAGGGCAAACATCCACGGCGCGGTGGGCTTGCCGCCAAGGACTTCTCCCATCAAGGCGTATTGACCGACGATGGGAATCGGAAACATCCAAGGCTGTCCATTGATTGGGTAGATCGTGGCGAGGACGCCCGGCAGCATCGGCACCATCATCAGAAAGCCCATGTAGCTCTGCGCTTCCTTGAACGACCTGGCAAATGTCGCCAGATAGATCTGCAGCGCCGCTGCCGCGGTGCAGAACGGCAGGACGGCCGCCAGCAACGCCGCCACTTCCGACTGGCCGAAGCGGAATCGGATGCCGAGCTCCTGCAACGGCACGAACTTCATCACCACCAGGCACAGCAGGACCGTCACGACACTGCCGGCCATCGCCGACATCGACGCCGCCATCCATTTGCCGGCAACGATGGCCAGGCGTGGCGCCGGATTCACGAGTAGAGGCTCGAGCGATCCGCGTTCGCGCTCGCCGGCAGTTGAATCCATCGCGATCTGCATGCCAGCCGTGAACGCTGCCAGCACGACGAAGAGGGGAATGAAGTTGAGCACCATCGCAGCGCGCTGCTGCGCGCTGGACACCTCGACCTCTTCAATCTCAACCGCAGTCGCAATCGACGGATTCACGCCGCGCCCGACGAGGCGAAGGCTGCCGATCTCGGCGCTGTAGCGCTGCAGCAGCGCGCGGATGCGCTGAACCTTGGGCCGGGAGCTCTGTCGGGATTCGTCAGACACGACCTTGACCGGTGCCGGACGCGAGGCGCGAAAGCGCTTGGCGAAATCCTCCTCGATGACGATGACCACGTCCTGGTCCTGATCGCGGACCGCCTTCTCGGCATCGGCCGGCCCGGGCACCACTTCAATGCCTGACTGCTGCCGGAGCCATTCCACCAGCGCTGGGGCCTGCTCGATGCCGACGACGGGCAAGCGAATCTCCTCGCTCTCGCGCTGCCGATCGACGACACGGTTCAGGATGAAGCCGAGCAGAATCGGGCCGAACAACGCGCCAAAGGCGAGCGAGTAGAGCGAACGCTTGTCGCGTGACGAGTCGACGAGCTCTTTTCTCCAGACGACGATCGCCTGCGTGAACGCGCTGGTCCTGCTCATCGCTCTGCCTCGGCGCCGGCAAGGGCGACAAACGCGTCCTCGAGGTCCTGGTGCCCCGACTGCTCGCGGAGCTGGTCGGGACTCCCCCGTGCGACCACTCGTCCTCGGGCGATGACGACGATGGTGTCGCAAAGCGCCGACACCTCCTGCATGATGTGGCTCGAGAACAGCACACAGCGGCCCTCGCTCCGCATTCTCCGGATGATCT
The DNA here is from genome assembly GCA_963773045.1 of uncultured Acidobacteriota bacterium. Classification (GTDB taxonomy): domain Bacteria; phylum Acidobacteriota; class Vicinamibacteria; order Vicinamibacterales; family UBA2999; genus 12-FULL-67-14b. The sequence goes on along the minus strand of CAVYZT010000013.1, from coordinate 1,181,771 downwards.
CGCGGACCGATCGCGTGCTCATCACGTCGAGGCCATTGGTCGGCTCGTCGAGCAGGACGTTGCGCGGGTCGTGCACCAGCGCACGCGCGAGCGCCACCTTGGTCCGTTCGCCGTGAGAGAAGCCGCGGACCTGTCGATCCGCGAACGACGCCATGTCGAGCAGCTCGATCAGCTCACGCGTCCGCTGGTCGAGCGCGTTCCCCGACAGGCCGTGCAGTTGACCGTAGTAGTGAATGTGCTCGCGCGTGGTCAGGCGCGGGTAGAGACCCGAGACGTCGGGCAGAACGCCCAGCCTGGCCTGCGCGCCCTGCGGATCGCGCACGGCGTCGATGCCGTCCACTTCGAGGTGACCGGAATCGGGCTTCATCAACGCGTACAGCATCCGCAGCGTCGTCGTTTTCCCGGCGCCGTTTGGGCCGAGCAGGCCAGTGACGGTGCCGTCCTCGGCGGTGAAGCCAACGCCGTCCACGGCTTTGACGGATCCGAACCGCTTGTGCAGATCGGCGACCCTGATCATTGGCGAAGCTCCGCCGCAAATCGCCCGGAAAAGATCAGTCGGCTACGCTTCGCGAAGGCAGCGTTTTCTTGCCCCGCTCCGCGGGGCAAGACTTCTTCAACCGCTCGCCGGAATGTGGTGTTGGTCGTCATGAGCAGGCCGTCGAAGATCTCTAGCTGCCGCTGCCGGGTACCGCCGTCGGATCCGGTCCTGCCGGCAACAGAAAAAACGCCGGCCGGCGGAGCGACTGGACGCAACTCACGTCGAGGCCATCGACGCTTGCGGCGTCGATGAACGCCCGGATCATCTTGATCCCGCAAGCGCTCAGGAGGACGCCGTGGCCGGTAGCCGGCGCGATGATGTGACGGCTCTTCGAGAGGTGGTCGGCGACGCTCTGCCCCCACGACGGCGGCGTGATGGGATCGATCTCGCCCGAGAGGACCAGCGCCGGAACCGCAGAGGTCACCGGCTGGTAGTACGCAGCGTCCACCGCGCCTCGCGGCCAGAACTCGCAGGCCTTCATCCGCGCCGTGAGGAGGTGACCGGCAAAGAGCGTGCCCACAGTAGCGCGTTGCGCGTCGTCGGGCACGATTCGCGGATAGTCCTCGGCACAGACGACCGACAGTTGCATACCGAGGCTCAGCTCATCGGACGAGGACTCGCCCATCATTCCAAGCGCCAGCATCCCCTGGAAGTCGTTGGCATCGGCGCGGACCACGAGCTCTGGGAGCAGCGATGACATCAGCGGCGAGTAGAGTGCTCCGGCGAGGGCATTGGCGACGAAGCGGACATCGACGTCGACCTCCTCGGCCAGGCCGGTTCGCGGGTGAACCAGCTTGACGTGTGCGGGGGCTTTCGACAGGCGAGCGAAGAGCGCGACGATGCGCGGGCCGAGGTCGGGAAACTTCTTCGCGCACACGGCATCGGCAGCGCAATCGGCGACGAGGCGATCGAGCGATCGCTGCGCGTCGCGAGCAAAGAACAGCGGCAGGCGCATGTCGGTTGGCGCGACGCCGTCCAGCACGACGGTCCTCACGTGCGGCTCGTGCTGCCTGAGGTAGACCAGCGCGGCTCGCGTGCCATACGAGCCGCCATAGACGTTGATCTGGTCGTAGCCAAGATACGCCCGCACATCGTCGAGGTCGTCCATCGCGATGGTCGTGGTGTAGAGGCGCGGATCGGCCTTGCCATTGAGATCGGCGAGGCACGTCTTGATCCGCTCGAGCCCGGCCTCGTCGCTCTCGCTCAACTGCTTGAGCGACTCGTCGTTCGACGGGCAATTCATCGGATTCGACTTGCCGGTGCCACGCTGATCGACGAGCACGATGTCGCGTGTCGTCTGCACGCGACGAAACAGCGGCCGCAGACCGCGGGCCATCTTGGCCGCCCCCTGACCCGGGCCGCCAGCGAGGAAGAAGAGCGGGTCGGACTTGGAGTCGGCGGCGAGCGCCGGGAGCACGACGATGCTGAGGTCGATGGTGCGGCCGGCGCCGGCGGCGCGGTCCTCGAAGACCTTGAACGTGCCGCAGTACGCGTCGGTGACGCCTTCGCCGCTCTCGCAGGGATGCAATCGATCGAGGGCCGTCGCGTGCGCGGCCTGCCTGCAGGCGGCACCGGCGACAAGAGCCACAGCGCACGCCAGGAGCGGCGCCCACTTCCACGGGCGTGACATCAGCCGGACGATCTTAGCCGCGGCCGCGACGGCCGTCTAGTGAGCCACAGACGAACTGTGTCAGAAGCGGAAAAGCCGCGTCATCTTGATGACGAACGCGCGCGTCCGGAGCGACACACCGCCGCGCGGCGGCGCCGTGTCCTGCTCGTCGGTCCAGACGACGAAGAACTCGCTGCCCGGTTGATACTCCCAGCGAAAGCGCAGGTTGCTGCTGAAAGTGCGATCGGCGGAGTTGTACTGGAGCAGCGCGCTGGCAAACATGCGCGGCGAGAAGCCGTAGTCGGTTCGAGCCCGGTAGACGGCGGTGGTGAATTCACCGGCCGGCAGCTCCACGTGGTTGATCGAAAAGCTCGGCTCGACGGAGAGCTGCTCGAGAATCGCGACGCGGCCGGTCGAGTAGGTCAGCGCGCGAATGGCGCCGTCGTAGTACTGCCCCAGTTGCATCGACAGCGTGCCCGACACCCGCCGCTGCTGCCCGGCGGCATACGACACGACCACGTCGTTGTAGTCGTAGCCGCCGATCGGAATCGTCACGCCCGCGGCCGGCTGGAACGGCGCGAGCAACAGGTCGTAGCTGGCGTTGGCCTCCACCGTGACCTGATCGCTGTTCTCGAACTCGGTGTTGAAGCGGCCGGTCTGCTGACGAGACTCCACCTGGCCCGCGCCGTTCTCGAAGTACTCGAAATTGCCTTCGAAGGTGAACTTGCGGACGCGGGGAATCGACGCGGGGCGTGGGCTGAATCGGGCGGAGGCAAACGAGCGCGCGAAATCGGTGCGCCGGAGGAAGCCGACCTCGGGATTGAAGGCCTTCCCCACCTTCAAGTGCTCGGCGCGCAAGCCGTAGCGATCGGCGGGATAGTCGAACCTCAACTGATAGCTCTCGTCGTCGCCGCTCAGCCCCGTCGTCTGCGTCTGCGCGTAGTAGCCGCTCAGGTTGACGTTCTCGTAGAAGCCAAAGGCGGCGTCGAGCCCGTAGGCCTGGTTCGATCCACCCGCGATCACGCTCGACTCGGAGCGGTTGGTGGCGATCATGCCGACCGTGCTCCGCCGCAGGATGTCGCGCTTCAGGCGCACGACGGTGAAGTTGGTGGGCGGGGTCGCGGATACCTCCTCGTCGCCGGCCTGGATGTTCATGATGCCGATGCCGTAGCTGCCGAGCTTGCCGGTGACGCGACCGCCGACGTCGAGCGGGACCACGCGGTTACGATTCAAGCCGATGCGCCGGCTGTAGAAGAGATACGGCTGATCGCTGGTGCTCGGGGCGAACGGGTTGCCGCCACCGGAGGCGCCGCCGCGGGCGAAGTCGAACAGGCCCCGGCCTTCCAGGAAGAACTCCCGCTTCTCGGGGAGAAAGAGGTTGAAGCGGGTCAGGTTGACCTGCTGCTCGTCGATCTCGACCTGCGCGAAGTCGGTGTGGACCGTGAGGTCGGCGGTGAGGTTCGCGGTGATGCCGTACTTCAGATCGCCGCCGACGTCGCCATCCAGGTCGTTGCTGATCGGCGGCGTGCGCAGCCGATCGGTGTCACTGCGGCCAAGGGCGTAGGGCTTGATCTCGAGATTGCGGCTGGCCGGGGGCAGATCCAGGCCGACCAGCGTGCCGAACAGCGAGACGCGATTCAGCCCTTGCGGACCGCCGAGTTGTTGCGGCAGCGGCGTGAGGTAGGTCCACTCGTTCTTCCGGCGAATCGATCGGCGGAACTGGACACCCCACACCTGATTGACGCCCGATGTGTAGCGCAGCGTCTTGAAGGGAATTGCCATCTCCACCGTCCAGCCGCCTTCGAATCGCCCGGTGCGCACCTCCCACACTGGATTCCAGTCGGAATTGGGCGCGCCCTCGTCGATGATCGAGTAGTCGGCCAGCGCGCCAAGCGGGTTGGTGTAGAACATGAACCCGCTGCGCCGGTCGTAGAAGGTGTCGAAGCCGACGCCGAAGTGATCGTTCTGCCGCAGCTGATTGGTGTCCCGCCGCAATTCGTTGGCGACCCACTTGTCAGGTGGCGCCGAGTCGTGACACCGAGCCGAAACGTAGATGTACGCGGTGTCGAAGGAGACCCAGATGTCGGTCTTCTCCGTGGACACTTCGCCGTGACGCGGCACCACCTGCAGCAGATCGCCGAATGGCGGCTCGTCGGTATAGAGACGCTCGTCGAGCTGGCCGTCGACCCGCAGCGGCTCGCTCAGCTTGATCGCCCGCATCGTCGCACGCCCCTGGGCATCCCGGGTAATGGTCGCCGGCGCAACCGGAGGAGCCGGGCCGTCAATGATCACGCCGATGGGCGCAGAGCCATCCTGCGCCGCTGCAGAAGGTACGAAGATGAGACCGATGACGCAGGTGAGCCACAGATGACACAGATGACACAGATATTTCGCGACCAGCGAGCGAGGCCGTGAAGCGGCCTCGGCAGGAACGCGCGGCATTCGCGTCATCGGCTTGAATTGAAGTCTGTGTAATCTGTGTTATCTGCGGCTCTGATATCCGCAGGCCACTGAGATCGTTCGTCTCACCCTACGCGCGAGTCTGCGCAATCTCTCTCGTCTGCGTTCAGCAGGACACGCACTTGTGGTTGTTCTTCGATCCCAGCTTTTCCAGAAGGGCGATGGTTTCGGGGAACGGCTGGACGCGCTGCACAGCGCCGTTCGCCATGTCGGCGATGGTACGGCCCTCGCGGTCCACGGCCTTCACGTTGGCGCCTTTCGACACCAGGTACAGGATCATCTCGTTGTCGCCGCGCGCGGCGGCGTGATGGAGCGCGGTGTTGCCTTCGTGATCGGCGGCGTTGACGTCCGCGCCGAGTTCCTCCACCAGATACTTCACCGCCGCCATCATGCCGGTCGGTGCGAAGCGATGCGAGTTGGCGGCGAAGCCCTCGCCGTAGCCGACGCCGGCAGCGGCCTGGAGCGGCGTCACCGAAGGTCCGCCGACGATCATCTCCGGCAGTCCCGAGACGTCTTTCACCTCACGTTCGAACGCGTCACCGAATCGCGGCCGACCCGCCGGCTTGATGGTCGGCAGATTCGGGTCCGCGCCGTGCGCCACGAGCAGCTTCATCGCGGCCACGTCGCTGGCGTAGGCCGCGCGCCAGAAGACGCTCGCGCCGATCTCATCGACACCCGACAAGTCGAAGCTGTAGCCCGAGTACCACACCTTCTTCCGGAGCCGGGCGTTGGGGTCGGCGCCCTTGGCGAGCAGGGTGCTCATCAGCTCGAGGTACGACATCTTCTGCTGCTGATACGCCCGCGGCTGCGGATACAGCGCCTTCGGCGCCCATTCCACGTTCAGCGCGCCGTAGAGCGGGGTCGCACCGTTGTCGGAGGCGAGGTTTGGATTGGCGCCCTTCTCCAGCAGCTTCTGCGCCAGATCGAAGTGCCCGTTGATCACGGCCATCAGCAAGGGGCTCGTCTGATCGCCGGCGCAGGCCTGATTCACGTCGGCGCCGGCCTCGAGCAGCGCCTCGGCCGATTCGACATATCCCTGGCGAACCGCGTAGAGCAACGGCGTGAGCCCACCCTGGGCCGAGACCAGCTCGTTCAGCTGATATTGCCGGTCGATTCCGGGCCGGGGCTGCTGACGGCCACCTGGGCCAGCGGGACCTGCGGGACGGCCGGCCGGTTGCGCCGCGGGCTGACCGGTTGCACCAGGCTGACCTGGAGATGCCTGAGGCAGTTGCGGGTTGCCGCCAAAGCCGAGTCCTTCGCGGGTCAGCGCGCCAAGATCGGTCACCTTGCTCGTCGCGCGGAGGTCGGCGCCCTTCGAGGCCAGCAGCGTGATCGCGGCGGCTCGATTCGCCGATGCGGCGTACATCAAAGCCGTCTGGTCACGAACGCTGTCTTTGGCATTCGGATCAGCGCCCGCTTCGAGCAACACCTTGACGGCCTCGACCTCACCCGACAACGCCGCAACCATCAGCGGCGTCGTGCCGTTGGGCGTGCCGGCCTTCACATCGCCACCAGCCTTGAGGAGCGACGCGATCGCCGGCGCGTGGCCGCGCTGGCTGGCGAGATAGAGCGGCGTGTAGGCGCCGATGCGGGTGGTCGCGCGAATGTTGGCACCGGCGTAGACCAGCATGTCCACCATCTCGGCGTCGCCGTTCATCGCCGCCCAGTGCAGCGCGGTCATGCCGTCGCCCTGCGCCGCGTTGACGTCGGCAGCCTGCTTGAGCAGCGCCTTGACCGCGTCCCTGTTTCCCTGCTGGGCCGCCTCCGCAACCACGGCTCCCCTTGCTTCGGCGAGCCTCGCCGAAGCGCTGGCTTGATCGTCACCAGCGCGAAGGCGGCAGCGTCTGCGACCGGCGTTTCAGACGCGGCCCAGAGAAACGCCGACAGGCAGAGGGCGGCAATCGTGCAGGCTGCCAACCGGCGGAAAAGCTGTCGTCGAACCATCGTGTGCGCTCCCAAACTAATCACCTGCTTCGGACGCAGCCACAGAGACGCAGAGACACCGAGAACCTATTTTGGCGTCCCGCTGCATTCTGATTTCAAGACCGAAAGGAGCGTACGTAGCCGCGGAGGCGCGGAGTGAATTTGGCTTCATGTCTCCGTGTCTCCGTGTCTCCGCGGCCAACGTACGGGTCCGTATTCTTCTAAAGCGCCGCAACTGTTGTCTGCGGCGCGGTGTTCAAATCGAACGGCGCCGTGCTGTCGCCGAAGCTTGGCATCTCCATCCCCAGCAAGTGCGAAACGGTGAGCATCACATTGGCCATCGGCGTGCCGTCGGCCGCCTTATGGTGCAGCCCGCCCTTGAGCGCGCCACTGGCGTGACCGGCGAGGAACAGCGGCACGCGCTTGTGGTTGTGGACGTTCGAGTTGCCCATCGGCGAGCCGTAAATGATGAGCGAGTTGTCGAGCAGCGTGCTCTCCCCGTCCGGCGTGTTCTTCAGCTTGGTGAGGAAGTACGGAATCATGCTCACGTGGTACTTGTTGATCTTCGCGAAGTCGGTGATCCGCTCATCGCGATCCTGGTGATGCGACGCCGAGTGGAACGCCGCCTTGTAGCCGCTGTCCGGATAGACGCGGTTGGAGGCGTCGCGCCCCATCTTGAAGGCAAAGACGCGGGTCGTGTCTGACGCCAGCGCCAGCGCCTGGAGGTCGAACATCAGCTTGACGTGCTGTTCGAACGAGTCCGGCACACCCACCGGCGCGCCAGGCAGCTCACGCGGCTGACCGCTGTTGTTGGCGGCCTCCACCTGCTGAATCCGCCGCTCGATCTCGCGCACGTCCTCCAGATAGTCGGCCAACCGGGCCCGATCCGCAGCGCCAAGGTTCTTGTTCATGCGCGTGATCGCGCCGCCGAGCCAGTCGAGAATGCTCTTGTCTTCCGCACGCCGTTCCCGGCGCTCGGCCGGCGTCGCGCCAACCCCGAACAGCTGATCGAACACGGTGCGCGGGTCGCGAATCATCGGCAGCGGCTGATCCGGCGCCGCCCAGCTGATCGAATCGGTGTAGGTGCACGAATAGCCGTAGGAACAGCCGCCCGCCTGGTCCACGTTCTCGATGCACAGCTGCATCGACGGAATCGCCGTCGTCTGGCCGTTCTTCTGCGCGTAGTACTGGTCGATCGAGGTCCCAACGTGCACGTCAGACCCTTGGGTCTGCTTGGGATGCATCTGGGTGAGGAACACGGCACTCGAGCGGAAGTGGTCGCCGCCGATTTCCGGAGCGGTGAACGCTTCGGCGTTCCTCACATCGGTGTTGCTGATGATGGTGATGTCGTTGCGGAAGGGCTCGAGCGGCGCGAGGCTGGTGGGCGACAAATCGAAGTCGCGTCCCACAGCCGCCGGCGACCACATGTTCTTCTTGATGCCGTAGGCGGTGCTGCCGGCCGCCCCGTGCACCATCTCGATGCAGACAAACCGCATCGGTCGAGACGCGGCCTTCGCCCACGCGCTGCGAGCCGGCACCATCGCCTCGAGAAAGGGCAGCGCCATCGTGACGCCGACACCCTTGAGGACCGACCGCCGCGAGAGATGCTTCTGCGTGATGTACATGGTCGCTTAGTCGCCTTTCGCCCGCCGTCGCTCGCTCGCGTCACTCACGAGCTTCGGCGAGGCAGGCTCTTTCGCTATTCGCTATTCGCTCTTCGCCGTTCGCAACCCGAAGCCCCAAGCCCCAGGCCCTTACCGATTCTGCTGCGCCGCAACATCCGCTGCGCGCCGACTTGCCGCTGGTTCCGTTGTTATCGACATCCTGAACGCCGGGCTGTTGACGACACCGAGAATGAACGACGACATCCGGTTCTGTTGCTTCGCCGCGTCCCGGACGATGCCGCGGATCGCCGGCATGTCGGTGTACTCCACACGGCGGCCGACCGCGTAGGTCAGCAGGCTCTCGGTGAAGCTGCGCAAGAACATGTCCGAATGCTTCAGCAGGGCGGCACGCAGCCCGGCTGGGCCATCCATCTTGGTGCCGTCGTAAAGATCGCCGACCACATCCACCGGCACCTCGTTGTCCTTGATCCGCCAGGCCCCGGTCACGTCGAAGTTCTCGAGTGCGAGCCCGAGCGGATCGATCACGCGATGGCACGAGTTGCAGGACGGGTTCTTTCGATGCTCTTCCATGCGCTCGCGGGTCGAGAGCATCTTGCCGCCCTGGGTGGCCTTCACCGAGTCGTCCAAGTCCGGCACGTTGGGCGGCGGCGGCGGTGGCGGCGTCCCGAGCAGCACCTCCATCACCCACTTGCCCCGTTGCACCGGCGACGTGCGATCGGCCACTGACGTCAGCGTCAGGATGCTGCCTTGGCCAAGCAGCCCGCGCCGCTCGGCTGGCAACGTCACGCGCTCGAAGGCGCTCCCCATGATGTTGGGAATTCGGTAGTGAATGGCGAGCCGTTCGTTGATGAAGCTGTAGTCGGCGGTCAGCAGCTCGAGCACGCTGCGATCCTCGCGAACGATGCTGTCGAAAAAGAGCTCGGTCTCTTTCGCCATCGCGGCGGCGAGCGTGTCGTCATACTGCGGGTAGAGAAGGTAGTCGGGATGAATCTTCTCGAGGTCCTGCAGGCGCAGCCACTGCGCCGCAAAGCGCTTCGACAGCGCGAACGACCGCTTGTCGGCCAGCATCCGCCGGACCTGTCTCTCCATGCCGGACGACGTCTTGAGCACGCCGGTGGACGCGGCCTTCAACAGCTCGGCGTCGGGCACCGTCCCCCACAAGAAGAACGACAGCCGCGACGCCAGATCGTCGTCCGCGATCCGATAGGTCGTCACGCGGGTGGCGACGCCGCTGTCGGGCGCCTGTTCCAAGCGGAACAGGAATCGCGGGCTCATGAGGATCGACTGGACGGCCAGGCGTATCCCGGCTTCGAACCCGCCCTTCTTCCGGCCCTGCTCGTAGAAGTTGAGCGCGTCCTGCAGATCGGCGGCCGTGGGCGCGCCGCGGAACGCCTGCGCGGACAGCTTCTTGACGATTTCGGCCGCACACGATTCCTCTTCGGCCGCAGTGGTCGGGCGGCACGAGAAGACCTTCAAACGGCTCGGCGTATCGGAAACCCCGGTGACGTCCGACGGCCCGACCACCGCGAAGTCGCGCAGGTGGGGCAGCATGGTGACGCCGAAGCCCTGGCTGACATCGGCCAGCGTGTTCTCCAGCGGCATCAGCAGGTCGTCGATCGGGCCGTCGAGCCGCTGAATGAACGCGGCGGCGATCTTCTGCGGGCCGGCCTTCACGTGAATCGGCGGCGTGACCAGTTCGAGGCCGTTCTTCGGATCGGTTTCGCTCATCCGGGTATTGAGGTCGAAGAGCGCCACGCGCTCGCCGTTCACCGACACCTCGACCTGCTCGGGAATGTTCAGCGTCGACATCGAGGTGCGGCCCACCAGTCCACCAAGCGGCTCGTAGTGCAGCGACATCTTGAAGGCGTAGTGACCGTCGGCCGGGAACGTGTGCGTGACGGCGATGCCGCCGCGCGTGCCCATCGGCGCGCCGTCGATGTGGCGCATCTGCGACGCCGAACGCGAGATCTTGTAGGTCGCCGTCGTCGCCGTCGCCTGTCGATCGCCCACCGCCAGGCGCGAGATCTGGCTGGCGGCTCGCAGGTAGCCGTCCATCAAAGTCGGTGAGAACGTCTGTGCGTCGGCCACGTTGTCGAAGCCGTGGCTGATCGTGTCGGGCGGCAGAAAGGCCGTGACGTCCACATCGACGCTCAAGAGATCGTGGACGGCGTTCTGATACTCGGCGCGATTCAGCCGCTGGAACGGCCGCGAGCCCGGATTGGGGTTGAGCGCCGCCGCCTTGTCGAGGCGGGCCTCGAACGACGCCGCCATCGCCTGGAGCGTTGACTCCTCGGGACGACGGGCGCCGGGCGGCGGCATCATGCCCGCGCGCAGCTTGCGGATCATCCGCTCGGCGACGTCACCGTTGTGCTCGACATCAGCGGCGTCGAAGTTCGCCAACGTCAGGCTGCCGGCGCGGTCCTTGCTGCGATCGTTGTGGCAGGTGACGCAGGTACTGCTTCACCAATGCCGTCTGTTCCGCGGCCAGGGTCTGTAACGGCGCCTCTTTCAAGGCGGCTGGGTGAGTCTTGAGACCCGTCTCTACCTGCGCCGGCGATGCCGCGGGCTTGGGCGTGTTGCCGGACTGGGCCGCGAGCGATGCAACGGCGGTGACCGCAAGAGCGAGCGACGAAGCGGACAGGGCCGCGGCAAATGTCTTCTGTTTCAACACGTGATGCACCGGTGATTGTTCTTCGCGCCAAGCTTCTCGAGCACGGCCAACGTTTCGGGGAACGGCTGCACGCGCTGGACCGGGCCGTTGGCCATATCGGCGGTCGTATTGCCCTCGCGGTTGACTCGCTTCACATCGCCGCCCCTGGACACGAGGAAGAGCACCGACTCGGTATCGCCGCGCGACGCCGCCAGATGCAGCGGCGTGTTGCCTTCGTGGTCCACGGCGTTGACATCGGCGCCGAGCTCGTCGACGAGGTACTTGATCGCCGGCAGGAAGCCCGTCGGCGCGTAGCGATGCGAGTTGGCGGCAAAGCCCTCACCGTAGCCAACGCCCGAGGCGGCATGGAGCGGCATCACGCCGGGGCCGCCATAGGGAATCGGCGGCAGACCCGAGACGTCCTGCGTCTGGCGCACGCCCTCACCGGCAAACGGCCGGCCCCCGGGCTTGAAGGTCGGAATGTTCGGATCGGCACCATGCGCAACGAGCAGCCGCATGGCCGCCACGTCACTAGCGTACGCCGCCCGCCAGAACGCAGTGGCGCCGCTCTCGTCGACGCCGGCGTAGTCGGAGTTATAGGACTGATACCAGACCTTGCGCTGGACGCGGGCGTTCGGGTCCGCGCCCTGGTCGAGCAGCGCCTGCATCAGATCGAGATAGGTCGTCTGCTGCTGTTGATAGGCCTTGGAGTTTGGATAGAGCGACTTCGGCGCCCATTGAATGTTGACGACGGCAAACAGCGGCGCCACGCCGTTGAACGCCGCACTGTTCGGATTGGCGCCCTTCTCGAGCAGGTACTTGGCGAGATCGAAGTGGCCGTTGATGATCGCCATCAGCATCGGGCTCGTACGATCGCCTGCGTTCAGCTGATTGATGTCGGCCCCGCCTTCGAGCAGCACTTTCACCGTTTCGGTGTAGCCCTGCCGTGCCGCGAGCAGCAAGGCGCTGATGCCGCCCTGCGTGCTGATCAATTCGTTGTAGCGATACGAGCGCGTCGCGCCGGGGATTTCGGCCGGCCGCTGCGCCTGCGGCCGATTCGCGTTCTGCCGCGCCATCTGCTCTTCTTCGGGAGCCGTCAGCGCGGAGAGGTCGATCACCTTGGTGGTGACCTTGGGGTCGGCGCCACGCGCCAAAAGAATCTTCACCGCCTCCGGGCGATTGAAACCCGCGGCAAACATCAATGGCGTCTCACCGCTGTACGACTCCTTGGCGTTGACGTCCGAGCCGTTTTCGACGAGCGTGTTCACCGTCTTGGTGTCGCCGGCCGCCGCCGCGATCATCAGCGGCGTCGTGCCGTTGGCCGTGGTCGCCTTCACGTCGGCGCCGGCCGCGATGAGCGCGGAGACAACGTCGGCGTAGCCGCCCTTGGCCGCGAGGAACAGCGGCGTGTACGCCCCGATGCGGGTCGTCGCGCGCAGGTTCGCGCCGGCGTAAATCAGCATCTGGGTCAACTCGGCGTCACCCTTCATCGCCGCCCAGTGCAGGGCAGTCGTGCCGTCGCCCTGCGACTCGTTGACGTCCAGCCCCTTCTTGATCAGAGCGCGGACGGCTTCCCTGTCGCCCCGGCTCGCGGCTTCGGCGATGAGCGCGCCCTGCTGCGCGCCAAGCACGGCCGCGAACGCAACGGCAAGCACTGCGCTCGTCAAGAACCCTTGAACCAGTCTGGGCTTCATATTAAGCAATCCCTCACGAGACGTACGTAGCCACAGAGACACAGAGTCACAGAGAAACTTCCTCAAAATTACGTGAACGTACGTAGCCGCGGAGACGCGGAGCTTCGGAGCAACGATTTAATGCTCTGTGTCTCTGTGTCTCGGTGGCCACGTACGTCCTCGTCTTAGATCCCAGCGACTGATGTTGGGGGCACACTGTTGAGATCCATCGGCGCGGTGCTGTCGCCAAGACTCTTCACATCGTCCATACCCAACGCGTGCAGCGCGGCGAGCATGGCATTGGCCATCGGCGTTCCGTCCGCAGCCTTGAGATGCAGGCCGCCCTTCAACTGGCCGCCCGCGCGGCCGGCGAAAAACAGCGGGCACTTCTTGTGGTTGTGGATGTTCGAGTCGCCCATCGGCGAGCCGTAGATCACCAGCGTGTTGTCGAGCAGGTTGCTCTCGCCGTCGGGCGTCTCCTTCAACTTGTTCAGGAAGTACGGAATCAGGCCGACGTGGTAGCGATTGATCTTCGCGAAGTCCATGATCCGTTCCTCGCGATCGGCGTGGTGCGAGGCGGGATGGAATCCGGTATTCACGCCGCTCGTGGGATAGACGCGGCTCGACGCGTCGCGGCCCATCTTGAACGAGAAGACTCGCGTCGTGTCCGAGGCAAACGCCAGCGCCTGGATGTCGAACATGAGCCGCACGTGCTCGTCGAAGGAATCCGGCACGCCGACCGGCGCTTCGGGCAGCTCGCGCTGCTCGCCGATCTGGTTGAACGCCTCGACCTTCTGGATGCGGCGTTCGATCTCGCGGACCTCATCCAGGTAGTTCGAGAGGCGAGCGCGATCGGCCGCGCCGAGCTCCTTGTTCAGCCGCGTGAGCTGTCCGCTGATCAAATCGAGAATGCTGCGGTCCTCTGCCCGGCGCGCGGCGCGCTCCACGGGCGTCGCGCCGACGCCGAACAGCTGATCGAACGCGACGCGCGGGTCGCGCACCATGGGCAGGGGCTGCTTGGGACCGGCCCAGCTGATCGTGTCGGTGTAGACGCAGGAGTAGCCATACGAGCAGCCGCCCGCCTGGTCCACGGCTTCGATGCACAGCTGCATCGAGGGAATCGGCGTCTCCTGCCCAAAGCGCTGCGCGTAGAGCTGATCGAGCGAGGTCCCCGCCTTGACGTTGGAGCCCTGCGTCTGGAACGGATGCTCCTGCGTGAGGAACACCGCGCTCGACCGGAAGTGGTCGCCGCCAATTTCGGGCAGTTGGAAGGCTTCGGCGTTCCGGACGTCGGTGTTGCTGACGATCGTGAGGTAGTCGCGGAACGGTTCGAGGGGCGTGAGGATGCTCTGCGACAGGTCGAACGCCGTGCCGGTCGCGGCCGGCGCCCAGAGATTCTTCTGGAGCCCGAACTTGGTGGCGCCCGCCGACCCGTGCACCATCTCGATCGCCGCCAGGCGCACCTTGCCCGCCGCAGTCCTGGCCAGCGCGGTTCGCGCCGGCACCATGGCTTCGAGCATCGGCAAGGCCAGCGTGACACCCATGCCGCGCAGCATCGTGCGACGTGAGATGTGCTTCCTCGTGATGTACATCAGCGGTCTCCTAGGTTAGAAAAACCTGTCACATTCTACTGGTCCACAGTCCGCGGTCCACGGTCCTCAGTTCACAATTCTCGGTCCGCCGTCCTCACGTCCTCAGTCCCGAACTGTGGACCGTGGACTGTGGACTGTGGACCGTCATCTCGCGTCCACTGTCGTTTCGGCCGCTGGCACCCGAGTCATGCGGAACGCGCCGCTGTTGGCGACGCCCGAAATCAGCGATGAAAACGCGTAGTTGCTGCGCCTGGCGTCATGAATAATCGCGCGAATCGCCGGCATGTCGTAGGCCTCCACCCGGCGTCCAAGCGCGTAGGTCATCAGGCTTTCGGTGAAGCTCAACATGATCAAGTCCTGGTGCTTCAGCAGCGCGTTGCGCAGCGCGATCGGTCCGTCCAGCCGCGTCCCGTCGTAGAGGTCGCCCACCGGATCCACCGGCACACCGTTGTCCTTGATGCGCCAGACGCCGGTGACGTCGAAGTTCTCGAGCGCCAGGCCGAGCGGATCGATCACCTTGTGGCACGACGTGCACGAGGGATTCTTGCGATGCTCTTCCATCCGCTCGCGGGTGGACAGCAGCTTGCCCTCTGACGCCGCCTTCGTCTCCTCCAGCGCGGGGACATTCGGGGGTGGGGGCGGCGGCGGCGAGCCCAGCAGCACTTCCATCACCCACTTGCCGCGCAGCACCGGCGAGGTGCGATCGGCGATCGAAGTGAGGAGCAGGATGCTGCCCTGTCCCAGGATGCCGCGCCGGCGCTCGTCGGTCAGCTGCACCCGGCGGAACTCGTTGCCGATGATGTTGGGAATGCCGTAGTGCTTGGCCAGACGCTCGTTGACGAACGTGTGGTCCGCGGTCAGCAAGTCGAGCACGCTGCGGTCTTCGCGTACCAGGCTGTCGAAGAAGAGCTCGGTCTCGCGGACGAGCGCCTCGGAGAGCGTGTGATCCCAGTAGGAATAGAAGTGGTGATCGGGACGCACCTTGTCGACGTCCTGCAGACGCAGCCACTGCGATCCAAAGCGCGTCGCGATCGCTGACGACCGCTCGTCGGCGAGCATCCGCTTCAGTTGGCGCTCGAACACGGCCGGCGTCTGCAGCGTGCCCTGCATCGCGACCTTGACGAGCTCGGCGTCGGGCACCGACCCCCAGATGAAGAACGAAAGACGCGACGCCAGATCGAGATCGCTCACGCGGTAGCTCTGGCCAGGCTTGAGCGTCGCCGCCGCCGGCGCCCCTGGGCGGCCGTAGCCTTGCGGAGGCCCCTGCTCCATCCGGAACAGGAATCGAGGGCTGGCCAGGATCGCCTGCACCGCCAGCCGGACGCCGGACTCGAAGTCGCCCGCCTCCGCTCGCGCGCCATCCTGCGAGCTCTGGCGAGGCGGGCTCTGTTGGCGGCCGCGTTCGTAGAACGTCATCAGATCTTTGAAGTCCTCGCCGGTGACCGGGCCGCGATACGCGGCGCTCGCCAGCCGCCGGACGATGGCCGCGGCACAGGCGGATTCTTCCGCCGCCTCTGTCGGGCGGCAGCTGAAGATTCGCCGGCGGCTCTCGGTGTCGGACACACCCGTGACCGACACGGGACCGGTAATCGTGAAGTCCCGCACGTGCGGCAGCGCCGTGGTGCCGAACACTTCGCCGATGTTGGTGTCGGCGAGCGTGTGCTCGATCGGCATCACCAGGTCGTCAACCGGCCCTTCAAAGCGCTGAACAAATGCCGCCGACACGCGATGTTGTCCTGCCTTGACGTGGACTGTCGGCGTCTGCATCGTCAGGCCGTTGGGATCCTGCTCGTTCATCCGCGGATTGATGTCCAGCAGCGCGACCCGCTCGCCGTTGATCGACACGTCGATCTGCTCGCCGCGGTACGGGCCACCGAACAGATCGCCGGTCGGGCCCATGTGCAGCATGATCTTGAACACGTAGTCGCCGTCGGCCGGGAACGCGTGCAGCACGGACAGGCCGCCGCGCGTGCCGAGCGGTGCGCCGTCGACGTGGCGCATCTGCGATGCCGTCCGCGCGACCTTCCACGTGGTCGAACTGGCCGACGCGGAGCGATCGCCCACCGCCAGGCGGCTGATCTGACTGGCAGCGCGGAGGTAGCCCTCCATCAACGTCGGCGAGATCGTCTGCGTGTCGGCAATGTTGTCGAAGCCGTCGCTGATCGTGTCGGCTGGCAGATAGGCGGCGATGTCGACGTCCAACGCCAGCAGGTCCTTGATCGCGCGCCCGTACTCCGCTCGATTCAGGCGCTGCGAGGGTCGCGATCCCGGATTCGGATCCAGCGCCGCGGCGCGGTCGATGCGGGCCTCGAGCGCATCGACCATCGCGGCGATCTTCGCCGGCTCGGGCCGCTTCATGCCGGCGGGCGGCATCATGCCGGCGCGCAGCTTGCGAATCATCTTCTCGACGGTCTCAGTCAGGTGTGGATCCTGACCCACGCGATCGGCATCGAAGCTGGCGAGCGTCAGATTGCCGGCGCGCTCCTTGCCGCGATCGTTGTGGCAGCCGGTGCAGTACTGCTTCACCAGCGCCGTCTGCTCGGCGACCGGTAGAGAGGCACTGGGTTGCGGCGACACACCTTCCGCCTTCGCGCGTTGCGCTTCCGCCTTCGCAAATGCTTCGGCGGACCGCCGTCGCTTTAGCGGAGGCTGGTCGGCGAGACTCGACGTCGCTCTTGCGGATTCGCCAGAGCGGAGTCGGTGAGGCGTGTCGACCGCAGGCGCTCCCTGCGGCGCGGCGATGACGACCGGGGCGCTCGTCGCCGCCGCGATGAGCGCCAGTCCGAGAATGCCCGACCTCAGCACGATACGCATTTGTGGTTGTTCTTCGACCCGAGCTTCTCGAGGAGCGCGAGCGTCTCGGGGAACGGCTGCACGCGCTGGACCGGACCGTTGGCCATGTCCGCCACCGTCCGCCCTTCTCGATTGACCTTGGTCACATCCGCGCCCTTCGACACGAGATACAAGATCGACTCGTTGTCGCCGCGCGCGGCGGCATGATGCAAGGCGGTGTTGCCGTCGTGATCGACGGCGTTCACATCGGCGTGGGCGACTTCGATCAGGAACTTGATGCCCGGGAGGAAGCCGGCCGGCGAATGAATGTGCGAGTTGGCGGCGAAGCCTTCACCAAAGCCCACCCCGGCCGCCGCCTGAAGCGCGGGGACGCCAGGGCCGCCGACCGCGATGGGAGCGAGGCCCGACACATCCTTCACTTCACGCGCGCCGGCGTCGCCGACCCGCACCCTTCCCGCCTGCCTCATGGTCGGAATGTTCGGATCGGCGCCGTAGTCGAACAGCAACTGCATCGCCGCGACATCGCCGGCAAACGCGGCGCGCCAGAACGGCGTGGCACCGATTTCGTCCACGCCCGCGAGGTCGAAGTTGTATTCCGTGTACCAGACCTTGCGCGAGAGCCGGAGATTCGGATTCGCGCCTTTCTCGAGCAGCGCCTTCATGTAGTCGAGATAGGTGACCTGCTGCTGCTGGAAGGCGCGGGGCTGCGGATACAGCGCGCGCGGCGCCCACGTCACGTTGAGCGCGGCGTACAGCGGCGTGACGCCGTTGGCCGCAGCCAGGTTCGGATCGCCGCCGTGTTCGAGCAGCCACTTCGCCAGATCGAACTGACCGTTGATGGTCGCGATCAGCAACGGGCTGGTCTTGTCGCCTGCGCTCACCTGGTCGATCGGCGCGCCCGCGGCGACCAGCATCTTCGCCGCGTCGGCATAGCCGCCGCGCGCGGCGAGCAGGAGCGGCGTCATTCCGCCGGTCGTGCCGACGAGCTCGTTGTAGAAGTACGGGCGATCGATACCAGCCTTGCCGCCAAAGCCGCCGCGCCCGCCACCACCACCCTGACCACCGCCTTGTCCGGCGCCTGCGGCCGCCGCGGGAGCCGCGGGGGTGGGTAGCACCTGGCCGGTGCGACCCTGACCGCCGACCTGACCGTTGCCTCCGGGCTGCAGCCCGCTGCCGGTGTTCTGCTGGAAGGCCTCCTGGTCGGTGGCGCTCAGCGAGCCGACGTTGGTGACCTTCGAGTTGAGCCTCACGTTCGCGCCAGCCTTGAGCAGCGCATTGATGGCATCCACTCGATTGGTCGCCGCGGCGAACATCAACGCGGTCTGCTCCATCGACTTTTCTCGGGCGTCGACTTCGGCGCCGTTCTCCACCAGCACCGTGACCGACTTGGCGTCGCCGGAAAGGGCGGCGAGCATCAGCGGCGTGGTTCCGGTCGCGTTGGCCGTCCGGACGTCCGCACCAGCTGCGAGGAGGGCCGCGATGACACCCGATCGCCCCTGCTCGGCTGCCATCAGCAACGGCGTGTAGCCACCCAACCGGGTCGTCGCCTTCACGTTGGCGCCGGCATAGAGCAGCATCTCGGCGAGCTCGCGATCGCCGATTCGCGCGGCCCAATGCAGCGCGGTCATGCCGTCACCCTGCGCGGTGTTGACGTCGGCGCCGTCCTTGAGCAGGGCACGCACCGCAGCCTTGTCGCCCTTCATCGCCGCCTCCGCAACTGGGGCACCGCTCGCTTCGGCGAGCCGAGCCGCAGCGCTGTCCGCTTCATCTCCAGCGCGAAGGCTGGCGGCCTCGGCGACAGGAGCCGAACCCGCCGCGCCGAGCATCGTTGAGAGTGCGAATGCGAAAGCAGCACTTGCCAACGATCCCTGAATCAGTCTGAGCTTCATGCGACTCGCCCTCAAACCAGTGCGTTACCCAAGGCCGATCAAATTCGTCGATCGCGTACGAAGCCGCGGAGCCGCGGAGACGCGGAGCTGGTCTTCGATTGGCTCGCAGAAGCCAAATACACTCCGCGACTCCGCGACTCCGTGGCCATGTACGTTTCGTCCCGGCTGTTCTTCTAAGCTCTCTACACCGCTGCGACCGTCGTCGCCGGCGCGCTCTTGAGCTCGAAGCGGCCGCTGCTGTCGCCGAACGATTTCACTTCGGACATCCCCATGTCCTGCAAGAGCGTGAGGAACACGTTGGCCATCGGCGTGCCGTCGGCCGCGCGCAGATGCAGGTTGCCCTTCAACGCGCCACCGGCACGGCCGGCCAGGAACAGCGGGCAGCGCTTGTGGTTGTGGACGTTCGAGTTGCCCATCGGCGAGCCGTAGATGATGAGCGTGTTGTCGAGCAGGTTGCTGTCGCCGTCCGGCGTCTCCACCAGCTTCTTCATGAAATACGGAATCATGCTCACGTGATACCGGTTGATCTTCATGAAGTCGGTGACGCGCTCCTCGCGCTCGCCGTGGTGCGACGCGGGGTGGAAGGCGCTGCGGACGCCGCTCTCCGGAAACACGCGCGCTGAGCCATCGCGGCCCATCTTGAAGGAGAAGACGCGGGTCACATCCGACGCAAAAGCCAGGACTTGAAGGTCGAGCATCAGCTTCACGTGCTCTTCGAAGGCATCCGGCACACCAAGCGGCGCTTCCGGCAACTCGCGCACCTCACCGCTGCTGTTGCGCGCCTCGACGCGCTGAATGCGCGCCTCGACCTCGCGCACTTCTTCGAGATAGGCGCCGAGCCTGGCGCGATCGCCTGCGCCCAGGTCCTTCTGCAGCCGGGTCACTTCGGTCGTCACCCAGTCGAGAATGCTCTTGTCGGCACGACGGAACGCTTCGCGCTCGGCCGGCGTGGCGCCGACGCCGAACAGCGTGTCGAACGCGGCGCGCGGGTCGCGCACCATTGGCAGCGGCTGCTTCGGCGACGCCCAGCTGACGCTGTCGGTGTAGACGCAGCTGTAACCGTAGGCGCAGCCACCCGCCTGATCGACGGTCTCGATGCTGAGCTGCATCGACGGAATCGCCGTCTCGGTGCCGAGGTGCTGGGCATACAACTGGTCCAGCGACGTGCCGGCGAACACATCCGACCCTTGCGTCTTCTTCGGATGCGACTGGGTGAGGAACACCGCGCTCGATCGGAAGTGATCGGCGCCGATCTCGGGAAGCGAGAAGGCCTCGGCGTTGCGGACGTCGGTATTGCTGACGATCGTGACGTAGTCGCGGACCGGTTCGAGCGACGACAGCGCGCCCGGGCTCAGGTCGAAACCGGTACCGACCGCCGCCGGCGACCACATGTTCTTGCTGGCGCCGAACGTCGTCGCGCCGGCCGACCCATGCACCATTTCGATCGCCGACAGGCGCACCTTGCGGTTGGCCGCCGCCTTCGCAAAGGCGGGAGTCATCGCGTCGAGCCATGGCAGCGCGACCGTGACGCCCAGGCCGCGAAGAACGGTCCGGCGTGACAAGTGCTTTTTCGTGATCATCATGTGCGACTGTCTCCTCATCTGCTATTCGCTATTCGCTCTTCGCCGTTCGCTATTCGCTATTCGCGATTCGCGATTCGCGATTCGCGATTCGCGATTCGCTATTCGCTATTCGCTATTCGCTATTCGCTATTCGCTATTCGCTAATCGCTATCTGCCATCTGCTGGTGCGGTCGTGGTTTCTGCCGCTTCGACCTGGCTCATCTGGAAGGCCTTGCTGGTGACGACCCCCATGACAAATGACGAGAAGCGATTGTCGTTCGCGGCCGCGTCGCGCAGGATGGCGCGAATCGCCGGCATGTCGTAATACTCGACGCGGCGGCCGACGGCGTAGGTCAGCAGCCGCTCGGTGAACGTCAGCACGAACGCGTCGGAGTGCTTGAGCAGCGCCGCGCGCAAACCCGCCGGCCCGTTCATCTTCGTGCCGTCGTAGAGATCTCCGGTCGCGTCCACCGGCGCACCGTTATCGCGAATGCGCCATCGGCCGGTCACGTCGAAGTTCTCGAGCGCGAGGCCCAGCGGATCGATCACGCGATGGCACGACGTGCACTGCGGATTCGATCGATGCTGCTCCATCCGCTCGCGGGTCGTCAGCAACTTGTCGCCGGCTTCGGCCTTCGTTTCGTCGAGCAGCGGCACGCCCGGAGGCGGGGCGGGCGGCGGTGAACCGAGCAGCACTTCCATTACCCATTTGCCGCGGAGGACCGGTGAGGTGCGATCCGCGACCGAGGTGAGCGTGAGGATGCTGCCCTGCCCGAGCAACCCGCGGCGATTCTCGTCGGGGATCTGCACGCGCTGGAAGTCGTAGCCGTTGATGTTCGGGATGCCGTAGTGCCTGGCGACGCGCTCGTTCACGAACGTGTAGTCCGCAGTCAGCAGCTCGAGCACGCTGCGATCGTCGTGAACGATGCTGTCGAAGAACCGCTCCGTCTCGCGTTTGAGCGCTTCGCCGAGTTTGTGGTCGTAGTAAGGAAAGAGGAGGGCGTCGGGGTTGATCTTTTCGAGGTCCTGCAGCCGGAGCCACTGGGACGCGAAGCGCGTCGACAGCGCTTCGGATCGCTGGTCCGCCAGCATCCGCTTCACCTGCGCCGACAACACGGCCGGCGCTTTGAGGGTGCCGTTCTGCGCGACTTTGATCAGCTCGGCGTCCGGCACCGAGCCCCACAGGAAGAACGACAGTCGCGACGCCAGATCGAGATCGCCGATGCGGTAGTTCTGCCCGGCGCGCAGCGCCGCAGGGGCATGCTCGAGGCGGAACAGGAAGCGCGGGCTGGCGAGAATCGCCTGGAGCGCCATCCGGATCCCCGCTTCGAAGTCTCCCTCTTTGCGCCCCTGATCGTAGAAGCGCATCAGCCCTTCGGTGTCGGCAGCATTCAGCGGGCCGCGATAGGCCTGCGCGGCCAGCCGCCGGACGATATCGGTGGCGCAGGTCTTTTCGTCCGCAACCGACGTCGGCCGGCACGTGAAGATCCGGCGGCGGCTCGGCGTGTCGGACACGCCGGTAACCTTGAAGGGCCCGCTGATCGCGAACTCGCGCAGGTGCGGCAACGTCGTGATGCCGAAGCCAGCGCCGATCTGCGTATCGGCGAGCGTGTGATCGATCGGCGCCATCAGGTCGTCCACCGGCGCGTCGAACCGTCGAACGAACGCCGCTGACACGTTCTGCGTTCCCGCCTTCACGTGAATGGGCGGCGTCTTGATGTTCATGCCAGTCGGATCGGCTTCGCTCATGCGCGGGTTGATTTCGAGCACCGCAACACGGTCGCCGTCGATCGACACTTCGATCAGTTCGCCCTTGACGGTGCTGCCAAACAGCTGGCCGGTCGGGATCGAGTGGAGCTGCATGCGGAAGGAATAGTCGCCGTCGGCCGGGAACGTGTGCATGACGGAGATCCCGCCTCGCGTCCCGAACGGCGTGCCCTCGACGTGCTGCATCTGCGAAGCGGTGCGCGGCACTTTGATGGTCGCTTCAGACGCCCCGGCCTTTGGATCCCCAACCGCCAGCGTGCTGATGCGGCTCGCAGCCCGCAGATACCCGTCCATCAAGGTCGCTGAGAAAGTCTGCACATCGGCCACGTTGTCGAACCCGCCGCTGATGGTGTCGGCCGGCAGAAACGCAGCCACATCAACATCCAGGTCCAACAGATCGCTGACGGCGCGCGCGTATTCAGCGCGATTCAAGCGCTGAAACGGCCGGCGCCCCGGATTCGGGTGCAGCGACGCCGTAAGATCCAGCCGCGATTCCATCGAGGCGGCAAAGGCCGTGAGCGTCGGAGTATCCGGGCGACGCACGCCGACCGGTGGCATCATGCCCAGACGCAGCTTGCGGACCATTTTCTCGGCGGTCTCGGCAACCTGCGGGTCCTGGCCGACCCTCGCCGCGTCGAAGCTGGCCAGCGTCAGGTTGCCGGCGCGCTCTTTCCCGCGATCGTTGTGACAGCCAACGCAGGTACTGCTTCACGAGAGCCGTCTGCGCGTCGGTGACGGCGCTCGCAGTGTGCGCGACGGCGACGGCAGGTCTGGTGGTTGGAGCGCTCGCGCGCGCAGCCGTGGACTGCGCCTGCGGTTCGGCCGCATGAACCACAAGGCCGAAGGTGACCACGACCAGGCCGAGGCCTGGTAACGAAACGTGTTTCATGTGATCCGATCCTCGACGCGAGGACTATATAGGTACCGAAGATTCTGCCATAAAAGGGCGGAAAGCTGTCGCCTTTTCAATAACTTACGCGAGGTTTTGTCTTCAGATGTAAACCGCTATGAAGGCGTGGTAGTCTCGCGCAATCTTCGGCAGGGGGCTGTATGAGCGGATCCAAGATTTCTCGACGAAAAGCTCTAGCGACTGGCGCTGGAGTTATTGGCGCGGCCGTCACCGCGGCCGGACAAAGTCCGGATCAGGCCGCGCGGGCAAAGGTGCCGGCCGATCCCACAAAGATCCAGGGTCCGTTGGCGACCGACGTCGGCGCCCGCTCGCCGTTCGAGAAGCCGAAGCGGCTGTCGCTCGGCGACCGCCGCACCTCGAGCCTGACGCCGCTGCAGGATCTCGACGGCATCATCACGCCCTCCGACCTGCACTTCGAGCGGCATCACGGCGGCGTTCCCGCGATCGACCCCGCCACGTACTCGCTGCTGATTCACGGAATGGTCGAGCGGCCGCTGGTCCTGACGCTGGCCGACCTGCGGCGCTTCCCCGGCCGCTCCGCGATCCATTTCGTGGAGTGCTCCGGCAATGGCGGTCGCGCCTATCGCCGCGAAGGCAGCACGACCGACGTGACGCCGCAGCAGATTGATGGCCTTACCAGTACGAGCGAGTGGACCGGTGTGCCGCTCGCCACGCTCTTCCGCGAAGTCGGCGCGTCGCCCAAAGCACAGTGGTTCCTCGCCGAGGGCATGGACGCCGCCGTGATGACGCGCAGCATCCCTGTCGCCAAGGCGTACGAGGATGCGCTCATCGCGTACTCCCAGAACGGCGAACCGCTTCGTCCGGAGCAGGGCTACCCCGTTCGACTCTTCCTCCCAGGTGTTGAAGGCAACGCGAGCGTCAAGTGGCTGCGACGCATCGAAGTGTCGGATCAGCCGTTCATGACACGCGAGGAGACGTCGAAGTACCACGGACCCGTTGCCCGACGGCACGGCGCGGATGTTCAGCCTCGATATGGATGCCAAGTCGCTCATCACCGAGCCGTCGTTCCCCGACAAGCTCTCTGGCCCGGGCTGGTGGGAGATCAGAGGCATCGCGTGGAGCGGACGCGGCAAAATCGCGCGCGTCGACATCAGCGCCGACGGCGGGCGCACCTGGAAGCCGGCCAAGCTGGATGGGCCCGTTCTCTCGAAGTGCCATACCCGGTTCCGTCTGCCCTGGCAATGGAACGGCGCGGCCACGACGTTGATGAGCCGCGCGACCGATGAGACCGGATACACGCAGCCGACCCTCGAAGTGCTGATGAAGGCGCGCGGGCCGTCGACCGCGTATCACTTCAATCACATCCGCGCCTGGCACGTGAACGCCGACGGGACGGTGAAATTCGCTGGCGGGGGGACTGCATGAGGGGCTGGGGCCTGGGACTTGGGGCTTGGGGCTTCGGGCTCGTCGCAATCGCCGGGACCTTGGCGCTCGCGCAGACGGCCAGCGGGCAGGCTGCCAAACGGGCGATGGGCGCGCCGGCCCCGCGGACTGCTGATTCGGCGCCGGCGCGGTACGGCATTGGCCGCGCCGCGACGGCCGACGAGATCCGCGCGCTCGACATCGACGTGATGCCGGATGGTCGAGGGCTGCCTCCGGGCAAGGGCACCGCGGCCGAGGGCAAGATCGTCTACGAAGCCAAGTGCCGCTCGTGCCACGGAGCCGATGGACAGGGCGGCCAATCCGACCGTCTCGTCGGGCGGGATTCGGGCTCCAACTGGAATTTCGCGACCGACCCGAAGCTGGTCAAGACCGTCGGCAACTACTGGCCGTACGCCACAACGCTCTTCGACTACACGCGACGCGCCATGCCGTTCATGACGCCCGGCACGCTGACCGCGGACGAAACCTACGGCCTCGTCGCCTACATCCTCGCGCTCAACAAGATCGTGCCGGAAGACATGGTGATGGATCAGACCTCGCTGCCGAAGGTCGTCATGCCGGCGCGGGACAAGTTCGTCAAGGACGATCGCAAAGGCGGACCGGTCGTTAAATAAAGTGCCAGCGGTGCCAAAGGGTGCCTAGGGTGCCTAGAGTGCGGGGAACCTGAGCGATGGCAAACCCAGCGACGATCACCAGCGAGCAGAGCCTTCAGGTCGGTGTGACCGGACCCGACGATATCCGATCGATGCATGTCGTCAGCGGCATCGCCAACGGCTCGCTCAGTGCGTTTGCGCAATCAGGCAACTTCGTGACACAACAGGCGACGTTTGCCGCGCACGTCGGCCCGCAATTGAACGCCCCGCAGTTCCGCAAGGCGATCGCATCGGCGGCGATTACGTCACTGTTGGTTTCGGGCACTGGCAACCTCGTGAACTGGGAAGTGACCGACGTCGACGCCGATTTCGATGACGAAGCCGGCCGCATCAAGCTCAGCTTCGATCTCCGAATCAGCGTGCAGGCCACCGCCGCGAGCCAAATTCAAGCGATCGTGGCGTCGGTTGGATTTCAGCTGATGATTCTCACGACGTAGGCCTGTCGGCCACGGGCTCTGCCGTGCTGCCTGCGGGGTACTCATGCGTAACCTGTCACGTCGTCAGCTCATTCGATCGCTGGCCGCGGCTGCGGTGGTCGCGAACCAAGCTCGCGCGCGAGCAATCCGCGCGCAGGCGCCGTCAGATCCAGGATACGGCTCGGGCACGCTCCCTTCCGGCATTCGATCGCGGGTGATCGCCGGCGTCAACGGCATCTCGATGCACGTGCTCGAGGCCGGATTCGCGCCCGCCGGGCGACCGGGCCTGCTGCTCGTGCACGGCTTCCCAGAGCTCGGCTATAGCTGGCGCAAGGTGATGCTGCCGCTCGCCGACGCCGGCTTTCATGTCATGGCGCCCGATCAGCGCGGTTACGGACGCAGCGACGGCACCGATGTGAAGTACGACGACGACCTGGCCCCGTTCTCCAATCTGAACCGGGTCCGCGACCTCCTGGCGCTGACCTCGGCGCTAGGACACAAGTCGGTGACCGCGGTCGTCGGGCACGATTTCGGATCGCCGGTCGCCGCGTGGTGCGCGTTGATGCGCCCGGATGTGTTTCGCTCGGTGGCGATGATGAGCGCGCCGTTCGCCGGCGCGCCGTCGCTGCCGTTCAATACCGCGAACCGCGTGGCTGACGCGCCCAGTGCGGCGCCCGACATGGATCAGGGACTCGCGGCGCTGACGCCACCCCGCAAGCACTATCAGACCTATTACACAACCCGCGAAGCCAACGAGAACATGTGGCACGCCGGCCAGGGGCTGCACGCATTTTTGCGCGCCTACTACCACGCCAAGAGCGCCGACTGGCCGCACAACATGCCGCATCCGCTCGCGGCGAACACGCCGGGGGAGTTTGCCAAGCTGCCGCGCTACTACGTGATGGACAAAGACAAGGGCATGGCCGAGCAAGTGGCGGCAGATATGCCGACGGCCGCGCAAATCGCCGCGTGCCGCTGGCTGCCTGACCGCGAGCTGGCCGTCTATGTCGCCGAGTACGGCCGGACGGGATTTCAGGGTGGACTGCAGTCGTATCGCGTCGGCCGCACACCACGGCTGTCGGCCGAGCTGCTGCTCTTCGCCGGCCGCACCATCGATGTCCCCGCCGCGTTCATCTCCGGCAAGTCAGACTGGGGCGTGTTCCAGCGCGCCGGCAGCTACGAGGCGATGCAGAAAACGGCGTGCACGAAGTTCTGGGGCGCCCACTTGATCGACGGCGCCGGACACTGGGTGCAACAAGAACAGCCCGAGAAGACGGCCGCCCTCATTCTGGAGTTTCTCCAGGGCACACACGCTTAAGGAGCGTGCCTACCAGCCCTACCAGCCCTACCAGCCCTATTTCTGCTGCTCGCTCACCTTCTTCAGGATCGTGAGGTCCTGGCTGTCCACCGAGTATTCGGTGAAAGGCTGGTACATCTCATCCCAGCTCTGCTCCGACCAGTACACCTCGAGTTGCGGGCCGGGGTTCCAGCGATTGCGCACCGAGTTGTCGTAGGTGCCGATGCCGAGGATCTTGCTGCCGGCCGGGATCTTCAACGGCTCGGCGAGCTCGTAGTTGAACTGCCAGTTGAAGTCGAACTTCGGCACGTTGAGAATCGTCTGCTCGCGGCCGTCGGGATACACGATCACCCACTTGAGGCTCTTGCCGCGCAGGTGCATGTGCGGCGACATCGCGTAGAGCGTGATGTCTTCAGTGACGGGCGTGATGCCGGTGAGGCTCCAGTTCTCGACGTATGGCGGGATGTTCGGCGTCTTGCTGCGGCGGCGGGTGCTGCCTTCATCCGCCGTGTACTCCACCTCTTGTCCTTCGGCGCGATAGATCGACAATCCGCCCTTCGTGGTCGCCAGCGGATCGCCAGCCTGACGGATGAGCACCTCGTGCGTCACCGGGACCTTATTGAACCAGAGGCCGAGTTTGGTGCGATCTTTCGCCGGCTTCCCAATCGGGTTGTAGTGCATTTGCCAGCTGATGTACTTCCCCGCCGGAATGCGCTTGCCGATGTTCGGGCGGTGCTGGTCGAGGCCGCGCCCCGGCACCCACGAGAGCAGCTTGCTGGATCCGGCCAGACCAAACTCCGCGTTCGGAAGCCCGCGCGATCCGCGCTCGCCGATCACTTTCCCATCCGAGCCGACGATGCGGCCGTTCACGATGCTCGTGCCTTCTGGAATGTCGACGAAATAGATCCCTGCGTGATGGAGAACGGCGCGGTTGCTTGGATGCAGCTCGACGACTTCTGCGAAGCGATCCTCAGCGAACGGCACCTTGGAATAGAACATCTGCACGCCGACTTCGCCTTCCGCAGGAATGTCGAATTCGACCGGCATCTCGAGGACGTAGTCCGGCTCTCGACCAAGCGTCCACCCGCTCGCGAACGCCGGTGCCGGCGGCATCTCGGCGTCGTTCCCCTTTGGAGCGCCGGCATCGACCCATGCGGCGATCGTGTCGATCTGCGCCTGGGTGAGGCTGACGTCGTTCCGCATCTTGAGGCTCTGCGCCGGATCGGCGCCCCATGGCGGCATCTCGCGCGCGACGACTTTGGCCTTCATCGCCTTGGCCCACGGCCGCACGTCTTCGTACGAGAGCAGCGACATGGGCGCGACTTCGCCGGGTCGATGGCAGGTCGCGCATTTGCTATAGACGATCGGCGCCACGTCCTTGGCGAAGGTCGGCGCGGCCTCGAAGGGAGGAGCGGTCTGAACGGTGGAGGTGACCGACGCGAAGGCGACCACGACACCGGCGAACAGGAACGCTGCGCGCTTCATGAGGCGACTCCAATCAGCTCTCAGCTTTCGGCTCTCAGCTTTCGGGCGCTGTCAGTATCGACCCGGATGCCGGCCGCCGGTTGCCGGATCCCGGGAATAGTAGCCTATTTCGGCGCGCTCGCCGCGCAGTTCGGCAGCGCCTCCACGATTGAGGTCACGTTGATCCGGCTGACCGGCGCCGCCTTGATGAACAGCCCTCGAACGACCAAAGTGCGGTCTTTCTTCCCGGGCAACCCAAATTCGCTGACGCCGATGAGCTCGAACGAATTCTTGCCGTCAGGCGCAGTCGTCGGCACTTCCTTGCTGGACGCGGCATTGGCAATGCTCGGCACGGGATCGGTCGCAGCGACGAGCATCCAGTTGCCCGCGCCCTGTTCGCGCAAACAGCCCGTGACGCTGACGATGTCGACTTTCTTCGATGCTGCCTCCTGCGCTGCCGCAATCCCTGATGTCGTGAAGAGACTGCAGATCACGGACAGGCCACAGAGACACAGAGACACAGAGACATTTCTTACTTGAGAAAATAGCGCTCGAATACCCATCGTCTCGCCGAAGTGGTTTCTCTGTGTCTCGGTGTCTCTGTGGCCCATACGCGTTAGCCGGTCGCTATGATAGCCGAGTGACATGGCAACGATGTGCGACGCTGATCTTGGTTGCCGTCGTGGCCCTGGCCGGTGGGCTGCGCGCCCACGAGCTCGAGCGAACGATGGTCACGCTGTCATTTGCGCGAGACGGATCGTTCGTGCTCGAGGTGGCCAACGATCCGGAATGGCTGCTCCTGCGGCTGGAGCCGTTCGTCGCCGATTTTCCCGATTTGCAGGCGTCGGCTCCCCGCATTGCCGGCCGTCTTCCGCCGGCCGAGCGTGACGCTCGACTCGCCGCACTGGCCCCCGTCTTTGCCGATCGCGTCGTGATTCTCGTCGATGGGCGCGAAGTGCGCGCGTCGTCAGCCGAGTACGTGCCGCCGCCGGTCGTGCCGGCCACCGATCCACCGGCGCTCGCCACGTACCGGCTGCGCGGGCGCGTCGATCCAGATGCCCACGTGCTGCGCTGGTTCTACGGCATCGTCGCCGATCCCTACCCTCTGGTCGTCGCACGATCAGACGGCGTGTCCTCGACCGAGTGGATCAACGGCACGCTGTGGAGCGGCTCGACCGACCTCACCGGACAGTTCGTCAGGCCAACACGATGGGACGTCGTGCGCCAGTATCTGTGGCTCGGCTACACGCACATTCTGCCGAAGGGTGTCGATCACATTCTGTTCGTGCTGGGCCTGTTCCTGTTGAATGTGCGGCTGCGTCCGATCCTGATTCAGGTCACCGCGTTCACCGTCGCGCACTCGCTCACCCTCGGCCTCACGATGTACGGCGTAGTCGCGCTCTCGCCCCGCATTGTCGAGCCGCTCATCGCGCTGTCGATCGCCTACGTCGCGATCGAGAACCTCGTGACGGATCAAATCAAGCCATGGCGGCTCGCGCTCGTGTTCACGTTCGGTCTGCTCCACGGGATGGGATTTGCCGGTGTCTTGAAGGAGCTGGGACTGCCGCGCAACGAGTTTCTCCCCGCGCTGCTCTCGTTCAACCTGGGCGTCGAGGGCGGCCAACTCACCGTGATTGCAGGTGCGGCACTGCTGGTGTCGTGGTTCAGCCATCGCGAGTGGTATCGGCACGCGATCGTCGTGCCCGCCTCGGTGCTCATCGCGTGCATCGGTGTGTACTGGACAGTGATGCGTTTGCTGATCCGCTAACATCGAGTTCAGGGACAAACATTGACAGCAGACCAGGAGATTCAGGAGCAAGCTTTTTCTAATGACTGTGTGAAAGAGATTCTCCTGATCTCCTTAACTCCTGTCTGATCTATCGCTTGCGTTTTCTGACCTCCTGTTGGTTTCTGAGGTCGTGGGGACGCGTGTTAGACTTCGCGCGGCTCATTGCTCCACACCCCGAGCCCCCAGGGGGAGCATTCATGGCATCGTCGTCTCGATGCGTCACGGCACTGACGCTCGTTGTGTCCGCATGCCTCTGGCCGCTCGCCATTGCTGGCCAGGTCACCGCTCAAGCCTCCAGCCTGAAGATCGTCGTCATCTCCGGTGAGGAGGCGGTCAACATCATTCAGCAGAAGACGGCCGTCGCCCCGGTGGTCGAAGTGCGCGACCGCAACGATCAGCCGGTTGCCGGCGCGATCGTGAACTTCGCCGTCCGCGGCGGCCGCGCGACCTTCAGCGGCGCGCGCACGATTGCCGTCACCACCGATGTGGCCGGCCGCGCGGTGGCGGCCGGATTCACGCCGACGGCAAGCGGCGCGGTGCAGATCAGCGCGACGGCCGCGTTTCAAGGGCAGACGGCCGCGGTCGCGATTGCGCAGACCAACGTGATGACCGCCGCCGAAGCCGCTGCGATCGGCGCGAGCGGGGCGGGGGGCGCAAGCGGCGGTGGCACAGCGGGAACGGCTGGGACCGCGGGCGGCGCTGGTGGTGGCGGCGGCGGGCTGTCGGCGACAACGATCGGCATCATCGGCGGCGCGGTGGCCGGTGGCGCCATCGTCGCCACTCAGGTCCTTGGGGACCCCCAGGGCGCACAAAGCTATTCCGGCCCGTTTTCCTTCGACTGGGGGGGCGGCGGCTGCCTGCAGGAGCGCATGACCGGGACGATCACCATCGACTTGATCGCAACGTCCGATACGCCGGCAACACCAGTGTCCGAGGGAAGGCTGGATCTGAGTAACACGATAGCTGTCGTGGTTTCACGACCGGCAAACTGCGGCGGCGTCGGAAATGGGAAGTGGGGAATGCCCGGCGCTCCAGTCACTGGGACGCTGGGAGGCTTTGAAGCGCACGGCCAGGATAACGTGACCTCGCTACAGGGCACGCCGTTGCAGCGCAATTACGATTTCAGCGGCGCGTTGACGAATGGCGTCGTGAGCGGCACGTTCACGATGACGTGGCGTAGCTCTACGCCACCTTTCAATCAAACTACTGGCACAGCCTCCGTGACGCTGAGTCGCGCCCAGTAAATTCAGCCGTTTCGTGTCCGGGTTTTTCCCTATGGCGTGAACTTCGCGTCCTCTATTACCGTAACGGATATAGAATGCCTCCGTCACGGTAATAGCATGCGCAAGAAACCCGACTCGACCCTCGGCACGCCGCCGCTCACCCCCGCGGTGTTCCACATCCTCCTCGCCATGGCCGATGGGCCCCTGCACGGCTACGCGATCATGCAGGCGGTGGAAGCCTCGGTCGGATCGGCCATGCGGATGGGGCCCGGCACGATCTACGGTTCTCTGCAGCGGATGGAGGATGCGGGGCTCGTCAAAGAAGTCGCGGTGGGCGACGAGCGCCGGCGCGTCTTCTCGCTCCTGCCGGCGGGCCGGCGCGCGCTGTCGTTGGAGGCGGCGAGGCTGTCGCGGCTCGCCGCGATGGTTCGGTCGCGGAAGCTCGTCCCCAAAGAGGTGTAACCGTGACCGCGCATCGATGGTCGGCGCGCGCCTATCGCTGTTTGCTGCATCTCTATCCCGGCGAGTTCCAGGCTCGTTTTGCCGCGGACCTCGAGGCTGACTTCGCGCAGGAGCTCGCCCGCCGGACGCGGCTGGGGGCGTGGTGCCGGGCCCTGTTCGATCTAGCCAGGTCCGTTCCTCTCACCCACGCTCGCGCCCGCGCCGAATTCGGTCGCGTCCACGCCATTTCGCTTGGAGGAGAACCCGCGATGGGATCGCTGCTCTTCGACATCCGTCACGCGCTCCGGGCGTTGACCAGGGCGCCGGTCTTCACGGCAGTCACCGTGCTGACGCTCGCCCTGGGCATCGGCGCCAACAGCGCCATCTTCAGCCTCGTCAACGCCGCACTGCTGCGTCCGGTCGGCTACCACAAGCCCGACGAGCTCATGCTGATTCACGAAATCATTCCCGAGTCGAAGGTGCCACGCTTCGGCGTGTCTCCGGCCGACTATCTCGATCTGAGTCAGGATCAGCACTCGTTCAGCGCGATTGGCGTGTATCGAACGAGGCCATACGAGCTCTCTGAAGCCGGCGCTCCAGAGCAGCTCAACGTCGCACAGCTCTCCTCGTCGGTGTTCCCCATTCTCGGCGTCGCTCCGCTGCGCGGTCAGACGTTCTCCATCGAAGACGACTCCATCGATCGATCGGTCGTGGTCATCAGCGATCGCTTTGCCGAGCGCCATTTCGCCGGCCGCGATGCGGTCGGGGCGCGCCTGGTATTGAACCGGCGACCGTACACCGTCATTGGCGTGATGCCAGCCTGGTTCGAGTTTCCCAAGCGAGGCGCGGAGTTCAACGGCGAGCCGGCAGACGTCTATCTGCCGTTGCTGTTCACGCGCGTGGAGCGGCAGGCACGCGGAATGTTCTACAGCCACAGCGTCGTCGGACGGCTGCGGAGCGGCGTGTCGGCCGAACAGGCGGCCGCCGACACCGCCGCGCTGGCGCCGCGGATTGTCGAGAACTATCCGCAAGACATGAGGCAGATGGGCTACTCGCTGCAGGTCACGGCGACGCCGCTCCTCGACGAGCTCTCGGGATCGGTTCGCCGGCCGCTACTGATCCTGCTCGGCGCCGTGGGCCTGGTGCTGCTGGTGGCGGGCGCCAACGTCGCCAACGTGATCATGAGCCGGCACATGACCAGGCAGCGCGAAATCGGCGTGCGGGTGGCCATGGGCGCGGCGCGATGGCGGCTCTTCCAGATGCTGCTCACCGAGAATCTGATCCTCGTTTTCGCTGGAGGCCTCGCTGGACTCGTCATCGGACAGTGGGCGGTGCGGACGGTACCAGCGGTCATCGCCTCGAGCCTGCCCGGAGTGTCGGACGTCACGCTCGACGCGCGCGTGCTCGCTTTTACCTTTGCGCTCTCGTTGATCACCGCAGTGGTGTTCGGACTCGCACCGCTTGTGTCGAGCGGCCGGGACGACCTGAACGCGGTGCTTCGCGAAGGAACCCGCGCGACCGGTGGCCGCGAGCAGCGGAGACTCCAGGCGGGATTTGTCGTCTCGAGCGTCGCGCTGGCGTTCGTGCTGCTCGTCGGCGCCGGCCTGCTGATTCGCAGCTTCGCGAATCTCATGGCCGTGGATCCAGGGCTGCGCGCATCGAACGTGCTCAACTTCGAGATCACGTTGCCGTCCACCGGCTACAACGATGGCACCAGGATGCGTGGGTTCCATCAAGCGTTGTATGAGCGACTGCGCGCCATTCCTGGCGTCCGCGCCGCCGTGCTCGCATCAGATCTCCCGGTGAGAAGCGACGGTGAGCGGCGCACGTTCACGCCTTCGGGTCAGCCGTCGGGATCGACGATTCCGCCGAGCGTGGCCGTCACCTGGAGCTTTGGCGACTACTTGTCCACATTCGGCGTCCCGCTGATTCGCGGCCGAAACTTTGCGCCGGAGGAGTTCGCCGAAAACAGGCAAGTCGTCCTGGTGAGCCGGGCCCTCGCCGAGAAGTACTGGCCGGGCGAGGATCCAATCGGCAAGCAGCTGCATTGGGGCGGCCCTCCGTCGACCGCGCCGTGGCAGACGATCGTGGGTGTGGTCGGGGATGTCGTCGACGGCCCGCTCGGGAGCGAGCCGGTGATTCATGTCTACGCGCCGTACATCGATGTGGACGATCGGCAGCTGGCCGCTCCCATCGGATCGATGTTCCGGCGAATCCACGTCGCGGTGACCTCCGAAACTGGCACCGCGTCGCTCACGCCGTCGGCGCGAGCCGCAGTCGCCGCCCTCGATCCGGCATTGGCGATGGCAAACGTGACCACCATGGCTCAGGTGCTGGATGAAGCGTCGGCGCCGCAGCGATTCAGCGCCACGGTGTTGGCAGTCTTTGCCGGCGGCGCCCTGCTTCTGGCCGCGATTGGCCTTTACGGTGTGCTGTCACTCGGCGTCACGCTGCGGACGCGCGAAATCGGCGTCCGGCTCGCATTGGGCGCGTCTCGGAGTGAAGTGGTATCCCGAGTGGTGCGCGACGGCATGACGCTGGCCGGATTCGGGCTGGTGCTCGGCGCGGCCGGCGCCATCGGCACCGTTGGCCTGCTTCGCGCGCTGCTGTTTGGGACCAGCGCATTCGATCTCTGGACGTTCGTCGCGGTCCCGGTGCTCCTCGCCATCGTCGCGCTGATGGCGTGCCTGATTCCCGCACTACGAGCAGCGCGAGTCGATCCAACTGTGGCGCTGCGTGCGGAGTAGAACCACGAGACAGACCGAACCACAAGAAGATCAACCACGAAAACGATTAACCACGAGAAAGATCACCACGAAAAACTATTGGTCTCTGTTCGTGGTTTGTTTTTGCTCGTGGTTTGTTTTTGCTCGTGGTTTGTTTTTGCTCGTGGTTTGCTTTTGTTCGTGGTTAGTTCGTGGTTGGTCTGTGTTCGTGGTTGCAGTTTCGTAGTAGTCGCTACTGGGTCGCGCTCGCCCCCGGCGGCACGAACTTCTGCAACCGCTGGCCGTACGTATCGGCGGCATAGACGGCGCCGTGTGAGTCGACGACGACTCCATGGACCCAATCGAACTCGCCCGGTCCAAGTCCCTGCTTGCCCCACGTGGCGAGAAGCTTGCCGTCCTTGAGCGACAGCTTGTGGACCCGCTCCAGCGCGTGGTCGGCGATGAACGCAACGCCGTCGGTGCCTTTGCGTGAGATGCCGATGTCCCAGGGGTTCCATCCCTCGACGCGGATCTCGCGGATGTAGGAGAGGTTCTTGTCGAAGACCTGGAGGCGATGGCCCTCGCGGTCGATGATGTACAGATTCTCCTGCGCGTCGACCGCGAGCTTGTGGGGCAGATCCCACTCCCCGGGTCCCTTGCCTTTGTCAGTCGGACCGCCGGCGCCCTTCGCCACCTGCTTGATGAACTTCCCTTGCTTGTCGAACAGCACGGCCCGGTTGTTCCCGTAGCCGTCGGTCACGATGATGTTGCCGTTCTTCAGGATGGCGATGCCCGAGGGGAGATCGAAGTGCGTGGCATCGTTGCCCTTTTCGTTGGTCGAGCCCAACTGCAACAGGAACTTGTCGAGCTTGGGGCTCAGCTTGACAATGCGATGGGCGTCGCGCTCGATGATGTAGACGTTGCCTTCCCAGTCCACTCCGCCGGAGTGCTGCCACGACGGGTTGATCGTCTTGCCGTTGATCTCCTGATCGGCGCCCGCCATCACGAGAGTGCCGGCGGTGTCGAAGACCATCACCGGTTTGGCGCCGCGATTGAACACGTAGATGCGATCCTGCGCATCGATCGCGAGGCCCGAGATGCCTGGCTGATTGGTCGGGCCGCCGGTGTTCTGTGTGGCCGCGCGCTGGCCGCCCGTGGCCCGCCGCGCCGCTGCTTGCGCGTCGCGTTCGGCCGGTGGCGGGGGCGCGTCTTTCAAGCCGAAGAACATTCCGGCCGGCAGCTTCGGCCAGTTCGGCACCAGCTTGTAACCGCCGTCACCAACCTGCGCGTGGAGGCCAATCGAGGCGGCGCCGATGATGAGCAGCGCAAGCGAAGTGACGAGAGGTCGTCGCATATACTTCTCCAATCAAGAGAACCATGCGTCTTTGCCTGCTTCCGTGATTCTGTGATTCCGAGTGATGCATTCAGGCAGTGAGCAAAGACTGGACGAAGATACACCATGAATTGGTTTCTTCGCTGCTCAGCGCTCGCACTGCTCGCCGTCTCGAGCGCGGCCGCGCAAACCCCAGCTCCGCAGACACCCGGCTCGCAACAAGTGCCCAAAGGGCAGATGCCGGCGCTCGGCCGCCCAACCGAGAGCACCGATGTCGTTCCCACGCTCGACTTCGACGAGTACTTCCTTGGCAAATGGACCTTCGAGTGGACGATGCCCGATAGCCAGCTCGGCCCGGGAGGCGATCTGACCGGCACGACGATCGTCACGAAAGTGGATGGACGATTTTACGAAGCGATCACCGAAGGCAAGGGTCCTGGCGGTTCGTTCAAGGCGAGAGAGCTCTGGGCCTACCACCGCGAGAACAAGGCGCTGGCGAGACACGTGACCGATTCCAGAGGCTTCACCTATCTGCAGTTCGGCACGATCGGTGGCGATTTGGGTGGGATCTACAACGTGCTGCTCGACAGCGCGCCGTTTCCCGCCAACGGGAAGTCCGTGCGCCTGCGCACGAACCTCCGCCTGTTGTCGCCGCTCAACTATCGGGTCGCGGTGTCGCTGTCAGTGGATGGAGGCCCGTTCACGAACCTCGGCAATCCGTGGTGGCGGAAGGATCTCAGTTACGTGGGGAAGGACTAGGGTTTCTTGAGCTCGATTTTGATCTCCTTCAACACTTCCGTCTTCGGCTCGAGCTCGGTGCTTCCGGCCGGATATTTGTTGAAGTTCAGGATGTGCGCGACGATGTCGACCTTGCCTTGCGGCGGAACGGTGCTCGGACCGGTCGGCGGCATCGAAATGCGAATCCGCTCGTAGAGATCGCCCACCGACAGATCGTTCCAGTTGCCCGCGAAGTCGGTGCCCGACAGCGCCGGCGCGAAGCCGTCACCGGACATGTCACCGCCGTGGCAGCTGGCGCAGTTTTCCGTGTAGACCGCCTCGCCGCGCTTGGCCTGCTCGGCTGTGAACACGCCGTCCCACACCGATTTGGACTGCTCGGCATGCATCGAACGGCCCGCCACACCCATCATCCAGACGCTCGCTACGAGCAGAAACGCGATTCGAAGTTTCATAACACCTCATGAATAGGGATGAGTCTATGTTACAACGCGTCAAACTTGGGGGCTTGGGGGCTTGGGGCTTGGGGCTTGAGGCTTGGGGCTTGGGGGGCTTGGGGCTCGGGACTGCTCATCGATGCGTGCCCGCCTCAGCCTCAAGTCGCGAACCTCAAGTCCGCCCCAAGCCTCAAGTCCCAAGCCTCAAGCCTCAAGTCCGTCCCAAGCCTCAAGTCTCAAGCCCCGTTTGCGAGAGGCCACAGCCAGGCCGCGCCGCGAACGCCGCTCGAGTCGCCGTGCACCGCTCGCGCCAATACGGTGTCAACCCGATCGGAGAAGACGTAGGGCGCCCACTGCGCCGGCACGACTTCATAGAGGCGTGCGATGTTGGAGAGCCCGCCGCCGAGCACGATGACATCCGGATCGAGGAGGTTGATGACGGTGCCCAACGCGCGCGCGAGGCGTTCTTCGTAACGCTGCAGACACACCAGTGCATGGCGATCGCCTTCCCGCGCGAGCGCGGCGATGTCGATGGCCCCGAGCGATTGACCCGTGACGGCGCGATAGTCGCGGCTCAGCGCCCCACCCGAAAGAAAGGTCTCGATGCAGCCCGCGCGTCCGCAGTAACACGGCTGCCCTGGACGCTCGTCGTCACGAGGCGCCGGCAGCGGATTGTGACCCCATTCGCCGGCGACCGCGTTGGCGCCCGTCAATACACGGCGGTCGACGACCACGCCGCCGCCCGTGCCGGTGCCGAGGATGACGCCAAAGACGATTGAGGCGGCCGCCGCCGCGCCGTCGGTCGCCTCGGACAGCGCGAAGCAGTTCGCGTCGTTCGCCAGCCGAACCGGTCGCTCGAGCACGAGTTCGAGATCGCGATCGAGGGGACGGCCATTCAGCCACGTCGAGTTGGCGTTCTTTACCACGCCGCTGGCAGGAGAAATCGTGCCCGGAATGCCGACGCCCACCGTGCCACGTTCGCCCAGCTCGGTCTCCAGTGAGAGGACGAGCTCGGCGATCGCTTTCAGCGTCGCGTGGTAATCGTTTCTTGGCGTCGGGATCCGCCGCCGATCCAGGGTCCGCCCCCCGCCGGCAAGAGCGATGGCCTCGATCTTGGTGCCACCGAGGTCGATGCCTAGGCGCATGTGTCGCGATTCGCTCTTCGCCGATTCGCTGTTCGCTGTTCGCTGTTCGCAGATTCACGCAGTGGCGCGCCTCAACGTCAACGCGGTTGCACTTCGGCTGCCGAACGATAACCCGGGCCTCTCAACGGCTCGCCGGGACGCTCGCTGGTGATCTTGCCGCCAGAGACGACTGCCTTTCCGTTGACCAGCACGTACTGCACCCCCTCGGAGTAGTGCGTGGGGTCGATGAACGTCGAGACGTCGTGAATCCGCGCCGGATCGAAGACGGTGATATCCGCTTTCAGCCCCGGCCGGAGGCTGCCGCGGTCGGCCAGGCCAACCCGGGCCGCGGGTCGTGACGTGAAGCGGCGAATCGCTTCTTCCAGCGGGATGAGCTTCTCGTCGCGGACGTATTTGCCGAGAATCCGCGGGAACGATCCCCAGGCCCGTGGATGGGATTTCGATTCTGACAGCGGACCGTCTTCGGCCTTGGCAGCCGAATCGGTGCCAATCGCGATGAGCGAATTCGACAACGCCAGCTTCACATCGTCTTCGCGCATGATCGAGATGATCACCGAGCTTTCACCGCGATCGGCGATGACGAGATCCATCACGGCGTCGCGCGGATCCTTGCCCATCTCCTTGCCGATCTGCGCCAGCGTCTTCCCTTCCCACTTACGCAGCGCCGGATCCAGCACCGACGACAGCATCACGCCCGCGCCACCGCCCGATCCGTACCACTGATTCTCCCAATCCTTCGTGTTGGGATCGTCCATGTCTCGCTTGATCCGCGCGCGCTCGGCCGGATCCTGCAGCCGCTTGAGCATCGGCTCGAGGCCGCCTTCTCTGACCCACAGCGGAAGACACGCGTCGAGGCCGTTCGAGGCGCGATCGTATGGATACATGTTGGCGCTCACATCGAGCCCGCGAGCGCGCGCCTCCTCGAAACGCTTCAAGACGCTGCCCATCTTCCCCCAGTTGGCCTTGTAGGCGGTCTTGAGGTGCCACACCTCGGCAGGAATCTTCGCGCGCTCGGCGATGCTGAACACCTCGTCGAGCGAGGACATGATCTGACCCGATTCCGAGCGCTGATGGGTAATGTAGATGCCGCCGTACTTGGCGGCGACCTTGGCGAGCTCGATGAGCTCGTCGGTGGATGCGAACCGGTCGGGCACATACTGCAACGACGTGCTCAATCCGAGAGCGCCCTGCTCCATCGCCTGAGCGACGAGCGTCTTCATCTGTTCGAGCTCGGCCGGTGTGGCCGGCCGCTGGCTCGTCGCCGATGACATTGGCGCGGACACCGCCGGCGCCGACGAAGCTGCCGAGATTGATCGCCGGACGCTCACGCTCCAGGCGAGCGAAGTATTCGCCCAGGGTTCGGAAATCCAGCGGCACCTTGAAGTGGTCGTACTGCGGCTTCCTGAGCCCGGCGATGCGATCGTTGAGCGGCGCGATCGACGTGCCCTCGCCGGTGATTTCGGTCGTGACGCCTTGCGTGATCTTGCTCGCCGCGCGCCGATCGACCAGCACGTTGAACTCCGACTGCCCGAGCATATCGATGAACCCCGGCGCCACCACCAGGTTGGTCGCATCGATCCGCGTCGCCGCCGACTGATCGCCAAGCTGGCCGATCGCCGAGATGCGATCGGCGACGATGCCCACATCGCCGGCAAACCAGGGGGCGCCCGTGCCGTCGACGATGCGGCCGCCGGTGATGAGCACGTCGAACCGCGTCGCACGCGCGGGCGCGGCGGTGGTGGCGGGCGGCGGGGTCTGACACCCCAAGGTCGTCAGGACGATCGACATCACGGCAATCGCACGCATCATTCGCCACACCTCAATTTACCGATCGACGGACGGGCTCGCGGATTCACCGACGCATCCTATGAACAATCGTGAGATGTGTCGAGCCGGTTCGTCACGCTCGGACACGGGCGCGACCCGACCGGCCTGCCCCGCTGGTCCCATCCGCCTTCGCTCGCTGATCGCGCGCGCTCCGGCGAGACCCGCCGTAGCGGCCGCCGGCCGCGCAGGCACCGACCGAGTAAGATCAGGCGACGTGTCGAGTTTTGCGGTTCTCTGGCCAGCAGCCGTGTGCCTCATCGTCGGCGCCGCGCTCTACGTCACGCGCGGCGTGCTCGATGAGGTCGTGACGTCCTCGGGCGTCGTGCGAATCGCGCTTCTCCCCCCTTGGCCTGCGCTCCTGGGATTCACCGGCGTCGCGATCGTCGCGCTACTGGTAATCGACCACATGAACGCGCCCCGCGGGACGACTGGCGTGCGGCGCCCGCGTCTGCGCGAGTTGGTCTGGCCGCTTCTTGGACTCGCCGTCCTCCTGCTGCCCTATACGCCGTTCCTTCCGGACCGCTGGCCCGTGTTGCAGATCCTCGCTGGACCGATGCGATCGGTCGTCTGGCTCGTGATCGTCGCTCAGCTGGCCTGGGTGTTGTGGCAGTCGGGCATCCTGTCAGCGCGCTGGATTGAGCGGTGGAGCCTGAACAAGGTCACCGTCGCGATTGGACTGGCGACGGCACTGCTGTCGTCCGCGGCAGCGGCGCGGCTGACCGAGAGCACGCTGTTTCCTGGAGGAGACGAACCGCACTATCTCGTGATCGCGCAGAGCCTGTGGCGTGATCATGATTTGAAGATCGAAAACAACCACACGCGCGGAGACTACTACGAGTACTTCAAGCAGGAGATCACCCCGCACTACCTGACGCGCGGCGCGGACAACGAGATCTACTCAGTCCACCCGATCGGGTTGCCCGTCCTCATCGCGCCCGTGCTCGGTCTCGGCGGCTACACAGCCGTGGTCTGGCTCCTCATCGTGATGGGCGCCACGGCCGCGGCGATTGGCTGGCGATGGACGGTCGGCACGCTCAACGCGCCCGGCGCCGCGACGTTTGCCTGGGCGGCGATCGTGGGCTCGACACCATTTCTCTTCAACACGTTTACCGTCTATCCCGAAATCGCCGCCGCGCTCGCGGTGATGGTGGCGCTCGCGTTGGCGCGACAGATCCGTCCCACGGCCCCGCGGGTGTCCCAACTCGTCTGCATCGGACTGGCCTGCGGTGCGCTTCCGTGGCTGAGCACCAAGTACGCGCCGATGTCGGCCGCGTTGATGGCCGTGGCCATCGCGCGCGTGCCGCGGGCTGCGGCAGGGTATTGGAGAAGCCTCGCCGTCACTGCCCTGCCATATCTGGGCTCGTTGCTCGTGTGGATCGCATTCTTCTACAGCTACTGGGGGTCGCCATGGCCCTCGGCGCCGTACGGACAGATGGTGCAGACCTCGCCGTGGAACCTGATCCTCGGAGCGCCGGGACTGCTGTTCGATCAGGAGTACGGTTTGCTCGCGTACGCGCCGGTCTACATCCTCGGCGCGACCGGACTGCTCACCATGTGGCGTTCGGGCGGTGAGTTGCGGCGACAGGCGATCGAAATCACGCTCATTTTCATCGCGCTGCTGCTCAGCGTCGGTGCCTTTGGCATCTGGTGGGGCGGATCGGCCGCTCCCGCACGCCCATTGGCGTCGGGCCTGCTGCTCTTCTCGCTCCCAATCGCCGCGGCGTTCCGCGCCGCACCCGCCGGATCGGCGCAGCGGGCCGCCCAGCATCTGCTGCTCTGGATCGGCGTCGGCATTGCGCTCACGCTCGCCGTGGCGCAGCAAGGCCTGTTGATCAATAACGGACGCGACGGGAGCGCGTCGCTCTTCGAGTTCTGGTCACAGCGATGGGATCTCTGGAGGCTCGCGCCAAGCTTCGTGCTGCGGAATGCTCCCATCGCCTACCTGCACAGCGCCTGGTGGCTGGTCGTCGCGTTGACCACCGGTTTCCTGCTGTCGCGATGGCGCCGCTTCCGGCCGGGCTTGGCCGCCCTCGTCGCGATCGCGGCGTTTGCTGGAGCGCTCACCGTCATCGCCATCACCTTCCCCTGGCTTCCCGCAAACGACCGGCCGCTGCAGACTAATTTGCAGGCCCGCGCGCGGCTCGCCGCGATTGACGCCTTCGACCTTCGCGCGCGGCCGGCAGCCGTCGTCTTCGATCCGCTGCGCAAGGTCTCGGCCGCCGAGGTGCTGCCGCTGCTCACGCTGGTGATCGCGCCGGAGCTCCGGCCCGACCCGCAGCCGCTTCGCGTGATTCACAACGGCCGGCTGTCGCTACCGGCCGGCACCTACAACCTCGACGTGACGTGGGCCGACCGCACTCCGGCAGCGCCAACGCCGCTCTCGTGGCAGATCGGCCGGATCGGTCCGCCGCTGTCGACCTGGACATTGGAGATGCGCGCCAACGGGCGCTGGCAAACGTCAGTGGACCTGCCCGTCAACGCGAGCTTCGTCGGCTTCCGCGGCTCGACCGACGCGGAGCGGGCCGTCAAATCGATCGTCGTGACGCCGCAGCGGCTCGTCGACGAAGGCGCCCGCCCGCAGCTTCCAGTCGTCCTCGCCGCCGCGCAATACGGCGATGTCGGCGTCTTCTTTCACGACGAACAGCTCTATCCGGAAACGGCCGGGTTCTGGACGATGGGGAAACGGACGATGGCGGTGACGATGACCACGCCGCCCGATCGCCCGAAGCCGATCGCGCTTCGCATTCACTGCGGATCGCAGGCCAACCGCGTCACGCTCTCGACGCGGGGCTGGTCGCAGAGCCTGGACCTGGTGCCGACGGTGTCGCAAATCATCGAGCTGCCGGCCACGTCCACCGGCGTGATCCGGCTCACGCTGGCGACCGACAGCGGGTTCTCGCCATCACAGACCGATCCGTCTTCGAAGGATCGGCGATTCCTCGGCGTCTGGGTCGAGGTGGTGACGGAATGACCTCGATTGCCGACCTGCGGCGTGAGTATGCGAGCCGAGCG
Source organism: uncultured Acidobacteriota bacterium (assembly GCA_963773045.1). Classification (GTDB taxonomy): domain Bacteria; phylum Acidobacteriota; class Vicinamibacteria; order Vicinamibacterales; family UBA2999; genus 12-FULL-67-14b. Next base: position 1,138,899 of record CAVYZT010000013.1, on the reverse strand, counting down.
CTGGTCGAGCGCGACGCGTTCGATGACCCGCTACGGCAGTTCGAGCTCTGGTTCGACGAGGCGCTGAAGGCGTCGCTGATCGAAGTGAACGCGATGACGCTGGCCACAGTGTCGCCAGGCGGCGAGCCGGCGGCGCGCATCGTGCTGCTCAAGGCGTTTGACGAGCGGGGCTTCGTCTTCTTCACCAACTACGAGAGCGCGAAGGGGCGTGATCTCGACGCGAGCGGGCGCGCGTGCCTTCTCTTCTTCTGGCCTGAGCTCGAACGTCAGATCCGGATCACGGGCGAGGTCACCCGCACCACGGCTGAAGAGTCGGCCGCATACTTTCACTCACGCCCGTTCGAGAGTCAGATTGGGGCGTGGGCGTCGGATCAGAGTCGAGCGTTAGCGGATCGCGAGACGCTCGAAGCGAGACAAGTCGAGCTGCGGGAACAGCATCGCGGGAAAGAGGTGCCGCTACCGCCGCATTGGGGCGGCTATCGCGTGAAGCCTGAGCGGATCGAATTCTGGCAAGGGCGAACGAGTCGCCTGCACGATCGGTTGCTCTACACGAAACGAGACGACGGGACTTGGTCGCGGGTCAGGCTCGCACCTTGAGAGGCTCCGCGACGGACAGGCCGCAGAGGCACCGAGACAATCTTGCTTGAATTCAACACACGCACGTTGGCCGCGGAGTCGCGGAGAAAAACAAAACAGCTCCGTGTCTCCGCGTCTCCGCGGCTACGTACGTCTTCCTCTACAGATCGATCTCGCCCTGACCGATTCGCACGGCCTTCCCACCAACCTGCACGCGCGTGATCGCGCCGTGGGCATCTGAGGTGATCGTCATGTGGATGCGGCTTGGACGCCCCATGGCGACGCCTTGCAGGCTCACCATGTCGCGCGCGCGGTCGGCCGCAACGAGTTCGTGCTTCACGAGGTACGAGCCGAGCGGGCCGCTCGCCGCACCGGTCGCCGGATCCTCGGCCACGCCCAGACCGGGCGCGAACATGCGGCTGTAGGCCGTGACCTGACCATCGACCGGCTCGGTGCTGAACACGAACACGCCGATATGGTCGGATGGAAACGCGCTCTTCAATGCGCGCATCGCCGCCGTGTCGGGCTCGGCGGCATCGACCGCCGCGCGAGTGGCGCACGGCACGTACAGAAATGGCACACCGCACGAGATCTCCTCGATTGGAAGCCCGGTTCGGTCGACCGCCTCGGGATCGACGCCCGCCGCCTTGATGACGTCCTGGCGAGGAACTGCCGGAGTGCGAAAATCGGGCGGCCGCTGATCCATCCACGCGAAGTCGAGCTCGGCGCCACGCCAGCGCAGCTCAACCGTCGTCGGCCCGACGCCCAGCCCGAACACGAATCGATCGCGGCCCGCCGCGATCACCGTCTCGTGCGCCAGCGCAAACGTGCTGCCGATGGTGGGATGCCCGGCCATCGGCAGTTCCGACCCCGGCGTGAAGATTCGCATCCGGATGTCGGTGCCGGCGGTTTCGGCCGGGAGAATGAAGGTGCTCTCGGAGAAGTTCATCTCACGCGTCAGCGTCTGCATCTGCTGAGTCGAGAGGCCGCTCGCCTCGGGAAACACCGCCAGTTGATTGCCTTCGAACGGAGTGTCGGTGAAGACGTCGTAGTGCAAGTAGCGCATCGCAGAATACTAGTCCTTGGTGACAGCGCCTTAGTGCTTGGTGACAGAGCCTGCCTCGCCGACCAGCCTCCGCCAAAGCTACGGCGGCCCGCCGAAGCATCTGCGAAGGCGGGAGCCTTGGCGAAGGTGGAAGCTCTAGCGCATTTTGGCCCAGCGAGCGAACGCGGAGCCTGCCTCGCCGAAGCTTGAACTAGTCTCGCTCGAACAAGCGAAGGCGGGAAGAGCGAACGGCTCATCGCAATCATGAATAGAATTCAAGCCGTGGCGCGACTGCTCTTCATCGCGTGTGCGGCGCTCTTGCCGTCGCTGGCTGGCGCTGGACCAACCCTGACGATCGTCGCGCCGGCCGCGCCGGGCGGTGGATGGGATCAGACGGCGCGGGCGATGCAACGTGTGTGGCTCGAGATCGAGCCCGGCGCCAGCGTGCAGGTCGAAAACGTGCCTGGCGCCGCCGGCACCATCGGCCTCGCCCGCTTCATCCAATCGGAGCGCGGCAACCCGGATGCGCTGCTCGTTACCGGACTGGTGATGGTGAGCAGTGTCGTGCTCAATCACTCGCCGGTCACGCTGGCCGATGCCATGCCGATCGCGCGCCTCACGGGCGAATTCGAAGTCATCGTGGTGCCCTCCGCCTCGCCGTACCAATCGCTCGGCGATCTGCTGGCGGCGTTCACGAGCGATCCGGGCCGCGTGTCTTGGGGCGGAGGGTCGGCAGGCGGCACCGACGATCTGCTGATTCGTCTGATTGCCGAACAACTCGGGCTTGCCGCGTCGGCGGTGAACTACGTCGCGTTTTCGGGGGGAGGGGCCGCGCTTGGGGCGGTGCTGGGCGGCCAGGTGACGGCCGGCGTCAGCGGCTATTCCGAGTTTGCCGGGCAGATCGAGGCTGGCGAGCTTCGCGTGCTCGCCGTGTCGGCTCCCGAGCGGGTCAGCAGCATCGACGCTCCGACGCTGCGAGAATCCGGCGTCGCGCTCGACCTGGCGAACTGGCGCGCGGTCGTCGCGCCTCCGGGGCTCTCCGATGCCGAACGATTCGCCTTGACGGAGCGCGTGGCCGCGCTCGTGCGGAGCAAGCCGTGGCAGGCAACGCTCGCGCAGAACGGGTGGAGCGATTTGTTTCTGCCGGGCCAGGACTTCCGGCAGTTCCTGCTGTCGGAGCAGGCCCGCGTCGAGGCCGTACTGCGTCGACTGTCCGGCGCCGACACGGTTCGAGCGGCGCGACTCTCACTCTCGCTGACGCCCACCACCCTCCCCACGCTGGTGGTGATGCTGTTGGCGGGAACGGTCGCCGTGTTCATCGCGCGGCCGAAACAGCGGTTCGTCTCCGGTCTGCCGGCGAAGTCGGCGACGCTGTCCGCGATCCTCGCCCTGCTGGCGCTCCCCCTGCTGGTGCCGGTGGCCGGCTTCGTGCCGGCATCGACACTGCTGTTTGCCGTAGTCGCGCGAGCGCTGGAGTCGTCTTCTCGCGATCAATCAGCGGTCCGCAACCTCGCGCGCCATCTCGTGCTCGGGTTTGTGTTCTCCTCGGCGCTGTTCGTGATCTTCGGCCGCGGTCTTGGCGTACTCCTTCCGCCAACGCCGGGACTCGGCGGCCTTTTGTAAATGGACGTCAACGTACATTTGGCCGCGGAGACGCGAAGTCGCGGAGTATTCAGGCCTAAGGGCTCCGTGTCTCCGTGCCTCCGCGGCTATGTACGTGGCGTTGATTGGCTCGATGCTTAGCCATCTCGTCGCTGGTTTTGCCGTCGCACTCACGCCGATGAATCTGCTCTGGGGTTTTGCCGGCGTCACCCTCGGCACCATGGTCGGCGTCCTGCCCGGCATCGGCCCGGCTCTGACCGTCGCGCTTCTCCTCCCGGTGACGTACGGACTCGATCCCACCGCCGCGCTCATCATGTTTGCCGGCATCTATTACGGTGCGATGTATGGCGGGTCGACGACCTCGATCCTCCTCAACACGCCGGGCGAGAGTGCGACCATCGTGACGGCGCTCGACGGTCACCAGATGGCGCGCAGCGGGCGGGGCGGCGCCGCGCTGGCTACCGCAGCAATCGGATCGTTCGTCGCCGGCACGCTCGCGACCCTGGCGCTGAGCCTTACCGCCCCGGTCATGGTCCGCATCGCGCTGAGCTTCGGGCCGGCCGAGTACTTCGCGTTGATGGTACTGGCCTTCGTCATGGTCACCACCGTCCTTGGCCGTTCCAGCCTTGCCGGATGGATGAGCCTGTTGCTCGGCCTGACGTTGGGCAGCATTGGCATCGACAGCTTGAGCGGTCAGTCGCGACTGACGTTTGGCATCCCGTATTTGCTGGACGGAATCGATCCCGTGATTGTCGCGATCGGTCTGTTCGCCGTCGGCGAGACGCTGTGGGTGATCAGTCGAGGTCCCGAGGCCGACGAGATCGTTCCGGTGCGCGGATCGCTGTGGATGACCCCGGCCGAGTGGTCGCGCTCGTGGAAACCGTGGCTCAGAGGCGCGGCGATCGGTTTTCCGATGGGCGCGCTTCCGGCCGGCGGCGCCGAGCTGCCGACGTTGATGTCCTACGCGATGGAAAAGCGGCTGTCGCCGCGCCCGGAGGAGTTCGGCCGAGGCGCGATCGAGGGAGTGGCCGGACCCGAAGCCGCCAACAATGCGTCGGCTGCCGGCACGCTCGTCCCGCTGCTGACCCTCGGCTTGCCAACATCGGCAACGGCAGCCGTCCTGCTGGCCGCGTTTCAGCAGTTCGGCTTGCAGCCGGGGCCGTTGCTCTTCGAGCATGAGCCGGCGCTGGTCTGGGGCGTGATTGCCAGCCTGTATGTCGGCAACGCCATGCTGCTGATCCTGAATCTGCCGCTGGTCGGCTTCTGGGTGAAGCTGCTCTCGATTCCGCGACCATGGCTGTATGGCGGCATCCTGGTGGTCGCGACGCTTGGCGCGTTCAGCGTGCATCGGTCGGCAGGCGATCTGCTGCTGGTGGCGATGGTTGGCGTGATCGGATTCGCGCTCCGCCTGCTCGACGCGCCGGTCGCGCCGGTGATGATCGGGCTCATTCTCGGACCCGCCGCCGAACAGCATCTCCGCCGGGCGCTGGCCATCAGTCAGAACGACCCGACGGTGTTCTTCACGCGTCCGATCGCCGCTGGCCTGTTCGTCGCTGCGGCTGCGGTGGTCCTGTGGGCGCCGACGCGCACCTGGTTACGCGCCCGGCGGTTGGCGGCGAGCCCTGAGCGGGGCCCGCCAGAACGCGGATGACGAGTCGAGTGGTCAGTCGCTCAGTCGGACTGCCCCTTGACGCCTGCACTCGCGTGCCCACGCAGGCCGAAGATCGACGTGTCCGCGGGCTCGATCGCCGTGCGATGGAGATATGTGAGGGCCTCTTCGATGCTCACCGATGGCTCTCGCTCGGTGACGCCGCGTGCCGGCTCGGCGCCGTTCGGCACGACCAACGCCAGCTGCGGCGGTTTCGTGGCGGACGCTCGGGCGGCGTCCCGCAAATCGAAGTCGCGGCACACTTCGAGCACGATCTCGCCGTCGACCGGCCGCTGATCCAGCGCGAAGCCGGACAACAGGGCGTTGTCGCACATCACGTTGATCGTCCTGGGCAAGCCGCACGAGTACTCGTGAATCAGAGTCACGGCCTGCTGAGTAAAGACTCCGGCCGGATCGCCGCCCGCCGTCCGGATGCGTGACACGATGTACGCGGCCGTATCCCGCAGTTCCAACGGGCGGAGCTCACAGCGAAGCGCGACGCGCTGTTTGAGCTGTCGCAGTCCGGATTCGTTCAAGCGATCCGCCAACGCCGGCTGGCCGGCAAGTACCACCGGCAGCAGCTTCTCGGTCGCCGTTTCCAGGTTGGCGAGCAGGCGAATCTCCTCGAGAATCTCGGTTGGCAGCGCTTGCGCCTCGTCCACCACGAGGGCCGTAATCTCCTTCCGCGCGTGCCGTCCACGAACGACCGATTCCAGGCGGTCCAGCAGGCTCGCCTTCGACGTGGACATGCCCATTCCGAGATCGAATCGCGCCGCCAGCGTTTCGACGAACTCGGTCCGAGTCAGCGTCGGGTTGTCGATGTAGACACACCGCACCTGGCGGCATTCGTTTGACGCCAGGGCCGCACGCAGCAGCGTCGACTTGCCGGTTCCCGCTTCCCCGATCACGACGGTGATCGGCTTGGCAGTCGACAGCCCGTAAATGAGCGTGCTCAGCACCTCCTGGTGCTGGTCGGTCATGAACAGGAACTTCGGGTTGGCCGTCAGCTTGAACGGGGCTTCGCGAAAACCGTAGTAACGCTCGTACACGGAATCCTCAGGGGGCTCAGGGAGGCTAGGGGACTAGTGCGACCATCTTGACGTACCGCACGGGGACTCCGTCCTTCTTCGCTGGCAGATACCTCCATTGACGGACGGTGCCGAGAATCATCGAATCGAAGCTCGGGGTCAACGGCGGACGAATCGCCGCTTCCGCGACGCGGCCGGTCTCGTCGATGACAACGCTCAACACGCCGCGCATCTGCCACGCCTTTGCGATCGCCTTCATCTCCTGCGTCAGCACCGGCATCCGCTGTTCGAGCGCCACCGGAGGGGTCACTCCCTCGTCTGCGATCGTATACAGGCGCGGGCCGCTCGGCGCCACGACCTGCGGTGCAACGGGCGGCGGCGCAACGATCGGCGGCGCGATCGGTGCAGCCGCCGGTTCCGGGGCCGCCGCGTGTTGGCTCGGTGTGGATTGAATCAGCTGAAGAAATCCATCGACCAGCACGCTCAGATCACCCAGAGCTTCATCCTCGACTCCAAGCTTGTTCGCTTCGCCAATCATGAGTCGCGCCTGGACCAGATCCGGCTCGGCGGCGGCAAACAGCTTCTGATCGAGGGCCGAACGTGCCGAGCGGAACCGCTCGCGAATGAGCGATGGCAGCAACCGCTTCCGGACCTGCAGGAAGCGCTGTTCGAGGCGAGGCGAGGCATCGATGGCCGTCAGTGGCGTCAGCGGCGCCTGCCGGATGATCGTTTCGACGATCGAATCGGCCTCACTCGTGCGGTTCAGGGCGTACAAACAAAAGGCGCGATACTCCCTGGCTTGTCGATCAATCTCCGGTGACAGCTCGCCCTCGATCTTGTTGAGCGTGGACAGCGCATCCTCGTACGCGGCCGACGCGTACAAGTCCCTCGCCGCGTTGAGCTGATCCTGCGCGCCGCGCGCAACCGCAACCGCGCCGGTGACGATCAAGAGAGCCGCGCCGATCACGACCGCTTTCATGGCATTCCTCGACTCAGCGGGTCAGGTCCATGGCAATCCGGTTTGGCCCGTTCGCCGTGACGATCACGGTCTGTCGCTTTTCGGGGAGCTGCGGATGCCGGAAAATCACTTCGTGCGAGCCGATCGTGACCGACAGGTTGGCGATCGGCGTCTGGCCGACAGTCTGGCCGTCCATCACGATTTCTGCCCACGGGCGCGCGTTGATGCTGACGGGTACTTTCGGCGCGTCGACTTGAAGGGCAATCGTTTTCCCAGGCGTCACCTCGATGCGACGCGCTTCGGAAAATCCCACGCTGCGATTGCTGAGCACGAGGTCGTGCCGGCCGGCAGACAGCATGATGCGAGTCATCGCGCTCGTGCCGATCACCTCGCCCTGCTCGACGACCTCGATCTCGAACGGCGAGGCCATTGACAGCCATCCGCCCATGGGGCCAGACGACTTGGGCAGCGAGAACATGGCGGACGCTGTCGCTCCGGCCGCTACCACGACGGTTCGCTCGACCACGCCCGCAGGACCCGCAACAGTGACCGTGTGCTCGCCCGCCGGGAGATCGGCGATCGTGACTGGCGAGGCGCCGCGTGGCCGGCCATCGACGGTCACCGGCGCGCCCGCCGGGTCGGTCACCACCGACAACCTGCCGAGAGCCGATGCACTCTCAGCCGGCTTCAACTCGAAGTACTGGCTGATCTCGGCGCCGGCGGTCATCGCGATCGGCACGTTGCGCTCATCGCTTCCGGTGCGGATGGTGATGCGATGTGAACCGACCGGCAGCGCGAAGGTCAGCGGCGTCACGCCGCGCCGCTCGCCGTTCACCAGGACCTCGGCGCCAACCGGTCGCGTATCGAGTGTGAGGTTGCCCGTGAGCGGCGCCGTCGAGTCAGTTCGCAGCGCCGGATAGTAGCGAATCGCCAGCAGCGTGAGGCCTGACACGACCACGATCGCGGCTGCCGCGAACAGCCAGCGACGAGTGCCTCGTGTCTGACGTTCTGGCTGGCGGAGCATCGGGCGCTTTGCCACCTCGGCAATCGCGGCGTCCGGTCGCGTGACGGTTTCTGATGGAAACGTGACGGTTTCTGATGGAAAAGCGAGAAGTGGATTGACCTCTGCCTCCTGGACAGCATTCGCCGCCGCCCTCGGACGGAAGAGCTGCACAAGCCGAGGAAGCCACTCGCGGTGACTCGGTGCCGGATCAACTACCGTGATCGGGCTCGAGGCCGGGGGGCCGCGTCGGTCGCCTTGAGAGGACCGCATGCTGGAAAACCTCGCGCTTACAAGATCGAAACCGTGTCATGAAACTACCACAAAGTCGGTGCGCAAGCGTGCATGAAAAGCACTACATCTGCCATCAACGACTCTAAGATAGTGTCATGAAGCTCTCAGACCTCTTCGGTGGCGCTGTCGATCGCACGCTGACCGACTTTCCCGATCCGGCGAGTGACATCACTGTCAGAGACCGAACCCAAACTGCGGTGCTGGCCGGCGGATGTTTCTGGTGTACCGAAGCGGTCTTCAAGCCGCTGGAAGGGGTCCTGGACGTGACATCGGGTTATGCGGGCGGCAGCGAGGCGACGGCGGATTACCAGGCGGTCTGCAGCGGGACGACCGAACACGCCGAGGTGATTCAGATTCGCTTCGATCCGTCACGCATCTCGTTCGGTCAACTGCTGAAGGTGTTCTTCTCCGTGGCCCATGATCCAACCCAAGTGAATCGTCAGGGCAACGACCGCGGCCGGCAATATCGATCGGCGATCTTCTATGTTGACGAGGATCAGCGGTCGGTCGCCGAGGCGTATATCAAGCAGCTGAACGACGCGAAGATCTTTCCCGCCCCAATCGCGACCACGCTCGAGCCGCTCGACAAGTTCTATCAAGCCGAACTCTACCATCAGAACTACGTCGAGAGAAATCCGAACCAGCCCTACGTCGCGGCGGTTGCGGTTCCGAAGGTGCACAAGCTCGAGAAGGTTTACGCCGAGAAACTGAAGAAATAGGTGCCTACGGTGCCTGGAATGCCAAGGGTTGGTTCCGCGGGTGCTTAAGGGACCTGCCTGGCCAAGCTCGCGGAGCATTCAGGCGAGCGACGGCTGAGCCTGCCGAGCCGAAGCGCGACAGAGAATTGGGCGAGCGCGAAGGCTGGAACAGGCTGTAGATGCTCTACGTCTATAGGACGTAGACTGCCTACGGCTATGACCGCCGAAGCGCGGTGGTGCGCTCGGAGGGACTCGAACCCCCGACCCCCAGCTTCGAAGGCTGGTGCTCTATCCAGTTGAGCTACGAGCGCGCCTCGACCATTATGGCGCAGCTCGCTACGAGCAACTGCGACCGGTTCGTTCCCCGCGGACCCATTGCGCCAGCATCCGCCATTCGGGGTCGTCGCGCGATTGCCAGCGCCGCGGACCGTTGTGCGTATACGACCCGCCGCCGTCGGGATGCAGCGGCTTCAGCAGAAAGCGACTCTGCTCTGGATTTCCAGGAATGACCAGCCGCGAGATCGTCGAGAAGGCGCGCCGGGCTTCCTCATCACTCCACGAGGCGCCGTTCTTGGCAACCGGCGCGAACCCGATCAGGCCCTCTGCATGACAGTTGCTGCACCGGATGTGACCCTCACGCGGAGTGGCGAACACCTGCTGTACGCACGAGCGGAAGAACTCGAAATCGAGCGGAGGGTCAGCTTTGGCGACGTACCGATCTGCCGGCAAGCTCTGAATCCATTTCAGAATCGCCTGGTATTCCGGGTCGGAACGCGATTTCCAGAATGACCCGCCCGTGTGGCCCATCCCGCCGGCCGATGGATCGAGCGGCTTGAGCAGCAGGCGGCTCGTGGCCGGAGAAGCCGTGTTGACCAGCTTGGTGACGACGTCGAAGTTGCGGCGTGACTGCTCCACCGTCCATCCGGCGTCGGTCGCCGGTGTTTCGAGACTGAACCGGACGCTCGTCTGCCAGGTGTGGCACATCACGCACGCGGCGTACCCCGGCATCGTCCCGCCTCGATCGGTCGTGAATACACGTTCGACCGTGCCGCGATACGACTCGATATCGGCGCCGGTCGGGAAGCCAGCCGTTTGTTCTGAGCGTGAGGTGCCTGACGTCGCGGTGACCAGAGTTCCGGCGAACAGGGCGCACGCGCCAATCAGCGCCGGGACCGTCCACGCTGACGATGGTGATTCATGCATGGATGCAGCCCTCGAAGATGTCTACCGTTGTCCACCGGACGTCGTCGTGGGGTTGACGCGGTCGAGCGGCAGAATCGCGGTGCTGATTCTGGCCGGTCGCGCGCCAGTCTTGATCTTGGCGACGATCGCCAGCTTGCGCAGGTCCACGGCCACCGTGTAGTCAACGCCGGAGACGGCGACGTACATGAAGCGGCTGTCGGGAGTCGGGGTCATCCAGTTTGCGCTGGGTCCGACTTCCACCGCGCCGATGTACTTCAAGTCGGGCAACGTCCATCCATAGATGCGGCTGTCGAGCCGGCTCGAGGCCCACACCGCCGATCGATCGGGGAGCACTTCGAGGCCGTGCATGTCGCCAGTCTGAATCCCGTCCGCGTTCTGGCGCCACAGCGGCAGCTTGGGCGGCCAGAGCATGTCAACCACCTGCCTCTTGTTCCAATCGATCACCCAGACCGCGTTGATCCCGGTGGCCTGCGCGAACATCCGCTTCACCGACCCGTCTGCGTTCGCCTCGAATGCCATCGGGCGGACTTCGTGATTGTTCTTCCCGTACTGGCGATGCCCCGTCAGCTCCATCCCCCACACCACCGCGTCGGTCTTGGGATCGATCACTTGGAGGGTCGGTTCACCGGGCTCCAGTTCTCCTCTGAGGCCAGCGACCACGAAGTTGTCGTCGGGTGTCATGTAGGTGTTGTGCACCGGATGGTGGACCGGCACGCTCTTGATCACTTTGTGGGTCGCGATATCGATCACGTCGACGACCGCCGAAGGCCCGCTCCCGACCGGTTGGAATCCTGGACCGGCGACTTTGGACGATGCGTTGACGATGCCCACGTAGATCTTCCGATACTTCTTGTTGACGGCGATCTTGTTGGGCCGCTCCGACAGCGCGATCTGCTGAACGAGCTGGAGCGTCTTCGTGTCGAAGACATCCACCGTCTTGTCCTGCTCGTTGGCGCAGTAGTAGTAGAGGCCGTCGGGGTGAGTGGTCAGATTGTGAGCGTTCGGACAGCCCTTGATCACTCCGACCACGCGGTTGATCGTGGGATCGATGATGTGATGGGTGGTGCCGGCGTTGTTGCTCTGAAGAATGCGTACGGCGACGCCATTGTAGGAGTCGAGACGCGGCACACCCTGTCCGTCCGCACTGGCGGTCAGGAGCACGAAGCCGACCACAATCCACAATGCTCGACCGGTGACTGGTCTGGTCATTTGTGACCTCCGTCAGAGAAACGCAGCGAAACGGTGGGCGCCCAGGGGCAGACAATATCACGCCTACGCTGAGTGGCTGACGCTTCGAGCTTCCGCTTCGCCAAGCCTCGGGCGGACCGCCGTAGCTTTAGCGGAGGCTGGTCGGCGAGACAGGCTCAGGCGCGCCTAGTCTCCCACTGACAGCCGGGCACACTGGCACTCCAAGCCTGGCACCCTCTAGGCACCGGCACCTTAGGCACCTTAGGCAGCTTGAACTTATGATGTCCTGTTGTGTCTCGCGCGATAACCGCCACATGGCCCGAGCTCCCGGACGAGGAGCTGCTGAACCTCCGGCTTTCCGACCTGCCCATCAAGCTGGATGGCACGGCGGTCGAGGCCAACCTCGCGCAGCTCAGGGCTGAGCTCGCTGCCCGCGGGCTGAACTTCCCGCTTCATTTCTACTTGTCCGACGAGTGGTTCACGCCCGACGGCGTCGCGTCGATGGCGGTCCCGTTCTATCTCGCGCACCCGCGCCTCGAGCGGCTCGAGAAAGCGCAGATGCTCGCCGTTGAAGGCGGCGAACACGAATGGTGCATGCGCATCCTGCGGCACGAGGCCGGCCACGTGATCGACAACGTCTACAAGCTGCGGCGGCGGCGCGCGCGCCGCGAGCTGTTCGGCAAGTCGACGATCACCTATCCGGAGTTCTACACGCCGAAGCCGTACAGCAAGAGCTTCGTGATGCACCTCGATCCGTGGTACGCGCAGAGCCACCCGGACGAGGACTTTGCGGAAACGTTTGCCGTCTGGCTGACGCCGGAGAGCAACTGGAAGCCGCGCTACTTCGGCTGGCCCGCGATCAAGAAGCTCGAGTACATGGACAGCCTGATGCAGTCGCTGGTCGGCAAGCCGCCGCTGGTCGAGAGCACCGACGAGATCGATCCGCTGCGCAAGCTGAAGCGGACGCTGCGCGCGCACTACAAGAAGAAGCGCCGGCTGCACGGGCTCGACCATCCCGCGTTTTACGACCGCGAGCTCAGACGGCTATTCTCCGATGCGCATGAGTACGCCAACCGCATGACCGCGGTGCAGTTCGTCAACCGCATCCGCCCGACCGTGCGCCGGCTGGTGGCAGACTGGACGGGTATCTACCAATACACGATCGACAAAGTGCTGGAAGACATCATCGTGCGCTGCCGGGAATTGAAGCTGCGGCTGGCGGTCCCTGAGGATCAGGCCAAACAGGAGTTCACCGTGCTGCTCACCGTCCAAGTGATGAACTACCTGCACTCGGGCCGTCACCGGGTCGCGCTGTGAAGCCGCTGCGCGTCCTGACCCTGGTCCACAAAGGCCTCGAGCCACCTGAGCGCGCGCTGGCGCAGGACCGCGAAACCGCCGAGTGGCGCATGGAATACGATGTCGTGCACACGCTGCGCGCGCTGGGCCACGATCCCCGTGTGATCGGCGTCCACGACGATCTGACGCCGATCCGCAGCTCGATGGACGAATTCAAGCCCGACATCACCTTCAACCTCATGGAGGCGTTCGCCGACGTCGGCGTCTTCGATCAGAATGTCGTCAGCTATCTCGAGTTGCTCCGAGTCCCTTACACGGGATGCAATCCGCGCGGGCTGACGCTGTCTCGCGACAAGGCGCTGGCCAGAAAGCTGATGGCCTATCACCGCATTCCGGTGCCGGACTTCTTCGTCGTGCCGCTGGGCCGCAAGCCGCAGACCCCCAAGCGACTGAAATTCCCGCTGATCGTCAAATCGCTCACGTACGAATCATCCACCGGCATCTCGCAGGCATCGGTCGTGAGCAATGAAGAGCAACTCGCCCGGCGCGTGCAGTTCATCCACGAGACCATCATGACGCCGGCGATCATCGAACGCTTCATCGAAGGGCGCGAGCTCTACGTCGGCGTCATCGGCAACGATCGCCTCCAGGCCTTCCCGGTATGGGAGATGTCGTTTGCCAAGATGCCCGAGAACACCTGGCACATCGCCACCGAGCGCGTGAAGTGGAGCGTCAAGTATCAGAAGAAGCACGGCATCGACACGGCGGAGGCGCAGCTCACCGACGAGCAGAAGGCGCAAGTGCAGCACCTGGCCAAGCGCGTCTATCGCGCGGTGGATCTCACCGGCTACGCGCGTATCGATTTGCGGATGAGCCCAGACGGCCAGATTTTCGTGATCGAGGCCAACGCGAATCCCCAGCTGGCGCAGAAAGAGGACTTCGCCGAGTCGGCGCGCCGCGCCGGCGTGCCCTACACGAAGCTGATGGAGCGCATCATGGCGCTCGGTCTCACATGGCGCCCGTCACGGATGGCTTGAGAGCGAGAGCGCCGCGACCGATCGATTGAGACATTCGGAGACATTTAGCTCCGGCACCAGAGAGATGTCGAGACCGAGGTCAGTCGCGACACGAACCGGGGTATAGTCCCCGCAACCCCCCGGCCAGTTCGGCAGATCGGAAGGAGGCACTGATGCGACGTCTCGCAGCTCATGTCATCGTCGGGATTCTGCTCGCTGCAGGGCCGGCCTTTGCGCAAGCCAAGGCGAAGGCGACCGCTCCAGAAATCCCGTTCGATTCCGTTCCTGGATTCTTCAAGCTGCCGCCTGGCCTCTACATGGGCGAAGGCACTGGCGTCGCCACCAATTCGAAAGGGCACGTCTTCATCTACACGCGCAGCGGCGAGACGCGCCTCTTCGAGTTCGACCAGACGGGCGCGTTCGTCAAGGAGTTCGGCGTCGGCAGCTACGGATTCTCCTTTGCGCACGCCGTGCGCGTGGACAAGGACGACAACATCTGGGCCGTTGACGAGGGCACCAACGTCATCCAGAAATTCAGCCCGGACGGCAAGCTGCTGATGGTGCTGGGCAAGCGCCCGGATCCACTCGATCAGTTGGCGTTGACGCCGGGTGGCGGCACGTATGCCGGCACGAACCGGCCATACACGTTCCATCGGCAGACCGACATCGGCTGGGATCCGCAGGGGAACATTTTCGTCTCGGACGGCTACGGCGACTCACGCGTCGTCAAGTTCGACAAGAACGGCCGGTTCATCAAGGCAGTCGGCACGCGTGGCAACGGCCCGCTGCAGTTCAGCACGCCACACGCCATCTCGGTCGATGCCAAGGGCATGGTGTATGTCGCCGATCGCGGCAACTCACGCATCGTCGTCCTCGACAACGATCTGAACCAGAAGGCCGTGTACGACCACGTCGGCGCGCCCTGGGCGGTCTGCATCTCGAGCGGCCCACACCAGTACCTCTACAGCTCCAACTCGTTCCCGACCGGCAACAACTTCGACCAGGCGGCGACCACCGGCGAGATCTACAAGATGGAGCTCGACGGCACGGTGCTCGGCCGGTTCGGCAAGGCCGGGCACGGGTTCAAGGAATTCAGCAGCGTGCACCAGATGGACTGCAGGAACCCGGACGAGATGTACGTGGCCGAAATCACGGGGTGGCGTGTGCAGAAGATTCTCCTGCGCCCGCCAGCGGTGAAGACCGCTGCCAGATAGGGGGGCCATCATGACGCGCTCACTTCTGTTGTGGATCACGGCCGCGTCGGCGGTATTTGGCGCCGCGGTGTTCGGCCAGTCGATACCGGAGATCAACTACGACGCCAACGCCGACATCATCTCGCTTCCCTCCTATGGCGAGGTGGCTGGCGTCGCGACCAACTCGCGCGGTCACGTCTTCGTTTACGCGCGGACGGGTCATGCCGTCGCCACGCTTGGCGACGAGCGCACCTTCTATCACGGCGGATCGCGGCTGTTTCAGTTCGATCAGAGCGGCAAGTTCGTGAAGGAAATCGGCCAGGGCGTCTACGCCGTCAATTTCGCGCAGCAGGTCCGCGTCGATCCGCAGGACAACATCTGGATCGTCGACGCCGGTTCGAACCAGGTCGTGAAATTCGATGCGGACGGGCGGTACCAACTCGTGCTCGGCAGGAAACCCGAGAACATTCCGTTGCGGCCAGGTCCGGGCGTGTCGGCAACGGCCGCTGACGCGGCCTTCGTCGCTGGCCGTGGCGGGGCGCCTGCCGGAGGGCCCGGTGGTGGTGGCGGCGGTGGCGGTGGCGGGTTTGGCGGCGGTGGCAATCGGCCGCCGGGGAGCGGGATCAACGGCGACGGCTTCAACCGGCCCTCAGATGTCACGTGGGATCGCGCCGGCAACATCTATGTCGCCGACGGGTTTGGCACCAACAATCGCATCGCGAAGTTCACCAAGGACGGCAACTTCGTCAAGACCTGGGGTCAGACAGGTTCAGGGCAGGGCCAGTTCAACCAGATCCGGGGAATCGCCAGCGACGCGGCCGGGAATATCTATGTCGCCGACGCCGGCAACAAACGGATCCAGGTGTTCGACGGGGAAGGCACGTTCAAATCGCAGATCGGCAATGTGGGCACACCGCAAGCGATCTGCATTTCTGGAGGCTCGACGCCGTTCCTGTACAGCTCCAACTCGAACGACGCCGAGAGCATGGACAACGGCGAGATCTACAAGGTCCAGCTGAACGGTCAGGTCGTCGGCAAGTTCGGCAAAGCCGGCAGGCTGCCCAAGGAATTCGGCATCGTCAACGCGATCGACTGTCGTAGCGAAAACGATTTGTGGGTCGGTGAGATCTGGAATTGGCGCGTGCAGAAGGTCACGCTCAAGCGATAACCGAACGACCATTCTTGCGACCGTAGTCGGCGACCCCTCCGCAGGCCTTCTTTTGCGCCCTGCGATCGGTTTCTTGCGCTGGCGGAAGCCCGCCAGCTGGAGGTGCACATGTTCCGACGTTTCTCGGCGCTTCACCTGGGGCTGTTGTGTTGCCTGGCCCTTGCTCCTCCCGCGTTCGGGCAAGGCGGGACTTCTGAAATCAACGGCACCATTCTCGACGCGGCCAAGGCGGTGCTGCCTGGAGCCACTGTCACGGCCACCAACCAGGACACCGGACTCACTCGCACCGCCGTGTCAGGCAGCGAAGGGCGATTCACGATTCCGACGCTGCCTCCCGGAACCTACACAATCAAGGCCGAGCTGTCCGGCTTTCAGACAACGACGCACACCGGCCTGGTCGTCAACGTCGGCCAGGAGCTGACCGTGAACATGACACTTCAAGTCGCGGGCGTCGCCGAAAGTGTGACCGTGACTGGAGTGTCTCCGATCGTCGAAACCACGTCCAACCGAATCGGTACCAACGTCACGAGCACGGAGATCGACGGTCTGCCAAGCGCGAATCGGAGCCAGTTCAGCTTGATGCAGACGATTCCGGGACTCGTGCCGGTGTTGCAGGTGGGATCGTTCGAAGGCGGCCAGTACAGCGCCAACGGCCAGGCGACCACCAACAATCTGTTCCTCGTCGATGGCCAGAACGACAACGACTCGCGCCGAGGCGGGTCGCAAGGCACGCAGGCACGCGTGTCGCTCGACTCGATGGCCGAATATCAAGTGCAGACGCACCAGTACGCGGCCGAGTACGGGGGATCGACGGGCGTTGTCGTGAACAGCGTGACCAAGAGCGGGACCAACAAGCTCTCGGGGCGCGTGTTCGAGTACTACCAGAGCAACGAGTTGCAGGCCACGAACTACTTCCTGAAGCAATCTGGGGGTGAGAACCCCGAGTCGGGCAGCAACGTGTACGGTGGCAGCCTCGGCGGCCCGATCGTCAAGAACAAGCTGTTCTTCTTTGGCAACTACGAGGGGACCCGCTCCACCGTGGCGGCGAACCTGAACTTCCCGGCCAATGCGGCGCCGCTGGCGGTGTCCTATTCGACGACGACCGCCTTCCACGGACCGAACACATTTGCGAGGTTCGACTACCACCTGAACGGCAGCAATCAGATCAGCTTCCGTTGGACCCGCGAGGCCATCATCACGGAGCGCGATTCCATCGAGGGGGACCTGGCCGTTCTCGGCGCCGCTCGGCACGAAAACGACTCGGGCGACCAGGTGTTCAGCGTGTCGTGGGCGTCGGTGCTCAACACTCGCACGACCAACGAACTGAAATTCGGGCACGTGCGCGAGAACCTGCTGCAGGGACCCGGACAGCTGTTCGACGAGAACTGGAATTTTATCGGGTTCGCGGGCGTCGACCCATTCGACGTCGGATCGCGGAACACCCACCCCGACTACAACGCCGGGGTGTGGAACAGCTACGCTCAGGATCTGATTCGCGACATCACCTTCGACGATACGCTCACGTGGATCAAATCGGGGTGGGGCGGCGATCACACCTTCAAGGTGGGTGCCGCGTACAGCCGGAACGGCGCGCTGCCGCAGGGCACGGCCACCAATTTCACCGGATTGTTCACCTTCCCGACGAATGCGAACTTCAATCCGGCCGATCCGACGACCTATCCGTATCGGTTCGGCATCAGCATGGGCCAGTACGACTTCGAGCAAATCGATCATCGCGCGAGCGGGTACTTCCAGGACAAGTGGCAGTTGAACAACCGGCTCACGCTGAACCTCGGCCTGCGGTACGACTGGCAATCGATCACCGACAACACGAAGGACGCGTTCGGTCCTCGCGTCGGCGTCGCGTACGACCTGACGGGTGATGGCAAGACGCTCGTTCGCGGAGGGTTTGGCAAGGTCTATCAGTATCAGCAGCTTGCCGTCCTCCAGGCGCTTCTGCAGCGGACCGTGGTGGCGCCGACGATCGCCTACGACACGACACAAGTGACCTCTCCCGCGATCACGGGAACATTCCCAGTGGGGCCGACTCCCGAAGCGACCGCGTGCCTCAACCCCATCGCTGGCCCGACCCCGGGCGTCGCGGTCATCAGCCCGGCGTGCCGCGCGTTCATGAATGCCAGGCGCACGGGGGTGCTGGCCGGCGGTTCGGTGAACAACACCACGGCCGGGCCGCTCGTCGATGGCGATCGGCGCATGGCCTACACGTGGGCGTTCAGCGTCGGCGTCAAGCGTGAACTGATGTCGAGCCTGGCGGCGTCGGTCGACTACGTCGGCAATCGCGGAAGGAACAACACGGCCGCGATCGACATCAACGAAGGACCGGTCGATCCGGCAACCGGGAGAGTCACGCGGCTGGGCGTAAATGTCTTCGATCCCGACGGCGAGCTGGTTCCCCCTCCGCTGCGGGGCACGACGTTCGCCCAGTTCAACGAAAACCGGACCACTGAA
Organism: uncultured Acidobacteriota bacterium; assembly: GCA_963773045.1. Lineage (GTDB taxonomy): Bacteria > Acidobacteriota > Vicinamibacteria > Vicinamibacterales > UBA2999 > 12-FULL-67-14b. The sequence continues at coordinate 1,120,517 of CAVYZT010000013.1, read as the reverse complement.
CTCGGTTCGGCGCTCGATAGCGACTTCAACTCGCTCGAGATCGGACTCGAGAAGCGGCATACGAACCGCTGGTCCGGCCGCGTCAGTTATACCTACGCCCATTGCTACGATGTTGCGTCGATCATCATCGACAGCGACCCCAGGCGCGACTACGGCCGCTGCGACCGCGACAACGTGCACGCGTTCGCAACCAGCGCCTTCGTGGACATCGGCAAGGGGTTTGGCGGTGGCATCGTCTTCCGCACGTATTCGGGCTACCCGATCAATGAAACGGTCGGCACCGACGTCAACCAGGACGGCACCAACAACGATCGGCCGACGAAGGGAGTGAACGACCTTACGACACTCCCCTCGGGGAAGCCTGGGACCATCGTGTCGGCAGTGGATTCTCACGGCGTCGCCATCCGCAACGGCATCGACGGCGAAAAGCAGGTTCTCCTCGACGGACGGTTCCAATACATTGCAAGGGTCAGGGGCTTGCAGGCGGGGCTGTTCCTCGAGATCTACAACCTGTTGAATCACGCCAACTTCGGTAACCCGACCGGAGCCAGGAATTCGGTCAATTTTCTGAAGCCAGTCGCGGCCGGAAACGGCCGGACGGCGCAAATCGGCGTCAGGGTGACGTTCTGATCGGCTTGGGGCTTGGGGCTTGGTCCCAGGTCCCAGGTTCCAAGTCCCGTCTTCAGTTCATGACCAGCTTCCTGAACTCTGGAAGATCCCTCATCTTCGCGAAAATCGGATCGGCGGCGGCTTGCGGCGGCCAGATCTTTGGTTGCCGTCTGATCGCTTCGGCCAGCGGACCGAGCGCACTCTTGAAGTCGCCGGCCTGCGCGTAGCGCTGTGCGAGCGCGTACATAGCGGGCTCGCTGCGCGGGTTGATGTCGAGCGCACGTTTCTGCTCGGCAAGGGCCTCGGCGAATTTCCCCTCCTTGGCCAGCTGAGCCGAGTGTTCGGTCAGGCGATTGGGCACGCCCAGCGTCATGTCGAGCAGGCGGCGCAGTTCCTTGAAAGGCTCGGCGGAATCGTCTACGCGGATGTCGACGATTCGTTCGACCGTGGATTCGGAGTTGGCCGGCAGCGGCCGCACTACGAGAATGCCCGCCGACTGCATCCCGCGCGTGTCTCCGCCCTTCGACTGCCCGGCATCGAGCGCGTCCATCAGCCGCTCGGCCATCGACCCTTTGCCGTTCTCGTACGCGGCCGCCATCGCTTTCACGACCTCTTCGCTGGCCAGCGTGTTGCCCTGCGCAGAGAAGGTGATGCCGGTGACGTGCCCGGCGTAGCCGCCGAGATGGACGAGGTCCTTCGGATCGCTGTTGCGATCGATCACGCGCTTGCCGGTGTAGACCGCTGATCGCCCTTTGGTGTCGATCACCGCCACCTGACGAGTATCGCGGCCGGAGTCTTCATCGGTGATTCGCTTGACGACTTCGGCCGGCGACAATCCTTGCTCGAGCAGCGCAATGGCCTTGGGTCCGTACAGCCGATTGGCCGAGGCCTGCGTGGCGACGGCGCCCACTCCGGGCTTGGCATAGGGCACGGCGGCGCCCGCTCCAAATGCGCGGGATTGCACCCCGACGCCAAGCTCGTTGGTCGCCGGATCGAACGCGATGATCGAGAACGTCGAAAACCACGGATCCGGTCCGTCAGACTGAGCGGCTACGCGTCCGCCGGTTGCCAGCAGGCCCGCGAACAGAACGGCCTTGATCCAGCTCATGTTTCGCATGCTCATAGCGGCTCCGTTCGTCTCTTGGTGGAATTCTCGCTCAGCACTCGCGGCAAACGTACGAGTCTTTCGTCGCTGGGGCTATACTGACCGCGCCATGCGAGAGCCCCCCTCCTCGTTGCGGTTCGTCGCTACCATTCTGCTCGCACTCATGGGCATTGCCGGCATCGATCAGCGTCGGACGACGGCCGCACAGCCGCAGGCCGGTCTTCGCGTCGTCGTGATCGAAGGCGAGGACGCGGTCAACATCATCCAGCAGAAGACAGCTGTCGCACCCGTCGTCGAAGTGCGCGATCGCAACGATCAGCCGGTGGCCGGCGCGATTGTGAACTTCGCGATTCGCAACGGCCGCGCGACGTTCGGCGGCGCGCGCACGCTGTCGGTGACAACCAACGCGGCCGGACGCGCGATCGCCGCTGGCTTCACACCGACAGGCAGCGGCGCACTCCAGATCAGCGCGACGGCGGCGTTTCAGGGACAAACGGCGGCGGCGGTCACCATTGCCCAAACGACAGTCCAGACGGCCGCGCAAGCGGCCGCCGTGTCGGGGGCCAGCAGCGCGGGAGGCGCTGGCGGATCGAGCGGCGCGTCAGCGGGAGCTGGTAGCGGTGGAGGCCTGTCTGGAACGACGATTGGCGTCGTCGGCGCGGCCGCGGCAGCCGGCACAATCGTCGCGGTGAAAGAGCTGGGCGGCGGTAGCGCATCGGCAACGACCTACACCGGCCAGTTCAGCGGCACGCTGCCGATGACGTTCCCTGGAGCCCCCCCGTGCACGCGGAACGAAGCGCAGACCGGCACGCTCGAGATGAAGCTCACCGACGACAATGGAACGATCAGCGGTTCGGCGCAGATCAAGGGCACCATCGTCATTACCCCGGGCACGTGCAGCCCGGCGGCCGCTCCCAATAACGGCACCGATGCGTTTGGATTGCAGGCGACACCGGTGGCCGGCTCGGCCAGCAACCTGAGCTTCAGCGGCAACGCGTCCAATACGTTTCCGGCAAGTGCCTTCGGCCCCGGAGGCATCAACTCCTACGACTACTCGTTCAGCGGCACTCTGAGCGGCGGACAAATCACCGGCACGCTGAGCGTGCATCGAGAGATCGGCGCGCAGGCACCAAATCCCAACAATGGCACCGGAACCGTGGTCTACAACGTGACGCTCAGATAACAGGTTCTTCAGGTTCTTCAGGTTCTTCAGGTTCATGCGAGACTATCGGGCGGAGCCTCGCATGCGTCTCACCGCTTTCCTTCTCACCACCCTCCTCGCCTTTCCATCGCTCGCCTCGGCCACCTGGTCGGTCATCGCCGTCGATCGCAGCACCGGCCGCGTCGTCATCGCGTCGGCGACGTGTGTCGATCGCGACGATCAGTTTCTGATGGGCGTGCAGGCGGTCGTCGTGCCTGGCAAGGGCGTGTCGGCCTGCCAGGCGGCGGTCGATAGCACGCACAAGAATCAGATGCTCGTGTTCGACGAGCTGAAGAAGGGTACCGATCCGAAGGCGATCATCGAAATGCTCAGCCAGGATCCCGCGTTTCAGAGCCGGCAGTTTGGCATCGTGGACCTGCAGGGCCGCTTCGCCGGTCACTCGGGGCTGACCAACGGCTACGTGTCACAGGACGTGCAGGGCAACGTTCCCGGTACGCAGATCTTCTATTCGATTCAGGGCAACATCCTGCGACCGGGCCAGGTCGTGCCCAACGCGGTGCAGGCGTTCATCAACACGAAGGGCGCGCTCACCGACCGGGTGATGGCGGCCATGGAAGCCGCGGATGGATCGGGCGGCGACAGCCGCTGCACCTGTCCGGCGTGGCCGGCCGATGGCATCGCTCCACCGATTCCGTGCGACGGCAAGACCGCGCACGTGGCGTACATCCTGATGGCGGAGTCGACCGACACCAATGGCGACTCGCACAACAACGGAAAGTACTCGATGTATCTCACCGTCTCGCAGCCCGGCGCGGACAAGGGACCGAATGCCATTCGCCCGGGCGAGAACCTGAACCCGGTCAAATCGCTTCGCCTGCGATACGACGCGTGGCGCAAGACGCAGCCAGCGTCGTTCAGATAGGAAGGCAGCGATGCGCGCCGTTCAATTCAGTGTCGCTCTGATCCTCACCACTGCCGCCGCAATCGCGTCGGCGCAAACGCCGCCTGCGCCGGCACCGCCGCAGCCTCCCCGGCCAGGGACCCCTCCACCGCAACCGTTCAGGCGCAACATCGACCTTCTGACAATCTCGAGTTCGGCCTGGCCCGACGGCGGCTCGATTCCCCTCAAGCACAGCCAGGGCGGTGACGAGGTTTCTCCACCGTTCAGCTGGAGCGCGGGACCCGAGGGGACCGTGAGCTTCGTGCTGATCGCGCACGACGTCGACGCGGCCATCGGCAACGGCACCGACGACATCCTGCACTGGATGCTTTGGAACATTCCGGCCACTGCGCGCGGGCTGAGCGAAGGGCAACCCCAGGGCAATCAGTGGCCGGACGGCACGCGGCAAATCAGCGCGAGCGGACCGTACTTCCGCGGGCCCGGCGCGCCGGCCGCCGGGACGGCGCATCATTACGTGTTCGAGCTGTATGCGATCGACACGATGATCGATGTCGCTGCCGTTGGCGCCTCGCCGCCGCAGACCCGCGCCGCCGTGATGGCCGCGATGGCCGGACACGTCCGCGGCAAAGGTGTTTACGTGGGCCTGTTCAGACGCTGACGCAGATTACCCGGAATACTCCAGGGCCGCAGATACCGCAGACGACACGAAGACTCCAGGTCGCAGACAACATCTACCGGCTCGCGGATGCCGGATCCCGGATGCCGGATGCCGGATCCCGGTTTGTATCACTTCACGATCGAGGGAATCTCCGGATCGATGGGCACCGTCGCCAGCGGTGCGAGTTGAGGCGGGGCCGGCGGCGGAGCCGGCACCACGATCTCGGCGGACGACTTGGCCTCCAGCACTTTCTTGCGCGGCAGCTCGGTGAGCTCGACCAGCTCGTCCCGGCTCTCGACCAGGTGGGTGCCGATGTGATTCGCGCCCGCCGATTTGAGCGGCTGATGCGTTTCGTCGGCCAGTGCGTCGGGACACCACCGGCCAACGAGAATCCGTGCGTCGGGAAATGCCGCGCGCAGCCGTTTCACGAGATAGCGGGTCTTCGACGTGGGACTCGGCGGCAGGTCGGCCAGACAGACGACCGACACTCCTCGATCGCGAACCAGCTGAATCAGCTCAGGCGCCTGCATCCGCATCTTCGTGATCTCGATCTGGATCGCAAATCCCTCGACCAGATGCGACAGCATGCGCAGCGCCAGCTGATCGGCAATGCCTTTGGTCGCGTAGCCGAGCACGCGGAGCGGTTCGCGCGGCGCCAGCAGCGGGGTGTCGGCCAGCAGCGGCAGCGTCGGATTGGTTTGGCGAATCAGCTCGGCGGCGTCGGCGGTCAGCTCGCCGGTGGCCTCCACCACGTTGGCTTCCTCGCCGGGCGAGAGCCGGCCTTCCATCCGATCCCGCTCGGCGTAGTTGAGCGCCGGCAGCAACAGCGCGTCGAACACCGTGTGCGGCGCTTCGGTCCGAATGTGACGCTCGACGAGCTCGGCCGCCTCGTCTTGATCGCGGGCGAGCAGCCGCTGGTAGTAGCCGTACTCGGGCGCGAGCGCCGGTTGATCGGCCATGAGCGTTGCCAGAAACTCGAGGCCTTTCACATGCTTGCCGAGCACCACGAGGCAAACGGTGAGCGGCGTCGCCATCAACAGTCCGAGCGGGCCCCACAGCCAGGTCCAGAATGCGACCGACATCAGCAGCGCGACCTGCGACACGCCGGCCGCGCCGGCATAGAGGATCACCTCGAGCACCATGTTGGTGAACAGCTCCAGGACGATGAAGCCGGCCATCACCAGCAGCGGTCCGGTCCATCCTTCCAGCGCCGCCAGGCTCACCAGGATTGGAGCACCGGCGCCGAAGACCGCACCTACGTACGGAATGAATCGCAGCGCTGCGCCCAGCGCTCCCCACACGTACGCGTAGGGCACGCCGATGAAGTACAAGCCGATCCCGGCGACCGTGCCGTAGAAGAGATTCACGAGCGCCTGCATCAGCAACTGACGGCTGACTCGTGACCCGGCCTCGTAGAACGCCTTTGTCGTCACCGCCAGGCGGCCATGGCCGAACAGCCCGATCAATCGATCGCGAAGGTCCTGCCGCTCGAGGAGCATGAAGATGACCATGGCCACGACGAGGCCAGCGGTGCCAAGGGGTCCGACCACGGGTCCGAGCCACGAGAAGCCGGATGAGAGCTGGTCGCGAATGATCACCGTTTGCGGGACCACACCGGGCGCGCCTGCTTCACCGGCCAGATCCTTCGTGATGTCGTCGATGGTCTTCTGCAGCCGCTCCATCGACCCGCCGCGGCTTGCCCCTCGCACATCGGCAATCTTGGCGAGGATGTTGGCGCGGTAGGTGGGCAGGTCCGCAACGACGCCTTCGATCTGCCGCTCGATGCCCCAGACCGCCAGGCCAAGCAGCGTGAAGACGAGCGAGACCACGACCAGCACCGCGGCGCCGCGGCCGATCCACCGCTGCAGCCACGCGACCGGCGGTGACAGGACAAACGTCAGAAGAATGGCGAGGGCAAACGGCACCAGAACGGCTTGTGCCCAGTAGAGGATCCCAATCACGAGCACGCAGCCCGCGAAGGTCACCCACGGCTTCAGCGACTTCGCGGCATCGTCGTCCATGTACTTAATGGCCGCCCAATCGCTGGCTGCGATTTTGCGCGTCTCGGTATTTCGACGACGTGCTGGGGACGCGCAGGTAAGCGGCGCGCGCCGCGTTCTTGTTGTTGAGCCGCCGCTCGAACAACTCTCCCGCTCTGAACCACGCGTCGAAACGCGTGTTGGGGAACTGCGTGCCAAGCTGCGAGTAGGCGTCGGCGGCGAACTGGTACAGCTTCAGGTCGTCGTACTTCTCACCCAGCCACCACAGCGTCACTTCGGTGGTCGGATGCTTGGGCGCGTTCTGCACGAGGAGCCGGCGCGTGAGCAACGAGGCCGGGACCGTGGCAGCGGACACCGGGTCGACCTCGCGCAGGTTGGCGTCGTCTTCCAGCTTGATCTTGGCGCTCATGGCGGGCACGAACCATGACGTCTGCGGGTACGACGCACCAATCACGGCGAGGCGCTTCCGCGCTTCGTCCGGATGGCGGTTGTTGAGCAGCGTTCGTGCTTCGGTGAATAGCGCAGCGGCCGCTCCTTCTGGATCCGGCGCTGGCGATATCGCAGGCGCGGACCCTGGTGCGGCCTTCTTCGGCGCGTCGGCCGTCGCAGGCGCGGGCGGCGCCGAGGCTTCCCCGCCCGCTGGAGCTGGTGCGGTCGATCGAGGATTCTTGGCTGGCCCTGTTGGAGACGAAGTCGTTGTGGCCGGAGCAACCGGCACAGGCACGGTTGCCGACGGCGATGGCGGTGGCGTGGAATCGGCCGGCGCCGGTGCAGGTATTGAAGGCGCCGGCGCTGGAGCGGCGGTTGCCGCGGGCGGCGGGGCCGTGGCCGCAGGCGGCGCGACTGGTCCTGACGGCGTTGACAGCGACGAGGCGGTATCGCCACCTCTCATCATCATCACGGCGATGCCCGCAAGGACGAGCAGGAGCACCGCGAGCCCGATGTACAGCGGCTTGTGCGACTGCTTCTCGGCGAACAAGTCGGTCGCCTTCTTGGATCGCCGTCCACCAGTCAGCTGCTTGAGCTCGGAGATCACCTGATAGTCGGCGACGTCCCGGACCTTATCGAGATCGGTCAGGAACGCGTTGACGGTCTGATAGCGCTGCGCGGGGTCGCTCGATAAACACCGCAGCACCACGGGATCGAGATCGAGCGGCACCTGCTGATTCGCCGCGCTCGGCAGGCTGAACTTTCCGACCGGCATGCGTCCGGTGAGGATTTCGTAGGCGATGACGCCAAGCGAATAGATGTCCGATCGGTTGTCCGCGCCGGATTGGTCGAGCAGCAATTCCGGCGCGCGATAGAGCAGGGCCCCAAGCCGCGCGTTGGTCACGGTGCCGGCGCTTGGCGGTATCGACCCATGAACGTCAGTGCCAAAGTCGACGATCTTCACCACCGAAAGATCGCGCGACACCAGAATGTTTCTGGGTACCAGATCGCCGTGAACGATGCCTTTGGCGTGCGCCGCCGTCAGACCACACGCCACTTCGCGAATGATCTGCGTGCACTCATTCAATGTCGGGCGGGCGCTGCGGACGCGGTCCACAAGCGAGCTGCCATCCACGTACTCCATCACCAGATACGTGAGCTCACCGTCCTTGCCGTGGTCCAGCGTGCTGACGATGTTCGGATGCGACAGCGCGGCCAAGGCTTGTGCTTCGCGGCGAAATCGCTCGAGCCGGGGCGCGTCGCTCAGCAAGTCGTTCGACAAGACTCGCAGGGCCACCACTCTGGCCTGGGCCTCGTCATAGGCGCGGTACACAGTGCCGAGCTTGCCCGTCCCGATGACACCCAGGACATGGTACGACCCAATCCGTGCGGGGTAATCAAGAGCCATTTAGGTTTCGAACACCAGCACCGTGCTGCCGACCATGATCCGATCCATCGCTTTGAGATCGTGCCGACCGATGCGCAAGTTGTTCACCAGCGTGCCAAATGTACTGTCGAGATCCACGATGGTATATCCGGCACCTGTCCATTCAACGCGCGCATGCTCCTTGCTGACTTGCGCGTCGGTCAGGCGCAGACCGCTCGAGGCGTCCCGGCCGATGAGCAAGGGGTGCTCGCCCAACTCGACCGTCGTCCCGGCGCCCGAGCCTTCGGCGATGAACAACCGGCCGTTGGCCACCGGCCGCGGATCCGCCTTGGCGGCCGTCTTCCGCGGCGCCAGCTCAATAGTACGGACGGGAAACGGGATGTTGATGTTGCGAGCCCTGAAGACCTCCCAGATGCGCTCGCTCACCTGGCTCTGAGTGTCTTCCAGTTCGGCCATGTCGTTGACCCAGAATTCCAGCTCGTAGGTGATGGCGCTGTCGGCAAAGTTTCTGAGCTTCACGCCGGGCGACGGCTTTTCGAGTACGCCTTTGACCCCCGTCACCGCCTCGAGCAGCGCGTGCCGGACGCGATACGGTGGCGCCGAGTAGTCAACGCCGATCACGATCTGCGCCTCGTGCATCGGGTTGGGATATTGGAAGTTGACAACGTTCTCTTCCGCGATCTTGGCGTTGGGAATGATCAGGTTGTCGTTTTCCCTGGTGCGGACATGGGTCGTGCGCCACGTGACCTCGACGACGCGGCCTTCGATGTCGGCGACCTTGATCCAGTCGTCGAGCCGGAACGGGCGTTCCAGGCTGATCACGATGCCGGCGAAGAGGTTGGTGAGGAGCGGCTGCAGCGCCAGGCCGAGCACCAGCGATCCCACTGCGCTGGTCGCGACGATCGGCGCCAGATCGAGTGAGGGAAAGAGAACCTTCAGCAGAATGAACCCGGCCAGCAGATAGGCGACGCCCTGCACGGCCGGAGCCAGCATCGGCGCCAGGTGCAGACCCCGAGTGACACGGAAGTGAAAGTCGAAGATGTACATCCCGATCAGCCGAAGGATCGAGACGGCCGCCAGGAAGCTGACGACCCACGTGTACACCTGCTGGAAGTCTCCCGGCAGCGGGCCGCCGGAGAATTTGTAGACGGCAAGGGACGCCGCGATGGCGCCGACGAAGAGGACGAAGCTGAGTTTCCGAACGATGCGGAGCGACCGCCGCAGGTGGAGGATCGCGCCAATCAAGACGACGGCGGTCGAGACGCTGCCTGCTAAGGCGAGGATAAGGATCAGCACAGCCTCTTACTGTTTCGGCACGGACGTGCGATCCACCACAGTCCCCCAGAAGCCGATCATCATTTCTTCCCAGGTTTGATCGCCCCAGCGCACGTCCTGCGCCGGGTCCGGATTGAACTTGTTGTTCGTCGAGTTGTCGAAATGCGCGATTACCTCTATCTCGGTGCCCTGCGGGAGCAGTCGCGGTTGCGCGAGTTGATACGTGATCTGCCAGTTGAAGTCGTAGCGGGGGACGGACAAGAGCGTCTCTGACGTGCCGTCGGGCAGATGCGCAATGTAGGTCATGTCCTTGCCGCGGACGTGCATGTGCGGCGTCAGCGACGTCAGCATGGTATCGGCGGTCAGCTTCTTCGTCGCGCGCACCTCATGGTTGGCGGCGCCGGCGGGAATCACGAAGCGCGGATTGATGGCCGACCCGCCCATCTGCTGCCTGGTCGGCGGCTGCTTGGCGAAGATGATGCCGATGGTGGTACGGTCGAGCGCGGCCTCGCCGTTGGTGGTGTAGTGCATCTGCAGCACGATATCGGAGTTGGCGCGCAGCAGGCGGGCGATGCCGGCCGGAAACACGACGCCGGGCTTGTTCGGCGTCACGCCGCCGATGTTGCCCGGGCCGAGCGCCCCGTTCTGTTGCAGTGGCGCATTCGCCGGCTGCGTGAATGCGATGACATGATGCACGTGCGCGCGTGCGCCGGGTTTGATCTCGATCGCCTGAATCCACTTGTCTTCGGCGATGTTGGTTGGAATGCGCAGGTACTGATACGGAATGACACCGATAGCCGGCACGGCATAAGGTTCCGCGACGGTAAACACCGCATCGGGTTGGCCGATGCTCCAGCCGTCGACAAACGACGGCGCGGTTGGCAGGTCGGCGTCGCGACCCTTCGGCGCCCCGCCGTCTACCCAGGAAACGATCGTCTGGATCTCGCGATCGGTCAGGCGAGGATCGTTCCGGAAGGTTCCAATAGCGGGATCGGCGCCCCATGGCGGCATCGTCCTCGCGGACACGCGCTGCTTGATCGCCCGCGCCCACGGCCGGGCGTCGTCGTAGGTCAGCAGCGACATCGGCGCGAACATCGTCGGCCGATGGCACTCGACGCAATGCTGGTAGAGAATCGGCGCCACATCCCGCGCGAAGGTGACGGGATCGTCGCCGGCCGCGGCGGACGACGGCCACAATCCGCACAGCGCGCTCACGGCGAGACCCGCAAAGATTCGGCGTCGAGTCACGATCCCTCCCCCTTTAGAAGGCCGTCTCAGCAATCTGCGTCATCAGCGTGCGGCCCAGGTATTCCAGTCATCTGCGTGCTAGCCCGGAATTGTGACCGGGTCGCCTTTCTTTGTGAAGACCACGGCGAGGATCCGCGCCGGCTGGGTCTGACTCGCGTTTCCCGACACTGCGTGCACTTCGCCGGGGGCGTCGAACGACTCGAAGAACATCTGCCCGGCCGAGAGGACCACCGGTGGCTTGTCGTTGACCGCAAACCGATACTGCCCCTCGAGCACGTAGCCGACGACGAAACCCGGATGGCGATGACGTCCGGAGGACTCGCCGGGCGGATAAGTGACCTCAGTCGCCGACATCTGCCAACCGTCGAGATTGACAGCCGGCGCGTCGCGCTGCACCAGCGACTTGGCGCTCGGTGCCGCGCTAGCCTCACGAGTCGCAAGAAAAGAGGCCGCCATACCGGCCATGCTGGCGAGCAGAAACTCCCGTCGATCGTTCATGCGCGTACTCCTTGCCGAACTGTCCATGTCATCTGCGTCATCGGTCGCCTATTGCCGTGAGGTCGTCGACGTGTTGCGAACGACAGTAATGGTCACGCTCGATGGGTACTGCTTCGAGTGGTGCACGGTGTTTCGAGCCACGACGCCTTTGACCTCGTCGTAGTTGTTGCCGCCAGTGTTCAGGTTGCGGTCGAAGCGCGGGAAATTGCTGCTCGACACTTCAATGCGAAGGCGATGCCCCGCCTCGAAGTAGTTGCTCGTGGTGAGCGGCTGCAGCGTGACCTTATAGACTTTTTCCTTCTCCATCCAAACAAGCGGCTTGTCATAGCCGTCGCGATAGCGCATCCGCTGAATCGACTCGTCGAGGTTGTAGGCCCGTCCGTCCGGATAGACGTCGAGGACTTTGACCGTGACGTCGGTGTCCTTGGCGTCTGATGAGACGTAGAACGTGGGTGTAATTGGTCCGCTCACCTCGATGCCTTCCTTGAAGGCCTCAGAGGTGTAGACGAGGATGTCCGACCGTGACTCCATCTTACGCTGGTCGAATGCGCCGGCTTGAATGGCGTTGCCCGTGCAGCAGACGTTGCCGCCATACGACGGAACCGGATTAGCCGGATCGGTACACGAATCGGTCCGGTGCATCGGCGTCTGGCGCTGCCGCGCTCAGCACGCCATCGCCGTGCAACGAGTTCGCGGCGCCGCCGCTGGACAGGTAAAAGGTCATTGGCTGCGCGCCAGGTGGCGGCCAGGCGTCCGCGGTCTGCCATTTGTTGCTGCCCATGGTGAAGTACGTCACCTTTGGCATCTTGTCGAGTCGCGTGCCCGACTCGCCTTTCAGAAACTTGTCGAAGAAGCCGTAGACGATCTCGTTGTAGTCGAGCCGGGCGTCGCCCATGCTGCGCTCGCCGACGATGGTGTCCTCGGTGGCGCGGGTGTAGGAGCAATGTGCCACGGGGGCGATGACGGCCCACTGCTGGTCGGCCACCCCGCCCTTCGCCGTCTTCCGCACGTGGTTGAACATTTCGAGGTTGGGACCGACCGAGACGTCGTACCACGACATGAACCAGAGCCCGGGAATGTTGAGTGGCATCGTCTCGTGCCAGAGCCCGCCCTTGGTCCACGCCGGATCGCTGGGCGCACGCTGCATCATCATCCCGCCGGTTTCGACCGGCATCCTGTCGGCAAAGATGCCGCGCGGGCCATCGACGCTCTTGAGAATGTCCTGGGTCGGCAGGTGCCAGAGCGCCTTGTCCCAGTTCACCGGCGGCATCCGGGGCGCGAGATCGAAGAGCCGCGACGCGGCAATGAGGTCGGCCTGCGAGATGTTTCTCGGAAACATCGGCCGGACTTGATTCTGCTCGCCGTAAATCCAGGTGATGAAGAGCATCTGCATCGCGCCGCCGCGATACCAGTTGCCCTGTTCCCAGTAGGGTCCGACCTTGCCAACGCCGGCGCCGAAGCCCTGAACGTTCATCGCCGCGAAGCCGGGCGGGTTGAGCGAGGCGACCGCTGGTTGCCACTCGGCCGTCGATGAGCAGCCCGTCGTGCCGAGCTTGCCGTTCGACCACGGCTGCTTGGTCAGCCACTCGATGGTTTCGTAGCCGTCCGTAATCGGCGCGCCCAGAATGTCGTAGTTGCCCTCGGAGAAGAAGTGGCCGCGCTCGTTCTGGCCGACCCAGGCATATCCGCGCTTGATCGCCGCCAGAATCGTCGACATGTCCGCCGGCACGCCGTTGCGGACGTCCCAGAAGTTGAAGTTGTATGGCGTCTTGACGAAGACGATCGGCACCTTGCCTGGCGCATCCTTGGGCCGGTAGATGTCAGTCGCAAGGCGGACGCCGTCCTTCATCGGAATCATCACGCGGCGTTCGACGACCGCCAGTGTCTGCAGCTCACGCTCGAGGTCGATCCGGCGTTGCTGCTCGGCCGGGCTGAGTGTGCCCTGTTGTGCGGGCATCACCACTGAAGCGGCGACGACGGTCGCAGCCAGCAGGACAAAGAAGCGGCGAGTGAGAGCCATCATGCGGGTCACTCTAGCGCGTTTCCGAGAAGCCGGTCTATTCTTCAGCGGCAACCGGCCGAGAAGATATAGGACGTTTCCTTTCCACCACGGAGAATGAATGACAGGTATGCGGGTTACCCGGGCTTTGCAGTTCGCGCTGGCCATTGGACTCTTCGGAAGCGCCGCGCAACCGGCCTCCGCGCAGGTGTTCGTCAGCCCCATGGTGGGATACAACTTCGGCGGCGATTCCGGGTGTCCGAGTGTCACCAATTGCGAGGACAAGAACCTGAACCTGGGCATCGCGATCGGGAACTACGGTGATCTGTTCGGTATCGAAGAGGAGTTCGCTTACGCCAAGGACTTCTTCGGCGATGTCCCTGCGTACGAGTCCAGCGTGGCCACGTTGATGACCAACCTCCTGTTTTCGCCTGACGCAGGCCGCATCAAGCCATACGCCCTGGTCGGCATCGGCTTGATCAAGAGCAACGTGGAGTTCGGTGAGCTCAGCCAGCTGACGAGGAATCTGAACACGGTTGCGTGGGATCTGGGTGGCGGCATCACCGCCCAGTTCAGCGACCGGTTCGGCGTTCGCGGTGATGTGCGGTTCTTCAAGGCGATGAAGGATCTCGAGCTCTTCGGCGTCACCGCCCAGGGCTCGAAGCTCAAGTTCTCGCGGGTCGGCGTGGGACTGGAGGTCTTCTTCTGATCGCCGCGATCGATCTGGACGAAACGACAACGGCCCGGGATGATCCCGGGCCGTCGTCATTTTGAGCGTCGTACCGCGGCATCCGCCCGCAGGTCGCGAAGGTGATATCGCGAAGTGCGGGCGCGTCAGTACCTGATAGCAAGGCCGATCGTGCCGCGCCAGTAGCCGAGTTGGCGTCCGACGCCAATGACGAACTCGTCCTCCTGGGCAACGCTGCGGAGATACCTGACGTCGAAGCGGGCGCCCAGGCGGCTGGTCAGCACGCCCGTCGCACCTGCACCAAGGGTAATGGCCGGCATCGTCCGGCGAATGCGGAGAAACGTGAGGATGTCGACGCCTTCCGCATGCATCAAGCCAAGCCCGGCCGTGAAATAGGGTCGAAGCCCACCACCCGTCAGATTCGGTGGGAGCGCGAAGATGGCGTTCCCAGAGAGATCGACGACATAGCTGCTGGCGACCAGCGGCCGCTGAATGTTTTCTCGCTCGAAGTAGCCGGGCACGTACGCGCCTTCGATCTCGAATCCGAAAATGCCGTCGCCGACGCGCGAGACCGATCCGCCAAGCGCCAGCGTGGTCTGACCCGCGGCCTGTTCCAGATCGAAAATTGACGTGCTGCCACCGAACTTGACGCCGATGAACGGCGTCGCGAACCAGTCAGCATAAGCGGGAACGGGCGCGAGCATCGCCATCAGCAGAGTGCCGACGGCCACAGCGCGATGGACAGTCACGCTCGATTCGACACGAACGCGTCGCTCACCTAAAGAAACAATCCGAGAAAGATCCTCACGAAGGGTGAGACTGTGATGTCGCCTCGTTCGAGGTTGAGTCCAGAAGTCAGCCCGGCGCTGTTGGCGAGAAGAATCAGCGTGAGCCGCTTGCCCGGCGCCCGCACCCAAATAGCCGACCCGGCGTCGGGGAGCAACCCGAATTGCCACACGAGACGCTCGTTCGACGTCGTCTGAACGAACCATCCCAGACCAGTGGGTAACGAACCTGAACCGAAGTTCACGGCGGTCGACATGTCGTTCAGCGTCTTGGCGCTTACCGGCACGGCCTCACCGAGCGCGGCGTCGAACCGCGCGAGATCGTAGGCCGATGAGACCATTCCCGTCGCGGCGTCGATCGACCGGGAGCGATATTCGCTGGCCGTGGCCTTGCCGTTGCGATCGACACGATACGGAACCGCGAGCCGCTTCAGGATGTCGTCGAACCGGTTCAGCCGCCCTTGATCGAACCCCTGGCGCGCCACATTCGACACGTCCCCGATGTCCATGCCGGGCACCGAACGGGCCAAGCCAAAGCGCTCGATCACCTCGTCAGCAAGGAAAACCCGATACGGCTTGGCTGCGCACGCGTCTACGACAGGCGTCAGGCTCGAAAAGAGGCCCGGATCAAATCGATACCGCGGAGAGGGCGCTCCGTCGGACGCGTGCGCCAAAACGTGACGAATCGTGGCATTGGCCTCGGGAAACGTGGGTGCCCATTGGCGGATCAGGCTATCCACGTTCAGCGAATGGCGATCGATGCAAATGCCGAGAAGTACAGCTGAGACGGCTTGCGTCAGGCCGGCTATCGGATAGGGTGTGTCGGGAGACGCCGGAATCGCCTTCGCCAGGTCCTCACGTCCGAATCCGGCGGTCCAGCCAATCTGGCCGTTGCGGACGATAGCGGCCGAAAGCGCGGGGATGCCGCTCTCCTGCCTGAGCGCCTCAACATAGCGCTCGAATAGGGCATATGGCAGAGCTTGCGGCTGGGGCAGCGGAAACTGTGCCTGGGCCCTACCGGTAGGGGCCGATAGAACGGTCAAGGCTATGGCTGCGACGATGGGGAATAGTCGGGATTTCATCGAAGAAGCCTTGAGAGGCATAATAACACCTGGATTTCGGCAACTCCCCCCGTGCCTGAACGACCGGTTTGTGCTACAGTGCACCCGGCATTTTGTATATCGACCTGTGAGAGGTTTGTCTTCAGCCCTTCGTCGCTGTAAGTGGATGATTCCACTGGCGCTAAGCCTAGTCGTCGCAGCGCCGGCGTACGCTCAGAACCTTCGGGTTCGGCCGCTGGTGCGCGAAGGAGAGGTGTTGGTGTCGTTCTCGCTGGACGGCGTCTTCACCGAAGCCATGCGAGACCAGGTGCAAAGCGGCCTGCGGACCACCTTTACCTACACTGTCGAGCTCAAACAGAAAGCGCCGGCCTGGGTCGATCGGACCATCGCCTCGGCCATCGTGTCGGCCAGCGTCGAGTACGACAACCTCACACGGCGAACGACGGTCACGCAGACGCTTGACGGACGCATGGGCGAGACCCGCGTCATCGAGGACGCAGAGCTGGCGCGTCAGCTGGCCACGAGCTTCGAGCGGCTGCCGCTCTTCAAGACCCGCCTGCTGGAAGTGAATCGCGAGTATTACTTGCTGGTTCGAGCTGAGGCGCGTCCCGGGCAGAATCGATCGGCGTTCTGGCCGTGGGCCGGCTCCACCTCAGCCCAAGCCAAGTTCACGTTCCTCCCGTAAGCGACAATCTTTCCGGAAATAAAAAGGGCGGGTCGTCAGACCCGCCCTTCTTGCGTACGAGGCAGCCGCTCGCTACGAGATCATCACCTTGCGAGGATGCTGCGAGTTGTCCTCGAGGAACGTCTTCTTCACCTGCAATTCATCCTCAGTGGGCTGGACCTTGCCGGTGACGTCGGTCACGCGCGACACGAGTGTGTGCTCTCCGGGTGTCGCGCCATTCCACGTGTAGTTGTAGAGCTTCCACCCATACTTCGCCGTCGTCAAAGGATCCGCCGTCGCAGGCTGCCACGGACCCTCATCGACCTTCACCTCGACGACCTTGATCGGTGTGCCGTCATTCAGCACGACGGTCTGTACCTTGTGCTGATTGCCGGCCTTGGTGACACGCGCGACGAATGACTTGAGTTGAAGATGGGTGATCGCCGTCTCCATCCATTTCATCTCACCGTCGATCATTTCGCCCTTCAGCGTGCGGTACCAGCGGGCCTGGAATTTGCCGAGGTACTGATCCTCCTGCACATGAATGTGCGACAGCCACTTCACGTTCGGGGCGCCATACCAGCCGGGGTTGAGCAAGCGCAGCGGCGCGCCCTGATGCTTGGTGAGCGGCTCGCCGTTGAGCGCGTAAGCGAGAAACGGCTCGGCCGCGAGCGCGCGATCGCGTGGCAGGCTCCGGCCGTACTGCTGCTCGACGGTGTATTTCTGAGTCCGGAACTCGACTTCCTCGGTCCCTTTGTCAGCACCAAGGAACACCACCTCCCGCGCACTCGGCTTGAGACCAGCCGACTCGAGCACGGTCTTGAGCGGCACTCCCGTCCATCGACCGTTGCCAATCAGTCCCTGAAGCGGCCGCCGATTCCCTGAGCACTCGAAGCCGGCGATCAGGTCGGTGCTGCCCATCTTCTTGAGCTCGTCGATCGTCAGCGACTTGGGCCGTTCTACCAGCCCCGAGACCTTGAGGCGATAGGCTGCCATGTCGATCTCGGGGTGACCGTAATGCTGCGTGGTGAAGAACTGATCTTTGGGAGTGAAGGTGCTCGTCAGGGTCCGCGTGTCGTAGAGCCGTCGATCGACTGCGGGACTCGGATTGAAGTTCGCGGGGAACTCGGTGAACGGCACGACGGTCTCGCCTTGAGCGAGCACGGGGAGCGCCCATTCCGGAACGCCGAACACGCTCAGCCCCGCCAGGGCCATCCCGCCCTTGAGAACGTCTCGACGGGTGCTTTCCTTCGCCATGTGTGCCCCTTTCGCTGGATAAATGGGTCTCTGACAGGGCCCATGATACTCCCGGACGACTGTCTACAGCTCCCGGACATTGCCCGGCCCACTCGGCGTCGAGCAGGATTCGTTCGGCCGCCGTGCTGACTCCGGTAACGGTCTTGTTGATGCGGTTGGCGCAAGTGTGGACGTGCGCGGGTCTCGTTCTCGACTAGAAGGAGCTTCGGCCTCCAGCCGCTGTTCATTGGGGGATAGATTTTCTGTGAAACTCGAAGGGACCAGTGGTCCTGGCCCCTTCGCGCTCTGCGCTAGTCGAAGATGCTCCTGATGAGCTCGAGGGGGTAACAGAGGTCGCTCCAGGGTGGGAACCTCGTCTCGGCCGCCGCGAATCCAAGACTCGCGCTGGACGGATGGACGCACGGCAGTTCGGTTTCTGGCACCTCCCGCCCGGTTGCATCAGGGCACTCGGCAATGATCGGTTGAGCGCCAACCAGGTATTCGAAGACGACGTGGCTGTGTTCCAGCGCTCTCGGGTTGCTCGAGCTCTCACGCGGCAGTGCGGCACTGACCAGCCAAAGCTCGGCGACGTCTTTCGTGCTTGCTTCCAGGGCTCGCGCCTCGCTACCGGAGGTCAATCGGACGACGGTTTCGGCAGTGCCGGTGAAGTCGACGGCATCGGTCAGCCGCTGGCGGAACTGGCCAAACGACCACGTCTTGCCTGCATCGGGGTGTGCCGCCGAGTCGGCGAGACGGCCGCCGCGGAGCGACACCGTCGTGGGTGACCAGCGCTCGATGTCGCCGCGAACGCGCTTGCCTGGGGCGATCTTGGCCATCTGCGCCATCTGGGTCGAGCCGTTGGTGACGGCCGAATGCGATCCGCTGACGATGTCGAGAGACGTGTTTTCGAGACACCGATACACGAAGTCGCCCGGGCGTTGGTTGGACAGCCTCATGTCGAACGCTGATGGGTTGACACCAATCGCAGGGCGCATGTCGAGCGCCGCAGCCACGCGGCTGCCACGGCGCGCCATGAGGAAGGGCCGGTGCAGGAGGCCGCCGTGCGCCTCTGGCCCCGGAGTGGCGACTAGAAAAGATCCGTCCGTGCGACCGACGAATCCCATCATGCCGACGAAGTGAAGATTCAGACCTCCGGCCGACTCAGCGGCCAAACGATGAGCGTTGACTGTACATAGTCCGGCTGCGCCGAGCGCTACTCGACCGACAAATCCACGACGATTCACGGGGGCTCTCCTTGGTTGGGGGGCTATCGACCGGCTCCGTATGCGACCAATCCCGTCCAGGCGCCTAATCGACCACCATTGTGCCTGAGAACATCACGTTGCAGGCTGCGAAGAGCAGCAACCGCTGAATTATTACGCCGAAGCTCACGATCGAGACCGGCAAAGAGCTCCGAGCGTGCACTCTCACCGATTGGCCATAACGTGGCCACCACCGATGGAACACCTGCCGCAAGAAACGCGGCCGCCGCGCCAAGCGTGCCCTGACCTTCGCCGAGATCGCTGCCGGCCTTGCAGTCGGACAGAATGACGGCGCCAAGCCTTGACAGGTCACGCGCGGCAATTTCGCGCGTCAGCACCAGGCCGGAGTAGCGCTGGCCAGGTGCATCCGCAAACCTCACACTCGACAACCCAGGATACTCGCCGTTGGCGCGGACCGGAGCCGCTACGCGCACCACGGCACGTTCGGGGGCAGAAGACCACACAGCGTAAGCCGCGTCGGCGGTCGATGGCAACCCCAAATCAACAAACGCGGAACGAGACAGTGCAAACGTCCCTGCCGACGCGCTGGCGAGCGCGCCCACATCGGCCAGGACGCTGACGGATCGATCTTCGATGACGAACCGATCCCGGGTGCGATCGTACAGAGCGGCAAACGACACGCTGTAGTAGGGCGCATCCGGAACGAAGGCCACATGCTTCACGGTTCTCAGGCGATCGCTGAACGGCCGCAGGAACTCGTTGAAAAGCTCGGCGCTGGCGCGGGGCAAGCGCGCCTCCAGCTCGATCTCGTCCCGCTGCCGGGCCGCGAGCCGCACGGCGTCCTGGCGCGTCAACCGGCGCCGAATCACGTCGGCGACATCTTTCCTGATCAGCCACACGACCAGTTCGTCATCCAGCTGGTTCAGCGCGACGACCGCTTCGTCGTCTCCGAGCCGACTTTGGACGCGCGTGAGCAAACCGCCGGGCTCAGCGGCCGACGGCGAAGAGTCGCGATTGCGCGCCGAGGCCGCCAGCGAAAACGCTCTCGCCGTGTCCCGCCGGTTCAAGGCGAGGCCCATCGCGACTTCGTACAACCCCCAGGCTTCGTTGTCGCGCGACGTGCCACCGGCATTGGCCACGAGCGCTCGCTGGGTCGCGAACGCCTCGAGCCCACGCGCGGTGGTCTGCTCGGCTTCTGCGACGCGCCCGGCTCGAATCTGCGCGCGGGCGAGCAGCAGATACAGCGTCGTGAGCCGCGCCCGATCGTTGGTCCGTTCCGCTAACGCGATCGCCTGAGTCGCCGTCGACGCTGCCCGGCCGGGATCGTTGCCGAGGAGCATCCGTCCCTCGAGCTCGAGCACGGCGGACTCACGCCGATCTCTGAAGATGGCTTCAGGGATCGCCTTCGCTTCCTGCCGGATCGTGACGATGTCACGCCCCGCGTCGGTGCCGCGGCCGAGATCGATGAGAATGGCGGCTCTCTGAACCAGAGCCTCGGTGGTAGCCGCCGGCCGCCCCATGGCCGCCGCGTGCCGAACGACTTCGTCTTGCAGCACGAGCGCGGCCTCGGCGCCGTGCTTTTTCCAGATCGCACCCGCGGCGCCGGTCAGGATGCCGTGCTTGAGCCGCGGCGCCAGGACCTGATCGATACCGCGAAGGGCCGCCGCACGGTGCAGCCAGGCTTCGGCGTCGTCACCAAGCGTATCGTGAAGGCCAGCCAGAAGTCCGTGAGCTCCAGCGGTCTGTTCCGCATCGCCCACGGCCTCGAAGGTCGCTAGCGTCGTCTCCCAGGCCGCGCGCGCACTGCCGTATTGGAGTTGGCCGAACGCGAGCAACCCTTGCACCCACGACGTGCGTCCCGACACGAACGCATAGCGCCGGGCTGACGCCACCCTGTCGAGCGCCGTCAGCGCCTGGGTCGCTTGGTCGAGCTGACCCGTATAAAACGCCACCACCGCAAGGTCGAGTTCCACGCGGACGGCAAACGCGCTACCCGATCTAGTGAGCGCGGTGCGCGCCGATGTGAGCCCCGGCGCGGCCTCACGAAAACGGTCATCGGCGAACATGGCCGCGGCGGCGGCGTAGTCGTGATGCGCGGCGGCGAGACGCCGAAGCGCCGCATCTCCTTGGCCCTCTGCCCGATCGATCGCTGCCACCGCATCGGCATAGAGGTCGTCACCGGCTTGTGCAAACGCCGCCGCCAGCGCTCGCAAAGACTCACGCTCGGTCGACCCATCGCCGCGGGCCACCGCCGCCGCCCAGGACGGAAGCAGTTTCGTTTCGAGGAACGTGCGCGCAGCCGTCATATGCGTTCGCACCGCTTCGGCGGCGAGTGCCGCATCGACGCTGTGCTGCAACCGCAATTCGATCGCCGGCCACTGCGCGGCTGCGGTTGGACGGTTGAGGGATCCCAGATGCGTCCGCGCTTCGGCTGCCCAAGGAGAAGAACTGTCGCGCGACAAGTACTCCGTCCAGGCGTCCCGGGCCGGTCCGGTGAGCGACATCCGCTCGAGCGCCAAGGCGCGATTGAACGCCCCTTCGAGGACGAGTGGATTGGCGAGCCGGGCGCGCTCGGCGGCGGCCAGGGCGCGCGGAAGATCGTCGGGACGAACCGCGGCGCGCGCTCGTTCCAGGTAGAGCGCAGCGGCGTCGCTTTGATATGCGGCGTTCAGCGGCTGTTCGCGCGCCGCCGCCGTCAGCGCGACGCTGGCGGCGTCGAGACGGCCCAACAACAGCTGCGAGAGCCCGAACGAATGAAGCTGTTCGGGGGTTCCTCGAGCATCCAAATCCTCGCGGATCTTGCCGGCAACTAACTGCACTCTGACCGGGTCGCCAACCGCGCCGCCCTGCCCCCCGGCGAGAGGCGCATTCAGAGAGGAGTGTGGGATTCCCCCTGTCAGTCGGCCTTCTACCGGCCAGCGTGAGCCAGCTGCTTCGGCAAGATCCGCAAGCTTGTGGTCGCGACGAGACCCTGCCAATTCCGGCAAGACCAACGCTGCGACAAGAGCTGCGGCTACTGCTCCGCCACGAACCGCCCTGCGCATCCACGTACCCGATTCGACGGGTTCTGCGCGCGGGGCCAACCGTGGCGCAACCACTTCTCCGACACTCAGTGCCTCGGCGATGACCGCCGTGCAGTCATCGCATGTGGCAAGGTGAGCCTCAAGCTCGACGGTGGTTTTCTCGTCGAGTTGATGCTCGACGTAGGCTGCCAGCAGATTTGCGCCGGGACAGCCCCTGCCACCCGCCCTACTCATCTCGGCTGAATAGACGGACATGCCCTGGAGGCGTCTCATCCAGTGCCTCGAGAACCTCCGGGACCTCAAAGGCTCCTGAGCGAAGCAGCAGCAGGACTTCCTGTGCGTCGACCTGTGCCGACTGCAACGCCGTCCGCAATTGCGCCAAGATCCGGTTGATGCGGCGATGGAGAGTGGCCTTCGAGAGCCCGAAGTGCTGCGCCAGGTCGGTCGCCCCTACTCCGTGTCTGAATTGAAGTTGGACGATCAGTCGATCCTGCGGGGACAGGGTCGAAAGCGCCTGGACGAGCGCCTCCCCCACGCGTTGCCGGGTGTCCGCGTGGCCGCGAAACTCCGGACCAGACGCTGGATCTTCCGGCGCCGACACTTCCCTTGCCGCTTCTTCAGCGACCAGCGTGGTCTGATGGCGACGAGGCAGCGCGTCCCACAGCGACCTGATCTCCGTGTCTGACATCGCGATCTTGTGGTTTGTCCGCAGGATCTCGATCGCCTCTTCGATGAGATGACCATCGCGGGTCATCAGCCGATCGAGAAGGATCGCGACCGCGCCAAGCCGCCGAGCCTGCGCTGATGGACGCCAGCGTCCCCACTCTTGATTACGGAAGTCGAGGAAGATCCTCGAAATGACGATCGTCAGGTAAGTCGGCAGGGAGCTCCGCTGCTCAAACGCTCGGAGCACCCGCGCATCGTCCTCGAGAAGCCGCAGCCTGACGAGGCTGCGGAATTCCTCGTGCTCGTGCGTCGACAAGCGATGGCGGCGCGCCACCGCTGCGATCACGCGATCAATCGTGCTCAGATTGTCGAGAAACAGCCGTTGGCCGTCCATTGGGGGGCTGGCTGGGCCGGATTATGGTGCCAGGGCGCAAACTTTCGATCGCATTCTGCACGCGTAGATACGAAAGTTCGAAATTGTTGTTCGCAGAGCGTCGCGGCAACCTCTGGAGAAACATGCCGCCAACTCGAACTGACTTCCGCGACACCGGCCGAATATACTCCGCGGTGTCGCGACCGCTGATACGACTTTAGCCTTATGGAATCTCCCAGGCGTCCTGCGCGCCGGCGAAAGTGAGGCAGTCATCATGAGAAAACTCCTGCTCGTCGTTGCCATGATCGCCTTGACGTCGTTGGCGCCGCTGGCAAGTCAGGAGACCGGATTTTCGGTTGGCACCGCCAAAGCCACGCGCGGTCAGACGGCCACGGGGAGTATCGAAGTGCCGGCCGGCGCCGATGCGGCTCTTTCGATTCCAGTTGCGGTGGTGCACGGCGCAAAGCCCGGGCCTGTCCTCGCGCTGATCTCGGGCGCCCACGGCACGGAGTACGCGTCGATCGTCGCCCTCGAAAAGCTCATCCCGGCGATCGACCCCGCTCAGCTATCTGGAACCGTAATCATCGTGCCGCTGCTCAACGTGCCGTCGTTCACGAAGGTGGTTCCGCACCTGAACCCGGTTGACGGCAAGAACATGAATCGGATGTATCCGGGGCGAATGGATGGCACGCAAACCGACCGTGCCTCGTACCTGATCACGTCGCAAGTCGTCGAACGGAGCGACCACGTGATCGATTTCCATGGTGGCGACATCGACGAGAGCCTCAGGCCCTACTGGTACTGGACCAGGACCGGTCGCGCCCCCCAGGATGCCGTCTCGCTGGGCATGGTGCTCGCGTTTGGACTCGACCACATCGTGATCTCGACCGATCGGCCCACCGATCCGGCGGCGTCACGATACCTCGAGAACACGGCCACCACTCGTGGCAAGCCCTCAATTACCGTCGAAGCCGGTCACGCAGGAACGGTCGAGGCCGACGATGTGCAAGCGCTGGTGAATGGATCGCTGAACGTCATGCGGCATCTGAAGATGCTGCCGGGCGCGGCGACCAAGGTCGAGAACCCGGTATGGATCGAACGCCTCGCCGACGTCGCCAGCGAAGCTTCTGGGATCTTCTACCCGCTCGTGCGGCGCGGCGCCTACGTCGAGGCCGGCATGAAGATCGGATACGTCACTGACTTCGTCGGTCGTGTCGTCCACGAGGCTCGAGCGAAGGCGGCCGGCATCGTGTTGTATGTCCGCGCGGTGCCCTCAATCTCCAAAGGCGATCCTCTGGCCAGCATCGGCGTCGTTGGGAAGGCGCCTTAGTACTGACTTAGTTAGATCAAACAGGAGATCCGAAGGCTGATCTCCTGAACCTCCTGTTTGACATTGTTTCTAGGAGCTTCTCGACCCGCCCCTCCTAGAAAACTTGACCCCCAGAATTCCATGCAATTGAGTCAAGTTTTCTCGCCCCGCCGGAGGCGGGGCAAAACGATACTGCCCTAGCGAGGCGGAGCCGTATATACATGCATCGTCGGTCTGAGGCGCAGCCTCGCTAGAACTGATACCTCACCTGGAACTGGAACATCCGTGGCGGATCGATGTTGGCCAGCGCCGGGATGGCATTGGTTGCCGTGCCCACGGCGGCGACCTGACCGAATGTCGGGTTGATGACGCTCGTATCACCGTAGGTCGTCTGCGCGCGTCCGAGAATGTTGCCGTGATTCAAGAGGTTGAAACCCTCCAACCGTAGGAGGATGGCACGCCCGTGAAGATTGAGGCGCTCCTCCACGAACAGCGTCACATCTTGCGTGCCCGTCCCGCGGAAGGCCGATTTGCCGAGGACCTTGCCATCGACCACCGGACGATCGTTGTTGGCGCCGTCGCCGTTGTTGTCGATGCCGGTGACCGCATTGAACGGACGCGCGGATGCAAGCTGAGTGACCGTGCCGGCCGTGAGGTGATACGGCAATTCGTAGGAGAACTGGAAGACGGCTCGATGCGGCTGATCGAGCAGGCTTGGACCGCGCTCTTCTTCGCCGAGCCGCGCCAGGCTGTTCTGGTTCGGGCCGACGCCGTTGCCGTCGGGCTCCGACGTGTTGGTCGCCTTGGCCAAGGTGTAGCTCACCTCGAGATACATCTTGCGGTTGCCGCGATAGCTCACCAGCGTCTGGAGCGCGTCGTAGTCGGAGACGCCGAGATTCGTCAGGACGTTCACCTGACGGATTCCGCCGTTGACCGGCAGGATGGGACGCGTCGCGTTGGCCGCGGCCACGGTCCGGGTCTGGCCGATCGCAGTGCGATCGAATGGCAACGGCGCGTTCAGATCGATGCTGCGGTCGAGGTTGCCCCAGTGCTGATGCACGTAGTCGCCGCCGACGAACAGGCCTCTGAAGAACTCGTGCTCCGCGCCGATCGACATCACCTGGCTGCGCGGATTGACGAACTTGTCCGGATAGTTCGGCACCAGCAGATCGAAGTTCAGCCCGTAGTTGGCGAACTGCTTCCGGTAGAAGTCGGCGTCGCCGGCGCGGATCGTGATGTCGCGCGCAGGCAGCTGCGACGGCGGCAGCGTCTTCGGATCGAGTGGCACCGGGAGGCAGGGACCGGTCAGGCAGCTGGGAAAGCCGAGCTGTCCGGGCACCGCGCTGTAGTTCGTGAACCCGTCGAGCCCGCCGGTCAACGCTCCCGCGATCGCGTTGGTTCGTATCTGCGTGTAGTACATGCCGTAGCCGCCGCGAATGGCCAGGCGCGAATTGCCGTTGGGGTGCCAGCCGAAGCCGAGGCGTGGCGCGAAATTCTTGGTCGCATCGGTCAGCGTCTGCAGGTCGTAGCGGAGCCCGAGATCGAGCGTCAGGTCGCTGCTCACCCGGAAGCTGTCCTGAGCGTACCCCGTGAGGAGCCACTGACCGAGGTCATAGCTGTCGACGCCGTAGTTGACCGGCTGCGTGTACTGCTGCACGTCGGCCAGCGTCAGCTGATCGAATGGCGCGGTGGTCGTGGCCAGGAACGTGAATGTGCCGAGCATCGCAAACCCGGGCTCGTTGCCGGTGCCGCCCGATGAGTGATGAATCACGCTCGTGCCGAGGCGAACGCTGTGCTTGCCGCGTGACCAGGACAGCGTGTCCGAGAGCTGGAACTGACGGCCGAAGAGATCCGAGACCCGCGATTGCCCGATCGTAAAGGGCACGGAGCCGCCGCGCGTGTATGCCGTCGAGAATTCCTGCGCTTCCCAGAGCGTGACCGGGTCGCCGTCGAGATAGGCGATCCGTCCCTCGTTCACGAGATTGGGGCCGAGCACGGAGGTGAGGTTCACTTGTCCGGTCACCGCGCCCCTGGTGTACCTGCGCGCGACGCTCGGCGCGTTGGTTCCGCCCACCGCATCGTTGGGATTGGTGTCGTAGAAGTGATCGACGTTCATGCGCCCCATCAAGGTCTGCGTTGGCGTGAACTTATGATCCACGCGAGCGTTGACCAGCGTCTGCCGGTAGTTGCCCACGTAATTCATGCTGCCGTCGGCTGGCAGGACGAATGATGGCAGGGTCGGCGACAGATACGTCGTTCGATCCTGCATCGTGTAGTCGGCGGTGACGAAGAAGAACGTCTTGTCCTTGACCAGCGGCGCGCCGATCGTGCCGGAGAACTGATGCAGCTCGTCCGGAATATCGGCCGGGTTGATCGCGTGGAGCGTCGATGGGGTCACGCACGAGGGAGCGTCCGGCGCGCAGAACCCGTCGGTCGAAAACGTCGTGTTCTGCCACCCGCCGGGACGCCCCATGTAGAGCGCCTCGCCGTGCACGATGTTGGTGCCCGACTTGGTCACGATGTTCAACGCGGGGCCTGCCGTCCAGCCGAACTCCGCTGAAAACGCGTTCGACAGAACCGCGATCTCCTGGATCGCGCCCACCGGCACGGTAGCCAGCATCGTCTGACGTCCCCACCCTTCATCGTTGTTGGCACCATCGAGCATGAACGTCGTGGTTCGCCGGCTTCCGCCGCCGGTGACGAAATAGGTCGCGTTGACGAACAGGTCGCCGGTGCCTTTCCCCTGGCGGAATGCGGAGTTGAACAGCGGAAGACTCGAGACCTTGCGGCCGAGAATCGGGGTCTCGTCGATCACCGGCGCATCCATGCGGCGCCCAATCTGCGCGTCAGCGCGCACTCCCTGCGTCGTGCCGTAGACGGTCACTTCGGAATTGCCGCCGCTCACGACCAGCTTGACCTTGACCGTGGCCGTTTCGCCCGCACGCAAGACGAGGTTGGGGACGTCGTCGGCAGTGAATCCGGGCTTGCTGACACTCACCGTGTAGGTGCCGGTCAACGGGAGCGCATCGATCGTCGTCGAGCCCTCCGCGCCGGACAACCCGGTTCGCGTCGCGCCGGTCGCGCTGTTGACGACGAGCACCTGCGCATCGTTGACGACGCCACCGGTCTGGTCGACGACGACCACTACCATTGCTGCCGTATTGGCGGATTGCGACAGCACGGAATCAGGAAGCCCGAGCAGCAGCGCGGTCAGCGCCGCGAAGACAAACGGAGCGCGTTTCATGGGAACTCCTAGAACGATGCGATGATTTATGACTTGGGACTGACGACGAAATCTTTGAAGTAACTCGTGCTGTCGGTCTTCGACCACAGCCCGACCCGTCCGGAGACCGGTGGTTTGAGCACCGGGTTGTTGGCGGGGTACAGCTCGGCGTTGGGCGGCGCGCCCCCGCGCCCAGGTGTGGGTTCCGACCCGAGCGTGTATTCGAGCGCGAGGCTGCCATCGACCCAGGCCTTGAAGTCGGCGCTGTCCACGGTCATCTTCAACTCGTGCCACGCGTTGCGGTCGAGCATCCATTGCCCTTCGCGGCCGCGCCGCACCGATCGCCGCATGCCGTTGTGAAACTCCCACAAGACGATGTTGTTCTCGGTGTCGTTGTAGCGGATGCCGAGCCAATCGCCATTCGGTTTGATGTTGAAGAGAATTCCCGATACGCGATCTGAGGCGCCGCCCACCGTCTTGAACTTCACGCTGAGGGTGCCGTTGGAGAAATCGTCGACGCCTTTGAGGACCGACACCGGGTAATAGGCGAACTGCTTGGCGTTATCCATCAACTCTTCGTTCGACGTGCCGTACAGCCGGCGCGCGCTTTCAATCAGCAGCCTGGTGGGATTGTCCTTGCTGGCGACCCAGGGCCGGCCATCGACCATCACCGCTTTGTCGGGGCCGTCCTGCACGATCACCCACGTACCGACCATCGGCTCGAAACTGACTGGCGGCTTGCCGACCTGCTCCTTGCTGAGGTCCACTTTGATGTCGGCGGCCACGAGCGTCGTGATCGCCATCATCCAGCCGGCCAATGAAGTGGCCCGGCGAATGAACGCTTTCATGCCTTCCTCCTTCGTATGAAAACCGCCACGGCGGCAACCAGCGCCGGCCACGCACCGTAAAAGACCGCCGCGGCTCCGCTGGGCGTGGTCGCTAGCGGGTGGCCTCGAAACACGGACTCCGTATTGTCTGGCGGTGTCACGGCAGCAAGATCATAAATGGTTTCGAGTACGCCTTCGGCCGTAGTTATCCGGCTCATCGCGCGTCGGCCGCCGAGCTCGTACCAAATCTCGCCGTAGTTGGGCGCGGTCTGCTCGAAGAGGCCCGTTGACGTGGACGAAATGAACTGCACCTGCAGGCGCGGCATCACGCGACGGAGCTTCGACAGCGCGCGGTGCTCCAGATCGGAGCGGCGAGGATCCTCCGGCGCCAGGTGCACTTCGATGCGCAAGGGTGCACGGATCGACCGCAACGCCGTCTCATCGGCAACGGCAAATGAATTCTCGCGGCTTTCAGATACGTCCCAACTGGCGGTGGCAAACGTCAGGGCGCCGATCGTGACCAGCGTGATCGCGGCCAGCCCGATCGATTTGGTGACGCGCGTCCTGACGGCGACACCAAGCTGCATCCAGATCGCGGTGAGGGCCAGGCCGAAGGTGATGAAAGCCAGCGCGATCAGGACCACGTCGAGGCGGATCAAGCCGTGTTGGAATTCGCCGACCATGGCGGTCGGCGTGTAACCAGCCAGCACGTTGCCAGATGCCGCCGTGGATTGCGGCGACGAAGTTGATGATCCAGGTGCCGACGGTCACGGCAAGCGTGACGATCGCGGCGGTGGATGGATGCTCGGTCAGCGAAGCCGCCCCGGCGGCAAGCGATACGGTCAAGCCCGCGTTGAGCAGATGGCCAAGCGCCACCGTCGCAAGCTCGGGCACGTAGAGCGAGCCACCGTAGATCTTCCACAACACGATCGCCAGCAGCGGGGCCACCGAAGCCACGACCCAACCCGCGAGCAGGACGATCGCCTTCGCGCTCATCCGCGCGAATGGCGACATCGGGTGCTGCAGTTCCATCTTCTCGGCGCCGCTCTGCCGATCGCCGGAAACCAGCCGGATGCCGACAAACGGCAGCAGAAAGACCGCGGCCAGCTCGCACGCGCTGAAGGTCGGCGCCCAGATCCCGATGAGCGGCGAGAACGCCTCGCCAACTCCCGCCGCCGTGCCGCCGACGCCGCTCAATTCTCCGTAGGTCCGCACGGCGCTGATGAAGGACACGCCGACCAGCGGACCCATGAGCAGCAGCATCACCCACCAAGCGCGCGACGCCATCAGCTCGCGCCACTCTTTGGCGAGCAGCCACCGGTAAGAACTCTTAGGTGAGCGCAAGCACGATCTCCTCGAGGTCCCGGGCCTTCGTCGACACCGGACTCTTCACGAGTACAGCGAGTTCGTCCAGCGTGCCTTCGCCACGCACGACTCCGGCGCTCAACAGGACAAACCGATCGCACAAGCGGGCCGCGTCGCTGATCTGATGCACCGAAAGAAACAACGTCCGCCCTTCGGCCGCATGGGCGCGAAGCGTGACGGCGAGATCACGGCTCTGTCGAAGATCGAGGCCGTCGAACGGCTCGTCAATCAGCAGCACCGGATGCGGCGTCGAGAGGCCGACCGCCAGCACCGCGCGTTTCCGCTCGCCTTTCGAAAGCGTTCCGATCGTCGAGCCGAGCAGGTGGCGCAGCGACAGGCGATCGACGATCTCGTCCCGGCGATCCGCTGGCCCGCCGAAATAGCCGGCGGCAAAGTCGAGCGCCCAGCCGACCGTTTGTGAGGGCCATGGCGCAATCGCGTCGGGAACATAGAAGAGATGAGAGGCGCGGGCCCGCGGCGACAGCTCGTCGCCGTTGACGCGCACGGTCCCGGCATCGGCTGGCAGAACGCCGGCGAGACATTCGAACAGCGAGGTCTTCCCCGATCCGTTCGGCCCGATCAGCCCGAGGACTTCGCCTTGGCGTACCGAAAACGAGGCGCCCGAAATGGCCGTGAGCCGGCCGTAACGCTTCGTTAGGCCGTGCACTTCGACGAGCGCGGGAACCGGCGACGGCGGCGACGTCACGTTAGAAAGTGACCTTGACGCCAGCCTGCATTTCTCGAGGCGTCTTGGCGCTGAAGATGCGGCCGAAGTTCGGCGTGCCGAAGATACGATTGGGCAGATCGAAGTTGACGGTGTTGAGCAGATTGAAAATCTCCCAGCGGACCTCGAGTTGTCCAAGCTCGCCCAGCGCCCATGTCTTGGCGAGGCCGAGGTCCACGTTCGCGGATCCGGGCCCGATCACGCTGTTCCGAGGAGCCGAACCAAACGTGAACGGCGCCGGCAGAGCGAACGCCGACGGGTCGAACCACTGCTGCGGCGTACGGTCGCCGGACGCCAAGTTCGGCTCGTACCGTTGATCCGGACGCTGCGCCGGACCCGCACCGATGTTGGCCTGATCCACACCCAAGTTCACGGTAAACGGTGCGCCCGACTGGACAAAGGCGACGCCGTTCACGCGCCAGTCTCCAAGCACGCCCCGGGTCCAGCGGCTGCGCCCGGCCAACGAAGGCAGTTGATAGACCGCGCTCGCGACCCACAGGTGGCGGTGATCGAAGCTCGATCGCGCCCACTCACCGGACTGGTCGAAGATGTTTCGCACGTTTTGTGGGAAGTTCGTTTCGGCCTCAGTTGGTCCCGGGCTCGACGCGTCATCCCTGGACGTGGACAGAGTGTAGCTGAGGCTGTAGGCGTAATCGTGGCTCAGCCGTCGCCCGGCCTTCAGCGTCACGCCGTGGTAGATCGATTTGCCGTCGAAGCGAATCGATCGGATCGCGCCGAGCTCGGGGATCGGCCGGCGAGCCTGAATCGGCCCTGGCCCAGGCTCGGGAACGTTGTGGACGGTCGCGTTGTCCGCCCCACGCGTCCACGATCCCATGTAACTCATTTCGAGCATCGTTGACGGGATCACTTCCACCTGAAGCCCCCCGCTCCAGGTCTGCGTGTACTCGACGGCATAAGCATGATCCATGATGCCGGGCGCGACGACGCCGGTTGGATCGCCCGTCAGGATATTCCGGGTCTGAAAACTCGGGACGCGCTGGTCGCCCGGCACATCGACCTGCTTGGTGAAAAAGAATGGCAGGTTGCGGGCGAACGCGGTCTGAACGCTGTAGGCCCACTGGTTCAGAAACACGCCGTAGCCACCACGAACGACAGCGCGGCCCTCGTTCAGCGAAAGTGCGAACCCACTGCGCGGCGCGAGTCGCACCAAGCTTGGACTCAGCAGACCCCGATCCCATTTCGCCTCCGCCGAAGTGACATAGGGAATCGGGATGAGTGGCAACAGCGCCTGTGAGTCGGGATCGATCTGGCCGTCTCCATCGCTGGCAATCACGAAACGTCCACCCGGAGTCGCCAGATCGACCGTTGACAGCCGGTTTCGCCGATCCCGCATGTGCTGGTTGTATTCGTAACGCAGTCCGAGATTGAGGGTCAGGTTGTCGCCGATCCGCCAATCGTCTTGCGCAAAGAGGTGGAGCCAATTGGTTCGGCCATCCTCGTCGCCGCGGCCGATTCCCGACACGGCGTTGGCCGGATAGCCGAGCAGGAAGTCCGCAAAGGCATTACCGGTGAACTGCCCCGTATACGTGAACGCGCCTCGCGCGTTGTCGGGCTGTTCAGGATTGAGCGCCAGATGAAAGAAATAGGCGCCCGTCTTGACATGGTGCGAGCCGCGGTCCATAAGGACGCTGTTGTACACCTCGAAGTGCCGGTTGGTGCGAGATACGAAGGACGTGGGATCGCCCATCGTGCTGTACAACCCCCGCGTCGAGATCTGCGGAAATCCGACATCTCGCGGATCCCTCGTTACCCCTTGCAGGCCCGTCATCCCCGCGAAGTCCACGCCTTGGTTCAGGCTCCGCTGCCCTCCACCAACCTCCATCCAACCGGCGCGGAACTCGTTCATGACGTTCGACGCGAACACATGCGTGTGGCTCACGCCGCCGTTCCATGCATCGGTCGTCAACTCCCGTCCAAAGCCTGGAACGAGCGTTTCCTGCAAGCTGCTCGATCCAAATGGCTGAGTCTCGTCAGCAAAAAACCCGCTGACCCGCGCGAACAATTGATCGGATGGCTGAAAGCGGTGGTCGACCCGAACGCTCAGCTGATTGACATCCTTGAGCTGTGGCTGGACCGACGTCAGGTTCTGAAACGCGGCGCCCGACGTCGGCAGAGGCACGTGCTGCAGAAACGCCGCTGCAATTGGATCGATGCGGTCCGCAGGGACTCGGTTCTGGGGAAAGCTGACGCAGTTACCCGCCAATCCGATGGTGAGGGGATCGCAAATCGGATCGACCGACGAGAAGTCTCCCGTCCGCAGCGCCGCTGGCGGGACGGAGAACGTTCGGGTTTGCGATCGACGGATCCGCTGGCCTTCGTAACTGGCGAAGAAGAAGGTGCGGTCGTGACGAATCGGGCCTCCGAGCGCGCCGCCAAATTGATTCTGGCGGAGAGGAGGAACCGGGGAGTCTTTCGGATCGAAGTAATTGTGCGCATCGAAGCGGTCGTCTCGGAAGAACTCAAACAACGTCCCACGAAACGCGTTGGTTCCAGCGCGCGTGGCCACGTTGATGAGCGCGGACGCCTTGCCGCCGAACTCTGCTGGATACTGCGACTTCTGGATTTTGAATTCCTGAATCGAATCGATCGATGGATTGATGACCAGGTTGTTGAACAACTCGTCGGTGACCGTGAAACCGTCCAGCAGATAAATATTGTGACCGGAGCGTTGGCCGCCGACATTGGGCAGCGATCCCGCCTGTTGCAGGGCCTCGCCGCGGGTTCCGCCCGGTGGAATGACGACCGCATCGCTCAGGCTCGCCAGCGCCAGGAAGTTGCGCCCATTCAGGGGGAGCTGGACGACCTCGCGGTTCTCGATGACGTCGCTGATTTCGGCATTGGTGGTTTGAAGCAGCGGCGCTTCCAGTGTGACCGTCACTGCTTCAGTAAGACCTCCCACTTCGAGCGTGAGATCCAATGTCAGTGTCTGGCCAAGCTGCAGCGCCACCCCCGATCGCACCAGGCGTTTGAACCCGGCCAGCTCGGCGCTGATGGCGTAGACGCCGACCCGGAGCGCCGGAAAGAAAAACCGTCCCTGGTGATCCGTCGCGCGTTCGACTCGTGAACCGGTGTCGAGGTGTTCCGCCTGAACCAACACACCTGGTAGCACGCCGCCCTGCGAGTCGCGGACGACTCCGGTTAATTCCCCGGTGTTGGTTTGCGCACGTGCTGAGGCGCACAGTGCCCAGAACAGCACCGACACCATCAGGAGCGCACGACACATACTCAAGGCATTTTATTCCCCGGATTCGTCCGCGGCCGAAGCTCCGATATACTTTGGGTTCACCTTCCCCCCGGAGGAATCCTTGTAATGGCAAAAAAGCGCCGTCGTAAGTCTCGCAGCCGGCTGGGAGACGCCGCCCAGTCGCTCGGTCACGTGCTCGGTGTCCTTTCCAGCAAAGTTGCATCGGTCAACAGACAGCGCGCGGAGGTCTCAAAGAGATCCTGAGCTTCGTCAGGAGCGCGCAGGGAATGCTAGCTGAGCTCGGCCACCGGGCCGAACTTCGACTGCCCGCTCGGCGCAAGTTGCTCAGGTCGATGGGTTCGGTCACCAAGCCCGGCCGTAAGCAGGGTTACAAAGTCAGCGCGGCGGCGAGACGCAAGATGTCGCTGGCCGCGAAACGGCGGTGGGCAGCAAAGAAGGCCGAGCAGAAGTAAGGCAAGTTACTGTGGGAGAACAACCGCCCCACATCGATGGGGCGGTTCTTCTTCCTTAGGGCCGTGTTCGGCAGATCCTGCTTGACACAACTATTCCCTCGCACCATCATCCGGCCAATCTCACCACCCATTTTCGATTCGTCCTTCTTCTCCAGCACTGGAGGACTCGCCGTGAAACTACCGGTCAAGATCACCATCAACGGTCGTGCCTTCGAGCGCGACGTCGAGCCACGTCTGTTGCTCGTGCATTTCCTGCGCGACGACGCCGGCCTCACGGGCACCAAGGTCGGCTGCGACACCAGCCAGTGCGGATCCTGCACCGTCCTGGTCGATGGCGTGGCGACCAAGTCGTGCACCCGGCTGGCCGTGCAGGCGGACGGCACGTCGATCACGACCATCGAGGGGCTCGCCAAAGACGACGGGTTTCATCCTGTGCAGGAGGCGTTCTGGGCCAAGCACGGGCTCCAGTGCGGGTTCTGCACGTCGGGAATGATTCT
This sequence comes from uncultured Acidobacteriota bacterium, assembly GCA_963773045.1. Taxonomy (GTDB): domain Bacteria; phylum Acidobacteriota; class Vicinamibacteria; order Vicinamibacterales; family UBA2999; genus 12-FULL-67-14b. The sequence goes on along the minus strand of CAVYZT010000013.1, from coordinate 1,085,904 downwards.
GACCACGGTGGCGTTCCTCAACGACAACCCTGAGCCGACCGACGAGCAGATCCGCCACGCGCTCGAAGGCAACTTGTGCCGCTGCACCGGCTACCAGAACATCGTTCGCGCGGTGCGTGAAGCGGCGGCAGCGGGAGGCCGATGATGGGCGCCAGAGTCTTTGGCTCCGGAATCCGGCGCCGCGAAGACCCGCGGTTGATCACGGGGACGGCGACCTACACCGACGACCTCACCCTGCCGGGCATGGTGCATGCCGCCATTCTCCGCAGCCCGTATGCACACGCGCGCATCAAGAAGATCGATACCCACCGCGCCCGCCACTCCCCGGGCGTCATCGCCATCTACACAGGCGCCGACACGAACACGCGTCTCAAGCCGATGCCGTGCGCGTGGCTGCTGCCCAATTCGGATCTCAAGGTGGCGACCTACCAGCCCATGGCTACAGACGTCGTCCGCTACGTCGGTGACTGCGTCGCGGTCGTGGTCGCCGACAACCGCTATCAGGCCCAGGACGCGCTCGACTTGATCGACGTCGACTACGAACCGCTCTCACCCGTCGTGGACCCGAAGAAAGCCGCGGCCGCCGGCGCGCCACAACTGCACGCGGATGTGCCAGGCAATCAGGCGTTCCATTGGACCGTCGCCGGCGGAGATGTCGAGGCGGCATTTGCCGGCGCCGGCGTCACCATCAGTGACCGCATCATCCAGCAGCGGCTGATTCCCACTGCCATTGAAGCGCGGGCCGCGCTCGCGAGCTTCGTGAAAGCCACCGGCGAGCTGACGCTCTGGAACACGACCCAGAACCCGCACATCCTTCGATTCCTCGCCTCGCTGATCACCGGCGTGCCAGAGGACAAGCTCCGAGTCATCGCACCCGAAGTTGGTGGCGGATTCGGCAGCAAGATCGCCGTGTTTCCCGGCGAGATGATCGCGGTCTTCTGCTCGATCAAGCTGGGCCGGCCGGTGAAGTGGGCCGAGACCCGTCGTGAGAACTATCTGGCGACGACGCACGGGCGCGATCACATTCAGGAAGTGGAGCTCGCGGCCACCAACGACGGGAAGATCCTTGGCCTGCGCTGCACGGTATGGGCCGGCGTGGGCGCCTATCTCTCGACCGCCGCGCCTGGGATTCCGACGATTCTCCACGGGCTGATGTTGTCGGGGCCGTACCACGTGCCCGCGCTCAAGGAAGATGTCTACGGCGTCTACACCAACACGACGCCGGTTGACGCGTATCGCGGCGCCGGGCGCCCAGAAGCGACGTTCATGCTCGAACGTATGCTCGACAAGCTGGCGGATCGACTGAAGATCGACCCTGTCGAGATCCGTCGTCGCAATCTGCTGCCTCCGTTCGACAACGGCTGCGCCGTCGTCACCGGCTTGAACTACGACAGCGGCAACTACCAGCGCGCGCTCGACAAGGCGCTCGATCACATCGGTTACCAGGAGCTGCGCAAGGAACAGGCGCGGCTTCGCGATCAGGGTCGGTACATGGGCATCGGCGTTGGCACCTACGTCGAGATCTGCGGGCTCGGCCCATCACAGGTCGCCGGCGCGATCGGATTCCAAGGCGGTCTCTGGGAGAGCGCGATCGTCCGCTTCCACCCGAGCGGGAAGGTCAACGTCTTCATTGGCGCGTCACCGCACGGTCAGGGGGAAGAGACCACCTTCGCGCAGATCGTTTCCGACGAGATTGGCGTCGATGTCAACGACGTGAAGGTCATTCACGGCGACACCGACTCGACACCGATGGGCTGGGGCACTTATGGCAGCCGGACCACGGCCGTTGGCGGGGCGGCGCTGGCGGTGGCGGTCCGCAAGATCAAGGACAAGGCCAAAGTGCTCGCCGCGCATTTACTCGAAGCGTCACCCGAGGACATGGACTATCAGGACGGCCGCTTCTTCGTGAAAGGAACGCCGGCCAGAGCCAAGACGATTCAGGACATCGCGCTCATGGCCAATGTTGCGTGGAACCTGCCGCAAGGGATGGAAGCGGGTCTCGAGGCCACGAGCTTCTACGATCCGCCGAACTTCGTCTTCCCGTTCGGCACGCACATCGCTGTCGTCGAGATCGAGGGAGATACGGGCCAAGTGGCACTCAAGAAATATGTCGCGGTCGATGACTGCGGGCCGCAGATCAATCCGATGATCGTCGAGGGCCAGGTGCACGGAGGCGTCGTGCAGGGCGTCGGTCAAGCACTCTGGGAAGGCGCGGTGTACGACGACAGCGGTCAACTCGTGACCGGATCCCTGCTCGACTACGCGATTCCTCGAGCCGACCTTCTCCCCGAGATCGACGTGCTGTCGACCGTGACCAAGTCACCTCACCACCCATTGGGTGTCAAAGGGATTGGCGAGGCCGGCACGATTGTGTCAACCGCCGCGGTTTACAACGCCGTCATCGACGCGCTCGAGCCCTTTGGCGTCGACAACCTCACAATGCCACTCACGGCTGAACGGGTGTGGCGCGCCATGCAGCGCTAAAGAGGATCTATCGGAGTGCACTTATTGGAACCACAAGGGCCGCTCCGTTGTCGCGGCCCGTGGGCGTAGGTCGAACACGAACGTTGGTTGTTAACCGATTCAGCATAGACAGGTCTCTATGTACTCCGCATCATTCGACTACTATCGGGCCGACTCTGTACGTGAAGCGCAACAGCTTCTGCAGCAGAACCCCGGCGCGAAGATCCTGGCTGGGGGCCACAGCCTGATCCCGTTGCTCAAGATGCGTCTCGCCACCGCATCGGCATTGATCGATATCGGCCGGATTGGCGAGTTGAAGGGCATCACGATCAGCCAGGGACGGGTCCGCATCGGCGCCCTCACTACCCATGCGGAGGTGGCATCCTCGCATGCGCTGCAGAGCGCGTGTCCGATGCTTGTCGAAGCTGCCGCGCATATCGGCGATCCGCAGGTCCGTAACTGCGGGACCGTGGGCGGCAACATCGCACATGCCGATCCCGCGTCCGATTTGCCAACCGTATTGGCGGTGCTCGACGCAACCGTCACCGCCGTAGGCCCGCGAGGCGAGCGGACGATCGCTGTCGGAGACTTCTTTCAGGGCATCATGTCGACCGCCCTGGCGGACGAAGAAATTCTCACGAGCGTGGAGTTCCCTTCCCGGAAAGCCGGTGAAGGAATGGCTTACGCAAAGTTCACGCACCCCGCTTCCCGCTATGCCGTCGTCGGAGCCGCAGCCGTCGTGGCAATGGATCAGGGTGTCTGCAAGTCGGCGCGCGTGGCGGTTGGCGGCCTGGTGCCAGCGGCCATCCGCGTGCGATCCGTCGAGAGTGCGCTGGCGGGACAGCACGTGTCGGCAGAGACGATCGACCGCGCAGCGGCACATGTGCTCGACGAACTGGGCGACGAGATCCTGGCGGACATCTACGCGTCGGCCGAGTATCGCAAGGCGATGGCCGTGGTCTTCGTCAAGCGCGCCCTGACCGCCGCCGTCGACCGGTCGGCCTAGACCGCCGATGACGCAGACAGGCTCATAGTGCGTCACGTCGAGTCCGTCGATCAGCTCGAGCGCCTGCTGTCGGATCAGCGCTACGTCGCCGACCGCGCGCTCGCCCTGTCAATCTACCTGGCGCTGAAGCTGCGCCGTCCGTTGTTTCTCGAAGGCGAGGCGGGCGTCGGCAAGACCGAAGTCGCCAAGGCGCTCTCGACTGGGCTGGATACCGAGCTCATCCGCCTTCAGTGTTACGAGGGCCTCGACGTCGCGCACGCGCTCTACGAGTGGAACTACGCGCGGCAGCTGCTCGAGATTCGGCTGCTCGAGGCCAGTCACGAACTTGAACGGACGCGGATCACCGAACAACTGTTCAGCGAGCGCTTTCTCATCAGACGTCCGCTGCTGAGAGCGTTGTCGCACCATCCGGACGCCGTGCCCGTGCTGCTGATCGACGAAATCGATCGGGCCGACGAGGAGTTTGAAGGCTTTCTGCTCGAGCTGCTGTCCGATTACCAGGTGACGATTCCAGAGCTCGGTACGATCAGAGCCGCCGAGCCGCCGATCGTCATCCTCACGTCCAATCGCACGCGGGAAATCCGTGACGCGCTCAAGCGTCGCTGCCTTTACTACTGGATCGATTACCCATCGTTCGAGAAGGAGCACCGAATCATCGAGACGCGGATGCCCGACGCACCTCGTCAGCTCGCCGAGCAGGTGACCGCGTTCGTCCAGGAGCTGCGCAGCGCCAACCTCCACAAGATGGCCGGTATCTCCGAGACTCTCGATTGGGTTGCCGCCCTCGTCGCGCTCGATCGACGGCAACTGGACGAAACCGTCGTCGAAGAGACGCTCGGCGTGCTCCTCAAGGATCACGAAGACATCGAGTCGATTCGCGGCCCCCGGCTGCGATCGCTCGTGGACGACGCCAAGGCGCGAGTCGCGACGCTGCGTTCATAGAACGGCGCTCATGTCGCAGGCGCTCCTCGCCAACCTCATCGTTTTCGCGCGCACGCTTCGCGCCTCCGGTCTCTCGGTGCGCGCCAGCGGCGTGCCCGATGCGGTTCGCGCGCTCGCCGAAGTTGGAATCGAACGCAAAGCGGACGTCCGCGATGCGCTTCGCACCGTGTTCGTCTATCGGCGCGGCGATGGCGCTCGATTCGATGCGCTCTTCGAGCAGTTCTGGCGCGTCTGGCCGGAAGCGGCGGGCGCCCTGCCCCGGCCGATGCACGTGCCGCTTCGCGCCAGGCCGAAGGTTCGACTGGTTGCGCCAGGGGCGGCATCCGCCGAGCGTGGCGATCGAGAGGACGCGGGCCAGGACCTCGCGGTGGACGTTCGCACCTACAGCCCGGATGAGACGTGGCGGCGAAAGGACTTCTCGACGTTCACCCCGGCCGACGTGGCTCTGGCTAAAGAGGCACTCTCCAAGCTGACGTGGTCGCCAGGTTTGCGGGTGACGAGGCGCTGGGAGCCGGGGCGGAGCAGGACGGTCGATCTCCGACGGCTGCTCCGCGTCAACGCCCGGCACAGTGGAGAGCTGATCGCCATTCCGTATCGCGCACGGCGGACCAAGCCTCGCCCGCTGATCGTGATCTGCGACGTGAGCGGATCGATGGATCCGTATACCCGAATGCTGCTGCTCTTCGCTCACGCGATGGCGCTGGGCATGCGCCGGGTTGAAGTGTTCGTGTTCTCCACTCGGCTGACCAGGATCACTCGGCAGTTTGCGGCCCAACGCGTTGACGAGGCGCTGAGAGGAGTCCAGCCGCAGGGCCTGTGGTCTGGCGGCACGCGAATTGGCGAAGCCATCCAGTCGTTCAATGTCGAGTGGGCGCGGCGTGTGCTCAGTCGCGGACCATTCGTTCTCCTCATCTCTGACGGATGGGACCTTGGCGATCCGGAATTGCTGGCCAGGGAGATCGCTCGGCTTCAGCGCAGCGTTCGGCGGCTGATCTGGCTGAACCCGCTTCTTGGATCGCCGGGCTATGAGCCGCTGACCCGCGGCCTGCAGGCGGCGCTCCCCTTCGTCGACGATTTTCTACCGGTGCACAATATGGCGAGCCTCGAGGCGCTGGCTCTCCATCTCAATGCGCTTTCCACGGAACGGGGCGTTACGCTGTCATGGAACTAAAAGCACAGTACGTCTTCCACGCGCCGCTCGCTCGCGTGTGGGAGGGGTTGATGGATCCGCAGACGCTCGCCGCGTGCCTGCCGGGTTGTCAGCGCTTCGAGGCGGTTGGCGACGACGAGTATCGGGTGCGGTTGACCGCAGGCGTCGCCGCAATCACCGGAACGTTCGATGGCACCGTGCGTATCGCCGACAAGGATCCGGAACGCTCGTATCGTCTCCTGGTCGAAGGCCGGGGCCGGCCAGGGTTCGTCAACGGCGAATCGACGATCACGCTCGCGTCATCGGACCAAGGCGTCGTGGTTGACGTCGCCGCACAAATGTCTGTCGGGGGACTGATCGCCCAGGTGGGTCAGCGGCTCCTCCATCCCACGGCACATTTGATGATGGACAAGTTCTTCAAGTGCCTGAATGGAAAGATCGGTTGACCCGGCTACTGTCGCGTCAACGCCGTGGTCGTGTTGTTCAGGACCCCCGTGATCGTATCGGCGCTGACGTTCTGATGGGATGTGTAGGTGTTGACAGTGGTCGTCCCACCCGCCACGAACGTTTCGGTAAACGAGACTGGCGGGTTCGACGACTGAATGATTCCTGTAATCGTCCTCGCCGGCGGGGCCGAGAATGTGCCCGTGAATGTGTTGCCGGACTGCACGAAGTCATAGAAGTTCGCGGTGGTGCCCAAACGCCACCGGCCAGTGAGATTCTTTACTGTGATGGATGTCTGACCCGTGGTCTGCTTGCCCTGATAGTTGGTAATCGTGAGCCGCACGGTATACGTCCCGGCGCTCGCATACACGTGGGAGACGTCGATTGGAGGTCCACCGTTGTCGATGACGGTCACGGTCTGACTGGTGCCGTCGCCAAACTCCCACAACTGCGTCCAGGCCGTGTTGCTTTTTCCTGCCACCTCGCCGCTATAGCCCAGCCTGACCGTCGTCGCACCCTGCAGCGCCGGATCGGGCGAGGCAATTACGGAAGTGATGATTGGTGCCGGCGCTTCTTCTTCCAGCGCGTCCTTCAGCTTCAACGCCGCGAACGCTCCACCGGCGGCCACCCCGCCCAGAATCCCGATTGTGGTGGCCGACAGCCCACCACCGCCGCCGCCCGCGCCGGCGCCCCCGCTCGTCGCGCCACTCGCGCCTCCCCCGCTCGTGCCGCTGGCGCCGGCCCCGACAGCTGCGGCTTGCGCAGCGGTCATGACATTGGTCTGGGCAATAGTCGCGGCGGCGATCTGACCCTGAAATGCTGCCTGCACGTTGATCTGGACGGCGCCATTGAGCAATGGGCTGAAGCCCGACGCTAGCGCCTGGCCGGCGGCATTGGTCGTCACGCTCAACGTCGACGTGCCGCCCGCGAAGGCTGCGGACCTGCCACCCTGGATTGCAAACGTGACAATCGCTCCGGCAACCGGCTGATCGTTCCGATCGCGCACCTCGACCAGAGGCGAGACAGCCGTCTTCTGCTGAATGATGTTGACTGCGGCCTCGCCCTCGATCACGACGATCTTGAGGCTCGCATTCGGCCCTCGCTGTGACGAAGCCGCCGCCGTCAGCAGGCCGGCGGTGAGTCCCAACGAAACACGACGAGCGACGAGTGTCCAACAGATCGGCAGCATGGGGGGCCTCCCGGGCAGGTGAATCTTAACCGCAGGAGGAGCCTCGCGTGAGCGTGCAGGTGACGATTCAATAAGCCGTCACCTGACCCGTGCGGTCACGCGTGCCTCAGAGAAAAATCGTATTGCTTCGTGGTCGGGCCGACTGTAGGATTCCGACTCCCGAGCTTATCGAGCAGAGCTTGGAGCCGCCCGGCGCCGCAGTGCCTCCACGTACTTCGGTCGCATCGTGTTCACCGTGGATGAATTCCCTTCGACATCCGCCCGGATGAGAAAGGGGGCCGATCGCATGCAGTTCAGCACGAAAGATCTCCTCGTTACCGTCTTGCCGAAAACCGGGGTCAGCGTCGGAGACTTGGCCAAGATCTGTCTGTTCCACACCAAGATCTGCACGCATCCCACGTTCTGTCACTATCGGACCTGCCTATTCGGCGGAACTTACGGTTGCGGGTTCGTCTCCTGTGGCCACTGTTCCGTTCAGTTCACCGGAGGCGGAGGAGGATGCCAGCTCTTCCAGTCGTGCGGAGGCCCAGGCGGATCAGCGTGCGATCCGACCTATATCTGCTACGCCTCCGGCGATCCGTACATCATCAAGGACCTCGAGGATCTCGTGACACTTCGAAGCGAGCTTCAAGAGACGTTGAAGAAGCTGGACGAGGTCGAAAAGGGCCTCGGCAGCGCCTTCTCGACCAAGGCTCAAGCTGATGCGATCGAGCGCGGTCTTACCGACGCGCTGGAACAGGTCAAGAGAGCCAAGAAGGGCATGAGATAAGAGACGTAGCCCGCGTGGCCCGCAGACCAGCGCGGACCACGCGTGCTTCGCAGCGTGCATGTCTCTTCAATCGGTGTCCGATTTCGCGGGCCGGACGTTTCGCGCCGGCAGCGCGTACGATCTCGTCGTCTTCGATCGCCTGCCGATCGAGGAACAGATCGTGCTCGCCGAATTGCGCGCGGATCCAGACACTTACGGCGTGTTCCGGCCGCGCGCCGGCAGCGGACGAACGTTCCGGGCGGTGAGCCGAGATATGGCGCTGCTCTGGTTGACGCTGCGGGAGCCGGGGCCGCTGCCATTCTTCGTCTGGTCGGGCGAACAGGAGGCTGCGGCCAAAGCGATCTCGGCGCTCGTCCTCGACGGCGTGCTGGAGATCGAGGAGGGCGGCCACTTCGTCTCGGGCGCTGCCGCAGCGGCATTGCTCGTCGGCACCAGTCAGGCGCCGGCGGAACAGCGGCTGGCGATCTTGTCGCAGCAGGCACTTTGGTACGGTCAGGCGCTGCGTCTGAACGACCCGACGCGCCTGGCGCTGCGGCTGTACAACTTCGGCCGTCAGCCAGTGACGCCCGCCTGGCATCGCCGAGCCGCCGACGAAAGCGCGGTTCTTGCCTATCTCGGCGCCGCTCCCGGGACTGATCTCGCACGGCGCCTCGAGACGCGCTGGGAACGGGGGACGGCACCTGAACCGTCGGGCTGGATTTCCTGGTCGAAGACCGGCAAGCGCGAGTCTCGCCACAGCAGGCCGACCTGCAAACTCTATGTGAGCCCCATGGCATCGGCCCTTCCCGACGTCTTCCTCATCCTGGTCGAAACGCTCGAACGACGTGACGGGGCGCACTTCAAAGTCGGTCGCACCGCCGATGGCCTGCTGCGTCCCGACAAGCTCGTCGTCTACGTCGACACACTCGAAGCGCTGCAGGACATCGCGAATGAGTTGTCGGAGAGGTTGGCGGGCGTCGAGCCGCACGGCGTCCCGTTCTCCGCGGAGATTGGCGGCGACGGCCTGCTCTCGTGGGGGCTCGACCCCCCACCCGCTCAGCGAACGCTCTCCTGGCAGGAACCGGAAAGCTGGCGGCTCTGGGTCGTGCAGCGGCTCGCCGGCGCGATGGTCGCCGCGCAAGCCGACGAGCGCCCCGGACTGCCGCCGTGGCAGTTTGCTCTCGAGCGTTTGCGCCGCGAGGGCGTCGACGTCGATCGCTGGACGCCCTCGGCGTCGATCTGGAACGCAGCCTGAGCCATCAAGGGCACCACATGTCGAGCCTGACCGGAAGACTCGTGCTGAATGAGGACGTCCTGCTGATTCCCGTGCTGGACTTGCCCGACGAGTCCCGATCGCAGATTGAATGTCGCGATGACGACGTGGCGATTTCGCGTCTTGGAGGACGGAGCGGATCGAAGATTGTCGACGCCGATACGGCCGCGCTCCTCAACCACTTCCGTGAACCCCGGAGCGCTGTCGAAGCCGTGATTCTGTTCGCGCGCGCGCGCAGCCTCGAGCCGGACAGCGTGCTCGAATCGGCGTTTCCGATGCTGCGCAGCATGACCGAGGGAGGCATTCTCGTCGCCGCCGACGAGAACGGTGAAGGAGCTCGGCGGGACGCCACGTGGACCACGGGAACACGTGTGATGGGCGGTGTCGTGCTGCGCACATTGCAAGTGCTCGAGGACACCGAAGTCCACCTGGTGGCAGGCCTGAGCATGCCGACGTCGGTGCTCAAGGTCGAGCGCACCCGGCCCACGACCGGCGGATTCGTGCGGGAGCGCTTGATCCGCGAAGCGGGACTGCTCACCCACCTCGGCGGTGACGTCGCACCGCGCCTCTACCGCCACGGAGAGATCGACGGACGGCATTATCTCGAGCTCGAGTTCGTGGCCGGCATCGACGTGGCCACCGCGGCTGCAGAATGGCGGGAACGATCGGGGAGCGACGCGCGTGGCTCGCTGCTCGCGCTCTTCCAGACCATCAGCACGGCTTACACGCGCCTCCATGGTCGCGGGGTGCTCCATGGTGATGTGCACCCGCGCAATGTCCTCGTCGATTCCGACGGCGGCGTCCGGCTGCTCGACTTCGGTCTGGCACGTTCAACGTCGACCCAGCACCCGCTCGCCACCGAGGTCGAGCGCGGCGGTATTCCATTCTTCTTCGAGCCCGAGTACGCCCGCGCGCAGTTATCGGGATCGGCGCATCCCTTGGTGACCTCGGCCGGCGAGCAGTATTCGGTGGCAGCCCTGCTCTATCTTCTCGCCACCGGCTCGCATTGGCAGGACTTTCGGCTCGACCGCGACGGGATGCTCCGCGACATCGTCGAACGTCCGGTACTGTCGTTCTCCGACCGCGGCGCCACGCCCTGGCCGAGTCTCGAGGCGGTGCTGGCCAGGGCGCTGGCCAAGCAGGAGGATGAGCGATTCCCTTCGATGGAAGCGTTCTCCACGGCACTGGCTGCTGTCTCTCCTCCGTCGACTCCGGTGGCGAGCGGCGTGACCGTGTCTGCGCGATCGTCAGCGCTGTCGACGGTGCTCGATCGCGCACTCAATCAGACCACCATTGACGGCCCCTGGATGCAATCCGCATTCACGCCTGCTCCGACGACGTCACTGACGTACGGGTCGGCCGGTGTCGCGTTGGGCCTGCTCTGCGTCGCGCTCAGGCGGGGCGACCAACACCTGCTGGCCTTGGCGGATGCGTGGACCGAGCGCGCCCGCCGAGAGATCACTGACGAGGGCGCCTTCTACAACGCGGAGATCGAGATCACACAGGAGCTGTGCGGATCGGCGTCGCCGTATCACTGCCCGAGCGGCGTGTACGCCACGGCGGCACTCGTGGCGCGGGCAACCGGCGACCGTCTCGCGCAGGGCGAGGCCACGGCGGAGTTTCTATCGGCAGCGGCCCGGCCAGCGGCGGGGCTGGACGCCACGCTGGGCACAGCCAGCACGCTCCTGGGAGCGACGTTGCTCCTCGACGCCGCCGCCGATCGCGACGGCGACTGGAGCTCGCTTCGCCGGTTCGGCGATGACGTCGTGTCCGGCATGTGGCAGGCGCTCGACGCCAAGCCAGCCATCCTCGAGGCGGACGTGCAATACCCTGGTGCGGCCCACGGATGGGCCGGCTTCTTGTACGCCACGCTCCAGTGGTGCCGCGTGGCCGGAGTGCCTCCGCCTGACGGCATCGTTCGCCGGTTGAGTGAACTTGGTGACATGGCGATCCCCACCGGCCGCGGCGTCGAGTGGCCGTGGGTGCTCAATGCACCGGGCCAGACACCGACCATGCCTGGATGGTGCAACGGCAGTGCGGGTTACGTGTATCTCTGGACGCTGGCGCATCGCCTGATGGGACAGGAGCGGCATCTCGATCTCGCAGCACGCGCCGCCTGGAACGCGTGGGAGTCCGCGGATCCGACGGGAACACTTTGCTGCGGCCTCGTCGGACGCGCGTATGCGCTGCTCAACTTCTATCGACATACCGGCCAGCCGCGGTGGCTCGATCGGGCGCGCGACCTCGCCGTGCGCGCTGCACGCGACAGCAAGATGCCGCCGGAGTATCCACACAGCCTCTACAAAGGAGAGTTCGGGCTCGCCGTGCTTGCGGCCGATCTCGAGCAGCCCGATCAGGCGGTGATGCCGTTCTTCGAAGCGATGGGGTACGGCTCCTAGTCGCCGACGTCGAACGCGCTGCTGCCTATTGGACGGGAACGGCGACGGGACGATGAGGTACGCAGCCATGAAACACATCCTGCTTCTCGTCAGCAGCGTTCTCGTGTTCGCCACACAGGGCGCCGTGGCACTCGAACCCACCGGTTCGCTGTTCCTTCAGCGTCCGGCTGCGGCCGCGCCCGGGGTCACGTCACACATTACCGTGACCGTTCCGGATGACCAGACCGAGTTGATCATCGAAGGCCGGACGATTCCTGGTGCTGGCACGTCCCGTGAGCTCGAGACTCCGCTACTGAACCCCGGCACCATGTATCGCTATCAGTTCACCGCGACGTGGAAACCCAACGGCTACACGACGATGACGCGGAGGAGAACCGTCGACTTTCGGGGAGGCGCGCCCGTGGCGGTCGATCTCACGGTCGAGGATCCGAGCGACCGCGTGCGCGTTGTCTATGTCCCGACGCCGCCGGATGTTGTCGACGAGATGGTCACACTGGCAGGTATCAGCGCTGGGGACGTCGTGTACGAACCGGGTTGCGGCGACGCACGGATCACGATCGCCGCGGTCAACGGCGGAGCAAGCAAGGGAGTCGGCATTGACATCGACCCGGCGCAGGTGGCCGAATCTCGCGCGCGAGTCAAAGAGGCCGGTCTCGACAACAAGATCGAAATCCGATTGGGTGATGCGCTGGACATTCAAGATCTGTCGACCGCAACCGTGGTCTTCCTGTACATGGGCGACCACTTCAACCTGCTGATCCGGCCAATTCTCTGGAAGCAGCTCAAAGTCGGCGCACGCGTGGTGTCACACCGGTTCACGATGGGCGACTGGAAGCCCGACAAGACGGTTTCGGTCCCCAGTGAGTATGGCGGCGAGTACGAGCTTCACCTCTGGACGGTGACCGAAGAGCTCAAGCGAAAGATGGCATCGCTAGAGTGAGCGCGGTCTCACTTCCTCGCCACATACAGATTGTTCATCACGTCATGAGCCAGCTGATGCGTCTCGACCGAAGTGAATCCGGCTCGCGTCAGGTACTCGCGCGTCTTCTCCTCGCCCCACATCGCGCCAAGTCCCTCGCCGCCCTGCGCGAGCGACACCGTCATGCAATGCATGGCGGAGACGGCATAGAGAAATGTGCCGAGCGGATGCGCGAGGTTGCCGTGAACCTGGCTCGACGCCTTGATGTCCTGCATCAAGTAGACGCCGCCGGGGGTCAGCGACCGGTGGATGCCCCTGAGCACGTTCAGCGGCTTGGCCTGATCGTGGATCGCGTCGAACGTCGTGATGAAGTCGTATGCTTCTGGATCAGCGGTCGCATCGAAGTCGCTGAGATCGCGCGCGACGAACTCGATGTTGCGAAGCTGTTTCCGCTCCGATTCTGCACGGGCGGTTGCGGTGGCCTCGAGCGAAAGATCGAGTCCGGTGAATCGGCTGTTCGGGTACAGCTCCGCCATGCGATTGATCGCCCGCCCTGAGCCGCAACCGACGTCGAGCACGCGAATGCCGCGTGACAATTGATCGGTCAGCCCGCGCACCAGAGGCAAGATGTGCGACTCGAGCGTGGTGACAACGGTTTCGTCCTCGGCCAGGATGGCCTGGAAGCGGGCGAACTTGTCATAAGGCACCCCGCCCCCCTGCCGGAAGCAGCTCACGATGTCGTCTTCGACGCAGCCGAGCATTCCCACGAGCTGGGCGAGTGCGGCGACGTTGTCTTTCCCCGCCGCACGGGTCAGCATCGCGGCGTGCTCGGGAGGCAGCGAGTACAACGTGCTCGTTGCATCGACGTCGACCACGCCGGCGGTGACCATCGCGCCGAGCCACTCGCGCACGTACCGCTCGTGAAGATTGGCCGCTTGCGCGATCTCCGCTGAGGTCAATGGCGGCAATCCGCCCATCGCGTCGAAGAGGCCCGTGCGGTGGCCGATCGACGCCATCAGGCAGAAGCCAGCATGATTGAGGCAGTCGAGCAGCTTGGCGCCGAAAGCCTCGACCTTGGCCGGATCAACGGGCTGACTAGTGGGTGTCACGGCTCCTCACTGATGCGGCGGTTGAAGGCAACGTTTCCCAGAGGGCTGACGTGATCATTATGGACTCGGCTGGGCGTGGTAATCACCGCACGCTGTGGGTGTTCCAGCGGCGGCGAATCGAAGACGTGAATCTACTGCTGAGGTTCCGGCGGCGTATCTGGACCCTGGCGGCGGTCGGCGTGGTCTTCGCGACCCCCGCGCTCTATCTCGGGCTGGTCTATTTCCGGGAGTAGTCGCTTCGAGGCATCATGCGGAACGCATTCGTATTGGCGGAGCGGCCGAACCGCCCCTTAATACCGTTCACGTGGGCTTCGCCGTCCTGGGAGGACAACGGTCGATGAATCCGAACAAGGCGTTGTGGGAAAAGGGTGACTTCACGCGCATTGCGGCGAGCATGCGAGAGAGCGGAGAGGCAATCGTCGCCGCACTCGGCATGACCGCGGGACTGAAGGTGCTGGACCTGGGATGCGGCGACGGGACGACGGCCCTGCCGGCGGCCAGACTGGGCGCGGACGTCCTCGGCGTCGACATCGCCAGCAATCTTGTCGAAGCCGGGAACAGGCGCGCGCAGGCAGAGGGCCTGAAGAACTGCCGGTTCCAGGAAGGCGATGCGACAAACCTGAGCGACCTCGCCGATCAGCGCTTCGACCTCGTGGTCAGCATTTTCGGAGCGATGTTCGCGCCCAAACCTTTCGATGTGGCCAGGGAGATGGTGCGCGTGACGCGGCCCGGCGGGCGGCTCGTCATGGGGAACTGGATTCCGAACGATCCGACATTCGTCGCACAGGTTCTAAAGATCAGCTCCGCCTTCTCGCCGCCACCGCCCGAGGGTTTTGTCAGCCCCATGACGTGGGGCATTGAGAGCAACGTGATCGAACGATTTGCGGCAGCGGGTGTTCCAGCCGAGAGGATCTCGTGCATCAAGGACACGTATACCTTCAATGCTCCCGTCGCACCGGCCGCGTACCTGGCTGATTTTCGAGCCTATTACCCCCTGACGATGAACGCATTCGCCGCCGCAGAACAGAGTGGCAAGGCCGCGAGTCTTGAGGCGGACCTCCAAGCTCTGTTCGAGCAGCAGAACAGGAGCGGGGCCAGAGACGCGACGTCCATTCCCGCAACCTTCCTGCGCGTTGTGGTCGCCCGTTGAGTCCACAACACACGACATCGAGGTAAGCCAGAAACCACCATGGCGGCCCACAGGTTCGAACCGATCGATAACCAATCACGGATTGCGAGCGAGCGAGACGTTGCGCGCCAAAGGCACTCACGCGCGACCGTGAATCGTGAGGGTCGCGCGCCCGGGCGGATTCGCACCCGCTTTGCGGCGTCCGATCGTGGTCCAGGGAGACCACGGATCGGTCGAGTTTCGCAAGTTCACATTGACGCCGCTCGAGAAGGCTGGCGCGAAAGTGCGAACGACGCACTGAGCCTAAGCCTCATGGGGCTGCCGCTATGATCGGCCAGACGCTACGCCATTACCGGATCGATTCCAAGCTCGGCGAGGGCGGCATGGGCGTCGTGTATCGTGCGTTCGATACCCATCTCGACCGTGCCGTCGCCATCAAGGTGTTGCGCCCGGATGCCACTGCCAGCCCCGATCGTAAGCGCCGCTTTGTGCAAGAGGCGAAATCGGCTTCGGCCCTGAATCACCCCGGCATCGTCCACATTTACGACATCGACAGCGCAAATCTGCCTGATGGTCCCACCGACTTCATTGCCATGGAGTTCGTGCCAGGCAAGACGCTCGACCAATACATCGGGAAAAGTGGACTGAGTCTGAAAGATGCATTGAAGTATGGAATTCAGATCGCCGACGCACTGGCGCGCGCCCACGCCGCCGGAATCGTCCACCGCGATCTCAAGCCGGCCAACATCATCGTGGCCGACGATGGCCGCGTGAAATTGCTCGACTTCGGCCTGGCCAAGCTGACTGAAGTCATCGACGGCGATCCGGAAGGCGCGACGGCGACCATGGCGGCGCAGGAAAGCCCTCAAACGGAAGAGGGCACCATCCTGGGCACTGTGGCCTACATGTCTCCCGAGCAGGCCGAGGGCAGGAAGGTAGATGGCCGCTCTGACATTTTTTCGTTCGGCTCGGTTCTTTACGAGATGGTCACCGGGCGGCGCGCCTTCGAGGGCACGAACAAGATCTCGACGCTTGGCGCCATCTTGCACACAGAGCCGAAGGCCGCAAGCGAGATTTCAGCGGGCGTGCCGACGGAACTGGACAAGATCATCGCCCGTTGCCTGCGCAAGGATCCGGAACGCCGGGCCCAGGGCATCGCCGATATCAAGCTCGCTCTCGAAGAGCTGAAGCAGGAGTCCGAGTCGGGCAGACTCTCGGGGCAAGTCGGGGCAGCCACGGCCGTTCGTCCGCCCGCGCGGCCGCCTCGACGCTTTGTCGCGATCACAGCGGGAGTTGTGGCGCTGGTCGTTGCGGCAGCCGGCCTGGCGTGGTCGTTACTGAAATGGCCTGCTTCCGCCCCGGCGCGCTCCGAATGGGTGCAAATCACGAACCTGCCGGACTCGGCCGTCCAGCCGGCGCTCTCGCCCGACGGCCGCATGCTCACCTTCATCCGCGGCCCCTCGAGCTTCAATACGCCCGGGCAGGTCTACGTGAAGATGCTGCCCAGCGGCGAGCCGGTCCAGCTCACCCGCGATAATCGAATCAAGATGAGCCCGGTCTTTTCACCGGACGGCTCGCGAATCGCGTACTCGGTGGGAGGGGGGATTTGGGACATGTGGGCCGTGCCCGTGCTGGGAGGAGAACCGCGCGTGTGGCTTCCGAACGCCTCCGGGCTGGTGTGGATCGACAAATCAAAGCTGCTGTTTTCTGAGATCAAAGATCAGCGTCAACACATGGCGATCGTGACGGCCGATGAGAGCCGCGCCGGTTCGCGCGATCTCTATGTGCCGCCCCATGAGCGCGGCATGATCCATCGCTCGTATCCCTCACCCGACGGCACACACATGCTGTTGGTGGAGATGAACGAGCGGGGAGCCCTTGACCGGTGCCGCCTGGCGCCGATGGACGGCAGTTCGACAGGCGGGCAGATCGGCCCGCCCAGTGGTTCCTGCACCTTTGCCGCATGGTCGCCCGATGGAGCGTGGATGTACTTCAGCTCCAACTCCGGAGGAGCCTTCCATACGTGGCGCCAGCGGTTCCCCGACGGTCAGCCCGAGCAGATTACGTCGGGGCCGACCGAAGAAGAAGGACTCGCCATGGCGCCCGACGGCCGCTCGTTCATCACGGCCGTGGGATTGACGCAGAGTTCTGTCTGGTTGCACGACGGCGGCGGCGATCGGCAAGTCTCGCTGGAGGGTTACGCCTACGCGCCCAACCTCACGCCCGATGGAAAGCGGCTGCTCTACCAGGTGCGAAAAGGAGCGGCGAGCGAATTGTGGGTGGCGGAACTTGATTCCGGGCGCAGCGAGCCGTTGCTGCCGGGCTTTGCCGTTGCAGTGACGGGGCCTGGTTCCTACGGAAGTTACGACGTTTCCCCGGACGGCCGTCAAGTCGTTGTGGCGTCAACTGACAACGGTGGTAAGTCTCGCTTGTGGCTCGCGCCGCTCGACCGCCGCTCGCCGCCGCGGCAAATTCCCAACATCGAAGGCGAACAGCCCGTTTTCGGCGCGACCGGTGAAGTCTTTTTCCGCGGCGTTGAAGGAACCTCTGCGTTCCTTTACCGTGTCCAACAAGACGGAGGCGAGCTGCGGAAAGCCTTCGATATGCCTGTTGTTGGTCTATCGGGCGGATCTTTAGACGGCAACTGGCTGGCGTTAGGTGTTGGAGGTGTGGTGGTTTTCCGGGTCGATGGCGGCGCTCCGCTTCGGACGGAGATCCAGGCTTCTTCAACGACGCTCAGTTGGTCTGGGGACCGGAAGCATTTGTTCGTGCAAGGTAAGGGTGCGGCAGCAAACCTGGAGAAGGCCTACGTCTTGCCATTGTCTCCGGGCCAAATGGTGCCCGAGAGTATCGTCCATGGTCTTCCGTCCGAGGAGGAGATCTTGAAGCTGCCAGGAGCGCGGCTCATTCCCTTGAGGAATGTTGTGCCTGGCCCCACTTCGGAAACGTACGCCTTCACGCGGCAGAGCGTGCAGCGCAACCTGTATCGGATTCCCGTGCCGTGATCCGGCGTTTTAGAGCTGGCAAGCAGAGACGTTGCGCGCCCGGCAGGATTCGCACCAGCTTGCGGCGAGCCTGTGAGCCGCAGCGTGAACTAGAAACGGCCGGGAGCAGCGACGGCGAGCGCAGCGAGACGTTGCGCGCCCGGCCCGCCTACGCTCCTGTGGAGCTACGGCGCGCCAAAAGCACTTACGCGCGACCCGTGAACGGTGAGGGTCGCGCGCCCGGCAGGATTCGAACCTGCGACCCCCGGCTTAGAAGGCCCTCCGTCCATGACCCTGAGGGCCTGAATCTGCAGATCCCGATCAACGTTCGGTTGTATCAAGCGGTTATGTTCCGGCTTCACGCGGCAAGCTTTCGTAATTGAATTCAGCAACACAATTGGCGCGATTCGCGATACTCGGAGCCGCAGGCGATAACCGATCGTGACACACGGCGTCCAGGACCGCTGTGATCGCGGTCTTTGTTATCACTGGCTTGCGGAATAGCTGTTGACGTCATCGCCAGCCGAGTATCTTGGGACGAACGCGGCTTCCAAAGGGACAAGAGATGGCAGGACGACGTGGTCGACCCGAGCAAGTCACTGATGGTCGCTGGCGGCACTCCGAGATCCTCAATCGTCGTGTGGTCACGATCGTCTGCCGACGAGATCCATCTGATCCTGAGACGATCACTGAAGTGACTACTCTTCTACTGGCGCTGGCTGGCAGAGTCTTGGGCCCTCGTGTTCTCGATGACGAACAAGAGAAGCGGCTGCGCGACCTGGCGGTCCATGCGAAGCCCTCGGAGGTCACTCGCACGATGCGGGTCTACACGCGTACGACCGTGCGGTCGGTGACGCGTCACGCTCTCGTGTGCGCCCAGGTTCGCGTCGACGGATTCGCGCTCGACGAGGGGGGAATACCTCGAGGAAGTCAGGTGCGTCGCCGCACCGATCCGCGATCCGCAGGGCGAGACCGTCGCATCGGTCGGCATCTCGTCGCCGCTGACGCGGCTGCACAGGCGCGGCGTCGCCCGCGCGGCGGCCGAAGTCAGGAAAACCGCCCGCGCCATCACCGTCTCGCTCGCCAGCTGATGGTGCCTCGTTACACCTCGTCGTAGAGCACGACCGGGTAGTCTTGTTGCGTCGTCATGGTCCGCTCGAGGAGCGGCCACACACGCTGGTGCCCGGCCGACGCGATCCACTTCTGTCGGAGCTCTTCGCTCTCGAACTCAAGCTCGAAACGGTAGGTGTGCGCGGCGGGCGCGGTGCCCTGAAGGATGCTGCGGCGCTTGAGCATCTTCACGCGGATATAGCCCTCGTGCTTGACCGCTTCGGGAACGAACGTGTCGTGAAACGCCTGGAGCATCTCGCGCTCGCGCCCCGGCGGCACATCCATTTCGACGTAGAGTCGAATGTGCCTGGTCTGCGCACCCGCCGCTGCGGCAACGCGGCCGACGCCGAGTGCGGCGGCCGTCGCGATGAACGCGGACCGCAGCATGCCTCTTCTGTTCACGTGCCCTCCAAAATAGCCGGTGTGAGTCAGCGCGGCGCGGCGGTGAGTAACCGCGTCTTCGCGGCCATCTCCCTGGCGACACCCATCACGAACAATTCAAGCGGGGTGGAACCCGTGCTGGTGAACCGGGTCGTCTCCCCGATGCGAACGGGGATCGCGTCACCGGCGCGAACACCGGCCGTTCCCGATTCGCCGCCGGCGACGCTGATGGTTCCCTCGCCGCCGAGCACGTAATACGCCTCGGCCAGGCCATCATGCGGGCGTTCGGGAGTCGATGCGCCGGGCGGGACGAGCACGTGATCGATGTAGGACCACGTCGTCGAGAACATCGCCGGCCCGGCGACGCGCCGGGAGAGGACGGCGTTCGGAGCCGGTGGAGGCATTGACGCGCCGCGTCCGCCTGCGCCCGCCGCTCCCAGCAGCGACTGGTCGAGTCGAATCGTCATGAACGTGGGCACGGCGTCGAGCGCCGCACCGGCGCGGGTGTCACCGAGATCGAAGTTGTCGTAGACGCCGGCGACCAGCGACACGTTCAGGTTCATCCACTGCACTGGCGCCGGCCCCGGGTTGTAGATCGCATGCGAGTGGCCGGTCCGACACAGCACGCCCACTGGACCCTTCACGCTCGCCGTGCGCCCGTCGATCGTGAACTGCGCTTCACCGTCGAGGATCACGAACATCTCCTCGACGACGTTGTGGAAATGATGGCCGATGCCGGAGCCCGCCGGAATGACGCCGCGATGCAGGAAGTTGAACTCCGGTGTCAGCGCGCCGCGATTGAGCAGCGCCGTGAACGACATGCTGCCGGCGCCGCCGTGGACCGCGGACAACGCGCGATATGCCGCCGGATCGGTGTGCGCGATCCGCTGCGCCAGCGCGCCGGCCGCGGCTGGGCTCTGCGCGCTGACGCGCATCAGCGTGATGGCCACGGCGACGATCAGCAGAAACGCGTGTCTCATTGTCCGACCTCAGTTCGGCCACAACGCCAGCGCGATCGGCAGGCGTCATCGGCGGCTATCCTACCCGCAACGGCACGCCGCGGCCTGAAAATCTGCGCGGCTATAATGCCGCGACATGTTACAGAGCAGCGCCCCGCGACGGCCGTTCCTCCTGGCGTGTGCCGCCCTGGCCGCGTCGGTTGCTGCCGGCGTCGCGTCGACGGCGCAGTCGTCCACGGACAAATGGTGGACCGGATACGGCAGCGGCTCCGACCACTCGCGCTACGTGCCATCGAAACAGATCACGCGCGACAACGTCAGCCGATTGCAGGCGGCCTGGACATACCCGTTTGGCGACACCGGCAGCGGGCCGATCGTCGTGCGCGGCGTGATCTACGGCCGCGGCCGCAACGGCTCGCTGATCGCGCTCGACGCGGCGACGGGAGCGGAGCGCTGGGTGCGGGAACGCATGATCGGCATGACCAGCCGCGGCATGAATTACTGGGCCAGCGCCGACGGCCGCGACCAGCGTTTGATCTTCGCGATGGACGGCCTGATGCAGGAGGTCGATGCGAACACGGGCAAGTCGGTCATATCGTTCGGTACGAACGGCGCCGTCGACCTGCGCGTCGGGCTCGACGGCCGCGGCCCGGAGAGCATCGGCAACATCCAATCGAGCATTCCCGGCGAGATTTTCGGCAACCTCGTCATCGTCGGCAGCGCGACCGGCGAAGGCTACATGTCGCCGCCGGGCGACATCCGCGCGTATGACGTGGTCACCGGCCGGTTGGTGTGGACCTTCCACACCGTCCCGCGGCCTGGGGAGTTCGGCTACGACACGTGGCCGAAGGAGGCGTGGAAGTACGTTGGCGGCGTGAACAACTGGGCCGAGATGACGGTCGACACGCGTCGCGGCATCGTCTACATTCCCCTCGGCTCGCCCACCTATGATTTCTACGGTGCCGATCGCATCGGCAGCAACCTGTTCGGCACGTCACTCGTCGCGCTCGACGCCCGCACCGGACAGCGCCGGTGGCATTTCCAGTTCGTGCACCATGACCTCTGGGATCTCGATCCGAGCGCCGCGCCGCAACTGACCACGATCCGCCACAACGGCCGTACGCGCGACGTGGTGGTCGCCAGTGCCAAGACGCCGTGGCTGTACGTGTTCGACCGCGACACCGGCGAGCCGATCTGGCCGATCGAAGAACGGCCGGTACCGAAATCCGACATGCCCGGCGAGCAGAGCTGGCCGACGCAGCCGTACCCGACCAATCCGCCGCCGCATGCGCGCCAGTCGTTCGGGGTCGAGGACATCAGCCCGTATCTCCCGGCGGATGAAGCGGCACGGTTCACCACGCGACTGCGTGCCGCGAAGAACCTTGGCCTGTTCACGCCGATCAACTACGCCGACACAGTGCACGTTCCGACCAGCAACGGCGGGGTGTTGTTCGGCGGCATGGCGTCGGAGCCCGCCACCGGCGCCGTTTACGTCGTCAGCCACGACAACCCAGGCATCCTGCACTTGTTGCGACCGGGCGAGAGGGTTAGACGCGACGCAGCGCCGCAGTCAACAGGGCCAGCCCTGTATCAGCAGAACTGCCAGAGCTGCCATGGTGCCGACCGCCTCGGATCGGACAGTATGCCGGCGCTCGTCTACGCGACGGCAGACCCGGCGAAGGACATCGCCGCGGGCGCGCCACGCTTCGACTCGGCGGCGATCCGGACGGTGATCGCCGCCGGTAAGGGACGGATGCCGTCCTTTCCGCATTTCGCCGTTGCCGACGTCGATGCGCTGGTCGCGTTGTTGACGTCCCCGCCCGGTGGGCCCGGCCCGGTTGCAGACGGACAGGGGCGCGGCGGCGCCTCACTGGGTTCCGGCGCGCCGCCGGGACTGATCAGCGGCGCCGGCTCCGCGTGGACGCGTCCCGACGTGCCCGCGGCAAGAGGACGCGGTGCGCTGCCGGCGTACCCGGACGGAGTTGCGCAATACGAGCGCCCGGTGATCAATGAGTACAACACCGTCGGCAACCGGATCGCGCCGCCCTTCACGTCGATCGTGAAGTACGACCTGAATGTGCCAGCGATCAAATGGCGCGTCGGCTTCGGCGACGACCCGGAACTGGCCGCGCGCGGTATCACCGGTACCGGAGCGCCCGGATTGCTCAACGGCGTGATCGTCACCGCGTCCGGTGTGCTGTTCGGCGCGGGCCGTGACAATGCGATTCGCGCATGGGACACCGACAGCGGCGCACAGCTGTGGTCATCCCGTTTCGGCGGCGACTTCGTCGGCTCGCCGGTCATGTACGAAACCGCGGGGCGTCAGTACCTGCTGGTGCCGGCGGCGAGCACGCCGCCGCGAGGTCCCGGTGCCGGAACCACGGGCCCGCTCGGCTGGGTCGCGTTCGCCTTACCAGCAAAGGAATGACGCCGCCTGACCGCGACGCTGACCCGGCCGTGATATGACATCACTGCGCTGGCGGATGATGGCGCTGTTGATGATCGGTTCGATCATCAACTATCTCACGCGAAGCACGCTCGGCGTCGCCGCGCCGACCATCCTCGAGGACCTGCACATCACCACGCAGCAGTACTCGTGGATCGTCGGCACGTTCCAGGGCGCGATCATGCTGCAGCCGATCTGCGGCTACGTCCTCGACGTCGTCGGGCTGAAGGCCGGGTTCGCGATGTTCGCGATCGCCTGGTCGTTCGTCAGCATGGCACACGGCCTGGCGCACAGCTGGCCCGCGTTTGCGGTCCTGCGCGGGCTGCTTGGCTTCTCCGAAGGCTGCGCCAACCCCGCCGGGATGAAGGCGACCGCGGAGTGGTTTCCCGCCAGGGAGCGTGGCCTCGCCGGCGGCCTGTTCAACATCGGCGCATCGCTGGGCTCCATGCTCGCGCCGCCGCTCGTGGTGTGGGCGATTCTCACCTACAACTGGCAGGCGGCGTTCGTCATGACCGGCCTCATCGGTCTCGCGTGGGTGACGCTGTGGCTGACCTTCTACCACTCGCCCGATCGTCATCCGACGCTCTCCGCCGCCGAACGCGACTACATCGTCTCGGGCCAGGAGCGGCACCTGAGAGGAGACGGAACCCGGCCCTCAATCGGACGCATCCTGCGCCAGCGGAATTTCTGGGGCATTGCGTTGCCGCGATTTCTCGCCGACCCGACCTGGGGCACGCTGACGTTCTGGATGCCGCTGTACTTGAACTCGGTGCGGCATTTCGATTTGAAGCAGATCGCACTCTTCGCCTGGATGCCGTTCCTGGCCGCCGACCTCGGCTCGATGTTCGGCGGCGTCGTCAGCCTTTGGCTGCAGAAGCACGCGGGACTCAGCCTGATCAACGCGCGCCGCGGCGCCTTTACCGTCGGCGCCGTGCTGATGATGGGCATGGCGCTGGTCGGCTTCGTCGACAACCCGTACACGGCGATCGCGCTGTTGTGCCTGGGCGGCTTCGCGCACCAGACCCTCTCTGTGACGGTGATCACGATGGCGTCCGATCTGTTCAAGCGGAACGAGGTTGCCACCGTGGCGGGCCTGGCCGGCACCTGCGGCAACGGCGGTGTGCTGGTGTTCTCGCTGCTCATCGGCGCGCTCGTCGCGGCGGTGGGCTACACGCCCTTCTTCATCTGCCTGGGCGTGCTCGATCTGATCGGGGCGCTGCTGCTCTGGACGCTCGTCCGCGAACCCGACGCCGCCCGTACGTCATGAGCACCGCCATTCGCAATCCGATCCTTCGCGGCTTCAACCCGGATCCGTCCATCGTCCGCGTCGGCGACGACTATTTCATCGCGACCTCCACGTTCGAGTGGTTTCCAGGCGTGCAGATCCATCACTCACGCGATCTGGTGAACTGGCGGCTGCTCACGCGGCCGCTCAGACGGGCCAGCCAGCTGAACATGCTGGGCGATCCGGACTCGTGCGGCGTGTGGGCGCCGGATCTCACCTACGCGGACGGCCGCTTCTACCTGGTCTATACCGACGTGAAGCGATACGGCCGGACGACGGTCGCCGGCGCGTCCGGTGCATCCCTCCGAGATTTCCACAACTACGTGGTCACAGCCAGCGACATCGAGGGCGACTGGTCCGATCCGGTCTATCTCAACAGCAGCGGATTCGATCCGTCACTGTTCCACGACGACGACGGGAAGAAGCACCTGCTCAACATGCTGTGGGATCACCGTCCCGGCCAGAACCGCTTCGCCGGCATTGTCATCCAGGAATTCTCGACTGCGGAGCAACGGCTCGTCGGGGAACGACGCCTGATCTTCGCCGGCACGGCGCTCGGCTTGACCGAAGGTCCGCACCTGTACAAGCGCGGCGGCTACTACCATTTGATCACGGCGGAGGGAGGCACCAGCTGGGGGCACGCGGTGACCATGGCGCGCGCCAGGGCGCTCGCGGGCCCGTACGAGTTGCATCCCGACGTACACGTGTTGAGCGCGCGTCATCGGCCGGACGTCGTGCTGCAGCGGGCCGGCCACGCGGATCTCGTCGACACGCCCGACGGCAGCACGTTCATGGTGTATCTGTGCGGCCGGCCGCTGCCCAACCGCGGACGGTGCACGCTCGGACGGGAGACCGGTATTCAGAAGATGGTCTGGGGAGAAGACGGATGGCTCCGAACCGTCGCCGGCGATGGTCTTCCGTCGGTGGACACTGAAGCGCCGCGGGTTGCCGCGGAGAGAGCGCCGCGGCCACCTGCCCGCGAGAACTTCGACGGCGCGCCGCTGCCGATGGATTTCCAGTGGCTGCGATCACCGTGGCCCGACGAGTTGTTCAGCCTGACCGAGCGTCCCGGATTCTTGCGGCTATTCGGCCGCGACACGATCGGCAGCCTGTTCAGACAGGCTCTCGTCGCGCGCCGGCAGCAGTCGCATTGCTACAGCGCGGCGACGATGGTCGAATTCGAGCCGCGGCACTTCCAGCAGATGGCAGGGCTGATCTGCTACTACAACGGCTCCAAGTTCCACTACCTGTACGTCTCGACCGACGACGCCGTCGGCAAGCACGTTCGGGTCATGTCGGCGCTGCCCGACCAGGCGCAGACGGACGCGTTCACTGTTCCATTCGCGATTCCGTCGAATGTCGCCGTGGAACTGCGCGTCGAGATCGATTACGAGCGTCTTCATTTCGGGTATCGCGTCGGCGGTGCCGAATGGACCTGGATTCCGCAGCAATTCGATGCCAGCATCCTCTCCGACGAAGCGACGGCGCCGGGGCTGCCGAACTTCACCGGCGCCTTCGTCGGCATCGCGTGCCAGGACATGTCCGGCGCACGCTGTCCCGCTGATTTCGACTGGTTCGAGTACGTCGAGCGGCCATACCGCGTCGATCCGTTCGGACGTGATCAATGAGTCGTTCCGCCGTCGTTGAAGCGCCGAGAAACGCGAGATGAGCACGGCGCCGCGGATGCGGCGGCACAGTGCGGGCGCCTGCCTGATTGGCGCGCTCGCCGCGGTCGCCATTGCCGCGGCGGCGCAATCGCCGGCCTCGCCGCGGCTCACCGGCGAATCGGCGCCGCCCGCGTCGGTGCTCAGCCTCTGGTATCGCGCACCGGCCTCCGATCATCCGCTGTTGCCGCTGGAAACGCCCCGGCAGAGTCGCCAAGCCGGAACCGCCGAATGGGTTCGCGCCCTTCCAGTTGGCAACGGCCGGCTTGGTGCGATGGTGTTCGGCGGCATCGTGCACGAGCGGCTGCAGCTGAACGAGGACACGCTGTGGGCGGGGCGGCCGTACGATCCGGTGAATCCGGACGCGAAAGACGCGCTACCCGCAATCCGGCGCCTGCTCGCCGAGCGCAAGTACCCGGAGGCGGCGAAGCTCGTCGAAGCGAAAGTGATGTCGAAGCCGCTCGCGCAGATGCCGTACGAAACGATTGGCGATCTCGCGTTGACGTTCTTACGGGTGGATGCGGTCGAGAACTACCGGCGCGATCTCGATCTGGCGACGGCAACGGCCCACGTGTCCTTCACCACCGGCGGCGTGACGTTCTCGCGCGAGGTGTTCGCCAGCGCACGCGACCAGGTCATCGTCGTGCGGCTGACCGCCAGCCGTCCTGGACAGATCTCGTTCGAGGCGCGGATGCAGACGCCACAGCGCGCGACCGTCGAAGCCACCGCGGACGGCGACCTCGTGATGCGCGGCGTCAACGGAGACGGCGCCGGCACCACAGCCGACGGCCGCGCCATGACCGGGGCGCTGCGGTTCGAAGCTCGCGTCCGCGTGCTGCCGACGGGGGGCACGCGGGGTACGACGGGCGACGCCGTGGTCGTCCGCGGTGCGGACGTTGTGACGTTGCTGATCGCGGCGGCGACCAGCTATCGGACCTACGAGGACGTGGGCGCCGATCCCGCTGCCCGAGTCGCGGCGGCGCTCGATCCCGCTTCGCGCAAGAGCATCGAGACGCTGCGCGCCACCCACATCGGCGACTACCAGGAGCTGTTCAATCGCGTGACACTCGATCTCGGTTCCTCGAAGCGCGTGCCAACCGACGAGCGCGTGGGTGGGTTTGGCGAGGGGGATGATCCGGGTCTGGCTGCGCTCTACTTCCAGTACGGCCGCTACCTGCTCATTGCCAGCTCGCGGACCGGCTCGCAGCCGGCGAATCTGCAAGGTCTGTGGAACGAGAGCATGGCGCCCCCGTGGGGCAGCAAATACACCATCAACATCAACACCGAAATGAACTACTGGCCGGCGCTCTCGACCAACCTGGCCGAGACGATGGACCCGTTGATGGCCATGGTGTCGGACTTGTCCGTGACCGGTGCGCGGACGGCGCGCGAGATGTACGGCGCCGGCGGCTGGGTGGCTCATCACAACACCGATTTGTGGCGCGCTACGGGACCGATCGACGGACCGCAATATGGTATGTGGCCGACCGGCGGCGCCTGGCTGACGCTGGCGCTCTGGGATCGCTACGAATACACCGGCGATCGCGACTATCTGCGGCGCATTTATCCGTTACTGAAGGGTGCGGCGCAGTTCTTCCTCGACACGCTGGTGGAGGAGCCGAGCCACCACTGGCTCGTCACCTCGCCGTCGCTGTCGCCCGAGAATGCCCATCCGTTCGGCACGTCGTTGACGATGGGGCCGACGATGGACGAAGCGATCGTGCGCGAGCTGTTCAGCAACGCGATCGCGGCGGCACGGACTCTCGGCCGCGACGGCGACCTGCAGCGCCGGTGGAGCGCGACTCGGGCGAGGCTGGCGCCGCCGCAGATCGGCAGCGCCGGCCAGCTGCAGGAATGGCTCGAGGACTGGGACCTGCAGGCGCCGGAGATCCATCACCGGCACGTCTCGCACCTGTTCGGTCTCTTTCCCGGCCACGACATCGACGTGCGCCGCACGCCCGAACTCGCGGCAGCGGTCAAACGCTCCCTCGAGATTCGCGGCGACCAGGCTACGGGCTGGGCTACCGCCTGGCGGATCAATCTCTGGGCGAGGCTGGCCGACGGCAAACGCGCCTACGAGATCCTGAAATTTCTGCTCGGTCCGGAGCGTACCTATCCCAACATGTTCGACGCGCACCCGCCGTTTCAGATCGACGGCAACTTCGGCGGCGCGTCGGCGATCGCCGAGATGCTGCTGCAGTGCGACGAGGGAGAGATTCGTCTGTTGCCGGCGCTTCCCGCCGCGTGGCCGGACGGTCGAGTGACCGGCCTGAGAGCGCGCGGCGGATTCGAGATCGATTTGACCTGGAAGCACGGCGGGCTCGAGCGCACGACCGTGCGTTCGCTGCTTGGGCAGCGACTGCGGCTGCGCCGCGGCGATACGTTGCGCAGCTTCGAGAACAGCCGCGGTACGACGCTCACGCTGGCTGGAGATGACCTGCGCCCGGATCCGCGGCGGTAACCCTCTGACACCGGGACTGATAATCGTGATGAAAACGTTGTTTGCGCTCGTCTTGCTCTCGGCCGCATGGCTCGAGCCGCTGCGGCACCAAGCGTCCGCCCAGACAGCCTCTGGCGTTGCCATCCTCCAGGTCGACACCGACCGCCGCCTGGGCACGATCGACCGGAAGATCTACGGTCAGTTCCTCGAACACATCAATCACGCCGTCGTCGACGGCCTCTTCGCCGAGCAGATCCGCGGTGCCGGCTTCGAGGGCAAGGACTTCGAGACCTACTGGACATCCTTCGGGCCGCCGGGCGCCGTGCGCATCGTCGAGGTGCCGTTCGAGCGTGGCGCGAAGAGCGTGCGGCTGATCGGCTCGCGCCAACCCACGGGATCGACAAACTGGATCGGCACGAGCAGCAGTTGGCGGAGGCGCGTCGAGCGACCGAGGCGGCGGCGCATGACGCCCCGGTGTCGCCTGTGGTCGAGTCCCGAGGGTCGGAGCGGATTCAGTGAGCAGTGCGGAAGCGATGCTGTGTTGGCAGCGGGTCAGCGTAGTTGCGACTATTGGGATCTTTTCAACTCCAAGACGAGTGCATAAGCAGCGTCGTCCATGGTCTTGAGCGGATTCTGGGTGCAAGACTGGTTAACGAAAGGTCGCATGGCGGCCCGGTCGGCCTCCCGCATAGCGTTGTCGAAGGCACCTGCTGCGGTCACAAACCCTTCAACCCACGCGCCGCTGATCACGCGAGCTCGTCATGGCAAAGGCTCCTGAGGTGAGGTGAGGCCGAAGCATCGATATCAGCTATCGTAAACCGACCGATTGGTTCTCCTTCGCTTGATGAGCCAGCGTAGACCGTGAAGGTCTGGCACTGGTGTGAACCGGCGTTCGCGAATTCGCGAAAGCCATAGCCTCCGACTTCGGGTAGTTCTGACCGGCTCCGACCCGAACGGGAAGTGAGATGACGGTGGCTGACCGCGACTTCAGCGTCTACCCCGTGAAGTTTCCGACCGACCGCACAGCGATCCCGCGACCCGTCCGCGCTCCCGAGGGCTTGCGCCGCGGGAGCCGGATCGCCGTCGATGTCGGCACGCCGGGCACGACCATCGTGTTTGGATTCTAAGGAGACTGGATCATGACCAAGCCGACCCCACCAGATGCCGAGGCGATCCGACTCGCGTTTGAAGCCGGATGGCATGCGCGAGCGCGAACGCTGGTCGCTGGGGACGTGGGTCCGGAGGCGATGGACCGCGCCTGTGCCGTCTATCTCGATGGGGTCCTCGACCCCGGTGAAGAGGTGACACGCCTGCCGCCCTTCCGCCGTGGCAGGGATGGTCGACTGCCCTGATCGAACTCGGGTCGCACGAGGAAGCGAGTCTGGCTGCTTACCTTTGTTCCTGATCCGGTGGGCGCGATGATGGTAGACGAATTGTCACATCGCCTCCGAATGTGACAATGCGCCGTCCCCGGCGAGGACCGCGTCAGACGGGGCGAAGTGATGAGGGCGGCAGGGGTTAAGGGGTTCGCGCCCGGCAGGATTCGAACCTGCGACCCCCGGCTTAGGTTCCTCGCGTCGCATGTTTTCCGGAGGGAGCGTCGCGTTTTGGATCGAGATCGTGCCATCGCACCATCGCGCGTTTCATGCTGGCGCCGTGCTCGGCGTCGTCAATGCTCTTCGCTTCGCTTCGACCCGGCCAATGGCCGGGCCTTCGGGCATTGACGACGCCTCCGCGCGGCACGTCTCGGGCTCTTACGCGATGGTGGTCAGCATGATGAACACGCGAACGACCGCGGACACGTGGTTGACGCGCGCATTGCGCAGGCGTATGTTGGCGTTGTCACGTCAGTGCCGCACGGCACTCCCTCCGTTCGCCGCAACGACCAACGGAGCGCGCATTCGGTCGGCGCCCTCGGGGCCCGGCGTCGAGCGCTATCCTCACCCCATCGCAGTCTGTTGCACGACTAACGAGGACCGTTGGTCGGCACTCCCTATGAGCTGCGAACCTCGTGACGTCTTGCGGCGCATCGTCCTCAGGACCAGGCGTCGCGAAGGGAATGCGTTCACCAGCAGCACTACCGTGCGCTGGTCTGGCTGAACGCAACAGACGGTCGAACCATCGACGATTGTCCCGCTTGGAGCACTGGCCGGCACTCGCATGGACCGGCTGACGAGAGATGCAATCGGTTGACACGAGACGGACGCCATCGGCATTGACGTGAGGTCGGTGTGGCGTTACTCTGCATTCAACACACCGGCTCGATTTCAGAGCCTCCTCTCCGCTGTTCAAGACAGGGAGAGCCGCTTGCGATCGTCGCCCCAGTAGCACGATGGCAAGCCCCACAACACGTCGAACGATTTTGTCCTGGCACCTGTCGCGCGAACGCGTGACAGCGCGTGAGCCGATCGCGCGACGCCACACGCACCGTGTCGGCCAACCTGGTTGGCCATCATCAGGACGTCCGGCAGGCGCACGCGTCGTTGATTGCGTGCAGCATGGCGGGGGTCGGATCTCGGAGTCGCGATGAGGAACTCGCTTCCGCCCGAATTGCCAGTGACGAATGAGATGCAACCGGCCACCAGCGACACGGCCCTTGATCGAGCGCCGTTTACACACCGGTTGCTGACCGCATCCGAAGTGGCAGCGTTCGTAGGCTGCCACGAAGAGAGCGTGCGACGCGCCTACCTGTGCGGGCAGCTCAAACGCCGCCGTTTCGGCGTGAGGAGTTGCCGGTTTGATCCCGCCGACGTTCGGGACTGGATCGCACGCGGCGCTCCGACGAGAATTCCTGGAGAGCGACACCGGTCAACACGGCGGATGGTCCGCCGCCTTGGCTCGGCAGAAGGAGGAGCACATGGCTGTACGGAAGATCTGCAAGCCTAAGGGCTGCCGCGGCAGTCCGCGGTGCGAGCATCCGTGGTGGTTCGACGTGATGTACGCCGGGAAGCGCTGGCGGATGCGCGTGGACGAGTTCGCGCTCGTTCGCGGCGCCACCGAACCGGTCACGTCGAAGCAGACCGCGGAGCGCGTGTGGGAGCCGAAGTTCCTGGCCGAGATCGATGGCCGGACGCGATCCGCGCGTGAAGCCCGTCACAGCGCCGAAGGCGTCAGAGGGCCTGAGCGTTGCCGACTTTCTCGATCGCTACTGCACCAACTACGTCGACGCGGAAGGCTTGCGCGATCCGGTCACGATCAAGGGACGGCTCAAAGCTGTGAAGGCGGTTCTCGGTGAGCGAACCTGTCTACCGTGCTCGAGAAGCCGAGCCGATCCAGCGCTTCAAGGCGTCGTATCGCCAAGGGCGCGCGATCGCGACCGTGAACCGGGCGCTGAGTGCGCTCCGAGGCGCGATCAACTGGGGGCGGTTCCAAGATCCGCCGCTCCTGATGAACTCGCCGTTCCACCGCTTCGGCGTCACGATCAGAACCAAGGAGGAAACCAAGCGTGATCGCCGGATCGGACCGGTCGAGGAGAAAGCGCTGCTCGACGCGGCGCTGGCGGTGAACTCCGAGGAGCACAAGTGGGCCGGAGCATCGATGCACGATCGCATCATCGGTGCCCTGGAGACATGCTGCCGGCAGGGCGAGATGCTCCGCATCCAGAACCGGCACGTGGACAAGGCCGGTGCTCTATCCACCTGAGCTACGGGCGCATACTCCGACAACTCTATCAAGACACGGTATTGACTGACTTCGCTCGTCGCTGAGCCCTCTTCGATTTCACCGCTTGGATTGCATCGGATTGCATCCGCGCCATTCCGGGGCCCCATCGAGCGCGATTTTGGTCGCGCTGCCATGCGTCGCCATCGCCTGCGCCAGGTCCGCGTTTCCGACCCCCAGGTACGTGCTCGTCTGTTGGATGTGGCTATGGCCGAGCAGCCGTTGGATCTCGTTCAGTTGCCAGCCCTCGCGGTACTTCCGCAGCGCTCCCTCGTGTCGGAAGTCGCCGAAGACGAGATCGATCTCGGCCAGCGCTACTGGCCTCAGCGCGGCTCCGTGCCCGACTGCAGGCGCTTGTGTTGCCGCACGCCCCGGTAATTCTGCTCGAGATAGTCGACGCCATCGGCCGTAATCATCAGCCGCGACTGATCGTCCCGCATCACATACTTGCGCTGCGCCAGATACCAGGTCGTGAACTCGAGGTGCTCGCGCGGCCGTCCGAGCATGGTCTCGAGCTCGGTTGAATAAATGGACGGCGAGTCCGGATCTATCCGCCGCTTGGTGTAGAGCGCTTCGAGCAGCGTCAGCCGGATCGTCTGCTCCATCTCGAAGTCGCTCTCGGCCTGCGCGCCGGTAGAGACCAGGCGCCAGCGGTTGCGACGGTGCTGCTCGGAGTTGATGTCGAAGCGGGCGCGTTTTTCCGGGTCGCTAAGGACCGAGAAGGCCTCCTGGATCTCCCGGAACCGGCTGGCGTCGCCGGTCTCCTTGTTGTCGGGATGGAACCGCTGCGCGAACAGGCGAAACACGCGCTGTATCGTTTCCTGCTCGGCGTTGTTGCTGACCTGAAGGACCTCGTAATAATCAACCGCTCTGTCGTCGGCCACTCGTCACTCCCTGCCGGTCACTGCTTCGTGAGCGCGATCCCGCCGGCGGCGGCGACCGTGCAATTGAAGGCCGCGTAGGTGCCAGTCATGCTGTTCCCGGAGACGGTCACCGTCGCGGTAGACGTGCAACTCGTCGGAACACTCGGCGAGAGAGTCATGGAGACTGCAGACCCGTCAACGAAGCCGGTCAGACTCCCGCTGTCAGGGCTGTTCGGGCCGGTGGTACTCCAGGTGCCAGAGAGCTTGTCATCGGTCTGCGAGATGGTTACTCGCGCCGCGCCATTGCCGGCGACTTGATTGCTGGTGATGGTACCGCTCCAGGTACCGCTGACCGAGGCTGTCGACGGGCCGGTCAGCTTCGATAAACCGCTGCACGCGGCGGATGCGCCACAGGCCACGAGAGTGAGTACGAACGCGAACGCAGTCTGTCGGCACATGAATGCTTCCCTCTGAAATTGACTGCCAGCGTGCAGTGCAAGGTTCGTGACCGACGAACCCTGACGTATCTAAAGGGGTTAGCGCAGTTGGGTTGAGACTGTCCTTCGGGGGCCAGATTAACTGAGCCGCTTATGTTGCCAGGGCCAGACATCGCGTCGAATGGAAGATCCGTGCGCGCGGGTTCAGCGGCGGCGCCTGAGTTTCTAGGCCTCTCGCCGGTCTCCGAACTGCTGCAGGAGGGTCCCAATGGTGCGGGCGGCCACGGTGACGTCGTGGACGAGCTCGGCGACGGCATCGCCCAGCGTGCGCGGGTCGCCCGGAGTGGCCCTGGCCGTTCCCGACGCGCGCCTCCGCCTCGAGCAGCGTTTCCACCCACCTGAGCTACGGGCGCATATTTTAACTGCTTGCAGTTCAAGAGGTGGAATGGGCGGTTCGCGACGCGTCGAGATTGGCACACGCACGTACTACCCCTTCATCGTCGATCGTCAAGCCCAGATCTGGTGGCCGAGTGACGACGGCCAGTCGGGCTATCGCGGACGCTGGGGCCCACGGGTCGTGAACGATCCGTTCAACCGTCGCGCCGGCAGACGGTTTCCGGAATTCTGGAAGATGTTCTTCGTCAGGCTCGCAAAGATGTCGCCCATCGAATTCCAATAATCAACGTTTGCCTTGCGGCATCAGATCGGGAGTCCAGAAGGGTGTTCGCGACGTGCGATACGCTGAGCCACAGAAACTTCGGTCGTCGCGGCGACGGTCGTGGGGGGAGCGAGTCGGTGTGGGCCATCGAACCAGTCCTCCATTACGGGGGCCCTGCTGGTGAGGATACCTCCGCTCGTAGCTACACGGCGCGTAGATCCTCGTGGTGGATGTCGGGATCGTCGGCCGTTGTGCGGAAGACACCCCTCGCACCTTGCTCTTGCTTCACCCATCCCTGAAGGATGACCGGCCATCGCACACCGGCGGCATCTGAGGGCTGGACCTTGACGCCGTGGCCCGTGTAGCCACGGACGTAGCAGCCCGTGATCGCCACATTCCGCAGGATCTCCGTTGGACTTGCGATCAGGATCCCATCGGCAAGATGGTCGGCGTCGTGCGCTTCCGGAACCAGGAACGTGACGACCGGATCGCGAACGTAAATCTCGTTCACCGCCGAGCTCTTCACGGGCTTGCCGTCCTCATCCGTACCCGTCCCGTCGGAGAGCACGATGCCCGCGCTGTAGGTATCGGTTATCTGCGGCGCGTTGACCGTCACGTTCTTGCATCGACCGATGTAAAGGCCGTGGTACGCCGAATACCACTTGTGCGTGTCTCTGCCAACCTGCAGACCGTTAACGACGACGTTCTGCGTCCACTCCAAGCGGAGACCTGATCGGTTGCGGCTACCCTCCTCGAACCGTTTCCGCTCGTGGTCCTTGGGATCGAGCGGGGGTGCGCAGTCGAGGACCATCAATCCGTTGATCTGGATTCCCGCGGCGATTACGTCGTCAGCGGGCTGAATCTTCATCCCGCACCCTCCCGAGCGTTGCACCTGGATGTTGCTGAACGTGCACCGCCGAGTCCCCGGGCCCCCGCCAATGCGAATGCCGTGCTCGATCGAGTCGTGGACGATGAGGTCGGAAATCACGAGATCGGTGCTGTCCTCGATGAGCAGTCCGTTCATACCGTTCACGGTGTCGTGGTGATTTCGGTCCCCGAGGTCGGACTCGGTGGCAGTGATTATGGCGCCCGATACGAGCTCGAGGAAATGACACCTGCTCAGGAAGAGCCCTTTCGCGTATTTGGCAATCTCGATCCGTTGGATGACGACGTGATCGGCATCCTCCACAGAGACGGCATTGTCGAAGCCCCTCACCAACACGTAACCGAGCTTGATGTTGCTGCCGCCGATGCGCAGACCGAACTCAGCCAACGGACGATTGGCTTGCTGTTGATCGGCCACGATCTCGAGCCTCTCGATGGTGGCGTCCGAGCCGAGCTCGAGGGCTGGACTGACCAGCCGCGCTTTCGTTGGAACCCGTATCCGCAAGTGATCTGCTCGAACGCCACGCCCAGCTACTATTCCCTTCGCGCCTGACTTCAGGCGCACCCACAGTGCTGCGCCAGCGTTGATGATTCGTGTGTGATCGGGGATGTTGAGAGTGCCTTCGATCGCGTAGGTTTTGCTGGCGTCAGGGAACAGCAGGATGCCGTGCGCTGCCGCGTCGAACGCCGCCTGCAGTTTGACAAGAGCATTCCCCCTACCAGTGCCGTCGGGCTGAAAATCCTCAACGTTGACGATGGTCGGTGTGGTTGGTGGCATGGCTCCTCCTTCGTTACGGGACCCTACGCAACGATAGCCAAGGGGCGGTCAGTTCCTGCCCGTCGATGACGTGGAAAGGACTTATACACCGTTGTTTTCCTCCATGGCGAGGAACCTTCGATCTCAGCCGGTGTCGAAGACCGCATGGTGATGCATGTCCTCGCCCTCGTCTTGTGCTTCGCGACCATCGCAGGCGCTCAGCCTGACGTGCCGGCGACGCCGGCGGGACGGGTTTTCTCGTCATGGCTGCCGGCCCTCAATTCCGCTGACAGCACCGCACTCCGGGCGTTTGATGCCGCGCACCGCCCAGATGCGCCCCCCGTTTCCCAGTCGTTGCGCTTCCGATCGGATACGGGCGGCTTCGCCCTCCTTCGCATCGAGAAGAGCACACCGACCCAGCTGGTGGCGCTGCTCGAAGAGCGGGAATCACGCCGCCTCGATCGGCTGGAACTCGAAGTGACCACCGATTCGCAGCCGGTGGTCGTCAGCTCGACGCTTCGACGAGCACCGCGGCCGGCGGATCTTCCGCTGGTGAGACTCAGCGAATCCGAGGCTCTCGCAGCGCTGGCCGTACGGGTCGACGAGTTGGCCAAACTGGATCAGTTTTCGGGCGCCGTGCTGGTGGGCCGGCGCGGCAAGATCCTGTGGCAGCAGGCCGTCGGTCTGGCCAATCGAGAGAACGGCCAAGACGCTCGACACGCAGTTCAGAAACGGATCGATGAACAAGATGTACTCGATGGCGGACGCTGACATTCTGGCCACGGTGTTCGAGACGCGGCCTGATGCCCCGACACGGCGGTCTCCAGCGCCGGTCACCTTCGACCTGTCACGTTGGGAAGGGCAAGCCCTCCGGCTGCGAATCGCAACCGCCGACAACCAGGGGCCGATGCGCGCTGGGGTCGACAATATCCGTCTCATCCCTCTCGACCAGAACTAGTCGATCGAGCGCCAAAGCCGGCCGCGATCCGAGCGGCGCTTGCGCCGACCATGGAGGAGCGTTAGGGTGAGTCCCATGAGAACGCGCCTCATCATCGCCAGCCTTGCAGCAGCCCTCGCCATGGCGTTGCCTCCCGACTCGGCGAGGGCATCGCAGAACCAGGGGACCGCGGCACCGCGGGAAAGCCGCATTCAAGTCGGCAATGCGTCCCTCTATTCGCGAGAAACCGGCCGGGGACAGCCCATGATCGTTCTCCACGGCGGGCCCGATTTCGATCACCGCTATCTGCTGCCCGACTTGGATCGTTTGGCGGATGCATTCCGGCTCATCTATTACGACCAGCGGGGACGTGGACAATCTGCGGATCAGGTGCAGCCCGAAGACGTCACCCTCAGGTCCGACCTCGAGGATCTCGACAAGGTCAGAGAGCATGGTCAGCTGGAATCGGCGGCGTTGCTCGGCCACTCCTGGGGTACGGTGCTCGCGCTCGAGTACGCGCTTCGATTCCCGGCTCGCGTCTCTCATCTGATCCTGATGAATCCCGCGCCCGCCTCAGCAAGCGATGTGGCGGTGTTCCGGACCGCTTACGTGCAGAAACTCGGCGCCGATCTGGATCGACAGAGAGAGATCGTCGCCAGCGCAGCCTACAAAGCGGGCGACCCCGAGGCCGTCGCCGCGCGCTATCGTCTCCACTTCAAGCCTGCGCTGAAGCGACCCGAGGACTACGAGAAGCTGATGGAGACGATGAAATCGGGATTCTTTAGCCAGGGCAAAGAGGGCATCGTGAAGGCGCGGGCGGTCGAAGATCGCCTGATGCTCGATACGTGGCAGGTGGCCAGCTACGACCTGCTGCCAAAGCTGCGAAACCTGAACATCCCAACACTCGTGATCTCCGGCGACTACGACTTCATTCCTGGCGAGATCGCGGCTCACATCGCGCAGGCGATTCCGAATGCTCGCCTGGTCACGATCAAAGACTGCGGACACTTCTCCTATCTCGAATGCGCTGGCGAGGTTCGCCAGGCGCTCGACGACTTCTTTCGGCGCACGCGGACGACCGGACGGCCACAATAGATCGCCGACGAGGTCTTCCGTAGCAGGGATGGCCATCCAGAAGAGGAAATCGATTGTCGCTGCCGAACCTGCGCAGCCTCCGTGGCCGTGGCTCCTCGGCGGCCTTGCCGTTCTGGCGGGCACGCTCCGCTTGATCCACGCTCGAGCGCTCGCGAACGATTCGGTGTTCGCCGTGCTCCTTGGGGACTCCAAGCGCTACGTCGAGTGGGCGGCGGAGATTGCCGGCGGCAACTGGCTGGGATCGAGCGCCTTCTAACCAGGCGCCCCTTTATCCTTATGTCCTCGCCGGCCGCTGTTGCCGCCGATACGGACGCGACGATCGAGGCGCTGCGGCGCCGGTTGAGTGCGTCGAAGTAGGCACCGGCGCCACTCGTCGAGACGGTCGCGGGCGTCTCTATTTGATCTTCGCGACGCGTCCTTGGGTTGGATAGCGATCGAACTGCAGCGGATCATGTCCCGGCACCACCCGCTCCTTGGCGCCGGCAAGCATGACCATGCGATGAAGTGCGGCCACATTCCCGGTCCGATCATTCGGCGAGAACGTCTGCGCAATCGGCGCGTTCGCCTCGAGGTTGCGATACAAGTAGCAGTTGTCGGACGCGAGGACGAACGTCGGTCTGCCCTCGATGCGCAGGTACTGCGACGCGAAGGTGTGGCGCGCCCCTGTGTAAGCACGGATGCCTGGGTAGATCTCGCGATCGTCACCCTCGATCAGACGTACTTTCCCGGCGGCATTCTGCTTCAACAGCGTGAGCAGATCCTCGAGATCTGCGGCGCGCGACTCGCCTGGCTGCCACGAGCGGCCCATGTAGTAGTCATATTCGTCGCGCTGAATCCAGATGGTGGCGCCGGGAAACAGGTCGATCCCGCCCATGTGATCCCAGTGCACGTGACTGATCACGACGTCCGTGATCTGACTGGGCTCGACTCCAGCAAGTCTGACGGCTTCATCAGGACGGATGTAGTCGGTCGTCTTGAACCGATCGAAACCCGGCGTCGGCCGATGGTAGCCGGTGTCGAACAGGATGTTGCGCCCGCCGCCACGGATCAGCCAGACGATGGTCGCGATGTCGAGGCGTTCCGATGGGTCGGCGCCAACCACGAGTGAGGCCACGCGAAACTGAGGGATGGTGCCGAATCGAATTGCCTCGATGGTGTACTCCGGCGCCGGCCCCTCGAGAGCCTGTGCGCTGATCAAACCGGCGCTGATGAGCAGGAAGACGACGACTGAAGTGCGGAATCGCACGGGGGTTCACGCTATCATGCCGCCGACGTGCCGATCGCATGAATCTCCTCCTCATCGTTCTCGGAGCGCAACTGTCGACGGCCGAGCGCCAGTTCATGGCGAGTGTGTCGATTGATCAGATTTCGGCCGTTCATCGTCTCGCGACTCGCCGTCCACACATCGCCGGCTCCGCGGCGTCGCTCGAGCTCGCCGACGAGCTTCGCCGCGAGCTCGCGAAGGCCGGCCTCGAGACCGAAGCGCACGACTTCCGCGTGCTGCTCTCGACGCCCCGCCGGATTGCGGTCGACCTTACCTCGCCCGAACGCGAGACGCTCTCGGTCATCGAGCCGGCGTCCACCATCGATCCGGACAGTTCACACTCGAGCCTCGGTCCAGCCTTTGTCGCGTATTCGGCATCCGGAACGGTGACGGCGCCGGTCGTGAAGGTTGGCTACGGGTTGCCGGCCGACTACGAGCGCCTTCGAGCCGCCGGCGTCGACGTGCGCGGCCGCATTGCGATGGCGCGCTACGGCCGCAGTCATCGGGCCGTGAAGATCCATACCGCCGAGCAGAACGGGGCGCGTGGAATCATCATCTATAGCGATCCAGAAGACGACGGGAAAGGGCGTGGGCAAACGTGGCCGGATGGCCCGTGGCGCGCGGAGTTTCAAGCGCAGCGCGGCAATGGCAAATATTCGTGGTTCTGGCACGGCGATCCGCTGACCCCTGGCGCCGCCGCCACACCTGACGCTCAGCGCATTCCGGAAGAGAATGCGCCGAGCTTGCCTCGGATTCCCGCGGTCGTCCTCGCGTGGAAGGAGGCGGCAAAGATCCTGAAGCACGATGCGGCGACCGTGCGGCTCGATGTCCAGATGGACACGGGTCAGCGTACCATTCGCGACATCATTGCGCGCATCGCCGGTCGCGACTCGTCGCGTCAAGTCATCCTGGGTACGCACCACGATGCCTGGACTTTTGGCGGCATGGATCCCGGCAGCGGTCTCTCAGCCGTGTTCGAACTCGCGCGAACGCTGGCCGCACTCAAGCGGGGTGGATGGATTCCGGAGCGCGATCTGGTATTCGCCTTCTGGGACGCCGAGGAGTTCGGCCTCATCGGGTCGACCGAGTACGCCGAAGCGTTTCAGGACACGCTGCGCGCGCAGGCTGTCACCTACATCAACACCGACCTCTTCATGCGGGGCCGGTTCGATGGCGGAGGGACGCCGTCGCTCCGCGACTTCCTCGTCCAGGTCACCAAAGATGTGCCGGCGTTCACCGGCCAGGGTTCGGTGTACGACGCATGGCGAGGATCGCAGCCAGAGGAAGTCGAGCTGGCCGCGCTCGGCAGCGGCGCAGATTTTGTGGCCTTCCAGGATTTTCTCGGACTGCCCACGCTGCAGATGGAATTCGACTTCGAGGGCAGCTATGGCACGTACCACTCGAATTACGACACGAGGTGGTACGTCGAGCATTTCTCGGATCCGGGGTTCACCGTCGCGCGAACGCTCACACAAGTGCTCGGCCTGGCGATGATGCGGCTCGGATCGGCCGACATCCTGCCGTTTCGCTATTCGCATTACGCGGCGCTGATCGAGAAGTTCGTCGAGGCCCTTGATGAGCCGCGGCGCATCGCCGCCGACATTCGTCGGACCGCACTGGCGCTCGAGGATCAGATCGCCAAGCGGCGAGTGTCCGGAGGGTTTACCGAGGGCCAGCGGCGCGCGTTGAACGACCGCCTCGCTCGATTGGAGCAGACGCTGCTGGACGAGGCCGAGCCGCCGAACGCGCGATGGTATCGGCACGTCGTCTACGGCTGGAACATCTACGCGTTGTACGAGGGACAGCCGCTTCCTGGCCTGGCCGACGCCGAGCGAACCGGCGACCGCGCGCGCATCGATCGGGAGATCGCGCGGATCGCCGCCGCGCTCACCCGGATGCGTGCCGGACTCGAGGCCGCGCTCGCCGGCCTCCAGTAACATGCTTCACACGCAGTGCGCCATCGCCGGCGGCGGGCCGGCGGGGATGATGCTCGGCTTCCTGCTGGCCCGTGCCGGAGTCGATGTCGTCGTGCTGGAGAAACACGCGGACTTCCTGCGCGACTTTCGCGGCGACACGATCCACCCGTCGACGCTCGAGGTCATGTTCGAGCTCGGCCTCCTCGACGCGTTTCTTGCCCGCCCGCATTCAGAGGTGCGGGAGGTCGGCGGCCGGGTGGGCGATCAGGTGGTCATGCTGGCCGACTTCACGCGCCTGCCCACACGCTGCAAGTTCCTGGCATTCATGCCGCAGTGGGACTTTCTCGACTTTCTCGCCGAGCAAGGCCGGCGCTACCCCGCTTTTCACTTGCTGATGAACGCGGCCGTCGACGATCTTCGGACGCGCGACGGCCGTATCGCCGGCCTTCGTGCCTCGACGCCGCACGGTCCCGTCGACATCGAGAGCGCACTGGTCGTCGGCGCCGATGGGCGGGAGTCGACCGTCCGCGCGAAGGCCGGACTGCAGGTCGAACGGCTGGGCGCGCCGATGGACGTGCTGTGGTTCCGGTTGACGAAGCACGCAACCGATCCCGGCATCATCCTCGGTCGGGTCGCGCGGGGCCGGCTGATGGTGATGATCGATCGCAGCTCGTACTGGCAGTGCGGCTTCCTGATTCGTAAGGGTGCGCTCGATGAGTTGAAGCGGCGGGGACTCGACTCGTTCCGCCACGACATTGCCGGCGTCGAGCCGTTTCTCATCGATCGCGTAGGCGAAATCACGAACTGGGATCAGGTGAAGCTGTTGACCGTCGAGGTCGATCGCCTGCGCAAGTGGTATCGGCCCGGCTTGTTGTGCATCGGCGATGCCGCGCATGCGATGTCGCCAATGGGCGGCGTCGGCATCAACCTCGCGATTCAGGACGCGGTGGCCGCCGCCAACCTGCTGGCCGGCCCGCTGTCACGCGGTGAAGTCGAGGCGTCGGATCTCGCGCGCGTGCAGCAGCGTCGCGCCTTTCCTGCGCGCGTCACGCAGGCCGTCCAGGTGTTCGCCCAGAACCGCCTGATCGCCCGCGTGCTCGACGCGGAAGAGATTTCGCTCCCCTGGCCGGCGCGCCTGTTGACCCGATGGCCGGCCTTTCGGCGCCTCGCCGGCCGCGCGGTCGGCCTGGGCGTTCGGCCCGAACACGTGACGACCCCCGATGTGAGCCAGCCTATCGCTGATGAGCCCGCGTGAAGTCGAGCGCTTTGGTGTACACCATCGACGTCAGCCGATCGTTTCGGACGGCAACACAGCGGCCGATATTCGCCCCAGCCGCGAGGAGAAGACTGAGGAAGAAAGCCGATTCAGACTCCGGAGTATGATCGCTCGCAACCCTGCTCTCTTCAAGGACGCGAGTATGAAACGAGTAGCTTGTGCGTTGTTCGTCTCGGCCTTCGCGGCCGCGCTACCACACGCCGTCCAGGCGCATTTCAAGTTGCTCGAACCCGCATCCTGGATCGTCGAGAACGAGCGCGGCGATCCGCAGAAGGCGGCGCCATGCGGCGCCGATCCCAAAGCGGAGGTGAGCAACGCCATCGGCAAGGCCACAGGCGGATCGAAGCTTCATCTCAAGCTGACCGAGACGATCTATCACCCCGGCCATTATCGAGTGGCGCTGTCGGTCAGCTCGCGCAACGAGCTTCCGCCCGATCCCATGACCTTCGAAAAGACGACGGAGAAGGGGCCACGGTCCGTCTGGGCGGCGATTCAGAGCCCGCCGCAGATTCCCGTGATCGCGGATGGACTGTTCCAACACTACACGCGTCCGGCGACGCCGCAGACCTACGAAGCCGACATCCAGCTGCCGAACATCAATTGCCCGCGCTGCACGCTGCAGGTGATTCAATTCATGGCCGACCACGCCTACAACCAGCCGGGTGGCTACTCGTATCACCACTGCGCCGACCTGCAGGTCACCGCCGACTCGACCAAGCCGCTGGACACTGGATGGCCGACGGTCGCGGTCACTGCGCAATAACCTGGGCTCGTCGCCATTCGCGGTTCGCCGTTCGTCGATCACAAGACCGCGAAAGGCGAATTGCGAATAGCGAAGTGCGACCAGTGAACCGAAGCCGTAGATGGCGCCAATGTTTGGGTGATTGAGGCTGGCGAGCACGCGCGCCTCGCGCTCGAAACGGGCGAGTCGATCGGGATCGCTGGTCAGGTGCGGCGGCAGCACCTTGAGGGCGACGGTACGGCCGAGCTTGGAATCGTGCGCGCGATACACCTCACCCATTCCGCCTTCGCCCAGTTTGCTGAGAACTCGATACGAGGCGACGGTTGTACCAATCACAATCGCTGCCCCTCTAGGGCTTCGGCGAGACCAAAACGCTGACCGATCATGGTTTGAACGAGAGCCGCTCGACGATTTTATCCACAGATCACTTGCTGATTACATCGGTGCATGTGCCGCTCGAGAGCGCTAAATCAGCAACGTTTCAGTGCAGGATTTGTTTTGCGACAAAGCTGTTCACGTTGATCGGCGTGGCTGCGTGCTACCTGCCCGTCCGCCGAGCGGCCAGCGTCAATCCTGCGGTCGTCTTACGAGCTGAGTAGCCGCAGTAACCGTCGGGCAGGATTTCAGTCCTGGCTTGGACTTCCTCGCGAGGCACTGCTGAAGCAGTCCCCTACGGTTTACTCGGCAGCGCGAACGCGGTCAGCGTTGTCCCCGATGGAATGACCACGTATTGACGGCCATCGATGAGATAGGTCGTTGGCGGCGCGTAGATCGAAGCGCCGGTGGGGTATCGCCACAACTCCGCACCGGTCTTCGCATCGGCGGCAATCGCGTGGCCCTCATTGGTGCCGCTGAACACGAGACCGCTCGCCGTCGAGAGCACGCCGGCCCACGGCGGGGTGGCGTGTTTCAACTCCCACTTCCACTCCCCCGTGATGGGATCGATCGCACGGAGCGCGCCCGTCCCTGGATCGGGGCGCCGGAGGGTTCCACCCATCACGAGATCGCCCGATTTGTAGCCGGGTGGAGGGTCCGCCGAGAGGTAGACCGCGCACGTCTCACGCGCCGAGACGTAGAAGAGACCCGTGAGGGGACTGAACGACGGCGGGTTGAAGTTGGTGCCGCCATAAAGCTCGGGACAGGTCAGCGTTCCTGCCGGCGTCGGGCGCTGATTCTCGATTTCGATCGGGC
Source organism: uncultured Acidobacteriota bacterium (assembly GCA_963773045.1). Classification (GTDB taxonomy): domain Bacteria; phylum Acidobacteriota; class Vicinamibacteria; order Vicinamibacterales; family UBA2999; genus 12-FULL-67-14b. The sequence continues at coordinate 1,042,183 of CAVYZT010000013.1, read as the reverse complement.
GGCCTTTGGCGTCGAGCCCGCTGGCCCATGTCAGCTTCATGTACGGCTTGCCGAGAATGAACTCGCCATTCGTCCGATCGAGCACGTAGAAGAAGCCGTTGCGGTTCGCCACCATCACGACTTTCCGCGCGCGGCCCCCAATCGTCAGATCGGCCAGCACCGGCACGTGGTTCGAGTCCCAGTCGTGCTCGTCATGCGGCGTGAACTGGAAGTGCCACTTGAGCGTGCCGCTGTCGGCGTCCAAGGCGACGAGCGATCCGGTATAGAGGTTGTCGCCGTGGCGATTGGCGCCATTGAGATCGGGATTGGGGTTTCCCGTTCCCCAATACACCGTGTTGAGTTGCGGATCGTAGCTGCCGATTTGCCACGTCGGCCCGCCGCCTCGCTCGAGGACGTCCTCGGGCCAGGTCTCGCTTCCCTTCTCGCCTTTGGCAGGAATCGTCCAGAACCGCCACTTCCGCTCGCCCGATTTCGCATCGTAGGCATCGAGAAAACCGCGCACGGCGAACTCACCGCCGGCGATGCCGATGATCACCGTGTCCTTGACCACGAGCGGCGCGCCGGTGCTGGCATACCCTTGGTTGTAGTCGGCGATCGCGATATCCCAGTTGACCTTGCCCGTCGTGCGATCCAGCGACACGAGGTGCGCATCGAGCGTGGACATGAACAGCTGATCGCCCAGCACGGCAAAGCCGCGATTGACGCGGCCGCAGCACACTCGCAGTCCCTGCGGCGGCAGCGGACGCTGATAGCGCCAGAGTTGCCGGCCGGTCTTGCCGTCGAGCGCCCAGGCATTGTTGTCGGCGCCGGTGACATACAGCGTGCCGTCGATGACAATCGGTGTCGCTTCGAACTTGCCGAGCACACCGGTCTGAAATGTCCATTGCGCGGTGAGTTGGGCGACGTTCGCTGGTGTGATTTGCGTGAGGGGACTATGGCGCTGGCCGGTGTAGTCGCCCGAGTGCGTCAGCCACCGCGCCCCGTTCGACAATCCGTCGAGGATGTCCTTGCTGGTGATGCCTTGCGCCAAGGCGGGCCCGGAGGACACGCCGGCCATCACTCCAAGCACCGTTGCAAGACGCGCCGCTCCCCTCATCCCAGCTCCTTTTACAGGCCACCATAAAGTCGTGCCGTCGAGAACCCGAAGCACCTTATCATGGCGCCCGCCATGCCGCATGTTGAGGACGGATCAGCTCGGCCGCGCCTGCGCTCGCTCGACATCGTTCGCGGTTTGATCATGGTGCTGATGGCCATCGATCACGTGCGCGTGTTCTCCGGCGTGCCCGCGGGCGGCCCGACGTTTGGCGTGTTCTTCACCCGCTGGGTCACGCACTTCTGCGCGCCGGGATTCGTGTTCTTCGCGGGCACCGCCGCGTATCTGCACGGGCGCCGGCTCCCCACGACCACCGCAATCTCCCAGTTCCTGGTCAGACGCGGGCTCTGGCTCGTGTTGCTGGAGCTCACGGCCCTGCGCTGGGCATGGACCTTCAACTTCGACTTCCACAACTACAACCTGGCCGGAGTCCTGTGGATGCTTGGCTGGAGCATGTGCGTGCTGGCGGCGGTCATCTGGCTGCCGATCAGCCTGGTCGCGGCCTTCGGCCTTGCCGTGATGTTCGGCCACAACCTCGTCGACCCTTACCTGCGAACGCTGATCGAACCGGCGATCCTCAGCCCGCTCGCCTGGTTCTGGCAGGTGCTCTATCTCGGCGCTTCATTTCAAATCTGGTACGAGGGGCCGCGCCTGGTCATCCTCTATTCACTGGTGCCGTGGATCGGCGTGATGGCCGCCGGTTATGCCTTCGGTCGAGTCATGGAAGGGCCCGAAGCGACGCGACGGCAATGGTGCCTCGCGATCGGCATCGGCGCGACGCTCCTGTTCCTGGTGTTGAGGACGTTCAACATCTACGGCGATCCGCGACCCTGGTCGCCATCAAGCCCTAATGGAATGCCGGCGCTGCTGTCGTTCCTGAACACGACCAAGTATCCGGCGTCGCTGCTCTTTCTGCTGATGACGCTCGGTCCGCTGATCGCGCTGCTGCCGATCGTGGAACGCGCCCACGGCCGCGTGCTCGACATCCTCAACGTGTTCGGTCAGGTGCCGCTCTTCTACTACGTGCTGCACATCCCGTTGATTCACGTGCTGGCGATCGCGGTTTCGCTCATCCGGACCGGCGCGGTCACGCCGTGGCTCTTCGGCAACCATCCGATGGAGCCGCCACAGCAGCCGCCGGGCTACATGTGGAGCCTCGCTCTGCTTTATGCCGTGACATTGGTCGCGGTCGGACTGCTGTACTTCGCGTGTCGATGGTTCGCCGAGGTGAAGGCGCGATCGAAAAGTCCGTTGATGCGGCTGATGTAGAGGCGCCTCTTTGGAGGCGCCTCTCGATCAGCCTTCAAGGCAGGTCTAACCAGCTTCCGCCAAGGCTACGGCGGTCCGCCGAAGCGCTTCGCGCGATGGCGGAAGACCTGCTCTACTTCGCCGCGAAGCAGTAGAACAGCGCGTCGCCGCCGGTGGCGCGAAGGTTTTCCAGGCTGCATCCCTTCGTCATGTGCGCGAAGTTCCATGATGTGGGGTTGTCGCCGCCCCCCTGGCGATCGTGATGGCCGACCGCGGCGCTGCCTTCGGCGCCGCTCGTCCAGTTGTTGCAGTTGGTCGCGCCAAAGTTCAGGGAGCCATCGAGCGCGGACCCGGTCAGGATGTCGTGCTTGTTCGGCTTGTCGTCGCGGCCGTTGACGACTTCGCCCTTCTCGGTCAACGAGTTCGCCTTTGACAGCTTGTTGTTGTCGCTGTGCAATTGCGCAAGGCTGGAGGCCACTTCAACCCCCTTCGCGTTGAACCACGGCCCCGAGCCGATGCGGTCGCGGGCGTTGACCTGTGGCTGCCCGCCCGACGGCGCCGCGCTGAGATAGGCGCGCCAGACGCGAGTGCCGGCGCCAGCCGCCGCCGCCAACGCCTGGCAGTGCGCATCGGCGCCCGCGAGACCGCCGAGATTCGCTCCCTGCCCCTTGCCGACGCTCGTGATGAAGAAACTCAACGATTTGCCCTGCGCGCCAACGGTGTCACCACTCGGCAACGCGAGCGCCATCAGAAAACCCAAGACTAGTAGTCGCCTCATAGGATCCTCGCTATTCGCCCGCCTTCGCTCGCCCTCCACGTGGCGAGCGTCGGCGAGGCAGGCTTTTTCCACGTTCGTCCTTCGTTCTTCGTTCTTCTCTCTTCAGCAGGCGTTGTCATTGCCGAGCCGGGATCGCGTTGAGCGGCTTCAGCGAGGCGGGTTTCACCCCGGCCGCGCCGATTTTTTCATAAAGACCCGGTACCGCGGCAATTAGTTCGTTGGCATCCTGAACCACTTTGGCCATGTCTTCGCGGAGCTCACCGGCGGTTCTGATCTGCTGCGCCGTCGGAAGGGACGTCGATCCCATGATTTGCCCCTTGAGTTGGCCGATCTGACCGCGCACATTCTGTTGCTGGCCACCGAAACCGCCGCCTCCACCGCCACCGCCCTGACCGCCGGGACCGCCGGGCTCGAAACCACCTGGGCCGCCCGCCGCTGCGCCGCCGCCTCCTCCACCAGCGCCGACGCCCAGTCGGCGTCGAAGGTCGCCAAGACGACGATTCAGATCGGCGATCGCACCGGCTGCGGCCGATGCGCCTCCAGCGGCCTTGACCATCGCCTCTGCAGACTGCACCTGCGGGCCCAGCGTCGTGACCGCCTCGGCCGCCGCGTTGGCGAGCTGCTGAAGCTCATGCAGAGCGAGCGCGGTGTCGTGGAGCGTCCGGCGGTCGGCATCCGTCATCGGCATCTCTGGATCGCCGTTGACGCGAACCGTCTTCGTGCTGATGTCCTTGCCATCAACGACCAGGGTCACTCGATACTCACCGGGAATCACATTCGGACCGTTCAGGCCGCCGCCTCCGAATCCGCCACCGCCGCCACCCCCGCCCTGCTGGCCCGGCTGAGGCGGCAGCGATTGGTAGCGCAGATCCCAGTTCACCCGATTGACGCCGGCCCGCCGCGCCGTCCGCAGATCATTCCCGGTGATTTCGCGAACCTGCGTCCCAGCCGCATCGCGAATCCTCACTGCGACGTTGCTGGACTCCTTCGCAAGGTAATAGCTGATGGCGGCGCCGTAAACCGGGTTCTTGCCGAAGAACGGCTTGTCGGTGACAAAGCCGCGATCGTTGGCCTGATTGAACTGAGTCGCCGGGCGAATGTCGAACAAGTACGCGTCGGTCTTGGACGCCTCGTTGAACTGCTGAAGCGGAGTGGCATCATCGAGGATCCAGATGCTGCGGCCGTGTGTCGCGACAATCATGTCGTTGTCGCGAGGATGGAACACGATTTCGTGAATCGGGACCGAGGGCAGATTCGACCTGAGCCGCATCCATCGTCCGCCGCGATCGGGACTCACGAAGAGACCGAACTCGGTGCCGGAGTACAGGACGTTGGGGTTCTTCGGATCCTCGGCCATCGACGCAACCGTGTGGCCCTTTGGAATGCCCTCGCCAATCGAGCGGAAGTTGTTGCCGCCGTCGACGCTGGCGTAGACGTAAGTGCCGTAATCGTCGTTGCGATGATTGTCGAACGAGGCATATACCACGTTGACCTCGTGGACCGACGGCGTCAGTCGGGAGACGTACGCGTTTTTCGGCACGCCTGAAAACTTGCTCGTGATGTTCGTCCACGTCTTGCCGCCATCGCGCGTCATCTGGACCACGCCGTCATCGGTCCCCGCAAAGATGACGCCCGCTTGTTTCGGCGACTCCACGAGCTGAACGATGTTCCCGTACGACTGTACTCCGTCGTTCCTGGCGATCTTCACCTCCTTGCCGACCACGCCCATCAGCGACAGCGTGTCGCGATCGGTGTTCTCGGTCACGTCGGGTGAAATGGCGGTCCACGTCTGGCCGCGATCGGTCGACTTGAAGACCTTGTTGGCGCCGACATAGATCGTGTTCGGGTCGTGCGGTGAGATCAGGATTGGCGTGTTCCAATTCCATCGCAGCGGCGGCTCGCCACGGGCTGCCACCGGCCGAATCGCCTTGCGCTCGTTGGTGACGCGGTCGACGCGGACGATGTTGCCGTCCTGCGACTCGGCGTAGATCGTCCTCGGATCCTTCGGATCCACTTGCGCGTCGAATCCATCACCGCCCTGGATCGACGTCCAATCGTCGTTGGCGATGCCCAGGCGGCTGCGGACCGCGCTCGGCCCGCCCCACGAGTAGTTGTCCTGCAGGCCGCCATAGACGTTGTACGGCGTCTTCATGTCGTACGCGACGTGATAGAACTGCCCGAGGTCCAGGTTGTAGATGCCTTCCCACGTCTTGCCGCGGTCGTAGCTCACGCCGATGCCGCCGTCGTTGCCATCGATGATGTGATTCGGATTCGCCGGGTTGATCCACATCGCATGGTGATCCGAATGCAGCGTGCCGTTCTCGATGAACGTCTTGCCCGCGTCGTCCGAGATGTGAATCTGCACGCCCAACACGTAGATGCGCGCGTCGCTCATCGGGTCGATGCGAATCTGGCTGAAATACATCGGCCGGGGATTCACGCTCGACATCTTCCGCCACGAGAACCCGGCATCGTCCGATCGGTAGGTGCCGCTCTCGGTTTCGTGCTCGATGCGCGCGTAGACCACGTTCGGATTGGCGCGGTACACGTCCATGCCGATGCGGCCGAGCGGACCGCTTGGAATGCCGTTGGTGAGCTTCGTCCAGGTCCGGCCGGCGTCGCTGGACTTGAAGATGCCGCTGCCGGGGCCGCCGCCGTTGAAGCCCCAGGTCGCGCGCCGCCGCTGATACATCGCGGCGTAGAGGACCTTGTTGTTGGACGGATCCATCACGAGCTCGGTCGCGCCGGTGTCGTCGTCCACGAAGAGCGTGCGCTGCCAGGTCAGTCCGCCGTCGACCGTCTTGTAGACCCCGCGCTCGCCGCCGCGCCCCCACAGGCTGCCGAGCGCCGCCACGTAGACCACTTCGTGATCGACCGGATCGACGAGCACGCGGGCGATGATCTTCGAGGTGGCGAGCCCCATGTTCTTGAACGTCTTGCCGCCATCGGTGGACTTGTAGATGCCGTTGCCCCAGGACTGGCTTTGCCGATTGTTGTTCTCGCCGCTTCCCACCCAGACGGTGTTGGCGTCGTTTGCCGCGATGGCGATGTCGCCAATCGACACGACGTCGTCCAGGTCGTCGAACAGGACTTCCCACGTCGTGCCATTGTTCGTCGTCTTCCAGAGTCCACCGGTCGCCGCCGCGACGTAGAAGACAGACGGATTCGACTCGAGCACGGCAAGGTCGTCGATACGTCCGCCCATGGTGGCCGGCCCGATGTTGCGGAAGGTCAATCCCGCGAATGGATCAGAGCCGCTCGGGGCCGGACTCGGCGCCGGACGTGAGGCTTGCCCACGGGCAAGGTCACCGGAGACGATGACGGCGCTCAACACGGCGCCAAGGAACCAGATCGATCCAGAACGTGGGGAAAGCATTTGGTCCTCCGTTACTTCGTGGCCGGCGAGAGATGCGGGTAGAGAACGCGCTCGATCTCGTCGAGCGCGCGCACGATGGCCAGGCTGATCTGTTCGCGTTCGGCGGGCGTCAGCGCGGTCAACGCGCTGTGCATCTCCGTCGTCCGGCTCCGCAGACCCAGGGTGACGTGATAGGCCCCGGATTCGTCCAGGAACCGGTCTCGCACGATCTCCATGATCGGAGAGTTTAATAGAAGGCCCGCCTGGGCTCGCCTTTCGATCCGGCGAGCTACGGCGGGGGCGCAAGCAAAGCGGCTACGACGCCTCTACGGTCGCGGACTCGACCGCCAGGTGCAAGGTGTCGTCTTTCACATCGACCACCACTCCCGAGCCGTCGGTGAGGTCCCCGAACAAGAGCAGCTCCGACAGCGGTTTCTTGATGGTCCGCTCGACGAGGCGGGCCATTGGCCGGGCGCCGAAGGCGCGATCGAAGCCCTTTTCGGCCAGCCACCGGCGCGCGGCCGCTGTAAGGGAGATCTGAATCTTCCGTCCCGCCACGAGCGCCCGCAGCTCGTCCACGTGCTTGTCGACCACCCGTTCGATCTCGCTCGTTCCCAGCGGGTGGAAGTGAACGATGCCGTCGAGCCGGTTGCGGAACTCCGGCGCAAACGTCCGCTCCAGAATGCCGGTGGCCTTGCTCGTGTGCGACGCCTCGCCAAAGCCGAGCCGGCGGCCCGACAGATCGCGCGCTCCGGCGTTGGTCGTCATCACCAGAACCACGTGGCGGAAGTCCGCCTGACGGCCGTGCGTGTCGGTCAGGGTCGCGTGATCCATCACCTGGAGAAGGATCGAGAACAGGTCGGGATGGGCCTTCTCGATTTCATCGAGCAGCAGCACCGCGTGGGGTGACTTGCGGACGGCGTCGATCATCAAGCCGCCCTCTTCGTACCCGACGTATCCGGGCGGCGCGCCGATCAAGCGGGAGACCGCGTGCTTCTCCATGTACTCGGACATGTCGAAGCGAAGGAACTCCACCTTGAGCACGCGCGCCAGCTGGCGCGCCAGCTCGGTTTTGCCAACGCCGGTGGGGCCGGTGAACAGGAAGCTGCCCATCGGCTTGTCCGGCGCGCGCAGTCCCGAGCGCGACAGCTTGATCGCCGACGTCACCTCGTCGATGGCCTGATCCTGGCCGAAGATCACGGACTTCAACTCGAGATCGAGATTCTTGAGCGCCACCTTGTCGTCCGACGACACGGCCTGCACGGGCACTCGGGCGATCTTCGCGACCACGCGCTCGATATCAGCAACGGTCACCTGTAGGGGCGCGTCTTTCGACGCGCCTGGAACCGCTGGCGCCAGCTTGGCCACCGCACCCGCCTCGTCGATCACGTCGATCGCCTTGTCGGGGAGGTGCAGATCCTTCAGGTGACGGTTCGAGAGAGACACCGCCGCCTCGAGCGCCTCGTCGGTGTACTTCACGCCGTGATGAGATTCGTACGACGATCGAAGGCCCTTGAGAATGTCGATGGTCTCGGCTTCGGTGGGCTCGAGCACTTCGATCTTCTGGAATCGTCGTGACAGCGCGCGGTCCTTGTCGAACGATTGCTTGACGTCGGAGAAGGTCGTCGATCCGATACAGCGAAGCGATCCCGACGCGAGCGCGGGCTTGAGCAGATTGCCCGCATCCATCGTGCCGCCAGACGCCGATCCGGCACCGACCAAGGTGTGAATCTCGTCGATGAACAGGATGGCGTTCGGGTGCTTCTCGAGCGCGGTCAGCACCTGCTTGACGCGCTCTTCGAAATCGCCGCGATAGCGCGTGCCGGCGACCAGCGAACCCATGTCCAGCGCGAACACGCGAACCGACTGGAGCGCTGCCGGCACTTCGTTCCCGTGAATGCGCAACGCCAGGCCCTCGGCCAACGCGGTCTTGCCGACGCCGGGCTCGCCCACCAGCAGGGGGTTGTTCTTCCGGCGCCGGCACAGCACCTGGATCATCCGATCGATTTCGAGCTGCCGGCCAATGAGCGGATCGATGCCGCCTTTCGCGGCTTTCGCGATCAAATCGGTCGCAAACGCGTCGAGGGGATCGCGCGGACCGGCCTCGCTGCCATCCGGAGCGCCCGGTGCCGTCGATTCGGTCGGGTTCCCGTGAGAGATCACCCGCAACAGCGTGAGCCGATCCACACCATGCTTGCGCAGGAAGTACGCGGCATGGCTGTCTTCCTCCTGCAGCATGAAGACCAGCAGGGCTCCACTCTCGACCTGCTGCGCGCTCGACGAGGCGGCGTGGACCACGGCACGCTCGACGACGCGGTCGAAGCCGAGCGTGGATTCGGGCTTCACCGCCTTGCGCCCGGGCGCCGGCGTGAACGCCTTGGTCAGCACTTCCTCGAGGTCGCTGCGCAGCTCGACGATATTCACGCGGCAGCGCATCAGGATGTCGCGCGCCTGCGCGTCTTCCAGCAGCGCAAACAGCATGTGCTCGAGGCTGACGAGATCGTGACGGCGCTCGGCCGCCAAACGGAACGCGCGCCGAATGCTTTCCAGCGTATCTGGGGCAAATGGAACAGGGGGTCGACTCATTGGTGCGCGTCCTCGTGGGCGGGCTCGATCGTTACCAGCAGCGGGAACTCATGCTGCTCGGCGAGTTGGCGGGTGTCTCTGGCTTTGGTCTCGGCGACGTCGTGCGTAAACAGCCCGGCGACGCCGAGGCCCGTCTGATGGACGTGCATCATGATGGTGACCGCATCGGCGCGAGGCAGGTTGAACACGGTTTCGAGAATCCAAACGACGAAATCCTGCGTCGTAAAGTCGTCGTTGTGGATCAGGACCCGCCACATCCGCGGCGTGTCCGTCCTGTCCTCGGTGCTGGAGCCCGTGAGAATGCTCTCTTTGAGCTTCGACTCAGCCACGATCCCAATTGTACGGAAAACCAGGCGGCTTTTCGCTATTCGCCATGAGCCATTCGCGAAAGGCGAGTCGCGAACCGCGAATCGCAAATCGCGGCCATTTCAGACCATGCGCAGATCGGCATCGAACTGCCACCGCACCGGCGTGGACGGGAGCCGCACCAGCTGATCCACCTCGCGGACGAACGTGTCGCGAGGAACCGATTTGGCGCCGAGCGATCGCAAATGCTCGGTCGCCAGCTGACAGTCGATCAACGGGAAATCCCATCGGCGAAGCTGCGCCGTCAGGTAGGCCAGGGCAATTTTCGACCCGTCACGCTGACGCGAGAACATCGACTCGCCGAAGAAAATCCGGCCCAGCGACACGCCGTAGAGCCCGCCGGCCAGCACGCCGTCGCTCCACACTTCCACCGAATGCGCGAGGCCAAGCCGGTGGAGCGTGAGATACGCGGTCTGCATCGTTGGGATGAGCCACGTGCCAGGCTCGTCGTCGCGCGGCGCCGCGCACTCTCGCAGGATGCGAGCAAAGATCGTGTCGGTGGTGACCGTGATGTCGGGCTGGCGCAGCCGCTTTCGCAGTGAATGGGAGATGTGAAAGTCCCGCGGGGCCAGCACGGTGCGCGGATTCGGCGACCACCACAGGATCGGATCGCCCGCGTTGAACCACGGAAAAATGCCGTGGGCATAGGCGTCAATCAGGCGCGGCACCGAGAGATCGGCGCCGGCCGCGAGGAGACCATCAGGCTCGTCGAGCGCCTCGCTGACCGGGGGAAATGGGTCGTGCGGCCCCAAGAGCGGAATGGTGCGACGGGCGGGCCGTGCTAACATTTCTCTTTCCTACCGGATGGTGAGTGTAGCTCAGAGGTAGAGCTCCGGACTGTGGCTCCGGCTGTCGCGGGTTCGAATCCCGTCACTCACCCCACTCTAAGTTCAAAGTTGAAAAGTTGAAAGTTCAGAGTTGCAGTTGAAAGTTGCAGTTCAGTTTCAAGTTGCAGTTCAGTTTCGAGTTGCAGTTCAGTTTCGAGTTGCAGTTCAGATTCGAGTTGCAGTTCAGTTTCGAGTTGCAGCCCAAAATGGATGGGACACCGGCATTTCGGAATTGGCTGGAGGATCTGGAGAAGCGTCATCTCGCCGACCTCCGGTTCAGCGATGTTGCCCGGGCGCTGAGGGCGCTGTCATCGGCCTATGTCGAGCGGCGCGCAAGCGGGCTGGCGAAGCACCGCGATCTGGACGGCGTCGGCAAGCGCGCGGCGTTCGCCCTCTATTACGGGCCGCTCCACTTTCTGCTGGTCCAATCGATCCTTCGTGAGCTCGCCCCCGAGCCGGCTCCGGGCGTCGTGCTCGATCTTGGCTGCGGCACCGGCGCGGCCGGCGCGGCGGTCACGACCGCGATGTCCGCTTCCTCGGTGTCGGCGATTGACACCCACCCCTGGGCGCTGGACGAAGCACGACTCACCTATCGTGCCTTCGGCCTGACCGCAGATGTCCGGCGCGGTGATCTCACCCGGATCAGGCCCCCGCGCGGTACGTCCTGGATTGTGGCGGGATTTGTCGTGAACGAGCTCACCAGTGGGGCGAGAGCGTCGTTACTCGACAGCCTGCTGAACGCGCGTCAGCAAGGCATCGCCTTGCTGATCGTCGAGCCCATCTCGTTGCGCGTGTCGCCCTGGTGGGCGGAGTGGGCCAGGGCATTTGCCGAAACCGGCGCCAGATCCGACGAGTGGCGCTTCCCGACCGAGATGCCGCCGATCGTCAAACGCCTCGCCCGCGCGACTGGCTTGCATCCCGAGGTGATGACGGCGCGCAGTCTGTTCATGGGCAAACAATCTTGGCGCGGCTTGACCGCGTAGGCTCGCTTGTACCGCTGACTCGTGGGCGAATCGCTTCCGCCTTCGCGCGAAGCGCTTCGGCGGACCGCCGTAGCTTTGGCGGAGGCCCCTCATCTCTGGGCCATCTGCATCCCAATCCAGAGGGCGAGCGCGCCGAGAACGACCTGGGCCACGACGCTGGTGAGCGCGCGCCCCTGAAATCCCTGCGTGAAGAGCTCGACGGTATCGAAGGAGAACGCCGAGAATGTGGTGAAGCCGCCAAGGAGTCCCGACAGCCAAAGCGCGCGCTCGTTCGCCGTGATGCCGCCGCGAGTCACACCCAGGCCGACAATCACGCCAAACACAAACGAGCCGAGAAGATTCACGGCGGTCGTGCCCCACGGAAATCCAGGAGGCAAGAGGCGAAGCGCCACTCCGCTCGTGACCACCCTCGCCACCGATCCCACCGCACCACCGAGAGCGACCAGGAGCAATTCGCGCACCGCGCATGATAACCCGCGCCTCCGATATGCTGATGCAAGGAGCAGGACCGATTGTCTGAGGAAGGTCTAGTCGCGAGGCGACTGCGATACATCGAACGGCAGAAGCAGCTGCACAAGGAAAGCGTCAACGTCGTCTTCGCCGACCGCGCACCAGCGGGGTCGGGACCGACCAACCGGCACGGCATGCCAAAGCTTCCCGTCGGGCAACGTTCGGTGCCGAACTGGCCGGTCCTCGATCTCGGTGACGCGCCGCAGATCACCCTCGATCGCTGGCAACTCGAAGTCGGCGGACTGTGCGATAACCCCTTTACCGTGACGTGGAGCGAGTTTCTCGCCTTGCCACAGGCCGAGGACGTGAGCGACTTCCACTGCGTCACGACGTGGAGCCGGATGGACAACCACTGGAAAGGAGTGCGCTTCCGCACTCTGGCTGAATTGTCGGTTCCCAAACCGGAGGCCACGCACGTGCTCTGCACCGGCTACGACCAGATGCCCGGCACCCGCATTCCGTATACGACGAATCTCCTGCTCGCGCGCGCCGTCGAAGACGACGTGCTGCTCGTTCACACGTGGGAAAACCAGCCGCTTCCTCAGGAACACGGCGGCCCGTGCCGCATGATTACGCCAAAGCTGTACGCCTGGAAAGGGACGAAGTGGATCCGCAAGATCGAATTCCTGGCCGGCAACCAGAAAGGGTTCTGGGAGGTGCGCGGCTACTCGGACACGGCCGAACCGTGGTTTGACGACCGATACAGCTAGCATCGCGGGTGTTTTGCGAAAAGCGAATCGCGAAAAGCGAATCGCGAAAGGCGACTGAGTGTTTCTCGCGAAAGATTTGCGCCCCATGCTGGCGACGTTGCCTGATCGGCCGCCATCACTCACCGATCAAGCGCTGGTGTACGAACCCAAATACGACGGCATCCGCGCCATCGTCGAGGTGATTCCCGCCCGGCCGCGGGCGCACGTTCGGATTTGGTCGCGGCTCGGCAACGAGAAGACGGCGCAGTTTCCCGACGTCGTCGACGCGGTCGCCACGTGGGGACGCGATCTGGAGGGCCCGGTCGTGCTCGACGGCGAGGTCGTCGCGCTCGACGAACGCGGCCGGCCGGCCGGTTTTCAGCGCCTGCAGCATCGCATTCACGTCAGCGTCCCTGGCTATCGATCGAAAAAGGCGATCTTGCCGCCGATCAGCAGCCTGCGGCGCTGATCGCCTTCGACTTGTTGCGCCGCCACGACACTGACCTGCGCAACCGGCCGCTGGACGAGCGGCGCAGCGCGCTCGAGGCGCTCTTCAAAGAGCACCCGTCCCCCTCGACGCTGCTGCGGATGAGCGAGCAGGTTCGCGGCGACGGCCGCGCGCTCATGGCCCAAGCGGAAGCCGAAGGGTGGGAGGGCCTGCTCGTCAAGCGGGTGAAATCGCCGTATCGCACGGCGAAGCGGAGCCCGGAATGGCTCAAGTTCAAGCGAACCTTACAGGACGAATTCGTGATCGGCGGCTGGACTCAGCCAAAGGGCGCCAGAGAATACTTCGGCGCGTTGCTGCTCGGAGTGCCGCACAGGCCAACGGGGAACGAAGTCTCGCCGAAGCTCGCGTCGAGACTTGAGCGAGCGAAGCCGGATCCGCTTCGATACGTCGGCGATGTCGGCACGGGGTTCAGCGGCAACGAGCTCGATCGCGTCTACAAGCTGTTGAAGCGCATCGAGACGCCCACGAGTCCGTTCGACCGGCCGCCAAAGCTGCCCCACACAGTGCACTGGGTGCGGCCGCTGCTCGTGGCGCAGGTGCGCTATACCGAGATCACCGATGACGGGAAGCTGAGACATCCGACTTACCTGGGACTGAGAGACGACGTTCTGCCGAAAGCCGTTGTAGCGCCAAAACCAGCGGGAATAACTGCCAAGAGTGCCAAGGGTGCCAGGAGTGCCAAAGGGAATTCGGCCGAAGCGATCTCAAGTCAGGACGCCGCAAGCTTGATCGATCAATTGAGCGAGCTCGAGCGGGCTCGGAAGAACGGACGACTCAAGTTTCCGGATGGCGAGACGCTCGAAGTCACCAACCTGCACAAGGTCTTCTGGCCGGAGGGGAAACGAACCAAGGGCGATCTGTTGCGGCACTACGCTCGCGTCGCGAATTTGATTCTGCCAGTCGTCGCCGATCGGCCGCTGGTGATGAAGCGCCTGCCCAACGGCGTCGATCATCAGGCCTTCTACCAGCATCGCGCGCCGGAACCGGTTCCTGGCGGCGTCCGAATCGAGACCCTCCCCAATGACGATGTGCCGGCGCGGCTGGTCGGCGGCTCTCTGAAGACGCTTCTGTACATGGCGCAGCTGGCGTCGATCTCGATGGATCCGTTCTTCTCCCGCATCGATGCCCTGGACACACCTGATCAAGTCGCGATCGATCTCGACCCGCAACCGGGCGCGACGTTCAAGCAAATCCTTGACGTCGCTCGCTGGGTGCGCGACGAGCTCGATCGTCTCAAGGTGACGGGATTCCCCAAGACGTCCGGCTCGGAAGGACTCCACGTCTACATCCCGCTGCCGGAAGGCACGACGTATCAGGCCGGCATGCTCTTCTGCCAGATCGTGGCGACCATCGTTGCGAGCAAGCATCCAAAGGTCGCGACCGTCGAGCGGACGGTGAGCCGCAGAAAGGACGGCACCGTCTACGTCGACTACCTCCAGAACATCGAAGGCAAGACACTGGCGTGCGCGTACAGCGCGCGAGGGAGCGCGTTTGCCGGCGTCTCGACGCCGCTCACGTGGAAGGAGATCGACGACGGGCCGGCGCCGCAGGACTTCACCATCGCGACCATCGAGGCGCGCGTGAACCGGGTCGGCGATCTCTGGGAGAAACTGAGAAAACACAAGGGCGCCGATCTGCTCGGCGCCCTCGAAAAAGTGCGATAAACCGTTTTCCCTACCCGCCCTACCCGCCCTAACTAAAACTGCAGGCGGAGCTCCCCGAGGAACTGGCGCTTGACGATGTCGCCAAAGACGTGCGACTGAATGTCCTCGTTGGTCAGGTTGACCACCTTGAGGGTCGCGGTCGCCTTGTTGCTGGCGAAGCGCACACCAAATGCGCCGTTCACCTGCGTGTAGGCGTCGGTCGGTCCAGCGAAGCGCGCATCGAGCACGTCCTGCCAGAACGCCTCGTCCACGAAGCTGATCGAGAGATTGCCCAGGAAGCGGTTCTTGTTGTAGCTGAAGCCGGCGTTGAAGCGGTTGGTCGGCGGCAGATTGATTTCTGAGATCGCGAAATCGGGAACCGGCTCGGCCTGGTACGAGTAGTTGGCAAACACGTTCAACGCCTCGTTGACCGCGCCATCGGCGCCAAGCTCGAACCCTTTGTTCTTGACCGTGCCAAGGTTGCGATAGCTGAACTCCGAGGGCAGCCCGCCAGTAGTGCACGGTTGCCCCGGCACACATGGCGGCGGCAGCACCTCGAGGACGACGGGCGGAAGCGGCCAGCCCGGAGGCGGAGCGGCCGCGCGATAGCGAGCCGTCTGGGTGAAGAAGATCTCGTCTTTGTTCCTGGTCCAGTAGACGGCCGCGGTGACGGTCGCGCGGTTCTTGATCACGCCCGTGTAGGCAATCTCGAACGACTTCGTGGACTCTTCTGTCAACGTCTGATTCCCGACGGAGAGGAATGGGAACGTATAGATCTGACCGGCAAGCGCCGGATTGATCAGGCCGAGGTTGACCTGATTGAGCAGCGTCGTGTCGAGGAAATTGTTGACCAGCGACGGCGAACGGTACGCCTGGTGTCACGACACGCGGACGGCGTGATCGGGCTTGGGCTTGAAAACCGCCGCCACTCGCGGCGAGAACACTGCGTGATCGATGTTGGAGGACTTGTCCAGGCGGGCGCCGAGGTTCAACCGGACGTACTGGCTGAGAAAAATCTCGTCCTGGACGTAGCCGCCAAGTTCCTGCCGGTCCGAGCCGAGCGGTGCAATTGACAAGTCGAAGTTGTTGAACCGGACGCTGCCGCCGTAGCTCACCACGTTCCTTGTGCCAATGGTGTTGATGTTGCCGGCCTCGAAATCGTAGGTCTGCGTCTTGAACGTGAACAGCACCGGTTGGCCGTTGAGGCCGACCGCCAGCAGTGCCGAGGCGTCGCCGTCCAGGATATTGGTGAAGAAACTCGCCTTGAACGCGTTCTTGGTGAATCGCGCGGTGCCGTAGCTCATGCCCAGCCCGGCGATGTCGAACGGACCAATGCCGGTTTGAATGATGCCGTCGGTACCGCCGTAGCCGCCCGCGAAGGTCAACCGGTATTTGCCGTTCGGCGCGTCGTAGTCGGCTCGTCCATCGAACTTCGGCTGTGTCGTTCCCTGATTCGAGTAGGGCGGATACGGTGTGTTGGTCGGGTTGGGAATGGTACCCGTGGGGCGGGGAAAGGGGTCCGACGTATAGCCACCCGCCGAAATCTTGTAGGCCCATCGCTCGTTGATCGCGCGGGCGTGCGTACCGTAGAAGCCGAACATCGTGCCGGTGCCGAGTTTCTCTCCGTTCTTGGCATCGCCGTCGAAGCCGCCCATCGTCAACGTCACGCTGTTGCCGGCCAGCTCGCGCGGCGTCTTCGAGATGAAGTTGATGACGCCGTTCATGGCGTTGGCGCCCCACACCGCCGACGCGGGCCCGCGAATCACCTCGATCTGTTTCAGCTCAGCGGGATTGACGGGGAGGAGGTCCCAGGCCACGAACCCGAAGAAGTCCAGGTAGAGGCTGCGCCCGTCGAGCAGCGCCAGCTGAGACGTGGCCAGCGTCGAGGTGGCGCCGCGCATCGTGATGTTGAAGTCGCGGGCGGACGTCTGGACGATGTTGACGCCCGGTACCGTGCGAAGCAGCTCGGCGTAGTTGGTCGAGGGGGTCGACTGAATCACGTCGGCCGTGACGACCGAAACGGTGGCGGGGGCATTGACGAGCTGCTGCTCGACCTTCGATGCCGTGACCACCACCTGCTCCTCGTAGATCGGCTTCTGCTCCTCCTCGGGTTTCGGCTGAGGCGGAGGGGTGGGCTGCTGTGGATTCCCGCCCTGGGCAAATGCCGCAGTGGTGCAAGCCAGAGCGAGCAGCACACTGGCAGCCAAACGCGCGTTCATTGAGAGCCTCCTCCATTGAAACGACGCTTCAGAGTGCGCAGTCGGGACCCGTCGGGTCACGGTAGTGTAACGTCACGGGCCTGGCTGGTACGGATTAGATCGAGATAGTCGGGGCGGTCGGCTGACGATTGATGGCGAAACGACGCCAGGAGCAGATCTTGGTACACGACAAACACTCCGCCGAGTTGGCGCAACAATCCGGGCGGTTGATAGCCAAAGCCGTGGGATAGCGCCGAGGATGCGCCGCGCATCAGCGTCGACGGACTCAGGAGAGCCGTCATGCGCATGTTCCCGAGCCCGAAGGCGAGATAGTGCTTCAGCGAGGGATCGCTGACTTGGAGCACATCGGTCAAGCCGAACTTCGCGAACCAGGGACGCGCCGCGTCAGCAGATTCAGGGTGCACGAACGCCATCAGCGTGCCGCTCGACTCGATCTCGGGCCGGCGCTCGGCCACTTCGGCCATGGTCTGGCGGCAGAACGTGCAGCCGAAGTGTCGGAGAAAAACTACGAGCGTAGGCGAGCGATTGACGAGATCGCCGAGCGGCGAGTCTGGTGGGAGGCTGATCCGGTCAGACACTCTGTGCAGTATGCGCCCACTCCGCCAGCTTCCGGCCGTCTTCGTGGAAACGGCGGATGCCTTCCGACAACTTGTCGACGGCCATCGGATCCAGGTTGTGCATCCACCGGAACTCCGGCTCGTCGAGCGTGATCTTCTCCTCGCCTGATGCCCGCGCACCCTCGAGCGTCAACCGCGGCCTGACCTCGCCTTCGGTGCGCTGCAGGGTCTCCAGAATGTCCGGGCTGATCGTCAGCAGATCGCACCCCGCAAGGAGCAGCACCTGCTCCACTTTCCGGAAACTCGCGCCCATCACCTGGGTCTTGTACCCGTGCTTCTTGTAGTAGTCGTAGATGCGCGTCACCGACTGCACGCCAGGATCTTCTTCCGGGCTGATCTCGGTGCCGCGTTGCTTGCGATACCAGTCGTAGATGCGCCCGACAAACGGTGAGATCAACGTGACGCGGGCCTCGGCCGAGGCCACGGCCTGAGCAAAGCTGAAGAGCAGCGTCATGTTGCAGTGAATCCCCTCGCGCTCCAACTCCTCGGCCGCGCGGATGCCTTCCCACGTCGTCGCCAGCTTGATCAGAATGCGCTCGCGATCGACGCCGGCCTGCTCGTACAGGACGATGAACTGCCGCGCCTTGGCGATCGAGGCCCGGATATCGAAGCTCAAGCGGGCGTCCACCTCGGTCGAGACGCGGCCCGGGATGATCTGGAGAATCTCGCAGCCGAAGTTAACCGCCAGCCGATCCATGAACGCGCCGGTACGTTGCGCTTCGGGCAGCCCCAGCCGATCGGCGTCCCGCAGCGCCTTGTCGACAATCGCACGGTATTGCGGCTGGTTCGCGACCTTCAACAAGAGTGACGGATTGGTGGTGGCGTCCTGCGGCCGGTACGTCCGCATCGCCTCGAGGTCGCCGGTATCGGCAACGACGACCGTGTGTCGCTTGAGCGAGTCGAGCTGAGAGGACATACGGACAGGATAGCGCCATTCGCGACTCGCCGTTCGCTCTTCGCCACAACTCCCGAGGGCGTTCTGCGAATTGCCAACCGCGAAAAGCGAATAGCGTATTCTTCTGAAATCCATGACGGTACTCGTGATCGACGTTGGAGGAACGCACGTCAAAATGCGCCTCTCGAACTCTACGGAGCGACGACAGTTCGACTCTGGTGAAGGCTTCACCCCGCAACAGCTGGTTGAGGGTGTTCGCCGCCATACGGCTGGCTGGACCTTCGATGTCGCGACCATTGGCGTGCCGTGTCCCGTCCTCCGTGGACGCGTGATGGACGAGCCGTGGAATCTCGGTCGAGGCTGGGTGGGGTTCGACTTTACGGCAGCGCTTGACGTACCGGTGAAAGTCCTGAACGACGCCTCGATGCAGGCGCTCGGCAGCGATGAAGGCGGCCGCATGCTCTTCCTTGGCCTCGGGTCCGGCCTCGGCACGGCCCTCGTGAACGACGGCGAAGTGGTCGCACTGGAGCTGGCGCATCTGCCGTTTCGCGAGAAGACGTTCGAGGACTACTGCGGGCAGCGCGGGCTGATCGAGCTCGGCGAGGTTGCCTGGCGCCACACCGTACTCGAAGCGACCGAGATTCTTCGCGACGCGGTCGCGGCTGAATACGTCGTCCTGGGCGGAGGGAACGTCCGGTTGTTCGCCGACCTGCCGTTTGGCGTGCGCCGCGGCCACAACGATCACGCCTTCGACGGCGGGTTTCGCGCCTGGAACTCGGTCGACGCGCCTCACCCGACGTTGCTGCACGACGGTCTGCACGAGCTTCGCTCGCTCGTTCCCCAACCGCATCTTCGGGAGCTGTTCGCCGAGGATCCGGCGCGAGCGATGCGCTTCTCGATCGACGTCGGCGGTCTCCACGTCGATTATTCGAAGCAGCTGATCACCAACGAGGTGATGGACGGGCTTCGCCGTCTGGCGCAGACACGAGGCGTCGAGGCGCGTCGCGATCAGATGCTCGCCGGCGAGCCGATCAACGTGACCGAGCACCGCGCGGTCATGCACGTGGCCTTGCGCAATCGATCCGGCCGGCCGATGCTCGTGGACGGCAAGGACGTCATGCCCGAGGTCCACGCCGCGCTGGACCACATGCGCGATTTTTCCGAGCAAGTGCGGAGCGGACAATGGTCCGGTTACACGGGCCTGCGGATCACCGACGTGGTGAATATCGGCATTGGCGGATCGGATCTGGGTCCGGCAATGGCCGTCGAAGCGCTCGAGCCCTTTACCCGCGGGGGCCCGCGCGTCCATTTCGTCTCGAACGTCGACGGCACTCATCTCGGCGAAACGCTGCTGCTCCTTCGGCCGGAGACCACGCTCTTTACGATTGCCTCGAAGACGTTCACGACCCAGGAAACGATGGCGAATGCGCGATCGGCCCGAGCCTGGTTGCTGGAGTCGGCGCAGGATGAGCGCGCCATCGCGAGGCACTTCGTGGCCATTTCGACCAACGAACACGAAGTTCGCGCGTTCGGCATCGCGCCGGAGAACATGTTCGCGTTCTGGGACTGGGTCGGCGGACGCTACTCGCTCTGGTCATCCATCGGCTTGTCGATTGCGCTGGCCATTGGGTACGCGCGATTCGAGGAGCTGCTCGATGGCGGGCACGTCATGGACCGTCATTTCGAAACGGCGCCGCTCGATCGCAATCTGCCGATGACGCTCGGCTTGCTGGGGGTGTGGAACACGAACATCCTCAATGCCGAAACGCACGCCGTGTTGCCGTACGAGCAATATCTCCACCGGCTGCCCGCGTACCTGCAGCAGCTCGACATGGAGAGCAATGGCAAGCGCGTCACTCGTGACGGCAGCCCGGTACCGGGCCACACCGGACCCATCGTCTGGGGGGAGCCGGGCACAAACGGCCAGCACGCGTTCTTTCAGCTGCTTCACCAGGGGACGCGGCTGGTGCCGTGCGATTTTCTCATCGGCCTCGAATCGCATCATGACCTGGGCGATCACCATCGCCTCCTGATCGCCAACTGCCTCGCGCAAAGCGAAGCGCTGATGCGCGGCAAGACCGAGAGCGAAGTGCGGGCGGAGTTGACCGCACAGGGACTGACCGGCGCAGAGCTCGAGCGGCTGGTGCCGCACAAGGTTTTTCCGGGAAACCGGCCGTCAACGACGATCGTCTATCAGAAACTCGATCCGCGGACGCTTGGGGCCATCGTCGCGATGTACGAGCACAAGGTTTTCACAATGGGGGCGATTTGGAACGTGAACTCCTTCGACCAGTGGGGTGTCGAGCTGGGGAAACAGCTCGCCACCGCCATCGTCAAGGATCTCGCGACTCCGCCGGCCGCTCCCCTTCATCACGACAGCTCGACCACGGCACTGATTGCGCTCGCGAAGAGAGGCATCGTCTAGCACCTCCAGCGACATTTCGTGCCGGTGCAGCGATAAGTCGAGGGTGAACCTCTAAGTGTCCCCTAACAATCGCTCGGTATGCTTGTTGCACGGGCGTGGGCCGGGAGGGCTGATGATGATGGCAAAGCACAGTCGGCGGCGCAGAACCAGAATGAACCACGCCACGGCGTCGTTGGGAAATCTCTTAGGGGTGCTGAGCGTTCGGGTCAAGAACGTCACCCGTCAGCGGGCCGAAGTCTCGAAGGAAATCTCGGGCTTCATCCGGCATGCCCAAGGCATGCTCTCTCAACTCGCGCGTCAGGAAATGTCGTTGCCGGGACTGAATTCGCTGAGCAACGGCAAGCCAGGCCGCAAGGCCGGTTATAAGGCGTCGGCCGCCGCGCGCCGGAAGATGTCGATCGCGGCCAAGAAGCGGTGGGCCGCCAGGCGCGCCGCCGGTCACAACCGCCTGGGCTAGGTCCTCGCAGCACTCCTCCCATCGCCTCCCGTCGCCGCAACACAACCGCCCCGGACCCACGGGGCGGTGCCTCCGCAAAATTTATTAACTGGCCAAGTTATCGCTAGCGTTTAGCTGGGGAACCCGCCTCCCTCACACCGCCGGCACCCGGCGCAGACACTTTCGAGGCCTGTCGCCGCACAGATCGAACATATTCTGGCGCATTTGACACCGGTACTTATGATCGCCGGCATCACTTGGCCTTCGCGGAAATCACCAGGCCTTCGCATACCGTACGCCCATCTTGTTCTATAGAGCGAATGGTCTGCCATGAATCCAGGAAGTCTAGGTTCTTTCATGGTCTCTCACTCCTATCAGACCGAGACGTGACGAGACGGTCAGCATGGGTCGGAGTCTGGCATTCCTAATACCAAAACGCAACGCTGTCCCCTCTGCCGTCTAAAGAAAATTCACAAGCTGTTGATTGCGACGCGCACCCGCGTTCGCATGCGATGCGATCTCGCGTTCGCGTTCTTCCTGCCTGCGGGATCTCTTCTTCGACGACGATGATGATGACGGGGGGATAGGTTTTTCCCGCCCCGGGAAAACCTATTTGTGCGGGGTGTTCGTGTGTCTGAGTCATTGGAGGTGCTATGTCGACGTCGGGCAGTGGAGCCAGATATCGTGGATCGGCGCACGCGTGCCGCGCTCGTTGTGGGACGCGATTTGTGAAGGCTGGCGCGCCCGGCCTGCCTTCGCAAACTGCCTACTTGTTGCTTCGGCAAGGCACAAGCACTGAACGCGCCATCCCGCCATAGCTCGCGTTGTGCATCGTGCGCGAGCGGAGGCGGATAAGCGCGCCCGGCAGGATTCGAACCTGCGACCTTCGGCTCCGGAGGCCGACGCTCTATCCAGCTGAGCTACGGGCGCATCGCTAACTGCTGTGATGACTGAGGTCGAGAATCGTATCGAGCAGCTCGTGCGTCCAGGATTATACCCTCGGCCGAACGGGGAGCATCAGACGACCGACGGCCGCACCTGCACTGTCGCGGGTGGCCGACCCCGCCGTCCATGCCGGCGGCCGTTCAAAACGACCCCGAGCACCGTGTCGCGAACGAGGATCTGGTAGCTCGCGAAGAGCAGGGCAAGGGCGGTGGTCAAGATGACGAAGAACTTGACGCTCCAATGCCACGGCAGGTCCATCACGGCAGCTTGCAGGAAGAACAGCAGCGGCACGTGAACCAGATAAATCCAATAGGAGGCGTCGGCGAGATACCGGCGAACGGGGCTTCGCGCGTTGAAGAAGCGGAGCGCGACTCCGACGACGCTGAAGGCCCAGGCCCACGTTCCGATCGTATAGCTGGCCGCATAGATCGCCAGCTTCCAGCCTTGCACCGCCGGCCCCAGCTCCGGTGCGAAGCCAACGAGTGAAAGGCTGACGCCCGTCATTGCGAGGGCGATGACCAGGTGGATCGGCCAGCGCCGCTCCCACACGCCGAGAAGATCGGGCTGCCGGTGAAGGAACCATCCCAGGGCATAGGCGCCGCCAAACGCCACGATGGCTGACACCGAGGGAATGAACGACTGATCCGGCGTCGGCACGCCGAACCACCGTCTCCACCCAGGAGCAAAGAGCAGCAGTGCCAAGGTCGTTGGCGCGGCCAGCGCGATCATCAGGAATGGACCCTGGATTTGCTGTCGCAGCCATCGGTCCAGATGAAGAGCGATGGTGCCCGTGCGATCGATCGCGAGCCACGCCGCTCGGGTCACAAGAGTAAAGACGTAGGTCAGGATCAGGAAATACAGGAACCACAAGTGCGTGAGCGGGAAGTGGCGGAGGCTCAACGTCGGCCACGACATCATTGCAGCCGGCACGTCGGGAACGTCGCGCGCGGCCCACAAGAAGGCGCCCATCGTCGTCGGATAGATCACGACCCAGCCGACGACGAACGGAATGAGGATCCGAACGCCCCGGTTCCGCACGAAGCCGGCGGCGCCAAGCCGATGCAGAAGCAGGCGGCCAAAGAATCCGGCAATGAGGAAGAACGTCGTCATCCGGAACATGTGGATCACGTAATAGACGACACCGAGCGCGAGGCTCGGAAAACGATCGGGAATCGGGAAGCCGAGGGCGCCATACTCCGGCAGGAAGGACATCGCCGCATGCAGGACGACCCCGGCGAGCATTGCGAAGCCTCGCACCGCGTCTAACGCATGCAGACGCTCCGAGTTCATAGATGATCGGGAGCCGCCTGGAGGAAGCGACCGCCTGATCTTAGACTCAGACACGGCCTGAAGCGAGTACGACCTTGTGCTCGTACAATCGACGCACGGCGTCCGGCGGAACAGCGGAACAGCCGTGCAACGACGCGAGGAGACGACTCGAATGCGCGCCACCCGACTGCTGCTGGTCGTGCTTACCCTGGTGCTGGAGGCTGCTCAGACGACGAGCGCCGACGAGCGAGCGCCCGAACGCTTTCGCGTGCGGTTGGACACCACCAAGGGGCCGATCGTGATCGATTGTGTCCGGGCGTGGGCCCCGCTCGGCGCCGATCGCTTCTACACGCTCGTCACGTCCGGCTACTACGACGACTCGTCATTTTTTCGAGTGGTCGAGGGCAAGTGGGCGCAGTTCGGGATCAGCGGCAAGCCCGACGTGGCGCGCGAGTGGCGAGCCCGCACGATTCCCGACGATCCATTCCGGGAGTCGAACGTTCGGGGCACGGTTGCGTTCGCCTTCGCAGTGAAGAACGGACGAACGACCCAGGTGTTCGTCAATCTCGTGGACAACCGCGAGACCCACGATAAGGAGCCGTTCGTACCATTCGGCCGCATCGTCGAGGGGATGGACGTCGTCGATGCGCTCTACAACGGCTACGGCGAATCGGCGCTTGGCGGCATCCGCGGCGGCAAGCAAGATCCGCTGTTCCAGAACGGCAACGACTACCTGAGGAAGAACTTCCCGAAACTCGACTACATCAAGACGGCGCGTGTTCAGAGCCGCTAGCGGCTAGAGGCGCTTCTCGAACCAATGATGCGCGTAGGGTTCGGTGCTGAACGGCTCGACCTCCACATAGCCCGACTGGCGGTACATGTCGATGGCTTGAGTCAGACTGCGATTCGTGTCGAGCCGGACGATTCGCGCGCCACACTCGCTCGCCTGCCGCTCGAGCTCCCTCAGCAGCCGCCGCCCCACACCGAGGCCGCGAACCGACGGCGCCACCCACATCCGGCGAATGTGCGCCGGCTCTCGCGGCGGACATTTGACGAGCCCGCATCCGATGGGACGTCCCCGCAGCCGGGCAATGACGAACGCGCCCGCCGGCGGCCGCACCTCTCTCGCCAGCGTCGGCTGACTCTGTGAAGCATCGAAGCCACCGTCGAAACGCTCGTTGAGCTCGGCAAAGTACTGGCCAAGGCACCACGTCGCATCGGGACTCTCCGGATCCTCCACTGCAAACCGGACCATCGAGGCCTCGATGAGGCGCTCGATGTCGCTCATCGCCGACAGCAGCGTGGCGCGCTGACGCTCGTTGAGCGGCTCGAGAATGCGAGAGGCCAGCGAGTCGGACAGCCGATCGAGCTCGGCGCGCTCGGCCACGCCCGCCTTCGTCAGCACGGCATACCGGACGCGCCGGTCCGATCCGCTCGCGCGGACGCGCACCAGCTTGTGCCGCTCGAGCGATCGCAAGACCCGGCTCACGTAGCCGGAGTCGAGCCCCAGCCGGGCTCGAAGGGCTCGCACCTCGGCCCCGGCGGGGCCGATCTCCCAGAGCAGGCGTGCCTCGCCGACCGGCCGGTCGCGGCCCAGAAAGTGGCCGTCGAGTACGCCAATCCCCTCGGTCACCGTGCGGTTGAAGCGCCGGACTTGACTGATGGCCATCGCGGCTTCCGACATTCTCTGACTTTAGTCAGATAAATGCCCACGCGCAAGCCGTGTTGGAGGGAAGGATCAAACCTGAACAACGACAATAGGGCGAGCGACCCCTCGGAGGCACAGAGATGCGATACTCGTCCCACCCTGAAGGTCCTCGAGGACGACTATGACGTGGATCAAGACAATCCCATCGAGCGAAGCCAGCGAGCCTTTGCTTCGCGCGCAGGCCATGCAACGCGAGCTCTACCCTGTCGAGTACGCCACGCCGGTGCATCCGGTCGAAGACGGCAAGACGTCAGGAATTGTCGCCTCGCACAGCCTGATTCCAGATGCGCTCTACCACGCGTTCGCGACATTTGGCGTCCTGATGTCCTCCAGCCTCCCGCTCAGCCGCCAGCAGCACGAGATGATCACGACGGTCGTCTCCGCGACCAACCGATGTCACTATTGAATCGAGTCGCACGCAGAGTTTCTGCGCAGGGTGACGCTGGATCAGGATCTGGTGGACGCGCTCAAGCGCGATCACTCGACGGCGCCGATCGACGCCAACGATCGCCTCATGCTGGACTACGTCGTTCAGCTCACCAAGGACGCCACGCGCATCGGCCCTGAGCATCACGAGCGGCTGCGGAGCGCGGGCTTCGACGACACGGCGATTCTCCAGATCACGCTGATCGCGTCGTGGTTCAACTACATCAATCGGGTCGCCGACGCGCTGGGCGTGGGCCGAGATGAGGTGGGATGATCGGATTGGCGCCCGACCCATACGGATTTCGAATCCCACCGCTGATTCAGCCCCGGGTCTGACACTGCCCGAACGTTTTACGGCCGTTTCATCCTATGACAAAGGGGTACGGACCGGTATGTTGTAATGAACGCTCGTTTTTCGGCCCGTCAGGGATTCTTCGCGATGCGCTTAGCCCGTGGTCTTCTCGTTTCGCTGGTCGTCGGCACAGCCGTCGCGGTCGGGGGATGTACGGAGGGCCAGGCCGGGCAAGCTCAGCAGGCGGCGGCCCCGGCGGCCGTGCCGGTCGCGGCGACCGCTGCCGTCCGCAAAGACATGCCGCTCGAGGTCGGCGTCATCGGCACGGTCGAGGCGTATTCCACTGTGACGGTCCGCGCACAGATTACCGGCGAGCTCACGTCGGTCAACTTTCAGCAGGGCGACGATGTCGCGGCCGGACAAGAGCTGTTCACGCTCGACCGCCGTCCGCTCGAGGCGGCGCTGCTGCAAGCGAATGCCGTGCTGGAACGGGACTCGGTCCAGGCCGCCAACGCGAAGGTGATCCTCCAGCGCTACGAAGAGCTGGTGCAGCGCGGTATCGTCGCTCGCGAGCAGCGCGACACGGCGCGGGCGACCGTGGCGGTTCTGGAGGCCACGCTCGCCTCGGACCGCGCCGCCATCGAGAACGCCAAAGTCCAGCTGCAGTACGCGACCATCCGCGCGCCAATCATGGGACGAACGGGTGCCCTGTTGGTCACACCCGGCAACCTGGTTCGCGCCAACGATCAGACGCCGCTCGTCACCATCAACCAGGTCACGCCGATCTACGTCTCGTTTGCTTTCCCCGAGGCGTTGCTGGCCGAGCTCAGACGCTACATCGGGCGCGGCACGCTGCGGGTGGAGGCGCGTCCGGCCAACGACACCGGGTCCCCCGCGGTTGGCACCATCACGTTCGTGGACAACGCGGTCGATCAAACAACCGGCACCATCAAGGTCAAGGGAACGTTTCCCAACGAGGATCGGCATCTGTGGCCGGGCCAGTTCGTCAATGTCGTGGTCCGGCTCTCGACTGACTCGGCCGCCATTGTCGTCCCGACGATTGCCGTCCAGACGGGTCCGGACGGGTTCTATGTCTACGTCGTCAAAGCCGATGGCACGGTCGAGCTGCGGCCGGTGATGGTGGCGAGAGAAGCGGGCACCGAGACCGTCATCAAGAGTGGGCTGGCCATGGGCGACACCGTGGTCACCGATGGCCACCTGCGCCTGGTGCCAGGCAGCCACGTGAGCGTCAAGGGCGACACCCCGGCAAAGGCGGGTTCATGAATTTCGCCGAGCTCTTCATCAAGCGGCCGATTACGACGACCCTCATCATGCTGGGGATCGGCGTCTTCGGCGTGATGTCCTATGGGCTGCTGCCGGTCAGCGACTTGCCCACGGTCGACTTCCCCACCATTCAGGTGCAGGCCGGGTTGCCTGGCGCCAGCCCCGAAACGATGGCCTCGGCCGTTGCGCTGCCGCTCGAAAAACAGTTTGCGACCATTGCCGGCCTCGATTCGGTGAACTCGACGAGCTCGCAGGGCTTCACCAACATCACCCTGCAATTCGCGTTGAATCGCAACATCGACGCCGCCGCGCAGGACGTGCAGGCGATGATCGCGCGAGCGGCGCGTCAGCTGCCGCCGCAGATGCCGTCGCCCCCGTCGTACCAGAAGGTCAATCCTGGCGATTTTCCGGTGATTTTCCTGTCGCTGCGGTCGGCCACGCTGCCGTTGTCCACCGTCAACGAATACGCCGAGACGATCGGGCAGCGGATCTCGATGGTGAGCGGCGTGGCGCAGGTCCAACTGTTCGGCGCCGCCAAGTACGCCGTGCGCATCGACATCGATCCGCGCCGGCTGTCGGCCCGCGGCATCGGCATCGACGAAGTGGCGGCGGCGATTCAAAACGCGAACGTCAACCTGCCGACCGGGACGATCTACGGGCCTGATCGCGCTTTCACGGTGCTGGCCAACGGCCAGCTGATGAAGGCCGTGAACTACGCGCCGGTCGTGATCGCCTACCGCGGCGGCAATCCGGTGCGGCTCAACGAGGTCGCCAACGTGTTCGACGGCATCGAGCAGGACAAGTCGGCGAACTTCTATCGCGGCACGCGCAACATCAACCTCGCGATCCTGAAGCAGCCGGGCACCAACGTGGTCGCGGTCGTCGATGCGATTCGCGAGCTGATGCCGACCTTCCGCGAGCAGTTGCCGCCCTCGGTGCTGCTCGAGGTCCGCACCGATCGGTCGGCGTCGATTCGCGCGTCGGTGCACGACGTGAAGCTCACGCTGTATCTGACGTTCGTGCTGGTCGTGACGGTGATCTTCATCTTCCTGCGGAGCGTCACCGCCACCATCATCTCGAGCCTCACGCTGCCGGTGACCATGGCCGCGACGTTCGCGGTCATGTACCAGTTCAACTACAGCCTCGACAACTTGTCGCTGATGGCGCTCACCTTGAGCGTCGGCTTCGTCGTCGACAACACCATCGTGATGCTGGAGAACATCGTCCGGCACATGGAGATGGGCAAGACGCCGCTGCGCGCCTCGTTCGATGGCTCCAAGGAAGTGGCCTTCACCATCGTGGCGATGACGGTCTCGCTGGTGGCGATCTTCATCCCCGTGCTCTTCATGGGCGGGCTGGTGGGACGGCTCCTCAACGAGTTCGCCGTCACGATCGGCGTCGCCATCATCGTCTCCGGATTCGTCTCGATCAGCCTCACGCCGATGCTGTGCAGCCGCTACCTGAAGCCGCCGCAGAGTCAGCGCCACGGCGGGCTCTACAACGCGACCGAGCGGATCTTCCAGGCGTGGCTCAACGCGTATGACTGGTCGCTGCGCTTGAGCCTGCGGCATCGCGCCCTCACGATGTTGACCTCGCTCGTGCTCGTGGGCGGGTCGGCTTATTTGTTCCTGATCGTGCCCAAAGGGTTCCTCCCCAGCGAAGACCAGGACCGCTTTCAGATCAGCGTCGAAGGCATTCAGGGGATCGGGTTCGACGAGATGCTGCGGCATCAGATGGAAGTCGCCGACATCGTGGCCAAGGATCCCGACATCATCGGATTCAGCAACAACGTCGGTGGTGGCGGCGGTGGTGGTGGCGGCCAGTTGAACACCGGACGCATGGGCGTCGATCTGAAACCGAAAGCAGAGCGGACGCGCTCGGTCGATCAAATCATCGCCGAGCTGCGCCCGCAGCTCGCCAAGGTTCCTGGCGTGCGCGTGTTCATGATCAATCAGCCGCCGATCAATCTCGGCGGCCAGCAGGGCGCCCGCAGCACGTATCAGTTCACTCTGCAGGACACCGATACCGCCGAGCTCTATGCGTCGGCGCCGCTTCTCGAGGCCAAGATCAAGGACATTCCCAGTGTCGAGGACGTGAGCAGCGATCTCCGTCTCAACAACCCCCAGATTCAGGTGGACCTGGATCGCGACCGCATCTCGACGCTGGGCTTGAACGTGAATCAGGTCGAGACGGCGCTCTACAACGCTTACGGCACGCGACAGGTCTCGCAGATCTACGCGCCGAACAATCAGTATCAAGTGATCATGGGCGTCGCGCCGGAGTTCCAGCGCGATCCGGCGGCGATGTCGATGCTGTACGTTCGCTCTTCATCGGGCAAGCTCATCCCGCTCAACACCGTGGCAAGAGTGACGACGGGAGCGGGGCCGCTGAATGTGAGCCACACCGGCCAGCTCCCATCCGTGACGATCTCGTTCAACCTCAAGCCGGGCTACGCGCTCGGCGATGCCGTCGCGCAAATTCAGGCGACGGCCGCTGCCACGCTGCCGGCAACGGTTTCGACGCGATTCCAGGGAACCGCGCAGGCGTTCCAGGATTCGCTGCGCGGCCTCGGTCTGATTCTGCTGATGGCCATCGTCGTGATCTACCTCGTGCTCGGCATCCTGTACGAGAGCTTCACGCAGCCGCTGGTCATTCTCTCGGGCCTGCCGTCCGCCGGCTTCGGTGCGCTGCTGACGCTGCTGCTGTTCAAGAGCGACTTGAGCCTGTATGCCTTTGTCGGCATCATCATGCTCGTCGGTCTCGTCAAGAAGAACGGCATCATGATGGTGGATTTCGCGGCGGTCGCCGAGCGTGAGCACGGCAAGACCCCGCTCGAGGCCATCCACGAGGCCTGCCTGGTGCGCTTCCGGCCGATCATGATGACGACCATGTGTGCCCTCGTCGGGACGCTGCCGATTGCATTCGGCTGGGGCGCCGGCGCGGAGTCTCGACGCCCCCTTGGCCTGGCGGTGGTCGGCGGCTTGCTCGTCTCTCAGTTGCTGACGCTCTACATCACTCCCGTTTACTACGTGTACATCGAGAACGCGCGGCTCCGTTTCATGCGGCGCCGTGCCGAACAAACCGATGAGGTCCCCGTCACGACCTCGTCGGGCCTGCCCACCCTGGCCGAAGCGCCGCGTCCGATGCAGCGATCGGTCGAAGGCCGCGGGCGTATGTAGCGCGGCCGACGCACGACCGGCTTACAGTAAACTCCGCGCCTGCGCCGAGGCATTCGCGCCCTCGCGAGGCGGCTTCGCTGTTTCCACTCAACCTGACGCGTTTGGAGGAGAACGGTATGACGACAAGAGTTCGCTCGGTACTCGCCGCCGGTGCCGTGCTCGTGCTCGCGCCGGCCGCGTTGGTCGTGTGGGCGCAAGCGCCCCCACCCCAACAACCGCCGGCACCACCGCCACAGCCGATGGGCTTCTTCATCACCAGCGTTGGCGTCGGCGACGGGGCGAACCTCGGCGGATTAGCCGGCGCCGACAAGCACTGCCAGACGCTCGCCGCAGCGGCCGGCGCGGGGAACCGGACGTGGCGTGCGTACCTCAGCGCCGTTGCCGCCGGCACCCAGGCTCCGGTGAACGCGCGCGACCGGATCGGCGCCGGCCCCTGGTACAACGCCAAGAGTGCACTCATCGCCTGGAACGTCGCCGATCTGCACGGCGACATCGAGCGCGATCGCAACAACATCCGCAAGCCGACCGCCCTCACTGAAAAGGGCACCGAAGTCAACGGCGTGGGCGATACGCCAAACCAGCACGACATCCTCACCGGATCGGATTCCCATGGGCGCGCCATTCTGGGCGCGGCCAATACGACCACGTGCAACAACTGGACGTCGAACAATGAGGGCCGGGCGATGCTGGGCCATCACGATCGGCTCGGCGGCGCCAACGCGTCGTGGAACGCGGTTCACTTGAGCAGCGGCTGCAGCCAGCCCAACCTGGTCGCTACTGGCGGCGCAGGCCTGCTTTACTGTTTCGCGACCAACTGAATCTCAGCTCAGTGGGCCGGACACTGCGCGTCAGTGCCCAGTGTCTGGCTTCGCCGCATCAGCCTCTTCTCCTCGCAAGCCGTGCCGAAAAGCCAGACGCGCCGTTCGGGCGTCTCAATTCGCAGAATTGGAGGGTCCATGCGTCTGTTGATGGTCTGCGCTGTTCTCGTTGCTCTTGCCGCCGGCGCGCTCGCGCTGCAAGCCCAAGTGACGATTCCGACTCCGAATCCCAACCCTACCGTCCTTTCTGGCAGCGACATCGGCTTCCAGGTGGACAGCACCACCGGAGGGATTCCGACTGGACGCTTCGTCGTCAAGGTCGACGGCAAGTGGGTCGAGCCGAAATACACGTCAGGCGTCAGGCGGCTGGGCGGCGAGTAGCGCGAGCGACGATGCAGTTCGCGCAGTGATCGCGGGTCGAGAAATCTCGTCTCGATTGCCGAATGAAAACGTCGAATGCTATAGTTGCGGTTTGTCCTTGCCTCGCTCTTCGATCATTGGGAGCGTCGGCGGGCAAGCCGCGCCAGTCCCGCGGAGAATCCGCGTGACCACTCTCAAGTGGGCCCGTAGCTCAACTGGCAGAGCAGCAGACTCTTAATCTGTTGGTTGAAGGTTCGATTCCTTCCGGGCTCACCACTACATCTTCAATCAGATCAACAGTTTCCGCGTCGAGGCTCGTCCTCGCTCGAACGTGTGTTGGACGCTCCGTGTGGCACCAGTGTGGCAACTTTTCCTGGAATCCTTCTTGCCCGACCGCCCGTCAGGTCGCGCTGGCCTGTCGTTGTTCGTGCTGCTCGAGAAGCGTCAGCGCCCGTTCGAGCCGAAGCGTCGTTGACCGCAGGTATCGCGACGTCGTCGTGATGTTGGCGTGTCCGAGGAAATCGCGAACGTCGTGCAGCTCGGCGCGCGATTCAAGCAGGCGACACGCGAACTCTCGACGCAAGTCATGGAAGTGCAGATCCACGATCGCCGGCCGCTCGCACGCTGTCCGCCACGCGGTCTTCACGGACGAGATGCTTTGCCCGATTTCGTCGCCGAACACGAACGCCTCAGGTGGTAGGTCGTTGCCTTCCGGATCAGTCCGTAGCATCTCTAGCACGGCCGCCAAGCGTTGGGCCACCGGCACGACTCGCATCGCGCCGGTCTTGGTCTTGCCGGCTCGCAGAATCAGGGCACGGTAGCGCCCGCTGCCATCCACTCGAACATCCTGCCACTGCAGTGTCAGCAATTCGCCCACACGACAGCCCGTGGAAAGGGCGGCGACGATGAGCGCTCGCAGATACGGCGTGGCCGCGGCGATTAGGCGATCCTCTTCGCCTGACAGCAGCCGACGAGCGCGGACCGTCTCGGCTGCCCCATTGAGACGGACCACGTTGACACCATGGCGCTTGAATGGCGTGTCGTCACGATACCCTTGCGCGATGGCCCAGTTGAAGAAATGGCGGACGCGGGCCTTGAATCGATTCAACGCGACGTGTCCGCCCTTGGTGCTACGGCCCGCGATGCGCGGCAGCCTTACGTAATCCTTCGGAACGGTCTTCTCTGCGGCCCGGAGTTCGGCGACCTCACGCGCCGCTTGGCGGGCGGCCTCGACGGCGGCCAGACGTGAGGCAAAGACCGCGTCGATATCGACCCGGAGGACCGATCTGAAGGGCTTTGCGCCGAGCGTGACCGAGGTGCCGGCGGGTCCTGGAACCGTGGCCGACTGAAGCAGTTCGATATAGATCTCGAACTGACGGATGGCGTGTGGCCGTCTCGTTTCGGTTCGGGCGTATTCGTTGAGATATCGCGTGGCGACGTCTTGCAAGGTCAGCTCAGTCGATCGCGGTCGTCGACTCTGACGCAACGGGCTCCTCCAGCTGAATCGCGCCGGAACGGATGCCTGGGTCCGGATCCGATCGGTCAAGCGCTTGCGCCTCGCTGACCGACATCACGTAACTTGCCGGCTTGTTCGGCGAATCGGTGGAGGCTGAACCGATAACGTGCCTTCTTCCCATCGGGCGTTCGGCCGTGGCAAAAGTCAAATGCCACGGGTGATTGCACTTCGTCCACTGCCGTGCGAGGGCAACGGCACCGTTTCATCAAACCATCGTTCTGCCTTCCCACGTTCAACCTCCTGACGTCGCTCGATCAAGACTGAGCGTCGCTCACGGTTAAGTCAAGGGCGCGGTCGACCGTAGGGTCGAGCGAATGTAGCGCGGCGCGATTGCTGCTGTGGCGTCGGTGATCTCTTGTGCGAAGACCGGTTCCTCCGCCGGCTGGGACGCTGCCAGCCAGTCGTCGATCCAGTGCCGGCGGAATCGAAGCGCGCGTCGCCCACCGACGCGAGCGTGTCGCAATCGACCGCCGCGAACTTCCCTTCCGATTGTTGCCGCTGACACCTGGGCGTAGGCTGCCGCGTCCCTTCGGGTCAACCAAGTTTCCTGTGTGATAGACATATCCACCCTCCGAGCTAATCCGCGGACATGGAACTTCTCCTTGAGCAAACCGAATGTCGTGATTCGCAGCCGGGCAGAACCCGGGGCATCACGTAATTGCCCTCCGGTGGCTCGACCGAGTCGCTCGTCAAGGCCGTGAGCCTCGCCGCAGGCGGG
The DNA here is from genome assembly GCA_963773045.1 of uncultured Acidobacteriota bacterium. Classification (GTDB taxonomy): domain Bacteria; phylum Acidobacteriota; class Vicinamibacteria; order Vicinamibacterales; family UBA2999; genus 12-FULL-67-14b. The sequence continues at coordinate 1,008,490 of CAVYZT010000013.1, read as the reverse complement.
GTCGAAGCGAAGCGAAGAGCCTTGACGACGACGAGGCGAGCCCGAGAATCCGATTCGTGATGCCCCGACTCGCGTGTGGCTGCGTGCACGTTGATGTCGTTGTGAGCGTCTCGACGTGGCGCCGCTCACGGGTGTGTCCATGAGCGCCTCGTCGAGTGCCGAGCCTTAGGTCTTGCTCGGCGTCTTGCGCGGCCGGTCCGACGACGCCTTGCGCGTCTTTGGGATCGGGCGCGATGGAGTCCGCGTGATCGGCGAGGTCCTTGGACGTCAACGTGGCCGTTGTGGCGACGAGGTGGTGAGTGGCTCCACATCGGGCGATGCGGAGGGGTGGCCGGGAGGGCCACGGGCGAGAGAACTCAGATGTCAGCGATCAAGGTCTTGGTGGTGTCACCTCTCGGTATGACGCGCGGAACAAGGGTGGGACGCGTGGGCCGATGTGCCGCATGCGTGGACGAAGCTCGTCGAGGCCCCACCTGCATGGAGTTGCCTGGCACAATTGGAAGAACGCGAGATCTGACCGGAACCTTACAAGGCCTCGCGACTGCGGCGCATCGAAGCTCTCGTCAGCGAACATCGGTTGCATCTTCTCAAGGCGTGGCATGACTTCTTTGGCAGCAACGGAACCGGCTCTCGCTAAGCGCGTGCGAGTGAGTGCGGACACGCTTAGCGTCGAGCTCGCGGATGGCCGCGTTGTCTCCGTGCCGGTGGGTTGGTACCCGCGCTTAGCAGCTGCGACTCCACGGGAACGCCGCCGGTGGGAATTGATTGGCCCGGGCATCGGTATTCACTGGCCAGCGCTCGACGAAGATATTTCCGTTGAGGCTCTGCTGAAGGGGCTGCGCTCAGGCGAAAGCGCCAACTCGCTCGAGCGGTGGTTGGCATCGCGACGACTGGCTACCAAGGCGCTGCAGCCGTCGAGCCGCGCTCGGCCGAAAGCGAAATCGACGAACCGTTCCCGCGCGGCTCGCGGCTGAGCGCCAGGCGTTGGGCCCAGGAATGGCCGACAGCCTCGTCAGCTGAGCGCATGACGTCGCGGCCTTGTCCGTCGTCAGCTCCCGCGCAAGTGGCTTCTGCACGTTTTCCCTCGTGAAGCCGGTCACTCGCCAGAGGACGTGTAGGCGATTGGGCGAGGAGTGCACGATGTACGACGGTAACGGTAGGTCTCGTCGCACGCTGATTGCCGCCAGCACGTTCTGGCCATCTCGTCAGCATCCAGCAAGACGTGCCGGATCTCACCGATGGCGTCACGGGTCCTGGCCTTCCGCTGCGGTCGGATTGCGTTCACGCTGACGAACACACTGAAGCGCCTGGCGCGCTGCGCGCGAAGCCATGCCAGGAACCGCGATAGGTAATCGGCGACAGCGGGCCAACGCGCTGGGCAGTCCCACCTGTCTCGTGCGACTTGAGCAGTACCCGCGATCCAGTCGTCAGGCCGGAAGGCGGTGCGGAGGAAGTGAAGCTGGGCGTCGAGGTCGATAGCCAATTGAGCACCGTGTAGTTCTTGGTCAGTACGACTCGGCCAATGAACGTTGCCTGCTGGCAGTCGGTTCCGGTGAAGTCAGCCCTCGATGCGCATCGCTTGGGGGAATGCGCGCAGTCCGCCGATGCCGACGCCGGCGGCAATCGCCAGGGCAATGAGCATTCGGACTTCAATCAGGCGGCGCAGCATCGCTACCTCCGGGAACAGAACGAACGTTCCCCTTGCCAGAGCCGTTTCACCCCGCGGATGCGGCGACCGACGCCTGGCGGGCCCGATCAGACGGCGCTCGGCCGCCCGGTCTCTTGCCTGAGTTTCGCGGGACGTAAGACTCCGGATGTGAGGTCCGCCACTGCAAGAAGTCCCTGTCCTTCGCCAGGACGGTATCGATCACCTGGTTGAGCACGTATTCGGTCGGCTCGCCGATGAAGTGGGCATACGCGTACAGGGTCTCGTTCGTCTCTCGATCGAGACGCGTTCGATGCCGGACCAATTGCTTGCCGCGAGTGCGAGGCTTGATCAGTGACATGGACCGTTCCTTCCGAATCCGTTGTTGCCGGAACTACTGCCGACCGCGAGGGCTTGAATCGACGCGGGGGCAAGTCTCGGTGGGCAGCACGATCGGGCCATGAGCCGGACTGAGTGCTGGGCCACTTGGTTCTGCATGACCTGGGCTCGGAGTCGGGGCGTGAGCGACCCTCCGCAATAGCGCGGAAACCTGTCTCGCGCGTTGGCGAGGGGGGTCGCTGACGCCCCGACTCCCTCATTTGGGTTCTGTTCGTCGGCGGTGGGGGCGGCACAAAACGCCGCCCCATTTCGATGATGCGCCGTGCCGAGCGCCATCTCCAAACCATTGAGACTGAGTGGCTACTGTCGCCTCCGAGACGGCTCTTGGTGCTGGCTCGTGCGAAGTCAGTCCACAGGCGCTCGCTTCCACGGGGGGAGACAACAGCCCCCCAGCCTCTTGTCTCCCCGTGTGTCTCCCCAACTCGAAGATTCATGACGTGCCAACCAAGGAAGAGAGGTGGAGATATGAACGGGCGAGTACGTGTGCCTCAAAGCGTCCCGCTCCGCGGGTGATGGCATCGGCGAGCGCGGGTGAAGTCGTCGCGTCAATGACCCTGCCTCCTTCGCGCAACCAGGCGCGATAGAGGACACGATATCGAGGTGCGCTGAAGGCACGTCGGGCCTGCGCGTACCGCTTGAGATCGCGTTCGTGATCGTCGTGCGCGGCACGGTGGCGCCAGCGACGCTGTCCGAAGTACCACCTCAGCTCGTCGGCGGTGGATGGGCGAAGAGGATTCGCAAACTCCTGCTTCCATGCCCACTCGTACGCGGCCCTGGCTTCGCGAAAGTGGCCAGGGATCCACAGGCGCAGCGGGCCCCTTGCAACCCCGAGGGACGAAAGCCGAATGCTGAAGCCGCTCCAGCGCGAGTCCACCGTAGGATTAGTGCTGCGCCAGGGGAACGCCATGCGCCTCATCATCGCCGGCAAACTGATATTCCGTGAGCGCTCACCGTGTAGCCTCGGGTGGCACACAAAGCGGCTTGACTCGGTCGTCGAAGCCTTCGATACCTCGCGCGATGGCTTGAGTGCAGACGAAGCCGCTCTTCGCCTTGATTCGTACGGACCCAACGAGCTGCAAGCTTCAATGGACGTCTGGCACACCCTCGCCGACCAGTTCAAGAACGTCCTGATCGGGTCTCCTCGACTGGTTGGAAGATCGACCCAAGGGGGAGCGCCCTCTCGTCGATCGAATCCTCAGCGATGGAGATCTGTCATTGCGTATCGAAGACGTCGCGACCATTGTCCGGGACCATTTTGACGCCGCACTTCGCGCCACAGGATCTCTCCGCCGCGCGACCGAAAACGCGGTACTCGGATACTAAACTACATGCTGATCGCAGCCCTCATCGAAGCCGTCACGAGACAACCGCTGCACCAGGTTCACGAAGAACTGATCCTCCGGCCGTTGAAGCTCCAACAAGCATTCTTTGCTGGACGATCGCAACGCGCTGTTCCCGCGGTGTCGCCGCTGCCGCTCCGGTCCGAGGGGCGGCCCATTCACGTTCCGCGGCTGCTTGAGTCGACATGGTGACCTTTCTGCGCGCCCTGCTGCAGGGCGAGGTCTTCAAGGATCCCGCAACGCTTGCATTTGATGCAGCGGCAATGGAATCGCTTCGGCTTTCCACTCGACCGAGCCGCCCTTCGAGCTCCGGCTGGCCTATCCAGTACGCACTGGGACTGATGCGCTTTCGCTTGCCGAGGGTCCTTACTCCGTTCCGTAGTACGCCGGCCTGGTGGGCCACACAGGGTCCACGGGTTGTTGGTTGTTCCACTTGCCCTCAAGAGGATTTCTTGTTTACGGGGGGTGTGGACGAGGCAACGGCTGGTGCTCTCCCGTTTCGGCTGGTGCCGCGGGTTCTCCACATCGTTCGGCAAATCATCAACCAGAGGCTCCCGCAGTGTTGATAGAGGGCCGACCGACTTCACTTTGAAGGCGCTCGCCGCGAACGCGGGCGGGTGCACCCAGCAGGATTACGACGATGAGCTCGGCGCCGGAAGCTTGGCGCGGCTTGAACTAGAGACAGGCCGAGGTTGCCAACTCGCGAATGTGAATCCCAAGACACGGGTCAGATCTCGTGCTCTTCTCTGGGCATTCCTAGAGTGGAGACCCGATACCGAAGGCCGAGCGAGGCTCGATTGTGGACGTAACGGTTGAAGGTCGTGCAGCAAGTCGCGTAGCGTCGCGCGAACGTGCCGACACTTCAGGATTTCCCGCCACGCGTTTTACCGCTGGAAGCTGCGGTACGAGGCAACTCGGCGAGGGGGGCTTCTGGGACCGACCGCGGCGGCTCGCTTGCACAATCGGCAGCGCGAACCTCCTCACGGGGCTCTCCGCGGGTTACGCTGAACCGTGGCACTCGACCGCGCACCTGGCGACTTGATCGCGTCTTCAATCGTGGCCAGTCGGGTTCGCTTCGTACTCGGCTTGGTCCTCGTCACCATCGGGGCGGGTGCATTTGCGGTGGCATTTCGGGCGTCGCTGGCGGCTGTCTATCAGACGTTCTACGGCGCCGACAACATCGTCGACTCCATCGCCAGCCTGCCACGATGGCTGCGTCTGACGGTGCCGGTCGCGGCCGCTGCCGTGGCGGGGAGCATCGCGCGTCTCCGGAGTTCGCGCACACAGGGCGTCAGCAACGTGATGGAAGCCATCGCGCTCGGGCGCGTGCAGTTGTCGCTGCGCGCGACCGCATCGCGCGTTGCGTCTTCGTGGGTCGCAATCGCAGGCGGGCTGTCGATTGGTCGAGAGGGACCGCTGATCGAAGTCGGGGGCGCGTTGGGTGCGGCGGTGGGTCGAACCGTCAGGACATCGCTCACCCAGACGCGTGTCCTGGTCGGCGCGGGGACTGCGGCCGGTTTCGCCGCAGCCTATAACACGCCGTTCGCCGCGAGTCTGTTCGTACTGGAGACCATCGCGGGGATCGCCGCACCGGAACTCCTGCTCCCCGTGATGGCGGCGACCGTCGGCGCGACGGGCATCATGCGCGCAACCGTCGGGGCCGGTCCGATCTACGGGCAACGCGCGTTCGGCCTCGAATCGTACGCAGAACTCCTTTCATTCGCATTGCTTGGTATCGTCGCCGCTCTCGTTGCTCTCGCTTTCAAGACCGTCCTCGGAGTCCTCGAACGGTGGTTTGACACGCATCCGGTGCCGCAGCCGTATCGCGCCACCGTAGGCGGGCTTTTCGTCGGTGCCATCGCGATGTGGTTGCCGGCCGTCGTGGGGAATGGATACGAACCGCTGAATCGCATCCTGGATTCAGGTATCGCGGTGAGCGCTGTCATCGTGCTCGTCATCGCTAAGATGGTCGCGACGAGCGGATCCGTCGCGTCGGGAATCCCGGGAGGGATCTTCACGCCGATGTTATTGGTGGGCGCAGCGCTCGGCGCAGGCTGGTCCAACATCGCGAGCTTTGGTCCCGTGTCCGACGCAGGCAGCTACGCGCTCGTCGGCATGGCTGCCGCCACAGCAGCCAGTATCCACGCACCGCTGACGGCGGCCATCATGGTGTTCGAGTTGTCAGGGGACTACCTGATCGTGCTCCCCCTGATTCTTGCGACGGTCGTAGCGACCGCCGCGTCCAAGGCGCTCGGCGACGAATCGGTGTATGAGACAGAACTGCGAAAACGCGGTCTGGGCTGGGAGATGACACTCGAGGGCCGACAACTGAAGGATGGGCGCGACGAGTAACCAACGAAGGCCTTCGTGGCAAGGAAACGCATGAGCGCCGTGAGACCATGATCGCCCCTGCGCTCGGTCGACACGCGTCGCTGAGCAGCCGCACCGTGGCCGTCAGGCGGCCGCCCTGAGCATCGCGTCCACGAACGCAGCCTCCGGCTGAGCCCCGACAAGTTCTACGGTATCGTTCATTACGACCTTCGGTGCGCCGCGCACCTGATACTGAGCGGCGAGATCCGGAAATTCGCTGATCTCGACAACGTCCGCCGTGACATTGCCACTCTCGACTGCCGCCTGATGGGCCAGGCTGGCGACCTTCGGGCAGTACGGGCACGTCGGTGTCACGAACACCTGGACGTGGACCGGCTTCGTCAGCGACGCGAGTTTCGTTCGACTATCCTCGTTCAACGTCGTCGTCCCGAGCGACACTGCCGCAAGATCCTCCAGCAAGGTGCCGAACTCCAGGCCTGCTGGTATCCCGAGGTAACGGACGACGCCGCGAGCAGCTCCGCGCAACACCAACGTTGGGACACGGCTCACACTGGTTTCGCGCGCCAGGTCGGATTCAGTGCGGACCTCGTGAACAGTCAGCGCGATCCGATCCGACAGCGAGGCCACGTCCTCCAGCAAAGCGCGCGTCTCCTCGCACAGCTCGCACCCTGGCCGGCCAGGCACGACGATGACGGAGTTCGGCTCGACGAACAGGTCGAGCGTTACTGGCCCTTCCAACTTCTTGTCGAGATGAGCTCGAAGGGCGACGGCTTCGGTTTCTGAAATGAATCGCATGCATCAACTCCTTCACGATCGGTGCGATCGCGGTGGCGACCCTCTGTCGTCGGATTCCACGCAGTTGCCCGTCCCCGCCGACCGGCGTGGGTGCGGCACCGCTCAGGTGGGAACACCCAGGCGCGGGAGGAGCCATGCCTGCAGCACCCACCAGAGGGCAAGAACGCCGACGAAGATGAGCCAGTCCACTGCTTTGGTCCTCCGTGCCTACTGGTATGAGCCACACCGAGAGAAATGGATTCGGGGCGCTGAAAGGATCTCCATGATCACCCGAACGGTACTTTCGCGAACGCAGTGGGATCGCTGACGAGGAGCGGACTTCGCGCCTGGAATGGTTCCGCATAGCGCACGCCCAGAAGGCTGCCGTAGTACCTGGTCCTCTGCTGCGTACCGTTCGACCAGACGCGCCTGATCACCCTGGAACACTGATGCGTACGCCGCGATCGCTGCCCGCTTCCGCTCGTACACGTCAGAGATATCGACCGTGAAATCGACCGATCTCCAGGCCGGTTCCATTCGGCAACGCGCGAAGAAGAGACGGTCGATTTCGTGGGGCTCGGTTCCCTCAATCGCCGCCGGGGCTCCGTTCACCTCGTCCCACTTCGGCAATCGCGCATAGAAGACACCGTTCACGACGATGTCTGTCACCGCCTGGTGGTCCGGATGCACTCCCGACCCTTTGGTCGTAAACACGTAGCGAGGTCGATGGACTCGGATCAGGCGCGCGACCTGAAGACGGGCTTCAACCGTGTCCTGAATCAATCGGTCCGCGAAGTCGAGTGTCACTCGCGTCACACCGAGAATTCGGGCGGCCTCGGCGGCTTGAACCTGACGGGCTCCTCGGCTCGCGTGCCGAGTCGGTTCACCGTCACACAAGTCGACGAGGAGCGTCGTCAGCCCCTTGTCCGACAGCTTCGCGATCGTCCCGCCCATCGCGACTTCCATGTCGTCGGGATGAGCGCCGAACGCGAGCACGTCGAATCGCTGATTCATACACATTCCCCTTGTGCTTCACGCATTCGCGCCCGACCACTGTCGCGTCATCGCGTACTTGTGACTGGCGTCCCCTGGTCAGTGGCGTCTGGCAGGCCGAACTTTCGCAGGATCACCATCATCGGACACCACTTCGTAAACGCGGACTGGAACAGGTTCACTCCCACGAACAGCGTGAACCACAGGAAATTCATGTTCACGTAGATGCCCAGCAGCACACTGATTGCGACGAAAACCCCTGCGATCAAACGAAGCGCACGTTCGACTGTCACGACGAACTCCTTTCGAAGGTCCCATCAGGTGAGGGGACGAATAGCACCGGATGAACACACTCTTTCAGCACTTGCACAATCGCGCCGAAGTGAGCGTCGCTGGCCGGGGGCATGGACAGGACGATCAGATCCGTGCTCTGGAGGCGACCCGGAGCACATTGATGGATATCCGGCGACCGAACAACGTTGCCTCCGAGTGTGCTCCTGAGCACATCGACCCACGCATCAGCCTCGGCGACATCGCCTCCGGCGGCGAGAATGGTGACCGGGTGATCGGGCACGCCCGCACCGGCAGGCACCACGAGGACCGAACGAGGTGACCGGCGGACGACGGCCTCCGCGATCGAGCCAAGCCACCATCGCCGTGCGCCATGTCGCCTGTGAGTGCCGACGACGATCAAGTCGTAGTCGGCGGCCATTCGTACCAATGCGTCTTCCGGCGGACCTTCTTCGACCACCACGTGCACGGCACGCCGCACCTGCTGCTCGGCGAAGACGCGGAGCTGGTCGGCCGTGCCTGCGCGGCTCTGCTCGCGTTCGGCTTCAAGCGCCTCGATCTGATCCGCTGTGAAATACGCGGGCGCTTCCGGTGTCGACGAATGGAACACGGTGATGTCGGCATCCCAGGTCGAGGCCAGAACTCCCGCCATCTTCAGCGCGGACGCGGAGGCCTCGTCGAAGTCCGCTCCGACCAGCACGCGTGAGATCTTCGCGACCGGACTCATGACAGCGCTCCTGCAGGCGCTGGCACCACGGACGCGGCCGTGGTGTGGCGCTTCTGGTGAGCTCATGAAATACAACACGGGAACGGTGACCCGCGAGAGCAGCAACGAAGCCACCTCGCCCGCCATCAAGGAAATCGCCAAGCCCTGGAAGATCGGATCGAAGAGGATCACGGCTGACCCGACGATCACCGCCGCCGCCGTGAGCGCCATCGGACGAAAGCGGATGGCGCCGGCATCAACGACTGCGTCGGCAAGCGGCATGCCCTCCCGCAGTCGCATCTCGATGAAGTCCACCAGGATGATCGAGTTCCGCACGACGATACCGGCGCCAGCGATGAAGCCGATCATCGACGTGGCCGTGAAGAAGGCACCCATCGCGGCGTGCGCTGGCAGAATGCCTACGAGCGAGAACGGAATCGCCGCCATGATGGTCAGTGGCACGCCAAACGCCTCGAACCACCACACGACGAGGATGTAGATGAGAATCAGCACGGCGGCGAACGCGAGTCCGAGGTCGCGGAAGACCTCATACGTGATGTGCCATTCGCCGTCCCACTTCATGGCGTACTTCGTCGTGTCGAACGGCTGACGCGTGTTGTAGATCTCGAACGAGTACCCTTCCGGCAGTGTCACCGTTCGAGATGACGCTGTTCATGCGCAGGATCGCGTACACCGGGCTTTCGGCGGCGCCAGCAAGATCGCCGGTCACGTACGTCACGGGTAGCAGGTTCTTGTGGTACAGGCTGTCCGCCTCCGTGCGCGTCTCTTCCCGCGTCAGCTCGCCGACGGCGACGAGGTTCGGGCCCAGGCGCAGCTCGCGCACGGCGGCCAGCGACCCCTGAGCCGAGCGCGACAACCGCAGAACGATCGGGACATCCTCGCGCGCGTTCGAATCGTGCAGGATGCCGACGGTGCGGCCCTCGGTCGCCATCTGGACGGCCGCCGACACGTGCGCAGCCGAGACCGCGGCGGCACTGGCCCGCGACTCATCAACGACGAGCGAGGTCTTCGCCTGCGGCGCCGCGACGTACCAATCGACATCGACGACTCCCGGCGTCTGTTCGAGCACGGATTTCACCTGGCCGGCAAGTTCCAGTCGACGCGACGGATCAGGACCGTAGACCTCCGCGACGAGCGTCTGCAGCACCGGCGGCCCCGGGGGCACTTCCGATACCTGAATCGTGGCGTTGAACCGTCGTGCGATCGGCACGAGCTGATCCCGCACGCGCTTGGCGATGTCGTGGCTCTGCTCGCTGCGCTCGTCTTTCGGCGCGAGGTTGACCTGAAGGTCGGCGAGGTGAGGGCCGCGACGGAGAAAGTAGTGACGCACCAGGCCGTTGAAGTTGTACGGAGACGACAGGCCGACATAACTCTGCACGTTGACGACGCTCACGTCCTTCAGGACTTCACGTGCGAGCTCCGAGGTGACACGCGCCGTGTGCTCGAGGGCCGTCCCCTCAGGCATGTCCACGATTACCTGGAACTCGCTCTTGTTGTCGAACGGCAGCATCTTGACGGTCACGAGCTTGAGCGGCACGAGCGCCACCGACGCGAGGAGCAGGAAGGAGACGCCGGCAAGAAATACGAGCCGCATCCGGCCGTTCCCGATGAGGCCGGCCATCGCGCGGCGATACAGCCGCGTGGCCGCGCCCTCTGGCGCGTGGCCGTGGGCGCTCTCGGCGCGAAGCAGGCGGGCGGCGGCCCACGGGGTGACCACGAACGCGGCCGCCAGCGAAAACAGCATCGCCGCGGACGCGCCCACCGGAATCGGCCGCATGTAGGGGCCCATCAGCCCACCGACGAACGCCATCGGCAAGAATCGCGGCGACGACGGTGAGGGTCGCGAGAATCGTCGGATTGCCGACCTCGTCGACGGCGCGGACCGCAATCGCGACCAGGCCTGACCCACCCTCCGGCCTCATGCGGGCGTGCCGGACAATGTTCTCCACGACGACGATGGCATCGTCGACGAGGATGCCGATCGAGAAGATCAAGGCAAAGAGCGTGATCCGGTTCAGCGTGTAGCCATACGCCCAGAACGCGAACAACGTCAGGGCGAGCGTGACCGGAATCGCGATCAGAACGACGAAGGCCTCCCTGAGCCCGAGCGCCAGCGCGATGAGGACCGACACCGACACGACGGCGAGGAACATGTGGTAGAGGAGCTCGTTCGATTTCTCTGCCGCCGTCTCACCGTAGTTTCTCGTGACCGTGACATTCAGATTGCCGGGCAGGAGTACCGGCCGCACCGTCGCCAGCTTGGCTTCGACCTGATGCGCGACGGTGATGGCGTTTGCGCCCTTGCGCTTCGCCACTGCCAGGGTGACCGCCGGATGCGAGCCGCCGTCGCGCGAGTAGAAGCGGACGTACGACGTCGGCGGGGCATCCGCATCGGTGACGCGTGCGACGTCGCTCAGCCGGATCGAACGCTCGTTCTGCGCCGAGACCACGACGTCGCGCAAGGCGCCGACGGTGTCGAGGTGGCGACCGCTTTCCAGACGCGTTACGCCACCGGCCGAGACGGGACCGGTGCCGGTCGCCCGCGCGTTGGCGGCTTCGAGTGTCCGCGACAACTGCACCGGATCGATCGCGGCGGCAGCCAGCCTCGCCGGATCCAGTTCGACGCCGATCTCGCGCGGGCGTCCGCCCAGCAGCGTCACTTCCGAAACATCCGGCACTTCGGCCAGCGCCTCGCGCAGCTGCGCGGCGAGGCTGCGAAGCACGTCGTCCTCGTAGCCGTGTCCCCACAACGTCACTGCGGCAATCGGCACGTCGTCAATCGAGCGTGGCTTCACAATCGGCGGCGACGCGCCGGGCGGAATGCGATCGAAGTTCGCCTGCAGCTTCTGGTTGAGACGTACGAGCGCCCGTTCCTCGTCCTCGCCGACGAGGAAACGGACAATCACCATGGACTGCCCGGGACTCGAGGTGGAGTAGAGATACTCCACGCCCGGCACTTCCCACAGCAGCTTCTCCATGGGCCGCGTGACGCGTTGTTCCACTTCCGCCGGCGACGCGCCGGGCAACGCCACGAAGACGTCGACCATCGGCACGATGATCTGGGGCTCCTCTTCGCGCGGGAGCGCCGCGATCGCGAACGCGCCGAGCGCCATCGCCCCGACAATCAACAGCGGCGTCAGTTTCGACGGAATGAACGTGGCTGCGAGGCGTCCGGCAAGACCAAGGCGCGCGGTCATGACGTGCCCCCTGTGCGAGTCGGCACATTCCCAACCGTGACGTGGGCTCCATCTACCAGGCGTGTCAGCGGCGAGACGACAATCGATTCACCGGCGTCGAGGCCGGCGAGCACCTCGACGCCCTCTGACGATGAAGTGCCCACGCGAATGAGGCGCAGTCTCGCCACGCCGTCCTGCACCACATAGACCGACAACACCTGGCCGTGCCGCTGAATCGCGTCGTGCCGGAACGAGCAGGGCACGGCGAGGCGCGCCGCGGAAGACGACGCGGGCAAAGCTGCCGCGTGCGAGCCGTCACCGTTGATGGAAGGCTGACCTTGACGGTGAATGCCCGCTGGTCCGCACCAACGGCACGCGCCACCTCGGTGACGACGCCCTCGAGTCCTTTGTCGTCCGCGCCCTGTTCGGCGGCTGCATCGATCAAGACGGTCACCCGGTCACCGAGCGTGGACGTACGGCGCGCGGGCCTCATCCACGCGGACGACCACCTGCCGCGCACCGTCAGACTCGATCCTGAGCAGTGGGACGCCGGGCGCGGCCAGATTGCCTGGATCGGTGAGGCGCTCGGTCACCAGGCCGTCGAACGGCGCCCGCACGGTCGTAAAGGATTCGGTCGCCGTGGCGACGCCGACCGCGGCCCGCGCCGATGCAAGATTCGCATCGGCGGCTTCGATGGCCGCCTCGAGTGCCCGCGAGCCGCGCCGCCGCCGCTGAGAGACGGGCCTCGGCCTCGTCACGTTCTTGATCCGTGGCCGAATTCCGTGCGTGCAGCGTCGCGATGCGCTTCTCCGATGCCGTGGCCAATCGATGTTCGACCTCGGCCGCGCTCTGCGCCGTTCGGGCTTGCGTCAGCGCCTTCTCCGCGGCGACCGCACTGGCCCGCGCCAGCCCCGTGTGCTCCGTGACATCCTGGGCGTCCAGCGTGATCAACACGTCACCAGCGCGAACCCGGTCTCCGGCCTTGACGCGTATGCCGGCAATCGTGGCGACGATTCGACTCGAGATGGATGCGGATTCCCGTGCGGCGACCACGCCGCCGGCTTCGAGCCGCTCGGCCGTGTCGATCGCCGCCACAGGAGCGACCGTGACCGGGATCGGCTCTCCTGCCTTCGCCTGCGGGCCGGTCCTCGCCCCTGCCGCAGGCGGACAGACCACCCGCCACAACACAGAGCGCGACGATTCCAATCAGTCGATTCATGACCATCACGTCCTTGGCTCCGAAGACATCCTTCCTAGAGCCGCCCGAGCGCGCGCTCGAGCGCCACGGTCTGGAGAATCACGTCCATTTCGGCGGTCGTGGCCCGCGACTCTGCCTCCAGCGCCGCTTCGGCGGCTCGCAGCACGTCGGTCACTGTGGCGAGCCCGCTCTCGTACCGATCGCGGATGATGCGCTGCGACTCGCGAGCCTGCGTCAAGGCGGCGCGTCCGGCCTCCTCTCGCGCGCGCGCGGTGGCGAGTTGCGCGAGCGCCCCGCGCACGTCCACTTCGATTCGTCGCTCCACGCGTTCGCGCTCGGCGGTCGCGCGGACGTGAGCGTGGTCCGCTTCGGTCATGCGCGCCGTGTCCGCAAACCCGCGGAAGACGTTCACACGCACCTCCGCGCCAATCACCCAGCTCGATTGCTGGGCGCCGAGCGTCGCGCCGTTGAACTCCCAACCACCCTGCACGCCGACCGTGGGCAACAGCGCGGCACGAGCGGTGCGCCGCCCGTTCTCGGCGAGCTGAAGATGGATATTGGCCTGCAGAAGCTGCGGGTGCCTCGTGAGCGCTTCCCGGACGAGGGCGTCTCCGTCGGCAGGCGCCGGCCGCGAGGCAGGCCGGACCGGCGCAACCGAGGCGGTCAGCGGCAACCCTACGGCTTCGGCGAGCTGCATGCGTCCGACCGCGAGGTCCCCGGCCGCCGCGATTTGCCGCTGGCGCATGTCCGCCAGGTGCACGTCGACCGCGAGGACATCCGCTTCGGTGACGAGGCCGACGTCGCGGCGGGCACGAGCACGTTGGCGATCGCTCTCCGCCGCCGCCACGGCCGCGTCCGTGGCTCGCACCGTCGCCTCGAGCTGCAGCACGCGCACGAAGGCCTGCGCTGCCCGGAAGCCCAGTTCCTGCCGCGCAGTATCCCGCGTCGCCGTGGCCATGTCGCGCTCCAACGTCGCCGCCTGTACTCCGAGCCGCGTCAATCCAGCGTTGTAGACCGGCTGCTCGAGTGCCACCGCCGTGCGTGTATTGGTGACAGGATCGGGATGATTGAGCGCCGGAATCGCAAAGTTTGCGGCGGTAAATCGCCGCTGCGAGAGCAGAGAACTGAAGACGTAGACCGGCTGGTTGCCGCGCTGCACCGTCTCGGTCAGGTCGACTCGCGGCCAGTACCCCGACTGAGCCCGCTGGATACGCGCGTTCGCCTCGTCGATCGACGACGCGAGCGCTCGTGCGTCGGCAGTGTCGCCCTGTGCGCGCCTGATGGCGTCCTCGAGGGTCAAGGGCGTCTGTGCGAAGGCGGCATCCAGCCCCGCGACCCCCATAAGCAGCACAGCCAGCGCGGCCCATATGCGCACGCGCACGCCCGTCACGGTGTCATCTCCTCGCTCCACGACCACGGTTGGTAAGAGCCCGCGGACGCCCAAAGGGTTCAGAAACAAGATGTGTTCCTGGTCCGAAAGGATCCGTGTGGCGAGTCAGGCTCCTTATGAACAGCTGTCCGGGCGGGAGTTGCTGTGCGTGTCACGTCAGCGCATGACGAACCGCCGAGGGCGAGCGGGGTGGATCGTGTGAGAATTTCACCGATGGGCGCGGATACTCCAGCGAGCCAGGCGGCCGGATCGCCGAGCGACGACGAGCTGTTAGCGGCCGCGCGCCAGGGGGACACCGCGGCGCTCGAGACGTTGCTCGTGCGGTACCAGCCGCACCTGTATCGGTTTGGCCTGAGGATGTGCGGCAACGTGGAGGATGCCGGCGACGTCGCGCAGGAGAGCCTCATCTCGATGGCTCGCTCCGTCCGCGACTTCCGCGGCGACTCCTCCGTCTCCAGCTGGCTCTACACCATCGCGCGCCGGTTCTGCATCAAGAAGCGGCGCCGAAGCAAGTTCGCCCCTACGCGAGAAGAGTCGCTGGACGCGCCAGGAACCGACGTTGCCCAGAACCTCGCCGATCCGAGGCCGAACCCGGAGCAGACAGCGACCAATCGGGAACTCGCGACCGCTCTCACGCACGCCATCGACGCACTGGAACCCTCTCAGCGCGAGGTGCTGGTGCTGCGCGACGTCGAAGGGTTATCGGCGCCAGAAGTGGCCAAGATCCTGGGCATGAGCGTCGAGGCCGTCAAGAGCCGGCTGCACCGGGCGAGGGTCGCCATCCGTGAGGAGCTTGCGCCGGCGTTGGGACGCCCGGCAATCGCACCCCCGCGGAGCGCTGTGCCCGGATGTCCTGACGCTCTTCTCGCAACATCTCGAAGGCGAGATCGATCCGAGCGTGTGCGCGACGATGGAGGCACATCTCGCGCAATGCCATCACTGCCGCGACGCCTGCGAGTCGCTGAAGCGCACGCTGGCGATCTGCCGGCAGTTGCCGACGCCGGACGTGCCCGCATCCCTGGCAGCGTCCGTCAAAGCCGCCATCCACGCGTTCCTCAACCAACGCTAACGAGCCATACCGCGCGGATTGCGCAGGCATTGGGGATTTTTCCCGCCTGTGCGGGCTCCGTCCCGGCCGCAGACGTCGCCGTTCGGGCGCAATTCGGGCGATCTGCGTTCTCGGGCCGTCGGAGCAGCAGTTGCACAACCTGTCCCCGGGGCGTCGCGAACCCTTTCAGGCGCGATTGGCTCCTACACGTAGGGAATGCCGGGAGCCGGCGAAAGAGTAACGGTGTTGGCGTAGCGACATGTCGAAGGAACTGGGATTCAACGTCGAATGCCGCTTTCCTTCGACGCCGCAGGGAGCTCCCGAACTGACATCGGTCGCGCACGATGCGCGCGAGCGAATGGTACGGGTCGCCGAGTCGCTGGCGAAGCGATGAGACTCAGCGTCTACGAGTTTGTATGCATCGAAGGAGGCGCTCATGACTAGACGGCTTCACACGGCAGCGTTCATTCAGATACTGCTCATCGCTCTGATTCCCGTCACGCCCACGTTCGGACAAGGCGGACATGGAAGCCGGGGCATGATGGGCGATGCTGCACACGCGGCAGACATGCAGCTGTTTCACCAGCTCTTCGAGCACCGAGCGGAAATCAACCGACAAGTGACCGCGCGAGAGGACGGCATCGAAACCGTCACTGAATCGAAAAACCCGGAGGTCACGCACCTGCTGCAGACGCACGTCGCGTCGATGCTGGCGAGGGTGAAGGAGGGACGACCGATCCATCTGCGCGATCCGCTGTTCGCAGAGCTGTTCAAATACGCGGACCGGATTGAAGCCAGGCACGAGCTGACGGCTGGCGGAGTACGGGTAGTCGAGACGTCGAAGGACGCGTATGTGGTCAAGCTGTTACAGGCGCATGCGGACGTGATCGGCGCGTTTCTCGCGAACGGCATGCTGGAAATGATGAAGAACCATCCGGTCCCGCCGCGCTAGCGGCGAATAAACGTCGCGGCTTGGAGCAACGCCGCTTCAAGAGCCCTGACGTGCGCCGCCAGCGGTGCGGCGCGTGCGGACAACACTGTATTTTCGAAGCCGAGCTGACAGTATTGTCAGCGACCTAAACGACCAGCTACAACCACGTCGGCTGGGTCAGCGTGAGCGCATAGCGTGCGATCCAGCCATCAGCACGTCCTCCTGACTCCCTGACGGGGGTCAACTCGCGGTGTGGTCGCTCACGGCGGCCACGCCGCCTTTTCCTTGCCGACGACTCGCGATTCGACTCCTTCGGCGCCGAGTCGTCGGGCGGAAATCCGGGGCCGGCCACAAGCTCGGACGCGGATACTGGCGCATGTCTCACGGATGGTGCAGAGGGCAATGAAGCTTCGTGAGGTCGCGCGCGACCAACATCAGGTCTTACTTGTAACGGATCCAGTAGTTTCACAAACGTCAACGAGATCCACCGCTGTAGGCTCCGCTTTGCTCACTAGTGCCCGAAGACGGTGGACGAGATTGTGCGCCAAGCACGATCCAGGACCGCTGCCACAAGACTGTGATGCGACCTCACATTCCCTCTAGAGCAACGATCTTGATTTCACGTTTTCCAAGGGCTAGATTTTGCGTTACGGTCGTGTCGCAACTGCGATTCTCTTTGCGATTCACGAGGGGTCCCAGGTTGGCAGATGCCTGAACTCGCTCATCAGACCTGCCGCAGTAGCGAGGCTATCCGCCGCACACGCACCTCTCGGAAGGAGACGATGTTGATTCAAGCCGCTCGTCTTCTGTTTCACGCCATGAGAGCCCCGCGCGGGACCCGCTTTCGGATAGCGTTCTGTGTCGTCTTAGCGGCTTCGCTTGTCAATCGGCCGGCGGAACTCGAGTCCGTCCGGTGGTGGCGCTCGCCCGCGCTGGTGAAATCGCTTGTCCTGAGCGAATCACAGCTCCAGGCGATCGAACGACTGTACGAGGAAACCCTCCCCGCTCGGACCCGCTGCATCGAACGCCTCGTCGCAACCACCAATCGCGCGAACCTGCTCATCCGAGAAGGCGGCTATAGCGTCCATAGCTTGAGACAGACCGAAGAGATGGCCCGGGGCGCAGCCGAGGAGCGCGCGTTGTCGGTGATGCTCAATGACGCTGTCGTCGCCGTGCTCTCACCAGCACAGCAGCGGATGCTCGCCCAGTTGCGGCGCGAACGCGTGCTTGAGTGACGCCTTTGTGTGATCGGCCCATATCAGGCTGACCAAATCCGAGTCGCAGTTCCGACGCGGCGCCTCCCGCTCGAAAGCAGATCTGCGGATCGATACCGTCGCCCAGAGGAAAGCCCAGGGAGCCAAGTCAGTGGACCGACCCGTATCCCGACAACCCTGTAGTCCTGGCACAGACGAGGCTGGATTGCGCCACCCACAGTCGCGCAGTACAACTGCCGCACAAAAGGTTCCGGCGCGTCCCTCGAAGAGGTCTTTCTCGGCACGTCGGGACAGTCCGCCAAAATCAGAGATGAGGCACCACATACTTGCGGGCGTTGCTGGTGCGCACGACGTAGTCCTGTTGGGGAGTCTTAACCAGGAGGGCGAGCTGTCGCCCCAGTCGCCCTCCCGCCTTTTTTTGAGACTTCTCAAGGCCAACAGGTAAACATGCCTTCCACGGTGATCAGACGTCATCCGCTCGAACGTCTGTCGACCCGAGCCGCGCTCGCCCTCGGGCTCGGAGTCACTCTCGGCCTGTGGCTGTTCACTGGCTACACATTCACCAAACGCATTGAGGACGTCGAGCGGCTTTCGACGGGGATCGCCGCACGCTACATGCGCGCGCAACAGCAGCTCGCCACGATTCGCAGCCAGGTTCTGTTGAGCTCAGTGCGCGTACGCGATGCGCTACTCGACCCGTCGGCTCTCGACGCTCATCGCGCCCAGATCGATGCTATCCACCAGACGATAGTCGAAGCACTGGATGCGTACGAACCAATGCTGGGATCGCCGAACGAACAGGGGCAAGTCGTCCGGCTTCGTGAAGAAGTCAACCGGTTCAACGAGACGAGCCTGGCGGTTCTGGACGATGCCACCCGGCACTTGCCGATCTCGGTCCGAGACGTACTCAATCGCCATCTTGCTCCGAGGCGTGAAGCGGCCGTCAATATCTCCGAGGAGATTCAGACCCTCAACCGCCTGGCATTCATTCGCCAGCAAGCCGACATCGCCGAGATCCATCGAGTGGCTGCGCGGCAAAGCTGGAGATGGCTCGGCTGGGCGCTCGCCTCGAGCATCGCGGTGCTTCTCCTTGCCACCATCTACTCGGTGCGGCTCGAGGGCCACCTGAGGGCCCAGATGGAGCGGGGTGCGCGCACGTCGAGAGAGTTGCACGATGCGACGATCAAGTTGATGAGCGCTCAGGAAGATGATCGGCGGATGATTGCGCGGGAGCTCGATGACGAGGTCGGCCAGGTCCTCACTGCCATCAAAGTCGAACTGAGCCTCGCGCAACGAGAACTCGGACAGCGCGGACTTCCGGCGCAGCCAGTCGCGGAGGCGCAGGACCTCGCGGACGGTGCGTTGCGAACAGTGCGGGACTTGAGTCGGCTCCTTCATCCGTCAGCCCTCGACGACCTTGGACTGGCGGCGGCCATCGACGCGTCACTACGCGGGCTCGCCCGGCGACACGACATCAAGGTGGACCTCTCGCAGAACGGGTTATCCGACCGTCTTCCACGCGAGACCGAAGTTGCAGCGTACCGCATCGTTCAGGAGGCCCTGACCAATGTGGCTCGACATTCCCACGCCGCCCACTGCCGCGTCCGGCTCGATCGCCTGCCGGCCATGTTGAAAGTCGAGATCGAAGATGATGGCTCCGGCTTCGACGTCGCAGCGGCGGTTGGCGAGCAGCGTCGGGGGCTCGGCTTGATCAGTATTCGCGAGCGTATCGCTCATGTGGGCGGGACGCTGAGCGTGCGGAGCTCACCAGGACGCGGCACCCGACTGAGCGCCGAGCTGCCGGCCGGGATCGTCGGTGGCTAAGCTGCGCCTGCTGTTCCAGGAATACGCGTACGTATTCTAAGTATGCATTCCGACGAAGCGTACGTGACCCGGGCGCTGCAGGCGGGCGCCAAGGGCGACATGCTCTGAGACTCCGCCGGAAGGATCTGCTGAAGGCTCACGTTACGGCGAAGCGTGCGACCTCCTTTGAAGTGATCGACTGCCAATCCCAGCATCCAGTCAGCTGACGAGGAAAGGTATCCGCCCTACCTCGATGCCTCTTCCCCGAACGACGCGATGAGTTTGAGATCGATAACGTGCTGTCTCGATGCTGAGGCTTCGGCGTACCGCTCGTACAACGACTCCGCCTCAGTTGGAAAGGCCTCCGCCAGGATCTTGGCGACGGTGTAGTCAGCACCCTTCACTGCTGGATCGAGCTCAAACACGTACACAGCGTCGCCGTTGGTTGCTGGTTCGAGTGCCCTGAAAACCCGCCAACTGAGAGCCTGCTGTCGGCGTTCGGGGTGGGTGCTTCGCGCGAGTGCCTCGTTCAACTTGTTGATGGTCGCTTCGAAATCCTCGGTCTTGTCTGGTTTGATGAACTTGAGCATGATGCCAGCATCCGACACGAACCAGTGGCCAGCGGACCGGGTCTGCGGCCCGATGGCGGCTTGAGCCGCTGGTAACTGAGGAATCGCCAGTGCGCCCATCGAGCTGCTCAGGACGAACCCGACGACAAAGCCGCCGAGTGACCAAACGAGCAGCCGAAGCACGAATGCCGACGTCGCCGTGCTCATCGTGACCTCCCTGTGGTGGGCAGCACTTCAGTTTCACCACGCCGCCTCCGCCAAGACCGGGCTTGAAGCGGCGCAGCCTTACCCACCAGGCTTCGGCGATTTGATCCACCGCCCCTCAATCGCGATGTCCCAGCCTAGGCAACGCCGACGAAGTTCGCCTCACCGCGCGTGCCCGGCACTCATGCGGCCAGGACCGCTCAGTTCCGGCTCAACTCGTCAGCGACCGCCGTCAGGGCGGCGCTGAGGACGCTGCGGGTTCGCGGCGACATCCGGGACAGCGCCTGCCGGACGGCACGCTCGATGGTCGGTCCGGTGAACGCACTGATGCGACGGCCCTTCGCGGTCAATCGCAAGCGGGCTCGCCGCCGGTCCGATGCGTCGACGATGCGCGAGAGGGCGCCCTGGCGTTCGAGCCGCTGCAAGATGCCGGTCACCGTGCTCTTGTGCAGGTGCAACGCGGCGGCGACCGCCTGTGGCGAGGCGCCTGGCATCCGCGCCAGTGTCCGAATCGCCAGACGTTGTGGCCCGGTGACACCCAGGTCGCGGATCAAGCGTTTGGACGCGCGTTGCAGCTGATGGTCGATCGCCCAGAAGAGCCGCAGGAACTCCAGGACACTATCCTCGGAAACCATCGATGATCGATTGTCGCGGTTGCTCAAAGCCATCGTCGGCACGGTCGCACCTCGGGCCTAGAGGCCGCAGCGCGTGTTGCGCCCCTGCGGTTCGAACCGTCCATCCGCCGGCTGATCGGGCCACCATCGTCTTCGGCGATGCAATATACGCGAAGGGAGCCATCGGCGAAGGTCCAGATGGCAAGCGCTATGATAGTCTGTCATGTAGTTTGAGTGCAAACTATTGAGTGCAAACTAATGGAGGTGGTCCATGTGTCGTTCGTTCACATTAGCCATCGCGTTTGTCTCTCTGTCAGCGCGCCTCGGCCTCGCTCAGACGCCACTGTCTGAGCCGCTGGCAAAGACCTTGGTGGCGCTGATGCAGCAGCGGCAGCTGGAGAGCATCGGTGTCGGTCACGCCGACCAGCCCGATCGCTTCAGCGCAGTCCTCCTGTTTCCCGGTCAGCTCTTGACCGTCAGCGCCCGTTACGCCTCACCCCCGATTCTCAAGGAGCAACTGGTCAAGCGCAACTTCAAGGACGTCTACGTACAGCTGTCATCGGTTGGTGAGCCGGCCGACAAGTTTTTCGTGCAGGATCTCGGCGCCAACGGCCTGCAGCCGACGCGGAAGGATGGGGAACCGTTCGATACAGTCTATCTGTCGGTCACCAATCGCACCGCATTCGATGGCGACTGGAAAGGCCAGAAGATCTCAGAATCGGCGTATCACGAGCGCTTCCGGGCTGCCGACGAGCGTTATGCATCGCTGCTCGCCGCTCTGGTTGACGCCGCGAAAGCTTCGAGTGTTCCGCGCTGACACGTGATCGCCGGTCGTCCGGTGCCAGAACCGCTCTGAGATCGTAGTGGAATCCGCCCGTCCGTACCGACCTCGCGTATCCCGTGAAACGCGGTTGCTGATCACGGCCGCCTTCCTGGCCGTCGCGGCGCTGTGGCTGCTCGCCCGCGTACGGTTCCGGGATCGGCCCGTGACGCCAAACCCGGTCCCCGCAGTTCTCGAACAGCTGAAGAGCTCGCCGAAGCTACGACGATCTCGCTGATGGCATCGGGCAGCTCCAGACGCGACTCCAGAATGCCCTGGTCGCGCTCGATGTCCAGACGATCGCGCCTGGCCAGGCGCCGCCGCGAGGCGGGACCGTCGCGCTCAGACTGCGAGACGACCTTGCCGTGACGGTCGTTCATGACCCTGTGGCCACGGCGAGTTCCGTTGTTCCTGCTCACGATCCAGCGTCAGGACTCGCCGTCGTCCGCGTGCCAACCGACGCGCCTGTCTCTCGCCTGTCCATCTGGCAACCTCGCGCGCTGGATCGGCCTCGTTATCTGATCGCCGGCAGCGGATCCTCGACCGGCACGACGTTGCGACCAACGTTTGTTGGATCGCTTCAGCCGGTCGAGACTCCGCTCTGGTCGGACGCTGTCTGGGCCCTGCCGGATGAGACCGAGCTCGCACCTGGATCGTTTCTCTTCACGCAAGACGCCGAGTTCGTGGGTGTGGTGATCGCATCTGCCACGCCGACGAGTCGTCATGCCGGGTTCGACGCTGTTCGCCGAGGCGGAGCGGCTGCTTGAACGACCGCGCGCGCCGCCGGGAAGGTTAGGTGTTCAGGTGCAGCGCCTGACGAGCGTACTGGCGGCGGCAACCGGCTCGGCCGGGGGAGTCGTGGTCAGCTGGGTCGATCCACGCGGTCCCGCCATTGGGCGGCTGAACGTCGGCGATGTCCTCGAAGCGCTCGATGGCCGCGCGATCGCGAGCGTTGAGCACTGGCTCGTGCCGATCGCTCGGCTCGCAGAGAATGACAAGTTGGAGCTGCGCGTGCGCAGGCAGGGTCAAGTTCACTCCGTGACGCTGATCGCCGCCGGCGATCGCCCTCCAGAAACCGGCCGGGCGCTCGGCCTTACCCTTCGCGCGCGGAGGCGCCTCGGTGCAGAGGTCATCGGCGTCGAACTGCGCTCCGCCGGCGATCGTGCCGACGTGCGCGTCGGAGACGTCATCACGCTCATCGGCCCGGTCGCCGCGCCGACGCCCGAGCAGGTCAGGCGCGCCTTCTCTGCGACGCCGCGAGGTCAGCCAGTGTTAATCGCGCTCACGCGAGACGACTCGCACCTTGTGACGGCACTGGAGCGATGACCCTTTCACCGCCCGGCGATTCGCTCGGCTCGCTCGATCTGTCCGTCGAGCCATCCCTTGACCGTGACCGAGGTGCTGGAGTCGCTGAGCAGTCGCCGCGAAGCTGGAGGACGGCGCTCGGATGGTCGGCGACGTCGGCGCCCGTGGCCTTCCTCCTCGTGACGGGAATCGTTCTCGGCCCGCACGGCATCAACCTGCTCTCACCAACGACGCTGATCCTGCTGGATCCGACAATTCCGGTCTCGCTGGCGGCGCTTGGTGCGCTCGCCGGCCTTGCAGTCGGCGATCGGCGCATGGATGGCTGGCGAATGGCCGGCGCCGCGGGCATCGACGCCATCGTCACCATGATTGTGGTTTCGACCGGGATTGCCGCCATCGCGCTCGCCGCACTGCCATCAATCGTTCCTAGCGTCTGGCCTCTGGCCGTGGCATGCGGCATCTGCGCCGCCAGCTCGCTGACGCTGCCGCTTGGCAGTCATCTGGAACCGCGAACGATGGCGACGCGGGTCAGCGAGCTGAGCGTCCTCGTTCCGATCGTTCTCGGTGGATTCGCGCTGGCGGGCGATCGCACTGACACGGCGGGCGAGGCGGGACTCCTCATCGCGCAGGCGTGCTTCGTGACGCTGGCGCTCGCGGCAGCGAGCTGGCTGTTGTTGACGCGCGCCTCCTCCGAAACGGAGGAACGCGTGTTCGTTCTGTCAGCGCTGCTGCTCGTCGGCGGCGCCGCTGACGCTCTCTCGCTATCGGCACTACTTGGCGGCCTGGTGGCCGGAGTCTTCTGGCGCTCGGCCGGACTGCAAGTGCGAGAGACCATCACTCGGCATGTGCTGTTCGTCCAGCACCCGCTCATCGTGCTCGTGTTGCTGGTGGCCGGCGCGCGCGCCAATCTCACTGCAGAAGCCGCGGGTCTCGGTATGGGTTATGCGCTGCTGCGGGCCGCCGGCAAGTCTGCCGCCGGGCCGTGGGCCGGGCGCGCGAATCAAGCGCCGGTCCCCCGCGATTTGGCGTTCGATCTGTTGCCGCCTGGCGTTTTCGGTGTCGCCTTCGCACTGAACGCGTTCAACATCGCCGGCGCGGGCGCGCCGCTCCTGCTGGCGACCGTCGTGATCGGCACCATCGTGTCCGACGTTGTGGCGCTTCTCTCACCCGCGCGGGACGACAGCCAGTGAGACGCATACTGGCGCTGGGCCTGGTGATCGGCGCGATGGTGGCGATTCGCGAACTGCGCCTGCCGGCGGCCGCCGGCCAGGCAGCCACGGCGCTTTCACTGGGATTCGCGCTGATCGGCGCACTGGTCACCGGCGACGCGCTGCGCCGCTTTCAGCTGCCGCGAGTCACGGGATACCTCCTGTTCGGTCTGGTCGTTGGACCCTATCTGGGCAACCTGATCACCGAGGCGATGGCGGTACAGCTCCAGATCGTGACTGGCATCGCGACGACGCTGATTGCGCTCATCGCCGGTCTCACGTTGAGCTTCGAGCGCCTCGGTCTTCGACTGGCGGCCATCGTCCGGCTGACGGCCGCGACTCTGGCAGTGGCGATGACAGGCCTAGCGGCCGCGGCTTGGATCGTATGGCCGTGGCTGCCGATTGCGCCTGACACGGTAGGAATCGAACGTCTGGCCATGCTCGCGCTTCTCGTCGTCGTCGTCGTGTCGTTTTCACCCACCATGACGGCGGCCGTTCTCGCGGACTCCGGAGCGCGCGGGCGGCTGAGTGACACGGTGCTGGCAATGGTGGTGCTCGCGGATCTCGCCATTCTCGTGCTGTTCTCGGTGTCGATGCAGCTGGCGCGAGTCGCGTTCGACGGCGGTAGCGGTGCCGGCGCCGATGTGCTGGCGCGACTGGCGTGGGAGATCGGCGGCGCCGTAGCGTTTGGTGTTCTTATCGGCGCGTTGTTTGCGCTGTACCTGCGTTATATCGGCCGTGAAGTCACGCTGGCACTCCTGGCGGTGACCTTCGTGCTGAGCCAGGTCGGCACGATGCAGCAGCTTCAACCGCTCCTTGCGGCTCTCGCCGCCGGCGTGGTCATCGAGAACCTCGCGGTCGCCCAAGGTGACTCGCTGAGGGCTGCCGTGCGTCGTGGCGGGCCCCCGGTTCTGATTGTGTTCTTTGTGGCCGTCGGCGCGTCCCTCCGGATCGATGCGGTCGCCGTCATTGGACTATCCGCGGTCGCGCTTTCTCTCGTTCGCCTCGGGCTCATCAGGCTGGGTGTCAGGCTCGGCGTCAAGTGGTCTGGACTGCCCGAACCAATCGGCCGGTGGGCGTGGACCGGGCTAGTGTCTCAGGCGGGAATCACGTTGGGATTTGCGTCTGTCGTCGCCGCCGAGTTTCCCGGTTGGGGGAACCAACTGCAGTTGCTGTTGGTCGCGTCCATCGCGATTCATGAGTTGATCGGACCGATTCTGTTCCGGCGCGGCCTCGCTGAGGCTGGCGAGCTCGATGGCAAGGCGGCGCGACCACTCGTGGTCGTGTCCAACCGCGAGCCCTATCTTCACGATGAAGAACAAGACGGGCGGGTGACGGTCAAGGCCGCGACCGGTGGCGTCGCGGTCGCGCTCGATGCGTTGATGCGCGAGAGAGGCGGTGTGTGGATTGCCCACGGCGCCGGCACCGCGGACCGGCGTGTCGTCGACGCCCGCGATAAGGTCCAAGTTCCCCCCGACAGCCCGACCTACGAGCTTCGTCGCCTCTGGCTCGAGGAGCCGACGTTTTCAGCCTACTACGGAGGCTTCGCCAACGAAGGTCTGTGGCCGCTCTGTCACATGGTCGATGTGCGGCCGAAGTTTCGCGCCGACGACTGGGCCGCCTATCAGGACATCAACGCGCGCTTCGCCGCGGCGATCGATGGGGAGCTTGGAGCGTCGGAGGCGCCGGTCTTCATCCAGGACTACCATCTCGCGCTCGTCGCACCGGCCCTGCGGCGCCTGCGACCGGAGACGCGCACGGCGCTCTTCTGGCATATCCCCTGGCCATATCCGGATCGGCTCCGCATCTGCCCGTGGCGTCGCGAGCTGGTGGCGGGGCTTCTCGGCAACGACCTGATTGCGTTTCAACTGGAGCGCGACCGGCGCAATTTCCTGATCGCGGCGGAGGAGGAACTCGACGCCGAAGTGGAGCTCGAGGCGTCGCGGGTTCGATTCGACGGCCGCCTGAGCACGGTGGTCTCGGTGCCGATCGGTGTGGATTACGATCGCATCCAGGGCTTTGCCGCAGACCAGGGCCTGCGCGAGGAACAGCAACGTCTGCGCGAGTTGCTCGGGCTCGAGGCCGACATCATCGGGCTCGGCGTCGATCGTCTCGACTACACCAAGGGCATTCCTGAACGCCTCGACGCGCTCGACGCGGTGTTGACACAGCGGCCGGATCTGCGAGGGAAGTTGACGTTTGTCCAGATTGGCGTGCCGTCTCGTTCGGACCTGAAGAGCTATGCGGCAATCGAGGCGGAGATTGGCGATCGGGTCGATGCCCTGAACGCTCGTCACGCGGTCCCCGGGGGCCCGCCGGTCGTGTCGTATTACACGACGCCACTGACGGCATACAGCCTCGCCGCCCTGTATCGGCTCGCCCGCTTCTGCATCGTGAGCTCGCTTCACGACGGGATGAACCTCGTGGCCAAGGAGTTTGTCGCCGCCCGCGACGACGAGCGCGGCGTCCTGGTGCTCAGCGCGCTCGCCGGAGCCGCGCAGGAGCTCGACGCCGCCCTCATCATCAATCCCTACGACATCGACGCGTTTGCCGCCGCGCTGGCCAGGGCGATTGACATGCCGGACGAGGAACAGGCCAGCCGGATGCGGGCGATGCGCAAGGTGGTCGCCGGCCGGAACGTCTTCAACTGGGCATCCGACATCCTCGAGGGTTTGGAGAGTCTCTGGACCAAGCCGCTGCTCTATTCGGTTCGAGGGTGGGAAGAGACGGGTGTCTGAATTGCTCTTCGACATCCGCAATCTCAGCAAGACCTACAGCATGGGTGACGTCCCGGTTCACGCCCTGCGCCAGGTCAGCGTGACCGTGAGCGAAGGCCAGTTCGTGGTGCTGCTCGGTCCGTCGGGCTCAGGCAAATCGACCCTGCTCAACATCATCGGCGGCCTCGATGTGCCTAGCGGCGGGCAGGTGTTCTACCGCGACACCGAGCTCACGACCGCTGATGAGGCGGCGCTCACGGCGTATCGGCGGCGCCATGTCGGCTTCGTGTTTCAGTTCTACAACCTGATTCCGAGTCTCACCGCTCTCGAAAACGTCTCGCTCGTCACCGAAATCTCCGACTCACCGATGACGCCGGCCGAGGCGCTTCATCTGGTACAGCTCGACGAGCGGGGCGCGCACTTTCCTGCCCAGCTGTCGGGCGGCGAGCAGCAGCGCGTCGCGATCGCGCGCGCGATCGCCAAGCGGCCGGCGGTGCTGCTGTGCGACGAACCTACCGGCGCCCTCGACATCTCCACGGGGATCGTCGTCCTCGAAGCGTTGACCGAAGTGAATACGCGCCTTGGCACGACGACGATCGTGATCACCCACAACGCCGCGATCGCGCACCTCGCCGATCGAGTGATCCGTTTGGCCGACGGTCGCATCACGGCGATCGAGGATCTCACCTCGAAGCTGGCGCCTCGCGAGCTGTCGTGGTGAGGCGATGACCGTGTCGGCGCTGAATCGAAAACTGCTCCGGGATCTCTGGGGCATGAAGGCCCAAGCGCTGGCCATTGCCATGGTCGTGGCGGCTGGCATCGCGATGTACGTGATGTATCTGTCCAACTTCGCTTCGCTCCAGCAGACGCAAGAGGCGTACTACGAGCGCCAGCGGTTCGCGGACGTCTTCGCCTCGCTGAAGCGTGCGCCGCTCCGCCTCACGCAGGACATCGCGGCGCTGCCGGCGGTGACCGCGTTCGAAGCGCGCGTCGTGGCCAGCGTGACTCTCGATCTTCCGGAACTGGAGGAACCAGCGACGGCCCGGCTGATTTCCGTCGAGCCGGATCGGCGTCCTCGCGTCAACGATCTCTTCCTCCGTCGCGGCCGCTGGATTTCAGCGGCGGACCGCGACGAAGTGCTGGCGAGCGAAGGATTCGTCAACGCGCACCATCTGAATCCGGGGGACAGCGTCCGCGCGGTGATCAACGGCCGGCTGCGACGCCTGACGATTGTCGGCGTCGCCCTCTCGCCCGAATTCGTCTACAGCATTCGACCAGGCGAGCTGGTGCCCGACGACCGGCGCTTCGGTATCCTCTGGATGGATCGCCGGGCCCTGGCCGCCGCGTTCGACCTGGAAGGTGGGTTCAACGACGTCGTGCTGGCGCTGACACCCGGCGCAAATCCCGCCGACACCATCGCCCGGCTCGATCGCCTGCTGGATCCGTACGGCGGCCTCGGCGCCATTCCGCGCGCGCTGCAGTTGTCCCACTGGACGGTCGAGAACGAGCTGACACAGCTGCAAAATTTCGGATTCCTGCTGCCGCTGGTGTTTCTCATGGTGGCCGCATTCATCCTCAACGTCGCCCTGACGCGCGCTCTGACGATGCAACGCCCGCAGATCGCGGCGCTCAAGGCGCTCGGCTACGACAACGGTGCGCTCGGCTGGCACTACCTGAAATGGGCCCTGATCATCGGGGCGGCGGGTGTCGTCATTGGCCTCGCGGCCGGGGCGTGGCTCGGCCGCCTGTTGATCGACGTCTACAACCAGTTCTTCCGCTTCCCCGAGCTGCTCTTCTCGGTGCCGCTCTCCGTAGTGCTGAGCGCCACCGGGCTGACCATGACGGCGGCGGTCGCTGGAGCGTTGTCGGCGGTGCGGCGAGCGGTTCGGGTGCCGCCGGCAGAGGCGATGCGACCGGAACCGCCGAGCGGATACCGCGAGAGCGTGATCGAGACCCCATGGATCGCGCGCCGTCTCGGGACGGTCGGCCGAATGGTGCTTCGTAATGTCTCGCGACACCCGCTGCGAGCGGCGGCGTCCATCTTCGGCATCGCGTTCTCGGTTTCGATCTTGATGGTCGGCTTCGTCTTCAGCGACGCCATGGAGCGGTTGATCGAGACGCAGTTCTGGGTCACCGAGCGGCAGGACGTCAGCGTCGCGTTCGTCGAGCCGCGGTCGGGAGCGGCACGCTACGAGCTGGCGCATCTTCCCGGAGTGCTCGCGGTCGAGCCGCAACGTCTGGTGCCGGCGCGCATCCGATCTGGCTACCGCGAGCGCTACTTGTCGATCACTGGCGTGCCTGAGAATCCGCGGTTCAAGCGCATCGTCGACCGTGACGGACGCACCATCAGGGTACCGCCTGCGGGGGTCGTGATCTCGAAGTTACTCGGCGACGTGCTTGATGTCCGTCCCGGCGAGGAACTCACAATCGAGGTGCTCGAGGGATCGCGGCCAGTACGGCGCGAAACGGTCGTGGGGCTGGTCGACGATGTGATGGGCCTGTCGGTGTTCATCAACGCCGACGCGCTTCACCATTTGATGCGCGAGGGCGACGTGCTGTCTGGCGCGCTGCTGTTGATCGATCCGGCGCGCGCCGCCGAGCTGTCACGACGCTTGAAGGTCACGCCGGCGGTCGCGGCGACGGGGTTCAAGCGGGCCGTCCTGCAGAGCTTCCGCGACACGATGGCCGCCAATATGAACCTCAGTATTTTCATCAACCTGCTGTTCGCCGGGACCATCGCCTTTGGCGTTGTGTACAACGCCGCCCGGGTGTCTCTCTCGGAGCGGAGCCGCGAGCTGGCCAGCTTGCGTGTGCTCGGGTTCACGCGGCTGGAAGTGTCCGCGATTCTTCTCGGCGAGCTTGCCGTGTTGACTGCGGCGGCGCTGCCGTTGGGATGGCTGCTGGGACTGGGCCTGGCGGCCGCGGTCGTGCAGACCATTCAGAGCGAGGTGTACCGGTTTCCGCTGTACGTGACTCGCGAAGCGGTCGCCTGGGCGTTTCTCGGCATCATCGCCGCCGTCATCGTTTCCGGTCTGGTCGTGCGCCGCCGCCTCGACCGCCTTGATCTCGTGGCCGTCCTGAAGATTCGAGAGTGATGAACTTCTCCACCCTGAAACGCATGGCGTTCAATCGCCGGGTGTTGACCGTGATGGTCACGATCGGCGCGATCCTCACGGCGGCATTGTGGCCGTCTGCGACCACTGTCGAGGTGGCCGCGGTCGAGACGGGGCCGATGCGAGTGACGATTGACGAGGAGGGCGAGACGCGTGTGCGCGAACGCTTCGTCGTCTCCGCCCCGGTCGCCGGCCGCCTGCAGCGGATTGAGCTCGAACCCGGCGACCCGGTCGTGAAGGGGCAGACGGTCGTGGCGCGATTGACGCCGGCGGCGGCACCACTGATTGACCCGCGAACGCAGGCGGAGCTGCGTGCCGCCGTCGAGGCCGCCACCTCGGCGGTGGGTCAGGCGCGCGCCGAGCGCGAGCGCGCCGCGGCCGCTCTGGAGCGAGCGAAATCCAGTTTGCGCCGCCAACAGGTGCTGGCCGCCGCGGGCGCCACGTCGCAGGATGACCTCGAAGCCGCGCAAACCGCAGTCCGAACTGCGGAAGAGAATCTGCGCGCCGCCGAGTTTGCGGTCGCGCGCTCGAAGAACCAGGTCGAGCTGGCGCGCGCGCGCCTGGCACCGTCGACCACAGGGCAGCAACCCGTTTCGGTCCGTGCGCCGATCGACGGCGTCGTCTTGCGGCGCCTGCGCGAGAGCGAAGGAGTGGTGCCGGTCGGCGAGCCGCTCGTCGAGCTCGGCGATCCCGCGAGTCTGGAAGTCGTCTCCGATCTGCTGTCTACCGACGCGGTGCGAGTATCACCGGGCGATCTCGTGCTGATCGAGCAATGGGGCGGCGACCATCCGCTCAAAGGAAAGGTCCGCCGCGTCGAGCCATCCGGATTCATGAAAGTCTCGGCGCTTGGCGTCGAGGAGCAGAGAGTCAATGTCGTCATCGACCTTGCCGACCCTACCGTACACGCTCGCCGGCTCGGCGACGGCTACCGGCTCGAGGTGCGCATTGTCGTCTGGCACGACGATCACGCGCTGCAGGTGCCAATTGGCTGCGTGTTCCGGCACGGCGATGGCTGGGCGGTCTTCGTCGTCAACGACGGTCGAGCGCGACTCCAGCCGGTGCCACTTGGCCAACGCAACGATCAGCAGGCGCAGGTGCTTGAGGGCCTTTCGGAGGGGCAGACCGTCGTCGTGCATCCGCCAGACATGTTGAAGGACGGTCGGCGAGTCGAGGTGAATTCGCTTCAAGAGCGCTGAACTGTATCGTTGCGCAGTCCAACTTTGAATGCGCACAGGCCGCCACGCGCCGACGACACCGTATTTTCGAGGCCAAGCTGACGGTATTGTCTCGGAGCCAAACGACGCGCTACAACCACAATGGTTGGGTCAGCGTGAGCGCACACCGCGCGATCCAGCCAATCGGTGCATCCTCCTGAACTCCCCGACGGGAGTCGTTTGCGGTGTGGCCACTGTGCGGCGGCCACACCGCCGCTCTCCTGTCGGCGGTTCGCGTCGAAAGAACTGTGGGTGCGGTCGGGTCGATGTCACGATTGAGTCTTTCCACTACCGCTCTTCTGGTTCTCGCGAACCTGGCCTCAGCCTCGTCGGCTGACAACCGCGACAGCTCTGCTCATCGGCAGGAAGCGATTTCACACCGTGCAGGGTTCCCGCCTGAGAAGACTTCTTCGGAGCGGCCCCGGCCAACAGATTCTCCGCTTAGAATCGAGAACGTTCGACTCGAAGCCGCCGCTGAGACCGAGATGCAACCGTCGGTGGTGTTAAAGTTCGAGGCGGTCAACGTGGGGCTGACCAGACTCACCGACTGGGTTCTGGAGATTTCCATCGTCGAAAAGACTTTCGAGGAGGAGCGCGTGCCGCTTCGCACTCTCTTACGTCCCTTCAGTATTCGTGGGCGGGTCACTCTCGATCCTGGATACAAGCTTCAGTGCGACATCCTCCTCAGACACCTCTCCACCGACTGCAATTGCATCGGCAAAGTCAGCGTCGTTTCGTTTCGTTCGCTGCTGACGACCCGCTGACGCATTCGCCTGCGACTGTCGCAACCTCGCAAAGAATCACGAAATCACTCCTTTCCTGACGGCATACAGCACCAGCTCAGCGGTGTTGTGCACGTCGAGCTTTTGCAGGATGTGTGCCCGGTGGGTTTCGACGGTTGCCGGGCTGATCGACAGAATGAGGGCGACATCCTTGTTGCTGTGCCCCTCGGCAATCAGCTGGAAGATTTCCCGCTCGCGCTCCGACAGTGAGTCGAAGGGATCGACCACCGATGCGTCGGCGACGCGCCGCATGTAGTCCTCAATCATGGATTGCGCCACGACGTGGCTGAAGAAAGACTTGCCCGCAGCCACGGCGGCGACGCCTTTGAGCAGGTCGTCGCCGGCGGAATCCTTCAGCAGATAGCCTTTGGCTCCCGCCTGAAGCGCGCGCGTGATGTACGCCTCGTCGGAATGCATGCTGACGATGAGGACCTTCGTCGACGGCTGCCGGCGCACGATCTGCCGGGTCACCTCGATGCCGTTGAGCAGCGGCATCCCGATGTCGAGAATCGCCACATCGGGATTGAGCTTCAGGGCGAGCTGAACCGCCTCACGCCCGTCGCCGACCTCTCCCACCACCTGCCACTCGGGCCTCTCCTCGAGGATCTTGCGCAAGCCGAGGCGAAACAGGGTGTGATCATCGCCGAGCATCAAGCGCAGCCTGGCCATCAGAGCGGCTCGAGCTGAATCGAAGAGCTGTGCGGCACGCTCGGCGGCTCCTCGAACGCTTGCGGTCTCGGCCGTGCCGGAATGGTGATTCCGATCGTCGTACCGCGTCCTGGCGCACTGGCGATCGACACTCGGCCGCCGAGCTGCGACGCACGTTCACGCATGCCAATCAGTCCGAGGCCCGTTCGGCGGGCCGGACCGGAGCCGTCACCGAGGACGAAGCCATCACCGTCGTCCTCAATGGTGATCGACAGGCAGTCGTCCTGGCGGCTGAGCGTCACGTGGCAGGAACCGGCGCGGGCGTGCCTGGCGACGTTGGTCAGCGCTTCCTGAATCATCCGATACGCGGCGACTTCGGTGCCTTCGGCCAGGCGACCGGCCATGCCTTCCTGCCTGAGATACGTCTTCACGCCGTATCTCTCGGAGAAGTCGCGGAGATACGCGTCCACCGCATCCGGCAAGCCGAGGTCGTCAAGGACGGCGGGATGGAGCAGACGGGACAAATCCCGGACCGCGTGGAGCGTGCTGTCGGCCATTGCCTGCGCGGCCCCGAGCAACTGCGGAGATCCGGCGGATCTGACGATCGCGCGCTGCGCAATCACCAGTTCCACCTTCATCGCCGTCAGGGCCTGGCCGACTTCGTCGTGCAGCTCCCTGGCGATTCGTCGTCGCTCTTCTTCCTGCGCGGTGATGAGCTTGGTCGAGAGGTCTTGCAGCGACTGCGTGTTGCGCGCGTCTTTTTCGAGCTGCGTGACCAGCGCTTTTTCCAAGCGGCCCGAGTACAGGATGGCAACGATCGCGATACCGAGGCTGCAGAAGATTGCCAATGCGAATCGCCGCCATGTCTGCCGCTCGGCCGCGCCGTGTATCCCCGCAAGCTCCGACTGATACTGAATGAATCCGGCCCGGTTCACTGCCTGCAGGTTCTCGGTGGCCTCGAGGAAGCTGGCGCGTTTCGGCAGGACCGCGGTGTTGAAGAACTGTCGCGCGTTGGTTCGCCCTTCCGGATTCCGGACCACCGCCTCGCGCATCCCCGACGCGAAGACCCCAGCTTCCGTCCGCAAACGCGCGAGCCCGGCCCGCTCCTCGACTGAGCCCAGCGCGGGCACGTACGCGTCGATGGCGGCATCAATCTCGCGGAGACGGACCTCGAGTTCCGACTGCGCCGACGCCAACGGATTCTGGTCACGGTCCAGCAGGACGTCTCGAACGACGCCGGAGGTTCCGAGCAGACGATTGCGCAACGACGAGAGAAGGTCCTGCGCAAAAATGTATCGAGACGCGACTCCAGCGGACTGGCGTTCGACCTCCGACACGCGGTTGACGAACTCGTAGCCAATGAACAACCACAGGCTCAGAGTCAACCCGAAGCCCAGGATCAGGGCGTTTCGGATCGTCAGACGGCCGGCAGGCGGACGCCTCATATCCGAGAATGTTACTGCTGGATAGACCACGACGTGCAGTCCTCGAGCGACAGCAAAAAAAGCCGCGGGGCGCCGGCACGGCGCCGGCTCCCCGCGGCAATGACTCCCCCACAGGAGTCGAGGATGGACCTATCGGAGATGTTCGCGGGACCTCCCCACCCGCCTCGAGACATTCACCACAGGAACCGGAGCCCCAGTCGAGCCGTTCGAGGCGCCAGGATGGCAGACGGCTTCTGATAGCCGAGTCCCGTCGCCCGACTGATGGTTTCTGACGCGTGGCTGTTGGTCAGGTTGAAGAGATCGAAGAACACTCGCGCGCGGGCACGATCCGCGACGCTGACCGATTTCTCCGCGCGCACGTCGAAGACCCAGATGTCGTCCTCACGGTTGGCGTTCATCGGCTCCGCATACGCCGTCCCCGTGGCGATGAGACCGGCGGGAGCGGAGATCGACAACGTCCGAGCGTAATTGCTGCCAGACTGATGCCGCAGGACTGGCGACAGCCGGATGCCGTGGGCGGCGTCATAGCTCGCGGTGGCTTTGAGATTCCACAGGACGGCGCCCTGACCGTCGGTCACGCGACCCTGAATGGTACCGGTGGAGCTGGCGCCGCCACCCTGCGACCAGGCGGCCGGCGCGCCAGCGAGCGTCAACGTCAGCGCCATACTCCCGACAAGGGGAACTCTCATCACGCTCCTCCTTCACGCGCAGAGAATGCGCAGTCAACTGGCGCGACCGACGTGAGACACGATCCCGTCGAGGGCAACACACGAGCGGCGCGCGGCGCGCAGCATCGACGTGTCGTGTGTTGTAACGCGCGGTCCACCGCGGCCGCAATACGGCCTCGGCTGAGCGAAATCTACAGCCTCGCCCGGCCAATGAATGCTGTCTGGCCGCCTATCACGATGCCCTCGCCAAGGCTGCGGCTAGAACGTGAACTTCAGGTTGAATTGCGCCATACGCGTCGGCGCCGTCACCGACCGCAGGATCAGGAACGTCGCGCCGCTGCGCCGATCGCCAGCGGGTGTGTTGAAGTTCGCGCGATTGGTCACGTTGAAGACGTCGAAGTGCGCTTGCAGCGCGCGACCGCCGAGCATGCGAAAGCGGTAGCCGGCGCGCAGGTTGAGCAGCATAAAGTCGGGCCCCCGCGCTCCGCGGAACCCATCCTTGTTCTCGACGGTGATCGCATCGGAATTGCTCGCGGCGCCGCTGTAGGTGCCCGCGGGCAGCGGCTCCTGGAACTGGCCGTTCCGGTCCGGATCAGTGCTGGTGTCGGTGAGGGTGAACGGCGTGCCGCTCTGGTATTGGAGTCCCGCGCTGACCACCAGGCCGCCCGTGTGCGGCACTTCCATCGAACCGTTCGCCGACAGGACATGCGGACGATCCTGGGTGGTACGAGCCTCGCCTTGTTCGAGATTCAGCGACTCCCCGAGCTGCGTGGTCATCGTTTCGATCACGCCGGGCGATGCCGTGTTGCCGAAGGTGCGCGATACCGTGTAGGCGACCCGATACTGATAGCCTCGGCTCTGGCGCTTGACGAGGCCGACTTGAAGCGAGTCGGAATTCGCCCACCCGAGGTTGTTGATCTCGAGCTTCTGCGCCACCGTCGGATCGGGCCGGCGAACGGTCGCGGTCCGCGCCGTCGAATCGCGCAGACCCGGGTTCAGGTCGGCCCTCATATACAGGTCCCTGAGATCGTTGCGAATGTAGTCGACGCTCACCGCCATGACGCCGGACAGTTGCCGCTCGTACCCGACGCTGGCCTGCCTCGTATAGGGCAGGCGCCGATCGGGATTGTCGAACTGGACGTTGCCGGCGTTCTTCTGCAGCGTGCCCGGCGGATAGAGCTGATTGAGCAGCGCGCGATTGACCACCGGCCCGTTCACCAGGAACGGATCGGTCGGCAGACGCCCGGCCGTGGGGCCCGGGTCCACGTTGTTCTGGGGGAAGCTCACGACGAATGAATCGGAGTACACGCCCGACGACACGACCCCGGTGAGGAAAGTGAACGGCGTCTTCTGATAGAACACACCCCAGCCGCCGCGGATGACGGATCGCCCCGAGTCATCGAGCGACCAGGTCGCACCGAGCCGCGGCGAGACGTTGTTCTTGTCGACCGGGTACGCCGACTCGCTGGCAAATTTCGGGTTGTCTTTCTCCACCAGCGGCATCACTTCGAGGTCCCATCGAAGGCCGGCGCTCGCCGTCAGCCGGTCGTTGACCTTCCACTTGTCCTGCGCGAAGACGCCGACAAACGTCCCGGTCACGATGTAGTCGGAGGCCGACGGCACCCGCACCGTGAGCCGGTCGGGATACGTCCGCGGGTTGGCAGGGTTGAAATCCTGATCGGTGGACGAAAACGTGAACTGGCCGTTGAGCGTGCTCGCATCGTAGATGTGCAACGGCGTATACACGAGGTTGGTCCCGAACTTCACATCGTGATCGCCCCGGCGCCCAGGCACGAACCACGAGAACGTCTCATCCAATTGATACGCGGGATCCATTCGTCGGCTGGCTCGCGTGCTGAAGCCGTCCTCGTGGGTCTGGAGCACGAGCCGCGGCGCCAGAGTCAGCTGGTTGCCGGTGTCGAAGTACCCCGGGTTGGCGAAGAACACATCCTCGTGCGTGTACGAGAGCTTGAGGCTGTTCACTCTCGTGTTCGCGATCACCGAGTTGAGTGTCCCGACGACGGTCCAATCGGCGTCGTTCTCCTCTTCGGCACGCGACTGCGTCCAGTTGGTCACGCCGGGGAACTGATTGGATTGGGGCGAGGTCTCGCGCAGCCACCGGACCGCCCAGGTGTTGGTGGCGTTGACCTGATGGTCGACGCGAGCCATCCAGTTCCACACGTTGTCATGAGTGAAAGTCGTGAAGTTGAGATCCGGCCGAGCCGGGATGTTGATCGTGATGCCACGGTTCTGGTCGATGCGCTCGAGGTTCGCGAAGAAATGCAGCTTGTCCTTGACAATGGGACCGCCGACGTTGCCTCCCCACTGGATCTGACGCGTCTCCGGCTTGTCCAGGTCCTGCTTCGCCGCGAAGTAGTCCTTGGCGGTCATCCTGTCATTGGCGTCGAAGAAGAACGCCGTACCATGCATTGCGTTGGTCCCGCTCTTGGAGACGGCATTGACCACGCCCCCGGACGAGGCGCCAAACTCGGCGTCGAACTGGCTGGTGAGCAGCTGGAACTCTTGGACCGCTTCGACCGGCGTGCGGGCCTGTGCTCCGCCATTGCCTCCGTTGAACGTGTCGTTGTTGCCGGCACCATCGAGCGTGTAGTTCACGTTCTGCGTCCCCTGGCCGTTGATGCGGATGGAATCGGCGCCGAACGAATCGGTCGAGATGAACGCCGTCACGCCAGGGAGGGTGCCGAGATACGTGGTGAAGTTGCGGTTGATCGACGGGATGTCGTTCAACTCCTGAGAAGTGACCGTGCCGCCAATCTGTTTCGAGGTCGTGTCCACCAGAGGCGAGTCGGCGGTGACGGTGACCTGTTCTTCGACCCCACCGACCTGCAGCTGGACATCGATCGCAAACGTCTTGCCCACCTCAACGCGGACCGCGCCTCGCTGATACTTCTTGAAGCCCGAGAGCTCAGCCGTGATCTCGTCACGATCCCGGTCTGAGCGCGCTCATGAAGAACGACCCGTCCGCGGCGCTGACGACCTCGCGAAACTGCCCGGTCTCCTCGTTCCTCGCAACGACCGAGACGCCCGGCAGGACCGCCGACTGCGCATCGATGACACGGCCACGCAGTTCCCCCGTGCCCTGCTGAGCCGCCAACCCCGTTGGCATCACGCACGCGACCACGACCAGCGCGAGCCATGTGTGCCGCTTCATAGAGCCTCCCCCATGTGTTGCCGCCGCGAATGAATTGAACCTGAGCGAACGCGGAGGTCAGGAACCACCTCAACGGTCCGCCATCGTCGAGGGCACCTCGCGTCTCGCAATGTTTGCAGCGGGCTGAAGAGACCGCAATACAGCCTCGTCCCTGCGGCACCTACCGTCTTGGCACGATGGTGTGCGGTCGGCGGTCGCAGCACAGTAGAGACGTGGCAACCGACTCAATGAACCGCAACCCATCTTTCTGAGGGTCAACCAAATGAAGGTCTATGCTCGAAGATCGCTCTGGATTCTCACGCTGAGCGTTGCGACGGTGGTCCACGTGGTCGCCGGCGCCCAACAGTCTCAGACTCCAACCGCAGAGCCGGTCAGGCCCGTGCTGACGCTGGACTGCGACGCCGCGGTCATCACGCTCCTCATCAAGCCTGACAAGGCGGCGGATTTCGAACTGGTGTTGAACAAGCTCAAGACGGCACTGCAAAACAGCCAAAAGCCCGAGCGGCGCGCGCAAGCGGCCGGGTGGAAGGTCTTCAAATCCGCTCAGATGGCACACGGCAATGTGGTGTATGTGATGCGAATCGACCCGGTCGTGAGGGGTGAGGAATATGACATCACGCGCCTGATTGCCGAGGCATTCCCGGTCGAGGTGCAGGAGTTGTTC
Source organism: uncultured Acidobacteriota bacterium (assembly GCA_963773045.1). Classification (GTDB taxonomy): domain Bacteria; phylum Acidobacteriota; class Vicinamibacteria; order Vicinamibacterales; family UBA2999; genus 12-FULL-67-14b. The sequence goes on along the minus strand of CAVYZT010000013.1, from coordinate 970,087 downwards.
TTGAAATACAAGGACGCGTTCGCGGGACGCGGCATCACGGAACTGACGCGGTACATGTCAATGCAGGACTGATTCCACGGGATGGGGGACTTGATGCTCAGAAGGCTCAGCAGTCTCAAACGATGCCCGGTCCAAACCAAGGAAGGCGCGATCGGGCGGATCACAAGCTTCTACTTCGACGATGACACTTGGGCCGTCAAATACGCGGCGGTTCGAACCATCGAGTGGCCAGGTTCTTTTGTATTGCTTCCATCGTCGACCTTCGTGCACCCCGATCGGAGCATCGGCGCGCTGCTGACGACGGCTCGGAGCGACGCGATTCGAACGAGTCCCAGATCTGAGGAGGGCCGGCCCATCTCCAAGGTGCTCGAGGCAGCGTGTCTCAGCCATTTCGGCCTTCTGCCGAGTTGGCCATCAGAGAGCGACGGAGCCTCCGAGTGCTCTGTTCGGAGCATCAACGAACTAATTGGCTCGATCGTTCGCGCCGTAGACGGCGGAGTGGGATTCCTCGAGGACATCATTATCAACGCCGCGAGCTGGGACATCCGCTATCTCGTGGTTGATATGGGAAACGCCGTGCTTGGAGGTAAATCGGTCGCGATACCACGATCGGCCTTGTGCAACTCGGATTGGCCACATCGCCGGCATTGCCTCACGCTTTCCCGACATCAGATGAAGGCGGCTCCCGAAGCGTCACTCACGATGTCGGCCACCGACGAACAGCGGCTGAGGAGGTACTTCGCCGACGGACTGACCTGACGTCACGACGGTTCAGCGACGGCTGGCGTCAGCCTCGCCGCCGCAGCTTTCGCTCGAACATGGATGCCGCCAGCACCAGGGCAAGCGCGGCGGTCATCGCACCGATGACGAGATACGCGAGGTAGTCCTCACGGTCAGCCGCTGACCAGAAGGCGCGCATCGGCCAGTACGCCGGGATGATGCCCGCCACGTACTGAAGCGGCCGCGGAACAAAGAACGCAGCAATCGGCAGCAGATTGAGACCGTTGAGCACCTTCACCATGGCGAATCCGGCGACCTTGTTGGGCGCCGCGGTCGCCAACACGAGTGCAAGGAGCGGTGCCGACAATGCGCCTACGATCGAGATCGCGAGCAACGGGACGAGCGGCAGCGGCGTGACTCCGATCAACTGATAGCCTGCCAGCGTCGATGCCGTCGCGAGCAGCAAGGGCACTGTCACGCGGTACATGAGATATCGCTGCATCGACAGCGGCGTCACGCGCAGCGCCGTCAAGGTGCGGGCGTCCTGCTCGTCGAGCAACAGAAAGCCAACTACCATTCCGACGATGCCCGGGGCGGTCATGAGGTACCCACCCATCACGAGCGGGTAGTACGGTGCAGCGTCGAATCCGGCGGACACAAGAAGAGCCGCCTGCGCCTTGGGAATCAGGACACGGAGGAGAAGCGCAAGTCCTATCGGAAGGAGAAGGACCCATTTGAGCAGTGGATCTCTCCAGACGACCCGCGTATCGGCATAGGCCAGCGCCCCGAAACTAGATCCGTTCATCGTCCACCGCTGGCCCGCGTGTCCCGCATCAGGCGACTCACGCAACGTCGTCCCCACATGAACGCGACGACACTCCACGCAAGGGATCCTCCGCAGCCAAAGATGATCTCTCCAAGGCTCGCGGGAGCGTATGCCGCACGGATTAACGTCAGGGGAGGTTCGATGGGATGCAGGACGAAGAGGCTGCGTGGCGCGAACCCGACGTGCGCGAGCAGCGGTAAGAGCAGCAACGTCACCACAAGAGACGCTGGGAGCAGGAAGGCATTAATGGACGCGTAGCGCGTCGCGATCGCGGCGCCCAGGCCCGTATAGATCGCGCCGAGCGCCGTCGTCCCAGCGAGAACAAGCAACCACGATCGGCCTGGGTGGAACGCGATCAGGATGAGCGCGATCGTTTCGACCGCCGCGAGAATCGTCAGCGAGACCGTACGCGTGGCCAGGTAGCCAGCCGGCGTCAACGGGGATACGGAAAGCGCCGTGAGCGTGCCTTCATCGCGCTCGAGCAGCATCAGACCAGCGACGAAGAAGAATGTGGTGATCTGGAGGTTGACGGCCAGAATCACGGGGACCCAGACCGCGTCGTTCGTTCGTGCCGCTGGAGGCACGGCGAGCAGCAGCCCCCCGACAATCAGCACAACAAAGGCACTCGCCCAATAGAAGCCGTTTCGCGCTTGCAGCACGACGTCCCAGCGGAGTGCGGCGACGAGTGCCCTCACGCGAGCGTCCTTCCGGTCACCTGAACGAAGACGTCTTCCAGCGTCGTTTCCTGTGTGTGTATGGTCTCGACGTCGCCAGACCCAAGCGCCGCAAGGAACTCAAGGTTGTCGGCCAGACCGTCAAGCGGAAACTCTCGTGCATCGCGCGTCCCGGCCCGAGTCGTCTCGATTCGAACAACACGACGGCCGCGCGCGAGCCGGAGTGCACGCGGATTGTCGAGCGCCGTGATCGTACCGTCGACGAGAAATGCCACTCGGTCGCAGAGTTCATCGGCGGTGACCATGTCGTGTGTCGTGAGGAAGATCGTCGCGCCCGCCTCACGGACTTCGCGAATGACGTGTCGAACCAGGCGCGCAGTGACCGGATCGAGGCCGGCGGTCGGCTCGTCGAGAAACAGGAGTTCGGGGCGATGCAACAGCGCTCGGGCAAGCGTGAGTCTGCCGCGCATGCCCTTCGAGAACTCGGCGACGCGTTTGTCGCCATCTTCGTGCAGGCCCACACGGCGCAGCAGAGATTCCGGCCGCTCCGTCTGGCCGCCATGAAGGCCGGCGAACAGCCGGAGGTTCTCCACAGCGGAGAGCTTCAAGTAGTGGTTAGGGGCTTCGAATGCGACACCAATCCGACGGTAGTAGCTTCGATCCCACGTGCGGAGGTCTCGTCCGAACACGCGGATATTGCCCTGATAGCCGTCGAGGAGTCGGATGAGAACATTCTGGGTCGTGCTCTTGCCTGCGCCGCTTGGGCCAAGGAATCCAAAGATTTCGTGCGATTCGACGGCGAAGGACAGACCGCGAACGGCCGGACGTTGGGCCCCCGAATAGGTGAAGCCGAACGAATGAACGTCGATGACGGCCACGTCGCAGAGACTCTAACAGCTATGGCGCGGTGCCACGGAATGCCATAGCCGCAACCAGATCAAGTTGCACGCGCCCTCAACAGTCGCGACGCAACGAGCGCAAGGGGCGCAGCACCGAAGCTGAGGAGCGCCCCCATCTTCGTTTCGGCCAGTGCCGCTCCCTCTGGGAATGCGGCCGTGGCGAAGAACAGGGACACCGTGAAGCCGATTGCCGCGGTGATGCCAGCTGAAGACCGCGCCAGGTAGATCACAGCGGGTGCGACCATGCCACCGACTGCGGCACTGAGCGGCGACAGTGCTGGACGAGGCGATTCCAGCGCTCCGCCCGGTAAGGTCGCCTCGGAAGACTTTTTTAGCCGCGAGCGCGAAAAAGAACACCATCGTTGACCCAGAAACGCAACGAGTGTGCAACCTGCTCGTAGCTGGCGACGTCGAGATTCGCCCATGTCACCGCCGCGATTGTTCCCGCAAGCAGCAACAGTGAGTTGTCGAAGACGAAGCTGGCGAGCATGGAACCAGTGTTTGCCATCAGTCGTTGTTCCGGGATTCGGGACGACGAATGGTCGCGTCCCGAGCTTTATGCGTTGCGAGCATGAGTCCAACAAGCAGGAAAATGCGTCGTCACCTTGCCGCCGCTTTCGAAAATACGGCCGAGCCCGCCCTGAATATCCCCCCTTCTGTGGATGGCGCCGCCGCGACGTCGGCACCAAGATCAAGGTTGCACCCTGGTCCCGTGCTTCTTGTACCCAGGGTTGCGTGTGAGGTGTTCTCGAGTTCGACGTGCGCAAGTCATCCCGCCCCGACACCTGGACCGTCGGTGACATCCGGGTCGAGCTCCGGAAGGCCGATGTGCGGCACGCCAAGGTACGATCTCGTGCTCCACGTTGACGATCTGCGGCTCGAAGAAAAGATCTGACCGTCAATGAGCCTGTTCCCCTCCTCGTGGGCCCTGACAAGGCGCTCGACGGACTCGTGGTGACGTCGGCGCAGCCGGATCGAATCCGCGGCTATCTGACCACGTCGAAGGGGCGTGCGCTGGCCGCCGCGCCGGCCGCTCCTATCGCTTCGATTCCTTGACGGCCGACTCCAGGTCGCAATGCTTCGTCCCTGTGTGTGGGCAATCGCGATGTTGAGGCTATCAACGGCCTGTTCCCGGGGGCGGGGTCGGCCATCTCTCCGCTATTCACGCCTGACCTCGCTCGCCTTCTTGTGTTCGCGAAGCGCGATGAACTTCGAGTGCCGCAGGTGATTGTCGGGCGTAACTCGACGAACTCGGCATCGGCCTTAGCCAGCGGCACTCGGCCATTTTGGCTCGCGTCAACCCCACGCCCCACCGCACCGCGTGTTGCGCGGGCAGGTTCGCGAATGGGCACTCGTCGATCTCCAGTCCGCGAAACCGCTTGAACAGATCCGCTCTCGTGCGTGGCGTGAAGAGCGTCCTAGGCCATCACCGGCTATTCAGCGGGACTAGAATTGGCTCATATCCATGGAGTGCGAACCGCGCCGTAAACAACTTGGCTTCCCGTGCCTCCTCTGTCTTTGCTTTCTGATCACAGCTGCGACGGCAGATACGGTAGCCCGGCAGAAGCGCGAAACTGCCAAGATTGTTTTCGTCTGCGACAACGGCACCGAGGCGAGCCTGATTGCGGTCGCGTATTTCAATAAGCTGGAAAAAGAGAGAGGACTGCCGGACCAGGCCATTTTTCGCGGAATCAAGCCGTCCGCCAAGCTGGCGCAACGAATCATAGATGGATTGGAGCGAGACGGAATTGCGGTACCCGATGTCAGACCGCAAGCGATCGAAGCCGACGACATCAGTTGGGCAACGGCAATTGTCGTGCTCGGCTCTGCACTACCAATAGCGCTTGAAGGCCTTAGCAAAGTCAGCTTGTGGACTGACGTGGCAGGCGGCGACGACTACGACAAACTGCGGGATTCAGTCCTCAAGCGCGTTGCGGAGTTCGTGGCAAAACTCCAGCGCCAATAAAGGCAGAAATAGCCATGTTTCCCGCGGGAGCCGAAGAAGAGACCGCGAGAAAATGAGGCGCGCTAGGTTCTGCGGCGAACGGTCATGAAAAGCGCCAAGCGTCGCTGCCGCCCTTCGCGTTGGCGCGCTCGCGTTGGCCCGATTTGTTGGCCGATCGCCTGGCTGTGTCCGAGGTCACCTTCGTGAGTGCGGATGCGCGCCAAACGGCCGTCGCGGCCACAATTGGGATGGCGACTCAAGACATCAGTTCCTGACCTCTCGGAGCCACTTGCGTGCGGATCGTCAGCGACCAGCGCGTCCGGTAGAACGCACCCTTTGATTCGCGGCTCAGCAACACTCGTCATCGTGTTCCTCCACCAGTCCGAGTCCGGCGCGTCGGTGAGCGGCCATCAGAACGGGCAGTGTCCAGGGTCTGCAGCGTCGATCCGCCGCATTGCATCTGCTGGGATGAGCTGGACGACGATCGTGCGTGCCTCCACGGTGTCTTCGTTGCGAAGGTTGTGCACATGATCGCCGCCGGGATCGACGAACCCCATTCCCTGCGTGTACACATGCGACCCGCATTTGCGGTCGTCGCCGTCATAGGCGGTGACCGTCCCTGCGGCCACAATGATCAGGCTGTGGCCAGGATGCGTGTGCCAGCCGGAGCTTCGCTCCCGGCGGAAACACGTTGCTTTGCACGTACACGTCCGACAGTCCCTTGGTTTTCTGAAACGAAAGCCAGACGTCGCTGTTGTGCCTGGATTTCCAAAAGTCTGGCGGGATCAGATGATTAAACACATTGATGTCGCCGAATCGGCCCACGGCGAGCGTGGTGCCCACGAATCCACCAGTCGCCGGTGTCGCCAGAACGGGCCTGGCATAGTAAGCGGCGACCAGCATCGTCGCTGCACTTAACAGGATTGCCGACGTCAACCTTCGTTGCATATCTACCTCCAAGTGCGTTTCGTCTGGTTGTCGAACGTCGATGTCATTACCAGCGTGTGGTCAGGTACAGATCAGTTCCACCAAAGCCGCCTGAGCGGCTGGAAGTGAAATAGAGGGTTTCCCCATCACCGGACAGGGCCGGGAAACTCTCGACGGACGTGCTATTGACCAGCGGTCCGAGGTTTTGCGGAGTCGACCACGCCTGGTGCAGCAACTTGCGAGTCGCCACGTACAAGTCCTGGCCGCCAACCGTTCCGGGGCGGTCCGATGCGAGCACCAGCTCGAGACCGTCACGGCTGATGCTCGGTGTCAGGTCGGCTTGCGGTGAGTTGATCTCGGCGACGAGGCGGGGCGGTCCGAACCAGCCGCCAGGCACCGTGCCAACGTAGATGTCGAGACCTCCCGCGCCGCCCGGCCGATTGCTCGCCATGAAGAGCTGAGGTATCGCTCCAAAGCGGGGCCATCGGTGGGGATGATTCCAGCCACCACGCTCGAAAAAGCTCGGGCCTGCGTCGGTTGCGGTCGAATTGATGCCCGTGCCGAGGTTCACGGGCGTCTCCCAGGCCAAATCGTCTCGCATGTCGGCGCGCCACGAGATCCAAACGTCGAAGCCGCCAAACCCACCGGGGCGATCGGTGGCGAAGAACAAGAGACGCCCGTTGTGTGAAAGAGCCGGTGAGCGCTCGTTGAATTCGGTATTGATCGCGGCGCCGAGGTTGCTGGGGGTATCCCACGGATCGTCTGGGCTCGCTCGATGCGACACCCATAGATCCTCGCCGCCGCGGGAATCGGGGCGGGTCGACGCGAAATAGAGACTCAGCCCGTCGGCAGACGGATGCGGCGCGAAGTCGCTGAATGGCGAGTTCACCACCGAACCGAGGTTGACCGGCAAGGACCAGTCCGAGGCCTTCGCAGCCTCGGCGCCGGGGAAGGGGGCGATGGCAGCAGACAGGAACAGCCCGAACGCGATGAGCGCGAGCGCGCTTCTGGATGTCCTGCGGTTGTTATGCGTCATGAATCCTCCATGGGCGATCGTTGAAAACGCCTCGTGACACGGCGACGATCGGCCTGACGCGAACGCGGTGCAAGCGGCAAAGCGCGGCGCGCCGCTGATGTCGCGCTTTGTCGTGCCCGGACCGTCATTTGCCGCCCTGTTGGGGCGGCGCGATAATTGAGCCTCTGACCAAAGGAGTGGACGATGGCGGTCCCTGCTCACGAGAAGGCGCCCGCGCCAGCGAACCGGTCGGTTGACCGTGGTAAGCGCCTGGACTCGTGGAAGGAGATCGCCACATATCTGGGGCGGGACGTCCGGACTATCCAGCGCTGGGAGACGCGGGACGACCTTCCCGTCCATCGACTACAGCACAGCAAGATTGGGTCGGTCTTCGCCTACACCGGCGAGCTCGACGCCTGGCGCGACGCGCGGGATCAAAGTTCTGACGAGAAAGCCTCTGGCGCGGGGCCGCGAACGGCAAGCACGAACGCGCAGCGCTCATGGCGTGCCCTGGCAGTCCTGGCCGCGGCGGCCGTCCTCAGCGCCGTCCTCGTGAGTGCGTGGGCCTGGCGCTCGACCAGTGGCGCGGGAACCGCGCGTGCCCGACTTCATTCGGTGGCGGTGCTGCCGCTGACCGACCTCTCCGTTACTCGAGCGCAGACGTATTTCGTCGACGGCATGACGGAGGCGCTCATCGCGCGGCTTTCGGCCACGCGCGACCTGCGAGTGATCGCCCACCGGTCGGTGATGCAGTTCAGGGACGGCCGCGCGTCCGCGAGGGAGATTGCGAAAGCCCTGAGTGTCGATGCGGTGATCGAGGGATCCGTCCTTCGGGAAGGCGATCGCGTTCGTATCACCGCACGCCTGGTCCGAGGGGATACTCAGGAAGCCATCTGGTCCGGCACATACGATCGCGACATGCGCGATGTGTTGACGCTGCAGGGCGCCGTGGCGGACGCGATTCTGCGTGAAGTGCAAGCCACCGTTGCCCCGCCGGAGCATGCCCGGTCAGTCGGACTCAGCATGGTTGCGCCCGAGGCGTACGAGAGCTATCTCAAAGCACGCTTCCACTTGAACCGGAGGAATCGTACGCCGCAGGACGTGACGGAGGGCATCCGGCTGTTCGAGCAGACCATTGCACGCGATGCGAAGTTTGGTCAGGCCTATGCGGGGCTCGCCGCCGCCCATCAGGCATCAGGGACGACCGCGACTGGAGTGCTTCCCGTCGCTGAAGCGATCCCGAAGGCGGTTGCCGCTGCCAGACGGGCGTTAGAGCTCGACCCGCGGATCGCGGAGGCCCATACGATACTTGCCGAGGCGGAAGAGCAGGCCTGGCATTGGGCGGACGCAGAGGCGAGATATCGCGACGCCCTCGAGACGGATCCCAACGATGCCAACGCATATCTTGGCCTTGGGGCTCTTTTGGTCCATCTAGGACGCACCGAGGAAGGACTTGGCCTGGCTCGACGCGGGCGCGCACTCGACCCCCTCTCGCCAGGCAGCACGGTGCAGGTCGGTTGGCTCCTCTATCACGCGCGTCGATACGATGACGCGATTCGGGAGTTTCGGATCGCACTCGGCGCCGACTCCGACAATGTGTACGCGCTGTGGTACCTGGGGTTTGCTCTTCTCGAGATATCAGAGCACGACGAGGCGATCCGGAACATCGAGCGGGTTGCGGCGATGTGGGACCGAAACCCGGCGGCGCTCGGCATCCTGGCGAGGGCATATGGACGTGCCGGGAAGCACGCGGAGGCGGCCCGCATCCTGGGCGAGTTGACACGGCGCGGGCGCGACGCCTATATACCGCCTGCCGTGTTCATAAACGCATACATCGGCATGGGCGATTTCGATCTCGGCGTTGCCGCGCTCGAGCGCGCCTACGAGGAACACTCGAACATCATCCGATTCCTGAAGACGCACCCTCTCTTCGATCCGATTCGGAACGATCCACGGTTCATCGAGCTGTCACGGCGCGTGGGACTGCTCTGAACCGGTGCAATTTTGTCCTCGGTCGCTCGACGTGTCAGGTCGCTTGCCTGATGACGCTGTGAACGCGCGACGTCAACAGGTATGGATGAGCCAGGGGTCGAACGTTGTCCAGACTGGTGAGCCGTTCGCGCGTGTGAACTGCTTTGGGTTCTGAGCAAGTCGCTCTACGCGGCCGTCCAGGAGAACTCCAAATTCAGCGGGTTGCCCCCGACTTGAACCTCAGGCTCGCCTATCGAGTGCCGCGATCGCCCTGACGGCGCGTGTGGTACTGTGTGGCACTTTCTCCGAATCAAGCGTCCCTTCAGGCCGCTACGAGTCGCGAATTCGTTCGGAGAATCACGAGCTGCGACGACGTGCCTTGGCTCTTGCAAAGACTATTAATCTGTTGGTCGGCCGCACGCTGGAGTAGCTTGCCTTTCAGTGTGTTCGGCCTAGTTGTTGTCGAGGATTCGTTGAACGGCTCTGATGGTGACGATGACCGTCGTCGGGATCGAATCTAGGCGATTGAGAGAAACTCAACGGACGCAACACCACTTCGTGGATCACGCGTAGGCTGTCCGCCTCCTTGCCCTCGCCATTCAATGTCTGACATAATGTCAGACATGAAGACCATCACGCTCCGGGCGTTGCGCCGGGATGCCTCGCTGTTGGGTGCGGCGGCGGACGGGGAAGAGATTATCGTCACCCGATTTGGTAAGCCCTACATTCGCATCGTGCCGGCGGCACAGCCGCGGTCATTTCTGGGCGCGGGCCGCCATCTGCGCCAGCGCGAGGCCGTCTCCGCCGAGCCTGTCCCGGCTTCCGAGTGGAAGCGGCTCAGGTGAGATATCTGCTGGATACCGCGCCTTGGATCAATGGCGTGACGTTGCCCGAGACTATTCCACCACGCATACGGCGCCTCATAGCCAGGGCGGATAAGAAAGGGCTGTGTCGGGTCAGCCTGTTGGAAGCCGCCATTCTCCACCGGTTGGGTCGGTTGATGTTCGAGGGTGGGCTGCCGGATTTCTTTGCAGCCGGACTGTCGGAGGACGTGGAGCTCCTTGAGCTCACGCCTGCCATCGCAGCGAGAACCAACGAGCTGCCGCGAGATTTCCCGGGCGACCCCTTTGACAGGACCATCGTCGCGACGGCAGCGATCCTCAACCTGACACTCATCACGACCGACCCCGCCATTCGAGAGGCCGAAGCGTGCGCGGTCGAGTACTACGCGTTCAAACCAGTGCGACCCAAGAAAACCCGGCCGTAGCTGACCCCGAAAGTGGTTGGTTCAATAATGGCCCGGCGAGCAAAGGCACGAGTGACCGTCGCTGAATGCGGGCTCACACCAGCGACTTTTGCGGGTTATCGCGGTCGTCATTAGACGCAAAGGATGATCTCCGCAGAGTGCGGTTTGCTCGTTCAGAAATCACGCCCTCGCAACCGACCCTCTCTCGCGACACGCGGTAGGGTTGTCCCACCTACGCTGCGGCTTTGGAAAACACTTGGCGGCTCTCGGGGAGCAATCCCGACGCCCGTATGGTCCCATTACACGATCACAAACGAGCGACGGGCCAGTTTTCGACCGCCGTCGTCGCGGCACAACGACGCGTATAGGCCGATGGTGAAACGCGTCGTGCGCAGCGGGCGGCCGAGGGTCTCAGAATCGTCGTCGACAAGCCCTGCTACGACATCCGAGGCGAGGTCGACACGGTCGTGTTCCAGGCGGTCGACTACGAGGGGAAGTATCTTCGGGACCAGCGTTTCATCGCGTGGATTCGACGCATTTCGAAAGCTGCGAGGCGCGTGGTCACCGCCTGCGTCGGAAGCTACGTGCTCGCGGAGGCGGGCCTGCTCGACGGGCGGAGGACCGCGACGCACTGGGGGGCGGGCAAGCGTGACGCCGCGCGAATACCGGCTGCGATAAGGCGATCCGTACCCGAGCCTCTTTTCTTAGGGCGTCGCCCTACGAGGCCCCGGAGACGAGCAGACCATCAGTACCCGACGACTACGCACTTCCTCACCCACCGTGCGCTGGTCAGTTGCTCGACCATGAATTCCGCGAGATCCTCCCTGTGCATGATTTGCTGTAGGCCTTTGCCATCGATCGAAGCGCGTACGCCTCCGCGCGCTGGAGAGTTCTTCAGGAAAGCCGGGCAGACGTTTGTGTAATCGAGATCACTTTCGAAAAGACACACTTCGCCTCTGCGTTTGTCGGCAAGCAGGTGACGCAAGACAATCGGAAGGAAAAAGTTACCGAGCGATAAGGTTGCGCGGCGGAACAGCTTTGCCACCCGACCCCCAGACGGAGAGATTGACGAGGCGCTTGACGCCGCTCTTCGTCATCGATGCGACCAAGTTTCGCATGAAGACCTCCTGCAGGTCCGTCTTCGCGAGGCTGCGCGGCCCGAAGGTCGCCACGATGGCGTCTTGCCCCTTGACGGCCCGATCGAGCGAGCCCGCCTCGCGTACATCGCCTTGAACGACCCGCAGGCGGTCGTGCTTCTGCGTGATCGCCGACGGCTGGCGGGCGAAGGCCGTCACTGCATGCCCGTGATCAAGAAGCCGTTTCATCACAAAGCGCCCTGTTTGTCCGGTCGCGCCAATCACCAGAACCTTCATGTTGCGTTCTCGCTGACCATCCGGTACGGGCGCCGTTCCACACCGCTCGCACCCGCCGGCGCTCGCCCTTGCCCCATCCGGCACATTGGACCTCGCTCTTCGGGCGACCGTAACGCCCTCGGGGCGATCATGATCCCGTCACGGTTCGCCCCGATACTCTTTCAAGCGGGAAAACACGTGAAGAACGGACAACTGTCGTTCGCGACCAGCTCGGCGGTCGCCCACCGTCGCGGAAACCGGTGCGCGTAAAATGGCACACGAGACCGAGCCATGCCGTCTCATCAGATCACCGGGTTGCTTCAGGCGTGGAGCCGGGGTGACGAAGGAGCGCTCGCAGAGCTGACGCCGCTCGTGCATGCCGAGCTGCGCCGGTTGGCCCAGGGCTATCTGCGTCGCGAGCGCCGGGACCATACGCTGCAGGCAACCGGCCTGGTGAACGAGTGCTACGTGCGGCTGCTGGATGCACGGAATGTGACGTGGCAGAATCGATCCCATTTTTTCGCCTTGTCGGCACGCCTCATGCGGCGCATCCTGGTGGACTTCGCCCGCGCACGCCATTACGACAAACGCGGTGGCGGCGCCGAACACGTCCCCCTCGACGAGAGGGTGCGGCCGATCGAGCGCGGTCGGGATCTCGTAGCACTCGACGACGCGCTGGCCGCGCTCGCGAGCATCGACGAGCGTAAGAGCCGCGTCGTCGAACTCCGGTTTTTCGGCGGCTTGAGCAATGAGGAGGCAGGGGAGGTCCTGGGCATCTCGGCGAAGACGGTGATGCGGGAGTGGCAGATTGCAAAAGTGTGGCTTTTGCGGGAACTGACCAAGCGCTGAATTCCCGGCGCGCGCGACGGCGAGGTGAGGTGAGCGACGTGAGCAGCGGTTCCGAACGCTGGCAGCGCATCGAGCAGATTTACCGCCAGGCGCTCGAGCGCGACAGTGACGCACGTGCAGCGCTGCTCGACGAGGCCTGCGGCGTCGACGTGGCGCTACGGCATGAGGTCGAGTCGCTGCTTGCCTGTGAACCGGCGGCGGCCACATTCATCGAGGAGCCGGCGCTGGACGTGGTTGCCCACATGCTGTCGCACGCCGATTTCGTCGGTCGCACCATAGGGTCGTATGCCGTCACAGACTGGCTCGGATCGGGCGGCATGGGAGACGTCTATCGCGCGCGCGACGCGCGGCTCGGGCGCGACGTCGCGATCAAAGTTCTGCCATCAGCCTTTGCCTCAGATCATGATCGCGTCGCCCGTTTTACGCGCGAAGCGCAGGTCCTCGCGTCCCTCAATCACCCCAACATCGGCGCGATTTACGGATTTGAGGAAGCGAACGACGTCAAGGCACTCGTGCTGGAACTGGTCGAGGGACCGACGCTCGCCGAATGCATTGCGAAGGGACCGATTCCCGTCGACGAGGCACTGCCGATGGCGCGCCAGATCGCGGATGCACTCGAGGCAGCGCACGAGCAGGGGATCATCCACCGCGATCTCAAGCCGGCGAATATCAAGCTGCGGCCAGACGGCGCCGTGAAAGTACTGGACTTCGGTCTTGCGAAGGCATTGGAGCGCGTCGCAGCGCCAAGTGGCGAGGCGACGACGTCACCAACGATCACGGGTCCGGAGAGGACCCAGATGGGCATGATCCTCGGCACTGCCGCGTACATGAGCCCGGAGCAGGCAAAGGGACGCCAGGCGGACAAGCGGAGCGACGTCTGGGCGTTTGGCGCCGTGCTCTACGAGATGATGTCAGGCCGTCGCGCGTTCACCGGCGACGATATCTCGGACACGCTCGCGGCAGTCTTGCGCCAGGACGTCGACTGGACGGCACTCCCCGCGTCGACGCCTGTGTCGGTGCGGCGCTTGTTAGCCCGCTGTCTCGATCGCGATGTCCGGCAGCGACTGCGCGACATCGGCGAAGCGCGGATCGTGCTCGCCGATCCGGCGGCTTACACGATAGGAGACGCGAACGGTGGCGCGCCCGTTTCTCCGCTCGTGACTCGATTCCGGTTCGTCCTTGGGGAGGGCCAACGATTTACAAATCCCGGCCGACTGGTCGCAATTTCCCCCGACGGCACGCGGATGGTCTACTCGGCCAACCAGCAGTTGTATCTGCGATCGATGTCGGAACTCGAGGCCAAGCCGATTCCGGGAACGGAAGTCACGCAAGGCTTCGTGGGGGAGCCGGTCTTTTCGCCCGACAGCCGATCGGTGGCCTTCATTTCCTTTTCGCGGAGAACATTGACGCTGAAGAGAACTGCCGTCGGCGGCGGAGCCGCCGTGACGATCTGTCCGCTGGGTATTCCTTTCGGTTTGACCTGGGCCGCCGACGGCATCCTCTTCGGCCAAGGCACGGATGGCATCATGCGGGTGTCGGCGAACGGTGGCAAATCAGAGCCTGTCGTGAGCGTGAAACCCGGGGAGCTCGCGCATGATCCCCAGATGCTGCCTGACCGGCAGACGATTCTCTTCACCCTCGCCGCAGACGCCGGCACCGTTGTCTGGGACGAAGCCAAAGTTGTGGTGCAGCGGTTACGTTCGGGTGAGCGCAAGGTCCTCATCGAAGGCGGAAGCGATGCTCGCTACCTTCCCACAGGCCACATCGTGTATGCGCTCGATGGCGTGTTGTTCGCGGTCCCCTTCGATCTGAAGCGGCTGGAGGTATCTGGTGGACCGATTCCGATCATCGAGGGCATCAAGCGATCGCTGGGCACCGGTGGAGGCACCGCCCACTTCGGCTTCTCCGAGACGGGGTCGCTCGTGTACGTTCCGGGCCCAGTTTCGACAACGAGAACTGACTCGGATCTCGCACTCATTGACAGGAACGGCGTCGTACAGCCGTTGAGACTTCCGCCTGGCTCATATCATGTCCCTCGCGTCTCTCCAGATGGCAGGCGGGTCGCCGTTGGGACCGTCGAGGGCAAGGAAGCCATTATCTGGATTGTCGATCTCGGAGGTACGAGTTCGATACGCCGGCTGACGTTTGACGGGAGGAACCGTTTTCCCATCTGGTCCGCCGACGGCCAGCGGGTGGCGTTTCAATCGGACCGCGAAGGCGACCTGGGCATCTTCTGGCAACCGACAGACGGCATTGGCGCAGCGGAACGCCTCACGCAGGCTGAAGAAGGCACTGCCCATGTCCCGGAATCGTGGTCACCCGACGGTGAGGTATTCATGTTCGGCGTGGCCGAGGGGTCGAAGGTGTCGTTATGGACGTTTTCTCTTCAGGATCGGGAGGCCAAGCCATTTGGCGTGCAATCATCCGCTCCAATCGCGTCAGCGTTTTCGCCCGATGGCCAGTGGATCGTTTACGGCTCCACTGAAAATGGAGGACGCGAGATCTACGTGCAGCCATTCCCCAGCACCGGGGCCAAGTATCAGGTCTCGAAAAACGGCACGAGTATTCACCCCCTCTGGTCGCCCGACGGAACCGAGCTTTTCTATCATCCAGGCCCTAACCGGTTTTGTGTCGTGAGCGTGACCATGCACCCGAATTTCACGTTCGGGAACCCAGTGCCGGTTCCGTTTGAACCGTTCGCGGACGTTGGCCCGTTCGCGCCGAGAGGACACGACATCACGCCTGACGGAAAACGATTCGTCGGCGTGGTAGCGGCCGGGCAGAACGAATCTGGCACCTCCGGCACGCCCCAAATCCATGTCGTTCTCAACTGGTTCGAAGAACTGAGAACCCGAGTGCCAAGTTCGTGAACATCCGACGGTCGGCGGGGGTCCGACGCACGCCGGCCCAGCTCAAGGCCCGGTCCCGTGCGTACGGACCCCAGCCGTTCACGACACGCGGCGAGGTATCCTGGCGCTGCGCTCCGAATGATGGCAACAACCACGTTCGACTTTCCTGAGAGCGCACTCGGCGCTGCGCCTGGTCGCCGAACGAGTTCGTGCGCGACAGCCGCGTCGCCGCTGCGCTTCTCCAGTACTCGCGCGGCGGGATCTCGCGATTTGTTGGCGCAGCGGTCGCCGACCACGTCCCGTCCGCGTTCCAGTTCCGCGATGCCTCAATGCTGACGCCGCGGAGGGCCCGCTTCCCAAGTTGTAGTTGGCAAACGGCTGCAGGAACGTCTGGTTGACGTCCGGGCGGTCCTTGGCGCCGCTCGTCGACCAGATGTGATTGAGGCAGAATCCTTCAGCGTTGCAGCCAATGTATTGGGGCGAAGATGGTGTGTAGGTCTCGTGATGTCAGGCCGCTACCCACCACAACTGCAAGTATCGCTGGTTGCACGCCCCCGATTTGAACCTCAGGCTCGCCTATCGAGTGCCGCGACCAACCTTCCGGCGTGTGGCACTATGTGGCACAAATTCCGATTCAAGCGCTTCTCTGTGTTACCTCAAGTCGTGAGTTCGTTCGAAAAATCACCATCTGCGACGGCGTGCTCGGGCTCTTCCGAAGACTCTTAATCTGTTGGTTGAAGGTTCGATTCCTTCCGGGCTCACCAGCCTAGCGCCGCTCGGCGCGGTTGCTTCGGTCGTCTCCCGCCACGCGGCTCCGCCCTCCGGGCTCGCCAACGTGGACGCTTCCCACCTGGCTCACCACTGATTTCAAAAGGGACGCGCGGTGTGGCGCTGCGCCAGGCGGTGACGGACGACCGTTCGTTGAGACCGCGGCCGGTCCTGCTCCTCAACCCCTCGGGCGATCCCGCCGGCGATGCGGATCGGAATTACGACACGGATGTGCGGAATGCCAGTGTCCACGTCGGTGACGAGGATCCGGCGCAGATTCTGGCAGCGTGGATCCACAACTCGCGCGGATCCGCCTGACCCTCTTCGATCGCCTTAGCGCGAGCCGACGCCCGTCACCCTTGACACGAGCGTCGAAGAACTCCCGCTTCCGCGGCGAGCTGATCGTCCAGTTGACCGGCACGCTCTGGTACCCGTCGTCGAACCGCTCTCCGGCCATCCGGTAATCGAAGTATCCCCAGCTCGCATAGGCGCGCAGCGCGGCGAGCATGTTGTTCTGCGGCTTCGCTGAAATCGAAGTGATCGTCCTCGTTGAAGACAATCGGCTGCCCGCGATAGCTCGGCAGCTTCCGCGTCTCGTCGACCATCTGCGTGATCCGCGCCGGATCCTGGACGCCATTGCCATGCAGCAGCACGAAGTCGACGGCGTTCACCAGCGAGTCGGACGGCACTCGTGCCCCGTTCAGGCTCGTGCTGACGAGCAACCGGCCCGCCGGCGCCGCGAGCTTGCCTTTCGATCGTTCCTTCACACGGTCGATTAGCCCGCACCGCTCCACCGGTGGGTTTGACGACGTCGTACTTGAATCCGGCGTTGTCGGCTTCGTTGGCCACTTCGACCAGCACGTGCGTATATCCCTTGTCGACGAGCCAGTCCGTCGCCGTTGTCGGCCGCACGCATCACGGCCTGCGCGTCGTCCATCTGTCGCTCCTGCCCCTGGTAGAAGAAGCCGACGATCGCGACCATGCCCAGTTCGTCCGCGCGATCGAGGATGCGTTCGAGCCGCGACATGTAGTCCTGCCGCAGCGCAGCCATCGGTCTCGAACGACGAATTCATCCACGGCTGCGATCGGCTGTATCCCTCCGGACTGCCGCCCTGCAGGTTGATCGTGAAGGCCAGCAGACCCTTCGCCTTCCAGAGCGGCATGGCGGCCATGAACTCACGCGTGTTCCGCTCCGGGTCCCACGGACCGTCCGGATAATTCCATCTGCCGCGCGTCTCGGAGTTCCGATCGTCGAAGATGCCCTGCACCATTCGTGAGTTGAACAGCAGCCCCTGAACCCTCATCCCGTCGAACGAGCGCCCTTCGTACGTCGGGCGTCCGTTGATCAGGAACTCCCGTCCCTGGATGCTAACGACCGTCGCTCTTGCCGGACGCGCCTGCGGCGACAGAAGCGCGATGCCCAGTGCGCAGACGAGGCAGAGATTTCGCACCGTCGGTGTCACTCGCGCTACTTGATGACTTTCACGACGAAGTAGCTGATCGACTTCGGCACTTCCTTGAACCAGTGCGGAATGCCCGCGGGGATGACAAACACATCGCCTTTGGCGACGTGATGCATTTCTCCACCGGTGATGTCGGTTCCGAGCCATTGATCGGGCCGCGTCGTTTTGCCGCCGACCATTTTTCCTCCGAAGACGAACGTGGCCTCGCCCTCGAGGATATAGAGCACGTCGGTCTCCTTGTCGTGGACTTCCACCTGTCCAGCCTTGTCGCGGTGACTGCCCTGGACGATCAAGTCCGGCCTCGTCACCAGCGTGCCGCCCTTCGCGAGCGCTTCCGCGACTTTCGCGGGATCGACGTGGATACCTGCGGAAGGAGCCTGTTGCTGCGCGTACGCAAGGGCGCCAACGGTCAATACCGAGGCGAGTGCCAAACCGAGTTTCATCGTGCCTCCTCTTGGCCGAATGCGGCCACAGGGATTGTAAGATCATTGCCGTACGTCGACACTCGGCAATGAATCCGAGGCGCATCGTGACGACATGGGAACCGGACAACTACCCGACCGTGCAGGACGAACCGCTCGGGCCCCGAGGAGTTCGCGGTCCGAGCGCAGTGGAGAAGTTCCGCCCGCGGACGTGGCAGAACTGAACGAACACGGACCGAGCGCGCACGACTCTCCCATCACGCCGCCCGTCGCAGTGCCTCCACCCGCCGCAGCCATGCGTCGAGCTGGTTCCAACTCGCGAAAATGCGGCTCACCAGCTCCAACGTGTTGATTCCACACGGCCGGAATCTCGATCCCAACAAGTCAATCGAACCGCGAAGAGAGAGAAGTGTAAAGTCTGTAAAGCGAGCCAGAAATGCTACACAAATCCATCCTGCTGCCACGTCTATAGAAACACACCATGAGCGAGCGGTCAGATGAGCCGCACGAGCGAGTTGTTTGCCTCTACGACCGTTATGGACTGTCACTCTATCGGTACGCCCTCATGCTGCTCGCCGATCCGGCGGCCGCGGAGGATGCGGTTCAGCAGGTGTTCACGTCTGTGCTCCGATCGGGCGCCAGTGCGCGGCTCGAAGCCGACGAGCCTTACCTGCGGCGGGCCATCCGAAACGAGTGCTATTCGATGCTCAGGCGGAGGAGGATACGCGATCCGATCCAGGTGGAGCCGGACGCGTTGCTGGAACAGATCGCGTCGGTCGACTCCAAACCGGACGAGCGGCTGGCGCTCGAGCGGGGTATTCGGTTGCTGACGCCTGAGCAGCGAGAGGTCGTGCACTTGCACGTATTTGATGGGCTGACATTCCGCGAGATCGCCGAGGCCTCAGGGGCGTCGATCAACACTGTGGCGGCGCGATACCGGTACGCGTTGGCAAAGCTGCGAGTCCTACTCGATGGTGTGAGACCTGACCATGCACAACAGGGAAGTTGAGGAGATGCTGCGGCGGTACCGGCCTGCAGCTCCGCGGCCTGAGCTCCGTACCGTTGTCATGAAAACCGGGGATAGCGGCGTTGCCGCCAGGCAGCCGCAACAAGAGAGGGCTAACGTCATGAAGCATCACACGATTACGGGCGGCGGCGGTGTACAGCTTCACCTGGTCGAGACGGGCGACCCGAGCGGCCGTCCGATTCTGTTCATCCACGGCTTCTCGCAATGCTGGCTCGCCTGGAGCCGGCAGCTGAACTCGGACCTGGCCGACCGCTACCGGCTGGTCGCGATGGACATGAGGGGGCACGGCCTATCGGAGAAGCCCCGCGACGGCTACGGCGACTCCAGGCTGTGGGCCGATGACGTCGACGCGGTCATTCAGCACTCTGAAGCTCGATCATCCTGTCCTTTGTGGCTGGTCGTATGGACCGCTCGTGATCCTCGACTACGTCCGGCATTACGGCGAGGAGGCCGTTGGCGGGATGAACTTCGTCGACGGCATCACGAAGCTTGGCAGTGAGGAGGCGAATTCGGTCATCACTCCTGAGTTTCTCAGTCTTGTGCCGGGTTTCTTTTCCGCGGATGTGGAAGAGAGCGTACGTAGTCTTCGGTCCCTGGTGCAGATGTGCTTCACCCAGGAACTCTCGACCGAGGACCTGTACCTCATGCTGGGGTATAACGTATCCGTTCCACCATACGTCCGTCAGGCGCTCTTATCCCGCTCAGTCGACAATGACGATCTTCTGCCGACGATCCGCAAGCCCGTCCTGATTGTGCATGGCGCTCAGGACGCGAATCTCAAACCAGCCATCGTCGATCAGCACAAAGCCGGTCTGGCTCACGCTCAAGTTCAGATGATGCCCAACGTGGGGCACGCGCCGTTCTGGGATGATGCAGTAGCATTCAACGGACACCTGCGGACCTTTTGCGAACGTCTCCAGGTACAGGCCGTTTCAAGCTAGCCGAGCTCCGGCGCCCGGAAGTGCGCAGTCCATTTTCGCGGTCCGATGTGCGTCGTACTGGGTGCGGATTCGCGTGATCCGATGTCGGGCACCATGAACACGTAGACGGTCGAGTGCGCCTGGTTCTGGCAACCGCTCATGCCAATAGTCGGAGCGATTCAAGCCGTCTGAGCCATTCGCCGACTTGGTTCCAACTGGCGAATGTTAGGGTCACCACACTCCGCAAAGCACTTAGCTGATTTCCCTCATTCACCGTCAGCGCTTCTGGTTGCGCGGGGGTTGCGACGCTGAAGACCCTGGTCGGCGTGCAATGAACGTTGATTGAGATCTGAACCGGACTGACTGTGCCAATCGCAGTAGGCGCGTCCCATCGTGCGTTGCGCGCGGAATGAGTCCTACTGCGGCTTGCCGATCTTCGTGTCGGTCTGAACGCTGAACTTGCGGTAGTCCGAAAACTCCAACGTGCCGCCGATTCGCATCACCTTCACCAGCAGCACCCGCGCGCTGGCGGTGTAGGTGGCGCGTGCTGGCAACCACTGCTCACTGTTCACCTTGCGGCGCTCGAAGGTGGCCTTCGATCCTTTGTGCACGCGAGCCAGCAGCCCCATTCCGAACGACGCCGTCTCGATCGCCTCGGCCTCGAGGCGTACCACCTCGTACTCCGACTCGCTCACCCACGCTTTCCCCGCGAAGTGGCGCAGGGTCTTGCCGTCGCTGGTCTGCGGCCTCGCGTCCTTCCTGGGCGTGAAGGAGAACACGATGGTCTCGTAGCCGCTCACCACCTCCCGGCCGAGCATCTTGATGTCGTAGACGCGCAGCGCGTCGTCCACGGCGCGCTCGGTGTCGCGCCGCTCCTCGTCGTGCTTCTTCTGTTCGGACGCGCGCAACTTCTCCGGGTTCTGCTCCAGCTTCTTCGCGTACTCCAGAACCTTCTTCTGGCGCTCGCGATCGACTTTGGCGAGATCCTCCGGCGGCACAGTTTTGCCGTCCTTGACGGTCTGCCGCCGCCAGCGGTCCTCGTTCGGGAGCGCCGGGTAGCTCTCGAAGACGTCGAGCGTTTCCTTCGTGGACTTGCCAGTTCTGTCCAGCTTCTGTTCGCGCTGGGTCACCACGTAGACGTACTCGCTCTGCCGGACATCGTCGGCCTCGAGGCGCTTGCGTGCCTCGGCCATGAAGGTGGCGTAGTCCGGCAGGGGGCGGTCCTGCCCGGCGGCCGGAACGGCCAGAATGGCGATGAGCCAGGTACAAACGAAACGCATATCGTTAGGACGCCACTGTACCGCGGACGGGCTGTGATCCTAGTCGAGTTGCCTGACCTGGAGCGCGTCACGCGACCACCTGCCTGTCAGATCAGCATTCACGGGAGGAGTTGGTGCGGCCGGCGAGCCAGGGCCGCTGTTGCCACCGCCACGTGCGGAAGTGGCGTGCACGACGAGTTGGCCGCGATGGTCGCCGGAGGGATGACGCCGGCTGTGGCGCTACAGACAGCTACCGTCAATCCTGCACGCTATCTTGGTCGTGAGATGACACTCGGAACCATTGCAGCTGGCAATTGACGCCCAGTCCGCACGACAGCCGAGGTCGCTCGGCCGCGAGTCGTCCGAAATGTCAGCCAGCAGCTAACCGGCCTGCGTCGCTGCGTCATGGATCTTGCGTCTCACCCTTCCGACTTCGGTGCGGCAGAGGCAGAAGCGGGTGACCCGTGATTCCGCGATGAGCCATCTCTGTTTTGCCGCCGCACGTTCCCCGAATGTCCGTCAAGACGGCCACCAGTTGGTCCAGTTGGACGGATGAGAACACGCCTCTGGTGCTCTCGGGTTCACGTTCGCGGCTGCACTCGGTGAGGCGGAGACGACTTTGCGCGGGCCTCCGCAGTTTCGAAACTGGATGGATCTAGATCAAGCACCGTTCATCTTGCCTCTCAGCTAGAATCCACCGGTCGCGGCGAAATTCGACAAGACGGCGCTGGAGGATCGATTCATCAAAGCCCCCTAGTCGTCCTCTGCCGAGGCTCGCCTTGGCGCTCATCGTCGCGACACTTCTCAGGAGAGGCACCGATGCGAACCCCCCTTTGCGTGGTCATGCTCGTCATGTCGGCGTCGTTGGGACTGTCTCAGATGTCGGCAGCACAGTCCTCAGCCCAGCCCGCGATTCACAGTGTGGTCGTGCAGCCTGACGCAGGCGTGCTCACGATCACGGGAACTGGGTTCGGAGTGGACCTCATCGTGACGGTCGATGGGCAGCCCGTCACGGTATTGCCTGGGGCCACACCAACACGGCTGGAAGTCCAGCCTCCTGCGACGGTGCTGACCGCACCTGGCACGTATCGGCTCACCGTCGTGGACCTCGTGCGTCGGGTGGGAGATGTGTTTGTCGTGGCCAGTCAGGGCAGCGTGGTTGGCGCGGTCATCGAGCCAGGCCGCACTCCATCGACCAGCTCGGTCGGCGGCGCGTCAGCGGCTGCGTCGAGAAGCGGCGTCGCAAACGCCGCAGCGACGGCGGCTAGTACCCGCTCGCCCAACACACCGAGCCTGATGGTCATCGAAGGACAGACCAACACCGCGATTGGGTGGTTCGCGCTCTCGTCGAACACGTCCGGGAGCTCCAATACCGCCAGTGGTGCCAATGCGCTGAGCCTCAATACGGTTGGCAACTTCAACACAGGCAACGGCTACGGCGCGCTCTTCAACAACACCGGCGGCTACTGGAACACGGCCAGCGGCTCGAAGGCGCTTTACTCCAACACCACCGGCTTTGCGAACGTGGCCGTCGGCCTCGAGGCGCTCCACTTCAACACTTTGGGCCGGTACAACACGGCCACCGGCTCCGAGGCGCTCTGGTCCAATACGACGGGCTTCGACAACACGGCCAACGGCGGGCAGGCGCTGTTACGCAACACGACGGGCACTGCCAATACGGCCACTGGCGCTTATGCGATGTACGGCAATTCCACCGGCTCTGCCAACACCGCTACCGGCGACCAGGCGCTGTATTCCAACACGACCGGCTTCTACAACGCGGCCAGCGGCTTCCGCGCGCTCTACAGCAACACCACCGGCGGTGAGAACACGGCCAACGGCGCGCAGGCACTGTTATCCAACACTGGCGACGCCAACACCGCTACCGGCGCGAACGCCCTGTCCACCAACACCGGCGGCTCTAACAACACGGCCAACGGCGCGTATGCGCTGTACTCGACAACGGGCTTCGACAACACGGCAGTGGGCCACAGCGCGGGGATCAGCGCCACGACGGGCTCTTTTAACGTGTTTCTCGGCTCGCAGGTTTCCGGGGACGCCGCCGACACGAACACGATCCGTATCGGCTTCCCGTATGACGCCCCAACTGCGAGCGGGCAGAATCGGACTTTCATCGCGGGCATCTACGAGACTGAACTCACCGGCATCGCGCACGCTGTCTTCATCGACGCCAACGGACGATTGGGGACCGTGACGCCAGGCGTGTTGAGCGGGACGGGGACCACCTCCCAACTTCAGCTTCAAGTGCAACAGCAGCAGAAACAGTTGCAGGAACAGCAGACGACGAACGCCGAGTTGCGTGCACGGCTGACCAAGTTGGAGGCAATACTGGCGCGGCCAACAGCCCGAAGGTAAGACACGGCACGGCGAACCTCGGCTAGACTCCGAAACGCTATCCACTTCTCGCGCTTCAACGGAGGCACCCATGCGACTCCCCCCTCGAGAGCTCGTGAATTTGGCTTTACGCGAAACGCCTCCAATGGAGTCGTAATGGGTGATGGCCGACGCGGGGCTATAATTGCCGTGACCAAGATTCGATCCGGCAGCCAATGCCAGATGGCAGTGCCCTCACTCGAGCACTGCTAGCGCTTGCGCGAATAGGAACGAGTTGCCATGACTATGCCAGGATTTACTGCCGAAGCATCGCTGGCCACCAACAGGGCGCGATACAACACGACAACAGCGAGATCCATGCCCGCCGAAGCCGTCCTTCGTCCTCAGATGCCGTGTGGCGTATACGTGTCACAGTACAAGCGCCACTCTCGCGATTTGGCCGACGCCATAGCGCGGCAGGATTGGGATGTAGTCGATGTGATGTTGGCGGCGGTACGGCGGGATCAGCGTTCGATTGAGATGGGGTGTTGATCCACGTCGCGAGTGACAGATCGCGAGCGGCCGATTCTGCACGGGCGTTCCGTCTGGAAGGATGCCCTTCGATTCTCGCCTAATGTAGTAACATCACTACATGAAGCTTGGGCTTCGCGAAGCCAACCAACAGTTCTCGAAAGCCATCAAGGCCGTCCGCGCCGGGAAGGAGGTTGTCCTGACCGAGCGTGGCCAGCCCATTGCCGTGATCAAACCGATCAAGGAGAAGGACGCTCGTGACGTCGCCCTGCAGGCGATGGTCGATGAGGGCTTTCTAAAACCTGCCTCCCGGAAGGGTCCGACGCCGACGCCGCATTGGCGGCCGGTGAAGATCAAGGGCAAGCTGCTCTCTCAGACCGTCATCGATGATCGCGAGGACCGCGTCTAGTCGTGACCTGGGCGTATTTCGATACGAGCGCGCTCATCAAGCGCTACGTCGACGAGGCAGGACGACACGAGGTGCTGCGGCTTCTGCGCCGTCATCAGTGCGTCACATCAGCGGTGTTGCCGGTGGAATTGCGCAGTGCCTTGCGCCGTTGCGTGACTGGGCGTTCGCTCGACGCACGGCGTGTCCCAGGAGTCTTGAAACGCTTTGCTGCTGACCGAGACTTCTGGGCGGTGATCGAGGTCACCGGTGAGGTGCTGCAGCACGCCGAGAGGCTCGTGGCGACGCATCCGCTCCGCACGCTCGACGCTATCCATGTGGCGTCGGCCGATTTGTTTGCCGATCGCCTGGCGGCGTCTGGGCTAACGTTCGTGAGTGCAGATGCGCGCCAGACGGCCGTCGCGGCCACGATAGGAATGGCGGCAGAGCTTATTCGCTCCTGAACGGTCGTTGTCTTGCAGATTTAGCGACGAAGCGACGGGCGCTCGCGTACCCGGCGTCGGAGTCGCTATGGCTGCGGTGTCCTCCCCGACCCTGGCGCCAAGCCGACGTCCCGCAATAGTTGCGCGTACCGCGGATCCTTACGGAACGGCTCGATCCAGGGCTCAACGCCCAGCCAGGCCATGCAGTCCGCGCGATCCTCCACGCCCTTTCGAAACCACTTGACGGCGGTGTCATGGTCGCCAAGGCTCACATACGCAGCGCCGATCTCATACGGGCAGAAATAGTGGTGTTCGGCGGTTTCTTCCACGTCTTGGATCAGCTTTTCAGCCTCGCGTTTCTGACCGGCGACGGCATGGACATGCGCGGCCAAAGCCAGGATCGTCGGACTCTTGTCCAGCTGCGCGGCCTTCTGCAGATTGGCGATGGCCTCTTGAAACCGACCTTGCTCGACGTACGCCAGGCCTTGGAACGCAAGGCCGAAAGCGAAATTTGGGTCCAACTCGAGACCTTTTCGAGCGAGCTCAATCGCCTCGTCGTATCGCTGCGCGAACAGCAAAAGAGACGCTCCCTCCGCGTGTGCTCGCAGCGACAGCGGATCGAGCTCGACTGACCGACGGATCTCGAGGACACTCTCGTCGTGCCGTCCTTGAGTGCTCAAGTAGGCCGCATAGTTCAACCGGGCTGTTGATAGGCTTGGATTGAGCTGGAGGGCGCGTTGAAGTTCTCGCTCGGCGGCCGGCCCATCCCAATCGTAAATGAGATGGATGTACCCCAGCGCGGCGTGGGCGTCGGCGAGTGACTCGTCCAGCTTCAACGCCAAGAGGGCAGCGGTTTTCGCCTTCGGCATGGCTTCTCGTGGATGCACGTAGAAACCATTAAGGCCTATGTAGGCTTCGGCCAGGCCGGCGTACGCGGAGGCATAGCCAGGCTCTCTGGCGATTGCCAGATCGAAGTGCTCAATGGCCTTCCGCAGGCCCTCCTCCGTTCGCTGGTTCGCGTGGAAGCGGCCCAAGAGAAACAGTCGATGTGCTTCCGGGTCGACCGGACGGACGCCCGCCAGACGCGCCTGTTCCTGGGACGTCAGGGTAATCCCGACTTCGCCGGCGATGCTCTTGGCCACTTCGCTTTGCAGGGCCAGGACGTCCCGCAGGTCACGCTCGTAACTTCGCGCCCACAATGTTTCTTCCGTGGCAGCCCTGATCAGCCTGGCCGTGATTCGCACCTTGTCGCCCGCGCGGACAACCGAGCCTTCGACGACGCCGTCGACATTCAGTTCCCGCGCGATGGCTGGCAGCGGCTTGCGTGCCTTCTTGTACTGCATCACCGAGGTGCGCGAGATCACGCGAAGCGTCGCGATTGATGAGAGATCCGCGGTCAACTGCTCCGTCATCCCATCGGCAAAATACTCCTGCTCCGGATCGCCGGACAGGTTCTCCAGTGGCAGCACGGCGACCGATCGAATTGGCACCGCCGGCGGGTTGGTTTGCCAACTGCCCCTGTTTACCGCCACTGCCGCGATCAGGGCGGCAGCGAGGACGCCCGCTACCACCAAAGCCACGCGACGGGCCGCAGGGCGCGACGATCGGACAACGGCCACCGGCTCGGACGCGGCCGCTTCGAGCGCGGCCCGCACCTCGCCCGCGGCTCGGTACCGTTGTCCCGGCTCTTTGGCGAGACACCGTTGGACGATGCCGCGCAGGATGGGCGACACACGAGCCGGCAAGGGAGCTGGTGGCTCCTTCAAAATCGCCGCCGCAAACTCCATCGGAGTTGGACCCGAGAACGGCAACGACCCGGTCGCCATCTCGTGAAGAATCACGCCGAGCGCCCAGATATCTGCTCGCTCATCGGCGGATTGCCCGACGAGGACTTCAGGAGCCATGTAACCGGGGGTGCCCATCACGACCCCGGGCTCAGTGACCGGCGCAAGCGTCGAACGATTACTCACCTCCTCGGTCTGCATGTCCCCGCCAGAGCCGCGCTCCAAGCGTTTGGCCAGCCCGAAATCCAGGACCTTGACGGAGCTCTCAGGCGTAACCACCACGTTGGAGCTTTTCAGGTCTCGATGCACGATGCCGTGCTCATGCGCGTGTCCGATCGCATTCGCGATCTGCGCGCCATAACGGACCATCGTTTCAACCGCAAGCCCGTCGGGGGGGATGACGGATGAAAGGGTCCGCCCTCGCACATACTCCATGGCGATGAAGGTCCGCCCGTCGGCCTCCCCGATTTCGTAGATGGTGCAAATATGCGGATGGTTCAGATGAGAAAGCGCCCGCGCTTCGCGAAGAAATCTATTGCGGGACGCCTCGCTGTCGAGCGCCTGCGCATGAAGGACCTTCAAGGCGACATCGCGGTCGAGTGTCGGGTCGTAGGCGCGATAGACGACACCCATCCCACCGGCGCCGATGGTCTCGGCGACGCGGTAGCGACCCAATGTCTCGCCGATCATGACTCTTGATCCATCCGTCTAATCGAATCTGCGAAAGCCGCGTAATCTGCGGAGAACGAGAACGCCACTCGAAACATCACCTGCGTCAGGCGCATGAACCCGGGCTGCATGCGGATCTGACCGAATGTCGCGCTGCCCAGCGTGCTGATGGGGCTACGCGTCTTGAGACGATAGGCCGTATTAGGGCCTTTGGGAAGTCACATCATGCGCGTTCCCGGTCCCGTCAGCCCCTTCCCCTTCGATAAGGCTGCTGTCTGTTGGACTTTCGACAGATCGGCGGGCCTGGCAAAGAACACCGACGGGCGGGGAAGCGAGGCGGCGCCCCGCGCGGACACGCCTCCGTGCAGTATGAAGCGTAATCCATCTGCCACGAGGAACGAGGAGCGCTGCGGATCTCCTTTATACCCATGCCCGCCCCGGGCATACTGTGCGGCATGATGCCCCGCATACGCAGCCTCGTGCTGCCCCTGCTGTTGCTGGCGTCCTCACCGGCGGCCGCGCAGTGGGCCTCCCTCGGTGACATGCCGGCGCCCCAACGGATCGCCAATGGTCTCGTGTTCCGTAACGCCCAAGGCATCGTCTCGATTACGGCAGCGGCGCCCGACATCGTGCGCGTGCGTTTCTCTCCATCCCGCGAATTCGGACGCGATCATTCCTACGCGATCGTGAATCGGATGCTCGGCGACCCGCGCGCCGACTTCCGCGTCACGCGCAATGCGTCGCAGATCGTGACGCCGTCGCTGACGGTATCGATCCAGCATCGGCCGTTTCGCATCTCTGTCGCCGACGCGTCGGGCAACGACATCGATGCAGACGACGCCGCAGCGCGGCATCGCGTACTCGAATAGCGCCGTCAGGGTCTGGAAACGCCTGCGTGATGACGAACAGGTCTATGGGTTTGGCGAGAAGACCGGGCAGACTGAACAAGCGTGGCCGACTGCTCGGTGGTTACAGCTACACCATGTGGAACAGCGACACCTTCGCATACGAGAACGATACGGATCCGATCTACGTGTCGATTCCGTTCTATCTGGTGCTGCGCAGTGGCCGCACGCACGGCATTTTTCTCGACAACACCTTCCGCTCGCAACTTCGATGTCGGCCACACATCGCCGGGGCTGATGGCGTTTGGCGCGGAAGGCGGCGAGCTGAACTACTACATCATTTACGGTCCTGAACCAAAGCGGGTGATTCAGCGCTATACCGAGATGACCGGCCGCCCTCCGCTGCCGCCACGATGGGCGCTTGGGTATCATCAGTGCCGCTACAGCTACTATCCCGAAGTCGCGCGTGCGGTTCATCGCGCGCAACTTCCGCGAGCGGCGCATCCCCGCGGACGTCATCTGGCTCGACATCCACTACCTGGATGGTTACAACCCGTTCACGTGGGACCGCGACCGTTTTCCTGACCCACCACGTCTCGTGCACGATCTTCGCCAAGATGGCTTTCGCATGGTGACCATCGTCGACGCACATCCGAAGAAACAAGTCGGGTACGCGCCCTACGATACTGGCTTGGCGGGCGATCATTTTGTCAAGAACCCTGACGGCACCGTCTACGAAGCGCCGGTGTGGCCGTCCCAGGCGCCGAAAGACCCCGCGCCGAGCGTGTTTCCCGACTTCAGCAAGCCCGCCGCCCGCGAGTGGTGGGGCGGGCTGTACAAGTCGCTGACCGATATCGGCATTGCCGGCATCTGGAACGATATGAACGAACCCGCGGTGTTCAGCGACCCGACCGGCACAATGCCGCTCGATGTGCGCCACAACGGCGACGGCCAGCCCACCGATCACCGTGAGATCCACAACGTCTACGGACTACTCATGACGCAGTCGACGCACGAAGGACTGCGGCGCCTCCGCCCCGACGAGCGGCCATTCGTGCTGACGCGCGCATCGTATGCCGGCGCGCAACGATGGTCGGCTCTCTGGCCGGGCGACAACATCAGCACATGGGAACATCTCCGCGCGACCATTCCGATGCTCACCGGAATGGGCCTGTCTGGTGTCTCCTTCGTGGGCAGCGACATTGGTGGATTCGCCGGCGCCCCGTCAGCGGAGCTCTACACACGGTGGCTGCAGACTGGCGTCTTCTATCCGTTCATGCGCACGCACACCGCGATCGGCACGCCCGATCAGGAACCGTGGTCGTACGGCACCACGCACGAGGCCTTCAATCGGGCTGCCATCGAGCTGCGCTACCGGCTGCTGCCTCACATCTACAACGTCATGGCGGAGTCGACGCTGACCGGCCTTCCAGCCATGCGACCGCTGATGCTCGAATACCCGGACGATCCGCAGACCTGGGGCGTCGACGACGCAGTTCATGTTCGGTGGCGATCTGCTGATCGCGCCGGTCTTGCACGAAGCCATCCGCACCCGCGATGTTTACCTCCCGAAAGGTGAGTGGTACGACTTCTGGACGGGCCGCACGTGACCGGTGGCGCCGTCGTACAAACGCCCGTGACGCTCGAGAGCATCCCAATTTTCGTCCGTGGCGGCGCGTTCATCTTCCGCCAACCAGTCGTGCAGCACACCGGCGAGATGCCCGGCCAGCCGCTCGAAGTCCAGGTCTTTCCAGCACCGACTTCGGAGGCCGTTCTCTACGAAGACGATGGCGAGTCGATGGCCTACGAGAAGGGCGCATCGATGCGCCGCCGCTTCCGTCAATCGCGCGGCAACGCGGCAGTGACGATCGAAGTCGCCGTACCGGAAGGACCGTTTCGACCAGCCAGCACGAAGTCTCGTGCTCTCGGTGCACTGGGACGGCGAGCCTCGCCGCGTCACGCGCGGTTCGGCGACGCTCACGCGCTATCCAACGCCCGAGGAACTCGCCAACCAGGCCTCGGGATGGACCGTGTCGGGCAATGGGTTTGTGATTGTGAAGCAACCTGACGACTTTGCCGCTACGACCGTGCTGATTGAACGCTGAGCAGATCGAGCGCCGCCGGCCGCGGCCTGCGGTGCTTGCAGCCCGACGATCAAGTGAAGCGCGCCGCTTGGAAGACGCATGATCGCGGCCACGCCGGCGCGACTTAGGGCTCCCTCGTCGAGCAACGTGTCGTCGCGCAGTCGCACGCGCAGTCGCGTCAACGCCTGGCACTTCGAGCTCGATGAGATTCTCCAGCCCGCCGAGCGCGGCGGCGAATCTCGCGCGCCATACGGCGCGCGTCTTCCCCAATCGCGACGCGATCTGACCCGCGGGCGCGGTTGCGGCAGTGGCCACAGGAGGAGCAGTGCATCGCGCGCGACGTCGGCCTCGGGTTCTGGCCGGTGCGCAGAGATAGGCCTCCATGTCGCTCTTCAGGTTCTCGGAGCGCGTGCCGAAGATCGCCTGCAGGTTGTTGCCGACCTTGACGACTCCGGTCGCACCGAGCGCCTTGAGGCGATCGGGATTCGCCCGCTCGGGATCCACGAGCTGCACGCGAAGCCGCGTGATGCAGGCATCGAGGCTCTGGATGTTGGCGCGCCCGCCGAACGCCGCGACCAGCTCGCCGGCCAGTCCTCCGGTGCAGGGCGCGCGGCCGGATGCGCCGACTTCGACGTCCTCCTTCCACTTCGCGACCAGGCGTCTTCAGATCGAATCGGCGAATCACGTCGCGGAACAGGCCGTAGTACATCAGCGCCCAGATCGGGCCGAGCCACGAGAAACCACAAGCCGTGCGTCGAGCGGTTGAACAGCACGACGAAGTCGATGAGGCCGTGCGAGAACGTCATGCCGTGCTTGATGCCGAGCTCGATGCAGACGAAGTACGCGACGGCGGCGAGAAGCGCGTGGATGCGCGTAGAGCAGCGGCGCCACGAACAGGAACGAGAACTCGATCGGCTCGGTGATTCCGGTCAGAAACGACGTGAGCGCCGCCGAGATCATGATGCCGCCGACCTTCGCGCGGTTCTCCGGCCGCGCGCTGTGCCAGATCGCGATGGCGGCAGCCGGCAGTCCCCACATCTTGAACAGATACCCGCCGGCCATGTTGCCGGCTGTCGGATCTCCGGCCGTGTAACGATGGATCTCGCCGCGGATGATCGTTCCCGGTCGTCGGGTCGAGGTACTGGCCGACCTCGAAGAAGAACGGCACGTTCCAGATGTGATGCAGACCGAACGGAAGGAGCGCCCGCTCGACGACGCCGTAGAGCGCGAAGGCCAGCCCGGGGTTCCCCGACGCCGCCCAGCGCGAGAAGACGTCGATCGCCCGTCCGATCGGCGGCCACACGATGCTCAGGACCACGCCGGCCGACGATGCACGCCAGCGCGGTGACGATCGGCACGAAGCGCTTGCCGGCAAAGAAGCCGAGATACGGCGGCAGCTGAATCCGGTAGTACTTGTTGAACAGCCATCCAGCGATGCTGCCGACGACGATGCCGCCGAAGACGCCCGTCTCGATCGACTGGATGCCCATGATCGTCTTCGGCTCGTAGCCGAACACCGTCGGCCATGACGCCCATCGTCGCGAGCAGCACCGCGTAGCCGACAACCGCCGCCAGCGCCGCGACGCCGTCGTTCTGCGGTCACGCCGAGCGCGACGCCGATGGCGAAGATGAGGGCGAGGTTGCCGAAGATGGCGCCGCCCGACTGCGCCATCACGTCCGAAAGCAGCGGTCGGCAGCCACGTGAAGTGCGCGCTGCCGATGCCGAGCAGCAGGCCGGCGACCGGCAGCACCGACACCGGCAGCATCAGCGACTTACCGGTTTTCTGCAGCAGGGCGAAGCCGGACGTTCTCGCGTGTCATGACAGGGTGTCCAGCGGGACAAGCGCGCGCACTTCCGCGGCGGTCGCGCAGTCGAGCGCCGCGTCTGCCAGCGTGCGGCACTCGCTCAGGCGCAAGCGGCGGATCTGCGCCTTGACGGCCGGAATCGCCGGCACGCTCACGCTCAATTCGTCGATGCCGAGGCCGACCAGCAGCGGCACCGCCTGCGGATCGCCGGCAATGCCGCCGCAGACACCGGCCCAGCGGCCGTGCGTGTGTGCGGCGCGCACGGTCTGTCGATGAGACGGAGGACCGCGGGCGAGAGGCCGTCCACCTGCGGCGCGAGCCGCGGATGACCACGATCCATCGCCAGCGTGTACTGCGTGAGATCGTTGGTGCCGATCGAAAAGAAGTCCACCTCGCGGGCGAACTGGTCGGCGATCAGCGCCGCCGACGGCACCTCGACCATGATGCCGGCCTCGATGCGGCGGCACGCCGAGACGTTGCTGCTCCTCGTCGAGAATCGCGCGGGCCGCCCGCCACTCCTCGAGCGGTGCGATCATCGGGAAACATGACGGAGACGCTGCCCTTCGCGCGAAGCACCGAGGATCGCGCGCAACTGCGTGCGCAGCAGTTCGGGCCGATTCAGCAGCACGCGGATGCCGCGCTCGCCGAGAAACGGATTGTCCTCGCGCGGCAGCGGCAGGTACGGCAGCGGCTTGTCGCCGCCGACGTCGAGCGTGCGAATAATCAGGCGTCGCTCGCGACCGAGCGCGCGCGCGATGTCCGCTGTAGACCGCCAGCTGCTCGTCCTCCGTGGGAGGCGTCGCACGATGCAGGAACAGAAACTCCGATCGGAGCAGGCCGACACGCCTCCGCCCCGAGCGCGACGCCTTGTTCGGCGTCGGCCAGCCCACCGATGTTGGCGGCGACCTCGACGCGATGACCGTCGAGCGTCGTCGCCGGCTCGTGGGCGTGCGTCTGCTCCGCCTGGCGTTGGTGTGACTGCGTCTTGCTGGACTTGGTGAATGCGCGCGATGTCGGCGGTCGATGGATTCAGGCGCAGCGTGCCCTTCGTGCCGTCGAGGATCACCGGCGTGCCGTTCGGCAGATCGAGCGCCGCGGGGTCGATCCCGGCCACGAGCGGAATATCGAGCGATCGCGCGAGGATCGCGACGTGCGACGAAGCGCCGCCGGTCGTCGTGCACAGTCCGAGGACCTGCGCCCGATTCAGCGTGGCCGTGTCAGAGGGCGTCAGCTCTTCGGCGATCAGGATCGTGTCCGCCGGATACGCGAGCGGCGCGGCCTCGACGCCGGTCAGCTTCTGCAGCACCCGCCGTCCGACGTCGCGCAGGTCGTTGGCGCGCGCCGCGAGCAGCTCGTTCTTGAGGGCCGCCAGCCGATCGGCATGACGCGTGAAGGCCGCTTGCCAGCCGAATGCCGCGCTCTTGCCTTGCTCAATGGCACGGCCAGCGATCGTCAGAAGATCCGGATCGTCGAGCAGCTCACGATGAGCGGCGAAGATCGCCGCCTTGGCACCGGCTCCTTCGCCCTCGAGCCTCGCCTGAACCGCATCCAGCTCCGCCTCTGCCTGATCGAGCGCCGCGTCGAGCGCCTGACGCTCGACCCACGGGTCGTTGGCATCTTCCACGACCCGGAGTTGCTCGTGACGCACCAGAAGACGTTGCCCACCGCGAGCCCGGCGAGGCGGCAACGCCCGCGAGCACGTTCGGGTCCTTGTCGCGTGCGCCGGCGGCGGGAATCGCCGACGGCGCTGGTCGCCGGACCGTGGTGGCGGCCGCTCCTTCGCCGAGGCCGTCGACGCACCAGTTGCGACAACGCGCAACGGCTTCGCGGGCGTCCGCGCCCGAGGCGACGATCTCGATGCGTGTCGCCGCGAGCGATCTCGAGCCCCATGATGCCGACCACGCTTCGGGCGTTCACTTCGTCGTCGCGCCGCCGCAGCCGGACCTCCGCGTTGAACTGTTTCGCGCGGCTCGCGAGGACCGCGGCCGGCCGCGCGTGAAGGCCGGACGCATTCGAGACCACGAGCGGACCCGAGCTGACGTCGTCGCCGATCGTCGGACTGGCCTGCCGGAGCCGTCACCAGCGTGATCTCGAGAAGCGAGTCCGCGCCGACCGTGACCTGCCCTGCGCGCGGATCATCGAGCTCACACGATCAAGCGACGTGATCAGGATCGGCGTGAGCAGGCTCTTCGCGTGCGCGGCGACGTAGTCGACGTCGAAATCGATCAGCGGGTGGCCGACCTTGACGTTGTCGCCGACAGCCGCACGCGCCGTGAATCCCTGTCCTTTCAGGTGCACGGTGTCGAGCCCGATGTGCATGAGGATCTCGACGCCCTGATCCGCCAGAAGCGTGACCGCGTGACCGGCAGAGTGGAGCTGCACGACGCGGCCGTCGCAAGGTGCGAGGAGGGAACTGCTGATCGGATCGAGCGACACGCCGTCGCCGACCATCTTCTGAGCGAAGACCGGATCCGGCACCGCATCGATCGGCACAACGATGCCCGAGAGCGGCGCCTTGAGCGTCAGACGTGTCTGACGTCTCCGAGCTCATAGTGGCGTGCGGGTCGTTACGAGGTGCGTCATCGGGCGAGCTCCAGTGGCGGCAGCCTGCGGCCGATCACGCGCGTGTTGTCCTCGTCGCGATAGCGGCGATGCGCGAACGTATCGGGAAATCGCTCTGGCGGCGCATATGGATAGGTGGTCATCGCATGGAACGGCAGCGGACCGAGATCGTCCGGACTGGCGGAGTGCAGGTTCATCTCCTTACTGAATCCGTCGGCGTAGAGCAGGAACGTGCGAGTCCATCCCCGCAACAGGGGTGGCGCCGCAGGAAACGACAGCACGATCTCGTCGCCCGCCGAGAGAACGACGAACTGATCGTCAATGGCCCCGAGCAGTCGTGTCACGTCGCCGTATCGCGTGTATCGGCCGGGCAGATGCTTCCAGTCGATGCCCGCGCCGACCCGGTCGTAGTCGTATGTCGGCGGGCTGTAGCGGCCAGTATCGATCTCGGTCGAGAAACCGCGCCATCGCAGGTGCGCCTCGTCAGCATCGATCCGCGCGACGGTCGTGGGCACCGGCGTCGACTTGTCCACGAGGACCTGATCCCAATACACGCGCAGCGTCGTCTTGATGCGGAACTTGCGCGCGCCGAGCCGTGTGTGCGGCGTGACGTCGACCACGATGGTCTGAGGTCGGCCCACAGGCAAACCGATTTCCGGGATGACGACGTGCCACACACCAGGCGAGCTCTCGGTCTCGAGCGCCGGAGGATGGAACGACAGGCCTGCCTGGTGCGCCGCCACGTTGTCGCTCGAAAACGCGTAATCGGTCCATCCCACGAGCAGCAGCAGCACGCGGCGGTCAGACGGTGTCGCGCCAGTGTCAATCGTCAGGGCATGTTCGTCTGCGTATCCCTGGATCGGCGACCGCCGGAAATCGTCAACCGATCGCCAATCCTTCGTTGCGAGCTGGTCGAGGACGTCGTGGCCGTGCTCGTCGGTTGCCGCGACCGGAGGGCGCGGATCGCGCACGGAGTCGATCAGGAAGGGCGCGCGCCGCTCCGGCGATCGAAGCCCCTCATTCGGGTACACTTCGACCTCGTCGGGATGGGCGATCGCGAGCAGCTGAACGCGATCGAGGAAGAGCGCTTCTTCGAGCTCGTTCGTGATGCGCAACTCGTAGCGTCCGTCGCGCTCACGGAGTTGGTCCGCCGTAATCCGCACGTATTCGTCAGGGTCGGGAACGTTGCGCACGCCTGGTGCGACCCAGTAACCCATTTCTCCGCCGCCGAGAAAGTCCGTGACGAACTCAAACCGCGAGCCGTTCCACGTGTAAAGAAACGGACAGGACGACGGCTTACGATCCAGCTCCGTAATCGCAGTCGCTGTCGGCGGCACGTCGGCTTCGGCCTGCAGAATACCGGCCGGCCAAAGGACTCGGACCACGTCTGCACGTTTTCTGGTACCGAGGCCAAACAGCACGTCAGCCGGGGCAGCCGCAGGCGTGGTCGCAAGAGTCTCGATTTGGTGCCGCAGGCTGCCCGCGCGCAACTCCACTTTCGCACCGACGGCGTCGCGGTTGCTGACGCGAGCACTGAGGCGCACGCGAACGGACGGATGACGGTTGCCTCCGTCGTTGCGCCACACGCGCACCATGCCTGAGGCGAGCCGCACGATGGCGTCCTCGTCCCCGTCGGCGTCGACGTCCGCAATGGCGAGAGTCGTCGCTGGATCGGCGGCCGCGACGAGCGACTCTGGCAGCGTGCGCGACGTGACATCGATCCACTGGGTCCCGGCCGACCTCCACAAGCGAGCGCCGGCCCGACGTCAGCGCAAGCAGATCCGGAAGGCCGTCGTTGTCGTAGTCGACAAACTGCGCGGCGCTCGCTCCAGCCGAGGCTGCTGGCGCGTCGGACGCCGTGAATCGGCCGCCACGTTGGCTCAACGCGAACACCCCTGGCCCGTTCGCGCGGCCCAAGAAGAAGTCTGGAATTGTGTCCTTGTTGATGTCGCCAACAGCGACGGCGTGGTGTACGGGCCCGCCCGACGGCAGACCGATTTCCTTGGCCACGTCACGGAATGTGCCGTCGCGTTGATTGCTGAAGAGTCATCGGCGGATCAACCTGGCTGATCACGAGGAGATCGACGTCGCGGCGATTGTCGACGTCGACCGGCACGATTGCCACCGCCGAGCCAGTGCTGCCAAGCCGGGCCTCTGCACTGACATCCTGAAAGCGACCGTTCCCGTGGTTACGCAGCAGG
Organism: uncultured Acidobacteriota bacterium; assembly: GCA_963773045.1. Classification (GTDB taxonomy): domain Bacteria; phylum Acidobacteriota; class Vicinamibacteria; order Vicinamibacterales; family UBA2999; genus 12-FULL-67-14b. The sequence goes on along the minus strand of CAVYZT010000013.1, from coordinate 933,311 downwards.
CGCCCGCCTATCATGACGTCCAGATCCCCATCGTGGTCGATATCGACGAAAGCGGCTGTGCGACCTGGCGGCGTCCCCGCCGGCAGCGATTCGGCAGAGACGTCACGGAAGCTGCCGGCAGGCTCCCCATGGTAGAGCGCAACCCCTTCCTCGGTGAGAACCAGAACATCTCTGACGCCGTCGTTGTCGTAATCCCCGATCAACGCGGACTCCGCGGCGCGCCGTGCGACGCGGGTTGCCGCAGCGAACCGGCCTTTGTCGTTGCGAAGAAGATGCACACCGTCGCGGGATGCAAGCCACAGGTCGAAGTCGCCGTCTGCATCGGCATCAGCCAGCGACACATCGCGAACCGCTGGTGGGTGGGCGGCGAGTACTGACGACGTGACGTCGACGAACGTCACCGCTTGGGACAGCCAGTGTCGATCAGCTCGGGCTCCAGGCCAGTGGACGCCAAGGCTTCGCCGTACCGGCCTTGCTCGAGATAGGTCGTCGAATAGGTGATCGCGGCTGGGTTGTCGCGAAGGAGCTGAAAGCGCGCCATCGCTTTCTCGCCGCGGTCCCGATCACCGCCGCGCGTCAGCGCCACAGCCAGCCCGTACGCGGCGGTGGCATTGAAGGGACTCGATCTGCAGCGCCGCCTCGAACAGTCGCGCCGCGTCAGCGAACGAACGCTCGGCGAGGCGCACCTGGCCGAGCTGTACGCGGCTGCCCACGTCGGATGCATCGAGCTCGATGACCTTCTGGAAGGCGGTGCCCGCATCGTCCAATCGACTCGCCGCTCGCGCAATAAGGCCTAGGACAAACAGCGGTTGCGGCGAGTCCGGCAGCTGCGTCGGCTGCGATCTGGACTTCTTTGACTGCCGCTTCGAGTTGCCCGTCGTAGAGCAGCGCGATACCGAGGTTGACACGCGCAGACGCGAGATCCGGACGCTGCTGCAGGGCGCGGCGGAACGCCGCGACCGCGCTCGCGTAGTCGGTGCTGCGCGAGCCTCGCCACGCCTCTGTTGTTCTGGCGATACGCCTCCTCGGCCACTTCTCGCTCGGCCGGGCGCGAGACGGAGGATGGCGCCTGCGCGAGCAGGAGTGCCGACAGAGAATACACACTGTTGAGTAGCAAGGCAACGGCGGCAATCGTCCAGGGTGCCATGTGGGCTATTCTCGCCTTACCCGCCAGATAACTGATGCGCGTAGCATCGCTCTGGGCTCAGGAAGGAATTATGAAACGCCGCCGTATCGCCGAGCTCCGCGCAATATGTCTGACGCTGACCTTCCACGATCGCAGCGCAGGGTCTGCCGGACGACGCGCTGCTCCAGCGCTCCGCGAGTACATCAAGAAGAGCTGGACGACGCTGTCGCGCTCGAACCGTGACCTGCCTCGGGCACTTCCCGATCCGAAGATGCCGCGGAAACCGGCGCAGCCCCTGGCTGCTCTACGTGGCGCCGACCGAGTCGCGCACGCGCGTGCGAGCCGAACTGCGCAGCAGGTGCTCGACGCCGCCGCGATGAAGCAGATCGAGATCCGCACGCTGCCGCGCGACGTCCTGTCGATCCGCGAGCACGGCCTGCTGTACCTGCCGCGTCCCTACGTCGTGCCGGGCGGCCGCTTCAACGAGATGTACGGGTGGGACAGCTATTTCATCCAGGTCGGGCTGCTGCGCGACGGCGAGCTGGAGCGCGCGCGCGACATGGTCGAGAACTTCGTCTACGAGATCACGCATTACGGCACGATCCTCAACGCGAACCGCACCTACTTCCTCTCGCGGTCGCAGCCGCCCTTCCTGACGCGGATGATCCTCGGCGTCTACGAGCAGAGCGGCGACGACGCGTGGCTGCGGCGCACGGTGCCGGCGATCGAGCGATACTACCGGTTCTGGACCACCGAGCCGCACGCCGTGCCCGACGTCGGGCTGTCGCGCTACTTCGATCGCGGCGCGGGTCCGGCGCCCGAGGTCCTGGCCGACGAGAAGGACGCAGCAGCGGCCGGACCCACTACGACCGGGCGCGTGAGTACTACCGCACCCACGACGTCGACCGACTACGACGAGTCGCTCTACTACGACAGCGCGCGCGATCGCCTCACCGACCTGTTCTACAAGGGCGACCGGTCGATGCGCGAGTCGGGCTTCGATCCCTCGAACCGCTTCGGCGCGTTGAACGTCGATGTCATTCACTACGCGCCGGTCTGCCTCAACACGCTGCTCTACATCATGGAAGACGACGCCGGCGCGGATCATGGACGACGCTCGGCGACGCGGCGGCGGCACGGTACTGGCGCGGGCGTGCGCGCGACGCGGCGCGACCTGCTCAACCGGCTGTTGTGGGACGAGCAGGCCGGGCTGTACTACGACTACAACTTCCGGACGCGGCGGCTGCGCCGCTACGATTTCGCGACGACGTTCTATCCGCTGTGGGCGGGGATCGCGTCGCCCGCGCAAGCGGCGCGCGTGCGCGGGAACCTGGCGAAGTTCGAAGCGCCCGGAGGCCTCCTGACGAGCACCGAGGTGACGGGCAACCAGTGGGACGCGCCGTTCGGCTGGGCGCCGCTGCAGATGATCGCCGTCGCCGGTCTGCGGCGCTACGGCTTTCACGAGGACGCCGATCGAATCGCGGCGAAGTTCGTGTCGCTCGTGGCGAAGGAGTTCGACGAGCACGGCACCATCGTCGAGAAGTACGACGTGCGGCGGCGCGAGTCGGACGTCGCCGCCGACATCAAGTTCGGCTACAGCGCGAATCAGATCGGCTTCGGCTGGACCAACGGCGCCGTGCTCGATCTGCTGGCCGGGGTGCGGCAGCCGGTCGAGTGCGTGAACGCCAGCCACGCACGCTGGCCACGCAGACGGACTGAAGCGCCGACGACATCTCGCGCTTGGCGTCTCCGCGCTTCGTGCCCGGCTCGATCTCGTGACTCAGAACGAGAACTTCAGCCGCGAACTGGAAGTTCCGCATCGGATCGCTGCCGCCGAACGCGGTCGCCGTTGATCCGGCCGGCATTCGGTGTTCGGATTCCCGGGCACGCCGACTTCCGAGTCCGGATTCGCGAGGTTGACGTTGTTGAACAGGTTCACCGCCTCGATGCGCGCCTCGAGCCGGCGCGTGCCGCCGATGCGGAAGTGCTTGAAGAGCGACGCGTCGACGCGCCAGTAGCCCGGCCCGCGCAGCGCGTTGCGGTCCATCGTCCCGAACGTGCCGCGGCCGGACGCGCGAAGGCGCTGCCCGGACGAGCCGATCGCCGTCGCGTTGAACCACTGCTCCTCGGTTTTCGGCCCGTCGGGATCGCCGACCAGGTTCGGGCGGTTGTTGCCGCCGGTGTCGCGATCGGCGCCCGCGTCGCGGTAGGTCACGCTGAACGGCAGGCCGCTGTAGATGAACGTGTTGGTGTTCGCCTGCCAGCCGCCGATGATCGCGTCCACCACCGGTGAGACATTCGAGCCAGTAGCGCCGCTCGCGGCCGAACGGCAGTTCCGCGACCACCGACAACGTGAAGTTGTGCGTGCGATCCCAATCGGCCGGGCCGCGGTTCATCTCCGAGTCGAAGAAGAAGTAGTCGGGGTTGTCCTGGATCGCGCGCTGCAGCGTGTAGCTCGCCTGAACCGAGTAGCCGCCGGAGAAGCGCTTGGTCAGCCTGGTCTGCAGCGAGTCGTAGGCGTTGGTGGCGCAGTTGCAGAAGTAGTCGATGCCCTGCGTCCAGCCGAACGCGCCGCCGAATCCGGACGTGTTCGGCACGTTGCCGGCGAAGAACGGCCGGCGCAGATCGGTCGACACGGTCGGGAAGCCGGTCAGGATCGCCTGGTTGACGTTGGTGGCCGGGCCGTCGCCGGCGAACACGTTGCCGCCGCGGTTGCCGACGTATCCGGCTTCGACCGAGATCGTGTCGCGTCAACTGATGCTGCACCATGACGTTGAACGCGTCGACGTGCGGCGGCCGCTGCTTGCCTGGCAGCGCGCGCGCGAACACACCGTTCGGGCAGCGCGAACTGGCCGTTCGCCGGAACCGGCGGGAACACCGGCGTCGGCGGGCCCTGCGCGAGGTTGAACACGCTCGCGAAATTCTGCGGCGCGTTCAGCTCCTGCACCGACAGCACCGGCAGGTTCTGCGTCACGCTGTGGCCGAACAGCGATCCGAAGACGCCGATGTCGAAGCTTCTGCCGTACCCGGCGCGCAGCGACGGTCTTCTCGGTCAGCTGGTAGGTCGCGCCGAGGCGCGGCGCCCAGTTGAACGTGTTCTCGACGTTGCCGTTCAGGCCGATGTTGCCGACGCCGGCCACGTTGATCAGGCCGGTCGCGAGATTGAGGAACCCGCCGTTGCCCGGTTCGTTGACCGTCTGCGGGTTGATGATGTCGAGGCGCAGCCCGTAGTTCAGCGTCAGCTTCGGCGTCGGCCGGCAGACATCCTGCGCGTAGTAGAAGTGTCGCCACTGCCGCTCGCGCGCGTCGGTGGTCGGGCTGACGTAGCGGTGAAGCGCGTGACGTCGCCGAGCATGAAGCTCGCGAGCGCGAGGCCGCCGCCCGCCGGTCCGCGCGTCCGATCGTTCTCGAAGTTCAGCTCGCCGGATCGGTGCCGGTCGCTCGGCACGCGCAGGTTGTAGGCGCGGCGCACGTCGACGCCGAACTTGATCGTGTGGTTGCCCTTGATCTTGGTGACGTTGCCGACCACCTGGAACTGCTGCTCGTCCTGGTCGAGCGGACAGTTGCAGCGGCCGACGCGGTCGCCCAGTCCCGAGCCGAACGCCATGCGGCGGCTGTCGCCGTCGCCGCCGATGAAGAACGCCGGCAGCCCCGAGGCGAACGTGTTGTCGAGATTCAGTCCTGGGATCCCGGCGTCGGTCGCCGGCGTGGTGCCGAAGTCCGACGGGAGCACGTTGACGCGGTACTTGAACCAGCCGAATCGGAAGTCGGCCAGCAGCGATGACGACAAGCGCGTGGTCGATGCCGTACGCGAGGCTCTGGTTGCGCGCATCGGAGATGCCGCCGAGGCTGACGAGCTCGTCGCCGCCGCCGGTGCCGAACGCCTTGCGGGCCATCGCGCAGGAAGTCGCCGAGGCTGTAGCGGCCGAACGTGTTCAGGCCGTCGCGCAGGCGTCCGTCGACCCGCACGTTGAACGCGTTGGCGTCGAAGGTCTCCGATCCCGACGCGACGTAGTTGTCGATCGTGCCGTTCTCACGTCCCGCCACGTTGGGCGTCGGAATCAGCCGCAGGACGGCCAGCGCCTGTGGCGACAGCCGGCCCTGAGGGATCTGGTTGTTCGGCGAACTGCGTGCGCGACGCCGGTGCACCGGTGGCCGGATCGAAAATCGGCGACGCCGTAGGCGCTGAAATCGCCGTTGCGCGCCGCGGCCGTCGGGACCGTTCCGAGCCGCGAGCCGCCGACCGTGCTGCGCGTCCCTTCGTAGTCGCCGAAGAAGAACCACTTGCTCGTCACGATCGGTCCGCCAATCGATCCGCCGAACTGATTCTTCTTGGTCTCCGGCAGGAAGCGCCCGGTCAGCGGGTCGGGCGCGAACTGCGTGAACGGGTTGCGCGACTGGAACTTGTCGCTCTGGAAGAACTCGAAGGCGCTGCCGTGCAGCGTCGTTGGCGCCCGACTTGGTCTGCACCGAGACGACCCCGGCCGTCGCCTGTCCGAACTCCGCGTCGTAGTTCTGCGAGGTGATCTTCGTTTCGCGAATCGACTCGAGGGTCGGGTTGATGACGATGATGCCGAGGATCGGATCGCGATTCTCGGTTCCGTCGAGCTGATACGTCGTGCCGCTGAAATGCTGCCCGTTGACCATCGTCTGCGTCGAGCCCTGCGGATTCTCGCTGGCGGCATGCTGCCAGCCCAGCTGCTGCGTGCCCGGCGTCAGCAGGACGAACTTCGTGAAGTTGCGATCGAGGACCGGGAGATCGGTGATTTGGCGCGAGTCGAACGTGGTCGCCACGTCGGCGCGATCGGTCTTCAGCAGCGGCGACTGAACCCGGTCACCGTCGACCTGTTCGCTGAGCTCGCCGAGCTCGAGCGTGATGTTCAACGCCGCGTTGGTATCGACGCTGACGTTGACGCCGGTGAAGACGCGCCTGCTTGAAGCCCGGAAGCTCGGCCTTGACTTCGTAGGTGCCGGGAAGGAGACGGTCCTTGAGATAGAACCCCGACTCGTTGCTGACGACTGACGTCCGTGGTTTTCCGCTCGAGGCTCGTGATCGTGACGGTGACGCCCGGGAGAACGCCGCCTGAGTTGTCTCGGACCGTGCCGCTGATGCTGCCATATACCGCTTGGGCAGCCGCGGAACGGACCCTCGACCGCGACGATCGCACACAAAGCGAGGCTGGCGACGATGAACCGGCCCTGATGATCAGTGGCGAGCATAGATGATCTCCTCAGGCAAGCCGAATTCGTTGGCGGCGGGGGGGCGTGAGCGGGTGTTGCGAGTCGCCCGACCAACAGATTTCAGAACCTACCATGGTGCCCGAGCGGATTGCAACCGAAAGCGGGTCGCTGGACACAAGTTTGTGCAGGGCGCCTTCGAGAGGCCGCGCGCGATCTCGATCTGCGCCTTGTAATGGGAGTGAATCTCGACGAGCATTCGTGCCGTGCGACGCACTTTCATTGCCGCGCTCGTGGTGGTCGGCGTCGCTGCGGCGTGGCCGCGGGCGCAGGGCGTCGGGACCCCGCGATTTCCACTCACCCAATCGGGCTTGTCCCTGCAACGCGGCCTGACGACCGGAGCGTTCTTCGACGTGGTCGGGCGCCGCGGCGCGGCGTTCGGGTACGAAGGACGCTCGGTCGAAGTGTGGGTGCATCCACTCAAAGTGCTGGATCGATTGCAGTTGAGCTTCGCGCTCGACGGCTACCCCTTGGCTGTGCCCGCAGCCGAGCTCAGCAGCACCATCGAGGTACGGCCTGAGGCCACGATCATCACGGCGTCGCATGCCGCCTTTACCGTGCGGCAGATCATGTTTGCGCCAATCGACGAGCCGGCTGTGATCATTCTCCTCGACATCGACACGACGCTCCCCATGACGGTCGTCGGATCGTTCAGACCGGCGCTTCGTCCGATGTGGCCTGCCGGTGCGGCGACGGCGAATGTGGGCTGGGACGCGACCGCGCGGGTGTACGAGCTATCAGAGGACAGCGGACACTTCGCCGGGATCGTCGGTGTGCCAGGCGCCATCGATCGCGCCGTGATGCCCTATCAGGAGGAACCGCGAGACGTCCCGCTCGAGTTCGCGATTCAGATCACTCCCGAAAGGGCGGCACGCGAGTTCGTTCCGATCGTGGTCACGGCGGGCACGGCTGGCCCCGCGGCGGCACGCGCCGCTTACAGCCGCGTCCTCGGAACGATCCATGCGCTGTACCGACGGTACGGCAAGAACACTACGCCCGGCTCCTCGATCGGACGGTCCGCCTCACCACGCCGGACGCGCGTCTCAATCGCGCCTTCGACTGGGCACGCATCGGCATGGACAAGGGGCATGGCCACCAATCCCGACGCTCGGCACCGGTCTGGTCGCTGGCTTTCGCACATCGGGCAACAGCGAGCGGCCGGGGTTCGCGTGGTTCTTTGGTCGCGACGCACTGTGGACGGCGCTGGCGTTCACCGCTGCCGGCAACGACTCGATGCGCGCACCGCGCTCGGAGTTTCTTGCCAAGTACCAGCGCGCGGACGGAAAGATTCCGCACGAGATTTCGCAGAGCGCCGGCTTCGTTCCCTGGTTTACCGACTTTCCGTACGCATGGGCGAGCGCCGATGCGACGCCGCTCTACGTGATCGCACACGCCGACGCATGGCGTGCCGGCGGCGATCGCGCGTTCCTCGCGCGCCATTGGCCGTCAATTCAGAAGGCTTACCAGTTCTCCGCCGCGACGGACGCCGATCGAGACGGACTGATCGAAAACACCGGCGTCGGACACGGCTGGGTCGAAGGTGGCGCGCTCTATCCTGCGCACGAGGAGATCTACCTGCAAGGACTGTGGATCGAAGCATCGCGCAGCTTCGCCGCACTGGCCACCGAGATGGGCGACCGCACCGCCGGCGACGCGCGAGTCAGGCAGCGGAACGAACCCGCGCTGCCGTCGAGAAGACCTACTGGCTTCCTGAGCCTTTGCATTACGCGTTCGCCACCGTGCAGGCGCGAACCGGCAAACCGATCGCGGAGCCAGGTCCCGCGCGCGAACGCCGGCAGCGCCGACTCGAGCAGCTCGCCGATCGTGATCGCAGACCGGCCGCACTGCGCGACCTGATCGACGAGGACACCGTGCTGCCGGCGGTGCCGATGTGGTGGCGCACGCTGGATCCGGCGCGCGCCGATCATGAACTCGATCGTCTCGGCAGCGCCGCGATGGCCACCGACTGGGGCCATCGGATCCTCTCCGACCGGAGCCTCCTCTACGATCCGCTGTCCTATCACTACGGATCGGTATGGCCGCTCTTCACCGGCTGGGCCTCGGTCGCGGCGTATCGCTACGGCCGGCCGCACGTCGGTTATCAGGCCCTCCTGGCCAATGCGCTCCTGACGGAACAGGGCGCGCTCGGCTACGTCACGGAATTGTTGTCAGGAGACTTCAACGCGCCTTTCGGTCGTTCGTCGCACCACCAGATCTGGTCAGAGGCGATGGTCGTGTCGCCGATCATGCGAGGCCTGCTCGGCATCGAGTCGCTCGACGGCGGCGCTCAGCTGCGCATCGCCCCGCAACTGCCACCCGATTGGGCGCGCGCCTCGGCGCGCGGCGTGCTGAGCGGCGGCAAGCGTGTCGACGTCGACGTGTCGCGCACGCCGACGACGCTGACGATGAGGATCGTGCCGGCCTTGGGAGATCACCCAAACGGATCCGGCATGCCGGCGCTGCTCCTCGCTCCGGCGTTCCCGCTGGACGCGGTGATCGATCGCGTTCTGATCGACGGCAAGACGACGCGGCCGCGTCTCATGCGTGTGGGTGACGTGCAGTTCGCGGAGGTCGCGGTCGCGCCGTCGGCGCGCGAGGTCGTTGCGGAGTTTCGCTACCGCGGCGGGACCGACGTGTACGAGCCGACGCCAACGCCTTATCCGGGATCACGCAATCAAGGCATCCGGATTGTTCGCTCGCGGGCCGATGATGGCGCCCTGCGCCTACTCCTCGAAGGCCGCGCCGGCCGCACCTACGATCTGTTTCTCCGAACGCCACGTCGTCCCGGCATCATGCGCGGTGCCACACTCGTGCTCGACCAGGGCTCGGATCCAGTCATCCGAGTCACGTTTGCTGGCGACGGTGACGGATACACGCGACAGGAAGTCGTGCTGGAGCTCCGCTGAGTTCAGCGGCGAGGGTCGCGCGCTATCGTCGGGTCGCCGGTGCGGCGCCCTCGCGAATCGTGAGGACCTGCCCGCCGCTCACGTCGTTGACCGTGTCGATGATGCCGCTCGGCCATCGAACTTCGATGCGATCCGCGCCGCGACTCGCCCCGAGCCCGAAATGGAGCCGCACGTCGTTGTGTGAGTAATAACTCGCCTGGCTGAGCACCGCCTGCGCCTGCGTCCGTCCGCCGCGTCGTGACCCGCACGATCGCGCCGAGCACCGTGCGGGTTCGTCTGCACGCCTTGGAGCTGCACCGCGATCCAGCCATTCGCGCCGTTGTAGCCGTTGCGGAGCAGGGACGGCGGTTCGTTCATGTTCATGATGAGGACGTCGATGTCGCCGTCGTTGTCGATGTCGCCGAACGCGGCTCCGCGGCTCGAGCGCGGCGTCGTCACGCCGGGACCGCTGACCGCCGACACGTCGTCGAAGCGCTCGCCGTCCACGTTGTGGAAGACGATCCGCGGACCTCGGTGCGGGTACTGCGGCAGCACGCGTTCAACCTCGGGATAGACGTTGCCGGTGACGTAGAAGATGTCGGGCCGCCCGTCGTTGTCGAGATCGGGCATCCCGGCGCCCCACTCGACGTGCCGGTTCTGAACGTTGAGGCGCGCGAGCGTCGCCACATCCTCGAAGAGTCCATCGGCGAGCCCGCGATATAGCGCCGGGATGTCGTCGGCAAAATGCGTCTTGAGGATGTCGAGACGTGCGTCGCTGTTGAAGTCGCCAATCGCGAGGCCCATGCCTGCCTGCGGCACTGCCCTGCTCGTTGTAGGCGGCGCCGCTTTCGAGCGCGATGTCAGTGAACGTGCCATCGCGGTTGTTGCGATACAGGATGGCGGCGGTGGAATCGGACGCGACGTAGATGATCCGGCCAGCTGTCGCCGGTGAAGATCCGCCGCCGCCGCGGTCATCGGATACCGCCCGGTGACACGCGCGATGCCCGACGCTGCGGACACATCTGCGAACGTGCCGTCTCCGCGATTACGAAAGAGGAGGTTGGTGTCGGTCGGCAGCCCCTTCGGACCGCAGTTGACCGGCACGCCCTTCCACAGGCAGTTCGGTCCCTTCCCCGGCTCGGGCGCCGGCGTCGAGATCGAAGCGCAGGTAGTTGGAGACGAACAGATCGAGACGGCCATCGCGGTCGTAGTCGATAAACGTGCAGCCGGAACCCCATCGCACGTCCGGCCCACGCAGTCCGGCGGCCGCGGTCACATCCTGAAACGTCTCGCCGCGGTCGTTGCGATACAGAACGTTGCGGCCGTAATACGTGATGAACAAATCGAGCCAGCCGTCGCGGTCGTACGTCGCCGGCGCAGACGCCTGAAGCCCACCCCGTGCGCCGCAGACCAACTCGATCGGTGACGTCGACGAAGGTGCCGTCGCGCTGGTTGCGATACATCCGATTCGAGGGCGCCTCGCCCGGAGGAAACGACGCATCGCGCCGCTCGCCGTCGGCGAGTCGGGTGCCGCTCAGGACGAGCGCATCGAGCCAGCCGTCGCGGTCGTAGTCGACGAGCGCGACGCCGGCACCGTTGGTCTCGATGATGAATCGTTTCCGATCGACGCCGCCGTAGATCGATGCGATACGTGAGCCCAGCGGACGCGGCGATATCCGTGAACTGGACCGGCCACGTCTGCTCGGCTGACAATCCGAACTCCGAGACACCGCCGTCGACGCCGAACAGGAGCAACAGGCACGGCAGCGCCATCCGGAGAGCTCGCGCGGATGGCGATGGGCGAGGTTGGATGCGTCGACGCGGCCTTCGCGCTCATCGGCCCGGGCTGCCCTTGCAGCTTCTCCGCGATCGCGAACTCCTCCTTCGCCTCCGCGTGCCGTCCGAGCTGCTGCAGGAGCTGCGCCAGCAGGTAGTGCGCGGCGCGATTGTTCGGATCGTACTGAATGCCGCGCCGCAGCATCCCTTCGGCCGTCGCCGTCCGTCCGGTCTTCATGTAGGCGCGGCCGAGGAGGATGTACGGGCCGCTGTAGAACGGATTGATCCAGAGCGACCGCTGAAGCATCGTGATCGCCTCGTTCCACTTTGCTTCACGCACATAGACGTCGCCAAGCTGATACCACGCCATCGCGTTCCCGGGATTGACGTCGAGCTCCTTACGCGTCCACTCAGCGCTTTCGTCGAGCCGGCCGCGAAAGAGCGCCATCTGGCCAAGCAGAAACTGGACGTGGGGCAATCGAGGATTCTTCTCGAGCGCACGTTTGAGCTCCACCGCCGCCGTCTCATCGAGGTTCAAACGAATCAGCATCTGTGCGGTGACGAGATGCGTTGCCGCCTGGTCCGGCGGCACGCCGAAGGTCACGGCGAGCGCCGGCCGCGCCGCATCGATCTTGCCGGTCTGCAGGTAGGCGAGGCCCAGGTAGTAGTTCAGCTCGATGTTGTCGCGCGCCCACGTTCGCGTCGCTTCGAGATACGGCACGGCCTCGGCCAACCGACCCGTCGCATATAACGCGAGACCAAGCACCTGCTCGGTCTCCCGGCGCTCCAGACTCCCGCTCTCGAGCTGCGAGACGACGGGCAAGAGCGTCTCGATCGCCTTGGTGTGCTCGTCGGCGTGGTACAACCCGAGCCCGCGTAGGTACACGACCACGGGCGCGGTGGAGTCGAATCGCTTCAGCTGTTCCTGCGCCTCCTCTGTGCGACCCGTCTGAATCAGCTCGTGAAGCGAGGCCACGGTCGCCGCATCCGGGACGCGCGCCTGCGCTGCCGCTCACGGCGCTGACCGTCACGAGTGTCTGAGCCACGAACGCAGTGGCGGCAAGGAGCGCGCTACTCTTTCGCGGCCTTCGTCGCATCGCCCTTTCCTTCGACCAGCGTCACGATCTTGCGAACCGGGACGTCCTGCCACACTTCTGCGCCGCCGTTCGGCCAGCGCACCTCGACCCGCTCGATGCGTGTCGCTCCGCCGAGCCCGGCGTGGATGCGCAGGTCGTTCTGCGAATAGTAGCTGCCGCCACCACGCACCTCACGAACCAGCGTGGCGCCACCAGCGACGATGCGGACGCGCGCGCCGATGGCGCTGCGATTGGACTTGGTGCCGACCAGCGCGAGCTCCGTCCACGACGCGCCAGTCGCGACGTCGAGCCGGTACAGGTTCGGCGTGTCGTGCACGTTGTTCACCACGACGTCGACGTCGCCGTCGTTGTCGAAATCGCCAAACGCGGCACCCCGGCCCGCCCGTGGCTCCGTCACCGGCGCACCGAGACGCTCGGTCACGTCCTCGAATCTGCCGCTGTGCAGGTTGCGATACACCACCTTACGCTGTTTGTAGCCCGCCTCGGTCTTCAGTTGTTCCACCTCGGGATAGACGTGGCCGTTCACGAGAAAGAGATCGAGCCACCCGTCATGATCGAGATCGAGAAAACCGACACCCCAGCCGAGCCAGCGTGTGTTGGTGCCGATGCCGCTGGCGAAGGTGTGGTCCTCGCATAGTCCCGCGCCCGTATTCGAGTACAGCGTGGACGTGTCACCCGCGAAGTTGGTCTTGAAGATGTCGATCGTGCCGTTGCGATCGTAATCACCAAGCGCGAGCCCCATACCGGCCTGCGGCTTGCCGTCCTGGCTGTAGGCGCAGCCAGCCTCGACGGCCACGTCTTTGAAGCTGCCGTTGCGGTTGTTGCGATAGAGCGTGGCCGGGTTCGAATCGTTCGCCACATAGAGATCGGTCCAACCATCGTCGTCGAAATCCAGTGTGCTGACGCCGAGGCCGTACGTTCCCGTCGCTTTGGTGATGCCCGGCTTGGTCCGAAACATCGGTAAAGGCGCCGCGGCCGCGGTTGCGGTACAGGACGTTCTTGCCTCCCGTGAGTCCGGGCGGGCCGCAGGCCACGGCGACGCCTTTGTAACGGCACAGTCCCGACTCTGGCACCGGCGCGTTCTTCAGATCGAAGTCGATGTAATTTGCGGCAAACACATCGAGGAGGCCGTCCCGGTCGTAGTCGACGAACGCGCAGCCCGCGCCCCAGCGTGTCTTGGTCACCAGGCCGGCGCTCGCGGTGACGTCTTCGAAGGTCCCATTGCCGCGATTGTGGAACAGACGGTTTTGGCCCCAGAAGGTCACGAAGAGATCAACGAAGCCGTCGTTGTCGTAGTCGCCCGCGCACGCGCCCTGTCCCCACCCGGTGAGCGCAAGCCCAGCCTTCACCGTGACATCTTCGAAGGTGCCGTTGCCGCGGTTGCGATACAGGTGACTCGTCGGCTCACTGCCCCGCGGGAAACCGTCGAGTGTCGTGCCGTTCACAAAGAACAGGTCCGCAAACCCGTCATTGTCGTAATCGAGCATCGCGACGCCGCAGCCCGTTGTTTCGAGCAGGTACTTGTTCGAGTGTTGTCCTCCATACGTCGTAGCTGCGGTGAGGCCGGCCTCGCGCGCGACGTCAGTGAAGGAGAACCCAAGAGGGGCAGGCGCCTGACCAGCCGCGAGTGCAATCAGCGCGAGAACAGCGGCAGGCTCCGCAGCATCAGCGGGGATCCACGAAGCGCACGCGAGGCGCGAGCTTGCGCGCTTCGATCAGGTGCGTCTTGGCCGTGTCGCGGCGTCCCAATGCCGTCAGTGCCTTCGCCAGCTCATAATGGGCTTCGAAGTTGTCGGATGCGAGCGCGAGAGCGCGCTCGAACTGCGCGATCGCGCCGGCGATGTCGCCCTCCTTCATCTGCGCCCGTCCGACACCCACCGCGAACGTCGACGCCTGGACGTCAGCTTTTTTCTGATTCAGGCGGCTGGCTTCTTCGAATGCGGCTGCTGCAGCCGATCGCTCGCCGCGTTGCTGCAGCACCTGGCCCAGGCTCAGGTGGGCCTCGGCCGAGGTCGGCTGCAGCCGGATCGCCTCGCGAAATTCGTGGATGGCGCCGTCCTGATCGCCCAGTTGGCGCAAGACGGTGCCGAGCATGTAGTGCGCCTCGTCGTATCCGGGTCGTCGCGCGATCGCTTCTCGGAACGATGTCGCCGCGTCGGCCGGCCGGCCAGTCTGCCAGAGCACCACGGCCAACGTGAACGGCGCATCCGAAAGCGTGGGACTCAACTCGGATGCACGGCGCAGCGCGGCTTCGGCGCCTTTGAAGTCGTCGCGCTGTTTCAACGCCACGCCGTAGTTGTAATGGGCCTCAGCGTTTAGCGGATCCTGCGCAATCAGAGCGCGCAACACCTCCACAGCTCCGTCCAGATCGCCGCGCTGCATCAGCGTTGTCCCGAGGTTCAAGCGGGCCGAATGGAACGCGGGGTCGGCCGCGACGAGCGCGCGGAACGTCTCCACCGCGGCGTCGCCATCCCCGCGCTGCAGAAGGGCGAGCCCAAGTGCATTACGCGCGTCGCGCGATAAGGGGGCGAGGGCGACCGCGCGTCGCAACTGTTCGACGGCTGCGGTGACGTCACCGGCCTCTTGCAGCGCGATCCCCAGTTGCAAGGCTGACACCGGAATCGAGTCGTTCAGCCGGACGGATTCTTCGAGCTGTTCGATCGCCGAGAGTAACTCGCCGCGTTTCTTCAGCGAGATTCCCAGGTAGTACCGCGCCTCCGCGTGATCCGGCTGCAGGCGCACGGCGGTTCGCAACGATTCGATTGCGCGGTCGGCGTTACCGGCCCACCACAGCGTTGCTCCGAGGTGATAGAACGCATCGAAGAGCGCGGGATCGGCCTTCGTGGCCCGCTCGAACTCGGCAATCGCACGCGCGGTGTCGCCCTGCAAACCATAGACGAAGCCGAGCCGGTCGAGCGCGAGCGCGAAAGTGGGGTCTTGCCGGACCGCTTCTTCGTACGAGCGCCTGGCGGCGTCAAGCTCTTGCCGCGTTTCATGCTGAAGTCCCGCGCGGTACTGCCGACGCGCGTCGTCGCGAGACGCGTCGGTTTGCGCCACCGACAGCACCGGCAGCGCAAGGATGAGTGCCGCCACGACTCCGTGCCGGATCATGCCGGAATTGTACGGCTCGACCGGCGTACACGTCTACGAGCCTTTAACCGCTGAGCGTCGTTCAGAGGGTCGGCCGCCTTTTAACGTCGCGAGCTCGCGGTGCAGTGTGCAGCAGATTCACGCAGCGCTTGCGGCGGTGAGCGAATGGGCCGGACAAGCCCGCTTCCCCGAATCTCCGCAAGAGTGGATGCCGAACAGAAGCCGCTCTCGCAGACCATCATCGATGATCGTGAGGACCGCTTCTAGCCGTGACCTGGGCGTATTTCGACACGAGCGCGCTCATCAAGCGCTATGTCGACGAGGCAGGACGACACGAGGTGCTGCAGCTTCTGCACCGTCATCAGTGCGTCACATCAGCGGTGTGGCCGGTGGAATTGCGCAGTGCCTTGCGCCGTCGCGTGACTGATCGTTCGCTCGACGGGCGGCGTGTCCCAGGAATCCTGAAGCGCTTTGCTGCCGACCGTGAGTTCTGGGCGTTGATCGAGGTCACGGGTGCCGTGCTGCAGCACGCCGAGAGACTCGTGGCGACGCATCCGCTCCGCACGCTCGACGCCATCCATGTGGCGTCGGCCGATTTGTTTGCAGATCGCCTAGCGGCGTCCGGGCTAATGTTCGTGAGTGCAGATGCGCGCCAGACAGCCGTCGCAGCGACGACTGGAATGGCCGCAGAATTCATTCGCTCCTAAGCGGGGCGTTGCCCTTCATACCTGGCAGGAACAGCTATGTTGTTAACCTGTCCTCCTTTGTAGCTTTCTTATTGTTGGAGTGGCGGCCTTTTCTCCTATGCATGGTGGTATGGTCGCGGCTGGAATGCGTGTGACATGTACCATCGCGATGCTTCTTCTCGGCGTCAACCTATTCACAGCAGCGCCGCGCCCCACCGTCGATGTCGCCGCCGCCCGTCGCACGGGCCGCGATGAGGCCAGCCGTGCACTCGCGCGTCACGTCGCTGGAATGCAGATCGCTGTCGGCTACGAGGGGAAGCCCGCTTTCGTCGATACATACGGCGACGCTGAAGCCGTGAACCATCGGCCGGTCACCGCGGCCACAATCTTCCACATTGCTTCCATCTCGAAAAACATCCTTGCGGCCGTCGTCGTACGACTCGCCGAGCAGCATCGCCTTGGGCTCGACGACCCAGTCACCAAATACGTTCCCAACGCGCCGACGCGCGGAGCTGCGATCGCGGTGCGCCAGCTGCTGAACCACACGTCCGGCATGTACAGTTTCACGTCACGCGATGACGCGGAGGCGAACGAGCAGAAGGTCTTGTCGCACGACCAGGTGATCGGGCTGTTCAAGGATCACGCCCCGGACTTTCAGCCAGGGACGTCGTGGCGTTACAACAACTCGGGCTTCTACCTCGCCGGTATGGTCGTCGAGGCGGTGACGGGACGTCCGTACAGGGAGTACGTCAGGACGAACTGTTCCGGCCGCTCGGGATGAACTCGTCGTCGCTGTGCGGCACGGACGATGTCCCGGGATTGGCTGGCGGACATCGTGTCGCCGGCGCCACGCTGACACCGACGTCAATCACGTGGTCGCTGCCGTTCGCGGCCGGCGCGGTGTGCGCGACCGCCGCGGACCTCGTGCGATGGCAGTCGGCACTGGAATCGGGCCGGGTCATTTCGCGTGCCGGCCTGATGACGATGCGGACGCCGACGACGCTTACCGACGGATCGCGGATCGACTACGGTCTGGGCACGAGGATCGGCGCGATCGGAAAGCACGCCGTCTTCGGTCACACAGGTGGCGGCGGCGGATTCGCGAGTGTTCTGATGACCGTCCCGGACACTCGTCTCACGGTTGCGGTGCTGACGAACACCGAGGGAGCGCCGCCCTATGACGTCGCGGAGTCGATGGTCCGTGCGGCCCTGCATGAGCCGCGCCCGCGCCCGCGCGACCTCGAAGCGCCAGAGGCGGAACTCGCCGCGATCGCCGGCCACTACGACTCCGACGAGGGCCCGCTTGATCTGCTGCCGTGCGGCCCCCGGTTATGCGCGCGGCTGGCGGGTGGCACTCAGGACCTGCCGGCGCAGCGCCAGGGGCCGAACGGGTCCGCCGTGCGGCCCGGCGTCGACGCGCGATTTGATACGGCGCACGGAGAGCCGTGGGCGTACATCTACGGCGGGGGCCTCTTCATGGACGCGAAACGCCGCGTTCCACGCTCGCGTCCGTAATCAGCGCGGCGCCGTGAAAGGCGGCGTAATTGGTCGAGCGGAACACCCGTTGAAGGATCTCACGCCACCGGAAAGCGACCGCGAGGACATGATCGGCCAGTCCGACTCGGAAGAGAGCCAGTGAATTTGATGCGTGCGGCGAGAGGTTGGCTTCGACCCACCAGGCACGGGAGTCGAACGCAAAGCCTGAAACGCGAACGGCCGTTCGTCGATGCGATCGATCGCAAGACCGCGCGGGCCATCCTTGCCAAAGTAGATCCAGTACCCCGGCCCGAACATGACACGGGCCTCCCACGTCCGTCGCCCACGCTCCTCTGGTCGCCGAGATTCCGGTCGAGAACCGCATTCATTCCGCTCGGTGAAGACCCGTCTGGGATTCGAACCGAGCGACTTGTCGCCAACGACAAGTCGAATGCTTCACCCATGTGCCAATACCCAGCGTCGCCTGGGTGCAGATGATCGCCAGAGTCCCACTTCAGCAACAGACGATTCGGGTGCGCGGGATCCTGTAGCAATTTGTCGAAGTCGATCACGAAGACACTCCACGTACCACGCGTGAGTGCGCGCAACGGGGTTCTCATCGGCAAGCTCATCAAGAGGAAATATTGACAACAACGCTCCTGGCCTCATCCGGGCAGCCTGAGGCGACGCGTTTCTATGCGGTCTTTTGCGGCGGTCAGACGTTGGGTCTGTGCCAGCGTGCCTTCGCGCCACAACCAATGATGTCGTGCCGTTTGATTGAATGGGCCGAGCGCATACTCTCCCGTGCTGAACCCGGCACAAGACTTGGTCGCTACGAAATCCGCTCCCTCTCGGCGCCGGCGGCATGGGAGAGGTCTATCTGGCGTAGGACACCCGGCTCGATCGCAGGGTCGCTCTGAAGATTCTGCCTGATGAGGTTGCTGGCGATCCCGATCGCATGATGCGTTTCGTGCAGGAAGCCAAGGCCGCCTCCGGGTTGAACCATCCCAACATCATCACGATCTACGAAATCGATCAGTCCGAGTCCACCTCATTCATCGCTGCAGAATTCATCGACGGCTCGACCCTGCGTGAACGAATGCGAGCGCAGCCGATGACGCCTTCAGAAGTCCTGAATGTGGCGGTCCAGGTCGCGGCCGCGCTGACGGCCGCGCACGCCAATGGCATCGTGCACCGGGACATCAAGCCGGAGAACATCATCATCCGCAGCGACGGCATCGTGAAGGTGCTGGACTTCGGGCTGGCGAAACTGACCGGACAGGGATCGCCGAACTGCGTGGACAGTAACGCGCCGACGCGCGCCCACCTCAAGACCGACTCCGGCGTCGTGATGGGCACCGCCACCTACATGTCGCCAGAGCAGGCGCGCGGACAACAGGTCGATGCGCGCACCGACATCTTCAGTCTTGGCGTGGTGATCTACGAACTGCTGTCGGGACGTCTGCCGTTCGAAGGATCCAGCATCTATGAAATCATCGCGGCGATTCTGAGCGACAGGGAATCGCCACCGCTCTCCCGCTATTGCACCGGAAGTCCGGCCGAGCTGGAACGAATCGTCGCCAAGGCGCTGCGAAAGAATCGAGACGAACGATATCAAACCACCAAGGACCTGCTGCTCGACTTGCAGAGTCTCAGACAGCGATTGGAATTTGAGAAGACGCATCCAGCGAGTGTGAGTCAATGACGACGAGGTCGTCAGCGCACGCGCCCGCGCCAAATGCCGCTGGCATTCTGGGCGTCGTGTGCGGACTACTGGTGCTCGTTGGCGGCGCGATCGGCTATGCGTGGTGGAAGCAGGCGCACGCTTCAAGCCAGCCCGAGATCAAATCGCTTGCGGTGTTGCCGCTGAAATCCCTTGATGCCGGCGAAAACTACCTGGGGCTGGGCATTGCGGATGCGGCCATTCGCAGAGTCAGTCGAACGGGCAGACTGATCGTGCGCCCGACGAGTGCCGTGCGCCGATATCTGACCGAGGACACCGATGCGCTGGCCGCAGCGAAACAGTTGGGAGTCGATTCGGTGCTCGAAGGTTCGTTTCAGCGCGCCGACGACCGCCTGCGAGTGAGCGTCAATCTCTTGCGATGTCTGACGGCGCGTCGCTGTGGACGGACAGCTTTGATTTGCGGATGGCGGACATCTTTACCGTTCAGGATACGGTCGCGCAACAGGTCGCCTCGCGCCTGCGCCTGCAACTGGATGCGTCGCAACAAGCGCAGCTGACGAAGCGTTCACACTTCAAATCCCGTCGCTTACGAGTTTTATCTGAAAGGCGCCTACACCTTTGACCAGCGCATGCGCGATCCTGCGCAGATGATGCGCAGTACCATCGGTTTTTACAAGAAGGCGATCGAGGCCGACCCGAACTTCGCGCTCGCACACGCCCAGTTGGCGTACGCCTACGCTCATCTGGCGGTGTTCCTGGAGCCAACTCAGCCGGCGTGGGTCGCGCACGCGAAAGAGGAGATCAATCGCGCGCAGGAACTGGATCCGCAGCTTGCCGGAACTCACCTGGCGCGCTTTCAGCTTTTGTACAGTCAGTTCGAAGGGTACCAGGGAGAAGCGGCCGTTCGTGAGGTGCTGTTGGCGAACCAGCTCAATCCGAACGTCGGTCACGTGGAGCTGGCGTACCTCTACAGCCATCTCGGACTCGAAGACCTTGCCGCGCGTGAACTCGCCCGCGCGTTCGAAATCGATCCGACGAGCGAGGGTCGCCAAGAACACGACGTTCCTCGTATACGAAACGCAGGCCAGGTACGACGATTACGCCGCCCATCGAAGCGTTCGGCGTGACAGCAGGATGGAAGCCCTATATTTGATGGGCAATGGTCGCCTGGATGACGCGCAGAAGGCGATCGACGATTGGTCGGCCAGGCAGCCCGCTAACCCCAATTTGCCTCCGACGAAAGCTTTGCTCCTTGCGGCACAAGGTGATTTTCACGCCGCGGAAGCGCAAGTCCCGATCATTCTGGCGAAGCATCCGCTGAAGGATCCGCTCTACCATCACGCGATCTACGACATCGCCTGCGTCTACGCGTTGGAGGGCAAGAGTGACGAAGCTGTCAAGTGGTTGAGAGAATCCGCAGTCAGCGGTTTTCACCTGTATCCGCGATACACTCGCGATGCTTTCCTGGACCGGATCCGCCAATCGCCCGAGTTCATTCAGTTCCTCGCCGAGATGAAAGCGGAGAACGATAGATATCGGCACGAGTTCTCGTGAGAGACAATCGCGCGACGGATACAAACCTGAAGCGCCAGGTGGCGGCCGGGCGCTAGCCTCGCCATAAGTGGCCTGCCAGGCGTTTCGTAAGCGTCGCAGCATCGCCGGATACAGGAGGAACCTGCGGAACGGTTCGATCAAGGCCAAATCGGGACGCGTAATCCAGGAGACCGGGATTACGTAAACCGCAAAGTAGTAGCGATACCCGGACGATCTCGGCGAGAGCGCAATGCAGACGTACCCCTGCACTGTGGCGTTGCGTATCTCACTCGACTCTTCGTTTCGAAATCGATACACGACCTGGAACGCGCCGTTGCGCGTACCTGGCACGATCTCCGAGTCGCGGCGATCCTTCTCTGACAACCAGTACACCAGAGAATCCTCAGGCAACAACCGGATCTCATCCCAGCCGAACGCTCGTCCGAGTGCATGACGCACGCCCTACAGCGCGCGTTCGACTAGGCTGCGCGGCGCAGCCGCCTGAAGATGCGGCGCGTCCGCGAGACTCCGTCCGTCACCGCCGCCGGGCAGATCGACGACCGAGACGTCATAGAGCGGGACGTCGCGCAACAACTCGTGCGCGCGGAGCTCAAGACTCAGATAGTCCTCGGGCGCGGCGCGCACCGTCACGGGCAACGGGTTCTCTCCTCAATGTGTTCTTGTTCGCAGTCATGTCAGGAGAAAGTCTCCGCTATGGATCGCGTCAGTCGCGTGGATATTATTTCTTGGCCGGTGCCCGCGCCAGTAGTGCCTCCAGCTTAGTAAGCCGTGCGCGCAGATCCGCGATGGTGGTCTGCTGATCCTGCAACTGTTGCTGAAGTTGAGACACCGAAGCAGTCCCCGTCCCGCTCTGCACGCCTGGCGTCACGGTCCCCAACTGCCCGTTGGCGTCGATGAACACCTGCACGGCGCTTCCCGTGAGTTGAGTACCGCGAATCCCCGCGATGAAGGTCTTGTTCTGCCCGTTTGTGCCGTCGTAAGGGAAGCCGATTCGGATCGTGTTCGCGTCGGCTGCCGTACCGGCCACGCCCGAACCGATGAAAATATTGGACCAGCCTGTGGTGGCGGCGGCCCCAGCTCGATACCCGACGGCCGTATTCAGCGAGCCCGTCGAGTTCGCGAGCAATGCCCACTGACCGACAGCCGTGTTTTGGGACCCCGTCGTGTTGTTCAACAACGACTCGACACCATCTGCGGTGTTGTTGAACCCGGTGGTGTTGGACGCCAGCGACAGTGTCCCGGTGGCCACGTTGAAGTTGCCGGTGGTGTTGGCATACAGCGCAGTCGCCCCGCTGGCCGTGTTGCCGTCACCCGTGGTGTTGTGAGCGAGCGCCAAGTCGCCGGTGGCAGTGTTGTGGTCGCCGGCGGTATTCACGCTGAGCGCCGCATAGCCAGCGGCCGTGTTGTAGCAGCCGGCCGAGGAATTGAGCGCAAAATTGCCAATCGATGTCACGCACGAATTTTCTTGAATGGCCGCCGGTGACACACCCTCGGGTCCCGGCCGCCCGGCGGCAGGGGCCAATGCACCGCTGACACCGGGCCTAGCCGGGCTGTTCGTGGCCGCCTCGGCGGTCGGCGTTCCGGTGAAGGCTGAGCTGCTGAGACCGGTCGTCGCGGCTTGGTTCGCCACCACAAACGCATCGCCGACCTTGTGCAGGTGGTCGATCACCGTCAGTCGATAGGTGCCAGGCGTCTGCAATACGGAAGGAGGAGCCAGCACTTCGATCTGCGTGTCCGTTCCGCCTGGCAGCACGGCCGCCGGTTGGCCATCCACGGTGATCGCCAGCTCGCGATCAAATCCGCTGCCCGCGATCGTGATGACGCCCGTGTCCTGGCGCAGCGTCACATTCTGAATCACGGGGGCTGAAGGGGGTTGGGCTCCAGCCTGATCAGCTAGTCCGAACATCGCCGAAACCAGCAGCATGAACAAGCAGCGGGGGGTTCGCATCGGTGCCTCCGGTTGAATCACGCCAGGAATGGCGTGAGCGTTTCGGAGTCTAGCCGAGGTTCGCCGTGCCCGGTCTTGGATCTGCTGCCACTTCGATGTGACGCAGCCGCAAAGGGTTGCGTCGAGTGGCCCGGGACAACGGTTCGCGATGGCCGGCTGATTCCCACTCGGCTACTCGCCAACCAATCTCAGCACGTCCTCACATCTCTGGAAGCGCGCCCACCAGATCGCGTCGTTCCAGGCAGAGTTGCGCTTCAAACGAAGCCGCGGATCGTGCGCGATGAGCGCGCGCACCGTTTCGACGCGGCAGCCGCCAAACATCGGACGGTCGGGTCCGTTGAATGTGCCGGCGGAGACCGCACGAGACAACGGCGTGGCTCCGCTTTCGTCCTCGACGGTCGGGTCTGCTCCGTGGGCGAGCAGCAATTTGAGGATGGCGGGATCCGTGTCGCCGGCCGCCAGGAACAGCGGCGCCAGGCTTCCCGGGCCGGCGCCCCGGCTCAAGTCGGCGCCGCGATCAAGAAGAAGCCGGACGGCGGCAGGCTGCCGCTGGAGAATCGCGTGTTGCAGCGGCGTCGCGTCCCAGTTGTCTCCCGTGGATCCCGGCAGGTTCACGTCGGCGCCGGAATCGAGGAGGAGGTTGATCGCGTCGATCGATCCGGACCGCGAGGCCCAGATCAACGCCGTCCACGAGTCGCCACTCTCATCGGCCTTATGGCCGTCGTCGAGAAGTTGGCGCAGGGCGGCGACGTCGTTGCGGACGGCGGCCTGGGTCAGAGGGGTTTCGGGACGCTGAGCGCAGGCGCCCGCCGCGAGCAGCGCGGCGCCGAGCCCGAGCAGAAGCATCAGACGGCGCATGACGACCTCCGGAAACATCATATACAAATAACTTTATAAAATAAAGTTATTCATCTTCGACATCAAGCTCAGTGCACGAGGATCGCTCCACTCCTAATAGGGGGTCTTCCCGTCGATCAACCTCTGCCGTAGGCTTTCGCGGTCGAAGAGTCTATCGGACGACCATCAACCGCGAGCGGGCCCCTACTTCTGGGCCGGGCTCCGCGCGAGCAGCGCCTCCAGCCTGGCGAGTCGGGCGCGCAGCTCGGCATTGGTCGCATCCTGTCGCGCGATATGCGCTCGCAGCTGTGCTTCGATCGACGCCTGCGTCTTCGCTTGCTGTGGCGCGGCCAACGAGCCAACCGTCCCCGTCCCGGTGGCGATGGGCGCGGTGAGGGTGCCCAACTGGCCGCTGGCGTCGATGAACACCTGCACGGCAGGCCCCGTCAATTGCGTGCCGTAGATTCCCGCGACGAAGGTCTGGTTCTGGCCGAGCCCGCCGCCGTACGGCAGGCCGATGCGGATCGTGTTCGTATCGGCTGCTGTCCCTGTCACGTTCGCACCAACGAACACGTTGTAGGAGCCGGTCGTCGCCAGGATCCCAGCCTGGAAGCCGAATGCCGCATTGTAGTGGCCTGTAGAGCCGTAATAGAGCGCAGCCACGCCGCTCGCCGTGTTGGAGGTACCCGTGGTGTTGCTATGGAGCGCCAACCTGCCGCTGGCCGTGTTGAAGTAGCCCGTGGTGTTGGACCCGAGCGAACCGCTGCCGTCGGCGGTGTTGGCGTCGCCCGTCGTGTTGGACTCGAGCGCACTTACGCCGCTCGCCGTGTTGTTGAAGCCCGTGGTGTTGAAGGCGAGGGCATTCACGCCGTTGGCCGTGTTGTTGTAGCCCGAGCCGTTCGTATAAAGCGCGCTCACGCCGGTGGCCGTGTTCCAGTAGCCCGTGGTGTTGCCGGAAAGCGCCGTCATCCCGTTGGCGGTGTTGAGGGTGCCCGACGTGTTGCCCCAGAGCGCCTTATAGCCAGTGGCTGTGTTGTTCTCGCCGGTCGTGTTGACGTAGAGCGCCAGGCTGCCGACGGCCGTGTTTTGTTTGGCCGACGTATTGTCGGACAGCGCATCCGCGCCGATGGCCGTGTTGTCGGTGCCCGTATTATCGCGGAGGGCATTCGCTCCCGCCGCCGTGTTGTAGGAGCCTGTGGTGTTGACCCTCAGTGCCAGATAGCCGCTGGCGGTGTTGTTATGGCCGGTGGTGTTGAAGCCGAGT
Organism: uncultured Acidobacteriota bacterium; assembly: GCA_963773045.1. Classification (GTDB taxonomy): domain Bacteria; phylum Acidobacteriota; class Vicinamibacteria; order Vicinamibacterales; family UBA2999; genus 12-FULL-67-14b. Next base: position 908,650 of record CAVYZT010000013.1, on the reverse strand, counting down.
GCCGCGGCGCCGGTCGCCGAGTTCTGGTAACCCGTGGTATTGGACGCCAGCGCATTCAGGCCCACGGCCGTGTTGCTTGGCCCCTCAACGAGGGCCGGCGACACGCCGGCCGGCGGTACTCCAGTGGCCGCTCGGTTCACGCTTGTTGCCTCGGGACCTCCTGAAAGGGTCCCCCTCTTAGCAGCTGACGACGCGCCGCCCGTTGGCCCAACTGCCTCGATAACCGCGCCGGGAGCGCTTCCTGCGCTCGCGACGACAAACACATCGCCCGCCCGACGCACGGGGTCCACGACGGTCAGCCGATACGTGCCCGGCGTGGTGAGCACCGTCGCGGGAGGCTGGACTTCCACCCGTGTCGCAGTGGCACCAGGCAACACCATGGCGGACTGCCCATCGACCGTCACGATGAGATCCGCTCCTAAGCCGGTTCCCGTAATCGTGAGCACACCTGAGTCAGGCTGTACCGTCACATTGTGAATGGCAGGACCTGAGGACTGGGCTGCCGTCAGCTGAGCCAGTCCCAACGACGACGAAATGATGAGGATGACCACGCAAAGGGGGGGGCGCATCGGTGACTCTCCTGTGTGACACGTGCGAGCACGGGCACGTGGGTTGGCGAGTCTACCAGATGCGGGCGACCCGGATGCGAGTGACACTGGCCGGTCGCGCGGACGGTGCTGTTCGTCCAGTCTGGCGTGGCGCTGGTCCGCGTCGTCGGTGTGGGCAAACGAGACCACTACCCAGCCAAGAAAAGAGGCGCGTCAGCGAAGCGCGCGGTTTGGATCGGGCTTCTGGACCAGGAGTTCAACCTTCCCGGTGGGCCAGACAAGAACAGACCCGTGCGCGCTACAGGTGTAGAGATGGACGCTGCCGAGCGTCTGCTCGTATTTGAGCTGGATGCCACACTTCGGACAGTTGACGGGGGAGTGCGGGTCTGGCACGGGTTAGCGGACTCTACTCCAGTGCGCCCGCCAACTCCAAGTCGAAGCGAACGTTGTGGTGGGTGTACGCGGGGCGCAAAAGGTCCGAAGCCGAGCAGACTGTACGGAGCCGACGGCGCGCCTGAAGAATCAGATGCGTTTGCCGTCCACGAAGATCGTGTTCACGAACGACCCGCCGCGGTTCACGTAGCCCTGCGAAGCCATGTACGCCGGGATCTCCGGAATTGCGGCGCGCGAGCCTGACACGAGCGTCTCCACGCAAATGGCCAGAGGCCGGAACCGGCGGTAGTCGATGGATTTCAGAATCGCCAGGTGCAAGCCTTCGGCGTCGATCGAGACGTAGGCGGGCGCCTTGCCAAAGTGCTTGGCCATCACATCGTTGATGTTGAGCAGCGGCATCTTGATCACCTTTTCGACCCTGATCTGGCCGCCCGTCACCTTGGTCATGTGATCAGCCTCGTCCTTCGAAAACGTGTTCCAGCCCGATTCGTTCATCATGTAATAGTCAGCCTCCCGCTCCGCGGTGACGCCGATGCCGGCTTCGAGCGTCGTATCTTCGGAGCGGACGGCACGGATCTTCTGGCACATGGCGACGTTCGGCTCGACGAGCACTCCGCGGAATCCCTTGCGGTAGAAGAAATAGGTGTTGTTGTAGGTGACGGGATCCCAGGCTCCGATATCGAGGTATTGGATGTCCTTGAACTGCTGCAGGTAATTGAACAGGAAGTTGACGATGACATCCTCGCCCGCTTGTGCGAAGGAGAGCTCGCCGGGCCCTGGTGGGCCAGGCGGTGCAACCGCGGCCGGCGCAATGGCCGTCGGTGCAGGTGAGGCCGCACGCTGGCCGCCTCGAGCGATGGCGCCAACGGGTACGCCCACCGCGAGCCCGCCGAGTCCAGCAAGAAATTCACCACGACCAATTCTCATGTTCGCTCTATCAAGAACCCCAGGTAATCGCGTTGCTCGTCACTGAGCGGTCTGCCGAATATTGAAGGTCTTTCCAGCGACCGTGATGGCGCCCGTTCGCCCATCCGTTCCGGTCTTCGACGCGACCGAGTAGGTTACCGTTCCATCGCCGATGCCGCTGGCGCCGCCGGTAATCGCGATCCACGACCGGTTCCTCGTTGCGGTCCAGGCGCAGCCCGAGCCGGCCGTCACGTTGATGCTGCCGTTCCCCCCGGCTTTGGTGAAGGTCGCCTGCGTGGGCGAAATCGAATAGCTGCACTGAGGCGCTGTCGAGGCTATCCGGCCCACCGTCCCGGCATAGTTGACGACGTAAATTTCTCCGGCCTCGTCCTCGCCGAACGACGAGATGGTCATCGTCGTGTCGAGCAGCACGGCTTCGCTCGTGCCGTTCCATCTGAGAATCTCGCCTGAACACAAGTCGCCGTAGATGTACGAGCCAGCCGGCAGCGTGCCCAGCGACCCACGATAGACATAGCCTCCGGTGATCGAACAGCGCCCGCCCGCGTGCGAGTACTCGGCGACCGGGAAGATGTAGTTGGCGGGGTTGCACCGCGTCGGCTCGACGTTGGTGCACAGCGTGCCTTCGTAAATTCTCCACCCGTAGTTGCCGCCGCTGGCAATCGGCGTGTCGACCTCCTCACGCATGCCCTGGCCAACGTCGGCGACCCACTGCTGTCCGGTGAGACGATCGAAGCTGAGCCGCCAGGGGTTGCGGAAGCCGAAGGCGAAGATTTCGTCACGACCTTCGACGCCGAAGAAGGGGTTGGTCGGCGGCGACACGTAGCCGCTTGGTGTGTTGATGTCGATCCGCAGGATCTTGCCGAGCAGCCGGCTTTTATTCTGTGCGTTCGCCTGCGGGTCGTACTGCCCTCCGCCGTCGCCCACGGCAATGTAGAGATAGCCGTCGGGTCCGAACGCGAGCATGCCCCCGTTATGGTTCGTGTTCGCCGCATGGAGGATCGTCAGCCGGATCGTTTCGGCCGGGTCGGCGACATTGGGATTCGATGAGACCTTGTACTCAGCGATGATCAGCGCGCCATCCCCGACGCGTGTGTAGTACACGAAGAAGCGGCCGTTGCTGATGTATTGCGGGTGAAACGCGAGACCGAGCAGTCCTTGCTCACCGCCAGACAGCACCTTCGCGCTGATATTGAGAAACACCGTTGCCGTTGAGCCGCCCGGTTGCACGACGCGGATCGTGCCGGCCTGCTCCAGAATGAACAGCCGGTTCGTGCCGTCGCCAGCGTGGCCGACGAAGAGGGGGTTCGAGAGTCCGGACACGACCGGCGTAATCTGAATTTGCGCGAACAACAACGACGGCAGGCAAAGTAACGCGGCGGCGAGGCCGCCGCAGCGGACGAATGTGGTCTTCATGGGCGAAGCCTCTTATAGGGGGATGACGTGACCCGCATGCAAACCACGGTCCTCTTCGTGCGACTGACGCAGAGTCGCGCTCAGTGCGTTGTCGATGATTCTACGTGGTCGACGCCGGCGGTTCTCGCCGACTCGCGGGCAGCGATTGGCCCTAACGGAGTAACAAGATGCTCACGTTGGCTGGATGGTAGACTCGCAGCCATCGCCGGACTCGCGCCTTTCCGAACGCGTTCACGGCAAAGGACCACGCAATCAGCTGACAGTCGAGTGACGGATTCCAGCGATCCGCGTGGACGCGGTCGAACAGCAACGCATCGTCATTGGCGTGGGCCCCGAGGAGTTGGGCAAGGCCGGTCAACCCTGGCCGGCACTTCCACCGAAAGTCGAATTCGGCGCCCGCCCAGCCGAGCCGGGCCACATCCTCAGCGGTCAACGGGCGCGGCCCGACGGCGCTCATGTCGCCGCGCACGATGTTGAAGAGCTGCGGCACCTCGTCGAGGCCGGTCGCACGCAGCAGCCGTCCCACTCGGGTCACGCGGCCGTCGCGCATCGAACGAAATTTGAGAATGCGGAACGGCGTCCGGCCGAGGCCGATGCGTTCTTGACGAAACAGGACCGGCCCGCCGTCATCGATCAAGACGGCGACGGCGATCAGCGTCATCACCGGCGCAAAGACCGCCAGGCCGGCTGACGCCCCGATTACGTCGAAGACCCGTTGCGCGGGTGACCATGAGGTATACTCTACATCACAAAGTAGTTTGCAATATCGGCTTGCCTACCCAGGAGCTGTCCGAATGTCCTCTCGGCGCCCGCTTCGCGTGAAGTTCATTCTGCCGGCCCTGACCGAAGCCACGAGCCCGTACTGGCGCCCGATCAAGTATTCGTTGTTTCCGCCGCTCGGCCTCGCCACGCTTGCCGCCTATCTGCGTCCTGACGATGACGCCGTGATCGTCGATGAGCACGTCGGGCCGTTGACCACCGCCGACCGCCCCGACCTCGTCGCGATTCAGGTCTATATCACCAACGCCAGACGCGCGTATGCCCTGGCCGATGAGTATCGCGCGAAAGGCGTGTTCGTCGTCCTGGGCGGACTCCATGTGACGTCGCTGCCCGACGAGGCGGCGGCGCACGCCGACGCCATCTTCCTCGGCCCAGGGGAGCAGACGTTTCCGCAGTTCCTCGACGACTTCCGCACCGGCCACCCCTTGCGCCGCTACATCTCCACGTCGGGCCGGACGCTGGACCGATTGCCGCCGATCCGCCGGGATTTGATTGCCCGGCGTTCGTATCTGGTCCCGAACTCGATCGTGGTCACGCGCGGGTGCCCTCAGCATTGCGACTTCTGCTACAAGGATGCCTTCTTCGACGGCGGACGATCGTTCTACACACAACGCGTCGACGACGCGCTGGCCGAGATCGAACGGTTGCCTGGCCGGCATCTGTATTTCCTCGACGATCACCTGTTCGGCGATCGCCGCTTCGCCACCGCGCTCTTCGACGGCATGCGCGGCATGGGACGCCTGTTTCAGGGCGCGGCCACGGTTGACTCGGTGCTGCGCGGCGACCTGGTCGAGCGCGCGGCGGAAGCCGGACTGCGAAGCCTGTTCGTGGGCTTTGAGACGCTCGCGCCTGGCAATCTCACGCTCAGCAACAAACGCCAGAATCTCGGCCGCGACTATGCCGCCGTCGCCAATCGCCTGCATGAGCACGGCATCATGATCAACGGCAGCTTCGTCTTCGGCATGGACGAAGACGACGACAGCGTCTTTGCGCGCACCGTCGAGTGGGCCGTCGAGCACGGGATCACGACCGCGACGTTTCACATTCAAACGCCGTATCCCGGCACTCGCCTGTTTGCGCGGATGGAGGCCGCCGGCCGGATTCTGACGCGCGACTGGGATCGCTACGACACCAGGCACGTCGTGTATCGTCCCGAGCGGATCACTCCAGAGGCCCTGAAGCAGGGGTACGACTGGGCCTATCGCGAGTTCTACCGCTGGTCTTCGATCGCGCGCGGATCGCTCTCGCACGGCTCGCTCAAGCACCGGGCCAAGCACTTCTTCTACGCGGCGGGCTGGAAGAAGTTCGAGCCGCTCTGGGATGTCGTGATTCGCGCGAGGCAGCTCCGGATCATGACGCCGATCCTCGAAGGCGTGCTGTCGCGGGTCACGGCCGACGCCGCCTCAGACCTGCCGCCGGCTGACGAACGCGTGCGGCTCAGTGAAGTCTCGTCACCGTAATGCCGATCACCCGATGGTCGGCGTGGGGATTCCTCCACTGAATCAGCAGCGGGCACTGATACGTGCCTTCGACGATTCTCCCCTGACCGGGAGTCTCGAAATCGGAAATCAGCAGGTTGACGGATCGCGTCATGCGGAAGAAGCGGTGGATCTGCAGGCCGACGAGCGAGGCCACCACGTGCTGCACGCGCGTATTGACGAGCGGAACCCAGTCACAGACCTGGTTGAACAGCCTGACGAAGTCGTACTTCGCGTAATCGATGGCCTTGGCTGGAATCGCCCATGGGTCGGCGATCATGTTCCGCCCCTTCTCGGCCATGAAGCGGAACGGGTCGCGCAGCACCTCGACCAGGTCGTGCCGCATCAACAGGGTTTCGTTCTCGTTGATGGTCAGCGCGGCGTGATCTTCGCGCGCACTGAGCGCCAGCCGGATGCGGCCCTTGGTAATCCCGTGCCGCTCGATGAGCTCCTCGAGCCGCGAGTACAGTCCAATCCGCGGATCCTTCAGGCTCACCGAATCGAGCGGGTGGACGGACACGGGCACGCGCAGCTGATCGCGCGCGATCAGTTCCTCGTCGTGAAACCCCAACACTCGCGTGAGGCGGCGCCGGTGACCGTCGCCGCCGACCCCGTCGAGGTCCACGAAATAGACCGGCTCGCCGGGACGATTGATGTACTTGACGCACGTCCGCAAGCCGGCCGCCATGAAAGTGAGATGGGCGTCGGCGTTCCGGGGCTCCACCGACCGTTGCGCATCGGAGAGCTCGTGCCGGAGATGCAGATCGTCGTGCCGGTATCCCGCGTCGCGCGGGAACATCGCTTGAAAGGCGCGGACATACGACGCGACGCTGCTGCGGCGATGAGCGAGACGGGAAGCGACGCGTTGATCCAGGAAGCCGGCCGTCGTGTGGCACGACCAATACAGCGCCTGGGGAAACCCGGCGAGCTCGGCCACGCACCCGGGGTGCTCCCTGAGGTTGACGATGTCCAGTCGCGACCGGGGTCGAATTTCGACACGCAACTCTCGTGGAAGGTCCAGCATCGCGTTCCTGAACTCGCGCCACACACCCTAACACGCCTGAGCCCGGTACGGGCAGCGGTGTGATGCGGATCAACATTGTAATACAAAGTTCTCTGCAAATGAGTATCGGCCGCCCCCCTGGTGGAAACACCCCAGCCCGGCCGGTCATCAAACCACTGTGACCACCCCACCAACGGTTGAACTGGGCCTCGATACCTTCGGAGATGTCACCGTCGAGGAGACCGGCCGGCGCCTCTCGCAGGCCGACGTCCTCCGCCACGTCGTCGAGGAGGGCGTGCTGGCCGATCGGCTCGGCGTCGACTTCATCGGCGTCGGCGAGCACCATCGGCCCGATTTCGCCGTGTCGGCGCCCGAGGTCGTGCTGGCGGCCATCGCCGCCCGCACCTCGCGGATTCGTCTTGGATCGGCCGTCACGGTCCTGAGCACCGACGATCCCGTGCGGGTCTTTCAGCGCTTCTCGACCGTCGATGCCATATCCGGCGGCCGCGCCGAGGCGATGCTGGGCCGGGGTTCGTTCACCGAGTCCTTTCCGCTCTTCGGCTATGACCTCGCCCGCTACGACGCACTCTTCGAGGAGAAGCTCGACCTGTTCGTCGCCCTGTTGAAGCAGCAACCGGTCACGTGGAAGGGAACCACCCGAGCGGCGCTCGCCGGTCAGATGGTCTACCCGCCGGTCGAATCGGGCACGCTGAAGGCGTCGGTCGCGGTCGGCGGCAGCCCCGAGTCGGTCGTCCGTGCGGCGCGACATGGTCTGCCTCTGATGCTCGCGATCATCGGCGGCAACCCGCAACGCTTCCGGCCGTACGTCGATCTCTACCTGAAGACGTTGGCCGACATGGGGAAAGCTCCCCTGCCGATCGGCGTGCATTCGCCGGGACACATCGCCGCCACTGACGAGCAGGCCAGGGAAGAGCTCTGGCCGCACTACGCCGCGATGATGACGCGCATCGGCCGCGAGCGCGGCTGGCCGCCGGTGGGCCGCGATCACTTCGAGCGGGAGGCCGGACCCGACGGCGCGTTGTTCGTCGGCGCACCCGAGACGGTGGCCACGAAGATCGCCCGCACGGTGAATCAGCTCGGCCTCGCGCGCTTCGATGTGAAATACAGCAACGGCACGCTGCCGCACGAGAAGCTGATGACGAGCATCGAGCTCTACGGCACGGCGGTCATCCCGCGGGTGCGCGAGCTGCTGGCACAGTCGTCAGAGCGCGAAGCCATGCCGGCGCCGCGCTGAACGATCTCCATACTCAACCGCGCGAGATCGCACGCGATACAATTCCTCTCGTGAACCTGCCCGAGATCCACATCCGCTCGCGCGCCGTCGGGCCGGCCCACGTTCCGCTGGTCGTCGCCGAAATCGGCATCAACCACGGGGGCAGCCTCGACGTCGCCCGCGAGATGGTGGACGCCGCCGCACGCGCGGGAGTGGAAGTGGTGAAGCACCAGACCCACGTCGTGGACGACGAGATGAGCGCAGCGGCGCGGACGGTCATCCCTGGAAACGCCGACATCTCCATCTACGAGATCATGGCGCGCTGCAGCCTTTCCGAAGGCGACGAGACCCGGCTGCGCGACCACGTCGAGGCGAAGGGCATGATCTTCATGAGCACGCCCTTTTCGCGCGCCGCCGCCGATCGGCTCGAGCGACTGGACGTGCCCGCGTACAAGATCGGATCGGGCGAGTGCAACAATTATCCGCTGCTGCGGCACATCGCGTCATTCGGAAAGCCCGTGATTCTCAGCACGGGAATGAACACGATCGAGAGTGTGCAAAAGGCCGTCGCCATCTTCGTCGACGCACGGGTCCCCGTGGCGCTGTTGCACACGACCAATCTCTACCCCACGCCGCCGCATCTGGTCCGGCTTGGCGCGATGACGCAACTGGCGGCGGCGTTTCCGCACACGATCTACGGTCTGTCGGACCACACCACCGACAACCTGGCGTGCTTTGCGGCGATCGCCCTCGGCGCCTCGATCGTCGAACGGCACTTCACCGATCACATGCGCCGTGAAGGACCCGACATCGTGTGCTCGATGGACGAGCAGCGTTGCCGGGAACTGATTGAAGCCGCTCGCATCCTTCACCTCGAGCGCGGCGGGACCAAGGGGCCGGCACTCGAGGAACAGGTGACGATGGACTTCGCGTTTGCGACCGTTGTCACGATCGCGCCGATCAGCGCTGGCGAGCCGTTGACGCGGCGCAACCTGTGGGTAAAACGGCCGGGCACCGGCTCTGTTCCGGCCGAGCGATACGACAATCTGCTTGGACGGATCGCCGCTCGAGACCTTCCCGCCGATACGCACATCACGATGGACGATGTCTTGTAAGTTTCCGGACCCACGTCGACTTATTCGGACATGCTGTGGAAACTTCCTGCGCTGAAACGGTCGTAATGACCCTTGGTGTCAGCTCCGTTAGGGTTTAACCGTTGCTTAAGACCGGCACGTCACTTGCACCAACGTTCGACTAGAAACCGTTCCACCAGTCCCCCAGGAGGACCAATGGTTCGAGCGTTCTGCAAGACCGGCGAGAAAGAACTCCTGAAAGGCGCAGTCCATGGCGCGGGCGGTGTGTTAGCCGCACTGATGGCCGCCTACAACATTGCCGCCTGGTGTTACCGGCGCGAGCGGCATCTCGGCGTCAATGCCATTGTCTACACGGTCGCAACGGTCTGGGAAGCGAAGCAGACCTCGCATCATTTCGAGCGCTGCGTTCCGCACGGCGACGAACGAAGACTGACGCTCGTCTCGCCCACGCCGGCCTGTACCGGCCGTGTCGGCCCTGACACAGGCGGCGTGATCGAACGGCGTACGGCGGGGCGCTAAGGCTTCGGCTCGCTGCGGCTGTGGCCATCGACGCGCGGAAGCCTCGCGCGATAGGATCTTCCGCGTGTCGAAGCTGATTCGCGCCGCGGTTGTGATCGGCGCTCTCCTTGTCGCCGGCGCGCTCACCGAGTTCGCGCTCCGCGCCAGTGGCTATCAATACTCACCCGTCAAGATCGGCACGAACGTCAACAGCGACTTTCGCGAACAACACGCGTTTCACGATCGCCATCTCGTCTATGACCCCGACTTGATCTGGCGGCCGATGAGCGGACAGTTCTCGCCGTTCAATCCGCAGGGGTTTCGCGGTGCGACGGTCGATCCCGACAAGCGGCCGGGAACCTATCGCATCATCGCGATCGGTGATTCGAACACGTTCGGCTGGGATATGGACGAGGGCGTCAACTGGCCATCGCAGCTGCAGGGACTCTTCGCCGCGTCGAAGCCGGGCACTGAAGTGATCAACGCCGGCGTCTGGGGTTACACGTCGTTTCAGGGGTTGCAGCGCTTCAAGGAGATGATCGCCTTCCATCCCGATCTCGTGCTGGTCAGCTTTGGCGGAAACGACGCGCATCCGGTCACCGTCCCTGACGCGGAGTACGTCCGGCGCCACGATCGCATCGAGCGGATTACCCGAGCAACCAGGAAGCTCCGGCTGGCACAGCTGGCTGTCGCGGTGTGGGACCGTGCGCAGATGATGACCGGCGGCGGGGCGCTGGGACCACGAGTCAGCCTGGACGACTACAAGGCTCACCTTCGCGAGATCATTCGCGCCGGGCGAGGAGCTGGTGTCCGCGTGGTGTTGCTCACTCGCCCATACGTCGGGTCGTCGAATGACCCTGCTTCTTGGAAAACGCTGGCTCCGGCCTACAACGCCGCAACCATTGAGATCGGGCGCGAGGACAACGCCCCGGTCATCGACGTCTACGCCGCGTTCAAGAACCATCCAGACGTGTTCGACGACGAAGCGCACTTCGGCGTCGAGGGCCATCGCATGGCCGCTGAGCTGCTCCACGAGGAGCTGAGTAAGTTGATGCGGCAATAGAGGCTGCTGGTCGCGAATGGCGAATAGCGAATGGCGAATGGCGAATCAGCGAACAGCGAACAGCGAATAGCGAATAGCGAATAGCGATTCTAGCGAATCGGCGGTGTGCTGGCCGGCGGCTTGCGAGCTCGCGCGGCCTCCTGGTAGGCGAACGCCAGCTTGAGCAGCAATGGCTCGCTCCACTCTGGTCCGAGGATTTCGAGACCAACCGGCACGCCGATCGGTGCGGATGACGTCGGCGGCGAAAAGCCACCGGAAAGGTGACGGCTGGAAAACCAGTGCTGTTGGAGAGCACGCCGTTTCGCTCGACCTGCTCTTCCCCGATTGGCACGACCAACCGGCGCTGATGTGGATACAGCACGGCGTCCAGCTGGTTGGCCGCAATCACGGTCATCACCGCCTGCCGCAGCTCGTTTCGGCGAAGCACCATCTGCTGGTATGCGGCCGAGACCGGTGGGTCAGTCATCCTCTGCGCCGCCAGCAGGCCCGCTCGAAGCGCCGGATGAAACTCGCCACGGGCGATGAACTCGTCGAGGTTCTTGACCGGCGCGCGAGCGCCAAGGCCGGCGAGATACGCGTTGAAGCCTGACTTGAACTCGAAGTTGATGAGGCTCAAGTCGCGGGTCAGCTCATCGAGGGACGGAATGGTGACGCGAACGATCGTCGCGCCCAGCGCCGACATCTTGCCGGCTGCCGCCGCGACGACGGCGTTCACCGGTTCGTGGATCGCATCGTGGCCGAGGAAGTCCAAGAGCAGACCGATGCGCGCGCCCTTCAAGCCGTCTTTGGTCAGCACCGTCGAATAGCTGGCCGGGATCTTCCCGACGCTGAAGGCGGTGGACGGATCGCCTGGATCGTAGCCGGCGATCACTTCGAGCATCCGCGCCGCGTCTTCGACAGTGCGCGTGATCGGGCCCGCGGCGTCCTGCGTCGTGCTCAGCGGGATCATCCCGGCCCGGCTGACCAGACCTCGAGTCGGCCGGACGCCGACGAGGCTATTGGCCGACGCCGGCGATCGGATCGACTGCCCCGTGTCGGAGCCAGTGCCGAGCACGCCGAAGTTGGCCGCGATCGCCGCGCCCGTGCCGCCGCTGGATCCCCCAGGCGTGCGCGTCAAGTCATACGGATTCCGCGTCTGTCCGCCGAGCGAGCTCACGGTCGTGCCGCTCCACGCCAGCTCCATGAGGTTCGCCTTGGCCAGAATGACGGCGCCGGCGTCGCGCAGGCGTTTGACGACGAATCCGTCGGCCGCAGGAATCAATTTCGCCAGGGTCACCGACCCACCTGTGGTTGGCATGTCGGCCGTGTCGTAGTTGTCTTTCAACACGACGGGGATGCAGTGGAGCGGTCGCCGGCGGATGGCCGTGGCATCGAGGCCGTCCATTTCCTTGGCCGTCTCGAGCGCGCGAGGATTCACGGTGATGATGGCGTTCAGTGCCGGACCCTTGTCGTCATACGCCTCGATGCGATTGAGGTAAGCCTGCGTCACCTCAACACACGTGGTCTGGCGGGCGGCGAGCGCGGCATGAATGGAGCTGACCGTCGCCTCGTCTGGCGCGAAGCGCCCGCTTCGTGGCTGCGCGCTCACCGCGATCGACGTCGCCACAAGGAAAAGTAGCGTCGAGGCAGCCGCGGTGACGTGGTCGGTTCTCATCGGGGGCTCGAATCCACTGCTGGCATCAGGTCGAGGCTGACACACGATTGGCGCTGGCCTGCGCGCGGGCAAGTAATAGCTCGCGCTCGCGAGCGTTCCGCGTCAGACCGGCGGCCCGCTCGAACTCGCGGCGCGCTTCGTCGAAGCGATCGAGCTTGAACAGCAGGTCGCCTCGGATGCCGGGGAGGAAATGATAGCTGCGCAGCGACGCGTCGTCGGCCAGCGCATCCACCAGATCGAGCCCGGCTTGCGGGCCGGAGGCCATCGACACGGCCACGGCGCGATTGAGCTCGACGACCGGCGATGGCTCGATCGCCGCCAGCTCGTCGTACAGCGCGACAATCCGGGGCCAGTCGGTCTCGTGCGGCGCATTGGCTCGCGCATGGCATGCCGCGATCGCTGCCTGCAGGAGATACGGACCGCGCTCGGTCGTCAGGCGCTCAGCGCGCTCGAGCGCCGCCAATCCCAGGCGGATGAGCAATCGATCCCACTTCGCCCGGTTCTGGTCGAACAACAGAATCGGCTCACCGTCCGGACCCACCCGTGCCCGGGATCGCGACGCCTGAATCTCCATGAGGGCGACGAGTCCATGAACTTCCGGCTCGTGGGGCGCGAGCTCAGCGAGGATGCGGCCGAGGCGGAGTGCCTCCTCGCAGAGCGCGGGGCGCAGCCAGTCGTCGCCGGCAGTCGCCGAGTACCCTTCGTTGAAGACCAGGTAGATCACCTCGAGTACCGACGACAGGCGCTCGGCACGATCGACCCCTCGAGGCACTTCAAACGGGACGCGCTCCTTGGCAAGCGTCCGTTTCGCGCGGACGATGCGTTGCGCAATTGTCGGTTCGGAGGTCAGAAAAGCGCGCGCGATCTCTTCAGTGGTGAGCCCGCCCAGCAGCCGCAGCGTCAGCGCCACGCGCGACTCGGCCGAGAGCACGGGGTGGCACGCGGTGAAAATCAGGCGCAGCAAATCGTCGCCGACGTCATCGTCCAGCGCCGCGTCCAGGTCCGGCGCCATGGCGCCGCGCCCGGCGTCGAGCTCGTGCGCGAGCTCGGCCGTCTTACGTTCGTGCAGCTTGGTGCGCCGGAACGCGTCGATGGCGCGATGCTTCGCAGTGGCCATGAGCCACGCGCCGGGGTTGTTGGGCACCCCCTGCGACGGCCACTGCTCGAGGGCGGCGACCAGCGCGTCCTGGGCAAGCTCTTCGGCCAGGCCGACATCGCGCACGATCCGCGCCAGTCCGGCGATGATCCGTGGCGATTCGATCCGCCAGACCGCGTCGATCGCGCGATGAGTATCCGAACTGTCGGCCAGTGACCGCTCCTCCGGAGCGATCACACCATCATCACTCCGGGGGCGCAAGACGCCGGCTGTTCAGCTCCGCAATCTGCTTGTCCAGCCGGGCGTGATGCTCGATCGCCTCACCGGCGCCGAAATCGGAGAGCTCGAACACCTGCCGGATCTCGATCTCGACCTCCCCGCCACCGTCCAGCGCCGGCCAGCGCTTGACCCATTCGATGGCCTCTTCCTTGGAGCGGACGTCGATCATCGTGAAGCCAGCGATCAATTCTTTGGCCTCGGAGAAGGGGCCGTCGATGACATGCGGTTTGCCCTTGGAGAACGCCACCTTCGCGCCTTTCGAGCTGGGATGGAGCCCTTCGCCCTGCAGCATCACCCCCGCCTTCACCAGTTGTTCGTTGTAGTCGGCCATGGCGGCGAGGAGCTCCTCGCCCGGCATGACGCCCGCCTCGGTTTCGTTGTCGGCTCGTCGAATGATCATGAATCGCATGTCCGTCCCCCCCGTCAGCGTGCAATTCGCACTTCTATCTTCACGTCGAACCGGCGCCCCGCCGATCGACACGGCGCGTCAACGGGACAGTCTCCCTGCTGTCTCCCCGCTGTCTCCCCACTGTCTCCCCCACTGTCTCCCAGCTGTCCCGCTCCGCCACGACTCGCAGTAGGATGCGGACGTGATGAAGACAAGCCGGACTCGACTCACCGGCATCGCGGCGGCGATCGCCATTTCGGCCGTCCAGCCGGCGTTCGCCGCGGCACAAGCCCCGATCCGCACCGGCGACATCACCGTACGCGGATTGTCCTCGTCCGACTTCCCGCGCGTGACCAAGCTCGCCGACAACGTCTACGCCTACGAGCAGATCGATCCGACCAAACGCACCGTCACCGCCAACAACCTCATCGTGATCACCTCGGACGGCGTGCTCATCGCCGAGGGCCAGGGGACAGTCGCCAACGTGACCCGCCTCGTCGCCGACGTCGCGAAGATCACCACGCAACCAATCAAGTACGTCGTCGTCGGTTCCGAACACGGGGATCACACTGGCGGCAACTCCGCTTTCCCCGACACCGCCATCTTCATCGCGCACCCGTTCTCGAAAACCAATCTCGAACGACAGGCGCAGAACCGCCGGCCCAATCAATCGAGGGTGGTCGTGCCGACCGAAACGGTAGACTCGAAGCGGACGCTGACGATGGGGTCGACCGAGATCCACATTCTCTTTCTCGGCCGCGCCCACACTGGTGGAGACCTCGAGGTGTATCTCCCGCGCGAGAAAATCCTGTTCATGAGCGAGGTCTTCATCAACCGCATCTTCCCCTCGATGGCCAACGCCTATCCATCTGAGTGGGTCGAAACGCTGAAGCGCGCCGAGCAGATGGACGTGACGATGTTCGTCCCGGCGCACGGATTCGTGGACGGCGCTGCCGCACTCAAGGAAGAGGAGCGGAACTACCGGATGGCTCTCGAGCAGATCATTGCCGAAGGCCGGCGGCTGCACGACGCCAAGGTGCCAATCGAAAACGCCACGGCCAGCGCAAACTTCGGCCCGTACGACAACTGGACGCGAGCCGCCAACAACGCGTACGCCGCGCTCAAGCGCGTGTATATGGAGCTGGATGGTGAGCTGAAGGATCGCTAATGTTTCTCGTACGCCTCGTAAATCTCGGTGACCGAGAACGACCATTCGAGATTCCTCGACTCCACCAGAAAGTCGTAGATCCGTCCGGCGTCGGCGAAGTCGGCCTCCCCCTTCCCCTCGCCTCGATGATCGACCATCACCTGCAACGTCCGGCCGCTGACCGCGCTCCGGATGGTGAGCTTGAACGTTCCTTCGCCGGCCGGCTCTTCGTGCCTCGCTTCCCAGACGATGTGGAAGCGGCCCGTGTCGCTGTTGATGTCGCCGACGGATTTGGTGCCGGTGCCTTGCCACGACCCGACGGGCCGGCTCGCCGTGACGACCTTTCGTGCGGCGATCTCCGGCGATGGGCGGCATGACACGAACAGGAACGCCGCGCCCAGCACGGCAAGGACAGACCCGCTCCTAACGCTCGACATTCCACTCTCGCAACCAGTCACCGATCGTGCAGGTGATCCAGTCGCTTGCCCGCCGTTGGACCATCGGGGGTGCGCGGGTGCGGCCGCGTCGTGTCGGACATCGGCGAGGGATTCTGCACCACCTGCCAGGCTGACCACGCCGGTACGGCGAGCAAAACGAGGAGGCTCGCGAGAGCTCGCCAGAGCACGACACATCCTACCCGCCTTCGCTGGTGAAATCGAGTCAGCTTCGGCGAGGCAGGCCCGCCTTCGCTGGTGAAATCGAGTCAGCTTCGGCGAGGCAGGCCCACCTTCGCTGGTGAAATCGAGCCAGCTTCGGCGAGGCAGGCCCGCCTTCGCTGATGAAATCGAGCCAGCTTCGGCGGGCAGGCTCTCTGCAGGACCGCGCTGCATTTGAAATGTATGATGCGGCGCAGCATGCGTGTCGCGATTGTCGGAGGCCCGGGCGTTGGCAAGAGCACGCTGGTACGGCAGCTTGGGGATCTCTACCGGAACGGATCCTATGGTGAGGGGGAAAAGGGTGTCTGGGATCCACGCGTGCTCGAAGACATCGCGGCTGGGCGCAATCCGGTAGGAGTCACCGCCTACTTCGCCTGGCTGTACGACGCCAATTACCGGGACGCTGCCGGACACGATGTCCCGGGGAAAGTCATCTTCTTCGAGGGTGCCCGCCTCACGCTCGAGGCGCACATGGCTGAATACCCCGAGGCCGTCCATCCGGAGCTCCGGCGCGTCCTCACCGTCGGCGATCGCTGGAATCCGGACAAGACGATCGTGCTGACCTCGAGCACCGATACCGTCCAGAAGTACATCCGCCAGCGCAACCGGGCGTTCGAGGACATCGAAGAAATGGCGCGTCGCTTTCGGCTGATCGACGCGGAATTCCGGCGGCTGGCGCCGCAGTATCCCAACACGGTGGTGATCGACCGCGATCGGATGGAGTTTCACGACCGCGAAGGTTTGTTACACGTCATCAAAATCGCCGGTCTGCCGCCGTTTCGCGACATTCCTTATCGGCAGACCGAACGTTACGAGCCGCAATAACAAACTCTCGAAACACCCACCGGCGGCGTGGGATCGGCTCAGAAGACACTCACTGTGAGGTTCAGGTAGGCCGCCGTAGCCTTGGCGGCGGGTCGGCGCGGCAAGCTGTGTTCGCTCCGCGGTTCGCTATTCGCTGTTCGCGGTTTGCTCGTTGGGCGTCTTGCGAATTGCGAACTGCGAAAAGCGATCAGAACGCGTACTCGATGCCGACGAGCGGCGAGATCTTGTCACGGAGTCCGACCGAGTTCAGGCGCATCAGCACGTTCATGTTGAGCAGGAGCGGACCGGCGACGTTCAGCTTGACGCCGAGCGCGGCGCTCAGCTCGTTGAAGGAGCCAGTGCCGAAGGCGATGTTGGGGAGCGTCGTCACGCCGTCGAGCGCGTGGAAGGTTTCCAGCCGCAGGCGCGGCGTGTCGATCACATAACGCCCGATCAAATCCACGGCGGCCGTCAGCTTCGGGTGAACAGCCACGACGGCGCCCGCCGAGTAGGCCACGACGTCGGGCAGATCGGCGGCCACGCCGCTGCCGGGACTGCTCGCCAGCACGCTCGACCCGTTCCACTGGTAACCGACGTTCACGTGCGGCGAAAAGTCGCCATAGGTCCCTGACCATACGGCAAACGGCTGCACGCCTGGCGCTCCCGTGCCCAGCAGGTTGTGCTCGTCGCCGGTTGGCAGACGAACGTCGAGGCCAAACGCGGCACCGTAGCGGTCCCGCTTCCGGAAATTCTGCTTGAAGCGAACCGTGACGTCGCCCAGACCGGTCGCGTCGCCAAACGCGGTGAAGATTCGCCGATCGCCGATCTCGTCGTCGCTGGTGCGGAAGAAATGCGTCTCCGGGTTGGTCGTCCCGATCCGGCGCACCTGAGCGTCGGAGGTCACGATGAGGTTGGCGCTGACAATCGGGACGACAACTGAGACATCCAGATGGTTGGTGATGCCATAACTCACGAATCCGGCCGATCGCGTGACCTTCGCGTCGATGGCATTCGACGTGTTGACGACGTCCTCACGGCCGCCGCGCAGTTCCGCATCGTCATGGGTGAACACGGCCGGAACTTCAGCGAGATCCACGCCCTCGATGGAGTCGAACGAGAGTCGCTGAACCGAAAAGCCGACCGCGACGCGATGCAACCCAATCGTTTCCGCGCGCTCCGACAGGATCGGACCAAAGGTGCTGGTCGTCCGGGTGAACACGCCGAGCGCGGGGTCGAACTGGTAGGTGAAGCCCGAGGCTGGTGGCGGCAGTGGCAACGACACGATTTGGCTCGTGAGCGCCGTGCCGAACTGCGAGAACTCGCTTTCGAACGCGCTGTTGAAGTGGGCGGAGTGCGTCGCGCCCGATGGCAGCGTCGTGTTGCTGTTCACCACCAGCCCGTTAGGACCGTACAGCTCGGTAAAGATTCGCGAGAGCTCCGTCACCTGAACGGCGACGTTGAAGGGCTGTTGTTGTTGAGCGAAAGTGGTTGAGGAACTAATCAGTAACCCGAGTAGCGCACCAGCAACAGGGAGTCGCATCGGGCTATTCTAGTTTTTTCAGCGGCCGATTTCTGAAATAACCCACCCGGACGCGCCCTTGTTGAGCTGCAGCGTCTGCTGACTGTTCTGCGTCTGCCGGCGTCCCGCGCTCACGATCGCATCAGTTCGAGCGATATGAGCGACGGCGGTGCGTCCGTTGATCTTGAGCTCGGTGATGCGAATCGTCACGTCCTGCGACTCCACCTGGCGGAAGCTGTCGCGCAGCCGCTGCTCGTCGGCCGCTGACAACCCCGGCCGCACCGATCGGAAGAGATCGATGTTCTTGGTCTCGATCGCGCGCTCGTAGGTCGCGATCACCGCGCGGATCGCGGACTCGTCGTCCGACCCCGAAGGCACCTTGACGGTCTCTGGTGGCGGAGCCGGCCGCGTGGTTGGTAACGGCGCGGGTGGCACGGTCGCTGCAGCCGGTGGCGTTTCCACCGCTACCGGCGGCGGCGTTGGCGGAGGCGGAGTCGGGTTGCTAGCCGCCGGTGGAGGTGCCGGTGGTGGCGGAACTGGAATGACGGGTGCCGGCGCGGGTGCAGGTGGCTGCGCGGCGGCCGGCTCGGGCGTCGCTGGGCGCGCGGTCGACACTGGCGGCGTCGCCGGCGGCCGCGTTCGAGCGGCGGCAGCGGTCTCGCGCGCCCTCGCGTCGGCGTTCGCCGGTTTCGCCGTGCTCGGCTCGCTGGTGATCGGACCAGCCGCGACCGGCGTCACCGGGGCAGCCGCGGGTTCCGTTGTCGCGGGAGGCGCGGTCGCCGGAATCGGCGCCGGCGCAGGTAGTGAAGGTGATGGAGACGCGGGCGCCGTCGTTGGTGGCGAGGGCGCCGCCGTCTGCACAGGTGGAGTCGAAGCGCTCTCAGTCGCGGGCGAGCGCTGCGATCGCAACCACGGGATGACCACAGCGACGATCGCCAGCACAGCAAAAATCCCCGCGACCGCCGGCCAGAACCAGGCCGCGCGACTGGATGCCGGCGCGTCCTGCGAGACGGCGGACCTTGCTGACGACACACGCGCCGCGCTCACCGAGCGGCTCACGCTGCCGCCGTGGACCGAAGCCGAGTCGACATCTCGACGCACTCGCCGCAGATCGGCCTGCAGGTCGGCCGCGTGCTGATAGCGCAGCGCCGGGTCTTTCTCGATCGCGGTCAGAATCACACTCTCGAGCCGGTCGGGCATCGACGGGTTGAGGTGCGCGATGGGTATCGGCGAGCGATTCAGAATCGCGTCGAACGCGACCGCGGTCGTGCTCCCGCCGAACGCCTGGCGGCCAGTCGCCATCTCATAGAGCACGACACCCAGGGAAAAGATGTCGGACCGCGAATCGATCTCCTCGCCACGCGCCTGCTCCGGCGACATGTAGCACACGGTGCCGAGCGCCGTGCCGGGAATCGTGATCTGATTTTCCGGCGGCACCCGGTGCCCACGCTCGGGCGAGCGCGTCGTATTCGCGCCGGCGGCGCGGTCCTTCTGCGGCGCCAGCTTCGCCAGACCGAAATCCAGAATCTTCGTGCGGTTCTTGTCGGTCACGAAGATGTTGGCCGGCTTGATGTCGCGATGAATGATGCCCTGGGAGTGCGCGGCCTCGAGCGCGTCGGCCAGCTGAATGCCGATGTCCAGCGTCTCGGTGAGCTTCAGCGGCCCCCGATCGATCCGCTCGCGCAGCGACTCGCCCTTCAACAACTCCATGACGATGAAGGGCTTGCCTTCGTCATCGCCGATGTCGTGGATGGCGCAGATTCCCGGATGACTCAATTGACTGGCGGCGCGCGCCTCGACGCGGAATCGCTCGAGCGCCCGTGCGTCGCCCACCGCGTCGGTGGGCAGGAACTTGATCGCCACCTGACGGCCGAGGCGCTGGTCCTCGGCGAGATAGACGACACCCATGCCACCGGACCCAAGCTCGCCAAGGATGCGGTAGTGCGAAATCGAGCGCCCGATCATCAATCGAGCCCGTGGTTGAGGGGCCGGGACATGACTATTAAGCGAGGATGGACCATTCCTCTACCTGTGTCAAAGGCGCCACCGGCCGCTTACGACACCCGCTTTTGCAGCTCCGCGTCGATGGCATGCATGAACTCCTCGGTCGTCAGGAACGGGTGATCCGGGCGAATCAGGATGGCGAGATCCTTCGTCATCCGGCCCGATTCGACTACGTCCACGCAGACTTTTTCCAGCGTTTCTGCGAACCGCACGACGTCAGGGGTGTGATCGAACTTGCCGCGATACTGCAGGCCGCGCGTCCACGCATAGATTGACGCGATCGGATTGGTCGAGGTCGGCTTGCCTTGCTGATGCAGGCGATAGTGCCGGGTCACGGTCCCGTGGGCCGCCTCGGCCTCGACCGCTTCGCCGTCGGGCGACATCAGCACCGACGTCATCAAGCCGAGCGACCCGTAGCCCTGGGCCAAGGTGTCCGACTGAACGTCGCCGTCGTAGTTCTTGCACGCCCACAGGTAGCCGCCGTTCCACTTGAGATTCGCCGCCACCATGTCGTCAATGAGGCGGTGCTCGTAGGTCAGGCCTCTCCCCTCGAACGACCCTTTGAATTCCCGGTTGTAGACCCGTTCAAAGGTGTTCTTGAACGCGCCGTCGTAGACCTTGAGAATCGTGTTCTTGGTCGACAGATATACCGGGTAGTTGCGGCCAAGCGCATAGGTGAAGCACGCCCGGGCGAAGCCTTCGATCGACGCATCGAGGTTGAACATGCCGAGCGCAACGCCGCTTCCCTTCGTCTTGATCACCTCGCGGCTGATCGGCGTGCCCTCGCCATCCGGGGTCCAACTGATGGTGAGGGTCCCGGCGCCGGGGAACTGGAAATCCTGCGCGCGATACTGATCGCCAAAGCCGTGCCGGGCGACGACCACCGGCTTGTCCCAGTGCGGCACCAGCCTGGGCACGTTGCGGCAGATGATCGGCTCGCGGAAGATCGTGCCGTCGAGGATGTTGCGGATCGTCCCGTTCGGCGACTTCCACATCTGCTTGAGGCCGAACTCCTTGACGCGCGCTTCGTCGGGGGTGATCGTCGCGCACTTCACCGCCACGCCGTACTGCCGCGTCGCGTTGGCGGCGTCGATCGTGATCTGATCGTTCGTGCGATCGCGCGATTCGATGCCCAGGTCGAAGTATTTCAGGTCGATGTCGAGGTACGGCAGGACGAGCTGCTCGCGGATTCGCTGCCAGATGATGCGCGTCATTTCGTCGCCGTCCATTTCGACGACGGGATTCTTGACCGTAATCTTCGCCACTCCGACTCCTTCTGACGGACGCCTCTGTGTTCATCGGCGTCATCTGCGGCCTACGCCGCTCGTTCAACGACGAACAAACTCCGAATCATACCTCGTCCCGCTCGAGGCGGACGCGCAAATAGGCGACGCCCAGCATCAACACCATCAGCATGCCGCCGCCGCTCAGCCCGTTCTGGCAGCGGAGGCGAATTTCCTCGCCCGGCCTGGCGTCGAGCTCCAGCGTTTTGCTGAAGAGCGTGTTGTGCGCCTTGATGCGGTGGTGTCCCGGTGACAGCTCGCGGGTGAAGGCGGCGCCAAACCGCAGGGTCCCCACCTTCTCGCCGTCGATCCAGATGTAGACCGGACGATCTTGAACGTCCTGCGGATGATTGCGCGTGATGGTCAGCCGCGCGGGTGTCGCAGGATCGGTGGACACGTGATCTACGGCAGGATCTGGAACGTCATGCCGAACTTGTGCTCGAGGCCGTTGTAGAACGTGCCGTAGCCTAGCGAGTCCACGTTGTTGTCCACATCGCGCGGCGACATGGTGCCGACGAGATGGTAGGCGCGCAGGCCGATGCGCAGTCGGTACTTCTTGAACCGAATCTCCCGGTTGATCGCGAGATCGAGCGAGGCGAGGATCGGAAACCGCTCTTCGTTCCGCACGCCGACAAACTGCTGCTCCTCGTTGACCGCCGAGTAGGGGAAGCCGTCTCGAATCTCGAACAGCGGCACGATCTGCCATTTGCGGAACATCGGGATCGTGCCCCTCACGAGCAGGCGGTGGGGCACGTCGATGCTGGAGCGCGCATACTCGTCGCCGCGAATCACTGGCTCGCGGATGTTGCCGAAGAAGCGGCCGTAATCGTTGTAGTTCGAGCGCGAGCGCGATCGGACGTAGCTCACGAACATCTCGAGACCGTCCCGGCCTTGATAGCCGATCGTCCCTTCGATCTCGGCGTATTTCGACTGCCCGGTGGACGACAGCACGAGTGCGGGCGCAGGCGAGGCCGTCGGATTGACGACGTACTCGTGCTCGCCCCGCCGCTGCAGGTAGCCGACCTTGCCCAGCCAGGCGTTCCCGATTCGGCGATTGATTTCGATCGACCCCACGAACGCCTCCGGCGTGCGCGTCACCGTCGAGACGTTGGGCACGACGTCGGCCGCACCGGTCAGCGTGCCGTTGCGCGCGTAGCGTTCGATTGACCGGCCCGGTACGACTCGAACGCGGCCACGTTCAACGCCGTGTGCTGAAAGAACTTGCCGTAGCCGCCACGCAGCACGGTGGCGCCCGACTGGTCGACGGTCATCGTCGCGCCGATGCGCGGCCCGACGTTCAGCCGGTCGAGAACGCCGTCGCGATCGAACCGAACCCCGCCTTGAATCAGCAGGCGATTGTTCATCCGCCAGTTATCTTGAGCGAACAGCGACAGGTCGGTGCTGCCTTCGTCCTGGACCGAGAGCCGGACCGGCTGGGTCACCTCGCTCAGTGAGCCGTCGGCGCGAACGATGCGGATCGGCCGATCGTTGGTCGCGCCTGTGAACGTGCTGTGCAGCAGGTCGGTGCCGACTTTCACATGATGCTCGCCGCTCCGCCCCAACCACGTCCACGAAAACGCTTCCAGCCACTGCACGCTCTGGCTCTCGCGGTCGTCAAGGTGAAAGTAGTTACCGGCGCGCTCGGAGAGCTCGAGACGCATCGGCAGCTGGCCCCGCGGATCGACCTGCACGTCATAACGGCGCAGCGTGACTTGCGATTCGAGCTGGGCCGATCCGAAGGCCGCGTGCTCGGTCAGATCAACCTGATAGCCCTCCTCCTTGAGGTCGGGCGAAGTCGGTTCGCGATTGAAGGTGTTGAGATTGACGTAGCGCTGGCGGCGCGGAAAGATCGCCACCGCCCCGGTCAGCAGATGCTGGTTGGCCGGAATCGCGTCGATGCGCGTGAAGGACGTGAAGCGATCGAGCCGGCGATCGTTTTCCCCATCCGGCAAACTGGGAACCTTCGTCTTGCGCATCTCGGTACTGCGCGCTCTCGGTGATGAACAGGCGATTGGCCACGAGCGGGCCGCCAACCACGGCGCGCGGGCCAAAGCGGCTAATCCCTTCGATCGTGCCGTTGCGAAAGCGGGGCATCGGCACGAAGTTCGTCACCGCGTACTTCCATTCGCTGCTGCCGCGCCTGGTCTCGACCCGGGCAACGCCGGCCGAAAAGCGCCCGTATTCGGCGGCGTACGCTCCCGAAATCACTTCGATGGATTCAACGGCGTCGATTGGCAGATCGATGCCGAATCCACCAGTCACCGGATCGGTGACGCTGGCCGCGCTCACTTGCAGACCGCTTTGCTCGGGCCGGCCACCGTTCAGGCTGATTCT
The DNA here is from genome assembly GCA_963773045.1 of uncultured Acidobacteriota bacterium. Lineage (GTDB taxonomy): Bacteria > Acidobacteriota > Vicinamibacteria > Vicinamibacterales > UBA2999 > 12-FULL-67-14b. The sequence goes on along the minus strand of CAVYZT010000013.1, from coordinate 885,055 downwards.
CCCGTCGTCGCGGCGAATCACGCCGGGGATCACGGGCAGCACCGCCTGGAACGAATCGCCGGCGAGCGGGGCGACCTCGGTGATTTCCGGCGCGACCGCCGTGCTGTCGTTCACCTCGTTCACCGGTGAGGCCGGAGGCGCCTCGACGGTGACCGACGTCTCCAGGCTGGCCAACGGCAAGCGAAGGGTGAGGTCGACCAGGCGGCTCGACGAGACCATGACCGGATCGACTTTGGGTTGTCCGAAGCCGGCGAACGTCGTTCGCAGGGCATATTCACCCGGCGCGATGTCCCGGATCTCGAACTGCCCGCGGTCGTCGCTCGTCGCTTCGTAGCGCCGTGTGCCGCCGGGCCGCTCGATCGTGATGACGACGCCGGGCAGGCGTGAGTCGTCTTCGCGTGCGAACACCGTGCCTCGAACTACGCCGCCGGACTGCTCCGCCGCCATTACACCGATCGGCCCGCTAATGAGCAACCAGGCGCCGAACCAGAGCCACTCCCAAGACGTCTTGAAGGCAGGAATTCCTCGCATAAGTGTCGGGGTGTTCGACCAGCCTTCATGATGTCTCGCCCCGCCGTCCCTCGACGGTGCTCGGGACGCCATAAGCCTTGGCCGAAGGGCGGAGGCGGGGCAAAACGAAGCTGCCACTAGCGAGGCGCAGCCTGAAACCGTGCGGTTCCTTTCAAGGGGCTGACGTTCAGCCTCGCTGGTCTGACACATGCGCAAGCATACGATGGTAAACCGAGTTGCCATGAGATCCCATCTCCGTTTCCGAATCGCGATGCTGGCGATCGTGTGGGCGCTGTGCGCGTCGTGCCGTGCCGCCGCGACGCCGGAGCCCGCGCATCCGGTCGAGCGAACTCGCGTCTCGATGGGCTCTCAGCTTCGCCTCACCGCGTGGACCTCACAGGAGGCCGCCGCGGTGGCCGCGTTCGATGCGGTGTTCGCCGAATTCGATCGACTCGAATCGTTGATGAGCGTGTGGCGCGACGGCAGCGACATCGTCCGGCTCAACGCCGCGGCTGGCGATCGCGCGGTCGCGGTCAGCGTCGACACGCGAGCAGTGCTGGCCGCCGCTCGCGACATCAGCGATTGGACCCACGGCAAGTTCGACGTCACGTTTGGAGCGCTGTCGGATCTCTGGAAGTTCGACCACGATCAAGACAACACGATTCCCGATCCGGCGGCGATTCGATCGAGGCTGCCGCTCATCGATTACCGGTTCGTCACGGTGGACAACCGCGCCGGCACGGCGTTCATTGCGAGAAAGGGCGCCCGCGTGCACCTGGGCGGGATCGGGAAAGGGTACGCGATCGATCGCGCCATCGCGCTGCTTCGCTCGAAGGGGCTGAACGACTTCATGATCCAGGCCGGTGGAGATCTCTACGTGGCCGGGCGGAAGGGCGATCGGCCGTGGAAGCTGGGGATCGCCGACCCGCGAGATCCGTCAGGTGCGAGTTTCGCGGCACTCGAGCTCACCAACGCCACCCTCAGCACGTCGGGCGACTACGAGCGCTTCTTCCTGAAGGACGGCCGGCGGTATCACCACCTGCTCGACCCCGATTCCGGCCTGCCGGCGGTGACGTGCCGAAGCGTGACCATCGTCACCGACAGCGCGCTGCTGGCAGACGGTCTGTCGACCGGTGCCTTCATCCTCGGACCTGAGGAAGGGATGGCCTTGATCGAGCGTCTCGACAAGGTCGAAGGGGTGATCGTGACCGCCGCGAACGAGGTGTTGATCTCGAGCGGCCTCAAAGGCCGCATCGCGATCCTCCATCCACCCACTGACGCACCGTGAATCGCTGTTCGCTATTCGCTGTTCGCTATTCGCTATTCGCTATTCGCTGTTCGGTACCGGAGCAATCCGAGTACCGGCTACCGAGCACCGAGAGCTTCCTTCTGTGACCGCCTGATTTGGATGAGCCAGTGCGGGCACTTCTTGGTGTCCGCATACAGCCGTTCGCAGTCATCGCAGCGGACGCATTCGGTCACCAGGATCTTCGGTCCCTCGATCGCACCCCACTCACACGCCTTCTGACAGATCTTGCAGGTGTTGCACTCCGACCAGCGCTTGATCTTGAAGACGGTCAGGTACGACATCAGGCCGAGCGTGGCGCCGACCGGGCAGAGAAAGCGGCAGTACAGGTTGCGCACGAAGACGGTCGCGACCAGCAGCAGGCCGAGTGCGATCCACATCGTCGTCGTCCCGAACAGGCCGAACATCCAGAACGGCTCGACGTACTGATAGATCAGCATGTCGTGGGTCACGACGTAATAGACCAGCACGGCGGCGAGCAAGCCGAACTTGATCGGCGCCGCCCGCTTCTCGATCGATCGCGGAACACTCACGCGCCACCTCGCCGGCAGCGTCGCATCGAGCAACTGCGTCAGCGCGCCGTAGGCGCAGATTCGGCCGCAGTAGAGGCGGCCCCACAGCACCGTCGACACGACGGTGAAGCCAAAAAACAGGTACCACGCGAGGTTGTACTTGAGGATGGGAAGGTTCCAATCGATCACGCTGAAGATGTTGGTGACCGAGACGAGGTAGCTCTTGCCGAACCCCATGTAGGCGACGGCCGCCACGAGTGTCGCGTACTTGAGCGGGATGCTCCGGCGGCGGAAGCTGACGAGCGCCAGCGCGATGAAGGCGATCAGCAGCGCGAGATCGAGGTACTGAGGACCGAGAATGTCGGCCCACGTCTCGACCGGCTGCTCGTCGAACCCCCAGGGGTCTGGCGCCGGCTGCGTCACTGCTTCACCGCGTCGGGCGAGAGCAGCGCCCGCGCGATCTGCCGGCTGCTGTCACGCACCGCGCGCGCGGCGCTGGTCATCGTGATCGACGCGCGCGAGACGGCATCGATGTCGCCACCCACCCTGAACTGATCGCGGATGCTCTTTCCCTTGAACTGTGCGGCGAACTTCGGCGGATCCACGGAGAAGTACCCGTACGGCTCCGAGTTGTAGTCGACCACCAATCCCGTGAGCACGCCCTTCATGTCCATGCCGACGAGCATGTGGATGGGGCCGTGGTAGCCGTGCTCGTTCGGCACCAGGTCGGTCGTCCAGAACGCCACGCCGATCGGCGGCGCCGCGGGGTTGGCCTTCGGATCGACCGCGTACACGTTGAAGTGCAACGGCGTCCCTTCGAGCGGCGAAAAGGCGACCGCCGACGGGAACAGCGCCTTGAGGTGGGCGTCTGGACGAGGGTTGGTGAAGATCCGCTGCGCGAGGAGCGTGACTGCGCCCATGCTCGCGAGCAGAAGGAGGATGACGGGTGTCTGCTTCATGACGATACGAGGCGTGACGATACGACGCGGGACAGCATATCAGTCATTCTTTACTCGTTTTGAGCAAGGGGTGGCGCCATCGCTGAGGGCATCACCTGCACGGTCGAATCTCCTCTGGTGGCGCGGTTCCTGCAGCGAAGAAACGGGAACGCAGTTGCGGGTGTCAGCTTGGTGCTCCGCCCGCGCCATGGAGGAGAAGTTCGTATGACACAGTTCATCTCGGTCGTGGTGGCCAGCGCGGCGCTTGCCGGATGGTCGGCGACGTCCCCGGACGCGACCCGCGTTGCCTCGTCAACAACGCACGCCAGCATGGTCGTGGCACAGCAGCCCACCGACGACTCGTTGAAAGACCGAATCGAGTACCGCCTCGAGACCAGCCCATTGGTCCGAAAGTACGACATCGACGTGAAGGTCACCGACGGGGTCGCCCAGCTGTCGGGAGATGTGGCGACGCAGGCTCAGAAGACTGAAGCCGAGAAGCTGGCGCACGTCGACGGCGTGAAGAAAGTGGACAGCACGATCAAAGTCGATCCGGATGAGGACAAGACCGTCGCCGATCGGATCAAGAACGGGATGACCAAGACGGGCGAGAAGATCAGCGATGCGTGGATCACGACGAAGGTCAACTGGTTCTTCATGGGCGAGGACCTGCTCAAGGGCAGTCACATCGACGTCGACACCAAGGACAACGTCGTCACCCTGAAGGGCACGGTCAAGTCGCAGGCGGGCCGCGTCAAGGCGGTCGATCTGGCGAAGAACACCGACGGCGTGAAGCGCGTCGTCGACCAGCTCGCGGTCACCACGACGAGCCACTAGCCTGCCGGCGATACCGACAGGTTGGTCGCACGACTTACCAGGTTTCGCACTTGGCGGCGCGGTAGCCCTTCACGTGGAGTTTGGGGCCGCGTCGCCATTCTCTTTTGATATATCCTGCTGCCTTCACGACTGGGAGGCATCATGCGCGTCAGTCTTGTTCGGGTCTTCGCAGCCGGGTTCCTCTTGCTCGCCAGCGCGTCGGCCGGCCGCGCGCAAACCGCCACTTATCCGTACGACCACATCCACCTCAACGTGCCGGATCCGGCGGTAGCCTCCGCTTGGTACGAGAAGCACTTCGGCGGCAAGCGGATCACCGAAGGACCCGATCGCTTGATGTTCGGCAGCACGCGTTTCATGTTCCTGCGCAGCGCCGACGGCAAGCCGAGTGCCGGCAGCGCCATCGACCATATCGGGTTCTCGTTCCCGGATCTCGACGCCAAGATGAAGGAGTTCGAATCGGCCGGCATCAAGATCACGACGCCGGCGCGCGAGGTGCCGGGACTCTTCAAGCTGGCCTTCGTGGAGGATCCGTGGGGCACGCGCATCGAGGTCGTCCAGGATCCAGAACTGCTCGGCCTTCATCACGTGCACCTGCGCGGGCCCGACCCCGAGCAGGTGTTCTCGTGGCTGCTCGACAAGTTCGGCGGCAAGCGCCAGCAGCTCAAAGGACGCCTCGACGCGGTGCGTTACGACGCGGACGGATTCAGCAGCATGTGGATTCTCGTGACCAAGGGCGAGGCCGAGCCGAGCATCGGCCACGCGATCGATCACATCGGCTGGCGCTCGACCAAAGCCCTCACTGACACCGTCGCCGAGCTCAAGGCCAAGAGTGTCGAGCTCACCAGCGAGCCTCGACCGCTGAATCTGCCCAACGGCCCGTCGATCAACTTCGCCTACGTCGCCGGTCCCAACGGCACACGGATTGAGCTGGTCGAACGGCCAGGGCTGAAGCCGGGACAATAACTCGGCTTGGGGCTTGGGACTTGGGACTTGGGACTAGCCCAAGCCTCAACCCCCAAGCCTCAAGCCCCAAGCCTCAAGCCCCAGGTCGCCTACTCCCTCTCGATCCGCACCAGCAGATAGGTGACGTGCAGGAAGATCATCATCAGCCAGCCGGCCCGTGGCATCCCGTTGGAGCAGCGCAGGCGAACGTGTTCTCCCGGAATGGCCGTGAACGCCAGAGTGTCTGATAGCAGCGTGTTGTTCACCCGAACCGTGTGCGGCCCGGGCGTGATCTCGCGCGTGATCGGCCGTCCGTAGCGAATCTTTCCCCAGGGCTCTTCGTCCACGAACACGTAGACCTGGCGGTCCTGAAAATCGTTGGACGTGTTGCGGGTGATGGTGAGCTGGGCGCCCTTGATCGATCGAGGAGCCGGACGATCGCCGGCGTCGGGCCCGTGCCAGGCGCGCTCGAGTGCCTCGATCTCGAGCACTTCGTCGGCGACTGGATCGAGGGCTCTTGAAGCCATCGGACCAAATTAGGATAGCTCTTCGTGGCGAGAAACCTTCCGCCGTAGCCTTGGCGTAGGCTGGTCAGGCTTGTCGAAGGCGTCCGTAACGCCGGCCAGTCAATCGTCGTATCTGACGATATCCAATGATTTCCTCCACCCGCCACCTCGTCCTTGCCGTCGCTGCCCTCGGGTCTTTCCTCTATGCGTCGGCAGGCAGTGCCCAGACAGTACCCTCGACACATCGTGCGGAATTGGTCGCCGCGCCGCTGCTGACCTTGCCTGGCGAGGTTGATTCCAACAGCCCCGCGATCTGGGACATCGAAGACGGCCAGCGCCGGCTGTTTGTGATGACCTCCTTTGCAGGATCGGCGCATATCGCAGAAGGGCCGTCGCTCGAACGGTTGGGAAAGACCGAAGCCGTGGAATTCGAAGGCCTGCCCAGGGCCGGTATCTGGATGGAAGCAGTCGTCAGCGACGAGGTCGAGACCTGGTACGGCTTCTACCACAACGAAGTGCCGGCAGTGGCCTGCGGACGGCCCGACCGCGCTGTGGCTCGGATCGGCGCGGCGCGGTCGTTCGATCACGGCCGCACGTGGGAGGACCTGGGTATCGTCCTCGAGGCCGCCCCCGACTCGGTCGCATGCCGATCGGGCAATCGCTACGTGATTGGCGGCGTCGGCGACCTGAGCGTGCTGCTCGATGCGAGCAGCACGAATCTCTACATTTTCTATTCGCAGTACCAGGCCGAGCCGAGCGCCCAGGGCGTGGCGGTCGCGCGACTGCTCTGGGCGGATCGCGATTGCCCGGTGGGGCGCGCCGACGTGTGGCGCGACGGCATCTGGCAACCCGCTCGCGCGCATTGGGGCACCCCGCCGGCCGACCGCGCGCGGGCGAACGGGCGCTCGCTGGTTTGGGAATACCCCGTCGGCACGCCGCTGCAGGCCGCCGCGCACGCGTGGCACGACAACGACAGCCAGGTGGACGCGTTCTGGGGACCGTCGGTGCACTGGAATCGAAGCATCCAGCAGTACGTGATGCTGCTCAACCGCGCCAAGGACGAGAACTACTCGCAGGACGGCATCTACATTTCGTTCGCGCCGCGATTGGACGATCCCCGCCTCTGGTCACCTCCCCAACGCCTGCTGACCGGCGGCAAGTGGTACCCGCAAGTGATCGGTCTGACTGCAGGACGCGACACCGACAAAGCCGCCACCACCGTCGCGCGGCTCTTCGTGGGCGGCCGCTCGGAGTGGCTCATCAACTTCTCACGCTGACCGCAGAGGCGCGCCTTCAAGTTCGCCTTCGGCTGTTCACCAGCGGTCAGCCCTGAGCGCCCGAGCGAACACTCCGCTCGATTCGTCCCGCCACGTCCGCAACTAGCCCACTCGCTCGCGCCATCGGTCATCGCTCGGCGCGGCAGCGCCTTTGCGTAGGATGAGCTCGCACATGAGACTGCTCATTCTCCTCGTGACGTGCACGTGCCTGCTGCTGTGCTCGACGCTGCTCAACTCCCAGGAAGGGCGTCCGGCGCCAACCAGGATTCAAATCGCCGAGGGCGTATTCCTGTTTCGCACGGCGCCTTATGGCGACGTCGGCCTCGACGGCAATTCCATCGTCATCGTCTCGAACGATGGCGTGCTCGTGTTCGACACCAACGGCACGCCCTCGGCAGCCGCCGCTGTGCTGGATGAGATCCGCCGGCTCACCGCCCAACCCGTTCGCTACGTCGTCAACTCGCACTGGCATTGGGATCACTGGTACGGCACCGAGGTATACCACCGCGCATTCCCGTCGATTCAGGTCATCGCACAGGAGCGCGGCCGCGCGATGATGGCGGGGCCGGCGCTCGAGTTCAATCGTCCAGGCCTCGAAAGTCAACTGCCGGCGTACCTCAAGACCCTCGAGCAGCGGATCGCCAAGGCCGAAGCGGCGGACCCTCCTTCACCAGACGTGGCCAGGCTCAAGCGCACACTCGAAGAGGATCGATTCTTCCTGGATCAAAAGGTGAACGTCCGGCACGTGCTGCCCAACGTCACCTTCGCCGATCGTTTGACCATCCACCTGGGTGAGCGCGAGATTCAGGTGCTGCACCACGATCGCGCGGTCACTCCCGGCGACGCATTCCTGTACCTGCCTCGTGAAAAGATTCTGATCGCCGGCGATCTGCTGGTGAACCCGATTTCGTTTGCGCTGAGCTGCTACCCTACCGGCTGGCTCAAGAGTCTCGAATTCATCGATTCGCTGGACGCGTCGATCATCGTGCCGGGCCACGGCGACGCGCTGCGCGACAAGACGCTGCTTCGAGCGACGATGGGAGTGTTTCGCGAGTTGTTGAAGAAGGGCGCCGAGGCGAAGGCGCGCGGGCTGGATCCAGATGCGGCGAAAGCTGAAATCTTACCGGCGCTCCACGAGCTGATGGTCCAAATCACCGGCGACGTGCCGTCGGCGAACACCGCCTTCGGCACGCAGCTGGTCGATTGGTATCTGCACCGGGTGTACGACGAGCTGAGCGGTCCGCTCAGTGACGCGATTGCGCCAATACCACGACAGTAGCAGCTGCGCTGAACGGGTCGTCCACGGCCGATCGACGAGTCGAAGGGTTTGAGATCCGCTGTTCGCGAATCGGCCGTGGCCGGATAAAATCCGTGCGGTACAGCGGCCGATGGCACTGAGCCCCGGAACCCGCGTCGGACCTTACGAAATCACCGGCGTCATCGGTGCCGGAGGCATGGGCGAAGTGTATCGGGCTCGCGACACCCGACTCCGGCGCGACGTCGCGCTCAAGTTTCTCCTCAACTCGGATGGTGTCTCGGGCCGCCTGCTTCGCGAAGCGCAGGCCGCATCGGCACTCAACCACCCCAACATCTGTCAGGTCTACGACGTCGGCGAATCGGAACATGGCGACTGGATCGCGATGGAGTTCGTGCCAGGGGAGCGGCTCGATCGCACGATCCCGCCGGGCGGACTCCCGCCGGAGACCGTCGTCCGTCTGGTCGATCAAGTGGCCGCCGCGCTCGCCCACGCGCACGCCCGAGGCATCATTCATCGCGACCTGAAGACGCCGAACTGCGTCCTCGGCACCGATGGGGCCGTCAAGGTTCTCGACTTCGGGCTGGCGACTCGATCGCTGAATCACGTCGGCGAGGAATTGACTCAGTCAATCTCGCACGACTCGGCAAGCCTCGTCGGCACGCCGGCGTACATGGCGCCGGAGATTCTCCGAGGACAGCGCGCCGACCAACGCAGCGATCTCTGGGCGCTCGGCGTCATCATGTTCGAGCTCGCCACCGGCAGCCGGCCATTCAGCGGCAGCACCTCGATCGAGCTGGCCTCTTCGATTCTCACGAGTCCGCTCGAGCCCTTTCCGGCATCGATACCCCATCCGCACCAGGCGATTCTGACGCGGCTGCTGGCCAAGGACAGCTTGCAGCGTTATCAGTCTGCCGATGAAGTTCGGACGGCCCTGGATATCGGCCGGGTCGGAAGCCACATTGCGGTCAAGCCGTCCGCACCGTTGGCCTTCGGCCGTCGCGCCGCGGCCGTCGCCGCCGGCCTGGTCGTGCTCGCGGCCCTCGGGTGGTGGTGGGCTGGCCGTGAACGTTCGCTGCAAGTGTCGAACGTCGAGCTGCTGTCCACGTTCGACGGGTCTCACAGCGCACCCGCGATCTCACCGGCAGGGGATTTCGTGGCGTTCATCGCGGCCGACGACGGGCGCGTGCCACAAGTCTGGGTCAAGAATCTGAACGAAGGCCCACCAATCCAGATCACATCGGGATCGGTGCCGGCCGAGCGGCCGCGCTGGCATCCGAGCGGCGGCACCATCGTGTTCGGCCGGCGTGCACAGGGTCTTTGGTCGGTTCCGTCGCTCGGCGGGACGCCGACCCGCATCGTCGAGCGCGGCATCAACGCGAACTTCTCTCGAAATGGTCAGCGGATGACGTGGGAGACCAACGAAGGCATCTGGGTCGCCGCTGCCGACGGATCGGGCGCGCGCGCCGTCGAGGGCGTGCCTCCCCGGTATTACAACGTCGCCCGGTCGCCGGCCCTCTCCCCAGACGGGTCGTCGATCGCGTTTTTCCACGCCGAGATTGGTCCGAATGGCGACTTCTGGGTGATCCCATCCGATGGCGGCCAAGCGCGGCAGCTCACGCATGACCTCCGCGAGGGAAGCGTGCCGACGTGGACCGGGGACGGCACCCGGATCGTGTTTTCGTCGGCGCGGGCCGGCAGTCGAACGCTTTGGCAGATTCGCGGCAGCGGCGGTGAGCCCGAACCGCTGACGACTGGAGCAGGCGAAGACGACGCGCCAGACTTGTCGGCGGACGGCACCCGCCTGGTGTTCACCAACGTGCGCAACGCGTGGCGGCTCGTGGTGGCATCGGCTTCGGGCACCGAGCGAACGTTGCTGGAGAAGCGAAGCGAGCTCCTCTTTCCGATGTTCTCGCCCGACGGCGCGCGCATCGCGTTCTTCGGTCGTGCCGAGCACGCAGTTGCGATCTTCACCATCGCCAGAGACGGCACCGACCTGCGACAGCTCACCGGCGGCAGCGAGTTGAATCATCAGCCGCGCTGGTCGGCCGACGGCAGCGAGGTCTGGTTCTACCAGGTGAGACCCGAGCAAGGACTCCGGCGCGTTCCGGCGCTCGGCGGTCCAAGCACTCAGCTCTTTCCATGGGAGTGGCAAACCCACAACTCCGTGCAGGCGGCTCCCACGGGACAACGCATCGTCTACACGCGGCGCAACGCGCTCGGCAGCCGTTCTCCGCAGCCCGAACTCACTGTGGTGTTCGACGTGGCGAGCGGGCGCGAGATCGAGCTTCCGGCGCCCGCGCTCAACGGTCCGCGGTTTTCGCACGACGGACGCGACATTGCCGGCAACCGCAACGACGGGACGATCGTGATCTGCAGTGTGGATGGCAGCGACTGCCGCACCGTCACTCGAGGTCAGTTCCCGGTGGCTTGGTCATCCGACGACTCGAGGCTTTACTTCCGGCGGCCGGCGGCGGGCAACACGCAGCAGGTATGGTCGGTCGGTCGAGACGGCCAGGGCGAACGAGAAGAGCGCAACATCGGTTCCCAGCGAGCGATCGACGTCTTCTTCGACGTGTCCGTTACCGGTGAGATTGCGTTCGCGCCCGTTACCGAGGGCAGGCGCGAACTCTGGACGGCAAGACTTCGATAGACGCGGCTACTGGGTGGCCGGTGGGCCTGAGTACCTGAACTTCCTTGGCCTTCAACGGTTCCTTGTCGTCGACCATCGTCACGACGACGCGAAGCCCGACCTTGAGATCGGTGTTCATCCCCTTGGCCTTGCTCTTCTTGAACATCGTCGCCGGCAGGATCTGAATCGACGACTCTTTGCCTTCGGCGTCCTTGACGACCAGATGGCTGGCATCGACCGCGGTGATGGTGCCCATGATCTTGTGGTCATGTCCCGGATGGGCGCGGACAACGCCGGGCAGTATGAGAGTGAATGCAAGCGCAACCAATATCAATCGGCGAACCACGGAAGCCTCCCTTTTGAAGAATCTACATACAGACTACATTGCGCCGCGATGTCTGTCGATGACCGCACCGCATGAGCCAGATGCCTGGACGGAAACACGGAATCACGGATTCACAGAGCGAATCCGTGGCTCCACGTCGCCAATGTCATTCAGGCAACATGAATCTCCGTGTTTCAGTGGTTCCGTGGTTTGGTGAATCGCATTTCGAGAGTTCCACGGCGCGGGAAATGACATCGCCCGGCGACCATCCGGCCGCGCGGAGATCGCGCACACCGGTATCCCCGTCCGACTTGCTGAGCTTTTCCGTCGGCGACTTCATGACCAGCGGATGGTGCCAGAAGCGCGCCGGCGATGGACGCCCAAGGAGACGCCCGAGGCGAATCTGACGGCCGGTGGAGTCGAGCAGGTCGGTTCCCCGAATAACGTCGGTCACGCCTTGATCGAGATCGTCTACGGTCACGGCGAACTGATAGGTCCAGTTGCCCACCCGATCGCGAAGCAGGAGATCACCGCACTGCCCGCTTGGATCCTGGGATTGCGTGCCGCACAAGCCGTCCTCGAATTGGTCGACGCCCGGTTCGATCCGTAGCCGCCAGCCCACTTCGTCACCAAGCGGAATCCCTTTCTCTCGACATGTCCCCGGATAGCGACGTTCGTGACCGAGCGACGCACGCGTGCACTCACAGCCATAGACCAGCCTTCGATCGATGAGCCGGCGGATCGCCGCACGATAGACCGCATCCCGCTCGCTTTGCCGCACGAGAGGGCCGTCGGCCTTGAAACCGAGCCAGTGCAGATCTTCGAGGATGGCCCGTTCGTACTCGGGCCGGCTCCGCTGGCGGTCGTGGTCCTCGATCCGCAACAGGACCCGCCCGTGCCGTTGCCTGGCGATCTCCCAGACGTGCAACGCGTTGACCACGTGACCCAGGTGCAGGTATCCGGTGGGCGCCGGTGCAAAGCGAGTAACGACCGCTCGGGACCGCATGTCCGCCGCTCGACCCTCGCTCACGACCATCGCGCCAAACGTTAGCGTATAAGGGAGTCAGACCGGCCGTGATCCTCATCAACCTCGTCGCGCTGTTCGTGTACCTGTTCGGCGCGTACGCCTACGGGGCGGCGACCGTCGTATCGCTGCGCCGGCAGGCCAAGCCGGTCTGGGGTGCCGAACGGCTGTACAGCGCCGGCATCCGGGAGCGGATCGACCGGGCCAGCCTCGCGTTGTTTGCGCTCAGCTTCGTGTGGTTCGTCCTGAACACGCTCACCGAGTTTCGATCGCTGGTCGGCGATACGAACGAGAGCTGGACCAATCTTGGCGCGCTCGTGATCGCGTTCATCTTTCCCCCCGTGATCATGCATACGTTGTTCCTCGAGGCGCACAGTTCCGATCACGAGCCGCCTCCGAGGATCTACGGCCGCTTCCTGGCGCTGATGTACGTGATGTCACCGCTCGTTGGTGCCTGGAGCGTCGCGGCGATTTTCAACCTCGTGCCACGGCCCGCTTCGCTTGGCTCGATCATCGGGACCTCGATCGCCGCGATGTTCACCGTGGCGAGCGTCTACTGCACGACGCTCATGCTGCGGCGCCCGCGCCACGAACCGACGCCCGACCAGCTGCGGCTGCGCAACGTGATGATCCTGTTGTTCTTTGCGATGGTGGCCTTGTTCAGCGTGCTCTCGTTCATGCGCGAAGATCGGCTGCTCATCAGCGCCCTCGACCGGGTCTCGCGGGCGACGCCGATCTACTTCATGATCGCGTCGGTCTATTTCGAAAGCCGCTTCGAATTCTACGATCTGGTCGTCAAGCGCGCCCTGCTGATGCTGATGAGCATCGTCACGGTGGGCGCGTTCCTCTTTGTCACGCTGGGCTGGCTCGACCAGCTGCCTGCCGGTCCGGCGCGGCCTTGGTTCTTCGCCGTGGCGCTCGTGCCGCTGGCGCTCGTGCTGCCGTGGCTGCGCGCTCGCGCGGAGCGCTGGCTCGATCGGATGTGGCTTGGCCGCGAGTTCACGTCGATTGAAGCGATCAAGCACATGCTGGCCGCGATGCAGCCGGCCACCGACGAGGCGTCACTCATCAAGGTGACGGAGAAACGGCTGGCCGAGATTTTCGGCGCGCGCATCAAGGTTCTACTCGGCGACGCCCAGCCGCCCGAGACCGCCGTGGTCCTGCAGGAAATCGCCATGCCGCGACCGGTCGACGGGCCTGTGGTGCGATTCGCCGTCCTCCGCGCCGCCGGTATGCGCAGGGTGATGAGCGAGGACATGCAGTTGCTGCGGCACTTGGTCACGGTCTTCGGCTTCATGCTCGAGAAGTTCCAGATGGAACGGAAGCGACAGGAACAGGAGCAGCTCGCGCAAGAACTGCGGCTGCAGACCAGCAAGTCGGAGCTCAAGGCGCTGCGCGCGCAGATCAATCCGCACTTTCTGTTCAACGCGCTGAATGCGATCGCATCGCTGATTCACACCGACCCGGCTCGGGCTGACGAGGCCGTGGAACAGCTCGCGGAAGTCTTCCGCTACACCTTGAGGCGATCCGATTCCGAGTGGGCGCCGCTCGATCAGGAGCTGGCCTTTGCGCGCGCCTATCTCGACGTCGAGCAGGCGCGCTTTGGCCAGCGCCTGACGTGCACCATCGACTCCGACCACCTGCCGCCGGCGCCGCAGGTGCCGTCGATGATGCTGCAGACCCTCATCGAGAACGCGATCAAGCACGGGGTGTCGCAGACGCGCGGTCCGGGACGGATCGACGTTCTCGTCAGGACGACCAGCGATCGCGTCACCGTCGAAGTGCGCGACACGGGTCCCGGCGCCGGCGCGCCCAGCGTGCAGCCGCGCGAGGGTGAGGGCTTCGGCTTGCGGAGCGTGCGCGAACGCCTGCACGGCCACTTCGGCGATCGCGCATCGCTGTCGCTCACACGCGACGACGCCGCCGGCATGACCGTCGCGCGCATCGTCATGCCCGTGGTCAGGATGGCAGCGTGATTCGCGCCGTCGTCGTGGACGATGAGCCACCGGCGCGCGTGCGGATGCGTCAACTCCTCGAAGCTGCAGGAGACGTCAGTGTGGTCGGCGAAGCGGGAAGCGCGGTCGAAGCACGCGCCGTCATTCGCGACACGCATCCCGATCTCCTCTTTCTCGACGTCGAAATGCCGGAAATGCGAGGCACGGCGCTGGCCGCGTCCTTACCTGAACCGCGGCCTTACATCGTCTTTGCGACGGCGTTCGAGAGCTACGCGCTCGAGGCCATCGCCGTCGACGCCACCGACTACTTGTTGAAGCCCGTCTCGCGAGCGAAGCTGGCGGCGACGCTGGAGCGAGTGCGCACGCGACTGAATCGGCAAAGCCATTTGGAGCGCGAGATGAAGGCCGCCTCGGCGCTGCAGGCGCAGATGTGGCCCGGCGTCCTGCCGTCGATCTTTGGGATGGACTGCGCGGCCGCATCGCTGCCCGCCCGAGGGGTCGGCGGTGACTTCTACGACGCCTTCGAGATTGTCGAGTCTCAGTGGGGCCTTCTCCTGGGTGACGTATCCGGCAAAGGCATCGCCGCCGGACTCGTGGCCTCGGCGGTTCAGGCTCGGGTCCACACGGCAGCGCGTCTGGCCAGATTGGGGCCGGAGAAACTGATGGCGGCCGTCGATCGTGATGTCTTCGAAACCACGAATGGCGCGCGCTATGCCACAGGCATCTACGCCACGCTCGACACGTCAACGCGCAGCCTCGTCCTGGTCAATGCGGGACACCCTGCAGTGCTCCTGCTCGACCCGGAGGCCATCACGGTGACGCGAATCGGCTCCACCGGGCCGGCGCTGGGCCTGTTGCAAGACGGCGAGTTTTCTTCGTCAAGTCTCACGCTCAAACCCGGCTCGGTGTTGGTAGCCTACACAGACGGAGTGAACGAGGCTCGAGACGATGACGACGAAGAGTTTGGCGAGGCACGGCTCATCGCGCTGCTGTTCGAGTCGCGCCACCTGCCGGCCGCCGATCTCTGCGCGCGCATTCTGGACGCGGTTCGCACCCATCGCGGCGCCCATCAGGATCAGGACGACGTCACGGCCCTGGTAATGAAGACGAAATGATTCGCACCGTGCTGGTGGACGACGAGCAGCCCGCCCGCGACCGGCTGCGCCAATTGCTCGGGGCGCACAACGACGTCGAAGTCGTTGGCGAGGCCGAGGATGGGCTCCAGGCGGCCGAGCGCATCGCCGAGCTCACTCCCGACCTGGTCCTGCTCGACATCCAGATGCCCGGCGCCAGCGGACTCGACGTCGCGGCTTCGCTGGGACCGCCGCGCCCGGCGGTCATCTTCTGCACTGCGTACGATCAGTACGCCGTCGACGCATTCGAGCTTTCGGCGATCGACTACCTGCTGAAGCCGGTCAACCGCGCGCGACTGGCCGCCGCGCTCGATCGGGTGCGACAGAATACCGCCCTCAGGGATCGCGATCGCGCGATCGACGCGGTGACGCGAAGCGAAGGCCTGGCGCCGACTCGATTCCTGGCCCGTCGCGGTGCGCGGTTCCGCGTCGTTCCGCTTCAGGAGGTTGTCGCGTTCACGTTTGTCGACGGCGTGACTCACCTGCTGACGGCGACCGAGCAGTTGTCGATGCAGCCGACGCTGGCTGCGCTGGCGCGACGGCTGGACCCGGCGGCGTTCTTCCAGGTCTCACGCTCGGCGATCATTCGCCTCGACGCGATCCGGGAGGCCAGGCCGTTTGCCGACGGCAACGGCGAGATCGTGCTCGCCAACGGTCAAACCATTGCCGTCGCCCGCCGCCGCTGGCGCGCGCTCCTCGACAAGCTGGAGGGCTAAGGTTTCTAGGATGCCTAAGGTGCCTCTAGGTGCGTGGGTGCCTGGAATGCCTCGCACTTTAGGCACCGTAGGCACTCTAGGCACTTTAGGCACCCTATAATGTGCGGGTGATTTCACGCAGAGATTTGCTTGCGACCGCAAGCCGACTGGGGATTGCCGGCCTCATTGGCGGAATGCCGCGCGGGTTGTTCGCGCAGGATGCGCAGGCCACCAGCCCAGGCTGGGGCAAAGAGAAGCTGATCGTTCGATCGCTTCGCCCGCCCGATTACGAGACTCCCGTCAACCTGTTCGACAGCTTCATCACACCCCTCGATCGTTTCTATGTGCGCTGCCACATGGGAGTGCCGACGGTTGATGCGAGCACGTGGGCGCTGAAGGTGGATGGCGAGGTCGCGTCTCCCCTTTCGCTCTCCCTCGACGAGCTCAAGAAGCTTCCGGCGACGACGGTCACGATGACGTTGGAGTGCGCCGGCAACGGCCGATCGTTTTTCGAGCCGGCCGTCGCGGGCATTCAGTGGGAGAAGGGCGCGGTCGGTACGGCCCGATGGACCGGCGTCCGCGTCTCGGAGATTCTGAAGCGCGCCGGCGCCAAGCCCACCGGGCGCAACGTGGTGATGGCCGCCGCGGATCGCCCGTTGGGAACGATGCCGCCGTTTGTCAGGCAAGTGAACATCACCAAGGCGACCCACGCCGACACGGTCGTCGCGTACGCGATGAACGGCGAGCCGATTCCCGTTCCGCACGGCGCGCCGGTGCGCGCCATCATCCCGGGTTGGGAAGGCGCCTACTCGGTGAAGTGGCTCAACACTCTCACGGTGATCGACAAGGAGTTCGACGGCTTTTGGGTGGCGTCGGGCTACCGCTATCCGACCAAGCGCGTCGCGCCCGGCGCCGCCGTCGATCCGAAAGACACCGCGCCGCTCATGGGATTGGCGGTGAAGTCGTTGATCACGGCGCCCTCGGAAGGCGCGGTCTTCAAGCCCGGCCTCGTGTCGGTCGCAGGCTTTGCGTGGGCCGGCGAGAACGACGTCACGAAAGTCGACATCTCGACCGACAACGGTGTGAGCTGGCAGCCGGCCAAGCTCGTCGGCGAGCAGGCGCGATATTCGTGGCGCCGCTTCGAGTTCTCGCTCAACGCGATCAAGGCGGAATCGATCTTGATCCTGTCGCGCGCCACCGACAACAAGGGAAACGTGCAACCAGCCGTTGCGCAGTGGAACCCGTCGGGCTACCTGTGGAATCAGTACCGACTCGGTTCGGATAGAAATAGGTGCCTAGGGTGCCTAGAGTGCCTCGGGTGCAAAAGGGGTGGGTGCCCAGAGTGCCTAGGGTGCCTCGAGTGCCTAGGGTGCGGGTGCTAATGGTGCTCGTACTGGCAGTCGTAAGTTTCGTTTCGCTGCGCGCGCAGCAGCCGCTACCGCCCGGAGCTGGCGCAGACATCATCAAGACGCGATGCGTCAGTTGTCACGGCACCGACCTGATCGCGGCGCAGCGGCTGAACATTGCTGGATGGGGGCGTGAGCTCGACAAAATGGCACGTTGGAGCGCAACCCTCTTGCCAGAGCAGCGAGAAGCGCTCATTCCCTACCTGGCCGAGCACTTCGGCATCAGGCCCGCGTTATCACACGCCCCTGCTGCTGCAACAGACGGCGAAGCGACGTTCAAGCGCGCCTGCCTCAGTTGTCACGGCACCGACCTTGTCGAGCAACAACGCTTGTCGCGCTCCGGCTGGGTCCGCGAAGTCGAAAAGATGATGCGCTGGGGCGCCAATGTGCCGGCCAACGAGAAGGACGCGCTCGCCGATCATCTGGCGGCGCTGTACGGGGTCCGATAGACGAGCCCTTGTTGCTGCCAATCCTCAGCGTTCTCTTCTTTGGCTCTGGCGCGTGCGCCCTCATCTACCAGGTGATGTGGCTGCGCCTGCTCGCGCTGGTCTTCGGGGTCACCGTGTACGCAGCGAGCACCGTGCTCGCCGGCTTCATGGCCGGTCTCGCCGTCGGCAGCTTCGCGGCCGGCCGTCTGGCGTCGCGATTTACGCGTCCACTTGCCGCGTTCGGCGTGGTCGAAGCGCTCGTCGGCATCACGGCGCTCGCCTCACCGGAAGTGCTCGCCGCCATTACCAGGCTGTGGGTCGCGATTCATTCCGCGCTGCCGCAATCGACAGTCGCCGTCACCGCCATCAGATTCGTCGTCGCGTTCCTCGTGTTGATCGTGCCCACTTCTCTGATGGGCGCGACGCTGCCACTCGTCGTCAAGTCGGCGGTCGCTCAGGACGAGCGCATCGGCGGCCGCATTGGCTGGCTCTATGCGGTGAACACCTTGGGCGCGATCGTCGGCGCGCTCACCGCCGGCTTCTACCTGATCTCAGAGGTGGGCGTGACACAGTCGTTTCGATACGCCGCCGCGACCAACCTGTTGATTGGGGTCATCGCCATCGTCGTCTCGTTCGTACTGCCACGACAAGAACCGAACAACGCACCCACCCTTGGCACTCCTGGCACTCCTGGCACCATTGGCACCGACACCGTCGTGGGCACGTCAAGTGGCCAGCGTGCCGTGCTCTGGACGTTCTTCCTGTCCGGTGTGATGTCGCTCGCGCTCGAGATCATCTGGTTCCGGATGCTGGTCGTGTTCCTGAGGCCCAGCGCGTACGCGTTCACGATCATGCTCGCCGCGGTGCTCGCGGGTATCGCCCTTGGCAGCGCCATCGCGGCGCCGTTCCTGCGCCTGCGCCTGAAGTGGATGCCGGTTCTCACCGTCATTCAAGCAGCGATCGGGCTGGCCGCGGTCTTGTCGTTCGGTGTGCTGGCCAAGAGTCAGGAGGCGATGGATCTCGCCGCGCCGTGGATCGCGCGGCTGGGCCTCAACACGTATCTCGGTCCGCTGATCGTGTCGAGCCTGATTGCGATGTTGCCGACGACGCTGCTGCTCGGCATGGCGTTCCCAATGGGCCTGCTCTTATGGGCCGGCGACGGTGGCAACGCGGAGACCAGCCGGCGCGTCGGAACGTTCTACTCGCTCAACGTGTTCGGCGCGATCGCGGGTTCGGTGCTGGGCGGGTTCGTGCTGCTGCCGTGGCTTGGCACCCGCGGAAGTCTGATCGCGGTCTCGGCGCTGGCCGTGCTCTCGAGCACCATGCTCGCCGCTGCGCAGCGGCGTGAGCGGCCGGCGTTTGCTCGAGTGATCGGCGTCTTCGCGCCGATCGTCTTCGTCGTCGCCGCGTTCACGAGCGTCGATCCGTTCGACATCGCGATGGCGCGCTTCCATCGCCGTGAAACGCTCTTGTGGCGCGAAGAAGGCGTGCAGACGACGGTGGCGGTTCACGACCGCCCGGATACGCGACGGCCGATGCGGGTGATGTATCTCGACGGCAATCATCAGGCCAACGATTCGGATGGGACCGCATTCGTACACCACCGCATCGGTGCGCTGCCGGTGATGCTGCACCAGCGCCCGACGACCGCCCTGGTGATCGGCCTGGGCGGCGGCGCCACGCCCGGCGCCGTGGCCGCCTACGGCGTCGATGTGGACGTGGTCGAGCTGTCGCAGGCGGTCGTCGATGGTTCCGATTTCTTCAAGCACATCAACTACGACCTGCTGAAGCGGCCCAACGTGCACTTGAAGGTGGACGACGGGCGGAACTTCCTGATGATGACGAAGAAGAAGTACGACGTCATCACCGCCGACATCATCCTGCCGCGCCACGCCGGCGCCGGATCTTCGTACTCGAAGGAATATTACGAACTGGTTCGCAACGCCCTGGCGCCAGGCGGTCTCGTCATGCAGTGGAACGGCGGCGAGACCGAGATGGAATACAAGCTGATGATGCGGACGTTCCTGTCCGTGTTTCCATACACGTCCCTCTGGGGCGATGGCAGCCTGATGCTCGGGAGCATGAAGCCGTTCGAGCTCAGCTGGAGCGCGTACGAAGCGCGCCGGAAGATGCCCGGGTTCACCACCGTCTTCGATTGGGACGAGCGCTCGCTGCGACGGAACTACGTGGCGGGACCCGACGCGGTCCGCGCCTATGTCGGAGACGGCCCGGTGCTGACCGACGACAAACCGGTGATCGAGTATTTCCTGTCGTTGCCCAAGGATGAGCATCCGGTGGATCGAAGCCTGCTCAAAGGGAGCCTCGACGAGGTTTTGCGACCCTAGAACCTATCTCATGATTGCTTCAGCAGGATGAGCGCCGAGGCGGGATGGAGCATGTCGAAGTGGTCGGCGTGCCGACCAGCCTAAGACCTCGAACGTCAAACCAGTTGACTGCCAACATCTGCGAGGTGTAGACCACCAGCCATCTGGCCGAAGCGCTGGAGGAGTACGTCCAGCAGGGCCTTTCCCCGGAGGAAGCGCGCTGGGCCGCCAAGCGTAGTTTCGGCGGCGTACCGCTGGCCAAAGAGGTGTATCGGCAGGTGAGGTCATCCATGTGGCTCACGGAATTCCCGCGTGACTTGCGGTATGCGCTTCGCACGCTCCGCAAAAGTCCGGCCTTTACGATGACTGCGGCCGCCACACTGGCGCTGGGGATCGGCACCAACACCGCCATGTTCAGCGTGCTGAATGCGGTTCTGCTCCGGCCCCTTCCGTATCAGTCGCCGGAACAGTTGGCGATGGTGTGGACCGAGGATCCGGCGCAGAACCTTCGCGAGGGCAGATCGGCACTTTGGGATGTCGAACAGTGGCGGGGTCAAAGTCAGACCTTCGCGGACATGGCCACCTTCGATTCCGTGTCCACGGTGTTGACCGGCACTGATGGGATGGAGCAGATCGTCGGCGCGAGTATCTCCCCCAACCTGCTTCCACTCCTCGGTGTCAGGCCCGTCCTGGGGCGTAGCTTTTCGAGCGAAGAAGCTGAGCAACGGCAACGACTGGTCATGATCAGTCATCGCTTCTGGCAAACGCGATTCGGAGGCTCGCACGATGCGCTCGGCGCGACTCTCGTGCTCAACGGCTTTCCTTCACAGATCATCGGCATCCTCCCTGCCGATTACCAAATCGCGAGATTCGAAGCAGACGTGTGGGAGCCCCACCCGACCCGCCGCAGCGTGCGCGGCGGACAGACGTGGTTCGTCATCGGAAGACTTCGGCCGGGCGTCACCTTCGAGCAGGCCCAGGCGGAGATGAGCGCAGTCGCCCGCCGCCTCAACGATCAATTGCCGGCTACCGAAAGGAACCAGGGCATCAACGTCGTCCCATTGAGTCGTTACGTGGTCGGACCCCAATCGCGATTGGCTTTGTGGATGCTCGGCGGCGCGGTGTTTTGCGTGTTCCTCATCGCCGCTGCCAACGTCACAAGCCTCTCGCTGGCGCGCAGCACCGCCCGCGCGCGCGAGATGGCCGTTCGCGCTGCGCTTGGAGCGAACGCCGGACGGATCGTGCGGCAGCTGCTCACCGAAAGCGTCCTGCTCGCCGCCGTCTCGGGATTGATGGGCACACTGCTCGCCTTGGGAGGCATTCGGTTGATCCGTGCCTTCGGCCCTGGCAACTTACCGCGTCTGAATGAAGTGAGCCTCGATCTCCGCGTCCTCGGCTGGGCCCTGGCCATCTCTCTTCTGGCGGGAATCCTGGTGGGACTGGCGCCAGCAATTACGACGCTGCGACGCGACCTGCGTCCGACGGGCGAGGAGGGTGGCAGAAGCCTCTCGGGCGGAACATCCAGCCGTCGAATCCGCCGCGCCCTCGTGGTGGCGGAGTTTGCGCTGGCGATCGTTCTGCTCGTCGGCGCCGGTCTGCTCGTCCGCAGCTGGTGGTACGTGAACAACATCGATCCGGGATTCGTGCCTGGGCGGGTCCTTGTGATGGAAGTCTCCAGCCCGACGACCTTCAGCGTCCCCGCGCAACGGACCGACCTGTACAACCGCGTCCTCGAACAGATTCAAGCGGTTCCGGGTGTGGAGAGCGCCGGCATCACCGGCGATCTGTTCAGTGATAACCCCAGGGAACACGTCCTCAGTGTCGACCGGGACGACGGAACGGTTTCCGAGCGCCTGCGGCTCACAAGAGACGAGGTCAGCCCGGATTTCTTCAGAACCCTCGGAACGCCGTTGCTCCGCGGCCGTTTCTTTTCGATCGAGGATCGGCCCGAGGCGCCGCGGGTCGCGATCGTCAACGATGCGATGGCTCGGCGCTCGTGGCCGGGGGACGATCCAGTCGGCAGACGGTTCAAGTTGGGCCCGCGGGATTCCGACGGCACGTGGTACACGGTGGTGGGCGTCGTCGGGGACATGCGGCGGCAGGGGCCGGAGCGCGAAGCTCTCCCGCAGATCTTCGAGTCGCTCGAGCAGAATCCTCCGCGGAGCGTTGACCTTTGCATACGAACCTCGTCGGACGACTCGGCAGCGATGGCCGGCGCACTTCGGGCGGCCGTGCATCGCGTGGAGAAGAACGCGCCGATCTATGGGGTGGCGCCTCTGGAACAGCAACTCGGAACCTACCTCATGCAACGTCGCTTCCAGACTTCGCTCCTGACTGGCTTCTCAGTCGTGGCGCTACTGATGGCCGCCGTCGGGATCTACGGGCTCATCCAGTACTCCATCGCGACACGCAGACAGGAAATCGGCTTACGCATGGCCATCGGCGCACAGGCCGCAGACATTCTCCGGATGATGATCGCTGAGGGGCTCACGCTCAGCCTGACCGGTCTCGCGCTCGGGCTCGTGGGAGCGTGGTGGCTCGGGCGCGCGGGCTCGAGTCTGCTGTTTGGCGTGACGGCGAGCGATCCGTTGACGTTCACGATCGTCTCGCTGTTGCTGACGGCAGTTGCCACTGCGGCCTGCTATTTTCCAGCGCGACGTGCACTGACCGTCGACCCGATAGTGGCATTGCGGGTGACGTGATCATGCAGGGAAGCGCCGCTTCGGAGCGCTTAAGGCGTCGCAATTCGCTGATCAGGCTGCAAATCGGGAAGGTCGGGCGGGCGCCTCCGACCTTTGGCACGCATGGCACTTTTGGCACCTTTGGCACCTTGAAAATCCTAGAATAGATTCGTGCGGCAGCAGCGCGCGCAGTCGGCGGGACGGCCAGGGTCAGCCTTGCTCATCCTCGGCGCGATTTTCGCAACCGCGGTGTTCCTCCGCGTGCCGATTGGTCCGCGCACCGCTGAACCGCTTGCCGAGTCAATCGACGCCAGGGTCCTGAACTTTTGGGCCGCACTCCCGACCGTGTCAATGGATCGTCCAGCGCTCGACACTGCTGCGCTCGTCGCGCGGCGCGCGGTTCCGCTGAGCTCGACTCCCGTTCTCGAACCAATTCCAGTGACGCGACTCGCGCCGCCGAGCGAGATCGCTCACCCTGAGACGAGCCCGCAACGGCCGAGTACGGCCGGTGCATCGCCGTCAGCCGTTCCCGAGGCCGCGCTCGCTTCCACCGAGCACACCGGCATGACCGGCCTCGCCAGGCCGGTGGCCCAGGAGTCGTACGTCGAATCGACGTCAGGGCCGTTCGGGGTGGTGGGTGGTGCAGTCGGCACCGCGTTGGTCAAGACCGGCGCCGCGCTCTCGCTGGCGTTCAAGAAAACCGGTCAGGGCATTCTCGCCCCGTTCTGAGTAGAGGGACTTGGGGCTTGAGGCTTGGGGCTTGGGGCTTGAGAGCGAATCCGAATTCCCCAAGCCCCACGTCCGAAGTCCCAGGCCCCAAGCCCCAAGCCACAAGCCCCGTCATACAATTCTTCGGTATGTCCGTCGCTGTATCCGTTCTCGAAAGCGCTCGCACCACGCGTGATGCCTGGGTGCGCGAGATCATCCAATGGCACTTCAGCCCTGAGACGGGCTGTCAGTTCTGGCTCGATTGGGCCGCCAAGGCCGGTTGGGATCCTCGACGCGAGGTGCACTCGTACCGACGATCTCGACAAGTTCGGCTTCTTTCAGGACGAGTGGCTGCGTGGTGGCCCGGTGCGACGATGGGTGCCTCGCGCGTATCAGCACCTGCCGATCTCGACATTCGAAACCGGAGGCAGCACGGGCGTGCCGAAATCGCGGATCAACATCAACGACTTCCGTATCGATTACGAGGAGTTCAGCCGGACCCTCCCGGACGACAAGTTTCCCCGGGGCGCAGACTGGCTGCAGGTCGGCCCCAGCGGTCCTCGACGCCTGCGGCTCGCCATCGAGCATCTGGCGCAACACCGCGGCGGCATCTGCTTCATGGTCGATCTCGATCCTCGCTGGGTGATCAAGCTCATCAAGATGGGCGAAATGGAGATGATGGAGCTCTACAAGCGCCACGTGATCGATCAGGCGCTCACGCTGCTCAAGGCCCACACGACGATCAAGTGCCTGTTCACGACACCCAAGCTGCTGGAGGCGCTCTGCGAGCGGATCTCGTTGAAGAAGGCCGGCATCACTGGCGTCTTCTGCGGCGGGACGGAGATGACGCCGCAGTTCCAGCGCTTCGCCGTCGAGGAGCTGCTCGAGGGCGCACACTTCGCCGCCACCTATGGCAACACGCTGATGGGCCTGGCGCCCAACAAGACGCCGGAACCGGAAGAGAACTGGGCCGTGATGTACTTCCCGCCGTGGCCGCGCGCGAGCATCGAGGTCGTGGATCCAGACGAGCCCGCCCGGGTCGTCGACTACGGAGAAGCCGGCCGCGTGCGATTGACGACGCTCACCAAGGAGTTTTTCATGCCGCGCTTTCTCGAGCGCGACGAGGCCGAGCGCGAGCGCCCGTGCCAGAAGTATCCGTGGGACGGGGTCCGCAACGTGCGGCCCTTCTCGCGATTCCAGAAAAGCGTTGTCGAGGGAGTGTACTAGTCGCAGTTTGCAGTTCGCTATTCGCTTTTCGCAAAATTGCGACTCGGGAATCCCGAATGGCGAACCGCGAATGCGAATGGCGAAGAACGAAGAACGAAGAGCGAATAGCGAATAGCGAATAGCGAATGCTGCACCTACCAATCCTCCGCTGGGGTCGTCCTTATCGCAGCGTGCACACCGTGGTCACGCCGCACTTCCGCACGCGCGAGCCGTTTGTGGCGATGAGCCAGGCCAACGTCGGCCTGATCAGTCGCGACCTGCGCGGTCAAGCCGAGGCGCGCGCGCTCCTGCAGGCCATTCCCTTCGCCGAGCTGCTCGCGATGGCCAAGCGCGCCGCCGAGCACTTCCTGCACGACGCCCTCCCGTTGGATCCGGAAAGCGGTTCGATGCAGACACCGCAGCTGTACATCGAACAGGTAACAGCCACCACCGGGATGCCGTGGAGCAACGTCCGCCGCAACATGGCCAAGGTCCACGGTGTGCTGAGCAAGGTGGACGAAGTGCTCAACGGCCTGACACGCGGCGTCGATCTGTCGCTGCTCGACGCCGGCATCGGCGAGACGCGAGGGCAGATACTGAGCTTCTTCCCTCTCACTGACGCCCTTGGCATCGTGCTGCCCAGCAATTCTCCGGGCGTGCACTCGCTGTGGGCGCCGGCCACCGTGTTGAAGATGCCCGTGGTACTCAAGCCCGGCAGCGCGGAGCCCTGGACGCCGTTGCGCATCATTCAGGCCTGGATCAAAGCTGGCGCTCCAGCCGGGGCCTTCGCGTACTACCCGACCGACCACGCCGGCGGCCACCAGATTCTGCGCAGCTGCGGCCGGGGAATGGTGTTCGGCGACGTCGGCTCGACCAAGCGATGGAAGAGCGACCCGCGCGTCGAAGTGCACGGTCCCGGCTACAGCAAAATCGTGATCGGTCCGGACCTTGCCGACGACTGGGAGCAGTTTCTCGACGTCATCGTCGAATCGATCACCAACAACGGCGGACGCTCGTGCGTCAACGCCTCGGGTGTCTGGGTAACCAGGCACGGCGAGGCGATTGCCGACGCGCTGGCCGAACGCGTGGCGCGGGTGCTGCCGCGCGCCGCTGACGACCCGGATGCCGTGCTGGCGCCGTTTGCCGATCCGGACATCGCGCGCCGCATCTCCTCGACCATCGACGCCGATGCCGAAGGGGCGCGCGTGCTGGGCGGCGATCGCGTGGCCAGCGCTCACGGCGGCACGTATCTGCTGCCGACGATCGTCAGGTGTGATGCCGATCATCCACTGGCCAATCGCGAATTCCTCTTTCCGTTCGCCAGCGTGGTCGAAGTGCCGGCCAGCGATCTTCCCGAGTGCCTCGGCGCCTCGCTGGTCGTGACGTGCCTCTCCGACGACCCGGCATTTCGGGCGCGCTTCATCTCATCGCCTCTGGTCGATCGTTTGAACTTCGGGCCGATTTCGACGACGCAGATCGGGTGGGATCAACCGCACGAAGGCAATCTGTTCGAGCACCTCTACGCTCGGCGTGCGATACAGAGACTCGCCTGAAGAAGGCAGTTCGCTATTCGCTATTTGCTATTCGCAAAACACTCGCCGGATGCCCTCAAGTGAACCTTGCGAAAAGCGAACGGCGAACAGCGAACAGGCGATGCGGAGCATGAGGATTCTTTCGTTGACTGCCGGCGCCGCGTCGATGTATTGCGGCAGCTGCCTGCGCGATAACGCGCTGGCCGCGGAACTCCTGCGGAAGGGGCACGAAGTGACGTTGCTCCCCTTCTACACGCCAACGCTCACTGACGAGCCGAATGTCAGCCGGCAGGAACGCGTGTTCTACGGCGGCATCAGCGTCTACCTTGAGCAGCACCTGTCACTGTTTCGCCACACGCCCAAGGCGTTCGATCGCTTGTGGGATGCGCCGCGAGTGATCAAGGCGTTCACCAGCGGTTCGATCGCAGTCGATCCCAGGCAACTGGGCGCCCTGACCGTCTCGACGCTTCGTGGCGAGGACGGGCATCAGCGGAAGGAAATCGACAAGCTCCTGGAATGGCTCGCCGGCGAGCCGGCGCCCGCCATCGTCAACATTCCCTACACGCTGCTGATTTCGCTGGCAACGCCGCTTCGCCGCGCGCTTCGGTGTCCGATCGTCGTGACCCTCCAGGGGGAGGATTTGTTCCTCGAGGGTTTGACTGAGCCCTACAGAACTCAAGCGCTCGATCTGATTCGGTCGCAGGTCGGCACCGTGGATCGGTTCATCGCCGTCAGTGACTATTACGCGCGCTTCATGCGCACTTTCCTCTCGATTCCCGCCGAGAAGATGCGCATCGCGCGGCTGGGAGTGAACGTGCAAGACCTTTCGGTAACCACGCGCCGGCGCCAGGACCCGTTCACGATCGGGTACCTTGCGCGCGTGGCGCCGGAAAAGGGACTTCATAACCTGGCCGAGGCGTATCGCGTGCTCCGTCGCGAGCGAGGGCTGCCGCCGTCGCGTTTGGCCGTGGCCGGCTATCTGGCTCCGGAGCATCAGGGCTACCTGGATGGCGTGAAGCGTCAGCTCGAATCGTGCGGTCTGGCCGCCGAGTTCGAGTACCAAGGCGCGGTCGAGCGCACGGCCAAAGTCGCTTTTTTGCACAGTATCGACGTGTTGTCGGTGCCCAGCGGCTACCACGAACCGAAGGGCCTGTATCTGCTGGAGGCGATGGCGTGCGGAGTGCCGGTCGTGCAGCCGGCGCATGGAGCATTTCCGGAGATCATCGAGCGAACGCGCGGCGGGGTGCTGGCCCGATCGGAGGCTGGCGCTGATGTCGCCGATGCGCTGTACGACCTGTGGCGGCATCCCGACCGGGCCGCAGAGCTCGGCCGCAACGGAGCCGCGGGAGTTCGCGCGCACTACACGGTCGGCCACATGGCCGAACAGATGCTGGCCGTTTACGCAGAAGCGATTGAGGGACTGTTACACAGCGCGCATCAACGCCCCGCGTGACAGTCGTGT
Source organism: uncultured Acidobacteriota bacterium (assembly GCA_963773045.1). GTDB lineage: Bacteria > Acidobacteriota > Vicinamibacteria > Vicinamibacterales > UBA2999 > 12-FULL-67-14b. Next base: position 857,461 of record CAVYZT010000013.1, on the reverse strand, counting down.
CTGACCTAGAGCCGATCGCGGTGTCGCGCGCTCGCGAAGGTGGTGACCCCTCCCGAGCTCCTACCGTCGTCGCTCAGGTGTGACCACCACGACGAACTCGCCAGCATTGTCCGTCCGCTCGTCGTCATTTACGGCGAGGTATAGAACGCCATCGGCGGGCATCGGCACAGACTGTTGATCGCCAATACCAAACGGTGTGCCGCTGGTTCCGATGCGACCGATCAACGCCCCCGCCCCGACCGTCGGCAGCGGCGAGTTACGCGCGACACGCTTGCTGCCCGGAGGCATGGCGCGATCCTCGGGATTGTCGGACAGCTGCACCTGACCGCTGGAAGCGAACGAGACGCGATCGCCTTTCTTCACCTTGACGAAAGTGGAGACCCAGCTACTGGTCGCCGCAACTCTGACGGCGCCGGGAGACATCACACCCGCAGTGTGGTCTGCCGGGGACGGGCTCGACGTGGTTGGCAGCGTACCGAATGGGTAAGATCCCAGGTAGATTCGAGCCACTTCTGACTGGCCATATCGATGCTCCTGCCCGTCAGTCGTGCGAAAGACGTAGGTTCTGGGCTGATCGTCTTCCCCCGAGCCTTCACCGCCCTTAATCCCAACGAGCGAGCCTTTCTGACTGACGCCACTGGTTAAGAGGAGTAAGTGCTCCGCGCCGCGCGCCACGCTCAGTTCCGTTTCGGGCAGACCCGAAGCACCGCCCTTCCGATCGATCAGGGCCACCTCCGATAGAGGAAGCTTGCGCTGATCAGCCAGCGACACGCGGAGAAAGAGGACGCCGCCGCCGAGCGCTTCGATTCGTCCCTCGACTTTGGTGCCGTTCCGCAACTGAATCGTTGCGCGATCTTGACCCTCTTGGGCGAAGGTGACCGCGGCACACACCATCAGGCCGGCAGCGATCGTTTGTAGCTTCATGTCTTCTCTCCTGTGTTCGTGGGAACCCGGGGTGCAGGGCGACGGTCTCGTCGTAGAGTTGCGATCATATGTGTTGCCTCGAGAATGCGATGTTCAAGAAGGCACACTACGGCGGGACTGTCACGCGGCGCGCACCAACGCCCGCGTGACAGTCTTTTCGTCGCTGCTAGAAGCGTGTCTGTGTCGTCTGCGTCATCTGCGGCCTTAAACGCGCTTGGCCGCTTTTGCGCTGCTGCCCGGGGAACTCACGGCCTCTTCGCCGGCCGATGAGATATCTTCGGCGGCGGTTCGCTCCAGGATCTGTTTCGCGCGCTTGATCTCGTCCGCCGTGTCGCAGTGAACCGAGAGCAGCACGCCGCCTGCATGGAGCCGGCCTTCATAGCGCTTGGCCTCGTACTCAGGAATGCCGAGTCCAACCAGGGCGCCAACCAGACCACCGACTGCCCCGCCGACGCCAATCCCAGCCAGAGTGGCCATGATCGGACCGGCGGCGATGAATGGGCCGACGCCGGGAATCGCGATAGCGCCAATGCCGGCGAGCAGACCCAGCGCGCCACCGAGCGTGCCGCCAGCCGCCGCACCTGTGGTGGTGCCTTCCGGCGCTTTGGTGTGTTTTTCATGCGCAAAATCCCTGGTGCTCTGGGTGTCCGGGAGCAGCACGGAAATGTCGTCATTGAAAAACCCTTCGTTCACGAACGTGTCGACCGCTCTCTCGGCCTGCGCGACGCTCGGATAGATACCAAAGACGGCTGTCTTCTTGTTCTCTGTCATGTGACTCTCCCTGGCTTGATTGTTCTGCGTTGCATGTTGGTGGGTTTGGCGGGAACGATGTCGTGCGCATGGCAAACCTGTCTGCCAGCAGCGCTTCATCTCTACTCGAGCAAATGGCTAACTGATTTGTGTAACCCGCTGACCTCGAGCTCGCAAGTCGAGCCCGTCGTGAGCGAGATTGCAACATCGTGACCAGCGGCAACGCCGATCACGATGTTGCTCTCAGGGGTGCGGCGAGACGCGCCCGGTATGACAGCTAGAGTACCGACGCCAAATTAACGCGCCGGTTTCTCAGTGATCGGTGAGGTACACCGGGGTGTCGAAGCGAACCCGTAGCATCGTACCCGGCGGGAGATCGACGTCTTTCCCTTCGGTAGCGACCAGCACGCCGCCGGCGCCGATCAGAATGCCGGCGATGGCGCCCTTCACTCCGCCAAGGATGCCGCCGATGATCGCGCCTACGCCCGCGCCCGCGCCGACGCGTCCGACCTCGTCTTTGATGCCTCCGCTTTCGAGCGCTTCGACCACGGTCGCACGGACGTCAGTCGTCCGGCCGTTGACCATCAGGCGATTGAACTCCACCGTCAGGCTGCCCTTGCGATCGGTCCGCGACGCCCGATTCACGGATGTGACGTGACCAATCAGCCGTGAACCGGACGGAACAAGCAGCTCGTCTCCTTGATGAAGATCGACCGCAGTGGTTGCCTCAACCTGGTCCTCGACCTGGGCAGTGTCTGAGTACAACCGCGTCTCCAACCGCACGTCGAGTTCGGTGCCGGCGGGTATCGTTCGATCGTAGCGGCCACTGCCGGCGCCGCGAGTACGGGCGGAGGGGCGAGGCGGTGGCTCGTTCCCGGTTTTGGATTCCGTGTTCCGGTTCAGGCGATTGATGAAGCGGTCGATGTTGTCGGAGACCTCGCGCCGTTCCCTTTCGCTCACGGTCTCACCGCGTCGGGTTTTGACGCGCAGGTAGGCGACGTCGTCTTGCAAATCCCGAAACTCGCGCTGGTCGGCGCTGGTCGGCACGGAGTTGTCGAGGGCGACTTGAGCGTCCTGGAGTTTGCGCTCCAATGAGTACAGATCCGGCCGCGCCTGACCTATGACGATGCCACCGGCTAAGAGCAACGCCCCAATTAACGTGACTCCGAATCTCATAGTTCATCTCCCATCATTTCCGCGTGCCGGGTTTCTCAGGCAAGGGGGCACCCCGACTCAAACAGTCTCGGAGACAGACGTTGCAGAAATTGCGCCAGATTCGCTGCTGTGTCTGAGATGGAACGGAGGAATGCGAGTACCAATCAGAGCATCCCTCGCCATGAGGTACCGGAAACCGACCAGACGCTCAGGAAAAGCACGCAGGTAAACCACGGATAGAATCGGGTGGTGCTCGAGGCGAGCCACGTTTCGAAAACCTATTCAACGTCAGCTGGTGAACTCACCGTCCTGCGGGATGTCACCTTCACGCTAGAGGCCGGCGACTCCGCCTGCGTGATGGGACCCTCGGGATCGGGCAAGAGCACACTGCTCTACGCGCTCGGCGGCCTCGAACCTCCTTCGTCAGGTCAGGTGCGGCTCGACTCGCAAGATCCCTACTCCTTGCCGGCGCCGGCCCTCGCCGCATTTCGCAATCGTCACGTCGGCTTCGTCTTTCAAGACCACTGCCTCCTGCCGCAATGCACGGTGCTGGAGAACGTCCTGATCCCCACCCTCGTCGGGAATGACGCGGACGGCGCCGTCGAATGGGCGCAGCGGCTCGTGGACCAAGTGGGCCTCACGTCGCGTGCCGGCCATCGGCCCGCCGAGTTGTCGGGCGGAGAGAAGCAACGCGCGGCCATTGCGCGCGCGCTCGTGCGTCATCCCAAGCTGGTGCTCTGTGACGAGCCCACGGGCAATCTCGACGCGGACACGGCGGCCGTGGTCGCCGACCTTCTGCTCCGGCTGCACCGTGAGCAGCACACCATCCTGGTCGTCGTGACGCACAGTGCAGAATTGGCCAAGCGATTCGCGCGCCGCTGGTCGATGAAGAACGGGACGCTGGATGCGTAGCCAAGGCCTGACCCGAGCGTCACTCGGTCACTATCTGCCGACCCACGTCATGGTCGTCGTGGGAATGGCATCGGCGGTGGCCGTCCTCGCCGGGGCCCTGCTGGTCGGCGAGTCGGTCCGTGACAGCTTGCGCGAGCTGGCGCTGGGCCGTCTCGGGTCGACCGACGTTGTCGTGTCCTCTCAGACCTTCTTTCGCAGCGCGTTGTCCGACAGCCTCGCGACCCCTTCGTCGACCTCGCCTGTGCAATCCGCTGCTCCGCTGATCGTGACGACTGGCGTCGCCGTTCACGACGAGTCGAAGCGGACTGCGGGCCGCGTGATGGTCTACGGCATCGACGAGCGTTTCGAACGCTTTCACGGCGTCACGGGACTCACGGTGACGGGTCGTGACGCGTTGGTCAGCCGCGCGCTGGCTGAAGAGCTCGGAGCGCGAAGCGGCGCCAGCCTGACCGTTCGCATCGCGCGCCCGACCGACATTCCGCTGTCGACACTGCAAGGCCGCCGCGAGCTGACGGGCGACCGTCTGCGCGTCACTGTCTCGCGCGTGCTCGACCGGGAGTCGTTGTCCGAGTTCTCGTTGGCGCCGGCGCAGGGGCCCGTGCTCGCGGTGTTCGTGCCGATGACTCGGTTGCAGCGCGATCTCGAGCTCGGCGACCGTGTCAACACGCTCCTCTTGAAGCTCGACGAACTCGCGCCAGAGCAGGCCATTGGGATGGTACGGACGCTGATTTCGAGCGTGGCAACCATCGACGACCTCGGGCTGCGAGTGCGTCCACGAGTGCCCGATGGCCCGCTGGTTGTGGAAGGCAAATCCGGATTCATCGTGCCCGCGGCTGTCGAGTCGATCGCCGCACAGGCGGCAGACCAGGGACGCCACGTCGTTCCGGCGCTTACCTACGTCGCCAACTCCATCCGCATCGGCAATCGTGAAGTGCCCTACTCGACCGTCGCCGCGGTCGATCTCGGCGGGGCTTGGGGCTTGGGACTTGGGACTTGGAACCGAACAGCGATCGCAGAAGGTAAGCCCCAAGCCGCAAGCCCCAAGCCCCAAGCCCCGTCGACGACTCATCCTCCCATCTGGCTCAACGAATGGGCCGCCACCGATCTTGCCGCGCGGGTTGGCGACGAGGTGACGCTCGGGTATTACCTCTGGTCCGATGAAGAGGGTCTGCAGACACGATCCGCGACATTCTCGCTGCGCGGTGTCGTGCCGATGAGCGGGCCCGGTGGTGATCAGACGCTCACGCCCGAGTATCCCGGGATCAGCGACGCGGAGGACATCAGGTCGTGGGACCCGCCGTTTCCGGTCGATCTCGCGAAGGTCCGTCGCAAAGACGAAGACTACTGGGATCGCTATCGGGCGGCGCCGAAGGCCTTCGTCACCCTTGCCGATGGGCAACGGCTTTGGGGATCGCGATTCGGCAACGTCTCCTCGCTTCGCATCTCGGCCACCGATTCCGACTTCTCGCCCCGGCTGGATCCGCTCGCGGCTGGTTTCTCGATCCGCCACGTCCGGAGCGAGGCGCTCGCGGCATCGACGGGGACGACCGATTTTGGCGAGTATTTTCTCTACTTCAGCTTCTTTCTCGTCGTGTCGGCACTTCTGCTCGCCTACCTCTTCTTCAGGCTGGGCCTCGAGCAGCGCACGCGTGAAGTCGGGGTGTTGGCGGCCCTCGGGTTTTCACCCTCGGCCATTCGAGCGGCGTTTGTGCGCGAAGGCGCGGTTCTCGCTGCCGCCGGAGCGCTGGTGGGCGCTGTCGCCGCTTTGGGCTACGGGGCCTTCATCATGTACGGGCTGCGGACATGGTGGATGGGGGCGGTTGGCACGAGCGCCCTCTCTCTGCATGTGTCGCCACGCTGGCTCGCCATTGGCGTCGCCGGCGCGATCGGCGCGGGGTTGGTGGCGTTGTGGCTGGGCGTGCGGGCGATGAGCCGGAGATCGACCCGCTCGCTGCTGACAGGATCGGGCGATCTGCGCAGAGGCGGATCTCCTTGGCGAACGCGGATCCTCGCCATCGCCTTTGCGCTGATTGGCGCGTTTTTGGTGGCGGCCACTGTGTCGGGAACGATTGACGCGACGGCTGGCTTCTTCGGCGCCGGCGGATCGTGGCTCGTGGCAGGGCTGTGCGCGGCCGCCGTCCTGCTCAGGCGCGCCCGGCGGCCGGCGCCGCCGGCGCGGCGGAGATTTGCGATCGCGCGATTGGGTGCCACGCAGACAGCGGCCGCGCCGTCACGAAGCGTGCTCAGCCTCGCGCTCATCGCCTTTGCGTGCTTCGTGCTCGTCACCGTCGGCGCCTTTCGTCGGGACCCGGGCAACCTCGACTTGGGGAAACACTCCGGCACCGGCGGTTATCTGCTGATGGCTGAATCGGTCGCGCCGCTGATGTACGACCCGAACATCGCGAGCGGCCGGACCGAGCTCGGGCTCGACGCCGACGATCCTGTCTTGGCCGGCGTGCACGTGACCCGCGCCCGCCTGCGGCCCGGCGACGAAGCCAGTTGCCTGACGCTTTACAAGCCGACCAACCCGCGCATCATCGCGCCAGAAGCAGCGTTCATCGAGGAGGGGCGTTTCATGTTCGCCGCGTCTCTGGCGGCGACGCCGGAAGATCGGGCGAACCCCTGGCGCCTGCTCAACCAGACCTTCGACGATGGGGCGGTCGCGGCGGTGGTCGATCAGACGACGCTGACCTACGCGCTGCATCTGAAGGTCGGCGACGACTTCGTCTTCACGCCAGACGGCCAGTCGCCAGTCCGTCTCCGCATCGTCGGCGCGCTGGCCGATAGTGCGCTTCAGTCGGAGGTCATCATCGGCGACGCCGCGTTCGTGCGCCTCTTCCCGCGCAACGAGGGTCATCGTGTGTGGCTGATCGATGCTCCGCCCCGCGAAGCCGCGACGGTCACCGCCTATCTAGAGGATCGGTTGTCGGACTTCGGGATCGACGTGGTTGATACGCAACGCCGGTTGGCGTCGTATCACGAGGTAGAAAACACGTACCTGGCGACGTTCCAGGCCCTCGGTGGGCTCGGGTTGCTGCTGGGAACGGTGGGTCTCGGCGCGGTTCTGGCGCGAAACGTGTTGGAGCGACGGCGAGAACTTGCGCTGCTTGGCGCGGTCGGCTTCATGCCTGGCGACGTCCGTGTGATGGTGCTCGCGGAGAGCCTGACGCTGGTGTTGGGCGGCGTCGCGCTTGGCACGCTGTCGGCGATCGTCGCGATTCTTCCGGCGCTTCGAGAGCGGGCACAGGCCTTGCCGATTGGCGAGCTGGCTACGTTGCTGATTGTCGTCGTCCTCACCGGTCTTCTCTCATCGCTGCTCGCGGTGAGAATGGCCACCAGGACGCGGATCGTGGAAGCGTTGAAGACGGAATAGCTATTCGCTTTCGCTATTCGCTATTCGCTGTTCGCTGTTCGCTGTTCGCTGTTCGCTATTCGCTGTTCGCTTTTCGCTTTTCGCTTTTCGCTTTTCGCTGCTTGCTATCGGATGGGTGCTGTATTGAAACGGGCGTTCTGCGAATCGCGAACCGCGAATGGCGAACCGCCCTCGGAGAAACTGATGCCGTACATAGTTCTTGCCGCCCTACTCTTCATGGCCTCGACGTCCCTGTCCGCCAACTGGCCGGCGTGGCGTGGGCCGACGCTCGATGGCGTGAGCGCAGAGACCAATCTGCCGCTCAAGTGGAGCCCGTCCGAGAACATCGCGTGGAAGCTGCCGCTGCCGCAGTGGAGCGGCGCCACGCCGATCATCTGGGGCCGGACGATCTTTCTCAATGTGGCCGAAGCCGACGGCCAGAAACTCTCGCTGTGGGCGGTCGATCGCGCGACCGGTCAGCCGATGTGGAAGAAGCCGCTCGGCGGCGGCAATCACCGGGAGCAAAAACAGAACATGTCGTCGCCGTCGCCGGTCACCGACGGCTCGACTGTGTGGGTGATGACCGGCACGGGGTTCCTGCGCGCCCTTGATTTCAATGGACGCGAGCTCTGGCTCCGCGACATCCAGAAGGATTACGGGCGCTTCGGGCTGAACTGGGGCTACGCCAACTCGCCGCTGCTGCTCGACGGCGATTTGATCGTGCCCGTGATTCACGGCATGAAGACCGACGATCCGTCATACGTGCTTCGGATCGACGGCAAGACCGGCGCAACCAAGTGGCGCGTCGAGCGTCCGACGAAAGCGATCCGCGAATCGCCGGATGCGTACATCACTCCGGCGCTGGTCCGCTTCGGGACGATCAACGAGATCATCATTACCGGTGGCGATGTCGTGACCGGTCACGATCCGGTCACCGGTCGAGAGCTCTGGCGCGCCAACGGCCTCAATCCCTCGAACGATCCGGCCAACCGCATCGTCGCCTCGCCGGTCGTCCACGACGACATCGTCATTGCGCCGTCGCGCGAACGGCCCGTGCTCGGCCTGAAGGCCGGCGGCCGCGGCGATGTGACGACGTCGCACAAGCTGTGGGAGTTTCACAACGGGCCCGACGTGCCAACGCCGGTCACCGACGGCACGCGCGCCTACTTCATCACCGATCGAGGAGTGGTCTACTGCATCGATTTGAAGACCGGCAAGGCGGTGTATGGTCCGCATCGGCTGGAGCCCGGCACCTACAGTGCGTCGCCGGTTCTCGCCGACGGCAAGATCTACATCACCAGTGAAGACGGCGTGACCAGCGTCTTCAAGGCCGGCCCGCAGTTCGAGCTGCTCGCCACCAATCGACTGGATGACTACACGCTCAGCTCAATCGCCATCATGGAAGGACAGCTGTTCCTCCGAACCGCTGGGATGCTGTGGGCCATTGGGCAGAAGCGGTAATCACTTTCGCTATTCGCTATTCGCTGTTCGCTGTTCGCTATTCGCGGTTCGCGGTTCGCGGTTCGCGGTTCGCGTTCGCGATTCGCGATTCGCGAGTCGCGGCCTACGAAGCGATTGAACAGAGGCGGGCGACCGTTCGCGGTTCGGGCGCGGTCTGGCCATCCGCTCGCAGTGTCTCGAGATAGAGCTCGATCGCTTCGCGCACGTGAATCTCAGCCTCGGCCAGTGTATCGCCCGTCGCGAAGACACTCGGTAGATCAGGGACTTGCGCCGACACCTGACCATCGGGCTCGGTCGTCAGGATCACCGTGTAGTCCATGTTGTGCACCTTAACTCCTGGGAATACCAGCACTCATCGCCGCTCCTTGTCGTTGGCGCGCACCAGGTCAGGCTGCCTCGGACAGGTCGGCGCAACGGCTGGGCCGTGCGGTCGCGGCTCGTTCTTCGAGTCTTCCTAGGCCGCGCATCGCGGGACAGTCGGAATCTGCAATACTTCGCTCCACAACGTGTCGCAGTTTTTGATATATCCGCCGTGCTGAAAGCTCAAGACGACAAGCTCATCGCTGATAGCCGATAGCTGTTAGCTGATCGCCGAGAGCTAACCGAGCTGATAGTGATAGCCGATAGCTGATAGGAGAACTCAAATGTCCTGGATCACTCTTGCCGCAGGCGCGGCGCTGTCGTGGGGATTGTATGGAGCCTCGCTGCACCGAGGCCAGACCGAGTTGGGGAACCCGCTGCGCGCGATGCTGTGCGTGGGTGTGGCGTACTTCCTCATCGCCATCCTCGTTCCCGTCGGCGCGCTGTCGTCCCAGGGCGAGTGGCGCAACTTTTCACTGAGCGGTACGCTGACGGCGACGCTCGCCGGAGCGCTCGGCGCGCTCGGCGCCGTCTGCATCACCTACGCGTTTCGCGCCGGCGGCTCACCTCTCATCGTCATGCCGCTCGTGTTCGGCGGTGCGCCGCTGGTAAACGTCCTCACCGCCACCGTTCTGCATCCACCGAAGGTCGCGCCCAATCCGCTGCTTTATGTGGGGTTTCTGTTGGCTGCAATCGGTGCTGGCATGGTGCTTTACTACCGTCCACCCGCATGATCGGCTTTCAGCTGTCGGCTATCAGCTATCAGCCAGTCCTAGTTGACAGCCGTAAGCTGGAGGCTGAAAGCCGATAGCTGATTGAAAGGAGCTCCAGATGTGGAGCATCGACACACCGTGGTTCGACGTCGCCGTCGTCATGTCGATTTTCGCGTTTGGCAACGCTCTGTTCGGACGCTTCGAGGAACACAAGCCTCGCGGCCGGCGGGTGTTGAAGATCGCGCTGGTTACGGCGATCTTTGCCGGTGTCGTCGCAACCGCCGGACGCGTGTGGGGCTACGCACTTCTGTCGCTCCCATTGATCGCCGCGGCCTGGGTCCATATGGTCTGGCTCCCCAAGCACGGCATCAACGGGTGGACGGCCGAACCCCGAGACAAGTACCTGGAGCTCGTGACAGGTCGCTAGCCCGCGGCAGGCGATAGCTCTTCGCCATTCGCCATTCGCCATTCGCCATTCGCCATTCGCCATTCGCCATTCGCTATTCGCCATTCGCCATTCGCTATTCGCCATTCGCTATTCGCTGTTCGCTATTCGCTGTTCGCTATTCGCTATTCGCTATTCGCTATTCGCTATTCGCTATTCGCGGCGATGGCAAAAATGGCGTACACCGACGTCGCGGACATCGCAGATTCTGACGAGGTGCGAACCCTGGTCTAGGAAGATCAGAGACGAAACGGGCAATCGCGAGCTGGGAGCGGTTCTTGCGCCCTCAGGTCACGGAGGCGTCCATGTCCCGTGACCACAAGAAGCTCGACGTGTTCGTTCTGGCGGATCAGCTGGCGTTGAAGGTTTACGAGCTATCGTCCTCGTTTCCCACTGAGGAGCGGTTCGGACTGCAAGCACAACTACGTCGCGCTGCAGTTTCGGCACCGTGCAATATCGTCGAGGGCGCTGCCCGAGAAAACCGATCGGGCGTTCGCGCATTTTCTGGATGTGGCCTCTGGCTCAGCCGCTGAGACTCGCTACTTGATGGATCTCTCCTCACGCTTGGGCTACGTTGAAACGATGCAAGCGGTCGCGTTCGACGAATCTGCCGATCACCTGCTTCGAAGTCTCAATCGGCTGCGCCAACGCATCGAGCGGGACTCACAGCCGGACGCTTAGAACCGGTAACAAAACCGCAGCCGACCCCGATGCCAGCCGGTCTGCGTGGTCGGCGATCGTGGTTAGGTGATCGCGGCCCTTCGGCATGGCTTGCGCGCGCGTCTCAGATCGGGGCCCTGATGGCCATGAGCGCGACTCGTCCCGGCCTGGCTTCGGTAAACAGTGCGCGACCAGTCATGACAAATCCTGCGATGTTTGCGTCGGCAATGGCTGCCACAGCGTTGGTTGGCGGGGCGGGCGCGCTGTGGGAAGCTGCCCGCATGGGCCTGGTCGCCCAGCCAGCCCCGACATGCAGATCATCATCCGGTCAGGGACCTACCCGCTCGTGATCGGCAGCGGCCCGTAAAGCTCAATCGCGACGGGGTGGCTCCGCGAGACCTGAGCAGGTAGTCTGACGGTATGGCACTTCCGTGGCTTGCGGCGCTGAGGGTGATTCCGTGGCGCACCATCCTTGAGAACGCCACGGCGATTGCCCGATCGGCCGACGCGTTGCTGTCGCGGACGGCGACACCGCGCTCGCACGGCGACTCGCCCCACGAGGCGTATCGTCTGCTAGCCGATCGGGTGGCGGCGCTCGAGCAGCGTGACCGGGAGACGGCCGAACTGCTGACACGGGTCACGGATCAGCTGGCGGACGTAACAGCGGCGACCGAGGTGCTCGAGGCGCGCTCGCGCTGGCTGTTGATGATCGCGGCCGCCGCGCTGGTCCTCGCGCTCTTGGCAGCCGGACTGATCGTCTGGCTCCGGTAGCCCGGGTCCTTGCTGAAGGCCCACCGGCCGCAAGCACTGCTAGGATGAGATCCATGACGTGGCTGACATGGCTCACGATTGCGGTCTTGACCGTGGCCGTCGCCGCGATCACTGGATTGAAGCCGAAAGGCACAAAGCCCGTCGCTTGGACGCAGTTGATGGGCGTGGCGCGCGTTGTCCTCTTTCTACTTGCCCTAGTCGTCGCCTATTTCGCTTTCGCCTCGCGTTCGTGAGGCCCTGACTCAGAGGCCTCGGCCAGCACCGATCTGCGCGAGCACGCCGAGGATATTCTGACGGCGACAGTCCAGGACATGGGACAACGCAGGACGGCGGCGAACCGTTCCGCAATACCCGCGATCAACGCCGCAGGGATAACGGGTCGGCCAGGCTGTCGGCGACGGTGAAGGAGGCCGTCGCCGAATGCCAAAGCCGAAATCGCGCAAGAAGAAGTCACCAAAGCGAGTGCTGGCCCTTCCCGACCTGGAACAAGCCAAGACGGCCGTGCTCAACAGCCTGACGTCCGCCAGCGGCCAGCGGACGTACGATCACGCGATTCGTGAGTTCGTCGCCTGGTACTGCTCGGAGCCGCGTCTTGCGTTCAACCGCACTGTCGTCCGCCGTTATCGGATCTACCTCGAACAGCGCCAATACGCCCCTGCCACTATTAATCTTCGGCTGGCAGCCGTCCGCCGTCTCGCGTACGAGGCAGCTGATGCCGGTCTGCTGAGTCCAGAGCTGGCCGCCGGCATTCGCCGTGTCAAAGGCGTGCGGCGCCTGGGCGTTCGGCTTGGGAACTGGCTGACTCCAGAACAGGGACGGCGGTTGATCGAACAATCGACGCCTTCCACACCACGTCGTCGGCAAAGGCGGCCACGTGCGCACGGTGCCGATCCCTGACTGGGTGAAAGTGACGGTTAACGCATGGACGGATGCTGCCAACATCACGCACGGCACGGTCTTCCGTGCCATCAACAAGGCCGGGCGGGTCTGGGGCGATGGCATGTCACCGAAAGTGCTCTGGGACGTGGTACGGGCAGCGGCTGCGCGAGCCGGCATTGACAAGCTGGCCCCGCACGATCTCCGGCGCACGTGTGCGCGGCTCTGTCACCTGGCTGGCGGCGAACTGGATCAGATTCGATTCCTGTTGGGCCACGTCTCGATCCAGACGACGGAGCGCTACCTTGGATGCAGACAGCGACTACGATGCGCGGTCAACGACCATCTCGGAATCGAGCCGGACGCCGCGTGAGCTGAGAGGCAGGGGCAGGCGCAAATGTCAGCCCTTCGCGACTACCCAGGACCGATCGGGCCGCCAATTCGGCGGCGTGCCTTGAGCACGTGGCTCAAGGCGGACGGTCCTGCCTCACCGCGTTGACTATTGGAACAGTTCCTACTTGAGCGGCAATCGTGGGTGTGCCGCCGACCGGAGGTCGCCGACGGCGAGGCGGTCGCGGCCCGAACGATTGACGATTCTCGATCCGGCCGCCGCGCCCGATGGTCAGCCCTTGATGATGTTGTGAACCTCGAAGATGTCCGGCGGGTTGGTGAACTGGATGCCGGCGCCGGCGAGAATCGGCATCAGACGCTCGCCGAAGGCCTCGAACTGCTCCCGCGAGTTCCAGATCTCGCTGACCTTAAGGTTGCCATCCGAACCGAAGCAGACGTGGTAGTCGAGCCCGGCCGGTGGCCATTCGCCGGCGTTCTTGAGTTGGCGAATCGTCTCGTCGTACTTCTTGGCAGTGAGAGCGGTGGGACTGAAGCGGACAACGATACTCATGAGATGAACCTCCGTGATCGGGTCGCGAATAAGATCCGATGTGATCGTGAAGCGACACGTCGTCGCTCCAAATCATACCAGCGCAGCGGTGTGGGGGGCGGATCGGTCCTCAGTGACGCCGATCTGCCGAGGGACCCACGGCGAGGAAGTCGCTCGGCACTTGGCGACCAGGCAGGACCAATCCCGGCCGGCGGCGCAATTACCGCTTCAAGCCTCTGATCAGCACGATGTCGGTCGTGGTCGTCGTGCGCGCGATGGCGAGGCGCGTGCCGTCGCGCGACCAGGCGGCGTCAGCGATCTGGCGGTCGTCGGTGAAGTGCGTGAGTTGCCGCGCGGGCTTGCCGTCCAGCGACTCGACCCAGAGATTCGGCGGCGTGCCCGTCACGTAGAGGAACCCTGTGCTGTCGGGGGTCCATGTGATTCTGCCGCTACCGCCACCGGGTCGCGGGGGCACGAATCGCAGCGGCGAGCAGTCGGGCAGGTTGCAGATTGCGTACGCAGGGCGGCCCTGATCGTCCTGAGTTCCGAATGCCACCGCCTTGCCGTCCGGCGACAGCGTGGGCGCCGAGACGAACCTGTTCGTCAACTGAACGGGCGTGCCGCCGTCGATCGACACCATCCACAGGGACTGCACGCCGCCTGATGCCGACGAGAAGATGACCGAGCGATCGTCGTGTGTCACGCTGGGCCAGCCTGCTGGCCCGCCCAACAGCTGCGCGGGGCGACCCCCATCGGTGACCTTCCAGAGCCCTTGGCGCTGAGGAACGGTCGATCTGAATACAACCGTCCTGCCGTCGGAGGTCGAGGTCGGAACAAACCCTTGAGTGACGACCTCCTGAGATGTACCACCATCCTGGCCGATGCTCGAAATCGATCGGTGGCCGCCAATCGTGCTCGTGAACAGCAGGCGATCCGCCGCCCATGTCACGTCGTCCCCCATCCCGCTCGACTGCGTCGCGGGCACGACTTCCTTCGCGTTCGCTCCCGATCCGTCGCTCACCCAGATCGCGACGCGGCGGTCGGTCTTCGTCGTCACGAGACTGTCGCGCGCCGCGGTGATACTCACATCCACGTAGCTGCCGAGATCGTTGGTCAGTCGGGTGACCGCGCCGCTCGGGTACGCAAGGCGCCACAACTGGGAGGGGCCGCCGGTTTCCACGACCTGATCCAGCACCAGGGAACCGGCGTCGATCCAATCGAGGCCGTACACAGCGCCAGCGCCTTGAACCGGCAAGGCCTGTTCCGCACCGCTGGTGCTGTCCACGAACACGATTTGCTCTTGAAAGTCCGGGGAGCGAAGTGCACCCGGGACGGCGATCACACGCCCGTCCAGCGACCACGCGGGGCGGACACTCGGCTGCGATATGAGGCTGAGCGAGTCGAAAAAAGCGGGATGCTTCCGCGTCGTGAGCACGCGAGGATTCGCACCGTCGGCTTCGGCGAGCACTAACTCGAACACGCCTCGACCCAGGTCTTCGCGGACGAACGCCATGTGCCGGCCGTCGGGAGACCAGCCGATCGGCGTGATGATGTTCTCTAACAGCTTCTTCGGCGTGCCGCCAAGGAAAGACACGCGCCACAATGCCGCCGCCGCTTCTCCCCTTCCGAAGCTGACGTAGTCCACGTAGTTGCCGTCGGGCGTCACGGTCAGGCCGCCGAGGGCCGCCAGCAATTCAGGCGCAACGATCTGGACGTTGCTGGACGTCGCCACCTGACGGATCCACACGCTAGATGCGGGGACCAGGGAACCGCCGGGCCCCGGCACCTGCGAACGCTGGATGTACGCGACGTACTTGCCGTCCGGCGAGATCACCGGCCGGGCCGCGATGCCGCTCGTCGTCAACTGCGTGATCTGGAGATCCTGGACTGATGGGGCCGCCGTCGCGGATGCCGCCGGCTGGGGCCGCCGCGTCGCCAACAAGTAGACGATTCCACTCGCAAGCGCGAGGAACACGATCGCCGCGGCGATGGCCATCCCACGATTTCGCGCTGCGCCCTGATCTGCGCCGGCCGGGAATGCACCGGACGCCATCGTTGACGTTTGCAACTCGCCGGACTCGAACGACGCCTTGAGCTCCTCGAGATCGTTGCGCAGATCCTTCGCCGTCTGGTATCGCCGCTCGAGATCTTTGCTGAGTGCGCGACGGATGATGCGGCCGAGATCGCGTGGCAGCGCCGGGTTGAGCTCCGTGACCGACTTGGGAGTGTCTTTGACGATCGACGAGATGATCGAGATGCTGGTGTCCCCGGTGAAGGGGCGCTGGCCGGTCGCCATCTCGTAGAGGATCACGCCAAGCGAGAAGAGATCCGAACGCGCGTCGATCGGCTTGCCTTCCGCCTGCTCCGGCGACATGTACGCGACGGTCCCGAGGATTCGCCCTTCTCCGGTGATCGGCGTTGTCGGCAGCGCGGTCGGCATCGCGGTTGGGCCTGCGGCCGCTGTCGGAGCCTCGGCAAGCTTCGCCAGCCCGAAGTCGAGCACTTTGACGCGTCCAGCATGCTCGCCTTCGCCGAGCATGATGTTGCCTGGCTTCAGATCGCGATGCGTGATGCCTTTCTGGTGCGCGGCCGCGATGGCATCGGCGACGGGAATCGCGATCGTCAACAATCGATCGAGTGACAACCCGGTCGGCGGCATCGCGTCGGCCAGCGATCGCCCTTCGACCAGCTCCATCGTCAGGAAGAACAGGCCGTCCGCCTGTTCCACGGAATGGATGGTGACGATGCCGGGATGGTTGAGGGCGGCGACGGCCTGCGCTTCGCGCTCGAACCGTTCGCGGCGTTCCGTGTCGTTCGCGGCCGCGGCCGGCAGCAGCTTAAGCGCCACTAACCGGTTCAGTCGCGGATCGCGCGCTTTGTAAACCTCACCCATACCACCCGCGCCGATGCCGGCAACGATTTCGTACGGGCCGAGTAGTGTGCCGGGGGTGAGGGCCAACGGTGACGCGATTATACGGGCCGGACCATCGCGCGAACGGGATTACTCCTGAGTGACGCCGTAGTGGATACGAATCCGCTAGAACTGTAGGCTCGATCGCGCGCGCCTCTGGGGCTGTGATACAGCCTCTTGAAGTAGCGAATAGCGAACCGCGAATAGCGAATCGCGAATAGCGAACCGCGAATAGCGAATCGCGAATAGCGAACCGCGAACCGCGAATCGCGAACAGCTAAAAGCGCACTCGCACGCCCAATTGCATCTGGCGTGCTGAAGTCACCGTGTTCCTGATCCTTCCAAAGTTCCCTACTGGCGCCTCGCCGTCGGCTGCGCCTGCGAACGTTATCAGATTGGGAACCCCGAAGTTGGCCCGATTGAAGAGGTTGAACACCTCGATGCGGAGTTCGACCGTCCCCTTACCGCCGCTCGTGAGGCGCTGCTCCTTGGTGAGCGACAGATCGACGGTGCGCAGGTCGGGCCCGGAGAAATCGCCGCGGCCGGTGGTACCGAATGTCCCCGCCGGCTGAAGCGCGAACGCGCGCGGGTTGAACCACTGATCTGGGTTGCCGGTGACCGCGAGGTCGGCATCGAAGCCGGGCGCGTAGCTTGGCCGATCCCGTCCGATTCCCGGGCCGAGTGAAGGCTGCCACTGCGAGCGCGATCGGTTATTCTGAACGAAGACGGTGAGCGGATATCCGCTGCGCAGCGTCGCGATCCCAGCCACGCGCCATCCAGACAGCAACGCGCCCGACAGTCCACTCAGGTCGCGACCCCACGGTATGTCCCAGCTCAGGCTCGTCACCCAGTTGTGCTCGACGTTGAAGTCGGATGGGCCACGGTTGTAGTCGGCCACGTACTCAGGAAAGGCCGACGTCGTCCCGTTGGTCGCGTCAGAGAAGAACGTCGATGCCTGCGTCGTGTCTCGAGAGTCAGACCACGTGTATGACGACTGCACGCTGAAGCCCCCCGACCACCGGCGACGAACGTCGACAATCAACGACTTGTACCAGCTGTCGCCGTCCGAGCTCTTGAGCTCGATCGTCGACCAGGCGGTATTCGGCCGAGGGGCGCCGGCCGGGATGAAGATCGTGCCGTCGGCGAGCGTGGTTGGCACGGCCGTGTTCACGTCGTTGCTGCGGAGCAGGTGCCGCCCTCGCGATCCCGCATAACCCAGCGTGAGCACGGTCTGCCGCCACAACTCATGCTGCACGTTCGCGTTCCAGATGTGCACCCGCGGGTTCACGAGATCCCATTGCACCGGGCGAATCGAGTTGGTCGAGTTGCGCTCGAAGGGGGGCGCTGGAAACGTTGGATTCGGGAACACCACACGGGGCGTCGACGGCGGATTGGTCACCGTGACGATCAGGTTCTGTTGATTGTTGGTGTTGAAATACAGACCGTAGCCGCCGCGAATCGACGTCCGCGCGTCGCCGGTCGGCAGCCAGACGGCGCCGACGCGCGGGGACAGGTTCGTGTAGGTCGGGTTCTGATAGAGCGGCCCGACGGTCGCCTGGGTATCGGTCAGATTGATCAGCGCCGAGTCGCGCCCGTAGATCTCCTTGGGCATGGTCGTGAACTCGTAGCGCAAGCCGCCGGTTAACGTCAGCTGTGAGCTCAGCTGATACTCGTCCTGCGCGTAGACGCCGACCAGCGTGTAACGCCAGTAGCGATCGATCGCGCCTTCGGGACGCAGCCCGATGAAGCTGGTCGCGGTGTTGGTCAGGAAGCTGCGAAGATTGGCGAACGAGTAGATGCCCAGGCTGAAGGTCGGGTTCACCATGTTCAGCTGAAAACGCTCGGCCAGCGCGCCGAATTTCAGCAGGTGCTGGCCACGGGTGAGCGCTGAATCGTATTGGCCGCTGAACACGTTCTGCACGAGGCGCAGGTCGGCCGAGCTCTGGGGGCCGAAGCGCTGCAGCCCGCCGATGTCGATGTCGCCAATCAGCGGGCGGCCGGGCACGAATGGCGACAGGGTGGCCGCCGTGTTGGCTTCGACGTTCTGGCCGATGCGCGTGCGGCTGAAACCGAGGCGATAGGTGTTCAGCATCCGTCCGGTCGCCTGATGGTATTCACCGGTGAAGAATTGATTGCGAGAGAGAAACGCGCGCGGAAACTGCGGGTAGTCCATCGGCAGCCGCTGGTTCGCGTTGTCGAAGGTGTAGCGCCCGAAGACCTGGTTGCCGGGGCTGACGTTGTAGTCCACCCGGCCCTGAACGAAGTGCTGATCGAGTGTCTGATCGAACAGGAACGAATGGAGAGCCGTTCCGTCCCCAAGCGATGCGCCATTGGCGCGTGGGTACTCATTGAGATAAGGCGCGACCGCTGGATTGACACCGACGTTCACCAACTCACCGGGACGAGTCGCGTCGGGCAGCAATCCCAGTCGCGCGTTGTCGTCGGGCACCGACGAGGTAATGGTGCGCCCGAGGTTCTCCACCAGCCCTTCGTAGCCCAGAAAGAAAAACAGTTGGTCGCGCCTGACCGGGCCGCCCGCGGCGGCACCGAACTGATTGCGCGTAAAGGGTGGCTTCCCCGCGACGTCGAAGTAATTCTTCGCATCGAGGGAGTCGTTGCGGTGGTACTCGAACACGCTGCCGTGCGCGACGTTGCCGCCCGATTTCGTGATCACATTCACCTGACCACCACTATTGCGGCCGAACTCGGCGGAGTACGCGTTGGTTTCGACGCGAAACTCGCGAATCGTTTCCATCCCGAGTGCCGTTGCGGCGGCGCTCCCTGCCGGCCCGTTCGTCATGTCGTTCAGCAGCGTCCCGTCGAGCAGGTACACGTTCGAGCGCGGGTCCTGCCCGTTCACGCTCATCCCGAGCCCGTGGGCAACGACCGAGCCGCCGTCACGGTGTGGATACGGCACGACGCCAGGCTGGAGGAATGCGAGGTCGGTGTAGTTGCGCCCGTTGAGCGGCAACTGCTCGATGGCCTGCTCCTCGACCAGATAACTGAGCTCTCCGGTGCGGGCGTTGACCGACGATGTCGATCCGACAACGGTCACTGCTTCGTCGACTCCGCCAACCTGAAACGAGAGATCGAGCACGACCGCATCCCCTACCGCCATCTGCACGGCTTGCCGGACGATGGGACGAAAGCCGGTCAGCTCCGCGCGGACCTCGTAGAGTCCCGCGGGCAGGCCGGCGAGGACGAATCGGCCGGTCGCATCGGTCACCGTCGACCGTTCGATTCGGCGTTCGGCCTGCCGAGCCGTGACGGTGACCCCTGGCAGCACGGCGCCGCTCGCGTCGACCGCGCGGCCGATGAGCGTGGCGGAGGTTTGCGCAAAGACCGCGAAAGGAACCAGCAAAAGGACTGATAGTGCCAACGACGCGACACGCACGATGAAGACTCCTGTCCCGTATACTACCGAAGCTTTGCCTCGAGTCACCCGGGCGCCGCTTCGGTAGGGCAGTGTTCTTTGCCCCGCTCCGCGGGGCCGAGACATCTTCTATGGCCTGCGAGAATGGATTCAGTTGTGATGATGTCGGCACTGGAAGATGTCTCGAGCGCGGCCAACGGTCGGCGTTGACCGCACGCGGGGCGAGACCCCGCCTCTACGCCGATTAGACGCATGACACCAACCAATCGCCTCACCCCCACTCAGTGGTTGATCTGCGCGACGGCGGCCCTCGGGTTTGCCTTCGACATCTACGCGCTGCTCATGGCGCCGCTGGTGGTCGGGCCGGCGATTACCGAGCTGCGTGGCAAAACCGGGGACGCCCGACTACAACACCTGGGTCGGACTCTTCTTCTGGATCCCCGCCATCTGCGGCGGCGTCTTCGGACTGCTTGGCGGCTACCTTACCGACCGCTTTGGCCGCCAGCGTGTGCTCGTGTGGAGCATCCTGATTTACGCGCTGTCGGCGTTCGCGTCCGGATTTGCCACGCACATTACGTCGCTGTTGATTCTTCGATCGACGACCTTCATCGGCGTGTGTGTCGAGTTCGTTGCGGCCATTGCCTGGCTGGCCGAGCTGTTTCCGGATCCGAAGCGGCGTGAAGCGGTTCTCGGTTACACGCAGGCCTTCTCGTCGATCGGCGGCATCATGGTGACCGGCGCCTACGCGCTGATCGTGACGTATGCCGACTCGCTGCCGGCCATCAACGGCAGTCACGCGGCGTGGCGCTACACCCTGATGTCGGGCGTCATCCCCGCGTTGCCGTTGATCATCGTGCGGCCGTTCCTTCCCGAATCGCCGATCTGGCTGCAGAAGAAAGTCGCCGGAACGCTGCAGCGGCCCTCCCTCGGTGCGATCTTCACCCCGGAACTGCGCAAGACAACGATCGTCACCACGATCCTGTTCACCTGTGCCTATGGCGCGGCCTTCGGGGCGATTCAACAGATGCCGCGCATCGTGCCCGGCCTCGCCGAAGTGCGTGCCTTGCCCGGCCCGCAGCAGCAGCAACAGGTGAGCGCCGTCCAGGCGTTTCAGGAATTCGGCGGGCTGGTCGGTCGGTTTCTGATCGCCTTTCTCGCCGTTCGCATCGTCTCGCGCCAATCGCTGCTGAGAATGTTCCAGATTCCCGGGCTCATGGTCATTCCGTTCGTTTTCGCGTTCGCAGCCAACACGAGTCTGGAGCTCACGAAGTGGGGCATGTTCATCGCCGGCGTCTTCACCGTCGGCCAGCTGAGCTTCTGGGGCAACTATCTGCCGCGCGTGTACCCGATTCACCTCCGTGGAACGGGCGAGGGCTTTGCGGCGAACATCGGCGGACGCATGCTCGGTACAGGCTTCGCGTTTGTCACCACGCAACTGGTGAGCCTGATGCCCGGCTCCTCGCCACAGACGAAGCTGGCGTATGCCTCGACGCTGGTGGTGACGTTTGTCTACACGGTGGGGCTTGCCTGCAGCTTCCTGTTGCCTGAGCCGAAGAGCGAGGAGTTGCCGGAGTAGGCCGGGCGAGCCGCGGCGGCAGCGAAGTGACGTACGGCCGGCAACAACGGCCGCCGCATGCTGGGGACGAGCTTCGCGTTCGTCACGACGCGGCTCGTCAACCTGACGCCGGGAGCGTCGCCGCAGATGAAGCTGGCATGCGCCCCGACGATCGTCGTGACGTTTTGTGCATTCCGTCGGACTTGTGTTCAGTATCTTGCTGGCGGAACCGAAAACCCGAAGCGCTTCCAGACTAGAACCGAACGTTCCAACAAGGGCCGCCTCGCAACCCGGCCGGCTGGCGGTCCGCACACCGCAGGCCGAGGTTTCAGATGGCAAGTTGAACCGGCGGGCCAATCTCGTCGTGCACAGCCTGGCGCGACCGACGACCCAGAACGCCTCGGCAGCGATCTGAATCAAGTCACCGCGTTCATGGGCACGATTAAAATGGGATGTCGCTTTGTCCCCATCGCCCCCCCGATTCCCGACCGAGCGCGCGAAATTCGTGCTGGACGTTGCGCAGGCAGTCGATCTCATGACCGACGCCGCTCACCTCCAGCGCGGCTCCGGCCGCCCGGTCGTATCTCGAGTCCGCAACGGTCGCGGCACTGCCAGGGTCATCGCCACCATCGAAGCCAGAGAAAGCCCGGGGCCCCGAGCTCGGCATTCGTCCGTCGCCTCGTGTTCCCTGGGCCTGAACGAAGTCTATGACCAGCACTCGACACGCATTTGCTGCGTCGTTCGGCCAACGACGCCTGTGGTTCCTGGATCAGTGGGAGCCGGGGAGCAGCGTCTACAACGTCCCGGTGGCCACCCGGCTGACCGGGCCGCTCGATCTGGACGCCCTCGAGCGAAGTCTCGGCGCCGTCGTCGCGCGCCATGAGTCGCTGCGCACGCGGTTTGCGCTCCATGAAGGCCAGCCGATGCAGGTCATCGAATCGGAGGTCGTTGTGCCACTCCGACGGCTCGATTTGGCGGCGCTGCCCTCGGACCGCCGTGAGGTCGAAGGACAACGCGCCGTCACCGAGGAAGCCGGGCGTCCGTTCGACCTCGGCGAGGGTCCCCTGATCCGCGCGCTGGTCGTCCGACTCGGCGCCGACGATCACATCATGCTGGTCACGCTGCACCACATCGTCTGCGACGACTGGTCGATTGACGTGCTGCTCGGTGAGCTCGGACGCTGCTACAACGCATGCGTCGCGGGTCATCGCCCCCCACTCGCGCCGCTCGACATCCAGTACGGCGACTATTCCGAGTGGCAGCGTGAGTGGCTGCAGGGCGCGGAGCTCGATCGCCAGCTGTCCTACTGGCGGCAGCAGCTGGCCGACGTCCCCGTGCTGCAGTTGCAGGCCGACCACGTGCGCCCCACGGTGATGTCCTCACGCGGCGGCGAACAGCCGATCGGGTTGAGTCGCGGCGTGACCGACAAACTGACCGCGCTCGGGCGGGAAGAGCGGGCGACGCTGTTCATGACGCTGCTGGCGGCGTTCCAGACGTTGCTCATGCGCTACACCGGCCAGATCGACTTCGCCGTGGGCTCGCCGATCGCCGGCCGAAATCGGGTGGAGATCGAACCGCTGATCGGATTTTTCGTGAACACGCTGGTGCTTCGCACCGACCTCGGCGGCGACCCGACCTTTCGCGAACTACTCCAGCGGGTCCGCGCGGTCACGCTGGACGCGTACACCCACCAGGACATTCCGTTCGAGAAGCTCGTCGAAGAACTGCGGCCCGAGCGGGCGACGACGCACGCACCGTTGTGTCAAGCGATGTTCGTGCTGCAGAACGGGCCTCAGAAGACGCCCGGATTGCAAGGAACCACGGCTGCCGCGTACGCCATCGAGCGATCGACGTCCAAGTTCGAGGTCACGCTCTCGATGCGCGACGCCCCGGGCGGATTGACGGGAGGGCTCGAGTACAACACCGACTTATTTGAACCGGCGACTGTCGCTCGCATGGCCGCTCATTTTGAACGGTTACTGGAGAGCATCTGCGCCAACCCCGACACCCATCTGTCCGCCCTGCCCATGCTCAGCGAGGGCGAGCGTCACCAGATCCTCGTCGATTGGAACAAAACCGGCGCTCCATATCCCCGAGATCTTGCGGTGACGCAGGTGTTCGAGGCACAGGCCGATCGCTCGCCAGACGCAGTGGCGATTGTCTCGGGCGCCGAGCGAATTACGTACGCCGGGTTGAACGGGCTCTCGAACCAGCTCGCGAGACTCCTTCGTCGCCAGGGGATCCGCCGAGGCGAGCGTGTGGCGCTCTGCCTCGAGCGATCGATTGACATGATCGCCGCCGTGTTGGGGGTGCTCAAAGCCGGCGCCGCTTATGTTCCGTTGGATCCAGGCGATCCGCCAGAACGACTTCGTCTGATGATCGAAGACGCCGGGGTCGCAGCCCTCATTGCGCATCGAAACACGGCCTCACGACTCCCAGCAGTCGACCATGCGCGCGTGTTCGTGCTCGACGGCGAGCGCGACAACCTGGCTCGTGAATCCGCGGCCAACCTGGAAGACCATCCAGCTGCCGAGGACATGGCCTACGTCATGTACACCTCTGGCTCCACCGGAGCGCCCAAGGCCGTCACGATCGCGCATCGCGGCATCGTCAGGCTGGTCAGAGGCGTGTCGTATGTATCGCTCACGCCGGACGACGTCGTCTTGCAGGCAGCGCCGCTGTCTTTTGACGCCTCGACCTTCGAGATTTGGGGTGCGCTGCTCAATGGCGGAACGCTCTCTCAAGTTCCCATCGAGAAGCCGTCGTTGGCGGAGTTGGGGGATGTGCTCGAACGGAATCGAGTGACGGTTGCGTGGTTCACATCTGGACTCTTCTCGCAGATGGTCGAGCACGAGCTCGATCGGCTTTGCAGAGTCCGCCAAGTACTGGCCGGCGGCGATGTTCTCTCGGTACCCCATGTCCGGCGATTCGTCCACGCCGCCACCGCCAGCACGCTGATCAACGGCTACGGTCCTACCGAGAACACGACGTTCACCTGTTGTCATCGAATCAGCCACGACCAGCACATCGGCTCCACCGTGCCCATCGGGCGGCCGATTTCGAATTCCGAGGTGTACGTCCTGGATCCGCACCTGAATCCGCAGCCGGTTGGCGTCCCAGGCGAGTTGTATGCCGGCGGAGACGGGATCGCCATCGGATACTGGAATCGACCCGAACTGACAGCCGAGCGGTTCCTGCCGCATCCGTTCAGGAGCGATCCGGCCAGTCGCGTGTACCGCACGGGCGATCGAGTCCGCTACCGCGACGATGGGACGATCGAGTTTTTGGGTCGCTTCGATCACCAGGTGAAGGTTCGTGGATATCGCGTCGAGCTCGGGGAAATCGAAGCGGTGCTGGCGCAACACCCGGCGGTTTCCGAGGCCGTCGTCACCGCGGAGCAGGATGCTGACGGGATCAAACGCCTCGACGCCTATGTCGCGGCACGGGCCGCTGTCAGCGGACCCGAGCTTCGGCAGGACCTCCGAAGCCGTTTGCCGGAGTACATGCTGCCATCGACCATCACGGTCCTCGACGCCCTGCCGAAGGCCGCCTCGGGCAAGGTGGATCGCCGAGTCCTGCCAACACTGCAAACGCGCTCGTTAGACCCTCAGCTCGGCACTCCTCGCGATAGCATGGAGGAGGAGCTGGCTCGACTGTGGTGCCAAGTGTTGAATGTGAAGGCTGTCGGCATTCACGACAACTTTTTCGACCTCGGTGGCCATTCGCTCCTCAGCACCACAGTCATCGCTCGTATTCGCGAGCACTACGGTGTCGAACTTCCACTCCGGGCATTGTTCGACGCCCCGACGATCGCCGCGCTCGCGACACGGCTGAAGACGGGTGCCAACGACCGCGACCGGCGGCTTATCCCGTTGCAGCCTCAGGAATCTGAGACGCCGTTGTTTGGCGTCAACGCGTCATTCGGCCAGCGACGCCTCTGGTTCTTGGATCAGTGGGAGCCGGGGAGCAGCGTCTACAACGTTCCGGTGGCCACTCGTCTAACCGGGCCGCTCGATCTGGACGCCCTCGAGAGAAGTCTGGGCGCCGTCGTCGCGCGCCATGAGTCGCTGCGCACGCGGTTTGCCCTCTACGAGGGCCAGCCGATGCAGGTCGTCGAATCGGAGGTCGTCGTGCCACTCCGACGGCTCGATTTGGCGGCGCTGCCCTCGGACCGCCGTGAGGTCGAAGGACAACGCGCCGTCGCCGAGGAAGCCGGGCGTCCGTTCGACCTCGGCGAGGGTCCCCTGATCCGCGCGCTGGTCGTCCGACTCGGCGCCGACGATCACATCATGCTGGTCACGCTGCACCACATCGTCTGCGACGGCTGGTCGATTGACGTGCTGCTCGGTGAGCTCGGACGCTGCTACAACGCATGCGTCGCGGGTCATCGCCCCCCACTCGCGCCGCTCGACATCCAGTACGGCGACTATTCCGAGTGGCAGCGTGAGTGGCTGCAGGGCGCGGAGCTCGATCGCCAGCTGTCCTACTGGCGGCAGCAGCTGGCCGACGTCCCCGTGCTGCAGTTGCAGGCCGACCACGTGCGCCCCACGGTGATGTCCTCACGCGGCGGCGAACAGCCGATCGGGTTGAGTCGCGGCGTGACCGACAAACTGACCGCGCTCGGGCGGGAAGAGCGGGCGACGCTGTTCATGACGCTGCTGGCGGCGTTCCAGACGTTGCTCATGCGCTACACCGGCCAGATCGACTTCGCCGTGGGCTCGCCGATCGCCGGCCGAAATCGGGTGGAGATCGAACCGCTGATCGGATTTTTCGTGAACACGCTGGTGCTTCGCACCGACCTCGGCGGCGACCCGACCTTTCGCGAACTACTCCAGCGGGTCCGCGCGGTCACGCTGGACGCGTACACCCACCAGGACATTCCGTTCGAGAAGCTCGTCGAAGAACTGCGGCCCGAGCGGGCGACGACGCACGCACCGTTGTGTCAAGCGATGTTCATGCTGCAGAACGGGCCTCAGAAGACGCCCGGATTGCAAGGAACCACGGCTGCCGCGTACGCCATCGAGCGATCGACGTCCAAGTTCGAGGTCACGCTCTCACTGCGCGGCGGCCCCGACGGAGTGACGGGCAGCCTCGAGTACGCCACCGATTTGTTCGAACCGGCGACCATCGCCCGCATGGCCAGTCACTTCGCGCGGCTGGTCGAGAGCGCGGTCACTATGCCGGACGCGCGTCTTTCTGAGCTGTCTCTGCTGGCCGAGTCGGAGCGCTCGCAGCTCCTCGTGGACTGGAACCAAACGTCGGCCGAGTATCCCGCGCGTCGTCTTCATCAACTTGTCGAGGATCAAGCCGCCCGCACGCCGCATGCCACGGCCGTTGTCAGTGGAGACGATTCGCTGTCATACACGGCACTCAACGCGCGGGCGAACCAATTGGCGCGCGCGTTGCGGCGGTCCGGGATCGGACCCGATGTCGTAGTCGGCGTGTGTCTCGAGCGCTCGATCGACCTGGCGGTGGCCTTGCTCGCCGTGTTAAAGGCTGGCGGCGCTTACCTGCCGCTGGATCCCAGCTACCCTGCGCCGCGATTCCAGGCGATGGTCGAGGACGGCCGGGTTGCTCTCATCGTGTCTGATTCGGCGCTCGTCGATCGGGTCGCGCACACGACGACGGCGGTGCTCTGCGTCGACCGCGATCGGGTCGCGTGGACGTCCGAGGCTGACGACGACTTGGAGAACGCGGCCGCGGACGAATCGCTTGCGTACGTGCTCTTCACGTCGGGATCGACCGGCCGCCCCAAGGGCGTCATGGTTCCACACCGCGCCGTCTGCAATTACGTGGAGTGGATGAAGTCCGCGTTTGGGTTCGCGGCCGACGACCGCGTGCTGCTGCGCACGCCGATGAGTTTCGATCTGTCGGTCTGGGAGTTGTTCGTGCCGCTGACGTCGGGGTCCACGCTCGTCTTGGCGCCGCCCGGGAACGAGTTCGACCCGGCGGCGGTCGCCAGCCTCATCGCCGAGCACGGCATCACGGTGATGCAGTTGGTCCCCTCGCTTCTTGCTCTCCTGCTCGACGCCCCTGATCTCTCGCGCTGCCAAACCTTGCGACGCCTCTTTTCCGGAGGCGCGGCCCTCACGGCCGCGTTGCGAGATCGCTTCTTCGATCGATTCGCCCACACGGCCCTTCACAACGGATATGGTCCGACAGAGACGTGCATCAACTCCGTCATGTGGGATTGTGAGCGCGGCCATGTGCGGAGCGTCGTGCCGATCGGGCGCCCGATCGCGAATACCAGTGTCTACGTGCTTGGACCCAACCTGGAGGTGCAGCCGATTGGCGCGCCGGGTGAGCTGTACATCGGCGGCGCAGGAGTGGCTCGTGGCTACATCAATCAGCCGGAGCTCACCGCTGAGCGATTCATCCCGAATCCGTTCGCCGCGCATGTCGAGGAGCGTCTCTACCGAACCGGTGACCGGGTGCGTTACCTGGCCGACGGAAATCTGGAGTTTCTCGGACGCAACGATGATCAGGTGAAAGTCCGCGGCGTGCGGATCGAGCTGCAAGAGGTTGGAGCGGCGCTCGCGAGTCACCCTGGCGTTCAACAGAGCGTCGTCGTCTCTCGCAGTGATGGTTCGGAAGATCCTCAGCTGGTGGCGTACTTCGTTACCGAGGGAGCCGTCGCCCAACGAGAGCGAGCTGCGTGCCTTTCTCCGACAGACGTTGCCCGAAGCCATGGTTCCCACGTGGTTCGTCAAGCTTGACGCGCTGCCCGTGGGACCCAACGGCAAGATCGACCGGCGATCGCTACCGGCGCCGGCCGTGAACCGGGCGGCGCGGGCCGAGCGATTCGTCGCGCCACGAACCAGTCTCGAGCGCTCGATCGCCCAAATCTGGCGTGAGGTTCTGAAGCTCGAGACCGTGGGCGTCCACGACAACTTCTTCGAGCTGGGTGGACACTCGCTGCTTGCGGTCCAGATCATGACGAAGGTGCGAGCGCTCCGCAGCATCGAGCTGCCGCTCCGCATCCTGTTCGAAGCGCCGACGATCGCGGAGTTGGCAAACCGGGTGGTATCGCCCGCACCCGATCCGTTCGATTGTCTCGTGGCTTTCCAGCCGTCGGTACGAAGACTCCTTTCTTCTGCATCCATGGAGTGGCTGGAGAAGTCCATCTCTATGCCGAACTGGCCCGACTCCTCGATCCCGATCGGCCGTTCTTTGGATTACGAGCGCCACGATCGGCCGATGGAAGAACGGTGGTCACCGTCGAGGCCCTCGCCGCGCGGCACGTCAGCGACGTGCGTCGTGTCGCACCAACAGGTCCCTACTTGCTGGGCGGATATTCGTGGGGGGCGACAGTGGCGTACGAAATGGCGCAGCAGCTCACCGCCAGCGGCGAACGGGTTCTCCTGGTCGCCGCGCTCGACGCCGGGCCGCCGAATCTTCGACGTCCGCGAGCCGGGGTGCTGGCCTGGCTCGGAGCGTTGAAGAACCTCGGTTGGTTTGTCGTGGACGATTTGATGGAGGCCAACCGACGCGAGCTGGGCGCGCGGTTACGGAGTAAGACGACGCTGCTCGCCGGCCGCCTCGCCAAGATTTCCGGCTTGGGTTGGATGAGGCGCCAACAACAGACAGACGTTCGCGATGCTCTGGGTATCCCGTGGGTCCCCCAGGAGTTTGCCGAGCTCATCGAACAGCACTACTGGTCGTATCGCGCCTACCAACCGCGCCCGTATCCGGGACGAGTGGCGCTGTTCAAGGCGCGCACGCGTCCGCTCCTGCGACTGTCGGAGCCCGACCTGGGTTGGAGCGGGATGGCTCGAGGTGGCGTCCAAGTGCGCACCGTGCCCGGGTCGCACAGCAGCATGCTTCGACAGCCCCATGTCCGACCCCTTGCCGACGCGATGAGAAAGGCGTTCGATGATGCCGAGCGGGCGGCGAGCGTGCGAGTCTCGTCGTGAGCGGACGGACGGACGGGTGAGCGAGCGGATTGACGATCTGATTGGACGGCACGCGGCGGCGGCACCGGAGGCCCCCGCACTGCTGGCCCCCGGCCGCGTCACGCTCAGCTACGGCGGACTCGAGCGCGCCCGGCTCGAGACGGCCGGGACCCTTCGCGCGATTGGGGTGGGCCCGTCCGATCGCGTCGCGATCGTGGTGCCCGACGGACCGGAGATGGCCGTCGCGTTCCTGTCGGTGGCGGCGATGGCCACGGCGGCGCCACTCAA
Source organism: uncultured Acidobacteriota bacterium (assembly GCA_963773045.1). Lineage (GTDB taxonomy): Bacteria > Acidobacteriota > Vicinamibacteria > Vicinamibacterales > UBA2999 > 12-FULL-67-14b. The sequence goes on along the minus strand of CAVYZT010000013.1, from coordinate 828,183 downwards.
TCCGGTCTTGCCGCAGGCGGAATTCGACGCCTGTTTCAACGAGCTGCAGGTCGCCTGGCTGCTGACCAGCGCCACCATGGATTCGCCCGTCGTGCTGGCGGCGAAGGCGCGCCAGGTGCGGGTGGTGCGCATCGCCATCGACACCGATTCGCCGGCGGGGACGTTCCGCTGCGCCGATCACGCCGGGGCGGCGGCGGCGACCACCGCGAGCGCGGCCGGATCCGAGACCGCGATCGTCCTGACCACGTCGGGCACCACGTCGCGACCCAAGGTCGTGGCGCTGACCCACGCCCACCTGTGCGCGTCGGCCCGGAACATCGCCGCCGGCCTCGCGCTTGGCCCATCCGATCGATGCCTCGATGTGATGCCGCTGTTTCACGTGCACGGGCTGGTCGGCGGGCTGCTCGCGTCGCTGGCGGCGGGCGCGAGCGTGATCTGCCCGCCCGGCTTCGAGGCGCCCCGCTTTTTCGAGTGGGTCGACGTGCTGAAGCCGACGTGGTACACGGCCGTGCCGACCATGCACCAGGCGATCGTCGCGCGCGCCGGCGCGCACCGCGACCTCATCGAGCGACGACCGCTGCGCTTCATTCGGTCGTCATCGGCGGCATTGCCTGGTGCGGTGCGGCTCGCCCTCGAGCAGGAGCTCAACGCCCCGGTCATCGAAGCCTACGGCATGACCGAGGCGGCCCATCAGATTGCGCAAAACCCGCTGCCGCCGGGTCAGCGGAAGCCCGGATCGGTCGGACGGCCACGGGGCTCGCAGGTGGCGATTGTGGATGCGACGTCGACGCCGCTGCCTCCCGGACAGATCGGCGAGATCGCGATCCGCGGCGCCAGCGTCATCACCGCCTACGAGCGGGGCGGCGCGGCGAACGATCCGTCGTTCGTGGACGGGTGGTTGAAGACCGGCGATTCGGGCTTCATCGATGAGGAGGGGTATGTCTTCATCACCGGCCGGCTCAAAGAAATCATCAACCGCGGCGGCGAGAAGGTGAATCCGCGGGAGGTGGACGAGGCGCTGCTGACGCATCCCGGCGTGGCGCAGGCCGCGTCGTTTGGCCTGCCGCACGACACCTTGGGCCAGGAGGTCGCCGCCGTCGTCGTCCTCCGGGCCGGCGCCGCGGTCACCGAGCGAGACCTCCGCGAGTGGGCGGCACGCGCGCTCGCGCCCTTCAAGGTGCCGGCGCGTGTCCTCTTCCGCGATCAGATTCCGAAGGGGCCCACCGGCAAGATCCAGCGCAACCGCCTGGCCGATCAGCTGAATCTTCGCGGACTGTCAGCGCCGGCGGAGCCGCGGCCGACCTTCGTCGCTCCGGCAGGCGCACTCGAAGAGGCGCTCGCCGCCCTGTGGCGGCAGATCCTGCACATCGACGTCGCGTCGGGCGGGGCGACAACTTCTTTCATCTCGGCGGCGATTCGGTGCTCGGGGCGCGCTTGCTGGCGCGCGTCGAAGCCGATCTCGGCAAGCGCTTGTCCTTCGTGTCGCTCTTCGATCGGCCGGATCTGGCGGGCATGGCTGCCGCGATTGCCGAGGCCAGGCACGACGCGCCTGTCGATTCGATGACGCCCGCCACGCCGCTCGACGCGGGTCACGCGTCAGACTCGGAGGCGCCCCTCTCATTCGGGCAGCAGCGCCTCTGGTTCCTGGACCAGTGGCAACCAGGCAGCGGCGTGTTCAACTCCTCGATCCAGTTCCGGCTGAAGGGCCGCTTGAACCTCGAGGCGCTCGAGAGAAGTCTAGCGGCGATCGTCCGCCGGCACGCCGCGCTGAGAACGTCGTTCCCATCGGTCGACGACCGCCCGATTCAGCGTGTCGCACCCGACGTGCCGACATCGATCGTCCGAGTCGATCTCAGTGGCGTCGCACATGCGGATCGATCGACTGAGGCGAACCGACAGATTGCAGCGGAGATCCGGCGCCCGTTCAATCTCGACCAGGGTCCCCTCTTGCGCGCCACTGTGTGGGAGCTCAGCACAGACGAGCACGTGCTGCTCATCGTCGTGCATCACATCGTCTTTGACGGGTGGTCGCGGAGCATTCTTCTGCGCGAGCTGGCAATGGGTTACGACCAGATCGTCGCGGGAGCGTCCGCTTCCTTGCCGCCGTTGCCCCTGCAGTATGCCGACTACGCTCGATGGGAGGCCGCGTCGGGGCAGGCGATCGATCGACACCTCGAATACTGGAAGGCTCAACTCGCGCACTGCTCAGTGCTCGAACTGCCGACCGATGGGCGACGGAGCGAACCGCTCGATTTGCGGGGGAAGGAGCAGCTTCGCCGATTACCTGGCTCCCTGGCCGAGGCTATCAACACGTTCAGCCGTCGCGAAAGCGCGACGCCATTCATGACGTTGCTTGCGGGGTTTGCTGTTCTGCTTGGACGGCTTTCCGGCGTTCACGACATCGTTGTGGGTTCGCCGATTGCCGGACGGACGAGCGCGCCACTCGAGCATCTGATCGGATTCCTTGCCAAGACGCTGATTCTTCGAATCGACGTGACGGGCGCTCCTTCGTTCAGCGAGCTCGTGCGCCGCGTCCGCGGCGTAACGTTGAATGCCTTGGATCATCAGGACCTTCCGCTTCAGCGATTGGTGGAGGCGGTTCGACCGGCGCGGTTTCTGAATCGCAATCCCCTGTTCGACGTCACGATCAATTTCCGAAACATCCCCGAGGCCCGGTTGCAGATGGCGGGACTCGACGTCGAGGTTCTCGACCCGCCGGATCCGCCGTCAGAGTTTGGGCTCAGCGTCGAAATATCGAACGAGAACGACACCTTCGCCGTCCGCATGGCCTATCAGACCGCCCTGTTCTCGGACGAACGGATCGCGTTGATGTTGCGCCAGTTCGAAAGCGTGCTCCAGCAAGCGGTCGCCAATCCGGCCGCGTCAATCGAGACGGTTTCGGTCACGCTCCCCATCAGCGACGCCGAGCGGCACAAGCTCCTGGTCGAGTGGAACCAGACGCAGGCGGAATACCCGACACATCTCTGCCTCCACGAGCTCATCGCAGCGCAATGCAAGCGCACACCCGACGCGACGGCGGTGATCGCGGCCAACGATGTCGTCACCTACGCGGCCCTGAACGCCCGGGCGAACCGCGTGGCGCGGGCGCTCCGCGATCGAGGTGTGGGACCAGACGTCGTGGTGGGCGTTTGCCTCGAGCGATCCGTCAACCTCCTTGTGGCGCTGCTTGGCATTCTCAGGGCCGGTGGCGCGTACTTGCCACTGGAACCGAATCATCCCCCCGCCCGTTTGAACGGCATGGTTGAAGATACGGCTGCCCCGTTGATCGTGACAGAGGCCAGGTTCGTCGATCGGCTGAGTGAGGGCTCGAGTCGCGCCGCTTGTGTTGACCTCGATCAGCTGCTGTCGGTCCACGCAGCCGATGACGATCTGCCCAACGCAGCCACTCCAGATCACCTCGCCTACGTGATCTTCACTTCCGGATCAACGGGGCGGCCCAAGGGCGTGATGATCTCCCACCGATCCATCGGCAATCACCTCCACTGGATGCAATCCGCCTTTCCGTGGACGACCGGCGATCGCGTGCTGCAGCAGACGCCGATGAGCTTCGACGCGTCGGTGTGGGAATTCTTTGCTCCTTTGGTGGCGGGCGCCACGCTGGTCATCGGTGCACCTTCGGGCCAGTTCGATCCAGCTGAGTGCGTGAACCTCACCATCCGTCATGAAATCACCGTGCTCCAGTTCGTTCCTGCGCTCCTCGGCCTGTTCCTCGACGAGCCCGACGTATCGAGCTGCCGGAGCCTGCGCCGAATCGTGTGCGGCGGCGCGCCACTCACCGCGGCGCTGCGCGATCGCTTCTTCGAACGTTTCGAGAAGGTCGTGCTCGTCAATGGCTACGGGCCGACCGAGACCTGCATTGACGCGGTCACGTGGACCTGCGATCGGGAGGATCGACGCGCGGCCGTACCGATCGGCCGCCCCATGGCGAACGCCAGGGTATACGTTATCGGACCGCAGCTGGAGTTGCTGCCGATTGGCACAGTCGGCGAGTTGTGCATCGGGGGGGCCGGCCTGGCTCGCGGATACATCAATCGCCCGGAGCTCACCGCGGAGCGATTCGTTCCCGATCCGTTTGCGGCCGGATCGGGAGCACGAATCTACCGCACCGGCGATCGCGTGCGCTATTGGCCCGATGGGACGCTGGAGTTCTTAGGTCGCGTCGACGATCAGGTCAACATCCGCGGCATTCGCGTCGAGTTGCAGGAAGTCGAAGCCGCCATCGCGGCACACCCAGCCATTCAACAAGTTGCGGTCGTGTCCCGGCCACGGGCGGCGGGAGACTCTCGCCTGATCGCGTATTACGTGCCACGGGAGTCTGCGGTTTCCGAAACAGACCTCAGGCGCTTCCTTCGCGACCGGCTGCCGGAGAGCATGATCCCGAATGGGGTCATGCGGCTGGATGCTCTCCCGTTGACCCCCAGCGGCAAGATCGATCGTCAGTCTCTTCCGGCTTGGGTTCCCGACCGCGGCGAGCTGGCCACGTCTGAATCGCCACGCACGACGCTCGAGACGTTGCTCGCACGGATCTGGAGCGAGGTGCTCGATGTGAGCCCAATCGGCATCCACGACGACTTCTTCGCGATTGGCGGCCACTCCCTCCTCGCCACGCGGGTGATTTCGAGGGTCAATCGCGAATTGAGGCGAAGCGTGCCCGTACGGCAGCTGTTCGAGAGCGCCACCATCGAGGGGTTGGCGAAAGCGATCGAAGGCTCATCGTCAACGCAGCCGGCATCGGGTCCATCGACGATTCAACGCGCCCCTCGTGCTTCGATACCCGGCGAACCATGAGAACGGCGTTCGATGATGCCGAGCGGGCCGGGAGCGTGCGATTCTCGTGGTGAGCGGACGGATTGAAGGATGAGCGACCGGATTCACGATCTGATTGGACGGCACGCGGCGGCGTCTCCAGACGCCCCGGCGCTTGTCGCCCCGGGGCGCGCCGTGCTGAGCTACGCCGCCCTCGATCGGCACGTCCGACAAACGAAGAGTGCCCTTCGTGCGATGGGAGTGGCCTCTGGCGATCGGGTGGCCCTCGTGCTTCCCGATGGGCCGGAAATGGCCGTGGCGTTTCTATCGGTGTCGGCGATCGCGACGGCCGCGCCGATCAACCCGGTGTCGTCGCAAACCGAGTTCGAAACCTATTTCGATGAGCTGCGAGTGAGGTGGCTGCTCACAAGCGCGCCAACCGACTCGCCCGTCGCGCGAGCGGCGAACGTCCGCAGCGTGGGCGTCGTGCAGTTGACGATCGACCTTGACTCGGCGACCGGCCTCTCCCGATTCGCGAATGATGGGAGCGAATCGCCATTGTCGACAATCCCCGCAACGGATTCAGACACCGCCATCGTCCTGACCACGTCGGGCACCACGTCGCGACCCAAGATCGTGGCGCTGACGCACGCCAACCTGCTCGAGTCGGCCGGGAACATCGCCACGGGCCTCGAGCTTGGACCATCAGATCGATGCCTCGATGTGATGCCGCTGTTTCACGTGCACGGGCTCATCGGCGGGCTGCTCGCGTCGCTGGCCGCGGGCGCGAGCGTGATCTGCCCGCCCGGATTCGAGGCGCCCCGCTTTTTCGAGTGGGTCGACGATCTGGAGCCGACGTGGTACACGGCCGTGCCGACTATGCACCAGGCGATTCTCGCTCGTGCCCCTTTGCACCGCGACGTCATCGCGCGACGGCCGCTGCGGTTCATTCGATCGTCTTCGGCGGCATTGCCCCACGCGGTCCGACTCGCTCTCGAGCAGGAATTGACCGCACCGGTCGTCGAAGCCTACGGCATGACCGAGGCCTCCCATCAGATTGCGCAGAACCCGTTGCCGCCCGGGCTGCGGAAACCGGGATCGGTTGGACGGCCGGCGGGCGCACGGGTCGCGATCCTCGATGCCGGCGCGACACCGGTACCGCAAGGGCAGATCGGCGAGATCGCGATCCGCGGCGCCAGCGTCATCACCGCCTACGAGCGCGGCGGGATGGCCAACGAGCAGTCGTTTGCCCACGGGTGGCTCAAGACTGGCGATTCGGGCTTCATCGACGAGGATGGGTACGTCTTCATCACCGGCCGGCTCAAGGAAATCATCAATCGCGGCGGCGAGAAGGTGAATCCGCGTGAGGTGGACGAGGCGCTGCTGACGCATCCCGGCGTCGCGCAGGCCGCGTCGTTCGGCATGCCGCACGACACCTTGGGCCAGGATGTCGCGGCCGTCGTGGTCCTCAGGGCCGGCATCACGGTCACCGAGCGAGATGTCCGCGAGTGGGCCGCACGCTCGCTCGCGCCCTTCAAAGTGCCGGCCCGCGTCGTGTTCCTCGATCAGATTCCGAAGGGACCCACTGGCAAGATCCAACGCAATCTCCTGGCAGGGCAGCTGGGTCTTCACGCGACGGCGATTCCCGCCGACCCGCGCCCGGCGTTCGTCGCTCCGGAAGGAGCGCTCGAGGAGGCGCTCGCCGCCCTGTGGCGGCAGATCCTGCACATCGACGTCGTCGGGCGGGACGACAACTTCTTTCATCTCGGCGGCGATTCGGTGCTCGGGGCGCGCTTGCTGGCGCGCGTCGAAGCCGACCTCGGCAAGCGCTTGTCCTTCGTGTCGCTCTTCGATCGGCCGCAGTTGGTCGAGATGGCCGCCGCCATTGGAGACCAGGATCCGCCTGGGCTACGGCGGTCCGCGGAAGCCTCGGCGAAGGCGGAAGCGCTTCGCGGGAAGGCGGAAGCCACTGATGACCTGCGTCCGGATCCAATGGCGCCGGCCGTTCCGATCGAGACCCTGACCCACGAGTCCGATTCGGAGGCGCCCCTCTCATTCGGGCAGCAGCGTCTCTGGTTCCTGGACCAGTGGCAACCAGGCAGCAGCGTGTTCAACTCCTCGATCCAGCTCCGGCTGAAGGGGCGCTTGAACCTCGAGGCGCTCGAGCGGAGCCTTGCAGCGATCGTTAGACGGCACGACGTGCTGAGGACGTCGTTTCCAACCGTGGATGGCCGCCCGGCCCAGCACATGGCGCCCGAGTTGACGCTACCGATCGTCCGAATCGATCTCAGCGGAGTGGCGCCAGACGATCGGCCAGCCGAACTGAGCCGTCGGATCGCGGCTGAGATCGAGCGCCCGCTCGATCTCGCACAGGGTCCGCTTCTGCGCGCCACCATGTGGGAACTGAGTCCGCAGGCGCACACGCTGCTCATCGTCGTGCACCACATCGTCTTTGACGGGTGGTCGCGCAGCATCTTTCTCCGCGAGTTGGGGCACGGTTACGACCGGATCGTGAGCGGAGATTCCGTCGTCCTGCCGCCGCTGCCGCTGCAGTACTCCGACTACGCTCGATGGGAGGTGGCCTCGAGCCAGGCCATCGATCGACACCTCACGTACTGGAAGGCCCAACTCGCTGAGTGCCCCGTCATCGATTTACCGGCCGACGGGCGACGGACCAATCTCGTCGATGTGCGCGGCAAGGTGCAGGCCCGCCGATTACCTCGCGAGCTCGCCGAGGCGATTACGGTCTTCAGCCGCCGCGAAGGCGCGACCCCGTTCATGACGTTTCTCGCCGGGTTCGGCCTGCTTCTCGGACGACTCGCCAGCGTTCAGGACGTGGTGGTCGGCTCACCCATCGCCGGACGGACCAGCGCGAAGCTCGAGGATCTGATCGGTTTCTTCGTCAAGACGTTGATTCTCCGAATCAATCTCTCCGCCGGGCCATCGTTCAGCGAGCTCGTCCGTCGCGTGCGCGGCGTGACGTTGAATGCGCTGGATCATCAGGACTTTCCGCTCCAGCGACTGGTTGAAGCCGTCCGGCCGGCACGGTTCCGGAATCGCAATCCGCTGTTCGATGTGACGATCAATTTCCGAAACATCCCGGAGGCTGATCTGCGCATGACGGGACTCGACATCGAAGCCTTCGACCCACCGGATCCGGCGTCTGAGTTCGGACTCAGCGTCGAAATATCGAACGAGCACGACACCTTCGCCGTCCGCATGGCCTATCAGACGGCCCTGTTCTCGGACGAACGGATCGCGTTGATGTTGCGCCAGTTCGAAAGCGTGCTCCAGCAAGCGCTCGCCAATCCGGCCGCGTCAATCGAGACGGTTTCGATCACGTTCCCCATCAGCGACGCCGAGCGGCACAAGCTCCTGGTCGAGTGGAACCAGACGCAAGCGGAGTACCCCGCACATCTCTGCCTGCATGAGCTCGTGGAGGCGCAATGTGCGCGCTCGCCAGATGCCACGGCGGTCATCGGCGGGGATGAGGTGGTCAGTTACGCGACGTTGAACGCACGCGCGAACCGCCTTGCCCGGGGATTACGCGATCGCGGCGTCGGACCTGATGTCGTGGTCGGCGTCTTTCTCGAACGATCCGTCAACCTCGTGGTGGCTCTGCTTGCCGTCTTGAAGGCCGGCGGCGCGTACCTGCCGCTGGATTCCAGCGATCCGGTCGCGCGCTTGAAGAGCAAGGTCGAAGATGCCGGCGCCCGGTTGATCCTCACCGAAGTCAAGGCAATGGATCGCCTGCAGCAGGAGATTCCGGGCGCGGTCTGCCACGACGTCGGGCAGATGCTGCGTGCGCCGGGACCTCAGGACAATCTGCCGAACGTTGCCGGGCCCGATCATCTCGCGTACGTCATCTTCACCTCGGGATCGACCGGCAGACCCAAAGGGGTGATGATCTCGCACCGCTCGGTCTGCAATCACAACCACTGGATCCTGTCCGCCTTCCCCTTGACGACAGCGGATCGCGTCCTGCAGCAGTCACCGGCCATCTTCGACGTGTCAGTGTGGGAGTTCTTTGCTCCGCTCGCGGCGGGCGCCACACTCGTGCTGGGCTCCCCCTCCCGACAGTTCGACCCAGCCGAATGCGTGAATGTGATCGTCCGCCACGGCGCCACCGTGCTGCAGTTCGTGCCGGCGCTGCTCGGACTGCTGCTCGATGAGCCCGGTGTGTCGAGCTGCCGGACCGTCCGTCGCGTGATCAGCGGCGGTGCGCCACTCACCCCCGAGTTGAAAGACCGATTCTTCGAGCACTTCAATGACGCGGTGCTCGTCAATGGCTACGGACCGACCGAGGCATGTATCTACGCCGTCGCGGGTACCTGCGCGCGGGATGATCGGGCTGAGATCGTACCCATTGGCCGGCCCGTCTCGAACACATATCTCTACGTTCTTGGACCGCGGTTGGAGCTGCTTCCAATCGGAGCGGCGGGAGAGTTGTACATCGGCGGCGCAGGACTCGCCCGCGGTTACATCAATCGGCCGGATCTCACGGCGGAGCGATTCCTGCCCGATCCGTTCGCGGCTGAAGGAGGGGCACGGATCTACCGAACAGGCGATCGGGTACGGTACCTGCCCGACGGGAACCTGGAGTTCCTGGGTCGTCTCGACGATCAGGTCAAGATCCACGGCGTCCGTGTCGAGCTGCAGGAAGTCGAAGCGGCCATCGCGGCGCATCCACTCGTTCAACAGGTCGCGGTCGTCGCACGCCACGATGCGAGCGGCGAATCGCAGCTGGTGGCACACTACGTCTCGCGCGAGCCGCCGCTGTCGATGATGGAGCTGCGCCGCTTCCTTCGTGAGACGTTACCTGAAAGTATGGTGCCGAGCGCGTTCCTGCGACTGAACGCGCTCCCATTGACGCCCAGTGGAAAGATCGACCGTCAGTCGCTGCCGGCATGGACGCCCGACAGGGCGAGCGTGGCCGAGCAATACGAACCGCCGCGCACGACCCTCGAAGCGCAATTGGCCCGGATTTGGGGCGAGGTGCTCGACGTGAGCCCGATCGGCATCCACGACGATTTCTTCGCGCTTGGAGGGCACTCGCTCCTTGCCACGCAGGTGATCTCACGGGTCAATCGCGAATTGGGGCGAAGCGTGCCCGTACGGCAGCTCTTCGAGACTGCCACCATCGAGGCGTTTGCGAACGCGATCGAAGGCTCATCGTCGGCACAGCCGTCATCGGGCCCGGCAACCATTCAACGCGCCCGCCGGACCTCGATACCCCGCGAACCCGGGTGAAGAGCGGATCAAACTCCGGCGCTTTTGGCTTTCAGCTTTCGGCTGTCGGCAAGAGAATTAGCTAATCGTTGATAGCTGATAGCCGATAGCCGACAGCTGATAGCCGAGAGAGAGGCGGAATGACAACATGAACAATCCAGAACTCAGAAGCAGGTCTGCGGCGGCCCGCCCCCCACTCGAAGTCGACCAGGCGCATTTGCTCCACCCGCTGCATCATCCATCGGCGTACGCCACGACGCGGGTGTGGGTGTCGGGCGAGGGCGCGCTCATCCGCGACTCCAACGGACGTGAGTACATCGACGGCCTGTCCGGTCTGTGGAACGTCAACGTCGGTCACGGACGGCGCGAGCTCGCCGATGCCGCCAGTCGCCAGATGGCGACGTTGGCGTTTCACTCGAGCTACGCCGGCGGCAGCAACGAACCGGCCATCGCGTTGGCCGAACGCCTGAGCACGCTCGCCTACCCGTCGATCAATACGTTCTACTTCACCTCCGGCGGCGCGGAAGCCACCGAAACCTCGATCAAGACGGCGCGGTTCTACTGGAAGGCGGTCGGCCAGCCCGACAAGGTCAAGGTCGTGTCGCGGCATCGCGCCTATCACGGCCTCACGCTCGCCGCGATGAGCGCCACCGGCCTGCCGGCGTTCTGGCCGATGTTCGAGCCGCGAACTCCAGGCTTTCTTCACATCGATGCGCCGGATCCGTACCGGTTTGCAGCGCCTGAAGCCGGCGTCAGCATCGGGGTGGCGGCCGCGAACCAGCTCGAACAAGCCATCCTGCGCGAAGGTCCGGACACGGTCGCGGCATTCATCGCCGAGCCCGTCCAGGGCGCCGGCGGCGTCATCGTCCCGCCGCCGGATTACTTCGCCCGCATTCGCGAAATCTGCACGCAATACGACGTGCTCCTGATTGCCGACGATGTGATCACCGGGTTCGGGCGGACGGGCCGATGGTTCGGGCTCGAGCACTACGGGGTTGAGCCCGACATCATGCAGTTCGCCAAGGGCATCACCAGCGGCTACGTGCCGCTCGGCGGCATCGGCGTGTCGGATCGGATTCGCGAAGTCATCAACGGCGTCCCGGCGGGAAAGCGCTGGATGCACGCCTACACGTACTCGGGACATCCCACCTGCTGCGCAGTGGCCCTTCGGAACATCGACATCCTCGAGAGCGAACATCTCGTGGAGCGTGCCGCCGCCGCGGGAACCCGGCTGCTCGAAGGCTTGCGCACACTCGAGGGGATGGACGGCGTGGGCAACATCCGGGGACTCGGACTGATGGCCGCGGTCGAAGTGGTAGAGGACCAGGCCACGAAACAGCTGTTCCCTGCCGCCGCGGCGGTCACGCAGAAGCTCACCGACGCGCTGCTCGACCGAGGGCTCTACACGCGAGTCGCACTGGACTGCATCTGCCTGGCTCCTCCCCTCGTCACGAGCGACGCGCTCATCGATCGCATCGTCGACACGGTCCGCGAGGCGATTCCCGCGGCGCTGTCTGCCGCAAGAGGACGATGATTCGACGCATGGTGTTGGCGCTGCTGGGCATCGCGGCGACGGTGCTGCTGGCCGCTGCGCCAGGAGCACAGGCGCCAGCCGACCTGGTGCTGATCAATGGCGCCGTCATCACCGTCGACGACAAGGACACCATCGCCCAGGCAGTCGCCGTCGCCGGCGGGCGGATCGCCGCCGTCGGGACGACGGCCGAGATCAGGCCACGTATCGGCGGCACTACCGAGGTGATCGATCTCGGCGGCCGGGCTCTGACGCCAGGCTTGATCGACACGCATGTCCACTTCTCCGAAGCCGACACGCTCTTCACCGTCGACCTCGGCGACGTCTCGGTGAAGACGATTGCCGATGCCCAGCGGCGTGTGGCAGAACAAGCGTCCACGCTCAAGCCTGGCGAGTGGGTGCGGGGGCGCGGCTGGGACGAAGGCAAGTACGCCGAGCGCCGGTACATCACGGCAGCCGACCTCGACGCCGTCGCGCCAAACAACCCGGTATGGCTCACGCATACGACAGGGCACTACGGCGTGGCCAATACCTACGCGATGAAGCTGGCCGAGGTTCGCAAAGACACGGCCGATCCACCGGCCGGCACGATCGATCGACGGGCAGACGGCACACCGACCGGCGTGTTGAAGGAAGCCGCGATGGGACTCGTGAGCCGGCTCGTGCCGCCGCTCACGCGCGATCAGCTCAAGCAGGGGCTGGTCAAGATCATCGAAGACTTCAACCGCGAGGGGATGACGGGGGCGAAGGATCCGGGAATCGGTCCGGAGAAATGGGACTTGTACGAGGAACTCCTGCGCGAGGGCCGGCTCACGGTTCGCGTATTCGCGCTCTGGTCAGGCGCCCGCCGGCTCGAGGATCGGACCGCCGTGCTGGATCGCGTCCGCGCGCGACCACGCCAGGCCGGGCTCGCCGGCGAGGCCATGCTGATCTCCGGCGGCGTCAAGATGTACATGGATGGCAGCGGCGGCGCGCGAACGGCCTGGATGTACGACGACTGGAACCGAAACCTCACTGAGACTGACGCGGGCAACACAGGCTATCCCGCTACGCCACCAGAGGTGTATCGCCAGATCGTCACCGAGCTGCACGACGCCGGCGTCCACGTCAGCACGCACGCCATTGGCGATCGAGCCATCGACTGGGTGGTCGACACGTACGAACGCGCGCTGAAGGCGAAGCCGACGCGCGGGTTGCGGCACGGCGTGATTCACGCCAACACACCCACCGACCACGCCATCGAGACGCTCGCGCGGCTGCAACGCGAGTTCGATGCGGGGTATCCCGAATCCTCATCCACGTTCATGTGGTGGATCGGCGACAACTATGCCGGAAATCTCGGGGCACTTCGCAATGCGCGGCTGAAGCCTTTCCAAACCTACCTCCGTAAAGGCGTGCGATGGAGCGGTGGGTCCGACTATCCGGTCACTCCGTTCCCCGCTCGATATGGACTATGGGCTTCGATCGCGCGCGAAACGCTGAACGGAACGTTCGGCGCAAAGCCGTTCGGCACCTCTGAATCCGTGGACGTGAGAGCCGCGCTCAGGTCGTACACGAAGTGGGCCGCTCGGTCGATGTTTCTGGAGGATCGCATTGGCTCGATCGAGGTGGGCCGCGACGCAGACCTGGCCGTGTGGGACCGCAACCCCTACGAAGTACCGACGGCCGCGCTCAAGGACATGCGCTGCGAGCTGACGCTGGTGCGTGGCCGCGTGGTGTTCCGAAACTGAATCGCCGTGACGCAGCGGAAGGTGAACTCTCATGCGTAACCCAACTAGACATCAGACGATTCGCCTTTCGCTCGCTCTGCTCGGCGCCCTCTTCGTCTTCGGCGCTCGCACCGTCGTCCAGACGGCGCGCTCGCCCTTCGACGCGCTGCACTTCCGCGACATCGGCCCGGCGGCCACCGGCGGCCGCATCCACGACCTCCAGATCGATCCGAAGAATCCGGCGATGCTGTACGTCGGCGCCGCCACCGGCGGCATCTGGAAGATCGACGAACAAAGGCGTCACCTGGAAGGACGTCTTCGGCAAGCAGCCCGACAACACGTTCGGCGCGCTCGCGATCTTCGCGCGGCGACTCGAAGATCATCTGGGCCGGCACGGGCGAAAAAACAATCGCCAGAGCTCGTCGTGGGGCGGCGGCGTGTATCGCTCGACCGACGCCGGCGAGACGTGGACCTACCTCGGTCTGCACGACACGCGCTGCGATCGGCCGCGTCGTGCTCGATCCCGACCGATCCCGAACGTCGCCTACGTCGCGGCGGTCGGCAACCTCTGGGCGGGAAATCCCGAGCGCGGCGTGTTCAAGACGACCGACGCCGGTCGCACGTGGACGAAGGTGCTCTACGTCGACACGTTCACGGGCGCGACCGATCTCGTGATGGATCCGCGCGACCCGAACGTGCTGTACGCCGCGACCTATCAGCGGCTGCGCAAGGCGTTCGGCTTCAACGGCGGCGGTCCCGGCAGCGCGATCTACAAGACCGACCGACGCCGGCGCGACCTGGAAGAAGCTCGAGAACGGCATTCCGGCCGGCGACAAGGGACGCATCGGCCTCGCGACTCGCGCTGTCGAAGCCCGACGTGCTCATCGCGACCATCGAGCACGCGACGGCGGGCGGCACGTATCGCACCGAGGACGCCGGCGCGACGTGGAAGCGGATGAGCGCCACCAATCCGCGGCCGATGTACTACAGCAAGCCGACCATCGATCCGAACAACGACAAGCGCATCTGGCTGCCCGGCACCTACATCGTCAAGAGCGAGGACGGCGGCGCGACGTTCGAGGAAGAGCCGACGTCGCCGACCTACGACGTCGGCCTCAAGACCGATCACCACGTCCTGCGCGTCGATCCCGCGAACTCGAGCCACATCTACGTCGTCGGCGACGGCGGGCTGCACGAGAGCTTCGACATGGGCAAGACCTACATCCGCGTGAACAACATCCCGGTCGCGCAGATCTACCGCATCGCCGTCGACAACCGCGATCCGTACTGGGTCTACGCCGGGCTGCAGGACAACCACTCGTGGATGGGACCGAGCGCCACGCGTCACTGGCTCGGCATCCTCAATCAGGACTGGGTCGAGATCGGCTTCAGCGACGGCACCGGCAAGGCCGTCGACAAGGCCGACTGGCGCAAGGTCTATTCGTCGTCGAGCGGCGGCAACCTCTCGCTCGTCGATCCGATGACCGGGCGACGCGATGGGCATCACGCCGCGCCCGCCGGCGGGCGAGCCGGCCTACCGCTTCGACTGGGACGCGCCGGTGATGGCGTCGCGGCACACGCCGGGCACGGTCTACCTCGGCGGCAATCGCCTGTTCATCTCGAAGGACTACGGCTCGACGTGGACGCGCACCAAGGACCTGACGCGCTCGATCAACCGCGACACGCTCGAGATGATGGGCGTCGCTCAACCGCGACATCAAGCTCTCGCGCAACGACGGCGACGCCATCAGCGAGATCTCGAACTTCGCCGAGTCGCCGCTCGATCCGAAGATCCTCTGGGTCGGCACCGACGACGGCAACGTGCAGCTGACGACGGACGGCGGCGCGACGTGGACCGAGCTGAGCGGCGTCGATCACGGGCGTCAAGAACGGCACGTTCGTCGGCGACATCGTCGCGTCCGCGGCGTCGCGCGGCACGGCGTTCGTCTCGTTCGACGCGCACCGCGACGGCGACTTCGCGCCGTACATCTTCCGCACGACCGACTTCGGCAAGACGTGGACGGCGGTGATCGACCGGCCTGCCCGCAGACGACGCGTCGATCCGCGGCCTGGCCGAGTATCCCGGGCAAGCCGAACGTGCTCTTCGCCGGCACCGAGCGCGCGCTGTTCGTCACGCACGACAGCGGCGCGCACTGGACGCGGCTCACCGCCAACCTGCCGACGACGCGCTACGACGACATCGTCGTCCATCCGCGGACGAAGGATCTGGTCCTCGGCACGCACGGACGCGGCATCTGGATTCTCGACGACGCGTCGCCGATTGCGGAGTGGACGCCGGCGATCGCGGCGAAGCGCGCGCATCTGTTCGCGCGTGCCGCGCGCGACGCTGATGCTCTACTGGGAAGACGTCTCGAACATGGATCACTACTTCTTCACCGCGGAGAATCCGGCCGAGGGCGCGACGTTCACGTATCACCTGGCGCAGCCGGCGCAGAAGGTGCGGCTCGTCGTCACCGGCGCCGACCGGCAAGGTCGATTCGTGAGGTGACCGGGCCCGGCGACGCCGGCGTGATCCATCGCGTGAACTGGGATCTGCGATTCCCGTTGCCGCCCGGCGGCGGGCGCGGCGGTGGTGGCGGCGGTGGCGAAGAGGGCGGCGGCGGCGGCTGGCCCGGCACGCGAGAGCCGGGCGTGGTCGCAGCTGCCGATTCCGTCGCACGACATCGGCCCGCGCGGCCCGCACGTCGCGCCCGGCACGTTCAAGGTGACGCTCGAAGTCGACGGCGTCGCCGACGAGTCGCGGACGTTCGAGGTGCGCGCGCGATCCGGCGTCGTCGGTCACGCTCGACGCAGCACAAGGCGCGCGAGGCGTTCGTGGTCGAGGTGATGGACCTGCTCGCGAAGAGTCGAGACGCTGGCGGCCGATCTCGCAGACGCGGCGCGCGGCGGCGACCGGCGACGCCGCGGCGCGGCTCCAGGCGCTCGAGCAGCGGCTCGTCGGCGGACCGGCGGCGTGGTGGCGCGGCGGTGGCGGTGGCGGTGGCGGTGGCGGACGGGCGCACAACCCGTGCGTCAGCGACTCGCCGGCCTGATCAACGCGTTTGTCGGTTCGGGCGCGCGAACGGGCACGTTGTCGGCGCCGACGGCGACTTTGACGACAACGCTGGCCGAGACGAAGGCCGATCTCGCAGCGATCGAGAAGGAAAGCAAATAGGCTCGACAAGGCGCAAGTGGGAATGCGACATCAGGCACCACGGCGGCAACACCGCTTTCCGCGACCATGCAGTTCGGTCTCGCAGATGTGGGCACCGGTTATCCCCCACCGACTGGGCACGATTCGTCCTGGCACGCGAACGACACGATTGTCCCGCACACCGTCGTGATCGATGCCGGTGGGTCAGTCACCTTCAACGCCGTCGGCATCCATGAGATCGCGATCTACAAGGAAGGGCTCGGGCTTGGGGATGTGAACACGTCGCCGTCGACCTTCGTGCCGCATCCGTGCGCATCGCCGACTCTCCCGCTCCCGCCGCTCATCGGCCCGAACACGAATACGCAGCTCGCGTACTTCGCAACCGGATGTGGTCCCCGAACCCACACGCAGACGTTCACCGACCCAGGAGACTACCTGGTCATTTGCTCCGTTGTGCCTCACTTCCAAGGCAAGATGTACGCTTGGGTCAAAGTTCGGGGTAAGTAACAGGAGTTCGTCGGTAGCGCCATCTGGCGCTCGTCGGTACGTAAGCGGGCGTAGTGAACGGTTGCGACCGTCGCTACGCCCCTTTCTTTTTTTAGCAACTCACCTCAGACCAGGAGTTAGACGGCCTATGCGCCCGCCTCGGCGCCTGACGTCCCCAGCTTCGACATCGCTCGATGAAGACGCATGCCGTTCCACGCGTGAAGCGGTCCCATCAATCCGTATAAGACACCCGGCACCCACATCGCCTGCTCGGAGACAGACCACGCCAGCGCGATCGAGATCACGGCAAGCGTCGAGCTGATGAGATGCGCCCGCCGGCCGAACCGCAGCAGCGTGAGTTCATCGCGTCCGAGTTCAAGCGCCGCCCGGCGTGACCACGCATGCTGGTACAGGAGGACGAAGACAGCAAAGATGCACAGCACGCCGACGCTGTAGGTGAGCATCGCGACGCGGCCGCTGCCGAGCGACCGATTGGGCAGGCCAACCAGAGGCCCGAGAACCGCGGTGGCGAGAAACTTCAGCGGGTAGACGTAGAAGAGGACCACGAACAGCAGGACGGAGTTGAGAAACGCGGTCCACGCGTCCTGCAGGCCGTAGCGGCGGAAGAACTTGTTGTGCTCCCACCAGATGTAGCAGACCATCGCGAACGTGACCGCGAACGGGACCGAACCGCGGACCAGGTTCAGCAGTTCGTCCGACGTGTTGGGAACTTCGAGTTGGACGACAAGCAACGTCAACGCAAAGCCGAAGACCGCGTCCGAAAAGCCCTCGATACGACTGACCTCGTGTGGACGCCTCGGCATCAGCGCGGCGTATGCGGGACTCGGCCGAGCATGCGGTAGTTCGACACGCCGCGGAGTATAGCGTGCAGAATACGTTCATGGCTGAACCGCCGCGCAGTCCAGGCGTCAAGTTCCCTCCGCCCATCCTCTTCGCGCTCGGGGCGCTCGTCGGATGGCAGCTCGAAAAGGTGCGTCCGCTCCCGATATTCGCGGCCGGACGGACCATCGTCACCTCCGGGCTCGGCTGGTTCGGTCTCGTCGCCGGCTTCCTGCTGGCGGCCTGGGGCCTTCTCACGTTTCGCCGCGCTGGCACGGCGATCGCGCCGATTGCTCCGGCGACCAGAATCGTCGACAGCGGTCCCTATCGCTTCACCAGAAACCCGATGTACCTGGGCATGACGATCATGCTGATCGGCGGAAGCGTCCTGACCAACAGCCTCTGGATGCTTCTGACCGTGCCGCTGGCGTTGCTCCTCCTGTATCGATTCGTCATTCGTCGCGAAGAGGCGTACCTCAACGCCGCCTTCCCGGCCGAGTACGACGGATATCGATCGCGGGTGCGCCGCTTCATCTGAATTCGAGACCCGGTTTGGTAAAGAAGCACAGGAGCTCAGGAGTTCAGGAGATCGGGAGAGCCGCGCGGTAACGTGAACAGGTATGGCCGCCGCGCTGCTTCCGGATCCGTTGTGGGATCTCGTCGCACCGTGTAGCCGTCCGATCACTATCCCGCTGCTCGTCAGCCGCCCGAGGCCACTACAATGAGCGCCAGCAGTACATCTGGACCTCCACTGTCTCTTGCTTCCGGCGCTCGCCTCGGCCCTTACGAAATCGTCAGCCCGCTCGGTGTCGGCGGGATGGGCGAAGTGTATCGAGCAACGGATACGCGCCTCGAACGGGTGGTGGCCATCAAAGTGCTGCCGGACGGGGTCACCGCGTCTCCGCACACTCTGGAACGTTTCCAGCGGGAAGCGCGGGCAGCCTCAGCGCTCAACCACCCCAACATCTGCACCATCTACGACGTCGGCACCGATCCACCGTTCATCGCGATGGAGTTGCTCGAAGGCGAGACACTCCAGCAGCGACTCGGACGCGGCCAGATGGAGGTCCCGGTCCTCGTCGACATCGCCCTCGCCGTAGCCGACGCCCTGGATGCCGCGCACAACAAGGGCATCGTGCATCGCGACATCAAACCGGCCAACATCTTCCTCACGTCGCGCGGGCCGAAGATTCTCGATTTCGGTCTCGCGAAGGCGACCTCTCGTTCAGCGGGCATCGACGACTCCGACGAGGCCACTCGTGCGGCCGAGGCGCTGTTCACGGATCCAGGCAACACGATCGGGACCGTGTCGTACATGTCGCCCGAGCAAGTCCGGGCGGCGCCGTTGGACCCACGCACGGATGTCTTCTCGTTCGGCGTCGTGCTCTATGAAATGGCGACGGGCACGCGGCCATTTCGAGGAGACAGTACTGGGGCGATTTTC
The DNA here is from genome assembly GCA_963773045.1 of uncultured Acidobacteriota bacterium. Classification (GTDB taxonomy): domain Bacteria; phylum Acidobacteriota; class Vicinamibacteria; order Vicinamibacterales; family UBA2999; genus 12-FULL-67-14b. The sequence goes on along the minus strand of CAVYZT010000013.1, from coordinate 809,023 downwards.
GATGCGATTCTCAATCGCGCTCCGGTGCCTCTGGTGCGCCTGAGTCCCGATGTGCCTGCCGAATTGGAACGGGTCATCGACAAGTGCCTCGAAAAAGATCGAGATCTGCGCTATCAGCACGCGTCGGACGTTCGCACCGATCTCCTGCGGCTGAAACGAGACTCGGGATCGACGCGAGGCGCCCACTCGCACCGCCACGCGTTCGAAACGCTGGAAAATGGTTCTTCCCGCTGCTTCGGCATTGGCGCTGGCGCTCTCGGTTGCAGGCTACGTCTATTTTCACCGCTCCACGAGCCTGACCGACCAAGACACCATCGTCCTCGCGGAGTTTGAGAATAAGACAGGCGATCCGGTGTTTGACGACACGCTGCGCCAGGGGCTGTCCGTGCAGCTTCAACAATCCCCGTTCCTCAGCCTGATTTCGGATCAGGAGATACAGCAAACGCTGGTGCTGATGGGACAGCCGAAAGATGCGCGGCTGACCGCGGAGATTGCGCAGCAACTCTGCGAGCGGACGGCAAGCGCCGCCGTGCTGGACGGCTCGATCGCCAGCCTTGGGAGCCAATATGTCCTGGGCCTGCGCGCCAGGAACTGCCACACCGGAAGCATTCTCGCGCAGGAGCAGATCCAGGCGGCGAGGAGAGAGGACGTCCTGAATGCGCTGAGTGAAATCGTTCGCCGACTCAGACCTCGGCTGGGTGAATCGCTCGCGACCGTGGAAAAGCATTCGACGCCGCTAGGATGTGACCACATCCTCGCTCGAAGCCCTGAAAGCGTACAGCACGGCCCAGAAGATGAGCCTGGCCTCTGGCCGGCGCGATCCCGCCCTGATGCGTCGGGTGGTCGAAATTGATCCCAATTTCGCCATGGCATATGCCAATTTGGCGCTGACCTACAGCGGGCTCGGAGAGTCAGTGCTCTCAGCCGAGAGCGCGACAAAAGCGTGGCAGTTGCGTGAGCGAGCCAGCGAGCGGGAAAGGTTCTTTATCGACTTCAACTACGCTCGCGAGGTCACGGGGAATCTGGAACATGCGTTCCAGACTCTCGAACTATGGGAGCAGACCTACCCTCGTCGTGCGGCACCTCCGGACCCGCTGGAACTCTTGGGGGGCCTGTCCACCAAGGGAACTGGACGGTGGGAGATAGCAGTCGAAGCCGCGCGAAAGACGGTCGCAGCGTATCCGAACGTGTTCATCGGATATGGGAATCTGGCTCTCTCGAATTTCTTTGTCGACCGCTTCGGCGAGGCAGAGAACGGCCTCCAGCAAGCCGGCGCGCAGAATAAAGGGTGGCTGGAACAGCCGCAGTTCCTGATCTACCGATACAACATCGCGTTTATCAAGAGCGACAACGAGCAGATGGATCGAGCCGTCGCTCTGGCCAAGGGCAAGCGCCTTGCAGAACATTGGGTGACGAACTCACAGGCTCTTGTTCAAGCTCGTTCCGGCCATGCGCAACTGGCTCGGCGACTATCGAGCCGGGCGGTGGATCTGGCTCTCCAGGAGGGAGGGCGTGGAGCGGCGGCGACCTACCAGTCCGCAGCGGCGGTATGGGAAGGCCTTTACGGGAACGCCAACGAGGCGAGGGCGAAAGCCGCCGCCGCCCTCGCGGTGACGAACGGCCGGGACGTCGAATACGCCTCGGCTCTTGCACTGGGCTTCGCGGGCGATTCCTCTCGGTCCGCGGCGCTGGCCGATGATCTCGACAAGCGCTTCCCGGAAGACACGTTCGTCCGGTTCACCTATCTGCCCGTTCTTCGTGCGTTGTCCGCGCTGCACCGGGGTCAACCCACGGAAAGCGTGGAGCGACTGCAACCGGCTCTTCAATACGAACTGGCTGTGAATGGGCTCAGCGTGGGACTGTACTTAGGCGGCCTGCACTCGGCCTACGTTCGCGGCGAGGCCTTTGTGGCCGCGCACCAATATGTCGAAGCGGCCGCCGAGTTTCAGAAAATTCTCGATCATCGCGGTATCGTAGGCGCGGATCCCATAGGCGCACTTGCGCACTTGCAATTGGGCCGAACGTTCGCTTTATCGGGAGACAAGACCAAGGCGAAGGCTGCCTACCAGGATTTCCTCACGCTCTGGAAGGACGCTGACCCCGACATCGCGATTCTCAGGCAAGCGAAATCGGAATACGCCAAGCTGCCGTAATGTTCACAGGTAGCTCCACATGATTGTCAACTGGTTCGAGGAGTCGAAGGCGCGCGTCCGAGGAAAAGCCAGCGCGTACCAGCAAGCGCGTTCGGGGTTTTGATACAGGCTCTAAGGCTCTAGCTGTTTGCAACTCGAGTTCTCAGCAACACAAGTGAACTCTGGTGAACTCTGGGATTAGGATTACGCGGTGCCGATTACACGCCGGGCGCTTCTGTCTCGACTCGCGGCCGCTTCGGCTGGCGCACTCGCGTCGCGATCGCTTGGCGCGGCAAGAATCCATCAGTCGGCTGACCTGCTGCGTGTCGATCCGCAAGTCCTTCGGCAACGGCTGGAAGCGTTGAGCGTCTTCGGCCGCCCCGCAGGCGGGACGTTTGCCGACGGCGTGAGCCGGGTGGCCTACTCCGACGCTGACGTCGCGGGCCGGCAGTATGTGATCGGGTTGATGAAAGCCGCAGGCCTGTCTCCCCGCATCGATCCTGCCGGCAACATCTTCGGCCGCCGCGTCGGGCGCGAAGCGTCGCTGCCGCCAATCCTGTTCGGCTCGCACATCGACTCCGTGCCCAACGGCGGCAACTTCGACGGCGATCTCGGATCGCTCGGCGCGTTGGCGGCGATGGAAGCGCTCGAGCGCGCCGGGCACACGACCCGTCATCCGCTCGAGATGGTGATCTGGGCGCATGAAGAGGGCGTCGCGTTCGGCCGCGGGCTGGCGTGCAGCCGAATCGTCGCGGGCGATATCAAGCCCGCGGATCTCGATCAGGTGTGGAATGGGATGAGGCGGGCCGACGGCATTCGCAAGATCGGCGGCGACCCGGATCGCATCCTCGAGGCCCGCAAGTCCCGAGGCGCCTGTCACGGCTACGTCGAGTTGCACATCGAGCAAGGCGGCACCTTGGAGAAGGCCGGCATCCCCGTCGGCGTCGTCGAAGGGATCGTCGCCATCGATCGCTACGACGCGGTCATTACCGGTTTCGCCAACCACGCCGGCACGACGCCGATGGCCGAGCGCCACGACGCGCTGCTCGCCGCGTCGCACCTCACCATCGCTCTGCGCGAGGTGGTGACGCGGGTGCCCGGCCGCCAGGTGGGCACCGCCGGCCACATCGAAGTGACCCCGAACGCGCCGAACGTGATCCCCGGCCAGGCGCAACTCACCATTGAGCTGCGCGATCTGTCGGAAGACAAGCTGGTGAAGCTGGCTGAAGCCCTTCGGGGTGAGATTCCGAAGATCGAGTCGGCCACTGGCACGACCATCGCGCTGACCAACGCCAGCCGCAACCCTGCTGCGGCGGCCTCAGGCGACGTGCAGGCCGCCATCGAGCGGGCGGCGGGCGGGCGCGCTCTCGAGACGACGCGGTTGCCGAGCGGCGCCGGCCACGACGCGCAGATGATGGCTCAGCTCATGCCGATGGGCATGATCTTCGTTCCCAGCATCGGCGGCATCAGCCACTCGCCCAAGGAGCTGACGCCGTGGGCGGACTGCGCCAACGGCGCGAACGTCTTGCTGCAGACGATCGTCGAACTCGATCAGGTTTGAGAATCCGAGTTCAAGAGTGGGATAAACAGATCAAGAGATCAGGAGAACCTTTTTCTATTGATTGATCGGAAGACTATTTTCTCCTGATCCCCTGTGGAGGCGACCCCTTCTTGGGGTCGCCTGAGCCTCGATCTACTGGACTGGCAACCACTCATCAGCGGCTTCGAGTAATTCCGACACCGAGTACCTCGATTGATCCGACCAACGGATAGTCGTATGGCGTCGCAACGATCCCTGCGCGCACGGGATTGAGGATGACATACCGAGCGATGCCGAGGAACGACTCGTGATCGCGCAGTACATGATCGTGATACCCACTCTGCCAGAGTCGTCCTCCGCCCCGCTGCCGCCACGAATACGCGGCTCGCGTGAGCCAACTGTGCATGAATGTTCTGAGATCTGCGTTGGTCGCCCTGCCTTGCGCGAGGAGATGAACGTGATCCGGCATCAGGCAGTAGGCAAGAATTGCAAACAAACGAAGCTGGGCCTGTCGCAGAAGCTGATCACGGACGAAGGTTGCAAACTCGAGATCGTCGAATGCTCGCACTCGGTTATGCGTGCAGATCGTTATGAAGTAGGAGTAGAAGCCTCGGTATTCGAAGTTTGACAGGCGTCCTGGACGATTGGGCATGTCCAGAATTCTCAGCAAGGATGACGCCGCTCTAGGAAACCGCGGCTCCAGGCAACCGCAAAGAAGCGGTTGCCTCCACTGGAATCAGTTGTGGAGGCGACCCCTTCTTTGGGGTCGCCTCTTGGGGATCCCTTCTTGGGGGTCGCCTCAGCCAGAAATTGAAGAAGAGGTCAGCCCACTCCCAGTTTCTGCAGAGCTTCTGGGGGACATCCGTTCCAGCGCGCGACCGAGCGGTTGCCCATGTACTGCAGATCGTCGATGCCCATCCGCGTGGTCCAGAATCCGCTCGCGGTCAGATCGCGGAAGCTGTTGAAGAAGGCAACACCGTGCGCCATCTCGGGTCGCGCGCGTGAGGGCCAGGCAATGTCGTCCAGCACCCCCGCTCTGTCCGCATCCGAGCAATCGAGAAACGTCTTGTCGAAACGCTTCTGACACTCGACGTCGAGCCACGCCAGCCCGCCGCGCATCGCGACTTGGCGCGCCGGCTGATCGATCATCATGAAGTCCATGAACTCGGGCACGCCGGCGTCGGTCGCGCTCCCCGAGCGCTCGTCCTTGGGAATGACGATGTCGGCGAGCACGCGGACGAGACCGAATTCGGCGGCGGTAAAGAACTTGGGCGTGAACGGCTCGGCTGCGGCGCGTGCGCCTTGCGCGGCGGCACTTGCCTGAAGCGCTTCAGCCTCGGTCCAGGTGAAGCTCGCCGCCGGCGCCGCGAGCAGAAGCTTCAGCACGTCTCGGCGGCTTGTCCACCGTAGCTTCAGCGAAGGCGGATTCATATGCTGCCCCTCTTACGCTCGGCGGCGATGTACTCGCTGGTTCGCATCGCCAGCGCGAGGATGGTCCATGTGACGTTCTTGTCCGGGTTGGTGACGAGCGGGCCGCCGTCGGTGACGAAGAGATTCCGGCAATCGTGCGCCTGACAGTTGCTGTTCAGCACGGCCGTCTTCGGATCGTGGCCCATGCGTACGCATCCGACCTCGTGGATGATACGGCCACCAGGCTCGATGCCGTAGCCCTCGTCGGCGGTTGGCATTGGCGACAGCGGCGTCCCGCCCATTTCGTGGATGATGGCGCGGAAGGTCTCCTGCATGTGCTTGACCTGTTTGAGCTCGTGGTCCGGCCACTTCCAGTGGAAGCGCAGCACGGGGATGCCCCAGCGATCCACGACCGTTGGATCGATTTCGCAGTAGGAGTGTTCGTTCGGGATCATCTCGCCGCGCCCGGCAAAGCCCACCGTGGCCCCGTAGAACCGCCGGTAGTCGTCCTTCAATTGCTTGCCGTAGCCGCCGCCCGACACCGGGCGGCCGTCGGCGCCGGTCCCGTTATAGCGATGCACGCCGCCGAGCGTGCCGAAGCCGGGCATTCGCCGGCCGCCACCGAGCTCGATGTGATAGCCGCGCGGGAAATCGAGCTTCTTGTTGTCGCCCCACCATGGCATGAACAGGTGCGACCCGCTGGCACCGTCTTCGTTGTGCGGCACGCTGTTCATCATCTTGGGGATGAAGCCACTGACGCTGGTGCCGGTCGTGTCGGTGAGGTACTTGCCGACCACACCGCTCGAGTTGCCCAGACCCTGCGGGAAGCGCGACGACTTCGAGTTGAGCAGCAGCCGCGCGGTTTCACAGGCGCTGGCGGCCATCACGACAATCCGCCCCCGCGCATGGTTTTCGCGGCCGCTGTTCTTGTCGATGTACGTCACCCCGGTTGCCAGCCCATCGTCGCCTACCGTGACCTCACGCGCCATCGCGTTGGTGACGATGGCGAGGCGGTTGGTGGCGAGCGCCGGCGGCAACAACACGGATGGCGACGAGAAGTTCGCGTGGGCCGCGCACGCGCGCCCGCACTGGCCGCAGTAATGGCACGCGGGGCGGCCGTTCAGCGGCTGGGTGAGGATCGAAAGCCGCATCGGGATGCAGCGGATGTTCAGGCGCTCGGAGGCCTGTTTGATCAAGAGCTCGTAGCAGCGAGGCTTCGGGGGCGGCTGAAAGATGCCATCCGGATCGTTCGGCAGCCCTTCATTCGATCCGAACAGCCCGATGTATCGGTCGATGCTGTCGTAGTAGGGCTTGAGGTCGTCGTAGGTGATCGGCCAGTCGTCGCCGAGCCCGTCGAGGCTCTTGCGTCGGAAGTCGTCGGGGCCGAAGCGCAGCGAGATGCGGCCCCAGTGGTTCGTGCGTCCGCCCAGCATCCGTGTGCGGAACCAGTCGAACCGATCGCCAGGCGCAGAAGTGTAGGGCTCGCCCTCGAGCGTCCAACCGCCCCAGCCCGCATCGAACTCGCCAAACTGACGCTCGGGAATCGCCGCACCGCGCCGGGGAGAGTCGTAGGGCCACGCGAGCATTTTCGAATCGCGGCGCGTGTCGAACATCGGGCCCGCTTCGAGCATCAGGACGTTGGCGCCCGCCTCGGTGAGCACCTTGGCGGCCATCCCTCCACCGGCGCCCGAGCCGACGATGACGACGTCGTAAACCGTCCGGCTGCGAATGACTTGCACGTCGTGCGGATTGTATCCCCCGGAAGCCTTGCACGGAATCACGGAAACACTGAAATCCGAAGGAGTTCCTCGAGAACCCACGATTTTCCGTGATTCGGTGGTTCCGTGTTTCCGTGTGGTGTATTTGTGGGATACCTTCTAGCCGATTGGGCTTACGAAAGGACGTCCGATGATCACGAGGCGCGACTTCGTCAGAAATGCTGCGGCGACCACCGCGGCGATCTCCATCGTCCCGCGGCACGTCCTGGGCCGCGGCTTCACGCCACCGAGCGACTCTCTGAACATCGCCGGTATCGGCGTCGGCGGGATGGGCAAGACCAACCTGCTCAACCTCGCGCTGGGCAACAACCTCGTCGCGCTCTGCGACGTGGACTGGGATTACGCGGGCAAGGCCTGGTCCTCACTGGATGCTGACCTGAAGCGGGAGGAAGAACGGCTGCCGAAGGTCACCGATCCGACGGCGCGCCGCAACAGCGAAGTCCGCGTCGATTCGCTGAAAAAGGTGATCGCGCAGGACCTGCCTCGGCACAAGCGCTATCGCGACTACCGCCAGATGTTCGAGCAGCAGAAGGACATCGACGCCGTCGTCATCGCCACCCCGGATCACATGCACGCGCCGATTGCGATGGCCGCGATGGATCTCGGCAAGCACGTCTATGTGCAGAAGCCGCTTTGCTGGTCGGTCGATGAGGCGCGCAAGCTGTCGCGCAAGGCGCGTGAGACGAAGGTCGCGACGCAGATGGGCAACCAGGGTCACTCGTGGGACGACGGTCGAAAAGTCGTCGAGTGGGTCCAATCCGGGGCGATCGGCGAGGTCCGCGAGGTGCACGTCTGGACCAATCGCCCGCTCGCCTATTGGCCGCAGGGCATCCCGAAACCGGAACCGCAGCGAATCTCGGCAGATCTTCGCTGGAACATGTCGGGGGTGATGGCGCGGCTGGCCAATGCCATGGGCCTCTATTCAGTTCCCGACACCTTGTCGTGGGAGCTGTTCCTTGGCGGGTCGCCGCAGGTCGACTATCACCCGGTGTATCACCCGTTCAACTGGCGCGGATGGGTGGACTGGGGCGTCGGCGCCATCGGCGACATGGGCGCGCACCTGATCGATCACGCGTATTGGGCGCTGAATCTCGACTATCCAACGAGCATCGAAACCGTCTCCACGCCGTTCAACAAGTCGTGCTTCCCGATGGCCACGACGACCTATTACGAGTTCCCGGCGCGAGGGGCGATGCCGCCGGTCAAGCTCACCTGGTACGACGGCGGCCTCACGCCGCCACGACCACCCGAGGTCGGCGAGGAGCTCTTGAACGGCGAGGGCGGCGCGATTCTGATCGGCAGCAAGGGCAAGCTGATCTACGACACCTACGGCCTCAAGCCGCGGCTGTTGCCGCAGTCATTGGAGACGACGGTCGGCGCACCGGCCGCCACGCTTCCCCGAATCGCGACGAGCCACGAGATCAACTGGTCTGACGCGGCGAAGGGGAAGGGGCAGGCGTCAACGCCGATCGACTACGCGGCGAAGCTGACCGAGGTGATGCTGCTCGGAGTGGTGGCGCTGCGAGCGGGAACGAAGATTCACTACGACGCCGCCAACATGCGGATCACCAACGCGTCGGAGGCGAATGAGTTCTTGAAGCGCGACTACCGGATGGGTTTCTCGCTCTAGCTATTCGCGTTTCGCTGTTCGCTTTTCGCAAGGGGCCTGATGCGAAATGCGAATCGCGAACTACGAAAGGCAGGCGCGAAACTCATAGCGCTCTTATCTTGATGTTTCGGTACGTGACCACATCCCCGTGGTCCTGCAAGACGAGGTGTCGAGAGTATCGGAAGGGCTGGTTGCTCTAAACAGGACGGGGCCGGGCGAATGGATGCCGCTGTTCGGAAGGCCATAGCGCGGATCGACATCATCCACGAGGGCAAGACCCTCAGTCGCGGTACCGGCAGCCTCGTCAGCGATCGTTTCGTCCTCACGGCGCTGCACGTCGTCGCCAACCGGCAGACGAGCCCGCCGACGCCATATCCAGGCACGATCAGCCTGACGTTCCCCGCTCACACAACCGAAGCTCTCATCCATGAGGGCGGTTCTGACGCGCAATCGGACTGGGTGTTGCTCGAGTGCGCAGACCCTCCTCGTGTCCGGCCACTCCCGCTGGGCGAACTGAACGAAAGCGGCAGCGCGTTTGAGACCTTTGGCTTCCCGGAAATCCAGCCGATCGACGGGATCGTTCAGCGCGGCACAGTCGACAACCACGACGCGGAACTGCTCGGCACGAAAGTGCTTCAACTCTTCAGCCACCAGGCGGCAGCGGCGGATGGCGCGCCGGTCAACGGCTCGTCTGGAAGCCCGGTTCTCGTCGAGAACGCGCTCGTCGGTGTTCTGCGCGCCGCCTTGTTGAACGCGCAAGGCGTCACGCGCGCAGGAACCCTGTATGCGTGCCCCCTGGGCGTCGTACTCGACCGGTGTGGCGACCTGCTCCCCGCACCTGACCCGTGCCGGGGTCTGCCCGGACTGCGACGCCGCCCGCTGCCGGCTCACCCATTCACGTACCTGAACCGGTTCACTGCGGCGGAAGCCGAAATCTTCTTCGGCCGGAACCGTGACATTCGACACTTGTACAAGCTGCTGACCGGCGAGGACACGCCGCCTGTTGTGCTGCTTTACGGACAAGCCGGAGTCGGCAAGTCGTCGTTCCTCGAGGCCGCGGTACTTCCGCGCCTGGAGTGGACACATACCGTTCGCTATGCTCGCAGCGAACGAGGCGAGCGTCTGCTCCAAACCCTTTTGCGGACGATCGAAGCAGACGCGGGTGCGACAACGACCGGTCTCGACGCCCGGTGGCGGCGCCTCGAAGAAAGCAGCGGCCGCCCCCTGGTGGTGATCCTCGATCAGATCGAGGAGATCTTCGTTCAGGACGAATCGCGCGGTGAGGAGCTCGCCGAACTGGTCAGCGCTCTCGTTGCCCTGTTTGCCACCGGGAAGACTCATCCGCAGTCGCGGGTCGTGCTGAGCTTTCGCAAAGAGTGGTTCCCAGAGATCCAGAAAGCGGCCGAAGAGGCGGGACTGAGCTATGGCAAGGTGTTCCTGGACCGGTTGGACCGAGAGTCGGTCGTCGAGGTGGTCTCAGGGCTGACGAGCACGCGCCGGCTGCGTGACCATTACGGACTCAGTGTCGACGAACGGTTGCCGGCCCTGATCGCCGACGATCTGCAGGAAGATCGCGACTCGCCCATTGCGCCAACCTTACGGATCGTTCTCAGCAAGATGTGGGAGCAGGCGACCTCTCTCAATCGCAGCGCACCGGTCTTCTCTGTCGAGAGCTACCAGCACCTACGCCGTCAGGGCATTCTGCTCGGCGATTTCCTCGATCAACAAATCAGCGGGCTGGCGAAGGAGCGCGCGACCGATGTGACGTCGGGTCTGGTCATCGATGTGCTGGCGTTTCACACGTCGCCGCTGCTGACGGCGCAGCAACGGGCGGCCGCCGAGCTTCAGGAGCGCTACCGCCATCGGCAAGCCGCGCTGCCGGGACTCGTCCAGGCCATGAAGCGCCAGTGGCTGCTCGTCGATCCTGCGGGAGACACCGAGACGGATGCTCGAGCCACCCGGCTGTCACACGATACGTTGGCGCCGCTGGTACGCCAGCGCTTCGACGATTCCGATCTGCCCGGGCAGCGCGCGCGCCGGATTCTGGAATCTCGAACCGACTGGCGCAGCGGCCGCAACGGCGTGCCACTCGACGCAGCCGACCTCGGCGTGGTCGAGAGTGGGCTCGACGGTATGCGGGCGCTCGATGACTCGGAACAGCGATTGCTCGAGGCGAGCCGGCAGCGGCGCGCGAAGGAACAGGGTTGGCGGCGCGCACGGATCGCGGTCGGTGTGGTCCTGGTTGTGATGATCGCGGCGGCGGGCGCTATCTCATCGCTCAACTATCTGCGCGCCGAAGAGGAGCGGCGGAAGGCCGTGTCCGCGGCGCGCCTCGTGCAGGCGCGCGAAGCGCTCGAATCGGACCCGGCGCTTGCCGCGCAAATCCTCGCGGAGCTCGACGGCTACCCTGAACCTGCAGATGGAAGCCGAACGGCGTACCTGACGCTGAACCGGCCGATTCCGGTCGCAATTCTGCGCGGCCACGAGGGCCCGATTAGAACCGTTTCGGTAAGCCCGGACAATCGGTCGATTGTTACGACCTCCGATGACGAAACGGCACGTGTCTGGCGTTTGGACAACAAGGCCGATCCAATCGTGCTCGATCACCGCGACCCAGGCGGCTCAGCACCCGGCAATCCGAACTGGGTGCTGGGAGGCTTCTACAATCCTCAAAGCGGGAACATCGCGACCTATGCGCGCGACATTGGCGCACGGCTGTGGAGCAGCGATGGCAAGCTGCTCCATACCCTGGCGCACGACGATACCGTCGATGGCGCGGCGTTCGACAAGAACGGCACGCGTTTGCTGACCACCACGGCCAGAGGTTCCGAAGTCCGCGTGTGGGATGCAGGCACAGGCAAGCTTCTTCACAGCTTGCCGCATCCCGACCGGGTCATCAGTGCCGCGTTCGGTTCTTCGCCAACCGCTGAAGGGGTCCTGACGTTTGCCGCCGGTCGAGTGAGGATCTGGACGCTGGGTGCGAACGGCGCAGCCGTTGAACAGGTCGTGCAAACACCAGAGAACGCGGTGATCAGCGCCGTGGGCTTCAGCAGCGACGGGAAGTGGATCGCTTTCGGCGAGCGACGCGGCCCCGTCTGGATTCAGCCGGCTTCGGCAACCGGGGCGGCACTCGTCATGTCCGATCAGACCGTTTTTGGCGCTCCGGTAAGGGAGATCCAATTCTCCCCAGACGGCCAGCTTCTTGCCGTTCGTTACGACGGAATCGTTCAGCTCTGGGAGTCGTCGGGACGGAGTCTATCTCAACTCAGTCAAGTCGACGGTGGGCTCCGGCGCGTCGCCTTCAGCGCTGACGGGCGCTTCATCGCGGCGGCCTCGGACCATCGCGTCTGGCTTTGGCCGCGGACAGAAGTCACCCCCATTTCGTTTGGCGTCGGCCGGCCGACTGAGCTCAAGGGACACTCCGCGAGAGTGGAGAGCATCGCCTTTACGAGCGACGGAAACTTCGTCGTGACGGCGTCGTCCGACCGAACGGCGCGCGTGTGGCGCACTGCTGCGGCGGAGCCGCAGATGATTCATCGGGTTCCATCCGTCTGGCAAGCCGCTCTCGCTCCTGGTGGCGCCTACGCGGCCGTCATTTCCAATGAAGGGCCCCGCAGCCGCCTCGGCTTGTGGCGGTTGAGCGATGCCGATGCGGCGGAACTCTCATCCATGCCGGCTCCCAACGAGCCTGTCACAATCCGTGTCAGCCGAACTGGTTCACACGTGCTGACTGTCTCCAGGAACGGTCAACTACGCGCCTGGCGTTCGAACGCGCAAACCCGGCAGCTCGAGCTGGTTCTCGATCGGCCTCACATCGCCGCTGCAGCGTTCGACTCCGATGGAACCACCATCAAGGTCGTCGATGCCGGTGGCGACCGGATTCGTCCGTGGCAGATCGGCACGGAGTGGATCGAGCCACCGGCGCTCCAGACTGGTCGCGACACGCAGGTCGGCCTGAGCTTGGATGGCTCCCGCCTGATCAGAACGTCACCCGATACGGGCGTGACGGTCAGCGGCACGAATGCGGGCACCTGGATTGAGCTCGGCGTGTCTGCGCCGAATGCCAGGATTGTCTTCGACGCTCGAGGCTCGCGAGTGCTCACCGACACGGGTGCCGGCACATCTGTGTGGAATCTGAACGAAGGTCAACCCGCGGCCAAGCCGCTCGGCTTCCTGCTTCCGAAGACTGGTGATACCGTCGCGTTTGCGGCGTTCAATCCCGACGGGTCGCGGGTGTTGGCTCTGGACGTGAAACGCACGGCGCGCGTATTTTCATCGGATGGAACCGGCAGTCCCATCGAGCTTGCCGGCGAATTCGATGCACTCACGTTCGACAACGACGGTTCGCATGTCATCGGCGTAGCCGCGGACGGCAGAGTGTTGCGATTGCAGGTCGGGTGGCAGACGATGCTCCACACACTCGCCAACGCAACCACGGCGTGCCTGACGAGCGGACAGCGAACGCAGTTCTTTGGTGAACCGGCAGACGTGGCTCAGGCTGCGAGTCTCGCCTGCCAGGAACGAAAGCGAAAGCCATGAACGCTCGCCGAGCATTCCTCGTTCGGCTGGTCCTTGGAATGACCTGCACGGCGCCTGTCGCGTCGGTCGCGCAGGAATTGTCCGAACCCGTGCGATTCATCCGCCCGGCCAATCCCAAACCGCTCGGCCGGATCGATTCCACGGTGCGCGGCAACGCCACCGCCAGCATCCGGCTCATCGCCATGACGCCGAAAGACGACGGCGCGATGACGGCGACCGCCCAGCCCCAGTTGCATTGGTACATCTCGGGCCCGACCGAGCTCTCCGCAACCTTCTCGCTGCGGAAACATCCGAGCGTCAGTCCGAGTCCGATTCTCGAATGCGAAGTGCGAGGGCCAATCGCGGCAGGCGTCCACGAAGTCAGGCTGCGCGATTATGGCGTGGCGCTCGACAGCAATACCGATTACGGCTGGTACGTCAGGTTGAACGAGCCGACAGTCACGAAGCCACTCACCGTCATCACCTCCTACATCGTGGTTCCCGACTTGAGCCGCATCGGCAGCCTCGGTGAGGAGACCGTGTCGGCCTCGCCCGAAGCGCGCTACAAGGCGTACATGCGACGGGGGTACTGGTACGACGCATTGTCGGCCATCGTCGGCTTGCTGGAGTCGGTGCCGTTGTCCGCCGACTATCGGAATCGCTACGTCGAGCTGTTGAAGGACGGAGGCCTTGACGATGTCGCGGCTCGCGTCACGACACCTCCGCGGGTGGCCTCAGTCTGCACCGCCAAGCCGCCCGGCTGACCGGCCGCTACCAGGGCACGACGCTGACGCCGAAGTGCAGACCAGCGTCTTGCAGGTCTCCGTCGGTGGGAACGTCGCGAAGCGCGTATCCCCACGCCCCCCCGATCACGACGCGATCCCGGAGCAGGTTCGCCTGCGCGGCAACACCCAGGCTGGCAATGTATTTGGGGGACGGCGTCGCCCGCTGACGGTTCCAGCCGGTTCCTACATCGGCGAATGGACCGACGCGCAATTGCGTACGGCCCGATGGGTCTCGCAGCACCGGCAGGCGCGCTTCAAACGAAGCGACGATGCCGGAGTCGCGGACGAGCTGGTTTTCCCGATATCCCCGGACGCTCGCGTGTCCGCCGATGGCGAACTGTTCTATCGCCAACAGCGGGTCGTTGCTGATTTGCGAGTCCACACGGACGATGGTTTCGGCCCCTTGCAACAGGTCGTGGCGTCTTGCCCACTGAAACTGCCCCAGCCAGCTGACAAACGTGCCGTCGGCGAGCGGCCGTGTCCCTCCCTTCCCGTCGGAAATTTCCGTCGAGCTGACCGACGCGCCAAATGCATCGAGCCCGACGCTCACCTGCGAGCGGGCGGCAAAGACTTCGGAACGGGTGCTTCGCATCCAGGACTGCAAGCCGCGGATCACGAAGACTTTCGCCCGGCCGTTTTGTGATCCTTCTGAGAAGGCGAACGGCCGGCCGAGCAGCCACGTCTTGCTCTCGCGAATGTCGCCGGCGACGCCAACGGTCCAGCCGCCTCCAGCGCTCCGGTGAAAGGGGTGGTTCATCGACACCGAATACGTTCTGGACCCGCTCGTGATGTCGACGGCGTTGAACGGCTCTTCGATGACGACACTGTTGCCGTTGCGAAACTGAAACCCGACCGTGGTGTCGCCCGACGTGACCGGAAACTGATAGGCGAGGTTGATATCGTCCAGTCCACTCGTCTTCGCGAACGATCCGTCGAGCGCGTCGCCGTTGCCGGTGAGACTGGCGTACCTGAAGGACACCTGAGCGCGCTGACCTCCGATACTCGGCGCCTGATAGTTGCTGTACCTCGAGTCTCGCCGTCAGCGGAAAGCGTTCCTGGACATTGAGCTTCAGATCGCTGCCGCCGCGCGTCCGTCCCGGAGTCAACGTCGCGTTGAGGCGCCGGGCGCGTCCCGCAGACTGCAGCTGTTGCAGCCCGCGTTCGAGATCGGCGACGTTCAGGGGCCCGTCGCTGAACGAGAGGCGCTTCCTGAAATACTCATCGCGGAACCACTTGGCGCCGGTGACGTCGATACGAGTCAGTTGTCCTTCGGTGACGACCAGATCGATGACGCCATCGACCACGTCCTGGTCCGGCACCGTCGCACCCGAGTTGATGAAGCCGTGCTGGATGTAATAGCGGGTCACGGCGTCGCGCACATCGAGCAGATCCTCAGTCGTGAGGTTCGGCTTCACCCACGGCTGGGTCACGCGGGCAAGTTCCTCGGACGAGAACACCGGTACTGCCCTTGACTCGGTAGGTCTTGACCGCCACGGTGGGAGCCGCTGAGAGTCTTGTCTGCGACGCCGGCTGCTGGGACAGCTGCCCTGCATCGACAGCCGACGCCATCGCCACGCCAACAAGGCATCCGAGGATTCGCATCATGGTTACAACCAGTTGCTGATGAGGAGGAAGGCCGACCAGTACTGCGGATGGGCGAAACGGCTTTTGAGGATCTCGATCTGTGCCAGTTGCAACGCCCGGGCTTTCGACACCCCTGTCGTGTTCTTGAGCTGCTTGTAGAACTCCACGACGAGCGCGGCGGCGGCTTCATCGTTCACGCTCCACAGCGTCCCGAGCGCACTACGCGCACCTGCTTTGATCGCCAGACCGGCCAGGCCGAGGGCCGCGCGTTCGTCGCCCTCGGCCGTCTCGCACGCGCTCAGGACGAGCAACTCGAGTGCCAAGAGCTCGGGACCAGCGCCTGCCGTCGAAAGGCCGCGGAATCGCAGCCTGCCGATCGAGTCGGCCAAATCGTTCATCAACAGGGGCCCGGTCCTGGTTTGCAGGTATGCCTCGGACGCGTCGTTGCGGAACTCGCCGTGCGACGCGATGTGCACGACGGAGTACCGGCTTCCGGCGAGGGCGGCGTCGAGCCGTTCGGGTGTGAAGTCATCGTTGAGCAGAACGTCGCCGTCCGGGTAGTACTTGCCGATCCCGTCGAGCTCCTTGACGACATTCGGCAATTTGTCGAAGCCGTCCGTGGCGTCGCTCATGCCGGTCCGCAGCACTCGAAGCGAGACGGCCGATTGCAGAGGCCTCGGGTCCACCAGACTCAGAGCCGGAATCGTCGCGATCGCGTAGCGTTGAACGAGGTATTGCTTACCGTCGTGCAGCGCGGCCATCGGGACCGTCCGCAGCGGCCCATCGGGCACGAAGATCAGCGTCTTGACACCCGACGCGGTCAGCTGTGGTTCGAGCGGCTGGATCAACCACTCGTACAACTGGCGTCCCGGGGCGAAATCGAAACAGCTCGCGTCGGCGATACAGTGCCTGAACGCATTGGCTGCCTCAGTGATTTGGGCGCGTCCAATCGCGAGCGAGAACTGTTCGAGCCCGCCATTCGGCAGGTTCACGAGAATGTCGGTCCGATCGTCGAGCAGCACGGGATAGATCACCGCGGCCGTCGGATCGATCTGGCTCGCGTCGCGTTCCGCCGCCAGCAGCGCATCGACACAGTCATCACGGAAGTAATCACGAAGCTCCGCGGCTTTCAGGTGCTCGACATGGAGGCGAGCTTCGGCAATCAGCACCCGGCGTCTTGCCTGGTCGCCGTCCTCGGATGCGCGTTGCGACTGTTCCAGCAGCAGTTTGACGAGAAAGTGGAAAACCGGCTCGACGGTGTCGCGGAAGGACGCTGGCCTCATGGCGTATCCCGTGGCGATGTCGAAACGGATGCTTTGCAGCACATCGACCGCACGCCGCGCTTCGTCGATCGCCTGGCCGAGCCGGCCTTCGGCCGCGTGCAGCCGGCCGAGCTGGTAGTGCCAGCGATAGAGCGCATCGCCTGCCGGCGCGGTCACACCAACCGCGGTCGCCTCCGCGATGCCGCCGCTGAAGTGACCGAGCCGATCTTGCGCTTGCATGGCCGCGAAAAGCGCCCGACGCGTCAGACTGAGCGCTGCCGCGGGCCGTCCTGTCTGCTCGTACAGCGCACCCAGGTAGCCGTACACGTACGACAGCGCGAGGTGATCGGTGATCTGCTCGGCGGCGGCAGCGGCGCTTTCGAACGCTTGCTCCGAATTTGCGCCGAGCGCCGTCGAGCGCAGCGGCTGCGCTCGGATGAGTTCGGCGTACGAATGGCCGATGCTCGTCAACGTGAATGCTTTGTCATGGGAGGCGGGCAGTGACAGTGCGAGCGCCCTCGCCGATCCGAGACTCGACTCGGAGAGGCTCCAATCGCCCGCGCGTTGAGCGACTCGCGCGTGGTTCGCCAGCGCGCGCGCGGCGAGCGACCCTTGACCGGCGAGCATGGCTTGCTCGGCGCTGCGTTCGTACCGGCTCAGCGCGCCCTGGAGGTTGTCTTCAGCCGCCTCGTGATTGGCAAGGTTCGTGAGAATGGCCGATGCCACGCCAGGCGCCTTGGCGGCCTCGGCCAGAGACAAGGCGGCGTTCAAGGTTTGGGTGGCCTCGGCCATCCCGGCAATCCGCTGGGCCCGATCGATTTCGGTGCGGCTCAGCGTGCTGAGTACGTTTCCCAGTGCCCCAAGGACTTGCGCGCGCTGCTGTTGATCGTCGCTGGTCTCGACGATGGTTCGAGCGAACTGCAGCGTGCCCCTGGCCTGCGTGTACCCGCCCAGCGCCTGCTGGGCGTCGGCCAGCCGCAACAACGCAATGACTTGCGCTCGGCCGCTTCCCGTTTCAGAGGACAGTCGAGCGGCCAGAGCCCATTGGTCAACCGCTGTTGCGAAATCACCTGATTGCAGTGCCGACTCGCCGCTCGCGACGGCGCGGTCGGCCGCAGACTGCGGCGCGGTCTGAGCAAGAGCTGCACCACCTGCCAAGGCCGTGGCCAGGATCGCCGGCGTGCCGGCTTGCCGGATGCGGCGCAAGGTCTCCAAGGGCATCAACTACCTCCCGCAGCGGACGGTGAGCAGCACCGGCCGGCCATCTGCCGTGACGCCAACGACGGCGGCCGAATAGTCCGGCGCAAGTCGCGGCGCCGCTGCCGCCGAAGTCGTTTCGAGCGCGGGCAACAGGCCGCCTGGCGACGCGGGCATCCCCCCACGGTCGCGAAGGAACAGGCTGGCCGAACTCCCGGACCGCTGCGCCGTGCAGCTCTGACGGATGAGCCCGGCGGCATCGAGGAACACGGCCGGCAGCGTTGTCAGCGTGCCGACAATCGAAGCATCGGGCGCGTCGATCTGCACTTCTCCGGAAATGCCGAGCACGGATGAGGCGCTGACGACGGTCTCGGGATCCCCCGATGGGACGAACAATCCGGTGACGATGCTCATGTTGCCGCCGCGCCCTTCCACGGCACGCGCGGTGAGCTGGCTGCGCTCGAGAATCATGACGGCCACATCCGAGCCGCCGCCCATCGTGATCTTGATGTTGCCGCCGCCGCCCGCGCCGCCCAGCACGCTCGTCGAGATCTCGCTGTCGATCGCCTGCAGAAACTCCCCGACGGTCAGCGTGATGTCCCCGCCCGCACCGCTGCTCGACGTCGTCGCGATCGCGGCGTTCGCGATCGCGTTCAACGACCCGGCGACCGATATCGTGATATCGCCGGCCGGAGCGGCCGAGTCGCTACGCGCGGTAATCGCGCCGCCTTCGACGCGCAGATTGCGCGCCGTGATGTCGATGCCAAACCCGGTGTCCTGATCCCCAAATTCGGTGGGGAAAGCTCGAGCGACCACGCTGCTGACGTTCGAACGCGTGAGCGAGATATCGCCGCCAACGAGCGAGACGCGGCCCGGAAAGAGCCCGCCGTCCGCCCTGATCGAGCTGTCGGCCACGACGAGCTGGTCGGAGACTTTGATCGATACGCGTCCGGGATCATTGCCTTCGATATTGAGCGACTCGAGCCGGCTTCCGTCGGCCACGCCGACGCGGGGCGCGGCAATCTGAATCAGCCCGGGCTTCCCTCGGCCGCTGCTCTCGACGCTCGAACGCGAAATGCTGACACGCTCGGTTGCGTTCAACGTGATGGTCGAGCCAGTATCGAAGACGTCAAAGAGTTCCGAGCCATCTATTGCAGACTCGGTCAGCTCGATGGTCCGGCCCTCCAACGTGACCGGACCCGGGATGGTGATGTTGACGATCCAGTAATTGCCACCCTCTGGATAATAAACAAGCTGACGGTAAGGCTCGGCTCTTGTTGAAATGATTGAACGGTCGATCGCAAGCGTGCCGGCTGCCGCCCGCATCAATAGAGCTTGCGAACCGAACCGATCAGGCGGCGCACCGCTCCGAACGAAGGAATCTGTGACACGCAGATCGCGGCCTGATTGGATCCGAACCGGTCCCAGTCGGTCGGAGCCCCCGGCCGACGCCACGCGGCTGCCATCGGTCACACGAACGTCACGTCCAGCGCTGAGGGCGATCGTTCCACCAGTGGCGTCACCGTAATCCCAGTTGATGACGTTACTGGCGCGGAGTGTGAGATCTCGATTTGCCGTCAACAGAATGCTGCCGACGTCACCTCGATAGTCAGTGAGATCGGTATTGAACGAAGAAGGCAAGCGCCGTTTGAAACCGTCCCACGTGCCTCGGGCCTCGATTCGGCTCTCGTTGCCGACCAGATCCTCATTCGCATGGATTGAGATGCTTCCGGCACGTCCTTCGCCGCTCGTGTCGGAGAGAATAAGGGTCTTGTCGATATCAATAACTCCACTTGAACGAATTTCCACAGCAACTGGTAGCCCGGCGCGCTCGACGCTCCCTGCATTGTCGAAGTCGTGCGTGACGGTTTGTAGTACCGAGTTGTTCAAGCGGATGTCGCCGCCCGTCAACGTGATCTTTCCACCGCGGATGAACACGCGATCGAGCCGCACGGTGTCCGACCCGCGGTTGATGCTCACATCGGAGTAGCCGTCGTCTGGCACCGCCAGGAGACGACCGCCCGCAAACGTCGCAGGACCGCCAATCAGCGACACCGGATTGCCCGACGAGCCAAGATCGCTGCGGACCTCGATGGGCGCCCGCGGGTTCGCGCTGAGGAACCCGAAGTAGGACGGCATGGCGACCGACAGGATTGACGCGCCAAGCGGCGACGCGAAAAACGTCTCACCGGTTTCGAATTCGATGAAGTCTGCAGTGGTGACGTGGAACGCTCCAGGAACATCCACCTGTGCGGTCCGGTCGAACATGAACCCAAACGGGTTGATCAAGAAGAGATTGCCCGGCGCCGCGAGCCGTCCACCGATGACGGAGGGAAACCCACCGGTGACGCGCGCGAAGATGTTCGCGATGGCGCTGCTCGCACGGAAGACGACGCTCTCCTGCGCGCCAAAGGTGAATTGCGAGAAGCTGTGAAACAGGTTGCTGCCAGCCGATTCGCCCATCGCCTCGCTGATCTCGAAAACGGGACCAACGGGCTGCACCGAGGAGGAAGGGCCAATCGAACCGTCGCGCACGACCTGGGTGTGGCCGGCCGCGACGCGCAGTAAGGCCAGCACGATTGCGGCCAAACACGTTCTCATGATGCGGTTTTCGGACCTGCGAACCTCGAATTTCCGGTGCCATTGGGGATCGATTTGGTCGCCAGCGGTCGGAGTCCGGTGCATGGTCGTCTCCATTTCGGCGTCTACTTTTCGCACTTGACTGTGAGCAGGTACTGGGCGTCCGTCGGCCATCACCCCGACCAGCGCTCCTGCATAGTCGGGCGCTCGCGCGGCCGGTGCGGATCGAGTGGTTTCGGCGGCCGGCAACAAGCCGCCTGGTGAAGCGGGCATCCCACCGCGGTCGCGAAGGAACAGGCTGGCCGAACTCCCGGACCGCTGCGCCGTGCAGCTCTGACGGATGAGTCCGGCGGCATCGAGGAACACGGCCGGCAGCGTGGTCAACGTGCCGACAATGGAGGCATCGGGGGCGTCGATCTGCACTTCTCCGGCAATGCCGAGCACGGATGAGGCGCTGACGACGGTCTCGGGATCCCCCGATGGGACGAACAATCCGGTGACGATGCTCATGTTGCCGCCGCGCCCTTCCACGGCACGGGCGGTGAGCTGACTGCGCTCGAGAATCATGACGGCGACATCCGAGCCGCCGCCCATCGTGATCTTGACGTTGCCGCCGCCACCGGCGCCGCCCAGCACGCTCGTCGAGATCTCGCTGTCGATCGCCTGCAGAAATTCACCGACGGTCAGCGTGATGTCCCCACCGGCTCCGCTCCTGGAGGTCGTCGTGATAGCGGCGTGGTCGGTCGCGTTCAAAGACTCTGCGATCGACATCGTGATGTCGCCGGCGGGAGCGGCGGAGTCGCTGCGCGCCGTAATCGCGCCGCCTTCGATACGAAGATTGCGGGCTGAGATGTCGATGCCAAACCCTGAGGGCTCACCTGCCGGATCGGTTCTGGCGACAACGCTGGTGACATTCGAACGGGTGAGCGAGATGTCGCCGCCAGCCAGCTGGACCCGGCCTGGAAAGAGCCCGCCATCCGCCCTGATCGAGCTGTCGGCCACGACGAGCTGGTCGGACACTCTGATCGACACGCGTCCCGGATCGTTGCCGGCGATGTTGAGCGACTCGATGCGGCTCTCATCGACCACACTGACGCGAGGCGCGGCGATCTGGACCTGGCCGGGCTTTCCTCGGCCGCTGCTCTCGACGCTCGAGCGCGAAATATCGACACGTTCGGTGGCGTTAAGGGTGACCGTGCCTCCCCTGTCGAGGACTCCTGCATCAGACGCGTTGAGGCTGGTCCCCGCCCTCAGTTCGATCGCCTGGCCTTCCAACGTGATTGCGCCCGGAATCGAAGTGCCTCCAAGACCATCCGGTTGTGATGCGGTCGTGATCGTCGTGTCCTCCGCCGACACCGTTCCATGCGGCGCACGCACGAGAATGGCCTCGGATTGATCCCGGATGCCGAAGATATCGGGACCGGCATCGCTCTTCACGAAGACGCCGTTGAATCGAACGTCGCGACCCGCCTCGATGAACACTGGCCCCGTAAAGGTGAACCCGGGAAGTGATTCGACGACGCTGTTTCGGACGTGCACGTCGCGCCCCGCCACGAGCCCGATCCCGCCACCTTCTGCGTCGTCCCCGAGGCTCTGCGCCACGACGCCGGTCGACTCGATCACGAGGTCGCGCCCGGCGGACAAGACGATGTCGCCGCCCGCGCCGCGCCGATCGTTGGGATCGGCCAAACCGAAAAGACCTCCTCTCACCATCCGCGGTCTCATTCCTTGCCACCTCGCTTGTGTGACCATCGTGCTGTTGCCGCCGACGATGAGGTCCTGCCCCGCACCGGATCTGACGCGGATATCGCCGCCACGACCCTCTCCGCTCGTGACCGACCCGATGACGGTCTCGTCAATCACCACTCGGCCGCCGGCGCGAATGTCGACAGCAACCTGTCGCGGCTTGCCGTCGATCGTCTCGAGACCACCAGCATCTTCATTGAGCGTCGCGTTCACCAAAGTCGATCGCCGCACGTCGATGTCGCCGCCAGTCAACGAGATCTTCCCCCCTCGTATGAACACACGGTCGAGCCGCAGGTGCTCGGCGCCTCTGTCGATCGTCACGTCGGAAAAACCATCTGCACGCACGGCCACGAGGCGACCGGCTGAAAAGGCCGCCGGGCCGCCGATGAGCGACACCGGACTGCCTGACGAGCCAAGGTCGCTCCGGACATCAATCGAAGAGCGCGGGTTCGAGGACAAGAAGCCAAAGAACTCCGGGCTGGCAACAGAGAGAATCGACGGCTCGGCTGGTGACGCGAAGAACGTCTCGCCGTTCTCGAACTCGATGAAGCCTGCGGTCGTGACATGGAACGCGCCGGAGACATCCACGCGGGCGGTACGATCGAACACGAAGCCGAAGGGATTGATCAGGAACAGGTTGCCAGGGGCTGCGAGCCGTCCCCCGATGGTGGAAGAGGCACCGCCCGTCACCCGGGCAAAGATATTGGTGATGGAGCTGCTCGCGCGAAACAGAACGCTCTGCTCCGGCCCGAAGGTGAACTGCAGGAAGCTATGAAACAGGTTGCTACCGGTAGCCTCGCCCATCGCCTCGGTGATCTCAAAGGCCGGACCGACGGGCTGCACCGATGCGCCGGGACCAATCGATCCGTCTCGAACGACCTGAGAGTGCCCGACCGCAATCTGCAGACAGGCCAGCAGCAGCACGGCGAACGGCTTTCTCGTGGCGTGTCGATCCAACTCGCCCCTCGACTTTCTGGAGCCAAACAAAACGTTCTCAGGCGCCGCACCTGACAGCCAGCAGCACCGGGCGTCCATCCCCGGCGGTGCCAACGACTCTCGCGGAATACATTGGACCTGAGCGCGATGGCTCGCTGCCGCCGCTGTCGGTTGCAGGCAACAGGCCGCCGGGGGCTGGCGGCAGTCCACCGCGATCTCTCGCGATCAGGGTCGTGGCATTGTCCGCACGCTCGACGTTGCAGGCCGCGCGAATCAGTTTCACGGCATCCAGGAACACTACTGGAAGCGTCGTGAGCGTGGCCAGCACCGCCGTGTCTGGCGCATCGATGACAACCTCGCCGGCAACACCCAACTCGGAGGAGGCGCTGACCCGCGAGGCGGGCGGTGCTTCGGGAATGAACAGGTCGGTCACGATCAGCATGTTGCCGCCCGAGGCGCTGCCCCGGGCTTCGGCGATCAATCGCGAACTGTCCAGGATCATGACCGCTACGCCGGCGCCGCCGCCCATGGTGATTGTGATGTCGCCACCGCCGTCGACCCCGCCCTCGACGCTGGTCGAGATCGTACTGTCGAAGGCTTCGATCCATTGACGGACGTCGAGTCGGATTTCGCCGCCGGCGCCCGCGGCAGACTCGGTTGAGATTTCGCTGAACGGGCCCAACTGCAGCCGGTCGGCCCGTATCGTCACCGTGCCGGCATCGCCCGTCGACGGCGCCTTTGCCACGCTGGTGATCTGGCCGAAGGGCAAGAGTTGAACCTCGCTCGCGGTGACCGTCACGTTCCCCGCCTGCCCTGCGCCGGACGTGTCGGTGCTGATGCTCCCGCGGTCGACAGTCACGTTCCGCGCATCAACGGTGATCGAGCCGCCGCGGCCGGTCGAACCGGCGCTCGCTTGGCTGGCGATCCGCCCAAAGTTGGTGATTGAAAGGGTCCCCGCCGAAATGTGGACTTCACCGGCATTCCCCGTGGAGTGTGTGGTCGCCCGTATCTCGGCCGCATCAGTGACCACAATTCGAGGGGCGGTGAGTTGGACGCGGCCAGGGTCGGCGTCATTGAAGATGTCGGAGGTGATGCCGGTGATCAAGTCCGATCCCACGATCTCGATTGACTCACGTGCCCAGATGTCGACGTTTCCGCCGGCGGCACCTGCGGTATCTGGCGGAGGCCCGCTGATGATCTGACCGCCGTTCGCCAGTCGAACCCGGTCGGCCTCGATTCGAAGAGCCCCAGGAGCGCCGCTCGTGGCCGTGAACATGCTGATGTTGGAACCAGCGAGGGGATCGCCGAACAGCTCGGCCGCACCCGAGATTTCGACGAGGCCTTTTGCACGGATGACAAGGTCACCGCCCGGCCCAGTTGAATCGGTCGACAGGTCGCTCGTGCCTGACTTGATGTACCCACCGCCAAGCACGCGAAGATCGCCCACGTCGAGTAGAACGTCTGGCCCGGCGCCATCGCCTGCTGTGCTCGCGTCGATGAGGCCGTTGACGATCGTCAACGCCGGAGTGAACAGTTGCACCGAACGTCGAGGGGCTGAAGGGCCGAATGTCACCGCGAAAATGCCTGGCTTTTGCAGCAGGGCGGATGTTCCTCCGAGGAAGTCGATGGCGCGGCGAGCGGTCACTCGAATGTCGCCCTGGATGTCATCGGTCACGGCGTTCTGGATGGTCGCCTGATTTCGAAGCTCCAGTCGATCGACCTCGACATCGACGAGAGAGGCGCTACCAATCAGAGCGGAGCCGGCCGCAACAACGGTTCCGCCGCGAATCGTCACCGGCCCGTTGGCGACGAGATCGCCGTTCGACACCTCGATGTCACCGAGCCTCGTGAAGCCGGTCAGTGTGAGGGCGCCGGCACCTGGCAGACTCACGGTGCCCGAAGACGCGACGGAGACCAGGTCGACGCCGAGCGCCGGCGGATCGGTCTGGGATCCGATGACGCCGTCGCGAATCGCGAGGTTGCCCCCGACCAACGAGACCCTCTGGGCGTTCAAGCGGCTCCCGGTGACGCTAATCGCCGAGGGCCGGTCGCTGAGAAACCCGAACAGCCTCGGGTCGGCCACTGTCAGCACCGACCCGGGCGCGACTGACGCATAGAAACGCGATCGGTCGTCGAATTCCAGGTAATCGCCGGTCGTCGCGTGGAACGACCCGGACACGTCGAGGAACGCGCGCGCGCCGAAGACGAATCCGTACGGATTCGCCAGGAACAGGTTGGCCGGCGCAGTGAGCCGCCCGTTGATGAACGAGCTCCCTCCTCCAGTGACACGAGCGAAGATGTTGTGAATCGAGCCGTTGGCTTGGAACGTCACGCTCTCACCGGCGTTGACGTTGAACAACGAGAAGCTGTGGAACAGGTTGCCGCCTACCGCCTCGCCCATCGTGTCGGGTATCTGGAAGGCGGGACCCTGAGGCTGGATCGATGCGTCGGGACCGATCGACCCGTCGCGCACGACCTGCGCATGAGCGGTCGATACCTGAATCGTCGCCAACAGGAGGCAGCTGAGCCTTCGAGACCGCGACATGCGCGCTCCTCTCTGGTTCGTGAACGTGGCGGAGGGCCGATTCGGCGCAGATTACAACAGAACCGACCGGTCCGGTGTCTCAGAGCTCCGACGTCGGCGAATAGTCATGCAGCGCGGCGTGTCGCACGGCACCGTCCTCATCGATGGCGAGCTTGATGTAGGTCGGGATGAACGACGTCCACGCGCGCAGGCGGCCCGTGCTCATGTCGCTGACGAACGCGCGCAAGCCATCGAGGGCCTGCCCGTCGGAACCCGACAGGATTTGAGACGGGAATCGAATCACATCGGCCCAGGTTCCGGAGTTGAGGTACCGCGCGCCGGCTGGGAGCGCGACGTCGCGCGCCAGATGGGTGTGGCCGAAGGTCACGATGTCGAAGCCGCGACTGGCGAGCTCGCCCGCGGCCGCCTGATACTCCGTGAGGCACTCGGTGTCCCGGGCAAAGCTCTCGTCGTTCTGCAGACAGCGCACGGCTGCCAGCAGCGCCGGAAGGCGCGACTCGATCGTGCTGCGGCGACTCGAGCCCAGCATCCGTGCGAGTCCGAGCGTCCGGTCGATGGTGGGATGGAAGGCGATGTCGCCGACGAGGCCGGCGTCCACGAGTGGCGCGACTTCCAGCAGGAGGCCGGCGCGCTCCCGAAGGGTTTCACGAAGAATCACTTCCAGTGGATCCCAGTGCTCGGGCGCGTTGATATCGCCGGCGAACGATGGCAGCGCCGGGGCCGCCAGGCGATGCCGACGCGCCTTGAGGCCGATGGCGGCGACGCGAGTCAGCACGCCGCGGTAGCCGGGCTCGAGCGCCATCAACATTGGAACCATCGCGCTGGTTTCCGGCTTCAGCAGATCGATGAGTCGATACTCTGCTTTGATCGGGTTCACCACGTCCGCGACCATGTGACTTCCCGCTGGGGGTTCGAATGCCCGCTCTGGCGCAACCGGCTGGCGGCGGGACTGCAGCGATCGAATCCTGCGAAGAGCGTCGTGATCGACCACGTTGAACGGGTCGTATCGGTTGCCGTGCTCGATGAGCGCGCGGCCGATGGGGTAGGCTTCGCCGTCGTAGATGAACTGGAAGTCGTGCTGGCCGGTAATGCCAATCCGATCGGCCAGGCGCTGCCGCACGGCTGGCAGCGCCAGCTCGATGTCATGATTGCCCAGGAGCAGTGTCAGCCGGTGCCGACGTTCGAGCAGGTCGCCAATCGCCTCGAACACGCCCCGATCGCGGTCGATGATGCGGTCGAGCTTCCGCGCCGCAGCCGGCCCGTCGGCGTTGAATGCCGACCAGCCCCCGCTGTCATCCTCTTCCGCCAGAAAATCGACGGAGTCGCCGTTGATGACCAGCTCGACCGGGTCCGGCTTGTGCGACAGTGCCGCGATGAATCGGGCGAGGTCAGCGCCGTGGGTGCAGATCCGAAACCCTCGATCCTCGGAATCGGGCAGCGCCGGCTGAACACCGCCCAGATGCAGGTCGGAAATGATGTAAACGCTTCGTGCCCGAGGCCTCATGGCACCGGTGAATGGTACCGGACTACAGTGCGCGGATCTTGATGTTGCGATAGCTGACCACATCCCCGTGGTCCTGCAACACGAGGTGTCCGCGCTTGGCGCGGCCGTAGCCGGGCATCGTCGCGAACTTGCTCGCCTTCACGCGCTGCTCCCAGTCGGGGCTGCCGATCTCGTACTCGAGCAGCTTCACGCCGTTCATCCAGTGCTCGACGTGGTTGCCTTTCGCGATCAGGCGGATTGAATTCCATTCGCCCACCGGCTTGGTGACGTCTTTCACCGGCGGGTTCACGGCGTAGTTCGATCCCGCCGACGTGAGCGGGCTCTTGCCGTCGGCATGGCCGGCATTGTCGAGGACCTGAAACTCGGGACCGGTCGACCAGGGATCGGGCCCCTCGGTCGTCGCGCGATAGATGATGCCGCTGTTGCCGTTCTTCGAGATCTTCCAGTCGAGGCGCAGCTCGAAATCGCCGAACTGCTCCGACGTCATCAGATCCGCGCCAGCGCCGTCGCGAATCAGCTCGCCGCCGGACACGCGCCAACCGCTGGGCGGGGTTTCGGTCTTGTACGACCGCCAACCGGCCAGCGACGTGCCGTCGAACAACAGCCTCCAGCCAGCCGCCTTCTCCTCGGCCGTGAGGGACGGTGGCGTCTGAGCGCTCATCACGACCCATGACATCAGCATCAGGAAGCCCGCGGCAAACATTCGCGACATAGTGGCGATTATAAGGGCCTGGTCCGATTCCAGTATTTGCGACTGTGGCACCAAGTTTTCCCAGTCGCAGATTCTGGGAAGGGGCCAGGCCCCACCCAGGGACGCCCGCAGGCCCCATCCAGGAACACCGGACGGCCCGCCGCGTCGGTTTGCCGTTATAGTTCACGGTCGTGACCGCCGCCTACCCCCGCCTCGCGCTGATGATGTTCCTCGAGTACCTCATCTGGGGCTCGTGGTTGCCGCTGCTCGCCCTGTATCTCAGCGGTGTGCTGGGGTTCACCGGCGCGCAGATCGGGTGGATCTTCGCGACCCAGGCCATTGCGAGCCTGGCGGCGCTGTTTCTCGGCGGCCAATTCGCCGACCGCGTGTTCTCGTCCGAGAAACTGCTGGCCACACTGCATCTCATCGGCGGCGCGGCCATGTTCGCGCTGGCGTATCAAACCACCTTCTGGGCGTTCTTTGTCGTCATGCTGATCTACCAGTTGGCCTACATGCCGACGATGTCGTTGACCAACGCGGTGGTTTTCCATCACATCGCCGACGCTCAACGCGATTTCGGCAAGCTGCGGCTCTGGGGCACCATCGGCTGGATCGCGGCGAGTTGGCCGTTCGTGTTCATCCTGGCCGGCAAGAGCGGACCCGAGCTCCACGCGGCGCTGTCGAGCATCTTCACCGTGGCCGGGGTCGCGTCGATCGCCCTGGCGGCGTTCTCGCTCACGCTGCCCCCGACTCCGCCGGCGGCATCGGTCAGCGCCGTCAGCGCACCGACGCAAGCGATCAAGCTGCTTCGCGATCCGGCGATGCTCGTCCTGTTCGTCGCGACGCTGCTCGACGCGCTGGTCCACCAGTGCTACTTCCAGTGGACGAGCCCGTTTCTTCAACAGGCGGGGCTCCCCGAGAACTGGATCATGCCGGCGATGAGCGTCGGCCAGATCGCCGAGATCGCCTCGATGGCGGGCCTGGGCATGGCGCTGGCGCGGCTGGGCTGGCGATGGACGATGACGCTTGGCGTGCTCGCGCACGCCGCGCGCTTCTTCGTGTTTTCGATCGGCGATCCACTGTGGCTGATGGTCGCGATCAACGCCGTGCACGGGATGTGCTACGCGTTCTTCTTCGCCGCGGTCTACATCTTCGTGGACGAGCGGTGTCCACGCGACGCGCGGGCCAGCGCGCAGGGACTCTTCAACCTCGTGATCCTCGGCATTGGCCCATTCGCCGGCAGCCTGTTGTGGGGATGGTTCGGTGACCTCGTCCGGTTGCCGGACGGGACTGTCGATTTCCACAGGCTCTTCCTCGCCCCGGCGGTGTTGGCGCTGGCCGCGGCGATGCTGCTGATGATCGGCTTTCGCCCCGATGCGAAACGAGCCGCCTAGGCCGCGTCCTTCTTGTCCGCGCCCTTGCCTGCCTTCTTCTCCGAGACCTTCTCGGCCTTCTTGTCCGGGACCTTCTCGTCTTTCTTGTCCGATGCCTTGTCGACCTTGTCAGAACGCTTGTCACATTCCGCCCAGTCGCTCTCGAACACTTGCAGAATTCTGCGGGCCACCGACGGGTTGGTCACGATCAATCCGACTTCGCGGCGATTCTCGAGCTCGTCTTTCCGCAGGCTCTGACTGCCGACGAACGCCCGCGTGCCGTCCCTCACGATCGCGCGAACGTGCAGACGCATATTCGTCATCTTCCGAGCCTGGATCCGCTCGTCCTTGCTGTTGATCGAGCCGAGCACCCGGACCTTCACCCCCTTGGCGGCGCGCTCGAGGATCAGCTTGATGATTGAGGGATCCTGAATCTTCGCGTCGTAGATCGCGAGTTCCTTCTGCGCGCCTTTGATGAAGGCGCACAACGACGCGCGCGCGGTCTCGGGACTGGTGACCAGATTCGACTTGGCCGGCGTGTAGGGCTGGCGAGCAACGTCGGCTTCAAACAGCTTCGTGGCCTCTTTCACGGACGGCCCGTGCCTGGTCGCAATCGCGAAGCTTCGGCTCTTGTCGACGTCGATCTTGGTGAAGTTGAAGCCAAAGAGGTAGAGCGTCGAGTCGGCGATCATGTACTTCGCGTGATACCGAACGAAGTCGTCGCCGGTCCGTGACACGGTGACACCCGCGGCCAGCAGTCGCTGCTCGAGCTTCCGCAGACCCGCTTCCCCACCTCGATTGGTGTGAGCAATGAGCGCGCGCGCGGTGACGCCGCGCTGGACGGCCGATGCCAGCGCCTTCTCGATCTCCTCGCGGTCGAGTCGGAAGATCACGACGTCGACCGACTTCGTCGCCGTGCGAATTGCCCGCACGACCGGCGGCAAGCCTGCTTCGGGTTGAATGATGAGTTTCACGGCGTCACTTCGGCAGCTTGTCCTTGGTTTTCTCGTCCCATTCGACGGAACCCTGGCCATTCGGCACCAGCTCCATCAACAGTTTCGAAACGCGGTCGGTGCGCACCGCACGCGGAGTGGTGACCAGGTACGAAACCGAGTCATTGGTCGCGGTCCGCAGTTCGAACTGGCTCTTGGCGGAGCGGAGGATCTCTTCAATCTTCGGCCGGAGCTCCTGGGTCTTCTCACCGAGACTGACCTTGAGCTCGAAGATCCGCGTCTGGGTCTCGAAGCCTTCAATCACCCAGAGGGAGGCGGTAATGAACAGCGTGCCAACGCCCGCCAGAGCATAGAGGCCCACGCCCGAGGCCAGTCCGACCGAAAGCGCGCAGAGCATCACGACGGCGTCCTTGGGATCGTCGATCTTCGAGCGATACCTGATCAGGTTGGCCGCGCCGACGATGCCAAACGCCCGCGCCAGGCTGGCGCCGATCACCAGCATGATCAGCGCCGCCACGACTGCGAGCACGATCTGCGTCTGGACCACCGACGCCTGCCGTTCGGGCGTGCCCTGGCGGCGCGGGCGGAGCGCGAGAATCGCCCCAAGCGCGCCGGCCAGCGGCAGACGAATCAGCGCCGCCAGAAGCTCGTCTCTGAGCCCCATCACGTCGGCCATCTCTATGGGATTCATGACGGCTTGGCCGACGTCGTTCGAGTCAGAGCCAGGCCTTCGTTGATCTTCGATTTGATCTTGCGGATGTAGCGGGCACTGGTCTCGCCGGGAATGCCGACATGGCGAAACAGTTCATCCCATTGCTTGTCGGTGATCGTGTTGAGCAGCGTGCACACCCACACGACGTCCTCTGGGGTGATGTCTTCGAGCAGTTCCCGGTGTCGCGCGTGATAGTCGAACAAGACGCGGCCGTTCTCGACGCCCTTCACGAGGTTCTGGCTCTCGAAATCCTCGATGTCGAACTTGCTTCCCGTCGGCCACGACGTCTTGCCGAGCGCGGCGCCGACGTCTTGCACGACGAACCACCGATTTGGCGTCCCCTCGACGCCGTAGATCCGGTTCTGGCTCGGCTTGAGATCCCAGTTGTTCAGGATCAAATTGACGACCACCAGGCCGCGCAGCTCGCGCGTCCCCCTGAAAGGATTGTCTGTCCACGACCAGTCGCCCAAATTGCGGTGATCGGAGCCGAGGCGGAATCGGCCGCTCCGCGGGCGGGTCTCGGGCCCGCCTTTCATCTTCCACTCGGGCACGAAGTACATCACTGGCTGGTGATACCCGACCGCCCAGAGGACGCGGCTCACCACCACTTCGGGCTGCGCTTCGTCCCCGAGCTTGACGTCCCACTTCTTCCCCGACGGGTCGACGACGTCATAGCCGGGGCTATAACCGGTCGCGTCGACCGCGAGGAACTTGTAGTCGCCCCCATTCAAAGGGGCCAGGTCCTGTCCGCCGCGGCCCCAGCGCAGATCACGAGCCGTGATGTCACCCGGATCCTGCCAGAGCTCCTCGATCGAGACCGTCGCCGGGGCGTTCTGAGCCGCGCGACCAGTTGGGGTCGCAACCGCCACGGCGACCGCGACGATCGCCGTCGCGATCGAACAACGGTGCGATGGTGCAGGCCTCATGTCTTCTCCTGTTTCTTGACCTCACCGGAGTCAACCAGCTTGCCTCTCCGCGACAACACCTGAAAACGCAGCACGTCGCCGTCAATCTCCACGAGCATGAAGCTCTGCTCGGCATCAAAGCCCTTGGCGCTCAGATTCCCGCCCAGCACATCGCCTTCGCGCAGCTTGGCGGAGCCGCCGGCGGTGAAGTACGCAATGCCTTTCTGCGGTTGGAGCCGCTCGTAGAAGTGTTCGTGCCCCGCGAACACGACGTTGACGCCGTATTTGATGAACAGCGGCTCGACCACGGTCCGGAGATCGATTTCCGAGCCATGGCGGGCGCCAGACGAGTACAACGGGTGATGGCAGTAGGCGATCTTCCACTTGGAGTTCGACGCGGCCAGCTCCTTCTCGAGCCAGGCCTGCTGGTCTTTGTCCATGTAGTTGCTGTCGAGGACGAAAAACCTGACGTCAGGTTTCTGAAACGAGTAGAAGCGCTGTCCACCCATGCCGAACGGCTTGTAGTAGCGCTGGTTGGGGTCGTCGTGATTGCCGAGCGCCGCATAGAACGGGATGCTGGCGTCGAGCATCGGCTTGTAGGGCACCTCGAACTTCTTGGAGAAGTCCTGCGGCCGCTCCGACCCATACATGTTGTCGCCCAGCATGATCACGAACTCGTACGGAAACACGCTATGCGACTTCCACGCTTGCGCTGCCACCTCATACTGCGCGCGATCGCCGGTGCCGGTGTCGCCGAGGACGAGGAATCTCACTGAGCTCTTCCCGGCAGGCGGCCGGACCTCCAATGCCGGCGTCACCGTCACCGGCGCGGGCGCGCGTGCCGGGGCCTGATCGATTTTCGCAGCCGCGCCAGCCGCACAGCCGACTACCGCGAGAGACAGAAGCCAGAGACGAGGAGAGAGACTAGGCATGATCCAGACCACCCATTAGCTCGGAATTGTCGGCACGACGTTGCGCAAGATGTCGACAATGATGTTGGCTTTGACGTCACGAAGGATCAGATTCCGGCCGACGATGCGATACTCGAGCTCGGGCGGCAGATCCGGCAGCTTTCTCAACAGGACCGGCGGAAACGTTTCGAGCGGCAGCGCCGTCGGGTAAACCATGTTGATGTCGATCTTCACGGTCTTCGGCAACTCGTGGACGAGGGCCTTGCGATCGGCGGCCGAGCGCTGACGGAAGTCGTCCTGAACGATCTTGACGAAGTACGGCTGGTACTCCTTCGCGAAGATCTCACCGGGTTGTGCGCCGGCACGCATGCTCGCGATCGTCTTGCCCAACGCCTCTTCGCGGCCGTGGACCTCTTTCGGATCGTCGGTGCTCTTCAGATTCGGCACCTTCGCCTCCGCATCGTTGTGAATCTTGAGGTAGGCCTTGATGCGATTCTGAAACTCCGCCGCCGCCGCCGCCTGTGGATTCACCGCAGGTTGGGGTTGGGCGTGAAGCGACGCGTCCACCGCCGGTCCAGCCAACAGAACCGCCAGCAGACACATCGACGGACGCGTGAGTGTGGTCATCGTGATGGCCAAGACTTCAAGGCGCGTGCCGCTTTGGGAGGGCGTACATCACCGCGACAACGCCGGACTGAGGGTTTTGACGGAGGATAAACAGCTGAGTTGGGCGGGTTCATGCCTAATGTGGCTAAGGTGTTACCCACCGGTTTGGGACCTGGGACTTGGGACTTGAGACGAACCAAGCCTGCACACACAGACTCAGGCCACCGGTCCCAGGCCCCAGGCCGCCTTTAGCGCAGCGGCGGGAGCTTGGGAGGGCGCGGACCGTGACGCACCGCCGTCGCATCGAGCACCGCGTACTCGAGCTCGACACCGGCGGCCGCCGATCGCAGCATCAGGCCGCCGCGGCTCATGTCGCCGCGACCGATGAACGACGGCGGGTAGAAGAGACGAGGCCCGAGAATCCCGGTCAACACGTCGACGTATTTGCTGCTCGCCACACTGCCCAGCAAGACGACCCGTGCGGCTGGAGGAAGCCTCGCGGCAAGCGCGCGGACGTCTCGTTCCATCGGATCGCGGTACCGAGCATCGTTCGCGCTGACATCGACCGTCGAGAACTCACGCATGATCTCGGGCGTGAAGAGCATCTCGGGCTGCTGCAAGCCGCGAGTCGGGGTCACGATCAGAATCGGGCTGAGGCCATCGGCGCCGCGGGCAAATGCCCGCGCATAGGTAAACTTGCCGCGGAAATACAGGCCGCTCAAAAACGAGAAGGCTTCCCCCAGCGTAAGCGTGCCTTCTCTGAAGGCCCGGGCCAGCGGCAGCGTCGACTCCTCACGCTTGAGGATCGCGGCGCGTCGGCCGCCGCAAAAGGCCGGCGACAGCAGGAACACCTGGGGAGCAGCGGGGCCGTGCATAAGAAGGTGCGACCGACACTATGCCAGACACAGACAAACACGAGGCCGGGGCCACAGATGACGCAGATGACACCGACAATTCGAGGCCAGGGCCGCAGATGACGCAGATGACACAGACAAACACGAAGAGCAAACGGCCTCGCCCGTCTGCCGCCGATCTGGTTGCCGCCAGGCAGCGCACGATCGGGGACATCGTCGCGCCAGGACTGGACGTCCTCTTCTGCGGGATCAACCCTGGACTGTACTCCGCCGCCACGGGGTTTCACTTCGCCCGGCCGGGCAACCGATTCTGGCCGGCGCTCTACGCGGCTGGATTCACGCCGAGACAGTTCGACCCCTCCGAAGGCCGGGCTCTTCTCGCGCTCGGATACGGCATTACGAACCTCGTGGCACGCACCACGGCGACGGCCGCGGAGCTCTCGGTTGATGAGCTTCGAGAAGGACGACGGCGGCTGTTGCGACTCGTGCGCCGCCACCGCCCTCGTGTGACCGCCATCGTCGGCATCACGGCATACCGGGCCGCGTTCGATCGCCCCGAGGCGCAACTGGGACGCCAACCGGAGCGGCTGGCCGACTCCGTGGTGTGGGTCCTGCCGAATACGAGCGGCCTGAACGCGCACCATCAGGCGGCCGACTTCGCTCGTGCCTTCCGTGAATTGCACCGCAGTTCGCGCGCACGACCATGAGCAGTTTGTCGTTTGCGCTGCCGCTTGCCCCGAGCGAGCCGCTCGCGTTCGAGCGGCGAGTCGAAGCGTCTGCCGGATGCCGTTTTGGCCTAAGCTTGCCCCTCATATGCAGCCTCTAAGGATTGCGACACCTTTTCTGATTCTCGCGCTGGCTGCGACTGTGGCGGCTCAACGTCCAGAGATCGGTCAGAACGTTCGACCGTATGTGAAAGTCGATGCGGCGGTCGTGGCGCTCACCCATGCACGGGTCATCGACGGCACGGGCGCAGCGGCACGAGAAAACCAGACGCTGGTCATTCGCGACGGATCGATCGCGGCCGTCGGCGACGAGGGGCGCGTCGCCGTGCCCGACGGCGCGACCGTCATCGACCTGAGCGGCAAGAGCGTCATTCCCGGACTGGTGATGGTGCACGAGCACTTCTATTACCCGACGGGACCTGGCGTGTACGGTCAGCTCGGCGAAAGCTTTTCGCGGCTCTACCTTGCCGGTGGCGTGACCACGATGAGGACCGGGGGAAATGTGAACGGCTTCATGGACCTCAACATGAAGCGGCTGGTGGATGCCGGCCAGAAGCCCGGCCCTGCGATCGATGCGACTGCGCCGTACCTGAATGGACCCAACACGTTCATCCAGATGCGAACCTTGAAGGGACCGGAAGACGCACGCAAACAGGTCGCCTACTGGGCGGACGAAGGCGCGACCTCGCTCAAGACCTACATGCAAATCACGCGCGCCGAGCTCGCCGCCGCCATCAACGAGGCCCATCGCCGCGGCATGAAGGTCACTGGCCATCTTTGCTCGGTCACCTACGCCGAAGCGGCCGGACTCGGCATCGACAACCTCGAGCATGGATTCTTTGCGGCCACCGATTTCGTCGCCGACAAGAAGCCCGACGAATGTCCAGGACAAGGCCGGGGCCAGCAAACCATCGCCGCACTCGACGAGAACGGCGCTCCGTTCAAGGGTCTGGTCAAGACGCTGATCGACAAGAAGGTGGCGCTGACGTCCACCCTCACCGTGTTCGAGACGTTCACGCCGGGCCGGCAGAAGCCGCCGGGCCTCGAGGTGCTCACGCCGCAACTGCGCGACCAGTTCGAAGAGAACTTTGCGCGAACGGCGAAGAATCAGAGCTCGACCTACACGACGCTCTTCCCGAAGGGCATGGCGCTCGAGCGCGCGTTCGCTCGGGCCGGCGGCCTGTTGATCGCCGGCACTGACCCGACCGGTGGCGGCGGTGTCATTCCAGGATTTGCCAATCAGCGTCAGGTAGAGTTGCTGGTCGATGCCGGCTTCACGCCGCTCGAAGCGATCAGCATCTCGACACTGAACGGCGCGAAGTATCTCGGCCGCGACGCCAAGATCGGCACGATTGCCGCCGGCAAGCAGGCCGATCTCGTCGTGGTCGGCGGCGATCCATCGCGCGCCATCGGCGATATCCGCAAGGTCGAGACGGTGTTCAAGCAAGGGGTGGGATTCGATCCCGCGAAGCTCATTGCCTCGGTCTCGGGTAAGGTGGGACTTTGGTAGCATGCCCACGAGTCAGCGCCCTCCCCTCCGTGACATTTCCGATACGGCGCGATGGGTGGCGGTGTATCGCGCGCGCGAAAGCGCGCGGCCCGATGCCGTCTTCCGCGATCTGCTAGCCGCGCGCCTCGCGGGCGTCGAAGGCGAGGCGATCGCCGACTCGTTGCCAGCCAGCCGCAACGCCGCCTGGGCGGTCGTGGCGCGCACCTTCGTCATCGACCAGATGGTGGCCGCGCAGGTCGCGAGGGGCACCGACATGGTGATCAACCTGGCGGCGGGGCTCGACACGCGGCCCTATCGGATGAGGCTGCCGGCGTCGCTGCTGTGGGTGGAAGTCGATCTCCCCGATCTGCTCGCCTACAAAGTGGAGAAGCTCAGAGGCGATCGGCCGGCGTGCAAGCTGGAACGCGTGGCCTGCGATCTGTCGGATCGCTCGTCGCGACGCGAGCTGCTGGGCAAGCTCAACGTGCGCGGCCGCAACATCCTGGCGATTACCGAAGGCCTCCTGATTTACCTCAGCCAGGCTGAAGCCACAGCCCTCGCCGAGGATCTGACGTGGGCCGCTCACGTTCAACGATGGATCTTCGAGCTGGTGAATCCCGCGCTCCTCCAGCGGCTGCAGGCCACCATTGGTCAGCCCCTCGCCGAGCAGGCGAACGCTCCGCTGAAGTTTGGTCCGGCCGAAGGGCCGGCCTTCTTCGGGCGGTTCGGGTGGAAGACGGTCGAGGCACAGTCCATGCTGAAGACCGCCGCGAAGCTGGGCCGGCTGCCGTGGTACTTGAGGCCGGTCACGCTGTTTGCCGATTGGAAACCCTCGACAAGGCTCCCCGCATCAGCGATTTGCCTGCTGGAGAGAATGTGACACGGGAGTCTACGTAGAATACTCAACGTGCGCACCCTGCTCGTCCTCTCCTTCACGGCTGTGGTTTCGACTATCGTCGTTTCCGCACAACCGGCGCGACCGCCTGACAGCCACGATGCCGCCATCAAGCGCGGCGTCGCGTTTCTGACGAAAGAGGTTCCGAAGTGGCACGCGGAGCACCCCTGCTATTCGTGCCACAACAACGGCGATGCCACGCGGGCGCTGATCGTCGCCGGCATGCGCGGCTACGACATCGGCACCGCCGTGGACGACACGGTCGACTTTCTGCGAGTGCCGTCGCGCTGGGATCAGAACAAGGCGCCGGGCGGGTTCGACGATCGCACGCTGGCTCGCATTCAGTTCGGCAGCGCACTGGCGGCGGCGGCACGTGCCGGCCGGGCCCCCGACAGCACGCTCGTGGACGCGGCCAAGATCATCGTCGCGGATCAACAGGGCGACGGGTCGTGGACCCTGGATGCCTCGAAGAGCCTGGCGTCGCCGACCACCTATGGCTCACTGCTCGCCACGGCGTCGGCCCGCGCCACGCTCATTGCGTCGGGGCGCGAGCCGGACGACTTTTCGATCGTCCAAATCGATCGCTTCTTTCGCGGCATCCAGGTCGAAAACGTCATCGACGCCGCCGCCGTGATTCTCGGCCTCGATGCCGGCGAGGATGTGATGGCGGAGAACCTGCGGGCCAACGGCCTTCGCATCCTGCGCGAAGGACAGGCGCCAAGTGGAGGTTGGGGGCCATTCGTCACCGCACCGTCTCAAGTGTTCGACACGGCGATCGCCGTGCTCGCGCTTGGCGTGACGGAAACCGACGCGCGTCTGGCGCGCAAAGTCTACCGGCCCGAGGAGCTGCGCGAGGCGATCGCGCGCGGGCGCGAGTACCTGGTCACGCAGCAGAAACCCGATGGCAGCTGGCCTGAGACCACGCGCCCGGCGGATCAGGCGAGCTACGCCCAACGCATCTCGACAACGGCGTGGGCGATGCTCGCGCTCCTCAAATAGAACAAGAGAGCGAGCGATGCGGTCATTTATCGTCCGGCTCCGCGCGAGACGACCTACCCGCTCCATGTCGCCGTTCACGCGCGCCCTGATGTCTCGGAGTGAATCTCGAGATCTGGTGAGGTGGTGATCTGGCGATCGATCTTATGAGCTGGCGATCGGGCGATCTGGTGATCGATCTGTTGATCTATCTGCGATGTCGTGACGTCGCGTCGACCCCAATCGACACTACAAAGATCACCACTTAGATCATCGGATCGATCGCAACATCATCAGATCAACCGATCGCCGGATCGATCACCAGATCACGACCTCACAAGATCACAAGATTCTGCTGACCGCCGCTTCTGCGCCTATCACCGGCGGATCTAAGGACCTGCCTCTACTGGACGCTGAAGGGAACGACCGTCTTCTCGGGCTCGGAGGAGGCGTCCGACCTCTGGAACTGATCGACTTCGAACGCGCGGCCGATGCGATTGCCGGCCAGATCTTCGAGCATGCCGAAGGCCACGAGGCGATAGGAGCCGCGGTGCCACGGTTCGAGCGGCGTCCACGACCATCGGGTCTCGCCGTTGGCGATCGACACTTCTCCCGCTAACGCCTTTCCATCGGCAGACTCGACGCCGAGGGCGCGCCGCAGCAGGCCATGGTCGAGTGGCTCCTCGAATTCGACGACGAGGGGATCGCGTGTGCCGGAGGCCGGTGTCATCACCTTCCACGCTCTCGTGTCCAACGGACGCTCGTCTGGGGGTCCGACGCGGAACGACCGGCGGTACGTTTCCTTCAACGGCAGGCCCTGGCCGTCGGGCCACGCCGCGTCAATCACCAGTGTGTAGCTGCGGCCTGGCGTCAGCGACCGTCCCATCTCTTCGTGCGGTCGCACACCTTTTTTCACGCGACCAGGATCGAAGAACACGGTGTAACGCGTGCGATCGTCGTTCCAGAATTCCGCATCGAGCGGGAGAAATGGATCTTTGACGTCCCTCCCCGCATCGTCGAGCAGGTGAATGTATTCGAGTCCGCCCTTGCGTCCCATCGGCGCCGAAAAGTGCACGTACAGCCTGAGCTGGTTTTCGGGAACGATATCTGCGGTTGGATAGGTCGTGGCGACGACGGTCGTCGACGTCCGATCGCGATCGGGAAGCGCGATCGACGCCTCGAGCACTCCGACTTCAGAGGCAACCGCCGGCGTGAACACCACCGTATATGGACGCCCGGGATCGAACGGAAACATCGGCGTGAATCGCAGCCGCCGATCGATCACCTTCCAGGTGCCGACCATCGGTGGCTGATCCGCCGCGACCGACACGCGCAGGATGCGGCTCCACTCTTCGGGAGTTCGCGAGCGGTCGAGCTCGCTCAGAAGCGCGACCGGCAATCCGACCACGTCGACGGCGGCCGGGCGCACTTGCGTGTTCAGTTCAATCTGCGGTGATGAACGGCAGGAGCAGCAGGCGGCAAGAACGGCGAAGAGAAAGGTTCCACGGTTCCAACGTTCCAGGGTTTCACGGTTCGATCTCTTTCGCACTGTAGAACCGTAACTCCAGAACCTTGGAACCCTGGAACCCTCGAAGCTTTTGCTCAGGGCAGGCCGACGATGTCCAGGTTGAGGACGCCGGCGTCGGTCCGTGCCAGCACGATGGAGTTCGACGCGTCGAGCAGATCGAGCTGTTCGACGCCCTTCATCGTCGTGACGGTTTCGTACTGAATGCCAGCCTTATCCGAGATCGGCTGGGTGATGCCCTTGGCGCCGCCGAAGTTGTCGGTCGGGATCTTCATGACGCCGCGACTGTTGTTCGACATCAGCAGGAATTCCTTGCCGTTCTTCTTGTAGAGGATCATGTCCAGCGGACGGTTGCGATTGCCGAGCTCGGCAATGGTCGTTCCCATGACCTTGGCGCCTGGCTGCAGGCCCGACACCGGGAACTTCACGAGTGGCGTGCAGAGGTAACCGGCAATCAGGTTCGTCTCGCCGTTCACCTTGTACGGCACGAAGGTATAAACGGGGGAACGCGTCTCGAACTGGCCGTGCGAGCCGTGATAGATTTCCACGCTCGTTCCACCGTCCACGGTGGCAAACGGGTACGACACCGATCGCAGCTTCGACGAGAACTCCTCGTTCGACAAACCGGCGACGTAAAGCCGTCCTTCGACGAATGCCATGTCCGTGATCGACTGTGTGCGCGTGTTCCTGGTCTCGCCGGGGTTTGCCGTCGGGGCGTTCGGCAGTTCGACGCGGCTGTAGCGGAGAGAAGCGGTGGCAACCACCTCGATGGTGCCCGCGCCGTCCACGCGCAGCAGAACTGGCATGGCCGCCGTGCCCTGTCCGCGCATCACCGAAATGTAGGCGTTGCGAGTGGTCGGATGCACCGCGAGATCGGTCACCGCGATCTCACGAACGTCGGTGCCAAGCAGCGCCGCGATCTTCTGATCGATGCCGGCGATGCTCTTCGCGCCCGGCGCCTTGGTGATGCTGGCGTTGCCCAGCTCGACGGCAAAGATCGCAGCTGAATTCGTATCGGCGGCGAACAGCACACCATCGGGAGCAAAGGTCAACGGGCCGATGGCCTTGAATTGAGGGCCAGTCCCGTTGTCTGCCGGCGCGCGCTCGGCGGCCGGAACGCCGGACCAAGACATCGCCACGGCGAACGCCAAGGTCGTTTTCAGGAACAGAGAGCGCATGTGGGACACCTCCTTCGCGGGTGTTATCTTAACTTCGAACAGGTTCTGCAGGTTCTCCAGGTTCTACAGGCTCCATGACGCTTACCCACCTCCCGCTGCTGCAGGTTCAGCTCGATTTGTACGCCCTGCCGCGTGGGATGGAACGCTTCCGCGCGTACATCAAGACGATGACGGATGAGGAGACCGGCGATCTGGCGCTGCCGCTGGTCGCGATGAACCCGATGGGCAAGGACCATGTGCCCGAGCTCATCAGGAACTACCTCGCGCTCGACGCCGAAGGGGTCGCGGTCAGGGCCATCGCCGACGCCACTCCACGTGTCGCCGGACCTGGACCACATTACCGAGTGGGGCTCGTCGTGTCCGACGACCTCAAGGGTGGATGGACCAACCGTTATGCCTCGGAGTTCAGCCACCGCATGGAGAGCGCCGCGTTCGACAAACGTGGGTTTCTGACCGGCGTGCTCTGGACGAGTGAGCCGGCATCGCAAGAAGCCGTTCGCGACGCCGTGCTGACGTCGATCTATCGCGCCGCCTTCCTGCGATCCCATCGGCCCCCTACGACCCTCGCCGAGATGCTGGCCCAGGAAGGGTACGCCATGACCCGCGCCGGCTGCTCCCGTCCGACGCTCGACTCGGACGATCTGGAGTACACGCGCACCGTGATCGAACCTCACTTGCGGGCGAAGGATCGCGCGACGGTCATCGCGTGCCTGTTCGGCGACTCGGCGGCACGCGCGCTCGGTTACCCGCCGCTCGGGCTCAGCGACCGCGCCGGCTTGGCGCTGGCGCTGCACGACGCCGGCTTTCGGCAATCAGCTCTCGGCGTGGGGACAGAGCCGACAGCTCATCGCTGATCGCCGCTGACGTCAATCCTGGGCCGCACCGACAAACCGATCGTCCTCGTCGGCAAACAGGATGTTGAAGCTCGTCAGCGAGCCGTAACAACCCGTGATATAGCTCTGCAGCTTCACCTTCACATCATCCGGAAGTGCCGACGCGTTCAGCTGCTGCTCGAGCGTGCGGAGGCGATTGCGCAGCATCACGACCTTGTGGAAGAAGGTTTCGATCGGCCAGCTCTTTTCCTGCACGCCGGGGCGGCCCGGCCGCAGCACGAAGTGGCCGTCCCGCCACTTCTCCGCCGGCGCGACGGGAGTGAGACCCGTCTCTTCGCGGATGATGCGACGCAAGAGCAATTCGAGATCGGGGTTTGAAGAATCGTGGCTCACTGGCGGTGACTGCCTTTCGCGATCGCTGACCAGCGGCATCTGCGAGGCCTGGTGCCCAGCGGTCGAACGACGAATCTGGTGGGACGAATCCGGTGACCGGTCGGGACGCGCGGGCGCTCGTGCGCCGCCCAGACGGGGACCCCCTCGATAGTTGTGCTCGCTGCGGCAGAAATCGCACGCGACCCGCAGCGGCTGACCGCGATCGTCGACGACGATGACGGTGTGCATGCGATCTTCATGACACTGCCGGCAGTGATCCTCGACCGACTGACCTGCGCGAAACATGCGAGACACGCGCGCCAAGCTTAACGCACCCTTCGACTCCGATGAATGGGAGTCGCTCAGGGCAAGCCCTTCGACTCCGGAATCTCACCGGCCCGCGAACGCCGCGAGCGCAGTCTCGGCAACCGGCACGCAGTCGAGCGTGTCGCGCCGTGGATGGGCTTCCCAGAAGTCGCGGCGCAGAAAGAGGGCCCGGTCCATGCGATCGTACGGCGCGTTGCGGACGAACACGTACTCCCGTTGAAACCGCGGCGACGACACCATCTCGAGAATCATCTTGCGGCGGCGCGCACCGATGATCTCGTCCGTACCGGCGCCGCGGAGAAGCGCCAGGCCCGACAGGTACCCCTCGACGATGTCGGGACGCTGCTCGATGACCCAGCGCATGTCGGTCTTCGAGTCCTGGGGGCCGTCGGGATCGAACGTGCCGTGCCTCGCGATGTAGGGCGTGCTCAACCCAAGCGCGTCGATGTGGACAGCATCCACCAGAAACGGGAGCGCGCCTCCGTAGCTGCTGGAGATCGTCGTGGTCGGGCTCGAGACCGATGCGAGCCACGCGGTATAGACCAAGGCGCCCGGTCGCGGACCGCCGCCTCCTTGCACCAGCACCAGGCCAAGGTCCGATGCGAGCGCCAGCCCGACGGCGGCGACTGACCTGTCGCCATCGACTTTCGCGCACGACGCTGGAGAGGCCGGTCATCGCCACGAGCAACCAGGCCGGGGCCACGTGGATGAACTGGCGCCAGAAGGGGAATGCGGTGGGCGGGTCCCCACCCGCGCTGGCTATGTACACGATGTACGCGACGACGAGTGCCAGGCACGTCAATCCGCGGCGATCGCCGGTGCGCTTCACGGCGACGGCCCCGACCACCAGAAAGGCGACCACCGCTGCGTTCGCGAGCATCCAGCTACCCACGTACACCAGGCCGAGCCGCACGTGTCCGATGCCGCCGCCCGCGACCTTCGCGTAATAAGTGTTGGGCGCGAGCGCGCCATAGGCCACCCAACGGTGAACCGCGATCGCGATGAGCGTCAGCCCGCCGGCGATCGCCGTCGCGGCGACCCATCGCCAGCGCTCACGCCGCCACGCGAGCGCCAGCACGTCGACACCCGCGACGAGCGCGCCCTCTGGCCGCATCGCAACGAGGAGCGGCGCAACCAGCGGCTGCCAGCGCGCTGGACCGACCAGCGCAAGCATGACGAGGCTGGTGAACGCCACCGCCTCCATGCCCGACGCCGCGTAGAACGTGAACGGCAAGTACAGCGCGAGGAAGACGCCAGACAGCACGGCAGGACGATCGTCGCGGCTCCGGAAGAGCACGGCGATCACGGTCAGCGCCGCTGCAATCCCGAACACTTTGGACGCGATTCGAACATCGACGCCGAGCCACCCGGCGCCGCCGAGCAGCAGCGTCCAGAGCAGCGAGGAGTAGCCTTCGACGTGCTCGCCGGTGCGATTCCAGGCACCGAGCCCATACCCTTCCGCCAGATGGCGCGCATATCGAAACGTGATGTAGGCATCGTCGAGCGTCAGGCGCGTCGACAAGAGAACCGT
Source organism: uncultured Acidobacteriota bacterium (assembly GCA_963773045.1). GTDB lineage: Bacteria > Acidobacteriota > Vicinamibacteria > Vicinamibacterales > UBA2999 > 12-FULL-67-14b. The sequence continues at coordinate 765,042 of CAVYZT010000013.1, read as the reverse complement.
CAGAGTGGCGACGAGCGTCATCGCCACTGAGGCAAGCAGGATCGCTTCGCGTTTCGAGAAGACGGCGCCCGCGACAGGGCGTCGGTCGTCAGATGGCATGGCTGATCAGCTGCGTGAAGCTGTCAGCCATCCTACAACCCGCCGTGTTCAATCGCCATTCCGAAGACCGCTGCTCGGCGAACCACGCTCAAGTAGATCAGCGCTTCTTTGCGGCCTTGGCGTGGCGGGCCGCCGGCGTGGCGGGCTTTGCGCGGGTCATCTTCTTGGCGGTTGCCCGTTCGGCTGTCTTCTTCTTGACGCCACCCGAGCGCGGCGGTGTTGCAGTGCCGGTCAGCGCGGCAATGGTCTTCCGCGGCAGCTTGTCGCGAATGATCTCGTAGGCGCGTGTCACCAGAGGCGTGAGCTCGCGATCGGGCAACGAGTCGAACGTCTCCAGCGCCACCCACTTTGCCTTGGCGAGGTACGGCGCGGGCATGGCGCCCTCTCGTTCGATCAACTCGGCGAAGGTTTCATCGTCGCACTTGAACGACATGGCGTTCGGCGCCGGTTCGGTGCAGGCGACACAGAACATCTTGCCGCCCACTTTGAAGACGAGGTCGGCGCCCCACTGAATCTGTTCGGTAGTGCCCGGGTGTGACAGGCAATGCGCGCGGAGCTTTTCGAGATTCATGACCACCAATCTTACGACCACGATTGAAAAACCACGAACAGGGATCAACCACGAGAGTATTCAAAGCCTTTTCCGTCTGGTGGTCTTTCGTGGTTAATCTTTCTCGTGGTCAATCTTTCTCGTGGTCAATCTTTCTCGTGGTCAATCTTTCTCGTGGTCAATCTTTCTCGTGGTCAATCTTTCTCGTGGTTAATCTTTCTCGTGGTTCATTCCAGTTCGTGGCCTTCCGTGGTTTAGACTGCCCGCTATGAGACGCTCCCTGTTCGCCGGCCTCCTCTCAGCGATCGCCGCCGCGGTTGGCGTCGCGGTCACCATCAGCACGCCTGCGGCTCAGCCGGGCCCGCTGCGCTTCGCCGTGACGGTGCCAGCGGCGCAGGCCACCCAGCCGCTCGATGGCCGGTTGCTGCTCATGCTCGCGAAGGACGGCCGCGCCAGTGAGCCGCGCTTTCAGATCGACGCCGGACCGACGGGTCAATTGATCTTCGGTATGGACGTCGACGGCTGGAAGCCCGGCGCCGCGGCGACGTTCGACCAGACCGCGCTCGGATTTCCGCTCGACAGCATCGACGACATCCCGGCGGGCACGTATTCGGTCCAGGCGCTGCTGCACAAGTACGAGACGTTCCGCCGCGCCGACGGCCACACTGTCAAGCTGCCGATGGATCGCGGCGAGGGGCAACAGTGGGCGCAGGCGCCGGGGAATCTTTACAGTACGCCCCGCACTGTCTCGATCTCGAAGACGAGCGGTACGATCACGATCGCGCTCGACCAGGTGATTCCACCGCTGAAAGAGCCGGCGGCTACCAAGTACGTCAAACACGAGCGGATTCAGAGCGCGCTGCTCACCAAGTTCTGGGGCCGGCCGATGCACCTGGGCGCGCACGTGCTGCTGCCGGAAGGCTGGGACACGCACCCCGACGCGCGCTACCCGCTCTTCATCTCGCACGGGCACTTCCCCGCCGACATGGGGAACTGGCGGGAGGCCCCGCCCGATCCCAACCTCAAGCCGGATTTCTCGGCTCGCTTCAGTTGGCCGGGCTACAACCGGACGCAGCAGGAGTATGCCTACCAGTTCTACAAGGAGTGGACCGGTCCGAACTTTCCGCGCGCCATCATCATCGAGATCCAGCACGCCAATCCCTTCTACGACGACAGTTACGCTGTGAACTCCGCCAATCTCGGTCCGTACGGCGACGCCATCGTCCAGGAGCTGTTGCCGTACCTGGAGAAAAAGTACCGCGCGCTCGGGACCGGATGGTCGCGCTTCATGTACGGCGGATCGACCGGCGGATGGGAAGCGATGGGCGCGCAGGTCTTCTATCCCGACGCGTTCAACGGCGCCTACATCGCCTGTCCCGATCCGATCGACTTCCGCGCGTTCACGACCATCGACATCTACAAGGACACGAACGCGTACTGGCTCGACGGGACGTTCAAGAAGACGCCGCGGCCCGGCCATCGCAACTATCTCGGGCACGTGGACGCGATGGTGTGGGAACAGAACCGGCTCGAAGAGGTACCGGTACGAAGACGCGGTCGGGCCAGCAGTTCGACATCTGGGAAGCCGTCTATTCACCGGTCGGTCCCGACGGATATCCGGCGCGGATCTTCGACAAGCGCACCGGCGTGATCGACAAGAAGGTGGCCGACTACTGGCGCGAACATTTCGACCTCAGCTACATCCTCCGGCGAGACTGGGACAACGGCCTGGGCAAGAAGCTCGAAGGCAAGCTCAACATCTATGTCGGCGACATGGATAACTATTACTTGAACAACGCCGTCTATCTGACCGAGGCCTTCCTGGAGACGACCAAGAATCCGTATTACGACGGCGAGGTGGACTATGGCGATCGCGCCGAACACTGTTGGAACGGCGACCACACACGGCCGAATGCCTTGTCTCGACTCCGCTACGCCCAGATGTTCCTGCCGAAGGGTGTGGAGCGCATTCTCAAGACGGCTCCCGCCGGGTCGGATGTGAAGAGCTGGCGCTATTAGCCGTTCGCTCTTCGCCATCACTTTTCGCACTTCGCGGTTCGCAGAGCGCTCGATGTTGCGAATTGCGGACGGCGAATGGCGAATCGCGGATCGCGAGCCACCCCCATGGATCCGGTCGTCGTCTCCGTCTTCGCATTGGTCTATCTCGGGATGATCCTCGGCGAGATCCCCGGTCTCGCGCTGGATCGCACCGGCATCGCTCTGCTCGGTGCCATCACTCTGGTTGCCACCAACCGCATCACGCTCGCTGCGGCCTGGGATGCCATCGATGTGCCGACCATCGCGCTGCTCTTCGGGTTGATGGTGATCTCGGCGCAATTCAGGCTCGGCGGATTCTATGCCGCCGTCGTCCGGCGCATCGATCGCAGCGATCACGCGCCAGGCGCGCTGCTCGCGATCCTAGTCGTCACTGCTGGCGTCCTCTCAGCGGTGCTCGCCAACGACATCATCTGCCTGGCGATGGGGCCGCTGCTGATTGAGGCGTGTGCCCGGCGTCAGCTCGATCCCGTCCCATTCCTGCTGGCGCTGGCTTGCGCGGCGAACGTGGGATCAGCGGCCACGTTGATCGGCAACCCGCAGAACATGCTGATCGGGCAAACCATGAATCTGTCGTTCGCCGGCTATCTCCGAGACGGCGGTATCCCGAGCCTGCTGGGCCTGGTCGTGGTCTGGGGCGTCATCTGGTTCGCATACCGGCACAAGTGGGCGCATACCACGCCCGTCCCGGCTGTCCAGGCGCCGCGGTTCAATCCGTGGCAGACGTGGAAGGGCCTCGGGGTGGTCGCCGTGTTGATGACGGCGTTCATCGCGGCGCCATGGCCGCGCGATCAAGTGGCGCTTGCCGCGGCCGGCCTGCTGCTGGCGAGCCGCCACATGGCTTCGCGCGACATGATGGGCCTGGTGGACTGGCCGTTGCTGGTCCTGTTCATCGGGCTCTTTGTCGTCAACGCCGCCATCGCGCAGTCGGGGCTGCTGGGCGGCTTGTTCATGATGCTTCGCCAGGTCGGCCTCGACCTCGGCGACGCCGCGACCCTGTTCGGCGTCACGACCGTGCTCTCGAACCTGATCTCGAATGTGCCCGCCGTGATGCTGCTGCTCCCGGCGGCCCGGCATGAGCTCGCCGGTCCGATACTCGCGCTTTCATCCACGCTCGCCGGCAACCTCCTCATCGTCGGCAGCATCGCCAACATCATCGTCGTGGATCAGGCGCGACGGCTTGGCGTGGCCATCGATTGGCGAACCCACGCTCGCGTGGGCGTGCCGGTGACGCTGGGAACGCTCGCACTCGCGGGCCTTTGGCTTTGGGTGTTGGCCTGAGAGTTCTTCCTCTTTCCGTCTTCCTCTTTCCGTCCTCCTTCTTTCGTCGTTCTCTCGCCTCTCGGGTTTGTGCCCTCTGCCTTCTGCCTTTTGCCTTCTGGTACTATGCCCGTATGGTCACTCTGCTCGCGCTGATTCTGTTGCAGACCCCGGCCGCTCCCCAGCCCGCACCACCGCCACCCGCGCCCAAGGTTGCTGCGCCACAGTCGCCGCCGCCGACCACGACGCCCCGCCCCAAGCCGACGGTGTCCTCGTCGGCAACGACGACGCTGGCTGTGACGGTGACCGATGGCTCAGGATCGGCGATCCAGGGCGTGACGGTTTCGGTGATGGGCCCTGTGGAGCGCGAAGCCAAGACTCTCGGCGACGGAACGGTCAAGGTCTCGGGCCTGCGCGCCGGCACCTATCGCGTGCGGTTTTCGCACGACGAGTACTTCACGTTCGAGAAAGAGGTGACCTGGCGCGCCGGTCAGGCCGCACTCGAAGCAGCGGTCACGCTCAATGCCGCACCGCCGCCGCCACCGCCACCGCCTCCTCCGCCACCGGTCGTCGTCCCGGCGGCGCCAAAGCTGCCACCACCCGGTGAGCCGAGGTCGTTGCAGTTGACCGATTACATCGAGCGCAACTTCATCAGCACCCGCGAGCCGCAGAAGGAGAGCATGGTGGGCTGCAGCGGCGTGGGTCAGGCCCTGCTGTGGCAGATTCGTGAACCATGGGATGGACGGCAGCACGAGTCGGCCGACGTGATGGTTTACGTGATCGGCGGCGAAGGCGCGCTGAAGCTGCCGTCACACGAAATCGGCGTCACCGCCGGCAGTTTCGCCGTCGTGCCTCGCGGGACCAAGTACGGCTTCGTCCGGCGCGGGCGCAATCCGCTGATCATCCTGGCGGTGCTGGCGGGAGCACCGTGCGCAGCCAATTGACATGACGCGGTTCGCCTTTCGCCGTTCGCAAAGATGCGAATCGCGAACCACGAATAGCGAATTGCGAATAGCGAACTGCGAATAGCGAACTGCGAATAACAGGATGCGATATTCTGTTCGTCTGCAATCTATGTCAGACGAGCATACGAGCGCACCCACCGCCCCCGCGGATTTCATTCGAGAGATTGTCGCCGGTGATGTGGCACGCGGCGTGGCCGGCGGCCGCGTGGTCACCCGATTTCCGCCCGAGCCCAATGGCTACCTGCACATCGGCCATGCGAAGGCCATCTGCCTCGACTTCGGCGTCGCCGAAGAATTCGGCGGGTCCTGCAATCTCCGCTTCGACGATACGAATCCGGTCAAGGAAGACGTCGAGTACGTGGACTCGATCAAGGAAGACGTGCGGTGGCTGGGATTCGACTGGCAGGACCGCGAGTACGACGCATCGGACTATTACGAGCAGCTTTATGAGTTTGCCGAACGGCTGATCGACAAGGGCCTCGCCTACGTCGACTCGCTCTCGGCCGATGAAATCCGCGAGCATCGCGGCACGCTCACGGAGCCGGGCGTCGATTCGCCCTATCGAGGCCGGAGCGTCGCCGAGAATCGCGATCTGTTCCGCCGGATGCGCGCGGGCGAGTTTCCCGATGGCGCGCACGTCCTGCGCGCGACGATCGACATGACGTCGCCGAACATCAACCTGCGCGACCCCGTGCTCTATCGCATCCGCCATGCCGAACACCATCGCACCGGCCGCGCCTGGTGTATCTATCCGATGTACGACTTCGCGCATCCGCTGTCGGATGCAATCGAGGGCGTCACGCATTCGCTCTGCACGCTCGAGTACGAAGCGCATCGTCCGCTGTACGACTGGTGCATTGCCAGCGTGGGCGGCCTATTCCCGTCGCGCCAGTACGAGTTCGCGCGGCTCAATCTCACCTATACCGTGATGAGCAAGCGCAAGCTGCTCCAGCTGGTGGCCCAGCGGCACGTCGCCGGCTGGGACGACCCGCGGATGCCGACGCTTTCCGGTCTGCGGCGGCGTGGGTATACAGCGGAATCGATCCGCGACTTCTGCACTCGAGTCGGCGTGGCCAAGAAAGAGAACATGATCGACGTCGGCCTGCTCGAACACTGCGTGCGCGAGGACTTGAATCGCCGGGCGCCTCGGGCCATGGCCGTTCTTCGGCCGCTGAAGCTGGTGTTGACCAACTATCCCGCGGACCACATCGAAGAGATGGACGTCGTCAACAATCCCGAAGACGCGTCGGCGGGCACGCGGCGCGTGCCGTTCGCACGAGAGATCTACATCGAGCGCGACGACTTCATGGAGGACCCGCCGAAGAAGTTCTTCCGGCTGTCCCCGGGGCGCGAGGCCCGGCTGCGCAACGCTTATCTGATCACCTGTACCGATGTGATCAAGGACGCGTCTGGACAGATCGTCGAGTTGCACGCGACTTACGACCCAGCCACGCGCGGGGGCGATGCGCCGGACGGCCGCAAGGTCAAAGCGACGCTGCACTGGGTGTCGGCCAGGCACGCGGTCGATGCGCAGGTGCGGCTCTACGATCGGCTGTTTACCGCCGAGGATCCGGAAGCCGCTTCGTCGAAGGCGGGCACAGAGTTCACGAGCCTGATCAATCCCGCCTCGCTCGAGACGATCTCGGACGGCAAGGTCGAGCCGATGCTCGGAGACGCCGCACCCGGCTCGCGTTATCAGTTCGAGCGGCTCGGCTACTTCTGCGCCGACCCCGATTCGCAGCCGGGAGCTCCCGTCTTCAATCGGACGGTGTCGTTAAAGGACAGCTGGGGAAAGATCCTTCAGAAAGCGCTCTAGGGTGCCAGGGGTGCCAAGGGTGCCAAGGGTGCCAGGGACGGCTGACCTCTCGCTTGGCCGGTCGCTCTCGCGCCGCGACCTGATTGTCTACGGCCTGCTCTTCATCGGCCCGCTGGCTCCAGTGGGTGTGTTCGGCGTCATCGACGCGCACACCCATGGCGCGGTCGCCACCGTCTACATCGCGGCCACCATCGCGATGTCGTTCACCGCGTGGTCGTATGCCGAGATGTCCCGCGTCGTTCCACGCGCGGGCTCGATCTTCGCGTATGCCACCGAAGCGCTCGGCGATCGCGCCGGCTTCATCGCCGGATGGCTGGCGATGCTCGACTATCTCCTGATTCCCTCGGTCGCCTACCTGTTTTCCGGCATCGCCCTCCATTCCCTCGTGCCGTCGATCCCGGCGTGGATCTTCACGGCGGCGGCGTTCGCGCTCGCGATGGCGCTCAACGTGAGCGGCGTTGCCGTGGCCGCGCGAGCGGGATTGGCGATCGTCGTCGCCGAGGTTCTGGTGCTCGCCGTGTTCGTAGCATTCGCGGGCCTGGCGCTCGCAGACAGCGGTCCCGCCAGAGGATGGCTCACGCCGTTCAACGGCATCGGCGAGCTCAGTCTTTCTCACGTCGTCGGCGCGATTTCGATCGCGGTCTTGTCCTTTCTCGGCTTCGACGCCATCGCATCGTTTGCCGAGGAGAACGCCGGCGACGTTCGAGACGTGGGCCAGGCGATCGTGATCTGTCTGGTGACCGCGGGCGTCCTCTTCGTTGTGCAGACCTATCTGGCCGCAGTCCTGAGTCCGATTGCGCCGCAGGAGCTCAGCCTGAATCCCAGCCGCCAAGGCACGGCCTTCTATGAGGTGACTCGCTCCGCGATTGGGCCTTGGATGGCAACCCTTCTCGCCGTCACCAAGGCGATCGGGCCGGCGTTTGCGGCGATGACGGCTCAGGCCGCCGCGGCGCGGTTGTTGTTCGGCATGGCGCGCGAAGGGCGGCTGCCTCGCGCGCTGGCTCAGATCGATCCACGGCGAAGGGTTCCACTTGCCGCGCTGATCACCACTGGCGCGATGACCGTAGTCGTCGCGGTCTGGGCGGCGCGCCGCAGCGACGGGCTGGACGTGCTCGTCTCCATCGTCGATCTCGGCGCGCTCGGCGCCTTCACTCTGCTCCACGCGTCGGTCGTCGGTTATTTCGTCTGGCAGAAGAAGGCGGCGGCGCGCGTCAGCCATGTGGTCGTCCCCTTGATTGGCGCCAGCGTCGCGATCTGGGTGATCGTCGAGGCGACGGCATTGGCGAAGGTCGTGGCCGCGGTCTGGCTAGTCGCCGGGCTGGTCGTCAGCACTGTCGCAATACGAGAGTAATTCCCTACCCGCCCCACCGGCCCCACCCGCCCTACCCGCCCTACCTGCCTTCGCTCGCTCGATAATCCGGCGAGCTTCGGCGAGACGCAGAGTTATCCTCCCCATATGAGCGCGATCTCTCTGACGGTCAACGGGCGGACCGAGACCGTCGACGTCGATCCGGCGACGCCACTGCTCTACGTCCTGAGCGACGATCTGAAACTGCGCGGACCCAAGTTCGGTTGCGGCCTGGGCCAGTGTGGCGCCTGCACCGTGATTGCCGGTGGGCGCACCATCCGCTCATGCGTGACGCCGGTGTCGTCGGTCCAGGGCGCGGCGATCACGACGCTCGAAGGGCTCGGCACGCTCGAACGACCGCATCCGATTCAGCAAGCCTTCATCGACGAGCAGGCCGCGCAGTGCGGCTTCTGCCTCAACGGCGTCATCCTCACGGCAAAGGCGTTTCTCGATCAGAACCCCCGCGCCAGCGAAGCTGAGCTGAGACAGGCGATGAACGGCGTGCTGTGCCGGTGCTTCACGCACGTTCGGATGTTCAAGGCGATTCGGAAATATCAGGAGCAGGAGACACGGCGATGACGCCAGACGCTCGAACGGCGCTCTCGCGACGTGACTTTCTCCGCAGATACCGGCGCGCTGATCGTCACCTTCTCGGCGACTGGCCTGGCCGATCGCATCACGCTGACGCAGGGAACGCGCGGCGGCTCGGTCGACGCGGGTCAGCTCGACTCGTGGCTCGCCGTCGCTGCGGATGGCAGCGTGACCGGGTACACCGGCAAGTGCGAGCTCGGTCAAGGGATGATGACGGCGCAAATCCAACTGATCGCCGAGGAGCTCTCGGTTGCGGTCGCGCGCGTTCGCCTTGTTCAATGCGATACGTCGACGACCCCCGATCAGGGGACAACGTCCGGGAGTCAGTCATCGCCGACGAACTTCAACACGCGCAATCTCGCGCTGGCGGCGGCGACGGCACGCGAAGCGCTGCTGCAACGGGCGTCGGCACGGCTCGCCGTTCCAGTCGAACAACTCGTCGCCTCGGACGGTGCGATCGCCGTCCGGAGCGATCGCACCAGGCGGGTCGGCTACGGCGAGCTGCTCGGTGGACAGAAGTGGACGATGCCGCTCAGTCGCACCGCCAGGCGGAAACCGGCCAGCGAGTGGACCGTCCTTGGCCAGTCGGTGCCACGCGTGGACCTGCCGGCGCTGGCCACGGGACAGTTCGAGTTCGTTCACAACATCCACGTCGACGGCATGGTTCACGGCGCGGTCGTCAGGCCACCGGGGGTGGGCGCCACGCTCGTCAGCGTGGACGAACGATCACTCGATGGGCTCGCCGGCGTGATCAAGATCGTCGTCAAACAGAACTTCGTCGGCGTCGTCTGCCAGAAGCCTTGGCAGGCGGTGCAAGCGGCGCGGACGCTCAAGGCGTCGTGGACGCGCGGCAGCGATCTGCCGGCAGCCTCGAGCTTCTACGACTTCATGCGGCAACAGCCGGCTCGCAACACGCTGGTCGTGGACTCCGGCGACGTCGACCGCGCGCTGGGCCAGGCCGCCACGGTGGTGCGGGCGACGTATCGGCATCCGTACCAGATGCATGGCTCGATGGGCACGTCGTGCGCCGTCGCCGACGTGTCCGGTGGACGCGCGACCATCTGGTCGCCGACGCAGTCGGCCTACCCGGTGCGGGCGACTGCGGCGATGATCCTCGGCGTGCCGGCTGACAGCGTTCGCGTGATCTACACGAGAGGGTCGGGCTGCTATGGCATCAACGGCGCCGACACCGTGTCATACGACGCCGCGGTGCTCTCACAGGCAGTCGGGCGTCCCGTGCGCGTTCAACTGTCGCGGCAGGACGAGATGGCCTGGGAGAACTACGGCTTCGCCTACGCAATCGATCTGCGCGCCGGTCTCGATCGCAACGGCACCATCGTGGCGTGGGACTGCGAATCGTGGAACGCGGCGCTTGGCGGACGGCCCGGGTACGAGACGCCTGGCAATGTCGTCACCGGGACGCTCCTGGGATTCTCACCGGCCGCCTTCTCGCCGAGGGCGACGGCGCCCCCTCCCACGGGCTTCAACAATGGAAGCAACGCCGCTCCGTCATACGTCACCGGCTGTGTGGGATCGGCGTGCGGCGGCACCGGCGTCGTGAAGAGCGAGCGCGTGCTCACGCACACCGTCCGATCGCCGTTCTTCACCGGACCGCTTCGATCGCCAAGCCGGCTGCAGAACACGTTTGCCCACGAGTCGTTCATGGACGAGCTGGCGGCGCGCGTCAAGGCCGATCCGGTGGAGTACCGCATCCGGCACTTGCGCGACCCTCGTCTCATCGATGTCGTGAAGGCTGCGGCGAAAGGCGCGGGCTGGGACGCTCGCCCCTCTCCTCGACCGGGCCGGCCAACCACCGGCGTCGCGAATGGACGCGGCGTTGCCTGCGTGCTCTACGAGGGCGACAACGGCTATTGCGCGCTGGTCGTCGAGGTCGACGTCGATCAGGCAAGTGGACTGATTCGCGTCACGCGGATGGTCGGATCACAGGACTGCGGGCCGATTTCCTCGCCCGATGGGATGAAGAATCAGATCGAGGGCGGCGCGCTGCAGGGCATGAGCCGCGCGCTCGGTGAAGCCGTCACCTGGGACGATACCAAGGTGACGTCGGTCGACTGGCGCAGCTATCACAGCCTCACGCTCGGCGCGGAGGTGCCAGTGATCGAGAGCGTGCTGATCAATCGGCCCGATGAAGAGGCCATGGGCGCGGGCGAGACGACGATCACGCTGACCGCGGCCGCGATCGGCAATGCGGTCTTCGACGCCACCGGCGCGCGGCTGCGCGAGGTGCCCTTCACGCCCGATCGTGTCAAGCAGGCACTCGGCGCCCGTTAGCGTTCCTTTGCCTTCTTCCCGCGTCCGCTTGAACGCTTCGACGAGGCCGGTTTTCTGCTCCGGGCGGCGCCTCCGGCCGTTCTCTTCGCCGCCTGTCCGGCCGACTTCCTGGAAGCCGACTTCTTCGTCGCCCTTGTGTAGGTGCCGAGCATCGCCGGCTGCCACGTGTGACCGTCGCCGGACATCTCCATGTTGAAGCTGTAAGCGCCGGCCGAGTCGAAGTTCCACGAAGCACGCGAGTGGCCGCCTTGTGGCAGTGGCGCGCTGAGTCTGAGAATCGTGCCGTCGAAGGCGCCTCGGTATTGACTGCCGGAGCCGCCCATCGAGTCCCACCAGCTCATCGCATACTCCTGCTTGGCCGGGTCGAACCAGATGACGCCGTGGCCGCGGAAGACCACCTTGCCGGCCTTGCGCTGCTCGTACTCCTGCACGACCGCAAAGCCGTCGAGGATCCAACGGTTGACGACGCGAGCCATTGCCTTACCGCCAACTGGATCCCACGGCGCGGGAAACATCGTCTCGGGTCCCGCCCACTCGCCAACGAAGGCACCAAGTTTCTCGTGTGCCTCACCGGGTTTCGGCATGTCCATGGTCGGGGATCTCCTCCTACGGGTTCTACAGGTTCGGCTTACGCCCTGCTGAAGAGCTGCTCCAGCGAGAGGGTGAATCCAGGCAAGAGTGGAGTGGTGAGCGTCGCGGCGGTTGTGGCTTCGAGTTCGGCCACGCGCGGGAACGTTCCGTCACCAGCTCGTCGAAAAACGGTGACGCACGAACGCTTGGGATCCACTATCCAATACTCGCGCGCGCCCTTCTCATCCAATAGACGCCGCTTGACACCCTCGTCCCGCCTGCGAGTGCTTGGCGACAGGACGTCAATCGCCAAGGCGGGCACACCTTGGACGTTCATGTCGGTAAGGATTTGATCCTGATCCGGGACAACGACCAGGAGGTCCGGCTCGAGGACGTCGTAGCGCGACAGCACGACGTCGAGCGGCAGGAAGACGCGACCGAGATGCGGTCGAGTCGCCAGGAAATTTCCGAGCGCCAGATGAAGACGGCCGCACAACACTTGATGCGTGACGTTCGGTGTCGTCACGTAGTGCACTCCGTCAATGAGGTCGTGGCGCCGATTGTCCTCCGGCAGCGAGAGGAATTCCTCGGCCGTGAGACGAGTGCCGCTGCTTGTGACCATGCCCTCTTCCTCGATGGCACGATTCTACATCGTCGAGCCGTAGACATCCGTCCGCCGATGGCTGCACGCGACATGCCGACGGATTGACTCGACCAAACAAGACAAATGGCGCAGAGCCGACGCAGAAAGCGCGACGTCGCCTGCAGATTCCTGTTTCACAAACTGCGCTGCTCGGCCAGTTAGAGTGATCGGATCTGGAACTGTGGGCCTCTATCGGGCGCTAAACAGCTGCTCGATGGAGAGAGTAAACCCTGGAAGGAGTGGAGTGGTGAGCGTCGCGCCGGACGCCGCCTCGAGCTCGGCCACGCGAGGGAAGGTTCCGTCACTCGTGCGCCGAAAGATCGTGACCGCAGCCTTCTTGGGGTCGACGATCCAGTACTCGCGAACTCCCTTTTCATCGAACAACTGACGTTTGATTCCCTCGTCTCGCTGCCGAGTGCTCGGCGACAGAATCTCGATCGCGAGCGCCGGCGCGCCCTGCACGTTCTTCTCGGTGAGAATCTGTTGCTGGTCGCCAGCGACAAACAACAGGTCAGGCTCGACCACGTCGTACTCCGACAGCACGACGTCGAGCCGAGACACGAACACTCGACCGAGGTGCCGGTCGCGTGGCCAGGAAATTGCCAATCGCCAGGTGGAGGCGTCCCAGCAACTCCTGATGAAAAAGATTTGGTGAAGGGGTCACGTAGTGGACCCCATCGATGAGCTCGTGCCGCTTTCCGTCGTCCGGTAGCAGCAGGAACTCCGCCGCCGTGATGCGCGCACGAGAGCTGGAAGCCACGGGCATTGCGCCTCCTCTGGTAACGCAATTCTACATCGTCGACTTCCGGTCACACTCGTGCGCAGCTGCACGCGACATGCCGCCTGACTTTGCCTTCGAGTGCGACGCACGGCGTTCGAGGCCGCAGCCGAAACTGCACCATCGGCCGCGCTCGTTGTCGCAGAATCTGCGCTCGTCAGTGAGAATGAACGTGATGGCCTACGACATTCGTTTCGCAACCGCCGCAGACATCGACGTGCTGGTCGAGCATCGTGAGCTGATGTTTCGCGAGATGGGTATTCAGTGCGACTACGCCGAGATGGCGATTCACTACGGGCGCTGGCTCGCTGACGCCATCCCTGCGGGCACCTACTGGGGTGTGGTCGCGATTTCAGGGAATGACGCCATCGTCGCAAGCGGAGGGCTGATCGTGGTGCCCTGGTCGCCCGGACCGTGGACGATGGACCCGAGATGCGCGTGGATCGTCAACGTCTACACGCAGCCGGCGCATCGCCAGCTCGGCCTCGCAGGCCGGCTGATGAACGCGATGCACGACTGGTGTCGCGCGCAAGGTATCGGCCGGACCGCGCTCAATGCCAGTTCAGCCGGTCAGCCGATTTACGAGTCGATGGGGTATACCGTCGCCGACGAGCCGATGATGCGCTACAAGGTTCCGCAGTGAACTCTGCTAATCGTTGTGCCCGCGTGAGACCGCTGTCCCCCGGCGACCATCTCGGACCGTACGAGATTCTGAGCAGCATCGGAGCCGGCGGCATGGGGCATGTGTATCGAGCGCGTGACTCGCGGCTCGAATCGTCAACTGGCTACGGAAATAAGGTTCCAACGTTCCGGCGTTCCAGGGTTCCATGGTTCCGATTCAGGATTCCGCGAAGAGAGTGCTCATGTCCAGCGAGAAGCCTGGAAGGAGCGGCGTCGTCAACGCGGCCGCAGCGCCGTGCAGAGTCAACGTCGCTGTCACGTCCAGCGAGCCCTGCCTGTCCCGCCGATACACCGTCACTGACTGCTCTTCCGGATCCACCATCCAGTACTCGCGCACGCCGCGTGCATCGAAGAGCGCTCGCTTGATCGTCCGATCGCGTTTCTGAGTGCTGGGCGAGAAGATCTCCACAACAAGCGCCGGGGCGCCTTGAACATTTTGCTCAGTCAGGATGGTCTCCTGGTCGCGAGCGATGAACAACAGGTCGGGTTCGACCACGTCATGGTTCGAGAGAACCACGTCGAACGGGGACAGAAACACTTGGCCAAGATTCGAGTTGCGGGCCAGGAAACCACCTATGGCCAGATGCAAGCGACCGAGAAGTGCCTGATGGCGTCGATTGGGCGACGGAGTCACGTAATGGACCCCATCGATGAGCTCGTGCCGCTGCCCGTCGTCTGGGAAGAGGAGAAAGTCCTCGTATGTGAGGCGCGCGTTGCCAGAACGAGCCGTGGGCATGACGTCCTCTCTGCAGTCGAAGCAATCTTACATCGTCGCATCGCAGCCATCGCGACCGGGAATAGCATGTGACGTGCCGATCAGATCCCACTCGAGGCGCGAGCGATGTGCGAGCGTCGGTCGCAAGAAATGCGATGGCCTTCACACGTGCAGAGCGCGGAATGTGCTCGGCGGTTCGCGCTCCGGACGGCTCGAGGTGCAGTGGTCGAATCGCGTCGCTACATCGCGACGGCAACCAGTGAGGGCGACAGGACGCGCACCAGATCGGCGGGCGCGAGCTCTACGAGAAAGCCGCGCCTTCCGCCATTGATGTAGATGCGATCGAGATCCGCGATCGATCGCTCCATGTAGATCGGCAACGGCTTCCGTGTCCCAAAGGGCGAGGTGCCGCCGACCATGTAACCGGTGTGCTTTTCGGCGACCGCGGGTTCGCAGGGCGACACCGACTTCGCGCCGATGTGCCGCGCGAGACTCTTGGTGGACACCTCACGATCGCCGTGCATCAGAACAATCAGCGGCTGTTTTCGTTCGTCCTGCATGACGAGTGTCTTGATCACCGAGTGCTCATCGACTCCAAGCTCACGCGCCGACACGCGCGTCCCCCCGTGTTCCTCGTAGCGATAGGTGTGTTCGGCGAACACGACGTGGTGCTTACGCAGAAAGTGAATGGCTGGCGTCGCGGACGACACGCGATGAGTCTATACAAACCCCTGAGGTCAATTCACGGGACGTACGTTGCCGTGGTTCTTGAGTTGTCCTTTACTCTGAGCGAAGCAGCGAAACCGGATCGAGGCGGCGCACGCGCAGAGCGGGCAGCACGCTGGCCAGCACGGCAACCACAAGCAGCGTGCCGGCAACGGCAGCAAACGTCAGCGGATCGTATTGGTGGACGCCCCAGATGAGCCTCCGCATCACGCCGGCGGTGCCAGCGGCCGCCGCTCCACCAATCACGAGGCCAACCACTGCGAGATAGATGCCGGGCAGCGCAGCCTGCCGAATCGCCGCGCTGACCGTCGAGCCCAGCGCCAGCCGAATCCCCAGCTCGCGGGTGCGCTCCGTGACGCCGCTCGCAATCAGTCCGTGAATGCCGATGGCCGTCAGCAGCAACGTCACCAGGCCGAGCGCCAAGACCAGCAACATGAGCACGCGCTGAATCACGAGCGCCTCGCTTCGAACCTGATCGACGCCGCGAATCGCGAACAGTGGAAGCTGCGGATCGGTCTCGGCCATCGCGCGTCGCACCATCTCTTCGGTGACGGCGCCGGGCCGCTCCGCTCTGATGATCCACTCAGGCGAGAACCAGCCATGAAAGAGTCGGAGCGAACCGCTTGGGAATTGGGCGAAGGTCACATACACGCCCGGCAACGCATCGAGCGGGCCGAAGCCGTTGAATCCACCTCGCTGTTGGACGTTGCCGACGACGCCGACGATCTCGCGATCGGCGTTGGCGAGGCGAATGCGCTCGCCGACGGCGTCGCGATCCGGGAAATAGCGTTGCGCGAACGCGTCGTTGACGACTACCGCGTTGGGCGCGCCTTCGCCGTCGCGATCCGCCAGGGCGCGGCCTCGGAGAACGGGCAGCCTGAGCGTCTCGAAGTAGCCGGGCGTGACGTAGGTCAGCGTTGAGAAGCGCGTCTCCAACTGGCCGTTGGCACCGACGAACTGCGCGCCCAGATTCAGAATGCGCTCGTACGGAAGGCCGAGAGAAATCGCCGCCGCCGACACGCCCGGCAACGCGCGGATCCGCGTCAGGCTGTCGTCGAACAGGTGGCTCACTCGCTCCTTCGACTGGTAGCGAGCGTCCTCGAGCGAGGTTGCGGCGGCCACCACATTGGTCGGATCGAAGCCCGGTGACTGGGTTTGCAAGTAGAGAAAGGTGCGGACGAGCAGGCCTGCCGCCACCAACAGAACGACGCCGAGCGCGACCTCCGAAACGATGAGAATGCGCCTCGTCCAACTGCGGGCGCTGCCAGCGATGGCGCGCGTGCGGCCCTGGGTGAGCGACGACAGGACGTCGAAGCGGGTCGACTGAAGGGCAGGCGCCAGGCCGAACAACAGCAGCGTGCCCGCGGTCAGCGCGAACGTGGCGGCAGCCACCCGCCCATCGAGCCGGAGATCGGCCCACGTGGTCAGTGTGTCGGCGGCAAATCTCTGCACTGCGCCAACCGCAAAGGCACCGCCGATCAATCCCACGCCGCCGCCGATGACCGCCAGCAGCGCGGTTTCGACCAGGAGTTGTCGAACCAACACCCGACGGCCGGCGCCAATCGCCACACGCGTGCCGAACTCTCGCGCCCGTCGTCCGCCACGCGCAAGCAGCAGGCTTGCGAGATTGACGCAGGCCACCAGCAGCACGATGCCAACCGACACCCAGAGCAGGAGCAACGGGACACGGACGCTATCGACCAGCCCCTTTTGCATCGAGATGACGGCATGAGTGGCGATGGCGCCGCTCGCCGAAGTGCGTGACCGCAACGCGGAGTCGGCGGCGCTCGCGGCATCGGCCGATGCCTGCGACCACGACACGCCGTCCTTCAGGCGGGCGACGATGGTGTAGTTTTCTCCGCCGCCTTCGCCGGTGCGGTTGGGCCGCACCGGCGACCAGAGATCCGCGTGCACGTTCGAGCGGAACGAAGGCGGCATCACGCCGACGAGCGTGTGCGGCTCGCCCTTGAGGATGACGGTCTGTCCGATCGCGCGTGGATCGGCGGCCAGCAGATCGCGCCACAGACGGTCGCTGAAGATGACCACTGGCGGGCCACCTTCGCGATCTTCCTCCTTCGAAAACTCGCGGCCGATCGACGGAGGGACGCCGAGCATGGTGAAATAGCCGGCGCTGACTCGTTGCTGAGTGACCGGCAGCGCGCGCCCTCCGGCAACCAGGTTGACTCGAACCGCCAGACCGACCGAGACAGCAGCGGTCATGGTCTGGGCCTGATCGCGAATCTGTTCGAAGACCGCGCCAGTGTGACCGGTGTTCTCGCTCAACCGGACGCCGCCGCGACTGAAGACGCGAGCGACGAGCGCCAGACGTTCCGGTTGCGGGTACGGGAGCGGCCGCAGCAAGACGGCGTCGACCATCGAGAACACCACGGCGTTGGCGCCAATGGCGAGGCCCAGCGTCAGGATGGCGGCGAGGCTGAAGCCGGGAGACTTGCGAAGTTGCCGCCAGGCGAATCGAAGATCGTCTCTCATAGCTGCGGCTCGCGGTTCTCGGTTCGCGGTTCGCGGTTCGCGGTTCGCAAAACGCACTGAGTTGCTCCGCGTTTCCGCCCTTCCGCGGCCAGGTACGTTGACTTACGAGTACTCCGGCTTCCGCGTTCCTGTGATTTCGTGTTTGTTTTACTCGGATCTCAAGGCGATCAACGGGCTGACGCGGGTTGCGCGGAAGGCCGGCAGCCCCGCGGCCGCAAGAGCCACGATCATCAACACAGTGGGGACGACCACAAAGGTCAGCGGATCGCTGGGGCGAACCTGGTACAGGACGCTCTCCATCACCCGCGTGAGCGCGAACGCCACGGGTACGCCGATCAGAATCCCAGCGACGGCGAGGCCGAGGCCCTGGCTCAAGACCAGCCGGACGACTTGAGCGCGATCGGCGCCAATCGCGAGCCGAATCCCGATTTCGTGCGTCCGTCGCACCACCAGGTAGGACAGGACGCCGTAGATGCCAACGGCCGCGAGGATGAGCGCGATCGCCGCGAAGGTCCCGAGCAAAAATCCAGTGAGGCGCGACGTCGCGAGCGAGGCAGCAACCACCTCGGTCATCGGCCGCACGTTGGCGACGGGAAGATTCGGATCGATCGATCGCACGGCCTCGCGCACCGACGTCGCGAGCCTCATCGGATCTCCCGCGGTTCGCACCACGACGAATGCGCCGCGCGCCAGAAACCCACCGTTGGCGACATGCCATTGACTGACCGGGATGTAAAACTTCTCTTTGACGATGCCGGTGACACCGTTGTGGCGTTCGTCGGCGACGATGCCGACGACGGTCGCCCATGGGTTCTTGGAGCTGCCGACCTTGATGTGGCCGCCGACAACCGTATTGGGGTCGGTCCAGTAGGTCCGAGCGAGAGTCTCGTTGACCACCGCCACCAATGGAGCGTCGGTGCTATCGCTGGCCGTGAACCAGCGGCCCCGGACCAGCCGAGTGCCGAGCGCTTCGAACGCGCCGTCGCTGGCCACCTGCCAGTCGCCCTTGGCGTTGCGTCCCGGTGCTTCTTCGAAGCCTTCGACGTCGAGCCCGTAGTCGCCGATCGACGTGGCCAGCGGCAACACGCGCACCGTACCCGCAGCCTGGACGCCCGGGAGCGCGCGGATGCGTTCGTTCAACTGGCGGTAGAAGCCGACGACTTTCTCCGGCGTGTCGTATCGCTGCGTCGGCACCGCCAGGCGCAGGGTCAGCAGGTTGTCCGGCGCAAAGCCGAGGTTGATCCGGCCAAGCTCTGCAAGGCTGCGAATCATGAGGCCCGCACCGATCACCAGGACGACGGCGAGAGCGACTTCGGCGACGACGAGCAGTCCGCGCAGCCGTTGACGCGCGCCCCCCAGCGTCGCCTGCTGGCCGCCCTCGCGCAGCGACTCGACGAGATCGACCCGAAGGGTCCGCAAGGCGGGGACCAGGCCGAACAGAATCGTCGTCGCTACGCCCAGCACCAGCGTGAAGGCGACGACTACGAGATCGAGACGTACGGGCGCCAGGGGCGGGAGGCTCGTGGGATCGATCGTCATCAAGAGGCGCAACCCCGCCCACGCCAGACCGAGTCCCGCAACGGCGCCGGTAAGCGCCAGTACCACGCTTTCAGTCAGTAACTGTCGGACCAGGCGATCCGGCGCGGCGCCGATTGCGGTTCGAAGCGCCATCTCCCGCACTCGCGCGTCACCGCGCACGAGCAGCAGGTTGGCGACGTTCGCGCAGGCGATCAACAGCAGAAAGCCCACTGCGCCGATGAGCAGCCACATCGCCGGCCGCAGCCCGCCGCGAATCTCGTCGTCGATCGGAACGGCAAAGGCGGTGAATCCCTGGGCTACCGGATACATACCCTGCTTGACCAGATCGGCCGCAATCGATCGCAGCTCTTCGGTCGCCGTCGCGGCAGTCTGGCCCGGCGCGAGGATGGCGGCGCCATACAGCCCGTGATTGCGGCTGAGCTGCTTCGGATCGATCTGCAGCGGCCGCCACAGCTCGGTCGGCTCGGCGGCGGAGTCGGTGAAGTCGGTCGGCAGCCTGAATCCCTTGGGCATGATGCCGATCACCTGCACTGGCACGTCGTTGATCAGAATCGTGCGGCCGAGGACGGAGGGATCGCCGCCGTAGCGCGCGTTCCAGAGATCGAAACCGAGAACCGCGACCGGCGGACCATTCGGCACATCCTCTTCAACGGTGAACACCCGTCCAATCTGTGGCGGGACGCCCAGCACGTCGAAGGTGTTCGCGGTGACCAGCCCGACGCCAAGCCGGATGGGAGGGCCGTCACCAGTGAGATTCTGCTGGCCGGGACTCCAGGCGGCGATGGCGCTCATCGTCCGCGCCCGATCGCGGAAATCGTAAAGCTCCTGGTCGGCGAGCCAGGTCTTGTCGAAACTCACCCACTTGGTGAACAACTGAACGCGGCGCTCGGGCTCCGGATACGGCAGCGGCGTCAACAGGACAGCTTTCACCACGCTGAAGATCGCGGACGTGGCCCCGATGCCGAGCGCCAATGTGATGAGCGCCGCCCCAGCAAAGCCCGGACTCTTCACGAGTCCGCGAATGGCGCCAGTGATGTCTTGTCGAAGGCCGTCGAACATGGGATCCCCTTGAGGCGTTAGACGGACTGAGTGGGACAAGGGTTTACATCTGGCGGCGTGGTGATCTGGTGATCTGGTGATCGATCTGGGGATCTGATGAGCTGGCGATCTCGCGAACGATCTCCAGATCTGATGATCAGATCACGCGATCGAACCTCACCACATCAATAGATTGATCACGAGCTCACCAGCTCACGAGCTCGCCAGATTCTGTTGCAGTATCATCCCTGCGATGGACCCCGCGGTCACCTCCCTGTCCGGCCTGGTGTGCAATCAGCTCTCGAAGCCCTCCCCCATCCGCCAAATCATGAAGATGGCGGAGCGCCAGAACATCGTGGCAATGGGGCTCGATCCTGCCGATGTGATCTCGTTCGGCGGCGGGTGGGTCAACCACCCTGCGCCTGACGCGTTCAGGCAAGCGTACCTCGATGTGGTCTCCGATCCGGAACTGTTCCACAAGAGCGGCGGTTATACAGCGACGCTCGGCGACATGCACTGTCGCGAGCAGATCGCACGCTTCGAGGCGCACCTCTTCGGCGTCCCGCGACTCGGACCCGAGCATGTGGCGATCGGCCTGGGCAGCACGCAGCTCACCCACGACCTCTTCCGCACGCTGCTGGATCCGGGCGACACCGTTCTGCTGCTCGATCCAACTTACGCGAACTACGAGGGGCAGATCGCGTTTGCCGCCGGAGGCGTGAAGATCGTTCGGCTCCGCGTCCTCGATCCGCAGCACTGGTCGTATCTGCCGGAGAGCGATCCGCCCATGATCGCTCGCGAGTTCGCGCGGCTGTTCGACGCGCACCGGCCGAAGCTGGTGCTGTTCGGCGCGCCCGACAACCCCACCAGTCAGGTGGTGCCGCAGGCGCTGGCCGAGATGATGCTCGAGCGCACGGCCGACGCCGGGTCGTGGCTGGCAATCGACTTTGCCTACAAGTGCCAGTGTTTCAGGACGCCGCCTCCTTACTACGCGTGGTCGCCGGCGGATCATCCGAACCTCGTGGCGATTCACTCGAATTCGAAGTGGGCGCGCGGACTCGGCCGTCGTTTGGGCTGGATCGAAGCGCATCCCTCCGTGATCGACGCGATCGAGCGCGTGCAGCAATGCAGCATCTTGTGTCCGGACACGCTGTCACAAATGACCATGGCCCGCTATCTCGAGCGTGCGATTGCCGACGGATCGCTGAGGCGGTACGTGGACGAGGCGAACGTCATGTACCAGCGCGCGGCTGAGGTGACACTGGCGGCGATCGATCGGCATCTGCGACGGCCGCGGCTCACGCCGTTCGGCGGGTTGTACACCGTCGTTGACATCGGCACCAACGCCGAGGACTTCGTGCCCAAGGCGCTCAAAGCGACCGGGGTGCTCGTCGTGCCGGGGGCCGGGTTTGGCCCGTCGCTCACCAACGGTGTACGGATCTCGTTCGGTCCGCTCGTGAAGGATACGGAGAAGATCGAGACCGGCCTCGAACGGCTCGGACGCTGGATGGCATTGGCTTGAGGCTTGGGGCTTGGGGCTTGGGGCTTGCGGGCGTTCGGCCGGTGGATGCGGCAGCAGTAGTTCCGGCTACCGGCAACCGGCAACCGGCAGCCGACGGGCCGCATCCTCGATGCCGGATGCCGGATGCCGGCTCCCGGTTCAGGTTCCCTACGCCGGCCTGTCATACGGCGGTCCCACAAACGCCGGATCCTGCTCGTGCCGGAGGATCAACTGTGTGAGCATGAATCGAATGACGATCCGGTTGTCGGTCGTGCGATTGAGCTGAATCTCCTGCTGGTACTTGACGTGCCAGTCGTAGATATCCATGAACACGGCTCGGCCGATTTCAAGGTAGTCCGGGAACTTGCCATTGGTCTTCAAGTACTGATCGAGCGCATGGCGCACCGGGATCACCAGGCCGTGCGACAGCGACGGCTGGTTCAAGCCGTCGTCCAGCACCGTCTTGATCTCGTCGAGCTGTTCCTTGATGTCCTTGAGACCCCTCTCGACATCGGCAGCGTCCTTCGATTGCTCCACGGGACTCGCGGCTCCGCCGCTCGTCATCGTCCCCAACAGGCTTCCGGTCATGACATCGCGGCGGGTCAGCATAGGGAGTCCTCCGTCGGGAATGTTTTCACAGGTTCTGCAGGTTCTACAGGTTCTGCAGGTTCTACGGGTTCTACAGGTTCTGCAGGTTCTGCAGGTTCTGCAGGTTCTACGGGTTCTACGGGTTCGACCCGTTCGACGGGTTCGACAGGTTCGCACCAACCCAGAACCTGTTGAACCCGTCGTGTGTTACAACTCCGCCCATGAAACGAACGGGTATCGCGGCCACCGTGCTCATGGTGGCCTCTGCAGCATGGGCGCAAACCGCCACACCCGGCGCAGGAGTGCCGCTCGAGCTGGCCACTCGCCGCGCCGCGCTGGTGAGCGACCTGAGATACGAGTTGGCGCTCAGCATTCCGGATGAATTGACCAAGCCCATCATCGGAGCGGTGGTTCTTCGTTTCCAGCTCACCGACGCCTCGCAGCCGCTCGTTCTCGACTTCGATGTCAGCCCTAATCATGTTCAGACGGTTGAAGCGAACGCTCAGCCGGTCGTTCACCACTTGGTCAACGGACACATCGTCGTGCCGGCCGCGTCGCTCAAGGCCGGAGCGAACGCGGTTCGCGTCAGTTTCACGGCCGGGGAAGCCTCGCTCAATCGCCACGCGGACTTTCTTTACACCCTGTTCGTGCCGGCACGAGCGCGGCTGGCGGTTCCCTGCTTCGATCAACCCGATCTCAAGGGTCGCTGGACCGTGTCGCTCGAGCATCCGGCAGCGTGGCAATCGGCAGCGAACGGCGCCGAGGTGAAGCGCGACACGGCCGGCACCCGATCCGCGGTGCAGTTCGCCGAGACGCAGCCGCTACCGACGTATCTGGTCGCTTTTGTGGCCGGCGACTTCAAGGTCGAGAGCGCGGTGCGGGGCCGGCGCAGCTTTCGGATGTTCCACCGTGAGACCGACGCCGCCAAGGTCGCGCGCAACAAGGACCTGATCTTCGACCTGCACGAGCGCGCGCTCGACTTTCTCGAGGCGTACACGACGATTCCGTACCCGTTCGACAAGTTCGACTTCGTGTTGATCCCGGCGTTTCAGTTCGGCGGGATGGAGCACGCCGGCAAGATTCTCTACAACGCCTCCGGTCTGCTGCTCGACGAATCGGCGACGCAGAATCAGCTGCTCGGCCGCGCCTCGGTCATCGCGCACGAAACCTCGCACATGTGGTTCGGCGACCTCGTGACGATGAAGTGGTTCGACGACGTGTGGATGAAAGAAGTGTTTGCGAACTTCATGGCGGCGAAGATCGTGAACCCGTCCTTTCCGGCGGTGAACCACGACCTGCGGTTCCTGTTGTCGAATTACCCGGCGGCATATGAGGTCGATCGGACCGCCGGCGCCAACCCGATCCGCCAGCCACTCGAGAACCTGAACGAGGCGGGGAGCCTCTACGGCGCCATCATCTATCAGAAGGCGCCGGTCATCATGCGCCACCTCGAAGCGCTGCTCGGTGACGACAACTTCCGCGACGGCCTCCGCGAGTACTTGAAGACATATGGGTTCAGAAACGCGACGTGGAACAACCTGATCGCGATTCTGGACGCGCGCACGCCGGCCGATCTGGCGGACTGGAGCCGTGTCTGGGTGGAACAGCCGGGCCGCCCAACGATCCAGACCGAGCTCGAGATCCGCGACGGGCGCATCAGCCGTCTGGCGTTTCGCCAGCGCGATCCGCGCGGACGCAATCTCATCTGGCCTCAGCAGCTGCGAGTGATCGTCGGATCCAAGCTCGAGCGGCGGCCCTTCGCCGTCGAGCTCAACGGGGCGATGACCGATGTCCCGATGGCGTTCGGCTTGCCGGCGCCGTTCTACGTCCTGCCGAACGCCGGCGGGTGGGCGTATGGCGATGTCGTGCTCGACAAGACGTCACTCGACTACCTCGCGACGTCGCTGCCGGAGATCGATGATGGGCTCACCCGCGGCAGCGCGTGGGTGACGATGTGGGATGCGATGCTGAACGGGCAAGTGCCGCCGGCGATGCTGCTCGACCTCATGATGCGCGCGCTGCCGCGGGAGTCTGACGAACAGCTGACGGCGCGAGTGGTTGGCTACACCTCGAACCTCTGGTGGCGATTCCTGAGTCCGGGCGAGCGTGCCGAGCGTGCGGCAAAGCTCGAGACGCTTCTGAAAGACGGGCTGGCGCGGGCCAAGGCGCCCAGCCAGAAAGCGATCTGGTTCAGCGCACTGCGCAACGACGCGATGACGCCGGAGACGCTGGCCTGGCTGCGCGACGTGTGGTCGCAGAAGGAGACGGTCGCCGGTCTGCCGCTCGCCGAAACCGACTATACGGCCCTGGCGCTGGAGCTGGCGGTTCGCGAAGTGAGCGGGTGGAGTGACATCCTGACGACTCAACTCGGGCGTATCGAGAACCCCGATCGGAGAGCCCGATTCGAGTTCGTCATGCCCGCGCTCAACGCCGATCCCCGCGTTCGCGAGAAGTGGTTCGTGGCGCTCGAAGACGTGGACAACCGGCGGCACGAGCCGTGGGTGCTCGAAGGTCTCTCGTACCTGCATCATCCGCTGCGTGCCGCCGATTCACAGCGCTTCGTCGCTCCGAGCCTCGCGCTGCTCTGGGACATCCAGAAGACCGGCGACATCTTCTTCCCCAAGCGCTGGCTCGACGTCACGCTCGGCGGATACAACTCCCGCGCCATCGCCGACACCGTCCGCGCATTCCTCGCGCACGCGCCGGCGGACTATCCGCTGCGCTTGAAGAACATCACGTTGCAGTCGGCGGATGAGCTGTTTCGAGCCGCTGACGTCACCAGGCAGTAGGCGGTTCGCTCTTCGCAGTTTGCGGTTCGCCAAAGGCGAATGGCAAATCGAGAGTGGCGAAAAGCGCATGGCGAAAGGCGTATAGCGAATCGTGAATCAGCTATTAGCGAGGCATCTCATGCGACTCTTTGCAACCATTGCTCTCGTCGTCGCTACGACGACATCTGCGTTGGCGCAACCCGCAGACGTCACCATCAAGGCCCGCCTCGTGCTGGATGGCAAGGGCCAGACGATGAACGACGCCGTCGTGACCGTGCGCGACGGAAAGATCGTGCGCGTGGGCGCCTCGCCGGGGCCCGTGACGATCGACCTCGGCGGCCTCACGCTGTTGCCGGGCTTCATCGACACGCACGTGCACATCGGCTGGCACTTCGACGCGAAAGGGCGCTATCACGCCGGGCCAGAGCCTGCGGATCAAGCGGCGCTCTACGGCGCCGAAAACGCCTTCGTCACCTTGATGGCCGGCTTCACGACGGTGCAGAGCGTCGGCGCCGCGTCGGACAAACCGCTGCGCGACGCCCTCGCGCGGGGCGTCATCCCCGGCCCTCGCCTGTTGACGTCGCTCGGCCAGATCACCAACTCCAAGATGACCCCCGACGAGATTCGCGCCGACATCCGCAAGAAAAAGGCCGACGGCGCCGACCTGATCAAGATCTTCGCGTCGGCCAGCATCCGCGACGGCGGCGTCCCGACGCTCTCGCAGGAACAAGTGGATGCGGCATGCGGCGAAGCGCAGGCGCAAGGGCTGCGGTCGATGGTGCACGCCCATAGTCCCGAATCGATGCTGCGTGCGGCGCGGGCGGGCTGCACCGTGGTGGAGCACGGCGGCCTGGCTGACGCGGCCGCGCTCAAGGCGCTGGCCGACGCCGGCGTCTGGTTCGATCCGAACATCGGCCTGGTCACACAGAACTACCTCGAGAACAAGGCCCGCTTCCTCGGCATCGGCAATTACACCGAGGAGGGCTTTGCGGCCATGGAAAAGGCGCTCGGGCAGAAGGATGCGATGTTCAGCCTCGCGCTCAAGACGCCGGGACTCAAGATGGTGATGGGCACCGATGCCGTCGCCGGCGCGCACGGCCAGAACGCGCGCGAGCCGATCGAGCGCGTCAAGTCCGGCCAGAAGCCGATCGACGCCATCGCCGGGATGACGTCGGCGGCCGCCGCGTCGATATCACTCGACAAGATCACCGGGTCGATTGCCGCCGGCCTTGCGGCCGATCTCGTGGCGGTCGAAGGCAATCCGTTGACCGACATCACGGCGCTCCAGCGCGTGCGGTTTGTGATGCGCGATGGGAAGGTTTACAAGAGATAGATAGAGGAATCTTGTGATCTTGTGAGGTGGTGAACTTGTGATTGAGCTGGTGATCGAGTGATGTCCGATCTGGACGATCGACCTCGCGATCTATCTTGTGATGTGTAGTCATCACCTCCGCGCCCCACGCGATCACCAGATCGCGAGATAGATTCCCAAATCGATCAACCGTTCAAACCGATCGGCAGATCAGTGGATCCATCATCAGACCAAGAGACTTCTCCAGTTCACACGATTCCCGTGGCGGGCCAGGCAGCACGTAGCACATCCGCTACCGCTTGCAGCGGACGACGAAGCGCCGACCCCTTGCGCCAGGCGAGGACGATCGAGCGCGTTGGCGTTGGTGAGGTGAACGATCGCACCGCCAGCTGACCGCGCCGGTTTTCCACCGCCACCGCCATCGCCGGCAGCAGCGTCACCCCGCTCCCGCCGCCTACCATCTGCACGAGTGTGGAAAGACCCGTCGCGCGAAGACCGGCTTCGGTCGCGCCGGCGCGCTTGCACAAGGCCAGCGCCTGATCGCGAAAGCAATGGCCGTCTCCGAGCAGCAGCACCGTCGCCCCATCGAGCACCGCGGGCGAGGCCGGGGAAGAATCGGACATGAGCGGATGATCGGGCGCGCCGGCGAGGACGAACGGATCGTCGCCAAGGTGGGCGTGCTCGAGATCCTCGACGCGAGGGTCCATCGCCAGGACGGCCGCATCGAGCGCGCCCTCGTCGAGCTGGCGCAGCAGGTTCTGGGTCTTGTCCTCGCTCCAGATCGGCCGCAGATTCGGCAGCTCACGGTGCATGTCGCCCGCAACTTCCGGCAGCAGATAGGGACACACCGTCGGAATCACACCGATTCGCAGCGTGCCGCGCAGCGGATCGCCTTGCTGCTGCGCCGTCGCCCGCAGGTCTTGCATCGCCACGAGCACCTGGCGAATCCGATCGACGATCGGCGCGCCGGCGACGCTCAATCGCATGCCGCGCGCGTTGCGCTCGAAGATCTGCACGCCCAACGCCTCTTCGACGAGCGCCACTTGTGCGCTCAACGACGGCTGCGACACGCCGCAGGCCTCTGCCGCCTTCCTGAACCCGCCCAGTTCGGCCACGGCGAGCACGTATTGAAGTTGCCGGGCCGAAAAAGCGTGGTCGTCCCAAAGAGCCATAGTCACAAGCTATCACTTTGAGACCGACGATATCTTTGACCAGGCGACATCGTGCAGCTAAACTTTGGCAGTTGGACAGGTAAGACCGACAGCGAGCGTCAGACACTGACGCGGAGAGCGGAGAAGCACATGTCAACCGAAGCCAAGTGCCCGATCAAACACACCCCAGGCGGTGGCACGTCGAACCGCGACTGGTGGCCCAATCAGCTGAATCTGAGGGTCCTCCATCAGCGTTCCTCCAAGTCCAATCCTATGGGCGAGGACTTCAACTACGCGGAAGAATTCAAGGGTCTCGATCTCGAGGCCGTGAAAACCGACCTTCACGCGCTGATGACCGATTCGCAGGACTGGTGGCCGGCGGACTTCGGCCACTACGGACCTCTGTTCATCCGGATGGCGTGGCACAGCGCCGGCACCTATCGCATCGGTGATGGTCGCGGCGGTGCCGGAAACGGCAGTCAGCGCTTCGCTCCCCTCAACAGCTGGCCCGACAACGGCAACCTCGACAAGGCGCGCCGCTTGCTGTGGCCGATCAAGCAGAAGTACGGCCGGACGATCTCGTGGGCCGACCTCATGATCCTGGCCGGCAACGTCGCGCTGGAATCGATGGGGTTCAAGACGTTCGGTTTCGCCGGCGGGCGCGAGGACATCTGGGAGCCGGAAGAAGACACCTACTGGGGCGCCGAGAGCCAATGGCTCGAGGACAAGCGCTACTCCGGCGATCGCGATCTCGAAAACCCGCTCGCGGCGGTCCAGATGGGTCTGATCTACGTCAACCCGGAGGGCCCGAACGGCAACCCCGATCCAGTCGCAGCAGCGAGGGATATCCGCGAGACCTTCAAACGCATGGCGATGAACGACGAAGAAACCGTCGCGCTCATCGCCGGCGGTCACACCTTCGGCAAGACCCACGGCGCCGGTGATGCCACCCTCGTCGGTCGCGAGCCGGAAGCAGCCGGCATCGAGGAACAGGGGTTCGGCTGGACGAGCCGCCACGGCAGCGGCAAGGGCGGTGACGCGATCACCAGCGGCCTGGAGGTCACCTGGACTTCCACGCCGACGAAGTGGAGCAACAGCTACTTCGAACACCTCTTCGGCTACGAGTGGGAGCCGACCAAGAGCCCCGCTGGTGCGAATCAGTGGAAGCCGAAGAACGGCGCGGGCGCCGGCACCGTGCCGGATGCGCACGACCCGTCGAAGCGTCGGGAGCCGGCGATGCTGACGACCGACCTTTCGCTGCGGGTGGACCCGGCCTACGAAAAGATTTCGAGACGGTTTTTCGAGAACCCCGACCAGTTCGCCGACGCGTTTGCCCGCGCGTGGTTCAAGCTGACGCACCGCGACATGGGACCGCGCGCGCGGTATCTCGGCGCCGACGTTCCCGCCGAAGAGCTCATCTGGCAGGACCCGATCCCGGCGGTCGATCACAACTTGATCGAGGCGCACGACATCGCCTCGCTCAAGAGCAAGATCCTGGCGTCGGGCCTGTCCCTCTCCGAGCTGGTCGCAACGGCCTGGGCGTCGGCCTCCACGTTCCGCGGCTCGGACAAGCGCGGCGGCGCCAACGGCGCGCGTATTCGTCTCGCGCCGCAGAAGGATTGGGAGGTCAACCAGCCGGCCCAATTAGCGAAGGTGCTGAAGACGCTCGAAGGGATCCAGAGCGAGTTCAACCGCGCGCAGCCTGGCGGCAAAAAGGTATCGCTAGCCGACCTGATCGTGCTGGCCGGTTGCGCCGGCGTCGAGCAGGCGGCCAAGAACGGGGGTCATAGCGTGACGGTCCCCTTCACGCCGGGACGCATGGACGCCTCGCCGGATCAGACCGATGTGGAATCGTTCGCCGTGCTCGAACCGATCGCGGACGGATTCCGCAACTACAGCAAGGGCCACTACACCGTGTCGGCCGAGGAGTTGCTGGCCGATCGCGCGCAGTTGCTCACGCTGACCGCGTCGGAGATGACGGTGCTCATCGGCGGCATGCGGGTCTTGAACACGAACGTCGGACAGCCCCAGCACGGTGTCTTCACCAAACGGCCCGAGGCGCTGACCAACGACTTTTTCGTGAACCTCCTGGACATGGGCACGCACTGGAAAGCGGTATCGGGCGCGACGGATCTCTTCGAAGGGCGCGACCGCGCAACCGGTGAGCGCAAGTGGACCGGCACTCGCGTCGATCTCATCTTCGGTTCCCACTCCCAGCTTCGCGCGCTCGCCGAGGTCTATGGAAGCTCCGACGCGCAGGAGAAGTTCGTCCGTGACTTCGTCGCCGCCTGGAACAGGGTGATGAACCTGGATCGGTTCGATGTGGCGCATTAGGTGACGGTGAATCTCGTGACCTGATGAGGTGGTGATCTCGTGATCGAGCTGACGATCTGGTGATCGAATGAGCTCGCGATCGATCGGTTGATCTATCTGGCGCGCTGGTGATTGCGCCGCTCATTCAAGACGATCATCAGATCGATCAAGCGATCACCAGATCAACCGATCGGCAGATCGATCACCAGATCACCACTTCACAAGATCAACAGATTCACCCTGGTCCTTACCCTTCCCTAAGCGCCGTGACTGGGTCTACCCCGGCGGCGCGTCGGGCAGGCAACGCGGCAGACAGGAGGCCGGCGACGATCAACACGCCGGCCGCGGCCATCAGCGTCAGCGGATCGTCGGGCTCGAGGCCAAAGAGGAGCGCGCCCACGCCGCGACCCGCCAGCAGCGCCAGCACGCTGCCGGCGATGACGCCGGCGATCATCATCCGGCCGACATCACCCAGCACCATCGTGAGAATGCGCCCTCGGCTGGCGCCGAGCGCGA
This sequence comes from uncultured Acidobacteriota bacterium, assembly GCA_963773045.1. GTDB lineage: Bacteria > Acidobacteriota > Vicinamibacteria > Vicinamibacterales > UBA2999 > 12-FULL-67-14b. The sequence goes on along the minus strand of CAVYZT010000013.1, from coordinate 734,737 downwards.
CGCGCACGCCAATCTCCGGCAGTCGGCTGGCCACGGCGTAGGACACCACACCGTAGAGACCCACCACGGCCAGCAGCAGGGCGACACCCCCGAAGATCGCGGCGAGCCGAGCCATCAAGCGCTCCTGCAGCATCGAATCGCGTAGCTGGTCGTCCAGCGTCGAATAGCGCAACGTCACCGTGGGATCGAGCGCGGTCACCGCCGCGGTGACCGCTGAGATGGTCTGCCCCCGCGGCTGGCTCGAGCGAATCACATAGCGGCGCACGGATCGGGGCTCCGTATCTTGAGAAGACGGCACGAAGAAGATCCGCGGATTGTCCTCGCGGATGTCGAGGTACTTCTGGTTGGCGACCACGCCGATCACGTCGAGCGCTACGCTCGGGCCACCGCGATCGTCAGGCAGCGTGAAGCGCCGGCCGAGCGCGTGCCCGTCGAAGAATTTGGCGGCGAACGACTCGGTGACGATCGCTACCTTGGCCGCACCGGGTGCATCGCGCTCGTCAAAATCCCGGCCCGCGATCAGTCGCGTGCCGAGCGTCGCAAAGTAACCCGCGCTCACCTGATTACGGTTCGACCCGCCTTTGATCGTGCCGTCGATCTCGATATCGGTGTCGGAGAACGACCCGCCGAGTGGCGTCGTGAAGGTTTCAGCCATGTTCACGACGCCAGGCAAGTGGCGCAGGCGCTCATCGAACACGCGAAACGCAGCCACCCGCTTCTCGAGAGGATAGGCGCGCTCGCTGAAGAAGAGGCTGGCAACCACGACGCCCCGCTCGTTGACGCCGGTGTCCTGGGTGGCGAGATTCCGGAAGGTGCGAAGGAAGAGCAGCCCGCCAAACAGCAGCACCAGCGTCACGGCGATCTGCGTGGCGACCAGCAGCTTCCGCAGTCTCAGTCCATCGTTTCCCGCCGTGCCGCGACCCGTGCCGCGCACCAGCGACGATCGCGCGGCATGCACGGCAGGCGCGGTTCCGAAGATCGCGGCGGTGATGACGGCGACAAGCGCGGTGAAGCCGAAGAGCTTCCAGTCGATCGCCAGGTCCAGGTGCACTCGATCGATGACCGTGCTGATGAGTGGTGGAATGGACCGGCTCACGAGCACGGCGACGCCAACCGCGGCAATCGAGCCGAGAAGGGCCAGCATCACGCTCTCGGTCAACACCTGCTGGAGGACCCGCTGCCTCGAGCCGCCAAGGGCCAGGCGAACCGCAAACTCCTGTGACCGCGCCGTCGCACGAGCCAGCAGCAGGTTTGCCAGGTTGACCGAGGCGATCAGCAGAACGAGCGCGGCGATCGCCATCAGGATCTCGAGCGGGCGCTGGTACGACCGTCGAAGGGGTGACACACCGGCGGACGCGTCAACCACGTCGGCGCCCATCTTGAGGTACTGCTCGGCGAAGTCGGCGCGATAGTCGGGCATCGTCTCTCGCTGCACATCGGGAAGAATGCCTTCGACGTGGGCCTGCGCCTGTTGCCGCGTCCATCCCGGCTTCAGCCGGCCGATCGTGGCCAGCCACCAGTGATCGCGGCGAGTCGCGTCGGCCGAACAGATCGGCATGGCGACGGCAAACTGGCGCCCCACTTCGACGCCGAAGAACGCCGGTGGCGTCACGCCAATGATCGAGACCGGGGTGCTGGCGCCCGGCACGGTTTGACCGATGATGTCGGGACGGCCCCCGAATTCGGTCTGCCAGAGCGGATAGCTGATCACTGCGACCGAGTCGCCGCACTTTGCATAATCGTCGGCGGACGAGATCAGCCGCCCGACTAGCGGCTGGATACCGAGCGTTTCGAAGAACGAGCCAGACACCCACAACCCCTCGACATATCGCACCTCTCCATGCGTCGCGAGGTTGAAGCGCGTATCGCCGAACGCCAGCATCGCCGAGAACGCCTGCTGCCGATGCTGGAACATCTCATATTGCGGCAACGAGACCTGGCGGTTGCGGCCGGTGTGACGTCCGGATCGGCCGTCTCCAGTCAGCCTGATCTCGACGAGTTCCTGCGGCGCCCGCACCGGCAAGACCCGCAGAGTGAGCGCGTTCAGCAGCTGAAAGATTGCCGTGTTGGCGCCGATGCCGAGCGCGAGCGAAAGAATCGCCGCCAGCGCAAACGCCGGCTGCTTCGCCAACTGGCGGAAGGCCATCCGCAAGTCGCGCAAAAGGTTTTCGACCAACGCGACGCGCCGCTGGTCGCGCATCTGCTCTTTCCGTTGCTCGACACCGCCCATCGATCGAAGAGCGGCGGTTCGGGCCTGCTCGTGGATCATGCCGCCCGTGATGTTCTGTTCGATCTGACGATCGAGGTGATCGCGCAGCTCTTCGTCGAGCTCCCGCTCGACACGGCCGCTTCGAAACAACGACCTGAGACGCAGCGACGCGACGCGAATCCATCGCTCGAGGAACATGTCACGCCTCGGGCAGCTTGACGACCAGGGAAATTGCGAGCGAAAGCCGTGTCCAGCTTTCGGCCTCTCGATTGAGTTGCTTGCGCCCCGAGCGCGTGAGCGCATAGAACTTCGCCCGGCGGTTGTTCTCCGACGGCTTCCATTCCGCCTCGATCCAGCCCTGCTGCTCGAGTTTGTGCAACGCCGGATAGAGGGAGCCGTCGCTCACTTGGAGCACTTCGTCTGACACCTGCTTCAAGCGCTGGCTGATCGCCCAGCCGTGCAGCGGCTCGAGCGCCAGGATCTTGAGAATCAACAGGTCGAGCGTCCCCTGAACGAGGTCCGGCGGTTTGCTCACGATGCGTCCTTCGTGTCCTTCGTGTTCTTCGTGTTCTTCGTGGTGTTCTTCGTGGTGTTCTTCGTGGTGTTCTTCGTGGTCTTCGTGTCCTTCGTGTTGTTCTTCGTGGTATCGGTTACCGAGTGGAGCCTACTTCGCTTCCCCTCGGTTATCAAGAGGTCCGCACAAAATGGCTGGGACGATCCCCCGAAGCCCGGGCCTGACAGCGTTACACTGGCCCATGGGTCCCAGGCTCCAGCTTTTCGGAGTCGCGCTCGTGCTGGCCGTTTCGTCGCCGGTCGCGGCGCAAACCTTCACATTCGAGCGAACGTTCCCCGCCGGCTCCGGCGCCGAGCTGAACGTCACCACCGATCGCGGCCGTATCGCCGTGCGGACCGCCGACGACGACAAGATCGTCGTAAAAGGACGAGTGTCGGTGCGGACCGGATTCAACGTGCCGATCAAGGCGCCCGAGTATGCGCGGGCCACGGCCGACCGGCCGCCGGTACACCAAAGCGGCCCGCTCGTCCGGCTCGACCTGCCGAGCGATCCCGCCGTGCGCGCGTCGGTCACGATTCACTACGACGTCGAGGTGCCCGCCTCTGCCAAGGTCACGGCCGTGAGCCAGTCCGGCGAACTGACCCTCGAGGACATCGATGGCGCGATTTCGGCGCAGACGCAATCCAGCACCATTCTCGTGACCCACGCCGGGTCGAGCGTACGGATCCGGACGGGGTCCGGCGCCGTGACGGTCAATGGCGTTGCAGGCGATCTGCACGTGACCTCCGAGAGCAGCGCGATTCGCGTCGACGGCGTCCGCGGTGGTCTCGTCGTGCAAACCGGCAGCGGTCAGGTGGACGCCTCGCTCGACGGCCAGGGTGATGTCGACGTGCACAGCCGATCGAGCGCGATCAACCTTCGCGGAGTCGGCGGCGGTCTCACCGCAACCACCGAGAGCGGGCACATTACCGTCGACGGTCTGCCCCGGCGGGCGTGGAAAGTGACGACAGGGTCGGGCGCGATCGACGTGGCGCTCGACACGGCCGCGGCCGCTGAGCTCGCCGCGTCGACCGACGGCGGATCCGTCGACGTCGCCCGCGGCCTGATCGATGCGCCAATCGCGGAGTCGCGTCGCGTGGCCGGGCGCATCGGCGCCGGCGGGCCGGAGGTGTCGCTCAGGAGCCGCAGCGGATCGATCAAGGTCTCGCGCTGAGGCGGGTCGCGTTGGATGATGCAATAGACTTCCAACGTGAAGCCGATAGCTGATGTCGTGATCGTGGGTGGTGGCTGCATGGGCTGCAGCGTCGCGTGGCACCTGGCCGAGCGCGGCATCACCAACGTCGTCCTGCTCGAGCGCGAGTCGCAGCTCGCCAGTGGATCGACCGGCAAGAACGCCGGCGGCGTCCGCCATCAGTTCTCTCATCCCGCCAACATCCTGATGTCGATCGAGTCGATCGGGATGATGAAGTACTTCGAAGAGCGCGTCGGCGTGCCGGTCGATCTGCGCCAGGATGGCTATCTCTTTCTGCTGTCGAAGGCGGCGAACGTGGCCGCGTTTCAGAAGAACATGGCGCTCCAGAAGGCTCACGGCGTGAACGTGCAATGGCTCTCGCCCGCGGCTGCGCTCGACGTCGCGCCCGGCCTCGACCTCACCGGCGTTCGCGGGGCGACCTACTGCCCCGACGACGGCGTGGCCGACCCGAATGGGGTCACACAGGGATTTGCCAAGGGGGCGCAGGCGCGCGGCGTCGAGATCGTTCGTGACACCGAAGTGACCGGGGTTCGGCTCGAAAGAAACCGCGTCGCCGAAGTCCGCACGTCACGCGGCAACATCTCGACGCCGATCGTCGTCAACGCGGCGGGGCCGTGGTCGAAGTCGATCGGGCGGATGCTCGGTGTCGACGTGCCGGTCGACCCGGAACGGCGTCACATCTTCATCGCGCAGGCGCCGAGTGGAGGATCGTGGGACGACGAGCCGCACGCCGGTCTGGTACCGGCCTCGAAGGTGCTCGTGATCGACTTCGAGAGCACCTTCTACTTTCACCGCGAAGGGAAAGGGCTGCTCTTTGGCATGGGCGACCCGGACGAGTTGCCCGGGTTCGACATCACCGTCCGCTGGGATTTCCTGCCCAAGGTGATCGAGGTGGCCGTCCGGCGGCTCCCGGCACTGGCCGATGCCGCTGTCTCACACGCCTGGGCCGGGCTGTACGAGATGACACCGGATCACAACCCGATCATCGGGCCGTCGGAGGACATTGACGGTTTCTACTGCATCACCGGCTTCAGCGGCCACGGGTTCCAGCACTCGCCCGCGGCCGGCCGCATCCTTGCGGACCTGATTGCCGGACGCGATCCGAAGTTCGACCTCACCCCGTTCGTTCTGTCACGATTCGCCGCGCGCACCGTCAGCGGCGAGGCAAACATCGTCTGAGGGCTCGCGCACGCAGGGTTGATCCGCAGATTTTGGGCGGATGATTCCCAGGACGCTAGCTGGGCGGCTTCACTCCAGTCAGCGGATTCCACGCATCGCCGCGCCGTGTCGCCTTCCGCGTCTTGAGGTCGAAGCGATCGCCGGGCGCCAGGAAATAGAAACGGCCATTCGGACCCGCGACCGTCCTGGTCGAATAAATCAGCGCATAGCTGCGGCCGATGACGTCGAAGCGATCGCCCTCGACCACGATCGCCGTATCCTCGTCGAGGCCGACGCCGAACAGACTCGGGTTCTTGTCCATCACTTCAAGCATGTCGAACTGGCGGTTTCTCCGGAGCACATGCTGATCGATGCCGCTGTTCCTGAGAAATCCGAAGCCCTCGGTGTGGTCCCCAATCATCAACTCGTTGCCCTTCGTGTCACCGCGAACGAGGTAGGAGCCAAGCGCCGTTGCGCCCGCCGAGGAGCCGCCGATCACGCCGCCGCGCTCGAGCACGCCGCTGAGCTCCTTGTGCGTCAGCGTGTGGAGGTACGAGTCCATGATCCGCCACTGACGCCCGCCGGCGAAGAACACGCCGCGCGCGGTCTTGAGCGGCTTGACGAACGCCTCGGTCTCGGCCACTTTGCGATCGCGCGTGTGCATCACGGTGAGGTTCTGCGCGCCGTTTTCCCGCCACAGTCGCAGCCCCGGCCAGTACTGGTCGTATTCGTCGTCATCGCCAGCCGTCGGGATGATCACAATCGACGCCTGGGGTCCGCCGGCCAGTTCGAGGAATCGCTTGTAGAGCGCCGGGTCCTGCATGTTGCCGCCGACGATCATCAGCGCGCCTTTGCTGGGGCCAATATCGGCCGCGCCAAGCGAAATGCCGGCTATTACAACAACGAGGGCAACGAGTTTCTTGGTCATCTCAACCTCGAGAGTATTTACTGGACGAACGTGGGCCGCGGAGCCGCGGAGGCGCGGAGCCTGATGTTTCTCCGCGTCTCCGTGTCTCCGTGGCTACGTTTGTCACTCTGGTTCTTGGCGCGAGCATAATGAGTGCGCGTTACGGCCCCTTATAGATTCGACCGTTCTTCATCACCATCTTCACCTGCCGCAGCGCCTTGATGTCGGCCGTCGGATCGCCGCTCACTGCGATCAGATCCGCAAGCAATCCCGGCTTCACGCGGCCGATGCGGTCGGCCTGACGGAAGTACGACGCGTTGCCCGCAGTCGCCGCGACCACCGCCGCCGCCGGCGTCATGCCGGCGCCGACCATCATCTCGAGCTCGCGCACGTTGTCACCGTGGGCGTAGACGCCGACGTCGCCGCCGAAGCACATCTTCACGCCGGCCGCGAGCGCGGCTTTCACGGTCTCCCGCTTCCGCGCGATGCGCGCCGGCTCCGGATCGATGCCCTTTTTCCACCCCGCGTATTGCGCCGTCGCGTCCCCTGCCGCCATCGTCGGACAGAACGCCACGTTTTTCTCGACCATCAGCTTCCAAATCTCGGGCGTGCCTTCGTCCCCGTGCTCGATGGTTTCGACGCCGCCGAGAATCGCCCGACGCATGCCTTCGACCGTTGAGGAGTGAGCCACGACCGGCCGGCCGCTGCTGCGCGCGACCTCGACGATGTGCGCGATCTCGTCCTGCGTGAATGACGGCCGCGTCTCACCGTTGGGCCCCCACCGATAGTCGGCGTAGATCTTGATGAAGTCCACCCCGTGCGCGATCTGATTCCGGGCGACGTGCATGACCCCGTCGAGGCCATCGGCCTCGTCTGCGCCCTGCGGCACGTCAACCTCAGGCGCAAAGCCCTTCGGCCCGTAGCTGCCGGTCGCCACCATCGCCGGGCCGGCGACGATCATGCGCGGTCCAGGAATGATGCCTTCCTCGATCGCGCGACGAAGGCCGACGTCGGCGTAGCCGGCGCCTTCGGTACCCAGATCGCGAACGGTCGTGATGCCGGCCATGAGCGTGGCGTTGGCGTGATTCACCGCGCGGGCGACACGAAGCGCGAGCGGCTCGCGGAGCACTTGATCGTTCCACGTTGTCTCGTTGTAGGGATGGAGCAGCAGATGCGAGTGGCCTTCGATGAGGCCCGGCAGCAGCGTCGTTCCCGGCAATGCGATGCTGCGCGCGTCGGCCGGCGCGGGAGTTGACGCCGCCGGCCCTACCGCCTCAATCCGCGCATCCCGAACGACGACCACCCAGCCCGCGTGCGACGACTCACCATCGAAGACGCGATCGGCCTTCAACACAGATGTGCTGCTTGCCGGCTGACCAAGCACGCTCGCCGACGTCACGATACCGAGAACAACCGCTGCAAGGGATTTCATGCCGCGCAGTATAGACACAGACAAAGGCAGATGACACAGATGAATAAACCAGGGCCGCAGATGACGCAGATTACGCAGAATCAAAACGCAATTTGATCACTCGCTGATCTGTGTTATCTGCGTCATCTGTGGCCCTGGCTAGATTGATCTGTGGCCCGGGTTTATTCGTCTGTGTCATCTGCACATAATCTGCGTTGTGGATCCGGCCAGTCTCGAACCCGTCCCCGAGTCGGCGCGCCGACAATCTGCGTTCGACCTCTTCTTGATCTTTGCGGCCGCCAACGTCGTCGCCACGACCTTGCAGACGGGCGCGGTCCTCGGGAAGCGGTACGGCAGTCAGGATGCGATGGGTCTGGTCGTTGGCGGGGCCTGCGCCGGAGCGATGCTCGTCGCGCTGCTCGCACCGGTCGGCTCGCGGTCGGGCGTTCCGTCGATGATCGCGGCGCGCGCCGCGCTCGGCTATCGCGGCGCTTCGCTGGTGGCCGCGCTGCTCTACCTCACGAACTTCGCGTGGATTGCCCTCAACAACACCATCGCGGCGTCGGTCTGCGCCGAGCTGTTCGGCGGCTCGGCCTCCGCGCGGCTGTGGGCCGCCGGCCTCGGCGTGCTGGCCACGGCGATCGTCGCGCGAGGACCACGCGCCGTTGGTCACGCGGATCGCCTGGCCGTCCCACTGATGGCGATCGCCGGTACGGTCTTCACGTGGGCGGCGATCACCAGTGCCCCCGAAGCCGCCCTCGACGCGCCGCCCTCGGAGCGCCCGTCGCTGCTGTGGGGGCTCGACGTCGTGATCGGCTACCAGGTCTCCTGGCTGCTGATGTTCGCCGACTACTCTCGCTACACCAAATCCGCGCGGGCGAGTACGGCGGCGGTGTTTGCGGGGTTGGCGTTGCCGGCGCTGTGGTTGATGCCTGTGGGGTGGACACTCGCGCGCGTCGCGTCGAGCGACGATCCCGGAACGATGCTGGCGGCCGCCGGCGTCGGATGGTGGGCCGCCCTGCTCGTGGCACTCGCCACCGTAACCACCAACTTCGTGAACATCTATCTCTCGTCACTCGCTTGGAGGACGCTCGTGCCCACCTCCTCGAGCACGCGTGCGGTCTGGACGATCGGCTTGATCGGGACCGCGCTCGGCCTGATCTCATCGGTGTGGCTCACACGCTTCGCCGACCTGATGCTGATTCTTGGATCGGTGCTGGTGCCCGTGGGGGGCGTCTTCCTTGCCCACTTCGTCGTGCTGCGACGGCCGGTGGACATCGAGACCGTCTACCGCCCGGAGCGCTTGCCTGCTTTCACGCTGGCTGGGATGGCAGCGTGGGCGCTCGGCTTTGTTGTGTATCGGCTCGCCGCGCCGATTGGAGCAACACTGCCAGCGCTCGCTACGTCCGTGGTTGTCTACCTTGCTCTCGCTCGAAACAGCAGGAACCAGACTTGATGTACGTTGGCCGCGGAGCCGCGGGGACGCGGAGCAATTCAAGCCAAACAGTTCTCCGCGGCTCCGCGCCTCCGTGGCTCCGTCGTCTGGCCTTATGCATGACTTCGTCTTTACGCGGTTCTGCTGGCATTCAGTAAAGTAGATGGTCATGAGTGCGGCCGGACGTCGTCGGCTGATTGTCGGTATCACCGGAGCCAGCGGCGTCATCTATGGCGTGCGCGTCCTTCAGATGCTGAAGGGCTCCGACATCGAGACTCATCTGGTGATGAGCCGGTGGGCCGCCCGGACGCTCGTCCACGAAACCAGCTTCTCTCCGGAAGAGGTTCAAAATCTTGCCTCGGTCGTGCACCCGATTGGCGATCAGGGCGCGTCGATTGCCAGCGGCTCGTTCGTCACCATGGGCATGATCATCGCGCCGTGCAGCGTGCGAACGCTCGCCGCCATCGCGCACGGCCTTGGCGACAATCTCATCCACCGCGCCGCCGATGTCGTCTTGAAGGAGCGGCGCAGGCTCGTCCTCGCCGTGCGCGAGGCGCCTCTCAGCGAGATTCATCTCGAGAACATGCTGAAGCTCTCGCGCATGGGCGTCGTGATCGCACCGCCGGTGCCGGCGTTCTACGCGCGCCCGCAGACCATCGACGCGATGGTCAACCACACGGCGGCGCGACTCCTCGATCAGTTCGACATCCACGTCGATGTTGAGCGGTGGTCGGGCTTGAACGTCGAGGCGAACGAGCCGCAAGAAATCTGATTCCCTCATGCCGCTCGCGAGTGGTACGCGCCTGGGTCCTTATGAGATTCTCGAGCCGCTGGGAGCGGGCGGGATGGGCGAGGTGTATCGCGCCCGCGACACGCGTCTCGACCGCATGGTCGCGATCAAGATTCTTCCTCCGGAAGTGTCATCGGATCCGGAACGGCGAAGCCGCTTCGAGCGTGAAGCCAAGTCCATTGCGGCGCTGAGCCATCCGCACATCTGCGCCATTCACGACGTCGGTCGCGACGGGAACGTCGATTTTCTCGTGATGGAACTACTCACCGGAACGCCGCTGGACGCGAAGCTCAAGTCTGGCCCGCTCGCCATGACCGATGCGCTCGTGTCTGCCAAGCAGATCGCCGAAGCGCTGAGCGCGGCGCACGGGCGCGGCATCGTCCACCGGGATTTGAAGCCGGCCAACGTGATGTTGACGCCATCGGGAGCAAAGCTGCTCGACTTCGGGCTCGCGACGGCCGTCACCGAGCCGGCGGACGCCGCTGGGCGGACACGGACCGCGGCATTGACCGAACACGGCGCCGTGATCGGCACGCCGCAATACATGGCGCCCGAGCAACTCGAGGGCAAGCCGGTCGACGCCCGGACCGACGTCTTCGCTCTCGGTGCGCTGATCTTCGAGATGGCCACGGGCCACCGCGCATTCAACCGAACGACAACAGAGATGCCGGGCGCACCGGCCGCCCTGCAACGGCTCGTGGCGGTTTGTTTGTCACGCAATCCCGACGACCGTTGGTCGAGCGCTCGCGACGTGCTGTTGCAGTTGAAGGGCATTTCGGAAGCCGAATCCGGCGACGCCGTGCGCGCGACGCGGGTCCGTGGCCACAGCAGCCAACGTTGGGGTTGGATTGCGGCCGCCATTGCGGTTGCCGGCCTGATCTCGGTCCTGATGTACGGACGACTTGGTCTTGACCCGGCCGCCCCGACGCGTGACCTGCTCTCGATAATTCCGCCAGACGGCACGGCGCTCGATGAAGGGACCGCACCCGAGATCTCCCCCGATGGCCAGCACGTCGCCTTTGTCGCGAGCGACCGATCGGGAACGAGCGCGATCTATGTGCGCAGCCGAAAGACGAACGCGGCGAGTGTGCTGCCCAACACCGAAGGCGGCACGATGCCGTTCTGGGCGCCCGACAGCCAGCGTCTCGCGTTCTTCGCTCAAGGCCAACTCAAGACGATCGAGCTTGGCGGCGGATCCCCACACGCCATCGCATCGGCCCCAATCGCGCGCGGCGGGTCGTGGGGCGCCGACGATCGCATCCTCTTCGTTCCGCGTGTGGCCTCCGGTCCCTACATTGTGCCGGCTGCCGGCGGTGAGGTGACGGCGGCGCCGATGCCGGAGCCCGTCATCGAGCCGCGGCAAAATCCAGCGATCCTTCCCGATGGCCGCCACTATTTGTTCCTGGCGATCAAATCCGGGCAGGGCAGCTATGCCGTCCACGTCGGCTCCCTCGACTCGCCAGAATCGAAAGAGCTGGTTCGATCAACGGCCGGCGCACGCTATGTGCGGCCAGGCTACCTCGTCTTCCGCCGGGACTCGTCGCTTCTCGCGCAGGCGCTCGACCCTCGCACCCTGGAATTGAGCGGCAGCCCGCTGGAGATCGCCGGCGACGTCGGCATTCAGCCGATCACGTACCAGGGGCTGTTCTCGGTTTCCGACACCGGGGTCGTCGTCTATCAGACGTCCGCGCCGAACACGCAACTGGTCTGGTTCGATCGACAGGGCAAGCGGCTGGGCACGCTCGGTGCGCCTGCCAACTACAACGCGCTGTGCTTCAGCGCTGACGGCAAGCGCGTCATCCATGACGTGGCCGATCCGATTTCAGGGGCGGTAGACATCGCCATGACGGAGATCGGGGGATCGACGACGCGGCTGACCTTTGCACCACTACCCGACTTCTATCCAGTCTGCGCACGCGCGGGTCAGGAGATTGTGTTTTCCTCGATCCGAGAAGGGCGCGCGAATCTCTACCGTCAGACGACAACCTCGCCGGGAAGCGAGAGCCCGATCTTGCGCACGAACCTGCCGAAGCTTCCGAGCGACATCTCGCGGACGGGTCAAGTGATCTATACCGAACTGCGACCCAAAACGAATTGGGACCTTCTCGTCCTCGACGAGTCGGGCAAGGAGTCGCGGACCTACCTCGCCACCGAAGCCGATGAGAGGACGGCGCGACTCTCGCCGGACGAGCGGTGGATCGCCTACGTCTCGAACGAGAGCGGCACATACGAGGTCTACGTGCAGCCGTTCCCGACACCGACGGGCGCCAAGTGGCAGGTGTCGAAGGGCGGAGGCGGGCTGCCGCAGTGGCGAGCGGATGGCAGCGAGCTCTACTATGTGACGCCCGACAAAAACCTGATGACGGTTGCGGTTCGAACGACGGGCGGTACGTTCTCGCTCGGAACCACGTCCGTGCTCATGACGACGCGGATCGCCGGATGGGACCTGACTTCTGGCACGCTGTACGCGCCGTGGCCAGACGGCCAGCGATTCCTGATCAACACGGCAAACGACGGCGTGAGGAGCATTTCAGTCGTCCTCAACTGGAATGCGGCGCCCGGCCGCTGATGTCATACTCCCCTTCAAACGGTCTGCGTCGGGTTCGATACTCTGAGGTTCGCTCCATGACTCGCTCGATCCCAAACTCTCTGAGTGCGGTCGCCGCTATCGCCGTCGTGGCATTCGCCCTCAACGTCTGGCCTTCCGAACGCGTGCGCGCACAAGGCAACGCGAATACCATCGTGCCGCCAGCGGCGTTCAAGGATCTGAAATGGCGCAGCGTCGGCGCGACCCGCGGCGGCCGCGTGACGGCGTATCGGGCGTCCGGCAGCAGCCCTTCACGTTCTATTTCGGCGGCGTCGGCGGCGGCATTTGGAAGACCGAAGACGCCGGCATCAACTGGGTCCCGATCAGCGACGGACAGATGACGACCGGATCGATTGGATCGATCGACGTGGCGCCGTCGAACCCGAATCACGTCTGGGTCGGGACCGGCAGCGCGGCGATCCGCTCGAACGTCATCATCGGCCGCGGCGTCTACAAGTCGCCCGACGCCGGCAAGACGTGGCAGTTCATGGGGCTCAAGGAGTCGGGGCAGATCGGCGCCATCAAGGTGCACCCGTTCGATCCAAACACCGTGTGGCTGGCGGCGCTGGGAACGCCGTTCGGCGCCAACGACGAGCGCGGCATTTTCAAGACGACGGACGGCGGCAAGACCTGGCGCAAGACGCTCTTCGTCAACAACGAGACCGGCGGACGCGACGTCGAAGTGGACTACGACAATCCCGACATCGTCTATGCCGCGATGTACAAGGGCATCCGCAAAGGCTGGGACATCGTCAGCGGTGGACCGGCGAGCGAGGGCGGCATCTACAAGTCGACCGACGGCGGCGAAACCTGGAAGCACATCACCGCCGGGCTGCCCTCCGACCTGATCGGCAAGATCGACCTCGACATTGCTCGCAGCAACGCCAAGGTGGTCTACGCGATGATCGAAGCCGTCGGCGACAAAGGCGGTCTCTATCGATCGAACGACGCGGGAGAAAGCTGGACGCTCGTGAACAACAGCCAGCGTCTTCGCGCCCGCCCCTTTTACTTCAACTACGTGAACGTGAGTCCGAGGAACGAAAACGAGCTCTACGTCAGCGAGCTGGGATTCCACAAATCGGTCGACGGCGGCAAGACGTTCACCGACATCGGCACGCCGCATGGCGACAACCACGGCGTCTGGATCAACCCCGATAACACGCAGATCCTGCTGCAAGTGAGCGACGGCGGCGCCAACGTCAGCCTCAACGGCGGCAAGAGCTGGTCGTCGATTCTCAATCAGCCGACCGGCGAGTACGTACATGGTCGCGGTTGACGAGCAGTATCCGTATCGGATGTACGTGCCGCAGCAGGACAACTCGACGTTGATCGTCACGAGTCAGCCAGCCGTGTCGTGGGGATTCGATCACCCGTCGCAGGCGTGGCAACAGGCGTCAGGCTGCGAGACCGGTCAAATCTGGCCGAAGCCCGACGGCAAGGTCGTGTGGGGTGCGTGCAAAGGCGAAGTGGGCCGCTACAACGTCGTCACAGGCCAGGAGAAGCACTACTGGGTGTATCCACAGAACCGCTACGGCCACGATCCCGACGACGTCAAGTTCCGTTTCCCGCGGCAAACCGTCGTCTACGTGTCGCCGCACGATTCCCGCGTCATCTACCAGGCATCGCATGTGCTGCATCGCTCGATCGACGAAGGCATCACCTGGGACGTCATCAGCCCGGACCTGACGGCGCACGAGCCCGAGTATCAAACGGTCCCTGGCTCGCCGATCACGAGAGACGTGACCGGTGAAGAAGTGTATTCCTCGATCTACTCGATGATTGAATCGCGTCTCGAACGCGGCGTGATCTGGGTGGGCGCCAACGACGGGCCGGTGAGCGTGACGCGCGACAACGGCAAGACGTGGAAACGGGTCACGCCTCAGGGCCTGGTCGGGGCACGCATTCAGACGATCGAGGACTCGCCGCATCAGCGCGGGCGCGCCTATATCGCCGCGTATCGCTTCACGCGCGAGCACGATCTCAAGCCCTATGTCTATCGCACGGACAATTACGGCGAGTCGTGGACGCTGCTGACCGATGGCGCCAACGGCATCCCGATCGACTACCCCACTCGCGTGGTCCGAGAGGATCCGAAGCAGCCAGGACTCTTGTATGTCGGCACCGAGTTCGGCGCCTTTGTGTCGTTCAATGCCGGCAAGAACTTCCAGCCGCTGCAGCAGAACCTGCCGGTGACGCCGGTGACCGACATCAAGGTGCACCGCAACGACCTGGTCGTGAGCACCATGGGCCGCTCGTTGTGGATCATGGACAACATCACCCCGCTGCAGCAGCTGGCGCAGTGGACGACGGGGACCGCGCCGACAACGACTCAGCCTCCGCGTCCCGGTGGATTGGACGCGCCGGCCTTCTCGGTGGCGCGAACCACGTCGTCATTGGCACGGTTCGCCGGCCAGGCGGCGAGCGCGCCGACGATTCCCGCGATCGCCTTCGTCCAGCCGCGCGAGGCGATCCGCTACCGCACGAGCACCGCACCGCCGACTCCAGATGGCGCGGAATATCCGATGGCCGGCGCGCACTTCGACATCTACTTCAAGGACGCGCCGCCGGCCGACACAAAGCTCGAAGTGAGCGATGCCAAAGGCCAGGCACTCAAGACCTGGACCCTTCTGACCGGGCGCGGAGGCGCCGCACCGCAAGGGCGAGGCGGATTCCGTCAGGGCGGAGGAGGTTCGGCCAGCATTCGGCCCGAGCCCGGGATGCAGCGGATCACCTGGGACCTGCGCTATCCCGGGCCCTGGACTCCGAATACGCCCGATGGCGGGTCCGGGGGACCCATGGTCCCACCCGGCAAGTACACCGTGAAGCTCTCCGCCGGTGGGCAAACGATCACGAGGACGCTGGATCTGAAATCGGATCCGCGCGTCGCCACCGACGGGGTGACCGACGCCGACATCGCCGAGCAAGTCCGCTTCCAGTTGCAAGTCCGCGACGCGCTCAGCGACGCGCGCAAGTTGCAGGCGCGAATCGAAGAGGCGATGCAGAAGGCCGGCGTGAAGCCGCCGCCGCCGATGCCGGTCGGCGCTTCGCCCGGCACCGTCAAGTACGACCACAAGCTGCAGGAGCTCTGGGCGCAGGTGGTGGATACGCCGGGCACCTACGTTCAAGGCATGCTGATCACCCAACTTCAGAACGTCCAGCGCATGGTGGGCCAGGCCGACCAGAAGATCGGCAAGGACGCCTACGACCGCTACGGCGACTTGCAGAAGGAGCTGGCGGCAGTCCAGGCGCAGGTCGCCAAGCTCCTCGGATCGAACTAGACCGCACTACTGCTCATCGCCGGGGTATACTTCCGCCCGGTTTGGACCGCGGCTTAGTCCTCTCCCCCCAAGGACGCGCATGGAAGGTCGTACCGTCTCGCATTTTCGCGTCACCGATCGGCTCGGTGGCGGTGGAATGGGCGTCGTTTACAAGGCGATCGACACGCGGCTCGATCGTCCTGTCGCGCTGAAGTTCCTGCCTCCGGATCTCACTCGCGACGACGATGCGAGAGCGCGACTGATTCAGGAAGCCAAGGCCGCCTCCGCGCTCGACCATCCCAACATCTGCACCGTTCACGACATCGACACCACGCCCGAAGGCCAGCTGTTCATCGCGATGGCCTTCTATGACGGCGAGACCTTGAAGAAGCGCATCGCCCGCAGCCCGATGACGATCGTCGAGGCGATCGACGCCACGCTCCAGGTCGCGCAGGGTCTCACCAAGGCGCATTCGGCCGGCATCATCCATCGCGACATCAAGCCGGCCAACCTGATGATCACGAGCGACGGCGTCATGAAGATCGTGGACTTCGGGATCGCCAAGGTCGTCGACCAGACGGGCGCGACCCGAACCGGCGTCGCGCTCGGAACAGTGACCTACATGTCGCCGGAACAGCTCGATGGAGCCGCAGTTGACGGCCGGACCGACATCTGGTCGCTGGGAACGACGCTGTACGAGATGCTCGCCGGGAGACCACCCTTCGATGGCGACAACGCGTTCGCCGTCATGAAAGCCATCGGGACGTCCAAGCCCGTCGCCGTGAAGACGCTTCGAGACGATGTACCCGACGCGCTCGTGCGCATCGTCGACAAGACGATGCAGAAGTCCCCTGGCGATCGCTTTGCCTCAGCCGCTGAGCTGGCCCAGACGCTGACCGAGTGCCGGCAGTCGATTACTGGGGCCGTTGCCGTGCCCGGCGCCGCCGCGCGCGCATTCACGCCTACCCGCTTGATCGCCGCGTCGGTCGTCGGGGCGCTGGCGATTGCCGGAGGCATCGGCTGGGCCTACAGTCGAAGCGCGACGGTGCGCGCCGCACGGGAGCGGATTACCGAGATCACGCGACTCGCCGACCAGGACAAGTACACAGAGGCCTTTCAGATCGCGCAGGACATCGAGCCGTACTCGGCTGACGATCCGACACTTCGAGAACTGTGGCCACGTTTCTCTCGCACGCTGCCGGTGACGAGCGCACCTGACGGCGCGCGCGTCTCGACCAGGAGCTACGCCGACAAAGCCGGCTCGTGGCGGGATCTGGGTGTGACGCCGGTGGCGAGCGCTCGCGTGCCAATTGGACTGCAGCGCTTCAGGTTCGTTCGGGACGGCAAACCGACGATCGAGCTGGCGCTCCCCATCGGTAATCCGCTGCTGACGGCGTTGAATGTTCCGCTCGATGGCACGGACGACGGTGAGGTCCTCGTCAACGGCGGAGGCGTGAACAGCTGGATCACCGGTATCGAGCCGATTGAGCGCATCCAGGTGCCCAATTTCCGCATCGGCAAATTCGAAGTCACGAATCGGCAGTTCAAAGCGTTCATCCAGTCGGGCGGTTACAAGAATCGGGCGTTCTGGGATCAGCCTTTCATCGAAGGCAAGAGCGAAATCCCCTGGGAGAAGGCGATCGAACGATTCGTCGACGCCACCGGTCGTCCCGGTCCCTCGACCTGGGAATTGGGTGACTATCCGACAGGGCGAGACGACTTTCCGGTCAGCGGCATCAGCTGGTACGAGGCGGCGGCATACGCGAAGTCCGTCGGCAAGAGCCTGCCGACGGTTCGTCATTGGATTCGGGCCGCAGGCACCGATTTCTCCGCGGCGATTGTTCCGCTCAGCAACCTGCAAGGCTCCGGGCCCGCGGCTGTCGGCACCTTCGGCGGCATGAGCCCGATTGGCGCCTACGACATGGCGGGTAACGTCCGCGAGTGGTGCTGGAATGCGTGGGGATCCTCTCGCTACGTCCTCGGAGCGGGATGGAGCGATCAACCCTACATGTTCACGTATGCCAACGTGCAGTCGCCGTTCGATCGATCCGCAATCAACGGCATCCGCCTGGCGGCCTACCCAGGAGGCATGCCGGAAGACGCGGCAAAGCCGGTCGAGTTGCTGGTTCGCGATTACTCGAAGGAGAAGCCCGTCGGTGATGAGGTCTTCGACATCTATCGGAAGCGCTTCGCTTACGATCCAGCGCCGCTCGCGGCCAAGGTCGAGAACGGTGCAGGAGCCGCCGATTACCGCTTCGAAAAAGTGACATTCGACGCGGCGTATGGCTCCGCCAAGATGCTGGCGTACATCTATTCGCCGACCACGGGCGCTCCGCCGTATCAACCGGTCATCCTGTTCCCAGGATCGAGCGCCATTGCCGGGGCTGCGCCCAACGCGGACATCGCGACGTTTGTGGTGAAAAGCGGCCGCATGCTCATCGTGCCGGCCTACCGTGGCAGCTTCGAACGACGCGACGGGCTTGCCTCCACTTGGCCGGACGCCAGCCGCCGCTACAGCGAGTACGCCGTCAACTGGGTTCAGGATTTCGAGCGCACGCTCGAGTACCTCGCGACGCGATCGGACGTGAAGCTCGACAAGCTGAGCTATTTCGGGATCAGCTGGGGCGGCCGATGGGGCGCGATCATCCCCGCCGTCGAGCCCAGGATCAAGGCGGTGATCCTGATCTCCGGCGGTCTGGCGTCGGGGCGCGCCCAACCGGAAGTCGACCAGATCAATTATGTGACACGGGTTCGTCAGCCGGTGCTCATGCTGAATGGGAAATTCGACGCCATCGAACCGGTCGAGACGGCGCAGCGGCCACTGTTCGATCTGCTCGGCACGGCAAAGGACCAGAAGAAGTGGGTCGTGTTCGACGACGACCACGGACTGCCGAATCATCGCAACGAGCTGGCGCGCGAAGCGCTCGCCTGGCTGGATCGCTACGTCGGCCCGGTCCAATAGCCGTCCGTGACACGCTGAACTGCGATCGGAACGCTACGGCCGCAGGGCCGTCGTGTTGTGCTTCGGCACCGACTATACGAGACGAAGATCGGGCACGTCGCGGAAGTCACCCGGGTTCAGCGTCCAGATCGCCGCGTTGTGGGCGAGCGCGCAAGCAGCGACGGCCAGATCGATCTCTCGTCCTCGAGCACGTGGCATCTGCTTATACAGCCTGGCAGCCGAGCCCGCCTCGCCGGGGCCAAACGGGACCGCGGCGTCAGTCGGGAACAAATCCTCTTGCGCGGCCAGCTCAGCTCGGGTCCGCGGACCCCTCAACCATTCGTACAACACGATGGTCGACAGCATCAGGCGGTGCCCCTCGTCGGTGAGCCGAATCAACGTCTCGAGCGAGCGCCTGGGTCCGGTGAGCGCATCCACCAGCGCCGACGTATCGATGTGAACGATCATGCCGACCGATGGCGGCGACCGCCGAGGCGACGTGCGGCTCGAAGCGATCGCAACTCGGCATCGACCTCGCTCGCTGGCCGGGTCGGGCGCGCCTCACGGAGCTGATCGAGCACCGCGAGTGCGGTCAGCCGCTCCCGCTCGCTCAGACGGTCGCTGCGGGCCGCGTAATCAGCCACCGCATCCCGGACCACGTGGCTTTGCGGCTTGCGCAGACGTGCCGCCGTCCGGCGTATCTGATCAACGGTGGCATCGTCCAGCGAGAAGGTGACCCTTGCCATAACGAGTCAATACTACCATAACACCACCCTTCTTCCTGGTTCGTCGACGCAAACGGCCGTGGCCCCGGTCTGATACTGTGAGTGCGAATTCGCCGACGCCTGGCGCGCCACCGACGCGCCGAGCATGAACCCCGGGTTCGAACGACAAACGTCCAGGGCGCTGCGGCGTCCCTGATTCTGGAGACCTCATGGCCGAGCGCCAGCACAACGTGGAGTCCGCTGAGGTGCTGTTGCCATCGACCGACCTGGCAGCGGACCTGGATTTCTACACCACCGTCCTGGGATTGCGTCTGGACACGATCTTCCCGGCCGACGATCCGGCGGTCGCCGTTTTGTCGGGGCACGGCCTGCGCATTCGCCTGGAGCGTGGCGCCGACATCGCGCCGGGCGTGCTGCGCCTGCTCTGTGCCGATCCGTCGGCATTCGCCGGCGGCGTGCACGAACTCAGGGCGCCCAACGGCGTGCGAATCCAAATCGCCGACGCCCAACCTCGCCTTGAGACGCCGCCGACCGCACACGCGTTCGTCGTGCGACGACTGAAAGACAACGCGCCCTGGGTGATCGGCCGCGCGGGCATGCAGTATCGGGATCTGATACCCGGCCGGCTCGGCGGCAGCATCATCGCGTCACACATTCGGGTCCCCGACGCCGGGCCGGTACCCGACATGGTTCACTACCATACGGTCGGGTTTCAGTTGATCTTCTGCTATCACGGCTGGGTCAAGCTCGTGTACGAGGATCAAGGACCGCCCTTCATCCTGCACGCGGACGACTGCGTGATTCAGCCACCGCAAATCCGGCACCGCGTGCTCGAATCGTCCGAGAATCTCGAGGTCATCGAAGTCGGCGTGCCGGCTGAGCACATCACGACCGTGGATCATGAGATGGAGCTGCCCACCTCGAGGCTCAGGCCAGAGCGCGAGTTTGGCGGTCAGCGATTCTGCCGGAGCGAAGTGGAAGATGCCGTTTGGACGCCTTGGCGACTGCCTGGATTCGAGGCACGAGACACAGGCATCGGCGCGGCGACAGGCGGAGTCGCGTCAGTAACAGTGGCGCGGCCGGTGGGCCTGACCCGCACCGACCTCACCAGCCACACGTCGGACATCCTGTTCACGTTCGTCATGTCGGGGTCTGTGACCCTGCGTGGAGAAGATCAGGGTGCGCACGCGCTCGTCGAGGGCGACGCGTACGTGATCCCGCCGACCATGAAGACGTCACTGTCAGACTGCTCGAAGGATCTGAAGCTGCTGGAAGTGTCGTTGCCCGCCGAGTTCCTCACTCGTGTACACACGGATCACGAGATCTAGTCTTCAGCTCGTCTGCTGAGCCAACGCGGCGCGACCTATGGCAGCAGGCCCGTCGCGTTGCGCTTGGGCACGAAGCCGACGGGAATGCGAGCCACTTCCTTGAGCGACGCGATGTCCACCACCGACACGTCGTTGGTGACGGGATTGGCGACATACGCTGTCTTCCCGTCCGGCGTCAGTGTCACCCACCCGGCGCCTTTGCCGCCGAGCTCGGCGCCGCCGAGTGGCTTCAAGTCGGGGAGGGAATAGGTGTAGAGGAAGTTGTTCAGCCGACTGCACACCACCAGGGTCTTGCCGTCGGCAGTGACGGCCATGCCGTGCGAGGGATCGGACCCTTCGGGGACCGTCGCCTTGCCGGGCGGCAAGTCCGGATTCTGGATGCGGCGGAGTTCCTTGCGGGTCGCGAAATCGACGACGGCAAACCCGTTGAACCCCGTCAGTTGCGCAAAGATCCACTTGGTCGAGCCGTCGGCGTTCCAACTGAAGGTCATCGGCCGGATGCCGAGATCCATCTCGAGCACCCATGCCGGTTCTTCGGTCGCGGCGTCGATCACGTTGATGGTTTTTCCTGCGATGGATCCCGCCACGACGAATTTCCCGTCGGGCGTGACGTACGGATTGTGGATGGTGCCCTTCGTCGGGATCGTCTTGACCCGTTGCAGCATCGCGGTGTCGATCACGTCAACGCCGCCGGGCGCCTGGATGATGCCCACGTAGACCCGGCGTCCGTCGCGACCGATGGCGATGTTGTTGGGGTGGCCGCTCAACGGAATGCGCTTGATCACCTGGAACGTCGTTCCATCGGCGACGTCCAGCGAGCTCTCGGCCTCGTTGCTGACATAGATCCGGCTGCCGTCTGGCGCGACGGCCACACCGTGATTCGCCTCGATGCCGCTGATCACGCCGACAACGGTATTGGTGACCGGATCGATGACGTGCACGTTATCGCCGCCGGCGTTGGTCTGGAAGATGCGAACCTTTTTGGCCGCCGCAGCGTGGGCGGTCGCGGCGGCGGTCGGTGAAAGCACCCACGCTTTCAACGTTTGCCACTCGGGGTCGCTCTGCGAACTGAAGTGTTTCCCGCCGCTGTGATAGAAATCGCCGCCGGCGTCTTCTGCGAGTGGATGCACGAGAAGCCTGCTCTTGAGACTGCCAGGCACCACGACGCGACGGACGGCCTCGAAGTTCTTCCGGCTGTCTTCCTCGCTCCAAGTCGTGCTTCCTGCCGCGAGCGGCTGGAGCCGCAGCGACGTGCCCTGGCCGTGGCACGAGATGCAGCGCGCGTGGCCGGTGCGTTTGGCCGCGAAGATCGGCTGGACCTTCGCCTTGAAGAATTCGTAGTCGAGCGAACCCGTTTGTGCGGCCGCCGACGACGTCGTCACCACGAAAATCGCGAATGAGAGTAGCGGGGCACGCATGAAGACCTCCTGGCTGACTGCCGGTTACGGTTTCGGGGGCGTGATGCCGGGAACGCCTCGGTAGCGGTCCGGCCCAAGGTTGAGCGACGACACGTCCATCACGTGCGTGTAGAGGTTCGACATGAACCCGCTGCCCGTGCTGCGCCCGAACAGCATCTTCTTTCCGTTTGGCGAGATCGAGGGAAAGCCGTCGAAGCCCGGGTTGTAGGTCAGCCGCACGGGCTCGCCGCCGGCGAGGTCGCCGAGGAAGACCTCCCAATTGCTGTCTTCGACGACGCGCACGAAGACGTAGTGCCTGCCGTCGGGTGCCGGATAGGCGGACCAGTTCATGCCGCGATCGAATGTGCGAGCGGTGGTAGCCGTGCCGTCGTGCTTGATGGTGAACACCGTCATCGGCGTCGGCCGGATCTTGCCGTACTCGCTGCGCTTCCACGCGCGGTATAGGAGCGTCTCGTTGTCGGGCAGATAGTTGGGAGCGCCTTCCTGCCAATCGTCGGTGAAGGTGATCTGCTGTTCGCCGGTGCCGTCAGCGCGCATGCGCCACAGATCCAGCTTGCCGTCGATCTGGCGGCTGAAGACGATCGATTGCCCGTTCGTCGAAACCGACACTTCGGCGTCGTAGTACTTGTTGTTGGTCAGGCGCTTGACGTTGCCGCCGTCGAGATCGGACGTGTAGAGCTCCGCGCCCTGCGGGTAGGCGTTCTGGTCGGACCAGTTGCCGATCGGCATGTCGAGGTTGTCGCGGGTCGAGGTCCAGATGAGGCGCTTGCCATCGGGGAAGAAGAACGAGCACGCGTCCTGACCGCGGTCGTTGATCCGTTTGATCTCGGTGCCCTGGTCGGTGAACGTGTAGGTCAACGCGCCGGTGTCGCGCCCCTCGGCTTTCTGCGCTGTGGGGTCTTGCGTTTGGGCGATGACGTGGAGATTGTCGGGAGCGTAGTAGGCCTCCGCGTTTCTCGGAACGTTGGGAATGATCCGGACCGGAAGCTCCGTGCCTGCGGGCGCGGCGGCCTGGTCGCCGCCACTCGTCCTCGAGACCGCGGCGCCAACGGGCAGTGTCGCGGCGATTCCAGTGATGACAACGAGACGACTTGACATGAACCTCGTTCGTCCCATCAGCCGGATTGTAGTCAAGATGGACGTCCCAATCGCGGCAATCCAGAGGTCAGGGCTTCCACGGCACCGCTGGCGACCGATGGAAGTTGACACCGAGCGCGGTCAGTCGCGGTCCGTGCGCGCCGAGGCGTTCTCGGAAAGCGCTCCAATCACGCTTCTCGCTGGGCGACCAGCCCACCTCGGCGATTCCCAACAGCCGTGGGAACGCGAGGAACTCCACGTCCTGAATCGTCGCCACCGTTTCCGACCAGATCGGCGCCTCGACTCCAAGCACGGCCGACGCTGCAGCGGGCGCGGCCATCGTCACTGGATCCCAGTCGTAGGCGGTGCGTAGGTCGACGAGCCCGGCCCACGAGAGGCCGATCGGCGTGCTCTGGTCGTACTTCATGTCCAGATATGTCTTGCTGGCAGATCGACATGATGATGCGCGCGCCCTTGCTAACCGCGTCGGCGGGCGACGCCTTGGGCCGCCAATGCTGCACGAGCGTGCCGGGGAGCAGCTGCGCCGCTCCGATTTCGTCCCAGCCGATCATCTGTTTGCCGTGTGACTGGACGATGGTCTGGACGCGCTCGACGAAGCGGGCGTATTGCTCTGGCTTGAGGGTCTTCACTTCGTCGCCGCCGATGTGAAACCAGGAGCCAGGCGTGAGCGCGGCGATCTCCCGGACGACGTCGTCGATGAACGGTATAGGTGATTTCCTTGTCCACGCAGAGCGCGCTGAACCCGACGTCGGTGCCGGTGTACAGACTGCGCGCCGCGCCGTCGCAGTTCAGCTCGGCATATGACGCCAGCGCGGCGTTGGTGTGGCCCGGCATGTCGATTTCCGGCACGATGGTGATGAAGCGCTCGGCGGCGTACGAACGAGGTCGGCGTACTGCTCCTGCGTGTAGAACCCGCCGGCGCCGCCGCCAACCTGCGTGCTCCCGCCGTGCGTCGTCAGGTTGGGCCACGACTTGATCTCGATGCGCCATCCCTGATCGTCGGCCAGATGCAGGTGCAGGCGGTTCAGTTTGTACAGCGCCATCAGATCGATGTAGCGCTTGACTCGTCACGAATCGACAGGAAGTGCCGCGCGACGTCGAGCATCGCGCCGCGCCACGCGAATCGTGGTTCGTCCTTGATGTGTCCGGCGGCAGCGATCACGGGCCGGCTCGGATCCGGCCTCACGGCCACGTACTCGACGAACGGCGGCAGCATTTGTCGAAACGTCTGCACGCCGTAGAACAGGCCAGCCGCCTGGCTGGCGCGAATCGTGACGCCTGCCGGACCCGACGTCAGCTCGTAGGCCTCGGCGCCCCCGATCGAAGCCGGTCCCAGCTCCAGCACGATGGCGCCAGGTGGCGCCGGCGACGCCGTGACTTCGACGCGTGGCGGCTGCGGCGCCGCGGCCAGGCCAATCACGTCGGCCAGGTACTTCGCAATCCAGATCGCACGCTCGTCAGACGGCGAGACGACCACGACGGTATCGGACGTGATCGTGAACCCGGCTCCCTCGCCCGGCTCGACCGTTCGCGGCAGCGGGATGAGTTGCTGGATTGACGATGCGAGAGTGGCAGCGGGCGCTGGTGGCTTGGTCACGGGCGGCGTCTTCGCGCACGATGCCACGACCACGCTCGCGACCACGAACCCCATCGGCGGACGGATCACCGCGACAGGATAACAGCACCGGCTCGAGAGAGGCGTCCCGCCATCATTTCACCGGCGTCGGCTGATTCTTCAAGAGCAACGGGTAGACGTAGCCGGCCGGCAGGACTCGATCCGGATCGGGCCGGACGCTCAGGTACGTCACGTGGTCGGTGATTTGGCTCCATCCATGGCCGACACCCGTCGGGATGATGATGATGTCGCCGGTCTGAACCTTCCGGCTGTACGCGCCAGGCCCGGCCGTACCATTGCCGCTCGGGCCGTTCATGACATTGACG
This sequence comes from uncultured Acidobacteriota bacterium, assembly GCA_963773045.1. Taxonomy (GTDB): domain Bacteria; phylum Acidobacteriota; class Vicinamibacteria; order Vicinamibacterales; family UBA2999; genus 12-FULL-67-14b. The sequence goes on along the minus strand of CAVYZT010000013.1, from coordinate 709,766 downwards.
CCGGCGCTGGCCTTCTTGTTGAGGATCGTGCCGCCGGTGGTCAGGACACCGGATCCGGACGTGATGATGTACGTCTCTGCCGTGTAGTCGTGGTAAATCATCGAAATCGGATCGTCCGGCTTGTCGTTGGTCGGGCCGCGATGGATGATGCCAACGCCAAGGTTGTACTTGCCCATGTCGACGACGCGAAGCTGCCGGTCGGGCGGAGACGGTGGCGCAGTCTTGAGAACCAGATCGATGTCGACCTTCGGGATATCGAAGGCAATGTTCGGTGGCGCGCCGGCCTGCGACGAGGCCGGGGCCTGCCATGCGGTGAACGTGAACAGGACAACGAAAACACTGCCGGTGATGTGTTTCATGATGTTCCTCATGTGCTTGTGACCGACCGTCGATCTGATCGTTTCGCCGCCTATTTGAGCGCTTGAGCAATGGCGGCTTCCGCGAGCGGCGCCATCACCTTGTAACCCTCGGCCGTGGGGTGCAGATCGTCGGCGCTGAACTCCCGCTTCAACACGCCGGAGCTGTCCACCATGGGTGAGTAGTAGTCGAGATAGACGTGCTTGTGCGCGGCGGCGTAGGAGCGCATCCAGTTGTTGATCTTCTGGATGCGTTCGAGGGGGCGCCGAGTGGTCTGCGGCACCGCACCGTCGGCAACGTGATAGGCGCTGACCGGCGTGATGCTGGAGAGCACGACCCTGACGCCGTTGGCCGCAGCGAGCTCAGCCAGGGACTGGAGGTTCCCCTCGATGTCTTCATCGCTCATCGGCCCGGTGTTCCCGGCAATGTCGTTCGTGCCGGCGAGAATGACCACCGCTTTGGGTTTGAGCGCGAGGACGTCGGGCCGCATCCTGAGGAGCATCTGCGATGTCGTCTGAGCGCTGATGCCGCGATCGACGTAGGCTTTGCCGGGGAAGAACCCTCCGAACTGCGGCTGCTGCCAGAGGTCGGTGATGGAGTCACCCAGAAAGACCACCTCGGTGCGGCTCACGGTCCGGTTGGCCTCGCGATAGCGGGCGAGATTGGCCCAGTCCCGCAGGCGGGTGTCCTGGTTGGCGACGGTCAGCAGGGCCTGGGACACATCGGCACACTGAAGCAGGGCCGCTGGCAACGCTTGCCCCGCACCACCGAGGCCCTGAGCGAATCCGGTTTGAACGAGCAAGGAAGCAGCACTCAAGCCACAGGCGATCGCGTGTATGGGCTTCATGATCCCTCCACAAAATGGGCGGCAAGGGGCATGAGGATAGCACTGCGTGCGGAAGGGTAAAATCATTTCGATGTGCGATTTCAACCAGCCTCACGTCCACGATCATCAGGATTTCGGGTTCCTCGTCGACGTTCTCGAAATCCGCGCGCTCGTGGCGGAGACGGAGCGGCTGACGACAGAGATTCCCGACGCCGCCACCCGCGTGGAGGCGCTGCGGCCGGCGTTCAGCCGGCTGCTGGCCGCCGACGGATGGCTGCCCGATGAATATGCGCAGCCGGACACGAAGAGCGGCATGGGTGGCGGCATCGGGCAGTACGCGCTCTACCGCGCCGAGAACGGATCGCTCTGTCTCTTCTCCCTGGTGATTCCTGCAGGCGCTGAAACGCCGGTTCACGATCACCTGGCGTGGGGCCTGATCGGCGTCTACCGCGGCCGGCAACGTGAAACCATCTATCGCCGGCTGGATGATGGGCGCGACGAGTCGCACGCGACGCTCGAGGTCGCGCGGCGCCAGACCGTGTCGCGCGGCGAGTTCTACACGCTGCTGCCGCCGTTGGACGACATTCATTTCGTCAAGACGGTCTCGCGCGGGCCCTCGGTCTCGATTCATCTGCTGGCCAACGACACAGCCTGCGTCACGCGCCATCGCTTCGAGCCTGCCACTGGAGTCGTGGTGCCGTTTCGCTCGGGCTACAGCAATGCGAAGTGTGTAGAGCCGGAACCGGGAGCCGCTCAGCGCTCCTGATCCCCCACCAATCGGTGGTACGCAAATCCTGCCTCTTGAATCCTCGGCTCGACGATGAGACCGTCGTCGTATGGGAGGCTACGTCATGAGCAAGCGTGCGTCGGTGTACGGGAAGTTGCCCAGCTCAGGAACCGTGCTCTCGACTGCCGAGTATCTGCAAACGGCCGAGTCGTCGCGCGTCCAGGAGCTGCAGTACGGCGTGTTGAACGTTGCCGAATCGCCATCGCCGCGCCATCAGTCATTGTTGCTGCGACTGGCCATCGAGTTGGACGCTCATGTGAGCCGGAACGAGCTGGGAACCATCTGGATTGCGCCGCTCGACGTCATCCTCGATGCGGCGCGGGCCCTCATCCTTCAGCCCGACCTGTTCTTCGTCTCTACCGGGCGCGCCGACATCGTCACCGACCGCGTGTGGGGAGCGCCAGACATGGTTCTCGAAGTGCTGTCGCCAAACCCTCGCATCGGTCCGCTTGGAAATCGAGTCAAGTGGTTTGCGAAGTACGGCGTCTCGGAGTGCTGGCTCGTCCATCAGATTTCGCGCGAGATCGAGATTCTCGAGCTCGACCCAGGCGGTGTGGTCGCGCGGAAGACATTCGGGCTCGGCGCACCGATCGAGTCGGCCGTGTTCCCGCATCTGAGGACCACGCCGATGGCGCTGGCGGGTTGGGCCGGCGCTGCGTGAGGCCGTGCCGGCCCATCGCCAGCGCGAGCTATCATGAGCTGGCAAGCGTCGCCGCTCATGATGCGCAAGAAAATCGCTGACAACATTCTCGAAACCATCGGCCATACGCCGATGGTCCGCCTCAATCGCATTCCCAAGGGCCACGTCAAGGCTGACGTCCTGGTCAAGATCGAGACCACCAACCCGGGCAACTCGATCAAAGACCGCATGGCCGTCAAGATGATCGAGGATGCCGAGCGCGATGGCCGGTTGAAGCCCGGCGGCACCATCATCGAAGGCACGTCCGGCAACACGGGCATGGGCCTGGCAATCGTCGCCGTCGTCAAGGGTTACAAGTGCATCTTCACGACGACCGACAAGCAATCCAAGGAGAAGGTCGACTCCCTTCGCGCGTTCGGGGCGGAGGTGATCGTCTGCCCGACCGACGTGGACCCCGAGGATCCGCGTTCGTACTACTCGGTGTCCTCGCGCCTCGAGCGTGAGACGCCGAACGCCTGGAAGGCGAATCAGTACGACAACCCGTCGAACACCCAGGCCCACTACGAACAAACCGGACCTGAGATCTGGGAGCAGACCGACGGCCGCGTCGATCACCTCGTGGTCGGCGTCGGCACCGGCGGCACGATTTGCGGCGTCGCGAAGTATCTGAAGGAGCGCAAGCCCTCGGTCAAGGCGTGGGGCATCGACACCTACGGTTCGGTGTTCAAGAAGTACAAAGAGACCGGCATCTTCGACAAGAACGAGATCTATCCGTACATCACCGAAGGCATCGGCGAGGATTTCCTGCCGCAGAACGTGGACTTCAGCCTGATCGATCACTTCGAGAAGGTGACCGACCGCGACGCGGCGATCATGACCGGCCGGATCGCCCGCGAAGAAGGGATCTTCGCCGGCAACTCGGCCGGATCGGCGGTCGCCGGCCTGCTGCAGCTCGCCGACAACTTCACGGCCGGCGAAACCGTCGTGCTGATCTTCCATGACCACGGCACGCGCTATCTCGGCAAGATGTACAACCCCGACTGGATGCGCGAAAAGGGCTTCATCGACCGGAAGGGGCTGACGGCGCGCGACCTGGTCGCGGATCGACAGAAGGCGCCGCTGGTGACGATCGATCGCAGCGAAACGGTCGAGAAGGCGGCGCACATCATGACCGAGCATGCGTTCTCGCAGATTCCGGTCACCGCGGATGGCCGTCTGGTGGGATCGGTCAATGAGGGCTTTCTTTATTCGGAGATCGTCAAGAACCCGGACGTGCTGCACGGCCCGGTCGAGGCGATCATGCAGCAGGCGATTCCCTTTGCCGACATCTCGACCAACGTCGAGGCGCTGGCGGGCATGCTCACGCCCGACAGTCCAGCCGTGCTGGTGCGCGACTTCAAGTCGGATGCGACCTACATCATCACGCGTTGGGACATCATCAAGGCGCTGGCTTGACGAAGAAAGAAGAAAGATCTCGAGATCACCACTTCACCTGATCACGAGATTCGCGAGCGCTCCCTTGGCCCCGCTCGCCCATCCGATCGGCTGGCCTGGCGCGAAGCTGAGCGCGTCGAAGCCTGAAGCCGACTCTCCCAACGGCATCGGCGTCCAGCTCCGGCCATCGTCCACTGAAATGTCCGCGCCTTGTGGGCCGACCGCAATCCAGGTGGACTTCGAGCGAGGCACCGGCTTGACGGCCGATCGAAAACCAGACAGACCTTGCTTGGTGACAGGCGTCCAGCTCTGTCCGCCATCGCTCGTCGTCGCGACGTTGTCGGTCGCCTCGGTCTCTTTCGAATAGTCCCCACCCACGATGACGCCGTGGCGAGCGTCGCGAAACGCGATCGAGAAGATTCCGGATGATCGGCCCGAGGCGAGCGGCGTATCGATAATGCTCCACGAGCGCCCACGATCGCGGGTGTGAAGTACTCGCGATTTGATGGCGGCGCCGGTCGCAATCCACGCTTCGCTTTTTCCCATCACCGCGATGTTCGAACCGCTCGCGGCAAACGCGCCCTCGTTGGGCAACGCCGGCGGCAGCAACGATTGCGAAACCGGCGTCCAGGTCGTCCCGCCGTTCTCGGTGACAAGGATGGCGAAGCGGCCGTCGATTGAATCGCCGAGGGCTATGCCATGGGCCTCGTCCCAGAAGCTCATCGCGTCGTAAAAGCCTTTGGGATCGGCGTTGGTGAATTGCAGAGTCCAGGTGGCGCCGGCGTCCGACGTCTTGTAAATGCGAGATTGTGGGCCGTTGCCGATGCTGAGGATGTACGCCGTCTTCTCATCCAGGGCGTCCACATCGCGGAAATCGAGGCCGGAGGCGCCGTTCACCTCGAGGCGGTGCCAGGTCTGGCCGCCATCAGCGGTTCTGAGGACGGTACCCTGCGATCCGCTGGCCCAGACCACGGTTGAGCTCACCGCGCTCACGCCTCTCAGGCGCGCTTCGGAGCCACTGGTCTGGGCGAACCACTCTGGAGCAGCGAACAGTGCGACCGTCGCGACGGCCGGGGCAAGCGTCGCCCGCATGCCCGGCGATCCTAGCCTAGTTGGGGAACTCCGTTTTCTCGTCCGCCATCCGGGTCTGCGGAGGGCGTATGGAGTCCAATGCCAGCTTTAGTAGCGCGACGATGGCCGCATCATCGGTGGTGAGGCGACGCCGTCGCGCCCAATCCCTGATCTCGTCGACGAGGGTTTCGGACACGTTCAGAAGGACCAAGGAAGGCATGACACCTCAGACATCGTTGAAAAGCATGTTCACTGCCCTTCGTGTCCTTCGTGGTTACAATGCGCGGATGCGCCCGCTGACACGGCACCTTTCTTTCGCATTTGCTCTTGTCGCGTTCGCCAGCGCGCTCCCTCGGGCCTCCTCCGACCAGACCTCCGCCACCGCAGCTGGGGTGCCTGTCTTCAAGGTCGATCCGTCGTGGCCACTCGAGATGCCCAATCACTGGATCATGGGCGCCGTCACCGGCGTCTTCGTCGACGCCAGGCAGCACGTCTGGGTGACGCACCTTCCGGAGACCTTGACCGAAGAAGAGCTCTACGAGGAGCAGAAGCCGCTGCCTCTAGGCACCTGCTGTAAGGCCGCGCCACCAGTGCTCGAGTTCGACCAGCAGGGCAAGCTGGTGCAGGGCTGGGGCCAGGGGTCGATGACCGACTTTTCCGACTGGCCGCGCGAACCGCATGGCATCTTCGTCGATCACCTCGACAACGTCTGGGTTGGCAGCTACAACCGCCATCGCGTGATGAAATTCACGCGCGACGGCAAGCTGCTGATGACGCTCGGCGAGTATGAAAAGACCGCCGGCAGCGCCGACACTCATCTGCTCGGCGGACCTTCGGGAATCTGGGTCGATCCCAAGACCAACGAGGCCTACATCTCGGACGGCTATCGCAACCGCCGCGTCATCGTCTTCGATGGCGCCAGCGGCAAGTACCTGCGTCACTGGGGCGCGTACGGCAACGTCCCTGACGACACGGAGAAGTTCGATCCGAAAACGATGCTCAGCGGCGCGCTGCCGAAGCAGTTCTCGACGCCGCACGGCATCACGGGATCGAACGACGGCAAGATCTACGTCGCCGACCGCCGCGGCAATCGCATCCAGGTGTTCGACCACGCCGGAAAGTTTCTGGCCGAGAAGGTGATCGCGCCGGCGACCTTGTCGTCGGGCTCGGCCTTCGTCCCGGTGCTGTCGCCCGATGCACAACAGCAGTGGCTCTATGTTGCCGACGGCACCAATCACAAGGTGTGGATTCTGCGCCGCGCGACGCTCGACATCGTCGGCGAGTTCGGCCGCGGCGGGCGCCAAGCCGGTCAGTTCCTCCGCCCGCACGGCATGAGCATCGACTCGCAGGGCAACTTGTACGTGGGCGAAGCCTCAACCGGCCGGCGCGTGCAGAAGTTTGCGCTCGTGAAAGCCGGGTAGCATCCCGGACGTCGCCACGGAGACGCGGAGACGCGGAGCACTCAGGGCAAGAAGGCTTTCTCCGTGCCTCCGCGACTCCGCGGCCAGGTTCGTGATCTGTTCGTGCGTATGGCAGTTCCTGAGTACTGACTTTCACAATTACGATGACGTCTCGGCCGCCGATGCATCCCGCCTCGCCGCGTTGCTCGTCGGTCAAATGCGCCCGGCATTCTCCCTCCTCGCGCCTTGCGATCCGGGCGCCTCGGCGCCCGAATACGTCACCGTAATTGTGAAAGGCAGTACTAAGTCAGCGAACGCCCGCGCGTCTCTGGCCCCAGCCAGAGCAGGACGACGATGGCGACGCCGGCAGTAACGATCAGCGTCAACATCGCCGTCCGGAGGTCGGTGCCGGCGTCCTGCATTCGTCCGATCAGGAACGGCGCGTACGACCCGATGCCGACGCCGACGTGATACGCGAATCCGGTCCCGACGCCACGCGCCTCGGTCGGAAAGCGCTCGGAGAGATACCCGGGCACCACGCCCCAGGCGCCCGACGCGCAGAAGCCGATCAGCCAGGCGCCGGCCAGCAGGCCCCAGGACGTGGACGACCACACAAACAGCGGTGCCGCGAGAATGCCGGCAACGATGCCGAGCGTCGATGCCCCGCGTCGTCCGCCCCAACGCTCCGATAGCGCGCCAAACGCCACCGAGCCGATGAGCCCGCCGGCGTTGAGCAACAGCAGAAACGCCAGCGGCTGCTGCTTGAGCGTCGTCAACAGCGTCGGATACCAGAAGGTCGTCGACTGATACATCGAAACGAACGCGCCCATCAGCAGCGACGTGTGCAGCGTCACCCACATGAGGTCGCGATCGAACAGCCGTGCGATCGACACGCGCAGCGGCGTGGCCTGCTCGCGGGCGCGACGCGCCTGCTCCTGCCACACCTCGCTCTCCGGCACGCGCGTCATGAAGAAGAAGATCACGATTGAGGGGATGACGCCGCTCCACAGCATGATGCGCCACGCCCATTCCGGCCGCTCGCTGACGAACGGATAGCCCAGCTGGTAGACCAGCGACGACAGCAGAAACCCGGACGAATAACCGCCCTGCAGAATGCCGGAGGCGATGCCGCGCGAGCGCGCCGGCCACTGCTCGAGGGCCAGTGGCATGCCGGCCGCCCACATCCCCCCCATGCCGATGCCGAACAACGCGCGAAACGAAAACAGCATCACGTACGACGTCGACAAGCCGCTGAGAAACGCGAACAGCGTGTACCAGGCGATCGAAAACAGGATCGGCCCCTTGCGTCCATAGCGATCGGCCAGTGTCCCCGCGCCGATGCCGCCGACGACGCGAAAGAGCAGCGTCACCGTGCCCAGCAGGCCCGCGAGCGCCTTGTTGACCGCGAAGCTGTTCTGAATATCGATCAGCACGAAGGTGATGATCGTGAAGTCGAACGCATCGAGCGTCCACGCCGCAAACGTCGTGAGAAACACTTTCCACTGCGTCGCGGACACTTCCCGGTACCACGGCACTGATATTCGGACCTCGTGCATCGGGAGAGTGTAATGGGGCGGGCGCGATTGCACGGATGCAAATATTCAGCCACAGATGACGCAGATTCATTGAGAAGGACGGACCAGCCCGTGGCAGAGCCACACGATGATGAGGAAGAAGGCGCTACGCGCTCGGCGGCTGGTCCGTCCAGGTCTCATCGCTGCATCCGTGCAATCTCTTAAGAGAGGGATGACCCAGACTTCAGAATTTGTGCAAACGCGTCTGAGGCATCTTTACCGGATCGTCTGTGTTATCGGTGTCATCTGGGGCCCTGGAGTCTCCTGACCCATCTGAGTTTAGAATGCGCGCATGACGTCCTGGCGTCTGCTCCTGGTGATCATCGGCCTGTGCTTCGTCGGCTTCGGCGCGGCGTTCATCGCGTGGCCGGGCGACATGGCGAGCATCGTGTCGCTGGCGCTGATCAACTCGACGGCGCGAACCGACGTGCGGGCGACCTACGGCGGGCTCGAGTTCGGCGTCGGCGTCTTCTTTCTCTCGTGCGCCCTGCGGCGCGACTTCGTTCGGGTTGGACTCTTCGCCGCGGCCTGCGTCCTGGTCGCCATGGCGACCGCGCGAATCGTCGGCCTGATGCTCGACGGCTTCTGGCAGCCGCTCGAGTTGCTCGTCACCGTGTTCGAAGCTGCCGGCGGCCTGGCCGCCACGTGGGGGGCGCTCGTCGCCAAACCGGCCGGCACGATTGCGCCGCCGCTGCCCTCATCGCCACAGACCTCGCCTCATCCGCCTTTGCCGAGGAGTTGATCGATGCGCGTTCTCGCTCTCAGTGTCAGCTGCACCGTCGCCGCCAGCCTCACGCTCGTGGCGCAGACGCCCCGAACCCATCGCCTCGAAGCGACGCCCACCACCGTGGCGTACGGCCACTACTGGGCGGAGACCAAGCCGGTGCTGACGATCGAATCGGGCGACATCATCGACGTCGATACGCTCCTCACTTCCACGCCGGATCGATTGGAAAAGGCCGGCGTCAAACCAGCCGACATCCAACCGTCGCTCCGCGCCATCGTCGATCAGGTGAAGGACCGCGGGCCCGGCGGCCATATCCTCACGGGCCCGGTGTTCGTGAACGGCGCCGAGCCGGGCGACGCGCTCGAGGTGCGCGTCCTCTCCATCGACATGCCGATTGCCTACGGCTACAACGGGTGCGCCGGCTTCATCCGCGAGAACTGCGAGCAAGGACGTGGCCCCCTCATCCTCGAGCTCGATCGGAAGGCGATGACGTCAACGTTCGCGCCAGGCATCGTCATTCCCCTCCGGCCGTTTTTCGGGAGCATGGGCGTCGCGCCGCCGCCGGAGATGGGTCGCGTGAGCAGCAACCCGCCGGGCATCCACGCCGGCAATCTCGACAACAAGGAGCTCGTGGCGGGGACCACGCTGTGGATTCCGGTTCACGTGCGCGGGGCGCTGTTCGAAGTCGGCGATGGACACGTCGCGCAGGGGGATGGCGAGGTCGACCAGACGGCGATCGAAACGTCGCTGCGTGGACGTCTTCAACTCACGGTCCGAAAGGGCCAGACCTTGGCGTGGCCGCGCGCCGAGACGCCAACCCATTTCATCAGCATGGGCACTGATGTCGATCTCACCAAGGCCACGCGCATTGCGATTCAGGAAATGATCGACTTCATCGCCGCGGCGCGAAAGATGGACAAGCACAAGGCGTATCAGCTCACGAGCATCGCCGCCGATGTCGCCGTCACGCAGCTGGTCGATGGCACGATGGGCGTGCACGTGAAGCTGCCGAAAAGCATCTTCAAATGAACGCTCACAGGTTTCCGCCTACGCGGCCGGAGGCCGCTACGGCGGACCTCGCCGGAGCTCGTCGCAATTCGTTCCGAGCGGCGGCGGGCTGCAGGTTCTTCAGGTTCTTCAGGTTTGGGTTCGCGCTAGCGCTCGTCGCCGGGGCCTGTTCAAAACCGCCAGAACCTGCGCCGGTGGCGGCGGTCAAACCCGCTGACTCGCAGCATGCCGGCATCACGACGCCGCACGGCGATCACTCGCCGCACCATGGCGGCATGGTGCTGATGAACGGCGAGCTGCACTACGAAGTGGTGTTCGATCCTCATGGCAAGCATCGCGTGTGGTTCAGCGACGCCGTGCGCGAGGACCTTCCCGCCTCGGTGGCCACGAACGTGACGATGACGGTGGCTCGCAACGGTGCGGCAACGGAACAGCTGGCGCTCACTATCGACGACAGTGGCGAGAGTTGGGTGGCCAACGGCCAGCCGGTCGCCGGCGACGACGTGATGATCAAGGTGAGCTACGCGGTGAAGGGCGCGCCCTTCGAGGTCGAAATCCCCTTTTTGATACCGGTCAAATAACGTACGGGACACGAGACACTGAGACACGGAGCAATTCTTTCACCCGAGATCGCCCAAGACTATTTTCTCTGTGTCTCTGTGCCTCTGTGGCCTGTACGTTGGGGCTACGACTTCTGCTCCAGATGAAACTTGTGCAGAATGTGCCGCGTGAGTGGACTGATCAGCAGGCCGGCCGCCGCGATGAAGACCACGCCGCAGTAGATGGCGTAGGCGCCGGCGAACAGCTTGGCCGCATCATTTTTCAGCGGATCGACCGGCCCCATGCCGCCGAGTAGCATCGCGGCGTTCACGAACGCGTCCACCCACGACATCGGGGCAAGCCAGTGATAGCCGGCCATGCCAGCTACAAGCGAGAAACCCAGCATCATCAGGACCACCAACCCGTTTTTCTTGTAGCTGGAGACCAGGCGGCGCCTGAGCGCGGCGTGGGTGGCGGCGGGGAGCTTCGTCGGCTCACTCATAACGCAGCGACTGGATGGGATCCAGCCGGGACGCGCGACGAGCGGGGTAGTAACCAAAGGCGATCCCAACCCCGGCGGCGATGGCAAATGCCCCAGCGACGGTGGCGGCCGATACTTGCGTCGGCCAGTCGAGTACGGCCGTCAGCCCCCGCGCCGCGGCGATGCCAAACACCACGCCGAGCAGGCCGCCGATCGAGCTCATCACCGTCGCCTCGACCAGGAACTGCAGCAGCACGTCGCGCCGTCTGGCGCCAACGGCCAGCCGGATACCGATCTCCTGCGTCCGCTCGGTCACCGACACCAACATGATGTTCATGATGCCAATCCCGCCGACGATGAGCGAGATGGCCGCGATGCTGCCGAGTAGCGCCGTCATCGTCGAGCCCGCGCGGCTGAGCGTACTGCCCATCTCCTGCAGGGTGATCTCATCGAGCTTGGGCATGTTCGCGAGCGCGAACGCTGCCACCGACGTGTACAGGCCCTTGGTGACGTTCGCCGCGGCCTGAGTCTTCACCGTGAAGTCGTCGACGCTGCCGGCGCCGCCGCCCGGCGACTGATTGCCGCCAAGACCGGACACCGCCGCGCGATTCATCTGCTTGCCGCGCGAGTGGCGCTCGCGCAGCAGGTCGGTGATGGTCAACGCAACGCGAGACGCGTCGCCAGCCTGCTCCACCGACAGAGTGATGGTCTGCAGATACCGGATGCCCAGCATTGCCTGACCGGCGTCGAGCGGGATGAAGACGGTTTCATCCTGATCGGTATCGTTGGTACGGAAGTAGCCGGACACGACAAACGTCCGATCGCCAATCGTGATCCGCTCACCGACCGGATCGAAGCCCTCGCCGAACAGCTCGGCGCTCGCCGCGCGCCCCATCACGGCCACGTCCGCTCCGCCGCCGAACTCACCGCTCAACCAGGTCCACCCGTGCACGCGGGCCAGAGCCGGTTCGACACCGCGAACCTGCGTGAAGAACTGTCGATGCGCCGCCTTCACGAACGCGCGATTCCTCACCCCGCTCGCCACCGCCTGGACGCCTTCGATCTTGGCAATCTCGTCGGCGTCCTCGCGCGTCAGCGTGCTGGCGCTGCCCAGGCCGGAGGCGATGTTCATGTTCTCGCCACCGCGAGTGAAGTTGCCGGCGCTCACCTGGATGATGTTGGTGCCGGCCGACTTCAACGAGCTCTCCACCGATCCCCTGGCGCCGGTTCCGAGCGCCACCATCGCGATCACCGCGGCGACGCCGATGACGACGCCGAGCATCGTGAGACCGGTCCGAAGTCGATTCCGACCGAGCGCGCGCAAGGCGATCTGCGCGCTCACAGCGATGAACTTGATCATGTATGAGTCATCGAACCCGTAGAACCTGCAGAACCTGTTTATTCCCGCCTCAGCGCGACGATCGGATCCAACTGTGCCGCGCGGCGCGCCGGATACCAACCGAAGAAAACGCCGACGGCGGCTGCCACTCCAAAGGCCAGCAGCACCGACAGCGGCGAGACCACGGTGGACCAGCGCAGCAGTCGCGCGATGCCGAGCGAGGCCAGCACGCCGACGATGACGCCGACGGCGCCTCCAGCCAGGCTGATGGTGACGGCCTCGAGCAGAAACTGGCGCATCACATCACGGCTCCGCGCCCCGACGGCACGGCGCAACCCAATCTCGCGCGTGCGCTCGGTCACCGACAGCAGCGTGATGTTCATGATGCCGATGCCGCCCACGAGCAGAGAGACCGCCGCCACCGCCGCCAGCAGCCAGGTCATGGTGCGGCTCGCCCGCTCGAGGGTCATCGCCAGTTGCTCGAGCGTTACCTTCTCGAGCTCGGCGACGTTGGAGGCCACCGCGCGCGCAACGCTCGGCGGCAACCCACCGGTGGTCAGCGCCTTGGTTGCCTGGGTGAACAACGTGAAGTCGTCGGGCTGGTTGTCGCCGATGCCGTGCCGGATCCGCAGAAGCTTGGTAATCTCACGCGACAGCCGCGAGACGTCTCCCGATGACGCAGCGGTCACCGTGATGTCGTTCAGCTTCGACAAATTGAGCAGGCGCTGCGTCGTCGTATACGGCATGTAGACCGCGTCGAACTGATCGTCGCCGGGCGCCGGCCGCACGACCCATGTGCCGCTGGTCATGACGCCGATCACTTCGAAGGGTTGATTCCACAACGTCACCTGCCGGCCAACCGGGTTGACGCCCGGACCAAACAAGCGGTCGGCCACCACCTGCCCGAGCACCAGGGCCTGCTCCGCGCGCTCTTGCTCCCGCTCGGTGAAGAACCGTCCGGCCGAAAACGCCCACGCCCGCTTGATCGAAGGCATCTGCACATCGGTGCCGTGCATGCGGGTGAACCATCGTTTCTCGGGCGCGCCGGGCGTCTCACCCTTCAGATGCACGCGCACGTTCTCGTGAAGGCCGCCGGCCACGTACTGCACGCCGGGCATGCGGCGAATCGCCTCCGCATCGTCAAAGCTCATCGTCGCCGCGGAGCCGAGGCCGGCTTCGAGATCGCCCAGGCGCTGCCGCGCCGTCGGGTGATCGTGCTTCGCCATCGGGTCGTCTTCGGGGTGGAACGCGATTTTGACGACATCGTCACTCACACGATCGAGCGGATGCTTCAGACTCTCGCGCGCGTCGCCCTGGTGTGCAATGGGCTCGTCGCTCTCTTCCTGCCTGGGCCGCCAGTTGCCGGCCCGGATCGTGATCTGATTCAGGCCGGCAGCGCGCACCTGCTGCTCAATCGAACGCTGAGCGCCAGAGCCGACGGCCATCATCGCCAACACAGTGGCCACGCCGACGGTGATGCCGAGCATCGTCAGCCCGGTCTGCAGGCGATTGCGACTCAGAGCCTTGATGGCGGTGTGAACGGTGGGATGACGCAGAAACTTTTTCATAGATTCAGAGCCACAGATTACACAGATAACACAGATGAACTGCGCGAGGCTCCGCGACGGCCTTCGGCCGTTGCAGGAGAGCGAAAGCCGCCGACAAACAAGGCGCCACCGTCACCAGTCTTGCTTGTCGACGGCTTCCGCTCCCCTGCCACCGCCGGGCAAAGCCCGGCGCCGCGGAGCCCCTCATCGGGGGTGTCTGAATCTGCGTCATCTGCGTCATCTGCGGCCCTGGATTTAGATCATCGCCCCACACCTGGTGCCTACCGCTTCTGTGTTCGCGTTCATGACATCCGACACAATCAGTCCATCCCTGAAGTCCACCGTGCGTGTGCCATAGGCGGCGATGTCGCGCTCGTGCGTGATCACGACGATGGTCAGGCCCCGTTCTCGACGGAGTCGGGCGAAGATCTCCATCACTTCATGACTGGTGTTCGAATCCAAGTTGCCGGTCGGTTCGTCGGCTAACAGAAGCGACGGCTGCGTCACGAGTGCTCGGGCAATCGCGACGCGCTGCTGCTGGCCTCCCGAGAGCTGGTTGGGATGGTGATCGGCGCGATCGGTGAGACCCACCGCGTCGAGCGCCGCCATCGCGCGCGACTGCCGCTCCGACGCCTTCACCACGCCCTGCCGGGTGTAGAGCAGGGGCAGCTCGACGTTCTCGAGGGCGGATGTGCGCGCCAGCAGGTTGAACCCCTGGAAGACGAAGCCGATCGTCTCGTTGCGAACGCGCGCGAGTTCGTCGCCTGGAAGCGTCGAAACGTCCCGCCCGTTGAGCAGATACCGGCCGCTCGTCGGTCGATCGAGGCAGCCGAGGATGTGCATGAACGTGGACTTGCCCGATCCCGAAGGCCCGACAACGGTGACGAATTCCCCGCCGGCGACCGACAGTGTGACGCCCTTGAGGGCGTGAACGACGTGGTCGCCGACGTGGTACTCCTTCGCTAAGTTCTCGACAGCTATCATCGCGTTTCGCAGTTCGCGGTTCGCCGTTCGCAGTTCGCCAGACCCCCCCGGGCGCCTGCGAAAGCCAATAGCGAATGGCGAATGGCTAGTTCGTCTTCTTCGGGTCTTTCGGTGGCGCAGGCGGCAGCTTGCCGGCGAAGGCATACAGCAGCGTCGCTACCGCCTTCTCGGCACCGGCCATCCCGTACACCTTCCCGGCGCCTTCGATGATGTAGTACTCATTGGCTGCGTGCGCGCGACCGCCGTTGCCCGCGCCACCGCCCACGATCGGCACGCCCTTGAAGTTGGAGATCTTCTCGCCGACTTCTCCATTGCCGAACATATAGGCCGGCCAGTACCCGCCCGCCGCCGCGCCGCCGCCGCCGATCTCCCACTCCTTCGGCGGCTCGCCGTGCGCGATGTTCATGACTTCGTACACTCGCTTCATCGCGTGGCCGATCTCGCTGTCGGCGCTCATCTTCGCCCACGGCACATCACCGATCAGCTTCACTTCCACGTCCTTGTAGCCGTTCTTGTCCAGCTGCGCGCGCAGCTTCTTGACGATGTCGGGGCCGTGCATGTTGGGCACGTAGCGGAAGTTGTGCTTCGAGGTGATCTTGTTCGGCAGAATCGCGCCCGCGCCCCCCGCATACATGTTGCCGCCCCAGATGCCGTCGAGGTTGAAGGAGGTGCCGTAGCCCTGCATCCGCATCATGTTGAACGCATCGTCAGCGATGTACCGGCCAACCCCGAGGTTCTCCGCCGCCACCTTCATGTCGACATTGGCGGAGCGCTGCTTCAGGCTCGCCAACTGGAACGGTTCCAGCGGCTGCATGCCCTCGAAGAAGCCCGCGATCTTGGGCGTGTTGCCATCGTCTGAGACCAGCGACGCGAGCATCTTGATATGGCGCCAGGCGGGGCTGTCCACGCCCCGCTTGTTCGAGCCGTGGATGTCCGACACCGTCGGCCCGCGGCCCCACGACTTGCCGCTCGTCGTCAACTCCACGTAGACGCAGCCTTCCGAACCGCCACCGTAGCTGCCGCCGCCGCTATTGCCCTGGCCGCCGAACAGGTACATGGCGTCGGCGCCGGCCAGCAGGTCCGGATGGTCCTTCACGAACTTCCGCAGGCCGATGTCCATCCGCTCTTCATCGCCCTCGGCGACGACGATCAGGTTCACCGGCAGCTTGCCGTTCACCGCCTTGATCGCGCGGAACGCGTTCAGCTGCGACATCTGCGGGCCCTTCGAGTTGGTCGCCCCGCGCCCAATCAGCACCTTCTTGTACGGCGCCTGTTCGACCAGCCGGGCTTCAAACGGCGGCGACGTCCACGCATCCGGCTGCGTGATCGGCATCGTGTCGTACATCCAGTAGATCAACAGCGTCTTGGGGGCGCCCTCATCGCACTTGGCGTAGACCACCGGATTGCCGGGCGAGCCGTACTCCGTGACGCCGACATCGAACACCTGGGTCTGCTGGCACCCCAACTCGTCGAAGAAGCCTTTGACCATCTCGGCCGACTCCGGGATGCCTTCGCCCGAGTTCGAAATGCTCGGCTGGCGAATCCACTTCTGCAGGTTCTCGACGTGCTCGTCGATGTGCTCATCGATATAGGCGTGGACCTTTTGCACTTCCGGAGGCAACTGTTGCAGGTCCGGGCTGATCTCGGTATCGCCGTTCGGACGGATGCCGAGCTTCTTCGCCGCCGGCTCGGCGGGGGCGGCCGGCGCAGCTGGAGGTTGATTGCACGCCACTCCAATTACCAGCGCGCTGACAGCAATGAGGATGCGACGCACAGGGGTCTCCTTTCCTAGTTCGTGAGCTTCTTCGCCGGTGCGGGGGGAATCTTGCCGGCGAACGCGTAGAGCAACGTCGCGACGGCCTTCTCTGCGCCCGCTAGTCCGTACACCTTCCCGGCGCCTTCGATGATGTAGTACTCGTTCGCCGCGTGTGCGCGGCCGCCATTGCCGGCGCCGCCGGCGACGATCGGCACACCTTTGAAATTGGAGATCTTCTCGCCGACTTCTCCGTTGCCGAACATATAGGCCGGCCAGTACCCGCCCGCCGCCGCGCCGCCGCCACCGATCTCCCACTCCTTCGGCGGCTCGCCGTGCGCGATGTTCATGATCTCGTAGGTCCGCTTCATCGCGTGGCCGATTTCGTTGTCAGCGTTCATCTTTGCCCACGGCACATCGCCGATCAGCTTCACTTCCACGTCCTTGTAGCCGTTCTTGTCCAGCTGGGCGCGTAACTTCTTCACGATGTCGGGACCGTGCATGTTGGGCACGTAGCGGAAGTTGTGCTTCGAGGTGATCTTGTTCGGCAGAATCGCGCCCGCGCCCCCCGCATACATGTTGCCGCCCCAGATGCCGTCGAGGTTGAAGGACGTACCGTAGTTCTGCATCCGCAGCATGTTGAACGCGTCGGCGGCGATATAGCGGGCGACGCCGACATTCTCCGCCGCAATCTTGAGGTCCACTCGCTCGGCGCGACGCTTCAAGTCATCGAGTTGGAATTTCTCGAGCGGCTGCATGCCCTCGAAGAAGCCCGCGATCTTGGGCGTGTTGCCATCGTCTGAGACCAGCGACGCGAGCATCTTGATATGGCGCCAGGCGGGGCTGTCCACGCCCCGCTTGTTCGAGCCATGGATGTCCGACACCGTCGGCCCGCGGCCCCACGACTTGCCGCTCGTCGTCAACTCCACGTAGACACAACCTTCGGACCCGCCGCCATAGCCACCACCGCCGCTGTCGGACTGACCACCGAAGCGATACATGGCGTCGGCGCCGGCCAGCAGGTCCGGATGGTCCTTCACGAACTTTCGCAGGCCGATGTCCATCCGCTCTTCATCGCCCTCGGCGACGACGATCAGGTTCACCGGCAGCTTGCCGTTCACCGCCTTGATCGCGCGGAACGCGTTCAGCTGCGACATCTGCGGGCCCTTCGAGTTGGTCGCCCCGCGCCCAATCAGCACCTTCTTGTACGGCGCCTGTTCGACCAGCCGGGCTTCAAACGGCGGCGACGTCCACGCATCCGGCTGCGTGATCGGCATCGTGTCGTACATCCAGTAGATCAACAGCGTCTTGGGGGCGCCCTCATCGCACTTGGCGTAGACCACCGGATTGCCGGGCGAGCCGTACTCCGTGACGCCGACATCGAACACCTGGGTCTGCTGGCACCCCAACTCGTCGAAGAAGCCTTTGACCATCTCGGCCGACTCCGGGATGCCTTCGCCCGAGTTCGAAATGCTCGGCTGGCGAATCCACTTCTGCAGGTTCTCGACGTGCTCGTCGATGTGCTCATCGATATAGGCGTGGACCTTTTGCACTTCCGGAGGCAACTGTTGCAGGTCCGGGCTGATCTCGGTATCGCCGTTCGGACGGATGCCGAGCTTCTTCGCCGCCGGCTCGGCATTCGATGCAGGCGCCTGACCCGGCGTCTGATTACAGCCTGCGACAAAAATCAGCAAAGACACCGCAACGACGAACCGCTTCATGTGGCCTCCCCGCGTTGCCTGCGACACTGGTGTCGAACGTTGGCTCATGCGTCCGCCGACGCGGCCGAAGGCCGCTCCGGCGAGACCTCGCCAGAGCTCGCTGGGATCGCGAGCGAGCGGAGGCGGGAATGAGATGATGCATTCAGACTCACTGCTGACCAGTTGTCAACAGCTAGCGAGGCTGCGTGTCGGATCATCGAGGAGAGCGAGGGGTCGTGAGACAACTAGTGACATCTGCGCAAGCGGCTGTCGCCGCCGTCACGCTGGTGGCCATTGGTGTCCTCGCCGACTGTTCTCCTTCAGACGACACCCTTCGAGCCCAATCGAACGCCAGGACCGACGCCTTGGCCGAGTTCTACGTCCGCGTCGCCCTGGAATTGGCGCAGCACAATCCCGAATTGGTGGACGGATGGCGCGGGCCGGCCGATTGGCGACCGGGCCCTCGTCAGCCGGTGGCGCCGCTGCTCGCCGAAATCGAGGCCATCCAGCGTGAGCTTGGCGGGGCTGCCGCCACAAGCGGCAGCTCGCGCAATCGAAGGGACTACCTGACGGCACAGGTCGGTTCCTTGCACGTGACGGCGACACGGCTTCTCGGTCGCAGTGATGCCTTCGCCGACGAAGCCATGAAGGCGCTTGGCATTGCGCCGACACCAGTCAATTCGTCGGCGATCGAACACGCACTCGGTGCGCTCGATCGCGAGCTGGCGGGGAAGGGCACGCTCGCCGATCGCTATGCGGCCTTCAAGCGACGGCTGACGATTGCGCCTGCGCAAGTCGAGGGCGTGATGCGCGCGGCCCTCGACGTCTGCCGGTCGGCGACGCTCCGCCACATCAGCCTGCCTCCGGACGAGCGAGTGGACCTTGCGCTCGTCAGCGGCTCGCGCTGGGACGGATACGCGCGCTATGACGGTGGTCATCGGACCCGCATCGACATCAATCGCGACGCTACGCTCGACGTGTCACGCGCGCTGCACCTGGCCTGTCATGAGGGCTATCCAGGCCACCACGTTCAATACCTGTGGATTGACGACGAGCTCGTGCGGAAACGCCAGTGGCTGGAGTTCCAGCTCGCGCCGGCCTTCGGGCGACACCTCCTCGTCAGCGAGGGTGCGGCAGAGGCGGGCGTGGATATTCTGTTTCCGGATGACATACGAGCGGCCGTCTATCACGACACGCTGCTTCCGGCGGCTGGTTTGCGGCCATCGGACGCCGCGCAGATCGTTCGCATCGAATCGCTCGTGACCTCGCTCGAGCCAGTGATTTCCAGCATCGTGGCCGCGTATCTCGACAACTCGTTGACGCAGGCGGCGGCGCTCGAGCGCCTGCGCGACGAGGCGCTGCTCATCAATCCCGAAGCCATGCTCGCGTTTGCCGAGCGGTGGCGCACACGCGTCCTGGTCTATCCAGAAGGTCGCGCGCTGGTGCAGCGCCTGATTGCCGGGCGCGGTCTCGAAGGGCTTCGGCAAGTGTTCGTGGATCAACCCTTTGCGGTACAGTGACGAGCCATGCGATCCCTTGTGATGTGGGTCATCCTCATGGCCTTGGCAACGGCCGTCATCGGCTTCAGCGTGCGGCAGATGGCGTACTTTCCCGGCGACGTCGCCGTCACCCGGTGGGTGCAGGCGCAGTCTTCCGGCACGGCATGGGCGGCAGCGGTGAGCCGCCTGGCGACCGAGCCGTTCAAGTACTTCGTGATGGGGCTGACCATCGGCCTCGCGTTCGCGCTGGGAGGATTGCGCGGCGGGCTGCTCGCCGTGGGCGTCATCGCGATTGAGCAGTACGGGGCTGAATCGACGAAAGCGATCTTCATGCGGCCGCGACCCTCGCCGACGCTGGTGAGCGTCGTCGGCACGCCCACGGGCTATTCGTTCCCGTCGACAACGATGACGCTGTTTGCCGCGACCTTCGGCGTACTGGCGGTGTTGAGCGCACGGACGAAGTCGAGCAGCTACCGCTGGCCCCTGTTGGCGGTTTCGGTGTTGCTCATCCTGGCCGGTTCGATCGCACGCGTGGCGATGGGGGCTCACTGGCCAAGCGACGTCATTCTCACCGTGGCCATCTCGCTCGGCTGGATCTGGGTGGCCGCCAAAGCGCTTCTGTAAGTTGACCGATCTCCTCCGCTCGACGCTGTTCTACGCTTCGGCCCTGGCGATCCTGCTCGGCATCTGCGCGCTCGTTCGTCCCTTGCCGGCGTTCATGTATCGGACTCGCTTCCGCGCGCTGTTGGCGATCCTCGCCGGGGGTACCGCGATTGCGATTCTGTCTACGACGATGCCGTCCGCGGCGACCGTGACCGCCGGCGCCAATGCGATCGATCGATTTGCACCGGCCTATCACTTTCGCGAGATCCACGAGACGCGCATCGACGCGCCGGTGGATCGCGTCTACGCCGCGGTCAAGACCGTCACTCCTGGAGAGATCGCGCTGTTTCAAACGTTCACCTGGATTCGCCGGTTTGGCCGCCCGGCGCCGCCGGGCGTGCTCAACGCGCCCGAGCGGCGGTCGATTCTGGACACCGCGGTTCGCGGCGGCTTCGTCCTGCTGGCCGTTGAAGTCAACCGCGAGATCGTCGTCGGCGCCCTCACGATTCGTCCGCCGGGACTCGAGCAGCCGACTCCGGAAGGCTACCGGCAGCTCGACAAGCCGGGCATTGCCAAGGCGACCATGAACTTCCTGATCGAGCCGATCGGTGCCAGAAGCAGCCGGCTCGTGACCGAGACGCGCGTCTATGCCACCGATGAGCCGGCGCTGCAGGCGTTCACGCCGTATTGGCTCGCCATCTACCCAGGCAGCGCGATCCTGCGCGTGACCTGGCTGCGCGCCATCAAGCAGAGAGCCGAGGGATCGGATGCGTTCTGAGATCGCGCGTGCGACGGTTCGCACGCTGCTGGTCATGGCGCTCGTGCTGCGCGCGTCGGACGCGGGCGCACACCCGGCGCCGTTCAGCTACCTCGACCTGCATCTGGATGCGGCGGCGGTCACGGGAACACTGGTCGTGCACGATTTCGACGCCGCTCACGACCTCGAGATCTCGTCACCCGACGCGTTGCTCGATCCCAACGCCGCCGCGAAGTATCGCGAGGCGCTCGTGAAGGTGATGACCCCGCGGCTGGCGCTCCTCTTCGATGGATCCCCGGTGTCGATCGACTGGGGCGGCATCGAGATCGTCGCCGATCGTCAGAGTCTGCGGCTCGCGTTCACCATCGCCAGAGCGAGGCCAGGTCGTCTGGGAATCAACGCGCTGATCTTTCCGTACGATCCCGTTCACCAGACGTTCATCAACATCTACGAGGACAGTGCGCTGAAGCAGCAGGCGATCCTCGACGCCGACCATCGCACGCTGGACTACTACTCGGGCAGCACGCAGGGAGTGTTCGCGGTCGTCACCACCTTCGTCGTGTCGGGCGTAAAGCACATCATGATCGGGCCCGACCACATCCTGTTCCTGGTCGGCCTGCTCCTGCTCGGCGGCACGCTCAAGCGGCTGGCGATGATCGTCACGGCGTTCACCATCGGCCACAGCATCACGCTGTCGCTCGCGGCGCTCGACATCCTGTCACCCTCGCCGCGATTCGTCGAGCCGCTGATCGCGCTCACCATCATCGTGGTCGGCGCGGACAACCTGCTGGTGCTGCGCGGAACGCAGAGCGCCGGCCAGGCTTCCGATATCCGCGCCTGGCTGGCAGCGGCGTTCGGCCTGATTCACGGCTTCGGCTTCGCGTCGGTGCTCAAGGAATTCGGCCTGCCCCGGGCGGCGCTCGGCTGGTCGCTGTTCTCGTTCAATCTGGGCGTCGAGATCGGTCAGCTGATCATCGTGATGGTCGTGGCTGGCTCGCTCATCGCGCTGAGGTTTCGAAGCCCACTCTGGTCGCGGAGGGTCGTCTTTGGTGGATCGATCGGCGTGATCCTTGCCGGCTTCTATTGGTTCGTGCAGCGGGTGTTCCTCATCTGAGCCTCGCGAGTCGTGGGCCTGACCCGGCGGCTGGTTTTGGGACCGCGCTTCTTTCGCTTCGCCAGTATTCCCGAGTCGGTCGCGCTGGCGATCTATTTGTGCGCCGAGCGAGCGACGACGCCAGCCAAAGCCCTCACGATCGATCTCACTCGTGAGGGGATCGCCAGGCTGAACGCGGCTGGAGGACGGCGACGAGCGCGGAGCCCAGAAGGGCCGCGAGGATGACTCCGCCGAGATGAGCCGCGAGAACATGTGCGGGCTCAGAGAAATGACAGAAAAGCCGCCAGCCCGCATCCGCCATCAGCCCCGCACCAAGTCCTAGAAGCGCACCGGCGAACAACGGCCGTGTCGGGTAGGCGCGGGCGGCGAGGATGCCGGCCAATGCGACCACCGGCAATGCGCTCACGGCCGATCCCGCGAGACACATTCCGCTCACCAGAAACCACTGGCCGCGGAGTCGAACGGGGCTCAGATCCCAACTGGTGTACGTCACACCAATCAGCAAGGCCAACGGCAGCATCAGCCACAACACCGCGGCCGCTCCAGTCCAAGCGCGGCCGGGCACCGCTTCCTTGAGAGCCGCGGCCACGAGCACGAGACCGACGGCGACCTGCGCGAGCGAGAGGCCCCAGGTGCCGCTCCAGCCGAGCCGCGGCGCATCGATGCGCATCTCGAAGAAGGCCTGCGCGGCGACAAGGCTCAGAGCTGCAAAGGGAATCATCCAGAGCACACGCAGCGACGGTGATGGCAGCGGCCGAACCGGCGTGTAGGCGGCCGAGAGCTCTGCGCGCAGCGCCGGTGGCAGGGCGGGGCGGTCCTCAGTCATGATCACGCTCACCCGATCGTCCCTTCAGCGCGGCTCTCAACTTCGCCATTCCACGACTCGAGCGCAGCTTCGCCGCGGTCTCGGCAATTCCGGCGCGCTCGGCAATCTCCTTGAAGCTCCATCCCCAGACGTGATGCCGAACGACGGCGTCGCGCTGCGGCAATGCCACCTGCGCGAGCGCGTGCTGTAGGTCCGCGCGTTCAGCGAACGAAGACGATTCCGCACGCACCGGCAGGTCGAGCGAGGTCACGTCTTCGGTCGCCCTCGGCCGCCGTGACGCCGAGCGGCAATCCATCAACCAGACATGCCGCGCGATGGCCATGACCCACGGCATCAAGGGAAAGGCGGGATTGAACGTCGCCCGGGCACGGTGCATCTGAAGAAACGTCTCCTGCATCAGGTCATCGGCCTTGGCCGGATTGCGAGTCTGCGACAGCTGATAACGGCGGACCACCGGCGCAACGCGCGCGTACAGCTCGTCGAAGGCGTCGAACTGCCCCGACTGATACGCGACCATCAGCGCGCGCAGCTCTCCATCATCTGTGTGCATTTGCCGGCCAGCTTGAATCGTATCCGCTTACTGGGTTCAAGGGTCTCCGCCTACGACGGCCGACCAGCCACCGCTGAAGTTCCGGCGGTCCGCCGGAGCCTTGGCGAAGGCGGAGGACCGCCACGGCGGACCTCGCCGAAGCTCGACAGTATGCACATACGAGCGCAGCCGGGCAACGTTCCAGACACCTCTCTCGATTCGCGGCAAATAGGTCATCGGAGAGCCGAATCATGGTGCGTTTCTACTTGACTCTCGCCGCCTCCCTTCTTCTGGTCGTCGTGTTGGCGAGTGCGGCCGTTGTTCGCTCCGACACCATTCCGTCAGCCCTCGCGGAGATGGCCAATGCCGAGCGCGCGTTTGCCAAGATGGCGGCGGACCAATCCATTCGAGACGCGTTCGTCGAATACTTTGCGGACGAGTCGGTGAACTTCAATCCGACACCCGGACCGGCACGTCAGCGGCTCAAGGACAACCCCAATGCCTTTCCTCCCGGGATGAAATTGCTGTGGGAGCCGCGCCTTGGCGATGTGGCGGCCAGCGGCGACTTGGGATATCTCACTGGTCCGGCCGAGATCAGGGTGCCCGGAAAACCCGTGGGCTACGGCAATTACTTCTCGGTCTGGAAGAGGCAAGCCGACGGAACCTGTCGAGTGATCCTCGACATCGGTGCCAGCCAGCCCGAGAAGCTCGCGTTTGCTGATGGGTTCGTCCGCTCAAGGGCGATTGCGACCTACAAAGGCAACGACACGAAGTCGGCGGCAGAAGCGAGCCTGCTCGCGGCCGACAAGGCCTTCGGCGCCGCCATCGCGGCGAAGGGCGCTGCGGCGGCGTATCACGAGACCATGCACGAAGCCGGGCGGCTTCATCGATCGGGATATCTGTCGATGACTTCGTCGACCGCAGCCGCGGAGTGGATGACCGCGCACGTGAAGGCGATGACGAGCGAGCCCGGCAAGAGTGAAACCGCGATGTCGCGCGATCTCGGCTACACCTGGGGCTCGTTCACGATGACGTCATCGACCGATCAGGCCTACAAGGGCTACTACATCCGCGTTTGGACACGAGGGGCGGATGCTCAATGGCGGGTAGTGGCGGATATCACGGAGCCTAGCCGGTAGCGCACGTTTCCGTGCAAGCATTCAGCGCTTCTGCCCGTTTACAAACGGCGTCAGCACGGTCGTGATGAATTGGTGAATCGGCGTCGGCACGCCCACCTCTGCGCCCAGGCGGACGACGGCGCCGCTGAGCCACGGCAGCTCCAACCGGCGACCGCGTTCGAGGTCTTCCAGCATGGACGACTTCGATTCGGCCGGGAAGTTGAGGATCAGCTTCTTGGTGTCGTCGATCACCGTAGCCGGGAACACGATGCCGCGGGCACGGCCGACGGCGACGGCCTCGTCAATCGCCGACATCATCATCGCCAACGCGTCCGGCTGCTCGCGAATCACACCCATCGGCGACCGCATCACCGACGTCATCCCGCTCCACGTCGAAAGCCGGATGAACTTGATCCAGAGATCGGTCTCGATGTGCGTGCTTGCCGTGCCCTGAAAGCCGGCACGCCGGCACGCCTCTTCGAACGCGACCAGTCGCAGCGAACGGGACCCATCACGCTCGCCGAAGACGAGCTGCTGCGCCGCGGTGTGGCGAAGATGGCCCGGACGATCGACCACCACGACGATGTAGGCGACGCCGCCGGCGACATGATCCAGGCCGGCGTGACGGGCCACCATGTCCACCGCGTCGACGCCGTTCTGCAGAGTGATGACGACGGTGTCACGACCGAGCAGCGGGCCAAGGGTGGATGCGGCCGTGTCAACGTCGTACATCTTGACGGTGAACAGCACGACGTCGACAGGCCCGATGGTGGCGGCATGATCGGTCGCGCGCAGGCTGGGAAGGCGCAGGTTCCCGTTCGGGCTGTCGATGTCGAGGCCCTGCCGACGCAGCGCCGTGAGCTGGGGGCCGCGCGCGATGAAGGTGACCTCTTCGCCGGCCGCCGCCAGCCGCGCGCCGAAGTACGCGCCCACGCCACCGGAGCCGAAAATCGCAATTCTCATCGCTTGACCGCATCGAGACTGACGACCGGCTCGTCGCCCATCACCGCCGCGCTGTGCACCGCGCCGCGGGGAACGGCCACCCAGTCGCCCGGTCCGAGCACCGCCAGGTGGCCGCTGATCACGAGCCGAAACCGGCCGGAGATCACGGCGTCGATCTTGTCGACGCCGTGCGTGTGATCGGGAAAGACGGTACCCGGCTGGTACACGTACCGAGCAACGTGGTAGCCCAGGGACTCGAGCTTGGCGCGAAGGGCCGGTTCGCTCAGCGGCCCGTCAACCGAAGGGTTCCAACGCCGGACGCTCACCGCTTTCTTGCTTCTCTCTTCTTCTTCTTTCTTCGTCAAGCGCCGGCAGTGTCAGGCGGCGCCTGTGGCATGCCCGGCACTGCTCCCGTGGCGAGCTCCTGATCGATCATCAGCAGGCCCACGCCGGTATTGCCGGCCAGGCGGATACGCCCGAGTACGGCGCGAGCCGCCGCTTCTTCTTCCATCTGCTCGTTGACAAACCACTGCAGCATGACCGACGCGGGACGGTCTTTCGCCGCATCGGCCAGCGAGAACAAGTCGTTGATCGAGGCGGTCACGTCGCGCTCGTTCTTCAGCACGTGGTCGCACAAGGTTTCGGCCGACTTCCACGAGGCCGGCGGCGCGGAGATGGCCGGCAGGACGACCTTCTGATCGCGCTCGACCAGGTGATCGATGATCCGCTGCGCATGCGCCAGCTCGTCCGACGATTGCTTGCGCATCCACGTCGAGAAGCCGGGCAGATCGTGCTCTGACAACCAGATCGCCATCGAGAGATATTCGTGGAACGCGCGGAACTCGAGCTTCAGATGATCGTTGAGGCCCTTGAGCAGGTCCTTGTTCATGGCCACCGATTATGCCACGCGCTCTCTTACGCCCCCCGGCGCCTGGCGAGCTCGAAGCCCAGTCCGCCCAGCGCGACGAAGAGGATCGTGCCGCTCATCGCCAGCGGCAGATGCCCGGTGCCGCCGAAGTACACCGCACCGGCCATCGCCGCGGCGGCCATTGACAGCACCGCGACAACGGCCTGCTGTGACGGTTTCTTGCGCTCGTCCATGTTCTTTGGTTCTTCTTTCTTCGTTCTTCTTTCTTCGTTCTTCTTTCTTCAGCAGAACTCACTCAATCCGATCGGCCAGCAGACCGACGGCCAGCGCGTAAGCGTGAGCGCAGTTGTAGCCAAGCAACGCGTCGTAGTTCGCATAGACCAGGTAGCTCCGGCTACCGGCGCGCAGCAACGATGCCGGTCGCGCTACCCGCGGCAACGCCCGCCCGCTCATCGTCCGCACACCGAGCGCCTGCCATTCGGCCATCGGCGTCGGCCTGGTCAACTCGCGCTCGGCGCGACAGCCACTTTCTCTCAACCCGATTTGCTTGACCAGCCGATCGCGCGCGCCCGGGGGCACGCGAACCTCACGGCCCCAGGTGGATTCGGTCGACCAGCCGTGGGCGCGCATGTAGTTGGCAATCGACGCGAACACGTCCGGCAGCGACCCCCAGATGTCCCGCCGCCCGTCGGCGTCGAAGTCTTGCGCGTGCTCGAGATAGCTCGACGGCATGAATTGCGTCTGTCCCATGGCGCCCGCCCACGATCCCTTCATCGACGCCAGGTCGATGTAGCCCGCGTCGACGATCTTGAGCGCGTCGAACAGCTCGCCGGTGAAGAACGCCGCGCGGCGCCCCTCGAAGGCCAGCGTCGCCAGGGTCTGCACGACTGGACGAATCCCGGTGAAGCGGCCGAAGTTCGACTCCATGCCCCAAATCGCCACGATGTAATCGGCGGGCAGTCCATAGCGACGGCTGACCTGGTCCAGGAGCTCGCGGTGCGTGTCGCGCATCCGTCGCGCGGTCGCCACGAAGTTCTTGGTGAGCCGCCGCTGCACGTACTGATCGACGGTGAGAACCACTTCGGGCTGGCTGCGATCGCGTTCGATGACGACCGCTAGCGGTTCGAGGTCGGCGAAGGCCTGCTCGATGGTGGCCGCCCCAATCCCGCGCGCGGCCGCTTCGGTTCGCAGGCGTGTGAGGAAGTCGGCGAATGCTGCTCGTTCGATGTCAGCGGCGGGAGACGGAGTTGACGGAGCCACCTCCTGCGCGGCTGGCCCGGCGGAAGCCACCAAGATGCAGCCAAGAAGAACTGCGAGCCTCACCTTGCAGAATGTAGCAGGTTCTGCGGGGTTCTACAGGTTACAGAGGTTCTGTTTGGTTCCTGTATTCGAACCCGTAGAACCTGTAGAACCTTCAGAACCTTCAGAACCTTCAGAACCTTCAGAACCTTCAGAACCTTCAGAACCTGCTGAACCTGCTGAACCTGCTGAACCTGCTGAACCTGCTAAAGCGCGTTCCCTGCCGCACCGTCCACCGTGATCGCCTGCCCGGTCACGTAGCTCGACCGAGCCGAGGCCAGGAACACGATGACGTTCGCAAACTCTTCGGGCCGGCCGAGGCGGCCGAGCGGGATGCTCGCCACCGACGCGCGGCGCACATCGTCCAAGGACTTGCCGCTCTTCTCCGCGTTCGCGCGGTCGAGCTCTTCAATCCGCTCGGTCTGGATTCGGCCAGGCGCGATGACGTTGACGAGAATCCCTTGCGACGCCAGCTCGCGAGACAGCGTCTTGGCGAGACCCCACACGCCGGCGCGTAGTGCGTTCGACAAGGCGAGATTCGGGATCGGCTGTTTGATCGATGAGGACGCAATCGTGAGGATGCGTCCGTATCCGGCCTTCTTCATCTCCGGCACGGCCGCGTGAACGATCCGTGTGAAGCTCAGCAGGTTCTGCTCGAAGGCCTTCTGCCACTGCAACTCGCTCATCGCCAGCGTTTCGCCCGCTGGAGGACCCCCCGCGTTGTGGACGACGATCTCGAGACCGCCATAGGCCTCCACCGCGACTTCAACCAGATGGGCGGCCTCGTGCGCGCTGCTGACGTCGGCCGCGACCGCGCGCACCTCGGCGCCGGTGTCGCGACGAATCGTGTGCGCCGCTTCATCGATGCGCTCCCGATCGCGGCTGCAGATCACCAGCCGGCACCCCTCACGGGCCAAGCCCATGGCCGAGGCGAACCCCAAGCCCCGGCTCGCCGCCATGACAATCGCCGGCTTGCCTTTCAGTCCTAGGTCCATGGTCGCTGCCTGTCGAATCTCTAAAGCGTTGCGGCTACTTGAATTGCCAGCCGTTGAACGATGTCATCCAGATCCTTCAACGTGTCGGGATCCACTGGCGTGAACGGCGCGCGGGCGCGAGATGAGGCAATCACGCCGCGCAGGTGGTAGATGTGCTTCCGGATCGCCAGGTTGATCCGCTGCTGGTTCTCGAAGCGGATGAGCGGCAGGTACCGGTAGAACACCGCCGTTGCGCCGTCGCGATTGCCCGCCGCCCACTTCGAGTAGATCTCTACCAGAATTTCGGGAAACGCAAACCCGGTCATCGTCCCGATGGCGCCGTGGCGAAGCTCTTCGAGCAGGAACATGCCCCCGAGCCCGCCGAACACTTGAACGTCGGGATTCGCTTTCAGCACCTGGCTCACCTTCATCGGCGACGGCTCGTCCTCGAGCTTCAGAAAACGGCATCGCGGCGACGCGGCAGCCAGCCTGGCGATGAACTCGACGCTCATCGTGATGCCGCCAACCGCCGGTGGAAAGTCCTGAACGACGACCGGAATGTCGATCGCCTCGGCCACCGCAAGATAATGGCGTTCAAGCGCCGCATCGTTGGTCCGGGCCAGCCGCGGCGCTGCCACCATCACCGCCCGGGCGCCCAGCTCTTGCGCGCGCCGGCTGAGCGCAATGCACCCATCGGTCCCCGCATGCGTCGTCCCGACGCAGATCGGAAAGTCCGGACCGGCCGATTCGATGACGATGCTGGTGACGCGATCGCGCTCGGACTCGGTGAGTTTGTCCGCCTCACCGAGCACTCCGAGGATGGTCATTCCGTTCACGCCGGCCTCGCGCGTGAACGTGGTGAGCCGCCGCAGGCTCGGCTCGTCGAGCGTGCCGTCGGGATGAAACGGCGTGGGCGTGATGTTGTAGATGCCCGTCAGGTAGTCAAACATCGCTATTCGTTATTTGCCCGCCTTCGCACGCGCTCAATAAGGCGGAGCATCGGCGGGCAGGCTGTGTCCAGTTTCCCTCTTCTGTCTTCGTTCTTCTTTTTTCTTCTTCTCTATGGCGCATTCCCATCCGGGTGCTTGTTGATTCGATTCACTACCGGGGTCAACGTGCGCAGGTAGGCGTAAATGGCCGAGAGATCCTCGCGCGTCATCCCGGCGAACCTGGTCCATGGCATGGCCGTATTCTGGCGCTGCTCCGTTTCGCTGAGGATACGGTCGTCCGGCGTTTCGAACGCTTTGAACTTGTCGACGAACTGTTGTTCGGTCCACGAGCCGATGCCGGTATCGGCGTCGGGCGTGATATTGGCCGTCACCACCCGGAAGCCGTACTTCGGATGTTTGAACTCGTTGCCGCCGGCGAATGCCTTGCCGGGCAACGGCTGACCCTGGCTGTCGATGGGCGTATGGCATTCGCTACAGAGCGCCGCATTCACCACATAGGCGCCATACGCCAGCTTGTCGGATGCTGGCGGGCGAGGCTTGAAGGCCGCAGGGCCCGGGATCGTGCGCACGATCAGGTTCATTGGGAAGTCCAAGGATCGGTCGGGCACCGGGTTCTCGATCGGTTTGAGCGTTCGAATGTAAGCCACGATCGCGTGGACGTCGTCCTCGGACATTTGGCCGAAGTGGGTGTAAGGCATCAGCGGAAACAGCGGAGTACGGTCGCGCGAGACCCCCACCGTCACAGCGCGGAGCACTTCTCCGTCGGTCCACGAGCCAATAGCTGCCGGCGTGATGTTTTTCGCATAGACCGCCCCGGGAAAGGTTGGATCGACGGTCTTGTCGAACGCTTCGCCGCCTTTACCAAAGGATCCGGGGATGAGCGGTCCGGCGAACTTGTCCCAGTCCCGCTCCGAGTGACAGTCGAGGCACAGCGACACTTTCGTTGCCAGATACTCGCCGCGCGCGAGGGACTCCGGCGTCGCGGTGATTTTTGCGGCGCTTGCCGGCGGCACTTTCGGGTACGCAAGAAATAGATACGCGACGCCGCATGCGGCAATCGCCACGATGAGAACAACAATGCCGAGAACGATGCGAACAAGCTTCTTCATCTCCGAGTCGGACCTCTTCTTTGTCTGTTAGGGGCGATGGGGATGACGTCAGGCTGCTCTGCTGACGCGGGTTGACGGCCAGCAGAACGAATCCGAGCCCAGCAACAATGGGAGAACCATCCTCATCGGGCGCGACGAGAGCGTCGCGCAATCCTCCGAGATCTTACTCGAAACCGAGCGGCGCGACGGCCCCGCGGCGCTCGATCGATTCGTTGATCGCGATCACTCCGTCCTGAGGGCCGCCATCGGATCGATCCTCATGGCGCGCCGGGCCGGGGCCAGGTTGGCAATGGCCGCAGCGCCACCCATCGCCACGATCGCCAGCATCCACGCCAGCGGATCGAATGGCGACACGTTGAACAGCAGTCCGCTCAAGACGCTCGCGGCGCCAGCCGCCAGCAAGCCGCCGACGACCAGGCCGATCGTCACCAGGGTGAAGCCCTGCCCCATCACCATGCCGAGGACGCCGCCTGGCTTCGCGCCAAGCGCCATGCGAACGCCGATCTCCCGCGTGCGACGCGCCACCGAAAACGCGATCACGCCGTACAACCCGATCGAAGCGAGCAAGGTGCCAAGCGCACCGAATCCCGCAGCGAGCATTGCGCCCACACGCGCCGGCATCAGGCTCACCGCGAGGTTCTCGCTCATCGTGCTGCTGTTCATGAATACCAGGCTCGGTTCCATCGCCAGTAGCTCTCGACGGATGGCCGCGAGCAGCGCGCGCGGATCGCCCGACGTCCGCGCGATCAAGTGGTTGTAGCGCGATGGCTGCTGCGCCGACGCAAAGTGGACGAGAGGGGCCGGCCGCTCGAGCACGCCGTGGTTCTTGTGATCGGCGACGACCCCGACGATGCGGTACTCGGCGGCGGTGGCGGGGTTCTTCATGGTGTGACCGATCGCGCTCTCCTTGGGCCAGAACGTGTGCGCCATGGTCGCGTTGACCAGCGCGACCAAGGGCGCCCCCTGGCGATCGGTCTCCTCGATCCCGCGCCCTTCGATCACACGAACCCCCATGGTTTCGAGGTAGCGGGGCGAGACGGCGCGATTCTCGATCGTCTCGCCGCGCGTGCCTTCGGGATAGGAGCGGTTGTCGATTCGCAGCTCCGTCTGCGTGAAGTTGAACTCGAAGGGAATGGTCGGCGTCGACGTCGCCGCCGATTCGACGCCGGGGAGGGACCCGACGCGCGCCAGCACGTCGATCCAGAACTGATTGCCTCTCTCTGGAGAGTAGCGGACCATGTCGGTGTCGAACGAGAGCAGGGCCAGCCCGTCGGTCCGGAATCCGACGTCGGCACGCTGAGACGCCGCCAGGCTCCGGAGCAGCAATCCGGCGACCACGAGCAACACTGCGGTGAGCGCCACTTGCGAGATGACCAGCGCGTCGCGCAGCGCCCAGCGGCGGCCAGCGACGCGCGCGACCGGCGACTCGCCACGGAGATCGCCCACGAGGCTCGGCGCCGATGCCTTGAGCGCCGGCAGCAGACCGGCCAGCACACCGGTGAGGCACGCTACGGCAATCGAAAAGGCGAGCACACGGGCATCGAGGCGGAGATCGAGCGCGACGTTCACCGGCAGCGGCAGCTCGATCGACAACAGCAGGCGGATGAGCGCCCACGCACCGCCAACCGCCACGATCGCGCCCAGCGCGCCGAGGGTCAGGCCTTCGATCAGCAGCTGCCGAATCAGCCGCGCGCGGCTTGCGCCAATCGCCAGCCGGACGCTGATTTCCTTTCGTCTCGCGGACGCACGCGCGAGCAGCATGCCGGCGACATTCGCGCACGCAATCAGGAGTACGAGGCCGACGATAGCCATCACGCCGGCGGCGCCAATCGATAGGGCACCGCCCGCCTGCGGAACCAGCATGCGGACATCGCCGGTCGGCACCGCTGAAATCTTGCTATCCCGATTCGTCTGCGGATTGGCAGCTGCCAACTGGGTTCCGATCACTGTCACGTTGGCGTGCGCCTGCGCTGCCGTCGTCCCGGGCTTCAGCCGGCCCTTGACGAACAACCACCGCGCGCCTCGCCGTTCGAGCCGCGTGCGGCCCGGCGAGGGCACGCTATCGATGATGCCGGCCGGTTCGACTTCTTCGACATGCGCGATCGGCATCCACAGTTCGGGCTCGAGCACGGGCACGACGCCGGTGAAGTCTGCAGGAGCCACTCCAACAATCGTGTACGGCAAGCCGCGAAGGGTGATCGTCTGGCCAACGATGTCCGGCCGGCTGCCGAACTCCCGCACCCACATGGGATGGGAAATCGCCACGACTCGCTCGGCGCCGGCGTCATCGTCGGACGGCACCAGGAGCCGGCCGAGCTGTGGCTGAATGCCGAGCATTCCGAAATGGTTCGACGTGACGATCTGGCCGAGCACGATCCGCGACCGATCGCCGAGGGCGAGCGGCGCGAACATCGGGCTGTAGCCGATCATGTCAGTGAAGACTGTGTTCTGTGCCTTGAGATCGAGAAAGTCGGCGTAGGACGAGGTCGCGTATTCACCGCCATCGCTGCTGCTGGTGAACACGTCCACGAGCGTGGCCGGCGAGTCCACAGGAAGAGGCCGGAACAGCAGACTGTCGACGAGCGAGAACATCGCAGTGTTCACGCCCACGCCAAGTCCGAGCGACAGGATTGCGACGGCCGCAAAGCCCGGGCTTCGTCTCAACCAGCGGAGCGCGTAGCGAAGGTCTTGAACCATCGATCCCCTCAGCGAAAGGCACAAGGCATCCGCCTTCGCTCGCGAAGATACCTGACGAGCTACGGCGAGATGGCGCGCCGAAGCAGCATTACCGCGGAGGCGGCCAGAAGCAGAAGCAATGCCTACGGCAACTTGTCGATTAGACGGAGGTCTTCTGGGGAAGTTCTTGTGCCTTGCCTTGTCCTTCAGCCTTGTGCCTTGTGCCTTCTGCCTTCGCTACGTCTTCCGGTAACGCCGACCCGACGCACCTGAGGCCCAGCGGACGACGCTCTTGGGCAAGGCGGCCGCGAGCCAGACCAATGCGCGGTAGGCGCGGCCGTTGATCACGACCGGATAGCCGTTCATCACTGCGTCGTACCCCTCGCGCGCGACCGCGTCGGCTTGCAGCCACAACGATGCGGGCACGCTCTTCATCTTCTCGCGAGTCCCGAGCACGTCGTGGAACTCGCTGTAGGTGAATCCGGGGCTGACGGCGGTGACGTGGACGCCCCGCGGTGTGTTTTCGGCGGAGAGCGACTCGGAAAAGCGGATGACAAACGCCTTGGAGGCGGCATAGAGCGTGTGCCCGGCGGGCGCCGGCACCATTCCGGCCACCGACGCGATGTTGATGACTCGACCCCAGCCGCGTTCGAGCATGGCCGGGAGCAGCAAATAGGTCAGCTCGCAGACCGCAGTGACCATCACCTGGATAAAGCGCTGATGCTCTTCCCACGGTACCTTGATGTAGCTTCCCGCCACGCCGTAGCCGGCGTTGTTGACGAGAAAGTCGATCTGGAGCCCTTGCGCGCGCAGCGACTCCGCGATCGAGGCGGACGCCGAAGGATCAGAGAGGTCGGCAACGATGACATGCGCGGCAATGCCGTCTCGATCCCGGAGCGTCGCGGCCAGCGCGTCGAGCCGATCCGCGCGTCGCGCGATCAGCACGACCGCGTAGCCCTTCGACGCCAGCAGTTCCGCAAACGCCCGGCCGATGCCCGCCGAGGCGCCTGTGACGAGCGCCGTCTTGCCGTCTCCCTCTCGCAGCATGGTTCAGTATAGGTATGATGAGGGCGGCCCTTCGACACGGATTAGGGCAAGGCAGGAGATCCCAATGCGCTCCATTCGCGTGCTCGTCGGCGTCGCCCTCGCGGTCGTTCTGACCGGCTGCATCAACAGCACGACGTTGATCAAGCTGAAGCCAAACGGCAGCGGCACGGTCGAGCAGACGACGCTGGTGAACCTCGCGGCCTTGAAATCGATGATGCCGGCCGGGGCCTCTCAGACATCAGGCCCTGGAGTCGTGAGCGAGGCCGAGCTCAGGCGGACCGCAGAGAAGATGGGGAAAGGGGTTCGGTTGCTCTCGTCGACACCGGTCAAGGAGAACGGCTTCGAAGGCGTCAAGGCGATCTTCGAGTTCGACGACATCAATCAGGTGCAGGTCAATCAGGATCCAGCGCTGGGCGGCGGCAGCAGTCCCGATCCCGCGCCGTCGACGCCGGATAATGATCCGGTCCGCTTCAAGCTCACCCGACAGGGCGGCACCTCGCTGCTCACCATTACGATTCAGGACAAGCCCGGCAGCGGCGGCAAGGACGGCACGCCGCAGACCGACATGCCGGACATGACCGACCCGATGATGATGGGCATGTTGAAGACGATGTTCCAGGGGTTCAAGGTCAGCATCGCCCTCGACGTGCTGGGGTCGATCGTCAAGACCAACGCCGACTACGTGAGCGGGTCGCGTGTGACGCTGCTCGAGATGGACATGGCCGCACTGCTCGAAGACGAAGCCAAGTTCAAGGCGCTGCAGGGCAAGCTGGGACCCGACGCGTCGCTCTCGTCAGTGAAGCCCTACTTGAAGGACATCAAGGGGATCAAGATCGACGGTCCTGTGGTCACGGTCGAGTTCAGGTAGAGAACCGGACCGAAACGGGAACCGGGAGCCGACACTGACAACCGAAGTCAGAGTGGGGACTTGATCCCGGACGCCGGATCCCGGATGCCGGGTCACGCGAAGCAGAGCAGTCGCCCCTCAACCGAGCCGATGACGATCCGTCCAGACGCGAGCGCAGGCGAGGCCGAGAACGCCGCGCCCTCGTCGTGCTGCCAGACCACTTTTCCACTCGCCAGATCCAGCGCGTAGAAATGCCCGTCATTCGATCCAACGAAGGCCCGGCCGCCGGCGATGGCCGGCGACGAGTCGATGCGCGCGCGCGTCATGTACGTCCAGCGCGCCTTTCCCGTCTTGGCGTCGAGCGCGTGCACCATCCGATCGCGTCCGCCGAGCACGATCGTCGCCACTGCCCCGGGCGAAGTCGAGGGCTCGACGTATGCCGCCGAAGAGTAGAAGGGGAACTTGCGATCCGGATGCTCGTAGCGCCACAGCACCTTCTTCGACTTGAGGTCGAGCGCGAGCACCTGGTTGTCGAACGTCCCGAAGTAGGCGACGCCGTCCACAAGCGTGACCGAAGCCCCGGTATAGGCGGTGGCCGATGTGACGTACCGCTCGCGCCCATCCCGCACGCCGACCGCGTGGAACTTCTCGTCGCACCCGGCGAAGTGCGCGACACCATCGACGATCGAAGGGGTCCCGTGCACGTAGTTCTCGGTCGCGTACGACCACTTCAACGCGCCATCGGCTGCACCGAGACCGTAGAGCTTGCCATCGTAAGAGCCCATCAGGACGATGTCGCCCACGACGACCGGTGACGATTTGACCTCGGACTGCGTTTTGTAAGTCCACACACGCTTCCCGTCGGCAACGTTCACGGCGTGGACGAGACCGTCGAGATCGCCGATGTAGACGCGCCCGCCCGCGGCCGCCGGGGATGATTCTCCGATCGCCTCGCCGGCCTTGTACCGCCAGCGCAAGGTGCCGTCGCCCAGATTGACGGCGATGAGCTCGCCGGTCGCCGTGCCGACGTAGACCACGCCGTCGGCAATGCATGGAGAGGAGTCGAACGCTTCGCCGCCTTCCCAGGTCCAGGCAACCTTTGGTGCGGCGGCAATCGTGGTGGACGACAGTCCCGTGAGCGACGGGTTGCCGCGAAACTGCGGCCACGCATCAGCCGGTGTGACGGCCGGCGCGCGCGCCTGCAATCCCCGCGGAAGGGCGACGACGCAGGCGGCAGAAGCGATCAGGAAATCGCGTCGATCCATTTCTGCCTTCTGCCTTGTGCCTTGTGCCTTGTGCCTTGTTACTTCTTGAGCTGCGCTCCCTGCGCCAGCGCGTAGAGCTGATTGCGATTCATGACGAACAGCGCGCCGTTGGCGGGCACAACGGTCGAGTAGACCGAGCTTCCCATGTTCTGCTCGGAGACGATCTTGAGCGTCTTGCTGTGCTCGATCACGACGACGTCGCCGTCTTCGTCGCCGATGTAGACCTTGTCGCCGATGATGATCGGTGACGACCAGATGGCGGCGAACAGATCGTGGGTCCAGTGCAGCTGCCCGGTCTTCAGATCGAGACAGTGCAGGAAACCGCTGAAGTCGGCCAGATAGATCAGACCGTCCTTGATCGCGGCCGTGGAAATCGATCGACGGATCTTGTCGAACTGCCAGATCTTGCCGGTGGTGGTGATGTCCCCCCGCTTCGTCGCGTCGATCGCGTACGCGTGGCCGACGCCTTCACCGTGCTCCGGATCCTGACCGTTGGCGATGTAGACGACGTTCTCGTAGATGACCGGTGTGCTGATCACTTCGTTCCGCGTCTTCGGCCATACCGAGTCCTTGGGGTTGGTGTCGAACTCCCACAGCTTCTTGCCCGTCGTGGCTTCGTAGCCTCGGACCCAGCCGTCGCCCTGGGCATGCACCACCTGCAGGACGCCGCCGATTTCGCCGACCGATGGTGTGGACCACTGCCCGTGCAGGATCCGGTCGCCGACCGAGTTGTCCTCCCACACGAGCTTCCCGGTCGTCTTGTCGAGCGCGATGATCGACGGCGCCTTTGGCGACGGGATGTTCACGTGGCTCTCGTCCTGGCCGTTGGACGTCGTGCAGTAGAGCAGGTTGCCCTGGACGACCGGTGAGCAGTTGGAGAGGTTGTGCGGGAACGAGCCGACTTCTTCCATCATGTCGAAGATCCAGATGATGTCCGGGTCGTGCTTGCCGGTCAGCTTCTCGTCCTTGTAGGGGCCGTCGTTCTCGTTGTCGTGAAAGCCCTGTGTATCCACGGCGAGGATCTGGCCGCGGTTCGAGGTGAAGTAGGCGATGCCGTTGTCGATCAGCGCCGAGCTGGCAATGCCCTGGAACGGCCAGTCGTTCGCGCGTCCCGACGACAACTTCTCGAACGTCGCCTGCCACAGGAACTCGCCGTCCGACTCGCGGAACGCCATGACGACGCCGCGATCGCCCGGCTGCTTCGGATCGCGCACGGCTTCGTTGTTGGTGCCGATGATGACCACGCCGGCTCCCACTGAGGGGTTGCCGTAAGACTGCGATCCGAGATCCGCTACCCACTTCACGTTCTTGCCGGTCTTGACGTCCCACTCGGTCGGCATCCCGGTGAGCGTAGAGACCATGTTGCGGCTCGGCGTGCCGCCCCACATGGGCCAGTCTGCGGAGAGCGCCACGGAAGTCGTGAGGATCAGGACAAACCAAGAAACAGTTGTGACGTGGCGCATAGGTCGGATATCAGGCTGTTCGCTATTGGCTGTTCGCTGTTCGCTGAATGCGAATCGCGAATCGCGAATGGCTATTAGTTTTTATATACCTTGACGTTATCGAAGTAGACCTCGGAGATACCGTCTCCATAGATTCCCGGGCTTCCCGTCTTGTGGGGAATCGTGTCGATTTTCTCAATCGTCCAGGCCGGCGGTTCGGCATCGCTCACCGGCCACACTTTGCCTCTCACCCGGGCCGTGCCATTGGGCAGGTGATCGACGCGCAGCTTCATGCGGTACCACTTGTCCGCATCCCACGCGAACGGCACGCGAACCGTCATCTCGTCGGCGGCCTGCCACGGATGCAGCTCGAGCTTTTGCCCGTTGCCGAAGAGCACCAGGCCGTAGCGTTCGTTGATCAGACCGACGTCACCGCGCTGGCGACGCTGCTCGCGGCCGCGGACGTCGGCTTCGACCGTGTAGTCGGCCCAGTCCGGCGGCCCGAAGAACACTTTCGCGCGGCGGCCGACAGTGTCATCGCGCGGACGAACCAGCACCTTGCCCGCGCCGTCGACCGTGCGCTGGAAGACTTTGCCCGGGGCGCCCGACCACCATACCGGCGGCGCCTCCGAGACGGGATTCTCGAAGTCCCACGACACCGGCAGCGGCGCGATGACGCGTACCCGGCCCACACCCGAGATCGCACCGACCGTCGCCTTGACAAATCCGGCTGACGATCCTTGCGGCGCCGCCGCATACACGCCCTTGGCGTCGACCGCGCCACTCAGTTGGTCGAGGGTCCATTGCGCGGCCGGTTCCTCACGAATGAAGTTGCCCTTGGCATCGAACAGGCGCGCACGGAAGGTGGCGGTCTGCCCGGGCGCCAGCAAAGCCTCGTACGGAAAAACCTGAACCGTCGCGACAGCAGCCGCGCTGGCACTCTTGGCACCCGCACCCTTGGCACCATCGGCCCCCTTGGCACCGACGGTTCTTTTCCCGATCGCGTAAAGCGCATCCATCGACGCGACATAGATCCGCCCGTCGGCCACGATCGGCGAGGCCACGATCGCTTCGGGTTCCTGCGGCGAGCCCAGCCAATCCTCGTCCAGGACTTCAACCCCGGTCGCCGATGGTTTAAGGATGTAGAAGCGCCCGTTCTCGGTGCCAACGTAGAGTTTGCCGTCGGCCAGCACCGGAGAACCTTTCTGCAGCGTGCCGAGCGACTTCTCCCACAAGCGCGCGCCGGTCTTCAGGTCGAAGCCGGCGACGATGGCGCTGTTGTCCACCGAATAGATGCGCTCGGCATCCATCACCGGCGACGCAAAGCTTGGCAGGAAGCCTAACGTCTTCCACTTGTACGCATCGGCGCCCAGATTGCCGCTCTTCGTTGCGTCGATGGCCGCCACCATCCCCATCTCGGTGGTGTCCATGTTCTCTTCGCCATGGGTGATGTAGGCAACGTTGTCCTTGAACAGCGCGCTGTTGAGCAGCGCGCGCTTGCTGATTTCGATCGACCACAGCTTCTCGCCCGTCGTGACCTTCAGCGCGTGGAAACTTCCGTCGGTGCCGCCGACGATGAGCGCTCTGGTCCCGTTGATGTCGGCGGCGATCGGCGTCGAGTAGTTCGTGTCGTAGTGACGCGTCTGCGGCGAGCTGATCCATACCGTCTGCCCGGTACGCTTGTCGAAAGCGAAGTAGCGATTGCCGGTTCGATTGAGGTCGCCCCACGCCAACACGAGCGCGTTCAGGATGACCAGATCGCCCTCGACAATCGGTGACGTCGTCCGGCCGCCATGCGTGGTGACGGCGCCGTACTCATCGGGAAGGGAACGATTCCAGAGCTCCTTGCCATCGGCTGAAATCGCAAATAGCTGCGCGCCAACGGTGAAGACGTAGATGGTTCCCGTCTGGGGATCGACGGCTGGAGAGGCCCAGGCCGCGCGATGCTGTGGCACGTCGCTCAAGTAGATGCTGAAGCGGCGCTCCCATACGAGCTTCCCGGTCTCGGCGTCCAGGGCGGCCAGGCGCTCCTGCGTGTTGCTCAGGTCACCGACCGGCGTGTTGATGTAGATGCGATTGCCAAACACAACCGGCGAGGAACGGCTGCCATACGGCGCGCGCCACGCCATGTTCTCGCCGCCCGGCGTCCACTTCGCGGGCAGGTTGGTTTCGACGGAGTGGCCGTCGCGATTGGGTCCGCGCCACTCGGGCCAATCGGTGGCACCGGTCACGACGATGGTCCCGGCGACGAGAACCCCTGCAATGCCCGCGCGATGGAACAAGGACGCCAGCTTGCGTTGAGCCATATCGAGCTTACGACTCCTCTCGATGGTTATTTACACTCTCAGGTTCTACAGGTTCTACAGGTTCTACAGGTTCTGCAGGTTCTGCGGGTTCTGCAGGTTCTGCGGGTTCGAACCCGTAGAACCAGTGCGTTCTACCTGGTCGCTGCCGGGATCACCGGCAGCAGCGCCGGCCGCGCCGTCGCGTTGGCGAGGTCCCAACTCGTCTGATAGACGAGCCGCGCGATCTTTTCCATCTTCACATAGTTGATCTTCTCAGGCCGATCGTATTGCGTGTGGTAATCGGGGTGCAGCCCGGTATGGACCCAGACGCCCGGCACGCCATGCTGGATGAACGGCCAGTGATCGCTCCGCCGCATCAGGTTCGAGATGTTGTTGTCGTAGCGATACTTCAGCTCGAGTCCGATCCCCTGATTCGCGCGATCGAGCGCCGCCTTGAGGTCCGGGCTTCGCACGCTGCCGATGATGTTGGTCGCGTTCTGATTCGACTCGGCCGTCTGCAATTCCAGGCCGCGGAATCGGGCGCCGCCACCGACCTGCACTTCCTCGTTGCGGCCGATCATGTCCATGTTGAGGTTGACCACAATCCGATCGAGCGGCACGACCGGGGATTCCGCATACGCCCACGCGCCCAACAGTCCGCGCTCTTCGGAGTTCCAGGCCGCAAAAATGATCGACCGCTTCGGACGCTGACCCGCCTGCGCGGCCACCGCGTACGCATCGGCGATTTCCAGCAGGCCCACGATCCCGGACCCATCGTCGTCTGCGCCGTTGAACACGCGAGGTCCGTCGGCGCCGTCATGATCGAAGTGGGCGCCGATCAGCACGTACTCGTTCTTGAGTTGCGGGTCAGCCCCTTCGAGCATCGCCACGATGCTGCGGTCGGCGACAGTCTGACGCGCCACGCTCGTCTTCACGCGAACCGAAGCATTGAGAAGAAGAGGTGTGACGCCGCCGTGGGCTTCGGCCGTGCGGCCAAGGTCGGCGAGCGAGCGCTTGGTACCGGCCACGAGCATCTCGCCAACGCTGGCGGAAACCTGCACGACCGGGATATGAACCTGCTCGGCCCACTGCATGAGCGTGTAGCGTTCGACGCGCGGTGGCGCCGCTGGCCAGTAGGCGGCCGCCTGGGCGGCAAAGCTGCCGGGCGGTCCTGTCTGGTTGTGCGCGTCCTCGACCAGAATCAACGCGACGGCGCCCTTCGCCTGTGCGGCCAGCGCCTTCTGGATCGGCTGCCCAGCCTCCGAGGTGACGACGCCGTCGAACACGCTTGCCGGATCGTTCACGCCGGGCTCGCGGTCGAGCGCGAGCGCGATCTTGCCGCGGACCGCGTCCTTATAGTCGTCGTGCCGCCGCTCCGACGAGACGATGCCGAATCCGGCGAAGACGACTTCGCCCTCGACCTCTCCGGTGGCGCTGAAGCGATGAGGATAGAACTCTTGTAGCAGTCGCAGGTCGGTTCGGCCGCCTCCGGCGCCGCCGATGATGGCCCCCGAGTTTCCGTCTCCGAGCGCGGCGGTCATGAGCTGATAACGATGCTCGAACGATCCGTTCTGTCCGCCCGGCTTGAGGCCAAGCCGCTCGAACCGCGAGAGCACCCACTCGGCGGCAATGGCGTTGGTTGGCGTGTTGGTCAGCCGCCCCTGCATGGTGTCGGAGGCGAGAAAGAACAGGTCGGCACGCAGCTGTTCCTGGCGAATCGAATCGATCTGCGGCGCGCGTGACGCTTGTGCGGCCGCGATGGCCGGCAGTGCGAGCAGCCAGAGGAAACGAGGAGTGATCCGCATGCGCGGATCATCATCCTATAAAGGCACAAGGCACAAGGCAGAAGGCAGAAGCGCTCGCGGAGCTTCAGAGTGAGGGGTCGGGAGACCGGTCGGAGCTCGACTGGTTACGCGGCACCGGTAGCGGAGGCGGCTGCATCATCTGGGCCGTCGGCGCGGCTCGCTTGACTTGGGCAATGACGATGAAGGCGACGCCGACGACGACAATCGCTCCGCCGATCCCGATGGCAACGTCAGGAGTCCGGGCCGCAATGCCGATGAGAATCATGAAACCCACGCCGATTGCGACGATCACAATACCAAGCGTGAGCGACCGTTGCGACGAGTACGTCGGGCGGTCGTACAGCATCCGTTGAACGCCGGCGGAGCTGGTGGCGCCTGCCGCCCAGGCGGCGTGGCCCGGGTTGGTCTCTGGCGACGGCACAATTCCCTTTTCGATCATCGCCATCCGCTCGCGGTGGGCCATCTCCAGCGATTGCGCTCGGTGCCTGATGCCCGTCACGATGATGAAGACACCGGCAACCATGGTCGCCATCAACCCGAAGAAAACCAGCCAGTCTGACGCCATCTGCCCTCCATTCCTGCTAACAGGGAGATCAGACTGGCGCGGGCGGAGGATTGTTTCACCGGAAACAAAATCGCGGCAGAACCGCTCTAATTGAGCGAACGGTGAACAAAGCCACGACCGAGCACGAGCTGATAGCACGGTGCCGGCAGGGCGACGAGACGGCGTTTCGCGAGTTGGTCGATCAGTACAAGGGCATGGTGTATGCGTTGACGAGCCGCAGCGCGGCCACGCGAGAGCGGGCCGAGGACCTGGCCCAGGACGTGTTCCTCCGCGTGCACCGTGGCT
This sequence comes from uncultured Acidobacteriota bacterium, assembly GCA_963773045.1. GTDB lineage: Bacteria > Acidobacteriota > Vicinamibacteria > Vicinamibacterales > UBA2999 > 12-FULL-67-14b. Next base: position 666,793 of record CAVYZT010000013.1, on the reverse strand, counting down.
TGCCGTATTTCCGCGGCGAGGCGAAGTTATCCACGTGGATTTACCGGATCGTGATCAATCTCCTGGCGCAAGAGCGGCCGGGACCGCCAACCGAGTCGCTTGACGCGGTGCGAGAAGGCGACGACACGCCGCGGCTTCAACCAGGCCAGACCGATCCGGCGTTTGGCGATTTCGTCCTGCGCGATCGCCTCGAAAAAGCCATACGGCGGCTGCCGCCGCAGTACCAGGTGCTCGTCAACGGGCACTATATAAAGGGGATGCGATACGAGGACTTGGCCGAGGCGTTGAACCTTCCACTGGGAACAGTGAAGACCCATCTGCACCGCGCCAAACGGCAGCTGCGCCACCTGTTGGAAACGGAGTTCCGCTAGATGCGGTGTGACGATCTCGAACCGCTCATCGAGCCAATAGCCGACGACAGCTTTGTTCCTTCGCCCGAGGACGCCGCCCACCTCGAGTCGTGCGAGGTGTGCCGCGCCCGGCTTGGGCGCGCGCGCGCGATTCATGGCTTGCTCGTGACGCGGGAATTGCCGTCGCCACCCGCGGCGTTCACCGCCACTGTCATGGCGCGCATCCAGCGCGAGCGTTGGGACGGCGAGCAGGTTGTCGATCTCGGGTTCAATCTGGCGATTGCCGCCGGCGTCCTCTTGATCGCCGGCGGCGCACTCGGGCTGGCCTGGTCGTTTGGGTTGCTGACGTTCGGCGTGGATGTGCGCGGCCTGTTCGCCTCAGTCGCGACCCAGTGGGTCGATCGCGCGCTTCAGCAGCTACAGACAATCGTGATGGCCACGGTCCTGCTCACGATGGCGCTGGGACTCTGGTGGTGGGCGGAGGGGGATGCGTCCTTCTAGAAGCCCGATAGTTCAAAGTTGAAAGTGCAAAGTTCAAAGTTGAAGTTGAAAGTTGAAAGTTCAGTTCAAAGTTGAAAGATTCGGACTCCGAACCGCGAATCGCGAATAGCGAATAGCGAACAGCGAACAGCGATTTTAGAGATTCCGAGTGGCCAGAATCTCTCGCGCCGGGGTTCGGTCGCCGTCGCAGCTGATGCGGCGCGGTCCGTCGAGCGTCACGACCTCGTAGCCCAGCGATCGGTAGAGCTCCTCGACCCGGTGCGTGCGCTGATTGACGAGCACGACCGGGCCGCGGTGGCGGGCGAAGGTCTTTGCGGTTCGCACCTGGTCGTCCCAGGTAAAGCCGCCCCGCGAGTAGGCCGTGAACTCGACATCGTATGGCGGATCGGCGTAGACGAAATCCGCCGGCGTGACCGCCACCTCTTCGACATCACCGCTCACGAATTCGAACTCGGCCAGCGCCTCGGGAAACTCCGGGAACGCCGATCGGTACGGAATCGTCCGGTGCCGGCCGAACGGCACGTTGAACTCGCCTCGCGAGTTGAAGCGGCAGAGGCCGTTGTAGCCGGTGCGATTCAGATAGTAGAAGAGGCTCGCGGCCTCCTCGGTGTCCGATCGTCCGGATCGAAGCAACGCGTTGAAGCGATCGCGGTGCTCGTAGAAAAGCCGCTTGTCCTGCACCATTGGAATCGAGATGCGCAAGCCATTCTTGAGCCAGCGATAGAAGTTGATCAGGTGTTGATTCGCGTCATTCAGGAGCGCCCGCTCAGGCCGCAGCCCCAACGCCACCGCGAGGCCGCCGCAGAATGGCTCGACGAGGCGGCGCTCGGCGTGCGGCGCCCACAGCCGCCGCAAGTACGGCAACTGCCAGCGCTTCCCACCCGCCCATTTGAGCGGCGGCCGCAACGCGTCGGTCATCGAGACAGCGACGGACATTCGCGAGAAGTGTAATCGGCACGCGGCAGACGGCAAACGGCTGACGAAAACCGGGCGAGCGATCTGACGTCGGCCGTGCCGAGTCCGCCCTGCCGAGAGGACGACGAAAGCCCCCTCATGTTTCGTGTGCAAGTGCCGACAAATAGAGGGGATGGCCGCTTGCGCCAGGCGCGCTGGCGGACCATGTGTGGGGCGTGCGGACAATCATGCTAGGCTGAAGCAGTCATCCGCACGCGAAAGTGGCGGAACTGGCAGACGCGCCGGACTTAGGATCCGGTAGCCGCAAGGCTATGGGGGTTCGACTCCCCCCTTTCGCATTCCGCCTTCGCTCCTTTGAGGTGTGGCTCGACAAATGCCAAGCTGAACCGAGCTTCGGCGAGACAGGCTCTCAAATCCGATCCATGAAAGCAGAACTGGTAGACGTGAGCGAGACACGCCGTGACTTGATGGTGGAAGTCCCGAGCACCGATGTCGATGAGGCCATCGGGAAAGCCGCCGCCAAGCTCAGCCGCGGCGCGCGAATACCAGGATTCCGTCCCGGGAAAGTACCGGCCACAGTGGTCCGGCAGCGGTTCCGAGGGCAGATCATGCAGGATGTCGCCGAAGATCTGGTCTCGAAGGCGGTCGGCAAGGCGCTCGTCGAGCGCGGCGTCGAGCCGGTTGCGACCCCGGACATTCACGACCTCGTCCTCGAAGAAGGCCGTCCTCTCACCTTCAAGGCCAGCTTCGACGTGGTTCCCTCTTTTGATCCGGGAGATTTGAGCGAGATTCGGGCGACGCGTCCGCCGGTGACGGTCGAAGACGAGGGGGTCAACCAGGCTCTCGAGCGGTTGCGGGAGCGCGCGGCCCGATTCGAGGCCGTAGAAAGTACTGTCGTCGAGCCCGGCCACACCGTCGTCGTCAAGCTGGAGCGCCAGGGCACGGACAAGAATGGGGTTCAAGGCCCGATGGACAAGCACGACCAGGCGTCCATCGAGCTCGGCGCGGCGTCGAATCCGCCAGGCTTCGACGACGCCTTGATCGGCGTCAACGTCGGCGAGACCAAGCAGTTCACCCTGACCTACCCAAATGACTATTCCGCCGCGGATCTCGCCGGAGGTAAGGTGGACTATACGGTGACGCTGCTCGAGATCAAGAAGCGTGTCGTGCCGGCGCTCGACGATGAGCTGGCCAAGGATTTGGGCGACTTCGACACGCTCGACGCGCTTCGCGCGCGCGTTCGGGGCGATTTGGAACATGAGGCGACGCACGCCGCGGATCATCAGGTCCGTCACGATGTGCTGAAGCAATTGGCTGCGCGGCTACCGTTCGCCCCGCCGGCATCGCTCGTCGACCGCGAAATCGATCGACGGCTCGAGGACTTTGCGCGCCGCCTGATGGATCAGAAGGTCGACCCGCGTAAGGCGAACATCGACTGGCAACGCTTCCGCGACGGGCAAAGGGACCCCGCTACCGAGGCCGTCGGCTCGACGATCGTTCTCGACCAGATCGGCCGCCGCGAGAACCTCACGGTGACCGAAGCCGACCTCGACGCAGAGCTTCAGCGCTACGCCGATCAGTCAGGCCAGAGTCTCGCCAGCATCAAGGCGCATTTACAGAAGGACGGCGAGCTCGGCCGGTTGGCGGCCGGGCTGCGACGCGAGAAAGCGATCGACTTCGTGTTGTCAAAGGCACAGATTACGAACTCATGAGAGACCACTCCCCATCCCACAACCAGCTCATCCCGATGGTGGTCGAACAGACCAACCGCGGCGAGCGCGCGTACGACATCTTTTCGCGGCTGCTCAAGGACAACATCATCTTCATCGGCACGCCGATCGATGACACGGTCGCCAACCTTGCCATTGCCCAGATGCTGTTCCTCGAAGGCGAAGACCCCGACAAGGACATCACGCTGTACATCAACAGCCCCGGCGGGGTCATTACGGCGGGTCTGGCCATCTACGACACCATGCAATTCATCCGGCCGGACGTGCAGACGTACTGCATCGGACAGGCGGCCTCGATTGCGGCGGTCCTGCTGGCCGCCGGCGCCAAGGGCAAGCGGTATTCGCTGCCGAACGCGCGCATCCTGATTCACCAGCCGTGGATGTCGGGACTCGGCGGGCAGGCGACCGACATCGCGCTGGCGGCGAAGGAAATCGTGCGCCAGCGCGAGCGGATCAACGAGATTCTGGTTGAGCACACCGGGCAATCGCTCAAGCGCATTCAAGACGACACCGAACGCGACTACATCATGTCGGCCGACGAGGGACGTACGTACGGAATTCTTGACGACGTGATTCGTAAACGGGTGTAACCTAGGACAAGCGGCATGGTCAAAAAGAGCGGGGACGGTGGCGAAGTTCTACGCTGCTCGTTCTGCAACAAAGATCAGAACGACGTTCGCAAGCTGATCGCCGGGCCCACGGTCTTTATCTGCGACGAGTGTGTCGAGGTCTGCAACGACATCATCGCCGACGACAACCGCTTCGATAATCGCGGCGTCCGTTCGTCGCTGCCCTCGCCTCCCGAGATCAAGAAGTTCCTGGACGAGTACGTGATCGGCCAGGAGCTCACCAAGAAGAAGCTCGCCGTCGCGGTCTACAACCACTACAAGCGGCTCGAGATCCAGAAGCAGCCGCGCAGCCGCAACGACGTCGAGCTGACCAAGTCGAACATCCTGCTGATCGGGCCGACCGGCACCGGCAAGACGCTGCTCGCGCAGACGCTGGCCAAGCTGCTGTCGGTGCCGTTCACCATCGTCGATGCGACGACGCTCACCGAAGCCGGTTACGTCGGCGAGGATGTCGAGAACATCATCCTGAAGCTCCTGCAGGCCGCCGGTGGCGACATCGAGAAGTGCCAGCAGGGCATCGTCTACATCGACGAGATCGACAAGATCGGCCGCAAGGACGAGAACCCCTCCATCACCCGCGACGTGTCGGGCGAGGGCGTGCAGCAGGCGCTGCTCAAGATCCTGGAAGGCACCGTCGCCAACGTGCCGCCCCAGGGCGGGCGCAAGCATCCGCACCAGGAGTTCTTCCAGATCGACACGACCAACATCCTCTTCATCTGCGGCGGCGCCTTCGTCGGCCTCGACAAGGTGATCGAGCGGCGCGTCGGCAAGAAGACGATGGGGTTCAAGGCCGAGATCAAGTCCAACAAGGGTCGCGACGTCGGCGCGGTGCTCGAGCAGGCTGAGCCGCAAGACCTCATCCGCTTCGGCTTGATTCCGGAGTTCGTCGGCCGCCTGCCGGTCATGGGCGCTTTGCACGAGCTCGACAAGCCGGCGCTGGTCCAAATCCTCACTCAGCCGCGCAACGCCATCACGCGGCAGTACCAGAAGCTCTTCGAGTACGAGAACGTGAAGCTGCGCTTCACCGACGATGCCCTGGAAGCCATTGCCGAAATGGCGCTGAACAGGAAAATCGGTGCACGCGGGCTGCGCATGATCATCGAAGACTTGATGCTGGATCTCATGTATCAGATGCCCGGCCAGAAGAAGGCCCGGGAATGCGTCATCACCCGCGAGATGGTGGTCAGCAAGAACACCGGCCTTGAGGTCGTCGAAAAGGCTGGCTAGTGTGTTCCTCCTCGGCCGGCGTTCAGGGCTCGGCGTTCTGCCGGCAACTGAAGGCGGCTGTGGGATTGGTGTTCGACCGCCGATAGATAGAGAGAGCTGAACCCCTTTATGGTTGACGTCTACGAGACCCTTCCGATTGTCCCCCTTCGTGATGTCGTCGTGTTCCCGCACATGATGATGCCGTTCGTGATCGGCCGCCCCTCGTCGATCCGCGCGCTCGAGCACGCCCTTGGCAAGGACAAGCGCGTGTTCCTGGCGGCGCAGCACGACGCGTCGATCGACGATCCCAAGGCGGAAGACATCTTCACGATGGGCTGCGTGGCCAACGTCGTGCAGAGCCTGAAGCTGCCCGACAGCAACATCAAGGTGCTGGTCGAGGGCGTCGATCGGGCGCGGGTCATCGAGTGGAAGGAAGACAAGGGCTTCTACCGCGTCGTCGTCAAAGTGCTGCAGCGCCAGAAGGAAGCCAGCGGCGACGTCGAGCAGACGATGAGCAAGGTCGTCACGCTGTTCGAGCAGTACGTCAAGCTGTCGAACAACCTGCACTACGACGCGATGATCGCGGCGGTGCGCGTGGACGATCCCGGCAAGCTCGCCGACACCATTGCCGCGCATCTGCTCGTCGGCATCGACGAGAAGCAGAACCTGCTGGAAATCGTCTCGCCGCTCGAACGCCTCAACCGCATCGTCGGCATCCTCGAAGCCGAAGTCGACAAGCTCCAGGTCGATCGCCGCATCCAGTCTCGCGTGAAGAAGCAGATGGAGAAGGCGCAGAAGGAGTACTACCTCAACGAGAAGATGAAGGCGATCCAGAAGGAACTGGGCCGCAAGGACGACAAGGGCAACGAGGTCGAGGATCTCAAGAAGAAGATCGAACAGTCGCGGATGCCCAAGGACGTCGAGGAGAAGGCGCTCCAGGAGCTCAAGCGGCTGGAGTCGATGCCGCCGATGTCGGCCGAGGCCACGGTCTCGCGCAACTACCTCGACTGGCTCATTGCGGTGCCTTGGTACAAGAAGACCAAGGAAAGCCGCGACCTCAAGAAGTCTGAGATCATCCTCAACGAAGACCACTACGGCCTCGAGAAGATCAAAGACCGCATCCTCGAATTCCTGTCGGTGCGGACCCTGGTCAAGAAGCCGAAGGCGACGATTCTCACGTTCGTCGGGCCTCCGGGCGTCGGCAAGACGTCGCTGGCCAAGTCGATCGCCCGCGCGATGAACCGCAAGTTCGTCCGCCTGTCGCTCGGCGGCGTGCGCGACGAAGCGGAAATCCGCGGCCATCGCCGCACCTACATTGGCGCGTTCCCCGGCCAGATCATCCAGATGATGAAGAAGGCCACGTCGCTCAACCCGGTGTTCCTGCTGGACGAAGTCGACAAGATGTCGATGGACTTCCGCGGCGACCCGTCGGCGGCCCTGCTCGAAGTGCTCGATCCCGAGCAGAACAACGCGTTCCTGGATCACTACCTGGACGTCGAGTACGACCTGTCGAACGTCATGTTCATCTGCACGGCCAACGTGCTGCACACCATCCCGCAGGCGCTCCGCGACCGCATGGAAGTGCTCCAGCTCGCCGGCTACACCGAGCAGGAGAAGGTCGAGATCGCGCGCCGCTTCCTGGTCGGCAAGGCAGTGGAGGGCTCGGGGCTCACCGAGAAGAACGTCACCTTCACCGACGAAGCCATTCAAGTCGTCATCCAGCGCTACACGCGAGAGGCCGGCGTCCGCAACCTGGAGCGAGAGATCAACTCGATCTGCCGCAAGGTGGCTCGAAAAGTCGTCGTCGATGGCCCGTCGGTTTCCGAAACGGTGACCGCGGAAAAGGTGACCGAGTATCTCGGTGTGCCACGCTACCGCCCGACGCTGGCTGAGGAACAGAACGAAGTGGGCGTGGCGACCGGGCTGGCGTGGACCGAAGTCGGTGGCGAGATCCTCGTCACCGAGGCGACGCTCATGCCGGGCCGCGGCCGGTTGATGCTCACCGGCAAGCTCGGCGACGTGATGCAGGAGTCGGCGCAGGCGGCGATGAGCTACGTGCGCTCGCGCGCCGAGGATTTCGGCATCGCCAAGGACTTCAACCGAAAGCTGGATGTGCACGTGCACATCCCTGAAGGCGCGATTCCGAAGGACGGTCCTTCGGCCGGCATTACGTTGGCGACTGCCATGATCTCGTCGCTCGCGCGAATTCCGGCCCGGCGCGACGTGGCGATGACGGGTGAGATCACCCTTCGAGGCAAGGTGCTGCCGATCGGAGGCGTGAAGGAGAAGATCCTGGCCGCTCACCGCGCGGGAGTCAAAACCATCATCATGCCGAAGGACAACGAGAAGGACCTGGCCGACATCCCGAAGAACGTGCTCGACGTAATGGAAATCCATCTGGTCAGCGGCATGGACGAAGTGCTGAAGACCGCGCTCGCGGGACCGATCGTGCCGTTGACGCCCACGCCCGATGCACCCGATCTCGCGGAGCCGACCGAGGACGCGATTACGCACTAGGGGCTTGGGGCTTGGGGCTTGGGGCTTGGGGCTTGGGACTTGGGCGAACCGACGGACCATCGTGAACTTCAAGCCCCGAGCCCCATGTCTCAGGCCCTTTGAGAATCGAATCTGAGTTCGTCACGAGCGCGGCAGGTGCCGCGGGGTTTCCGGCCGATGGCTTGCTCGAGATCGCGATGGTTGGCCGATCGAACGTCGGCAAGTCCACGCTGATCAACGCGCTGGCGCGGCGAAAGCTGGCGAGAACCAGCGCGGCGCCCGGCAAGACGCGCCTGGCCAATTTCTATCGCCTGACCGCCGAGGGGCGGCCGGCGTTTCACCTGGTGGATCTCCCCGGGTACGGCTATGCGCGCGGCGGCGTGCGGAGCCGCGACACGTTCGATCAGCTCGCGAAGGAGTACTTCGTGGTGCGCGCTGGTGCGTCGCTCGCAGGCTCGCTGTTGCTCGTGGACAGCCGCCATCCGGGTCTCGAGGCCGACCTCGGCGCGAGTGCCTGGCTCGGGAACCTTGGCGTAACGAGCCACGTCGTGGCCACCAAGGTCGACAAATTGACGCGCGCCGAACGGCAGCGTCACCTCTCGGAGTTGGAAAGGTTGTACTCAAGCGCGGTCACGCCGATTTCGGCGGAGACCGGTGAAGGATTGGATGCACTGTGGAAACTGATCAGCAAGCTGTTGACACCGCGATAGCGACGAGCCCCGCCCCGCCTCCCAGCGAAACCACGACACTGGACCTCTCGACGCTCAAGGAACTGGGCGTCACGGCGCTCACCAAGATCGCCCGCGAGATGGAGATTCCCGGCGCGACCGGCATGCGCAAGCAGGAGCTCATTTTCGAGATCCTGCGGGCCCGGGCGCAAAAGGCGGGGCTGATCTTCTCCGAAGGCGTGCTCGAGGTGCTGCCCGACGGCTTCGGTTTCCTGCGCGCCCCCGACTACAACTACCTGGCCGGCCCCGACGACATCTACGTTTCCCCGTCGCAAATCCGCAAGTTCGACCTGCACACCGGTGACACCATCGCCGGCCAGATACGGTCGCCCAAGGAAGGCGAGCGGTATTTCGCGCTGATCAAGGTCGAAGCGATCAACTTCGAGCCGCCGGCCCGCGGCCGGGAGCGGGTCTTCTTCGAGAACCTGACGCCGCTCTATCCCCAGGAGCACATCCGGCTCGAGGCCGACCCGGAGAACCTGTCTACGCGCGTCATGGATCTCATGACGCCGCTCGGCAAAGGGCAGCGCGGCCTGATTGTCGCCGCCCCACGCACCGGCAAGACCATGCTGCTGCAGTCGATCGCCAACGCGATCACGACCAATCATCCCGAGATCTACCTCATCGTGCTGCTCATCGACGAGCGGCCCGAAGAAGTGACCGACATGCAGCGGTCGGTCAAGGGCGAGGTCATCTCCTCGACCTTCGACGAGCCGGCACAGCGGCACGTGCAAGTCGCGGAGATGGTGATCGAGAAGGCCAAGCGCCTCGTCGAGCACAAGAAGGACGTCGTGATCCTGCTCGATTCGATTACGAGGCTGGCACGCGCCTACAACACGATCGTCCCGACGTCTGGCAAGGTGTTGTCGGGAGGTGTGGACAGCAATGCTTTGCAGCGCCCGAAGCGATTCTTCGGCGCGGCTCGCAACATCGAGCAAGGCGGCTCGCTGACGATTGTCGCGTCCGCGCTGGTCGATACCGGCTCGCGCATGGACGAAGTGATCTTCGAGGAGTTCAAGGGCACCGGCAACATGGAGGTGCACCTCGACCGCAAGCTCGCCGACCGGCGCGTCTTCCCCACCATCGACATCCAGAAGAGCGGCACCCGCAAGGAAGAGCTGCTCATCCCGAAGGACGACCTCAGCCGCGTCTACGTCTTGCGACGCGTGCTGACGCCGCTGTCACCGGTCGAAGCGATGGAGCTCCTGCTGTCGAAGATGAGCAAGACGCGGACGAACGCGGAGTTCCTGGCGGCGATGCAGAACGGGAAGTAGGACTCAGTCCACGGTCCACGGTCCTCAGTCCTCAGTCCTTTTGAACCGTGGACTGCGGACTGCGGACTGTGGACTGTGGACTGCGACGCTACGGCTTCCGCATCGCCCGTTCCGTTGACGGCGGCACGAGGCCCTTCAGGCGCATGTAGACCACGCCGGTTCCGTACATCTCATTGCTGTGGCCGATGAGTCCCGCCAGCACCGAACCGCGCGCGACCTCGTTCTGGCCCTGCTTGACCAGCTCCACCGCGTTGGCGTCGGTCAGCGACGCAAACGCGTCGTCACAGAACGCGAACGAGTCGGCGAGCGCCTTGACGAACTCGGCCTTGGTCGCCTTCTTCTCGTTGTCGTTCCCCTGATTCGGATTGGCGGCGCCTTTGGCGGCCGCGCACTGGCCGAACTGCGCGTTGGCGACGTGGCCGAACAGCTGGCCGTAGGTGCGCACCTCTTTCGTCGGCTGGAAGTTGTAGTCGGCGTCGGGCATCTTCGCGGCCATTTCGGTGAGATTCAACTTGATGTTGGCGTAAGACCGCTGCAGACCGGTGGCAAGCGAGATCTTCTGCGGCGCCTGCGCCATTCCTTGAGCAAACACCGGCGTCGCCGCCAGCACCAGTGCCGAAACAAGCGTGAACGTGCGGGTCATCGGAGGCTCCTTGTCTAGGAAGAAGAATGGCAACGCCCTGGGACTCTAGCTGAGGTGACGGGGCCAGCGCAATCAGAAGGAACAGCCATGCTACCGTATTGCCTTGAAACCGTTCACCCACCCCAAATCCCAGATTTAGCCAATGCCGGCATCGACGACAGTACAGGTGGGCCTCACGCAGATGGCGTGCGGCGAAGATCCCGCCCGCAATCTCGAGCACCAGGTCGCGCTCGCCGAACGCGCGATGAAGGCGGGCGCGCAGATCGTCTGCACGCAGGAACTGTTCCGCTCGCAGTACTTCTGCCAGACCGAAGAGCACCGGTTCTTCGCGCTCGCCGAAAGCATCCCGGGTCCGTCGACCGACGCGCTCGGCAAGCTCGCGAAGAAGCACAAGGCCGTCGTCGTCGCGTCGCTTTTCGAGAAGCGGGCGGCCGGCGTGTATCACAACACGGCTGCCATCATTGACAGCGATGGATCGATCCTCGGCGTCTATCGCAAGATGCACATCCCGGACGACCCGCTCTTCTACGAGAAGTTCTATTTCACGCCGGGCGACACCGGGTTTCGCGCGTGGAAGACCCGACGGGGGACGATCGGCACGCTGATCTGCTGGGATCAGTGGTTTCCGGAAGGCGCACGCCTCACGGCAATGGCCGGCGCGGAGATCCTGTTCTATCCAACCGCCATCGGCTGGCATCGGTCGGAGAAGAAGCAGTATGGCGCCGTGCAGCACGATGCCTGGGAGCTGATGCACCGCAGTCATGCCATCGCCAACGGCTGCTGGGTGTGCGCGCCCAACCGCATCGGCCTGGAGAAGATTCTCTCGACCTCCGGCAAGCCGGTGAACAAGGACGGCATCGAGTTCTGGGGACAATCGTTTGTCGCGGCACCCGACGGACAGGTCGTCGAGCGCGCGCCATCGGACCGCGAGGCCGTGCTCGTCGTCGACTGCGATCTGTCTCGAGTCGAGTTCAGCCGCACGCACTGGCCGTTCCTGCGCGACCGCCGCATCGACGCGTACGGCGACCTCACCAAGCGTCTGCGCGACTAGCACTGGCACCCTTGGCACCCACCCTGGCACCCTAGGCACCTCAGGCACCCTTGGCACTGGTGAAAGCTCTTAAGGGCACTCCGACTGAGCATGGTTTTGTGTTCCCGCCGGAGTGGAGCCGGCACTCCGCGACCTGGATTAGTTGGCCGCGGCCCGAGGGTATTTCGTTTCCCGGCCGCTATCACGAGGGGATCGAAGACATCGCGCTGGCGATCCGGACGATTGCGCGCTACGAACCGGTCCATCTCAACGTTCCCAACCACAACTACCAGCGCCTGGTCAGCGACTTCCTCCGCGCGCGAGCGGTCCTGCTGCGGCGAGTGGTGTTCCATCACATTCCCACCAACGAATGCTGGACGCGCGACCACGGCCCGGCCTTCGTCGTTCGCCGCAAGCGCGGACGAACCCAAGGCGCGATTGTCGATTGGGGCTATAACGCGTGGGGCGGCAAGTATCCGCCGTTCGACGCGGACGACGCGGTGCCGGTGCGGATCGGCGACGAGCTCGGCGTGCCGGTCTTCTCTCCCGGAATCGTGATGGAAGGCGGCGCGGTGGATTTCAGCGGCGAGGGCACCGTGCTGACGACCACGTCATGCCTGCTGAACAAGAACCGCAACCGGGGCCTTTCCAAGCGGGAGATCGAGCGCTACTTGTGCGAGTACTACGGCCAGCAGCGCGTGATCTGGCTCGGCGAAGGGATCGATGGCGACGACACCGACGGACACATCGACGACCTCGCGCGATTCATCGACTCGCGAACGATCGCGATCGGCATCGAACGGGACTCGTCCGACCCCAATTTCCACGTGCTGCAGGAAAACCGCCGCCGGCTTGCCCGTGCTCGCGACGCCTCGGGCCGGCCATTCGACATCGTCGAGCTGCCCATGCCCCGGCCGATCAGTGACGAGGGCCAACGGCTGCCGGCGACGTATATGAACTTCTATTTCGTGAACCGCGCACTGCTGGTGCCGGTCTTCGGTCAGCCGGCGAGAGACCGCAAGGCGTTGTCGATTCTGCAGTCACGGCTGCCCGATCGAGAGATCGTCGGTGTGAATTGCCGAGCCCTCATCTGGGGGCTCGGCGCGATTCATTGCCTGACGCAGCAACAGCCGGAATTCTGAAAAGCTCTCACAGGTTCTGCGGGTTCTACAGGTTCTACGGGTTCTACTGGTTCCATCGGTTCCACGGGTTCGAACCTGCCGAACTCTAACCTGCAGAACCTGCAGAACCTGTAGACCCGTTCCCCCCTAGCTCCCCGGCGTCATCAAATGCGCGGTTGATGTTCCCGCATTCATGATCCACACGCCGCCCATCTTCGGATTGTCGGGCAGGCCCAGCGATTGGGCCGTGGCGCCCGGCACCGCGATCGTGATGTGAGTGCGGGCGGTGGCTCGATCGGCGCCGCTCATCGTGTACCAGACTGACCCGAACTCCGGCTTGACGCGAGTGCCATCCTTCTCGGCGGCGTCAATCGCCGCCTGTCGTGCGGCCTTGTCGGCAATCGCTTCGAACTTCTTGTTCTGCGCGACGCGATCGAGGTTGGCGATGCTGGTGCACTGCACCGAGAACGGCTGCTCGGTGGCTTCTCCGGACTGGTCGTAGCAGACCAGCCGGTTGGTGCCCTTCTTCAGGGTGTCGTAGGTGAAGTCCGGCTTCCACTTGATGACGGTGGCTCCTTCTTTCATCTGACGTGGCGCAGGAGCCGTGGCCTTTTCAATGGCTTCATCCGGCGTTTGAGAGAACGTCGGGCCCGAAACGGCCAGGGCGCAGGCGACGAACAAGACAAGGCGCTTCATGCAGGGACCTCCAATTGGGGAAGCCCTAACAATACACGGGTTCCTGTATAATTGAGGTTTCGTTAGCCCGCCGGTAAGTGGGCATGGGGGCCTGCCCCCCGTGTAACCCGGATCCGGCACAAAGGACAAGCCATGAAGCCCGGAATCCATCCCAACTATCAGGAAGTGACCGTCCACTGCGCGTGCGGTGCGACGTGGAAGACCCGCTCCACCAAGCCGGAGCTGCATCTGGACATCTGCTCCAACTGCCACCCGTTCTTCACGGGCCGGCAGAAGTTGCTCGACATCGAGGGCCGCATCGACCGGTTCACGAAGAAGTTCGGCGCCCAGACTTCCGAGGCCCGCAAGACGGCCGCCAAGGAAGCCAAGGCAAAGGCCAAGAAGACCCCGGCCAAGAGGTTCAACTAACACTATCGTCTCGGCCCGCCGTCGCTCGCGGCGCTTCGGTACCGCGAGCTATGGCGAGGTCGCGCCGTAGCGGCCTACGGCCGCGAAGGCGGACGACGATCCAGCTCGCCGAGGACGATCGCTTCGGCAGCGAGCGCCGCGTCGGTTTCGCAGCGATCGTCCAGTCCCTTCCCGCATCTTCCCTTCGCGATTCGCCGGTACAGCGCCAACACCTGCTCGCTCGTGGTCACATTCGGTGCGCGGATGATTTCGAGCGAGTGATGGAGCTCGTGCGCGATGGTGGCAATCAGGCGGTCGTTGGTGGTTCGCGTTTTGACAAGGATCCGGATGTGACGCTGGCGCGCACCCCCCTCAACGTGCATGACGCACGATCGAAACTGCCCGTTGGCGCAGAGCCCAAACTGCACCATCACGACGGCGTTCGATCGCTGGATCTCGTCGACCATCGCGCGGAAGGATTCGGAGCGCGAGTCACCCTCACGGATCAGCGATCGAATCGTCTCATCTGCGCCGCGCACTCGCGTGACCACTCGGTCGTCTTGCGCCAGCAGTCGCGTGCCGCACACCATCACCAGCGCCACGGCCATGCATCTCGAGATTCGTTCCACGGCGGCCTCCTGGCCGCCGCTGCGAACGCCCGATGGCGGCCGCAGACCTATGGGGCAACGACGTGGCCGCCGTGAGGTGGGTTAGGAGACGCTCCCGTTCATCAGTCGGAACTCCTTTACCCGGTTTGACTTTCCCTGTGGCGTGCGTATGAACCAGACAGCGGACACGACAACGTGGCTCGCACGAATCACTATCCGATCGGATAGCGTTCGTATCTGATCGTCGCGGCGCGTGAAGGCGCTGTTATGATCGTCGTCTCTCGACACAGGACACTCCAGCGTGACATCCTCACCACGCCTCATCGTGATCGCCGGCCCCGCGCGCGGTCAGGTGGTGAATCTCGACCGCGGCGTCTCGATCGGCCGCGACCAGTCCAGCACGTTTGCGATTCCCGACCTGGCTCTCTCACGACGGCACTGCGCGATCGATGGAGCTGACGTCGAGGGCCGGACAGACTTTTTGCTTCGCGATCTCGATAGCCGGAACGGCACCATCGTCAACGGGCTGCCAGTGCGGCAGCACCAGCTGGCCGACGGCGATCAAATACGGATCGGCGATTCGGCGTTGATCTTCGTGTCCGGGGCAAACGCGTCGGGACCGGAGGGCGCACGAGGCGAGGTCGACTCGACAGTGGCCGCCGCGTTCGAGTTCGACATTCCGGTGACGCCGTCGCTGCGCTTCACGTCAGCCCATACGATCGAGCGCGATCTCATCGGCGAGAGTCACGCGATGCAGGCCGTCTATGCACGCGTGGCGAAGGCCGCCCCGTCGGACAGCACCGTGCTCATTCGCGGCGAGAGCGGCACCGGCAAGGAGTTGGTGGCGCATGCGATTCACGCGAACAGCGGGCGCGCGCAGGGTCCTTTTGTCGCCATCAACTGCGCCGCGGTTCCGGAAGGCCTGATGGAGAGCGAGCTGTTTGGCCACGAAAGGGGCGCCTTTACCGGCGCGATCGCCCAGAAGAAGGGGCGGCTCGAGCTGGCCCATGGCGGTACGGCGTTCTTCGACGAAGTCGGTGAGCTGGCGCCCTCGCTCCAAGCCAAGCTGCTGCGCGTGCTTCAGGATCGACGGCTCGAGCGGCTCGGCAGTACGCGCCCGATACCCATTGACGTCCGCATCGTCGCCGCCACGAATCGGGACCTCGAGGCGGCTGTCAAGGCGGGCACGTTTCGCCAGGATCTCTTCTATCGTCTCAACGTGATCGAACTATCGCTGCCACCGTTGCGCGACCGCGTCGACGATCTGCCGCTCCTCATCACCTACTTCGTCCGGAAGTATGCGATACGCAGCGGCAGGCGGGTTCGTGGGATGACGCGTGAGGCGCGTGCCCGGCTGCTAAAGCACGATTGGCCCGGCAACGTTCGCGAGCTCGAGAATACGATCGAGCGAGCCCTGGTCCTGGGATCCGAGGATTGGATCGGGGTCGACGACCTTCCTGAGCAGCTCCTGGAAGGACCCGCACCGCCCAACGCCGAGACGAGGGCGTACCACGACGGCGTCAACGACGCCAAAAGACAGATCATCCGCGACGCCGTCGAACGAGCCGACGGCAATCTCGCGCGGGCGGCGCGGCTGCTCCACTTGCAACCCACTTACCTGCATCGCTTGATGCGGAATCTGGCGATGAAGGAATCGAAGGCGTTATGAAAGCGGAAGTGAAGGCGCGTAGCGCTCGCGGTACGAGATCTTTCTCTCCAGTCGCTGCAGCCGGTACTCGGCCGCATCGCGCCGGTGGCCCTCTGGCCCATCGTTGAGGACATCGAGCACGAGCGACCGCGCGGTTCCCAGGTCGCGCGAGCGATGCTCGTGGTAGATGGCCAGCGCTTCGCGCGCTTCGCGCCGCAGCTGTGACGGACAGCGCGGCAGGTCGGCAAGCGCGCTCCACGCATCGGCCGATTCGCGGAAGCGCCCTGCCCGGCGGCGCAACCACGCCAGACGACGCAACGCTTCGGCGTGAGCTTCGGGTTCGGTGCCAAGTCGCTGCGCCAAATCGATCGCGCGCAGGAGCGTTGCCTCGGCATCGTCGAGCCCGCCGGCGCGCTCGTAGATTCGCGCGAGCCCGAGACACTCCTGCGGCGTTCTCGTCGATGAGGGCCCCTGCTCGATCATCCGAATCACTCGAGCCATCACCGCCATCAACGAAATCAGATCGAGTCGATTGTGTTCGAGCACGGCCTCGAGCGGCCGGGCATCGCCGTCGCGAATGAAGCGGAAGTAGCGCGACGGAATCTGAAACCCGGGAACGTCGCCGACGCGATGCAGGCCGGCGACCTGCTTCTCGAGCACCGAGAGGGAACAACTGCCGTCGTCCGGGTCGGGGCCGGCTGGAGTGGCACGCGCCTTCCACAAGCGGCGCGACGGATAGAGCATGTCGAGGTGCAGCGTGTCTTCCATCGGAAACGCGAAGCGATGAAACAGGAATCGCGTTTCGATCAGAGGCGCGTCGAACGAGCGGCCGTTGAATGTGACCAGGCCGCTCATGTCCTCCGCATGAGCCGTGAACTCGCTCAACAGTGCTTGTTCATGCTCGAGACCTGGAAGGAGAAACTGCCTGACACGAATGCTGCGGCCCTCGACTGCCGCGCAGCCAATGAGGAACGCCTGCGTGCCGGCGCCTCCGGCAAGGCCTGTGGTCTCCAGATCCAGGAACAGCCACTGCGAGGCCGATGGAAGCGGACCACTCGTTTGCTGGTTGCGAGTCGACGGCCACGCCTGCTTCAGCATCGCAATCGCGTCGTCGCCCTCAGCAATCGTCGACGCGAGGTCGCCGACAGGCAGTCGTCCGTGCAGCGAGTCCGCGGCGTATTCCCTTTCAACGACGATGACCGCTCCGTTGTCGCGAGTCGCAACGGACCCACCGAGGATCGCCGCCGCCCTTTCGTAATCAGCTTCGCCGGCTTCAGTGCGCGGATGGAGGCGCGAGAGATCGGGACCGACGCTGACGTCGACGTCTGGCGCCAGGACTGGAACCGAGGACGGTCGAGTTCCGTGAACGATGCCGCGCAGACGATCGGAAAGAGTCGGCGGCATGAGAAATCAAAACGGAACGTCGTCCGCCGGCGCCGGTTCAGTCGACCGCGACTCAATCAGCCGTTCGCCCGCCCCGACAAGAGTACCCAGAGACTCGCCGTCCAGCTGTCCTTCGAGCAGATGGTGAAGTAGACGGAGCGCGACGGTCTTCGAGAGGGGCCCGCTTTGTCCAACTGGACCGACGCATGTGGGACAGCCGGTTTCGCATCCGCAGCCACTGATGAGGCCGAAGGTTCGCACCAGCAGATCGCGTTGCATACCGAACAGCGGAGCGCTGAACCCGATGCCGCCAGGATACGCGTCGTAGATGAAGATTCGCGGCGTGTCTCCTGGTTGCTCGCCCGCGTTGATCGACAACCCGATGTCGCGCTGATCGCACATCAACAGCAGCTGTGCCACATGCCGCATCGCAAACGCCAGCCCGAGCACGCCGTCACGGCGATCGTCGGCGGCGTATGGCAAGCGATCGATGATCGCCACCGGAATCTCGAGCCAATACGACGTCGTGTGCATCTGCTGCTCCGGGAGATCGAGCTCTCCGGATCCGACGTTCTCGTTCGTATAGAACTTGATCTTCTTGAAGCCGACCACGCGAGAGACGACGTGGACTTCGCCGTGATGGGCGACGAGCGCCGCGTCGGATTCGAACCGATCGAGAATCGTCACCTTCGTGTAGGTAATCGCGTCGGTGTAGTAGTCGGACTCCACCGAGCGGACGTGCGCCTTCCGGCCTTCGAAGTCCAGCTCCTCCACTTGAAACAGCCGGCCTTCCAGAAGGTAGATAGCCTTGGGATGCAGGACGGCCAGCGCGCTGTTGAAATCGGTCTCGCCGATCACGTTCGAGCCGTTCGTGTGATCGATGACGACGAAGTTGTCCGACGAGATCGAACGCAGGCTCACGGCATTGGCTGGGTAGGACTCGCTCGTCCAATGCCACTGACCCGCGGCATCCTCTCCACCGCTCCGGTGCACCAGGCCCGACTCTTCGAGAATGCCGAGCACCTCCTGCACGTTCACCTGGCCGTACAGCTCCTCGGTCGTGAACGGCAGCTCGAAGGCCGCGCACTTCACATGATTGACGAGGATGTGGAGATTATCGGGGTTGACCAGCGCATGCTCGGGTGACGCGTCGAAGAAATACGACGGGTGCCGCACGACGAACTGATCGATCGGGGCGCTCGACGCCACCATCACCGCTGCCGACTGACCGGAACGCCGGCCGGCACGTCCGGCACGCTGCCAGGTTGAGGCGATCGTTCCCGGATACCCGGCCATCACGCTGACATCGAGCGCGCCGATGTCGATCCCCAGCTCGAGCGCGTTGGTGGAAATCACGCCGCGCACTTCTCCATTGCGAAGCCCCTTCTCGATCTCGCGCCGGCGCAGCGGCAGATATCCGCCGCGATAGCCGCGAATCCGTTCCGGCATTCCCGGCACATCCTCGAAGTCGTCTTTCAGATACGTCGTGAGGATTTCGGTCGTGAGACGGCTCTGGGCAAAGACGATCACCTGAAGCTGGCGGCGCAGGAACTCTCCGGCGACCCGCCGCGCTTCCGCAAGATACGAGCGCCGAATGCCGAGCTGGCGATTGACGACCGGAGGATTCACGAAGACGAAGTATTTTTCTCCGCGTGGGGCGCCGCTCTTTTCGACCAGCGAGAAGGGCCGCTCGGCCAGACGGCTCGCGAGCGCGTCCGGATTCGCGATGGTTGCCGACGAGCAGATGAACTGGGGATTCGATCCGTAGTGCCGGCAGATCCGCTGCAGGCGTCGCAGCACGTTCGCCAGGTGGCTGCCGAAGACGCCACGATAGGCGTGCAGCTCGTCGATGACGACGAATTCCAGGTTCTCGAACAGCTTGGCCCAGCGGGGATGGTGCGGCAGGATCCCCGAGTGCAGCATGTCGGGGTTGCTCAGAACGATGTGCGCGCGCGTGCGAATCGTGCGGCGCGCATCGGCTGGCGTGTCGCCATCATACGTATGCACGCCAATCTGGCCGCCGTCGACTTCCCCGATTGCGCCAACCAGCTCGTGCAGTTCGGCCATCTGATCCTGGGCCAGCGCCTTGGTCGGAAACAGATACAGCGCGCGCGTTGCCGGCCGCTTGAGGATGCGGTCGAGAACTGGCAGGTTGTAGCAGAGCGTCTTGCCCGACGCTGTAGGCGTCGTGGTCACGACGTTGCGTCCAGCAGCGATGTGCTCGAGGGCCTCGGTCTGATGGACATACAAGCTGCGAATGCCGCGCGACTCGAGCGCGGCCCGAAGCCGCGCCTCGATGCCGGCCGGAAATGGCGCGTACTCCGCCTCAACCGCCGGAAGCCGGCGGATCGCCGTGACCACCCCGTCGGGCGTGTCCGGGCGATCCAGGCCGGGACCCGAGGCGAGCACCTGAAGCGCGTGCTGGAGGGCGATCTGCTTCTGTTCCTGCAGCCGTCTCGCTGGCAGCGTGGTTGAGTCGGTAGAGATCGGCAATCTTGAGAAATGCTACACGATCAATAGACGAAAGGGCGAAGAAACACCAAAAACAGGTCCCCTCACAGACGACCGTTTTTCGCCGGATTCCTCTCCTCTCTTTTGTCCGATACCTTGGGGAATCCCCCTCCAATCGATCCATGGTGGGCCCACGACTCTCTCCTCTTCTCCTCTGCGTTCCGGTTCTCAGCGTGCTCACGGCCGCTTGCTCTGACCGCACTCCCACGGCGCCAACACCGGCGAAGCCGCCAAGTTCCATCACCATTTCCAGTCCAACCACGGTCGTCGTGGTCGGATCGACGGTGGCGTTGACGGCGATCGGCAGCTTCAGCGATGGATCGTCCCGTCCGGTGAATCCGAAATGGAGTGTCGACAATCCCTCAGTCGCGTCAATCGATGACGTGGGGCGGCTGCGCGGCATCGCCAACGGCGTCGTGACGGTGATTGGCGTCGAAGCTGGCGTCTCCGCTTCGACGGCGCTTCGTGTCATTCCCGACTATCGAGGCGTGTGGCTCGGCAGGTTGAACGAGACGTCGTGCTCCGCCGGCGACTTCAGGACGTGCAGCAACACTTTCCCGTCAAACGCGATCTTCACGCTGCGCCTGGATCTTCAACAGACGAGTGCGTCGGTCCAGGGCGGATTTGATCTGGATACCCAACCGGCCCCAGGCTCGATCGCGCCGCCACGCCGTGACGTCGCGTCGCTTTCGGGAACGATTGGAGACGATGGGACGCTGACCATGGAAGGTCCCGTGTTGCGCAACGGCGAGCCCACGGCCACGATGGTAACGCGCTGGCGCTCGCAGATCGCACCGAACGGTTCGATGACGGGAGGATTCACCTACTTCCAACCGTCGCCGATCGCCAGCCTCGATCCGTTGATCGTGGAATTCGAGCTCGTGGGTCTGAGACGCACGCCCTGATCCCTCGCAGCCATCTTGCGAGGTCGCCATCACCAAGACTCCAATTCTGAGAGCTCTCGGTTGTGGAGTGGTTGTCGCTCGGATAGTATCCCCGAACCGTGGCAGCTACCCTCGTTCGACGACTCGGGCTCTGGAGTTCGATCGGCCTCGTCATTGGCATCACCATCGGCGGCGGGATCTTCCGCACACCGGCAGGCATCGCAGCACGAGTCCCCGATCCGATGTGGATGCTCGGGGTGTGGGTGCTCGGCGGCGTCATTGTCCTGTGCGGCGCGCTCGCCTTTGCCGAGCTCTCGGCATCGATGCCCGAGACCGGCGGCATGTATGTCTATCTCCGCGAGGGCTGGGGCCGGCCGGCCGGGTTTCTCTACGGTTGGGCGCAGCTGGTGCTGATTCGTGCCGCTGCGCTCGGCGGCATTTCGTCGGTTTTCGGCGAGTACTTTTTGCGAGTCGTCGGCATCGATCCCGCGCTTCACCCGGACTGGGCCGACTACCTCGCTGCGGGAGCGATCATCTTTGCCGGAATCATCAATATCGTCGGCGTGCAATTGGGCGCGCTGTTCGCGGGGCTTTCGACCATCGCGAAGTTTGGCGCCCTGACGCTTCTGGTCATCGCGTCGCTCGTGCTGGGCGGCGGGGTTGGCGCCAGCTGGAGCAATCTCGCCGCGACCGGCGCGCCCGTGGACGCCGGGTTGTTCGGCCTGGCGCTGATTTCGGTGATGTGGGCGTACGACGGCTTTGCCGATTTGACCTTTGCCAGCGGTGAGGTCCGGGATCCGCAGCGCAACCTGCCGCGCGCGATCGTGATCGGCACGATCGCAATCATCGCCATCTATCTCCTGTCGAACATCGCATATCTCTACGTGTCGCCGATCGGGCGGCTGCAGTCTTCGCGCCTCATCGCGGCCGACACGATGAGCGCGCTGTTCGGTCAGGGCGGGGCGGCGTTCGTGTCGGTCATCGTGATGATCTCGACCTTCGGCTCACTGATGGGCAGCATGGTGGCGTCGCCCCGCATCTTTTTTGCGATGGCCGACGACAACCTGCTCTTCAAACCGATCGCCGCCGTGCATCCAACCTGGCGGACGCCGTGGGCCGCCATCACCCTGGCCACCGCTCTCGGCGTCGCGATGGTGATGACGCAGACCTTCGAGCAGCTCACCGATACATTCGTGCTGGCCATGTGGCCGTTTTATGCGCTCAGCGTCGCGGCCATCTATCGCCTCCGCAAATCGCATCCACACCTGCAGCGGCCATACAAGGTCGTCGGCTACCCGTTTGTCCCCGCCGTCTTCATTGCGGCCGCAGTGTATCTGGTCGTGAACGCGCTCATCACGGATCCGAAATGGACGACGATCACCTTCGCGGTCGTGCTCGCCGGCCTGCCCGTGTATTACTTCTGGTTCAGCCCGCGAAAACACTAGAACGCGCGAGACTGGCAACCGTCGACGACGACGGTCGTTCCGCTGATCCAGCTGGCTTTCGGAGAAGCGAGAAACGCGACCGTCGTGCCCACCTCGTCGGGCCGTCCGAAGCGGCCGAACGGCAATTCGCGCCGAACGAACTCCGCGATGCCATCCGGGTCGGCCTGCTGGCGCTTCCACCACGACCCGCCGGGAAACAGAATCGAACCGGGGGCCAGCGAGACAACGCGGATCTGATCCTTGGCTAATTGCTGCGCGAGTGACTTGGTCAGGCTGATCTCGGCGGCCTTGACCGCGTTGTAGGTCATGCGGCCGCCTGCCTCTCGTCCGAAGATCGACGACACGATCACGATGGCGCCACCGCCCTGCCGGCGAATGTGCGGGACGGCGAGTCGTGAGGCGCGGATCGCCGGAAACAGCGTGTGATCGAACGCTTCGCGCCAGTCGGCATCGGCGGTGGACTCGAGGTCAGCTCCCCTCGCCAGGCCGACGTTGTTGACGAGGATGTCGAGCCGGCCGAACCGCGCGACGGTGGCGTCGATCACGTGCTGGACGCCTTCCTCGGTCGACACATCGGCCCGCACGCCAATGACCTCGGCGCCGGGCGCCGCCTGTGATCGAAGGCCGTCGACCGATCGAGCAAGTTGCTCCTCGCCACGCGCGCAGATCACGACGTTTGCGCCTTCGGCGCCGAGCGCGGCGGCGCTCGAATATCCCAGACCGCGACTTCCGCCGGTGATGACGGCGGCCTTGCCTTTCAGCTCGAGATCCATAGGGAGGCTATTCGCTATTCGCTATTCCGCCTTCGCCCCTGATCAACCCGCGGGCTTCGGCGAGGCAGGCTCTTGAGACGTGCAACTAGGAACTTACAACTGAACTTCTAACTTGAAACTTCAACTTTGAACTTTCAACTCTTGAACTTTGAACTATCTAGTCGCCAAATCATTCAGCCGCCAGTCGTAGTCGTGAAACACGACCGAGAACTGATTCTTCATCAGGAAATCCGATTCCATTGGCAGGACGATGGGGGCGAGCAGGCCGAGCACGGCGCGTTCGACCGGACTGCGATCCCTGTAGCGCCTGTCAGCCCGGTCCATGTAGAACCCGGTGAACTCCCGCTCGCGCCAGGAGAACAACGGGCTGATGCTCACCGAGTTGTTCACCCGATCGATCTGGACCATCTCGCGGCGGGTCACAATCTCCGCCTCCATGGCAGCGAGCTGTTCGTCCAGCCGCTCGGCGACGTACGCTTCGCTCTTGAGCCGGCCGCTTCCGACCGAGCCGCGGCCCAGCGCCAGGAGCGCGCGCGCATCGCGAAACTGCGCGATCACGTCGACCTCAATGGCGTCGAGCGTCAGCGAACGGCCCCCGACCCTGAACGTTTGCCGCTCGAAGGCGCCGGGTATCTGTCGAATGCTGTCACCTGGGTATGCCGCATTCCCGCCGCGAATCGGATAATGGTCGATGATGGTTTCGAGCACGAACGCGTTGTAGGCGTTGATCCAGAAGGCGAGTTGCCGGCTCTTCGGCCAGCCGTTCAACTCGGCTGTCGGGACGTTGCCAATCGCTCGCAGATAGGCCTCGAGCGTCGAGCGGTCCTGCTTCAGCGCCGCGTAGTAGACGTAGCCGTCGCGGACGTACACATCGAGAACCCGATCGAAGGGACGAGTCAGCTCGTCGACCACTCGCGGCTCTGGATCCTGAGAGGCCCCGAGGACCATCGAAGTCGCGGCGCAGAGCGCGAGCAGGATCAGGCGCACGCGGTCAGAGTCTGCCGAGAAACGTCGCGAGCGCCTGGTTGAACTCTTCCGGGCGTTCGAGGTTGCTCAAGTGACCAGCCTTGGGAATGACCACGAGGCTCGCGCCCGGAACCGCATCGGCAATCCGCTGCGACTCCGCCAGTGGCGTGATCTCGTCTTCGTCGCCGACCACCACCAGCGTCGGCACGGCCGTCGTCGCCAGCAGCGGCATCGAGTCGGGCCGTTGCATCATGCGAATCAGACCTCCTCGGAGAGCGTTCGGCGATTGCCGATTGATGAGGTGGCGGACAACCGGCTCGACCTGCGGGTTGGTCTCTCGCGTGGTCTTGCCCAGCAGCTTGGGCATCATCTCCCGGGCGACTCCCGAAGGGCCCTCCCGATCGACGAGCGCGATCATGCTGCGCCGGTTCGCGCGGCCTTCCGGAGAATCGGCGCCGGCGCGGGTGTCGGCAAAGATCAACGCGGCGGCCAGGTGCGGCGCCCGCCGGAGAATCGCCAGGGCGACATACCCGCCCATCGACAGCCCGCCGATGACCGCCTCGGTGATGCCCAGCTCGGCGAGCAGCGCGACGACATCGGAGGCAAAGTCATCGATCGATTCGCCGTCGTTCGGGTCGGACTCCGACGATCCGCCAAACCCTCGAAGGTCCGGAGCGATGAACCGCCAGCCATCGGGAATGCCATGCAGCTGCGGCTCCCACATCGCCGCGCTCAACGGGAAGCCGTGCAGCAACACACAGACATTCCGCTTCGATTCGCCGGGCGCCGAGTCGTGATACGCGATCGTCCGGGAGCCGATGTGCTGAAAATGGCGGGGCATTCCCAGCAGTGTAACGCAGCGATCTTGATTGCCCACCGCTTTCGGCAATCGGCTATCCGCTTTCGGACAAACCCGATGGCTGAGAGCTGAAAGCGGGAGAGCGGGCCGGCGTCAACGAAGGTGCGCCGCTGGCTCAGTCGTGGCGAAGCGCCGCGATCGGATCGGTCTTCGCCGCCCGCCGCGCCGGCACCCAACTCGCGACCAGCGCCACGAGGAGCAGGCCGGCGGCCACCAACGCGTATGTCGCGCCGTCGGTCGGCGTCACCTCGAACAGCTGCGCTTGCAGCAACCGGCTCGCAAGGGCAGCGGCCGCGAGACCGGCCGCGACGCCGGCACTCGTCAATCGGCCGGCCTGTCTGAGGACCATCCGCAGGACTTCCGTGCGACTCGCGCCAAGCGCCAGCCGGAGACCGATCTCCCGCGTGCGCTGGCCGACGGCGTAGGCCAGCAGGCCGTACAAGCCGATGGTCGCCAGCAGCAATGCGGTGCCCGCAAAGCTCGCAATCAACACCGCGTAGAGCCGCGGCTGCGCCACCGCATTTGTCGAGATCTGCTCCATCGATCGAACCCGGAACATCGGCAGGTCGGGGTCGAGGGCACTCACAATCGCACGAAGCGGCTCGACGAGCGAAGACGCCTCGCCGCGGCCGCGAACGGCAATGGAGAACGAGTCCACCGGAAACTGAGCATGGGCCACGTAAATCATCGGTGCAATACGCGCGGCAGGGCCGTGATCGCGGATGTCACCGGCAATCCCGACGATTCGTCCGCCGGCAGGGCTTCCGCCTTGGCCGAGCCGCGTGCCAAGAGTGACGTGCCGGTCAAGAGCGTCGGTTTCGGGGAAAAGCAGAGCGGCGGCGGTTTCATTCAGGATGGCCACCGGCTCCGCTTCCAGGCGATCAGCGTCGGTAAACGGACGACCGCGCTGCATCGGGATTGACAGGACCTTGAAATAGTCGGGCGTCACGATGCGCACCTGCAAGAGCCGCCGATCCTGCTCCTCATCGGACAGACGCCGTCCGTCCAGCGTCGACACCGTGATGCTGTAGTTGAAATTCGTCAGCGGAAGGCCGACGACGGCGCCGGCGGATTCGACGTCGGGCATCGCGGCAATTCTCGCCAGCAATCCGCGCATGAAGTCCGCGCGTTGCAGCGGCGTCGCGTATTTCGATTCTGGAAGGCTCAGTGAAAGCGTCTGCACGCGATCGCCGTTGAATCGCAGGTCGACGGCCAACAGGCGGGCGAAGCTTCTCGTCAACAACCCGGCGCCCACCAGCAGCACGACGGCAAGCGTAGTCTCGGTGATGACGAGAGCGCTGCGAAGCCGCTGGCGACGCGGGCCCGATGTGCTGCCGAGACCCTCCTCGCGCATGCGCTGGCCGACATCGCCGAGCGCGGACGCGTGCCATGCCGGCATGGTGCCGAAGATCGCCGCGGCAACGATGGAGATCGTAGCTGCAAACAGAACGACGGCGCCGTCGAGCCTCGTCTGATCGAGCATCGGAACGTTGATCGACGGATCGACTCCGGCGATCAGCGATGTCGCCCACGAGGCCAGTACCAATCCCAGCGCGCCGCCAGCCGCGCCGAGCAGCAACGATTCGGTCAGCAACCCGCGGATCAAGCTCCAGCGTCCTGCGCCGACGGCGGCGCGAACCGCCAGTTCGCGATCGCGGCCGAGGCCACGGACGAGCAGGAGTCCAGCCACGTTCACGCAAACAATCGACAGCACCAGCCCAACGGCGCCGAGCAGGACGAACAGCGAGTCGCGCACACTGCCGACGACCGCATCGCGCAAGGGGTGCACCGACGCAGACGCGTTGCGATTGGTCGATGGGAACTGCAGCGCCAGCTGCGCAGCCATCGATCGCATTCCGGCGCGGGCCGCTTCGATGTCCGTCCCGGGTTTCAGTCGAGCGATCACGTCGAGATAGTGGGCGCCTCGCTGCGTTTCCAGATCCTTCGCCGTAAATCGAATCGGCACCCAGGCCTCCGATTGCAGCGGGTAGTTGAATCCGGCCGGCGTGACGCCGACGACCTCGTGCGGCACGCCGTCGAGGGTGATGCGCCGGCCGATCACACCCGGATCACCGCCGAATCTCCGCTTCCAGATCCCATTGCCGAGCACGACGACATCCCGGCCGCCGACCGCGTCGTCACCGGGCGACAACGCACGCCCGTGGAGCACCGGGAGGCCCATCACCGCGAAGAAACCGCCAGTGACCGACGCCCCGGCAATCCGGTCTGCCGCGCCCTCGCCGGTCAACGCGTAGGTGGTTTGCAGGACCGCGGCAACCTCGGTGAATACCGAATTGTCTCGACGCCAATCGGTGAAGTCAGGAGGCGACACCGTTCCGCCAATACGGTCAGGCGCTCGCAGCGACGTCTTGAATACCTGGACGATGCGATCCGCCTGCGGATATGGCAGCGGGCGCAGCAGCACCGCGTTGACCGCGCCGAAGATGGCGGTGGTACCGCCGATGCCGATCGCCAGTGTCAGCACGGTCACGGTGGTGAACCCTGGTTTCCTCAGCAGCGAGCGAACCGCGTACTTCAGATCCTGCGCAAACATGTCAATCCTCCAACGATCCCAGCGGAGCCAGAGAGCGTGCGGCAGCACCCCCGCGGCATACCAGATCGATCTGAGCGGGAGCGGGCGACCCACGCGGTGCGCGCGAAGGGTTCGGTACGACAACTCCGCTCTCCATTCGCGTACCCAGTCGCGGCGAATGTCGCCTGGCACGAGCGGCGCCGACACGCGCAGCACCCAATCGCAGAACCGGGCCGTCGTCATCGGTTCAGGCGCGGGCCGGTTTCTTCAGCCGGGTGGCGGGCCGGGTTGGGAGAAGCGCGCGATAGAACGCCGCCGCCTGGTCGAGCGCCTTGGCGCCCGGGGCGGTGATGCGGTAGTTGCGGCGCGCGGGACGGCCCTCTCCGTGTGCCGTGGCCTCGTCCTCCCACGACGACCGAACCAGTCCGTCACGTTCGAGCCGGCTGAGCGCGGGATAGACCGTGCCGCTCGGCAAGCCCGTCTGATCGATGACGTCGAAGCCGTAGTGATAGCCGTTGGCAATCGCCTGCAGCACGCTGACTGCGGTAATGCTGAGCCGTCTCATCGGCGCACCCGCCTCCCTGAGTAGTATTGCTACATAGCCTTCGACGTTGGAGAGACGAAAACGGTTGGTGAGTCCCGGCAACGGGGATCCGGCAACCGGGATCCGGCAACCGGCAACCGGTAACCGGTAACCGTGGCTGAACCCGATGTCAGAACGTTAGATCCCGGATGCCGGCTGCCGGATGCCGGATGCCGGTTCAGACCTCGATCGCCCCGCCCAGCGACTTGAGGTGGTCGCGGAACGTGAACGACGGATCCTTGCGGCGCTGCGAGAGATAGGCGTCCAGCTTGAACTGGTCGCGGAGGAGCTCGCCGGCCAGAAGCTTGGTGGCATGCGTCTGCTCACGAATCGCGATGTCCTTGGCCGACTCGATCACGCGGTCCACCTTGGCCGCTTCGACGACGACAACGCCGTCATCGTCTGCAAAGATCACGTCATCGCGCGTGACGATCACCTCGCCGCCGAGCCTGGCGCTCAGCAGCGCCTTCGGCGACCGCTCACGCAGTTCCAGCGGACCCGCCGGGCACGTACCCAAGGACCACAGGCGGATCCCAAGTGCGAGAAGCGTTCCGCTGTCGCGATGCGCGCCCCAGACGATGACACCAGAGAGACCGGCCTCACGCGCCTCGCCTGCCGCCAGGTCGCCGATGCAGCCTTCATCGAGCCGGCCCTCGTTGTCGATGACGAGGACGTCGCCACGCTGCGCTTCGGCCGCAGCCTCGAGGAAGACGTCGACACTGCCGGCGTGGCGGCAAGGACAGGCGCGTCCGGCGATGCGCGTCCCCGGCAGCATCGGCTTGAGACCTGGAGGGCCGATGCGTACGGCGATGCCGAGCTGGACGCAGGCATCGGCAATGAACGGCGTCGTCCACTCGAAGCCGCTCAAGTCTGGGGTCTTCTTCATCATCGCTCTCCAGTCTGGATGGTCTCGATCACCAGCGCGCCCAGATCCTCGGCCTTGCGCGCGCCTACACCATACACGCCGTGCAGCTCGGCGACCGTTCGCGGCTTGAGCCGGGCCAGCTCCCGCAGCGTCGTGTCGTGGAAGATGACATAAGGCGGAACGCCGCGGCGCCTGGCAATGTTCAGGCGAAGCGCGCGCAGGCGCTCGAAGACGTCGCGGTCCACACCGTCCCACGACTCGGCCTCGACGCGGGACCGTCGAGGCAACCGATCGCGCTCGGGCCGCTTCTGGCGGGCCAGCGAGAGACTTGGCTCAGCGGCCGCATCCTTCAGCAAGGCGACTCCGGCGCTGGTGAGCTGCAGTACGGGATACTCGTCGCCTCCTTGCTGCAGCAGGCCGTGCGCCAGTAGTTGATCCAGGTAGCCTCGCAGCTCGTCGATCGACGCCTCCTTCATGAGGCCGAAGACCGACAACTCGTGGTGACCGCGCGATCGGACCTGCTCGCTCTCGCTGCCGCGGAGCACGTTGGTCACGTGCGCCGCACCGAAACGCTGACCCACTCGCGCCACCGCCGACAGAATCTTCCGCGCGACGGTGGTTGGATCGGCCACCGGCTCCAATTCGCCCAGACAATAGTCACAGGCGCCGCAGTCGTCCTTGTCGAAGGCTTCGCCAAAGTAGCTGACCAATCGACGATGGCGGCATCCGACGCTGGCGGCGTACCGCTCGATGTCGCGCAGCAGCATCCGTCGGGCTTCGGACAGCTCGCCGTTCTTCTCGAGCATCGCGCGCCACTTCAGGAAATCGGCAGCCGAGGTAATCAGCACGCATTCGGCTTCCAGGCCGTCACGACCAGAGCGGCCCGATTCCTGCTGATAGTGCTCCAGCGACTGCGGCGCGCCAGCGTGGATGACGAAACGGACGTCGGATCGATCGATGCCCATGCCAAAGGCCACCGTGGCAACGACGATATCGATCTCTTCGTTGAGAAACGCGTCCTGATGCCGGTGCCGCTCCTCATCGTCGAGGCCGGCGTGATAGGGGCGCGCCCGCCAGCCGGAGTCCTGCAGCCATTGAGCCAGCGCATCCACTTCACGCCGTGACGGGCAGTAGACGATGCCGGCCTCGCCACGATGGCGTTCCAAGACGTCGAGAATCTGGCGCTTGAGCGTCGCGCGCGCCAGCACGCGGTAGACGAGATTCGGACGATCGAACGATCCAACCAGCTCGACGGCATCTCGAAGCCGCAACTGCGAAATGATGTCCCGTCGGACGCGGGCGGTGGCGGTAGCGGTGTAGCCGTGAAGGCTGACATCGGGCCAGCGATCTCGCAGCTGGGCCAGCTGCCGGTATTCCGGACGGAAATCGTGCCCCCATTGGCTGATGCAGTGCGCCTCGTCGATTGCGAAGAAGCTGATCGGGCGCGATCCGATCAAACCCAGAAACCCGTCGCTGCCTTCGCCAACCAGCCGTTCGGGCGCAACGTAGAGCAGGCGATATCGGCCCTCGCGCACACCTTTCAACACCTCGGTTTTCCGGTCTGACGGGAGCGAGCTGTTGTAGCAGGCCGCCGGCACGCCGTTGCTCTCGAGCGTGTCCACCTGGTCCTTCATCAGCGAAATGAGCGGCGACACCACGATGGCCAGGCCATCGCGGACGAGTGACGGCGCCTGAAAGCAGATCGATTTGCCGCCGCCGGTCGGGAGCACGAGCAATGAATCCCGCCCGGCGACGACGGCCTCCATCGCCTCACGCTGCAGTGGACGAAAGGACGTATAGCCCCAGGTACTGTTCGAGGATTTGGGGAAGGCGGGCGTGGTCCAAGATGCTCACCGAACATACACCACGAAGAACACGAAGAACACGAAGGACACGAAGGGCACGAAGGGCATCAAGGCGAGCAAAACCAAATCCTCCAAATACAAAAAAAAGGCCGGGATCGCTCCCGGCCTTCGAACAGGTTCTGCAGGTTCTACAGGTTAGGCGCAGCCGCTGGTTGTTCCGCAGTTACTGCACTTGTAGCAGGCGCCGCTTCGCACCATGATCGAGCCGCAGGTCGTGCACGGCGGCGCGTCTTCCTGGTTCTGAATCGTCGTCAGCGACGGAACGATCGCACCGGTCGGGCTCACCTTCGCGGTCGTGGTTTGCGTGGCTCTTGGCGCCGGGATTTCCGACGCCTCTACATAGACGGCTTCATCGCGGTTGTTCACGCCGGCGCGGAACTGCGCCTCGGGGGACAGGAACTTCGACGCCATCCAGCGGAAGATGTAGTCCACGATCGACTTCGCGAAGCGGACGTCGGGGTTCTTCGTCATGCCCGACGGCTCGAAGCGCACGTGGCTGAACTTGTCGACCAGCGCCTGCAGCGGCACGCCGTACTGCAACGCGTAGCTGATCGCCTGGGCGAACGCATCGGCAAAGCCCGAAATCGTCGAGCCTTCCTTTGCCATCACCAGGAAGATCTCCCCCGGCTGACCGTCTTCGAACAGGCCGACGGTCACGTAGCCTTCGTGGCCCGAGATGTCGAACTTGTGGGTGATGGCCTGACGCTCGTCGGGCAGCTTGCGGCGCACCGGCGTACGGTTGGCGAGGGCCGACGCCACGGCTGCGGCAATGGCGTCCTTCGCGCCAGCGTCCTTCGCCGCCGGCATGGCATCCTTCGACGTGTTGAGCGGCTGGGTTCGCTTGGAGCCGTCGCGGTAAATCGAAATGGCCTTTGCGCCCAGACGCCACGACTCGATGTAGGCCTGCTCGATGTCCTCGACGCTCGCGTCCTTCGGCACGTTCACCGTCTTGCTGATCGCGCCGGAGATGAAGGGCTGGGTGGCGCCCATCATCTTGATGTGACCCATGTATTGGATCGATCGCTCGCCATTGGACGCCTTGAACGCGCAGTCGAACACCGGCAGGTCGCGTTCCAGCAGGTGCGGAGCGCCTTCGATGGTTTCCTGCTCGTCGATGTATTTGACGATGTCGTCGATTTGAGCGGCGGTGTAGCCCAGCTTGCCGAGCGCCATCGGCACGGTCTGGTTGACGATCTTCATCATCCCGCCGCCGACGAGCTTCTTGTACTTCACCAGCGCGATGTCCGGCTCGACTCCAGTGGTGTCGCAGTCCATCATGAAGCCGATGGTGCCGGTGGGCGCGAGCACCGTCGCCTGCGCGTTGCGGTAGCCGAAATCCTCACCAAGCTCGACCGCGTCGTCCCACGCCTGCTTGGCGCCCTCGTAGAGATCAGCCGGCACGTTCTTGGCGGTGATGCCCTTGATGGCGTCGCGATGCTTGCGCATGACGCGCAGGAACGGCTCGCGGTTGATCTCGTAGCCGGCGAATGGACCGCCCTGGTCGCGCGCGATCCGGGCCGACTGCGCGTAGGCTTCGCCGGTCATCACCGCAGTGATGGCGCCGGCGTAGTCGCGCCCGGCGTCGCTGTCGTACGGCAGGCCGCGCGACATGAGCAGCGCGCCGAGATTGGCGTAGCCAAGCCCGAGCGGCCGGTAGGCGTGGCTGTTCTTCTCAATCGCCTTGGTCGGATAGCTCGAGTTGTCGACCAGGATCTCCTGAGCCGTGATCAACGTGCGGCACGCGGCGCGGAAGGCGTCGACGTCGAACTCCCCGTCGTCGCGGACGAAGGTCATCAAATTGAGCGACGCCAGGTTGCACGCCGAGTCGTCCAGGAACATGTACTCGGAGCATGGGTTGCTGGCGTTGATGCGCGCCGTGTTCGGGCTGGTGTGCCACTCGTTGACGGTGGTGTCGAACTGCATGCCCGGGTCGCCGCACACCCACGTGCCTTCGGCGATGAGGTGCATGAGATCGCGGGCGCGATAGGTGTCCATCACCTCGTTGGTCGTCACCGACCGCGTCTGCCACAGCCCGTCGTCGAGGACCGCGCGCATGAACTCGTCGGTGACGCGCACGGAGTTGTTCGAGTTCTGGAAGAACACTGACGAATAGGCGGTGCCGGTGAATGAACCGTCGTAGCCGGCGTCGATAAGTGCCCAGGCCTTCTTCTCTTCGTCAACCTTGCAGTTGATGAACTCGACCACGTCCGGATGGTCGGCATTGAGAATCACCATCTTGGCCGCGCGACGCGTCTTGCCGCCCGACTTGATGACGCCGGCAAACGCGTCGAAGCCCTTCATGAACGACACGGGACCGGAGGCGGTTCCGCCGCCGGCGAGCAACTCCTTCGACGATCGGATCGACGACAGGTTGCTGCCGGTGCCCGACCCGAACTTGAAGAGCATGCCCTCGGTCCTGGCGAGGCCGAGAATCGACTCCATGGTGTCGTCGACGGAGTTGATGAAACACGCCGAGCACTGCGGCGCTTTTTCGAAGCCGCAGTTGAACCAGACGGGGCTGTTGAAGGCCGCCTGCTGATGCACGAGCAGATGCTTCAGATCGTCGCTGAAGGCCGACAGGGCCTGCGCCGAGGCGAAATACTTCTGGCGTCGCGCCCACTCGGTGATGGCGTCGACGACGCGGCCGATGAGCTGCTTGACGGAGCGCTCGCGGTCGGGCGACCCGACGTGACCCCGGAAGTATTTCGAGACGACGATGTTGGTGGCTTGCTGAGACCACGGCGCGGGGATCTCGACGCCGCGTTGCTCGAACACGACGTGACCCTTTTCGCTGCCGATGACGGCATCGCGAAGCTCCCATTCAACCAAGTCGAACGGGTCGTTGCCCGCCTGAGTAAAGAACCGCGAAAACTCCAAACCGGGGGAAGCTTGGGCTGTTCTGCCAGTGGTCGACTCGGTGGGGGTTGATGAACTCACAGCTTGTCCCGCTGGAGCGGCGGACAAGTTTGGAGCAGCGCCTTCCTGCATGCTTCCTCCACGTAGAGGCGACACCCCTCCCCTGTGGGGCGATCGCCCAATCTAATCGAGCTTGTCGTTCTCAGTTGGCTTGATGCGTGACTGAGTTACTGAAATCGGCGCTCTTGGTTCCGTCGGCTACGATTTCGCTTCAGCCGTTTGGGGCGCCGGGAGGTGCCTGACGACTGAAACTCAATTTCGCGCGACGCCCAATATGCGCCCGGGTTTTTTTGTTGTCAAGCCTGGAAACCACTAAATGTTGCGTCTACCTTTTAGGTCGGACGCAAGATATCGTGAATCTCTGGGCAATCCCTCTCTTTCGTTAGATTTTCGCTTAACGAAAAAGTTTCTGCAAGGTAAACGGCCGGATGGCCTAGCGCGCGAAGACCGAGGCGAGCGTGGCGGCCTTGTCAGCGAGCTTGCTGGCGAAGACCAGATTCTTCCCCTTCAGGGCTTCTTCCGATTGCTGGAGGAAGCGCTGCGCGGTCTCGAACTGGGTCTTGCCGTCTGGGCCGAGGCTGCCGACGTTGACTCGTGACAGGTCTTTGGACACGCGATTCAGCAAGTCGCGAATCGCGGCCTCGGTCTGCACTTCGCTACCGGGCTTCGGCGCGAGCACGAGCGGCGGCACGGCGGGCTTCTCGACTTCTGCGCGTGGCGGGTCGACCCGGTTTTGCGGGGGCGCGGGCCTGGTCACCGGCCGTGTGGGCGTGGCGGGCTTTTCGGTCGCCGGCGGCACCGGCGCCGGCGGCGGCTCATCTTCTTCCCCGTCGTACACCGCCACGACACGAGGCGGTGGCGGCGGCGGATCGAGCGCCGGCATCTCCGGCTCGACCGTGACGGCTTGTGCTTTGACCGCGCACGCACCGAGCGACGCGGCGAGCAGCACGATCACGCCGAGGGACGCGCGACGCATCATCAGTGCAATTGTAGTCCCGCGGCTGCTTCAGATGTCCGAGAACGCGTGCCGGTCGAGCCGATCGAACCGGTGGCGCTCGCAGAGCCGGCTGGGAGCGTCACGATGAACGTGGTCCCTTTGCCGAGGGTCGATTCGACTTTGATCGTCCCGTTGTGCAGCAGCTCGATGGTGCGCAGGACGAAGGACAGCCCGATGCCGGAGCCGTTCGGTTTGGTCGTGAAGTAGAGCTCGAAAATGCGCTCGAGGTCTTGTGGCGGAATCCCTTTACCGGTGTCCTCCACGCGAATGCTCACGCGGCCATCCGATTGCGGCTTGCAGGTGAGCGAGAGGCGGCCGCCGGTGGGCATGGCATGAATCGCGTTCTGCGCCAGATTGAGGAAGGCCTGGCGCAGCAACGTCGCGTCGCCTTCGACCTGCAGCGTGGGATCGGCGCAGGCGCTGTGCACCGTGACCTTGGCCAGCTCGGCCTCCTGCCGCACTTCTTCGATCACGCTCTCCAGCAGGAGGTTCAGAGGTACGGGCACGAACGAGACCTCGGTCGGGCGGACGAAGGCGAGAAAGTTCTGGACCACTTCATCGAGTCGCTTGATTTCGCGCCCGATCACGTCGGCGTGCGTGCTGGCGCCGGCCGAATCCTTCTTCGCCAGTTTCTGCTTCAGCAGCTCCAGGTGAATCGTCATGGCGTTGAGCGGATTCTTCACCTCGTGCGGCATGCCGGTGGTGAGCTTGTGGATCGACCGAAAGCGTCGCGAGAACTGGTCGACCTGATCGCGCTGCTCAGGCGGCGCGACCGCGCGCAGCTGCGCGCTGAGCTGGTCGAAGACATCGCCGAGCACACGGAACTCGTCATCCCGCAGGTCGAAGGTGGCGCCGAAATCGCCGCGGTTGAGTCGCGACACACCGCTCTCGAACACGTGAATCGGGCGCAGGCCGATCTGCGCCACCATCATCGCGATGAAGGCCGCGACCAGCACGGACACCCCCGCCGCGATCGCGGCCGGGGTGAGCGATCGATTCAGATCGCTCCGCACCAGCGTGGTGGACAGTCCGATCCGAATCTCGCCGAATGGCGTGTCGCCCAACTCGATCGGCTGGCTCAACCCCAGGGTTTGATCCCTCGTGTAGACCACGCGCAGCTGGACGAGGGGATTTGACGCCAGGACATCGGTCAGCGTCAGTCGAGGCGGCACGGTGTGCCCCACCAGCTCCTGATGGCTCGCGGCAACGACGGTGCCGGTCGTGTCGACGATCACCGCGTCGGTGACATCCTCCGAATAAATCGCCGCCTCGAGCGACGACTGCACGCTGCGGCTCGAGCGAAGCTCGTGATAAGCGTTCTCGCGGGTCGAGACGACATCGTGCGCCTGGTGGTAAACGGCATTGGCCAGCAGCTCGGCCCGTCCCCGGCTCTCCTCGAGCCGAGTGCTGGCCAGCGATGCCAGGTGCAGCACGCCCAGCACCAGGACGATGACCGTGACCATCGAGGTCACGCCGAGCACTTGCTTCTGTTTGATCGACAACATCAGGAATTGGGTGCCTAGGGTGCCTCAGGTGCCTGGAGTGCCTAGGGGATCTGTTCGCCCGACTCTTTCATCCGGTTCAGTTTATTGTGCAGCGTCTTCAAGCTGATGCCGAGCGTCTCGGCCGCCCGGGTCTTGTTTCCACCGGCGGCCTCGAGCGTCGCGAGAATCAGCCTCTGTTCCGCTTCGTCCACGGTCATGCCCGGCGCAATGCTCAACCCGCCAGGTGCCGCCGCGGCGGGTGCCGGCCGTGTGGCGCCAAGCGGCGGCAGATGCGCCGCCTCGATGAGATCGCCGCGCGCGAGAATCGTCGCGCGCTCGATCACGTTTCGCAGTTCGCGCACGTTGCCGGGCCAGTCGTATTGCTGCAGCATGCGCATCGCGTCGACCGACACACTTCGCACCGTCCGGTGATCGCGGGCGTTGAACTCGTCGATGAACGACTGCATCAGCAACGGCAGATCGTCCTTGCGATCGCGAAGCGGCGGCAACGCCACGGTAAACACGTTCAGCCGGTAGTACAGATCGTCGCGCAGCTTGCCGTCGCGGATCGCCGCCGCCGGATCGATGTTGGTCGCGGCAATCACCCGCACGTCCACATCCTGCTCGACCCGGCCGCCGAGCCGTCGAAACCGCCGTTCCTGCAGCACCCGCAGCAGCTTCACCTGCGTCGACGGCGTCATCTCGGCGATCTCGTCGAGAAACAGGGTGCCGTGGTCGGCGAGCTCGAAACAGCCGGCCCGCCGATCGGTGGCGCCGGTGAACGCTCCCTTCTCGTGGCCGAAGATCTCGCTTTCGAGCAGGGTTTCCGGAATCGCCGCGCAATTGATGCCCACAAACGGCGCCGCCGAGCGCGGGCTCAACTGGTGAATCGTCTGAGCCACCAGCTCCTTCCCCGTACCCGATTCCCCAAGAATCAGAATGGACGCCGGCGTTGGCGCCGCCTGCTCGAGCACCTGATACAGCGCGCGCATCCCCTGGCTGTGGCCGATGATCTTGCCGAAGCGCCCACGCTCGCTCAGTTGGCGGCGAAGAACCTGGTTCTCCCGCTTCTGTTTGTTGATCTCCGATACTCGCTCGAGGAGCCGCTGCAGCCGAGTCGGGTCCAGCGGCTTGGTCAGGTAGTCTTCGGCCCCAGCTTTCACCGCTTCGACGGCGGTGTCGACCGTGCCCTGGGCGGTCAGGAGGATGACCTTCACGTCCTCGGAGTCGGCCTTGATCGCCTTGAGCAGGTCGAGCCCGCTCATTTTCGGCATGATCAAATCGGACACCACGATCGACGGGCGGAAGGAGGTGAAACGGGCGAGGGCGTCCGATCCATCGGCCGCACCTTCGGCGGTGAATCCCCAGGAACGCACCAGCTCAGTCAATCCGCTCCGCGTGGCGGGATCGTCCTCGACAATGAGAACCCGGTCTGTGGAACGCGAAGCAGAGTCGGCCACCATCAGAGTGTACCATCGCAGGAATAGGCGGGTTGAACCCGTCTCCCATGCTCCCCGAGCCAACGTCCCCCGAAGCACTCAGCACGCGACCACCGGAACCGGTGATCCCGTCACCAGACACGCGGTGGCGGGCCATCGGCGAAGTGTTGCTGTGTTCCGGCTATCCGAGTCAGCTCCTGCTCGGCGGCCTGCTGCAGTCGGCTGGGATCTCTCCGCTGAACCAGTCCGGCTCGCTGTCGGCCACC
Organism: uncultured Acidobacteriota bacterium; assembly: GCA_963773045.1. GTDB lineage: Bacteria > Acidobacteriota > Vicinamibacteria > Vicinamibacterales > UBA2999 > 12-FULL-67-14b. Next base: position 629,062 of record CAVYZT010000013.1, on the reverse strand, counting down.
TTTGTCTTCGCGCTGTCGCTGCTCGACACGGTCCTGCTGCTGGGCCTGATCATCTGGCTCCTCCGCCAGCGAGGCGAGCGGCCAGAGGTCGTGTTCTTCGGCGAGCGCCCGATTGTTCCCGAAGTGATGGTTGGCGTCTTCTCCCTCCCGCTCGTGCTCGTCGCCGTCATCATCACCAGCGGCGTCATTCGTCTGGTCGCGCCCCGGCTGCACAACGTCGAGCAGAATCCGCTCGAGGGTCTGCTTGGAACGGAAACCGGACTCGTCGCGTTTCTCTTCGTCGTCATCGTCGCCGGCGGGCTCCGAGAGGAGCTTCAGCGGGTCTTTCTGCTGCATCGATTCCGGCAGGATCTCGGCGGCGTCCGAGTCGGGCTGCTGATCACGAGTGTCGCCTTTGGCCTCGGACACACGCTGCAGGGCTGGGATGCCGCGGTGATCACCGCGATCTTGGGCGCAGTGTGGGGCTGGCTCACCGTGAGCCGCGGGAGTGCCCTCGCGAGCATCGTCAGTCACAGCCTGTTCAACTCGGGAGAGTTGGTCAGAGCCGTGCTTCGCTAGATCAATTCTTGGGAATCAGGACGACGTCGGTGCGGCGCCGCAGGTCGGCGACCCAGTCGGCGATCAATTCCTTGCGGCGGGCGGCAGCGAGCTGTTCACGGAGGAGCGGCGTCGCCTGCTCAAAGGTCGTCCCCGTCTTGTCGAATTCAGCCCGACGCTCCGTGTAGGCGAGCGCGATCTCCTGTTCGGTTGGCACGCCAGCGGCGGCGAACCGCTGCGCCAGGTAGGCCTGAATGCGAAGGTCGTCACGCAGCCACGCGCGCAGGCGGACCTCGCTGAAGCCGGTCGCCTCGAGCGTGCGCGCCAGCGCGCCCGGGTCGGGGAACTGTTGACGCACGCTCTCGACGCGCGCGTCAATCGCGCTGTCGGCGGGCTCCGGCGGCGCATATCGCTGGACTTCGCGAAGCACCAGCTCGCGCTCCACGAGAAGCGAGGCGGCCGCGTCTACCGGGTCGGCCGGCCTGCCGATGTCGATCAATCCAAGGGCAGCGGCCGCGCGCGTGTCCGAGAGGGTGATCACCCGCCCACCGACAATCGCCAGCGTCCGTTCGATCAGCTCACCAGGTTGGGCCAATCCGGACGCCACCATCATCGACAACGCGGCCAGGACCGACAGCGGGCGCGGAGCAAGCCGAATCATCAGAACGCCTGGCCGAGGGACACGTGCAGCACGCTTGCCGACTCACGGCCGCCTGTCAACAAGAGACGCGTGTTGACCTTCACGCCCCAGTCGACTCGCAATGGCCCGATCGGCGATCGATAACGAAAGCCGATTCCGCTCGTCACCCGCAGCTCGTCCAACCGGATGAAGTTGGCGCGCCTGAACACGTTGCCGGCATCCACGAACCACACGAACTGCAGACTCTTCCAGTAGGGCGCCCGGGTTTCGGCGTTGAAGACCAGGAGCCCGTTTCCGCCTTGCGGGTATCCCTGAGGATCCAGCGTCTCGTTGGTCCCGAGGCGATCGAGCGCGAACCCGCGAACGGTCGTGTCGCCACCCGCGAAGAAGCGCTCGCTGGCCGGAAGATCCTTGACAACGATCGAAACCGGTTCCCCATCAGGCCCGGTGATGGGTTCGCCGGTCTCGCCAAGTTGCGGAACCGCCCTCGCGTAGCCGACGGCCACGCCCAGGCGCGCCCCGCTCGCAAACACGAACCCTCGCCCGGGCAGACGCCGGTACCAGAATCCCTGCACGAACGACTTGATGAAGCCGACCTCCGACCCCAGTACCCGCGCTGCCACGGAAGTGTCGAAGCCAATCACCGTCCCTCGCTGCGGGTCGAGCACATCGTCGCGCGAGTCGCGCAGCACGGCGCCGAACAGTTTCGAGAGCTTCACTTGCGGAAAGAGCCGGTCGATCAGGAGCTGATCTTCCGGCAGGATCTTTTCGTCGAAGAGTTTCGTGTAGTCGAACGTGTATCGACCGCTGGCCGTCACGGTTGCGCTGACGTGCTTGGCGTAGTCGGCGCCGACGCCCTTGCGATTGAAGTTGAAGCTCGAACGGACGCCCTTCTCGACAAATGCGTTCAGTTGGGCGTCACCACCGGTGCCGAAGGCGCGGGGTTCCCGGAAGCTGAAGAGCGCGCGATAGTCGTTGAACCCGTAGCCACCGGTATCGGTTGGATCGGGGTTCTCGACGCCCGGGTCACGCGGCCGGATGGTGAGGCGGCCGAAAAACGTCACCGACCGATTCTTGCCCCACAGGTTGCGGCGGCTGATGTCGAAGAATCCCCGCGGCGCCACATCCAGCCTTTCGGAGGGCTCGGCTCCATCCTCGCCGGGACGGAACCGACGCCCGACCTCGATGCCGCCGCCGTAGGTGATGGTGGTCGGGTCGGCCTCTTCCACGTCGACCAGAATGTCTCGTGTGGCCTCGCCGGCCCGTGGCAGCTCGCTCAGCCTCACGCGACGAAACAGGCCCAACGCGGCAATGCGACGCTGGTTCTCGACCAGCGCATCCTCGCTCAGCGGACTGCCGGGCTTCAGCGTCATCTCACGGCGAATCAACGCGGTATTGGTGCGGAGGTTTCCGGTGATCAGGATCTCGTCGACATGAATTTGCGGACCTTCTCGCACAGTCCAGGTGATGGCGACCTGGCGGTTTTCTTCCGCAAAGCCCAACTGCGGATTCGCCGAGACGCTTTGAAAACCCTGGGCGCGATAGGCCGCTTCGATCGCGTCGCGATCGACGTTCAGTTGCTGGCGATAGAACGGCCGCGTTGGCGCGAGCCCGAGCAACGAGCGAACGAATTCCTCGCCGAGTTGCGAGGCGCCCTCGACTCGCACGCTGCTCACCGTCGTCCGCGGCCCTTCGGCGACGTCGAATCGAACGGCGACCGGGCGGAACGACACGCCGGAGGCGGTTTCGGCCGGCAGCACTTGAAGATCGGGCTTGACTGCCACTTGCACGAATCCACGAACCCGGTAGAGCTCGGTGAGAGCGGTAGCAATCGCGGTGACTCGGGCATCCACAAAGGCTTCGCCCAGCTTCAGCAGCAGGTACTGGCGCCACGTCGGCGCGCGTGAGCGCGACGAGGCCGGCGACGTCGACACCACCGACACGGTGGAGCGGTCCGCGCGCGACATTGAAGGTCAGGACCACTTCTTCGCCGCGCTGCTCGCGCACGAAGGTGGCCTGAGCCGATCGGTAGCCCTGGCGGCGCAATGACGCCTCGATGCCGCGGCCCACGTCTTCGAGAAGGTCCTGGTCAACCTGGCGCTCCTGGCGAATCGACGCCAAGGCGTCGCGCTGGGTCTCCGGCAAGGGATCGCCGGCGATCACGACGCGGACGTGCGGTCCGCGCTCCCCTTCGAGCGTGACGTTCACGAAGCGGCCGTCCGGCGTGAACTCGTGCGTCTCCCGGACGCGAGCCTCGTAATAGCCGAGACCGCGAAGATCGTCTTCGTAGGACGCCAGACGAGCCGTCAATGCGGGACCGTCGAAAGGCTGACCAAGTGTCAGGTCGAGCCGCTTGAGCAGAGTCGCGGTCGGTTCGCCGATATTGCCTTGCACCTTCGTCGCGGCAACCGTCGTGCGGACGCCGGGCGCCACTTCCAAGACCAGCTCGAGGCGCTCGGCCGAGTTGCGTTCGAGCAGTCGAGGGTTGATCGTCGCGCTGCGATAGCCGTGGTCGGCGTAGAGCGCGCGCGTGGCGTTCACGATCTCGCTCAAGCGGCTCGCCGACGGCGACGCGCCGAAGCGCTCGGCCAGCTCGGTTCGGACTGCCGATTCCGATAACCCGGACCCGCCGCTCACCGTGTAGAGAACAATCCGTCGTATTGGCGTCAGCGACCAGCGAAGCGCGACGCCCTGAGTGGACGGCAAGGCATCGACTCGCACGTCCTCGAACCGGCCGAGGCCGACCAGGTGATCGATCGTGGAGCGGACGGCCAGCATCGAGAACGGCTCACCCGGCCGCGTCTCGATGATGGCCCGAATCGCCGCGTCGCTCGAGGGCTGGCCAGCCACTTCGACGCGCACGTCGACGATGATGCGGCCGACGTACTGTTCTGCGCTCGCTTCTGACTGCGCGGCCCCCAGAAGGCCGATGGCGATCGCGGCAAAGGTCGTGCACCACCGCATCAGAATGTGTGCCTCTTGCGAACCTCGAGAGCGTAGGTGCGGTCCTCATTCTGGGAGAGCACCCACGACAGCGTGTCGCTCTCATCGAACTCGAGCAGGATGATCTCGTCGCGGGTGGACGAGGAGAGGGTCCGGGCGTAGGTCAGAAAGATGCGATTGGAAATCCGCTTGCCGATCGTGACGCGGGCGGTCGGATTCACGTTGAGACGCGCCGATTGCTGGTAAGGGTCGGACAGCAAGGGTGTGATCTGGAAGGTGTCGACGCCAAACGTCTGCTCGACCACCCTCCCGACTTCGGCCGACAGGGCTCCAGTGAGAGCGCGAGCGGCCCGCGCTTCGACCAGCCGCTGCTCGCGCTCGTTCGGCCGCTGCAGACCGGCCAGCTCGGTGTCGCCGCTTGGCGGCCGGTCGCTGAAGAGCAACGTCAGGATGTCGAGTGACGGCAGCGGAGGATCGGAAGAGAATTCCGGCTGGAGCCGTTCGGTCGTCCCGGCCATCCTCAGCGTGATGCGATAGGTTTCGCCGGGCACGCGCACCCGGGTCTCGGCTTCGACGTCGAAGAACGGCTGGATGCGATTCGGATTGGCGAAGTCGAGGCTGCCGCGGCTGACGAGATAACGTCGCCCTTCGAACTCCACCTCGCCACGGTCGATGTCGGCATGGCCGAACAGCAGGGGCCGTTCGAACGTCCCGCGCAAGGTGAGGTCCGCGCTGGCGACGATGCGCGCCTGATCGTTTTCGATGCGGACCGTCGAAGGCGCCAGGATGCGGACGTCGAATCGCAGCGCTGCGCTCGGGTCGTTCAGCTGACCGGGAATCAGCGGCAGAACCTGCTCGCTTCCCGTCGTCAAACCGCTGAAGAGACCTGACGAGGTGTCGAACCCTCGCGACCAGCTCGCGTTCTTCACCAGAATGGTGCCGGTGACAGTGGGCGTCTCCGCCCGGCCTTGCACAGCGAGATTCGCATCCACGGTCGAGCGCATGCCCTCCGGGAAGCGCAGGCGGAGATCTTCGCCGACCGCCGTCACGTCTGTACTCGCTCAGTTGGTAGCCGACCAGTCCGACTCGCCCGCCAAAACGAACCAGGCCGCCGCCAAGACGGCCGGTCACTCCGTCGAACCGCACGCCGGATTCGTTGAGCGTGACGATGCCGTTCAGGTTCTCGAGCGCGTGCGGAAAATCGAACTGCCTGAGGCGGCCGTCGATGAGCAGCGCGTTGCCCGAAACGATCGGCTCGCTTTCGGTTCCGCTGATCCGCGCGGACACCTCGGCTCTGCCCGAACTGCGCAGGTTCGGCACAAACCCCTGGAGGACGGCCAGATTGGCCGCGCCGTTGGCCTGGAGCGCCACCGTCTGGCGCGGCAGATCGATTGAGCCGGTAAGGTCGATTTCCGTCTCCTCACCGACGAGCTTGAGCGAATCCACCTGGAGCATCTGCCGATCCACGCTGACGTGAATGGGCTGAGCGTTGCGCAGGCGGTAGTCGAGAAACTTCATGTCCAGGCGATCGACGGTCGTATCGATGCGCAGTGCGTCCGCGTTGTAGAGCTCGCCGACCACACGGATATTCCCGCTGGCCACGGCGGACGTGAAGGAAGAGAAGCCTGGCTGGACGACGCGGAAGTACGGATCGAGCGAGGTGTCGGTGACCTGGAACGACAGCTCGGCATCCATCTCGTCGTTCAGCTCGACGCGACCCGTCCCCGACACCGCCAGCCGCGGTGACGCGGCCTCGAACTCATAGGTCACAAGGGTGTCGCGCACCGTCAGGCGTCCGGTCAGCTGGCCGACGCCCTCATCGCCCACGAACAGATCGCTCATGCTCGCCTTGACCTCGTAGCGCGGCGACTCGAAATTGCCACTGCCAAACGCGTTGAAGTCGAGCCGTCCCGTGAGCGGCGGATAACCGGGGTACGACGTCAGCGCCAGCGTGTCGACCGCGACGTTGCGGGCATCGACGTCGAAGGCGTACACGCCGTTCCAGCCGACATACGACGCGCCGGTGACCGCGCCGCCACCTTTGCGAAGGTCGATCGCGTCAATCCGGACACCAGTCCCTTCGAAGCGCAACGATCCGTCGGCGCTCGAGAACGGCTCGCCGTACGCCGTGCCCCGGTCGATCGTCATGCGTCCGAACCCGAACGGCTGGGTGTATTGCCCGTAAAGGTGGAAGTCTCCCGACAGCACGCCGTCCACCTCGTAGTCCTCGAGGTTGAACGCTTCGAGGAAATCGGGAACGGCGCGACCCTCGATTCGAATGCGCGCGTCGATCTCCTCTCCGCCATCGGCGCGGGGGAAACCGAGAGAGAACTGGCCGCTGACGTCGATGCGCGAGAGCCCCGACCGAATCGATGCGCGGCTCACGTTCGCGTAGGCGTTCTCGACGACGAAGTCGCCTTCGACCTCCCCCCAAATGACGTCCCAGGCGCGCATCGCCTCGCTGGTCATCTTGCCTTCGATTCGAGGCCGCCGGAACGAGCCGAGCATCACGCCCTGGAATTGGCCGACGCCATCAATCGGAATCGCGCTGGTCGACGCGCCAAACGCGGTCATCAGGCCAGCAAGGAAGCGATCGCTCTCCTGCCAGTTCCGGCTGGTGACGCGGAACGGCATCTTGGACCGCTCGCCCCACGCAGTGGCTCCTTCGAACGACACGTAGGTGTCCTCGGTCGCCACGTGGCTCGGCTCGAAGCGGACCGCCTCGGGGTCGAACGTGTAGACGAGCTCGCCGCCGACGTTCACTGGAGCCAACGGCGTGTTGTTGGCAAAGGGACCTGGGATGGCAGCGCGATCGCGCGCGGCCTCGGCGGCCCCAGGCGCCAGCCGCGCGCCTTGCAGGTTCACCCCGGCCGCGAACGCGCTCACGGTGCCGCGACCCGTGCCCTTGACGAAGCGTCCGAGCGGCCAGGTCATCTCGTTTCGACCCGACGCCCTGCCGGCCAGGCGAATGCCTCGCGTCTCGTAAAACCGGGTCAGCTCGGTCAGATCGACGTCGGTGTAGTCGACGTCGAACTGCGCGTTCGCCGGTTCGGGCTTGCCGAGCGGCGTCATCACGTAGCGAAACGCCATCTTCCCGCCCGAGAAGCCTGAGCTCGCGCGCGTGACCTCGAATCGATCGGGGACCCAGATCAGCGAGCCTTCGAGTTTGGGAAAGCGATACGCGTTGACGCCGGCTTCGGCGCTCGTGAAGTTCCCCTTCAGCTCGCGGCCGCCCTTGAACAGGTGATAAGTGCCGGTGAAATCGCCTTCTCCGACCAAGCTGAACGTGTCGCGCGCGAAGAAGATCTCCCGCATGCGCGGAAACTGGATGTGCGACTTGACGTTGTAGGTCTGCTCCGGCCATCGCGAGACGTCGAGCGCGCCGGTCGCGCTGGACTGCGCGCCGTCCGACGTGATGTCGATCCGATCGAACAGGATCCGCGGGCCGACGATTTTGAAGCTGCCGACCAGATCGGCCACCATCGGCTCGTATTTCTGAATCGAGATCGTGCCGCCCGTGAACCGCGCCTGACCCCGGTACTCCCCGAGCTTCGAGACCGTCACTTCGAGGTTGCGAGCCACCGCACCCCACGGCGCGCCGTGATCCTCGAACACGACTTCGCCTCGCTTGGCTTGCAGGAACTGCGTCGTCGCCACCACCCGGTTCGGATTGGTGTTGGGCGTCCGCGGCGGCCCGGTGACTCTGGGCCACGTGTGTTTGCCGTTCGGAAATGTCTCGATCACCATCCGCCAGTCGGACATCTCGATGGTGTCGAGCAGCACCTCCTTATGCAGCAGGGCGGCCCAGGTGAGAGAGACCTCGACGCGTTTGGCGACGAGCCATGGTCGATCCTCGGGCGTCAACCCCTCGACGCGCACGTCGTCGAGGATGAAGCGCCCACGGCCCAGGTGCACGCCCAGCCGGCCGATGGTCATCTTGCGCTGAACCCAATCTCCGCCCCGACGTTCGGCTTCGCTCCGCAGCGCGGGCCCGAGATCGATCGTGATCGTCGAGACGACGATGACCGCCAGCGTGACGCCGATGCTGACGGCAAATCGGCGCGCATAGCGGTACACAACCGCAAACGCGGTCCTGACGCGCGTGGTCAGGGGCGTCGTTTCCGGGACTGGCGCCGAAGAGTCGAGCGGGTCTCCCGCGCCGTTGAGAAGCGTCATCGAACCGTCATTCCACGACGATCAGCGTCGCACCCGCATCGACCAACTGGCCCTCGGACACGCTGACCTCTCGCACGCGTCCGGGCCGCGAGGCACGCAGTTCGTTTTCCATTTTCATCGCTTCGACGACCACCAGACCCTGCCGGGCGGCCACCGTGTCGCCTGGCTGGACCAGGACGCGAACGATCTTTCCAGGCATCGGTGCAGTGATCCGCTGAATACCGTGTTCAGGTGCGGCGCCCTTCGGCCGATTGTGACGGCCGAACGTCCCTGCCGGCCTGATCGCCAGAGTAATCATTCGGCCGCCCACGTGCACGTCGAACACGCCGGGCGGTTCGCGCGCCGCCAGTGCCACATCGACACTTCTCGCCGGCACGTGGCCGTTGTCGCCGCCAACCAGCAGAGACAACGACATGTCGCCGACGCGGCGGGCATCCACCACCGAGACGCGGCCGTCGGCCTCGATCCAGAACGCCTCGCCGTGCCGCCTGACGCTGATCGTACGCACCTTCTCGCCGATCTCGACCTCGAAGGTCATCAGCGCAGGCCCTCGAGCCTGGCGACGTCCTTCCACCGGCTGGCGGAGGTATCGGGGGCACCGGCGTGAACCGCTGCCTTGGTGAACTGATGCACGGCTGCTGCGATCACGGCCAGCTCTTCATGGTCGCCGTCCAGCGCGGTCGCGAGACTGTGACCGTTGAAGACGCGATCGATGAACGTGGTGTCGAACTCACCGCGCCGGAAGTCTTCTCGATCCAGCAACCACTGAAAGAACGGGATCGTGGTCCGAATTCCACGGACCTCGTATTCGGCCAGCGCGCGCTTCATCCGGACGATGGCGAGCGGCCGGTCGTCGGCCCAGCTGATCAGCTTCGAGATCAGGGGGTCGTAGAAGATCGGCACCTCGCCGCCTTCGTACGCGCCGCTGTCGTCACGCACGCCTGGCCCCTGAGGTACCCGCAGGCCCTGAATGCGGCCGGGCGATGGCAGAAACCCATTCGCCGGATCCTCGGCGTAGATGCGGCACTCGATCGCGTGCGCGCGCGGGCTCAGCATCGCTTGCCGGTCCAGCGTAAGACGTTCGCCGCGCGCGATCCTGACCTGCCACTGCACCAGATCGACGCCGGTGACCATCTCCGTAATCGGGTGCTCGACCTGCAAGCGCGTGTTCATCTCGAGAAAATAGAACGCGCCGTCCCGGTCAAGGAGGAATTCAATGGTGCCCGCGTTCGTGTAGCCGGCCGCTTGTGCGATCGCGGCGGCGGTACTCGTCAATCGGGCACGCAACTCAGCGCTCACCGCCGGCGATGGGCTCTCCTCGACCACCTTCTGGTGACGCCGCTGAATCGAGCACTCCCGCTCGACAAAGGGAATGACCGTGCCGTGGTGATCGGCGAGCAACTGCACTTCGATGTGACGCGGCTCGAGCAGCCGGCGCTCGAGGTAGACCGAGCCGTCGCCAAACGCCGAAAGGGCTTCCGACCGAGCGGCGCGAAGCGCGCTCGGAAGTTCTTCTGGTGTCGTCACCAGCCGCATTCCCTTGCCGCCGCCGCCGGCCACCGCCTTGAGCATCACTGGGTAGCCGACCTCTGCTGCGATCTGCTGAACGTCCCGATCGGAGACATCGTCGCTCAGCGGCTGCACGGTGCCTGGAACGACAGGCGCTCCGGCGCGTTGGGCAACTTGGCGCGCCGCCGTCTTGCTGCCCATGAGCGCGATCGCGCGCGCGGTCGGTCCAATGAACGTCACGCCCGCGTCCTGACATGCGGCGGCGAAGTCTTCGTTCTCGGCGAGGAAACCGTACCCGGGGTGAACGGCATCGGCGCCAGAGTGCCTGACGGCTTCGAGGATGCGATCGATGCGCAGATAGCTGTCGCGCGGCGGGCTCGGTCCAACCGGCCACGCTTCGTCCGCCATCCGCACGTGCAGCGCCGTCCGATCGCATTCGGAATAGATCGCAACCGCGCCCAATCCCAGATCGCGGCAGGCCCGAATCACGCGGACGGCAATCTCGCCGCGATTGGCGATCAGGATCTTCTTCATGCGACCAAACCGCTTCCGATTCTAGCATTTAGGGTTGAATCGCTTTGGGCTACAATCCTCCTGTGTTGACCTCGTCACGACGTCTTTCTTTGTCAGTTCTCACCCTTCTCCTCTTCGGGTTCGTTGCGTGCGGTGGTTCGTCGTCGAGCGCGCCGGCGCCGGCCGGCCAGAGTCCCGCGCCAAGCGCCGCAGCGCCGGTCATTTCGCTCACCGACCCGCCAAGCGGCGCCTTTGCCGGCCACTTCGACAGCTTTCGCTGGACCGCAGTGGACGGCGCCGATGCCTATCGGATGAAGATCACCAGCGGCGACGGCCGCGTCGTGTGGGAAAGCGAGCTGCTGAAGACCGCGGAGGCGCACCTGCCGTCGAGCGTCTCGATCGAGCCGGAAAGCTATTTCTGGCAGGTCACGGCGCTGAAGGGCTCTTCGACGCTGGCGACCTCGGCGCAGTCCAAGTTCACGGTAACACCGTAAACCGGGAACCGGGAGCCGGACTACCGCGGGAATGAGATCGTGGCGCCTCGGTTGCCGGATCCCGGTTGTCGGGATCCCGGTACCCGTTATCGCGTCACGGTCACCGTGAGGTGGCCATCGGCCGTCAACGCACCATCATCGGCGCGCGCCCGCAGGATGTAGGTGCCGGGCTGATCGAACCAGGCCTGCACCGTGACCTTGCCGTCGGCCGGCATGTCTGGCGGAACCCACACCGGCGCCCATGGGGAATTGGTGCCGGTCCGCGTGTCTTCCCACGACATGATCTGTTCAGGGCTGAACGTCACGCGGCCCACGCCACGATAGACGAACCACGCGACGTGGAGACCGACGTTCTTGCCGACGGTGACGCGGGCCGGCGGCAGCATCGCGCGGTTGGCGCGCACCGGGTTGTCTGGATTGGGTCGCGCTTCAGTGATCGTCGCGTCGCGCCGCGAACCGAGGTTCGACACCGCGGCGCCCGCGAGGCCAGACCCTCGCCGCTTCGGAATCCCGTCGTCGGTGATGACGACGGTGAGGCTCACCGGTTCTCCGACCTTCGCGGTGACTGATTTTCTCCCCTGCACTTCGATCTCGGGCGGCTTGTTGGCCCGCACCTCGGGGCTGCTGCTGCCGGCGCCGAGTGCACCGGTTTCCGACGCACGGACGACGTTGTCAATCTGGTAGTCCAGCCGCAAGCTCGCGAACGCCTTCTCTGTCTTCCCCTTGGTCGTGAGCGTCCACACCAGCTCGTCCTTGTCGCCGAAATCCTTCGGCACGGGCACGCGGAAGATGAATCGATTACGGCGAGGCAGGAACCGCGTCGGCTGGCCCTGGTCGATGTCGCCGATGTTGAAGCCGTTGTCCGGGCCAACCGGAACGTCGATTTCCTCTTCCCAGTTACGGTTCATGTAGCCGAACACGAAGTACCGCGAGCCGTCGGCGTCTTGTTCCCACCCCTCGTACGCCGGTGACACGTTCTGCCCGCGCGTATAGGTGAGCGACTGGCCGTCGAGCGAGACGCCGGCGACGGCGATGCCGCAGAGCAGGACCACGATCGGTCGCGTCATCATCGCTATTGACGTCGTGGCGTGGTCGCGGCGGCCGGCGACGTTGGAATGACGTTGCAGAGCGGGCAGCCGATGACCACGCGGTTTTTTGTCAGCTTCAGCTTTTCCCGACGCGCCGCCATCTCGGCGGCGAACTGCTCGTCGGTGAGGAACACCCGGTTGCCGAGGTCGATGAACATATTGGCCACCGACCGGTTGCCCGACCCTTGCCAGTTCCGCGGATCGGGCACGTTCTTGTTCGACGGCGAGTTGTCCATGTAGCCGATGATGTGAAGGATGGTGTCCTTCGGCAGGAGCGGCGCCGAATCCTCGTCGTAGTCGTAGCCGCGCACCCAGTTGTGATCGTAGCCGACACAGTTGATGGTCTGAATGTTGTAGCCCCAGATGGCTTCGAGGCACATGCGCGCGCCGGGTGCGTGGAGATGAGGCTCGAAGGACTGGATCTTGGTGTTCTCTTTCAGCAGCGCGTACGCGTGAAGCTGCTGATTCGGCTCCATCGCCCTGATATCGATGTCCACACCGTTGCCTAGCGCGTAGGTGGCGCGCCGATATTCCGGCTTGTAGCCGCTCGGCATGAACTTGAAGGCGATCTCGAGATGCGCGGTCGTGTCGCGTCCGTTCGAGTGGAGGTGCACCGAGTCGGAGACGATGCTCGATCCCGCTTTGAGCAGCCGCGCCGCTTTCGGATCGAAGAAGTCGGCCTCGCGTCCAACCTCATGAACCGGCCACGACGTGCTGTCGTCGCTGGCGCTCAGCAGGTCCACCGGCGCCGATTCATCCGACAAGACTCTCGTCGCCCAGATCATGTGGTGGAACACGAAGCGGCCGCCGACGGTGTGGCGCCCGGTATCGGTCGACCCGGCGTCGTTGACCTCGCGAATCTCCAACGCCGACACGTACCGGTCCTCGGTGAGTCCGGTCGGGACGCGCGGGATTTCTCCCCACCAGTCGGGCGCAGTCCCCTTCACCAGCACGTCCTTGGTTCTCACGATCAGGTCGGGTTCACCGATCGCCCACTTGTTGGTTTCCGTCCAGGTCCGCAGCGGCGGCATCTGCGCTGGATCGCCGCGCGGCGCGCCGTCATCGGCCCACTTCGCGACCTTGGCGATCTCTTCGTCGCTCAACGACGGATCGTTCTTGAACTTCTGGATGCCGATGTTCTTCTCGACGAACCACGGCGGCATCACGCCCGCGCGCGGTCCCATCCCGGTGCGCTGCTTGATGGCCTTGGCCCATGGCCGCACTTCTTCATAGGTCCGCAGCGACATCGGCGCGACGCTGTTGGGCCGGTGACAGTTCTCACAGCTGCGCTGCAGGATCGGCGCGATGTCCCGAGTGAAGGTGACTTCAGCCTGCGTCTGGCCGGCCGCGAGCGCCGGCGGCTGCGCGTGAAGCGCGAGGGGCACCGTTGCTGCAACCGCCAGCAGCGCCGCCGCGATCATCGTCCCAACGCCTTGTGTGCTTGGCACCATCGGGAGCCGCCTCCTCCGAGCCGTCAAGTCAGCTCGGCTCAGGCACTAGTATCGGTCAAATGCTCGGCCTGGGACTTGGGGTTCTCGAGCCCCAAGCCTCAAGCCGCAAGCTCTGTCTTCAGAATCCCCCGCTTGCGCCTGCTCCGCCCGACGAGCCACCCCCGGGGCGGTACGGTTCGCTCGGAGGGCTCGTCTCGCGAACGGCGTCATCAGGCTTCAGGGCGGCAGCCACAAAGGCGACCTGCGCCATGGTCCGCTGATCGGAGCTCAGCAGACGATGAGGAGTGAAGCCGTGCCGATGCCCCTCGCCGCTTGCCACCAGCCACCGGCGCACGGCCAACGCCGTCGCGACCAGCAGGAGGCCCAACAGGATCGGGTCCCACGCGTGACGCTCCCATCCCAGATACAGCTTGGTCGTGACCAACGTCCCCAGCAGCATCACCAGGCTGGCGCGAATCAGCCAGCGATGCTTCAGCCTGATGCCCCGGTAGAGACCGGCGATCGGCAACGCCCACACTGCGGCGAACGTTCCCCAGAAGAACGCGGGCGGAAGCGCCGACGGGGGCCCAGAAAAAAGTGCCGGCAGTTCGACATTGATCAGGAGATAGACGCCCAGCCAGGCCGCGGATTCGATGACGCCATAGTCGTCGCCCGGATACTCGTCATCGAACCTCTGGCGGAGCACGGCAGCGACGACATGAACCGCCAACAGCACGCCCGCGGCCAATAGACGGGCCCACATCTCCGGCAGGCCGAGGAAAAACGACACCGTGGCGGCGCAGGCGGCAGCGATCAGCGCGGTGTAAAGAAGGCCGAACCACCAGTACAGGAATGCGCACACGAGGCCGGCCGTGACCAGCGCGACGATCGCCAGCCAGTCGCCGCGCACTCCGGCAGCCGAGGCGAACAGCGCCGCACCTCCCGCGATGAGCACGATCGAACTGACGGCGCACGCTTCTTCAACGCCAAAGCGGTAGAGGGCGTACCGCGCGACCAGAAGATTGGCGATCCAGAAAGAAAAAGCTCCGGCAGCCAGCGCCAACAACGCGGTCAGCGCCGGCTGGTCTGGCTTGAGGACGATGAAGACGAAGCCAACCGCCGATTGAATGACCGTGGCGGAGAAGAAGAACAGCACCGCACGGAGCGCCCAGTGCGTCCGCCGCAGGCCGGTTCGGAGCTCACCCTCGATGGCCGCACTCCACGCCGCATCGAGCAGGCGCGACTCCTTCCAGTCGCGCACCTTGCCCGCCACTCGTACGGCTTCTTCGTCGTCGGGAGTGTAGCGGCTCATTCTTCTCGTCCGAACCGCCGCGCGAGATACACCAGCAGGATCAGCACGGCGATGCCGGACACGACGAAGTAGAGCATCGCCACTGTAGGACCAGAATCCAGTCGCGCGAGGGTCGCGGTGACGCCGGCGTAGGCGTAGAGCACGCCATAGGCGACAAAGGCGAACGACCGGTGTTGACTCCCCAACCAGATCGCCGCCGCCGACACCGCGAGCGAGGCGAGGAGATAGACCGGCTGAAACGACTCCTCGAGCGTGCCGCTGAGCAACGCCAGCAGGATCACGTTGGCGGCGACGTGTAAGTAGGTGTCGAGAAAGTGCCGCTTGATCGCGAGCCGATGGAACCCGATGCCCGCGCCGGCGACTAATGCGCCACAGGCCAGCGCGCTTGGTCGAAGGGCGCCGGGAGAATCGAAGCCCATGCTCGTCAGCTTGATGCCGAACCAGGCCGCCAGCGTCGACAGGCCCAGAGACAGCACAAAGCGATTGTCGAAGCGATACGCCAGCGCGAAGAACACCATCGCCGACCCCAGGACGTGATAGTCCCAGGCGGTGCGAAGGATCTGGAATCGAATCTCGAGGTACGCGAGCTCGATGGCAAAGATCAGACAGCCGAGATAGAGAACGTAGTCGAACGCCAGGCTCGGCGACTCGACGACGCCGGCTGAGTACGGACGGCCGCGGGTGAAACAGTAGTAGAAACAGGCAATCAGCGACGCGGACAACACCAGAATGATCGCGGCGTCACCAAGACCCTCGAATGAGGTTTGAATCGTCCACGCCAGGCCGGCCGCGATGGCGAGCACGCCGATATACAGGAGCGCGTTGAGCTCGAGAAAGACCGAAAAGCGGTCCTTTCGAACGATCGCCGCAATGAGTTCGTGCTCGTCGTCTGTGAGCAGGCCGCCGCGATGCCAGCGATTCAGCCGCTCCAGAGTCGTCATCGGGACGCGTCGTAGTGCTCGAGAAAGGCGTCGAAGTCCGCGCACACGAGCTGTGGCGGCTTGGGCAACGCCTGGAGCTGTGCTTCGTTGAAGCTCGTCGTCAATCCGACGACCGGCATGCCGGCGGCGTGCGCCGCGGCCACGCCCATCGGCGCATCCTCGAACGCCAGACACTCCCCCGGTTCGACGCCAAGCTGTCGCGCCGCTTCGAGAAACACGTCGGGCGCCGGCTTGCCTTTGCCGACTTGATCCGCGCGAACGACGATCGGGAAGATGTTCGACAGACCGATCTCCGCCAGCGTGTGGGCCACGTTCGGCGCGGGAGCGGACGTTGCCAGAGCAACGGGGATGTGATCGGCTTTCAGCCGGTCGAGCAACCCGAGCAAGCCGCGCATCGGCTCGATGCGGCCGCGGGACAACTGGCGGTAGAGGCCTTCCTTCTCACCCTCATGTGCGCGCCATTCTTCGCGTGCGAGCGGGCGCCCGAACAGTATCGAGAAGATCTCGCTATTGGCTCGACCGTCGAGGCGTGCGCGGTCGGCGGAGGTGAGCGGAGGCAGACCATGCCGCACGGAGAACTCGGCGAACGCCTCCGTGTGAATGGCCATGTTGTCGACCAGGGTACCGTCGATGTCGAACACGACGGCTCGAGGGGACAGCCACGACGCCGCCGTCATCGGTTAGCGATCCGCCGATGACGCGTCATCGGTTGATACATCCGTTTGGTGACGAACCGCCGATGACGCGTCATCGTTGATGACGAACGCGGCGAGGCCGGATTCGGCGATCGGACGCCCCTGCCTCAAGGCGGTGACGGACCAGAAGTAGGTGCCCATGTCGAGCTTGTTCTCGGGCGGCCACACGAGTGAGTTCGAGGTGAGGTTCTCCTGGCTGAAGACGAGTACATCGAACTCGGTCCAGATCCCCAGCGCGTAGCGATCGGCCTTAGGGACAGCCGTCCACTCGAACTTTTCCGGAAGCGAGCCGACCGAGTCGCGGCGCGGCGTGATGTGCTCGATCATTTGATCGGCAGACGCGGTCTGGCCCGACGGCGCTCCCTCCGCCGGGTCTGGGCCGTCAGCGCACGCGAGGAGCACGAGCAGGACGACGAGACCTGGCGCGACAAACCGCCGACGATGACTCATACGATTGCTCCACGTTCTGTCGCGGGATCGACCACGCTGCGAGCGGCCACGCCCGCGGCCTGCGAGGCGAGCACGTGCCCCCCGTATCGTGACAAGCCGAGGCTGCCGATCAGCGTCAGCATCCCACATCCAATCATGACCAGCGCGGGAGCGGTCACCGAACCAGTCGCCTGAATGAGACTCGTCGCCACCAGAGGCGTCAAGCCGCTGAAAAGCGTAAAGGCGACGTTGAACGACAACGCGACGCCGGTAAATCGGACGCGCGTCGGGAACAGGTCGGTCAAGATGCAGGCGAAGGAGCCATTCACCAGTCCAGCAAACAGACCCGCGAGCGTCAGCAGCACCGTCGGATGCAAGGAGCGCGCTTCGAGCGCGTTGTAGAACGGAATCGCCAATGCCATCAGCCCGACGCTGCCCAGGCGGATCAGGATTCGCGGCGTGACCCGATCGGCGAGCCGCCCCACTGCCAGGATGGTGAGCGCGTGTACGACGACGCCGATCGTCTGCGACGTGATCGCCTGCCGCGGGTCGTAGTGCAGGACGCCGGTCAGGTACGCCGCCATGTGCGCGAAGAAGAGGCCGTTGAAGCCGCCGGTCGCGGCCAGCGCGGCAACGCCCAGCAGCGCCGGGACGAAGTGGCGGCGCAGGAGCTCGCCAAACGGACGGCGCAACGCCATCTGCTTCATGCGCGCGAACTCAGGCGATTCTTCGAGCGATCGCCTCAACACGAAGCTCAACACGCCGCCGAGGCCTCCGATGACGAACGCGAGACGCCAGCCAAGCCACGGAACCATCTCCGGCGGGAGCCACGAACGAACCGCCAGGCTGACGCCAGTTGCGGCCGCCACTCCCAACGTCACGCAGCAGAAGACCACGCTGCAGACGAATGGCGCGTGCCGCGGCGCAGTCTCGACCACGTAGGTGAGCGCGCCCGGCAATTCACCGCCAAGACAGAAGCCCTGGACGACGCGCAGCAACACCATCAGCACGCTCGCGCCAACGCCCCACACAGCAAACCTCGGCACGAGGCCCATGCCGAGCGTCGCCGCCGACATGACGAACAGCGAGAACAGGAACACGCGCCGGCGGCCGTAGCGGTCGCCGAAATGGCTGAGCACGATGCCGCCGATCGGACGCGCCAGGTAGCCGACGGCAAAGGCCGCGAACGAGGCCAGCAGCGAGACCAGCGGATTGGAACTGGGAAAGATCGCGTCGGCGATGTCCTTGGCGAACACGCCGAAGATCACGAAATCGTAGAACTCCAGTGTGCCGCCAAGACTGGCGAGCAGGACGATGCGCCAGCCGGCGCGGTCGATGCGTTCTCGAGTGCGCAACGGGGATCTGCGTTACTGCGACTTATGGCGGGCGGCGGACCAGGTGCCGGTCGCCAGGCCGCCGAAGTCGGCGTCTCCGCCCATGTTCTGATCGGAGACCTGACCGTTATAGGTGATGACCATCGGCGAGCCGTTGTAGGAGATGGTGATGACCAGCGTGATCTTGGTGTCTTTCACCTCGACGCTGTCGTAGGGGCGCTCGCCGTTGGGGCTCTTGCCCAGCGCCACGAGCTTGCCGCCCTCCTCGCGAATCACCAGTTGAGAGTTGAAGGTTCCTTCCGGCGAGATGGTGGTGAAATCCCACTCGCCCACCGCCTGGTTTTGCGCCGACGAGAGGGACGGAATCGAAAGGAGCAACGCCGCAATCGCGATGTGGATGGCTGACTTCATATGACCTCGTTTCAGAGAGGAATATTACCGTGCTTCTTCGGCGGATTCTTGTCGCGCTTGTGCTCGAGCGTGGCAAGCGCCTGGATGAGCTTGGACCGGGTCGTCCGCGGCAGGATGACCTCGTCCACGTAGCCGCGCTCGGCGGCCACGTAGGGATTGGCGAACTTGTCTCGGAATTCCGCGATCTTCTGCGCGCGCATCGCCGCCGGATCCGCGGCCTTTTCGATCTCGCGCCGATAGAGGACGTTGACCGCGCCCTCAGCGCCCATCACCGCGATTTCGGCGCTCGGCCAGGCGTAGTTGAAATCGGTCCGGATGTGCTTGCTCGCCATGACGCAGTAGGCGCCGCCGTACGCCTTGCGAGTGATCACGGTGATCTTCGGGACGGTCGCCTCGGCAAAGGCGTAGAGGAGCTTGGCGCCGTGGCGGATGATCCCTCCGTACTCCTGGACCGTGCCGGGCAGGAACCCGGGCACGTCTTCGAAGGTGACGAGTGGAATGTTGAAGGCATCGCAGAAACGGACGAAACGCGCGCCCTTCGCCGACGCGTTGATGTCGAGCGTGCCGGCCAGGTGCGCCGGCTGGTTCGCCACGATCCCAACTGGGCGGCCGCCGAGACGGGCGAACCCGACCAGCAGGTTCTTCGCGTAATAGTGATGCACTTCGAGAAAATATCCAGCGTCGACAACGGCGTGGATCAAATCGAGCATGTCGTACGGCTGGTTGGGCGAACCCGGCACCAGTGAATCCAGCGCTTCGTCTTCGCGGTCCAGCGGATCGGTGACCGGCGCGCGTGGAGGATCGTCGAGGTTGTTCCCCGGCATGAACGAGAGGAGCTCCCGGATCAGCGCCAGGCATTCCGCGTCGTCTTCGACGGCGAAGTGGGCGACGCCGCTCTTCTCGTTGTGCGTCATGGCGCCGCCGAGGTCTTCCTTGGTGACGTCCTCGTGGGTCACGGTCTTGATCACGTCGGGACCAGTGACGAACATGTAGCTCGTCTTCCTCACCATCACGATGAAGTCGGTGATCGCCGGCGAGTACACCGCGCCGCCGGCGCACGGCCCCATGATGGCGGAGATCTGCGGCACCACTCCTGAGGCGAGCGTGTTGCGCAGAAAGATGTCTGCGTAGCCGCCGAGCGACGCTACCCCTTCCTGAATGCGCGCGCCGCCGGAGTCGTTGAGGCCGATCACGGGGGAGCCGTTGCGGACGGCCATGTCCATGATCTTGCAGATCTTCGCCGCGTTGGTCTCCGAGAGCGACCCGCCGAACACGGTGAAGTCCTGGGCGAAGGCATAGGCGACCCGGCCGTTGATCCGGCCGTGTCCGGTGACCACGCCGTCTCCGGGCACGATCTGCTTTTCCATCCCGAAGTCGACACAGCGATGGGTCACGAGCTTGTCGACTTCCTCGAAGGTGTCGGAATCGAACAGCCGCTCGAGCCGCTCGCGAGCCGTCAGCTTGCCTTGTGCGTGCTGCTTTTTCAGGCGCTCCTCGCCGCCGCCCTGTTCGGCGAGACGCTCGCGTTCGCGAAGCCGCTCGAGAGGTGTCATCCTGCGATCACCGGGTTGGCGAGAGAGCCAACGCCCTGGACTTTGACCATCATGCGATCGCCGGCGACGATCGGACCCACACCCGACGGAGTACCCGTCGTGATCACGTCACCAGGGTTCAGCGTCATGAAGCGTGAGACGTGTTCGACCAGATACGGCACGGGAAAGATCAGCTCGCGCGTGTTCGAGTGTTGACGCTTGTGCGCGTTCACCCAGCCTTCAACCTCGAGCTCGCCCGGCTCGAGCCCGACGGCAATACACGGCCCGATCGGCGAGAAGGTATCGAAACCTTTGGCGCGTGAGTACTGAACGTCTTTGGCTTGCAGGTCACGCGCCGTCACGTCGTTGAGGCAGGTGACTCCGAGGACGTAATCCATGGCCTCGGCGCTTTTCACTCCCGCTGCGCGCCGGCCGATGACGATCGCCATTTCCGCCTCGTGCTCGATGCGGCCGGCCCACTCGGGCACGCGAATCGGCTCCTCGGGTCCAATCACCGCGGTCGGCGGCTTCAAGAACACCAGCGGCTCGTCCGGCAACTTCTTCTTCATCTCGGCCGCGTGATCTTTGTAGTTGAGCCCGATGCACACGACGATCGATGGCTGCACGGGCGCGAGAAATCGAAGCGGCTCTCCGGCAGGAATCTCTTCCCCAGGTTCGTATGTGCCGAAGACCTCACCACGCAACCAATAGAACGCGCCGTCACGTTCCACGGCATGGCGTCCACCCATTCCTTGTCTCACTCGATAAATGCGGTCCATGAATATTCGCTGTTCGCTATTCGCTGTTCGCTGTTCGCTGTTCGCCCGCCTCGCTCAGGTGTGTCGCTGAGAGCTACGGCGAGGCAGGCTCTCTTTCTGTCTTCCTTCTTCCTTCCTTCTCTTTCTTCATCAAGTTACTGCCGCGCCGTTTCTTCGGTCCGCGCCGACTGCGGGCTCTGATTCGGCGGCACCGCATTATCCACGGCAATTACCGCGTAGACGTAGCGCACGCCGGTCTGAACGGCCGTGTCGCGGAACGTCGTTTCGCGAATCGGCGCCGGCGTCAGCGGCAGCAGTTTGTCACCCGGGGCTTGGCCACGCAACACGATGTAGCCGGCGAGATCGGCCTCGGTGTTCGCGTCCCAGATGAGATTGATGACTCCGGCTCCAGCGATGGCGGCCAGTGCTCGGGGTGTCTGCGGCGGGAAGGTATCGACCGGCGTCACACAGCTCTCGGGCGACGCCGGGCCTTGAACTGACATCCCGAAGATCACATCGACTGGACGAATGTAGAAACAGCGCTCGACGCCAAAGGTCACGGCCCGGATCACGAACTCGTGCCTGTCGATCGGCTGTGGGGTCAACGGCTTTGGAATCGTCACCGTGTTGGCCGCCGGCGCGACGGTCGTCGCCGGCGGCACTTCGTACACGTGATACAGCGTCGCCTGCGTGTTGAAACCAAGTGACTTCACAGAGAGGGCGGGCAGGGCCGGTAAGGCGGGTGGAGGTGGCGCAGGTTGAGATGGATCGGCCGCCGGCTCATCGACTGGCACGGTCGGCTTCAGTGGCGCCGCAGGGGGAGGGACCGGCGCGATCGTCCAACTCTTGGCGTTGGGCGGCGGCTCCCACTTCAACGTCATCTGCGCGGCGGTATAGTCGATCTCCGGCTTGCCCGGCGCAATGCTCCCATCGGCGAACGGCACTGAGACCACATCCGACGAGGGTCCTTCTCGCCCGCGCGAACTGACCCCGACGACGAAGTAGTAGCGGCGCGCGATCTCCTTCTCCGGCGGCGCCACGATCGGGCCCAACGGAGGCTCCTCCGGCTCGACGACAGGCGGCGGCTCGATCGGATGCTTTTTCTGGGGGAGCTCAACCGGCACTCGAAGCTCCTCGGTCAGCGTCTCGGAAAATACCGCCTGCGCACCTTGGTCGAGCCCGGGCAGTGTGTCGGCAACCGTCTTGCCGGCTTCGGGCGGCGCATCCTGTGGCAGCTCGGGTAGTACCGGACGAACCGTCAGAGTGGCCAGAAGTGTCGCGGCCTTCTTCTCTTCAGGCGTGGCTGGGACCCGGGTGGTGGTGATGCCGTAGACCTCGAGCGCGCCGAGATCGGCCGGCTTTCGCCCGTCCACATTCGCCGCCGGCACGGGGAAGGTCAGCACGACGTCATTGCCGATCCTGGTCGGCACGATGTTGTCCACCTTCGTCGGAACGCGCGGAAACGGCGCCAGCGGAGGCCCCTTCTTTCCACAGGCCGTGGCACCGCAGGCGATTAGGAGGACGGCGAACAGCAGCCGATCACAGGATGTAGCGCGAGAGGTCGTCATTCTTCACGACGTCGGCCAGCATGCGATGCACGTACGCGGCGTCGATCGTCACCGACTGGCCCGACAGATCCGGCGCTTCAAAGGAGACCTCGTCAAGAAGCCGCTCCATCATGGTGTGGAGGCGTCTGGCGCCAATGTTTTCGGTTCGTTCGTTGACGATGGCCGCGAACTCGGCAATCGCGGCGATGCTGTCGTCGGTGAACGTGAGCTCGACGCCTTCTGCCGCCAACAGCGCGGTGTACTGCTTGATGAGCGCGCTTTTCGGCTCGGTGAGAATCCGCACGAACTCGGCCTGACCGAGCGCGTCGAGCTCCACGCGGATCGGAAAACGGCCCTGCAGCTCGGGGATGAGGTCGGACGGCTTCGAGACGTGAAAGGCGCCGGCGGCGATGAACAGGATGTGGTCGGTGCGCACCATCCCGTGTTTCGTGTTCACCGTGGTCCCTTCGACAATCGGCAGGATGTCGCGCTGTACGCCTTCGCGGCTCACTTCGGGGCCATGGCTGCCCTCGCGGCCCGCGATCTTGTCGATTTCGTCGACGAAGATGATGCCCGACTCCTCCACCCGCTCGACGGCGGCCGCCGCCACCGATTCCATGTCGATGAGCTTCTGCTCTTCTTCCTGCGCCAGGCGCTCGCGGGCCTCGGCAACGGTGACGCGACGGCGCTTGGCGCGCCCCTGGAACAATCCCGGAATCATCTCGCGCAGGCTGACGCCGATGTCTTCCATCGACGAGCCGGCGATCAGCTCGACCGACGGAAACGACCTCTCTTGCACGTCGATCTCGACCATCCGCTCGTCGAGCCGACCTTCGCGCAGCTGCTCGCGGATCCGTTGGCGGGTGGGATTCATCTCGTCGCGGATGCGCCCTGGATCTTCGTCGGGCGCCGCCGGTCGAGGCGGCAGCAGCAGATCGAGCAGGCGTTCCTCGGCGTTCTTGTCCGCGTTGACCCGAACCTCTTCGATGCGCTCGTCACGCACCATCGCGACCGCGAGCTCGACGAGATCGCGAACCATCGACTCGACGTCGCGGCCGACGTAGCCGACCTCGGTGTACTTCGACGCTTCGACCTTGATGAATGGGGACTGCGCCAGCCGGGCGAGCCGTCTCGCGATTTCAGTCTTGCCGACGCCGGTTGGACCAATCATCAGGATGTTCTTGGGCGCGATGTCTTCGGCCAGCTCGGGCGCGAGCTTCTGCCGGCGGATGCGATTGCGAAGCGCGATCGCCACCGCCCGCTTGGCCTTGGCCTGACCCACGACGTACTTGTCCAGCTCGGACACGATCTCACGCGGCGTCAACGCGCCCAGGCCGGTCACGGTTCGTTCTGGAAGGGAAATCGACATCACAACTCTTCGATAGTGATATTGCCGTTGGTGTAGATGCACATCTCACCGGCAATGGCCATGGCGCGTTCGGCAATCTCGCGCGGACCGAGCTCGGTATGGCGGCACAAGGCCTTGGCCGCGGCTTGTGCAAATCCACCGCCGGATCCAATACCGACGATGCCCTCATCGGGTTCGATCAAGTCGCCGGTCCCCGACAAGAGGAACAGCGATTTGCGATCGACCACGACCAGCATCGCCTCGAGCCGCCGCAGCGCGCGATCGGTTCTCCAGTCCTTGGCCAGTTCGACCGCCGAGCGCTCCAGGTTGCCACGATGCTGTTCGAGCTTCGCTTCGAAACGCTCGAACAGTGCGAAGGAGTCGGCGGCCGATCCCGCAAAGCCGGCGAGGACGCGATCCTGGTAGAGACGGCGGATCTTGCGGGCGCCGTGCTTGACCACCGTGTTGGCGAGCGTGACTTGCCCGTCGCCGGCCAGCACCGCCCGATCGTCGCGACGGACCGCGAGAATCGTCGTCGCGTGCAGTGTCGCCTGCATCTGTGTAGTGTCTCATACACACGTCCTGCGTCCAGGACACCGGACGACACTAGTGGTGGGGATCGTCTAACAATTTCCAGGTTGCGCCGTGGCAGGGTCGTTGCTTTACAGTTAAGGCTCCGTGTTGCCAGTACCTCAAGGAGAAGTCATGCGAACCGTCCTCGCGATTCCGCTACTCTCGGCGGTTTGGATCGGGTCGCCAGCTTACGCCCTGGCCCAGGATCCCGAAACCCGGGTGACAACGATGCCGGTCGCCGAATCGCAAGAGCGGACGGTCGCGCCGCGCTTCAAGGAGGTGCTCACCGGCGACAGCCCACAGCCGGCAACCACGCTTGCCTCTGCAGAGCAGCGCGGCAGTCGAGGCGGCGGTGGCGATCGCGGCAGCGGCGGTGGCGATCGAGGCAGTCGAGGCGGCGGTGGCGATCAAGGGGCGAGCCGCGGCGGAGATCGAGGTGGCGATCGTGGACGGCCGAGTGGTGGCGCCATGCGCCGCTCGGACGGCGGTCGCGGTTCCAGGGTACCCCGAGCAACGTGGTGGTCGCCCCGCGACGGACACCGTCGGCCATCGTCAACCACTCGCCCTATCGACGTGGCTATGTTTATCCGGCGTATCGGTACGACCCGTGGATACGCCACTACTACGGCTGGAGCCCGGTTCGCTACGCGCCGTGGGGATGGATATACGGTACCTCGGCGTTTGCCGCGTCGGGATTCGGCTACAACAATTACGCCCCGTATTACGGGTACGGCTACTACGGGCTCGACCCTTACTTTGGCTACGGCCCGGCGTCCCCTTCGTACTACGGCGATCCACCGTCGACCTACTACAACAGCCAGCCTTCGACGCTCGGCCAGTCTTCGACCCTCGGCCAGCTTTCGACGTTTGACACCGGCGCCGTCCGCTTGAGAGTGCGGCCGCGTGACGCGCAGGTATTCGTCGATGGCGCGTTCGCTGGTACCGTGAACGACTTCGACGGCGTGTTCCAGGAACTGCGGCTCTCAGAGGGCGGACACCAGATCGAGGTCCGGATGCCTGGCTTCGAGACGGCGGTCTTCGACGTCCACATCCAACCGGGACGAACGATCGATCTTCGCCAGGACCTTCGTCCGATGCGCTAGCGGCTGAGGTGAGTAACGTGCCTAAGGTGCCTAAGGTGGCTAGGGTGCCAAAGGGTTGGTGCTTGGGGTGCTGAAGGCGGTCGCGCTCTTTTCCTTTTTCTATGACGTGGGTGTTGGCATTTTCATGTCGGTCGGCCGGGGACTGCTGGTCGACTGGTTCGGCGTCGCACCACCCCAACCTCCTATCCACGCGGATCTGAACGCGGTCTTCGTCACGATCGTCGGGCTGGGCTATCTGCTGCCGTATCGCGACCCCGATCGCTATCGCGCGTACCTGTGGCTGATGGGCCCGCTGCTGAAGGGCGTGGGCGCGATCGTATTTGTGCTGGATCACGTCCTTCGCGGCTCGCCGCGATCGTTTCTGCTGTTCGCGGCGAGCGATGGCGCGCTGGCGCTGATTACGCTGATCGCCCTCGTGCAAACCACCAATAGATCGGCAGACCCAGCGCGATAATCAGCAGGCCCGCGGCCGACGGGCCGAACGTGGTGCCCGCCACCATGGGTTTGACCAGATCCGTGTACAGCGCATTCGCGAGGACGATGAAGCACGCCGCGGTGAAAATCGCCGGCGCCAACGGGTAACCCAGCGCCTTGAAGGGACGCACCGCGTTCGGCTCGCGCCGCCGCAGGACGAACAGCGCGAACACGGCGATGCCGAGGAACAGGGTGATCGAGAACCCCGTGTAGGTGATCAGAGCGTTGCCGCCGCCGGTGAGGATCAGCAGCGAGGTCCAGACGGTTTGCGCGACAATCGCCACGGCCGGCGTCCGATAGCTCGGGTGTACTTTCGCCGCGGCCTTGAAGAACACCTTGTCGCGCGCCATCGCAAAATATACCCGCGGTCCCGCCAGGGTCATCGCGCTGTTGCTGGCCAGCAAACTCACAATCGAGACGATGCCCATCACATGACCGGCTCCTGAGCCAAGCAACCGGTCGGCCACGACATCGAGCACGCTCCCCTTGAGCGCCGCCAGCTCGCTCACGGAGAAGACAAAGAGGTAGAGCAGGTTCACGCCCAGATACACGGCAATCACCGCCCCCGTCCCGATCGCCAGCGACCGCGGCAGGTTGCGTCCAGGATCGCGAATCTCTTCAGCCACGTAGGCGGAAGCGTTCCAGCCAGAGTAGGCGAGCATGACGGGAATGAAAGCGAACAGCCAGTTGGTGAGCGAGACCGGCCCTCCCGAGGTCGAGACGTTGCCGAAGGACCCCGTGCCCACGGCAAATCCCAAGGCAATGAAGAGCAGGAACGCCGACACCTTCAGCGCGGCCAGCAGATTGCCGACCACCCGCCCTGGACCGACGCCGCGAATGTGAATCAACGCGAGCAGCCACACCGACGCCACCGCGACGAGCGTGTGCGTCGACAGCGTCAGCGGCACGTACGGCAGTGGAATCACCAGCAGCGGCGTTGCATCGTCAACGCCCGGCACGAACCGGGCGAGGTAGATCGGAATGAAGAACGCGTTGGCGGCAATGGCGCCGGAGAAGCCCGCCACGAACGACGTCCAGCCAGTGAGAAACGCCGCGACACGGCCATACGCCGCGTCGAGATACACGTACTCGCCGCCGGCTCTTGGTCGCAGTGCAGCAAGTTCGGCATACGCCATCGCACCGGCGAACGCCAGCCCTCCCCCCGCCACCCACAAGCCAAGATAGAGCCAGGGATTGGGCACGAGGCTGGCCATGAACGGCGGCGCAAACAAGATCGTGCCGCCAATGACGTTGGAGATGATGATCGCGGCGCCGTCGAGCGGGCCCAGCCGGCGTTCGAGAGTGTCCTGCTGCTGCTGCTGAGGTAGCGCCATGGGGCGCGATTATATGCGTCAGCTGGCTGTTCGCTATTCGCAATTCGCTGTTCGCTAAGGCTGTTGGCGAAAAGCGAAATGCGAAAAGCGAGTTGCGCCTATCGGGTAAGCAACTGACGCTGGATCGGGTACTCGCCGAGCTTTGACCAGACCCGCGAACCCGTCTTCAGAAAGATGTCGACTTTGGCGTCGACGAACTCGTGGTTCTGCAACATCTGCATGCGGGGCTGGTCGCCGGTGTAGCCGAGGGCAGAGCGCATGACGAGCACGTCGGTGACGGCGCCAGGGGCCAGAGGCGGCTTTCTCGGCACGGCCCACCCGAAATGTTCGCCCCACATCTCCTGCTCGCCGACCCGGCGGAAGATGGCGTTCACCTGAATGGACGACGCGGGCTGCGAGCTCTTGTTGCGAAACTTGAGCAGCACGCTCGGGACGAGCTTGTTCTTACCTTCGACGATGCCTTCGTCGTACCAGCCAGTGACGACATCAACCGGCTCCAGAACGGTGATGGGGTCGATCGAAGGGCCGCACGCGGTGACGAAACTTGCGGCGGCCGACAGTGCCACGAGCGCCAGCATGGCGAGAGGGAACTGAGCGCTTCGCCCGCGAGCCAGGGTCATCATGCTCCGAGTATGACACCGGCCACGGTAAGAAAGTTCCAGCGCTCCAGCTATTGGCTATCGGCTATCGGCTCGCCGTTCTTCTGAAAGCCGAAAGCTGACCGCTGAAAGCCGGTCGGTCCTAATGGCGAAGGGCGAAGCTAGAATTCGCCGATCTTTACCCGCCGTTTGGCTTCTTCCTTATCGATCTTCCCGGAGCGGAACGCCTGCAGGTCGCTGCCCTTGATTTTCAGGAGCACGGTGACGACTTCTTCAAACGGATCCTGTGGAGCCAGCGAATCGCGGCGTTCGTTATCTCGCGCCGCGACGGTCAGCCATTGTTCCGGCTGCATCGCCATCACCTGACCGTAGTCGAGCATCGCGTCGACCAGGGCGCGCTGGACCGACTCGGTGTAGGCGCGATTGGGATCCTGGGCCCAGGCCCTCTCGACCGGCGCCAGTCCGGCGCCGGCGGCCACGTTGGTGCTGGCGTTCGCAGGAGTCGCGCCCTGCGCGGTGACCAGGTCGCCTCCGCGATTGGCGCTCCTGGGCTGCATTCCAGTCACCGGAGTGGCCTGCACCTCGAGCCGCTTGAGCGCGGTTTCCAGCGGCAAGCGCGTCGCGGGATTGGTAATTCCCTTGAGGTAGTTCCGCAGATCGTTGATCGCGGCCTGCGTTGCCTGATCGTCCTGATCCATCATCGTCCGCAAGCTCCACATCATGCTCTGACGGAGCATCGGCACTTCGACGTCGAAGAACACGCCGTAGCCTTCGAGGTAGACGCCGCGGGCCTGTGCCTCTCCGGCCAGCACGAACAAGTCCGGGATCACGGTCCGGACTTCACGTGTGAGCCGGCTGGCGCCGAAGTTCACCGCGCGGGCCAGCGCGCCTTCCATCACATAGATGTGGTGGCGAAGCTCGCCGAGGTCGACCGGCTTGGCCGCCGGCTCTTGGGCCGCGATCGGTGAAACCGAGGCCAAGGCCAGGATGAGTACGACTCCAGAATAAATGTGCTTGTTCATATCTCTGTGCTCTTCGCCCGCCTTCGCTCGCGCCACTCCCGCAAGCTACGGCGAGGCAGGCTCACATTCCCAACTTGAACTCGAACTCGACTTTTCAACCCAACTCTAAACTTTCAACTTTCAACTCAACTCTGAACTTTCAACTCAACTTTGAACTTTCAACTTTTCAACTTTGAACTTTGAGATTACTGCTGCGGCTGCCCCGACACCCTCGTGATGTAGTTCATCATCTGCCGCTGCCGCGCCATCATCTCACCGGTGCGGCCCTCGAACTGACCGAAGCCTTGGGAAATGCGGACGAGATCGGCGCGCCGCTGCACGTCAAGATCTCGCGTCAACTGCGTGAGGCGGAAGGCCAGTTCCTGACGCTGCCGCTGTTCGCTGGCGGCGAGCATCGCCTGCACCTGCCTGAGCGTGGCATCGTCTGCGGTGCGCGACGTCAGCGCGACCGGTGAAGACGCCGGCGAACGATTGGCCTGCATCTCTCCACGGAGCTGCGACTCCAGCCTAGCGAGTGCGGGCCGCCAGCGTTCGTCGCTGGCCGGATTGGCGGCAACAGGCGCGACGCTCGGCGTCATCCATCCGGTCGTGACGACCAACCCATCCGCGCCAGATCGCACTTGAACGTTCGCGACGCCCAGCCCGACCGCCAGGACGAATACGGCCGCGGCGACCTGCGCCCACACTGGCACATCCGCCCACCAGCTCGAAGGCCGGGCCGCGCCCTCGCCTCGCGCGATCGTGATGCCCAGCGCCGGTTCAGGCGGGGCCCACGCCGACAGTCCGACCCGAACTGCCGACAGCGAGGCGAGCTCGTCCGTGCACGCGAGACACGATCGAAGATGGTCGTCGATCTCACGTCGAAGCGGCGGCTCGACCTCGTCGTACAAGTACGCGATCAGCGAATGTTTGTCGTGACACGAAAACCTATCGTTCATGATGCCTTCCCTGATGCGCTCCTCATCCCCTGGCGTTCGAGGTGACGACGGAGCACGCTCAACCCCTGATACAAACGCGTCTTCACCGTACTCAACGGACATCCTTGCAGCTCGGCGATCTCCTGGAACGTCAAGCCGTGATACTCCTTCAGCACAATCGCTGTCCGCTGCTCTTCAGGCAACTGCCGCATGCCCTCGGCAACCACGCGGCTCATCTCGCTCCGGGCGACCAACTCCTCGATGGACTCGGCCGGCCCCTGCTCGGCCGCCAGCTCAATGATGTCAACGCCTTCCGGCGCCTCGACGACCGGCGTCCGTTTGCGGCGCCGAATCCAATCGCGGCACAGATTGAGCGCGATTCGATAGAGCCACGACGAGAACTTCGCTTGTCCCTTGAATCCTGGCAGCGCGCGGAACGCCCGAAGAAAGGTCTCCTGGACGATGTCCCGTGCATCTTCGTCACGCCCGATGACCCGATACGCCAAGGCATAGATCGGCCGTTCCCAGCGCAGAACGAGCTGGTTGAAGCTGTCTGCGTCGCCGGACATTGACCGGGCGACGAGTTCTTCGTCGGTCGCGACCATTCGGGGGCTGTCGAAGTTCTCTAGTCATTGTGTAAGACGGCGGCCCCCGTCCGAAAGTCGGAGAAAGGGGGTTACAATACGCCGTCTAGGGACGCGCCGTGGGCACGAATTTTCCGACCGACGAGATTTTTCTGACGACCGAGGAGATTCTGGAGTACCTCCAGGTCAACCTCCGGACCGTCTACCGCCTCATCAAGGCAGGCAAGATTCCAGCGGTCCGGGTCGGCCGGCAGTGGCGGTTCAGGAAGCGGGATATCGACGCCTGGCTCGACACCCAACGCCCGCATGGAGAGCGGGCCGCGGCATCCTCGGACAAGCCGCAAGCCGGGTCGCGGGACGGCCGGCCACGAGTGCTGGTAGCCGACGACGAATCGAGCATTCGTGAGCTGTTGTCGAAGACCCTGGCCCTGGCCGAGTACCAGGTTGAGACCGCGCCGGACGGGCGCGCCGCGCTGGATCGGCTTCGCCTGGGGCGTTACGACTTGCTGATTGCCGACCTCAAGATGCCCGGTGTCGACGGTCTGACCCTGATTCGGGAGGCGCGTCGCCTGAAGGCCGACCTGCCGGTCATCATCATCACCGGGTTTTCGACCGAATCGAGCGCCATTGAGGCAGTGAACCTGGGCGTCTCGGGCTACCTCACCAAGCCCTTCCGCGTGCCGCAGGTGCTGGCCGCCGCTGCCCGCGCGTTGGGCGAATAGGCGGGACCTGGGGCCTGGGTCCTGAGACTTGGGCAAACCCAAGCCTCAAGAGGCAAGCCCCAAGTCACTCACGCCGCGCGCAGCACGAAAATTCGTTTGTCACAAGCGATTGCTTGGACACACTCCTAGCGAGGCTGCGCCTCAGACCGGCGAGGCATGCAGGCGCGGCTCCGCCTCGCTAGCGGCAGTATCGTTTTGCCCCGCCTCCGGCGGGGCGAGAAAACTTGACTCAATTGCATGGAATATTGGGAGTCAAGTTTTCTAGCGGCGCTGTCTGGTCTTGCCCGTTTCCCACTGTGCACGCGCAAGGCGCACGGCTGGCTGTTCGGACACCTCGGCAACCGGCACGTCCCACCATGACTCGTAGCCGGGAACACCTTTCGCCGGATCGACCAGCGCGTAAATGACCACTGTGCGATCGGCCGAACGGGCCGACGACAGCGCCTTGTCCAGCGTCGCGCGGTCGGTCACGCGATGCACGATGGCGCCGAGCGATGCGGCATTGGCCGCCAAATCGACGGCAACCTTGTAATCGAACTGCGTGCCGAAGCCGCCGGATCCGATGGACTGGGACAGTCCCCCGATACTTGCGTAGCCGCGGCTGTCGAGTAACAGGATGATTAGTTTGTACCCTTCCTGCACGGAGGTGACGATTTCCTGCGCCATCATCAAATAGGAGCCGTCTCCCACCATGACGAACACCTCACGCGACGGGTCGGCCATCTTCACACCCAGGCCGCCGGCGATCTCATAGCCCATGCACGAGTAGCCGTACTCGAGGTGATAGGTGTCGGGTTCGCGCGCGCGCCAGAGCTTATGCAAGTCACCAGGAAGACTGCCGGCGGCACCGACGACGACATCCCGGGACCGTGCGAAGTCGTTGACCACGCCGACGATCTCGGCCTGCGCGAACCGCTCCGCCGTTGCGCGCTCCTCGCCGCCGGCTGACGCGCGGATCTCGTCGTGGTCGGACCGAAGGCGGCCGACCATGCGATCCACTTCCGCCGTCCACTCGCTTCGCCCGGCGTCGAGCTTCTCGCGGTAGCCGGCACTGGTGGCGTATCCGGCGAGCAGCGAAGTGAGCTCCTCAATCGCCACCCGCGCATCAGCCACCACCGCGATCGCCGAATGCTTGGCGGCATCCAATTCGGACACATTGATGCCAACGAATCGCACGTCCGGGTGCGAGAACGCCGTCTTCGACATGGTCGTGAAGTCGCTCAGCCGGGTGCCGATCGCGATGACGAGGTCTGCCTCGCTGGCCAGCCGGTTGGCCACCAAGGTCCCCGTGACTCCAATTCCGCCGAGGGCCAACGGATGTTCCCAGGAGATTGCGCTCTTGCCGGCCTGGGTCTCGGCCACGCCGATGCCGGTCGTTTCGGCGAAGCGCCGCAACGCCTCGGACGCTTCGCTGTAGAGCACGCCGCCGCCCGCGATGACCAAAGGCGATCGACTGGCGCGAATCATCTCGGCCGCGCGGGCGATCGCGCCGGCATCGCCGCGCGGTCGCGCGATGGGCCACACCCGTGGTTCGAAGAACGCGTCGGGATAGTCAAAGGCTTCGGTCTGCGTGTCCTGTGGCAGTGCGAGCGTGACCGCACCAGTCTCGGCGGGCGACGTGAGTACGCGCATCGCTTCTGGAAGCGCGGTCAGCAGTTGCTCGGGCCGGCTAATGCGATCCCAATAACGGGATACGGGACGAAAGCAGTCATTCACCGAGACGTCCTGCGTCTGACTCGATTCGAGTTGCTGCAGCACGGGCGCGGGCGCGCGGTTGGCGAAGATGTCTCCGGGCAGGAGCAGCACTGGCAGGCGATTGATGGTCGCGCCCGCCGCGCCGGTGACCATGTTGGTGGCGCCCGGCCCGATGGAGGTCGTGCACGCGAGCGTGCGCAGGCGATGCGACATCTTGGCGAACGCAGCCGCCGTGTGGACCATCGCCTGCTCGTTGCGGCACTGGTAATAGCGAAGCCGGTCGCCCATCTGATCGAGCGCCTGGCCGATGCCCGCGACATTCCCGTGCCCGAAAATCCCGAACATGCCGGCGAAAAAGGCCTGTCGGCGCCCGTCGCGCTCGCTGAACTGCACGCTCAGGAATCGCACGAGCGCCTGCGCCATGGTGAGCCGGGTCATTTCGCGTCGGGATTCGGCAGCATGATGTCGCGAACCAGCTGGGTCAGATCGCCGCACGCGGCAAGAAACTGACGCAAGGTGCGGCGGGTGGGCGCGAAGTCGTCGAAATCGCCGACGCCGAGTCCGTTCTCATCGTAGGCGCGCGCGAAGTCGGCAAAGCGGCGATGGAGATCGTCGACGATTCGCGTATCGACCGGCGTGTCGATCCGCGCGGCCACCGTGACGTCGCTGGCGGCGAATCGTTTCTGCCAGGCGGACGGCGGCGAGATCACGACATCGCCGCCAATCAATTCGCTCCAGTGCAGGTGATTGCGAAACGCGGCCGACAAGAGACGAACGCGGTAGCCGCGTTCGCGAAAGAGCCGATAGGCCTTCTTGAAAACGGCCACGCCGGCCCATTCGAGATGACCAGGGTCCGTGCAAATCCCCTCTTTCTCCATGACCACCTTGAGCCAGTCGTCCAGCCGGCCCACCATGATCGTGCAGACCGGACCCATGCTCGACACGTCGTGGCCGTCGGCCTCGCGACGCGTCAAGCCGCGCTCGACCGCCTCGGCGACGGCGATGCACTGCGGCAACGTGAACGACACAGTGGCGTTGATGCTGATGCCAAGAGCGGTGGCGGCTTCAATGGCGGGGATGCCGGCGCGGGTGGCCGGGATCTTGACGATCATGTTCGGGGCAATGCGCGCGAAGCGCTGCGCCTGTTCGACGATCGCGTCCGGATCCCGATAGAGACGCGGGTCGGTCTGGATCGACAAGCGGCCGTTCCGTCCCTTGTGCGCCGCGAAGGCCGGCAGCAGGAGCTGGGCCGCGTCGGCAGATAACTGCTCGACAGCGGCCCATCCGATCTCGTCTTCGGTGGCCGTCGGCATCGCCTGGATCAGCGCGGTAATTCTCGGGCGCCATTCTGACATCCGCGCTTTCAAAACGGAGTGCGCGATGACCGGGTTGCACGTGGCGCCGACTCCACCGTGCTCGATCGCAAACCGCAGTTCGTCGAGGTCCGCGGAATCGTTCCACAGACACGTCGCAGTGGTTTGAGTCATCTGGTGCAGAGGACTCTTCCACGTCGCGCTGGTGGACATGGTCGGGATCATAAGCCCAGAGCCCGCAGGTACTCGCGGCTTCGCCGGGCGCTCTCCTTCGGCGTGCCGTACCCGGGGAAGACGTCCTGTTCGACGACGATCCACCCATGGTAGTCATGGCTCTTCAGAGCAGACACCACCCGCCCAAAATCCACGCCTCCGGCACCCAGTTCGCAGAAGAGTTGCGCGCGAACCGCGGCCAGGTAGCCGAGGCTGCGCGCACGCGCTTCTTGCGCCACGCGCAGGTCGCAGTCCTTGAAATGAACGTGCCACACGCGCTCGATGTGATCGTGGAGCACTCGAACGGGGTCGCCTCCGCCGTACATGATGTGCCCGGTGTCGAGCACCAGTCCGAGCAGCGATGGATCAGTGCGGCGCATCAAGTCGTCGATCTCGCCAGGCGTTTCGATGTATCCGCCACAGTGCGGGTGAAAGACGGTGCGGAGTCCCACCGCGTCGCGCACGGCGCGCGCCACGCGTTCCGCGCCCTTGGCAAAGGTGAACCGCCCCGATTCGCTCAGTCCATCGGACGCAGTTATCCGTCCGGCGTTTCGCTCCCGTGCCGCGACAGACCCGTTGTCGTCGGACAGGACGATGAACGCATCACGAGCTCCGGCATCGCGCATCAGCCGTGCGGTCCGTACCGCCGAGGCCACCCCATCGTCGTGGGTGTTGGCATCCGCCAACCCCACTGGGACAAACGCGCCGATCAAGTGCAAGCTGCGCTTCGCGACTTCGTCCCGGAGGTGTTCAGGGTCGGTCGGCATGAAGCCCCAGTCGCCCAGCTCGGTGCCGGCGTATCCGGTCTCCCGAATCTCGTCGAGCACGATGCCGTACGGCGCAGACACTGCGTCGCTGGCGAATTCCAGCACCCCCCACGAACACGGCGCGTTGGCGATGCGAATCACGGTCGGATGATAATATCCGCCGGTTGGTGTCCCGCGTGTTGTTCCGATTGTTCATCACGGCAACGTCATGCTGAGTCGATTCGGCTATCACCCGTTCGTTACGTCGTACGGGTATAACGCCTACAGCGTGGAGGCCGCCGTTCGGGTGGCCCGACCGAGCGATTGTCGAGGAGGAGTGATGTCACGATTCATGCAGCGTGCGACCGTTCTTGCGGTTCTGTTGCTCGTGTTCACGGGAACCGCTTATGCGCAGGTCGACCGGGCGACGCTCACCGGCGTCGTGCGCGATCCGTCGGACGCCGTGGTGCCAAAAGCGAAGGTGACCGTCACCAGCATTGCGACAGGCGTGGCCTCGATCGCGACCACGACCGCGGAGGGCACCTATCTCGTCGTCAACCTGGCACCCGGCCAGTACTTGGTTCAGGCCGAGGCGACCGGCTTTCAGCGCTTCGAACAGACCGTCAGCGTCGAGCTCGGCGCCCGTTCGCGCCTCGACGTGTCGTTGACCGTGGGATCGATCGGCGAGACCGTGAAGGTCGAAGGCATCACGCCGCTGATGAGCTCCGAATCGGCCGTCCTCGGCACCGTCGTGGACAGAAACGAAGTGGACAAGCTGCCGCTCGCCATCCGCAACTGGGACGACCTGCTGGCCATGGTGCCCGGGGTGCAAAGCGATCGCTATACCGAGCAGGCGGGCGGCACCTCGGCGGGGCGCACTGGTGGGATCAGCGTGCACGGCAATCGCAGCCTGCAGAACAACTTCCTGCTCGACGGGGTCGCCAACAACAGCTTCTCCACCAACGTGCAGGAGCTGACGACGCAGATCTCGCGTCCGTCGGTGGATGCGATCGACGAGTTCAAGGTGGTCACGAGTCCGTATGCGGCCGAGTACGGCTGGTCGCCCGGGGCGGCGATCATCGTGAACACGAAAGCCGGTGCCAGCAGGTTTCGCGGCACCGCGTATGACTTCTTTCGAGACGACCGATTCGACACGAACAACTACTTTGCCAAGGCCGCGAATCAACCGAAACCCGCCAACAATCAGAATCAGTTCGGCGGCAATTTCGGCGGCCCGATTGGCCGGCGGGCGTTCTTCTTTGCCGACTACGAAGGCACGCGCATCGAGCAGGGCGTGCTGCGAACGGGAACGGTGATGACGGCCGATCAGCGGCGCGGCGTCTTCACGACGCCGATTCGAGATCCGCTCACGCAACAGCCGTTCCCGAACAACACGATCCCGGCGAATCGGATCGATCCGGTCGCCGCCTCGATCATGGCGCTCGTCCCGTTGCCCAACACCACCGGCGCCAACAACTTCATCCGCCAGCCGAACGTCGAGGACCAGTCGGACCGCTTTCTGGGTCGCGTCGACATCCCGATTGGCGGGGCGAACAACGTCTTCGTCCGCTACATCGGGAGCGATCGTTTCCGCTTCGTCCCCGGCTGGTTTGGCGGGGTACTGGACGGCACATCGACATCGGCATGGGGCAAGAACAACCTGGATTCGCACGCCGTTGTCGCCGGTTGGAACAAGGTGATCGGGTCGGGCCTGGTCAACGAGTCACGTTTCTCGTACGCGCGCGGCACGAACGACGGCACGCAGGATCCGTTCGGTGAGAGCGGGATGGAGCAAATCGGCTTCAAGGGCGTGCCGAACGACCCGCGCGTGGCCGGCGGCGTTGTCGGCGTCGATATCGACGGGCACATCCGCATCGGCTCGCCGAACTTCATGCCGAAGTTCCAGCATACGAGCCAGTACCAGTGGCTCAACACCCTGACGTGGCTGCGCGGGCGTCACCAGTTCAAGTTCGGCGCCGACGTGATGATGCCGATGAACAACGAGTACTTCGACGTCGCGCCCACTCGCGGGAATCTGCGCTTCCAGGCGACGTTCACCGGCAACGCGTTTGCGGATTTCCTGATCGGGTATCCGAACCGTGCCGAGTTGACCAACGTCTTCGTCGTCGCGCAGGAACTGTGGTCGACGTCGTTCTACGTTCAGGACGACTGGAAGCCGAACGACAAGCTGTCGATCAACCTGGGCCTGCGCTACGACTTCATGCCCCCTGCGACCGAAAAGGACAACAAGCTGGCGAACTTCGATCCGACCGGCAACGGCGGGGCGGGCGCCCTGGTGTTTGCTTCTGACGGTTCGCTCGCCGACCGTGCGCTCGTCAACCCCGACAAGAACAACTTCGCCCCACGCATCGGGACCACCTATCGGTGGAACGACAAGACGATCCTCCGCGCCGGCTATGGCATCTTCTACAACCAGTTCGACCGGATCGGCTCGGAAGACCAGCTCGCGCTCAACCCCCCGGGGCTGATCAATAACCAGGTCAATTCCGCGTCGGGCGCGACCGTCCCGGTGTTCTTCATGCGCGACGGCTTCCCCGCCAGCTACCTCGATCCATCGAACCTCGTCATCCGCAACCTGAAGCTCCGCGCCGCGTTCGAGGACGCGCCGCGCACGCAGGTCCAGCAGTTCGGCGCCGGAATCGAGCGGCAAATCGGGCGCGACTTCGTCGCCTCGGCCGACGCGGTGGGCTCGTTCACGCGCCACCTCGCCGTCCTGCGTAATCTCAATCAGCCCCTGCGGGGCACACTGGATGCCAACGGCGCGATTCCGTATCCGAATTTCGGCAACATCCAGGCGCGCGAAATGAACGGCGAGGCCAACTACAAGGGCATCGACCTGTCGGTCGAAAAGCGGTTCAGCAATGGTTACAGCTACCGCGGGTCGTATACCCTCGGCAGCGCGCGCGACCAGGCGCCCGAGCACCTGAATGCGTCATCCGGACGCGCGCAAGACACCCGCAACCTCGATTCGTGGGAAGGGCCAAGCGACTTCGATGTTCGTCATCGCTTCGTCGCCAACTTCATTGTCGAGTTGCCCTTCGGCCCGGACAAGTCGATGCTGCAGGACGGCGTCGCGAGTCGGATTCTGCGGGGGTGGCTGCTGAGCGGCATTTACAGCGCACGTTCCGGGCGCGCCTTCACCGTGACGCAGGGAAACAACAACGTGGGCGCCGATCAGACGGGTATGCCGAACCTCACGGGAGATCCGGAGGGTGCCGAGACGGTGGCGCAATGGTTCAATCCGGCGGCGTTCACTCAGGTACCGTCGGCCGTGTTCGGAAATGCCGGGCGCAATATCTTGCGGGGGCCCGGCTGGGTGACGTTCGACTTGAGCATTCAGCGGCGCCTCGACATCACCAATCGTGTGAACGCCACGGTTCGGGCCGACATCTTCAACCTGTTCAATCGCGCAAACTTCGGTCTGCCGGCGGCGAACATCGCCGGCGCCAACGCCGGCGTCATCTCGACGCTCGCCGGCGATCCGCGCGTCATGCAGTTTTCGTTGAGAGTCGCCTTCTAACGGCGACCGGCTCTTGGCTTTCGTCCGCCTCCGCTCGCGAATGTAAAATTGCGAGCTTCGGCGAGACAGTAGCCGAGAGCTGACAGCGGATGGCCGGTATCAAGCGGAGATGCGCTGTCCGGTCGCACTGAACTCATGGACTCGATCCGGGGGGAAGTGAATCCACAGTTGTTGATCGGCGCCAACCGGCAAGTCTGAGGCCGCGCGAGCGACGATCGTTCCCCATTCGGCTTCGATCGTCACGAGCATTTCATTCCCCATCGGCTCCACTACCAGCGCTCGGGCCCCTTCCCACGACTCCCGCGGCGTCGTCGACACCTGCACATCCTCGGGCCTGATGCCGATTGTGATTGGAGCGCCGCCGCGTCTGCCTTCGAGGAGGTTCATCGCCGGACTCCCGAGAAAGGTCGCGACGAACGTATTCGCCGGGCGGCGATACAGCTCGAGCGGCGCACCGATCTGCACGACCACACCGTTCTGGAGAATCGCGATGCGGCTCGCGAGCGTCATCGCTTCGCTCTGATCGTGGGTGACGTACACCATCGTCGTGCCGAGATCCTTCTGAAGGCGCTTGAGCTCGGTGCGCGTCTGCAGACGCAGCTGCGCATCGAGATTGGAGAGCGGCTCGTCCATCAAATAGACGGCGGGGTTGCGGACGATCGCGCGCGCGAGCGCGACTCGCTGCTGCTGGCCGCCGGAGAGCTGCGCCGGGCGGCGATCCAGGAGAGAGTCGAGTGACACCCGAGCCGCGGCCGCCCGTACGCGTCGATCGATCTCCGCCGGCGGGAGGCCCCCGCGCGCGCGGAGCGGAAAGGCGACGTTCTCCGCCACGGTGAAATGCGGATAGAGCGCGTAG
Source organism: uncultured Acidobacteriota bacterium (assembly GCA_963773045.1). Lineage (GTDB taxonomy): Bacteria > Acidobacteriota > Vicinamibacteria > Vicinamibacterales > UBA2999 > 12-FULL-67-14b. Next base: position 589,733 of record CAVYZT010000013.1, on the reverse strand, counting down.
TTTTGAAACACCATGGCGACATCGCGGGCCGAGGGCTCGACGTCATTGACGACGCGATCGCCGATCCAGATGCGTCCGGCATCCGCTCGCTCGAGTCCGGCGAGCAGCCGCAGCATCGTCGTCTTGCCGCAACCTGATGGCCCGAGCAGCACCAGACACTCCCCCGGCTCGACATCGAGGTGAACATCGCGCAATGCCACATGCGCACCGAATTGCTTCGAGACGCCTTCGAATCGCACGCGCATGGCGAGTGTTATACTCCGGCGCGCTGCACGTTGACGATGTCGATCAGAATGCCGCGTCGGCACGGCCCTCGCGGCGCGCGCCGCGGTGCACCGAGCGCCGCTGACGCTCGGCGCGATAGGCCGTGGCGGGAACTGAAGATGACAGCGGCGTCGGCACTGGCGACGCTGCTGGTTGGCTGCAGCGACGCGCCAATCCGCCAGGCAACGTTCCAATCCTCAGGTGTTGCCGAAGCGCTCGCTAAAATCGTCGTTCGCTGTGACACCTGCGCGTGGGACACGACGGGCACCGAAGCGGTGGTACTCACCATCACGCTCGACGATCGTGAGGCTCAGCGTTTGCCGGTGGTCCGGAGCGGACGCGCCGAGTATCGCCTCGTGCTCGGGTCGGTCACGAGCGGCGGGCACACGGTCGTCGTCGAAGAGGACGCAGAGCTCACGGCCGTTTCGCTGCGTGGCAAAGGCACCGCCGTGGTCGAAGAAGTCGCCATCGAGCAGATCACGGAGTCGGCCGCCAATTACCGGCCGGTTTCACTGGCGCCCATGATCTATGCCCGGCCCGACACGGTCGGGCGCTTCACCGATGTTCCTGTATTGATGTGGTACGAGGTTGAGCCCTCGCCGGGCGGAACCCGCTATCGCTATACGGTCGTTTTCACGAACGAGGACGGCGGGACGCCGGCCGATCGGCTGATGGCCACATGGGGCCGTACAGACTGACATCGAATACATCTACAGCGTGGAGGTCGATTCGAGCGGCGCCATCATCGCTGCAGACATGCAAGGACCTCGGCACGAGATCCTGCCGTTCAACGGCCGGCGCGACGGACATCATCCGCTGCTGTGGGTGAGCACGAACAACAACATGGTGCTCGACCGCGGAACCACCACCGTGCGGTATGCGCCAGCGCCAATCCCGGTCGATCTTGCCGATACGTCGCGCGAAGCCGTCATGGATGCCAACCCTTGGATCTACGAAGTGATGTCGAAGGAGCTGAGGCGCGAGGGGAAGATCGCGGCGGACGCTCGACCCGGCCTGGGGATGATTTCTGATCCGCGCCGCCACGCTTATCTGGAAGGATGCGGCGTAGCTGGCGACACTGCGCTGACGTTCGCCATTCGCGTCAACGACGCGTGGATATCCTCCGACCGCGGCCTGTCCGAATACCGTATCTCGCGCGACGGCTGCGTTCGAGCCGCCATCCCACTTCCTGATGGTGCGAGTGCGCGCGCCATTCGCACAGTGCGAGTGCAGGCATTTGAACGCGACGGCAGACCCGCTGCCGCCTTGGCGCAGTTCACGCGGCTGAACACGCTCTTCTCGTTGGATGAGCACTTCGTTCCAGGCCCTGCGATGCTGCGGTGGAACGGATCGGCGGAGCTCAGAGCTGGCGGCCCCCCGCTGGAGATCCCTGTTCCGTGACTCACGCGCCGGTTTCGAGCGTTCTCGAGATGCGGGGCATTCGCAAGGCCTTTCCCGGCGTGGTCGCTCTCGATGGTGTGGACCTCACTCTCGCCGCGGGCGAAGTGCACATGCTGCTCGGCGAGAACGGCGCAGGCAAATCCACGCTGATGAAGATCCTCAGCGGGGCATACCGCAAGGACGCCGGCGAGATTCGCGTCGATGGTCGCACGGCCGACATTCAGAGCCCCCGCGACGCTCTGGCCCTCGGCATCCGCGTCATCTACCAGGAGCTGAATCTCGTCCCGCACCTCTCAGTGGCTGAAAACATCTTTCTCGGCGCGGCGCCAACGCGTGGACTTGGGATCATCGACTGGCGGCGTTTGTCCGACACCACCACTCACCTGCTGAACGACTTGGGACTCGACCTCGCGCCGGCCACGCCGCTGCATCGTCTGAGCCTGGCGCAGCGGCAGATGGTGGAAATCGCAAAGGCCCTCAAGGATCAGGCCTCGATTCTCGTGATGGACGAGCCCACCTCCGCACTCACATCGCGCGAAGTCGATCAGCTGTTCGCGCTGATTGAGCGGCTGGTCGCTCGCGGCGTCGCCATCGTCTACATCACGCATCGCCTGGACGAGGTGTATCGAATCGGCCACCGCGTGACCGTGCTTCGCGACGGCCGGCAGGTCACATCGACGCGGCTCTCTGAGGTCACAGTCGCTGACCTCGTCCGGCTCATGGCGAATCGTGATCTGGGCGAGCATTTTCCACGGCAACGCACAACGCCCGGCAGGGAGCTCTTGCGCGCCGAGCATCTCGGACGACGCGGATCGCTCGACGACATCAACTTCTCGCTCCGAGCCGGCGAAATCGTGGGCATCGGCGGGCTGCTCGGCGCGGGCCGGAGTGAGCTGGCTCGTGTGCTGGCCGGTGCCGACCGATCCGACGCCGGCCGCCTTCTGTGCGACGGCCAGGCCGTGACGTTCCGCGCGCCAGCAGATGCGATTCGCCGCGGCATCGGTCTGCTGCCGGAGGATCGGAAGGGCGAAGGCCTCGTGTCGGGCCTGACTGCCGCGCGTAACATCGCGCTGCCTCACGGTCGGCAGCTCGCTCGTTTCGGATTCCTTGCCGGGCAACGCGAGGAACGCCTCGCCGAACCGGTGATGAAGGACCTCCGCGTAAGGGCCACGGCAACGCAACCGGTGAGGCTGCTGAGCGGTGGCAATCAGCAGAAGGTCGTGCTCGGCAAGTGGCTCGCGGGTCAGGCGCGGGTGTTCATCTTCGACGAGCCCACTCGTGGAGTCGATGTCGGAGCGAAAGTCGAGATCTATCACCTGATGAACCGGCTGACGGCATCGGGCGCCGGGATCATCATGATCTCGTCCGAGCTGCCGGAGTTGCTCGGCATGAGCGATCGCATCCTGGTGATGCATCGCGGGCGCATCCAGGTTGAGCTCAGCGGCAGGGATGCGACTCAAGAGCGCGTGCTCAGCGCGGCGTTGGGATTGGCGTCCGAATGATGGCCCGGCGATTCGGGACCGTGATCGGGCTGGTCGTCCTCTGCGCCGTGCTGTGGGCGCTCACGCCGTACTTCCTGACGGTCTCAAACCTCCTGAACGTCGCGCAACAGACCAGCATCAACGCAATCGTCGCCGTCGGCATGACTTTCGTCATCATCTCCGGTGGCATCGATCTCTCGGTGGGATCCCTCGTGGCGCTGTCGGGCGTGATGCTCGGCACCGCGTTGCAAGGCGGCCAACCGCTTTCGATCGCGATCGCGGCCGCGCTGGCAACGGGCGTGGCGTGTGGGATTGTCAACGGTGCGCTCGTGAGCGTTGGCGGCCTGCCACCGTTCATCGCCACGCTGGGAATGATGAGCGTGGCGAGGGGCGCCGCCCTGCTGTTCACTGAAGGGCGGCCCATATCCGGGTTCGATGAGGGGTTCCGATCGCTCGCCACAGGCTCGGTCGGCTACATTCCAGCTCCGGTCGTGGCAATGATCGTCGTGTACGCCGCGGCACACTTGGTACTCACTCGAACCACGTTCGGCCGATACGTGTACGCCATCGGCGGCAACGAAGAAGCCACGCGGCTTTCCGGCGTTGCCGTACGGTTCCACAAGACGATCATCTATGGGGTCTCGGGCTTGATGAGCGCCGTGGCCGCCATCGTCCTCACGGCGCGGCTCAACTCCGCACAGCCGATCGCCGGCATGATGTACGAGCTCGATGCGATCGCCGCCACGGTGATTGGCGGCACGAGCCTGATGGGTGGTGAAGGAACGCTGGCCGGCACCCTGGTCGGCGCGCTGATCATGGGCGTGCTGCGAAACGGGCTCAACCTGCTTGGTGTATCGTCCTTTCTTCAGCAGATCGTGATCGGCGCCGTCATCGTGGGCGCCGTCCTGGTAGACACGGTCCTCAAGCGACAACACAGATCTCACTACTAGAGCCGCAGATGACCTCACCATCAGAGCCGCAGATGACACAGATGACACAGATTTCAACCGAACGGACCGCGGACGCCATCATGCGAAAAGTGATCCTGTTCTTCGTGTTGTCGAGCGCGATTGTTCCGCTCTCGTGCAATAGGGCGGCACCGGCCGCCGGCGACAAGCCGACCGTGGCGCTGGTGCTCAAAACCCTCAACCATCCGTTCTTTGTGGACATGCGGCGGGGAGCGCAGGAAGCGGCCGATCGACTTGGCGTCAACCTGCAAGTGCAGGCCGCCGAGCGTGAGATCGACGTCGACAAGCAGATGCAGATTGTCGAAAACCTGCTGCAGACCGGGATCAAGGTGTTGGCGATCACGCCAAGCGGGTCGCGCGAGATTGTGTCGGCGCTGGTGAAGGCCAAGGCGGCCGGCGTGCCGATCATCATCGTTGACACGCGCCTCGACGCCAAAGCTGCGGCCGACGCGGGCGTGCAGGCGCAGACCTTCATCGGCTCCGACAATTACGAGGGCGGCAAACTCGCGGGCGAGTATGCGGTCAACGCCACCGGCGGTAAGGCAAAGGTCGGCATCCTCGAGGGAATTCCCGGTCACGAAACCGGTGATTCGCGCCTGCGCGGCTTCCGTGAAGCCGTCGCCAAGATGCCGGGCATCACGATTGTCGCGTCGCAGCCCGCCAACTGGGAGCGCGACCAGGGTTTCAACGTCTTTCAGAACATGCTGCAAGCGCATCCGGAAATCGACACCGTGTTTGCGGCGAGCGACCTCATGGCGTTGGGCGCCATCGAAGCCATCGCCGCGGCTGGCCGGACCGGCAAGATTCGGGTGATCGGGTTCGACGCCCTTGACGATGCGAAGAAGGCGATTGCGGCGGGGACGATGGACGCGTCGGTCGCGCAGTTTCCATATGAGATGGGCAAGGCCGCAGTCGAGAGCGCCGTCAAGGTGATCGCTGGCGACCGGCTCCCGGCGGACATCATGGTGAAGTTGGAGATGATCACAAAGAATCCGCCGTCGCGGCCATAGTCGCGGCGGCGGCACGTGACGGGGACACCAATACGATGAAGCGACTCAATGTTGGATTGATTGGTCTTGGGCGCCTCGGGCGCGTCTACGCTCGGGATCTTGCTGGCCGCATCCCGGAAACCAGGCTGGTGGCCGTGGCGGATCCGATTGGCACGCTGGCACAGGAGGTGGCGGCCGATTTCGACGTGGCCCGCTCGTACACCGATCCTCAGGCGTTGATCGACGACCCTGGTGTGGACGCCATCGTGATCGTGACGCCCACGCACATTCACCGCGAGCAGGTCATCGCGGCCGCGGCTCGAAAGAAGCCGACCTTCTGCGAGAAACCGCCCGCACTGTCGCTCGCGGAAGTCGCCGAGATGAAGGCAGCGATCGAACAGGCCGGGATGTTCTTTCAGATGGGTTTCATGCGCCGCTTCGACGCCGGCTACGCCGCCGCGAAAAAACAGATCGACGCCGGTCGTATCGGACAGCCCTTGGTGTTCAAAGCCACGTCCCGCGATCCATTCCGTCCAAGCCTCGAGTATGCGAATCCGGCGAGCAGCGGCGGCATGCTCATCGACATGGGGATCCACGATTTCGATCTCGCCCGCTGGTTCATGGGCGATGTCCGCAGCATCTCGGCCATCGGCGCGACGATTGCGTACCCCGAGCTGACGACGGTCGGCGATATCGACAACGCGATTGCCAGTTTGACGTTCTCGAGCGGCAAGCTCGGCGTCGTCGACCTGACGCGAAGCGGCATCTACGGCTACGACATCTCGACCGAGATTCTGGGTCTGGAAGGCACGATCCGCATCGGCTACTTGCGCGAGACGCCGATCATGGTGATGACCAAAGCCAACGGCGTGTCACACGACACGGTGCCGTACTTCATGGAGCGCTTCCGAGACGCGTACACGAATCAGCTGCAGAATTTCGCCCAGAATGTCCTGCACGATCGCCCGGCGCCGATCACCATCGACGATGGCATGGAGGCCTTGCGCCTTGGCGTGGCAGCAACACGAGCGCGAGAGCAGGGCGGGTCGGTGACCGTGGCCGACGTCACGGCTTAGATCACGACTCAGGTGTGAATACCACGGTGGCGATTTCGTGACCGCCGACCGTCAGCATGGCGGCTCCATCACGGATCTCGAGCTCTTCCTTGGGTCGCTCGAGAAAATCGACCCGGGAGGCGGCGCGCAACGGCTGTTGCAGACCCACGGCGACGAGCGTTGGCGTGGAGTCCGGATTGTAGACGCGAAGCTGCACGCGTTCAGCATCGTCCGAGCGCCGGCACGCGCTGAGCACCACGCCTCCCTGCTCGATGGCGAGGAACGTGCCCGCAGCGGGTAACCTGCCGCCGGCCGCAGTGGCCGGCACTACCAGTGGAGGAGCGGTAAACGACGACGCGCACGCGAAGAGTCCGGCATTGGTCGGAGGCTCTTGCCGCGGTTCGAATGCGACGCGAAACTCGATGTCGCCCCAGGCACTGCGCACCCGGCGTGGCGAGGCCGGGCCCCGCGTGGCCGGACGGGCGAGTGACGAGGTCTTCGCGCGAGAGATGCCCTACTGAGCGCAAGAGCGTGAGTCCCAGCTTGGCCGGACCGTCGCCGGTATAGGCCTCGTATTCCACCAACCCGTCGCCGAAGCACGATTGCACCGGCCGTCGCGCTCCCCGCCTCGGTGAAGGCGCCGGTCGGGCCGTAACTCACCGGCAACTCGACGCGCACCTCGGCGGGTACCTCGCGCCGTGCCGCGCGCCGGGCCACACCGAACGCGGTCTCGGCGCGCACGTCGGTGATCGACTCGACCCCAAGCGGGAAGAGCAGGCGCAGGCGATGGTCTTTGGAGTGGTTGTCGATGGTGACCTGCCAGGTGACACGTGGCGACTTGGCATCGAGCGAGACCACGAGCCGCACAGGTGTGCGAATCATTTCGCGGCTCCGCGACGAACGATCTTGCCGCCGCCGACACCGGGAGCGGCAGCAAATAGTCCACTTGGTAGGCGGTGCGAACCGGGCCGGCGTGCAGGCGCGAAATCTTGACGTCGAGGGCGTCGGCTGACGTGACTCGCCGATCGCTGGCGGGCGGTGAGTAGTTGTATTCGTCGCCGACGTCGCCGACGTCCTCGAGTTCGCCGCAGCGCGAATAGCGTGTGCCCGTCTTGCGATCGACCACGTCGACAGTGCCATCGTCGTTCATCGAGATGCGGACGAGCGCATTCTCGAGCTGACCGCTCCGCCTTCGCCGAGGCTACGGCGGACAAATCGGCGGTCGACTCGCCGGCCGACCCCTGCTCCGGCGGTGCCTCGCCAACGCAACGTCGAAGGCCGAATATCCGCAGGCCGGCACGTCGCCGTTGAACACGCAACCGCAAGCGACGAGCGCGGAGTGCCCAGGGCGTTTCGTGCCGGCTCATCACGAACGAAATCACGTCTTCCTCGCCGAGCACCTGGAACGAGCAGAGCTCGCCGTCGTGAGTCGTGACCCGAGCGGGAGCCAGGGCCTTGGGCCAGAAGGTCACTGGTGCCTCGAGCGCCTGCGTCGACGACGCGCGCGGGCTCCGCGCTCTCGTATGGCAGATCGAGCAGCGCCTCCATCGCGCCGCTGAAGGCGGTGCCCGTGGTGTTGATCGCGACGAGTCGGAGGGCGCCGTCGGGCCCGGCGGACGCGCCCGCGCGACGACCGTGGCCGCCTCATCGGCGATCGCCCGCGCCACCTGCTCGGCACGGGCGAATCGCGTCATGTTCTCGTCGTGCACGGCGTCCACGCTGCACCCGCAGATGCTGTCGTGCGGATGGTTCTGGAGCAGCGTCTTCCACGCGTAGCGCAGCTCGCTCGGCCGGATACGGCTCGCCGAGCATCCACGCAAAGGTCGCGAGCGGCTCCGCGCGCTTCTCGAGCAGCGTCTGCACCCGCGCGTTCGCCTGCTTGATGTAGACCCGCGCGGAGAACACGCCCGGCAGCAGGTTCGCGTAGTCCTCGCCCGCGCGCAGTTCGCCGTGGATCACCTCGAGCGACTCGCCGATGCCGCTCGCGATCGACGCCGATCCGGACGGCGTCCACGTAGCGCGGGAAGCGTCGAATGCCGCACCGGCGCCCCCACGTGCGGCTCGAACTGCCGCGCGAGCTCGGGGATGACCGGATGCGGCTCGACGTGATCGACGCCGTTCATGAGCAGCACCTCGCCGACGGCTGTTCGTGCCAGCTTCCCTCGATCGCTGCCGTGATCGATCGCTCGAGCATCTGCGCCGGGTCGAGGTGCACGCGTGTCGCGTTGCAGTAGCCCTCGGGCGGCAGGTGCATCATGAGCACGCGCGATCCGTCCGGCGCTTCCCACCAGTATTCGGCGCGTCGGTCCGCCGAAGCCGCGCCACAAGATCGCGTTGTCGAGGCCGAAGTGGCGGAGGATCTGCGGCATCTGCGCGACATGGCCGAAGAGATCCGGCAGATAGCCGACCGGCATCGGCGTGCCGAATCGATGCGACGATGCGGTGCCCGAGCGCGAGATTGCGCACGAGAGCCTCGCCGCTGACGAGGAACTCGTCCGGCATGTCGTACCACGGCCCGATCAGGATCCGCCCGCTCGTCGATCAGCTTGCGCAGCCGCGGCCTCGTTCTGCGGCCGGAGCTCGAGATAGTCCTCGAGCACGATCGTCTGCCCGTCGAGATGGAAGTGCGCGAAGTCGGGCCGCGATTCCATCAGATCGAGCAGCCGATCGACGAGGCCGACGAGCCGCAGCCGGAACTGCTCGTAGGTGAGATACCACTCACGGTCCCAATGCGTGTGCGAAATGAGATGAATCTGCATCGAGCAACCCTTGACCGGCCCCCGGCTCGTCAAGATCCCGGCGATGAAATAGCGTTGCAGAAAGATGAACGCCGCCATCATCGGGACCAGGCCGATGAAGCTGGCGGCGGCGACGAGCTGCCACTCGGTCTCGTACGCGCTTTGCAGGCTGAACACGCCAATCGGGATGGTAAAGCGCGACTGCGAATCGAGCAGCACGAGGGCGAGCGCGAACTCGGACCAGTAGGCGGCGAGATTGAAGATGGTGGTGGCCGCCAGGCCCGGTGCGACGAGCGGCAGCGCGATCGACCAGAGCGTGCGGAAGCGCGACGCACCGTCGAGACGCGCGGCGTCGAACAGCGCGGGCGGCACGCGCATCGAAGAAGTTCTTCAGCACCCACACCGTGAACGGCACCTGAATCGCCGCGTAGGTCAGCACGAGTCCGAGATGCGTGTCGAGCAGATCGATGCGCTCGATGAGCGAGTAGAGCGGCAGCAGCAGCACGACCGGCGACAGCATCTGCACCGCGAGGAGCGTGACGAGCGAGCGGGCCGGCGTCCAGCGAAACCGCTCGCGCGACAGGACGAAGCGCCGCGGGGATGCCGGCCGCGAGCGTCAGACAGCGTCGCCAGCACCGCCACTTTGACGCTGTTCCAGAGATACCAGGGCACTTGCGTGCCGGTGAGAGCAAACGACGTAGTTGGCGAGCGACGGGATGCTCCGGAATCCACCGCGGCGGATACGCGTACACGCCGCCGCTTGTCCTTGAGCGACAGCGACACGAGCCACAGCTGCGGCAGCAGGAACGCCGACGCGACGACGGCGAGCGCGACGGCGATTGGCCAGCGCCGCGCTGAACCGACGGTCATGACCGACGCTCTCCGGAGGAGTCCGAGCGTGGCCGGCCGACGTACGCGAACGCGCCCCACGCGAGCAGCGCGTTGATGCCGAGCATGACCACGGCAATCGCCGCCGCCTTGCCGGCATCGAGATCGTAAAACGCGGATCGATACATGTACAGCGACACGACCTCGGTGCGCCGCGCCGGCCCGCCGCCGGTGAGCGGCAGGATCATGTCGAACGTGTTGAGCGTGTAGATCGTGATGAGCAGCACGTTCAGCAAGCAGCACCGGCGCCAGCGGCGGCAGGATCACCCAACGCAGCCGCTGCCAGCCGCTCAGCCCTTCGAGATCCGCGGCTTCGTGCAGCTCGCGCGGGATGCGGCGCAAGCCCGGCGTACTGCATCAGCATGCTGAACGCGGTGCCGCGCCACGTATTGGCGACGATCACCGACATCAGCGCCAGCGTGGCCGACGACAGCAGCGGCGCCGGGCCGAGGCCGACGTGCGCCAGCCAGTAGTTCACGATGCCCGAGCGGTTCTCGATCAGAAGGATCTTCCAGATCACGCCGATCAGCACGCCCGGAATGACCCACGCGCTCACCACCGCGACGCGCGCGGTCAGCGAGCCCACACGCGACGTCGTTCGGCGGCGTCGAAGAGCCAGGCGAGCAGGAGACCGAGCGCCATCTGCAGCGCGACCGACGCGACCACGAACATGAGCGTGACGCCAATCATGCCGACGAACTGCGGATCGCCGGCGAGCGACGGAACCCGTCGCAACGTGTAGTCGATACGGCGCCGCCCGGTGCGCCGAGATCGGTGAAGCGCCATCGGATCAACTCGAGGATCGGATACAAGCAGGAAACGCCCGCTACGAGGACAGCGGCGGACGCGAGCCAGAGCTGAATGCCGCGCGTCGCGGATCCGGACGAGCGCGAACGTGCCGAGAAGATGCCGCGACAATGACCGCGGCACCCAGGCGATCGGATCGAACGTCCCGGCGCCGGCAACGATCGGAGCGGCGCTGCGTCTTCGTCCCGTCACGGTCGGAACGCGTCGTCCACCGCACGGTCCGGCGTGGCGACGCCTTCGATCGCGTAGCCGATCGCCAGCTGCAGCTCGCGCGAGATGGCGTTGTAGATCGCCGCGGCCGGCCGCGCCTTCGCCCGCCACTCAGCATGTTGCCAAAGATGGGAAACGGCTCCTCTCGAAATGCCGGGGCGTCGCGATACACGCTCTGGCGCACCGGCAAGACGACCCGGTCGCCGCGCTGATGCGTGCGGCATTGGGCGCCGCTTCGACGTCGAGAATGAACTTAGCGGCCGCGCGCCGCTTTTCGGGATCCTGCGAGAACACGACCCAGACCCATCCGCCGGTACCGGTCGGCGCCGTGTCGGCGCGCAAGCTGCGGAATCGGCGCGATGCCCCACTTCGCGAACTCGTCCGGCGGCAACGCGTCCTTGAGCTCCTTGATTTGCCAGTTGCCGCCCAGGAACATCGCCACGTCGCCGGCGATCGCCGCCGACGAGAGCTGCTTGTAGTCGTTGTTGGCCGAGGACCGCTCGCGGTGAAGCGCCGGACTGGACGGTGTCGCGAAGAAACGACAACACGCGGACCAGACGATCGCGATGCGGCGGCAGGCCGAAGACCGGGCGACCGTCGGCATCGACCAACTCGCCGCCCTGCGCCCAGAACATCGCGCAGGTGATCGAACACCGTCGCCTCCCATCGGCCGGCGTTGTAGAGATAACCCGCGATCTTGCGTTCTCGCGCGATCCGGCTGGCCCGGTCGCGATGAGCTCGTCCCACGTGCGTGGCGGATCGGGCACGAGATCCTTGCGGTAAAAGAGCGCGCGACAGTCGGTCTCGTGCCACAGCCCGTAGACCTTGCCGGCCTATCCGACAGCGTCTCGATCGTGAACGGCAGGAAATCCGCTCGATCCTCGACCGGCCAGTACGCGTTGAGCGGCTTGCAGGTGGCCGCCGTCGAGGAAGAGCGGCAGCCAGAAACTATCGATCGATGCGATGTCGGGAAGTCGATTCGCCGCCGCCGCGAGCAGCAGCTTTGCCTTGTGCTGCTCCAGCGCCGGCATCATCGACACCTCGAGCTGCACTCCGGGATTGGCTGCGGCCCACTCGGCGAACGACCGTCTTGAAGGCCTGGGCAATCGAGGCCGAGTGCCGCGAGGTGCGAATAGTCCTGCTGCGCCCAGACGGTGAGCTTGATCGGCGCGTCCGCGTGGCCGACGCGCACCGGCGTCACCAACGATTGCGCGGCTGAGGGCACCCTGCTCGCCAGCAGCACGAGGAAGACGAAATGGACGAGCCGACGACGATGGATCACGGGCGCACGAGAGCAGCAGCCGAGACGTCGGACGGCACATACTGATACCGTCCGGAAAGGCGATCTTCAGGATTGAAGTGGCGTGCAACGATGAGCGAAGCGTCCGATGCGCCACGTTCCGCGAAGGCGAGGACGGCGGCGATCACGAGCATCGCGGAGGTCGCCGCCGCGCGCACGCCGCACATCGCGGCATTATATGCGCGGTAGCGCTCAGCGCCGGAAGTGACGCGTCACCGTATCAGACCAATAGTCGCCTCAATGATCCAACTCCAACAGGTCACCAAAGCGTTTGGCGAAAAAGTCCTCTTCGATCACGTCAACTGGCGCGTCGGCGACCGAGATCGCGTCGGGTTGTGCGGACCAAACGGCGCCGGCAAGACCACGCTGCTTCGAATGCTGGCCGGCCTGGACGAGCCTGACAGCGGCGACATTCAGAAACCCAACGCGCTGACATTTGGTTATCTCCCCCAGGACGGATTGAACCATCGCGGCCGCACGGTCGTCGATGAAGCCAGCCTCGCCCTCAAACCGCTGCTCGATCTCAAAGCCGAGATGCACCAGCTCGAGGAGCGTCTCGGGGACACGGGCCTCACACCAGAGGCGCACGACGCGGTGCTTCATCGTTACAGCGAGGTGCAGGATCGCTTTCGACTGTCGGACGGCTATCAGATCGAGCTGAAGGTCGCTACGGTGTTGCGGGGCCTGGGGTTCGAGCCTGAGATGGATGCACAGCTCACCGATCACCTGTCGGGCGGCTGGCAGATGCGACTGGCGCTGGCCAAACTGCTCTTGAGCCAGCCGGATCTGCTCCTGCTCGACGAGCCGACCAATCACCTCGACCTCGACGCTCGCAACTGGCTCGAAGAGTATCTGCTCGATTATCCCCACGCGGTGATCGTCGTGTCACACGATCGGTACTTCCTCGATGCCGTGGTCACGCACATCGCGGACCTGTCGCTGCGCACGATTACCAACTACCACTCCAACTACTCCAAGTACCTGGTGGAGCGCGACGCGCGACTCGCTCGCCTGCGAGAGGCGAAGAGACGTCAGGACGAGGAAGTCCAGCGCGTCGAAGAATTCATCAACCGCTTTCGCTATCAGGCGACCAAGGCGGCCCAGGTCCAGAGCCGCATCAAGATGCTCGCCAAGGTCGAACGCCTCGAGGTGCCGCCGGAACGGCCCCGCATTCACTTCCAGTTTCCTGCTTCTGCACGAAGCGGGCGAATGGTGCTCGATCTGAAAGAGGCGAAGAAGGCGTACGGCGAGAAGCTGGTGCTCGACCACGTCAACCTGCACATCGAGCGCGGCGATCGCATCGCCCTCGTCGGCCACAACGGGGCAGGCAAATCCACGCTCATGCGGATGCTGTCGGGCGAAGAGGCGCCAGACACGGGCACGCGCGCCGAGGGCCATCAGGTCGTCGCGCAATATTTCGCGCAGGACGAAGCCACGCGGCTCGATCCGACGCTCACCGTTTACGAGACCCTGTCGTCAGGTTCGCCGGACACGATGATTCCGGCGATTCGCAACATTCTCGGCGGGTTCCTGTTTTCCGGTGACGACGTCTACAAGAAGGCCGGCGTGCTCTCGGGCGGCGAGCGCACGAGGCTCGCGGTCGCCCGCATGCTGCTGCGTCCGTCCAACACGTTGCTGCTGGACGAGCCGACCAATCACCTCGACATCGACTCCAAGGAAGTGCTCCTGAACGCGCTGGAAGACTACGGCGGCACCCTCATCTTCGTGTCGCACGATCGCTACTTCGTCGAGCGTCTGGCCACGAAGATCGTCGAGGTCGGCAGCGGCCGCGCGGCTCTCTATCCCGGGAAGTACGAGGAATATTTGTGGAGTAAGAACCAAACGGGTTCAGCAGGTTCAGCAGGTTCAGCAGGTTCAGCAGGTTCAGCAGGTTCAGCAGGTTCAGCAGGTTCGATAGGTGCTGCAGGTTCGAAGGATGCTGCGGGCTCGGTACCTCCAGGGCGAAAGGCGAAGAGCGAACCGCGAACCGCGGCGAATGACGCAAAACGTCAACCAGTGCCCAAACGTGACGCTCCGTCGCCTGCGGCCGCGCCCGGGCGTGACGAGCGAAACACGCCAACATCGAGCGGCGCAAGCGCGAACGAGCCTACCAGGCGCTGGCCAAGCGTGTCGCCGAGCTCGAGGCCCGCATTGCCGAAGCCGAACAGACGATCAAAGACGTCGAACGACAAATGGCATCGCCGGATTTCTACGCGAATCAGGAGGCGGCCAGGGCGGCCCTGGTGCGCCATCAAGAGCTGATGTGGCAGGTTGGCGAGCTCCTGAGTCAGTGGGAGATGCTTCAGGCGGAGACCGAGCAATACAGTGACGTACGAAACTAAACAGTCGTCTCATAAACACCGCAGCAGGATGAGGCAACAGGCGAGGTGCAACATTCCCAGAAAGTTCTCTGCGTGACGCTCGTAACGCACGACGCGCATCGGTAGGTCTGAAGCCACGCGAATAGCCGTTCCACTTTCCACCGCCGACGGTATCGACGAAGCAGTCGGCCATCCTGCGTCTTGCGCTTGCGGTCGCGTCGGTGAGGAGCCAATCAGCTGACTCGTAAGCGGCATCCCCAACGAGGTGCTCTTGGTCTCTTCAGGACCAGCCTCTGTGGGATGGTGGCCTTGACCAACGTGACTTCATGTGGCGTGGCGCTCTCGACCTGCACCGCCACCGGAAGGCCATGGCGGTCCGCGATCGCCATGATTTTCGTCCCCTTGCCGAACATCCAGCCAGGATGCCCCTTGTCGCCATCAGGCTATTGACGCTGACGAGCCTTCAGTAGCCGTAACGGCGTTGATCAGGACCTAATTGGTGGACCAGAACAGCGCCAGTTGGAACCGGACCTTCGCGTGGCTGGGGCAGCTTGAAGGGCTTCGAGCCGGGGTACTCGGACAGTCAAGCCAACAGGCTACGCGCTGAGTGCGCGGACGGCAGGCCCGTCCGCCGGGGTCGGCACGCGCACGACACTGGCCGCTCTCGAAAAAAAGGGGACGCCGATTGGTGCGCACGACATGTTGATTGCAGCGCACGCGCGCGCCTCGACGCAGTCTGCGTCACCAACAACGTCGCCGAGTTCAAGCGGGTGCCGGCTCTGAAGGTCGAGAGTGGCTGAGGCGATCTTGGACCCAGCCTCTGGTCACTGTTGGTTCGAACTCCGAGGGCGACGTCGTACGGTGAGACCGGCACTCGTTTGGAGCGGGCCTCCAGTTGCTCGAGCGCGTTCCGCGCTTTCTCGCGCTGGCCCACGACGCCATGGGCGTGCCCGAGCGACGCGGCGTGATTGACAGCACCGCGCGTGGCCATGAGAATCCGGACGCATGAGCGCACCGAAGCGTCTGGGCATCCTGGTCGGCGGTGGGCCCGCCCCAGGCATCAACGCCGTCATCTCGGCCGCGACCATCGAGGCACTCAACCAGGGCTTCGAGGTGATCGGCATCCGCGATGGATTCAAGCGCCTCGTCCGCCGCGATCCGTCCGGGCTGCAGCCGCTCGCGATCGGGGACGTGTCGCGCGTGCATCTGCTCGGGGGCTCGATCCTCGGGACCTCGCGTGAGAACCCGACCAGGTCTCCCGAGGCGACCTGGGCTGTGATCGAGACGCTGCGGCAGGCGGGCATCACACGCCTTCTCACGATTGGCGGCGATGATACGGCGCTCTCGTCGCGCTTCATCAGTGAGCGCTCGGCCGGCGCCATCCAGAGCGTGCATGTGCCGAAGACGATCGACAACGACCTGCCTTTGCCGCCGCACGTGCCGACGTTCGGTTTCCAGACCGCGCGGCACGTCGGCGTCGAGCTCGTCAGAAATCTGATGGAGGACGCCAGGTCCACGCGCCGCTGGTACGTCGTCGTCGCAATGGGGCGGAAGGCCGGGCACCTCGCGCTCGGTATCGGCAAGGCGGCCGGAGCCACGTTGACGATCATCGCCGAGGAACACGCTTCAGCGTACGTGCCGTTTGCCACGATCTGCGACATCGTCGAGGGCGCGATCATCAAGCGACGGGCGATGGGACGTCACTTCGGCGTGGCGGTCCTGGCCGAAGGCCTCATCGACAAGCTCGATCCGGCCGAGCTCGCCGAGTTGGAGGACGTCGAGCGCGACGAGCACGGACACGTACGGTTCGCTGAGGTCGATCTGGCGCGCAAGGTCAAGGCCGAAGTGCAAGGGCGGCTGAGCGAGCGCGGACTCCGCGTGACGATCACCAACAAGAATGTGGGCTACGAGCTCCGATGCGCGGACCCCATTGCCTTCGACGCCGAGTATTGCCGCGACCTTGGCTACAGTGCCGTGACGTTTCTCGTCGGCGGTGGCAGCGGGGCAATGGTCAGCATCCAGGGGGGGCGCCTCGTGCCGATTCCGTTCGAAGACCTCCGGGAGCGAGAGACCGGCAAGACGAAAGTGCGCCTCGTGGACATCAACAGCGAAGGGTTCCGGGTCGCCCGCGCCTATATGATCAGACTCGAAGCCGAGGATTTCGAGCACGCCGCGTGGGTGGACCGGCTCGCCGACGCGGCCGGTCTGATGCCAGGCGATTTCCGCCAGCGCTTCGAACACCTCGTGCAATGAAACCGTGAGCGCCCGACGCAACCCGCCGCCATGCCCATCAAACGTATCGGCATCATCGTCGGCGGAGGTCCCGCCCCGGGCACCAATGGCGTCATCAGCGCGGTGGCCATCGAAGCCCTCAAGGTCGGATGCGTGCCGATCGGTTTCAACGACGGATTCGACTGGCTGGCGGAGCGCTACACCGACGAACAGCACGAGTTGACGGTCGAGGAGGTCTCGCGGATCCACCTCGATGGCGGCGTATTGCTCGGCTCGTCGCGGCGCGACGTGGCGCGTGACGCCGAGAGCCTCGAGAACACGGTCGCGGCGCTCGCCAAGCTCAAGATCGACGCGCTCGTCTGCATCGGCGGCGACGATATGGTGAGCAGCGCCGTCGCCATCGAGCGCCGCGGCGTCGTGAAAGTCGTGCTGGTACCCAAGAGCATCGACAACGACCTGTGGCTCCCGCTGCCGCTCGCGACGCTCGGTTATGAAACCGCCCGTCATGTCGGCGTCGGCATCGTGAAGAGCCTCATGGAGGATGCAAGAACGACCGGCCGGTGGTACATCGGCGTGACAATGGGTCGACCCACGGGTCATTTGACGCTGGGCATCGGCAAGGCCGTGAGCGCGACCTGCACGATCATCCCCGAAGAATTCCCTGAAGGGGTGATCGCGCTCTCCGACATCGTCGATATCGTCGAGGGGAGCATTGTCAAGCGGCGGGCGATGGATAAGTCGTACGGCGTCGCCCTCCTGGCCGAAGCCCTCGTCGAACGCTTCAGCCCCCGCGAGGTCGCGGAACTGCAGGACGTGGACCGCGATGCGCAGGGCAACATCCGGGTCACGGAAATCGATCTCGGACGGAAGGTGAAGAACCAAGTCCAGCTGCGGCTCGAGCAGCGCGGCATCAAAGTGACGGTCGTGGACAAGACGATCGGGTACGAGCTGCGGTGCGCACCGCCGATCCCGTTCGACGCCGAGTACGCGCGCGATCTCGGCTTCGCCGCCGTGACCCACCTCGTCAACGGCGGAACGGCCGCGATCGTCACCATCCAGGGCGGCGAGTTCACCCCGATGCCTTTTGCCGACGTTCTCGACACGAGCGGCAAGGGCCGACGGCGTGCCGTGGACGTCACGACGGAGAGCTATCAGGTGGCGCGTCAGTACATGGTGCGGCTCGGCCCCCGCGATTTCACGGACGTGGCGTGGGTCGCCGCCCTCGCCAGGGCAGCCGGCCTCGACGAAGGCGCGTTCCGCGATCGGTTTGGACGATTCGCCGACACCTGATACCAGGCAGGCACGGGCATTCGCCGCGATTTGCCAGTGCCGCGTGCGCGCGCGCAAATCGAGGAAAGGCAAGGCCGCGTCCTAAAAGGTTCGAGGGAAAGCAAAAGAGTGGCTTGCCAACCGCAGCTCGAACCTCGCGGGGAGGCCCACCGTCGCGCCTTCGGCGCTATGGTGGGCAACCTCCGCGTGATCATGAGCGGACGTTGGTGGACCAGATTTTCCCCAGATGGAACCGGCTGGCGGAATGGCTCGACCGGGTTCGGCACTACGAGAACGCAGCATAGCCTTAATGCGGACGAGGGTTGGCCGGAGTGCAGGATGAAACCTGCGTCGAATCTCGGCGACGTACCCTGACCGATGTCAGTCGATAGGGTCACCGCGTAAGCCCGGGCGCATTCCGTAAACGCAACGGCGTCACACAGGAGTAATCCAGTCCGCGCACTCGCCACGCCCGTATAATCGACCGCAATTTGGCTCTCGCCCCGGGCACACGCCTCCTCGTCTGCGAAGTCACCGCGCAGCTTGGCGAAGGTTGCATGTTGCGGCTCCGGCGGGTCTGAGCCGCCGAGCGTCACATGCTTCAACGCATCCTCAGACGCCTCGTTGAAGTCCGGCAGGAGGAAACCGGCGTCCTCCTCCTGATGTTCTCCTACTCCTTCCTGGCCATGACGGCCTACAACATGGTCCAGCCGATCACGCGATCGAAGTTCATCACGGCGCACGGGGCCGAGAACCTGCCGTACGTGGTGCTGGCCTCGATCGTCCTGATTGCGCTGCTGATGCAGGGCTACAGCCAGCTTGGGCGGCTGATGCCGGGGCGCTGGATCATCCCGATCACCCAGGGGGTAATAGTCGGACTGCTGATGCTCTTCTGGGCGCTCTACGTGGATCCGACGACCCGTACGGGAACGAACGTGGGGACCGTCGGGACGAGCGCGATGCAGGGGTGGGTCGCCACGGCCCTGTACTGGTTCGGCCAGATCTACGCGATCCTCCTCATTACCCAGTTCTGGACGCTGGCCAACATCATTTTTGATGCCCGCCAGGCGAAACGGCTGTTCGGCTTCATCGGCGCTGGTTCCAGTCTTGGCGGGCTCGTCGGCGGCAGTCTGCCTGCCTTTTTCGCCGACGCAGCTTGGCAGCCGGCAACTCCTGCTCATCAGCGCCATCGTGCTTGCCGGCTGCATCCTCGTCGTGATCGCGATCGTCTCTCGCGCGCGCGGCGTGGATCTGAGGGGTCTCGAGACCGTCGGCGAAGAGAAGGGCGTAGGCGGGCTGGAGGCGCTGCGGATGTTGCGCGAGTCGAAGCACCTTCAGATCATCGCCGTCGTCATCGGTTTGACGTCGATTGGCGCCGGGCTCGTGGATCAGCAGCTGAACATGGCAACCCAGGCGTTCAAGGGTCGCGATCAGACCGACGCGATGACAGCCGTTCTCGGACAGGTGCAGGTCTACGTGTCAGGCATTGGCTTCGTGATCCAGATGTTCCTGACCACGCAGAATCCAGCGGCTGCTCGGCGTCGGGTTCGCCCTCATGCTGCTGCCAGTCGGCTTCGGCGTGACGGCGATCATCATCCTGCTGAACGGCGCGCTCTGGGCGCCGATGCTCGCGCGCGTGATGGACAAGTCCCTGCGCTACACCGTGGACAAGACATCTCGCGAGATCCTGTTCCTGCCGCTGCCCGATGCGATCAAGAACAAGGCGAAGCCGTTTGTCGACGTCACGGCGGATCGGTTCGCGCGCGCGCTGCAAGGTGTCCTCATGCTGGTCCTGATTGCCCCGTGGGGTCTCGGGCTCGACTGGCAGCAGGTCAGCTACGCCAGCCTCATCATCATGGCGGGCTGGGTCGGCATGGTCGTTGTCGCGAAGCGCGCGTACGCGAACGCCTTCCGCGCGACCCTGGCACGTTACGAGGTTCACGCGGCCGACGTCCGGCTGCCGGTGGCGGATCTCGCCGGGATCGAGATGCTCGTCGAGGAGCTGGCACACCCGGACGACCGGAGGGTGCTCAACGCCATCGATCTCCTCGAGTCGCTGGAAAAGCGGAATCTCGTCACGCCTCTCCTTCTCCATCACCCCTCACCGCAGGTTCGCGCGAGGGCGCTCACGGCGTTGCGATCCGCGCGGCCGGCGGTCGCCGGCCGCCATGCCGCTACCGTCGAACGCCTGCTCGCCGACCCAGACGGCGAGGTGCGCGCCGCTGCGATTGCAGCGCTCACGCACATCAGGGAGGTGGAGGTAGGCGGCCTGGTCCGGCCGTTGCTCTCTTCCACCGATCCGAGGATCGTCGTGACTGCCGCGCTCGCGCTGGCCGGAACCGGTCGCGACGTCGACCGTTCGGAGGGGGAACGCGCCCTTCAGCGTCTCGCCGGTGACACGGGCCACGCAGCCGCCGACGCACGGCGGGAGCTGGCGGCAGCCATCCGGCAGTTCGAAGGCCTCCGCCTCAATCGGCTGCTGGTTTCGCTCATCAGCGATCCGGATTCGTCGGTTGCGGGTGAGGCGCTGCGCAGCCTCCGGGCGATCGAAACCTTCGACGTGCTGTTCGTGCCACCCCTCGTCGCGCTGCTGCGCGATCGACGGCACAAAGCCACGGCGCGCGAGATCCTTGTCGGTTACGGGGAACCAGTCATCGACACCCTCGCGTACTTTCTGCGCGATCCCGACGAAGACATCTGGGTGAGACGCCACCTCCCCGCGACCCTGGCTCGTATCCCGTCGCAGAAATCGGTCGACGCGCTGGTGGATGCGTTGGCCGAACCGGATGGCTTCCTGCGCTTCAAGGTGATTGCGGCCATCGAGCGCCTTCGGCGCGACCGCCCGGAGCTGACTGTTCCTCGCGAGCCTATTGAGAAGCTCGCATTGCGAGAAGGCTCCCGGGCGCTCAACTACCTGTCGCTTCGTTTCAACCTCGTGGACGTCGCGAAGCGCCCGGCGGACGAGTTCCTCGTAATAGGCCCTCGACGAGAAGATGGCCCGAGGCGTCGATCGCATATTCAGACTGCTTGGCCTCGTCTATGGCTCGACGGACATCGCCGCCGCCCGTTGGGTCCTCGAGCACGGCGACTCGCGCGCGCGGGCGCGATCGCTCGAGTTCCTGGACAACACGCTGGCGGGTGCCGTGCGGAAGCGGCTCATGCCGGTCCTGGAGGACGCGCCAATCGAGGAGAAGGTGCGCAAGGCGAACGTCATGTTGCGCACCAGGCCGCGGAACGAAGAAGAGACGTTGCTCGAGTTGATTAACGACGACGACCCCGTGGTGGCGTCGCTGGCGATCGACCACGCCCGAGCGCGCGGCGTCTGGGCGCTCGAGCAGGACATCGAGCACGTGGTGGCCCATCGGGACCCCCGCGACTGGTTCGTGTTCGAAGCCGCCTCCTGGGCCCTCGCCGAGCGGCGCATGCCGACCGAGCGCGTCCGGCAGCTCTGGCTCGAGCCGCTACCTGCCTGCCACGTCGCGGAGCGCCTCAGCCGGCTGCCGATATTCGCGTCCGTGCCTGTGGACGAGTTGTTCCGCCTCGCGGGCGCTGGCCGCCAGCGCCGCCGCGAGACCGGGCAGGTGCTGGGCCGGGTGGGCGTCGTACCGGAAGGGCTGGAGGTGCTGCTCGACGGCCGGGCACAGGCCACCGATTCCGATGGCCGCTCTCGTCCACTCGTGGCGCCGTCGACGATGGGCTTCGAGGAGTTCCTGCGGAACCGGGTGGCGGGTGAGCAGGTGTCGGCGTCGAGCGTTGCCGTGGTGCTGACCATCGAAGGTGATGAACTGCGGACGCTGCTGGCCGACAGCACGACCCTCGTCGAGGGGCTCTTCCGGACGCTCCTGGAGACCGGCCCGTGGCCGCTCCAACACCTCACACCCGGCGAGCCCGCACCCGGGCAGGCAGCGACCGACACCGCGGCGCCGTCATTGCTCGAACAATCGTTCGTTCTTCGACGCGTGCCGCTGCTCGCGGATGTTTCCGCCGAGGAAGCGTTTCACCTCGCGGCGATTGCACGGCCCTTCGTCGCACAGCCCGGGGACGTCGTGTCGGGGCAGGACGAGCCGCCGTCGATATGCATCCTGCTTGTCGGGTGAGATGATGCTCGAGGCGCCGGACCGCGCCGCCGTCGCGCCCGTTACCGCCCGCGCCGGCGACGTCGTGGGGCTGTTCGAGACGCTTGCCGGCCTACCCGTGGGCCGACGACAGCGTATCGTGCACCGCATGCAGGCGCTACGGATTGAACGCGAGGACCTCTTCGATCTGATGGGCCAGCATCCGCCGCTGTCGGAGCAGTTGCTCGGCGCGCTTTTCAGAAATTTGTCGAAAACGACGTCGGCACCGTCGAGGCTGGGCGCGGCGTTAGAGGTCGGGCCCTCGCGCGGTGAGGATTAGCGTAAACGCCGTTTAGTCCTGTGTAGTCGCGCAGTGTTGACCGATCCAGAACGCCGAGGGTGTCCAGTCCTGTGTCGGCTATTGATGAGATGACTTCTAATCTAGGGGCCGTCCTACGAGGCGGTGAATCCGCCGAGCTCACGAGTCCGACACACCGACAGACGTGCGAAGCATGCGCACGCCGCCGGCAGGCGGCGTCAGTGTGATCAGTTCGACACGGGCGGACGGGTCGTTCGGTAGAGCGACGCGTCGGACAGATTCACCGGCCTTGGGGCGCCAGGACTTCCTAATGCCAGCCGCATCTGGTCATCGATGACGTCGTAGAGGCCAAGGCGCGTCCCGGTAAGCGAGATCAAGTCGATCGATGGAAACGGCCGTCCAAACGTGACGACGGCGCGGCCGGTTTCGACGACGGTCCCTGACTCCGCGAGGATTTCGTATTCGTAGTCGGTATCCCTCAGGCTGCGCCGCGTCAACGTCATGCCCATCGGCCCGAATCCAGTCTCGCGCCGCCACGTCCGCACGAGCGGGAATCGAACGGCCCGCGGATTGGCCGGGAACGGCTCGGTCAATTCCTGCGGATACCACGAGCTGGACCAGAGGCGATCGAACGCCTGCTTGCCGTCCGCCGTCAGAAAGATCTCGAGACCGACCGCGTTTGGCTCGGGCATCTCGCGGTAGTACTCGAAATCATCGACCTGAAAGTGGACCATGGAGTACGCCGTCGTCACGCCGGCGAGCGTCGTGATCACGGCGCCAGCCGTTCCGAGAGGCTGGGCACGCCTGACGACAGTACCTTCGGTGATGTCGTCGAGCACCGAAGCGAGATTGCCGTAGACGAGCGTGTAGTGGTGATCCCTGATGACGGTCTCGATCTTCACCCTCCTCCGGCCAGGCGCGATGGGATCGGGCGCAACGCTCTGCACTTGACCCTCGGCGGCGGCGCGAACCGCACTCCCGAATCGCAGCTCGATATCCCAGCCCGAGTGGCCGTCCACGGCATGATCGACGCCGTGGTATCCGTACGGGACCAAACCGAACGCGGCCGATGCGATGTCGATGACGTCCGCCGGCATTACCATCTGTAACATCCCCGGCAGCGGCGGCGTCACCGCCGGATTCGCGGGCGATGGCGTCGCGATCGGCGAAGACGCGGTTGGTGTCGTGGATTCCTGACTACACGCGGAAACGAAACCGATGGCAAAAGCCAGCACCCAGACTGGGCGGAAGACAAGGCGGAGCACTCGGCACATCGTAGCACTCGCACTGGCCGGAGCCCTGTATAGAATGCGCAGAGAAGCGGCCATGTTCACACGACACCGCATTCGCATCGCTTCATCCGCAATCCTGGTGGTTGCCTCCTGCGCGTTGACTTCGATCACTGCGCAACCTCGACCATCCGACTGGCCGCAGTGGCGTGGGCCGAATCGTGACGGCGTCGTGGCCGGATGGGTCGAACCGAAGTCGTGGCCGGATACGCTCACGAAGAAATGGAAAATAGAGGTCGGGCTCGGATACGCCACGCCGCTGCTCGTTGGCAATCGACTGTATGTCTTCACGCGGCAGAACACCGACGAAGTGATGCAGGCACTCGATGCCGCCACCGGCAAGCAGCTCTGGGAGGCACGGTATGCGGCGCCCTTCAAGATGAGCCCGGCCGCGAACCGCCACGGCGATGGACCCAAGTCGACGCCGACGTTCAACGCGGGCAGGCTGTACTCGCTCGGCATGGGCGGCGTGGTCACCGCCTACGACGCCGCGAGCGGAAAACGCCTGTGGCAGACGGAGGCTTCCACACCTGGTCCGCTCTACGGAACCGCGATGTCGCCGCTCGTCGATCGCGGTCTCGTGATCGTGCACGTCGGCAGTCACGACAAGGGCGCGCTCACCGCGTTCGAAGCCAACACGGGAGCGATCAAGTGGCAATGGGACGGCGACGGTCCGGCCTACAACTCGCCGATGGCCATCGAGGTGGGCGGCCGGCGGCAGATCGTCACCCTCACTCAGGACAACGTCATCGGCGTGGCGGCGGAAACCGGTGAGCTGCTGTGGCGGCGCCCGTACAAGACGCGGGCGACGCAGAACACGATCACGCCCATCCTGTACCGCGACATGGTGATCATCTCCGGCCTGGACATGCCGGTGACCGCCCTCAAGATCACCAAAGGGGCCGGTGGATTCGAGGCCACCACCATCTGGGAGAATCCGGAGGTTCCGCTGTATATGACCAACGGCGTGATTGCCGGCGACATGCTGATCGGGATGACGCACAAGAACAGCGGCCAGTTTTTCGCGCTCGACGCCAACACCGGCAAGCTGCTGTGGACGAGCGAGCCTCGCCAGGCCACCAACGCAGCCATCGTGAGCGCAGGCACCGCGGTGTTCGCGCTGAAGGACGATGCGGAGCTGCTGGTGCTGAAGCCGAGCCGGACCAAATTCGATCCGGTGCACAAATACACCGTGGCGGACGCCGCGACGTGGGCGCAGCCGACCATCTCGGGCAATCGAATCTTCGTGAAGGATCTGAACTCGGTCGCGCTGTTCGTTTTCGAATAGGATGCGGCGGTCTCAGGGCGTTCGCAGGGTGAGGAGAAACCCGAATCGGTCCGGATCTCGCCCGGTGAACGCGACCGGGCCGGAGATCGGCCACGACCCGCTCGCCCAGGGAAATGGATTGGAGACGTCCATCCAGAAGAACCCGAAGTTGATCGCGCGGGCGACGTCGATGAATCCCCGGACGACGAGGTCGCGATCCTTCTTCCCCATCGACACTCCGTAGAGCTGGTTGAGCGTCAGGTACTGGATCAGGCTGTCGTCGCGGGAGATCTCCTCCCGAATGATGCTGCTGCCGAGATGCACCCGCCGGGTCACCGGCACTTCGACCATCGCGCCCATGTAGTAGCCGGGTTTTTCAATCGCCGCCAGCTGCGAAAGCCCGACCAGCTCGCCCGAAGAGACCGTCGGACCCCAGCGGTACTTCGCGTATTCCGCAAATGCCGACACCCATGAGGCTGGGGAGATTTTCAGACTGGCCACCAGCGCATCGTCGTTGCGCTTCGACGCCCAGTAGCTCGGCAGCCGTTCGACCTTCGATCCGGTGAACCCGTGCTTATAGGCCAGGCGGGCATCGATCATCCGCGTCGGTTGAATCCGGACCGACGCCAGCATGGTGAGCGCGCTGTTGGTGTCGAGCGAGGTGTTGACGAAGTAGAACCAGTCGTAGTCCTTCTCCCGATTGCCGTCGCCAAGCACGGCCATGACGCCGGCGTCGAAGATGGGACGGTTCGATTGGTTCGCCATCGACGCCGCAAACATCACGCCGAAATTCGCTTCGGCGTTGAGCCGTTGAATTCGCGGCATGTCCTTGGCCGTCGACGTGCCGATGTCGCGCGGCGCAAACCCGACGGGGAGGATGAACCGGCCGCCGCGCAAGGAGAACGTCGAGTTCATGTTCCAGTCGAGGTAGCCTTCGCGGAGGATGCCCTGCTGCACGATGTAGTCGAGCGAGAAGGTGTTGTAGGTATCGACGCGCTTCAACCCGTCTTCGACGTCGCATTTGACGATCGGGCCGGCGGCCGCATAGAGCGCGGGGTCGTTCGGAAAGAAGAAATCCTTCTCGCCGCAGGCTGGACGCGAGGACGTGTCGTCGACCGGGTTGATCGAGACGTAGTAGCGGGCGTGATCGGTCAGGCGGCCTGACACGCTCAGGATCGCCATCCCCAGCCGGCCCTGCTTCTCGAACCCCAACGCCGCTTGCGCGCCGTCGTGCGTCCACGCGGCGACGAGCTCGCCGCCGAACTTGAATCGTTCGTTCTGTGAAACTTTGAGGCCGAAGAGGTCGACCGTTTCTTCGGGAGGTGCGGTCGGCGTCGTCGGATCTTGGGCCGCCGCCGGCGATGCAAAGGAAAGGCAAAAAACCAGGCCGGCTCCAGCGAGCCGGGTCAGGACGAATCTACCCAGAATCACGTGGTGAGATTCTACTCGCTCTTCGCCGCACGCGGGTGCGATTTGCGGTACACGTCGATGAGCTGCGCGGCATTGACATGCGTATAACGCTGCGTCGTGCTCAAGCGCGCGTGGCCCAGCAGCTCTTGAATGGTGCGCAGATCAGCACCGCGCTGCAGCAAGTGCGTGGCAAACGAATGTCGAAGCGCATGCGGGCTGATGCCCAGCCGTGTACTGCAGAGGGTCACGTACCGGCGCAACATGCGATGCACACTGCG
Source organism: uncultured Acidobacteriota bacterium (assembly GCA_963773045.1). Lineage (GTDB taxonomy): Bacteria > Acidobacteriota > Vicinamibacteria > Vicinamibacterales > UBA2999 > 12-FULL-67-14b. The sequence goes on along the minus strand of CAVYZT010000013.1, from coordinate 563,192 downwards.
GCCAGTCAATCGCGTGCCGCGATAGTTGATGAACAAGGGATCGCTGTTCGCTTTTCGCTGTTCGCTATTCGCAAAGCGCCCTGAACGGTTCGCTTTCTGCCTTGTGCCTTGTGCCTTCTGCCTCTCGAGCAGAACGACCTCGCGATCCTTCATCCAGGTTCGGATGGCGGCTTCGGCACTGTGGTTGAACGGAAGCATCCGCTCCTTGCCGCCCTTCCCCATCACGCGCAGCATGCGGCTCGGGAGGTTCACGTCTTCCAAGTCGATTCCAACCAGCTCGCTCAACCGGAGTCCTGACGCGTAAAACAGCTCGAGAATCGCGCGGTCGCGGCGCCCAAGCGGATCGCTGGTGTTGGGCGTGTCGAGCAGCTTCGCCATCTCGGCTTCTGACAAATGCGTGGGGATGGTCTGATCGCGTTTCGGCGCCACCACCATGGCGGCCGGATCGTGATCCATCAGCTCTTCGCGCCGGAGGTATTTCGAGAAGGTCCGAAGCGCCGAGAGCCGGCGCGCGACCGAGGATCGGGCTCGGTTCGCGCGATTCAGGTCGATGAGATACGCACGCACCGAGGGCAAATCGACATCGGCGGGCGACAGCTCGGAGATCTTCCGCGCCCGTTCGGTGGCCAGCCAGGCGAGGTAATGGGTGATGTCGGTGTCGTAAGCGCGGACGGTGTGCGGCGAGACGTGGCGGTTGAGGCGCAGATAGGCGAGAAAGGCCTTGAGATGGTCTCGCACGCGTCACACGGCATCCGCTGTCGCTCGCGGCGGTCGAGTCGAGCTGTGGCGGGACAGGGACGGTGGGAGGCAGACGGCAGACGGATCCCACGCCTCGAGATCCGTGAGCGCCCGCTCCGCAATCAGCAGCTTCTTCTGCATCTTGTCGCGTGGAGGGTGGTCGAGCGGCGGCATGATGCCGTGCGTGATGTTCGTGGGCTGATAGTGCGCCGGATCGGCGTGTGACACGTAGTACGCCAGCGCGCCAATCGCGGTGGTTCGCGGCGGCGCGAGCGGTGCAGCCCCGTGGACCAGTCGAGCAGCGTTGCGTCCGGCAATCAATCCCGAAGCCGCGGACTCGACATAGCCTTCGACTCCCGACACTTGTCCGGCAAAAAACAGATCGCTGCGGGCTCGCGTCTGCCAGGTCGGCAACAACACCTTTGGGCCGCAGATGTAGGTGTTGCGATGCACCATGCCAAAGCGAACGAACTCGGCCTGCTCGAGCCCGGGGATCATGCGCAGGACGCGACCCTGATCGCCCCACTTGATCTGCGTCTGAAAGCCCACCAGGCTGAAGTGATCGCCGGCCAGCGTGTCCTGCCGGAGTTGAACCACCGCATACGGCACGCGGCCGATTCGCGGATCCATCAGACCCACCGGCTTCATCGGCCCGAAGCGCAACGTATCGCGTCCACGGTGCGCCATCACCTCGATCGGCAAGCAGCCTTCGAAGAACGTCGCCTGGTCGAAGTCGTGGACGGTTGCCGATTCCGCCGAGGTGAGTGCGGCGTAGAAGGCATCGTACTCGTCCTTGGTCATTGGACAGTTGAGATAGTCACCTTCAGGTTCAGCAGGTTCAGCAGGTTCAGCAGGTTCAGCAGGTTCAGCAGGTTCAGCAGGTTCAGCAGGTTCTGCGGGTTCTGCGGGTTCATTCCCACGCGGCCTACCAGCCCCACCCGGCCTGCCCGGCCAAACATTCCGTCCCCACCGCGAGGCCCGGAACACCTTGCTCATGTCGATGCTCTCGGCCAGCACGATCGGGCTGATCGCGTCGTAGAAGGACAGGTGCTCCTCGCCAACCATCGCGCTGATGTCGGCCGACAGCGCGTCAGACGTGAGCGGCCCGGTAGCGATGATCACCGGCGACCAGCCAGATCCGGGTGTCGGGATCGCCGGCACTTCTTCGCGCGCCACTGTGATGCGCGGATGTCCTTCGACGGCGTCAGTGACGGCGCGGGAGAACACGTTGCGGTCCACGGCCAAGGCTGCGCCGGCCGGCACGCGCGCGGCATCGGCCGCTCGCATGATCAGCGAGCCCAGGCGGCGCATCTCTTCTTTCAGGAGACCGACGGCGTTGTCGAGCTTGTCGCCGCGCATCGAGTTGCTGCACACGAGCTCGGCGAGACCGTCGGTCTTGTGGACCGCCGTCGGCCGGACCGGCCGCATCTCGTGGATCGTGACGTCAGCGCCGAGCTCGGCAGCTTGCCATGCGGCTTCCGAGCCGGCAAGCCCACCGCCGATGATGTGGATCACGTGAGTAGTCTAGCTCCGGTGCCGAGTGCCTTGTGCCCGGTGCCAAGGTTGCTGCGCGGGCACCAGGCCTGGCACATTGGCACCTGGCACTTGGCACCTTCCAATTAGGCGCTGACGAGCGCGGCCTTCTTTCGCTTGGCCGAGCGCTTCGGTGAGGCGGCTTTTCTGGCACTCTTGGCCTTCCGTCTTCCCGAAGGCGCCGCTCCTGCGCGAGCAGCGAGCAGCTCGACTCCAGACGCGAGCGTCACCGATTCGACCGTCGTCCCCTTCGGGACCGACGCGTTGGTCGTGCCGTCAGTGACGTACGGACCATAGCGGCCGTCGAGAATGCGCACCGGCTCGCCGCTTTCCGGATGCTTGCCGAGCGCTTTCAGCTCCTTGGGCGCAGCGCGCGGACGCCGCATCGATTTCTTCGGCTGCGCGAGCAGCTCGTTCGCGCGATCGAGCGCGATCGTGTACACGTCGTCGCCGTCCTCGAGCGAACGGAACTCGCTGCCCTGCTTCACATACGGACCGAACCGGCCGACGTTGGCAACGATCATCTCCCCGTCGTTGGCCAGACCGAGCTCCCGCGGCAACGAGAGCAGTCGCAGCGCCACGTCGAGCGTGATGGTGTCCTCGGTGTAGTCCCGGCCCAACGATGCGCGCCGCGGCTTCTCCTCCGACCCGCGGTCGGGCGTCTCGCCGAGTTGGGCATAGGCGCCAAAGCGCCCGTGCATCACGTACACCGGGAGCCCGGTCTGCGGATCGACGCCGAGCGACTTCGGTCCCTGAGCCTTGGCCTTGAGCAGCGCCATCGCCTTTTCGATCGTCAGATCGGCCGGCGCCAGATCCTCTGGCAACGAGGCGCGCGGCCCCTCATCGCTCGACGACCCAAGCTGCAGGAACGGACCGTAACGCCCGATGCGCACGCGCACCGGCAAACCGGTTTCGACATCGGTGCCGACGTCGATCACGGGGTACTCGATCGCCTGGCCCTTGTCTTCGACCAAATGCTCGAGACCGGCGTGCCGGCCGTCGCCGCGGTAAAACTCCGTGACGAAGTCGAGCCAGTCTTTTTCGCCGTTCGAGATCTTGTCCAGGATCTCTTCCATTTCGGCGGTGAAGCCGATGTCCACGTAGTCGCCGAAGTGATCGCGCAGCAGGCGCGTGACGGCAAACGCCGTGAAGCTCGGCACGAGCGCCTTGCCCTGGCGCGTGACGTACCCCCGGCGCTGAATCGTCGCGACCGTCGGTGCGTAGGTCGAGGGACGGCCGATGCCTTCTTCTTCGAGCCGCTTCACCAGCGACGCTTCGGTGTAGCGGGCCGGCGGCGACGTCTCGTGTCCCTTGGCTTCGAGCGCGAGCAGGATCAGGTCTTCATCCAGCTTGTCGGGCGACCACACCCGATCGCCGACCGACAGCTTGGGCAGCACCGACTCCTGCTCGCCGAGCTCCGCCGATGGATCGTCAGACCCTTCGACGTAGGCGCGCAAGAAGCCGGCGAACTCGATCGCCTTGCCGCTGGCGTTGAACACGCTCGCCGTGCCGTCAGCGGCCTCGCCGCTGATCTCGACCGTGGTCCTGAGCAAGCGCGCGTCGCTCATCTGCGAGGCGACCGCGCGCTTCCAGATCAGCTCGTAGACCCGCAGCTCATCCTGCTCGAGCACCGATTCGAGCGACGCCGGCGTGCGGCGGAATTCCGTCGGGCGGATGGCTTCGTGCGCTTCCTGCGCGTTGCGCACCTTGGTTTGATACTGGCGCGGCCCACGATGGAAGTCGGCGCCGTACATGTCGCGCACCACCTGTCCTGCTTCAGTGAGCGCCCTTTCGCTGAGCGTGGTCGAGTCGGTCCGGTGATACGAGATGAGACCCTCGAGATCGCCGCCGCCGAGATCGACACCCTGGAAGAGGCGCTGCGCCACCTGCATGGTGCGTTCAGAGGAGAACCCAAGCTTGCGGTTGGCTTCCTGCTGCAAGGTGGAAGTCGTAAACGGTGGCGACGGACGCTGCGTGTACGGCTTCTCCTCGACACTCGTCACCGACCACGGCAACCGGCGCATCAGGCCCTCGCGGAGGCGCTGCGCGTCGGCCTCGTCGAGCAGGCGAACACCGTTGGATTCCAGGCGGCCCTGGCTGTTGAAGTCCTTGCCGGTCGCCACTCTTTGACCGCCGACCTTGGTCAGCGTCGCCGTGAACTCGGTGGACCCGCCGCGAAGCTTCGCCTCGAGATCCCAGTACGACGCGGCGCGGAACGCGATCCGTTCCTCTTCTCGCTCCACGATCAAGCGAACTGCGACACTCTGCACGCGCCCCGCGCTCAGGCCGGTTTGCACCTTCTTCCAGAGCACGGGAGACAACGTGTAGCCGTAGAGTCGATCGAGAATCCGCCGGCTCTCCTGCGCACGCACCAGGTTCTCGTCCACGTCGTGCGCCTGGCGCAGCGCATCTTTGATGGCCTCTTCGGTGATCTCGTGGAAGACGATGCGACGAACCTTGACCTTGGGCTTGAGCAGCTCCTTGAGATGCCAGCTGATCGACTCGCCTTCTCGATCCGGGTCGGTCGCGAGAATCACTTCCGAGGCGTCCTTCATGGCCGCTTTCAGCGCCTGGACGTACTTTTTCTTATCCGCAGGAACGACGTAGTAAGGCGTGAAGTCGCCGTCGGTGTCGACGCCCAACCGTCCCCAGGGCTTGTCCTTGATTTGTGCCGGGACTTCGGAGGCTGACTCGGGGAGGTCTCGGACGTGGCCGTAGCTGGCTTCGACCCTGTACTTCTTGCCCAAGAAGCGGGACAGGGTCCGGGCTTTCGCGGGCGATTCAACGATGACGAGCGGTTTCGGCATTTCGATCTCTGAGCCTCACTGCGACTCCAATCGAGTCGAGCTGAGCAGGTTACGTTAGCACGCGGCCCTTGGTTCGAACGAAACGGCCGGATCCAATTCGGCGAATTTCACCCGTCAGTTCCCATTCGAGCAGCCGCGCCAACGCTTCGCCGGCCCCCAGCTTCATCTCCCGTGCCACGTCATCCACCGAGAACTCAATCCGTTCCGGGAGTCGAGCGGTCCGCCCGGCCGGCCGGGCGCCAAGCTCTTGCAGGATATCGACCGCGGCCTCCACGAGCTTTGCGCCGTCCTTCAACAGTCCGTGACCCCCGCGATTGCGGCCACCCAGGACACGGCCGGGCACGACCATCACGTCGCGCCCCTGGTCCAGCGCCTCGCGCGCCGTAATCAGCGCGCCGCTCGCTTCGGGCGCCTCGATCACCACGACAGCTCGTGACAGGCCGCTGATGATGCGGTTGCGCAGCGGGAAGTGGAACGCCCGGGGCGGCGTGCCCGGGGGCAGCTCGCTGACCAGGGCGCCGCCGCTCGCGATCCGAGCCGCGAGATCTCGATGTTCGGGCGGATACACGCGATCGACGCCGGTTCCGAGCACCGCGATCGTGACACCGTGCGCATCCAGCGCGGCCGCATGCGCCGCCGAATCGATGCCTCGGGCCATTCCACTGATGATCGCAAAGCCAGCTCGGACCAGATCGGCGGCGATATCGCCGGCAATCGCGAGCCCGTCCGGCGACGCTGCTCGCGATCCGACAATCGCGACCGCGGGCCGGTCGAGGGCGGCGAGATCACCTCGCACCCAAAGCGTGCGTGGCGGGTTGGGAATTTGCGAGAGGAGTTGAGGAAATCCTGCCGATCCGAGACTGAGATTTTGCATGTCGCGCACCTCAGCCGTCGGCCCTTGACCTGCCGTCGACTATAGAGGCGGCCGGCCTGGCCTTCAAGCGTTTCTCATACCCCTCTGGCTGTCAGCCGCTATATAGTGATTTCAGCAATATGCTCGCGCGTTCAGTGGCATTCGTTCTGTTGTTTGGCCTGACGTCGGCCTACCCTGCCTGGGCCGACCAGCGTGGCGAGGCCAAGAAGCAAGTCGAATTCGGCATCGAAGTCGCGCAGCGCGGACTGTGGAAAGAGGCGATCTATCGCTGGGAACGCGCCACCCAGCTGGATCCCACTTACGTCGCGGCGTTCAACAACCTCGCCGTGGCTTACGAGCGTGAAGGTCAGTTGGAGAAGGCCAGAGCCGCCTACGAGAAGGCGCTGGCGCTGCAGCCGAACAACGCGCTCATCAGGCAGAACTACGATCTGTTCAAGGAAATCAATGACCGTGTCGCTCAAAAAGACGGTCGTCAATCTTAGTGTCGCGTGCCTCGGCGCGGTCGCGGCGTGCACCAGCTATACGGAAGTACCGATTGAAACACCGATCCAGCCCAAGCTGGATGTCTCGGCGTTTCAGCGGGTCTTCATCGCCGGCTTCATCGCCGGTGAAAGCGATGACGTCGACGCCAACATGGAGACGGTGCGCCTGCTCAGAAGCCAGCTGCGCACCAAAGGCATCATGCGGGTCATCGATGCCGACACGCTGCCGCTGATCGATGTCGCCCGGCAGCAAGGCGCCGAGCCCGGCAACGAACCTCCGGCGCCGGACAACCAGGCCACCAACGGCAATCAGGAACCGCCGAGCAAGCCGCCAGACATCAAGGACGAAAAGGATCTCGAGCCGTATCAGCGCATCTTCGCGAACGTCGCGTACTGGAAGCGGATCGGCGAGGAGTTCCAGCAGCCGTTGATTGTCACGGGCTCGGTGCTGTTCGCGCCGCAAGCCCGTTCGGGATTCGTGCAGCGGGAACAGGAAGTCTACGACTCGTTCGGCCGGCGCCAGGTCGTCCCCGTGCGCACCTACATGGAGCGCAAGGGGTTTGTGCTCCGTCCGACGTTCATCTTCATCGACGGGCGAACCGGCGAGACGCTCCACAGCGAAACGTTCCGCGAAGAAATCCTGTACAACGCCAACCAGACCACTCCGGCGCTCTCGTCGTTTTTCGAATTGATGGACCGGCTCCTCCCGGCTTTCCTCAACACGTTGAGCGCGCAGAAGATAAAGGGAACGAGGGTCCTGCTGAAATAGGGCGGTCCGCCGCCGCTCGGCGAGCCACGGCGGGACTCGGGCGCGGACCGTGTGGTATCCTTACGAGTTCAAATCCCGAGGAAATAGCGACATGTTTGCGATCATTCAAGCATCAGGCCGGCAGTTTCGCGTCGAGCCGGGCGCCGTCATCGCCATCGACGGCCACAACGCGGGCGAGGCTGGCGCCGAGGTGTCGTTCGATCAGGTCCTGCTCGTCGGTCAGGATGCGGGCGGCGTGACCGCCGGCTCGCCGTTCGTCGAGGGCGCGCGTGTGGTCGGCGTCGTCGACGACCAGGACAAGACCAAGAAGGTCCGCGTCTTCAAGAAGAAGCGGCGCAAGCAATACCGCCGGACGAAGGGTCATCGCAGCTTGGTGACGCGCGTTCGCATCACCGATATTCAGGTGTAACGATGGCATCCAAAAAAGGTCAGGGATCGTCCAGGAACGGCCGCGACAGCAACTCGCAGCGGCTCGGCATCAAGCGTCACGACGGCAACCTCGTCACCGGTGGAACGATTCTCGTGCGCCAGCGCGGACGCAAGCATCAGCCTGGCCTGAACGTCGGGCTCGGCAAAGACGACACGCTCTTTGCCAAAGTCACCGGCCGCGTGAAGTTCGAAGATCACGGCCAGCGGGGCCGCTTCATCTCGATCCATCCCGTCGAGTAGTCGCACGAAAGCTGCGCGGTGTTCGTCGACGAAGTCGACATCCACGTCAAGGCTGGCAACGGCGGTCGGGGGGCGTTGAGCTTTCGCCGCGAGAAGTTCGTGCCTCGCGGCGGGCCTGACGGCGGCGATGGTGGCAAAGGCGGCTCCGTCTTTCTCGTCGCCGATCCGCATCGCAACACGCTGGTTCATTTCCGATTCAATCCTGAGTACGAAGCGCAGCGCGGCGGCCATGGCGCCGGCGCCAAACGCCACGGCCGAAACGGGCAAGACCTCGACATCCCCGTCCCGGTCGGAACGGTCGTGCACGTGCGGGATCAGGAGACCGGCGAGCTCGAAGAGAAGACCGACCTGGCCGTCGTTGGTCAGCGCGTGTGCGTCGCCAAGGGCGGACGCGGCGGTTTGGGCAACGCGCATTTCGCCACCTCCACCAACCGCGCGCCGCGAAAAGTGCAGCCGGGCGAGCCGGGCGACGAGTTCTCGCTGCACCTGACACTCAAGTTGCTGGCCGACGTCGGGTTGATCGGCTATCCCAACGCCGGCAAGTCCACGCTGATCTCGCGGATCTCTGCAGCGCACCCAAAGGTTGCCAATTATCCCTTCACGACGCTCACGCCGCATCTCGGCGTGGTGAGCTTGAGCGGCGAGCGCAGCTTCGTCGTCGCCGATCTGCCCGGCTTGATTGAAGGCGCGCACGAAGGGCATGGGCTTGGTCATCAGTTCCTCCGGCACATCGAGCGCACGAAGGTGCTCATCCACCTGGTCGATGTCTCTGGTGCGTCGGGGCGCGATCCGGTTGAGGACTTCGATGCGATCCGCCGCGAGCTCGAGCTCTACAACCCGGCACTGCTCCACAAGCCTCAGCTCGTCGCCGCGAACAAGATGGATGCGCTCGACGATCCGGCACGTGTGGCCGCTCTCGAGAAGCGGGTGAAGAAGCTGAAACTGCGCTTTTTCAAGATCTCGGGCGTAACCGGCGCCGGCGTTCCCGGGCTCGTCGAAGCGGCCTGGCCCTATGTCGAGCAGGCGCTTGCCGCCGAGGCCGCCGCGGCGAAGCTCGCGAATCTGGACGACGATGACGAGCGTGAGGCGCCCGCCGATTACCATCCGGCGCTTGTTCCCCCTCTGCGAGGTGGCCGCCGCAAATGAGTCGACAGGGCCGGGTGGGCGTGATCGGGGGCACGTTCGACCCCATCCACAGCGGACATGTCGCAGTGGCGCGACGCTCGCAGTCGGCGCTTGGACTGGACCACGTCATCCTGATCCCATCGAGCCATCCACCACATCGCGCCGACCCGCCGCGAGCAAGCGGCTACCATCGCTTCGCAATGGCCGTGCTGGCGTCCATTGGTCAGACGTCATGGCGCGTGTCGGACGTCGAGCTCCTACGGCCCGGGATGTCGTACACGTTCGACACGCTGGCCGACCTCGGACGCGAGGGCTACTCCCCGTCGCAGATTTTTTTCCTTCTTGGCAGCGATGCCTTCGCAGAAATTGCGACGTGGTCACGCTATCCGGCCGTGCTCGATCGCGCACACTTCGTGGTCGTGTCACGCACGGGCGCCACGTTGTCGTCGCTCAAGTCGCGCCTGCCCGATCTCGCACCGCGAATGATCGCACCCGAGGAACTGGAGTCGTCGGACACGACGCGCGTAATCCTGCTGGAAATGGCGACGCCGGACGTGTCGTCGACCGAGATTCGCGCCCGCGTTCAATCGGGCCAACCGATTGACGGACTCGTGCCGGACGCCGTCGCCACCTACATCCTCACCCAGCACTTGTATCGCATCGCCTCGCCCGATCCGTTCTCTGCCACTGGAAGGTAGCTTGCATGGCCAAAACGACGAGCCCGAGAAAACCACGGTCAACCGCAAAGGCAGCGCCTCGCATGCCGAAGGCCATTCAGGCCGTGATCGAGGCGGCGCGCGGCAAGAAGGCGGTGGACCTGATCGTGCTCGATCTGCGGAAGGCTGGCGCGTTCACCGACTACTTTGTGATCTGCTCGGGCGCCAATCCGCGACAGGTGCAGGCAATCTCCGATGCCGTGGAAGAGGCCCTCAAGCTGCAGCAGCAGCGCCCGACGCACGTCGAAGGCTACGGACGCGCCGAGTGGGTGCTGCTCGACTACTTCGACTTCGTGGTCCACATCTTCTCGCGGCATGCCCGAGACTTCTACGGCCTCGATCGGCTGTGGGGCAATGCGGCGAGAACGGAGATTCCAGACTGACCCGTTCGACACACCTGACCACCTCCACCAAGACGTCGGCGTGTCGTGGCGACAAACCTTCCGCCTTCGCGCGCAGCGCTCGGGCGGACGCGCCGAAGCCTTTGCGCAGGCGGTCAGGTTTGTCGATCACATCACCAACCTCACCCTCTCGAATGTCTTCGAGCCGCCGTGCGCAGCGTGCGGCGCCACTCTAGTCCGCCCGCTCGACGGCGCCGTCTGTGAAGGCTGCTGGATCGGAATCCAACGAATCGCTCCGCCTCTCTGCGATCGTTGCGGCGATCCGATGCCCTCTTGGCTGGCGAGCTTCGTCAGCGGACATCGCTGCCGTCAGTGTCGCGAATCCGCGCATGGGGTGACGCGATCGAGGGCGATCGGTCCCTACGAGGGCCGGCTGCGCGACATCGTCCACGCGCTGAAGTACGACGCGCGACGGTCGATCGCGCCGCGGCTGGCGTCGATGATGCGGGCAGCCGGTGCGGATGCGCTCGAGGGCGCGGATTGTGTCATTCCTGTACCGCTTCACCCTCGGCGGGAGCGAGCTCGCGGGTTCAACCAGGCGAACGATCTCGCGCGCGGGCTTGGACTACCGGTGGTGCCGCTCCTGCGGCGAATCAAAGCGACACCACCTCAGGTCGATCTCCCTGCGTCGGAACGGCTGCAGAACGTCGAAGATGCGTTCGCGCTGTCGCGCGAGACGTTGAGTCTCCGCCTGGCGCTTGCCCTGCGCGAGTCGTTCGCTGTCGGACGACGCGCGGGAGGGCCCGCCGGATGCCGGATGCCGTCACCGCAGGGCCTTGTCCTTGTTCTGATTGACGACGTGTCCACGACGGGAGCAACGCTCGAGGCATGCGCCCGGGTCTTGAAGGCCGCCGGGGCGCGAGAGGTTCGCGCCCTTACGGCAGCCCGAGTCGTGAGCGGACGGACGTGAGCACTGCCGCGCTCACGGCGTCCTTGTCCTGGTGGCCGTCAAGCCGCACCCAGCCGGCGGCTTCACTTTGCCGCTGGTAGCTCGAGCGAACCCGTCCCAGCAGCGCGAGGTCGCGCTCGAACTTGTCGCGGTCCGCCTCCTTGCGGCGAAGCGACGCGTCCGGCGGGATGTCGAGCAGGATGGTCACCGACGGTTGCGGCAGATGGCGCTGCGTGTCGAGCAACCATGCCGGCTCGAGCCCCTGCGCCTCACCATAGGCGATGCTCGACGCCTGGTAGCGGTCGCAAATCACCATCGCTCCGGCCGCAAGCCACTGCTCGATCTGCGGGCGGTGCTCATAACGATTGGCGATGTAGAGCAGCTGCATGGCGTCGGCGGCATACTCACGCCGCCCCTGAAGTGCGTGGCCAATCTCGGCGCCGATGGCGGTGTGATAGTCGGGAAACGACAGCGTTTCGACACGATACCCGCTCGCGCGGAAGGCGGCCGCAAGGCGCGCGGCCTGCGTTTGCTTGCCGCTCTGATCGAGTCCCTCGAACGCGATGAGGTGTCCGCGAGGGGGCTTGGGGCTTGGGGCCTGAGGCTTGGGCCTAGGGGATTGGGGCATTGGCATCTACTGCTCGAGCGCGAGCAGCTCGTCGAGCGTTTGACGCCGGCGGATCAGGCGGATGTCGTCGCCGTCGATGAGGAGCTCGGGAGGCAATGGCCGTCGCAAGTAGGTGTGACCCATGGCCGCACCGTAGGCGCCGGCATCGCGAATCACGACGAGATCGCCGACCTCGATCGGCGGCAGCGACCGATCACGCGCGAACGTATCGGTGCTTTCGCAGATCGGTCCGACGACGTCCACGGGGCCGCACTCCCCCGCGCGAGGCACCACCGGCTCGAGATGATGATAGGCGCCGTAGAGCGCCGGGCGCATGAGCTCGGTCATGCCGGCATCGAGAACCACGAAGCGCTTCGTGCCGGGAAAGTACTTCACATCCACGACGGTCGTGAGCACCACGCCGGCTGGACCAACCAGCACGCGGCCAGGCTCGATCGCCACCCGCAGCTCGCTCTGGCGCGTCGCCGAGACCAGCGCGCGGACGTAGGCGGCTGGATCTGGCACCGGGCCGCCATCGTAGGCAATGCCAAGGCCGCCTCCCATGTCGAGATGCTCCAGGGCGATACCGTCATCGCGAAGCGACGCCGCCAGCTTCACCACCGCCTCGGCCGCCCGTTCCAGCGGATCGAGCGACGTGATCTGCGATCCGATGTGCACGTGGACGCCGACCGGCACGAGCCCCTCGCGGCTGGCAATTTCGCGAAACAGGGCCGGGGCTTCGGCGATGGGGATGCCAAACTTGTTCGACTTGAGCCCGGTTGAGATATGGGGATGGCTCTTCGCGTCGATGTCCGGATTCACGCGCAGCGCCACGCGCGCCACGGCACCGTGCGTCATCGCACGGGCGTTGATGCGCTCGAGCTCGCCCGGCGATTCGACGTTGATCGCCAGCAGACCCAGCGTCACTGCGCGATCGATTTCGCCCAGGCTCTTGCCGACTCCCGTGAACACAATCTCGTCGGGCCGGAAGCCGCACCGGGTTGCGACCTCGACTTCGCCGAGCGAGTTGGCGTCGGCCGCGCTGCCGAGCGCGCGGATCAGGCGGACGATGCCCAGCGTGGAGTTGGCCTTCAGCGCGTAATGAATGCGATGCGGCCGATCGCCGAACGCGTCGTCCAGGCGGCGGTACGCCGCGCGGATGGTGGCCGCGTCGTACACGTAGCTTGGTGTGCCAAACGTTTCTGCGATGTGAGTGAGGTGTGCAGCTGAGATCGGCAGCGATGCAAAGGGCATTCGAGCCAGCGATCATAGCGCGAAAGACCCCGGGAAAACCGTGGTATGCTGCCGTCGGCCTGCCCGGGCACGACTTCTCGCCTCATGCCTGACCCCTCGTTGGCATCCACGGAAGCGATCGATGCGCTGATTCAGCGATGCCTGTCGGGCGATCAAGGCGCCTGGGAGGAGATCGTCCGGCATCATTGGCGCCGGGTCTTCAACATCGCGTACAAATTCACCGGCCGGCACGACGAGGCCGAAGATCTGACGCAAGATGTGTTTCTGAAGATTTTCAAGTCGCTGAAAACCTTCGACCGCCGCGCCAACTTCCAGACCTGGCTCGTCAGCGTGAGCCGCAACCTCTGCATCGATCACTATCGCAGCGTGCGCAAGGAACGGGAGACGATCGACCGGGATGTCGACGCCGGCGAGCTGACGCCGTCGGCGCCCGGACAAAGCGCCTATGCGACGCTCGAACAGCGCGATCGCGTGAGCCTGCTGCGCCGGGCACTGGCGGAGCTGCCGCCGACGCTCCGCACCGCGGTGATGTTGCGCGACATTCAGGAGCTCTCGTATCAGGAAATCGCCGACCAGCTGAACCTGCCGGAAGGCACCGTGAAATCTCGGATTAACCGAGGCCGCACGGAGCTGTCGCGCCAGGTCCAGCGGCTGCGTGACGAGCTCGAAGGGGTAACCGGATGACTCTGACGACCGATCGTTCTCAAGGCATTGCGATAGTGCGCGTCAACGAGACGCGCATCATGTATCCGCTGCTCGCCGACTTCTCCGGCGCCGTCACCGCGCTGCTGGCGGCCGGGGACCGCAAGGTCCTCATCGACATGTCGAAGGTGACCTACGTCGACTCAGCCACCATCGGCTGCCTGATGGACCTCTACCGTCAGACCGCGGCGGCGGGCGGCTCGCTCCGCCTGGCCGGCGTGCAGAAGCGCGTCGAAACCATGCTCACGATGACCGGCGCGCACAAGTTCCTGCAGCTGTTCCCCGACGAAGCGAGCGCGGTGCAGAGTTTTGGGGGCTAGCCATGCGACACATCACCACCACCACCGGTCGTGAGGTTGCGCTCGACGGCGACCTGCTCGCCGTGATGGAAACGCTGTTTCACGAGGTGACGGCGAAGCGCGAGCTGGAGCCGTCGTACGAAAACATGAACCGCGAGATCGTTCACCTCGTGGCCCAGATGACCGAAGAGGAACGCCGCGCGTATCTCATCGAGAGCCTGTCGCTCAATCAGGTCAACTACGAGAACGACAAGCTCGACAGCTACATGAGGAAACTGGGGAAAAAGGCCTAGGAGAATCTCGTGATCTGGTGAAGTGGTGATCTGATGATCGAGCTGCTGATTTGGTGATCTGATGATCTGGTGAACGATGTGTTGATCTATCGGTTGATCGGTTGATCTATCGGTTGATCGGTCGATCTATCGGGGATCGGTCGCATCAGTCACGCGACGGTCACCAAGATGACCAGACAGATCACGAGACAGATCGCCACATCGATCTCCACATCACCAGATCCTCAGATCTCCAGATCGATCACCAGATCACGACTTCACCAGCTCACAAGATTCACCTTATCTGTTGATCTATGTCCCTGAACCATCTCGCCAGTCGCTATACCTGTTCCTGGCCCTGGTCCATTGCCGTTCTCCTGTGCGACGGGCGCGTGGTCTGCGGCTGCGCCGACCCGTATGCGAAGCGAGTCCTGGGCGACACCCGAACCTCGACGCTGGCGTCGATCTGGACCGGCCCCACCGCGTCACAGCTGCGCCACGAGATCAACGGCGGCGGCTCCAGCTTCTGCGGCGACTGTCCGCTGAAGCTCCCGCTTGACGCGGACCAGGCGGCGCCACAACGCCCGCTCGACGTGGCGCCGATTCCCGGCCGCCTCTACATCGAGTGCACGGCGGCCTGCAATATCTCCTGCTTCCAGGCGTGCTGCGCGCCGGAAACCGGCATCACCCGAACGCGTCAGGCCGGCATGCTCGACTTCGATCTTTTCACCCGCGTGGTGGACGAGGCCGGGCCGTCGCTGGGACGGATCGATTTCTTCAACTACGGCGAGGCCTTCCTGCACAAGCGGGCCGTCGAGATGTGCGCCTACATCAAAGAGAAATTCCCGCACATCTATCTCTACACGAGCACCAACGGCCTGGCGTTCAACGAGGACAAGGTGCGTCAGCTGGCGCACACCGGCATCGACGAGGTGACCTTCTCGCTCGACGGCGCCTCACAAGAGACCTATGCGCGCTATCGCCAGCGTGGCAAGTTCGAGGTGGCCATCGCCAATCTCCGCGCCCTGCTCGACGAAAAGGCGAAGGGCGCGCGCGACGTGCCGTTCGTCAACTGGCGCTACATCCTCTTCAACTGGAACGACAGCGACGCCGAGATGGAGCGCGCGCGCCGCATGGCGGCCGAGTTGGGCGTCGATCGGTTGTGCTGGGAAATCACCGACCACCCCGAGGACAGCTTTTCGCGCCGCTTTGCTCCCGGCGTGGCGGACTTCGATCGCATCCGGCATGAAGTGTGGGATGACAACAATCTCGGCAACGCCATTGCCGGCGCGACGCCTCGAGCCGAGATCGTCCTCCACACGGTGTTGCCCGATTTGCCCTTCGTGGCTCGCACGGGATCGTCGCTGACGCTCACCACCGAGGTGCGGAACCTGTCGACGCGGCCGTTTCGAGCCCAGACCAGTCAAGGGCGGCGGCTGGTCCGTCTCGGCGCCCAGCTGCTCAGCGCCGACGGCAGGCTGATCAACCGCGATCACGCACGCGCCTTCCTGCCTGCGGATCTGGCCGCGGGCGCGCGCGCCATCGTCCCCATCGACGTCCCCACCCCGCCAACCCCGGGCCGCTATGCGCTGAAATTCGATCTCGTGAGCGAGGGTATCGACTGGTTCGAATCCTGCGGCTCGCCCACCACCACACGCGGACTCTGGCTCCACTAGGCCACAGATGACGCGGGGATCGGCTCCTAGGCCTTGCGGGCGTGCCCGACTATCGCCACGAGTACGAGTCGCGGATGCACCGGGTGATCGAGCACATCGATCGGCATCTGGATCAGCCGCTCGAGCTCGACACGCTGGCCGGCGTGGCTCACTTCTCTCCCTTCCACTTCCACCGTCTGTTCTCGGCCTGGATGGGAGAGACGCTGGGCGAGTATCTGAGGCGCCGCCGGCTCGAGCTCGCGGCCCTTCGGCTGGTTTCTCAACCCAGTACCTCGGTGCTCGAGATCGCGCTGTCGAGTGGCTTTGGCTCCGCCGAAGCATTTGCCCGAGCGTTCAAGGCCCGCTTCGGATCGAGCGCCACGGCCTGGCGCGCCCGCGAGCGCGCCCGCCGGAGCTCGCTCGGCAATCGAGGTGAGGGCAAAAGCAAGCGCGGTCAGATGAAGAGCAAGGCCAGTCAAGCAGACGAAGGCCGAACGGCCAATCATGAGACATCGCGCTCACGCGCACAGGAGGCTCTCATGAATGCCACGCTGAACGTCACACTTGTCGATCGACGGCCTGCGACAGTCGCGTATCTTCGCTACATCGGGCCGTACGGCGAGCCGATCTCCGATTTCTGGCAACACACGGTCTACCCATGGATGGTCACCAACAACCTGCTGGGCCAGCCGCGTTATGGCGTCAGTCACGACGATCCGGCCATCACCGAACCGAGCAAGTTGCGCTATGACGCGGGCGTGGAAGTACCGCAAGGGTTCGTCGGCGCCGGTCAGCACCAGATGACGACAATCCCAGGCGGGAAGTACGCGGTTGCTCCGTACAAAGGCACGGTTGAAGCGATCGGCGACGCGTGGGCGGCACTGCTTCGTGACTGGCTGCCGGCCAGCGGGATGCAGCTCGATGCTCGGCCGTTCTTCGATACTGACTCGCGGGATTCGACTTTCGATCCGCGGACGGGCGAGTTTACGTGCGAGCTGTGCATCCCGGTTGCGGCACTCTGAAGGGGCTTGGGGCTTGGGGCTTGAGGCTTGGGGCTTGGGGCTTGAGGCTGGACGGCCGCGGACATAGGTAACAGATCAGTCCAGCGACATAGGTAACAGTTGATCGAAGGAATGGCACATTGTCATTGGTCTTTGTGAAGGTCAGGCGCGGAGCCGGCGAAGCCGGCGGAGCGCCCCTCCTTGAGTGCGATCGGCAAGGGCCGGAGCGTGCGCTGCCGTTCGTCGTACCGAGCGAGCACGAGCGCGGCGAAGTGCAGGGTCCACACGCCGTCGTCGACTTCTTCGAAGGCGACATGTTCTCCGGCGAGCGGGGTGGCGACAAACAGCGGCGCGCTCTTCCACGAGATGCAGCCGTTGCTCGCCACCCGGCGGACCTCCATGTGTCCGGGATAGTCGATCGGCGGCACGCGGGTCGGCAGCGATCGGCACGACGGCTCGTAGCGACTCGCCGGCGTCTGGTCGCCCAGGGCTTCGTGCGGCCGCTCCTCGTTGTATTCGCGGACGAACCGGCCGAATCGTTGCTGCTGCGCGGCGCCATTCGCCGCCGGCGGTCGCGCGGTGTCGGCTTTCAACACGCGGTGGAATTGCTCATGCGATCCGTTTTGCTCGGGATGCCCCGGGGCGATGCGCTCCGGGAGGATGCCCAGGCGCATCCACCAGACCGAGAGCATCGAGAGGCCGCCCAGGCCCGGACTGGCAAACGGGCCGCCGTTGTCGCTGCGGATGCGCTCGGGCAAGCCGGTACTTGGCGAAGGCGCGTTGAAACCGCCGCGCGTCGCGCAGCCGGTGCGCCCCGCCAAGGCATCGCAGCGCAAGACGAAGCGACTGACGCCATCACGCAGGGTCAGGGGATAACAGTACGCCCCATCGCCGGTCCGGAACTCGCCCTTGAAATCGGTCGTCCAGACCTCGTTGGGCCGCGTCGGCGGCGCGAGCTCAGCGCGCTCCCGTGCGGCGCGTGCGGCGAACGGCGGCGCGGCGACATCAACCCGTGGCGCTTCAGCACGGTCGCCACGGTCGCCCGCGCTGGCCAGGTCACGTCCGGCTGCCGCCGACGGGCCACGCGAGCAGTTTCTTCGGTCCCCAGCGCGGATGGCGTCGTCGGACGGCGAGCAGCGCCTCGATCACGCTCCGGATCGGTCGCCTGCGGACTCTGATGCGGCCGGCCGCGACCGATCGCGCAAGCCCAGCGCCCCATCCGCCACGTAGCGCTCGAGCCACTTGTACGCCGTCTTCGGCTGATCCCGTACTGCGCGGCGAGCTCGGTCATCGTACAACAGCTCGGTTTCATTCGCGAATGAACTCCCAGCGTTGCTCCATGGGCGACGTCTCGCGCCACGGCATCGGGGCACCTCCGGCAGTCTGGCTGCCCCGGCCTGTGGCGAAAAGTGTTACCCATGTCGCTGGACTGAAGTGTTACCCATGTCCCCGGACTGAACCGGCGGCTTGGGCGCCTGAGCTGGGGCTTGAGGCTTGCGCTGAGAGCTGAGAGCTGAGCACTCCGCCGTTCGCTATTTTGCTGTTCGCGAAAAGCGAATTGCGAAGGGCGAATCGCGAAGAGCGAATGGCGAATGGCGAATGGCGAATGGAAGCGCCGACCGCTGACTACTCCGCGCGCAGCGCGATCAAGGGATCGACGCGAGCGGCACGCCGCGCTGGAATCAGGCACGCCAGGGCGGCCACTGCGGCCAGTAGCGCCGCGATGGCCGCGAACGTGATCGGATCGGCCGGCTCGATCTGGACGACGACTCGCTGGAGCACCCGGCTCAACGCCAGTGCTCCAAGCCCGCCGATGGCCAAGCCGAGGGAGAGATGGCGCAAGCCGCGCGTCAGGACCTGACCTGAAACCTGCCGCCACGATGCGCCGAGCGCCATGCGCACACCGATCTCCTGCGTCCGCTGCGAGACGGCATAGGCCATCACACCGTACAGCCCGACCGCCGACAACGTCAGCGCGATCGCCCCGAACACCGCGAACAGCGCGCCGAACACGCGCAGCGGCCAGCTGGCCTCGGTGATGGCGTCGGTCACGGTCTGGATCGCGAGCACCGGCTGATCGGGATCCATCGCCTGCACCTCGCGCCGGACCGTATTCATCACCGTTGACGGCAGCAGCGCGCTGCGAATCAGAAAAGCTCCTTCGCGGGGCGGCTGGCGATCCGACAGCGAGTACACCACCGGGTTGGTTTCGAAATCTTGAAACGAGCCATGGCGAATCGAGGAACTGACGCCGACAATCGTGTGCCAGGCGCCTGGCGTCCCGTTGCGCTCCGTCAAACGAATCCGCTGGCCGATCGGATCCGCCCGCGCAAACACTCGTTCGACCAACTGTTGATTGACGATCACGTCGTTGACTTCAGGCGCCGCATCGGTGGCTTGGAAGCCTCGGCCGCGGAGGATCGGGGCCTTGAGCGTGGCAAAGAAGGTCCTGCTGATCGTCACCGTCGAGACCCAGCGCGAAGCCGTCTCTGGAGACTGGCCTTCGACTTCGATCAATCGCTCGCCGCTGTCGAACGGCGGCACCGCTGTCGTCACCGCCACCGACTCGAGGCCGGGGCTTGCGGCCAGGCGCTGCTCGATCTGGGTGAAGAACCGCTGGCGCGCCTCTGGCGAGCCGTACTTTTCTTCCGGCAGCTGCACCCGCATCGACATCAGCCCGTCGCTGGGCACACCGATGTCCATGCTGTAGACGTTGAAAAAGCTTCGCACCATCAGCCCGGCCCCGACGAGGAGGACGACGGTCAAGGCGAGCTCGCCGACGACGAGGCTGCCGGTCATCCACTGCGCCCGGCGGCTGCCAACCGCGCCTCGCCCGCCCTCTTTGAGCACATCGTTCGCGTTGGTCTTCGAAATCTGCAGCGCCGGAGCGAGCCCGAACAACATCGTGGTGAGCACGCAGATCGCCGCCACGTAGCCGACCACGGTGGCGTCCACCGAAAAGGTGAGCCAGTAAGGCCGTCCGGATCCTTCGAGCGCGGCATCGAACCGCCCGATTCCGATCGCCGCCAGCCACAGGCCGAGGCTTCCGCCGGCCGCGCTCAGCACCGCGCTTTCGATCAGCAGCTGGCAGACGAGGCGCACTCGGGTCGCGCCCATCGAGACCCGCACTGCCATCTCACGCCCTCGGGTCACGGCTCGCGACAGCATCAGGTTGGCCACGTTGACGCAGGCGATCAGCAACACGAAGCAGACGGCGCCCATCACGACCAGGAACATCGGCCGAGCCTTCCCGCCGACGAAGAAGTCGCTGAACGTTTCGACGCGCACGCCGACCAGACCCTTGGTCGCCTCCGGATCGGAAGGCAGCCCTTGCTTCGCCAATCCGTCGAGCTCGGACTGTGCGGTTCGGCGGTCGGTCGCATGATCGAGACGGCCGAAGATGCTGAGAATCCGCGTGCTCCGGCGCTCCATGTCCTCGGTCCGCACAAACGGCGCCCACACATTCGCCGTGGTTGGAAACTGCATCCGATCGGGCATGACGCCGACAATGGTCGCCGGACGCCCGTTGAGCCGGACCGACTTGCCGATGACAGCGGGATCGCCCCCGTATCGATTCCTCCAGACCGATGCGCCGATCACCACGACGGGATCGGCGCCGTTGCGCCCGTCCTCCGGCACCAGCCCGCGGCCGACCAGGGGCCGTTGCTTGAGGACCTCGAACGCGTTGGCCGTCACCCAGGCGCCGTCGACCTGCTCGGGCTGCGCCCGATCGTCGCTGAGACTCATGGAGGAGGTGTCGAACGCGGCCAGTCCGGTGAACGATCGGGACCGATCGCGCCACAGCTCGAATTCAGGAAACGACGTGTTCGATCGACGGCTCGCCTCGGTCGTCCACGTCACCATATGCAAGGCCTTGCCGTCCTCGAACGGCATGCCTCGGAGGAAGGCAGCGTGAATGATGCTGAATCCCATGGCGTTGACGCCGATGCCGAGGGCGATGGTGACGATCGCGGCCGCCGACACTCCCGCGTTCTTCGCGATCAGCCGCGCCGCAAAGGCCACGTCCTGCCGCACCGACTCGAGCGCTGGGAGGCCTCGGGCATCGCGATGGCGCGCCGTCAACGACGCCCGGTTGCCGGTTCGAACCACCGCCAGCCGCCGGGCTTCGTCCAGGGACATTCCGCGACTGAGGTTCTCCTCGGTGAGCAGGGCGACGTGGGCGTCGAGCTCCTGCTCGAAGTCGCGATCGAGGCGCGCCGAGCGGGCGAACGCGGACACGCGCGCGCCGAACATCCTGAGGGCGTCGAGCATGGCCTACCTCCGCGCCAGCTGCAGCAAGCGGCCGATCACGCCGGCCACGCGTTCCCAATTCTCCGTTTCTTGAGCGAGCTGCTTCTTCCCGGCTTTCGAAATCGCGTAGAACTTCGCCTGGCGATTGTTCTCCGACGCGCCCCACTCGGCCGTGATCAAGCGCTTCTGAACCAGGCGCACCAGGCAGAGATAAATCGTGCCCTGGTTGACCTGCAGCGCGTCTTCGCTGATCTGCTCGATCCGCCGCGCGATGCCGTAGCCGTGCATGGGACCCATCGCGTCCAGCGTCTGGAGCACCATCAGATCGAGCGTGCCCTGGAGAATTTCCGATTTCTGCGTCATCGGTGTGATCTGCGGCCCGGGTCTGTTCCGCGTTCCTGTGGGTTGCTTAGAGGAGTCTAGTGATCGACCTGTGGGATGTCAAGAGGTCGGCGGAATCTGTTGATCTGGTGAGGTGGTGAGCTGGCGATCGATCTTCAGATGTCGGATCTGGAGACCGGTCGATCGATTTGGCGATCTATCTGGCGATCGTCAAATAGATCAGCCGATCGATCATCACTTCACCAGATCACAAGCTCGAAGGTCGATCATTCGATCACCACCTCACCAGATCGTCAGATTCCGCTACGCTCGAATCTCAAACGTATTGAGCGTCATCGAGATCAGCGTGTAGTAGCCGAGCACGCCGACGAGCTCGACGACGCCCTGCTCGCCAATCGCGGCGACCGCCGCTCGATAGATCGTGTCCGGCACCCAGCGCGTGCGGCACAGGCTCATCGCGAAGTCGAAGACCGCCTGCTCGTCGGGTCGTTCGAACGCCGGCGGTCGCTGATGCTCGATGTCCTCGATCACCCGCGCAGACACGCCCGCTTTGAGCGCTTCGGCCTGGTGGATCGCCCACTCGTATTCCGACGACCACCACCGTGCCACCACGAGGATCGCCAGCTCCGACAATCTCGGCCCCATCGTCGTCTCGTAGCGGACGAATTCGCCGAGCCGCTGCGCGCGGTTCGCCAGCTCAGGACTATGGAGCCACGCGAGAAACGGCGCCGGCGCGCGCCCTCGGCGGCCGGCGACGATCGCATCGTACGCCTGGCGCTGCGCAGCGGTCATGGTGTCCGGCGTGGGCAAGGCAATGCGTGGCATGGGGCTCCTGGGCGCGGCCTTGCCGCGCAGATTCGATGGCTCGTGGGCGAATCGCTTCGCGATTCGAGGGCTCGGCGGCTACCGCCTCGAGGGTCGCATGCCGAACCCGCCGCAGGCCCACGCGAGGCGCTCACCGGACGAGGTGAGGCCCGCTGAAGGCCCAGTCTAGTGTCGGAGACGATGACTCGGACACGTTCCTCCTGTCAGATCCGGTTGTGCCATCCGATCTGAATCAGAAACGCCTGGATGGCGTGATTGACCGTGGCGGGCTGTTCGATGTTCGGCAGATGGCCCGCTTCGGCGATCTGAATGAAAGTCGAGCCGGGCAATCCCCGATGCATGTCTCTCATCAGCGTTGGCAGCACGCCGTCGCCGTCGCCGACCAAAAAGCACGTCGGCGCGGCGATGCGCGCGAACCCGGCTCGCACGTCGAACGATTGAAGCGCGCGAGCGCAAGACACGAAACCGGAGACGGGCGTCCTCCGAATCATGCGCCGCACGTCGTCCAGGCCCGGGCCATTCCGCTCGACAAATCCCGGACGAAACCACCGCGCGATCGTCGGTTCGACCAGAGCGGCCATCCCATCGTCGTGCGCCTCGCGAATGCGATCGTCCCAGACGGCCTTTGCCGTCGCCGGCGCGAACCACCGGCAGTCGCAGGCCACCACGCCGGCGACGCGCGACGGGTGGCGTTGAGCCATGCGCAGCGCAGTCACGCCGCCCATCGAGGCGCCAATCATCACCGCACGGTCGATCTGAAACCGCTCGCAGAGCGCGTCGAGATCGTCGCTCAGCTCATCGAACGTGCAGACGTCCGCAGGGGTCTGGGTCTCTCCGTGTCCACGCTGGTCGTAGCGCAGAATGCGGTAGCTGTCGCGAAACGCGCGCTCCTGCCGGTCCCACATCGCCAGATCGGTCATCAAGGAGTTGCTGAACACGAGCCACGGCGCGCCCGGCCGCCCAGTCAGCTCGCAATGAAACCGCAAACCTCTCAGTTGCACGACCACGTCGGAAGACGCCATCGCCTCGTCAGTCGGGTTGGGCGTAACGCCAGCCAAGGATGGCGTCGTCGTGAAATCGCTTGATGTGGCGCGCCAGCTCCTCTGGTGCCTGCTGGCTCACGAGGTGTGCGGCGTCCATCACCTCCACGCTCGCACCCGGCAGCGTGGCCGCGACGGCTCGTACGTGATCGAGGGGACGAAGCGAATCGTGTTTCCCGGCCAACAACAGGCTTGGGCAGCGCAACGACGCTGCCAATTCGTCAGCGGTTGATTCGCAAAGCGCACGATTGGCCAGGGTGTACGACACTGGATCGTTCTCGAGGAAATGTGCTCGATACGTCTGATATTGGTCGCGGTTGCGAATCACGCTTGGAGGAAATGACTTCTCGAGCGCCTGGTCGACAACCGCCTTCATGCCTTCTCGGGACGCTAACTTCGAGCGCTCGTTCAGGTAACGACTGCGCTCGGGAGTCACACTCAGGGCCGGCGGACAGAGAATCAAGCCGCTCACCACCTCCGGATGCCGCGCCGCGAAGGTGACCGCAACGGCTGATCCGCCCGCGGCCCCGACGATGAGAAAGGGTGGCGTCAACGACGATGCTTCAACGAGCCCCTCGAGATCGTTCGCCTGATCGTCCATGGAGTAGGGCTTCGTTACGGGTTCCGATTCGCCGGCGCCTCGCAAATCGTACGAGAGCACGCGAAAACGGTCATCCAGCATCGGGACCAACAGATCCCAACTGTGAAGGCTTCCGCCAAGCTCGTGAATCAGGATGAGCGACGTCCAACCGCCGCCCGACAGTTCGTAGTGAAGCCTCAAGCCCAACGTGCTCGAGAACGGCACGAATCACCTCGCCAACTATCCTAGTCGCGCCGACGACCTCTTTGACATGTGTGCGCCGGTCCGCGCATGAGACGCCTTGAAGGCTCTTCAAGACGTCGCGCCCCCGCCGGAGGAGGGGCAAAACGACACTGTCGTCTGGCGAGGCGGAGCCGCGGTGCGCTTCTCGGCGGTCCAGCCGGAGCCGCGCTTGACCTATGGCACAATTTCTAGCTCCGCACGACGCGCACGATGTACGCGGACGGAAAACCATCATGTCGAGACGTCTCATCAGTTCAGGGTCCACGTTCGAGCGGGACATTGGCTATTCGCGAGCGGTCGTGGACGGCGAGTGGGTTTTCGTGTCTGGCACGACCGGATTTGACTATCGGACGATGACCATCGCCGACGATGTGGCCGAGCAGGCCGAGCAGTGCATGCGCAACATCGAAGCGGCGCTCGCCGAGGCCGGCTCCAGCTTGCAGGACGTCGTGCGCGTGATCTATGTGCTGCCGCACGCGGAAGAGTTTCCGCGGTGCTGGCCGACGCTGCGCAAGTACTTCGGCGACGTGAGGCCGGCGGCGATGATGATTGCCGCCGGTCTGGCCGATCCGCGAATGCGGATCGAGATCGAAGTGACGGCACGCCGCGGGTCGGCGCGCGCCTGATGCGCAAACTCTCGAGCCTCGAACAGCGCAGCCGGCACTTCTGGAGCGCGACCGGAGTTCTGCTGATCGTCCTGGTCGCGCTGATCGACATCCTGACGGGGCCGGAGGTGTCCTTTGCCCTCTTCTACCTGGCACCGATCGTCCTGGTGACGTGGTTTGCCGGCCGGCCGCTCGGGGTCGCGACGTCGATTCTGAGCGCGATCGCCTGGTCGATTGCCGACATCATGTCCGGCACGACCTTCTCGCATCCGCTGATTCGCTACTGGAACACGACCACACGCCTGGCGTTCTTTCTCATGGCCACCTTCTTCCTGCCTCTCCTCCAGGCACTGGAGAGGGAAAAGGAATTGGCGCGGCGCGACTATCTCACGGGGGCGGCGAATCGGCTCTTCTTCGTCGAATCGATGCACAGCGAATTGATCCGGTCGCAGCGTTACGACCGACCGTTCACGATCGTGTTCGCCGACATCGATAACTTCAAGGCGGTGAACGATCGATTCGGCCACGCGGCGGGTGATGAGCTGCTCCGCGCGGTGGTCACGCGCGCCACCGCCAGCCTGCGGAAGAGCGACCTGGTGGCTCGCATGGGGGGCGACGAGTTTGCCTTCTTCATGCCCGAAACCACTCCAGAGGCCGCGAAGGCGGCCGTCACCAAGTTGCAATCGGCGCTGCTCGACGAATTGCAGCAGAAGGGCTGGCCGGTGACGTTGTCCATCGGTGCGCTCACGTGTCTCGCCATGCCGGCGACCATCGACGACGTGATGAAGCGCGTGGACGACCTGATGTACGCGGCGAAGAGGCAAGGGAAGAATCGGGCGGCCTTCGACGTCTATTCCGGCCTTCCGGGATAAGCTGTCGCGTTGTGATCGACAGGCGAGCGTTCCTGCATCTCGCCGGTGCGGCCGCGGCTGCGCTGACGAGTGCCTGCGGCGGCAGCACCGAACCGTCGAGGCCGCGGTTACGCGTGATGCTGAACGGCGGCATCTACGAAGAGCTCGCACGCCGCCTCGTGATCGATCCGTTCGAACGCGCCACCAATGCCTCCGTCGAAGTCGTCCCGGCGTCTGCCGCCCAGATCGTCACCCGGCTCATCGCCGAACGTGCAGCGCCAACCGTCGACGTCGTCGTCGTCGATCAGCTGGTGATGGGCAAGGCGATCGAATCGGGCTTGTTCGAGACGATTGCCCCCGGCAACATCCCCAGCCTCCGCGATCTCGCCCCCGAAGCCATCGATGCCCGCGGCTTCGGGCCGATGGTGCATTGCCACAACCTCGCGCTCGGCTACAACACCAAGCTCTTGAGCGTGGACCCGCCCCACTCGTGGGCCGAGCTCTGGCATCCGCGATTCAAGGGCCACGTCGTTCCGGGCGCCATCGAGCTCACTCCCGGCCTGCTCTTCCTGCTCGAGGCCAACGCGCTCAACGGCGGCTCGTACGCGAACGTCGACCCGGGTTTTGCCGCGCTCGACCGGTTGACGCCCAACATCCGGAAGTACTTCCACAACATCGGCGAGGTCAGGCCGCTCGTCAGCCAGGAGAACGTCGTTGTCGCGATCAGCAGCAACATGCTGCAGGCGGAAATCAATCAAGGCAGCGCCGTCGGCATGGTGTTCCCGGCCGAAGGATGCCTTGGATCGCCGGCTGTCGCGCAGATCGTGCGCGGCACGAAGGTCAAGGACGTCGCGGAGCAGTTCATCGATTTCTACCTGAAGCCTGAGGCCCAGCTCGGCTGGGCCCGGGACTACAACGTCAGCGTCTTCAATCAGAAAGCCGGAGTCGACGAGGCGCTGAAGGCGCGCATCGCGAACAAGACGATATTCTTCGATCCCGATGCCGTGAGTCGTGGACGCGAATCGTGGGTGGAGCGCTGGACGCGCGAGATCAGGGGCTGACGTGGCCCAAGTCACCCTCGAGCATCTTCAGAAGGCGTTCGGCAGCCAAATCGTTCTCGACGTCGATCGTCTCGACATTCGCGAAGGCGAATTCTTCTCGCTCCTGGGGCCGAGCGGTTGTGGCAAGACCACGACGCTTCGCTGCATTGCGGGCCTCGCCGCTCCGGATCGCGGCCGCGTCCTCATCGGCGGCAAGGACGTCACCGACGTGCCAACCTGGCAGCGCAACCTTGGGATGGTGTTCCAGAAGTACGCGCTCTTTCCCCATCTGACGGTTGGGGAGAACGTCGCGTACGGGCTGCGCGAGCGAGGGGCCCGTCGAAACGAGATGGCCCGAAAGGTTGCTGACGCGCTCGCGCTCGTCGCCCTTGCCGGCAGCGAGCCACGGCTTCCACATCAGCTTTCCGGTGGCCAGCAGCAGCGGGTCGCCATGGCGCGCGCAATCGTCTACCGGCCGGATGTCCTGCTGCTCGACGAACCACTGAGCAACCTCGACGTGAAACTCCGCGTCGCGATGCGCGCGGAGCTCAAGCGCCTTCAACAGTCGCTCGGCATCACGACCATCTTCGTCACCCACGATCAGCAGGAAGCCCTCGCCATGTCGGATCGCATCGCGGTGATGCGGGCCGGCCGGGTCGAGCAATTGGGCACGCCAGAGGACATCTACGAACGGCCGCGTTCGACCTTCGTGGCGGACTTCGTCGGCGCGACCAATCTGCTGACGGGGGTCGTGCGCGGGCCCGCCGACGGAGGAACGATGGCGATCGACATCGACAGTGCCGGCCTGGTACAGGTCTTCGCCGGCGACGGGCTGGCGCCAGGACAAACGGTCAGCGTGACCGTCAAGCCCGAACGAGTCGCGCCAGTCGCGCCAGACGATCCCAACGGGTTGCTCGGCGAGATCGATTCGGTCGCGTATCTCGGATCGGCGCACAGCTACCTCGTCCGGGTTGGCTCGCAGCGGCTCGAGATGCGATCGCCAACGAGCGTCACGGTGAATGGCCGGCCAGCGCAACCCGGCGATCGCATCACCGTGGCATTCGACATGAGCTCGGTCCGGCTGTTCACCCGATGAGCTCGCGCGCTGCCGCTCAACGTCAATCGGCGCTTCTGCTGCTGGCGCCGGTGACCGTGATGATGGCGCTGTTCGTGGCGCCGCTACTAACCATGGTGTGGCAGAGCATTCAGGGCCCGAGTGGCCTGACGCTCGAGCACTACGTGCGGTTCTTCGGCGACCGGTACTACCTCGAGGGACTGGCGACGACGATCGGGACAGCGGTGCTGGTGATGCTGCTCACGGCCGTCCTCGCGTTTCCGCTGGCGTACACGTATTGGACAGCGAGCGGCCGCCTTCGCTCGGTGCTCGTCATCCTGCTTCTCTCGCCTTTCTACGCCAACGTCGTCGTGAAGGTCTTCGGCTGGATGGTGATGCTGCCCAGCAGCGTGCTGAACAGCTATCTCGGTGTCATCATCGTGAGCGTGCATCGATCGGTGCCGTTCATGGTTCTCGCCGTCGCGAGCGCGCTGGCGCGAATCGAGCCCGAGCTGCTCGAGTCGGCGCGCACCTGCGGAGCACCGGCTCGCCGCGTCTTTCGAACCGTCGTGTTGCCGCTCAGCCTGCCTGGCCTCATCTCGGGCGGCATCGTCGTGTTCAGCTTGACGGTGGCCGCGTTTGTCGTTCCGGAGCTCGTCGGCGGCGCCTCACGAGGCCGATTCCTCCCGGTGCTGCTCTACCAGCAGATCACCATCGCGCAGAACTGGAACTTCGGCGCCGCGATCGGCATGATCCTCCTCGTGACGTCGCTGATCACGATTGCCGCCGGCCACCGGTTGGCGCGGTCAGGACGATTCGGACGGGTGATGAGCGAGGGCTACCGTGAGTAGGCGGCTGCTCACGCTCTATAACGTCATCGGCTATGCGTTTCTGCTCGCGCCGATCGCGATCGTCATGGTCCTGTCGTTCAGCGCCGGGTCTGGCGTGTCGTTTCCCTCCTCCCGGTCTGTCACTGCGATGGTTTCGTTACCTGGCCGGGCGCGACGAGTTCATCTCGTCGGCGATCGTCAGCGTCGAGATTGCGGCGCTCGCCTCGATTGGCGCGGTCGCGCTGGGACTGCCGGCGTCGCTGGCCTTGGTGCGCGGGCGCGTGCCGGGGAAAGCGATTGTCGAGAGCATCCTGATGAGCCCGCTCGTGTTGCCGGGGATCGTCACCGGCATCGCGCTGCTTCAGTACTTCACCGTGACCGGCGTGATTCGATCGTTTCCGCGGCTGGTCCTGGCACACCTGGTCATCTGCACGCCGTACGCGATCAGAAGCCTGACGGCGTCGCTGCACGGCATCGATCCATCGATCGAGGAAGCCTCGCGGACTCTCGGCGCCAACCGCCTCACGACGTTCCTTCGCGTGCTGTTGCCGCTGTTGAGGCCCGGTGTCGTTGCCGCGTTCATCTTCTCGTTCGTGACCTCGTTCGACAACGTCGTCGTCTCGATCTATCTGATCGGCGCCGATACCGTGACCCTGCCGTTGCGCATCCTCACGTACGTCGAATGGCAGTTCGACCCCTCGATCGCGGCAATCTCGACTATCTTCGTACTGGTCACGACGACGGTCGTGGTGGTCACCGAAGGGTTGAGCTCGGCCCGGTCCGCGCATCGACCCTGACCGGTATCGCCGGGCGGCGCGCGGTCGGGGGCGGCACTTGATACGGAGCGGCATGCGCGTGATATGACTTGGCGTCAGGTCGCGACCGACGCGGGTCTCGCTGCCGGGGCGAGTTCGACTCGCCGGTTTGTCGTAGCAGAGAGGATTGGCGTGCCGCACCAGCCCGAGAAACTCCATCGCAAGGTCTACGAGGACAAGCTGGCCGAACTGCATTTCGAGCTGGTCAAGATGCAGTACTGGATCAAGGACACGGGCCAGAAGCTCGTGATTCTCTTCGAGGGCCGCGACGCCGCCGGCAAGGGCGGGGCCGTCAAGACGATTCACGAGCCGCTCAATCCGCGCGGCTGCCGCATCGTCGCCCTCGGCACGCCCTCCGACCGCGAGAAGACGCAGTGGTATTTCCAACGCTATGTCGAGCATCTGCCGGCGGCCGGCGAGATCGTGCTCTTCGATCGGAGTTGGTACAACCGCGCCGGCGTCGAGCACGTCATGGGGTTCTGCACGGACGATGAGTACAACGAGTTCATGCGCACTTGCCCCGAGTTCGAGCGCATGTTGATCCGCTCAGGGATCATGCTCTTGAAGTACTGGTTCTCGGTGAGCGACGAGGAACAGGAGAAGCGCTTCAAGGAGCGCGCGGGGAACCCGGCGCGCCGCTGGAAGCTCAGCCCGATGGACCTGCAATCGATGCCGAAATGGGTCGAGTACTCCAAGGCCAAGGACGAGATGTTCCGGCATACGGACACCAAGAAATCGCCATGGTGGACGGTGGAAGCCGACGACAAGCGGCGGGCCCGGCTCAACTGCATCGCGCACATTCTGAGCTCCGTCCCCTACAAAGATGCGACGCCTCCGCCGCTCGATCTGCCGCACCGCCGGCAGCGACACACCAATTACCAGCGGCCGCCGAGGTCGAAGCAGCATTACGTTCCGGATCTGAAGCTCTAACGCAGATGACGCAGGAACACCAGGGCCACAGATGACACAGATGACGCAGATCAACCAGGGCCGCAGATGACACAGATGACACAGATCTCGCCAGGGCCGCAGATGACGCGGGATTCCAGGGCCACAGATGACACAGATGACACAGACAGGCTGCCGGTGACGCAGACGGCCCGGACATGTCAGCTCGTTTGAGAATGGAGGGAGATGTGGGCCGATTCGTGATCGTCGCGTACACCCCCAAGCCCGGTAAGGAGCCGCAGCTTCTGGATGCGGTTCGCAAACACCTCCATGTACTCCGCGCCGAGGAGCTCGTCACCGATCGCCCAGCCTCGGTCATGCGTGCCGGGGACGGCACGATCGTCGAGGTGTTCGAATGGCGCTCGGCCGAGGCAATCGACAAGGCGCACAGCAACCCTGCGGTTCGCGCCCTCTGGTCCGAGTTCGGCGAGGCGTGCGACTACACACCACTTGTCAAGTTGGCCGAAGCGCAACAGATGTTTGCCGAGTTCGATCCGGTCGAACTCTGAACGAAGCGCCCGCCACGGAGGCCACTCATCGCTGATCGGGACGATCTCGTCGATCGGATGCTCGGCCGCTATCGCATCCTCGAGCGCCTCGGCGCCGGCGGCATGGGGGTCGTCTATCGCGCGCGCGACGAGCGGCTCGATCGCGACGTCGCCCTCAAAGTGCTGCCGCCCGGCCGCCTGAGTGACGAGGACGCGCGACGGCGGTTCCGGAAGGAAGCGCTCGCGCTCTCGCGAATCAATCATCCCCAGATCGCGACCATCCACGACTTCGACACCGACCAGGGCGTGGACTTTCTCGTCATGGAGTACATCCCCGGCAAGGGACTCGATCAGGTGATTGCGGAGGGAAACCTCTCGGATGACGCCGTCCGTGAGCTCGGAACCCAGCTCGCCGACGGTCTGGCAGCGCTTCATCAGCACGGCATGGTCCATCGAGACCTCAAGCCCGGCAATCTGCGCCTGACGCCGGATGGAAGGCTCAAGATTCTCGATTTCGGGCTGGCTCGTCTGCTGCAGCCGGTGACGAGCCGGGTGACCGAAACTTTCGACAGCGCCGCGGAGTTTGCCGGCACGCTGCCGTACATGGCGCCCGAACAGATCAAAGGCGAGGCGATCGACGGGCGCACAGATATCTATGCCGCCGGCGCGGTGTTGTACGAGCTGGCCACAGGACGTCCGCTGTTTCCCGGCGCGGGCCGGGCGGAGCTGGTCGGCGCCATCCTGGGCCGCACGCCCGCGACACCGAAATCGATCAATCCGAATCTGTCCGACTCGCTGGAGCGCACGATCGTCCGCGCGCTCGCCAAAGACCCGACGAGCCGCCCGGCAACGGCGCTCGAACTGCGAGGCGCGCTCGCGCAACGGGCCGACGTGCCGCTCACCGATCAGGCGCGCGAGCCGCAACCGCGTGAACGCCTTACGGCGGTTGGGCTGGTCGGCGCAGTCATCGCGCTCGTCGCCTTGGGAGTCATCGGCGCCGTCGTGATCAAGCGCATGGGCTCGGCTCCGGCTCCCATCGTCGGCAAGACGGCCGTCGCCGTGCTGCCCTTCCATGCGTTGTCGGTCTCGCCGCCCATCCGCTTCCTCGGCGTGGGCATTCCGGACGCGATCATCACGCGGCTGGCCGGAGTCGAACAGCTCGCGTTGCGCCCGACCAACGCGATCCTCAAGTACGAGAACGCGCCCGTCGATCCCAAAGAGGCGGGGCGGCAGCTGAAGAGCGCGTATGTCCTCACCGGAATTCTTCAGGAAGCCGGTGAGCGGCTGCGGGTCAGCGTGCAGCTCGTGCGCGTCGACGACGGCTCACCTGTATGGGGCGAGCACTACGACGTCGCGCGTTCAGATTTACTGAGCCTCCAGGATCAGATCGCCCGCTCGGTGGCCGACGCGCTCAAGGTCCAGATGACCGCCGCGGAACGGCAGCGCCTGTTCCGCCGGTACACGCAGAACGCAGCGGCGTACGAGAAGTACCTGGAAGGCCGATCCCAACTCTCGCGCTATACGTCCGACAGCGTGCGCGCTGCGATTGCGAGCTTCGAAGAGGCGTTAAAGGTGGATCCGGAATATTCGCCGGCGCGGGCGGGCGTCGCCCTGGCCAGCGCGACCATGCGACTGCGATTCGCGCCCGCGTCAGAAGCGCCGATGTGGAGCGAGCGGGCCGAACGGGAAGCGCAGGCGGCACTGACGCTCGACCCACAACTCGCCGAGGCGCACGAGGCGCTTTCCGGCGTCTATCGCGCGGTGGAATTCAAATGGGAAGAGACGCTCGAGCAGGGCCGCCTGGCGTTGTCGCTCAATCCCAATCTCGACCAGCCCCACCTCTATCGCGCAGCCGCGTTTTATCACCTCGGCCTGCTCGATCTCGTCGAGGCCGAGTTGAAGGCCGCCGCCGATGTGAATCCCGGCAACCAGCAGCTCGTCATCGAATCGGAACGAACCCGCGGCATCACGTCGTTGTTCGGCGGACGGTATCAGGACGCACTTCGCTCGTTCGAGGACGTGCAACGAATGAGCGGCGGCACGACCTACAACTGGCTTCGCGGACAGGCGTTCTACTACACCGGCGATCCCGCACACGCCGAAGAGATCCTGGCGCTTGGCGGCACGACCGCCAGCGATCGGCGTTCTCAAGCGGTCTTGGCCAGCGTGAAAGCTGCGCGGAAGGCGAGCGACGAAGCGAAGGCCCTGGCGCAGGCGATCGTGAATGGCGGCTTCATCGATCATCACATCGCCTACAGCCTGGGCGCCATGCACGCACAGCTTGGCGAGCTTGCGGAAGCACGGCGCTGGCTGGAACAGGCGGCCACCACCGGCCTGCCCTGCTATCCGTGGTTCACCCGTGATCCCCTGCTGGACCCACTCCGCCGCGATCCTCAGTTCGTGCAGTTACTGACTGGACTCGAAGACTCCTGGCGCAAGCGCCTCGTCCGCTACACGTCGGGAACAAGATAGCTCTCGGCTTGGGGCTTGAGGCTTGGGGCTTGGGCTGATCAGTTTCAGCGAAGGCCGCGCAGCTGATCGAGATTCAGATTCCCGCTCGACAACACGGCGAGTGATTTCAACGCCAGTCGCGCTTCGGAGACCTCGGGTGCTCCAGAGTCCGCGTCCCGCCAGAGCGTCAGGAAGCGCTCGTATTCCACTCGGGCGGACTTCGAATCGCCCGACCGTTGCAGCAGCCGCGCAAGCGCGAGCACGAAGCGAGGTTCGAGCGGGGCGATCCACGGCTGATTACGCGACGGCGTCAACAACTCGCGGTAGGTGGCCATCGCGCCGGCCAGGTCGCCCTTCTTCAACTGAACGCGCGCCATCGTGTCGCGCACGGACAGTGAATGCACGAGCGTGGCCAGCGACGACTGCGACAATGGGAACCACATCTTCAGCCGAGGGGTGGCGGCGAAGGCCACTTCGCCCTCGCTGACGGAGCCTGACGCCACGGCGACTTCGGCAGCCAGCGCCTGCCGCCACCACACTTCGATTCGGTCCGGGCGAAGGTCTGGAGTCGGCGCCTCACCGAGGCGACGCCGCGCCGCCTCGACCCCTCCGGTGCGAATCTCCGCCACGCCGGCCACGAACTGAATCGCGGCGCGAGCCGGCCCGCGCACACGCTCCCGCAATCCGGACAGGCTCGCCAGCGCGCGATCGGCGAGGTCTTGCGCTCGCTTGAGTTGTCCGCGCTCGAGCGCAATCACCGCCGCCGCCAGGTCGGCGGCTGTCTGCCCTTCGACGTCGGCCACGCGGATGGCCTCGACCCGGCTGCGGTCGATGGCCGCCTCGGCTTCGCGATAGCGGCCGACGCGGGACAGCAACCAGCCGCGCAACAGTTCGCCACGCGCCATCGGGGCATTGCGCTGGGTCAGCGCCGATGCGAACTGTCCCGCCGCGATCAACGCCTCGCCGTAGTGACCACGCATCGAAAACGCCCACGCACGGCCCACATGCGATTCGAAGAATTGCGGATCGATGGTCAACGCGGTGCCATACGACTCCAACGCCAACTCGGGTTCGCCCAGTGCGAGCCTGGCTTCGCCAAGGCTGTCGTACGGGTTGGGCTCCCGAGGATCGAGACGCCGGTACTCTTCGAGCTCGTGAAGGGCCGCGTCGTAGCGGCCTGCATCCAGGAGCGCATAGCCGTACTCGTTGTGCAGGTTTCCGGCCTCTGGCAGAACGCGGATGGCCGCCTCCCACGTTCGCAGCGCCTGCGCCGCGTTGTTCAAGTCCCCATAAGCGTGGGCGAGCATGTGAAAGCCTTCGCCTTCGTCCGGGAACTGCGCGACCAGCTGCTCACCGAAACCGACCGCCTTGCGCGCCTCTCCGGCCGTGCGTGCCGTCGTCAGCTGCACCAGGAGTTGCTGGCGCGGGGGCAGCCGGTCGAGGTGTTCGAGCGCCGCGGCCTCGTATCGCCTGGTTGCCGCATCGTCTTTGAGGAGATTGGTCGCGATGGCGAGGTCGACATAGGCCAATGCGAATCCGGGATCGAGCGCCACGGCCTTCTCGAGCAGCTCACGTGCGTCCGCCGTGCGGAGGTTCTTCCTGGCCACGTGCGCCTCACTGTACAAGCGGTAGGCTTCGAGCGAGGGCGTGGTCATTTCCGCGATCGCTTGCGTATCCATCCCCGATGTCGGCACACCGACGCGCGTGACGATTCGCCGCGAGACGTCGTCGACGAGCGGAAAGACATCGGGCCCCTCGAGCGCGTGAGCGGAAATCACCCGCCCGCTCCCGACGTCTTCGACGCGGACATCCAGTCGCAGCTTGCCGCTCGTGTTGAAGATGCTTCCGCCGACCAGGGCGCCCGCACCTGCGCGGCGCGCGACCTCACGCCAGCGCGCCCGATCCAGGTGCGCGACATCGCCGTAGCCTGCCGCCTTCGCCACCTCCTCGAGGCGATTGCTGCTGATGACGTCGAGCCCCTTGGTTTGGGCAAGTCCCGTCACCAGCATCGAGGGGATGCCGTCAGTCAGCCACGCGATATCTGCCGCACCGCTCGGATTGTCGAAGGACATGACGGCAACGGACGGCCGGCCGGCAGCGCCAATCGCGGTGCCGCCGGTAGGACGATCTCTCATCGAGAACCACACCAGCAGCCCGCCCGCCACCAGCCGCGAGAACCGGCAGCAGCCAGACCGGCCGACGCCGCGCGCGCGAAGGCACAGACACGAGCTGCGATGCCAACCCGAAACCCAAATCGCGTGCCGTCTGGAAGCGGCGGTTCGGATCTTTTTCGATGCAGTGCCGGATGAGGTGCCGCATCTCCTGCGGCACCTCCGCAGGAACCTCGACATCCTCGCGCAGAATCGCCGCCATCGTTTCCGCCGGCGTCGCGCGGATGAAGGCGGGGCGACCGGTCAACATCTCCCACAGGATGGCCCCTACGGTGAAGAGGTCCGATCGCGGGTCGGCCGGCTGTCCGCGCACCTGCTCGGGCGACATGTACCCGTTGGTTCCCAGCACGGTTCCTGGGATCGTTTCGGTTGCCCGCTCCCAATGCGACGCACTCGCCACGTCTTCGCCTGGCCGCGTCAGTTTCGCCAGCCCGAAATCGAGGATCTTGATGCGCCCGTCCGTCGTGACGAACAGGTTCTCCGGCTTCAGGTCGCGGTGGACGATGCCCTTGTCATGCGCTGCGGCAAGTCCCGCCACGATCTGACAAGTCCAGTCAACGGCCTTGTCGATGCCAACACCGCCCCGCGCCAGCCGGCTTCTCAGCGTCTCGCCCTCGAGCAGCTCGGCGACGATGTAGGGCGCGGCATCGTGAGCGCCCACGTCGTACACCGAGAGAATGTTCGGATGGTTCAACTGGCCAGCGGCCCGCGCCTCTTCCTGGAACCGTCGCAAGCGGCTCGCATCGGTCACCGACCCAGGCGCGATGATCTTGATGGCCACGTCACGCTCGAGCCGGGGATCTCGCGCTCGATACACCTCTCCCATCGCGCCCGCCCCGAGCGAGCTCACGATCTCATACGGTCCGAGCTTCGACCCTGGCGCGAGCATCACTGCGTCACTGGTGTCTAGTGTGGCCGGCGTATGCGTTTCGTCGTCCCGAATGGCGGCTTGCCGGTCACGTTCGTTCGCGTGCTTTCGTCGAGGACTGCGTTTCCGTGCTCATCAGCGGCGGGCGGCTGTAGAACGTCAGCACCAGCGACCCAAAGCCCACGAGATCGCCATCAGCCAGCCGTACCGGCGCAGTGACGCGCACGCCGCCGACGAACGTGCCATTCTTGCTGCCCAGATCCTCGAGCAGCGCGTCGATCGCCGAGACCGTGATCCTGGCGTGGCGGCGCGAGATGGTCGTCGAATCGAGCGGGATTCCCACCTCCGGGTCGCGGCCGACGATGTTCTCGCCAGGCCGTAACGGAAACTGCCGCGCGTCCCATTGCAGGCAACACGACCGCGAGCGGGGCGGCTCGCTGACCGCCAGCGTGAACCGATACCCGAACTTCGGGACGGTCTCGATCGCCCCCGGATCGCCGAGCGCCTTCCGCAACGCAAAGATATTCTGGGCCAGGGTGGCGTCGCCGACATTCGTGTCGGGCCACACCGTTGCCATGAGCTCGTCCTTTCGCACGGCTCTCCCGGCACGTGCGATGAGCGCCTGCAGCGTATCGAACGCCTTCGGCGTCAACGGTACGAGCTCATTGTCTCGCCAGAGCTGGCGTTCGGCCGGATCGAATCTGAACGGGCCGAACACGTAGGCCGTCACCTGCATCTTTCAAGGGAATTTGATGCGGCTTGAACGCCGCCGTCAAGACTTCAGCCAGGGCGCGTCTTATCGTGCCGCCCTGGAGGGAGACATGACATTCAGGCGCGCACGTCCTTGGAGATCGATCGGCGTAGGAATCATGGCGCTCGCTGTCACGTGCATGTGGGGAGCCTCTCGTGCCCGCGGCGAGATGGCGGAGCGCTACTTGTACGTGTGGGGCGGGGACCAGGCCCGAGTGGCCCCGGACTTCCTGTCTGTTGTCGATTTCGATCCGGCTTCCGCGACGTACGGAGACGTGATCGCCACGCATCCGCTTCCGGGACCTGGCGCAAGCGGCAACGAACCACATCATGTCGGCCTGTCGAGCGACGGTCGAACGCTGGCGCTCGGCGGGCTGCTGAGCGTGCTGAAGGGGCAGAACGAGATCTTCTTCTTCGACGTCTCGAGACCGGCGTCGCCGCGCTTCGTGAAGGCTGCCGATCCGCCCCTGTCCTCGATCACCGACGAGTTCTACCCGATCCCTGGCGGCGGCTTCCTGGCCACGATGATGGGAGGGGCCCAAGGTCATCATCCTGGCCGCGTCGTGGAATTCGACCGCCACCTGCGGCTCGTGGCCGAGCATCCCGCTCGGCCGCCTGACGACGGCTTCAACCCGCACGGCATATCCGTCCGCCCCGACCTGAATCTGATGGTGACCAGCGATTTCATCTGCCCGTCGACAACGCTGCATGCCGTCCCGGGGGGTCTCGATCTTCGCGGCAGCATCCGGGTCTGGAATCTGAACGCGCGGAGGATCGTCAAGACGATCGAAGTGCCGGGGGCGGGCGGAACCATCGACGTGCAGCTGATCCCTCGCGACCACAGAGGCCGCGCCTATACCGCGGGGATGCTGGACGATCAGCTGTATCTCATCGACACGCGTGCGGGCCGCGCGACGCCGGTGTTCGACTTCGGCACCATCACGAAGGGGGGATGGCCGCAGCTGATTCGAATGTCCGCCGATGGGACGCGGTTGTTCATCACGATGAACGTGGCCGGCAAGGTGGCCATGCTCGATACCTCCGAGCCGATGCATCCGGTCCTGTTGTCGGTGCTCGACCTGGGCCCCGACGCCGGGCCGCATTATCTTTCCTTGACGCGCGACGAACGTCGGCTGGTAGTGTCCGACTACTTCCTGAACGAGGATAGCTTCGGCAAAGTGCATCAGGAGGGCGATCACAAGGTGCACGTGGCGAACGTGACGCGGCATGGGCTGACGCTGGACCCGGCCTTCAACCTCGACTTCGATGCCGTGTTTCCGACCGGACCGGCGAGACCGCACGGTCTGGCGATGAAGTAACGCTGCGCTGGTGCGCGGGCTTCAGTTCCAGCGAAGCCCGCGCAATTGATCGAGATTCAGATTCCCGCCTGACAGGACGACCGCTACTCGAGATCCCGGCGGCAAGGCGATCAAGCCGTTGAGCAGCGCCGCGACTGGCGCCGCGGCCGCGCCTTCGACGACGAGCTTGCATCGCTCCATCACCCAGATCACGGCGTCGAAGATGTCTCGATCGGGGAGCGCAACGATCTCGTCGACGAATCGCTGGACCACGGAGAAGTTGATCTCCCCGACGCGGCGCACGCGCAGGCCATCGATGATGGTCTGACAGTCGATCGTCTCGAGCCGGCCGGCCTCTACGCTCACCTTCATGGCCGGCCCATCCGACGATTCGACGCCGATCACTCGCGCTCGAGGGTTGTGACTCTTCACCGCCATCGACACTCCTGAAATCAGCCCTCCGCCGCCGATCGGGACGATCACGGCGTCCACCTCCGGCCAATCCTGGACAACCTCGAGGCCCAGCGTCCCTTGCCCCGCGATCAACTGCTCATCGTCGAACGGATGGACATAAGTCAGTCCCTCGGTCCTGACCAGCTCCTTGGCTTTCTCGTTGGCCTCGTCCCAGATCGAACCGTGCAGCACGACCTCGGCGCCGTAGCCGCGCGTGGCGGCGATCTTCGATGGCGTCGCGTTCGCCGCCATACAGACGACCGCGCGGATGCCGTGAATCCTGGCCGCCAGGGCAACCCCCTGAGCGTGATTGCCGGCGGACGAACAGACGACGCCGCGCCGCTTCTGATCGTCCGGCATGAGTGCGAACTTGTTGAGCGGGCCTCGGATCTTGTACGAGCCGACGCGCTGGAACAGCTCGGCCTTCATCCGGATGTCGAAGCCGGTGAGTTCGGACAGTTGCGCCGAGGTCAAGAGCGGCGTGCGCTTGATGTGCGGCGCGATGCGTTCGCGTGCGCGTTCGAAATCAGACCGAGTGAGCGTGAGCATGAGGCGATCAGCTTATCGCTGTTGAGCCGGCCGGTCCCCGCTTCTCGTCCTTTCCTTGCCCCTCGCGGCCGGTGCGCAAGGCAAGAGCGAGGAGACAACGGTCGAAGCCCGCCTGAAGCTGCCCAGCGTGGAGGAACTGACGGCTATGAGCGCTGACCCTCCGGGCCTGACGGCGCGGACGAGCGTGACAATGACGCCCTGGACTGAGCAAGCGGGTGCCAGGGCACCGGCGATCCAGGCGCGCCATCGATCAGTCGGGCGCAAGATCCTCGGCGGCGCCCTCGGCGGCGTCGGCGGATCTTTTGCCGGCGGCTATCTCGGCGCGACGATCGAAGGCGACGACTGCGGGTGTGACGATCCGGGTTTCAAGGGGGCTCTGATCGGCGCGCCCATTGGCGCGGTCGCCGGCGGAATCCTGGGTGCAATGTTCTTGTTCTGATTACTCAGAGAACGGACTGGCCACAGAGACGCAGAGGCACAGAGAATCATTTGGGTTGAGAAAACGCTCTGAGTCTCTGTGCCTCTGTGGCCTGTCCGTCGTTCACGCTCACAGTCGAAACAGCCGCCGCGCGTTGCCTTCGAAAATCTTCTTCCGGTCTGCCTTCGTGATCGGCATCGCTTCGACGGCGGGAATCGTCTCGCGATAGACGCGCTCGCCCAGCTCGTCGTCGTACGGGCTGTCGGTGGCAAAGACCATGTGGTCGGCGCCGAAGAATTCGTGAGCGCACATCAGCGCCGGGGTGTTTCCCTGAATCGCGGTGTCGCAGTAGAACGACTTGTAGTAATCGATCGGCCGCCGTGTCAGCGTCTGGCCGTCGTGCTGATAGCCCATCCGCCGCTCGTTGAAGTCCCACGACAGCTCGATTCGCTTGTGGAAGAACGGCACCATCCCGCCGGCATGGTGGGTCACGATCTTCAACGTCGGGAACCGCTCCATGACGCCGCCGAAGGCGAGCCGCGCCATCGCCATCGAGGTTTCGAACGGCCAGCCGAAATTCGTGTAGATCAGAAACTTCGACGTCGGCTCCCCGGCGTAGTCGGCGGTCGTATTCGTGCGCCGCGGGTGCAGCAGGATTGGAAGATCGTACGCAGCCATCCGCTCGTAGACCGGGTAGAACTCCGGCGAGTCCACCGGCTTGCCGTTGATGTCGGTGAAGATCTCCACTCCACAGAAGCCCAGCTGATCGATGGCACGCTCGGCCTCTGCGAGTGCGGCGTCGACATCGGTCATGGGCAGGCACGCACACGCAGCAATGAATCGGTCAGGGTGTTTCTGCGACGAGCTCGGCAAGCTCGTCGTTGCCGATGCGCGCGATCTCCACCGCGTCGTGCGGCTCGGTGATGCTTTCGATGTTGGGTCCGGCAATGGTCAGCAGTTGCCGGACGTCGGGATACTTGTCGAGGATGCGAAATCGAATGTCCAGATCGGTCAGACCCGGATTGGCGCGGTAGTACTTCGCATACTGAGTGCCGAACCTGCTGCCGGCTCGCCGGTTGCGCGCGTCGAGGTAGCGAGGCGGCAGCAGGTGGCAGAAAACGTCGATCTTCATCAAGCCGCTGAGTCACTCGTCGCCGGATCGATCAGTCGATCAGTCAATCGACGTCAATCAATCAGTCGATCGGTCATTCACCATCCTCACTCCGGCAGCGAGAACGCGAGGTACTCGCCCGAGTAGTTCCCTCCGCTCACCGCGACGATGATGTACTGCTTGCCATCCACGCGGTAGGTCATCGGCGAGCCGCTCTGTGGAGCGGGCATCCAGACCTCGCCGACCTGCTGGCCCGTCTTCTTGTCGTAGGCTCGCAGCATCGCTCCACGCGGTCGAGGCGGCGTGGTCGTCACCTGCGGATCGCCCATGATGACGAGCGTCTTTGTCACCAGCATCCCAACGCCGGACGTTCCCGGCTGCCCGGTCTTCGCGATGTTCATGCCACGGAGCGCTGGGTGGTTGCGGATGTTGTCCGGCGTATCGCCGTGCGGCGTCTGCCATGCCAGTTCGCCTCGATCGAGATTGATCGCGGCGATCAGGCCGTAGGGCGGCTTGACGATGGGCAAGCCTTGCACGTTGAGACCAGTTGGCGCGGGAGTCGGAGCCGGCGCGGCTGGCGGGGGCGCCATCGCTTCACGAGCGCGTTCGGCTGTACGAGGAGAATCCGCCGCGCAGCAGTCGCCAGGTCCGAGCACTTCGCGGAACGGCTGCCCCGCGACGCCCGACACGTAGCGGATGTCGGAGAACTCCTTCGGCGGTTCGACGATCGAGCGCGTGCCCGGCACATTGCCCGCGGGCGCGAAGGCCAGATGCAGCTCCGGATCGTACGCGCCGCCCGGCCAGTTGGTCGCTGTGCCGCTCGTGATCGCACCGAGCAGGCCGGCGTTGAGGTTGCCGGCCACTGACGGCACGAACGGCGTCGGCGCCCACTTGTAGCGCTTGATTCTCTCCAGACCCTCGGCCCGCATCTCGGGCGTGAAATCGATCACGTCGTCCGGAACATTGAGGAAGTTACGCGCGTACTGAAGCTTGGCCGGCGGATGCGGTTGAGTCGGCGCATACCACTCGCCAGGGACGTCTCCCTTTGGCACCGGCTTCTCTTCGATCGGCCACACCGGTTGCCCGGTGACGCGATCGAATACGTATAGCCATCCCTGTTTACTGGGAACGGCGACCACCTTCCGCGGCTTGCCATCGATGGTGACGTCGGCGAGCAGCGGGGCCGACGACATGTCGAAGTTCCAGATCGGATGGTGCACGAACTGGAAATGCCACTTGCGCTGGCCCGTCTTCAGATCGACGCAGACGAGGCTCTCGGCGAAGAGGTTGTTCCCGGGCCGATGCCCGCCGTAGTAGTCGGAAGACGGAGTCTCGACCGGCAAGTAGACGAGGCCGAGCTCTTCGTCAACCGTGATCTGCGTCCACACGCCGACGTTGCCGTTGTTGGCCCACGATTCGTTGAGCCACGTGTCATTGCCGAACGAACCCGGTCGCGGAATCGTGTCGAACTGCCACAGCTGCTTGCCGGTGCGAACGTCGAACGCGCGAACCAGCCCCTTGGTATTGTCGTGCGTCTCGACCGTGGCGCCTTCACGCATGGCCGAGCCGACGATGGCGATGTCTCCCGAGATGATCGGGGTCGAGTGAATGCCAATCTCACCGGTCTCGAGATCGATCTGCGTGCCGCGTCCCTTGACGACGCCGGCCTTGAGATCGAGGATCCCCTTCGTCCCAAACGACTCGACGAGCGCGCCGGTCTTCGCGTGCAACGAGACCAGGCGATAGCCGGTGCTCACGTAGAGGATGCGATCGTCGCCGCGCCCGTCGGTCCAGTACGCCACGCCGCGCCCGGAGAGCTGTCTCGGCGACACGGCCGCGCGCTTCCCTTCCCGGAGACTGTGCGTCCAGATCACTTCGCCGGTCTTGGCTTCGAGCGCGATCACGGCCCGGCGCGTGCCGCCGGTGGTGTAAAGGACGCCGTTGACCATGAGCGGCGTGCCCTCGAGCTTGAACTCGGGGAAC
Source organism: uncultured Acidobacteriota bacterium (assembly GCA_963773045.1). GTDB lineage: Bacteria > Acidobacteriota > Vicinamibacteria > Vicinamibacterales > UBA2999 > 12-FULL-67-14b. The sequence continues at coordinate 520,435 of CAVYZT010000013.1, read as the reverse complement.
GGTCCGAGGTTGTCGGTCTTGAAGCGCCAGGCGACGGTGAGCTTGCTGAAGTTCGAGGCGTTGATCTGATCGAGCGGTGAATACCGCGACCCTCGAATGTCGGCGGTGTAGTACGGCCATTCCCCTTTGCTGGTACTGGGCTGACCGGACGTCTGGCCCGACAGCGTGGACAACGTCCCCGCGATCGCCAACGTCAGCAGCAGCGCCATCGATCCGATTCGAGGCTGGGTTCTCGACATCGAACTCTCCTTTCGTGAACGGCTGGAATCAGTGGGACGCAGCGATTGCCTCGCCCACGGCCGCCGCTGTCGCGGCCGGCAATCCGATACAGACGGCCAGCTCATCCGATGCCGGTTCGGCTGACACGGTCCACCGGAAGGAGATTATGCCTGACGCGCGCGGAATCGGCGGAGCTTCTCGCGGTTGCCGCAGATTTTCATGTCGCACCAGCGGCGGCTCCGGTTCTTGGTGTCGTCGAGGAACAGCCACCCGCAGTCGGCCGCGGCGCACAGGCGGACCTTGGCCAACCGCGACGAGGTGACCAGGCGGCCGATCGTCCTCGCCACTTCCAGGAGCACACGGTTCAGGTCGTCCTCGCCGCCCGAGACCCAGTGCAACCGGCCGTCGTGCACCACCAGCCGGCCGGCGGAGTAGGCCGCGGCGACATCGCGCGCGATGCCGTCCAGCGCCGCCGCTGACGGGCTTCGCTTGGCGTCGAGCGCCGCGACGACTCCGTAGAGGGCCTCACGCAGCTCGACCGCGCGGTCGAGCGCCGCCGCCGCCTGTTGCGGGTGGCGCCGCGCAAAGCCCGACAGCCGTTTCGCCACTGCCGGCGCGACCAGCTTCTCTTCGCGAGCCCAGTCGAGCAGCGCCTCGTACGACACCAGACGCTCGGCAGGGGCCGGCGTCGGCCGCGCGCTGAGCGTGTTGACGAAGGCCAGCGCCCGGTTCAGGTCGAGAGTCTCTTCGGGCAGGGGGACGGCCGCCACGTCATCGATTGTACGGCTAGCGAAGCTCCGCCTCTTGCCACGCGCATGGGGAGCGGGCTCCGCTTCGCTAGCGGCTGTGTCGCCTTGCCCGGCTCCGCCGGGCGAGACCTCTTGAAGGCCCGCGGCCTCGAGACGCTGAGCAGAGATTCGGGCCTTCAAGTGGTCTGGGTGCATGTAACTTCCAAAAACCATTTGACAGGTTACCACGACCGCGATATGTTTTGAAACCAGCCATACTGTGTTAGACAGTTACATCGCCTAGGAGGTGTCAGATGAGCTCGATTGCGACCAAGACCCCGACCCCCGCTGGAATCCCCGCCGCCTCGCTCCGCCGCGTGCTGGACGAGGGCTACGGCCCGGACGCCTGGTACGGCTCCGGCCTCGGCACGGCCATCAGCGACGTCAGCGCCGAAGACGCGTTCCGCCGGCCGGGCCAAGGGCGCCACAACATCGCCGAGATCGCGCTGCACCACGCCTTCTGGACGCGGGAGATCCGCAAGCGCGTCACAGGCAGCGTCAGCGAACCGTTCCCACTCGAGGGCGAGGACTGGTTCGAGCTCGAGAAGAACTCGCCGCTCAAGTGGAAGGACGTCGTCGCTGCTGTCGAGGCGGAACAGAAGCGGCTGGGCGACGCGTTGAGCGCCATCGCCAAGGGGAAGACGAAATCACCGCTCAGCGACGAGGAGCGGTTCGACCAGGTGATTGGCATCGCCGGACACGGCGCCTACCACGCTGGACAGATACAGCTTGTGAAGAAGCTGATCTGAACGGCTTGAGGCTTGGGGCTTGGGGCTTGGGGCTTCTTCAGGGCTCCAACGAAGACGTATACGCGGCGATCGCGATGAGATCGTCGATCGTCAACTTCTCGACGGCAGCTTTCATCAGCGGCGACCAGACGCCGTGGCGAACGCCTTGTTGAAGGTCGAAGAGCTGGCGAACGGTATAGCTGGGCGACCGGCCCGCCAGCGGCGGGACCGGTCCGAGGCCCTTGAGGTCGGGGCCGTGACAGGTTCCGCACGCGACGGTTTTCCCGCCGCTGCCGGTGACCAGCGCCTGGCCTTTCTTGACGCTGCCGGCGGGAACGTAGGCGACAAATCCCGAGGCGCCGTCGCGAAGCTCAGTGCGCGCGAGATCTTCGGGGACCTCGATGATCCGTTGACCAAGCGGCTCCATGCCGTCCCCGGTGGGGACGTGCATGGAGCCCGCGATTTTCGTCTTCGGGGCGTTCGCCGATTCGACGACGCGAATCCATTTCTTGAACGGAACCGACGCGAAGTACGCCGCCGCCGTGCGAACGTCCTCGTCGTTTGCCGCCTTCGCGTCCTGGATCATGGCGTTGGGCGGACCCATCTTCGGCTCGGCGCTCTTGCGCAGGCCGTTCTTGAAGTCGCTCATCTGCTGAACGATGTAGGCCGCAGGCAACCCTGCGACGCCGGCATTCTCCGGACGGCCTTGGCCGCTCGTCAGATGACAGAAGCCGCAGGCGCGCATCTCGGGTCTGCGCCCATGCGCCACCGCTTCGGGCATCGGCGAGTGGCTGTCGGGATACCAGTCGGGCGGATTGAACGCATCCCTGGTCTGCGCGACCGTGAACGACGCGCTGCTGCCCGGCACTTGCTTCGGAGCGGGATCCGGCGCCGGCGGCGTCGCGCCGGGCGCCGGTGGCGGATTCACTGTGTACGCCCACGGCGGCGGCGCCGGCGCTGGTGATTGCGCCAGGACGACGGGCGCGATTGCACCGATCAGAAATGTCGAAACCACAGTGCGCGTCTTCATAAGGTCAGCCTTTGGAGAGCCATATCGCCGCAATAGCGCTCGAGCTTTTCATGAGGCCGCCATCATAGAACGGCCCGCCTTCGCTCGCACAGATCTCAGGCGAGCTTCCGCCCGCCTTCGCTCGCTCGATCTCAGGCGAGCTTCGGCGAGGTCTCAAGAAAGGACGCGCCAGAGGCTGAGCGCAGTGACGGACGCGCCCGCCAGAAGCATCCAGAGCTCGGTCCGCTCGCGGACGAAGAGCAACCCGAACGCCGCCAGGCCGGCGCCGGCGACGATGAAGCGCCAGTAGAGCTCCTCGACGCGGCCGCTCTCAACCGTGGCGGGCACCAGGCGACGGCCGGCATCGATCAGGGCGTTCGCAATTTCACGGTCGGGATCGCGATCGAGCTCGAAGTACTGCCCGCCGCCCGCCGCGGCGATGCGTTGCAGCGAGGCCCGGTCCAGCCGTGAACGGCCAACCACTTCGGGATCGTCCGACCCGTCTTCCACCTTGACGGCGGGGAGCATGCCGCCGCCGAGCGTCCCGACGCCAATGACGTTGACCGGCACGCGCGCGTCGACGGCTCGGGTCAGCGATCGCGCGACCTCACCGCTCCACGTTTCCCCGTCGGACAGCAGCACGAACAGCTTCGCGTTGGCGGAGGGTCCGTGAATCTCCTCGTCCTTTTGAATCAACCGCAGGCCCCACGCGATGCCCTGCTCGACGTTGGTATCCCAGGTCGTGTCGTCTTCCAATCGAAACGGCGGGACCCCCTGCAGATGGTTCAGAAAGAAAAAGACCGTGTTCGGGTCGCGAGTGAGCCTGACCTGCGGCGTGGCGATGTGCGCAAAGACGGTGAGCGCCATCCGATCGTCGGCCCAGCTCAACGAGTCGCCCAAGACGCGCAGGAACTGCATCGAGCGCTGCCACCGTGTGGCCGGCCGCAGTGCCGCATCGCGAGTACGAGTCTCGAGGGCGGGAAGGTCGGCAACCTGCATCGACGCCGAGCCGTCCTGCAAGATCACGATGTCGAGACCAGGCCGGCGGAGGGCTGCCAGCGTTCCAGTCGGCCGCGCCAGCGCGATCACCAATGCGCTGGCAGCCAGCACGATCAACAGCCAGAACGGCAGGTCTCCGGCGATCGCCAACCGCTCGCGCGCTGGAACGGTTCGATGGGCGGCGATGCGCCGCAGATCCGAGATCCGGCGCCCGAAGCGCCAGGCCCAGGCCACGAGAAGAAGCGCGGGCAGAACGAGCAGCCAGAGAAAATGCCGCGCCGCAAACTCAATCTGTCCGAGATCAAATCCGGCCATCAGATGCTTTCAGCTTGGGGCTTGGGGCTGCCACGCAGATTGTCCAGAGCCGCAGATGACACAGATGACACAGATTTGCGAACGGCGAATTGCGAATTGCGAAATGCGCAAGCCCCAAGGTGGAATCTGCGTGGCGGCCCCGGACTCCGCGTCATCTGTCTTCTATCCCTTTCGAGGAAGTTTCCCGCCCGGCGTGGGTTCCGGTTGGGCTTCGCGATCGCCGAAATCCATGGGCGCGATGATCTTGAAGTCCTCGGCTTTGACGTCAGGCGGCGGCGCGCCCGGATGTCCATGCAATGTCGGTCCAGCCGGAAGGTCGCTGGTCTCGATTCGCGGTGGCGCGGGAACTGGCGCGTCCGGCTTGGACTTGGTGGCTGCTGCACGCGCGACGCCGTCACGTACGCGCGCGACGAACTCGAAGTTGTAGGCCGCCTCCGCCTGCTGGGGCGCGGCCTTCAGCACGGACGCATACGCCTGCAGCACGCCGTCGAGGCGCTGCACGGCGGGTTGTCCGCTGCCGCCTTCACGCTGACTCGCGCGGAACGAAGCGTTGGCAGCGATCAACAGCAGATCAGGATCGAGCTCCCGCCGGTCGATGTCCATGGCGTCGGCATAGCGACCGAGCCAATAGCCAGCCGTCGCCTGGTCCCGGCGAGCGTCTGCGGCGAGCGGACGGGTCTCGTTCAGCACGACGTTCGAGACCGTCCACCGGGGACCGTCCGAGTCGACGGCTCCGTAATCGAGCAGCGACAACGCCATGCGTGCGTCCGCGGCTCGATCGATGAGCCTGGCTTCTCGCCAGCAGAGCCACGACCGCTGCCGCCAAGAACAACCGCCATCAGCCGCTCGAATTGCGATTACGCCTTCATCGAACCTCTCCCTCAACCTGTCGAACCTGTACGAACCTATCGAACCTGCTGAACCTGCTGAACCTGCTGAACCTGCTGAACCTGCTGAACCCGCTGAACCTGCTGAACCCGCTGAACCTGCTGAACCTGCTGAACCTGCTGAACCTGCTGAACCTGCTGAACCTGCCCCTAAGGAATCTTCCCAAACCACGGTGTCGCGAGCTTCAGCGTCGCCCCAGCGGCCCACAACCCGGCTGCCAACAGCGCGAAGATCGAGAACCGCGGCCGCTGGCTTGCGTATTGAGTCGTCTCGATTGCGCCGACCGACACGCGATCGATGTCCGAGACCGCGGCCAACAGAGTCGCCTCGTCTTTGGCGACGTAGTACTTGCCACCGGTCTTCTCGACCGCCGCGCGCCACCGTGCATCGGGAATCCCGTCACCGTAGTCCTTCCCGTAGTTGGTCCGCACGAAATAGAGCGGGATGTGGTTGTCCACGGCGCTCTTGAGAATGTCGTCGAGCGAGCGGCCGTGGACGATGGACGTCGTGTCTTCACCGTCGGTGAAAATCACCATCAAGTTGCCGGACGCTTCGAGAAAGTTGAACGCCTTGAAGATCTCGATGCTCTCTTCCAGCGCGCTGGCGATCACCGTACCTGACTCCGGGAAGAGCGAGAACTCCACTGGATCGCCAATCAGCGACATGCTCAGCAGGAGGTTGTCGTAGTCGCTGGTGAATGGCGTGATCACGTAGGCGCGATTGCCGAACTCGACCAGCGCCATCACGTCCCGATAGCGTCCCTTTCGTCTCAGCTGGACAAAGCGCTCGGCGGCGGCAACGGTCGTGAAGAATGCCGGCTGCACTTCGGCCCTGGTGTTGAGCGTGGCCGCCTTGAACGACGTCTGCATGCTGTCGGAGGCGTCGATCATCAGGCTGATGCGGCGGCCTGGATAGGTCACCGTTTCGGTGACCAGCGACGAATACGGATCGGCAAGCGCCAGGACGGCCAGCGGTACGCCCAGAACGCACAAGGCCATGGGCACATGCCGAATCCAAGACGTCCGCGAGGCCGGACCCGATCGAAGAAGGGCCGGAACCAACAGATAGTGGCGGCCGGCAGTCCGCGCAACGGCGTAGCGGATCAGGAGGAGGGCGACCGACGAGGCGACCAGCCCAATGAGAGCGAGTCGGGCGGTGTCGCGGTGCCAGAACTGATGGCTATCGAGAGACCAGCCGCTCCAGGCCGCGGCGATGTCCCTGGTCATCGCCGTCAGGGTCGCCGCGAGATTCACGATGGGCTCGCCTTCTTGCCAAATGAGCGCCCGATACCCGACGACCACTCGCTCAACACCCCTCGCTCGCTGGCGAGCCGGCTCGTCGCTGCGATCGCAGAGCTCAGCGCATCATCCAACCTCGCGCTGTCGCGCTCGCCTGCTGGTCGATACGCCGCTTCGGTCAGCGCCGTCAGCCCGTCGCGGAGCCTCTCGAGTTGTCCGCGCCTGGCCGCACCGTCTGGCATGTCTCCCATCGCCCGCGCCACATCGTCGGCCGTCACGGAGCTCGCGACCGTCACTCGCGCCGGCCGGATGACTCCGTGAGAGACCGGGAGTCGCACGGCAGCCGCACCGTCTGAAACGATCGAGCTCTGGCTGATCGGCCGGCCAATGGCGAGCGATGAGACCAGGCGCATGAGGCGAAGCGCGCGAGCGGCGAGGTCGTCGTTCCAGCCGCGGTCGGCCTCCACCTTCACCGCCCGCAACTGCGACTGCAACTCGCGAAGGACGGCTCGATCGGGGATGTGGTGAGCCGACTCGGGTGCCACGCGGCGCGTGAATCGCGCCCACGGTCCGAGCGCCCAGACGCCAACGATCAGCGAGATGACTCCGAATGCCGCGCCGATCACTCGAAACAGGCTCGCCCGAAAGCGCAGCGTGTCGACGGCGCCAAAGCCGGCTGCAGATCCGTCGCGGATATCGGTGGCCTCAGCCGGGACCAGTGACAGCACCTTGATGGGGAGGGCCGGCATCACGTAGGTCAGGTCTCGCCCCTCGAGGGTGGACGCCGAATTCGTGCGGCTGCGAACCCGGTACTGAATCGGCAGACTGGGAACCTTCACATCGCGTCCGATCACATCCGGGTGGATGATGCGGAGCGTGTATTGATACTGAAAGAATCGTCTCGATCCGCTCCTCGCATCAGAAGGATGGGACCCGCCGAGAATCTCGAACGGAGCCACCTGCACGGTGGCGACCCCGAGTCGCGATTCGTCGGGCACGACTTGAACCGCGTCAGTCTCGATCACGGCACACGTCAACGTGACCGAAAACGACTGGCCGATCGTGACGGCGCCGGCGTCGCTCTGCCACCAGCAGCGAATCGGATCGGTGCTGACGAGCGCCGCGGCTTTCGGGTCGGCGGCCGGCTGGGCGCCGGCCGGCTGCGCCGCGACAACCAGCAAGACGGCGAGCGCTGCCGCCTTCATGGGATCGCCACCTCGTGAATCACGTCGCGGATCACTTCTTCGGTGGTCAGCCCGTGGCTGGCGGCGTGCGGGCCGAGCCAGATGCGGTGACCGAGAACGAACGGCGCGAGATCCTGAATGTCCTCCGGATACACCTCGGCGCGGCGCCGCTGGAGCAACGTCCAGACTTTCACCAGGCGGCTCCAGCAAATGATGGCTCGAGGTGACGCACCCAGATCGACGCCTCGCTCGACCAGCTCTGATGGGGAATGTTGCCGCCAGTCGGTATCGGGGTTATGAGGCCTGGTGGCGGCGACCAGGCGTTGGATGTACTTCCCCAACCGTTCGTGCAGGAACACTCCTTCCGAGATCTTGCCGCGCAGCTGAATGATCCGGTCTTTCGACAACAGCGGGTTGAGCACGACCCGCTTGAAATCGAAGGCGACCAGCTTTTCTTCTTCCTCCGCCGGTAAGTATCCAATGTTCACCATCGCCGCGAAGCGATCGGTCGCCGCTTCGGAGAGCGGGAATGTTCCCTGCCCCAGCTCGACCGGATTCATCGTCGCAATCGCAAAGCTGAACGAGGGCAGCGCGTAGGTCGTCTTCCCCACGGTGATGGCGCGATCCTGGAGCGCCTCGAGAAACGCGCTCTGCGATTTGAGCGGGATGCGGTTGATCTCGTCGAGGAGGATGACTTCCGCAGACGCCATCGGTCCGAACTCGGTGACGAGCTGGCCCGTGGACGGATTGATCATCTGAAAGCCGACGACTTCAGTCGGCTGAAGGTCCGCGCGGCCCTGCACGCGAGCAAACTTCGCGTCGCTGATCGCGGCCAGAATCACGCCGAAGAACGTCTTGCCGACGCCAGGAACCCCGCGCAGCAACAGATTGCCGGCGTTGACCTGCCGCTCTTCGCGACGGTCGTACGTCGTCGGGATCTCGGACAGGAGGACGACATTGGCCATCGCCTTGGCCGTGTCGTAGCCGACGAGCGCTTTGCTGCCTTCAGCGATGACCGCGACGTGAAAGTCGATCGCCTCCTGGAGATCGGGGCTTATCGTCGTGGGCACGTCCGCTACTTCGTCCCCTGAATTCGCCTGGCCACCTTCTCGACCTCGGCCATGACGCGCAGGAGGTTGCCGCTCCAGATTTTTCCGATCTGTTCTTCGGTGTAGCCGCGACGCACCAGCTCGAGGGTCACGTTGAAGGTCTCGTCGGCGCCGTTCCACCCGGTGACGCCGCCGCCGCCGTCGAAGTCCGACGAGATGCCGACGTGATCGATCCCGATCTTCTTGACGAGGTAGTCGATGTGATCGACGAAGTCTTTCACGGTGGCTCTCGGATCGCCCGGCATCTTCTTGTCGATCTCAACCATGCGCGCGTCGTACTGAGCGCGTTGGTCGGGCGTCAAACGATTGAGTCCACCTCGCCCGCCGCCGCCTCCCCTGCCCGCCCCACCAGCCGCACCGCCCCACCAGCCCCACCCAGCCCCACCCGCCGCAATCCCAAACTCCTTCCGGAGCGCTTCGATGGCTGCGGCCCGCTCTGGTGAATCGGGCTTGGTCACTTTCACGTAGCTCGCAAACCCAACCGTCTGGACCACGCCGCCGTTCCTCTTCAGCGCGTTGAGTTGCTCATCGTCCAGGTTGCGGCTGACATCGGCCAGCGCTCGTGCTGCGGAGTGCGAGGCGATCACGGGCGCCTTCGAGAGCTCGATGGCCTGCAGGTTGGCGTTCTTCGACGGATGAGAAATGTCGACCATGATGCCGAGGCGGTTCATCTCGGCAATCACCTGGCGGCCAAAGGCGCTCAGGCCGTCGTGCATCCATTTGCCGTCTCGCTCACCGGTATTGGAGTCGGCCAGCTGGCTGTGGCCGTTGTGCGCCAGCGACATGTAGCGGCCGCCGCGATCGTAGAACTCCTTGACGCGCTTGATGTCGGCGCCGAGCGGATACGCGTTCTCGATGCCGATGAGCGCCACTTTCTTCCCCTTGGCGGCGATGCGCGGCACCTCCGCAGCCGTGAGGGCCAGCTCGATCTTGTCGGGTGCGATCTGCTCGGTGAGACGGTGGATGGCGTCGAACTTCTCCACCGCCTGACGATACGCATCGTCGTATCCGGCTGGCGTGAGCGGCCCCTGTCCGACGTAGACAATGAAGAACGACGCGTCGAGACCGCCTTCGACCATCTTTGGCAGGTTGACCTGTGTGTCGAGACGCTGCGTGTAGTTCCTGGCCGCGGTGAAGTTCTCCGGGTTGATGTCGTTGTGGGTGTCGAGCGCGATCACCCGGTCGTGGATGGCCTTCGCGCGCTTGACGAGGGCCTCGTCGGCGACGCGCAGTCTCGCGGCGGCGCTTTGCGCGGCCACCGGCGGCTCGTGCCAGGGCGCCAGCACCAACAGAGCCCCCAGCAGGGCGCAGCGCTTCATGCGGGACATCCGGACCTCCTGGGGCCGACTTGCGCAATCTGCGTCATCGGCGTCATCTGCGGCCCTCCGAGGGCGTGATCCTATCAGTGGGAGGCCCGCCTTCGCTCGTCGTCTTTGTCGATCGCTTCGGCGGGGCAAAAAAAGGGCCGCGGGGCGCCCGCGGCCTAGGAGTTCACGTTGGAGGTGAAGCGACGAAAGGAGATCTAGTGGGCGCGCGCGCTCCCGGGTACACCGAACACATCCATCACCGCCTCGGGCACGGATTCCGGCGACTCGACGAGGCACCACGCGCTCTGTTCCTTGAGAATCTCGGCGGCCAGCGCCGTATGCAGCGCATGACCGGCTCGATGCGCGACGACATGGCCGATGACGGGATACCCAATCAGGGCCAAATCGCCGACGACATCGAGAATCTTGTGGCGGACGAACTCGTCTTCGAAGCGAAGCGCGTTCAACACGCCCGTGTCGCCAATCACGATGGCGTTGTCCAGTGAGCCGCCGAGCGCCAGACCGTTCTGACGCAGCCATTCCACTTCCTTCAGGAAGCCGAACGTGCGGGCGGCGGCAATGTGATCCGCAAAGCTCTGCTCCGTGATCCGTTCAGTGCGCGATTGATGCCGCAGCATTGGATGGTCGAAGCTGATCGTGTAGCTGACCTTGAAGTGGTCGGACGGGAAGACCGAAATGTGCTTGTCGGCGGTCGCGATCGTGACCGGCTTCAAAATCTTCAAGAAGCGCCGCGGCGGCGACAAGCGCTTGACGCCCGCTTCCTGCAGCAGATACAAGAAGGGCGCGCTGCTGCCGTCCATGATCGGCACTTCGCGCCGGTTCAATTCGATGACGACGTTGTCGATGCCGGTCGAGACCAGCGCCGCCAGCAGATGCTCGACCGTTTCAACGGTCGCGCCGTCCTTGCCCAGGATCGTCGCGTGGTGAACACTGGAAACCTCAGAAACGTTCGCCGGAATGTCGACGCCGAGATCGGTCCGGCGGAACCGGATGCCGCTATCGGCCGGCGCGGGCTTGAGGGTAAGGGTGACTTTCTGGCCGGAATGCAGCCCGATGCCCGCGCAGGATATTTGGCGTTTGAGGGTTCGCTGAAGGTCCATAGCCAGAGTCTGGCCGCTCAATGAGCAAACCTGATGCCCGTCGGCTCACGGCGCATGCTAATCGGACAAACCCAACGAAAAGAGCGACTTAGGTTGAACAGCCGGAGCCGAATCAGAATGCGCTCTGTGTTTGCAAGACCACAGGGCGATCCGCCGGGACTGTGTCAATCCTGCCAATCGGGTCATCGAGCCGAGGCCTTAAGGAGAATCTCGCCGAGGAAGTGACCGGTCGCCGACGAGGATGACTTCGCCACTTGCTCCGGGGTCCCCTGCGCGACCACTCGACCGCCGCCATCGCCACCTTCAGGACCAAGATCGATCACCCAGTCCGCCGACTTGATCACGTCGAGGTTGTGCTCGATGACGACGACGGTGTTGCCCTGATCGACCAGTCGCATCAACACGTCGAGCAGTTTGTGCACATCCTCGAAGTGCAGACCGGTCGTCGGCTCGTCGAGAATGTAGAGCGTCCGCCCCGTGCCGCGCTTCGACAATTCGCGTGACAGCTTCACGCGCTGCGCCTCGCCGCCGCTCAACGTCGTCGCCGACTGACCAAGCGTGATGTAGCCGAGTCCGACGCTCTGCAGCGTGCGGAGCTTGGTCGCGATCGGGGGAAAGTTCTCGAGAATCGGCAACGCTTGATCGACCGTGAGATCGAGGACGTCGGCGATCGATTTGCCGCGATACTTGATCTCCAGCGTCTCGCGGTTGTAGCGGCGCCCTTTGCACTGCTCGCACGTCACGTAGACGTCGGGCAGGAAGTGCATCTCGATGGCGATGACGCCGTCTCCCTGGCAGGTTTCGCACCGGCCGCCTTTGACGTTGAACGAGAAGCGGCCCGGCTTGAAGCCTCGGGTTCTCGCTTCGGGCACCATCGCAAACAGCTCGCGAATGAAGGTGAAGAGACTCGTGTAGGTGGCCGGATTCGATCGTGGCGTCCGGCCAATCGGCGATTGATCGATCTCGATGACCTTGTCGATCAGGGTGATGCCTTCGATCTTGTCGTGGGCCCCTGGTTCGTCGGCGGCGCGGTAGAAGACGCGCGCGAGCGACTTGTACAAGATGTCGTTGACCAGGGTGCTCTTGCCCGATCCACTGACGCCGGTGACCGCCACGAGACGGCCGAGCGGAATCTTGACGTCGATGTTCTTCAGGTTGTTCGCCCGCGCCCCGCGAATCAGGACCTCGCCTTTCGCCGCGGTGCGGCGCACTTTCGGCGTCGCGATCGTCCGGTGCCCGCCCAGGTACGCACCGGTCAGCGAGCCATGGCCGTTGCCGATCAGCGCCGCTGGCGAGCCCTGGAAGATCACCTCGCCGCCGAGCTCGCCGGCGCCGGGCCCCAGGTCCACGACGTAGTCGGCCGTGCGGATGGTTTCTTCGTCGTGCTCGACGACCACCACCGTGTTGCCGAGATCGCGAAGTCGTCCCAGTGTCGTCAGGAGGCGGCGATTGTCGCGCTGGTGCAATCCAATCGACGGTTCGTCGAGCACGTACAACACACCGGTCAGGTTCGAGCCAATCTGCGTCGCCAGGCGGATGCGCTGCCCCTCACCGCCCGACAGCGAGGCGGCCGAACGGCCGAGCGTCAGGTAGCCCACGCCGACCTCGTTCAGAAAGTGCAGCCGGTCCTGAATCTCTTTGAGAATCCGTCCCGCGATGATCGCTTCGCGGCCATGCAGCTCCATCCGATCGAACACTTCGAGCGCCTCCGAGATGGGCAGGTCGACGTACTCGGCGATGGTCTTGTCCTTGAGGGTCACGCCCAAGCTTTCTGGACGCAGCCGGTTGCCCTGGCAGGTCGGACACTCGCGCAGCGCGCGATACGGATCGAGCTCCTCTTGCGCGGCCCACGATCCCTCTTCGAAGCGTCGCCGCAGATTCGGAATCACGCCTTCGAAATCGCGGCCGAACGGATCTGGAGTTGCCGCTTTCTTGCGGCCGGGCTTCTTGGCTTCTGGCTCCTCCGACGATCGGCCGCCCGCCGCCGGGCCGTACACGATCAAGTCGCGATGCTTCTTGGGCAACTTGCCGAACGGCACGGTCGGATCGATGCCGTAATAGGTCGAGATCGCGTTGACCGCGTCGCTCACCAGGGTGCGATCTCCCCTGCTCCATGGGGCGATCGCGCCGGCCGCCAGCGACAGCGTCTCGTCGGGCACGATGCGCTGCGGATCGAAATCCCAGGTCGCACCCAGCCCCTGGCACGACGGGCAGGCCCCGTGTGGCGAGTTGAACGAAAACGCGCGCGGCGACATCTCGGGAACGCTGATGCCGCAGACGACGCACGCCAGCTTGCGCGAAAACAACCGGTCGCCGTGGTCCAGCGAATTGATGACCACCACATCGTCGGCCAGCGTCAGCGCCGCCTCGACCGACTCGGTGAGCCGCCGCTCGATTCCGCTGCGGACGATGAGGCGATCGATCAGGACGTCGATGTTGTGGTTCCGGCGGCGATCGAGGGCGATCTCGTCCTCGAGCGACCGAAGCTGTCCGTCGATTCGCGCCTTCGTGAAGCCCCGCGTGCGATACCCGAGCAGCTCTCGCTTGAATTCGCCCTTGCGGCCGCGTACGACCGGCGCCAGGACGTTGATCCGGGTGTCTTGCGGATAGGTCATCACCAGGTCGACGATCCGCTCGACCGACTGCGATGCGATTTCCCGCCCGCAGTTCGGGCAGTGCGGGACGCCGACGTTGGCGAAGAAGAGACGCAGGTAGTCGTAGATCTCGGTGACAGTCCCGACGGTCGAGCGCGGATTCGAGCCGGTCGTTTTCTGCTCGATGGAGATGGCCGGCGACAACCCTTCGATCAAGTCGACATCGGGCTTCTCCATCTGCTCGAGGAACTGCCGGGCGTAGGCCGACAACGACTCGACATACCGCCTCTGCCCCTCGGCATAGAGGGTGTCGAAGGCGAGCGACGATTTTCCCGAGCCCGAAAGTCCCGTGATCACCACGAGCTTGTTGCGCGGCAGATCGACGTCGATGTTCTTGAGGTTGTGGACTCGGGCGCCCCGAACGGAAATCAAATCGTGAGGCATGGGTACTGCGGCGTCCCCGGGCTGGACGCCAAACCCCAATTCTACTACCACGCAGATGACGCAGGAACACCAGGGCCGCAGATAACGCAGATCAAACCAGGGCCGCCACGCAGATTTGTCCAGAGCCGCAGATGACACAGATGACACAGATTTGCGAACGGCGAATTGCGAATTGCTAATTTGCGAAATGCGAAACGCCAAGCCCAAGCCTCAAGCCCCAAGCCCCAAGTCCCAAGCCCCTGGGCCGCAGACCTGTCATAAGCGGGCTAGCGGGCTCGACCGTCCTACTTCTGTCGCTGGGCCAGGCGGCTGTTCCGGTATCCGTACAGCGTGTAGATGACGCCGCCGATGATCAGCCAGATGCCAAACCGTTCCCACGCCTGCCGAGGCAGGCCCACCATGATGAAGAGGCAGGCGACGACGCCGAGTGGCGCAACCACCCACGCAAACGGAACCTTGAACGGACGAGGCCGGTCGGGCTCCACGACGCGGAGCACCAGCACACCAGCGCAGACGAGAGCAAAGGCGAAGAGCGTGCCGATATTCGTCAGATCGTAGGTCTCCGCCGCGTCTCCAACCATCGAGGCCACCGCGACGAGGATTCCCGTGATCAATGTGGCCGTGTACGGAATGCGCGTCTTGGGATCGATGCGGGCCACCCATTCCGGCAGCAGGCCGTCCCGGGCCATCGCGAAGAAGATGCGAGGCTGGCCGTACTGAAAGACCAGCAGGACTGCCGACATCGAAATGGCCGCGCCGAAGGCCACGATCACGCCGACGCGCTGGTAGCCGATGAGCTCGAGCGCGCGAGCAAGAGGATCGGCGACGCCAAGCTCGGTGTAAGGCACCATGCCCGTAATCACCGCGCCGATCACGACGTAGATCAAGGTGCACACCGCCAGCCCGCCGAGGATGCCGATCGGCAGGTTCCGCTGCGGGTTCCTGGTTTCCTCCGCGGCAGTCGAGATGGCGTCGAAGCCGATGTAGGCAAAGAACACAATCGCCGCGCCTTGATGGATCCCGGTGAATCCATTCGGCGCAAACGGCGTGTAGTTGGCCGGATTGATGTTGCCCAGTCCGACAAAGATGAAAAGCGCCAGCACGACGAGCTTGATGATCACCATCACCGTATTGGCGGTGGCGCTCTCGCGGGCGCCGCGCAACAGCAGCCAGGTGATCAGCATGACGATGCCGAATGCCGGCAGGTTGACGAGGATCGGCACACCAAACACGTGCGGCGCCGTGTTCAGCAGGCCGCTGACGTCGGGGTTCGAGCTCAGGATGGCGGTGCGATAACCGGTGGTGAGCCACGCCGGCAGGTTGATGCCGATCCCGCGGACCAGCGAGTTGAAGTAGTCGCCCCACGAGATGGCGACGGCAACGTTGCCCACCGCGTACTCGAGCATCAAGTCCCACCCGATGATCCACGCGACGATCTCTCCGAGCGTGGCATACGAGTAGGCGTAGGCGCTGCCCGCCTGCGGAATCATCGCGGCGAGCTCCGCGTAGCACAAAGCGGCAAGCCCACACGCACCGCCCAGCAGGATGAACGAGAAGACCAGCGCCGGTCCCGCCGCGTAGCGAATGACCGTGCCATCGGGGGCCACTTGTCCGGCGGCGGCCGTGCCGATGGCGCCGAAGATGCCGGCGCCGATCACCGCGCCGATGGCGAGCATCACGAGATCGCCGGCGCCAAGCACGCGCTTGAGGGCGCGCGGGTCGTGCTCGTCGATCACGAGATCGGCGATCGGCTTTCGTTTGAAGAGTTGGCTCACTCGCGCGGCATTCTACTGTGGCGGCGGCATGGCAACCATCGCGACCAGCGCGCCGGCCATCGCGACCAGAAACAGCCAGCGCAACACCACCACCCATCCCGCCGCAGTGGCGCCAGGCAGCCACGACGCCCGGCGCCCGCGCGAGCGATACCACCACTTCGCGAAATCGTAGACGCCGACCGGCGCCAGCGAGAACGCCAGCCCGTACCCGGCGTCGGTCAGTCCCCACCTCGCGGCGACGGCAAGCGCGGCGGCCGTCAACAGCACGCCAAACACGACCGCGATCGCGAGGCGATCCACCGGATGCCACTGGTCGAGCCAGCCCGACGTGGCGCGCAATCCAACGGAGAGAGACGCGGCAAAGAGCAGCGCCGCTACGACGACGATCATGAAAGCGACGGCGCGAAGGAATACACCGAATCGCTCGCCGCGACGACGATGTGCCCGCCTGGATCGAAGGCGATGCCAACCAGGTTGTTGCCGGCCACGATCAACTCGCGGCGGGCACCGGGACGCAACGCATAGACCCCGCTCGAACCGGCCAGCGCTTCGACCACATGCAGGACGCCGGACGCATCGAAGGCAAGACCCTGCGGCCGGCCAAACAAGACATCGAGAGTTTCGATGCGCGCGTCAGCATCGATGCGATAGACCGAGTCGTACGTCGAAAGCGTCGGCGCCGACACGTAGAGCGAGCCATCGGGTCCCATCGCCATGTGAAAGGCCGCGACACTGGCGGGAACCGTGGCGAACTTGGCGACGCGTCCCTGCGAATCGATTCGGAAGATCGTGCCGGACCGATCGCCGACGAAGAGCGTGCCATCCCGGGCAAATACGAGCCCGCATGCGAGGCCGAGGTCCGATGCGAATACGTCGAACCGCCCGTCTTCGAACACCCGATAGACGCGCCCATCAAACCGGCTGGAGACGTAGAGGCGGCCGTCCGGTCCGAAGGCCATCGAGGTCGGATTCACCATCCCGCGGACGAACGGCTCCCGCGCGCCGGAGGCGCCGATGCGGAAGATCGAGACCGCCGACTCCTGGCCGCGGACTCCGCTGTAGGTGACATAGAGCGATCCGTCGGGACCGAAGAGCGGGTTGTCGACTTGATGGAGACCGGTCGCGATCAGGCCGCCGATTCGCGCGAAGAGCGTCGCGCCGGGCACCCACGTGACCTTGACCGGGGCTTCGCCACCGCTAAGCCCGTACGGCACGAGCACCGCAACGCGGTCGCTTCCCGCAAATGACATCCGCGCCGGAATGCCGCCGATGGTGACGATGTCGCCGGTCGTCTCAGGAAGGGGAAAGCCTTCGCCGCGCAGCCAGAGCCTCGCGCCCTCGACGACGCGGATCGGCTCGAGGCTGGTCAGCAGAGCCACCGATCAGCTCTTGTCCAGCTCGAGATTCCAGTACAAATAGTCACGCCAGCTCTCCGGAGCGCTTCGCAAGCCGATGGTGATGCGAATCGCCGGCGCCGAAATCGGACGGCGAGGGTGGCGCACGAGCCGCATCCGGGCCTCCTCCGGCGTCCGGCCGCCTTTCCGTCGATTACAGCTGACGCAACACGTGACGATGTTCTCCCAGTCTTTGCGGCCGCCTTGCGAAACCGGCACGACATGATCGAAGGTAAGTTCCTGCGTGGGGAATTCATGTCCGCAGTACTGGCAGACGAACTCGTCGCGCGCGTAGATGTTGGCGCGCGAGAACGGCACGTAGTCGAACCGCCTCTTGATCCGGACGTAGCGCAGCAGGCGGATGACCGATGGCAGCTTCAGCGCGAACGACACCGCGCGAATCTCGCGGTCGTGGTGCGCGATGATTTCCACCTTCCCCTGGCACCACAGGGTGACCGCCTTCTGCCAGTTCACGACCTTCAGCGGTTCGTACGTTGCGTTCAAGAGGAGCGTCTGCTCCATAGTGATTCCGACTCATTGTGCCCGCGGTGCCCAGGAGTGTCAAGCAACCGATCCGTGTAAAGCTGTGGAACATATGGGGTTAGGTCATATTGGCGTGATTTCGGTGCACGATTTGGCACCAGCGGCCGATAACCAGGGCGTCGTGAAGGGATCACTACTTGTTCTTTTGGCGGTCTCGATGACGGCCTGCGCCTCGTCCGGAGCGGTCCCTCGTCCCTTCCCTACACCGGGAAAACCGCCGGTCGCGACCCGCGAAAAAGCCCCTCCCTCCACGCCCACGGAAATGCCCGACCCGCCCCCTGCGCCGGCGGCCTCGCCCATGTCCGCCGAGGGTTATGCGCTCGCCGGCACGGCGCTCTCGCTCCGCGGCGCGCCCTACAAGAACCAGGGCACCAATCCGTCCGGCTTCGATTGCAGCGGGTTCGTTCAGTACGTCTACCAGCAATACGGGTTGGCGCTGCCGCGAGAAGTCCGCGAGCAGTTCCACCAAGGCAAGAAGGTGGATGCCGACGATCTGGAGCCGGGCGACCTGGTGTTCTTCACCACCGTCGCGCCAGGCGCCTCGCACGTGGGCATCGCCATCGGCGGCGATCAGTTCGTGCACGCGCCAAGCGAACGCGGGGTGGTTCGCGTCGAGCAGCTGAGCGCGGCGTATTGGCGCACGCGCTTCGTCGGCGCCAAACGCGTGATGTGAGCGGCTCAGGCGGCTGGTGGGGCCCCGACGCGCCGGAGGATGATCTGCTGCCGGCGCAGTAAGCGTTTGGTCGGCCGCCCCGGGTTGTGCTCCCGGGGATTGATGATCGCGCCGGCCATCAGGGCGGCTTCGTCCATCGACAGATCCGAGCAGGATTTTCCGAAGTAGGTTTGCGCGGCGACTTCGCAGCCGAAGATGCCGTCGCCCCACTCGATCAGGTTCAGATACAGCTCGAAGATGCGCCGCTTGGTCATCGCCGCCTCGAGGCGGCGGGCGATCAGCAGCTCGGTGAGCTTTCGCGTCGGGTTCTTCGACGGCGAGAGGTAGAGGTTCTTGGCCAGCTGCTGCGTGATGGTGCTGCCGCCCCGCAGGAACGCGCCCTCCTCCCAGTTCTTCTCGAACGATGCCCGGATCTCGTTGAGATCGATGCCGTCGTGATCGAAGAACGCGGCATCTTCGGTGACGATCACCGCGCGCAGCAGATTAGGAGAGATCTGCCCGTACGGAATCCACCGCTGCCGGATGGAGAACTTGCGGCCGGCATTTCGCGCCTCCTGGATCCGCAGCTGCATGAACGCCGTGGTCGGAGGATTGGTTCGAGCCAGCGGTCGAACGTCGGGCAGCGAGAGATAAACGTAAGCGAGGTACGCAAAGGCCAGCGCCGAAAGGCTGAGGAGCACTCGACCGGTTCGGCCGAACCACGGGCGCCGGGCCATCGAGAGCAATTATAGGCCGCAGATCACACGGATCACGCTGACGAGGTACTCACGGCTTGGGGCTTGGGGCTTGGGGCTTGGATTAGCTCGCGACGACGATCTTGACGCGATCTCCCGGCTGCGGCTGGTCGCTCACCTCATGGTCGTTCATGATCGCGAGCGTGGTGGCGGTGACGAGGTTCTTCCCCGCGCGCGCCGCGATCGACTGCCAGGAGTCGCCCTCGCGGACGGTGTAGAAGTTCAGGCGGTTCGGCTCAATCCTCGACGCCTCGTCGCGGCTCAGCTCACGGAACGATTCGATCGACGGCTTGATGCGCTGATCGATCCGATCGAAGTCGGCCTCGGGCGCCAGGCCGGCGACGACATACACCTGGCGTGCGACGCGAACGTGGGCGGCATGCATCACGACCTTGCCCAGGTTCTTGACCGACCCTCGATAGCGCCCGACATACGCGTCGAGCCCGTTGAGTTGCGTGGCCTGCCCATCCTCCGCCTTGTAGCCGGCGCCGCGCATCTCGGCGATCGCCACCTCGGCGAGCGTTTGGCCTCGAGGCCGATCGATCTGCTGCATCAGCATGTAGTGCGGCGTGCCCGGCTCCCGCGCGACCACCTGCTCGGGGCTGTTCGACACTTCCCAGCCATCGGGGAACTCGACGGCAAGCTGCAGCATCGGATGGAGGAACACGTTGTCCCGGACAATTCCGTCCTTGAGACTGTCGCCCACCACCACGCCGTCGATGTGCTCGAAGTACTGATCGCGATTGCGCAGCGTCGTCGATGGCGACGTGAACTTCGCGGCCACCGGTTCGGCCTCTTTGACGCGCGATCCGGGATCCGGGTGTGTCGACAGCCAGTTCGGGACCCCGCGCTCGCTCAGCGCGTGAACGCGGGCCAGCGTGGACAGGAATCGTGGCACGCCAGCCGGATCGAATCCCACGCTCGAGCCGTATTCCACACCGAGCCGATCCGCCTCGAGCTCGTCGTCTCGCCCGTGCTTGAGGAAGAGGAAGCCCAATCCAGTTGAACCGAGATCGGCGAACGGCCGTGCGCCTGGGACGAAGATGCTCAGGATCGCCAGCCCGATGCTGCCTTCGGCCTGACGCGTGTACTGCTGGGCCGCGTGGCGCGCCGTGACGTGGCCAATCTCGTGGCCGAGAACGCCGGCCAGCTCCGACTCATCGTCGAGGTAGGGCAAGATGCCGCGCGTGATGTAGACGAACCCGCCCGGGAGCGCAAAGGCGTTGATCGCCGGGCTGTCGACGACCGTGAACGTCCACTGCAGATTGGGGCGGTGCGATTTCGCGGCGAGCCGCATGCCGATCTCCGAGACGTAGCGCTGCAGGTCGCGATCGTCGTACACCCCCATCTCGCGGCGAACCTCGGCGTCCTGTTGCTGGCCGATGGCGAGCTCCTCGGCCTCGCTCATCATCGTGATCTGTTTCTTGCCGCTGACGGGATTGGTTGCGCATCCCCAGGCGGCGACGAGGGCCAGCGCGGCGAGAGTGGCACTAGCGCGCACGGGGGTCATGCCCGCCATTGTGCAACCGCTATGCCACGGCAGAGCCGGGGATTTGGGCGGAAAAGGAATCGCAAAGCGACGCGAGCGCGGCGGCAGTGCCCGCCACAGGCGACACCACGACCTTTGGCGCGTGCACCGCAATCGTAGGGCAGGACTTTAGTCCTGCTTCGCCGGTGCAGCGCAATCGTAGGGCAGGACTTTAGTCCTGCTTCGCCGGTGCAGCGCAATCGTAGGGCAGGACTTTAGTCCTGCTTCGCCGGTGCAGCGCAATCGTAGGGCAGGACTTTAGTCCTGCCATCGAGGCGTCACTGACCAGCCTCCGCCAAGGCTACGGCGGTCCGCCGAAGCATCTGCGAAGGCGGAAGTGGCGCCCTATGTACTCGACGAACGACGCGCGTCCGGTGGAGAGGTGAGGATATTTGCGGCCATCGCCACGAGAAAGATGGCCACGGCGGGCGACAGCATCCATGGAAACCGCACCAGCGACCCGACGTTGGCGGCCTCGATGAGCATCGTGCCCCAGCTCGGCACGGCATCTGGAAAGCCGAGGCCGACAAACGACAGCGTGGCTTCGGCCAGGATGAACGCGGGCAGCAGGATGGTGGCTTGCACCACCAGGTATCCTGCGCACGCCGGAAGGAGATGCCGGGTGAGCAGCCGCACGCCGCCCGCGCCAAGCGACCGCGCGGCCAGAACATATTCGCGATCCCGCTCGGACGCGACGATGGCGCGAACACCCCTGGCCACGAACGGCCAGCCGACCAGGACGAAGATCGCGGCGACGAGCACGAACACGGCGGAAGGCGGCAGTACCAGCGGCAAGACCGCTCGCAGCACGAGGACGACGTAGATCATCGGCAGCACGATCACGAAGTCGGCCAGGCGCATCACGCTCTCGTCGATCCAACCGCCCCGAAAACCGGCCAACGCGCCGGCAAGCGCGCCGATCGCCAAGGCGCCGAGCGTGGCCAGCAACGCCAGGCCGACCGAGGTGCGTGCACCATGGAAGAGACGCGACAGAACGTCCCGGCCGAGACTGTCTGAACCCAAGAGAAAGACGGGCACTCGATCGCTATCGCCGAACCACGGCAGCGGGACCGTGCTTTGGAGATCGGGCTCGAAGCGCTGCTCGAGGCGATCGGCAAGCACGAGTGGATGCGCCCTCGGCGGACCGAAGGTGGCAAAGACCGGGCGCATGGGCGGCGCGTGCAAATGCTCCCGGAAGGTCCGGGCCGGGTCGTATGGAGCAAGCCGCGGCGCAAACAGGGCGATGAATATCAGCGCCAGGATCAGCAGGCTCGCCCGCCGCGTCACGCGCGCCCTTCCTGGCCAACGCGCGGGTCGGCCACGGCCTGCAGCAGATCGGCGATCCACGTGCCGATCGCGAGAAACGCGGCGCCCGCGGCGGCGCAGCCGGCGACCAGATACAGATCGCGAGCGACCAACGCGTCGAACATCAGCCGTCCCAGCCCGGGCCAGGCAGTGACGATCTCGACGATGAAGGAGCCGCTGAACAGACTCCCGATCATCACGCCATAGATGGCGAGCACCGGTCGCAGCGCGACCGGCCAGGCGTGGCGAAGCAGCGATCTGATGGCGGAAACACCTCGGGCACGGCTGGCCGCGACGAAACGCTGGAGCCGGGCCTCGGCGAGCGCCTGCGACTGATAGCGTTCGAGCGTCGCCGCCAGCGGCAAGGCCAGCGCGAGCGCCGGCACCGGCAGGTGGCGGACCAGATCGGCAAGCCACGCGCCGAGCGTGACGTCGCCGCCGGCCGCCGACGTCATGCCGCCCACTGGAAACCAACCGGTTCGGGCCGCCAGCAAGATGAGTGCGAGCGAGCCGATTAGTGGTGGAACCGAGAACACGACGAGCGACATCCACCGGATCAACCGGCGGCCGAGGCCGTTCGATCGACTGCCGGTGTAGATCCCGAGTGGAAGACCGATGGCCGTGGCCAGCAGAAGCGCCGCGATCGCGAGGCACGCGGTGTTGAGCGCGCGCTCGCCGAGCACGGTGCCGACCGGCCGCGAGTACAAGAGCGACCGGCCGAAATCGAAGCGAACGGCGCCGGAGAGCCACGCCACGTACTGGGTGGCCATCGGCTGGTCGAGGCCCAACTCGGCGCGCCGCCTCGCCCGCTCTGCCGCCCGGGTTTCGAGCGCCTGCTCGGTAGTGATGTCACCGGGCGCGAGCCTCGTGAGAATCAACGAGGCCGACGACACCACGAAGACCAGGACGAGCGCGAAGGCGAGGCGTCTCAGGAGAAAGGCCGCAGATGACGCAGATGACGCAGATAACACGGACAGGGTCCTAGCGTAAGGCCGCGGGCGAAGACGCTGGCTGCACGGTGATCGTGTCGGCCGCCCACAGCAACTGGGGGCGAATCACGGCCGGCGTGAGGTTGCCGACGCGCGAGGAGACGGCGATGTACAGGCGCGGCGCCACGAAGTAGAGCGCCGGCAACTGCTCCGAGAAGATTCGCTGCACGTCGTTGAAGATTCGCTTGCGCTCGTCGTGGTCGATGGTCGCGGCCTGCTGCTTCATCAGATCGTCGATCTGCCGTTCCCACTCGGTGGCCGGCGTTGACTGACCGATGTTCCAGATGTGCGCGGAGCCGGAGCTCAGCCAGTAGTCGCCGGAGAGCGCCGGGTCGAGGCTGCTCATGAACAGGTTCAGGTAGATCGCCTCGAAATCGCCTTTCATCATCCGCTCGACGAGCGCGCCCTGCTCGAGCGGCACGATGTCCACCGCGATGCCGACCTTCTGGAGATCCTCGCGCAGCACGGCGGCGGATCGTTCCAGCGCCGAGTTGCCGCGAAAGGTCAGGAGCGTGAAGCGCGCCTCGGTGCCGTTGGCATCTTCGAGCCATGGGTCGGCGTCTCGATTCGACAGGCCGAGGTCCGAGAGCAGGGCCGACGCCTTCTCGACCGAGAAACGGTAGCGCGGCACGTTGGGCGAAAACCAGGCCGTGTTGCCGGGCGACACGGGACCCCAGATCGGCACGGCGGCGCTCAAGTAGACGGTGTTCGCGAACGCTTCCCGATCGACGGCATGCGAGATGGCCTGGCGGAACTCGCGCTTCGACATCCACGATCCGCGAGGGTCCCTGGCCCACCGCGCCGGTCGAAGGTTGAAGAAAAACGCATCGGGGTCGGTGGAGACGCCGAGCTCGATCAGCCGGAGCGCGTTTTGGCCGACGAGCGGCTTGAGCGTGGCGATGTCTTCGGCCCGGACGTGCTGCTGCAGCATGTCGATTTCGCCCGCCTGCAGGCGGACGATCTCGGCGTTCTGGTCGGGGACGATCTCCAGGACGATCTGGTCGAGATACGGCAAGGATTCGCCCTTGCCATCCTTCTTCCAATACCGCGGGTTGCGATCGAAGACCAGGCGCTGTCCCGGGTCGTAGCGCGTCAGGGTGAATGGCCCGATCGCCACCAGGTCGGACGGCGGCGTCGATGCCAGCCAGGCGTTGGCAAACGTGCCGGCGTCGAGTGCCGCCTGCAGCTTGTGCTTCGGCACGAGGTGCAAGTTGTCGAGGAGCCCGATGCCCGGTCCGAATGGCGCCGGGTAGGTGATGACGAGGGTTCGCGGGTCGGGCGCCGACGCCGCGATCGGCGATCCGTTGATGGTCAGCGAACTGGCCAGCACGCTGGCCGCCTTCGGGTCGTACACGGCCTGGAGCGAGAAGAGCACGTCGGCGGAGGTGAACGGGACGCCGTCCGACCACGCGAGACCCTCTCGCAGCGTGAGCGAGTAGGTCCGGCCATCGGGAGACGTCTCCCATTTCTCGGCGAGAGAAGGCTCCACTTCCTGGGTGGCCGGGTTGATCCGGACCAGCTTGCCCTGGGTCAAGGTGGCGTACAAGGCGGTGGCCAGTGAGGCCTGCACGAGCCGGTTGAACGATCGCGGCTCGCTGCGGAGCGACGCGCGCAGGGTTCCGCCTCGCGTGACTCCGACGGCCGGCGCCGAAGACGACGGATCAGACGGTGCCTGATAGAGATCCCGCCAGATCAGCCAGCCGGTGGCGAGGACGAACGGCCACCAGGAGAACGGTCAGCAACGTCCGCGGTTGTCGGTTCACTTGTTGTCCGGCCGGCCAATGGATTGGCCGCGTTCAGTGTGCACGTCGATCGCAATTCCCGCCATGGAAGTGTGCAGAAACTGCGATCCTCGGTCGTTTGTCAGCTCGACCGGGCCAATCGACCGTCCAGCAAACCCCTTGAACTCGGGGTGTCGGACCGCCGCCGCTTCAGACTTGCAACCTCGGTAATTCTCGCTGGTTAGCGGCGTTGGCCGCCCTCCTCTTATCGGGTGGCACTGGCCGTGCCTTATAGCGGCGCCAACGAGCGCGCAATTTCAGCCACAACGGCTCTGCAAGAGTTCCCGAGGGAGGACGGTATGAGCTTCGTTCGCACTGACCATCGCCACCCCCACTCGTTCGCCTGCCGGCTCGCGTCCTTCGCCCGGACGGCGCTGGTCGCGGCGGCCGCGATCGTCGTCTTCGCGGGAGTGTCCGCCGCCGGTCCCAAGCGTGCGCGACTCTCGGCCGACCTCGACGCGATGCTCGAGTCGGGCGGCAACCTCTCGGTGGACGTGATTGTTTCGGGCACGCCCGAACGCATCGCCCGAATCGCGCAGCGTCACGGCCTGCGCGTGAAGAAGGCGCTCACCTCCGGCGCGGTGTTCGAAGTGTCGCGTCCGGACGCTCGAGGCGATGGCCGGCGACGAGGAGCTCGACGCCTTGTCGTCGGACGCCGACGTCAGCTCGAGCTCGGAGATCACGACGGCGTTCACCGGCGCCGAAGCGGCGTGGAGCGGCGAGGTGACGGCACTCGGAGCCGTGGACGGCGAGGGGATCGGCGTCGCGATTATCGACAGCGGCATCGCGAATCACCCGGCGCTGGCCGGGCGGGTGGTGGCGAACGTGGATTTCACGGACCCGAGAGGGAATGGCGGCTGACGGCTACGGCCACGGCACGCACGTGGCCGGCATCGTCGCGGCGCGGACGGCGAGGGGCGCGAAGCAGAATCCGGAAGGCGCGCAAGGCATGGCGCCCGGAGCGCACCTGATCAACCTGGGTTTTGGATGAACAGCCAACACTGAAGCCCATTCAGGTGAGGCTCGCCTTGCAGGCAAGCGCGGACTTCTTGCCAAGGCATGGCTTGCACGCCTGCGGAGCAGGAAGCCTCGATCTTGAGGGGCTGGACGGCGTGCCATCAATCCCAGCGTTCAACGGAATTGACGTGCCTCGTGCGTATGCGGACCCCGCCGAAGCGAGTGGCTTGATCGGATCAAACACGATCATGTGGGGCGACACCGTCATGTGGGGCGCCTAGGCAGATTGGGAAAAGCGGCTAAATGGTGTGGCCTAAAGGAGAAAAGGCAATGAACCGATCAATTATCTGGGGCGAATAGTCCGAACCCAAAACCGAGCAATGACGGCTTCAGACGAAAGGGACCGAGCACCAGATATGAACCTCTCGCCGAAGGGCCAGCTCTATGTCGTGCTTGGAGCGACAGCCGGCCTTCTGGTGATCGGGTATTGCGTTAAGGTCCTAATTAGCACTCCGATTGGGTGGGAGTGGATAGTACTGGCCGGACTCACGCTGTTGAGCGGCTCTTTTTCGGTCCGGGTTCCGTCGCTTCAGGCTCGGCTATCCGTCTCCGAGCCTTTCGTTCACACCTCAGTTCTCCTGTTTGGAACGTGTGCAGGCGCGTTGACCGTCGCGATTGACATTCTCGTGGCGTCTCTAAATTGGCGCCGACGACGTCAGGAACCATTAAGAGTCCTGTTCAACCTGACTGCCGCAGCGCTGTCAATCTGGTGCGCAGGACATGTTTTTTTCCTGGACCGCCGGAGTTGGTCCGTTAGCAGAGACCCAGGTTGAGTTGTCGGAGCTGCTTGGTCCGCTTGTTGCGATGACGCTCGTCTACTTCTTGCTCAACAGCGGCCTCGTCGCAGGGACAATTTCACTCAAGCGGAATGAAGCAGCATTTGGAATCTGGCGCTGGAATTTCCTTTGGCTATCCGTGAACTACTTCGGCGGAGTCTCCGTCGCCGCTTTGTTGGTCTCTTACACACGAACGATTGACGTTGCGGCGCTCAGCATCATCGTTCCACTGCTCGTAATCTCAAATCTGACATTCAAGACGTCATTAGGAAGAGTGGAAGACGCGGTACAGCATGTCGAGGAAGTTGACCGAATTTATCTGTCGACTATCGAACCGCTGGCAACGGCAATCGACGCGAAAGATCAAGTAACACATGGCCATATTCGACGAGTGCAATTGCTGGCGGCTGGGCTAGCGAGGCATCTTGGTGTCTCTGACCTTTTGCAGATCAAGGCGCTGGAAGCCTCCGCTCTGTTGCACGACATGGGTAAGATCGCAGTTCCAGAGCACATCCTCAATAAACCCAGTCGGCTTAGTGAAGGCGAATTCGAAAAGAATGAAGCTATACTCCACTGTCGGCGCTGCGGTACTCTCGTCAATCAGATTTTCTTACCATTCGTTCCAATCGTTCGACATCACCACGAGAATTGGAAGGGCTCGGGATATCGAGATGGGCTCAAAGGAACCGACATTCCATTTGGCGCCAGAATTCTGTCTGTTGTTGACTGCTTTGACGCCGTGACATCCGACAGACCGTACCGGACGCAACTCTCGGACGAGCAAGCGATCGAGATTCTGATGGAGCGCCGAGGAACGATGTACGATCCGCTGGTCGTTGACACGTTCGTGGCCGCCAAAGATGAGCTCTTTGCGGTAATCGTCGGATCTTTTGAGATGCCATTCGACGATGAGAGCCTTATCAGACAGACTCCTCAAGATATACAACTGCCGACAAAGGCGCCTGCCGCTGCACTCTTCGGAGCCGCTGCAAAGATCAAGACAGGTGCATTTCGTGCGGTACTCGAAGCAGTGGAACACGGACTCTTTTCCACCATCTGTATCATTTATGTCTGGGACAGATCCGGCGATGAGCTATTCGCCGCCGACGCAATTGGAAAGAACGCGGAAGCAATCGTAGGCACATCGCTGGCCCTGGGAACCCGAATCTCAGGGTGGGTTGCCGCCAACGGTACGGCTATTGTGAACTCGGATGCTCGACTCGAGTTGCCAGAGAACGCCATAGCAACAAGAAAAGACGTCTGTGTCGCACTTCCCATACGGTCGCGAAGCGAGGTCACTGCTGTCGCTTTTGCCACTCGAATAGAGAACAAACCGATTGAACGGAAGGACGTCGCTTTCCTCGAACGGGTCTGTCTGAACTTCGACTCTCCTCCGCTGAACGATATCGTCGAGTCGCTAGTTGCGCTCATCAGCAAGGAACGGATTTCGGAGCGGCCTCGAGTCCACTGAAGTCCATGCCCATTGTTGAACTGCCGTCTCTCGTAGAAGCTGGGTTCTTGGGGCGTGCTCTTCGTCTGCTCGCAGACACATCCAAGTATCGCGACCTTACGCTAGGCGAACAAGTATTACAGCTTGAGCTTATTGATGCCACGTCGTCATCCGATTCGGTACACGAGCAAGCGCTAAAACTACTCACGAATCGACACGTTTCAGCTGACGATCGCGTCCGGTGCTTGATAGTGGCGGGAACGTCGCTAATGAGGCAGGGACAGGAGGAAGCTGGAAGTTCTCAGTTTCGCCGCGCTCAGTCGATAGCTGCTAAGACGAATGATCGAATCGCATCGCATGCACAAGTTTCGTACCTTGCGGCACTGGCATCCTGGGTTGGTCCGGAGTCCGCCTCACTGGAGGTCGCAAAAACTAGAAGGCTGGTTGTCGCGGCCGGAGTTCCGACGCTTACTATCCGGTTCCATTTGGCGGTTGCTGAGATAGCGGCGAAGCGAGGCTACCTTCAACGCGGGCGGCATCACTTGGACGTTGCAGACAGCCTCCTAACCAACTTTCGGAACGAGTATTTGAGAGCGGCGTCGGCGCTGATAGCAAGCGCCGTATCGACTCTCGCATCAGACATAGGCGGCGCCATTGAATCCGCGCTCCGAGCAATTGAGCTCGCCGAGAGCAGCGGTGCACCTACACTAGAGGTGGTCGCTAGGACCAACCTTGGTCACGCTCTACTGGCCCACGGAGATCTGGACTCTGGGCTATCTCAACTCAATGCAACGCTTGCTCTGTGTCGAATCGGTGGTGGAGCTGAGCTAGGGATTCGTGACGGGCTCTTGCAACACGCGTTGGCCGCAGGATTGGACGAAACAGCAGCTGAGATCGCCGAGATGACGTTTCAGCATTCCAGGGCTCTTCACAATGGCCATTCTTACTATGGGCTTTGGCATCTCCTGACCCGCGTCAAATGGCTCTACCGCACCGGCGACGCCGCCGGCGGTCTCGCCCTCGCGCTCGACTCGTTGCCGACGATCGAGCGGATGGCGGATCGGAATCTCCTGGAACGGATGAAGCTGCTCGCCGCGGAGGGCTTCGGACGCGTCGGGCGGGCGGACGAAGGCGCCCAGGTGATGGCCGACGCGTTCGGCGCCAATCCCGACCCGCCGCTCGAAATGATCGCCGAGGCCTCGCGAGTGGCCGGACGGCTCGCCGCCACCGACAGCGCAGCGGCTGCCGCCACCCATTTCGATCGGGCCGCCCGGATCTTCCACGGCGTCGGCAACTTTACCGCGCGAGCCGAAGTCGAGCGCGACGCGCGGGAAGTCACGCCAGCGCCGGGGCACGGGCAGAGCGAACCCGACGGTGACCACATCGATCGGCGGCCGCCGACCGCCCCTTTTGTCGAGCGCATCGCCAGCCTGATCGACCTCGCCGCCCATCCCCCGCTCCTGGCCACCGAAATCCTCTCCCTGCTAGCCGACACGCACGCGGCGACCCACGCGGTCATCGTCGCGACATCGGCCGCCGGTGAGGTCGAGACCATCGATCGCTTCGGCGAGGCTGACGATGGAAGCGCCGCGCGGCCGACGCCGGCCGCGACAGTTCACATTCGCATCGGCGTGCACCGCGACCGCACCTACCAGGTGATGGTCACGGCCCGGCCCTCGGCCGCAGCCCGCGCCTCGATCCTTGCGGTCGAACGACTGGTTCACGCCGCACTGGTCCTGGCCGACACCCGCCAGAGGCAGCGCGAGCAAGCCGACCTCTGGCCGGAGCCGACGCCAGAACAGCAGCTCGGTCTGATCTGCGCCGCCGAGTCGATGACCGACTTGATCAAGACAGCGCGCCGCATCGCTCCGTCCACCATCCCCGTACTGATCACCGGCGAGACCGGCGTGGGCAAGGAGTTGTTCGCCCGCGCACTGCATCAGGCCTCGTCGCGGCACGGACGGCCCTGGCTCTCATTCAACTGCGCCACGGTGCCGCGCGAGCTGATCGACAGCCACCTCTTCGGCCATCGCCGCGGCGCGTTCTCCGGCGCGCACGACGACTTCTCGGGCGTGCTTCGCGCCGCCGCCGGCGGCACGCTGTTTCTCGATGAGATCGCCGAGCTGACGCTCGACACGCAACCCAAGCTGCTCCGCTTCCTCGAGTCCGGCGAAATCCTGCCGCTGGGCGAGGCCAAGCCGCAGCTCGTCGACGTCCGCGTGGTCGCCGCCACCAACGCGAATCTCGAACAGCTCGTCGCCGATGGAAAATTTCGCGAAGACCTCTATTACCGCCTCAACGTCATCCGGCTGCAGGTGCCGCCCCTGCGCGAACGGCGGGAAGAGATCCCGCTGCTGGTCCAGCACTTCATCGAGCGGTACACCAGGGAGCTGCAGAAGCCGCTGGTGCGGGTGGCCGAAGACACACTCGAATACCTCGTGCTGTACCGCTGGCCGGGCAACGTGCGGCAACTGGCCAACGAACTGCGGCGGATGATCGCGCTGGCAGAGGTCGGCGCCGTCCTCATGCCCGAACATCTCTCGCAGGAAGTCTTCGCGAGCCGCCGCACGGTGCCGGCGTCGGAACGACAGCTCGAGCCGACCGAAATGATCGTGCGCGTCGACCAGCCGCTGGCCGCGGCCATCGAACACCTGGAACGCGCCTTCATTCGCCGGGCCATGTCGCTCAGCCACGCCAAGGTCGAAGAGGCGGCCCAACTCCTGGGGCTGTCGCGCAAGGGTCTGTATCTGAAACGACAGCGGCTGAAACTCGACTGACGGCTCCGCGAGTGCCGCACCGCCCATCGAACGTGAGCCAACCACAAAGTGCCGTTCTCGACCGTCTACCAGAGTTGATATGCGGCCGCCTACCTTTGCTGCCGAGGCTGGGCTTTTCAATTGGGTGGCGTAAGAGCGTGCGGCAAAATACCACGGGCACACTGCACGTCATGCTGCAGCGCTCGTGTTGACTTCGACCGATCAGAGCATTACCGTGTAGCCTTCTCTCTGGCGAAGGTTCCCCACTTCAAAAGCATCGGATTCCTGGAAAACGACTGAGCAATTCTCAGAGAGTGTCGATTTACCTGGGGCTCTTCGGTGCCGCTAGCGCAATCGCAGTGGCTGTCATCAACCGCATCCCCGGTTCTTCAGAATCGACCGTCGACACGAGAGCGGAGATGCCCGCGTCATCCATGCTTGTCAGAGGCTTTGATCGACTGCAGTATTCAGCAGTCGCGCAGCAAGTTCCCGCGTGGGGTTGGGCGGCAGCAATTGCTTCCATACTCGCATACAAGAGCAACGCTGTTGAGCAAGCGGACTTGGTTAGTCGCAGCTTCGGACGCCCGCTTGATGAACGCGCTTTTGAGGGCAAATACAGGAGTTCCTCCGGAACAGAATTCGTTCTATCACTGCACCGGACGCCCTTGCCACGCGTTGATCAAATCCTCGAGTGGATTGCCTTAGATCAGCCGTTCTTAGTAGTTCAGAGCGGCCGAGCGTATTTGTTCCTTCGCTTGCACTTTCGAGTCGGCCCAACCGGCGAAAAGGAGGCCATTCGAGTCGACCTCGGCGATGTGATGCCAGGCGGCCCTCGAGTGGTTGAAATGGAAACTGATCGGCTCTTCGACGCGTATGTTGTAACCGTCCACGTCACAAACGATGCACGCTGAGGTTTCACGAGCCCACAACGAATCGGCCATACGCAGTTGGCCCTCTAGAGAAGGGCCTCCGTGGACGGTTGCGATCGAGAATGGTCATGCTGCCTTTCAAGTTCTCGAAGACAACCGCCACAGGCGTGCGTGGGTCCCTTTGAACACCGATGCGCCGCTGATCTTGCCGAGAACGCTCTCCACCGCCGAGCAGGCGGACCAATCGAGTGTTGTCATGTACCGACCTCCTTCAGGCTCCAGCCTACGGGATATCCGTCGGACCGCCATCTAACCGGCGTCCGAACGACAGCTCGAGCCGACCGAAATGGTCGTGCGCGTCGACCAGTCGCTGGCCGCGGCCATCGAACACCTGGAACGCGCCTTCATTCGCCGGGCCATGTCGCTCAGCCACGCCAAGGTCGAAGAGGCGGCCCAGCTCCTGGGGCTGTCGCGCAAGGGCCTCTACCTCAAACGGCAGCGGTTGAAGCTCGACTGACGAGCCCAGAGCCTCTTTTCGAAGTTGATGAAGGAAAACTTTTCGATCAAGACCGTCCCCGCGTCAGCAGGGCTGTGAGAAATGTCGATCTATCCCGCCCAGGTCCAAGCATTCAACGGTCCTCAGAACGCCGCGATCACCAGGCAGTGAAGCATAATGTCACCGTCAACTGACGCGACGAGCGCGTGTTCGAAGACTGCGGTGACGAATTTCGGTCGGACAGTAGACGACGAAAACGGCACGGCCAGCTTGATCGTCATGGGGTAGCCGTCACGGTGGAGGGACGTTGGCCACTGATTCGGGACTCGACGTGTTCGTCAGCTACGCGCATGCAGATAACGGCGTCCCGCTTGGTGCGGCCGTTCAGCATGGGTGGGTCACGGCGCTTGCATCGAACCTCAATGAAGGGCCGAATGTCTTCAAGAAGCGGTTCTTCATCGATCACCAGCTCCGGCCTGGCGACGATTTCAGCGAGGACCTGCTGGCCAAGGTCGAGCAGGGTGCGCTGCTGGTTCTGCTGCTGTCGCAGAACTACATCGAATCGAAATGGTGCGGCAAAGAGCTCGAACACTTCGTTCGCACCCATTCTGCCGATCCCCGGAAACCGACCAATGTCTACGTGGTGGAGCTGTTTCCGTACGAGAGTTTGACCAATGTT
Source organism: uncultured Acidobacteriota bacterium (assembly GCA_963773045.1). Lineage (GTDB taxonomy): Bacteria > Acidobacteriota > Vicinamibacteria > Vicinamibacterales > UBA2999 > 12-FULL-67-14b. Next base: position 487,727 of record CAVYZT010000013.1, on the reverse strand, counting down.
CCGCCAACGATCCAGTTGTTGCGCAAACGGCTGATCCACGCGAAGTTCTGGTACCAGCCGCGCGACAGCTCCGCTCCGAGCCTGGCAGGCTATCCCTCGGCCCTGGAGAGCGGCCCTGAGGGGCGCGATCATTACTGGAGCGTGCTGAACGAGCTTCGCGTCGCGTTGGACACCCGCCTGCGCGAGCTGCGCGGCGAGCGCCAGCAAGCCGCAGCCGCGTTGCCGAAGGAACCCGCGGCACTCCACGGTGCACCGCGTCCTTCGAAGCAGAGCCGCGGTACTGTGCTGTTGGCCGATACCACGGACGACCTGGAAGTCCAGCGCAATGCGGTCAGGATTGCGCTGGAGCCCGAAGGCGTCCTGGTGCTGCCAGACGGCGACTACGTCGGGTTGACTCCCCAGGAATTCGAGGCCGCGATTGCCGGCGATCTCGCCCGCGCCGATCTCTTCGTGCAGCTGCTGTCGCCCGCTTCGGGGCGGAAGGTGCGCGGTTTCGACGGGCCGCTGCCGCAGTTGCAATTCCGGCGCGCCGCGCAAGCCGACGTGCCTATTCTGCAGTGGTGCGAACGGTTGCCGGCGCCCGGCGAGATTGCCGACCCGGCACACGCCCGCCTGTTCGAGACCAGGTTCCTGCGCGCCACCCATCTCGCGGATTTCAAGACCGCCATCCTCGAACGTGTGCTCGACGAAAGGCAAAGACGTGAGCGCGCTGCGGCGCCGGCCGAGCCGGGTCAGTCCCGGCCGCAGAAGCGGCTCGTCTTCGTCGACGACTGTGCCGGCGAGCCCGGACTATCGGATCGGCTGCGCGCCATCATCAATCAGCACGGCTGTGCTGTCCGCAGCCTGCCGTCCAATGCGCCGCTGGGCAACAACGGCGTCGACATCAAGGAGTTGCTGCGCCCGTGCCGGGCGGGAATCACCATCTACGCCGACCGCAGCAAGTACGCGACCGCCTACAACCGGCTCGTCTTCTTCCTGAATCAGGTCGCGGACGGCAGCCTGCCGATGGCGCGTTGGGGTGTGTACCTCCAGCAAGGCACGGTGGCAAGCGAGTTCGGCATCGAGTCCGACGAGGTGGTGCCGATTGACGAGTACGGTCTGCCCGACTTTCTTCGCGGGCTGTAGGGCATGAAGCGAATCACGCTGGCCCTTCGTTCACCGTACGTCGGACTGCGTGCCTTTACCGAGAGCGAAGCGCTCCTCTTTTTCGGCCGCGATGCGCACGTGCGCGACCTGCTGGCCAAGCTCGAACGAAAGCAGCGATTCGTGGCGGTGCTCGGTGCCTCAGGCACCGGTAAGTCTTCATTGGTTCGCGCCGGATTGATTCCGGCGCTGCACCGCGGGGCGCTGCATTCGGGCCCGACGGACACGGAAGGCGCGGCGACTTCGGTGCTGCGATGGAACGTCTGCATCTTCAAACCCGGCGACGCGCCGTTGACCCAGCTTGCGCATGCCCTGACCGAGGATGCGCGTTGGGCGGACAACGCCGATCGCGCTGCAGCCGAATCGTCGTTGGCCGCCCTGCTCGGCACCACTCCTTTGGCCTTGGCCGACCTCTATCGGCAGAAGGCCGCGCGGTTCGACGCTGAAGCCTTGCTGCTCGTGGTCGACCAGTTCGAAGAGGTTTTTCGCTACCGGCAGCGCCACGCCGATGAAGCCGACAGTTTCGTGAAGCTGTTGCTGCGGTCCGCCAGCGAGGACGTGCCGATCTACGTCGTGATGACGATGCGGTCCGACTTCCTGGGTAACGCCGTGGCGTTTCATGGCCTGCCCGAAGCCATCAACAGCGGCATCTATCTGACGCCGCGCCTGGGCCCCGAGCAGATCCGGTCCGTCATCACCTCGCCGCTGTCGCTCGTCGGCGGCGCGATCGACCCGGTACTGGCCAATCGCCTGGTCAACACGCTCGGCGGCGAGGACGAACTGCCCGTGCTCGAACATGCCCTGCTGCGAATGTGGGACCGTGCCCGGTCGCAGGGGCGCAGCAGCATCGAGGCCGGCGATTTTGCGGCGGTGTGCGCGCCGCGTGAGCAGCCAGGCGATCCCCTGCTGACCTTTGCCATCGACAACCATGCCTCGGAAATTCACGATGCGCTGACGCCGTTTCAGAGAGGTATCGCGCGCCAGTTTTTCCTGTCACTCGTGGAGCGGCGCGATGGCCGCGACGTCCGGCGGCCGCAGTCGCTGCGGGAAGTGCTCGCTCAGGTCGGCAACGATGCGCATGAGCCGCTGATGAACGGTCATCGAAGCGTTTCGCGCGCAGGACGTGGGATTCGTGCTGCCCGCCGCCGGCCAGCCCATCGGGTCCGACGATTTGATCGACATCAGCCACGAAAGCCTGTTTCGACGTTGGCGCCGTTTGCAGAACTGGCTCGCCGAAGAAGACCTCGATGTCGCCGAGCTGAAGGAATGGCAGCAGCGCGCCGTGCGGAGGCGGGAAGGTGGGGGCTGGTTGGACGAGAACGACTGCGACCGCGCCCAGCGGTGGCGGGCGCGTGTCAACGATCGGAGTAACGCGAAGCTGTGGGCCGCGCGGTACTCGGGGCCGGAGGCGTACGAGCTCGTCGACGCCTACATCCAGTCAAGCGTCGAGCGGGCCAATCGGGTCAAGGCCGAACAGGAGGCTCTGAAGCGCGAGGCTGAAGAGGCACGGGTCAAGCACTTCGAAATCGAAGCGCGGTTACAACGAGAGGCTGCCGAACGCGCCCTCGCCGACCAGGCCCAGGCCGAAAAAGACAGGGAGCGCGCCTTGGCCATGGCGGCGGTCAACCGACGCCGCAGCCGGATCGCGATCGCAGGCGCGCTGGCCGCGCTCGTCTTCGGCGTGGTGGCCGCGTTCAGTTGGCTGCAGGCCCGTCGCGCCTTGGATCGCGCGAACGCGTTGGCCACCAGCGCCCAGGCCGGTGAACTGGCCGCTACCGCTGAAAGCCTGGCCAAGGACTCTCCGGACCAGAGCCTGCTGCTGGCGCTGGAGGCTCGTCGACTGGATCCGGCGTCTAAGGCGAATGGTCTGCTGCGGGCGGCCAACGCCGCCTATGCGTACCGTGCAGTCTTGCGCGGGCACGAGGGCTTAGTCCTCAGCGCGCAGTTTTCCGCCGACGGCAAGACGGTGCTGACCGCCAGCCACGACCGGACGGCGCGGCTGTGGGATGTGGCCAGCGGCAAGGAGCTGCGGGCGCTGCGCGGACATGAGGACGCAGTCAACAGCGCGCAGTTTTCCGCCGATGGCACGACGGTGCTGACCGCCAGCGAGGACGGGACGGCGCGGCTGTGGGATGTGGCCAGCGGCAAGGAGCTGCGGGCGCTGCGCGGCCATGAGGGCGCAGTCCTCAGCGCGCAGTTTTCCGCCGACGGGAAGACGGTGCTGACCGCCAGCGACGACCGGACGGCGCGGCTGTGGGATGTGGCCAGCGGCAAGGAGCTGCGGGCGCTGCGCGGCCATGAGGGCGCAGTCCGCAGCGCGCAGTTTTCCGCCGACGGGAAGACGGTGCTGACCGCCAGCGCCGACAAGACGGCGCGGCTGTGGGATGTGGCCAGCGGCAAGGAGCTGCGGGCGCTGCGCGGCCATGAGGACGGGGTCCTCAGCGCGCAGTTTTCCGCCGACGGCAGGACGGTGCTGACCGCCAGCGCCGACAAGACCGCGCGGCTGTGGGATGTGGCCAGCGGCAAGGAGCTGCGGGCGCTGCGCGGCCATGAGGACTCGGTCGTCAGCGCGCAGTTTTCCGCCGACGGCAGGACGGTGCTGACCGCCAGCGACGACAAGACCGCGCGGCTGTGGGAGGTGGCCAGCGGCAAGGAGCTGCGCGCGCTGCGCGGCCATGAGGGCGCGGTCAGCAGCGCGCAGTTTTCCGCCGACGGCACGACGGTGCTGACCGCCAGCGACGACAGGACGGCGCGGCTGTGGGAGGTGGCCAGCGGCAAGGAGCTGCGGGCGCTGCGCGGCCATGAGGGCGCAGTCATCAGCGCGCAGTTTTCCGCCGACGGCACGACGGTGCTGACCGCCAGCGACGACAGGACGGCGCGGCTGTGGGAGGTGGCCAGCGGCAAGGAGCTGCGGGCGCTGCGCGGCCATGAGGGCTCGGTCAACAGCGCGCAGTTTTCCGCCGACGGCAAGACGGTGGTGACCGCCAGCGACGACCGGACGGCGCGGCTGTGGGAGGTGGCCAGCGGCAAGGAGCTGCGGGCGCTGCGCGGCCATGAGGACTCGGTCATACAGCGCGCAGTTTTCCGCCGACGGCACGACGGTGCTGACCGCCAGCGGGACCAGACGGCGCGGCTGTGGGAGGTGGCCAGCGGCAAGGAGCTGCGGGCCTGCGCGGCCATGAGACTGGTCAACAGCGCGCAGTTTTCCGCCGACGGCAGACGGTGCTGACCGCAGCGCGGACAGACGGCGCGGCTGTGGGATGTGGCCAGCGGCAAGGAGCTGCGGCCTGCGCGGCCATGAGCGCGTCAACAGCGCGCAGTTTTCCGCCGACGGCACGACGGTGCTGACCGCCAGCGCCGACAGGACGGCGCGGCTGTGGGATGTGGCCAGCGGCAAGGAGCTGCGGGCGCTGCGCGGCCATGAGGACGCTGTCCTCAGCGCGCAGTTTTCCGCCGATGGCAGGACGGTGCTGACCGCCAGCGCCGACCGGACGGCGCGGCTGTGGGATGTGGCCAGCGGCAAGGAGCTGCGGGCGCTGCGCGGCCATGAGGACACTGTCCTCAGCGCGCAGTTTTCCGCCGACGGCAGGACGGTGCTGACCGCCAGCGACGACCAGACGGCGCGGCTGTGGGATGTGGCCAGCGGCAAGGAGCTGCGGGCGCTGCGCGGCCATGAGGACTGGGTCAACAGCGCGCAGTTTTCCGCCGACGGGAGGACGGTGCTGACCGCCAGCGACGACGAGACCGCGCGGCTGTGGGATGTGGCCAGCGGCAAGGAGCTGCGGGCGCTGCGCGGCCATGAGAGCTCTCTCAACAGCGCGCAGTTTTCCACCGACGGGATGACGGTGCTGACCGCCAGCATCGACGGGACCGCGCGGCTGTGGGACTGTGCGGAGTGTCGGCCGCTCGAGGCGATAGCCTCGGAGGTGGCCAGGAAAGTCGGCCGCGAGCTCACCGAGGACGAACGACGGCAGTTTGGACTTCAAACGTCCGGCACTGCTCTGCGTTGACGCAATTGGCAGCGCAGGGTTCGACTCCCCCTTCGCCTGCCGCATCGGTGAGCGAACTTATCGGACATCTATGAGAAGTGGAACAGCGTTCGATGGCAGCGCGCGATGACAGTTCTTTACGACGAGAGGAGACCTCCGTACGCTGCCGAGTACGTTCGCGCAACGCAGTAGGGTTCTCCGCGCCTAGCGCAGCATTCCGCCTCGGCAGCAGACGCCGCGACCGGAGTGATGCGGATGATCGATGCTACCTTCGAATCCGGAGAGCGGTGCTCCTTGCAGAGTTGGTCTTGCGGACGTGCCGGGCGACGGTTCACCCGCTCGCCGTGTTCTCGGAACGCTTATCTTGATAGCACTCAGAGCTCAGTCTGTCCAACAGCACGCCTCTTGAGTCGCAAAGCGGTTAGCACGACCTTCCGGTGTGAGCGCGATGAGCGAACTGCGTGAAACAATATTGCCGGTGGAGTCTCCCCGGTGCGACAGCCGCTGCAAGCGCACAGCACGTGCTGTGCTGTGCAGAGCGCTCACTCTATGCTGCGCACACTCTGTGCAACACACTGACGTAGATCGGCGTTGATTGCATCGATGATCAGCTTCGGCTTCCGTGCTAGCACTGCATGATCACGCGCGAGTGTGAGTTCGTGCAGCGTCAGCGTGTGCGTGTTCCACTTGTCGAACGCCTCTTTCGCAGGCTAGAGACGTCCACGAATTCTCGACGCTAGGCATTGTGACGCGCTGGGGACTTCTTCTTGCGTGATGTGGACTTCGGCATTCGGCGACGGCCTCCTTTACCGTCGCCGACAGCGTTGCTGACCCCCGTCATCCCTACGGCGTGTTTGAGGACTAATCGCGTCCCCGATGACGTCCAACCCATATAATCCTCAGCAGTTTGGCTCTCACGCCCGGCACCCGTCTCGGCGTCTTCGAAGTCACTGCGCCGATCGGCGAAGGCGGCATGGGGCAGGTGTATCGGGCGACCGACACGAAACTCAAGCGTCAGGTCGCCATCAAAATCCTCCCGCCATTGCTGGCAACGGATCCCGACCGGCTGGCGCGTTTTCAGCGCGAGGCCGAAGTTCTCGCCTCCCTGAATCACTCGAACATCGCCGCCATATACGGGCTGGAGGACATTGATGGCGTCAAGGCGCTCATCCTCGAACTGGTGGAGGGACCGACCCTCGCCGATCGGATCGCCGCGGGTCCGGTCCCATTCGACGAAGCGTTGCCGATCGCGAAACAGATCGCCGACGCCCTGGAAGCGGCGCACGAGCAGGGCATCATCCACCGCGACTTGAAGCCGGCGAACATCAAGCTGCGACCTGATGGCGCAGTCAAGGTGCTGGACTTCGGTCTAGCCAAGCTCGCGCACCCGGACATCCTCACCGGCCACACCCAAGTCGCAGCCTCTCCGACCATCACTTCGCCGGCCATGACCGGTGCCGGCGTGATTCTCGGTACGGCGGCCTACATGAGCCCCGAGCAGGCGCGGGGTAAGCCCGTGGACAAACGAGCCGACATTTGGGCATTCGGCGCCGTGCTCTACGAGATGCTGTCAGGACAGCGCGCGATGAGGGGTGACGACGTTGCCGACACCTTGGCGGCCGTCTTGCGGCAGGACCTCGACGCGACAGCGCTTCCCGGATCCACGCCCTCATCGGTGAGACGGTTGATCGCGCGATGTCTCGAACGGGACGTACGGCAGCGACTGCGCGATATTGGCGAAGCACGAATTGTGCTCTCGGATTCGACGGCGGCCCTGAAGGGAGACGATGGTGTGAGGCTCGTCATCGAGCCACTCAAGCCGCTGTGGCGCCGCGCGATTTCTTTCGTCCTCTTGACGATTGCGGCCACTGCGCTTGCCATCGCCGGAATGGCGTACTTCAGGTCGTCACCAGCGGTGCCGGTCGTCACTCGTTTTCGATTCACACCCGCGGAAGGCCAGGTGTTTCCAAGCGGGACCCGCCAGTTTGTTGCGATCTCGCCTGACGGCACCCAGATCGCGTACGTAGTCAGCGTCGCGTCGACAGGCCAGTCAAGGCTGTACATTCGCTCGATGGCCGATATGGAACCGCGGCTCGCGCGAGTCGACTCGGCCAATGCCGTGTTGAGCCCGGTATTTTCACCCGATGGAATGTCCGTCGCTTTCTGGTCAGGTGTCGACCAGACAATCAAGAGAGTTGCAGTGAGCGGAGGGGCGGCGATCACGATCTGTTCCGCGGACCAGCCGTTCGGCATTAGCTGGGACAGCGCCGGGATCTTTTTTGCTCAGGACGGTAAAGGGATCATGCGCGTCTCCGCCGACAGCGGCGCACCGGAATTGATCGTGCCCGTCAAGAACGGCGAACAAGCGCATGGCCCGCAGCTGCTGCCCGGTGGTGACACCGTGCTGTTCACCCTTGCCACCGGCACGTCGCTAGACCGCTGGGACGGGGCGACGATTGTGATGCAATCGCTGCGAACCGGGGAACGAAAGACCTTGGTGAACGGCGGCAGCGATGCGCGCTATCTGGCGACCGGCCACCTGGTTTACGCGCTCGGCGGCGTCGTGCTTGCCGTGCCAATGGATCTTCGCCGGCTTGAGGTCATCGGGGGAGCTGTTTCAATTGTGGAGGGCGTGAGACGAGCCGTCGAGAACATTACCGGGGCAGCGCAATTCGCTGTCGCAAACAACGGGACCCTGATCTATGTGCCGGGACCTGTCTCGATGACGGTCGCCCAATCCGATCTCGCATTCATCGACCGCACCGGCGGCGTGCAGCCACTGAAATTGCCGCCGGGGTTCTACCTGCATCCTCGTGTGTCTCCGAATGGCCGCCACATCGCCGTGACGAGCGACGATGGCAAGGAGGCGAACGTCTGGATACATGACCTGGAACGTCCGTCGTCGATGCGGCAGCTCACAGTCGGTGGCAAGAACCGGTTTCCCGTCTGGTCGGCAGACAGCGCGCGCGTGGCGTTCCAATCGGATCGCGAAGGAGACCTCGGCATCTTCTGGCAGCGAGCGGACGGTTCCGGAACCGCCGAGCGATTGACAACCGCAGGGCAGTCGGTGTCCCACGTGCCGGAGTCGTGGTCGTCGAAGAATGAGCAGTTACTCTTCGGGGTCACCGAGGGCGCGAGCGTGTCACTCTGGACGTTCGTTCTGAAGGATAAGAAGGCCACGCAAGTCGCGGATGTCCGCTCAACCTTGCCCCTGAATGCGGCGCTTTCGCCAGACGGACAATGGCTGGTATACACCGCGACCGAAACGCCGGGGCCCGCAGCGGAACCAGGCGCACAGCGGATGTTCGTCGAGCCGTTCCCAGTTACGGGCACCAAGTACCCGCTGGCGAGAAGCATCCATCCGGTGTGGTCGCACGATGGACGAGAAATCATGTCTCAACCGCAGGGTGGTCGATGGGCCGTGCAGGCAATCACCACGCAACCCAGCTTCGCGGCCGGTCCCCTGGTGCCGCTCTCGCGTGGTGGAGCGGTCACCACGGGGCCACCAGGCCGACGGAACCAGGACATCATGGCGGATGGGCGGTTCTTGGGCGTGGTCGATGGTGGACAAACTATTGCTGCGGGCTTTCCGCAAATTCAGGTCGTCGTGAACTGGTTCGAAGAGCTGAAGGCGAAGGTGCCTTCGAAGCACTGACCGGCCCCCGTATGCGTCAGCGGATTTGGATCAAATGAGGCGGCGAACTGGGAATTCATGATCGTCGATGACGGGAACGGGGTCCTACAGATCGTTTCGACACCAACCCGCGGCACAGTCCCTTGGGTGCTCAAGAAGCAGTTCTCGCGATGACGAGAGTTGTTTTCGACCCGCTCCGCTGGGCGACATCTTGTGCGGCCGCCGAAAACTTGCCTCGAGTGTCACGATTGCGGCCTTAAGAAGATGTCTAGTGTTGATGAGACCTCGTGATGGCTTTCGGCTTTCTGCTGTCGGCTTTCGGCCAGAATACTGAAGGCTGACAGCCGATGACTGAGAGCGCCCAGCGCCAACGAAATGAGCGCTGGGATCAACGTTGATATGCGGGCGACGACCCTGCATTTGCTGAGGCCGGGCTTTTCGCTTGGGTGGCGCAAACGCGTGCGGCAAAATACCCCGAGCAGGCGGCACGTCGTTTTTCCGCGCTCGTGTTGACTTCGACCGATCGGGCCACTACCGTGTAGCGTTTGCTCGCTTGAAAGCGCTCGAGATGAGGAACGCGATTCCGCAAGAGCCCCCCAAGGACTGGTATCGCACCGGCTTGCCGTTGCTTCGCTGCGGCCGGGTGCACCTGCGCGAAGTCCGCGAAGCGGATGCGCCGGCGTTGACCGCGCTCTTCGCGCGCCCCGAGGTGTCGGCGCACTTGTCGCCGCCGCCGGCCACCGTCGACGCCTTCGTGGAATGGATTCGTCTGTTCCAGTCGAAGCGCGCCGACGGCCAGGCCACCTGCTACGCGCTCATCGAGCAGGCCGACCAGCCGGCCGGCATCTTCATGTCGTACCGCGCCAACCCCGCCGAGCCGGCGGCGGAGGTCGGTTTCGCCATGGCGCCGCATCTCTGGGGCACCGGCATCTTCTGCCCGACGGCGCAGGTCTTCCTCGATTTCCTGTTCGCGGAGTGGAACGTCACCGCGCTCACCGGCCGGACGCTGGTTCGCAATCACCGCGCGCTCGGCGCCATGCGCAAGCTGGGCGCGATCATCGTCGAGGAAACCGAACGCGACGGCAAACCCGAACTGATCTGGACGATCAGGCGAGACGACGTCTATGCTTCTCGCCGATGAAGGGCCCGGCGTTCCTCGATCGCGAACACACGATCGCGCCCGAAGGGTACAGCCGCTGGCTCGTGCCGCCGGCCGCGCTCGCCATTCACCTCTGCATCGGCCAGGCCTACGCGCTGTCGGTGTTCAACCTGCCGATGAGCCGGCTGATTGGCCTCACCGCCACCACGCCTGAGGATTGGCCGCTGACGACGACGGTGTGGATCTTCAACATCGCCATCGTCTTTCTCGGCCTGTCGGCCGCGGTCTTCGGCACCTGGGTCGAACGCGTCGGCCCGCGCAAGGCGATGTTCGCGTCGGCGTGCTGCTTCTCCGCGGGCTTCCTGATTTCGGCGCTTGGCGTGTTCGTGCATGCGATCGCCCTGGTGTACCTCGGGTACGGAGTGCTCGGCGGCATCGGGCTCGGACTCGGATACATCTCGCCGGTCTCCACGCTCATCAAGTGGTTTCCCGATCGTCCGGGCATGGCCACCGGAATGGCGATCATGGGATTCGGCGGCGGCGCCATGATCGGCGCGCCGCTCGGCGAGAACCTCATGCGGTTCTACAGCTCGGCCACCTCGGTCGGCGTGTGGGAAACCTTCGTCACCATGGGCCTGCTGTACTTCGCGCTGATGATGTTCGGCGTCTTCAACGTGCGCGTGCCGCCCGACGGCTGGAAGCCTCGCGGCTGGGCGCCTCGAGCCAGGCCGCGCAAGCTCGTCACCGACGCGGCGGTCACGGCGAACCAGGCGGTGACCACCCCGCCGTTCTGGATGCTGTGGGGCGTGCTCTGCATGAACGTGACGGCGGGCATCGGCATCCTCGCCCAGGCGTCGCCGCTCATCCAGGAATCGTTTCCCGGCGCCGTGAGCCCGGCCGCCGCCGCCGGCTTTGTCGGCCTGCTCAGCCTGTTCAACCTGGCCGGCCGCTTCTTCTGGTCGTCGCTGTCCGACGCGATCGGCCGCAAGAACACCTACATGATCTACCTCGGCCTGGGGATGGCACTCTACGCGCTGGTCCCCTCGCTCGCCCGCGCTGGAAACCTCGTGCTCTTCGTCGCCACCTTCTGCGTGATTCTCAGCATGTACGGCGGCGGGTTCGCGACCATCCCGGCGTACCTGCGCGACATCTTCGGCACGCTTCAGGTCGGCGCGATTCACGGGCGCCTGCTCACCGCGTGGTCGGTCGCCGGCGTCGCCGGCCCGAGCATCGTCACCTACATTCGCGAAGCGCAGATCAACCGCGGGCGTCGCCAAGGCGGACGCGTATTCCATGGCCATCTACATCATGGTCGGCGTGCTGGCGATCGGCTTTGTCTGCAACCTGCTCGCCCGTCCGGTGCACGAGCGCCATCACCACAAGCCTGCCGCTCCGGCGGCCGCGCCGGTCGCAGCGATCCGTCATGACGCCGATGAGACGCGACCCGCAGCACATCACACACCGCCGCTGCGGGTGGCGGCGGCCTGGGCGCTGGTGAGCGTGCCGTTGGTGTGGGGCGTCTACCAGACGCTGCTGAAGTCGCTCGCGCTATTTGCCTAGAACACAGATGACGCGGAGGTCGTGACCAAGGCCGCAGATGACACCGATCACGCAGATCAGTACAAACTCCAGGGCCGCAGATGACACAGATGACACAGATCAGTACAGACTCCAGGGCCGCAGATGACACAGATGACACAGATCAGGTACAGACTCCAGGGCCGCAGATGACACAGATGACACAGATCAGACCGCTTAGCGCGCAGGTCCGCCAGTCGTCGAGGCCGAAAAGCCAGTCTTGGTCTTCTCGAGGATTTCCGTAATCTCGCGGCGCAGGCTCGGCGTCAGGCGGGCGTACAGTTCGCGAGTATCGGCGCCCGACAGCACTTCCCGCAGCCGCTGGTAGGTCAGATTTCGCGCATCCGGCGGCAGTCCGTCAAAGGCGCCGGAGTAGATCATGTAGCTCAAGGGATAGCGCATCAGCCGGGTGTCGAGCTGGAGATCGCGAAGCGACCGGCCCTTGTCGTCGCGGGGCCCGAGCGCCTGAAAGGCCTGGGCGAAGTTGGCCGAGCCTTCGACGCGGGACGGAAGCGGCGCCTCGTCCACGAACAGCATGTAATCGACGAGGGTATTCACGGCTTCGCGCACGCGATCGGCATTGCCGACGCGCGACTCCCACCCGGCACGCGTGATCAGGTTCAGCATGTGCGCCTGGTGCTCGAGGACCAGGAGGGCCACGATGTCGCTGTACGGTGTGGGATAGCCGTCGAGATCGAATGCGCCCTCCATCGACTCCCGATTCGCCGATCGGGCTGGAAACGGCGGCGACATGAAGAGCGGCAGGTTTCCCATATGGCGAGGCGGCACCTGCCGGCCGGTGACGTACCAGCCACCCCACCGCTCGGTGATGTCGCTGCGATGATCGACGATGTGGCCGTTGGCGTAGTCGCGATCGTCCTTCCGCGGGAACGTCGTCAGGACATTCGGACCGGGCACGCCCAAGGTGTCCCACGTCAGATGGCACGACAGGCACGACAGCTGCCGTCCGAAGCGCGGCGTGGTCGAGGCCTGCTGGTCCAGCGTGTAGAAGATGGTGCCCTGCCTGGGATCCTGCGCCCACGCTTCGAGCACGAGTCCGCCGCGAACCCACGCCACCGACGCTTCGTCGGTGAAGTAGACCGCCCGGGGGTTCTGCATGTTGATCTTCTGCGCCTGCAGGCTGGTCTGCGTATACACGAGCATTTGCGATTCGATCGGCACGCTCAACGCCTTCAGAACCGAGCGCAGGTATCCGCTCACGGGATCGAAGCTCAGCGCGGCCGAGCCTTCATCGAGCCGGCGATTCAGCTCGGAGATGGCGTTGTGGACGGGAGCGGTGTTGTACGCGATCGCCGGGTGTTCGCGCGACTCGACGAACGCGTCCATGCGCTGCGCGATGGCCGCCGCGCTGACGACGAGGAGTGCAGCCGAGGTGAGAAGCAGTGAGACCGCGCGCACGTAAACAGCTTACAGCGTCTTCGCAGCGCGCCGGCTTCTGCCTTCTGGCCGCCTCCGCGGCTTTGCCGCTTCGGCGCGCCATCGCGCCGTAGCTCGCCTGGCAACTGCGCGAGCGGAGGCGGATGCCTTCTGCCTTCTGCCTTCTGCCTTCTGCCTTCAGAGTGCGCTACTTCGCCGCCTTCAACCCCGCCATCCAGTTCACGACGAGCGTGATCGGCGGCGTACTCTGCTGCTGGTCGGCTATCACATTGAAGAGGAAACGCTGGCCGTCTGCCGAAACGTCGTACTGCGAACGCAGCCCGGTCCGTCCCCTCGCTTCAAACAGCGGCCGGACGGCACCCACCTGAAAGCCTGAGCCACGGCCATTCACGGCCGCGACCATCAGCTTGTTGTCCGGCCCGATATAAAACAGCTCGGTGCCATCACGCCGCCATCGAGGGAGCAGGCCACCCGATGTCGAGACCAGCGACTTGCCGCCGGGCCCGGGGAACGGCGTCACGTACACTTCTTGTCGCCCGGATTCATTGGACATGTACGCGAGCCAACGCCCATCTGGCGAGAACCGACCCCAAACTTCGGCCGCGGGCGTCTGGAGAAACGCAAAGGGCTTCCGATCTCCGAACAGCGGCAGCACCCATATGTCGGGGTCGGGCCGCGACCCCAGCTGCGGCAAGGAAGATGTAGCAGATAAACCGACCGTCGGAGGACCAACTCGTCGGCGACAAAGATCCGCTGCTGGCGGTCGCCGGTAGCATGTCCTCGGTGCCAGACCCGGTCGACGCGTTCTGGTACAAAGTCGGCGGGTTTCGCGTCGAGTTATAGACGATGCGGCTGCCGTCAGGAGACCAGACCGACGTCTGCTCGCTGCCCGAATCGAACGTGAACTTGGTTCGGAGGCCGCGAGCGACATCGTAGATCCAGATGTCATTGGATCGGCGCGCCGAATCGATCACCGAGACCGTCGCACGGGTTCCGTCATGGGATAACTCGACATCGGAGTACGAGGCACGATCGCCGAGCTCGCCCAGGCGCTTCCCCTCGCGATCGAACCAGGCGAGCTGCGACGGGGTTCCGGCCCCCAGCCCCGGGCCAGACACGTACGCGAGGACACCGGTCTCCGAAACCGCGAAGGGGCCGGTTGCTCCCGACGGCCCTCCGATCTGAACCTGCTCCGCAATGGGCACGGCGTCACCGCTCAATGCGAGTCGCTCGGCGTCGAATGGCTGCGCCATCAGCGTGCCTTCGCGCAGGAACAGCAGGTGGCCTTGCACGTACTTCATGTTGGACCCACCGCGCATGATCAGCTTGCGCTCTTTCCCGTCGAGCGCCGTGGCGTAAATGCCAAGCGGCCGCAACGGCAGCCCGTCGAGGGGTCCCATCGCGAGATAGAGAAAGTGATTGCCGTCAGGAAGAAAATACGGATACCAGAGCTCGGTCTCGCCGTTCTTGGTGTCGGGCGCGATCACTTCGTTGGCGCTGCCACCAGCCGCCGAGACTCTTCGGATCGGACCGCCAATCACTGGTCCGGTGGCGCCAAACAGAATCACGTCGTCCTTGTTCCACGTCGCGCCTGCGGATCCGTTGGTCGGGTTGGCACCTGGCAATTCAACCAAGGTCAAAGGAGGACCGCCGGCCGCGTCAATCTTCTTCAGTGACGTCAGGGGAGTGGTGAAATACGCGATGAACCGGCTGTCTGGAGACCAGAATGGACCGGCGGCCTGTTCAGTTCCAGCGAGAGGCTGGGCGCTCAGTGCATCCAGCGGCCGCACCCAAAGCCGGGGTGGCTGCCCATCCATTGCAGCCACGAACGACACCCGCGACCCATCGGGCGACATGCCCAGGCGATACGCGGGAGTGCCGACGCTCGTGTAGACCGCCTTCTCGGGAAGGAGCACCGTGCTGCGATAGGCCCGCTCGAGCCGAGGGCGAGTGAAGTAACCCATCGCGCCAAGAGCGAACGCAATTGCGGTCGAGACGGCGAGCAGCGCGGCGACACCCCACGCGAGTCGTTCGCGCGATGGACGCGCCGGGGCCGGCCCGGCGACGACGCCACTCGCTTCGGATCGGTCCGAATGCGACGACAGCGCCTCGAGCGCAAACGCAAGATCGCTCGCCGTTTGGAATCGTGCGCTCGGGCTCTTTTCCAGGCAGCGATCGACGATCCGCTCGAGCGCGGGGGGAATGTGCCGCTCCACGACCGGCAAGTCCTGCGGGTCCTTGTCGAGGATGGCGCTGATCGTGTCGGCCGCCGTCGCGCCGCGGAATGCGCGCTGGCCTGAGAGCATTTCGTACAGGACCGCCCCGAACGCGAAAATGTCGGACCGATGATCGGCCTGGTGGCCGCGCACCTGCTCCGGCGCCATGTAGCCCATCGTGCCGAGCAGCATCCCGGGCTGAGTGCCGACGGCCTCGGTGGGAAGGCCGGTTCCGCCGCCGGACGGCGCCAGGTCGGGTCTGAGCTTGGCCAGACCGAAATCGAGAATCTTCACGCGCCCGTCGGCGGTGACGAACAGGTTCTCCGGCTTCAGGTCGCGATGCACGATGCCCTTGTCGTGCGCACCCGACAGACCGTGAGCAATCTGGATCGCGTGATCGATGGCCTTGCGGACCGAGAGTCCTCCGGGCGCGCTCGCCGAACCACTCGCCGCCGTCCCTCGTGCGAGCCGCTCGCGGAGCGTCTCGCCTTCGAGCAACTCCGAGACGATGTAGGGCGCCCCGTCGTGCGTGCCGATGTCGTGGACCGCGAGGATGTTGGGATGGTTCAGCGCGGCGGCGGCCCGAGCTTCCTGTTCGAATCGTCTCAGCCGGTCGGCGTCGGCAGAGAATGCCGCCGGCAGCACCTTGATGGCGACATCGCGACCCAGTCGTGGATCGCGTGCGCGATGAACTTCGCCCATCCCGCCCGCTCCGAGCGGGGCGACGATCTCGTACGGACCAAGTCGAGCGCCAGGCTGAACGGACATGTGGCGGACCGCGCCGGATTATATCGCCGCCGGCAGCGTCACTCTCGAGCCTTGTGCAGATCGACCGTGTCCCAACGAGCGCGGCCGAAGGGCCGTGACTGTGGCCTATCGACCGCCGAAGCAACTCGGAATCGGCATGTCGGCCATCGTCCGCAGGCCCGGCGCCACGCGCAGGATCTTCGGAATCGAGTTCACCGTGATCGACGCGGTGGCGACGTCGCCGTGCAGGCCGCCCGCCACCTTCTGCGAGATCCGCGGATGGCCTTCCACGGTGACCGCGTCGAACGACTCGGGCGCACCGAGATACGCCTCCATGTGCAGCGTGATCAGCGGCTTGCCCTTGACCCAGCCAATGCCGTCCTGAATCAGGCCGCAGACGAAACCGGGATCGACGGCGATCAGATCGCTGGCCACCGGCCACTCGGCGATCTTGGGCTGAATCTCGTCGGTGACCTTGTCGAGCTTCCAGCCAAGCGCGTCGGCGATCATCGTCACCGATTCGGCGAGCCCGACGTGCCGGACGCTGCCGTCCTTCACCTTGCCGGCGAACTGTGCTTTGGTCAGGCCCGAACCGATCTTCTGCTGAAACGGCAGCCGCCGCGTTCTCGCATCCTGAATCCGATCGACCCGGATGCTGTCGACGCGCTCGCAGATTCCGGTGAGCGCGATCGGCAGCGCATCCATCGCGAATCCCGGGTTGACACCGGTGCCCAGCACGGCCACCTTGGCGCGCCTGGCCATCGCGTCGATCTTCTTCGCCAGCGCGCGGTTCTTGCCGACCGGGTAGGACAGCTCTTCGGTGGTCGAGACGATGGCGACTTTCTTCGACAGCACCATTTCGATCTGCGGCATCACCTGCTTGAGCGACGAGCTCGTGCACAGCACGGCCACGTCGGGCTTGCCGCTCTTGAAGGCGCCGGGCGCGTCGTTGGTCACGCGCACCTTCAGCTTCTTGCCGAGACCGATCACGTCACCTAAATCGAGACCAACCTTGGCGTGATCGATATCGACCGCGCCGACGATCTGAAAACCCTTGCGGGTTGCGACCTGGCGCGCAACGGCGGCGCCAATGGGACCGAGACCGTAAAACAGCACTCGAATCGGCATAGGAACTTGTGATTATACGACAAAGAAATACGGGATAGGATGAGCGCTTGATGCAGACGAGGGCGAAGGCAGCGGCGTTGACGTGCGTGCTGGGTATTGTCCTTCTTGCCGAAACCCCGATCCGTTCTCAGGCGCTGTCTCCTCGCAACGTCAACTACGACATCGATGTCACGCTCGATCCGCCGGCGCGAACCATCACCGGCGTGGAGACGATCGACTGGCGCAACACCGGCACGATTGCCGCGTACTCGCTTCGCCTTCATCTCTACTGGAATGCCTTCCGCAACAGCAACTCGACCTGGATGAAGCAGTACCGCCTGGGCGGCGGCACCGACTTCGACGACCGTCCCGAATCCGATTTCGGCCGCACCGACATCACCGGCGTGCAGATTCTCGGCGCCGGCGGCGCCGCGCCGAGGGATGTGACCGGCGAGGTCCGCTTCATTTCGCCCGACGATCAAAACGCCGACGACCGGACGCTTGCCGCCGTCACGCTTCCCACTCCCGTCGCTCCGGGCGAGTCGCTCAAGCTCCGCATCTCGTGGACCGGCAAGTTCCCGCGCAACTTCGATCGCACGGGCGTCATCGGCAACTACTTCTTCGTCTCGCAGTGGTTCCCGAAGCTGGGTGTGTTCGAGAGCGGCGGCTGGACGGCGCGCCAGTTCTTCGCCAACACCGAGTTCTTTTCCGACTTCGGCCGCTACGACGTCCGGATCACGGTGCCCGGAGGGTTGGATGGTCGGCGCCACCGGGGTCGAGCAATCACGCACGCCGGCCGCCAACCGGACGACCACTCATCGATACGTGCAGGATGACGTGCACGACTTCGCGTGGACGACGAGCCCGGACTTCCTCGAGCGCCGGCAACGATTCGAGCATCCCACCCTGCCGCCGGTGGAAATGCGCCTGCTGCTGCAGCCCGAGCACAGCGCCCAGGAGGATCGCCATTTTGCCGCCACCGCCGCGGCGCTGCGCTACTACGGCGAGTGGTACGGGCCGTATCCGTACGGCCACATCACCATCGTCGATCCCGCGTATCAGAGCACCTCGGGAGGCATGGAGTACCCGACGCTGTTCACCGGCGGCAGCCGGTGGCTGGTCCCGCGGCAGACCAACGAGCCTGAGTATGTCGTGATTCACGAAGCCGGCCATCAGTTCTGGTACGGCATGGTGGCCAACGACGAGGTCGAGCACGCCTGGATGGACGAAGGCCTCAACGAGTTTTCCGACTCACGCGTCCAGGCGGTCGCCTTTCAACCACACTATCTCGTCCAGCGGTTCTTCGGCGGCTTCCTGCCGTGGCAATTCCGCGACATCGCCCTCGAGCGCGAGACCGACACCAACTGGATGAACTCATATCGGCGAGACGGCGATCGGGACGCGCCATCGTCCCCTACGTTTCTCTACTGGCCGGGCACCCATGGGGTGATGTCGTACCACAAAACCGCACTCTGGCTGCACACGCTCGAGCGCCGGCTCGGATGGGAACTGCTGCAGAAGATCCTCGCGACGATCTTCGATCGATGGAAGTTCAAGCATCCAAGTCCCGACGACTTCTTCGCCATCGTGAACGAGGTCACGCGGCAGGACTACACGTGGTTCTTCGACCGCATCTATCGCAGCTCGAACCGGTTCGACTACGCCATCGAGCGGCTGACGACCGAGCCGATTTCCTCTCGTGGAATAGTCGATGCCGCGGGCGGCCCGGCGTTCGAGGAGAAGACCGTGGAGGGCATGTATCGCACCACCGTCGTCGCGCGCCGCCTCGAAGCCGGTCAGTTTCCGGTGGACATCGTCGTCCGCTTCGCGGACGGCGAGCAGACGCGGGAAACATGGGATGGGCTCGCGCGCTGGCACATCCTGACCTACGACCGGAAGTCGAAGGCGGTCTTCGCTCGAGTGGACCCGGAGCGCGTGCTGCTGCTCGACACCAACTACACGAACAACAGCCGCGCGATCGAGCCAGCCACCGACGCCGCCACCACGAAGTGGGCGCTGAAGTGGATGGTGTGGCTGCAGGACCTGCTGTTGACGTATGCGTTTTTCGTGTGTAGGCGCAGGTTCAGCTGGCGAGCAAAGGCAAGGGTTGAAACTTCGATCGGGGCTCGGACGGGTACGGTCGCGCGCCGTGGCTGATCGCCGGCCTTTGGATGGCCACGATTCTGCTGACCCTCCCGCTCGCGATCACGCTGCAAGGCATGCTGGCCGTCCATCTCGGCAGCAGCCTCGCCGCCGAAACGGCCGCCAGCGGCGTGAACTACGACTGGTGGAATGAATTTCTCGCCCAGGCCGCCGGCGTCGGGCAGAGCTTCGTGCCGGCGATCATCGGCTTTGCCGCCGTGCTCAAGAACCTGTCTGGCGTTGCCGACGCCAAAAGCCTGCCGATCGTGATCGCGGCTGCCGTGTCGGCGCATGCGGTGCTCTCGATGTTTCTTCTGGGCGGCGTGCTGGATCGGTTGGCGCGCGATCGCGCCATCGGCACCAGCGGATTCTTTGCCGCCTGCGGTGTCTACTCCATCCGATTCATCCGGCTCGGTCTCATCGCCGTCGCCATCTACTGGATCCTGTTTGCCCGGCTTCATCCGTGGCTGTTCGACGATGTGCTGGCCGCCCTCACGCGCGATCTCACGTCGGAGCGCACGGCAGTGCTCTATCGAGTGGCGTTCTACGTCGTCTTCTTCGCGATCGTCGCGGCCGTGAACCTGGTCTTCGACTACGCCAAGGTTCGGGCCGTCGTCGAGGACCGCCGCAGCATGATCGGCGCGCTGGTCGCCGGCGCCCGGTTCGTCAGGCGGAACCCCGGGGCCGCCATCGGGCTTTACGGGCTGAATACGCTCGTGTTTCTTGCGGTGATCGGGCTGTACGCGCTGATTGCGCCAGGTGCGTCTTCATCGGCCGGCGGTTTCGCCATCGGCCAGCTCTACATCGTCCTGCGCGTGGCCGTGAGACTGCTCTTCGCCGCCTCGCAGATCGCGCTCTTTCAGAGCCGCCTGGCTCATGCGGGCTACGTGGCGCGCCCGGTTCCTGCCTGGCCGGACTCGCCGGCGGCGGAAGCAATCGGGCCGTAGGGCACGACTTTAGTCGTGCCATCGACGAGGCGCCACTGAAGTGGCGCCCTACAGCGCATCCACTCCGGCGTCGGCCGCGGCCGTGTGGCGGAGCTTCTCCTGCGCGTCGATGGCGGTGGCGCGGAGGAGCGGATCGGAATCGCTCGCCCATCGATCGAGCACTTCAGCAAACTGCCGCAGGCGCATTTCCCCGATCGCATACGCCGCGCAGGAGCGCAGCCACGGATCGCCGCTGAGCGTCATCACTTCGATCGCCTCCTCGCGGTCGCCCAGGCCGGCGCCGAGCAGCCGGTTGGCGGCCTCGATACGCTTGGTCAGCTTCACGTCTCGATCGAAGAGCGGAATGATCAGCTGACGCATTTCCGGAGCGAGCACCACGTCGAGGAACTCCATCGCATTGTCGTGGACGACCGGGTCCGCCGATCGGAGGCCGACATAGGCGCTGTGCATGTCGCGCTCGGGATAGATGATCTTGAGCAGCCGGAAGATCCGCTCGGCCTCCTTCTCCATTGATTCGCGCAGTCCCATCACGACCGGACTGGTGACATCGTCGGCCGCCCCCATCGTCCCGAGCATCTGATAGGAGCGATAGTGGCCCATGATCTCGGCGGCGACGATCGACTCGACCAGCTTCTTGTCGACCGGCCGGTCGGGATGCTGCTGCGCCAGCTTGTTCAACGCCGTGATCGAGTGATAGCGGAGGATGACGTCGCTTGTCGAACACGCTTTCGGTGAGGACCTCGTTCGCCGACCGGGTACCGATGGTCTGCAACACCATGGGCACTTGGCGGCGGACCTCGATCGGCATGTTGTCGTCGAGGAGGTAGTCGCGCAGCGTGCCGACGATGCGGTCGCCGAACTGCGAGAGGGCGTTGGTCGCCGCTTCGACGAGCTCGGGCTCGGCCAGGTGTTCCATGACGTGACCGACGAACGATCGCTTTTGCAACCGGCCGACTGCCGCAATCGCCGCTCGAGCCACCTCGGCATCATCGTCGGCAATCAACTCGCGCAGCTCCCGCTCGAACACGTCGGGGAGGAAGGCCAGCAGGCGCGCGGCTTCGAGGCGGGTGCGCTGACCGGCCGTGCCCTTCTCGTCGACCATGCGTCCGAGCATCAGACGTGCCGCGTCCAGGTTCTGCGCGCGCCCGGGCCGCGCCAGGAAGGCGACGAGCGCGGCGCGGATCGAGAAGTCCTCGAAGTCGCCAAGCTCCTCGATGCGCGTGACCGGGTCGATGTTGTCGAAGGCCGTGAGATACAAGAGCGCCTCGGTTCGCACCTCGAGCGCCGGATCGTTCAGCAAGACCTGAATCTCGTCCTTGACGGTGACGTCGCCGGCGCGCGACAGCACGGTGATGGCATGCCGCCGGATCTCCGGTTCGGCGTGGCGCAGCAGACCCCTGACTGCCGGATGGACGACGCGGTCGTGCGCCATCTCGAACAGGCTCAGCGCGTACGACGATCTCACGGGCGACGCCCTTCAGGCGCGACGAGATCAGCGCCGAGGTGTCGCGGTCGATCACCTGCAGGGTGGCTCGCTCGGTATCGACGCGATGCTGATGGATGCTCTCGCGCAGCGTCTCGACATACTGCTTGCGGGCGACCGCCGCGGACCCGATCCAGACGACCAGCAGCACCAGGCACACCCACGACATCTCGACCGGGGTCCAGGCCAGCGCGGCGCCAAACAGCAGGATGATGAGCCCGCCGGTCGCGTCGCCCATTCGGTAGACGACCAGGTCGATGAACGACTTGACCCGGAAGGTCTGCGCGGCCGGGACGGGCAGATAGAGCAGCTCGACCGTGGCCTTGTCGATCGAGTAGCGCAGCACCTGGTCGCTGGCCTTCAACATCGACGCGGCGAGGAGCGTGCCGATCGACGAGCACACCGATCGAACTGAAGATCAGGCGATCGGGACGATGAACAGGGCGACGCCGACGCCGGCGGTTCGCAGCACGCGGCCGGTCAAGACGAGCTGGAGCACCAGCGAAACGAGCCCGGCCGTCATGTTGAACGAGCCGAAGAACATGGCGAGCTGATCGGTGTCGGGAATCGCCGCCTTGGCAATCGCCTTGAACTGCCATCCGGCCACGGTGGTGGTCGAGCGCCGACACGAGAATCAGCGCGGCGATCGAGGACAAGTAGGCCGATCCCCTGATGATCTTGAAGCTCGCGCGCAGTCCGCCGCCGCGCACCTCGGATCCGCTGGCCGGCTGATCGGATCCGACATAGTCGGGGCGATCGCGCCAGATCATGATCACGAGACCCGCGCACAACAACGTCGAGATCGCGATCAGCGCGAGCATGCTCTCGGTCCCGAAGCGCGACACGATTTCGCGGGTCGCGAGGCCGCCGACGATCCAGCCGAGGATGGCGCCGCTGCCGATGAGCCCGAACGACCGTTTGGCCTCGCGCGTGGTCAGCACGCCGGTTCGCGAGCATCCACACCTGCGAGGGCGCGAGCACCGACAGGACGCCGACCCAGACGTAGATGGCGACGAACAGCGGCCCCGACTCCGGCGTCTCGACCGTCCAGAGCCAGAAGCCCGAGCGCGGTCAGCGAAAAGAACAGCGAGCGCGCCGACCTGCAGGTTCCGAAGGTTCGTCCGGTGACCGATGCGGATGTAGAGCGCGGCAGAGAGACCCGCGAGCGCGGCGATCGCGATATCGACGTACGGAAGGTCGGTCGCGCGATAGCGATGCAGGAACAGCGCGTCGCGAGCCGCCTTGCTCGCGACCGAACCGGCCATCGTCAGAAACAGGTAGGCGAAGAGCGGCCAAGCCCGCTGGAGCTCTCGTTTGTTCAGGCCAAGCAGTCGCTCGATGGTGCTCTGCACGCGGACGCGTCGCTGAGTTTACCTTAGTGCTGACTTTAAGAAATACGGTGGCATTCGGCCGGCGATGCATCCCCGCTGGCTGCGATTGCTCCTCCCTCAAATATTCCCGATATTCTCGGTCGTCGCGCCTTGCCATCGGGGCGCCTCGCCGCCCTCGGTGCCTCACCGTATTTCTGAAAGGCAGCACTTAGACGTCTCGACGGCTGGATTCTTTCAAGTCGAGGGATGCTCTCGACCGGCCGTTGGAGGCGTCGCGCACCGCTGCAGGGGAGCCAAACCGGGCGGTTCTGCGCGACTGTCTGAAGCGGAGCCTCACTGGGATAAGATTCCGGCTAAATGGCCGACCGCCCCTCTCAATCGCTCGCCACGCGTCTGGTCAACCCGATCGTGCAACTGCGTCAGGGCGAAGCCGCCACCGTACTCTTGATGTTCGCGTATTCGTTCCTGGCCATGGCCGGCTACAACATGATCAAGCCGGTCACGCGCGGCTTGTTCATCGACAAGCTCGGCGCCGAGAACCTGCCCTGGGTCCAATTCGGCGCGGGCATCGTCATCGGCCTGATCATGCAGGGCTACACGCGCGCCATCTCGCTGGTGCCGCGGCGCTCGATAATCCCGAGCACGCTCACGGCGATCTTCGTCCTGATGACGATGTTCTACTTCCTGTTCAACAGTTTTCCGACGAACAAGGCGGTCGCGGTCGGCTTCTATCTCTTCGGGACCATCATCGGGATCCTGCTGATCAGCCAGTTCTGGACGCTCGCCAACGACGTCTACGACCCGCGCCAGGCCAAGCGCATCTTCGGCTTCGTGGGTGCCGGCGCGAGCCTTGGCGGGTTCACCGGCGCAATCGTGACGTCGACGATCGTCGACAACATCGGCACGAACGGGGTCCTCCTGGTCAGCGCGGCCACGCTCGTTCTGTGCACGGTGACGGTCATGGGGGTGGTCCGGCGCGAACCCAATGCCGGGCGCAGCGACGCCAGCAAGACGGGTGAAGAAACGAGCGTGAGCGGCTCCGAAGCGATTCGACTGCTGCGCTCGTCGAAGCACCTGCAGACCATCGCCATGGTGATCGGCTTTGCCGCCATCGGCGCGGCGATCATCGAGCAGCAGCTGAACATGGCCACGGCAGCCGCAAAAGGGGCCTCGAACGTCGATGCAGTCACGGCGTTCCTCGCGCAGATTACGGCGTACTTATCGTTGGCCGGTTTTTTCGTGCAGATCTTGCTCACCAGCCGGATTCACCGAATGCTCGGCATCGGCTTCGCGTTGATGATCATTCCGTTCGTCGACAGCGCGACGGGCCTGCTGATGCTGTTCAACGGCGCCTTGTGGACCGCGGGAGTCGCGCGTGTGTTCGACACGTCGCTGCGCTACACGGTCGACAAGACGACGCGTGAGGTCCTGTTCCTGCCGTTGCCGGTCGACGTCAAATACCAGGCCAAGCCGTTCATCGACGTCACGGTCGATCGGGTGGCCAAGGGCATCGGCGCGCTGATCCTGCTCGTGCTCGTGCAGCCCTGGGGACTTGGGTTGCGCTGGCAGCAATTGAGTTACGCCAGCGTCACCATGATGGCGATCTGGGCGGCATTTGCCTTGAACGCCCGGCGTGAGTACATCAAGGCGTTCCGGCGCAGCATCGAGCAGCAGGACGTCAAGGCCACCGATATCCGCGCGGCGAGCGCCGACTTGTCGTCGATCGAAACGCTCGTCACCGAGCTCGCGCATCCAGAACCGCGGCGCGTGCTCTACGCAATCGATCTCCTCGAGTCGCTGGAGAAGCGCAACCTCGTGACCCCGCTGCTGCTCTGGCACGACTCGCCCGACGTGCGCGCGAGGGCGTTGACCGTCGCCGAGGCGACGGGACCCGGCGGCGCCGACCGCTGGGCGGCCGGCGTGCAGCGGGCGCTGACCGACGCCGACGCCAAGGTCCGGGTCGCCGCGGTGAGCGCTCTCGCGGCAGTCCGCGGTGATGCCGCGGCCAACGTCATGCGGCCGTACCTCGAGCAGCCACGATCCGGCGCTGGTCATCGCCGCCGCCTCGGCGCTGGCCTCGAGCGCCGACGCCGGCGACGTGCAGATTGCCGAAGATACCCTTCGACGGTTTGCCGAAGATGGGCGAGATCAAGTCGCCCCGTTGCGCCTGCAGGTCGCTCGCGTCCTCGGCGAAGTGCACAATCCGTCGCTGCGAATGCTGCTCATGCCGCTGATGCACGACGCGAACATCGAGGTCGCGCAGGCGGCGATTCAGAGCGCCGCCGCGCAGGGCGGAGGCGACTTCCTCTTCGTCCCCGCACTGGTGTCGCTGTTGCGCAACCGGCGGCTGAAGGCCGAAGCGCGTGAGGTCCTGGTGAGCTATGGCAACGACGTCGTGCCCTCGCTCGCCTACTTCATGCGCGATACCGATGAGGATGTGTGGGTTCGCCGTCACGTCCCGTCCACGCTGGCGCTGCTGCCGTCGGCGGATTCGGTGTCGGCGCTGGTGGCCGCGCTGGACGACCCCGACGGTTTCCTGCGATTCAAGGCGGTGACCGCGCTGGGAGAGATTCGCCGGTCGCATCCTGACCTCGCCGTCGACGCCGCCCAGGTGTCGAAGCACATCGTGGCCGAGGCGGGCCGCGCGTTCAACGCGTTGACGCTGCACTACAACCTGTTCGTCGCCGGCGGCCTCGACCAGAACAGCCTGCTGGCGCTGACCCTGACCGAGAAGTACCAGCGGGCCTACAACCGGATGTTCCTGCTGCTCGGCCTGGTGCATCCGCCAAGCGACATCGCCGCCGTGAGAACGACCCTCGAAATCGGCGAAGGCCGAACGGTGTCGGGCGCGATCGAGTACCTCGACAACGTCCTCAAGGGCGACGTGCGCCGGCGCGTCATGCTGCTGGTCGAGGAGATGCCGCAGGACGAACGCATTCGCAAAGGCAACGTCGTCTACCGGACGCGGACGCGCGACGTCGAGGACACCCTCGCGCAGCTCCTTCACGACGAGCAGCAGGCGATCGCGGCGGCGGCGATTCACCTCGTCGAAGCACGGAAGATCTGGAACCTCGCCGACGACATCGAACACATCCTGGCGCATCGCGATCCACGCGACTGGTATGTGTTCGAAGCGGCCTCATGGGCGCTGGCCGCGCATCGCATGCCGGCGGAACGCCGGAAGGAATTGTGGCAGGAACCGCTGCCGGCGGTCGAGCTGGCCGATCGTCTCCGCCGAATCCTCGTCTTCTCCTTTGCGTCGGTGGACGAGCTCTTCCGCATTGCCGGACTCGGACGGCAGGTGCGCTACGAATCCGGACGAACGCTGTACGAGCGCGACACGGCCCCCTCGACCGTCCAGTTCCTGCTCGAAGGCCGTGTGAACAGTGTCGACGCCAAGGGTCCGGCGGAGACGATCGACGCCCCAGCCCCAGTTGCATTCGAGGAAATGCTCGAAGGGTCGCGGATGCAGGCGACGGTCACGGCACTGGAGCCGGTGATCGCGCTGTCGCTGACGACCGACGAGTTCCTCGCGCTCCTCTCGGAGAACGTGGAGCTGGCCGAAGGCATCTTCCGCATGCTGATGCAGACCCGCCCTGGCTGGCAGGCGGTCGTGCACGGCGAGATTCCGCCCGACCTGCGTCGAAGGCCCGACGCTGGACTGCGGCAGGTCGATCGCGTGCTCCTGCTGCAGGCCAGTCCGCTGCTTTCGCATGCCACGGCCGAACAACTGCTCGGCATGGCCGCGATTGCGCGTCACATCCCGCTCAAGCCGGGCACCGATCCGATGAAAGGCGGCGCCAGCATCCTGATTGTCTTGAGTGGCGGGCTTCGCATCGAGCGCAAGGGTGGACAGGTGGAAGCCGCCGACGAAGGCGACGTGGTCGGCATCTACGAGACCCTTGGCGGCGTGCCGTTCTCGGCGACCGTCACGGTGACGGCCGAAGGCACGGCGCTCAAGCTGGATCGCTCAGAGGTTTTCGACCTGCTGGCCAATCACACCGATCTGCTGCAGGGTGTGTTCTCGGGGATGCTCAGAGCGGAGACAGGGCGCGAGTTGCAGACGACATAAGACGGCTTGGGGCTTGGGGCTTGGGGCTTGGGACTTGGGGCTTGGGACTTGGGGCTTGGGGCTTGGGACTTGGGGCTTGGGACTTGGGGCTTGGGGCTTGTGTCAGATCACAATCTCGAAGATCGTCTCGACCCCCGGCGTGCTCCGTACACCCACCGTCCCGCCGTGCCGCTCGACGATCGCCTTGACGATCGACAGCCCTAGTCCGGAGCCCGATCGCGACCGGGACGGATCCGCCTTATAGAAGCGATCGAACACGTGCGCCAGGTGCTCCTCCGGGATGCCGGCGCCCGTGTCCGCCACTTGAAGCCGCACCGATCGATCAGCCTGTTTCCGCGTTCAGCGTCACGCGTCCGCCCGGCGGCGTGTGCCTGAGCGCGTTCGACGCCAGATTCTGAAGGGCCTGCTCGAGCCGATGCGCGTCGCCGACGACAGTGAGGCTCGAGTCGGCGAGATGGGTTTCGAGGATGACGCCCTTTTCTTCAGCGGCGCGCGAGTGCCGCTCGAGGACCCGCGAGAAGAGATCCGACACCGCCACCGTGTCTCGAGAGAGCGAGATGCCGCCGGCCTCGAATCGCGCCAGGTCCAGCAGGTCGCCGACCAGCCGTTCGATCCGCTCGCCTTCTTCGTGAATGATGCGGACCGCGCGCTGCCCTTCTCCCGACGCCGGGGCAAATGGCGCGAGCGACAGCGTTTCGGCGTAGCCGCGAATGGCGGTGAGCGGCGTCATCAGTTCGTGCGACACGTCGGCCAGCAACTGGCGGCGGATGCGGTCGGCTTCGACCAGCTCAGCCTGACGGGACGAAAGCTCCCCGGCCATGTGGTTGAACGCGTGGGCGACGGCGGCAACCTCGTCACCGCCGATGGCCGGCGCGCGCGCCGTCAGATCCCCTTCGCCGAGCCGGCGCGCAGCGTCTTCGAGCGCGCGTAGCTGCGCGTGCGCCGGTCTGAAAATCATCAGTGCGGCAAGCGCGGTCCCGGCGATCACGAGAAGCAGCATTCCCGCGAGCAGCGGACCAAACGTGCCAGCCAAGCGGCCCGCCCCGGTGAGCGGCGGGACCCACACGGTGGCGACCACCACGCCGTTGGCGCGCACCGGCGCGATGACCGGCCGTCGAGGTGGTCCGAAAGGAGGACGGCGAAAAACCCCGTCGAACATGCCGCCGTCAGGCGGCGGGCCATCAGGCATCGGCCCGCGGCCCATTGGTGACGGACCACCCGGCCCGCCTTGCGGCCCGCGACCCATGGGAGGACCGCCAAATCGGCCGGGCATGCGTGGTGGAAACGGCGGCGGGTTCGTCCCCGGAGGAGCGACCACACGGCCATCGGCCAGAAAGATCACGGCCGGACGGTGAAACTCGACGACCCGCTTTCTCGCGTACTGCTCGAGGTCGAGCGAGGGATCGCGCTGAAGCGCCCCTTCGAATTCCGACGCGACCAGCTCCGCAAAGTCGCGCCCCATCCGTTCAGGCATGCCGCCTTCGGTCTCGCCCAGGACCCAGAGGAACAAGCCGGCTTGCGCCGCGAGCGTCAGCCCGAGGAAGAGAATGAATCCCAGGCCAATCCGCCAATAAAGGCTGCGCGTCCAGCGGCGCTTGTCAGACATCGGACTCGGATGTTCTCAATACGAGGGCCACAGATGACGCAGAGAGCAGAGACAGTTCTCACTCATCACGTGCGTCCGCGCATTTGTACCCGCTCCCCCACACGGTCAGGATGATCTCGGGCGTGGCAGGAATTTTCTCGATGTGATGACGCACGCGCTTGACGAGCGAGTCGACGCTGCGGACGGTCACATGTGTGTGGTCGGGCCAGACGCGCGACAGCAACGCCTCGCGCGTGAATACGATGCCCGGATGCGAGGCAAGGACGAACAACAACCGAAACTCCTGCGCCGTGAGATCGATCGGCTCCCCTCGGACCTTGACCCGGCGCCGTGCGGGATCGATTTCCAGCCCGTGCGCGACCACCGGCCGCTCGTGTCCGACGGCGAGGCCGGCCGCGCCTGCACGCGGCCGGCGGAGAAGCGCTCGCACGCGCGCCACGAGCTCGCGAATGCCAAACGGCTTGGCCAGGTAGTCGTCGGCTCCGCTCTCGAGGCCCAGCACCTTGTCGCTCTCCTCGCGGCGCGCGGTGAGCATCAGGATGGGCACATCGTGATTGGCGCCGCCTCGGCGGATCGCGCGGCAGATCGAGACGCCGTCCATGCCGGGCAGCATCAGGTCGAGGATGATCAGGTCGAATGGCTGGTGGTTCGCGCGCGCGAGCGCCTCGCGCCCGTCACCAATCGCCTCCGACTCCAACCCCTCGAGACCCAGGTGCAGGACGATGAGATCTCGGATATGTGCTTCATCTTCGACGACCAGCACGCGCGCCATTGACGGCAGTGTTCCATAGAGATCGCAGGATCTGAAATGGGGCCAGGCCCCTTCGCAGTTTTTTCAGGCCCGGTCACAGTTTTTTCACAGCCGGGCCACGGCATTGCCACGATCATGCCGTCAGATGATGAAGATACGGAGGCGCTTCATGTCCACTGGCACTCGACTCTCACTCGCCGCAGGCGCACTGGCGCTGACTTTCGCCGTTGTCGCCCCGCTCGTCGCCCACGATGAGCAAGCGCCGCAAGGTCCTCCTCCGGCTGGCGGCGTCCCATTCCGCGGGCCCGGGCCTGGGGGGCCGCGCGGCGGGCCAATGGGTGGACCGATGGGAATGCTCGGCGAACTGGGTCCGGCCATCCGTCACGCCGACGTCACCGAGGAACAGCAACAGCAGATCAGGAGCGTGATCGACTCGCACCGCGACGAGTTCAGGGCGATCGGCGAGCGGATGAAGGCCGCCCGCGACGGAATGCGCGCCGTGGTCGAGGCCGACACCATCGACGAGAACGCGATCAGGGCCAAGGCCGCAGACGTCGCGGCGGTCGAGGCCGATCAGGCGGTGCTGGGCGCAAAGGTGCGGGCCGAGGTCCTCGGGCTCCTCACCGCGGAGCAACTCGAACGCGTCAAGCAGTTCCGCGCGGAGATGGAGAAGCATCGAGAGCAGGGACCTCAGCGGCGACGACCAGGCATCTGACGACGGGTTGGATAGGGGCAGGTGGGGCGGGTGGGATCGCCCTACCTGCCCAGCGGCGTCCATCGCCATTCTTCGCCAACAGTCTTTCCTCCCTGCAGTCCTTCGATGCGGGCGCGCAGGTCGGCGCCGTCCTTCCAATAGATGATCCGCTGCGGGAAGTCGTGTTGCGGATTGGCGAACACGGCACGCATCGGTCCCGCTTCCACTAAGCGAAACGGCGTAGCTGGCGCGCCCTTCGGACTCGCGAGGTAGACGAGCCCGCCGTTCTGCTCTTCGACGCGCAGGAATTCGAACGAGACGGTCCGGCCCTTCGCGACGTCGCGGTGCATGCCGATGAGCGAGCCGCCTTTGGCCGTCATCCAGTGCTCCTCCATGTCCACGCCGTCGACCGTGGCGCCCCATGAGCCGGCCATCCAGGAGAGCGCGCTGACTGAGCCAGGTGGCGCGGCCTGCCCGCTCGCACGTCCCTCGCCCATCGCCAATCCGACCAACAGCACACCTGCGATTCCAATCCTCGTCGTCATCGAATGCTCTCCTTGGGGGCTTGGGGCTTGGGGCCTGGGACTTGGGACTCGAGAGGACTCTGGCCCGAGCCTCAAGCCTCAAGCCCCAAGCCTCAAGCCTCAAGCCCCAAGCTTGCCGTCCCTGTCCCGCCGAAACTAGGCGAAGGCGGATGCCGAAAATAGAATATGTAGTCCTTTCGTTTTGAGGGCTTGTAGAAAAGCGACATGGAATTCGGCTACCTTCCGGCGCCGCCGTCTCTCGCGCACCTGGTCAAGACGGTGTGGTTCGCGCGCGGGTCCCGGTCGGAGTTCGACCACGCCGAGCCCATCGTTCCCGATGGTTGTGTGGAGCTCATTTTCAATCTTGCGGATCCCTTCGAGCAGGTCGATGAGACCGGCGCTCGTCATCGCCAGCCGCGAGACCTGCTGGTCGGTCCAACGATTCAGCCGACGACCGCAGTGCCGACCGGAGAAGTCGACCTTCTTGGGCTGCGCTTCTGGCCTGGGCGGACGAGCGGGTTCTTGCGAGTGCCGATGTGGAGCCTGACCGATCAGCTCATCTCGATGTCGAGCGTCGTATCAGGATCCGATCGCCTGCTCGATACCCTGTGCGAACAGCGCGCCGAGGATCGCCTCGAATCTCTGGCCGCAGCGTTTGCGGCTCGGGCTCGCGCGTCAGCCCCACGATCGTCGCCCGCTGTGGCGCGCTCTCTCGATGCGATCGAGCGACATCGCGGCGACGTGTCCATCAACACGGTCTCGGCGATGACCGGCGTCTCACGGCGTCATCTGGAGCGGCAATTCCAGGACGAGGTCGGGCTGGGCGCCAAGCACGTCGCGCGCCTCGCCCGCATCCATCACGCGCTGCGGGTGATGAAGACCCATCCCTCGTTCAGCGGTGCCGATATTGCCGCGCACTGCGGCTACACCGATCAAGCGCATCTGATTCGAGAGTGCCGCGAGCTGACGGGGACGACGCCGACTCGCTTGGCGACGACGGAAACGACGTTCGCCACCTTGATGCGCGAGCAACGGTAAAATCAACGCCACGCGTGAGTCCGGACGGTAGACGGACGGCTCAACGTCCATGTCCGCCATGCTCAACGCTCTCGAAGCGCTCGCCCGCCTTCGCGAAGGCAACCGCCGGTTCGCAACCGATCAGAACGCCACGTCTTCCCTCTCGAACTCGGCGCGGCGCGCCGCGCTCATGGGCGGACAGGAGCCGTTCGCGATCATCCTGGGCTGCTCCGACTCCCGGGTACCCGCTGAGCTCGTGTTCGACCAGAGCTTCGGCGACTTGTTCGTCATCCGCGTCGCCGGCAACGTCGTCGCGCCATCGCTCGTTGGCAGCGTCGAGTTCGCCGCGTCCAGGTTTGGCACCCGCCTCGTTGTGGTGATGGGCCACTCGCAGTGCGGCGCCATCCTCGCGACTCTCGAAGAGCTGAAGGGGGAGGCGTCGAACCAGTCGGAGAACCTGCGCGACATCGTCGATCGCGTCCGCCCGTCGGTTGAGACGGTGCTCTCGACCATGCGCGACGACGATCATGATGCCCTCGTGCGCGAAGCCGTGCGCGCGAACGTTCGCGCGTCAGTGGATCACTTGCGCCACGGATCCGAGCTGCTCGAGCGGTTGATCAGGGAGAACGGGCTCCTGGTCGTCGGCGCGGAGTATTCGCTGGAGACTGGAGTGGTCGAGTTCTTCGAAAACGCGCCGGCCGGCTTCTGACCAGGAAGACGGCCAGCGATGGAGCCGTTCATGAGTCGCATCAGCCTTCTTCTCTTCGCGTCGCTGTCGTGCGTGACATGCGCCGGCCCGTCGCGAAACGACGCGTCATCGCTGTGGCAGACCTACGAGACCACCCTGAAGCGCGCGAAGTACGTCGACCTCACCCATTCGATCACGCCGACGATTCCGGTCTGGGCTGGATTTGGCGACGCGACGTTCGGCCCGACGGTCGATCCGAAGACCGGAATCCCGTACTCGTGGGCCAAGGACGGCTTCGAAGCCACGCGGTACGTGCTGGCCACCGATCAGTTGGGGACACAACTCGATCCTCCGGCGCATTGGAATCCCGACTATCCCGGCATCGACGAGCTGCCACCGACCTTTGCGGTGCGTCCACTCGTCGTGATGTCGATCGTGGACAAGGTCGCGAAGGATCCTGGCTATCACCTGTCGGTCGAGGACATCCAGGCGTGGGAAGCCGCGCACGGCCGCGTCCCCGAAGGATCGGTCGTCTTTGTTCATTCAGGCTGGTCGAAGGACTGGCCGAACCGTGAGCTCGCGACTCGCCGGCCCTTTCCTGGCGTCACGCTCGCGGCCCTGAAGTTCCTGCACGAGCAGCGACACATCCTGTTCCACGGTCACGAACCGCTCGACACCGACACGACGCCGACGCTCGAGGGCGAAGCGTGGCTGCTCAGAAACGGCTACACGCAGGCCGAAGGTGTCGCCAATCTCGATCAGGTGCCGGAGTCCGGCGCGCTCGTGTCCATGGGCTTTCCCAAGTTTCAGGGCGGCGTGGGCGGCTATGCCCGCTTCATCGCCATCTGCCCGCCGGATTGGAAATACGGTGTGACCGTTGGCGAGCTGCCGGAGAGTCCGCTGGCCAAGGCGTCGAAGCCGTTGCATTGGGACGCGACGCTCGGCATGCGCGTCAGATGACCGTGGCGACAAAAGACAGAAGAACGAAGACAAGAAAGAAGCAAGGAAGCGATTGCGGGCGCGCGTCGTCATGCTGGGGGCGAAATGAGTGGGATGGTCTCTCGCTTGTTCCGCCGGTAGACACGGAAATCGGCGCGGTCGACCGTAATGATGCTGTGGCGCGGGTGCAGCTCGCTCATCCGCACGAGGCAGAGGTCTGCCAGATCCGGGTGGCGATCCGCGTATCGCTTGGCCAGGGCCGCCAGGGGTTCGAGGTGGTCCTCGCACGAGAAGGCCAGCGTGACCAGCCCCTCCTCGACCATTGCGAGTACGACTCCGGCGTCCCGCAGGTGAAACGCCGCCTCGGCGAGCACCGCCTCACACGTGAGCAGAGGTTCGGTCACGCGGCTGGCGACCCCCACCGCCCAGTCATGATGCTCGTCGTGGCGATTGGCGAACGCGACGAGAAAGCCGGTGTCTGCGATGCCCTTCACGAGCGCGTGAAACCCTTGCGACTGGACAAGTGCCGGTCGCCACGCACGGCGCCGGCCAGCCGCATGAACGACTGGGCCGCAGCCCCTTTCCGGGCCCGCAACAGCTGGTCGCGCACGATCTTGCCCTGCGACTCTCCTGTCTTTTTCGACTGCCGCTCGAGCCAGTCCGCCAGGTCAGCGTCAAGCCGTACGGTAATGGTATGACCCATATGGCAAAAGTGTAAGACACTTCACCTGTTTAGCGCAACGAACAGACGACATCGTTTACGTCTGCTGCGCGGCTTCGCGCGCGCCGGCTATCAGCCCGGAACGACGCTGCGCCGAATAAGAGCGGCCACAGCACTCGCCCCAAGACCCAAGCCCCAAGCCTCAAGCCCCGAATTGCAAGTCGCAGGCTATACTGCCCTCGCACTCCGGCCATGGCTTTGAGCGTTGGCGCGCGCCTCGGCCCGTACGAAATCGTCGCACCGCTAGGTGTCGGAGGTCCGCCTCCGCTCGCGGAGCGATCAAATCGCGAGCTACGGCGCGATCGCGCCGTAGCCATCCTGCGAGGACCTCGCAAGTGATCGGTCAACGACTCGGACCATACGAGGTCCTCGCCAAATTAGGCGCAGGCGGAATGGGTGAGGTGTATCGCGCGCGCGACACCAAGCTGGGACGCGAGGTCGCGCTCAAGATCCTTCCCGACGTCGTTCGCGCAAGACCGCGAGCGTCTCGCGCGATTCCAGCGAGAAGCGCAGGTCCTGGCGTCGCTCAACCACCCGAACATCGCCGCGATCTACGGCCTCGAGGATTCGACCGACTCGACGCACGCGCTCGTCATGGAGCTGGTCGAAGGGCCGACGTTGGCCGAGCGCATCGACGCAGGTCCCATTCCGCTGGCCGAAGCGCTGCCCATCGCGTCGCAGATCGCCGAAGCGCTCGAGACGGCGCACGAGCTCGGCATCATTCACCGCGATCTCAAGCCGGCCAACATCAAGCTCCGTCCCGACGGCACGGTCAAGGTCCTCGACTTCGGCCTCGCGAAGATGGTCGAAGTAGGGCGGGACTTCGTCCCGCCGGGACGGCCGGCGCGCAGACCTACTCGCCGACCATCTCCCTAGCCGCGACCCAGGCCGGCATGATTCTGGGCACGGCGTCGTACATGGCGCCTGAACAGGCTCGCGGGCGCGTGGTGGACAAGCGCGCTGACGTGTGGGCCTTCGGCGTCGTGCTCTACGAAATGCTCACCGGAACACGAGCCTTCCCGGGCGATGACGTGTCCGACACGCTCGCGACCGTGCTCAAGTTCGATCCCGACTGGAATCGGCTCCCGGCTGACACGCCGGCGCCGATTCGCCGCCTTCTGAAGCGGTGCCTCACCAAGGATCCGAAGCTGCGTTTACGTGAGTGCGGCAGCGCGCTCGTTGACATCCACGAAGCGCTGGCCACTCCCGAACGATCGGAGGCTGCGGCTCCGTTGGCCGGCGTCAAGTCAGCCGCCTCGCTTCGTCAATCGGCCTTGATCGCGACGGCCGCATTGTTGATCGGCGCCATCGTTGGCGCTGTCGCATGGACCAGGTTCAGCGGTCGCGCCGCCGACGCGCCGACGCCAACCACACGCTTCACGATCATGCTCCCCGAGGGAGAAGTTCTGCCGCGCGCCTCCGGCGCGTTGCTGGAACTCTCGCCGGACGGTCGAACGCTGGTGTATCGGGCCAGGCGCGGCACCACAACCCGTCTGTTCCGTCGCGCGATCGATCAGTTCGACGCCACCATCATTCCCGGCACTGACGACGCCGGCACTCCGATCTTCTCCCCCGATGGACTCTGGATTGCCTTCCGCGATCGCCCCGGCACGGATTCGGTGCTCAAAAAGATCCCGATCGCTGGTGGGCCGGCGCAAACGATCGCAACGCTGCGCGGTGCTACTACCATGCGCAGCTCATCCTGGACTAACGAAGGGCGCATCCTGTTGGGGGCCGCCGGCAGCCTCGTTTCAGTTCCTGCTGCGGGTGGCGACGCCACTGTTCTGTTCAAGGCAGATGGCAATCTCCTTGTGTCGAATCCGCAATTGCTCCCCGGCAATTCGGTCCTGTTGACGCTGGCGGGACTTCGCTCGGAGAACGGTGAGGTTGCCGTCGTCAAGCTTGGCACTGGAGAGAAGAAAACCGTCCAGGCCAGCGCCACGGTCGGACGCCTTCTTCCGTCTGGCCATCTCGTCTTCGTGCGCAGCGCTGCGCTCTGGGCGCTGCCGTTCGACGTCGATCGGCTCGAGGCGGTTGGCACCGCAGTGCCCGTGGTCGAAGGTGTGCGCGTCGAGGTCGGCGGCGCTGTTCAATTTGTGGTCGCCGACGGCGGCACCCTGGCGTATGTCCCTGGAACGATGCAGGGCTCCGAGCGGCCCCTCGCCTTCGTCGGTCGCAACGGCGGCCAACCCGAGACGCTCAAGATCCCGGCGCGCGAATACGTCACCGTCGCATTGTCGCCCGATCAAAGCCGGGTGGCAGCGCAGATTGACGATGGCGATGACGCGGATGTCTGGGTCGCCGAAATCGCGCGCGGGACGCTGACGCGCGTGACCAGAGACGCAGGCTTCGACGGAACTCCGATCTGGAGCCGGGACGGCAAGAGCATCGTGTTCGCGTCGCGCCGGGAGGGTCGTTGGACGCTGCAACGGCGATCGGCCGATGGAACCGGGGATGCCACACTGATGACCACCTTCGATGCTTCAGTGACCCGGGCAGAGCCATACGGGTGGTCGCCCGACGGCTCGACGCTGCTATTCAGTGCGGACGACGTCATTGGCGCGACGACGGCAAGCGCCATGGGCGAATGGAAGCCCGTGATTCGATCGGCTAGTGGTGCTGCGGAGGTGTCACCGAACGGCCGCTGGATTGCTCACACATCGATTGACTCGGGCGCTGCCGAGGTCTACCTGCAGGGGTTCCCCGACGCCGGCCAACGGCGCATCGTTTCGGTCGGCGGAGGCCACCATCCCAGATGGGCACGCGACACGGGCGAGCTCTTCTATCTTCGCGGCGGTCCGCCGAACGCGGTGATGCGCGTCGTCATTCGGCCCAGTCGCGATGGAGGCGCTGACATCGGAACGCCCGAAGTGTTCGCCGAGTTCCGTTTCTTCTCGAGGCTGGGGGGAGGCACAGTCTACGACGTGACGCCCGACGGCAAACGACTGTTGGTGATCTCACGCGGTGAAGAGGGTACGGCGTCCGATGTCCAACGCATCAATGTGGTCGTCAACTGGTTCGAAGAGTTGAAGCGGCTCGTGCCGGTCGGGAAATAACGGCAGCCGGCAGCCGGCCCGCCTTCGCTCACAGATGGACATTGCGAGCTTCGGCGCGGCAGGCAGCAAACGGCAACTGCCCCACGGTAGACGAAGACAGAAGAAAGAAGAAAGAAGAACGAAGAACAGAAGAAAGAAAGCGTCGATCCGACCCAAGCCCCAAGCCTCAAGCCCCAAGCCTCAAGCCCCAAGCCTCAAGCCCCAAGCCCCCAAGTCCCAAGCCCCAAGCCCCTAACGTGACGGGCGAAGAAGTCTCAGCCCATTCAGCGTGACCGCGACGGTGGCACCTGTATCGGCCACGACGGCCAACCACAGCGGCGCGGCGCCGAAGAGCGCCGACACCAGGAATGCGAGCTTGGTGGCGATCGCCAGCGCGACGTTCTGGCGGATCACGTTCAGCGCCCGGCGGGCGTGATCGATGAGAAATGACAGCTCCGCATCACTTTGCCCCATCAGCACCACGTCAGCCGATTCGAGTGAAGCGCCGGGGGCGGTCCGCCTGGCGATCGCGACGCCGGCCTGGCTCAGTGCCGCAACGGTTTTCTCTTTCGCCTGCGCCGCGCGCTCGAGCGGCGCACCGCCTTTGAAGAGCACGCCCCGGCGTGCGGCCGAGGTGACGGCAGCCACGACGGTCACCGGCGTCGAGATCACCAGAGCGCACGGACACGCGAGAACGAGAAAGATCAGCCCGCGATAGAACCACGTCTGCCACTGGCCATCGACCAGCGGTGGAAGCAGGACCACGGCAATCGCACTGAAGGTCACCACCGGCGTGTAGATGGCGGCGAAGCGTTCGATCCAGCGCTCGACCGGCGCCGACTCGTGCCGGCCCTCGATGCCCCAACCGGGCTCGTGGCCGACCAGCTCCGCCACCGCCGCGCGCGCGCGATCGATGCTCCAGGCCTCCATCAGATGCGCCACGGCAAAGAGAAAGGCCACCGCCGCCCCCTCGGCCCACTGACCGATCGCGGCGGCGCCAATCGCGGACAGGCACACCAGCACGTGCATGTCGAGTCGCGCGTGGCGAAGCGACGCAAAGGCTCGCGGCGCCATCGGCCAGAGGCCGGCGACGATGGACAGGCCGTAGCCAACGACGGCCAGAACCGGGACGGTCGCTTTTTCCGGGATCGCGAGCGGGAAAAAGGAACTGTCCCCTTCGCTCATCGACAGGTCGATCACCCACGCGATGGCGAGCAAGGTTCCGCTGGCTGCCGCCCACCACCGGGCGGTGTCGTGATGGTGCGCGTGCGGATGATGATCGTCGCGAACGACCTCGCCTGCGGTGTGGCTGTGAGCCGCAAGACCCGTCTTCTCGACGGCGGCGATCATCGCCTCGACCCCAATGCGCGAGGGGTCGTAGGTGACGTCCACACGGCGGCTGACGAGATCGAAGCTGAGAGCGGTGATACCAGTGAGATCGAGCGCGCGGCGCACCAGTGCGGCCTCGTCGCCGCAGTCCATGCCTGCCACATGGAGCCTCAACACCGATGACGCGGATGATTCCAGGGCCACAGATGACACAGATGGCGCAGACATCACAGGGCCGCAGATGACGCAGATAACACAGACATCACCAGGGCCGCAGATGACACAGATAACGCAGACATCACCAGGGCCGCAGACGGCGCAGATAACACAGACATCACCAGGGCCGCAGATGACGCAGATAACACAGACGAGAGAGATAACACGGAAGCCATCTTTGGGGCCTAAAGGGCTTAGAAGCCGGAAATGCGTCGGAGGGCACAGGGGATAGGGACAGTTGGTGAGTTCTCGGCCATCGTCGATTGACTGATTGACTGATCGACCGACTGTTGCGCGATTGAGTGATCGGGTGAATGGGCGATTTCATTCAGTCAATAGGCGATTTCCCGATCGATTCACCCATCGGCAATTTCAAATCGCCAAACAATCGGTCAATCTGTCGTTCGGTCGATCGGCAATGAAGCGTCCTTCACAGACTGTTCACCGCTTCGAGAACCTCCTCCGCGTGCCCGTCGACCTTCACTCCATCCCATCGCCGCGCCACCTTGCCGTCGGGACCGATCAAATACGTGGTCCGCGCCACGCCCATGTACTTCTTGCCGTACATGGACTTCTCCTGCCAGGCGCCGTACCTGTCGATCACGTCGTGATCCTCGTCGGCGAGCAGCGGAAAGGTCAGGTTGTACTTCGAGGCGAACCGTGCCTTGCTGGCGGTATCGAGCACGCTGATGCCTACCACTGCGGCCTTGCTCTTCTTGAACTTCGGCAGGTTGTCCTGGAACGCGCACGACTCCTTGGTGCAACCCGGTGTGTCGTCCTTCGGATAGAAGTAGATCACGACCGGCTGGCCGGCAAAATCCGCCAGTGAGTGTTTCTTGCCTGCCTGATCTTCGAGTGAGAACGACGGTGCCTTTTTGCCGGGATCGATAAGGGGCATGGTTTCCTTCTGTCTTGGGGCTTGGGGCTTGGGGCTTGGGGCTTGGGCTTGGGGCTTGTGCCGTCTATTGAGTCGTGCTCGGCCGTCGATCGAATGGAACGGCCGCATGGGCGCGCCGCGGCTCCGCTCCGCCTTCGACCTTCTTGCCCGCCACGTCCACGACGGCGGCCGCAGCGTAGCCATAACGGACCTCGCCCTTCCGTCCGATCTTGCTGAAGTGGTGACCGCGCCCGATCAGATCCTGCAGGAGCCCACGCGGGAAGCGATCTTCGATCTCGACGCGCTCTCCGTTTTCGAGCGGGTCGGCCGGATCTCGTCCTGGGAGGAACCGTGGCGCTTCGATCGCCTGTTGCGCGCCCAGCTTGCCGTCGATGACGCCGGTGATGATGTTGTAGACGCTGACGGGAATCCACGCGTTGCCGGCACAGCCCACGGCCAGCTTCGGCACGTCCTCGCCGGTCGATGTCTGCTCGAACACGAGCGTCGGCACGCTGGTCGTGCTCGAACGCATCAGCGGCACGAGGCTGCCGTAGGCGCCCGCGGTCGTCCGGTTCGAGCGCAGGTGATTGTTGTAGAGGAAGCCGAGCCCTTTCGACACGTAGAACGTTCCGCCCCAGGTGCTGAGCGTCTGCGTGACCGCGATCATGTTGCCCTCGCTGTCCGCGACCACAAACGACGTCGTGCCGGTGCTGATTCGAGGCGTCGGCGCGATCGGCGTCACCGGCCCGTCATCCGGGGGCTGGCGCTCGTAGCGCGACGCCTTCTTCGCGTCGATCTTCGCGAACAGCTTCTTCGCGTGCTCGAGCGTCAGATGCTCCTCGTAGTCAACCGGCCACCGCTCAGGATCGGCGACGCGACGCAGCGGATCGCGCACCTTCCAGGCCTCGACGAGGTAGTGAAAATAGTCGGCGTCGGTCGACGCGCGCGCGCCGGGTTTGGGCTGGAAGTTTTCGAGCACTTGCAGTGACTCGAAGAGCTGAATGCCGGTGGAGACCGGCGGCCCGCCCGCGTAGAGCGTGTGGCCCCGGTAACGACCCGCGATCGGCGCGCGCTCCATCGCGCGATACTGCGCGAGATCGGCAAACGTGATGATGCCGCCGTGGTCTTCCATGTCGGCGGCAATCTTCTTCGCGATGTCCCCGCGATAGAACGCGTCGGCGCCGCCCTTTTGAATCGAACGCAGCGTGTTCGCGTAGTCCTTGTTGAAGAATCGATCGCCAGGCTTGGGCACCTTGCCTCCCGGCAGATAGATCCGTGCCGCCTCCGGCCACTTCTCCAGGAATCGGCGCCCTTCCGCGATGCTCGACGGCAAGCCTTCGTCCAGGATGAATCCTTCGTCGGCCAACGCGATGGCCGGCGCGACGAGCTCCTCCCACTTCACCTTGCCGCTCGCGTAGTGGCGATAGAGGTAGTCGAGGCCGGCGACCACGCCCGGGATGTTCGCGGCGGCGGGCCCATCGCCGACCATGCGCCCGTCCTGCATCAACTTGGGGTTGTCCGGCGTCGCCCTGATCGGCGTCATGTCCTTGTAGTCGATCACGGTCGGCTTCTTCATGCTCTTGAGATAGAGCACCGCCGCTCCGTCTCCGCCGACGCCGGACGCTTCGGGCTCGACCACGCCCAGCGCGAACGAGACGGCAATCATCGCGTCCACGACGTTGCCGCCCTTCTCGAAGGCGAGACGACCCGCCTCCGACGCGAGCGGATGCCCCGAGACCACGACTGCCCCACCCGAAGTCACCACTGGTTTGATCAGCGGTTGCCCGGCAACCATCTCGTCGATGGCCGATTCGAGGTCGGCTTCGGTCTTCGCGGCCAGAGCATGGGGCCGATACCGATCGCGCGCCGCCGTCCACGCCTCGGCCGATGAGCCCGACGAGTAGTACAGCGCACGCAACGTTTGCCAGACGCGATCGAACATCGCGCCGTAGATCGCAGGAGACGCGGTGATCTCGGCGGCGATGGCGCCGCCATCCTCGTGAACGGGCAACGGTGCCGGCACTCGCCACAGTTGGAACGCCGCATTCAGCGAGAAGAGCGGCGGCGGCTCGGACTCGTTTCTCAGCGGGTTGCCGTTGTAGACCGGCTCGGGGTCGGGCAGACCCGAGACCAGAAGCGTCTTGCCATCTGGTGACCACGCCGGGGCGCCGCCTTTGCGAGAGACCAACTGCGGCTGGGCCGCCGGCTT
The DNA here is from genome assembly GCA_963773045.1 of uncultured Acidobacteriota bacterium. Lineage (GTDB taxonomy): Bacteria > Acidobacteriota > Vicinamibacteria > Vicinamibacterales > UBA2999 > 12-FULL-67-14b. The sequence continues at coordinate 446,235 of CAVYZT010000013.1, read as the reverse complement.
CGCGCGCGGCTGAGGCGCTTCCGTGCCTTCAGGTCGAGGCGGCTCGACTGTCGCCACCCACACCGAGCCGGTGCCTTCGCGAACCGCGTAGAAGGCCAGGCGTTGATTGTCCGGCGCCCAAGACGGAAACGCCTCATTGCCGCGGACCCGCGCGATGCGAACGGCTCGAGGCGGCTTGTCCTCGGCGTTGCTCACACTGGGCACAGACGAGGTGACCGGACGCGGTGGACGCGCGCCAAGCGGCGTCGGCCTGGCCACGGCGGCCGACGGCACCGGCATCCACCAGAGATCGAGATCGTCTTCGGCGTCTCGCTCCGACACGTAGGCCACTTTCGTTCCATCGGGCGACACTCGCGGGTAGGTCTCGCTGTCCGCGGTCTCGCTCAACGCGAGGGGCGACTGCCACGTTTCAGATCCGCCGACCGGCGAGACGACGAAGAGATCCCACTGCCGCCCGGGATCGGCAGGCCGGCCAGCTATCCGAACGTCGCGATGCGCGAAGACCAGGCGGCCATCAGGTGTCCACGACGGCCAGCGCTCATCGCCTGGCATCGCCGTCGCGGAGATCGGTGAGCCTGCCGCCACGCCGTTCTTCACCGTGAGCACGACGATGTCGAAGCCGTCGCCCTTGTCGGCCGCGAACGCCACTCGAGTGCCATCGGGAGACCACGCCGGCTCCCGCTCGATCGCCGAGGACTCGGGCGTCAACGGCTTGGCCTGCTTGCCCTCCGGCGTCATCACCCAGATGCGATCGAGGTACGACACGGCAATGCGCTTGCCGTCGGGCGCCCACGCCGGCTCCTGGACCCCGACCGGGCTTTGCGCAATGCCAGCGGTTTGAAAAAGGGAGAAGGCAAAAGGCAGAAGGCAGAACGCCAACCGTTCAGATCTCCTCATCGCCCTTCCTGAACCGCAGCAACGATGTGACGCGCCGAGATGCCGTACTTGTCGATCAACTCCTCTGGCGCGCCGCTGCGTGGGATTTCGGAGACGGCCAGCCGCGTCACCGTGAAGCCCGCGGGGGCAACCGCGCGGGCCACGGCGTCGCCGATGCCCCCGGCCACATAGTGATCCTCGACCGTGATCAGCCGGCCGGTCTCCTGTGCGGCCTTGACGAGCGCGGCCGCGTCGATCGGCTGAATCGAATAGAGATCGATCACCCGGATCGCGACGCCGTTCTTCTGCAACTCGTCATGTGCCTTGAGGGCTTCGAACAGCGTGATGCCGGTGCCGATGACCGTCGCCTGGTCGGCGCCGCTCGTCGAACCACCTTCAAGCCGCCGATCGGGAACAGCTCGTCGTTGCCGTAAATGACCGGCGTCTTGGGACGCGTGGTCCGGATGTAGACCGGCCCATGATGCGCCGCCGCCGCGGCAACCAGCCGTTCGGTGCTCACCGCGTCGCTGGGACACAGCACCGTGAAGTTGGGCTGCGCGGTCGTCATCGCGAAATCCTCGAGCGCCATCTGCGACGGTCCGTCCTCGCCAATCGACACCCCCGCATGCGACCCCGCCAGCTTCACGTTGACGCCGCTGATCGCAGCCATCCGGATGAAGTCGGCCGCCCGAGTAAAAAACGCCGCGAAGGTTGACGGAAACGGAATGGCGCCGCGTGAGGCCAGCCCCATCGACGCGCCGATCATCACCTGCTCGGCGATGAAGAACTGGTAGAACCGCTCGCCGTGCACGGCTTCGAACTTCTCGCTGAAGGTGGAGTTCTTGACGTCCCCGTCGAGGGCAACCACCCGCGGATCGACGCTGCCGAGCGCCGCAATCGCGGCTCCATACGCCTCGCGCGTCGCGATCATCTCGCCCAGCTTGTGCTGCGGCGCGGGCATCGTTCCCGGCTTGGGCGCCGGCGACGCCTTTGGTGGCGCCGGTATCGAGATTGGCCCGCCCGATTCGGGCACGACTTGCGCCTCGAGCTCGGCAATCGCGCGATCGGCCTCATCCTTCTTGAGCGGCTTGCCGTGCCATCCCGGCAGGCCTTCGATGAACGACACGCCCTTCCCCTTTTCGGTTCGAGCGATGAGAACGGTCGGACGGCCTTTCGTCGCCGCGGCCTGCTCGAGGGCGGAGATGATCTCGATCAGGTCGTGGCCGTCGAGCATGCACGTGTTCCACCCGAAGGCATGCCATCGCTCGCGGTGCCTGATCATGTCGTGCTGCAGCTCAGTCGGCCGGCTCTGGCCGAGTCCATTCACGTCGACGATGGCGCAGAGTGAGTCGAGCTTGTGGAAGTGCGCGGCAGACGCCGCCTCCCATACCGATCCTTCTGCGGTCTCGCCGTCGCCCATCAGCACGAACGTGCGATGCGAAGATCCGATGCGCCGCGCGTTGAGCGCGATGCCGACTCCGGCGGCAAGGCCCTGGCCCAGCGATCCGGTGGCGACATCGACAAACGGCAGCCGCGGCGTTGGATGGCCTTCGAGATCGGAGCTCAGTTTCCGGAGCTCGAGGAGCGATTCGCGCGGCAGCGCGCCGGCCTCGGCCCACGCCGCATACAGGAGCGGTGCGGCATGGCCTTTCGACAACACGAACCGATCGGCCTGCTGATGCTGCGGGTTCTTCGGGTCGAAGCGCATCTCGCCGAAAAAGAGCGCAGCCACCAATTCCGCTGCCGACATGCAGGAGCTGGGATGCCCGCTCCCGGCCGCCGTCGTGGCCCGGATCGAATCGATGCGAAGGCGTGTCGCGATGTTCTTCAGCGCTGGGAGCAGAGATGTCTCAACAGGCAATACCGGCCTCCGGCATGGGTAGGAAGATCGAGCAGTTTATCAGTACGCTCCTCGCCCTTGGCACCTCAGGCGGCTTGGGCCCTTCAGGCACCTATAATCCTTTTCAATGTTCCTTCTCCGCTACCTCTACATTCTCGCGCTCGTCATTTGGATCGGGGGATTGGTGGTGGCCGGCGCCATCGTCGCGCCGTCCGTGTTCGAGGTGCTCCAACGCGCGCCCGATGGGCGGGTTCTGGCCGGCGCCGTCTTCGGCGAAGTCCTGCGCCGGGTGCATCTGCTCGCCTATGCCATGGCCGCGGTCATGCTCGTCGCGTTCGGCATTCAACGAGTGCTTGGCCCGCGACCAATCAGCTTCGGGATTCGCGCCGCGATCATCGGGACCATGCTGGCGGTCACCATCGTGTCCGGTTACGTGATCAGTCCGCGCGTCGAGGCGATCGCGAGAACGGTCGATGGACCGATTGCCTCGCTTCCGACGGGGGATGCCCGGAGGACCGAGTTCTATCGCCTGCACGGCTGGTCCAATCTGTTGCTGGCGGTGACGGCCCTCGGCGGGCTGGTCTTGCTATGGTGGGAAGCGCGTGAATGAAGGCAGAGGGCAGAAAGCACAAGGCAAAAGGCGGACAGAATGCACAGGCAGAAGCCACAAGGCAGAAGGCGAGGGCAGAAGGCACAAGGCAGAAGGCAGAAGGCAGAAGGCAGAAGGAGCAGGGCAGAAGGCACAAGGCAAAAGGACCGCGGACCGAGGACAGTGGACCGAGGACCGAGTATTATCGTTTCCGTTGATGGACGACATTACCGAAGCGGTTCTGGCACGGCAGGAAGTTGCACGGTTCTTGGAAGGCAGTCACGGGCTCACGAGCGCTGTCGCCCGGACACGGGTTCTTGCCTATCTTGACGAGCTGCGGACGACGCAGCGCTATGAGCTCTATCGCGCGCTCGAATACCCGCTCTATCCGATTCTCCGCAAGATCGAACGCATCGGGGAAAACCAGCAGCTGGCGGTCGGGGCAACGGCCCGCGGCCGCGTCGCCTTTGCCTCGAACCACCGCAGTCACATCGACTATCTCGTCGAACCGCTCGTGCTGGACGATGCCGGCATCCGGCCGCCGATCATCGCCGCCGGCATCAACCTCTTCGGCGGCCCGCTCGGGCTGATCCACAAGCACGTCACCGGGGCGATGCCGATTCGCCGTAACACGAGGGATCCGGCGTACCTGATCACGCTGAAGGCCTACGTCGCCGAGCTGCTGCACAAGCACGACCTGTTCTTCTATCCGGAAGGCGGGCGCAGCTACAGCGGCGAGTTGAAGACGGTGAAGACCGGTCTGATCAGCGCGTGCCTCGACGCCGGGGTTCCGGGCATGTCGATCGTGCCGGTCGCCGTGTCGTACGATCTCGTGCTCGAGGATCACGTGCTCGCCCGTCAGGGCCTCAAGCGCCGGCAGCGGCCGTTCAGCCGCGAAATTGCCGAGATGGTGCGGTATGCGGTCGGCTATCGGACGCGCGCGTTCGTGAATTTCGGCCGCCCGATCGCGCTCGACCAGTTCGACGCCGCGTCGCGCAAGTCGGTCGCCGATCTGGCGCGCCTGCTGCGCGGGGAAATCGGACGGCTCTACAAGGTGCTGCCGACCGCGGTCCTCGCTTCGGCGATGCGACCGTCGGTGCCGCGGGCCGAGCTTGGTGACCGCATCAACGCCCAGCTCGACACGCTGCGCGCGGTGGGCGCGAACATGGGCGTGACGACCGCCGACGAAGTGATTGCGCTCGCCACCGAACCGCTCGAGACCCGCGGCATCATCGTCGTCGAACAGGGGCGCTATCGCGTGCGCGAGCGGAACGTGCTGCGCTACTACGCGCGTTCGATCGCCCACCTGCTCTCGCCCGCCGGTTCGACGCACTAAGTTGCCTTGTGCTTTGCGGGTGCCGGCGGCTTTGCCCTCGGCGCGCCACGCCCTAGCTCCCCACCGGGCTCTCTTACAGATCACCTGATGCTCCAGGCCACGTCGAAGGCCCTGTTTCAGGCCCTAGCGCAGAGCGCGTGGCTGAAACGGCTCGCGTCCAAGCATGGAATGGCCGCCGAGCGCGGATTCGCGCGCCGCTTCATCGCCGGCGAGAGCATCGAAGAGGCGCTGCGCACCATCTCGGATTTTCCCGCGCGGGGCCTGCGGCTCACCATCGACTATCTGGGCGAGAGCGTCAGCTCGACCGAGGCCGCCAAAAGCGCGAGCGACGAATACGTGCGGATTCTCGATGCGATGGTCAGGACCGGCGTCGAGCGAAACATCTCGGTGAAGCTCACCCAGCTTGGCCTCGACGTCGATCGAGCGACCGCCGTGGACAACATGCGCCGCATCCTCGAGCACGGCGCGCCGCACGATTTCTTCGTGCGCATCGACATGGAGGGCTCTGCCTACACGGCGCAGACGCTCGAAGTCGTGGACGTGCTCTGGCGCCTTCGGTACCGCAACATCGGCGCGGTCATTCAGTCGTATCTCAAGCGATCCGAGGGTGACGTCCGCACGCTCAACGCGTCCGGCATTCGCGTGCGGCTGGTAAAGGGCGCGTACCGGGAACCCAACACGGTCGCCTTTCAAGACAAGGAGACGGTCGACGCGAAGTTCGTCGAGCTGATGCGTCTGCTGCTCGATCAGGGGACCTATCCGGCGATCGCCACCCACGACCCTGCGATGATCGACGCCACCAAGGCATACGCGCGGGAGAAGGGTTACGGGACCGATCGCTACGAATTCCAGATGCTGTACGGCATTCGCCGCGACCTGCAGGCGTCACTGATCGCCGAGGGTTACCGCGTTCGGGTTTATGTCCCGTTCGGCAAGCAGTGGTATCCCTACTTCATGCGACGGTTGGGCGAGCGCCCCGCCAACGTCGGCTTCGTGGTGAGAGGAATACTGGGAGAAAGGCAGAGTTCACGGACGTAGCCACAGAGACACAGAGACACAGAGTCATGCGATCGGTGTCCCGCTGCATCACTGACTTTCAAAATCAACAGAACGTACGTAGCCGCGGAGACGCGGAGGCGCGGAGTTAACGAGCCAATACGCTCTCCGTGTCCCCGCGTCTCCGCGGCCAACGTACGTGAACGTATTTCTATTCAGCGTGACTCGCATTTGTATTTCGATACGGTTCCTCTGTGTCTCTGTGTCTCTGTGGCCCGTACAGTTTCTCCGTTGTCTCTGAGCCTCGTTCTTACCGACACCAGTCGCGCGTGAGCTCCACGAGCGCGTCGCGACAGGTCAGCATGGACTGCACGTCCACCCACTCTTCGATGCTGTGCAGGCCGGCGCCGGTTGGACCATAAAGGATCGAGGGAATGCCGACGCCTCCGAGGATGGCGGCGTCGGTCCAGAAGGACATGCCGATCAAAGGTGCCATGGTGTCAGATGTGCCAAGGGTGCCAGTGGTGCGAATCGCCCGTTGCAGCGCGACCGGCAAGTCGTGATTCGCGTCCAGCTCGTACGGTGAGCGCGCGAACATCTCCTTGAAGGCGGCTTTGAAGTCCGGGTCGGCCTCGCGCAGACGCGTCACGATCTGATCGACTTCGCGTGCCGCGACGCCGGGCGGCTCGCCGGGCAGCGTGCGCCGCTCCATCTGCAGGTGACAGCGATCGGGATAGCTGCTGAGCTCGCGCCCGCCGTCGATCAGCGAGGCGTGCAGCGAGGCGGTTCCGAGCAGCGCGTGCGGTGGCCGCGACTGCAGGTCACGATCGAGCGCGTCGAGACCCGTAAGCACGCGTGCCATCAGGCGAATCGCGTCGCGCCCATCGCGCGGGCGGCTGCCGTGCGCAGCGCGGCCTTCGGTTTCGATCTCCACCCATTCGAAGCCTTTGTGCGCCACCGCGACGGCCAGGTCGGTGGGCTCGGTGACCACCGCCGCGTCGGCGCGCCACCGGGTTACCAGCGCTTCCGCGCCGATGCTCGCATGCTCTTCGTCGGCAACGCAGGCAATCACGAGCTGGCCGGAGGAGAGGCCGCCCGACTCGGCGATGAGACGGGCCGCGCCAATCATCGCGGCCACGCCGCTCTTCATGTCTTGCGAGCCGCGCCCGTAGATGCGGCCGTCGCGCTCGGCCGGATCGAACGGCCGCGTCATGCCGGCGACGCCCACCGTGTCAATGTGGCCGCAGAACATGAGCGAGCGGCCCGGCGCGCGCCCGTCCAGCACGCCGACGACATTCGGCCGGCCTGGAGCGGCTTCCTGGATCTCGACCGTCAGTCCAATGTCACGGAGCTCCTGCGCCAGCGCTCGAGCCACCGCCGCTTCCCCCGCCGCTCCCGGCACCAGCGACGGGTTCACGGAGTCGATGGCGACGAGCTGCTTCAGCAGGCGAACGGTTGGATCCATGAATCAGCTCTTCGCTCTTCGCTATTCGCTCTTCGCTCTTCGCTGTTCGCTTTCTTCGCTGTTCGCTGTTCGCCTTCATCAGGAAGCACCTTTGGCACCCGCCGCCGCTCGCTCAGTATCCGACGGTGAGCTATGGCGAGGCAGGCTCTAGAGGCAGCTATTTCTTGCCGTTATATTCCTCGTCCGTCGTCTTCTGAAGCCAGCGCGTTTCGCCGCCGAAGCCCACGTTGATCTGAATGAGATGCGTCTGCGGCGTCGCGCCATGCCAGTGCTCGATGCGCGGACCGGTGTACTCGCTCTCGCCTGGCCCGTAGTCCTTGATCGGCTGTCCGCGCTTCTGCGTTCGCATCCGGCCTTCCTGCACATACAGAAGTTGACCGTTGTCGTGGCTGTGCCACGCCGAGCGGGCACCGGGCTCGAACCGGCGGCGCGCGGCCGACAGATCCTTGGCGTCGAGGACAGTCGTGATGCCGGTAAACCGGGCATCGTCGCCGGCGGCCGGCGCCGGCTGCTGCGCCTGAACGATTGACAGTGCCGCGAGGCCGGCCATCGAGATGGCGCCGGCCACCAGCGCGCGAAGGCGTGACATCGACATGACGGACCTCCTATTTCATGGGCGAGTAGTCGGTCGGCGTCAGAAACACCGATTCCACTTTCGTCGTCAGCGGTCCATTCGCCTGCGACTCCGACGCAACCTTCTTCCATTCAGGGTCCTGCCGGAACGCGTCCCAGCTCGCCTTGGCCGCTTCGCGGCTTGGATACGCGAGCAGGTAGATCAAGGTGTTGTCCTTGAGCGGTGCGTCCATCGGCGACAGATAGATCACGTTGGTCATGCCCAGCCGTTGAAAGATCCGCAGCGTGTGGTTGCGGAACCGCGCGTGGAGCTCGCCAAGCTTGCCGTCCGGCGCCGTGTAGGTGCGCATCTCGTACACGCGCGGCGCGGACTGGGCGGATACCGATCCGAAGGGGCTGAGAGCGCCGAGCACGAACCCGATTACGAGCAGGAACACGGACGACACGATGCGCGACCAGCGAATGGATGTCATGGCCTCTCCTCTGGGGAAGGATTCTATCCAGAACCCTTGAACCTGTGAACCTGTGAACCTTGAACCTTTTACACCTTTACACCATTGCCGATATACCATGGGTGCAATCATGGCGCTGAACCTGAAGAATGCCGAGGTCGAACGTCTGGCGGCCGAGGTCGCGCGGTTGACCGGGGAGTCGAAGACCGAGGCCATCCGCCGCGCCCTGGAGGAGCGTCGCAGACGGCTGCGAAAACGAACGACGACCGAACGCCGGGCCCGGGTCCTCAACCTCCTGAAGACGCGCATCTGGCCGACGATTCCAAAAGCACAGCGCGGTCGCCGGCTGACTCACGAAGAACAAGACGAGATCCTCGGCTATGGGCCCGAAGGCGTATGACCATCGACTCGTCGGCCCTCCTCGCGATTTTGTTCTCCGAGCCAGGCTTCCTGGATCTCGTCGACCGAATTCTGGAGTCGGATCACGCCCGCGTCGGCGCTCCGACTTTGACCGAGGCCAGTATCGTTTTCTCAGGTCGCCGCAGCAGAACGGCCAGCGGTGAAGTCGAAGCCCTCATGGTGGAATTGGGGATCACCGTTGTGCCCTTTGGCGAATCTGAATGGCGAGCGGCCACCATGGCATTTGCGACATATGGACGCGGCCGCCACAAGGCCGCATTGAATTTCGGCGACTGTCTGGCGTACGCCAGCGCCAAGGCGGCCGGTGACACCCTTCTCTTCGTCGGCGACGACTTCGCACGAACCGACATCACGCCGGCCTGATCGGCAGGTCGAGACCGTCAAGCCGCTCGAATTGCCCTGATAAGCTCTCGATCGTGGCCTTGGTTGACGAGGCGCGCGCGATCGCCGCACGTGTGGCGGCCGATGGCGGACGCGCCTTCTGCGTCGGCGGATTCGTGCGCGATCGCCTGCTTGGCCTGGAGTCGGCCGACCTGGACCTCGAGGTGTTTGGCATTGCGCAGGAGCGGCTGCGCGCGCTGCTGTCGGAGTTCGGGCGGGTCGAGCCGATTGGCCAGGCGTTTCCGGTCTACAAGATCGGCCGTATCGACATCGCGCTGCCCCGCCGCGAGTCGAAGTCCGGACACGGCCACAAGGGATTCGCCGTCGACGGCGATCCGCACATGCCCTTCGAGGAGGCGGCGCGCCGCCGCGACTTCACGATCAACGCGCTCGGCTGGGATCCGCTGACCGATGAGTATCTCGACCCCTTCAACGGTCGCGAGGATCTCGATCGTCGCCTCCTGCGCGTCGTCGACCCGCAGACCTTCGCAGACGACTCGCTCCGGCTGCTCCGCGCGGTGCAGTTCGCGGCGAGGTTCGAGCTGACACTCGATCCCGCCAGCGAGGACATCTGCCGGGCGATTTCGCTCGGCGATCTGCCGGCCGAGCGCATCTGGGGCGAGTTCGAAAAGTTGCTGCTGAAGGCAGAGCGGCCCTCGATCGGATTCGCCCTCGCCAGGCGGCTCGGGGTCGTTCGACAGGTGCTTCCAGAGATGGAACCGCTCTACGACTGTCCGCAAGAACCGGAGTGGCATCCCGAGGGCGACGTCTGGACCCACACCCTCCTCGTGATCGACGAGGCCCGCAAGCGGAATGGTGATCTGGATCGCGCGCGTCTGGCCACGGTCATGCTCGGCGCCATCTGTCACGATCTCGGCAAGCCAGCGACGACTGCCGTGATTGATGGACGGGTCCGATCGCCCGGGCACGAAGCCGCCGGAGTGGAGCCGGCGACGCGCATCCTCGAGCGGCTCAACGTGTATACGCTCGACGGCTTCGACGTCCGATCGCAGGTGCTGGGGATCGTCGTCGAGCATCTGCGGCCGAGCGCGTTTCACAAGACCAAGGAGACCGTGACCGACGGCGCCTTCCGCCGCCTCGCCCTCCGAGTCGATCTCGAATTGCTCGTTCGCTTCGCTCGCGCCGACTGTCACGGGCGCACGGGAGTATTCGACTGTTCAGCGATGGATTGGTTTCTCGATCGTGCCCGGTCGCTCGGCGTGGAGCACGAAGCGCCCAAGCCCATCCTCATGGGGCGTCACTTGCTGGAGATGGGCGTGACGCCGGGTCCGAAGATGGGCGAAATCCTGCGCGCGATCTACGAGCTGCAGCTCGACGATGAGGTGACGACGCTGGAAGAAGCGAAGGCCCGCGCGCGCGAATACATCTTCTGACGGTCAACCCTTTGGCACCTCTGGCACGCTAGGCACGGACCCACTTCCCTGGGAGGGGCCTGGCCCCATCGCAGAATCCGCGACGGGGAAAGTTTCATGCCACAGTGGCAATCTTTGGGAAGGGGCCAGGCCCCTACTCACCCTCGGAAGCGAACGACAAGCCTAAAGCTTTGTCGCCACGTACTTCGCGAAGGCTTCCGGCGCGACGTTTCCCCCACTCACAATCGCCACGACCGGGCCACGCGACCGATCGGCGCCGCCCAATCCGAGCATGACCGCTGCCGTCGTCGCCGCGCCGCTGGGCTCCACCACGAGACGCGCGTGCCGCGACAGCCACGCCACCGCCTTGGCGATCGCCTCGTCGCTCACCGTGACCACCTCATCGACATACGTCCGGACGTGCTTGAAGGTGATCGACCCGGGACGCAGGTTCATCAGCCCGTCGGCGATCGTCGACGAAGATTCGAGCGTGACCGGATGGCCGGCGGCCAGCGACCGCGTCATCTTGGGCGCGCCTTCCGGCTCGACGGCCACCACGCGAATCCCCGGCTTCGATTGTTTGAGCGCGGCGGACACGCCCGAGGCGAGCCCGCCCCCGCCGACGGGCACGAACACCGTGGCCACGTCGGGAAGCTGCTCGAGGATTTCGAGCCCGACCGTTCCCTGTCCCGCGATGATCATCCGGTGATCGAATGGCGGCACCATGGTCAGCCCCCGCGCTTCGGCCTCGCGCTCGGCGCGCGCCTGTCGATGCAGTGACGTGGTGCCTTCGAAGATCACCTCGGCACCGTAGCCTCTGGCGCCTTCAACCTTCACCGAGGTGGCGGTCGTCGGCATGACGATCACCGCAGGAGCGCCCAGCGTCTGCGCCGCCAGCGCCACGGCCTGGCCGTGATTCCCGGACGAATAGGTGATCACGCCACGCCGCAGATCGTCGACGGGAAGCTGCGCGAGCATGTTGAACGCGCCGCGAATCTTGAACGCGCCCATCGGCTGCAGGTTCTCCGCCTTGAGAAACAGCGAGTGGCGCGATCGTTCGGTTTACCCTCCGTAGCCTTGGCGAAGGCGGGTAAGGAACCTCGAGAAGCGGAGTGAACCGCGCTGCGTTCTTCACCCGTTCTCGCGCCGCACGAATCTCTTCCAGCGAAACCAATTCGGTCAGAGTCGTTTCCATTTGTCCCTTCGTGTCTTCGTTTTCTTGATCGCCTTCCGCGCGCCGTGATCTCTTTCCGTCTCGCGCGCGGTCCCGCCGTAGCGCTTTGCGCGAAGGCGGACGTGTTCTTCGTGGTTAGTTCGTGCTCTTCTTGGCCCGGATCTGTGCGAATTGGTCGCCCTCGTTGTACGACGGCAGCTGCGGTTGGGCTGCCACTCGCCACGCCAGTTGCGCCAGCACGCGCATGTCATCGACGCCGCCGGAGAAGTCCCACGACGGATCGTACTCATCGCTGGGCTGGTGGTAGTCCTTGTCGTTGTACTCTTCCTGTTTCTTCAGCAGCTCGGCCGCGCGTGGGCCGGTGAACTCCTTCGGCTCGCTGATCGAGACCGCCGGCACGCCGCCCTTCGCGAACGGGAAATGATCCGAGCGGAAGAAATAGCCGCGCTCCGGATGCGCATCCTTCCCCAGGATTCTCCCGCGCTCTTTGAGGATCGTCCCGGACAGCGGGCCAAGCGAGGATCGGTCCGAGCCGAGCAGAATCATGTCCCGGGTCGGGCCCAGATAGTTGATGCCGTCGACGTTGATGTCGGCGGCGACCTTGTCCATCGGCAGAGGCGGATTCGCCGCGAAGAATTCAGAACCGAGCAGTCCCGACTCTTCTGCGGTCGTGAACACGAAATACATCGATCGGGCGGGCTTCTCCCCGGCGCGCGCGATCGACTTGGCGATCTCCAGCAGGCCCGCGCACCCCGACGCGTTGTCGTACGCGCCGTTGTAGATGTTGTCGGCATCCGCTGCCGCGCCCGGCGGCGGCTGACGCACGCCGAAGTGATCCCAGTGGGCTGAAAACACCACGGCTTCCCGATCGTTGGCGCCCTTGATCTTGCCGATCACGTTCGGTGCGGTCTTGCGCGACGAGCGCTGCATCAACGTCGCGGCGCCGCGAATCCCCAGCGGCATGGCCTTGAAGCCGCGTTTTTCTGCCGCCTTTCTCAGGGTGTCGAGATCCTTGCCGCCACGTCGGGCCAGGTCTCTCGCCGCCGCCTCGGTCATCCACGCTTTAATCGGCAGTTCGGGCCGGCCGGCTTGCGGCGGCAACGAGTACTGCGTGCCGCTCCACGACGACTGCACGACCTGCCACGGATAGGTCGCCGACTGGTCGGTGTGAATCAGCAGGGCACCGGCTGCGCCCTGGCGCGCGGCTTCCTCGTACTTGTAAGTCCAACGGCCGTAATAGGTGAGCGCCGGTCCGCCAAACAGTCCCGGATCCTCCGGCGGCGCCGGTGGGTCGTTCACCATGATGAGCACCCATTTACCCCTCACGTTGACGCCGGCGTAGTCGTTCCAGTTCAGCTCCGGAGCGTTGATGCCGTAGCCGACGAACACCACGTCGCCTTGCACCTGCACACGCGGCTTTTCGATACCCGAAAACGCGACGATGTCGCGGAGATAGCGATAGGTATTTCCCGGAACGCTCAGCGTAAAGTTGCGCTCGACGGTCGACTCGACGATCGGGACCTCTTGGAAGAAGGTGCCTGTGTCCCCCGCCGGCTCGAGTCCAAGGTCCGCCATCTGCTTGGCGAGGTAATCGGCCGCCAGTTTCCCACCGGGCGTGGCTGGCGCACGGCCTTGGAACTCGTCGGATGCCAGCTGTTTCAGGTGATTGGTCAACGATTCAGTGGTGATTTCGCTTTCTGCCGGTCCGGAAGGCTTGGGTGCCGGGGGCGGCGGAGGCGGCGCACAGGCCGATCCGGCAAAAAAAAGTGCAACGATCAAGAAATGACGCATAACGTTCAGTATATCTGGGCCCGAACTTTGCTTATGGTCCGCAACCCGTGACATACTTTTCGACGTGAATCAAACGAGCTATTCGAACGAGAGCTATTCGAACTAGATGAGCAAAGACGACCTGATCGATATGCAGGGCACCATCGTCGCGGTCCATAGCGGCGGGTTATATCGGGTGCAAGTAGACGCGGGACATGAAGTGCTGGCGCAGCTGAGCGGTCGCATGCGCCGGTTTCGAATCAAAGTGGTGCCGGGCGACCGCGTGACGGTCGGAATCTCCCCGTACGACCCGCAGCGCGGCATCATCACCTTCCGCGCGCGCTGAGCATTCACACGCAATTGAGCTTCAATTCTGCTTCCGCCAGCCGGTCGCGACGCCGACGTCCAGACCATTCGAGGGGCCGAAAAGGCCCGGCGAAGACGCCTGCGCCGCCTGCGACGCCGCCGCCGGATTTGCCTTGGGAGAACATCGACGCGGATGCCGCGCCGATCGCGTTCGATTCGATGGGGTTCGACTCTCGCCTGGCCGAGGGTATGCGATCGCTCGGGTTCGACGGGACGCGTCCGGTGCAGAGCGCTGTCATGCCGTTGGCCCTTGGCGGCCACGACGTCGTCGCGTGCGCCGAGACGGGAACCGGCAAGACCCTCGCGTTCGCGGCGCCTATCTTGCAGCGATTGCTGACCGAAGTCCCGCCCTACGGCGACCCGACCCGCGAACCGTACACGCGCGCGCTGATCCTGGCGCCGACGCGTGAGCTCGCCATGCAGATCGAAGATTCGCTCGTCGGCTTGACCTATCACACGCCGGTGACGAGCGCGCCGGTGGTTGGGGGTGTCGAGATGGGGCCGCAGGAGCGCGCGCTGCAAGCCGGGGTCGACATCGTGGTCGCGACTCCGGGCCGGTTGATGGATCACATGCGGCACGGCTCGACCGACTTCGTGCGGGTTCAGGTGCTGGTGCTCGACGAAGCCGATCGCATGATGGACATGGGATTCTGGCCGGACGTGCAGCGCATCATGGGCGCGCTGCCACCCGATCGTCAGACGCTGCTGTTCTCGGCGACGTTGCCGGGAGAGATTCAGCGGATGGCGCAGGAGATGCTCAAGGCGCCGCACTATGTGCAGGTCGGCCAGCACGGCGGCGCCGCGCGCACCATCGAGCACACGATAGCCGAGGTCTCGAGCTCGGAAAAAATCGAGTGGCTCGCGCGCTTCGCCAAACGCGAGGCCGACGGTCCCGTGCTGGTGTTCGTGCGGACCAAGATTGGCGCCGATCGCGTCGCGCGGCATCTCGTGGCGAAGGGGATTCGCGCGGTGGCGCTTCACGCCGACCGATCGCAGCGCGAGCGCTCGCAAGCGGTCGAGGGATTCCGATCGGGCAAGCATCCCGTGCTGGTGGCCACCGACATCGCCGCGCGCGGGCTCGACATCGAAGGCATCGCTCACGTGGTCAATTTCGAAGTTCCTGATTCTCCAGAAACCTACGTCCACCGCGTTGGCCGGACCGGCCGGTCCGGCGCTGCAGGTCATGCCATGACCCTGGTCTCGCCACACGAGCAGCGCGCGTGGCACGCCGTGGAGGCGGCAATAGGCATCCGTGCCCGATAACATCGACGCAATCGAACGATTCTCTACCTGCCGCTGGCGGGTCGCGGAAGATAGCGACACGCACACTCCCGCGTACTGCGGTCACCGAGACGTGTTGCCCATGGCCGGCACAACCGGATTCAATGCCGAGGCCTGGTGCACCGACTGTGCCTTCTTCAAAGCGAAGCGGGTGCCGAAAAAGAGAGAGGAACCGCAGCCGCAAGACGACTGGCGATACAGGTATCAGAACGGGATCCGGGATCCGGCATCCGGCATCCGGCAACCGGACAGGGCCGATCTACGGTCCGTAGTATCGCGCGATGACGTGGCTCGGCACGACCACGTAAGTCACCACGACGAAGAGCGCGACGACGATCCACGCCCCGGCGCCGAGCGCGATGTCGATCCCACTCGGCGCTGCGCGTCGCGCCGGCAGCAGCCACGCAGCAAGCGGCACGGCAGCCAGCAGATACCGTCCCTGAACGCCGAGCACGTCTCTGGCGCCAATGCCCATCCATGTCAGGTATATCGAGATGTAGGTGATCGCCGTAAAGATCACGACGCTAGCCCATCCGGTGAGCGCGATGTGGCGTGAGGTGCTCGACGCGATTCGGCGATCGGCAACGACTGCGACCACAAACGCCGCTGTCGCCAGCCAGTAGTACCACGAAGGCATCAAGGTATCGAGCCAGCCCAGCACTCCGATCGAGGTAACGATCAGCGGCTTCCAGCCGAGCACGATGGTGCGATAAATGATCGATGGAATGGCGCCAGGATTGGCTGTGAGATACGCGATCTGCCCGCTGATCGACGGGCCGCCTTCGACGTCGGGAAGTGGTAGCGTGACCGACATCGTGTATGTCTGCACCAGGACAATCCACACTACGCACAGAACCGCGGCGAACAGCAATGCGAGCCGAATCCGCCACGTCAGTGGGCTTACGCCGGTTGTCGATCGACGAAACATCAGCGGAAGCAATCCGGCGAAGGCAATGTGCGGCGGCCTCCCGGTGACGCCTCCGACCAGGGCGATCAAAAACGCCGTTAGCTCACGATTCGTCGCCGGCCGGTTCTCGGTCGACACCCGCGAGGCGATGGCGATCATGAGCGCCGCCGAGGTGATCAGCAGCCCATCGTGCGAGCTCGACGCCGATAAGGCCAGCGTCATCGGCCAGCACAGCACCGAGAACATCACCCGCTTGCCAAACCTGCAGAGCCGCAGAGCGACGAACGCCAGCGCGCAGCACGCGAGACCATTGGCGATGCGCGCCAGCACCAATGAGTCGACGACGCCAAGCCCAATCCCGCGGCCGATCGAAATGCCCGCCGCTTGGGGCAAGTAGAACAAGGGCCCGTAGTTGACGGTGCGAAAGCCTGACAGTCGATTCTGACCGGACCAACGGATTTGCCGGGAAGCGGCAATTTCGTCACGACTCAGCTTAGCCGCCGGGTCGAACGGAATTCGAGCGTACCGCGCACTGGCCAGGGGAATCGCCGCGTCGATCCAACCACCGCTGCTGGTGGCGGTAAATTGCGTTCCGACCAGGCTGCCATCGCTCACCTGATTGGCGCGCGAGAAGTGCGCGGGCTCGTCGGGACTCTGGAATGCGGGAATCCAGCACGCAAACCAGATGACGAGCGGCAACGCGACGACGACGTACACGATGTGACAGTGCCGATCGATCCAGCGGCCAACCTTCATGTTTGTGGCGACAAACCTTCCGTCTTCGCGCGTAGGGCTTCGGCGGACCGCCGTAGCCTTGGCGGAGGCTGGTTAGGTCTGTCTCTCGTGTACACGACGACAACGGTGCGGATCAAGATGCCGTAGACGAGAATCGACCCAACCTGGACCGGCGAATCGAACCCGCGCAGGCCATCATAAATCAGCGGGAAGACCAGATAGCTGATGACACCGTAGGCCACGACTGACAGCACATCGCCCGTGGTCCGAGCGGCCAGAATCATCAGTGGCAGGACCCACAGCATCCACTGTGGCGACCACACAGTCGAGAGCAGAAGGCCAACCGACAGCAAGACGACCGACCAGGACACCACGCGCTCCATCGAATCCACGCGCGCGCGAACCCCCGCCGCCACGGCGGCCAGGACGCCGCTTGCGCATAGCACTCCGACCAGCCATGGCGGAACCGGCACGCCCAGCCATTGAACCGTGTAGAGATGCAGGAGCGCCGGCAGTGAGACCATCTCGAGCCCGCGGCCGGCGTGAAACGCGTATGGTCGCAGCAACCGCCCTCACTCCCGCTCCAAGCAGTGAGGGCATGACGATCAGCACGCAGGTCGCAACGAAGGCGATCACCAGCGTCCGGCTCAATCGGCGGTCGCGCCGGTACAGATACGAGAGACACAAGGGCATCAGCACCAACGGGTACCATTTCGCCAATGTGGCGATGCCCAGACTCACGCCAGTCGCGACCTCGCGGCCTTTCTGCAGGTACCAGAAGCCCAACAGCACGAACAGGCTCGCCACGATATCGAAACGGTTGATGGTGAAGTAGAGCGGCCCTGGCAGCAGCATGAGATACGCCAGAGACTCCCGGCCCGGCAGCATGCGCTGCAGCAGCACAATCGTCGCGCCGAGGCACACGCACATCAGCAGCGAGAACACCGCGCGATAAGCCGGATAGCCGTCGCTGCCAAGGAGGTACGGCAGTCCGAGAAGGTAGGTCGCGACGTGCGGGTATTCGCTGAAGACGCCTCGGTAAGGGATCAGACCGTCGAGCGCCCAGGCGCCGCGCTGCGAATAGATGATGCGATCGAAGTCGTCGTTGACGAAGCGGATGTTCGAGCCGAGATTCTGACTGAAAACCGTGATGCTCAGAATCCAGCACAGGGCCAGTCCTCCCGCGAGCGCGAGGTGTCGTTTCAAGCCGCGTCTAATCGGAGAACTCTTTAGCCAGCTCCACCCACTCTCCTTGCGGCGCCAGGCGCTCGTAGGCGCGCCAGTGCAGGCGCGCGTCCACGGATCGGCCCATCTTCTCCAGCGTGACTGCCAGATAGAAATGCGCGTCCGGGTAGGCGTTGTTCAGCGCCAGGGCCTGGCGATAGGCCGATTCGGCGTCGACGTACCGCGCATGGTCGTGGTGGATGTTCCCCAGATTGAAGTGGGCCTCGAAGTAGGTCGGATCGAGAACGATCGCGCGCTCGTAGAGCGCCTGCGCTTCGGCCAGCTCATCACGCGAGTAGCGGATGTTCGCGAGATTGATGAGGGCGGCGACGAGATCGGGATCGTCGTCGAGCGCCCGGCGATACGCCTGGGCCGCTCCCTCCATCTGCTCGGCCGACCCATCGTCCAGCAGCGATCCCATCAAGAAGTAGCGTTCGGCGGTGGACAGATCCCGGATCGTGCCGCTGTCTGTGATCGACCCTGGCGAGCTCGGGCCATTGGCGACTCGCGGCTTCAGCTCGATGATTCGCGCGGGATGCGCGTCGAGCCGGAAGTCGAAAGCCAATTGGCCGGTCTGCGACGCCTGCAGATCGCGCAGCGCGGCTCTGAACGAGGCGCCCTGCTGAAGCTCTTCGCACACGCGGCGCAGCGTGGTGAGATCGGAAAAACCGAAGAAGGTGTCGGCGTTGTTGCGAAACGCCGGCTTGATGAAGCCCCACTTCTCCAGGTAGCGCAAGTGATCGAGGCGCAGGGCCGGGTACATCGCCAGGATGTCCCGCTGGCCATAGTGCTGGGTGCGGCGTTCGGCCACCGCCGGCTGTCCCGACAGACGGCAGAATTCGTCCTCGCTCAGCACGCGAATGCGTCCCGGCTGCTCGGCGTTGATCTGCGCGACACGGCGCAGCTTCTGACTCTGAGTGCTGTTGTCGTCGAGCAGGAGCGAGAGGTCTGGCGCACCGTCCGGGTAGGTGCCGGCGCCGACGACCAACAGCGTCGTGCGAACCGTCACATCATCGTCGCACGTGCCGCCCAGAGATTCGACGAGCGCCCGCGCCTCTTTTCGTCCAAACGACCACAGCTTGCCGGTGAAGACAACCGTCTCTTCGCTTAGCAGTGACTCGCCTGGCCGATCGAACGGCAGATCTGACATTCCGATCGGTTTACAAGATACAACAACCTGAGGTGCTTTCAGCTTTCGCTTTCGGCCATCGGACGAAGCTGATAGCCGATAGCCGACAGCTGATAGCGTCGATCAGACGTGGGCCAGTTCCGATTCCGCCTGGTCGAGCAGCAGCTCGAGCCACAGATTGGAGAGCTTCTCCTGCACTGTGTTCTGCCGCAGCCGCGCGTGCAGGTTGGCAAAGTCCACGCGGTCGAGCTCCTGATCCTGGTTGTAGCAGGAAAAGATGAACTCCTCACGACCGGTCGCGGGATCGACGTGGCGCTGCAGACACTGCGCACACACTTCCTTCATCATGCATTGCATCGGCGAGTTGATGCTGCCGATGCCGATGTGTGAAGGATTCAGATGAGGCTGCAGCACGCCGTGGCGCGCCAGCCGCACGGCGTTCATCATGTGGTCGGAGCCGATCGCGATGATGCGCGAGACCTCGGACAGCGGGACGCGCCCCGGTCCGAGACGGCCGTCCGCATAGGCCGCCATCGCCTGCACGATGTTGCCGCGGAAGTGCACGTCCTGCGGGCGCGACGGCTCGATCGCCCGCCCCGCGTCGGTCGCCCAGATCACTTGATCGGTGGCGCTCTCGATTTCCTCGCGTTTGAAGAGATCGGCGCCATCGCGGTAGCCGGCGAAGTACAGAACCCGATTGCCGCGGGCCTTCAATGCCCGGGCGATTGAAAACAGCACCGCGTTGCCAAGGCCGCCGCCCGCCAGCATCACCGCCGAGTGATCGGGAATCTCGGTGGGCGTGCCGGTGGGGCCCATCACGACGACGGGCTCGCCGGGCTTGAGATAGGCGCACAGACGGCTCGACACCCCCATCTCCAAGGCGATGAGCGACAGCAGCCCCTGCTCACGGTCCACCCACGCGCCGGTCAGGGCAATCCCTTCCATCACCATCGACGCCATGTGATCGCTGACGCGCACGCGCGGGCTGAGGCGTTCGAAGTTCTGGAGCCGGTAGAACTGTCCGGGGTGGAAGTGTCGCGCCGCCGCCGGCGCCCTCACGATGACCTCGATGATTGTCGGCGTGAGCCGGACGACCCGTTCGACGCGGGCCAGAAGTTGATCATCGAGCTTGCTGACCAGTGCGCTCCACGCAAGTTCGCGCGACGGCTGATCGGCAGGGTCCAGCCGCGCGATCTCGTCGGCAAACAGTTCGACGACGTGCGGGTAGCCGTGCTTGGCCGAGGCCATCGCCTTGACGACGTTGCCGTTGTAGCGCGGGTGGTTGTCGCCGTAATAGGTGACGAAGCGACCCGCCGCGTCGTGCGACGTGAAGAAGCCGTCGGGATCGGGCTCCAGGCGGAACTGGCCGTCGCTGCCTTTGACCGCCCGGTATCCCTGAAAGAACTTCTGGCGGCTGTCCAGCGCAAAGGTGCCCGGGTGCTCCTTCTCGTAGGTGACGTTCGGTACGGTCCCGGCGGCGACCAGCACGGTCCGGGCGGGCAGCTCGATGCGATCTTCACCGCCGGCTTCGGCCGGGCGCGTGAACACCATGGTGGTCACGTGGCCGTTCTCGTCGGCGACCGCTTCCACTGGCGTCAGGTTTTCGGCAAACGTGATGCCTTCTTCGAACGCCTTGGCGACTTCCTCGTGGTTGAGCCGATACGCGGGCGCGTCCTGCAATCGCTTGCGATACGCGAGCGTGACGCCTCCCCACTGGCGCACGAGGGAGATGAAGTCGGGCTTCTCCCCGGCCGCGAGCGCGCGGGCGCGCTCGGCGCGAACCAGCCGTCCGTGCGACAAGAACTCGTCGAGGATGCCCTGCTCTTCGGCGTCGTAGATCGCGCGGACGCGCGTCTCGCCGAGCTCCGCCGCCAGCGCTTCGTAGCGCGCCAGCATTTTCTCGACCTGGATCGGATAGTAGGCAAAGAGCTCGGTGGCGGTATCGATGCCGGTCAGGCCGCCGCCGATCACGACGGCGGGCAGGCGCGTTTGCAGGTTCGACAGCGCATCCTTCTTGAACGCGCCGGTCAGCTGCAGGGCCATCAGGAAATCGCTGGCCTTGCGGATGCCGCGGATCAAGTTGTTCTTGATGTCGATGATCGTCGGGCGGCCGGCGCCGGCCGCGATCGCCACGTGATCGATGCCGAGATCCCAGGCGTCTTCGATCGGCAGCGCGCCGCCGAAGCGGATGCCGCCGTAGATGCGCAGCTTGTCGCGGCGCGCGAGCGTCAAGTGGATCAGCGTGAGGAAGTTCTTGTCCCACCGGACCGTGATGCCGTACTCGGACACGCCGCCAAACCCTTCGAGCACGCGGTCGTCGAGCGGGCGGTAGATCTCGCTCCAGTTGCGGATCGGTCGAGGCGCGCGATCGGGTCCCCCGGTCCACTCCTCGGCCAGCGGCTCGATCTTGAGCCCATCGATGGCGACCACACCGAACCCTTCGTTCAGCAGGTAATGGGCCAGCGTGTAGCCGGCGGGTCCGAGGCCCACCACCAGTACGTTCCGCCCGTTATAGGGCAGCGCGAACGGCCGCTGGATGTTCAACGGGTTCCAGCGCGTGAGCAGTCCGTAAATCTCGACGCCCCAGGGCAGGTTGAGCACGTCGGTGAGCACGCCGGTTTCGATTTGCGGAATGTTGACCGGCTCCTGCTTCTGATAAATGCAGGCCTTCATGCAGTCGTTGCAGATGCGATGGCCGGTGCCGGGACACATCGGATTGTCCACGGTGACGATCGCCAGCGCACCGATGGCATCGCCGCGCTTGCGGACGGCGTGCATCTCGGAAATCTTCTCGTCGAGCGGGCAGCCGGCCAGCGGAATGCCCAGCGGGTTGACGGTGACCTTGCCTGCCTTGTCGAGGATGCCTTTGGTACACGAGTCCTTGTCGCGCTCGTGGCACAGCACGCAGTAGTGAATCTCGCTCAGCACCTCGCGCGTGTTGTAGCGGTGGTCGGTCAGCGCAAACCCCTCGCGGCGGCGCAGCTTGTCGTCGGGGCCGACCAGCGCTTCCTTCATTTCTAGAATCGGCCGCAGCACGCGCACGAGGTGCGCGGGATCGAGCGGCTCGGGAAACCTGAAGATCACCCAGCCCGCGAAGCGCCGGTCGTGAACGTGCGCCGCGCACCACCGCTTGAGCGTCTCGATCTCGAAGGCGACCTCCGCTTTTTCGGCATCGGTACCACCGGCACGCAGCGCTTCTTCGCGATCCAGCAATGCACAACCGGCTCGGGCCAGCGCCAGTTCCAGACGATCGAGGTTGGCCGCGATGTTGCCGCCCACCAGACGCTCCACCCATGCGTGATCGTCGGCGGTGGCGGCGACATGCGACCCGCCCTTGAGCAGCGGCATCGCCCGCCGGCGGACGAAGTCGATCTTGAAGCGGAAGAGATCGTCGTAGGCGTGGGTCGCCTCGCGCAGCGCTTCGGCCTCGGGCCCCACGCTGAACAGCCGCGCGACAAAGCGGCTGACGTGCGGCGCCATCGCGACAATCAGATTGGATCGGGCGATCGGCCCCAGCGACTCCGACACCTCGCGGTACTGCTCCCACAGCGACCACAGCTCGGGATCCGCCGCCCGGGTCTCGTCGCAAAAGCGCACATAGAGCGCTTCCAGTTGCCGCGGACGATGGAGGTCGGCGAAGGTGAACCCAGACAGGCCGAGCGGGTCGTACGGAGAAGGCACAGAGAGCATTCGAGCGAGAAATTATACTGCCAGCCCAGCCGATTCGAACGAACGGTCAAATCATTCTACCTCATGACATAAACTGAGCCGATATCCAAACCTGATGGGACAGCAGCCTGCTTCTCTGTTGCCGCGTTTCCGTGATTCCGTGAAAGGCATTTCAGGAACTGATTCGGGTGCGATCTGGTACGATCCAGCCTTGCGAGGCGTCGTGACGATCACCCTGAACGGCGACACCCACGAGCTCCCCGGTCCTGTGACCGTCGAGGCGCTGCTGCGCACTCTTGAGATCGATTCGCGGCGCGTTGCGGTCGAGGTGAACCTCACCGTCGTCAAGAAGCCTGCCTACGAGACCTTGGTGATCGGCGAGGGTGATGAAGTGGAGGTCGTGAACTTCGTCGGTGGCGGATAAAGCCTCTGGAGAGATGACACAGATACGTACGGGCCACAGAGACACAGAGACACAGAGTTACTTGAGTTAACCGACGGCGACCAACGCGGCCGCGGAGGCGCGGAGCCGCGGAGAATTCAACTTCGAGAGCCTGTCTCGCCGAAGCTCGGCTGGTCGTGAACTTCGTCGGTGGCGGATAAAGCCTCTGGAGGATGACACAGATACGTACGGCCACAGAGACACAGAGACAAGAGATTGGGCGCAGCGAACGTAGCCGCGGAGGTGCGAGCCGCGGAGAATTCAACTTCGAGAGCCTGTCTCGCCGAAGCTCGGCGGGTCGTGCGCGAGCGAAGGCGGGCGAACAGCGAACAACATGACTGATCTGGTGATTGCGGGGCGGACATTTCGATCGCGCCTGATCGTGGGCACGGGCAAGTACCCGTCTCATCAGGTGATGCGCGAGGCGCACGTGGCCTCGGGCACCGAAATGGTGACGGTGGCCGTGCGCCGTGTGGACATCTCGCGGAAGAGCGAATCGCTGCTCGACTACATCGACACGTCGAAGATCTTCCTGTTACCCAACACCGCCGCCTGCTACACGGCCGGCGACGCGATTCGCACCGCCCATCTTGCCCGCGAGGCCGGCCTCTCCAACTGGATCAAGCTCGAAGTGATTGGCGACGAGCAGACGCTCTTTCCCGACAACGAGGGGCTGCTCGAGGCGACGCGGGTGCTGGTGAAGGACGGCTTCGTCGTCCTCCCCTACACCAGCGACGACCCCGTCGTCTGCCGGAAGCTCGCCGATCTCGGCGCCGCCGCGGTCATGCCGCTCGGCGCGCCGATTGGGTCAGGCCTGGGGATTCAGAACCCGAACAACATCCGCATCATTCGCGAGCAGGCGACTGTCCCGGTGATCGTCGACGCCGGCGTCGGCACGGCATCGGATGCGGCAGTCGCGATGGAGTTGGGCGCCGACGGCGTCCTGATGAACACGGCCATCGCAGGGGCTGAGGATCCGGTGGCGATGGCTCGCGCGATGCGCCTGGCGGTTGAGGCGGGTCGTCTGGCCTATCTGGCCGGGCGAATCCCTCGCAAGTCCTACGCAACCGCCAGCAGTCCGACTCAAGGCGTGATTGCAAGTGTCCCCGGCCGCGGCTAAACCGCAGCCCATCGCTGGCCGCCCGATGGTCACCTCGAGACGCCGCAGGCGCATCGTTGAGGCCTTGTTGCGCTGAGCGTCCGGCTGATGAGGCGGGCCATCGCCCTCAATTCCCGACCAAGGGCCAGGCGCCATCCTTTTCCGAGATCGAGGTTGGCTCGAACGGCCACTCGATGCCGAATACCGGATCGTTCCAGCGCACACCCGACTCGTGCGCCGGCGCGTACGGCGTCGAGGCATGGTAGTAGGCCTCGGTCCCGTCTTCCAGGGTCAGATAGCCGTGGGCAAAGCCCGCCGGCACGTAGATCATGCGGTGATTGTCAGCCGTCAGTTCCACGGCGTCCCACTGCCGCTGGGTCGCCGACCCGGGACGCAGATCGACGATCACATCGAGGAGCGCGCCGCGCGTGCAACGGACGATCTTCACCTGCTCGAACGGCGGCACCTGAAAGTGCATGCCGCGCAGGGTGCCTCGATCGTGATTCCAGGAGAGGTTGCACTGCGACAACCGGACGTCCAACCCGCGGCGTTCGAACGCCTCGGCGTTCCAGGTCACGGCAAACAGGCCGCGCGCGTCCTCGAAGACCTTTGGCTCGATGATCCACGCCCCCGCCAGTCGGGATTCGGTGAACGTCATGGTAGCGGTTGCCGGATCCCGGATCCCGGATCCCGGCTTAAAGGCGAAACACCGTGTCACGCTTCACGCCCTTGAGCACGTTGCGCGTGTCCACGATCAACGGGAAGTTGTCCACCATGGCGGGATAGTCGAACACCTTGTGATCGGTGATGATCACGGCGCAGTCGATCCCGGTGTGGGCGCCGTGCTCGGGCACGCTCGTGAGATCGAGCGAGACGTGCTTCACTTCGGGCACATACGGATCGGTGTAGCTCACCTTGGCGCCCCGGTGGTGCAGCATCTCCATCACTTCGAGCGCGGGCGATTCGCGCAAGTCGTTGACGTCGCGCTTGTACGCCACCCCCATCACGTGCACCTTGGATCCCTTCAGCGCCTTCGACTGTGAGTTGAGCGCGTCCATCACCAACTGCAGGACGAACTCGGGCATGGCGCCGTTGACGTTGCCGGCCAGCTCGATGAAGCGGGCCTCGAAGTTGTACTGCCTCGCCTTCCACGAGAGGTAGTACGGATCGATCGGAATGCAGTGACCGCCCAAGCCCGGTCCGGGATAGAACGGCATGAACCCGAACGGCTTGGTCTTGGCGGCGTCGATCACTTCCCACACGTCGATGCCCATGCGGTGGCACATCAAGGCCAGCTCGTTGACCAGGCCGATGTTCACCGCCCGGAACGTGTTCTCGAGCAGCTTCACGGTTTCGGCCACGCTTGGCGAGCTCACGGGGATGACGGTGTCGATCACCGATCCGTAGAACGCGACGGCCGCGCGCGTGCTCGCCTCGTTGATGCCGCCGACCACCTTCGGAATGTTCTTCGTGTGGTACTGGGGATTGCCCGGATCCACGCGTTCGGGAGAGAACGCCAGATAGAAATCCGTGCCCGCCTCGAACCCGGCCGCTTCCAGCGCAGGCTGGACGACCTCGGTCGTCGTCCCCGGATAAGTCGTCGACTCCAGGACGATGAGCTGGCCCTTGCGCAGCACCTTGGCGACCGTATCGACCGCCTGGACCACGTAGGTCATGTCTGGATCGCGGGTCTTGCGAAGCGGTGTCGGCACGCAAATGTCGAGGATGTCGACGTCGGTGAGCGCCTGTGGATCGGTCGTCGCCTTCAACAGACCGCGGCGAACCACGTCTGCCAGGTGCTCGGTCGGGACATCCGGGATGTAGCTGCGGCAGGCGTTGATGTCCGCGACTTTCCGCTCGTCCACGTCGAAGCCCACGACGGGAAATCCCGCTCGCGCGAACTCCACGGCGAGCGGCAGGCCGACGTAGCCAAGGCCGATGACCCCGAGTCTTGCCTGTTTCGATTCGATGCGCTGGAAAAGGTCCATGTTCATGAGTGATAAAAGGCTCGAATCGCCTGCACGACAGCGGACTGCTGCGCCTCGGTCAATTCGGGATAGATCGGCAGCGCCAACGACTGATTCGCGGCGGCCTCTGCCACGGGAAATACACCAGGGGGATAGCCGAGATCGGTGAAGCACGCCTGCAGATGGAACGGCACCGGGTAATACACCTCGGTGCCGATCCCTGAGGCATCGAGGTGCGCGCGCAGGCGATCGCGCTCGGGCGCACGCACCACGAACTGGTTGTAGATATGCGTGCGATGCGGCGCCTGGACCGGCAGACACACCGTTGAAGTGAGCCCGGCATCTTCGAACAGCTCACGATAGCGCCGCGCGTTCCGGCGCCGGTCCTCACTCCACTGCCACAGATGCGGCAGCTTGACGCGGAGCACCGCGGCCTGGAGCGCGTCGATGCGGAAGTTGCCGCCAATCAGCTGGTGGTAATACTTCGGCTCCATCCCGTGATTGCGGATGAGCTTCAAACGATGGCCGAGGGCCGCATCGGTGGTCGTGACCAGGCCGCCATCGCCAAACGCGCCGAGATTCTTGCTGGGGAAAAACGAGAAGCAGCCGATCGCGCCCCAGTTGCCGACGAAGCGCCCGCGGTACTTTGCGCCGATCGCCTGTGCGGCATCCTCGATGACTGGAATGTGGTGGCGTAACGCGGCCTCGAGAATCGGCGCCAGGTCGGCCGACTGGCCGAACAGGTGCACCGGCACGATGGCTTTGGTGCGCGGGCCGATTGCCGCCACGGTGGCCGCGGGATCGAGGTTGAACGTATCGGGTTCGATGTCGACGAGCACCGGCCTGGCCCCGACGCGGGCTATGCAGCCGGCGGTGGCGAAGAACGAGTAAGTGCTGGTAATCACTTCGTCGCCCGGCCCGATGTTCAACGCCATCAGCGCGGCGAGCACCGCGTCGGTGCCGGACGACAGGCCAACGGCGTGCGGCGTGCCCAGATACCCTTCCAACTCACGCTCGAGGCCCTCGACCTCGGGACCCATGATGAAGCGCTGACTGTCGCAAACCCGGGTCACAGCCTCGAGCAGCGCCTGGCGCAGCGGCGCGTACTGTGCCTTGAGGTCGAGCAAAGGGACGGTCACAAAGGAGACATCGTACTATAGGTGCCACGGTGTGGTGAACGTCGATGTCGCCGTCATTGGCGGCGGGGTAACCGGACTCGCGTCGGCGCTGTCGGTAGCGAAGCGCGGTGCAACCGTGTGCGTACTGGAGCGCGAGTCGAGGCCAGGACGCGTCACGAGCACGCACAACAGCGGCGTGATTCATGCCGGCCTTTACTACCCGGCTGGCTCGCTGAAGGCGCGCTTGTGTGTCGAGGGCCGCGAGCGCCTTTACGCGTTCTGTGAGACCCATCGCGTACCGCACCAACGCTGCGGCAAGCTGGTGGTGGCTGCTGACACCGGCGAAGTCGACGGGCTACACCGTCTGCTTCGCCAGGCGCATGACAACGGCGTCACGGCGGCGATTGAAGTCGACACCGCGTTCCTACGCAGCCGCGAGCCTCACGTCCATGCGGTGGCGGGGTTGTGGTCGCCCGACACGGGAATCGTCGAAGCGGAAGCGCTCGTGCGTACCCTGGCTCACCTCTGTAAGGACCTCGACGTCGCACTCGTGGTCGGCTCACCGCTCCAGGGAGCGGAGCCGGCGGCCGGCGGCATGATGCTCGTCACACCACATGAACGATTCGTGGCTCGCACCGTCGTCAATGCGGCAGGCCTTTACGCTGACACGGTCTCCACTCAACTGGGCGCTCGCCAATTCACCATCTATCCCTGTCGCGGCGAATACGCCGAGCTCAAGCCCGCGCGACGCAATCTGGTCAACGGCCTGGTGTATCCGCTGCCGCATCACTCCGGCGCCGGCCTCGGTGTGCATCTCACCAGGACCACTTGGGGCAGCGTGACGTTGGGGCCGACCATTCACTATCAGTCGTCCAAGGAAGATTACGAGAGTGGCCGTCTGGACCTCGAAGACTTCGTCGAGCCCGCGCGACGGTTATTGAACGGCGTCTCGCTTTCCGATCTTCAGCCCGGCGGCAGCGGCATTCGAGCGAAGCTACACGGACCCGACCAGCAGTTTGCCGACTTCATGATCGAGCGCGACCCGGACAATCCCGCTGTCATTCAAGCAGCTGGCATCGACTCACCCGGTCTGACGTCCTGCCTCGCGATTGGTGAACTGGTGGCGGAGATCTGGACCGTCGGCGCGAGCTGAGCCAATGGCGGCCGCTCGCTGGCGGGAGCTGCGCGCAACAGCGACAAAGAGCGCGCAGACGCTCAGCGCAGTGGTGACCGGAATGATGTGAATGGAGAAGCGGCCGGGGTATGCGTTGGCCGTGGCCACCAACGCTCCAGACACTCCGGCCAGGCAAAAGATAACGAGGGTCAGCGGCAGCCGGTTGAATCCCTTGATGCCTGCCACCCCAGCGATCGCCGAGGCAAAGCCCGCGAGCAGCGGCAACGCGCGCACATCGAATCGAGCCGGGTCGTTCATCGTCAGAACCGCGAGAACACTCGAGACGATCCGCGCGACGGCTCGCCCGGCTGAATCACCGGCCTGCCACACCGACTGCAAACCGGCGGAAGTGCCCCAGAACATGCTGAGGACATTCGTGTAGTACCAAGTCCTCGCCGTGAACAGCCAGAGCCCAATCGCCAGCGACATCCACACGGCTGCGACCACACCGCGCGACGCACGCGACCACCATCGTGTCGGGTGAAACAGGTCGCCCACCTCATGCCGTACCGGGAGCGCGAACACGGCAACCGCCAAGGCCATCGGCAGATTGTTGAGACGCGTATAGAAGCCGAGCGTGGCGAGGATGCCGGCTACGACCGCAGCGGTCCACCGGCCGTGTCTCGCGCGCATGGCAAACAGCGCCGCACCGTAAATCATGCCGGCCGAACTGAACTCGGAGAGACCGCGACCCAACAGGTACCACGCCGGACCCAGCGTGAACATGGCGAGCGTGATCGCCGCGGCAAGCATTCCCCAGCGGAACCCGGCAAATCTCCTGGTCACCTGGTAGGCAAAGGCGGCGCAGACCAGCGCCGCGCCCGCATCCCAGAAGAGCTCACCGACGCTCGAGTCGCCAAAGACGAGATGCAGGCTGCCGGCGATCCAGCGATACAGCGGTTGAAACCAGAACGTGCGCGTCCCGCCTTCGAGCCAATATCCCTGCATGAAGATGCGATAGGCAAACCGCTGGAACATCCACCAGTCGTCTCCGCTCGAGTACCACGTGAAGATGCCCACTGTCGGGATTGCCATCGTCGCGACCATGGCGAGAAACGGCAGGGCGACCAGGAGCGAAAGACCAATTCGGTTCTGCGCTTGTCTTGGAATCCGAAGTGGCAACGCACCCAACAACAGCAGCGGGACGACACGCATCAAGGCGTCTCTGCCCGACAGGGCGGCAAGCACCGTGGCGGTGGACAAGGCGGCGGCGGCGCCCAGCAGCAGAGGGCTTCGTACCTGCCGGACGATCTCGACGAGGCCGATGCCCACGACGGCGAGAATGAGCAGCGGCGGAACGGCTCTTCCCCAAGGGCGAAGCCATCGATCGAGATTCGACGGTGGTGACATCGTGGCCGGCGTCTGGCTCCACACATCTCGACCATTCCAAAGCGGCCGCAAGCTCCAATGCGAGCGCACAAGACTGCCGTCGATCGAAACACGGTGAAGGCCCGCATCGAGAGCGATGCCGCGCTGAACGGCGTCATCCGCACCTGGACGGTCGTCAACGCGAACCCGCGTGGTGACGTCCTCGCCGGCGAGCAACTGGAACGAGCCCGGACGCTCGGCGTGAAGATAGCCATCGAGCGTGAAGGATGGGGTCACATTCGGCGGCCGATCGTTGGCCGACGCCTGCATGCCGACGTCCATTGGGGGCAGGTTGTAGAACCACGCCGGAAACCGCTCGAGCACTGCGTAGCTCTCGGTCATCACCGCCGAACATCGCGGGACCGGCGAGCGCCAGTCGGCTCTGATGTCCCAACTGTGTGGCACGGTGACGTTTCCGAGATACAGGGGGACCGACGAGACGAATCGCAAACACCAACCGTCCTGCGCCAGGACGGCTCCGGTGACGGTCTTCCACAAGAGGAGCGCAACCAGCAACGTTCTGACGCTTGTGCGATTGAGGATGGAGCCGCAGGTGGCGACCATCCAGACCAGCAGCAGGCCGATGACCAGGGCTTCGGAGGGTTGATCGAGAGGCGCGCCATCCAGCGGGCCGGCCAGGCGCGCGGGCCACAGCATGGCGACGGCGCCGGCAACCGCCCAGAATGCCTTCTTCATGCCGCCGGCGCCTCGTCGCGCGGCCGGGTTCGAAGCTGCGAGATCGCGCAGATGAAGAGCGCGACGGTGACGGGAACCAGGTGAATCGAGAAGCGTCCTGGATACGCCGTGCCTCTCGCAACCAGCGCGCCCGACAGGCCCGCCAGGCACAGCACAACAGCGTTGAACGGCAAGGCTCGGAAGGGCGGCACACGCACCAAGGCGAACACCGAGACTAGGGCGCCGGAAAACACCGGCACGGCGCGCACGTCGAATCGCGGCGGATCGTTCATGGTCAGGACCATCAACACACTGCCGATGACATTCTGCACCGCGCTTTCACCTCGATCGGTCGGCTGCCACACTGAGAGCGTGCCCGCCTGAGTACCAAAGAGCATGCTGAGAACGCCCGTGTAGTACCACGTACGCGCCGTAAACAGCCACAGCCCGACCGCCCCGCCAGCCAGCACGCCCAGGAGAACCGTTCGTGACCCACGACTCCAGAGCGCAGCAGGTTTCCAGAGCGCAGAGACAGGCTCACGAACCGGCCACGCAAAGGCCGCAACCGCGAGCATCATTGGAAGATTGTTGAGTCGAGCATAGAAGCCGAACGCAGCCAGGATGCCGGCTGCGAGCGCGGCCATCCGCGATCCGGCCCGGCCGCGAAGCGCGAGCAACGCCGCGCCATAAATGAAACCAGCCGAGCTGATCTCAGAAAGACCGCGGCCGATCAGGTACCAGCCTGGACCAACCGTGAACACGGCGAGTGTCACCACCGACGCCACAACCCCCCAGCGCAGACCCGCGAACCTGCGCGCGACATGGAAGGCGAAACAGGCACCGGTCAGCAGGCAGGCGCCGTCCCAGAACAGCTCGCCGACGCTCGAATCGCCGAAGACGATATGCAGGGCGCCGGCGATCCATCGATACAGCGGCTGGAACCAGAACGTCGGGGTTCCACCTTCGAGCCAATAGCCTTGCATGACGATCCGGTACGCGAACCGCTGGAACATCCACCAGTCGTCGCCGCCGCTGTACCACGTGACCGCGCCGACTTGGGGCAGGCCGATGGCGACGATCAAGGAGAGAAACGGAACCGCGATCAGCCATCGCATGCCGGTCAGGTTCGCCACCTTCCGTGGCAATGGAAGAAGAGCGGCCAACGCGAGCAACAGCGGAAAGGCGCGCAACGGGGCTGTCTGGCCAGTGGCGCTCAAGCCAAACGCGATTGCCGACAGGGCGAGGGCGAAGGCCGCGACCGCAGGCGTCGCCTTGCGCGCGGCGCTCGTGAGCGACACGACGATGAGAAATCCGATGACTACGGCCGGTATATACCGGCCCCACGGCCGCATCCATCGGTCGAGCGAGGTGGGTGGGCCGAGTGTGGCCGTTTCATTCCGCCACAGATCCGAGCCATTCCACAGCGGAGTGAGCCGCCAGCGGTCACCGCTGAGCTCCGATTCGACCGAAACCCGATGCGATCCACTGCTCAAGTTGATCCCCTTCGCGAGATCGGCCGCGCTCACGACGGCATCATCCAGACGTCCAGTCGAACGCATGTCTTCTCCGAGCTCGACGCTCAAGACCCCCGGATCACGCGAGTAGAGGAAGCCATCGAGATTCAACTTCAGCGTCGCCAGCGGCGGTCGATCGGTCTCCTTGGGCGTCTCCTTGAGGTCTGCTGGAGGAAGGTTGAAGAACCACACGGGAAACCGATCGATCGTGGGATACGAGCGCGCCATGACCGCAGAGCAGGCGGGATCAGACGATTGCCAATCCGCACGGACGTCCCAGCTGTGGGGGACGCGCCCCGTGTCGAGAAACACGGGTTGCGGCGTCGTGAATCGCAGGCACCATCCGTCCTGCGTCAGAAGCGCGCCGGTCGCTGCTTTCCAGGTGAGAAGCGCGAGCACGGCGCCGCGGAAGGACCATTGGCGGAGGACGCGCGGCTCGAACAGGACCAGCGCAGCGCCGACAACACCAATTGTGATGGCTTCGAGCGGTGTGTCGAGGGGAACGCCATCCAGCGGGCCGGCCAGGCGCGCCGGCCACAGGGCCGCGACGAGGGTCAGCGCAGCCCAGAGGGCGCTCGTTAGCGATCGCGGCACGCGTGGAGATTGTCAAGCTTCGCATGCATCGGTCAACCCAACTCTGGTGAATACTCTTGGCGTGACCAGCGGAGGTGGGGCCGAGCCCCGATTCAGCGCGAGGGTCGGTCTCGTCGCTCTCCTTGTGCTGGTGGCGGCCTGATCGATGCGCCCGACCACCATTCGTCAGATCGACTACTGGCTTGGGGTCCCACTGTGCTTTCTGCTGACGATGTGGCGGCGAATCGGGGGCGAGCGGCGCAGCGACGGCCCGAAGCGAATCGTTTTCTTCAAGCTGATCGAACAGGGGGCCACGGTGCTGGCGCGCGATGCCATCGAACGGGCGATCGCGAAAGTGGGACGCGAACGCGTCTACTTCTGCGCCTTCGCGAGCAATCGAGCGATCCTCGACGTGATGAACCTGGTCCCCACCGCCAATGTCCTGACGATTTCCGATCGTCAGCTCGTCAGGTGTCTGCTGGATCTCCTGGGCGTGATCCGGACGCTGCGGCGCTTGCACGTCGACACGTCCATCGACATGGAGTTCTTCTCCCGCGCCGCCGCCATCCTCGCGTTCCTGTCCGGCGCATCGACGCGCGTGGGCCTGCATCGGTTCACCAGCGAGCTGCCCTACCGCGGCGATCTGATGACCCATCGGATGCAGTACACGCCATATCTGCACATGTCGATTCAGTACTCGCTGCTGACCATGGCGATCGACAGCGACCCTCGCCAGTTGCCGCTGCTGAAGGTCAAGCCGCCCGAGAGCAGCCGGGCGGGCGAGCACGCGACGTTCGAACCCAGTAGCCAAGAGCAGCAGCGAGTCCGCAAGGCCCTCGCGTGTGACTCGCGGCAGGCGTCGACTCCGATCGTCTTGTTGAACCCGAATGCCAGCGACTTGCTGCCGCTCAGAAAGTGGCCGACGGGCCGATTCGTAGAGCTGGCACGACGGATCCTGACCGCGTATCCAGACGCGCTGGTCGTTTTGACGGGCGCCCCATCGGAACAGACTGCCGCCGAGTCGGTCTGTCGTGAGATTGGCTCCGAGCGAGCTGTGTCGATGGCCGGACAGACGAGCCTGCGAGAGCTGTTGACACTCTATACGCTGGCGGATGTGCTGGTGACAAACGACAGCGGCCCGGCACACTTCGCCACGCTCACATCGATCCCTGTCGTCGTGTTGTTTGGTCCCGAGACCCCCGAGCTGTTTGGTCCGCTCTCGTCAAGCGCGCGGGTCATCTGGAAGCGGCTCGCCTGCAGCCCGTGCGTCAGCGTCTTCAATCACCGCTTTTCGCCGTGCACCGATAACGTGTGCATGCAGCTCATCGAGACCGACGAGGTGTTCGAGGCGGTCGCCGCCGCGTTGGCGTCCCGGCGCGGGTCGGTCGCCGGGTCGGTGTGACGCTGCTCAGGCGATCAGCTGCCCAGCCTTCAGTCGCTTGATGTCGGCGTCGACCATCATCGTCACCAGCCCCTTGAAGTCGACAGTGGGCTGCCAGCCGAGCTTCTTCGTCGCTTTCGATGGGTCGCCGATGAGGTGATCCACTTCGGCTGGGCGGAGAAACCGCGGGTCCACGCCGACGTGCTTCTGCCAGTCCAGCCCGACGTGGGCGAACGCGACCTCGACCAGCTCTTTCACCGAGTGCGCTTCACCGGTGGCGACGACGTAGTCGTCCGGCGCGTCTTGCTGCAGCATCAGCCACATCGCGCGGACGTAATCACCGGCAAATCCCCAGTCGCGGCAGGCGTCGAGATTGCCGAGCTTGAGCGAGTCGGTCATCCCACAGGCAATCCTGGCGACACCGTCGGTCACCTTCCGGGTGACGAACTCGATGCCCCGGCGCGGCGATTCGTGATTGAAGAGAATGCCCGACACCGCAAACAGGTCGTAGCTCTCGCGGTAATTCACCGTGATGTAGTGGCCGAACACCTTGGACACGCCGT
Source organism: uncultured Acidobacteriota bacterium (assembly GCA_963773045.1). Taxonomy (GTDB): domain Bacteria; phylum Acidobacteriota; class Vicinamibacteria; order Vicinamibacterales; family UBA2999; genus 12-FULL-67-14b. The sequence goes on along the minus strand of CAVYZT010000013.1, from coordinate 411,805 downwards.
ATGGGCTGCGTGGATAGAACGGTGTGAGCTCGGTCTGCGGCACCTCGCGCACACGCCCGTACATCTCGCTGGACGAAGCCTGATAGAAGCGAATCTTCGGATTGACGCTGCGCACGGCTTCGAGCGTCCGCGTGACCCCCTGCGAGTTGTACTCGCCGGTCAGCATCGGCTGATCCCAGGACGCGGGGACGAACGACATCGCCGCCAGATTGTAGAACTCCTGCGGGTTGGCACGCTCGACGGCTTTGATGAGGGACAGCTGATCGAGCAGATCCGCCTGCAGCAACGTGATGCGGTCGAGCAGATGCTGAATGCGCCAGACATTGGGGGCGCTCAAGCGCCGCACCACGCCGTAGACCTCGTACCCTTTGTCAAGCAGCAGCTCGGCCAGGTACGAGCCATCCTGCCCGGTAATACCCGTGATCAGTGCGCGTTTGGGCATCGACACAATCCGCCCATCGTACTCGGCCGTGCGTATCGTCGCAACCAGCGAAGTTTAGGCGGCTGAACACGAAACGTCCAGAGGAGGCGCACTTGATCAGCGTCCATCCCGAGCGTGCGGCCTTTGCGATTTGCGGCAACGTGTACTGCACCGCGCGGGCATTCATCGATGCGCTGGCGCTCGGCGACCCATCGCGCGCTCGAGTTTCTCAGGCCTCGGCGGGCTTGCGCATCACACCCCACCACGTGAGGTCGGCGGCGCCAGCGGATGACCGCGGGCGCAGCGCCGACAGTCCGAGGCCGACACTCAGCGTCGCGACCAGGCCGAAGGTCGAGGGCCAGAGAAATCCGATGGTGCTGTGGTACGCAACGTAGTAAGCCGCGATCGCGCCGGCGACGCCGGCCGACAGCACCGCCGAGCTGGTGGCGCGGCGGCTGAACATCGCGAGCAGAAAGATGCCGAACAGCGGGCCCGTAAATGCATTCACGAGCTTGTTGGCGATCTCGAGCAGCGTACCAATTCTCGAGACGTTGCAGGCCAGCACCGTTCCGAGGGCGCCAAAGCCGACGGTGGCGATCCGCGACACGCGCACCTGCGCGGCATTCTCCGCCGGCGACACCGATCCGATCTTGGCCGTCTTGCCGAGGTACAGCCGAATGTACCCGTCCACGACCGCCACCGACGTGCACGAGTTGATCGCCGAGTCGATGCTCGACAGCGACGCTGCCATGATCGCGGCGATGACCAACCCGACGGCGCCTGGCGGAAACTCCAGCGACATGAAGTACGGCACGAGCTTGTCGGTGGCAAACTCCGGCGGCAGCGGCCGATGCTGAAAGTAGGCGAACAGCGCCAGCCCGACAAACGACAGGCCGAACATCCACAGCGCGTCGCCGGCCGCGTTCACGATGAACGCCTGCCGGGCGTCGGCTTCCGACCTAGTCGTCTGCAGCCGCTGCACCATCACCTGATCGGTCGTGTACTGCGCTGCGCGTCCGACGATCAACGCCGTCAGCAGGGCAACCACGGTCATCGGCTGCTGGAAGAAGCTCTGCACTTGCGCCGCGATCGTGGTCGAGTTGGGATCCATCAGCGCAGGCCAGAAGTCCAGCTTGTCATGCGCTTGCGCCACCGTCACGATCTCGCTCAGTCCGCCCGGCACGTTGGTGAAGACGATCCAGACCGTCGCGCCCAGCCCGCCGAACATGATGCAGAATTGCACCACGTCGTTCCAGATGACGGCCTGGATCCCGCCCAGCATCGTGTACAGCGTGACGAGGGTCCCGACGATGATCGTCATCGTGTTGAGGTCCACTTGACCGCCGCTGGCAGCGTTGATGGCGAGACTCGGGACGTACATCGCGGTGGCCATCCAGCCCAGCCGCCACAGGATGAAGATGCCGGCAGCGAGCGTCCGGACGCGCACGTCGAATCGCGCCTCGAGGTATTCGTAAGCGGTGTAGAAGTTGAGGCGGTGATAGAACGGGAACGCCACCTTGGCGACCCACGGATACAAAACGAGCCATGAAGTGATGCCGACCACGAGCACGAAGCCGTATCGGATCGTGGCCGATGGCTGCATCAAATAGTCCATGCCGCTGTTGAGCGCCGCCATCAGCGACAGCCCGACCGGCAGCCACGACATGTTCCGGCTCGCCAGCAGATAGTGCTCGAGACTTGTCTGGCGACGGGAGAAATAGACGCCAACCGCGGCCATGGCCAGCAGGTAAGCGACCACGATGATCCAGTCAACCGGGTGGAACGAGGACGTCGACATGTCTGCCGGCTATCGGATTTATCTTCGTTGGAGCATCGATCAACCGGCAGATAGTACCGGAAAACAACGCTGCGCCAGTGGCGCTATGATTACAACACTTTGAGCGCAGGACAGACTGCTGAGCCGCACCGCTGGCGCGGAGTCATGCCGCTGAGTTGCGCGGCGGGGCTGCTCCTCGCAGCACTGCTAATCGCCTCACCACTCGGCGTCTGCGTCATCGCTCTCACCGCGCTCTTCTTCACACTCTCCGGACGCGGACTCCCGGCCGATGAACGACGCGCGCTTTACGCTGTGCTAGGTGCGGCGGCGGCCGTGCGCGCGGCGCTGGTCGCAGCGATGTTCTTCAGCGCGCTGCCCAACTTGAACGACATGAGCATCGGCGGGCTCGCGGGTGATGAATCTTACAACCTGGCACGGGCGATCAGGACGCGCGACATCATGCTCGGCTTCACCGATAGCCGATACGACTACTTCGTGGCCGCCGACCAATACGGCAGTACCCTCTACGTCCGGCTCCTGGCCTGGATTCAAGTGGCGTTCGGGCACACGCCGTACAGCATGCGGCTGTTGAACGCGCTGATGTTCCTCACGGGCGCCGTACCTGCTCTACCGGCAGGCTCGCATCGCGTTCGGATCGATTCCCGCGATCGCAGGGCTCACGGTACTGCTGTTCATTCCGTCGCTGCTCTTCTCGTCGGTCACTCTTCTGAAGGAGTCGCTCTATTTCCTGGCGACGGCGGCAACGATCGCCGCGTTCGCGCAGGCGATTCGAACCCGGCGGCCACGCGACATCGTCGTCGGCATCATCGTCATTGCGGCCAGTCTGTGGCTGCTGAACGATCTGCGGAGAAGCGCGGCGCTGCTGACGGCCGCAGGTCTGGCGTTGGGGTTGGGGTTACGCATCGCTGGCGGGTCACGGTGGCGCATGACAGCGGCAGCCGCTATGGTCGCGGTCGCAATCGCCGTCGTCATGCTCCAACCCGGCCTCAAACAACGCGTCGACAACGCCATCGTCTTCGCCGCCAAGACGCACGCCGGTCATGTGTTTACGGTGGGCCACGCCTACAAGTTGATGGACGATGGCTTCTATGTCTTTCCGGGGATCGGCGAGACTTGGGTGGTCACGCTGACCGACGCGCAGGCATTGCGATTTCTCATTCGCGCGGCGTCGAGCTTTGTCGTCACGCCGTTGCCTTGGGAGATGGCGTCGCGCTCGGAGCTCGCGTTTCTCCCCGAGCATCTGCTCTGGTACCTGCTCGTGCTGCTGGTTCCCGCTGGCGTCGTAGCGGGCTGGCGGCGCGATCCGTTGTTCACCTCGATTCTGCTGGGCTATGTGATTCCCACTGCCGCGGCGCTGGCGATCACCAACGGGAACGTCGGCACGCTCTTGCGGCTGCGCGGACTGGTCTCGCCCTATTTGCTCTGGCTGAGCACGCTGGGCCTTCTCGCTCTCACTGAAGCCGTGATTCGCCAACGAGCCAGCCGGCAGTGGTCGCTCGGGGCGCGGCTTGCGACAGACGAGCTCGAGCGATGAGCATCATCGACCATCGCGGGCGGTTGTTTGGCCTCATCAACCTCGTGGATGCGGCCGTCGTCGCCTTTGTGCTGGTGCTGCTTCCACTGGCCTACGGCACATACCTCCTCTTTCGACCGGCGAGGCCGAATATCGAGTCGGTCTCGCTGGCGGCGATCACGAAGGAGGAGAATCGGATTGCCGGCGGCGCCGGCCTGGTTGCGAAGTTGAAAGTCAAGGGCAGCGGATTCAATCCACTCCTTCGCGCGATGGTTGGCGCCACGCCCGCGCTCGGGTTCGTGTTCGAGACTCCGAACTCCGCCGACGTTCTGGTCGGACAAATCGGACCGAACGATCACGATCTGATCCTGTACGACGGCGTCCAAGAGGTCGCCAGAGCCATCGGCGCCGTCAAGCTTCCGACAAACCAACCTGGCGTCTCCTCATTCATCCGTGGAGTCGGCCGTTTCGTCGCCCTGGAGCCGGCGGCCGCCAGCAGCTTGAACGTTGGCTACAAATACCCGGACACCAATTCGGAGTTCGAGGTGCTCGCACTAGGCGGCACGAAACCGGCGCGCTCGAGCCTCCGATTTGCGCGCAGCGAGTTCGACATGCCTCTTCAGGGGCTGGTCGAGCGTGAAGCCGTGGTGAAGATTCGCTGTGACAGTGCGGTCGGCGACAATCCGTGCGTGGTCGGCGCGCGGCTGGCGGGCGCGGGCGTGCCTGCGGTCACCCTCACGTTCTCGGGACCCACGCCGACGACGCCGTTCAGATTCATGGTGGACGAAGTGCTGCCAGAGGCTCCGGCGCAGCGGGCACGGCTGCAGGTGCGCCTGACCGGAGGGCCTCATCTGTCGACGCTCAAGGTCGGCGACCGGGATGCGTTTCTCGACGAGCGGGCCGCGGTCATTACTGCCATTGCTTTCCGCAGCGCCGAAGCCGTCACCGTGACGGTCGATCTTGGCCTGGACGAAGCGCGAGAGGGTTGGCGCTATCGAGCTCAACGGGTGAAGCCGGGTGCCACCTTCACTCTCGAGACTAACCGGTACGCGGCGGTCGGCCGCATCGACAGCGTCGACCTGGTCAGCCTCGAGCGCCGAGGTGGATCGTGAACGATCCCGAGTTCGATGCGGTCGCTCAGCTCGCACGGTCAAGCGTCGTGTGGCGACTGGGTGTGTCGTTCGTCGATGCGTTGCGCGCGGCCTGGTCGTCGTCCCTCATCATCGGCATCGCGAGGCGGACATGGGCTCCGATTTCAGCGTGGCCGGTCGAGAGACAGCTTCTGTGCGGCGCTCTCACCGTCGCCTGGGCGGGAATCGGATACGCGGCCAGCCTTTTCCTGCTGCCGCGATATGTGATTTCCGGATTGCCGCTGCTGTGGGTTGGGACTCTCGTCCTCGGGTCCCTGGTCGTGGCGACATTCCCGCGCGCGTTCGCTCTCGCGTGGGAGGCCAAGCGCGGCCGCGCTTTGCTTACAACCCCTGAGCTCCGCGCCTAGAACAGCCCCGTGTAATCGAGTACCGCGCCCTCGAGCCACACGACCCAGTACGCGAGCCATCTTGGAGCCACGACGTTGGCAACGTCGGTCCGCATTCCGTTGTTGAGGGTATTCTCGTCCAGCAGCAGGATGCGGTCTGGATCGACCACCGCCGAGACCGCGGGCGACGCGCTGTCGAACTCGAAGGTGCGAACGGCTGCGCGGCCGTCCCAGCGGGCGGCCACTTGCTGACCATCCGCAAATGTCACCAGAAGCTCGACGGCGTCGCCGGCCTCGAACGGCGTGACGGCGTCTTCTGAGCTGCCGGTGAACTGGCCGTCTCCATTGCGGGCAACTGTGACGCGCGTGCGCACGCATGGTCCGTTGCCGCACGGTGAAGTGTTGCCCGTAATCAGCTCTCGAACGGCGTAGTCAATCGCAACCGAATCATCGAAGGCCACCCGAAAGAACCACGACAAATCCAGCCCGACCGCGGACGCGATCAGGCGCTCAACGTCGGCTCGATCGATCGATCGCTGAACCGACGCTCCGCTCAGCACACGAAGCGCGCCCTCGAGCGTCGGCCAGCCAACCATTTGTTCGAGACTGGCGAAGGCGATGGCGCGGCGAATCGCCGGCATCGTGAGACCTGGAGGCAGGCGGCGGCCGGGCTGCGGCCACGACGGCCGAGTCAGCCGCGCTCTCAGGTACTCCTCGCGAGCAAGCCCTGCGGACCAGCGCCCGAGTGGCAGGATGCGAACGGCTCGCGGCCACCCGCCGCCGAAGTTTCGTACCGCTGTCTCGCTGTGCGCCGGCACCTGGAAGTTGAAGTCGAAGAGCCGATCGACGATGCGGCTTTGGAGATACCAGGCGAGACCATCAGCCAGAGTAGCGCCCTCTGCGTTTGCGGCGAGCCCAGGCCACCATTGGCGCGCCACGCCGAACACCGCCTGGGACTCCAGGTCCATCGTCTCGGGCGCCGATCGCCACGGCACGTCGAGGGTCACGCTCGACGTCGAGGTGGATCTGTCGCCTCGCCAGGGCTGGTCGACGATCGTGATCGACGCCGCGGGGCATCGTCCAAGCCACTCGATGAGGCGATCGATCGCCTGCTGTGCGCTGGAGCGGACCCGCTGGCGATCGTGTTCCGTGGCCTTCGTCAACCGGACGACGAGTGCGGGGGGCGCGACCGCAGGTGATGAAGAAGATACCGGCTGCGCGTGCACGCGCCACGGGACAACCGTCGCGACGATCGTGAGGGCGAGCGCGCCGGCGATCGGGCCCGCCACACGAGCCGCGCGAGACATTGCGCTAGTATAGCCAGCGAAGCTTGATTCATCCGACTCTCCTTCGCGTGCTGCGGTGCTCGCAGTGCGGCGGCGCATACACATCAGCTGACGATCGGTTGACCTGCGGGAGCTGCGGCCACCGCGTGCCGGTCCGCGCCGGGGTTCCTCGATTCGTCGGCGACGATCCCACTGACACCGCGGTCCGCTTCGGTTACATGTGGGGCTCGCAGGAACACATCGCGCAGCCGATCGAGCAGCCTGTGCCGTATCACTTGCACGTCATGCGCGAATCACTCGGCCGCCCGTCGCTCGAGGGACTGATTCTGGACGCCGGATGCGGCGAAGGGATCGACCTGGCATCGGTGGCGCTCGATCCGCGGTGCGAGGTCGTCGGCGTCGAGCTCAGCTCGGGCGGCGTCGCCACGAGCCTGGCCCGCTCGCGTCACCTCGAGCGCGCGCACATCGTCCAGGCCGACTTGCTGCGCCTGCCGATGGCGTCGAACGTCTTCGACGGGGCGTACTCCTACGGCGTCGTCCATCACACACCCGATCCGCCGCGCGCGGTCAGCGAGATCGCACGCACGCTGAAGCCTGGCGCCTCGCTGCTGCTCTACGTCTACGAGGATTTTGCCGACCGGCAGTGGTACTGGCGTCTCGCGCTCGCGCTCGCCAACAGCGTGCGAGTGGTGACCACGCGATTGCCGCCGCCGCTGCTGATGGGCCTGTGCCGGGGGCTGTCACCAATCGTGTATCTGTGTCTCACGCTTCCCTCGAGACACTTCCGCTGGGCGGCCCGATTCCCCTACCGGCACGGCACGCATCCGTGGAGCATGGTGGGCGATCTATTCGATCGGTTGTCAGCGCCCATCGAACGGCGGTACTCGCGGACGGGCGCCGCCGGGCTCGCCGAATCCGCCGGACTCCGGGTGATGGGGGTGGCTCAGGAGAGAGGGTGGATGGTGCATGGGAGGAAAGTTCAAAGTTGAAGAGTCCAAAGTTCAAAGTTTCAGTTCGAAAGTTGCGGTGCAGTTTTCCAGTTTTCAGTGAAACCAAACTTGAAACTGAACTGAGACGCACCGAACTTTCGACTTCAACTGAACTGAAACTTTGAACTGCAACGTTGAACTTTGGACTCTTGAACCTTCAACTCTCCTGATTCTCTCTCGGGTGTTTCTCCGATTGCCGTCGTATGTTCGCGGCGTTACCGTCCGGGAATGGAGATTCCTCCAGACTTACCGGATCCGTGCGATCTGCTGCCGCGCTGTCCGGTTTGCAAGGGCAAGATGGAATTGGTCTACGACCGTCGCCACTTGAAAGTCTGCGTCTGCTCTGACTGTTTCACAGGCGTGTACATCCCAATCGAGGCACTGATCCTGGCGCGCGATCGGCAAGCCGATCGGCCCTAGGGGTTCCCCGTCTTTCGCAGGACCGTCAGCGTCGGTCTCTGGGTCAGGTCGACGATCGTTCGCTCCACTGACCAGCTGCCGCTCGCGACCGCAGCGGCGATGCGAGGGTCCTCAGCCTCCACGACAGCCAGGCTCCCCGGCGGCGGCTGATTGATCCTCGACGGATCGCCGTCGAAATAGCGGGTACGCGTCAGCAGATCGGTACGGCCAGCTTTTGTCGTGTAGAACCGCCACTTCGCGCTGACGTCGTACAACGGCGCGGTCAGATAGATCAGCGGCACAGCGCCTTGCGAATCGGCGTTCAGGAGGACAGTCGCAGTCTCGACGAAGGCGGTTCGGTCGTAGGCCGACGCTGAGCGCAGTCGATATGCTGTCAGATAGTCCTTATAGAAGAACGCAAACTGCACGGGCATGGCCATCAGCAAGATCACAACCAATATTCGAGTGGCGAGGTATGGCAATCGCCAGAGGGCCCAAACCCCGACCGTGCTCAACGCGATCGCGAACGGCAGCATGCCAAGCGTCCGCTGGATCACGTGCGACTCACCTTTGAGAGTCGGCGGCAGTGGTGCCAGGAGGAATCCGATGAGCAAGATCCACGTCATCGCGCCGAGGTCGGCTCGCATGAGGAGCGTCGCGATACCCACAGGAAGCAGCACGACCAGCGGCAAGAGAAACACGCCAGCTTGACCGGTCGCCGCATTCAGGCTCGGGCCTCCGGTCAGGAACAGAAAGGCCGGGTTGAAGTAAGACCAGTACGTCGACACGCTTCGCGCCACGACGGCCGCCAACCCGCGTCCTCGTCCGTAAGCGTTGACCGCCGACATCGACTGTGCATCGAGCAGATTCTGGAACATCAGCGGATGCCGCCACCACCAGGGGATGAGAAGGAAGACCGGCAGCGCAAAGCCGGCGGCAGTCCAGAGCGACGGACGGAGTGCGCCATGCCGGCTCTGCCGGTAGACGAACCACGACAGCGCCAGGTACGCGGGCATCATGGCCCACGACGAGACATAGCTATAGCAGCCAACCCCCAGGATCACGCCGCCGGCAAGCGCAAAGCGCCGCCGTTCGGTGTCGCGAAATAACAGCAGACACCAGAGCCACGCCAATTGAAAAGGCAGCGGACACACATAATCCAGCGCCTGCCGGCCGAGGACGAGATGCGCCGGCGTCAACGCCAACATAAGGGCGGCGGTCATGGCGAGCCATCGTCTCCCGAACAACCGCATCGCCACGGCGTACATCAGCCCGACATTCACGATTCCAGCGATGATGGCCGTCGGGGCGCGCACTCCCGCTTCAGTAAACGGCAGCACTTTGAGCGACAGGGCGATGACGTAGAAGAGGAATGGGTGATACCAGCTCGCGCCCCATGCGAGCTTGGGCTGGTCGCCGAGTGGATCGGCGAGATTGATGAACAGAGGAAATGGATCGCCGTTGAGGTCGCGTCCCGTGTCGGCCAGGGACCGCGCGTGCACGGCGAAGTGGGCTTCGTCCAGGCCGAGATAGACCGGAGATCGATCGAGCGCGTAGAGATAGAGGAAGGCGGAAGGCAGAAGGCACAAGGCAGAAGCGATGATCTTTGCGGGCGCGTTCATTCTTCTCTCTTCGTCTGGCCGCCGTTGCAGCCTTGCTGCTACGGCGCGCCATCGCGCCGTAGCTCGCACGATTGCTGCGCGAGCAGAGGCGGATGCGGTCTGGCCGCCGGATCCCGGATACGTATCCGCGCGGTAGTATAGCTGTCGGTGTTTTCTTCACTCATCGCAGCATGACGGCACGTTTCAAGATCGGCGCCCTCGTCCTTGGGCTCCTGGTCGCCGTCGGCCTCGTCGAGATCTCGCTCCGCGCCATGAACATGGGGTTTGGCAACTCGCCGATGGAGCCGGATCCCTATCTTCATCACGTGCATCCCAAGAACTACTCGTTCGTGCAACAGCACCCGTCCGGTGAGCTGGGAGGGTTCGAGATTCACTACGACGCCTCGGGCCGCGTCGTCCGGAACTCGCCGATCAAGATCGACATCCCCACGACAGCCGCGCCCTGCCGGGTCGCGCTGATGGGCGATTCGTTCACCGAGGCGGGACAGGTGCCATTCGACCAGTCGTTCGCGGGTGTGCTCGAAGCGGCCGCGCGCCGCAGTTGCGAGGTGCGCAACTACGGCGTCCGCTCCTACAGCCCTGCGATCTACCTCGTGCAGTGGACGCGCGATGTCGAGCCGTGGCATCCGACGCACGTCTTCCTGCTGCTGTTTGGCAACGACGTGCGAGAGGACGTGAGCTATCTGTCCACGGCCGTCATGGGCAGCGATGGGTTACCCACAGCGATTCAAGGTCCGGAAGATGGCTGGCTGTTCGCGCAGCTCCGACGCTCGTATGTCGCGCGGTTCGTGCGCATGGTCGCCATGCGCGCGAGCTGGGCGATGGAGCACGGCGGCGAAACGCAATGGACCGTTGGCGGTGTCGTCGAAGAGCATCCGGACTGGGGAGGGCCGACCCCTGGGCTCGTATCCGAAATCAACCGCCGGGTCCGCGCGAGCGGCGCTCAGCTGATCGCCATGGCGGTGCCGTCACGGTATCGGTTGATGGGTGACGGCAAGATCAACATCGAAGGCCAGGATTTTCATCAGACAGTCAAGGAGTGGGCGCAGACTCAAGGCCTGGACTTCCTCGACCTGCAGAGCCCGTTCGAACGCGCCTCGCGCGCCGGCGTTCCGTTGTTCTTCCTGCAGGACATTCACTTCACGGCCGAAGGGAACGCACTGGTCGCCGCGACGATCGCGCGGCAGTTCCCTGCCCTCTTCGCCGACGCCTCGGCGATCACGAGCCGGTCGGTCCAGGCCGCCTTTGGCGATTCCCATCATTGACGCTCGAGCATGAGGCTGCCCGCCTGGCTCAGCGTCATCCTGCTCGCGCTGGTCGTCGTCCGCGTCGGTGGCGTTGTCTACTCAGCGGTCACGAACACCCATGGCGACTACTACGCGTCGCTGCCCGGCGCCTACGTGCGCACAGTCAATCCGGTGTTGTGGGATAGCCCCGACATGCAAGGCGCGATGGGCTACCACCTCGACACCTACTACCACGGCCCGATTCAGTACCTCACGCTGTACGGGGTCGCCTACTTCGACTCGTACGAGCAGATCGCACGAGTGCTGCTGCCGATCTATCTCCTCGTCATCGGCGCGACGATCTTCTGTCTGCTCGGAGCGCTGAGGATGCTGGCGCCCGGTGTGCCGTTCACCCTTCCAGTTGTCGTCGCAACGCTCGTGTTTTTTCCCCTGTTGCAGTCATTCCTGCAGCGTGAGTTCGAGGTGGTCGTGCTGTTCGGACTGGCGGCGGCGCTTTTCCTGCTCGTGGCCGGCCGGCGGGCGGCCGCGGGCGCGCTGCTGGCCTACGTCGCCTGGTTCAAGTACGTGCCAATGCTGTTCGCCGGCTACCTCGCCTTCCGGAGATGGTTCAAGGCTTTCTTCGTCTTCGCGCTGACCTCCGCTGCCATTCTGCTCCTCGCGCACGGGCTCTTCGACCTGGCACTCTTCTTCAACAACAACGTCCCCGGCCACGCCTGGCAGGTGCTGAACGTGATCGGCTATGACTTCCGTCCCGATGTGGCTGGAGAGCTGGTCGGTTTCGGCTTCTGCTCCGGGTGGTTTGCCAGTGAAACGACGCTGGCGAACGTCAGGCACGGGTTCTGCTCGATCGGCGCGCGCTGGCCGTGGTTTCCGCCGAATGTCGCGTATCTCGTCGTCTGCGGGATCGTGGCGTTCGTGTATCTCAGAGCCCACGTCGAGTTCGAGCGCGATCGCTCGCTGACGCCCGATCGCGAACGCTGGCGCCGCGCCCTCGAGTTCTCGATCGTCACGACCATCTGCGCCTGCTTCTTCTTCGCGCACTACTACTACCTGATTCTCCTGGTCGTTCCGCTGATGGTGCTGCTGGTCCGCTACCTCGCGCGCAACGACCACGTCTTCCTTGTCGCCTGGGCGATCGCCTACGTGCTGCTCTCGGCCTTTGTCGTTCCTACCGGCGTGCTCACGCGCCTGCTCGGCACCGACGTCTGGGCCCACTACATCAAGGATGGGTGGTTTCTCTACGGGGAGCTCTTGCTGATGGGACTGTTGCTCAGAGAGTACCCGAGCACTCAGCGACCTCATACCTTGACCTTCGACCTATCAGTGCGCTATATGTCGAAGCTCAAGGCATGGCGCACCCAAAATCCGATCTGCCGCAAGGCACGCTCGACCTGCTGATTCTCAACGTCGTCGCCCTGGGTCCGCTCCACGGCTACGCCATCGCGCAGCGGCTCAAGCAGGTCTCGCGAGAGGTCGTCAGCGTCACCCAAGGCACTCTCTACCCCGCGCTGCACCGTCTCGAGAATCGCGGCTTCCTTGCGGCGGATTGGCGGCAGTCAGAGACCGGTCGCGAGGCCAAGTTCTACAAGCTGACGGCGAAGGGCCGCGCCCATATGGCGACGGAAGCGGAGAGCTGGCGGCGGCTCACTCAGGCGGTCGGCATGATCCTGAAGGCCGCAGAAAGCGAGGCGTCATGACCTGGTGGGGTCGATTGCTGCGACGGGACCGGCTCGAGCGTGAGCTCGACTCGGAACTGCGCGATCACGTCGATCGCATGGTGGCCGATTACGTGGCCGAGGGAATGACCGAGGTCGAGGCGCGACGGCGAGCCACGCTCGAATTCGGCGGCCTCGATCAAGTCAAGGAACTGTGCCGTGATGCCCGCGGCACGCGTTGGTTCGACGAGTTCGCGCAGGACGTTCGCTACGGCTGGCGCGGCTTTGCCCGCACTCCGGGATTCACCGCCATCGCCGTGCTCACTCTTGCAATCGGCATCGGTGCCAATGCGGCGGTGTTCAGCGTGATCAACGCGCTGATGCTGCGATCGTTGCCGGTGCGAGACGCCGGCGAATTGATCTCGCTGCAGCGCCGCCAGGGCACGGTCACCGGCGGACACTTTTCATATCCGCAAGTTGAGGAACTGGCCAGGCAGAGGGATCTCTTCAATGCTCTCTGCGCGTTCGCGACCGACACGGTCAACGTCGGAACGCCGGATGCGCTTGAAACGGCTCCGGTGCAGTTTGTGAGCGGCGTTTACTACGACACGCTTGGCCTCGTCCCCCAGGCCGGCCGGCTGCTGACGACCGCCGACGATGCCGATGGGGCCGCCGCCGCCGCCGTGATCAGCGACGGCTATTGGACGCGTCGCTTTGGCCGAAGCGCTGACGCGATTGGCCGATCGATTCTCATCGAAGGCGTGCCGGTGCCGATCGTCGGAGTCACCTCGCCCGGATTCATTGGCACGACCGTGGGCGAATCCTCCGATCTCACGCTCGCGATCCGATCGCGACCCATCGTACGACCCGATCAGGCGTTCTTTCTCGGGCCGGGCGCTCGCTGGCTCAGAATTCTCGCACGGCCGCGGCCGCAGCTCTCCCCTGCTCAACTCGCCGCGCAGGTGGCAAGCCGCTGGACCCAGATGCTCGAAGCGTCGGCCAATCCCAAGATGACGCCGGACGAGCGCAGCCGCTTCCTGTCACAGACGCTCGACCTCGTTCCGGGCCGAACCGGGACGAGCCTGCTGCGCTCGAATTTCCTTCTGCCGCTCCAAATCGCGCTCGCCTTCGTCATCCTCGTCCTGCTCATCGCGTGCGTCAACGTCGCAAACCTGCTCGTCGCGCGCGGCGCGACCAGGCAGCGCGAGATCGCCGTGCGGCTGTCGATCGGAGCCGGACGTTGGCGAATCATCCGCCAGTTGTTGACCGAAAGCGCGCTCATCGCAGTTGCCGGCGCGGTGGCGGGATCCGCGGTCGCATGGGCCGGCGGCCGGGCGCTTCTGGATCTGATGTCCTATGGACAAGCCGGCCCGGACAAGTCGACGGTGACGCTCGATCTCACACCCGATTGGCGGATGTTCCTGGCGACGCTCGTCATCGTGACCGCGACCACGCTCGTCGCCGGCATGGCGCCGGCGTGGCGGGCGTCTCGCATTCAACCGGGTACCGCGCTCGGCGCGTCGACCCGAATCGCCGTCTCGCTAGGTCGCCTCGGCTCGAGCCTCGTGGTGGCGCAGGTCGCGTTATCGCTGCTGCTCGTGATTGGCGCCGGGCTGTTCGTCCGGACCCTGGCCAACCTTCGCACCGTGGATCGCGGCTTCGCGACTGACGATGTTCTCATCGTCGAGGTGCCGGCCGGACGTGCCGGCTACACCGGTCCGAAGCTGCAGGCGTTCAGCGATGAGTTGCTCGACTTCATCCGGCAGACGCCCGGGGTTCGCGCGGCGGCGGTCACATCGATCACGCCGCTGGCCGGCGGCGGCATCAGCCAGGGCATCTCGGTCAACGGCGTGCCGATCACGGAGACCGAGCTGCACTTCAACAACGTCGGGCCGGGCTACTTCGATGTGATGCAAACCCCGGTCGTGGCCGGCCGTGAATTCTCGGACAGCGACGTGCCGGCAGGCCCGTTTGTCGCGATCGTCAACGACGCGTTCGTTCGGCAATACCTCAACGGACGGAGCCCGCTCGGTCAGCGCGTCAACGTGGTCGGTTCGACCAGACCCGACATGGAAATCGTCGGCGTCGTCAAGGATGCGGTCTACGAAACGCTGCGCCAGACGCCACCGCCAACGGTATATGCCGCCCATCAGCAACGGCTCTCGCCAGCCACGTTCGTGATCCACGCGCCAGGCGCGACCGCGACGGTCGCGTCGGCCATCCGCGCCGAAGTGCAGCCGAAGCTGGGCGGACGGCCGCCGCGGATTCGCACGCTGGACGATCAGCTGGAGCAAAGCCTGGTCCTCGAACGCATGCTGGCCCGGGTCGCCATCGTCTTTGGGTCGATGGCGCTGGCGCTGGCGGCGATCGGCCTCTATGGCCTCGCCGCCTACTGGGTGGCCAGCCGCACCCGCGAGATCGGCGTTCGCGTCGCGCTGGGCGCGCAATCGAGGCAGGTGCTGGGCCTCGTCCTTGGCGACACGATGCGCATGGTTGCCGCCGGCGTGATCGTCGGCGTTCTCGGCGCGTGGGCAATGGGCCGGCTCGTATCTCGAATGATCTTCGGGCTCAGCGCGACCGATACCGCCACGGTGACGCTTGCGGTGAGCGTGCTGCTCGTGACCGGCGTTCTGGCCGGCTTGCTGCCCGCGTCGCGAGCCACGCGCATCGATCCACAGACTGCGTTGCGAAATGAGTGACGCGGGTCCGCTTCGGGTTCTACGGCGTGGCGAGCACCTTCTGCAGCTGCGTCTCGGCCACGAACACCGATCCCTTCAGCGTGAAGTGGCCAAAATCAAACGCGGTCAGATCGTGGCTGGCGGATCCCGGAACGACCGCCACGCAGCCCTCGTCGTTGCAAAGTCCGTTTAACAACGAAACGTAGGTCAGGTGCGGAACGTTGGCGAGCTCGGTCTGTAGACGCTGATCGACCTCGACATCCTTCTGCAAACCGTAGCTGACGCGATTGAAGTCCTTCCCCCAGTAGTGATTGGCGACGACTTCGGGCAGTGACGGATGCCAGCGCGGGGCTGGTCCGATCACGACGACGCGACCGGCGCCTAGCGCCAACAAGCGTTCGGCCATCTGCTTCCAGTCGGTCATGTCGTGGCCCCCCTTCTGGGCCAGGATCACGACCTCGGGGCGCAATCGCGTGATGCTGTCGATCGCGTAGCGATTGGCGCGCATGCACCGCTGCTCGGGAACATTCGGATCGATGTCGTCGAAGCTTGGACGGCAGAGCGACGTGGCCACCTGCGCCAGCCGATCCTGCGGCGGCAGCAGTCCCCTCAGCCCCAGCGACATCGACTGCGCAAAGGAATCGCCCCACAAGAACAAGGTGCGCCGCTGGCCGCGTTCAGTGCACACGGGATCGATCGAGTCGCGTGTGTGGCTGTTCTCCCAGTCCATGAAATCGCACTCTCGACGATAAGCCGACTCGATCCCGTGCTTGTGCATCCAGTCGTAGTACTGGAGAAAGTGGGCCTGGTCGGTGCGATTGATTGGCCGTTCGAAGAGACCGCCGGCGCCATACGTTCCAATTGCCGACGCGAGCACCGCAACCATTGCCGTGCACAAGGCCGGAACCGCGTATCGCCGGCGAGGCCCGAATCGAATCGGCTTCTCGATGAATTGGTAAGTCAAGGCCGCCAGGACGAAGCTCGCGACGACAGCGGCAACCCGAACCGCAACCGGCGGCGTTTCACCGTGGACGATGCGAGCGAATGTAAGGAGTGGCCAGTGCCACAAGTACAGCGGGTAACTGATGAGGCCAATCCAGACGATCCACGGCTGCGAGAGGACGGTGCGGCTGATCCAGGTCGTCGGGCCCGCAAGGATGATCGCAAACGTACCGACAGTCGGCAGCAGCGCCCACAGCCCAGGGAACAGTCGCCCGCCGTCGAGGATGCCCACAGCGATGGCGATGAGCGTGATCCCAAGCCCGGCGCCGATCTCTCGTAGATACGGCCGGGCCGCCACCACATCTTCGAGCGTTTGCAACAGTCCCGTCGGCCAGCCTGGCCGCGACACGGCGGCAGCCGACACGACGGCCCCCAACAGCAGCTCCCACAGGCGAGTGAACGGCGAGTAAAACGTGCCGACGAGATCCCAGCGGATCTCCCTCACATTGAGGAGAAAAGACGCGGCCAGGAGAAACGCGGCGGGACCGAGGGGGTGGACGCGCATCCGCCACGCGAGAAACAGCAGCGTCGGCCAGGCGAGATAGAACTGCTCCTCGATCCCAAGCGACCACAAATGCTGCAGCGGCTTCGTATCCCCCGCATCGTCGAAGTAGCCGGACTCATCCCAGAGCACGAAGTTCGACACGAACGCGACACCGGCGGCGATGTGGCGGCTCAACTGCTTGTAGTCGTCGGCGAAGAGCACAAACCAGCCGAAGGCGTAGCAGGCTGCCAGAACGACCGCGAGCGCCGGGAAGATCCGTCTGATCCGCCGGGCGTAGAAGTCGGCAAAGCTGAAGCGATCCTGCTCCAGCGCGCCGAGGATGATGCCGGAAATCAGATAGCCCGAGATGACGAAGAACACATCGACGCCGACAAAGCCGCCTCGCGCCAACGACGGAAAGGCGTGAAACGCCGCGACCGCGATGACGGCGACGGCCCGAAGCCCGTCGATATCCGGGCGGTACTTCACAGCGCCATTCTCGACGAGAAGGCGAAGATGAGCCATGCCACCCATCCCCAGAGCAGAAACGCCATCAGCACGCCGAGGAGGCGGCGCGCGCGCGCGTCGATGGCGGCCGTCAACTGGAGGGGCGCGGTCAGCAACGCGGCGAGTCCGATGATGAGCAGCGGGTCGAACACGAAGGAATACCGCGGCTTCGAGATCGCCACTGTGCACAACAGCAGGCTACCGGCAATGGTCGCAACGAACACGCGGCCGAGGTCCGGCGCCAATCGCGCGATCGCTGCGAGGCCAATCAGGCCGCCAAAGAGGACGACGGTCCATTGCGCGTTGGCGGCCGAGAGCAACACCAGCGAAATCGGGGAGAACACGCCGACCGATTGCTCGCCGCCAGCCAGCTCGAGCACGTCCGTCTTTGGCGCGAAGACGCGAGCCAGCCGGCCGAGTGCGCGCCGGGCAAAGGTGACGGGGTGGCGCGGCGATCCAGGCGAACGCTTGACGCTGAAGCTCGGCCGGCGGCTCGGCTGGATAGGCGAGCTGACCACTCCACTGCTGCCGGCGGAACTCGATCTGTTCGCGGGTCGCGACCGGGTTGAACAGATCGAGGTCCTCGGCGTAGAGATCGCGGTTGCCGATGAACAAGTTGTATGCGGAGTTGCTGGCGATCGTGAGCTGACCATCAACCTGCCAATTGCGGACGGCCCACGCTCCGGCCACGATCGTCCCCATCGTCACGAACACAGCGGCTCGCTTCCAGGCATCGGCCGGCCCACCGTACTGCCAGGCGGCGACCGGCCAGACCCCGAGCAGCGGCAGCAAGCTCGGTCGCGTCAGCACCAGCGTTCCAGTGAGTGCGCCAGCGCACGCGTACGTCGCCGTCCGCGCTCCTGGATTCGTCAACAGGAGGAGGACGGTCAGGGTTTGAAGCAGAGCCGGCGTTTCGGAAGTCGCAAATTGCGCGTGAGAGATCGCCGGCAGGTAGAGCGCATATCCAAGTGTGGCCAGCAGAGTGACGCGTGCCGCCACGTCACGATCATCGGCAAATAGCGCGCGACCGACGCGCAGCGCCAAGGTCCGCACGGCGAGCAGACATCCCAGATCGAGCGCGATCCAAACCAGCCGGACGCTCGTCAGTGTGTCGGTGTGGAGGACTCGGCGAACGGCGGCGATCGACCAGCCGGTGACCGGTGGCCAGAAAATGTCCTGATGGCCATTTGCCAGAAGCTCGCGCGCGACGGCAACGTAGCTGTCTTCGTCGGAGGCCAATCGCGCCGGGGAAACGATGAGCCACGCGACGAGTCGAACGGCGATCGCCAACGCGAGAGGCCAGAGGGCCACGGAGTATCGCGCCTCGGCCGTCGCGCGAGCCGTCCTCATGCGTTCGTCGCGGCCTTCCCCCGAAGCATCAGAGAAGTATAGAGCGTGACCGAGGCCGCATAGCCGAGCAGCGAAAACATCGGCGTCTGCATGGCCGCGTATCTCGGGATATCAAAGGTATGGACTTGTCCACGATGAGAAGACCGCCTTCCTTCTCGAGAAGTCGATGCGGGCGAGCGGCAGGCTCGAGTCGAGATCGAGAAATGGCGCGATGAAATTGTCCGCCACATCCCGGTCGACCGTAAACGCATTGTCGATGCCGATCACCACCAGTGGCGCCCCGCTCTGCGCCGCCAGATCGCGGATGCCGCGGGAGAGCCCGTACGTGAAGGGTGCGTATGACGCCACCATGGCCGCGTTTCGATGTAGGTCGTACCACCACACCTGCCGCAGCTGCGCGATCCAGTGGAGGGTGAACCCGGCCAGCACCCAAACAAAGCAACTTCTGCCGGATATATCCGTCTACGCGGCCGGAGGCCGCAACGGCGAGACGCGCCGAAGCTCGCTCGATCATGAGGCAAGCGAAGGCGGGCCGGCTGCCGGTCGCCGCGGTAGTATACCTGCCGGTGTATTCCCTGAAGGCCGGCGTCACGCGACGAGCGTTTCTGCAGGCCGCGGCTGCAGGTCTGACGTGCCCGCACCTCGGCAACGCGCAGCCGCCGACAGCGCGAGACGCACTCTACAACGGCATCGTCCTTCCCAACCCGTTTCCGCCACGGCGAGATGAGCTGACGACGCGGCCGGAACGGCCTCCGTACCTGGCGTCGCCGCCGCGCGTGATTTCGATCGACGTCGGCCGGCAGTTGTTCGTCGACGACTTCCTGATCCAGGAATCGTCGCTCCATCGCGCGTTTCATCCCGCGACCTATCACCCGAACAATCCTCTTCTGATTCCCGAACGGGACTACGAGCGCAACGATCCCTATGCGGCGAGGACCGGCGTCTTGCCGAGTCCGACGGCCATGGTCTTCAGCGACGGCGTGTTCTTCGATCCGGCCGACCGTCTCTTCAAGCTGTGGTACATGGCCGGCTATCAGCAGCACACGGCAATCGCCTTCTCGCACGATGGCATCACGTGGGAACGCCCGCAGCTGGACGTGGTCCGCGGCACCAACATCGTGTCAGGCCCTCCGCGAGACTCGAACACGGTCTGGCTCGACCTCGGCGCGCGCGATGCGCGCGAACGTTACAAGATGGCGAGCTACGACCTCGGGCCAAAAGCCCTGAGGCTGCGGCTTTCGCACGACGGCATCCACTGGCGCGATACCGGGCTTTCGGGACGCTGCGGCGATCGGAGCACGTTCTTCCACAACCCGTTTCGCGATGTGTGGTGCTTCAGCCTGCGCGCCAACCAGACCGGCACGCTGATTCGCTCGCGCCGCTACTTCGAATCGAAAACCTTCGCCGACGCCAAGTGGGCGGAGCACGATCCGGTGCCGTGGGTCGCCGCCGACGCCCTCGACGTCGAGCGCGCAGACCTTCAGACGCCACCGCAGATCTACAACGTCGACGCGGTCGCCTACGAGAGCGTCACGCTCGGCCTGTTTGCGATGTATCGCGGCGAAGGCTCCGACCGCGAAAAGCCGAACGATCTGTGCGTGGCGTTCAGCCGGGATGGGTTTCACTGGTCGCGCGAGGCGCGCGAACCGTTCCTGACCGTGTCCGAAAGCGTCGGCGACTGGAACTGGAGCAACGTCCAGTCAGCCGGCGGCTGTTGTCTCGTTGTCGGCGACCAGCTCTTCTTCTATGTCAGCGGCCGCCAAGGGCACCCGGGCACGGGCCTTCCGGGCACGTGCACAACCGGCCTGGCGACGCTTCGTCGTGACGGCTTCGCGTCGGTGACCGACCAGTGGCCCGCGCGCGTCCCCCGCGCCGTGTCGTCGCAGCCGCCCAGCCTGACGACTCGGCCGCTCCGATTCTCCGGCCAGCACCTCTTCGTGAACGCCGACGTGCAGGGCGAGCTCCGCGTCGAGGTGCTCGACGCAGGCGGCCGCGTGCTCGACGGGTACTCGGCCGAGCAAGCGCTGCCTGTCGCAGGCGACAGCTCGAGGCTTCCAGTGCGATGGAAGACTCGCGCGTCGTTGCAGGACCTGGCCGGCGAAGTCGTGCGGTTCCGCTTTCTCTTGTCCCGCGCACGGTTGTATGCGTTCTGGGTGAGCCCGACAACGGCCGGACACAGCCGCGGTTACCTCGCCGCCGGAGGCCCTGGGTTCTCGAGACGCAGACGATGTGCCCTGAACTGCGCGACGGCTTTCACCCTGCCCTATCGGGACCTTGAGCCTCCCGAAGGCCAGCTATCAGCTTTCAGCCATCAGTTCCAGCCGACAGCCGACAGCCGACAGCCGACAGCTGGGCCGGCTGGATTGGTTCATTCTCGTGAGCATCGGGCTGTTGTCGTCGGCCTGGTGCCTCACCGCGGCGCAGCAACTCGGCCCGACCTACGACGAGCCGTTATACATCGTCGAGGGGCTGGACTACTGGCGCACCGGCGATCGACACGAGCTCCTCCTCGGCGGCGTGATGCCGTTGTCGCCTCACCTGCAGACATTGCCGCTGTGGATCGTCGAACGCACCACCGGCCACACGTGGGAGTGGATGCACGACGTCGGGGAGATGCTGGCGATAACCCGAAGTGCCAATCTCATCTTCTGGTGGCTGTTCCTGATTTACGCCATGCGTCTTGGTCACGCGGTCGGCGGGCCGTGGGCGGGACGCTGGTCGGTCATGCTCCTCGGCTTCGAACCCAACTTTCTGGCGCATGCAAGCCTGGCGACGACCGACCTGAGCCTGGCCGCCTGTCTCGTGACTCTTCGTCTACTACTTTCGCGAGGGCCGCTCGCTCGGCTGGCGTCAACGTGTCGCGTTGCCAGCTGTGCTGTTCGCGTTGGCACTGCTGGCAAAGGCAAGCGGCATCGTCTTTGGCCCGCTGGCCATGGTGCTCGTCGAA
This sequence comes from uncultured Acidobacteriota bacterium, assembly GCA_963773045.1. GTDB lineage: Bacteria > Acidobacteriota > Vicinamibacteria > Vicinamibacterales > UBA2999 > 12-FULL-67-14b. Next base: position 390,430 of record CAVYZT010000013.1, on the reverse strand, counting down.
CTCGAGCGACGGCGGCGCCTTGCTCGAAGCTTTCTGGTTGACGCAACTACTGTGTTCTCGGTGGGCTTCGTCCTGGCCATGCTGTACCTGCTGGACCGGCGGGTACGGATCGTTTCAGACCACGCTCGCCAACATGCCCGCGGACAATCCAATCCGGCCGATCTTCGCGTGGTTCGCCAACCTCCCGCTCTTCCCCAACGGGCTGTACGCAATCTGGTATCAGATCGCTCACAACGTCGAAGGCCACGCGACCTATTTGATCGGCTATGACGATGCAGAGTCGTTGTGGTTCGCGCTTCCGGTGATGATGGCGATCAAATTGCCGCTGGCCACGCTGATCCTCGTTGCCGCATCGTTCGCGGTTCCGACCGCTCGACGGCAGTGGGCGTTGTGGCTGGCCTGCCTGCTCCTGCCAATTGCCGTCATGATGCGCGTCAGCATCGGCGTCCGGCTGCTGCTGCCGGTTGTCGCCTTCATCGTCATCGTGTCGGTGGCTCGCAACTGGCGGGCGATTGAAACAGCGGGGCAACCCTGGCGCCGGTTTGGCGTCGGGGGGCTCGCGCTCGCCGTCTCGTGGCTGGTATGGAGCGATTTACGGATTTGGCCCGATGGGCTGAGGTACACCAACGAGCTTTGGGGAAACACCGACCGCGGCTACCTCTACGTGAGCGATTCGAATTACGACTGGGGGCAAGGCCTGCCTGAGCTTGCCCAATGGCAGCACGAGCGTTCCGCGCCGATCAAGGTCTGGTACTTCGGCCCCGATCTTCGCTTTCCGGAGCTCGAGCGCTTCGACCCGGTCCGTGACAATCCCGCCGATCGTGTGCCGACCAGGAGGTTACTTCGCCGTCGGCACCTCGCGCCTCTATGGCGGCTACTCCAGCTCGGTGCGGCCATTCGTGATGCGCCTCCGATCTCAGACCCCAGTGGCGCGGACGCGCACCTTCCTGATCTTCGACCGGGCCGATCCGTGAACGTGGTCGCGACGTTTCTGGTTCCGGCGCTCATCTATCTCGCGCTCTTCGTCGCGCTCAACCCTCTCGTCGTCACGCAGTTCTCCACGCATTTTATCTTCAGCGGTCCGGATGGCTTCCAGAACGTCTGGAATCTGTGGTGGGTGAACCGGAGCGCGGGCGAGCTGACGCTGCCGTGGCACACAACGCTGCTGCATCACCCGTTCGGCAGCACGCTGCTCGGCCACACGCTCAATCCGTTCAACGGTGTGCTGGCGGTCGGCCTGCTCCCGATGTTCACGCTCGTGCAGGCCTACAACCTGATCGTCGTGTTCTCGTTCGTCATGGCCGGGCTCACGGCGTACTGGTTGTGCCGCGCGGTGACGGGCTCGCACGTGGGGAGCCTGGTCGGCGGCGGCGTCTTCACCTTTTCGAGCTTCCATGTTGCGCATGCGAGTGGCCACTTGCAGCTGGTTGCTCTCGAGTGGATTCCGCTGTTCCTGCTGTGCTGGATCAGATTCTGCGAGACGCCGACCGGCAAACGGGGAGTCTCGGCGGCAGCGGCGTTGTTCCTGGTGACGCTGTGCGACCTCTACTACTTCGCGTACTGCGTCATCGCGGGAGCGATTTTCTACGTCTGGATAACGTGGCGACAGAAGGATTCGCTCTTCGTGTTCCGCCGATCCTTGCGTCCTGCGATTTTCGGATTCCTGCTGCCGGCGGCGCTGACGTCGGGCGTGCTGGCGGCGGCGTTGCTGGTGCGGAACGCCTCGGACCCGTTCATCGGTACGCACTCGCCGTTCGAGCTGGCCATGGACCTGCTGTCGCCGTTCATCTGGAGTGAATCGTCCCGATACCGCGATGCCATCCCGCTGTGGCGATCGTTATCCGTGTATTCCCTCGAGGCCAGCGTGTATGTCGGTCTGTCGGTGATCGCGCTTGCCATCTACACGCTGAGCCGGCCAGCGCGTCGTGGGATCAGGCATCTCGGCTTCTGGGTTCTCGTCGCCGGGTTCTTTTTCATGATGAGCCTGGGGCCGAACCTTCACATCGGCGGGCACGAAATCAGTCTCGGATTGCGGGGGACGGTGTTCGGCCGACCGGATGTCAACCTGCTGGTGCTTCCCTATGCGGTGCTGTGGCTGCTTTTCCCACCATGGCGATTGGCTGGCGTCCCGCTTCGCATGATGGTGATGGTCCACCTCGCCGCCGCCGTGTTCGTGGCCGGCGGCATCCAGGGGCTGCTCCATTCGGCGTTTCGATGGCGGCGTCTGGTGGTCGCGGCCGTCATCGGCCTTCTGACGCTGGATTTACTGCCGATGCCATTGGGGATGACGCGACGGGAAGTGCCCGCATATGTCGAAAAGCTGAGACAGCTTCCCGACGGCGCCGTACTCGATCTGGCTTCCGACGCCCCACAGGCGCTCTTCTATCAAACCGTCCACGAGAAGCCGATGCTGTTCGGCTACATCTCGCGCTGGCCACGCTCGGTCTACGACCGTGAGCAGGCGATCGTCCGCGTAATCCTCGACGGACGCTGGGACGAGCTGGCGCGCGAGTATCACGTCAAGTACGTCGTGAAGCGGGCACGCGCCGCCGAGATGCTCGTCCAACACCTCAACCGCGCGCCATTGCCAGAGATCGATCCATCAAAGCGCGTGTATCAGGACGGCGATGTGTCGATCTACGAGTTTCAACCTGGCAATGACGCAAATGAGTCTAGCCACAGATGACACAGATGACACAGATGCTGTTACGAGAGCGGTGGGACCGGAGGCGGCTGCGCCGCCTGCAAACGAGGCGACGCACCGTCTCACGAACAAGCCACAATTAGGAGCAAGGGCTTGCTCGTGAGCCAGTACATCACCTCGTTGCCGCTCGCGCTACGCGCGAGCATCCGGTCCAACCGCACCCAATCCCAAATTTGAAGTCGGCGCCATCCTCCTCAAAGAGCGATCGCACGGATTCCAAGTTTCATAGTGAAGAATCCTGACCGAGGCCGAGCGCGCAGCGCTCGGCCATGATGAGTGGCAGGTGCTCTCAACAAGCGAGCCCCAGAACGTCCAGCTCGTTTGTTGAGAGTGCCTGTCGCTCATCATCGCCGGTTTGCCGGCATCGGTCAGGATTCGTCCAGCATCGAATACCAATCTGTGTCATCTGTGTCATCTGTGGCTGAATTGATTCCGGGCGATCTACCCCGCGGCATCCTGTGGCAGGCGCTGCGCAGTACGAAACAGAATCGCCACTGCCAGCGCGATCGCGAGCAGCGGCAGGACGCGGAGCAGGTGATCGCGTGAATCGGGGCCCCAGAACCAATCGCCGCTGTAATACCTTCGCAAATAGTCGAACTGCGGCACGCGCAGCGAGCTGGCCAGAGAGACCTTGAGCAAGTCGGCGGTGTCCTCGATCTGCGGCATCTGCGGATCGGTGAGCGCGAGCGGCATGGTGAGCAGGCACGAAATCACTCCCGTCACGAGCAGGGCCCACCACCAGATCGGCGATCGCTCTCGCCGGCAGACCTCGCCGAGTCCGAGCGGAACCGCAGCCATCATCGGCAGCATCAGCCGGGCGCCCATGCTGAAGCCGCCCCACCACATGTAATAGCTGCTGTTCATGTAGAGCGCAGCGGCAAACGCCCACAAGCCCATCCATCCGAAGACTCGGCGATTCCCCGTCCTCCTCGTGCCCATCACACATCCAGCCAACGCGACGAGGAGCCATGACGACCAGAAGAACACGCCTCGAAACGGATGGAACGTCAGGAACCACATGAAGCTCAGGCGTGGCGTGGTCATGCCCATCACGCCTTGCGACATCCCTTCTCTGAACAGCGGCAGCACTTCGTATTGGTATGGCAGGCTCAGCGCCCCGAAGATGGAGTACGAGTAGGCGGCGAAGAGCGCGACCGGGATCGCGCCGGCAAGGAGTGACGCACCCGCCAGCGCCGGGATGGACACGCGGCGCTCGCGCGGAAGTCGAATCAGGAACATCACGGCGATCGCAACGATGACGATCGGTCCAAACAGGAAGTCACAAATCAGCGCAAAGCCGCAGAGAAAGCCGATTGCCGCCGCTCGACCGGAGGTCAGACCACCGGGGAGCGGATCGCACAACAGATAGGTCGCGGCCAGAGACGAGGCGATGCCCGGCGAGTACGGCATGGCCAGCGTCGAGTAGCCAAACCAGAGCGAGCCGACAAACGCGAACGCAACCGCGGCGAGCGCCCGATGTGGCATGGCGCCCGTGCGCACCAGCAGCCGCCACAGAATCGAGAGCGAGATCGCGGCGGGGACCGACGCGCTCACCATCCGCAGCAAATAGATCGTGATTTGCAGGTTCCACGTGAAGCCGAACAGCCGGGCCATCGCCTGCATCGCCGCGTAGACCGGCACGCACAGCAGGCTGACGCCGAACGCCTTGTCGCTGTACACGTGGCCGCCAAAGGCCGCCTTGTCGCCGGTCGGAAAGATGTCCTGATCGCCCTCGTAGCCGTCGATCGCGAACGTACCGCGATCCACGACGGCAAATACCAGGGCCATTCGCGAGTTGACGTTCCAGCTCGTGTTGGCGGTATGAACGGCTCCCATCACGATCAGGGCGGCCGCGAAGATTCCTCGCGCGCCACGCGTGTAGTCAATGGATGCCAGTTGCCGCGAGCCAGGTGTCTGCATTTAAGAGTTCAAGTTCAACGCTGAAAGTTCGACCCGCGCAGAGTGTTCCAACTAAAAGCCGAGCTACGCGTTTAACTTTGAACCTTTAACTCCAACTCTTAACTGTCAACTCTTGAACTTTTGACTTCGTACAGTCGCACCTCGGACGCGGCGAGCACCAAGCGCAGCGCGATCCGGCCGACGATGTACGCCTGGCCGATTGCGACGGCGCGCCAGCCGCCGAGCCGGGTTCCGCCGTAGATCTCCCCCGTCCCATAGGCGATGAGCATCGCCGCCATCAGCACTCCGGTGAGCAGGTACAGCGTCACCACCGGCGCGGTATGGCGCCGCACGAAAGCGAGACTGGCGCCGAGCGCGGCGAACGCGGAGCGCTCGCCCGAGGTCACGATCTTGATGCGCGCGTAGTCCACCACCAGCGCGATCGTCATCAGGAGCGCCCCGAACAGCACGTAGAGCACGACGCGCACGAAGAAGGCATCCCGCTCACTCGAAACCAGGCTGGCCAGTGCGGCATACAGCGGACCGAACAGCACCCGATGCACGGCGAAGTAGAGAATGCCGTACGCCGGCAAAGCGATGAGGCTGATGAGAATCAGGCGAGGGGTGTAAATGGTGCCTGCCTGGAGGAACCCTCGAAGTCCCAGCGCTCGGCGTTGGCTGAACCGATGGAGAATGCCGCTCCACAGAAACGCCCACACTATCGCTGCGCACGCAATCGGGACGGCGAGCGCCCATGGACGAGGAGACGCATCGAGCAGCGCGCTCAGATTATCGAGGGGCGCTGCAAAACCGATGATCGTGGGCGTAAACGTCGCCTCCAGCCCGGTGGCATGCGCGCGAAACTCCATCCACCACTCGGGATCGATGTCTGCCGCGCCGGCCGATACCGGCTGCTGCTGGGAGAGTGACGTCTGCAACCGCGAACCGAGAACGATGCCGAACGGGATGACACTCACGGCAGTGGCGAGAGTGACACCGAGGACCAGCAGCGGCGACAGCACCACTATCCGCAGACCGGCGGCCAGGGCGCGCAAGGCGTCGCTCATGAGCGGTCGCCTCCGGTCACGCGAGCGCCGTGCAGCTCAGCATCAAGTCCTGCAGCCACACCATCCAGTGAAGGGCCAGCCTGGCGCCAACCGGGCGGAACGGGGGCCGTAGCACACGCGTGTTGTTGGCGCGATTGGCATCCAGCAGCAGCATCGCTCGTGGATCCACACTGGCCGACCACGCACGGGAACGGCTGAGGTACTCGAGGCGTCGTTCGCCGTCACGTCCATCCCAGACGTCCTCCGCCGTCGAACCGTCCTCGAAGCTCACGGCGACCGGAAGCCCGCGGCCCGACGGAAACGCGCCTGCCGACGGCTCAGTCGTGCCGGCGAAAACGGCATCACCCAGCCGCAGCAAGGTGACAGTCGTCTGGTACTGGCTGGAACCATCGGCGGCCGGCTCGCTCGTGAATGTGTCGATCGCATAGTCGAACCTGGCATCCATGCGGAACACCTCTGCAAAGAACCACGAGAGATCCCGTCCGCGCTGTTCGCTGACGACGGTGGCGAGCAACGCGGCCGAGCCGCCCTCCGAGATGGCTCGTTCGCGGTAGGTCGAAAGCGCCTGCTGCATGGCCGGCCACCCGATGTAGCGCTCCAGGCTATGGAGCGCCAGTGCGCCGCGCTGGGCGCGGCTTCCCTCCTCGACGTTCGACGCTCGCCACGCCGCCACGGGTGGTTGGTCGATCTCAGGAAAGCGGCGGACCTTCGGACGTGGATCGGATCGATTCGGCGACCGCTCAACGGGCCGGATGACCACCGGAAGATGGCCACCGAAGAATCGCGCCGTGGCAGGGTTGTTGTTCTCGAGCGCCTCGTGAATCGCACGCGACCCCGTGTAGAGCGTGAAGGCTTCGTCGAACCACCGCTCGCCCGACTGTCGCACGGCCGCGGCGAAGAGATACTGCCTGGCCATGGCACCGATGATCGAACGCTCGACCGCCATGTCGCGCGCGGGCGCGATCCAACGCGAGTTGACGGCGATGACGCCCGGATAGGATGCGCCGGCCAGCGGACTCCGCCACGGCACGTCGATGACGACGATCGACGGTACCGGCACGGAGCTGTACCACGTGCTGAACACCCGCAACGAGAGATGAACGGCATCGACGATGCGCTGCTGGCGAGCCGGGTTGCCGCGCTTCAGCCACAGATTGATGTCGACCGGCGCGAGGCCTTCGACCGGGAACTGCGACTTGCGCCACTCGAGACCTCGCGCTGCGCTCGCGAGCGCCTCCCGAGTGCCGGCATCGATCGCTGGGTTCGAGAGGTGTGAGTTGAGTACCGACTGCGGATCAGCGCTGATCACGGAACCAGCGGTAGCGAGCGCAACCGTAAGCGTGAACGCGAAAGAGAGCTTCTGCCGTCTGCCGTCTCGCTGTGTCGACACCGCGCGGTATGGTACAACAACGACTACTTGATCTCCCGACGCTCGTTCATTCGCCACGCTGTCGCCGGCGCGCTCGTGGGTCCGCTCAACGCGCGTCGACTCTCAGCCGCGGCCGCTCCGGAAGTTCTCTACAACGGCATCACTCTGGGATCGCCATGGCCGCCCCAGCGACGCTACCCGGACGAGCATCCGATTCTGCCGCCGTATCTCGCCGATCCACCGGCGGTGATTCCGATCGACGTCGGGCGCCAATTGTTCGTCGACGATTTTCTGATCGAAGAGACCACGCTGGCGCGCACGTGCCATCGAGGCGTTTACCATCCACGCAATCCGGTTCTTGCGCCAGACAAACCGTGGGAGACACGCGACCGGGCCGCCGAGGGCACGAACAAGCCGATCAACCCGGCCGCGATGGCGTTCAGCGACGGGGCTTTCTACGATCCTCGCGATCGCGTTTTCAAGATGTGGTACATGGCCGGGTACGGCGGCGTCACTTGCCTGGCGACGTCGCGCGACGGCGTCGCGTGGGAGAAGCCGGCTTTCGACGTGGTCTCCGGCACGAACATCGTCAACCAGGACAGACGCGATTCCACCACCGTATGGCTCGATCTGTTCGACGCCGATCCGCGCCAGCGATACAAGATGTCGGCGTGGTTCGACCAGACCATTCGCCTCTACGTCTCGCCAGACGGCGTGCACTGGACGCCGCTCGGTGAGGCGGGGCCGGCGGGCGATCGCTCGACCTGCTTCTTCAACCCGTTCCGCCGTGTCTGGGTGTTCAGTCTTCGCGACACGCTGTACAACTCGTCGATCAGCGGGCGCTACCGCCGCTATTGGGAGGCGCGCGCGTTTGGGCAGGCGCGCAACTGGGACGGCCGCGTGTCGGTCGCGTGGACCAAGGCCGACTCGGCCGATTTCTCGCGGCCCGGCATGCGCACGCTGCCGGAGCTGTACAATCTGGATGGCGTCGCTTACGAGAGCGTGATCCTCGGGCTGTTCTCGGTGTGGCGCGGCGAGAGCGAGCGCGAGAAGATCAATGAAGTGACGCTGGGGTTCAGCCGCGATGGGTTCCACTGGCACCGCCCCGACCGCAATGCGTTCCTTCCGGTCTCGGACGAACCAGGCAGCTGGAACTGGGCCAACGTCCAATCCGTCGGCGGCGGCTGCATCGTTGTCGGCGACCAGCTCTATTTCTATGTGAGCGGACGCCAAGGGCGGCCGGGTACTGAGGATCCGGGTGTCTGCAGTACGGGGCTCGCGACGCTGCGACGCGACGGGTTCGCGTCGATGGATTGGCTGCCGGACGAGATGCCGGTGCGGCGGATCGATCGGTCGGCCAGTGCCGACGGCACGCTGACGACCCGGCCGATCACATTCTCGGGCGGCCACTTCTTCGTCAACGCCGACCTTGGCGCGGGCGAGCTTCGCATCGAAGCGCTGGATCGAGAAGGACGCGTCTTGGCCCCGTTCACCCGCGATGCGTGCGCGCCGATCACGGGATCCGGCACTCGACTGCCGGTTCGATGGGCGGCTGGATCGATCGCCGAGCTCGCCGGGCAGACCGTCCGCTTCCGCTTCTCGATGACCCGCGGGCGGCTCTACGCGTTCTGGGTGAGCCCCACTGCTTCGGGTGCGAGTGGCGGATACCCGGCGGGCGGCGGACCCGAGTTCAGCGGCCCGATCGACACCGGCGCGCCCGCCCCGGCGCGTCCACGTCGAGGCGCTGATTGATGCGCAGCGGGCTGGAGCGGCTCCTCGACTCGCGCCGCACGGTCGTCTTTGCCTCGCTGTTCTCGTTTACCCTCGGCCTCTTCTTCATCTTCATCTGGTCGCCGCTGCCCTGGGGGTGGGAGGGCATCGACCACTACCACGATCAGGCGATCGCGCTCGCATCAGGGAAATCGTTCGCGACGACCGATGTCCCGTGGGGATACGCGTATTTCCTGGCCGTCTTCTACGCCACCTTTGGCATCCACGCCTGGATACCGCTGGTCGCACAGGCAGCACTCAACGCCTGCATCCCGTTCCTGGTGTATCGCCTCGTGTCACCGCTTGGCGGCCTCCGGATCGCGACGCTCGCCGCGCTGCTGAGCGGCGTCGGCTCATTCAACACGATCTACGCGTCGACGCAGTCCACCGATTCGGTCTCGACGGTCCTGTTCCTGACCGCGCTGACCTTCGCGCTCGACGGGCGTCGTAGCGGACGCTGGGCACCGTTCCTGATCGCCGGCGCCTTGGGAGGGCTGGTCGCGCAATTTCGACCGAACCTGCTGCTCTTCCCGCCCTTCATCACCGCGGCGTACTTGCTGGAGTGGCCGCGCCTGCGGACCAAGCTCGCGCATGCGGCGGTCTACCTTGGCGCCGCGAGCGTTGTACTGGCGCCGTGGGTTATCAGGAACTACCGCCTGATGCACGTGTTCCTGCCGACGAGCACGCACGGCGGTGCGCAGTTGTGGTACGGCACGCTGCAGACTGGCCCCTACCTGGAGAGTCGCGCGGATAATCCGCGGACCGAGTTTCAAGGTGGCACGTTCGACTACACCACGGTAGCGAACGAGCCGCTCATCGTCTTTGCGCCGTGGATAACGTGCCGCGAAACCCCCGCGGATCGCGAAACCCCGGCGGATCTGACGCTCAACTACTGGACCGATCGGGACTCGACTGTCAGGCGGGTGCAAGGCACAGCCGAGCCGGATCGGAGATTGAAGTTCGTCATTCCCTCTCAGCCGGAACCAACCGCCATCTATTACTACTTCGAGGCGCTGTGGCCCTGGTCAACCGTGCCGACGCTGACGCCGCCTGGGGGAAGAGACCGGCCGGCCGTGTATTTCGTCTCGAGCGATCACACCGGTGATCTGGATCGACACGGCGATTTGTTCGATCTGTTCGATCTCGTTCGCATGCTCCGGGCGGTCGCGTGGAATGAAGTTCCTCACTCGGCAACGACCGATCGACCAATCGATCCTCTGATGGATATCGACGGCGACGGTCGCGTCACCGATCAGGACGTGCGGCGGGCGGTGGTGCTGCTGGCGGAGGCGATGGGCCAGAAAACGACGGAGCCGGTGCGCACGATCGAGTCCAACGACCGCGCGGTCCGGCTCGTGCTCACCGACGGATCGTGGCTCGAGGTGCCGCGCGTGTGGGAAGGACGATCGACGGACCTCGCGCTCTCGGGCAAGCTGGCCGGAACGCTGACCCACGCCCGCCTGCCGCGTGGGGATATCCATGGGCGGCTGCGCCCCACGGGGAACTGCGGCACCATCGAATACGAGGGCATCAACGACGTCTTCTATCGCCGCGAGCTCGACAGCATGCGCCGCCACACCGCGTTGGCGCTCGACAACATTCGACGCGATCCGTGGGCGTATGCCGTGTCCGCCGCGTATCGCGCCGTCCGGATGTTCGTGATCAACGGCAGCGACCTCAAGCAGCGATCTCAGCAATTCGCCAACAGCAGCTGGGTCTACACAGCTGGCACGGTCGCGACCGGACTCTATCTGGTGGTGTTCCTCGGCGGCGCGGTGTGGGCGTGGCGTCGTCGGCCCGGGCTGCGGCCGCTGCTGCTGCCGATCGTCTACATTCCGATCACGATCTGCTTCGTGCTGATCAACATGCGCTACACCATTACGGTCCAGCCGCTGATGCTCGTCTTCGTCGCAGCGGCGCTGGTTGCGCTGCTGAAGCTCGATGCCAACGGGCGCTCAGCCACAGAGGCGGACGCTTAGTGCTGCCTTTCATAAATACGGTGACGCACCGAGGGCGGCGAGGCGCCCCGATGGCAAGGCGCGACGACCGAGAATATCGGGAATATTTGAGGGAGGAGCAACGCAGCCAGCGGGGATGCATCGCCGGCCGAATGCCACCGTATTTATGAAAGTCAGCACTTAGTAGCCCAAGCGGACGATGCCCTGCGACGTGTTGTTCACCGTCCCCTTGACCAGCCATTCGAGCGACGCGCGGAACATCGCGAGGTGATTCTTCTCCCACATGGCGTTATGTGAGGAGCAGCCGAGGTCGACGTACATCTTCTGCGTCGCGCCGAGATCGTCGTACAGCAGCTTGACGCGCTCTGGCAGGACCTGCTTGTCGTGAACGCCGGCGAACATCAGCGTCGGCGTCTGCATCTTGCTGGTCATCGCCGCGTTCCAACCCCACGTCGTCGTCTGTGGCGCGCGGCGAACGCCGGTGCCCCAAGTGGCGCCCACTGGATCGGAGGCGAGCATCTGCGCCCAGACCGAGTCACGAACCTGGAGATCGACCTGATCGGGACAGCCCACCTGTCGTTCCCAGTTGGCGATGAACTCATCGCGCGATTGCGTGTTCATCGGCACGCCGTCGCGAGGGATCTGCGGAGGGGCGGCCGCCGAGTCGCGATTGTAGGCAGGTGCGAGCAGAACCAGCTTGTGCACCTTTTCGGGATGCTGCGCGGCAAAACCTCCAGCGCGCGGGCCGCCAAGCGACCAGGCGACGAGGCTCACCCGCTCCGCGTGACGCAGCGCCAGGATGTAGTCCACGACCGCGCCAATGTCATTCCAGTCGGACGCAATCGTCGTCAGTTCGTGCGGATACGACGGCGTGCACGGACGATCGAACAGGCTGGGCACGAACGCGGCCTGCTGAGCCGGCGAGAGATTGCAGGGATCGTCCATCGGCGACGGACGGGACGATCGCCCGTACCCGGTCGTATCCATCGAGAAGGCGTCAAAGCCCGCCGCGGCCAGGTGTTCCATCCAGCTGTAGTCCTGGTGGGGCACGTCGAAGGCCACCTCCGCCGGGGTTCCCGCGCCGTGCACGAACAACACCACTCGGTCGGCGAGACCGGCGCTGCGTACCACCGTGCCCGGCAACACGCGCTCGCGCACGTAGATGTGCGCCGGCTGGCCGGCCATGACCGGGACCGTCGACTTGACGCGCACGTAGTGATCGACCGACAGCGCCCGATCGTTGTCGTCAACCGCACCTCGAGTGGATGTGCCTGCAGCGCTTACGGTCAGGCCAACGATCATCAAGCAAACCAGCAGTCGAGTCATGATGCCCACCTTCCCCACGTTGGCGTTCCGCCGGTTTCTTCGAGTCACGCTGTAGCCCCAGGAATCAAATCATCCGCGGATTCACGCGGATTCAGATTTCGTCCAGTACCGCCAGGCTCGCTGAGCATGCCGCCCGTGATGACGCGGCGGTGCCCCAGCAGCATAGCCGCTCACGAGGAGGGCGCCGACTGGCATCCGCGTAATTCGGCACAAATCTGCGGATAACACAAGCCAATCACTCTGCCTGCAACGCGACGAGCGGCGCAACTCTCGACGCGCTGACCGCCGGCATCAGCACTGCCACCACCGCGCTGGCCGTCAATACCGCCAGTGCCAGTCCCATCGACAGCGGATCGGTCGCCGGCACGCCGTGGAGCTGCGACCCGAGCGATCGCGTCAAGGCCAGCGCCAGTAGCACGCCAACGATCATCCCGGCGGTCACGAGACGGAGCGCCTCGAACAGCACCATCGCGAGGATATCGATTCTCTCGGCGCCGAGTGCGGACCGCAAGCCGATCTCTCCGGTCCGCCGCCGAACCGCGTAGGTCATGATGCCGTAGAGACCGATGCTGGCCAGCAGCAACGCCAGCAGTCCGAAGCCGGCGGCCAATTGCGCCACGAGGCGTTCTTCCCGAATCGATTGCCGCATCAACGTGGTCAGCGGCTCGATGCTCTCGATGGGCAGCATCGGATCGACCCCGATGACCGATTGGCGCACCGCCTGCATGATGCGGCGCGGGTCGCCGGCGGTTTTGATCGCAAACCGGAGCGCTTCCGGATTGCTGACGGTGTCTCCGGGAATGTAAGGAAAGTACGCGCGACGATCGCGAGGGCTGTCGAGCTCGTGATCTCTCGTGTCGGCGACGACGCCCACGATCTCGATCGGTGAGTCCTCGATCACGAACGACCTGCCGACCGCGCTCTCGTTCGGGAAGTAAAACGTGGCGAACGTTTGATTCACGACTGCCACGTGCACAGGATGCCCTTCGTCTGACGCCGCGATGTCGCGGCCCGCCAGGAGCCGTCCGCCGATGGCGCCGACGTAGCCTGGACCGACGGTGTCGGTGGCGATTCTCGCATCGGCTTCCTCCCGGAAAGTCATTCCAGGGATCGCGATCTCCGAATGCCAGTCGGTTCCCGAGAAGATCCCGTTCTCCGAAAAGCTGACCGCCGTCACGCCCGGAAGCGTGGCCACGCGGTCGCGGATGGTGCGAGTCAACTGCGCCAGGCGCTCGCCTTGGTACCCGCCAGCCCCGGCATCGACGTCGAGGATCAGGAGGTGATCCCGATCGAGGCCAACGTCCACCGACTGCACATTGCGCAAACTCCGCGTCAGCATCGTCGCGCCGACCAGCAGCACGACCGACAACGCAACCTGTCCGGCGATGAGCACGCTGGCCAGCGGCGCTCGTCCACCGCGACGGCCAAAGGCGCCGCCAATCACCGACCGCGCGCCGGCTCGCAAGGCGGCAACCGGCTCGGTCCGGGAAGCACGCAGGGCCGGTGCAAGCCCAAAGAGAATGACTGCGGCGGACGACACCGCAAGGGTGAACATCAGCACGCGCGCATCCAGTGACACGTCCAGTGAAATCGCGTCACCGTCAGAGGCGAGAATCAGGAGCGCGCTAGTTCCCCACCAGGCGACCAGAAGCCCGGCGGCGCCGCCGATGACCGCCAGCACCACGCTCTCGGTCAGGAGCAGTCGCACGAGTCGCCCGCGCCCGGCGCCTAGAGCGAGGCGGACCGCCATTTCCCTGCCGCGCGCAATCGCCCGGGCAAGCAGCAGGTTGGCCACGTTGGCGCAAACGATACACAGCAACAGTCCGACGCCGGCCATCAGCGTGACAAGAGGTGTCTGGAACGTGTCGCGGACGTCGGACAACCCCCTGCGTCCAGACTCGATCGGCACCTGCGGGTTGCGAGCCAGAAACTCTTGTCCCGACGAGCCAGGGGCGTTGGCCACGATCGTGCGGATGATGAACGGGGCCAGCTCGGCACGCGCCTGGGCCAGCGTCACGCCGGGGGCGAGCCGGCCCAACAGCAGGAGCCAGAATGCGTCGCGTCTCTCGAGCACGCGTTCGTGCGGCTTCAAGACATCGCGCATGGTGATGGGCACCCAGATATCGGTCGACTCGCCGACCACTTCGCCGGTAAACGACTCAGGCGTCACGCCGACGATGGTCAGACGCGCGTTGTCGACGAGGATCGATTGACCGACGATGTCAGGATCTTGAAGAAAGCGCCGCGTCCAATAGCCGTAGCTGATCGTGGCCACGGGAGAGCCGCCGCGCGACTGGTCCTCGGTGGCGTCGAACACTCGCCCGCGCCACGCCGGCACGCCGAGCACCGAGAAGTAATTGCCGGAGACGAATCGGCCCGCCGGATGCTCGAGCCCGCCCGTGGCGCCCTCGATACGAACGTCGAGACGTCTCGTGGGGCCGGCGGCCAGCACGCTGCTCAACGAACCGCCGTGGTTGCGAATGTCCAGATAGAGCGGGTACGACAGCGACCTGGCCATCGGCGACCCTCGCCCGGTGGAGTTGACCATGGAGGGATCGCCAATCGCGACCAGCTCGTCGGCGTGAGGCACCGGCAAGCTGCGCACGACCACGGCATCGATCAGCGTGAAGATGGCCGTGTTGGCGCCAATGCCGACCGCCAGCATGCCGATGGCCATCGCCGCGAACCCAGGGGCGCGGCGAACCGCGCGCAACGCGAGAGCGACGTCGGTGACGAAGTCTCGGACCCACCGCATCCCGCGCGCGTCACGATTGGCGCCCATCGACGTTCCTCCTCGAGGTTTCGGAACGAGCGGCTCTACAACTTTCAACTTTCAACTTTCAACTGAACTTGGAACTTTAAACTTCAACTCTTAACTTTAAACTCTCAACTTTCAACTCTCAGCGCTGGATCCTGATCTCCTCCCCCTGCACCCGCACGACATGCAGGATGGGCCGGCCGATCGGATCGAAGGCCGTGAACGCCGCCTTCAAGCCCAGCTCGCTCAATCGGCGCGACACGCCGTCGCCTTCGAATACCAGCGCGTAGACACGGTCGGGCGGATGAGGATAGGGCTCAGGTTGGACTCCCGCCGGTCGCAATCCTCCAGGGGCGTTCGCGCCTTCGGTCAGCTCGACATGAAAGCGTTTGTCGCCACCAGCCAGATACCGCATCGGCCAATACAAATACCAGTCGTCGGCGATCACCTGGATGACCTCCGCCGATCCGGCATCAGCCTTGAGGAACTCGAAGGCCGCCACCTTCGGTTCGACGACCGCGGTCCGCAGACCGGGTCGCGCGTCGCCGCCGCGGGTAAGAAGCGGTACGAAGTAGCCGCACACGGTCAGCGCCGCGAACGAGACGACCGCGATCGCGAAGGCCGCTCTCGAAAGCGTTGCCCGAGAGCTCCAGAGCGCGTCGATCGCCGTCGCGCACAGCACGATCTCGGGCACCAGGAATACCAGCCCGTAACGCTCCCGGCCCGGCATGAGGGCGGTCGGCCCCCCCACGATGTGGAACGCAGCGAGGCTGGCGAGGAAACCACCCGTCAGCCAGGCCATCCGGCCAGACAACGGGGGCTCGCCGCCGTCGGCAACGGGCCGAGCCGTGCGAGAGCGCAGGGCCAGCAGGACGGGGAGGACGAGTGCCACGAATGCCGCGACGTCGAGTGCGGTCTGCGCGAGCGCCGGCAACGGGCCCGCCATGTCGGTGATCGTCGTCGTCCCCGAGAACATGCGAAGCGCGCCGGTCGCGGTCGCGGCCCAGGCACCGGGCGTGAACGCGCGCTGAAGGACGATCTCGACCGACGGAATCGTCGTGTTGGGACGAGTCGCCAGCGTGTCCAGGACCCACAGGGCGATCGGCGCGGCGAGCGCCGCGAGCGCGGCCGAGCCAAAGGCGAGCCGACGCCTGGTTGGCTTGGTCAAGGCCAAGCACCAGTTCCAGATGGCAGGCGCAAACGCGCTCAACGCGATGGGAACGATGAAGATGTTGGTGGGATGGATCATGACCGCGACCACGCACGAGATGGCGGCTGCGATCGGCTGCCAGCGGCACGCGAAGCCGAGCGCGAGCAGACAGGCCAGCGGCGTTCCGCTGGGGTCCCAGCCGAACCGTGAGTAAGCGATGGCGGTCGGCGAGAGCGCGAGCAGCACCGCCACCAGCAGCGCCGTGCCCCGCCCGGCGGCGCCGGCGAAAAGCGGGTAGGCGATCGCCATCGCCAGGATTCCCCAAATCACTTCAGGCGCGCGCAGCAACGGGCCCGGCGCAGTCATCACATACGACAACCCGAGCAACGGCAGCGAGTGGAAGGGATTCAACGAGTTGCCCACGCCCGTTTTCCAGAACGGCACTGCGCCATCGCGGAACACTTGAACGTTGACGCCATACCACGCCTCGTCGCCGTCGATGCCGGGCAGGCGGTCGATCCAGACGAGACGAGCGAGGGAACCGAGCAGGAGGACGCCGATCAGAACGATCAGCAGGCGGACGGTCGGAAGACGAGAGAGAGCGCTCGAGGACGCCGGGTCCGAAGTCACTCGGGCGAACGCGGAGCCGACACGGGTCCGTCGCCGGCCACGAACTCCTTCACCGAGATCTCGAGCCGCAGCAGAGAGAGGCCGCGCTCGCGGCAGAGCGCCTCGATCGCGGCGAGCCGCTCGGCATCGAGCGGCTTGCGGTTCAGGATGATCGTATCCACGCGATGATCGGTGATGATCGAGTCGAACGCGTTGAAGCTGCCGAGCACAGGATAGCCCTGCAGCCGCACTTTGGCCATCGCCGGGTTGTCGTCGATGAGCCCGACGATCCTGAACGTCGCATCGCGGCGCTGCTGCAGCTCACCGATCGCCACCTGCGCATGTTCGACCGAGCCGTACACGACGCGCCCGACGGCTCGCGCGACCCTGTCGCAGCACGAACTCTCCCATCAGCCGCCACGACGCGCGTGACGCCGTCACCATCACGAACAGCAGCACCGCGTAGATGAGAAAGACGGCCCGCGAATAGAGCGGATCCCGGTAGATGTAGAGCGTCGTGAGCTGAGCTGCCGCGGTCCCCAGGATCACGCCCTTGGCGACGTTGAGGCCATCGATCAGGCCGAAGTAGTGCCACGTGCCTCGATACACGCCGACGAAGAAGAACGCGACCAGTTGCACGGCCAGCAGCATCGGCAGCGACGAGTAGAAGTGCTCGGCGTTGTCCAGGTACGCCTCCTGGCCGAACCGCAGGCGATTGGCCGCATAATAGGCGATGCTGATCAGGCAGAAGTCGACCAGCACTTCGGCCACGCGCCGCTTGTGCATGAACTCGCCACCGCAGCGGCGTGACGCCTCGCGTCTCCAGGCGGCCGGATCCTCGTAGACGCGAACGCGGGCGAGATAGACCGCGAACACGCACATCAACAGCAGGAAGAGGCCGCCGGCCGAGCAGCGACCACTCGGGCCGGGCGTTGCGAAGAATCAAGCCCGATGGCGCCGCCAACCGCCGCCAGCGACCACAGCACGAACACCGCCGTTCGCTCCGACAAGCCGATCGCGACCAGCCGGTGCGACGAGTGATCGCGGCCGCCCATCGCCGGCGATCGCCCGGACAGCAGGCGCGACACCGTCACGAGCGTCGTGTCGAAGATCGGGAATCAGCAGCACGAACACCGGGCCGGCAATGACCGACAGCGACATCCGATCGGCTGCCGCGAACGCCTTCGTGGCTCAGCGTCAATGTCGCCAGGCTGAACCCGAGCAGCAGGCTGCCGCTGTCGCCCATGAAGATCGACGCCGGCGGAAAGTTGTAAGACGAGGAAACCCGCGACGCTCCAGCGAGCGCGCCAAGCCAACTTCAACTCCGGCCCGGCGCGGAGTCGGGCCGGCGCCGTCGATCAGGCCCGCGACCAGCATCAGCGCCACGACCAGTGCGGTGCCCGCGCACAGGCCGTCCATGTTGTCGAGCAGGTTGAACGCGTTGGTGAGACCCGACCACCCACACCATGGTCAGCACGCTGTCGATCAGGCGCGATTCGATCCAGTTCAGCCGGTAGCCGAAATAGACGAGCCACGCCGCCACCACGATCTGCGCCAGCAGCTTGGTTGCCGGCTTGAGATTCAGGACATCGTCGGCCAGTCCGGCGACCGAGATGAACATGGCGGCCGAGAGCGGCACCGCGAGATCGACGGCATTGCCGGTCGCGATGGCGACGATCAGCGTCGAGAGCGCAATGGCGACGCCGCCCAGCAGCGGAACCGTGGCCCGATGCCAGCGATCGTTGCGCGGGTGCGCGACCACTCCCGTCCTGAACGCGACGATGCGGCAGAGGGGGACCAACCCAATGGACAGCACCAGACCAAAAACGAAGCTCCAGATCGCTCCGCTCACGCGTTCACACTCGGCATGGGGCCGGTCGCATTTCGCTTCTACTGCTCGTGGGTCGGCGGCCCGCTAGAGGCACTGGCAGTAGTATACCCACCGCATCACGGACGCGATTTGCGCGGCGCCATCCCGTACGAACTCGCGAGGCTTGAAGGATGAATGGTGATCGGCGAGGACGCGGCTGTGGTCAACCCCGCGTGACGTTCCACGAGGGCCAAAGCTGCAGCCAGCGTTCGAACGTGAGGAGCGTCCAAAGGCGATGCCCGTGGTTGGCGCGGCCGGCGGCGTGCTCAGTCAGCAGCTCACGCACGCGATCCTGCGACACGTAGTCGCGCAGCCGGGCCGACGGCACGAGCAACGTGTCTCGGAGATAGTCGCCGAGCGTGCCGCGGAACCAGGCGTCGACGGGCACGCCGAAGCCCCGCTTCGGCGCCTGCTTCACCGCCTCGGGCAGCAGATCGTCGAACGCTTCGCGCAGGATCACCTTGGTGGCGTTGCCGCTCATCTTGTACTCGTCGGGCAGTGTGGCGACGTACTCGATCAGCGCGCGATCGAGGAATGGGGCGCGGGCCTCCAGTGAGTTCGCCATCGACATGCGATCCGCCTTCACCAGCAGATCGTCGTGGAGATAGCTGTGGAAGTTGGCCGCCAGCAACTGACTCAGCGGCGACGCGTCCTCTGCTCCGGCGAAATCCCGTAGGTGACGCTCGCGATCGATCGCCCCCACCCGCCGCTTGAGATCTGGCGTCATGCAGCGATTCGAGGTCGTCGTAGAAGACGCCGGCCCACGCGGCCAGCCGGTCCTGCAACGGCAGCTGCATGTAGCGGGCGAAGCGCTTCGCCCGGGCGACCAGGTGACGTTCGTTCGGCGGAGACGGCAAGGCTGCCAGCGCCGCCGAGGCGGCGCGCCCGGCCCAGCCCGGCACGTGTCCCGCCGCCACCGCCGCGCCAAAGCGCAGGTACCCGGCAAAGACCTCGTCACCGCCATCTCCGGTCAATGCCACGGTGACGTGCTGGCGCGTGAGCTTCGACACCAGATACGTGGGGATCGCCGACGAGTCGGCAAACGGACCGTCGTAGTGATAGACCAGCGTGTCGAGCAGGTCGATCGCCGAGGGCTGCACCCGGAACTCGGTGTGCCGGGTGCTGAATCGCCGGGACGGTCGCGCGTGCGATCTCGGTCTCGTCAAAGGCCGGATCATCGTCGAAGCCGATGCTGAACGTCCGTACGGGCTCGTGCATGAGCCGGCTCATCACGCCGACGACAATCGTCGAATCGATGCCACCACTCAGAAACGCGCCAAGCGGAACGTCGCTCATCAACCGGCGCTCGACCGCGGCGGTCACCAGCTCGCGGACATGTTGCGCGGCCTTGCCTCGCGGAGGAGCAACGGCGTCAGGTGCGCCCTCCTTCGGGAACTGCAACTGCCAATAGCGGCGTGCAGCTCTTCCCGCCATCGAGGTTGAAGCGCATGAGCGACCCCGGCTCGACCTGTCGCACGCCTTTGTAGAACGTTTGCGGATGCGGCACATAGCCGTAGAGGAAGTACGACGGAATCGCCGACTCGTCCACCTCGACCGGGACATCGGGATGGGCGAGGATCGCTTTGATTTCGGAGGCAAAGACGACCCGCGATCCGTCACGCCAGACGTACAGCGGCTTCTTGCCGGCCCGGTCGCGGGCCAGCGTCAACTGGCGCGACCGCTCGTCCCACATCGCCAGCGCGAACATGCCGTCGAGCTCGTCGATCGCGCGATCACCGATTTCCTCGAAGAGATGCACGATCACCTCGGAGTCCGCATTCGATCGGAACTCGTGACCGCGCGCGACCAGCCCCTTCCGCAGCTCGCGATAGTTGTAGATCTCGCCGTTGAACACCAGCTGCAGGGCGCCGTCTTCGGTGCCGATCGGCTGATTGGCGGCGGCGCGGAGGTCGATGATGCTGAGACGACGGAAGCCGAGGCCCGCCTGGCCGGTCGGGGACACATAGATCGCTTCGTGATCGGGCCCGCGATGCTGCAGGGTTCTCGTCATCGACTCGAGCGCGTTCGCCGAGACCTGACCGCGATCGAAGGAGAGTTCTCCGCAGATGCCGCACATAGAGATTAGAAAGCCGCCGGAGGCGGCCCCAGAAGTGGCGGTAAGACCCCGGTGCTCAGCATGTCGAAGAGCGCGTCGGCCTTCACGCGATTGGCGTTTCCGAGGGAGTGGCCGCTGGCGGCCGGCATTTGTGACGGGCGGTAGTGCAGAAAGGCCTTGGTACTGCTCGCCACGGGTGTGCCAGCGCCGAGGATTTCTGTCAACGCCTGATCATCGCTCATCGATCCGCCGTCCTGATACCGGTCGGAGTTGGGGCAGATCCGCGGCGCCATGTTGATGAAGAACATGATGCGATGCCGCCCCTCGCGGTTCATCCGCTGCAACTCCCCCACCGCGCGGCGCCATGAGGCGATCTCTGCCGACGAGGCGCGCAGGTGATGGGCCAGGCTGTCGTGGTTGGCCGCGTCGCGCCGCGGCCGCCCCTCACAGAGAAAATCGTCGAGCTCCGGTCCGTCGAAGTAGTCCACCTCAGTCAGCCGCTGCTCGGCGGCGTCGGCGAGTGTGTCGAGCCGCGCGAGCAGCGCGGCTTCCCCGTCGATCTGTTCGAGCCGCTGCCGATCGGCCGCGCTGGTCACCAAGCGGTACCTGAGGGTGAGCGCGACTCGGCGATAGAGCTCGTACGAATACAGATAGCGCTGCATCGTCGCCTGGACGGCACTTTTCGCTCGATCGAGCGCCGTGGGATCGCGGACCACATTGTCGATGAGATCGTTTTCGTAGAAGCCGATGATGACGAGATCCGGGTCGTACCGCGCGCCCACGTCACGCAGGTACGCGAGCTCCTGACCGGTGTTGTAGCCGGGCACGCCAAGGTTCCAGACTTCCCATTTCACGTCGGGACGCCAGGCCTTGAGTCTGCCTTCCAGCAAGTACGGATACGTGGTCTCGTAAACGGCGCCGTGGCCGAAGGTGACCGAATCTCCGAACACCAGGATCCGAAACGTGCCTGGGGCCTTGTGCAGCTCGTAGTCGCGGGTGTCTCGAAAGCCGAGGTTGTTGATGCGGACCGGCACGCCGGCAAACCAGTCGTTGTAGCCGGCTCTCAATCGCTGTCCGAGAGCGGCGTCGCTGACGAAGAAGCCGGGCGTGCCCCGTCGCTCGTCCCACCGTGCCCGAACCCAGAGCTTCGACGAGCCCGGCGCAGACCAACGCCGCGATCAGCGTTGCGCTGACAACGGCAAAGGCCCTCGATCGCAATGTGGCTATATCCACCCGCGCCACCAGTAATTGATCAGAGCCGCATATTCGTGGAGGATGCCGCGGATCTGCTCGAGCGATGCGCCCCGCTCGTGCGTGTAGAACTGGCTTTCGAGCGCCGGCGTTGCAATCACGGTGATCTCGGGCGCCACCTTCTTCCAGGTGAGCAGCGCCCGTCGCATGTGGTACGGCGAGCTCACGAGCAGGACCCGCTTCCACCCATGCTCGTTCAAGATGCGTCTCGTGAACTCGACGTTCTGATACGTGTTGGCCGCCTGCTCTTCGAGCACGATCGCTTCCGGCGGAACGCCGTTGGCTACCGCTACCGCCTTCATCACTTCGGCTTCACGAAGCGTGAAGACATAGCCCGACGAGAAGATGAGACGCGGCGCCATCCCCTGCCGATACAGTCCGATGGCTTGCGTCACCCGTTCCTGAAAGCCGCCGCCGGCCTTGCCCGATTCGCCGACGCCGCCGGCGAAGACGACGATCGCATCGGCGGGCGCCGGCGGCTCAACTATCTGCAGTGGCGATGCGACCCACCAGAGCAGCGGCGTCTGGAACAACAGCAGGTACGCGATGACAACGGCGACCATCCCCTGCACGGTCCGTCGACGTGCGGCCGCATACATCCGCCGCAGCCGGTCCTCCCATCCCGCCGCCTGCGAGTCCCGCGCCGACTGCGCCTGCGTCGATGAGCGCCGACATCGCTTTCAGCCGTTCTTCCCATCCATTGGACTCGGCGACCTCGATGCGCCGGTCGATCTCAGGAGCGCTCGAGGGTTTCAGCGACTCTCGAATCGCGGCGGCAAACGCATCCGCACCGGCGGCGACCCGCACCATCGGCCCGTGCTCCGCGTTGAACCGCCGAATCTCAGCCAGGTCGGTGGCCACGACCGGCGTGCCCATGGCCAGGTATTCGTTGAGCTTGGTCGGATACACGTTGGCCGTGTACTCCGCAATGCGATAGGGCACCAGGCCGACGTCGAACCCTTTGACGTAGCGCGGCACGTCGGCATGCGCGCGTTGACCGAAGAGCCGAACGTTGGGCAGGCGCTCGAGCTTGGAGACATCGACTTGCGGCGGTCCGACGAGCGCGAAGGTCACTTCGGGAAGGCGCTCGGCGACACCGGCGAGCAGATCCTGATCGACCCACTGGTGCAGGCCGCCAACGTAGCCGACGACCGGCCGGGCCAGCGCGGCGAGATCGTCGGGAAGGCCGGCGCCAGCTGCGCGAACCTTGCGGAAGGACTCGAGATTCACGCCGAACGGGAACAGGTGCACCTTGTTGCTCGATCGCGCGGCGCGTTGGCGGAGCTTCTCGGAGGTCACGAACACCAGATCGGCTTCGCGGAACAACCGCTCCTCGCTCTCGACGATGCGGCGGGCGTCGGCGGAGCTCGAGGCGAGATCGTCGATGCAGTAATAGACGGTGAGGGCCGGATCGACGCTGCGGATGATCTCGTGCGCCAGCGGCGTCGGGAGGAAGGTCCACACGATCGGTCGGCTGAAACCGGTGGCGCGCATCCAGCGCGTGAGGCTGCGCTGGAGAATCTGCCGGTTCACCCACCCGGCGATGCGCGAGTACGGCAGCGGCAGCACGATGGGCGAATACACGAAGAGGTTGGGTTGCTGAAGCCGGAATCCCTTGGTCCCTCGCCACCAGTTGCGCACCCGCTGCCGCAGGCGCGGCAGATCGCTGACCCGGAACTTCCGCACGCCGGTGTTCTCGATGAAGAGCACGCGGTGCCCCTCGGCGGCCAGGCGCGACATGATCTCCTGGTGCCCCTGCCAGATGAAGTCCCAGTCGATCGTCGAGATGCAGAGAACGTCAGGCCGGCGATTCATGCGGTTTGGCGGCTGACCATCACGTGCTTGTATGCGTCCAGCCACTCCTCGGCGACGCGCGCCATGCTGTAGCGGTCCTCGACCGTCTCCCGCGCCGCCGCGCCGAGGCATCTCGCCAGTTCGCGGTCGCTCAGCACGGAGTCGAGCGCGGACGCGAACGCGGAGACGTCTCCGGCGGCACCAGCAAGCCGTTCTTCCGGTCCGCGATGATCACGTCGGTGGAACCCGGCAGGCGAGACGCAATCGACGGCAGGCCCGACGCCATCGCTTCGAGCAACGCCACCGGCAGGCCCTCGCGCGCCGACGGCAGGACGTAGACATCCGCTGCCTGAAAGTACTCCTGCACCTCATGCGTTGGCGGCACGAAGCGAACCCGACCGCCCAGATTCTGACGGCGCGCCTGGACTCGGATCTCGGCCGCAAGATCGGCTTCCGCCTCGAACTGCCGCGCGCTGGTCGGGCCGACGAACACCAACGTGCTCGGGCGCGATGCGTTGCGCTGCACCGACGCCCACGCGTCGAACAGCACGTGAGGCTGCTTGTCGCGCGACAGGATGCCAACGAAGAGAATCACGGGCTGATCGATGGGCAACCCGAGCCGCTGCCGGATTGCCAGGCGGCGTTCGGCCGTCGCCGGCGCGAAGCGTGTCAGATCCACGCCGTTGGGAACCTGCCAGAGTTTCTCGCGTGACAGCCCGGCCGCCAAGTACGCCTCCGACAAGCCGGGGCTGACGCTGAGGTACAGGTCGGCTCTCGAAAACGCCCACCAGGCGAGCGTGCCCTGCGCGATCACCGACTTCGGCTCGTCGTGCCTCGCGGTATGCAGGCTCATCACGACGGGACGCCTGAGCGTGCCCGCCACCATCGACATCAGCACGTTCTTCTGCGAGAACCCATGGACATGAATCAGGTCGACGGTGGGCACCAGGCGAAGCAGCGCGCGCAGCATCCGCGGGGTCGCCCGCGCCATCGCCCCCGCCCGGGAGAGATCGACACCAACCCGCGATACCGGCACGCCATCGACCATCGCCTCGTCTTCAAGCAATGGATCGGTCGAGGTCGTCAGCACTTGAAACTGCGCGCGCGATTGCAGCAGGCGCGCCACCGCCTGGCATTGAAGGCCGCCGGCGCTGAACTCCGGGGCATACGCGCCGGTGACGAACAGCACGCGCGGCGACGCAACCTCGCTCATCAGCGGCTGCGGTCCGGGCGTGCGAAGGCACGAGTCATCAGGTGCTGCCCGAGGCTCAACCCCTGGAACGGAATGCCGAGCAGCCGTCGCATCGATCGCTGACTGAAACTGGGCGCTGGATGGTCGCGAAGCAGCGTCGAGATCACGTCGAGATTGGCGCGGCCGCTGAACTGCGTCGCGCAATACTCCGCCAGCCGGGCACTCATCGTCTTGCGCAACACCGCATCACCGGAGACGCGATCGAGAGCCGTGAACCATGCCGCCTCGGTGTTTTCGCAGACCAGCGCGACGCCTTGATCCGCAATCGAATCGTACGGAGGCCCGGCACTGAACACCGGCACCGCGCCGAGCGTGCGTGCGTTGATGATCACATGCGTGTTCTTGTAGATGTTGTGGGCGTGGAAGCTGCCTGGATGCGCGAGCACGTCGATACCGTACGCGGACATGGCGCGAAGGCCGCCGAGGTACGACGGGTGGTAATCCAGCACTTCAATTGAGAGTCCCGCAGCCGGCGGCAGGTCGGACCGTTCGATACCGGCGGCCACCAGACGGATGGGACGCCGCTCGGCCAGGCGGCGGACCGCCGGATAGACGAACTCGACAAACGGCGCTCGACGGTGCAGCCCGCCGAAGAAAGCCAGGGTCACTGGAGCGCTGGTCCGTGGGGCGTGGTCGGGCAGCGCCGGCGGCGCGACCGGTGGAAACAGCATCGTGCGATCGTGGAGGCGATGCTCGCGGAAGTAGTCGACCAGCGACGGCGTCGCCAGCAGGACGCCGGCAAAGCCGGTCAACGCCCGGCGCACACGATCGATCGAGTAGTCCCTGAACCAGCGCGCGTCGGCGACGCCGGCATCGTCTCGAAGAACGATGAAATTGTCGTCGACGAAATAGTAGCGAGGCACGTTGAGCCAGCCGGCGCAGATGGCCAGGCTGTCGAACTCGAGCAAGCCGCGCACGACAATCAAGGCGCTCGCTCCGGTCAGGGCGCGCGCGAGCGCGCCGCTGGATGCGACCGAAACGAGCCGTTTCCTGGCGCCGCCCATCAACGAAGATGCAATCTGGATTGGCGCGCGCCCGCTGAGATTGCCAAAGAACAGCGTCGTCGTCGCGTCGTGCGGAGTGACCGAAGACGCCAATAGGTACTGGGACACGCAACGGGTCAGAGCGTCGTGCTGCACGTCATGTGCAGCGATCCGTTCGTCCGGTCCGACACCACGTAGCCGCACTGCTCATAGATGGCGATGGCCCTGGCGTTGGTGTCGAGGACGTCGAGGTAGACCTCGTTGAATTGCCAATCGTCGAGGGCCAGTCGCGTCAGCGCGGCCGTAGCCAGACGTCCCAGTCCGCGCCCGCTCGCCGCGGCCTCGCCGATCATCAGGCGGCCGAACTCCGCCCGCCGCGCCTGCCAATCGACGTGGTAGAGCGCAGCCTGCCCCACCGGGCCGCGAATGGTGTCGGTCTCTTCAATCACGAAGACGAAGTCATCGTCTCGATGGCGGTAGCCCTCGAACCAGGCGCCGTGCTGCGCTTCGGAAATCACGTCGGCGGTGAAGAACCATCGGCGGATGTGGTCTTGGTTGCGCCACCTGCGTGTCATCGCGAGGTCCGACTCGGTGAGCAGACGCAAGCGGATGCGACCGTTGACGATCGGCGAGACGTCTCGCTTGGGCATCGTTCGTGGCGACAAACCTTCAGGTGTGTCGTCGGAGGGCCTCGCAGACGCGCTCGACGTCGGCACGATCGAGTTGCAGATGCATCGGCAGCGAGATCACGCGTTCGCTGGCCCGACGCGCGTTCGGGCATGGCGGTTGATCCGCGTACATCGGGTACAAACTGTTGTCGCGGTAGTGGACGCCGGGATAAATCCCCGCTCCGTTGAGGCCCACCATCACTTCGTCCCGGCGGTCGACCAGGATCTGATACAGATGACGAGCCGATTCGCAATCGGGCGCGACCGTCACACGCTCGACTCCAGGGACAGTCGCGAGGCCCTCGTCGTACCACGCGGCCAGCTGCCGCCGGTACTGGTTGTCCGGCTCGAGATACTTGAGCCCGACCAGGCCGAGGCCGGCCATCACCGAGTTGCCGTGGTACTTGAAGCCGACGTGATCGACCTGGTAGTGCCACTTGTAGGTGCCGGTGCTGTGCGTCCGCGAGTATGTGTCCTTGTCGATGCCGAGCCACGTCCAGTGCCGGACCGCGGCGTCGTCTTCCTGGCGGCGAAAGCAGATCATGCCGCCATCGGTCGTCGGCAGGTTTTTCACGGCGTGGAAGCTGAAGACGCTCACTTCGCCTTCACGGCCGACGTGCTGGCCGCGGAGACGGGTACCCGACATGTGGGCCGCATCCAGAATCAGCGTGATTCCGCGATCGCGGCAGAGCTGCACCACTTGATCCAGCCGGCCGGTGTTGCCGCCCAACCCGACGAAGATGATGGCGCGCGTTCGCGGCGTGATGCGCGATTCGATCGATGCCGGATCCAGGCAGAGATATTCATCGACATCCGCAAAGACCGGGCGGAGCCGTTCGTAGAGAATCGCGTGATTGCTCGACACGAACGTCAGCGGCGTGCTGATGATCTCGTCGCCGTCGTGCCACCTGAAGCGCTCCTTCAGCAGACGCACGGCCAGGTGCAGACCCGAGGTGGCTGAGTTCAGCAGGTGCGCGTGAGGGAGGCCGGTGTATTCGGTCCAGCGTCGTTCGAGCTCGATGGTCTTGTAGCCGAGCCCGGTCCAGCCTCGCTCGAGGCATTCGCGAACTTCCGCGAGGCATTCATCCACGCGGAACGTGGGCACGAAGAGGTGGATCGGCTTCACGACCGCACGCCCGACTCGGGCGCCGGCGGCGTCGTGGCGACGGGCCCGGCCGTATAGAGCCGAACCACCTCCTCGGTTGGACCGTCGGCAACGATAGCGCCGTGATCGAGCAGGACCGTCCGATCGCAGAACCGCGGCAGCACATCCAGGCTGTGCGTGGCGAACAACACGATGCTGGCGCGCTCCATCAACTGGTTCATGCGCGTCTGCGCGCTCTTGATGAACTCCATGTCGCCCGCGGCCATCACTTCATCAAGAAGAAGAATCTGTGGATCGACCGCGGTTGAAGTGGCAAATGCCAGTCGGACGAACATGCCGGTC
This sequence comes from uncultured Acidobacteriota bacterium, assembly GCA_963773045.1. GTDB lineage: Bacteria > Acidobacteriota > Vicinamibacteria > Vicinamibacterales > UBA2999 > 12-FULL-67-14b. The sequence goes on along the minus strand of CAVYZT010000013.1, from coordinate 362,499 downwards.
GAATAGTGGCGCACTGGAATGTCGAGGAATTCCCCGAGCTTCGTGAACTCGGCGATGGTCTCGATCTTGGCGTCGATCTCCTGGGGCGACATGCCCAGGAGCAGCGCCCGCGTACGAATGTTCTCCCATCCCGTCGCTTCCATCTCGAATCCGGTCACGAACTCGAACAGCGGGCAGATGTGGCCGACGGTCGTGACCTTTCCCCTCTGCGGCGGATAGATGCCGGCCGTCACCTTCAGCAGAGAGCTCTTGCCGGCACCGTTGTGGCCGATCAGTCCGACGCGCTCGCCCGACTTGATCGAGAGCGACAGATCCTTGAGCGCAGTGACAATCCGCCCCGCCCGCCGGCGCCTGGCGACCACCTGACCGAGCGCCGTTTTCAGCGTCGAGTGCCGCTCGGCGCCAACCGTGAATTCGAGGTGAACGTTTTGCAGATCTATTTGTGCCACGAGGACTGAACTCTCTCAATTGGCGAGCGACCGGTCGACCGATCGACGGACTGGCGGGCGAATGTGTGATTTTCAGAGTGTCGATTCGATTTGCTCATTGACGATTCCGCGATCGATTCAAGCCATCACCCAATCTCAAAGATTCTCCAAACAGTCGGTCAATCAGTCGTTCAGTCGATCGGCAATGCACGATGACCCACCCTGTCATAACGCAAAGACGATGCGGCGGCGATAGGTCGCGATCACGGCAGTCGCGACTGCGCCAAGGACCAGGATGAAGATCCCGGCGGCGGCGTAGCTCTCCCACTCCGCGGATTGTCCGGTGAGCAGCGGCCGGCGGATGACCTCGAGCAGGTGGTACATGGGGTTCAACTCGATGACGTATCGAAGATTGCCGCGCGACAGCAGCATGCTGGCGGGGAAGAGCACTGGCGTCACATAGAAGAGCACCTGCATCCCGACCGATGCGGTGTGCGCCACGTCCCGGAAGCGCGCATTGAGGTGCGCGAAGATCGTGATGAGCAGCAGCGACGTCACCATCATGATCAGAAGTCCCGGGATCACGAACAGCGTGCCGAGCGCCAGCGGCACCGGATAGATCAGCGCGACGATGACGAACGCGCACAAGGTGATGAGCGAGGTCAGGCCGATGCTGACGAACGAGCGGAAGATGTAGACATATATCGGCAGGCTGATCTGCTTGATGTAGCCCTCCGAGAGGATGAACGCATTCCCGCCGTCGACAATCGAGTTGGTCAGATAGCCCCAGGTGATGAGGCCGAGCGTCAGGTAGGGTACGAACTCTCGCGCATCCTGGCCGAGCAGGTGGGCGTAGATGAAGCCGATCGAGACCACGAGCACGGCAAGGTTCAGGAAGATCCAGGCCGGCCCGACGACCGAGCGCCGGAATCTCAACTTGACGTCCTGAACCCCGAGGCGCACCCAGATGTGCCACAGCCGGGTCGCTCGGATTACATCTCGCAATGTCGGATCGAGTTCTCGACTCACGGGTGGCTCGTTCCAGACATCTTCCCGCCCTTTTCGGGCGGCTCGAGGCGCAGCTTCGCCAGCGCGGTACGCCGCTCGAGACGTCGCCGCTGCAGTTCCCATCCGGCCAGATCGACCGTGGACGACAGCAGCCCTTTGATACGAAGCGCCGTCCTTCGCACGCCGTCGCGCTGGACCATGCGCAGGGCGCCGGCCCCCACTCGGGTCACCCGTCTCAAGAGCCCTGCCGGGGCTCCTGCCGCGGCCGAATGACGGGATGGGAGGGCGCCTGCCTTGCGAGGGCGGGCGGCGAGCCGATCGACGGCGGCCAGCCATTCACGATCGGTGACGGGCTCGTTGAAGTGTTCACGGGCGAAGTGCTGGGCGTTGGCCGCGATCCGCGCGCGCTGATCGGCGCGTGTGATCGCCAGCTCGAGCGCCGCGAACCACGCGTCGTCGCCGTCAGGGACGAGCCATCCGGTCGCCCCGTGTGCAACCCATGAGTTATAGACGACCATGTCCGAATAGAGCCCGGCGACGCCGCTCGCCGCGAACTCGCGGAACTTGTTGTTGCTCTTGCAGCGGTGGAACGGATCGTCGGGCAATGGCGCCAGTCCGATGTCGAACGCCTCGGCGACGAAGCGCGAGAAATAGGTGTTGTAGTCGGCGACATGAGAGAGATGCCGGACTCGAGGGTGGTCGCTCAGGCCATCCAGTTTCGGACCCCAGATCGTCAGCTCGGCTTGGGGAAAGGCATCGAGCGCACGACCGAGCGGCGAGACGAGCAATCCGCCAATCCGATCCTGCACGCGGCTCGTCGCATAGACCAGGCGGACCTTGGACGGATCTTTTGGCGGCAGCCGATCGGGAATCAGCGCCCACTCCAGCGGTCCGGTGACCACCTGCACGTGGTCGTTGTACATCGGCCAGGCGATCCCGCAGCGCCGCCGAGTACACCCGCACGACTCCGGCGGCGCGAAGGCTCTCGATCAACAGGCGACGGACGTCGGGGTCGCGCGCGTAATCAAGCCCGGGAATGTCGTCCGGCACGTCCACCAGGTTGTCGTCGAGCTCGTAGATCAGCGGTGTGCCGGCCGATGTCGCCCACTCGAGAATCCGCGAAAAAGCCGGCGACAGCACGCGGCAGATCACGATGATGTCGGCGCGTTCGACCGATCGCCGGTTGACGAGAAACGGCAACCGCAAGTCGAGCGTGATGCGCTCCTGCAAATGCAGGCGCAGCAGCGGTTTGGCCACGCCGATGACCGTCGACGGGAACAGGCCCGGCACGATCGCGAGCACTCGGGGCCGCGAGCTCATGACGACATCTTCCTCGGCCGCGGAGAACTTGCCTCAAGTGTCACGATTGCGGCCTTAGAAGAAGCCTGGCTCCGTCGCGCGACGACGGTCCACAGTCCGGCGGCGACGAACGGATAGACGATCGGCATGACGTGCGCAAGGTAGCGGCCGTCCCAATCGGCGTGAGTCAAGGCGACCACGAGCGCCTGAGAGACAACGGCGGCCGCGCACCATCGCGTCACCGGCTGACTCCACGTCCGCCAGACGGCGACCGTGGCCAGCGCGTAGACCGGCAGCAGCCACAGAACGATCACGGCGTTGTGCGCAGACGAATAAAACGGGCGGACGTGAGCGAGGTGGACGCCAAGCCGTGCCAGCATCAACTCGGCCGTCGCGATCGGATGCTGCATCGCATAGGCAATAGATCCGCGCGCCTGACCCGATTCAGCGGCGTCAGCCGATGCTGGCATCGCGAGCCGCCAGCCGTCGTAGTCCCAAATCGTCTGCCCGCGCTCGAGCATCGCAGCCGGATCCACCGCCGACAGATTGCCGCTCAGCCTGGGGGCAACGACCAGCGCGCCAATCAGACACGCACTTACCACGCCAGCCGATGCGGCGAGGCGGGGCACTCCATTTGTGATGCGGCGAGCAACCAGATACACGCCGGCCGCCGGAATCGCGAACCAGCCTTCCGGACGCACGAGACTGGTCGCGATCAGGGCCACGAGGGCGACGCCATATCGCCAGGGAGCCTGTTGCTCGGCCGCCTGATGCACGAGCCACACGCACGTCGCGAACAACGACAGAAACAGCGAATCGGCGAGGACATACGTGTGCCATCGGTTGACGTCGAAATCGATCGTCAACAGGCCCGTGGCAATCGTGGCGACCCGCGCTCCTCCCAGCTCCATGCCGAGCCGGTAAACCGCACCAGCACCGAGAGTCGCGGCCGCGATCTGAAAGAGGACGACGCCCATCAGTCCGGCGCCAAGCGCATTGCTCGCCGCGACGACGGCGGCGTAGCCCACGTACGAAGGCTCGCGATCGATGAGGGGTTGTCCCTCGAGGAGCCGCCTCGCGCCGTCGACAAAGATTCCGCTGTCACCACCGAGATGCACACCGGTCAACGCGAGCCAGAGCAGGTTTGCGGCGGCAAAGATCGTCAGCGAGCGCAGAAACGGCATCAAAAACGGGGGGTTGGGGGACAGTCCCCTTCACGGAACGGCATCAGGAGCGCCCGAGACGACCCGAGGGGTCGATCCGGTACTGCTTGCCGCACGCCGCGCACATCGCCGCAGCCGGCGGCGAGGATCCGCTGGCGAGCTTCACGCCACACTCGCAGACCCAGCCGGTCAACCGCCCGGGATTGCCGACGATGAGGGCGTAGTCGGGGACGTCTTTTGTCACCACAGCGCCCGCACCGACGAAGGCGTAGGCGCCGATGGTGCAGCCGCACAGGATGGTGCAGTTGGCGCCAAGGCTGGCGCCGAGCTTCACCAGCGTCGGCCGGTATTCATCCTTGCGCGGCACGTGACTTCTTGGGTTGATCACGTTGGTGAACACCATCGACGGCCCGCAAAACACATCGTCTTCGAGGGTGACGCCGGTGTACACCGACACGTTGTTTTGAATCTTGACGTTGTCGCCGATCACGACTTGAGGTGAGATCACCACGTTCTGCCCGACGTTGCAGCGCCGACCGACGCGCGCGCCGCTCATCACATGGCTGAAGTGCCAGATCTTGGTTCCCTCACCGATCACCGAGCCCTCGTCGATGTACGCGGACTCGTGCGCGAAATAGTCAGGCATGGTTTTGTGGTCTGAGGCTTGGGGCTTGGGGCTTGAGGCTTGGGGCTTGGGACTTGGGGCTTGGGGTTTTCTAGATCGCCTTCGGATGGGCCCGCGATGTGGGCGGGCGCACGGCGGCTCGGCGAATCTCCGAGGTGAGCTCCACCGACGGCCGGGCGACGTCGATGCCAAAGCCGCGGCCGCCAAGCACCTCTTCGTAGACACGGGTGTGGAGATCGGCGAAGCCGTCGCTGAACTCGACTTCTTCACCGTCCACCTCAATCGATCGGAAAGTCGTCTTCGTACCGGGCGTCGCGGCGAAGGGCAGATCCGCAGAGTCGGTCGACAGAAACCACCGGACGTCGGCACGCTCGAGGTCGAGGGCGCCGGCCGCCCGCGTCGATTCGCGCCGGTGCACTTCCGACCCGCGCACCGGCCCGAACAGCCACAGTAGCAAGTCGAAGAAGTGGATGCCGATATTGGTGACGACGCCGCCCGATCGGTCCTCGTGTCCCTTCCACGACACCTGATACCAAACGCCACGCGCGGTGACGTAGGTCAGCGACACCTGGTGCCGCTTCGCTGCATCGGCATGCAGCCGATCGCGCAGGGTGATCAATTGCGGATGGAGGCGCAATTGGAGAACAGTCGACACCCGGCCGCCGGTCTCTCGCTCGAGCTCCTCCAGGCCGTCGAGGTTCCACGGATTGATCACCAGCGGCTTCTCGCAGATCACATTGGCGCCGACGCGGAGCGCCAGCCGCACATGCGCGTCATGCAGGTAGTTGGGCGAACAGACGCTCATGTAGTGGACGCGGTGCTCTTCCGGCCCGCGACGCAGCTTTTCGAGGTGTCGATCGAAACGCTCGATCTCGGTGAAGAACCGGACGTCGAACGCGAATCGATCGAGCAGGCCCACGGCATCGTGAGGGTCGGTGGCCGCGACCAGCCGATTTCCCGTGTCCTGAATCGCCTTGAGGTGCCGCGGAGCGATGTAGCCAGCCACGCCGGTGATGGCGAAATTCTTGGGACTCATCGATCCTGTCTTTCTTCCTTCTTCGATCTGCTGTCTTCAGCCGCGTTTCTGATGATCTGCGCCACCATCGGCGCCGTGATCCGCGACGAGTAACGCGTCTCGATCGTTTCGCGGCCAGCGCGGGCGAATCGCTCGCGGAGCGCCGCATCGCTCAGCAACCGCTCCAGCTTGGCGACCCAATCGGCCGCCGTGGTGGCGAGAAACCCGTTTTCGCGGTCCCGTATGATCTCACGATTGACTCCGACCGCCGCCGCCACCGTGGGAACCCCGCACGCCATGAACTGAATTGCTTTGAAGCCGCATTTGCCGCGCGCCCAGTCATCATCGTCCAGCGGGTAGACACCGACATCGCAGGTGTTGAACAACGTCACCTCCCGATCGAGCGACCACGGCTCCTCTTGCACCGACACGCCCGGAAAACGAACCGGCTTGCCGGCGCCGCTCACCCGCAGCACGAAGGGATGTCGAGTGGCGACGTCCTGCAGAAGCGGCGCGATCGACTCCAGGTAGTGAAAGGTCGTGGGACTGCCAATCCAGCCGACGACCAGCGGTCCTGGCGGGCGCGAGACCTGCGGCCGCGGCGCAAACCGTGTTGTATCGACCGCGGTCGGCACGACGGTGACGCTGGGGTTGTACCGGCGAGCGTACTGCGCCAGGAACTCGTTGCCGACCATCACATGGCGGCTGAAGCGGATGATCTCAGCGGGTCGCGACGTGCTCTTCAGGAACGAGATCGCGCGGTTTGCGTCGCTCACATTCGGCAGAAAGATCGCATCGTCGAAGTCGTAGACGATGGGAATGCCGCGCCGCGCAATCTGGCGCTCGATCAACGGCGGTCCGATCGGAATCGCTTCGCGATACAGCAGCACGACGTCGTAGCGATCGAGTTCCTTCAGGATGCTCCAGCGCTTGGCCAGCAACCGAAGAAACGCGCCGCTCTTGCTCAGGTAGTGACCGTGACGGTAGACCAGTCGGAAGAACTCGGGTGTATAGAACGAGCTGACCTCGACGTTGATGCCCTGCGCGCTCAGGTGGGGGACATATTGCGACACCCTGAACCGGCAGCCCGCCCCTTCCTCCGGAATCGGCGAGAGCGCGAGCACGTTGATGGACGACGCGTTCAACCGTGTTCTTTACGCTCCGTGGACGCGAACATCACGAGCAGCACGCCCCAGGCGGCCGCCAACGCGGGCAGGATGAGCCAGAACCAGGAGGGCGGCGCGTCGTGCCACCAGACGAGGCCGACGTGGACGAGGGCCGCGGCCACGAGACCAAGGCCGAGGAGCAGCCGTTGCTGAACGACCTCGATGCCGATCCACGCTCCTCGTATTCGATTGAGCGCAACCGAGCTGGCGCAGGTTCGCGAGATCCGATCGACCCAACGATCGACGACGCGGACGCACCGGCTGGCTCGCACAATCGAAAGGATCTGCTCCTGGTCGCGCGGGCGAATCGGCCGCAGAAGCGGCAGTCGCCGCTCGGCATCGCGGAGGCCTCGCGTGAAGAAGTCGTCGAGCACTAGCGAGATGTCTCGCGCGTGACAGGCACCAACGCCACAACCACGCCGGTCAGCTCGTATACCGGCGTCCGGAGTTGGAACGGACCGCCGAGGCGAAGCGGCTGGCTCTCCAACGTCCATCCGGCGGCGCCGCGCTGGGCTTGCAACTCGATCACGGCTTCGCGGACATCGGGTTGCGGCGCCGACACGTCGAGCACGGTGGCGCCGGACGCCAGCTCGTTGGTCGCTCGCGCGATGTCGAAATCGCCCTTCTTCAACTGCGACAGCAGGCGCGGGTCGGCCTGGAATCGAACCGTGGCGTGTACTGGTTCGACCTCGGCCGAGCTGCGCATCTGATCGATTTGAAACGGCATCAGTCCGAACTGCGTGGGGAGCACCAGCAGCGCTCCGGGCCTGAGATCGACCTCACCGATGACGCAGACGGGATGTCCTTCTCGCGAGCGGACCGCACAACCCATCCGAACCGCGACGGGCAACCTGACGGCCGAAGGGTCGCGGACCTCGACGCTGTTGGGTCCCGGACCCGGAGCCACCCGAGTGGATTGCGGAAGCGGCTTTCCCACCGCCGTGACCTCGCCAAATCCCGCGAGTGTCAGACCGGGCTTCATTTGTTCGGCCTGATCGGGTTTGAGATTGCCCAGGTAACCGACCACGATGATGTGCGCCGCCGGCGTTGGCGTCCGCGTCACGTTCACGGCGTTCGGCAGGCGAGAGCGTTCCTTCTCGAAGTCGTACAGGATGACGTCGTAGACACCGGGCGCGATGCTCTTGAAGAGCACTTCGGCACGCGTTGAATCGCGAAACAGGAAATCCGCGCCCTGGCTGGTGTTCAGCGACACACGCATGAACGGCCGCAGATTGACCCCGTGGACGACGATGCGAATCTCGGGCTCCGCCATGACCACGGCGGGCTCGACGCCGGTGAGTTGCGCAGGTGGCGTACCGAACACGATCCACGACGCGTAGCCGAGCGGAACCAACGCGAACAGCAGCAGGAGGAGCGCCGCGTCCAGCAGGTTCAAACGACCGAAGAGGCGACCCTGTTGGTCAACGATCGGCATGCGTGCGTGGAGTTGTTTCGGATGGGGCGAGTGATGGCGTCAGCCATCGCGTCAGGGCGACAGCACCAAGAGCAGACAACCATACCACGTACGGCAGCACGAGCCCGCGGTGCCGCACGAGCGTTCCCGCGTTGCCACTCGTCAAGGCGACGACGAACATGATCATCCCGGCGTGCGTGCACAACACGGTTGTGAGCACAGGGTCGATTCTAAGTCCGGCGACGATGCCGAACGGCAGCAACGCGACGAGGACCCACCAGACGATCTGCTCGGGGACATAGGCACGGAGGAACCGCGAATCGCCCTTCCACGGCAGCGGCTCGGTGACGTAACTCACGAGCGAGCGCACGGCGAAGTTGGCCAGCGCGCGCGGCGGCATCGTTCGCATCAGCAGGATTCGGTTCTCGTAATACCGGGGATCGATGAGCTCGTACGAGTAGCCCGGGGTCAGCACATGACCGGCGTGATAGACGGCAGCCAGACGTGCCTGCGTCAGCAAGACATTTTGCACTGCAGGATTCGACAGCACGAGTGCACCGGCAATCGGTACCGCGATCAGACCAGCAACGAGGACGCGCGGCCGGGTCAGGGCAAACGACACCGCCAGTCCAGTGACCGCACCCACGAGCGCCACCAGCGCGCCACCCTTGCGAACGCTGTCGAGAGCCAGAGCGGCGAGCACGACACCCACCGCGGCAAGTGCCTGATGCCACCAGAGCTTGCCTCGCGCGACGGAGAGCACACAAACGAGCTCGGCAACGGCCACCAGGATATAGAGGGGTTCCTTGAGAGCAGAGACCGACCACACGAACAGCGTCGGCAGATACAGCAGAAAGGCGAGGCCGGCGATCGCCACCAGCCCGCCGAACACCGGTCGGACCAGGCGATGGAGGGCGATCGCACTCGTGACGAAGATCGTGATGTTGAGGACGTGCACACCGTACGGCGCACTTCCGACGAGCGCCTGAATCAACGCCAGCACGTAGAGATAGCTCGAGCGGCCCGTATCTTCGACCGCGTAGATGATGTCGGAGGGGGCGACTGGGACGCCGGTCGCGAGATTGAGGATCCACACCGACCGGTTCTTGAACAGCTCTTCGTCACCGAAGAACGTCGCATACGGCTTGGCCGGATCGGCAAAGAGGAAGATGCCGGCGACCAGCATCAGCCGCGCCACGACAGCCGCAATCACCAGCGCGCAGAACCACCGACGCTCACCGGGCGAGAGGTCCCGGCTTCCCCACCGGATCACCCATGCGAGGACGACGAGGCAGAGGACGGTCAGCGGCGACAGCGTGTAAACGAATCCGAGGAGTACGCCAAGCGCCACTCCGATCGCGACAATGGCTGGCGCGCTCATGGGTCTGGTCATGACGCGACCAGCTCTCTGAACATCTGGTCGTAGCGTTCGACCACACGTGGAAGCGCGTAGTGCTCGACGCTCGAACGGGCCTGCGCGACGATCCGCTGGCGCAACCCGACGTCTCGAATCAGCCGCTCGATGGCCCCGGCCACCGATTTGGCGTCGTGATCGACCAGCAATCCATTGGCGCCATCCTCGATGATCTCGATCGTGCCTGGCGATCGCGTGGCCACCACCGGCACGCCGCACGCCATCGCTTCGATCAGCACGTTGCCGAAGCCCTCGTAGGTTGACGTGAGCACGAACGCGCTGGCTCGCGCGATGAACCGCCAGGGGTTGGCCTGAAAACCGAGAAACCAGACCGCGTCTTTGAGACCCTTGGCCACCGCATGCCGCGCCACTCGCTCGCGTTCGTCGCCGTCTCCCAGGATCCAGGTATCGACCGGAATGCGGGCCGAGAGGTCGGCGACCGCGTCGATCAGCAATGGATAGTTCTTGACCGCGGCGAGCCGGCCGGCCGAAACGATCACCGGTCGGGTGGGCGGAAGAACCGCGTCGGCAACCGGCTCCGCCGCCAACTGCTTGATGGCGCTGAGATCGACCGGGTTGTGCAACACGCGAATCTTCTTGCGAGGCACGCCGTACCGCGTCACGAGATCGTCGCCCACCCCTTGAGACGTCACGACGACGGCGTCGGCTCGCGCGTAGAAGAAGCGAGTCACCAGCGAAAAGACGTGGCGGCGTACCGGGCTGCGCCACGAAAAGTCGGGATCGTTCAGGAACCCGGTGGTTGGCGTGCCCTGATTGAAGACGACGCGGGCGCGACTGCGCGCCAGCCGCGCCGCGGTCGCGGTGATGAAGTAGCTCAAGAACGGCATCACGATGTCGGGGCGGGCGGCTCGCAGAAACGCCGCCAGCTCGCCCATTCGCGCCGGCCACGACCGCTGCTTGGCCACGACGACCTGCACACCGGGGTCGAGGCGATCGAAGTACACGCCATCACCGCTGAACAGATACAACACGCGCTCGTACTGTGCCGCATCCAGCGCACTCAATACCGTCACCGCCACACGCTCGGCTCCACCCCCAGCCAGCGACGGGATGACGACGCATACCTTGACAGGGGGGGGCATCAGGTGAATCGGTTGATCTTGTGAGGTGGTGATGTGGTGATCAAGCTCGGGATCTCGTGATCTGTCGATGTGTCGATCGAATCTATCGATCTTGCAGAGAGCCGCTCTCGATCAACCAGATCACGAGCTAGGTAGATCATGAGATCAACCGATCACCAGATGAGGTCACCAGATCACACGATCACCAGGTCGCGAGATGTCCCAAGCTGTTCGTCCACGATTCTCATCATCTCGGCGGCTTGACGCTCGAGCGTGTGCGCCCGCGCGGTGGCGTAGCCTTCGCGGATCAGGTGCTGCCGCAGCGACGGCGTCGTGATGAGGCGCTCGACATCGACGACCACGTCGGCCGTGGAGCCAGTATTCACCAGGCCGTTCTCGCCATGCGCAATCAGGCTCGAAATCCCCGAGACGTTGGTCGTCACGATCGGCAGGCCGCCGGCCATGGCCTCGAGCAGCACCCGCGGGATGCCTTCGCCAGGTCGAGTGGGCAGCACGAAGAGGTCGTATTCGCGATAAAGCGACATCAGCTGATCCAGCGCCACCGGACCGCGAAGGTTCACACGATTGGCGACATGAAGGCGCGAGGCTTCATCGCGAATCGCGTCGGCCTCTTGATCGCCAATCAGGCCGATGGTCGGGCCGATCAGATCGAGCGACACATCGTGGCCGGCGGCCACCAGCCGGGCAACCGCCTCCGGCAGGACACGAAGCCCTTTGCGAGGATCGATGCGGCTGACCGTGAGCAATCGGATGCGAGACCCGGCGCACGTGTCGGTGCGCGTCGAAATGTCTTCGAGACCGAGCGTGGTCGTCTTCGTCTCGACCACGCGATTCCCCTGGCGCTCGTGCTTCTCGCGCAGCGCCCCGCCGTTGACGAACGTCAGGGCTCGCCGTGTCATGTGGCTCAGCGCCCGTTCCTCGAACGCGACGTAGGCGCCAAACAGCCACTTCTTCGCGCCGCGATACGGCAGATGCGGCAGCAGCGCGCGGTAATCACCGACCACCAGCAGGAACACCGGCTTGCGCCGCGCGCGCGCCATGCGAAACGCGAAGATCGCGGCAGGAGTCGGGACGCGGAGGTGAATCACGTCGCACTGCTGAACCCAAGATCGGAGCCTGCCGAGCATCATCGGCACCCGTGGATAGAACTGTCGCGGGCCGGGGAAGTACGGCAACGGCGCCAGCCGGACGTTGGCCGCCTTCACTCGTGAGCCGGATGCCGGCGGTGTGTCGTACACCGGCACCGACAACACCACTTCGGTGAAAAACGGCGCGAGTGAATCGACGTATCGAGCAAAGGATCCTTCGGCTTCCCACAAACCGCCGTCCGGCGTCTGCCAGAACGGCATGTGATAGAGGATGCCGAGCGTCATGCCAGAAGCCAGATCGGCGTCATCAGCGTCATCAGCGACCGAGGCCCTTCGCCGCGAGCAGGCGATCGTACAGACCGACGATCGACGTGACATAGCCGTCGGCGCCGAAACGCGGCACGACGAACGCGCGCGCCGCTTCTCCCAGTCGCGCGCCGAACGCCGGGTCGGAGATGATGCGAGCCAACGCCGCGCCGAGAGCGCCGCTGTCTCCGGGCGCCACGAGCAGGCCGGTGGAGCCGTCGTGAACGATTTCGGGGATCCCCGCGACGCGCGTGGAGACTACCGGCAGACCCGCGCCCATGGCCAGAACCAGCGAGAGCGGAAGGCCTTCCCAGAAGGACGGCATCACGAAGAGATCCCACGACGCCAGCAGATCGCCAAGGTCGCGCCGCGGGCCGACGAAGTGGACGCGCGCCGTGAGACCGAGATCCGTGACCCGCGCTCGGAGGTCGGCGTCGAGCTCACCGCCGCCGACGACCACGAGATGGAGGCGGCGGAGCGACTCGTGCTGGGCGAGGGCCTCAAACAGCACACGGTGGCCCTTCTGCTCCGTGAGGCGCGCGATGATCCCGGCAACGACGGCGTCGGCTGGCACACCCATCGACGCCCGCAGTTCGCCAGGAGTTGTCGTGGTTTCGAGTCGAGACCAGTCGACGGCGTTGTAGATCACTTCGACCTTCCCCGGGTCGGCGCCGATCTGTTGCGTGTAGAACTCCTTCACCGACTCGGCCGAGGCGACGACCGCATCGGTGCCGGCCATGAGCAGGCGCTCGGTCACCGCGTGGTGCACGCGCTTCCGCTCGTAGATGTTGACTTCCGTGCCGATCACGATCGGAACCGAGGCGAGGATGGCGGCGGCTCTGCCGTAGAGGCTCGCGGTGAGCAGGAACGTGTGGACGATCGCCGGCTGGCGTTCACGCAAGTGCCGTTCGAGCCGCAGCAGATCGAGCGGCCGGCGCAGCCCCGGCGTAAGGCCCAGCGCTGCAAACGGCACTCCGGTCTTGCGAATCTCTTCACCGATCGGCCCGGCCTGCCCAATGCTCGTAACCAGCGGTGCGAACCTGGGCGGCAAGTGCCGCACGAGGTTGAGCACCATCTCTTCCGCCCCGCCGACCGCGAAGGTGTGTGAGAGGTATAAGACGCGAGTCATGAGTGCAGCATTAATGCCGCTATTAGCTGTTCGCCATTTGCTGTTCGCGAAAGGCGAATGGCGAACCGCGAATTGCGGTCACCGGTGCGATCGATAGAAGGCAATGGTTTGCGCCAGGCCGTCCGCCAACTCGATCGACGGCGCCCAGCTCAACTCGCGGCTGATGCGGGAGATGTCGGCGACGAAATCGCCGGTCTCGACCTGCTCGGCCAGGTGCGGCCAGTCGATGTGCTGCACTCGCCCTCTGCCGGCCAGCTTCACGATCTGCGTCGCCACATCCACCAGGCGGCTGCCGGTGCCGCTGCCGACGTTGTAGACGCCGCCATCGGCCCGGGAAGATTCCGCCAGTGCCAGCAACGCCGACACCACATCGTCGACATGCACGTAATCGCGAAGTTGTGCGCCGTCGCCGTAAATGGTCAGCGGCTCATCGGCGATGCCAAGTTGGATGAGCCGATTGATGATGCCGTAGGCCGTCCGGCCATGCTTCTGCCCCGGGCCGTAGGGGTTGGTGATCCGGGCGCCGGAGAAGCGGATGCCGAAGAGGCTGCCGTACAGCCGGTAGTACTCCTCGACGGTCTGTTTGTGAATCGCGTGCAGGCTGCGCGCGTCGCGCGGCGAGTCTTCGGCCACGGGCATCACCGAGGGCTTCCCGTATTGAAGGCGCGAGCCGGCAAACACGACCTTTGCCTGCGGGTTTTTCGCGCGCATCGACTCGAGCAGGGTCAGCGTGCCGCGGCAGTTCACGTCGAGGTCGCTCCAGGGATCTTCCATGCTCCTGACCGCGCCCGACTGGCCCGACAGGTTGAAGATCAGCGACTGATCGGCGACCAGTTCGAGCATCAGGCCCTGGTCGCGGACGTCACCTTCCACGACGCGAACCCCTTGCCGCTCGAAGGCGCCGGCCAAGTGGTCGTGACGCTCGCGCGCGGGCGTGAGGACGGTCACGCGCGCCCCGCGGGCGGCGAGCCTTGCCGTCAGGTTCGATCCGATGAAGCCCAGGCCGCCGATCACCAGCGCGGGGACGCTGGCCAGTAAATCAGCCACTAGACGGTCGCCCCTTTTGTGTCATCTGCGTCATCTGTGGCCCTGGATTGGCTGTGTCATCTGCCGCGTCGAATAAACGTTCGGCGTTGACCAGGCGCACTTCCGGCACACGCGTGACGTGATCGAGAAACCGGAGCAGCACGCTCTTGAGCGTCGCGTTCACCTCCCAATAGTGGGTCGCGATGCAGAAGTGACCGCCGGCGCGGCGCGCCCGTTCAAAGCCCTCGACCAGATGATCGAGAGTCGTTCCCGGAATCAGGCTGTGACACCCGAACTCCGCGTGCCGGCGATAGCGCAGCACATGCGGGTAGATGAAGCGATCGGACCTGGCCAGACCGAGCGACGCCCGGTATTGACGCACGCGCCACCAGTTCCATGGCGTGTGCTCGTCCCAGGGGCGCATCGACGGGCGGAACGACAGGAACGAGCCGAACAGGTTCAGTCCTGCGGCGCTGATGGCCGCGAGTCCGCGCTTCGAGAGCGCGTTGTGGGGCGGAACGAAGATGCTGACGCGGGTCTGCAGCGTTCGATCGAGATACGAGCGGCCCGCTTCCAGCCGCTGCTCGATGTCCGGCGCGGCCTGGAACTCGTAACCGGCGGCGAAATCTTCGTGTGTGTAGCCGTGCTGCGCGATGGTGACCCGCCCTGCCCCGATCAACGCCCGCAAACGCTCGACCAGCCCTGGATTCTCTTCAAGGGGAAAGGTGCGGCCCGCCTGCCAGTATTGTTCCGGGATCGCCTTGTCGCGAAACCCTGCCGCCCGCGGAATCACCGCAAGGCAGACCGGCAGCCGGTCCCACACGTCGTGATAGACCGCCTCGAGACGATCGGGCTCGGTGAAGTACGAGGTGTCGTCGTCCCGGAGTGCGACCTTCAAGGGTGTGAACAGGAAAGTTGAAAGTTCAAAAATTGACAGTTAAGAGTTGAAGTTCGCAGTTCAAATTGCAGGGCAGCGAAGACTTTTTAACTTCAACTCTTAACTTTTAACTCTTTTACTTTGAACTTTCCTGACGCGCCCCCAGAGCGTCCGCGTAGATGTCCTCGAGCTGACCCGCAATCACGTCCCACGAGAACGTGCGCATCGCCCAGGTTCGGGCCGCCGCTCCCATCGTTCGACGACGCGGCTCGTCGGTCAGGAGCTTGACGATGTGTTCGGCCAACTGATCTGCGCGCCGGCTCTCGAACACGAGGCCGCTCTCCCCGGGCGCAACGGTTTCTGGTAGTCCGCCGGAGTCTGAGACGACGACCGGCACACCTGAGGCCTGCGCTTCGAGCGACGTCAAACCCAACGCTTCGGGAAAGACCGAAGGGACAACGCCGACCGTCGCCGACCGATAAAGGGCGGCAAGCTCCTCGTCGACATAGGTCGGACCGCGGAGCTCGATGCGCGGATTGGCGCGGCAGCGTTCCGCGAGTGTCGCGTAATAGCCAGAGGGCTGCGCGTCCCAATACGAATGCGGTCCTACGATCTGCAGTCGCGCCGCCGGCACGCGCGGGGCGATGAATTGCTCAAAGGCGTCGAGCAGGACATGAACGCCTTTTCGCTCTTCGACGCGGCCGACGTAGAGAATGGTCGGCGCCCCACAGTGGGCAAGATCGCCGGCGCCGGGTCGAAACATCCCGCCGTCAACGCCGTTGTAGACCGTCGCCGCCGCCGCGCGGACACTGGGATAGCGCTCGACGGTGTGCCGGTAGATGAAGTTCGACACGCACAGGATGCGGGCCGCCTTCGCGAGCCCGCGCAGGAACAAGCCTCGATCCCAGGCCCGGTGACCAAAGCCCCATCCGTAATCCATGCTGTGCAGGGAAATCACCTGGCGGACCGACGGGCCTCGGCGCGCGGTCATCCACAGTCCTGCCGGCCGGCTGTGATGATGGACGACGTCTGGAGCTACGGTAGTCAGGACCTGGCGAACCGAGCGGTAGTACCAGAGCCCGCGGCCGACGCCGGCGCGCATGCCTGAATCGATGACCCGAGGGATCTGGACGTAGTGGTAGTGAACGCCATCAGACATCTGCGACATCCGGCCGTCGCCCTGATCGCGCGAGACGACGTGAACCGTGTGGCCGCGCTGCACGAGCCGAACCGCCGCATCCCGTATCCACCGCTCGATTGCACCGCCCTTGGTTGGCGGGACTGGCAGCAGTTCGGGCGCCACATGGCAGATCCTCACGTGCGGCTAGACATCGTCCAAGGTCGCCAACATGTCATCACCGCAAGCGTTCGGGCGCCTTGAAAGATGTCTCGCCCCGCGTCCCTCGACCTTGCTCGGGACGCCCTGAGCCTTGACCGAAGGGCGGAGCGGGGCCAAACGACGCCGCCGCTAGCGAAGCGGAGCCGTGCGAGTTCTTGCCGGCGATCTGAGGCGCAGCTTCGCCAGCCGCCCCGAGCTCGTCGATCACTGCCGCGGCCACGCGGCCGGCCGATCGCCCATCGGTGAACTGACACTGATCGAGCACCACCTGCTTTCGACCGGCGGCATCGAGCGTCGGGTCCTGCAGGTAGCGCGCGATCCACTGCGTCATCTCGGCCGGCGACTTCGCCACCCGAACCGCCTGCCGGTTGGTGATGTTCACGTAGTGCGTGAACGAGTAGTAGCGGGTGGCCGAGCGCTCGTACGACTCGGGCTGCGGACCGTCGAAGCAAATATTCACCACCGGCGTGTCGAAGATGCAGGCCTCGATCGTGATCGTGGAGGCGACGTTCACCACGACGTCGGCATAGCAGAGCGTGTCGCCCAGGTGGCGCTGATGCTCCGGCATCACGTCGATCGCCAATCCATCGGCGACGGTGACGCTGTCGCGAAACGGCTTCTCGATGATGATGTGCGGGACGCCCTCGAACTCGCGGTAGGCGGCGACTTCGTCGCGCGGGTGCAGCCGCACGAGCACCTGCGCGTCGGTCAGCGTGCCGCGGGCCATCGCCGCATCCAGCTCGCGCAGCACGTGATCGTGATGCTGATACAGCGACCGCGGCGTCGTCGTCAGGACGATGAGCTTGCGCGACGGGTCAGCGCCGACGCGACGGAAGAACTCCTCGCGCGGGGAGCGGGATTGCGCGCGGAAGTGCGGATCGAATTGGGGCGCGCCGGTCACCCGAATCGCCGCCGGGTCGTAGCCGTGGATCGTCACCGCCTGGTCTTTCATGATGTCGTTCCAGACGACCAGCCGCTCGGCATGACGGACCGGCAGCAGCTTGTTGGTGAAGTTGTCCCAGCTGGCGTCGAGGACCATGCACGGCACGCCGCGCCGCCGCGCGGTTCGCATGAGCGGCACTTCGGCAAACACCAGCCCTGGATTCGCGCACACGAGCAACCCGGGACGGTGCTGGTCGAACAGCGTCTCGATGGTGGGATGCGACACGAGGCGATCCGACAGCGCGTAAGGTGAGCCGCCAAACGGCGCGCTCAGGAGCCGGCCGATGATGCCTTTGAGCCCAACCCACCGGATGATGCCGCTGGCGCGCGCCTCGAGCATGCGGATGCGCACCGATTCGGTTCGGCCGCGGCTCAGATAGGCGGCCTGCACCAGCGTGACCAGCCGCGCCTCGAGCTTGCCGGGCTTGTGCGCCGGCAGATCGACCAGCCGCACGCCCGGCCGATCGAACTCGCGCACGAAGGCCGGGTCTTTCACCAGCGGCGACAGGACGACGATCTCGAGCGACGGATCGAACTCCTGCAGCCGATCGAGCAGTCCTCCTGCGCGCAGCATGTTGCCGGCGCTCGTCCCGTGCGGAACGGAGATGAAGACCGCACGCCCCTCAGGCCGACTCACACCGGATCTCCGCACTCGACATAAGAAGGTGAAACAGGAAAGTTCAAAGTTGAAGAGTTGAAAGTTGAAAGTTCAAGTTGAGGAGTTTTGAGTGGAGTTGAAAGTTGCAGTTGCGAGTTGCAGCTGCAACTTGCGGTTCCATCTCCTGCAACTGCCACTTGAACTTTCAACTGCAACTTGCCACTCAACTGAAACCTTCACACTTCAACTTTGAACTTTCAACTCTTGAACTTTGGACTTTCCAGTAGTCGCCATTCGATGGACGAGCTCGTACGGCACCGAGACGAGGCCGTCCTGCTCATCGGCCAGGCTATCGACACCGGCGCCCCGGCCCGTCACCGCGAAGCGCGGACCGGCGATCACGACGTCGTAGGACGCCAGTTGCATGGCATCGGTGATCGACAGCCGCAGGGCGTATTGGCGTGGACGCAGCGGCAAGCGATCGAATCTCAGCTCGATTTCGCCGCACCCGTCGACCCTTTCCGGAATCTGCTGCCCCGCAGAAGTCGCGGTGGTGACGATGACGCCCGTGTCCACGTCCACGATGGCGATCTGAAACACCGGGCGATCCACCGGCCGCGCGGCGACATACGAGGCGCGAACGATGAGCGGGTCGCCGCTGGCGAACAGTGTCGATGCCTCGCCGCGGGCGTCTGCGGTGTCCACGCTCGCAAACCTCACCTCGCCGGTTCCCGCGCGATGCGCCTGAAGCACGGTGGCCTGATCGGCCAATGCCTGCAGGTTCACTTCGTTCATGTAACGCTCGGCGATCTCCGCCGCCGGGCCGGCCGCGCGGACGCGGCCCTCGTCCATCCACAGGATCTGGCTGCACAGCCGGCGCACGTTCCACATGTCGTGGGAGATGAACAGCACCGTCTTGCCGCTCGTGATCAGGGCGCGCAGCGCTTCGAGCGCGCGGCGGCGGAACGCCGCGTCACCGACCGACAGCACCTCGTCCACCAGCACGATGTCGGGACGGCTGTGAATGGCGACGCTGAATCCAAGACGGGCGTACAGGCCCGACGAATAGCGCTTCATCGGCGTGTCGATGAGGTGCTCGACGTCGGCGAAGTGGACGATCGCATCGAACTGGCGATCGATCTCCGACCGCTTGAGGCCGAAGAGTCCGGCGCCAAGATAGACGTTCTCGCGGCCGGTGAGCTCCGGATGAAACCCGGCGCCCAGCTCGATGAGCGACACCACATGGCCGGCGACTCGCACCGTGCCGCTCGTCGGCCAGCTGACGCGCGAGATCAGCTTCAACAGCGTGGTCTTGCCGGCGCCGTTGCGGCCGATGATGCCCAGGCCGGCCCCTTCGGGAACGTCGAAAGAGACATCGCGCAGCGCGTAGATGTTCGAGTCGATCTTCCCACGGGTCGTACTGTGGACCTCGCGCGATCGCCCACGCAGATCGTCGACGCTCGACGCCACGAAATCGACGATGGTGCGCGAACGGCCGGTGCGGTACCGCTTGGTGACGTTTTCGAGTTGGATTGAGAGACTCAAATCACATCCGCAAAATACTTATCCGTCTTCTTGAACAGGATCAGCGCAACGAGAAAGATCGTGACGATGAGGGCCGCCGAGATGGCGACCACGGGCCATTCGGGCTCGTGGCCGAACACGAGGACGGCGCGCAGGCCTTCGACCACGCCGGTCAGCGGGTTCAGGAGGAACAGCGGACGGAATCGTTCGGGAACGACCGACAGCGGATACGCAACCGGCGTCAGATACAGCCAGAGCTGCAGCGCGATCTGCACCACCGGGCTGACGTCGCGATAGAACACATTGCCCGCCGACGTCAGCATCGTGAAGCCCACGGTGAACAGCACCAGGAGCATGAAGAACACCGGCACCATCGCCGCCCACGGGCCGACGCCGACGCGGTAGTAGATCATCAGCAGCGCGAACAGCGTGGACGCCGCCGCAAGATCGACCAGGCGCGATCCGACTTGCGCGAGGGGCACGATCTCGCGCGGGAAGTAGGTCTTGGTCACGATGTTGCGGTAGGTGATGAGGCTCATCGTGCCGCTCGTCACCGAGTTCGAGAAGAAGAACCAGGGGACGAGCGCGACAAACGCGAACAAGGGATACGGCGCGCCATCCGACGGCATCTTCCCCAGCCGCGAGAACACCAGCGTGAACACCGCCATCGTCGCCAACGGCTGCGCGATGGCCCAGCCGGCGCCGAAGAGCGACTGGCTGTAGCGGCCCTTCACTTCGCGTCGAGTCAGGTTGAGCAGCAGCTCGACGTATGCGGAGAGCGACAGTCGCTCGGGGCGGTCGGAGAGAACCGGCAATTCGGTATTCGCTATTCGCTGTTCGCTATTCGCAGTTCGCAGTTCGCTGTTCGCTCTTCGCAGTTCGCAGTTCGCGCCCGACCAGCCCTACCCGACCCACCAGGCCTACCTGCCCTAATCAAGAACAAATTCCTTCTTCCAGGACTCGTCCTCTTCCCGCTTGGGTTGCGCGGTTCGTTCGAGGATGAAGTTCTCCAGCACCAGGACGTCCATGTCCGTGCGCATGAAGCAGCGATAGGCGTCTTGGGGCGAGCAGACCATGGGCTCGCCCCTGACGTTGAACGACGTGTTCACCACCATCGGGCAGCCGGTGCGCCGGTAGAACGCCGCGAGGATGTCGTAATAGAGCGGGCTGGTGTCGTGACGGACGGTCTGAATGCGCGCGGAGTAGTCCACGTGCGTGATCGCCGGCACGGTCGAGCGTGGAACGTTGAGCCGCTCGATGCCCCACAGCCCGGCCGCCTCCGGCGGCACCGGCAGGCGACGCTGGCTCAGCACATCGGCGACGAGCAGCATGTACGGGCTGTCGCCGTCGAGCTCGAACCATTCGCCGACGTGGTCGCGCAGCACGGACGGCGCGAACGGGCGGAACGATTCGCGGAACTTGATCTTCAGGTTCATCACTGCCTGCATCTTCGGCGACCGCGCGTCGCCGAGAATGGAGCGGCCGCCAAGCGCGCGAGGGCCGAACTCCATTCGGCCCTGCATCAGCCCGACGACCTTCTCGTCTGCGAGGCAGGCCGCGATTTCGTCGGCCAGCTTCGCGCGATCGACCCGGCGAGCGACGTAGCCGTTGTCGGCAATCACCTTCGAGATCTCGGCCTCGCTGTACTGCGGGCCGAGATACGAACCGCTCATGCCGTCGGCGTATTTGGGAACGTTGACGCTGACGGGCTTGGGGGCCTGGGGCTTGGGGCTTGTCCGGTCAGGACGTTCCCAGGTGCCGAGCGACTCAGGCGACTGTCTTGGCTTGCCCAAGTGCCGGTGCCAGAGGCTCATCGCGACGCCGAGCGCGCCGCCGGCATCTCCGGCCGCCGGTTGAATCCAAATCTGCTCGAACGGGCCGTCGCGAAGAATCTTTCCGTTGCCGACGCAGTTGAGGGCAACCCCGCCGGCCAGACACAGGTCGCGCAGCCCGCTCTCGCGATGCGCGAACGTCGTCATCTTGAGCATCACTTCTTCGGTGATGTCCTGAATCGATCGCGCCAGATCCATTTCCCGCTGTGTCAGCAGACTCTCCTGCTCGCGCGGCGCGCCGCCAAGCAGCGCCGCCAGCTTGTCACCCGTCATCGTCAGCCCGTGGGTGTAGGTGAAGTACTCCTGGTTCATCCACAGGCTGCCGTCATCCTTGATCTCGATGAGGTGGTCCTTGATGGTCGTGACGTACTTGGGCTTGCCGTACGGCGCGAGGCCCATCACCTTGTATTCGCCGGAGTTCACCTTGAAGCCGGCGAAGTAGGTGAAGGCGGAATAGAGCAGTCCCAGCGAGTGCGGGAAGCGCAGCTCACGCAGGATCTCGAGATCGTGTCCGCGACCGACGCCGATCGACGAGGTCGCCCACTCGCCGACACCGTCCATGGTCACCACTGCCGCCTGTTCGAACGGCGACGGGTAGAACGCCGAAGCGGCGTGCGATTCGTGATGCTCGCCGAAGCACACCTCGCCTTCGAAGCCATCCAGCCGATCGCTGATGTCGTCGGCCATCCAGAGCTTGTCGGCCAGCCACATCGGCATCGCCATCAGGTAGGAGCGCAAGCCTTTGGGCGCGCACGCAGTGTAGGTCTCGAGCAACCGCTCGAATTTGACGAGCGGCTTCTCGTAGAAGCCCACGAGGGTGAGCTGCGACGCAGTGATCCCCGCCTCGCGCAGGCAGTACGCCACCGCGTTGGTTGGAAACGCGGCGTCATGCTTCTTGCGGGTGAAGCGCTCTTCCTGCGCCGCCGCGACGATGCGCCCGTCGACGACGAGACAGGCCGCCGAATCGTGGTAGTAGGCTGAAATGCCCAATATGTGAGTTGGCAACTGCCTACTGTCCTGTCTGCGTCATCTGCGTCATCTGCGGCCCTGGTGTGATCCCCGTCAGCTGCGGCCCTGGCGTGATCCGCGCCATCTACGTTAAAAGAGGGTGTAGATGAACGGCGCCACTGCACTGGACTGTGAGAACACGATCAGCAGCCCGAACAGCACGAACACGATCACGATCGGCATCAACCAGTATTTCTTCTCCTGCCGAAGGAATTGCCAGAACTCTGCGAGCACTCGACTCTTAGCCATTGAGATCCTCAGTACATTCGATTGAAGTGATTGGCGTTTCGATAACGGGCCGGATACGGAGACCATCCCGGCCAGTTGCGTCGGCGTCGTGCCAGCGGGTCACGACCAGTCAGCCGCCAGATGAGCCCCAGTGGCGTCAGGATGATGGCGAAGGCCACCGTCAGGATCACGCGCGAGTTGACGTAGCCCAGCACCATGGCCAATTTCCACCAGACGGCGCTCGGCCACTTGAGCAGGCGCGGCTGCATGTATCCGAGGATGAGCAGCACCGCGCCGATCGGGGCCATGATCTCGGCGGTCAGGATTCGGCCGCGCCAGACGAGCGCTGCGGCGATGAGCAGCAGGACCGTGCCGACCGAGATGCCGAACGATCGTTCTTTGAAGTCGGGACGCTGTGATTTTTTCATGAGATGGATTCGGTCCCGGCCAGTCCTCGTGGGGCAACTATCGCCCATCCGGGCCCAGGACGCACTCGTGACGAGCTAACGGCGGTTTCCTTCGGCAGAGGGCAAAGATTGCCCACTCTCCGTCGCAGAAATTGAATCAATTGCCGGCATTTCAGGGCGGCGCCTCATCGCCAGTTGCGCGACGGCGATCAGGGCGAGGCCGACCGCCAGAGTCAGCGCGAACCGAGCCTGCGGGAGAAACTCGAGCTGCGCACCGAAGCGCAGATTGAGTATCGCGTGGGCGGCGACGAGGCCCCAGCCCAGGGGCGGCGCACAGTTCGCCAGCACGACCGCAGCGGCCGGCATCATGACGAACGCGAAATTCCACAGCGCCCGATCGGGCTGTTGCAGATAGCACCACAGCAGAATGCACGGCAGCGCGGCGAGCGTGAGCTGCGTGAGCGGTCGTGGCCCAAACACCAGGCCGGCCGGCCAGAGGATCCATAGCACGCCGAGCGTCATCACGATCGCACCGACGAGGGTCCACATCGGGGTCTGGGCCAGCCAGTGGACGAGGAATCCTCCGCCCATGAAATCCGCCGAGGGGTTCTTGCCGAAGCTGTAGCCGAACGCGATTCGAAGAACGACCATCCACACGGTCCACATCGCAAGCACGAGCAGGAAGCCGAGCCACCCGCCTCGCATCTCGGCCCATCGCCGCTGCTGAAACCAGGTCAGGCCGGCCACCGCCAGCGGTACCGCGGCAAACTCCTTCGCGAAGATGCCGACGGCCGAGACGAGAATCGCCGCTCCCAGATACGAATTGAAGAGCAGGAGCATCAGTGCCGGCCCCAGCAAATGCATCAGTGGATCCGCCGTGTGCGGATCGAACAACGTGTAGAGGGATCCGGAACCTAGCGCCGTGAGCCACATCACTTGACTCGCCGCGCGCGGCGGTGCGCCAAGCCGTAACACCCATCGCTCCATCAACCACGCGGCGCCGGCTTCGCACAACACCGCTGTGGCCTTCCATTTGATGGTCGACGCGACCGGGATCAATCCGAGAATCCACGGCACGAGCACGCGCGGACAATGCAGTTCGTCGCATCCGCGAATGAACCAGTCGCGACCAATCGCCTCGTAGAGATCGGCATCGGTGGGATGCAGCGGGGTCGGCGTGATCGACGCGATCGCGCCAAGCACGACGACCAGCATCAGATAGCGGAGCCAGCCAGGAGTCATTCGGCCGCGCGTACTCGAGCCAGGGCGAGCACCGGGTCGACCAGCGCCTGCGCGACGAGGACATTCCCTTCGCGCGTGAGATGCATGCCATCGAAGGTGTACGCGGTGTCGCTCAAGTCGATCGCGTTGCTGAGATCCACAAAGCGGACGCGCGGATTCGTGCTGAACACTCGCGCCGCGAGGTCGGCCAGCGCGCGCTGTTGAGACACGTGGCGATCTCGCCCAGGCTCTGAAACGAGCAGCGGCTGGGCGGCGACTACGACGCTGTCACCTCTAGCCGTGGCGTACTCGACAGCCACGTGGGTGAAGTCGCAGTAGTGGGCCCACGGCGCCGCACACCCGGATTTTCCAGTGGCTTCCGTCGAAGGCTCTTCCGCGGCGAGCTTTTCGAATTGCCGTCCGAGGGCCCTGGAGAGATCTGAAGCAGCCTTCAGGGCCGCTGCCGAGGTTCGCTGAGCAGCGTTCGGGTGAAACACGGCCCGCTCTCTTTGTCTGGCGCGATCGGCCTCGTACGCGGCGTCAACCGTCCCAGACCTGAGCGCCATGAGTTTTTCGCCGATCACCAGTGGGAGAACCGGGAAGTAACCGGTCAGGCGAAAGACGGTCGATTCGTGGCGGACCAGGTCGATGTTCGGCCGCTGATCGCCGAGCAGGTCGTTGTAGCCCTCGTACAGACACACGATGTCGAATTGCAGATCGTCGAAGTCCTGCAGGTTTGGCAGAAACGCATAGGCGCCTTCGCCAATCAGGCCGAGGTTGATGACCGTCACTGGTCGGCCTGGCAGCTGCGCCCGCAGCGCGCGCTCCAGCGCGGCCGGAATGGTTTCATCCCACGACACCCCGTAGCCGAAGACCGTGCTGCCGCCGAACATGGCGACACGAAGCTCTCGGGGCTGCTTGCGACCGACGGTCGGTCCGCGGTAGCCGCGCCAGTTGAGTCCCGCCGAGCGCTCGACGCGGTGATGCGCATACAGATCCAGCGCCAGCAGGCCCCCAGTGATCGCCACCAGCGAAATGAGCACGGCCATCGCGGCAAAGACTGCCGACTTGAGACGCGTCCTCATTGGTTTTTCACATGAGTTCAAGAGTTCAGGAGGCGTTCGACGGCTGCCGAAGGCAACTGCATGTGCAGAGACGCCATGAACAAGCAAGGTACGGGAACACGACACACACCTTGCTTGTTCATGGAGTCTCTTCACACGCAGCGGCCCGCGTTGCGGGCCGGCCGTCGAGCGCTCTGCCAAACGCGTGATCCAAGCCTCCTGGCCTCCTGATCTCTTGTGACCGATCCATGAGAATAGAAGCCTGTCTGGTGCGGACCCGCGTTGTCGTTGTACGGCCGTCGCGCCTGCGTTCACGTAACACGGCACTGCCCCGAAATCCCCGGGCGAAGATGCCCGAGCCCCACGTGTCTGTCTGACTCATTTCGAAGCAGGAACGCCGGCCATGGCGCGCACTGGTTCGACGAAGGCCTCCGCGATCAAACGATTGCCGTCGAGCCCGAGATGCATCTCGTCGAAGGAATAGTTGCGGTCCGAGAGATCGACGGCGTTGCTGAGATCGAGATAGCGGACCCGTGCCTCGTTCGCAAATTGCCTGGACAGCATGTCGGCCAGCGCCTGCCGCTGCCGATCGTGCACGCGCGGATTGGTCATCCGCGGCTGCGAGGCGACGATGACGCGCTCGCCGCGGGCCAGGACGTCGCGCACGCCGCGCTGCACCGCGTCGCAAAAGAAGACCCACGGGTGAGAACAGCCGGCCTCACCGCCGGTTGATGTCTGAAGACGATCGGCGTGGAAGCGAGTGATCTGCCGTCCAACCGTGTTGCCGATTCGGTCGGCCGTCTCCAGTGCCCGCGCCGAGGCGCGCGCGACCAACGTCGGGCGGAAGACGACGCGATCGGCCTGCCCGGGCTGCATCGCCAGATACGCGGTCTCGAGATCGCCATACCGGAATATCAGCGCCCGCTCCTGGAGAAAGGACGGCAGGATCGGGTAATAGCCGGTCGCGCGAAAGACGCTCGACGCGCGGCGCATGAGCGCCAGATTCGCACCGCCGTCGCCGAGCATGTCGTTGTAGCCCACGTAGAAGATGGCGAGGTCGAAGTCGAGGTACGCGAAGTCCTCGAGCGTCGGTGACAGCGCGTAGACGCCTTCTGCGTTGAAGCCCAGATTGATCGCGGTCCACGTGCGGCTCGGATCCCGCTGGTTCAGCAGCCCTTCGAGTAGAGCCGGAAACGCTTCGTACCATGGACCCCCGTAGCCGAACACCGTGCTGCCACCCAGGACCACGACCCGAGTCTCGCCGGGTCGCTTCCGGCCGACCGCCGGCCCGCGATACCCGCGATAGTTGAGGCCGGCCGATCGTTCCGCTCGGCGATGCAGATAGAGGTCCGCGCCCAGCAGGCCAAGCGCGGTCACCGCGACGGTGAGCGCCACCGTCGCCGCAGCAAAGCCGATGAATCGCCGGCGGGTCACGACGACCCGCCTCTTTTGGCACGCGCACGGCGGTTGCTGTCCCGGGCTGGATTGAGGAACGATAGCGGCCGCGTGGCGCCACCGAAGTGGTGCCTCACCTGATGCCAACCACTCTCGCCCCTGCTGGCGACTCCCCCGTCACCGTTGCCCGGTTGATCACCAGGCTCAACATCGGCGGCCCATCCATTCAGGCGGCGCACCTCACCACGGCGCTCGAGCCGTTCGGCTTTCGCACCCGGCTGTTTCACGGACGGCTTGGCGAGGGAGAAGGCGACAT
This sequence comes from uncultured Acidobacteriota bacterium, assembly GCA_963773045.1. GTDB lineage: Bacteria > Acidobacteriota > Vicinamibacteria > Vicinamibacterales > UBA2999 > 12-FULL-67-14b. The sequence continues at coordinate 335,564 of CAVYZT010000013.1, read as the reverse complement.
GCGCTACGTCCTGCAGCCGGGCGCCGACGTGGTGTACGTCTCGACGCTCTGCCGGCCGGTTTCGCCGCTCGCCGACCTGCGGAGTTTTGTTCGTCTCTACCGTGAGTTGAAGCGGTTGCAGCCGTCGGTCGTGCATACGCACATGGCCAAGGCCGGATTGATCGGCCGGCTGGCCGCGGCGGCCTACAACGCCACCCGTGGATCGGCGCCGCGCGCCCGCATCGTGCACACGTATCACGGTCACGTGCTGGAGGGGTACTTCGGCGGCGCGACCACCGCGGTGGTCATCGCATTCGAGCGCGCGCTGGCTCGGCTCAGCGACGCCATCGTGGCCATTTCTCCGGCGATTCGTCGCGAGCTGCTCGAGGTCTATCGCATCGGCCGCGAATCTCAGTACCGCGTCGTCCGGCTCGGATTCAACCTGGCGCCGTTCGCTGCCATCGACAATACCGCGGGCGTGGCCGCGCGCCGCGCGTTGAACCTGCCGGAAGGCGTTCCCGTCGTGGCCACGGTCGGCCGCCTGACCGCGATCAAGCGGCACACGCTCTTCCTGGACGTGTTCAAGCAGGTGGTCGATCGACATCCCAACGCCGTCGCCTTGATCGCAGGAGACGGCGAGCTGCGCGCCGATCTCGAGGCCCATGCCGCCTCGCTTGGGATCACTGCTCAAGTGCGGTTTCTCGGCTGGCGGCGGGATCTGACGACGATCTATGCGGCCACCGATGTGTTCTTGTTGACATCGAGAAACGAAGGGACGCCGGTGGCATTGATCGAGGCGATGGCGTCGGGAGTTCCCGGCGTCAGCACCGATGTCGGCGGCGTGCGCGACGTGATTGGCGGCGTCGAGACCGGCATTACCGGTGATGACACCAACGCGTTGGCGGAGGGAGTGCTCGGGTTCCTCGCCGATCCCGCACGTCGACGGAGTGCGGGCGTGCTCGCCCGCGCGCGAGTGCTGCAGCACTTTGATATCGAGCGCCTCGTCCGCGAGATCGCCGCACTGTACAGTGAGCTCCTCGATCGAACGCGGTGACGACTTTCCGCTATCTGCTTCCGGCTTTCGGCAAGAGCTGACGGCCGATAGCCGATGGCCGATCGCTGCCAGCGCCGGCGCGAGTGAGCGCTGGCATAGACTACTCTCCCGATGAAGCTTCGGCTCGGCCTCGTGTGTCTCGTTGCCCTCGTGCACGCGGCCATCTACATCGTCCATCAGCAACCGGATTGGGCGACCGAATGGACCGATCAGGTCGGATACAAGCGTCTTGGCGCTGTCCTGGCGGAAACCGGGCGCTTCACCCGATATCCCGACTATCCAACCTTCGTGCCCGAGGTCATTCGTACGCCCGGTACCCGATCTTCGTCGCCGCCGTATATCGCGTTTTCGGCATCGACAACACGATGGCCGTGGTGATGGCGCAGGCGCTGGTCTTCGCCGCCTTGTGCCTGCTGGTCTTTGCCATCGCCCGGTATCTGCTGTCCGAGCGGGCGGCACTCATCGCCGCATTCGCGACGGCGTGCTTTCAACCATTCCCGTATTTCGGAGCGCTCGTCGTCACCGAGCTCTGGGCGACGTTCCTGCTGACCGCCGCCCTCTGGATGACGTTCCGCGCGCGCGCCTCGAACAGCCTGTGGCTGGCAGCGGGCGCCGGCCTGCTGGTGGCCGCGACGGCGCTCACCAGACCAGTGTTCATCCTGTTGCCGTTCGCGCTCTTCGGCATGGCCGCCATCGTCGATCGGTTTCGCCCGTGGAAGCTGTGGCTCGCGGCTCTCGCGATGGCCGGGCTCGGTGTGGCACCGTGGTTCGCTTACAACTACACCCATCTCGGCCGATTCACACTCTCGCCGGCGGGCGGCCTCGGCCGCGCGACCTGGGAGGGGTCGTGGCAGGGCAAGTGGAGTGGACGACTGCAGAACGAGCTGACCGTGACCGCCGATCGCATCGACGACCGCGAGGCGCTCGACGCCGAGGTCCATCGGCTGGCGACGGCGAACCGGGCCGATCCCGCGCCGATGCTCGAGTACGTCCATCAGTGGCAGGACATTCGCCGCATCTGGACCGAGCCGGTTGATTCCGAGCAGCGTGCGATCGCCCGGAGTCAGGCCGACAGCGTCTACCTGCAGGTGGGTCTCGACAACATCCGGCGCGACCGGCTGGGCCATCTGGCGCGCCGGCTCACGTACGGCGTGTTCGTGATGTGGGCGTCCCACATTCCATACCGTCACTCGGAGATCAACGAGCTGCCCACGGCGGCGATTCGCGCCATGTGGATCGCCCAGGCGTTTGTTCTGGTGCTCGCGTTGGTCGGCGCCGTGCGCTCGCTGCGCTCGACGCGTTGGCGAGAAGGATGGCTGCTGATCGCGCCGGCGCTCTATGTGACGGCGGTGCATCTGCCGCTGCTCACCGAGCCACGCGAGTCACTGCCAGCCATGCCCGCAGTACTAATTCTGGCGGTGGCGGGCGTCTTCGGGCTCACGAGCATGAGGGAGTCGGTTCGGTAACTGGGAGAGTTTTCAAAATTGTCACTCCTGATCTCCTGGTCTCCTGTTCCAATCTCCTGATCTCCGGGGCTCACTTGCCTTGAAACCTCAACCCCATGAAATCGCGCATCTCTGACAGCCAGGTAGCCGAGCTCACCTTCCTGGTGGCAATCGCGTCGGCGACCTTCGTTCCCAACAGCACATTGTCGTCCATGCTGTTGTTCAGAAACAGCCCGTGCCGGCCGAGCGCCATCACGTTGTCGAGCGAGTGCACCGCTTCCAGGACGGGAATCAGGTGCTCTTCGAAGTTGAGCTCGTAGACCGGATACGCCGTCGGGATGTCGGTGACGTGGTACTCGTCAACCTCGTCTTCGGTGACGCCGTACCCCATCTTCATCACATCTCTCAGAGCGAGCTTGTAGATCTCCTCGTCGCTGGCCTGCCACAGCGGCTCATCCTTCCACAGTGACAGTTCGATGCAGAGCACGGTGCGATCGGGCGGCACCATCTCGGTGCTCACGTTCTTCTGCTCCGAGACGCGGTTGACGCGATAGTGGCCGTCGAGCAGGTAGACCCAGTGGTAGTCGGTCATCCGCGGCCGCTTGAGCGCGATGTAGATCAGCTTGAGGCTGCGATAGCGGAGCCGCGCCGCGTGCGCGACGATGTCGGCCGGCAGCGACGGCGTCGTCATGTTGACGAACGCGGGCAGCGGCAGCGTCGTCAACACGATGTCGGCGTCGAGCGCCTGTTCGCGACCCTCATGCTGATAGACGACGCGGGCAATGCGGTCGCCTTCGCGCTCCAGGCGCACGACCAACGAGTTGAGCAGAATGCAGTTACCAGCCCGGCGAACGACATCCGCCATCCCCTCGTACAGCAGGCTGATGCCGGTGCGGGGATACATGTACTTGGTGAAATACGTGGCCGGGTCGGCCCGAATGCCCAGTGATCGCAGAACCACGTTCACGAGGTTGAGCTTCGCGACGCGCTGCGCCTGCTTCGAGGAGATCTGACCCGTTGGCAATCCCCACACACGTGCGGAATAGATGCCGAAACAGAGGTCGTAGAGCGTGCGGCCGAGATTGCGCACCCCCCAGTCTTCGAACGAGTCCTCTTTGCGGGCCGGGGAGAACGCCGAGGTGATCGTCGCGACCGCATAGTCGAACACGATCCGCAGCGCCAGCAACGGGTTCACGCCCTTCAGGACCTGGAAGACCTCGAGCGGGTAGATGTACTCCTTGCCGTGCAGAAGCACCCGGGTGCCGCGCGTCAGAATCAATGGATCGTGGCCGAAGAACTTCCGGACCGACTCGACGACGGCGCGGCTCTCGGCGGTTTCTCGAATGTGAAAGGTGTGCGGGCCAAAGTCCACGAGGTACTTGCCCATCGTGATGGTCCGCGCCATGCCGCCAACGGCGCCGTCGCGTTCGAGCACCGTCACGCGATGCCCGAGCTCCGAAAGCCGCCAAGCGGCCGACATACCCGCGGGGCCAGCTCCGAGCACGACGACGTGCGGCTTCCCCGGCTTGGTAGGTGCGACTGTCTCCGGATCGTTCGCCATCAATAGGTTTCTGCCCCGCTCTACCGGTTGCCGGTTGCCGGATGCCGGTTGCCGGATAGAAATGCATGCAGCCGTGCCAGACCGTCCGCAAACGACATTCGAGGGGTCACGCCAAACCGCTCTCGCATCGTCTCGTCGACGGAGCGGAACTCGATGTACTCAGGCACTTGCCCTTCGTGCCGCACCCGAACATTCACCCCGACCACCGCGGCCATCTGGCGCACGACCTCATCGACGCTGATGGGGGCGCCCGACGCAAAGTCGACGGTCGCGCGAGTGCCGCCGGCCTTGACGAGCGCGAGAAAGCCATCGACCGCGTCGTCCACGTACATGAAGTCGATCAGATTCCTGCCGTCGCCACGAATCACGAACTCGCGTTGGCCCTCGGCCAGTCCCTGCAGCCATCGCGTGGTGATCTTGCGTGCGGGCTCGTATGGTCCGTAAGCGCCGAAGAACCGCACGTTGACGTAGCTCTTGACGCTCTCGCGGCGCTCGGCAAAGAAGCGGACGTACTGCTCGGAGGCGAGTTTCGAGATCGCGTATGGAAGCCGCGGCGAGACGGCCGACGCCGGCGAGACCGGGCCAACCAGACCGTCGTAGACCGCGCCGGACGAAACGAAGACGACGTGATCGGCCGGGCAGTGCTCCAGGCACGTGACCAGGGTCAGCGTGTTGGCATCGAGATCGCGGCGAGGATGCTCGGACGAAAACGCCGGGTCGCCATTGGCGGCGAGATACAGCATCGCATCCGGCCGCCGGCCAACGCGCGCGCTGAGGCCTTGCACGTCGGCGGGATCGCTCAGGTTGCAGCGGACGACCCGCACGTGGCTGAGGCCCTGATCGACGACAAACGATTCGAGCTCGGTACGATGCGAAACGGCGACGATCTCCCACTCCCGCGGCGCGCGCAGCAGGAGGTTGCGGCCGATGAATCCCGATGCCCCGGTGACTAGAAGACGCATATCTCGTATTCGCTATTCGCCATTCGCTATTCGCTATTCGCCATTCGCTATTCGCTATTCGCTATTGGCCATTCGCGGTTCGCGGTTCGCGGTTATTTCTTCCCCATTACCGCGGCGATATTTTCCCGGTACCACGCAACCGCCTGCGAGACGCCCGCTTCGAGCGACACGGTCGGCTTGTAGCCGAGCAGCCGCTGCGCCTTCTCGATCGACGGCACGCGAAGATCGACCTCGGGGCCTGGGTGCGGCTTGAAGACGATCTCGGAGCTCGAATTGGTCAGGCGGATGATGAGGTTCGCGAGCTCGAAATTGGTGGCAGTGCCTTGCGGATTCCCGAGATTGAAGACCTGGCCGAGCGCCGACTCCTGTTCGACGCAGCGCAGCACGCCGTCGACGAAGTCGTCGACGAAGCACCACGATCGAATCTGCGTGCCATCGTCATAGAGCGTGATCGGGAGGTTCTGCAGAGCCTGGATCGTGATCCCGCGAATCGCGCCATCGCCAACCTGACGCGGGCCGTAGACGTTGAACGGCCGCACGACAACGAGCGGCAGGCCGTCTTCGCGGTAGTGGGCGTAGGAGAGGTGTTCCGAGGCCAGCTTGCTGGCGGCGTAGACCCAGCGGCCCTCGCCGATGGGGCCGATTGTCGTCGGCTCGCCCTCTTTGCCCTTGTGAATGAACTGGCCGTACACCTCGCTGGTGGAGAACTCGACGAATCGCTCCACTCCCACCTCGAGCGACGCCTTCACGACTTCGTGCGTGCCAAGGAGATTCACCTCCATGGTGCGCACGGCGCTGCGATCGACGGTATAGACGCCGGCGATGGCGGCGCAGTGGATCACGATCTGGCAGCCGTCGATCGCCTTCCTGACCGCGGCGTAATCGAGGACGTCGCCCTTCACGAAATGCAGGTTCGGATGGCCGTCGAGATCCGCGAACTGCAGCGCGTTGCGATGGAGGTTGTCGAAGACGACGACGTGGTTGTGCTCGACGAGGCGCGAGACGAGATGAGAACCGATGAAGCCGGCGCCGCCGGTGATGCAGATGCGTTTGTCGGTCACGGGCATGGTGGGGGAACCTCTCAGCCGTTCTTGCCGTTGCTGGAACGGCCGCGGACGGGAGCCGTTCGTCCGCGCTTGGGTGTGGGCTCCTTGCGGAGCGGGAACAGCTTCTCGCGCGGCACTCCCGCTTCCAGCAGATCGGCCATCTGTTGTCCCGATCGATCGAGAGTGGCAACGATGATCAGGTCGTACTCCACCTGCGGGTGCTCGGCCAGCGGCCGCACTGGCATGCCGAGAAACCACCCGACTTCCTTGTCGAACACTGCGACCGGCTCGAGACCCGATTCCTTGAGAGAGAGATAGGCGAGCTCGGCCGCTTCGCCGCGGCCCGAAATGGCGACGCGCCGGCCGGCGGCGGCGCAGTCGGTCAACACCGCGCGCAGATGTTGCCGCACTTCACCGTAGAGATGGAGCGAGTAGTCCATGAACTCATACGTCAGCCGCGCCTTCTCGGCGATGCCGCGCGGCGTAATCAAGTACGAGATCCGGTTGGGCTGCATGTTGACGCATTTGATAAAGCCCTTGTTGATCATCCGCTTGAGGTAGATGTTGGCCAGTCCGAGGGCGATGCCGAGCTGGCTCGCGAGACCGCGTTGGGTCACGCGCGAGTCCTGCTGGACCGCCTCGAGCATCTTCAAGTCGCGGTGGGCTTCGAGATCCAACTCAGATCACCAGGAAAACGATGGCGACAACACAGAAACCCGGGGCGACAGATGACACCGATGACACAGATGGCCGCAGCGCAAACGCTGCGGTCTGGCTTGCCCGGCGCGGAGCGGCCGAACGAATCTGTGTCATCTGCGTAATCTGCGGCTCACACGACGGCGGCCGTACATCACAAGCCGTCCGCGGCCAGCGCGCGTTCGGCGGCAGCCCAGTCCTCGGCGTCATCAATGCTGATCGAACGATCGGCGGGCATGCGATAGGCGACGACGCGATCGCCGTAGAGCGACGGCTCACTCGCCAGCAGCACGCCGGTCAAGCAGACATAGATGGCGCCGTTCATCACCCAGGCCGGCGGCAGATCCTGCCGCCGGTTGATGCGGCGGCGGACCGGCTCGCCGGTCACGAACAGGACGGCGTTGTCGTCGGCGTCGAGGCGCAGCGTCCGCATCGGATGTGCGTGCGCGGGCACCTCGTTCACACTCAACACCGAGTCGGCGCCGGATCGTTCGAGCAGCTCGATCGAAGCGAGGATGTCCTCCGGCTGCCGCAGCGGCGAGGTCGGCTGCAGCGTCATCACCGCGTCCGGACGGTAGTCCGCATGTTCGACCATCCATCGGGCCGCGTGTTCGACCACGGGCAGATGCAGCGTCTCATCGCGTGCCAGCTCGGCCGGCCGCATGAACGGCACTTCGCAGCCGCAGGCGAGGGCAGCGTCGGCAATTGCCGGATCGTCGGTCGTGAGAATCAACCGATCGAGCGCCTCGGATTGCAGGGCGGCCTCGATGGTGTAGGCGATCAGCGGCCTGCCCGCCAGCAACTTCAGGTTCTTGCCCGGCAGGGCTTTCGACCCGCCGCGCGCCGTCACGACGCCGAGGACTCTCAAAGGCTGCCGTTCGCCATTCGCTATTCGCTATTCGCTATTCGCTCTTCGCTGCCGGTTGCCGGCTGCCGGATGCCGAAGCGTCGTTCTCGAAGAACCGCTTCTGCGTATAGAGCTCGACGCTGGCGAGCACGTCGACGATGGACTGGCTCGCACCCGGACGAAAGTAGATGTGCGAGGGCGCATAGCGCCCGTGAGCCAGCTGAGATGCGATGGCCTGCTGAATCTCGGCCGAGTCGTAGCCGGCGTGCGTGACGTGGTTCGCAGTCAGCCGCCCCTGCTGTCGGCCGCCGATGTTCACCACCGGCGTCCCGAGGAACGAGCATTCCTTGATGCCCGCGGATGAGTTACCCACCAGGCACGAGGCCTGGGCCAGCAACGAGACAAACTCCTCGGCGGGCACGTTGGTGATGAACCGCATCTTCCTGGTCAGCTCTGGATGCTGCTCCCGCATGTGGCGCAGGCTTTCGGACATCTCGCCCGTCCCGGCGTCGGGATTGGGCCAGAACCAGATGGTCGGCATATCGATGGCCGCCACCGCTCGGAGTGTCGTTTCCAGATGGCCACGGTTGTCGCGCTCCGACGTCACCGGATGCTGGACGACCATCAGAAACGCCTGAGCCACGTCCACGTTGTGGCCGACACCGTAGCTGTTCAGACGGCCGCTCGCGATCTTGCCGGTGACACGTGATGCCAGCTCGACATCCAGCGACCCGGTGTTGAACACGTAGCGGGGGTTCTCCCCCATCGCCAGCACGCGACGCTCGGCGTCGGCGTTGGTCACGAAATGCAAGTGGGCGAGCTTGGTGATCGCGTGCCGCACGCTCTCGTCGATGCTGCCCGTGACATCGCCGCCTTCGATGTGCGCGATGGTGAGATTCAAGTAGGCCGCGGCCATCGCGATGGCCAGCTGTTCGAAGCGATCGCCGCAGATGATCACGATGTCGGGGTCGATGGTGTGCAGGCCGTTGGTGAACTCGAGCGCCGTCAGGCACGCCGTCTTGGCCATGGCGACGTGATTGCCGCCCTCGATCACGTTGAAGAGCGACGCGGAGATGGTGAAGCCGCTCGCTTCGATGTCGTCGGCAATGTGCCGGCTGTACTTGTCGAGCAGAATCGATCCGCCGAGCATCAGCTCCAGCTCGAGCTCGGGATGCGCGTGCAGCGTGCGAATCAGCAGCTGACTGCGCCCGTAATACGCGCGATTGGTAATCGGAAAGCAGATACGGCGCTTCCCGCTCTTAGGAACCTTGCGCGTCGCAGACGCCAGGAGTGTGGTCAAAATTGTGCCTGTGGCTTGAGGCTTGGGGCTTGGGGCTTGGGATTTACACGCGGCCCGGCGTGTGGTTGGTCACAATGGTCTTCCACTCGGTGTAGACGTCAAGGGCTTCGGTCCCCGGCTCGCGGAAGCCGTTGCCCGAGTTCTTGATGCCGCCAAACGGCATGTGCGGGCCCGCGCCGTAGGTCGGCCCGTTGATCGAGACCAGGCCGCCGCGATATTGCGCGATGAACTCTTGCGCGCGATGCATGTTCGTGGTGTGAACCGCACCCGTGAGCCCGTAGCTCGTGGAGTTGGCCAGCCGAACCGCATCGCTGAAATCCCGCGCGCGATAGAGACACGTCACCGGCCCGAAGAGCTCGATCTGAGAGACCTCATCGTCGGGCGAAGCGCCCTCGAGCACCGTCGGCTGCATGTAATAGCCAGGCGCCAGTGACTCGACCCCGCCGCCGCCGGCGATCACCGTCGCGCCACGCGACCGGGCATCGGCGACCTGCTTCAGCAACCGATCGAGGCTGGCGCGCGAGATCACCGGACCACAATCGTCCTCCGGCCCTGAGCCCACTTTCACTGCGTCCACTCGCGAGAGCAGGGCGTCCCTGAATTGGTCGTACACGCGATCGAAGACGATCAGCCGGCTGCCCGATGCGCACCGCTGGCCCGCATCGATGAACGCGGATGCGATCGCATGCTCAGCCGCCAGACTGAGATCCGCGTCGTCGCACACCACCAGCGGATTCTTCCCGCCCAGCTCCAGACACACCTTGGCGAGAACCTGCCGCGCGCTCACGGTCCCTTGGATCAGCTTGCCCGTCGCCGACGATCCGGTGAAGCTCACGACACCCACCCGCGTGTCCTCGATGAGCGGCGCGCCGACGTCGGGGCCGAAGCCCTGCACGACCGAATAGAGTCCCGACGGCAGGCCCGCGTCCCGGAGCAGGTGACCGAACGCCACCGCCGTGTAAGGCGTGAGCTCGTGTGACTTCACGACCACTGCGTTGCCGCAGAGGAGAGCCGGAAAGACCTTCCACGCGATTCCCGCCAACGGGCTGTTGAACGGCATGATCGCGGCGCACACACCGATCGGCGACCGGACGGTTTGCACGCTGCGATGCAGAACCGGACTCGGCATCGTCTTGCCGTAAAACCGGCTGCCTTCGCTCTCCATGAAGATGCCGAGATCGACCGACGAGGCGACTTCGGCGACCGCGTTCTTCCATGGCTTGCCGGTTTCGGTCTGGACGATGGTGCCGAAGAGCTGTTCGCGGTCGCGCAGCAGCGCCGCGGCGCGCCCGATGATGGCGCCGCGCCTGGGCGCCGGCGCGCGGCCCCAGGCATCGGCGGCCTCGGCGGCGACGTCAACCGCGTGGGTCACGTCCGCCGAGCCTCCCTTGGCCACCTGCGCGACGATTCGATCGTCGATCGGGCAGCGCTTCTCGAACATCTCCCGCTCCGGCGCGATGTCGGTGTCGGCGATAAAGTGCGGCGCGAAATTTGGGTAAGTCACGGACAGGCTTGGGACTTGGGGCTTGAGGCTTAAGGCTTGGGGTTTGGAGGCTTGGGGCTTACGCGCTACCGGCGATCAGCTTTCGGCGGCTTTGCTGCCGGTTGCCGGTTCCCGGTTGCCGTCGTCTCGGCATCACACGGCGGGCTGTCGGAGCCGTGTGAGGACGGATCGGGTAATCGACGGCCCATCCAGACCGTGATAGGCCAGTACGTCGACATTCGATCCGCAGGCAGGGATCTCTGTCAGCCCAAGCGACACCACGTCGGCTCGAACCTGGTTGCGCGCCAAGGCGGCGGCCACCATCACGCCCTGGCCAAACGCCAGATAGTGATTGTCGAGCGTCACGATGTGGCGATAGCGAGCCAGCTCGCGCCCGACCCACTCGTCGTCGACACGATTCAGCCAGGGCAGATCGATCACCGCTGCCGAGATGCCATGAGTCGCCAGCTCCTCTGCCGCGCGCCAGGCGTTCGTGAGCAGGATGGGTCCGTACCCGATCAGCGCCACGTCGGTGCCGGCTCGAAGCGTCTCACCTCGACCGACGCGCAAGGCGTAGCCCTCGGGCATCGCGTATGGCAAGTCGAGCGGGACGTTGACGAAGCGGAGATAGGTGCTCTCGGTGTTCTGCTCGACCGCCCACCGGATCGCCAGCCGGGCCTCGCGCTCACTGCACGGCTCGAAGGCGATGAGGCCGGGCACGGCGCCGATTGCCGAGATGTCGCGCACGGATTGATGCGAGTGGCCTGGCCCTCCAGGCACCACGCCGGCCAGCGTGGCCGTGTAGATGATTCGTCCGCGCTCGGTGGCGTTGTTGTAGATGTGCTCGTTGGCGCGCGTCGACAGGAAACAGGCGAACGAGTGCACGACCGGCAACAAGCCGCGCAGCGCCATGCCGCCGGCCGCCGAGACCATGTGCTGCTCGGCAATGCCGCACTCGATGAACCGGTCGGGAAGCTCCGCTTTGAACGCCTCGATGCCGCAATCCGACAGCAGGTCCGCGTCCATCACGATGATGTCCGATCGATCGCGGGCTAGCGCGAGCAGCTCGTCACCGTAGGCCAGCACGATCTTTTCGGGGTTCTTCGGCGAGATGCGCACCGGCAATGACGCCGTCTGGAGCACAACCGGCGGCAGTGCCATCGCGTCCAGTCGCCCGTTCACCCGGACGATCAATTCGGTCGTGGCCGCGACGTAGTCCTTCAGCGAGGGCGCGCCGGCGTGGAAGTGATAGGTCTGGTCACCGCAGGCCAGTCCCTCCATGAACGACACGCCTTTGCCCTTGGTCGTGTCGGCGATGAACACCTTGGGCTTGCCGGTGACAGTGGCAAAGTGCGCGAGCGTGTCGCGAATCACCGAGAAGTCGTGTCCGTCGCCGCGCCGGACTTCCCAGCCGAACGCGCGGAACTTGTCCTCGAGCGGTCCGAGATCGCTGACCGCCGACACCAGCGAATCGGATTGCAACTTGTTGTGATCGACGATGACGGTGATCTCCCCCAGGCCTTCGTTCGCGACCGGCTGCAGCGACTCCCAGATCTGGCCCTCCTGCAGTTCACCGTCGCCGGTCATCACCACGATGCGCCCGTGGCGGCCGGTGTAACGATTGGCCCGCGCCATGCCGTACGCCTTGGAGATGCCCATGCCGAGCGAGCCGGTGTTGGTGGCGATGAACGGCGTGCTGACATCCGGATGGCCTGGCAGCCCGTTCAACTGCCGCAGCTGCGGCAGCAGCTCGAACGGCAGGCGACCGGTGCCGATGAGCAACGAGTAGAGCGCCGGCGCGTCGTGGCCCTTCGACGAGAAGTAGATATCGGCGTTGGCCGCGCCGCTGTTCGGGTGATGGAGATCTTCGGTCCACAGCCAGGTGACGAGATCAGTCGAGCTGAAGCTCGACCCGATGTGCCCCGACCCGGCCTGCATGATCATGAACAGCGTGTTGATGCGGCAGAGATCGGCAAAGACGCCCGCGCGCTCGATCGGATCGTGAATGCCGTCTCGCACCGCCTGAAACGCCTCGCGCGGTACGAACGACAGATGATCGGTCCCGACCAACGCTCGATCTGAAAAATCCTTTTCACCCATGGCTCATCGCTATTAGCCCGCCTTCGCCCGCTCCCTCACGGTGACGAGCTTCGGCGAGGCAGGCTGTGTCTTGCCTTCTGCGCTTCTGCCTTCTGCCTTCTGCCTTCTGCCTTCTGCCTTCTGCCTTCTGCCTTCTGCCTTCTGCCTTCTGCCTTCTGCCTTCTGCCTTCTATCGTGCCGTCCAGCCGCCGTCGACGACGAGCGTCGCGCCGGTCATGTACGACGAGGCGCGTGACGCGAGAAACAGCACGGCGCCGTTGTAGTCGTCCTCGTCAGCCATCCGTCCGAGCGGCGTTCGGCGTTCGTACTCGGCCACGAAATCCGGATGGTGTTCGGGCTCGCGCACACCGCCTGGCACCAGCGTATTCGCCCGGATGCCGAGCGGACCGCCATATTCGGCCAGCCAGCGCGTGAAGTTCAGGACGCCGGACTTCGCGACGCTGTAACCGACCGGCTTGAAGTAGACCGCGCCGTCGCGGCGGCGGTACTCGTAGATCGATTGATCGGGCGAGACGAGGCCGTACGTCGACGATACGTTGATGATGCTGCCGGCCCGCGCGCCGCCGGCGCGGAATTCCCGCACGAAAGCCTGCGCCATGAAGAGCGACCCCTTGAGATGGCCGTCGATCATCGTGTCCCAGGCGAGCTCGGGGTAATCCTCGAAGCGGCCGTTCTCGGCGCCGGCGGCCACCGGCGACGACCCTGGCCCCGCGTTGTTCACGAGGATGGTGGGCGTCCCCAATTCCTTGGCCACTCGCGCCATCGCCTCGTTCACGGCGTCCCGGTCGGTCACATCGAGCCTGATCGAACGAGCTTGATGTCCCTGCTTGGCGAGGGTCTCGACCACGGCCGGCGATCCGGCCAGATCGATCGCCACCACGGACGCGCCGGCCTGGGCCAGCGTCCGCAGGTAGCCCCGGCCCAGCCGGCCAAGGCCGCCGGTGACGACGGCGGTCTGTCCGGTCAGGTCGAACAGGTCCCGAAAGAGGCGTTCGCGGGGATCGGGCGACATCGTCACTCGCGGGTTAAATCCGTCAATCGGTGATGAACCACGCGAATTGTGGGGATGGGTCGAGGCCTTCGGCTGTCTCGCTTACAGGGCTGACGTGGCAAGCGAGCTGCCGTTCACGAAATGAACGGGTAGTATACACGAGGTGTTCAAAAGATGAACGAGAAAACCGCCACCGCTGTTCAACCCGTGAACATCGGACCGGTCGCCCTACCGGACCAGCCGATTCGCGCCGGCGTAGCCCCGCTTCTCCTCGACCACCAGCCGGATGATCTCGTCCAGCCCGACGCGGGGGACGTAGCCGATCGCCGTGTGGATCTTGGTCAGATCCGGCACCCGGCGCGGCATGTCCTCAAATCCTTCTTCATACGCCTCGTCGTACGGAATCGTCACGATCGGCGACGAGCTGCCCGTCGCCGCCTTGATCCGCTCGGCCAGGTTACGGATGGTCACCTCTTCGACGTTGCCGACGTTGAAGACCTGCCCGATCGCCGACGGCGACACCATCAGCTTCAACAGCGCGCCGACTACGTCGCCGACATACGTGAAGCTGCGCTGCTGCTCCCCGTCGCCGAACACCGTGATCGGCTCCCCGGACAGCGCCTGCCGCACGAACGTCGGCAGCACCATGCCGTATTGGCCGGTCTGCCGCGGGCCGACCGTGTTGAAGAACCGCATGATGATCACCGGCTGGCGCGACTCCTTCCAGTAGGCCAGCGCCAGGAATTCGTCGAGCGCCTTGCTGCACGCATACGCCCACCGGTGCCTCGTCGTCGCGCCCATCACCAGGTCCGCGTCCTCGCGGAACGGCACGTGCACGCTCTTGCCGTAGACCTCGGAGGTCGAGGCGACGACCACGAGCTTCTTCTTCTTCGACGCGTGGCGCAGGATCACCTCCGTGCCATGCACGTTGGTCTCAATCGTGTGCACCGGCCGCTCGACGATCAGCTTGACGCCGACGGCGGCGGCGAGGTGAAAGACCACATCGGCGCGATCGACCATTTCGGCGACGAGCGGATCGTTGAACACCGATTCGATCGTGTAGTGGAACCCGCGGCGGCTCTTCAGGTGCGCGATGTTGTCGATCGACCCCGTCGACAGGTCGTCGAGGACGAACACCTCGTGACCCTCCTCCAGCAACGCCTCGGCGAGGTGCGACCCGATGAACCCAGCACCACCCGTAATCAGAATCCGCATAGGGGGAACATTCTACCGGCATCCGGGATCCGGCACTGGGCACTTGGCACCAACCCGTGGCACCCTTGGCACCTGGCACCAACCCTTTGGCACCCGGCACCCGGCACCCTTGGCACTGTGTTTATCCCGGCCATCCGTCGCCAACGAGCCGTGCCGTCTCCAGCCCATCGATCGCTGCGCGGCCCATGGCCAGTTGGGCCTCCGCCGAGCTCCCGCCAATGTGTGGCGTCCCGAGAAAGACGGGCAACTCCAGCAGGGAGCGATCCACCGGCGGCTCTAGAGCGAAGACATCGAACGCCGCGCCCGCCAGATGTCCACTCACCAACGCGTCTCGCAGCGCGATCTCGTCCACCAGCCCACCTCGAGCGGCATTGATCAGAACGGCCCCGGGCCGCATCTCCATGATTTCTCGAGCCCCGATCATTCCACGCGTCGTCGCATCGAGGGGCACGTGCAGCGTGACCACTTCGGACTCTTGAAGGAGCTGCACCAGGCTCACCGGCTGCACGCCATTGGCTGCGTAGAACTCGGCGTAGTCGCGAATGTCGTGCGCCAGCACGCGGCAGTTGAACGGTTGGAGCAGGCCGACGAGATCCTTTCCAACGTGACCGCATCCGATGATGCCGACGGTGCGCCCGGTGAGCTGCACGCCGACAAGCGGGCTCCAGTGACCCGATTGGAGCTCATGCGAACACTGCGGCACCCGGTGCAGCAGCGCAATCGCGAACATCAACGTCAGCTCGGACACGGAGCGGCGATTCAGGCCGCCGGTCCAGGCGAGCCTGACGCCGTGCCGGGCCACGGCCTCGAGATCCACCGCGTCGAGACCGACGCCGTACTTGCTGATCACGCGAAGCTCGGGCACGGCGCGCAGCACGTGCTCGTCGATCGGCTCCAGCCCGACGATCGCCCGCTCATGCCCGCGCAGCAGCGCGATCAGCGGCTCGCCGGCCAGCACGCGTCCCGACTCGTTGAACGTGACCTCGCCGTAGCGATTGAGGAGCGCCTTCCGCAGCTCCAGGTTCTTCGCGAACGATCGCGCCGCAACGACAATGCGGCTCACGCGCCGGCCCGTGTGAGGTAACGCTCGAGGGCATCCTGCCAGGTCGGCATCGCAAACCCGGCGCGGGTCAATTTGCTGTTGCTGAGCGCGGCGTAGCGTGGGCGGATCGCGCGCAGCTTGACGTCGGACACCGAGACCGGTACGAGCGCGCCGGCATCGCGGCCCAGCAGCCGGGCGATCTCCTCACCCACCTGCAGCCACGTGGCGGCGCCGCTGTTGACGCAGTGATAGAGACCAAACGGCGCCGAGTCCTGCAGGATGAACGCGGTGGCGTCGGCCACGTCATCGACGAAGCTGGGCGAGACCCAGCGATCCCGGAAGACACGAGCCGAGCGGCCGTCGCGAAGCGAGGCGACGATGGCGTCGACGCTGCTGCGGGCACCCGGTCCGCCAAACAGGCTCTCGACCCGGAGCACATAGTGCTTGCGGCAGATCGTCGCCATCCAATCGCCGATCAGCTTGGATTGCGCGTAGACGCTCTGCGGCTCGGGAGTCTCCGCCTCGGTGTACGGCTGGCTGGCCGATCCGCTGAACACGAAATCGGTGCCGTAGTGCACCAGCACCGCGTCGAGATCGGCGGCCGCCGCGGCCAGGGTTCGAACCGCAAGGCCGTTGACGGTGATGGCCGTCTGCGGATCGTCTTCGGCGGCCTCCACGTTGTTGTAGGCGGCACAGTTGACGATCGCCTGCGGCCGATGGCCGAGCACGAGTGCCCGAAGCTGAGCGGGATTCGCCAGATCCGCCTGCTCGCGCGTGCCGGCCATGACCTCATGCTGCGCCGACCATCGCTCCACGATCGACCGGCCGAGCTGGCCGTTGGCGCCGATCACGAGCACCTTCATCGGCGAACGCGCTCCTTGACCGCCGCACGGGTTTCGCGATCGACCTCTCGCCGCCGCATGGTCTCGCGCTTGTCGTGCGCCTGTTTGCCCTTCGCGAGTGCCAGAGCCACCTTCACCTTGCCGTTCTTGAAATAGAGGCGGGTCGGAACCAGCGTGAGACCCTTCTCCACCGTCCGGCCGATCAGTTTCCGGATCTCCGACTTGTGCAGCAGCAGACGCCTCTTTCGTCTCGGATCGTGATCGACATAGCCGCGGTGGCTATACGGGTTGATGTGGACGTTGTGCAGCCAGACCTCGCCGCGGTCCACTGCCGCGTAGCTGTCGCGCAGGTTGGCCTGACCCTCTCGAATGCCCTTTACTTCGGTCCCCAGCAACGCAATGCCGGCTTCGAAGGTCTCGAGGATGTGGTAGTCGAAGAACGCCTTCCGATTGTCGGCGATGCGCTGCTCATCGTCGCTCTTCGCTTTTCGCGCTTCGCCTTTCGCAGGGACGGGAGGTTTCGCCATGGCTCAGCCCCTCGCCCGGTGATTGGCGAGCTCGGCGGCAAGCCGAACGGCGGCAATCATGCTGCTGGAATCGGCCACGCCTTTGCCGGCGATGTCGAACGCTGTGCCGTGATCGACGGAGGTGCGGATAATCGGCAGGCCGAGCGAGACGTTCACCGACTGGCCAAAAGCCAGGAGCTTGACCGGGATCAGGCCCTGATCGTGATAGCAGGCCACCACGCAGTCGAACTCGCCGCGATGCGCGCGGACGAAAACGGTGTCGGCCGGCCAGGGGCCGCTGGCGTTCACCCCGCGCGCGCGAACCGCGGCCACGGCCGGCGCCAGAACGTCCATGTCCTCTGTACCGAGGACGCCGTTCTCGCCAGCGTGAGGGTTGAGACCGGCGAGCGCGATCCGAGGTGACATCACCCCAAACCGTGGCAGCTCCTCAGCGGTAAGGCTGAGGACGTCTTCGGCCAGCGTCTGGGTCAGCAGCCTGGGAACTTCAGCGAGCGGCACGTGAACCGTGATCAGCACGACCTTCAATTGCGGCGAGTGAAACATCATGGCGACGCGGGTGACCCCGCAAAGGTGGGCCAGCAGGTCGGTGTGACCCTTCCACGGGAACCCGGCGCGCGCAAAGGCGAGCTTGCTGATCGGGGCGGTGGCAATCGCCTCGATCTCGCCGCGGCGCGCCGCATCGACGGCGCGAACGATGGTGTCGTAGGCGGCGCGCCCGGCCAGCGATGACACCTCGCCGATCTGAATGTCGTCGGTGTTGACGGGCGCGAAGATCACCGGCTCGCAGACCTCGGTGACCCGCGGATGAGCCGCCGCAGCGGCCGCGATCTCGGGTCCAATGCCGGCCGGGTCGCCAACAGTGATCGCAATCCGCGGACGGAGCATCAGGGGAGTTTATCTTTAGTCCACAGTCCACGGTCCACGGTCCACGGTCCACGGTCCACAGTCCGCGGTCCGTCCAGAGGTCCACGGTCCACGGTCCGTCCAGAGTCCACGGTCC
The DNA here is from genome assembly GCA_963773045.1 of uncultured Acidobacteriota bacterium. Classification (GTDB taxonomy): domain Bacteria; phylum Acidobacteriota; class Vicinamibacteria; order Vicinamibacterales; family UBA2999; genus 12-FULL-67-14b. The sequence continues at coordinate 317,474 of CAVYZT010000013.1, read as the reverse complement.
ACGGTCCGTCCAGAGTCCACGGTCCACGGTCCGTCCAGAGTCCACGGTCCACGGTCCGTCCAGAGTCCACGGTCCACGGTCCGTCCGGAGTCCACGGTCCACGGTCCGTCCACAGTCCGCGGTCCACGGTCCGTCCACAGTCCACGGTCCACGGTCCGTCCAAAGTCCACGGTCCGTCCACAGTCCGCTGAAACTGCAATAGCCATCGCGGCGCCAGCGAGAACTTTCTGCGATCTCGATCGCAGCCCGGCTCGAAACTCCACCACCTGCGTGGGCTGGCCCACTGGACCGTCGATTGCTCCACCCGCCGCATGGGCGTATCCAGAATCGAGGACCTCCGTGCGTGGCAACTGGCTCGAGCGTTCAAGCTCGAAGTCTATCGGCTGATCAGGCAGAGTCCGGCTGCCAGGCGTGACTATCGCTTCAAGTCACGAACTGTCTGAGGCGGCGATGGGCGGGGAATCAAACATCGCGGAAGGATGGCGCCGCTACCTGGCCGGCGAGATGGGGCGATTTCTCGCGTATGCGAGCTCGTCGATCGAGGAAGCGACGCGTCGAGTTCAGGATGGGATTGATCGTCAGTATTTCCGCGAGGCGGATGCACAGCACGCGCTGAGCCTCGGCGTCGATGCGGGCCGAACGACGGCGGCGCTTCGAACGAGTCTCGAGCCATTCATGAAGCGGCGAGGTCGAGCGTCAGCGCCACGACGCGGACGCGGACCAAAATCCCGCGCTCGACCGAGGACGGAGGACTGAGGACTGAGGACGGACGGAGGACTGAGGACTGAGGACCGACTGAGGACTGAGGACTGAGGACTGAGGACTCTTGTGGGACTGCGGACTGTGGACTGCGGACGGACCGAGGACCGTGGACTGTGGACTGTGGACCTTGTCCTATATCTCTACCGCCAACCACTCCGCGACGACTTTGACGCCGGCATTGCGCTCGAGCGCCAGCAGCGCCTGATCGACGGCGCCGAACGCGTCGCGGGCCCGGTCGCCGGTGAAGGCGCGCGCCAGGTCGGTCAAATCGTCGGTCACGACCGGATTCGCCAACACGCTGTGGTCTGCCCCGGCGTTCAGGGCCTCGATGTCGCGCAGCATGGACGCGACGAAACGGAGAACGACCGCCAGCTCTTCCCGGGATCGCTCTTTTTTGGGCGGGCCGACCAGCGTCGTGGCCGCGTGAAGTTTCGTCTGCGCGTCACTGCGTCGCGCTGTCTGCTGCAGGAGTTGGATCGCCAGGTCGCGTTGAGCGGCCACGTCCGCATCAGACAGACCGAGCGCCTGCCCCAGGCTCCCGTTGGCCAACGGCACCGCCGTCTTCGCGGTGGTGTCGGAGAAGCCATGATCGCGAACCAGCGCCGCGGTCAATTCCTGCGGTGTGAGCCGGCCGAACGTGAGTCGCATGACCCGCGATCGCACGGTGGGCAGCAGCGCGCCCGGGATCGTCGTCACGAGAATGAATGTCGTCGCCGGTGGCGGCTCTTCGAGCGATTTCAGCAGGGCGGCCTGGGCGGCCGGCTCGAGCGTGTCGGCATCTCGGATGAGCACAAAGCGCCGCTTGCCCTCGAATGGGCGGTACTGGGCGCTCAACAGCACGTCGCGGACGACGTCGATCTTGATCGAGGCTCGATCGTCTGGTTCGACCACGAGGACGTCGACATGCACGCCGCGCGCGATGCGATCGCAGGTGCGGCACTTCCCGCAGGCGTCAATCGGCAACTCGTCAGACAGCTGGCGAACCGGCTCGAGGCAATTCACGGCGGCAGCCGTGGCGATCGCCGTTCGCCACTTGCCGACCCCTGAGGGGCCGACGAACATCATTGCCGCTCGCGTCCCGGACGAAGAGCTGAACTTCTTCGACCGTCGCTACCGTCTGCGGAATCCCGTCGTCGGCCTTCTTCATCTCGGCGAGATCCGCCGCGAACACGCGTCCGTTCTGGATGTCGCCGAACACGAACTTGCCGCGAAGCGCAGCGATCCGTCCGCGATAGGCGAAGCCGTCCGTTACGGCGCGCCCTTCATCGTGGTCGTACATCGCGACCGGATAGGTGAAGCCGTCCTTGTCGCGCCCGCTCAGCACGTCTGGCAGGAAGCGCGAACAGCTCGTTGAGCTCGCCGCCGCGCCAGCGGCCGCTCTCCCAGTACCCCTCGCGTTTCATCCAGCCGTAGTTTTCGCCGTTGCGAACGATGTTGATCTCCTCGATGTGGTTCATGCCAATGTCCGACGCGAACATCGTTCCGTCCGTATCCCACGAGAGCCGGTGAGCGTTCCGGAAGCCGTAGGCGTAGATCTCGCCAAGCGTTTTCGGATCGCCGTCCGCGGCGAACTTGTTGGCCATCGGAATCGTGTAGTCGCCGAGACCTTTCGCGCCGCCCGTCACCTTCGGACTGCGCGGATCGAAACGCAGAATCGCCGTCATGATCGAGTCGAGCCGCTGCGTCTGCTCGCAGTGCTCGCGTTCGGCCCTCCGCCGTTGCTGAATCCATGATCGCTGCCGCTGGTGTACAGCAGTCCGTAATCCGCGATCGCCGGGCCTCGCCGTCGGATTGAACTCCACTGCGCCCATCGGGTGCGTGAGGTTCACGACCACGTGAGCTTCGCGCAGCAGTTCTCGCCGCGTTCCCGCGAATGCGTTCGCCGACGGGTTTGTCGCTTGCCACTCTGTGAAGACGTTGTGGTAGGTCACGTCTTTCAGCCGCGAAACCGGGCGGAATGAAGTCCGGCGCCCTCGGATTGCTGGGCGCGCGCTCGGCGTGCACCGTGTAGAACAATCCGTTCCGTGCGAACTCCGGTGAAAGACGAAGCCGATGAGTCCGCTCTCCAGCCGGTTGTAACACGTCGGCGGCAGCGATTCGCGCAGGACGGCACGGGAAAGGAGAGCGAGGAGGCGGCGGTGGCCGACGACGTCAGACAATCGCACGACGTGAAACTATCATGGCACGCATGACGAGATGCTCGAAGGCCGCAGTCATCGGCGCGGTGATGCCGTCGTCACGCCGATCCAGAATCGGGCGGCAAAGCGGGTGGGGTTTTCGTTCTGGACGTTTGCCGAGTGAGCTGCCTCCAGGAGAAGGGTGCAGTCTGCTATACTCGACCGTCTGTCGGTGTGCCGGGCCTGCCCCGCCGTAGCGTGTAACGCGAAGACGGGGTTGCCTCGCCGAAGCGCGGAACGCGAAGGCGGGCGGTTAGCTCAGTTGGTAGAGCACCGGCTTTACACGCCGGCCGTCACAGGTTCGAGTCCTGTACCGCCCATATCACCAGAGAGGCAGCATCTGGTGAAGTGGTGATGGGGTGATCGATCTGGTGATGGGTGATCGGTTGATCTGTGATCTGAGGATCAATTGATCGAAGGAAGCATCGCGAGACCGAGTGACACGGTCACGTGAAATCAGATCAAGCGATGGCTCGATCGACGATCAACAGGTCGAACATCACACGATCAACTGATCGATCACCAGTTCAATCGATCACGAGATCAGCAGATTCCCCTAGGGGTGGTAGTTCAGCTGGTTAGAACGCCGGCCTGTCACGCCGGAGGCCGCGGGTTCGAGTCCCGTCCACCCCGCCAGCCTTCGCTCACGCCTGCAATCCTGCAGCGTGCGCTTCGGCTAGCCAGGCCATGCGAAGGCCGTCTCCCCGAAGCGCCTGCGCGAAGGCAGACCGCACTCCTCGTTCGACCCCCATGGACGAGCCTCGTCCAGGCAGGCTCGCGAACGACTGATCGAAGTCTGTCTGGCCTCCGCTTACAATCCTGCAGCCCACTTTTGTCCAGAGGAGCTGCCGCATGAATCGCCGCGACTTTCTCAAGCTGACGGTTGCCGGCACGGTAATCGGCCAACCGGCGTTCGCCAGCGCGCGACCCTTGAAGCCGGTGGTGCAGACGCCGGCGGCCAGGACATCGCGCGCCGCCATCGCGCGCATCGACGTGCTCGTGGACGAACCGATTGCTCCGATCACGGCCAATCTCTACGGCCACTTCGTCGAACATCTTGGCGGCGTCGTCTACGACGGCGTCTGGGTGGGTGAAGGCTCACGCATCGCCAATACCCGCGGGATCCGGCAGGCGCTCGTGGACCACATGCGCCGCCTGCCGCCGGGGCCGATTCGCTGGCCGGGCGGCTGCTTCGCCGACAGCTATGACTGGCACGACGGCATCGGCGCGCCGGCAGCGCGGCCGCGACGGACGAACTTCTGGGCCAACGACATCAAGCTGCCCGACGGCAAGGCCAAGTACGATCCGAATGAATTCGGCACCCACGAGTTCATGCGGCTCTGCCGGCTGGCCGGCGGCGAGCCGTATCTCGCGGCCAACCTTCGCAGCCTGCCGGCGCGGGACTTCTATCAGTGGATTGAATACTGCAACAGCCCCGCTGACAGCACGACGTTCGCGGCCCAGCGGAGCGCGGCTGGCGATCGCGATCCGTTCAATGTGCGCTACTGGGGCGTCGGCAACGAGTCGTGGGGGTGCGGCGGAAACTTTACTCCCGAGGAATACGCGACCGAGTACCGCCGGTTCACCGCATGGCTGCCACGCTACGCCGTCAACCTCGCGGTGATCGGTTCAGGACCCAATGGCGGAGATCTCGGCTGGACCCGGCGCTTCCTGACCAAGCTCGCCGAGAAAGGTGAAGGGCAGCTCAACGGCCTCTGGGGGTGGGCGCTTCACCACTACACGTGGAACGCGAGTCGAGGCGCGACCACCGACTGGGTGTCTGGCAAGGGCGACGCGGTGCGCTTCTCGAGCGACGAGTGGTACGAGATTCTCAACGAGGGCGACCGCATGGAGTCGCTGATTACCGACCATTGGTCGGTCATGGGCGAGGTCGATCGCCGCCGCCGCGTGAAGCTCGTCGTCGACGAGTGGGGCGCGTGGTATCGCAGCGGTTCCGAAGTCAATCCGGCGCATCTCTTCGGCCAGCAGAATACGATGCGCGACGCGTTGCTGGCGGGATTGACGCTCGATACCTTTCACCGCCACGCCGACAAGGTGGCGATGGCGAACATCGCCCAGCTCGTCAACTGTCTGCACTCGCTCTTCATCGCCGACGGCGATCGGTTCCTGGCCACGCCGACGTTCCATGTGTTCGAGATGTACGGCGCGCACGTCGGTGGGCAGTCGCTGCGCACGCTCTGGTCGGCGCCGCGGATCGGCTACCAGCGGGTCAACGCGAAAGGGTCAATGCGCGGCGTGGCCGGCTCGGCCTCAATCAAAGACCGCACGCTGACGGTCACCGTCGTCAATCCGCATCTCAGCGAGCCGCTGCCGGCGGAGATCGCCGTGCGCGGTGCGGCGGGGGCCGCGGTCAGCGCGATGACGATCGCGTCGCCGGACGTTCACGATCACAACACGTTCGAACGTCCAGACACCGTTCGGCCGCGACAGGCAGGGGCCGAGGCGATGCACGATGGTGTGGTCGTGCACACATTTCCGCCGGCGTCGGTTACGCGGCTCACCGTGGCGCTGTAAAGCGCCGGCCTTCGCTCACGCCTGCGGATCCTGCAACGAGAGCTGCCGCCTTCGCCAAGGCTCCCGCCTTCGGCGATGCTACGGCGGGCCGCCGTAGCCTTGGCGGAGGCTGGCCGAGGGACCGCCGTAGCTTTAGCGGAGGCTGGTCGGCCAGGCAAGCTGTTCGAAAGCGGCTACGACCACCCGGTCTTGAACGCCAGCACGAGCAGACCAGCCATCAGGCCGATCATCGCGTGGTGCTCACGGTTTCGTAACGCTCGCGCCCAACTGAACGATCGCGCGATTGGCGCCGACCGCTGCTCGGCATAGGCGTCGTAGGCATCGCCGAACTTGTCCCGCAGATGCGCCTCTTCGCTTCGCATGGCAGCCGTCAGCGTGGTCGCCAGATATACGAGAATCAGCGCGCCGAGCACGAGGTGATGCGCGGCAATCGCCAGGCCGATGCCGATGAGCGTTGAGCCGAGATACAGCGGATGGCGCGTGAAGCGGTACGGGCCCGATTGCGTCACTTCAGTGCTCTTCTCGAGGTGTCCCGCGGCCCACACTCGAAGCGCCTCTCCACACCACGCGATCAACGCACCGATCGCCAAGGAACCGGCCGTCGGCGTCGCGAGCCAGAGGGCCGCCAGCGCCAGGAGAAACCCCAGCGAGACCCGCCAGCGGGCGAGGAGCCGCGTGATCACTAGCGAAGCTCCGCCTCAGACAACCCGGTACGGTCGCGAGGGCTTCGCTTCGCTAGCGGCTGTGTAGTTTTGCCCCGCTCCGCGGGGCCAGACATCTTCCAAGGCTTCCGAATAATGGCGTCGATGGACATGGTGTCCTTAGAAGATGTCTAGCCCAGTTCTCGTGAGGCGGCGCTCGGCAGCCGCGAGCACGTCCGCCACCGCAATGTCGTCGATACAGGGCTTGCCAAGAAGACATCGCCGCTTGTGATGGCAGACGCAGACGTCGGCGCGCGAGATCACCTCGTCGGCTGGATCCCATGGGCCGTTGCGCTCGGGCCAGGTTGGTCCATAGAGGCCCACCACGGGGGTCCCCATGGCGGCGGCGATGTGGAGCGGGCCTGTGTCACCCGACACCACGAGCGCGGCATCTCGCAGCAGCACCGCCAGGTCCGCGATCGATGTCGGCGGCGCGAGATGCGCAGCGCCCCCCGACGAGTGCGCGACGCTTTCGGCCAGCTCCTGCTCCGCCGGTCCCCACGTGATGATCGAACCCAAGCCGTGACGGCCGGCGAGCAGCGTGGCGAGCTCGCCAAACCGATCGGCCGGCCACCGCTTGTTGGGCCACGCGGCGCCGGGATTGATGACGATGTAGCGGCCGGCGCCGCCAGCTCGACCAATCGCCTCCCGCGTCGGCGCCGCGGCGGTCGGCTGCAGGGGAAAGTCGAGCGTCGACTCGGCGGCCCCAAGGGCATGAGCCAGCGCAAGGTTCTTCTTGATCACATGCGCAGACGGCGGCGGGACCACCTCGTCGGTGTAGAGCGCTGCGGCCTGAGCTTCACGAACGTGATCGCGATGGAAACCGATCACACGGCGGGCGCCCGACAACTTTGCCCAGACCGCAGACTTGATGAGGCCTTGCAGATCCAGTGCAACGTCGTAGTGTTGCCGCCGCAGGAAGGCCACCGCCCGCACGTAGCCGAACACGCCGCCAAACGCGATCGCGTTTTCACGGCTGGCGCTTTCTCGAGCGCGGACGATGATTCGCCGATGAAGACCGCTGGCCAGCTCGAGCACCGGCGCATAGGCCTCTTCGACCAGCCAGTCGACCCGCGCCGTCGGCCACTGGCAGCCCAGTGCGCCAAGCACGGGCAGCGCATGCACGATGTCGCCCAGGGCACTCAGCCGCACAATGAGGAGACGCGGTTCGCTCTCCGCTCTTCGTCCGCCTTCGCTCGTCACGGCTTCCTCGAGCTACGGCGAGACAGGCTCTTCAGGCCCGCCATGAACTCTGAACTGTGAGCTGAACTGAAACTTCGAACTAGAAGTGTCAACTTTCAACTCTTCAACTTTCAACTTTCCTGATTCGACCCAGGAGATCTCGGGTCGAATGATCCTTGGGGTCGCCGACGATGGCGATGCGGCCACCGTAGGCGCGGACGGTCTCGCGCTCGGGGACGGTATCGACAGTGTAGTCAGTGCCCTTGCAGTGGGTGTCGGGCTCGAGCAGCTCGAGCAACGGCGACACCGTGCGCTCTGGAAAAATCACGACGTAGTCGACGACGCGTAACGCCGCCACGAGCTCGGCGCGATCGCGCTCGTTCAACACCGGCCGGTTCGGGCCCTTCAACGCCCGCGCCGAACCGTCGTCATTGATCGCGACGATCAACCGGTCGGCTTCGCGGGCGGCGGCGTCGAGGTAGCGAATATGCCCGACGTGCAGCAGATCGAAGATGCCGTTGGTGAACGCGTGCGTGAGTCCCTGCTCGCGATCCTGCCGCACGCGCTCGGCCAGCGCCTCTCGCGTGAGAATTTCACCCATGCTGAATGGCCGCGCGCAGCTCACGGGTCGAGACCGTGGCGGTGCCCCGCTTCATGACGACGAGACCGCCCGCGTAGTTCGCCAGTCTCGCCGCTTCTTCAAAGGTAGCGCCGGCGGCAATCGCCAGCGTCATCGTCGCCATCACGGTGTCACCGGCGCCGGTGACGTCCGCAATCTGATCGGACCCAAAGATCGGAATGTGCACGGTCGGCTTTCCCGGCTCGAAGAGCGCCATTCCCCGGCTGCCTCGCGTGATCAGGACCGCGGCCATCCGCGTGCGCTTCAGCAACGCGCGGCCGGCGCGCTCGAGAATGTTCAGACGCTCGCCGATCTTCACCCCGAGCACGCTCTCGACTTCCGATTCGTTCGGCGTGCACGCGGTCAACCCGCGATATCGAGTCAGCGCGTATCGCGAGTCGATCAGGATTGGCGTCGCGCGGCGTTTCTTCTGCAAGGCGGCGGCGAGCGTCGAGACAAATCCTGGCGTCACGACACCGGAGCCGTAGTCGGACACCAGCACCGCATCCGCGCCGGCGACGGCGCGTCGAGCAGCGCGCTCGAACGTGTGGCGGTGCGCCTCCAAGACCGGATCTTGCGCGTACCGATCGATGCGCACGACCTGCTGTTTCGCCGAGTGGACGCCGCCGGCCAGGATGCGTGTCTTGACTGGCGTGCGATAGCGGCCGGGACGAAGCAGACCGAGACGTTCGACGCCGCGCGACAGGGCGCGAATCACGCGACGGCCCGAGTCGTCGCGGCCGACGAGCGATACGAGCCGCACGCGCCCCCCCAGGCTCGCCACGTTGTTCGCCGCGTTGCCGGCGCCGCCGGGGACAATCTCGGTAGCGTCGTATTCAAGGATCAGGACCGGCGCTTCGCGCGACACGCGTGCCACCCGGCCGTAGACATACTCGTCGGCGATGAGATCGCCCAGCACCACCACGCGGCGATCGCGACAGGCGGCCACGAGATCGAGCAGACGATCGGGTGTCACCGGCGAGTCGGCGGGCATGAAGCTCAACAGCTTATCAAACAGGAATTTGACGGGGGTTTGGGGCTTGGGGCTTGGGACTTGGGGCTTGGGACTTGGGACTTGAGCCGTCTCTGGCCCAAGCCTCAAGCCCCAAGCCTCAAGCCCCCGAGCCGCTGGCCCCGAGAATCACAGACACCGCGGCTATCAAGTTGTCGCAGATTGCTTCCACCTGCTGCCCTTCCGGCCGCCGTCGTTCTTGATCGACACCCCACCCAGTGCGGACCAGAATCGATCGCGCGCCGGCGGCCCGGCCCATCTGCACGTCGAGCCATTTATCGCCGACCACCCACGAGCGGGCGACGTCGATGCCCAGGTCGCGCGCCGCGTCTTCGATCATGCCCGGGCGTGGCTTCCGGCAGCGGCAATCGGTCGAATACTGCGCGACCGCCCCCCGTGGATGATGCGGGCAGAAGTACAGCGCATCGAGGTCGCCGCCGCCCTCTCGCACCCGGCGCACCATCTCGGCATGCGCCTGCTCGACAAAGCCAGGGGCGATCATGCCCTGCGCGATTCCCGCTTGGTTGCTGACGACGACCAGCAGATAGCCGGCGCGTTTGAGCAGACGCAACGCGTCACCGGTCCACGGAAAGAGCTCGAGCTGATCGAGCGCGTGCAGATACCCGACGTCCACGTTGAGCGTGCCGTCACGATCGAGAAAGACTGCTGGACGCAATTCGCTATTCGCCATTCGCCATTCGCTATTCGCTATTCGCTGTTCGCTGTTCGCGATTCGCGATTCGCTATTCGCTATTCGCTAATCGCTGTTCGCTGTTCGCAAAATGCTTACATGGAACCACGGAATCACTGACCCATTGTTACTCAGTGTTTCCGTGTTTCTGGGTTCGGTATTTCGGCAACCGCATTGGCATCAGCTCAGAATCGCATCGAACACCCGGCGCGCGGTGACGCCCCGCATGCACCGGTGATCGATCGGGCACTCGCGCAGCATGCACGGCCGGCAGAACACGGCGTGGGTAATGATGGCGGGTGCGGCCGAATCGGGGCCGGGCACCAGCGGCGCGGTGCGATGCTCGTCGGTCGCGCCGAAAATCGCGACGACCTTCACGCCGACCGCGCCCGCCAGGTGCATCACCCCCGAGTCGTTGCTGACTACTGCCCGGCTGCACGCGAGCACGCCGGCGAGAGTTGGGAGATCGGTGCGTCCCGCGAAGCTGACCAGCTTGGATGGATCGCTCCCCAACCGGGCCGCAACGCGAACGACCTCGTCGCAGGCCGGCGCGTCCGCCTGTGTGCCCACGAGGACAACCGGCCAGCTCGTGTCGCGAACGAGAAGGCAGGCCAACTCGGAGAACCGCTCCGGCAACCACTGCTTCGCTCGTCCATACGCGGCGCCGGGTGCAAAGACCACGAACGGCTGGAGCGGATCGACACCGGCCGCTTGTAGCAGCTCGCGCGCCCGCGTCGCGGGCCCTTGTTCGCCGGGCCGGCGCTCCACACGCACGCGTGCATGTTGCGGACCGGTCGCCATGCCGAGTGCAGCGACCAGGGCCTGGTAGTACGCCGCTTGATGCAATCCCTTCGTGGCCTTGGGCACGGCCCGCGTAAGCAGCAGCCGCCGCCAATCCGTCCGAAAGCCCCATCGCTCAGCAATCCGGGCCCGCGACACGGCCAACGCCGCCGCGAACGAGTTCGGAAACAGCACCGCGGTATCGAATCCGCCAGTGGCCAGCGCGGCGCTGTCCGCCTGCCAAGTCGTCACCGCGACGGCGCCACCGCGACCTGGCAACTCCAGCACCGCATCCACATCGTCAACCAGCGAGAACAGCGGTGCGATCGACCGGCGTGCGGCCACGGTGAGACGAGCGGCCGGAAAGTGTCGCCGAATGTCCGCAATGGCCGGCAGCGCCATCACGGCATCGCCGAGCCAGTTCGGCGCCACGATCACGAGTCGGTCGCTATTCGCCATTCGCCATTCGCCATTCGCTGTTCGCTCTTCGCTGTTCGCCCTTCGCACCTAGCAGCTCAGGCACCATAGGCACCTGTGGCACTTTATTCCTTGGCGGTGGGAAACATGCCGCGAGTGTCCGCCGCCGGCGCGTCTCGCCACCGGCGATGCATCCACAGCCACAACTCGGGCCGGCGGCGCACCTGCATCTCCAGCACATCAGTGCAGCGCTGAGTGAATTCCCTGATGGCATCCTCGCTCTGCTCCGCCGGCGGCTCGACCGGGGCCTCGTAGACAAACCGGTAGCGTCCGCCAGGCAGCGGCAGCGCAAACACCGGCACGACGACGGCGCCGGTGCGCAGTGCGATGGCCGCCAGCGTCGATGTCGTCGCGGCCGGGCGCTGAAAGAAGTTCACCCAGATGGCGTCGGGGCTGTGCATGTGCTGATCGATCAGCATCGCGACACCCTCGCCCTTCGACAGCAGCTTCATCACCCGGCGGACGGCGCCCTGGCGATAGATCACCGAGTTCCCCGTGCGCGTGCGGATGTCCTCGAGCAGCTGGTCGAGCCGGGGATTGTCGAGTGCCCGCGCCAGCACACCGATCGGCCGCAGCTTGACGCCGTGCGCCAGCGCGTGGAGCTCCCAGTAGCCGAAGTGACCGGTGAAAAAGAGGATGCCGTTCCCTTTCGCATACGCGAGGCGCACATGCTCCTCACCCTCGTAGTCCGAGCACGCCAGCATCTCCTCCTCTGAGAGCGCGCTGAAGGTAAGCAGCGCCAGCAGCAGGCGGCCGAAGTGGGCAAACGTCGCGCGGGCGATGGCACGACGCTCGGCTTTGGTTCGCGTCGGAAAACACTGCTCCAGATTGGCGAGCGCGACGCGGCGATGAGGCGCGTCAAGCGCGTAGAAGGTGAGGCCAAGCGCGCTCCCCCACAGCCGCACGAGGCCGTTTGGAAGGCGACACGCGATCGCTCGCACGGTCGCGACGCCCCAATACTCGAGCGTGCGCCTCACGAACGGATCCTAGCGAAGCTCCGCCTCAAACCTTTTTGATGACAATATCGGCTCCGCTTCACCAGGGCAGTGTTGCTTTGCCCCGCTCCGCGCGCCGAGACATCTTCTGAGGTTTGCCAAAGCATCACTTTGCTCGTCATGGGACTGGCCTCAGAAGATGTCTAGACTCGAGCATCGCGTCAATCGCCGCAAAGAGCACGTCTGGCGGGTCGAACGTCACTGTGTCCGGCACTCGATAGAGCGCGAACGGCAGCGCCGCGAACGCCTCGAACCGCACCGCATCCTTGTCGGTCGTGAACACGGCATCCGCGCCAGACGCGATTCTCGCCTTCTCGATCTGATCGATGTCGCGGCTCGAGTAGCGATGATGGTCGGGGAACGTCATGACATCGGCCACCTGCCAGGCAGCAGCTCGCAGCGCCTCGGCAAAGCGAAGTGGATGGGCAATGCCGGCGACGGCGAGAACGCTATTCGCTCTTCGCTCTTCGCTCTTCGCTCTTCGCTCTTCGCTATTCGCTCTTCGTTCTTCGCTGTTCGCAAGAACCCGAACGGGCGTTCCAAGGTGTCGCTCAACTCCGCACGACTGAGAGATGCCGAGCGCCCATGCTTCCGCAGACGCGCCGCCAGCCGTCGCCCCATTCACGACCAGCAGATGCGCGCGTGCCGCAGCATCCATCGATTCGCGAAGCCGGCCGAGCGGAATCACCCGGCCTTGTGGAATCTCCCCGATGGCCGTCACCAGGACATCGAGGTCTCGACTCAATCCCACCTGCTGGAACCCGTCGTCCAGCACATGCACCGTCGCACCCAACCGACGTTCGGCAAGTGTTCCCGAGAGATAGCGATCGGGCGACACGCACACGATCGCCCGCGCCAATCGTTGCGCGAGCATGAGCGGCTCGTCGCCGGCGCGATCCAGTGAGGCGAGCACGCGTGCTCCATCGGAGACGACGACGACCCCGTCGACCGCGTCCGTTCGCGCGTAGCCGCGGCTGAGAATCGCCGGACGCTCGCCGTGGGCCAGGAGCCACTCGACGATCGCACCGACGACGGGGGTTTTGCCAGTGCCACCCATCGACAGATTGCCGACGCTGATCACCGGGCGAGCAAGTCGGCGGCGGCGAGCCGGCCGTGACTCGTACCATCGCCGCCGAACCCGCATCGCCTGAGCGTAGAGAGAATCAAGCAAGAGGGCGGAAGGGACGGACATTGGCCGGGTACGCCACGGGTCGCCGCTCGGGAAGGAGATCGGTCAGCACGCCAGCGGTCCTTGCGTTGGCGCCGCGATTGGCCTCGACCAGCGCGCGGGCGGCCGCGCCGAGGCGGGCTCGACGCACGGGATCACCAATGAGTGAGACCAGCGTCTCGTCGAGGTCGCGTTCGTCTGACAGTTGCACACCCGCGCCGTTGCTGACGAAGGCCTCCGCGATTTCGGCGAAGTTCTCCATGTGCGGGCCGAAGACGATGGGCTTGCCGAACACCGCCGGTTCGAGAATGTTGTGGCCGCCGTTCTTGACGAGGCTTCCTCCCACGAACACGACGGTGCCGACCTGGTAGATCGTGGCGAGCTCGCCGATGGTGTCGAGCACGACGACGTCCACCCGCGGTTCGACGTCGATGGCGAGATCGGTGCGTCTCGCGACTTTCCAGCCTTCCGAGCGGCAGAGCTGATCGACTTCGGCAAACCGTTCGGGGTGGCGCGGGGCGATCACCAGCAGCACGCTGGAGGTCGCCGACCGCAGCCGCCGGAAGGCGCGCAGGACACTCCCCTCTTCGCCTTTCACCGTGCTGCCGGCCACCAGAACCGGCCGTGACGAGGGCACTCGGAAGTAGCGAAGCACCCGATCCCGAGTTCGAGTCTGCACTGGCGAAGACGACACGTTGAGCGAATCGAACTTGAGGCTGCCAGTGACCACGACGTGTCCAGGATTGGCGCCAAGCTCGATGAAGCGCCGCGCCGCCTCCTCGCTTTGCACGCAGAACCGGTCGACGTCACCGAGCACGCGCCGCATCAGCGGCGCGACCAGGCGATATCGGGAAAACGATCGAGGCGACAGCCGGCCGTTGACAATGGCCGTTTTCACGCCCCTTCGACGGCATTCGCGAAGGAGGTTCGGCCAGATCTCCGTTTCGATCATGACGAAGAGGCGAGGCTTGACGAGATCGAGCGTGCGCCGAACGACGAACGGGAGATCGAACGGAAAGTAGAAGACCGCGTCGGCATCGCCGACGCTCCGCCTGGCGAGCTGCTGACCGGTCAGCGTCGTCGTTGACAGGAACAGCCGAAGGTCGGGATAGCGGCGCTTGAAGTCAGCGATCAGGGGGCGGGCGGTCAACACCTCGCCGACGGAGACGGCGTGAATCCAGATCGACTCGTCGCCGTCGACGTTGAACGACACCGGCAGACGGCCCATACGCGGGCCCAGCGTGCCGACGTACTTCCCATGCCGAAGTGCCTGGTAGAGAAACCACGGGGAGGCCAGGACGGCAATCGCGAGCGCGACCGCACTGTAAAAGATATACATTAAAGGACTTACAAACCGGATCAGTATAGCCTCCGCTCGCAAAGGGTCGCAAGGAGCGGCGGCGGGCATTGTAGAATCCGTGATTCTGGCTGCGCGAACTGTCGCGGCCGAGCGATTGGTAGTCGCCGCTCCCGGAGGATCGCAGCACATGGCACTCAAAGTTGGCATCAACGGGTTTGGCCGCATCGGACGCAACATCATGCGTGCGGCGCTGAAGGAAGACGGGATCGATTTCGTCGCCGTCAACGACATCGCCGATGCCGCGACGCTGGCCCACCTCTTGAAGTACGACTCGGTGCTCGGCAACCTGACGGCCAAGGTCGAGGCGCGGGACGGCGCGATCGTGGTCGACGGTGACGAGTTGAAGGTCCTGGCCGTCAGGGACCCGGCCCAGCTGCCCTGGAAAGACCTGGGCGTCGACATCGTCTTTGAATCGACCGGCAAGTTCACCAAGCGTGAAGACGCGGCCAAGCACCTGGCTGCGGGTGCGCGCAAGGTCGTCGTCACCGCGCCGGCAACCGGCCCAGATGTGACCATCGTGCTCGGCGTCAATGACAACGTGTATGACAAGGCGTCGCATCACGTGATCTCGAACGCGTCGTGCACCACGAACTGCCTGGCGCCGCTCGCCAAGGTCCTCCACGATGCGTTCACCATCCGCCACGGATGGATGACGACGGTTCACGCCTACACCAACGATCAGAATCTGCTGGACCTGCCGCACAAGGATCTCCGCCGCGCTCGAGCGGCCGCGCTTTCGATCATTCCAACGACGACCGGTGCGGCCAAGTCGGTTGGCGAAGTGCTGCCGGCGCTCAAAGGCAAGCTCGACGGCATCTCCATGCGCGTGCCGACGCCGAACGTCTCGGTGATCGACCTCGTCGCCATTCTCGACAAGAACGTGACGAGCGACGAAGTGAACGGCGCGCTCAAAGCCGCGGCCGACGGTCCGATGAAGGGGATCTTGGAGTTCTGCACTGAACCTCTGGTCTCGATCGATTTCCGCGGCAACCCGCACTCGTCGATCATCGACGCGGCGTACACGAAGGTGATGGACGGGAACTTCGTGAAGGTGTTGGCGTGGTACGACAACGAGTGGGGCTACTCGAATCGGTGTGTGGATCTCTTGAAGATGCTCTAGGGTTCGACGGGTTCTGCAGGTTGGGTTCGAACCTGCGGAACCGATCGAACCTGCAGAACTTGTAGAACCTGTAGAACCTGTAGAACCTGTAGAACCTGTAGAACCTAGAACCCGCAGAACCCTCAGAACCTGCAGAACCTGTAGAACCTGTTCCAATGACGAAGTATTCGATTCGCGACCTCGCGCTGTCCGATCAGCGCGTCTTCATCCGGGTCGATTTCAACGTGCCGCTCAAGGACGGCGCGATCACCGACGACACGCGCATCACCTCGTCGCTGCCGACGATTCGGCACGCGCTCGACCAGGGCGCCACTGCCATCCTCGCGTCGCATCTGGGGCGGCCGAAAGGCAAACCGGCCGCGGAGTTCAGCCTCAAACCGGTCGCCGAGCGTCTGTCTGCCCTGTTGCATCGGGCAGTAACCACCGCGCAGGACTGCATCGGCGAGCCGGCGCGAACGGCGGTGGCCAACGCGCACGCGAGTGGCGGGTCGAAGCTCGTGCTCCTCGAGAACCTGCGGTTCCATCCTGAAGAGGAGAAGAACGATCCCGGATTCGCGGCCGCACTCGCCGAGCTGGCCGACGTTTATGTGAACGACGCCTTTGGCGCCGCGCATCGCGCGCACGCGTCGGTCGCGGGCATCGTTCAGCATTTCCTTGCCGGCCATCGTGGAGAGCCTGCCTCGCTCAACCTGGTCGGCGGCGCGGCGAGCGAAGGCGGGCGCGCGGGCGCCGGTCTCCTGCTGGAAAAGGAGCTCACCTATCTCGGCATGGCGCTCGGCAATCCCGAGCGGCCGTTCGTCGCGGTGCTCGGCGGCGCCAAGGTCTCCGACAAGATCGAGGTGATCGAGAGCATGCTCGGCCGGGTCGATCGGCTGCTGATCGGCGGCGCGATGGCCTACACGTTCTTCAAGGCGCTCGACATGCCGGTCGGCCGATCGCTGGTCGAGCTCGACAAGCTCGACGCGGCCCGGGACGTCATGGCGCACGCCAAGGCCCGGGGCGTTCACCTGCAGCTCCCGGTCGATCACGTCGTCGCGCAAGCCATCGACAAGAATGCGGCGAGTGCGGTGTTGAAAGTTGGCGACGTGTGGATTGGCGATCGGATGGGTCTCGACATTGGCCCGGACACCGCCCGCCTGTACTCGGATCTCTTGGCCGACGCGAAGACCGTCGTGTGGAACGGGCCGATGGGTGTGTTCGAGGTCAAGCCATTCGCGGCGGGGACGATGGCGGTGGCCAAGGCGGTGGCTGCGGTGAAAGGCACGACGATCGTCGGCGGCGGCGATTCGGTGGCCGCTGTCCACGCCGCGGGCGTTGCCGATAGAATCACCCACATCTCCACGGGCGGCGGCGCGTCGTTGGAATTTCTGGCCGGTGCCGAGCTGCCCGGCGTCGCGGCGCTGCCGGACAAGGTGTAGCCCTCGAACGAGTGATTGTGCAAATGCATCACACGGAATCACGGAATTACGGAATCGCTTGTCGTAAGGCAAAGGCCTTTCCGTGTTTCTGTGTTTCTGTGCGGAGTCATACGAGCAGCCTGCCTCGCCGAAGCTCGGCATGGACAGTTCTAGCGAAGGCGGGCGGACAGTGATGAGACGTCCGTTCATCTGCGGCAACTGGAAGATGTTCAAGACGGTGCACCAGACCGTCTACTACATCCGCGAGCTGCTGCCGCTGGTGAGCCAGATCGACGACATCCAGATCGCGGTGGCGCCGCCGTTCACGGCCCTCTATGCCGCCGCTGATGCTGCGCGCAACAGCAACGTGGCGGTGTCCGCTCAGGACGTGCATTGGGAACGCGAGGGGCCGTTCACCGGCGAACTGAGCGCCGAGATGTTGCGCGAGGCGGGCGCGCAGTACTCGATCGTCGGCCACTCGGAGCGCCGGACGATGTTCGGCGAGACCAATGCGACGGTGAACCGGAAGGTGCACGCGCTGCTCAGCGCCGGGCTCACACCGATCGTCTGCATCGGCGAGACGCTCGAGCAGCGCGAGCGGGACGAGACCTACGGCGTGCTGGATCGTCAGATCAAAGAAGGACTCGCCACCGTTTCAGCCGAGCATGTTGGTGGCTTGCTGATCGCCTACGAGCCGGTCTGGGCGATCGGCACAGGCCGGACGGCCACGCCGCAGCAGGCACAGCGCGCGCATCTCCACATCCGGAACCGCCTCGAAGAGTGGTTCAGTCTGGAAGCGGCGGAGCGGTGCCGAATCATTTACGGCGGAAGCGTCAAACCGGACAACTCCGGACCAATCACCGCGGAGCCCGACATCGACGGCGCCCTGGTGGGAGGGGCCTCGCTGGAAGTCCGGAGCTTCGTGCAAATTATTCGGGAATCGATCTCGACATAGATCCGGCAACCGGGAGCCGGCAACCGGCAGACGGCACGACGAATTTCTCAGCTACCTGCAACTTCTAGAACCCGCTGAACCCGCTGAACCTGCTGAACCCGCCCGAACCCGCTGAACCTGCTGAACCTGCTGAACCCGCTGAACCCGCTGAACCTGCTGAACCTGTTGTATAGTTTTAGGTTCGAACCATGCTCTATTACTTCGTTGTGACGCTCTACGTGCTCGTCTGCCTGCTGCTGATGGTGACGATTCTCCTGCAGCAAGGCAAAGGTGGCGATATTGCCAATGCGTTTGGCGGCGGCAGCAGCCAGGCGGTGTTTGGCGCACGCTCCGGCGCGACGCTTCTCACGCGCGCGACCAGCGTGCTTGCGGCGCTCTTCGTCGTGCTCGCGATGGTGTTGACGGTCTGGGGTCAGCGCGGTCCAGGGTCGGTGGTCGGCGGCCTCGGGGCGCCTCCAGCTCCCGCGACGGCGCCAGCGACTGCTCCGGCGAACGCATCACCGACGGCGCCTGCACCAGCCGCAGCCGCCCCCGCGCCCGCAACGACAACGCCTCCGGCCACACCGCCAAAGACACCGCAGTAACGCCCGCGGTTTGAGCGCGGCATCTGCCGCGACGCCTGCCGCTCTGCACTTCGGCACTTCAGTCTGGTCTGAATTCCCTTTCCGTACGACTCGTGACACCGGTGTCCACAACGCGGGAGAGTATTGAAGCACTGCCAGTTGCTGGTTGCCCCGTCTGACGGTTGGTGTTCACCAAGTGAACCTCGGCGGGCGTAAGCTTCAACTGGAGGTGTCGAATGAACTTGCCGGGATTTACGGCGGAGCAGGGACTTCGCCAGCGCCATCGCAGAGATCCCTTCTTGCTGCGCCCGACCGACTGGCCTGCCGCGCACCAGGGGGGCGTACGCCCTCAGCTGGGACCAATAGATGGTGTGCGGCACGCGGTTCGGTGTTTTGTCTTCAAGGATCAGTGCGAAAAAGGGAGTTGCGTGAATTACCGCAACGAGCGTTGTGACAACCCGCTCTGGTACCTCTATCGATAGTAGACGCCCGCCGGGCGAGCACAGCGAGCCAGCATTTATGATCGCAACGTCAAACACCCGTCACTCGCTTGCTCATGATGTTCTCGTGGAGGGTCTCGACCACGTCGATGATGCGGGGTACCTTGTGCTCAGCCAACTCCTTCCGGCAGTGATCGAGGAGCGCCTCACGTCGGAGCTCCTGATGCGGTCGAAGCACGACTCGCGCCCTGATCATCTCCATCCCCCGTTCCCCGATCAGGCTCGAGACGGCGACCTGCGCGACCTGAGGCAGGTCAAGGATGACGCGTTCGATCTCAACGGGATCGACCTTCACTCCCGCGATGTTCAGACGCGGGGACCTTCGACCACTGAGGACGAGCGTGCCGTTGCCATCGATGTGCCCTAAGTCGCCCGTTGGGTAAAAGCCGTCCCGAAGAGGAAGGCGCCCGCCGTCTTCCTCGCCGAGGTACCCCGCCGACATGATGTCGCTGCGGACGAGCACTTCGCCGATCGCCCCGGGTTCGACGGCGGCGCCGTTGTCGTTGACGATCCTGACCTCGACGCTCTCCACAGGTTTCCCGTCGATCGCCATGACCCCCGTCTCGGTTGAGCCGTATAACTCACGAATGGCAACCCCGGTCCTCTCCAGAAAGCTAGCGGCAATTGGTGCGGGTACGGCGGCGCCGCTGGAGATGGCTGTTCTCACGCTCGAAAACGCGGACCGGTCGGTCACGCAATCCGCCACGGTGCTGAAGATGAATGGGGATCCGACCAGGACGGACACGCGATGTTCGGACACGACTTCGATCAGGCGTCGGGGATGAAACCGGCGCATCACCACCAGGGTTCCGCCGCCCATCAGCGAGAAGACCACGGCGGCGGCCAGCCCGTGTGCGTGATGGAAGGGCACCACACCGAGCACGCGCTCTCCGTCGACGACGCCGATGGCTCCTTTCGAGGCCCTGAACCCCGCCAACAGGCCGCGGTGAGTCCTGCCCGCGACCTTCGGCGTGCCAGACGACCCTGACGTGCTCAGGGCGGCAAGAACGCCTGCGAACGGTCCGCCGCTGCGAATCGAAGTCATTCCGCGGCCGGCCCTGCGGAGCGCTTCAATCGTAAACCGCTGGTTCTCGGCCAACGCGGTGAGCGCCTCGCGGCGCTCGTCCTGGAACGCAGCCGAGGTCACCGTCGCGCGGACGTCGAAGCGCTCGAGGTAACCGCCCACCTCGCGATCCTTGAGTGCGGGGTCGATCGGCATCAGCACGGCGCCTAGCCTGGCTGCCGCCAGGAACAGCACGACAAAGTCCGCCGAGTTGGGCAGGAGGGCGAGGATGGTGTCAGCCTCGCGGACGCCGGCGTCGCTGGCGAGCGCGACGGCGAGGGCATCGACGCGATCGATGAGGTCTTGATAACTCAGCGACATGCCCTCGTCGATGATCGCGGGCCGGTCTGGGTTGCTCCGCACGACGGCCTCGAAGCGCTCGTAGATCATCGCCCTTCCCGCAGGCGAGCCGCGATGTGCTCACCGAGCCGCGAGAGATCGGCAAACACCTCCGGATCCAAGCTCTCCGGATCGAAGGTGAGGCCGAACTCCCGTTCCAGCGCCAGGGCGAACTCGATCGTGGCGATTGAATCCAGGCCGAGCAGATCATCCGCGCGCTTGGCGGCCGCGAGCTCCTGGTCCGAGACGTTGAGCGCCAAGGTGTCGCGCAGGACCCTGCGCACTCTCTGGTCGATGTCGCTCATGACCGCTCGAATTGTTCGCGATTGGGCCAGTCCCACCCGAACACCTCCCACTGATCCGGACGGCGCCTGATCAGCTCTTCGATCGTTGCCGTGATTCGAGGCATGTTGGCGGCAAAGAAGGAGAGCCGGTCGGCCGTGTCGACGAGGTCGAGCGGCTGGAGGAACTCGATGCTCAGGCCGCGCCGATCACCGAACCACGCGACAGGCACCATTGGCGCCCGCGTGAGGCGGACGACTTCCAGCATTCCAACACCCCGTGGAATGGACCCTCCTGCCATGGTCGGTGCTGACAGTCGGCGCCGTATACCTGCATCGAGGAGGGCGTTCACGATGCCGCCCTCACGCAGGCGGCGCAGGATTCGAAGCGACGAGCCGGGTTCTTCGATCATGACCTCATCCCTGATGACCTCGTGGACAAGGCGAATGTAGGACGGCTGGAGCAGCCGTCGATCGATCCGGCCCACTCGGCGCCCAGACGGCCTCCCTACGCGCGTGACCAGCATCGGGATCCCCTTGGCCTCGAGATAACAGCGAGCCAGGCGCCCAGCCAGGAAGTGACCGGTGAAGACCAGGACACCTCGGCCCTGTGAGCGCGCCGCCTCCAGATGATGGAGCCCAGTGATCTTCACCGGTTTCAGATGGTCGCCCGCAATCAACCTCCTGGTGACGAGATCCTGAACGGCGCGATAGAGAGACGCAGCGACCGCCGCGCACGCCCAGCCGCGGATTTCATCGTCGGAGGCCGCCGGGAATGTCGCGCGCATGTTTCGCGCCACGCGGTCTCGTTTCCCGCGCCACACCACCAGGACAAGCGGAATCAACGACTCGCACACGCCCAAGAACACGTGCGGAGGCATGATGCGGGCGGCCAGTCGCACTGGATACAGGTAGATGAGTCGCGCGAGGTCGAGGGAAGTCATCAGCGGCGAGCGGCCCACTGCTGTGCGCGGCTCGTCGGTCGGAGTGGGCATTGGCTGTGCCGTCTCATCCTACGCCGGGATGTACGCCGCCGACGAGACCTTCGGTGCGAATCGCTCTCTCACCAGAATGGTGTACGACGCGACTCCGAGTCCGAGAAAGACGGCGATGGCGCTGATCGGCGTATCGTGCGATCCAGTGACGTCGATCATCCAGCCCGTCAGCCACGGAGCGACCACGCCGGCAAGGCTTCCCGCGGTATTCTGGAACCCCACCATCGTGCCGACGGCACTCCGCGGAATCAGCGTGTGTGTCAGCGCCCAGTAGTTGGCGCTGGCGAGGCCCATCGCGCAAAGGCCGAACGCAGAGAAGAACAGCATGGCCGTGGTCGAGTCGGTCACGAGTGACAGCGTCTGCGTGGTTGCCAGCACGAGCCCTCCCAGCGTGAACGCCTTCCGAACCGTCATCGGGTCGTAGCCGCGGAGGATCATCGCATCGGCGGCCTTGCCTCCAATCACTGACATGAGAGCCATGCCCGCAAAGGAAACCCCCGTGTACCAGCCCGTCGCTTCCAGCGACAGGCCGTATTGTCGCTGGAAGTAGGTCGGCATCCACGTGAGGCAGAAGTAGAAGAAATACATGTACGTGAATGTTCCCAGGACGGTCCCCCACGTCGCTGGACTCGCGAGGATGTCCTGCATCGAGAGCGTGTTCCGATCCTGTTGTCGACTGGGCTGCCGCGTAACCGCCGCAGGGTCGTTCTTCGGGATCCACCTCGAATATGGGAGCAGCCACAACAGCGGCACGACGCCGCTCAGAACGAACATCCACCTCCATCCGAAAGCGGCGGCCAGGGACGCGGCGAGCGGAAACGCGAGAGCGGGTCCGATCTTGGAGCCGGTCATGAGTACGGCAACGGCCATGCCGCGGTCTTCCTCGTCGAAGTGCTCCCGGATGTATCGCATGCTCGCCGGAACAACGACGGCCTCGGCCAGGCCAAGCAGCATCCGGATGGCGCAGAGCCATGCGAACGATCCGGCGAACGCAGTGGCCACCGATGCCACGCTCCAGAGCAAGAAGGCGACGATGTAGAGCCGGCGGATGCCGTAGCGATCCACCATCCAGCCAGCCGGGATCTGCAGCACCGTGTATGAGATGAAGAAGGCTGAGAGCGCGAACCCTTGCTGCGCTGCACTCAAGCCGAGTGCGGCGCCGATGTCGGCGATCGCGACCGAGAGGTTCACGCGGTCGGCGTAGGCAATGGCCATTCCGAGCGTGAGCAGCCCCACGACCATCCACCTGGCCGAGGGAGTCGTTTCGACCGCCGTGCGACGTTCCTCAGCGGACGTAGCCACGCCGGCTCATGCGCAATTGTGTTTCAACAACGGCCTCAGTTGGTTCGTGTCGTGCCGAAGGGCGGAGAGCAGTTGCGCCAGCCATGACCTTCTCGATGCCCGCCCATCCTACGACAATCCGACGGGCGAACCCTCACGCTTGTCGAAATGATGCGCTGAAGTGATCTGGTGTGATGTCTGCCTAAACCGTCGGAAGTTCATGGATCGTTTCGCGGACGATCGCGTGTGACCGACGCGGCGTATTCTTGCAACGACTGTTCGACGCTGCGGCGTCCGACCCTGCGCGCGATGGGTTCGATGATCCAGCCAAGCAAGGGAGGAAAGCGCCGACTGAGGCCAATCGTCTCCATTTCCACGACGATGCCGCCGTCCATGGCCGTCAAGCGCGACATCGTGTTGCCTCGCCAGAGATAGCCGCTGTCGTCGCCGCGTTCCAGAAGCCGTTCGTCGCGGCTGCCTGGGTTCTTGACCTCGCGGATCTCGTCCGCGTTTGCGATCGAATAAACACGGTGCGGGGCCGGATGGAAGTATTCAACCGTCGAACGCACCTCGAGGACGACGGTCAGACCGCCGCCACCGCCCTTCACCCGCATCCAGACTGCGAAGATGTCGCCGCGACGCTCCAATAGCTTCGAGGCCAGCACGCCTTTGTACACAGAGCTGTACGCCGCGTAGTCTTGTGACGCTTCGAGCGCCCGTTTGAGAGTGGCACCCGGCAGAAACATGCCGCCCGCCCAGTGATGGATGAGTCCGCCGGGTACTTCGGTGATGCCGTCACCCTGCCCGGGTGCGACTCTGATCCCTGAGCGTGGCGGAGTGCCGGGGTCGACCGACGCGCGGGCGATGAACGCGCGGCGCGCCAGCTCGAAATAGGCCGCGTAGGCTTTGTACGTGGGTGGTTGTGGTTCGTCCGCGACGATCTCGTGGGGCGGTGTCCCGAGGACAAGGGCGGCCGCCGCAATCGTCGCGGTCATGCTTGCCGCGATCACTTTCACAAATTGAGGATATGCGGAACTCTCGCTCGCATGTGTGTTCCACGTCCCATTCGACTCTAAATGCGATTTCCACCGTCGGGCTGTCTCCAAGTCGAAGCGGGCAGGTTACAGCGATCAGCGCCGACCCATCGGCGGTACTCTTGCGTAATGCGACCCCTTCGGTATTCCATCAACGTCACATTGGACGGGTGCTGCGATCATCGTGCAATGTTCGCGGACGAAGACTTGCATCGTCACGCGGTCGAGAACCTCGACCAGGCCGATGCCCTCCTCTTTGGCCGGGTGACTTACGAAATGATGGAGGCAGCGTGGCGGCCGCCGGCGCGGACGGGAGCGAGACCTGATTGGATGGAACCCTTCGCCCGGACGATCAACGCGGCAAAGAAGTACGTCGTGTCGAGCACCCTGGACCGGGTCGATTGGAACGCGGAGCTCGTGCGCGGGGATCTGGGGAAGGCCGTTCAGCAGCTCAAGCGGGAGTCGGGTAAGGGACTGCTCGTGGGAGGCGTGAAGCTCCCGCTGGCGTTGGCGGAGCTGGGATTGATCGATGAGTACGAGTTCGTGGTGCAGCCCAGGCTAGCGGGCCACGGGCCGACGTTGTTCGCGGGGCTATCGAAGCGTGTCGACTTGAGGCTCGTGAGCCGGCTGGAGTTCGGCTCGGGGGCGGTGGCGATGCGGTATGAGCCGAGAAGGTAGCCATTGGGCTTGTTAGCCCGAGTCGGCTGGACGCGCTCCTGTATCCGCGAACTCGCGAAGGGACATCACATGTGGCGACGATATCCTGCGGCCCGCTGGACGGCTGTCTTGACACTGCTCGCCTGCAGCGTCGCCCTCTTCGCGGCCGATCGTCCGGCACGCGTCATCACGCCGGAGGGATCGCCGATCTGGCTCGACCCGCAGCGGACGCTCGTCTTCGATGCGCGGTCGCTCACGGTGATGCAGCTGACGCCTCCGCTTCAACCTCGGTCCACAAATTGCAGAGCCTGGGAGCCTGATTTCAAGAGCTCGGCAAATCAACGATAGAAGAAGCGCCTTGGCACCCCTGCGGCGGATTGAAGTCTGCCGGTGCTGAATCTTCTGCCTGATACTGCGCAATTTCGCCGCGACTTCGGGATGTTCACGACATCCGACACCGCGGCTGTCATCACAGTCGAAGCCGGCGTGCGTCCCGTCATCGCCTGACGTTCGACCTCAGCTCAAAGGAGTGCCATGAAATCGCTACGCCGTCCTGCCCTCGTCGTGTCGTTGGTGTCAATCCTCCTCGGGGGTGGTCCTGCCGCGCAGCGTTCGCTGCTGGCTGATGGCCGTACGCAGATCGGGCAGCCCGCGCGCGACGAGCACCCCGGACCGCCCGATCCGTGCGAACTCGCGCTCACTCCCACGGGGCACGCCAACGGGCTGCACCGGCGCTGCGAGTCGGCGGGATCGGCCGGCGTCGCGCGTGGCGACTTCAACGGCGATGGTTTGGCCGATTTGGCGATCGGCGTGCCTTACGAAGACCTCGACGGCATCAACGCTGCCGGCATCGTGCAAGTCTTCTACGGGTCGGCGAACGGCCTCACGGCCAACGGCGACCAGCTGTTCGACATCCGCTCGTTCGGGTTCTCGCTCGGCTCCGACGATCACTTCGGGTGGGCGCTCGCGGCTGGTGACTTCAACGGCGACGGCCATTCCGACCTCGCGATCGGCGTTCCCGAATACGAGTCCACGGGCAGTGGCAACAACGGGCTGGTCCTCGTGATCGAGGGATCTGACATTGGACTGGACACCAGCACTGTGCGCAGCGTAGGCACGATTGCCGGGGCGCGCGGCCGCGCCGGGGCCTCGCTCGCCTGGGGCGACTTCAACGGCGACGGCATCGGCGACCTCGCAATCGGCCTGCCCGACTCCGCGGTGCGCGGTGAAGGCTTCGCGTGTTCACAGTTCGCCCTGGACGTCGCCAACGCCGGCGAGGTGCAGGTCTTCTATGGCTCGAACAGCGGCCTCTCGGAATTCGGCGCGCAGCGGCTGATCCAGGGACTGTGTGATCGGGGCAGCACTGGTGTGGGAGTCGGCGACAGCATCGAGGACGGTGATCGTTTCGGATCCTCACTGACAGTGCTGCGCGGCAACGGCGCAGACGACCTCGTCATCGGCGTCCCGTTCGAGGACCTCGGCTTGGTGGACAAGATCGACGCGGGCATCGTTCACGTCGTGCGTGGGCTGTCTGGCGGTCTCCACACCAGCGACGCCTTCGTTCTGTCGCAGGACACGCCGGGCGTCGGCGGTGGCGCCGAGTCGGGCGACCAGTTCGGCCGCATCCTCGCATCGGGCAACTTCAACGGCGGGAGTGCCGACCTGGTCGTCTCGGTGCCCTTCGAGGATCTCATCAGCAACACTGAAGCCGATGCGGGCGCGGTCCACGTGTTTCCGGACCTCAACGATGTCACCGATGCGGGGAACAGCCTGTTCATCAGCCAGTCGGACCTGACGGGCCTGTCCGCGGAGGCCGGGGACCGGTTCGGGTGGGCCCTGGCAGCGGGTGACTTCAACGGCGACGGCTTCGACGAACTCGCGATCGGCTCGCCGGGGGAGAACGTCGGGGCGCTTGCCGATGCCGGCCTGGTCGCGGTGATCAGCGGCTCGTCCACCGGCCTGCGCGTCAGCACCGTGCGCATCCTCACGCAGGACACGGCGGGCGTGCCAGACGTCGCCGAACCGGGCGATCAGTTTGGCTATGCACTCTCCTCGTGGAACTTCGGTGTCAGTGCGCACCGGGACCTGGCGATTGGCGTACCCTTCGAGGACCTGACCTCCGTCACCACGGGCACGCTGATGCAGGACGCCGGCGCCATTCACGTGTTGTACGGGTCGGCCGCGGGCCTGGTGACCACTGGCAGCCAGTTCTGGACGCAAGACAGTGCGAGCGTGCTCGACAGCGTGCAGGTGGGCGATCGCTTCGGCAACACGCTCTACTGAGCCCGACGCTCGGTGATCGAAGTCAGCTAGCTTCACGCCCGGTGGGGCCGCCGCCAAAACGCCGGCCCTGGCTCGCACTCGAGCAAGTTGGCCGCGGATGGGACTGCGTTGCACACTTATACTCTTTCAGGAGCATTGTCCTGAGGCGGAAGTCGCTCCTAGCAGCCCTCAGTCTGCTTGTTTCGCTCGCCTGTCTCGCGCGGGCGACGACAGCCCAGGACGTATCAAGCCTGGCGTTGCTGTCAAGACTGCCGCCCGACGACCTGTCCTCGACGATTGTCAGCATTCAGTTTCATGGTCCGGGGCGCGAGTCCCTCGGCCCTCTGCTCATCACGGTGAACTCCGAGACGGTGGACTGGAAGCGCCTCCGTGCCATTCCTGGGCTACAGATTGGCGATTGGGAGCAGGGACGCACCGTCCCATCATTCACGGTGACGGTCGAAGACATGAGGGGGCTCCTTGGCGCAGTCAGGGATATTGCAGTAGCCGCACCGGCGGGCAGTCGGCAGATTGACGCGTGGCTTTCGTTGGCCGTCGTCGCTGGAAAGGGACGCGAGAGCAAGACGTTTTGGGGTGCAGTGAGCCGCGAGAAGGCACAGGAATTCTTCGTGCTCATGCGCCGCGCCTTGCGCGCAGATCCCAAAGACATTTCGATCATGAATGGAGCGGCCAATTACGCCGCCATGAATGAGCTGCAGTCATACGGGTGTGCGTTGGGGCTCCTGCCAGCCGAAATCCCTGCGACGGACGTGACTGCCTCGGTCGCTGTCGCCCGGAGTGGGCTCCGCTTCAATTCTGAGCACCGCTTCGAGTGCACAGTCACGGTGACGAATACATCCAAACAGGCGATCCGAGCCCCAATCTCACTTGTCGTGGACCTCTCGTCGAACATCAGTCTCGCGAATGCCCATGGCCGCACGTGCATCACGACGCCGGTCGGACGCGAGTTCGTGACGATTCCAATCCCCTCGGAGCTGTTCAAGCCGGGTCAGAGCTTGGAGACGTTACTCGTGTTTGCGGGCTCGGAAGGAGAGGACATCCACTTCTCCACGAAGGTGCTAGCGACTCCAGGGGAACGCTAGAGCGCATTCCAGCGTGAAGTGGACAACTACCCTACGAGTCAGGGATCAGTGACCACCCGACGCGCAATCCTTGCACGTCGGGCGTTGGTCTCTAGAATTCGAACCGGAGGGTGATCTGCGCGAAGCGAGAGAGGTTCGCCTGGGTCGTGACCTGTCCAAAATTTGCCGCGCCGACATTGGTGCTGGCAAGGCTGGTGTACCACGGCGCATTGAAGAGATTCAGGATCTCGACCCGCAGCGTCGCGCGGCTCGAGCCACCCGTTTTGAACTGCTTGTCAAAGGCGACGTCGGTACTCGATCGGCCCACCGAGCTTACACCGGCCAGTACGCGCGGCGCGTTGCCGAAGGTGAAGGCGGGCGCGGCGGAAAACGCTGCGGGATTGAGATACAGGTTGTCGGCGGGGTTCTCCTCCAGGCGCGAGGTGATATCGCCGGGCACTAGGACGGCGGCGCCAGTCAGGTTGGGCCGTTGGCCGGCGCCGTTGAGATTGGTCGTGTTGGGCGTCTGGCTGGCTCCCAAGGGGAAGCCGCTCTGAACGAGCACGACCGCCGAAACTCTCCAGCCTCCGACCAGGTAGTCGAGCCAGCCGCCACCATTCATGTAGCGTCGCCCTTCTCCAAACGGCAGCTGGACGATCGGCGACAGGACGAGCTTATGCGGGCTGTCGAGCAGACTGAGACCGTAGTCGATGTCGGGGTCGTACAGGCTCGACCCCGCAATGTAGTTGTAGTTGTCGACAATGCCGGGCGCACTCGAGAAGTAATTGCCTTGTCCGACAAGATTGTCCGACAGACGACTGAACGTGTAGCTAAAGTTCCCGCCCCACCAGCTTGTCGTCCGGCGCCTGCACCTGCGTCACGAGCGCGTGATACTGCGAGCGTCCGACGCCAGTCGTCATCGAGACGGCATTCAACCCGTATTGAGGAAACGGCACCAACAGCGAATTGAGCTGAACGGTCCGTTGACTGCCCAGGGGCCCGGTTCCGGCGACGCCGAAGAACGGATTGTCGACAAGTGACGTCAGCCGGCTCCCAAGAGCGAGGTACTCGACCGGCAACTGGTTGATATTGACGTTGGTCCCCAGCGGCAGGTTCGAAGCGGTCGACCCGACATACCCAACCGAGACGCTCATCTGCCCGGGTAACTCCCGCTGGACGTCAAGCGAGTACTTCTGAATGCGCGGGGCCTTACGCTCGGGGTCGACGAACGAGACAGCGCTGCCGAGGCCGGTCGCAAGGCCGAGGCTGTTGCCCGAGGGTTGAATGAAACCGTCGGGAAACGGATTGTCGATCGAGGTGACTGGTAGCAGCGTGTTCTGGACCATGTTAGTGGTCTGCGAGTAGCCGACCGAGTTGACCGGACCTGAGCTCAATGGCGCCCAGAAGACGCCGTAGCCGCCCCGGACGACAGCCTGTTCGCTGAGCTTGAGCACAGCGCCAGCCCGTGGGGAAACCTTGAGGGCTGGCGGATCTCCGAGATGGCTCTGCGCGCCGTTGACGCCGGCGTAGATGAGACCGCCCCTGACCGGCCGCGCCGCAGGATGCAAGGGATCGATGCCGGCGGGGATCGTCACGTTCACGGGATTGATGGTCTCGCGGTCGAAGCCGACGACGAGGTTGTCGTTCCGCTCGGCCAGGCCGGTCTCGTGCTCGAATCGCAGCCCGAAATCCACGCTCAGTCGATCGTTGACCCGGTAGTCGTCCTGGAGGTACGCGCTGTAGTACTTGATGTAGTTGTCGGTCTCGCTATTGAGCGGAATGGATCCGGCCGACGGGTAACCGAGCAACAGGTCGGCAATCGCGTTGCGCGAGGTCGCGGCCGGCGAGTTCGCATTGGATCCCGTGAACTGGCCACTGAACGTAAACGCGCCTGCGGAATTGCCGTAGGTGCGCGACTTGACGCCGAGCAGCCGATAGTCGGCGCCCGTCTTGACGCTGTGGGCGCCGAGCAACTTGGTCAGCGAGCCGTTCGCCCCATACGAGTAATAGTGCGTCTGGCCCTGCCCGGTGTAGGACGCGCCGTCGTAGCCGGTGAGCGTGAGCGCCGGGAATCGCTGCACCGGGATCGCGTCGGCGAAGCTGGGATTGAAGCCCAACGTATGCGCATCGAACGGGTGCTTGAGCGGGGTGATGTCATCAAATGTGTTGTATCCCGCGCGCACGGTCACCACCGTCGAGGAGTTCACGATGTAGGTATTGTTCAGGACCGCCACATGGATGGGCCGATTGTTCTGGCCTCCCTGCAGATACGGGGCATCGGGAAAAAAGCCCAGTCTGGGTTCTTCGGTGTACTGGTAAAGGTAGACGCCGGTGAGGCCAACAGATCCGTTGAAATGGTGATCGAGTTTGCCGCTCACTTGTTGACCGAGGTTGTTCGGAGTGTCTTCGGCGACATAGTTCGGCCGCCCGTTGTCGAATCCCGGATTGACGTTGGGCAGAGGGAACGGATTCGCGATGTTGCGGCCAACGGGATTGATGCGGTTCGCGGGAATGATATTGCCGGGAAACGGTTGGCGGGCCCCGGTTACCGGGTCGGTCGTGAGCGGATCGTAAATGGTGATCGGGCGGCCAGCGGTATCGGTCAACGCTGAGAAGTCTCCGCGACGCATCGCGTCGGTCGCGAGGTGGAGGTTGCCATTCTGCGTCAGCCCGTCACGATACCCCTCGGCTGCGACCCAGAAGAACGTGCGGCCCCGAATAACGGGGCCGCCCAACCCGCCGCCGGCGTTTCGCCAGAACTGATCGGGGTTGGGCCGGTCCTGCAGCTTCAGAAAAAAATTCTGCCCGATGAGTGAACCCGGGCGCAGCAGCCCGAACGCGGTCCCGCGAAAGGCGTTCGTTCCCGTCCGCGCGCTGGCGTTGAACACGCCGCCGCCGGTACGGCCCATTTCGGCGTCATAGGTGTGGACCTGGACTCTCACGTCCTGAAGCATCTCGATGCTGGGGTTGGCCGAGGCCCGGTTTTGCAGGTCCGTGATCGGGAAGCCGTCGAGCAGGTAGTTGTTGCCGACGGATGGACCGCCGCCGAGCGAGATCTTCGCCGCCTCGGTCTGATCCTGCATGCGGTTCATGTTCGGATTGCCGGTGTAGTTGACGGTCGGCAGGGTGTTGCTGACCAGATAGGCCATACGGCTGATCGATGGCAGCGCCTGGAGGGTTTGGCTGTCGAGGACGTCGCCGGTCGACGCGTTCGACGTCTCGATCAATGGTGCATCAGCGGTCACCATGATCGTCTCCTCGATGCCGCCGAGTTCGAGCGTGATGTCGAGCGTCAAGTATTGCTGGGTGCCGATACGGATGTCATGGCGCTCGAAGGTCTTGAATCCAACCACTGATGCCTTGACGCTGTAGATTCCCGGTGTGACGCCCGGAAACGAATATTCCCCGGTTTCGTTGCTGATCGTCTCGCGAGCGACGCCCGTCTCCTGATTGGTGATGATCAGCGTGACGCCGGGGATGATCCCCTCGGCGTCTTTCACGCTGCCGCGCAGACCGCCCTGAAACGACTGCGCCCCACTGGCGACGCTCATGACGAGCACCATCCACGACACCGCGACAATGACGTCGACACGTCTCATGTTGCCTCCCACGATCCACTGCAGTCTGGCTAATACGCTTGCCTTGACTTACACGCCGCGAGTCCGGGCCGGCGCGGCGGGCAGGCCGTTCTTGGCCACTTCGAGCATGCCTTCGGCGAAGGTGTCGACCTCTTCAAGCGTCGTGTAGACATTCGGCGTCACGCGCAAACCGGAGTAATCGAAGACCTGTGCAGGGGCATTACCGCCGCTGACGGCGTTCACCACGATGCGATAGCGGTCCATCATGAACTGCGATAAGCCCCGCGGATCGATGCCATCGATCCCGACCATCGCCACGCCCCACGTCTGGCCGGGCTCCAGGCTGGAGAGCATCCGCACGCGCGGATGGTCTTTGATCGCGTTGGCCCAACGCAGGGTCAGGTACCGCAGGCGTGCCGCTTTGCGCTCGGCGCCGATGGCCTGATGAAACGCCAGCGCTTCGGCAACCGCCGCGCGAATCGCTTGCGGATGCGTCCCAATGGCCTCGAACTTGCCGATGTCGTTCGTTTGTCGATCGGCAACCGCCTGCAACGGCCAGGTCTTCGCGATGTTCTCGCGGCGCACATACAGCAGTCCGTTGCCGATCGGCGCCAGCAGCCATTTATGGAGGCTGACACCGTAGTAGTCGCACTCGAGATCGCGAATCTTGAACGGGAAGTGCGCCAGCGCATGCGCGCCATCGACGATGGTCACAATGCCCCGTTCGCGGGCGAGACGACTGAGCCGCTGCACCGGGAACAGCTGCCCGGTGAGGTTCGTGATGTGGCAGAAATGGAGCACCTTCGTCCGCGGGGTGATCGCCTTTTCGAATCGCTGATACAGGTCGTCCGCGGTTGTCGGCACCGGAAACTGAATGCGGGTGACCTTGATCTTGTCGCGGCGCACGCGCTGATCCCACGTCGTCAACATCCGCGGGTAGTCCTGTTCGGTGGTGAGAATCTCGTCGCCAGGCTGGAGGTCGAGGCCGTTCTGCGCAATCTGCAACGACTCGCTGGCGTTGCGTGTCAGTGCGAGTTCGTCGACATCGCACCCGAACTCGGCGGCGAGCCGGCGCTTCACGGTCTGAATGTTGCGGCCAATCATGCCGTTGTACTGGACCGGCAGCATGTTGGCCATGTCCATGTAGCGTTTGCACGCTTCATGCACCACCCGCGGACTTGGGCAGGTGTTGCCATTATTGAGGTTCGTCAGCGTGCGGTCCAAGGTGAAGGCTTCTTGGATTTCACGCCAATAGAACTCGTCCTGCGCGACCTCCTCGGCCGTGCGGCTGGCGACCCCGTTCGAGGCTCGCTGGATGGCTTCGATCTCGGTTGCGGAACCCGCCGCATATGCAGCGGTGCCGACAATTCCGCTCATTCGGAGAAACGCGCGACGACTCCACATGACGACCTCCTCGCTGGGAACGAACCATGTCGGAACGCTGCGCACGGTGCACCGCGTGACAGGGCGGATACTAGCATCGAAGGATCATCGCAAGCATTGCGATCGACCACTTCCGTGGTGTCATTAACGCGACTAGCTTACGCCCGCTCGATCAGGCTCGTCGATCCCGTCTTTGCCCGCCGGTTTCGCACGCCATTCGCACAAACACAACACATGCGCCCCTTGCGGGCGCCTCAGCCGAACCATCGAATCTAGGCGTAACTAGCTGATTCGAAGGTGATGGTTGGGGTCCACCTTCGCTCCTTCGGAGCTACGGTGGACAACCTTCGCGTGCAGGTTGGCTTGCCAACCGTAGCTCGCTCCGCGTGTCGCGAGCGAAGGTTGGTGCGGAAGGGGGGACTCGAACCCCCACGGTATTGCTACCGCCAGCCCCTCAAGCTGGTGCGTCTGCCAATTCCGCCACTTCCGCGTGGTTGGAAACTGCGATCTTAACGGATTCGCCCCTGCACTTCCACCATCGGCCGGACCCAATTCTCACTCAAGGCCGACGTCGTTCTCACGACTGCCATCTGGCGGCGCGACGAGAATGCCGCATGGCCAACATCGACCTCACCTATCGCGGAACCGTGTCTCTCGCGCAGTGCGACCACGTGGGGCACATGAACGTCATGTTTTACGTGCAAAGTTCGACGAAGCGGTCTGGCAACTGCTGGCCGGCCTTGGTCTGACCGGCTCGCGGATGCGCGACGACCGGCCGGCATGGCCGCCGTCGAGCAGCACGTCATCTACCAGCGAGAGCTGCCGCACGCAGGCGACAGCATCAGCATCCGCTAACGGCGATTCAGGCTAGAGCGGCAGCTTCAGCTTGCGCAGGAGCTCGGGATAGCGTGGGTCACGTTCGAGGTTCTTCAGGAGCGGATCGCCTTTCATTTCCGAAAAGCCGCCGTCGCGTTGCGTGTACGCGCGATCGAGCCATTTGAAGGCGTCGTCGATCTCGCCGCGGAAGGCGTGCACCTCTGCGATCTGGTACGCCCAATCGCCGGCAAACTTGTCGGTGAGCTCCCGCAGCGCCGCGTCAGACTCAGCCTTGCGCCCCAATGCGTGGTACGCGAGGGGCAAACCGATCGCCCGCCACGCTTCCGAGGATTCACCCTCGATGGCCGCGAGCGCCGCGTCGCGCTGACCGCGGGCGATCAGGACTTTGCTGAGATGCGCGTTCCCGGCAGCAAATCCAGGACGCAACTCTAAGAGCGCGCGCAATTCGGCCTCGGCCTCGGCGGGTCTGCCCGCGTAGTACAACGCCAGTCCCAGATTGTTGTGCACGGCGGTGCTCAAGGGATCTCTGGCCTTCGCCCGCTGGTAGAAATCAATCGCTTCGTCGAATCGCCCGAGGGTGCGAGCCAGCACGCCAGCACTGACCAGCGCCTCAGCGCTTCCGGGCGCGAGGATCAGCACCTGTTGCACCTCCGTGTCCGCCGCCGACCAATCCCAGTCATACCCGGTAAGGACGTACACCATGGCGGTGTGTGCTTCGACGAGCTTGGGGTCGAGCGCCAGCGCACGTTGAGCCGCATCCCGCGCCTGACGGCTTCCCGTCTCGGCCGGAATCAGGCCGAGACCCGCCTGGTGCGCGTACACCCAGGCGAGCCCGGACCACCCCGGAGCGAATGTCGGATCGACCGAGAGGGCGCTCTTGTACGAGGCGATCGCCCTCTCGTAGTCGTCCTTCGTCCGGCGCTTGAAGTAGTAACGGCCCTCGAGATAGAGCATGTGTGCGTCGTTGCGGGCGATGCTCGTCTGCTCCGGCGTCTTGCCGGCCAGCAGAGTGACCCTCAACGCTTGAGCCGTGGCGTCCGCGATTTCGTCCTGCAGCATCAGGACGTTGTCGAGCATGCGATCGTAGGTCTCCGACCACACATGTGAGCCGTCGGACACCTTGATCAGCTGAGCCGTGATCCTGACGCGCTTGCCTTCCTTTCTGACGCTGCCCTCGAGCAGGTGATCGACGCCGAGCTTCCGGCCGATGACGCGCAAATCCTCGTTCTTGCCCTTGAACTGAAACGACGAGGTTCGGCCGATGACGCGCAGCTGGGGAATCCTCGCGAGCGCATCGAGCAACTCCTCGGACAGGCCATCGGAGAAGTACTCCTGGTCTTTCGCTTGACTCATGTCGGCAAACGGAAGCACCGCAATCGACGCCACTTCACGCGCTGGAGCGAGGCCGCCGCGAACACCCAGAACCCACACGGCCGCCGCGCTCAACGCGAGAACCCCGACGACCAGCGCAGCCACGCGGCGTCCCGGCCGCGATCGTCGCGGGCTGATGGCCGCAGGCCGGGCCGAATGGGTCGTCGCCGAGCCACGCATCTGCCTGAGCGCAGCCCTCAGCTCGGCCGCGCTCTGTAGACGGCAATCGCGGTTCTTCTCCAGCGCGCGGAGGATGAGTGTGTCGAGCTCGTAGGGCACCGCCGGATTCGATTGGGAGGGCGGCGGGACGTCGAGGTGGAGAAGGTTGTCGAAGATCACGGCCGAAGTGGCGCCGGTGAAGGGCAGCTTTCCGGTGGCCATCTCGTACAGCACGACGCCAAGCGAAAACAGGTCGCTGCGGCCGTCGACGAGCTCGCCTCGCGCCTGCTCGGGAGACATGTACGCGACCGTGCCCAGTGTCGAACCCGGTGTGGTCAAGTGATCCTGGACGGTGGTGGGCGCGTCCGCCATTGGCGCCTCTCCAGATCCGGGCGAGGTCAGCTTGGCCAGACCGAAATCGAGAATCTTGGCTTCGCCGCGCTCGGTCACGAACACATTCGCGGGCTTCAAATCGCGGTGGACGATTCCCGCGTCATGCGCCGCGGCGAGCGCATCGGCGATCTGCTCGCCCAGTGACAACACCGTGTCGAGGGACAGCGGCCTTCCCTCGATGGTGTGCTTGAGCGTTTTCCCCTGCATGCGCTCCATGACGAGAAACGGCGTCCCGTCGTGAACGCCGACGTCATACACGGTGCAGATGTGCGGATGGTTGAGCGCGGACGCGGCGCGCGCTTCACGCCTGAAGCGCTCGATCACGTCGGGAGATTCCGCCGCGTCGTCCGGGAGGAACTTCATCGCGACGCGGCGGCCCAGCTCGGTATCTTCGGCCTCGTAGACCACACCCATCCCGCCGCCGCCAAGCTTCGACAGCACTCTGTAGCGCGAGATGACGCGACCGATCATCGGAGCGGGGTCCCGAGTTGCGTCGGATTATATGAGAGCGCGAGCCTTGCGCCGAGGAACCTAGGTCGGCTTCTGGGCGTACCCCGGCGGCACGCGGCCGCCCGCGTGCCGCACGCCCCAGTCCACCATCGCCCGCAGGATCGGCCGCAGGTCTTCTCCCTTTCCGGTCAGGAAGTACTCGACCCGTGGCGGCGACGACGAATAGCGGCGCGCCTTGATGATCCCCTTCGCCTTCAGCCGCCGCAGGCGCTCGGCGAGGATGTTGGTGGGGATCGCCTCTTTCGACGCGAGCAGGTCGCCGAAGCGATGCTTGCCGCGCAGCAGATCGCGGACCACGAGCAGCGACCACCGATCGCCCAGCACGTCGAGCGTACACGCGACCGGGCACGAGGAACGCCGCGACGCCGCCATGCCGCGGAGTCTAGCACTCGCGCGCGCACCCGTCCAGTCACTTGCAAACTGCAAGTGACTGGCAGTACGATGCGCGGACATGGCTTGGCGTCGGCGGGTCGCGGTGCTGGTGTTGATCGGAGTCGGCATCGGCCGTCCGCTGTCAGCACAACCGCGTCAGCGGGCACCCGCGCCCGCCGTGAGCGCGCACCGGTTGCCGGCGCCAATCCGCGTCGACGGCGCGCTCGATGAGCCGGTCTACGCCGCGACACCCCCGATCGGCGGCTTCGTGCAGCAGGAGCCATTCGAATTCCAACCGGCGACCGAGAAGACCGAGGCGTGGATCTTCTTCGACGATCGCTACATCTACGTCGCCGCGCGCTGCTGGGAATCGCAGCCGGCGCGGCGCGTCGCCAACGAGATGCGGCGCGACACCAATCAGCTGCGACAGAACGACACGTTTGCAGTGCTGTTCGATACCTTTCACGATCGACGCAACGGCTACCTGTTCTACGCCAACGCGATTGGCGGCTTCGCCGACAGCCAGATCACCGACGAAGGGCCGCCGAACGTGGACTGGAACACGGTGTGGTCGGTGCGGACCGCGAACTTCGACGACGGCTGGACCATCGAGATGGCGATTCCGTTCAAGTCGATGCGCTACGCCCCGGGACTGGAGCAGACCTGGGGCGTGAACCTGCGTCGCGTCGTTCGCTGGAAGAACGAGTGGTCGTACCTCGCGCAGGTGCCACGCGCCCTCACCACGTTCCGCGGCATCCTGCAGGTCTCGTCAGCCGGCACCCTCACCGGCCTTCGAGCGCCGGCCGACAGCCGGACGGTCGAGATCAAACCGTACGCGCTCAGCGGCATCTCCACCGATCGAACGGTGCAGCCGATCGTCACCCGCGACGTCGACGCCCGCATCGGCGGCGATCTCAAGTACGGCGTCACGCAGAACCTGATCGCCGACCTCACCATCAACACCGACTTCGCGCAAGTCGAAGTCGACGAGCAGCAGGTCAACCTGACGCGCTTCAACCTGTTCTTTCCCGAGAAGCGTGACTTCTTCCTCGAGGGCGCCGGCACGTTTGCGTTCGCCGGCCGCGCCAGCGCGGGGCTGGCGGCCGGCAGCGGCGAGACGCCGTATCTGTTCTTCAGCCGCCGCATCGGACTCGACGGCGGCGGCGAGGTGCCGCTGCTCGCGGGCGGCCGCGCGCTCGGCAAGGCCGGACGGACGACGTTCGCGGCGCTCAACGTGCAGACCGGGGACGAGGAACCGCTGAAGGTCGACGCCGCCAATTTCACCGTGCTGCGCGCCAAGCGCGACATCCTGCGCCGCAGTTCGCTCGGCGGCATGTACACGCACCGGTCGAGGACGCCGGGCAAGGTCGGCGACAACGACGGCTTCGGGGTGGACGGGAGTTTCGGCTTCTACCAGAACCTGCGATTCGACGGCTATCTCGCCGGCACGCGCAGCGACGGGGTCAGCGGCGCCACGCTGAGCTACCGCGGCTTCATGGACTACAACGCCGACCGCTACGGCGTGCAGGTGGAGCGCCTGGAGGTGCAGCCGAACTTCCTCCCCGAGGTCGGCTTCCTTCGT
Source organism: uncultured Acidobacteriota bacterium (assembly GCA_963773045.1). GTDB lineage: Bacteria > Acidobacteriota > Vicinamibacteria > Vicinamibacterales > UBA2999 > 12-FULL-67-14b. The sequence goes on along the minus strand of CAVYZT010000013.1, from coordinate 279,301 downwards.
CGCACCGACTTCCGGCGCAACTTCGGTCTGCTGCGCTTCAGCCCACGACCCAAAGGCGTGCCGCACGTACGTCGCCTGTCGGCGCAGGCCAGTCTCAACTACACGACGAACACCGCCGACCGGCTCGACACGCGGGAACAGATCGGTCAATTCCAGACCGAGCTCACCAACAGCGACGTCGCCAACGTCACGTACATCGACAGCTTCGATCGGCTCGTGCGGCCGTTCGCCATCGCTCCTGGAGTCAGGATTCCGATTGGCAGCTACAACTTCCACACCGTGCAGCTCTCGTATACCGGCGGCCAGCAACGCAAGTTTTCCGGCGCGGTCGTCTACGAGATGGGCACGTTCTACAGCGGGAATCGCCGGTCGATCGCCCTCAACCTCGCCCGCGTCGAGGTGACGCCGCAGTTGTCGATCGAGCCGAGCTTCTCGATCAACGACGTCGATCTGCTGGAGGGCGCCTTCACCGCGACCGTACTGCGCGCGCGCACCACTTACACGATGACTCCGCGCATGTACGTCAGCGGCATCGTCCAATACAACTCGACCAGCACGTCGGTCGGCAGCAACGTCCGCTTTCGATGGGAATACCAGCCCGGAAGCGAGCTCTTCGTCGTCTACACGGACGACTACAACAGCGATCCGCTGCCCAGTGCACACGCGCTGCGCAATCGCGCGCTGGTCGTCAAGGTGAATCGGCTCTTCCGTCCGTAGGCGACCTTGGGGCCTGTAGGCGACCTTGGGCCGGCCTGGCCCGTTCCAAAACACTGCCATCCCGGCATGCTTATTTCTCCATTGCAGATTTTGCGATCGGGCCAGGCCCCAGTCGCAACTAGACCAATCGTAGGCCCACGCGAAGCGCCCAGCGAACGAAGTGAGACCCACCGAAGGCCCGCAAGCTAAGCCGCCTTTCGCTTCGTTGGACGACTCAACAGGGCGACGAGCCGCGCCTCGGCCTCGCGCAGTCCCTGTCTCGAGCGCGCGCGAGACGGGCTCACGCAGCCGAGCGTCGTCCCAGCCTGATAGGCCTCCAGCACGGCGGGGTGGATGTAACACTTGCGGCACACCGCGCGAGTGTTCCCCAGTCGCTCGGCCACATGATCGACGGCCTGCACAATCGCGCGCGTTCGAGCGGTCGCCGACTTCACCGGTTGCGCACGGTCGAGCGCCTCGGCCGCCGCCAGCGTTCCGGACCACGTCCGAAAATCCTTGGCCGTGAACACACCACCGCTGATCTCCTGCAGATAGCGATTCACGTCCGCGGACGACACGCTTCGCACCTTCCCGTGGTCGTCGCGATATTGAAACAACGTCTGGCCTGGCAGATCCTGGCACTGCCGCACGGCCTTTGCCAGATGCGGGTTCTCCAGTTCGATCGTCTGGTGCACGCCGCTCTTGCCGCGAAATGCGAAGCGAAGATGCTGGCCGCGAATGCTCACATGACGATCCCGCAGCGTCGTCAGCCCGTGCGAGTGATTGGTACGGACGTACTCTTCGTTGCCGATGCGAATGTGCGTGCGCTCGAGCAGTTCGACCACCGTCGCGAGCACGCGAGGCCGGCCGCACGCCGGGCTGAGGAGATCCCGGCGCGTACGCCGGCGGATGACCGGAAGCACATCGGCGAAGTCGAGCAGGCGATGGTACTTGTTCGAACCGCGCTCGGCGGTCCACAGCGCGTGATAGCGATACTGCTTGCGTCCTGCGGCGTCGCGTCCGGTCGCTTGCAGATGCGCCCAGGGATCGGGCGAGATCCAGACATCGGTCCACGCCGGCGGCAGCACGAGGGATCGAATCCGCTCGAGCGTGCGCGCATCACGAACGATGCGTCCTTTCGCATCACGAACGATGAACCCCTTGCCTCGCTTCTGGCGTGTGAGACCCGGCCGGTTGCAATCGGCGTAGCGCAGACCGGCCGCCGCCGCACTGTCGCCCCCTGGTCTCATCCTCACGTGGCGATCCCTCCTGTGCGAGGTGATAGTAACGTCGTGCCAGCCCGTTTTTCATTCGCTGCAGCGACATCTATGAAGTCGGGACCCGCCCAATTGTGGAGCGCGGTGCCAATAGCGGGAATCGGCTTACCTCTGCCGGCAGGACGGCCGCCGGAACCCCCGATCCGCCAAGGGATAAGTGTGGCATCGGAGCGCCCAGAACCCGGCCCGCGTCTTGCTCTATAGGGCTGGAAATCCAGCCGCAGCTTCCAGGATGTCCATTGGATAACGACCAGGTCACGACGCTCGGGTCGCGAACGACAGAAAACGGGAGCCGATCGCGAGACTCCGCGCGCGCCCAATCGATGGCCGTGTTTGTCGCCTTCGCGGTCTCGGTCTACCTCTCGTTTCTGCTCATCCGCCCGTTCCTCTGGGTCTTGACGTGGGCGGTGGTGATGACCGTGCTCTTCTATCCGGTTCACGAGCAGCTGCGCAAATGGATCGCGTCTTCAGGATGGTCGGCGGCGGTGTCCACACTCCTCGTGATCGTCACCATTCTGGTGCCCACCGCACTAGTGGCGCGCTCGGTGGTCGGTGAAGCGCAGTCGATCGCGCAACAGGCGCCCGCCGCAGTGTCGCAGCTTCTCTCGCCAACCAACCCGACGACGGGTTCGACCGTGCGCTGGATCGAACGCTACCAACGCCTGGATAGCCTTCGCGATCCGCGGTGGCTCGAGGCCATGGCGAAAGACTGGAGCGGACCTGTACAGACCAGGCCTCTGCGTCTGGTTGGCGGCGTGGTCAGCATGGCCGTCCAGCTCGCGCTGATCGTGTTCGCCATGTTCTATCTCTTCAAGGACGCGCGCCTGATGCGCACGCGCCTGTACGAGCTCGTCCCGGTCGAGAATCGGCGCATCCGCGAGTTCTTCGTTCGCACGCGCGACGTGATCATCGCGTGCACGTACGGCACGCTCCTGGTTTCGGTCATTCAGGGATCGCTCGGCGGCCTCGCGTTCTGGGCCCTCGGACTGCCCTCTCCGGTGCTTTGGGGAGTGGTGATGGTGTTCGCGTCGATCATCCCCACACTGGGCGCGTTCGTCGTCTGGATCCCCGCCGCCGTCTATCTGGCGGTCAACGGACACGGGTGGCAGGCGGTGGCCCTCACGCTATGGGGCTCGATCGTGATCGGGCTCGCCGACAACCTCCTCCGGCCGATCTTGATCGGCAACCGGGCCCGCATGCACGAGCTGCTGGTGTTCTTCGGCGTGCTTGGCGGCCTCGAATTGTTCGGCGTGCTCGGCCTCTTCATCGGGCCGGTGATCTTCGCCATCACGCTGTCGCTGGTCGAAGCCCTGCGCGAAGTCGGCGCGCCGGCTGCGGTTGGCGGCCGCGCCGCATAGGGCCGCAGATGACCCAGATGACACAGATCGAACAGATAATCTGAACACCTACTCACCGAGTTTCGAGGTGTCATATGGATCAAGCGAAGGGGCCCTCTGGCCCAGATCTCGCGGCTGGCGTGCCTCTCGATCGATTTCAGAACAGCGATCATCTCCTGGGCCACGTCGGCGAGGAGGACGTCCTCGTCGCCAAGGTCAACGATGAGTACTTGGCGGTCGGCGCCAAGTGCACCCACTATCGTGGCCCGCTCGCCGACGGTCTCATCGTCGGCGACACCGTCCGGTGCCCCTGGCACCACAGCTGTTTCAGCCTGCGGACGGGCGAAGCCCTCCGTGCGCCCGCGCTCGATCCGATCGCCTGCTGGCGGGTCGACATCGACGGCAATCGACTGGTGGTGAAGGAGAAGATCGCCCCATCTGAACCGCGCGAGCGATCCACTGAACCGACATACGAGTCGATGGTGATCGTCGGCGGAGGCGCCGCGGGCCTCGCCGCTGCTGACATGTTGCGCCGCGAAGGGTACCGCGGCGACCTGACCCTCATCAGCGCCGACACCGATCCTCCTTACGACCGGCCCAATCTATCCAAGGACTATCTCGCCGGCACCGCGCCCGAAGACTGGATGCCGCTACGCGACGAGGAGTACTTCGCCAAACAGCACATTCAGTTGAAGCTGAAGACGCGCGTGACCTCCATCGACACCGCTCGCCGAGTCGTCTCGCTCGACGATGGGAGCTCGGTGAGCTATGGTGCCCTGCTGCTCGCAACCGGCGCTGACCCTGTAGTCCTCAAGGTGAAAGGCGCAGACGACCGCCGCGTTCACTACCTGCGATCCTTTGCCGATGCCCGCGCGATCATCGCGGGGTTGCCTGCAGGGACTCGCGCTGCCGTGATCGGCGCCAGCTTCATCGGGCTGGAGGTCGCCGCCTCGCTGCGCGCCCGCAACATCGAGGCCCACGTGATCGCCCCGATCGCCCGCCCGATGGAAAACGTCATGGGGCCGGAGGTCGCCAACTTCATCAAGGCGCTCCACGAAGAACACGGCGTGATCTTCCATCTCGGCGAAAGCGTGGCGTCGATCGACGCACGCGGCGTCACGCTCACCAGCGGCGCTCTGATCGAGGCGGACATCATCATTGTCGGCATCGGCGTGAAGCCGGTGACCGATGTCGCCGAGCGATCGGGGCTGCCGGCCGAGAACGGCATCAACGTCAACGAGTATCTGGAGACGAGCACGCCAGGCGTGTTTGCCGCCGGCGACATCGCGCGCTGGCCGGATCCGCACACGGGGGAACGAATCCGGATCGAGCACTGGGTCGTGGCGCAGCGGCAGGGCCAGGTGGCCGCCAAGAACATGCTCGGCCGTCACGAAGTGTTCGACGCCGTGCCGTTCTTCTGGAGCCAGCACTACGACGTCACGATCAGCTACGTCGGCCACGCCACCCGCTGGGACGCCATCGAGCGCGACGGCGACCTCGCCGGCCGCGAGTGCACGCTGCGGTTCGTGCGTGAGGGTCGGACGCTGGCGGTCGCGACGATCGGCCGCGATCGGGAGAGTCTGTTGTGCGAGGTCGAGCTCGAGCGGCAAGCACGTCTCTTGCGCTGATTTCGGAGGTCATAACCAGCAAGCCTATGAGTAGCAACAGCACCTCCACATCGATTGCTCATCATCACGTCGAATCGGCCATGGAGGAGAACGTCCGGGCCATCACGGCCTGGGAACACAGCGCTCGGCATGCGCGTACGGGAACCGAAGCACTGAGCGATTGGATCACGGCGAAGGCGGCCAGCGGGCCCATGCTGGTGATTCACGTCATCTGGTTCGCCGCCTGGATTGCGGTCAACGTCGGCGCGATCGGCGGCATGGCGCCGTTCGACCCGTTCCCGTTCCCGTTTCTGACCATGGCGGTGTCACTCGAAGCCATCTTCCTGGCGCTGTTCGTGCTCGCGAGTCAGAACCGATTGGCTCGCCAGGCCGACAAACGAGAGCACCTGGATCTGCAGATCGATCTGCTGACCGAGCGCGAGATGACCGCTGTTCTCCACCTCCTTCGCGACATCGCCTCCCATCTCCAGGTCGAGACGACGGTCACACCCAACCACATCCGTGACCTCGTGAAGAAGACTGACTTGCGGGAGTTGACCAACAAGGTCGACGAACTGTCCGGCGAGGACGACACGAGCCGGGATGAGCGGCCTGACACGCCGGCAACAACGCCAAGGCGCGCGATGCCTGGAAAGGCGAAGGCGGTGCGTCCACCGGGAGGACGAGCATGGCGCAGAACGCACAGCACGAGCTGATTCCCCGCCGCCGGTTCGGGCGCTACGCCGATGAGGTCTCGATCATCGGACTTGGCGGCTATCACCTCGGCAAGGTGAAGACGCAAACCGAGGCAGTCCGGATCATTCACCAGGCGATCGACGCCGGCATCAACTTTCTCGACAACGCGTGGGAGTACCACGATGGCGAAAGCGAGATCCGAATGGGAAGGGCCATCGCGGATCGTCGCGGCCGCGTGTTCCTGATGACCAAGGTTTGCACACACGGGCGTGATGCCACGGTCGCCATGCGTCAGCTCGAACAGTCGCTGCGGCGGCTTCGAACCGATCATCTGGATCTCTGGCAGATTCACGAATGCGTCTACGACAACGATCCCGAGCGCCATTTCGCGAAAGGCGGCGTCGTCGAGGCGCTGCAGCAGGCGAGACAATCGGGGAAGGTGCGGTACGTCGGATTCACGGGACACAAGAATCCAGACATCCACTTGCGCATGCTCGAGCAGGGCTTTCGCTTCGACAGCTGCCAGCTGCCGCTCAACGGTTTCGACGCTCACTTTCGGAGCTTCAAGGAACGCGTGCTCCCCGAACTTGGTCGCCAGCAGATTGCGGCCATCGGGATGAAGAGCCTTGGCGGCGACGGCCGGGTTGTGAAGCGGAAGGCCGCGGGTGCGGGCGACGCGTTGCGGTACGCGATGAGCCTGGACGTGTGCACGACGGTCAGCGGCATCGACTCGTTGAACGTGCTGCGCCAGAACCTCAAGATCGCGCGCGGCTTTTCACCGATGAGCCCGCGCGAGCAGGTGGACTACGTGACGAGTCTCCATGTTTTCGCCACCGACGGACGGTTCGAGTTGTACAAGACGACCGCCGAGCACGACGGAGACGTCGGCAGGAAGCAGCACGGCTTCCCGAGCCAGGCAGAAATGGCCGGGTGACGCGCTGATGCTTTGCTAGAGTAGCGGGCGGATGCGGGGCTCGATTGGCGTGTGGATTGTGGTGGCAGCGGTCACGGGTTCTGCAGGTTCAGCAGGTTCAGCAGGTTCAGCAGGTTCAGCAGGTTCAGCAGGTTCAGCAGGTTCAGCAGGTTCAGCAGGTTCAGCAGGTTCTGCGGGTTCTACGGGTTTACAGGACGAGTTACAGGCCCGCATGCGGGCGTGGTCCGTGGCGCTTGGCGTCACCTGCACGCACTGCCATGTCGCCGATGTCTGGACCGATGCGTCGAAGCCGGCGTTTGAGTTCGCGCAACGGATGACACGCATGGTGAACGCGCTGAACGCCGGGCCTTTGAAGGATCTCGCCGGAGTGACGTGCTGGACCTGTCATCGCGGACAGAGCCGGCCGGCGCGGCTGCCGAGAGCGCAGTGGGAAGAGATTCAGTCGCGCCACTCCGCCGAATTCGCGTCCAACCCGAGCCGCTCGCTGGCAATGAGCGTCTACTCGGCCTCGCTTGGCGTGGACTGCATGCACTGCCACGAGCCCGAAACGTGGGAGGCCAGCAGCAAACGCGCGTTCGCCATGGTCAACCGGATGCTTCCGATCTTCGACGAGATTCCCAGGCACTTCGACCCGGCGCGCATGCCGCAGACGCAGTGCTACATGTGTCACCAGGGGAAGGTGAAGCCCGAGCGGGAGGCCAGGTAGAGCCTCAAACAACCACACCATCATTCAACCTCGGGCGGATGTTCTGGTTGTGGTGGAAGACGTTGTCGGGGTCGTACGTAGTCTTCACGTCCACCAGCCGGTCGTAGACGGCGTCGCCGTACGCCTCGCGGACCCGGTCGGGCTCTTCGTCGCCGCCCAGGAAGTTGACGTAGACGCCTTCGCGGAAGCGGCCGAGGGCGGCGAAGAACCCCCTCGTCCAAGCGGTGTCCCGATCGCCGAAGTCCTCGCCGGGCCGCCACACACCATCGAGGGTGATCGCGTGCGACGCCTGCCGGTTCCCGAACGCGGTCCCGCCCTCGGCCACTCGGCTCACCGCCCCCTTCAGATGGAACATCGCCACGTACGACCGCGGCGACGAGCAGGAGAACGCGTGCTCGGCGATCACGTCGATGAGGTCGTCGCGGAGCTCGGGGAGGTGGGTGGACTTCCAGTAGTAGTTCCAACCGTGGACGACGGTGGAGTCGAGCGCGCTCTGGAATCCCACGTACGGCGTGGGCCCGACCAGATCGAGGAGAGGAGTCCGGAATGCGCGGAGCGGGCGAAGCACCCGCTCACCGTCCTCGATCGGCCCGGCGTAGCAGGTTCCCACCATCACCACCAGGCGGCAGTGCAGATCCTCGGGGATTTCCGGTAGCGGCGGCGCGGCGCCGAACCTCACGACCGTGCCGAGCTCGTCGGGAGCGTCGCGGACGAAGTCGCGGTAGAAGCGCAGGACCTCCCCGGCGTCGGTCGCGTCCCAGAGGATGGGCCCGGCCAGGACAGTTGGCCCGACGGAGTGGAGGCGGAACTCGAATGATGTGACCACGCCGAAGTTGCCGCCGCCGCCTCGCAACGCCCAGAACAGGTCGGGGTGCTCGTCCTCGGACGCCCGCAGCAGCTCGCCGTCGGCCGTCACGACGTCAACGGCGAGGAGGTTGTCGATGGTGAGGCCGTGCTTGCGCATCAGCCAACCGACGCCACCGCCGAGGGTGAGCCCGGCGACTCCGGTGTGGCTCACGATTCCGGCTGTGGTGGCCAGGCCGTGCGCCTGCGTCTCGTGGTCGACGTCGCCCCACAGCGCTCCACCCTGCACCCAGGCGCTGCGGCCGGCGGGATCGACCCGCACGGCTCGCATCGCCGAGAGATCGACGACGATCCCGTCGTCGCAAACGGCGGTGCCCGCCACGTTGTGGCCTCCGCCCCGTATGGCGATCTCCAGATCGTGGTCGCGGGCGAAACGCACGGCCGCGACCACGTCGGCGGTCCCGATGCAGCGGGCGATCAGGCGCGGGCGCCGGTCGATGGCACCGTTCCACACTGCACGGGCGATGTCGTATTCGGCATGGTCGGCACTGATCAGCCGGCCTCGGAACCCAGCGATCTCCACGACGGTTGGCTTCTTGCCTCCGTGGCCGACCTCTGCGGTCGTCGATGTCGTCATTGGGTCCTCCTCTCTTGATGGCCACATCGGACCACGGCGGACCGCAGCCGGTGAAGTCAAGAATCTGGACTTCACAACCGAAGCCGGGTGTTAAACACTGGCGTTGTGAGGACGTACGGCCAGTACTGCCCCATCGCCCGTGGTGCGGAGATCTTCGCCGAGCGCTGGACGCCGCTGATCATCCGCAACCTGTACCTTGGCTGCGGAAGCTTCAGTGAAATCCTGGAGGGCGCGCCCGGACTCTCGCGTACCCTGCTCTCACAGCGGCTGAAGCAGCTCCAACGGCTCGGTGTCGTCGACTCGGCACTCAAACCCGACGGGCGCGGGCACCACTACGAGCTCACGTCTGCGGGACACGATCTCTTCGCGGTCTGCCAGTCGCTCGGCGAGTGGGGTGCGCGTTGGCTCGAGATCGCCCCCGAGAATCTCGACCCCTTTGTGGCCCTATGGTCGATGTGCCACGCGCTCCGCCGAGACCGGCTACCGGATCGACGCGTGGTCATCCGCTTCGACTTCCTTGCCTGCCGGAGCGCGTCGCGCGAAGGTGGGACCGGCCGCCCACACCGTGAGCGCTATTGGCTACTCATCGAGCTCGGAGACACCGAGATCTGCAAGACATACCCCGGCCTCGACGAGGACCTCTACATCACGGCGGACGCCGAAGCCTTCGTCAAATGGCACGCCGGCCAGCTCACCTGGGCCCAGGCCACCCGCGACGGCCGCATCCAACTCGACGGCCTTCCGTCGCTGGTCAGAGCCTTCCCAACCTGGAACGCCCGCAGCATGTTCGCCCACATCAGGCCGGTCTCTCGCTCCGCCACGAGCGCCGCAGGCTGACATCCTCGATGCGGCCGCCCGCACTGCGGCACCGCATTGGTTGCTTGTGTCCAAGGCGGACTACGGGCGCACCATCGCGAAAGCATGCGTCCAATCGTTCTGCAGAAACCCGGGAATGCACCATAAGACGACCAGCGGCTCGATGGCCCGGGCCGCCTTGGCGGTCCCCATGTCCCATACGTCGTGGCCAAACTGGCCGACGAGCTTCCCCACTTCAGCGCGGGCATCCCGGTCGTTGCCGCAGATGAACATCGCCGAGCGGCCGCCACTGAGCTTGGGATCCACCATGAGCGAATTGCCGACGCAGCTGAAGGCCTTGACGAACCGGGCGGCGGGATAGGCATCCTGCAGCCGCTCCATCAGCGACTCGTTCGGCCCGGTGAACAGCTGCAGGACTCCGTCCTGCGGCGGCGCGTCGGCGAGCGGGTTCGTCGTATCGATCACGATCTTGCCGGCGAGCCGTTCGGCGCCGGCGCCGGCAAGCACCTCGAGTGCGACAGTGCCCTTCACCGCCAGGACGATCGTGTCCGCCCAGGCGGCAACGTCCGCGAACGTGCCGGACGCGATGCCGGTCTCGGCTGAAAATGCGTCGAGCTTCGATCCGTCGCGGCTGCCGATCCTGGCCTGATAACCGTGCTGCCGCACGCCCTTGGCCAAGACCTGGCCGACTGGCCCCGATCCGAGAACGCCAACGTTGGTCATGGTCCCTCCAGTGTCGCGCTGTCTATGAAACTCGCACACGAGGGTGAGCGTCCCCAGCCATTCGGCTAGGGGCACGCTAGCGAAGCTCCGCCTCAAACCGCCCAGAAAAACACGTCGGCTCCGCTTCGCTAGCGGCAGTGTTGTTTTGCCCCGCTCCGCGGGGCGACATCTTCTGCGGCCGCGGAAAACTTGCTTCGAGTGTCACGATTGCGGTCGCTTAGAAGATGTCTAGGGCTTCTCTCGAGCGCCGTGCTGTTCGAGGTAGGTCATCATCGCCTCGTCGCGCGCTTCGATCGCGGCCACGAGCGGCGTGTTGGCGCCGCGGTGTGAATTCACGTCCACGCCGGCATCGACCAGCAGGTGGGCCACTTCCGTTTCCCCACGTTCAATCGCCATCACCAATGCGGTTTCGCCGCCAGCGGCGTTGGGCTTGACTCGAAGGATGGCGCCGACGACGGCGGGGTCACCGCTGTACAAGGCCAGTTCCAACGGCAAGCGGGACGAGAAGGACCGTCGTCCCACGCTCGAGAGCTCTTGCGGGGAATCGCCACCATTGGTGCCCCACGCGGCCTCCGGGTCGGCACCCGACTCGAGCATGGCCTGGACAATATCGACCTGCGCCTGCCGGTCCTGTTTCGGCGTGAACCGCTCCAAGGCCAACGACCACGCCGATTGGCTCTGCGCCTTGTAGGTGATCGCCTTGTTGGGATCGGCGCCGGCGGCAAGCAACTGCTGCACCTTCACGGCGTCGTGCGCCAGCGTCGCGGCCACCAGCGCTTCTTCAGGCGCTCCTCCGTATGGCGGCGTCTGAACCCGGGAGCACGAGACCACCGCGACGGAGACGAGGATGATGGCCCGGCGTGTCATCGCTGCGCGCTCTCCAACACGGACGCCACCGCAGCGAGACGATTGGCGCGACCGGGATCCAGTTCCTCCGATCGAACACTGGTCACGATCTCGAGCACGGTCTTGCCGTCGTTGCCGCGCGCATTCGTATCGGCGCCGCGCTGCAGCAAATCGCGAACGGCATCGGCGTGACCGAACACGGCTGCTCGAAAAATCGCCGTCTTGCCATCGATGGGAGCGGCCGCGTTGACGCGTGCGCCCGCATCGAGCGCCCGGTCGATGCCGGCGACGTCGCCGTGACGCGCGGCGCGAAACAAGTGCTCATCCTCGTCGTGAAACTGACTGCTCGGACGCCAGATGAACCACCAGGCGAGCGCCGGGCCCGCCAACAAGATGAGCCCGCCATAGAGAAACTTCCCCGCTCGATTGAAGCCAAGAAGCGTGTAGAGCAGCTGCATCGGCCGAGAGTATACGGGGAGAGCTAGGAGCGAAGCACACGCCGCCACAGCGCATTCGCCGCCACGGCAGCGTAAGGCACCATCAGCGCGTGAAACGGGAGAATCAGCCGCATGCCCTTCGGATAGACCATCACCACCGCAGCGTACTGCGTCAGCGCGATGAGCGCGGGCATCAACGCCACTGCGAGCGGCGCAGACGGATGGCGGATCGTCAGCAGCAAACCGGCGATGCTCGCGACGGCAATCACGAGCAGGCCAACCGAATAGCCCCACCCCGGCGCATACCGATCGAAATAACCGAGCGCGAACAGCGCCTTGTTCAGGAGATTCTGAAAGAACGGCTGCGGCGCGACCAGCGCGTACTCCACGACTCGCCTCGTGAGCGGGTGAAGCCCGAGCCAGTCGTAAATCGCGCGTTGCGGCTCGTCTGCGACCGTGACGCCTGGTGGCGGCTCATTGCCGCCGTAGAGGGTCACCGGCAACTCGCCCGGCATGAGGATCAACTCGTGCAAGACAATCCAGTTGCGAAGCGCAATCACCGACATCACGCTGCATGAGCAGACGAGCATCGTCACGACGAACCGCCCGCGCCTGGGTACCGTCTTCCACGACAGCCAATCGATCGACAGGGCAACGGGCCAGGCGAGAAGCGCCGTTGACCGCGTGAGCGTCGTCACACCGCCCAGCAAGCCGGTGCCGATCGCGCGCCAGAGCGTTGGCGAGACGCTCACGCTGAGATTGGCGGCCGTCCATGCCGTCAGGAACGGAACGAAGAGCGATTCGTTGAGGAGCTTTCCTGAGATCGGCGCCATCAGGAAATACGCGAAGGCGACGCCGCACGCGAGCGCGGACCACCACACCGTGTTCCCCCCGATGCGGACGGCGATCCTGACGATCGCCCAGACGAGCAGCGCCAGCAGCAGCCGCTGCACCAGCATCGGGCCGAACATGCTCTCGCCGAAGACCATGTGCATCGCGGCCAGCACGTAGGGGTAGAGCACCTGGTAGAAGAACGGCTCTCCCCCACCCTGCGCCAACAGGAACGAGTCGAGCTGGATCTGGCGCGCGTAGGATTCGTAGGTCAGGGTGTCGTCGCCGCCGACCAGCGTCATCATCCGCCACGACCAGGGCGTGGCGAAGACGAGCGCTTCGATCGCGGCGATCAACGTCAGCGACGCGATGACAGCCCGGCCCTGCGTCCGCCAGTCATCGCGCAACGTAAATACGACGAGAGCGAACAGCCAGCCAAGTACACCGGCATCAAGTGCGGTCGCGATGATGCGGACGATCGGTGCCGCGCTCGCGCGCCAGGATTCGGTGCCCGCCGTCGACACCGTGGGTGCGCCAAACGGCTCGCGTGTGTCGCCGACCTGCTCGCCAGCTGAGAACCGGCGCGGCGACCCAGCCGGGGATCTGAATCGCACCTGCAGCGCATGCCGCCCACGGGTTGGCTGCACGCGCGCCAGGTGTGCGGCATCCAGCGGCGAGACCGACACGACCGGCATCCCATCCAGCACCAGCTCAGCGCTCGCTCCGGGTGCGTCGAGATACAGATCGCGTGGCGTGCCGTCGGTCTCGACCCGCCAGTAGCCATCCCACACCACCGAGAACGCCATCTGCTCCCGATTGGGTTCGTGGGGCTGATAGAAATTGAACCGGCCAAGGTCGTTGAAGAATGCGAGCGGAAACTCCGCGCGCGCCGGCTCGAACTGGAGAGTCCGGTCAACGCGGGTGAACGGCTCGTCCCGAAACTCCGTGCTGCGTTCGACCGGGCCCGTCGCATCGGCGGTGGCGTAGTACCTCGCGGTGAGTCCACCAGCTTCTGGCGCCGCCAGGGCCTGCGCGATCGACGCCGCAAGCGCGGCCGCGGCCCAGGGCGCGCCCGGCAGTCGCCGGCCTTGGAGCATCAACCACCCGATCGCGAGAAGCGCGGCCGCTTCGATAGGGCCCACGGGCACGCCGTCGACGATGCCGCTCGAGGGCCGCGGTGTCAGGATGAACGCGGCCCACAGCAGGACACCCGGATAGCTTGCCCTTGGCTGGTCGCGTCGAAGTATCCGACGCCACCAAGTCGAAGGGCGGCGCCCGCGCTCGGCCGAACGTGGGTCTCGCGCGTCAATCACGGAGAAAGTCGAGTCAGCACCGTATGCAGCACGAGACTGCCGTCCTTGCCCCGGCGAATGCTCGACCTGGCCAACCGATACCGGTTGCGCGACAGATGTTCACCGAGCGGCCGCATGGCATTGATGTCGGCAGAATCCACCGTGCCCATGACCGGCAGCCGATCCTCCACCACGGAAGTGGAGGTCGAGCTGTCCTTGATCGTCAACACCACACGCTGGCCGTCGCTGAGGTACGGCACATCGCCGATGTAGACGCCAGGCCACCCATCCAGCCTCGACGGATCGATGGTCTCGACGACAAACTCCGGACGCACCGTGGGATTGACGGGCGATCGCGACATGGCCACGACGATGGTGGTGTTGCCTTCCTTCCAGAACAGGTTCGCGATGTACCCCTGCTTGCTCTGCTCGACGATGGCGCGCTGCACGCTGTCGGGGCCTGGGCCGGAACGGATGGCGAGATCGATCGGTTCCGTGGAGGTCGCCGACCGCTCGGTCACGAGGATCCAGTTGCGCATCTCGACGACGCGATTGTCGCTGACCGGCGATGCCGCTACCGGCACGAATCCCTCGTGAGCCTTCGCCACGAGCCTCGCCAGCCGATCCTTTTGGCCGAGGACTTCGGCGGCGTAGTGCCACGCGCCCGTGTCGCCATCGACAGGACGGCTCATCACGGCGACCAGGACGGGGAAGGGTGAAATCTCCGCCAACGCGACGCCGCACAGGTGGAAGCCCTCCGAGCCTGACCGATCGAGCAGCGACTGCAGATCGCTGCCGCTGCCGGCAGCGCGCTCGACACGATGCGTCGCGCGCGCTACGGTGGTGCTCGAAGGCCGCGCGAGCACGACGACGACGCTGTTGAGTTTGACGTCCGTCTCAGGCCGCGCGACGGAGACGCAGGCGAAGCCCTCGCGTCCGGCTTCGTCGATGCGGCGTTGGAGCTCGCGAGGCGCTGCCTGCACGACGCGATACTCCAGCCGCACCGGTTGCGCGCCTGCACTCGACACTTCGCCGGCGAAAGCAACGGCAAGCGTGGCGACGAGCGAGGCGAGACGCGCGAAACGGATCATGGCTTGCCGGCCGGCAGCGCCGGAATCGCCAGCGCGGCCGCGGTGAGCCCCTTGATCTGGCCCGCGTGGACCGCCTGCGGCACGAGGAAGAGCAGACAGAACGACTGCGGCGGCTCGATCACCTTCAACGTCGCCAGCTTGCCCGGCGTGAAGGCAAAGGCGATCGGGCCGACCGACCGTGTCTCTTCCAGCGGATCTCTCACCTTGCCGGTCTTCAACTTGATCGGCGCGATCATCGAAAACTGATTCGGATCCCCATCCCACACGCTGTCGACGCCGACGAGTGGATAGCTGACCGCGCCATCGGCCAGGGCCACCTTCGTCAGATCGATCGTCTGGGCGGCACCCGACAGGGTCGCCGACACCCACAGGAACTGCTTGCCCGATTCCGGCGCCATCGTGTCGCGTTGATCGGTCTTGGCTTCGGCCGCCACCGCCGCTTTGGTGAGCTTGACTGTGGCTTGTGCACCGGCTTGATCGGCTGTCGGCACGGCGGTGAACGACAGAACAGCGAGTGCAAGAACCGCAAAGAATGAGCGCATTAGTAGACCTCCCGCGTCAGTATATTCGCGGCCGTTGGGCTGGCTCGCGGGACCGAAGCGGGCCGCGAAAGCGCAGAAGGATCCGATCACGAACTGCCTGACCGCCATGCGCCGCGCAGGAATGGAAGCGCGATCGCCCGGAACGCCGGCGCCGCGTCGCCAAACACCGGCCCGTGCCCACCGTTGGGCACGACCCAGAGATACGAATGCGGGATGGCGCGCCGCAAGTCGAGCGCCAGCGACACTGGATACAGCGGGTCTCGATCCCCGAACACGATCAGCGTCTCCGCTTGAATGGCCGCGAGGGACGGCTCGGTGAAATTCACGTCGGCGTAGCTGTCGGCAAACCCGCGGGCCATGGCGAGGAGCTCCTGAATCTGTGGCTCGCCGCCGCGATGACTCGCGCGCATGCGCGTCATCGCGGCATCATCAAGCGCGGCCGCCGAGAACTGCCGCATGATCGCGCGCGCTTGTGCCGGGAAATATGGTGGCGCGCTGACGATCACCATCGACTCAATCGCGGCAGGCCGCATCGTCGCCATATGCAGCAAGGTGATTCCGCCGCCGCTCACGCCAATCGCCTTGACTCGATCGAGACGTAAGTGTGCCAGCAGGTCGAGTACGTCCTGCGCACACTGACGGAACGTGAACAAGCCAGATGGACCCGTCGACGCGCCGTGGCCGCGGAGGTCCGGAGCGATCAATCGATACCCGGCTGGCGGCTCGTCGAAGACAAAGCGCCAATCGTCGCCGCATCCCATTGCCCCGTGCAGCCACAGCAGCGGCTCGCCTTCGCCAACACTCTCCCAATGCAGATCGATTCCATTGATGACCCGATGCATACCACCTCTTCGATCGCATCTTCTCAGAGGGCACATTAGAGAAACAGGCTGGTGTCGGCAGACGAATCGCGATTGCTGATGCAGGGAGCGAGAAGCGCTAGGCTAGCTGGCTGCCGCGCCGAAAGGAAATGCCGGTAGCCCAAAGATCAAGTTCGGTTTTGGTGGTGTGACCCACTTCAAAGCGTTCTTTGCCTCTGGACTACCGGCACTCATTTCTATTTCAAGTTGGATGCCAGTTGGGCTTCCTGGGGAGACCGTGCCGCCGCCCCGAGAGAAGGCGAATTGAAGTATCAAACGCGGCATCCGTTTTCCATGAATGGGTCACTCGCAGCCTCTGGCGCCGCTGACCAGCCTCCGCCAAGGCTAGGCGGTCCGCCGACCAGCCTCCGCTAAAGCTACGGCGGTCCGCCGAAGCATCTGCGAAGGCGGAAGCGCTTCGCGCGAAGGCGGAATTGGCGCCCTACGGTTCGCTACAGTGCGCGCAGTCGCACCCTACAGTTCGCGCGCGCTGATCTCGTACTTGAAGCGATCGGGATCGAGGCTGTCGCGACGGGTGCCCGCGGCCTCTGCCTGCGGGTACATCAGGAACGGGAGAGGCTTACCAGCTGAACCGGGCAAGGCGACATCGTGCGCATCGTTGAAGGCGATCCAGTTGCCTTCCCATGAGCCAAACAGCCGCGCGCGAACGCCGGCGATGTACGGATCGCTGAGCGCGGCCTGAGGCCGCTCTTCGAGTATCACCTTCCTGACGTCGGCAGGATCGACGGGCACCCAGCCGTAACGATCGAGATAGATTTCGGCCCGGCAGTGCTGCGCCGTGGTGATGTTGCCGCCGCCGCGCCCGAGACTGGGCGAGGCTGCCGACGGCGCGACGCGGATGCCGTAGAGATCGCGCGCCGGCAGGCCCGACGCTCGCGCCAGGCCGACGAAGAGCGCGTTGAGATCGGCGCATTTGCCGCTCAGGTTTTTCATTTCGAGCATGCCGCGAATGTCACCCAATCCGCAGCCCTTCACCTCAGGATCGCGAACGGTGTTCTCGACAATCCAGTCGTAGATCGCGCGCGCACGAGAGAGATCGGTGGCGTGTCCCTTGGTGATCTGGCTGGCGGTCTCGCGGACGATGCCGTCGACCGGAATCAGCCTGGTCGGTCGCAGGTAGCGGCCAAGATCGCGCGGCTTCGATCTGACGGCGCCTGGCGCGTCGAGCGCCACTCGATGATCGGTGGTCTCGGCGCGCATTGTCACGGCCAGTGCCGGCGGCGCGTCCCTTTGCGGCCATTCGGCCACGACCATCAGGGCGCCAGACGCTGGATCCTGGATCTCTTGAGTGCGAGCGGCATTGCCCGAGGCTTCGTGCCCGCGATCCCGCTGAAACGGCGCGGTCCGCGCGAGCAGCAACGGCACCCAGGCCCGCACGAGGCCGACCGGATCCTTGATCTCGAGCTTGCACGTGATCTCGAACGAACGCCACACGCCAGTCGCCGCCGAAGCCGCGTGCCGCATCGCCAACGGCACCAGCAGTCCAGTCTGTAAGAACGCGCGACGATTCATCAGTAGTCCGAACCTGCAGAACCTGCTGAACCTGCTGAACCTGCTGAACCTGCTGAACCTGTTCTCAGCACGACACGCACTTGTGATTGTTCTTGGCACCCAACCGTTCGAGCAGCGCGATCGTTTCAGGAAACGGCTGAATCCGCTGCACGGGGCCATTCGCGAGGTCGATCGTGGTCTGCCCGGAGCGATTGACTCGCGTGACCAGCGCGCCCTTCGAGACCAGGTAGAGAATCATGTCGTTGTCGCCGCGCGACGCCGCATGGTGCACGGCCGTGTTGCCGTCGGCGTCGATCGCGTTCACGTCGGCGCCGAGCTCATCGACCAGGTAGCGGACTGCCGCCATCATGCCGCCTGGCGCGACGTGGTGAGAGTTGCCGGCAAAGCCGAATCCATAGCCGACGCCGGCCGCCGCTTGCAGCGGCGTCACGTTCGGGCCCCCGATCGTCGGCGGCGGCAATCCCGTTCCGTCCTTGCCTTCGGCCACGCCATCCTCCGAAAAACGGCGGCCGGCCGACTTGATGGTCGGTAGCGCCGGGTCGGCACCGTACGACACGAGCAGCCGCATCGCCGCCACGTCGCTCGCGTAGGCCGCCCGCCAGAACGGCGAGGCGCCGATTTCGTCCACGTTCGATTGATCGAAGTTGTAGCTCGAGTACCAGACCTTGCGGCCGAGCCGCGCGTTCGGATCGGCGCCCTTGTCGAGCAGCGCCTTCATGACATCCAGGTACGAATGCTCCTGCTGCAGATACGCCCGCGGCTGTGGATACGCGGCAATCGGCGCCCACTGCACGTTCAGCGTCGCGTACAGCGGCGTGGCACCCGCTTCGCTGCGGCCGTTCGGATTGGCGCCGCGCTCGAGCAACGACAGTCCGAGATCGAAATGGCCGTTGATGATGGCGATGAGCAGCGGCGTGGTCTTGTCGCCCGGGCTCGGCTGATTCACGTCCGCGCCAGCATCGAGCAGCGCCCGGGCCGATGCCATGCTGCCCTGCCGGGCGGCGAAGTGCAGCGCCGACAGCCCGCCTTGCGCACCGATCAGCTCGTTGTAGCGAAAGCCTCGAGTCACACCGGGAACATCGAGCCGCTTCTCGGCTGCCGCACCTGCGCCGGTACGCGCCGCGCCGGGACGCGCGTCGGCCTCGGCAGGAGCGGTCAGCGCCGCCAGATCCACGATCGATGACGTGATCGTCGCGTCGGCGCCGCGGGCGAGCAGCGCGCGGACGACTGACGCACGATCGAGGCCGGCGGCGATCATGAGGGGCGTCTGGCCGTTCACCGGCTCCTTCGCATTGGGATTCGCGCCCAACTCGAGCAGCGTCGTCGTCACGTCCGGGCTGCCGGACTTCGCGGCCAACATCAGCGGTGTGGCTCCGGTGGAGGTGAGCGTGTCGACGCGAGCACCGGCGCTCAGCAACGTTCGAACCACCGCCGTGTGTCCGGCTTGAGCGGCCAGGTGGAGCGGCGTGTAGCCGCCCAGCCGCGTCGTCGCGTGCAGATTCCCGCCGGCTGCCAGCAGCATTGACGTCATCTCGACGTCGCCGTGCGTGGCCGCCCAGTGCAGCGCCGTCATGCCATCGCCCTGCGTCGCGTTCACATCGCTGCCGCTTTTCAACAGCGCGCGCACCGCCGGGAGTTCGCGTGACTGCGCGGCCTGCACAACGTTCACCGGATCGGACAACGCCTGCTTCGCTGCGCTGGGCTGTGCCGCGCGAAGGCCGGCGGTCAACACCGTAGCCGCCAGCAATCCGGCGACGAGCCAGCGATTCGACTGACCGCCCGACCTCGCGACACAGCCCATCGTCGACCTCGCAACACAGGCCATCGGTGTCATCTGCGTCATCTGCGGCCCTGGAAAATCATCCGCGTCATCTGCACTAATCCGCGTTGAGATCCATCGCCTTCGTGCTGTCGCCGAATTGCGTCATCTCGACGCCCAGCGCTTGCAGCATCGCGAGCATCGCGTTGGCCATCGGCGCGCCGTCTTCGGCGCGGATGTGACACTGGCCCTTGAGCGCGCCGCCGGCGTGTCCCGCGACCAGCAGCGGACAGCGTTTGTGGTTGTGGAGATTCGAGTTCCCCATCGCCGACCCGTAGATCACCAGGCTCGAGTCGAGCAGGTTGCCATCGCCATCCGTCGTCTGCTTCAGCTTCTCGAGGAAATACGGCAGCATGCTGACGTGGTAGGTGTTGATCTTCTGGAAGTCGGTGATGCGCTCCTCGCGGTCCAGATGATGCGACGCGGTGTGGAAGGCCGTGGTCGATCCGCTGGGGCGATAAACGCGGTTCGACACGTCGCGGCCCATCTTGAATGAAAACACTCGCGTCAGGTCGGAGGCGAAGGCGACCGCCTGCAGATCGAACATCAAGCGCACGTGCTCGGCGAAGTCGTCCGGGACGCCGACTGGCGCGGTCGGCAATTCGCGCGTCTCGCCGCTGGAATTGAACGATTCGACGCGCTGAATACGCCGCTCGATCTCGCGCACGTCGTCCAGATAGTTGCTGAGCCGGGCGCGATCGGCCGCGCCGAGGCGCGTCTTGAGCTGATTCACCGAATCGGTCACCCAGTCGAGGATGCTGCGATCGTCCTGCCGCCGGGTGCGCCGGGCGGCCGCGGTCGCGCCCACGCCGAACAGTTGGTCGAACACAACCCGGGGATCCCGAATCATCGGCAGCGGATCGGTCGGCGATGACCAGCTGATCGTGTCGGTGTAGACGCAGGAGTAGTTGTACGAACACCCGCCGGCCTGGTCGACGTTCTCGATGCAGAGCTGCATCGAGGGGATCGGCGTCTCCTGGCCGAAGTGCTGCGCGTAGATCTGATCGAGCGAGACGCCGGCAAAGACGTCGGACCCCTGCGTCTGCTTCGGCTTGCATTGGGTGAGAAAGACGGCGGCGGTGCGGAAGTGATCGGCGCCGATCTCAGGCGCGGCAAACGCCTCGGCGTTGCGGACATCGGTGTTGCTGACGATCGTCAGGTAATCGCGATAGGGCTCGAGCGAGGCGAGGCTGGTGGGCTTCAGGTCGAAGGCGGCGCCGGTCTCGGCTGGCGACCACATGTTCTTCTTGATGCCGTAGGTGGTGCTGCCGGCGGCGCCGTGCACCATCTCGATGGCGACCAGCCGCTTGGGTCGTCCCGCGGCGCTCGCCCACGCTGAGCGCGCCGGCATCATCGCCTCGAGCATCGGGAGGCTGATCGCCGCGCCCACGCCCTTGAGCATCGTCCGCCTCGACAGTGGCTGCTTCATGTTTCCCTCTAGGGGCCTGGCCCCTCGTCAAAAACTGCGCGCCCGGCACGAATCTTTCCGGATCGCAGTTTTTGGCGAGGGGCCAGGCCCCAATTATCTGCCCGCCGTCGTCGACGACAACTCCGCCGTCGGCACCCGACTCGACTGAAACGCGACGCTGTTGACGACGCCGTTGATGAACGCGCCGAGCCGATAGTCCCGCTGTGCGGCGTCACGGATGATCCGGCGCACCGCCGGCATGTCGTACGCCTCGAGCCGCCGCCCCAGCGCGTACGTCATCAAATTCTCCGTGAAGCTCGTCAGGAACATGTCCTTGTGCTTCAGAAGCGCGTCGCGCAGTCCGCCCGGACCGCTCATCGTCGTGCCGTCGTAGAGCGTCCCCGATGCATCCACCGCCACGTCGCCGTCCTTCGCGCGCCACTTGCCGGTCACGTCGAAATTTTCGAGCGCGAGGCCGACCGGATCGATCACCCGGTGGCACGACGTGCACGACGGATTCTTGCGATGCTCCTCCATCCGCTCGCGCACGGTCAGCAGCCGCGTACCCGAAGTCGGCTTGATCTCATCCAGCGGCGGAACATTGGGCGGCGGCGGAGGCGGCGGCGACGCCATCAGCACTTCGAGCACCCACTTGCCGCGCATGACCGGCGAGGTGCGAGTGGCGATCGACGTGAGCGTCAACACGCTGCCCTGTCCCAGGATGCCGCGGCGATACTCGGGCAGCGTCACGCGCCGGAACTCACTGCCCGCGATGTCGGGAATGCCGTAGTGACGCGCCAGTCGTTCGTTGACGAAGGTGTAATCGGCCGTCAACAACTCGAGGACGCTGCGATCTTCACGGATGAGACTCTCGACGAAGAGCTCGGTCTCGCGCTTGAAGGCTTGTCCCAGCGTGTGGTCGTAGTACGGAAACTGAATCGGATCGGGCAGCACCTGATCGAGATCCTGAAGCCGCAGCCACTGCGCCGCGAATCGCGTGGCCAGTGCCTCGGCTCGCTCGTCGCTCAGCATCCGCTTGACCTGCTGCGACATCATCCCGGGAGCCTTCAACCGGCCCTCGCTGGCAATCCGCAACAGTTCGGTGTCCGGGCCCGATCCCCACAAGAAGAACGACAGTCGCGACGCGAGATCCAGATCGCCCAGCCGGTACCTTTCGATCTTGGTCGCCGCAGCGGGGGTCGAGGCGAGTCGAACCGGCGGCTCCTCCAGCTTGAAGAGGAACTGCGGGCTCGCGAGAATCGCTTCGAGCGCCTTGCCGATGCCGCGCTCGAAGTTGGCGTTCTTGCGGCCGCGTTGGTAGAACCCCATCAGGCTCTCGAAGTCGCGCGGGTTCACGGGACGCCGGAAGGCTGTTGTGGCCAACCGCCGCACGATTGCCGACGCGCACACCGTCTCTTCTTGCGCTGAGGTCGGCCGGCACGTGAACACCGCTCGACGGCTGACCGTGTCCGACACACCGCTGGTCTGCTCCGGCCCGACGATGTTGAGGCCGCGCAAATGAGGGAGCGTGGTGATGCCGTAGGCCACGCCGATTTCGGTGTCGGCGAGCGTGTGATCGATGGGCGCAATCAGATCGTTGACCAGGCCTTCCGATCGGTTGATGAACGCGGCCGTCACCCGGCGGGGCCCGGCCTGTACGTGAATCGCCGGTGACTTGACCTGCAGGCCCGTCTTCTCTTCGCTCATCCGCGGATTGATGTCGAACAGCGCCACGCGCGCCCCGTCGATCGACACCTCGAGCTGCTCGCCGGCCGCGGTGCTGCCAAACAGCAAGCCCAGCGGCTCCGCGTAGAAATCGGCGCTGAACACATAGTCACCGTCCGCCGGGAACGTGTGCATCACCGAGACGCCGCCGCGCGTGCCGAGCGGTGCACCGTCGACCTGCGTGAGCTGCGAGGTCGCCTTCGACACCTTATATGTCGCCTGGCTGGGTGAGCTCTCCGGATCGCCAATCGCCAGCATCGTGATGCGACTGGCGGCGCGGAGGTAGCCCTCCATCAACGTCGGTGAGAACGTCTGCGCATCGGCGATGTTGTCGAAGCCGTGGCTCACGGTGTCGGCCGGCAGGAACGCCGACACGTCCACGTCGAGACTCAACAGGCGCTTCACTTCACGCGCGTACTCGGCTCGATTCAATCGCTGGAACGGCCGCCATCCCGGATCCGGATTGGCGGCGCTCTCGGCGTCGAGCGTCGATTCCATCGCGCCGGCCAGCGCCGCGAGTACTTCGGGCGACGGCCGACGCGCGCCGGGCGGCGGCATCATCCCCGCACGCAGCTTGCGGATCATCTTTTCGGCGGTGACAGGATGCTCGCTCGCGCGATCGGGATCGAATCCGGCGAGCGAGAGCTCGCCGGCCTTCCCGCGTTCGCTGTGACAGGTGGCGCAGTACTGCGAGACGAGCGCAACCGAGTTGGAAGAGGCCGCCTTTGGTTCGCTCGCCGGCATTGCCGGCGCCTGCGCAAGCGTTGCTGTCACGGCCGAAAGGCCCAACAGCGTCGTCAGCGCGACCCGCTTCATCCGGCAGAGTATACAACCGTGAGAAGATCCCGCGATGCGGGGTGGGTGCCTGAGATGGTGCGCAGTGTCGACCTGCGCCATCGCCTTCGCCGCGTGCTCGGCACCGGCGCCAACCGCGAGCAGCGCTGGCGGAACCACAGCCGCACACCCAAAGACGGCTATCGCCGAGACGCCTCCAGAACCTGCGCCGTCGGCAAGAGAGATGGCGCTGGCGAGCACGCCGGCCACCGGCGACGTCGACGCGATGACGTCGCGTGGCACCATTCGTGTTCTGGTCGCGCGCGGCCAGACCAACTATTCGATCGACGACGGGCAGCAGTACGGCGCGGCGTTCGAAGCCGGCAAGGCGTTCGAGTCGTTCGTCCGCGTTGCGTCAGACACCGGCGCGACGCGCGTGAAGGTGGTCTTCATTCCGATGCCACCTGAGGAGTTGCTCGCCGCCCTGACGAGCGGCCGCGGCGACATGATCGCCGGCCGTTTCGCGCACACCTTCGAGCGCGAGGAACTCGTCGCGTTCAGCGAGCCGATCGTCAAGGACGTGCGCGAGGTCCTGTTGACCGGCCCTGGCGTCCAGCCGATTGTCAGTCTCGAGGACGTGGCCGGCCGCTCGATTCATGTCCGTCGCGGCAGCGATCACTTCTCGAGCCTCACGCGGTTGAACGGGCAGCTCGCCAAGATCAACAAGCCCGTCTGCAAGATCGTCGCGATGGATCCGTCGCTGACTGATGAAGACCTGCTGCGGATGGTGAACGACGGCCGCGTGCCCGTCACCCTCGCCGACCAGTATCTGGTCGCCGCGTGGCGGAGGTCGCTCGACAATATTGCGGTCAATCCGGACGTCTCCGTGAGCCAGGACGGCATCTACGCGTGGGCCGTTCGCAAGGACTCGCCGAAGCTCTTGGGACTCGTGAACGAGTTTCTCCGCAGCCACGATCTTCAGGGCCTCGACGCCCGCGCGGTCGCTCGATGGCAAAAGATGCGCTGATGTCGAACGCTGGCGACTCGTCGCGTCGTAGGGCATGACTTTAGTCATGCCATCGAGTCGTGGTGTCGTAGGGCATGACTTCAGTCATCCCATCGAGTCGTCGCGTCGTAGGGCATGACTTTAGTCATGCCATCGAGTCGTAGGGTATGACTTCAGTCATGCCATCGAGTCGTCGGGCATGTCGTGCCGATTAGCTCGATCTCCACCGACGTCCCCAGTTCATCTGGACTGCTTCAAGAATCTCGGCAATCGTGTACTCGCTCGATCCCAGTAGTGGATACTCCGCCGGTTCCCTGACAAGCTTCGCGCGCACTGGATTCTCGATCACGTAACGCGCGACCGATAGAATCGCCTCGTCTTCTCGGAGCACGCGATCCCAGTAGCCGATCTGCCAGAGTTTGCCATTTCCTCGCTGACTCCACTGGAAGCCTGACGCTTGTTTCCAGTCCTTTACGAATTCGCACAGTGACGAATTCTCTTGTGTGCCGACCATGATGATGTGCGCGTGGTCAGGCATCAGGCAGTACGCAGGAACTGCAAACGCATTCGCTCTAGCGTGTGAAAGAAGTGCGTCCGCGACGAGGCGACCAAACTCGACATTCTCAAAGACACATACGCGATCCAGAGTGCACGTCGTCACGAAGTAGGCGGCAAAGCCGGCGTAGGAGACCTCGCGCAGGCGGACAGGTCGAGCCATGCTTCGCTGCTTGGTGCAAACAGTGGTCCCGTGAGTGGCATGACAAAGGTCATGCCCTACTCGGCACGGACGTGACCCCGCATCTGATGGCACCACTCAGCGATATGACTAAGTTGTGGCCTACTCCACCCGAGAGGCACGACTAAAGTCGTGCCCTACTCCACTCGAGAGGCACTCCAATTCCTCCTCCTGCACGACTAAAGTCGTGGCCTACTCCACCCGAGAGGCACGACCAAAGTCGTGCCCTACTCCACTCGAGAGGCACTCCAATTCCTCCTCCTGCACGACTAAAGTCGTGGCCTACTCCAATCGAGGGGCACGACTAAAGTCGCGCCCTACGACTCTCACAAGGCAATTCGATCACCAGATAGATCAACCGATCGCTCACCAGATCACCAGATCGCCAGATCGCACGATCGATCACGAGATCACGACGTCACCAGATCTCCAGATTCCGCATGAACTGTTACGATCCGCCTTATGCGCGTCCTGGTGTGCGAAGACGATCGGGTGATTGCCGACTTCGTCGCGCAAGGCCTTCGCGAAGCAAGCTACGCCGTGGATGTCGCGGCCGCCGGGACCGACGGTCTGCGTCTGGCGCTCGCCAACGCATATGACGTGGCGGTTGTGGACGTCATGCTTCCCGGCCTCGACGGACTGGCGCTCATCGAACGCCTGCGCGCCGCCCGCGTCCAGACGCCCGTTCTGATCCTGAGCGCGCGCCGGTCGGTCGACGATCGCGTGAAGGGTCTGCAAGCCGGTGGCGACGACTACCTCACCAAGCCTTTCGCCTTTGCCGAACTGCTGGCGCGGGTCCAGGCCCTCATTCGTCGCTCCAGCGGCACGGCCGAGCCAACGCGCCTCGTGGTCGGCGAGCTGACCATGGACTTGCTGTCGCGTCGCGTCGAGCGTTCGGGGCAGGCCATCGATCTCCGCCCGCGCGAGTTCGCGCTCCTCGAATACCTGATGCGCCATCCCGGGCGCGTGCTGTCCAAGACGATGATCTTGTCCCACGTATGGGGCTACTCGTTCGACCCGGGCACCAACGTCGTGGACGTGCTCGTCTCGCGGCTGCGCGACAAGGTGGACCGCGGCTTCGATCGCAAGCTGATTCAGACCGTGCGGGGCGCCGGCTATGTCCTCAAGGCGGACTGATCGCTTCCGGCAGACAATCGGTCTGCGGCTGGCGGCCTGGTACCTGGGCACTTTCCTCGTCAGCACGGTCCTGATCGGCGTCCTCACTTACACCTTGCTCGCGCAATCGCTGGAAGCGAGAGACCGCGACCTCATCCAGTCCACGCTGCGCGAGTACGCGGCGCGCTATCAAAGCGGTGGATTCCAGGCGCTCGCCGATGCCGTCGAGGCCGAGCGGCAATCGGGGCTTCGCGAGCCGCTCTTCGTCCGCCTCGTCGGTCCGTTTCAAGACGTGCTCCTCTACTCGCTTCCCGAGGCATGGGGCGCGTTCGATCTGTCGTCGCTCGAGGAGAGCGGGACCAACGATGTGTGGCGTCGCGTGCCGGCGCCCGGTCGTAACGCCGCGCTCGAAGTGGCCACACTGGGGCTCGGCACAGGAATGGTGCTTCAGGTCGGCAAAACGACGGAAAACCGCACGCAACTGCTGGCCGGATTTCGTCGCGTGCTCTTGCTTGCGGCGACGGCGGCGCTGGCCGTCGGGCTCGTCGGCGGCCTGCTGCTCACGCGATCGACGCTGAAACCGTTGCGCGACCTGCGCGACACCGTGCAGCGCATCCTGCAGACCGGCCAGACCGACGACCGCGTGCCGGTGGCAGGCACCGGCGATGCCGTCGGGGAGTTGGGCCTGCTGTTCAACGCGATGCTGGCGCGCATCAATACGCTGATTCACGGGATGCGGAATGCGCTCGATCACGTCGCTCACGATCTGCGGACGCCCATGACCAGACTTCGAGTCACCGCAGAGTCGGCGCTGTCAGTGGACGATCCGTCGCGCCATCGCGAGGCGCTCTCGGATTGCCTCGAAGAATCCGACCGCGTGCTCTCGATGCTGACGACGCTGATGGATATTTCCGAGGCCGAGACCGGCACCATGCGCCTGGCGATGACCAACGTGGATGTCTCAGCCATCGTGTCGGAGGCCGTTGAGCTGTACGAGGATGCCGCCGATGAGAACGGCGTGACGATCGTACCCAAGATACGGGAAGCGATCTTGGTGCGCGCCGACCGCGATCGGCTCCGGCAGGCCGTCGGTAATCTGGTCGACAATGCCGTGAAGTACACACCGCGCGGCGGCCGGATCGAAATCGAGGCCATGCAGGATAGAGGCGACGTCGTGATTCGCGTGCGCGACACCGGCGTCGGCATTGCCGAGCGGGACCTGCCGCGGATCTGGGATCGACTCTTCCGCGGCGATCACAGTCGAGCGACGCGAGGCCTGGGGCTCGGCCTCAGCCTCGTCCGCGCCTCGGTCGAGGCGCAGGGCGGAACCGTCTCAGTCGAAAGCACTCCCGGCAAAGGCAGCACGTTCACGCTGCGCCTCCCGCTCGGCGCTTGAAGGTCCAAAGTCCACGGTCCACGGTCCTCAGTCCTCAGTCCACAGTCCGCAGTCCGCTGACTGCTGTCTGCCGGATGCCGGATGCCGGATGCCGGATGCCGGATGTCGGATGTCGGATGCCGGATGCCGGATGCCGGATGCCGGTTCGACTCCTTACACAGTTGTAATCCTCCGTTAAGACTGCTGAAGGCGCCTCCGACGTCTCAAGAAATAGAGAGAGAACCGGGAACCGGGATCCGGCAACAAGAGCTGGGTGCCGGCTACTGGGCCGGCTGCCGGATCCCGGCTGCCGGAAACAGGAGGAGTTACGAACATGACCCGTTCGATTTGGAAATTTGGCGCCGCGGCGGTACTGGCGGGAGCCGTCTCGGTCGCGGTGATGAGCGGCGCAACGCTGCCCATGGCCAACTCGGTGATGTCAGCGCCGGCAGTGGCGACTGCCGTCTCGAGCACCCCGGCGACCCCGGCGATGAGTGCCCGTCCCGGAGACGCGGGATACGCCGACCTCGTCGCGAAAGTGACGCCTGCCGTGGTGACCATTCGCACGGAGCGCAAGGCATCGCCACAGTTCACCCAGATGCCTGACGGCTTACCGTTTGGCGATCTCTTCGGCCAGCGCCAGCCACGCGGTGGCCGTAACCTGCCAGCGCCGATGCAGCGCGGGCTCGGCTCCGGCGTCATCGTCACGCACGATGGCTACATCCTGACCAACAATCACGTGGTCGAGGGGGCGGAGCGCATTCAAGTCGAGCTGGCCGACAAGCGGACGGTCGACGGCAAACTGATCGGCGCCGACGCACCGAGCGACCTCGCGGTCGTGAAGGTTGACACAAAGGATCTGGCGACGGTGGCCCTGGGCGATTCGAGCGTGATGCGCGTGGGCGATGTCGTCCTGGCGATCGGCAACCCGCTGGGCATCGGACAAACGGTGACGATGGGTATCGTCAGCGCGAAGAGCCGCGCGACCGGCTTCGGCGATGGCAGCTTCGAAGACTTCCTGCAGACCGACGCGGCGATCAATCAGGGCAACTCGGGCGGCGCGCTCGTGAACATGCAGGGCGAGCTGGTCGGGATCAACTCGCAGATTCTCTCGCCGTCCGGCGGCAACATCGGCATCGGCTTCGCCGTGCCGTCGAACATGGCGAAGAACGTGATGGATCAACTCGTCGCCGGTGGGCGCGTGCACCGCGGGCAACTGGGTGTGACGGTCCAGGGGATGACGAGCGACCTCGCCGCTGGGCTCGGCCTCGACCGCACGTCGGGAGCGCTGGTCAGCGACGTCACTGATGGCAGTGCCGCCGACAAGGCGGGCCTCGAGCGCGGCGACGTGATCCTGAGCTATCAGAGTCGGCCGGTCGCCGACACCAACACGCTGCGCAACGAGATCGCAGCGACCAAGCCGGGCACCTCGGTCACGCTCGAAGTGCTGCGTAACGGCAAGAAGAGCGAGATGCACGCCACGCTGGGCGAACTCGCGACGGCTGAGAAGGAAGATGTTCGGGGCGACGCGCGACGTGGAGCCGGAAAGTTCGGCCTCTCGCTTCAGCCGCTGACCCCCGAGATCGCCGAACAGCTGGAACTGCCGAAAAACGCCAGCGGCGTCGTCATCGCCGACGTCGACCCGTCGGGTCGCGGGGCCTCTGCGGGCCTGCGAGAAGGCGACGTGATTCAGCAGGTGAACGGCCGCCAGGTGAAAACACCGGCCGAGGTGAAGTCGGCGCTCGACGCGTCGACCGATCGTCCGGCGGTCCTCCTGATCGCTCGCGAGGGCAGGACGTTCTTCGTTCCGCTCCGCGGGTAACCGGATTCACAGGGAGATCAGGGAGATCAGGGAGAAAATATTCTCCCGGAACTCCCCGAACTCTCTGTGAACGAACCCATCCGTCTCGACCGTCGCCTCCGGGAGGCGCACCCGGAGCTCTCCTGGCGACAGATCCGCGAGGCGATCGAGCAAGGCCAGGTCACGATCGACGGGCGCGTGCAGCGTGACCCCGGTCATGTTGTGGCCTCACCCGCCGCTGTGACCCTCGATCGCAATCGTCCGGCGCAAAAGCGAACGCGCGCGCCGTTCGACATCCTGCACGAAGACGATCTGATCCTGGTCATCAACAAGCCTGCCGGCGTGCTCTCGATCCCAACCGCTCCCGAGCACGGCGACAGCGAAGACACGATCCTGCGCCGCGCGCGCCAGTACGTCGCGCATCGGCACGGGCGCCGCTCCTACGTCGGCATGCTCCATCGACTCGACCGCGACACGTCCGGGGCGCTCGCCATCGCGCTATCCAAGGACGCGCATGCCGCGGGACGCGTGCTCTTCAAACACCACCGCTTCGAGCGCCACTACCTCGCGCTGGTGCAAGGGATCCCCAAGGCCGAGCACGGCACCATCACGTCGCGGATTTCGTCGGAATACAAAGCCGGCCGGAGACGGCTGGTCGGCCAGCAGCAGGAGGGGCTTGACGCCACGACCGACTACTTCGTGCGAGAACGATTCGCGCGCTCGGCCCTCCTCGAGTTGCGGCTGCACACGGGCCGGCAGCATCAGATTCGGCTGCACCTGGAGAAGTTGGGGCATCCGCTATTAGGCGAAACGGTGTACACCTTCGACAAACCTAAGGGTTTGTCGCGACAACGCGCGACGGCAGAAGGTTTGTCGCCACGACCTGAAGGGCCACGACCTGAGGGTTTGTCGTCAGCACCAGTGCCGCGACCAATGCTGCACGCCTGGACGCTGGCATTTCCGCATCCCGTCACCGGCGAGCAAATCTCCGTGGAAGCGCCTCTTCCGGCGGACTTCAAGGAACTGCTGACCAGGTTGCGACGAGCCCGAGGCGTAACGGGAATGTAACGATAAACTAGCCGGCGGATGTTTTCCCGGCGCCCGGCTTCCGTTCTTCTACTCTGTTCATTTCTCCCGGTCGCCGCTCCCCTTTTCGCCCAAAACCTCCTGGTACCGTCGCCAGATGGCCGGCGTCAACTGACCGCCATCGAGACGAAGGGTCCCATCATCATCGATGGCGCGCTGGACGAGGACGTCTGGAGGCAGGCCGCTGTGGCCAGCGGATTCATTCAGGCCGACCCTCGCGAGGGAGAGGCGGCCACCGACGTCACCGAAGTTCGTGTCGCCTTCGACGCCGACTACCTCTACGTCGGGGCGTTCTGTCACGACGCCTCTCCCGACGGCATCGTCGTCAACGAAATCCGCAAGGATTTTCCCGGGCGCGATCAGGACACCTTCGAGGTGCTCCTCGACACGTTTGCCGATCGGCGCAATGGCTTCGTGTTCGCGACCAACTCAAAAGGCGCCAAGGCCGACACGCAAGTGGCGAACGAAGGCCGCGATGTGAACCCGAACTGGGATGCGGTGTGGTGGGTCGCAGCCAGGCAGTCGGCCGACGGATGGACCGCCGAGCTCCGCATTCCGTTCAAGACGCTGCGCTTTACCGGCGGCGACGCGCGCACGTGGGGGATCAACTTCGCCAGACGCGTGCGCCGCAAGAACGAAGTGAGCTACTGGTCGCCGGTCTCGCGCGCGTACTCCATCTATCGCGCGTCTTCTGACGGAGACCTCACCGGCCTGCCGCCGCTCAAGCAGGGGCGGAATCTCCGGGTCAAGCCCTTCGTACTGGGCGGCGCGGTCCGCGGCGTCGGCGAAGACTCGTTCGACGCCGATACGAACGTGGGCGTGGACATCAAAGCCGGCGTGACGCCGTCACTCACCCTCGACGTCACCATCCGACCCGACTTCGCCCAGGCCGAAGCCGACGAACAGCAAGTCAATCTCACCCAATTCAGTTTGTTCTTTCCGGAGAAGCGCGAGTTCTTTCTCGAGAACTCAGGCATCTTCTACTTTGGCGACATTCCTCGGAACCAGCGCAATGTGAGCCGCTTCCGCCCGCCCGAGGAAGATCTGCTGCTGTTCTTCAGCCGGCGCATCGGCCTCACCGACGCGGGCGCGCAGGATCCGCTGCACGGCGGTGTTCGTTTCACCGGCCGCGCCGGCAAGTTCGGCCTCGGGCTGATGACGATGCAGAGCGACGGTGTCGATGGCGGCTACGGGAACAACTTCACCGTCCTTCGGGTGCGACGAGATGTGTTCAGCAGCTCCGATATCGGCGCCATCGTGCTGTCTCGACAGGCATCAGGCGGGCAGGACGACCTCAATCGCGTGGTCGGCGCCGACACCAATTTCCGGTTCTTCAAGAGCCTGAACCTCAACGGTTTTGCCGCACGCTCGGAGACGCCCGGCGTCACGACGAATCAGAACTCGGCGAAAGCGTCGATCGGCTGGGAAGACAGCCTCTCGCGATTGCAGGCCTCGATCATGACCATCGGCGAGGGGTTCCGCGACGACATGGGCTTCATCCGGCGCACCGGCGTGACCCGGCAGTTCTACGACGCCGCGTGGATGCCGCAGCCCGAGTCGCTGCGACGCCACGGCATCAGACAACTGCAGCCGCACGCGCGGGTCTGGAATTACTACGATCCGCACGGGACGCTGGTGACGCGGCAAGGTCACATTGCGAACCAGATCACCTGGGAGAACGGCTCGTATTTCGAATACGCGTTCGAGCCTCGAGTCGAGGCCATCGACAAGCCGTTCATGATTTCTCCCGGCGTCGTGATCCCGGCTGGCCGCTACGACTGGAATCAGCACCTGGCCCTGTTCGACAGCGATCACAGCAAGGCGCTGTCGGGCACGATTCGCACGACGTTCGGCGATTTCTGGAGCGGCTCGCAGAAGACGATGCAGTTGAGCGTGCTGTTCCGGCCGAACTACCGCCTGGTGTTCGACCTGGGACTTCAAGTGAGCGATATCACGCTCACACTGCCCGACGCCGCCTTCACCACGTCGCTCGCGACACTCAGGACTGGTTATTCGTTCAGCACGAACATGTTCCTCGACTCGTTGCTGCAGTATCGGAACGACCTCCATCAGTTCTCGGCCAACGTGCGCTTCAATCTGATCCATCGACCGTTGAGCGACTTCTTCATCGTGTATAACGAGTCACAGTTCGCGGATACCGAACAAACCGCCGGCCGGGGCATCGTCGTCAAGTACACGCAAATGTTTGCCTTCTGAATCGCGGCTTCTTG
The DNA here is from genome assembly GCA_963773045.1 of uncultured Acidobacteriota bacterium. Classification (GTDB taxonomy): domain Bacteria; phylum Acidobacteriota; class Vicinamibacteria; order Vicinamibacterales; family UBA2999; genus 12-FULL-67-14b. The sequence continues at coordinate 246,559 of CAVYZT010000013.1, read as the reverse complement.
ATTGTCGATCTATTGGACGACCGATCGACTGACTGTTTGGTGAGAGACGATCTTGATAATTGGCGATTCATCGGACGATTTCAGCGACGTCTAATGGGCCGGCCGATCGGCAGCGTAACGACTGACAATCGACGCTTCGCGAAATGGAATCGCGAAATCGGGCGATCACGGAATCGTCAACAGTCGGTCGATCAGTCATACAGTCGATCGACAATGGCGCGTAGGGAGCTCTCATGACCACTCGCGGACACTTGCTGCTGATCGCCTTATCGAGCGCGTTTGTTTTCACGTCACCAGGCACAACTGTAAACGCGAGACAATCGGAAGTCGACCCCGCGCTCTACAGCGGCCTCCGCTGGCGCATGATCGGCCCCTTCCGCGGCGGGCGAGTGGACGCGGTGAGCGGCGTGCCTGGGCGCCCGTTCGAGTTCTACTTCGGCCACGTGAATGGCGGCGTGTGGAAGACGATCAACGCCGGCCGGACGTGGATGCCGGTCTTCGACAACCAGCCAGTCGCCTCAATCGGCGCGTTGGCCGTGGCGACGACCAACCCCGACGTCGTGTTCGTCGGGTCGGGCGAATCGACGCTGCGCGATTCCAACGGATACGGGAACGGCGTCTACAAGAGCACCGATGCCGGCCGTAGCTGGACGCACGTGGGCTTGGACAACACGCATCACATCGGGCGCGTCGCCATCGATCCGAAGAACGCCGACGTCGTCTTCGTGGCCGCGATTGGCCGCATGTACGCGCCACACGCCGACCGCGGGCTGTATCGCACGCGCGACGCGGGCAAGACCTGGGAAAAGGTGTTGTTCAAGGACAACAACACGGGAGCAGTGGACGTCGCCATCGATCCGGTCGACTCCCGGGTTGTGTACGCCAGCCTCTGGGCCACCCGGCGAACGCCGTGGTTCACCTACCCGCCTTCGAACAGTCCCGGCGGCGGCATCTTCAAGTCAAGCGATGGCGGATCAACCTGGACGCAGCTTACGTCAGGGCTCCCGACAGAAGCCGTCGGACGCATCGGCCTGGCGGTGGCGCCGAGCAATCCGCGACGAATCTACGCCGTGATCGATGCGAAGGAGGGCGGGCTCTATCGATCGGACGATGCGGGCGCCACGTGGATGAGAACGACAGGCGACACCCGCGTCTGGGGACGTGGTTGGTACTTTGAAAAAGTCGCGGTCGATCCGACCAACCCCGACATCGTGTTCGTGCCGAACGTCGGGATTCAAAAATCAAAGGACGCCGGCCAGACGTTTTCGACCTTTGCCGTGCGTGGCTCGCCCGGCGGCGACGACTATCACCAGCTGTGGATCTCGCCGACCGATCCCAAAGTGATGATCGTTGCCAGCGATCAGGGTTCGGTCGTGACGATGAACGGCACCGACGACACGCCAGAGTGGAGCTCCTGGTACAACCAGCCGACGGCACAGCTCTATCACGTCTCCGTCACGCACGGCTTTCCGTGGGTCGCGACCGGCGCGCAACAGGACAGCGGCGCCGTCTGGGTGCGCTCGCGCAGCTTCACCGCAACGCTGTCGACCCGCGATTGGCAGGGCGCGTGCGCCGGCGGTGAGAGTGGTTACACCGCGGCCGACCCGCTCGACCCGGATCTGCTCTACGGCGGAACGGTCGAAAAATGCCGGTTGTCGGTGAACGATCCAGCCAGCAACATCGCACCGCCACCTGGACCAGAGCGGGCCCGCGAAGACTGGACCCAGCCGCTCGTCTTTTCGAAGGCCGATCCACACGCGCTCTATTACGCGAATCAGTACCTGTACAAGACCGTTACTGGGGGCGTCACGTGGAACCGCATCTCGGAAGACCTCACGCGACCCGAGCCAGGTGTGCCCGCCACGCTCGATCCGACGACGGCAGCAATGACCGACCGCAATGGGCGTCGCGGCGTCATCTACACCGTGGCGCCATCGCCCGTGTTGAAGCCGCTCCTGTGGGTGGGGACCGACGACGGCCTGATTCAGATGTCGATGGACGACGGGGTGGCTTGGCAGAGCGTGACGCCGTCAGAGGTCGGCTCATGGAGCCGGGTGACGATGATGGAGGCGTCGCACTTCGACTTCAACACCGCCTACGCCACGGTCGATCGGCATCAACTCGATGACTTCCGCCCGCACATCTATCGGACGCGCGATCTCGGCAAGTCGTGGCAAGAGATCACGCGCGGCCTTCCCGCCGACGGCTACGTCCACACCATCAAGGAGGACCCGAAGCGCCGCGGGTTGTTGTTTGCCGGCACCGAACGGCAGCTGTTCGTGTCGTTCGATGACGGCGACACCTGGCAGTCGCTGCAGTTGAACCTGCCGGTGACGTCGATGCGGGATCTCGAGATCCACGACAACGACATCGTCCTCGCCACACACGGCCGGGGGTTCTGGGTCCTGGATGACATCGCGGCTCTGCGCCAGATCACACCGGCGACGGCCCAGACTCGAGCCGTGTTGTTCAGGCCGAGCGAGGCGGTGGCGATCGTGCAAGGCGATGACAACGGCACGCCGTGGCAGAAGGACGAGCCGCAGGCCGAGAACGCCCCGGTCGGAGGGGCAATCGACTACTACTTGAGAAGCGCCACGAGCGGCCCGCTGACGATCGAGATCAGCGACGCGTCGGGCAAGGTCATCCGGAGCTTCTCGAGCGAGACGACACCGCCTCCGCCGATGCCGCCACAAACCGTGTCGGTGCTGTGGCGTCGCGTGCCGCCGGCCTTGTCAACTGCCGCGGGTATGCATCGGTGGATCTGGGATCTGCGTGAGACTCCTCCACCTGGTGGAGGCGGCGGCTTCCGGCAGCCGCAGCCGATGAGAACGGGGACATTCACCGTCAAGCTGACGGTCGACGGTCAGAGCCTGACGCAACCGCTCGTCGTGAGTCCCGATCCGCGCGCTCGCTGACCACGAGAGGGATAAACCACGAAGAAAGATCACCACGAGAAAGGTCATTTTCGTGGTTGTTCCTATCTTCGTGGTAATCCCTCTCATGGTTGAGAATTCCGGCCGCGAAGGCCGCTAGTCATGGTGGAGGACACATGACGAAGCGATCCTTGGCAATTGCGGCCGCGACGGCAATCGGATTGGCGGGGCTGTGGTGGTACCCGGCCCTGGCCTTCGATCCGCAGCCAGACCCGCCGGCGTTCGGGATGATCAGCGTCCGGCCGGGAGAAACGATTCAACTGCACGCGGTGTGCTCGGAGCACGGGGCCGCGGGCATCGCGCCACGCGCGTGCGCGGGCCAGTTCATGATTCACGATGCCGCGGGCGAGATCCTCGCCAAGCAGGACGTGCGCCTGCGTGTCGGTGAAGCGGCGACGCTGGAATACACGCCAGACCCGACCCGCGCCGCTGGACGCGTCGGTATCGTGCCGTGCCTCAGTCCAAATCCTCTGAGTGGCCGGATGCTGCCCACGGCCCAGCTGCTGGACGAGACCGGCGCGACGTTGCTCTTCATCAATCCGGTGACGCCCCGCCTGTCGTTCATCAAAGACGCCATGGAGAGGTAGAAGGATCGGTATCAATTGCCGAACGACCGATCGACCGATTTAGCGACTGTTTCGTGATTGGGTGATTTCGGGATTTCGGGAATCGATCGAGCCATCGTCAATCGTCCGATTGATTCACCCAATCGACCGATTGGCCATCACCAAACAGTCGGTCGATCGGTCGTTCAGTCAATCGGCAATGAGCCAACGGTTCGCCCGAGGTGTCGTCCGTCCAACGCGTCACCAGGACGTATGGAAGTGGCCGTCGCAGTGGATTCAGTCTTCAGCCTGGCGGCAGGCGCTGCGGTCGCTTGGGCGGCGGCCCGCGTTTCTGGCGTCGGCCGTGCTCACGCTTGGGTTCGGCACGGGAATCACCGCGGCGGTGTTCTCGCTGGTGGATACCGTGCTGATCAAGCCGCTGCCGTATCCCGATTCCGATCGGCTCGTGACCGTCTACGAGTCGAGTTCCAATTCCCCTGCCGCACAGGACATCGGCCTCGTCGCGCCCGGCCGGCTGGAAGACTGGCAGCGGCTGAGCCAGAGCTTCACCGGAATCTCGGGCAGCTATAACGAGAACGTCACCGACACGAGCGGCGCGGAGCCCGAGCGCCTGGAAGGCCGACGCGTGCAGCCCCGATTCTTCGCCGTGTTCGCGACGCCGCCAATCGCCGGCCGGTATTTCACCGACGCCGAGGAAGCCTTCGGCGGACCGGGGGCCGCGATCATCAGCGAGCGATTCTGGACGCGGCGATTCCAAGGCAGCCCGGCCGCCATCGGCCACGCCCTGAAGATCGGCGGGCGATCCTACGAGATCGTCGGCGTGATGCCCGCGACCTTCACGAGCGCGACGACCGATGTCTGGCTGCCGTCGCAAACGCCTCCCGGCCTTCTGGCCGTGCGCAACGCCCGCTTCGTCCAGGGCGTCGGGCGGCTGAAGCGCGGCGTGACCATCGACGCGGGCCAGCGTGAACTGGCGTCGGTGCAGGACGCGCTAGCGCGGGACTTTCCCAAGACCGACGCTGGCTGGTCGGTACAGCTCCGCGGCCTGAAAGACGCGCGGGTTGGCGATGCCGGGCGTGGGCTCGTCATCGTGCTCGGCGCCGTCGCCTCGCTCTGGGTGATCGCCGTCGCCAATATCGCGGGGCTGACGCTGGTCCAGATGCAGCGTCGCGCGCGAGAGCTCGCGCTGCGCGTCGCGTTGGGAGCCTCGCGGGTGCGGGTGGTCGCCACGGTGGTTCGCGAAGGGCTGTTGATCGCCGTCGCCGGCGGCGCGCTTGGGACGCTGCTCACGGCCTGGCTGTTGTCACTCATGCCGGCGATCCTCACGCGAACGCCGCGCATCAACGAGGTGGCGCTCGACTGGCGCGCGCTGTCGTTTGTCGCCGCCACCAGCGTCCTCGCTGCGTTCGTGTTCAGCCTCATCCCGTCGATCACCAGCACACGCGCCACGCTGACCCCGGCGCTGGCCGCCGGCAATCGCGCCGTCGGCGGCGGACATCACCGCGTACAACGCCTGCTGGTCGTCGCTCAAGTGGCGCTGAGCGTTTTGCTGGTCGGTTCGGCCACGCTGTTGCTACGCAGCTATGCCAACTTGACCCGCATCGACGTCGGCTTCGATCCCTCGAGTGTGATCACGTTCCACGTCGCCGCGCGCTGGGACGAAGACCGCGCGCGCATCGGCCTGCTGCAGCAGGAGCTGCTCTCGAGGCTCGAGCAGTTGCCGCACGTGCAGGCAGCGGGCCTGACGAACTTCTTCCCGGCCACTGGCGCCACGCTGCGCTATGAGTTCAAGGTGAGCGGCCTGGTCGGCCCGAACGAGGACGGATCGATGACGGTCGGCACGCGGATGATCGGCGGCGGCTACGTGCGCGCGATTCGCGCGCAACTCGTCGGTGGATCGTCATGTCCGGCGCTCGGCATCGGCGGCCGCGGCGTCCCGCTCTCGGCGCTGGTCAACCACCGCTTCGTCGAGGTTTTCGCCGGCGGACAGGACCTCATCGGTCGCACGGTGACGCTCACGCAGGCGGGCGGGGCGAATTTCACGATCACAGGCATCCTTGGAAATCTGGCCGAAGACGGCCACGCCGCAAGTCCAGCGCCGTACGTCTATACCTGCAGTCCGGCCGGCGCCTGGCCCGACCCCGAGTACGTCGTCCGAACCAGCGATCCGCGAGCCCTCGCAGGCGCGCTCCGGCGAATCGTCGGCGAGATCGAACCGGGCCGCGCGGTGTTCGGCGTGCGACCCCTCCAGGCGGTGCTCGATGCCGCGCTCGATCGGCCGCGGCTCGACGCGACGATGTTGAGTCTGTTCGCGACCGCCGCCGTGACGCTCGCCGCGGTCGGCCTCTACAGCCTCTTCATGCTGATCGTCTCGGAGCGGTCACGCGAGATGGCGCTCCGCCTCGCCATCGGTGCCGAGCCGTCTCAGATGATTCGGCTCGTCGTCAGCGGCGCAGGGCGGCTGCTCGCCGGGGGGATCGTGCTCGGGATCGTGCTGACGATCGCGGCCGATCGACTGCTGCGAGGAGTCCTGTTCGGCGTGAGCCCGTTCGACGGGGTTGCGCTCGCCGCGTCGACGCTGGTTCTGGCGATCGTCGCCGCGATCGCGGTGACGGCCCCCGCGATCAAGGCCGCGCGGATCGCTCCGGTCGACGCGCTGCGCGGCGACTAGGGGCCTAGCGACTAGGGGCCTGGCCCGTTCGCAGAACCTGCGACGACGGAAGAACCGTACCGGCGTCCCAGTTTCTGAGAACGGGCCAGGCCCCTACAGGGCGGCGCGCCAAGAGTAGGACCTAAGACGTACTGCGACGCAGACTCGACCCAGGCTAGGATGCGCGGGCGCACGACTTGCGCTCCCAGCCATCATGTCAATCCGCCTCCTTCTCGCCATCTCCACGCTCGCGTTGGTTGCCAGCGCGTGCTCGAAAAAGTCGCAGGAACCGTCGACGGCGACGCCAACTGGCCCATCGGTCGTCCTGCCGGGCGGGCCTGACGGTGGTGTCTCGCGCCCGGCGGTCGTCGACTTTCCGCCGCGGCCCGACGCCCTGGATTTCCGGATGCAGCTCGAGAGCAAGTACACGTCGATGGGTCGCCGGCCGGCCCAGACCTTCGTGGACATGGAGGGGGAGGCCACGTGGATCGGCGAGTACCGATCGTTATCGCGTGAACGGATGCGATCACGACACCGCAACCCAGCGGGCCTTGTCGCAGATCGACGGCGCGGCCGCCAGCCCGGTCTGCGCTATCCGGTTCTTCCCCGAAACGGCGATCTACCCTCCGCGTGACCAGCTCGTCGACTTCCGTCGCCAGCTCGGATCGAAGTACCAGGCGATGGGGCGCAGTGCGCAGTCGGCGGTGGACCAGGAGGGCGCGGCGATCTGGACCGGCGAGTACCTGCGGTATCGCACCAGCGGGTGCGATCACCCCACGGCGGTACAGAAAGCCCTGACCCAAGTGGATGGCAACCCGGCGCCGCCGACTTGCCTGGCGCAGTGCGCCTATTACATCGGCACGCCGGTGTCGCCACCGTCGGCCGGAGGGACCTTTGTCGCCGAAATGATCCGAACGTCCGGTTCGTGCGAGTGGCTGGCCGAAAGCGAAGCGCCGTGGATCACGCTGAGCCGGCCCATCACAGGCGGCGACCGCGGAACGCTGACCTACAACGTGGCGGCCAACACTGGCGCGCCGCGCTCCGGGACGATTCGCTTCAACTATCCGGGCGGAGCAACGTTCCTCGAAGTCCGTCAAGGCTCGACGTCGGTCACGATCGGATTCCAGTTCTTCGATCCCGCGACGTCGACGAGTCCGACCACCGAGTGCCGGGTCCGCGCGAACCAAACCGTCTGCACGGCGACCGCGGTCTCGGCCGTCCTGCCGGCGCCGATTGCCACCTACGACTGGCGCGTCGAATACGCGTACGGCGGGAGCAAGGTGCGGACGCAGGTCGGCGCGCTGTCGAGCTTCTCGTTCACCGAGTCGTGCGGGGCGTCGGCTCCCGACGGCTCGGTCATCCCGCTCTCGGTCAGGTTGACGGCCACCGATACGGCCGGCAACAGCGCGACCGTCTTCTCGGGCCAGGGAGCTCAGCCGGCGCTGCAACTGCGCACGTTCAACTGCCAGTAGTGGTGGTCACCGGAGCCGTGCGTGCAAATTGCCGAACGATCGATCGACTGATTTAGCGACCCTTCGACTCCGCTCAGGGTCGTCCCGAGCGTAGTCGAGGGACGACTGTTGTGTGATTCGGTGAGTTCGCGATCTAGTGACTCAATCGTGCAATTGTCGATCGCTCGATCGATTGACACATTCCACATTCACCCATCCGCCAAACCATCGGTCAATCGGCCATTCAGTCGATCGGCAATGCCCACCCTCACCGTGCGGTCGGATATTTCGAGAGCTTCCGCTGAAGCGATCGGCGGTGAATGCCCAGAAGCCTCGCCGCTTGCGAGACATTGCCATCGCAATCGGCCAGCACGCGTTGGATGTGTTCCCATTCGACGCGTGCGAGTGAGGGCACTTCGACGTGGAGTTGATCGCTCGATACATCGCGACCGTCGAACGCTGCCAGCACCTGGTCGGCGTCCACCGGCTTGGTCAGATAGTTGACCGCTCCCAGCCGGACACTTTCGAGCGCCGTTGCGATGCTGCCGTAACCGGTAAGAACGACGATTCGAGTGGTGGGGTCGACGGCGTGAAGGCCGCGAACGACGTCGAGTCCGCTCGCCCCAGGGAGCTTGAGATCCACAACGGCGAGCTCAGGACTCTCCTGTCCGGCAGCGGCCAGCGCATCCTCGGCCGACCCGAAGGCGCGCACGTCGCAGCCGCGAGCCTCGAGCGCGCGCGCGAGCCGCTCGCGAAACCGCTCGTCGTCTTCGACGACGAAGATGCTCGTGCCCGACCGTTCCGCGCCGTCAGTCACGTTCTGAGTCATTCATCTCCCCGCCGGCCTCACCCCCCCACCCGCCCCACCAGCCCCACCAGCCCCACCAGCCCTAATTGAAGAACTCGACGGCCGCCACGGTGCCATGTCCAGGCTGCGACCGGAGAGTGAAGCGGCCGCCCCACTGTTCGACGAAGGTGCGCGCGAGGAAGAGGCCGAGCCCAAAGCCCGCGCCGGGCGCCTTGGTGGTGAAAAACGGCTCGCCAGCTCGCGCCAGCGTCGCGTCGTCCATCCCCTGGCCCGAATCGCTCACGGCAAACTGCAATTGATCGGCTGATGCGGTGACGGCAATCTCAACCGGCGATCCGTCGGGCGAGGCATCGAGCGCGTTCTTGAGCAGCGTCGTCAGCACGCGCGCGACACCGACTCGCGGGATTCGCACGCCAGGGGCGGCGCCTTGCACGCGGGTGAGCACGCGCGATGCGGCGCCCGATGGCAGCGCCTCGATGGCCTCGCGCACGACGACCACGGGATCGATGAGCGCGGGTGGATCGACTGTGGTCGCGTCGGCGCGGCCGCTCATGTGATCGAGAATCTGCCGGCAGCGCTCGACTTGCGATCGAATCAGCCGCGCGTCATCGATGAGCGCCGAGTCGGTCGTCGCTTCGGCTGCGTGGACCAATTCCTTCGACGCGACGGCGATCGTCGCCAGCGGCGTCGCCAATTCGTGCGCGGCGCCGGCGGCAAGGGTCGTCAGCGATGCCAGCCGATCCTGCAGCGCCGCCTGGCGTCTGGCTTCGGCCAAATCGCGCTCGCGTGCGTCGAGCGCGGCACGCACGCGCGTGACGAAAAACCCAATGAGCACGGCAGCAGACAGGAACGCTACCCACATGCCGGCCAGGTGGCCCGACAGGTCGTTCGCCGGCCGGTGCATGTCGTGCGGATCGGCAGGCGGGGCGATCGCAAACAGCGTCGCGTAGCCGGCGACGGCGAGCGCCGCGATCGTCCACGTCCACTCTGATCCCAACGTGACCGCCGCGAGCGCGATGTAGACGAGATAGACGACTGTGAATGGATTGGACGCGCCGCCGGCAAGCCAGAGCAGAGCCGTCAGCATCATCACGTCGGCGGTGAGCACCGCGCCAAACATCCGCGGTGGCGCTGGACGGCCCTGAGAGACCCACCAGCCAAGAACGATGTTGCTGGCGCCGAGGATTGTGATCAGGGTGGCAATCGGCAGCAGGGGCAGCGCCAGACCGAGGGCGCGAACGGCCACGGCAACGCCGATGGCCTGCGCGCCGACCGCGGCCCACCGCAAGCGCACGAGCCACGGCCCGGTGACGAGCGGCCCTGCGTCGAGTGGCGATTCGGCCATTTCCGACACCAGTGTAGTGGGGTGGCCGGGACAAATCGGTCAATCGGTCGATTAACGGAGCTGCGGCGAATTGTCGCAGGTTCGTAGAAGAAACTGCCGATCGCGCAAAACTCTCGCCATTGGGGACAGTCCCCGGGGACAGTCCCCGGGGACTGTCCCCAGCTGCAACCACGGGGACTGTCCCAGCTGCAACCAGCTGCGACAATTGACCGCATTCCCGCCGGCCTTCGCGGTCCGTAAGCTGGGCGCTACATGTCTTGCCTTGCTCGACTTTCCCCCTTAATCAGGATTCTCAGCTGCGCGGCCTTGTGTATCGCCCTGCCGGCCATCGCCCGTGCGCAGGAAACGGTCAATTACGCCAGCGTCAGCGGACGCGTCACCGATCCATCGGGCGCGGCGGTGCCCGGCGCCACCGTCACGGCCCGGCAGACCGCAACCAACGTCGCCGCCGAAAGCGTGACCGATGCGTCCGGCCGTTTTCGTTTCCCCTATCTCCGTGTCGGCGCGTACGAAGTCACGGTGGCATTGCCCGGGTTCCAGACCGCCGCGCGCCAGCTCACGCTCACGTTGGGCTCGGCGTTTGAAGTGCCCGTCACGCTCGCGGTCGAGTCGGTCGAGACGACGGTGACCGTCAACGCTGCAGCGCCGCTGCTCGAATCGGCACGCAGCCAGATTGCCGGCACGGTTTCGCAGGCCGAAGTGGTGAATCTTCCGCTCAACGGCCGCAACTTTCTCGACATCGCGTTGCTGGTGTCAGGCGTGTCGCCGCCCAATCTGAACAGCACCCAGCTCTTCGCGGAAACGTCCGCCGTCAGCGGGATGGGCATCTCGATCGGCAGCCAGCGCAACTTCTCCAACAACTTCATCGTCGACGGCCTCTCGGCCAATGACGATGCGGCGGGATTGAGCGGGATGCCGTACGGCGTCGATGCGGTCGATCAATTCCAGGTGGTGACCTCGGGCGGGCAGGCCGAGCTCGGGCGCGCGCTTGGCGGGTACGTCAACGTGGTGACCAAGAGCGGCACGAACCTCATGCGCGGCGACGTCTACGGCTATTTCAAAGACGACTCGATGAACGCGAGAAACGCATTGTCGGGCACGACGCTGCCGATGTCGCAGAAGCAGTACGGCCTCAGCCTCGGTGGGCCGATCGCGAAGAACCGGACGTTCTATTTCGGAAACGTCGAGCAGCGGCTGCTGGATCAAACCGGGCTCACGACGATCAGCGACGCCAACGTGGCGATCATCAACGCGCGACTCAACGAAGTCGGCTATCCCGGTTCGCGAGTCGCCACCGGCATCTATGAAAACCCGGTGCACAGCGTCAACGTGCTGGGCAAGGTCGATCATCAATTCAGCGGCACGGATCTCCTGAGCGTCCGATACAGCTTCTACGACGTGTACTCCGAGAACTCGCGCGGCGCGGGCGGCATCAGCGCGCCTTCGGGATCGGCCGGACTCGACAACCGCGATCAGGCGATCGCGATCAGCAACACGGCGACCCTCGGGTCACGCACCGTGAACGAAACCCGCGCCCAGTTCACCTATAGCGATCTCCTCGCTCTCCCCACCGACCCGATCGGTCCGGCGGTCAGCATCGCCGGCGTGGCGTCGTTCGGCACCTTTCCGTCGAGCCCGCAAGGCCGTCTCAACAAGATGTTCCAGGTGGTCGACAACCTGTCGCACCAGGCCGGCGCGCACGCGCTGCGCGTCGGCGCCGACTTCCTGTTCAACGACGATACGATCACCTTCCCGCGAGCGGTCCGCGGTCAATACACCTTCTCGTCGCTCGCCAATTTCCTCTCCGGCGTCTACAACAACGCCGGGTTCGGTCAGACGTTCGGCGAGCTCGTCGTGGCGCAGACCAACCCGAACATCGGGATGTACGTGCAGGACGAGTGGAAGTCCACCTCCAACCTCACGCTGAACCTGGGCCTCCGCTACGACCTGCAGTTCCTGAAGACGATCAACACCGACACGAGCAACCTCTCACCGCGCGTCGGATTTGCATGGACGCCGACGGCGTCGCGCAACCTGGTGGTGCGGGGGAGCGCCGGTCTCTTCTACGATCGCGTGCCGCTTCGCGCCCTGGCCAATGCGCTGCTGTCGGCCAACAACAGCACCGACGTGAATGCGGTGCGGCAGCTCAACATCTCACTGTCGCCGGCCCAGACGGGGGCGCCGACGTTTCCGAACATCCTGGCGACCGCGCCGGCCTCGACCGCGCTCCTCAACCTGACAACGCTCGATCCCGATATGCAGAATGCCTATTCGGAGCAGGCCAGCTTCGAGGTGGAGCGACAGGTCGGGACCGCCGGGACGGTCAGCGCCGGTTACACCTATATCAAGGGCATCCACCTGATGATGTCGATCAACCAGAACGTGCCGTCGTGCGTGGCGGTGGGCACGAACAACGGCTGCCGGCCAAACCCCAATTTTGCCAACAACAGTCAATACCAGGGGGCGGCGGATTCGAGGTCTCACGCCATGCACGTGTCCTACAGCCAACGGCCGTCGCAGTGGGGCTACTACCGGGTGAGCTACACGCTGTCGAGCTCGATGAACAACGTCGGCGAGAACTTCTTCAGCTCGCCGATCGACCCTTTCGACGTGTGGAAGGACTGGGGCCGCTCGGACGGCGACCAACGACATCGGCTCGTGGTCAACGGCGGCGCCAACGTGGGCGGCTTTCAGCTGAGCGGCGTGCTGCAGGCGTATTCGGCGTTGCCCTTCAACATCACGTCGGGCGTGACGACGGTTCAGGGAACCTCTGGCCGGCCGGTCGTCGATGGCGAGTTCATCGAGCGCAACTCGGGCATCGCCGATACCTTCTTCTCAACCAGCGTGCGGCTGATGCGCTCGTTCAAGGTGAGCTCGCGCGCGCAGATCGAGGGACTGGTGGAGGTGTTCAACCTCACCAACCACCGCAACGACGTCACGCGCAACGCGAATTTCGGCGCGGGCACGTACCCCACCAATCCCTCGCCGACGTTCAATCAGATCACCGGCGTCGCCGATCCGCGCAGTGTGCAGTTGGGGGTGCGGGTCAGGTTCTAGGGAGCCTGAGCCTGATCGAATTCCACATTGCCAAATTAGCGATCGACCGATCGACCGACTTCACCCAACAGTCGCTAAATCAGTCGATCGGTCGTTCGGCAACAGCAGCCCGGTCCTCACTTGCACTGTCCCCCCGCCCACGCTAGCCTCCGCCAGGAGCGCTTCTCTGTATCAAGCCACGCGAAGTCCCGAGACCCAGACCCTCCTCTCCGACCCCTCCGCTCGCGTGCTCCGTTGGACGACCGTCGGCCCGACGGTCTGGCTGCTTGGCCTGACCAGCCTGTTCACCGACATCTCCTCGGAGATGATCACGAGCACGCTTCCGCTCTACGTGATGTTCAGCCTGCAGTTGTCGCCGGCCGCGTTCGGCCTGATCGACGGGCTGCAGCAAGGCGGCGCCTCGGTGATGCGATTGGCCGGTGGCGTGATCACCGATCGATGGCGGCAGCACAAGGCGGTCGCCGTCGTGGGATACGCGGCCTCCGCCGCCTGCCGGCTCGGTCTGCTGCTCGTCGGACGGAGCTCGGCCGGCCTCACGGCGCTGACGTTTGCCGATCGATTGGGGAAGGGCCTCCGCACGTCGCCGCGCGACGCGATGATTTCGTTGAGCACCCCTCGGGCGGGTCTTGGGGCCGCCTTCGGCGTACATCGCATGCTCGACACTCTGGGCGCGACGCTCGGGCCGATCGTCGCGTTTGCCGTGCTCTCCCGCATTCGCAACGGCTACGACGTCGTGTTCGTCGTCAGCTTTGTACTGGCGTTGATTGGCGTCGCCATCCTCGTCGCCTTCGTGCGCAGCCCTCAGGTTCCATCAGACGGTGAGTGGCGCCCGGTAAAGGCGGGAGCTGGAGGCCTGTGGCGCGACCGCCGCATTCGAACCATGGTCCTGAGCGTGGGCGGCCTCGGCGCTGCTACGCTTAGTGACAGCTTCATCTATCTCGTGCTGCAACGACGCCTCGACTTCAACCCGGTGTACCTGCCGCTGCTCTACGTGGCCACGCCCACTGTGTACATGCTGCTGGCGGCGCCGGTGGGATGGGCCGCCGATCGCATTGGCCGGGGCGCAGTGGTCATCATGGGATACGTGGCGCTGGTGGCGGTCTACGCGATGCTGCTCGTGCCGGCCAGTGGAGTGTTCACGCTGGTCTTCACCATTGGCTGCATGGGCGCCTACTACGCCGCCACCGACGGCGTCGTGGCCGCGCTCACCAGCGCGGTCGTTGACGCGCGTCTGCGCGCCACCGGCCTCTCGCTGGTGGGAACGGCCAATGATGTCGGCAAGATCGTCTCTGGATTGACGTTCGGAGTGCTCTGGAGCCGTCTCGACATTCAGGCTGCGGTGAGCGTCTTCGCCATCGGCCTGCTGGTCGTGCTGATCGCCACCGGACCCGCTCTGCGGCGGTTGCAGACGGAAGTGGAAGCGGAGCCACGGCCGTGACCGCCCGATTCGCCGGGTTCGCGATCTTCACGCTCGTCGCGATTGGATCGGCGTGGGTCTACATCGCTTCACGAGACGACGGCTCGAGCGGCGTGCCGTCCGATGCGTCGAACGGCCCGGGTCGCGCTCCCGCGTCCAGCACGTCGCCAGAACGTTTGCGGTCGGCGCCGCATGTGTATTTCAGCAGCATGAAGTCGAGCGAGTTCGGGCAGGTGGTCATCGCCAGCCTCGACGCTCCGAACGATCAGCGATTCGTGACCGATCTCAAGTGCGACCGCATCGACTTTGCCGTCGAGCGCGGCGTCTGTCTCGTCGACAACCGCGTCAACGTGCTGCCGCCCGGCATCGGCACCATCGTCGATCGCGACCTGAAGCCGCTCTTCACGTTCGACCTGCCCGGCTTTCCGAGCCGCACCCGCATCTCGCCAGACGAGCGTTATGCGGCAACAACGGTTTTCGTCAGCGGTGAGACCTACACCGGCGATTTCGCGACGCGAACCTACATCGTGAATCTGCAATCCGGGGAGCTGCTCGCCGACCTGGAGCGCTTTACGACGTGGCGCGACGGCAAGAAATTCTCGGCCGTGGACTTCAATTTCTGGGGCGTGACATTCACGAAAGACAGCAATCGCTTCTACGCGACGCTCGCCACTGGTGGAGCGATCTACCTGGTGGAAGGCAATGTCACCGAGCGGAGCATGCGCGTCATTCGCCGGAATGTCGAATGCCCGTCGCTCTCGCCCGACGAGAAGCACATCGCGTTCAAGAGCCGGCAGCCCAACGGCATGGAGTGGCGACTGCACGTGCTGGAGCTCGAGTCGATGAAGGAGTGGCCGATCGCCGCCGAGGAAAGAAGCATCGACGATCAGGTCGAGTGGCTCGATAACGACCACGTGCTGTATCACTTTGCCGAAGAGCGGGGCTTGCCCGAAGTCGCGGTCAACGTGTGGGTGAGCCCGATTGCGTCCGGCGCCACCGAGGCGAAGCGAATTCTCATCCGCGGCGGCCTCTCACCCGCGGTCGTCCGTCAGTAGGACGGGACTGTCGTCCGTCAGTAGGGCGGGACTTCAGTCCCGCCTCGAAGGCGCCACCAACCAGCGCGCAATGTTCGTTTGACCCACTGTTCGTTCGTGCGTAAGCTGTTCCTCTATCGACGCCGAGACCGCAGCAGATCATTCGCCCGCTCAGCCGTCTGACACGGCTGACTCCTCCGCTCACGACCCGTCCTCTCGCTCAGGCCGACAGCTCGCTGTACTGACACTTGGGGCGCTGGGAGTCGTCTATGGCGACATCGGCACGAGCGTGCTCTATGCCTTGAAGGAATGCTTTCATGGCGCGCATGGCATCACGCCGACACACGACAACGTACTCGGCGTGCTGTCGCTGATTTTCTACGCGCTGACGTTCATCATCTCGATCAAGTACCTGGTCTTCGTCATGCGCGCCGACAACAAGGGCGAAGGCGGCATCCTGGCGCTCATGGCCCTGGTCTCGCAGCAGCCGGCCGCCCGGCGGCGCAGCCGCGCCAGGCTGATTACGCTGGGCCTGTTCGGCGCGGCCCTGCTCTACGGCGACGGCATGATCACACCGGCCATCTCGGTGCTGGGCGCCGTCGAGGGCCTGGCGGTTGCGACCGACGTGTTCGAGCCGATCGTGGTCCCGACCACGATCGCCATCCTCTTCGCGCTGTTTCTCATTCAGCGCCACGGGACGCATCGAGTCGGCACGTTCTTCGGGCCGGTCATGGTGGTCTGGTTTTTGACCATCGGCGGGCTCGGCGTGTACTGGATCGTTCAGAATCCTCACGTGCTCGCCTCGCTCAACCCGGCTCCACGCAGCGCGATTCCTGATCGGCAATGGATGGCACGGCTTCATCGTGCTCGGCTCGGTGTTTTTGGTGGTGACCGGCGGCGAAGCGCTCTACGCGGACATGGGCCATTTCGGCCGCCAGCCGATTCGCGTGGCCTGGTTTACGCTCGTGCTCCCGGCGCTGTTCATGAACTACCTCGGTCAAGGAGGGATGCTGCTCGATCATCCGGAGCTGGCCGAGTCGCCCTTCTATCACATGGCGCCGCGCTGGGGGCTCTTTCCCCTGGTGATTCTCGCGACTTCCGCAGCCGTCATCGCGTCACAAGCGCTGATCTCGGGCGCCTTTTCGCTGACGCGGCAGGCGATCCAGCTCGGCTACTGTCCGCGGCTGGACATCGAGCACACTTCGGAGACAACCGAGGGGCAGATCTACATCCCGCAGGTCAACACCGCGCTGATGATCGCGACCATCGGCCTGGTGCTCGGCTTCCGCAGCTCGAGCGCGCTGGCGGCCGCCTACGGCATCGCCGTCACGTCGACGATGGTGATCACGACTCTGCTGGCGTATCTCGTCGCGCGCGATTCGTGGGGCGTGTCGCGCGCCGTCGCCGGTTCGCTGGCCGGGTTCTTTCTCGCCATCGATCTGGGATTCTTCGGCGCCAACCTCACGAAGATCGCCGATGGCGGCTGGTTCCCGCTCATCGTCGGCGCGCTGGTCTATACCGTCCTGTCCACGTGGAAAGCGGGTCGCGCGCTCCTCGCCTCGCGCATCAACGAGCTCATCTATCCGCTCGAGCGGTTCATGAAGGACATCAAGTGGCAGCCGCCACCCCGCGTGTCGGGCACGGCGATCTTCATGACGAGCAGCGGTCAGGGCACACCGCCAACGCTGCTCCACAATCTCGAGCACAACCAGGTGCTGCACGAACGCGTGATTCTGCTGACGGTGACGACCAGCGATATGCCTCACGTGAATTCCGCCAAGCGGATTCAGATCCAACCCCTGGAAGAGGGCTTCTACCGCGTGTTTCTGCAGTACGGCTTTGCCGAGCAGCCGGACGTGCCGAAGGCGCTGAAGGACGCGGCGAAGGATGGGTTCCCGTTCCGAATGGCCCGGACGACGTTCTTTCTCGGCATCGAGACGCTGATTGCCACCAAGCGGCCTGGGATGGCGCTGTGGCGCGAGCGGCTGTTCGTCTTCACTGCTCGCAATGCCGTGCGAGCGACGTCGTTCTTCAGAATCCCCCCCGAACGCGTCGTCGAGATCGGCATTCAGGTGGAACTGTAAAGGAGTGCCCTCAGCTCTCAGCTTTCAGCTATCAGCTCTCTTGCCGAAGGCCGAAAGCAGAGTGCCGAAAGCAGATGCTCACCTCGTCCCAGTGAACCCGCGCTTGGCCAGCGCATCCTGCAGCGCGCGCAGGCTCTCCTCGCAGGCTGCGATCAGCGTGCGCTTCTTGCCCATCGTCAAGGCAAGCGCGCGGACGTTGCTGTTTCGCCGCGACAGACTGAGAATCTCGGCATTGATCTTCATGAACTGATCGAATGCCGCGGCAGCAGCCTTCACGTTGGGCTGCGCCGGCGGCGGAATCGTCGACGCCAGGGCTTGAAGAGCCCCGCGGGCCGTCTCTTCCAACTTGCTCATCCGCTGCTCGATCTGCGTCATCGGTGCGTCGTTCGGCTCGGCGATGTGAGGCGCCTGCAGAGCCTGGATCTCGCGGACCGACATCATCACGATCGCCGCAAGGGCACTGATGCGCCCGGCGGCGCTCGCGCCTGGACCAGTGGCAGGCCCGGTCGCCAACGGCTTCGCGACATCGAGCGGCGCAATCGAGCCGAGCGCGTCGCCGACCGCATCGGCCTGCTCTCGCGCCGGACCAAAGGACAACCGTTGTGCCTTCAGATTGCTGCTCTCAACCGCCATCTCCAGGATCTCCCGGTCCAACTCCCGATACGCGGCAAAGCGCCCGTCGAACTCATCGAGCAGTTGCGATTCCTTCGAGTACCCGAGGCCGGCCAGGAGCGGTCTGAGCTGCGCAGTGGTGGTTTGGACCGCAGCGTTCGCTCGATCGGCTTCCTTCACACAGCTTGCGGCGGTCTCGTCGCTGCCGGCCATGACGGCGCAGTTGGACGCGTCGGCGGCTTTCGTCAACTGCACGATGGCTTCCGACGCCAGCGCGCGCGCCTCGGACAGCCGCTCCAGGATCGTCGTCGGGCCCTGGGTGCAGCCAACGGCAACGGCCATGACCGCGCCGCCAAGCACGCGAGTGATCGGGCTCATGTCATACCCCACGCAAAACGTCCGACACTACTGTGCGGTGCCGGCCTCGCTGACGACCGCCGCAACGAGCGAGGCATCCGCTTCGTCGACGACCAGTCCTTCCTTCGGTGGCAACGTCCCCTCACGCCACAAGTGGTCCGCCAAGGTACGGCGCGCAATTTGAGCGGCAACCGTGCTGACGTTGTCCTGGTTTCGGGCCATGGTGCGCTGGAGCGCCTGTGGTCCAAGGCGTACCTGCATGACACGGTTCCATGATTCAAGCCCGTGACTCACATGGAACGTGTGCACGACCGAGCCGTCGCGTTCGACCCGGGCCGGGTCGCCCCACGGCTCGACGGTAAATCCGTTGAGCGTGATGGCCAAGTCCGGCGGCACAACCCTTCGGCGCGTCGCCGCCACCGCCGCGCGGAGCGCGCTCGGATCGGTGGGCTTGCTCAGAAAGTGCGTCGCGCCGGCGCGCATCGCCTGGGCCGGAACGGCGAACGAGCTGTACGCCGTCATCACGATGACCGCGGTCTGCGGCGAGCGCCGGTGAACGCGCTTCAACACTTCGAGGCCGCTCATCCCCGGCATCCTGAGGTCGAGCAGCACCACATCGAACGGCCCCTTCGCGCGCATCACCTCGAGCGCCGAGGCCCCGTCCGCGGCTTCGTGCGGCTCGTGCTGGTCCTCGAGCGCAAAGCGGAACATGTGGCGCGACGGCCCGTCGTCGTCCACGATCAGGATTCTCACGTCTCCACCTCGGCCGCCGCGTGTGCGACCGGCAACGTGAAGGTGAAGACGGCGCCCGATCCCGGCGCCGACTGAGCGGAGATCTGCCCGTGGTGCGCCTCGATGAGCCGTCTGCGAGATGGCCAGACCGAGGCCGCCGGCGCCAGCCGGGACGTTGGGCACCTGGACGAACGGCTCGAACATGCGTCTCAGGTACTCCGCCGGGATGCCCACGCCGGTGTCGGCGACGGCAATCGCCATGTAGTCCTGCCGCAGGTCGGCCGTGACCGTGATGCGGCCGCCGCGCGGAGTCGCACGCGCGGCATTGGTCACGAGATTGGCGAGAACTCGCTCGATCTGGGCGCGGTCGGCAAGCACCGGCGGCAGGTCTGGCTCGACCTCGACGACGAGGCCGAGCCCCTGGGCCTCGACCTGCAGGCGGAGCGGCTCGATGGCGCTGCGCACCAGCGCGGCGGTCGGAACGCTCGCCAGTCGCGGGGGCGTCCGACCCGACTCGATCTTCGACAGATCGAGCAAGTCGGTCGACAGTCGGGCGAGCCGCCGGCTTTCGCTGCGGCACGTGTACAGAATCTCCTGCTGGCGCGCGGTGAGATTGCTCGGATCTTCGAGGACGAGGTGCAGCCCCATTTCAAGACTCGTCAATGGCGTGCGCAGCTCGTGGGAGGCCGCGGCGATGAACTCCGATTTCAGGCGATCGACTTCGTGAAGATGCGTGACGTCCTCGAGCAGGAGCACGGCGCCCAGCAGCTGTCCGTGCGAGTCGCGCATCGGCGTCGAACGCAGCCTGAAGCTGCGCTCGGTATCGGCCACGTTCACGGTGAAAGTCGCCGCCGCGCCTTCGAGGGCCACGGCCTGCTGCGAGCTCAGCACCTCGCTGACGGCGTCGGCGACGAGCGGATCGCGCGCCACCTCAGCCAGCGGGCGGCCGTGCGCGTCGGACTCACGCCCGAACAGCGGCTCGGCGGCGTTGTTGAGCCGCGTGACCCGGCCCTGCGCGTCGGTGACGATCACCGGGTCGTAGAGCGAATCGATCGCGGCTTCGGCGGTTTGCCGCGCCATCAGCAGCTCGCCGAGGTTCGACTCGCGCACTTCGCGCAGCCGCCCGGCCATGTCGTTGAACGCCTGCCCCAGCCGCCCAATCTCATCGTCGCGCCGGACCGGAACGGCGACATCCAGCTCACCGGCCGCGATGGCCGTCGTCGCACGGGTCAGTTCGCCAATGGGACGAAGCACCCCGCCGGCCACGACCGCCGCGATCAGGCCGCCAGCCAGGGTCAGGATCACGGCCAGCGTCACCGCCACCGTGAAATTGCGGCGGGCGATCGTCGCCGCGTCGGTGGCCTTTCGCTGCATCGCCTCCTGGTTCAAGGTGAGCAGGGCGTCGCTGTCGGCGCGAAGCTGGTTGAACGCGGGCTCGGCCTCGTCGAAATACCCGCGCACGCTCTTGCCGGGAGCGGGAGAGAGGGTTGCGGCCATCAGCCGGTCGATGGTCGCCGCGTACTGCGGCTCTGCCTTCGAGATCGCGGCGATGATCTCCGATTCACCGGGCTCGGTGATGTTGTCGGCGGCAACCGCCAACGCGGCGCGGAACCGCGCCCGATGCTCTGCCAGTTGCCGCTCGGCCCGATCGCGTTCGCCAACCAGCGCGAAGAGGAGCGCCGAGTCCTGGCGCTCGAGACTCTCCTTCATCTGCTGGGCGGCCACGACCGACCCGTAGTTGTCCGCGATGATGCGGTTGGAGACGGCACCCATGTCCCACAGCCGCCAGGCGCTCCATGCGCCGAGGCCGGCCAGCGCGGCGAGGATGACCACGAAGGTCCCGATCAGGCGTGTGCGGAGCGTCATGGTTATGCGGGCGCCTCGCCCGCCTTCGCCTCGTCGTCTGGCCCCTGCGGGACGACGTGGACGGTGGCATTCCTCACCTCGGCGAGGAAGCGGTTGACGATCGAGCCGCTCCAGAAGAGGCTCCAGCGCGACCTGGCCGACTGCCCGAAGATCACGTGCGTGATGCCTTCGCGGCGCGCGAACTCGATGAGCGCGTCGGCCACGCGCTTGCCCTTGAGCTTGACGACGCGCGCACCGAGATGCTCGGCGAAGCGGATGTTGTTCATCAAGGCGGCGTGCGCCTCGGGAGTGATACTCCCTGGCTCCTCGCTCGGCGTCTCGACGTACACGGCGTACCAGTCGGACGCCAGCCGGCCGGCGATTCGCGACCCGGTGCGCAGCAGTCTCGTCGCGCTGCCGCGCGACGCGATGGCGACCATCACTTTTTCCGGAATCGCCGGGTCCTCGAGCCCTTCGCGCTCGCGATACTCGTGCGACTGCTCGGCCTGGTTCATCGCCAGCTGGCGCAGCGCCAGCTCGCGCAGCGTCGACAGATTGCCCTTGCGAAAGAAGTTGGCGAGCGCCTGCTCGATCTTCTCGACGCCGTAGATCTTGCCCTGCAGCAGGCGCGTGCGCAGCGTCTCGACCGAGACGTCGACGTTGACCACCTCGTCGGCGCGGTGCAGAAACCAGTCTGGAACGGTCTCGCGCACGTGAATGCCGCTGCTTCTGACGACCACGTCGTTGAGCGACTCGATGTGCTGAATGTTGATCGCCGTGATCACGGAGATGCCGCTGTTCAGCAGATCGAGGACGTCTTCGTACCGCTTCTCGTGCGCTGAGCCGGGCACGTTGGTGTGCGCCAGCTCGTCCACCAGGACGATCTGCGGCTTCCTCGCCTTGATCGCCTCAACATCCATCTCCTCGAGCTTCACGTCCCGGTACGACAGGACCCGCCGCGGGACGATCTCCAGCCCGTCGACCAGCGACAGTGTGTCGGCGCGGCCGTGCGGCTCGATGTAGCCGATGACGACGTCGATGCCCTGGCGCTTCAGTTGATGCGCGTCCTCGAGCATCTGATAGGTCTTGCCGACCCCTGGCGCCGCGCCGATGTACACGCGAAGCCGAGCCCGGTCGCTCTCGTTGAGCTTGGCGAGCAGCGACGCCGCATCGGGACGCCGATCTTCGAACGCGCTGCGGTTGGTCGTCACGGTTGTCCTGAGGCTTGAGGCTTGGGGCTTGGGGCTTGGGGCTTGGGGCTTGGGCCTTCTGCCTTGTGCCTTCTGCCTTGTGCCTTCTGCCTTTGTGCCTTCTGCCTTGTGCCTTCTGCCTTGTGCCTTCTGCCTTGTTGCCTTCTGCCTTGTGCCTTCTGCCTTGTTGCCTTCTGCCTTGTGCCTTCTGCCTTGTCGCCTTCTGCCTTGTGCCTTCTGCCTTGTGCCTTCTGCCTTGTGCCTTCTGCCTTGTGCCTTCTGCCTTGTCTGCCTTCCCTACGCCAGTCCCATCGCCACAATCACCATGTCGATCGCCTTGATGCCGACGAACGGCGCGACGATGCCACCCAGGCCGTAGATCAGCATGTTCCGTCGTAGCAGCGCCGCCGCGCTCATCGCTCGAAACTGGATGCCCTGCAACGCGAGCGGAATCAGAAACACGATGATCACGGCGTTGAAGATCACGGCCGACAGAATCGCCGACTCCGGCGTGGCCAGGCGCATCACGTTCAAGACCGCCAACTGCGGAAATGCCAGCAGGAACATGGCCGGGATGATGGCGAAATACTTCGCCACGTCGTTGGCAATCGAGAACGTCGTCAACGCGCCGCGGGTCATCAACAGCTGCTTGCCGATCTCGACGATTTCGATGAGCTTGGTCGGATTCGAATCGAGATCGACCATGTTGCCGGCTTCTTTGGCCGCCTGCGTGCCGGTGTTCATCGCCACGCCGACGTCGGCCTGGGCGAGCGCCGGCGCGTCGTTGGTGCCATCGCCGGTCATCGCCACCAGCTTGCCCTCCCGCTGCTCGCGGCGGATCAGCGCCATCTTGTCTTCGGGCGTCGCCTGCGCCAGAAAATCGTCCACTCCGGCTTCATGCGCAATTGCTTTCGCGGTGAGCGGGTTGTCGCCCGTGATCATCACGGTCTTGATGCCCATCATCCGCAGCTGATGGAACCGCTCGCGCATGCCGCCCTTGACGATATCCTTCAGGTGAATCACGCCGAGCGCTCTTGCGCCGTCGGCCACGACAAGCGGCGTCCCGCCGCCCTTGGCGATGCCCTCGACCACAGCCGACACCGGCTGCGGCACGAGGCCGCCGTGGTCGCGGACGAACCGGTCAACGGCGTCAGCGGCGCCCTTCCGGATCTTCCGGTTCTCGAAGTCGACGCCCGACATCCGCGTTTGCGCCGTGAACTTGACGAACACCGCGTTGGCCTTCGCCAGATCGCGGCCACGTAGATCGTGGCGCTCTTTCGCCAGGACGACAATCGAGCGCCCTTCGGGCGTCTCGTCGACCAGCGACGCCAGCTGGGCCGCGTCGGCCAGTTCCTTCACGGTAACGCCAGGTGCGGGAATGAACTCGGTCGCCTGCCGGTTGCCGAGCGTGATGGTACCGGTCTTGTCGAGCAACAGCGTATGCACGTCGCCGGCGGCTTCGACCGCTCGGCCTGACATTGCCAGGACGTTGTGCTGAATCAACCGGTCCATGCCGGCGATGCCGATGGCGGAAATGAGCGCCCCGATGGTCGTCGGAATCAGGCACACCAGCAGCGAGATCAAGACCGGAATCGGAATTTCGGTCCCGCCGTAATACGCGAACGGCTGGAGTGTCACGACGACGAGGAGAAACACCAGCGTGAGCACGGCCAGCAGAATGTTGAGCGCGATCTCGTTCGGCGTCCGCTGCCGCTCAGCGCCCTCGACGAGCGCGATCATGCGATCCAGGAACGTCTGCCCCGGATCTGAAGTGACCCGGACGATGATCTGGTCGGAGAGAACCCTGGTGCCGCCTGTGACCGCCGATCGATCGCCGCCAGATTCGCGGATGACGGGCGCCGACTCGCCGGTAATCGCCGACTCGTCGACCGACGCGACACCGTGAATGACTTCACCATCGCCCGGGATGAATTCGCCGGCCGACACCACGACGACGTCGTCCTTGCGCAGCTCCGACGCACGCACCGTTTCGATGAACTCCTCGATGCGCAACGGATCGACCTCGCCTTTCCGGGCGATGGCGACGATCAGCTCTCGCGATGTGTCGGTACGCACGCGATTGGCGGACGTCTCGGTCTTGGCGCGGCGCAACGTTTCGGCCTGCGCCTTGCCTCGGCCTTCGGCCATAGCCTCCGCGAAGTTCGCAAACAGCACGGTGAACCACAGCCACGCGGCCACCTGGCCGGTGAAGAGCGGGTTCCCGTTTCCCTGGACCAGTTGCTGAACGAACACGATCGTGGTCAGAACGCTCCCGACTTCGACGATGAACATCACCGGGTTGTGAAACTGAAGCCGGGGGTCCAGCTTCCACACCGAGTCGAGCATCGCCTGCCGGACGATCTTGGGATCCCAGATGGAAATCGTGCGTGAGTGTTTTGCCATGGTTCTGTGTCTTTTGGCTTGGGGCTTGGGGCTGTGCCTACCGCGGTTCAACCGGCTTGGGTGCGCCGAGCGCCTCGTCGAGGGCCAGGTTCAGCTCCAGCACGTTGACCCGGGCACGACCGAGAAAGCCGAGCGTCGGCGCCTCGGTGTGTTCATCAATCAACGCTCGCACTCGATCGGCCGGCACGCCGCGCGCGGCGGCCACTCGAGCCGACTGAAGCCGCGCTGCGGCGGGCGGAATGTGAGGATCGAGGCCGCCGCCGCTCGCAGTCACCATTTCGGAAGGCACCTCGCCCGCCTTGACCTTGTCGAGCGCGATGACGGCGTCGAGCCGCTCCTGAACCGCCTTCAGATGATCCGGATTGGAGGGCCCGTAGTTGGTGCCGCCGGTCGAAGCCGCGTTGTAGTCCACGCCGGACGGGCGTGGCTGGAAGTACTCGGGCCGCGTGAACTTCTGGGCGATCAGCCGCGAGCCGACGATCGTGCCGTCCGCCCGCCGAATCAGGCTGCCTTCTGCCTCAGAAGAAAACGCGACCTGCCCGATCGTCCACAGCACACCGTGATAGACACCGCCGAGCATCAGCATCGTGATCAGCGTGAAGAGGACGCCTTGTCTCAGTTCCTTCAACATTGTCTTCTCCGTCTTGGGGCCTGGGGCTTGGGGCCTGGGACTGAAGGCCAGCTAAACCCCAAGTCCCAAGCCCCAAGTCCCAAGCCCTTTCACAGCGCCAGGTACTCCGCAATCGGTCCCAGCACTGCGACCGGCATGAACATCAACAAACCGAGAATCACGATCACGGCCCACAGCGTGAAGCCGAACGTCGGCGTGTCGGCTCGAAGCGAGCCGGCTGTCTCCGGCGCCGCCGGCTTTGCCGCCAGCGATCCCGCCAGCGCCAGCGGCGCGATGATCGGGATGTAGCGCGACAGCAGCATCACGAGGCCGCAGGCGATGTTCCAGAAGGGCGTGTTGTCGCCCAGCCCTTCGAAGCCGGAGCCGTTGTTCGCCGCCGACGAGCTGAACTCGTACAACATCTCGGAGAAGCCATGCGGACCCGGATTCTTCAGCCAGGCCAGCGCCGTTCCCGGATCGGGCGTGATCACCCACACGTAGGCGGCGATGGCGGTGCCCACGAGAATGGCCAGCGGATGCCAGAGCATCGCCAGGCTGGCCAGCTTCATCTCCTTGGCTTCGACCTTCTTGCCCAGGAACTCGGGCGTGCGGCCGATCATCATGCCGGCGACGAACACCGCGACGATGACGAAGATCAGCATGTTGATGAAGCCGACACCAACGCCGCCGAAGATGTTGTTCAGCCACATGCCGATGAGGGGCATCAACCCGCCGAGCGGCGTCATCGAGTCGTGCATGCTGTTCACCGACCCGTTCGACGTCACCGTCGTCGTCACCGCCCACAGCGCCGAGAGCCCGGCGCCGAATCGCACTTCCTTGCCCTCCATCGACCCGGTGGACTGATCGACGCCCATGCGCGCAATCGCGGGATTGCCCCCGACTTCCTGCGACACGCCGAACACGACCATCGGGAGATAGAGGGCGAGCATGGTCGCGAAGATCGTAACGGCGAGGCGGCGCCGCCCGAGCATGTACCCCAGAGTCCAGACCATCGCCATGGGGATGATCGTGATCGACCACGTCTCGACGAAATTGGTGAGCGGCGTCGGGTTCTCGAAGGGATGCGCCGAGTTCGGGCCGAAGTACCCACCGCCGTTGGTGCCCAGCTGCTTGATCGACACGACTGCCGCCGTCACGCCGCGCGCGATCGACTGTTCCTGTCCCTCAACCGTCGTCGCCTTGGCCGCCCCCTCGAACGTCATCGGCGTTCCCTGCGACATGATCACGACCGAGACCAGCAGGGCCAGCGGGAGGAAGAGGCGAACGGTCGCCCGCGTGAGATCGACGTAGAAGTTGCCAAGCTCGGTGAGGCGATTGTTTCCCAGGCCGCGGATGGTGGCGATGCACGCGGCGACGCCGGTGGCCGCGGTCACGAATTGCAGAAACGAGATGACGAACATCTGCGAGAAGTACGACAACCCCGTCTCGCCGCTGTAGTGCTGCAGGTTGGTGTTGGTCGTGAAGCTCGAGATCGTGTTGAACGACAGCGTCGGCTCCATGTTCGCGATGCCGTCGGGATTGATCGGCAGCCACTGCTGAAGCGAGACGATGGCAAAGGTGGCGAGCCACATCACGACGTTCGAGACCAGCAGTGACACCGAATACTGCTTCCAATCCTGCTGTTGATTCGGATCCACACCGGTCACCCGGAGCACCAGGCGCTCGATCGGAACCAAGGCCGGATCGAGCAGGGTCCGCTGGCCGGTGAACACCTTGAACATGTACCGGCCGAGGATCAGACTGGTCGCGATCGTGAATGCGATCGTGATGACGATGGCGATGTATTCGGTGGTCATATGCTGTTCGCTGTTCGCTGTTCGCGGTTCGCTATTCGCGGTTCAAAACCGCTCTGGGCGCAGCATCGCGTAAACGAGGTACACGAATGCGGCGATGCTCAATACGAGAGACAGGACGGTCATGGCGTTCCCCTCAGATGCGATCGCAGAACGTGACGAACCCCAGCATCGCGGCAAAGGTTGCGAGCCCAAGAACGATCATTCCAATTAGCAGCATCAAACCTCCAAGGGTTTTTGCAATTCGCTGTTCGCTATTCGCGGTTCGCGGTTCGCGGTTCGCACGAGCGTGGGTGCGTTGCGAATTGCGAAAAGCGAAAGGCGAACAGCTACCAAGTCCCCGTCTTGTTCCCCATCCACCACACGACGGCGAGCATCGCCGTCGGCTGGCTCGTGCGCTTGTCGGTGCCGCCGCCGCTGCCGGTGAAGAAGCGCTCGTTCGACCAGTCGTCCCTGAGCTCCAGACGCGCGAGGAACCCGTCGGCAAACTTCCATTCCGCCGTGAAGGTGATCTCCTGCAGTACCTGATCGATGCCGCCGAACAGTCCTTCGTCGTCGAGCCGCTCGTAG
The DNA here is from genome assembly GCA_963773045.1 of uncultured Acidobacteriota bacterium. Lineage (GTDB taxonomy): Bacteria > Acidobacteriota > Vicinamibacteria > Vicinamibacterales > UBA2999 > 12-FULL-67-14b. Next base: position 219,081 of record CAVYZT010000013.1, on the reverse strand, counting down.
CGGATGGCGAGCGTCGATGGATCCGACGGCTTGAACCGACCGTAAAGGCCCAAGCCGGTGAGGGCAGTCGCCTCGTCACCCTTGTTCACCTCGTTGGTAACGTGGTTGAAGTCGGCGCCAATCAGCCCGCGCGCGTTCGGCGTCCAGGAGAAGTAGGTGTCGAACACGCGGAAGAATCCATCCGGACCGCCCGGATCTCCGCCATCGGCCTGTTCCTGGCCGAAGTAATAGCTCGTCGTCCACGAGACGTTGGCGACCGGCGCAATCACGGCGCTGAAGTGATTCGACTTGAAGTCGTTGAAATCCTCGGTCTGCTGGATGCCGTTGGTCAGCATGTACATCAGCGTCACCTTGTCACCGACCGGCAGCGACGTGCGCAGGCCGGAGTGATAGAACGGCAGGAAGTTGAAGAGATACGCGCGTGAGAAGTGATCGTTGTCCTTCGCGTAGTTGGTCTCGTAGCCGAGGTTCGAAGCGAATTTGCCGAAGTCGGTGCGCAAGCCTTTGCCGACTGGGAAGACATAGGATCCGTACGCCTGCCAGATGTGGCGATAGACATCGGGGCGCGGCTCGTTGGCCGGCCCGCCCTGAACGGTCTCGGTGGCCTGGCCGAACATCAAATCCGCGCGCAGCCCGAAGCGGCGTCCTTTGTCGACGGCGGGCGCCAGCTCGGTGACGAGCGTCGCCTGTTGAATCGCAAACGTGTTGGCGCGCGTGTCGTAGGCGCGCAGCAACGAGATGCGATCGGGCGGATGATTGCCGTTGAACTGGTAATAAGCCTCGAGCGTCGCACCGAAGGTCATGTCGCGCCAGGAGTCGGCAGCCGTGGCCGCCGCCGGAGACGCCTGGGCCGGCTCGGCCGGCTCGGCCGGTGCCGGCGTCTGTGCGCTCGCCCCAACCGCAACCAGGCTTAGCATGGCAGCGACTGCAAGAACAGAGAATGAGTTGCGCATGCAGCCCAGTCTAGGGAGCCGGCCATAAGGGCCGATCAAAGGATTTCTAAAGAAGTTGTAAACGCCCACGGCCAAGGCGTAGCGCATGAGCTGTGCCGCCTGGTTTCCTGGGCATATTCGATTTTCCGGAGGAAAGACCGCTGCCGGCTCGATGTGAGGCGCTGGGTTTTCCGCGCCGCCGGGGATTTTCAGCCGGCGGCCGGCCGCGGATCGCGTTCGCCGCCCGCGGCGCCCGGGTCGAACCGGTAGCCGACCCACGGCTCGGTGCGGAGGTACGTCGGCTCCGACGGGTCGGGCTCGATCTTCTTACGCAGCTGCCCGACGAACACGCGCAGGTATTCGCTCTGCTCGGCATGTTCGGCGCCCCATACGCCCGCCAGTAGGGCGCGATGGGTCAAAACCTTCCCTGGATTGCGAGCGAAATGGACGAGCAGGTCGAACTCCTTCGGCGTCAGCCGCACATCCCGCCCTTCGATCAACACGGTGTGCGCAGCGATATCGATTGTGAACACACCCACGGTCAGCCGGGAGGCGTGTTGGCTGTCGGCCGGGGCGCGGCGGGAAACCGCCCGGACTCGGGCGAGCAACTCGTCCATGCCGAAGGGCTTGGTCACATAGTCGTCCGCGCCCGCGTCGAGCGCGGCCACCTTCGACCGCTCCTCGCCCTTCACCGACAGGACGATGATCGGCACCGCGCTCTTCTCGCGGATGCGACGGCAGAGCTCGAGACCGTCCACTCCTGGCATCGACAGATCGGTGATGACGAGATCGGGTGGCCAGTCGCGCATCGTATCCAGCGCCGACTCGCCGTCGGCGGCGACGCGAAGATCGAATCCCTGACTGTCGAGGGCCAAGCGAAGGACGCGCCGAATCTGCGGCTCGTCGTCCACGACCAGCACTCGGAATGGCCGGCTCACGGGTTGTCCTCGTCGCCAATCGGCAGACGAACGATGAACCGCGCCCCGGGCTGCGCCGCGCGGTCGGTGACCATCACGTCCCCTCGATGCGCATCGACGATGCCACGAACGATCGCCAGGCCCAGCCCGGAGCCGCTGGCCGCGGTCGCCGCGGCCGGCGACCGATAGAACTTGTCGAAGATGCGTTCGCGCTCGTCGGCGGCGACGCCGGGACCCTCGTCCTCTACTCGGATCTCGATCAGCTCACCGGGTTCTTCGCGCGCCGATACCGCGATGCGCGATCCGCGTGGCGAATACTTCGCCGCGTTCTCCAGCAGCTGAAACACCACCTCCTCGAGCGCGCGCGCGTCGGCCCGGACGACCGGAAGATCCGGCGGGACCGAAACCTCGAGCGTGTGCGCCCCGAGCAGACGTTCGGCACGTTTGATGGCGCTGCCAATCACATCGTCCAGGCTGCACCACGACATCTGAAGGCCAAGCTCTCCAGCCTGGATGCGAGCCAGGCCGATCAGGTCTTCCACCAGAAGATCCAGTCGATCGGCTTCTTCATTCGCAACGGTCAACAATTCTCGGCGAACGGCTTCTCCCATGGTCGACGGCTGTGACAGCAGGGCCGTCGTTGACGCCTTGATCGACGTGATCGGCGTGCGCAGATTATGGGTGACGGCATCGAGCAGCTCGCTCTTCAGACGCTCGCTCCGCCGGTCGGCTTCGGTCTGCGCCTCGCGATCGAAGGCGGCCTGCAATTCGCGATAGAGCCGCTCCGCCTCCAGACGATGGGCGTGCGCCTTCTCGGTCTGCTGCCGGGCACGGGCCGACAGCTCGCTCACGGTCAACGACAGGGCCAGGAACACGCCAGCGGCGACCCAGTTCAGGGGATCGGCAATGGTGAGCGTACCGACCGGAGGAAGAAAGAAAAAGTTGAAGGCGAGGACGCCAACGAGCGACGCTGTGAGCGCGGCGCGGCGGCTCAGCGTCCGGGCAACGATCAGGACGACCAGCACCAGGCAGAGTGCCGCCACCGTCGTATTCGCAACCGGGCTGGCCAGCCGCAAGAGCGCGACGATGGCGGCGACGGCAACCAGCGCCAACGCGTCGTCGCGCATGCGATCACTTTACTGATTTCTCAGAGATCCGTATCTTTGACGGTTAAACGGCAACCGATTGCTTGGTGGTTGACCACCGCTGGGAGTGATGACAAATGTCCACACCGCACGTTCATTCCGCTGCCGACGAGCTGCTGGCCCAGGTCAAGGAGCGCGATCGCGCGAGACTGCGCATTTACATCGGTGCCGGGGCGCATTTGGGCAGAACCCGTCACATGCTCAACGAAGCGCAAGCGCTCGCTGCCGATGGCGTCGACGTCGTGATCGGCTATCTCGCGCCGTCCGCCCGTCTCGACCAGGACCTGGCGCTCAAAGGCCTGGAGGTCATCCCGTCCCGCACGAGCCACTACGGCGGCGTGTCGGTCGAGGAGCCGGACGTCGATGCTATCGTCCGGCGAAAGCCTCGCACCTGCATCGTCGACGAGCTGGCGTCCACTGCTGTGCCGGATCATCGCCGCGAGCGCCGCTACGAGGACGTGATCGACATTCTCGACGCCGGGATTCACGTGATCACGGCCGTGAACATCGAGCATATCGAGTCGCTGAAGGACGCCATCGCCCGGGAGACCGGCGTGCGCGCCACGGAGACGATTCCAGAAGCCTTTCTCGACCGGGCCGATGACGTGATGCAGGTCGACATTGCTGCCGAAGAGTTAGAGAGGCGTTCGGCCGCAGGCCCGCGGCCGATGCCGGCAGAACGGGTCGGCACTCACTGGCGCCACGGGATTCAGCCGCATCCGGCGCCGGAGCGCGTCATGGTGTGGATGAGCGCGACCGCGAGCGCAGCTCGAGCGATTCGCGCGGCTGCGGCGCTAGCCGACAGGCTGGGGTCGACTTGGTATGCCGCGCATGTGGAGACACTCCACGGGAAAGCGGATCATGGCTCCTCGGGCGACGCCGGCATCTTGCAGGGAAATGTCGAGCTCGCCAGGAGTCTCGGCGCCATGGTCGTTCCCGTCGAGGCCGACCGAGCGTCGGACGGGCTGATCGCCTTTGCCCGACGCGAGAAGATCACCCGCGTCATCCTCGGGCAGGGCGCCCGTTCCCGCCTGGAACTGCTCTGGCACGGGTCGACGCTCGAGCAGCTGCTCGGCGCCGTGCCCCAAGCCACGGTCGAAATCGTCCCGCACGACGAGCCCTGAGCGCGGCCCTTCGGCTGCGAGTCACAGGACGGGGATTCCCAGCCGAATCGGCGGCGCCGCAATCAATTTTTGCGGAGAGGTCACAAGGCTCATATTTCCTCCACATTCCCGCGGGACAGTGTCTTCAGAGACGGATATCCACTTCTGCTCCAGGCTCCGGTCGCACCGTAGCCTTGTCCGCCGTCGCGCAGAGCGCTCCGGCGAGACCTCGACGAAGCTCTTCGAGCGAAGTCGGGGCGGAGGCGGACTTGTCCACCGTAGCTTCAGCGAAGGTGGACAGCCCCGACTCTTGGAGGGAAACACCATGAACGGGAATCGATGGAACGGATGGTTCGTCGCAGCGGTGGCCGCAGTGGCCGTCGCCATTGCCGCCGGCGTGGCCTACAACGTGGGCCTCTCCCAGGGCCTGGCGCAGGTCGGCGCGTCGGCAGGCAGCCTGCCGCCGTACCCTTATGGGTGGCATCGGCCGTGGGGATTCGGATTCCTCTTTCCGCTGCTGTTCATCTTCTTCTGGGTGATGGTCATCAGGGGCTTCTGGTGGAGGCCGTGGGGCCACTGGTCCTATTACGGACCGCCGTCACATGTCCGCGACCGGTTCGAGGAATGGCACCGGCAGGCGCACGAACGGATGAAGGGGACGACGTCAGAAAAAAGTTGAAAGTTCAAGAGTTGAAAGTTCTAAGTTGAAGTCTGCAGTTCAGTTGAAGTTTCAAGTTCAAAGTCATCGCGCGGCTGCTGAACTTGGAACTTCACATTCTTCTCACTGAACTCCAAACTGAAACTTTCAACTTTGGACTTTTCAACTTTGAACTATCCTGCGTCGTGAAAACCATCCTGGTCGTCGAAGACGAACTGCAGATTGCGCAAATCGCCGTCGACTACCTGAAGCGGGCCGGCTTTGCCGTGCTCAGCGCGGCCGACGGCGAGAGCGCGATCGCGCTGACCCGCGATCGCCGTCCCGACCTGATCGTCCTCGACCTCGGCCTTCCCAAGCTGGACGGAATCCAGGTCACGAGGACGCTGCGGGCGGAATCGACCGTGCCGATCATCATGCTGACGGCACGAGTCGACGAAGACGATCGACTCCGCGGCCTGGAGCTGGGCGCGGACGACTACATCACCAAGCCGTTCAGCCCGCGTGAGCTCGTGGCCCGCGTGCAGGCCGTCCTCCGGCGGGCGCGTGTCGCCGCCAACTCGGGCGATGTCGTTCGTCTCGGCGATGTCACGCTCGACGTGCCTCGTCTGAAAGCCTCTCGCGACGGACATGCCATCGATCTCACCGCGACCGAATTCCAGCTGCTGGCGACCCTGGCCCGCCAGCCCGGGCGGGTCTTCAGCCGCGCGCAACTGCTGGACGCGGTCCGCGGGACGGAAGTGGAATCGTTCGAGCGCGCGATCGATACGCACATCAAGAACATCCGCCGCAAGATCGAGCCCGACCCGCGCCGACCGCGCTACATCGAGACGGTGTACGGGATCGGCTACCGATCGGCCGAATCATGAGGGAAGGCTGGACTCACGATCGCCGTCCTCCATGGTGGCCGGACAACGAGCCCTGGCCGCCGGACGGAGGTGGCCGGCACGGCCACTGGGCCCGTCGCGCGTTCCTGTTCCGCATGGGCGGGCTGTTCATCTTCCTGCTGATGTTTGGCAGCTTCGGTTTGGCGGGACTGCTGTCGGCGCTTGCCGCACGGCTTGGGATCGACGTGCCACGTCAGGTCATTGCCTTCGGCGTGGTCATGTTCGTTTTGATCGTCTTCCCGGCGATCTTCTTCGGCGGCATGCGGCGCGTCGGCTTCCCGCTGGGGGACATCGTCGGCGCCGCGGATCGAGTTGGCCGGGGGGACTACTCGGCGAAGCTCGTCGAGCGTGGACCGCCCTTTCTGCAGAAGGTCGCTCGCGCGTTCAATGCCATGACTGCCCGGCTCGAAGCGCAGGAGCAGCTGCGACGTCATCTGATGGCCGACGTGGCCCACGAACTCCGCACACCGCTGTCGGTCATTCGCGGCCGGCTCGAGGGATTGCGCGACGGCGTCTACACGCGGGACGACGCCGCGCTCGAGCAGCTCATCGAAGAGACGGTGCTGCTCGAGCGTCTGGTCGAGGACTTGCGGACCCTCGCCCACGCGGAAGGCGGCACGCTGCGGCTGCAACGCGAATCCACTGACATCGGCGTGCTCATTCACGAAGTGGCGCGGTCGTTTGCCATCGCGGCGCGCACCCGCGACGTGGATTTGACGGCATCACAGAACAGCGACCTGCCGCTGGTGGATGTCGATCCCTTCCGAATACGCGAGGTCCTGACGAACCTCGTCACCAACGCGCTCCGTCACACGCCGGCGGGCGGAAAGATTGCTATCGGTGCGATTGCCGAGGCAAATCAACTTCGCATCGACGTAGAGGACACCGGCTCGGGAATTCCTCCCGAAGAACTGCCAAGGGTCTTCGATCGCTTCGCCAAAGGCGCCGACTCGCAGGGCTCCGGGCTCGGGCTTGCGATCGCGCGCAATCTCGTCGCGGCGCACGGAGGAGAGATTTCCGCGCGCAACCGCCAAGAGGGCGGCGCGGTCTTCACCTTCACGCTGCCGGCGGCGTAGACGTCTCGATTGGCCGGCTACGCTCCGACGGCGGATGGCGTGTCGCTCGGCCTGGACACGTCCTTGACGACGTGAGCAGCCTGATCGATCGGCGCGCGGCGCGCAATGTCGGCTTGCGCGACGATGCCGCAGCAGCTTCCTCGACTATCGATTACCGGGAGGCGTCGAACCTGGTTGACCTCCATCGATTCGCAGCACTCCTCGAGGCTCGTGGTCGGTGTGACCGTCACCACTGGAGACGACATGCAGTCACTCGCAGTCAGCGTCAGCGGATTCTTGTCCTTCGCCACCGCGCGGCACGTGATGTCGCGATCGGTGATCACGCCGACCAGGATGCCGTCTGCATCGGTCACGGGAATCTCACCGCAGTTGCAGTCGACCATGAGTCTCGCTACTTCGGGCAGCGGCGTTGACGGGCTGCAGCACACCGGGTCCTCGGTCATGATGTCGCGTACGGTCATTGGTCTGGCCTCCTCTGGCTTCTCGGCTGTTGATTGCAAATTCGTCGCCGCCGGGCGAGGACCCTGGGACGGGCTTGAAGCGGCTGGAATGGCCAGCGCCGCTCCAAGTTGCGGTAAGGCCGTTCACAGACGCAGCAATGGCAACGACGAGATGCGGACTCAGCCCCGTCGCTTGAAGAACTGAACGGCCCGTTCGTGACGCTCTGCCGCTGCGCGGCTCTTGAAGGTCCCAAGGTTCCGCCGGCGTCCGGTCCGCGCGTCGACCTTCCGGGAGTAGAGGCGATATTGGCCAGATTGAAGCTTGCGGATCACGGCACGACCCCCAACGCTGCTGCATTGCAACAGCAGTGCCCGTGGAACCTGTAGAACCTGTAGAACCCGCAGAACCTGCTGAACCTGCTGAACCTGCTGAACCTGCTGAACCTGCTGAACCTGTTCGTATGACTGCAATCAATAGGACTTTTGCCGGGTTCAGTGTACGGTTGAAGGTTCTCGTCCGCCCTGCCGAGCGCGGAGTACTCGCCGCTCACGCGAAGAGTTCGTGAGCGATGGCACATCCTCGGCAAAGCCGTCACAACGTCCTTGGAGAAATTCATGAAGCGTTGGCTGTTCCAGGCGACGTGTCTCGTCATTGGTATCGCTCTCGTCGCCGGCGCAAGCTCCTGGTCGGCGACGCGAAGCGTTCGAAGCCCGCGACCCTTGCCTGCTCCACATGGCCCTGTCGGTCCGATCTACAGCATTGCCCGCAATCTGTACGTGGTGCCAGGTGGCGGCGGAAACACGGCCGTGTTCGTCACCTCGACGGGCGTTGTCCTCGTCGATACGAAGTACGAAGACCGGTATCAGGCCATGCTCGATCAGATTCGGACCGTGACCGACAAGCCGATTACCCACGTCATCAACACGCACCGGCACGCCGACCATCGTGGCGGCAACGCGCGGCTGGACCCAAACGTCGAGATCATCAGTATGCAGGAACCTCTCGCGACCAGTCTGGCGCAGCGGCCAGGCTTGCGATCATCGTTCGGGTCACAGCACATCCGGTCGTGCGGGGACATGCTGACGCTCTTCAGCGGCGCCGATGAAATCGACGTGCACTACTTTGGACCGGCGCACACCTCCGGCGACCTGTTCGTGGTCTTCCGCGACGCGGGCGTGATGCATGCCGGCGACGTGTTCTCGGGAAAGGGCTTCCCGATTATCAACATCGATGGGGGCGGCAACGGCGTCACGTTTTCGCAGGTGCTCGATCGCGTGGCCTCGCTCACCGATATCGAGCACGTCATCACCGGTCATGGCCCCATGTCGACCTGGCAGGACCTGCTCGACTTCCGCGACCTGAACGCCCTCGTTCTCGAGCACGTGCGAGAAGGGATGAAATCCGGGAGGAGCAAGAACGACGTCTTCCAGTCGTTCACCCTGCCTGAACGCTTTGCCGCCTACAAGACCGGCCGGGCGTTCGCCACGATGGATGAGATCGATCGTTCCATCAGGCCGTCGTGGCTGCGAATGCTGCCCGAGATCGTGTCGCGGTATTGGAGTCAGGTCGCATGACACCAGTCAAGCGCAAGGGGGCCGGCGCCTGAGAACGATTGGCGCACGCGTGTCGTCCGTGCGCGACGAGCGTCCGTCAGCGAGCGGCTCTCAGCGAGGATTCTTCGCCGAGAGCTGCAAGTTGCGCTGAAAGCCGATCAGAAGCCGATTGAGTAAACGACCTTGAAGGTCCTGCCGATTTCGGGCAGCACGTCCTTCAAGTAGTTCAGGTGGTTGCGATACAAGCGATCGGTCGCGTTGTCGAGCCGAGCGGTGATCGTGTTCAGCACGCCGGCCTTGTTAAACGAATAAGAGCCGAACAGCCGCGCCGTCGCAAATCCAGAGGTCGGCGCTTCCCAGCCGTACCGGCGAGAACCGATCTGATGACGAAGAATCCGGCGCGGATACGGGGCAACCGCGTCAGCTGCCATGGACTTCCGCGAGTACGACCGCATCGACGAGGACCCGCTGAACCGCATCCTCTGGCACAGCATCAAGGGCGTCGACGTTCCGTACCCAGCGCCGGTGCACCGCGCGCTGCCGACACTGCTGGGGCTATTCCGCTTCCCCAAGGAAGCTGACTGGCGGACGACGAGGAAATGGTGTCTCGGCAGAGAGTCTCGCGTCGCGTCGAGGCAGAGTCCGGCCCTCGATCGGTGCTACGGGTGAAGGACAGCGGCGCAGCGCGGCACTGAGGAATCGGCATGAGGAACGTCGTGTAAAATGCCGCCGAGTGGATGCGAAGACGCGACCGATCGTCCGCGGGGACCATCTGACCCTCGGCTATCGTCATCGCGTCGTCGTTCAGGATCTGTCGTTCGAGATCCACCGGGGAGACATCCTCGGCATCGTCGGGCCCAACGGCTGCGGTAAGACGACGTTGTTGCGGTCGATTCTCGAACTGATTCCGCCGCTCGAGGGCAGTGTCGAGCGCGATCGCGGATTGGTCATCAGCTACATGCCGCAGCGCGATCGGTTGGAAACCATGCTCCCCATCACCGCGCTCGAAGTCGTGGAGATGGGGCGCACGGCGAGAGCCGGCGTGTTCCTGCGCTCGCAGGTATCGGATCGCGCCGCCGCTCAGAGCGCATTGGATCACGCGGCTGTCGGCTCGCTCGGTCCACAGCTGTTCCGAAACCTCTCGGGCGGCCAGCAGCAGCGTGTGCTGCTGGCCCGGGCGCTCTCGGCTGAGCCGGATGTCCTCGTCCTCGACGAACCGACTGCCGGGATGGACATCGCCGGCGAAGCGTCCATCATCGCGCTGCTCCGGGACCTGAATCGCACCCGCGGCGTGACGATCCTCATCGTCACGCATCTGCTCTCACTCGCGCTCAACTTCGCCACGTCGATCATGCTGATGGGCCCTGGCGAGATCCTGTACGGGCCAGTCGATGACGTGCTCGAGGCGGATCGATTGACCGCACTGTACGGGGCGCCGATCGAGCTGGGTGGCGTCGGTGGGCAACGCATACTCGTGGTCCGCCGGGACACGCCCGGTGTTTGAAGTCACGTTCATGCGCGTGGCGCTCGCGGCATCGATTGCCGCAGGCGTTTCGCTCAGCGTCATCGGCGTCTATCTGATCGTTCGCCGGATGGTCTTTCTCGGACTGGTATTGGCCAATGCCGCCACAGTGGGCGCAGCCGTCGCCGAGGTCTTCGAGTGGTCCCCGGAGATCACCGCGATCGTCGCTGCCCTTCTGACTGCATTTGGCCTGGGCGTTCTTCGCTCGTCCCGGCTGATCTCTGGCGAGTCGATCACCGCGTGGGCGTACGCCGCGGCAGCATCTGCCACCATCCTCATTCTGGCCGCTGCGGCAGCGCCCGACGCGGATACGCTCCATCTGCTGTTCGGCAATATCCTCGCCGTCAGTTCGAGTCACGCGGCAGCCCTTGGCATTCTTGCGGTGGCGATCGTGGCCGTGCACGTCGTGTTCGGGCCCCGCTTCCTTTTGATCACCTTTGACGCAGAGGCGGCACAGGTGGCAGGCGTGAACACCCGTGTGTGGTCGATCTGCCTGAATCTTTCGATTGGCGCAGCCGCGGCGGCGGCGGTGCAGGAAATCGGCGCCCTGTTGACGTTTTCCCTGCTCACCCTGCCGGCCATGGCGTCCCTTCTGGTCACGCGCCGGATCCGCTCGACCTTTCTCGTCTCCGCGGCTATTGGCGTCGGGGCGGCCTGCGGTGGTCTCGTTGTTGCGTTCTACCTGGACTTGCCGCCCGGACCGGTCTCGGTCGCCCTGCTCGCGCTCGCCGTGGTCGCCGCTGCGATCGTCAGCCGGTGGCAGGACTGAGCCGCTGACAGAGGCTGGACGGCGGTCTGGCTTGCTCCTTGACGTTTGAGAATCCGATGACGAATTCCCCAATACGCCGCCTTCGGCAGCGGACTGCGATACGTCGACGCGACTGAGAACTGAGCCCGCATCAGCGATCGCACGCATTGGTGGACGCGAAGCCCTGCTCAGCGGAACACGAGGAAATGCTGCCTCGGCAGAAAGTCGTGCGTCGCGTCGAGGCGGAATCCGGCCTGCCGCATCTCGTCTTCGATCTGCTGTGGCGTGAATCGAAAGCCGACGGGCGGTCCTTCGGGCGAACTCTTTCGAAAATCGATGATGGCGACTCGCCCGGTGAGCGTGAGCGACTTCCGCAGGTCGCGGAAGTAGGACACGCGGCTCGGCAAGTGATGGTACGTGTCGACGATGAGCACGAGGTCGACGGGCTTGGGGAGATTGGGGCTCGCGGCGCCCGCCAACACTGGCACGACATTGTTGAGATGCTCCGATGTCGCCCGCTTCTTCAAGTGGTCCACCATCGCCGGCTCGATGTCGACCGCGAAGACAGTCAGCTCCGGCGACGCCTTGGCGAGCCGCATGCTGAAGTAGCCGGTGCCGGCACCGATGTCGGCGACCGTGACACCGGCTTTGAGGCCGAGCGCTTCGATGACCTTGGCCGGCATCTGCCATGCGTCCCTCGCCGGGTCGTCGAACGACTTCGACAACTTGGCCGGATCGTCGAAGCGGTGCTGCATGTGATCCGGCTTCGCTGGCTGCGCGCCAGGCTGTTGCGCGCGAACGGCACCGGCGAGACTGGCGCAGGCTGCCAGCGCCGCCGCGACACAGATGGTTCTCTTCAGCATCGTCATCTCCATTGCCTCCGATTGTCGGTTGGCTCATCAGGCGGCGATCTGCGGTGAATTGTCGCAGCCCTGGGGCGAAATACGCCCTCGACGAGCCGCGGCTCGAGCGCGCGATCGGCGTAATCTACCGGCCCGAGACGGAACGCGCCAGCCACTACGTCCACGTACAACTGACGGCGCAATTCGACGCCGCGATTCACATCGATCGCACACGTGCCGTTGAGCCGATGGAACGAACGACCACCTGGCAGACGCCGGAGCCGGCCGAAACCAATCCGACCGGCATGTAACCTCCGGGTACGCTCCGACGGCAGATGGCGTGTCGCTCGGCCTGGACACGTCCTTGACGACTTGAGCAGCTCGATCGATCGGCGCGCGGCGCGCAATGTCGGCTTGCGCGACGATGCCGCAGCAGCTTCCTCGACTATCGATTACCGGGAGTCGTCGAACCTGGTTGACCTCCATCGATTCGCAGCACTCCTCGAGGCTCGTGGTTGGTGTGACCGTCACCACTGGAGACGACATGCAGTCGCCCGCGGTCAGCGTCAGCGGATTCTTGTCCTTCGCCACCGCGCGGCACGTGATGTCGCGATCAGTGATCACGCCGACCAGGATGCCGTCTGCATCGGTCACGGGAATCTCACCGCAGTTGCAATCGACCATAAGTCTTGCTACTTCCGGCAGCGGTGTTGACGGGCTGCAGCACACCGGATCCTCGGTCATGATGTCGCGTACGGTCATTGGTCTGGCCTCCTCTGGCTTCTCGGATGACGACGGCAAATTCGTCGCCGCCAGGCGGGGGCTTCCGGAACGGGCTTGGACCGGCTGGAGTGGCCAGCGCCGCTCCAACTTGCGGTAAGGCCATCCACAAACGCAGCAATGGCAACGACGATGTGGACTCAGCCCCGTCGCTTGAAGAACTGAACGGCCCGTTCGTGACGCTCTGCCGCTGCGCGGCTCTTGAAGGTCCCAAGGTTCCGCCGGCGTCCGGTCCGCGGGTCGACCTTACGGGAGTAGAGGCGGTATTGGCCAGATTGAAGCTTGCGGATCACGGCACGACCCCCAACGCTGCTGCAGTGCAACAGCAGTGCCCGTGGAACCTGTAGAACCTGTAGAACCCGTAGAACCTGCAGAACCTGCAGAACCTGCAGAACCTGCTGAACCTGCTGAACCTGTTCGCGTGATCGCAATCAAGAGCGGATGCGATCACGCGTGATCGCGATCAAGGCTACGCGATTACGGGGCGTGTGACTGCAATCAAGAGCGAATCCGCACATTCCAGCTACGATTGAAGTTTTACGTTTGTCCCGCCGAGCGCGCAGTGCGTGTTGCTCACACGAAGAGCCGGTGATTGACGTTCGATAGCGGCCCGGCAGAGCCGTCTCAGTAATTTGGAAATCCGATGAAACGTTTGTTGCTCCTGGCGACCAGCCTCGTCATTGGTCTCGGGCCCGTCGCCGGCGCAAGCTCCTGGCCGGCGCGAAGCCCGCGACCCTTGCCTGCTCCACATGCCCCTGTCGGTCCGATCTACAGCATTGCCCGCAATCTGTACGTGGTGCCAGGTGGCGGCGGAAACACGGCCGTGTTCGTCACCTCGACGGGCGTTGTCCTCGTCGATACGAAGTACGAAGACCGGTATCAGGCCATGCTCGATCAGGTTCGGACCGTGACCGACAAGCCGATTACCCACGTCATCAACACGCACCGGCACGCCGACCATCGTGGCGGCAACGCGCGGCTGGACCCAAACGTCGAGATCATCAGTATGCAGGAACCTCTCGCGACCAGTCTGGCGCAGCGGCCAGGCTTGCGATCATCGTTCGGGTCACAGCACATTCGGTCGTGCGGGGACATGCTGACGCTCTTCAGCGGCGCCGATCAAATCGACGTGCACTACTTTGGACCGGCGCACACCTCCGGCGACCTGTTCGTGGTCTTCCGCGACGCGGGCGTGATGCATGCCGGCGACGTCTTCTCGGGAAAGGGCTTCCCGATTATCAACATCGATGGGGCGGCAACGGCGTCACGTTTTCGCAGGTGCTCGATCGCGTGGCCTCGCTCACCGAGATCGAGCACGTCATCACCGGTCATGGCCCCGACCTGGCAGGACCTGCTCGACTTCCGCGACCTGACGCCCTCGTCCTCGAGCACGTGCGAGAGGGGATGAAATCCGGGAGGAGCAAGAACGACGTCTTCGAGTCATTCAACCTGCCCGAACGCTTTTCCGGCTACAGGGCGGGCCGGGCGTTCGCCACGATGGACGAGATCGACCGTTCCATCAGGCCGTCGTGGGTGCGAATGCTGCCTGAGATCGTGTCGCGGTACTGGAGTCGGGTCGCATGACGTCATCATGAGCACACGCGGCGACGCCCTGGAAGGATCGGCGCAAGCGCTCGCCTAGTGCGCGAGCAGCGTCCAGTCAGCGAGCGGCTCTCAGCGAGGAATGCTCGCCGAGAGCTGCAAGCTGCATTGAAAGCCGATCAGAAGCCGATTGAGTAAACCACCTTGAATGTCCTGCCGATTTCGGGCAGCACGTCCTTCAAGTAGTTCAAGTGGTTGCGGTACAGCTCGTCGGTCGCGTTGTCGAGCCGGGCGGTAACCGTGTTGAGCACACCGCCCTTGGTGAACGAGTAGGATCCGAAGAGACGCAGGGTCGTATAACCGTCGGTCGGCAGTTCCTCGCCAAATACCCGCGTCTGGTCAGACACGATGTTGACGCCCCCCCCGAATTGGAAAAAATTCTTCTGATACCGCAGACCGATCAGACCCCTTGATGGCGGCATCCTCGGCAGCGGGTCGCCGGAATCCTGTAGCTTCCCCTGCACCCAGTCGTACGTGAACTCCGCGATCAATTCTTCAGTCAGTCTCACGTCCGCATGCGCTTCGACACCCGTGAGCACGCTGTCTGCGGCGACGTTTTCGACAACGGGGAAATCATCCTCGACCTCACCAGTCGGCTTTCTGAAGATGTAGTTGCTGATGTCGTTTCGAAACAACGCCAGCTCACTTTCGAACCGGTGGGCGCGGCCGCGCAGCGCGATATCGAATCCGATGGCGTGCTCGGCATCGAGATTCTCGTTGCCGATCTCGAACGCGAGATTGCCCGGGTGCGGCCCGTGGTAGTAGAGCTCCTCGAGGGCGGGGTATCGCGACGCGCGCGCCAGGCTGAGGGCAACGACGAAGTTGTCGTTCGCCGCCTGTGGCTTCAGCAGCAGCCCCACCGATCCCGAGAACTCGTTGAAATCACGGTCACGGAGTCCTTCTTCCGGGCGATACCCTGCGTGATCGAGACGTCCACCGAATTGGGCGGTGGCGTGCGGCCATTTCACCTCCTCGTAGAGAAACGCCGCATACGCCTGCTGATCGACCGGAGGCGACAGTGCTTCTTCGCCGATCGCCTCAAAGCCGCGGTTCAGGAACCACGCGCCAAAGCTCCCCGCCAACTTGCCCGCGGGGCGATGTGACAGCAGCAACTCGCCTTCAACCGTGTTGTTGTGGAACGTCGTGCCAACCTCCACGCCAGTGAGCTCGGAATGCTGGTACCGTCGCACGCCGAGCGTCGCCCGATACGACTGCAGCCAGCCGCCCAACTGGGAGCCGCCCGCACGTGCCGTGAACGAGTGACGTTGCGGGGTAAGGCTGATCTGGCCCTCCTCCACGACCGGGATGCCGTATTTCATGTCGTCGTAGCCGTAGCTGGCGCCCACATACGAATGATCGCCCGTCCACGAGGCACCCAACGACCCCATGCCCATGCGCGACTGTGAATTGTCGATCTCGCCCTCCGGTGTCGAGTAGTTGCCGGTGCGAGTTCCCGCTCCGCCGAAGTGCACGGCGAATCGTCCGTTGCCCGCGTGGATGTCCCCGGCGCCCCCGGCAGCGCCGCCATTGCTGCCCAAGTCGAGCGTGACGTTTCCCGAGGCGCCGTGCTGCGGCTCGGTCGGAATCTGATCGGTGATCACGTTGACCATGCCGCCGATCGCGCTCGCGCCGTACAGCAACGTCGCGGGTCCTCGAACCACTTCGATCTTCCGCGCCGACGCCGGGTTGGTCGGCACCCCGTGATCTCCCGACTGGCTCGACAGATCGCCCATGCGCTGGCCGTCCTCGAGCACCGAAACCCGATCACCGTCGAGACCGCGAATGACCGGCCGTGCGGGTCCGGGCCCGAACTCGCGCATCGCGACGCCCGGCGCTTCGGCCAGCGTGGCGCCGATCGTCGCTTCGAGTTGCTTGGCCAGATCCTGTCCCGCCAGCACCGATGTCGGCTGATACGACTCGAACTGCGGCCGCGCATCGGGGCTGACCGACACCACTTCCGAAAAATGCAGATCGAAATCGACCGTGAGGTTCAGCGTGACCGGCTGCGCGCCGAGGGTCACTTCGGTCCGACGCGTCGAGTACCCCTCGGCGCGCACACCGACGTGGTACTGGCCAGGCGGCACGTTCTCGAACTGGTACGAGCCATCGTTGCCGGTTCGGACCTCGCGCCTCAGCTCGTCGATGACGACCAGCGCGCCGGCGAGCGGCTGATTGTTGTTTCCTTGCGTGACGGTCCCGCTGAGCATGACGCCCGACTGCGCGGCGACAGGAACCGGACTGGCAAGCAAGATCGTGGTCAGAAGTACGAGAGAGGATAGAGACGCCCAGGGTGTATATCTGGTCATAGAACTGCAGACTATCGGGGCGTGGGAGGCGAGGCGAAAGATTAGCGTCCGATCAGTCGTCTCTAGCGCATGAGTGGTCGGTGTCGACCAATGAGTGGTCGTGGGTCGCCGCGACCTCCGCCGCAGGCCGACGTGGTCATGCGGCTGCCGGCAATAGCACCCGACGCACGCTTCCACCACTCTTGAACCTGCCGGAATGAGCCATTCATGGGCTTTGGGTGACCACTCATCGGACCGGTTCACCCGCCTATCTCGTCCGAGACTTAGAATGGCCCTTGGATGCCGAACGCCGGAACACCGGAGCTCCTGCACCTGATGGGCTACGTCACCGGGGCATCGCTCTACGCGATGCTGCTGGCGATGGTGGTCCGCCGGCAGGCGAGGAGCGATCGGCTGACTCTCGTGACGGCGCTGCTTGGCTTGGCCTGGAACGTCGGCGAGATGTCCTCGCACGCGGCGACGGCGCTCGGTGCGGTGCGTGCCAGCGTGTGGTTGTCGGCCGCGTCCTACGCCGCGCTTGGGCTGCTGGCCGCCGTGGTCGTCCACTCGGTCTCTCGCGTCAACGGCGAATCGGATTCGTCTCGCGTTTCGGCGGCGCGGGCGATCGCAGGTCTGGCCTACGCGTGCTCCGGCGCCGCCGCCGCCATGCACTTCGTGGCTGCCGCATCGAGCCAGCCCGTTCCCTCGCCAACCGCGCTCGCCGTCGTCGCCATCGGCCTGGCGCTTCTCGCGCTTCCCTTGATCCTGCTCACACATCGGCAACCGCAGGAAGGCCGCGCGCTCTGGATGACGGCGCTCGCCGTGTTCACCGTTTCAGCGCTGCACCTCGGACGTTTCCACGGCGCCAACGAGAACTGGACAACGGAGCTCCTCGGCCATCACGCGTCGATCCCGCTTGCCTTTGCGATCCTCTATCAGGACTACCGGTTCGCGCTCGCCGACTTGTTCCTGAAGCAAGCGTTGATCCTGATCGCGCTCGTCGCCGGCGTGATGGCGGTCTACCTGACCATCGAGCCCACGCTCGTGGCCGGCGGCCTCGGCGGCGCAGCCGCGCTGCTGAGCGGCTGGGTGCTGACGCTGCTGTTGTTCCCCATCCTGCGGGGAGGCGTCACCTGGTTCGTCGATCGCGTCGTGCTGTCGCGGGCCGACTATACCGGGGTCCTCGATCGGCTCTCGACGGCGATCGCAGAATCTCGAACGGCAGAGCACGTGTTGACCTGCGCCTGTGAAGCGCTCGGTCCCGCCCTGAGCGCGACCTCGGTGCGATGGGAGACGCGGACGCTGAACGGCAACGGCCAGCTGCCGGCCTCGGAGATTCCCATCTGGACGACCGATGCGCCTCACTGTGTCCTTCTGGTGGGCACGCTGGCCGGCGGCCGGCGGCTGCTCTCAGGCGACCTGTCGATGCTGGAGCGCGCGTCGGTGCTCATCGCCCGTCGCATCGACGCGGTTCGTTTGACCGACGAGCGCTACGAACGCATGCTCCGCGAGCGTGAGATCACGACACTGGCGGCCGAGGCCGAGCTGCGCGCGCTGCGCGCGCAGGTGAACCCGCACTTCCTCTTCAACGCCCTCACCACCATCGGCTACCTCATCCAGAGCGCACCGCCTCGTGCGCTGGACACCTTGATGCGCCTGACCACGCTGCTTCGCGGTGTGTTGCGATCCGACGGCGAGTTCACGACGCTCGGTCGCGAGCGAGAACTGATCGAGTGTTATCTCCAGATCGAGCACGAGCGCTTCGAGGAACGGCTGGCGATCGCGCTCGACATTCCCCCGGACCTAGACGACGCGACGATTCCGGCGCTGATTGTTCAGCCACTCGTCGAGAATGCGATCAAGCACGGGATCGCCCGATCTCGCACTGGCGGACTGGTCAGCGTCACGGCGCGCCTCGAGACCGCCACGACTCCGCCGGAGCTCCACATCGTCGTTCGTAACACCGGCAGCATGTTCGCTGGGCGAGAGACTGGACACGACGGCGGTGTCGGGCTCCGAAATGTCGAGCGCCGGCTACAGGTGTATTACGGCGAAGCCGCGAGGCTGACGATCACCCGCGACGGCAACAATGCCACCGTGGCGACGTTGCGACTCCCGGCGATCGGCCTCGCGCCAGAACCGGATCCTGCGAGCTCGCTGAGCGCAGTGAAGTGAGTGTCACCTCCATCCGTGTGGTCGTCGCCGACGACGAGCGGCCGTCGCGGCGCTTCCTCACGGGACTGCTGAAGACGCTGCCAGGAATCGAGCTCACTGGCGAAGCGGAATCCGGTGAGGAAGCAGTCGCGATCATCGAATCGCTGCGGCCGCAACTGGCGCTTCTCGATCTTCAGATGCCAGAGGTCGGAGGTCTCGATGTCGTGCGCCGCGTGTCGAAGGCCGCGCTTCCATTAGTGGCCTTCGTGACGGCGTTCGACGACTACGCGGTTGAAGCATTCGAGCTCAATGCCATCGACTACCTGCTGAAGCCCGTCCAGAAGGAACGGCTGACGGCGACGATCGATCGCGCCCGCGAGCGGCTGCGTGAGCTGGAACCAGCGGACCAGCGCGCGGCGAAGCTCGCGGCGGCATCAACCGCCTACCATCAGGCGGCGCGCCGGCAGTATCTCGAACGGATTCCAGTGCGCCGTCGAGACGAGGTGATCATCCTGCCAGTGCGACAGATCGCCTCGGTGGTCGCCGAGGGCGAGCTGCTCCACCTGACGACGACGGGCAACGATCGCTACACGATCATGCATCGCCTTCATGCGCTCGAAGCCAAGCTTGACCCCCGTCGCTTCGTGCGCCTTGGCCGCGGCACGCTGGCCAACATCGAGCTGATCTCTCGCATCAGCCCAATGCCGGGGGGAACGTATCTGGCGACGCTGACCAACGGACAGGAGTTGCAGGTCAGCCGGATCCAGTCGCGCATGCTGCGTCAGACGTTGCTCAAGCTGTAGGCCGGCACGTCAGTGCCGCGCGAGCGCGAGGACTGCGCGGTTTTCGCCGGTCCATTCATGCGGCGAAAACAACCACTCACCAGAAATTTCGCGACTGGCGACGGCGCAGCCGCTCTCCTGAGCGACGTGAGCCGACGAGGGGGGAGGACGCTTGGTGCGCCGTTTCAGATTCCCCGGGGATCCAAGCGGCGCGTGCGCCGCCTACGTCTGTGGGAAAGCTGGTCCTGGGACATCGTCGTCTTTCTCGCGCTGTTGGTCATTGCGCTGGCGATTTTGATCCCCTGGAGACTGAATCACCCGCACGTGCACTAGACGTGCGCTCGGCCGCGGGCAACGACCAACGGCCGCACCGCAGCCATGAGAATCAGAACCAGACCAAACGTGCAGACGATGGTGGCGCCGGTCGGGAGATCGAACACGACCGAGAAGTACATCCCCAGAACCGACACGACCGTTCCCATGCTCCAGCCGATCGCGAGCCTCGTGCCGACCCGATCGGCATAGAGCATCGCCGCTACCGACGGCACGATCAGGTAGCAGAACACCAGCAGCACGCCGGCAATCGCGACCGACGAGGTGACCACGAAGCCGAACGACGCGTAGAAGATAAAATCCCACAGCCGCAGCCGGATCCCTTCGGCCTCTGCCTGCTCCGGGTGCATCGAGATCAGCAGGAAGCGCCGGCGGTTGACGTAGTGAAACAGGCCGATGACTGCGTAGAGCACAGCCGTCTTGGTCACCTCGTCCCATGAGACCGCCAGGATGTTGCCGACCAGCATGTCCTTCAAGTGCTCGCCCTGCGCGGTGGACTGGCTCATCGCGAGAATCGATGCCGCCGACGCCACCGCATAGCAAATCCCGATCACCGCTTCTTGAGGGATGCGGGCCTTGTCACCGCGATGGATCGTCGAGAACACCGCCGCGCCGATGAACGTGAATCCGAGACTGAACCAATAGACGCCCGGGCTGTGCGGATCGCCACCTGAGAACGGCAGCAGCATCGCAAAGGTCGCGCCCAGCGCGGCGATTTGCGCGAGCGAGAGGTCCACGAAGATCACTCCACGCTCGACGACATGCACGCCGAGATACGTGTGAATCCCGGCGAGGATCAAGCTGGCGGCAAACGGTGCGGCGAGAAACTGCAGGACAGTGAGGTCCATGCGCTATTTCGTGCCGAGCTGTTTGAGAGCGCCGGTCAAAAGCTTGATGTTGTAGTCAAACAACGCGATGTAGTCGGCGGCCTCCTTTACGCCGCCGACGGAAGGCGTCAGCACGAGGACCTGACCGCTGACCTCCCGCGCAATCGATTGCGGCGTCTTCAAATCGAAGTACGGCTCGACGAGGACGAGCTTCACCTGCTGGCGTTTCATCTCGGCAATGAGATCGATGGTGTGCGACGGCGAGGGCGGGATGCCCGGCTTCGGCTCCACGTAGCCGATCACGTCCAGCCCGAATCGCTCGGTGAAATTCGGCCACGAGCGGTGGTAGGTGACGACCTTGGTGCTCTTGTAGGGCGCCATCGCCGCCGTCCACCGCTTCTGCGCCTCAGTGAGGCGCTTGTCGAAGTCGGCGTAGCGCTGCTCGAACGTCGCGCGGTCGCCGGGCGAGATCCGGGCGAGGGCCTCGACAATCGACTTGGCGATGATGCGGCCGTTCTCGGGATCGAGCCAGTAGTGCGGGTTGCCGGCCGGATGGACGTCTCCCATCGCGCGCGTGATCTGCCCGGTTGGAATCTCCAGGATGCGCACGCCAATCGACGCGTCGAGATAACCGGGCGCGCCGAGTTGAATCTTCGCGTTGCGGCTTTGCGTCAGGATTGGTGGGAGCCAGCCAATCTCCAACTCACGTCCAATGACGAGGAGCAGATCGGCATCATGCAGTTTGATGATGAAGCTCGGCTTGGGCTCGACGAAGTGCGGATCCTGATAGCCCTTGGCCAACGCCTCGACGCTGACCTTGTCGCCGCCGACCTCGCGAACCAGCGCGGCAAGATCTTCGGTCGTGGTGATCACCTTCGGGGGCGCCGCCGTCGCGACGCCAGCCAGGCACGCGACAAGCGCAACCGATACCAGTGCCCGGTAGAAAAATGAATTCATGTCTTAACCTTCTGTGTAATCTGTGTCATCTGCGGCCCTGGAGAGATTCTGTGTCATCTGCGTCAGAAGATGTGCGCGCCGTGCGCGCCGATGGCAAACACGAATTGAAAGAGAAACTCATTGCCGATCACGCCATCGCCATACTTCGTGTAGCGGTACTGCCCGCGCACCTGGTTGAACTCGCTCGGCCAGTAGGTGAGGAAGAGTGATCCGCCGTTGTCGATCACGGTCGGGTCGAAGGCTTGTCCCGAACGGTCGTAGCGCAAGCCCGCAAACCAGCGTCGCGCGAATTGATACTCGCCGCTGCCGTAGAAGCCAAACGCGGTTTCCTCCTCACGGCCCGTGCCGCGAGGCTGGCTCCAGACGAACTCGGTGCGCGCCTGGAACCGGCGATAAATCGCGCGCCGGAGCGGCCGATAGCGCAACGTCGCATCGAATCCGAACAACCGCCTTCGCAGGTCTCCTCCGATCTGCGCCAGCGCCGACGTGGTCTCGGGGCCGTACGCAAACGACCCGCCGACGTCGAGGTTGGTCGATTCGTTCAAATCCCGGTACGCGCGCAGCCGGCCGACATACGCCAGATGTGATCGCTCGGACGACTGAAAGACATCGTCGGCCGCGTAATACGCCTCGCCCGTGGCCTCCAGGAACATGAAGGGGTTGTGGATCAACCGTGAGAGCGAGAGACCCGGATCCGAGATGCCTTCTTCACCGCCGACCAGGTTCTGGGTCACGAGCGGACGGTCGGTCCACGGCAGCACGTGCGTATGCATGGTGTTCACCTTGCCGAACTGCGCCCGCATCTTCCCGACCTTGAGCAGGAACTGGCCGGGCAACGTGTTGAACGTGGCGAATCCCTCTTCCACTTCGAGTCCTTCGGGACCGGCCGAGAGGAAGAAGTCGGCGCGCGCGTAGGGATCGACGATCGCCTGGAACGACGTTTCGACCTCGCTCAAGCCAAACGTCGGCTGCGTGCTGTTGAGGTTGTCGCCGGCCGCCCCCAGGAAGTTGGCAATCACCGCAATGTCGGGATTGAAGACCTTGGCGCCCTGCAGACCGCTGCCTTGAATGGGAGCCGGCAGCACGACGGGCTCGGGAGCGGCTGGTTGAACGGGCTGGGGCGGCTGGGCGCCGGCCGTCAGTCCATTGAGCTTCTGCTCGAGCGCCGTCAGGCGAGCGTCGTACTGCTCGCGCATCTGCGCCAGCTCCTGCTTCAGCCGCTCGACCTCGGCCTGGGCCTGGCGAAGCTCGGCCGCCGGCTCGCTCTGGGCGAACGCCGAGGTGGTTGAGAATCCGATGACCAACAAGGCCGACGACGACAATCGACGCGCGGAACTCATGCTCATGAACTCACTCTCCGAGTTGCGAGAAACAGGCCAGGCACGCTGTTCAAGGTCCGCACGCGGCAAACCTGCAGAACCCGCAGAACCTGTAGAACCTGTAGAACCTGAGAGTTAGTTGCCTGAAGGAGGCGCGCGAGAGGCGCGGACCGAGTGCTCGGCCGCGATGGTCAGATCGACGAGTCGTCCGGCTGTTGCTGAGAGGGGTGCAGGGACGTTGAGCGAGACAATGCTCGGGGCGATGCTCCCATTGACGGCACGCAGCAAGTGGCACACTGCGCAATGGGCAGGCTGGTCGTCGGCCGCCATCGCCGACATGGTGGCCTCGCCACCCTTCTGGCCCACCTTCGTCAGACACGCCGCATCGTCAGCCGCGCCCAACCCGTGCGACTCGTACACGGGCAGACCGCTGCTCCACAAAAACCCGCAGAGCGTGAGCCAGACGAGCGAACGTGGCGTCCTGAGGCGCAGCGACACGATGAGTTCACTGTAACACCCTTCGGCTTGCCCTCCGACCAACGGCCGGCTCGCTCCACCGACTCGGGGCTCGCTCCGCCGACTGGGGCCTGGCCCCTTCCAAGAAACTGCCACCCTGGCATCGGACTTTCCGCGACGCAGTTTCTGCGATCGGGCCAGGCCCCCAAGAAGGGGCTGGGGCGTTGCCGGTTCTTTCCTGCCGTGTCATGATTCGGCCTCCTTCACGGAGCCGACATGCCTCGAGTCCGGTGGTTCGGTGATCGTCACAATCGGTCGATCAGTCATTTGGCAGGCCCCGTTCTCCTGTCAGTTGCTGGCATTGTCGCTGCCTCCTGTGCTGCTCCGCCGCCTGCTCCATCGGCCCCATTCACCGTCGTCGAGGCCACCATCCCTGAAATGCGCAACGCCATGGAGGCAAGCCGCGTCACGTCGCGCCAGCTCGTCGAGCAGTACCTGGAGCGCATCGGTCTCTACGAAGAGAAACTGAACGCCGTGATGGCGGTGAATCCGAAAGCGCTCGAAGAGGCCGACCGGCTCGATCAGGAACGCAAGCAGGGCAAGGTTCGCGGGCCGCTCCACGGCATTCCGGTCGCGTTGAAAGACAACATTCAGACTACCGACATCCCGACGACCGGCGGGGCGATCGCGTTCGAAGGCCTGCTGCCGCCCTACGACGCGACGCTGACGGCCAATCTGCGTGAAGCCGGCGCGATCATTCTCGCCAAGACCGTGCTCACCGAGCTGGCCAACTTCGTTGCCCTTGGCATGCCGGGCAACTACAGCGCGCTCGGTGGATATGGGTTGAACCCGTACGATCCTCGTCGGGATCCGCGGCCGGCGACCGCCGATGGACGGCCGGTGCTGAACACGGGCGGATCGAGCTCGGGGATCGGCACGTCGGCCAACTTCTGGGCGGCCAACGTCGGCACCGAAACCTCAGGCTCCATCCTGAGCCCGTCGAATCAGAACATGCTCGCTGGCATCAAGCCGACCGTCGGCCGGATCAGCCGCTACGGGGTGATTCCGATTACCGCGGATCAGGACACCGCCGGACCGATGGCGCGCACGGTGACCGACGCGGCGATCCTGCTGGGCGTGCTCGAGAGTGCCAAGCCCGATCCTCACGACGCGGCCACGAACACTTGTCAGCCACCGGCGAATCGTGATTACACGCCGTACCTGAAGCGCGATGGACTCAAGGGAGCCCGGATCGGCATTCCGCGCGCGTTCTATTACGACAAGCTCACGCTGAAGGGCGACAAAGAGCCGCGTGGCGGCCTGAGCGAGGCGCAGGCCAAGTCGATGGCCGAGGCGATCGAGGTGTTGAAAAAGGAAGGCGCGACGATCATCGATCCGGCCGACATTCCAAGCGTCGTCGACCAGGACTCGAAGAACAATTTCCTGCAATGGAGCGGCTGCAGCGGCAACGACAAGAAGGGCGCGGACGCGAATTGCTCGGTCGTCCTGAAGTACGGGATGAAACGCGACTTCAACGCGTGGCTGGCGACACTCGGTCCAGCAGCGCCGGTCAAGACGCTCGCCGAGCTGCGCGCGTTCAACACGGCGCACGCCAACCGCAACGCGATCAAGTACGCGCAGGCCAATCTCGATATCTCCGACGAGATGGACCTCGACAAGGACAAGGCGCGTTGGGAGGCCGATCGGGCCAAGGACATCAGGCTGGGCGGCGCCCACGGCATCGACGAGATCATGAAGGCGCAGAACCTCGACGCCATCCTCTTTCCCGGCCCGAGCGGCGCCGGCATTGCGGCCCGGCCCGGCTACCCGACAGTGGTCGTTCCCTTCGGCCTGGTCGTGCCAGTGGCGCCGCCGAACGCGCCATTCCCGGAGGGATTCACGCCGAAACCCGGCCCGTTTGGCGTGAGCTTCACCGCCATGGCTTGCAGCGAGCCGCGCCTCATCGAGCTGGCATATTCATTCGAGCAAGCCACGAAGCGGCGGGTGCCGCCGCCGAGTGCTCCGTAGCGTCAAACCAGACAGAATGGCCTTGAACGAAGTCTGAATAGAAGGGCGGACCGCGCGGCGGCATGGGAGGACCTGGCCATGAGCGAAACCGATGATCTGGAGCTCGACCTCGCGAACCAGACGAGCACGACGACGACGCGCACCCCAACCGAGCCCGGCGGTGGACCGCCGGTCGTTCGCGTCGCGATCGCGATTCTGATCCTTCTGCTGCTCGGCGGCGGATGGTGGTACTACACTCAGCGGCGGGGACAAAGCCCCATCCAGCCGGCGATGGCCGCCACGGAGGCGCCGGTCGAGCCACCGGCGGCGCGGGCACCCGAGCTGCCGCCACTGGACCAGATGGATCCGTTCGTGCGCCAGCTGCTCGGCGCGCTCTCCAATCATCCTGGCCTTGCCACCTGGCTCGTCACCGACGATCTCACCAAGCAGCTGGCGGCCGCCATTCACAGGGCGTCGCGCGGCGAGTCGCCATCGCAGGACTTCACCGCGTTTGCGCCGAAGTCGGGGTTCATGGTGACCAAGCGCGGGACGCGCATGGCCATCGACCCGGCAGGTTACCGGCGCTATCAATCGCTGGTGGATGGCCTGACCGCGGTTGATGCGTCGGCGGTGGCCAAGGTGTACCGCGTCATCCACCCTCGACTGAACGAGGCGTATCGCAATCAGGGGCGTCCCAACGCGGAAGTGAACGACGCGGTCGAGGCCGGACTCACGATTCTCCTCGACACGCCCGTTCTGAAGGACCCGATTTATCTCGTCGAGGGGACGGGGGTGAGATGGAAGTTCGCCGACGAGAAGATCGAGGCCTTGTCCGGATCTCAGAAGCAGCTGCTCCGCCTGGGGCCTGACCAGGTCGATCGCGTGCTGGTCTGGCTGCGGGCATTGCAAGGGAGTCTGCAGGGAACGACGACCGCCCGGTGAAAAGTTAAAAGTTGAGAAGTTGACACTTAAGAGTTGAAGTTCATAGTTTCAAGTTCAGCCGCGATTAATCGTGCTGAACTTCGAATTTCGAACTGAAACTCTTAAATCTTAACTCTTGAACTTTGAACTATCCGCCTCACTTTGCTGGATCTAGGCGCGCAACGAACCCTCCGCCCGCGCGCAGGGAGAGATCGATCGTGTCGGCTGATCGCTGAGTGGTCGTCTCCACGTTCACCGTCGAGCCGTCGGGACTGTCATCTCGTACTCGTACGGCCCGGTACTCACCCGTTCCGAGAAAGGTCAGAGGCACGCGCACCGAGCGTGCGGCCGGGCCGTTCATGATGGCGACGAACCAGGTCCGGCCCGTTCGCCGCGCGTAGACTGCCAGCTCCCCGATCTCGGACGGCGGCAGGACGATGGTCTCGTCCCAGGTTGCCGGGATGCTCTTGATCACGTCCACGGCCGGACTCGCCAGGATGCTTTCCGGGTTGGCGGCCACGGTCAGCAGCGGGCTCGAGAAGATCGCGAGGCTGGCCATCTGATTGGCCGCCGTCGTATCGCGGCGGCGTTCGGTGAACACCATCGTCGTGTACTCAGCAGGCCCGGCGAGGAAGCGGGTAAACGGCACGATGGTCTGATGCCGCGCCCGCTCCAGCATGCCGCTCGATTCCATGCCGCGAATCGCCTCGCGGACGAGCTCGTTCGGCCAGGTGCGCTCCCGGCCGGTCGGTTTGTTGGCGCCGTGAAAGTTGACCAGCACCTGATGCTCGGCGGCCTTGCGAAGCAGCGTTTCATACAGATCGATCACTTCCTTGGCTTCGTGATCGAAGAAGTCGATCTTGGCGCCGACGACACCGAGATCGTGGAGCATCGTGAAGAACTCGTCTTGCGCCTGCGCTGTCCGGAGCTGATTGCTGTGGCGCCAGAACCAGACGCCGACACCCATGCGCTTGGAGAACTCGACGACATCGCGGCGCTCCTCCATCGTCCACTTGGCCCACAGGCCCTCGATCACGTGATGCTCGAAGCCGAGCTCGCCGGCGAGGCGCGAGAACTCTTTCATGCCGTCCAGTCCGGTGGGACCGCCGTCGACGTAACGCCACACGGCGCGGCCCGGTTTGATCCAGGACGTGTTGAGCCCTTGTGGAAACAACGCCGTGTCGGGAGGCGGACAGAGGTTCGGGAGGATCGTGCTGTTCACCAGCGCGTTGAGATCGCGGCCGACCATCACCACACGCCAGGGCGTCGTGATGGATCCGGCGATCGCCGCCGGCTTGCCGAGACGCTTGCCCTCCGCTCGCCCGTAACGCAACTCGAACGGATAGTTCAGCGGCTGACGATGTCCGAGACCGATCGCCCATCCGCTCCGTCCATTGGACTCGAGACCCATCCCGCTGTAGTTCACGAGATTGGCTTCGGTGATGGCCGCGTATCCGCCGTTGCGTGGCAGCTTGACGGCCAGCGGTGGGCCGGCCCACTCACCCGCGCTGACCTCGGCCATGGTCTTGCGCACGTACGGCGCCTCGTAATGACCTTCGGCCATGCCGGCGTACCACGCGGTGGCGTCCGTCGGAAGATTGAAGATCGAATACTCGTCCGGCACTTGCGACGCCGACGCGTCGCCAGGAATCAGGTGGCGATAAGCCGCGCCGTCGTTGAAGACGCGAACCTCGAGCGTGTACGTGATTGACGTCAGGTCGTTGGTGAGCGATAGTCGAGCGCCGTTGAAGGCGCTCACGGCCGTGCTGTGCGCGCCACGCCACGGATAGGTCTCGTTGCCCTCGTACCGCTCCTCGTTGTTGAAGACCACTCCCGTTGACAGCTCGTAGCCGTCGAGCTGCATGGCAAGTGGTGACGGCTCGAGCACGCTCGCGCCGTTGAGAGTAACGGTGTACGTCAGCCGCTCGGCGTTGGGCAGCAGCGTGAACCGGACGTTGCCATCGGGGCTCGCGACCGTGACCTCGGGCACGCGGATACGCTCGGATCGCCGCGTCGGCTTCGCTGCTGGAGTCTGCGCCAGGCGGGTTTCGTTGTGAGCGATCCCGTCGGCCCGCCATCCGCGAACGCTCATCGTCGCCACGAGCACGCCGAGTGCGACGATGGTCACGTGCTTCATGAAAACCCCGCCTCCACGTTCGACGCAAACGCACGCACGTCAGCTTTGAGCTTTGAACTTTAAACTGAACTGAAACTCTTCAACTGAAACTTTGAACTTTGGACTTTTGAACTTTGAACTTTCCTGCGAGTGAGCGATCAGTGCGTCATCGCGTAGAGCAGGATGTTGATCCCGAGCGCGTAGCCATCGACTGAGAAGCGCAGGAAGTATTCGGGGTTGTCGGCTTCGCGCTCGTACGAGTCGCCGAGATCGGTGTTGTGCGTGATGAACACCATGATGCGGCCGTGGCGGTCGAAGATCGCGCGCGCGTGAGGCACGGCGCTTTCGGCGCCGCGCTCTGATGTATCCCCGCCGCTCCCCGCCCAGTAGTTGATCGACGCGATCTGCGGCACCTTGGTGACGATGAACTGGGTGCGGAAGAGCGGGTGGTCGAGGGGAACGTCCTGGATCGGATACTCACTGGCCGGCAGCACCTTGCCGATCTGATCCGCCCACACTCGCCACGCGTACTCGCCCCAGAAATCGTCGGCCCACAGAAAGCCGCCCTTGAGCAGATACGCGCGCAGCGCAGCGGCTTCGGCATCATCCAAAAAGACGGCACCGACCTCCGTCATCATGATGAACGGACAGTGAAACATCGCTTCGTCGGTGAGCCGCACCACCAGATGATTCGGCTCGTGCGATGAGTCGAAGCTCACGTGAGTGCGCGTGAGCTCGGAGAGGCGGATGGAGAGATTGATGTCGGCGCGCGGATAGTCGACGCCCCACCCGCCGCCGTCGCCGTAGCGATTGCCGCGGAAGGCCACGCGGCAGAATTGAAACGCCCCGTCGAAGCTGTCGGGCCCGGCGAGTTGCACGTAGCCCAGGCCCATGCCGCCTCGCCCGCGGCGCTGCTCGGCCCAGCCCGCAGCGGCGGCAAGCGTCAGGAGAGCCACGACGGCGACCACCCGCTTCACGCGCCCAGTCTACCGCCAGGAAAGTTCAAAGTTCAAAAGTCCAAAGTTCACAGTTTCAGTTCTCCAGTTTCAATTCAGTTCAAGAGTTGCAGTTCAGTTGAAAGCGGAGGTTCACCAATTCCGGGCGCAAATGAAGAAGGCCGGTCCCCATCATCGGGCCGGCCAACTGCGAACTGTGCACTGAACTGAAACTCTTGAACTGAAACTCTGAACTGTCAACTCTTGAACTTTCAACTTTCCGTTTCAGTTCTAGCATCCGGCCGTCCCGCCCTGCAGGCGATCGACCTCACATCTCACAAAGCTGATCCGGCCCGACGAGAACTGCTTCATTGCGTTTCCTTCCCTGACGAAGTCGTCGTTCGTGTAGGGCTTCAGGGTGTCCTCGCGGATCGCGTCCTCGATCAGGTCGAGCTCTCTGCGTATCTCGGTTTCCAGGGCGCCGACGGTGGACCCATCTGGTATCTGCGCCGCCAAGTCGGCGGCCTCGTTGAGCGTCGCGATGAACGTCTCCCTGAACTGTGGGATCTCCAAAACCTTCCGCGCGAGCACGTTGGTGTCGATGCGCAAGTCGACCGGGACATTGGGTGCCAGGAACGCCTCGCTCGCATCCCACGCGATGAAGACGTGCTTGACCTGGCCCTCGAGCCGATAGAAGTAGAAATTGTTGATGCCCCAGAAACCAACCCAGCCGTCGTTCTCCGCCAGAAACGACTGCACTGCGAGATAGCGGGTGAACTCGGTCAAGTCGAGCCGATCCGAAACCGTCGGAACGAAGCTCGACGATGGAGTCTCGTTCCACAGCCGGACGAGGGTCTCGAGTTGGCGGGACCGATCCTCTTCGGGTTTGTTCTCGTGCGTCTTGGCGCTGAACCGCAGCGTATAGGGCTCGAGCCCCGATCCGAGATAGCTCCCGCGCCAGTCGTCTACCCAGTTGTACTCGTACAGATACCCGTCGTTCTGCGTGTCCTCCTCGATGATGCCGAAGAGCCGCGCCAGCATCCTCTTGTCAACCTCTTCGACAATCGAATAGAGGCCGGCATATTCCCCGTTCACGTAGAGCCGGGCGTGAGCGGTCCGTGGGGCGTAGATCCCCATCTTCCCGTAGAACCACATGGCCGTGTTTTCGTGAATCGCCGAAGGGTCCTGTGTGTGGTTGCGTAGCACCAGGTGCTTCTGGCCCAGAAAGGTCTGACCCGTCGCATACCGATCGAAGTCGACGCGAAGGCCAGGCTTGACGCCGTTGCGTGAGCCCCGTCCTCGCGACCGAATCCCGACGTTACGCACCGTCTCGCCGTTCCAGGTCAGGTCGCTTGGGTAGTAGTCGTTGGACTGGAAGTTCGCCTTGAGCTTCGCCCAATCCGAGGTGTGCAGATTCAGGTCAATCCGGTGAAGAACGTTCGGATCGAAGATGTCGGCTGTGGCCTGCCCCCGGATGCCAGCAGTCGAAACGCTCAAGATCAGCGCGAGAACTGCCACAAAGGCCCGGGTGAAAGTCATAGGATTCCTACTACAACACGGATGTATCATTGGCGCAAACAATGACCAGGCTCGGGTGACGCCGAAGGCACACTTCGTCCGATAATGCCCCCTTACGTGCGTCTTATCGGCGCGTCACTGGCCAGCGTCAGCATGGCGGCGCTGGTGGCCTGCGGTGGCGGCGGGCACCCGATTGGCCCAGCGGTTCCGACCGCCGGGGCCGAACGGCCGATCGCAAACACACCGCCGGAACGGCCGGCGGATCCAGTTCCCAATCCAACCGACGACCCGCCCCCGATCGGAACCGGAACCGCAGTACTGGTCGGCGCCGGCGATGTCGGCGAATGCGGATCGCCCGGCACGGCCCAGACCGCGCGGCTCATCCAGGACATTCAAGGTCAAGTCTTTCTCACGGGAGATCTCGGCTACCCGAATGGGCGTGCCGACGACCTGCGACGCTGCTTCGATCCCGACTTTGGAAAATTCCGATCGCGGTGGCGACCCGTGCCCGGCAATCACGAGTACGACATGGCCAACGCGGGGCCGTTCTACGACTATTTCGGCGGATCCGCGGGTCCCGATCGCCGAGGCTATTATTCTTTCCGCGCCGCGAGCTGGCTCGTGCTGATGCTCAACTCGAACATTCCGACCGGTCGCGGATCGATGCAGTTCGAGTGGGCCGCCAACGAGCTGCGCACGCAACGCGCGCGGTGCACGCTGGCGATGTGGCATCACCCATTCGCCACCTCGGGGCCCAACGGCCCGAGCAATTTCATGCGCGACATGTGGCAACTGCTGATCGACTTCGACGCCGACGTCGTCGTCAACGGTCACGACCACATGTACGAACGCTTCGCGCCGTTCGACCGCGACTATCGTCTCGACTCCGTGCGCGGCCTGCGGCAATTCATCGCCGGCACCGGCGGCGCAGCGCTCTACCGTCCCGCCGCGCGCGCACCCAACTCGGAGCTCGTCCTCAGTCGCTTTGGCGTGTTGAAGCTCACGCTCGAGCCCGGCTTCTACGAGTGGGACTTCGTCGACGCCGCCACCAAAGCCTCGGCCGATCGCGGCCAAGCTCAGTGTCACTAGGCTCACGGCAACCGAGAACCGGCAACCGGCAACCGGCCAACGCCGTTTCTTCCGTGCTTGCCGTCTGCCGTGTATGATCCGCGGCGGAGAATTGTCTTGCGCCCCCATCTACTGACCGCCGCGCTCGTGGCAGTCGCCTGCGTGACGTGGCTCACCCTGGTCGGCACGCCTTCCCTCGCGGATACCGGTCGGCGCAGTCGCGCCGTAGCGGCCTTCGGCCGCGAAGACGGACAATCCGGTCCGACGGTTCCGCCGCCACGGCCTGTGCCCGACGTAACGACGCTCGTATCACGGCTCGATCTCGACAAGTACAAGGCGACGATCAAAGGGCTGACGCAGTTTGGCGATCGACGGCAGGGCACTGAGCGCAACCGTAGAGCGGTGGACTGGATCGAGACGCAGCTCAAGGGCTACGGCTGCGCTACCGAGCGGATCACGTACGAGTACAACCCGCCGCCGGCGAGCCCGCAGGCGGGCGCCGGAGGTCGTGGCGGACAAGGCGGAGGCCAGGCTGCCGACGGCGGCATTCCGCGCGCGCAGGGTGGCGGCCGTCTCCGTGGCAATCGCGCGCCCACCGGGGTCAACAACGACCCGATGAAACAGCCCGACGAAAAGCTGCGCGCGCTGAACATGGAACCGACGACGCCGGGGGCGCGCGAAGAGGTGTACTGCACGAAGGTCGGATCGACAATCCCCAACGAGATGTACATCGTCGGGGCCCACATGGACGGCCACGGTTGGGGCGAGGCCGCCAACGACAACGGCTCCGGTACCGCGCTGGTGATGGAGCTCGCGCGCATCTTCAGCATGCCCGACGTCGTGACGGAGCGGTCGATTCGGTTCGCGCTGTGGAACAACGAAGAGACGGGACTGAACGGCGCGCGCGCGTACGTCGAGCAGCGGCAGGCCCTCCAGGGCAAGGAAGATCCGCCGGGGTCCGGCCGCTATCCCGAGCCGAAATGGTTAGGGATGATTCAGCACGACATGATGATGTGGGATCACGGCGCGCCGCGCGCCGACGGCACGCTCAATCCGGAGCAGCGCCCGGAAGCCGATGTGAACATCGAGTTCCAGTCCACGGCGAAGTCGGCCGACGCGGCGATGAAGCTGGCGTTCGTCTTCCACGGCGCCAACGAGCGTTACGCCACGGACTATCCCGCGCAGGTCGGCCCGCACATGACCAACACCGACTCCACACCGTTCATGGACATCGTGCCGGCGATCAGCCTGCGCGAAAACGAACGCGGCGCGCATACCGGCGCCGGCTGGAACCCGACGTGGCATCAGCCCATCGACGTGTTGGCCACGTTCAACGACCAGGATTTCCGGCTGGGGCTGAATGCCGCGCAAACGACGTTAGGCGCTGTTGCCGAACTGGTAGGCGCCCGACTCAAGTAGCCGCGAGATCAACCGAGAAACACAAAGCTCAGGAGATCAGGAGAATAGTTTTCTCCTGATCTTCTGGCCTCTTGTTTACTCTTGATCTGGCTCGTCGGGCTTTTCGTCGTCGGTATCGAGATCGTCAAGCCAGGGATTGGATTGGGGGCCGGGCACGATTCCGGCGATGTCTGGATCGACGCCGTCCTGGCGCGGACCCGACTGGTCCCGCCGCAGTTTGGCTTCACTGCGGCGAGCCGTCTTTTGCTTCCGCCGTTCGTCGCGCGCCCGCTCCCTCTCGCGTTTGCCTTTGCCTAGAGGTCCTCGGGTGGCCATTACTGATCAGCCTGCCCCACTACCACCGCGGCTCGCGACGACCACCACCACCACCACCGCCGCCGCGATTGCCGCCGTACCCACCACCGCCGCCGCCACCGCCGCTGCGCGGCTCCTTCGGACGGGCTTCGTTCACGGTAAGCGTGCGGCCGCCCAGCTGTGACTCGTGCAGCTCGTTGATTGCCTTCTGTGCGCCCTCGTCAGTAGCCATTTCGACGAATCCGAATCCGCGCGCGCGTCCGGTGGCCATATCACGCATGACCGTGACTGATTCCACCTGACCGGCTCGTTCGAACAGATCCCGAAGATCCTGCTCCGCTGTCGTGTAGGGAAGGTTCCCGACGTACAACTTCCGACCCATCGTGTACTCCTCGCCTCGCTACGCGAGAGCGCCTGCCACAGCCTTCGATGAAAGCTGCCCGCCGCGGGCAGTGAGCCGGCGTCCCTCATGGATGCCGGTGCGGCGCCTACTGAAGGCTGTCGTGATACCGAGACAAGAGAGGACAGAACCGAAACTGGCCCTGACACAATGGGGATCGCGCCCAGCGACCCCCCCTACAGCACGGGGTAGTCTAGCAGAAATCTTTACACCATTCGGACACGTTGCTCGTCTTGGCACCCTAAGGTAAGGACCGGGGCCCATCGAGCCACGCCGGCAGCTCACCCAGCCGCCGGAGGCGCGGGCAATCGGCGTGGGTATAAAGGTCGGCCACATCGAACAGCACGGCGCCTGCAAGGCCGGCCCGCCGCGCCCCCACGATATCGACCTGGTAGAGGTCGCCGACGTGCACGGTCGTTGATGCCGCCGCGCCCGACTCTTCGAGGGCGAGCTGAAACAGCCTGGGATCGGGTTTCTCGACACCCCAGTCATGCGAATCGAGCATGTGATCGACCCGCCTGGCGAGGCCGAGCCGATCGAAGAGGTGGCGCAGCGTGCCGTTCGCGTTGGAAACCACGACCAGCCGCAAACCCCTTCCGCGCAGCGCCTCGAGCGCGGGAACGATGTCGGGCTCGACGTGCTCCCACAGGTTCTCGCGCCGGTGGTACTCGCGCAGGTCCAGGAGCGCCGCATCGGTGGCCTCCGACAAAGTCAGGCCCGCATGCCGCAGCACGAGATCGAAATAGAGCCAGCCGCGCGCGCGATCGTCAGTCGACCCGATCACTGTCGCATCGTCGAGCGCTTTCATGGCGTGGGGCTCGGCCTGGGCCAGCTGTGCCGCGCTCACTTCGACACCGTGCCGCCGCAACGCGTCGCTGACGCGGGCCCAGGACGGATGGACCAGGACTCCTCCCGCGTCGAGAAAGACCGTCTCGATCGCGCTCACTGCGGCGCCTGTCCCTGGTCCACGGGCGGGATGTTGATCACTGTCACCTTCGCATGACGTATGGCACCTTTGGGCTAGTCCGTACCACCTTCGAGCTACGATCCCGGACGTTTATATATCAACGAGAGGCGCTTATAATCCACGCTTATGTCTGCTGGACTCTTGCGTCCCCGCGGCTCACATTTGGAGACCGTCTTTGGTCCTCTAGAGATCCGCGTGCTGGAATCACTCTGGGCGTACGGCGCCCCCGCAGCCGTGCGCGATCTTCAACCGTCGTTTCCTGGAGTGGCCTACACCACTCTCATGACTACTCTGGATCGACTGTTCCGCAAAGGTGTGCTCGCCCGCCAAAAGGTCAGTCGCGCCTTTCGCTATCAACCACACCTGTCGAAAGATCAATTGCAGTCGCGTCTCGCCACTTCGGTGCTCGCGACGCTGCTGCCAGGCGAAGGTGTCGATGCTCGACCGCTGCTCTCCATGTTCGTGGACGCGGTCAGCGAGCGCAACAGTGGTCTGCTCGACGAGCTCGCAGCGCTGGTCGAGGCAAGACGTGAGACACTTCGCACTCGACAATGATCCTCAGTCGAGCCGTGCTCATCGCCACTGCGATCGTGGCGAGCTACGTCGTGCTGAGCGGCGTGGCATCGGCGATCATGGTCGGGTTCTGGGAAGCGGGCTGGTCGCGGTGGCCGGACCTTCCTGCGCGGGCTCGAGCCGGTCGCCTCGCTTCGATGCGATTGCTGCCGTCCGCCGTTCTCGCCGCGGTCACGGCGTTCGTTGTCTTCCCTCTCTTTCTCGCCGCTGAGCCCCCGCACGCCTTCGAGCCTGTCGGACCCGCGTTAATCATCGGCGGGCTGATCGGCGCTGGCCTGGCCGCACGATCCCTGCTGATCGCCGCACGCTTGTTGGTGACCACCAGCCGTCTCAAGCGACTGTGGCTGCGCGGCGCCGAGCCGCTGACGTCCACCGGTTCTCCGATCGGCGCCTACCAGATTGAATCGGCTGAGCCGATCGTGGCGCTAGTCGGCATCTGGCGCCCGGCGTTCGTGGCCGCGCGCGTCGTCGTCGAGGCCTGCACGGAGCACGAGATCGCCAGCATGATGCGGCACGAGCGGACGCACCTGCTCGCCCGCGACAACCTCAAACGGCTGCTGATGGAGTGCGTACCGGATGTTCTCTCGTTGACCCCGTACCATCGCGCGATGTTCAGCGCCTGGCAGGACGCCGCAGAGGATGCGGCGGATGACGCCGCGACACTCGGCGAACCGCGCGCGCGTCTCGACCTGGCCGCGTTGCTGTTGAAGGTCGCAAGTCTGGCGCCGTTGGTCCGACTCGGCCACACCGCGAGCAGCCGGTTCCTCGATGTCGGAGGATTGGAACGGCGTGTCCGACGGCTGGTGGCCGATGATTCACCGTCTCGAACCCAGACGTCCGATCGCCTCTTCGTCGCCGTCCTGATCGGAATGGCACTGCTGGTGGGCACACTGCTCTTCAGCAGCACTGCTCGCCGCGTCGTCCACAACGCGGTCGAGACCGTCGTCGCCGCCGGCGCGCCCGGGCGATAGAGCGAACTCCAACCATCGTCCGTAGTTCGTTGCGCCCGTCGCAGGTTTTCTATAATCGCGGGCACGATGGCGATTACCTGTATGCGAGTGGCGGCGGCGCTTGTTGCCGCATTGGTGGCGAGCGTTGCAACCGCGGGACCCCTGAACGGAAGGGTCAAAGATGGGTCAGGAGGCGCGGTAAGGGGGGCCACCGTCACCGTCCTCACGGCGCAGCAAGCGGTGGTAGCCACTACGACGACCGATAGTTCTGGCGCGTTCTCGGTACAGAACGTGGCGCCGGGTGAGTACGTCGTACGCGTTCAGGCTGCCGGCTTCAGGCCGCGTCAGGTCGGGGTTCGCTACGCCAACGGCGAGGAGGCGATCGAGCTCACGCTCGACGTCGCTGCGCTGGAAGAGGAGATCACGGTGACCGCGTCTCCTGGGGTCGCTGAAGAGACCTTGCGCGCGGTCCAACGCGTCTCGGTCATCACCCGCGACGATCTCCAGCGGAGGGTCGGAACAGTGGTGGCACAAGCCGTCGCCGAGGAAGCCGGCGTGCACCTGCAACAGACGAGCCCCACAATGGCCGGCATCTTCATTCGCGGCCTGACCGGCAACAAGGTGAACGTGTTCGTCGATGGCGTGCGGTACTCGAATGGCGCACAGCGCGGCGGTGTGAATACGTTCCTCAACCTGATCGATCAATCGTCGATCGAATCGATCGAGATCGTTCACGGTCCGAGCAGCGCCGCCTACGGCAGCGACGCGCTCGGCGGGACGGCTCAGTTTCTGACGCGCACGCCGTCGCTCTCGGCGACCGGGACGAAGATTGGCGCCGAAATCGAAGCGGCCGCGCAGACCGCGCATCAGGGCGGCGAGGGCGAAGTGGCCCTCTCGATCGGCCGGCCGACGTTTGGCGCGTTCGCGATTGGCGGCTATCGCGGCATTGGTGAGATTCGTACGGGTGAGGGCATCGACTCGCACGCGGCGGTGACGCGGTTCCTCGGCGTGCCGTCGAGTCTGCTGATGCCGGATCGTCTGCCCGACACCGGCTTCCACCAGGCGTCAACCATGCTGAAGGCGAACTGGACGCCCAGCAGCCGGACGCAGCTGGTGGCCAATTACACGCTCGCCCGGCAGGACAAGGGCGACCGCTACGATCAGCTGCTCGGCGGCGACGGCAACCTGATTTCGCAGCTGAACGACATGACGCTCGACCTGTTCTACGCCCGGCTCGAGCGCAGCGGATTGGGGTGGTTCGAGCACGGCAGCTTCACTTACTCGGTGAACAGCCAGCGCGAGGAGCGCGTCAACCAGGGCGGCAACGGCAGCAACACCGCGACCATCGGCCACGAGCCGGAGCGGACCACGTCACAGGGTCTGCAGGGTTCGCTCAGCCGCACCCTTTCGGATCGACAGTCGTTACAGATCGGCGGAGATCTTCAGCTCGAGAGGCTCACCTCTGACGCGTTCAACGTGAACCCGGTGAACGGCGCGGTCTCGGCGCGCCGGCCGCGCGTGCCGAGCAACGCCACGTTCCATCAAGGCGGCGTCTACGCGCAAACCGCATACACGGCGATTCCTGACCGGCTCAATTTCGCCGGTTCTCTCCGTGTGGGCCACGCGAGTTATGAGGCGCACGCGCTCGACGCGCCGATCGTCGGTGGAAAGCCTCTCTGGCCGGACGATTCGTTCTCGACGACGAGCCTCACCTTCCGAGCGGGCGCCGTGTACACGCCGGTCGAGCCGTGGACCTTCTCTACCAGCCTGAGCCGCGGCTTTCGATCGCCGCACATGACCGACCTTGGCACGCTGGGGTTGACCGGCTCAGGGTTCGAAGTGGCGGCGCCCGACGTCGAAGGCCGCGGGGGAACCGTCGGCACGACGGCCGACGCCACCGCGATCACCAGCGGCGATGCCGTTGAACAGCTAGTGCCCGAGTCGAGCTTCAATTTCGATGGCAGCGTCCGTTACCGGACTCGGCGGGTCAGCGCGGATCTGACGGTCTTCGTCAACCACATTTACGACAACATTCAGAAGCAGACGCTCATCCTGCCGCAGGGCGCGGTCGGCACCACGCTCGGCACTGAAGTGATTACGGCGCAGAATGCGAACGGCGCGGTCTTCGTTGCCGCCGCGACGACGCCGGTGCTGGTGCGCGCCAACTTCGACAACGCGCGCAGCTGGGGCTTCGAGCACCGTGGCGCTTTTCAGATCCACGACAACTGGCGGCTGCAGACGACCTTCACGTATTACAACGTCGAGGACACCAAGACCCACTTGGCGCCGAACATCGAAGGCGGCGTGCCCGCGCCCGATGGCTACGTTCTTCTGCAGGTACACGCCCACGAACGGCCGGTGGTGGGTGCAGCCCTACCTGCACGCCGCCGGCGAGCAGTCGAATCTGTCGACGCTCGACTTGAGCGACCGCCGCACCGGCTCGCCGCGCAATCGCAACAGCATCCGCGCGTTCTTCCTCAACGGCGCCACCAATCGCGGCTGGGTCTCGCCCGGCGCCGACGGCGCGCTCGGCACCGCCGATGATCTGCTCTCCGCGACCGGCGAAACGCTCGCCCAGATCCAGGACCGCGTGCTGGGTGCGGGCGTCAACTCGGGCGTGCTCTTCTCGGCGGTTCAGAGCTATGTGACGATCGGCGTGCGCGGCGGCATGCAGTTCGGGAAGCACTCGATCCTGATCGACCTCGCCAATCTCGGCGACGAGAACTATCGCGGGATCTCGTGGGGCATCGACGCGCCAGGGCGAGGCATCGCCGTCAAGTATTCAGCGCGCTTTTAAAGGGCACAGGCCGGAGTCGGCGAAACCTGGTGATCTGCTGAGGTGGTGATGTGATGATCGATCGGCCGAGCTGGTGATCTGAGATCTACAGATCGATCTACAGATCGCCACATCACGACATCGAAGATCGATCGCAAGATCACACCTTCACCAGATCACGAGATTCGCTGTCTCAGACCGTCACGCTCTTTTCGATGATAAAGATATTGTTCTCGGTCTCCTGGATCAGGACCTCGATGTTGTAGCGGATCTGTTGGCCGGGGTATTTGCCCTGGATGAGACCCACGACCTGATCGAAGACGTACTCGGTCACGTTTTCGACACTCGGCCCTTTACCCTTGAGCAGCACGACGCCCTCCGGCTCGAAGAGCGCCGGGTCGAGAAACGTGGCGTCCTGCTCGGTGACCAGCATCTTGTGATCGAACGAGCGCATCACGTTCTTGATGTCCCCGAAATCGAGCGACATGTCGAGCGCGTCGCGAGGGAAGGCCTCGGTTGACACGGTCACGGTTCCACGCCACGTGTGACCGTGGACGAACTTGCACTTTCCCGGATAGCCCAGCTGGCGATGTCCCGTGTGGAACTTCGCATGCACGATGATTTTTTCCATGGACAATCCCCAGTATAGGGGACCAGTCGGGATCGAGGGTGCAAGGACGGATGCCCAAAGAAGCGAAGATAAGGCATGACGATTCGACCGGCGACCTCGGCCGACGCGGAAGCCATGTGGCAGATCTTCCAGGCCGTTGTCGCCGGCGGCGATACGTACACCTTTGCGCCGGACACGCCCCGCGAAGAAGCGCTCGACTATTTTCTTGGCGCGAACATGCAATCGTGGGTGGCCGAACTGGATGGCGCCGTGGCCGGCATGTACAAGTTGATCCCGAATCGCCGCGACCTCGGCTCGCATGTTGCCAACGCATCGTTCATGGTGCATCCGTCGGCGCACGGCCGGGGCATCGGGCGCGCGATGGGCGAACATTGCCTCAGCGAGGCCAGGCGGGCGGGCTACCAGGCGATGCAGTTCAATTTTGTCGTGAGCACCAACACCGGCGCCGTCCATCTCTGGCAGGACCTTGGTTTCAATATCCTCGCAACGCTGCCGAAAGCGTTCAATCACCGCCAGCTCGGTTATGTCGATGCCTATGTGATGCATCGGTTCCTTTAGGCGCGGCGGCTCCGCCGCCGCGTGGGCTCGTCTCGCTTCGCTCGACTCGCAGGCTCGGCGCTTCGCGCCTCGTGGGCAGGCCTCGCTCACGCTCGGCTCGTGCGATACTCGCGCCGTGCGATCGATCGTCGCGAGCTTCTTCGTGGCGTGCGCGGCGGCAACGCTTGCCGCTCAGTCCCCTTCTCCTGAACGCGACTTGGCGGCGGTGCTGAAGCGCGCGGCCGACTATGTCGCGGCCTACCAGACCAGGCTCGCCGGCATCGTCGCCGAAGAGCACTATCACCAGAGCGTGGTGCGGCCGGGGGGCTCGTCGCGCGACCGTGCTCTGATGGTCCCGGAACATCGCGAGCTCAAGTCCGACCTCCTGCTCGTCCGGCTCGACGGTGAGGATCGCTGGGTACAGTTTCGCGACGTGTTCGAGGTCGACGGCCGTCCGGTGCGCGATCGTGACCAACGTCTCTACAAGCTGTTCCTCGAGCCCACGGCCGGATCGCGTTTCCAGGCCCAGCAGATTTCCAACGAGAGTGCGCGCTACAACATCGGGCCGCTGTTGCGGACCGTGAACGTGCCAATCCTCGCGCTGATCTTTTTCGACGAGCCCAACCAGCCGCGCTTCACGCACAAGCAGGTTCGGCCCGGCGACCTTGGCGCATTTGCCGGCGAGGCTCGCGAAACCGACGTCTGGGCCATCGATTACAAGGAAACCGCCCCACGCACGATGATTCGCGGCGAGTCGGATCGAGATCTTCCATCGACCGGCCGTCTCTGGGTTGACAGCTCGAATGGACGGGTGCTCAAGACCGAATTGAGAAGCGGCGACTCGGCCGTGCGCGCGCAGGTCACGGTGACCTACAAGACGGAGCCGGGCTTGGACCTGCTGGTTCCGGCGGAAATGAGAGAAAGCTACATGCTCACGCGGCGGCAGATCAGCATCCACGGCAAGGCCGTCTACAGCCGCTTCCGGCAGTTCAAGGTCACGACGGTAGAGAAAACAAAACAGTAGGAGCGAGCCGAGC
This sequence comes from uncultured Acidobacteriota bacterium, assembly GCA_963773045.1. Classification (GTDB taxonomy): domain Bacteria; phylum Acidobacteriota; class Vicinamibacteria; order Vicinamibacterales; family UBA2999; genus 12-FULL-67-14b. The sequence goes on along the minus strand of CAVYZT010000013.1, from coordinate 177,616 downwards.
GTCAGCGAGGCGAGCCCACGCGGCGGCGGAGCCGCCGCGTCCAGGAGCGAGCGCTAGCGAGCGAGCCCACCGAGGGCGCGAAGCGCCCGAGGCCTACTCGTATCTCAGCGCATTCATCGGATCGATCCGCGACGCGCGCAGCGCCGGAATGAACCCGGCACCGAGGGCAACCAGGCCGAGCGCGATGACAGAAAGTGTAAGCACTGTCGGGTCCGAGCCCTTGAGCTCGAACAGGATGGATTGGGCAAGCTGTCCCACTCCGACTGCAGCGGCGAGGCCAATCACGCCGCCGATCAACGACATCCAGACGACCTGCTTCATGACGATGCCCCGGACGTTGCCCCCGTCGGCGCCCAGTGCCATGCGAAGCCCGAACTCCCGTGTTCGCTGCGCCACGGTGTAGGCCAGCACACCGTACAGACCGATGGAGGCCAGCACGGTGGCCAGCAGCGCGAAAGCGGCCGACAGCGTGCTGATGAGTCGATCGAGGAAGACGTTTTCGCGAATCTGCATCTCCATCGTCTTCAGATCCTCGACCGGGAGGTTCGCGTCGAGCTTCTTCATCATCGCGGGAATCGAGGTGAGCAGCCGCTCGGGCGGCAGCGCCGTCCGCACGTAGAAGTACCCGTAGCCCAGACGTTCCTCTTGCCGGTACGGCAGGTGGTACCTGGGGCGGTACCACTCGCTTGACGTCGCTGTACTTTGCATCCCGGACGACGCCGACGATCTCGATGTCCGGCTTCGCATCGCGACCGCCTCCGGCCGCGATGCGTTTCCCGAGCGGGTTGTCGCCAAGGTTGAACTTCTTCACGAACTCCTGGTTCACAATCGCGACCTTGGGAGCGGTAGGCGCGTCCGCTCTTGTGAACTCGCGCCCTGCGATCAGCGGGATGCCCATGGTCTTCAGGAAACCAGGACCCACGCCGTTGAACGATGCGTTGGTATTGGTGTCAGGTCCCGCCTGAAATCCCTCCACCACCATGCTGTTGCCCCAGTTGTCGCCCGCTAAGATCGGGACGAGCGTCGCGACTACCCCAGTGACGCCAGGCGTTGAGGACAGTTCGTCTTCGACACGCTCGAACAGCGCGCGGGTGCGTTCGGTGGAATAAGCAATCAGCTCGGGCGCGAGGCTGAAGACGACGAGATGATCGGTCTTCAGACCAAGCTCGACGCGGCTCACGTTCATCAGGCTCTTCGCGAAGAGTCCCGCCGGCACGAGCAGTGCCATCGACATCGCGATCTGCACGGTAGCGAGCGTCGTCCGGAACCGTCGCGCCGCACGCGCGCCTCCGGGCTGCCCGGCCTGGTTCTTGATGGTCGTCACCAGGTCGGGCTTGGTGCTGTGGAGAGCCGGGAACAGGCCGAAGGCAATCCCGGTGAGGAGGGCCGACGCGGCGCCGAAGGCCAGCATCATCGGATCCATACGGAAGCGGACCATCCCGGCGGCGTCTGGCGGGACGATGGTGCCGATCAGATCGAGCGTCCACTTCGCGACCAGCAGCCCGCCGACCGCGCCGAACGCGGCCAGCAGACACGACTCGGTGAGCAGCTGCGCGATCAACTGCGTGCGGCTGGCGCCAATCGAGAGACGCACGGCCATCTCGGCCGATCGCCCAGCCCCGCGAACGAGCAAGAGATTCGCGATGTTGGCGCACGCGATGAGCAGCACCGTTCCCGTGACGACGAAGAGGATCGTCAGCGGCGCGCTGGCCTCGCGATCCACATCGCTCTGGCCGCGCCGGCCGTCAACGACTGTGATCTGCTTTGCCTTGAAGCGCGCCATCGTCTGGTCGCTCGCGCCCTTCTGCAGCGGCGCCTCGACGTCGTTGATGATCGCGCGATACGGCCCGTTGATCGCAGTGGTGGCCTGTTCCATCGAGACGCCGGGCTTCAGCCGCGCGAACAGATACGCCCAATACTGACGGCGATTCTCGAAGCCGTTGAAGCCGGGCGACATCAACCCGCGCATCGTCAACGGCACGAATACGTCGTATCGACTGCCGAGCGTCGTGCCTTGAAATCCTGCGGGTGCGACGCCGATCACTGTGAGCGCCTGGCCATTCACGATCAGCGTCTGGTTCAGGATGGCGGGATTCAATTCGAACCGCGAGCGCCAGTAGTCGTGGCTGATCACGACGACGAACTGCGAGCCGACGGTCTTGTCGTCGTCCGGCGTGAACAGCCGGCCAAGAGCAGGGGTGAGCTCGAGCACCGGAAAGTAGCTGCCCGACACCAGCAAGCCGTCGCCGCTGAGCGTCGTCCCCTGGAAACCGATGCTGGCGCCGAAATCTTTATGCGAAGCAATGCCGGTGAAGCTCGCCTGCGCCCGCTCGAGATCCCGGAACATCGGGTAGCTGAACACGTCTTCGCAGCTGCCGATGTTGCTGCAGGAATTCGACCCCGACTTAGGCCCCGGCGCGCCCAGGTTGACCAGCTCGGCCGGCCGGGGCACGGGCAGCGGCCGCAGCAGCATCTGGTGGTAGAGCGAGAAGATGGCCGAATTGGCGCCGATCCCGAGCGCGAGCGACAGGACCGCGACCAGCGTGACAAACGGCGTCTTGAACAGGGTGCGAAGAGCGAGTCGGAGCTGAGGCATCACCATGTATCAGACGGATGGGAATGGCAGAGGGTTTAGGTGTCCGCCGCCGCGGCCGACCAGCCTCCGCTAAAGCTACGGCGGTCCGCCGGAGCCTTGGCGAAGGCGGAAGGCCGCTCCGGCGAGACCTCGCCGAAGCTCGCGCTTGACATCGACGCGAGCGGAGGCGGGGCCTAGGGTGCCTGAGGCGGGCCTAGGTGCCTCTAGGGTGCCGGGTGCCTAAGGTGCCAAAGGGTTGGTGCCTGGGTGGCGAGGCGTGCTAGGGTGCAAAGGCTTCACAGCCTGTCTCGCCGAAGCTCGGCCGAGCCGGTCCGAGCGGCGGCGGACGAACAGCGAATAGCGACTTGAGGGGGGCTCCCATGGGACTGCTCATTAACCTGCTCGTCGGGGCTTTGATCGGGTGGATCGCCAGCATGCTGATGAAGACGAACGCGCAGATGGGCGCGATCGCCAACATCGTCGTCGGCATCATCGGTGCGTGGTTGGGCAACTGGCTGGCGGTGATGCTCGGGTTTGTCGCCATGTCGACGCTCGCGAGCGTGATCACCTCGGTCATCGGCGCGTGCGTGCTCATTGCGATTCTGAAGGCGCTGAACATCTTCAAGTAAGGCGCGGCGAGCGCTGAGCGAGGATCGCTCCCGTCACAGTCCGCCCATGTCAGACGCGTCGTCGCCCCTCGGCAGCGATTCGGATTCGACTCAGCCTTCCGGCACGAGCGACGTGCCGATGAAGACCATCGGGCCCTATCGCCTGCTCCGGAGAATCGGAGAGGGCGGGATGGGCGAAGTGTGGATGGCGGAGCAATCGACGCCGATGCGGCGTCAAGTCGCCGTCAAGATCATCAAGACGGGCATGGACACCGGCATGGTGATCGCCCGCTTCGAGGCCGAGCGCCAGGCACTGGCGATGATGGACCATCCAGCCATCGCCAAGGTGCTCGATGGCGGCGCAACCCCGGAGGGGCGCCCGTACTTCGCCATGGAGTACGTGAAGGGCGATCCGATCACGATCTACTGCGATCGCCATCGCCTGTCCACGACCGAGCGGCTCGAGCTCTTCATCCAGGTCTGCGAGGGGATTCAACACGCCCATCAGAAGGGCGTCATCCATCGCGACTTGAAGCCGTCGAACATCCTGGTGACGGTTGCCGACGGGCGGCCGGTGCCAAAGGTGATCGACTTTGGCGTGGCCAAGGCGATCTCGCAGCATCTGACCGATCGCACGCTGTTTACGGAGGTCGGCGTGCTGATCGGCACGCCCGAGTACATGAGTCCCGAGCAGGCAGACCTGAGCGGGCTCGACATCGACACGAGAACCGACGTCTACGCGCTCGGCGTGGTGCTGTACGAGCTGCTCACGGGAACCTTGCCGTTCGATCGGCACACGCTGCGGGACCGAGGCCTGGACGAGATTCGGCGCGTGATCCGCGAGGTCGATCCGCCACGACCCAGCACGAGGCTCACCGGCCTTGGACAAGACTCGGTCGATGTAGCCACCAAGCGCCAGACCGAAGTGCGGCAGCTGGTGGGCCAGCTGCGCGGCGACCTCGACTGGATCACGATGAAGGCGCTCGAGAAGGACCGGACGCGCCGCTACGACACCGCTACTGGTCTGGCGGCCGACGTGCGCCGGCATTTGCGCGACGAGCCGGTCCTTGCCGGACCGCCGAGCTCGGTCTACCGCGCGACGAAGTTCATGCGCCGGCACCGGGTTGGCGTGTCGGCGGCAGCGGCACTCTTTCTCGTGGTCGTCGGCTTCGCGGTGGCGATGGCCGAACAGGCCCGGCGGGTCACGCGTGAGCGGGATCGCGCCACCCAGGAATCGGCGCGGGCCAACCGCGAGGCGGAAGCGGCGCGCCAGGTGTCGGACTTCTTCCTTCGGTTGTTCGAGCTGGCGGACCCGAGCGAGGCAAGGGGCAGCTCGGTGACCGCACGCGAAATCCTGGAGACCGGGTCGGCTCGAATCGAGCAGGACCTTGGCGAACAGCCGGTATTGCAAAGCCGCGTGATGGCGACGATCGGCGACGCCTACGAGAAGCTGGGGCTGTACAAGAACGCCGACGCGCTCTTCCGCAAGAGCCTCGACGTTCGAACCAAGGCCGGTATCGCGCCGGATCTGATGGCCGAAGCGCTCTTCAAGCTCGGGTATCTCCAGGTCAAGAGCGGCAACTTCAGCGAAGCGGCAGCCAATCTCGGCAAGGCTCTGGCGATTCAAGAATCGACACCGGGCGTGAGCCCGGCTGCCATCGCCGAGACCATCGGCGCGATCGGCGAGCTGGCGTACAGCCAAGGCGACTATCCAAAGGCGGAGTCGCACTTCGAGCGCCGGCTCGAGATGCTGCGGGAGCATTCGCCCGGCAGCGAGCGAGAGATTGCCGACAGCCTCACCGAGCTGGCGATGGCGGTCCAACAGACGCAATCGGATTACGCGCGCGCCAAAGCCTTGAACGAAGAGGCCCTGGCGATTCGGCGGCGAATCTTTTCCGCGCCGCACGTCGGCATCTCGGAAAGCCTGAACAATCTCGCGATGGTGTACTACCGATCGAAGGACTACACGGCCGCCGAGCCGCTGTTCAAGGAGAGCCTGGCGATGAACCGGCAGCTCTTTGGCGACGTGCACCCCGAAGTCTCGGCCAATCTCAACAATCTCGGTCTCGTGGCTCGCGACCGCGGCGACTACCGGCAGGCCGACGAGTTGCTCGGCCAGGCGGTGACCATGGACCGCGCGCTGTATGGCGCGCGACACATTCAAGTCGCGCGGCTGCTGAACAACTGGGCAGAAACGGTCCGTCGCAGCGGTGACCCACGACGCGCAGAGACGCTGCTGAGAGAATCGTGGGCCATCCATAAAGAAGTGCTCTCGCCGACGCACTGGCAAGCCGTGGCGACCGAGATGCTGATCGTCCGTTGTCTCATCGATCAGCGCCAGTTCCCGGACGCGGAGCGGCTGCTCAACGAAGCATTCCCACTGATCGAGCGGGAGTTCGGTCCGACGCATGCGCGCACCATCGCCGCCATCGAACGCGCAGTGGAGCTCTATACGGGGTGGAAGAAGCCGGCGCAAGTTGAGGCGTGGCGATCGAAACTCACCACGAAGGACACGAAGAGCCCGAAGGACACGAAGGGCTGAGCGCCATGGAAAGCTCACCAGTGATCGGCGGCCTCGTCTGGGTCGTCATCATCGTTCTGTGCGGCTTGGTGTACTGGCGGATGAAGACGCGTCGCCGCCACATTGGCCCCGGCGCCGCCGGCACTGTCTACGACATGATCAACGAGGAAAAGCGCAACGCCGTCGAGATCCTGGTTGAGGATAAGGCTGCGGCGAGAGACTTCGAACATGCTGACGACGATGACGAACCGGGATCCGGCAGCCGGCAGCCGGCATCGGAATCAAGCGGAAGCGTACGTGGCCACAGAGACAAAGAGCCACAGAGCTAAGTATTCATTTCTCCGCGACTCCGCGACTCCGCGGCGACGCACTCAGTCAGTAATGCAGCGGAACACCAAAGAATTCGTTCTCTGTGCCTCTGTTTCTCAGTGGCTACGTACGTGATCGTCGATCCAGCGGCACAGATCCTCGCATCAGCGCCAAGTAGATGGCGAAACTCAATCCGAAGGTGACGAACCAGGCGTACGTGTAGAGCGTATCGAGGAATGTCGGGTTGGCGACCGAGCCGCCTGGAGTGGTCGCGGCGCGGACGAAGCCCGGAACGACAGGCAGCACTGCCAGCACGAGCGCCGTGACCGCTCGCCAGTTGATCCCGTTCGAGTAGGCGTAACCGCCGCGCGGCGCGAACAGGTCGGCGAGCGCGAGCTCGCGCTTGCGCAGCACCCAGTAGTCGGCAATCAGGATCCCGCCAATCGCGCCCATCAGGCTCGAGTACCCGATCAGCCAGGTGAAGATGTAGGCGGCCGCATCGGCGTAGAGCTTCCACGGCATCATCAAGATGCCTGCGACCGCGGTGATCAGGCCGCCGGTCACGTACGAAATGCGGCGCGGCGCCAGGCTGGAGAAATCGTTGGCCGGCGACACGACGTTGGCCGCCATGTTCGTCGTCACCTGCGCGGCCAGAATCACCAACGCTCCAAAGATCACGACGCCTGGACTGCCAATCCGTGAGACCAGCACAACCGGGTCCCAGATCGCTTCGCCGAAGATCACGATCGTCGCGCTGGTGACGGCGACGCCGATGAAGGCAAAGGCCGTCATCGTGGCGGGCAGTCCCATCGCCTGCCCAAGCGCCTGCGACCGCTGACTCTGGGCGTATCGAGTGAAATCGGGAATGTTCAAGCTCAATGTCGCCCAATAGCCGACGTTCGCGGTCAGCGCGGCGGGAAACAGCGCCCAGAACGGCGTGTTGCCTTGCTGCAACCGAGACGACTCGGAGAGGATGCGGCCAAGCCCGCCGCCGTTGCTGATCGCCCACCACAGCAGCATGACGCCGCCGCCGAGCAGCAGCGGCGCCGACCAGCTCTCCAGCGCCTTGATGCCTTCGAGCCCGCGCAGGATGATCGCGACCTGCACCAGCCAGAAGATCGCAAACGCGATCCAGATCGACCCGGGAATCTCGCGCCACCCTGGCCATAGCGCGACCAGCAGGGCCTCCAACGCGAGCGCGCCAATCCATGTCTGAATGCCGAACCATCCGCACGCGACGATGGCGCGAAGCGTGGCGGGGATGTTGGCGCCCTTCACCCCGAAGCTGGCGCGGCACAGCACCGGGAACGACACGCCGTACTTCGTGCCCGCGTGCGCGTTCAGGATCATCGGCACGAGTACCAGCGCGTTGCCGAGCAGAATCGTCATCAGGGCCTGCCACCAGTTCATGCCCTGCTGCATGAGCCCCGAGGCCAGGGTGTAGGTGGTGATCACCACGCTCATGCCGATCCACAGCGCGGCGATGTGATACGTGGACCAGGTGCGCTGAGACAGTCTCGTGGGCGCGAGATCGGGGTTCCACAGCGGGCTGCGGGAAACGTCTTCCGTCAGCTCAACGAAGTCCCGGTTGGTCACAGAAGGTCACGAGCACAAAGCAATTACAAGAGACCAAGAGATCAGGAGTTTTTTTTGGAAATACAAAATCCCAGGAATTTTGAAAACACTTCCTCCTGATCTCCTGGTCTCCTGCTGTTTTCTCTTAATCTCCTGTGAGGTGCTCACACCGCGTAACCTTCCGCGTCGTGGCCCCCGTGATACGCCTTGGCATCCGGCCGTCGAATCTGCGAGTGCGTCACGACGTTTTCCCGGCGCAGGCCGCGGAAATCGTCGAGTGAGAGCCAGCCCCGTTCGGCATTCCGATCGAGAAACTCCTGCATGCCGGCGATCAGGCCTTTGATGATGTTCGGGCCAATCGCGTGATCGAGCATCGCGGCGGTGCACACCTGCACCGTCCCGCACCCGAGCAGCAAGTAGTTGAGGGCGTGCGCGAACTCGGCGATGCCGCCGATGCCGGAGAACGACTTGTCCGGAAACGCCTTGGTGAGCTGCGCCATCTTCGCCAGCGACTGCGGCAGGATCGCCGGCCCGCCGAGCCCGCCGCTCGACACCAGGCCGTCGACGTTCATCTCGAACTCGAGTGTGTCGAGATCGATGAGCGGCAGAGACGGAAACGTGTTCGACGAGACGATCGCGTCGGCGCCGCCGAGAAAGGCGGCGCTCGCCTCCTCGACAATGTCGGTCGTGGAGGGCGTGAGCTTGGCCCAGACCGGCACGCGCGCCACTTCTTTCACGACTTCGGTGACGATCGAGACCTGCTCCTGATCCTTGCCGATGTTCGATCCCATGTCCTTGCGATCCATGTGCGGGCACGACAGGTTGAGCTCGAACGCGTCGGCGCCTTCGTCCTGACACGCCTTGGCGAGCGTCTGCCAGTGCGCGAGCTCGCGATCGCTCCCGGAGCCCGCCATGATCGACGCGACCAGGATGCGATTCGGATACGCCTTCTTGATCTTGTTGATGCGCGGCACCCACCAGTCGAGCGTCTTGTCGGAGATGAGCTCCCAGTTCCACGACGAATGCAGCGCCGTGCCCGGACGCTTCTGCATCGACAGATGCGGAGAGTCGGGCGTCGCGCGAAGGAACTTGGTCTTGGGACCCGCGACGTTGACCACGGGATGGAGGCCGATCGTCTTCGTGACCACACCGGCCCACCCGGCGTCGAACGCGCGCATGATGTTGGCGTCCGATTCAGTTGGCGGCGCCGACGACAGCAGAAACGGGTTCTCGAACGTCAATCCGGTGAACGTGACCGCAAGCTGCGTAGACATAGACAACCCTTGTACTAGCGCAACCTACCACAGACTTCTTTCATCGCAGCCGGGATCCCATTTCCCTCTACACTTCCCGCATGCAAACCCCCATCGTTCCCGCGATCCTGGGCATCGTCGCGTTGGTCGCGTGCAGTTCGCCGAGCAACACAACCGCGTCCAGCAGTTCCGGCGCGGCGCCGGCCGCAGCCACGGCGGCAAAACCGGAACCGCCACCACCGCCGTTCGAGTATGCGGCACCGGTAAAAGGCCACTACAAAGAGATCAACACCGGCGACTTCGATCTCGTGGACGGTCTCGCCTACCCCGCCGCGGGCAGCAAGGGCACTGTCGTCTTCGTCACCTCGAAGCCGATCGCGTCGCCGATTCTGAGCGGCTCGACCTGCCCGATGACCGAGGCACGGGCGATCTCATTGATTCGCGATGCCGGTTGGGCGGAAGTGACAATCGACGCGGCGGGACGGTCGAAGTTCTATGGCGCCGGCACGCAGTACACAGGCTCGAGCCGATCGACCGACGCTGGTTCACGCGAGTGGAGCATCAAGGGCGGCAAGCCCGCTGACGGCAAGATCGCCGGAAGCGTCAACTACCGCGGCCGCGGCACGTTCGAGTTCACGCTGCCGGTGTTCACGCCGAAGGGCCGCGAAGTGAGTGAGAGCGACGTGATGGACGGCCAGCGTTACGCGACCGATCGACGCACGCCGAGCGACGCCGAGCTGACCAAGGCGTACACCGAGATGCGCAAGGCTGCGCTGGCCAAGGATCTCAAGGCGATGCTGCAGCTGCAGGGATTCGACACGAAACAGGTGCAGGCGATTCGCGGTCTGCCGGGCATCGACACCGAGCTCGCCGCGCACGCCGATCGCTTTCTCGATCCAGGAACGCCGGAGGAACCGACACTCGAGCCCGGCTACGCCGGCATCGGCGCGCGTGGCAAGAACTCGAAGGGCGCGGCGTTCTTCAACTACTACTACTTCGCCCCGTGCGGCGACCGACTCGTCCTCACCGGGATCGGCCTCAACCCGCAATAGGTCACCCGCGGCCACTCATTGCACCCGGGACGTGTTCCAGTTCCGGATCGCGGTGAGTGGTTGCTCGTTGGCGACGATTTCCGGGGTGATGACCAGAAAGCGCTTGCCGTCCGGCGACGCGTCGAAGCCCCTCCACTGCTTGTTGGCGATGGCAAACAACGTGGCCGGCTTCCCCAACTCGAGCGTGGGCGTCGTTCGAACGGGCACGCTCATCATTCTCATGTCCGACGACACATAGAAAATCTCACGGCCATCGCGACTCCAGCGGACGTCGACTGCGCCGCCGGTCGACACCATTGTTTTCGGCCCTCCCGACAGGCGTGCGACGTACACCTCGTAGCGGCCCGATTCGTTCGATACGAAGGCATAGTGGTCGCCGTCCGGTCCGAACTGGAACCGGTTTTCGCTGAAGCGCGATTCGCGGACCAGCGTGGGCGTCGGGGCCCCGGTCAGTGGCAGCGTCCACAGGTTGAAGGCTCCAGTGGCGGTGCGTTCTTCGTACGCCAGCAGTCGTCCGTCGGGAGACACATCTGGAACTCCCTGCATCCGCATGCCCTGTGGCAGCAGGGGCTCATCGCGTCCGGTCCGCATATCGCGGCGCATCAGACTCAGTGCCCGGCCGCGCGCCGCCGCGTAGATCATCGCGTCACCCGCGGGAGTCATCACCCCTTCGATTTCGGTGAACGTATCGTCGAGCGTCAGCCGGGTTTCGGTTCCGCGATCGAGATCGATCGACCAGATGTCGAACGTTCCAGTTGAGGGCAGCGTACGGCTGGCGAGAGCGGTTCGTCCGTCCCGTGCGATGCTCAGATCCAGATATTTGCCGGGCGATCCGGCGGTCCCGACCTCGCGCCCCGTGCGATCGATCCACGCCAGGCGCGATCGATCGTCGTGCGACTGAAAGACGAGCGCTCCGTTCGGCGACACCGAAAAATCGGCCGCAGACGTCGACAGGAAAAAGCGGACGGGCTCGGCGACGGCAAACGGGTCACCGGACACTTGTGCCGTGGCCGGATTGAACGCTTGACCAACCAGCGCGCCGCCCCTGGCGAATACCAGGGTCCCAGGCTCCACGAACTGTGCGTTGGATTCAGTCGGCATGATGACGCGCGCATCCTTGCCGATTTCGCCAAGCATCAGGTTCGAGCTGCCCGTGGAATGGCGAGCCAGGTAGAGATAGTGAGTTCCATCGGGCAGGAACGATGGAAAGGCGACCTTGACCTCGTCCTTCGCAGTGTCAGGCTTGACGAGGACCGCAGCCTCTCCACCTGAGGTGGGGACGCGAAAAATGGCCTCCCCTTCGATCGAGGCGAACAGGATGTCGCCGTTGCGGCCCCACGTGCCGGAGAGTCCGATCTGATTCGGCACCTTGCAGATGGTCACGGCCGCGCCAGAGGCAAGCTCGAGTCGCTTCAAGGTGTCGCCGACGACCAGCGCTATCGATCGTCCATCTGCCGACCAGAACACCGAGTTGGCGTTCTCGGTGCCCGCGACGGGTTTGGCTTCGATCGACGACAGGGCTCGCATCCACACGCGTCGGTTCGAGCCTGGCCCGCTGGCGATAAACGCCAGGCGCTGGCCATCGGGCGAGACGGCGAAGCGCACCGTTTCGCTGTTGTAGGTGAACGAGGTTTCGGCCGGAGGATTGATTTGCAGGTCGACTCGCGTCGCGTGATCCGCGTCACGCCCCGCAAACCGCAGCATCGCCATCGCCGTCACGATTGCTGTCGCCGCGATTGCGCCTGCCACCTTCAACCAGTCTCCACGCAGAGCAGGCGAAGACGATGGGGTCACCGACTGTCGGTTGGCTTCGCCGATGGCCGCGACTCGCAGACCAATGTCGTGTGCCGACTGCCAGCGGCGATCCGGATCCTTGGCGAGACATTCCAGAATGAGCCGATCGATCGACGGCGGCAAATCAGGCCGAAGCGATGACGGCGCAGGCGGATCGACGCGAAGGATGGATGAAGCGATGCCGGCCGTCGTGTCGCCCATGAATGCCCGGCGGCCGGTGGCCATCTCGTAAAGGACGACGCCGAGGGCAAAGATGTCGCTCCGCGCATCCGCCGGCCGGCCTTCGATCTGCTCCGGCGACATGTAGGGCGCCGTGCCGAGCCACGAACCCGGCGCAGTGAGCGCGGCGGCGGTCTCGTTCTCGTTGGAACCGTTCGCTGAGCTCTTCGCCAAACCAAAGTCCAGCAACTTCACGCCACTCGACGTGAGCATCACGTTGTTGGGCTTGAGATCGCGATGAATGATGCCTTGGCGATGTGCCGCGGCAAGCGCCATCGCGATCTGCCGGCCGTGCAACAGCAGCTGCGCGATCGGCAACGGACCCTTCGTGATGCGAGCGCCCAGGGTCTCACCCTCGAGCAGCTCCATGACGATGTACTCCGTGCCGTCGGCGTTGCCGACATCGAAGAGCGAACAGATATGTGGGTGTGAAAAGCTCGAGATGGCGCGCGCCTCACGTTCGAAGCGCTCGCGCGTCGCCCCGGAATCGGCCGCGTCAGCGCGCAACACCTTGACCGCGACGAGCCGATCGAGCCGCGTGTCTCGAGCCTTGTAGACCTCGCCCATTCCACCTTCGCCGAGCTTGGAAAGGACCCATAGGGCCCCAGGCTGGCCAATCACCGCCAGGTCCTTTCCATGGCTCGGTGGAGCGCCGAAGCTCGCAAACGTTTGGCTGAGGCGAGCGAAGGCGGGGCCGCCCGCCCCGAGCGCAGACACGATTTCGTATGGTCCGAAGCGCGTGCCGGCCGGCAGAGGCACTGTTGAGAGCTTACTTGGTTGCGAGCTGTTCCTCGCCCGATTCCGCCTACGCGGCCAACGGCCGCTATGGCGGACCGCGCCGGAGCTCGCGCTGAGTTAACTCCGAGCGGAGGCGGGCCAGCGTGAAGGTCAACGATTCGCGCGGGATGCTCGTCACGAACGGACCCACGATCCAGCCCAGGCCGTAGGGGATGTCGCGCGAGAGCGTAATCGACTCGCATTGAATATAGGTGCCGCCGTCGCGCTGCAGAAACCGCCAGTAGGTGTTGAGCCGCCACATGAAGCCGCTGTCGCGGCCGACGGGCTTCTCGGCTTCGCGCGGCGTCCCGGGGTGTTCGACCTCCGCGATGCGCGTACTCGTGATCTGGCTGTAGGCGCGGTCGGCGGCCGGCCGGAAGAAGCGGGCTTCGTTCTCCGTGTTCATCGTCACCGAGATCACCTGTTTCATGAAGAAGCGAAGGCGCACGCGGAACGTGTCGCCCTCGCGCGACAGCAGCGTTGATGCGGCCACGGCCGGGCTGAAGATCTCGGCATGATGGTCGTAGTCCTGCAGGAGCGCGACCGCGCGATCCACCGTCGCACCGGGGATGAAGGCCACACCGATCCAGTGATGGATGAGCCCGTTGGGCACGTCGATCGACTTCGAACCGTCTCGAGTCTCCAGCTTGTCGATGACCACTTGACCACGCTTCAGTTTGTCGAGGCGGTCCTGGCGCAGTTTCTCCGGCTGCCCGTCCAGACGAAGGAAGGCCGCGCCGGGTTCGACCTCAGCGGCCATCCGCGCCGTGGTCAATCGCACGTAGCGATCGAAGGCGGCAATGGTGCTCGGGTCGAGCTCAGCCGCGACCACCGGAGCGGTCAGCGTTATGGTCAGACAGACGAGGCAGAGAGGCTTCGTCACCGCGTCATCGAGCGTTCGGCACGGCCTGAATAGTTGATGAACACCGTCTTGATTTCAGTGAAGAAGTTCAGGCCTTCCTCCGCCATCTCGCGCTCGCCGACGCCGGTGGACTTCGTTCCGCCGAACGGCAGTTGCGCCTCGCCGCCGACGGTTGGCTCGTTGACGTGGACCATGCCGGTCTCGACCTCGTCGATGAACTTCATCACCGCGCTGATGTTCTCGGTGAAGATCGACGTCGTCAGGCCGTATTCGACGCTGTTGGCAAACTGCAGGGCCTCTTCGAGGCTACCAGCGGTTGTCACCGAGAGCACGGGGCCGAAGATTTCTTCCTGGAAGATTCGCATCGACGGCGCGACGCCGTCGAAGATCGTGGGCTCGACGAAGTAGCCGTGGCGAAGCTCGTTCGGCCGCTGACCGCCGATCACGAGCCGAGCTCCTTCGTCCTGCCCCACCTTGATGTAATCCATCACCGTCGTCCACTGACGATCGTCGACGGATGGGCCCATGTCCGACGAGTGGTCGAGGCCGGGTCCGAGCTTGATCTTCGCGGCCATCGCCACGAGGCGATCCACGAGAGCGCTTTTGACGTCGGGATGGGCGATGACACGCGAGGTCGCGGTGCATCGCTGCCCCGTCGATCCAAATGCCCCGCCATGGATCGCGGTTGCCGCCTTGTCCAGGTCGGCATCCGGCATCACGATGACAGCGTTCTTGCCGCCCATCTCGCATGTGACCTTGGCGCCCCGCCTGGCAGCCTTGACGTACAGCTCGCCACCGACGCGATTCGATCCAGTGAACGAGATCGCACGCAATTCCGGCGCGGCGACCATTGCCTCGCCGACTTCGGATCCGCGGCCGACGACCATGTTGAACACGCCCGCGGGCAGGCCGGCCTCTTCGTAGATCTCTGCGAGCAGGGCTGCGGTGGCGGGAGTCAGCTCCGCGGGTTTGAAGACCACCGCGTTTCCTGCGACGATCGCCGGCGCGCTCTTCCAGACCGGGATCGCCCATGGAAAGTTCCACGGCGCGATCAGGCCGACGGCGCCCAGCGGTTGCCTGAGCGTGTAGGTGAAAGTGTCACGCGATTCCGATGGCAGCGTCTTGCCGTGCATCCGGAACCCTTCGCCAGCGTAGTATTCGAGCAGCGAGATGCCTTTGACGACTTCGCCCCTGGCTTCCTTCAGGATCTTGCCTTCTTCGCGGGTCAGCGTCTGTGCGATCTCGTCGACGCGGCGGCGGGCGATGTCGGCGGCGCGCCAGAGCACGCGGCCCCGCTCGGGTCCGGGCGTTTTCTTCCACGCGGGAAATGCGGCCATCGCCGCGTCCACGGCCGAGCGCACATCGGCGGCGGTCGCCAGCGGGAACTCCGCGATGATGTCGCTGGTATCGGCAGGATTGATATTGCGGCCGACGTGGGACGACGCGGGGTGATACCACTTGCCGTTGATGTAGGAGCCTGTATGCATGCGAATCAATACTAATCTTAGGCAAGTCGCTCTTCGCTATTCGCCTTTCGAGAACTGCGACCGGCGAAGCGGCGCGCTCCGTTTTGGAGACTTGAGACCAAACCTACCACGCCGGCAAAAACACGCGGACGCGGTAGAAACCTGCTGAACCTGTTGAACCTGCTGAACCTGCTGAACCTGCTGAACCCATGAGCTTACTGATCCAGCACGGCACCATCGTCACGGCTTCCGACCGCTTCACGGGCGACGTTCTTGTCGAGGGCGAGAAGGTCACCACCATCGGCAGCGCGCTCGACATGCCCGCCGATCGCGTGATTGACGCGACCGGCAAGCTCGTCATTCCTGGCGGCATCGACGTGCACACGCATCTCGACATGCCGTTTGGCGGCACGGTCTCGGCCGACGATTTCGAGTCCGGCACCATCGCCGCGGCCTTCGGCGGCACCACGACCATCGTCGACTTCGCCATTCAATACAGAGGGCAGACGCTGCATCACGCGTGGGAGACGTGGATGAAGAAGGCCGAGGGCAAGGCGGCCATCGACTACGGCTTTCACATGATCATGACCGAGCTCACCGACCAGGTGGAGATCGAGATGGATGCGCTGGTACTCCAGGGCGTCACGTCGTTCAAGCTCTTCATGGCCTACCCAGGCGTGTTCATGCTCGACGATGCGAGCATCTTCCGGGCGCTGCTGCGTACTGGCAATAACGGCGGCACCATCTGCATGCACGCGGAGAATGGCGGCGTGATCGACGTGCTCGTGAAGAAGGCGCTGGCCGAAGGCAAGACGGCGCCGAAGTATCACGCCATTACCCGGCCGGCTCGAGCGGAGGGCGAAGCGACGCATCGCGCCATCGCGCTCGCCGAGATCGCCGGGGTGCCCATCTACATCGTCCACCTCTCCGCCGCAGAGGCGCTGGAGATGGTGACCGAAGCGCGCGATCGCGGGCTTCCGGCCTACGCGGAGACCTGCCCGCAGTATCTGTTCCTGTCCGAGGACAACTACGAGGAGCCCGGTTTCGAAGGCGCGAAGTACGTGATGAGCCCGCCGCTTCGCCACCAGGCCACGCAGGATCGGCTCTGGCGGGGACTCGCCTTCAACGATCTGCAGGCCATCGCCACCGATCACTGTCCCTTCTGCATGAAGGAGAAGCACCTTGGCGACGGAGACTTCTCGAAGATCCCGAATGGCGCGCCCGGCATCGAGACCCGGATGAGCCTGGTCTACGACGGCGGGGTCCGCACCGGCCGCATCTCGCTCAACCGCTTCGTCGAGCTGACGTCGACGTCACCGGCAAAGATCTTCGGCCTCTTCCCGCGCAAGGGAACGATCGCCCCAGGCTCTGACGCAGACATCGTCATCTTCGACCCCGAAAAGACGATGACGCTGTCGGCCGAGACGCATCACATGAAGGTGGACTACAACCCGTACGAGGGCCGAAAGGTCACCGGCGTCACCGAGACGGTGATCTCGCGCGGCAAGGTGATCGTCGACAACGGTACGTTCGTCGGCAAAGCCGGCGCCGGGTCGTTCCTCAAGCGCAGTCCGAGATAAGAAAAAGGGTGCCTAAGGTGCCAGAAGTGCCAGAGGTGCCAAGGGATTGGTGCCAGGTGCCTGGGTGCCAGGATGGGTGCCAGGACGGAGCAGATCTCAGAAGAAGACGGCCGACTCGCCGAACAGGCCGACCAGGTTCTTGATCTGCGCCGCCATCAGATCGCGCCGGATCAGCATCGCGTTGAGCTCTTCAGGTCCCAACCATTCGCCAAGCGCCGTCTGCAGGCGATGGACATCCGTCCGAACACCGTGTCGCTGGTCGAAGGCTTCTTCACGCTGCGCGACAACGCGCGCATCGAGAGCTACCAGCCGCATTTGCACTTGCGCGGCAAGGCGATGATGGTGGAGTGGCTCTTCCCCACCGTCCAGAAGCAGGTGCTGAGCCTGGTCAGCGATTTCAACTTCAACTGGATGACGACCTACGTCTACTCGGACGACGCAGCTCCCCTGTTGCCGAAGGGACGATGCTCAAGGTGACGGCGTGGCACGACAACACGGCGACAAGAAGACCAACCCGGATCCGAATCAGTGGGTCGGCTGGGGCGATCGCACCGTGGACGAAATGGCGCACGCCTGGATCAACATCGTCCACATGAAGGACGAGGACTTCAAAGCCGAGCAGGAGGAGCGCAAGGCGCAAGCGACGGCAACGTCGATGCCGCAGCAGTAACGGGCGGCGCGAGATGTCGTGAAGGTCGGTGGAAACGCTTGGCTCAGATAGTCGGAATTCGGGCCTTCAAGGCATCCGGCGCGACGGTGGCGACCGCGCGCCGGAGCGGTGAGGCCACGGGCGAGCTGCTCGACGTCGTCAACCCGGCCACCACCCACTATCAGGTGACGGTCGTCCGCATCAAGCCGGACATCCGCGGCGAAGCCAGTCGGTCATGTGTTTGGACACACGGAATACTCTACCGGCGGGTGTTCTCAAATGCACAGTCAGCCTTCAGCGGTTGCCCTAAGCTGATGGGTTGTATGGCGAAACACTCGCCTATTTCAGGCGGTCTTGGCCTGCTCTTTTGGCTGATGCTTAGCCTGACTCCGCGCGACGGCGCGGCCCAGACATATCAGGGGGGCGTCCGCGGCGCCGTGCGCGATGCCGACGGCGTCGCGCCAGGGGCCAGCGTCATCCTCGTGAACGAAGAGACGGCGGTGGAGCGGGCGACGACCACCAACGCGGCTGGGGAATACGCCTTTCCCAACGTCGCACCTGCCATCTACACGCTGCGGGCCACGCTCGCCGGTTTCAAGACGTTCGAAAGCCGAGGCATCCGCGTCGGTACCCAGGAGTTCCTGACCCTCGATGTGCGTCTCGAAGTTGGCGAAGTGCGCGAGGCAATCACCGTTACTGGGGCATCACCGGTGATCGACTCGACGACCGCATCGGTCGGAAACCTCATCGACCGTCGGACGCTCGAGACGCTCCCCAACGTCGGGCGCAATCCCTTCGTCATCTCGACCATCACGCCCAACGTCATCCCCACCGGCGTGCCGCAGTTCACGCGGATGCAGGATCAAAACGCGACGGCGATGCTGTCGCTCGGCGGCGGGCCTCGGCGCGCCAACAATTTTCTCCTCGACGGCGTGCCGATCACCGACCTCTTCAATCGCGCGGCGATCATCCCGTCGCTCGAAGCCGTCGAGGAAGTCAAGGTGCAGGTATCCACGTACGATGCCGAGCTCGGGCGGACCGGCGGCGGTGTTTTCAACACGACGCACAAGTCGGGGTCGAACGCATGGCGGGGCAGCGCGATGATTCTGGGACGCCCCGAATGGGGTGCAGGCACGTTGTACTTCACGAAAAAGGCCGGCCAGCCAAAGCCCGATACCTACCATAACCAATGGGCCGGTTCGGTCGGCGGCCCTCTTTCCAGGAATCGAACGTTCTTCTGGGCGACCACGGAGGGATACAAGACGCAGACGACATCTGACGGGGTGCTCGTGCTGCCGACCTCGGCCGAACGGCGCGGCGACTATTCGCAATCCTTCGATGCGCAAGGCCGCCTGATCGTCATCCACGATCCGCTGACGACGCGTCCCAATCCGGCCGTTCCAGGGCAATTCATACGAGATCCGTTTCCTGGGAACGTCATCCCGGCCAGTCGCATCAACCCGGTGGCGGCAACGCTCGTCAACCTGTTGCCGCTGCCCGCCACGGGTCGAGCGCTCACCCGCAAATCGGAGCCGATCGGTGACTTCACCAATCAAGCCACCGGAAAAGTCGACCACCGCATCAGCGATCGGCAGACGCTGAGCGGACTGTTCGCGTGGTACCACTCAAGGGAGCCGGCGCCGCAGTATCTCGGCGTCGAGGGTGACCCGAACGCGGCCTTCTCACCGCGAACGGTCAATGTCCTGGCCATCAACGACGTCATGGTGCCGAACGATCGGACGGTACTGGCGCTCCGCTACGGATATCTGCGCTTCCGCGACGACTTCGCGTCGGAGGCGACCAACCCGGCCTCGCTGCCGTTCGCGCCGGCCTTCCAAAGCGCCATCACAGGTTTTCCGCGGATCGCCGTCCCGGGTTATTCGAATCAACCGACCCTTCTGCATGGCGGACTGCAAACCGAGAGCACGTCGTACTCGCATTCCGTGAATATGTCGTTGTCGCGGCTCGCGGGCCGTCACACGTTCAAGGGCGGGGCCGAGTACCGGCGCATCGGCATGAGAGTCTTTGCGCCGGGCGATGTGAACGGCACGTTCTCGTTCAGCCCCTCGTTCACCCAGGGACCAAACCCCACCACCGGTGGCACGAACTCAGGAGATGCGCTGGCCAGCCTGTTGCTCGGTTATCCGCTGAGCGGAGCCTTCAACATCGGGACTCGCAACGACTTCTACACGAACTACCTTGGCGGATTCATTCAGGACGATTTTCGCTGGCGCTCCAACATCAGCGTCAACGTCGGCGTGCGATACGAGCTCGAACCGGGCATGCGCGAACGCAACAACGCCATGGTGGTCGGCTTCGATCGCGACCAGCCGTTTCCCATCCAGGTGCCTGGACTCGATCTCAGAGGCGGACTGATGTACGCCGGCGTCGACGGGTATCCCGAGCACCAGGGCAATCCTTCGAAACTGAACTTCGGACCGCGCGGCGGCATCGCGTGGTCGATCGATCCGAAAACCGTGGTGCGCGGCGGGTATGGACTGTTTTGGGCCCCGTCGCAGATCGCTCAGGCCTTCGACCAGGCGGCGTTGGGGACGCGCGGGTTCACGGCGACGACGACCTACACGGCGAGCACCGACGGTGGATTGCGTCCGTGTGACGGCTGCTCGCTCACCAATCCCTTCCCCAATGGCCTGGAACAGCCGCAGGGGGCAGCGCAGGGTCTCCTCACAGGCGTGGGCGGTGACGTTGACTTCATCGATCAGTCAGCGGGATCCGGATACGTACATCAGTACTCGGTCGATGTGAAGCGTGCGCTGCCGGGAAGAATGTCGGCGTCGATTGGCTATCTCGGCAGCCGGAGCGAGCGGCTGGCGCTGGGTGGCACGAACGACAGGCCGTTGAACATCAATCAGCTCGACCCGCGGCATTACTCGCTCGGCAGTGCTCTGCAGCAGCTCGTGCCGAATCCGTTTTTTGGCATGGCCGACTTTGGCGCTCGTGCCCTGTCTCCCACGATTGCCCGCGGCGAGCTGCTGCGACCGTACCCACAGTTCACCAATGTCTATGCTCACCGCGTCAGCACCGCGCGGTCTCGCTACAACGCGTTGAGCGTGGGACTCGAGCGCCGGCACGACCAGAATTGGAGCGCGCGCGTCAACTACGTGTTCAGCGTGCGCAAGGACAATCAGGCCGGCGAAAGCAATGCCTTCTCCATCAACCCGCAGGGCCCGATCGACAGCTACGACCTCGAGCGGGAGTTCGGTTATTCAATGCTGGACGCACCGCATCGCCTCAACATCAGCGGCAGCGTCGAGCTTCCGTTCGGTCCCGGCAAGCGCTGGCTGGCCTCCGGCGGATGGCTCGGCGCGGTGGCCGGTGGATGGACCGTCAGCGGCGTAGGCTGGTACCAGAGCGGGTTCCCCGTCGCCGTGATTCAACCCAACAACAACTTCAACCTGCTCGGCAGCTTTCAACGGCCGAACATCGTCCCCGGCGTCAACCCGCGCATCCCAGGCAGTCCGGATGACAACTACGATCCCGACTGCCGCTGCATCCAGTGGCTCAACCCCGCCGCGTGGAGCGCAGCCGCCCCGTTCACGTTTGGCGACGCTCCGCACTCCGACGCGCGCGTCCGGACCCCATTCAGAAAGAACTGGGATATTGCGGTGCACAAGACCCAGCCGATTGGCGCTGCACGGGTCACCATTCGCGCGGAGCTGATCAACGCGTTCGACACCCCCGCGTTCACCGGACCGCGTCTGCCATTTGGGACGGCCGGCGTCTTTGGCAGCATCGCCGGGGTCACCGGCTTCCCGAGAACGCTGCAGCTGCAAGCGCGGGTGACGTGGTGAAATAGGCGGAGTGGCAATACCCGTCGGCACCAGGCTCGGTCCCTACGAAATACTCGGCCTGATCGGCGTGGGCGGCATGGGCGAGGTGCATCGCGCGCGCGACACCAGGCTCGGGCGCGATGTCGCGATCAAGACGTTGCCTGCGGGCCTTGTCGCCGATCCGGATCGTCTGCGCCGGTTTGAGATTGAAGCCAGGGCGGCCAGCCTTCTTTCGCATCCCGGTATCCTCAGCATCTTCGACATCGGGACATCCGAGGGCCAGCCGTACATCGTCTCGGAGCTCCTCGATGGCGAAAACCTGCGCGAGCGCCTGAGTCGCGGACCCATCGCCCCACGGAAGGTCGTCGAGATCGGCGTCGCCATCGCCGACGCGCTCGCCGCCGCCCACGCGCGCGGCATCGTCCATCGCGATCTCAAACCGGAAAACCTGTTCCTGCTGCGTGACGGGCGGCCCAAGATTCTCGATTTCGGTATCGCCAAGTTGATGACCTTCGAAGGCCTGGGCCCGGAGAGGGGCGCGACGATGACGGCCCTGACCGAGGTCGGCGTGGCGGTGGGCACGCTGGGTTATATGGCGCCCGAGCAGGTTCGCGGCGAACCCGTCGACCACCGGTCGGATATTTTCGCCTTCGGCGCGATCCTCCACGAGATGGTCGCCGGCACGCCGGCGTTCCGGCGCGATTCGCGAATCGCGACGACCAATGCCATCCTCGAGTCGGATCCGCCTGAGCTCGCTGACGCGGTCGCGCCGGCACTACGGCGAATCATCCAACGGTGCGTTGAGAAGCAGCCGGACCTCAGGTTCCAGTCCGCCCGCGATCTCGCGTTTGCGCTCGACACGCTCTCCGACAAGCAATCCGGCACGACCGCCACTTCGACCGCGCGTCGCTCGATGCGATTCGACTGGCGATGGCCGGCGATCGCGGCGCTGCTGGCGGCGCTGGTTGGAACGGTCACGTGGATCGCGCGAGCTCCCGCGCCGGCATTACCCGAGCCGATGCGTCGGTTCCTCATCTCTCCACCGCTTGATGCCACCATCAGCGGTATCGCGATATCACCGGACGGTCGCCATCTCGTGATGGCGGCACAGCTCGGCCCTCTGCCACAGACCAGGCGACTCTACCTGCGGTCGTTCGATCAGGTGGAGCCGCGCGAGCTGCCGGGCACCGAGAGTGCCATGCTGCCGTTCTTCTCCCCGGACGGGGCGTGGGTCGGTTTCGAGGCTTCCGGCAAACTGAAAAAAGTCCCCCTTGCCGGCGGCAGCCCGATCGCGATTTGCGATGTGAAGGTCATGCTCGGCGCGAGTTGGGGGCCGAATGGCGAAATCGTCGTGGCCCAGCGCGAACAGGGCCTCTCCGTCGTCTCGGCCGAAGGCGGTGCATTGCGACCATTGACTACGCCCGACAAGAGCGCCGGCGAGATCGACCACCACGCGCCCTCGGTGCTCGCGGACGGCACGGCGGTGATCTTTACCATCCACGCGGGTTCCGAAATCTTCCGTATCGCGTCGCGCTCACTTTCGACCGGGACCCAGCGCACCATCGTGTCGAACGGGTTCGATGGGCAAGTCGTTGCGTCCGGTCACATCGTGTTCGGACGCGGAGACGCGTTGTACGCTGCCGCCTTTGATTCCGCTCGCCTGGACATCGCCGGCGAGCCGGTCGCCGTCGTGCCAGGCCTGTACACCGAGGTCGGGAATGGACACGCAAGCTTCGATGCCGCGAGCGACGGCACGCTGGTGTATAGGCAGGCGCCGACACCCGAAGAGCGTTCGCTGGTGTGGATCGACCGTCAGGGCAGGACCGAAACGCTGCCGACGCCGAAACGGGCCTTCCAGTACCCGTCGCTGTCGCCCGATGGCAAGCGGCTCGCTGTCGAGGTTGCAGATGGGCCCCGCAGCGACGTGTGGGTCTTCGAGTTTGCCACGGGATCGTTCAACCGACTCACCAGTACCGGCTTGGATGGCATGCCGCTGTGGTCAATCGATAGTCGACGGTTGGCGTATGCCGCACGGCGCGGCGAGGAACGGCATATCGTTTGGCAACCGATCGACGGCAGCACGGCGCCCGAAATGTTGGTCCGCAGCCGCAACCGAATCTGGCCCAGCGCCTGGACTCCCGACGGGAAGGGGTTGGTGTTCGTCGAGGATCCGCCCACCTCGATACCGGATATCAAGCTCCTCGATCTCACCGATCGTTCGCAGGTCTCGCCGTTGGTTGCCGGACCATTGCCTGAGATGCTGCCGAGTCTCTCGCCGGATGGCCGATGGATTGTGTACACGACCTTCGAGAACGGCCCGCATGTCATGTTGCGCTCCTTCACCGGTGGGGCCGCGCGGGAGATCACGTCAGACGGGGGAGCCGCCCCACGATGGCTGGCGAACGGGCGTGAGATCGTCTCTCGCCATTTGCGCGCGTTCCGGTTGATGAAGATACAAACGACTCCGGAGTTCTCGATTTCCAAGCCGGAAGACCTCTTTCCCCTCTCGTCGAACGACGATCTCTGGTCTCCTCACACCTATGACGTGGCGCCAGACGGCTCGCGTTTCCTGTTTGTCCACACAGAGCCCACGAAGGCCGCGCCGCTCGGCGTCTCGGTGGTGGAGCATTTCTTTACCGATCTGAACCGCCGCGCGCCGGTGCGCTAACCAACGAAGTCGCCGTCGCCCCCAAGAGCCGAGTCGGATCTCAGAAGAAGACAGCCTGCTCGCCGAACAACGCGACCAGGTTCTTGATCTGCGCCGCCATCAGATCGCGCCGGATCAGCATCGCGTTGAGCTCATCGGGCCCCACCCACTCGCCAAGAGCGGTCTGCAGGCGGTCGAGCGTCAGCGCCAGCATCTTCTCCCACAGCGCCCGATCGACGTGCGCGAGCGACGCGATGCTCCGCAAGTCCTTCTTTGCAGTGAATGCCCGCGAATGATCGATGAGCAGCAGGTGCCAGTCCGGGTCGTAGAGGAGATTGCCCTGGTTGCGATCGACGTTGCCGATCAACAGGTCGAGCATCTTCATGCGCGTGATCTGATGGCTCCACTCCGGCTGCGGCCCCTCGACGGGATGTTCAATCTGCCATCCTTTCGCGCCTTCGATCCAGTAGACCGCAGCGCCGGTCTTGCCGTCGATGTCGCGGGCGATGACCGGCGGGACCATCCGTAGATCCAGCAGCCGATCGAGGTGATACGCGGCGATCTCCGACTTGTAGCTTTCGAAGTAGCCGTTCTTCATCCCAGGCTTCAGTGGCTTGAAGGCAAACCGGGCCACCGGCGCCGGCGGATCGAGAATCGCGCGCTGCGGTTTGGTCACACCGACCTTGACCTTCTCGAGCCGGACGACCGTCGCCGTCCTCATCGCGCGCTCGAATTCGTCTTCGTGCCCGATCCAGGTGATGGAGCAGGTCCGCCGCCGTCTGAGCGTCCGACGGCGCACCGGGGCCAAGAGCACGAGCAGGGCGAACGCCGCCACAGCAGGCGAACGCGTCCGACGAGACACCCACATATTCCGTCCTCCGAGGTCACCCATTGTGTTCCATCCGATGTGCATCGCCGCATCGGCGCATCACCCTGGCACTTGGCACCTGGCACCTGGCACCCACCTTGGCACCCTGGCACGCGGCACCCTGGCACCCTCTTCTGGTAGACTTCCAAGGCAAACAGTTCGTAATAGCAAAGTATCTGGGACCCTACATGCGCCGATTTCACGCGCCCCGCGTTCTATCGCTCATCGGCGGATTCCTGGCTGTTTGGACGCTCGTCGCGGCTGCCCAGCAGCCCAGCGTCCTGCCGATGGGGCCGCTCAGGGAGCGCGGCGCCAGCATCACCCCCGCCTACGAAGGCTGGTACATGAACGACGACGGCAGCTTCAGCATGCTGATCGGGTACTACAACCGGAACTCGAAGGAGCCCCTCGACATTCCGATCGGCCCGAACAACAAGATCGAACCCGGCGAGCCGGACCAGGGCCAGCCCACCTACTTCGAGGTCGGCCGGCAGTGGGGCGTGTTCGTGATCAAGGTGCCGAAGGACTTCGGCAACAAGATTCTTCGCTGGACCATCACGGCCAACGGCGAGACGCAGACCATCCCCTTGACCTTGAACCCGGGGTATCCGATCACGCCGTTCCGAGAACTGGGCATGGGCAATCGTCCTCCAGTGCTGTCGTTCGCGGAGGGCGGCGCGAAGTTCACGGGGCCGCCGGTTGGCATCGCAGCGAACTTGAACGGCACTGTGCAGCAGCCCGTGCCCGTGTCGGTGTGGGTCGAGGATCCCAAGCCGGAAAAGGAAGGCGCCGAAACGGGTCGCGGCGCCGCTGGTGTCGCGAGCCTGTCGTTCCACAAATACCGCGGACCCGGAGCCGTGACCTTCGACAAGACGCGCGCGTCGGCGAAGCAGCAAGGTGAGATGCTGTCGGCGGCCGCGACCTTTGCCGCGCCCGGCGAGTATCTGCTGCGCGTGCAGGCAAACGACGAGTCGGGCGAGGGCGGCGGCGGATTTCAGTGCTGCTGGACCAACACGTACGTCAAAGTAGTGGTGAAGTAATCATCGATCCTCGAAGCAGGAAGACTCAGGAAGGACTCCCATGGTGGTCGAACTGATTCGGCGTGGACGGGTACTGCTGTTCGGTGGATGCGCATTGGCTGCGGCGATCGCGATGCACGGTGGAACCGTGGCCGCGCAATCGACGGCGCCGAAGGCCCCGACTTTCACCAAGGACGTGGCCCCGATCTTCCAAGACAAGTGCGAGGCCTGCCATCGGCCCGATTCGATCGCGCCGATGTCGCTCGTCACCTATGCAGGACGCGCGGCCGTGGGCGCGCTCGATCCGCGCGAGGGTCGCCGACCATCAGATGCCGCCCTGGAACATCGACAAGAGCGTGGGCGTGCAGAAGTTCAAGAACGATCGATCGCTCAGCGACGCACAACTCGACACGATTCTGAAGTGGGTGGACGCCGGCGCGCCGCAGGGCGATCCGAAGGACATGCCCGCCGCGCGCACCTGGCCCGAGGATCAGGGCTGGAACTTCGCGCCGCTCTTCGGCCAGAAGGAACCCGACCTGATCATCAAGTCCTATGACTTCACCATGGCTGCGCAGGCACAGGACGCGTGGGACAAGCGCATCACGCCTTCGGGGATCACCGAGCCGCGCTGGGTGCGCGCCATCGAGATTCGTCCCGAGACCGTGAAGGGCCGCAAGATCACGCATCACGCCATCGCGTATCTCGAACAGGAAGAGCCGGGTGCGCCGCCCACAGGCTTCCTGCCAGTGCCGTTCATGGAATGGGCCGTCGGCAAGCAAGGCGAGTTGATGCGTCCCGACACCGGCAAGCTGCTCCTGCCGGGATCCAAGTTCCACTGGGACATTCACTACTCGCAGGCCGGCGAGGACATCAGCAGCAAGGTCGAGATGGGGATCTACTTCTACCCCAAAGGCCAGGAGCCGAAGTTCCGCACCTCGCTGTCGCTCGTCCCGGCGGCGCTTGGCACGATGGACATCCGTCCGAACACGGTGTCGCTGGTCGAAGGCTTCTTCACGCTGCGCGACAATGCGCGCATCGAGAGCTACCAGCCGCATATGCACCTGCGCGGCAAGGCGATGATGGTAGAGGCGCTCTTCCCCACCGGCCAGAAGCAGGTGCTGAGCCTGGTCAGCGACTTCAACTTCAACTGGATGACCACCTACGTCTACGCCGACGATGCGGCGCCGCTGCTGCCGAAGGGCACGATGCTCAAGGTGACGGCGTGGCACGACAACACCACCAACAAGAAAACCAACCCGGATCCGAATCAGTGGGTCGGCTGGGGCGATCGCACCGTGGACGAAATGGCGCACGCCTGGATCAACATCGTCTACATGAAGGACGAGGACTTCAAAGCCGAGCAGGAGAAGCGCAAGGCACAAGCGACGGCAACGTCGATGCCGCAGCAGTAGCGGGCGGCGCGAATGTCCTGAAGATCGGTCGAAACGCTTGGCTCAGATAGTCGGCATTCGGGCCTTCAAGGCATCTGGCGCGACGGTTGCGACCGCTCGCCGGACCGGTGAGGCAACGAGCGAGCTGCTCGACGTCGTCAACCTGGTGACGCAGGCCGTGTGGGCGGACCTGCGTCGCTCCAATCAGACCATCGAATTGTCGCAGTGGCTGATGCTGCGGCGCATCGGCCGCTCGCCGTGCACGATGAGTGAGCTGGCGCGGCACCGCGGCGTCGGACTGCCGACGATCTCCAAGTCGGTCGAGATGCTGGTCGGCCGCGGCTGGGTGGAGCGCTGGATCGACAAAGTCGATCGGCGGCAGACGCTCGTCCGTCTCAGCGCGCGCGGCCGGCGCGTGCTGCGCGACTGCCGGAAGCGAGCCGAGGCGTTGATCGACCATCAGCTGGCGACGCTCACCGCGCACGAGCGCGAGCTCATCGCGGCGAACCTCGAGAAGCTGCGCGGCGCGCTGACGATCGAGGACTGACGATCGCTCCACCTTTCGCGAATCGAGCGGGGTGGCCTCACTCGGCGCAAGTCTCGGCCGACGGGGTCAGTGCCCCTCGAGGAATCGCTTCTCCATGAAGAGCGTGTGACTCGCGATGGCTGAATAGCCCATGCGCTCGTAGACGGGGCGGCCGGCGTCGGTCGCGTGCAGGACAGTTGGCTGTTCCCCGTGCCGAGCGGCGGCGACGTCGAGTGCGTATCGCATGGCCGCCTCGGCGTAGCCACGACGCTGGTGAGCGGGATCCGTGGCGACCAGGCCGACATAGCGGTGCCCGTCCACCATCATGACGGCAGCGCCGCTGACCGGCACGCCGTCGACCAGGCCAAGGACGGGAACGTGATCGTTCCAAAACGCGCGCGTGCCGATCCGGGGTTTGGCCTCACCAAGATCCATGGCGTACGCAGCCGAGTTGATATCGACTAACGCGGCACAGCCGGCATCATCCGCTGGGACGATGAGCTCGAAATTGTTCGGGCGCCGTGTCGCAGGGGCCACGTGCCGCGCCTGCATTGCGGTGAGCGGCATGACCGGGACCAGCCCGCAGTCGTCGAGAGCCGACGCCGCATCGACTCCGTCCGCGAGCTCGTCCTGCGTGACGATGAACAACCACGGCACACCCTTGTCGGCGACCCACGCGCTGGCTTCGCGCCCCGAAGACGTCAGCGCCGCCTCCGAGAGTGACCGGCCGGTGAGAACGGCAACGTTGAAGAATCCGATCGGAAGGCCGCTGAAGATGTACTCAATGCCATTCCCGGTCGCGTTGCTCTGCCCAGGCCCGTCACACATGAGGTGCCACGCCCCGCACAGCTGAGCAAGGCTCAAGTCCACGCTGCTTCTTGTTGGATTCGTCACCGATTCTCCTGTGGATTCGTCAGCGTGCCGGCAAGAGCACTACTCCCTTCCGCTTCGTTCCACGTGATCGCCGGATCCATGGCCCCGAATAGCACAGACGGATCGTTTTGGCCGAATGCGGCGTAAGCGGCGTGAATCGTCTCAAATGGCGTCATGAAAGTCCCTTCGAGTGGCAGGTGTGCCACGGAAAACCAAACGGCGGAGGTTAGCACACCCACGCCGCTCGCTGAGCGCGATCTCGACTGGACCTTTCTCCCTCCAAGCCGGGGCACTCGTTGAATCTCTTCGCTTGACAGCGAGCAGCATCGCGGACCATAAGGCATAGGCCGCCGATGCCTAGCGAGGCTGCGCCTCAGACCCGCGAGGCATGCAGGTGCGGCTCCGCCTCGCTAGGGCAGTATTGTTTTGCCCCGCCTCCGACGGGGCGAGAAAACTTGACTCAATCGCATGGGATATTGGGAGTCAAGTTTTCTAGTGGACCTTGGCGGCACCGGAAACTCCGATTCTGCTGGCGCGAGGGCGAGATGGAGATCATCGGTCAGTGGATCCGTCGGCTCGGCTACCTGCTCCGACGAAGTGCGGCGGAGGACGAATTGCGCCGGGAGATGGAGGCGCACCGTGCCCTGATGGCGGACCCGCAGGAGTTCGGGAACATGTTGCGTCAACGGGAAGAGGCCCGCGATGCCTGGGGCTGGGGCTGGCTCGACAACCTCGTCCTCGACACACGCTTTGCGCTACGGACGTTGCGCCACAGTCCCGGGTTCGCGATCACGGCGGTCGTGACCCTGGCCCTGGGCATCGGCGTCAACAGCGGCATCTTCAGCGTGATCAACAGCCTGCTGCTGCGACCGCTGTACCGCGACCAGGTGGTGTCGGTGTACAACCGCGCCACCGAACCGTCTCGCGCCAATCGGGGCCTGTCGTACCCCAACTATGTCGATCTGCGGCAAGCCACAACCAATGTCTTCGCAGACCTGGCGGCCTCCTCAACGAGCTTCGTCGGCCTCGACGTCGGCGCAGGCGCGCGGCGGACGCTGGCCTCGGCCGTGACGGCCAACTACTTCGACATCTTTGGCCAGCCGCTGGCGCTGGGGCGCCCGTTTGCCGCTGAGGAAGAAGGGCTCGGCGCTGACAGTCGCGTAGCGATTGTCAGCCATCAACTCTGGCAGCGACTCGAGGCCGGCGACAACGTGCTCGGCCGTTCAATACGGGTCAACGGCGAGACGTTCACTGTGATTGGTGTGGCGGCGAAAGGATTTACGGGAGCAAGCATCCCAGGACCAGAGGTGTGGGTCCCCCTGGGCGCGCACGACTTGTTGCAAACGGAAGCCGCGTCGTCCGCGCGCCAGCTCGATGCTCGTGAAGCGCACGATCTGACCGTCTTTGGACGGCTTCGGGCTGGCACCTCCATCGACACGGTCGCGCCGGTTCTCGCCACCGTTGCCGCGCGACTCGCGCAGGCGTTTCCGGCGATCAACGGCGGCTACGGGCTCGAGGTGTCCACACCTTCGCGTCTCTTGTTCTTCACGAGTGCCGGGACTGGAGCGATGACCGCAACCCTCGCCTCGCTGGCGATGGTGATGCCGGCGATTGTTCTGCTGGTCGCATGTCTCAACCTCGCCAATCTTCTTTTGGCACGCGGCCACATGCGCCGGCAAGAGCTGGCGCTCAGGTCGTCACTCGGTGGCGGCAGATGGCGCATCACTCGGCAACTGCTCACAGAAGGCCTGCTCCTCGCCCTAGCCGGCGGCGCTATCGGATTGTGGCTGTCGATTTGGGCGACCAAGGCACTGCTCGCATCGGTGCGTCCCGCCCTTCCCGCCTTGAGCCTTCCCGAGTTCGATCCCGACTGGCGAGTCCTCGTTGGGACCGTCGGGTTCAGTCTGATGGCGTCGCTCGTATTCAGCGTCTGGCCGGCGTGGACATTGACCGGTCACGCTGTTGCGGCTGACTCGAGGCGACGCCTTGGCGAGGACGGGCGGCAACCGGGAGGTGTCCGGATCGGCAATGCCCTGGTGATCGCGCAGGTGGCGCTGTCGGTGCTCTTGTTCGCGTGCGGCGGACTGTTCCTGATGAGCGCGATCTCGGCGGCTTCGGCGGATCCAGGGTTTCGCCTCGACGGTGGACTTCTTATCGAGGTCGATCCGAGCCTGGCCGGATACGACGAGTCGCGAGGGAGAGCCCTGCATCTCGCACTCGTGGACCGGCTGCGAACGGTTCCCGGTGTGGAAGCCGTGACCATCGGATCGGGTCTGCCGTTCACCTCGTTGGCGGACAGCCGCCTCGTGGCTCCGGCCAACGTGGCCGATGCGCAATCGCGGCCGGTAGACGCCGTGTTCAGCGTGGTCGGCCGCGATTACGCTCGCGTCCTGGGACTCCCGATGCTCGGGGGTAGGGATTTCACCGACGCTGAATTGGCACGTGGCTCCTCGGAACCGGTCGCGATCATCGACGATGCGCTTGGACAGCGTCTTTGGCCTGGAGAGGCCGCTCTCGGACGTCTGATTGATTTCCTCGACGCCGAGGGAACGGAAGTCGGGCATTCCCTGCGAATCGTCGGTATCCTCCCGGCCGTGAAGCACTCGCTCGGCAATCCTCGACCGTTCCCCCATGTGTACGTGCCGCTGGGACAGCGCTACGAGAGCGCCATGTCTCTGCAGCTTCGGATGGCAGGCGGGGATGCCGACCGTACCAGGCTCGAAACCATCTCCCGCGTCGTCCGCAGTGTTGACGAGCGTGTGCCCGTCCTCCGTGTCGAGACATGGCGTGGTCATCTCGACGGGGGTCTCGACGTGTGGCTCTATCGAGCGGGCACTCGCGTGTTCATGGCATTCGGCGCCATCGCGCTCCTGCTCGGCGTCATGGGCGTCTATGGAGTGAAGTCGTACGTCGTATCGCGCCGGATGCGCGAGTTCGGCATCCGGCTCGCGGTCGGCGCAGATCCGCGAGCACTGTTATGGCAGGTGTTGCGAGAGGGCGGCCGTCTCACAGCCGCCGGCATCGCGATCGGCCTGCTGCTGGCCATCGGCGCCGGGCAGATCCTCCAGGGCTTTCTCTACGGTGTGAAGGCCGTCGAACCGGCGGTCCTTGTGACGTCGCCGTTGATTCTGCTCGCTTCGTCGCTACTCGCGTCGTTCATTCCAGCGCGTCGCGCCACAAAAGTCGATCCGACCGTGGCGCTGCGATCCGAATAACACCAGCGATCGCGCTCGGCACCGCGGTCCATGCGCCTTCTCGCGCCTTGTCCGTTCGCGGGGCAGCGAGTGATCCGCGCCGTGGAAACGGTCAGTTCCTGAATCGATCCCCGTAGCGGAGCGGCGCACCCTCTCGCCACGGGTGATAGTCGTTGCTGAATTCGATGCGCGCGCCGAGCGGCGGATGATTGGCGCGCCACAGGATGAACAGCGGTCCCGGCCAGGGATTGCCGAGCGCGTCTTCCTGCAACTTCACGAACGCGGTCCCGGCGCTGTGATTCGTCTGGGTAATCTCCAGCCCGAAACGATCGGCTTCATGCTCGAGATGGCGCACGAACGCGAGTTGCGGCGGGGTGATCACCACCGAGAACACATTCGTCACGAGCAACAGCAACGGGAGCGACGCGACATCGGCGAGGTCGGTAAACCCGAACCGATGCGACCAGCGCGCAACAATCGCGCCCATCGTCCTATAAGCGGCATAGAGAAGGATGAGGACCAGCAGCGAGGTGAACGCCACGAGCTGCCAGACGTGCCCGAGGACGTAATGCCCCATTTCGTGGCCCATGACGAAGAGCAGCTCGCGATCGTCCATGCGCGCGATGATCGTGTCCCACAAGACGATCCGCTTCGTCTGCCACAGGCCGGCAACATAGGCATTCAGCATTTTCGTATCGACGCTCTTGTCGACCTCGAACACGCGGCTGCCTTCGATGCCTGCACGATCCGCGAGGGTGAGGATCCGTGTCTCCAGCGCCTTGTCTTTCATCGGCTCGAATCGGTTGAAGAGCGGTGCAATCCACACCGGCGCCACGAGGTTGGCGATGACAATGAACGGAATGGCGGCACCGGCCGTGTACAGCCACCATCGCCGCGGACTCTTGCGCAACAGCAGGTACGGCACCCAGAGGAACAGCCCGCCCGCTACGACGGTCACCGCGAGAGCGGTCAGCGAGTCGGTCCACCATTTCTGCAGTGTCTGATTCGAGAGGCCGTAATCGTGCTGTCGCACGAACTCCTCGTAATAGGTGAGCGGCAGCGCGACGACGAAGGTGACGATGGTGAAGAGCGCGACGTAGACCACTGTGGTGAAGAACCAGTTGCGCCCGATCCGCTGCGCCCACGAACGCAACCTCGCCGACAGGCCGCTGAACAGGATGACGGCGAGCAGCACGATCGAGAGCACCTGGTCGAGCACCCAGAGCCAATTGCCGGTCGTGTAGTAGCGAAGCGCCGTGGGCGTTGCTGACGGCACCTCGACGGGCGTGGTTTCGCTAATCGTCGGCGCGGGTGTCGTCGGTGGCGGGCCGGCAGGCTGCAGCAGGTTGAGCGCGAACGCGAGCGCGAGCGCAGGGAACATGCGCGCTAGTCTCGCACACGCTTGGCTTTTCGCTTCGCCTTCGGTGCTGTCGTCACGACCTCCTGAAGGCCATACGCTTCACGCAGCCAATCCGTGATCGGCGGCTCGACCTGGTCCCGATGCTGGACGCGAATCAGGTGCGCGGTCTTGGTCTTGGACGAGGGCATCGCCTGCTTGATCTGCGGCGATCTGACCTCGCGTCCCAGGAACACGCACAACTCCAGGTAATCGCGCTTGGGGCGCACGAAGAAGTAACACGCCTTACGCGCGAACATGATGCAGTGGTGTGAGGCATAGATGCGTTGCTCGCCAAATGCGACGGCCGTCTCACGCAGACGCTCGTAGGCCTCGCGCAGATCCTCCGACGCGCCCTCCAGCAACGCGCCTTCCGTCGTCGTCCAGCAGTCGTGCGCCTCGCCCTCGTCGACGAACTGCTTGCAGTGATAACAGGTATGACCCGCCATCGCCAGCATTCTAACGACAACCGGCATGGCAGATTCTGCGCACTGAGGATCGCGATCCTCCGCAGTTCCTGCGATGGCAGTGGCGCTCGCATCACGATTCGACGTGATGAACGGATCTCTCGTCCGGCACGCCGTTCGCACAATGCCCGGCATGCCCGGGTGTAGAATTCGCCCATGGACGGAAGGAGCGCCATGCCGCCAACCGCCGGAAGCCACACGCGGTGGACGTACGACGACTTCCAGCTCTTGCCGGAGGAAAATCGCATCCGCGAAATCATCGACGGCGAGTACCTTCGTGACGCCGTCGCCGAACCTTCGGCATCAGGATGTCGCCGGTCGGCTGCATCTTTCAATTGGCGGCTTTCTCGAGGCACATCCTGAACACGGACGCGTGTTTCACTCTCCACTCGACGTTGTCTTCTCGTTCCATGACGTGGTCGAGCCCGATCTCTTGTTCGTCGCGTCGGATCAACTGGAGATCCTCACCGAGAAGAACGTTCAAGGCGTGCCGGCTCTGGTGATCGAAGTCCTGTCCCCTTCGACGCGGAAACGAGACGAGAAGCTCAAGCGCTCCTTGTACGAGCGTGGAGGCGTTCGCGAGTACCTGGCTGGCGGATCCCAAACGCGCTCGAATGACGGTCTATCGGCGGTCGCAGGATGGCGGATTCCCTCGTGTTGGCGAATTCACCGCAGAAGATGGTGCCGTGCTCACCACGCCGCTTTTGCCGGGTTGGTCGCTGGCGCTCGCTCGCCTGTTCCGCTAGCAGCGCCATTTTGCCTTCTGCCTTTTGCCTTCTGCCTTCTGCCTTTTGCCTTCTGCCTTTTGCCTTCTGCCTTCTGCCTTCTGCCTTCTGCCTTCTGCCTTCTGCCTTCTGCCTTCTGCCTTTTGCCTTCTGCCTTCTGCCTTTTGCCTTCTGCCTTCTGCCTTCTGCCTTCTGCCTTTTGCCTTCTGCCTTCTGCCTTCCTAGGGCTCAATCCACTCTGACAGCGCCGTCAGCCTCCCCTTCTGCATCTCGCAGATGAACCCGGCCCGCTGCGCATGATGATTCGTCTTCGAGAAGGTGACGTTCGGCATCACGCCACCCGCGTCCCAATTCGTGATGCCCTCCATCGCGTCCACGAAGCGCTCGCGGGTGAGGTCGCGGCCCGCGCGCGTCACGCCTTCCACGACGAGCCGGCCGAAGATGTAGCCGTAGAGGCTATAGCGATCGACGTCACGACTCGGGTGGATGCGCGCCATCGCCTCACGATAGCGAACCACACCGGGAACGTTGCTCTGCTTTGGATCCGGGTAGTAACAGAAGCCGAGCGTGCCGTCCGAGCTGCCATCGGGGACCGTCAACGAGGCCTCGTCAGTCAGCGGCCCCACCGACACCATGCTGCCGGTCCACTTCGCGCGCGACCGCGCCTGCAAGAGCGCCAGCGCCTGCTCTGGATAGAGCGCCATCACGATTGCGTCTGGTTCCGAGTCGGCGAGCGTCGTCATCTCCGCAGAGAGATCCTTCGGCGTGCGCGACGTGATCGGCACGGCACTCGTCAGCTCGTATCCAAATCTCGCTGCGTGCGCACGCAGCGCATCGCGGAACGTGAGGCCGTAGGCATTGGGATCGTGCGCGATGGCAAGGCGATGCAGGCCACGCGTCTTGGACAGGTAGCGAAACATCATCTCCGCCTCTCCTTCGAAGCGCGGGAACGATGTAAAGAGGTATCGCTCCCCTTGCGACGAGACGAGCGCGGTGTGCGGAAACATCAGCGGCACGCGACGGGTTCGCGCGTGCGCCGTGATGTCAGCGATCGACGGCCCGCTGAAATTGACGACGGCGAAGACGTGATCCTCGTCGATCATCTGCCGCGCGACGGCCAGCACGTCCGCGGGATCGCCGCTCTTCCGGCGACGCTCCGGCCAGACGAAGCGGCGGCCATGCACGCCACCTGCCGAGTTCGCTTCTTCGAACGCCAGACGGAAGCCCAGGTTCTCGCCGTCGAGCGACAACGAGTTCACCGGCGCTTCGACGCCGATCAGAATCGTCGTGTCGGTGAGGCCAGAGTCATTGGCCTGAACCACCATCGCCGCGGCCACGCTCGTCGCCGCGACCAGCAGCGCCAGACAGGCGATTGTTCGAGCTGCAGGAGCGTCGTCCATGCTCTTAGAGTGCTGGATGTTTCGTGTGATGGTCGGTCCTGGACTGGAACGCGTGCGCCAGCAGCAGGAGTTCCGGCTCGCCGAACAACTTGCCCGTCAACTGAAGGCCTGTAGGGGATCCCTCGAAGAATCCGTTCGGCAGGCTGATGGCGGGATGACCCGTGCGGTTGGTGAGCAACAGGTTCGCCCCGACGAACAGATCCAGCCCTGACATCGCGGCATCCATCTGTTCCATGACGCGCAAGCGGTACTGGTTCGCCTGGATGTAATCCACTGCGGGAATGAATCGGGCCGGGCGAATCTCGGCTGGGCGGGGGCTCTGCTCGGGGCCGCGTTCCACTTCGCCAAGCGTGCCGTTGCGAGTGACATCGTCGAACGCCGCGGCCATTTCGGCGTAGCGGATGAAATCGATGGCCTCGATCGCAACGTCGGGTAGATCGAACGGAACGACCTCCACGCCCAGACCGCGGATCACCCGTAGCGCCTCTTCGTTGTTCCGGCGCGTCGCCAGTTGCTCCGATGGCGACAGACCCGGCAAGCCCGTGGGGTTGTCGCTGAACGCCGACCGCAGATATCCGACGCGCAGCTTCGTGACGTCGGCAGTGGCGTCCCAACCGAACGGCACGTCGAGGACGGTGTTGTCTTTCCCGTCCGGCCCATAAATGGCATTGAAGACGAGCGCACAATCCTCCGCCGATCGGCACATCGGACCGACAGTGTCCTGCGTCCAGGCCAACGTCATGGCCCCATGCCGGCTGACTCGCCCGAACGTGGGCCGCAAGCCGGTGATTCCATTTCGAGCCGACGGTTGAATGATCGAGCCGCCGGTGTCGGACCCAATGGAAAACGCCACGAGCCCGGCAGCCGTCGCCGAACCGGGACCGGCTGAAGATCCCGACGCATCTTGCTTCGTGTTCCAAGGATTCCGCGTGACGCCGCCGAACCACTGTGCCGACAGCGCGAGCGCCCCAGTCGACAGCTTCGCGACGAGAATCGCGCCAGCTGCCCTCAGCCTTGTGTAGACAGTGGCGTCGATGTCGATCACCCGATCCTTGTAGGGAGAGGCGCCCCACGTGGTCTTGGTGCCTCGCACGGCGAACAGGTCCTTGAGCCCAAAGGGCAACCCGTGCAACGGACCCCGATACTTGCCGGCGGCGATCTCGGCGTCGGCCTGCCTGGCTTGCGCTCGCGCCAGATCCGGCGTGAGGCTCACGACGCAGTGAAGCGTGGAATCGTACCTGGTCAATCGCGACAGATACAGCTCGGCCAGCTCGGACGGCTTCACCTGGCGCGTCTCCACCAGCTTCGCCAGGTGCGTGACCGGGAGAAACGCCAGCGCCTCATCGGTCGGCGGCCTCGCCACCACCGGATCACGACGGTTCAGGAACCGTTTCCCCGCCGGCAGCGCCTTGCCAGGCGGAACGGGGTTGAACACGATCGCCGGCGGTGCGCCGTTGCCAAGGTTGGCGGTCCGCAGAAACGCAAACCCCGCCAGGTAGCCACCTCTGGCGTTCAACCGCGTCACGATCGATTGTTGTTCCTCACGCGTAAAAGACACGCCGGCGATCTTCTGCGCGACCTCGATCATCTCGATTGTGACCGTCTCGGAATCCTGGGCCGCGATCACGAGCGCATCCGGCATGAGGCTGCATCCGAGACCCATCGCCGACAGGCACTCGAAGAACCGCCGGCGGTTGAGCGCGAGTCGCTCTTCGTTCATGTGGTCTGCATCATGTCGGCCTCGCCAGCACCCACCCTTTGGCACCCTTGGCACCCCAGGCACCCTTGGCACCTTGTTATGCTATTCCGCCCTCAGCGTCGCTACCGGATCGACCCGCGCGGCTCGCCAGGCGGGGATCAACGCCGCCAGCGCGCACGCCCCGAGAATGCAGATGAGGCTCGCGACGTACGCAATCGGATCGAGGAGATGCACAATCCCGGCGATAGGGGCCGCGTTGGGTATGGCCAGCAGGACGATGCCGAGCGCCGCAGCAAGTGCGGCCCCAATCACGACCCCGACGCCAACGGGACGAGCCGACTGCGACACGATCAACGCCCCGATGCTGCGCGCGCTCGCGCCCAGTGCCATGCGCACGCCAATCTCCTTCCGCCGCTGCTCGACGAGATACGACAAGACGCTGT
This sequence comes from uncultured Acidobacteriota bacterium, assembly GCA_963773045.1. Lineage (GTDB taxonomy): Bacteria > Acidobacteriota > Vicinamibacteria > Vicinamibacterales > UBA2999 > 12-FULL-67-14b. The sequence continues at coordinate 139,937 of CAVYZT010000013.1, read as the reverse complement.
AGAGACCGCTCAGCGTCAACGCCAGCGCCAGCCCGCCCAGTATCAGCGTGGCCCAGAACGCGATCTGCAAGAAATACGTCTCGATCCTCGCCACCGTCCTCATCGTCACGACCTCACCCATGTTGGGATCGATCAGGGTGAGCCGCTGCAGCAAGGCCTGCCGCGCTTGCTCAGGGTCGCCATGGACTCGCACGATCAACGACGTCTTGGCTGCCGATGCGCTAATCGGCACATAGACCTCCGCCTCTTCGGAGTCGGCGAAGCGGAAACCGGGGACATCGCGGGCGATGCCGACCACCGTGAAGGTGCGGGCGGACAAGGGCGGCTCGTCGTGACGACGTGTTTCCGAATTCGGATCCGGTTCAAGCGTCATCGTCTGGCCGACACCGTCCCGGTTGGGCCACAACCGGAGCGCGACCGACTGGGACACGACCAGGACACCAGCGTCGGCACCGCGCTCGACCGGCCTGAAGCCTCGGCCGCGTACGATCTCGATGCCGAGCACGTCGAAGTACTCGGGCGAGACGAATTTGTAGGCCACGTTGGATCGCGTCCTGTGCTTGCCCGCCGTAGCCTCGGCGGAGGTGGGCTCAGCGAAGGCGGCGCGAGAGCCGAGCGGGCCCGGCCATGCCGCCGAAACCGCCATGACGCTTGGCTCGGCTTGCACCTCGCGGATCATCGCTTCGCGCCGGGACTCGTTGGCGATTTCGATGAGGACCGTATCGGCGGTTCGAATGCCGGGATCGACGGTCGCTGAGGCGAGGGCGCTGCGCAGGAAGACCGCGGCGCCGATCAGCAGGAGCGCGGAGGCGGTCACCTGTACGCCGATCAGAACGTTGCGCGCGCGCCCCGGACGCGCGTCACGTGTTACCTCGCCGCGGATGGTCCGCACCAGCTCGAGGCGCGTGGCCTGAAGCGCCGGCGCCAGCGCGAAGACCAAGGTCGAGACGACCGCCCCGCCGATCAGAAAAATCGCCACCCGCCAGTCCGCGGCCGGCACGTCGAGGCGCACGTCTCCGATATCCGGCGGCATGGTGCTGGTCACGGCGTAGATCGTGACCCCCAGCACCTGGCGCGAGATGGCGAACCCGAGCGCCGCGGCCGCAAGCGCGAGCAACAGGCTTTCCGTGAGCAGCTGACGGACGATCCGCCGGCGCGAGGCGCCGAGCGACAGGCGAACGCCGATCTCGCGCTGGCGAGACACGGCTCGCGCGAGCAGCAGATTGGCCACATTCGCGCAGCCGATCAGCAGGATGAGTCCGAAGGCAAAGAAGATCGGCGTGAACACCATCACGGCTTCAATCGGCTGCGGGATCGTTCCCTGCCTGGGCTCGAGCGTGATGTTCGACGAACGACGATCGACGGGCGCAGGCTCGGCACGAGCGGAATCCCACACCACCAGACCCGCGAGCGCCGTGGCGCGGGACATTCCGGGCCTCAAGCGGCCGACAACGTCGATGCCGATTTGGTGATCGCCTCCGGCGGGAACGGGTCGAAGCTGATCGAGGGTCGCGAGGGGCGCCCAGCAGTCGGGCGCGCCGACGGCCAAACCACGGAAGCCCTCGGGCATGACGCCGACGATCGTAAACGGCACTCCGCCGATGATCGCCGTGCGTCCCATCACACCCGCGTCGCTTTGGAAGAGCCGCGACCAGCCACGATGGCTCAGCACCACCGCAGGCTGCGTGGCCGAAGCGTCGTCGTCGGCCGGGGTCAGCGTGCGCCCGAGTACCGCCTCGACCCCGACGACCTGAAAGAAATTGCCGGAAACGAGCGTCCCCGACATCTTCCGCCCTTCGATCCGGGTGTCGATCTCGGGCACCATCGCCGCGACGTCGGAGAACACAGCGGTTTCTCGGCGCAACGCTTCATATTGCGGCCGTGTGAGTAGCACCCGCGTCCCGTCGGCAGTTCGCGGCCGCTCGACGGCAAACATTTCACTGGGCCGAGGGATCTCGTCCACCCGGAAGAGAACGACGTTCAGCAGGGTGAAGACGACGGCGACCAGCCCCAAGCCGAGGCCCACGGTCGTCACGATGGTGAGCGCGGCAAGCGGCGCACGCCGGAACGCGCTGAAGGCGTACAGGCCGTCGCGGGCGCAGCCGTCGAGGAACGCCGTCGCCCGCATCGTCAGGTCACGGAGCTTCAGGGTCACCGGTGTAGCTCATCAGACGGGATTGTCGCTTGAGTCGTTCCCCAATTAGGCATTTCCTGGCGCCGGTGAGTTAGCATCATCAACCACGTCCGCCTACGCGAAAGCGCGCTATGGCGAGACCTCGCCGACCAGCCTACGCTAAAGCTACGGCGGTCCGCCGAAGCCTGGCGAAGGCGGAAGCCCGCAGTGAGCCAGCGCGGGCGGAGGCGAGAAGGCCACGAAGGCCTCGAAGGGCAAAAAGAACACGAAGAACACGAAGCGCTCGAAGGGTCGGAAGCCATGAAGCACGCCACTACGCTCTCCCTCGTTGCGACGCTGGCATTTCTTTCGGGATCCGCTACCGCTCAACCCACTCGCGCGGATTACGAGCGCGCGCAGGGATTGCGCGACCGCTACACCGAGCTCGCCGTCGACGTTCCAGACTCGGCGAAGTGGATCGGGGCGACGAACCGCTTCTACTACCGCAAATCCGTCAAAGGCGGACATCAGTTCGTCGTCGTCGACGCCGCGACCCTGCAGAAGCGGCCGGCCTTCGATCACGGGCGGCTGGCGACGACACTCTCTCGCAATACGGGTGGCACGTACACAGCAACCACTCTCCCGTTCTCGACCTTCACGTTCGCTGACGACGAGAAGACGATCGATGTCACCGTCGAGCAGGATCGTTGGCGCTGCACCCTCGCCGACTACACGTGTCGGGCGAACAATCTTCCGGCGCCGCCGCCTGGCCACCTGCGCGGCGTGAACGGCCCGGTCCGCGAATGGCCCTACGTGCAGCAGGAGCCTCGGCCTCGCGTGTCGCCGGACGGCAAATGGGAAGCGGTCATTCTGAACCACAACGTGGCAATTCGGCCGGCCGGTGGCGGTAAGGCAACGCCGCTCAGCAGCGACGGCTCCGAAGCGAACTACTACGACCTCGGCTCGGTGCAGTGGTCGCCCGATTCGAGCAAGATCGCCGCCTATCGCGTGAAGGCCGGCCATCGCCGTTACGTGAGCTACGTCGAGTCATCGCCAGAGGATCAGCTGCAGCCAAAGTCGTGGCAGATGCTCTACGCCAAGCCGGGCGACGTGCTCGACCTCAAGCAGCCAGTGCTCTTCGATCGCGCGGCGGCGCGACAGATCGTCATCGCCAACGATCTGTTCCCCAATCCGTACGATCTCACCCCGCTGGTCTGGCGAAAGGACGGCCGGGCCGTCACCTTCGAATACAACCAGCGTGGGCATCAGGTGTATCGCGTGATCGAGGCCGACGCGACCACGGGGCGCACGCGAGCCGTGATCTCCGAGGAGCCGAAGACCTTCTTCTACTACAACCAGGCGGCCAGCAATCGGAATGCCGGTAAGAAATTTCGTTTCGACGTCAACGACGGCCACGAAGTGGTGTGGATGTCCGAACGCGACGGCTGGAACCACCTCTACCTGATGGACGGCGCGACCGGCGCGGTGAAGAACCAGATCACCAAAGGCGAATGGGTCGTCCACGGTGTCGAGAAGGTCGACCCCGACAAACGGCAGATCTGGTTCAGCGCCAGCGGCATGTATCCGGGAAGAGATCCGTATTTCTTCCACTACTACCGCGTCAATTTCGACGGAACCGGCCTCACGGCTCTCACCACCGTCGATGCGGACCACGAGGTGGAGTTCTCGCACGACATGCAGTACTACGTGGACGTCTACTCGCGAGTGGACATGGCGCCCGTGAGCGAGCTGCATCGGACGAGCGACGGTTCGCTGGTTGGCGAGATGGATCGCGGCAACATCGCAGCGCTGACCGCGGCCGGATGGAAGCCGCCAGAGGTCTTCGTCGCCAAGGGCCGCGACGGCAAGACCGACATCTGGGGCGTCATCATCAAGCCCACGGCGTTCGACCCCTCGAAGCGCTATCCGGTGATCGAGAACATCTACGCCGGACCGCACGGCTCCTTCGTTCCGAAAACCTTCAACGCTTACAACGCGATGCAGGCGCAAGCCGAGCTCGGCTTCATCGTCGTGCAGATCGACGGGATGGGGACCTCGAATCGCTCGAAGGCGTTCCACGATGTGGCGTGGCAGAACATCGGCGACGCCGGCTTCCCCGATCGCATCCTCTGGCACAAAGCCGCCGCCGCAAAGAACTCCTGGTACGACATCTCGCGCGTCGGCATCTACGGCGGATCGGCCGGCGGCCAGAATTCACTGGGCGCGCTGCTCTTCCATCCGGACTTCTACAAGGCCGCGGTGTCGTACGCCGGCTGTCACGACAACCGGATGGACAAGATCTGGTGGAACGAGCAGTGGATGGGCTGGCCGCTCGGGCCGCAGTACTCGGCGTCGTCCAACGTGGACAACGCCTATCGCCTGCAAGGCGACGTGCTGCTCATCGTCGGCGAGCTCGACACGAACGTGGATCCATCGTCGACGATGCAGGTGGTGAAGGCGTTGCTGAAGGCGAACAAGACGTTCGATCTGCTGGTCGTGCCCGGCCAGAACCACAACGCCGCGCGCGGCGGCGAGTTTGGCGCTTACGGCGAGCGCAAACGCTTTGATTTCTTCGTTCAGCACCTGCTCGGCGCCAAGCCGCCGGCGTGGAACGAGACCGCGGCGGAGACGAGGACTCGCACCGCCGGCCGGTAGCGGCGCCTGGGAGATTAGGGTCAAAGCGCCTGAGCCCTCAAAGGTGACCACGGCTGCGAGCTCAGAAGTCACAGGAGATCGGAAGGTCAGGAGAATCGCTTTCTCATGATCTCTTGAGCTCCTGCTTTCTCTTGATCTCTTGAGCTCCTGTTTCGGGCCTACCTATTGACAATCGATAGGAAGGAGGGCAGACTCCTCGTATCGAACGTCGATAGGACACGCTGCTCATGGGTCGTAACCGCGCCACGCTGCTCCAGGGCACGCTCGATCTGCTCATCTTGAAAGCGCTCGCCACCGGCGAGCGGCACGGGCTTGGCGTGTCGCGCCGGGTCGAGCAGATGACCAAGGGCACATTCGTGGTCCAACCCGGGTCGCTCTTTCCCGCCCTCCATCGGCTCGAGGAGGCCGGCTGGCTCGCGTCGAAATGGGACGCGTCGGAAAACAATCGCCGTGCGAAGTACTACGCGCTCACCAAGGCCGGCCGGAAGCAGCTCGGTGAAGAAACCGCGCAGTGGAACCGCATCGCGCTCGCCATGTCACGCGCGCTTCAGACGTAGCCGGAACTCACCCGAGTGTGAACGGTGCCACTCATCCCCCGCCTCGCTAGCCTTTGGCGCAATCTCGTCCACCGTGACCGCGTGGACCGCGAGCTGGACGACGAGCTCACGGCCGTCTTCGCGCTGCTGGTGGACGAGAAGATTCAGCAAGGGCTCCCGCCCCAGCAGGCGAGGCGGCAGGCTCGACTCGAGTTGGGCGGCGTCGAGCCGGTGAAGCAGCAGGTCCGGAAGGAGCGTTCCGGCGCGCTCGTCGAGACGCTGCTGCAGGACGCGCGATACGCCTTCCGGATGGTGCGCGCGAATCCCGGTTTCACGCTCGTCGTGGTCCTCTCGCTCGCCGCCGGTATCGGCGCCAACAGCGCCATCTTTTCAGTCGCGAATGCGGTGATGTGGCGGTCGTTGCCGGTGACGGCCCCCGATCAACTGCACATCGTTCGCTACCAATCGCGTCTGCCGATGACGCCGCGCTTTTCCTATCCGTTCTTCGAGCAACTGAGACAAGGGTTCCCCGATCCTCACGGCCTGGCGGCGATGAGCCGCGTCGCGCGCGTGCGCGCCCAGACCGCGGACGGCGGCGAGCAGGAAGCCGCCGGCGTTCAGTTGGTCTCCGGCGACTATTTCTCTGTCTTGGGTCTGCAGCCACTGATGGGCCGGCTGCTGACTCCCGACGACAACCGGACGGTCGGCGGGCATCCGATCGCCGTTGTCAGCCACGCGTTCTGGCAGCGACGCCTGGCCGCGGCAGCCGATGTGCTCGGCCGCAACGTGACGCTCAACGGCGCGCGCTTCACGGTGGTTGGCGTCGCACCCGAAGGATTCACCGGCGCGTGGCTCGAGATACCGGTGGATGCGTGGATTCCGGTGGCCATGCAGGCGGATATTCACTATGCGCAGAATGTCAGCGCCGACAATGCCAGGCTCGAGCAGCCGTGGATGCCGCAAGACAACATCCGATGGCTCGAGATCGTCCTTCGCGCGCCCCGGCCGGACGGCGTCGAGGCGGCCGCGCTGAATGCCGTCCTGCGAGCGCAGCTGCTCGAAGCGGCCAGCCGGGTTGCCGCCAGCGAGCAGGAACGCAAGCTGTTCCTCGACCGCCGGCTGATCCTCGAGCCGTTCGCACATGGATCCTCGATCCTCCGGGACCGCTTTCGCGCACCTCTGTTCGCGCTCTTGGCGATGACCGCGCTGCTCCTTCTGATCGCCTGTGCGAATACGGCCAATCTCCTCCTGGCGCGCGCAGCGGCACGCCAGCGGGAGATGGCGATACGCCTCTCGATCGGCGCGAGCCGGGCGTTCGCGTGATCGGTCAACTGTTGACCGAGAGCGTGATTCTCGGGCGCCATGGCAGCCGCCGGCGGGCTCGCGGTGGCGCCCTCGGCCAGCGAGCTCCTCGTGCGGATGACGATCGGTGCAGACTCCGGCCCGCTGCCCTTCTCGGTCGGCATCGACGGCCGGCTGCTCGCCTTCACGGCGCTGGTCTCGGTGTTGACCAGCCTTCTGTTTGGGTTGGCGCCGGCCTGGCGTGCCACGGACCTGACGCTCGGCGAAGCCCTGAAAGCCACGGCTCGCGGCGTGCACCGAGGCGGCCGCGCGAGGCTCACCCGCTCGCTGGTCGTGGTTCAAGTTGCCCTGTCGCTGCTGCTCGTCGTCGGCGCGGGACTCTTCCTTCGAAGCTTTCAGAATCTCGCCACGCTGCCGCTTGGGTTCGAACGGGAGCACCTCGTTTCGGCTTGGATCAGCCCTCGAACGGGTGGTTACGAGAAGGCGGACCTGCCTGGACTGTATCGGCGTCTGATCGACGCCGCCGAGGGCCTGCCGGGCGTGCAGTCGGCGGCGGTCGCAATGTGTGGATTGATGACCGGGTGCCGCTCGAACGTCGATGGCCTGACCATCACTGGCTACGAGAGTCAGCCGGGCGAGCAGGTGGTGCTGCAGGAGAACATGGTCGGCCCTCGCTACTTTGCGACCGTTGGGATGCAGCTGGTTGACGGTCGAGATTTCGAGGCGCGGGATGTCAGGAATCCAGCGACCGTCGCCATCGTCAACGAGGCGGCGGCGCGAAAGTACTTCAAGAACCGTTCGGCCATCGGGCAGCGTTTTGGAGAGGACAAGGCCGACATCGAGATCATCGGCGTCGTCAGAGATGCGAGGGTGAACTCGGTGCGTGAGGCGGTCGTACCGATGGCCTACTACCCGCTGGAGCCGGACGAATACGCGAACACGCTGGACGTGCGGACGGTGGGCGATCCGCGTGGGATCGCCGACGCCCTTCGCAAAGCGGTCGCCGCGGTCGATCCGAATCTGCCGCTCGATCGAGTCACGATGATCGCCGAACAGGCGGGCAGCACACTGCGCCAGGAGCGGCTGATCGCGAGGCTCACTACCGTACTGGGACTGCTGGCGCTCGGCCTCGCGTGTCTCGGCCTCTACGGCGTCATGTCCTACGGGGTCAAGCAGCGAACCTCGGAGCTCGGCATCCGCTTCGCCCTGGGCGCGTCTCGCCCGCGTGTGCTCTGGACGGTGCTCCGCGAATCACTGGCGCTCATCGGCGTCGGCGTCGCCATCGGCGTGCCGCTGGTGTTTGCGGCATCGCAACTCGTCGGCGCGATGCTGTTCGACGTCACACCGACCAATCCCGCCACGCTCGTCGCGTCGACCCTGCTTCTGCTGGCTGTCGGGGCCATGTCGGGCTATTTACCGGCCTGGCGAGCGTCGAGGGTCGACCCACTGACAGCATTGCGCCACGAGTAGGCGCGCTCCGAAAAACGCGCATCGCCGTGCGATCGGCCGTTGCGTTCAGGCGGCGCCGGTGTACCGCACCGAGAGCACGGTGATGTCGTCAGATTGCTTCGCCCCCTCGGCGTGCCTGCGCACGGCATCCACGAGGCCGACGGTGATGTCGCGCGCGCTGCCGGTGGGCCCGGCCTCGAGGTGTGCCAGCAGCCGATCCTCTCCGAAGAGCTCCTGGTTCACGTCGAACGCTTCGCTGACGCCGTCCGTGTAGAACACGAGCGTCTCGCCGCGTCCAAGCTCGAGCGTCTCGCTGGAGTATTCCTGACTGGGCAACAAACCGAGCACGCGCCCCGACGAGGTGAACACGGCATGCGGCGGGCGGCCGGGACCGATGCGGACCCCGCCATGATGACCAGCACTGGCGCACGTCATCGAATGGTTCTCGAGATCGATGAGCACACACTGGAGCGTGACGAACATCCCGCGCGGGTTCTGATCCAGGAGCTCGTCGTTCAACCGAAACAGGATTTCCTCGGGCGAGAGCCCCTCCCGCGCGAGGGTGCGCAGAAGGGTCATGGTGACGGCCATGAAGATTGCGGCCGGAATGCCCTTGCCAGAGACGTCGCCAACGGCCACGAGCACGCGGCTGCGGCTCAATCGCATCACTTCGAAGAGATCACCGCCGACATGCCGGGCCGGCTCGAGCACACCGTACACGTCGAGACCGGTGCCGCGGACCAGCGCTGGAATGTCGGCCGGCAGCAGGCCTCGCTGAATCTCGTCCGCGATGCGCAGCTCCCGTTCGGCCGCCGCCTTTACCGCGTCGGCGTAGGCCTTGGCCTTCAACAGTGAGCGGACCCGCGCCTTCACCTCGAGCACCTCGAACGGCTTGGTCAGGTAGTCGTTGGCGCCGATTTCGAAGCCGCGCGCCTTGTCTTTCACATCCTCGAGCGAGCTCAGGAACATGACGGGCAGTTCGCGCGTCGCCTCCGAGGCGCGCAGCCGCCGGCAGATTTCGTAGCCGTCGATGTCCGGCATGACGATGTCGAGCAGGACGAGATCCGGTTGGCTGCGCTGCACCGCGTCGATCGCCTGCTGTCCGCCGAGCGCAACCGACAGCTTGTAGTCGTCGCGCAACGCCTCCACCAGGATGTCGACGTTGGCCTTCACATCGTCCACGATCAACACCCGGCATTCCGATAGCTCCTTCACACAACCTCCTTCGATGCCGCGTCACGCCTCGCCGGCGTGCACGCGCGCGAGCAGACGGGATGCAATCCCACGGGCCTCGCTGTATTCGTAGCCGTCGACGCAGTGGCGCAGCCGTTCGAGATCGCCGGCGGCCCACGCCGGCAGGCCCGACGCGCTGAGGTCTGTCAACGCGCCACCGGCCGCCGAAAGGTCGTAGTCGTCCAGCGCCATCGTCAGGCGCTCGAGCGCGGCGCCGGCGGCCCGAGGATCGAAGGACATGTTGGTGTCGATGACGACGAGTGATTCAGGCGGCCGGAGTGTCTCGATCGATCTGAAGACAATCGCGGCTCGCTCTTCGACGGCGGCGAGAAGATCTGGCAGGTTCGCCCGCTGGTCACGTCCAGCCGCTTCGAGGGCCTTGGCGGCCGCAGCGCAACCCCTGAGCGCCGAGGCTGCCCGCCGACCCGGCAATGGCGTGCGCATGCCTCGCCGCCGCCTCGCTGTCGGCGGCGGCGACGGCGTCGCGCAGGGCGGCAAGCACCGGCTTCTGGCTGTCGGCAAAACGCAGCAGCATCCGTTCGAGAGCGGCGCGATCGAGCCCGAGGCGCTGCAGCGCGCCGTTCACGTCGATGCCCTCGAGCACTGCGGAATCGTGCGCCGCCGTGGCTGGGGACGAAGAAGGCGCGCCGTGCCGGTAGCCACCGGCGCAGTGTCGCGACGAGCGCCTTGCGATCGATCGGCTTGATCACGTGATCGTTCATGCCCGCGGCCAGGCACGCGTCCAGATCGGCCTTCAGGGCGTTGGCCGTCATGGCGATGATCGGCAGCCTCGCAAAACGTGAATCTGAGCGCAGCATGCGCGTGGCCGAAAGGCCGTCGAGCTCCGGCATCTGCATGTCCATCAGAACCGCTGCGTACTTGTCGGGCGCCGCCTGAACCATCTCGACCGCTTCGCGGCCGTTGTGCGCGACGTCGAGCTCGACGCCGAGCCGCGAAAGCAACTCCGTCGCCACCATCTCGTTGGCCTCGTTGTCTTCGGCCAGCAGCGCCGTCACGCCCTCGAACTCCCGCTCGAGCGGGGTGTCGTGGCCGCGGTGTCTGGTGTGGACGCGGACACCCTGCGATTCGACCACTGCATCGAACAACGAAGAGGCGGTGATTGGCTTGCGGAGGAACACGTTGACGCCGAGCGCCTCACAGCGCGCTTCTTCCTCCTTCCCGGCGTACGCGCTGACCACGACGATCGGCAGCGTCCGCGTCTCCTCGCGGGAGCGAATGCGTTCGGCCGCCTCGAGTCCGTTCATGCCAGGCAGCATCCAGTCCAGGACGACAAGGGCGAACGGATTCCGGCTGCCGGGATGATTCCGATCCGCGAGCACTTGCAGTCCCTCTTCAGCACTCTCAACCGCAACGGCCGGTATCGACCAGGTCCGAAACAGCGTCTCGAGCAACTCGCGGCTGGATGCCGAATCCTCGACGATCAACACGGGGCGTTCGGTCACTGGCGGTGGCGTCACTGGCGGTGAGGCTGTTGCAGACTTGTCAACGCCAAAGCGCGCCGTGAAGTAGAAGGTCGTGCCCGCTCCGAGATCGCTGTCGAACGTCAGCTCGCCGCCCATCAGACGCACCAGCCGGCGGCTGATCGCGAGTCCGAGACCAGTGCCGCCGTACTGACGTGACGTAGAACTGTCAGCCTGCGTAAACGCCTGGAACAGCGATCCTTGATTCTCCTTGGCGATCCCGATTCCCGTGTCCCGCACCATCACACGCAACTGGACGTCGCCGGGCGACTCATTTTCATTCGGCACCGTCTCGACCTTCAGGAGAATCTCGCCCTCGCGCGTGAACTTGAACGCGTTGCCAACCAGGTTGGTCAGGACTTGCCGGAAGCGAAGCGCATCTCCAATCAATCGATCCGGCACGGACGGCAGCGCGTGGGTGATGAGCTCCACGTGCTTCTGGATCACCGCTCCGCGGAAGGTTTCGGTAATCTCCTCCAGCACCTCCCGCAGGCTGAACGGCGCGGTCTCGAGCTGCAGTTTGTCGGCTTCGATCTTCGAGAAATCCAGGATGTCGTTGAGGATGCCGAGCAGGTTGCGCGCCGACGAATGGGCAACGCTGATGTACTGATGCGCCTTCGCCGGCAGATCGGTTTCCAGCGCAAGGCCGTTCATGTTGATGATGGCGTTCATCGGCGTGCGGATCTCGTGGCTCATCATCGCGAGGAACGATCCCTTGGCCCGGCTGGCCTCGAGCGCCTGCTCGCGGGCGGCGACGAGATCGCGGTGCGACACCTGCAGCGCGGCCACGGCATCGTCAATCGCCCGGCCGAGCTCCCGGATTTCACCGCGACCCTCGGCCAGACCGGTGCGGGCGTCGAGGTCGCCGACGGAGACCTTGCGCGCCGTCGCGAGGATCGGCCGGACCTCGCGAAGAAACAGCGCTTCGCCCACAAGCCACGCCATCAGGAAACACACCGCCGTGCCGATCGCGAGCAGCAGCAGATTCCTCAGGAACGAGCCGGCCATGGCTGCACGGTAGGGTGCGAGCGGAATGCCCAGCGACACGCGGCTGCCGGTCCGATGCCCGGAGAACTCCAACGCCTCGGCCACATACAACCGCTCGATGCCATCGAGGCCGGTCGTGTCGATGGCGCTGTCGACCGAGCTGCTGAGTGCGGCCATGTAGCTGCCGGCGGGCTTGCCGACGTATTTCTCGCGCTCGGCGGATCGGTACTGGACGATCCCCTTCTCATCCACCACTGTGAGGACCGTGTCCGCCGGCAAGCCAGAACGTTCGATGAAGCCGGCGACCCAATCGAGGTCGAGGCTCGCCCACACCATCGACACGAGCGCGCCGGTGGCGTGGCTCAAGACGGGTTGCGCCAGGTTGAGTCCGGGTTCGCCCGTGGCGGGCTCTGGGAGAAAGGCGCCGGTCGCAAAGCCGAGCGTTCGGCGCACGCGTTGAAAGGCCAGCAACGTGCTGACGTTGGCCGGACGATCGAGCGGGACGGCGCTCGCCCGCACGTCCCCTGTGACACCGTCGACGACCAGGAGGTTGTTGTAGAGGCGATCGTCCCTCAGCGCATCAACCAGCTTGCGACCCGTTGCCGGTGACAGCGAGACGACGTCCGGATCGACCGAAAGGACCGCCAGCCGGTTCGCGCCACGGTCGGTGCGATCCGCGAGCTCCCGTTGCATCAGCCGGACGACACGCGCCGACAGATCGCGAAGAGCATCAAGGGCGCGCGCCTTCGCCACCCATAGGTCGTAGCCCAGAATCACGAGCGCCGGCACGAGCGCGATCGAGACCAGGGCGAACAGGCGTCCCCTGACGGTCGGCAGCACCGACCCGGTCCGGCGAATCACACGAGGCCCCCATTGGCGGAGGGTGCTCGGCCGAGGCTCGTCAGCGAGGGTCATGTCTGGTTTCGAACCGCGAAATGCCGCGGCGCCTGGTCACCTGAATCGGGGCGGCAAGTTGCATCATGGCGCGGATTTAGGGACCACGCGCTCGGCAGTTGTACGCGACCCGGCTAACGAGGGCAAGGACAATGCCGGGGCGATGGAACAAGCTGTAGACCGCCTACGTCTCTGGGCTGTAGGCGTTCTACGACTATGGCCAAATCCCCGGACGACTCGCGCTTGGAACTGCTCCAGGGCACCCTCGACATGCTCATCCTGCGGACCCTTCAGTGGGGGCCGCAGCACGGCCACGGCATCGGCCAGGCGATCCGCTCCCAGTCCGACGAGCTGCTCAGGGTCGAAACCGGGTCCCTCTACCCCGCTCTGCACCGGCTCGAAAAGCGCGGCTGGTTGAAGTCGGAATGGGGCGTCAGCGAGGCCAACCAGCGAGCGAAGTATTACCGGATGACCGCTGCCGGAAAGGCGCAGCTCTCCCGCGAGCAGGATCGGTGGTCGCAGCTCGTCACCGCGATCGGCCGGATCATGAACCCGGCGTCGGCGGGCAAGGACTAAACCTGTGCGCCCCGACGAGCGCGATCTCGACGAGGAGATCCGCGGCCACCTGGCCATCAGCATCCAGGAACGGATCGACCGCGGTGAGGATCCCGAAGCGGCGCGGCTGGCCGCGCTCAGCGAGTTCGGCTACATCCCGCAGATGCGCGAGTCGATGCGGCGCGTCTGGTACAGCCGCTGGTTCGACGCGGCGGCCGCGCTCGTCCAGGACATGCGCGTCGGCCTGCGGTCGCTCTTGCGAGCCAAAGGCCTGGCCGCAACCGTGGTCGTGACGCTGGCGCTCGGCATTGGCGCCAACGCCGCCATCTTCAGCGTGGTGCGCGGCGTGTTGCTCCGGCCGCTGGTCAACCGCGGTGAGGACCGGCTGATCTACATCCGTCAGAGCGCGCCTGGCATCTCCCGCAACCTGACGTTCTCGGTTCCTGAGATCAGGGACTTCCGCTCGCGCACCACCACGATCTCCGCCTTCGGCGAGTTCTCGACCATCGAATTCACGATGATTGGATTCGGCGAGCCGCGCGTGGTCCACGCCGGTGTCGTCAACGGTTCCTTTTTCGAAGTGATGGGCCTTCGCCCGGTGCTCGGCCGGCTGATCAACACGGCCGACGATGGGTCGAATGCACCGGGCGTCGCGGTCCTGACACACCATTTCTGGACGACGTCGCTGAACAGCGATCCCACTGTGATCGGCAAGGTGATCAGTCTTGGAGCCCGTGCCGCGACCGTGGTCGGCGTGCTCGAGCCGTCCGTGCCGTATCCGGATGACACCGAGATCATCGCCAACATGATCACGAGCCCGCATCACTTCGGGGCGTTGATGGTCACCCAGCGGTCGCACCGCATGACCGAGCTCTTCGGGCGTCTCGCACCAGGCGCCTCGGTCGAATCCGCACGTGCCGAGCTGACCGCCGTCCACAACGCCATCAAGGACGAGCATGCGGACTCGTACGGGACGAAGGCCGACATCCAGCTCACCGTCACACCATTGCGCGACCAGATCACGTCACCGGCGCGGCCGGTGCTGCTCGTGCTGCTCGCCGCGGCTGGAATCGTGTTCATCATTGCGTGCTCGAACGTCGCGAATCTGATCCTGGCGCGCTCGGTCCGCCGTGAAGGCGAGCTGGCCGTGCGCGCCGCGCTGGGCGCGAGCCGCGGCGCGTTGCGGCGGACGCTGCTGGCCGAAAGCCTCGTGCTCTGCGGCGCCGGCGCCGTGCTCGGCGTGCTTCTTGCGCGGCCGTTCGTCGCCGTCGTCGCGCGATTCGCCGCGCGCTTCTCGGTGCGCGCGCTCGAGGTCACGGTCGATCCGAGCTTGCTCTGGGTCGGCGCCGGCCTGGCCATGGCGGCGGCCGCGCTGCTCGCCTACGTCCCTCGGCTGCCTTCGACGGCCTCGTCCGCCGCCTCCACGCCTTCGTGGCTCTGGCGCCTCCGCGGCAGTATCGGCCCGAGCACGAGGCGCTACCGCGAGGCCTCGACGACGCTCGAAGAGCGGAGTCGTGGCAGAGGCGGGCCACCGGGATTCGGGCTGGCCAACGGCAGCGTGCGCCTCACTCCGGGCACGAGCCGCCGGCTGCGCGTATTTGCCACGACGCAGATTGCGTTCTCGTTCGTTCTGCTCGCCGGTGCCAGCACGCTGGTGGCTGCGTTGATCGCCCTTCAGACGGCCAACACCGGTTACGACACTCGGCGCGTCCTGGCGATCGATCTTCCGCCGCAGTCACTAGGCCTGAGTACGCCCGGAGAGATGGCGTTCTATCTCGAGGCGTCACGCCGGGTTGGCGAATTGCCTGGAGTGGACCGCGTGGCGTTGGGCAACTTCGTCCCGTGGCGCGACGCCGGTGGCACGTTCGGCGGGTCGGTTCCGTTCACGGCCGAAGGGTACACGCCCGCGGATGGCGAAGAGGACCCACGAGCACGGCTGAGGATCGTGTCCCCCGGCTTCTTCGACACGCTCGGCGTTCCGATCGTGACCGGTCGAGATTTTACGGGCGAGGATCGCCAGGGCAGCGAGCGAGTCGTCATCGTGAGTCAAGCGCTTGCCGAGCGCATGTTCCCCAATGCCGACGCGCTCAATCGCAAGGTCTGGTGGACCGATCCGTATTTTGGCAAGCCGGTGCCGCAGCGCATCGTCGGGGTCGCCGCCAATGTCGACGACGTGAATATCGCGCGCGCGCCGGCGCTGGCGATCTATCACCCCTTTCTGCAGATGGGCTTTGCCGGCCGCTTATTCGTGCTTACGGACGGCGACCCGTATGCGCTGGTGCAGCCTGTCACCCGCGTGATACGTGAGATGTCGACCAACCAGCCGGTGGAGCGCGCGGCCACGCTCGAGGACATTCGAGCCGAGGTCCTGGCGCCCGAGCGATTGAACGCCTTTGTGTTCTCCGGCTTTGCCGGCGTCGCGCTGCTGATCGCCGTGGTCGGCGTCGCCGGCGTGCTGGCGTTCGGCGTGAGCGCTCGCACACGCGAGTTCGGCGTGCGGCTGGCCGTCGGCTCGACTCCGTACAACCTGCTCATCGGCGTCATGTCAGAGGGAGCCGTCATCGTCGCGATCGGGCTCGTCGCGGGCGCCGCCGGTGGCTTCGTCTTTGCGGGTGTCGCGTCGAGTTATCTCGAACACGTGCAACTGCCCGGCGCCGTCTCGATTCTCGGCGCCACCGCCGTTCTCATCAGCGCGGCGCTCTTCGCCTCGCTGATGCCGGCCGCGAGAGCGTCACGCGTGGACGTGCTGCGCGCGCTGCGATCGGAGTAGCTGATGACGCCAGCGACGAACGCTCGGCTTGCCGGCGTCACCTCGTTCGTATATCTCGCCGCGGGCATGAGCAGTCTCGCCCTCGCCGGCCGGCCGCACGCGACTGACGTGGCCTCCTTGTTCACGTCGTTCTCGGCCCTGGTGCTGGGCGTGACCTTTTACGCACTCACGCACGAGCAGGATCCGGATCTCGCGATGCTCGCGTTGATCTGCCGCGTCATCGAGGGGGTCCCAGGCGAGGGCTATATCTACTTCGCCGTGGGCAGCGCGCTTTTCTGGTGGCTCATGCTCCGCGGCCGGATGATTCCCATGGCGCTGGCTGCGCCCGGCTTTGTGTCATCGGTGTTGGTGGTCGGTGTGCTCGTCCTGCAACGGGCCGGACTGGCCGGTGCGGTCAATTGGTCCGGCAGTTTCACTTGGATCACGTCGTTCCCGTTGTTGGTGTGCGAGTTAGCCCTCGCCGTGTGGCTGCTCGTCAAAGGCATGGCCGCTCCGCAGCGGACACGAGGAGCGGCGGCATGAGAGCCATGCCGACGCAGGGAGCTTCCCGATGACTTTCGCACGTCCGAACGAAACGAATTCTCCGAAACCGCTTCGCCTGTGGCCCGGCGTCGCCTTCGTCACTCTCGAGTGGCTGCTCTGGACGGTGTTTCCCATTGTCGCGCCCGCCGAGCAAAGCGTCTGGGGGATGCTTGGAGGAGTGGCGTGCGGCCTCGTCGTGATTCTTTGGTGGCTGTTCTTCAGCCGTGCGCCGTGGGTCGAGCGGCTGGGCGCGCTGGCGCTGATGATCCTGGCAGTGCCGGTGGCATACCGATTCGCCCACCCGTCGGTGACTACAGCCGGAATGGGCAATCTCCTGATTGCCTTGTCGATTCCGCCGATGACCCTCGCTTTGGTCGCCTGGGCTGTGGCGAGTCAAGGCCTTTCGAGCGGACGGCGTCGCGCGTGGATGGCCGTGGCGATCGCACTTGCATGCGCATCGCTGGGACTGGTCCGCATCGGCGGCGTGAGCGGCGACGGAGTCTTCGATCTCCACTGGAGATGGACACCGACCCCGGAGGATCGGCTCCTCGCTCAAGTCGCCAGCGAGCCAGTGACGCCTGCGCCCCCGGTGATGGCAACGCCAGCAGAAAAGCCGGCTCCGACTGAAACGATCGCGTCGCCGACAGCCGCGCCGGCAGCTACGGCCGCTGTCAAGGCTTCCGAAACGAAGGAACCAGCCGCTCCAGCCACCGCTGAGACAACCGCCGCGCTTGCCACGAGCGCGCCAGCACCCAGGCGAGTCGAATGGCCCGGGTTTCGCGGACCCAATCGCGACAGCAACATTCGAGGCGTGCGGATCGAGACCGACTGGTCTCAGAAAGCTCCGGCCGAGATCTGGCACAAGCCGATCGGGCCGGGCTGGTCGTCCTTCGCAGTGGCCGGCGATGTGTTCTACACGCAGGAACAACGGGGAGAGGACGAGATCGTCTCCGCCTACCACGTGAAGACGGGCGAGCCGGTGTGGATACACCGCGACTCGGCGCGGTTCTTCGAGGGGAATGCTGGACCTGGTCCTCGAGGAACGCCGTCGATCAGCGGCGATCGGGTCTTCACGCACGGGGCTACCGGCATCGTGAACGCGCTGAATGCCCGGGACGGCTCGGTCGTCTGGTCGCGCAATTCTTCAACGGACACTGGGGCACTGATGCCAGGCTGGGGCTTCGCGAGCTCACCGTTGGTTATCAACGACCTCGTCGTCGTTGCCTCATCGGGCCGGCTCGTCGCCTACGACGCCGCGACCGGGGAGCCAAAGTGGACAACCCAGAGCGGCGGTGGGAGCTACGGCTCGCCGCAGTTGATGACGATTGGTGGTGTCGCGCAGATCGTGCTGCAGAGCGGTGGCGGAGTAACTGGCTTCGCAGTAGCTGACGGCACGAAGCTCTGGAACCACCCGTGGGAAGGCGCGCCGATGCTGCAGCCGACCCAAATCTCTGATAGCGACCTCTTGACCACGACCGGCGACGCGATGGGCGGCCTCGGTACGCGGCGCATCGCGGTCACGCATAGCCCCGGCGGATGGACGGTCGAAGAGCGCTGGACGTCGAGAGGGCTGAAGCCGTACTTCAACGATCTGGTCGTCCACAAGGGCTACGCTTTCGGCTTCGACGGCAGCATCCTTTCGTGCATCAATTTGGCCGACGGCGAGCGCAAGTGGAAGGGCGGACGCTTCGGCCACGGTCAATTGATCTTGTTGCCCGATCAGGATCTCTTGCTTGTGCTGTCCGAAGACGGTGAGCTGGCGCTCGTGTCGGCAACGCCCGACAAGTTCACTGAGATCACCACGCGGATCCCGGCACTCGAGGGCAAGACGTGGAACCATCCGGCGCTGGTCGGAGACGTCCTGCTCGTTCGCAATGGCGAAGAGATGGCGGCATTCCGCCTCTCTCTCGCGCCTGCGCTCTCCTCGTCCGCAGCGGCGCCGGCCGCGCCTCGCTGACGCCGGCCGCGCACACGACGCTCGTCGCATCGGACGCGCGAGCGGCAGCGGTGTCGGCGATGGGCCCTACGACTCGCGGATGTGCAGGCGGCCAATCGTCAGCTCGTCGACGGTGATGGCATGGGCGCGTGCCTGTTTCAGCACCAGCCTCCCGATTGCGACCCGGCCGATCGCCAGGGCACCGATGGCCAAGGCGCCAAGCGCACACGCACCGAGAGCCGCAGCCCCAACCGCCACCGCGCCAAGCGATGTCGCCGGTGCTCTCCGTCGAACGGCGACGGAACTGTCTCGATCTGCGCGAAGGCTCGCGCGGAGCCGCACCACCTCTTCGAGTAAGGCTTGTCGATCCAGATCCTTCAGGTCCTCATCCATATACGCCCTCGGCATGCAGACAACGTACCCAGCGACATCGCCACCCGTCGGTGTGGGCGTGTGCGCAATTCGCATGGGCGAGCTCGGTCCTGGGAATGTAGAGAATCTGAAGCCGGCTCCGACTTCTGTATAAGTTCGGGGCCACGGTCCCGCCTTCCTGTAGGAGTTGACGATGCTGACGATCACGCCCTTTCTCTGGTTTGACACGCAGGCCGAAGAGGCCATGAACCTCTACACCTCGATTTTCAGCCACTCCAAGGTCATATCCGTGCACCGGGCGCAAGGCCGCGTCATGTCAGTGGAGTTCGAGCTCGAGGGTCAGCGGGTGATGGGCCTGAATGGCGGACCGCACTACAAGCCCTCCGAAGCGTTCTCGTTCTTCGTCGGCTGCGACACTCAGGCCGAGATCGACGAGCTTTGGGGCAAGCTCACGGCCGACGGTGGCGAGCCGGGACGATGTGGCTGGCTGAAAGACAAGTTCGGGCTGTCGTGGCAGATCATCCCGAAGCAGCTGGGCGGGCTGCTGGGCAGCGCCGATCCCGCCAGATCGGGGCGAGCGGTTCAAGCGATGATGCAGATGAACAAGCTCGACGTGGCGAAGCTTCAGGAGGCGCACGACGGGCAGTGACGAGCCGAGTAGGTCTGCTTTCGGCTTTCGGCGCTCGGCTCTTCAGCTCTCGGCTTTCGGCTCTCGGCTCCCGGTTGCCGGTTGCCGGTTGCCGGTTCCCGGTTGCGTGATCTACCTCGGCAACTCGATCAGGATGATGTCCGAGTTCTTGCGCGAGCGGTCGAACACAATCGCTTTTCCGTCGGGCGTGATGTCGAAGGTCTGCAAGACGCCCTGATCTTTGAGGCCGGTCAGTTGACGCGTCTTCTTTGTCGCGAAGTCGAGCAGCCAGAAATCCATCGACTGCAGGAACGGCAGGTACACCAGGCCCGATCCATTCGGCAGGAAGCGATAGCCTCCCGGGCGGGTTCGGATGGAAGGGAGCTCGACCGGCGTCCCGTCGGGCCGCACTCCCAGCAGCTCGACCTGACCGGTGAAGAACGGGCCGGAATAGACGATGAGTTTGCCATCGGGGGACCACACGGGGTTGAGCGCCTGGCCGTTGACGAGCCGCTCGGGCGCTCCGTGGTCCGCCGGAATCTTGAACAGCCCTGGACCCGCGGTGTCGATGCCACCGGCGACGATCCACGCGCCGTCTGGTGACCAGTCCGCGGCGCCCTGGCCGGCCGCGCCCTGGATGTCGAGGGACTCGGCCACCAATCGTGAATTCCGGCCGTCGGCCGACATGATCGCCAGGCGCCGCTTGCCTTGTTGCCTGATCACGGCCGCCACCCGGCTGCCATCCGGAGACGCCGCCGGCGGCTCGGACAATACGCCCTCCATCCCCTTTCGAATCTCAGAAGCCTGTCCGTCCTGGACGCGCCACAGGCCGTCGCCCGTCCCGCGCGCGGAGAGGTAATACATCGCACTTCCGCCGAAGCGTGGTGCTATCGCCCTCACGTTCGGGAGGTACGGCTCGGCGGTTCCCTCGTCGGCCTGCCGATCGAGCAGCAACGGCACACGCCACAGCCCGCTCCGGACGCTGGTCACCGTGGTCACGACATGGCGGCCATCCAGACTCGCCGACACCGATGTCTGTTGCCCGAGGCCGACATTCACACGGCGAGAAACCTTGCGGTCGACATCGAGCGACCAGAGCCACGGTCCGGAACCATCGGCTGCGCGTGAAATGTAGAGCAGCGTCCGCGCGTTGAGCGCGGCGAGAAAGCCCATGGCGGCGTTCTGGCGGGTCAGTTGCTCGGGCGATTCGCCCGACGGTCGAACCCGCCACACGTCCATCTCCTCGGTCGAGCTCGCGCCGTGCAGGAAATAGATCCACTGGCCATCGGTCGACCAGACCGGATTGTGGTTGTGCATGCCGCTCTCGTAAAACCGCTTCGCACCGCCACGCTTGTCCATGTCGATCTGGCGCGGGTTCGACCCGGTGCGATCTGCGATGAACAACGGATCGCCGCTCTCGTTCTTGAAGTACACGAGACGCGTGTCATCCGGCGCCCACGCGGGCGCGGTGGCGTTCTTGTCGAGGAAGGGTCGCGGAGTGCCGGAGAGCAGCGGCAGGAGCAGCTGCGCCATAGACGGTCCCGACCCCCGGCTGAACCAGATTTCTGACCCGTCGCCGGAGAAGCCGAATCGGCGAATGATGAACAGCACGCCGGTCTCGAGCGCCGGGACATCGCGCGTGAGGTTGCGGAACTGGCCGGTGCCCACCTGACTCAGCCACAGGTCGAACTCACCGTCTCGATCGGACAGGAACGTGACGAAGCGTCCGTCGGGCGAAATTGCCGCCCCTTCCTCAGCACCGTCCCAGTCCGTAAAGGGGGTGAATTCGGCATTCGCCAACGGGATCTCGTCAAGCGCGGGCGCCGTGCCGCGCGAGAGCCAGCTCGCGACCGCAGTCGCGAGGCTCAGGAGCACAACGGCGGCTCCGAGCGCAACCGGCCAGCGCCGCGGCCTCGCCTTGACGGCCGACGGCACCGCGCTGGTGTTGGTGCCGGACATCACGTCGAGACCGAACGCGAGGTCGCGTGCCGATTGAAATCGCATCTCGCAGGATTTCTCCAGACAGCGAGCGACGATGCGCGCCAGGGCCGGCGACACATCGGGCGACATGGGCCGCGGCGGATCGTCTTTGAGGATGGCCGCCATCGTGTCGGCCGCCGTCCCGCGACCGAATGCCGGAGCGCCGGTGAGCATCTCGTACAGGACGGTTCCGAGGCTGAAGAGATCGGATCGACGCATCGATCGGCTCGCCGCGCACCTGTTCCGGCGACATATAGCCCGCGGTGCCGACGACCATTCCGGTGTCGGTCTCTGTCGGCAGGCCGGTGTGCCCGCCGGCGTCCTCGCTCGGCCGCGTCAGCTTGGCGATGCCGAAGTCGAGAATCTTGATCCGCCCGTCGTTGCAGATGAAGAGATTGTCGGGCTTCACGTCGCGATGGACGATGCCTTTGTCGTGCGCGGCGGCCAGACCTTCTGCCGTCTGCCGCGCATAGTCGATGGCTTTTCGGGTCGACAGGCGTCCGCCATGCAGGGCGCTGCGCAGCGATTCGCCCTCCAGCAATTCCGACACGATGTAGGGCGAGGCGCCATGGACGCCGATGTCGTAGACCGCCAGGATGTTGGGGTGATTGAGTTGGCCGGCCGCGCGCGCTTCCTGTTCGAAGCGGTGCACGCGAGTCGGCATCGGTCGCGAGCGCCTCGGGGATCAGCTTGATCGCGACGTCCGCGGCCGAGCCGCGGATCGCGGGCGCGATACACCTCGCCCATGCCGCCGGCGCCGAGCCAGCCGACGATCTCGTAGGGACCGATCTGCGTGCCCTTGGCGATTGGCATCGAGACGCGCCCCGCTAGGACACTGTATCCGACTGCGTTTCGGTCGACGCCATCGAACGGCGAACGTGGAACGTGACGAGCAGCGACCCGATGTGGATCGCGTCACCGTCAGCAAGCGAACGGGAGCGGTGACGCGAAGGTTGCCGCGCCGCGTGCCGTTCTTGCTCCCAAAGTCTTCGAGTACCGCTCCCTCGGCCGTGACGACGAGCCTGGCGTGGCGGCGCGACACGGTCGTTCCCTCGAGCCTGACCTCCACGTCCGGATCGCGTCCGATCACGTGCTCGCCAATCGACAACGGAAAGCGCTTGCGCCCCCACTCGATCCAGCACGGCGGCGCACCCAGCGACGTCGTTGCCTCGTGGCGCAGTGTCACCGCCTCGCCGTCAAACGCGTAACCGAACCCATGCGCGGTTCGGATCCAGACCGGCTTCCGCGCCCGGTCGTCGAGCGCCTGACGAATCTCGGCGATGAGATTCGAGAGATTCGCTTCGGTGACAAACGTGTCGGGCCACAGCCGTTCCTGAAGAGTTGCCTTCGAGAGCACTTTCGGACGATCGACCGCGAGTGCGGCCAGCAACTCGAAGCCCTTTGGTGAGAGATGAATCTCCCGGCCCTCTCGCATCAGTTGCCGAGTGTCGAGATCGAGAGCAAATGGGCCGAAGCAAATCCTCACGACGGCCCCCTTGGGAAAAACATACGAAAGGCCTGGAAGTCCCTTGGGACTCGCAGTGAAGCGGTTCCGTATCTTACCCCTGAAGCCACAAGAGTCGCGCCACGACTCGAGTGTGTGAGGAGGGGAAATGAAGACTCTGTCTAGCCATCTTGTTGTCGGCGATCGCGGTGACCGGCTGCTCTTCGCCAGGGACGCCGACGGCGGCCTCGGCAGCACCCTCGGGGGTGACTCGCGTCGCGGGCACGGTCTTCGATGGCGCCTTCAGGACGATCTCGGGCGCCAGGATCGAGGCGCTCGAGGGGACGCCGTCCGGCGCGGCGGCGACCACCGACGCCCATGGCTACTTCGAGCTGCGTGGAACGTTCGACGAGAAGACGCGGTTCCGGGCGAGCAAGGAGGGCCTCGTCGCCTCTACGGGAACGTTCCTGTCGGCCTGTGCGAGATGCGACGTTGCCATCTATCTCGGCGTTGACGCGCCGCCTCTCGATCTGGCGGGCGCGTACACACTGACGTTCGCGGCAGACAGTACGTGCCCTGACCTTCCAAGCACCGCCCGACGTCGAACTTACGCGACGACGATCGTTCCTGAGCCGTCAGCAACCCTGCCGCCCAATACATGGTTTCAAGTGATCTTTACCGGAGCATCATTCCTGCGCGGCCACGACATCCTCTCTATTCACAGCGCAGGCGACTACATCTCGTGGACCTTTGAGGGTGGCGTGATCTCCGAGCAGGTGGCGGACAACGCCTACGTGACGTTTGCCGGGAAAGCGGCGGAATCGGTCGGACCCGCCGGGATCGCCAACTTCGCGTTTCCTCTCGAAGGCTCGGTTGAGTACTGCGAGCTCAAGTCGCCGACATCGACGGTGGCTGAATGTAATGCGGCGCAAGCGGCTCTGTACTCCCGCTGTGCGTCGACGAATCATCGGCTGATCCTGGAGAGGCGCTGATCCCGATGCCTGATCTCACCTGACCGCGGCCCGCTGCGCCTATCTTCCGGGATCGCGCGAGACTTCGAAGATGCGCGGCGGTCTTCCCCCGGCAGTCGCGGCGGGGCCGGCCGACGCGAGCGGGGCCGGCGGCGGCTTCGCCGGGTCCCACGTGCACGGATTGAACGTCGCCGGCGGCCGCATCGCCCGCGTCACCGTCGAGGCCAGTTGCAGCGAGTAGTCGGCGGCGGTCAAGTCGGTGCCGTTCAGCGCGGTCTCGCAACTGGTCGGCTTCGGATTTGGTTCTGGATCGAACCGGCCAAAGGCCTGCGACCCCGGGAGGTTGCGGAACCAGTTGGCCTTCTGCGGTTCGCACGGACCTGTGGCCGGCGGAAGCATGTTCGCGAGGCTTGGCGCTTGCGCGGTCCCGTGGCAGCTCATGCAGGCGGACACAGGATTGTCGACCGGCCCATTCAAGCGGCCGTCGACTCCGAGATGCTTCACGGCATATCCAGGAGCGGCAGGATTGATCCATGTCTCCTTCAGCGGCGGCCCCTGCGGATCGTTGCCCCACATCAAGCCGACTGGCGTCATCTTGAGCCATGGAGAACTGCCGGCGGCGTTGACGTCGTACGCATAGGTCGCAAAATACCAACCCGTCGGACCGGCGCGGTCGTCTTTCACCGCGATGTCGATCTGAAGCAATCGCACCGGCACCGAAGCGCCGCGGGCCGTCGGCAGGATGTCGGCTGGGACGGAACCCGCCAGGAGATCGGCCGGAGCAAAGTCGGAGGGCTTGGCAGCGCTGAACAGCACTTTGAACACCATGCCGCCCGCGGTGATGCGCATGTGGGCAACGTTCGCGGTGTCCATTCCCGGCGTCGCGGTAGACCACACGCGTGCGTACGTCCTCGCTCCGCGCGCGTCGTAATAGGCCACGGCGTAGTTGTCGAACGCATTGACGTTGGTGCCAAGCTCTTTCGCCGGAATTCTTCGCTCTTTCGTCATGCCGCGGGCGGCCTCTCGGACGCCGGCCTGTCCGGCGGCGCCGTAGATCATCCGGGGCGCTGGGTACCAACTCTGGGTTCGCAGATTCTCAGGCACTGTGCCGCCGGTCGGATCGGTGTAATCGCTCTCTACCTTTTGTTGTGGCGGCCAGTTTCGAACTGGTGCACTCGAGAACGCGTAGTTTCTGAGCGCCAGGACATACGCCAGACGCTGGTTCGGCTCCCGCGGATCGAATTGGCGCCACGGTCTCGTGCCTGCCGGGAATGGCGGTGTGCGCTTGCTCGATCAGATTCGGTGTGAACCAGGGCCCTTTGTAGCCGGCGGGAATAGTGGCGGACGGCACGATGAAGTCGGCAAACTCGCCGCGGCATTGCGCGACGAAGGTGCCGGCCGCGTCGGGACGTCCGTCGTTGCTCACCCGCAGACATCTAGCACCGGGTGCGCATCCCGTGGCGTCGGACTGGACGAGTTTGCTCAACGCCGCGGCCGCTCGGGCAGCCGGGATCGGAAACGCCTCATCCGCCGCATTCGCATCGTCCTGACCGGCAGGCGGCGCCTGGGGGCTGCTCGCCGGCGCAGACGAGGGCGCAGGGGTCGACGGCTGGCTGCCGCAACCACCGAGCAGAGACAGGGTAAAGACGTACGACAATCGCAGGTCTCGGGACATTGGCGGCTCCGTCTTTCAGAGACTGACCTCGTACGGCAATTCCGGACATTCTGGTGGGTCCAGGTCGAAGAACGCCTGGCTAAGTGACAGCAGAACGGACGCTGAACCGCGGCTCCGTCCACTCCCCGGTCGAGAGTACCCTGCGTGAGTCGATCGACCGCATCCCAGATGTCGACGAACCGGGTGTAGAGCGGCGTGAAGCCGAAGCGCAGGATGTCGGGCGCGCGGAAGTCGCCGATCACACCGCGGGCGATCAAGGCTTGCATGATCGCGTATCCACCAGTCGAGTGCGCAACGCACACCTGACTGCCCCGCTCGTCCGCGTTCCGCGGGCTCACGAGCGAGAGTGCGTGTCCGGCGCAGCGCGATTCGACCAGCTCGATACAAAGATCCGCGAGCGCAATCGACTTCTGTCGAATCGCAGGGAGGCCGCCGTGTGCCTCGGCCGCGAGAACCGAGTCCACCCCACACTCGAGCGCAGCGAGAGAGAGAACCGGCGGCGTCCCGCAGATGAACCTCGACATGCCATCAGCGGGTCGATAGTCCGGGGTGAACTCGAACGGCGCAGCGTGACCGAGCCATCCGGAGAGTGGCTGGCGCCACTGCTCCCGGTTCATCCATTCGATGTGCCGGGGATGCGCCCATGCAAATGCGGGCGCGCCGGGGCCGCCGTTCAGGTACTTGTAGCCGCACCCAATCGCGAAGTCCGGCCGCATCGTCGCTGCGATCCGCCGGCGTGCAGATTGATGGGCATCGCGCCGGCCGAGTGTGCCAGATCCCAGATCATGAGTGCGCCGACCGCGTGCGCGGCGCGGGTGACTTCGTCCATCCGATGCATCCGGCCCGTTCGATAGTTGACGTGGGTCAAGAGCAGAATGCGAGGCGAAGGTGGCGCGAGACAGGCTGGAATGTCTTCGGCATCAACGAGCACGAGCTCGAAGCCGTGAGAACGCGCCAACGAATCCGCGATGTAGAGGTCGGTTGGAAAGTTCGTGCGCTCTGAAACCATGCACAGCCTGCCTCGCCGAAGCCCTCCGGCATCCGGCGAGCGAAGGCGGGCAATCGCCGCGCTCAGCACCTTGTACAGGTTCAACGACGTCGAGTCGGCGACCACGACCTCGTTCGGCGCCGCCCCGATCAGGCGCGCGATCTTGGCGGCGATGCGATCCGACAAGGTGATCCACCCCGACAGCCTGCCTCGCCGAAGCCGATGGACGCTCGAGCGGCGAAGGCGGAGCTTGCCTCGCCGAAGCCGATGGACGCTCGAGCGGCGAAGGCGGGTTCCAACTCCGGATCAGACCGGCGCCCCACTCGTCTTCGACCACCGCCTGAACTCGCGCCGCGGCCGCCTTTGGCAGCACGCCAAGCGAGTTGCCATCGAGGTAGATCACGCCCTCGGCGTCGACCCGCTCGAGGGCAAACTGCTGCCGCAGCGGGGCAAGCTCATCGACCGCGTCCCGCGCGACGCACTCTTGTCTTGTCGTCACAGCGATCGAAGGATGGCGCGGACCGGCGATGCGTCAGCGCCGATGAGTTTGAGCGGCAGCGCGATGAGCTCGTAGTCGCCGGGATCGATACCGTCCAAGACGAGGTTCTCGAGCACACGCATGTCGTGCGCCAGCAGTTGTTGATGGCTGTCGAGCGTTTTGCTGTCGGCCGGATCGACCGATTGCGCATCGATTCCAATCAAACGCACGCCCAACCGGGCGAGCCAGGTGATGGTGTCTGGCGCAAAGGCGGCGAAGTCCGGTGACCATACCGTGGGCGCGTTCACGCGCGTGCGGACCAGCACGCGAGGAGGCAGCGCTTCGACTGCGTGCTCCAGGTGCTCGGGCTTGACGAGCGGGCCACGATCGATCGCATGGATCACCCGGCAGGGACCGAGGAAAGGCTCGAGGTCGACGTGTCCGATCGCGCTCGCGTCCCGCGCGTAGTGCAACGGCGCATCAGCGTGCGCGCCCAGGTGCGGCGACATCGTGATGGCGCTAACGTTCACCGGACACCCTGGACCGATCTCTGCCACCCACCGTTGCGCGTAGACGGTGTCGCCGGGAAATGGCGGGGTGTCGGCGGAGATTGGCGGGGAGATATCCCAGATCGCTCTCATCTATGCCGACGATACACCGACGAGCGGAGCTTTTCTGCCTTCTGCCTTCTGCCTTCTGCCTTCTGCCTTGTGCCTTCTGCCCTCTGCCCTCTGCCTTCTGCCTTCTGCCTGCTTCTGCCTTGCCTTGTGCCTTGTGCCTTCTGCCTTCTGCCTTCTGCCTTCTGCCTTCTGCCTTCTGCCTCTCTGCCCTCTGCCCTCTGCCCTCGACCTGTTAGGCTAGGCCGCAGATAACACAGATGACACAGACACGCGTTCCGCGGCATGTCCACACCGAGTGAATCGCGCGGCGCGACGCCTCAGAGCGAATCGCTCGTACGGGCGATCGGCACGCTTGGGCTCGCGGCCGGCATCATCAACATCACCATCGGCGGCGGCATCTTCCGTCTGCCAGCCAACGTGGCCGCATCGCTCGGGGCGGCAGCGCCGATGGCCTATCTCGTCTGCGCCGTCGCCATGGGCCTGATCGTGTTCTGCATCGCCGACGCCGGGCGCCGCGTCTCGCTCACTGGCGGGCCATACGCTTATGTCGGGACCGCATTCGGTCCGTACGCCGCCTTCATCTCTGGCGTCCTGTTGTGGATGCTGGGCACCTTTGCAACCGCGGCGGTCTCGACCGTGTTGGCATCGAGCCTCGGCCTCCTGGTACCGCAGTTCGCAGGACGCTCGATGGAGATCGGCATCCTCCTCGTCTCGTATCTGTTCTGGACGGTTGTCAACCTTCGTGGCGTCACGCTTGGCGTTCGCCTGAACTCGGTGGCCACCATCGCCAAGCTCCTGCCGCTCCTCCTCGTCGTCATCGGCGG
Organism: uncultured Acidobacteriota bacterium; assembly: GCA_963773045.1. Classification (GTDB taxonomy): domain Bacteria; phylum Acidobacteriota; class Vicinamibacteria; order Vicinamibacterales; family UBA2999; genus 12-FULL-67-14b. Next base: position 111,524 of record CAVYZT010000013.1, on the reverse strand, counting down.
CGCCTTCTTCATCGACCCGGAGAACCTGCGCGTGACGGGGATGCCGGCCCCCGCTGATGTCGCGCGCACGTGCCTGCTGCTGATCTTTGCGTTTGCCGGCATCGAATGCGCGCTGGTGCCGAGCGGCGAGGTGCGGGATACGGCGCGAACCGTCCCTCGAGCCATCGCGCTCGCGATGGCGGGCATCACGCTGCTCTACATCGCGCTGCAGATGGTGGCGCAGGGCATTCTCGGCAGCGGCCTCGCGCAGGCGACCGTGGCCCCGCTTGCCGATGCCGCCGGCGCATCGCTCGGCGGCTGGGCGCGATCGCTGCTCCTGGCGGGCGCCACGGTTTCGATGTTCGGCTATCTGGGCGGCATGACGCTCTCGATGCCGCGCATGCTGTTCGCGCTTGCGCTGGATGGATTTCTGCCGCGCGCGTTGGCGACCGTGCACCCGGTACACCGATCGCCGCAGGCCGCAATCGTCGCGCAGTCACTGCTGGCGCTCATCCTGGCGATCTCTGGCACGTTCGAGAAACTGGCGATCTTCGCCAACGTTTCCGCCCTGGCGCTCTACTTCGGCTGCGCGCTCGCTGCGTGGCGGTTGCGAACGCCCGGCGAGCACGGCGCAGGAGCCGTCGTGCCGTGGCTCGCGTGCGCCGTCATTGCGTGGGTCCTCACCGGGCTGACGCGCGATGAATGGATCGCGTTCATCGCCTGCCTGACGGCCGCGTCGCTCGTCTACTTCTTCACGCTCGGCGTTCGCCACAAGGCACGCCTCGCGGCTTCTTAGCGCCTCGCCGTGCGGGCCACCTAAGCCCAGCGCTCACTTCGGTTGGCGCTGGGCGCTCTCAGCCATTGGCTGTCAGCTTTCAGTTTTCCGGCCGAAAGCAGAAAGCCGAAAGCCATCACGAGTTCTCATCAACACAAGTGAACTCTGGGTCTAGCCCCCAAATTTGACGACCATGCTGGCCCCGAGGATCGGCTCGTTGTACCAAAGCGACGTACCCGCCGGGCTGTTGGTGTAGCGCGACGCTCGAAAGTCGACGGTCCCCCGCGCCCCGAAGACGGCGCTGAACCACCCCGTAACGCCGACTCCAGGCTGAATCGCGAACCCGTACTGACCGGGATCGCAGCAGTGCTCGGCGCCGATCAGCAGTTGCACGAACGGCTCGACCGCGCCCGTGCCGAACGACACGCGCACGCCGCCGAGTCCCGCGATCAACTGGTCGTCGAAATCCGAATTGCGGTGCGTCGTGAATTGACCGACCGCCCCCAGCCGCGCCGCGTTGGCGCCGCCGAAGACGAACACCGCGTCGCCGGTGAAGCCGTGGTCCCAGAAGTCCTGTCCCTCGAGCGACTCGCGGAGCGCGCTGTATCCCGCGCTGACCTGTGGCGCACCACTGTCGGCCTGCGCTTCGGCACGTCCTGGCCAGGCCAGGAACAGCAGACCGAACAACCCGAGCAGGATTTTTCCCCGCACGTTGACCCCCAATGTCGAGGACGGACGCCATTCCTCGAAAGGCGACGCTGGAACTGGCTGATGGGGACGGCTTTCAAGAAGCGGGCCGACGCAACGGTCAATATGTGGAGTGAAATACTGATCCCGCGTTCCTTTGTTACATCCCGCGTCAAGTCCGGCGAATCCCCGATAGACGATTTCGCGCTGATCCTGCGAGGGTTGGGGCTGCCAGTGGCTGTGGCACGGTTACTGCTCTTCCCCGCCTTGGAGAACCATCATGACGATGACGTGGAAGAGCGCGGTGGCCGCCATCGCCATCGCAACTGCGGCATGCAGTCGCCCCTCAACGGTCGAAAACGCGCCGCTTGGCTCCGATGTTCAGCTCACGCGTCAGAACGGCGCCCTCGTCGAAGGCAAGTTGACCGCGCGCGATGAACGCACCGTGAAGGTCGACGTCGGCAAGACGACCCGGTCGGTGGCCAAGGACGACATCGCCGACATGCGCGTCGTCGATGCCAGCTCGAAGGCGCCTGAGCCGCCCGCCGCCGCCCGATTCCGCGAGTACGTCATCGCTGAAGGCACGAAGCTCTCGGTCGAGTTGACCACGCCGGTGAGCAGCGATTCGAGCCGGGTCGAGGACAAGGTCGAAGGCACGCTGACGGCGCCGGTCCAGGTCGACGGCATCGAGGTGTTGCCGGTCGGCTCGCGCGTCAGCGGAATCGTGAGCTCGGTGGTGCCAGCCGGCAAGGTGAAGGGGCGCGCGAGCATCGCGCTGAAGTTCACCGAGCTTCGCGCCAAAGAGGACTCCTATCCGATTCAGGCGCGCTTTGGGATGACCGCGCCGGCGACGACCAAAAACGACGCGATGAAGATCGGCATCCCGGCTGCTGGCGGCGCCGTCATCGGCGCGATCGTCGGCGGCGGAAAGGGCGCGGCGATTGGCGCGGCGATCGGGGGCGGTGGCGGCACGGCTGCCGTACTGATGACCCCGGGCAAGGAGATCCGCCTGTCGAGCGGCACCACGATATCCGTCGCGCTGGACGGACCCGTCGACGTCAAGGTGCCTGTACGGGCGGTGCGGCCGACGTCTTAATCAGGTTCAGCAGGTTCAGCAGGTTCAGCAGGTTCAGCAGGTTCAGCAGGTTCAGCAGGTTCAGCAGGTTCTGCAGGTTCTGCAGGTTCTGCAGGTTCTGCAGGTTCTGCGGTTCCAGCGGTTCTGCAGGTTCGAACCCGTTGAACGCGAAGAACCTGAGTCAGCTCGGCGTCAGAATGATCCGATCGATCTCAACGCAACCATCGCCGCCGCTCGATTCGAGCACGAGCGAATGGGTGCCGAAGCTGAGCATCGAGTCGCCGGCAGAATCGGTGACGAACAGATTCCAGCCCTCGACCGCATCACCGCTGTCGCGATTCATCCACGCGCGCAGAGCGGTGCCGTCGATGGAAAGCGTCAGCAACTCGTTGGGTCCCTCCTGCCCGTTCGCGTAGGTGACACCGACGGCGTATCGCGCCGGCTCAGCGTTCAATGGGAAGACCCATTGATGACGCTCGCCGGGAGCCAGATGAAGGGTGAGACCCCCGGAGGCTCGCGATCGTTGTCGAACCTGGCCCTCGCCACTTCCGGACTCGGCCTCGATGGAGATCTGGCGGGTCGGCAGGACGGCAAGGCTAGACGGTTGGGTCGGCAGCGGCGAGCTGGCGCAGCCGGCCGACCCGACCAGGGAGAGCGCAGCGAGAGCAATCCAGGAGCGCATCGAGAATCTTCGTGTGTAAACTACTACGGTTCGTGCTCGGTGGTGGATGGCCGGAGCGCGAGTTGAGAAGGAGAACCCAGTGACCCGTGTGACCTCGATTTGTGTTCTGGCTGCCTTGCTGGCGGTCGCGCCCGCCGCGCTCGTTGCGCAGACTCCGGCGGATGCCCCGCGCAAGTCGCTGCTCAATCCCGCCGGTCTGAAAGAGACCGCCCCGGCAACTTACAACGTCAAGTTCGACACCAGCGCCGGCGAGTTCGTCATCAAGGTGACCCGCGACTGGGCGCCCAACGGCGCCGATCGGTTCTACAACCTGGTGAAGAACGGCTATTACGACGATGTGCGGTTCTTCCGTGCCATCGCCGGCTTCATGGTGCAGTTCGGTATCAACGGCGACCCGGCGGTCAACAACGCCTGGCGTAACGCCCGCATACCGCCCGATCCAGTCAAGCAGTCCAACAAGAAGGGCTACATCACCTACGCCATGGGCGCGTCGCCTGACACGCGAACCACGCAGGTGTTCATCAACTACGGGAACAACGCCAACCTCGACAAGATGGGGTTTGCGCCGTTCGGCGAGGTGGTGAAGGGCATCGAGGTGGTGGACAAGCTGCACACCGGCTACGGCGAAGGCGCGCCGCGCGGCAGCGGGCCCGAGCAGGGTCGCACGCAGATGGAAGGCAACGCCTACCTGAAGAAGGATTTTCCGAAGCTCGACTACGTGAAGAAGGCGACGATCGAACCGTAGCGAGTCTCGCGCCTCGCCCGAAGTCGTGAAGTGGTGATCGAACGAGGGATCGTTCGATCATCACGTCACAGCCCGCGAAGTCCTCCACCACGGCCTGCCAAATCTTCCGTCGCTCTCCTGTGTTTCCCTCTGGACACTCGTGGCGTGTCGGGATACACCTAGCCGCACTCGACCGAGTGTGAAGAGGAGAACCCAACATGCCTTCAGCAACCCCCCGTTTCTTCCTTGTCGCCGTGCTGGCGATCTCATCGTTGACGGCCACCACGCGGGCACAGACGTCCGACGCCAGCTCCGCCAGTGGCCGTCTGCGCACGTTGCGACCCGGCGACTTCGTCGTGCAGAAGCAGACGGTGCCGGTCGACCTTGTCTTCATCGGCTACTCGCCCGGTCAGGTCGACGAGCAGACGTTGCTCGACTCTCTGCCGGGGTCCTACAACCCGATCGTGCGGTATCCGCAGTTCTACGGGTTGAACGGACGCGACCTGGGCCTGGAATTCCGCTTCAAGTACCGCGTCGTCCACCAAACGCGGCAATTCGAGAACCAGTTCTTCTCGTTTCTCGCGCGGGCTGGCGCCGAAGGCCCGATCACGGCGTTCCAGGATTCCTACAACCAGGAGCAAAAGAACGTGCTGGACGTCGTCGGCCCCGTGCTCTACATCGACGCCGCGACGGTCGAGCGGTATCTGTCGGCCCACGACAGCGGCGATCCTCGTCGCTACACCATCTACTTCATCAACTGGTACGGCCGACGCGACTTCAGGTTCCACGTCTACACGAAGACGGACGAACCCGATCCCGACACCGGCTACAACTTCGGTATCCAGCGCGGTTCGCGGAAGATGATCGCGTGGGGTGGCAGCGTGTCGCGCTCGTGGTTCTACGACCTGTCGGCCGGGCCAGAGTCGTGGACCAACAACTGGAGCGTTGACGACGATCAGACGGAGTACCACATGCCGCCGATCTGGGAGTATCGCTCCGGCGGTTATCGGCCGGCGTCGCGGTTGAGCGGTGACCTCGGACTGGTTGCGCGCTACGTCGGCATCGATCTGCTGTTCACGACGTCCCCTCTCTACGATCCGCTGGTCACGGCGCCCGACGCCGGCGGTTCGAAGGTGGCCCATGTTGCGATGCTCGAGGACGACGCAGGGAGCAGTGGGCTGACCTTCATCAACCGCGACTTCATGAAGCGTGAGCTGCAGCAGTTCGAGCCGTACTACTCCTGGAGGGTCGGGCTCACCGATACGAATCCGGTTGACGCCGACGCGAAACGGGCGCTGGATATTTTCGCCAACATCCTGGTGGACGACGATTGCTGGAACCCGTTCGGCACGACCTTCGCTCAGCTGTTTTGCTACTTCAACGCGAATCTGACGAAATACATCCCTTCCTATCGTCCGCGCGACTATGTCGGCGAAATCTTTGCCTACAACACCACGGGCGCAGCACTTGGCGATCAGTTCGGCCTGTTGGGATTCGCCGACGACAACTGGGTGGACGGCACGCAGACTCATGTGTTCATGTTCGACGCTCCTGAATACCGGGATCTGGGCTACGGTTTCACGACCACCGGGATCCATGAGTTCGGTCATCACCTGGGCATGTCCCATCCGCACGATGGGTACGACTCCGAGCAGGGGCTCGACTTCGACTCCACTGGTCCTTTCGAATTCGCGTGGTCGGGTGACGAAAGCGATACGGTCATGCACTACCTGGCGTTGTCGAACGGGTTCGGAGTGTTCGATCGAGACAACCAGCACCGCTGGGAAACGGCCGGCTATCTCAACTGGTCGAACGCCGTGGTAGGCGACATCCTGACCGACCCAAGAGCGCACCAAGTCTGGCCGCTCATCGTGGCGGCTGACGCCGCCGCCGGGATTGCGGTCAACGCGTTCGGCAGGTGGGACTTCCTCAAGTCGGCAGCGGCCGCCCGGCTGGCCTACTCGCTGCTGGCATTCGCCGCGCAGCAGATCGGCGTGCCGACGCCCACGCTGAACCACGCGCGGCAGGCGATTCCGGGGACGGCCGTGCGGCGAATCGTGTGCCGCATCCGGAACCAGTACCGACTGAAGCTCAGCTGGAGTGGAGGGTCCACGCGCGGGCCCTCTACTCCCGCAATCCTGCGGCTAGCGGCCGATCGGTTTGACCGGCTTGACCGTCTCGCAGCGGCGGAGACGGCCGAGACGGTCGGTGTGATAGACGAACGAGCGGCCGCGGTGCGATACGGTGAACGCAAAACCAGGCGTTGGCATCGGCTCGTCGAGCGGCTTTCGTGGGGAGCACCCCAACGTCGAATCGGGCCACGTCTCGTCCGACTCGGCCACAAGCTCGATCTCACCCGCGTTGACCTTCAGACGGCGCGCGAGATCGTCTTTCACGCGCCTGGCCGTCTCGGCCCTGGAGAGCGTCTCGGATCCCTGAAACACCCCAGTGGCTGCTGAGCTCGCCCCGGCCGACGCGACAAGGCTGGTCACGAGAACGGCGAGTGCCTGGCAGCTTCGACGCATACGGGCAACCGGCGACTTCGATCAGTGTATTCCAGAATCTGGTGATCTGGTGAGGTGGTGATCTGGTGATCGAGCTAGTGATCTCTTGATCTCACGATCTGATGATCGATCTGAAGATCTCTCGATAGATCTCCAGATCGATCGACCGATCGCCAGCTCATCAGATCACCAGCTCGATCAAAAGATCACAACTTCACAAGATCGCCAGATTCCGCTTGCTCTCGGCGTAGGGCCCGCAAGACCACGAGATCGATCACCAGCTCACTACTTCACCAGATCACCAGATTCGCGTTCGCTGTCTGGCCCTATTCGACGACCACCGCAGTGCCGCTCACGGTGACCATGAGCATGCTGCCGTTGGCTCCGACCGTCTCGTAGTCCAGATCCACTCCCACAATCGCATTGCCGCCGAGCTCGGCGGCCGCCTGCTGAATCTCGACAAAGGCAATCTCGCGCGCCGAACGCAGCTCGTGTTCGTACGCCGCGGAGCGGCCGCCGACGATGTCGCGGATGCCCGCGAAGAAATCCCGGAAGATGTTCGCGCCGAGGATCGCCTCGCCAGTGACGACGCCGCAGTACTTCGTGATGCGCTTGCCTTCGACGGATGGAGTGGTGGTGACGGTCATACCATGGACTGACGTAGAAGACCGCGGGACTGTTCCAGAATCTCGTGATCTGGTGAGGTGGTGAGCTGGTGATCGAGCTGATGATCTATTGATGTGGCGATCGGTCGATCGATCTGGAGATCTATCGATAGATCTTCAGATCGATCACCAGATCGCGAGCTCACGAGATCTCTCGATCGATCGCCAGTTCACCACCTCATCAGATCGCAAGATTCTGTCAATCTCCGCGCAGCGCCGTCACTGGCTCGACGCGGGAGGCGCGCAGCGCCGGAATCACATAACCCGCCAGCGCGATCGCGGCCAGACTCACCGCCGACAACGCGAACACCACCGGATCGGTGGCGCGCACGTCGTACAGCAACGCGCCAAGCACGCCGGACGCAGCCAGTGCCAGCACGACACCGGCCCCGATGCCAGCCGTGCTGAGCGTGAACCCCTCACGAATGACCACGCCCAGCAGCATCGCGCGGCTCGCACCGACCGCCGAACGAATCGCGAGCTCTCGAGTTCGCTGCGCCACGGTGTACGACATCACGCTGTAGATGCCGACGATCGCGAGCGACGCGGCGAGCGCCCCGAAGATCACGCTCAGCCACGACAACAGCCCTGACGTTTGCGTCGACGTCGCCACCACGTCGTCGAACGTCCGCGTCGCGGCCAGGGCGACGTGCGGTGTCATCTGGCCGAGCGCGGAGCGAATCTGGCTTGTGAGCGCCGAAGGATCGCCAGCCGCTCGGACCACGTAGCTCATCGCCGGGGATGGCAGTTGCTGAAACGCGACATACACTTCCGGATCGGGCGGCGCGTCCGGCCGGCGCGATCGGACGCTCCCCACCACGCCGATCACTTCATTGGCGGGTCCGGTCACGGCGCCAATTCGTATCCGTTGGCCAATGGCGCTCGCGAGATCGCGATTGGGCCACAACCGCGACGCCAACGTCTCGTTGACGACTGCAACCGGCACCGCGCCCTGGCGATCGCGTTCGGCGACGGTTCGGCCAGCCAGAAGCTTCACACCCATCGTCTCGAAGTATCCGTCCATGACGATGCGGAACTCGGTGACCGGCACGCCTTCGCGTTCGTCGATCTGATCGTCGCGCCGCACCCATCCGTTGTTCCCGGTCGCAGCGATCGGCAACATATTGATCGCCGAGGCGTGGGTCACTCCAGGCAAGGCACGAACCCGTTGCAGAAACTCTGACTGGAAGCGGGCCACGGCCGGAGCGCCGCTGGCGACAAACGGCGGCAGACCCACTCCGAAGGTCAGCACGGGATCTCGGGTCACACCCAAATCTTGCGCTTGCAGGCGACGCAGACTCTTCACCATCAGGCTGGCTGTGGTTACGAGGGCCAGCGCAAGCGCCACTTCCGACACGACCAGGAGCCGGCTGGCCGCGCGTGCGCGTCGCGCGGTGGCGCCACGCGAATCGCCAGACCGGATCACGCCATTGAGATCGGACCGCAGCAGGTGCAGCGCCGGCGCCAGGCCGGCGATGAGGCCAGCGATCACCGCGACGAGCAGCGCGAATCCGAGCACACGCAGATCGAGCGTGATGGCCGCGATACGCGGAAAGTTCGGCGGCGCCAGAGAAACGAACACGCGCAGTAGAGCCCAGGCCAGTCCGACACCGCCAACGCTGCCCAACGCGCCGAGGGCAATGGTCTCACCCATCACCTGGCTCACCAGCCGCCGGCGGCCGGCGCCAAGCGAGGCGCGAATGGCGAGATCGCGCTCGCGCACCACGGCTCGAGCGAGCAGCAGGTTCGCGACGTTGGTGCATGCGATCAGCAACAGCAAGGCGGTTGCGCCGAGCAGCACCCAGAGTCCGCGGGTCGCGCCCTCTGTGATCACCTCGTGGAGCGGCCGTGCCGTGAAGGTGTACTTGTCCTCGGGATGGTCGCGTGTCATCTGGGCGGCAAGACCGCTCAAGCCCTGGCGCGCCGAATCGATCGTCGATCCCTCGCGCATGCGGCCAAACGACAGCAGGAAGTTGCTCTGGCGGTTGGCGGCATCGGCGACCGCGCCAAGCGGGATCCAGACGTCGGGCCGCCAGATCTCCGAATACGCCGACGGCGCCACGCCGATGAGCGTGTACGACTCGCCGTCGATCTGCAGGCTGGCGCCGAGAGCGGACGGCGACGCCTGGAATCGGCGTCGCCAGAGTCCTTCGCTGATGATGGCGACCTTCGCCGCGCCCTTTTGATCCTCGTCGTCGGCGATGTAGCGGCCAATCACTGCGGAAGCACCGATGACGCGGAAGAACGAGGCCGAAGCGGTGGCGCCGCCGACTCGTTCGGGCCCTTCGGCTCCGGCGATGGTCATGCCACGCGGCGCCCAGGCACCAAGGTCCGTGAACGCGCGCTGTTCTCGCCGCCAATCCAGGTAGCGACCGTACGACGCGGAGCCATAGGTGAGACTCGGCAGCTCGCTTCGCCAGAGCTGGACCAGCTGGTGCGAATCTGGAAATGGGAGTGGCGACAGAATCACTGCGTTGACGACGGTGAAGAGCGCGGTGGTGGCGCCGATGCCCAAGGCGAGCGTGAGAACGGCGGTGAGCGCAAATCCCGGCTCGCGAACGAGCGCGCGAAGGGCGTGGCGGAGGTCGTAGAGCAGGTCCAGCATGGCGGGTTGGACGTCGCCCCGACGCAGAAGGTTGATGAATCTGGCGATCTGGTGAAGTCGTGATCTGATGATCGAGCTGATGATCTCGTGATCTGACGATCGGTCGATCGATCTGGAGATCTATCGATAGATCTCCAGGTCGGTCACCAGATCTTCAGATCGAAGCTCGCCAGTTCGATCACCAGCTCACAACTTCACTAGATCGCGAGATTCCGGGTCAGTCTTTCCGCAGCGCCGTGACGGGATCGACGCGCAGGGCGCGGATCGCCGGCACCAGGCTCGCCGCCAGCGCCGTGCTGATCATCACACCGGCCGGCGCAACAAACGAGACGGCGTCGAGTGGCTGGATCGCATAGAGCTGCGACTCGACGAACCGGCCGAGGGCCACTGCCGCCGCCGCACCGATCGCGATCCCTGCCAACGCCAGGCCGAGGCCCTGCCCCACGACCAACCCCATCAATTGGCCGCGGCCGGCGCCAAGCGCGGCGCGGACGCCGATCTCGCGCGTGCGTTGTCCAACCCAGTAGGCAAGCAGGCCGTAGATGCCGATGACCGCGAGGATCAGCGCCGTCGCGGCGAAGACACCCGTGAGCCAGGTCAAGAAGCGGCTTGCGGCCAGCTCCTGCTCCACCAGCGTTTTGAGCGTCTGCACTCCAAAGACGGCGACGCCGGCGTCGCGGCGCTGGAGCGCAGTCGCGATGGTGCGCCCGAGGGAGTCGGGATCGCCGGAAGTCCGGACCAGCAGTGCGAACGACCGCGGCCGCGCGTTGAACGGCAGGAAGATGTCCGGGTCCTGCGTGGGGTTTTGCGGAATGCCTCGCAAGTTCGCGTCGTGCACGACCCCGATGATATTCAACCAGGGAGAGGGGCCATCGAGATCGCCCTGCTTGATCCGCCGGCCGATCGCCGACTGGCCGGGCCAGAACCGCTTGGCGAGCGCTTCGGTGACGATGGCGTTTTGGCCATTGGGCGCGAGATCCCCGGCTTCGAAGCCGCGCCCCTCGACGAGGCGCAGGCCCAGCGCGTCGAAGTAGCCCGGGCTGACGCGATGCCCGTACGCGCGCGGCCGGTTGGTCGCGTCGACCACGCCCATGCCTTCGGCCGAATAGAAGAAGGCCGAGCTGTTCACCAGCGGCACCGACGTCGTCATCCCGACCGACTGCACACCGGGCAACCCGCGCAGATCGTCGAGTATTGCCATCACCTGCAGGCCGCCGGCTTCGGCGGGCGGCGGCGGTGCGCCGGTCACGGCTGGGAACGTCGCGCGCAGGGTCAGGACGCCAGTCGCGTCAAATCCTGGATCGAACCGAGTCAGTGCAGCGAAGCTTCGTCCGAAGAGTGCTGCGCCGATCAGCAGCAAGACGGTCACGGCGATCTGACCTGCGACGATCACCTGCAGCGTGCGTCCGCTGTGACCGCCACGCGCCTCCACCGCGCCTTCACGGAGATCCTGGGCGAGCGAGTGGTGATTCATGCTGCGCAGCGGCGACAAGCCGATGCCGATCGTGATCAGGACGCCGAGTGACACGACGAACAGGAGCGTGCGCCAGTCCACTCCTGGTGACGCGAAGCTGGGCAGTTGCACCGGGCTCAGCGCCAGCAGCGCATCACCCGCCCAGAGTGACAGCAGAATCCCAGTCGTCGATCCCAGCACCACGACCCACGCGCTCTCGGCCAGCATCAGGCGAACGAGGCGCCGCTCATCGGCGCCAATGGCTCTGCGCAGCGAGAACTCCCGCCGTCGCGATTCAGTGCGCGCGAGAAGCAGGCTGGCGACGCTCGCGCAGGCAATGACGAGCACGAACGTGACCGCACCGAAGAGCAGCGAGATCGCCGGCCGCACCTGACCAAACACCTCGTTGGCCAGCGACGCCACCTCTGCCCCGCGCTTTTCGTTGGTTTCGGGATAGGCCTGCGCCAACTGGCTCGCGACGCCGGTCAGCTCGGCTTGAGCGGCAGCTTGGGAGACCCCGGGCGCCAGTCGCGCAAGCGCCCTGAATCCACGCGAGCCACGATTTGGCTTGGCGTTTGCCGGATGCGCGAGCATCGACACCCAGGCCTCGGCACTGTCCGATCGGCCCCTGAACGAAGCAGGCATCACACCGACGATCGTAAAGACCTGGCTGTCGAGCCGGAGCGATTCCCCGATCGCGTCGGGCCGTCGTCCGTAGGCGCGCTCCCATAGGCGTTCGCCGATCACGACGACAAATGGAGACCCTGGCGGGTCATCGGCTTTCGACAGCACGCGGCCGGCGATTGGCTCCACCCCGAGGATGGTGAAGTAATCACCGGCGACGAGCTCGGCGGCAACCTGCTCGGGTGCGCCGCTGCCGTAACGAATGAAATTGTTGTTGTCCCATGCCGACATCAAGTCGAAGGATCGGCTCTTGTCACGCCAGTCGATGTAGTCCGGGATGGACGTGCCACGCCGCTCGACGGTCTGGCGCTCGACATTTCCCCAGATTTCGACCAGCCGGCTGGCGTTGGGGTACGGCAACGGGCGCAGCGCCACCGCATCGAGCAGCCCGAACATCGTCGTCGTCGCTCCGATGCCGAGCGCCAGCGCCAGCATGGCGCCAAGGGTCGTCGTCGGGTTTTTCCAGAGCGCGCGCCAGGCGAAGCGGAGGTCCGAGGTCATGGGCGGAAGCAGAGCAAGGCGTATGCCCGAACGGCAGCCGGCATCCGGCAGCCGGCAACCGGAGATGTAATCGCTGGAGGCGTTCACCACCGGACACCTGGCGTCCGCGATGGGACGGAAGGCCCGGATGCCGACCCGGATGCCGGCCGCCGGATCCCGGATGGCCGCCTGCGCAGTTCCTGCTTCGGCGCGCCATCACGCCATAGCTCGCTCGAACTATTGGCGAGCGGAGGCGGATGCCGAACTGAAACGAACGTTTTCCGTTCCTCCCCCGTCTAACCAGCATCAACGATCCTATATGATGCTTTCCTATATATGGTGACTCGTGTGATGGACTCCACCGCAATCGACTCCGCCAAGAAAGGCAGCGCCGACCTCCTGATCCTCGCGCTGGTCGACGAGCAGGCCCTCCACGGCTACGAAATCGGCCGGCAAATCGAGTTGCGGTCACAGGGCACGTTGCGATTCACGATGGCCTCGCTCTACGCCACGCTGTACCGCCTCGAAGAGCGCGGCTTGATCAAGGGCCGCTGGGTGGAGCGATCGAGTCAGCGGCGCCGCCGCTACTACCGCATCACTGACGGCGGCAAGAAAATCCTCGCTACCCAGCGTGAGGACTGGGCCCGCTTCATCGCGGCGCTGTCTCACGTCGCGGGCGTGAAGCCGGCCTGAGGCTCAGCCATGGCTCAGAAGTTCGACATTCGAGCGGCGGTGTTGAGCCACGTGGCGAGCTCGCACGTCGACCTCCCTGACGCGACCATCGACGAGCTGGTCACCTATCTCGAGGATCTTTCCGCGACCGCCATCGAGGACGGCGCGAGCGAGGCCGACGCGCGGGCGCGCACTCTGGCCGCGCTCGAAGAGTCCGCCATTTCGGTGTTGCGCCGCCATGCGGCGCGCAGCCCCGACCGTCGTCACGCGCGTCAGGCGGATGCCGTTGCGCGGGCATCAACCGGAAGGAGCCTCAACGTGTTGAGCGCGATTCGACTTGCCGTTCGTCAATTCCGTCAGCAGCCGACCTTTGCGCTGGTCACCGTCTTGGTGCTTGGCCTGGGCACCGGTGCGGCGACGACGGTCTTCACCGTCGTCGATTCGGTCGTGCTGCGGCCGCTGCCCTACTCGCAACCCGATCGACTGGTGACCCTGTGGGACACGAACACGGAGAAGGGCCTCCAGCACGATCCGATCTCGCCGGTGAACTTCATGGACTACCGGGCGCTGCCGGTTTTCAAGGACGCGGCGGCGTGGTGGCGTCCGGGCGTCAACCTCACCGATCCCGGAATGGATCCCGTGCGTGTGAAAACGATCGAGGTCAGCAACAACCTGTTCGAGCTGCTCGGCGTCAAGCCGCAAGTGGGCGCCGGATTTCCACCGAGCGACAAGCTGTTCAGCAACGAATTGATCGCCGTCATCAGCGATCGCTTGTGGCGTACCCGTTACAGCGCCGATCCGAGCGTCGTCGGCAGGCCGCTGCTGTTGAACGGCACGCCCTATCAGGTGGTCGGCGTGATGCCGGCGACGTTCAACTATCCAGACGAGGTCGACGTGTGGCAGCGCTTGCGATGGGACCTGACGCAGCACAGCCGCGCGGCACATTTCATGGAGGCGGTCGCGAGGCTCAAAGACGGAACCAGCTTTGAAGAAGCGCAAGCCGCGACCGAATCACTCGGGCTTCGCTTGCAGCGCGACTTCGTGCAGACCAACAAGTCGTGGAACAGCCGGCTCGTGCCGCTCCTCGACGAAGAGCTCGGCTACTACCGGCCGGCGCTGATGGTGCTGTTCGGCGCCGTCGGCCTGTTGCTCGTGATCGGCGTGCTGAATGTCGCCTCGCTTCTGCTCACGCGCGCGCTGTCGCGCGAACGGGAGATCGCCGTGCGCGTAACGCTGGGTGCGGCGCCACGCCAACTGATCACCCAGCTCATGTCAGAGAGCCTCGTGCTGTCGGTTTGCGGCGCGGCTGTCGGCATCGCCGCCGCGGCCGCCGCCCTGCCGCTCATCAAGTCGTTCACCCCAGTGCAGATCCCCCGGCTCGACGAAGCTGGTGTGGATGTTCGCGCGCTGGCCATGTGCCTGGGCGTGGTCCTGACCACGACGGTCGTCTTTGGCCTGGTGCCAGCGCTGTTGTTGCTGCGGACGCAGTTCAACGCGGACTTGAAGTCGGGCGAACGCGGCAGCTCGAAAGGCGCGCGCCGGATCTACTCCGTGCTGGTGGCGGCGGAGGTCGCGCTGGCCTGCGCGTTGCTCGTGAGCTCGGCACTGCTCGTCCGGACGGTCGGCCAGATGATGGACACACCAACCGGCGTCAATGCCGACGATGTGGTGACGACGACCGTGCAGTTGGCGCAAAACGGCCGCGAGGTGACGCGAGAGAACTTTCTTCAGGTCTGGCGAGAAACCGGAACGCTTCACGCGCAAATCGTCGAAGAGATCCGCAGTCAGCCCGGTGTGGTCGCCGTCGGCAGCACCAACTTCCTCCCGCTCGCCGTTGGCTGGCGTAATCCATTCGCGGTCGATGGCGAGCCGCGCCCTGCCCGTCAGGAGGACATGCCACAAGTGCAGCTGCACAGCGCGAGCGAAGGATATTTCGAAGCGATGGGCGCCGAGATTGCCAAGGGCCGGGCTTTCACTGCGTTCGATGGACCGGACTCAAACGCGGTTGTCGTCGTCAACGAGTCCCTGGTCAAGCGCTACCTGCCGAACAAGGAACCGATCGGGCAGACGATTCGAACCTGGGCGACTGGCATCGGTCCGCTCGGGCTGAATCTCAAGACGACCGGCACCGGTCCAGGACACGATGGGCTGCCGTTCGAGATCGTCGGCGTCGTTCGCGACGTCCGCAACGTTCCGCTCGGCCAGGCGGTCGAGCCGGCCATCTACTTCACCACCCGGCAGTTTCCGTTCGCCGAAGTCTTCCTCGCGGTGCGCGCGCAGGAGAAGAGCATGGCGCAGAACGCGATTCGCAATGCGTTGAGAAGAATCACGCCGAACGTGCCGATGGGCCTCACCGAGACATGGGGTGAACGGTTCGCAGCCAAGACGGCCGAGGCGCGACTGCTGATGAGCATCCTCGTGTTCTTCGGCGCCCTCGCCGGATTGCTCGCGGCGCTCGGCGTCTACGGGTTGTTCTCGTGGTCGGTCGCGCTGCGCACGCGCGAGCTGGCGATTCGTCTGACACTCGGCGCCAAGCCCGCCGAAGTCGGCGCGCTCGTCGTTCGTCAGAGCGCGCTCTTGATCGTGGTCGGCCTCGCCGTCGGGTTCGGGATCATCCGCGTCGCAGAGAGCGTCCTGACGCGTGTGCTCTTCGGAGTGTCGCCAAGCGATACCGCGGCAATCGTCTCGGCGGGAGCGTTGCTGCTGTTCGCCGCGCTCGTCGCCTGCGTGCCACCCGCATTGCGAGCCATGAGGGTGGATCCCGTGGAGGGACTTAGGGCTGAATGAATCTGGTGATCTGGTGAGGTGGTGATCTGGCGATCGATGTTCGATCGGAGATGTCGTGATCTCGTGAGCGATCTGCAGATCTATCGATAGATCTGCCGATCGATCTCCAGATCCCCAGTTCACCAGATCAAAGATCGATCGTCAGATCACCACTTCACAAGCTCACGAGATGTCCCCACGCGGCCTACCCGCCCCACCCGTCCTACCCACCCTCTCTCGGTTCGAATGAACTACTCTATGCGTCATGCCGATCCCTCGCGGCATGCGTCTAAGGCCAAGCGAAACTCTCGCCGTGGTTCAGGTCATTGACCTGCCTGCCACATGGCGTTAGCCGCCGGCTCCCGTCTCGGCCCCTATGAAATCGCCGACCTGATCGGCGAGGGCGGCATGGGTCAGGTGTACCGAGCGACGGACACCCACCTGAAGCGGACCGTCGCCATCAAGGTGTTGCCAGAGGCGATGGCAAGCGATGGCGAGCGGCTGGCGCGTTTCCAGCGGGAAGCGGAAGTGCTGGCCAGGCTCAATCATCCGCAGATCGCGCAAATCTACGGTCTGGAAAAAAGTGACGACGCGATCGCTCTTGTGATGGAGCTCGTCGAGGGCCTGACGCTGGAGGAGCGGATCGCGCAAGGGCCCATCGCCGTCGATGAAGCCATTCCCATCGCAAAGCAAATCGCCGAGGCACTCGAGGCGGCGCACGAGCAGGGAATCATTCACCGCGATCTCAAGCCGGCAAACATCAAGCTCCGTCCCGACGGCAGCGTGAAGGTGCTGGACTTCGGTCTCGCCAAGGCAATCGAACAGGGAGCCGGCATCCGGCAGACGGCAACCGGCTTCGACGGAGCGGCGACGATCACATCGCCCGCGATGACTCAGATGGGGATGATTCTCGGCACGGCGGCGTACATGTCGCCGGAGCAGGCGAAGGGTCGCGCCGTCGATCGCCGCGCGGATGTCTGGGCCTTCGCGTGTGTGATGTACGAAATGCTCACCGGTCGCCGCGCGTTCGCGGGCGACGATGTGGCGGAAGTGCTTGCGGCCGTCATCAAGTCGGAGCCCGACTGGAGCCTGCTGCCCGCCAATGTCTCGCCAGCGCTTCGCCTGCACCTTCAACGTGCCCTCGCGAAGGACCCGCGCACGCGAGTTCAAGCCGTAGGAGACCTACGCCTGGCCATCGAGGGCGCGTTCGACATCCCATCGGCGATGCCGGTCCAACCTGGAACAAGGGCAACGCCGGCGTCTGCGCTTCGGCTGCTGGCATGGGCGGCAGCGGGTCTGTTCGTGGGAATTGCGCTGACAGCCGGCGCGCTCAATCTGCAGCCGGATCCACCACCCGGTCGTATCACCCGATTCGACATCGTCCCGCCGCCGGATTTGGAGCACTCCCTGTCATCTTCGTACCCCGACATCGCGATCTCCCCCGATGGCGCGCAGGTCGTGTACGCGGCCCGCTACACGAGTGGGCAGTCGCTAGCCGTCCGACACGTTGACCAGCTGTTGTCCACGCGTCTGAAGGACGTGGTCGGCGAATCCCCTTTCATGTCGCCCGACGGCAATTGGGTAGGATTCGTTTCCAACAGCAGGTTGCGGAAGGTGCCCGTCCAGGGAGGTGCGTCGATCGATATCTGCGACGTCCCTGGAACCCTTCGTGGCGCCACGTGGACGCAAGGCGACAGTATCGTGTTCGGTTCTAGCAACACCTCGGGGCTGTGGCAAGTTCCTGCTGGCGGCGGAGAGCCCAATCAGGTCACCACGAGTTCGGGCGAGTCTCACATCTTTCCCGAGGCGCTGCCCGGCAACAAAGCCGTCCTGTTCACGATGTGGTCCGGCAGCTACGACGCCGCGCGCATTGCCGTTCTCGACGTCGCCACCGGCGTGACTCGTGTCCTCGTTCAGGGCGGCAGCTATCCCAAGTACGTCAAGACCGGTCACATTGTGTTTGCCACTCGTGGAACTCTCCGCGCTGTCGCCTTCGATGTCCAACGCCTCGCTGTGACCTCCGAACCAGTGACCATACTCGACGGGGTGGTGGCCAAGCCAACCGGCGCGTCGGACTTCGCTGTGGCTGATGACGGAACCTTGGCTTACCTCGCCGGCGGATCGCTTGGCGACGACAGTTCGCTGGTGTGGGTCGACCGCCAAGGGCACCAGGAGCCGCTGACTGGCCTGAGCCGGCAGAACTACCAGACCGTTCGCGTGTCGCCAAAGGGCACGCATCTGGCGACGGATTTTGGACAGCCTCGGGATGTCTGGTCCTACGACGTCGCGAGGGGCACGGCCATTCGCGTGACCACCGACCCAGGTGACGACCAGTACCCCACGTGGTCTCAGGCCGGCGATCGCATTGTGTTTACGTCGAGCCGCGGTGGCCGGCCGGAGATCTATTCCCAGTCCTTGGACGGAAGCGGCACGGCGGAGAAGATGTTCGCGCGGCCCGATAGCTTCGGGCGCATACAAGCGGAAGCATGGTCAAGGGATGGCCGCACCCTGCTCATCACCGAAGCGTTGGTCGGCTCGACGATGTCCAGCGTCCAGCTCGACGGGGAACGTCGCTATACCCCCGCGACACCGAATCAATTCATCGAGGGAGCAGCGGCCGTGTCTCCCGACGGTCATTGGATGGCGTACCAGAGCAATCGGGCAGGCTCGATTGCCGTGTATGTCGAACGATATCCCGAGCGTGGGAGCCTCCAGAAAGTGTCGCGGAGCGGCGGGTTCGCGGCTCGATGGGCGTCTGACGGGAAGGAATTGTATTACCTGAGCCTCGACGGCCGTTCGCTCATGGCCGTGCCGGTGTCGACCGGCGAGACATTGACAGTTGGAACCGAGCGGAAGCTGTTTGACGGCTCGTTCCCAAGTAGCGGCCCCGGTGTTCGACCGTACGACGTGATGCCTGACGGCAAACGGTTCGTGATGATCCGCCAGGACTCAGCCGGCTCCGAGTCGCCGCGCCTCATCGTGGTGCAACACTGGACCGAAGAGCTGAAGCGCCTCGTGCCAGCGCGCTCACGTTGACGTCTCGTCCCGAGATCTCCCGGCAGTCGGGACCACAACCGGCATCCGGCAGCCGGCAGCCGGGATCAGGTCGTCAGATCATCAGATAGATCATCAGATCGCTCACGAGATCAAGACATCAACCGATCATCAGATCGATCACCAGCTCACCACTTCACCAGATCGCAAGATTCGCGTATCCATCTACTTCGGTTCAAACCGATAGACGAGATAGCTAATCGGTCCATCCAGCTGGCTGAAGCTGTGCGGCGTCCCGGCCGGAATAATGATGATGTCGCCCGGGCCCACGCGCTTGCTCTCGCCACCCTGGCGTGTCCCCTGCTGACTCATACCGGCGTTCAAGCGCGTGAGGTCGTATGGCTTCGCATCACCCAGCGACCCACCGGTGACGATCGTCCCCGAGCCGCTGAGGATGTAGTAGGTCTCGGTGACGTGATCGTGAATCAGCGCGCTGGCTTCGGGCTTCACGCGATGCAGCATCGCGACCGACGCCTTGCCGCCGCGCACGTCGCTCGCCTTGATCGGTTGGTCCACCACGGCTTGGGCGATCTGATCCTTGAGCACGGCCTCGTGCTCGCCTTTGGTGATGAAGGTAGCCGGCGTTGGAGCCTGAGGTTGTTCTGCCGTGAGGGTGACAAGGAGTGCGATCAGGGTCAGCATCGGCGAACTCTACCACCGACACCGCCACTGCAGATCAACCCCCAAGCGAATCTGGCGATCTGGTGAGGTGGTGAGCTGGCGATCGATCTCGTGGTCTTGCGACCTGATGATCTGATGACCGATCTACAGATCTATCGATAGATCTCTAGATCGATCGACCGATCACGAGATCACGAGATCATCAGCTCGATCATCAGATCACGACTTCACCAGCTCACGAGATTCCGCACCGTCTGCCTAAACTGATCGCAGATTCTGCATTCGGGCCAGACCCCAGCGGGGGTAATCTTCCCGGCATGCGAAGACGACTGGTGATCGCGGTGGCGATGCTGACCGCGGCCTGGACGGCGTCGGCGCAACGGCCGCCCGAATCGCCAGGTCCGTGGTTGGGAGTGACGCTCCCACCCAAAATGGGCGATGCGCCGGCGGTTCGCGTCGGCCAGCGCGCGCCGCGCGCGGTTTCGTTGCCACCCGGTGAAGCCGACGCGCCGGAGTTTCGCGGCGCCACGCTGAAGGCGGACGTCGACACGATCGTCGGCTTCTCACGCGACAGCCGCAGCCAGCGTGAGATGGGCAACGGACAGATGTGGGGTCGCGTCGCCGGATTCCCATCGGCGACGCGAACCGTTGAATGGGCCGTTGCCGAGTTCCGCAAGGCCGGCATCACCGAGGTCAAAACGCAGCCAATCGGTCAAGACGCCAAGGCCTCGTTCTGGATGCCGTTGTCATGGGAAGTCCGGCTGCTCGCCGATCCGGCCTTCGGCCCCGGCAGCCAGGACATCGTCCTCGAATCCGCGCTGCCGCTGTCGCCGTCGCGCCTGCCCGGCGACACGTTGACCGCGCCGCTCGTCTATGTCGGATCCGCGAACCCGTCGATCGTCGAGCGCATCGACGTGAAGGGGAAAATCGCGGTTCAGCTCGTCGTGCCGCAGGGCCACATGCTCTTCGAACGAGGCGCGGTCGATTCACGCGCCGAGGATCTGGTGAAGCGCGGCGCCGCCGGCGTATTCAACCTCGTGCGCCTGCCCGGCAACGAGCGTTCGCGCGACTTCAGCGATTGCGGCAATCCGTGCTTCAACATCGGCGGACGCGACGGCCACTTCCTGGAACAGGTAATGGATCGCGCCGCCACGGCGGGCGTGCTCGACAAGCTGCGCGTACGGATCCGCCTGACCAGCGAGTCGCGCACGGGATTGAAGGCCGAGAACGGCGTGGCTGTCGTGCGCGGCCGTCGAGACGACGAGACCATCGTGCTGAATGCTCACGTCGACGGGTGGTTCGATGGCGCCGGCGACAACGCCGACGGGCTGGCCGTGCTGATGGCGTTGGCGCGTCACTTTGCCAGGCCGGAGAACCAGCCGGACCGGACGCTCGTGTTCGTCGCCAGCGCCGGTCATCACACGCCGGGAGTCAACGGGCCGCGCAGTTTCGTCGCCGCCAATCCGGAGCTGGCGGCCAGGGCGGTGATGCTGGTGAACATCGAGCACGTCGCGCAGCGGAACTTCTCGCCCGCGCGCACGGTTGCCGCCGACGGCTACCGCGAGGCAGTCGCCGATTCGGGCGAGGCGCCGGTGGTCGGCGGGATCACCAACAACTCAGCGTTCCTGCACGATCTCGTCGATCAAGGCGTGGCGCGCTACGGCGTGAACTTCGTCTCCGAGCGATCGACGATGCAGAGCGGCGAGACGGGAGGATGGGCTTCGCTGAAAGTGGCAAAGGTGACGATCATGCAGGCGCCGCCGCTCTATCACACGACCGGAGAGGTGCTCGACGTCATCTCCACGCCGGGCCTCGAGCGGATGGCGCGATTCCTGGCATTCTTTGTGGCGCAGGCGGACAAGGCGCCGCGGGCGCAGATTAACCCTTAGCGAATCTGGCGATCTAGTGAGGTGTTGATCTGGTGATCGAGCTGGTGAGCTGCGGATCTAATGAGCTGTCGATCGAGCTGATGATCTATCGAGTGATGCATCGATGTGCTGATCCGGCTCGTGCGACTCGCGCCCAGATCAACTGATCAACCGCTAGATCATCAGATCGATCACCAGATCATCCAGATCAACCCTTAAGGCGAATCTTGTGAGCTGGTGAAGTAGTGAGCTGGTGATCGAGCTGGCGATCTCATGATCGGATGAGCTGTTGATCGATCTCGTGATCTATCTGGTGATCTAATCTGGTGATCTAATCTGGTGACCTCTTGATCCCGCGACTAGGCGTCTAACGCGACCACTCTCGGGAGCAGTCAGATCACCAGATAGATCTCCAGATCGGTCAACAAATCCCTAGATCTCCAGATCTCAAGATCGATCACGAGATCACCACCTCACGAGATCACAAGATTCTGCCGCTATCGGAACTGGCCCATGAGCTTCTGCAGCGCGTCGTTCCCCGGACAGAGCTGGTCGGTACGGAATCTCGGTGAGCGCGCCGGGCACGGTGTTGCTCTGCTCGTGCAGGTCCTTCGAGTCCGGCGAGATATAGAGAAGTCCCGTCGCCGTCTCGCCCGCCGCCTGATGCTCACGAATGTGCGCGTACGCGCGATCGCGATCGGTCGCGTCGTAGTCGGCGGCGACCTTTCGCAGTCGCACCGAGCTGCCGTCGTGCAGCGTCACGGTCTGGACGCTGCCGGGCGCGTACTCGGTCGTGATGGCCTCGCGAATCGGCACGAAGTCCGTCTGCACGACCTCGACGTTGTGCTCGCGCGTGTAGGCGTAACTCTTGGTCGATCCCTCGTGATCGTTGAAGGTCACGCAGGGCGAAATCACATCGACGAAGGCAAAGCCGCTGTGCGCGATGCCGGCCTGAATGATCGGCACCAGCTGATCCTTGTCGCCCGAGAAGCTCCGGGCCACGAACGTGGCGCCAAGCGACAGCGCCAGCAGGCAGCCGTCGATCGCTTCCATCGTGTTGGCTTCGCCCTTCTTGCTGGTCGAGCCTGGATCCGCCGACGCCGAGAACTGCCCCTTCGTGAGTCCGTACACCCCGTTGTTCTCGAGGATGTAGAGCATGTTCACGTTGCGGCGGATCGCGTGGCAGAGCTGGCCGAGTCCGATCGACAGCGAATCGCCATCGCCCGACACGCCGATGTAGAGGAGATCGCCGTTGGCGGCGTTGGCGCCAGTGGCCACCGCCGGCATCCGTCCATGCACGCTGTTGAACCCGTGCGCCTCGCGCAGGAAGTACGCCGGCGTCTTGGACGAGCAGCCGATGCCCGACAGCTTCGCGACGCGATGCGGCGCGACGTCGAGCTCCCAGAACGCCTGAATGATCGCGGCGGTAATCGAGTCGTGGCCGCAGCCGGCACAGAGCGTCGTGATCGCGCCCTCGTAGTCGCGGCGGGTCAACCCGATCGCGTTCTTCTTGAGCCCGGGATGGTGAACCTTGGGCTTCGCGATGTACGTCATGCCGCCTTCTCCAACTTCGCCTTGACACCTGTGATCACGTGATGCGCGCTCATCGGGAAGCCGGCGTAGTAGCGCACCGACTCCATGCGAGCGACCGGCACGCCGGTCTCGAGCGTCAGCAGGCTGCGCAATTGCGCATCGCGGTTTTGCTCGACGATGAAGTTGACCTCGTGCTGTTCGAGGAACTGACGCACCTCGTCGCCGAACGGGAAGCCGCGGACCCGCAGGTAGTCGAGATGGATGCCGTCCTTGGCGAGCAGGTCCATGGCCTCGATGCAGGCGGCGTGGCAGCCGCCGACCGTCACCAGACCCATCTTGGCCCCGGGCGCGCGAGTGATGACCGGCGCGGGCACGGCGCGAGCCGCGCTCTGGATCTTGCGCGCGATGCGATCCAGGACCTCCTGATACTCGGCGCCATCCTCGGTGTACGCCCCGTGCTTGTTGTGTCCAGAGCCGCGCGTGAAGTACGCGCCGTTCGGATGCACGCCCGGCAGCGACCGATACGGCACGCCGTCGCCATCCACGTCCAAGTAACGGGAGAAGCTTTTGATCCGCTCGAGCTCTTCGGCTGACAACACTTTGCCGCGGTCGGGACGATAGGCGTCATCCCAGCTCAGGCGCGGCACCATCCAATCGTTCATCCCGATGTCGAGGTCGCTGACCAGAAACACCGGCGTCTGGAAGCGCTCGGCCAGGTCGAACGCCTTCGGCGCCATCTCGAAGGCTTCCTTCGGATCGGCGGGATACAGGCAGATGTGTCGCGTGTCGCCGTGCGAGGCATACGCGCACAGCATCAAGTCGCCTTGTTGCGTCCGCGTCGGCATGCCGGTGGACGGCCCGGTGCGTTGGACATCGACGATCACCGCCGGCACTTCGGCGTAGTAGGCCAGGCCGATGAACTCGTTCATCAGCGAGATGCCGGGGCCCGCCGTCGGCGTGAACGCGCGCGCGCCGGCCCATCCAGCGCCGACCACCATGCCGAGCGCGGCCAATTCGTCCTCGGCCTGGAGAATCGCAAATCGCTGCTTCTTGGTATCCGGGTCGCGGCGGAACTTCATGCAGAAGCTCTTGAACGCTTCCATCACTGAGGTTGCCGGCGTGATCGGATACCACGCGCCAACGGTGGCGCCAGCGAAGACGGCACCTAGCGCCAGCGCGGTATTGCCGTCGATCAGGATCGAATCCTTGGTGGCGTCCATGCGCTGGAGCTGAATCGGCAGCGGACAATCGTAGTGCTTGGTGACGTAGTCGTAGCCGAGCGCGATCGCCTTCTCGTTGGAATCGAGCAGCGCCTTCTTGGCGGCATACTTCTCCTTGGTCAACGCGGCGATGATCTCGGTATCCATGCCGATGAGCGCCGCCAGCGCGCCGGTGTAGGCGATGTTCTTCATCAGGATGCGCTCGCGGACGCCCTTGAAGCTGGCGTTGCACATCTCGGCGAGCGGCACGCCGATGTAGGTGACGTCTGGCCGCTTGAGCTTCTCATCCAGCGGCCACGACGAGTCGAACATCAGCCAGCCGCCGGAACGGACCTCGTCGACGTCCTTGGCGTAGGTCGCGGCGTTGAGCGCGACCATCAAGTCGAAGTTGGGCGTGCGCGCCGTGTAGCCGTGCTTGTTGACCCGAATCTCGTACCACGTCGGCAAGCCCTGGATGTTCGACGGGAACACGTTCTTCCCCGTCACCGGAACGCCCATGCGAAAAATGGCCTGCATGATGAGGCCGTTCGCACTCGCCGATCCCGTGCCGTTGGCGGTGGCGATCTTGAAAGCGAAATCGTTGACGCGGGTCATATCAGAGTGAGCTCTCAGTCCACGGTCCACTGTCCACAGTCCTCAGTTCGTCCTTGGTCAGATTTCAGTCCACTGTCCACAGTCCACAGTCCTCAGTTCAGTCCACAGTCCGCTGTCCCCAGTCCTTAAGAGGGTCATCGGGCCGCTCGCGAAGGACTGCGGACTGTGGACTGTGGACAG
Organism: uncultured Acidobacteriota bacterium; assembly: GCA_963773045.1. Classification (GTDB taxonomy): domain Bacteria; phylum Acidobacteriota; class Vicinamibacteria; order Vicinamibacterales; family UBA2999; genus 12-FULL-67-14b. The sequence continues at coordinate 86,703 of CAVYZT010000013.1, read as the reverse complement.
TGGACTACTCTATCTTCCCACCGCCGCCAGCGGGATGAAGGCCGTCGCCGCGTACGGCAGTTCAAGAACGAAGCGGCGCATGTCCCACGCGTAGGTCGGGCAGCGCTCGGCGCAGAGCCCGCAGTGGAGGCAGACGTTCTCGTCTTTGATCATGACACGTCCGGTCTGCTTGAGCGGTCCGGAGGCGAAGAGCGACTGGCCCGAGCTCTCTCCCGGCGCCTTGACCTTGGCGCGCATCTCCTCCTCGGAGGTCTCCGGCACGATCGCCAGGCAGTCCACCGGGCAGATGTCGATGCACGCGTCGCACTCGATGCAGAGCGAGTCGGTGAAGTGGGTCTGCACGTCGCAGTTGAGACAACGCTCGACTTCGGCCCTGGTCTGCTCTTCGGTGAAGCCGGTCTCGACCTCGACGGTCATCTTCGAGAACCGGATCGGCAGATCGACGTGCTTCATCTTCTGCCGCGCGATCGGGTCGTAGTCGTTGCTGTACGACCACTCGTGCAACCCCATCTTGGTGCTCGTCAGCGTCATCCCGTGCTTCGGCCGCTCGGTGACGGGGATGCCCTCGCAGTAGTTGTGGATCGAGATCGCCGCCTGGTGGCCGTGCTCGACCGCCCAGATGATGTTGGCCGGGCCGAACGCCGCATCGCCGCCGAAGAACACGCCCTCACGCGTCGACATGAACGTCGTCTTGTCCACCACGGGCATGTTCCACTTGTCGAACTGCAGCCCCATGTCGCGCTCGATCCAGGGAAACGCGTTCTCCTGGCCGATCGCCAACACCACCGAGTCGCACGCAATCGTGATGCGGCCGGCGGGCTCCTGCACCAGCTTGCCGTTCACCTCGCTCGACGTGAAGCTGTCGAACTCCATGCCGGTCAGCTTGCCCTCTTCGATGATGAAGCGGACCGGGGAAAGGTTTTCGAGAATCTCCACCTTTTCTTCCTCGGCGTCCTCCAGCTCCCACGGCGAGGCCTTGAAGTACTTGCGCGTCTTTCGCGAGATCACCTTGACGTCGGTGGCGCCAAGCCGCTTGGCCGACCGGCAGCAGTCCATCGCCGTGTTGCCGACGCCGATGATGAGCACGCGCTTGCCGACCGAGTCGACGTGGCCGAAGTGAATCGACTCGAGCCACTCGATGCCGATGAAGATCTGGTCGGTGTCGTGGCGCCCGGGCAGATCCAGCTCCTTGCCCTTGGGCGCGCCGCTGCCGACGAAGACGGCGTCGAACTGCTTGGCGTCCACCAGCTCGCGAAGGCTGGTGACCGGCGAGTCGTACTGCATCTCGACACCCATGTCGGTGATGTAGCCGATCTCTTCGTCCAGGACGCTCTCGGGCAGCCGGAACGCGGGAATGTTCACGCGCATCAGCCCGCCAGGGCGCGGACCCTTTTCCAACACCGTCACCTGATAGCCGAGCGGCATCAGGTCGTTGGCGACGGTCAGCGAGGCCGGTCCGGCGCCGATGAGGGCAATCCTCTTGCCGTTCTTGGCCTCCGGCGCCGTTGGCAGGCGATCGCGAATGTCGTCCTTGTGGTCGGCGGCGACTCGCTTCAGCCGGCAGATGGCCACGGGCTTGCCGTCCACCCGGCCACGGCGGCAGGCCGGCTCGCACGGCCGATCGCAGGTGCGCCCGAGAATGCCCGGAAACACGTTCGACTCGCGGTTGAGGATGTAGGCATCGTCAAACCGGCCCTGCGCGATCATCCGGATGTATTCAGGGACATTGGTGTGGGCGGGGCACGCCCACTGGCAGTCCACGACCTTGTGGTAGTAATCCGGATTTCCAACGTCCGTCCGAGGCATATGGACGAATTATATAGGGCTCACCAAGGTGCCTAGAGTGCCTGGGGTGCCTCAGGGTGCCAAAGGGTGGGTGCCCAAAGTGCGAACGTGCGAGTGCCAAGGTGCGGGGGTGCCAAGTGCAGTGGTGCACCACAAAGCCAAAGACAACGGAGACGGACCCAATGATTGCGACTCGATTCGTCTGTTTGCTCGCGTTGTCACTGTATGTCGCAGCGTGTACAGAGCCTGCCTCGCCGAAGCGGCCAGATGGCCGCGAAGGCGGGTTCCCGAACGGTGAACTCATCGATCTTTCACATACGTACGATGCGAAAACCATCTACTGGCCGACGGCCGATCCGTTTCGGCTGGACAAAGTCGCCGACGGAATCACGCCAGGCGGCTATTACTACGCCGCCAACAACTTCTTCACCTCGGAGCACGGCGGCACGCACCTCGACGCCCCCGTTCACTTTGCCCAGAACCACTGGTCGGTCGAGCAAGTGCCGCTCGATCGGCTGATCGGCCCGGCGGTGGTCGTCGACGTGGTCGCCAAGTCGGAGCAGAACCCGGACTATCAGGTGTCGGTTGCTGATCTGCAGACTTGGGAAAAGCAGCACGATCTGATTCCCGCGAACTCGATCCTTTTGCTCAGGACGGGTTTCTCCACACGATGGCCGGATGCCGCACGGTATCTCGGCACCGCGGAGCGCGGGCAGGAGGCGGTTGCGAAGCTTCACTTCCCGGGTCTGCATCCCGACGCAGCGAAGTGGCTGGTGGCGAACCGATCGATCAAAGCACTTGGCATCGATACGGCGAGCATCGACTTCGGGCAGTCGACGGTCTTCGAATCACATCGGGTGCTCTATGCGCGTGACATTCCCGCGTTCGAGAACCTCACCAACCTCGCGCGGCTGCCGGTCACCGGCGCGATCGTCATCGCGCTGCCGATGAAGATCGGGGGAGGGAGCGGCGCTCCTTTGAGAGCCGTTGCGGTGTTGCCCCCTCGCTGAGCCCATCACGGACGGGCCACAGAGACACAGAGGCACAGAGCCAAGTGAACAAATAGTTCGGTTGTCACGCTGAATCACGACGAAAAGGCAACCACGAAGGACACGAAGAACCAATCAGCACCAAAACCACGAACACAACGACCACGAGAATTTCGAAAACAAGCTATGCAACCTCCGCGGCTCCGCGCCTCCGCGGCTGTGTATGTCTCACGATCCTGAATTTAAGGGGCCGGGTCGAGCGATCGTGCGCCGGTAGCCTGGGTTGCGGTCTCGACCAGGTGATTGCGGTCTGTCTCGCTGACGAACCCTTTGACGAAGCGATCGTCGCTCGATCGGTCTTCGACCGGCTTCACCGCGAAATAGTCGGCCTGCAGGCGGTCGCGGGTCACGTCGACGATGACGTAACCGCGGTAGCGGCCGTCGACGTAGTGGAGATGCGGACGGTCGGCGCGCAGCGAGGCAATCTGCTTCTCCCCATCCGGTCCCGATCCGATGTTGCTCGGCGAGGTGACCGATGTGCCCACGATCTCGACTCCCCGTGACCCTTTTCCCGTCGTGAGATCGAAGGTGTCGTACGGATGGCGCGGCAGGTCGTAGGCCCACGAGCTGTGGACATCGCCGGTCAGTACCGCCAGGTTCTTGACCTTGGCTTGCTCGACCATGTCGAACACTCGCGTGCGGCAGGCGCGATAGCCGTCCCACGAGTCCTGATTGACCGCAGGCTGTCCCGGGGGCCGTTGATCCGCGAACATCACCTGCTGGCCGAGCACCTGCCAGCGGGTTCCGGCTCGCGTCGATGCGGCCAGCTCGGCGGCCAGCCACTGCTCCTGCGCCGCGCCGAGAATGGTGCGCGCCGGAAGCTCGAGGCCCTTCACGTCTTCCTTCTTCACTTGCTCGTCGCGGCCGACCAGGCGCGTGTCGAGCATGATCAGGTCCGCGAGATCGCCAAAGCTGAACGTGCGATAGATCCGCGGCAGGCGCGTCTGAGGGATCCTCGCGGACCGGCATCCACTCGTAGTACGCGCGGCATCGCGGCGGCCTGGCGCGCCATCCAGTCGCCCTCGTCCGCGCTGTGATTCTCGGCGCCGCCCGACCACGTGTCGTTGGCGATCTCATGGTCATCCCAGACCGCGATGAACGGGTGCTGGCGATGAACGTCCTGCAGATCCGGATCGGCCTTGTACTGCGCGTGGCGTTCGCGGTAGTCGGCCAGCGCGATGATCTCTTTGTTCGGCGACGGTAGGCGGTTCAGCTTCGTGCCGTCGCCGTAGTTGCCATTCTGATACTCGTAGAAGTAGTCGCCGAGATGCAGCACGGCGTCGAGGTCATGGCGTCGTGCGAGGCTCGCATAGGCGTTGAAGTAGCCGAACGGCAGGTTCGCGCACGAGGCCACGCCGAGCCGCACGCGCTCGACGCCGTTTCGCGGCAACGTCCTCGTGCGCCCGATCGGCGACTGCGATCCGAGCGCCTCGAAGCGATAGTAATAGGTCATGCCCGGATCGAGGCCGGGGACGTCGATCTTGACGGTGAAATCCCGCGACGCGCCCGTCTCGGTCTGCCCCCGTCCGACGATTTGGGCGAGCCTTGGATCTCTTGCAAGGCTCCACGACACCGGCACACTGCCGGTGAGCGCTTTCGGTGAGACGCGCGTCCAGAGAATGACGCGATTGCCCAACGGATCGCCGCTCGCGACTCCATGACGGAACGCTGAATCGCCTGCCGGCGCCGAGCCGGGCCCGCAGCGGATCAGGGGGATGGAGCTGAGGGCAACGCCACTGGTGGAGAGGAAAGAGCGCCGGGAAATCCTACGCATGGAGGCGAAGTCTAGATCAAGGCGGTAAAGGCGGCGTGGCTTTCGGCTAACCGATCAGGAGAAAAATACTCCTTATCTATTGAACTCCTGCTCACCTACTTCTTGATCTTCTGTTTTCAGATCAGCGTCTGCTCCCCGCGCTCCAAGGCCAAGAGCGCCTTCTTGACGGGAAGTCCGCCGCCATAGCCCGTGAGCGACCCGTTGGCGCCGATCACCCGGTGGCACGGGACGATGATGGCAATCGGGTTGGCGCCGTTGGCCAGCCCGACGGCACGAACGGCCTTGGGATTTCCGATCCGCTTCGCCAGCTCCATGTAGCTGATCGTCTCGCCATACGGGATGCGACAGAGCTCCGTCCAGACCTGGTGCTGAAATGGCGTGCCGCCGATGGCGAGACGCGACCGGAATGCGCGCAGCTTTCCCGAGAAGTACTGATCCAGCTCGCGCCGGACGCCGTCGAGCAGGCCGTCACGGTCCGGCTGCCACGACGGATCGACCGTGGAAGGCCGCATGCCCGACATGAACGAGAGCACGTGCAGCCCGCCGCGATCCCCGGCCAGCAACAGCATCCCTGCCGGGCTGTTCTCGATCGTCGTGAACAAGAGCGCCATTCACTGCTAGCGTAGTTCAACTTGCCATCCCTCTCTTTCAACCACGTCGCCACCGCGATCTTCGTGCTCGCGATCCTTCACACGTTACTGGCCACGCGCGTCCAATCGTGGTCTCACGCCCTCCAGCGCCGGTCGGACGCGAATCGTCAGGCGCGAGGCTTGCCGCCCATGCCGCACGTGGGCGCGGAGCTGCTGCATTTTGTCGGCGAGGTCGAAGCCGTGTTCGGCCTCTGGGTCATTGTCCTGCTCGCGGCGATGACGCTGGCGTTCGACTGGCCTCGGGCCAGGACGTTCATCACGAGCGAGGTCGATTTCACCGAGGCCTTGTTCGTGGTCGTCATCATGGCGATGGCGGCGACACGGCCGATCATGTCGTTCGCCGAATCGGCCATGGCGCGCATCGCCGCGCTCGGCGGCGGCTCGCCGCGCGCCTGGTGGCTGACCATCCTGACGATCGCGCCGATCCTCGGCTCGTTCATCACCGAGCCGGCGGCCATGACCATCGCGGCGCTGCTGTTGAGCCGCCGCTTCTATTCGGCGAACCCGGACAGGCGATTCAAGTACGCCACCCTCGGCCTGTTGTTCGTCAACATCTCGATTGGCGGCACGCTCACCCATTTTGCGGCGCCGCCCGTCTTGATGGTGGCGCGGCCGTGGAACTGGGACCTGGCTTTCATGGCCGGACACTTCGGATGGAAAGCCTTGGTGGCCGTTGTGCTCGCCAACGCGGCATACTTTGCGGTGTTCCGCCGGCAGTTGGCCTCGCTGGAGCCGTCACAGGGGCGATACGACGACGGCCTCGCCCTCGATCCGCCCGCCTGGATCGCTCTCGTGCATATCGGCTTCCTGGCCTTTGTCGTGATGGAGTCGCACTATCCGGTGCTGTTCATCGGCGCCTTTCTGCTTTTCCTCGGATTCGTGCAGGCGACCTCCCCCTATCAATCGGCCGTCGAGCTCAAAGCGCCCCTGCTGGTTGGATTCTTCCTCGCGGGTCTGATGACCCATGGCGCGCTGCAGCGCTGGTGGATCGCGCCGCTGCTCGGAAGCCTCTCATCGCAGCCGCTGTTCGCGAGCGCGCTGGTGCTGACCGCCTTCAACGACAACGCGCTCGTCACCTACCTGGCGACGCTGGTGCCGGGCCTGGATGCCGCCCGCCAGTACGCGGTGGTTGCCGGCGCGGTGTCGGGCGGCGGGCTGACCGTGATCGCAAACGCGCCCAATCCCGCTGGTCAGGCGATTCTCAGCCAGCACTTCGAGGACGGCATTTTCCCAGGCGGGTTGCTCGCCGGCGCCCTGCCCGCGACCATCATCGCGGCGATCTGTTTTCTGCTGCTGTAGGGAGCTGGGCGCAACTCGTGGACGAGTCGAAGGGCTTCAGCAGTCAGACACGTCCTGTAATTTTCGCGACCCACCACCGTAGACCCACGAACAGAAACCGCCAGTCCTTGAAGAACTCCGGCGGCTGGCCTTCGACGGCGTGGCCCACGAATTGGAGGACCCAGCCGATCACGAACAGCGCCAAAGCCACCATCCACAGGCCGCTGACGAAGTACGAAGCGACGCCCAACACGATCGATACGGCAATCATCGGAATCCCCCACGTGTGGAGCACGCGGTTCAGCGGGTGTTGATGGCTATGTGAATACTGGGTCACCCAGTCGCTCATCGGTCGATTTCCGAGCATCGCGCCTCCGCTCGCTGTTCGCTATTCGCTGTTCGCCGTTCGCCCGCCTTCGCTCCGCACGATCACACAGAGCTTCGGCGAGGCAGGCTTCCTGGCTTCGTTCTTCTTTGTTCGTTCTTCTCTTCTTTCTCGTCAGCTAACTATAATCTCCCCTCGTGCCGGTTACCCTGGGTTCCTCGCAGCTCGTCGCCTCGGGCCGCCTTCGGGGCCGCCGCATCGGCATCGTCTCCAATCCCGCATCGGTGGACGGGGATCTTCAGCACATCGTCGATCTGCTGAAGCGCGAACGTGAGGTGACCGTCGCCGCCTTGTTCGGCCCGCAGCACGGGTTCCGCTCCGACGTGCAGGACAACATGATCGAAACGCCGCACACGACCGATTGCGCGCGCGGCATCCCGGTCTACTCCCTGTACAGCGAGACGCGGGAACCGACGGCGAAGATGCTCGACGGCGTCGACGTGCTCGTGATCGATCTGCAGGACATCGGCGCGCGCATCTACACCTATATCTACACGATGGCCAACTGCCTGCGCGCGTGCGCGCGACACGGCGTCGAGGTGATCGTGTGCGATCGGCCAAATCCCATTGGCGGTGAGGCCATCGAGGGACCGACGCTGGTGAGCGGCTACGAATCGTTCGTCGGCCAGTTCCCGATCCCGATGCGTCATGGACTGACGATGGGCGAAGCGGCGCGGCTCTTCAACGAGTACTTCGGCATCGGCGCGAAGCTCGAGGTCGTCAGGATGACCGGCTGGTCCCGGGCGATGTACGCCGACGACACGGACCTGCCGTGGGTGATGCCTTCTCCGAACATGCCGACGCTCGACAGCGCCATCGTGTATCCGGGCACGGTGCTGTTCGAAGGAACCATGGCCTCGGAAGGACGGGGCACCACTCGGCCCTTTGAAATCGTCGGCGCCCCGTGGGTGCACGCAGAGCGGTTCGCGGCAACGATGAACGCGCACGAGCTGCCAGGCGTCCGCTTTCGTCCGGCGGTATTCGAGCCCACCTTTCAAAAGCACGCGAAGACGGCGTGCGGCGGCTGTCAGATCCACGTCCGGGATCGACGCGCGTTCAAGCCGGTCGTCACCGGCGCCGCATTGATTCAGGAGATCCGGGCCGCCGATCCGTCGGCGTTCAGCTGGCGCAAGCCGCCATACGAGTACGAGCACGACAAGGAGCCGATCGACATCCTGGCGGGCTCCCCGGCACTGCGCACCGCGATCGACGACGATGTGAGTGCAGAAGAACTCTCGCGGAGCTGGACCGCCGACTGCGACCGGTTCGCCGCGCTTCGCAAGCCGTTCCTGCTCTACTGAGTCATGCCGTCGCTGCGTTCTGCCTTGTGCCTTCTGCCTTCTGCCTTCTAGCGATGCGCGCGCCCGTCTCTCCGCGCCTCCGCCTGCCCCGAGCGAAGTCGAGGGGCGGCGACGTACGTTAACGTTCGGCAATTCATCGTGAAGCCGATGACACAGACAGCAAACACTAGGCAATCTGTGGAATCTGTGGCTCGTTCATGACTGAGACAGCAGACGTCGTCATCGTCGGCGGTGGTGTCGTCGGCTCGAGCGCGGCGTGGCATCTGCGACAAGACGGCTTCACCGGCCGCATCGTCATCGTCGAGCGCGATGCGAGTTATCGCCTCGCGTCCTCGTACCTGGCGATGGGCGGGATTCGCCAGCAGTTCTGCACCGCGGTCACGGTGCAGATGGTGCAGTTCAGCGTCCGGTTGTGGAAGGTGTTCGACGAGCAACTCGGCACGGCCGAGGCGCGGCCGCGCGCGTGGTTCCGCCAGCGCGGCTACCTGTTTCTCGCCGACGCTGCCTCGGCCTCGACGTTGATGAAACGGTACGAGGAGGAGCGACGTGCCGGCGCGCGTGTGCAGATGCTGTCGGTTCAGGAACTTCGCGATCTGCTGCCCGATGTCACGCTCGACGACATCGTCTTTGGCGTGCTAGGGCCTGAGGACGGCTACGCTCAACCGCGCGAGGTTCTGGCTGGATTTCGCGGCGCCGCCAGCGCCTCGGGTGTTGAATATCGAACCGATGACGTGGTCGCCGTCACCCGTGGCGGCGCTCGGGTTTCTGGCGTGGACCTGTCAGGCGGCACGCACATCTCGACCGATCTCATCGTCAACGCCGCGGGCCCGTGGGCCGGAAGCCTGGCGGGGATGGCCGGCCTCGACGTTCCGGTGGAGCCCATGCGGCAAGTGCTCTTTCGCTGCGTGCTGCCCAACCGATGGCCGTACCGGTTCCCGATGCTGATCGATCCCGGCGGCGTGCATTGGCGTCACGACGATCCGGTTCAGCCGGCGGATCGCGACGCCATCATCCTGGCGTTTACCAACTGGAACGAGCGCACGGGCGAAAACTTTGAGCCGGACGATGCCAGATGGTCACGGGATTTCTATCCGGCGATGGTGCGCCGGCTGCCGGCGCTCGAGAAAGTGAGCGACGTCACGAGCTGGGCCGGCCTGTACGAGATGACACCGGATCACAATCCGGTTCTCGGCTTTCATCCCGCACTCGACGGCCTGATCTTCGCCAACGGCTTCAGCGGCCACGGGCTGATGATGTCCCCGGCGACCGGCAAGATCGTGTCGGAGCTGGTGCGTGTTGGCCGATCGGAGACATTCGACATCGGCGTCTTTGCCCCTGATCGCTTCGAGCGCGGCGCTCTGGTGCACGACGCGGCGACAATCTAGGGCAGCCAGCAGGGCGAATCTATTGATCTGATGGAGTCGTGATCTGGGGATCGATCTAATGATCGCTCGATCTGGTGATGTGGCGACCGATCTACAGATCTATCGATAGATCACGAGATCGATCGCCAGATCTCAAGCTCGCCACATCGACCAATCGATCACAAGATCACCACCTCACGAGATCACGAGATCCCCATGCCCCCGGTGAGCGGCCTGGTTACGCTGCGCAGTCGCCGAGCGATCGGCGTAGGATTGGTCGACCCAATTGGCAGGGCACAGGAGGTTCACGATGAAGGCAGCCATCATGTTGGCGCTCGCGACCTTGATGACCGCACAGGCGCAAGAGCAGCCGCTGCCAATCAAGGACGGCCAAGTCCTGCCGTTATGGAACGGCGCCGCGCCCGGCGCCGTTGGGACCGACGAGGGCGACATCCCTGCGGTGACTGTGTACCTGCCTCGGGCGATGACCGCGCCCGTGCCGGCCATGATCGTCTGCCCTGGCGGCAGCTATCGCGCCCTCGCGTCGAACCACGAGGGACGACAGGTCGCGAGTTTTCTGAATTCTCTTGGCATAGCGGCGTTCGTTCTGCGCTATCGCCTTGGGCCGCGATATCACCATCCGACCGAGCTTGGCGACGCCCAGCGTGCCATCAGGACGCTGCGGTCGCATGCCGCGGAATGGCGCCTCGATCCGGCGCGCGTCGGCATCATGGGATTCTCCGCAGGAGGTCATCTGGCCATGAGCGCGAGCACCCTGTTCGACGCCGGCAATCCGGGAGCGGAGGATATCGTCGACCGCAGCGGGAGCAAACCTGACATCGTTGTCCTTGGCTATCCGGTCATCTCCATGACAGCGCCGTGGACGCATCTCGGATCGAAGAGCAACTTACTGGGAAGTGATCCCGATCCCGACCTGGCGCGAAGGCTCTCCGGTGAGCATGCCGTCACCAAGAACACGCCCCCGACCTTCATCTTCCAAACCAACGAGGACCGCACCGTTCCGGCCGAGAACAGCCTCCACTACTTTCTCGCGCTCCGCGAGGCCGGGGTGCCTGCCGAGATGCACGTGTTCGAGAAGGGGCCTCATGGGGTCGGGCTGGCGAACGACGACGCGTCGCTGGCCCCGTGGTCGGCGTTGCTCGCAAACTGGCTGCGCGGCCGAGGCTTCATCAAGTAGTCAGCTTCAGCCGAGAGCATGACATGGCTCGACTAGATGACTGGTTGGGAATCCTGAGCGGTCAGGGAGGAAGTGATCTCTATCTCGTCGAGGGAGTTCCCCCGTCGATTCGGGTGCAGGGAGTCATTCGTCAACTGCCCGAGGCCGTCCTCCATGGAGAAGAGATTGAGGAGGCTGTGCTTCCGATGCTGCCCCGCCACGCCGCCGACAGCTATCGTGCGAACGGTCACGCGGATGCATCCTTCCGTCGCGGATCAGGTAGTCGATTCAGAATCAATCTCCATCGGGAACGCGGCCGCGCCGCCGCCAGCATCCGGGCGCTTCCGGCCCGTCCTCCGCAATTCGCCGAGCTCGGACTTCCGGTCGGCATCGAGGCCTTGACGAAGTTGCCCTACGGGCTGGTGCTGATTGGCGGTCCGACCGGTTCGGGCAAGACAACCACAGTCGCAGCGTTGGTCGATCTGATCAATCGAAGAGACGCCAAGCACATCGTCACGATCGAGGATCCGATTGAATATGAACACCCGCATCAGCGAAGCGTGGTCGAACAAGTCGAGATTGGTGTCGATGCTCCGGACTTCCCGACCGCGCTTCGGTCGGCCGTTCGCCAGTCCCCTGACGTCATCGTCGTTGGTGAAATGCGCGATCCCGAGACGATGCGCATCGCGCTTGCCGCAGGCGAGACCGGGCATCTCGTGTTCTCGACCCTCCACACGAGCGACGTCACATCGACCGTCTCACGCGTCGCAGATGCATTTCCGTCGGAGCGGCAGCCCACTATCCGGCAGGAGATCTCGATGGCTCTCGGGGCCGTGATGACTCAGAACTTGCTGCCGAGGATCGGCGGCGGCCGGATCCCTGCGGCCGAATTGCTAATGGTCGGCTATGGCGCCCGTCAACACATTCGCAGGAACGCTCTGCAGCATCTGCATCAGGAAATTACGATTACGCGACGCGATGGTTCGTTCACGTTCGAGGAGTCCCTGGTCAACCTCGTTCGACGTGGCTTGCTCACCGTCGAGGAGGCTCGGGCTCGCTCGATCCACCGTGAAGAGCTTGACGGCCTTCTCTCGAACGCCGCCGAGAAACGATAGGTCATTTGAGCGCCGCTCTCGCGCCTGAAGCGCGCTGTGCTTGTGCTGTCACACATGCCGCGATACCCTCAGCAGCGCGTCCAGCCCAGGTAGACGCCGACTCGGCGCGGGTGTAAAGGAATAGGAGACAGTCATGCTGAAGCGATGCGCGTTCCAACTGTTCTTGGTCCTCGCGGCGGTTCTGGGACTTGCCGGCTCGGCGCTGGCCGACACCACCGTCAACGGCAGACTCGGCCCTGGTGCGCTCTACCGACTCGGTACGCCCGACGAACTGGAACGGCACGCTCCTCTTGTACGCGCACGGGTATGTGTCCCCCGATCAGCAGGTCGCGATCCCGCCCGACGCCGAACAGGTCATCGCCCTCCTCACGCCGCGAGGCTACGCGGTCGCGGTCTCGAGCTTCTCCGAGAACGGCTGGGCCGTGAAAGACGGCACGCAGCGGACCCACCAGTTGCTCGGGATCTTCACGTCGAAGTTCGGAGCGCCGAGCCGCGTCTACCTCGCAGGCGGGTCGATGGGAGGGCTCATAGCCATCAATCTGATCGAAACGTATCCACGTGCGTTCATGGGCGTGGTGCCCGCGTGCGCAGTGGCGGGCGGCCTTCAGCGCGAGCTGGACTACTTCGCGAACGTGCGAGTCCTCTTCGACCTCTTGTATCCGGGCGTCCTGCCGGGGAGCGTGGTCGACGTGCCGCCTGGAATCGACGTGCCGTCGCAAATCGTTGCGCCTGCGATCGCGGCGATGACGGCTGATCCGACCGGGGCGGGGGTAATTGCGCGCATTTTCCAGACGCCTGTCCCGTTCGCGAGCGGCAGTGTCCCGGAGCTCTTTGGGTCGATCACGACGGCGCTTGCCGCCGCGGCCGGCTACCCGGATGTCCTGCGCCTCACGCACGGGCAGCCCTTCTTCGACAACGTTGCCACCCAGTACACGGGCGCTCTCCCCCCGGTGACTCTCCTGTGGATCAACGCGAACGTCCAGCGGTTCTCTGCCTCTCCCGCTGGTCTGAACTACGTTCAGCACAATTACACACCGACGGGAGACCTTCGGATCCCGGCGCTCACGCTCTCGACGTTCCGCGATCCCGTCGCTCCCGGCTTCCATCGCGACGCCTACGGCGCTGCGGTCGCCGCCGCCGGCGGTGCCAACTGGCTGGTCCAGCGCTCAGTTCCCGGGACGGGAAACGGTTACGGACACTGCACCTTCACTCCACTGGAGCTCGTCACGGCCTTTTCCGACCTCGTCTTGTGGGCCGAGTTCGGCCTGAAGCCAGTGCCCTGATTCGCCTCGGAGAGTTGTTCGCGTCAGTTCCGGGTGGTGTCGGTGAATCTGTTGATCTAGTGAGGTGGTGATCTGGCGATCGATCTGGTGATCTGGCGATCTATTGATCTCGTGATCGATCTGGCGGATGTATCTGTCGATCCGTCCGTCTCTCAATCGCTCGATCTCGCGGGATCGTCGGTTCGCCGGACCTCTAGATAGATCACGACATCGATCATCAGATCCCGAGATCACCAGATCGACCGACGGGATCGTCGGTTCGCCGGATCTCTAGATAGATCACGACATCGATCATCAGATCCCGAGATCACCAGATCGACCGATCGATCACCAGATCACCACTTCACCAGCTCACTAGATTCCTCAAAGTCGCCTGATCTTCAAAAAATTTGACCCCTTGGCCGTCAGCTCCGGATCCGTGTTCACTCCGACCAGCAGCGCGTGGTCCGGAACGATCTGGCGCGCGCGCATCTCGTCGATCACGCGCGAGACCACCGAGTCGATGTCCCCGTCGAGCGGACAGACGATCGGCACGACGCCGCGCCAGAGCGTCAGTCGACGGGCGACCTCGGCGTTGTCGGTTGCCGCCACGATCGGCGCGCGCGGTCTCCGCGCGGCGAGCAATCGGGCGGTCGATCCGGCGCGAGTGATCGCCACGATGCCGTCTGCGCTGGAACGATTCGACAACGTCACGGCCGCATCGCACAGCGCCGTTCCAGGATCGACGCCTGTCGTGTCGCTCGCGCGCTGGGTCCACGGCGGCGGCGGTATCGATTCTGCGTCGCGAATGATCGCGTCGAGCACCTGGACGGCGCGAATCGGATGCTGGCCCGCTGCCGTCTCGCCCGCCAGCATGATGGCGTCAGCGCCGCCGTCTACCGCTCCCGCAGCATCGCTCACTTCGGCTCGAGTCGGCCGCTCTTCGGTCCGCATCGACTCCAGCACCTGAGTGGCGACGATCACCGGTACGCCACGAAGACGGGCGTGCTTCAGGATCTCTTTCTGCAGGCGCGGGACGCGCTCGAGCGGCACTTCGATTCCGAGATCGCCGCGCGCCACCATGACGGCGTCGGACACCTCGAGAATCTCGTCGAGACGATCGATCGCTTCCGGCCGCTCGAGTTTCGCGACAATCGGCACGTCCGGGCGTCCCTCTTCAGCCAGAATCCCTCGCGCCAGGGTCACGTCTTCGGCCCTCTGCACGAAGCTCAACGCGACGAGATCGACGCCGAGAGCCAGGCCAAAGGCCAGGTCGGATGCGTCCTTCACGGTCAGGCCCGATTTGAGAGGCACTTTCGGGGCGTTGATGCCTTTGAACGATCCGAGGACGCCGCCGTCGATGACTCGCGTGCGAATCTCGCTCGGCGTCGCCGATTCCACCTCGAGGTCGATTCGTCCGTCATCCAGCAGCAGGTGATCGCCGTTCGACACGGCGCGGGCGAGCTCGGCATAGGTGGTCGAGACGCGGCCGGGGACGCCGGGCGCGTCGCCAATGGCGATGACGAACGGGTCGCCGGCATTGAGCACGAGCGGCTCGGGAGTCGCGAGACGACCGGTCCGAATCTTCGGCCCGCTCAGGTCCTGCAACACGCCGACGTGACGGTCAGCGCGCTTGGCCGCCTCTCGCACCTGGTGAAACAGCGCCGCATGATCGGCTTGTGTGCCATGCGAGAAGTTCAACCGGACGATGTCGACGCCGGCGGCAATGATGGCGTCGAGAACGAGCGGATCTCGGGTGGCCGGTCCGAGCGTGGCCATGATCTTGGTGCGTCGCACGGCGAACAGCTTATACAATCAAGGGTCCGGATGAGTCAGATCACACCACCTCAAGTCGCCGACTACGTCGCCAGCCTGCGACGCGAGCCCAACGCCGTATTGGCACGGGTCGATCGAGAAGGCCGCGGCGAGGGTTTGCCTCTCGTGCAGGCCGATGCTGGCGCCCTCCTTCACGCCATCGCGCGCGCCGCCGGCGCGCGACGCATTCTGGAAATCGGCACGGCCATCGGCTATTCGACCATCTGGCTGGCGTCGGCGTTGCCCGAAGACGGCATGATGATCACCATGGAGATGAGCGCCGAGCGCGCCGATCGCGCCCGGGCCAATCTCACCGAAGCGGAGCTCGACGATCGGGTGAGCGTCATGGTCGGAGACGCCACGAAGTTTCTCCATAAGGTGTCCGGGCCCTTCGACGTGATTTTTCAGGACAGCGACAAGAAGCTGTACGAGCCGATGCTGGATCGGCTCGTCGCGCTCTTGAGGCGCGGCGGCGTGTTGCTCACCGACAACGTGCTCTGGAGCGGCGAAGTGATTCCCGGCTACGTCGCCTCGCCGAAGCACGATGCGGCCGAGACCGCGGCGATTGCCGCCTACAATCGCCGGCTGGCGGCCGACTCGCGGCTGTTCACGACCATCGCGCAAATCGGCGACGGCGTATCGATCTCGGTGAAACTGTAATCATGACGGTTGCGGACTGGTTGAAGATGGCCAAGGCCGATGCCGAACGGCGCGGTGGTCCCGAGCTGGTGGCCGCGCTCGACGGGTTGGCCAAGGCGACCGAGGCGTTGCGAGCGGCGGACTGGAACGAAAGTAGAAGCGAAGGCAGGTCCGGAGACCTGCCTCGACGATGACCATCGAAGACGCCGCCCCACGCATCGCGCGGGGCGAATTGCGATCCGAGCGGCTCACTGAAGAGTGTCTGGATCGCATCCAGGCCCTGAATCCCACGCTGAACGCCTTCATCACCGTCACGGCCGACGAAGCGCTCGCCCAGGCCCGAGCGGCAGACAAGGCGGTCGCCGGTGGCCGGCATCTCGGTCCGCTGCACGGCATTCCGGTCTCCTTGAAGGACCTTGTCGATCTGGCCGGAACCCCCACGACCGCAGGTTCACGAGTGCGCCGCCATCACATGGCCACCTCCGACGCCGTGGTGACCACGCACTTGAAGGAAGCCGGCGCGGTGTTCGTCGGCAAGACCAATCTCCACGAGTTCGCCTTCGGCACGACGACCGAGGACTCGGGATTTGGTCTGGCGCGCAACCCCATCGATCCATCGCGCTCTCCTGGCGGGTCGAGCGGCGGCTCGGCGATCGCCGTCGCCACCGGCATGTCGCTCGGCACGGTCGGCACCGATACCGGCGGATCGATTCGCATCCCGGCGGCCGCGTGCGGTCTCGTGGGCCTGAAGCCGGCCTGGGGAGAGATTTCCGCCGAGGGTGTCTTCCCATTGAGCCGCCAACTCGATCATGTGGGCCCGCTGGCGCGATCGGTCACCGACGCGTGGCTGCAATACAACGCGTTTCTGCCGCCAGGCAAGCGGAGCGCGGCCGCGCTGGAGGCTCGCCCACTCGGGCAGCTTCGTTTCGGCATGCCCGCCGGATATCTTTTCGATCGGCTCGATGCCGATGTCGAGCGCCGGGTGCTCGAGGCCATCGAGACCCTGCGCCGGTCGGGCGCGACGGTCACCGAGGTGCCAATTCCGCATGCCAATGACATCGCGCCGATCTATCTGCATCTGGTCTTTGGCGATGCCGCAGAAATCCATCAGCACACGCTCGAGACGCAGCCCGGCGACTACACGCCGAACGTGCGGCTCCGGCTGCAGCTGGCCGGCTACGTGATGGCAGAGGACTATGTCCGCGCGCAGCGTGGCAAGGCCATGATCGCCGCGGAAGTCGATCGGGCGCTGGATGGCGTCGATGCATTGATCTGTCCTGCGCTTTCCATCCCGGCGCCACCGATTGGCGCCACCACCATGCCGGTGCGCGGCGGTCCGGAGAACGTACGCGCGTTGATGCTGCGCTGCACGCAGCCATTCAACGTGTCGGGTCACCCGGCGATCGCACTGCCATGCGGCGTCACTTCCGGCGGGCTGCCGGTCAGCTTGCAGCTGGTCGGACACCGCACGGGCACTCATGCGCTGCTGCAGACGGCTCTGGCCGTGGAGCGCGCACTCGCTCGAACATGATCGGACCGTTCTTCCATAACTGGGAGCGCAAGCTCGCCGGCGCGAGCCGGCCCCATCGCGTCATTCGCGCCTTCGACTGGGGCCTCGATTGGATTGAGGGTTTCGACAAACCTCGGGTTGGCGGCGACAGTGATTCCGTTGGTGGCGACAACCCCTTAGGTTTGTCGTCGTCAGAGGCAGAAGCCACCGTCTCGGCCTGGGTCGCGTCGGTGATGCAGGACACCGACGCGTTCTTCACACCGCCGCCAACCCGTGACTACGTCCTGAGGCCGTCGCCCTCGGCCCTTCGAGCGGACGGTGAAGCCGGCACGCTCGAGTTCCCGAGCGCGTTCACGACGCCACATCCCGAAAACAACCTCGTGCGCGCGCGGTACTTTCCCGCGAACCGGATGCGACGCGGGCGCGACGCCGGCCACCGGCCGCGACGAGCGGTGGTGGTGCTCGCACAGTGGAACTCGGATCGCAGCGGCCACATCGGCCTGTGCCGGATGCTGGCCAGGCTCGGTATCGCATCGCTGCGCATCAGCCTGCCCTACCACGACGATCGCAAGCCGCCCGAACTGAAACGCGCCGACTACATCGTCAGCTCGAATGTCGTCCGCACCATTCAGGTCTGCCGCCAGGCGGTCATGGATGTGCGCCGGGCGCTGTGGTGGTTGCGGGATGAAGGCTACGAGCACCTCGGGCTTCTGGGCACGAGTCTGGGATCGTGTCTTTCGCTCCTGACCTCCTGTCACGAACCGCTGGTGCGTGCGCAAGCGCTCAACCACGTCTCGCCCTTCTTCGCGGATGTCGTCTGGCGCGGGCTGTCGACCGAGCACGTGCGAACCGGCCTGGACGGACACATCACGCTCGACGAATTGCGATCGGTGTGGCGGCCGATCAACCCATGGTCATATCTCGATCGCGTCCGCAATCAGAAGACGCTGCTCGTCTACGCGAAGTACGACCTCACCTTTCCGGTCGATCTGTCGCTGATGTTCGTCAACGAGTTCCATCGCCGGCGGATTCCGGTCGAAGTCGCGATGCTGCCGTGCGGTCACTACACCACGGGCCGCGCGCCGTTCAAATTCCTCGACGCGTGGTATCTCGGCAAGTTCTTGGCGAGAAGACTGTAGTCCACAGTCCACAGTCCACGGTCCGCAGTCCGTCCGTAGTCCACAGTCCGCAGTCCGTCCGTAGTCCACGGTCCGCAGTCCGTCCGTAGTCCACAGTCCGCAGGCCATCCGTAGTCCGCAGTCAGTGGACTGGACTGAAGACCGAGGACCGAGGACGGACTGTGGACCGTGGACCGCGGACCGTGGACTAGAGGTATCTGAGCAACCGCACCAGCGCGTCGTAGATCGATCCGGCAAGCGACTGCACAAGCGGGGACACGGTGCCCGTATCCATCGACTCGGCCACGGTGACGGGATCTGTCAGTACAAGCCAGATGGTCGCGCCGGCAGTGACGGCAGCCAGCACTCCGATAATGCCGACCAGGCTGAAACTGAGGCTGCCCAGGCCGGACGGTCGCCGAGGTATCCGGACATCCATGGCGAGGGTAAGCGGAGATCATACACCTCCGCGTTCTAGGGTTTGACGACAAGGATGTAACGCCGGTTCAGGGGGCTGAGCTCAGGAGCCCAGCAAGAGATCAGGAGGTCGGGAGAAAAATTTTCTCCTGATCTCGTGGCCTCCTGTTTTTCCGGGGGGGTTAGACCACCAACACGATCTTTCCGAAGTTCTCCCGCGCTTCGAGCCGGCGGTGCGCCTGAGCCGCCTCTGACAGGTGGAAGGTGCGGTCGATGACTGGTTTCATGGCTCCCGCAAAGAAGAACTGCGAGGCCCGTAGTAACTCACTCTTACGACCCATATAACTGCCAAGAAGCGACAGTTGGCGGCCAAAGAGAAACCTGAGGTCGATCTTCGCCTCATGCCCTGTGGTGGCGCCGCAGGTCACCAGCCGGCCGCCGCGCGCGAGGCACTTGAGACTCCGATCCCAGGTCGCCGTGCCGACGTGCTCGACGACCACGTCCACGCCGCGCCCGCCGGTTGACTCACGCACCCGCGCCGGCACGTTCTCCATGGAGTGGTTGACGACATCAGCGGCGCCCAGCGACAGCGCCTTGGCCATCTTCTCGTCCGTGCCGGCCGTCGCGAAGACACGAGCTCCGTGAAGCCGGGCGATCTGAATGGCGGCCTGCCCGACGCCGCTGCCGGCGCCGATGACGAGCACATCCTCGCCGGCTACCAGCGACGCTCGCGTGATCAACATGTGCCAGGCAGTGAGAAAGGTCAGCGGAAATGCGGCGGCTTCGACCAAGCCGACCGAGTCTGGAATCGGGATCACGTTCTGCGCCGGCACCTTGACGTACTCGGCGTAGCCGCCGTCACTCTGATAGCCGAGCACGTCGTAGCGAGGGCATTCGTTGTCGCGGCCGCCGAGACACGCCTGGCAGCTGCCGCACGAGATGCCGGGCTGCAACATCACGGGGCGGCCGGGAATGTAATCGCCATCGGGGGCCAGCGCCACCTCGCCGGCAATGTCGGCACCGGAGATGTGCGGGAAGCGAATGGCGACGCGCTCGATCCCGCGGCGCTGAAAGAGATCGAGATGATTCAGGCCGCAGGCGCGCACGCGAATCAGCACCTCGCCCGGGCCAGGAACCGGGTCAGGCGCCTCTTCATACGTGAGGACGTCGGGCCCTCCGTGCGCATGAAACCGAACCGCCTTCATCGCTGTTCGCTATTCGCTATTCGCTGTTCGCTGTTCGCTATTCGCTGTTCGCGGCTCGCGATTCGCTGCTTGCTACCCGCTGTTCGACGGGTTCGCCGAGGCCAAGCGATTGCAGCGAGGCGCCAATCTTGTCGACGTCGCCGACGATGAGCGTGGCCATGGTCTCCAAGTCGAGGTACTGCGTGGCCACGCGCGTCACATCGTCCACGCTGACGGCCTCGAGGCGGGGGATGAACTCTTCGAAGTAGGTATCCGGCAATCCGTGCAGCGCGAGCTGTGCGACCGAGCGGGCCACCTGATTGGCGGTTTCAAATGCTCGCGGATAGCCCCGCCCGAGAGCGGCCTTTGCCATGGTCAGCTCATCCGGCGTCGCCGGCCGATCGGCGCCGATGTCGCGGATCTCGGTGAGCACCTCGTGAACCGCGGCCGCCGTCTTGTCGGTGGCCACGCTGGTCTGCACCACGAAGGGTCCACGCCCGCGCCGGAGCTCGAACGCGGTGCGGACGCCGTAGGTGTAGCCCTTGTCCTCGCGAAGGTTCAGGTTGAGTCGGCTCACGAACTGGCCGCCGAGAATCGCGTTGAGCGCCAGCATCGCGTGATAGTCGGGCGTCGATCGCGAGGCGCAGACGCGACCGATCCGCAGTTCGGACTGTGCCGCTCCATCGCGGCGCACAATCGCGAGACGCGCCCTGGGCTGAACCGGCGGTGTCGCAAGCGCCGCCGATCGATCGAGCGTCGCCGACAGCGGTGACTGCGGCCAGCGATCGAACACCCCGGTCGCGCCGTCGAGCAGCGCCTCTTCCGAACGGTCGCCGACGATCACCAGAGTGGACCCGGCGGGCGTGAAGAGCGCCGGGTGAAGCGCTCGTGCTTCGTCGATCGTCGCCGAGGCCAGCGACTCTTCGTCGCCAATACTCAGATGGCCGTAGGCGTGATCGCCATAGAGCTGCCTCACGAACGCGCGTTCGGCCATTGCCGGCGGGTGGTCCTTGAGTTGACGGATGCGCTCGAGCCGGAGCTTGCGTGTCCGATCGAAATCGTCGGCCAGCAGATTGGGGGCCGTGACCATTTCGTGCAGCAGCACGAACGCCTCGTCCATGAATCGATCGAGCGTGGTGATCGAGATGAGGATCGCGTCGGAGCCCACTTCGAGATCGAAGTCGCCGCCGATGCGGGCGATTCGATCCGCCACTTCGAGCGCCGTCTGGCCGCTGCTGCCCTCGTCCACCAGTCCGGCGGTGATCGACGTCAGGCCAGGGCGATCGGCGGGATCGACCGACGATCCGCCGCGGACGAGGAGAACCGCGGTGGCTATGGGCACGGCTCGATGGCTGACGGCTCGAAGCTCGAGGCCGTTGCCGAGCACCCGCCGGGCGATCGAGGGAAATCGAAAGGGCGGATCCGCTTCCGGGATGGGCAGTCGAGAGCGATCGACGCGGCTCACGAGACCCGAACCTCGGTCGCTCCGGCCAGCGCCAGATCGCGCCGGCCGCGCGGCACCACGCTCAACGCCACATACGGCGCATCAATCAACCAGCGCGACACCGCAGCGGCGATCCGATCGGCAGTCACGGCCCGATACCGGCCGCGGTCGGCATCGAAGTATCCGGGGTCTCCGCGGTAGATGTTGTAGGCATTCAGCTGATCGGATTTGCCGCCAAAGTCGCCGATCGTCTGCAACCGGTAGATGAACTGCGCTTCGGTCTGCGCGTGCGCCCGCGACAGCTCCGATTCGCTCGGGCCGTTCGGTCCGAGCTCGCGAACCGCAGCCAGGATGGCATCGGCCAGCGTCTGCAGCGTGACTCCCGCCGCCGCGGTGCTCGCGACCTGGAACATCCCCCCCAACTCTCGTGAATGCTGCGATGCGGTGACACTGGTCGCGACCCGGCGTTCGTAGACCAGCTCACGATAGAGCCTCGACGTCTTGCCGTGAGACAGGATGTCGCCAGCCAAATCCAGCTCGGCATCGTCGGCACCAAAGAGCGCCGGTGTGTGCCAGCTGATGTAGAGCCGCGGCAGCTCGACCCGATCCTCGAACATCAGATTCGCGGTGTGCGCCAGGCGTGCTTCTGCCTGGACTGGCGCAGGAACGGCGCCAGCCGGGACCTCCCCGAAATACGATTCGGCCAGATCGAACGCTTTCTCGGTTTCGACATCGCCGGCGAGAGCCAGTGACGCGTTCGCCGGGTGGTAATAGGTGCGAAAGAACGATTGCACCTCGTCAAGCGTGGCGGCGCGAAGATCGTCGGGCGATCCGATCGTCAGCCAGTGGTAGGGATGATCCGGCGGGAACATCGCTTCGGACACCGCCATTCCCGCCAGCCCGTAGGGACGATTCTCGTAGTTCTGCCTTCGCTCGTTGAGCACGACGTCGCGCTGGTTCTGAAACTTCTCTTCGGTGAGCGCGGGGAGCAGATAGCCCATGCGATCCGATTCCATCCACAACGCCAGCTCGAGAGCGCCGGTCGGCACGACCTCCCAGTAATTCGTGCGATCGGTGCTCGTCGATCCGTTCAACGTCCCGCCGGCGCGCTGCAACGGTTCGAAGTAGCCGTGATCGTGGTGCTGCGATCCCTCGAACATCAAATGCTCGAAGAGGTGCGCAAACCCGGTTCTCCCGGGCCGCTCGTTCTTCGAGCCGACGTGATACCAGAGATTCACCGCCACCATCGGCAACTGGTGGTCTTCGTGAACGATTACGTCGAGCCCGTTCGCCAGCGTTCGTTTTGTAAATGAAATGTGCATCGAGAAAGACCAGTCGCGAGAGCTCAGCCTGCCTCGCCGTAGCCTCGCGCTCGGATGCAAGCGAAGGCGGGCGAAAGGCGAAGAGCGTTCCCAGTATTCTATCGTCCGGTGTCAAAACCTCCTTCTTCTGCCTGGACGATGCTCCTGGTCGTCTGTCTGGGCGAGTTCCTCGGCATGACGCTGTGGTTTTCGGCAACCGCGATCACGCCGCTTCTGGTTCGCGAGTACAACATCTCCACCGAGCAGAGCGCGTGGCTCACGATGGCCGTGCAAGCGGGCTTTGTCGCCGGAACACTGCTGAGCGCACTTGCCAATCTGGCGGATCTGTTCAATCCACGGACGCTGATCTTCATCGGCTCGCTCGCCGGCGCGGCGGCGAATGCGGCCGTGCTCGTGGCGCCTGGGGCGGCCGCCGTGATCCTCTTGCGGTTTCTCACCGGCGCCGCGCTCGCCCTCGTCTATCCCCCGGGAATGAAGATCGCCGCGGGCTGGTTCCGCGATCAGCGCGGCCTCGCGTTGGGGTTGCTGATCGGCGCGCTGACACTCGGCAAAGCGTTCCCTCATCTCCTCACCACTATCGCCGGCGATTCGTGGCGCACGCTGATGCTGGTGGTGTCGGCCCTCGCCGTCATCGGCGGCGTGCTCGTGATGGCCATCGTACGTGATGGCCCGTACGTCACGCCGACAGCGCCGTTCGATCCACACGCCATCCGGCGCATCGTCGGTACGCGTGGTGCACGGCAAGCGACTTTGGGCTATCTGGGCCACATGTGGGAGCTTTACGCGATGTGGACGTGGGTCGGCGTATTCGCGACGGCGAGCTTTGCTGCCGCCGGCGTCGCCAATGCCAGCGCTTCGGGATCGCTCGCCGCGTTCCTGGCCATCGGCAGCGGCGCGGCCGGATGCGCGATGGCCGGCTATTTCGCCGATCGTCTTGGCAAGGCGCGCGTGGCGATGTGGGCGATGCTGGCCAGCGCGACCTGCGCCGCGCTCGCGTCCGCGGTCTTTGCGGCCTCGCCCGTGTGGCTGTTTGCGCTGGTCATGGTGTGGGGCTTTGCGGTGGTCGCCGACTCGGCGCAGTTCTCAGCGCTCGTGAGCGAACACGCGCCGCCCGATCACATCGGCACGGCGCTCACGCTGCAGACGTGTCTGGGCTTCCTGCTGACGATGGTGACGATCGAGTACCTGCCTCGCTTCGCCGGCGCCGTCGGCTGGCGCTGGGCGTCAATGCTTCTGGTCCCAGGCCCACTGCTGGGAGCTCTCGCGATGCGGGGCCTTGTCTTAAATCGGCAACCGGCAGCCGGCAACCGGCAACCGTAAGAGCTGCCTTTTTTCTTGCCGGCTTTCTCGTCTTCTTGCCGGCTGCCGGATCCCGGGTGCCGGGTCTATTTCTTGATCGATCCGCAGTCCAACATCTGCGCGCCGAAGTACGGGTTCTTGATCTCCTTGCCCTTCTGCAGCCAGGGCTTGTCCTCCATCGGGCAGTACGCGAGGTGGATATCTGCGGGCAACGTGCTGTTGGTCTTCTTGACGTAGGCCTCCAGCGCCTCGCTCAGGCTGCCGAACGCGCTGCGGGCTTCCGCGATCGTCTTGGCCGCGCCCATCTTCTTTGCGCCGGCGACCATCGCGTCAGCGTCCTTGCCCAAGGCAGCAGCGGCTGTCTCGACGTCCTTCGCGGCCTCGGTGATGCCCTTGAACTGGTCGGTCGACAGCAGCACCTGGGCCTTGAGATACGGCTGCACGAGCGCACTCGGCAATTCGGCCGCTACGACAGGAACAGCGATCGCCGCGAAGACGGCGACCGTCCACACGAATTTGTTCATCACGAACCCTTGAACCTTTGAACCCTTGAACCTCTGAGCCCTAACCCTGAGGCTCAATGCTACTGCGGTTTCCGACCCACGCTCCCTGAAACGGCCGGGCATGGCGCGTTGACGGCCGTCGCGCAGAGATTCCGGTCGAACGTCACTTCCCCGGCCGGCGCC
The DNA here is from genome assembly GCA_963773045.1 of uncultured Acidobacteriota bacterium. GTDB lineage: Bacteria > Acidobacteriota > Vicinamibacteria > Vicinamibacterales > UBA2999 > 12-FULL-67-14b. Next base: position 62,129 of record CAVYZT010000013.1, on the reverse strand, counting down.
AGGTTCAGGATGTCGAAGGCTGCAGCCTGCGGGTGAGTGTTGCCCACCTGGATCGGCGTGTTGCCGAGAACGGTGTTCTGGCTGACCACCGTGCGACGCGACTGCGCCGACAAATAGATCCCGTTGGTGTTGCCGGTCACAGTGTTCAGCTCGATCTGGTTACCGCTGCCTGCGCCAGACACGCCGATACCGAAGTCATCCGCTGGTTCCGCGTAGCCATTACCACTTGCTTGATTCAGCCGGACCCGGCTGTTGTGGCCGACGATTCATATGCCTCCGCAGGAAGACCCTGGGTCCGTCGAACCATTCCGGACCGCCAGGTTCCGCTCGACGATTGTCTCGAACGAGGTTGCGGCGATGTGGATGCCGCTGCCGCAGTTGGTCGACGCGTTCAGGTCCTCGACTCTGGCGCCAGTCGACCCGGTGACGAACACGCCACTGTTCCGGAATCGCTGGACAAGGCCAGGCCCGCGAACCTGCACATAGTTCATGTTATTGGTCGTGATGCCGAACTCAGGCTGAGGCCTCGTGCCGGCACAACCGGTGACCGGATCAGCTTTCCCCGTGATGGTGAATCCGTTCAGCCGCAACTGAATCCCCGAAGCGCCAAAAGAGAAGCACGGAGCGCCCACGACGTCGCACGTCACGTCGGCGACGAGGTCCGTGTCTTCGACCATGACGTACGTCCTGGTGAGCAGACCGCTGACCCGGTCCGCCCACGCCGGCGACTCGACAAACGACATTGCCACGACTGCGGCGATCATGCTGAGCGATCTTGACCTCGTCATCTGACCTCCTGGCGTGAGCGCAGGCCGGGGCGCCTTGGCGAGCAGCGACCAGGTCGGCGGGGAGTTCCGACATAGCACGGGCCGAGCGACGCGAGCGACGAAGTGCCGATTATTTGAGGGGTGCGATCGAGGTGTCAAGAGGGCCTTGGCCGTCGCCGAATCACTCAGACCCATCAATCAGTATAGAATACTGATATGCCACGCAAAATCGTCCAGACTGGATCTTCGCTCGCCGTCACCCTGCCCAAGGACATCGTCGACCAGCTTGGCCTGAAGAAGGGTGACGAGGTGGAGGTCACGGCCCACCCGCTCAACGGAACGATCGTGGTTCGGCCGCCGATCCAGTACTTCGAGGATGGCAAGGTCACCAAGCGATTCAAGACACTCTCCGCCGATCTGCTCAAGCGCCGAGCCAAGCTCTACCGCGAGCTCGCCAAGTGACGGTCTACCTGTCGATCGACCAGGTGCTCGCCTTGCACGAGGACCTGGTCGGCGCCTTTGGCGGCATCGCTGCGCTTCGCGATCGCGGGTTGCTGGAATCGGCGCTGGCCCGGCCCGCCATGACATTCGGTGGCGACGATCTCTACCAGGGCCTCGCGGACAAGGCGGCGGCGCTCATGCACTCGCTCGTGCTCAACCATCCTTTTGTCGACGGAAACAAACGCATTGGCGTGGCTGCCGCCGAATTCTTTCTGGAGCGTAACGGGCAGAGGCTCGAAGCGAGCGATGACGACTTCGAGGCAATGACGCTCGCCGTCGCCGAAGGCAAAGTTCCGGTCGAAGCGCTTGCCATCTGGTTCCGGCAGCGCCTGCGATCAGTGGACTAGACGCTATTCGGTATTCGCTGTTCGCTATTCGCTGTCCGCGAGCCGTCAGCCGCCTTCGTTCCAAGCTCTTCTTTGTTCGACCTTCAGCGGACCTGTATCACCTTCAGCGGACCTGTATCAAGGGGATCTTGCCCTTGTTCGCCACCGCAGCCTTGTCCGCCGCGACCGCGACCTGCGCCACGGTCTGCTCCGCCAAGGCGACGAACGATCGACTCGCGACCGATTCGGGCTCCGCGATCACCAGCGGGATGCCGCGATCGCTGCCGACGCGGATCGGCTGATAGAGCGGGAGACGGCCGAGAAACGGCACCTTCAGCTGCTCGGCGACATCTTCGCCGCCACCGTGGCCGAAGATGTCGGCTTGGTGGTGGCAATTGGTGCACTCGTGGAAGCTCATGTTCTCGACGATCCCGAGCGGCGGAATGTTGAGCTTCTGATACATGCGCACGGCGCGCCGGCTGTCGGCGAGCGAAACGTTCTGCGGCGTCGTGACCACGATCGCCCCAGCGACCGGAACGGTCTGGCTGAGCGAGAGCGCGACGTCACCGGTGCCAGGCGGCATGTCGACGACGAGGTAATCCAGATCGCGCCAGCCGACATCGCGAAAGAATTGCTGGACGGCGCTGTGCAGCATCGGGCCTCGCCAGATGACCGGCGCTTCATCCTGGGTGAGGAATCCCATCGACACCACTTGCAGACCATACTTCTCGGCCGGCCGGATGCTCTTGCCGTCCGATCCGAGCTGCGCTTGCAGGCCCAGCATGATCGGCACGTTCGGTCCATAGATGTCGGCGTCGAGCACGCCGACGCGGGCGCCCATCTTCGACAAGGCGATCGCCAGGTTCACCGCGACGGTGGTCTTGCCCACGCCGCCCTTGCCCGCGCCGACGGCGATCACGTTCTTGACGCCGGGCAGTGGCGGCTTGCCGTGTTCGGGCGCGGTCGCCGATCGCACATTCACGCGGTCGGTGATTTCGACCTCGATCACGCCAGTCACGTCGGCAATCGCCGCGCGCGCTTCGCCGACCACTCGATCACGGGCCGCGGCCGTGTGCGTCGGCAGCTCGAGGGCGAACTTCACGCGTCCCTCGGCGACCTCGAGATTCTTGACGAGGCCGAGCGAGACGATGTCCTTGCGAAGATCGGGATGCTGCACGGTCTTCAGCACATCCCGGATCGCTTCAACGGTCATAAGAGATTCAGTTTACCATCCGGCCATCTTTGGCGCGGGCTGGGCCCGCGTGGGCGCACTCGCAAGCATTTGGCCGCGGCTACGCCGCTCGTGGGCGCTCACGCCGAGCGAAGCAAGGCCGATCCTAAGCTGGTCACGTCTCCCTGCATCGGTTAGACTCACGGCTCATCGACCGCGCTTGATTGGAGAAGGAGACCTCAGATGGCCGACGCGATGCCCGGTAGTGGCGCTCCCTCGAGCAACCGCAACATCATGATCGTCCTGTCGTATCTGTGGCTGCTGGCCCTGGTGCCGCTGCTCACGGAGAAGGACGACAAGGAAGTGCAGTGGCACGCGAAGCACGGCATCGTGTTGATGGTGGCCGAGATCGTCGTCTGGATCGTGATCACCGGCATCAACGTCACCACCGGCCTGTTCCTCGGCTGCCTCACCGCGTTTCTCAGCCTGTTCGTCTGGCTGGGGATCATCATCCTGCACATCCTGTGCATCGTGAAGGGCGTGAACGGTCAGCGGCTGATCGTTCCGGGGATCAGCGAATACGCGAACAAGCTTTAGGGGACTTGGCGAATCTGGTGATCTGGTGAAGTGGTGAGCTGATGATCGACCTTCTGATCTCACGATCTGGTGATGTGGTGATCGATCGAGCGATCTATCTGTCGATCGGAAGCCACGAAGGTGGCGCAAGAGGGAGTCGCAACAAGATCACCAGATAGCTCATAAGATCGATCACAAGATCAACCGATCCCCAGATCTCCAGATCGATCACCAGATCACCACCTCACCAGATCACAAGATTCTCCATGAGCCCGCTCACCCAGACCCGCCGCCGTCTCGCGGCAGTGGCGGTCTTCGTCGTCGCCGCGATCGCGGCCGACGCGCAGCGCGCACCGGCCACTCAGTGGACTGGCCGCGCCGCGGTAGCGGGCATCCACCTCTATCAATCCACGCTCTCGCCTCTGTATGCGCGCATGGGTGTGGACTGCCGATTCTCACCCTCGTGCAGCCGATACGGCGAAGTCGTGATCCAGAAGTACGGCTTCGTGCGCGGCGGCTGGATGTCGCTGAAGCGCATCGCCCGTTGCGGTCCGTGGACGCCGAAGGGCACCCAGGACTTGCCGTAGGGGCTTGGGGCTTGGGGCTTGGGGCTTGAGGCTTGGGGCTTGAGGCTTGGGGCTTGGGGCTTGGGGCTTGGGGCTTGGGGCTTGCGGCTCCCGGTTGCCGATTCCCGGTTGCCGGTTGCCGGTTGCCGGTTGCCGGTTGCCGGTTAAGGAATGATCCAGCCGACGATCCTGATGCAGAGCGTCGTCTGCACCACGCTGAACACCAGCACGGGCGTGATCAGGTCCGCGCGTGCGCGGCCGCGCTGACTCCAGAGCGCGCAGGCGCGAGCGACGAACAGCTGCATCAGGACACCGAGAAAGATCCAGAGCCGAACCGTTTCTCCTCGGTTCACGCCGGACAAATCCAGCGCGAGCAGGACGGCGAGAAAGACGATGGGGAGCAGTACATCCGGGCTGAACCTCGACTCGCGCGGCGACGAGACCCACGCTCGCCCAGCAGACCATGCAAAGGCGACGAACACCGCCGACTGCGCAATCCCCATGTTGAGAAAGAAGTCTTTCAGGTTGTGCACCACCCACACTGCATACGGCCGCTGAGTGCGCAGGTTGAACTCCCGCGAGTCAGCCAGGGCGTACCTGAAGCCGCTCAGTAGATCGAACCCGAAGGCCATCTGCACCGCGACATAGACGAAGGCAAAGGCCGCAGCGATCCATCCCGCCATCCAGAAAATGTCGGTCCAGGTCAGCGTCCCTCGCGCAAGCGCGATCGCAGCCAACCCGGCGAGCAGCGGCAAGACTGCCAGCGGCAGCGGCTCGAAGATGACCAGCGTGTAGAGTGCAGCGCCCGCGCACAGGAGATCCGCCGTCCGCCGCGACAGCGTGTAACGCGTCACCAGCCAGAAAACCAGCAGCGTCAGCACAGGAGTGACGGTGTTGAGCAAGGGAAAGAAGTAAATGCGGGCGGGAAGAAACAGATACAAGACCAGCGCGTAGAACGCGGTGAGCGAATCGTTGAACCAGCGTTTGGCCAGTGAGTACACCAGCACACCGCCGAGGTTGGAGATGAGGATGATGAGATATGCCATCCCCCGCGTCGAGCTCGTGACCAGGCCAAGCCCTTCGTAGAACAACGTCTTTCCCGGCAGATTCGCGCGCACGTGCAGCGGCAGCGTGTCGGCAATCTCGTGAAAGCGAGACAGCAGATCAGTCGCCGAGTGCTGCAGTGAAACGTCATAGAAGCCGTTGGCGCCCCGGCTCTCGACGATTGTGGCGAGGCTTGCGAACGCGAGGTTGGCGAGCGCCAGCTGGGCGGCAAAGGCGAGCCCCAGCCACACTGCGATCACCGCGCCCTCGTGCGTGCGCAGGCGAGGAACGCTCCACCGCAGGCCGGCCAGCACCGCCCCCAGCACGGCAAGCCCGATTGCGACCATCGCCAGCGACGGCCGCTGCGCGAGCGGATAGCCGAAGTTGCCGGCTTGCGATCCGAATGTCGTCGTGAAGATCGTTTTGAGGGCCGCGCGGACGGCCTCAATCACGGGCGCGCCGCCTGCCTGGCGACGTAGGCGCGAATCAGTTCGGCCTCAGGCGGCGAGAGCTGTTCCCGGAAGCCAGGCATCCCCCTGCCGCTGAGCTCGCCCGTGTGGACGATCCGGGTCCAGACCGCGGCATCGTGCAGCCGAGGGGACCGCCGCAGGTCGGGCACTGCCCCACCCGCGATGGCGCCGGCGCCGTGACAGGTGACGCAGAACTGCGAATAAAGTTGCGCCCCACGGGCGTACTGATCGGGCGTGACTGGAATCGTGGGCGGTGCGCTGCTTGCCGCCTGCACTGGCTCGAGAGACGGCTTCGGCGCGTTCCCGCCGACCTTGAACACATAGACACGGCCCTTCACCGGCCCAACTTCGGCCGGCGCAAGGTAGCCGGCCGTCAGGTAGAACACGCTGCCGTTGCCCGCGAGCACAGCAACATACTGCTCCCCGTCGATTTCATAGCTGATCGGGCCGGCCAGCGTCGCCGCCTGGTTGTCGTACGACCAGAGTTCCTTACCGCTGGTGGCATCCATCGCGAGGAACTGGCCGTCCACCGTTCCCTGGAACACCAGTCCCCCGGCGGTCGCGAGCGTTCCACCGTTCCAGGGACCTCGACGCGGCGATCGCCAGACTTCCTTTTGCGCCACCGGATCCCAGGCGATGAGCGCGCCTGAGACCGCTTTCTTGATCGCCGCGCGCACGGCTGGATCGTCAGACAGCGGCCGGCGCGAAACGCCCGTATTCCAGAAGCCGGATCGCACCGTGAACGGCGATTCGGTCGTGAACTCGAACGGCAGCTCCTGCGTCGGCAGATACACGAAGCCGGTACGTGGGCTGAACGACATCGGATGCCAGTTGTGCGCGCCCTGCGGCCCCGGCCTGATCACCGCAGACGCCTTCAGGTAGCGCGCCTCGGGGTTTTCGAGCGGCCGTCCCGTGGTCTGATCGACACCATAGGCCCAGCTGATCGGCGTGCCCTTGGGCGTTTCGGCCGTCGGATACATCGGCACGAACGGCCTGGCTGAAATCAGGCGGCCGTCTCGGCGATCGATCACATAGAAGAAGCCGTTCTTGGGCGCCTGCATCGCGACCTTCCGCACGGCGCCGTCGATGGTCAAATCGGCGAGCACGATCGGCTGCGTCGCGTTGTAGTCCCAGGTCTCTCCCGGCGCGGTCTGGTAGTGCCACTTGTAGACGCCGGAGGAAGCGTCCACTGCCACGATCGACGCGAGGAAGAGATTGTCCCCACCACGCGGCGAGCGGATCTGCTGGTTCCACGGCGATCCGTTGCCGACCCCGATCAGCAGCTGATTGAACTCATCGTCGAACACGATCGCGTCGTAGACAGTACCTCCGCCTCCGAGCTTCCACCACTCGCCGGTCCAGGTGGCCGCGGCCACGCTCATGATCGAATCCGACGCCGCCTGCTCGGGCATCTTCGACGGATCACCTGGAACGGTGTAGAAGCGCCACCGCGGCTCGCCTGTCCTGGCGTCGTAGGCAGAGACATGGCCCCGCACGCCGTACTCTGCGCCGCCATTGCCGATGAAGACCAGACCGTTGGCCGCACGCGGCGCGCCGGTGATCGTATACGGCTGGCTGCGATCGATCGTCCACGCCTCCCAGACCAGCGCGCCGGTCCGGGCGTCGAGGGCGATCAAGCGGCCGTCGATCGCACCTACGTAGACGCGTCCGCCATAGAACGCCACGCCGCGGTTGACGACATCGCAGCACGCTCGTGCGCCGAGCGCCTTGTCGACTTCTGGGTCGTAGACCCACAGCTCTTTTCCCGTCTTCGCGTCGAGGGCATACACCAGGCTCCACGACGAGGTGACGTACATCACGCCATCGACCACGAGCGGCGTCGCCTCGGCGCCCCTCGTCGTTCGCAGTTCGTACGACCACGCGAGGCCAAGACGGGCGACACTCTCCGGCGTCAACGAGGTCAGCGGGCTGAACCGTTGCTCGCTGTAGGTGCGGCCGTGCGTGAGCCAGCTTCCCGGTTCACGGTCAGCGTCAAGGATGCGCCGGTTGCCGGGGAATGTCGCACGTGTTTCCGTGGATCCGCACGCCATCGCGGCGCCGGCGATGGTGAACGTGGCGAGGCACGCGCGGAGACTCATCGGGCGGCGGCTCACTGTCCTGGCGTCAGGTGCTCGAGCATCAACCCGACGGCAGTGCCCCGCTTGAAACCCTTCCAGTAGGTGTGTGTCGGCCCGGGCTTGCCGTCACGATCGACCGCGTAAACACCGTCCTTGCCAACCGGGACGAGGTTCAGGTACGTCTGCTTGTCCGGCTCGCCCTTGAGATAGACGGCGAAGTAGGCGGTCGCGAAGTGATCGAGGATGTTGTTCATCCGCGACGTGTCCCACACGGGATCGGCGTAGTGCATGAACGCGCCGGAATTGGCCAGAGGAGTCGCCGGATAGGTTTCGACGGGCGCCGGAATCGGCGCGCCGGCGTTGTGGCCGGCGTCGACGAAGGTCAGGAGGTAGCGATCGGTGTTGGTCGCGCCGAGAAAGATCGCCTTGGTCCCCTTCTCATAGCCCGAGGTTTCGTCGGCGCTGCCGGCGACCAACAGCACCGGCGTCCGGATCCCCTTCAAGCCTTCGGCATCCCAGAAACCAGCCGGCATCCCCCACGGCCCGATGGCAATCGCGGCTTTGATCCGCGGATCCATCGATTGCCGGTACGCCGGATTGGCCGCGCCGCGTTCGGCAAGCAGCCGATTGGGCGGCGCGCCCTGCTGCGTCTCGCTGGCCCTGCTGAAGCCGCCACCGATCACGTTGACGACGCCGTAGCCGCCCATCGAATAGCCAACCAGTCCTGTGCGTGACACGTCGACGAGGCCGCTCAAAAAGCTGGCGGAGGATGCCGCGCCGAGGCGCGCGATTTCGTTCAGCGCGAACAGTTGATCGAACGGCCGGTTGTAGAGCGTGCTGGCAAAGGCTTTCTGGTCGTCGTAGGTGCTGTCCTTGTGATCGATCGACGCGACGACAAACCCCTTGCTGGCCAGGTTCTCGCCCATATGGCTGAGCAGGAGGCGATTGCCCGGGTAGCCGTGGGAGATGATGACCAGCGGAAAGGCACCGCTACCGGCCAGCGGCGCCGCATCTCGAACCGCCCGGCCGTGCAGCGTCACTGGGATTGCAGGATCGCGGGCGATGGTTCGGTACTCACCAGCCGGAGCCGCCGATGCGACCGCCGGATACCAGACCTCCAAGGTCAGGGTTCGATCGTATCGGGCGGTCGGCTCGCCCTCTTTCGTGTTCAGGATGTCGGGGCGATTGCGATCCGCGACCTGGATGGTCCGCACGCCAATTGCGTACGATCCGTATGCCGCCAGCTCTGGCGCGGACGGGGTGACGACGTCGATGCGATTCTGTTGCGCGACCGCTGCCTGAGCGATCGCGATCGCGAGAACGGGCCACAGTGCGCGGCGCATCATCAACCGCTCATTCCTGGGGTTTCTTTCCCGCTGCCATGTCCATGAACGCCACGGGGAAGGAGAAGAGATTGAGGAACGGATTGATCGTTGCGCCTTTCGACGTGAGCCACTGATCGATCGCATCTCGTTCGCCGGCGACGGCCCAATCCACCGCGCCCCCGCCATTCCGATCTTTCTGATCGAGCTTGGCGCCCTTGGCGACCAGCGCCTTCACCACGTCGAGATGGCCGAAATAGGAGGCGCACATCAGCGCCGTGACGCCATTCTGCGAGCTCTGCACGTTGGGGTCGGCGCCCTTTCCGAGCAGCGCGTCGACCTCCTTGAGATCACCCTTCGCCGCCGCCCGGATCAGCGGCGTGAGCTTTTGCGCATCCTCCTGATTGATTGCCGCCGCCGGCTGCGCGGACGTCAGCGCGCTGACGGCTATCAATCCGGCAATCGCGATTCCAAGCACTCGCACCATGGCCGAGTCACTTTCTGTCTTCTTTCTTCTGTCTTCTTTCTTCATGAAGCTTCAAACATCCGCCGTCCGTCGTCGTGGAGCAGCACCCAGCACGCGTAGAAGCCGAGGGCCGAGCCAAACGGTAGCAGGATCAGATTTCCCACCGCCAGGCCCAGCGCCAGCAGCCGCGCCGACGGCCGGTAGTGCCGCAGCGAGCGGCCGATCCACAAATGCAGCGCGCTCCAGATGAGAGCGATGATCGACAGGATGACGAAGGTGAAGGCGGTCAGGCTGGCCGCCATCTCCGAGGCGACCCGAACCGGTCCCGCCGACGCGGCAATGGCCGCCGCGCCGCCGGCAAGCGCAAAGCCGGCGAGGGCGACGACGGCAAAGACCGCGCCCCAGGCCAGATAGAGAGTGGACAGGAAATCGACGTGGCGCTTCACAGCCCGACTCTGAGAGCCGCAGGCAGCCGGCCGGTTTGATGCTCCGGCCTATGGGCCCGTGACAGCGACACGAACATCCACGCGCGTTCGCGGACCGCGAGGTGGAGAGACATTGAAGCTGAATCGATCGCCATGGACGACGCCGGCAGGGACCGACACCGTCAGGCGATGATGTGAGAACTCGTGACCCTGGCCGGCGCAGGGTTCGCAAGGGGCGCTCCACACCTCGCCGCGTCCGCCACATGCCGGACACGTGTGCAGGACGCGAACCTCGAGCGACACCATCGCGCCCGTCCCGGCCTGACGCGCCGAGATTGCGATCTCAACGTCGGTCGATCGCGCCGGCCCATCCGGCTCGACGTGATCGCGGCGGAAGAACTCGATCGCGGCCGTTGACGAGGGAAAATCAATCGCGACCTCGTCGAGAAACGACCGTCTGAACGCGCGCGCGTGCGGCGCGAGCGATTCGAGCGCGAAAGGCGAGCCGTCCCGTCGAGATCGTGGCACTGTGGCCGTACGATAGGAGGCTGCGATCAGGTTGTCAAGATAACAAGGCCCGATACGACGCGCGGATGGACGGAAAAGAGTGCCCGATGAGCGGGGAGTTCATGCGGTTCCACGCGTCGAGGTGATCATTCGCATTCCGGGAACTTCGCAGGAGGTGAAGCGACTGGACAGAGCTGGGCGGAGAACGGCGCTGTCCCGAGTGCGATTACTTCGAGGAAGAAACCAACGAACTGGTCCAGCCCGTGTAACCGGGCCAGGGCCACAGCTCACGCACTCGCTTTTACCGGGCGCCGAGACTCAGCAGTACTTCCTTCCGCAGCGCCTCTTCAACCTCGTCGAAGTTCAGCGTCGTTTCACATTCGTCGCAAAGCAGTTCGATCACGCCCGGCTTGCCCTCTTCGGCAACCTCTACCCGGCTGTCATCGAGTTGCACGACGTGCATCTGCAGGGTCTTGACCAGAAAGTTGCGGGCATTCCCGCAGTTCGGACACGTCAGTCCCACGCTGTTCGGCTCCTTCGACGGTTGCTGACAATGAACAACCTGAAGGAACAAGGCACAAGGTTTGCCTTCTGCCTTCAAGCGGCCTGGCGGAGATTCTATGGGATGCCCACACCCTAAGCAATGCGAATCAGCCAATTACGGCCATTTGGCGGGACGTCAAGACGAAATCGCGTGCGTCGTGTCCGAACACCACGCCGTTCCACGCGAGATCAGCCATTACGGCCAATTGGGTCCCCGCCGCACGATCTGCCCCTCAGGCGTCAGCTCTGAGACCGGCGCGTCGAAAGCCGGCTGCTCGAGTGTGGAAAACGACGAGCGATCATCCAACCGGACCGTTCCGGACGGCCGTAGCGCGGTGAAATCGTCGACCAGGGGACGATCGCCAGCCTCTTGGCGCCAAAGGCGAGGCTAGGCTCCGGGCCGCTCCAGGCGCCTGAGCACGTGCGACTCGGCCGCGCCCGCCCAGAGGACGGCTCCATCCCGATCCGGGGTTCTTGTCAACGCCGTCAGGAGCGACTCCGGTAACACGCGCCCGAGCGACCCTTTTCCGGTTGGGATTCGCTGGTCGGTTGTCGTCGCTCCCAGATACAACCGATCCCGAGCGCGGGTCAGGGCCACGTAAAGCAGGCGTTTGCTCTCCTCGTACTCCTTGGCGTCGGCGTCGTGATCCGCGTCGCTGTCATGGTCGCCGACAGCGACGGAGGGCTCCGCATCGTCTTCCGCTTCCTCGTCCATGAACGGTGGCGGGACGATGCGAATCGGATCGCGGCCGCCGCCGCTGCCTTTGCCGAGATTCACCACGAAGACGACCGGGAACTCGAGGCCTTTCGCGGCGTGGACGGTCATCATGTTGACGGCGTCGGCGGCATCGATGATGGCGTTGGACTCGTCACCGCCAGCGACGAGCTCGGCAAAGAACTCCGAGGTGCGGGCCAACGTCGCGTAGCCGCGGTTCTGAATGCGGCGAACCAGCCCGCGTACCTTCTTGAGGTTCTCGCGCGCCTGTGCCAGGCCCGGGCCGACGGTGTCGACCGCATACGCAGAAGAAGACAGCACGCGATCGATCAGATCGGCCGCCGGCATCTGATCCGCCAGGGCGACCCACTCACCGACACTTTCGCGGAGCAGCGTCAGCCGCTCGCGATCGTCGGCCGGCAACGCCACCGTGTCGGGGACGTCCTCGCCGGTCAACGCCTCGGCAAGCCTGGGAGCCAGCAGCTTCAGCGCTTCGTCCGAAAGACCGGCGATCCGAGATCGCATGAAAGCGGCCGCTCGAAGGTTTGACGCAGGATCGGCCAGGTACGCGATCAGGGCAAGCACGTCCTTCACTTCGTCCGCGTCGAAGAAGCCGAGGCCTTTGTAGACGTAGAACGGCACGCCGCGTCTGGCGAGCGCTGCTTCGAACAGCTTGTGGCCTTCGCGCGTGCGGAAGAGCACGCCGATGTCTCCAGGAGCGATCGCCCGCCGGACGCCGGTGTGTCGGTCCCGGATTGTCGTTCCGTCGATCAGGAGTTTCGCGATCTCGTCCGCGACGATTTCGGCCTGGACCTCGTCACTTTCCGCGACCGCGATGCCAATGGCGTCGCTCGCCGACGCGCTCCTCGCGTCGAGTGGGAACGCGTCATCCTCCCCGTAGCGAAACGCATCTGGCCGGTCGGGTTGCTTTTCGATGGCGGCCCCAACGTCATTCACGAACGACAGCAGCTCTCGAACGGCACGAAAGCTGTGCGTGATCGCCGCGCGCGCACTGTCGGGCCGCAGGGCCTCGATGTAGCGGCCCGCCGCCTCGAGGACGGCGACTTCGGCGTCGCGAAAGCCGTAAATCGACTGCTTGCGATCCCCGACGACAAAAATCGAAGGCGGGATCGGCCCGTGAGTGACGCCCTCGCCAGCCGCCCAGGCCCGGACCAGCTCACGCACCAGCTGCCACTGCGCTCGGCTCGTGTCCTGGAACTCATCGACGAGAACGTGCTCGTATCGCGACTCGAGGCGATATCGGCTGCGTGAGAACTCCTCCATCTGACCGAGCAGCCGCAGCGTCCGCTCCAATAGATCGGGAAAGTCGAGCAGCGCATGGCCGCGCAGCGTCTGCCGGTACTCGTCGAGAGCGATGGCCAACAACCGGCGGACACCCCGCGCCAGGACCAGATTGAGATCGTGGCGAAATCGAACCGCCGCGGCGACGACGTGCGGGCCGAGTCCGAAGACGATCGCCTTGTGCCGTTCGAAGTCCGCGCCCGAACGGAAGTCGGCCTTTTTGTGCCGCAGTCGCTTGCGCGGCTCGCCGTTCTGCGTGAGGAGGTGTTCCGACAACCGATCCAGCGTGCTGCGCAGCCGGGCTGGAGTTGGACCGGGTTCGGCGATTAGATCTTCGATGTCCCGGGCCAGCAGCTGGAATGCCGACAGATTCGGGCCCGTGGCGACAAACGCCTTTGCGCCGCCCGAAGCGAGCCCGGCCCGAAGCGCCTTGAGCAGGTGATCGCATACGGTCGCGACGTCCACTTCGCGGCCGCGCACGAACCGATTGAGGGCGCTCCAAGCGACCAGGCGGCGATCGAGCAAGGCCGTGAGGCCGCTCCGCAGGCGCCATTCGCCCAGCTCGGCAAACACCAGAGCGACTTCCGCATCTGTGGCCGCCAGGCCGCGGCCGGCGCGAAGCGCGCGATCCAGGGACGCCTCGATCAGCCGAGGCGTTTCGGTCTCGTCAGCCAGGTCGAAGCCAGGATCGACACCCGCTTCGAGTGGAAACTCGCGGAGTAGCGAGAGGCAGAAGGCGTCGATCGTGCTGATGCTGATGTCGCTGAAGCCCTCGCGAATCTCGCGCCATCGGGTTGCGCTGATCCCGCCTTCGCGGTGCCGCTCAGCGAGTGTTGCGAGCACACGCTGCCGCATCTCGGCGGCCGCTTTGCGCGTGAACGTGATCGCAAGGATGTTGCGCGGCGCCACGCCGACCTCGAGCAGACGGACGTATCGATCCACCAGCACCCGAGTCTTTCCAGTACCGGCAGAGGCCTCGAGAGCGACATTGCGAAGCGGATCGACGGCGACGCGCCTGGCCCGCTGGTCGGGCGTCTCGGACGAGGCGGCCGGGGCGTCGAAGTCGAAACGAGGCTGCTCGATCACAAACTGCCTCGCGGGTTCTGCAGGTTCTGCGGGTTCTGCAGGTTCTGCCGGTTCGAATTCGAACTCGTCGAACCAGTCGAACCTGTCGAACCTGTTGAACCTGTTGAACCTGCTGAACCTGCTGAACCTGCTGAACCTGCTGAACCTGCTGAACCTGCTGAACCTGCTGAACCTGCTGAACCTGCTGAACCTGCTGAACCTGTTGAACCTGCAAGTTCCTCCAACCCCCCAGGTTCACGACACACCGTGACGAAGCCGCACATCGTACAGATCGATTTCGGCGCCGGTCGCTGCGGAAAGTGCCCGGCCGAAATGTCGTCGAGGGCCCGACTCAGGCGATGCTCAGCGTCGGCGATGACGGGATCGAACGACCCGTCCTCCTGCAACAGTCTGGTGATGGGCTTGTCGCCCTCGAACGAGAGATACAACGCCTCGCTGAGGGGAACGGCGCGCTGACGATCGCGCTGGAGCCGCTGGCCCACACACGCGCTGTAGATCGGCAGCTGCAGCGCCACCTTGCGATCGGGCACGTACTTCGTCTTGTAATCGATCAGCCGGAACGTGCCGTCCGCGAGCAGATCGACGCGGTCGATCTTGGCGCCGAGCGTCACGAGACGCGTCGACCCATCCTCCTTGGCAAATGAGAACTCGCCCTCGATTGGATATTCGAGCAGCCGCTCACGAATCTGGACGTCGCGCTCGGCCTCCATTTCGAAGACACGCTCCCCGACGCCGGAGCCCGCGGCGGATCCCAGGAGCGCGGCTCGCTCCAGCGCGGCGTCGGCGGGGCTCAGCGATTCGATCGCCTGTTCGCACAACTGCTCGAAGAGCAGCCGCGCTTCACCGATCATCGCACCGGTGATGCGGCCGTGTCCCCGCCGTTGCCATTCACGAAAAAACGATTCGAACAGCTCGTGCAGGAAGCGTCCACGCTCGAGCGGCGTCCGCGTGTCGGCGTCCTCGGGTTCCTCCTCGAGCCGCAAGACGTTCGAGGCATAAAACTGAAACGGGCACCTGAGATAGCCCTCGATGCGGCTCACGCTGACGCGGGGGAGCACCCAGGGCCCGGTCTGGCCCTGAAACCTGGATCGATCGCGGCTGCGTCCCTGGATCCGGGCCCGCGCCCACCTCGAAACGTCCGGCGCCAGATGGTCGAGCGCCGGCGGTTCGAGCGCGAGGGCCTCGAACGAAAAGACGCGGAGCGAGGAATCCACCGACTCGACCTCTCGTGTCAGCCCCGACGAGCTGACGTCATCCGCGAGAACGGAGCGTTCGACCACCGAGTCGGCTTCGAGCGCGAAGGTCGAGACGCGAGTGCGATCGGCGGCCAGGCCGAGCAGATCGTGAAAGGCCGCGCGGCTCGCGCGCAGGCGATCCCGCTCCTGATTCAACTCGACGCGTTCGGGTCGCGTCGGTTCGAGCATGGCGAGCAGCGACGCGGGATAGAAGAGATTTCTCGGCTGCGCCTCCGGCCAGTCGCCGTGGACGAGGCCCATCAACTGGACCTCGTCGAAATCACCGAAGCGAGCGGCCTGCGGATCGACCAGCTGGATCCCAGGCTCGCCCGTGTGAGTGGCAAACGTCGACCCGCCAAGCCAGCGGCGGAGTGCCGGACGGAGCTCGCTGACCGTTCCGGTCACGCCAGGATCGTGGCGCTGGAGGGCGGACGCCATCCCTTCGAGCGCCAGCGCCACCGCATCGCGCGCGCGAGTGCGGCGCGTGCGTGTATCGGCCGTGTCCGGGAGATCGCGATCGTGCCGTTCGAGAAACTGTTGGAGCAGCGCGATCTGATCGATCAGCGGCCGGGTGGATGACAGCGGTGACAACTCCGTCGCGACCGCCAGCGCGGCTCGCGCCGCTCGAAACGCGGCCTTGCGCCGCCGCTCCTCCCGGCTGCCGGGAACGTCGATCGCCGACCACCCGGCGACGAGCGACTCGAGTCGCGAGAGGCCGCCCAGATAGCGGGCCTCGGCGAGCGCAAAGTCGAGCGCGGCGATCGACCCGCGAGCCGTCTGCTGTTCAACGTCGTCACCGAAGAATCGGAAATGAGGGGAGCGCAAGAGCGCCGTCGTCGCTCCTCGCGTGAAATCCGACGCGACGAACTCCAGCACGAGATCGACTGCCGCCGCGTATGGCTCAGCGGCCAACGGCAACGTGTCGGAGACTTCGAAGGGAATGCCCGCGCTGCCGAACACATCGCGGGCCAGGTAGAGATACGGCAGCGGACGCGCGACTACCAGCGCGATGCGATGGAGCGGAGGCGCCTGTCGAGACCGGCTCGCCGCCTTGATCCGCTTGGCAACGGCCTCCAGCTCGGTTTCGCGATCGCGATATTCGAAGAGCAGGTCCTGCTCGCCGGCGTCACGTCGCGGAGCGGAAACGACCAGGACTGGCGGCCGCCGCGCTTCGCCACACGCCGTCTCTTCGATATCGACAAAGGCCAGGCGCACGCGTTCGAGATACCCGGCGGCCAGGACTGCCTCCGTGGAGACGATGTCGAGGCGGTCCAGACCGGCGATGGACGTCAACAGCGCGGCATCGGCGGGCCAGAGTCCGTGGATATCGCTCAGCCGATCGCCAACCGTGACCACGACATGGCGTACGGGCCGTGACGAAGCCACTTCGAGCAAGTGCGAACGAAGCGTGTGCTCGTCGTGCCGGCCGCTGTCGGCCAGCCGTTGGTCGTAGCCAGCGAAGGCGGCAACCAGGAAGCGCGTCTGCTCGAGCAACTGCGCCGCGCCGCGGTCCGACTCCGCCGCGGCTTCGAGATCGGACGAGACCAGGCGATCGAAGTCCGCGATCGTCCGTTGCTGGCGGCGAATGTGATCGTAGAGCCCCAACATCTCGGCCACGAGTGCCGGGCGGAGATCGAAGGGAGGGCGCACGGCCGATTCCTCGGCGTCACGCGCCGCGGCCGTGAGCAGCGTATCGCGCTCGTAGGCGGTCAGCGTGCGCAGGCGATCGGAAAGGCGGCGCGCGAGCAGAGTGTACAGATCGTCGCGAGTGCCGATCCACGGCAGAAGACACGCGGGCGACGCTGGACTGAGCAGTTCGTCTTCGAGCGTCCGGCGCAGCTGCTCTCCAGCGGCGCGGGTCGACACGAGCACGAAGGTGTCGGGCGCGTCGAGCGGGGTGAGTTGCCGAACGATATCGAGGAGGAACGTGCGAACGGCGGACAGGTCAGGCGTGCGAACCAGCCGCGTTCGGCGTGGAGTGATCACGGCCGCGACGGCTTCCTCATCACTTCGTCCAGCTCGGCACGTGCTTTGGCGAACAGCATCAGCGCCCCCGCGGCGGCGGACGAGGCCTGCCTGGCGCCTTCGATGTTGTTCTTGGTGGCGGCGTCGAGACGAAGACGGAACGCGCTTTCGGCAAGCTCCCAGGCGCTCCGGATCAACGAGTGGGCCGGCACCAGCTCGGCTGGCGCCTTCACCCGATAGAGCGTCCGGTTGCCTCGAGCCAATCGCTTGGAGATCGGCGTTATCGCGGCCGGCTTCGGGCCAACCATCTCGCGAACTTCTTCGAGGCCTTTGGTCGCCGCCTTGAACGTCGAAAACGATCCGACCATGGCCCGCCGATAGATCCGGAAGCCGGGCGCGCGCATCTCGTACTGGTCGAGCGCGAGCTGCCATCGTTTGGCGGCGTCCACTTCGGCCTCGAGCGTCGCCAGCAACGCCGCGACATCGCTGGGCCGGCGGCCCCCGAGTTTGGCATCCTCTTTTCGCACGCGCTCGCGGATTTCTTCGAGCTTGCGCGGGTCGCCGTTCTGACCGGCCTTCACCGCCGACTCGATGGCGTCTTTCGACAACTCGGCGTACGCCTTGTCCAGCTTCTCCTCTTCCTTCAGGCCGATGAGCGCGGACTTGCGAATCCCTTCGGCCCACGACTTGGGCAGCAGACCCACGGCGCTGTCCACCAGTGACAAGACGGTCTGGAAGAGCGACACGCGCTCGGCCGGAGTCTGCACCAGCGTCGACGCGGTCATCAGTTGCTCGACGACCTCGGTATCGGACGGCGGCGGGAGCAGAGGAACCGTGGGCTCGGCCGGCGCAGGCGCGGTGAGCGCCAGATCGAACCCGGTCTGACCCGCGGCGATGCGAAGCTCGGCAATCAGCCCGTCGAGCATGCCGAGGATCTCGAGGACTTCGCTGGCGCGGTACCCATAGTGGGTGCGCGGCCAGTCGGCGAGCGACTGACGAGCCCGTTCGGCAGTCGCCAGTCGTGCCTTGGCGTCGGGCAACTGCGCGACCTGGTTCAGGACGAGCGCCACGTCGTCGCTGAATCTGGCAAAGTCGGCCTCGCCCCGGCTCGTCGAGTAGCCCGCGGCTCGTACCGAGTCGGCGTAGGCGTTGGTCTTGGTCCAATCCACTCGACTGGAAGGAATGCTCACCAGATGCAGATCGGATCCGTCGCGATTGAGCCGGGTCGGCATCGAAAAGACGACACGGTCATCGAGCCGCGCCCACTCGCCGTAGCTCGCGAGGACATGCCCGTCGGTCAGAAACACGCGAAACAGTGCGGGATCTGAAGAAGTCTGGGCGTGAGCCGCCGACACGAGGAGGCTTGCCAGCAATGCGAGACCGTTTCTCAGTGCTCGTCCTCGCGGGATCATTCGCCAGCCATTTTATCGCTTGTGGAAATCCTGTGGATCAATGGTCGAAAAACTGTGGACGTGCCGACACTGAAAAAAAATATCGGCCTGGTTTGTGTCTGAAGCTGCTGACCAAGTGCACACGACGATCGCTTTCGCGCCGCGCTTCGCTTGATCCAGTCTCGACAATTCATAGAATCGTCGCTTCCGTGAACATTCTCCGTTACGAAGAACAGATCGCCGGGCGCACCTATTTCATCGAAGTGTCCTGCGTCTCTGCGACCCAATGGCGCGCGCAGATCGCCCGGCGGCCCGGCATGCCGTCTTCGATGATGCCGTTTTATGGGCAGACGCCTGAAGAAGCCGCCAAGCAGCTCAGCAAGTGGCTTGCAATGGTATCGGTTGGCGCTACAGTAAAGTCTTGATGGCGCCAGGTTCGATAGTCGCGACCTTCGTTCTCACCGCAACCCTCCTTATTTTCGGTCCCCAGGCCACCGCTCAGCAGGGATCCGCGGGGCAGGGCTCGACGGTGGCGACGTCGCTTCCGCGAGTGCACTTCCTGGCGACCGGCGGAACGATTTCGAACCGCGACGGCGGCCGGCTCACGGCCGAAGAGCTGACCAAGTCGATGCCTGGCGTGGACCGCTACGCGCGGGTCACCTACGAGCAGTTCGCCAATGTCGCCAGCAGCGAGCTCACGCTCGACCAGTGGCTG
Source organism: uncultured Acidobacteriota bacterium (assembly GCA_963773045.1). Taxonomy (GTDB): domain Bacteria; phylum Acidobacteriota; class Vicinamibacteria; order Vicinamibacterales; family UBA2999; genus 12-FULL-67-14b. Next base: position 42,958 of record CAVYZT010000013.1, on the reverse strand, counting down.
GGCCTTGCCAGGCGCGTGAACGACGTGTTTGCCGCCGACAAAGAGGTTGCCGGCATCGTCGTCACGAGCGGCACCGACACGTTGGAAGAGACGGCGTTCTTCCTGCATTTGACCGTGCGCGACCCTCGTCCCGTCGTCATCGTCGGATCGATGCGGAATCCCAGCACCCTGGGCTATGAGGGCGCGGCCAACCTGCTCGAAGGCGTGCGGGTGGCGGCGGATCCAACGTCGCGTGACAAAGGCGCGCTCGTCGTCTTGAACGACGAGATCAACTCCGCCCGCAACGTCACCAAGACCGACGCGCTTCGGCTGCAGACCTTCCGCAGTCGCGAGCATGGCCTGCTCGGCGTCGTCGATCGCGATCGCGTCGTCTTCTACAACCAGATCGTTCAGCGCCACAACGCTCGAGTCGAGTTCGATGTCGCTCGACTCACCGGCCTGCCGCGCGTGGACGTGATCATGGTCTACCAAGGCGCGCCGGGCGATTTGATCAAGGCCGCGGTGGACGCCGGAGCGAAAGGGATCGTGATGGCCACGGCGGGCGCCGGCGCCAAGAGCGGCTCGCAGAACGATGGGCTCAACTATGCCGCCGAGAAAGGCGTGTTCATCGTCGAAACGACGCGCGCAGGAAGCGGCCGGATTGCGCCGCCGCGAGCCGGCGATGGGTCGTCGTCGAACACACAGGTCTCCGACGCGGTGCGACTTCGGCGGCAATTCACGATTGCCGGCGAAGATCTCATGCCGGTCAAGGCGCGCGTGCTCCTGATGCTGGCCCTGACCCAGACCAACAGCCGCGACGAGATTCAACGTATCTTCAGCGAATACTAAAACTAGCGAGGCTGCGCCTCAGACCGGCGAGGCATGCAGGCGCGGCTCCGCCTCGCTAGGGCAGTATCGTTTTGCCCCGCCTCCGGCGGGGCGAGAAAACTTGACTCAATTGCATGGAATATTGGGAGTCAAGTTTTCTACGTGCCGACAGCGGTACCGAAGGGTTGGTATCTAGAGTGCCTAGACCGGACGATTGCCTCGCAGGCGATGACGCGCTGGCGCGGGGGGCGTGGGAAGACGCTCGCGATCGGTTCGAGCGCGCGCTTGGCGTGCGCGAGTCTCCAGAAGCGCTCGAAGGGTTGGGCACCGCGGCGTGGTGGCTCGATCTTGCCGACGTCGTCTTCGACATGCGCGAGCGCGCCTATCGGCGGTTCCTCGAGAAGGACGATCGGACTGGAGCGGCGCGGGTCGCGGTGTGGCTCGCGTGGGACTGCTGGGCCTTTCGCGGCGAACATGCGGTGGCCAGCGGCTGGTTGCAGCGCGCCCGCCGGCTCCTCGATGGACTGGATGAGTGTCCAGAGCGGGCCTGGCTGGAGTGTCGTGAAGGGGCGCTCGCGCTGTTCGAAGACGGCGACCCGGATCGCGCGCATCGCCATGCGAGCGAAGCCATTCGCGTGGCCAAGGCGGTTCGCAGCACCGATCTCGAAATGCTCGGCCGCGCGGTTCAAGGACTGGCGCTCGTTGTTTCGGGCGCGGTTGCCGAAGGCATGCGCGCGCTCGACGAAGTGAACACGGCGGTGGTCGCGGGCGAGATGAAGGATCTCGTCGCCATCGGCCTGTCCAGCTGCTACATGATCGCGGCGTGCGAGCGCGTGCGCGACTACGACCGCGCGCTGCAGTGGTGCACGCGCCTCAAAGTGTTCTCGGCCAAGTGGGGCTTGCGGCCGCTCTTCGCCGTCTGCCGCACGCAGTACGCCTCGATCTGCATGTGGCGCGGCACGTGGAGCGAAGCTGAAGAGGAGCTCGTGGCGGCCACCGAGGAGTTGGCCGCGACACGACCGGCCATGCAAGCCGACAGCATCGTGCGCCTGGCCGAGCTGCGGCGGCGCCAGGGTCGCCTGGTCGAGGCCGCGGAGCTCTTCGATCAGTGCGAGCCGCACGGGCTGGCGGCGCTCGGCCGGGCCGAGCTGGCGTTCGATCGCCACGACATGCGCACGGCGGCGGATCTGGCGGCGCGCTATCTGCGTCGAGTCGAGCTCCATAACCGCACCGACCGCGCGGCCGGCCTCGAACTGCTGGTGCGTGCGCAGGCAGCGCTTGGTGAGCTGGACGGCGCGCGAACGGCGCTCGCGGAGCTGACCTCGATCGCGCAGCTCGTGGGGACCAAGCCGCTCAAGGCCGCAGCCAGCCTGGCCGCCGGGTGGGTCGCCCTTGGCGCAGGCGATCACAACGGTGCGCGCCTGCAGCTCGAGGATGCCGTCGATGCGTTTCTGCAAAGCGGCGCGCCCTTCGAGCTGGCTCGCGCGCGGCTCGCGCTCGCTCGCGCGCTCGACGGGTTGGGCCAAATCGACGCCGCCAGACAGGAAGCCGAGCGCGCCATCGCGCTGCTGGTCGAGCTGCATGCCGAGCTGGAGATCGCGAGAGCTCGCGCGTTGATCGAGTCGCTGTCGGCTCGTCAACCCCGTGGCGGCACATCTATGCGTGGCGACAAACCTTTCTTGTCCGCCGGAGCGCCCTTCGCGAAGGCGGACGGTTTGTCGATCCCCTCCGATCTCACCAGCCGCGAGGTCGAAGTCTTGAAACTGGTCGCCAACGGATTGAGCAACCAGGCCATTGGCGAACAGCTTTTCCTGAGCGAGCACACGATCCATCGGCATATCGCCAACATTTTTTCCAAGCTGAGCGTGTCGTCCCGAGCCGCGGCCGTCGCCCAGGCCGCACGCCGCGGACTCATCTGATCGGCTTTCGGCTATCAGCTTTCGGCTCTTGGCTTTCGGCGAAGGGCGAACCGCGAACCGCGAACAGCCGATCGCTGAGAGCTGATCGCCTGACAGCCGATGTGGCCCGAATGGGCCATTTTGCCGGTCACCGCAGAATGACCCGCACGGGGGAAGTCATCGCCTTCGCAAGACCGCTACATTCGCGATCGTCTGGCGGGCATCATCTGCCGCCTCATGGAGGAAACATGAAGACGATCGCATCGGTCATTACATTCGCCGCCATTCTTTCAGCCGGCGGCTTCGTGAAACCCGCCCTCGCGCAGAAAGCTCACGTCGTGCAGTCTCCCGCTGAGGCCCAATGGGGACCAGCCCCGCCGATGCTGCCGGCGGGTGCGCAGATTGCCGTCCTGGCCGGCGACCCGACCAAGTCGGTCCCTTACGCGGTCCGGTTGAAGTTCCCGGCGAACTACGTCATTCCCCCGCACTCTCATCCAACCGATGAGAATGTCGTCGTCACGTCCGGCGGGATCACCTTCGGCATGGGTGACAAGGTGGCGAAGGGCGCCGCGGGAAACAAGTTGCTCGCAACCGGCGGATTCGGGTCGTTTCCCGCGGAGATGAATCACTACGCGTACACGACGCAGGAAACCACGATCGTGCTCTATGGGGTGGGGCCCGTCGAGTTCAAGTACGTGAATCCTTCCGACGATCCGCGGAAGAGCTCTACTCGCTAGTGTCCCGAATCAGAAATACGTTGCCAGATTTTTCGGGCGCGGCGCCCGGATGGCCAGGCGCGACGACTGAGAATATTGGCGACATTTGAAGGAGGAGCAACGCCGCCAGCCGGGATGCCCCGCTCGAAAAATGGCGACGAATTTCTGATTCGGGGCACTAGGCCACAGATTACGCAAATGACGCAGACGGGTTCTTATTCCAGAGCCTGTCTGACGTCTCGGTGGGGCGTAAGCGGGCATGTCTCTTGCACTATCAACGCAGGAGGCACGCATGCGCATTCGCACGCTCGTCGGTGTGGTGTGTCTGGCTGGAGTGCTGCTTTCTCCAACTGCAAACGCGCAGCCCGTGACGGTACGCCAAGTCGAGGGCGTGGTACACGGGTTTCTCGTGCTGCGCGATCTGAACGGGACCATCCTCGCCAACGGCGACTTGTTGCAGACGTCGAAGGGCGACCGTGTGACGAGCCGCGTGGTCTTTCACTTCAAAGACGGATCGGTGCACGACGAGACCGCCGTCTTCTCACAGCGCGGTCACTTTCGGCTGCTGTCGGACCACCTGATCCAGCGCGGCCCGGCCTTCCCGCGGCAATTGGACATGAAGATCGACGGCAGCAGCCGAACGGTCGCGATTGCTTACACGGAAGAAGACGGTGAGAAGAAAGTCGTATCGGAGCAAATGGAGCTCCAACCCGATCTGGCCAATGGGATGCTGATGACGCTGGTGAAGAATCTCGGCGCCCGCGGGCCAGAGACCACCGCGTCGATGGTGGCGGCGACGCCGAAGCCGAGGCTCGTCAAACTCGCGATTGCGCCGGAGGGAGAAGACTCGTTCACCATCGCCGGCTCGCCGCGCCGCGTGACGCGCTACATCGTGAAGGTCGAGCTCGGCGGGCTGACTGGCGTGGTTGCGCCGCTGATCGGCAAGCAGCCACCGGACGCGCACGTGTGGATTCATCACGGCGATGTTCCAGCGTTCGTGAAATTAGAGGCGCCGCTCTACACGGGCGGCCCGATCTGGCGAATCGAGTTGACCAGCCCAGTCTTCGGTTCGTGAGATCGATCAGGGCCAGCGGCTGCGCGATCTACGAAGCTCCGCCTCAAACCGCCGAGAAGACCACGTCGGCTCCGCTTCGCTAGCGGCAGTCTTGTTTTCAACCCCAACACGCTGCTTGCCTCGAGTATCACGATTGCGGCCTTGGAAGATGTCTAGCGCGGCCGGTTCTCTCGGACCCGGCTCAGGGTTTCAGGCGTGAGCCCGAGGTACGACGCGAGCATCCACTGCGGCACCCGTGAGGCGATCGAAGGATAGGTCTGCAGGAACTCGAGATACTTTTCTTCCGCCGTACTAGCCGGGGAATTGACGACACCCTTGGCCGCGACATGCTTCCGCAGGCTGGTCTGGAACGACTGCGCATACGGCGGTACTTTCCGCACCAGCATCTCGTGCGACATCGGATCGATCAGCAGCAGCTCAGAGTCTTCGATCGCCTGATAGAAATACTGCGACGGCGTGCGGCCGCCCAGGCTGATCGAATCCGCCAGCCACCACGTCTCCGGCGCGAACTGGACGATATGCTCCTTGCCCTTGCTGTCGATCACGTAGCTCCTCAGGCAGCCGGTGGCGACAAACGCCGCGTACTTGGCCACTTCCCCGGCTCGCTGCAGGAACTCGCCGGCCGCCAGCTGCATGGGGAGAAACACCGTCTCCATGAACGCGAAGTCGTTGGCGGTGAACGTCGCTCTCTCGGACAGGTAGGTTCTCAACACCTCGAAGGCGGGCATTACGCCCGTAAGTGTAGTGCGGACAGATAGACAACCATCTGGTTGCATTTAGATCACGATTGGTCTAATGTGCAACCAAGGAGTTGCACATGAGCACCGACCGTATCGAGAAAGACATCGTCCTCAAAGCCCCTCGGAACCGCGTCTGGCGCGCCTTGACGAGCTCACATGAGTTCGGCGAATGGTTCGGCGCGAAATTGGACAGCTCGTTCGTCCCCGGCGCCAAAGTCGGCGGCCGGATCACGATCAAAGGCTACGAGCACGTGTCGATGGAGCTCCTGATCGAGCGCGTGGAGCCAGAGCACCTGTTCTCGTATCGTTGGCATCCGTACGCCGTCGAACCCGGAGTGGATTACTCGCACGAGCCGATGACCCTGGTCGAATTTCAGCTGCACGACGTGCCGGACGGCACTCGTCTCAGCGTGGTGGAGTCTGGCTTCGACCGCATTCCAGCCGAGCGGCGAGCGACGGCGTTCCGCATGAACGAGGGTGGCTGGAAGGCGCAGATGGGGAACGTCGAGCGCTATCTGGCTGAGCAAGCTGGCGCGACGCACGCCGGTGACCGCCGATGACGTCGGTCATCGCCCGTTCGGCACATGCGGAGGATTCGCGATGACGTCGGTCATCGCCAGTTCGGCACATACGGAGGATTCGCGATGACGTCGGTCATCGCCAGTTCGGCACATACGGAGGATTCGCGATGACGTCGGTCATCGCCCGTTCGGCACATGCGGAGGATTCGCGATGACCGACATCAGACGCCGCCGGATGACCACCGCGGCGCTGGGCCACGCCGCGCCGGTCTTTGCAGCGCTTGGCGACGAGACGCGGCTCAAGCTGGTCGCCCGGCTGGGCTCCGCCGGTCCGCAATCGATCGCGCAACTGGCCGAGGGCAGCGACGTGACGCGTCAGGCGATTACCAAGCACCTGCTGGTTCTGGACGAGGCCGGCCTCGTCCACAGCGAGCGGCGGGGACGGGAGCGCATCTGGGAATTTGACGTCGGGCGGCTCCACGACGCCCGGCGTTTCCTGGATGATGTGTCCGTTCAATGGGATAGCGCCCTGCACCGGTTGAAAGAATTTGTGGAAAATTAATCGCCCGATGTCGAAAATTGGCGGTCGGCTTCGACGTAAGGGATAGAAGCTGAACCGGCAGACGGCAACCGGCAGCCCGCAACCCGAAATACGGGCTCAGAGAACCGCGAACCACTAATAGCGAATAGCCAAGAGCGACTATGTCTCTACTCACTGACCTCCGATTTGCTTTCCGTTCCCTCTTACGAACCAAGGGCTTGACCATCACCGTCGTCCTTACGCTGGCGCTCGGGATTGGGGCGAATGCCGCAATCTTCAGCGTGGTCCGCGGTGTCCTGCTCAAGCCGCTCGTCAACCGCGATTCAGACAGCTTGATCTACATTCGGCAGAGCGCTCCCGGCATCAAGGTCGAGAACGCGGCCTTCTCGGTGCCCGAGCTTCGCGACCTGCAGGCGCGGGTCCGGACGCTGTCCGCGTTCGGGGATTTCTCCGTCATCGAATTCACCATGCTTGGCCTGGGCGATCCCCGAACGGTGCGCGCTGGTGTGGTCGGCGGGTCCTACTTCGAGGTGATGGGCTTGCGCCCGGCGCTGGGACGGCTGCTGGGACCAGCCGACGACGGGCCCAAGGCCGAAGGTGCGGCCGTCCTGACGTATCGGTTCTGGAGCAGCGCCTTCAAGAGCGATCCGTCCGTGATCGGGAAGACCATTCGACTCAGCGACAGGTCGGCCACCGTCGTCGGCGTGCTCGAGCCCTCGGTGCCCTACCCGCAGGAGACCGAAATCATCGCCAATGTCGTCACCAGCCCGCATCACCTCGACGCGACGATGGTTGACGGCCGTGTGCACCGCATGACCGAGTTGTTCGGCCGGCTGGCGCCGGGCCAGACGCTCGACGCCGTTCGAGCCGAATTGCGAGCGGTGCACGGAGCGATCGTCAAGGAACATCCCGAGGCGTACTCGGCCCAGGCCGACTTCCGCATTGACGCGAGGAATCTGCGGGACGAAATCATCTCGCCGGCGCGAACGATCCTGCTGATCCTGCTCGCCGCTTCTGCTCTCGTGTTCGTCGTCGCCTGCTCCAACGTCGCCAACTTGATTCTGGCCCGGTCGGTGCGACGCGAAGGCGAGCTCGCCGTGCGAGCGGCGCTTGGCGCCAGCACCGGCGCGCTGCGGCGAACGCTTCTGGCCGAGAGTCTGCTGCTCTGCGGCGCGGGTGCCGTGCTGGCCGTTGCCATCGCGCGGCCGATGGTGGCGATCCTCGCCCGCTATGCGTCGCGCTTCTCGGTGCGCGCGCACGATGTCACCGTAGACGCCACGCTGCTGTGGGTCGGTGTCGGCCTCGCGGTCGCCGCGGCCGTTCTGCTGGCGTATGTGCCCCGGCTGCCATCCGCCGACGCCGCCAACGGCATGGGGCTCGCTGGTGGCAGCGTTCGTCTCACGTCGGGAACCAATCGTCGACTGAGAGTCTTTGCCGTCACGCAGATCGCCGCGTCGTTCGTCCTGGTCGCCGGCGCCGGCATGCTGATCACGACGCTGTTTGCTCTCCAGCGCCAACACACTGGATTCGAAGGCAACGTCCTCGCGGTGAACGTGCCGGTCGTCTCCTACACCCGGAAGCCGGAAGAGGTGACGGCGTTCTACAAGGAAGCGATCCGCCGGATTTCGGAGCTGCCCGGCGTCGAGCGCGTCGCGCTCGGCACGGTCGTGCCGTGGCGGGATCCAGGATTCTTCGCTGCCCAGTTCACGGCCGAGGGCTATCAGAAGGCCAACGGCGAGGAAGATCCGCGCGCGCGATTCCGAACCGTCTCACCGGGATTCTTCGAAGCGCTTGGCGTGCGGATCACTGCCGGGCGCGATTTCAATGAGGGCGATCGGCGCGATGGAGAGAAGGTCGTGCTCGTCAGCGAGACCCTGGCCAAGCGCATGTTCCCGAACATGGATGCGGTGAACCGCCGGCTGATGTGGACCGATCCGGTGATGAAGTTCATCGACGTCAGCACCGGCCCGCGGCGGATCGTTGGCGTCGTGCCGGATATCGACGACGAGAATCTCGTTCCGGAGCCGGCGATGACGGTGTATCACCCGATGGAACAGGAGTTCAGCGGAGGCCGCATGTTCATCCACGCGAAGGTGGATCCGTACAGCCTGGTGCCGTCGGTCACGAAGCTGATTCGCGATCTCGCGAGTGACCAGCCGGTCGAGCGTCCGGCAACTCTTGACGACATCCGCGCGGAAGTGCTGGCGCCCAATCGAGTGAACGCGCTGGTGTTCGGCGGATTTGCCGGCGTCGCCCTCTTGATCGCCATCGTCGGCGTGGCCGGCGTCCTCGCCTTCTCGGTGAGCGCGCGGACGCGGGAGTTTGGCGTCCGGCTGGCCATCGGCTCGACGCCGCAGCAGCTGCTCGCGCGCGTCCTCAAGGAGGGCGCCGTGATCGGCGTCAGCGGCATCGTGGCGGGAGCGCTCGGCGGGGTCCTGCTTGCGCGACTGGTCGGCAGCTTCATCAGCGACGTCCAGATTCCGGGAGTGCTGCCGATTGCCGCTGCGGCGGGCGTGCTGGTGGTCGCCGCCATCGTGGCATCGCTCACGCCGGCGGCCCGCGCGTCACGAGTCGATGTGAACAGCGCCCTGCGCTCGGAATAAAACGGGGCTGGCTTCCCTGGGAGGGGCCTGGCCCCTCGGCAGAAACTGCGCCACGGAAAGCTTCATGCCATTGGGGACAGTCCCCGGGGACAGTCCCCAATGGCATGAGTCTCGCGGCGAAGGCAGGAAGTGCGCACGATCTTGTAACGTGGAGTCGATGAGAACTCCTCGGATTGCCTTCATCGGCGTCGGTCAAGTGGCGATGACGCTCGGCCAGTCCATGCACCGCGCCGGCTACGACGTCGTCTCGGCCTTCAATCGGCACCGCTCCCGCGCCGAGCAGCTGGGGGGCCAGATCCCTGCCCTGCAGATCGCCGATACGGCGCAACACGCGGCAGACGCCGCCGACCTCGTGTTCATCACGGTTTCCGACGATGCGATCGCATCGGTATGTGAGTCGATCGCCTGGTCCCCTCGTCACGCGGCGATTCACTGCAGCGGCGCAACCGAACTGACCGCGTTGGGCGCTGCAGCCGCTGGTGGTGCCGCTGTCGGCGGTTTCCATCCACTGCAGATGTTCGCCAATCCGGCGATCTCGCTGGAAGGATTGCCAGGCTCCACGGTGACCATCGACGGCGAACCCCCGCTCATCGACACGCTGCAGGCGATCTGCCTCGCCATCGGCTGCCGTCCGATGCGGCTGCCGCCTGGCAAGCGGGCCCTCTATCACGCCTCCGCGAACTACATCGGTCCGTTTGTGATCGCGCTGATGCGAGAGACCGCCGAGATGTGGCGCACGTTCGGCGCATCGGAAGACGACACTTTGGCAGCCCTGATGCCGCTGCTTCGCGGCACGCTGGCCGCGGTTGACGATCGCGGCCTGGCCGGCGGCATGGGCGGCTGCGTCGCGCGCGGCGACGTGGGAACGGTGAAGCGTCACGTCGCTGCGCTCGAGCAGTTTTCACCAGAGGCGGCCAGTTTGTACCGGACGATGACGCTGCGGACGATCCCGTTGGCGATCGAGCGAGGCACCCTGCAGCCCGAGGTGGCCGAGCGAATTCGCGCGACCGTGACCGAAGGGTAAGGGACTTCGGCGCGACCATTCCTCCTGAGGGCGTGTCGATTTCGCCCCACCACATTCGACGACTCTATAGAAGGGCCCGCCGGGCTCAATTTTCCCTGGAGTTTCGCGTGCATCAGCCATCCTCTTCTCGTTCGATTCCTGACCTTCGCGCCACGATCAAAGGACGCGTCCTCACGCCCGAGGATGCCGGCTACGACGAGGCACGTGCCATGTTCATGGGCGGCGTCGATCAGCGGCCGGGCGTGATCGCACGAGTGGCCGACGCGGCGGATGTGTCGCATGTGATCGAAGCGGCACGCGAGAGTGGACTCCCGCTTGCCGTCCGCAGCGGCGGTCACAGCGGCGCCGGCCACAGCACCACCGACGGTGGCATCGTCCTGGATCTGCACGACATGAAATCGCTGGAGGTTGATGTCGCCGGACGAACCGCCTGGGCCGAAACCGGGCTGACGGCGGCCGAGTATTCGGCTGGAGTTGGCACCCACGGCTTGGCGACCGGATTCGGCGATACCGGTTCGGTCGGCATCGGCGGCATTACGCTGGCCGGCGGCATCGGCTACCTCACGCGCAAGCACGGCATGACGATCGACAGCGTGCTCGGCGCCGAGATCGTCACGGCTGACGGCAACCGGCTCGAGGTCAGCGCGACCTCACATCCGGATTTGTTCTGGGCGATTCGCGGCGGCGGCGGCAACTTTGGCGTCGTCACTCGCTTTCGCTATCAACTCCATCCGGTCGATCAGATCGTCGGCGGATTGCTGCTCCTCCCCGCCACAGCGGACACGATCGTGAAGAGCATCGAGGTGGCGCAGGCTGCGCCCGAAGAGTTGACGGCGATCGTAAACGTCATGCCCGCGCCGCCGATGCCGTTCGTGCCCGAGTCGCACCACGGCAAGCTGGTGTTGATGATCCTGCTGTGCTACGCGGGAGACGTGGAGACGGGCACGCGTGAGGTCGGCGCGTTTCGAGCCATCGCCGAACCGATTGCCGACCTGCTGCGGCCGATGCGCTATCCGGAGATCTTTCCGCCGGAGGATCCCTCGTACCATCCGACGGCGATCGGACGCACGCTGTTCATGAATCGCGTCGATCGCGCGGCCGCGGAGACGATGATCGATTTTCTGCAGCGCTCCGACGCGAGCCTGCGCGTGGCGCAGATTCGCGCGCTCGGCGGCGCGATGGCGCGCGTGTCATCCGACGCGACGGCGTTTGCGCACCGCGACCGGCCCATCCTGACCAACGTGGCCGCGTTCTACAACGGCGAGGACGACCGTCCGCTTCGCGAAGCGTGGACCGACGCGTTCGCGGCGGCGCTGCGGCAGGGGAAGGATGGGGCTTACGTCGCCTTCCTGAACGATGAAGGCGACGAGTCGAGCGTCAGGGCCGCGTACCCGGGACCCACGTGGGATCGGCTGGCCGAGATCAAGCGCCGCTACGATGCGGCGAACCTCTTTCGACGCAACCACAACATCCGGCCCCAGTCGTAAGGCACGAGTCCGCCGTTCGGCGGCTTGCTATTTTTATGGCGGGTATGTTATGAAAATAACATGTCGAGCGCGCACGCCGTGCTCAGCAAGCGCGAGCGCCAGATCATGGACGTCCTCTATCGCCTGGGCCGGGCCACGGCGGCGGAGATCCGCCAATCCCTGAGCGGCGCTCCGAACGACTCGACCGTTCGCACCCAGCTTCGGGTGCTCGAAGAAAAGGGCCACGTCCGCCACGAGGAGCACGGGCTGCGCTATGTCTACATGCCCACCGTGCCACGACATGCGGCGCGCCGCTCGGCCCTCAAGCACCTGGTCGACACGTTTTTCGACGGCTCGCCGGCCAGCGTGGTCACGGCGCTGCTGGGCACCGAGCGTGTGCGGCTGTCGGAGGATGACCTCGACCGGATTGCCGAGCTGATCGCGTCGGCGCGAAAGGTGCAGCGATGATCGCCGCCGTCGATATCGGCCTTCGCGCCTCTCTCGTCGTGCTGGCGGCCCTGGTCGCATCCGCTGCGCTCCGCCGGCGATCGGCGGCTCTTCGACACTGGATTCTCGCTGCCGGCATGGTCGCGGCCGCGACGGTCGCGCCACTCGGCCGAGCGCTGCCATCCTGGGACGTCGCATTTGAACCGGCAAAGCCGATCGGCGTCGCCCTGGCGACGCTGGCGATGCCGGTGGCGATCGAGCCTGCCCAGAGCATCACGATGAGTGCCGCGCCGGACTCTGCGGCGGTTCCGAGTGGCCGGACGTCTCTCAGTCAGACCCTGAACACGCTGTGGGCGATTGGCACAGCCGTGGCCTTCGCACTGATGGCGCTCAATTTCGCGCGTCTGTCACGGGTGATCGGAACCGCTACCGCTATGACCGATCGCCGTTGGACCGAGGCGCTAGAGAACCGTCGGCAACGTTTGCAGATTGGTGGCCAGGTTTCACTGCTGAGGTCCGATCGAGCTGGGCTGGTCGGCACCTACGGCTGGCGGCGGCCGCGCGTGCTGCTGCCTCCCGATTGTGATTCGTGGAGCGACGAGCGCATCGACATCGTCCTCGGCCACGAGCTCGCGCATATCCGGCGCGGGGACTGGGGCATTCAAGTCGTGGCCGAAGCTGTGCGCGGCGTGTTCTGGTACAACCCGTTGTTCTGGATCGCGTGTGGGCAGCTCCGCTGTGAAAGCGAACGGGCCTGCGACGACGCCGTGCTGGATGGCGGAGTGACGCCCGCGGATTATGCCGCACACCTGCTCGCGATTGCGCGCACATCTCGCCGGCCGCTCCGTGGGAACGCGGTTGTGTCGATGGCTCGTCGGTCAACGCTTGAACGGAGGATTACGGCCATGTTGAACACCACGCTTGTGCACCGGCGCCCGACGCGCCGCGCGTCCACGATTGCCCTCGCCTCGATTGTCGGGATCACGGTGGCAGCGGCAAGCTTTCGCGCCTCTGCGCAGGTGGAGCCAAGACCGCTGACCGGGACGGTGTACGACATGACCGGCGCGGTTCTTCCTCAAGCCGCACTGACCCTTGCAGACGCGAGTGGAATGCGTCAATCGGCGACGACCGACAGGGACGGGCGCTTCGCGCTTGGTGTGATCGCACCTGGACGGTACCTGCTCTCCGCATCGCTCATCGGCTTCCTCCCGGTCACGCAGGAGATCACCTTGCGGGATGCGAGCCAGTGGGATCGGGTGTTGATGCTGCACGTCGGCACGCTGCAGGAAACGGTGACGGTCAGTGAACGCCGCCCGGCGAGCGCCCCGCCGCAAGCCCCCTCACCGGTTCCGGTGGGCGGCAACATCCGTACGCCGAGAAAGGTCTTGAATGTCAACCCGATCTATCCGCAGGCGCTGCGGGACGCCGGACTCGAGGGCGTCGTCCCGCTCGGCGCGGTGATCGGCGCTGACGGGAGCATCGTGTCGGTGCGCGTCTTGGGTGCGCACTCACGCCCGGAGCTCGTGAAATCGGCGGTAGATGCCGTTCGTCAGTGGCGCTTCACGCCGACGTTGTTGAACGGCGACGCGATCGACGTCTACATGACGGTGACCGTCCGGTTCACTCTCGAGGATTGATCGGTCTTCAGCGCTTCTTCTTCGCGGCGGCTTTCGTCTTCTCGCGTTCGACGACTTCTCTCGCGCGGAACTTCGCAATCGCCTCGATCAGTCGCACAGGGACCGGCTCGGATATCGGGAAGCGAATCGTGCCCTTGCCGCTGAGCTCGTAGCGCGCAACTTGATCGTTGAACGCGGCCTCGAGCTGCTTGTTGAAGGGATACAGCGAATAGTGCTCCTTGAAGCCGGCGAAGTAGATCACGACGCGATCGTTGAGCTTGTAGGCGGGAATCTGGTACGAGATCGCTTCCTCGGCTCCGGGCACGGCCTTGCGGATGGCGCCCCGCACGACCTTGAGCGCTTTCTGGACGGCCTTCGGTTGCGCGGCGACGTATTCGTTCACGGACTTGTAGTCGGTCTTGGCCACTGACCGAAAGCTTACCTAAGTACTTCTCGTTTTAGGGTGCTGACGTTCTACCTGTGGGTGTCTGCGGTCACCAACCGGCAGCACATCGCGCCCTTCAGCCCGGCATCGTCATTGCTACTTCCACTGACGTGGAGGTGGACGGTGATCCCAATCGGCGATGATCGCGTTCAAGGCGGCCCACCGGCGGTTGTCACCTTCGGCCTCATTGCGCTGAACGTGCTCGCCTTTCTGGTCGAGCTGTCGCAGCCATCGGAGGGGGCGCTGCAGGCGTTCATTCAAGCCTGGGGCGTCGTGCCGCGCGAGTATTCGACGCTGCAGGATCTCCCTCCGAACATCCCGCTGCCGTTCTGGTCGACGCTGCTCACCTCGATGTTTCTCCACGGCGGCTGGATGCACCTCGGCGGCAACATGCTGTACCTCTGGATCTTCGGCGACAACCTCGAGAAGGTGATGGGCGCGGCGCGCTTTCTAATCTTCTACCTGGTCTGTGGCCTTGCGGCGTCGTTCGCGCACATCCTCTTCGGTCCCGGCTCGAACCTTCCGGCGGTGGGCGCCTCGGGCGCGATCAGCGGCGTGCTCGGCGGCTACCTGCTGCTCTTCCCACGGAACCGCATCCGCGTGCTGACGCGCGGCGGCGTCGCGCAGGTGCCGGCGCTCTTGGTCCTCGGCTTCTGGATTGTCATCCAGATGGTCAACGGCATCGGCTCGATGGCGGCGACGACAGAGACGGCCGGCGTGGCGTATATGGCGCACATCGGTGGATTCGTCGCCGGGCTCGTCTTGGTCAAGCTGATGGCCTCGCCTCGCCGGCTGGCCATGGCGTGATCCTGTTAGCCGACGCCACGACCGACCAGCTAATCCCTGTCAATCGTTGCTGTGTGCGCGTCCCAGTACCAGATCGTCCCGTTTACGGTCGTGACCGTCACGTCGGGGTGAAAGCGGCGTTGCGCGTCGAGGTCGAAGAGCTGCTGGCTTCCGATCAACGCGCGACGACGAGCTTCCTGGAGAAGCCGTTCGTACTCTTCGAAGAGGACATGCGCGACGTCAGCTCTCGCGTTTGATAGTGCGCGCGGATAGCGAGTATCATTTAGGGCTCACACCAACCTTCGCTCCTGGGCATTGGCCAGCGAGTTACGGTTGGCAAGCCACGCGTGGGCCTGTAGCGCAGTTGGGAGCGCGCCTGAATGGCATTCAGGAGGTCACCAGTTCGATCCTGGTCAGGTCCACCAAATTCTCATTCGACCCGTCAAGCGGCCGTAAGTACTCGAAGAGAGAAGACGTTACGACGGTTCGATCGAATGCTTTTCCGCTGAACGCCACGCCTTCCGGAAAAAACAGTCGTTGAAGCCGCTGCCGTTGGTCCAACGACGCCTGGATCCAGAGATCCGCAGCACGCGGTAGCACCCGCTCCGCAAAATTCAGGATGCCCTCGACGTCGAACTCCTCGACCTTTGAACCGTGCCGGTCAATCTCGACCAAGGTCAGTTCTTCGCGAAGGCGATCGCGTTGGCGTTCGTACGTGCCGAGGTCTATCGACTCCTTGTAGATGAACGCATCATCGAGACGATCGAGTTTCTGCCTGGATCGCTTTCGCTCGGTGCTCAGCGTTTGCCACCTCGCTCCTGACCGAAGCCTTGCGGTCGTGCCATACGCGCAGCACGGATTCCTTGAGAAGCCGCATATAACCCGGCGTCGGTTGGAATCGCTCCAACTCGTCCACGAACAGCCCTTCGAGTCTCGCCTTCGTGATATTCACTGCCCGGCAAGGTGGGAGGCAGTGGTAGTAGGCGTATCGCGCGCTACGTCCCTTCGACCAACTCGCCGTGACACCGCGTCCGCACGCAGCACACTTGATGAACGCCCGAAGCGGGAACTCAGGCCGACGGCGCTGGTATGGGCCACTCGTTTGCACCCGTCCTGTCAGGATCGCCTGAACGCGATAGAACACGTCGTCGGGAATCAGAGGATCGAAGTCTCCGCGCTTGCCGACGACGCCGTAGCCCGGGGCGTTCACGATGCCGACGTACAGCTGGTTCTCCAGCATGGTGGCGAACGCCTGAGAACTGACCGGCAGACCCTTGCGCGTCTTCAGCCCTCGACGGGTCATTTCGTCCAACAGCTCTTGCTTCGTAAATCGTCCGGTGGCGAAGTCGCGGAAAATCTGCTGGACAACCGGAGCTCGCTCGGGGTCCGGTATGAGGCTCTTGCCGTACGTTCTTGGGACGTTGATGTAGCCGATGGGGGCGAGGAACGTCCATCGGCCCAACTCAAGAGCGGCCTTCATCCCCGCGCGGGTGCGATCCGACCGTACGTCGTTGTCGAACTGGGCGAAGGACGCGAGTACGCCCTCCATTAATTTGCCCGTAGATGTGTCGTCGATCGGTTCAGTCGCCGATCGCAAGGAGATACCGAGCGATTTCAGATGTGACCGGAGCGCGAAGTGGTCGAACGTGTCCCGCGCGAAGCGCGTCAGGTTGAAGACAACGACGAAGTGGACCTTGCCCTTGTTCGTGCGGCAGAACTTCAGCAGTCGCTGCAGCTCGGTGCGGTCCGCGGTCTTGGCGCTCTCGCCCTCTTCCTTGAATCGCTCGAGGATCTCGAACCCTTCGCGTCGGCAGTACTCTTCGCAGGCCCGGAGCTGGGTCGGCAGGCTGAGGTTCTCCGTCTGCTCCTTGGTGCTGACGCGGATGTAGATGACGGCGCCGACCATGGATCGCAGCTTAGCGCCGGCATTCGGCGTCGGCAAGGCGATCGTGGCGTGCGTCATCGGCTCAGCCTCGGCGGTCGACCTGCTGCTGCTGGAAGATCTCGACCAACAGGTGCGCCATGGCGTGCGCGTGATGACGGATCGCGTCGACGTCCTCGTCGGACAGTTCCCGCGCTTCGTCGCCCAGTAGCTCGCGGCATCGGGCGATCGGAATCAGCTCCGGAATGAGATCGGGCTCGAAGTGGTCGTCCACCAGGTCGTCCGTGTGATGCGGCAGATGTCGGCGCGAGGTCCGGACCTGTCCGGACCATCACGCAACTGCCGGTCTTCGGCTCGGTCGAGGCTCCCG
The DNA here is from genome assembly GCA_963773045.1 of uncultured Acidobacteriota bacterium. Lineage (GTDB taxonomy): Bacteria > Acidobacteriota > Vicinamibacteria > Vicinamibacterales > UBA2999 > 12-FULL-67-14b. The sequence goes on along the minus strand of CAVYZT010000013.1, from coordinate 26,021 downwards.
TCAAGGCCGAAGCCACGCCACGGGCGTGGGCCGAGCGCCAGCGAGGCGCCTTGACGGGAACGAGAGCGAGCCCACCATCGCCAGCGTGATGGTCCGGCTCGTTCGATCGCGAGCGGTCGCGCCGCTGGGGCGCTTGCTGCAGGAAGGCTCGTGCTGATTCGCACGAGCGTGGTGGCCGCTGGGGCCGACCAGGGGAGGGACGACGGTGTGCGGAGTGGGTCGTCGCCTGTTTACCTGAACGCGGGTTCGCGGCGAAACCTTGCACGAGGCTCGCACTCGTGCCCCCGCTTCCCGCTCGATGTGGGCCGCCGCGGGTCAGACTGCGACACTGACAGGCGGGGCGTGAGCGACCCTCCGTAGCGGCGCGGAAACCTGTCTCGCGCGTTGGCGAGGGGGGTCGCTCACGCCCCGACTCCCTCATTGGGGGCCTGTTCGTCGGCGGTGGAGGCGGCACAAGACGCCGCCCAATTTCGAGGATGCCTCGGGCGCTCGCGCCATCTCCAAACCATTGAGCCCGAGTGGCTTCTCTCGCCTCCCGAGACGGCTCCTGGTCCTGGCTCGTGCGAGGTCCGTCCACCGCGCCGGCCACCACGGGGAGACAACAGCCCCCCAGCCTCTTGTCTCCCGGTGTGTCTCCCCAACTCGAGAGTTCATGACGGCCAACCAAGGAAGAGAGGTGGAGATATGGATGGGCGAGTACGTGTGCCTCAAAGCGTCCCGCTCCGCGCGTGATGGCATCGGCGAGCGCGGGCGAACTCGTCGCGTCGATAACCCTGGCTCCTTCGCGCAGCCAGGCGCGATACAGGACTCGATATCGAGGTGCGCTGAAGGCACGTCGGGCCTGCGCGTACCGTTTGAGATCGCGTTCGTGACTGTCGTCCGCGGCCGACTGAAATTGAATGAAGACAGACCAGGGCATCGGTCGAACGTGGGTCGTCACTCATGTCATTTCTTCACTGCAGCCGGCCAGTTCAGGACGACGGTTACAGTGGTTTGAACGGCCGGCTCGACGACTGTGTTCACGAGAAAGCGGTCGCCCCGTGACGTGACAGCGTACTGCCGCCGTGGTTGCGTCGGGGGGACTGGAATCGTGTGCAGCGGAAACAGCGGTGTGGGAACGCCGGCGGTAAATTGTGTGTCCGCTGTTACGGAGGCTGCCATGAGCATTTGATCCGGCGCCATGTAGAACAGCTCTTTACCATCCTGCCGCCACATTGGGCGCGAACCACCATCAGGCGAAATGCGCCACTTTCGATCGAGTGCCGGAAAAGATCGAACGTACACGTCCCAGGTGCCGGATTCGTTCGAGGTATACGCGAGCCAACGACCGTCCGGAGACAGGCGTCCATCGGCTTCGGCGAACGCACTCTGAAACGCGAGGTTCGGCGACGCTTCCTTCGCCGCCACCTTCGACGCCGCCACGACGCCCACTTTGTACTTGGTCATGTTCTGCAGGACAATCTGTCCCGTTTTCGCCGACCAGTCGGAGGGTCCGAGCGCGTCAGAGGTTGACAGCAAGAGCTCGTCTGTCCCGTTGCCGGCGATGGCTATTCGATACAGACTTTGGCGACCACCCCGAATCGAGCCAAAGACAACGCCGGTTCCGTCTGGCGACCACAGAGGGCCGAAATCCCAGCCAGGGTCGATCGTCAGTCGCGCGCTGATTCCGGTGTGAGTATCAATCGTCCAAATATCACCGAGCTGACTCGCTGGGTCCACGACCTCGACGGCGACCTTCTTCTCATCTGAAGAAAGAGCGACGCTCAGGTAATCGCCCGGCTTCCCCACGGTGCCAAGCGTCTCGCCTCCGCGGCCGAACCAGGTCAGCTTCGTGACCGATGGTCCACCGTTCCAGTAGGCCATCGTCCCGTCGCCGGCAACCGAGAACACGCCGTCGCCAAACACGGCGCTACGAAATGTCATTTGATCACCGAGCGGCGCGGGCTCGCCTGACAGTCGCAAATTGAGCGGGTCGAACGGTTGCGCCAGCAGGGACTGCTCGCGGCCGAATACGAGGAAACCAGCCGCGTACGAGGCCTTCGACGCACAGATGTTCAAACGGTGCGTTTCACTTGAGTTAACCGACCCGATCAGGACGACACTGTTTTCAGGCCTTCCACTCTGGACCAGAAACAGGAATCGCCGACCATCTGGCAAGAAACTCGGCAAGCGGTGGGACGCCTCTTGATGAGACGTATCTAGTACGGTGACAGCGGTTTGCTGTCCACCGCTGGCGGGCACACGATACAACGGACCGTCGAGTTGCGGAGCGAAGACGATCTGTCCATCCCCCCAGCTGCCACCGCGCGAGTCGGGAGCATCCGCAATCACTTGGGGAACACCGCTCGCGCTGGCGATCGTTTTCAGCTTGCCATCGGCGAAGAAGCCAATCGATCGACTGTCTGGTGACCAAAACGGATACGTCGCGCCATCGGTACCCGTCAACGGTCGCGCAGTCAGAGTATCCAAGTCGCGGATCCAGAGCAGCGTCCGACCGCCGATGGGAGTAGGCACCAAGGCAAGGCGTTGACCGTCTGGAGACAACGCGAGGTGCGGCGCGCCATAGCCTCCAATGAAGGTCGCCTGCTCGGGCGGAGCAATTGACAACCGCGAGAGATGCGCAACTTGGACCGACTCAGGCGATGTCAACGCAAACGTCACGAGAACGGCACCAAGCGCAACCGCCAGACTCCATCCGAGCCATGCCGTACGGCGTCGGTAGCCAGGCTCGCTCACCGAACCAGTCGTCGATACTGCGACGTCTCCGAGCGACTCGAGATCGAACATCAGATCGCGAGCCGACTGCCAGCGGTCGTCGGGATCCTTCGCCAGACATCGCTTCAAAATGTGATCGAGAGCCGGCGGCGCCTGCGGCACGAGCGTCGATAACGGTGTCGGGAAACGCTCGAGAATCGTCGCCATCACCGCGGCCTGACTGCTACCCTCGAACGCCTTACGCCCGGTGAGCATTTCGTAGAGCAACGATCCGAACGCGAAGATGTCCGTACGAGCATCCGCCGGCCGACCTTCGATCTGTTCGGGCGACAAGTAGTGAAGGGTGCCAAGGATGATCCCCGACGTTGTAAGGTCTCGCGCGCGCGTGGGTTCGGCGCTGCTCACCGCAGTTACGTAGGATTTGGCGAGTCCGAAATCGAGGAGTTTCGCGCCGGCTTTCGTCAGCATCACGTTCCCGGGCTTGAGATCGCGGTGCGCGATGCCCGCTCTGTGCGCTCGGTCGAGTGCGGACGCAATCTGAATCGCGTAGCGAAGTGCCGCTCCGACTGCCAACGGCCCGTTCGCAAGCCGAGCCGCAAGCGTTTCTCCATCGAGAAACTCCAATACGAGGTAGTCAACCGCTAGCTCGAACTCTGTCGACGCCTGATGACCGACGTCGTGCAACGTGCAGATGTGCGGATGGCTCAGGGCGGCGACGGCGCGGGCCTCGACCTCGAACCGCTGACGTGAATCTGGGTCGCTGGCGACGTGCGCTGCGAGCACCTTAATGGCGACAGTACGGTCGAGCCGAGTGTCGCGCGCTTTGTAGACCTCGCCCATGCCTCCAGCGCCAATGCGTGTCGAGAGGAGGTAAGGGCCGATCTGCCTGCCTTCGAGGTGTGTCGTGCTATCCGCGTCGATCATCGGTGCTGGCTGCTCCAGAAACGCCCCATTCGGGATCGCGCACCATCGGGAAAATCGTTCGGGTCATCTTAGGACAGCCGGCGACGGAAACCACGTCGGTTCTGAAGTCATTCATGAAAACGGCCACCCTCCGCCGACTGAAGCCGGTCCGAGGAACCTATGCGTTCCAATTGCTCGGTCAAAGTGGTTTGCAAGTTCCACCACACCAGTCCAGGGCCTCCGCTAGTCTCCGAGATCGCGCGGCAGCGCCCGTAGCGGCGTTCACGCGGCGAGCCGCATGGCCGCGACTGAAGCAAGCCAACGGGTCAATCGGTTCCAACTAGCGCCCGTTTGGCTCAGCAATAACGAGCCTCTCTCTGTCTCTCTCTCTCTCTCTCTTTTGCCAGGCCCCCCCTTTGCCACGTGATGAGCGCCAGAATCCACCAGCATTATCCGTTTACGGTGGTCCTAATTGATCAAGCCTGATATCGATCTGGTATCCGCCACTGTTGTTGGTCATGTCATGGTCGTTGAGGCAGACTTTCAATTGCCCGTCAACCGTACCTGTGAAGCTCACATTGGTCCCTCCCTGCACAACCTGCTCTCTCACACCAAAAGTTTCATCTACCCTCAGTACAAGGGAGTACTCCCTGAGGCCAGGAAATGGAAAACTTGAATCGGCGACGGAGCCGGGCCTGCCGTCTGCGTCGTAGATACAACCGTTGAATGGGCAGCCGAAGTTGATGCCTGTCCAACCGCCCGCTGGAGTCGTGGTGATGCGTAGCTGCTCGCCCAGGCGCACGCCGGGGTGATTTGGGACACCAACACATGTCGGAGCGGACGGCTCGCCGGGCTTCTGAACCTGGATGAAGGCGAGCGCGTAAGCCGCCGGTTGCACAATGAACCTGGTTCTCACTTTGCCTAAACAGCCTCGTTTCCCTTCCACGGTCACCGTTTTTCCACCCCCCAGACCGTAATGATGATCAAACACAGGATTGCCGCCTAGATCGACGGACTGAGGAGTGATCTTTTGCGTGTCTCCCCAGTCGATCTCCATTTCGCCGCATGTCCCTGAGCCGCTGACGGCGACGCTGACCGGTGCGGTTCTCGCCGGAATGGGTTGGACAGGACTCACCCCCTGAATCACGCCGCGACAACCCAGGAGCAGCAGAGCGGATAACGAAAGGGCCAGGCCTGTGGGCCAGTACCCCCTGGAGGAAATTGAGGTATCCACCGATGCACCTCCGAAACCTGGATAAGATGGCGACATCACTATCCGAATACACCTAACGGACAGCCGGTGCACTGCGTTCGTCAATCCGTCCATTGACGCTGCCATCACGGTCGCCGCGTCCGCCATCCTGGATTGCCAGACGTAGGCGTCCACCGGGTCCGAATTGAGCTCCCGTCGTTCCATTCCATTCGAAGCTCGCCCACCCGGTTTCATCGCCCGACAGCTGGTAATAGGAGTTCACCTCGTCAGGAAGCTGGATATCGACTGTTGCGATCTCGCCCGGCCTGACACCGATCAGAGTGAACGCGAGCTGACCAAACGGAAACGACACACCCGCCGGCCGGGTCGGGGTGTCGCGTTCGCCCAAGAAACTGACCGACTGGAATTCACTTCCCTCCGGCCCAGACACGCTGGCCGGCCTGCCATCCGCGACGGGAACGGGGGTCCACAGCGGCACGATTGGGGAGCTTTCCTCGTCGCTCGGACCGTCGCCGTCACCGACGCTTTCTCCGATCGCCGCGCGGAGGTACACACAGGCACGCTCCCCGGCACAGCCTTGAGACGACGTCGTGCTGGTCCGGGTCGTCCATTCGAAGGACACGCTCAACGCTGCCCCAGGGGCGAGAGGACCAGGATGCGAGCACACCTGGACTGCCGGATCGGGAGCGGCCCCTCCGAACGGTAGCCGGCAGCTCCAGTTCGACGCATCGGGTCCTACTGGCCCGGCAAAGGTCTCGAGCACGGGCTGGCAGGGGCCCCCGTTGGGACGGCACGTCGAGAGACCGACGAGGATTGGGCCAGGGTCGATGACGCTACCTGAGTTCGTGACGGTCGTCTCGAACCGCGCGCGTTGACCTTGAGTGACAATGCGATCGGCGTCGTCGACATCGATATCGAGAACGGGACCGCCCGCAATTCTCACCTCGAGGTTCGGTCCGTCGTAGATCAATGGATCTCCGCTGGTCCATGAAGTGGAGTCGACGCGGATGCACCGCGGAGCCGAGTCGATCGTCAGGCATGAGCCGAAACGCGCGCTCGGACTGAGATCAAAGCGCATCGTGACAGCGGGCGCGCTGCCGCCCGGGACGAGATTGCCAACTCGCGTGCAGGTCACGAGCGTGTCGGCGACTCCGCCGGCTGACGTGCATGACCAGCCGTTGGCAGGCCCGACCAGGCGTCCACTGCGGACAGCGCCGGAGAAGGGTCGCAGCGTGAACTGCTGATCGAATGCGTCGGCGGTTCCGGCGTTCGCCGCCGTGACGGTGACGTCGAGGTATCCCCCTGGCAGCGCCAGGAGCTCCCTCGGTGCGTGGACGAGACCGAGCCGGAGAAACGCGGAAGGTGCAACTGGCGTTTCCTTCTTCACGGATTCGCCACTCATGGGACTGCTGGCGCGGAGGAAGGTGCAGGCATCCCCAGATGTGCAATCGGTTGAGTATGGGGGCTGCGCAAAGTAATCGACTGCCAGTGGCGGCGGTGCCGTCGCTGCTCCCGCCTCCGGGAACGTGCACCGGAAGACACCAGCATCGTCGAAGCACAGCCACCCCGTTTCGGGATTCGCCACGGAGCGGAATCGAAGTCCTGGACCCGCGACGAGCACGACCTGCGGAGGGCTGCCGTCGGTCGGGGAGCGAACCGATACGCTGTACCGTGCCAGCGCGCCAGTAGCAACCGTGCCGTTTCCATCGTCGATGACGATCGCAGGCTCGAGCGTTATCGGATCGCACGCGTCGCCACGACCGTCTCGATCGGTGTCAGCCTGATCGGCATCGCTGACTTCAGCGCACACATCGATCGGATCGCGAACGCCGTCACTGTCGATATCGACTGTCGAATCCGCATCGCAGGCATCGCCGATTCCGTCACCGTCCTCGTCTCCCTGGAAGGGATTGGGGCGAGCGTCACAGTTGTCGTCTTCATCGAGATGTCCGTCTTGATCCGTGTCAATCACGGGAGGCTCACACGCGTTGCCGACCTCATCGCCGTCGTCGTCCTCCTGGTCGGGATTGGGCGCGGTCAGGCAATTGTCGGGCGCGTCGTCGCGGACGCCGTCGCCATCGGTGTCGGTAACCGTGAACCGCCATGACACGTTGCCATCCGTCATTGCGTCGACAACCGTGTAGGGGACTTGCGCGTGCAGGCTTCCGGCCACCGCGGCAACGAAGAAGTACGAAGTTCCCTTCTCGACGTCGATCTCGACGTTGCCGGCTCCCGGAAAGCCATCGTCCTGTCCTCGGGTGAACTTTCCGCGTCGATCGCGAAGCTGGAGCGCGTGGAGTCTTGTTCCCGCGTACGCGATCGCGCCGGCCCGATCGGCCGAGAACTCGAAGCGGCCCGTGGCAGGCGCGTCGAACCGATACCACAGCGTACCGCCGAGCTCGTCGATCGGCCACGGCTCTCCCGGCTGCGTGGTCGAGCCGAACGTGCTCGCAGGCGTCGATCCGGATGGCGAAGTGAGCGCGATTGCGTCCTCGAAATCGTCATTCGAGGGCGGCGTGCGGAAGTTCCAGCTCAGGTCAAAGTTCGCCCAGGAACTAAAAAACTGGGAAGCGTAGGGTGGAGCAACGACTGCAATCGTATAGGTATGACCGGCCTGCACCCGCCCCCAGATGCTGTTCCCGGAGACCGCACGCGCGATCGATCGCAGTGCCGTCGGCGGCCCTTCGTAGAGATCGATCAGCTGGAAACTGTCGGCGGCTTGCGTCTGGAGCGTCAGCACTCCTGTCGCCGGCGCGCGCCAGCGATACCAGACGGAGGCGCGGTCGGAGCCGGAACGATTCACGGTCGTCGCTGGCGGTGCGCTCGAGATGTTGAACGGCTCGATGCGCTGGGCGGTTGCCCCGATCGTCGATCCCGCGATGGTGCCGGTCGGTCCCGTCAAATCGACGGCATTGGCCAGCTCGTCGTTGGCCGGTCGCGACGGAATCGGCATTCCAGCCGTCGCGAACGCGACATCGTTGCCCGTGTTGGACTGCGTCTGATCGACGCTCGTGATCCGCGCCGTCAAGGTGACCGCACTCGACGTGGTCGTCTCGAGCACCAGATTCAGACTTTTGATGCGCCCTAGGTTGTTCATGGCGCCGACGTGCCAGACGCCCGTCGCGGCGTTGTACGAGCCGCCGTTACCAGGGACGCCGAAGTGCCCTGGTTCGGCCCGAATCAGCCTCGTGCCGGACGGTATGGGGACCGAAACCCGCACGCCAGTCACGACCGCGTTGGTGTTGCGCTTTTCGACGCCAACGGCGAACTGAAGCACATGATCCGCGGGGACGGTCGTCTGGCGCACCTTCGAGATGGTGATCGCTAGATCTGCCTGCTTGTCTGCCGCCAGCAATGGATCCCCGATGCAGACAACGTTGTTCGTCTCGTATCCCGATGCCCCGTCATCGTCGCCGACGATGCAGAAGAAGGATCCGGGTGGGATGTCGCGCACGGACACAGGATTACCCGGAGCGCTCGGACCCACATACCACGTCGCGCGATCATTGGTCGGATCCCCGTCCGGCTGGTCTGCTCCAAGAGATCGCGCGGCTGCGGTAAACGGATCGTCGTAGACGCCTGTCACGACGAGTGTCTTGGTGTGGTCGGCCGGCAAGTCCCCCACGTTCCACGTGGTTCCGGTGTAATCAGCCGGCTGTGTCGTGACTGAGAAGCCTGACGTGAACAAAAGTTCCACTCGCACGCGCGTTGCGTCTTCCGGACCGCGGTTCGCAACGCGGACGGTGAAGGACAGGTTGGTCCCTCGCTGTGCCGCGCTCAGCGGGCTGGCCGACATCGTCACTTTCAGATCGGCGCCAGTATTCAACGCGTCGCAGACGTCGCCGAAGCCGTCGTGGTCGGCGTCCTCCTGATTCAGATTGGGGATGAGACGGCAGTTGTCCTCGGCGTCCGAGGCGCCGTCGTTGTCGGTATCGACCGCCGCCGCCAGTTCCAATGGTGAAGCCACCGGTTCGCTGCCGAGTCCGATGTCCTCACCCTGCCAGTCGCGGAAGTTGTAGTCGAGGTGAGGCCATTCAGCAAGAGCGCTCAGCGTCCTTAGCTCTCCCCAGCAGTCGAATGGGCCGGCCGGGAAGGACGGTCGGACAAAGTCCGCCACCGAGCCGGTGTCGATTCGGCCGTTCTCGTTCCAATCGATGTTAGTGGCGATCGGTGGCCGGCGATCAACTTTGCACGCGTCCGTCGAACGGAGCCTTCCGCCGGAGAACAACATCTCGGGAAAGTCAGATGCGAGATTCGTGATATCGGACGCCGAAAGTTTGCTTCCCGCTCTCGACAAGTCCAATCCTTTGGCCTCGTCGAGGGCACGCTCATCGAGATCGGGGACATCGTAACGGGCGTAGTCGAGCCTTCGCAGGTTGACGAGAGCTCGCCATTGATACGTGTAGTTCATGACGCTGAAGTGATTGGGCTTGTGATTCACGTCATCGACGCCCCCGTGAGCCAATCCGAGCGTGTGGCCGAGCTCGTGCATGAATGTGCCCGCCTGCATCTCCCCCCAGCAATCGCTCACATCTGTCATGCTGGCGCCGCAGTACGTACCAGAGGCGCCCATTTTCTGAGCGATTGTGTTCGTGTACTGGCCCGTTGCGATGAAGAGGTCACTTCCACCTACGGAGCTAGCCCCACTGTTAGCGATTGGTCCGGCCCATTCGTTTCCAAACAGCGCGTATCGAAAGACGAGTGCTTTGGCACCGAGTATGGCGGCGCAATTCGAGTGAGCGCGATCGCTGGCGGTGCCAAAGTAAGCTGTGGCGGCAGGGGGCCCGGGCCTGCACGGATCTCCCGTAGGCCCGTGCTTCAGGGTCTGAAAGTCCGATGCGCCCCATGAAGGCTCCCAGAAGTAGAACCGGGTCGTGAGCGCGGCAGGGACTGCCTCGTCGACAAGATCGGCGCTTCCCGGGCTCAGATGGAGCGCGATACCGTTGCCGTTCGCATCCGGCGGAGCCACGCGGAACGCCTCAACGACGGCCGATAGCCCCTTCGGGTGAGGGCCACGGGGCCCTACGGCAGTGCCACTCACCGGCTTGTCGTAAGGCTTGCTGTTGTCGATCCAGTCCACCTCCACGAACACGTCGCGGCGGTCGCGCTGAGCTTCGTACGGGGGGAGCGGCAGCGGCAGGTCGTTCGTGCCGTCGCCGTCGTTGTCGATCCCGAACTGCTCCCAGTCATCGCAGAGGGAGTCACCGTCGTTGTCGGCTGTGCCGTTGCCGTCGGTGTCCGCGCAGAACGCGGAGAACTCGGAGGTGTCGCCTCGCGCGTCGGTCACGGTCGCCGTGAACGCGGCCGCAGGCCGACCGTGCCCGGCACCTCGAGGCGCCAGCGGCCGTCGGGGGCGATATCGCCGGAGGCCACCGTTCCGACCCAGACGCGCCCTTCGCCGAAGCTCGACGGGTTCAGCTGGGAGGGGGTTGCGGGCCAGGAAAGCGTCCCGTCCGGAAGGGCTCCGGGCCGCATCACGCCGAGGTCGTTCGGCCCCGCAGTCTGGTCGGCGCCCGCGTTGAGCCGGTAGACGTCGATGGTGAGTAGCGCGTTCGGAGCATCCGGTACGCGCACGAAGCCGCTGACAACCACGGTGGTGGTCCCGGGCTTGAACGATCGAGAAACGCCCTCTGGAAAGTCCACGTCCGGGTTTGCCGGGTCGACGTTGTTGGGTGTAATCCCGTAGCCGGGCCGATCGATGCCGGCACCGCCGTTGCGATAAATCGAATTGCCGCGGATCGTGTTCGGCGCCAGCGCGGGCCTGGCGCTTCCGGGCGGTTGCTGAAGCGGAGGCGGCGTCTCGAGCGCAACGCCAGACACGTCGTTGTTCGCGACGATGTTGCACTTGCTGAACGGCGGGCACAGAGGAACCACCGTCTCAGACTTCCGATACCCGATGACGTTGTCGTGCGCCTGCTCGGTGATCAGGATGCCGACCCCCTCGTTGGGGATCTCGGTCGTCCGATCCTTCCCGACGCCTACGATGTTGCCTTCGACCCTCGTATGGTGGACGCCGATGCCCTGCAACACGATCCCATGGCCCACCGCGCCGACAACGTTGTCCCGGATCACGTTCCCCGGAGACTCTTGATTGACATCAGGCGCTCTAACGAGAATCCCGTCCACATACGGCTGAGGGAAGGGAATTCCATCAATGACCATCTGCGCACCGGCGGCGTCGGTGCCGACGAGATTCCGTTCGATCGTGGCGGCGATGACATTTGCGCCGATGAAGATGGCGGTGGGACGCTCCGCCAGATCGGTGAGGCCCCCGACCTGATTGTCGGCGATGAGCGCGCCGGTGATTGGCGCGGGCTGATTCGGCCGTCTGCCGACGATTCTGATCCCTGTACGAAGCGCACCACCTGGCGTTGCGCGCAGCGGGACGTCGCCCGCGGCGCTCACCCCCACCTTGTTATGGCGAACGACGGTCTGGCTGGATCCTCCAACAACATAGATTCCGAAGCCGCTCGGCACTGTCACGACGTTGCCCTCGGCGGGAGTTTGGCCGCCGATCACTGTTCCAGGCGACATGTCGACGTAGATCCCGTCTTTGTTCAGGCTCACCTCGTGCAGGTCGATCTCGTCGCCGGCAGGGTTGGTTCCGATGTAGTTGGCAGAGACGATCGTGCGCGGGGCGTTCCAGACGATGACGTCGTCGCATGGAAAGCCGGAGATGTTGAGCCCCCTGATGAGCGACTCCGCGCCGAAGATCACGAATCCATGACCTCTGTTCTGAAAGAAGGGGCCCGGCTCGATCGCCAGAGTGTCACAGGAGAGGCGAACGCGATCGAGACCGCTTCCATCCACGTGGATGAGCGGGCGCGGCACGGTGGATCCGCCAGTCGGCATTCCAGGCTGTGTCCAGCCATCGATGGCGATCGGGTTGTGCATTTCGGGAAGGTAGGAGCTGAGCGCGATCGTCTTCGAACCTGTCAGGGCGAACGCGACGGTGTCCTTGTCCGCATCGCGATCCGCGGTCTGAATGGCGGCGCGAAGCGTGCACGTCGCAGGATCTGGCGGATTCCGGTTCTGGGGCGAGTTCTCGACGGTGCTGCAGATGCCGTCCCCTATGTCACCATCGGGAAGGTCCGTTTCAAGCCTGACCCTGTAGGTATCGCCGGTTTGCGGTTGCAGCGCATACGCCCCTGCGGAAACAAAGCCAGCGATGACGACGACTGTCGCGGCCCACACAAAGAGTGCGGCCGACGTATGCTGCAGTTCGGTGCCGCTCCTCTGCCGCTGTACATCGTCGCGTTTCACCGGTTCCATCACAGGAAGTGCGAAAACGAGACAACGAATACGCACTGGTTTTCTCTCTTCGCTTGGGCGGTCAAAAAAAATGGCGTCTCGCTATAAAGAAGCGCGAAATTGCAGACGATTCCATCATGCATCGACCGTGAACCAGCGTCGGGGGAGACCGAGGCCACTGCGGGCTGGCGCGCCAGTGTGCCCAAACCCGGTCCGAGGACCATCGATCGGCAGCCCAACGCCAACCAAGCTACCAAGATAGACGGCCTGAAATCGGAAGATCTCAGGCCCGTTCTGTGAACGGCCCTTGGCAAACCGCCCTACGCGGCTCTCTGGAAGTCTTCGATTTGGCGCATCCAGCTGGTCAGTGGGTTCCATCTGGGGAAAATCTGGGCCACCATCCACTACTTCTTTTCCGGCATCAGCGTCACCTGCACGTAGTTCGCGGTATCGAGGTACCTCATCGCGGACTGGTGAATCACCTCTGCACTGAGCGCAGCGATGTTCGCCGGCTCCTGGTTCACCTTGGCCAGATTGGCGGCGTCGCCTTCTTCGTAAAGCCGCGCGATGTCGTTCAGAACATACCGGTTGTCCTGGCTACGCTGGTCCAGCTCCTTCAGGAGAATGTCGCGCACCCGCGCCATCCCTTCCTGGGTCAGCGTCGCATTACGGGCGGCCTCAATCTCCTGGAACACCCGCTGCACGAGGCTGTCGACGCGCGCGGGGTCGCAGGTCCAGTTGATCCGCACACGATATTCCGGCTTCGGTAACCTGACCACGTTCGACGTCGCCTCGATGCTGTAGGTCGCGCCCAGTTCCTCGCGAATTGCGTCGTTGAGCCGCGACTGCAGCAGCATGACCGCCGTCCGCAACGCCAGCCGGCTCGCGTCGCTATAGTCGAACGCGCCCGAGAAAATGATCGAGACTTCGCTCCTCGGCGCGATCCCCTTCTCGACCGTCTTCTTGATCACGCCGGTGGGCGGCACAACTCCAAGATCACGCCACGTTTCCTTCTTGTGGGTGGCTGGCAGGCTCGCCAGGTAGGTCTCGACCAGCGGCTTCAACGCTTCCGGCGTGAAGCTGCCAACGAAGATGAAAGTGAAGTTGCTGGCGTCGGCAAAGCGCGCCTTGTAGAAGGCCAGCGACGCGTCGAGGTTCCACTTCGCCACCGTCTCCGGCGTCTCGGGCTGGCGCCGCGGGTTGTTGCCGTTGAACAGGGCGTCGAGAGCCTGCCCGTACACTGCGTCCGGGCTCGCCATCTGATTGGCCAGCAGCGCCAGTGTCTGCGCCTTCATCGCGGCAAACGCTGACGGATCGGCGCGCGGCTGCGTGAACCGCATGTAGAGGAGCTGAAACATCACTCTCGAGATCCTGGGGCGCGCTCCCGCCTTCCATTCCCTCGCGGATTTCGCTGATGAACGGCCTGACAGCCAGCGCCTTGCTCGAGAGCAGTTTGTCGAGCACGACCTCTGACAACGTTCCAACGCCTCCGGCCGGAATCACATCATCGGCCACCCGCGCGGACGGGAAGTTGTCATCGGCCGCCAGCGAGGTGCCGCCGGGCGCCACCGCGCGGAACAGGATCTGATCGGCCTTGAGCGTGGTGGGCCGGATCACGACGGTGGCGCCGTTCGACAGCGTCCACACGGTGATGCCGGTGCCGTCGACGGCGGTGGTTCTGGTGACGCTGCCGCGGGCAGGCGGCGCATCCATCAGCGTCTCACCGGCGCCGGCGTCAACGTACGCGTCGAGCCGCTTCGCCGAAGCCGACGCAACGACTGCGGCCAGTTGCGACTCGGTGGGTAACACCGTGCGCGCCGCCTCGGGCGCCGACACCACCACCAGGCGGTTCCGCTCGGGGAACCAGTCCGCGGCGAGTGCGTTCATCTCAGCCAGCGTCACCCCTGGAAGGAGCCGCCGGTGGAAGGCCAGTTCCTGCCAGATCGTCGGCAGTGCTTCATCCTCGAGGAAGTTGCGCGTGTATTCGTCGGCGCGGCTAGACGACTCGCGATCGGGGCTCTCCTGGGTCACGCGCTCCGATCCGGCCATGTTGGCCTGCTTCGCGCGATCGAGCTCGGTGGCGGTGAAGCCGAAGCGCGAGACGCGTTGAAGTTCGGTCACGAGGGCCTCGAGGCCCCGCGAGACGCCGTCGTTCGAGACCAGCGCCTGCATGATCGCTTCGTCGCGCGTCCGTGGCGCCGGGAACAACCCACGGCCGGCGCCGGCTCTCAGAAACGGCGGATTCGCCTTCTGTGAGAGTTCGTCGAGCCGGTCGCCGAGCATCTGCGAGAACAACTGATCGAGCATGATCGCGCGATAGCCACCGACCGTACCCTGGTTGCGCGCCGGGCGAAGGTTGCTGATCCTCACGACGGTCGCAGGACTCTCGGTGTCGGTGACAACGGCGTAGCGGGTGCCGGGATGCTCGGGCACATCGAAGGCAGGCCGTCGTCGTTCTGGCTGCGGGTTCGTGAGCGACGAGAAGTGCTGCCGGATCATCGCCGCCACGGCGTTGCGATCGACGTCGCCGACGACGATGATGGCCATCAGGTCGGGGCGGTACCAGTCCCGGTAGAACCGAACGAGCTGTTCGCGCTGTGCGGACTCGATCACAGCCGGCGTGCCAATCGGCGATCGATCCACGTACCGCGATCCGTCGAGCTCCACGCCTCGCATCTTGTCTTCGGTCCGCTGGCCGGCGCCCAGGCTCCTGCGCCACTCGGCGAGGACGATTGGTCGCTGGCGATCGATCCCGGCCGGTTCGAAGGTGGCGCCGCCGGCAAAGTCTTCGAGCACCGTCAGCGCGGCGTCGAGGGCACCAGGCCTGTCGGACGGCACCCGCAGCGTGTACTGCGTTTCATCGAAGCTCGTTTCCGCGTTGGCATCCGCGCCGATACTGAGCCCCAGCGAGCCGAGGAAGTCGGTGAGACTTCGATCCGGAAAGTGCCGAGAGCCCTCGAACTGCATGTGCTCGACGAAGTGCGCCAGGCCTCGCTGGTCTTCGTCTTCGAGCACCGACCCCGCCTTCACGACCAGTCGCAGCTCGATCTGCTTCGCCGGCTTCCCGTTGGGGCGCACGTAGAAGCGCAGCCCGTTCGGCAGACCGCCCACCAGCACTTCCGGATCGACCGGCATCTCCTCCGAGAGTGCGTAGGAAGCCACCGATGCGGCGGAGGTTTCGCGGCCGGTGGGAGCCTGGGCTTGGGCCTGGGCCTGCGCCGAGGCATGCGAGAGTGCGAAGGCGAGGAGAATCGAGACGACGCCGCGTGAAACCTGCCGCACCATCATTTCCAAACTCCCAACGCGCGCCGCACCGCGACGATTTGACCGAGATGATAGGCGTTGTGATCGGCCATCACAGGATGGCGCGCAGGTAGGTCTGGTGTCCCCTGCCTTTCGGCACCGGCGCGTGGAGATCGATGGTCTCATCGCGTGCCAGGTCCTTGAGCCGCTCGCGATCCGCCTTGAAGCCAGCCACGCTGTTGTCCCACGCCTGCGCGTCGGCCGGCGCGGCCTGCGGCCAGTAGTCGTCCGGCCACTTCATCGCGTGCACGTAATTCGCGTTCAGGCAGAAGTCGAGCACATCAAGCTGCGCGAGGCGCATGTGCTCAACCAGCTGCCAGACGGAATACGCGATGCCGGGCGCCAACGCCCCCCGCTTGTCCGGCGGCAGGCCGTCGATGGCCTTGTCGAATCCAACGTGCGCCTCTTCCCAGTCGAGGACGCGCGCGAGCTGCAGGCGAAGGGGATCTGAAGTCTTCGTGTCCGTCATTGTTTCGACCTTACTGGATGGCACGCTACGGGGCGAAGTCTCACCTTCAGATTATCTGGCTGTCGCGTTCGCCCGACGTCATCTGAGGTGCGAGCGCCCTCTTGCACGCACTAGCTCAAGAGTGTAAGGTCCGCCGATGACTGCACCTCAACCCCCCTCTGCCGACGTCGTCTTCGATACGCTCTTCGCCTACCAGCGCTCCGCTGCCCTCAAGGCGGCGCTCGATCTCGACCTGTTCTCCGTCATCGACGATGGCGCGAACACCGTGGCCGCCGCGGCCACCCGCTGCGGGGCGTCAGAGCGCGGCATCCGTATCTTGTGCGACTACCTGACGACCCTCGACCTGCTCGAGAAATCCGGAAGCACCTATCACCTGCCGCCAACCTCCGCGGCGTTCCTGAGCCAGCGTTCACCGATGTATATGGGATCCACGGCGCGGTTCCTGCTGCTGCCTGGAGTCAAGAACAACTTCGACGACCTTACTGGCGCCGTGCAGCGCGGCGGCGTGGCCCCCGCGGGCGACACCGTCGCCCCGGAGAACCCCATCTGGGTCGAGTTCGCACGCGCGATGGTACCGATGATGGTGCCGGCTGCGCACGGCATTGCCGACGCCCTCCACATCGAGTCGGCCGGGCCCGCTCGCGTCCTCGACATCGCCGCGTCACACGGCATTTTCGGCATCACGCTCGCCCTGCGGAACCCGAAGGTGGAAGTAACGGCGGTGGACTGGGCGTCCGTGCTCGAGGTTGCCAAGGAGAACGCGGCCGGGCAGGGTGTCAGCGAGCGCATCCACATGATGCCCGGCGATGCGTTCGAAGTGGAGTTCGGTGCGGATTACGATGTGGCACTCGTCACCAACTTCCTGCACCACTTCGATCACCCCACGTGCGTTTCGTTCCTCGCGAAAGTGCGCCGAGCGCTCAAGACGGGTGGCCGCGTTGCCATTCTGGAGATGGTTCCCAATCCGGATCGGGTAACGCCCGTCGTCCCCGCCCGGTTCAGCCTTACGATGCTGGGAGGGACGCTTGCGGGAGACGTCTACACGCTCGACGAGCTGCGGGATCAGCTCGAGAAAGCCGGCTTTGCCGACGTTTCGTCGCATCCGTTGCCGACGCCGGAAACGGTCATCGTCGCGCGCGCGATCTGAGGAATCGTCGGACACTCACCATTCGCCTGCGTTACGCGGCGCGTTGCAATTCGCGCAAATCGCGAAGCCAGCGCGTCAGCGGGTTCCATCTGGGGAAAATCAGGTCCACCAACTTCAAGTCGTCGCTATCTCCCGCACCCCCGCGAGTGTCCCTACCGCGTAAACGTCGTCGTTGGATCCCACAATGTTAACCACCGGACGAGGATCAGCGTTTGGGAAGCATCTTCTCGCAATCAATACTGTCTGATCATCCACTGTTTGCGGAATCAGGCTCTGATAACTTCCATTCTCATAATGTGCGCGCCCGCTCACCGTCACGCTCCTCGGCCCTCGGGACAGGCGCAGGTGACTGTAGCGCGTCAGTCCAGATACTTCACGAACACGACCTCGTTGCGCTTTTCGTTGTACAGCAGCTCGTCGACTTTCGCACGCACGGTCAGAATCCCGAATCCACCTGGTCGCAGCCCCTTTTCCTCGCGCACGATCGCGTGCGCCGTCGGATCGTCTTCCGGCTGGCCGATGGCGGCGTGCAACAGCCCCTCCACGTTGAAGCCGGGACCAGGATCGGCGATGCGATAGAGCAACATCCGTTGTGCCTTGAGGAAAGCGACCCGCACGGTGCGGCGCGGCCAGCACGTCCAACCCGTTCATCTTCGGCATCCACACATCGAGGAGCATCAGATCGTAGGAGCCGGCGCGCAGGCGTTTCAGGGCGTCCACGCCGTCCTTCGCCGACGCGACCGAGAATCCGGCGGTCTTCAGCATTTCCGTCAGGAGTTGAAGCGTCGACCGGTCATCTTCGACGACTAGGATGCTGCTCATGGCCTTGCTCCCTCTGCCGCTGGCGACGTGCGGTCGCGCGCGGCCGAACGCTGGCGCGGCGGAGCGCCCGCCGCAGGCGCTGCATCTCCCGGGTCAGCACATCGTACGCCGCCAGCGACTGAGAGAGTTCCCCGTTCTTAGCCTGAAGCTCGAGT
Organism: uncultured Acidobacteriota bacterium; assembly: GCA_963773045.1. Lineage (GTDB taxonomy): Bacteria > Acidobacteriota > Vicinamibacteria > Vicinamibacterales > UBA2999 > 12-FULL-67-14b. The sequence continues at coordinate 8,043 of CAVYZT010000013.1, read as the reverse complement.
CGTTGTGCGGCTTCGACCACCGGAGCGGCTGCGAAATTTGCCGCAGCGCCCCGCAACGCGTGCGCGGGCCCGCGCAGCGCCTCGCCGTCGCCGGCGGCGATCGCGCGCCGCATGGCTCGCATCCGGGCGGGGCAGTCTTCGAGAAACAGACGCACCATCTTTTCGAACAGTCGCGCGTTGTCACCCAGCCTCGCACGGAAGACCCGCTCGTCGAAGGCGGGCCGGCCTGCTACGCTCGGCGCCACCGGGATTGCCGCCGCGGGGACCGTCCCGGGCGCTGCAGCGTGCGGCACGACCTGGTCGATGACGCGGGCCAGCTCGACGGCGTCGATCGGCTTCGTGACGTACCCGTCCATGCCGGCCTCCAGGTACCGTTCGCGGTCGCCCTGCATCGCGTGCCCGGTCAGCGCCACGATCGGAAGGTGCGTCCCCGAGGCGCGCTCGGCGTCGCGGATTGCGGCCGTGGCCTCGAGCCCGCCCATCACCGGCATCTGCAGGTCCATCAGCACGAGATCGAACGCCCCGCGCCCCGACTGCTCGAGCGCGGCGAGCGCCGCGTGGCCATCGACGGCCACGACGACGTGATGCCCCAGCCGCTGCAGGATCTGCCTCGCCACCTCCTGATTCACGGGATGGTCCTCGGCGACGAGGATGCGCAGCCCCGTCGCGCGGGCTGCCGGGGCCCGAGGCGGCTCGGCCTTCACCGTGCCGGCCAGGGTGAAGCCATCTATTTCCAATGGACGCCCTTCTTCTGCGGCCCGCTGTTCGGCAAATTCCAGCGCCATGCGCAGCGTGTCCATGAACTCGTTGACCTTGATGGGCTTGGTGAGATACCGGAAGAATCCTGCCTCCAGGCCCTTCCTAATGTCGCGCGGCATGGCATTCGCGCTGAGCGCCACGATGGGGATGTGCGCAGTGACCGGGTCTTCGCGCAGGATTCTCATTGCCTCGATACCGCTGATGTCAGGCAGATTGACGTCCATCAGGATCATCTCCGGCTGCGAGGCGCGCGCAACCTCGATGCCGAGAGTCCCGTTCACCGCGGTCAGCAGGCGCAGATCGGGGCGGCGCGCGATGAGTTCCTCAACCAGCTTCAGGTTGGCCGGGTTGTCCTCTACACAGAGCAGGGTGCGCAGCCGCGCGCCGTGCGGCACGTGCGGTGGGGCATGTGCGGCAGCTTCGCCTCCTTCAACGGCAAGTTGCGGTGCAGCAGCCGAGATCAGTTCGATCCAGAACACGCTTCCCGTCCCGACGGTGCTGTCCACGCCGATTGCGCCCCCCATCAGTTCGACGAGGCGCTTGGTCACCACGAGGCCGATGCCCGTGCCTTCCTCGCCCCCGGCCTCTTGTCCGAGACGATTGAACGGCTGGAACAGCTGCGCCAGCTTTTCCGGACCTAATCCCGCACCGGTGTCCGTGATGTTGATGCGAATGCGGTCCGGGGCGATCACGGTGTAGTCCACGACGACCGTTCCCTGCGCCTTGTTGTATTTGATCGCGTTGGAGAGCAGGTTGATGAGAATCTGCTTCAAGCGGGTCCGATCGGAACTGACGAAGCAGGGGTTGTCGAACTCGGGGAAGGTCATGCTGATGCCACGCTGCTGCGCCTGCGGTTCCATCATCGCCCGGCACTCGAGCATGACTTCGTCCAGCGACACCGATTCTCCAGACAGCGAGACCGTCCCGGCCTCGATCACCGCGAGATCGAGGATTTCGTTGATCAGGTTCAGCAGATGCCATCCCGCAACGAGAATCTGGGCAATACTTTCCTTCTGGGAAGGCGTCGGCGACTGGGAGTCGGACTCCATCAGCTGCGCGAACCCGAGGATCGCATTGAGCGGGCTGCGCAGCTCATGGCTCATGCTGGACAGGAAATCCGATTTGGCGAGGTTCGCTTGTTCCGCCACGGACTTGGCGCTCTCCAGCTCGACGTTCTTTTCGAGCAGGACCTGATCCAGACGATTGCGCTCGGTGACGTCGCGCGCGGCGGCGAACACGCCCTGCAGAGTCCTGTCCCGGTCGTAGAAGGTGGTCGCGTTGTAGGACACCACGGTTTGCTTGCCGCCCCTGGCGCGCGCGGTCAGTTCGTAGTTGGTGACCTTCTTTTCGCTGAGCACCTGCGTAATCGCTGCCTCGGCTCGCTCCGGATCGGTAAAGTAGTTCTTGAACGGCGCGCCGATCAGCTCGTCACGCGTGCAACCGGTGAGCGCCTCCATCTGCTTGTTGACGTCGGTAATGATGCCGGACGGATCGGTGGTCATCAGTGCGTCGATGTTGGATTCGATGAGCGAGCGCGTGTAGAACTGCTGGTCGCGCAGCCGCTGATCGAGCTTCTTCCGCTCCTCTTCGACCTGCTTGCGCGCGGTGTTGTCGGTGCCGATCAACAGATAGCCAATGATGGCGTCCTGCGCGTCGCGCAGCGCCGTGACTGACACCACCGCCGGGAAGCGGCTGCCATCCTTGCGGATGTAGGTCAGCTCGTAGATATCCTCGATTCCGCGCGAGGCCTTGAACACCAATGCCTCGAAGCCCGGCGTAATCGGGGTTCCGAGCTCGACGCTCAACGCTTTCGCGCGCGCGATCACTTCCTGCGGATCGGAAATGTCGGCGGGCGTGATCTGATTCATCACCTCGGCGGCCGTATAGCCGAGCATCCGCTCGGCCCCGACGTTGAAGATCTGAATGACGCCTTTCGCGTCAGTGGCGATACTCGAAAAATTGGCGCTGTTGAAAATCGCGTTCTGCAGGGCCCCCGCCTTGAGCAGCGCCTCTTCCGCCCGCTTGCGCGCGGTGTTGTCGGTGCCGATCAACAGATAGCCGATGATCGCGTCCTGCGCGTCGCGCAGCGCCGTGACCGACACCACCGCCGGGAAGCGGCTCCCATCCTTGCGGATGTAGGTCAGCTCGTAGATATCTTCGATCCCGCGCGAGGCCTTGAACACCAATGCCTCGAAGCCCGGCGTAATCGTAGTTCCGAGCTCACGCTGGTGCGCTGCGACACTCGCGTTCGAAAGCGCGCGTGTTTGCGCTGCGGGTTCCGATCAACAGATAGCCGATGATCGCGTCTTGCGCGTCGCGCAGCGCCGTGACCGACACCACCGCCGGGAAGCGGCTCCCATCCTTGCGGATGTAGGTCAGCTCGTAGATATCTTCGATCCCGCGCGAGGCTTTGAAGACCAATGCCTCAAAGCCCGGCGTAATCGGAGTTCCGAGCTCGACGCTCAGCGCCTCGGCGCGCGCGATGACTTCATGCGGATCGGAAATGTCTGCCGGCGTGATCTGGTTCATCACCTCGGCGGCCGTGTAGCCCAGCATCCGCTCGGCCCCGACGTTGAAGATCTGAATGACCCCGTTCGCGTCGGTGGCGATGCTCGAGAAATTCACGCTGTTGAAAATTGCGGTCTGCAACGCCCCCGCTTCACGCGACGCCTCTTTGCTCCGGACCTCGTCGCCGACATCCAGGCGGCGGACGACGTCGTGGTCGCGAAACGCAGGATCGTAGATTTTCGCGGACATGTCCTACTGCTCCGTCCCCATTTTGTTAGATCCACGGACCGGTGAACGCGCGGACCGGCGCGGAGCTCAACTTGTTGGAATGGCAGAGACGGCGCGGCGCCGAGAACGAAGCGGTGCTTTTTCTGCGCGCAGCGCCTCCCCTGTCACCTGCCACAAGTGATTGCAGCCGCTACAGATGCGGTAACAGCCCGATCGGCTCGGTCGCGTGTTCCGCAGTGTCGTAACGGAGGGCAGGACGGCGCGCTTATGTGTGGTGATCCCATGAGGGGAGCATACGCGGTTCCCCTCGCCCTCGCTGTTCGCTTCTGGACGGACATTTGAGGGCGCAAGAGAAAGCTGGTCGTTGCAGCCGCATCCAGCGCATTTTCAGTGGTTTGGCCGTCAGTCCAAGCAGCGCGGTTCCGCCTGGGGACGCCAGCCTTCCTTCGCGTCGATTTAACGATTCATGAACAACGGCCGTCACGATGCCGAGTTCTCCGAGTTTGCGGAAGACCGCATGGCCGCGGAGGCCGCCAGAAACGAGGCTGAACAGTTCAGACGACTGGCGGAGGAAGCGCGTGAGGTCCGCGACCATCATCGCGAAACGCTCGAAACACTCCGACAGGAACGAGAGCGACTGCGGGACACTGCTGAAACGGCGCGGATCGCCAGCGAGGAGGCGCGGGCCGCGGCCGAGACGGCGCGCACTGCCAGCGAGGAAGCACGAGTTGCCACCGATGATGCGCGGCAAGCTGTAGTCGATGCAGTGCGCGCCACCGCCGATGCGCTGAACGCGTCGCTCGAACAAATGAAGGTCGTGGAGGAAATGCGGAGGACTCGTCGCGAAATAAGAGACGTGAACACACTCGACTCCAACTAGCAGCTGGGAGTCGTGTCCACAACTGAACAGCGGGCGCTGGTTCCGATGGCACACAGTTGCAGCGCGGGCAAGGTTCGGAGAGATCGGTTTCACGAACCGATAGTCCGTGCGAGGGCGGCCGATCCGTAGCTGCCCTCGCGTTCAAGCGCGGGGTCGACACTTCGCCGGAGAATTCACATGCTGTACACCATCGCCGTCATCCTGTTGGTCGCGTGGCTACTGGGGTTCGTCGGGATCTACGCCATTGGCTCGTTCGTCCATGTGCTATTGGTGGTCGCGATCGTGCTCTTCCTCGTGGGTCTGCTCAACGGGCGACGTGTCTTGGGATAGCAACATGAAGACTTAAGGGATCGCAGCTTTGTCCAACTGCGGTGAGCACAGTGGTCAATGGGAGGATATCAAACGACGCCGCCGGGCAGGGAGATGTCGGATCTCACGCAGTCGTGTGACCGCGCATAAATCCAGAAACGGCTTTGTTTGAACCAGAAACGGCTTTGCTTGAAGAAGTGCGAAACGTGGCGCGCACTCTGGCGGCCGCCATCAGACGCTTACGGGCTGGGCTGCTGCCGTCGACCAAGGATGAAGACGCCAAGGCCTAAATAGTCGCGGCCGGGGACTTCCGGGCGACAAAGCGGGACCGACCCGGTCTCGAAACCCACCTCATGGGGCTACCGCGCCTTCACCACGATCCACTGCCGTTGATGATGAGCTCAACCCTTCCCTCCGCGCTCGGGTTGCGGTCCATCCAGCGAGGGTAGTCCTGTTGAGCGCCACTCACGCGAGATCTACAGTCATCCATTACCGATGACGCGCCGACGCCTGATGCGTGTGGTAGCGTGACGATCATGCGTGCGCTGGCGGTCATCACCGTGACCACGCTCTGCGCAGTCTCCGCGTGCGCGCACGGGCCCGGCCCACCACTCGGCACCGTCGGCATCACGCTCGATGACGCCCGCATTGCTGCCACCGTCCGCTCGGCGCTCCTGGCTGACCCGAATCTCGGGTTACGCGCGATTGCCGTTGACGTCGACCGCGGCATCGTGTCGCTGTCGGGCGTCGTGCGCACCGCTGATGAACTCCAACGTGCGGCAACCGTGGCCCAGCGCGCGGCGGGCGTGCGCGAGGTCAAGTCCAGTCTCAGGGTCGGGTCCTGACCTTGCCCACTCAGCCTTGGCACCCCTCTGGTTACCCAAGCATGACCATGCTCGACGCCGTGGGTAACTCGGTCGTCCAGTCGGCCGCCTGGTGCGGAGAGCTCGCACTCTTTGCGGCGCGCAGCATTCGGGAGGTGTTCCGTCCTCCCTACGAAGTCGGCGAAACGCTGCGCCAGCTGCACGAATTGGGCGTGCGGTCGGTGCCGCTCATCGCCCTCGCCGGCTTGGCGGTCGGCGTGGTGTTGTCGATGCACACCCGTGCGTCGCTCGAGCGATTTGGTGCCGAAGCGTTGATTCCGGCCGGCCTGGCCCTGGCGCTGGTGAAAGAGACGGGCCCGCTGACCGCCGCCTTGCTGCTGTCGGGCCGCTGGCGCCGGCATTCGCGCCGGCTCGGGCGATCAAGGTGACCGAGCAAATCGATGCCCTCGAAGCGACGGCCGTCGACTCCTTCAAGTATCTCGTCGTCACGCGGATGGTGGCCTGCGTCGTCGCGCTGCCAATCCTCACCACCGTAATGAATGCTTCGGGGATTGTTGGCGGCTACCTCGCCGAAGCGACGCTGGTGCAGACGTCGCCTCAGCTCTACTTCAATCGCGCTTTCTCGCTCATGGATTTCACCGACCTGATTCCGGCGACGCTCAAGACCGCGGTCTTTGGCTTCGTCATTCGCCGTCGTCTCGTCCTACCTCGGGATGACCACAACACCAGGGAACCGAAGGCGTCGGCCGCGCCTCGACCCGCAGCGTCGTCATGTCGTCGGTGATACTGATTGTCGTCAACATCGTACTGCGTCCGGCTGATTTTCCTGGTGTTTCCCGACTCTGCGTGATGGCGACGTCCGATGTCTGACGCCGTCATTCGCTTCGACACGGTCACCAAATCCTTCGGCGACCGGCGCGTCCTCGACCAGGTGTCGTTCGAGATTCCACGCGCGACAGCGTTCTGTCTGCTCGGTCGCAGCGGAACGGGCAAGAGTGTGACGCTGCGGCACATCATCGGGTTGATGCGCCCCGACTCGGGCCGCGTCTTCGTTGAGGACGACGAGGTGACGGCGCTCGACAGCCGTGGCTTATCGCGGATGCGGCAGGGGATGGGCTTTTTGTTTCAGCACGCGGCCCTGTTCGATTCGCTGACCGTGGGCGAGAACGTCGCGTTCCCGCTGCGCCGGCATCGGCGCTCCATGGCGGACGCCGAGGTCCACCGCACCGCCCGGGCCAAGCTGGCGCAGGTCGGCCTCGAGGCCGACTAGATGCCAGCCGACCTTTCCGGCGGGATGCGGAAGCGCGCCGGTCTGGCGCGGGCGATGGCGCTCAGTCCGCCGCTGCTGCTGGTCGACGAGCCCAGCGCCGGGCTCGATCCCATCACCGCTGGCGAGATCGATCAGTTGCTCGTCGCTCTGAAGCGTCAGCAGGGCACAACGCTGGTGGTGGTCACGCACAATATCCCGAGCGCCCGCGCCATTGGCGACGAGTTGGCGTTTCTCGCCGACGGCAACATTATCGCGAGAGGCACTGCGGCGGCGCTCGATCAAAGCGCGGATCCTCTGGTCCGTGCGTTCATGTGCTCCGAAGGGTCTGGATGATGCCTGCAGCCCGTTTGATTCGTGTCGGCGTGTTCGTGGTCGGCGGACTGCTGATCTTCGCGCTCGGCCTGTTCATGATCGGCGATCGTCGATTTCTGTTCGCTGACCTGTTCACGGTGAATGCCGAATTCACTCAGGTCGCAGGATTACAGGATGGTGCGGCGGTTCGGGTGAACGGCATGGAGGCGGGTGAGGTCACCGACATCGCCATTCCGCAGTCGCCGGCGGGCGGTTTCGTCGTGCGCATGCGCCTGCGAGAGGAGCTGCGTCCTCTCGTCCGCGCAGACTCGGTCGCTTCGATTCGCACCGACGGCGTCATTTCAGCAGCCACTACGTCCAGATCGACGCAGGAACCGAGCAAACCCCGGCCGTCGCCGACGGCGGGGCGATCAAGGGCCGCGAACCGTTCGACTTCGCCGACCTCCTTGACCAGGGGACGAAAACGATCGAGAACGTCAACGTCACGATCACCGAACTGCAGGCTCACGTCGATCGGGTGGTCGGCCTGATGAACATGACGGCTACAAATGCCAACGAGCTGGTGAGCGCGGTCTCGAAAGACATCGGCTCGATCGGCCGCTCCGGTCGTCGCCTGTCGGAGGAGACCACTCGCATCGTCGAAGGCATTCGTGCAGGTCGGGGAACGATCGGCAAGCTGTTCAACGATGATGAGGCTTCTACACTCGCGTTGCCGCGATCGCTGCCGAAGCGGAACAGGCCGCAAAGACGGCCCGCATCGCTGCCGATGGGGCCCGGTCTGCGATCGCGCGGCTGCAAGGGAGCGTTTCTTCGGATGGAGGGGTGCAATCAATTGTCGGCGAGATTCGACAGACCTTGTCGAGCACCCGCGACGCGATGTCGAACCTCGCCGATAACACCGAAGCGCTGAAGCGCAACGTGCTCGTCCGCGGTTTCTTTACCGATCGCGGGTT
>CAVYZT010000012.1:0-89074 GCA_963773045.1 uncultured Acidobacteriota bacterium | reverse complement strand
GAGTTGTGGAGAACGTCGCAGCGGAGGCGATGCCGAGGATGTTTATGACGAACCGAATCACTCGTGGGTTGTTAGCCGGCTTCGTCAATTTCGGCCTCCTGCTAGGGCGATCGCCTATTGGGCCGGTAGCGCCAGCTGGCGAGATTCGATGCTCCCGAGGCCATGGCAGCGACGAGGAGCGCGGTGGAGGCACCCATTAGGACGTTGCCTCCCGTGGCAACTGCGACTGCGATTCCAATGATTGCGCCAGCGGCAATGACCGCGAGGGCAACGAGTGCGCCGGCACTTCCAAACGTAAACACAGCGACGACGACTGCAATGACCATGAGAATCGCCGCAACGATCGGCAGAAGGGCCAAGTTGAGTCCCCTTCGAATCGAACCGGATTCTAGCAGACACCCTTCTCCACCGCTTGGAGCGGTGACGCGCGGAGGGCCAACCTTCGCTACAGGCGGGTCGGGTTGATGACACGCGAGATTGGCGCGCACCGACGAGCGAAGGCCAGGACAGCAAGAGAAAATATTCTCCTGCCCTCCTGACCTCCTGACCTCCTCTTTGCCTTTCCTGATCTTCTGTTTCAGTCCCTAGAAGAGGAACTTCAAGCCGAACTGCAGCAGCCGCGGATCGCCCGTCACGGGGACCGTGCGGGTGATCTTCCCGAAGTTGGCGCTGTTGACGGCAATGCGATTGTCGCCTGGGGTCGTCCCCGGGATGTCGAAGTTCACCTGGTTGAAGACGTTGAAGAACTCCGCGCGGAACTGCACGTTCATCGATCCGTTGAACTTGAAGTTCCGGAAGATCCCCATGTTCCAGCTGTGGAACGAGGGGCCGCGGAGGTAGCCTTTCGGCACGTCACCGAAGGTGCCGACATCGGCGACGGCAAAGGCCGCCGGGTTGAACCACAATGTCGGATCCGAGCCGGAAGGCGGCGCCACCGGTTGGCCCGTGAGCTTGGCGCGATCGGTCGTGCTGCCCAAGCCTCGTCCCGACCGGTCCGATCCACTGATGATGTTGAACGGCCGGCCGCTCTCGAACTCCATCAACCCTGACCACTGCCAGCCGTAGAGCACGGCTCTCTTGACGCCGGTCAGACTGCTGCCCGGCAGATCGACCACCCACGACGTCGTGAAGCGATGCGTGCGGTCCTGCGTCAGCGGGCCCCACACCAGCGGATCCTTCTTGTCGAGCGTGAACTCGTTCCATGGGATCACGTCGTCACCAAAATTGCCTTCCACTCTGGAGAGCGTGTAGTTGCCGGTGACGGTGTAGCCGCGCGAATATCGCTTGCTGAGCGTGAGCTGCAGGCCGTTGTAGAACGACTCCCGATCCTGGCGCTGCTGAATCACCTGGCCAATACTCGACGCGGCGAAAATCCGGCGGGCGTCGGTGCCGCGCGTGTCGCCCGGCGTGAAGACCGAGGGGTTCAGCTGCACGCTGCGGCGGCCGTTCACCGAGTGGGAACCGACGTAGGCCGCCCGCGCCAGCAAGGCCGGCATCAACTCGCGCTCGAATGTCATATTCCAGTTGTAGGTCAGCGGAGTCTTGTAGGTCGCATCGAGCGTCTCGATCAGGACCGGCGTGGGAAAGATCGCCTGCTGCGTCCCGACCGTCCCGTCGGTGATGAGGTTGAAATCGCTGCGTCCGAGGTACGGATCGGAGAACGGGCCGGTCGGGCGAGTGACTGAGAGGCGCAGGTTCCACGGGGCGGCGTTGACGGCGCCGTTTCCCGATTCGCCGTCGCGATGCTGGTCGTAGAACATGCCGCCGCCGCCGCGAAGGCTCGTCCGGCCGTCGCCGCTCAGATCCCAGGCAAAGCCAACCCGCGGTCCGAAGTTGTTGCTCTGCGCGTGTGTCCCGTCGTAGGGCACGCCGGAATCGCCGCGGAAGGTTTCGCCACGGGGCGCCGCCGGGAACTCGGTCGAGTGCACGTTGTTGTTGTAATCGTCGACCGAGAAGTATTCGATGCGACCGACGGTCTCGTGCCACGGCGGGGTGTTCTCGTAGCGCAGGCCGAGATTCAGCGTGAGCCTCGACGACACCCGGTAGTCGTCCTGCACGAAGAGCGAGCCGTACCAGACGTTGTAGTCCTTGAACTCGCCCGTGCCCTGATCGAAGGTCTGCACGTAGCCGAGCAGGAAATCAGCGAGGGGATGACCCGTGCGGCTGCCGTCGAAGACGAAGTGCCCCGCTCGACGGAACTGATTGTCGATTTCCACGGTGTAGTTCTGCGCTTCGCCGCCGACCTGAATGTTGTGCTTGCCTTTCAGCATCGTGAAGCGGTCGCTCAGCTCGATGCCGTTGCGGACGAACGAGGCCTCGAGGTTGTCCCCGATATTGAAGTAGCCGCTCGCATTGATTTCCGAGATCGAGGGCAAGGCCGGATAGATCGGCAGCCGGACTCCCAGATCCTGCATGCTCGGCACGTTGTTGCTCGGCGGGAAACGGCGCGCGTGCATGCGGTTGTAGCCGACGCGCAACTCGTTCAACGACGTGTTCGAGAGCGTGCTCGTCCAACCGCCGACGATGTTCTGGGCTCGGATCCGCGACTGCAGCGTCGGGTTGCGATAGCTCAGCAGGTTGCCCTCGGTGTACGTCGGGTCGTTGGTGAAGTGGTCGAGGAAGTAGCGGACGCTGAGCTGGTTGGACCGCCCCAACTGCTGATCGATCTTGGCGACGGCCTGATTGTCGTCCTGGCCGATGAGCCGCGGCACCTGGCTGCGCCCGTCACCGGTGAGCTGCGGCATGTACTTCAGCACATTGAGCGACGCCGAATCGAAGCGGGAGACGGGAATCTGATTGCCTGGGAACGGCTGCCCGGTCAGCGGGTCGGTGAGCGGACGATCGCACGCGGCGCCGCAGGTCGCAAAGTTGCCGTTGCGCTGATCGACCGTCGGTCCGAACTGCACCAGGTTGGTGCCCCGGTTGGCGATGTTCGTGCCCTGCCATCCGCCGAAGAAGAAGGTCTTGTTCTCCCGGATCGGTCCTCCGGCAAACCCGCCGTACTGTTTGCGTTTCAGGAAGTCCTTCTCGGTGGCGAAGTAGTTCTTCGCCGTGAATTCGCGGTCGCGCAAATACCCGAATGCGCCGCCATGGAACTGGTTGGTGCCCGAGCGGGTGACCGCGTTGACGACGGCGCCGGCGCTATTACCCTGGGCGGCGCTGTAATTGCTGGTCTGAATGCTGAACTCCTGCAGCGCATCGGGAAATGGGAAGGGCTGATTCTGCTGGAAGTACGGATCGACGTGGCTCGTGCCATCCAACCGGAACGACACCTGCCGGGCCTCGGTCCCGTTGGTCGACATGCGCAACGCACCCGGAATCGTCTTGCCCGACTCCCGATCGACCGACGTCAGCACCATGCCCGGCACCAGCGTGCTCAGCGTCGCCGCGTCGCGTCCGTTCAGGGGCAGCTCGACAATGCGCTTCGAATCGACGACCTCGCTGATCGCCGACGAAGTGGTATCGACGGTCGGAGACACGCCGGCCACCGTGATCGTCTCGGCGAGGTTGCCGAGCTCGAGGACGAAATTGACCGTGAGGTTCTCGTTCGCCTGGAGCAGCAGACCTTTGCGCAGCGACGTCTGGAATCCTGCCAGCTCTGCCGTCACGTCGTAACTGGTTGGCCGGAGCGCAGTGATGACATATCGCCCATCCGAACCGGTGACCGTGTCTCTCGACAAGCCAGTCGCCGCTTCGACGGCCTTCACGGTGGCGCCCGGAATCACCGCCCCGGTTTTGTCGGTAATGGCACCGTTGATCTGACCTATCTGCGCAAGCGCGGGGCTTGCGATGAACAGTGCAAAAAGCAGCGTCGCCAGTATGCGTCGGCTCATAGCCCCCTCGATGTGAAACAAGGTTCAGCAGGCGTCCGGATCGACACACGAATAGTGTCCGCGATCAGAGGCTACTGAAATTTCAGTTGGTAGTAACATGCGACCGTAGTGGCGTCAAGCGCTTACTTGCCCTTCGGTAACCCCTTTGCGAGGCTCCCCTCGCGCCCGATGCGTCAAGCCCCGCCGGTCAGCCTTGCCGATGAGGCGTACCTGGCCATTCGCGAAATGATTCTGCGGGGACAGCTGCGTCCCGGCTCGCCGTTGTCGCGGCGCCGTCTCGCCCAGGAATTGGGCATGAGCGTGCTCCCGGTGACCGATGGCCTGCGCCGGCTCGAAGCCGACGGACTGGTCGAAACCCGCGCCCGGGCGGGCACGCGCGTCCGCGTGCCGACGGCGACCGATATCGAAAACCTTTACGAACTGCGCGAAGCGCTCGAGTCGCAGTCGGCGCGGCTGTTCGCCGAACGGGCGACACCCGCCGAACGCCGATCGCTCGCGCGCCTGGCCGATCAAGTCGACTCGCTCTTCAATCGTCTGCCCTCGAGGACCCACGACGCCCAGTTTCGCTACACGGCGCACAGCCGGCACGTGCGCTTCCATATGAGCATTGCCGAGCACGCGCACAGTCCCCTGCTGACGCGGGCCATCGAGCGCAATCACGTCTTGATCCTGAACTGGCTGTTTGACGTCGGCGCGCGGCGCACACCGCTGCCTGCCGACTTTCACACGCGCCTCGTCGACGCGCTCGTCTCGGGCGATCCCGCCGCCGCCGACACGGCGATGCGCGCCCACGTGCGTTACGGACTGGGCGAGATCACGAGCAACTTCAACGCCCTCGCCGCCTCCGAATGGCGTGAACCGCGAAGGGCGAGAGGATGAGCAAATGATCCGATATCCAATTCTCGCCGCCGTGTTGTTCTCGGTCACGGCGACGGGCTGGTCGCAGCCCGCATCGTCGCCAGTGACCTCACCCGAAGTCGGCGCCGACCGGCGCGTGACCTTTCGCTTGCTCGCGCCTCAGGCCCAGTCGGTGCTCCTCACCGGTGAGTTCATGGCCGGCAGCCGTCCGCTCGAGCCCGATGCCAACGGGCTGTGGAGCCTGACGATCGGACCGATCGAGCCGGAGATCTATCACTACAACTTCACGATTGATGGCGTTCGAAGCATCGACCCCGGAAACGCGGCGCTCAAGACCGGATCGACGTTCAACACGCTGGCCAGCGTGCTGGAGGTCAAGGGCGATCGTCCCGCGTTCTACGACGGGCAGGCCGTTCCGCATGGCGAGATCCGCACGCACTGGTATCACTCGAAATCGCTGAGCACGTTGCGACGGCTCACGGTATACACCCCGCCCGGTTACGACAAGGACACGAAAACGCGATACCCGGTTCTCTATCTCTTCCACGGCGCCAACGCGGACGAAACCGCGTGGCATCGCCTGGGCCGCGCCAACCTGATTCTCGACAATCTCCTGGCCAGCGGAAAGGCGAGACCGTTCCTGATCGTCATGCCGTTTGGCTATGGCGTGTCGCCCGGCTCGCCCGCACCCGCGGGACAGAACACGGAGCTCTTTGGCAAGGATCTGCGCGAAGACGTCATTCCTTACGTGGAGTCGACGTATCGCGCCCTTACCGATCGCGACCACCGCGCCATCGCCGGGCTGTCGATGGGCGGCGGCCAGGCGCTCAACATCGGGTTGAATCACCTGGAGCTCTTCAGCCACGTCGGCGGCTTCAGCTCAGCCGTTGGACCCGTGACCGACTTCGCCAAGACATATGCGGGCGCCGTCGGGCGGCCCGCCCACACCAACAGCGCGCTGCGATTGCTGTGGATCGGTTGCGGGACAGACGATAGTCTGTTTGCCGCGTCGAAGAGCTTCTCTGAATTCCTCACCGCCCACACCATCACGCATACCTTCCGTGCGACCGAGGGCGCTCACACATGGATGGTCTGGCGTCGCTATCTGAACGAGCTCGCGCCGCTCCTGTTCCGGTCGGCAACGTAGTCCATGCGACGGTCAGGCCTTCCTCGAGACGCCATTAGCCAGCCGCCGCCAAGGCGACTGCGGTCCGCCGACCAGCCTCCGCTAAAGCTACGGCGGTCCGCCGAAGCCTCGGCGAAGGCGGAAGCATTTGCGAAGGCGGAAGCGCTTCGTGCGACCGCGGAAGTGGCGCGCTGCGCAAGGCTTTTCAGGCACAATGCATTTGCCATGAAGCGCGTTTGCACGGTATTGGCGATGTTCGTGGTTCTGTCGACGCTCATCGCGTGCGCGCGCGAGGCCGCGCCAGTCGCTACGGCTGAACCTGCCGTCTCGACTCCCGCCGGCCGGTTGTTCGTCACCAACGAGAACTCCGGTGACTTGAGCATCATCGACACCGCGAGCCGGACACTCGTGTCGACGATTCCCTTGGGGAAGCGTCCGCGCGGCCTCAAGCTGAGCCCCGACAAATCCACGCTCTATGTGGCGCTGAGCGGATCGCCGATGGCGCCGCCGGGCGTTGACGAAAGCACACTGCCGCCGCCGGATCGAAAGGCCGACGGCATCGGCGTCGTCGATATTCGCAGCGGCCGGCTGCTGCGCATGATCCCTGGCGGCTCCGATCCCGAACAACTGGCGATCAGCCAGGATGGCCGCTGGTTGTTCGTCGCCAACGAAGACGCCAGCCAGACCACCGTCATCAATGTCAGTGATGGCAAAGTCGTGCGCACGATCCCGGTCGGCGCGGAGCCGGAGGGCATGGACTTGCGGCCCGATGGCAAAGTGGTCTACGTCACCTCGGAACAGAACAACCAGATCTCGGTGATCGATGCCTTGTCGCCGAAGTTGATCACCTCGTTCAAAGCCGGGCCGCGGCCGCGGTCGACCGCATTTCTTCCCGACAGCAGCCGCGCCTACATCAGCGCTGAAAACGGCGCCGCGGTGATCGTCGTCGACGCCGCCGCCCATCGCGTCATCGACACGATTCACTTGCCGGGTGGCGACCTGGTGCGCCCGATGGGAGTGATTGCGTCGGCCGACGGCGCGCACGTGTTCGTCTCGACCGGTCGCGGCAAGAGCGTGGTGATGATCGACACGAAGACGAATGCGGTGGTGGGAAGCGTGGAGGTTGGCGAGCGGCCGTGGGGTATCGCGATTACTCCGGACGGGAGTATGGTCTTTAGCGCCAACGGCCCCTCGAACGATGTCTCGTTTGTCGACGTGGCGGGCCGGAAGGTGATCGCGAAGGTGAAAGTCGGTGACCGCCCCTGGGGGGTTGCCTTCCTTCCGGAGTAAAAGGTATTAGCTGTCGGCGATCGGGCTTGGGCCGCGGTGATGGCCGAAAGCTGAGAGCGGAGATTCTCGATGACGCGCACGCGATCGATGGCGGTCCTGCTGGTGCTGCTGATGAGCGCCGGAGCATTCCTGCTCGCTCAGAAGCCATCCGACACTCTGCCGCCCGGCAAAAACCCCCATCTCGGCAACAAGGCCTCCATTCAAGGCGGCCTCGCGCTCTACCGCGTGCGGTGCGGCGACTGCCATGGCTTGGATGCTCGCGGCTATCGCGGGCCCGATCTCACCGCGCTTCTCGGCGGGATGCCTGATGAGCGGCTCTTCAAGACGATTCGCAGTGGCGTTCAAGGCACCGAGATGCCGCCGAGCGAGATGCCCGACGATGACCTGTTGATGATCATCGCGTATCTCCGAAACCTCGGCGGCGTGGGACCGGCGGAGAAACCGCGCGGCAACGTCGAGAGTGGCGCCCAGCTCTTCGCGTCGCAATGCGCCAGCTGTCATCGCGTCGGCGAACGCGGCGGCCGCCTCGGTCCGGACTTGTCCCGCGTCGGCGCGGCCCGCTCTCAATCCGCTCTGGTGCGCGAGATCCGAACGCCCTCGGAATGGATGCCGCCGGGCTTCGAGCCGGTTACGCTCGTGTTCAAGGACGGCCAGAAGATTCGCGGGCTGAAGAAAAACGAGGATGTGTTCTCCATTCAGGTGATGGACACCCGCGAGCGGATCCAGGGTTATCTCAAATCGAGCCTGCAGGAAGTGATCTATGAGCAGGCGTCGCTGATGCCGGAATACGGACCCGACCGGTTGACCGACGCCCAGTTGAACGACGTGGTCGGCTATCTGAGCACGTTGCGAATCGCGAGCCCGTCTACCCGCTGAGGGGAGGCAAAGGCACAAGGCAGAAGGCAGAAGGCAGAAGGCAAAACATATGCGCAGAATCACAATCCACGCTCTGCTGATCCTCTTGCTTGGCTCGGTGACGTTGGTGGCTCAGCAGTCTGGGCCGCCGCAGGTCACGCCGCAGGATCTGCTCGATGGACTGAAGGACCCGACCAGGTGGCTGACCTACTCAGGCACGTACGACGGCCATCGGCATAGTCCGTTGACGCAGATCACGCCTGAGAACGTCGGCCAGCTCACGACGCAGTGGACGTTCCAAACGGGCGTCCTCGGCACCTTTCAAGCCACGCCGATCGTCGTCGACGGCGTGATCTACATCACGGGCTTCAACAACACCGCCTTTGCCATCGATGCCCGCTCGGGGCGCGCCATCTGGCGCTACCGCCGGAACCTGCCAGACGAAATGCATATTTGTTGCGGGCCGGTCAATCGCGGCTTCGGTGTGCTCGGCGACCGTTTGTTCATGACGACCATCGACGCGCACCTGCTCTCGCTCGACATGAAGACCGGTGCCGTCATCTATGACATCGAGCTGGCCGATTACAATGTCGGCTATTCGGCATCGGTCGCGCCGCTGGTGATCAAGGACAAAGTGATCATCGGGATCGCCGGCGCCGAGTTCGGCATTCGCGGCTTCATCGAGGCCTTCGACGCGCAGACCGGCAAGAAACTGTGGCGGTTCTACACTGTGGCCGGGCCTGAAGAGGCCGGCGGCAACACCTGGCCCAAGGGCGACGCCTACCTTCGCGGCGGTGGATCGGTCTGGGTCACCGGCACCCACGATCCCGAGCAGAACCTCCTGTTCTTCGGCACGGGCAATCCCGGGCCCGACTATTACAGCGGAAACCGCGAAGGCGACAACCTGTACACGGCCTCACTCGTGGCGCTCGATGTCGAGACCGGCAAGCGGAAGTGGCACTACCAGTTCACGCCGCACGACGTGCACGATTGGGACGCGACGCAGGTGCCGGTGCTCGGCGATCTCACCATCGACGGGCAGGCGCGCAAGGTCGTCATGTTCGCCAACCGCAACGGGTTCTTCTACACGATCGATCGCGTGACCGGGAAACTGATCGTGGCCAAGCCGTTCGTCGAGACGACCTGGGCCAAGGAGATCAGCATGGTGACGGGACGCCCGATCCTGCTGCCCAACAATCATCCGAACGAACAAGGCGTGCGGACCTGTCCCGATCTCGGCGGCGGCACCAACTTCATGTCGCCGTCGTACGATCCCGCGCTCAAGTTGTTCTTCGTCACCGCCCGCGAAACGTGCGCGACCTATTTTGCCTTCGATCAGGAGTTCAAGCCTGGCGTGCAGTACGAGGCGGGCGGCACGGTTCGACCGCGCGATCAGAAAAACTGGGGCGCACTGCGAGCGATCGATCCGGTCACTGCCGAGCGCAAGTGGGAGTTCCGCTACCCCACCACTTCGTCATCCGGCGTTTTGAGCACCGCATCGGGCCTCGTCTTCGCGGGCGACGGCGACGGCAACATCATGGCGTTCGAGTCGAAGACGGGAAAGAACCTGTGGCACTACCAGTTGGGATCGGCGCTGCGATCGACGTCGGGCACGACCTACATGCTCGACGGGCGTCAGTATCTCTTGGTGCCTTCTGGAAGCGCCCTCACGGCGTTCGCGCTTCCGCAAAGGTGAAGGCCAGCTTCCTGACCAGCCACTGAAGAACTACCAGATCGTGGTCGGGCCTTTGACCGCTCCGGACAGAATGGCGTTCCGAACGTCGTCGATTGACGCCAGGCGGCCTGGCGCGATACCGCCCCACTCGAACCGAGTCGTGGCCGGCGTCCAGTGAAACAGCGCCACCTGCCACGTGTGGGCGATGCCGCCGCGTTCGTAGTAGACGAGGCAGTGATCGGCCGAGCACCCCGCCGCGACCAGCCGACGAATCGGCAGCTTCGGATTCGACGATCACGTCGGTGACCTGAAACTCGGCTCCGGGCTCAGCGATGTCGAGTGTCTGGCCGCCGAACAACGTCTGCAGCCCGTCTCGGACGCCGAGTGGCAGCCCTCTGATGGACGTGACGATCCCGAACCGCTCGTCCTTGACGTGGGCCCGCAGTGCCCCGGACAGTACTACGGGGGCCGCGGCTTGCCTGCCGGCAACCAGGGCCGACCAAAAGGTCACGCCAATCGCGCAGAGAAGTCGTGTGCGACGCATCTAGTCCCTTTCGGAGATCGGCTCATGCGGACCCCTGTCACGGTCCCAACGGATCGCGCGCTGGGATATGGACAGGGGCAACACCGCATGCAGCCGGGACTCCGCTCGCTACGCCGGAACGGCTTCCACCACACTGACGGCTGATGCCGTTGGCACCACGCGAGTGAGCCGGAAGCCCGCTTTACGGAGCAAGGCGGCATACTCTGCCTCGGTACGTTCCTGCCCCCCGGGGATCACCAACATCACGATGTCGAGCACCTTGCCCTGATGGGGTGTGTCGCCAGCGGGCAGCACCGACTCGACGATCAACAGCCGCCCGTCCGGTTTGATCGCTCTTCGGCAATGACCCAGAATCGTGAGGCACTGATCCTCGTTCCAATCGTGGATGACGTTCGAGAGCAGGTAAGCATCACCCCCGGCGGTTACGGTCGTGAAGAAATCGCCGGCCTCAATGGTCACGCGCTCGGACACGCCTTTCGCCTGGAGTAGTGCCGGAGCATCGCGCACCACATGTGGCCGGTCGAACAGCACGCCGCGAGGGCCAGCATGGCGAGTAAGGATCGCCGCCAGCATGTTGCCCGTCGCACCTCCGACGTCCACCACCGTTTCGAAGGGGGAGAAGTCGTACGCGGCAGCGACCGCCGGCGGTTCGCCGCCATGGAAGCCGACCATGGCCTCGCTGAAGTACGACGCTTCCTCCGGATGGGCCGCGAGGTAGTCGAAAATTGGCTGGCCAAAGACTTTTTCGAACCCGGACTTCCCCGTCTCCAAGGAATACGAGATCTCCTCAAAGGCACGCCAAAAGGGAGGGTTGCCGAACGCAATCAAGGTGCCGCGGGCCGAGCCGGGAGCACCGGTTCTGAGCGCTTCGCCTAACGGTGTCAGCGCGAAGCGTTGCGCATCACCCTCGGTCAAGATGCCGAGACTCGCCAACGTGCGCATCAGTCGATGCAGTGACGGCGCGTGCACGCCCGCCGGGACGGCCAACTCGGCTGCGCTCTTGGGCCCGGCCGCCAGCTGATCGGCCAGGCCGAGTTTCGCCGCGGCAAAGACAATGGCTGAAACCCAGTAGCTTGTGCCCATCTGTATCAGCTGGGCGTGAAGCGGGGGACCCTGGGGCGCGCTCTGCGAATCGTCCATCACGATTCTGCCTCCTGACGGCTCCCTCACCGGTTGATTTCCGCTTCGTTCGTGGTCACGAACACTACGCCGTTCTTCAGGAACTAACGATCGGCGCGTGAGCCGCGGCGGTGTTCAGCCGCGATTCTGCCACAAGAGTTCGACACCTCCGGCTTCACGCGCTGGACTTGGCCGCGTTCCTCCTGGACTGGAGCCACTGCGCGTCTCCATGAGACGGAGGCGCATTGAGAAGGCGAGCCAGAAGGAAGAACGCCTTTGAAGTGTTCGTCGTCTGAGGGACCGGTATAGGATCAGGGGCGATTGAAGGCACGCCAACCTTTTGAAAGGACCCCCCCAATGCGTCTTGCGCGCTTCATGGCTAGTTCACTTGGCAGAGGTGGCCGTATCGTCTTCGGCGTCGCCCTGATTGGCTGGGGCCTCGGCATCATTGGGGGGCCACTGGGGTGGGTGATTGCCACCGCCGGAGTGCTCCCGATCTTATTGGGCATCATCAACGGCTGCATCCTGGGCCCCCTCCTGAACCTCCCGTTCCGCGGGGCTGACCTGCCGCCATCCTGACTTTGGTCGGCGGCCTCGTCGCGAGCGGACCCACCTGTAACCAGCCGGGTGCGTTTTGTTTCTTGTCCGCATAACGTTGGAGATCCCACGAAAGGCGCGCACTGACGAGCCTCGAACGAAGTCGAAGGGCGAACCCACGGGCCGACCAGCCTCCGCTGAAGCTACGGCGGTCCGCCGAAGCATTTGCGAAGGCGGAAGACCCGCCTACTGGCCCCGGAGTTCGTACGGTTGGCCTGCAACGAGCGCAATCGTCCGAGCGTCCGTCGCGCGTTGCAGACGCAAACGATAGGTTCCGGTGATCGACGGCCGGAGTGTCGCCTTCAGGATCCGGCCCTCATTCCATGCCACGTCCACCTCGACGCCGCCGCGCGCCCGCAGGCCGTGGACTTCGCCGTCGGCCCACGCGCGAGGCAGCGCCGGCAGCAGATGAATCTCTCCGGCGTGACTCTGCAGCAGCATCTCGGCTACGCCGGCCGTGCCGCCGAAGTTGCCGTCGATCTGAAACGGCGGATGCAGGTCCCAGAGATTCGGCAGCGTCGACTTCGCCAGCAGCGCCTGATAGTTCTCCCACGCGCGCTCGCCGTCTTCGAGCCGGGCCCAGAAGTTGATGATCCACGCGCGGCTCCAGCCCGTGTGTCCGCCGCCATGCGCGAGCCGGCGCTCGATGGTCGCGCGCGCCGCCGCCGCCAGCGGCGGCGTGCCCCGGACGGTGATCTGGTCGCCTGGATGCAGCGCGAAGAGCTGCGAGATGTGACGGTGACCGGGCTCGGGCTCGTCGTAGTCCTCAGACCATTCCTGAATCTGTCCATGTTTGCCGATGGTCGGTGGTGGCAGCCGCTTCTCCGCGGCGAGGGCTTGCGCGCGAAACGCCTCGTCGATGCCCAGGATCTCGCTGGCCCGAACGACCTGCCTGAACAATCCCGAGATGATCTGGTGATCCATCGACGGCCCCATCGTGAGAATGCCGACCTGCCCGTTGGGCAGCCGGTAGCGATTCTCCGGTGAGACCGAGGGACCGCTCACCAGGCGGCCGCGAGGATCCTCCACGAGATAATCGAGAAAGAACTCAGCCGCCTCCTTCATCACCGGATACGCCTTCGCGAGAAACGCGCGGTCCGGATCAAACAGGTAGTGCTCCCATAGGTGCTGCGTGAGCCAGGCGGCGCCGGTCGGCCAGAGGCCGGAGCGCGGCAGATCGCCCGGCGAGGTGAAGCCCCAGATGTCGGTGATGTGATGGGCTACGAAGCCGCGGGCGCCGTAGTGGACGCGCGCCGTCTTGCGCCCCGGCTCGCGCAGCGAGTCGAGAAACGCGAACAGCGGCTCGTGCAGCTCGGCGAGATTGGTCACCTCGGCCGGCCAGTAGTTCATCTGCAGGTTGATGTTGAGGTGATAGTCGGAGTCCCACGGCGGGCTCATGCTGTCGTTCCAGAGCCCCTGCAGATTGGCCGGCAGATCGCCGGGGCGGCTGCTGGCGATCAACAGGTAGCGGCCGAACTGGAAGTACAACGCGTCGAGTCCGGGATCCACTCCGCCGCGAGCGACGGCCTCGAGACGCTGGTCGGTCGGCAGCGGCGAATGGCCTGCCTCGCGGGAGCCTTGGCGAAGGCGGGGTTGGGCGGGCGATCCGAGGCGAAGCGCGACCCGGCGGAACAGGCGCTGATGATCGGCTCGATGCGCGTCGAGGAGCTGCGCGTACGGCTTGGCGGCCGCGGCCGCGAGGTCGCGTTCGACCTGACGCGTGGGATCGTTCCCCTTGAATGTGGTGCCGGCGGCGAGGACGATGGTCGCCGCGGTCGCGCCGGTCACCAGGATCCGCTCGGGAAACGTCTCCAGCGATCCTCCCTCCTGTGTCACCCTGGCTGAAGCGAGAAACGACAGCCCCGTGCCGCCCGCCAGCGCGCCGATGAGATTGAGGCGATCGTTGCCGGCGATCTCCGTACGCGCGTCCTGCTGCCGATCGATCCATGAGCCGAACGACAGTGCGCCGGCCCGATCCGTGGTCAGCCGGACGACGATGACCTGATCCGGGTGGCTGGCAAAGACGTCGCGGGTGTACCGGACGCCGTCGACCCGGTAACTCACGCGCGCGACGCCGGTGTCGAGATCGAGCGAGCGCTCGTAGTCGGTGATCTCGCCTTCGTGATCGAAGCTCAGCCGCAGGTCGGCCAGGCTCTGATACGACTCGAGCCGCCACGGCTTCCCCATCAGCTTGCGTTCGGCGAGCGCGTAGGCCTCGACCGGCTTGCCGTCGAACAGCAGCCGGCGGACTTCTGGCAACGCCGCGTGGGCTTCCGGGTTGTCGGTCTCGCGCGGCCCGCCCATCCACAGCGTCTCTTCGTTGAGCTGAATCCGCTCGCGGTTGACCGTGCCGAAGACCATCGCGCCGATACGGCCGTTGCCAAGCGGAAAGGCGTGATCCCACTGCGCCGCGGCCGAGCGCAGCCAGATGGTGTGGTCCGACGCAGTCGCCGGAGCTTGCTCCGCCGCAATCACGCTGTGAGTGCGATCCGTACTGATGATCGCAATGAGCGTTGCGATCACGAGGAGGCGTTGCAACTGACGAACGTTGGCCGCGGAGACACGGAGACGCGGAGAATGGTTTTTCAACACTTTCCTAGACTAGAAGCCCTGAGTATTCACGTACACGGCGTAGAGCGACTGGCTCGCCGCCATGAACAGCCGATTCCGTTTCGGGCCGCCGAAGCACAGGTTGGCGCACGCTTCCGGCAAACGAATGCGGCCCATCAGTTTGCCCTCGGGCGTCCACGCCGTCACGCCGCTATATCCCACGGCACCGCCGGCGTTGCTCGAGCACCAGACGTTGCCGAACACGTCGCACCGCACGCCGTCGGCGCTCGCCCTGACGCCGTCGATCGAGAAATCGGTGAAGAGCTTTCGATTCGAGACGGTGTTGTTGGCGAGCACGTCAAAGGCGAACAACTCGCCGTTGCCGCCCGGCCCGGTATCGCCAGGCCCGCGTCCAGTACTCACGACATACAGAGTCTTGTAGTCGGGCGAGAAGGCAAGGCCGTTCGGATTGGGCAGCTGTTCTTCGGTGACGAGCTGCGAGACCTGGCCTTGGCTGTCCACGCGATAGACGCCGTGCGGAAGCTCGCGCCGCATCCGCCCGGCCTCGGCCGGCTGACCGATTCGCGGATTGAGCCGGCCGGCACGATTGGTCGGGCCACCGGCCTCGTCCACTTGCCCTTCGTAGAGCTGACCGCCGTACGGCGGATCAGTGAACCAGTAGCTGCCGTCGGGATGGGCGACGACATCGTTCGGCGAGTTGAATCGTTTGCCTCCGAAGGCGTCGCAGAGAATCGTGATCGACCCGTCGTGTTCGTAGCGCACGACGCGGCGCGTCAAGTGCTCGCACGAGATCTGCCGGCCTTGAACGTCGAACGTATTCCCGTTGCTGTTGTTCGAGGGATGGCGGAACACCGTCACGCGCTCGTCATCCTCGGTCCAGCGCAGCTGGCGATTGTTGGGGATGTCGCTCCAAACCAGGTAACGCCCCTGCCCTGACCACGCCGGACCTTCTGACCACAACGCGCCGGTCCACAACCGTTTGATCGGCGTGTTGCCCTGCAGGTAGGTGTTGAACTGCGGGTCGACGATCACGATATCGGGATCTCTGTAGGTCGTCGGCGGCGCATTCGGACCGAAATCCCGTGGCGGGCTCGTCACGGTGCTCGGCGGAGCCGGCGTTGGTTGCGGCGGTTGTTGCGCGTGGGCGCGCAGCGGAATCGCCGCCGACGCGGCGGCGAGCGCACTCATCTTCAGAACCTGTCGTCGCCTCATGTTCGTTCCTAGAGTTCACAGGTAGATCGGGGAGATCGGGGAGGGTGTATTGGTTCTGCCAAGACTAACTCCCAGACCTCGGAGTGCGTACCTTCTTACACAGACCCACGAGAATCACATGGAGATCGGGGAGACGGTATTGATTCCGCAAAAATTGACCTCCCTGAACTCCCTGCTCTCCCTGTGACCAAGACTAGCTCCCCGATCTCCCCGCGCGGCTCGTCAAGATCAGCACCGCCGACACGACGGCGGCCACGGCCAGCACGCGAAGCCCGCTCAGAAAGTCGCCCGTCAGATCCTGGAGCCATCCCATCAGGTAGGGCCCCGTGAATCCACCCAGATTCCCGATCGCGTTGATCAATGCGATGCCCGCGGCGGCCGCCGGGCCTCGCAGAAACGCGGTGGGCATCGACCAGAACGGCGGCGTGAAGCTGTACAGGCCCATCGCCGCGACCGACAATGCCACCAGTGAGAGACGCGGGCTATCAGAGAGAGTACTCGCCAGGAAACCGAGCGCAGCCAAGACGGCGCTCGCCGCGACATGGCGCCGCCGCTCTCCCGTCCGATCCGAATGCGCCGCCCAGACGACCATCGCGACCGCGGCGGCGGAAAACGGGATCGCGGTCAACCCACCCACCACGAGATCGGAGCCGCCGGACAATCGCCGGACAATCTGTGGCAGGAAGAAGCTGAAGCCATACCCGCTGGTGACGATGAAGAACAGGGCGGCGGCAAACCTCCAGACCGTGGGGTCGAGCAGGCCGGTCCTGAGCGCGCCGGCCTGGGAATGCGGCGAGGCGGCGCGCTCGCGCGCGAGCGCCTCGATCAGCCACGCCTTCTCGTCGGCCGGCAGCCAGTTCGCCTCTTCCGGTCGATTGGTGAGATACCACAACGCGACGATGCCAAGGGACACGGCTGGCATGCCTTCGACGAGGAAGAGCCACTGCCACCCGTCCAGGCCCCCACGGCCGCGAAGCGAGAGCAGCACGCCGGAGATCGGGCTGCCGATGATCCCGGCCACCATGCTCGCCATCGAAAACAGCGCCACCGAACGCGCGCGCTCGTGCGCCGGGAACCAGGACGTGAAGTAGAAAATCACGCCGGGAAAGAAGCCCGCCTCGGCCGCACCCAGCAGAAACCGCATGGTGTAGAAGCTCGCGGCACTGGAGACGAACAGCATCGCCATCGAGACCAGTCCCCAGAGAATGGCGATGCGCGCAATCCAGACCCGCGCGCCGACGCGCGCGAGGATCATGTTGCTCGGAACCTCGAACAGAAAGTAGGCGATGAAGAAAATGCCGGCGCCAAACCCATACACGCTGCCCGAGAAGCCCAGCGCATCGTTCATCTGCAGCGCGGCAAACCCGACGTTGAATCGATCGAGATAGGCGACCAGATAGAGGAGCGCGAGAAACGGGATCAGGCGGCGGCGCACACGAGCGATGGCGCGCGCCTCGACCGAATCGCTCACATGAGTCGTCACGGATGCGACGGCGAACATAGCATGCGCCTCAAACAGCGCGGCCAAAGGGTAACTGGCATCAACGGTCCGTCGGGGATCAGGGAGCCGGGGTCCGGGAGCCTGGAGATCCGTGAGCCGGGAGCCGGAAACCGGGAGCCGAGGGCCGAGAGTCGAGAGTCGAGAACCGGCATTGGGCGTACAGGTCTAGCGACTTGCCAGCAGTTCTGCCAGAATGCGCCGAGAGTCTTCCTGGAGGCGCATATATGGGTTTCTCGAAGCTGTCGCTCGTCTGTGCTGCCGGGTTGGTGTTCTCGGCCGGTACGTGGGCCTTGCAGGCACAGCCGGCTGCGCGCGTCGCGACCAATCAGCTCTCGCCCGCCGAGCAATCCGCCGGATGGCGCCTGCTGTTCGATGGCACGACCACCAAGGGATGGCGCGGGTTCAAGCAGTCGGCGTTCCCCAAGACCGGATGGACCATCGACGCCGGACGCCTGAAGCACGCGTCGAGCGGCGGCGCGCCGACGGCGACCAGCGGTGGCGACATCGTCACCATCGAAACGTTCAGCGACTTCGAGTTGCGCTTCGAGTGGACGATTGCGCCGGGCGGCAACAGCGGCATCAAGTATCTGGTGACCGAGGATCGGGATGGGCCGATCGCCCATGAGTATCAGATCATCGACGATGTGAAGCATCCCGACGCGCTCATCGGCCCGCACCGCGCCACTGCGGCGCTCTACGACGCGATTCCTGCTCCGGCGACCAAACCTCTCAAACCCGCCGGCCAGCTGAACGAGGGACGGATCGTCGTGAACGGGATGCACGTCGAGCACTGGCTCAACGGCGCCAAGGTGATCGAGTATGAGCTCGGCAGCGCCGCGCTCAAGGCGGCAAAAGCGAAGAGCAAATTCAAGGACGTGGCCGGCTGGGGCGAGAAGCTGAAGGGCCACATCCTGCTGCAGGATCACGGCGACGAGGTGTGGTTCCAGAACCTCAAGATCCGAGAGCTTCCGACGACCAGCACCAAGCGCTGACGCTGGGCTGCGATCAGCTGTCAGCTATCAGGGCGGGTTGAACACCTATAGCTGAAAGCCGACAGCCGACAGCCGAATCCGCGTTGCGCTAGAACATCACGCGCAACCCGAACCGGACGACGCGCTCGGTCTGGGCCAGCGTCGTGGTGATCTGTCCGAATCGCACATTGCCGAATTCGCCATTGGGCCGCTCGAACTGCGGACGGTTGGTGGCGTTGAACGCGTCGATGCGGAATTCGGCTCTCGTGCCCCTCGGGAAGGTGAACCACTTCGCGAGACTCGCGTCGAGATTGACGAACGCGGGACCATCGAGCAGATCGTTCCGCCCGAGGTTGCCGAACGTGTTGGCCGCCGGGAACGAGAAGACCGAGGTCTCGAACCACTGGTTGCCGGCGCCAATGCCGCCGACGACCTTCGGCGTGCCGCTCGCGTCTGGGCGCTGCGTGTTGCCGGGCGCGCGCAGGTTGGCGGCATTCGCGGTGAAGTTGATCGGCAGTCCTGACTGTGCGCTGAAGATCCCGGAGACTTGCCATCCGCCGAGGATCCAGCTCAAGACCCCTGTCCGTAGCCACCGCTGCTCGGGTCCGAAGGGGAGTTGATACACGAAGCTCTGCACGTAGCTGTGCAACCGATCGTATTCGGTGCGGCCGCGGCTGAGCTCGATATTCGCCGGTGTCACGATGGCGCCGTTGCTGTCACCCTGCCAGTAGTTGATCGAACGGCCCAGCGTGTAGGACGTCGTCAGCAACAACCCTCTCGAGAAGCGCTTGTCGAACTTGGTCTGGAGCGAGTGGTACGTGGTGTTGGAGCGCATCCACGTCGTCGTCTCAGCCGTTCGTCCGAACGGCGCGAATTGCGGCCGGCCCGCGTTGTCGGCGCCGAGCACCATGCCAGCGTTCGCGTTGATGGTATTCACGACATTACCGCGATTGCCGACGTAGGCGGCCTCGGCGGTGAATCCGCCACGGAGCTGCTTTTGATAGGCGACGTTCCACGATTGCAGCCGGCCCTCGTGCAAGTCTGAGGGAATCGCGAAAAACCGCTGGTTGTTGAGCAGCGCGGTGTTCACGGGAATCGTCCCGTTCGAGGGAATGTCGGCCAGAATCGGGGCCGGAAACCCGTCGGCCATGTGCACCGGAGCGGACGCGAACGTGTTCGGCGCGTTGAAGTCGTTGTTCTGTTTCACAGGAAAGTTGAACGCGTAGCTGTTGTCGGGGAAGGGAATGGTGCTGATGCCGTACCCGGCGCGGACGACCGAGGTCTCGGTCATGCGATACGAGATGCCGGTTCGTGGCACGAAGTTCTTGTCAGTACTTCTTGACGCCAACATTGGCGGGCACATTGCCGTAGCCCGACACGAGCAACGCGTTGGTCACCGGATCGTAATTGGAGAGCCCGCCCTGGCTCTCCAACCCGACGAGCGGCGTGTAGGTACTCGTGGCGCAGGCCGAGATCGACCGTCACCTTCGGCGACAGCTGCCACTTATCGTGGATGAAGCTGAAGACCGCCCAGTGGCGCGTTCCTGGATCGATGACGGTCAAGTCACGGCCGACTCGGCTGGGCGCGTCGAGCAGAAAACTGGCGAACGCATTGGCAAAGCCGTTTGACGCCGCATTGTCGCCCGGAATCGCGGTCTGCTGAGCGCTGAACTCGAATCCCCCGCGCGGTCCCTGCCGATCCTGCACCTGGAGGAGAAAGTCCCGGTTGTGTCGAACGTTCCCGCCGAATTTGACTGTGTGGTTGCCGGTGATCTTGGTCAGCACGGTCGACACCTCGGCGGTGCGCTCGGAGCGATCCCATGGCAGGCTGGCAGAAAACCCGACCACGGGGTTGTTGAACCCCTGGTTGATTTGAATGGTCGTGAGTCCGTCGGAAAAGTCGTTGATGTTGACACCCTTGATGCCAACCTCGTCGGACGTTTTCAGGCCCACTGCATCGGTCACCGCTTCGTTGTGGTAGTACGACACGCCGCCGCGAATCTCCTGGACAAGTGTGTTACTCCACGTTCGAGTCAGCGTGACGCCGGTGCTCATCGTGACGTTGGTTCCGACCCCGGCGAAGTCCTTTCCGCCGCCACCATAGACGCCGTAGATGCCAGGGTCGCTGATGTCGGGGAGCTGGTAACTGAAGCGTCCCGACAGCGCGTTGCGCTCGGACAGTTGATGATTCAATTTGACGTCGAACGCGTCGGTCGTCTTCTGCCGCTGATACGGCTGTTCGAAGTTGATCTGCCCGAGCGCTGCGCCTGCGATGTTGGGCGCGGGAATCAAGCCGAGAATGTTTCGCGCGATCGGACTGATCATCCCCGCTGGAATCACGTTTCCCGGAAACGGCTGGCGCCCCGTGCCATCGGCGTTGCCCGTGAACGGGTTGTAGATGATGGTCGACGCCCGGCTGAAATCGCCATTCCGGAATTCGAGCGGCGGAATGATCGAGCGCTGCACGCGTCCGGCGTTGTCGATCTGGCGCTGGTAATCGGCAAAGAAGAATGTCCGGTTCTGCCGGATGGGGCCGCCTCCAGTGAATCCATAGCCGAGAATCTTGGTCGGGGCTTTCGTGCGCGTGAAGAAATTGGTCGCGATGGTCGCGTCGGTGTTGCCTCCCACAAACGCGCTGCCCTTGAAGTCGTTGGTGCCCGACCTGAGCGTCACCGCCGTGACGGCTCCGCCAGCCCGCCCGAACTCGGCGTCGTAATTGCTGGTCGTCACGCTCACGGTCTCGATGGCCTCGGCCGAGGGAATCAGCACCGTCAGCAAGCCCGTCTTGTGATTGTTGTCGACCCCGTCGAGCAGCACGTTGTTGGCGAGCCGCGATTGGCCGTTCACTTCGGTCGAGAGACTATCTTGCGAGTTGAAGAACTCGGAATGCACGCGATGCGGCCGCGTGGCCCCGGGCACCACGACCAGGGCCGCCTGGAAATTGCGGTACGCCAGCGGGACTTCCTGGATCAACATGCTCTCGATGATCCGGCCGGTGTCGGTGCGGTCGGTCTGGAGCAGCGGCGATTCGCCAACGACCGTGATGGTCTCGGCCACGGCGCCCACTTCGAGTTTCAGATCCACGCGAATCGTCGTGTTCACCTGAACGATGACGCCGTCGCGAACCGCCTTCTTGAAGCCCGCCAACTCGGCGTCGACACGATAGACGCCATCCTTGAGACTCGCGAACACGAAGTTCCCGTTGTCATTGCTGACCGCGCGTAACGCGATGTTGGTGTTGACCTCGGTGATCGTCACCGTGGCGCCGGGCAGCGGGAGTCCGGCCGAATCGACCACGCTGCCGAGGAGTGTCCCCGTGACGGCCTGAGCCCAGACGCTGGGGACCGGAGGAACCGTCGCGAGCGCGACAGCGAGTAGGAGCAAGCCTAATGCAGCCGACGGTCGCGAGGCCGACGAGTTCATGTCATCCTCCTTTGAAACGACGGGTCAAAGAGCTACAGCACTCGAGCGCGCACCTTCCTTGTCCGATTGGTCTCTACCCCCGGCCGAAGCGGCCAACAGGGCGCCCAAGGCAGGACTGAAGTCCTGCCCTACGTCGGAAGCGCCGCAAGCACGCCGCGCATGTAGGCCATGGATTCGATCATTCCCGGCAGCGGGTTCTTCGCGTTGATCTCGTACTCGAGACCCACTTGCCCTTGATAACCGATGTCGATGAGGGTCCTGAAGAGTCCCGGGAAATCGATCACGCCGCGACCGACCTCGGTCTGGCTGTCCTTGTCGGTTTTCACCTTGAGATCCTTCACGTGCATGTCGTACAGACGATCCCGGCATTCGCGGCACGCCTGCACCGGATCGGTTCCGGTTCGAAGCGTGTGGCCGACGTCGATGCAGAGGCCGAGCCGGCGATCGCGTGACTTGACCGCAGCGTAGGCGTCCTGCGGGCGTGGCCAGTTCTTGTTCTCGGGCCCGTGGTTGTGGATGGCCGCCTTGATGTCATAGCTCTTGGCCATCTGCTCGATCGTGTCGAGCGCGGCCGGATCGGGGTCGATATAGATGAGCGGAAACCCGGCGTTCTTCGCGTACTCGAAGTCCTTCTTGATCTGAACGGGATCGTTCGGCAAGGTGATCGTCCCGCCGCCGACGATCCTGATCCCCGCCGCTCTGATTTTCGCGGTCAGCGCACGCGTGGTTTCCGGTGGATCGGTGCGCGGCAGGTGAACGTCCTTGAACGTCATGGAGGTCACGCCCAGCGTCTTGGCCATCTCGAGCGCCTGGTCGAGCGTGAACTCACGCATGGAGTACGACGCCAGGCCCAAGTTCAGCCGGCCGGCCGCGGACGAGTGTTCCGAACGAGTCGAGGGGCTTCCCGCCTCCAGGCGGGGCGAAGGCGCGAGCGTCGTGGCTGCGGCCGCGGCGGCCGTGCCGAGGAAGGTGCGGCGAGAAAGAGGGTGACCCATGGGGCGGATCCTAACGCCGCAGGGGCCTATTCGGCAGGAAAACAGACGTTACCGCTGATGCCAGGGACCCCCGAGAAGGGCTACACTTTCAGGCAATTCTCAGGAGGTCCACGTGGCCAACGATCGGATCGACTCAACAGGCGTTTCGCGGCGCGAATTCAACTCGCGAATCGGTGCGGCAGCGGCGGGAGTGGCGCTCGCCGGGGACTTTCTCGTTGCCGGCGTCAGCCCGGCGCCGGCGGTCGGCCGGAAGATCCGCGGCGCCAACGATCGCGTCGTGCTCGCCAGCATCGGCATTCGCGGTCAGGGCAACGCGCTCAAGCGCGGCTTCGCCCGGCTGCCCAACGTCGAGATCAAAACCTTGTGCGACATCGACGCCAATCTCGCGCCGGAGCGGATCAACGATGATCGGCTGAAAGACGTCGCCACGTTCAAACCGGCGTTCGCCCAGGATTTTCGGCGTGCCCTGGACGACAAGGACGTCGATGCGATTGTGATCGCGGTGCCCAATCACTGGCACGCACTCGCCACGATCTGGGGCCTGCAAGCCGGCAAGCACGTCTTCGTCGAGAAGCCCGCCTCGCACACGTTCCTCGAAGGCCGCCACATGATCGAAGCGGCCGCTCGGTACAAAAAGCTCGTGCAGGTCGGCACGATGAATCGCAGCCGGAAGCCGGTGCAGGAGGCCATCAAGTTCATCCACGACGGCGGCATCGGCAAGGTCTACATGGCGCGTGGCCTCTGCTTCAAGCCGCGTCCGTCCATCGGCAAATACCCTGATGGACCGATGGCGCCCGGAGAGAAGTACGCGCTCACCGTCGGGTCGACCAACTATGAGCCAACCTACGACGAGCAGTATCTCTCCAAGGTGGATTACAACCTCTGGCTCGGCCCGGCGCCAAAGCGCGTGTTCAATCGCAACCGCTTCCACTACAACTGGCACTGGCACTGGGACTACGGCGACGGAGATACCGGCAACCAGGGACCGCACCAGTTCGACGTGGCGCGGTGGGGATTGAACAAGCAAGAGCACCCGGTCCGGATCCAATCGAGCGGTGGCTACTTCGGTTCCGAATCCTCGCAGGAGACACCCGACCTGCACACCACGATGTTCGAGTACGCCGACGGCACCGTCTTCGAGTTTGCGACGCGGGGCGGGTTCACCAACGACGAAGGCACCCAGCGCATCGGGAATCTGTTCTACGGTTCGAAGGGCTGGGTGTGGATCGACGGCAACGGCCGGCAGTGGCAGTCGTACTTTGGCCCGAAGAACGAGAAGGGCCCCGGCGCCGACATCCCCGAAAGAGAGGGCGAAGGCGGCGATCCGCGGGTGCTGACCAGCATGGAGTCGCCGCACTATCAGAATTTCGTCGACGCCATTCGTGCCGATGACGCGAAGCTGCTGAACAGCGGCATTCTTGACGGTCACCTGTCGTCGGCGCTGCCCCATCTCGCCAACATCGCGTATCGCGTCGGCCACGAGGTGCGCTTCGACGGCAAGTCGGAAACCTTCGTCAACGATCGCAAAGCCGACGCGCTGCTGACCCGCGAGTACCGCAAAGGGTTCGAGATTCCAAAGACGACGTGACGCGGCGCTCCGGTCTGGTTCTGGCGGTCGGCCTGCAAGTTGCCGCGGCGCTTGCGGCGCCGGCCGCACGTGTACACCAGAGTGCCGAGGAATCAGCTCCGCTGGTCCTCGAGATCAAAGACTTCCTCGCGCTGCCGATTACCGGAAAGCTCGACGGCACTGGACAGACCGACGGCATGCTGGCCAGAGTCAACACTCTGCGTGAGGAGCCGGGCGGCACCAATCGACTCTTTCTCACCGATCTGAACGGTCCGCTCTACATCCTCGACAAGAAGACCAAGACGCTCACGACCTACATCGATTTCAACGGACGCGACGGGCGTTCGGGGGTGTTTCACAAGCTGTCGTACGAAGTCGGCTTTGCCAATGGGCTGGAAACATTTCAGTTCGATCCCGACTACGGCCGCAACGGCAGGCTCTACACGGTCCACATCGAGGACCCGGCGCTGCCTGGTTCGCCGCTTCCGGACAACACCAATCTCAAGGGTCTGACGGTTAGCGGATACACGCCACCGCGGCGATTCCGACGCCCGGGCCGGTGACTCGCGAAGCCGTGTTGATCGAATGGACCGACTCGAATGTCGCCGACCTCAGCTTCGAAGGGACCGCACGAGAGGTGCTGCGTGTGCAATTCAACACGCGCACCCATCTGATCGGCGATCTCGCGTTCAATCCGACCGCCGAGCGCGGGAGCAGCGAATGGCGCGTCCTGTATCTGGGCTGCGGCGACGGCGCTTCAGGAGAATCCTCCCGCCCTGACACGCGCAACAATCCGCAGCGGCTCGACACTCTCGTCGGTAAGATCCTCCGGATCGTCCCTGACGTGTCGGAGCACTCGACCTCCAGCACGGTCAGCGACAACGGTCGATACCGCATTCCCAATGACAACCCGTTCGTGTCGACGGCCGGTGCCCGCAAAGAAATCTGGGCGGTTGGATTTCGGAATCCCCATCGCCTGCACTGGGCAATCGATTCAGCAAACCCTCGAAACACGCGTCTCGTCGTGAACTCGATCGGCCTCCATACGTGGGAGACCGTGAACATCATCCAGCGCGGCGCGAACTACGGATACTCGCTCCGCGAAGGCAACGAGCAGCTCAACTTCGACAACAACACGTCGCCGCGCCCGGAGCTCGATCGCATTCCCGTTCAGATCGGCGCTCGAGTTGGGGAAGACGCGATCACGCCGACCTATCCAGTGGTGCAATACCCGCATCGGGCGGGCGGTGGCGATGCAATCGGCAGCGGCTATCTCTACCGCGGCACGATCATTCCCGCGCTTCGAGGAAAGTACCTGTTCACCGACATCTCGACCGGCCGGCTCTGGTTTGTGGATTACCAGGAGATGCTCGCTGCGGACGATGGCAAGCCTGACACCATGGCGGCGATGCACGAGATTCAGCTGCAGTGGGACAACCCGAACGACGCGCCCGACGCCGGCAAGAAGGTGTATCCGACGATGTTTCCGATCGCTGAGGCGGCGTACCACTCCCGCGGCGGCAAAGACCCGAATCTGCCTGGGAGAGCCACCGTCTCTGGCGATGGCCGCGCCGACGCGCAGTTCGCGGTGGACGCCGCCGGCGAGCTCTACATCTTCAGCAAGACCGACGGCATGATCCGCATCGTCGTCAGCGCTCGCTAGCTAGGCCACAGATTTCCACTTCCCACTGAAACTGAAACTGAAAACTGAACTTGACACTCTGAACTTCAACTTTCAACTTTCAACTCTTGAACTTTGGACTTTCAGGAAAGTTTCCGAATGCGGTGCGCCTCGCTGTCGCTCACGTAGAGCACACCGCGAGCGTCAACCAGGACTCCGTGCGGTCGAGCGAGCGCACATTGCAGGGGATCCGGCTCGGGCCCGTCGCCCCGTTTTCCCGTACCGAGTACCGTGTTGATCGTCCCCCGGCTCAGATCGATCACGCGAATTGCGTGATTCTCAGTATCGGCCACATACAACGCGCCGCGCGACCAGGCGAGGCCTTTCGGTCCCGCCAGCGTCGCCTCGCGCGCCGGTCCACCATCGCCCGAGTACCCTTGCTGCCCCGTGCCGGCAACGTGATGAATGGTCTGCGTCCGCGCATCGACACTGACGACGGCGTTGCCTTCCCGAAGCGCCAGATACAGGTTGCCGCCGGAATCGAGGGCAATAGTCCGGGGACCATTCAGCGGCGTTCCCGCGAGCGGTGCGCCATCCGGGGTGGGCAGCCGCTCTCCCGTGCCGCCGAACGTCTCGATGACGCCGGTCCGAAGATCGACCTGGCGGATGCGATGATTGCCGATGTCGCAAATGAGCAGGCGCCCCCGATCGCGGTCCACGGCAATGCTGTGCGGCTGACGCAAGAGCGCACGCGCCGCCGGGCCGCCGTCGCCGGCAAATCCCGCAGTCCCGGTTCCCGCAAAGGTGGAGATGATGCCGGTCTTCGCTTCCACTCTTCGAATCACATGATTGTCGCGCTCGGCGATGTAGAGGTGTCCCGCCGCATCGAACTGGATCTCGTGCGGCATGTTCAACGACGCCTCGGTCGCAGCGCCGCGATCGCCGCCGTTCCCCTTCGATCCGTTTCCGGCGATGGCCGTCGTTCGACGCGTGTTCAAGTCGAGCCGTCGAATGCGCTGATTGTCGAGGTCGCAGAAGTACAGTGCCCCATCCGGTCCGAACACGAGGCCGTACGGGTTGTTGACTTGCTGATCTGACAGCCCTGGCACACCAGTGCCGATCAGGGTCGAAACCGACTGAGCGTGCCCCGACGTGGCTGCCGGAAGAGACTGCCTCGACGAAGCTCCGCGAAGTCGGGCCTGAGACGCAACGAACACCGCGAGCGCCGTCCTGAGCACCTCGCGCCGATTCATGGCTTCCATGCGTCGATCACTTTGCGCTGCAGCGAATCCGGTCCGAACTCGAGCAGCTCGAAGCGCAGGCCGCTGATGCCTTCGGCCTGTGCGATCACGGCGTTGGTCCGCGCGCTGGCCGATGGATCGCGAACGATCAATCCGCCTGTTTTGAAGCGAGGAATCGAGCTCTTGAGATCAGCGACCTCGAGACCGATGTGGATCAGGCCCGGCGGGCGATCGGCGGTCGCGCTTTGCAGTTCCAGAAATGTGTCCCGGCTGATCTGAAGATACGAGAGAGGACTGCCGCGATTGTCGCGAAAGGTGAACGCCTCTTTGAGACCGAGCGCCTTGGTGTAGTACCGGATGCCCTCATCCAGATCTGGAACGCTGATGGCGACATGATTCAAGGCCAGCGGCGCGCGCGCCGGCTGAGCGAGAGATCCCTGCATCGCCGAGCCGATCAACATTCCCACGACAAGCAGACACACGCTCCGCATCACGTCCTCCCTGTATATTCACGACGTCGCAGTGATTCCCTCAAGCATCAGCGTGGTCTGCCTCGCTCCATTGCCGCGACGAGATCCTTTGCTCCCGAGCCCCACCGGGAGACCGTTTTGAGGGCCTCAGTAAACGGGACGTCAAGGGGATGCACTTTGGTCCTGTCGACCACGTAGACGGCTCCGGCAAGTGGAGTTGGAATGGATGGGACAAAGACCGTGTAACGCCCATCGGCGAACTCTTCGATGATGAATGCCGGCATCAGGCCCTCGTCGCCTTCGAACAACGCCGGCTTCCAGACATTCTCACGGCTCTTCCCCGCGATCTGCTGCGTGAGGCTTCGGAGGAGCGCGTAACCAGGAATTCTCTCGAAGAATGTTCGTTCGATTTGGTTGCGGACCGCCTGTCCTGGCCGAGTCGTGATGGCGACGCCGACCAGAAAGCAGATAAACAGGACGAGAAGGAGGGACAGCGCCATCTCGCCGGGTATCCAATCCGGGAGCAACAACGCGAACGGACGGACCAGGCCCACAACCGACTGCATGCCCTTGAGCAGCAGCAGCGTGGCGAGGTAGAGGGGAACAAGAACGAGCAGGCCGGCCAGGAGAGCTCGGGTGGTGAACGCTAGCGCTGGTTTCATAAGGAGCCACCTTCCGGCGGTCTACACGCCGTCATGCGTTGTTGAAGTACCCTTTGCGCAAGTCCTCTTACTTCGCTGCGCCCGGCGCTCTCCACTGGATGACGTGATAGGTGGCTGGCGTCGATCCGGCGTTTCGGATGTTGTGCAGGTCGTTCGACGAATGGAAGATGATCGACCCTGGTCCGAGCCGGCTGGCCTTGCCATTCTGCAGCGTCTCGACGGTCCCTTCCCTCACGATCAGCAGCTCCTCTTCCGGGTGCTGATGCGGCGGGTGTGACACCTGGCCCACGTTCAGCGTCGTGATGTGGATTTCGAGCTCGTCGAGCGTCGGCGTCGGCGCGCGCATGACATCGCGTCGTACGCCGGTCTGCGTCGGCTTCGCCTCGAGACCGGCCCATTCGAAGACGGTCGACTTCTGCACCTGCTTCTGCGCGGCAAGCGTGGCGAAAGAGCCGAACACTGCCGCCGTCATCGCGATTAGACAGACGTGAATGGTACGCATCGGTTCTCCTTCTGGCTTGGCGTCATGTGCCATGGTGCCCAACCGCAGCCAAGCGGTCGCCCGCGTTCTGGCCCTCGCTGACCGAACTTGGCCCTACGCCTGGTGCCTCGGCTCCAAGGGTGTTTCGTTTGTCACCTTGAAGGCACTCGCGCGCTCCAGCTCAATCGGCCGGATCTCATAGGTCAGCCCGCAGGCCAGGCACGGATTCTGTGCGGCGAGCTCGGCTGCCTCGGCGAGGCTGGTCGCCACGACGAACCAGTAACCGCCGATAACCTCCTTCGTTTCTGCGAAAGGTCCATCGGTGACACCGTCTCTCGACACGATTTTCGCCTGTGTCGCCAGGCGTTGGCCGGCCTTCATCCTGCCCTCCAGCACGAGCTGGCCATACCAGAGGTAAAAGGCATCTATCGCCTGCTGGATCTCTGCCGGCGACTTGTCCCGATCCCACTGACCGCGCGAGATGACGAGAAACTCTGATGTTGTCTCCTCGGCCACGTTCGCCTCCGCTAAATCTGCCCGTATCGACCACGACCGGCGCCACTAAAGTGGCGATTCCCTCCACGCCTCACCTGTCGGGTAACCATACCGCTTGCGCGACTCGGGTCTGATCTCCGCCGAGTAGCCCGGCTTCACTGGCGGCATGTAACGGGCGTTCTTGATGACGACGGGATCGACGAAATGCTCGTGGAGATGATCGACGAACTCCGTCACCCGATTCTCCATCGTGCCGCTCACCGAAATGTAGTCGAACATCGACAAGTGCTGCACGAGCTCGCACAGCCCTACCCCGCCGGCGTGCGGGCAGACCGGCACACCAAACTTGGCGGCCATCAGGATGACGGCCAGGTTCTCGTTGACGCCGCCAAGCCGGCAGCTGTCGATCTGGCAGAAGCTGATCGCTCGCGCTTGCAACAGCTGCTTGAACAGCACTCGATTGGCGCAGTGCTCGCCCGTTGCCACACCGACGGGGGCGACCGCGCGGGCAATCGTCGCATGGCCCAGCACATCGTCGGGGCTGGTCGGTTCTTCAATCCACAGCAGATTGAATGCCGACAACTCCCGCACGCGCGCGATCGCCTCGTCTACGTCCCACCGCTGGTTCGCATCGATCATCAGCGTGCGATCGGGACCGATCGCCTCGCGGACGAGAGCGACACGCTGATAGTCGTCTTTGGCGCCGGCGCCAACCTTCACTTTGAAGTGGGTCCACCCGGCGTCGATGGCGTCCCGGCACGCGCGGCGAATGCGGTCGTCCGTGTATCCAATCCAGCCGGCCGAGGTCGTGTAGGCCGGGTAACCGGCCTGGAGAAGCGTGCGCTCACGATCCGCCTTCGACGAGAGCGACCGAGCCATCAGATCGACTGCCTCGTCCGGCGTCAGGGCGTCGGTGATGTACCTGAAGTCGATGCAACGGACGATTTGCTCCGGCGACATGTCCGCCAGCAGCTTCCACAGCGGCTTGCGTTCGGCCTTTGCGTAGAGGTCCCACACAGCGTTGACGATGGCCGCCATCGACAAATGGATGACGCCTTTCTCCGGGTCCGAGCCATCGCAACTGAGAGTCGCCGGCCAATCGTCTCCAGAACGCGCCGAGATCCGCGGTCAGATCCGCGAGCGTCCAGCCGACGACGTGGTGGCGGAACGCCTCGATCGCCGCGACGCAAATCTCGTTGCCGCGTCCGATCGTGAAAGTGAATCCGTGCCCCTCGACGTCACCGTCGGTCTTGAGAATGACGTACGCCGCCGAGTAGTCCGGATCCGGGATGCATGGCGTCGGTGCCAATCGCCGCCCGCGCCGTCGGAAACCGCAAGTCGAGAACTTCTAGATCCGTAATTCTCAAGACTCACCCACCTACGGCAAGATACTCTAACCGGGACGGACGTAGCCACGGAGGCGCGGAGACGCGGAGGAATCTCTCAACTCGCTTCCCTCGGCACTCGCACTCTTGGCACCCTACTGGCACCTCTGGCACCTTTGGCACCCTTGGCACCTTATTTCCGCTGTCGCCACCGATCGAGCGCGACGGCGAGCACGATGATGGCTCCGGTCACGATCTGCTGCACCCAGTTCGGATAGCCTTTTTGCGCGCACCCGATCTGAATCACGGCCATCGTCGTCGCGCCCAGCAGTGTCCCGACGATCGTGCCGCGTCCACCGGAGAGGCTGCCGCCGCCGATGATCACCGCGGCGATGACGTCGAGCTCGAGACCGTCGGCGACCGTCGGGATCGCCGACGGAGAGTCGTGAGAACTGCAGGACGCCGGCGACTCCGGCCAGCGCGGCGCCGAGCGTGTAGACGACGATCTTGGTGCGCGCTACGGCCACGCCACAGAGCCTGGCAGTCCGCTCGTTCGAGCCGATCGCAAACACGTGGCGACCGAAGCGCGTGTATCGAAGAAGGCCGGCGACGATCAGCGCGAGCAGCAGCACGAGCCATACGCCAGCGGGAAGCAGCCACCGATCGTCAGGGCCCGTCGAGCGCAGCAGAGTCGTTGAGCCACGTCTGTGGCGCCTCGATCCGTCGCTCCTCTGCGACACCCTTGGCCGCGCCGCGTACCAGAATCATCGTGCCAAGGGTCACGATAAAGGGCACCACGCGCAGTCCGGTCACCAGGCACCGTTCACCACTCCGCAGACGGCACCGGCAGCACACCCGCCTGACGCGGCGGCATAGCGGCGACCATCCGTCACCGAGCGCGCGCGCGATGACGACGGTCGTCAGCGCCACGACGGAGCCGACCGAGAGATCGATGCCACCCGACACGATCACGACGTCATGCCAAGCGCCGCGGCCGACACGATGGCGGTCTGACGCGCGATCAACTCGAGATTTCCCGGCAGAAAGAAATGCGCGCCGATGAGTACGCCGAACGTGCAACGGCCACAAACAGCAGACCGAGAACCGGACCGCCCGCGCCCGTGAGGAGAGCGGGGCGTCACGCCGCCGTCTCGGTACCGGTCGCCGCCAGCATGAGCCGATGTTCGTCCCAGTCGCTGACCGGACGCGCTTCGCCAAGTCGCCCCGTCGCATCACGGCAATGCGATCGCACAAGCCGAGAAGCTCGGGAAGGTAGCTGCTCACCAGAAGAATGGCTCGGGCGCTCGCCCGCTGGTCTGCGTGGCGGACACGAGCGCGTCGATGACGGCGTAGATCTGTGCCTTGCTGCCGACGTCGATCCCGCGCGTGGGTTCATCAAGCAGCAACACGTCCACATCGTGATGCAGCAGACGTGCGATCGGCAACCTTCTGCTGGTTGCCGCCAGAGAGCTCGACCACCTGTTGTGTTGGCGCCGCGCACTTGATCGCCAGACGCTCCACCCAACGCGCAGCCGCCGAACGTTGTCTCGCCGGCAACACCAACGATGCAGGCCCCATCCCGGTCAGCCTGGTGAGCGTGAGGTTGTCGGTGACGTCCAGGCCGAGGGCCACGCCCTCGCCCTTCCGATCCTCGCTGACCATTCCGCGCCCTGCGTCCACGAGGACCGGGGAGACTCACCTGCAGAATAGCTGGCCACGCGAACGCGTCCAGCCCGCACCGGATCGAGCGAGAAGATCGCTCGAAGCAATTCGGTTCGGCCGGCGCCGACCAGGCCGGCGATGCCAAGAATCTCGCCGCGACGTAACGAGAACGTCGCGGCTCCGGGCTCCAACGCCATCGACGTCGAGAATGGCGTCACCGGGTTGTCTCGCCGTGCGCGGAAAGAGATCGGTCACGTCTCGGCCGACCATCAGACGCACGATCTCGCCAGGCGCCATCGTGGCAGTCCCTCCACCAACGACCCGGCCATCGCGCAAGACGACGATGCGATCGCAGACCTCTCGGACTTCCTCGATGAAGTGCGAGATGTAGACGATCGAGTGACCATTGGCCTTGAGGCGCGCGATCAGCGCGAACAGCCGCTCGGCGTCTCGCCGGCCCAGCGTGCTCGTCGGTTCGTCCAGCACGAGGACGCGGCAACCGACAGCAATGGCACGCGCGATTTCAACCAGTTGCTGCTCGGCCACCGACAGATCGGCGACACGCGTGTTTCTGGTGTGATGTCGGACCGTCCCAGCTCAGCGAGAGCGTCGGCCGCAACGCGTCGCATGGCGGCGCGATCGAGCACACCGAATCGCGCCGGCTCCATGCCGAGCAGAATGTTGTCGGCCACGCTCAGATCAGGCGCGAGCGATAGCTCCTGGTAGATCATCGCCACGCCGGCGCGGCGCGCCGTCATCGGATCTCGCGGCGCATAGGCGCGTCCGTCGAGCGTCATCGTCCCGCCATCCGGCTCGAGGGCTCCCGAGAGAATCGCCATCAGCGTGCTCTTGCCCGCGCCGTTCTCGCCGACCAGGCCACACACTTCACCTGGCGCCACGGCGAGATCGACTCCGGCCAATGCCACGGTCGCATCGAATCGCTTCTCGATGCCGCGCATTTCGAATCGCGGGCGCGGCGGCGTCGTCGATCAGCCTGAGCGTTGATCTGTGCCCGATCCACCGACTGATCCGCGTCATCTGTGTCATCCGTGTCATCTGGTGCCATCTGCGGCGTCTGCAGTCATCTGCGTCCTCTGCGCGCACCATGCGGCGTTTCCTCGGCGCATCCGTGTTCACTGCGACAGGTCCGGTTTGACGAGCTGTTTGATGTCGGGCCGGTCGAGCAGATCGCGTGTGACAAGATGCACGCCCGTATCGATCCGCGCCTCGACCTT
The DNA here is from genome assembly GCA_963773045.1 of uncultured Acidobacteriota bacterium. GTDB lineage: Bacteria > Acidobacteriota > Vicinamibacteria > Vicinamibacterales > UBA2999 > 12-FULL-67-14b. The sequence goes on along the minus strand of CAVYZT010000012.1, from coordinate 55,745 downwards.
CTCGCCGCGCAGGTGACGAACCATCGTCGTGACGCTCAGGTAACCCATCCGAACCGGATCCTGAACGACGAGCGCCTCGATCGCTCCGCTTCGCAGTCCGGCAAGCAGACCGTCCGACGCGTCGAAACCGATGAACTTCACCTTGCCGGCCCAGCCGCTGTCCTGCAGGACCCGCATCACCGCAAACGCGCTCGACTCGTTCGGCGCAAAGATCCCATCCACTCCGAGGGAGCCGTCGGCGGCCTTGTATCGCGTGAGCAGCGCTTCGGCGCGCTTGTAGGCGCCTTCGATGTCGGCGCCCACGTACTGGTTGCTGCTGAGGATCTCGATCTGGCCGAACGCTTTCAGGCCGCGAAGAAATCCCTCCTCGCGACGGCCAGTGCTGTCATGCCCCTCGGCGTACCGCATCAGGATCACCTTTCCCGCGGCCGCCGAGCGCTTTGCCAAGGTGTTCCGCGGCGAGCTCGCCACCCTTGTCGTTGTCGGTGGCGACGAAGCTCACGATCTCGCCGCCCTTGAGGCCGGAGTCGAAGATGACCACCGGCACGCCGCTTCGACGCGAGCTCATCCACCGGCGCCACGAGTGCCACCTCGTCCAACGGCGCGAGCACGATGCCGCTGACGCGACGGGCGCCGGCGTTCTCCACTTCGGCCACCTGCGAATCGCGATCGTCCTCGCGCAGCGGGCCGCGCCACGTGATGTCCACGTCGAGCTCTTTCGCCGCCTTGCGCGCGCCGGCATGGACGCTCTGCCAGAACGCGTGCGAGGTGCCCTTGGGAATGACGGCAATGTTCACGCGCTCCGGTGTCGACTGACCGTGAACCGCTGCACCCCGCCACAATCGCCGCGCAACCCGCGAGCACCAGTGTCAGGTTCTTCATTCATCGCTCTTCTCCACTTTGGCACCTTAGGCACCGGCACCCCTGGCACCTTGTTCTGGCACCGTGTTATGCCCCACCACTGGCGGTCCGACAAGCGTTTACAGTTACTCGGCTCCTGGGCATCGCGATTCGCTCTTCGCAATTGGCAATTCGCAAAGGCGAAATGCGAATGGCGAACCGCGAAAAGCGTCCTGTGGCCCGGTAACTGAGGCCGACTTGACACCCTTGAGATGGGACCATAACGTCGAACCGCGCCATTCATGTTCGATCTGAGCGACAAAATCGCACTGGTTACGGGCGCAGGGTCGGGCATCGGCGCTGCCATTGCCGAAGCGTTTGCCGCGGCGCATGCGCGAGTGTATGTCACCGACCGCAACGAGGCCTCGGCGCACGCCACCGCCGCACGGATCGGCGCCAGGCGCCATCGCCCTCACCCTCGATGTCACCGACGAGGCGCAATGTGCCCGACGCGCTGAGGAAGTGCTGGCCAGCGCCGGGCGGCTCGACATCCTCGTCAACAACGCGGGAGTGGGCCACGTCGGCACGCTCACTGCAGACCGACGGCAGCGATCTCGATCGGTTGTACGCCGTCAACGTGCGAGGCATGTTCAACGTCTCGAAGGTCTTTCTGCCATCGATGCTGGCGCGGCGCGCCGGGAACATCATCAACACGGCCTCGATCGGCGGCGTCGTCGGCATTCGCGACCGGGTGGCCTACTGCACGAGCAAATTTGCCGTGGTCGGACTGACCAAAAGCATGGCGCTCGATCACGCGCTCGACGGTATCCGCGTGAACTGCATTTGCCCTGGCCGCGTCGAGACCCCATTTGTCGCCGAACGATTGGCGGCCTATCCGGACCCCGAGAAGGCGCGCCGCGAGATGACCGCCACGCAGGCAGTCGGGCGCATGGGGCGTCCCGACGAAATCGCCGCCGCCGCCGTCTATCTCGCCAGCGATGAATCGTCCTTCGTCACCGGCGCCGCGTTCATGATCGACGGCGGCTGGAGCGCCGGGCGGTCGTGATCGCAGGACGACGATGACCTCCCCGCCAGACTCGGTCGTTCGCGCCGCTCTGGTTGGCGGACCGATGTACGACCCGTTGTACGACGCCATTGCGGAGTTCGAGCGCGCCGCCAAGGTCCGCGTCGAAGTGGTCGCGCAACTGCCACACCCGGAATTGAATGCTTTCGTGCGTCAGGCCCTCGAGTCGGGTGTCCGGCTGGACGTCATCTCCACCCATACCAAATACGCGCCGTCGCAGGCCCGCTGGCTCTCGCCGCTCGACGAGATCATGCCAGCGGAGCTGATCGCAGACTTGTTACCGCGGCCCGCAGAGTTGTCGCGCGTCGACGGCACGCTCATTCAGATTCCTCGCAACCTCGATGTCCGCCTGCTGCACTACCGCCGCGATGCGGTCGCGCGCGTCCCGCAGACATGGGATGAGCTGATCGAGATCGCCACCGAGATCACTCGGTCCGATTCCAATGGCGACCGGGCGTTCTACGGATTCCTCTTCCCTGGCCGCGACTCCGGACTGTTCGGCACCTTTTACGAGTTGCTGGTCAGCGCGGGAGGCGACCTGTTCGACGAGGACCTGCGGCCCGCGTTCGATTCCGCACGCCGGCCACTGGGCGGTCGAGCGGATCGTGGAGATGCATCACGAGCGGCGCGTGACGCCGCGCGACCTGCCCAACTGGCACTACGACGAGATCTCGGCGTCGTTCAGAAACGGCCGACGCGGCGATGGTGTCGGACTGGCCGGGAAGCTATCACCTCTATGAGGACGTGGCGACGTGTCGCGTCGCAGACCAGGTTGGCCTGGCGCTGCTGCCTGCCGGTCCGGCAGGACGGCGGGCTGCGTATGCCGGATGCCACTCCTTTGCCATTCCGCGGACGGCCCGCAATCGCGAGAGTGCGGCGGCGCTGGTTCGTCACCTCACGTCGCTCGACGCTCAGTTAGGTGAGGCGCGTCACGGCGCGATCCCGTGTCGAGCGAGCGCCCTCGAGGCAGTCCGCGCCGGACTGGCCAACGACGCGACGGCCGCCGAGCGCTGGCGGCTGCTCGTCGAAACCGAGAAGACGATGATCGTGCCTCCACGGTTCGCCGCGTACCCGCAGTGTGAGGACGCGCTCTGGCGAAGCGTGCAGCGTGCCATGATTGGTGACCTGTCTCCCGCCGGCGCGGTGCGCGGGGCGGCAGCGGAGATCCAAAGCATCGTGGCGACACACGTTGCCGTCAGATCGTAACGGCGCTTCGGCTTGCGCCCTCTGATGCAATTCGCTCTTCGCGATTCGCTGTTCGCGAATCGCCAAAGGCGAATGGCGAAAAGCGGGACGGTAGGAGGAATCGTTGATCTTCGCCGGCAAGACCGTCCTCGTCACAGGCGCAGCCAAAGGAATCGGTCGTGCGGTCGCGATGCACATGGCGCGCGAAGGCGCGCGCGTCGCCATGCTGGACCGGGATCACGAGGCGCTCGAGGTGGCCGCGAGAGAAGTTGGGGCTGGCCCCAACCACGCCGCCATGATGCTGACGGCGGATGTGTCGCGGAGCGACCAGGTCTCGAAGGCGGTCGAGGAAGCCGTCGCGCAATTCGGTGGTCTCGACGTTCTCGTCAACAACGCCGGCATCCATTTCGCGCGTGCTCTCGATGAGTACACCGACGAGGAGTGGCAGCGCGTTTTCGCGGTCAACGTCAACGGCGCGTTCTACACCACGCGCGCGGCGCTTCCGGCGCTGCGCCGCTCACGCGGCGTCATCGTCAACGTGTCGTCGATGACGGCGCTGGTCGGCCAGGACCGTGGCGCCGGCTACGTGGCGTCAAAAGGAGCGTTGGTGTCGATGACCAGGGCCCTCGCGCTCGAGCTGGCGCCTGATGGCATTCGCGTCAACTGTGTCTGCCCTGCCGGCGTGGACACGCCCCTCCTGCGAGCGTGGGCGAACACGCTGCCGGATCCCGAAGCCGTGCTGCGCGGGCAGGCTGAGATGCATCTGCTGGGACGGCTGGCGACGGCCGAGGACATCGCCTCGACGATCGCCTTTCTCGCATCGCCTGCGGCGTCGTTCATCACCGGAACGATTGTGCCGGTCGAAGGCGGGGCGACGCTGGGATACCGGAGGATCTAGGACCTCCCGAGATCAGGAGACGAACTTAACAAGAGCTCAGGAGTTCAGAAGAAATGGGGTTCTCCTGATTTTTTGGTCTCCTGTTTCTCTCGGACTCGATCGATGACGCTGAAGCGCGGACGACTATGCGAAGGCGGGGCGACGCTGCGTATCGGAGGGTCTAGGGCTTCCCGAGATCAGGAGACGAACTTAGCAAGAGCTCAGGAGTTCAGAAGAAAATAGATTTCTCCTGATCTCTTGATCTCCTGTTCCCTTGATCTCCTGTTTCCCTTGAACTCGATCGTTACTACGCCGAAGCCCGAACGACGATCTCTGGCGGGATGATCACCCGTCGCGGCCGAACCTCTCCGCCGCGGGCGATTTGATCGAGGATCAACTCCGCCGCCGAGCGGCCGACATCGCTCTTCGACCAGCGCACCGTTGTCAGCGGAACCCGAATCAAATCGCTGTAGGCGACATCACCGGCGCCGACCACGGCGACGTCCTCCGGCACGCGCAGGCCCGCGTCCCAGATCGCCCTCATGGCGCCAATCGCCGCCGGATCGTTCACCGCGAACACCGCATCCACGCGCGGCTGCAAGCCGAGCAAGCGCTGCATGGCGCGATAGCCGTCGGCTTCCATGAATCCGCCGTCGACAACCCATTCCTCGCGCGGTATCAGCCCGGCGTCGGCGATCGCGCGGCGGTAGCCTTCCTCGCGCCGGTGCGCGTGGACAATCGGCGGGCCTTTGATGTGGGCAATGGCGCGCCGCCCCTGCGCCGCCAGGTGCGCGGTGGCCAATCGACCGACCTCGACATCGTCGGTCAGCACGCGATGACAGTGGACGCGAGGATGGTCGTCTCGATCGATCATGACCAGCGCCATGCCCAGGCTGGCGAGGTCGCGCAGCAGCGTCGTGTTCCCGGTGGCGTTCGCCGAGGCGAGGATGATGCCGTCCACCTGCCGCGCCCGCAGCATCTCGATTTCGGCGCGTTCCTTTCGCGCATCCTCTCCCGACGCGCACAGCAGCATGCCGTAGCCGCGCGCGCTGACCACGACCTCGAGCCCCGCCACGATCTCGACGAAGAACGAGTGCATCAGGTCGGGGATGATGATGCCAACGGTGTGCGTGCGCTTCAGGCTCAGGCTGCGCGCGACGGCGTTGGGCCGGTAGCCGAGCTCCTCGACGCGCTTCAACACGCGCGCCCGAGTCGCCTGGCCGATGTCGGCGTGGTGATTCAGGACCTTGGAGATGGTCGTGACGGACACCCCGAGGTCCGCCGCGATCCGTTTCATCGTGGTCGGAGTCATTCGAGGGGGGCTCTCCGCCACATCGCGAGGGTGACGTTCAAGGTGGATATGTTATCGAAGGCGCAACCCACGAGGCAAAGGGCTTAGGTGAGCTTGACGAGGTCGGCGATCTGGATCGGCCGTTTCTCGTCGATGCTCCTGCGCGCGGCGATGCCAGTGAGGCACGCCATGGCACCCGCCCGTGAGTTGGGCAGCCGCATGTGCGCCGGCGCCTGCGCCTTGCGGAAGATCAGATCGCGCAGTCGCGTATCGCCGCCGCCGTGTCCGCCCGCATTCGACCCTTGCGGTTCGATCCGCTCGCGCTTGCCGAAGTTGCGGATCAGGTACATCTCGGAGTCGGTGCCCGCGTCCCATGGCTGGCGCTCGAAATCTCGAATCTCGAAGCGGCCGTTCGTCCCGTTGAAGGCCACGCGATAGCCTTCGATCGGCATGAACGTATTGACCGAGTAGCTCATCGCGACGCCGTTGGAGTAGCGGACGATGGCGTTCATCGTGTCGAAAATGTCGATGTCCTCTTTGTAGACGCAGCCATCCCGGGTATAGCCGTCGGCCGATTCGCAGCCGACGTAGAGATCGGCGAGGTCCTTGCTCTTGGTGATGTCCCAGAAGTAGCCGCACTTGGACTGATGCGGGCAGCCGCGACAAGTCGTGTGGCGGAACGGTCCGCTCTTGCCGTAATTCTGCAGGCCGCCGAACGCCGACACGGTCACCGGATCGGCGTCGAGCCACCAGTTCATCAAATCGAAGTGGTGCGACGCCTTGTGCACCCACAACGACCCGCTCTTCGATCGCAGACGGTGCCAGCGGCGGAAATAGTCAGCGCCATGCGTCGTGTCGAGATACCAGGAAAAGTCCACGGACGTCACTTTGCCGATCGCGCCAGACATCAGCAGCTCTTTAATCGTCTGGTGCTTGGGCGCGTAGCGATAGTTGAACGTGACGACGAGGTTGCGGCCGCTCTTCTTCTCGGCGTCGAGCACGGCCTGGCACTGCGTTTCGTCGATGACCATGGGCTTTTCGGTCATCACGTCGATGCCGCGCTCCATCGCCTTGACGATGTAGTGGCTGTGGTAGCCATCCACGGTCGTGATCATCAACAGGTCCGGCTTTGCCGTGTCCATCATCCGATCGAAGTCGGTGAAGGTCGGGCAGGAGACGCCCATCTGCTTCTTCGCGACCTCGACACGGAGAGGATTGATGTCGCAGAGCCCGACGAACTCGGCCACGTCGGCATACTGCTGCGCGACCGGACGGCCCCACATGCCGATGCCCCTGACGCCGGTGCCGATAATCGCGTAACGGCGCTTGGCTTGGGCAGCGAGCGCCGGCGAACCCGCCAATGCCGTGCCGACGGCGGCGCCGCCGACCGTGCTCACGAACTCACGCCGGGTGACTCCATCGCTGCCTGTCATCACATCCTCCGCAGAAGTCGGTCGAACTGGATCGTCGCATTCTGATCGCTGTCAGCGTCGAGGGCAAGAGTGTAACCGTTCCTCCAAAGGAGGCGCCGACTTCGTTGCCTCCTGGGTGATGGGAGTCGGTGACGCGTCACCTCCTGGGAGTCGCTTCGCTCCTAGGAGCGAGCGCCAGCGAGGGACTCATAGGAGGGCGCAGCGCGCCCGACTCCCAGGCGCCGCAACGCGGCGCCTCCCGCGAGCCGGCACGGCGAGCCGGTTAGCTCGTAACGGCGGTCCGATTGCCGCGCATCCAGGGCGATTGCTAAGATTCCTGACCGAAGTCGAGGTTCGAATCGATGTTGACTGACACCCTCTTCAGGGTCCCTCGCGAGCCGGGCCTGCATGTGCTGCAGGGCCGCGGCGATCGCGGCGCGCGCGAGCTCACCAGTTCCAGGCTGCGCCTGACCGCTGGGGGCAGCGCCGAATACGTGCGGCCGGACGAAGAGACCGTCGTCGTGTTGCAGGAGGGGCGCGGCACGTTCGCGACTCCCGACCAGACTTGGACGGTCAAGCGTGACAGCGTGTTCACCGAGCGCGCCACAGCGTTGTACTTGCCGCCGGGCGTTCCGCTCACGGTCACAGCCGACTCGACGCTCGAGGCGGTCCTGGTGTCCGCGCCTTCCGCCAGCGGCGGAGACGTGGCGCTGATCGGCCCCGACGGGGTGACGGTGAATACGCGAGGACGCGGCACGTATACTCGCGAGGTGCACGATTTGTTCGTGCGGGACCCGCACGCGAAGCGCCTGATGGTGGGTGAAACCTTCAATCCGCCCGGCCACTGGAGCAGTTTTCCACCGCACAAGCATGACGGGCGGAACGGCGAGCCGTTTCTCGAAGAGGTCTATCACTACAGAGTCAGTCCGGCGCACGGCTTTGGTCACCAGATGCTCTACACCGAGGATGGAGAATCGGTCACCCACCAGGTACACGACGGTGATGCCGTGCTGCTGCCCTACGGCTATCACCCGGTCTCGGCGCCGCCGGGCTACAAGCTCTACTACCTGTGGGCGATGGCCGGGGATCAGCGGCAGCTCGCGTTGTACGAGGATCCGGCCCACAAGTGGATCCACGATCAGCCCTGACACACTCCGGTTCCCCAACTTTAAAGATTCGCAATGACGATCAGACAACGGGCGGCGGCGCGCCGGCTTGCTTATCCACAGATTACGCAGACTACACAGATTGGTGATGGCCCGCGGACGCCGGGCGAAGCCCGGCGTCCAGCCACGACGCACGAGATGCAAATTCGAGAGAGATACTCGCAGCAATCCCGTCTCTCTCGAATTCGCATCTCGTGCGTCGTGGGAGCGGCCCGTGGCCGCGCCGCGGGCCACCACCACAAATGCGTGCGCGCACTTGCGAAATCCGTAGATTCTCCATCTGTGTCATCTGTGTCATCTGAGGCCGATTTGTCGGCGCGGCAGAGACGAGCCCAATGACGCGCGCTGAATCGACCCTGGAAATCGAGAGACAAGGTGTCGTCGCGGTGATCCGGATGCAGGATCCGGGGCGTCTCCGCGCGGTCATCGACGCGTTGGCCGCCGGTGGCGTTCGCGCGCTCGAGGTCACCATGACCGTGCCGCGCGCCATCGAGATGATCCGCGAGATCGCGCCCACCCTGCCCGCGGGCTTCATGTTTGGCGCAGGGACCGTGCTCGACGCCGAGACGGCGCATCGCGTGATCGAGGCTGGCGCACAGTTCGTCGTCAGCCCGGTGTTTCGTCGTGAGGTCATTGAGGCGTGCCACGCGCACGATCGGCCGGTGATGCCAGGCTGCCTGACGCCGACCGAGATCCTCGACGCCTGGGACGCCGGCGCCGACATCGTCAAAGTCTTTCCGGCCACGACCTTCGGGCCCGGATATCTCAAGGACGTCCGCGCTCCGTTGCCGCACGTCAAGCTGATGCCGACCGGCGGCGTCACGCTCGACAATGCCGGCGACTGGATTCGCGCCGGCGCGGTCGCCGTGGGCGTGGGCTCGGCTCTGCTCGACAACGCCGCCATCGCGGCCGGCAACTACGCGGTGCTCGAGGCCAACGCGAAACGGATCGTCGCCAACGTACAAGCCGCCAGAGTGAAGCCCTCATGACCCCCAAGGTCGTCTCGTTCGGCGAGATCATGCTGCGCCTCAGCCCTCCAGGCTTCGAGCGCTTCCTGCAATCACCTTCCCTGGTCGCGACGTTTGGCGGCGGCGAAGCCAACGTCGCCGTGAGCCTCGCGCAGTTCGGGCTCGACAGCTGGTACGTCAGCCGCCTGCCGCGCAATCCGATTGGCGATGCGGCCATCCGCGCGCTGCGCGCCGAAGGCGTGCACACCGAGGCCATCGCGCGCGGCGGCGATCGGATCGGCATCTACTTCGCCGAGAGCGGCGCCAGCCAGCGTGCCTCGGTCGTGGTCTACGATCGCGCGCGCTCTGCGATCAGCGAGATGACACCGGGAACCATCGACTGGGCCCGCGTCTTCGAGGGCGCTTCCTGGTTTCACATCACCGGCATCACTCCCGCGCTCGGCGCCAACGCAGTGGCCTGCACCAAGGAGGCGCTCGCCGCGGCACGCAAAGGCGGCGCTCGAGTGAGCGTGGATCTGAACTTCCGCAAGAAGCTGTGGACCGAAGCCGCGGCGCAGCAGGTGATGCGGCCGTTGATGTCTCAGATCGACGTGGTGATCGCCAACGAAGAGGACATCCAGTCTGTGCTCGGGCTGAGCGTGACCGGCGCCGACGTCATTAGTGGGCATCTCGACGTCAACGCGTATCGACAAGTGGCGAATCAAATCACTCGAGAGCTGGGACCATCGCTGGTCGCCATCACGCTGCGCGAGAGCATCTCGGCGAGCGACAACGGCTGGGGCGCCGTGCTCTGGGACGGGAAGGCGAACGAATTCCACCAGAGCCAGCATTACGACGTGCGTCTCGTGGATCGGATCGGCGGCGGCGACAGTTTCGCGGGCGGCCTCATCTATGGTCTGGTCACCGGACGTTCGCCCGCCGACAGCCTGCGCTTTGCCGTGGCCGCCAGCGCCCTGAAACAATCGATTCCGGGTGACTTCAACCGCATGACCGTAGACGAAGTCGATCGCCTCGTGGGCGGAGACGCTTCGGGTCGGGTACAAAGATAAGGGTGCCTGTGGTGCCTAATGTGCCAAGGGTGCCAAGGGGTTTGTGCCAGAGTGCTGCCGAGACCCTGACTCTCCCTTGGACACCGTAAGCACTTGGCACTAACCCTTTGGCACCCGAGGCACTTCTAGGCACCTGGCACCTTATTGGCCCCCTGATACCCCGGCCGCGCTTTCACCTTGGCTCCGCTGCGCTTCACACGCACGTCCAACTGGTGCCACCCGTCTCGAGCGACGCCGCGCGGCGTGTAGGTCACCAAATACCGATACCGAAACTCGTCGAGAACACCTTGGAAGATCCGCGAGAGATCGCTTCTCTGGTCGATCTCGAAGAATCCCCCGCCGGTGACATCCGCGAGCTCCTTGAGGAAGTCCGGCCGGCTCGACGCCGGGGCAATGCCATACGCCACCACGTCGGACCGGCGCGCGGCGTCGACCACCTGGCCTGGCGACAGCCAGCTCGACGAATCGATCCCGTCGCTGAAGACCATCAGGAGCGATCGCCCGGCGTCAGACTCCCCGAGCAGCATTCCTGCGTACGCACCGTCGATCAGGGCAGTATCGCCGTCGGGCTGTGCCGCAGCGAGCGCCGTCCGCACGCACCCTCCATCCGATCGCAGTGAGCAGAGACCGGACACGACTTTGTTGAAGGTGACGAGCGCCACCTGATCCACGGGCTCTAACCGCGCGAGCAATGCGTCGCTGGCCGCTCTCAGCCGTGCCAGTGTGTCCCCTGCGACGCTCCAACTGAGGTCGAACGACAAGACCACGTTCAGGGGCACTTCGCCAAAGCTGATCACGTCAACCGACTGCATCACACCGTTGTCTCGAATCTCGAAGTCAGACGGTGTCAGCCCTCGCACCGGCCGGCGCGACGGATCGGTGACCAGCACATCCACGCGAACGCCCTCCACTCGAGCCGAGAACGTCGGAGTCTGAGCGTGCGCGCCGAACATGGCGCACGCCGGCAGCAGCAAAGCGACCAGCAGCCTCGTCACGGTGTCCGGTCCCGGAGAAATGGCGCGCGCAACTGCTCGAGCAACCGATCGAGGTCACGACCTTCGCCCCAGTGATAGGCCCACCACGGATCGTCATCGTCGCGCGCCATGCGCGGCTGAAGGAAGACGTCGAGCTCGGCGCGCGCCGCTTCGCGCTCGCCGCGCTGATGCAGCAGGTGGCTTGCCGCGAGTCTGACGGATTGCGCGCGCGGAAACCGCGTCGACGCTCGCGTGTACGACAGTGTGGCGACATCCAAGTGACCGAGTGCACGCTCCTCGTCGCCGAGCAGGAGATCGGCATAGAACTGGACATTTGGAGGAGCGGACTGCGACTCGGCCACGACGCGCAAGTCGGCGGCTGCTTCCACATGGCGCCCCAGACGGCCGCGGACCCGCCCAAGCCGGAGCCGTGCTTCGAGAAACGCGGGAGCCAGCTCCAGCGCCTTCTCGAAATGGGCCTCCGCTCGCGACAGATGCTCGCGCTCGGAGCTCGACTCGAGCAGCGTCAGCTTGTTTGGCAAGACGACGGTGCGCGCGAAATCGCGGATGCGAGCCGAGGCCAACGTCTCATGCATCACGCCGCTGCTGAAGGCGATGAACGGATCGTCAGGCAGGATCCGACGGGCGTAATCCAGATGCGTGCCCCCTTGAGCGAAGTCGAATTCGCGGGCGAAGTACGCCGCGATGGTCCGATACCAGAGGCGCGCCTGCGGATTCTCCGACGGCGCTGGATCCACCCGCTCCAGGAGCGACCGCACCAGAGCCCAGTGCGCCGAATCGAACTGCAACCCTTCAAACTGACCGTCCGGGCCCCGAGCGATGACTTGGGCTGACGACGGTCTCAACGGCAACGGCGCGCGCGGTCCTGGTGGAACCGGCGCCGGAGCCCGACCCGCGTCGCCGGATACCGCAATGACGGCATCAGTGTGCACGATGGCCGCGCGCAGGAGAAACTCGTTCGGGGAGGTGTTGACCAGCGCCGTCTCGGCCAACGCCTTCAGCGCCCGCGCGTCCTTGGCGTTCAGTCGAATTCGGACCCGTCCAGTAGGAGAACGCCCTTCGTGAGAGGCGACGACATCGGCAAGGGCCTCGATGTAGGACCGCGCGTGGTCGAGATCGGCGCGACTCCACGACGCGAGGAGGACCGCCGCTTCATCCGCGGCTCCTGGAGTGTGCGTATGGACCGCCTCAACCCAGGAGCCAACGAAGCGACGCCAGTCGACGGCGGATGATTGCGCGCGGGCGGATTCACTCGCGAGCCAGACGGCGATGACCAGGACCAGCGTCCGCAGAACCACGAACGTAAGGCGCCAACCTTTTGGCGCCCTTGGCGCCTCAGGCACCGTTCGCACTTTTGGCACCCTTGGCACTTTGGCACCCTTGGCACCTTCTCCAGGCCGCTTGTTATTGACGTGCCCAGGGATGCATCACGGTCGGCCGGTTTGCGTACCGCTTCATCGTCAGCTCGAGCTTTGCGCCACTTCGCGGCGCCAGGCGCACGGTCAGCAACGGTGAGTTGATCGCGGTCGTCTGTCCGTTGGCCGTCACACTGACCAACTGATGTTCTCCGTAGCCTCCACCCTGCACGATGACGGTTCGCGTCTGCGATGGGTTGAGGTTGATCAACGTGACCGTCGTCCGAGCATCAGCGAGGTCGGAGATGAGAGCCGCGACGTCCTCGGGCACACCGGCGCGCTTTCGATCGGGATCGAAGTAGCGGAGGCGCGCGTTCACCAGGCCGCCGGGCCGGCCGGGCATCAGCCCTCCCCACATCAACTGGACCAGCGACTCGGTCGCCGCCGGGTTGTAATCGAGCATGTTGTCGGCGAGGCGCTTCTCGGGCGGCGTCGTGTCGCGACGCATCGCGTTGAGCCGCTGGCCGATGCTCGCCAGATCGCGCTGTAGCGCCTCCTCGGGGTATCCAGGATTCTTCTGTTCGAGGAAATCGATCCAGCGATTCTCACCAATGCGTCCCCGGTCCTGCGCCTTTTGCGACCAGTACCACACCTCCAACGCCCCTTCTTTCCACGGAGTATTGCGCCAGCCATACCATCCATCGGCGCCATACATCGTCGGATACTGCGTGCGCCCCTCGACCACTCTCGCAGTGAGCGTTGACCGCATCGATCATCGCGCGCCACGCATCCACGTATTTCTGATCGCCGCTCACCAGCAAGGCGTTGTTGAAACCGGGCACCGCCCACTGAATGCGGTTGCGATCCTCGCGCTTCCCGGTCACCGGATTCACCGGGCTGAATCCCCACCCGTAGGCGTTGTTCCACCACTTCCCTTCTGGGCCGCCGACCTTGCCATTCAAGTCGACGTAGCTGGGGATGATGCCGCCGTTCTGACGCATGCGATCCAGCCACGCGTCCATGTACTCGACCAGCCAGGTCTTGTACTTGGCCTCGCCAGCCAGCAGGTAGGCGTTCGTGGCCAGCGTGGTGGCCGCCAGGTTGAGAAAGTGATCGCCGACGACGTCGGTGTATTCCTCGTAGTGCGCCAGGAATTGCTCGAACGTCGATTCGCCATGCTCGGCGTCGAACGCCTTCACGTCGAACGGATCGCCGACCCAATCCAACGCGGTGGCTTTTCGCAGCATCGGCCCGCGGCTGCCGTTCTCCATGCTGCGAATGATTCGGTGCACGGGATCGTAGTTCGGCGCCTCGGGATCCTCGGCCATGTAGAACCCGGCGAATCGCCGCGCGCGCGCTTGATATCTGGCGTCGGCCGGGATCGACAGCCCCATGCGGTTGAAGAGCTGCAGGCCTTCGCCGTGATGCATCCAGTCGGACTGGACGATGAATTCCTTGTAGTACATGCCCTGCCGCGCGACCGGCACGTCGGTCGTCTTGGCTGCGGTGTACTGGGAAATCAGGCCTTCGTGACCGGTCGAGTACATCTGGAGAATTTCGTCGCTTGCCCCGAGGGCATGCAGCTCGGGCCAGCGGTTGAAATTCTCGAAGGCATCGTCGGGCCCATCGTTGGCACCCCAGCGCACGTAGCACAGTATCTGCCCCTGAGTCGTCGAAGTACTTCTTGTAGAACTCTCGACACGCCGGCACGTTGTCTGCCAGCAACTGGCGCTCGAGCCGAGCCCAGGGCGGAGGTTCCATAGGTGTGTCGATTCGAAGCGACACATCGGCACGGGCCGTCGCAACCGCGGCTCGACTTGTGAACATAGGTGCGATAATCGCGCTCCCGACGAGTGCGGCTCCAAGAAGCATCGAGTGGCGTTCCATAGCAGGACTGACTATACCCGTAGTTCTCACCGGTGTGTGAGAGGGCGAGCCGCTGGCCTGGGTTTGAACAGGAGAGGTTAGGAGAATTCTCTTGGGCTCCTATCCTTCTGTTTGCATCTTCTGCAGCATCGCGAACGCGATTGCCTTGCAAGATCTCACACCCGCTTCTCGCGACCAGGCTAATACTCTCCGGAATCTAAACGGCAGGCTTCCTGCTACAGCTCCGTTCATGACAGACGATGAGATCGAAACGCTCACCGAGAGAGTGATTGGTTGCGCAATTGAAGTGCATCGAACGCTCGGCCCAGGGCTGCTCGAATCAGTTTATCGGGAGTGTCTGCTGATTGAGCTTGTCGCGAATGGATTCGACGTCGAATGTGACCGAGACGTGTCGATTGTGTACAAGGGTCAAAGAATCCGCGGCGCGCTGAAAGTCGATTTGCTGGTGTCAGGAATTTTGGTCGTTGAGCTGAAGACGGTCGAAGCGCTTCACCCGATTCACAAGGCCCAGGTGATTACCTACCTCAAGCTCACCGGATGCCCGGCGGGTCTGCTGATGAATTTCAATACGCCCACACTGCGCGCGGGCCTCAGGAGGCTCGATCATCCGGAGCGCTACTTGAACAAACAGGAGAACAGAAGGATAAGAGAATAGGTTTGCTTCTCGTGGTCAAAAAAAGCGGCGGGGCCGGCGCGAGTGGTCCCACCGCCAACGCGAACGGACGACGAGTGGCGGGACTTTGGGCTTGAGGCTTGGGGCAGTCCCAAGTCTCACGTCCCAGGCCCCAGGCCCCAGGCCCCAGGCCCCTAAAAAGAGACGCGGGCGCCCAACTGGATTCGCCGCATGTCACGGGCGGAGCGAATCTTGCCGAAGGTGGCGGGAGCGTTGAGGCTGAGACCCGGGTTCGAGAGGTTCACGGTGTTCAGAACGTTGGTGGTCTCGAAGCGAATCTGAAGCCTCGTGCTGCCAACCAGTTTCATGTCTCTGAATACGCCCAGGTCCACGTTGCGATAGCCTGGACCATCGATGATGCTCCGGCCCGAGTTGCCGTCGGTGCCAATCGCCGGCTGCGCGAACTTCGTCGTGTCGAACCACTGCTCGATCAGCACCTCGCGCGGCCGCCCGCTGTCGAGCGTCGGATCGCCCAGAATGTCGGCGCGATCGTTGGTCAGCCCGTCGAAGTTGCGATCGAGTCCGGAGGAGATGGTGAGCGGCGTGCCGCTCTGCAGCGTGACGATGGCGGACAGCGTCCAGTTGTTGAGCAGCGCGCGCGTCACCGCGCCCGATGTGGCGAACTGATCCACGACGTAGATCGCCGACATCGTGAAGCTATGGGTGCGGTCTGCCGAGGTGCGTCCGCGTTCGAGTTCAGGCTTGTTCGAGTTCTGCACCGCGGGGAGTCCGCCGCCCTGATAGTCGAGATCCTCGAGTGACCGGCCGAACGTGTAGTAGGCCTTCGCCGAGAAACGGGCGCCACGCTTCTCCGCGCTCATCTGCAGCGCGTGATAGTCGCTGTTGAAGATCGATTCGAGCACGCGGGCCGAGCCCAGATACACCCGGCTGGTACGGACGCCGGGAATTGACGTTCGCTGCCGTCGCGCCGGGTCTGTACACCGGATAGTTGCGATCGATGCTCGCCGGCAGGTTGCGGCCGAGGGCACCGACGTACCCGGCGGTGACGCTGAAGTCCTGGAAGAACTGCTTCTCGATGGTCACGTTCATCTGATACGTCTTCGGCCACACGAAGTCGAGCGAGGGCCCGAAGACCTGAGCTGGGAACGTGAACCGAGGATTGGCCGGGTTGTACTCGAACGGGAACGGACCGACGCCACCCGGCAGATTGCGATAGGGATCGGCCAGCGTGAAGACGGTCGGGATCGACTGACGCACCGTGAACGGCTGGTTGTCGGCCGTCGTGTTCCACTCGTTGCCGGTAATGCTGCCGTAGAACACGCCGGCGGCGGCGCGAACCGACATCCGGCCGTTGCCGGTTGGATCCCAGGCGAGGCCGAGTCGTGGCGCGATGTTGTTTCGATCGGTGTGGACGATGCCCCGGCTGATCCCCGGATCGCCTGGGAAGAGCAGACCCTCAGGCGCATTCGGCGACACCGTGGACTTCGCGCCCGGCACGTACGCGAGCTTTCGGTCGAACGGATCGGTCAACGGTTGCTGCAGGTCATAGCGGAGGCCGAGATTCAATGTCACACGCGGGTGAATCCGGTAGTCGTCCTGCGCGAAGAAGCTGATGGTACGAGCCGCTGTCGAGTTTGCGGATCGGCGCGTCCTGCGACATGGTCGCCGGCAGACCGAGCAGGAAGTCGGCGTACGCATTTCCGGTCTTGCTGCCGTTGAAGGCGAAGACGCCGTAATTGTCGAGCAGCGTGTCGTGGACGATCGACTCGTACCGAGAACTCGCCGCCAAGTTTGAGGTTGTGATCGCGCTTGCTGATGGTGACGCTGTCGCGAATCGAGTAGTAGTCGCTGCCGGCATCCGGACCGGCAATCGCCGTCTGTCCCGTGAAGTAGCCGGTCACGGTCATGCGCGGCAGCGTCGGATCGCCCTGAATCTTGAAATTCGAACCCGAGATCGCCGAGTGACGTCGTCGGGCTGTTCACTCGCCCGCCGTACTGGCGCGTGTAGGTGAACCGCAACTGGTTGATCATCGTCGGGCTCATCGTCCAGGTGTCGGCGACGTTCAGGTTGTGCTGCTTCCACTCGGAAGTCGCGATCGACCCAGGGAATGTTGCCGCTGCCCGACAGCGGCTGCGTGTCGACGCCGGTCAGATAGAAGTAGCTGACCGCGAGCGAACGAGTAGAGGCGAAGCGGTGATCGATCTTGAACGTGACCTCGTCCGTGTTGATCGGATCGGGCGCGCTGACCTCGAAGAAGTTGTTCGGCAGGTTCGACCGTGGAATGTATTTGTCGAGAATCGTCCTCGCGGCGACGTCGAAGCGGGCGGCCGGAATCACATTGCCCGCAAACGGCAGCCCGGTCGAGGGATCGTTGGGCTTGATGCTCGACTGCGAGAAGTCGCCGGCGCGCTCGAGAGCGGTCGGGACCACGGCGGTGTTGCGATAGTAGGTTTCGGTCTGTCGCAGGCCGGAGAAGCTCGTGAAGAAGAACGTCTTGTCACGCGCGATCCGGCCGCCGAGCGCGGCGCCGTACTGATTGCGATCGAGCGGATCCTTGGCCGCGGCGGTTCCGGGCGGCGCCCAGCGCTTCGCGTTCAGTGACTCGTCGCGGAAGAACTCGAACGCCGCGCCGTGGTACTGGTTGGTTCCTGATTTGGTCACCACATCCACCACACCCGCGGGATACCGGCCGTATTCGGCGGCGTAGCTGCTGGTGATGACGCGGAATTCCTGCACGGCTTCCGGATTCGGCGCGGGGTTGCCCGTGCCGCGAAGGCCGGCGGTGTTGTTGCCGCCGTCGAGCTGGAAGTTGACGGTGCCGATCTGTGCCTTTTGCGATCCGTTGATCGTCGTGGTCTGTTCCGGTCCACCCAACGAGTTGGAGGCGTCGTTGCTGGTGACGCCGCCGGTGATGCTCAGCAGCGAATACAGGTCGCGATTGACGAGCGGGAGGTTCAAGACCTCGTTCTGGCTGACCGAGCGTGACACGGCGGTCGACGAGGTCTCGACCAGGGGAGAAGCGCCCACCACGGTGATCGTCTCGGCGACATTCCCAGGCTCAATACTGACGTCGATGCGCGCGTTGCGACCGACTTCGAGCACGATCCCCGTCCGTGAGAGGTTCTTGAAGCCGTCCAGCGCGAAGTCGACCTTATAGTTGCCGACCGGCATGAGGGGCAGCGTGTACTGCCCGGACACATCGGTGATCGCGCCGCGCGAGAATTGTGTATCCAGATTGGTCGCCGTCACGGTCGCGCCGGGCACGCCTGCACCCGTGGTATCGGTCACGGTGCCCAGAATGGTTCCCGTCGCCACTTGACCGCGGGTTGGAGTCGCGAGCACCAGCAGGCCAACCAGTGCGGTCACGATCGGTGCCAGGCCACGCCGCCGAAGAAACACCGTCCATGTACACGTATTCATATCGCCCCTCGTCCCATCCGTCGTGCAAACGCCGCCGGCCCACACCGGCCGCGGCTTCATTGGTTCGGGAATATAGGCACGACTGCCGACGAGGCGCAAAAACTGGCAGTTACTTGTCCCAGCGCCCGTTGCTGAACCTGGTCGGCGCAGGCAAAAGGGCCAACGCCGGCCCGGGGAGCTTCAAGTGGTGAGGATCTTCGTCGCCAGGATGCGGCAGGCCTTCACTTCCTCCACGGGGCCCTTGCCGCGGTACTCGTACTCGATATAGGCGCGCACCGGAGACTGCTTCTGTTTCAGCCAGAGGAGCACGTCGCGAATCGGCGTGTCGCCTTCACCCCACGGCACGTTGTCGCCCTGGTTCTTCTTCCGATCCTTCAGGTGCAGGTTCGTAATCCGATCGTGGTGCTGCTGGAGAAACGCCAGCGCGTCGAAGTTCGCGGCCGTGAAGTGACCGATGTCGAGGTTGATCCGGAAATAGCTCGAGTAGCCGAGCGCCGTCTGGAAACTCTGCGGCGTCGCGAACTCGTTGGGATCGTCGATGCGAGAGTGGTTGTGCATGGCCACCGGAAGCCGATGCTTCTCCACGAACGGCACCAGGCGCTTGGCGACCGAAACGGTCGTGGACGCGGTAATCACCTGCGCGCCGAGCGCTCGCGCGGCGTCGAAGCCGCGGTCGATTTCCGCGTCGCTGAACGAGTCGTTGAAGCTCAGGTTGTAGCCGAAGATCGTCATCTTCGCGGCGTCGAATTTCCGCTTGATGCCGGCAAAGTGAGTCATCGGCGTGGACTCACGCCACTGCTTCAAGGCCTCGCGCGCCCGCTGCCGATCCTCGGGCGAGGCGTCGCGTCCAAGTGCCTGGGCCGGTTCGATCTGCGGCGACCAGAGCTCGCATTCATCGAGCCCGGATTCGCGCATCGCGGCGATGACGACGTCCACGGCATCACCACCGGCCGGACGCGGCAGGTCGCGAAAGCTGTAGGTCTGCACGCCCAGGCGGACGCCGCCCACCGGCGAAGCCAGTGCACTGCGCCCCGCGAGCGCGGGCCATGCCAGGCCGGCGAGTGCGGTTCGTGAGAATTCACGTCGAGTCACCATGTTTTACCTGCCTCCCTTTCGCGCGTTGTCGGGCAAAGCATAGGCGATGAACACCCCGCCGGACGGCGCCTGGTTCTTGCCACCGCCTGCGGGCACCAGTACGAACTGACGCCCTCGCACTTCGTAAGTAAGCGGTGTGGTGTTGGCGGCGAAAGGCAGCGTCGCCTCCCACAGCAATTGTCCGCTGTCCTTGTCGAAGGCACGAAACTTCCGGTCGAAGTTGGTCGCACCGATGAACACCAAGCCTCCGGCGGTCACGATAGGACCACCGTAGTTCTCGCTGCCGGTGTTCTTCAACCCCTTCGCGACGAGTTCGGGATACTCCCCCAAGGGAATCTGCCAGGCGAAGTCTCCGGTGCTGAGGTTGATCGCGCTGAGCGTACCCCATGGTGTCGCGGTGGCGGGATAGCCGTCGGGGTCCAGGAACCGTCGATAACCGGTGAAACGATAACCGTTCGCTGTCTGGGTCGCGCTCGTCTCGGCAGCGAGCGCACCGGTCCATGCGAGATCGTTCGCATTGACAAACAGCAGCGTCGAGGCCGGGTCGAACGCACTGCCACCCCACTCCGCGCCGCCATCGAAGCCTGGAAAGACAACGGTGCTTTGACCGACCGCTAGTGGCGTGAACGGACCCTGGTTTCGGAACGTCGCAAGCTGCTCCACTGCCCACGCGTGGGCTTCGGGAGTGCGCGTGGTCAGGAGATCGGACGTCAGACGCTGCCGGGCAAACGGCTTTGGCAGCGTGGGCACCGGCTGCGTCGGCGATGCCTTTTCGCTCGCGATGTCGCTCGCAGGAAATGGCCGCTCATCGATCGGAAACAGCGGCCGGCCATTCTCCCGGTCGAACACGAAGACAAAGCCGTGCTTCGTGGTCTGCGCAACGGCGTCGACCGAGCCACCGCCGCGACGGATCGTGACGAGCGTTGGTGGCGACGGAAAGTCGCGATCCCAGATGTCGTGGTGCACCGCTTGAAAGTGCCAAAGGCGGCGCCCGGTCGCAGCGTCGAGCGCCAGCAGGGCGTTCGCGAACAGGTTGTCGCCGATGCGGTCGGCACCGTAAAAGTCGGGCGCGGCCGACCCGGTTGGCACGAACACGATGCCTCGCGATTCGTCGACTGCCATCCCGGCCCAGTTGTTCGCCCCGCCATTCACCTGCCACGACCGCTCAGACCAGGTGTCGTAGCCGTCTTCGCCAGGCTTTGGAATCGTGCGAAACGACCACTTCAGCTGACCGCTCTTCGCCTCGTAGGCGCGGATGTCGCCGGGCGACGCGCCCGCACCCTCGCCCGCCCGGCCGCCGATGATCAGGAGGTCCTTGAAGACCACACCGGGTGTCGTCAGGCGAATCGATTGCCGCTCCGGGTCGCGACCGA
Source organism: uncultured Acidobacteriota bacterium (assembly GCA_963773045.1). Classification (GTDB taxonomy): domain Bacteria; phylum Acidobacteriota; class Vicinamibacteria; order Vicinamibacterales; family UBA2999; genus 12-FULL-67-14b. The sequence goes on along the minus strand of CAVYZT010000012.1, from coordinate 35,113 downwards.
GATTGCGTCGAAGATCGATCCGGCCCTGATCCCCGAATGTGGAGATGATTCGACCGGTTCGTGCATCGAGGGCATAGAGGAATTGATCGACGGCGACAAACACGCGGTGATCGTCGCCGTTGCGCCAGTAGGTCACGCCGCGATTGGGACCACGGCTCTCGATACCCGCGTCGAACGTCCACTTGAGGGTACCGGTCGCCGCCTCAAGCGCAATCGCACGATGTCTCGGTGTCGTCGAGTACATTATCCCGTCCACGACGATGGGGTTCACCTGAAAGCCGCCGCTCTCGGCCGTATCGAACGTCCAAGCCACTTCGAGTTGCCGGACGTTCGCGCGGTTGATCTGAGTCAGCGCTGAAAACCGATCGTTGGCCGGGCTGCCCCCGTACGCGCGCCACTCGACGGGACTCTCGGGACGCTGTGAAGCCCAAAGGGCCGAACCAGTGCCGAGCGCGGCAATCAGGACGAGACGAGCGGCAATCACAATCGGCTGACCTCGCGTTGTGGCTGTCACTATATTCCCTATGGCCTCTCGCCGGATGCTTCGCCTCGCCGCCGCCATCGCGATCGTCGTTGCCGTGCTTACGGCGCTGGTACTCTCGACGAGCGGCCCGCCCGCGCCGACGCCCAATCCTCCGGGCACCTTTGCGTTCGGCGCGCTCGGCGACGCGCCGTACTACCCGTGGGAAGCGTGGCGCTATCCCCTCATGCTGCAGGACATCGACGGGAACGATCTCGCCTTCTCCATTCATGTCGGCGACATTTTCTGGCGGCCGTGCAGCGAAGACCGGTACGACCGGAGCCTTCGTTGGTTCAACGGCCTGAAGCGTCCGCTCATCTACACCCCCGGCGACAACGAGTGGGCCGACTGCTGGACCTGGCAGGAAGGTGGCTTCAACCCTCGCGATCGGCTCGCGGTGTTGCGCCGCATCCTGTATCCGCGGCCGGCGTCGAGTCTCGGTCGCCAGACGTTACCGCTCGAAACGCAGTCCTCCGATCCGGCGTTTGCCGAATTCGTCGAGCACGCCCGCTGGTCGCAGAGCGGGGTGATGTTCGCGACCATCCATGTGGTGGGCAGCGACAATTTCACCCGGAACTTCCCCGGGAGAACCGATGCCGACGATGATGAGGTGCTGCGAAGAGACCAAGCGTCACTGGCGTGGCTGGCGGAGACGTTCGCGCGGGCGAAGTCACAGTCGGCGACGGCCATCGTTGTGTCGTTCCACGCCGATCCAGGCTTCGACTGGTTTCCTCATGAGCGAGTCGTCTTCCAGCCGCTGCTCGACGCCTTCGAGGACGAGGCCGTGGCGTTCGGCAAGCCCGTGCTGGTGATTCACGGCGACTCGCACGACTTCAAGACGGACTATCCGCTGAAGTCGCGGGCCACGCAGCAAACGGTTGCCAACCTCATGCGGCTGGAGGTGCCGGGCTCACCGCAGGTCGGCTGGGTCCGCGTGGTCGTGACACCCGGCGCCACGCCGTCGTTCGCCTTTGAAGAGCGCCTCGTGCCGCGCTGGAAGTATTGGTAGACGCTCGCGATCCGCGGTTCGCAATTCGCAATTCGCAATTCGCAAAGCCACCGGCGAATACCGAATGGCTAAGGTCGAATGGCTAACAGCGAAAAGCGAATAGCGAACTGCGAACCGCGAATCGCGAACCGCCTGCTGCGTCAGGGAGCAATTGGTTCGATCTGATCGAATCGCAGGTTGCTGCTGCCCTGCCCTCGGCCGTTCTCGCGCGCGCGGCCAATCCACAGGAACGTCCTGCCGCCGTACCAGCGGGTTCGCTGGTACGACCGACGCACGATCGTCCCGGCGTACGGGATTTCGGCCTCGTCGATGTAGTAGAGCGGCTGCACCTCGGTCAGGAGCACGCCTTTCGCCTTGATTACGTCACGCGGCGGAACGCCGAGCTTCGGCATCGCGGCGCGCTGGAAGCGGATGTCCTGAACGCTGCCTGGCTCGTGCACCGGCAGGAACGGAATCCAGTTCTCGGGGACGGTGGTGCCCAGCAGGTAGCGAATCGCCGCCTTCGATGCGGCAATCGGCGGCGGCTGCACGCCAGTCTTGTCCGCTGCATCGTGGCCGTTGATGCCGGCGCCGGTCGCCGACGGGATGCGGTCCTCGATCCCCCAGACCATGTTGGCCATCTCGTCCCGGATGTAGTTGACCTGCTCGAGCGGCTCGCTCTCGAGCGTGTTGGTGAGCGCTGCCGGCAGGAAGAACTGCCGGTTGTACTCCTCCATCGCGTTGCGGTTGCTCAGGCTGAACATGCTCCAGTGCTGCCAATTGCTCTCGCTGCCGGTGCCGGCCGGGCGAACCAGCAGGCGATCTTCGAAGACGTCGGTGATCACCAACCCTTCGATTTCGCAGAGCGTGTTGACCGGCAGGTTATAGGGGACGACGAACCAGTCGTTGGCGTAGATCAGTCCCATCTCGGCGAACAGCAGCAGCAGGTGGTCGGTCGTCTTGGCGTTCAACTTGCCGAAGTTGATCTGCCGGTCCTCCATTTCCCAGAAGCGCGGCGCCGGCATGCCCTTGAACGAGACGCCGGCCGGCAGGAACGAGATTGGATCGGGTGGATCCACGGGTGTGGGAGGGTTCTCCGACGCCAAAGGCGTCGCCTGCCGATCGAGATCGAACGCGTACCAGTCGACGCGCCCTTCGTGATAACGGCTGGCGTCGAGCACGCGCTGCGTCCCTGACGCACCCGGAGCGGCGGCGCGAAACGCATAGCTCAGGCGCTCGGGATCCCACGCGCGCGCCGCGGCGGCCTCGGGCTGGGAATACTGCCGCGTCAGCCAGGCCACGAGCTGGTCGGCCGCCGTGTTGATGGCTGGACGATCGGGCACATCGATGCCGGCGTCCGCGATCAAGGTGCCAGCCTCGATGGCGGCGACGAGCTTCTCGCCATCCATATCGCGCCGCCTGGTCGCGACGTAGAGATTCAACCCGCCGATGTCGGTGCCAAACGCTGCCTCGGCGTTCGGAGCAAACGAAAACGGGGCGAGATACTTCGCCGCATATTTCGTGCGCAGCGCCGGCGAGTGCAGCCTGAGAAACATCTGGCCGGCTTGTACGCGCAGCGCATGCGTCCACGGCACGCGCTCGCGCTCGACGAATACTTCAACCGGAATCGACTCGTCATACGCGTGCCCGGCATCGGCGCCAAGCGCCAGGCGATCGATGTGGGACTGCGACGTCAGCAGGCGCGCGTCCACCGGCGACCCCGCGTCCTCGGCCTCGAGCTCCCCCATCTGCCACTGGCGCGTCAGCATCCACAGCGCATCGCGGATCTCGGCGCGCAGGCTGCGCTCGAAGTCCTCGGTCCGTGCTCTCGCTTCGAGCCGGTTGTAGGCCGTGATCGACGGTTCGCGGTAGATCTCGACCAGCAGCTGCTGCTTCTCGAATATCGCGGACAGGTGATCGGGCATGCGCTAACCGCCCCCTCCGGTCGATTTGCTGAGCGCGGATACGGCCTCGAAGACCGTCGTGACATTGAAGGAGTAGTCCAGCCTGATCGAGTTCTTGGCGGTGCTGAACTCACCGAGCGTCGCCGGCAGCAGCGTGCCGATGGCGGCCAGCGTGTCGATCATGTCGGGCTCGACGGCGCGGAGCCGCGCACGCTCCATAGTGTCGAGCACCGTTCCAGCCAGGTGACTCCACTGCCAGCGTCCGGTCTCCTGCGGCGTCACGGCCAGCAGAATCGCAGCCGGCGGCGTGCTGTTGGGCTGGTTGTAATTGAAGGCGATCCCGGTCACCTCTTCCCGCCGCGGAACCGTCTCGACCCATTCGTCGACGAGCAGCCCGCACAGCGATCCGGCGGCGGCAAAGCCCTGCGGCAAGTACTGCACCATCGCGATCGTGTCGTTCACGATCTCCAGGCTCTCCGGAAACTCGGTGCCGAGCCACGAATCGTTCGCGCGGAATGGCAGTTGAATCGGCTCGAACGCCATATCGGCGACCCCGAATGTGTCGGCATACATCCGCAACGAACCGAAGACATGCATCGTCGGCCGCACGAGCGACACGCCGTGCAGCCACTCCTCGACCGGCAAGGGAATATTGCGCGTCGTCGTCGCATAGGACAGCAGCTCGTGACGATGGCCGAACGCCTGCGCGACGGCGGCGGCGTTGGGCAAGACGAAACGCGGCAGCAGCACATAGTCGTCGCCGAGGAAGCGCCGGGCCATGCCGACGAGCAGGCTGATTTGCTGCGGCGGCTTGGCTGCCGGGTTATCCACCGCCGCAAGATCCGCGGTGTCGAGATCGGCGAGGGCCGCGAATCTGGATTGCAGCGACTCGCTTTGCGCGACCAGCGCTTGCCGCTCCGCCGCACCGCTCCCGACCGCAGACACCGGAAAGCTGTGCACGAAGCCGGAGTCGGCGACGGCCCTCACCGCCGCACGCAGGCCGTCAATCGCCGCCGGAGTCGCCAGCGTTTGCGCCTGCGTGGTGGCGGTCGCGAGCGAGGCGAAGAGGGCATTGAACGCCGTGCGGATGCCGACCACGCGCGTCCTCAGCTCGCCGATGTCCACGTGCCCGGGATTCTCGGCGGCCGCCGCTTTCGTTTTGGCCGGCGCGGCATAGTCCTGTGCGTGCAGCGGCCGCGCGCGACCGATCAGCTCGCGCATGCCGTCGGCGAACGGCAGGATCTCGGCAAAGCTGCGGATGGTGGCAGCGCCGGGTCCCGGCTCCGCAAACTCGATGTGCACGATCGTGTCGTCGCTCAGGGTGGCGTTGCGCGCGAAGACGTCGCGCACGCGGCTCTCGAGCTCCGACGCGCCCGTCGCATCCACCTGTTTTCGAATCAGATAGACGAAATCGATCGGTTGAACCTCGAGGTCGGCCAGGCTGACGACGCCGGCGATCGGTACGCCACCGGCGAGCAGCGTGACGCCGTTGGCGTCGACCGCACGCACCGAGCAGCGGATCGTCGCCGGATCGCCCAGCATCTGCCCGGCCCAGTGGTTGAGCGACGGCTCGATCCGCGCGCGCCGGGTCATGCCAATTGCCGGCCACGGATTGGTGGCAAGGGCGGGATCGAAATGCATCGCCACTCGCGTCGTGAATCCCATGGCCATGCCGCGTGACGAGTTGATCACGTCGATCTCGACCGGTATCTGGCCGCTCGCGATCGCCTGCATCACCGCCGCCGCGCGATCGAAGTTTCCCAGTGCCAGTTGATAAGCCGACTCGGCGGTGAGCACATCGCGCAGCGCGTCGAGCGAGAGCTCGATGTTGCGCTTCTCGGAGGCGATGGCAGCGATCTGATCGCTGTTGAGCGGCGGAACGAACGTGATGCCGTACGGGAACCCTGTAGTGAGCCGCGCCAGGTCGAGCCCGTTGGTCACTTGATAATCCTCGATGGTCTCGGCCGGCTCGGACGAGAAACCCTTTCGCGGCAGCCGGGTGCGCCGGATCGGAAACTGCGCCCGAAACAGCGGCTTCAGGTGATCGAGGATCACCGGGCTTCCCGGCCGGGTCGTCCAGTCGTGCAGGCCACGCTCGAAGAGATACCCCAGCAGCACTTCGAGCGACTGACCGTTGCGGACGCCGTCGATGAGCCACTTCGCCCGCCGCACCCGCTCCGACGACAGGTTGACGCTCAGCTTCTCGCGATCCTCGGGCGACGCGTGGGTGAGGTAGCCGCTGCGCAGAATCGCCGCGGCGGTGGCGTGGTTGATCGACGGCGTGTGGACGTAGCCGCCATCCTGGGAATCGACGAAGAGATTCTCCACGCCTTCGCGCAGCGGCGCGGGCAGGCTGTCGTCGGGAATCCTGGACCTCGTGTTCGCCGGCCGGACGTTCTCGAGATAGCCGTAGCTTCCGAGAAACACGCCCGTCTTCCGTTCCTCATTCGACAGCCGCCGCTGGCCGCGCAAGCGGCGGTCGAACAATGCCGTCTCCCAGCTGTCGAGTCGATAGCTGAGCGTGTCGATGTGCTCGGCAAACGCGCGCTCGAGGCGCGCGGTCGAGGCGCCGCGCAGATGCTCGAGTGCGTCCTTGCTCTGCTGAATGTAGCGGCCGATGTCTCCTCCGCCTCCGCCGGTGAAGCGATCCGACTGCACATAGGCGAGCAGCGGCCGGTCGGATTGCTCGGACGCCACGACGCGGGCGGCCGGTGCGCGAAACACTTCCCAGGGCGACACATCAGGCTTTGCGCTAAGGTTCATGAACTTGCGGCTGCGCGCCAGCTCGTCGCTCTGAATCAGGTGGGACTCGAGAAACATGCGGATGCTGCGTTGAATCTCCTGCAGCAGCGCGTTGTGGAGTAGCAGGTAGAGCAGCGCGTTGGGCGGCGTGACCCCGCCAAAGTCCTGGTGCTCGAGGGCGTTGACGTCGGCCGCTTTGGCCAGCAGCCAATCGATGTAGTTGGCGCCGGTTGCCGGGTCGTACGGCTTCAGACCCCGATCCTCGGCCGGCGGGAGACCATCGATGAGATTGTTGCGATCGAGCCGGGAGTGGAAGTGACGGAAGATCAGCGTGAGGAGCAGCGGCGACGGCTTCGTCGTGCCGTCGGCGCGTCGAGGATCGTAGCCCAGATCCTTCAGCAGCTGCCGCGCCGCCATGCCCTCGATCATCATGTTGATGACGTCACCAAAGTGGCGGCCTCCCCAGGTGAAGTCCTCGAGGTTCATCAAGTAGTCGTAGCTGTAGCCGACGCGATGGTAGTAGTCGGCCGACGTCGGCTGCAGGCCGAGCACGTTCATCAGGCTCTGCCGTGAATCGCCGCCTTTGCCGATTTGCGGCAGCTGAGCCGCGAGCGTGCGCCACTCCTGACGGCCGCGCTGGGTCGCCTTGTGCACGTTCAGGTCGATCGGCGGTTCACGGATGAACGTGCCGGGGCGATAGCCCCAGGCATCGCCGGCGCTGGTCACCAGCACGCCGTACGGCTGATTGCCGACCCGGACGGCCGGAAGCGGGCCACGGCCGGTCACATGATCGGTGAAGAATTCGCGCACCTGCTGCGACGTCGCATCGCGCATCACTTCGTTCAACATGCTGTCGAGGTAGTAGCCGAGCGTCGCGCCATAAAGCGCGCGATTCATCGCCACCGCGTCGGCATGATCGAGCGCGTTGCTGTTGCGGACGTGGCCCAGCACGTCGTAGCCGATGCCGAGGTACTCGGCGAGACGCTGGCCGTCGGTGGCGCGCGCCGGATCCGCCTGGGGCGTGAACAGCGGGTCGCCCTCTTCGACGAAATAGCTGACGTCGTGCAGCCAGTCCTCTTTGGTGAAACCGGCCTCCCGGCCATCCGTGTTGTTGGTGGCCGTCCCCTGCGTCACCAGGCTGAAGCCCTTCGCCGAGTAATGGTGGTTGTCGATCAACCGCTCGACCAGTTGCTGCCCGTCCTGCTCGTCGGCTGAGTGCTTCACTCCCAGCACCAGCAGCCGGTCGAAGCCGCGCGCGTCGTCGGCGTTCAGCGGGACGATGAACGCCAGGCCGCGGCGTTCGGCATCGTGAAAGTCCCTGATCCACGCGAAGTCCTCGCCGTACTCGAGCCGCTTGTCGCCGGTCCTGGTGATCGACGCGGTGCCGGTGTCGTCGACCGGCGCAGGACCCAGCACGACATAGTCGTCGATCGGATTGCCCGCGATGGTCTGCACGAGCGTGTTGCCGCGCCAGAGCATCAGCAGGAGCCGATCGGGCATGACGATCGAATGCGGCGCCTGGCTCCAGCTGTCGGGCTTGGTCAACGGCAGGTTGGGAAATGCCAGGTCCACGCCCGCCGCCGGCGGAGGCGTACTCCAGTTCGTCGGCTTCAGTTGAAGCGCCACCCAGGCGGCCCGATTGGCGCCGAACATGTCGGCCAACGTTCGCCAGGCAGTGGCGCGGCCGTCGTCAGTCGTGGCCGCGCGAAGCGCTTCCCAATAGGCCATGCCTTCTGTGTGCTCTTTGGTGGTGAGAATCGGCTCGTGAGTGGTAATCGCAACTTCATCCGGAAACACGCGCACCCACAGTTCCTGGCGGCGATCGACCGTCTTGAACTTGGTCTCGACGCGAAGCGGGAGAAGCATGATGGGCGTCTCGTCGCTCCACTCGCCAAGCAGGTCCTGCGGCGGTCGCTCGAACAGCTGGCCGACGAGGCCTGTCACGACCCTCTCGCGCTCGGCCAACAGGCCTTTGCGGCTGGCGAGGCGCTCGCGCGCGGCGTCGAGCGCTCCCCTGGTGTCGGGATCTTGATCGTCGCCGCGGCCGGCGCGTTCCTGCGCCCGGGTCAGTCCGAGGATCTCGAGACGCGACTCGTACACTTCGTGGCGCGCCGCGTCGCGGCCGGATCTCGCGCGGCGGAGTTGGGCGAGCAGTTCGGAGTACTCACTCATGGCGGCCCGCCTTCATCGAGCTTCTCGAGCATTTCCCTGGCGTGGACGGCGATCATCACCGGCTTCTGATACAGGATGAACGCCATGTCCGCCGAGTCGCGGCCCCACTGCGCCTGCAACGACGCCGTGAGGAGATTGAAGAACGAGGGATCGGGCGGTGTCGCGGTGCCGATGAAAGACAGCCCGTCGGCAAACTTCGTCCACGCCAGGTCATCCCACGTGATCGGCGTCGTCGAATCGTCATCTGGCGAGAAGCGGACGTCCATCCCGAACCGCGGTTCTCCCGGCACTTCCTGAATCACGAAGTACCAGCCCCAATCGTCGGTGGGCAATTGCGGGTTGGCGGCGCCGCGCGCTTCCTCGATGGTCAGCTCGAAGCCGAAGAAGCGATAGTCGGGATCGATCTCGGCGCGGAAGATCGGAAACCGAATCTCGGCCTTCATCTCGGCCTCGGTCTCCGGCTCGACGATGATCGGCGGATGCGTCGGGTCGGCGACCCCGTTGCGATCGCGATAGATGTGCGCCCGCTGAGCGTAGATGATCGTGTTCGGGTACTTCTTGAGCAGCTCGCCTCGAATCACCAGCACCAGGTTCTTGTTCTGCGGCCGCTTCGGATTGGGATGCGCGCCCAGATCCGACGACAGCGGCCACTCGTCCAGCGGCGCGATGTCCTTGTAGTCATCGGCCAGCTCCTCGGCAGATTTGTTCGGGATCGTCGCTGATGATCCCCTTCACCTCCCAGAACTGCCGGAAGTAACTGCCGCGCCGGTCGGTCGGATACTCGCGCCAGAGCAGCTCGCGCCCGAACTCATGGTTGAGCCCGACCATGTACGACTCGATGAACGGCGGGTTGGTCACGAGCAGCGAGATCGTGTTGGGTGGAATCAACTGCAGGTTGGGCAGAAACAGCTCGCTCGAGATGTCGCGCAGCTTGGCGTACATGGCATCGGGGAAGTCGGGATACGCCATCGCCGGCACGAGCCGCTCGCGCATCTTCAGCCAGCCTGGATCGAACTCGAAATGGAACCTCCCAGCCAGCTGCTTGGGAAACGCAAACCCGGGATCGATCTCCTGCGAGAGCCTGGCGTACGCGTTGGCCAGGTCGAAGCGCGCCACCTTCCGCTCGGGCGGCGTGATCGTCAGGCGCTCGTTCAGCCGGGTCGCCGCCGAGCGAAAATTCACCGCTTCGAGACTCTCTCCGCCGCCAGGTCCTGGAGTAAACAGCGTCACGGTGTTGAAGGCGATCGCGTTGGCTGACGAGGACGTCGTCGCGGTGGCGGTTGTGACCTGTGTGCCGGAGACGGCAGGCAGTGGACCGACCGGATCGAGCATGGTGAGCTTGAAGCCTGGACGATTCGGCACCTTCTGGATATCGGAGAGCACTTCTTTCGGATCGGATACCGACGCGGCTGCATCCTGAGAACGCTCCAGGCGTGATGCGGCGACAAACGCTGCCACCGCAGCTGCGGCAAGCGCCGCCACCACCAGCCATGCGCCGGTGAAGAGCCCAATGACCAGGAGGAGGATCAGCACCAGGATCAGCAACAGCCGCCGATGCCGGATCAGCCATGCAAGCCACGCCGGAATGTCCGGCAGCCGATCGGCCAGGTCCTTGTCGGTATTGAGATGCGGTGGAACCGGCTTGGGCGGCGCCGCACTCACCCGCTCGTCGTTGAGGTCGTTGACCAGGGTGGTGTAGCTGAAGTTCCCATCATCGCGCCGCAACCGCCGGCCGTACGCGCCGCGTGGCCGGATCATCCGTCGCAGCGCGCCATCGACTGCGGCCGGCGGAACCGTGCTGGTCGACAGCTGGTGATGGAGCGTCGTCGGCGACCCCTTCACCTTCTTCAATACCGGTGAGAAGACCGCCATCGTCTCGGCTGGCGTGAGGCGCGAGACAAAGCCACGGTGAATGGCCTCGACGGCCGACATGGCGAAGACGCTGAGCTGGACGCTGCGGTTGAGATCGAGAATCCGTTTGACCTGCGCCCACGCCCGCGCGACGTAGTCTTCCTGGTGAGTCTGCACCACCCTCGTGCCGAAGCCCGACGGCACGCGATTGCGCGGATCGCGATTGAGCTCGTTGAGCCACCCGCTCGAGGTCACGGCGACCACGTGGCGCAGGGCGTGGTTCTCGCCGTAAATCGGCGGGCAGACAACCGGATCGGTCTGCGCGTTGCTCGACTCCTGCAGCTCCGCGGGAAAGTTGAGGATCGACTGCAGCGCGGCAAAGAACGGCTTCGAGGTATCGATCGTCTTCGGCCGCGACGTCGTCGTTGGCGCCTTCAGCGCGCCTTCGAGGCCGACGATCGCCTGGTTCTCGGTGGGCGGCTCGATTGGGCCGATGTCGGCTCCCTGTGTCATGCCGAAGCCGGGGGCCGAGCCATCCATGTCGCGGATGCCGACCTGCTTGTCCACTGGCCTCGGCAGGATGAGGTCCACCAGCGACTCGAAGTCCTCGTTCTGCCCGGTGCGGAAGTACCACTCGTAGTAGATCGGGAATTCAATGTTGGCCGCGCCGGCGGTCCACGCCGGCTTCTGCGCGTCGATGGTCGAGGGATCCTGGCCTAATCCGGCCAGCCGCCCGGTCTCGAACGCCGGCACCACAAAGGCGCGATAGGCACGATCGGCCCGGAGCTTTCGAGGGCTGATCAGCCGGCAGATGATCTTGTCGGCGTTTGGATGATTGAGGTCGTGCAGCGAGAGCAGGAACTTCTCGAACTCCGAGGGCGTGTTGTAGCCCTCGTTGATATGCACGTGTGACCACGCCCACGTCTGGTCGGGCGGCGGCAACGCCGCGGCGGCACGCACCGTCATCGTCGGCAGCGGAAAGCGGCGGTCGTGCCGCTCGAACTCCGACTGCGCGGGATCCTCATGCTCCTCGAGCACGAGCAGCGCCAGCCACGGCCGCAACCGGCGATCGTTGGCGCGCGCCGGCGTATAGCGCCACGCGAAATCCTCATCGTAGAACTCGACGAACGGCAGGTAGTTCGGCTCGAAGTTGGTGATCAGATGCAGCGGCTCGGTGCGAACCACCATCGACGGATTGATGCCGATGATGTCGCCGGGGCCGACGAGCGCGAAGTCCTTGTGAATCGTCTCGGTGTTGAGCGTGACGTCGATCGGAATCGTCGGCCGTTCCATCACCGGCGTGACGCCGGCCCCGAGGTTGTCAACCTCGGCGATGCGCGTGCCGACGCCGCGTCGCAGCCACGAATTGAAGGTGTACCGGCCGACCGTGATGCTCATAGAGGTCGATCACCCCAGCTCGTCACTCGACATCACTTGAATCATCCCGGCGAGCGCCGGGTTCTGGGACACGGCCTGTGCCTGGAGCATGTAGGCCTCGGTCTCGGACTTCGCCACCATGTTGGGCGCGTGCGGCGAGAGATCGCTGACGTTGACGACGACGTACTGGGCCTCCCGAGCGCCGATCGTGGCCGGCGGAGTACCGCCGACTCGTGACGCCACGGCAAGGGGACTCCTGGCGATCGCGCCACCCTTGGCAAACATCGCGAACGCCGAGCTGGCCAGCCGATAGAGACCGCCGTCGATTCGAGCTCCGCTTGCGCGATGCACGTAGCTCAACTCGTAGTCGACCTCCTTGGCGACGCTGGCGCCCGTCTTCGTGCCGGAGTCGGGCGTGAAGCTGATGCCGCTGCGCATGCGCTCGAACGACTTGCGCGAGAGCTTGTCGCTGTCGCTCATGCGCAGGAAGTTGGCCACGGCGAACTCCTCGCGGACCTCTTCCCCTCCGGCAAAGGTCAGCTCGAAGCGGGTCGGTCCCACCGGCCGCTTGTTGCCAAAGGTGTTGATGTCGAACCCCAGCGGCACCACTTTCTGGCTCACTGCCAGGCGGCCGAAGGGCTGCACGACGATCGTCGCCGGCGGCAGGGTCAGGGTCCTTTGCGTGACGCCCAGCCGCGTATTCGCCGGCAGCTCGGCGGTCCAGTTGCGATCGTCACGGACCGCCGCTCGAATCAGCCGATAGACGTCCTCGGTCTGCTCGATCTGTCCGGCTTCATCTCCCCACGAGACATCGAAGTCGACCGTGATCTCGAAGAACAGAATCTCGAGGCTCGCTTCGCCGCGGGCGCGCCACGGCGTCGGCCCCGTGAGCTCGACCCTGGCGCTGACCCCGGCGATGACGTCGCTGCCTCTGCGTAGCGCCAATCCCGCGCGGATCTGCGCCACGAAGCGGAACGGGTTGAACTGCACCAGCAGGTCGTACCCGAGGAAACCGTAGATGTTGAACCCGCACGCGGCGGCGTAGAGCTCGACCTTCGATCCCGATTGCACGGTGTTGGAGGTCACCGCGAAATAGGTCTGCACGTTGAGGCGCGGGTTGTCGCCCGGGAGCAGCGAGATGCTCAAGCGCCGCAGGCTGCGTAGGTCTGCCGGCACTTCCTTGAAGGCGGGGTGGAAGCCGCCGACCGTCAGGACAAACAGGCTCTCGTCGCCCCAATTGATCCGGAGCGCCATGTCGCCAGTGAGCGTGTAGAGGAGCAGGCGGGAATCGAACAGGCTCGCGTCGAACCAGATGCGGCCGGCTTCGAAATCGACGCCACCGGCGAAGTTGACTTGCAGCTTCAGGATCGCCGCGTCTTCGGCCGGCAGGATGCAGCGCAGCACGCCGACCAGCACGAACATCGGCCTCGGCAGGTCGAGAATGACGCCGATTTCGAGCGAGATCAGCGTCGGTGTGCCCCAGCCGAGCTTGCCCATCGGCCCGATGATGAAATGGGCTTCCGCGAGCGGAAAGATCGTCTTCAGGTCGCTGATGATCCGGACGATGTTGGCGACGATGTCCTGGGGGAAGAGGATGCTGGTGACCGCGCCGGTCCGTACGCCGACGCGAAGCGCTTCCTCGTCGAGCGTGCGGTTCAGCGCGAGCAATCCGCCGACGCCAATCAGCGTGAAGCCGAAGCCGAGCTGAATCGGCACGAACTCGGCGGTGATCAGGATCAGCAGCGCGAAGCCTTTGCTGCCGTCCGGCATCTTGGTGTTGATGATGCCGATCGCCTTCAGCGTGATGACGTCCTGGAACGAGAACTCGAGGCAGCCGAAGTATTCACCCTTGTCGGGATCCAGCTTGAGGAAGCCGCCGCCCTTCATCGCCCCCGCGTCGATCGACAACCCGACGCCGTTTGGCGGCTGGAAGGCAAAGGCGATGTCCGCCAACCCGAGATTGCCGCCGCTGGCCGGGAACCCGATGAGGGCGCGCAGGCCGATGCGATCGACGACGGCCGTGAGCGGCCCGAGTTCGGTCGTGATCTGCGTGGCGAGCACGATCGAGATCGGGGCAGGTGACGACCCAAGCCCAATCGCCACGTAGAGCCCGCTGATCTGCACCACCGAGAGATCGATCTTCAGAGGCACGAAGACTTCGACGCCGCCTTGTCCCTGCAGGCGCAGACCATCTTTCGGATTCCAGTCGGCCGCGAGGCCGAATGCCGCATCGACGTGCACGCCGGACAGCAGCTTCTGAATGAAGCCGTCGCCCTGGGAGAAGTCGATGACGAGCCGCCCGTCCTCGATGCTGAGCTGCACCGTCGGTGTCACCTCGCCGCCCGCCGCGTCGAGATTCGCCGCGATGCCGACACTGCCGCCAATGCGCTTCGCCGAGAGTTGCGAGCCGCCGGTCATGCCCAACAGGACGATCGGATCGCTCACCGTTTTCTCAGCGGCCAGCCCGAGGCTGAGATTGAGCGTCACCGTCCCTGACGGCGGCAGCGCCCTCAGGGTGAACGGCGGCCGGAGCGTTCCCGAGAGACCAGCGGCAAAGTGCGCGTCGGCGTGGACCTTGCCCTTTCCACAGCGACGTGAAGTCCACCTGATCGTCGAACGTCGCGTCGCCTGGCAGGCTCAGCTCGAACTTCAGCCCAGGTGGAGCTACGCTCGTGTCGGTCTCGACGACAAACGCGAACGCTTCGAGCGCCAGCGACCCGCCAGGCCGGGTATAGATGACGGCCGGCAGGCTGAAGCTTTCGAGCAACTCTTGCAGCTTGCGCAGCAGCGTGGCGCCGTCGAAACCGGCGTCGCCCCACTTGAAGGTCTGCTGCAGGTACTGATCGGGGTGCTGCAACAACTGCGACAGCCGATCCAGATAGAAACGCGGCGCCACCGGCTCCACCGGCACGTAGCTCACGTCGAGGCCCCGGCCGCGTTGCGGCGGCATGTCCACAACGCCCAGCACCGCCAGCGTGGTCGCCAGCGATGGCAGCTCGGCGTTCAGGTAGGACACGACCAGCGCTTCGAGCGCGCGGTTGGCCAGCTTGCCAGCCAGATCCTGCAGCGGCCCCCGCTCCGCCGGCGGCAGCGCACCAGCGGCCGAGTGCAACGCGGTTCCAACCGCGCCGAGCCGCGCGATGAGCTCACCGACCAACGTCGTCATCGCGACGCCGGCGGTGACGATCGTGATGGTGTCGCCCGATGTGATCGCCGCTTCCAGAGCGGTGACCTTGCCGTCGACTTCGGTGGCTTTGGTGCGCGCCGCCGTGAGCGCGGCGACGAGGCCCGGCTCGTTGGCCAGCTGGCGCGGCAGCTCCAGTCCCAGGTTCAGGAGGCTCTCGGGATCGAGCAGGTCCTTCAGCGGCGCCAGCGCATGGCCCAGTTCAAGGGCCAGGGTTTCGAAGGTGCCGGTAACGGTGGGCATGGTGACGATTCAGGTCGTGAGGTGTGCTGAATCTCGTCACGCCGGCGCGGCTTCGGCCTGTGGCATCTCCGACACTCGATTACCCAAATCGTCGATGAGCTCCGAAAGCGACACGCCTCCCTTGATCCGTCCGATGTCTGGAGCCAGCGCCAGCAGGTCGCGCCGCAGTTCCGGCGATCCGTAGCGCGTCAGCGCTGCGGCGAAACGTCGAGCGCCTTCTTGCAGGGGGAGCTCTTCAACCTCGGCCGGCACGATCAGACCTGGTGCGTGCGCCGCGCGCAGCGCCAGCCGGACCCAGATCGGTCCGTAGCAGCGATGCCAGATCGTGGCCACACGCCGGTTGTTCTGGATGAGACTCCACACCTCTTGCGCGTAGCGATCGAACAGCCGCTGATAGTGTGGTCCGCGATCGGTGGCGAGCACCCACTCGTGCAGCGCCGCGAACGGGTCCTCGACCTCTGCTTCGATGACACGAGGAACCGGCGCGTTCACCTGCGTCACCTGGTCCACCACCTTCTTCGCATCGAGCCGCCCGCTCCCCCATCCCAGGTCCTGGTCCGCCGATGAATCGCCCTTGGGATTGGTGTTGGCAGTCAGCAGGTCCCTGATCTGGATTCTGGTCAAGCTGGGATTCTTGTGCAGCATCAGCGCGACGACTCCCGCCACATGCGGCGCGGCCATGCTGGTTCCGTCCTTGGTCACATAGAAATCGAGACAACAGTTACAGCAACACCGTTCGCAGTTGCGCTCTTTGGCGATGGCGGCTGAGGCGATGTTCTCTCCAGGCGCCGCCAAGTCGGGTTTCGGGCGTGGCGAGGCGCTGAGTGTCGGGCCGCGCGCCGAAAAATCCGACAGCTTGCCGCCAATCTTGTGTGCGCCGACCGAGATGCTCTCGAATCCGGTCGCCTCTCGCGTCAGCGTCGAACGCGACGTGGTGTGACTCTCGAACTTGGGAGACTTCTCGTCGTGCGAGCTGCCGAAGAGCAGCAGCGCGTCAATCGCCGTCGCCGTGCTTCCCATGTCCTGCAACTGAAGGGTCCACGTGCCACGCTTGTTACTCCCATCGGTAGCAGGCGTGATGGTGAGGATGATGCGATCTTCCTCCACCAAGAGCGAGGCCACGGCGCCGGCGTCGCTGCCGTTGGCCGTCGGGCTGTGCGCCTCCTCGAACGTCGAGTCAATGAAGTCGATCTCGCCGTCGCTGCCGCCGACCGGCGAGGTCACCCGCGCCCGGAGATTGGTGCCCGTGTAGAGCACGACGGCGACCCGCTCTTTCTTATCCTTCTTGTCGATCCCGAACTTCAGGTCCAGCGTCGCGGTCGGCCCGGCCGGCACCGTCGCCGCCGCGTGGAACCCGGCATCGGCGTCGTTGCCGGCGCCGATCACCACCTGGCGGCCCACCGAGTTGCGGCGCAACAAGCGATCGATGGCCTCCGAAACCGCCGCGCTGCCGTCCATCTGCTCGCTGAAGGTTCCGAAGCTCATGTTGATGACGCACGGCTTGGCGGCCTTGCGCGCCTCGTTCAAGATCCAGCGCACGGCATCGATCACGACGGAATTCGGCGTGGGCGGACGGTTCTTGTCGCCCTCGGTCAGCCCCCACAGCCGCACCACGACCAGATCGGCTTCCGGTGCGACGCCGATGTAGGTATACGCACCGTGGCAGTGGCCGTTTTGGGAGCCGTCCCCGGCGGCAATACCGGCGACATGTGTGCCGTGTCCGTCGGTATCCGCGTGCCTGACCCTCACCGGGTTGGCGGCGCCGGTGAGCGTGTCGTTGATTTGCCCGTCGCTGTACTCCACACCGTACCCGAGCGGAGTAGCAGTGAGGGCGATGGTGGGTGCGTCGGCCGTGGTGATCTCAACAGGAGCGGCCTCGCTGCCAGTGGCGGTCATCGTCTGATCCCAGATCCTCCATATGCGCGTGTCACCGTTGGCCTTTCGGAACGCCTTGTGACGAAAGTCGATGCCGGTGTCGATGACGCCGACGATGACGCCACGACCCGTATAGCCGGAGAAGTTGTCTCCAGACCGCGACCAGACCTGATTGCCGTGGATGTCTGGAATGCTCTCGTCGAGCAGAAGCGACCCGCGGCGCTGCCGCTGAATCGACTCGACTTGCGCGTGTGAGGCCAGCGCTTCGAGGCCCGCCAGCGTGGTTTGACCAAACGCGATCTCTTCGACGGTGCTGCCGAGCGTCAGCCCGGCGGCAACCAGCGCGCTGACATCGCCATGGAACTTGAGCGCGATGTACACCGGATCGTCCGGTCCGATCGAAAGACGGCCAGCTTCGGGATGCCGATCGAAGAATTGTTTTCTCGAAAGCAGTACCCGAAGCTCGGCGTCGAGCTTGGCCATGCGAAACACCTATCCGGGGGGCGGGCCAGCATAATTCGGTCCTGAGCCGATCGGCAAGGGATCTTCACCCGATCGAGCGAACTACGATGCGCTTCGTGCGAGACCTCGCCAAATCCCGTCTGCGTTCTGAGAAACAATGTCGGTGTGACCGAAGCTGAGGCGGTCGCGCTCGTCGGCGGCCGCCGCCTCGGCGGCACTGCGCCACAGACGTGGGCGGACCTGGGCTGCGGCAACGGGACGTTTACCCGTGCCCTCGCGACGTTGCTGCCGTCGCGAAGTGTGATCCATGCGATGGACCAGGACGCTTCGGCGCTGCGCCGCATCCCCAGCGAGCAGGCGGGCGTCTCGATCGTCGCGCACGCCGGCGACTTCACGACCCCGCCCTGGCCGTTCGACGCGCTGGACGGCGTGCTCCTCGCCAACGCCCTCCACTTTGTCCGCGATCAGGCGGCGTTCATCCGCGCCTGCGCGCCAGCCATGAATCAGCCGCGGCGTTTTCTGATCGTCGAGTACGACACCGACCAGGCGAATCCATGGGTCCCCTACCCGCTGAGCCAAAGCTCTCTTCGCGGGCTCCTGGACGATGCCGGCTACTCGTCGATCTCAATCCTGGGATCCCGACGGTCGAGATATCAGCGGGCGGGGATGTACGCCGCCTTGGCAGAAGGTTAGTCGCTGGCCGTCTTGTTCACGAGGCGGTCCGATAGCGGTGTGAACGCGAGGTCGCAGCGCTGCGACTTCAGTTCCTTGCCGTCCCACCTTACATATCCCAGCGGAGCGTAGTGATGCTCGATACCGAACGGCGCCAAGGCCTTCGGCTCGCCGGTCCCATTCTCGGGCCATTCAATCGATCCATCGACGGCGCGCGCAGGAATCGTCCAATAATCGCCGGTCCGATATTCCCCTGCTGGCGAGAACTGCACCTGAATGCCGTGTTCGAGATCGAGCCACTCCGCGTTCGGGGCCGTCGATTCGACGATCGCGACTGCGCCGCTCTCGAGCTTGGTGCCGGCGCTCTCCGTTTGATCCCAGCGGCGAACCTTGGCGCCGATGAGCGCGTCGCTCCAAGCGATGGCCCCTTCGGTGGTGATGCTCGACGGATCAACGGTCAGAGTCTGCTCCGCCACTTTCGCAAGCTTCACGAGAGTTCCTGGCCGCCCATGCAGCTCCGTCTCCTCGTCGATGAGCTCCACCCAGCAGCCGGAGAGAAAGCCGCGGGAGTTGCCGACGATCAGGTTGTGGTCGTCGGTGCCCAGCCACGCCGTCACGACGCTGCCGTTGTCACGCGACCATTTGAAGGTCGCCGTGCCTGCCTTGCCCGGGGTGTGAATCTCAACGCGATAGAAGTGATTCCCGGTGCCGCGGTACGATCCAGCCGGCGACGCGCCCGGATTAGCACTCGGCCCACCCGATTCGAGCCGCACCGCGAGCGCTGCCGGGCTGAGCGTGACCAGGTCCTTCAGCGGATCGGTGCACCTGAGCTGCCCCAGACTCACCTGCTGAGACGTCGGCGAGCGGATCGCCACTGCTTTCACCTGCCACACCACTTGGGAGCGCGAGCTTGTATCCGGACCGCCAAGCGCCACGTCCCGAATCGCAGGCACGTCCACATGTGTGACATGACGCTCCCACACATCCAAGTAAACGAAGAGCGTGTGGCCCGCCTTTTGCCGCGTCTCAGCCAAAAACCCATCCTCGGTCGGCAACCGGTAGTGTGGCTGAGCCGAATACAGGCAGGGTTGGTCGTTCTCGACCAGGATGCCGTCAACGTAGTACCGGCCAGCGCCGATCGTCAGCTGGCCATTGGCGTCGGTGCCCAGCGCGAAGCCGCCGTCGACTGCCGGCGCGGCATACGGGCCGATCAGATCCGCCGCCAACGTCCTGAGATAGTGCAGCAGGATGTCTGTCTGCTCGTTGGCATCGGCATCGATGGTGACGCGGCCTTGTTGCATAAGGACGCGGCTGAAACGCCGAGCGGCGTCAAAGGTGGTTCGGGTAAAGTCGCCCTTCATGTTCGCGCTCCTTGCTCGTCTCTCCGCCTGGGATTGATCGGCAATAAGATTCTGGGCCAAATGGTCTGTCGACGATGAAGAACGACCCCAAGCCAATGGGCGGCCTTCAATCCGGGCCGTTCGTCAGCTACGCGCGCGAAGATCAACCGTTCGTGCGCCGGCTCCACGAGGCGCTCGAGAAACGCCAGCGCGACACCTGGGTGGATTGGGAAGGCATCTATCCCACCGAAGAGTGGATGGCCAAGATCCGCTCGGCCATCGACGCCGCGCAAGCGTTCGTCTTCGTGATCAGCCCCGATTCGGTCGCGTCTCGCGTCTGCGGCGAGGAGATCGACCACGCCGTCAAGCAGAACAAGCGCATCATCCCGATCGTCGCCAGAGACGCGACCACGGGGTCGGTTCACCCTGCGGTGGCGAAGCTCAACTGGCTCCGCTTTCTGCCGTCCGACGACTTCGACACGCAAGTCGATGCGCTCGTCGCCGCGATGGATCTCGACCTCGACTGGCTGCGCCGTCACACGCGGTTGCTGGTCCGCGCCGAGGAGTGGCTGAAGCGGGATGCCGACGGCAGCCTGCTGCTCCGTGGCGCCGATCTGCGCGAAGCCGAACAGTGGCTGCTGGCCGGCGATACGCAGAAGAACCGAGTGCCGACGCCGCTCCAGACCCAGTTCCTCGTCGCCAGCCGGCAGGCGGAGACGCGCCGGCGCAACGTGCAGCGGGCGATCGCAGCGGTTGCCATGGTGGTGCTGTCCGTGCTGTCGATCTATTCGTGGATTCAGAAGAACACCGCCGAGCGGCAACGCAACCTCGCCATTTCTCGCCAGCTGGCGGTGCGTGCCGCAAACCTCGAAGCCGACGACACGCTCGGGCGGCTGCTGGTCAGCGCGCTGGCCACAAGGTATAGCCACAGCTCCGAAGCGGACAATCGCCTGGCGCAGTCGCTGATCCCCACCGTGCCGCTGGCCAAGGTGCTCTGGAGCCCCTCACGCGATGCCTGGATGGAATGCATCGCGTTTCATCGCGACGGGGTCTACATCGCCGGCAGCAACTCGAACGACGTGACCGTATGGCACGCGGCCACTGGCCGAGTGGAGGCCGTTTTTCACGACGACGACGGAGTGGACTGCGTCACCTTCGGACCGCGCGACGATCTGGTCGCCATCACCGACGAGGGCCGGGCCATTCTGTGGGACTGGAGACGGAATCAGCAGAGGATGTTGGGTGCCGAGCCCAATCAACAGACGACGCGGAGCGCGTTCAGCGTCGACGGCCGCAGCCTGTTCGTCGCCAGCAACGGGCAGGTCACACAGTGGGACGTCGAACAGGCCACTTCCCGCGTCGTGATCGCACAGCCGCCAGCCGACTTCACCTACGCCTTCAGCGCGGATGGGACGCGTCTGGCCGTCGCCGACAATCAGGCGACTAGCGTTTGGGATCTGCAGACAGGGAAACTGCTCTCCGAGCTCCAGGGTTCCGTGGGCACCATATATTCCCTGGCCTTCTCGCCGGACGGACGAACCTTGGCGGCGGGCCGCGACAAGATTGCGGTGTGGGATCTGGACGCCCAGAACGCGATGCCGCTTTATGAGCGGAACCAGCTCGCCGTCTCTCTGGCCTTCAGCCCTAATGGCCAGACGATCGCGGCTGGTGGCACCAAGGGTGAGATCGTGCAGTGGGATTTCCGGCAGTCCAGTCAACGTTGGCCGCTGCAGGGTTCGAAGTACGGCCCCCGCAGCCTGGCGTTCAGCCCCGACGGCAGTTTCCTCGCAACCGACGGTGGCATCGGTACGATCATGTTGTTCCAACCCTCTCGACAGCATGAGCACATCCTGCATCTAAGGGTGGATGTCGAGATTTACGCTGTAGAGAGTGCTCATGACGGGAGAATGTTCGCGCTGAAACGGGACACGGGTTATGTGCTCTGGGATCCCTCCGGCGCACGTCCGCCCATCAGAGTGGTAGATCTGCCCCAGCGGCAGATCGCCATGCAGCTCAGCCCGCGCGGCAACGTCTTGGCGGTGCTGGATGGCAATCGCGCGATCCATCTGTGGGACACGAACACAGGACAGCCCATTCGACAAATCACGAACGCCGTCGCGACTGTCGAACGCATCGCACTCAACCCAGTGGAGACTCTCGTCGCTGGCGTCGGCAGCGATGGCGACATCATGGTGTCGGACTTTCGATCAGGCGCGACCTGGTCAAAAGGTGCCGAGGCGACGGGGCATGCTCGCGCAGTGGCTTTCAGTCCCGATGGGGAACGGCTCGCCTCCGGCGGCATGGAGGGGGCGATTCATCTGTGGGGGGCCAGGAGTGCCGAGCATCTACTCATGCTGCAGAACGGTGAAAGCGATGTGCCGGCACTGGCCTTCAGCCCTGATGGAACTCTTCTGGCCGCCGCCGCCGATAGCAGCATTGCTATCTGGGACCTCAAGACCAGGGCCGTCCGCCGGACGTTGCGTGGTCATGCAAAGCGGGTCACCAGCCTCGCGTTCTCACCCGACGGCAAGCTGATCGCGTCGGGCAGCCTGGACGAAACGGCGCGGCTCTGGGATCCCGTCGTCGGAGGGGAGGCCATCCAGATCGGTGACGCGAGGAATCCCACCGAGGTGACCGGCGTCGCATTTGTGGGTGATGGGAAGACGCTCGCAACGAGGTTGGGCACCAGGATCGTCCGCCTTTGGGATGTCGACAGGGAGCACTGGACTGAGGTGGCCTGCTCCATCGTCAACCGCAACCTGACTCGCGAGGAATGGGAGACGTTTCTGCCGAGCGAGACCTATCGCGCCGCCTGTCCGGCGTTGCCAACTCCGTCCGAGACTCGAGGTCGATGAGGATCGGTGTCATCGCCGTAACGGCGCCAGCACTCGCGACGGGGCAGAGTCTGGCGTGCGAGGCTGCCCAATTCAAGCGGGGACACATCGGGTCACACTCGCCGGTCTCAGGCGGTCGTCGGGCGGCGTGACTAGCGTGGCGCCGGCGCGGCGCGCCGCAATACCATCCAGATGTGAGGTAACACTTATTGCATAGTTATGTAATATTTGTTACATTCTTAATCTGGAGGTCGCGCCGTGACGCAATCAGCCTGGTCCGTCGCCTTTCCTGCGCTGTCTCAAGTCGTGAATGGTCACCGGCTCACCTACCTGGACAGCGCGGCGACCACATTGCGGCCGCAACCGGTGATCGACGCACTCGTGGACTACTACTCCACCGACAACGCCAATCCGGCGCCGGTGCATACGCTGGCCAGTCGAGCCGCTTGGCGGCTGGCGGACGCCCGCTCGACGGTCGCGCGATTTGTCAACGCAGCCGATCCAAGCGAGATCATCTTCGTCCGCGGCACGAGCGAAGGCGTGAACCTGGTGGCCGGCACGTGGGGGTTGGCGAGTCTCCGGGCGGGCGACGAGATCGTGCTCACCGTCGCCGAGCACAACTCGAACCTGATGCCGTGGACCTACGCCGCGCGGCGGGCCGGCGCCGTCATTCGAGTCCTGGACGTGGACGACGAAGGTCGGCTCCGCATCGACCAGCTCGAGGCACTGCTATCGTCTCGAACGCGGGCGGTCGTGTTCAGCCATGTGTCGAACGTCCTGGGCCTCGTGAACCCGGCCGAAGAGATCTGTGGGCTTGCCCGTCAGGCTGGCGCCCGCGTCATCGTCGACGGCGCCCAGAGCGCGCCGCATGTGACGATCGATGTGCGGCGGCTCGGTTGCGACTTCTATATCTTCTCGGGTCACAAGATGCTCGGGCCGATGGCCACCGGCGTCGTCTGGGCTCGCCGCGAATTGCTCGATGCCATGCCGCCCTACCACGTCGGCAGCAATATGGCGCATGAAGTGACCTTCGAGGCTGAAGTCCTGGAGCGTGGCGCGCAGAAGTACCAGGCGGGTACGCCCGACGTCGCTGGTCCCGTTGGCCTGGCCGCGGCCATCCGTTTTCTCGAAGCCGCCGGCGCCGAGCGTCTCTGGCAGCACGACCAGTCGATCGTGCGGCACGGGCTGGCGCGGCTTGGCTCCATCCGTGGTCTGCGGATCATCGGGCCTCGCCAGGCCGACCACCGGGTGCCGGTCTTCACCTTTGTCGTCGACGGTCAGCCGCCGGCGGCCCTCGCCCGAGCCCTGGATCAGCGTGGCATCGCGATCCGCGCGGGAGACATGGCGGCGCTTCCGTTGCTCAAACGGTTTGGCGTGACCGAGGCCAATCGGGCGTCGGTGTACGTCTACTCAGGTCCAGACGACATCGATCGGCTGGCCGACGCGCTCGAGGAGATCGTGCGACCGAGCGGCCCGTGATCCGAATCAATTCTCAAACAAGAGGTCAGAAGATTAGGAGCTGAATCAGGGATTACAAGAGGTCAAGAGTTCAGGAGCTGTGAAGTGGTTCGACGAGCGGCCCGCGCAGCGGGCCGCGCCAGCTGGGACGAGGCCACGAAACGCACGCCTTGCACGAATCCAACATTGGCGTGTGTTTCGTGGCCTCGTCTCAGCCAGCGGCGCCTTCGGCGCCCGTCGAACCGCCGACCTCCTGATCTCTTGATCTCTTGATCTCTTGTGATCATTTACTTCCAGGTCACTTCCATCCCGAAGAAGTGCATGAACGCTTCCCGGTTGGGCTTGTTCTTCGGATTCTGTTGCGGGCTGCGGATGTAGAAGTCGATCTGCTGCATCGCCGGATTCACCTCTCCCGCCGGCTGCTTCTTGTTGCTCATTGGATAGTTCACGCGCAGGTTCTTCCGGTCGCGAATTCCCTGCGTGATCATGAAGTGCATCTCGTAGTTCTCATACAGCGGCTTGCCATTCAGAATCGCGTGGCCAAAGCCCCAACCCGCGAGGTAGACGAACGTCTTGGGCCAGTTGTTGTCGCCGCACCCGGAATCGGCGCCGTGCTCGTGCAGCAACCCGACGATGCCGCCGTTCTGGCAGGGGTTGAACTCGTTGAACTTGTCGATGGCCAGGACGAGATCTCCCTCAGGAATCTTGAGCCGCGCCTCGAACGTGCCCGCGTTGGTCAGATCATTGACGTCGATCTCCGCCGTCCCGGAGACCAGCTTCACGGTCTTCGCCTCGTTGTCCATGTGGTCCCAGCCTGGGGGGTCGTTGACGCTTCCGACCATGTGAATACGGTTGGCCGAGATCACGTAGTGCCCGTCGTACAGGTCGTGCTGTTCGGGCGCGTACATCGAGATCTGCGCGCCTGGCGGTTGGCGCGGATTGGGTGATGGCTGCGCGGCCACCGTCGCCCCTGCCAGCACACTCAAGAACACGAGCTGATTCCGCATACGCTTCTCCTCTGAAGCCGCGTGGTCATTCAATCTGGCGTTGACGCTGCACGCGCTAACTTATACTCTGAAACGAACGTTACTAACTATGGTGACGACTGTACACTCGAGACTGGTGTTCACCAATCGCATATCGACCGCGCTCAGCAATGAACCCGGAGTCGCCGGTGAGATCGTTCCGGTCTCACCCTGGCGCTTCTACGCGTACTTCCTCCGCCTCGGCACGACCGGTTTCGGTGGACCGATCGCGCTGGCCGGGTTCATGCAGCGCGATCTCGTCGACGAACGCCGGTGGATCACGCGCCAGGACTACCTGGACGGACTCGCGCTGGCGCAACTCGCGCCTGGCCCGCTCGCGGCGCAACTCGCGATGTACCTCGGCTACCTGCGGGGCGGCACGCTCGGCGCCACCATCGTCTCGGTCTGCTTCATCCTCCCGTCGTTCTTCATGGTGTGGGCGCTCTCGGTCGCCTACATGCGTTACGGCGGCCTGCCCTGGATGCAGGCATTGTTCTACGGCATCGGCGCGGCGGTCATCGGGATCATCACTCGCTCGGCCCACAAACTCACCAAGCTGACGCTGGGCCGGAGCGCCGTCCTCTGGAGCATTTTCGCGGTCATGGCGCTGGCCACGGCGTGGACCGAGCGCGAAATCGTGTGGTTGTTCCTGCTCGCCGGCGTCCTGACCGCGACGTTGGCGACGTGGCGGGCACCGCGACTGCCGCCGGCCACTTCGGTACGGGAGGCCACTGCCCTTCTGGCCATGACGCTTCCAGCCGCCGCCGCACCGCTGGCGCCCTCGCTCCCCAACATCTTCTGGCTGTTCGCCAAGGCGGGTGCGTTCGTGTTCGGCAGCGGGCTGGCGATTGTGCCGTTTCTCTACGGCGAGTTGGTCCAGACGCACGGCTGGCTGAACGATCGGCAGTTTCTCGACGCGGTGGCGGTCGCCATGATCACGCCGGGTCCGGTCGTGATCACCGTCGCCTTCATCGGCTACCTCGTCGGCGGCCCGTGGGGCATGACGGTGGCCGCCCTTGGCGTCTTCCTGCCGGTCTATCTCTTCGTCGTCATCCCTGCGCCCGTATTTCAGACGGCACCGATCGCAGCGAACCCTCAAAGCGTTCGTCGAAGGCGTCTCGGCTGCGGCGACCGGCGCCATCGCTGGTGCGGCGTACGTGCTGGCAACGCGGGCGGTGATCGACGTCTGGACGGCCGCGATCGCGCTGGCCACGTTCGCGGCGCTGACGCGCTGGAAGATTTCTGAGCTCTGGCTGATCGGTGCCGCGGGCGCCATCGGCCTGCTGATCGTGTGACCATGGACTGCTGGTTTGGAAGGAGACGAGGACGTGTCGGCACTTGCCGACTCCGTCGTCGAGACGCGAGCCGGCCGGCTCGCATCGATCACCTAGCCTTCACGCGCGGCCGCTTCTCCGCCGACCGACATCTCCATCCAATCCAGCTCCTGTTCGATCCGGTGAAACGCATCGTCTCCGATCTCGTCGCTGGCGCGCATCGCGAGGACCGCCTGGCGCGCCGCCTGAAGGGCCCGCGTCTGCATCGCGTGGTGACTTGCCCGCGTCACGTCCGCTCCGTCAGCCCGGCTATCGTCGGATCCGAGATGCGCGATCAGCTCCTGCCTGACGACCTCCGTGGCCGGCAATCCGTCGTCCTCCAGCGCCGCCAGCCCCGCGCGCAGGGCGCGTTCGCGCGCAGCGGCCACTTCATGGCCGACCGGGTCATCGTCACGCAGATCGAGCGCGCGCAAGAGAGGCCCAAGTGTCAGCCCCTGAATGAGGAGCGTGCCGAGCACGACTGAGAACGCCGTGAACACGATCAGGTCGCGAAACGGAAACGCCGCGGGGAGCGCCAGTGCGGCCGCCAGCGAGACGATGCCGCGCATGCCAGACCACGAGATGACCAAGCCACTCCCAATCGAAGGCCGCAGCATCGGGCGTGGTGGACGAAATCCGAGGCGGCGGTCTCGCCGTCGGATCACGGCGTTGAACGACATGTGCCACACGATGCGGACGACGATCACCGTAACCAACACGGTACCGGCGACGGCGAAATACTGCCCGCGGGCCGCTGGCTCGAGGCTCGAGAGGATCGGCCGGATTTGCAGGCCGATGAACACGAATGCGAGCACGTTGAGCACGAACACCGCGGTTTCCCAGACGGCGTAAGACGGAATGCGCAAGCGCGCGGTGGTCCGCTCAGGCGCGGTCCGGGCCAAGGTGACCGCGAAGCACACCATGGTGAGCACGCCCGACAGACCCATGAGCTCCGCCAATATCCAGACCCCGAACGTGCTGACGAACTGGAGAATGATGGCCGTCGGTACATGCTCCACACGATCGTTCAAACGCAGAAAGAGCCAGCCGAGCGCCGGACCGACAATCACGCTGCCGGCGACTGCGAACAGGAAGGTTGGTGCGACCGCTCCGACGGAAAAGCCATTCGCCGCGACCGCGCCAACGGCGAGCCGATAGATCAGCAGCGCGCTGGCGTCGTTCAGCAGGCTCTCGCCTTCGAGGATGGTCAGCAGGCGATGCGGCGGCCTCAACTGGCGCAGCACCGCCGTTGCCGCGGCGGCGTCGGGAGGAGCCACGACGGCGCCGAGCGCAATCGCCGGCGCCCACGGCATGCTCGGAATCAACGCGCGCGCCACCACGGCCACGGCGATGGTGGTGAGGCCCACGGCCAGAACAACCAGGCCCGTGACCGGGACCCAGTTATCCCTGAGATCTCGCGGCGAGGCGTCATATGCGGCGTCGAGTAGTATGGGCGCAACGAACAGCGCCAGTGCGAGCTCCGGTGGAACGGTGAACGTCGGCGCGCCAGGCACAAACGCCAGGAGCGCGCCGCCGAGGGCGAGAAACACTGGATACGGCGCACCCACACGACGCGCCGCCGCGGCCAACAGCGTGGCGGCGAGGATCAGGCCAATGAGGACTTCGAGCTCTCTCATGTCGCCGCTCTTCTTCTACGGCAGATCGCCGATCGAGTAAATGAGGATGCCATGAAGAAACCCCTGCCTCGACAAACCGCTGACGTGCTGGATCCTCCTGCCAATGTGAAGGTGCCGTATACGTTCTTCGAGAACGTCCGGGACCATCCACTGCAACCGCTCGACACCGGATTGAACCTGCGGAACGCGTGGTGGTTTGCCGATGCGGCGCTGCTCGCCTACTCTTCAGAGGCCGCCATCGGCGACGCGTTCAGGGACGCCGGCATCGCCGGCGAGGTCCACCACTTTCGCGGCTCCCGCACGACACAGGGTTATCTCATTTCGAAGCCCGACGCGATCGTGCTTGCGTTCCGGGGCACTCAGGTCGACAGCTTCTGGCCTTCAGTGCTCGACTTCGCGGTTGATGCCAACCTGATTCCGATCGCCGACGCTCACGGCCACTTCGTTCATGGCGGCTTCCAGTCGGCTCTCGCTGAAGTTTGGGCGGAAGTCGAAGATCGACTTCGATCCGAACAGGCACGCCAACAGCGGCCGCTGTGGATCACGGGTCACAGCCTGGGCGCCGCGCTGGCAACGCTCGCGGCCAGCCGGTGCGGCGGCGACGCGGCTTTCAAGTTGGCCGGTGCGTACACCTACGGATCGCCGCGAGTCGCCGAGGAACGGTTTGGCGCAGCCATCCGTGTCCCAATCTATCGCTTCCGGAACGACTCCGACCTCGTCCCTCACCTCCCGATCGGCCTCGTCTTCCGTCACGTCGGCAAGCTGCAATTCCTCGACGCCGGTGGCCATCTGCACCGCGATCTCCCGGCGTCGCAAGAGCTGCTGGTTGACCTGGGCGCGCATCTGATCTCGGTGCGTGAGGCGGCGACGTTGAAGGCGATGATGCAGCCGGGCGCGGCATCCGGCCTGCCAGTACCCGGGTTGCTCGCCGATCACGCGCCGATCAACTACAGCGTATTGGCGTGGAACGCCTACGACGCATCGAACGACTGAAGAGCTATTTCCTCCGTCGTGCTCGAAACTCACCTTCGAGCTTCCAACTCGTGCCGCCCGGCGGCAGCGCTTCGCCAAGCCAGTGGAACGAGTCAGCCGTGATCTCGGTAAAGCTCCAGCGCGTCTGAGTCCCGTCCGGGCGGGCGCCCATCTGCACGATGTCGTTGTCACTGCGGTGGCCAACCTGTTCCTCACGGTGGCCGACCACCGGGTTGGTCCAGGCGATGCGCCAGGCTTGAATCGTCGGATCCCACGAGCGCAGCGTGGTGCCGAACATGTTCATCACCGTGTCCGTGCCGGCCGATCGCTCGGAGCGGGGCGGCATGATCCAGACGTCCTGCACCGCGCGGCCCTCGAGCACCCATCCGGCATGGACCTCACCTTTGATGCGCTGCACGGATACGTCTTTTCCCCAGTAGTGGAGAACCTCGAGATCCCAGCTTCCGCAGAGCCACCCGTAGACGTCCGCCGATTCCGGAATATCCGAAGAGCGACCGGTTGCGCTCAACACTGAATGGAAATCAACACGCTGGCCGGTTGTGGATGTCGCCATTGGCACTCCCCTTCTCACTCGAAGTGGTTCTACTCGGGGGGTCTTCGCTGGGCTGATGGTTGCAACGCGCGTACCGCGTCAGCACTTCTTCGTCGTGTACGATGAAGTTCTACTGTGATCGTCCGTCACCTTCAACACCGCATCCAGCTCGTCACTCAGCCCGATCACGCGCACCTCGCGCGGGCGATCATGGAGCACTGTCTGCCGCTGGCGAGCCACCCAAGACGGAACGCAATTCTCCACGCGATTGGCGAGCATGACAATGGGTGGACCGAAGAAGACGCGGCGCCCGCGGTGAATCCTGACACCGGCAGCATCGTGGACTTCGTGAGCGCGCCGCTCGAGGTGCGGCATCGGGTCTGGCCGCGCGGCGTCGCGCGGCTTGCCGACAACCCGTGGGCCGCCGCGCTGGTCGCACAACACGCCATCACCGTCTACGATCGATTTCGATCCGATCCTGAGTGGACTTCGTTCTTCGCCGAGATGGAAACGACTCGCGATGCCTTGCTGCGCGCCGGCACGCTGCCGCTCGACGCTCTCATCGCCGACTATGCGTTCGTGCGCCTCGCCGATTTGATCTCACTCACGTTCTGCGCGGGCTGGACTGATGAACAGCGGTTCCATGAGTGGACGGTCGTGCGCGCCGGCACTCGCGTCGTCGTCACTCCCGACGTGTTTGGCGGAGCGGTAATCGCGATCGAGATCGACGCGAGAGAGATCCCGAATCAGCTGTTTCGATCCGCCGCGGAACTGCGTCGCGCGCGCGAAGACGCGGCCACGGCGACGTTGCGTGGTGAAGTCGCGGCGACGATCGGACACTACACACAGAACTCACTCGAGTGACGTAGGGCACGACTTAGTCCTGCCTTGAGGCACCACTGAAGTGGCGCCCTACGGACTCGACTCAAGTGAGCGCTGAGCGCAGGAGGTGTCAGTCGAGCGCCTCGGCGTTGATCTCGACGACGTTGCGGTCGGGATCGAGGATGTAGATCTGCGGAAAGCCCGCGGTGGCCTTCGGGTTTGCCCTGAGTTTCAGAAAATCGTCCGCGGCATCCGCCCGATACCCCTTGGAAGTCAGGTGCTCCAGGGCTCGTCGATAACTTTTCACCCGAATCGCAAAGTGAAGATCGCGTGAGTCGATGGGCTTGCCGTCGCGGAACGTCGCGTGCTCGCCTTTGATCAAGTGGAGGTGACGATCGCCAAGTTGATACCAGGCGCCTTCGAACGGAAAGGGCGGCCGTGGGATCTCCTGGAGGCCCAGCACCTCGCCGTAGAAGCGCTTGGCGCGCGCCACGTCGGAGACCGGCAGGCTCACGTGGTGAAGGGTCAGGATGTCGAGCAAGGGTCCTCCTGGGTTCAGATGCTCGAAGCGATCGCGTCCCGCCGCGTACGCACGTCGATTTCATAGTGCCGCCGGCCCCAAGGCGCCGGCGTGGCCGTCACGACGTCACGTGTTGGTACCATCGTTCGTAATCCAACCAGATACTCTGTCGAGCGTCTCCACCGAGTGCCTCTCGAATCGTCCGCGCGGTGCGCCCCGGTCCACTGGCATGCCAGCCCGATCGAATGGTTGGATGGGCGGTCAGCGCCCGCTGAAACGCGCTGCCACTCGTCCAGAAGAAATGCGAGTGCCCGGCAAGATCCGAGGGGATTGCCTGATTCACTGAATAGGTCGCGAGGGCGTTGGGGTCGCCCGATTGATCGTGCGACAGACGGCGCCAGTGGACAACGCGTCCGGCCAGCGCATCGACGTCTGGCGCCTCGCCGTCACCCAACCCGTCAGCGCAGCCGTTCACCCAGATTCCCCGATCTGCCAGTCGGCGCCACGTGCGAACGCCTGCGGTCCAGATCGTCCAGTCGTGCGTCACCGGCCAGTGCGACGGCAGCGCTTCGGCTCGTGCCACCCAGACGCTGGTTTCTGCCGGCGGCGAGGTCGAGCCGACGTTCCGCTCAACCTGCTGGCGCTCTTCGGGCCGCGGCCAGACCCGATCGGCGGTCGTTCGCGGCGGAAGCGGCGCGAGGCCATCGAGGGTCCATCGGATGGTCTGCTTTCCATCCATGTTGGCCCGTACGCTGGTGACGCGACCGTAATCGCGCATCAGCACGGTTGCTCCAACCGCCTCTGCGCACCCGCCGCCGAACGACGACAGGATTTGCCGCTCGGCTTGCACAGCATTCCAAGTCGGCTGATCGGTGATGGCCTCGAAGTATTCAGCGAGCTCAGCTCGCCCCGCCGCTATCTCGATCGCGAGCGCGCCCTGCGCTGGCGCACTGGGGCACTGGCTCAAAGGGAGCACCATCCACCGGCACAGCTCGAGGGCGGTTCGAACGGCGGCGCGAATCGGCGCCGGCGTATCGCTCGAGAGCAGCCGATCGAGCGCCGCCTTCGCCACGATCAAGGCGTCGCCCTCGCCGCTCGTGAGCTTGTTCAGCCGCGTGGGGACGTTGCCGCGAACCGGCACCACTCGAACCTCGTCGATGGCCCACGGCAGGAGATATGGCGCGGCGCTCTGCATCTGCCAGGCACGGCGAGGCGACGATGAAAGAACGGTGAGGGCGTGTGGGCGGGCCGCAACCGTATCCCGGCGCATGAGCAGGACGTCTCGTGGATCGGCGCGCTCGAGCGTGGCCGCGATGACGGTTCCGGGATGTCCGGCGATCGGAAGATCCTTCCAGGAGTGCACGACGGCGTCCGCATCACCATCGACCACCGCTTGCGACAGATCCGCGGTGAACAGTCCCTTGGTGACGGCTGCGGACAGTTCGACGCGCCGATCGCGATCGCCTTCTGACGACCGCGTCAGGCAGAGCACATCAATCGACGGCCATCGCTGACGCAATGCCCGCTCGACGAGCCCCGCCTGGACGACGGCAAGCGCGCTCGAGCGGCTGAGCAACCTCACGCGCATAGATCGTCCCAGCCGAACGGGCGCAACTCTTCACGCTGCCGAAAGGCCAAGCCACGATCGACGATCTCTGGCCGGGCGTCGGCGATGCGGCGAGTGGTGTGCTGATCGACCGGCCACGCGTGCCGGAACTGGAAACGCTCGACGAGACCGGCCGCGAGGGACGGGAACTGTTCGCGGCGGGCGGAGGCAACCAGGCTTCCTATCAACTCTGCCCCTGCCCCAACGACCGGCCTGAGTGGATCGCCTGTATGGAGCATCTGGTCACCGGGGTGATACAGGAAAGTTCAAAGTTCAAAGTTCAGAGTTCAAGTTGAAAGTTGAAAGTTCAAAGTTTGCGTGCGCTTCGCAACTGAAAATTGAAACTCGAAACTGAACTGAAACTCTTGAACTGAAACTTTGAACTGTCAACTTTGAACTTTGAACTCTCCTTGACACTATTTCAGCGGGGATCGTCTCAGTCGGGCTTCGTACCGTGCGCGTGTGTCCTGCTCCCAGGCCACTGGATCGAGCCCTCAACAACCGGGCGGCGAGTTGATGTAGCCCTTCCAGAACTGTCGCACCGCGGTCGCGAAGTCGGCGACCATGATCTGAAACTTGCCGAGCATGCGCCTATGGTAGCGCGATTGCCGGCCGTCGCGTCGCAGCGTGCGCGACCCGTGGCGAGCATCGCGCCTCAGGGCCGCAATCCAGACCCGTAGATGGAAGGCCCCTCGAAGTCGTCACCGTGAATCGCCACGTGATAGCGGGCCACCAACACGGTGACGTCGTCGGCACCTCCTGTCGCAGCGGCGCGATCCACGAGGGCCTGACATTGTTCGTCAGGCGTACCGTCCGATCGCAGCGCCCCGGCGATCTGCTGGTCGTCAATCACATCGGTCAGCCCGTTGGTGCAGAGTACGATCCGGTCGCCGTCCAGCAGCCCGAACCGCTCGACGTCGATCGCCAGAGAGCCCGGGCTCGGCCCGCCCAGTGTCTGCGTCAGGATGTGCCGGCGATCGCGAGCGCTGCGTGCGAGATCCAGCATCGTCGGTTGGCCCGGGCGCCGTCGCTCCAGCGTGTGGTCGTGCGTCAACTGAAGCAGCCGGTCGTCGCGAAACAGATACGCGCGCGAGTGGCCAACGTGCGCGAAGAACAGACCGGTGCCGGCCGTGTAGACGGCCGTCATGGTCGTCTGAAGCGCGCCCGAGTCTTGATTCGCCTCGAGGAGCACGGAGTTGACGTTCCGGTAGAACCGCCGGGCGCGGTCCATGATCTCTTCGGCGATCGGCTCGTCCAGCCGGACATGCCACTTGCCGAAATAGATCCCCAAGTGGACGAGCGTCGAAATCGCGAGCCGGCTCGCCGCTTCGCCGGACTGGCCCATGCCGTCGGCGACGACCATCCCGTAGCCAAATTCTTCGAAGCGGCTCGGCACGGCCTCCGGCGGGAGGCTGGTTCTGAGCGCCTCCTCACGCCGTCCCCAGCGCAGAATCAGAAAGTGATCCTCGTTGACCGGCCGCGAGGGACCACGTTCGGAGCGCGCGCCGAACTCGACCGTCACATCCCCCGACGGCGGAGGCGCATCGAGTTGAGCAATCATGATTATTTCTTCGGCGGAAAGCGTTTGAGCAGATCGCGAACGGCTGTGCGCACCAGCGTCTCGCGCTTCTTGTCATCCGCCTCGAAGGCAATCTTCGCCTGTGCGACGCCGCGCCACACCACGTTGCCCTTGGCGCTCAGGTCGAGGACGAGCGCACCCTGATTCATCATCTCGATCGACTGAGTGGCCTGCGCGAACGGCGGCAGGCCCCAGGCGACCGTCGGCGGCAGAAACTGCCCCATCGTCTGCGCGTTCATCGAGGTGGTGAGCAGCATGTAGTACGTGACCATCACGTCGGGCTCCGCCTGCGCAGGCTGAAGACCGCGCCGCGGCATTTCCTGCCCGACCGCGTCCAGAATCCAAGGCTCGACCCTGACCTTGATCGCCGCCGGATCGTCTTCCTGGGTGCGCGCCATCTTGACGCTGCCGGCCTCCTGCGGATTCCACGCCCACGTGCGCAACGGCTTGAAGTCGAAGGTCTTGTCGTAGTCGACACGGACATCAACCGCTTCGAGACTCAACTGAAGCACGAAGGCCAGCACCGACGCGATGGCCAGGACTCTGGACGGTGACTCTGCTGCTAAGCGCATGACGCCCTCACTTGCGTTGCCGCAACTCCCAAGCATCTGCAAGACATGATCCGCTGGCCCTGGCGAACATCACCACCGGCCTGCCATCATGGCCACCACCGGCCGTGACGGCCATCGCGAATCGCGGTGATTGTAGGGCCAATTCCCGCGGTATCCGCGAGCGAAGGCCGGTCGCTTTCTTGCTGTCACGACGGTCGGGGCATGACCTTCTCGCGGCAGATCTTCGCCGGGCTGGCTCTCGGCATCCTCACCGGACTGTTCTTCGGCGAGAGGGCGGCGGCCTTGAAGTGGGCGGCCGACAGCTTCGTCAAGCTGCTCCAGATGATGGTGCTGCCCTACATCACCGTCTCGATCGTCGCCAGCCTCGGATCGCTGAAGCCCTCCGAGCTCGGCAGGCTGGGGCTGCGCGCGGCGGCGGTGATTGCCGGTCTCTGGCTGCTCGCGCTGCTCTTCGCGTTCCTGGTTCCGCTGACGTTTCCTACGGTCCAGAGCGCGTCGTTTTTCAGCTCGAGTCTGGTCGAGCAGCGACCGGCCTTCAACTTCATCGACCTGTACATTCCGGCCAATCCGTTCAACTCGCTGGCCAACAACGTCGTGCCGGCGGTCGTTCTCTTCTCAATCATCCTGGGCGTCGCGGTGGCGCGCGTCCCCCGCCGGGAGCGCCTGCTCGATGTCCTGTTCGTCGCCAGAGACGCCATCTCGGCGGCCACGCGGATGGTCATTCGTCTCACGCCGTACGGTCTGTTTGCCATTGCCGCCAACGCCGCTGGCACACTGAGCCTCGAGCAGGTGGGCCGCCTGCAGATCTACCTCATGGCCTACGTGGCGGTGGCGCTGATGGTGAGCCTGTGGGTCCTGCCGGGCTTGATCGCCGCGCTCACGCCTCTTCGAG
>CAVYZT010000011.1:0-60678 GCA_963773045.1 uncultured Acidobacteriota bacterium | reverse complement strand
GCGTCTCGACGAATGGATGACCGCCCGCCCCGATGTCGTCCCATCGGAGGTCGTCCACCATCACCAAGACGACGTTCGGCGGGCGTGCGCCTGGCGTCTGGGCCAAGCCGAGCGTCGCCACCGCAGCGCAGACGATGATTGCGCCGGCCACCAGCCATCGCCGCACGTTCTGTCGCATGACGGGTGTTGACACGACACTCTCACTTGCGGAGAACATCCGGCACCAGCTGCCACTCTAGATTGTTCGGCGGCGTCACGGCGAGTTCTTGCGGCTTGGGCAGCGCCCTCAACTGCGGCGTGAAGTCGTACGGGACCGGAAACGGCCGCGTCGTGCCGCCGCGGTTCACATACTCCCACACGATGTCGCCGTCCGGCTTCACCTGGAAGAGCCGGCCCGCGTTGTCCTCGGCGATGAACGTGTTGCCGTTGGGCAGACGCTTCTGCGAGCCCATCGTCTTGCTGAAGAACTTGATGTTCGAGTAGCCCTCGGTCTCGTACTTCCAGACGACCTCCTGGGTCGTTGGATTGAGCTCGATGATGAACGTCTGACCGCTGTGATCGCGGTGTCGCGGAAAGAGCCCGTTGTCGAAGAGGATGATATTGCCGGCGCCCGGCAGGCCCTTCTCGATCATCTCCGGTTCATGCGAGTGCGCCATGCCGCCCCGATAGTTGTGGGTTCCCTCCCAGACAACCTTTCCTGTCTTCTTGTCCACGAGATACATCGTGTCGATGTTGCGCGCGTTCACCAGGATGTTACCCGGGCGGAACCGCTGGTCCCCCGCGTCGAACCACTTGTTCTCGGGCAGTGGGGCGATCGAGTTCACGTGGATCCAGTCGCCCTCCGGCGTCGCGGGCGAGAACCGGTTCAGGTCGAGGTGCTCGTGCGCGTGCCACTCCCACACGACCTTCCCCGACGCGTCTACCTCGTAGATGTCGCCGCCCAGCTGTTTCTCACCGGTCCCGCGCTTCCGCGGCGCCCAGCGCGGGCTCATGTCGACGTCCTTGACGCGCGCCTGGTATTCAGCCGGAATCGGCTCGTGCGCCAGCAGCAGCTTGTTGCCATTGGGCAGGACGCGGAAGTCGTTCTGCGCGCCGATCCCCTTGTGCGTCCAGAGGACGTTGCCGTTCCCATGGTACTCGATGATCGTGCGCTCGGGGCCGGCGTACACGATGTTGCCGTTGGGGAGGAGCCGGACGCGCTTGTTGAAATTCGGCGCGACCTTCCAGGTGTGGACGACCTTGCCGTTCATGTCGATGAGACGGATGTCATCCGTGATCTGGCTCGTGGCCCTGACCTTGGCGTCGGCATGGTTTCCGAGCGTCGCGTGATCCGCGATCAGGATGTAGCTGCCGTAGCTCTCGGCGGGCTTGTAGAATCGTGGTGCCGGTTGGAAAAATGCTCGGGACCGGCCAGCCCAACGGCGACACTGGCGACCGACATGAGTATTCCCCCCCGAAGCGGGGTGAGTCTCGTGCTGTGCATGGCGATTCCCCTTAGAACGACACCCGGAAGCCGAACTGCCCCGACCGCGGCACGTACGCGTTCCCCGTGCTCTGTCGGACGTCGCCGAACGTGGTGGAATTGACCTGTCCGTTGTAGGACCCGAAGTTGGCGTGGTTGAAGAGATTGAACACCTCGGCCACGCCGCTCACCCGGGCGCGCCCGAGCCGGAATTCCTTGCTGAGCCGCAGGTCGACCTTGTGCAGCGGCAGCCCCTTGAGCGCGTTTCGGGGCGTGGCCTCGAGCCGGCCAATCACTTCGGGTCCTTCATAACGGTCGAGCGCCTCGGCCCTGACCGTGATGGGTGTGCCGGCGTTCAGCCGGTTCGTCCCCGGCTTGCCGAACGGCAGCCCTGCGATGGTCGTGCCCACGTAGGACCCCGACCCGAAGAAGTACCACGGCCGACACGTTGAAATCCCAAGGGAGGTGATACAGGCCGCTCACGCGAAGCGTGTTCCGCTGGAAGTCGGTCGAGCGCGCCCAGTCGTCGTCGATGTCGAACTGGTTGTCGCCGAAGGTCGTGAAGCTGTACGCGCCCTGATGGTTGTCGTGCTTGTAGAACATCAGGGTGTGCGTCAGGTTGAACTGGAAGTTGTCCCGGAAGCGCCGAGTCAGCCCGGTTGAGAGGGCGAGGTAGTCCGACCGGCCCGTGCTGTCCTGCCACTGGAACTGCCCGTAGTTGGGGTCGGGCCGTCCGAACGTCGTGAGGTCCTTGTTGTACCCGGTGACCGGGTCGTAGAAGAGATTGATGTCACGGGCGCGGTCGATGTTGTATTCGTTCCAGTGCACGAGGTCCGACTCGATCCCCGTCGACGGCGTCAGCTGCTTCTGGAACCCGATGACGTTCTGCCAGGAGTTACGGCAGCTGATAATCGTGGGCGATCACGCGCGGCTGCTGCGGCGGCAGCGGCACGCGGCCCGAGAGAATGTCGTCGCCGCTGACGCCGCGGGTCGGATCGGCGATGAATCCCGGCTGGCGATCGTTGGGGAACGTGTTGGCCAGGACGCGCTCGAGATTGAACGACTGCTGCCCGTAGGCCAGGTTCGACATTGGCGAGGTGAAGAAGAGGCCCGTGCCGCCCCGGATGACGAAGTCGTCGGTGCCCCTGACCCGGTAGTTGAAGCCGCCGCGGACCGCCACGTTGTTCAAGTCGCGGATGCCGGTCCGGAACACGCCGTCGCCGGCCTGAATCGCCACGGTGTCGCTCGCAAACGGCGGAAGGTTGGTGGGAACTCCACCGGTCGGGTTGAACGTGGCCGTGCTGTTCATGTCGGGCGGATCGAGAATCCCCCAGTCGAGGTCCCAGCGCACGCCCATGTTCACCGTGAGCCTGTCGTGCACCCGCCAGGTGTCGCCGGCCCAGAGGGCCCAGTTCGGCCGGGGGACGTCGATGGTCCAGTCTCCGACGTTGAGGTCGTAGCGTTGAACCGTGGGATCGAGACCGCTCGAATCCCAGGCCGCCGGGTTGTCGTACTCGGCGAACGGGAAGCGCCGTTCCACGTCTGCGGGACGCGTCCTGAAGATGAACTCGCCGCGCGACACGAGCTCACGGTCGCCGGTGTCCCTCCAGTAGAGGAACTCGCCTCCGAGCTTGAGATCGTGCCGGTCGCGATTGAGCGTCAGGTCGTAGCGGAAGGACGCCTGGCGCTCGTGGAACTGCTGCGGGTAATTCCGCTGGCCGCCGATCGTGAGGCCGGGAAACACGAGCTGCGGCGTCGTCGACATGCTGGGAATGGCCAGGAAGATGTCCCAGTCGAAAGTGTTGTACCCGACCTTGACTTCCTGCACCGCCCGGTCGCTCAGGACGCGCGACCAGTTCGCCAGAACCGTCATCGAGTCCTGCGTGCGCGACAACGACTGGGAGGGGTGCGCCGTGCTACCGAGTTCGAACGGCGCCTTCAGGTCCCAGGCCGACAGGCGGCCCGACAGGTGATCCCTGCTCGACAGGTTCTGATCGAAGCGGCCGAGCAACGATTTCTGCGTGAGCTTGGTCGGGAAGACGAACGTCTGGCTCGGGAGCTGCGGCGGCTGCGACACGATGGTGCCCGGCTCTCGCTCGTACTCGTAGGTGAAGAAATAGTGCGCCCGGTCGCGCACGATCGGGCCGCCCAACGAGCCGCCGACTTGCGTGTTCTCGTACGGCAGGACTTGGTTCACAACAGGGTCGGCCGCGTTGAAGCGGTCGTTCCGGAAGTTGCCGTAGAAGCTGCCGGCCAGATTGTTCGTGCCCGACCGCGTGACCGCTCGGACCTGGATGCCCATCAATCGGCCGTCGGTCACGTCGAAGAGGTTGGTTGCGATCTGGAACTCCGCGATGGCCTCGCGGCTGAACTTGGGCTGTCCGCGATCGGAGCCCGAGACCTTCTGCGTCACCTGCTGGCCGTCGAGGCTGAGCTGGAACCGGTCGTCGCGCTCGACGCCGGGCCAATCGCCCACGTTGTTGGCCGTGATGCCGCGCACCTGCAGAGCGAGCTCCATCCAATTGCGGCCGAGGATCGGCAGCTCCTCCATCTGTCGGCGGTCGACGTTGCCCGCCAACTGCGTGGAGGCCACGTCGACGAACGGCGACTCGCCCGTCACCGTGACGGTCTCCTGCACCTTCGCGACGTTCATCCTCATGCTAATCGCGGCGTTTTGGCCGACGAGTACCTCGACACCCGACACCACGACGGTCGTAAAGCCGGGAAGCTCCGCGCGGAGGTCGTAAGTGCCCGAGGGCACGCTGGGTAGCCGGTATTCGCCGCGCTCGTCGGTCACACCGATATGCTGGCGACCCGTCCTGGTTTCGACGGCCGTGACCGTGACGCCCGGGAGGATGGACGACGAGCTATCGAGGACGGTGCCACGAATCGACGCCTGCTCCTGGGCGATGCTCGCGCTAGGCAACATGCACAGCAACGAACAGAGGGAGAAACAGAGGCAACTCGACCGAATCATGCGGGCGCTCCTATTTCGAAGGGACCTTCGGAGGCGTTCCCGACCATCCAGGGTGATCGGGGGATGCTAGCACACAGGCCGAATCGCAGCGCGGCAACTGCTCCCACCAGATCGCGCGGTCGTCAGACGCACCCGCCTCGCGAGTCGTTTCGGCGCTTGGCGGGGCAGATCACGGGATTGATCGTTTCATGATTGATGTCAGCGCCGCATGACTCTATCGCTTCATGGCAACTGCCTGCACTTGGTACCGCCCGCCGCCGAGCAGCGGTCCCGATCCCGTGAACGCCCGCGCGGGAACGTTCTGGCCGAAGTATTTGCGGTAGACGCCGTTGAACTTAGCCGAATGGGTCGGTGGGTCGGGACAAAACACCTGCACGTTCACGATGTCGTCCATCGTCAAGCCCGCTTTTTCGACGACGGACTTGATCTGATCCATGACGAACTTCGCTTCGAGCTCGGGATCGTCCGGCACTTTTCCGGTCGCGGGGTCGGTCCCGATGCGCGCGGCGATGAACACGAGATTCCCAGCCACGACGGCGTCGCTGTACACCGTCGTCGGCCGAGGCTCACGCAGATTGATGTACTGACGGTTGTTTGGAGCTTGCGAGCTGACCGTTACGACGAAACCGGTCGCGACCGAGGTCAAGATGATTGCGCCCGCGAGCGTCTTCAGCGATACACGGGTGTCTCCGTACGCCATGTGCCACCTCTCTGGTAAGGGTTACTGATTCGGATCCTCGATGACGTGGACCGGCTTCTGAACTGTGCGGCCGCCGACCGTCAGCCTCACCACGTAATCGCCGGGGCCGACGCGTGTGCCAAGGGTGATCGGCGTGCCGCCCCCGCCGACCGTGGTCAGGCTGCGCGGCTGCGCGGGAGGAGGCGTGCCACGAAGATCCCACTCGATGCGGTTGATGCCCGACTTTCCTGGCGCCGTCAACTCCCGCACGACCGTTCCGAGCACGTTCGAGACTTGAATCTTGACGTTATCGGCTGCCGTCTTCAGGTAATAGCTGACATACGTTCCCTCGGCAGGGTTCTTTCCGCGGAAGATCTTCCTCGCCGCCGCCGTGGAACTTCGTCCAATCGTCATTCCAAAGGACGCCTTCGCGAATGTCGAACAGGTGCACATCGCTCTCGAGCACCTTGTCGGTGAGCTGTTCGAGCGGCGTGATGTCGTCGAGGATGTAAAAGCTCCTGCCGAGGGTCGCGAGCACAAGGTCGCGATCTCTCGGATGAATCACCACGTCGTGACTTGGCGCGGCTGGAAGCCCGTTCATGAAGCGCGTCCACTTATTGCCTCCGTCGAGCGAGACGTAGAATCCTGTTTCCGCGCCGACGAACACCAAATTAGGATTCGTAAGGTCTTCTCGTCACAGAGCATTGATGTGCCCGCGCGGGCGCAGGCCGGTCGAGATCGCCTTCCATGTCTTTCCGTAATCCGTCGTCTTGAATGAGTGTGGTCGGTAGTCGCCGTAATGATGACCGTCGAAGGCCACGTACGCGGTTCCTGCGTCGGCGTGCGACGCATCGACGGAGCTGACTTGGTAGTTGCCGTCGAACTTTGCCACGTTCTCGCTGACGTTCGTCCACGTCGTTCCATCGTCTTTCGATACCTGAAGATTGCGCGTCGGTACCGACCCAGAGCACGCCCGGAACGATCGACGATTCGGAGATCGCCGTGATGGTGCCGTACACGCCGACGCCGTCGTTTTTCGCCACCATCGGCTCGGTGCCAGCGACGCCCATGATCGCGAATGTATTCCGGTTGAGCACCTTGGTCAGGTCCTTGGTCGCCGTCCACGTATCCCCGCGGTTGTACAGTTTGAACAGCCGGCTCCCGCCGAAATAGAGCACTTGAGGGTTGTGCGCGGAGATGATGAACGGCGAGTTCCAATTGAACCGCACGACCTCGGTCGGCGGCAGCAGCGGAACGACGGTCTGTTTGAGTGTCTGTCCGTTGGGCTCCCGGCCGCCCGTAGGCCTGACGTAAGTTTGTTCGCCAGTCTTGAGATTGACTCGCCAGGTGTGCCCGCCCGCGTTCACCGAATCCTCGATGTAGACAATCGACCAGTCGCTCGGATCGACATCTACGTGCCACGCGTCGCCAGACATCATCTCGAACCAGTGGCTCTTGGTGATGCCGCCGTCGTTTCTGACGCGACTGGGCCCGCCCCACGCCCCTTCGTCCTGGGCACCGCCGTAGACGTCGTACGGGCGCCGCATGTCCACGGCCACCTCGTAGAACTGACCGATCGGCATCCAGTCGTCGATGAACTTCCAGGTTTTTCCGCCGTCGTACGAGAAGTCCACGCCGCCGTCGTGGCCAACCATCAGGTGATTCGTGTTGGTCGGATACAATCCACATCGCGTGATTGTCGTGATGGCTCGGCGCGACAAGATCGCCCGGCTGCTCACGTCCACGGTGCGGCCGCTCCGCAGGACGATAGTTGGGCTGCATCCGTTCCTGCGCCCACTCGAGCGGCACCTGAGTGAAGGTTTTGCCCCCGTCGGTGGACTTCGCGATGCTACGCGCGACCGAATAGATCACCTCGGCGTTCTTCGGATCGACGCGAATCTGACTGAAGTACATCGGGCGCCCGTTCTGATTGCTGACGATCCGCCACGTCGTGCCTTTGTCGTCCGAGCGCCACAGACCATCGCGCTTGGGATCGGGCGCGCCCCGACCACCGCCCTCCCCGCCCTCACTCCCCCCTTGCGACGAAGCAGCGCTTGGCTGGATGACGGTGTACACCACATTGGGATTGCTATGCGAGATCGCGAGGCCGGTGCGTCCCCACTCGCCGGTCGGGGGGAGACCATTGGTGAGCTTCGTCCACGTCTTCGCCGCGTCTGTTGACTTCCACAACGCTCCGCCAGGTCCGCCGCCGTTGAATCCCCAGGAGGTCCGGCGGCGCTGATAGGACGCCGCGATGAGCACGC
The DNA here is from genome assembly GCA_963773045.1 of uncultured Acidobacteriota bacterium. Taxonomy (GTDB): domain Bacteria; phylum Acidobacteriota; class Vicinamibacteria; order Vicinamibacterales; family UBA2999; genus 12-FULL-67-14b. The sequence continues at coordinate 53,296 of CAVYZT010000011.1, read as the reverse complement.
GGTTGTTCGACGGATCGATGACGAGGTCAGTGAATCCGGTGTCTTCGTCGATAAACTTCGTGTTCGTCCAGGTTTTCCCGCCGTCGATCGTCTTGAAGAGCCCTCGCTCCTTGTGCGGCCTGAAGAGATCGCCGACGGCCGCGACGTACACGACGTTTGGATCCTTGGGATCGATCACGATGCGGCCGATGTGCCCGCTCTCCTCGAGGCCGACCGACGTCCAAGAATTGCCAGCGTCGGTGGACTTGAACACGCCGCTGCCGTAACTCGTGCTCTGACGGTTGTTGGCTTCGCCGGTGCCCACCCACACGATGTTGGGATCTGACGGCGCGATCGCGATATCGCCGATGGACAGGTTCGGTGCAGCGTCGAAGACAGATTTCCACGTCGTTCCGTTGTTGACGGTCTTCCAGACGCCGCCAGTGGCCGCGCCGACATAGATGATGTAGGGGTTGGTTTCGACGGCTTCAATGTCGTCGACGCGGCCGCCGAGATTGACAGGGCCGATCGCTCGCCATTTGAAGACGTCGAGAAGCGGATCGGCCCCCCCGGTCTGTGCACGAACCTGAGGAAGCGATGTGACGGCGAGCGCGACAATGGCGCAGACGCTGCGGAGACCGAGTCGCTGGAGCATGGGCCTGCCTGGTGAGAGGGACACAAAGCGCTCGTCTAGAAGGCGAACCGGAAGCCAAACTGTCCGGTGCGCGGTACGTAGCCGTTACCGGTGTTCTGCCGTGGATCGCCGAAGGTGGTCGAATCGACCTGTCCGTTGTACGAGCCGTAGTTCTTGTGGTTCAGCAAATTGAATACTTCGGCCATTAACGAGAGCCTGATGTTCGGGCCGAAGCGGACGTCCTTCGTCAGTCGGAGATCAACCTTGTGCAGTGGGAGGCCGCGCAGCGCATTCCGCGGCACGACCTGGTTGGTGCCGATCACCGACGGCCCGTCGAACCGATCGACCATGCTCGCGCGGACCGTGATTGGGGCTCCGATATTCAGTCGATTGGTGCCGGGCTTGCCGTACGGCTGGCTCGCGAGCGTCGTCGCAATTTGATTCCCGGATCCGAAGAAGTAGAGACCGGATACAGAAATATCCCATGGCAGGCGATAGATCGCGTTGGCGCGGAGCGTATGGCGCTGAAAGTCTCCCGACGGCGCCCACTCCGCGTCGAGATCGAATTGATTGTTCGCCTGGATAAGAAAGTTCGTCGTATCGTCGTGCTTTGCGAACATCAGCGTATAGGTCAGACCCGCCTGGAAATTCTTCTGAAAGCGGCGCGTGAACGCCGACGAGAGCGCGAACAGATCCGAATGGCCGCTGCTCTCCATCCACAGCAGCTCGCCGTAGCGCGGGTCGAGACGCTGCGTATTCGGGTTGACGTTGTAGCCGGTCGCGGGGTCGTAGACGAGATTGATGTCCCTGCCGCGCGTGAGATTCCGCTCGCGCGAGTACGTCAGGTCGCTCTCCACACCCATGATCGCGTTGAGCTGCTTCTGGAATCCGATCGAACTCTGCCACGCGGACATGTCCTCGAAGTCGTGCGCGATGACGCGCGGTGATTGCGGCGGCAGGGGCACGCGTCCCGCGCGGATGTCGTCGGTCGTGATTCCGCGAAGCGGGTCGGCGAGGAATCCCGGACGCTGATCGTTGTTGAACGTGTTCACGAGAATCCGCGATCCGTTGAAGGACTGCATGCTATAGGTGATGTTCGAGAAGGGCGTGTTGTAGTACAGGCCAGAGCCACCGCGGATGACGAGGTTGTTCTTCCCGCCGATGTTGTAGACGAACCCGCCGCGCGGCGCCACGTTGTCCAGGTCGCGGATGTCGGTCTTGAACAGCGGCGTGGTCCCGAATGGCGCATAGGGCACGTCTTCGGGCACGTGGGGCGGCGCGAGGCCGCCCCAGTCCAGGTCCCATCGCACGCCAAAATTGACCGTGAGGTTGTTGGCGATGCGGAACGTGTCGCCAATCCACGCCGCCCACGTCTTTCTGGGCACGTCGAAGTCCCAGCCATTGTCCTGACCGATGCTGTTGAGGTCAAAGCGCTGGACGCTGGGATCCAAGCCGCTCAGATCCCAGCGCTCGGGATTCGCATACGAGTCGGCTGGGAATCGCCGCTCGAGATCCGCGGGCCGGGTCGTGAACACGAACTCGCCGCGACGACGGAAGTTCCAGAAGCCATCGTCGTACCATGGCAGATATTCACCACCGATCTTGAGATCGTGGCGTCCCTTGTGCCACGAGAGGTCGTATCCGAACGACGGTAGGTGCTGATAGTGCGCAAGCGGGTTGTCCCGCACAGCGCCGATCGTGATGCCTGGAAACACCAGCGCGGGCGTACCCTCTTTGGTGCCGAAGTGCGACGGCTGGAGGTACCGGTCGAACGCGATGTCGTCATCCCAGCGGAAGGAGTTGTAGCCTGCTCTGACCACCTGGACCATTTGAGCGTTGGTACCCGACTCCACACACCCTGGTAATTCAGCGTCTCACGGGAGCGATGCAGGGCTTGCGATGGATGGGACGTGCTGCCGACGTTGAACGGATCGAGGAAGTTCCAGTACCAGACGCGCGCGGAGATGTTGTCGTGGCTCGACAACACATAGTCGGCTCTTCCCAGAAAGCTGTTCTGAGTAATCGTTGACGGGAATGTCCACGACTGGTTCGGCAGCTGAGCCGGCTGGAGTAGCAGCGTCTGCGGCTGCCGCTCATATTCGTAGGACACAAAGTAGTGCAACTTGTCCCTGACGACCGGTCCGCCGGAGGCGCCGCCGACCTGCTGGTTCTCAAACGGCAGCACGCGGCCCGCCACCGCATCTGCAGCATTGAACTGATCGTCCCTGAAGTACCCGTAGACGCTCCCGTCGTATCGGTTCGTGCCCGAGCGGCTGATGGCCTGCACCTGGATGCCCGTGGACCGGCCCTGCGTGATGTCGAACAGGTTCGTGATGATCTGGAACTCGGCGATCGCTTCGCGGCTGAACTTCGGCTGGCCGAACGACGAGCTTGCCACCTTCTGCGTCACCTGCTGGCCATCGAGGTTCAGCTGGAACTGATCGTCGGTGTTGGTCCCTGGGCGCTGGTCGATGCTGTTGGCCGTGATGCCCTTGACCATCATCGACAGCTCGAGCCAGTTACGGCCGGAAATCGGTAGCTCTTCCATCTGTCGTCGATCCACGTTGCCTGCCACTCTCGACGCCGCCGTTTCGACGAGTGGCGATTGTGAGCTGACGGTGACAGTTTCCTGGACAGAGGCAAGCTTGAGTGTGAAGTTCATGCGGGCGTTCTGGCCCACGAGGAGCTCCAGCGTCGGCACCATGACGCTGGCGAAGCCGGTGAGCTCGACCTGCACCTTGTAGGTACCGGGCGGCAGGCTGCGGATCCGATACTCACCCGACCCGTCGGTGACGGCAGTGTATTGCCGGCCGGTGCCGAGATCTGTGGCCACGATGGTCACGCCCGGGAGCATGGCTCTCGATTCATCGCCGACATTCCCGACGATGCCCGCTTCGGCCTGCGCGAGGGCCGCCGAAGGGAGAAGAAGCGTGGAAGCGAGACCCAAGGCGCTGCCGAGCATTTGAACGTTCATGGATCCCCTCCGAGAGAAATGATCAGACACCGAGTGGAATCCATCTTCGTGGAATCCATCTTCGTGGCGCATGAACTCCGAGCGGTTCGAAAAGGGGCAATCGACGTCCCATCGCCCCACCGCGGATGGACGATAGCAGCAACGAATTCGGTCAAGTGTGTCAAATTGTCGTCAAGGGGCGTGCGAGCCGACGACGTCGATATACCTGCGTTGACATGTTCCCGAGCGCAACGCGATAGGCTGAGAGTCGTTTGACGAGGGCTTCATGAAGACAACGACTCGATATCTCGTCTGCCGATCCTCTCTTCCTCTGATTGTCGCTCTGGCATCGTCGTGCTCGACGGCCACCACGACCCAAGACCAGGTACCGCTCCCACGCCTTCCACAGCCGCGGCAAGTGCTCCCGCCACATCAAACCCCGGCCAAACGGCCAACGGCATTTGGGGCGGCGTCTATAGTGCTGCACAAGCGGAGCGAGGGAAGGGGTTGTACGAGCGCCTCTGCGCGTCGTGCCATCGCGAAGATCTGAAAGGCATGGGCCACGCGGCCGCGCTGGTCGGAGAAGGATTCTGGAAGCGGTGGAAGGACGCGCCGCTGGGCGAGCTCTATGAGCGAACGCGTGCGACGATGCCGCTCGATGCGCCGGGAGTTCTTCTCAGCCCCAGGAGTACGTCGATATCGTGAGCTATGTCCTGCAGGCAAATCAATTTCCGGCTGGGCAATCCGATCTTCAGGCAGACCCGGCCGCGATGAACCGGCTGGTCATCCGCGAGAAGGCCTCGCAAAAGTAAGGGGTCCCGCTGCACTGCGGGACCCTTACCAAGCTCGGTCAGAAGCTGAAGCGCGCTTGCAGCTGAATGATGCGCGCGTCGCCGGTGGCGGTCACCTGGCCGAAGTTCGACGAGCTGATGTTCGACGAGATTCCCGACACGTTGACGAGATCGAGAACGTTCAACATGTCGGCGCGAAGCTCGAGCCGGTTTCGGCTCGCTCCCAATCCGAAGGCCTTCGCGAGTGACAGGTCCACGGTCCGGTAGCCCGGAAGCCGCAGCCCCAGAGCCGGCGTCGTTCCTGGTCTGATAGTGGCGCGCGATACCGTGCTGACGGGGACCAAAGAGAACGCCGCCGTGTTCAGGTATTGCAGTCTGCCCTCGTTGATGTTGCAGCAGTCCTTGTTGATCGCACTGCCCGGGTCGTTTAGGTCGGGACGGCTGCCAGGCGCCTGTGATGTCTGCGTCACGTTGAAGGGCTGGCCGCTCAACATGCGAACGATGACAGCGGCCTGCCACCGGGCGAGAAAACCCTTGGCGACCGATGACGAGAACCAGGCCTCGGGCACTTCGTAAATTACGCTGCCGACAAAGGCGTGCCGGACGTCGCCGGTTGAGGGACCCCATTCTGCGTCAGGATTAAAGAAGTCCTGCGTTGCCTGGAACGAGTCGCCGATGAAGGTCGGGGCGCCGTCGCCTCCCGACAGACCCATTGACCTGCCAAGGGTGTAGTTCACGCTGAATGTGAGGTTCTTGTTGGTTCGTTGACGAAGCGAGGTCTGCAGTGAGTGGTAGCTCGTATGGCCAGAGTTGTCGTAATAGACATCCTGGTTCAGCCGCTGGTTGGGCCTCGAAGTCCCGTGGTTCGATCGACCGCGTTGTACTGACGCGGTAAGGGGTATTTCTTGCCGACGGTGCCGAGATACGCAGCTTCGAACACGATGTAGGGGTTGAGTGCCCGCTGGAGTCCAAGGGTGTACACCATCGCGTACGGTCCCTGAATGTGCGGGTCCATCAGTACGGTGACTTCCGGCGATCCGCTGGCGATCCGCTGGAACAGGGCGATCATGTCTTCGTTGTAGACCGGCCATTTCAGACCGAGCGCCGCGGCCTCGGCACGACTGAAGTCTCGACGGCGCGGGACGATGGTCGACGTTTGAACGCCGGCTTCGAAGCCTTGCGCGTCCGTCGGCTGGAACATCATCCCGAAGCCGCCTCGCAGAACGTTGTTGCCCGGTTCGTCGAGCGTGTAAGCGAAGCCGATGCGAGGGCCGAGGTTGATGCCGGCATCGTTCTCGACGGGATTCGAGCCATCGCGGACGGGACCGAAGGAAAAGGTCGGCCCGGGTGGGCCTTCGAGGTTGTAGAAGGCGGCGGGCACATCGGTGTCGCCTTCGGCGACGAAACGGCCGAAAAAGTCGTAGCGGAGACCGGCGTTGATGACCAGTCGCGAGTTGACGCGCCAGTCATCCTGGACGAAGAAGCCGAAATTCTTCATCCTCCACTCGTTCGACGGCGACCCACCCGAGTAGCTCACGCTGCTGGGGTCATTGTTGATGAGGTCCGTGATGGTCTGATAGGCGACGTTGGGATTGGCAGGATTGGTTCGTCCACCCTGTACCCGGTTGAAGATGCCGCCAAACTTGATCGCGTGTTTTGCGGTGACCGTGGTGAACTGCTGCTCGAACGAGTAACTGGGGGCGGCACCGCGTATGTGCCATTCGGCCGCGACTCCAGTAAGGCCGGGGAAGCTGATGGCGGGGACCATTCGCATGTTCTCGATGGTCGCCGGCTTGACCGGGTCACTGACGAAGCCGAAATCCTCGACTCGAGTCAGCTTGTTGTCGTTGTAGCCAAAGCGGGTTTCAGCACTCCAGTGTCCCTTCGCGAGCGCGTAGCTGGCGCTGGCGCGACGGCTTTGGCCGAAGTGAAATTTCGAGCGTTGGTCGGCAGGACCTGAGGCGCGACTAGCGCGGGGTTGCCAGCCGCGAAAACGACCGACAGATTTCCCGAGCCGAGGCGAACGTCGGCTCGGGCATCGACGTGATTGTCGTGGGCGGTCTTTCGACCCGGACCGACAAACACTCCCGTCAGCGCCGTGGGGGAGACCGGTTGTGTGGGGAGCGGATAGAAGCCGAGTAGCAGCTGCGTTTCGGGGCCCGGAAGCGCCTGCAACATCAGCTCTCGAAATAACGGAGTCGGCACGTTCGCCGTATGCGCGGTGGCAGTGTCCTGGTCATAACCCTCGTAGGCGGCGAAGAAGAATGCCCGGTTGCTGACGATCGGCCCACCGAGCGAGGTGCCCCACTGATTCCACCGTGAATCCGGCTTGTTCGCGAGAAGCGCAGGCTTCGATGACAGCTCAGAACCCTCGTAGCGATAGAACCCGCTGCCGTGCCATGTGTTGGTGCCCGCTTTCGTGCTGATGTTTAGATTTCCTGCCAGCACGTTGCTGTACTCAGCCGGCACGACGCCCTTGACGATCTGAACTTCGCCGATGGCCTCCATGCTCATCACGTCGATCTTGCTGGCGCCGCTGTATTGCGAAAGCATCCGCGAGCCGGCGTTGCCGCTGGCGTCGGTGCCGTTGGCGGTGACGCTCATCGCCGACGCGCCCAGACCGTTCAGACGAAGCCGCGCACCGAACCCGCCTTCGGTGTTGTCCTGGCGGGTGACGCCGGTGCCGACGACGAGCATGCTCGTAATGTTGCGGTTGGCGGCAGGGAGGTTCTGGACTTCGCGCGGCTCGAACTCGAGCCGTTGTTCGGGTGAGACCGCGTTGAGCAGAGGAGAGGTACCGCTGACAGTGACGGTCTCCGAGAGCGTGCCGAGCTCGAGCGTGAACTTGCGGCGGAGGTTCTGGGAAGCGCCGAGCCCGATGTCCTTGAAGGTAAGCGTCTTGAAGCCGGCGAGGCTGATCGTGAGGCCGTAATTGCCGGCCGGCACATAGTTGAAGACGAACTCGCCAGTGACGCTGGTCACCTGTTGAGTCACCACACCTGTGTCTTGATTGGTCAAAATGACGTCGGCGCCGGGGATTGCCGCGTCCGAATTATCGACCACCGTTCCTACCAATGTCGCAGTCGTCCGCTGCGCCCAAGCGCCGCCGCTGCCGCCCAGGAGCGTGACGGCGACCAGCCATCGAGCATGTTTTACAAAAGGCATATCCCTCTCCTCAGAGTCGGAACCGGTGCCGTGCGGTGAGATTCGCCCTAGTTCCCCACCAAGACTCGGCGGACGTTAACACCAAAGGATCGGCGCAATTGTGTCAAGTTGTCGTAGACGCACCGGCGTTCACCGATGCTGACGGCCGATTTGTGCCAGGCCGGCGATTCGAGCAGCCGGCCGTCGAAGGGGCGCCGTGTCAGCGGCGACGTGGCTACTCAGTCAGGCGTCAACGATCAGGCGGTAGCCGTCGCCATGGACGGTTCGGATGTGGCTGGGCTCGTGTGGGTTGGGTTCGATCTTCTTTCGCAGCCTCGCGATCGCGTTGTCCACGGGCCGTGTCAGTGGCGATTCTACCTGGCCCCAGATTTCTCTGAGCAATTCGTCACGATGGACCACGCGCTCGCGATTTTGCGCAAGGTACTGGAGCACGGCGAACTCCCGATGAGTCAGGTGCAGCCTGCGCTTCCCATCCATGGCTCGCAGGCCGCGAAAATCGACCTTTACCGAACCGAGCGCGATCGATTCGACGCTGTCACCGAATCGGCGAAGCACGACATGAATGCGCGCGACCAACTCTTCCATATCGAAAGGCTTGGTCACGTAGTCATCGGCGCCCAAATGAAGCCCGCGAAGCTTGTCGGCACGCTGACTACGCACCGAAAGAATGATGATCGGTGTGCGCCCTCCCTGTCGCAGCACGCTGCACAGCTCGAAGCCGTCGCGTCCTGGGAGGGCAAGGTCCAGGATGACCAGATCCGGCATGAACCGGCGGCAGTGCTCTGGGGCGTCGTTGCCGTTCGAGGTCCAGTGCACCGTGAACCCGTCGATTCGCAGGTTGTCGGCCAGGACCTTGGCGAGCGCCGGGTCATCCTCGACGATCTGAATGCGTCTCGTCATGTCGTTCCTGTTCGGCGACGGGAATCGCCAATGTGACACGCGTCCCGACGTCCACCTGACTGGCGATGTGCAAGTGGCCGCCATGATCGGCCGCCACCCGGCTGACGATCGCCAGTCCAAGGCCGCTGCCGCGTCCGTTCACGTTGCGGCCGCGCGCGAATCGCCGCTGCACTCGGGCGATCTCGTCTGCCGGGATGCCGACGCCGGCATCGGCTACGGTAAACAGGACCTCCTGCCCCGATTGATGGGCTTCGAGTCCTACATGGCGGTTTGTGCCGGAATATCTGAACGCGTTGTCAATGAGATTACCAAGCGCGAGTACGATGGCTGTGCGGTCCGCTCGAATCGGTGCCAGCGTCTCTGGCACGTCCACCGTCAGCTGGAAGTTGTCCTGGCCAAATTGCCCGTCGAGGCCGTGCAACGCTTCGGCCGCGACACTCGACGGCTCGAGAGACTCGAACGAATAAATGTCGGTCGCCTCGGTGATGCGAGCGTAGGCCAGAAGATTGTCGACCAGCCTCGACAGCCGGCTCTCTTCGTGAACCAGCATTTGGGCGTAGGTCTGAATACCTTCAGCCGTGCCGACACGGCCCCGCGCCAACGTCTGACCAATCGCGCGGATGGTCGCCAGCGGCGTCTTCAGCTCGTGCGTGACCGTCGAGACGAAGTCGGAACGCATGGTCGCCAGATCGGCGCTGGCCCGGACCGCGCGCATGGCCACGACCAGCCCGCCGCCCATCGCAATGGCGGCCGCGGCAATCACCAGCAGGGTCCGGCGAGCTCCGCTCGCCGCGAGCGCGAGGGTCGGCTCCCTCGTTCCGTTCACCTCGACGCGCCAAATCCGCTGTGGCAGATCGCTCGGTGCGTCCAGCGTGACAAGGTCAGGATCAAAGAACAGCACCGGAAATGACGTCACGGCAGAGGTCGCCTGAAAGGCCGATCCGTCGCCTTGGCCAAGGAAACGGCCGGATTCGTCCACCATTCGGTATTCAAGTCCTTCGTCGGCGTCGGCGATTCTTGACACCTGATTCGCAAGGGCCGTGAAATACGCCTCGCGCGCCCATTCGAGGTTCACCATGAATCCAAAGACGCTACTCACTTCGGTGTTGGTTGAGTCCCGAAAGAGCGGACGCGCAATGACCTGATATTGAACGCCCTCGATTGGCATCTCGAAGATCGAGTAGCGGCGATGGGCGCGAATGTCGACCCCGATCCGGTCGACCAGCGATCGCGCCACGTTCGGGCTGGCCCCCAGTTCCACCGGATAACGGCGCGACCGCGCATCCGTGGTCAACCAGGGCGGTCGCCGGTCGGTGCGGCCGAAGAAACGGACCGCCGGCTGCGGAGCGGCGCCCCACCCGAAAAAGCATTCAGGATACGGGTGCCTGGCGAACTCAGAGGCAATCGTGTCGTTGATTTCGAACGGCGGTTCGAATGACGAGGCGTTCCACGCCTGTGCCGCCAGAATCGACGTCTGTACGCCCTGCATATCGCGGCTGAGGGCACGGACGAGGAGACTGGCCATCTCTCGCGCACGCCGATCGACCAGTTGCTCGGAACTCAGTTGCCACTCGTGCGCCGCGCGATAGCCCGACCAGGCCAGCGCCACGATCCCGCCGGCGATGAGTGCGGAGAGCCACCACGTGGCGGACCCGGCCCACCGCGAGGCCCAGTGTTCGTCTCTCACTGCAGCAGCTCCTGCTCGCGGTAATACCAGGCAGCGCCCGGATGCAGCGGCACTGGCGTTGCCGGTGCGCGGCTCAGCTCCATCAGCCTCAAGTAGTCGAACTGCCTGGCCAGTCCTGGCAGCACCTCGAAGAGCGCGGCGGTCAGGCGATGAACGAATTCCTCGGGCAGACCGGCGCGGCAAAGGAGGAGCACGTCGATCGCGACCGTCTCGACTGGTCGCGAATGGCCAGAATACATGTCGCCGGGAATGATCGCCGCTGCGGAGGAACGGGTATTCGGCGCGCAGACGACGGATGGTCGGACCGCTGACATCGATGATTCTGGCGCCTGCACGAATCGCTCGGGCCACTGTCTCGGTCGGATCGGCCGCGACGACAAACAGGCCTTCGACCTCGCCACGAATCAAGGCGTCGGTGGCACTCGAAAACGGCAACGACGCGTTGTTCCACTTGCTCCGACGACACGTCGAAGGCCCGAAGCAGCAGGGACGAGGTGACGGCGGTGCCGCTACCGGTGGGGCCGACGGCGACGCGATGGCCACGCAAATCACCGACCGACTGGATAGGTGAGTCGGCCCGCACCATCACGTGAACGCGCGATGGGTGCAACACTGCGAGGCCGCGGACGTTGCGTCCATCGGACACGAGCTCTCGCAGCTCGCCGCTGAATGCGGTGTAGGCGACATCCGCGAGTGCCAAACCCAGATCCGCTGTGCCTTTCTGCAGATCCTCGATGTTGGTCACGGATCCGGCCGTCTCTTCGACCTCGAAACGCACGTCGGCAAGCACGCGCGAGTACTCCTTGGCCAGCGCATCGCCGAGCGGCTTGAAGGTCATGTCCGGAAAACCGGTGGAGATGCGGACGACGGTCGAAGACGCAGGCTCAACGCGCGGGCGGCAGGCCATGCCGGCGGCGCTCGCCGCCACGGCCATCAGGAGCTGACGTCGGGACACCATCGCAATAGGGCAACGGGCATGGCGACTAGCATACTGTCGCGACGCGAGGCGTCGCGCAATGGCCGGCGACAAAATGCGACAAACGTCGCGTTGCCAGTCGGCGACAATCGCTCGGCCCACGATGCACTTCGGTCGGCGTAGCTCCTCCAGGCGGAACCTTTTTGCGGGCGGTGGGTGGTTGGCCCTCAGATCAGAACCAAGGGAATCATCACCGCATGCCTGTTTTCACACGCAGTAGCCAGGTCAAGTCGGTGGTCATGGTCTCCAGTGGCAATTTCCTGGAGATGTACGATTTCATGATCTTCGGTTACTACGCCACTGCCATCGGCCTCGCCTTCTTTCCGAGTGGCAGCGAGCTGACCTCACTGATGCTGTCGTTGACGACGTTCGGTGCTGGTTTTCTGATGCGGCCGGTGGGCGCCATCCTGCTGGGCGCCTACATGGATCATCACGGCCGCCGAGCTGGCCTCCTGCTCACTCTCGGATTGATGGCAATCGGCACGTTGACGATCGGTCTGCTGCCTGGTTACGCGACTCTCGGCCTGCTGGCCCCGCTGCTCGTGCTCGTGGGACGGCTCATTCAAGGACTGTCGGCGGGTGTTGAAGTGGGCGGCGTGTCTGTCTATCTCTCGGAGATCGCCACTCCTGGCCGGCGCGGCTTCTACGTCAGTTGGCAATCCGCCAGTCAGCAGATGGCCGTCGTCTTCGCGGCGCTCCTTGGGCTGTTTCTCAGCCGAACGCTGACCCGCGACGAACTGCTGCAATGGGGATGGCGGATTCCGCTCCTGATCGGCGGCCTGCTCGTGCCGCTGATCTACATGATTCGCCGATCGCTGCCCGAGAGCCGCGAGTTTCTCGCCCAGCGTCAGCGTCCGACCTTCGCCGAGGTCTTACGCGTGATTGCCGCCAATCGGCGCCTGGTCTTGCTCGGGACCATGACCGCCACGATGACGACGGTGTCGTTCTATCTGATTACGGCGTACACGCCGACGTTCGGCACCGTGGTCTTGAAGCTCGATCCGACCGACGCCCTCCTCGTGACGCTGTGTGTGGGTGTCTCGAATTTCATCCTGCTCCCCTGTATGGGCGCGCTCAGCGACAAGATTGGGCGGCGCCGCCAGCTCATCACCTGCGCGGTGGCGGCGCTGTTGACTGGATATCCCGCCCTCTCTTGGTTGGTGATGGACCCGTCGTTGGGCAGGCTGTTAGCCGTCGAACTCTGGCTCTCGTTGGTCTACGCCGGCTACAACGGCGCCATGGTGGTCTATCTGACCGAGATCATGCCGCCGGCGGTTCGCACCACGGGGTTCTCGCTCGCCTACAGTCTGGCCACCGCGGTGTTTGGCGGCTTCACTCCGGCCATCTGTACTTATTTGATTCACATCACCGGGAACCGCGCGATGCCAGGTGTGTGGCTATCGGTCGCCGCCGTTGTGGCGCTCAGTGCTGTTCTGGCGTTATCGTCACGGCCGGCCTCGCAAGCCGCCACAGCTCCTGTGGATCCGAGCGCATCCCCGCAGCGAATCCCTCAGCCGGCACCAGTCGTCGCCAACCCGATCGACGTCTAGCGAACTCTCCGGGCGAGGGATTCTGCCGGACGACAACTTGACACAATTGACCGATTTCTTCGGTGTTATCGTCCGCCAAGACCCGAGGACGATCTCGCTGAACTACAGAATGGTTGAAGGACATTGATGCCGTTGCGTACCTGGTCCAGTCTCGTCGAGTTCGCGCACAAGGCGATCGACAACGGTGCCGACGTCTTCATCGGCCATGGCGTTCACACCATCCGCGGGGTCGAGATCTACGGGGGCAAGCCGATCTTCTACGGCGTGAACAGCTTCTACTATCAGGACAGGATGGCAATCGTCCGCTGTCTCGCGTCGGTCTTTCGATGACGCCACCGCCCGACATGGCGCGTCGCGTGCTCGAGAAGGTGCAGTGGATTTCGAAGCGCTTCGGTACCAATATCGCGATTGAGAATGGTGTGGGGGTGATTCGCATGTCGGCACAGACTACGACCTCGCAAGGCGCGAAGCAGGAGATTGTGTCGCTGGCGGTGAGCGCAAACGTTGGCGAGTCGCCAGTTCTCGCGGCGAGGTTTACGTCTGGCTCTGCACGCAGAGGGGAGTGTGTATGCACGCAGCAATCGTTCGCGTTCTGATAGTCGGTGCACTGCTAATCGGTCCCGCTTCGATGGTTTGGGCTCAGCGACCAACAGCAACCTTTGCGGGAACCGTCGTCGACCCGTCCGGTGCCGTCCTTCCGGGCGCGAACGTCGAATTGATGAACGAGGGAACCGGCGTCGTCGAGCGTCAGGTGACGAGCGTCGCCGCCGGCGAGTTCCTTTTCAACTCGGTGCCCGTCGGTAATTACACGCTGACGATCAGCATGCCCAAGTTCATGGCGCAAACGGTCAGGGGAATTGGCCTCACTGCGGCCCAGAATGTTCGCACCAGGTACACGCTCTTCGCTTCAACAGCTGCAGTGGCGCAGATGCAGACGGATGTCACGCATCGCAGTAACGATTACCCGGCAGGGCCGCCGTACAGCGGCGTGCTGACCGCGGATACATTTCCATTTCGCGACCTGCGAAACGAGCTGCGGAACAAGATGAGCGGAACTTACACGGTGACGTCGACCGGCGACTTGTTCTGGAGGTTTCCGGTGGCGCAGCGGGTGAGTCCCCAGATTCGAGACCTCCTGCGCAACGCCGATACCACGGTGGGAAATCTGGAGGGCGGCATCAGCGATTTTCCGCAGGATCGGTCGAAGGCCGTGGCGGACCTGGGCTTTGACCTGCTCGCCCCCGGCGAGGATGACAGCGTGGCCGGCTATGAGGCGAGGTTGAAGTACCTGATTCCACTCGGGGTCAAGGTCCCCGGCATGGGGCTCAATCTGACCGAAGCGCGCCGCGCAGTGTTCCAGGAAGTCCCCCAGGGTCTTGTGTTTTTTCTCCACGCGTGTCCGGGAAGGGATCTCTGTGGCGATGCCGCCACGCCATCGAGGCCTGGTGTGAATCCCCTGGGCCTGACGGTGTGGAATACGGTCAATGCGACACAGTTCAAGCAGCTTCAGGCGATCAGGGACTCGATCCTCGCGCGTCGCACCGAGCCTGACGTTGTGGTGCCTAGCAAGGACCCGCCGCCGGAAGCCCCTGGGCATATGGAGTTGTTCGGCCAGAAGTACATGGTTGCAGACAAGCCCGGAGACATTCATTACGAGGTCGATCGGGCGGACGAGCAGGCGCAGATCCTGGCGGTGCGCAACGCGAAGGAAGTCGGAGACTTCGTCATCTTTCATATGCACGCGCATCAAAACCGCCACGCCTTTGCGCATTACTCCATGGACAACTATCCGGCTGACTTCATGCAGCCATTCATCCACAAGCTGATTGACAACGGGCTGGATATGTACGTCGGCACCGGCGTTCATACAATGCAGGGCATCGAAATCTACAAAGGCCGGCCGATCTTCTACAACCAGGGGAATCTGGGCAGAGATCTGATACGCAGGTCGGTCAATTCGCCCCAGGTGGATAGCACTATGACCGACAATTCGGCCGCCGCCGTGGGAGGCATGACCGCAACTGAGCGCGGCGAACGTGTGTACTACCACGTCTCGTGGAACGACATCTCCAGTACCGCCTACATCGCGAATACGACCTACAAAGACGGGCGCCTCGCAGAGATTCGTCTCTACCCCATGGATATAGGCCTTGGAGAAAGGCCGCTGTCGAAGGAGCACATCCCTCAAACCCCGTCGCCGGAGAGAGCCCAGCTCATTCTGCAGAGACTCCAAAAATTCTCGGAACCATTCGGTACGAAGATCAGTATTGAAAACAACATCGGCATTATCCGAGTTGCGCCGGAAGCCACCGCAGACGTTGGTGGCGACCTTGTTATTCGCGGGCGTCGGCCAGGAAGCAAGTGAGCGACGCCATGTCGCACGAGCAGCGAGATTCTATCGATTGCAACTCGGCTGAAGCGACTGGAGTGCCGTTGGATTGATGCGATCACCTTCCGGGTGCCGGATCAGGAGGCCCTTGGCCTGAACCCGGTGGCCGTTGAAGCGGTCGCGTCCGAGGAGCGGGAAGTCGAGGAGTCGAAAGACTCGATTTCCCATTTCCTTTTCGACGAGAGTCTGGAGCTCGGATTGAGAGGAGTCTCGGAGATCGCGCGCACGTGTTGGTTCACTGCCACTTGTGAGAAGCCAGACCTTGTCAGACCCTTGCATCAGGCATCCGACTACTTGGATGAGCGAAAAGTTAAGGGTCGCCCGATCTTCTACAACCAGGGGAATCTCGGAGTCGATTTGGTGCGAGGACTCGATTCACCGCCCAACGCCCAGAACATGACGGGCACCGAACGCTCGGAGCAACAGCGGGCGTATATGCAAGGCGAGAACAACTCCATCGCGTATGTGGCGAATACGACTTACAAGAACAGCCGCCTTGTAGAAATTCGCATCTATCCTGTCGACCTTGGTCTCGGCGCGAGGCCGTGGTCACGAGAGAACATTCCTGTGACTCCGACGCCGGACAAGGCGCGTTCGATCCTGGAGAAGATTCAGAAATACTCGGAGCCCTTCGGCACAACGATCAGTATCGAAAACAATATCGGGGTCATTCGCGTGCCGCCAGAGGCGACGGTGGAGGTTGGTGGCGATCTTGATATCCCCGGGCGCCGGCCCCAACGAAAGTGAACTGCACCGCGTGGATGCCAGCGGAGGCAAGCTGATCAGAGGCGCAAGGGGCTTCAACGTACAGGGGCGGTTTCATCGAATGTCTGACACCGTGACGCGACGCGCGGCTATGCCGGGATGCGTTCGTAGCGGTGGTGGAGACCGCCGATTTCCGGATCGATGAGAATGCGTCCGGTCGACGGTGGCCGGACCGGCCGCTTCAACCGCGCGTCCTTGGACGACGAGTGGCTTGGCCTTATCCGCGATCCAGGAAATCGCCAACGAAGATCGCCTGTCGCTCGGGGTGACGCCAGGCGCCGGCCGTGTCGCGATAGCCGAGCGTGCGGAGAAGTGCCTCCAGCTTGTCCGCCTGCCCGTGGATGTCCCCGATGATGTCGTAGGCCACGATCGTCAGCCCTACGATGCCCCGTTGCGTCGCGGTCGTCTACCTTTGTTGCGGTTCCGCGTACCGGCTGATTCGACCGGAAACGCACTCACATGGATCGCCCTCTCCGACGTCACCAGCGCTGCGCCCAGCGCACCGGCTCCGTCGAACCGGACGTCCGTTCCTTCACCAACGGCCGGAAAGACTGACGCCTGACTCGACATCAGCCCGTGGATCAACGCCGTCGCATCGGCGGCAGAGTCGGACTGAACCGACCCGTCCTCCTGATCGAGCGCGTCCAGCGCGTAACTACGAATCAGCTTCGGCGCCAGCGTGCGCCACGTACGTGGCGCATCGAACAGCTCGAGTCCAGCGGCGCGACCGTTCACGAAGAACACCGCGCCCACCTGCCGTTCAACTGGCGTGAACGCGGCCACGAATTCCTCGAGCGAAACATGGCACGTCTCAAACATCGCCGACATGGCCGACGTATCTGACACGGCGCCCAGTCGCGCGGACTTCTCCGCAATCCGGCTCCAGACTTCCTGCTGATCCGACGAGCGGCTCCCGTCTGCCCTCAACGAGCTCGTCACGTGCCGCATCTTCTCAGCGCGGCCCTGCGCGAACTGTGCACGCGGAGCGGCAGCGAAGCCGCGTGACACGTGATGCCATCGGCCCGATTCGACGCACGACACCGGGATCACGCACGTCCGATGAGCGGGAGCCAGAATCGTCAGATTGATGACCCGGTTTTGCTTGGCGCCGAGGAGCTCCTCGCCGTCGAGCAACAGCACGGGCAGCTCGCCTTCGTTGACGATCTTGAGTTCCGGAACGTGGCCTCCTTCACTGACTTCGACGATGTGCACGGAGTGCCGCTCGAGCGCCTCATCGAGGGTCAGGTAGTCTGCCTCGCGTTCGTCGGCTGTCGACAGCGCCAGAAGACCGAGATTCCGAAACGTCGTCAGGGGACCGAATTCAACTCGCTGTACTGCATCGATGACCGTGTCTGCTGCGTTCACTATGCTCGCCCTCCGGGATGTGCGCGTCCATGCCAACGAGAGCTCCGACTGTGGCACTGTCCGCTCGGTGATTGCGTTCTGGACTCATGGTACTGACGAGGTATGACAGGACTGGTCACTGCATTTCTTCATCGCGTTGATCGACCATTGCGGGCCGTCGGTCAGTGAATGAGCGAGCCTGAGATGAAGGCCGCGAGGCGAACGCACGGCGAAGAAGGCGACGTCTTTGATCAGGATCGATAAGATTCGGGGATCAGGACGTCAGGGGTGACCTCATGGGACGCAACAGCGAATTGATTCGACAATGGACGATCCTGCAGCGGATTGCCACGGCGAGAGGCCAGACGATTCCGAAGCTCGCGACTGACCTTTCGGTCAGCACGCGGACGATTCGTCGGGATCTGGAGGCGCTTCAGGTGGCGGGATTTCCCGTGTACGACGAGATCGTCCAGGGCTCCGAAGTTCTGGCGAGTGGATGCGCGGGCGATGGGCGTGCTCGCGCGCACCGGCCTGACGCTGTCGGAGCTCGCCGCGCTGTACTTCAGCCGCGCGCTGATCGAATGCTTCGCCGGGACGGCGTTGCGAAACGACATCACGAGCGCATTCGACAAGCTCGAAGCCGTGCTGTCACCCGCCATGAAGAAGTTCCTCGACCGGTTGCCGCGCGCCATCTCGGCGAAGCACGAACATGCGAAGCGCCAAGGCGCGCACACCTACAAGATCACCGCTCGGCTGCTCGACGCCATTCTCGGCCAACGCGTGATCGCGATGCAGTATCACTCCCTCGACAGCCGGCGCGAGAAGCTGTACACCGTGCATCCGTCCCGTTTGATTCACGCGCAGGGTGGCCTGTATCTCATCGCCTTCGTGCCGGCCTACGCCGAGGTGCGGACGTTCGCCGTCGAGCGCATCAGAACAGTGAGTGTGCAGGAAACGACGTTCGAACCGCTCGCGGAGCTTGACACGGATCCCTTCAAGAACTCACTGGGCGTGCACCGCGGCGGTTCGACGTGCAAAGTGCGACTCCGATTTCATCCGCAGATCGCGCCTCTGGTGAAGGAGCGCACATGGCACGCATCGCAGACAGTTCAACGATCGGGCCGATGGGTCTGTCGTCATGACGCTCGACGTCACCGATGACTACGCGTTGAGGAATTGGATTCTCGGCTTCGGGCGGTTCGTGAAAGTGCTGGCGCCCGCGCAGCTGGTCAAGGGGATGGAAGACGAACTCGAGGCGGCATGGCAGCAGTACGGGGCGGGCGGCGTGGCTGTCGACAGCGATGTTCAGCCGCCGCTGCCGTTTCCGTTGCCGCGCCTTGCGAACGCATGATCCCTAGTGTTCGGCGAGCGATTCCGCTCGGCCGCATTTATTGTGGGGCACAAGCGCCAGCTCTCGATGACGCCAACCAGCGGCGAGCATTACGGAAACGGCTGGCGCCGGTCCGTTTTACGTTCCGTCCGCATCGGACGGCGACTTACGAACGTGATGCGCCTACCTTCCGCAGCAGCACGTAAACGGCGCCCGAACCGCCGTCTGACATCGGCGCGTCCGTGTACGCGAGGACCGACCGGTGCGACCTGAGGTACTCCCGCACGCGCGTCTTCAGGATCGGCGGGTTGCCTTTGGAGTGCAGCCCGCGGCCGTGGATGATGCAGACGCATCGATGGCCGCGATACCGGCTGTTCTCGATGAACCGTCCCACGCTGGCGAGTGCGTCGGCACCAGTCATGCCGTGCAGGTCGCGCCGGTCGCGGACGATGTATTCACCTTTCTTCAGTTTCCTGATCTCGCGCCGATCGACGCCGAGCGCGACGAAGTCGTGATCCGATACGTCCGCATGTTCCGTTTGCTGCGGTGAGTGATGCGGCGGACTGATTGGTGCAACACTGCGCACGCGCCCGCGCGGGTCGGGTTCGAGCCGGACGACGTCCCGCATCGCCAGAGCGAATGCGTCAACGTCGGCCTCGGCTGCGTCAGGCCTGTCGGTCGCGGGGAGCTTGGCGCTGCGTTTCTTCACGGGTTCCATCTACTCCGGTGTAGACCGCGACTTTCGGGCCGCATGTCCACCGCCACTATGATGCCGCCAGGATCGGCTCCTCCGCCTCGGGCAGTTCAAGGAGCGCGATCGGCGGCAGGGCAGGAACCAGCCCTTGCAGGTCGCCGTACATCCCGGAGACGTTGAAGGTGACCGCATCAATCTGACGCGAGCGGCGCGCCCACTGCCGCTCAGCGGCCCGGCGCTCCTGGTCCAGGTCGTGTCGCATGGCCGTGAACGCCTCCACGACGGCCTCCACGCGGTGCCGGAATTCGACACCCGACAAGTATCGGTACAAGAGCTCCAGGCTTTCTTCTTTGCTGATCGCAGCGCTCCGCGTCTGCGCGAGCTGACACAGGTTTGCCCGCAGGACCGCCGCCAGACCGGCGGCACAGGCGAAATCAGTCACCAGAACGCCTTCGATGAGCGCAAACCTGGTGCAGCCCTTGGGCAAGGTTGCCGTCACGAGAACCGCGACGTCAGCGTGCAGCGATCGCTGATCCTGTTTCAGCTTCGCGATCCACCCGTCGCTCCAGTTCCGCGTGTTCTTGCACTCCCACAGGATCGCGCCGCTCTTCCTGCCGCGGGGGTCGATGACGACCTGGTGCACGTCGGCCCCACGGACGCCCTGGCCGATTGCGCTGATCTCGTCTGACGGGAAGTTGGCCCGCAGGAGCGATTCCAGTTCTCCTTCTCCGGCTTCACCCTGCAGTTGCTGCGAGCCCTGTTCGGCCTTCCGCTTCAGATCTTCGATCTGGCGGCGCATGTCACCAAGCTGCCTTTCCTTTTCTGCGTCTTTCAGGCGGTGCTCGTCCGCAAGACGCTCCTGCGTCTCGGTGACGAGCCGGGTGCGTTCTTTGTCGATCTCTCGGGCGACAGTCAGCTCCAGCTCCTGCTGCTTTCGTTCGAACTCTCGCTCCCTCTTGCGCATCGAGAGTTCGAGGCGTCGAGCCTCTTCGAGATCTTTCGCCTGATCCTTCACCTGGTTCTTCAGCCCAGCGAGTTCCTGCGCGACTCGTTTCTCCGCCTTCTTCGCCGCATCTGCCTGCGCGCGCTGCAGGTCCTCCTCCAGCCGGCTCTCGTATGTCGCGCGCAGCTCGCGCTCGCGGTCTTGCAGCGTGTCGTCGAACTGCTGCTTGAGCGACGCCTCGATTTCGGCGCGTAAGGCGCGTGTCAGCGGAATCTTTTTTCCGCATGAAGGGCACGAGATCGACTGGTCGGCCATGAAACCTCTTTCGCCGGGCCGTCATCGGTCCCGGTCTGCAGTCGACTGTAGTGCGAGCGTTTGACAGAGCTGGTCATACGCCTTGTCTTCGCTGCAGGTCAGTGAGGCGCGGAGACCGACGTGGCGCGGCTCGCGAGGTGGGGCGAATGCTAGGGTATGACCGGACCTGTCAGGGTGGTCGGGTACGCTGGTCTTGACCGGGGGAAGTAGCCCCGAGCACCAGTCGCCCGATGGTGGGCGACTCGAACAGGAGGTGGCAATGTCCGAGGACCGGGCTGATACGGCGAATCTACTGAAGGCGATCGAGTTTGCGTCGCGTAAGCACTCCACACAGCGGCGCAAGGACAAGGATGCCTCGCCCTATATCAACCATCCGATTGCGGTCACGCATCTGCTGGCCGACACTGGGGGCGTCACCGACCTCGTGACGCTGATGGCCGCCGTCCTGCACGACACCATCGAGGATACGAAGACCACGGCTGAGGAACTCGAGGCGCAGTTCGGACGAACCGTGCGGAAGGTGGTCGAGGAACTGACCGACGACAAATCGCTCGACAAGGCCGTTCGCAAGCAGCTGCAAATCGACCACGCGCCCAGCCTCTCCCCACGGGCGAAGGCGATCAAGCTGGCCGACAAGATCGCCAACGTGCAGGACGTGACCGACGCGCCTCCCGCGACCTGGGACCGTGCGCGGCGGATCGACTACCTGGACTGGACGGAGAAGGTCGTGGCCGGCTGCCGGGGAACGAACGCCCCGCTCGAGAAGCTCTACGACGAGGTGCTCAAACGGGGACGGGCGAAGTTCAGAAGCTGACCCGACGTTCTCCCAGCTTTCGGGCTGGTTGACGGATGCTTGATACTTGATGGAGACACGGCATCCAGAGCGGGTTCACCGTTGGCGTGAACCCCAGCAACCGGCGACGGACCTCGCACGGTGCTCGCGCGCTTCCCAGCGCGGATGTGGCCCTCGGATGGGGCAACACGTTCGGTCCACCCGAGTCGCCCTCGGGCTTCTGGGTGTCTTCCGATTGGAGGACGCCGTGATGCACCACAGACCCTCAAGACGTTCACCAGCGCAGCGGCACGCGAACAGCCGGCGTATGACCGGACCTGTCAGCCCTGTCCGGTACGCTGGTCTTGACGGAGGGAACACACGCGAACAACAGCCTGAACGGAGTGCCCATGACCAGGAATGACCTCGAGCCAAGGAGGACGATGAGCGAACGCGTGACGATTAATGGTGTGGATCTCGTACTCGCCCCACCCGACGACCACGAATCCGAGTGGATCGATTTCGGGTACTCCCTGCAGCGCCTCGAAGCCGCCTGGCTTCGACTCTCCCCCAACGAACCGCCGCTCAACCCGCGCATCGTCGGCGAGCCCGGGCTGGGGAAGACCACGCTCGCCTGCGCGGCGGCCCGTCGCCTGGGCCGGCCGGTGTATCTGTTCCAGTGCACGATGGACACGCGTCCGGAGGATCTCGTCATCACGCCGGTGCTGACGCCGGATCGCCGTGTGGACTACCACGCATCGAGCGTCGTCTCGGCGATGGTGCGCGGGGGCATCGCCGTGCTGGACGAAGGCAATCGCATGCCCGAACGGGCGTGGGCGTCGCTCGCGCCGCTGATGGACGACCGCCGCTACGTCGAGAGCGCCGTCGCGTCCATCAAAGTGAAGGCGCACCCGGACTTCCGCCTGTGCGTGACGATGAACGCGGACGCCAGCGTGTATGAGCTGCCTGGCTACATTCAGAGCCGGCTCAAGCCGCGCATCGACATCGTCGCGCCCCCCTGGGCCCTGCAGGAACAGATTCTGCGCCTGAAGTGCCCGGCGGTGGACGATCAACTGCTCGGGGACGTGTTCACGCTGCTGAAGAAGCGGGTCAAGCAGGGCCGGCACGACAGCACGCGCGACATGCTCTCGCTCGCCCAGTACGCGCAGAAGCTGAAGCAGCTCGGCGTGGACACGCCGCTGGCTCGCGCGGCCGAGCAGGTGCTGGAGGACGCCGTTGCCTGAGCGCCACGCCCGCACCGAATCGGCGTTCGTCCAGACGTTCCGCAACCTGACGGGCGTGCCGTCGTATCACTACGACGCCGTCTTCGGCCGGATCGTCCACGAGCAGTTCGCCTCGGCGAGGCCCGCCGTGGTCGCGCTGGAACTGCCGCGTCGTTCCGGCCGGCGCTCGAATGGGCCGCGGGCTGCTGGCCGACGCCGGTGGCGGCCTTCGAGCGTGGCCGACGATCCGCGATGGGCATGGTGATGCCATTCGTGCCGGGCGACTCGATCTTCGAAGCCTTTCGATTGGCCTCGCAGGCCGGCATCGAGGTCGCGCTCATCGACGTGGACGTGTCGGTGCCGGGCGAGCAGCGTCCGCCGCCCACGCTGGCCCTCGGTCCGGAGTTTGCGGCGCGGCCGGGCGACGGCTTCTTCGACGCAGCCGATGCGCTGAACCGTCGGGAGGCAGCCGCTCGTCAGCGACCTGGTGCGCGAGGCCGCGATGGCGTCGGCGCTGGCGGCCTTGATGGCACAGCACGTGTCGGTGCTGTGGGTGGGCGGCTTCGCGCACTGGTCGCGGATCGTCGAACGGCTGCGATGCCGCGATTTCGCTGCGCCAGACACCGTCCCCGCGCCGCGACGTCGGTTCACACGTGCCCGTCTCGGTCCATCGGCCCTGATGCGCCTCACCGGCCTGTACCCCTCGATGGTGGCCGCGTTCGCGCGAGCGCCTCAGGAGTTCGAGCCATTCGACGCCATGCGGATGCTGTTGCACGAGGCCGCGAAGCCCGAGCCGGATGGCCAGGAGACGCCGCCCGTGGGTGAGGCGAGAAAGATGCTGCCCTCGGAGCCTGCGGCGGCCATCGACCTGGCCCGCACCGGGTTGTATGCGAGGAACCTGGCGGCGACCGCCCGCATCAGCGAGCAGCCGCAGCTGGCCGAGCTCGTGCTGGCGGCCAGCGCCACCATCGGGCCCCGCTATGCGGCGCGGCTCTTCGAACTGGCCACGGCCGAACATCTGTCCACGCCCGGCCGGGCGCTCGACGCGCTGACCTTCGAGGTCGATCCGCGCACGAGGGGCTCGGAGCAGGTCGAGGCCGGCTTCTGCTTCCGCGGCCAGCGCCTGTCGGCCGAGCCGTGGTTTCCGGTGCCCTGGCCGATTCTCGAGCCGCCCGACGTGGTGCAGCTGACGCGCGAGGCGCGAGATGCCCACTACGAGGAGCTGCCGGACGCGCGCCGCGGGGAGACGTTCCGCTGGCACGCGTATCCGCCGGACCAGGAGGCCTACGAAGGCTTCGTCCGCTACGCGCTGCGCCGAGCCAGTCAGCTCGACCCGGTGGACGGCCCGTCGGTGCCGTTCGTGAGTGGCCTCGAGGGCGGGCTGGACGTGCGGACGACCATCCGGTTCTGGCACGAGGACCAGATCTACGTCCGCCAGCACCGCAACGGACGTCGGAATCCATCCGGAACGGGGTCATCGACTGGACGAGTCGCACGGAGGACTCCGAGATTCTGCGCGGCGGCGGGGGACCAGGACGCCGGGTGGAACGATCCCGATTCGACCGCGATCGGCAGCGTGTCCCGCGAGGTCGGGCACGAGACGATCGGCAAACAGGGACAGTCGGAGGTGACGCGCCGGACACGCGAGTGGTCGTTCGTCACGCTCGACCATCCCACGTTCGAGACCCGTCCGGGCTCCGGGCGCCTTGTGGAATCGCGTCATCGAGCCGCTTCGTGGATCTCCAGAACGGGACGGCGACGACGTCTACGACTGGCTGGAGCTGGTGTTCACAGTTCTGCGAAGGCAAGCCGTTCGTCTACTACAGCCAGTACGTGCCGAGCGCTCGCATCCACGCGCTGGCGCGGTCGCACAAGGTGCGCCTGCGATGGTGTCCGCTCGGTCGCCTGTCCGCCACGCTCCTCGCGCGCCATCGCTTCTGGCACCAGCTCTGGCTGAGCGACAGTCAGTGGCGGGCGTTGCAGGCGCGCCTGGCGGCGCGCGCAGGTCACGGTCGCGAGAAGCAAGGGGCGCTCGTCGGGGCGGGACGCCGTCCGGCCGTCCCGCATCCGCGTAAGCCGTAGGGGGTGCGCCAAGATGATCCGGTTGCAGGCCATTGGCCGGTGCGGGCGATAGGCAGCGAATACCGACCAGCCGCGGTGCTTCGAGTGTTGAGAAGACGAACTGGTTCGGAACGTTATTCGGGTCAGCGCTATCGTAATGACGAGACGAGGAAGAAACTGGCGGTTGTCGGCACGACCCTTCTGCTCGAGGGTCAACCAGTGCTCGTACGAGATCGGCACCATAGGCTGGTCGCGCGCGCGATCGAGTCGCAGCGAAAATGACGCGCGAACAGATGCAGAAGCGGAGAAGCGTGCTCGGGCGTGGAT
This sequence comes from uncultured Acidobacteriota bacterium, assembly GCA_963773045.1. Taxonomy (GTDB): domain Bacteria; phylum Acidobacteriota; class Vicinamibacteria; order Vicinamibacterales; family UBA2999; genus 12-FULL-67-14b. Next base: position 28,498 of record CAVYZT010000011.1, on the reverse strand, counting down.
TGCGTCGTTCAAGGGAATCGTCCAATGACAATCACTGAACGGGATCGGATGTCGTGGAAGTCGCTGGTGGCGATCGTGGTGCTCGGCTCCAGCTGCGCTCCGAACACATCCGCTCCCTCCGAGCAGCATCGCCCAGCCGTGGCGACTTCGGTGAAGCCAGTGGCTTCGAACAGCGCAAATCCGCTACCACCCGAGGCGCCAGCAGTTGCGTCTACGCCCGCGCCGAAGAACGACGTCCCTGTATGCCGCGAAACCGATACGGTCGTGATCGCCGAGTTCAAGGAAAGCGCGCTGCGCCTGCACGAGATCAGGCTGGACGGTGCGCTGGTCAGGACGCTCTTCGAGCAGAATGAGCACATCCGCCCCGGGCTCGATTTCGAGCGAGGCCTGGCCGTAGGGCGCGATGGTCTCGTCGATCTCGAAACGGGCGCCCTCACTGCCTTGCCGGAAGCCAAGCGCTGGACGTACCCGAAGTTCGTGCGCGGCGAGAAATGGATCGTCTCGCCGCTGGAGCAGAGCTCCGAGACGGCGCCGCCAGCGATCGAAATCTTCGACTACCAGCAGCGTCGGGTCGTGGGGACTCTGGCAGGATTCTGGCCGTCTCTGGGCGATGCGGGGGAGCTCGTCTTCTTGCGCGAGGAGGGGGATTACGGGGACGTAATGCGCTACGCCGACGGCAAGGCGCGACGTCTGAAGCGGATCGGTCTGTCGCGCGAGGACGGAGCGTTGAGCATCACCGAGGTCGTGGCCCTGGGTGGAGACGACTTCCTCTATCGCCTCTCCGACGCGCACGAACACCGCTACTACCAAGCCAACGACGAACCATACTTATCCGGGCGAGGACGGCCACTATTCGAGCCGGATGGGAAACAGCAAGGAGCAGTACGATCTCGTGCTCTCCGGCAACGGATCCTGGGCGGCGTTCGCCGAGCGCAACTGGGGAGAGCTCACTTACCTCGTCATCGTCGATCGCGAGGCCAAGCGGCGCGAGCAGATGCCGTTCTACGGCTCGTTTCCCGCGTGGTTCGGCGACACGCTGCTGTTCGCCAGCGACCCCGACTTCGTGCGCACGGAGGACCCGAGCTTTCGCCAGATCGAAAATTTCGCCGTTTACGCTTATCGACCGCGTACGAATTCCTTGTGTCGGGTCGCCGCCGCGCTTTCTGGGGCACATTGTCCCTTACGGTCCCTGAGGTCCACAGCCGGCGGGAATTTCGAAGTAAAGGTGGTCGCCCTGTCTTGGGCGATCTCCTGGCGCTGCAATGGCGAGGAGCAGAATCTAGCGCTCCAATGGCGATTCCTGCACTAAGTACGGCGAATGTAGCCGGCGGTGGCACCAGCAACTGCCGCCAACGGCGCGTTGGCTCACGACCAACAGGCCGCCCATGGCTGGAAAATCCGAACCGACGCGAGGCTAACGAGTGAATCGGTGAGACGTTCCCCGTAAGCCCGCTCGGATCGAGTCGCGGTCGACACTGATCGACGGTTCCGAAGAATCTACGCAGACGTAGCCTGCATTGCGCCCAGCGGCGCGTAACGATTCAAACGGGTATTGCACTGCAGCTGATACGCGGCGGAAGTCCCGACCACTCGGCCACCAGTGGGTGTTGGTCTCGGGAACGAAGCTCCGGCGCGATCGTTCACCACGGTTTCGCCGAGTGTTGAACCGAGAGGGTCGACGGCGTGATCAGACCGGGATCGAAGTCTTCCTGGTAGACGTACGGATAAAAGGTCTCTTTGGGAAGTATCGTGGCCCACCAACCGCCACGGGAGTGTTCGAGTACCCCTGCAGACCCGGTCGGATCAGCACCGCGGTGGCCATTTGCGGTCCGAGAGTCTGGAACACCGCCGGCCCTTCGATCGATCGTGGAATCTCGGCCAGCGTCCGGCCGACCCAGCGGATGTCGCCGAACGGGCACTGATCAGGGCGCAGTTCACGCCCATCTCGAACGGCTTGTAACGACGTGCCGTCGCGCATGTATTGGAGGCCGAGGAAGCAGGTATGGCTGCACAGGGGCTCGGGAAGCTGCGAAGCTTCGACGTTCCGTATCGAGATACATGCCGCCGTGCTGGTACAGCGCGGTCGATTTGTTGTCGACAATGCGGAATTCGGAGACGCCCTGGGCCGCGTGATACCGGAAATTGACCGGTAGCAGGTCCGCTTCGTTGCGAACCACCATAGCCGCGACGATTTTGGGCACACGAACGGATGAGGCGACTCGGCATCGCCGGACCGAGCGGGGCTCCGTTATCACGGTGCACGTGATCGTTTGTGATGAGCTGGTCTACCTTCAGCGCTGCGCGCAATGGTGGACAACCTTCGCCTGATCAGGCTCGAAGGTTGGTGGAGGCGGCGGGAGTTGAACCCGCGTCCGAGAATGCGTCGCCGCAGGACCCTACGTGCGTGTCTCCATTCTGATGTCGCAACCGGTTAGGAACGGAGCCAAAAGCCCCGGCCGCCATCTCCGATATGTCTCACCGCCACGCGTCAGAGCGGCACGTGGCAGCCAGCCTGCTATATGACGGTCAGTCCCAAGCCGCAGGCCCTCTCAGGCTGACCGCTCACTGGTTATTAAGCAGCGAGAGCGTAGTGCGTTTCCGCAGTTACGTTGTTGTCCACCGGATTTACGAGGAGATGGCCCTCGGCACGCGTCCCACAGTCCCATATCCCCGTCGAAGCCAAATCGCCCCCGGTCAGGATGAAACGTTGGTAAGCCTCTCCAGTCTACGCCCAAAGACAGACGAGTCAAAGAAGCGCTTGCTACTCTTCGTCGACGACACGATCCACTTCCGGCTGCGGAACGCCGTCGGCAGCGTCGTCGTACCCCTCGTTGTGTCGCGACCGCTCGCCCCGACGCTCCTTCGCTTGATCGCGGTCATTGGATTGCCGAACTCGCTTGCGCTCCGCTTCGCTCTCGACGCCGGGAATCGGGACGATGGTCACACCAGCGCCCTTGCCCTTGCCCTTGTCTTTGGCCATACCCACCTCCAACGCGCTCAGTGTCACGCTCATTCCTGCAAGCCATGCGCCGGTCGAACCCGGTTTCGCTGAATCCGACCAAATCGGACAACACCGTCGTTTCGCTGGCAGTCTCCGAATCGCTCTGCCAGCGATCATGTGGCAATGTCGGGGCTCAACGCCAGGCCGCCCGCGCAAAGTTCACGCATTGACTCCTGCACGAAGTGGTCCGCATAATGCAGTGCCAACGGCCATGTCACTAGGAGATCGCGTGCATGCGTCGGCCGAGCGGGCTGTGCGCGGCCTCGTTCGCCAGGTACTTAGCGACGCCAACGAGGACCGAAACGCGGCCGTCCCGGCCGCTCGGAACGAAGCGTACGCTGAAGCTGAACCGGCGGCAGAGACACGCCTCGCCGACGCAGTGTTCGCGCGGCACGCTAGACGCTGCGTCGAAGCGCTCACGGGGATGAAGGCCTCCGAGAGTGTCCGTCAAAAGGTGGTGGCGTGAGGGAAAAGAAGCGACGCTCAGGCCTCTCAACCGTTGTCCTCATCGCTGGCGCCGCCGCGGCGCTCAGCGGTCAGCAGCCTTCCACTCCCCCCACTTCGCCGATCCGTCTCGCAACGACCCAGCATCCCCAGGTTCCGCCCGACATCGAGTCCATGTGGCTCGTGCCGCGTCAGCAGCAGGCGCTGACGCCCGTGCTCGCCAACTTCGTGCGCGGAGTCCGTCTCCTCGACGATCAGAAGAACGCTGCCGCCGCGCTGCCCCTGGTCAGCGTGAGCGCGCTTGCGACGACGCCGGTTGGGGATTACGCGCGCTTCTACGCAGGGCAAGCGCTCCTCCAACTCGAGCGCTACGAAGCCGCCGATGGGGTCTTCGCGGCACTTGCGTCGCGAGACATCGAAGGCCACCTGCCCGAAGACGCGGCGTTTGCCCAGGCTGAAGCTCGAGAAGGTCTCAACGATTTTCGCGGTGCCGTCGTCATTTACGAATCGCTGGTCGGGAAGAAGCTCGCCAGGCCGCACGTCGCCTGGCTGAGACTCGGGAAGGCGGCCGAAGCCGCCGGGAATCACGCGCGCGCAGTCGAGGCTCTGCGGCGAGTGTATTTCGACTTCCCGCTGAGCACCGAGGCCGATGAAGCAGAGGTCGCGCTCAGACGCTTGAACGCAGCGATCGATGCGAGCCTGGTGCCTCAGGAACTCGCACGCGCCGAGGCGCTGTACAAGGGCCGGCGCTGGGCACCTGCCAAGGCGTCGTACGAGCGCATCAAGCCGTATGCGACCGCCGACAATCAGGAGCGAGTGACCGTCCACCTCGCGGCCTGCGACGTCCAGCTCAAGCGATTCAAACTCGGGCGAGACACGCTCGAGGCTTATCTCGACGGCGCCCTGGGCGACGAAGCGACCTATTACTTCATCGTCGCGACCCGCGGGCTCGGGATGAAGTCGGAGTTCGAGCGGCTCACGCGCGCGTTTGTGGCAGCATCGCCGGCCAGTCCCTGGGCCGAGGAAGCGCTGAACGATCTGGCGACGAGCTTCATCATCGACGACGAGAACGAGAGGGCGGAGGCGGTCTTTCAAGAAGCACTCGAGCGATACCCGTCGGGACGTTTTGCCGAGCGCGCGGCCTGGCGATCGGGATGGTGGGCCTACCGCCAGGGGCGCTTCAAGGACGCGGCTCGGGTTTTCGATCGCGGAGCGGCGTCGTTCCCGCGATCCGACTATCGACCGTCCTGGCTGTACTGGAGCGGCCGGGCATCCGAGCAGGCCAACGATCTGACCACGGCGGCTGCGCGATTCGCGGTGGCGGCCACCGACTACTACAACTCCTACTACGGCCGTCTCGCCCTCGCTCGTCTCACACCCGAGCGCGTCGCCGCCATCAAGCCGACATTCCGCCGCGTGGCCGCCACTCCAGCCAAGCCGTTGCCGACGGCGCAGCGGATCAGCCTGCTGATCGCGACGGGCCTCCACCGCGAGGCCCTCGGCGAGTTGCAGTATGCGCAACGGGTGTGGGGAGACTCGCCGCAGATCCAGGCCACGATTGCGTTCGTGCAGCAGCGGCTTGGGAACGTGCGCGCGGGCATCAACGCGATGAAGCGGGCGTATCCGCAGTACTCTGGCCGCCGGCGGCGAGGAGTTGCCGAGCGAGATTCGACAGGTGATCTTTCCGCTCGACTACTGGCCGCTGCTGCAGAAGTACGGCGCCGCGCGCGGCCTCGATCCGTACTTGCTCGCGGCGCTCGTGGCGCAGGAGTCGAACTTCGACCCGACCGTCGTCTCGCCCGCGAACGCCGTCGGCCTGATGCAAGTGCTGCCGTCCACCGGCCGCGCCTACGCAAAGGTGTTGGGCCTTCGATCGTTCTCGACCCGACGGCTGAACGATCCAGAGACCAACATTCAAATCGGCACCACGCTCTTCGCCAATACGGTCAGGCGCTTCGGCGGCGTCTACTTTGCGCTGGCCGCCTACAACGCCGGCGACGGCCGTGTCGTGGCATGGCGGAAAGAGCGTCCAGGGCTGGAGCAGGACGAGTTCATCGACGACATCCCGTTTCCGGAAACCCAGAACTACGTCAAGCGGATCCTCGGCACTGCCGAGGACTATCGTCGGCTCTACGGCCAGGCGGGGCACGACAGCGCGCGCTGAGAGCAAGGACTGTTCCATCGGGACAGTCCCCTTACCGCCTCACGCTGAAGGGGACAGTCCCCATGTTTTCGCAGTACGATCCACTAACCATGGCCAAGGTTCGCGGGTCTCAGAAGGTGATGCAGTTCACCGAGTCTGTCATCCGTGAGATGACGCGGCTGGCGCAGTTGCACGGCGCCGTCAATCTCTCGCAGGGCTTCCCCGATTTTCCAGCGCCGGTATCGGTCAAGGATGCCGCCTGCCAGGCCATTCAAGATGATGTGAATCAGTACGCCGTGACCTGGGGAACGAAGTCGCTGCGCGATGCGATCGCGCACGAGTTCAGCCGCCGCTACCACGTGCCCCTCGTGCCCGATGAGCAGGTCACCGTCTGCTGCGGATCGACAGAAGCCATGATGGCGACGATGCTCGCCTGCGTCGATCCGGGCGACGAGGTTGTGGTCTTCGAGCCGTTCTACGAGAACTACGGGCCCGATGCGATTCTGTCGGGGGCCGTGCCGCGGTTCGTGCGGCTGCGTGAGCCGGACTGGTCGTTCGATCCGGACGAGCTTCGCCACGCGTTCTCAAATCGGACGCGGGCGATCGTGATCAACACGCCGAACAATCCGACCGGCAAGGTGTTTTCGAGAGAGGAGCTGCAGCTGATTGCGGATCTCTGCCACCAGTGGGACGCGATCGCGATTGCCGACGAGATCTACGAGCACATCCTCTATGACGGGCTCACGCACATTCCCATCGCGGCGCTTCCGGGGATGGCCGACCGCACGGTCACCATCAACGGCTTGTCGAAAACCTATAGCGTGACCGGCTGGCGCATTGGCTGGGCTATTGCTCCGCCGTCGCTGGCCGGAGGCATCCGGAAGGTTCACGACTTCCTCACCGTCGGCGCGGCCGCGCCGCTTCAGGAAGCGGGCGTCGTTGCGCTCGGACTACCGGACTCCTACTACACGTCGCTGGCGGCCGGTTACCAGCGGCGTCGGGACATGCTGCTCGGCATTCTCGAAAAGCACGGCTTCGTCTGCTATAAGCCGGCCGGGGCGTACTACATCATGACCGACGTCGGACACTTCGGCTTTGCCAACGACGTCGAGTTCGCGCGCTACCTGGTGAAGGACGTCGGCGTCGCCACCGTGCCCGGCAGCAGCTTCTACGACAATCCAGCCGACGGCGCGACGAAGATTCGGTTCTGCTATTCGAAGCGCGACGAGACGATGCTGGAGGCCGATCGACGGCTGGCGAAACTGTCGGCGCTCGCCGGACAGCGACGTCAACACGTTACTGCCCCGGCGACGCCTTTGCGCGCAGCCGATAGAGGCTGACATCGCCGTCGCGATCGAGGAGCTCGAGATCGGGCAGCGACTCGGCGACTGCGGCGAGCGGCTCTCCCGAATGACGAACGAACGCCGCATGATGAATGGTCACGTGCGTCACGCCGAGCTCGCGAAGCAGCGTAAGGGCGGACTGGTCCGGGAAATCGGACAGCCGCTGAGCCCGGAGCGTGAACGTCGGTGGCTCGAAACTGCTGTAGCCATTGACCAGCGGCCTCAGATACCGCGTGTTGTAGAGGAGATACGGCGCGTTTCTGAAGACGTTTGGATCGGAGTAGATTGGAAACTCGACTAGAACGACCGACGCGTCACCCGCCAGCAGGTCGTAAACGCGTGGGATCTCGCCTGCGCGGGTGAAGCCCATTGGTGTCCGTAGCGCCTCGACCGTGACTCCAATCGCGAGGCCGGCCACAACCGCACGGCCAGATTCTGGCGCGCTGCCATCGGGTCTCGAGTGCCGAGACCATGTAGCCGCTCAGCACTGCAATCGCAGCCAGCCCGAGCCACCCCCAGCGATCGGCGGCGCGGATCCCGTCGACCAGGGGGACGTGATCGTGCAACCAGGGATACCCCGGGAAGTTTGTCCCGAACGACAGCGTGACGCCGAGGATGCCAAATGCCAGGGCCATGCGCGCCCGCGGTTCGCGCACCGCTTTCCCATTGACCACCGCCAGCAGCGCGAGAATGGCCGCGATGACGCCCGGGAACAGAGCCGTGTGCCCGGCAAAGAACTCATGGCTCCACCAGGTGTAGTGCAGGCGGCCGCCGGTAGTCAGATAGCTCGGCCAGGTTGCGGAGTAAAGCTCGATCTCCCACAGTTCGCGCCGCAGACCCATGTCGCGGCGGACTTGATAGAAGGGCCACAAGAATGGCGCGAGCAACAGCACGCTGCTGACGGCCGCCGCCATCAGACGTCCCCACGTGGACGCTCTCGCCAGGCCCCACCAATCTCCAGGCCGGACTGCGACACTGGCCAGCATGGCCGCGGCGCCGAATACCAGGAGGTGGTTCGAACAGAGCGATTGCAGGACGAATGCGAACGCAAGAAGCGGCACGGCACGACGACCGTTCAGCAACACTCGGTCGAGGGCGTAGAGCATCAACGGAAAGAACTCGACGTGCTGCGCTTGAAGCCGGGGGATCTGCGTCAGGACGTACGCATTGAAGCCGTAGATCAGGCCGGACAGCAGGCCGGCCATGTGACTTCCCGTCCACTCCCTGATGAGCAGGTACATGCTCCAGGCCGATAGGGTCAGGCCGAGCATGACCAGCAGGTTGAAGACCAGGACCGGCGAGGCTCCGAGCCACAAGAGCGGCGCGCCCATCATCGAGGGCACCAGCAAGTGTTCGGAGTAAGCGAGCGTATGCGATTCAGGGTAGAAGATCGGCGCTTCGAAGAGCCCGAACGGCGCCCGCCCGACGACATGCGCGACCCACGTGATGGTCCAGGTGCCGAGCGCGGCGTCCCCGGAATCGAGGCGCGACCAATGGCGAGGATCGGTGGCCAGCGGCCAGGTGTGAAGCACCGTCAGCGCGCTGAACAGCGCTAGCGCGGCCAGGCGATGATTTCGTACAGCCACAGATTGTCTTCTCGTGACAGCGGCCGCAGGTAGGCTGCGTACTCTCGTTCGATTCGATCGATCAGCTTCTCGCGCGAGCGCTCGTCGTACGAATCCAAGTGAAACAGCGCGTATCGAGCGCCGATGCGCTTGAGGATCTCGAACGACGCTGGATCGGGAAACGAGCTGAGCGGTCTGGCGTTGTCACGAAAATCCTGCGGAATCACGTCGCTGTAGCCGTTCACCATCGGCTGCCAGTGCGCCGTCGAGTTCAGCATGTAGAACGCGTGGCGATGATAGTCGAGCCGCTCGTACCAGAACGGAAACTCAGCGACCGGTCCGCGTGGCAGGTCCGCCAGCATGAGCTGCGCGGCTGGAAGCGGATCGCGGTCCTGCATGCGCACTGGCGCGCGAAACAGATCCGCGAACGCCAATGTGAACAGCGCCGCCGTGACTAGTTCGGGACGGCGCTGCTTCTTCAGCAGCGCGGAAATCGCAATCGAGGCGAGGACTACCAGACAGAGTGTGACGACAACGCCCGTCCGGGCCGGGGCCCTGAGCATCGAGAACACCGGCAGTGTCTTGTAGAGCACTGTATAGAATCCCGCCGCAGGGCCCAGCGTCGTCCAGAAGGCGGCCACCGCGGTCAGCACATAGAAGGTGACGACTCCGCGATTCATTCGCGGCGGCGGTGGAGTCTCGGGAATGCCCCACGCTTCATCACCGGTTGCTGAGGCTGAGCCGGGGCAGTGCGCCGCCATCCAATCCAGATTCCGGCGACACCGAAGACGAGCGTCACGATTCCCGGGAACAGCACCTCAGTGAAGCCAGGAATGGCAGGCAGCCACCAGCGATGCGCCCACGCCGCCGACGCGAGCCACGCCTGCGTGTTGGCCGAGTATCGATACGCTTCGGTCAGCGTGCGCGAGAATCCGACGCCTTCCAGCACATCCCGGTAGGGGAGGAAAAACGGAATCGTCAACCCGACGCACAAGATCGCCGCAATCGCGATGCCTCGCCAGTAGCTCCACTCGAATAGTCGCCATTCGGCGACGGCCAACGTGATGCTGCCGAGCGCGACGATGCCGCCGGCGAACAGGCCGTAGTAGGCGCAGGAGAGGCCCATCAGCCAGAGTGCGAGACCCAACGTGACGGCCCGCGTGGTGGTCGCGAGATCGACGTAACGATGGAAGGCGAGCAGGCAGACCGGAAGCCCGCCGATCATCAGCAACTGAATGTGAGGGAAATGTCCGAAGACATACGGGCAGTAGGCGTAGAGAACGCCGGCAATCGCGGCCGCGCGTCGATCCTCAGTGAGATAGCGAACGAGGTAGTACGTGCCCACGAACGAAAGGACGAACGAAAACAGAAACACCGAGTTGTGAGTCGTCATCGGATTACGCGTCAGCAGCCACGCCGGGATGCCGAGGAAGCCCTGGACGAGATTGGCTTCGGAGAAGGCCAGCGCGTTGTCGTGCGGATAGAAGATGTTCGCGCGATAGACCTCGAGCGGACTGGTCGTCAGCGCGTGCGCGACCCACGACACGACCCAGACACTCCAACGGCCGTCGGTCGAGTCGAGTCGTGCGGCGCTGGTGAACTTGGTGACGAGGGGATACGTGTTGATGAGGGCGAGCACGACGCCGACGAGGATGGCGCACATCGCCTCTCCCAGTGCGCGCAGACGCATGCGGGCCGTATGGTAGCATGGCGCTTCAGCTCGCCTTTGCATGGATCGCCTTCTCGAACTGACGTACCGAGCCGAGCAAACACACTTCTGGTTTCGTGGTTTCCGACAATTCGTTCAACCGCTGATCGCGCGCGCGATCGAAGGCGTGAGCGCGCCGCGCATGCTCGATTGCGGGTGCGGGACCGGCTCCAATCTGACGATGCTGCGGCCGTATGGTGACGCGTTCGGCTTCGATCTGACGATGAGCGGCGTGGAATTCGCGCACGCCCACGGGCATCGGGTGGCGCGGGCGAGCGTCGCGTCGATTCCATTCAGCGACGCCGCGTTCGATCTCGTGACGTCATTCGACGTCTTTCAAGTTCTGCCCGATGAGGTCGAGCGGTCGGCCATTCGCGAGATCGCGCGCGTGCTGAAACCCGGCGGGCGGCTGGTGATGAACGTCGCGGCGCTGCAGATGCTGCACGGCCGGCACTCCGTGCTCTCGGAAGAGGTGCGCCGCTATACACCGAAGCGCTTGCGGTGGATCGTCGAATCGGCCGGGTTCAGCATCGAGCGACTGTCATTTGCGCACGCCGGTATCCTGCCCGTGCTTCTGCCGGTCCGGCTGTGGCACCGCTTGACCGCCCGCAATGGTGCGGTGCCGGCCGGCGAGTCCGAGATCGCGGTTCCATCGGCGCCAGTGAATGCCGCGATGACAGCGCTGGTCGGCCTCGAGGCTCGAGCGCTCCGCGTGATGAACATGCCGATCGGCAGCTCGCTCATCTGCCTGGCGCAGAAGCCACGCTAAATGCCGAAGGGAGCCCTGCGCGTCGCGCCGATCGCGCTCGGAGCGTTTGCCGGCGCGTCGTTGTGGATCTCGCTGGGAACCGTGGCGGTCACGGATCTGGAAACCCGATCGCGCGTCGCCGCCTTGCCGCCCATGTGGCTTCTTGCCGCGCTCGTGTTGTTGGGCGGCGGCCTGGCCTGGCTGACGCGATTGACTCCGGCTCGAGCCTGGCCATTGGCCATTCTGAGCTTGCTGTGGCTCCCGTATCTTCCGGGCCGAAGGGCGAGCGCGTTCCTGATGTGGCAAGGACCAATCGAAGCCGGCGTCTGGTGCCTGGCCCTTGCCGGAGTCTTGTGGGCGGAACGATCGGTCTGGTCCGCGCGCCTGGCAGCGATCGCACTTGATTCACGCCGGGCGCCGCTCATCGCGGGCGTCGTCGCTGCGATGTGTCTATGGCGCGACCGCGATTCACATTTCGGAGCGGATCCCCAACGGCGACGAACCTCACTACCTGGTGATCACCCAGAGCCTGTGGCTCGACCACGACCTGAGGATTCAGAACAACCACGAGCGCGGCGATTACACGGCCTATTTCTTCGGCGAGCTCCGGCCGCACTACCTTCGCCGCGGCATCGACGAGCAAATCTACTCAATTCATTCGCCGGGCATTTCTCTGCTGGTTCTGCCGGCGTTTGCGATCGCCGGCTATCCAGGCGCCGTCACGACGGTCGTCGCCATCACCGCGGCCGCATCATCGCTCACATGGATCGTGGCGTGGCTGCTGACGTCGAGCGCGGCTGCGGCGTGGGTCGGTTGGGCCGCCGTGTTCGTGACGACGCCATTCTTCTTTCACGGGTTTACGCTCTATCCGGACGGCGTGGGCGCGTTGTTGGTCATGGCGGTCGTCTGGCTGCTGAGCCGGCTGGAGTTGGGGAGCGACCGTGGGAGCCGGCTCGACGACAACGCAATCGGGACACGCGCCATCATCGGCGCTGGACTTGCCGTGGCGATTCTGCCGTGGCTGCACACACGGTTCGCCGTTCTTGCGGTCACGAGCAGCATCCTCGTGTCGCTTCGCCTTCTTGCTGCCGGGCATCGCGGCACGCGGTTTCTGACGTTCGTTTCGCTGCCCATCGTCTCGGTCGTCCTTTGGCTCGGATACTTCTGGATGATCTGGGGCGTTCCCGATCCTGCTGCACCATACGGAGGGAACACACAGACGTCGATCGGCTACATCTCGAGAGGACTTACCGGGCTGCTGATCGACCAGCAATTCGGCGTCCTGGTCAGTGCGCCGATTTATCTGGTGGCGTTGCTTGGGCTGGCTCAGATGTTTCGCGACCGCCGCCGGTTTACCCTCGAGCTCGTTCTCCTCGTCGCTCCTTATGTGTCAGCCACTTCATCCTTCGCCATGTGGTGGGGAGGTGTCAGTTCGCCCGCTCGCTTTGTCGCTGCGATCCTGCCAGTTGCCGCCTTACCCATCGCCTGGTGGTGGAAGAGCCAGTCCCGCGAGAGCTGGCGAGTACTGACCCTCGTCATCTTGCTGATCAGCATCCTTGCCGTCGTGCCCCGAATCGTCGTCGAGCATGGCTCGCTCCTCTACAACGATCGCAATGGCTTCGATCTGGTGCTCGACTGGGCCTCACAGAGTGTGAATCTGCCGCTGGCGTTCCCGAGCGTGCATCGCGGAACCGGCGCCGGCGGCGACGCGTTAGTTTGGGGAGCTGGCGCGTTTGCCCTTGCCATCGTCGCGTGGTGGCTTGGGCGTGGCGCTCACCATCGTGCGGCCCTGTGGACCGTCACCACGCTCTCGATCGGCGTCATTGCGATGATCGCGACAACCGCCGTATGGGTCCGGCACGAGGATCGCGGACTGACGCCGACGTCCTCTCAACTCGCTTTCCTCCGAGGATGGCATCCAGCGTGGCAGACCACCCGCTTTTCGCTGCAACCCTTGCGCTCGCTATCGGTCGAGGAGCTGGCCAGCCGCATCGAGGTGTCGACGAGCACTCGTGGACCGCAAAACGTTGCGGACCCGGCGTTCTTCACGTCATCGGTGCTGCCGGCTGCCGACTACGAGGTGGTGATTGCCGGCTCGAATGGGCTGAACGGCGAGCTGGTTGTCCGCATCGGGCGAACCGATCAGCCCACCGAACGCTGGACGCTCCAAGGCGTTCACCCTGGCCTGACCGGGCTAAGGCTTCGCCTTCCGGTTGCCGTTCACTCGGTCGTGATCCGTGGCGACGAGGCAGCGAAGGCCTCGGTGACCACACTGTCATTACGGCTCCGTCAACTCTTGGAGAGGGCGGCCCCCGATGTCGCATATGCGCTTCGAGCGGCCCGATACGGGCGCGTCCGGACGTTTTTCATGGACCAGGCCGCGTTTACCGAGCCTGCCGGCTTTTGGACGCGTGGTCAGGAGGCGACGACCGTCGTGTTGGATGCGGACGAAGCGGCGCAGGCGCAGGGGCTGCCGATGCGCATCCGCTCCGGGCCAGTGCCGACGGCGGTCGATCTGTCAGTGGGTGAGTGGTCGAAGCGGCTGACGTTCGCTCCCGACCAGATTCAAGAGGTCACGCTGCCTCCAGCAGGACCGTGGGTTCTTCGAATCGACACTGCCGAGAAATTCTCGCCGAGAGATCTCGATCCGAAGAACCGCGATTTCCGAAGGCTGGGGGTGTGGGTCGAATTTCCATGACGGCACACGGCGTTCTGCCGTCTGCCGGCTTCCGTGTGCCATGTCCTAATATCGGATCACGCCACCGAAGTAGAGTCCGTTGAACTTCAGCGTTCCCTGGTCGAAGTCGACCAGGTACGAGACGTCGACTTTCCGATATCCCATCTGCGCGCCGGCGTGTTGATTGAAATTGAACGTGCCGTAGAGATCGAAGTCGGTGTAGCTGCCATCGAACTTATCCGAGATGCTGTCCGGAACTCGAAAGAATGAGACCTCGCCGGTGATCGACACGTTCGGCGCGACGTAGCCGCGCCCGGTAAAGCCAATCGTCGGAATCGGCGCGATCGCCTTGGTGAACTCCGGCTGCGGTCGGAACGGGGTGCGCAGCTCGACGTCGACGTCGGTGTACTTCACGTCCAGCAGCACGCCGGCGTACCCGCGCTTCATATAGAGGAAATCGTCCTCGTAGCCAAAGCGCGAGGTCTTGTACTGCGCGACGGTCTGCACCGGCAGGCCGACGTTGTAGATCTGGCCGTTGAAGACGAACGAGCGTTGCAGCACCGTGTCGGCCTCGTACGTGACCGGCAGGTACTCGAACCGGAACTTGTGCTTCCTCCCCGGGCGCAGCACGAGATTGAGTTTTCTCATCCTCTGCTTCTCGATGCCGAGATCTTCGACGAGATCGATGTCCGATCCCAAAATGCCAAGGGCTTCGGAGTTGATGGTCAGATGCGGGTCCGCGTTCCACCACGCGTAGGTTGCCTCGATGTGATACGTATCGCCGACGGTGGGCGGTCCGGCCGGCCGATACTGCGCGCTGGCCTCGCGCGCGACGCCGGCCATTGCCAGCACACCCATTCCAACGATCGCAGGTACACGGTTCATCGATGTCTGCATGGTGCTCATCTAGCTATCGGCACGTGAAGGCAGATCCTTCACCGGCCTGCAGGCGCTGGCCATTCGGTGGTTCTCAGCGACCCGACGTGTCGAGATCGCCCCACTCAGGGGCAGAGCGGATGGCCTGACTGGGAGACAGGTTGAGAGGAGGATAGCAGGGAGGGCACAAAGTTGAAAGTTGAAAAGTTCAAGAGTTCAAAGTTGCAGTTCCAAAGTCCAGGTCGAACTTCGAACTTGAAACTGAACTGAAAACTCTTCAACTGAAACTTTGAACTTTCAACTCTTGAACTTTGAACTATCCTTCGGCAGGGACTGTCTGACTGCCGTTGTTGAGCACGCTCACCCACTTCTGAACGGCCGACCCGAGGATGATGACGGCGAGGACCATCATCGCAGTCGTGCAGATCGTCAGCACCCATCCCTCGACGTTGCGCGCCGCGTTGGCACCAACCGCGAGGGGATAGTAGTTGTCCCGGACGTTGAGGAAGCCGCCATAGAACGTGTTGACGCCGAGGAACAGCAGCGGCAGTAGCGTCGTCCATGCGTACCTGGCTCGGCCCGAGTTGATCAGGATCGTCGTGCCAACCGCGAGCGCGACCGACCCGAGCAGTTGATTGGCCACGCCAAACATCGGCCAGATGGTGTTGATCTGGCCGTTGTAGATGAAGTATCCCCATGCCAGCACGACGAGCAACGTCGCAATCATGGCGCCCGCGAATGAATCCGGTCGAGCGAACGGCTGATGCAGGCGGCCGGCGAATTCCTGCAGGAGGAAGCGGGCGACGCGCGTTCCCGAGTCGATCGTTGTCAGGATGAACAACGCCTCGAACATGATAGCGAAGTGATACCAGTAAGAGAGCAGCGTCTGCATGCCCGGCAGCGCGGCAAAGATCTGCGCCATGCCGACGGCCAGTGAGACGGCGCCGCCGGTTCGGCCGGTGACGACTTCACCCACAGCCGCCTCAATCCCTGCGAGATGGACGGGCTGCATCAACTGGCCACCGAATGTCAGCTTCTGATAGGCCGCGGCTGGGACGTTGATGGCGAAATAGTCGCCCGGCTCCATCGACGCTGCGGCGATGAGCGCCATCAAGCCCACGAAGCACTCGACCAGCATCGCTCCGTAACCCACCGGGCGGATGTCCGACTCCTTGTCGACCATCTTCGAGCTCGTGCCTGAACTGATGAGGCCGTGAAAGCCCGAAATGGCGCCGCAGGCAATCGTGATGAAACAGAAGGGAAAGAGAGGGCCGGGAATGATCGGGCCGCCTCCGCCGGCGAATTCGGTGAGCGCTGGCATCTTGAATTCGGGATTCACCACGATGACGCCAAATGCCAGCAGCACGATCGTGCCGATCTTCGTGAAGGAGCTGAGATAGCCGCGAGGTGACAGCAAGAGCCACACGGGAAGAATCGACGCAATCAACGCGTAGACTCCCAGCGAGACGACGAGCTCGGTTCGCGACAGGCGGAAGAAGCTGCCAATCCACGAATCGGGATGGTTCAGCGGTTCGCCGCCGACCACCGCGAGCAGCAAACCGATGACGCCGATAATCGTGGCTTCAGTGATCTTGCCCTTCCGCCACACGTACATCCAGAAGCCCATCAAGATGCCGAGCGGAATCGTCGCGGTGATCGTGAACACACCCCACGGGCTGTCGGACAGCGCGTTCACGAGGATGATCCCCAGTCCCGCGAGCGTGATGATGATGATGAACAGAATCGCGATCGCGGCCACGATGCCGGCGACCGAGCCGATCTCCTGGCGGACGATGTCCGGGAGTGATCGGCCGCCGCGGCGCACCGACGCCCACAAGATGATCGAGTCGTGAACCGCCCCGGCCAGGCAGACGCCGGCGACGAGCCAGATCAGTCCGGGCGCATAGCCGAACTGCGCGGCCAGCATCGGCCCGACCAGCGGCCCAGAGCCGGTAATCGCCGCGAAGTGATGGCCGAAGAGCACCCACCGGCTGGTCGGATAGAAGTTTGAGCCGTCATATTTCGTATGCGCAGGCGTCTTCCGCGAATCGTCGAGTGCGTAGACCTTTGATGCGAGAAACGCGCTGTAGTACCGGTATGCGATTGCGAGGATGCCCAGCGCGGGCACCAATACGTACAATGCATGCATAGGCCGCGATAATACCAGCAGGCGGGTGCCAGACGTTTCTCAGATTGTCACGTCCATGTCCGCAGGCTTGGAGCCATGCGATGGAAGCATGCCTAAGGCAGCAGCCCAGGAGCGAAGCGGTCAGTGTCGTTCGCCAGGAGCGGGCGGTAGGGCGCCGTCGCGTGGAGCGGGTGTTGGCGCGGCGTGTTTCTGGTCGATTTCGCGCCGTTGCAGCAGCGAGCTGATGAGGCTCGGCAGGCTGTGCCGCGGGTTCCATCCCAGCCGCAGCAGCGTCACGCGAACCGGCCGTCGCCCGAAGGCCAGCGCCTCGGTACAACTCCACAAATACAGATCGACCACGCGGCCCTGCACCGCCGGGCCGGTGTCCATCACCGTCCAGATGCCGCTGTAGCGCGGGTTGGGCATGTCGATCCGCATGACGGTTCCCACAGGAAGCAGGTTCGGATCCGCCGCCGCCACGCCGGTTCTCACGAGCACGCCAGACGAGGTCGTCTCACCTTTGCAGTAGGCAGTCGCCGTGAACTGCAGCTGCGCGCCGGCTTGCAACACCCCGGTCGTTTCAACCGGCCGCGCCTCGCGCGCCGCATAGCGTGAATCCCGTGTCGTGGTCTGCCAGACGAACACCAGTACGATGGCCGCAACCAACGTCGCGGCGGCCTTGCGCCGGAAGGACTGGGCGATGAGCATCATGTCGCTATGGCGGGTTCGCGGAAATGCTCGTACCCCTGCGGCAATGCTTCGTCGCGCCCATCGTGTTCGATGATGAATTCCGTGGCGTCCTTCGTAAAGACGCCGATGCGAGTGAGTGGAGGAGTGGCCACGCGCTGCCGAACCGCGCGGAGGAGCCGGCCCGATTTTTTCGGCACGGCGAACAGGAGCTCATAGTCGTCGCCGCCGGTGACCGCCGAGCGAATGGCGTCAGCGCCTCTTGCCGTCCACCACGCGCGCGCCTCTGGATCGATCGGAAGACTGGACGCGTCGATTCGAACTCCGCATCCGCTGGCTTCGGCGACCTGCCGCAGCGCGTCAGCGAGTCCGTCACTCAAATCCATGGCGGCTCGCGCCACGCGAGCGCGGCCCATCGCGAGTCCCAGCCGGACTCGCGGCTCAGGACGCCGATGCCTCGCAATGCACGCGCTCACGGCGACAGGCCCTGCCTCGCCAAAGCTCGATTCGCCCTCGCCGAGCGAAGGCGGATGGCGCAGCATTTCCAGACCGGCCGCGGCCGCGCCGAGTGATCCGCTCACGAACACATGATCGCCGGGTCTCGCGCCATTGCGCGTGAGCCAGCGCCGCGGCCGAACCTCGCCGCCGGCGGTGATGTCCACCACCAATGGTCCCGTCGTCCGCGCAATGTTGCCGCCGACGATCGACACGCCGTGACGCCGCGCGAGGCTCGCGCATCCATCCATGAGATCTTCGACGTCCGAGACGAGCCACGAGCCGGGCAGCACCAGCGAAACCACTGCCCACCGGGGCGCCGCCGCCATGGCCGCCAGGTCGCTGAGATTCACGGCCAGCGCTTTGTAGCCGATATCGGCCGGCGTCGAGAACGCCCGGCTCACATGCACGCCTTCGACCACCGCGTCGGTCGTTACCACGATCCGCTCGTTGCGCGACGATTCGATCACGGCCGCGTCGTCGCCAGGTCCCACGACCACGCTCACAGGAGGCCTGGGCAGCCGCTCGAGGAGTCTCGCGAGGAGCGCGCGTTCGCCCAGGTCGGAAACGGTCACTGGTGGTCCGTTACGGCGGCATCGGCGGTGGCCAGCATCAATGTTTCAACCGTGTCCGCGGGCCGCGAAACGGAGCGGCCCTCACGGTCGGAGTAGGCACGGCGCTAGATGTCCCGCTTTGCCGTGTGGGGAGGACTGCTGAACCTGCATAGCAGGTGGAGCAGCTGTAAAAGCCACGCTTTAGGCTTCCTCTCCGCGGAGGCATGCACACCACGTGGCGATCGCCGCTCGCTTGGGTTTAAACATCGGCTCAGCAATGCCTCCGAATAACCATCACGAGCAAAGCAGGAACAGGTGGGATCTTACAACACAGATTGAACAGATGACACAGGGGCTTGGGCCCTGGGCTCGAGGCTTGGGATTTGGGGCTTGGATAGTCCCAAGTCTCAGGTCCCAAGCCCCAGGCCCCTAGAGGCTCAGCGCCAGCGCTTCGTCGACGATGCGCTCGAGCGCCTCGGCCCGTGAATACAGGCCGGCGTCGGCCGAATCGCCCTCAGCGCGCGCACGGAAGGTACTCGTCGGCGATGTTGAGCGCGACCAGAATCGCCAGGCCAAGCGTGTCGCTCGACGGCGAGGTCGCGGCGGCGAGCTCCATGCGCTTGTGCACGAAGGCGGCAAGCTCGCTCACATAGCCCGCGTCGAGCGTCGTGCGAATCGGATATTTCTGCCCGTGGACCTCGACCTGAACGACGCGTGGCTCGCTCATTCTCTTCTACAGATTCAGGCCGTCGAGCTGCTGGAGCATCTCGCTGACCCGAGATCTGATGAGGTCGCGCTCTTCGCGCAGTTCGGACACCTCAACGGAGGACTGCTCGGCGTCGGTCAGCCTGGACTTGAGCGAGTCGACCTCGCGCTGGAGGCGGCCATTTTCCTCCATCGATCGAGCCTGCTCGCTCTTGAGCCGGACGATGGTGTTGACCAACAGTTTGATCTTCTCTTCGAGCCGATCGACCGGGTCCACCGCCGCTGTACTCATTTTCGACGCCATCGCCACGTGAGCCTCCATGCCTTACCGCTGGATCGCGCCCAGCTTCGTTGTCAGCGTTGCCACGATGCCGTTCATCGCCGTCTGCACCTCATCGTCGGTGAGCGTGCGGTCCGGGGATTGGAAGGTGAGGCGCAACGACACACTCACCTTGCCGTCCGGAATCCCCTTGCCTTGATAGCGATCGAACTCTCGAACGTGCACCAGCGTCGCAGGCGCTGCCGCTCGAATGGTGCCACGAACCGTCTCAGCAGACAAGGAATCATCCACCAGGATCGACACGTCGCGCACCACCGAGGGGAAGCGCGGAAGCGGCTTCGATCGAATCGGATGGTCCGGCGCCAGACGCGTCAGCGCATCGAGATCGATCTCGGCGACATAGATTGGGTCGGCCGCAGGAAGCTGGCGCGCCTCGGCTCGCTCCGGTGCCAGCTGGCCGAGCACGCCGATGCTTTGGCCATCGATTTCCACTCGAGCGGCTCGTCCGCTCACCAGGACGGGCGTCTCCACCGCGACGAACGTCGGCGTCGCCGACGTCAACGAGATCGTCTGTTCGATGACGCCCTTGATGTCGAAAAAGTTGACGTCCCGCCTTCCGCCGCTCCAGTGATCGGGAGTCGCCAAACCTGTCCAGGCCATTCCGGCGCTGCGCGTTTCTGCCGACGCGGAGAAGCGCGTGCCGATCTCGAAGAGGCGCACGTCCCGCATGCCATGCCGACGGTTGTGGCTCACCGCGTCGATGAGACCGGGCAGCAGACTTGGCCGCATGACCGCGAATTTCTCCGACAGCGGGTTGGCCAGCGCGACAGGCCCGGCTCCGTTCAGGAACGGCGCGGCTGCCGCCTCCTCGACGAACGCAAACGTGATCGCTTCAGAAAAGCCGCTTGCGAGTAACGCGCCGCGGATGCGCTGGTCCCGGGCAATTCGCGGATCCGATTCCGGTGGAGCCTGCTGAACCGCAGGGAAGGTTGTCGGCAGGTGCTCGAATCCGTGATGGCGCCCCAGTTCTTCGATGAGATCGACCGGGTGTTGGATGTCCACGCGCCAGCCCGGAACCGTGACTCTCCAGCCCTCGACCGTTTCGACCACGGCGAAGCCAAGCGATCGCAGGATGCGGACGACCGACGAGTCGGGAACCTCCATGCCGAGCAACGCCTTGATGCTCGGTCGCTCGAGGCTCAATTCCGCTGACTGATGCGGGCGGGGGTAGACGTCTTCGACGTGCCCCCAGGCTCGACCGGCCCCGACCTCGACGAGCAACTCGCAGGCCCGAGCGAGCGCTCTCGCCGACGCCGTGAGATCTGCTCCGCGCTCGAACCGAATCGACGCTTCGGTGCGCAATCCAAGGCGCTTGCTGGTGGCGCGAACCGACCCAGGCTTGAACCAGGCGCTCTCGAAGACGATTCGTCGCGTCTGGTCGTTGACCTCGGAATCGGCGCCGCCCATGACGCCACCGACCGCCTGAGCTCGATCGGCGTCGGCAATCACGAGCGTGTCTGGCGCCAGCGTCCGCGTCTTGCCGTCCAGCGTTTTCAAGATCTCTCCGGCCCGGGCGCGGCGCACGCAAATGGCCGGCCCGGCGAGCCGGTCGAGATCGAAGGCGTGCATCGGCTGGCCGAGCTCGAGCAACACGTAGTTCGTGATGTCGACGATGTTGCTGATCGGTCGAACGCCACACGCCGTGAGACGTGCTTGCATCCAGGCGGGCGACGGGCCCACTTCGACCTCGGCGACCGCTGCGACGTACCGCGCGCAGAGCTCGGGCGCATCGATATTGACCGGTACATGAGGCGCCGTCAGTTGTGACTCCGACGACTGGCGCGCCTCCGCGGCTGGCGTTCGCAACGGGAGATCGTAGACGGTCGCGATTTCTCGTGCGATCCCGGCCATCGACAAACAGTCGGGTCGATTCGCCGTGACGTCGAAATCGAGCACTGCATCGTCGCCTGAGCCGTCGGGCCATGGCTCGAGGCCTTCGAGCGCGAGCCCGCGGAGCGACAGACGGCGACCGAGAGCCTCGGCCGTGTCGGGCACATCCACGAATTCGCGAATCCAGGAGTACAGGACCTTCATCGTCCGAACTGCTCCAGGAACCGCAGGTCGTTCTCGTAGAACAGCCGGATGTCCTCAACGCTCCACTTGAGCAGGGCGACACGCTCGATGCCCATGCCAAACGCGAATCCAGTGACCGCACCGGAGTCGTAACCGACCGACTCGAAGACGGCAGGATGCACCATGCCGCTGCCAAGAATCTCGAGCCAGCCGGTTCGCTTGCACATCGGGCAGCCCGCTCCCTTGCAGCGGATACACTGAATGTCGACTTCAGCGCTCGGCTCTGTGTACGGGAAGAAGCTCGGCCGGAAGCGCACGTCTGTGCCCTTGCCGAAGAGCGCCGCTGCCATCGAGGTCAGCGTGCCCTTGAGATCGGCGAGCGTGATGCCGCTGCCAACGACCAGACCCTCCACCTGATGAAACATCGGCGTGTGGGTGAGATCGAGGTTGTCACGGCGATACACCGGGCCGATCGCCACGAGCCGTACCGGCGGATCGTGGCGCTCCATGTGCCGAATCTGCATCGCCGAGGTGTGCGTCCTCAGCAGCGTCCGCCACTGCGGCACCACAGGGGCCTTGCCGCGGGCGGGCGGAGCGTCGCCCGATTGCACCACCGCATCCCCGAACGCCCACATCACGTCGGGTGGCTGATCGAGGGGTGGCAACGGCTTGTCGAGATACAGCGTGTCCTGCATGTCGCGGGCAGGATGCTCGGCAGGCATGTTGAGCGCTTCGAAATTGTGGTAGTCGTCTTCGACCTCGGGACCCTCGAGGACCTGATAGCCGAGACGCGAGAAGATCGCGCCGACTTCGTCGCGAATCAGGCTGAGCGGATGCCGAAAGCCAAGCGGGGGCGCGATGCCGGGCAGCGTCACGTCGACGGCATGCGCCGGCCGGCGCGACGCGGCCAGCTGCGCCTCGCGTTCGCGGAGCGCCGTCTCGATGCGGTTCTTGAATTCGTTGACGCGGCGCCCGAACTCCTTCTTGTCCGGGCCCGGCAGCGACGCCAGACGCGACATCAGCTCGGTGACGGCGCCCGACTTCCGACCGACGTATGTCGTCCGAACGCTCGAAAACAGACCGGTCCTGTCGGCGCTCGACGACCGATCGATCTGCTCGAGATCGGCGTCGAAGGCTTTCTGGTGGTTCTCGAGCGCAGCTAAAGCTTCTTCGAGAGTCGACATGGCAGAAGCACTGAAAGAGTAGCCTGCCTCGCCGTTGCTCGCCCGGCGATCCTTAGCGAGCGATGGCGGGCCGGAAGCCGATGGCCGATCGCCTTAATGCGATCCGGCCGGGCTTCTGTGGCCGATCAGGCTCTGGCTGCTTTGACTTTGTCCGCCAGCGCGGCAAACGCCGCCGGCTCGCGCGCGGCCAGCTCGGCGAGGCTCTTGCGGTCGAGCCCGATGCCAGCGGTCTTGAGGCCGTTCATGAATGTGCTGTAGGTCAGCCCGTTTTCGCGCGCCGCGGCATTGATGCGAATGACCCACAGGCTGCGATAGTCGCGCTTCTTCCGCTTGCGGCCGACGTACGCATAGACGCCCGCTTTTTCGGACGCCTCCTTCATGAACTTGTAGAGCTTGCTCTTGTTCAGGAAGTAGCCCTTCGTCAGCTTGGAAAGCTTCTTGCGCTTCTGACGACGGACGACACCACGTTTGACGCGAGGCATGACTGCTCCTGACGCGATTGGGGACTGGCGTGAGCCAGATTTGCGGTCGCAACGTGAACGTTGCGACGGGGTATCAGACGGCGCAGCGGAAATGCCCCAACCGCGAGCTGCGAGTCTTTACCCCAGATCTGCAGAGCGGAACTTTAGTCCCGCCTCGAGCGGCGCCACTGACGTGGCGCTCTACCTCTACTTATACGGCAGCATTCTCTCCAGCTTCGGCGCGTCCGCGTCCGAGACCACTTGCATGCCCCGGCCATGGCGCTTCCGCTTGGTCGGCTTGCTGGTGAGGATGTGGCGCTTGAACGCCGCTGCGCGCATGATCTTGCCGGTGCCGGTCTTCTTGAAGCGCTTCGCGGCGCCGCGGTGCGTCTTCAACTTCATTTTTTTGGCCATCGTTATTCGCTCTTCACCGTCTCGACCACTTCGGGGCGCGGCTTTGGTTTCGAACCGCCCTTCTTCCCCGTCAAGATCGTGTGCATCTGGTTGCCTTCCTGCCTCGGCATCGTCTCGGCAATGGCCACGTCGGCCAGGTCTTCGATGAGCCGCATCAGGATGCGGTGACCAATCTCAGGGTGTGCCATTTCACGGCCGCGGAAGAAAATCGTCGCCTTGACCTTGTCCCCATCCTCGATGAAGCGCTCGATGTGGTGCTTCTTGAACTGATAGTCGTGCTCATCAACCTTCGGACGGAACTTGATCTCTTTGACTTCGATGATCTTCTGGTGCCGCTTGGCCTCTCGTGCGCGCTTCTGCTCCTGGTACTGGTACTTCCCGTAGTCCATGATCCGGCAGACCGGAGGCACGGCGTTCGGAGAGATCTCCACCAGGTCGAGGCCTTTTTGCTTGGCCAGGACCAAAGCCTGGGGCGGCGGCATGATGCCTAGCTGCTGCCCCGCATCGTCGATTACTCGGATTTCTCTGACCCGAATCCGCTCGTTGATGCGGAGTCGGTCGTCACGACGGGTCGGGCGACTACGATCGAATGCGATACCGGTCCTCCAGAGGTAGGGACAAAGACAGCTAGGATAACGCTTTAGCCCGAACCTCGGCAAGCGCATCCGCGAGGAACTGGTCGATTCCACGCGCCCCGAGGTCGCCTTTGGCCCGGCTTCTCACTGCGACAGCGCGCTCGCCCGCCTCGCGATCCCCCACAACCAGCATGTAGGGTATTTTCTGCAACTGGGCCTCGCGAATCTTGTAATTCACCTTCTCCTGTCGATCGTCCACCTCGGCGCGCAACCCCGCTTCCTGGAGGACTCGAGCGACATCCTTGGCGTAGTCGAGGTGCCGATCGGCAATCGGCAGCACCAGGGCCTGGACCGGGGACAGCCACAATGGGAAGGCGCCAGCGAAGTGCTCAATCAGGATCGCAATGAACCGTTCGATGCTGCCAAAGATGGCGCGATGGATCACCACCGGGCGATGCTCGGCATTGTCGGCGCCGACGTACCTCAGATCGAACCGCTGCGGCATTGCGTAGTCGAGCTGGATCGTTCCGCACTGCCACTCGCGGCCCAGCGCGTCGGTGATGTCGAAGTCGATCTTGGGGCCGTAGAACGCACCGTCACCGGCGTTCAGTGTGTACTCCTGCTGCGCGGATTCGAGTGCGCTTTTGAGCGCCGCCTCGGCATGATCCCAGGTCGCAATCTCACCCAGGAACTTCTCCGGCCGCGTCGACAGTTTCGCCGTATAGCTCAAGCCGAAGTCGTCGTACACGCGCTTGATCAGGCGCAGAAGTGCTTCGACCTCTGCAGCGATCTGCTGCTCGGTGACAAAGCAGTGCCCGTCGTCCTGTGAGAACTGGCGCACTCTCGTCAAACCGGACAACACGCCGGACGCCTCGTTGCGGTGCAGCGGCGTTTGCTCGTGATAGCGGATCGGCAGATCCTTGTAGCTCCGCTTCTCGCTCGCGTAGATGAGATAGTGGCCGGGACAGTTCATCGGTTTCAGGCTCATCATCTCGCCGTCGGCCGACTTCACCAGGAACATGTTCTCCTGGTAGAAGTCCCAATGTCCGGACGTCTCCCAGAGCGCCTTGTTGAAAACGATCGGCGCCTTGACCTCGACGTATCCAGCGGGGATGAGCACGCCGCGCATGTAATTGCCGAGCTCGTTGTACAGAAGGGTGCCCTTCGCGAGCCAGAATGTCGCGCCCGGCGCCCAGGGATGGAACATGAAGAGCCCGAGCTCCTTGCCGACTTTGCGATGGTCGCGCTTCTTGGCTTCTTCGAGGCGCGTCAAATGTTCGTCGAGCTCTTTTTGCGAGAAGAACGCCGTGCCGTACACCCGCTGCATCGGCTGGTTCTTCGCGTCGCCCTTCCAGTAGGCATTCGACGTCGTCGTGAGCTTGAACGCCTTCAGCTTGCCGGTGGACGGGACGTGCGGCCCGACGCAGAAGTCCACGAACGTGTCGCGGTCCTTGATGGTGTAAACCGACACCTCCGGCTGACCT
Organism: uncultured Acidobacteriota bacterium; assembly: GCA_963773045.1. GTDB lineage: Bacteria > Acidobacteriota > Vicinamibacteria > Vicinamibacterales > UBA2999 > 12-FULL-67-14b. The sequence goes on along the minus strand of CAVYZT010000011.1, from coordinate 2,953 downwards.
GCGGTCTTCTCTTCGATGAGCTGCACCTTGAGCGGCTCGCCGCGCTTGCCGAAGAACTCGATCGCCTCTTCACGCGGCCACATCTGCCGCTCGAAGACGAGATCCTGCGATGCGAGGTCCTTCATCTTGGCTTCGATCGCCTCGAGGTCCTCGGGGACGAAGGGCCGTTCGACCACGAAGTCGTAGAAGAAGCCGTCGTCGATCGGCGGACCGATGCCGCACTGCACGTTCGGAAACAGATTCGTCACCGCCGCCGCAAGCAGGTGCGCCGTCGAGTGGCGATAGACTTCGAGCGCTTCAGCATTCTTGTTCGTGATGATGCGAACCTTGGCATCCTTGGTCAGGGGATACGCAAGGTCGACGAGGCGGTCGTCAACCGCTGCGACGACTGCCGCCTCGGCGAGGCGAGGCGAGATCGCTTCGGCCACCGCGCGCACGGGCGCGCCGTTGGGGACTTCTTTGGTTGAACCGTCAGGTAGCGTGACGTTTACTTGACTCATGGGAATCGTGGGACTCACCTTCGCTCGCCTCAACCTGCCGAGCTTCGGTGGGCAACCTTCGCGTGGCTTGCCAATCCGCCTTCGCGCTCACGCGCTTCGGTGGACGGGGCCGTTGGCTTGCCAACCGTAGCTCGCGAAGCGAGCAAAGGTTGGTAGGCGCGGGTGGACTCGAACCACTGACCTCCTCCGTGTCAGGGAGGCGCTCTAACCAGCTGAGCTACGCGCCTGTAGCCGCAACGCGGGCGGTAGTAAACCCGCAGTATACAGCGTCCGAATTGGACCGCGTTAGTTGACAGCGCTCTTGAGCGCCTTGCCAGCGGTGAATCGCACGGCTTTCCGACGCGGAACTCTCAGCATCGCGCCGGTCTGCGGGTTGCGCGCGGTGCGCGCCTTGCGCTGGGACGTCTTGAAGGTGCCGAAACCAACGAACGTGACCGCGTCGCCCTTTTTCAAGGCCTTGGTAACAGCGGTGAGCAGCGTGTCGACTGCCTTGGCGGCCAGGGTCTTGGTGGACCCTGTCTCCTTGGCGATTCGAGCGATCAGATCCGTCTTGGTCATTCCCCTCCCTTTCAGAAGGCACAGGGCGGAAGGCACGAGGCAGAACCGCCGCCCCAGCCTTCCAGCCCGCTAGGCGGCTGGCTTTTGTGCCAGTGCTTCAATCGCCTTGTCGAGCGTCGGATCCCCGGCAGGCGGAGCCTGACCGAATTCCACCGTCGGCTGCTCGACTCCAACGTCGGGCACGAGGCCCTTCTCGTGAATCGCCGCGCCCACGGGTGTGAGGTAGACCAGATGGGTGAGCATGAGACCGCTGCCATCTGGCAAGCGGATTAACTTCTGGCGCGCCGTCCGGCCGAACGTCCGCTCGCCGATGAGGCTCGCGCGGGTGTTGCCGGCCAGCGCAGAGGCGAAGAGCTCCGCCGCCCCCGAGGTGCCGTTGTCGATGAGCACGGCGAGCGGAATCGTGAGCGCGCCGTCGCCTTTGATCGCGGTGACCGACTCCCGCTCCTTACCGCGATCCTGCCGATAGGTGAGCACGCCGGTCGCGACGAAGAGTCTCGCCGAGGCAATACCGGCATCGAGATCGCCAAAGGCCGTGCTGCGAAGGTCGATCACGAGCTTGGTGGCGCCGGACCTGGAAAGATTCTGGACTTCGGCCTTGATCTGGTCGGGCGTCGCCTTGGAGAACTCGGTGATGCGCAGAAGACCCATTCCAGGACGAGCCAGGCGGCCGACCGGCTTGGCCGCGTTCAGCTCTTCGAGCGCGAGGTCCACATCGTGCGGCTCGGCGGCGTTACCGCGGAGCACCGTGAGATGCACCTTCGTTCCCGGCTTACCACGCAGCATCCGCTGACCTTCGAACACCGTCGTGTCGCGGGTGGACTGGCCGTTGATGGCGCGGATGTAGTCGCCGGGCATCAATCCGGCGCGTGCCGCCGGCGAGCCGTCGCGTGCCGCGATGACGCGCAGGTAATACTGTCGAGTGAGCTCCAGCCCGGTCTGACCGGCACCAGCCACCTCGCCCTTGTCGTACGCGGCCACCTGCTTGGTGTCGAGATACGCGCTGTCCGGATCCAGGCCATCAGCCAGGCCGTGCATCGCCCCTTGCATGACCTTGTCCACGTCGATTTCCTCAACGTAGTTGTTCATCACCAGCGTGACGACGTCTTCGAAGATCCGGAGGACTTGATAGCTGTCCTCGCGGGCGATCGCCTTCGACATGAAGCCGCCGATCACGACGAACGCGATGACCGGGATCGAAACCGCCAGGACGACCACGCGACCGCGAGTGCTCATTCTTTTCTCCGCAGCCATTGTACGGGATCGACCGGGCGGCCGTCGATGCGAAGCTCGAAGTACAGGGCTGGCGCTCCTGCCGGAGTGTGGCCCACCGCGCCGATCAGGCTCCCGCGCGCGACGGACGCGCCTTTCGCGACGAGCGCCTGGGACAAATGGCCATACAGGGAGTAGGCGCCGCCGCCGTGGTCAACGATCACCAGCGTACCGAAGCCCGTGAACGGAGCGGCAAACGCCACGGTGCCTTCATGCACGGCGCGGACGGGCGTCTTCTCCGTGGCGCCGATCTCGACGCCGTTCCTGGCCACGGCCGTGCCAAAGCGCCCCGACGTCGCTCGACCGAACGCAGAGACGACTGGGCCGGCGACGGGCCAGTCGAGGTCGCCGCGGAACGCCGGCAGCGGCAGCGGCGGCACCGTATTGCCGCCGCCCTTGGCCAGCAAGGCGAGGGTTCGCTGTAACGCGACTTGGGCGTCCTGCAGCTCGGCGACGAACTGGGCCGCGAGATCGCGCCGCCGATCCAGATCGTCGATGAGCCGGTTGCGCGCGGCCACGGCCGCATCGAGCGCGAGCCGTGCCTTGGTCGCTCCAGCCTGCTGTTCGCCGAGCGCGGCGCGGTCGCGATTGAGGGCGTCCAGTGCCGATCGCTCGGCGGCGAT
>CAVYZT010000010.1:0-1106124 GCA_963773045.1 uncultured Acidobacteriota bacterium | reverse complement strand
TGAAGGCACAAGCAACTGATTGCGATCGTTGGCGGCGGCTTCGTCGGCGGCGCTTCGTACCGCTACTGCATCACCGACGCCGGCCGCACCCGCGCGGCGCTGTTCCTTGCGACCAGCCACTACGTCGGCGCCGCGCCGGTACCGCTCGCGCAGTACCGGGCCTACCTGAATGCCTACCGCGCGGCGGCCCCGCGGGGCGCCACGCGCGAGCGCGTTCGAGCAGCGTTCTCCCATCTGGTCATCAGCGACCAGGTCCTCGACCAGCTCGGCCCGGCGATCAATGCCGGCCACTCGATGTTCGTCTACGGCCCTCCCGGAAACGGCAAGACCGTCATCTCGCAGGCGCATCCACACGCTGCTCGACGGCGACATCGCCATCCCGCACGCGATCGAGGTCGAAGGCCACATCATCCGGTTGTTCGATCCCGTCAATCATGAAGTCGTCGCGGGCGATCACGAAGGCGAGGGCCTCGCCGCCGTGACATCAGGCGATCGCCGCTGGGTCCGGTGCCGCCGTCCGATGGTGATGGTGGGAGGCGAGCTCACGCTCGAGGCCCTCGAGTTGAGCTACAACCCGACGACGGGGTTCTACCGTGCGCCCGTGCAGGCGATCGCCAACGGCGGCGTGCTGGTGATCGACGACTTCGGCCGGCAGCGCTGCTCGCCTCGCGACCTGCTGAACCGGTGGATCGTGCCGCTCGACAGCCGGGTCGGACTTCCTGACGCTGCAGAGCGGCCAGAAGTTCGAGCTGCCGATCATGACGCTGATTGTCTTCGCGACGAATATCCGGCCGGCGGAGCTCGTGGACGAGGCGTTCCTCCGGCGGATTCAGTACAAGATCTTCGCCGAGAGTCCGACGGTCGACGACTTCAAGTCGATCTTCGCCACCTGCTGCCGCGACCACGGCGCGACGGCCGAGAGCGGCCTCGTCGAGCGACTGCTGATCGACTACTACCGCCCCCGGAAGATCGCGCTGCGGGGGTGCCATCCCGGCGATCTGATCAAGCAGGCGTTGTCGCTCGCCTCGTATCTGAATCGACCGCCGCATCTGACCATGGAACTGCTCGAAGCGGCGTGCAACAGCTACTTCGTCAACGACCGTGAGGACGTGGCCGTCTACGCCTGATTCGCAGCAGGAGCAGAGAACATGCGCACTTCAGGAGGACGCGGAACGGACGGCTGGATCGTGGCGATTCCGATCGTCGCGCTGATCGTCGCCTCCACGATGTCCGCTGGAGGCATCGACTCCATGCTCATCATGGTCGACGATGTCGTCCGCACCATCATCACCTCGGTCGTTGATTTCGTCAGGGCACTCTTTTAGGCGACAGCGCTGGCCGGCAGCAGGGAATCATATCTATGGCACACGATGAGATCAGGCTTGACGACTTGCTGGCGAGAGATGTCAGCGTGCAGTGGTTCGAGGGAGTGGCGCTGGTCCAGGCATTGTGCCGGCAGCTCTCCGCCCGGAGCGGGGCCGACGGCATGTTTCCCGGCGCATCACAGATCACGCTCGCGTCCGACGGCACGGTGACGATCGGAGGAGCGGCCGCGACGAGAGCCGTGCCTGCGGCCGGACACCTCCTGGCCGGCATGCTCAGCGACGATGCCCCGGTGCGCCTCCGCCTGCTGGTCACACAGGCCACAGCGGAGGACGCCACATCCGGAAGCCTGCACGAGTTCTCCGAATCGCTGGCCTACTTCGAGCGGCCGAATCCCGAAGCCATCCTGAGCGCGCTCCACGCCCGAGCGGCAGTGGCGCCTCCGGCGCGGCGCCAGGACGCTGGAGATAGCTGAGCCCGTGGCTGAACGTACGCCCCGAGCCTCTTCACGTGAACCTCGGGCTCGAAAGCGTCGGCGCCCGATCGTCCTGGCCGCCGCGGCGATCCTGCTGCTCGCGGTCACGGGGTTGTTCGTGCGCGCCGGGTTGCGAAATGGCCGCCTGGCGTCGGTGGTCGAGGGCCTCGAGAGCGCCGTCGCGACGCCGGCCGAAGCCACGATCGACACGCGCAACGACAAGGGGACGAAGGGAGCAGCCGCGGCGCAGACCACGGCCGCTGGCGCCGCGACGGCGAGGGGGCCACGCCGATCGGCCGTCCCCGTGGTGTCCGCGAGCGCCATCACGCTTCCGCCCGCGTTCGGGCCGGCGTCACGGATGGTGACGGCGCAGCCGGTGCTCGAGGATGTTCTGCCGGCGGACGCGTCCGACGTCATCGAGGCGACGTCCGTGGAGGGCAGCGACAGGATCTACTCGAGGTCCGATGCGTCGGTCACGCCGCCGCGGCAGGTCTACCCGGCGCTGCCCGCCCATCCGTCACCGGGAAGGCGGCCGGAGGATCTCACCGTCCTCGATCTCGTCGTCGCCGCCGACGGGCAGGTGGAGCACGTGCGGTTGCGCACGACGCCGCGCGACGTCCATGAGTTCATGCTGGTCAGCGCCGCCAAGGCGTGGCGGTTCGAACCCGCGACGGTCGACGGCCGGCCGGTCCGCTTCCGGCTCAGCGTGGCGATTACGTCTCGACTGAACGGATAGCCTGCGGAGTCCGCTTCGGATCCGTGACTCGTCAGATGACGACACTTCGTCGTCTGACCTGTGGCTCTGGTCGATGTGCGCCTTATTTTCAATAACTTACAGGCCGGCTGGCAGCGGTCGCGAACTTGCACTATGCAGTCACGCGGGTCGAGGCGCTCGCAGCGGTGATATCGGCCGTGTTCTGCGCCTGGCAGGTCCGCGTTGCGTCTCAAACACTAACGTCTGCATTCTTCAGGAGAAAAACCGATGGACACCATGAATCTCGTGATGCTCGCCACCTCTGCCGTTCTCGCCGTCCTTTACATGGCCCGCCGCCGCAATCGGCTGAGCCAGGAAGACTAGTCGCCTGTCGACCAGCCGCTAGACCCCGGGGCGCATCGGTTGCACTCGCGGTAACGCTGCTGTCGGGGTGCGCGATTCGTCAATCGCGCACGCCCAGCTTACGCGTTACTCATCGCTGTAGTGACGATCGCGCTCACGCGTCGTTTCCGGCTTCGAGTCGCTCGACGCCGGGCGCGACGTCGACTCGATGCTGAGGCGCGATTCAACGGGGAACTGATGAGCGGAATCACCTGCCTCCCGTGCTTCCGGTACACCTTGAAATCGCGATCCAAGGTCAACACCGTGCTGTGAATGGTGACTTCCGCCAGTCGCACCAGGCAGGCGTCCGCGAGCGACATCGGCACATCGGCGTACTTCCGCATCAGGGCCCGGACGGTGCGGCCATGATCCTCCAGTCGGAAGGGCAGGCTCAGGACGTTTCGTGCCAGCATTTCCAGCACCGGTGCGCCGCCGGTCCGTGTCTGCGCGAGGAGGAAGCACGCTTCTGAAATCACGCTTTCGCAGGTGATGAGCGGCGGCTCGATCTGGCTCCATTGATCGACCGTCCAACCATGGTCCTGGTCGCGCGCGTCGACCAGCGCCACGAGCGGCCCGGTGTCGAGAATGACCGCCCGCCTCACCGTCCGTAGCCGCGCAGGTGTTTCTTGTTCGAGGCGAGGTCGCCGGGCCCTTTCGCGCGGCCCGACGAGGTCGCGGACCAGATCGAGGCACGAGACCTCTGAGCCGCCTGTGCCGTCGAGGTATTTCGCCAGCGCCTCGCGCGTCAGCGCCGACTTACTCTTGCCAATCGCCTTGGCCCGCGCCTCGAGCCGGGCATCGACGTCATCTGGCAGCTTCAGCGAGATGGTCTTCATCGGTTGGATAATACCACGGCGCCACTTCGGTAGTTCGACGCGGGCATCCGCGTGCACTCGCCTTCTGCAGCTGCGTCGGCCAGGCGACGAATGGAGTCTGCTAGGCTTGCGACCGTTCCGCTTCGGACAAACCGAGGAATACGAAGATGGCCCGGTTCAGCGCCCTCACTTCTTCGGAGGCGAGTGATCCTACGAGCCTTCCGAGGCGTCTCCTCGGCACTGCAGTCAACTTGTCCACCATCACCCGGCACGGCGCACGCAGCCCACTCTTGGCGCTGGGCTGGACAGATAGCCTGAACATCGGCTGCCGGCGTCGGATCGGTGGTCAAGGGGCACACGACAATCGAATCGTTCGCGTCGAATCGGTCGTCCTGGACGATAACCGCGGGGCGTGGCTTGCCGGCATAGGCCGCACCACCCGCGACGGTCCAGATCTCGCCACGTTTCATTCTGCATCCCAGGCAGAAATCGCGTCGACGAATTCCTGGTCCCGCGTGGCATGAGGACTCTTGCCCACCGCCAGCGACTGACGGTGTGCCGCCAGCGCGAAGGACTTCGACCGCAGATCTGGAACCCAGATCTGAACGGGACGAAGACCCGCCTTGCGCAACCGGGTGCGGTGCGCGCGGACCTTCTCGCGGGATCTCGATCGATCGGTCGTTGGCATCTCGACTTCCCTAGAAAACTTGACCCTTGAATCCAGCCAAGTAAGTCAAGTTTTCTCGCCCGCACGGAGTGCGGCCAAGAAGACGCTGCGACCAGCGAGGCGGAGCCACATGCTCATCGGTCGGAGGCGCAGCCTCGCTGGTTACATGTAACCTACCACATCGTGGCGATGCCGCGCAAACACGCCGGAGGGCCGACTCAAGTGAGCGTCTGTGAGCTTTTGGTCGAGGCGACAATTCGCAAACTTCTTGCTTCTGGCTTCGGACTTCTGGCTTGGAGCAGGACGCTCCTAGCGCCGGCGGACGGCCGCTCCGTTCACCGAGAGACGATCATCCGCGCATCGCTGACCAGATTCACGGGCCCACCTGGCAGCAATGAGATCATCGTGTTGAACGGATGCTGGACTCGCACCGTTATGGTCGATCCGGATGCGCCCACTGTTGTCGGAGTTGTGGTGACCGTCACGTTGAAAGGTGCGCGGCTCTGGACGTACGTCTGCACGGCGGCCTGGACCGCCGGCGACGCGCTGGAACTGCCGTGGACCGACGCCCACCGCGCCCCTTCCTGCGCAAGATCCGAGACCATGTTGTATTGCCAGACACCGATCCCGAAGATGATGTGTCCCGAAGAGGGTCATGAAAAACACTGTCGACGCCAGTGCGAACTCGACAAGGTTTGCTCCCCGGTCGTCGCCCATGCGCCGGCGCCGGCCGGCCTCAGGTAGATGCGAATTCGGAGCTTCCATACCCGTCATTGGCTTCATTGGTGCCTAATTGGGGACGCGGAGCGTGGCTGCGCGAACCAGACTGAGGGTATGCGGAATGCCCGGAAACGATCCCACCACCGTTGTGAAGACCTTGGAAGTGGTCACCGTCACGGTGACCACCAGATGCTGCCCGCTGGGGCAGGTGGTGGTGCAGGTCGCTGCGGAAAACGTCCCCGCACCGGTCGCGCACTGACAGGTGCGCGATGCCGCCGCCGTCACACCGGTGATGTTGACGGAGCCGGCCGCTGTCGTCTGCATTCCTGCGATGTCCCCGCTCTGGGCGGGATTATAGGCGCCGTACTGCGCTCCTGCGCGCGCCGCGTTGGTCAACTCCATCCCCGTGTAGAAGACGCGCGCAAAGTCAACCGCGCCGACCATCACCAGGACGAGTAAGGGGAGCGTAACGGCGAGCTCCACCAACGCGCTTCCGGCATCAGAGGCCCAGGCCCGTCGATTGAAGAAGCGCATTCATTCGGCGATTGACACCGACAGAAACGCCGCGCCACCAAATGTCGTCGCACACCCGGCATTGGTCATGCTGCCATTGCCGTTTCGGATGTTCAATGAATGGGCGATGAAAAGCGTGCAAGTCGTGTTGGTGAAGTTCAGGTGGTTATTGATACTCCACGTCCGCGCCGGGCATGTAGATCGCGCCGGTCACATCCAAGCGTGAAGTGATTGCCCGCGTCGAAAGTCTGGGTGTCGCTTGGATCCTGAAAGATCGCAATCCCTGTGTACGGCCCCGATGTCGGCGCGCTCAGATGAAGCTCGATCGTTGTTTCCGGATCGTCATCTGGCCAGCGCCGGTCAGGTAAATCATCACGCCGGTGCCCGTCAGGTTGCTGACGTTGACGGGCCCCGTTACGTAGTAGATGCCGGGGTTCAGCGTGGTCACGCTACTGGCGATACTCGTGTAACAGCCTGGCGAGAGGGTCGCGGCCGACACCGGCGATGCATCCCCCAGGATTTGTCGGCGCGGCCAGTCCCGCGAGCGGATCCGTTGGCGTTGGCGCACCAGTCGTGAGCTTGCCCATGCATCGTCAGAGGCTGGCGTGGCGCAGTCTGCCACAGGTGCCCGTACAGACTGCCCACGACTCCGACGCTCGGAACGGGCGTCCCGTTAATGGTCGAATTGGGATTGAACGCGTTCAGGTCACCTCCAACGGCGACGCCACAGCCGTTGAGGGTCGGTGCGTGTTCCCTATCTCGAGCGAATACGGAGCTGGTCCCCGGTCCTCCCAGGGTAATGATGCAGGCCAGATTGTTGCTGGTGCCGGCGACGGCTCGCGCGCCGGGCGTCATGCTGGCCCATGACCCAGAATCCTGGCGAAGAACGTCGACGTCGGCTCCGAGACGATGACCTCGACGTAGCCCGCGTTGCCGATGAACGCACCGCTGGTTGGAGGATGGTGGACGACAACACTGGTCGTCCCGGCCGGATTGAACCCGTGCGCGGACACCTGCTGATTCGCGAACGTTTGGAGATCGGTCAGCGAAATCGAAGAGTTGCGCTGGACTTCGAAGGCGCCGCTCTTGGCCGCCGCATCCGCGGCGGCGTGCAAGCGGTTGCGCTTGTCGTACATGAACGAGACGTCCAGCGACAGCGCGGCGATCCCCAGCAACACAGCCATCGACAGTGCCGTCAAGATCAGAATGCTGCCGCGTTCGGAATTTCTCACATGTAACCGCATGAACGCACCTACTTACTCAAAGCCGCCGACACATGCCGCTCAGTGTCCCGAGTGGCGACTTGCCTCTTGCGGGAACTCTGTGTCGAGTGCCGCACCCCTATGTGCAACACCGGTGCCGGAAGCGCTCACGCTCGTCAATCGACCGGCTTTGGAAAGCCCTGACCGGCACAGGCAGGGAATCGTTAGGGAATGCGAGGTTTTGGGACGCGTGTTGCGACATGGAGACTGGGCACGGGCATCGTTCGGCGTTGATCGCTGCCGGTCCTCTTCGCCGAGTTCTGGCTCTGGCCAGATTTTTAGTGTGGTGCAGGGCAGACTTCCACCGCCCTGGAGTCGATCAGAAGACTTGCCGCAGCGAGACGAACCGGCTGGTCAGATCGCTGACGAATCGCACTGCCCAGCCTCTGAAACCCGGCCCTGACACAAAAACGCTCCGGAAGTGTGGCAGCGGGATGTCGCCACCGCCCGGCACTGCCGTTGCTCAACAGGGGACGTCGCCGCTCCGGCCGACGTGACGATCGTTTTCGTCACATGACGACACTGCGTCATGTGACAGTCCGTCCAGTTCTAGCTCTCCTTATTTTTCAATAACTTACGGGCGTGCTGCCAGGGCAGCGCGCTTGCACTCCTTATGGTCGCGCGCTCGATGCGGTCCGACCATTGGGGTCGGCTGTGCACAACGATGCGCGCGGAGCTGACCTCATACCATGCCACTGACTGCTTCACGATCGAACGCCCTCGAGACCATCGCCGAGGATTCCGGCTTCGTCGTCGCCAGCCGCGCGATGACGGAGTTGCTCACGATGGCCGCCCGCGCGGCGGAGAGCCCCGCCAAGGTGCTGATCACCGGCGAGAGCGGCGTCGGCAAGGATCTGGTCGCGCGCTATATCCACAGCCATTCCGCCCGCAAGCAGGCGCCGTTCGTGGCCGTGAACTGTGCCGGCCTCACCGAGACGTTGCTCGAGTCGGAGCTCTTCGGACACGTGAAGGGCAGCTTTACCGGCGCCTACCGCGACAAGCGCGGCAAGCTCCAGCTCGCCCACCGCGGCACGCTGTTCCTCGACGAAGTCGGCGAGATGAGCCTGCGCATGCAGGCGCTGCTGCTGCGGTTTCTCGAGAACGGCGAGATCCAGGCCGTCGGCTCCGATCAGGCGCAGACGCGCGTTGACGTGCGCGTGATCGCCGCGACCAATCGCAACCTGACCGATCTCGTCGCCGCCGGTCAGTTCCGCGAAGACCTGCTCTACCGGCTGCGCGTCATCCACCTGCACGTGCCGCCTCTGCGCGAGCGACCCGAAGACGTTCAGGCGCTGACGACGCACTTTCTGGCGCGCTCCGGGCGACAACTGGAGTTCACGCGACGACGCGCTGCGGGCATTCCTGCGCTACCGGTGGCCCGGCAACGTCCGCGAGCTGCTGAACGTCGTCGAACAGCTGGTGTGGCTGTCAACGACGGTGTCGTCGACGTCGAGGATCTTCCCGTCTCGATGCGCAGCGGCACCGAGCGTGATGGCGCCGGTCCACGATCGCCGCCGCCAGGTGGCCGACGACCTGTACGACGCGCTGGTCACGCAAGGTGCGTCATTCTGGGAACACGTCTACTCCGATGTTCCTGGCTCGCGACATCACCCGTCACGATCTGCGCCAGCTGGTTCGGCGCGGCTTGCGCGAATCGCGCGGCCGCTACAAGTCGCTGCTCACGCTGTTCGGGATGCCGAGTCGCGACTATCGCCGCTTCATGAATTTCCTGGCGGCGCACGACTGCGGCGTCGAGTTCCGCGAATTTCGCAGGGAGGCCGAGCAATCGGAGTCGTCCGAGCCGACTCGGCCGCTGTACGTGGTGCGAGCGGATTCGCCGTCAGTCCCCGGCGCCGCATCCCCTTTACGGCCTCAGTAAGACGGCCGCTGAATTCCCAGCCGCTGCATCTTCGAATGCAGGGTGGTGCGCCGTAGCCCGAGTCGTGCTGCGGCCCCGGACGGTCCCGCGATGACGCCGCCCGATTCCCTCAAGGCGCGCAGAATCGCCTCGCGTTCGGCGTCGACGAAGGTGGTGGCGGGTTTCGCGGTCGCGGGCGCTTTCGAGCTCGACGCGCTGCGGCGCGCCTTCGGCTGAATATCCTGCAACGGAAGCTCGAGTTGCGGACCGTGCGACTGGATCACCGCCCGCTCGATGACGTTCTGCAGCTCGCGGATGTTGCCAGGCCAGGTCCATTGCTTGAGAGCGCCCATCACCGCGTCGGGAATGGAGGGGGCCGGCCGCCCCAGCCGCCGCGCGCACTGCTGGGCGAAGTGTTCGGCCAGCGCGGGAATGTCCTCAACCCGATCCCGCAGCGGCGGGATCGTGATCGGGAAGACGTTGAGGCGGTAGTACAAATCGCTCCTGAACGATCCGTCCTCGATCATGTGCTCGAGATCGCGATTGGTTGCCGCCACGACGCGGACATCCACGCGCTGAGTGCGCGTGCTGCCAAGGCGCTCGAACTCGCGCTCCTGCAGGACGCGCAGCAGCTTCGGTTGCACTTCCAACGGGATGTCGCCGACCTCGTCGAGGAACAGCGTGCCGCGGTTGGCCAGCTCGATCCGGCCGATCCGGCTCGCGGTGGCGCCCGGTGAACGCGCCTCGCTCGTGCCCGAACAGTTCGCTCTCGAACAGCGTTGACGGCACGGCGGCCACGCTCATGCGGACGAACGTCCGCTCGTGTCGCGGACTCAGTTGGTGGACGGCCCGCGCGATCAGCTCCTTGCCGGTGCCCGTCTCACCGAGGAGCAACACCGTGCTATCGGTCGGCGCGACGGTCTTGACCGCCTTCAGCACCCTGCGCAGCGCGGCGCTCGTTCCGATGATCTCGGTAAACTCCTTCAGCAGCTCGCGCTCGAGGTACTCTTTCTCGTCGATCAAGTGCGCATTCAGCACCGTCAGCTGCTCGTAGGCGCGGGCGTTCTCGAGTGCGATCGCGATCTGCGCCGAGGTATGCCCGAGCAGCGTGACGTCTTCTTCGCGAGAAGGCATCCGGTGAGGCGCTGCCGACATACAACGCGCCGAATGTGCCGTTACGCGTGACGAGCGGCACGCAGCAAACGGATTCGACGTTCTGCGCTTTCATCAGCGCCGCGCTGGGCCATCCCTTTCCTTCCAGGTCGGCCCGCCGGAACACTCCGGCGGCGCCACGCTGAAACGTCACGCCGGCGACCGATTGATCCAGGGCAAGCACGATGTCGGCACTGGTAAAGCCACTCGCCTTGTCATAAATCCAGTCGAGCCGCAATTGCGCCGACTCCTCGTCGTACAGCGCGACGCCGATCTGGTCGGCGTCAATGACACGCTGGACGGCTTCGGAGATCGCCTTCAGCAGCCCGCGATAGTCGAGATGCGAGACGAGAAGATTGTTGACGTCGAGCAGGAAGCGCAGATGGTCGCGTTCGTCCTGCAGGTCGCGCTGATAGCGTTGCGCCTCGTCGTAGTTGATGCCGTTCTCAACGGCGATGGCCACTATCGCCGCGACCTGCTCCATGAACGCGAGAATGTCGTCGGTGTAGGCGGTGGCAATGGAGCTGCCGAAGCTGAGGACGCCGATCTTGCGATGCGCCGTCGTCAGCGGCAGCCAGCATGCCGTCTTTCGCCCTCGACTGCGGATGAACGCGAGCACGGGATCGAGCGTCCCTTCCTCGGGGATGGGCATGACGACGGCCTTCTGCGTTTCCCATGCGGTCGCTGCCGGGCCTTGATCGGCCACTCGCCTCGACACGGATGGCAGCACGATGTCACTGGGCTCCAGCACGACAAGACGCATCTCATCGGTGGCGTCGTCGTGCAGCACCAGCCCGAGGTAGTCGAACGGGACGACCGCATGCAGCTGATCCGCAAGAACCTTGAACAGCTCGGCCAGGCTCCGATGGCCGGCAAGAGTCTTCGAGACGCGCAGCAGCGCGTCGTAGCGTGGAAGGTAAGCCGACGCGAGCGCGGCCCCATCTGCCATGATCGCGGGATTGCGGGGTGACGTGAGGTCATGTTGCGATCGCGGGCACCGGGTGTCAAGAGGACATACGCGGTTCGAGCAGGAAATTCATACGCAAGTTGCGTATACTAGATAGGTGGAGTTCATCGAGGCTCCAGCGTTTACAGCAGTTGTCGCGGACTACCTGGAGGACGAGGAGTATCGAGCGTTGCAGCTGTTCATGGCCGGCGATCCGGAGGCGGGCGACGTCGTGCCGAGTACCGGCGGTTTTCGCAAACTGCGATGGCCCGACCGGCGCCGAGGCAAGGGCAAGCGTGGTGGCCTCAGGGTGATCTACTACTACCTTTCGGCGGACGCTCAGATCTGGCTGATGACGCTCTACGACAAGGACGAAATGGCCGACCTCAGCGCCGCTGAGAAACGGGCCTTGAAGGCGGCTCTCGAGGCCGAACTTTCCCGGCGCGTCACGCGGCGCCGGCGACGAAGGAAATGACCTATGGCAGTTAAGAAACGACCGGGGGCCCGAAAGAAGCGCATCCTCTTCCGGGAGCTCATGTCGGGTGTGGAAGCTATGCGGGATCACCGCGAAGGACGGCTTACCTTGAAGACGAGGGAGGTGGCCCCAATCAGTGTTCCGCCAATCGACGCGGACATCGTGCGCGAGACGCGCGAGGCGCTCAAGATGTCGCGCCACGTGTTCGCGTTCAAGATTGGTGTGAACCCCCGCACGCTCGAGCGGTGGGAACAGGGACGGAGCAAGCCCAACGAGCAAGCTGCCGCCTTGATCTGGCTGGTGCGGAAGTACCCTGACACGCTCAAGAGGTTGGAGTCGCTCGCGGTATCAGCTTAAGCGCCAGTTCGGACGCGGCTGAGGTGAATCTCGAGCCTAGGAGTGATGCGTATGCCCCTTTTGCGTCTGGCGGCGATCCTGCTCATGGTTCCCGTGGTCCTCGCAGGCCAACGAAGCAGCCGCGATCTTCACCCCAACCTCGAAGGCATCTGGAACTCGGCGACGGCGACACCGCTCGAACGTCCACGGGAACTGAGGGACAAGCCGTTCTTCACGCCCGCGGAAGCGGCGCGATGGGAACGCGAGTTCGCTGAACAGAACGCGGAGCCTTCGCCCGACGCCGCGGCCAAGCGAACGGGCACTGGAACCTACAACACGGTGTACCGCGAGTTCGGAACCCGTGTCGTCAAGACGCTTCGGACCTCGATCATCACCGAGCCTGCCGACGGGCGCATCCCCGCGCTGACGCCGGCCGCCGCCGAGGTCAAGCGTCGTCGTCTCGAAGGCCTGACGAAATTCGAGAATCCCGAAGATCTTGGACTTCAGGATCGATGCCTGGCATTTCTCACGGCAGGGCCGCCAATGCTGCCGTATTCGTATAACAGCAATTACCAGATCGTGCAGACCGCCGACGCCGTCCTCGTGCACGCCGAGATGATTCACGATGCGAGGATCATCGATCTCAGCGGCCGTTCGCATCTGCCCTCGAGCATCAGGCTCTGGCTGGGTGACTCGATTGGACGCTGGGAGGGTGACACCCTGGTGGTTGACACCACGAACTTCAACGAGGGCGGCGGCTTCTACGGCGACGCCGGCGGCAATTTCGGGTGGGACCGCAATCTGCACATCGTCGAGCGCTTCCGTCTGTTCGACGCCGATACGCTGCTGTACCAGTTCGAGATCGACAATGCCACCGCGTTCACGCAGCCATGGAGAGGTGAGCTGACCATGACGCGGTCATCCGACAAGATTTACGAGTATGCCTGCCATGAAGGCAACTACTCGTTGACGAACATGCTCAGGGGCTACCGCGCCCTTGAACGACCGCCAATCGACGCTGTCAAGAAATGATTCGGATGGGAAACGCGAACGCGCTCAGCACCCGGGCGACGGCGAATCCCGTCCTATAATCAGCCGATCGCAAAGTGACGCTCCATCCGGGCGCGCGACTTGGTCCGTACGAGATTCAGTGGCTAATCGGCCGCGGGGGCATGGGCGAGGTGTATCGGGCGACCGATACGCGGCTGCACCGGCCGGTCGCGATCAAAGTTCTGCCCGAAGACCGAGTGTCATCGGCGTCGGCCCTGGAACGGTTGCAGCGCGAGGCGCAGACCGCATCCATCCTCAACCATCCAAATATCTGCACGATCTACGACGTCGGCATCACGAACCCGGCCTTCATTGCGATGGAGTTGCTGGAAGGAGAGTCACTGCACCATCGGCTGTCGCGTGGGCCACTCGATACTCATTCCTTGCTCGAGATCGCGGTGGGGATCGCCGAGGGGCTCGATGCCGCTCACGGCCACGGGTTCATTCATCGCGACATCAAACCAGCGAATATTTTCCTCACCTCGCACGGTCCCAAGCTGCTCGATTTCGGCCTCGCGAAGGTGCACGCAGGAACGCTCACGGATGGATGGTCGAGCGACCCGACGAGACCTGCCGAGGCCCTGCTCACCGAGGCTGGAGTGACCGTCGGCACGGTCGCCTACATGTCGCCAGAGCAGCTGCAGGGCAAGGACGTCGACGCTCGCACCGACGTGTTCTCCTTTGGCCTCGTGCTCTACGAGATGGCGACCGGACGACCAGCCTTTTCCGCTGCCACGAGCGCAGCCATCGGCGGCGCCATTCTCTATGAGCAACCCATTCCACCGATCGACATCGTCCGCACGATTCCGTCGCGGCTGAATGACATCGTTCTGAAAGCGATCGAGAAAGATCGCGAGGACCGCTACCAGACGGCTGCCGACTTGCGCACGGACCTCAGGCGATTGCGGCGGGAGCTCGACTCACATCCTTCGCAGCCGACGCCGTTGGTGACTGGCGGGAGACAAGCAAGCCGATCAGCATCGCATGTATCTGCAAGCACTCGCGGCGTTGGCCAATCAACGAGACGCTTCTCCTTCGGGTCAATCGCTGCAGCCCTGCTCGTCGCCGCGGTCGCTGCGATCGCGATCTACGTTCGACCGTGGGTTTCGACCGCTCCGGCGACGCCTTCTCCCATCTCGATTGCAGACGTCCAGGTTTCCCGACTGACCAGCACAGGTGACGCAGTGAGGGCGGCGATCGCGCCGGATGGGAATTACCTTGCGTATGTCAGGCAGCAGAAGGGGCTGGACAGTCTGCACGTGCGCCAGACCGCAACAGCGGCAACGGCCGAAATCGTCAAGGCGGAGCCCGATGTGACCCTCTGGGGGGCGACCGTGTCGCCAGATAGCGGTTTTGTGGACTACGTCCGGCGCCGCCAAGGGCAGACGTTCGAATTGTGGCGGGTACCGTTTCTCGGCGGTGCGGCGAGGCGGCTCCTCGATCGCGTGAACAGTCCCATCGGATGGTCTCCGGATGGGCGCCGGTTTGCGTTTGTTCGGGCCGAGGCGCCAGGAACGACGTTCGTCGTGATCGCCAATGCTGACGGGAGCGGCGAGCGCGTGTTGGCGGAGCGGCAGCGTCCGGCGCAGTTTGTCTCGCTGATGATCGCCGCGCGCCCCAGTATCGCTCCGACGTGGTCGCCCAACGGCGGACTGTTGGCGGTTGCCGGTGCGGGCGGGGGCACGGATCCTAACGGCGGGGATGTCTCGATCATCGATGTCGCCAGCGGCGAACTGCGGATGATCGCTCTGCCCACCTCAGCTGTTCGTGGACTGGTCTGGTTCGACGAGAGCACGCTCCTGCTCAATGCCGCCATCGGCGGCGGCTCGCTGCAACTGCACCAACTCTCCTACCCGACGGGCGGCCTGAAGCCGCTGACCAGGGACGTCAGCGACTACGACGGCATCAGCCTGGCTGGCAATCGGCAGACGCTGGTGGCCTCACGGCGCGAACAACAAACCGACCTTGCGATCCTCGACGGGACGGGACGTCCGCTGACCACAGGGCCCAACCTTACGGCTCGGTCGCTGGTGTCGGTCGACTGGACCGGCGACCGCGTGCTCTATTCCAACTGGGCGTGGACACCAGGCAGCCAGCCCCAACAATTGTTGGTCAATGCCGAGGGCGCGACGGCGTCGCCGGACGGTCATACCGTGGTGTTTTGGAGAGAGCAGGTCGTGTGGAAAGCCAATCGCGATGGCGGCGGCGCGACGATGCTCGTGACTGGCGACGCAGCGTTCCCAGTCGTCACGCCGGACAACCGATCCGTGATCTTCATTTCGGGGCGTGGCGGTCAGCAATCGCTCTGGACGGTTCCACTCGAGGGCGGAGAACCCAGGCAGCTGGTCAGCCGGTTTGCCGCGGGTCCTGGCGTTGATATCTCACCGAATGGACAGGCGGTGTTGTTTCCGAGTCGAGACGACGAGCGCAAAATTGGAGTGGTCGTCATCTGTAACCTTGCGGATTGCCGTCCTCGCGAGGTTCTGCCCGGCGCCACCTCCACACGCTTCCGCTGGACGCCAGACGGTCGCGCGATTGCCTTCATCGAAAGAGATGCCCGTACCAACATCTACACTGCGCCGGTAGCAGGGGGCCCCCCCACTCAACTGACACACTTCGACGATCGCTTGATCGCCGACTTCGACTGGTCACCAGATGGGAAGCAACTGGTGGTGGCGAGGACACTGGAGACGAACGACATCGTGGTGTTGAAGGGATTGCGGCGGGACTAGTCGGCAGATCGTCCGCGCGACGTCAGACCATCTCCATCTGCTCGAATGCTATCTCGATGGTCTCGAGTACGACACCGCTCTCGTTGGCCCTGAGCGGCGAATAGCTCAGACTGACTGGGCGCACTTCCCGAAATCGCCATTCGGCAACGACGGTTTCGTGGTCCTCGGCCAACAACCGAACGTGCAGCGTTTCTTTCTCGGCGCGGTCTTGCCGCGCCTTGTTCCACCAGTTGTAGAGATGAAGCGAGCCGTTGAAGCCGCGCTTGAGAATCAGGTGTCCGGGCGGTGCCGCCCCTTCGTCAGCGCGCGGCCCGATGACGAAGGCCGGAAAGATGACTTCGCTGAAACCACCTGCAGCAGACTCGGCCGTTCCATCGCCGAAGTCGACGAGGAAGTTGGCATTCAGGTAGGGGCGGTCGCGCTGCAGCGCCATGGGCGGCTTCATGCCAGGCCGATTGAGCAGACTATTCCATCTCCAGGCGCTCGTAGGCGAGCACCATCTCTTCCATCGCCACGTCGCAGCCCTTGGCGTTGAACGGACCGCTCGTGTGCTTGACGATGCGCGCGCGCAGCAGCTTCCAGGTCTGCACGACGCCAGTATGATCCTCGTTCTGCAGTTGGATGACGACGGTGCGCAGCGCCTGCTGGTTGCCGTTGCGGATCTGGTCGAGCCATTGATAGAGCGACAGGTCTCCGATGATGCCGCGCTTCAGCGTCACGTCGGCGGCCTTCTGAAGCCCGGTCAGCTTGATCGGATTGTTCTCCTTGGCGTTGCCGGTCCGGTATTCGATCACGTCGACCTGCATGGCGATGGCGCTGATTTCCTGAAAGCCGGCATGCGGCCCCTCCGTGACGCCGTCGCCAAGGTCGACCAGGAAATTGAACGTCGTGTACGGACGGTCCCTCATGACAGCCACGGGCGTCTCCTGAACGAAGTCAGCGGTGATGGGTGCCGCACCCCAAAAGGGACCTGCCCCTTTGACCAGTCAAAAGACCTGTGCTTTTTGCCAATCAAAGGGGCAGGTCCCTTTTCGCAGCACCCCAGCACCGAAAATCCAGCGCAGTCTAAACGATCTACCGCTCGGCGCGCTCAGGGTCTGCGGAGGCGCGTGGGATTTGGCTACGAGCGACGCTGCGAGCCCTTGAGAGGCAGCATCCTTACGCGCGTCCCGCCTTCGTCAATCGACAGGAGCGCGCCTCGCTCGATGTCCTCACGATGCGCCCCGAGTGCCTTGGCGACGATGCTCACGACCTCATCGGAGAGCAAGTCCTGAGTTCGGATTTGCACCACGCTCGGCGTGGCGCCGGCGGTGGCCGCGAGGATTGCAGAGAAGTCAAGGTCGTTCGTGATCACGACGAAATGGTGTTCGCCTGCCCACGTCAGGATCTCCTGGTCGGGTGCCGTCGCAGCACCGATGGTGGACCAGTGGACGGCTTCGAACCCGTGACGCGCCAGCCGCTCGGCCCAGCTTGGCGACAAGTCATATCGACGAGCAGCTTCACGGGCGGTCCAGGGGAACCTCGACTTCCTCCGCGCGCCACGCGGCGTAGGACAAGGCCTCCGCGATGTCCTCGGCTTCCAGGTACGGATACTCGCGAAGAATCTCTTCCCGTGTTCGCCCCGCGGCCACAAGCCCGACGACAGTCCCCACCGTCACACGCATGCCGCGGATGCACGGCTTTCCGCCCATTACATCAGGGTCACGAGTGATGCGTAGGAGCTGTGGCATGTCGGATACTCAACTGGTCGACGCTCTATTTTGAACGAACCTGGCCGCATGTCCAATCCGGCCATCGCAAACAACCGCTTCGCCGACTTGCTCGGCCGTACTCGGCGGGGCACCCCGCGGGTACGAGATCGGATCTGGCGTGGTCCCGGCGTCACTCTGTGCTGTCGTCTTCCACTTCGTCAACGACTATATGCATAGGGACTATATGCATAGGTGGGTGAATGGGACCTGCGCTTGCACCATCCTGTCACGCAGACCGCAGGTCAAGTCGCGCGGTCACAGTGGCGATTTCGTGGCACTCTTGTCCTCAGCAGCCGTCCCTCTTACGACCCTGCAGACATGCCGAAGCGAACGACGCGAACCGGCAAGCACGTCAAACTCGCAAATTAGGGGCGGCTCCGAGCAGGGAAAGGAGACGCTAATGATACTGGCCAGGCGACGACTCCATGATTGTTCACTCCTGCTGACGCTGGGCTGGTTTGCCGCGGGTATTGCGCCTCTATCGAAAGATGTCTCCGCTGCTGACACCACTGGCCACGCGCAGGAGGCCGCAACGCAGAGCAGCCAGTCGTGCCAGCACGGTGACCGCGGCCGCCTTCTCCACTTCGAACGAGTCGCCTCGCGTCCGACGAAGGCGGATGCTCGGGCTTACTTCGACGAGTGGGCCGAGTTCTACCGTGGTTTCTACGGGTTCCCGCCGAACCTGCCCGCAGACATCGACTACGGCTTCGATACATACAAGGTGACCTATTGCACCATCGATGCGGTGCTTCCCGGTCGCTCGAGCGCGGAGCCGACAGTCGCCACCGGAAATGTCTCCGTTCCCCGAAAGACCGGACGGCTTGCGACCGTCCTGTACCTGCATGGCACGTCCGTGTCGTTCTACGATGCGCCGTCTAACCCGAACATCTTCGGCGACTTCAGCCCGAACGGAGAGAGCTTCGATGGGCCGCCGTCGAGCGCGATCTTCGCGGGAGGCGGATTCATCTATATCGCTCCGGATTACCTCGGGCTCGGCGATTCGACGGTGCCCCGCCATCGGTACTTCCACGCCAGCACGGAAGCGTCGTCTGCGTTCGACCTGCTCGCGGCATCGCGCGACGTGTTGGGGCGCCTGCGCGTGCCGCAAAGCGCCGAGCTCTTCACGTTCGGCTTTTCTCAAGGGGGACACGCAGGGCTGGCGGTTCACCGCGATCTGCAGAACGCCGGCGTCGACGTCACAGCATCGGCCACCGTGGGGGGCGTGTTCGACATCGAGCGCTTCTTCCTATTGGGGCTCGCGAACGAAACCACGATCACGGTTCCGCTATACGTGTCGTACATCCTGCTGGCCTACGACGACCTCTACGACGTGTTCGACGATCCGTCCGACGTCTTCCGCCCCCGATACGCGTCTACCGTGCCCGGCCTGTTCGACATGCAGCATTTTTTCGACGATGTGCTCGCGGAGCTGGCGCCGACGGCGCGCGCTCTGCTGAAGCCGAGCTACTACGAGAACGTGAGCGACGACGCAAGCGATCCGCTTCGAGTCCGCCTGCGCGAAAACGCAGTCGACCGATGGCGGCCCCAGTCTCCGATCCGCGTCTATCACAGCGTGGACGACGAGGAAGTGTCCTACCAAGCCGCGCTCGTCTCCGTAGAACGGCTGCGGAATCGTGGCGCCGACGTGACGGTGAGGACGCTCAGCGGCGTCGATCACGTCACCAGCTGGGTCCTGGCCATGCCGAGAGCCGTGAGCTACTTCAAGGCGCTGAACTGAGGCGCTTATCCTCCCAGTGCGCCCGATGCCGCAAGCGGGAGCTGGCGTGCGGTCAGCGCCAATCCCCCTGCAGGATGAACGGCGCCCAGAAGTACGGGGAGCGCCATCGGCGGGTTGCCGCGAGCTGTTTCTGCGCGGCACGGAGCGACGCAGCCGGAGTCAGCCCTTCGATCAGCACACCCCGGTAGAACCGTCGCATCAACTCCGATGTCGCGAGATCGTCAACCTGCCACAGCGACGCGATGACGCGCGGAACGCCGGCGTACATGAACCCGCGCGCGAGGCCGATCGGCCCTTCGCCCCGCACGTCCTTGCCGAGCGCGGTCTGGCAGCCGCTGAGCACGACGACCTCCGCGTTGAGGGTCATGTCGTAGACGTCGGGCAACATCACGAAACCGTCACGCCGCCGCCCGGCTCGATCGACCAGCGACAGCACGACGCTCGAGAGGCTTGGCAGGGTCTGATTGACGACGCCATGCGTGGCGAAGTGAATGAAGCGATAGTCGGACAGGGCCCGGCCGACGGCACGTTCGCGCGTGGCATCGAATCCGAGGAACACGCTCACGGACTCGGGCGCCAGAGCGGCGATCTCCTGCGCTTCGGTGCGCGAGAACGGCAGGCGTGTCAACGCCAACCCGGCGAACCGCGGCGTTGACCGTGGCTGCTCGGGCGCCACAGGTGCCGTCACGTGACGCACGCGCGGATCCTGCGGATCGAAGATGGGATCGGCGAAGACGGCGGCGGTCTTGGTGGCTCGTGGACGACCGGCCGTCATTGATCGCATCGCTGCAAGCGTCGTCGCCGACGGGACCTGCACGATTTCGTGCGCGGCGATGAGTGGGACCCCGCTCGCGTCCGGCAGCGCGCCGAATGGCACCATGGACAACGCGCCCGGCAGCACCAGCACAAGCCGCTTTCCTGCGAGCACGGATGCGGCCGGCTCGACGAGCAATCGGTGCAGCGCTCGTTGATCGTCGACGATGCCGGGCTGCGCAGCCGGACCTGGCGAACGTGATGGGCCGGGCGCTCGTGCGAGCTGTTCGTGGACCCGTCGCGCCAGCGTCTCGATTTGATTGCGACGCGGGAGAGTAAAGGCCTGAACATCGCGCTGGGAGACGACCCACAGGTAACTGCGCGACTCACCGAGGGCGTACTCGAGTACCACGCTGTCAGCGTCGAGAAGCTCCTGAATCCCGGCGACACTCAACGCACGCGGCCTGAGGAACGTCGCGTGCCTGGGGTCGGCCGCATCGACTCTTTGCTCGACGTCCCGGACCTGCATAGCAAGGGCCTCAGTCTCGTTGACGAGCGCGATCGTGCCCGGCGCGCCGGAGTGCGCGCGGAACGCCACCTGCAGCTCGGCCAACCGCGCTCGCCACCGTTCGCGCACCCGCTGAAGCTCCTCCGCCAGGCTCGGCGGCACGTGCGCGCGCGAATCGAGGTGACTTTCGGCGACCCGGTCGAGCAATCCTCGCGCGAGCGCCTGCTCGTTGAGCATCAGTGCGCGATCCCGCGCCGGCGCATCACCGGTGTCCGCGCGCCGCATGCCGATGTCGATCGCGCGTTCGTACGCCGGCGCCAGCCGCCCAAAGCCGAGCGCTCGCGACTCCGGGCTGATCGCCGCTTGACCGAACCCCTCCGCGAGCTCGACCAGGCGACGCGCTTCGACGTCGGCGGCCTCGAGGTCGCCGCGTTTCATCGCGACGTCAGCCAGCCCCGCCCGCGCCTCCGCTTCGCACTCCGGCAGCCGCCTCTCCACGGCAATGTCACGCATCGTCGTGAAATGGGCAACGGCCTGGTCGAGTTGCCCGCTGTCGAGATCCAGGCGGCCGAGGCGCTGTTCGGCAATACAGCGCCAATGCTGCGCGCCACGCTCCAGCGCCCGCCGAGCGGCCTCGTAACCTTCGCGGGCGCCCTCACGATCGCCGCGCGCCAGCTTCACGTCGGCCAATCCGAGCCGTGTCAGCGCCTCCTGATCCCGTTGAACCGTCCGACGAGCCGCTTCGAGGCGCGCCTGAAAGCGAGCCTCGGCTTGGTCGAGCTCGCCTCGGCTCAGGTGGTTGAATCCGAGCCACGTCAAGATGACGTTGGTCGCAGTGGCGTTTCCCTCGGCAAGTTCGAGAGCGTGCGTGTTACGCGCGATCGCGGCGTCGAAATCCCCGGCGAGCGAGTCGAGGCGCGCGAGATCCCAGAAGGTCAGGGCTTCGAGCGGACGGTCAGGAATCGCGGCGGCCATTTCCTGGGCGCGCACGGCGTATTCGCGCGCCCGTTCGTAGTTGCCCATCTCGCATTCATACACGCCGAGATTCCGCAGACTCGCCGCGGCACTCTCACTGAACCCGGCCGCCAGCGCCAGGTTCAACGCACGCGTGACCGCCTGCTTGGCGTGCTCGACACGCCCGGCTTCGATGTACTCGGTGGCCAAGTTTCGCAGATTGTGGATTTCCAGCTGTCGGTGTTCCGTCCCCGGATAGAGCTCCGCCAGACGCTCCCGCGCCGCGAGCGACTCGCCGTTGTATTGTGTGAAGTAGCCGGCCATGTGCGCCAGCGCTTCGAGCGTCAGCGCTTCCAGTGTGACGTCGCCCGTCGATCGCCATCCACTTGACGCTTCCTGGTACAACGGCAGCGCCTGCTTCAGCCCTTCCATGCTCTCGCGGCGTTCGCTTTCGACGGCACGCTCCAACAGCGCAAACCATCGCGCGCGATCGTGATCACCGGGATTCGCCGGACGAAGGGCCAGAACTCGGAGCAGATAGCCCTGGCTGCTGTTGGTTGGAGCGTCTCTGGGCCGCTCGGTGTGCGTCAACCCGGCTGCCATCGCGATGTCGATCGAGTACAGTTCCAGCCGCCGGCGCAACGAAGATCAGAGACTGTGGCATTGGATCGGTGTCCGGAACGCTGACCGAGTGAATTACCGGCCCGTCAGGAGCACTGGCTGAGAGTGTCACCACGAATCGTTCCTGGGACACGCTGATCTCGAGGAAATCCCCCTCGGTCAACGACGCTTCGTAACGGTGACGGTCTCCGGCCACCGCAGTCTTCTCGAACGTCGCTCCGTCGTAGAGGAGTTCCACCGGCGGGACGGTCGATTGCCGGCGCTCGGCTGATGCGTGCGGTTCCAGATCGCCGTGGAAACACGTAACGAGGGCAAGCGCCGCGATCCACCTCCAACGCCGAGTCGTCATGGTGCGCGGACCGTCAGGAAGTATCGATAGCGCTCGACAGCGGCGCCGCGAGCGTCGGTGTCGAGCAGCTCGATGATGTAGTCATCCGGACGGAGGAGTGCGGCAGGGACCTCGACACGTGCAAGCTCCGTGCGTGGGGACCCGGCAGAGCTCGCAGTCGGACCCCGCCAGACTTCGCCGCCCCCGACCGTTCGGACGATGGCTCGTCCCCGATCCACCGATCGTTCACCGCGCTCACCCGGCTGCAGCAGCACCCTGACGACATCCGTTCCGGGTGCGATTGCCAGGGTGGCTGCTTTGCCGGCTCCGCGGACGAGGATCGGCGAGATCGATACGGCGACGACGACCAGCGGTGCGGGAGCGGAGTCGCGTGCAGCGGTGGTGTCTGGTGATTCCGTGGGCAGTGTCCGTGGCGCGACAGGACTCGCCGCGCTCTGGACAGGCCCTGATTTGGAAGCGGAACGTCCCCGAAGCATCCACGCCCCGCCTGCCACGATCAGCACAGTCGCCGCGATCGCGGCCGCGGCGAGCCATCGCCTGCCCGGATCGCTTCGCTCGATGGCCCGCACCGACGAGGCTGCCCTGATCGCGCGCGCGACGGCGACGCGGTTCCGATGACTCGGCGTCCACAAATAGTGGCGCTCGAACTGCTCGCGTTCGTGTGCCGACAATTCGCTGGACAGGTACTCGTCGACCAGATCGTCCTCGGCGGCGTTGACCCGCTCGAGCGCGTCCGCCTGCACGAAGTACTCACGCTCAATCGCGTCACACTCGGCCTCGGTGAGTGTGCCGAGCACGTAACGGCGGAGCCGACCGTCCACAGCGTCACTGGTCATCCGAACCGTCCGCCTCAACGGCGTGTTTCATCGCGGCCTCCAGTCCGATCTCCGCCGACAAGGACGTGCATGTCTGAACGCACCGTTCGAGTCGATTGCGCACCCGCTGGACGCGGTTGCGGAGCGCGGCCTCGGAAAGACCCAGGCTGCGTGCAAGACGGCGGCGATTGTCGATCTTCGCGCGGCGTTCGGCGACGTAATAATCGAGGACCAGCGAGCGGGCCTCGTCGGAAAGCGCCGCGAGACAACGGTCGAAGCACGAGGACAGCGCCTGAGAGTCCTCGTCGCGCATCGCCGGCGAGGCCGCCGCGTAATCCCGGCTTTCGTCCATCGAGACCGGTGTGGGACGGCGGCGCCATTCGAGCAACACGAGGCGCGCAATGCCCCGCGCGTACGCGCGCACGTCGTCCACCTGGACGTCGGCGGCGAGCTTGATGACGAGACGATCGAGCGTCTCGTCGGCACACTCCTCCGGCGGCCACGCGCAGTGCCAGTCGAAGAATCTTTCGAGGGCGTGGCGCAGCCGTTCGTACTCGGCTGCGGCCTGATCGGGATCCGGATCGAGCCGGGACAGCAGGCGGGTGAATCCCGACGACACAGCTTGGCGCCCGACGGCAATTGGGCGGTTACGCATGGGAAGAACCAGCGCCTCGCTGACAGGCATCTTACCGCGGATGTCACGAGCGGGAGCCGCCAAAGCCGGCGGTCCGATTGACCGCAACGCACAGACGCTCACGATCAAGAGTGACGAACACACTCGAAACGTATCGCCGATACGTTTTGCAGCGGGAGCGCACTCGATGATAGCCCCGCTCGGAAAGGACGTGTCCGATGAGATCAGTTGTGGCGTGCCTGGCTCTGCTGTTGGTCGCGGCCTCGGCGCGAATCCTGGGTCAACTCGTCGACCAGAACAAGGCGCCGAATGCGGCGAGCCGAAGGCATCGCGCGGCCGCTGATGAACGGCGCCTATCCGACTCAGATTGGCGATGGACGCGTTGGCACGGATCCGAACGCGTCGCAGAACGTGATCGCATTCGATCCGTTTCGCGCCATTCGTCGGGGACGGCAGCTGTTCCAGCGCAAGTTCAACCGGCTCGAAGGTCAAGGCCCCGGCCTGGGTGACGGATTCGGCAACGTGGAGGTCGATCTCGCGATCGGAGCCGGCCTGGCCGACAGCTGCGCGGCCTGCCACGGCCGGCCGCGCGGATCGGGGGGCTTCGGCGGCGACGTCGCGACACGTCCCGACAGCCGCGACGCGCCACATCTCTTCGGCCTCGGTCTGAAGGAAATGCTCGCCGACGAAATCACGACCGATCTTCGTGCTGTCCGTGCTGAAGCACTCGCTGAAGCCTCGCGCATCCACTCTCCCGTCACGCGCTCCTTGACGAGCAAAGGCATTTCGTACGGCCGGATTCGCGCGATGGAGGACGGCAGCGTCGATACATCGGAGGTGGAAGGCGTCGATCCGGATCTGCGCATCAGGCCCTTCTTCGCTCACGGCGGAATCATCTCGATCCGCGAGTTCATCCTCACCGCGCTCAAGGGAGAGATGGGGCTGGCCATGGCAAACGATCCCGACCTGGTTGCCGCGCGATCGGGCCCCGTCACGACACCGTCGGGCATGAAGCTGGACGGCCTGACCGATAAGCTCGAGCCGCTACCAACCGAGGAAGGCGATATCGGCACCGTCGAGCAGCGGACCGCGCTCGTCGATTTTCTCGAGTTCTATCTTCTCAACTACTTCAAGCCGGGAAGGACCGAAGAGACATCCGACGTCAGGCACGGGCGGCGCGTATTCGAGAAGACGGGCTGCGCGACCTGCCACATTGCGGATCTGCAGATCCTGCTCGATCGGCGTGTCGCCGACGTCGAGACGGCGTTCGATCCCGAGAACGGAAACTTCAACCGCCTGTTCGCCACGGCGGGACTGCTGTTGAAGAACCCGTCATCTGTGGGGCAGGCGGGGGTCGCCAAGCTTCCAGCGCTGCAGCCGTTCCTCGCCCAGAACATCTTCACCGATTTCAAGCGCCACGATCTCGGCCCGAATTTCCACGAGCGGAACTACGACGGCACGACGCGCACGCAGTTTCTGACGACGCCGCTCTGGGGTGTCGGAACGACTGCGCCGTACGGACACGATGGCCGCAGCATCAATCTGGTCGAGGTCACTCTCCGCCACGGCGGAGAGGCGCAGAGCGCGCGCGATGCATTCGCGAGACTGTCGCCGCCGAACCGGAATGCGCTCCTCGCGTTCCTGAGCTCGTTCGTCCTCTTTCCGCCGGACGACACGGCATCGAATCTCGACCCGGGCGATCGTGCAGCCGGCGCGTTCCCGCAGTTCGGGCACGGCAGCATCAGGCTGACGGTCCTGTTTAACAATCGCACGATCGTGGAATGACCGGCCGGTTCGGGGTGCGCAGCCAAGAGGGGTCAGGTCACGAATTTCGAGAAACACCCAGGCGAGGCGCCGTCTTGTGCGAGGAATGCGGCGATTCTTGCCAACCGTGTGCGGGCGACTCGACTCAATTTTCGTGACCTGACCCGAGGGTCTCCCGAGGGTCTCGCCCGCTGCCGCACTGCCGGTGTCGGTCGCGGCAGCCAGAACATCGCCGCAGCGCCCGGCTCGGGCGGCGGGCCACAGCCGGATCGAAACTTCATCTGCATCGAGCCGATGGTCGCGATCACCAACGGCATCAACCTGGCGCATCGCGGCGTGTACAACGACCTGCAGATGATTCCGGCGTCAGGCGTGTGGCGTGAGAGCTTTTGGGTGAGGCCGAGCGGGTTCTAAGGCCGAATATCGGCAACCACTGATGGCCTGAGGGGGCCCCTAAACCGACGCCCGCCTTGACTTGCCCTGGAGGTGGGCGTAGCCTTCGCGTGGCCGCTACCGCAGCGAGCCGTTTCTTCCCCGGAGAATCTCGGTAAACACGGCGTAGCCTTTTCAGGCGAAGGAGGCTTCACATGCGTCGGGCCCTGGTCGGAGGATTTACATGGTTGCTGCTGTGCTCGCTATGTTTCGCGCAAACGCTAGGCACCATCACAGGAGAAGTTAAAGACTCCTCCGGCGTGCTCGTTCCGGGGGTCACCATCACCGTGGTGAACAAGGCGACCAACGCGACCCGCACGACGGTGAGTAGCGCCGTCGGCCTGTTCGACGTTCCGGCGCTGCCGCCGGGAGCCTACACCGTCAAGTGTGAGCTCGAAGGGTTCAAGATCGCGACGCGCGACATTGAATTGCAAGTGCAGCAGACCATCCGCGTCGCCTTCACGCTCGAGTTGGGCACACTCGCCGAAACGGTGACCGTGTCGGGAGTGTCGCCGCTGGTCGAAACTTCGAATGCGACCGTGGGCACCGTCATCGAGAACCGGCGCATCGTCGAGCTGCCGCTGAACGGCAGGAACTACCTTCAGCTGGTCGCCCTGAGTCCGAACGTCAGCGCCGAGTTTGCCGGTCCAGGTCAGGCCGGGGATCGGCAGGGCGGCACGCGCGCCAACCAGCAGCTCTCGATCTCAGGCCAGCGGCGCGAGTTCAACAACTACACGCTGGACGGCGTCGACAATACCGACGTCAACTTCAACACCTATATCTTCCTGCCGTCGGTCGATGCGCTCGAGGAATTCAAGGTCCAGACCGGCATTTACTCGGCCGAGTTCGGACGTGGCGCGAGCCAGGTGAACGTCGTCACCAAGTCGGGCACCAACAGCCTCCACGGAACCGTGTTCGAGTTCCACCGCGACGACGCGCTTGACGCGAGACCTTACGCCTTCACGACCGCGCAGGCGGCCGCGCCCAAGGCGCCGTTCAAATGGGATCAATACGGCTACACGGCGAGCGGTCCGGTGTGGAAGAACCGGCTCTTCTTCATGTCGAATTTCGAGGGCTACCGCGATCGGAAGCAGTTCCAGACTCCCTTTAGCGTGCCGTCCTCGGCGATGCGGAACGGCGACTTTTCGGAGCTGTTGAGCAACCTCGGGGCGGTCAACCCCCAGACCGGGCAGCCAGCCGGCGTTCTCGTCGATCCCACGCAGTGCGTCGTCACTGGGACCACGCGATCGTGCACGCCGTTCCCGGGCAACATCATTCCGGGCGCGCGCATCCAGGGCACCTCGAAGCAGCTGCTCGAGTTTTATCCGGAACCCAACTACGGCTCCGGGGGACTCGTCAACAACCACCTGGCGCTGCAGGATCGAACCATCGACAAATACCAGTACACGCAGCGAATGGACATCGTGCAGGGTTCCAACTCGACCTGGATGGGCCGATACAGCTACGCCAAAGAGAACGAGATCTCGCCGCAGTTGAAGCTGAACGGAACGAAGTTGGACACCCGAGTTCACCAGGCCATGTTCGGCAACACCCGGACGCTGTCGCCCACGCTGGTCAACGAATTGCGCGTCGGCTACAACTACTTCTTCAACACCTTCGGACGGGAGCTGGCGTTCGAGCGCGACGTCGTCAAGGAGCTGAACATTCCGGGCATTGCGCTGAATCCTCCCGAGGCCTGGGGCATCCCGTCCATCAGCGTCACCGGGTTCAGCGGCTTCGGCGACAGCACCGAAGGGCCGTACACGAACCGCAACCACGCGTACGAGTTCAGCGACAACTTGACGTGGATTCGCGGGCGGCATGCGTTCAAGACCGGCTTCGGCATCCGGTACGACATGTACAACCAGGTGGGCAACCAGTTTGCGCGGGGCAATTTCCAGTTTCAGAACATCGCCACTGGATATGCGTTCGGCGACTTCCTGCTGGGCTACTCGCAGCAGACCGAATCGGCGGTCGCCCTGGCCGTGACCAAGTTCCGCTCGCTGAGCCAGTCGTATTACTTCACCGACACATGGAGACTCAGCTCCAACATGACGCTCGATCTCGGCATCCGCTACGAGTACACGCCGCCATGGCTGGACAAGAACGGCACGCTGATGAACGCGTCCATCCCGTTCCACGACACCACGCCGAACGTGCAGGACTCTCGCGCCATCCCGTGCTCGTGCGGATTGGCGAGCGGCGACGTCTACCAGGACACCGTTCTTCGCTTCGCACCGAACATTCAAGTGGCCCGCGATGGGCGCCTGGGTGACCGGCTGGTATTCGACGACAAGAAGAATTTCGCGCCGCGGTTCGGCTGGGCCTGGAACCCGACCCCGAAGTGGTCGTTCCGTGGCGGCGTCGGCACCTTCTATATGCAGGACACCGGCAACCCGCGCTTCGACATGGCGCGCAACATGTCGGGGCGCCGTCGTGACAATACGCTCTTGCTGACGCCAGACCTGACGTGGCAGGTGCCGTTCCGAGGCGTGGGGACCGCGAACGACTGCGGCGTCGCGCCGCCGCTGGTGTGCCTCACGAACGTGTACGTTCTGGGCAACATGCCGGACCGCAAGACGCCGTACATGTGGCAGTACCTGTTCAACATTCAGCGCGAGCTGGGCGGATCGACGGCGCTCGAGGTCGGCTACCTCGGCTCCCACAGCTATCGGCTGGAGCGGATGTTCGACTGGAATGAAACCATTCCCGGGGTCACCGGATCGGTGCAGAGCCGCAAGCCCTATCCCGAATTCACGAAAGTCCAGGAGATCGGGAACGTGGCCGAGGCCAAGTACAACTCGCTGGCGGTCAAGCTCACTCGCCGGCTCCACGACGGATTCTCGGTGCTCGGCGGCTACACGCTCTCCAAGTCGACGGACAGCGGCAGCGGCATCCGTACGCTCAACGGCGACACGCTGTTCCCGCAGGACAGTTTCTGCCTCCAGTGCGAGTGGGCGTTGTCGATCTTCGACGTACGACATCGCTTCGTCTCGTCGATCCTCTACGAGTTGCCGTTTGGTCCGGGCAAGAGCCATTTGACCGACGGCATCGGCGGCGCAGTCCTCGGCGGCTGGCAGGTCAGCTCGATCATCTCGATCTCCAGTGGATTTCCGAGGAACGTGACGGTCGGCACCGACCGGTCGAACACTGGCGGCGGCCAGGACCGTCCGAATGCGACGGGCCAGGAGGTGGAATTGCCAAGCAGCGAGCGCACGGTTCAGCGCTGGTTCAACACGGGCGCGTACGTGGCGCAACCGGTCGGAACGTGGGGCGACGTCGGACGGAACACGGTTCTCGGCCCTGGTATCACCAGCGTCGATGCGTCGATTATCCGGAATTTCCGGATCAAGTCGAACTCGCTGCAGTTCCGGCTCGAGGCGTTCAACGCATTGAACAGTCCGATCTGGGGCGACCCGAACACCACGCTGACCGCCTCGACGTACGGCCAGATCACGAGCACGCGAAAGCCGATGCGCGAACTGCAGCTCGGTCTGAAGTTCGTGTTCTGATCAGGTCACGGCATGCACTTGCGTCGGCACCGAGGAAGGCTCCCAGGCGAGCACGACCTCGGTGCCGTTCCGCGGTGCCGTCACGATGGTGAGCGACGCGCCG
This sequence comes from uncultured Acidobacteriota bacterium, assembly GCA_963773045.1. Lineage (GTDB taxonomy): Bacteria > Acidobacteriota > Vicinamibacteria > Vicinamibacterales > UBA2999 > 12-FULL-67-14b. The sequence goes on along the minus strand of CAVYZT010000010.1, from coordinate 1,076,770 downwards.
ATGCGCTCGGCGCGTTCCTGCATGCTCGTCATGCCGAATCCAGACGATGGTCCGCGCGCGATGCCGCGGCCATCGTCGGCCACCGATAGCCGAAGTCCTACCGACTGCACGCTGGAGGCCTTGATCGTGATGCGCTGTGCGCGAGAGTGGCGCACGGCGTTGGTGAGCGCTTCCTGCGCGATCGCCATGATTTCTCGCTCCACGCCGTCGCCAAAGCGGGGGAGCTCGTCCACGGTCAGGCTGATCGGCACGCTGGTGGTCCGCCGACTCAGGTCGGCGAGACGCTTGAGCGCGGTGGCCATATCCTCGGCATTGCCCACATTCGGGCGGAGCGCGCCGACCGATCGGCGGGCCTCGGTCAAATGGGTGCGCGCCAGCTCGACCGCTGTCTCGATGTTCGACTCGACCGCGGGCGGCAAGCTGGCACCGTTGCGTTGAGCAGCCTGAAGCTGCATCAGGATGGCGGCAAAGCCCTGCGCGAGGTTGTCGTGGATGTCGCGCGCCAGTCGATTGCGCTCTTCGAGAATTCCCTTGCGGCGCGCTTCGAGCCGATTCAAATCGACCAGCCGGCTGTGGTGCAGCGCGAGCGCCGCCTGTCGGGCGATGGCTTCAATCAGAGCCACGCGCCACCACTGATCCTCAGGTCCCGACGCGACCCGAGTGCATACGGTCATCCATCCGAGATTTCGGCCGCCGAGCAGCAGTGGGGTGGCCACGGTTCCGCCCCAATTCATGCGGCGGCCGAACGTGCGGATCGCCTCCGGCAGTCGCGCGTCTTCGCTCTCGTACTCGACCGTCCCATTCCAGCCCGGCGCGTGGGTGAACAGGTGAGCCGCCATGCTGTCGCATGGGAAGCCGCCCTCCGCCTCATTGCCCTGACAGGCGTTTGAAACACCCTTCGGCGGTGTGAACAGGCGGTCCTTCACGTAGGCCATCCACAACTCGCATCGCTGCAGGCGTTCGTCGAGCAGCCAGACGGCGCAGGTGTGGCTCTCGCTCTGTTCGACCATCGTCTTGCTCAACGCGCCGAAGAACCCTTCGATATCCGGTTCCCGCACCAGCAGATCCATCGCCAGCCTGGCGACTTCGGTCTGCATGTTCGCGTTGCACTCGGCGCGGCTCCGTTCCCACGATTCGCGCAGCAGCGCGGCGCGGAGCACCTCAGGATCGTTCGACGACCTTTCCGGAGGCGGACGATACGCGCACTGGTCACTCTCACCGGCGACGTGGTCTTGCTCGACTGATGTCATGGCAGATCCAGTGTGCGCCAGCCGCGCCGCCCTTTGCGAGAGGGCCTGATGGCCGATGGGCCCATCGGCCAAAAGGCGGAGATCGGTCTCGTGCGGTTGCGGGTGCTCCATGTCGCGCCGACGCATGAGGCCGAGATCACGCTCCTGCCCGATTGTGGAGGGCCGCCTCCGAGAACGAAAGTAGGGAACGTTCGAGGAGGTTAGCTATGACACGTTGGATTGCAGGACCACTTGTCGTTACCGCAGGTTTCGTTGGCACGAGTCGCGCGTCGGCACAGGAGATCTCACCTGGTCCTGGCCGCGTCGAAATCAGCTTCATCCCGGCAGGCGGCGTGTTCTTCACCGAAGAGACGGACTCACAGCAGCCGAGCTTCGGCAGCGTACGATCTCGGCGCGGCGTTCGCGCTGAACTTCAATCGCTACGTCGGCGTCGAAGGTGAGGTCAGTGGCGCGCTGGGCATCACGCAGGATCTCGACTTCGGCGCGGTGACGCTCAATCGCAAGACACCCCACATCCTCAACTACAGCGGCAACGTTGTGGTCAACGCAGCCAATCGCAGCTCGGTGGTCCCGTACGTCACCGGCGGCGTCGGCGGGCTCAGCATGTTCGAAAAGCAGAGCCTCGGCATCAGTGATACCGAGACGTTCCTGACCGGCAACGTCGGCGGCGGCGTGAAGTGGTACGCGGGCCGCTGGGGGCTGCGAGGTGACTATCGATTCGTCGGGCGTGCAGTCGAAGGACGACGCACCAGCCTTCTTCGGGAGGGAGAACCCGATACGGCCACCGAGTGTACGGAGCGGTGCTCCTGAACGTCGGCCGCTGACATCGCTGGCTGTCACGCCCACCTCACGCCGGCCTGCACATTCATCCCGTGTTCATCCGTGCAGGCCGGCGGCGAGAAATCTCGAGAAAGTTTTCAACGAAGTCGTGAGGACCCTATGGTGAAGCGAATGATTGTGACGCTCGGAGTGATGACGCTGATCGTCGGCGCTCTGGGCTTCGTGAAGTTCACAGCAGATTCAGACCGCGATGGCGCAGGGCGCGGCGTTTCAGCCGCCGCCGGAAGCGGTGACCACGATTGTGGCGAGCGAAGAGGAATGGCCGGCGACGCTGAGCGCGATCGGCACGATGGCCGCGGTGCAGGGCGTGACCGTCAGCGCCGACCTTCCCGGAACCGTCGAGCGGATTCTCTTCGACTCCGGCCAGGCGGTGCAGCGCCGGCGACGTGCTGGCCGTGCTCGACACACGGCAGGAGCAGGCGCAGCTCGCGGCGTTCGAGGCGCGGCGCGAGCTGGCGCAGCATCACCTTCGATCGCATGGAGGGGCTGCTCAACGAGAAGGTCATCTCGCAAGCGGAGTTCGATCGCGCGACCGCGGAGTCGCGGCAGAGCGACGCGCAGGTCGGCGAAGATCCACGCCGTCATCGAGCGCAAGACGATCCGGGCGCCGTTCTCGGGCATGCTCGGCATCCGTCAGGTGAACCTCGGCCAGTACCTCGCCGGTGGCGATCCGCTCGTGACGCTGCAGTCGCTGAATCCGATCTACGTGAACTTCGGCGTGCCGCAGCAGTCGGCCGGTCAGATGCCGGTCGGCCGCGCGGTGCGGATCACGAGCGAGGACGCCGGCAGGCGTCGAGTGGTCGCGGGCGGGTCACGGCCATCGACTCGATGGTCGACGAGGCGACGCGCAACATCCAGGTGCAGGCGACGCTCGCCAACCCCGGACGGCAAGCTGCGGCCCGGCATGTTCGTGCAGACCGAAGTCGCGCTCGGCCCGAGTCAGCGCGTCGTCGCGCTGCCGGCGTCGCCGATCAGCTACGCGCCGTACGGCGACTCGGTGTTCATCGTCGCCGACATGAAGGACGAGGACGGCAAGCCGTATCGCGGCGTCCGCCAGCAGTTCGTGAAGCTCGGGCCGGCGCGCGGCGACCAGGTCGCGGTCCTCTCCGGCGTCAAGCCGGGCGACGAAGTCGTGACGTCCGGCGCTCTTCAAGCTCCGCAACGGCGCCGCCGTCCAGATCAACAACACGGTGCAGCCGGCAACGAGCCGGCGCCCAAGCCGGAGAACAGCTGATGAAGTTCACCGATCTCTTCGTCAAACGGCCCGTCCTCGCGATCGTCGTCAACCTCGTGATCCTGATCGCCGGCCTGCAGTCGATTCGCGCGCTGAGCGTGCGGCAATACCCGCGCAGCGACATCGCGGTCGTGCGCGTGGCCACCGTCTACGTCGGCGCCAACGCCGACCTGGTTCGCGGCTTCATCACGACGCCGCTCGAGCGCGTGATCGCCAGCGCCGACGGCATCGACTACATGGAGTCGTCGAGCGCGCAAGGCGTCAGCACGATCACCGTGCACCTCAAGCTGAACTACGACACCAACGCCGCGCTGACGCAGATTCAGGCGAAGGTCGCGCAGGTGCGCAACGATCTGCCGCCGGAAGCGGAGGCGCCGATCATTCAGCTCGAGACGGCGGACACGCAGTTCGCCGCGATGTATCTCGGCTTCTCGTCGCCCGACCTCGATCAGACGCAGATCACCGACTACCTGACGCGCGTCGTGCAGCCGAAGCTGAGCGCCATCAGCGGCGTGCAGCGCGCCGACATCCTCGGCGACCGCACGTTTGCCATGCGCGTCTGGCTCAAGCCCGACCAGATGGCGGCGCACGGCATCTCGCCGTCGGCGCTTCGCGACGCGCTCGCGCGCAACAACTACCTGTCGGCGCTCGGCCGCACCAAGGGCTCGATGGTGTCGGTGAACCTCGATCGCCAACACCGATCTGCGCACGCCGGAAGAATTCCGCCAGCTGGTCGTCAAGGAGCAGGACGGCGTCGTCGTCCGGCTCGGCGACGTCGCCGACGTCGTGCTCGGCGCGGAGAACTACGACGAGGACGTGCGCTTCAACGGCGAGACCGCGGTGTTCATGGGCGTCTGGGTGCTGCCGACCGCGAACTCGCTGGACGTGATCAACGCGCGTCCGCGACGGCGATGCCGGGCATCCAGGCGCAGCTGCCGGCCGGCATGAAGGCGGGCATTCCCGTACGACTCGACCGAGTACATCAAGGACGCGATCAACGAGGTGCTCACGACGCTCACCGAGACGCTGCTGATCGTCGATCGTCGTGATCTTCCTGTTCCTCGGCTCGGTGCGCGCCGTGATCATCCCGGTCGTCGCGATTCCGATCTCGCTGGTCGGCGCCGTCTTCCTGATGCTGGTCGCCGGCTTCACCATCAACCTGCTGACGCTGCTCGCGATCGTGCTGTCGGTCGGCCTCGTCGTCGACGATGCGATCGTGATGGTCGAGAACATCGAGCGTCACCTGCACGAGGGCAAGCGCCCGTATCGGGCCGCGCATCGACGCGGCGCGCGAGCTGGTCGGTCCGATCATCGCGATGACGATCACGCTCGCGGCCGTCTACGCGCCGATCGGCATTCAGGGCGGCCTGACGGGCGCGCTGTTCCGCGAATTTGCCTTCACGCTCGCCGGCGCCGTGATCGTGTCCGGCGTCGTCGCGCTGACGCTGTCGCCGATGATGGGCTCGCGGCTGCTGCGCGCGGGCGACACCGAGCGCGGCTTCGCCGGATGGATCAACCGGCGATTCGACGGCCTTCGTCAGCGCCTACACCGCGCGCTGTCTCGCCGTTCGCTCGCCTATCGGCCGGTCGTGCTCACGCGTGTGGGCGATCGTCGCGCTGCTGATCGTGCCGTTCTACATGTTCTCGCAGCGCGAGCTGGCGCCGGCCGAGGATCAGGGCGTCGTGTTCTCGATCATTCAGGCCGCGCCAAACTCGACGATCGAGCAGACCAAGCTCTTTGCGCACCAGATCAACGACGTCTACAAGTCGCTTCCCGAGGCGGCCGGCACCTTCGAGCTCACCTTTCCCGACGGCGGCTTCGGCGGAATGGTGACCAAGCCGTGGAGCGACCGCACGAAGACCGCGCAGCAACTGCAGATGGAAGTGGCGGGACCGCTCTCGCAGATTCCCGGCGTGCGCGCGTTCCCGCTGACGCCGCCGCCGCTGCCCGGCGGTGGCGACTTCCCCGTCGACATGGTGATCGCGTCGGCCGCCGAGCCGCAGCAACTCGTCGAGATCGCCGGACAGCTCGTGAAGAAGGCGTTCGCGCAGCGGCCTCTTCATGTTTGCCGACGCCGACCTGAAGTTCGATCAGCCGCAGGCCGAAGTCGTCTTCGATCGCGACAAGCTGCGATCGCAGGGCGTCGACTTGAGCCAGGCCGGCCGCGACCTCTCGGTCCTGCTCGGCGGCGACTACGTCAACCGCTTCAGCATCCAGGGGCGCAGCTACAAGGTGATTCCGCAGACTCGAGCGCGCCGAGCGGCTGACGCCGGATCAGCTCTCGCAGATCTACATCACCGGTTCCGGCGACAAGCTGGTGCCGCTGTCGACCTTCGCCACGCTGAAGACCACGGCCGAGCCGCGGGAGCTGAAGAAGTTCCAGCAGCTCAACGCGGTTCGCATCCAGGGCGTCATTCCGCCGCCGGTGCCGCTCGACGCCGCGCTTGGGCTTCCTCGAAAACGAGGCCCGGGCGATTCTGCCGTCAGGCTTCACGATCGACTACGCCGGCGAATCGCGCCAGCTCAGAACCGAGGGCAGCGGGTTCCTCACCACGCTTCCTGCTGTCGGCGGTGCTGATCTATCTGGTGCTGGCCGCGCAGTTCGAAAGCTTCCGCGATCCGTTCATCATTCTCGCCGGGTCGGTGCCGCTGGCCATGTCCGGCGCGCTGCTGTTCTCGTTCCTCGGACTGACGACGCTCAACATCTACAGCCAGGTCGGCCTGATCACGCTGGTCGGCCTGATCGCGAAGAACGGCATCCTGATCGTGCAGTTCGCCAATCACCTTCAGGAAACCGGCCAGGACAAGCTCGCATCAATCATCGAAGCGGCCGGGACGCGACTGCGGCCGATCCTGATGACGACTGCGGCCACGGTCGTCGGTCACATCCCACTGGTCATCGCGACCGGACCTGGCGCCGGCGCGCGCAACAGCATCGGCATCATGCTCGTGAGCGGCATGATCATCGGCACATTCTTCACGCTCTTCGTCGTTCCCTCGATCTACATGGTGGTCGCACGGAAGCGGACCGCCGTCGTCGAAGTCCGAGGCGGAACCGACGTCACGGCCGAGTTCGCCGAGGCGGTCTGAACGCGAGGTCTTTCATGAACGTCAATCATTTCCAGAGAACAGTCGTTACCGCCGTCGTGCTCGCCGTCTTCCTGGGGGCGAGCGCGATGGCGCAGGACCGAACCGCCGTCGCCGACCAGTCGGTTCGAACGTTGCCGCTGTCGCTCGACGAGGCGGTGCGCCGCGCGGTCGAGAACAATCCCGAGCTGGCCATCGTCAAGCTCGAAACCGAAGCTGACACCGCGCGGATCGGCGAGAGCCGCAGCGCGTTCACGCCGATGTTCTCCACGTCGCTCGGCCGCTCGAGCACCGTGACTCCGCCGGCAAGCCTGCTGCAGGGCGAGCGTGGCGTCGATGTCAACGACTTGTTCTCGCTCACCGACGTGCGGCAGCGGCTGCCGTGGGGTTCGGGAACGTGGAGCGCGTCGTGGGACACCGCGCGCACGACGTCAGACAGTCCGTTCAGCAGCTTCGATCCAAGCCTGCAGTCCGGCTTGCAGCTCGCCTTTTCGCAGCCGCTCCTCAAGGATCGGAAGATTGACAGCGCGCGCCAGCAGTTGATCATTGCGAAGAAGAACCAGCAGAGCTCGGACTTGCGGTTCCGAGAGGCTGCCGTGCAGACGATGGCTGCCGTCAAGCAAGCGTACTGGACGTTCAAGGCCACATTGGCGAACGTCAACGTTCAGCAGCGATCGCTCGAGTTGGCACAGGAGCTCGCGCGCGAGAACAAGGTCCGGGTCGATGCCGGACAGATTCCCCCCCTCGATCTCGTTCAAGCTGAGGCCGAGGTCGCCCAGCGACGCGAGAACCTGATCCGCGCCAGGACGCTGGCGGAGGACGCCGAGGATGCGCTCCGGCGTTTGATCGTCGATCCGAACGACGTGTCGTTCTGGCGCGTGCGTCTCGAGCCGACGGAAGAGCCGACGCGAGTGGCGGCTCCGCCCGACGTGGACGCCGCGGTGGCAAAGGCTCTCGGCGAGCGATACGACCTGACGCGAGCCGGGTACGAGCTCGACAAGGCCAAGACGACGGTGGACTTCTTCCAGAATCAGCGTCTGCCTGACGTGCGCGTCGAAACGTCCTATCGCAGCAACGGACTGGCAGGCACGCAGTTCCTTCGCACCGGCGGATTTCCTGGCGTGGTCACCGGCACGCGCCGTCTGGGTCTTGGCGACGCGCTCGGCCAGGTCTTTACCAGCGACTTTCCGACGTGGAGCCTGGGTCTGACGGTGAGCTACCCGCTGGGGAAGAGTTACGAGGAAGCGAGCATGGCTCGGGCCGAGGTCGAGCGACGGCAGGCGGCGGCGCGGATCGCGAGCCTTCGGATTCAGGCGGCCGAAACCGTTCGTCGCGCTGGGCGGCAGATTCACAGCACGTCCCAGCGGATTGACGCCGCGCGCGCCGGCGCCACGCTGGCCGAGCAGCGTCTCGACTCGGAGCAGCGGCGCTACCAGGTCGGCCTCTCGACGACATTCCTCGTCACGCAGGCCCAGCGCGACCTCCTGGAAGCGCAGGTCAACCTGCTTCAGACCATGCTCGACTACGAATCTGCCCTTGTGAACTTCGAAGCCGTTCAGCAGGCTCCGCCGCTCATCGAAGGCGACACCGTAGGGGCGAAGGGCGCTCCCGTCCTTCCACTGCCGATACCAGCGCCCCGCGGCCTCTTCCGTCCCGGCGCCGGCTCGGGATTCTAGGGAGGCCCGATGACTCGGCCAATTGCCATCGTCGGCGCGCCCTCCAGCCTCGGCATCAGGCCGTACGACGACGGTCCGGCGCGTCATTTGGACAGAGCTCCAGATGTCCTGCGAGAGCGGGGGCTGGTCACCGCCTTGGCCGCGCTCGACGTGGGCGACGTCATGCCGCCCGCGTATCGCGACTACGTGCGCCCGCCCGATCGAGCGAGAAACGAGAAGCAACTTGTCGCCTACTCGCGAGCGCTCGGCGGGCGGGTCGAGGCTGCTTTGCGACTCGGGCGTTTCGTCCTGGTGCTCGGCGGCGACTGCAGCATCGTCCTGGGTTCTTTGCTTGGAGCCCGACGCGTCGCGAACGGACCCGTCGGGCTCGTCTATCTGGACGCGCACGCGGACTATGCGACGCCCGAGGAGTCGAGAACCGGCTCGGTAGCGAGCATGAGCCTGGCGCTGGCATCCGGTCGCGGCGACACGCCACTGGCGCGTCTCAACGGGCGCGCGCCGCTCGTCGATGCGAGGCATGTCGCTCTGATCGGCCGGCGCGATGCGACCGATGCCTGGTATGGCCACGCGGCGCTGGCCGTGTCGCCGATTCTCGATCTACCCGACATCGAGCTGCGATCGCGGACACCAGGGGCGCTGGCGGCTGCCGCCCTCGATCGCGTGGTGTCAACCGACCTCCACGGCTTCTGGATCCACCTGGACGTCGATCTGCTCAACCCATCGGCGATGCCCGCCGTCGACTCTCCGGAGGAAGGCGGGCCAATGCCGGAGGAACTGCTCGGCGTGCTCGGGCCGTTGGTACGGCACCCACACGCGCTGGGCCTGAACGTGACGATCTACGATCCCGCGCTTGATCCAGATCGATCGGGCGCGAGGCGATTGGTTCACTTGCTTGACGACGTGCTCGCGAAAGAACGCGCCGAAGCATTTGTTTCTTCGTGATCGTCGTGCCGGTACAATTGGTGGGTGCTGAATCCCCCAGCAGCGCCCGTGGCGCTCGCAGCGCACCGTGACACGCGCGCCTTTGCCACTACGAGGGCCACCGTTTTTCTGACGGTCGCGCTCACCGCCACAACCATTCTTTACGTCGCCCGGATGATCGCCGTGTTTCCCCTGGAACACGACGTGACGGTTGAGAACTCATTCGGCGACGATTGGTTCAACTACAACCAAAATGCCGTCAGCGTGCTGACCGACGGACTCAGCATGCCCATCGTCCGGAACGCCTACGAGCGCCCGGCCGGATTTGGCTACGTGTATTTCATCGCAGGGGTATACGCGGTCGCGGGCATCAGGTCAGAGGCCGTGTACTTCGTCCAGGGCCTGTTGCTGCTCGGCGCCATCGTCGGCATGTACGCGGTGTTTCGAGCGCAGTTTTCAGCGGTCACCGCCTTGGCGTTTCTGGCGGCGTTGGCGATCTTCATGTACGTCGATGTCTATCGCGCCCTCACGTTCCGGCTTCTCAGCGAGAACCTGCTCTTCCCGCTGTTTCCGGCGTTGCTCTTTTTCCTGGTGAAGGGGGAGGCCACGGCGAAGCTTTCGTACATGGCTTTGGGCGGCATCGTGTGCGGGTTGTGCTTCCTCGCGCGTCCGAATCTGGTGGTCTTCGGTCCGGCCGCGGCCCTCGTCTTGCTGTTCTTCACGCCCTCGCGCTCGTTCGCGTGGCGGAGTCGGGCGGCGGTGACATTTCTCGCGGCGTTCGCGACCGTCGGCTCGCTTTTGCCGCTGCGCAATTACGTCGCAACCGGACGGGCGAGCGTCGATTCGGTGACCAACACCTCTGACTGGACCGGGAGCGGCCTGCGACGGACGACGAGCGTCCCTTTGACTGAACGCCTGCTGTCGCGCGCGCGGTCACTTGCCATGCGCGCGGCGTATCTGGCCGGCATTCCACAGTTCATGCGGCCGACCTTCAGGATCCGGCCGCATTGGCTGGTGATGTGGGCGGCATTCTTCGTGTACCTGTCGTCACTCTTCCGGCGCACGCCCCAGTTCTGGGAGGTCCTCGTCCTGGCGCTCAGTGTCGCGTATTTCGTGCCGATTGCGCTGTGGGGTGGTATCGCGAACTACGGCAACCGCATGATCGCCCCGGGGATTCCGCTCATCCTCGTGCTCGCGGCAAAGGGCGTCGAGCAACGTTCATGACTGTCAGTTCTTTCGCCGGCAACTTCCCGCTCTGTGCTCTCGTATCTTTCGGTCTTTCCTCGTCAGCGCTGGCGCAGGAGAGGGGTCGCCTCGGGCGGCCGGCGCGACTGCCCGGCATGCCAGGCATCCACGACTTCGTGCATGGCCTCGACATAGCGTCGCGAAATCGCCATCAGCTCGTGCCCGGCCACGAGCTGACGGGCCCGATCGCCGATGGCGGCCCGGAGACCGGTGTCGTAGGCGGCCAGCAGGATCTTGGCGGCCAGATCCTCGATGTCGGCGGCCCGGTACAGGAGGCCGTTGCGGCCATCCTCCACCACTTCGCGGGCGCCCGGAATGTCGGAGGCGATCAGAACGCGGCCGCAAGCCTGCGTCTCCAGGTACGTGCGCGCCTGGTGCTCGAACTCCGAGGGCATTACCACGATGTCGGCCAGTTGGATGTACCGGGGAATGTCGTCGTAGTGCGCCCAGCGCACGAATCGGAAATTCCCGGCGATGCGCGTGGCCGCGCAGGCTTCTTCGGCCGGGCGTCTCAGCGGCCCGTCGCCGATAAACACGAAGGTGATCTTCGGGTTCCGAGCAAGAACTCGCGGCGCCGATTCCACAATATCCAGCGGCCGCTTGGCGAGCTTCATGTTGGAGACATGCAGAACGACCAGGTGATCGTCTGGAATCGCGAGTTCGCTGCGCAGCGCCGGGTCGGCAGGACCCGGTTGAAAACGGTGCAAGTCGACGGCGTTGGGAATCGTGAGAGTCTCAAAACCCTGCGCTTGCAGCTCGGACGCCATATGGGGTGCCTGTACAACGATTCGCCCCACCGCGGCGAGCCACTCGAAAAACTCCCGCCGGTACTCCTCCGGGAAATTGCCGCGCAGGATGCCTGCCATTCGAGTGCCGGCGACGCGGAGGATCGAGGGCAACCCGTACCGGACCGCCAGCGGCGCGACGTGGGGCACGAACGTTTCGCGCCCGATAAACACAATGTCCGGCCGGCGCGCGGTCACCATGCCAGGGAAAGCCTCGTCGATCTGCGCCCGATCGCGGCGCTCGAGTTCCTCCGGTCCCGGCCGATCGGTGTTGGTCGCGGTGACGGGAATCGGCAGGCGGCGGATGGCAAACTCCGGGTGCGCGCCGGCGAACGCGTCGCCAGATTCCAGCGCCTGGGTGGTGATCTGCGAGAGACACCGCAGCCGGTGTCCCAGCTTAGCGAAACCGATCAGCAGCTGGCTGGCGCTGACGGCCGATCCGCCCTCGTGCGGGGGCAGAGTTCCCACGTAGAGAATGTCGATGGCTCGAGCCATGGCCTCCGGGTCGGCCCCGTGACCTCCTCCGAGCTACACAGTCATTGTATCGGTGGGCGGGCCGACTCATTCCGGGTCGGCGGCGCCGAGCATCCGGACGGGCAATATCTTGCCACGCGGCGTTAGGTACGGGGGGCGGCGCTCCACCCTGATCACGTCGGCGGCCTCCCACATTTTCGCCATGAACGGGCGGGCGCCGGGGAGGTTGCCCAACTCCTCGAGGAACGCCGCCTTCACCTCGGCTGCGTCCAGCGGACCCGCGTCCGGGTGGATCAGCAGCCGGTACTGCGTCCGCCCGTGCGAGTTGAGGTGCTCGACGAACTGGTAGTGGCCCATGCCGCCGCCGAACCGGGCCGGCAGCACGCTTTCCGTCAGCGGATAGAAATCCGTCCCCAGCAAGGCCAGCCCTTCGCCCGTCAGCTTCTCGAAACTGCGGATGGTATGCAGCCGAAGATGGTAGCCCATCTCGCCGAGCAGACAGTCGCAGGGGCCCGTCACGGCCGTCGCCGAATCGCCGATCTCGGTGTTGAAGAGGACCTTGGGACAGGCCGGCCGAAGCGCGGTAAACATCAACGCGTTCACGGACCGCTCGTCGTCGAGCTGCACCGGACGTTGAATGACCGCGTAGGCGTCGAGCGACACGTGGATCTCGTCGGCCACTGCCGCGCGCGGGCACTGGCTCCCGACGTTTCCGCCCTCGGAGAACCCATAGGTCGGAACCGCCTTGGCCCCGCACGCCTCAATCGACTGCTTTCGCGCCGGCGTCACCGGTTCGGCGCCTAACAGGAAAGTGACGTTCGCGATCGAGATCCCGCGCCGCTGCATTTCCTCGCTGAGATAGACCGCCGAGCTTGGCGACGTCGTCACGCAAGGCTTCTCACCGCGCTGGAGCATCCCGGCCAGGTACTCGCCGACGCGGCCGGTCTCGGAGCGCCGAACGAATTCCGGTTTCGGAAATCCCGCCGCGCGGCGGACCACCGAGTGCACGCAGGCGGCGATGAACCGGTCCTTGGCTCCGGACATTTTCGCCTCGACGAACCACTTGACGAATCTCTTGCCGAACCTGGCAGCCAGCAACTGGCGGCTGGCGACACCCGGATGATTCGGAGTCCAGACGATCAGTGGACGGTCCAGCCAGCCGTGCGAGGCGAACCACAGCGCCCAGTGCGGCGCCGACTGCGCGATGTGCTCCAGGTCGATGCGGATTCTCGCCGGCCAGCCGCTGGAGCCGCCCGTGCTGCTGGAGATATGCGCCCGGATGAACGGATTGTCGAAGTCGCGGGCGCGGAACTCGAACGTCTGATTGCCGCGCACAACCGGCTTTCGTCCCTTGAACTCCTCGTAGCTGACGTAGACGCCGGCGTCGAGCAGTCGCCGGAGGGCCCCCTCCACGCCGTCGCTTCGGACCATTCTCTCCACGTCGCCGAACTCGCAGCCGGCGAAGCGGAACAGCTTTCGATAGGGACTGGCTTGGTTGTCGAAGATCGCCTGTCGCACCTTGGCAAGCAAGGCGGCCTCGCGATTCCGCATCCCGTGGCGGACTTTCTCGATGGCGTCCGGCAGCGACAGGGGCTCGGCCAGGAATCCCGGCAGCCCCGTCGCAAGCCGCACGAAACCCGCCACATCCGAGAAAAACCCCATGTTATCGACAAGAACGGCCCAGTGTGACAAATAACTTCCACCGGCGGACAGTCCTCGCCGATGGTATCAGACGATCCAAGGAGAGGCCTTATCAATACCCGATCAGCTTCCACTACGCGAATCCGACCGTCGACCAGATCGCCAAATTCAGGAGCGACGTGACAAACCCGATCCGCCACAGATCCAGCGCCCGATGTTTGTCGGAGAAGATGGCCATCCGACGCTCAACTATCAGATCGACCCTTATGTCACCTTCTGTGTTTCGGCATGCCCTTCGCGACGCCGAAACGTTCCGCCGGTATCCTCATAGCTTGATGAGTGCACGCATCCCAAACTTGTTCATCGTTGGCGCGCCGAGGTGCGGCACGACCGCGATGTTTCGTCTCCTGGCCCAGCACCCGGACATCGCTGTCTGTGACCCCAAGGAGCCCTACTACTTCTGCACAGACTTTCACGAAGAGAGCGACCGCCACGCCGGCCGGGCGACGCGCTTCCCGGTGAGGACCGAAGCGCAGTACCTGGCCCTCTTTGCCGACCGGTCGCGAACCGTGGTCGCCGAAGCGACGCCGGCCTATCTGTACTCCACGGTAGCGGCGTCGAGAATCCGCGCGTTCAACCCCGATGCGCGAATCCTGGTGATGGTGCGGGATCCCGTCGTGCTGCTTCATTCGCTGCACGCGAAGATGGTTTCGTACGGCCAGGAAGACCTGCTGGACTTTCAGACCGCGATCCAAGCCGAGCCAGCCAGGCGCGCGGGCCGTCAGCTCCCGAGTGGTCTCTTCTGGCCCTCGTCCCTCTTTTACTCAGAGTGGATCAAGCTCGGCGAGCAGATTGAGCGCTATCGGAGAGTGTTTCCGCCGGATCGCATCAAGGTGATAGTCCACGACGACTTTCGACGCGACAACTCGGCAACCTTCGCCGAGGTCGTCACCTTCCTCGACTTGGACGCGACGTTTCGACCCAAGGTGAGGGAGGCCAACGAGAATCGGTCGGCTCGTTTTCCGTTTCTGTCGAGGGCGGTCGCGTGGAGCGGTGACTTGAGGATCAAGAACCTCGTGCCCGAGCCGGCGCGGCGTCGGCTGAGGCGGATGCTCAGGGACCTGAACTTGAAGCCGGCGACGCGCACTCCGCTGGATCCCAGGTTCCGGCGCGAGCTGAGGGTACGGTTCCGGCCCGAGGTCGACGCGCTGAGCCGCGTGCTCGAGCGCGACCTGATCAACCTGTGGGGATACGACGACGTCTGAGCGTGTCTTCGTACAGCGCTTCGTATAGCGGAACGATTCGATTCGCGCTGAAGCGCTCCTTCGCGAGGCGCACGCCCTCGGCGGCCATGCGCGCGTGCAGCTCTGGATCCGAGAGAATTCGGATCGCGTTCTCGGCCATCCTCTCCACGTGATCTGGCGGATGCAGAAACCCCGTCACGCCATCAATCACGACCTCTGGCAATCCGCCGACGTTCGACGCGACGACCGGCACGCCGCAGGCCATGGCCTCGAGAGCCGACAGGCCGAAGCTTTCCTGCAGTGACGGCAACAGAAACAGATCCGACACTGACAAAAGGCCGACCACGTCCTGAGCCTCCCCGATCAGCTCGACGTCGGCCGTCAGGCCCAACTCGTCGATCAGCTGTTCCGCCTTGCCCAACTCCGGTCCGTCGCCCACGATCAGCAGTCGCGCCTCCACGCGCGTTCGAATCTCGGCGAAGACGCGCACCACGACGTCGACCTGCTTGACCGGACGCAGATTCGAGATGTGAATCACCAGCCGTTCGCCCGATGGGCAGAAGCGGGCGCGTAGTGCCGGATCCGGCGCGCGGCGATGAAAGTCGCAATCCAGGAAATTCGGGATCACGGCGATGTCGCGCTTGACCGGCATGTCTCGCTTTGTGTCCGCGCGCAGGCTGGCCGATACTGCGGTCACCGCGTCGGACTGGTCGATGCAGAAGGCTACCGTCTCGCGATAGGAAGGATCGGAACCAAGAATCGTGACGTCGGTGCCATGCAGCGTCGTGATCGTGCACGGCACGGTCTTCGCGCCGCCCGGGCCACTCGCGAGGATCTGGCGCGCCAGATACGCCGCCGCCGCATGAGGAATCGCGTAGTGCGCGTGAATGATGTCGAGGCGATGCGCGCGCGCCACCTGCACGAGGCGGTTGGCCAGCGCGAGCAGATATTGCGGCTCGCGAAACACCGGATATCCAGGCGGCTCGACCCGGTGGAACCTGACGTTGGAATCGGAGTCGCGCAGGCGAAATGGCGTATCGCTGCTGATCACGTGAGTGCGGTGCCCCCGATCGGCCAGGCACCGCGCCAGCTCGGATGCCACCACACCGCTTCCGCCGACCGACGCGTAACACGTGATCCCGATGTTCATTTCAGCAGGTGCTCGCGGATCAGCAATTCACGGACCACCACGCCCTCGGCGAATTCGACGCCGATGAGCGCCCCGAATTGCGCATCGCGGCTCTCGATCAGCTGCTGGAAGCGTGGCGTGTTCAGGCGCGTCGCGGTCGCGCCGGTGGTCGGCGGCGCAAACTGCGATCGATGACAGGCCAGCGCCGCGCGCTTGATCGCGTACTGCGCCGACACGTCCACGACAAACGACGGCCGGGTCGAATCGTTGATGAAGTAATAGAGCAGCCAGTCCGCGCGCCACTTGTCACCCGTCGCGGCAAAGCGGGTCAGGCCGCTGAGAAACGCCGCGCGGGTCAGCAGGCGGCTCGCGGCGACGTGGTCGGGGTGGCGGTCGCGACCGTATGGCACAGCGATCGTCTTCGGCGTCGCCCGCCGAATCAGCTCGACGATCGCGCGCAGGTGTGACGGCTCGCCGCCGATGTCGCCATCCGGCAGGGCGAGGTTCTCACGCCACAACGCGCCCAGCACCTCGCGCGCCGCCTCGGCCTCATGCAGTCGCTCTTCGGGCGTGCCGTTGGTGCCGAGCTCGCCACGGGTGAGGTCGCACAGGCCGACGCGATGTCCGAGCCTCGCGTGCTTGGCGATTGCGCCGCCGAGGCCAATCTCGAGATCGTCGGGATGAGGGCCAAAGACGAGCAGATCCACGGCGTCGGGCATCGCCCCATCTTATTCGGAGCGACTGCGTTGTTCGGCCCAGACGCCGTTCGATCAGCAAGGCGCGTTCACGAAGCCCAAAGCAAGCGCTTCCAGCGCCGCGCCACGACCAGGAAGCCGGCAAGAAGCCAGAGTTGATGGTAGCGAGCCGAGGCCGAACCGGATGCCCGCGCCGACTGGCCAACCGCTGCGACGACCTCGTTCGCCTTCGCGTCCAGCCCGATGAGCTCACAGACTAGCGCGATGTCGTCGTTGCCGACGATGAAAGCAAAAGGCGCGCGCGTCGATCGCGCCGGAGGTTAAAGCCGCCCGGTCAGGGCCAGAACCAGCAGGATCAGCAGAATCAATCCTGCGAGACTGCCACCGACCCGCGGTCCGCCGGCGTAAAAACCGCCACCGCCGAACAGGACGAGGAGAATGATCAGGATAAGCAGCGGGCTCATGATGCGCTCCAGACTTTTCGATCCACGTAGTGGGTTATCCCAATTGCAGGCAGCGTTGAAGAATCAGAATTCGGGGAGTCCCGGGACGCCGTGAATCGGACAGCTTTCGGCTGGCACCGTTCCCACGGCGAAATAGTCGTCATAGACATCACCCTTCTCGACCGCCGCCGCGCGGCAGGCATCAGTTGCGCGCCGCCCGCTCAGACGGCAGATCGTGGCGCGCTCCACGTCGGCAGGTGGCTTGAACCACTCCGGTTGAGGCGCTGGCAATTGGCGTGTCCAGGTCGGTGACCGTGGAACCGGGCGCATAGCCTTGCTCGAGCGCGGCGGCATACAGCAGCGGCTTGAAGGCGGAGCCGGCCTGTCGTTGAGCCTGGATCGCGCGGTTGAACGAGCTGTGATGGAAGTCGCGTCCACCGACCAACGCCAGCACGTCGCTCGTGCGGGGGTCGATCGCCACCAGGCTTGCCTCCAGCCTCGAGTCGTCGCCGCGCGCCTTCGCGTCTGGATCGAGCTCCGCCAGGCGGCGCGTGATGGCGTCTTCGGCAGCCTTCTGCAGCCGCATGTCCAACGTGGTGTAGACGCGCAGGCCGGCGCGAAGCACCTGATCCTCTCCAAACTGCCTCACCATCTGACGCCGAACCGCTTCCAGGAAATACAGCGCGCACGCCCGCGTGCGGCGCTCGATTCGCAGGGCGAGGAGCGCTTCGCGCCACTTGGCTGTAGGTCCGCTCGGGACTGAGCGCGAGCAGGCGCACCAGCTGCTGGCTAATCGTGCTGGCGCCCTGGGTGATGCGACCGGATTTCGCATTCACGAATGCGGCGCCACCGATTCGAACCGCGTCGAGCCCGATGTGTCCGTAGAAGTAGCGGTCTTCGGCGGTAATCACTGCCGCGACCACGTTCGGAGAGAGGCGATCGAGCGCGACATCGGTCCGCTCCTCGCTCGCAAACGAGAAGACGAGCTGGCCCTCGCGGTCGAAGACGAGCGAGGCCTGAGGACCCGTGTCGAGCGTCAGCGCGTTTGCCGCCTTGTTGAGTGAGCTTGCATAGAGCTGCAGCGAAAGCAGAGACGACACCAACAAACCAGCCGCCACTATCCAGAGGGCGTAGATCAAATGCCGAACCTCGCTGAAGTTGGCCTTCACCACGAAGTTGGGCTTCACAATCTGACCACTGTGCAAGCGAAGGGCCACTCGAAAGGCCCTGGGGAGGAGGCTACGCGAAACATTTGGCGGCGGACGCCGCGCGCAAGTGCCAAATGTTGGAAAGTTCTGAGTCAACTTCTAACGAAGCAGGTCGGGCAGCGCGCTCATGAACGCGCGGCGGCAGATCGAGTGATTGCCTCGAATCCCAGATTGCAGACCGCGACTGTGAGCTGCCAGTCTGTTTCGTCGTTGACAGGCGTCGTACAATGAAGTGTCACAACGAGCACTCGGCTCACGCCCGCCGCGCCACCAACGACACGACCCATAGACCGCATGACCGTCCGCTTCAGTTGGTGGGGGGCGTTGGCCCTCTCACACCGATGGCTCGGCATGGCCGGCTGCCTGCTCTTCATTCTGTGGTTCACCTCGGGTATCGCGATGATGTACGTCCGCATGCCAGAGGTGACGCCGGCCGAGCGATATGCACATTTGCCGGCGCTCGACCCGGCTCAAGTGCGCGTCCCGGTTGGCGAAGCTGCGAGGATGGCGGCCAGCGACGGACCGGTTCCGGTGATGTTGACGATGCTGGCCGGCCGCCCGGTCTATCGGTTCTGTGGCCGGTCCCCGGCCACCGTCTTCGCCGATCGTCCCGAGAAGCTCGATCGCGTCACCGAGGATCAGGCTCGCGCCTTCGCGGCCGCGTTCGCTCCGGACTACGCTCGCACGCTTCGACATGCCGGGATGGTGACGATTCCAGATCAATGGACGTTGCAATCACGTGCGCACCTGCCACTGCATCTGATCGAGTTAGGTGACGATGGGAGAACGGAGCTCTATGTGTCGAGCCGCACCGGTGAAGTCGTCATGGAAACGACGCGCCGCGAGCGGATGCTGGCCTACCTCGGGCCGGTCGCACATTGGCTGTATCTGCCCATCCTGCGCCGCAACGGCCCGCTCTGGACTGAAGTCATCATCTGGTCCTCGCTCGCCGGCTGCGTTCTTTGTGTCACCGGGCTTGTCGCGGGATTCCTGCGGTTTGCCCCGTTCCGGCGGTTCTCGATTCGCGGCGAGCGCGCGATGTCGCCATACACCGGCTGGATGAAGTGGCATCACTACGCCGGCTTGATTTTCGGCGTGATTACGCTGACCTGGACGTTCAGCGGATTGCTGTCGATGGGTCCATTCCCGCTGCTCTCCAGTGAAGGCGTGACCGCCGATCAATGGCGCGCCGTGGTCGGAGCGCCGCCGGCACTCGACGCGATCTCCATCGGCGCAATGCAGGCAGCCATCGACTCTGCCTCGAAATCGCTGACGCCCAAGGAGCTGAGCCTGATCACCTTCCGCAGCGCGGCATACTGGATTGCATCCGAGAGCCCGAACCGGCGGGTTCTCGCTGCGGCGGCAACTCCAGAGCGCGTGCTTCAATCCTTCGACCGGGAAACGATGGAGTCGATCGCACGCGAAGCGATGCCGGCTGTCCCGCTGATTGATTTGGAATGGCTGGGCGAGTACGACGACTACTACTACGACCGCACGCGTGAGCGCCCGCTGCCGGTCCTGCGCGCGCGTTACGGCGACGCGCAACAGACCTGGATATATCTCGACCCGTCGCACGGCGCGATCGCGCTCGTGACCCGGCGTCGGGATCGGCTCAACCGCTGGCTGTATCACGGGCTGCACAGCCTCGACGTGTCTTGGCTGCACAATCGCCGGCCGCTATGGGATGCAGTCGTGATTCTGTTGAGTCTCGGCGGTCTTGCCGGCGCCGCGAGCAGCGTGCTGCCGGCGTGGCGGCGATTGCGCCGCCACGGTGAAAGGATGCCGGGTATGAGCAGCATGGCAGCGAGGCGATGGCGCCCGAGTTGGCTATCTGCAAGGAGGAGTAGGAAAAAGACCCCAAACAGTCTGGCGGAATGAATCGTCCCTTCGTGACTCCTTCTGAGATGAGTGCGCGGGCTCGGGCTGAGCCCGCAGGGCGGGAAGAACGTGCGCGGCCGTTGCGATGGAGGCCAGAACGGTGAATTGTTCACGGGCCGCACGAGCGCGATGCCACGGCGTATAGTCGCAGCGTATGGCTCCCATCCCTCCTGTCGACCTGCCAATACTGGCTCTCGACCGTCCAAAGCAGCGGTGCGTCCTCAACATGAACATCGCGGGCGCGGACAAGGGCTGGGCTCGCGGCGCCACCGAACCAATCGCGTCGTACATCGTGGAGATGGCGGCAGAGAACGTCGACGTCATCACGCTCCAGGAAGTCTGCTCCGGCCAGCACAGCGCCATCCGCAAGCGACTGGGCTCGAAGTGGAGCGACATGTTCAAGAACTTCGGCCGCGTGCACGCCTGCGGCGACGCGAAGTTCGGCCTGTCCATCTTTACGAAGGGCGAATACACCGACCCGTGGTGGAAATACCTAAAGTGCTCACCGCTCGGCGATCTCGACAAGACAGACAAGGAGACGAAGAACGACGGCGCGTGGGGCCTGTTGAAGGTCCGCTTCAAAGGCGTCGATGTCTACTGCGTCCACACTCGATTCGCGCATCGAGAGAAGCAGATTCCCGAGCTCGCCGAGCTTCTCATCACCCTCGCCGCGGGCAAGGCTATCGTCGCCGGCGACTTCAACGCGACGCCCGACGACCCACTCATGGCGTCGTTCTACGACAAATGGTTCGAGTGCGACGCCTACAAGCAACCGACGCTGAGAACGAAGGGCACGAAGGTCGACTATCTCTGGACCACGTGGAAGCCGTTCCAGCGGTTCGGCGGCCCAATCGACTTGCCGGCACTGTCGAACCACAGGCTCACGTGGGCGCTGATCAGATGGACATAGCCTGCGTGTCGGCTCCGCTTCGCTAGGGCAGTGTTGTTTTGCCCCGCTCCGCCCTTCGACTCACGCTCAGGGCGTCCCGAGCGTAGTCGAGGGACGCGGGGCGACACCTTCTGCGGCCGCGGAAAACTTGCCTCGAGTTTCACGATTGCGGCCTTAGAAGATGTCTAGGGAATATCTCGCAGCGAGCGGTGATTCCTCACGGCTTAGCCGCAGCGACACAGAGTCACAGAGAAAAATTGGCAGACTGCCGGTTGCCGGACATCGTCGTCGCGCCGGTACATGGCGTGCACGCCAATTGGGTATGAACCTCACCAAACTGCGATCGATCGAGGCTCCTCAAGATCTGCAATCCCGGGAAGTCCACGGCGAGGTCACTGGCGGCTTCGAAGCCGTGCGTGCAGCGTTCGCTGACAACTTCGCGCGACGCGGCGAGTCGGGTGGCGCCTGCTGCGCCTATCGAGGCGGCGAGAAGGTGGTCGACCTTTGGGGCGGCATCCGCAACCAGCAGACCGGCGATCCGTGGGAGCGGGACACCATGGTGATTGTCTACTCCGCCTCGAAGGGACTGGCCGCCATGACGCTGGCGGTGGCCCACTCTCGTGGCTGGCTGGATTACGAGGTCCCGGTCGCTCACTATTGGCCCGAGTTCGCGCAACACGGCAAGCAGACGATTACCGTGCGCCAACTCCTGGCCCACCAGGCCGGCCTGTTTGCATTCGATGAGCCGATCGACCGCAGTGTCGTTGCCGATTTGGATCGGCTGGCCGTCGTCCTCGCGCGTCAGAAGCCGGCGTGGGAACCCGGGACACACCAGGCGTATCACGCCATCACGCTCGGGTTCTACCAGAACGAGCTGCTGCGCCGCATCGACCCGGCGCATCGCAGTCTCGGGCAGTTCTTCCAGGACGAGATCGCCACGCCGCTCGGTCTGGACGTCTACATCAGGCTGCCGGAGGAGATGCCGAACTCGCGGCTGGCGACGATCGCCCGGCCACGCGCCATTGACCTGCTGCTCGGATTTCCGCTTCGGTTCACGCTCGAGGCCATGAATCCACGCTCGAAGATCGTGCGGGCACTCAGAGGTTCGGAGTTCCCGCATGATGACCAGCGCGTTTACATGCGCAACTTCGAAGTGCCGTCGGGCGGTGCCGTGGGCACGGCTCGCGCGATCGCACACGCCTACAGCGTGTTTGCCACCGGCGGACGCGAGCTGGGGTTGCGGCAGGAGACGCTGGACCTGTTGGCCGCGCCGGCGATTCCGGCGGCACGGGGGTTTTACGACGAGTGTCTGAAGGGAGAGGTGCGCTTCTCGCTGGGTTTCATGAAGCCCAGCCCAGTCTGGCCATTCGGCAGCGCGCAATCGTTCGGGTCGCCCGGATCTGGAGGCTCGCTGGGCTTTGCGGATCCGGTGGCGGGTATCGGCTACGCGTATGTCACCAGCCAGATGGGGACGGCGCTGACCGGCGATCCGCGGGACGTCTCTTTGAGGGACGCACTCTATGCGTCCCTCTCGAACGGATGAACCGGTCGCTACTTCACTTGAATCGTCTCGAGGTGTGAGGCGATCGCGTCGAGCCGCTGTGTAATGACGCGTTCGTCTTGACCTTCCGTCGCCTTCAGGGCGTTTCCCCAGACCGGCATCTCGCTGCCGCCGTGCGCGCGAACCGAGCGGCGTCCATCAATGCTGCGGATGACTTCGTCGCGAGGGAACGCACCGCCGGCGCGAAGCGCGATTCGCGTGAGATCCGGGGGAGGTTGCTTGAGAAGATCGGCGACCGGACCATCGCCTTTGCCGCCTGCACCATGACAGCTGATGCAGAAGACACGAAACAGGTAAGCACCAGATTGAGGATCGAGGCGCTGCGGCTTGCTCTGATCAGCCGCCAACGAACGCGCGATGAGCGCGCTGGCCGCCACCAGCGCGCTCACGACGAGGAGTCTCCAGCGGCTCATCGGTCGCCTACCGTTCTGGCACCGCGGGGTTGCCTCGACCCACGATCGGGAATCGTTCGAACATACGTGTGACGCCGCGCTCGGTCTGACGATCGAGCCGATCCTGATCGTCGATGACGCCGGCCACGCTGTCTTGCGCCCAGCCGCGCCAGACGAGCTTGTTGGTCCGCGCGTCGATCACATCGACGACCAACGTTCCTTGCTCGAAGTCGACGACGTGCGGCTCGTAGGAGCTGGCATAGCCGTACTGCCGATCCGTGGCATCCACGTCGATCCGTTGCGTCACGTTCGCGTGGTAGTGCACGAGCAAGTCCGCCGATCCTGACGCCCCCCGCTCGAGCCCCTTCATCGCCAGCTGTTTTTCGACTGCCCCTTGAACGTAATCCTGAAAGAAGGCGTTGTTGTCGAGCCGCGGGTCGCCGGTGGGCAGCCCATCGGGCGGACCCCAGTCGTAGGTCCGGTACACGTCAAAGTCGGCGCCGCGTTCGATGTGCGAGCTGACCGTCATGCTCCCACACCCAACCAACGCGATGGCGCCTGCAGCAAAGAGCGTGAACAATGTGGTTCGCAGCATGGTCAGACTCCGGGTTTGTACTTCGCCAATTCGTATGAGATGTGCTCGACATGCCCGCGCCAGTACGGCGCGCGCCCGTCGGGCGTCACCCAGGACACTTCGCAATCCATATGGATCAGCCACAATCGCCGAGGTGAACCAGAAGGCCTTCGCTCGCCGCGTCATACCGGTCAATCAGGGCTTCGGCGTCAGTCGGGCGACGAGGCTGGCGTTCGCGGTGGCCTCTGCCAGAGACTTGATCTCCAGCATCATGCGCCGCTCCATGATGAAGTGCGGCAGCTGAAACGTCAGGACATCCAGGGCCGCCGCCCACGCAGGGATGCGCTCGTTCGATACCGTCGTCCGGATGATGAAGCGGGTCTTGCCGTCCTCGGTCGGCAGCAGCACGAACGCGCCCCAGTACTCCAGCACGAGCGCCCGTTCGACCTGGACGTCCTTGATCGTCCATCCGAGGTCAGGCCCGAACATACCGCCAAGGTAGGTGGGCTGCGTGGCTCGGAGCAGCTCTCCGACTTCTCGGCGCTGCCACTCCGGACGGATCTCATTCACGTTTCGAATCTGCACTCCAAACGCCCGCTCGAGCCAGTCGTAGCTGTAGAAACCGCCGCGGTCCTGACCAAGCTGCATCAGCCATGGCCACACCGCCGAGGGCGGCGCGTCGATGGTCACCGCGTGCTGGATTTCGAACGCAGGATTGCGGTCGGGTCGATCGCCCGGCAAGGCCATCGTCTGTTCCGAAGGGGCTGAACCCCACGCGCGATGCCACGGCCACAGCACGCCAGCACAGAAGACATATGCCATCACCAAGACTGCGGCAAAGACGGCGACCTCGTGTCGTACGCGATTGATGCTGGGGGATGGTTCCGGCAGGTATCGATACACGCCGGTCAAGCCAATCATCAGCAGCGCGCCATCGATGGCTGCGCCTGCCCAGAGATCTGGCTGGCCGAGTCGATAGAGCGCGACGATCGAATAGGTGGAGGCCAACACCAGGAGAGGTCGCACGGCTGAGGTGAAGGGAGTGATCCCGAGCAGCCCGAGTCCAGCGACCAGGAAGCCGAGCGTCGCCACGGCGTAGAGGACAATCGGCATCGCATCTCTGCCGGCCAGAACCTCCGGTGGCATCAATCCGCGCATTGGGACCACGGCTTGCGCCAGACCGTGACCGACGACGAAGAGGCCAAAGGCGATTCGTACGAGACGCCAGCTGCTCATGAAGACCTCCGATGGAGGTTCAAGCGAAACGCGTACCGACGCACAAGTTCTGAACGTTCTTAGGGCTCTGAGGGGTTCAGAAGGTTCAACGGAGGCTGGCCCGCTGCGGAGTTTTTCCCACCGGGCCGAGAGAATCCGCGGTCGCTGTGTTCTGGCGTGGAATGGCCGGCTCATCCCGGAGTCAAAGACGACGAATCGCGCGTTCGACCAGCCCGGCAAGCTCCTCGAGCTCGAACGGCTTTGGGATCACCGTGGACGCCCCAAGGTCGATCGCCCGCGCCTTGATTTCGGGCGTGCCAAAGGCGGTCATCATGATTACCCGGGTGCCTGGCGACAGTTCGCGCACTTTGGACAACAGCCACAGGTCGCTGACGTCGGGCAACCGCAGATCGAGGACGGCGACGTCGAATGGGTTCGGCTGGAGGGCGAGCGCCTTGATGGCGGACGCGCCATCCGAGGCCTGACTTACGCGGATGCCCTTCGTGGTCAGCGTTTCGGCCACCGACCACCGGATCAACGCTTCGTCGTCCACCACCAGCACGTGAGGCGCGAAGTTGTTCACCGGTCTCCTCATTTCATCGACCGCCACGACGGGGGAAATGGTTCGCTCCAGATCGGCTGTTGCGAGGTTGCCGTGCATGCCGTCCGCTGTTCAAGAAGCAAGCCATGTTGATCGCGACGGCTTGTGCGCGATCGAGCGCGTCGCCGATCCCCGCACCGTCAGCACCGGGTGCTGGCCTGCACGGACGACCTCGTTCGTCGTGGAATTGAACAACATCAGATCGATCGCGCCGCGGCCGTGCACACCCATGACAATGAGGTCGGCCCGTTGGTCGTCGGCCGCCCGCAGGATCTCGCTCGCCGTCCGTCCGTGGGCCACCATCGTCTCCACCGTGCAAGAGGCGCGGACCGACGGCGGCACGAGCGTCATGAGCCGCTCGTCGTACGAGGTTGCCACCTTGGCGCGGATCTTGGCGAGGGGCGCCTGCGTGAACATCGCCGCTTCCACCAGCTCAGGCGGCGCGTCGATGACGTGGAGAATCGTAAGCTTCGCGTCCCCCTCTTCAGCCAGCGACATGGCATAGGTCAACGCGTCAAGTGAGCTCGGCGAAAAATCAATCGGACAGACGATGTGCTTGAACGGTGCGGCATGGCCGAAGGCGACACGATCGGCTCGGAGTGGTACGACCAGCGCCGGTATCTCGGAACTCCGGAGGATCTGTTCGGTGATCGATCCGAGGATCAGCCGTCGCATCCCCGAACGGCCGTGGCTGCCGAGCACGAGCAGATCCGCTCTGCGAACTGCTCCTTGCGCCAGGATCTCTGTGGCGATGTCAGGGGCCTCCTGAACGATCTCCTCGACATCGAGTGCCTTGACGTCCGATCCCATGACGAACCGATGCAGATCGTGAGCGACCCCCTTTCGGCGATCGAGACTTGGACGAACGGATGGTCGCAGCGGCCGGCCACCGAGCGCAGGAATCATGTCCACAGGTTCACGATCGGTGAAGACGTGGAGCACCGTCAATTCCGATTCGTACCAGCGCGCAATCGCCGCCGCGTGATCGAGCGCGTGACGGGAACAGTCGGAGAAGTCGATCGGGCACACGAGGCGATTCAGTTGGGTCACGTCAAGCCTCCCTCAAGCACTTGTACTCGCGCCTTGCTCTCGTTGCTGAGCGAGCATGACCACGCTCTTGCTCGGCACGGTGAGCACCGGACACGGCGCATGCCGCAAAACGCGCTCGGCGACGCTGCCGAGCATGAGATGCTTCAGGGCGCCGTAGCCATGCGTGCCGATCACGAGGAGGTCGGCAGATCGTTGCGACGCCAGCTCGACGATCGCATCGGCAGGGCGGCCCATCACGACCACCGGCTCAGCAGTCGATTTCGACACTCCCTCGACTTCCATCAGATTGTCGAGTTCCCACTTCGCCTGCGAGATGAAGTCCTGTTGCAGCTGGTTGAAATTCGCGCCGATCGTCTGGACCATCCACGGTTCGCGGAACGGGTCGGAGACCACATGGGCAATCACGAGTTTGGCGCCAGGCGACGTGCCAGCGAGACGGACGGCGTAGTGCAGTACCTCGCGGGATATCTCGCTGAAATCCACCGCCGTGAGAATCGTCTTGAACATCGCCATGGCGCCCTCCTCGAGCGGAGCTTGTGCGCCACGATCACTACGCGCGCCAGCCCACCCGCCAAAGTGCACGGAGTGTGCCGCGTGGATTCCGTCAGGAAGTCCCGCACGTGGACTCGTCCGAGAGTGGGAAAGATTCGCAGGGCTGGGGATTAATTCCGGATGAACAACTCACGCCGCACGGGCAGCGGTGGCGAGCCGCTGGGCTCGATCCTTCAATCCCAGCAGCATCCGTCGCGTCATGAGAAAGGCTGCGGGCTCCATGACACGCATAAGGCACCACGAGGTTAGAGTCGGCGTCACCCGCGCACGGTTTCGAGAGACGAGCCGCGTCAGGCCACGATTGACCGGATCCAGCGCAAACTCCCACGACCATTCGAAGCCATCGACCTTTCCGCTCAGGACGAGCCAGCGGTTCGGCGCGACACTCGTGACCGGAAATCCGCCCCCGCGGCCGAGGGGAACCTCGTCGCCAACGGCGAGATGCTGAAACTCCGGCAGGATGCGATCGGCGCTCGGGTGATCAAGGTAGCCAAACAGACGATCGAGCCAGTCGTAGCTGTAGAGGCCGCCGCGGCCGTTGCCCATCTGCACGAGCCAGGGCCAGATGGCTTCGGGTTCGGCCTCGATCGTCACGGCCAGTGTCGTTGAGTACGTGGGGTTGGTGATGATCGCATCTCCCGCCATCACCCGTGTGCGTTCTGTCGCGTGCGTTCCCCATCGAGCGAACCAGCGCCGCACCGCGAACCAGTAGACCGCATACACAACGAGCGTGGTGATCAGATAGGCCATTTCGAGCCACCTGTGACTGGCGATGGTTGAAGCAGGCTTCGTGCCTGCGGACCCGACCGCGTGACCGGAACTCGGTGGCGATCCGGTCGACCGTGGCCCGGGGAAAAATCCTCCGCGGCGCGTGAATCTCCCCGCGGCGCCGTTGTCCACAGTCAGGTATTCCGCGAAATCCTCAAGAAATCACCGAAGGGGCGCCCGGCACACGCGTTGCCCTTCAGACGGCCAGTTCATCGCCACGTCCACTCCAACGCCAAGCGAGGCGTGCTCATGACACGAGGGTTTGATAGAAGGAGGTCCTCATGAAATCACGAATGTTCGTCGTCGCGGCCGCTCTGTTCGCGATGCTTGTCGTTGGTTTGACGACAGCTGGCATCTCGGCGGCGCCAAATCTGAAATGGGCGCTCGTCAATCTGACCGAGCCCACGATGATCGCGGGAAAGCTTGTGAGCGGCCCGGTGATGTTCGTGCACGACGACGCCAAGATGGTGCGAGGAGAGCCGTGCACGGGCGTCTTCCGGTTCACTCCCGGCAAGGGAGCCGGTGAAGAACTCGTCGCATTCCACTGCAAACCGCGATTGACGAAGGCGCCGGATGTGTTCAAAGCGGCGATCACGAATTCGGTATACGGGCCTCGAGTCCTGACTGGTACCAATTCGCCGGAGACGAAGAAGCGCACGCTGTGCCGGCGAAGGCGCATTAATCATGCCAAAGGGGACAGTCCCCGGGGACAGTCCCCGGGGTCTGTCCCCGGGCAGGTAGCCATGCACTGGGCCCTCTCGTTCGTCATTACCGTGCACGGCCTCATTCATCTGATGGGTGTCGCGAAGGCGTTTGGCTACGCCGAGCTGTCCCAGCTCACGCAACCGATTTCGCGAGGGATTGGAGTGATGTGGCTGCTGGCCGCGCTCTTGATGGTGGCGACCGCCGTCTTCATGACGACGTGGCCACGCGGCTTCCTGATCGTCGGGGCGGTGGCCCTGGTGTTGTCGCAGGTGGCAATCGCCACAGCATGGCGCGACGCGTGGGCCGGCAGCGTGGCGAATCTCATCCTGCTCGTCGCGCTGGCACATGCATGGCTGACTCCGGGACGTTGAGCCTTCGCGCACCGTTCGTCCGAGTGGCCGGGACACTTCGCCTCGCCGGACGCCACACCACCGCGCTCATCGCCGCCCTGACGCTGGCCGGAATCGTCGTCCACCTGTCGCTGCGGTTTGGCTGGCACCTGGAGAGACGGCTCGCCGATTTGCCGCTCATCGCCGTGATCGTCGTGGGTGGTGTTCCTCTTCTCTACGACTTGGTGAAGAAGCTTGTCGCCCGGGAGTTCGGGTCGGACCTGGTTGGCGGCATCTCCGTGGTCACCTCGGTCCTGCTCGGCGAGTACCTCGCGGGCTCGATCATCGTGTTGATGCTCTCGGGCGGCGAAGCGCTCGAGCGCTACGCCCTGAGCAACGCGTCGTCGGTGCTCGCCGCGCTGGTTCGCCGCATGCCCACGGTGGCGCATCGCCAACGGGCCGATGGACTGGAGGACATCGGGCTGGACGACGTGGCGGTCGGCGACACACTGGTGATCTACCCGCATGACATCTGCCCCGTGGATGGCGTCGTGATCGAAGGTCACGGCGTGATGGATGAGTCGTACCTCACCGGTGAACCGTTCGAGATGACCAAGACCGTCGGCTCCGGTGTCTTGTCCGGCGCCATCAACGGCGACGCGGCGTTGACCGTCCGCGCGGGCAAGCGTGCGAGCGATTCTCGCTACGCGAAGATCATGGACGTCATGCGCGCGTCCGAGCAGATGCGGCCTCGCCTGCGGCGTCTTGGCGATCGGCTCGGCGCGATCTACACGCCGCTTGCGCTTGGCATCGCCGTCACGGCCTGGGCAGCGAGCGGAGATTCGACGCGATTCCTTTCGGTTCTGGTCATTGCCACGCCCTGTCCGCTGCTGATCGCCATTCCTGTGGCGATCATCGGGTCGATCTCGCTCGCCGCCCGGCGAGCCATCATCGTTCGCAGTCCGGTTGTCCTCGAGCAGGTCGCCGAATGTCGCACCGCGATCTTCGACAAGACCGGCACTTTGACCTACGGCGCGCCGGCGCTGACCGGCATGGCGACCGCGCCTGGATTCGATCGGCGGGAGGTGTTGGGCGTCGTCGCCAGCCTCGAGCGGTATTCGAAGCATCCGCTCGGCCGGGCCGTTCTCGATGCCGCAGCTCGCGAGTCCATTCCTCTACGCGACTGCAGCGAAGTGAGCGAGCCGCCGGGGCAGGGCCTCAGCGGCACGGTCGAGGGCCATACCGTCGAGATCCTGAGTCGCCGCGCGCTGCTCGCCCGTGAGCCGGCGGGCGTCCATGCGCTCCCGCCGGCGATGGGGGGACTCGAGTGCATGGTCGTGATCGACGGCCGTTATGCCGCAGCGTTCCGCTTTCGGGACGCGCCGAGGACCGAGAGTCGATCGTTCGTGCAACACCTCGGCCCCATGCACCAGGTGACGCGGATGCTGCTCGTCTCGGGCGACCGCGCCAGCGAGGTGGCATACCTTGCCGAGCAGGTCGGCATCACCGAGGTCCACGCCCATCAAAGCCCTGAGCAGAAACTGGCGCTCGTGCGAGCGGAAACGTTGCGCGCCAAGACCCTCTACGTCGGCGACGGCATCAACGACGCGCCGGCCATGATGGCCGCGACAGTGGGGATCGCGATCGGCGCCAACAGCGATGTGACGACCGAGGCGGCCGGCGTGGTCATCATGGACAACTCGCTAGGCAAGGTGGATGAGTTCCTGCACATCAGCCGGCGGATGCGCACGGTGGCGTTGCAGAGCGCGGTCGGCGGGATGGCTTTGAGCCTTGTCGGGATGGTCGTAGCAGCCAGCGGTCACCTGACACCGGTTGCGGGCGCCATTACGCAGGAGGTGATCGATGTCCTGGCGGTCGTCAACGCGCTCCGCGCCGCGTCGCCGCCGCCGGTGTTGCACGATTTCTAGACGGCAAGCTTCGTGCTTTTCAGTTCAGTGATGTCGTCCATCACGCCTGCTCGACGGCCAGTCAGCAACCGCCGGATGCTTCGACCAGTGCTCCTCGTCTGCGGCATCCTCTCTTCACTGCTGTACGTCGCGATGAATGTCCTCGCCGCGATGCTCTGGGAGAGCTACAGCTCTGTCTCTCAGACGGTCAGTGAGCTTTCCGCGCTCGGGGCACCGACCAGGCGGCTTTGGGTGTCGCTTGGCATGGTCTATACGATGCTGGTGCTGGCTTTCGGCTGCGGCGTCTGGGCCTCCGCGCCTCGAAACCGTTCACTTCGTGCCGTCGGAGGTCTGCTCGTCGCCTACGGGCTCGCCGGTCTGGCTTGGCCACCGATGCACGCGCGTGGTACCGAGTTCACACTGACCGATACCTTGCACATTGTCATGGCAATGGTGACCGTCCTTCTCACGGTGCTGGCGATGGGTTTCGGCGCCGCATCACTGGGGCCGCGTTTTCGCCTCTATTCGATCGCGACAATCGTCATCATGCTCGTCTTGGGCGGTCTCGCCGGTGCCGACGGTCCCCGAATTGCCGCAAACCTGCCGACGCCATGGGTCGGGGTTATCCAACGCATCAGCATCGCCGCTTACTTGTCATGGGTGATCGTGCTGGCGATCGCGCTGTTGCGGGTCAACGAGGCGATGCCCACCGCGAAATTGTGGCGGAATCGGGTCGCCTAAATGCGCAGCCGCCCACCCCTCGTCCGGGACGTAGACCTTGAGCTGCTGTCGCCCGCGCCCGCGCCGGCTCCTGCGGCCGTCGAGTTCAGCCACGTGTCCCTGGCCTTCGACGATGTGGTCGTGCTCGACGATCTCAGCTTCAGCGTGCCTCGAGGGGCGATGCGGATTCTTCTGGGCGCGAGCGGCTCGGGCAAATCGGTCGTGCTCAAGCTGATTCTCGGATTGCTGCGACCCGACACCGGCACAATCGTCGTCAACGGCCAGCGCGTCGAGGCCTTGCCTGAGCGCGAACTGCTTCGGATGCGCGCCGCGATCGGCATGGTCTTCCAGGAGAACGCGCTGTTCGATTCGTTGACCGTTGGCGAGAACGTTGGCTACCGGTTGTTCGAGGACGGAGAGATGCCCGAGGAGCGCGTGCAGGCGCGGGTGGAGGAGGTGCTCGGGTCCGTCGGGTTGCGCGAGTTCCGCGACCGGCTCCCCTCTGAGTTGTCCGGAGGTCAGCGGCGCCGGGTCGCGATCGCGCGAGCCATCGCGCCGGCGCCTGAACTCCTGCTGCTCGACGATCCAATGACGGGGCTCGATCCCATCATTGCGACCAGCATCGACACAGAAATCGTCAAACTTCGCGATCTGGAACGCATGACGTCGCTGCTGGTCACGCACCAGATCCGCGACGCGTACTATATCGCCACCCACCGAGCCGTACGAGTGGGTGAGCGGGTCCAGATTGTCCCCACAGCTCAGTCCGAAGTCAGCCAGGTCCAGTTCATGGTCCTGCATGACGGGCGGATTCATTTTCAGGGCACCGCCGAGGAGCTGCTGGCTTCGCGCGATCCGTACTTGACCACTTATCTGCTGAAGACGTTGCCGCCCTGGTAGAAGAAGCTGCACGATTCGCGTCCGGTCAGGTCGCGCCGGGCTTCGAACGTCGTGCGAGCTGCGCCGGTTCCAGCGGGGGCTGAACCGCCGGCGGGGAATTTTCACCGCGGTCCGGGTGGAAATCCCTGCGAGCTCTCAACCACGATTACCGAACGGTTCACATCGGCCCAGGAAACCAGTCTCTTCCCGCTCATAGGGTTGGCGGTCGTCTTGCCATGTTCACAGGCAGCTGCCTGTGTCGACTTCGCTGATCACGTCGAGCCCGGTTCACACCCACGGACTGTCCGCGGCTGAGGCTGAGCGGCGCCTCGCGCGGTTCGGCGCAAACGAGATCCGTCGCGAAGAGAGCGCGTCGGCATTCGCGCTGCTCGCGCGCCAGTTCTCGAGCCCGGTGATCTGGCTGCTGATTGCTGCTGCTGCCGTCTCGGTTGTCGTTGCCGACTGGCTCGATGCGGCCGTGATTGGTGCCATCGTCGCCATCAACGCGGCGATCGGGTTCGTTCAGGAACACCGGGCCGAGCGCGCGGTCACCGCCCTGCGACAGATGACGGCGCCCCGCGCTCGTGTCGTCCGCGATGGTCATAGCGTTATGGTGGCGGCGACGGCTGTGGTTCCAGGCGATGTCCTGGTGCTCGAGGCCGGAGACGTGATCGCGGCCGACGCCAAGTTGCATGTGGCTCACGCCTTGAGCACGAACGAAGCCGCGTTGACCGGTGAGAGCGCGCCCGTGGAAAAGAGCACGCGCCGCACGACGGCCGAGGTGGCGCTCGCCGAGCGCGAAGACTGCGTGTTCATGGGGACGTCGGTCGCGACTGGGACCGGTCTCGCCGAAGTGGTCGCGACTGGCATGCGTACCGAGCTCGGACGAATCGCTCATCTCCTGAGCACGGCCGAGGAGAGCGTCACGCCACTTCAGAGCAGGCTCGCGCGCGTCAGCCAGACGCTCCTGTACATCTGCGTCGCCATCGTCGGCGTCGTGGCCGTGGCCGGGTGGCTTCGCGGCTGGCCGCTCCTGGAAGTCTTCATGGCGTCGGTGTCGCTCGCGGTCGCGGCGGTGCCAGAGGGTCTTCCCGCGATCGTGACGGTCGCGCTCGCGGTTGGTGTCCAGCGGATGGCGGCGCGCCACGTGCTGATTCGTCGATTGCCGGCGGTCGAAACCTTGGGCTGCGCGACGGTGATCTGCACGGACAAGACCGGCACGCTGACCACGGGTGTCATGCAAGTGCGCGAGGTCTGGGGACCCGATCATGCGCAGCTGCTCACCGCCGCCGTCGCCTGCTGCGATGCCGAGCTGCTGCCCGATGGTCGCGCCGGCATCGGCGATCCCACCGAGCTGGCGATTCTGCTGGCGGGCGCCGAGCGCGGCATTCTCCGCGACGACCTCGAGGGCTCGAATCCGCGAGTCACGGTTGCGCCGTTTGATTCGGTCGCGAAGCGTATGTCCATCGAGCGGGCCGACGGCCTGGTCTACACCAAAGGCGCGGTCGAGAGCGTCTTGCCGCTGTGCACCGTCGGCGTCGCTGGAGCGGCAGACACACATGCACAAATGGCCGACCGCGGCCTTCGCGTCCTCGCGGTCGCCGTTGCGCCGGCGTACGATCGCGCCCGCGGCGTGCTCCTCGGGTTGATCGGTATCGCCGATCCACCGCGAAGCGAAGCGATCGACGCGATCGCTGCCGCTCGCGACGCAGGAATCATGACGGTGATGATCACGGGCGATCACCCAGCGACCGCCCGTGCCATTGCCAGAGAGCTTGGCATCCCGACCACGGAGGCGGAATCGGATTTCGTCCACGCCCGTGCCACACCGGAAGACAAGATCGCGATCGTCCGCCGCTGGAAAGCCAGGGGCGAGATCGTGGCGATGACCGGTGACGGCGTCAACGATGCGCCCGCGCTTCGCGAGGCCCACATCGGCATCGCGATGGGGCGGACCGGCACCGAAGTGACCCGCGAGGCGTCCGACATGGTGCTTGCCGACGACAACTTCGCGAGCATCGTCGCGGCCATCCGTGAAGGGCGCGCGATCTTCGACAACATCCGCAAGACGCTCGTATATCTGCTGACTGGAAACACCGCAGAGCTGGCGCTGATGCTGGTGGCGGCGGTCGCCGGATTGCCGCTGCCGCTGCTCCCGCTGCACTTGCTCTGGATCAACGTCGTCACCGATGGCCTGCCGGCGCTGGCGCTGGTCGTCGATCCGCCCGAACACGACGTCCTCAAGCGGCCACCGCGCGATCCGGAAGAGCCGATGCTCGGCCGGCCGCAGTGGCGACTGATCGTGGCCACCGGCCTGCTGGAAGCGGCCACGACGCTCGGTGTGTTCGTATGGGCGCTGCACGTGCGCACGCTGCCGGATGCCCGCAATCTCGCCTTTGCGGTCGTGGTGTTTGCGGAGCTCTTCCGTGCGTTTGCCGCGCGAAGCGTCACGCAGGTGTTCTGGCAAGTGGGCGCGCTGACCAATCTCCGGCTTCTTGGCGTCGTGGTGGTCTCGGTTGTGCTGCAGCTCAGCCTTCACCAGATGCCGGCGACACAGCGTCTTTTCGAGATCGGACCGCTTTCGGCAGCGGATGTCGCCCTCGCGCTCTCAGTGGCCCTCATCCCGGTCAGCGCCGTCGAGATCGCGAAGCTGTTCAGGGTTGGATTGACAAGGTGGGGGACGCGTGGGTCCGTGCGCATGCCGTGAGGCTCATCAACGGCGACGAGTCGTGTTGACCGGGGGCCCGGGCGCGGGCAAGACGGCGCTCCTCGAGTTGGTCCGGCAGTCGTTTTGCCCGCACGTCAAAGTGCTGCCCGAAGCCGCGAGCATCGTCTTTGGCGGCGGCTTTCCGCGCGAACTAGATGTTCCTAAACGACACTTCATCGCCGCCCTGGCTGACACGGCGCTACGGAGCGCAGCGCCCCGGGAGGCAGATCGCATCCGAGCCCAGGACCTGCACCGCGCCAGCACCGATGGCGCCCGTGATGAAGAGTCTCTTGTTGCCAAGCAACCCCGCGCGGTTGAGGGCGGGCGTGTCGAACTTCAGTATCAAGTCCGGGAAGCTGTCCCCGTTGACGTCCTCGAAGCTCTTTTGCGCGCCCGTCGGCGCGACACCGCCGCCCGGAACGCGATCGTCATCGAGCTCGATCGTCATGGCATCAATGGCGCGAACGTCGAAACCCTCACTCCCGAGGATGGCCACCGGGACCACTCCTCGGCTGGAGGGATTGATCGGGTTGGGGTAGCTGCCAGGCTTGATGTCCAAAAAGCCCGACCTCAGGATCGTGTCGCGCTGACCCGTCCCGTCGAACTCACACCCCGACACATTGTCGAAAGTCAGATCCGGCGTAGCCGTGGCCTGGAGCTGAGCGGTCCAGCCCAACTGCGGGAAGTCCGGGCTGATCATGAGCTTCAGAAGCGTGGCATCGAGCGCCGTCAGCGTCCACGGCCCTGTGAAGACGGTTCTCTCCGCGATCTGAAATAGGAATCCAGCGCCGGACAGCTCGAGGACGGGACCTTCGGTGAACTTCACCACCGGTGGAGTGACGGTGGCCGACGCGAAGAAATGTCCCTGCACCGGCACCGCGCGAACGACCTGCGGCGTTCCACCATCGACGATCACCGTGAACGTCACCGAGCTGTTCGCCGGAATCTCGCCCTCGAAGGTGATCTGCGTTTTGCCTTCACCATCGGGCGCAATGATTTGCTGGCCGGCAATCTGAAGCATGCCTTCCACGACGACGCTCAGGTTCGTCGCGAACACCGGGTTGCCCGCGCCAACCTGACAGTTTTGCGCCGACGCGTTGAGACGAGCAGTCGTCACCACCTGCAACCCACCGGGAATCGCGTTGATGACGATGGGCTTGGTCATGTCCAAATCAATCTCAGTTGGATTGGTCAGGCTGCCGGTCAGAAACTTCCAGGCAGTGATGTTCCCCGCGGTCCCCTCGCCGGAAGAAAACTGCGGCGTGATGGTGATCGTCCACGCTTGTTTCTCGAGCGAGCCGCCGAGCGCGCCCCCGTCAGTGTTGACGGCGTTCCACTGCCAGGCCACCCTCGCCGTGCCTCCAGGGAAGGTGACGGCGTAGGAGGGGTCTCCGGGATCGTCCTGCACCACGAAAGAGGTGCCCGCCGGAATGCCCGCGAAATCGAAGACCGCCCTGCCGCCGCTGCCGTCGTTCGCATCGTGGATCATCACCAGGCTGACCCTGCCTTGTGGGTCCTCGTACAGGAACAGAAGGCTGGTGTCCGACTGCTCCAGTCCCGTGGCCGATCTGGCTGCGCCCCCCGGGTAGCCGTAGAAAGTTTCCACTGCATTGGCGCCGCGCAACGGAATCACTCCCTGCACGACGCCCCCTTGCCCGATCGTGTAGATGAAGCCACGGGTGTGTCCGGCTTCAGCCGGCTGAAGGAAGATGCCAAACAGAGCTGCAACGATCGCGGCGGCCGCGACGCTCACACGTTGAAACCGGCAGCTACGTCGATTGGTCATGATCCTCTCCTCTCCGTGGTGAGCCGAAGGTCGCGGTGCTCCGCCTGGTGCGCGTCATGCGTCACGAAATGGCGTGGCTCCGCGATCGCATCGATTGATCTCAGCCGTGATTTCTCAGCAAAACCAAAGTCGACACCGAACAGGCAAAGGCTCAGCAGAATGCGTACCGGCGAGTGCGAGCGTTCGCATCACGTGTCCTCCGGCGGGCGATCGACAATCCGTCCGTCAAAGAGATGAATATGCCGCTGCGCCTGCTCGAGCCATCGCGGATCGTGCGTGACCACGCAGACGGTCGCGCCGTCGGCATGCAGCTCCCCGAACATCTTCATCAGCGCCTCGCCGCTCTTCGAATCGAGGTTGCCGGTCGGCTCATCGGCCAGCAGAATCGCCGGGCGCCCCGTGATCGCGCGCGCGACGGCGACCAGTTGCTGATGGCCGCCTGACAACACCCCGGGCCTCTGCCGGGCCCGAGCCGTCAGGCCGACGCGCTCGAGCGCGGCATCGACCCGCGCCTTGCGATCCGCGGCCGGGATGCCGCGGAGCGTCAACGGATACTCGACGTTCTCGAACACCGTGAGATCGCCGAGCAGATTGAAGCTTTGAAACACGAGGCCGACCTCGAGATTGCGGACGCGGGCGCGCTCGGTGGGCGAGAGCCGATCGGTCGGCCGGCCGTTGAGCCAGTATCGTCCCGATGTCGGCGTGTCGAGCAGGCCGAGGATCGACAGAAACGTCGACTTCCCGCAGCCCGATGGCCCCGACACCGCCACGTACTCGCCGCGCTGAATGTCCACGCCGATGTCGTCCAGCGCCCTGGTGTCCTCGTCTGCATCCCCTTTGAAGATCCGGCTGACGTGCTCCAGGCGGATGACCGGCATCCCTGGGTCGGCTGCGAGTTCCTCAACGCCAGAGGGCGATTCACGGCGGCGCCACCAGGCCATACGCCGGATTAGACGGAGGCGATGGAAAAAATGGTGCATTGACGGGCCGTGACCAACCGCATAGGTTCAGGGTCTGCGTGGAGACCCGAACCATGGACATCAACAGACGCGATCTTCTCGCCGGAATCAGCGGCCTGGCCGTGTCGAGCGCCGCCGGCAGCGTGACGTATGCGCAGGCCGGTGCGGCTCGCACCGCGGGAGTCCCCTCGGGGCTGCCGCGGAAGGCCGACTTCGCGATCGGCGAGGGCGACACGTATCTCAACTGCGCGTACATCCATCCGATGCCGGTCGCATCAGCGGAGAACGTCGAACGATACGTTCGATCGCGGTCCCGGCCCGACGGCGAGGAGTGGCAGCGCCTCGACATCAAAGCCGAGTTCGCCGCGATCATCAACGCGAAACCGTCGGAAATCGCGTTCATTCCCAACACGACGACAGGGGAGAACCTGATCGTCAATGGGCTCAGGCTTGCTGGCAGCGGCGGCAACGTCGTTACCGACGCGTTGCATTTCGAGGGCGCCCTCATCCATCTCAAGGCCCTGCAGAAAGAAGGCCTTGACGTTCGTACGGTCATGCCCCGCGACTGGCGGATCGACAGGCGGGATCTCGAGAAGGTTGTCGACCACAACACGAAGCTCGTCGAGATCTCACACGTGGCGATGTTCACCGGCTTCGAGCACGACCTGAAGGCGGTGTGCGATCTGGCGCACGCACACGGCGCGCTCGTCTACGTGGATATCGCGCAGTCGGCCGGCTGCACGCCCATCGATGTGAAAGCGTCGGGCGTGGATTTCTGCGCGTGCTCGAGCTTCAAGTGGCTGATGGGGGACTTCGGGCTTGGCTTCCTCTACGCGCGCGAAGACCTGCTCGGACGGATCGTTCGGCGATCGCAGTACGGCTACTACATGGCCTCGAGCATCGCCACGCATTTCATGCCCTACGATTCCCCGGATCGCGAGCCGCTGACCTTCGAGCTTGGCACCAATGCTACTGGGCATTTCGAGGTCGGCAGCCAGGCCAACGGCGCGTGGGCGTCCCTGTCGGCATCTCTGCCATACATCCGCCGGCTCGGCGTCGAGAACATCGAAGCCTACCGGCAGCCGATGCTTCGGAAACTGCACAAGGAGATGCCCGCGCTTGGCTTCGAGCCGCTGACGCCGGCAGACAGCAAGTCGGCGTTAATCACCTTCGCCATGAAGAACGCCGCACCGGTTCAGCAGCGGCTGAAGCGCGCGCGGATCAACGCCCGCGTCGGCCGGAACTTCATCCGACTCTCGCCCTCGGTCTTCAACGACATGGGGGACATCGAGCGCCTGCTCGACGCGCTGGCCCGATGATGCGCGCGCGTCAGTGCGAATCCCGCGCTTCGCCGCGCGTGGCGACGATATCGATGTAGAGCGTCGCCGGTTCGAAGCACGCGCCGGTCGACAGCTGGCCCGTATTGGCGCGCGTCACTTCCTCCCATGGCGTTTGCGAAGTGAGCTCGGGCGGCTTCCACGCCTTGTGGCGCTGCGCCCATTCGTCGGGCGCGACGAGCGCATCGACGCGTCGCGCGTTCAGATCGACGCGGATGACGTCGCCGGTGCGTAGCAAGGCCAGGCCACCGCCGATCGCCGCTTCGGGCGACGCATTCAGGATCGAGGGCGATGCGCTCGTCCCGCTCTGACGTCCGTCCCCGATGCACGGCAACGCCGTGATCCCGCGTTTGATGAGCGCGTCCGGCGGCTGCATGTTCACCACCTCGGCAGAGCCCGGATAGCCGATCGGCCCGCAATTGCGCATCACGAGGATGCAGTCCTCGTCGATTCCAAGCGACGGATCGTTGATCCGCGCGTGATAGTCCTCCGGCCCCTCGAACACGATCGCGCGCCCTTCGAACACGCCGGGCGCCTCGGGCCGCTTCAAGATAGCGCGCTGCGAAAGACTCGGCGATGACGCTCGTCTTCATGATCGCCGCGTCGAACAGATTGCCGGACAACACGAGGAAGCCGGCGGCCTCCTTCAACGGCGCTTGTCGAACGACCGGATTACATCGGTGTCGCGCGTCCGCGCTGCCGCGGCAGTTCTGACCGACCGTCCGGCCGCTGACGGTCATCGCGCCCTCGTCGATCGAGTCCCGCCTCGATCAGCTCGGCGATCACGGCGACGACGCCGCCGGCGCGATGGAATCCTTCGCCCAGATGGGCGCCGGCCGGCATGCAGTTCACGATCAGCGGCATCTCGTATCCGTGTGCCTGCCAATCGGCGAGCGAAAGCTCGACACCCATGTGCCGCGCGATCGCGATCAGATGCGGCGGACAATTCGTCGACGCGCCGATCGCCGCGGCGACGCGGATCGCGTTCAGAAACGCCGCGCGCGTCATGATCTGCGACGGCTTCAAGTCCTCTCGCACCATCTCGACGATGCGCGCGCCGGTGTCGTGCGCCATCTGCGCGCGTTCGCGATAGGGCGCGGGAATCGACGCGCAGCCGGGCAGCGACATGCCGAGCGCCTCGGCAATCGAATTCATCGACAACGCCGTTCCCATCGTGTTGCAGTGACCGGCCGACGGCGCGCTTGCGGCCGCCATCGCCATGAACTCGCTTTAGCCGATCTCGCCCTTGGCAAGCATCTGACGCGCGCGCCAAATGACCGTGCCCGAGCCGACGCGCTCGCCGCGCCAATAGCCGTCGAGCATCGGCCCGCCCGACAGCACGATCGCGGGAATGTTCACCGTCGCCGCCGCCATCAAACACGCGGGCGTCGTCTTATCGCAGCCAGTCGTCAGCACCACGCCGTCGAGCGGATAGCCGTGCAGCACCTCGACCAGACCGAGATAGGCGAGGTTGCGATCGAGCGCCGCCGTCGGCCGCTTGCCCGTCTCCTGGATCGGGTGCACCGGGAATTCGAGCGCGACGCCCGCCGGCCTGGCGCACGCCCTCGCGCACGCGCTTGGCCAGCTCCAGATGATGCCGATTGCACGGCGCCAGGTCCGAGCCCGTCTGCGCGATGCCGATGATCGGCCGCCCCGACTGCAACTCCTCCCGCGTCAGCCCGAAGTTCAGATACCGCTCCAGGTAAAGCGCCGTCATCCCCGGATTGTCCGGGTTGTCGAACCAGCGGCGGCTGCGCAAGGGTTTGGTCATGCGACAGATCGGGCCTCGCTCAGCTTAACGGACCTGACCAAGGGCTTTGCAGGACCGAACGTGAGCGCGAGAGCGATTAGCGCGCCGAGAACGTAGGCGGCCGCGAGCACCCGCAACCCGATCGTGTACGCCCCCGTCAAGTCCCTGAGCCATCCCATCAGAAACGGTCCGACGAACCCTCCGAGATTGCCGACCGCGTTGATGAGAGCGATCCCTCCAGCCGCAGCGGTGCCGCTCAGGAAGGCGGTGGGCAACCCCCAGAACGGAGGGATACAGCTCCAGCGGCCCGACACCGCGATGGCTGCTGCGATGAGAGCGATGATCGGATTCACGTCAAACGAGATCACGGCGAGCCCGAGGGCCGCCCACAATGCCGGCCAGGCCACGTGCCAGCGTCGCTCCGAGAGCCGGTCCGAGCGCCGCCCCCAGAAAACCATCACGAACACGGAGGCAAGCGGAGGAACGGCGGCAACCAACCCGAGTTCCGTTTTGCTGGCCGCGGGAAACGCGTTGGCGAGGATCTTCGGCATGAACAAGTCGAAGCCGTACGCTCCGATCACGACCAGGAAATAGATCAGGCTCAAGAGCAGCACGCGGGGATGGGTAAGGGCCCGCCACAGACTCATGGCGTGGCCCCGGTCGCGTCCGGCCCGTTCCTCCGCCAGGAGCCGGGTGAGCCAGTCGACCTCGTCGGCACGCATCCACTTCGCCTCGCGGGGCCCATTGGGCAAGTAAAAGAGGACGGCGATGCCCAACAGTATCGAGGGCAGGCCTTCGATCAAGAACAGCCACTGCCAACCGTGAAAGGAGGCGGGGTGATGGTCGAGCAGATAGCCCGACAGCGGGCCACCCACCACGCCGGACAACGCAGGCGCCGTCATGAACATGGCCACGGTGCGAGAACGATAGGCGGTGGGGAACCAGTAGGTGAGGTAGAAGATGATGCCGGGGAAGAAGCCGGCTTCGGCAGCGCCGAGCAGGAAGCGAAGGAGGTAGAACATCCCCGCCGTGCTGACGAACATCATCGCCGACGAGATGATGCCCCACACGATCATGATGCGGGCAATCCAGAGGCGCGCTCCCACCTTCTCCAGGATGATGTTGCTCGGGACCTCGAACAGGAAGTAGCCGATGAAGAATATCCCCGCCCCGAGCGAATACGTGGTGTCGCTGAACTCGAGATCGGCCTGCATCTGCAGCGCCGCGAAACCGACGTTCACCCGATCCAGGAAGGCGACGAGAAAACACAAGCACAGGAAAGGGATGATTCGCCACGTCAGTTTGGCCATCAGCCGCTGTTCGTCGCCCGGCCCGTTCATTGCGATGCAGTTAATCACAGAGAGCCGTTCTCGCGAACATCTTCTCCTCCGCGCTCCGCTTCACGAATGAGGGCGGGTCGCAGGAGGCGGTGGAATAGAATCCGCGGGATCGGGCCAGTACACTCGCGACAAGTAATGCAGCGCGATACCCGCGCCCCAGCGGTTGGGGGCCGTCAAGATCACGAGCGCCGCCAACACAACCAGCATCGCCAGGCCCACTACTTGATGCGAACGCAGCACTCCGAAATAGATCAAGACGATCATGGCGCCAATTGGCAGTCGATCGCCGATGATGGTGAAGGCCCACGTATCACCGGGATTGCGTGCGAAGACCAAACCGCAGACTGAACACCGTTCAAGCTGGGACCAGCCGGAAAACAACCGCCCCTCGCCGCAGTGCGGACAGCGCTTGCGCAGCCCACGCCGAAGCGCCGTACTGATCAATTTCGAGCGGGAAGGCGTCATACACGAACTATAGTCAGCCGAGAAAGACTCCTTGCCATGATCGACCTGCGCGAGCCGATAGACGCCCTCATCCGACAGCCGCGGACGTACACTTCGCACCTGACTTTTCCCGACCCGGCGGGCATCGTCCTGTACGACGACACGCTGCGCGACGGCGAGCAGATGCCGGGTGTCGCGTTTTCTCCGGAGCAGAAAGTCGAGTTGGCCGTGCTGCTTTCGGATATCGGCATCGACGTCATGGATGTCGCGTTCCCAATCACGTCTCGCAGCGATCGCGAGGGGCTCCGGTTGATCCTCGATGCACAGCGAGATGGCCGAATCCGCAACGACGTGGACGTCCTGGCGATGTGCCGCGCCCTGCCTGCAGACCTTGACTGTGTGCTCGACGTTGTCGCGCAGGCCGGGCGGCGGCCGAGCGATGTCTCAGTGCTGATTCTGTCGACGACCTCGGACCTCCACCTCAAGTACAAACTGGGCCGTGCGCTCCTGAAACGCGATAACCGCGACGAATCCGCCTGGCTCGATACGCCGATTTCGTATTACCGCGACGCGAACATCCGGCTCATCACCGATGCGATTCGTTACGCGCGGTCGCGCGGCGTCGAGCGCATCGAATTCGCGGCCGAGGACGCCAGCCGGAGCGACCTCGAGTACGCGATCGAGTGGGCGGAGGCATGCATCGCGGCGGGCGGTACGCGCTTCTGCTTCTCGGACACGTGTGGCGTGTTCACCCCTGAAGGAGTCGACCACTACTTTCCGCGACTGGTGGAGACGCTCGGCGTTCGCCGCGGCCGCGTGCAGCTGACCGCGCACTTTCACAACGATTTCGGGCTCGGCGCACTCAACACGGTTCGCGCCGTCCTGCACGGCGCAACGCACCCGAGCGTGACCGCGAACGGCATCGGCGAGCGCGCAGGCAACACGTCGCTGCACCAGTTCGTCATGGTCCTCAAGGAGCTGTACGGCGTCACGCTGCCACGGTTCCGCTACGAACAGCTGCGGTCGCTGCGCGATGCCGTTGAGCGGGCGTCCGGCGATCCCAGTGCAAGTGCAGGAACCGATCATCGGCGAGGGAGTGTTCTCGCACGAGTCGGGGATTCACACGGCGGCGCTGCTCGTCCACCCGGCGATCTATCAGTTCATCCGCGAGGACAGCGTCGGCGGCAGGACGCAGTTCGTCTTCGGCAAGCATTCCGGCACGGCGGCGGTCCAGGCCGTGCTCGAGCGGCACGCGGCGACGCTCGCCGAACAAGGCGTCACCGTGAACGACGGCCTGGTCGTTGCGGTGCTCGATCGCGTGAAAGCGCTCCGCGAGGAGAAGATCGCGACGCGTCACAGCGCCCGCGCCATCGACGAGTTCTATCGGAACTACG
This sequence comes from uncultured Acidobacteriota bacterium, assembly GCA_963773045.1. Lineage (GTDB taxonomy): Bacteria > Acidobacteriota > Vicinamibacteria > Vicinamibacterales > UBA2999 > 12-FULL-67-14b. Next base: position 1,033,160 of record CAVYZT010000010.1, on the reverse strand, counting down.
GAGGCTTGGGCATCGCTGAAGCCGCTCTCATCGAGTTGGCGATCGAAACCTGGCACCATACGGCAACCCTCGATTGAACGTGCCGGGCGTCATTCTTTAGCACGTGGCTAGCGAAAACACCCAGCCGACGTCTCGCCATCAATCGGAGGCCTGCCTTTCCGACGGGCGGACGTGAGCGCCACGTCATCCGCGGTTGTCGCTTGACCCCGCCTCATGCGGGGTGTAGCTTCGTGGCCGTCGGCCGTCAACCAACCTTAGGTCGACGTTCGCGGAGTCGCTGACGCCTTGAATAGGCGATTCAGTGCGCCACGAAAACCGCTGTTGAATCGAGTCGGCGCTTGATCCCGCAGTCGTTGCGTCCCGACGACCCTCCCCGGTCGCCATCGATATGCGCCGGAGGTGGACCGTATGACGAATTCTCGAATCGATTCCGCCCTGGATCGCCGGCAATTCCTGCAGACAGCCGTCGGTGCGCTCGCGGTGGCTCGTGTCGCATATCCTGCCGGACAGGAAGCTCGGGCGCTCGAGGATCCACCCAACACACACAACATGCTGGTCGTCGGCGGGCAGACCGTGTTTCTCTCGCACCTGCCGATGTTCGACGGGCTCAACCAGGCCAAGACGGGGTTCCGGTCGGCGCACCGCTATCAGCTGATCCTCGAGGCCACCTTCAACCACCAAGGCAAAGGCGTCAGCGATCTCTACTTCAAGGATCGGCAGGCGAATCCCGGCACCCGCATCTACACCCTCAACCCGGACGAGTTCGTGATCACCCAGGCCTTCATGCCGCGAGAGAAGCCGGCTGTGACGACGTTCAACGCCGTGGTGTTCCGCGGCCATCTGGAGCAGGGCGGCAAGCCCATCCCCGGTCTCGAGAAGACGTCGGTCAGCGTGACGCGGGTCGTCCACGCTCGGATGTTCGATCCGATGGCCAAGAAGCCTGCGGACCTCGAGTACATCCTCTTCGGCAAAGGGACCGAGCTGTTCCTGGCCCACACAATCGTCGCGCCGCCGGACTTCGATCAGTGCCTGTCGGTCACCGTGTCCGGTGACCGCGCGCTGACGGCAAAAGACCTCACGCAGGATCTCCGCGTGGTCGTGCCTGCGCGGAAGAACGTCGCGGCCGACCGGCTGCGCGAAAAGCAGAAGGTCGAGGCCACGCTCCAGATCGGCCCAACGGGGGCCGCGACGAAGGTGCAGCTCGAGACGGGCACCCAGTTCTACTTCGAGGAGGGCGAGCTGCTCGTGCCGCCGACGTTCGCACCGACCGCTGAAGAAAAGAAGAAGTAGGCGCGCGTGGCCACCAACCTCGAGATTCACCCCACCATCGGGATCGCACGTCTCGGTTCGAGCGACGCCTTCTTCTGTGGTCCTGAGCCGGATGAACCGCCGCCTCCGGCATACCGGGACGCGGGCGGCATCCTGCGCCAGGCCGCGCGATTCCGCATCTTCCGCGTCGAGCGCGACGCCGCGGGCGCGGTTCGCACGGCCACGGAAATCACGAGCGCGGCCGCAGAGATCGTGTGGACCGTTCACCTGGCCAACCGGAAGGCCACCGGTGTCACGTTATCGCGGCCACCGGCGCGACGTAATCGCGCGACGGGGATCGACAAGACCGATAGTCCGCTCATCATCGATCCAGGCCCGCGGTCTGTCTCGGCTGACGCGACCAAGGCCACGTTCGAGAGCGGAACATTCCGCGGGACGGCTGTGCCTCTCGGCGAGATCCATTTCGAAGCCAAGACCGGGCGCCTCGTGGTCTTGGGCGGGAAGGGTCAGTCCGGCTTCGTGGCGCCTGGCGATCCTGACCTCGATGACTTTGCCGACAACGATGGATGGTTCGACGATACGGCCGAAGGTCCCGTCACTGCGACCGTGCGGATGAAGGCGACGGGGGAGACGCCGGTCGTGACTGGCGCGCGCGTCGTGGTCGGGCCTCCGGATTTCGCGCCGCACATTCAGAACTTCGTCACGATCTACGACATCGTCTACCAGATGTCGCTCGACAAGGGCCTCGTCGCGAAGCCGAAGACGTTTTCCTTCATGCGGTTCGTGTACCCCATCCTCATGCGCGGGTCCGGGTATCAATGGGTCAACGCCGCGGCGGCGTCGAGGCACGGGTCAGGGCCCTTTGACTTTGCCGCGTCGATGGACATGCTGGCTGATCCCGAGCGTTCCGCGGGACTGCGCCCGCTGATCGTCCGGCTTCTGCGAGATCCGCGCAAAGCCGCCAGCTCGTCGCGCGCGATGCCCCGGCTGTTCGACGAAGAGGGCTACCTCGAGAAGCAGTTCCGCGTGCTGGCTCTGACGCCGGTTCAATACGACGCGATGACCCGATGGGCGACCGTGCCAAAGACGCCTCAGGATTTCGTCTGGGATTCCCCAAACGATCCGTGGGCCAAGCAGAGTCTGCCAGACGCCCTCGACCGCGTGGCGCTCGAGGCGTGCGCTGGCGGTGCGTTCTTTCCCGGTATCGAGATACCGCGGTTCATCGGCGACGCGGGGAATTACGAGCCCACGCTCCCGGTGCGACTGCGCGAGGATCTCCCGGCTGGCATCGTCAACGCGACGTCGGCCGTTCCGTGGCAGGCGGATTTCAACGACTGCGCGTGGGAAGGTGCGAGGGACGAACAGACCGGGATCGAGTTCTTCGAAGCCGGCGAACGGGACTACGGCTGGTGGCCGGCGCAGCGGCCCGACTCGGTCTTTACCGACAAGCGGCTCCAGCGCCGCGTGCCGTGGGCCGCGGGCATCGAGTCCAAATTGGACATGGTCACCGGCTGGAAGGAGCTCGGATTCGTCCTGAAGTCGAGTGATGCGGCGGGCAAGACGATCTACATTCAGGCGAAGCAGGCGCGGAAGAAGTCCATCAAAAAGAAACCAGTCAAGCAAAAGCCGTGAGCGTGAGCGCTGCACGCTACGACGCGATCATCGTCGGCGGTGGACCTGCGGGTTGCGCAGCCGCATTGACGATGGCCGCGGCTGGCGTATCCGTCGCGGTCGTCGAGGCGACGCGCTACGACGACCAGCGGTGGGGCGAATCGGTGTCGCCTCGGGTCAGACGGCCGCTAGAGCAGCTAGGCGCCTGGGATGACTTCAGGCGATCGCCACACCTGCCGTCGCTCGGCGTGGAGAGTTATTGGGGAGGGCCGGCAGCGGCCTACAAAGACTTTCTCTTTCACCCTCTCGGCAACGGCTGGCACCTCGATCGGCGGCACTTCGACGCGATGCTCGCCGAGCGGTCCGCAGCCGCGGGCGCGACGTTCTGGCGCGCGCGGGTCGTGACGGCGCAGCGGGACTCGGGGCGCTGGCAGGTGACCACACCCCAAGGGTCGCTGCAGGGGCACGTGCTCCTCAATGCCGCGGGTCGATCCGCCAGCTTGACGACGCCGGCCGCTGGCCGCCGGCGCTTTCGCGATCACACCGTCGCACTCATCCAGCAGTTCGACATGCCGTCGACGACATCGGGGTGGACGGTGGTCGAAGCGAGCGCCGACGGATGGGCGTACTCCGCGCCTCTGCCTGGCGGGCGTCAGGTACTGATGCTCTTCACCGATCCGGACGTGCTTCGGGCGACGCCGCTCCCAACGCTTGTGTCCTCGCTCCCCGTGTTGTCCCGGCGCCTGCGAAGCGCCGTGGCGTGTGGAAGTCCCGTGGTACGCAGCGCCGGCGCTTGGTGCCGCTCCCGCGTCGGAGGCGCCCGCTGGCTCTCGGTTGGAGACGCGGCTTCGACGGTGGACCCGCTATCAGGCCAGGGGCTCCATCGCGCTTTGACAGACGGCATCATGGCGGGCCGGGCGTTATTGGCGATGCTGGATGGCGACAGCGGCCCGAGCCAACATCTTCAGACGCTGATCCGCCGCCGATTCACTTCGGATTGCCGCAAGAGCCGCCGCTACTACCGCGCGGAACGCCGCTGGCCGGACGCACCCTTCTGGCAGCGACGCCAACGGGACCATTCATGAACGCGGCGGCCGAGCCAGTTGTCAGAACCATCCCCGGCACTTGTGTCTGGTAGATACCGCCATGCGCTGGTCGACGACGTTGGGATCCCCATCCGGCCAATGATTGAGACGACGTGCCCCTCATGAGAGCCCCGTCGTCCAGGTGGAAGTCTGTCACGTCAACAAGGACGGCCCCACCCGGCGTTTCCAGCAGCCAGCTATCACCATGCTCATCGATGCCGAGGCGACCGGCGAATATCTGCTGATTCGACATGCCATCTTCTCCAATTCCTCAAGAACGGACTCTTGTGATCGCCGGTCGAACCCTGACACCGACATCGGTCTGGACGCGTGCTGTCGCCTCGACCCCTCGTTCGCCGCGATCTCCCGCCGTAGCTGATCGACTGGTTTCAGCGCCGACACCACGAAGGCCCGCGTCTTCACTCCGTGATATGACAGAGGCGATGCTCGATGCCATCAGCCGAAGAACACCTGCAGCGTGGCTCCAACCCACCGAGTGGTCCGCTACTTTCCCCTGTCAATGATGAATTCCACCGTATCGAACCCGCTGGCAGGGATTGTCACAAACTGCGCCGTCGGCTTGAACACATCGGTCGGCGTCACTGTGACCTGATAGATCCCACGGGGCGTCCGCTGGAGCCCGCCGACATTGATGTCCTTCGATGCGTCGACGCGCTTCACTATCTTTGTTTCGCCTCCCTCCTGAGGCCGGAATTCGAGATCGACGGTTCCTCCGAGAGGCAGGTGTTGCGGGTTGTGCACTCGTATTTGAATGCAAACCCCCGGCGTCCCTGGCTCAGTCGTGCCATCGTCGGGTGCCTGACGTCGGGCCAACGCAGCTTGCAGCGCGGGGACATCGGCAACCAGCGCGCTTCTGACCGCTGTCGCCGCTTCCGGCGGCAGGAACGCGTTCGCCATGCGCGACAGATCAACTGCTCGCCGGGCGTCCACCAAATGCCCGCACCCGAGCATAAGCCGGCAGGTCGCTGAGAATTGCCGGACCAAACTCCACCGGATCGCCAATTTTCGCCTTTTGGGACTTCCCGCGTCCCGCCTTCTTTAGCATCTCCTCCAGGGCCTTGTTGCACGCATCCCGCTGCCGCTTGTAGTCCGGATCATCGGTAAGTTCAGCGCCCACAAACCCGATGGTGATCGCCGGCGTGGCAATCACGTTGGTTTTGAGGTTCCCCACGATCGACCCGTCCGTCACCGCGCAAGTCACCTGGATATCGAAGTTCGCCCCGGTGCCCGTCGTTGTCAGGGTGAGTTCGTTGTTCAGCAGGGTGCATTTCACCTGAACGGCCCGCGGACTGAACTTCGAATGACGCCCATCGAATGTTCCCGCCAGGACATCCAAAGACAGGACGATGTTCGCTGAAACGGGAGTACCCTCGACGTTCCACGCAATCTGCGGCTGCCGGTACCGCTCCGTCTCCACGCGGAGGCGGACAGTTTCATCTTGCTTCACGACAGTGAAATGGTAGTCTCGCGGCTCCAGGCAGCACTGTGGAAGCAGGTTGCACAGCTTCATGTCCTCGGGATCCGGCCGAAACGTTCCCGTTTCAGGTATACGGCGATCCGGGCGAATCGTGCCCAGGATTCTGGCCTTGTAGTCGCGGTCGATTGGAATGACCGTGGCCCCGTACTGATTGGACCAATACGCCTGGACTTGCACGCCATTGACCCAGGCGGTCTGTTTCTTCCTTGATCCGGGCGTCACTGCCGCATCACCGATTTCTCCGTCCTTCGGTTCGCCGGCATACCATGCGTCCAGTTCCGGATCGGACAGCATCTCCACAAGTTCGTGACTGAATGTCCGTATCGCGCTCTCTGGATCTTCATCCTCGCCTGTGGCGCCTGGGTTCCCGAAAAACCGGACCCACGCGACCCAGAACCAGTCCTTGTCCCACGGAAATTCATAGTCGTAGTCTTTGGTGTGGCTGCCGTTCGCCTTGATAGACTCCGTGAAGCCTTTCGCCATGAACACTACATAGGCGATCTTTTCGTCGTCCGGGTCCGGGAAGACGTCGTCTTCGATGAGATCGACGATGAGATCAGGAACCGACTGGATGTCCTCGTTGGAATTGAATGCCGCTGGCGGTTTGGGCTCCGTAACGATCTTGGCGCCACGCCAGGTAGGCTTGGCGATGCCGTACTGCACCAGCTCCGAAAAGTAGTCGCTGGCCAAGAGATCCTGCACACGCCTGATGTACAGGTTCCGCCGCGCGCTGGCCTCGTCGGAGTTCCACCAGTCCCCCCAGAACAACAGCTCCACCGGCGTTCCGCTGCCCACTGGGCCCCCGTGATTCTGCACGGAGAATCCCGGCAAAGAATGGTCTTTGAAGACCAGGACCGGAACGTTCGGATTCGACCAGGAGCCTTCAAAGGTCCGCTCGCTGAAGAAATAGGTTGCGTACGACAAACTCTTGTTGACGTTGATGAATGTTCGGCTGAACGGCATTGACGACCTCGACTCGGGATGGTGGACGCGTCAGCTGCTGCCGACGTCCCCCATCTTCGGTAGCAGTCGGCTTCAGAAACCGGGATTTCCATTTTGGAGTCCCACGACCGGGAACGCCGAGCGGCCCAATCGCGCGCCACGATAGCAGAGCCGCTCGTGGGAGGCTGTTCAATTTCGGACACGTCACAATCATCGCTCGGTCGCACTTCTCGCTCGCTCGCCCGGCAAGCGCTTCGGCCGCCATTTCATTCGACCTCACCTTGGGTCTTCAACGACATGGCGGACATCGAGCGCTTGCTCGTCGCGCTCCCGGATGACGGGGCGAACCAACCCAGCGCGATCGCTATCGCGGTGACCCGCCCGACGCGACGTGCTTGTAGAACGCCGCGATGTCCCTGGTCACCTGGCGGCGGATGTCGGGCTCGTCGTACATCATGTGGCCGCCGTCGTAACACGTCGCCGTGATGTTGGCGGCCAAGGGCGGTTCGAGCTTCGACACGAGGTACGCATTCGCGGCACAGCTGTTCAGCGAATCGTAGAGGCCGGCCGCGACAAATGCCTTCAGCGACGGATCGATCGCCATCGCCCGGCGCAGCCACGGCTGCGCGCCGCCCGGCGGCGCGTCGAGATTCGCGGGCCGGGCTGGAGGCGCGGCCGGCGGTTGACCCGGCGGCGGCTGTGGACCCTGGTTGTAGTTCCACCGGGCGGCCACCGACGGCAGGCGCCGGCCAGTATCGCGGCGTAAAGCCTTCTTCGTTGCCTTGGTACGCGAGGTCGGTCGTGAACCCCAGCGTCGAACGAAGATACCGATTCACGGTTGCGGCGCGATCACTGGCTCGCGCGGTTCCCTCGACGTCGCGCGTGTCGAAGCGGCCGAGCACGCGTTTCTGGTCGCGGAGCAACTGCTCGGCGAACTGCTGACGCCCGACGATGAGCGTCTGCCGGTCGATGAGGCTCGAGTCGAGACCGGTAAACAGGGAGAGCTTGGCGACGATTGCATCTCGCTCCTGTTCGGTCAGGCGTCGACGCGCTTCAGCGCGGGCGCGTACTCGCTTCGTGCCCATTCCTCGATCTGCCGAAGCGTCGCCGGCAGATCCTTCTGCAGATCAGCTGCCCAGCTTCTTGTGGTGAAACGCCGCTGCGGTCCGCGTCGGGATGAAGAGCGCCGTCCGCATCTCCTCGTCGATCACCGGACCGACATGAATACCACCCGAAATCAACATGACTCCTGCCACACGCGTGCCTTGCTTCTCCAGCGTCTCAGCGACGCCGGAGGCCCGCCACGCGCCGTAGCTCTCGCCGGCCACGAACACTGGGGAGTCCCACGCGTCGAAACGGGTGAGATAGACCCGCACGAACTCGGCAATCGAGGCGATGTCCCCGAGCGTGTTGTAGAACTCGGCGCCGTACTCAGTCCGCGTGGGACGACTGAAGCCCGTGCCGACCGGATCGACGAACACCAGATCGGAGTGCTCCAGCCAGGTGGCCTCATTGTCCTGCACGTCGCACTCGACACAACCGGCGGCGCCACGAGAGTCGGCGAGACGCTTCGGTCCGAAGCCCACAAAGTGCAGCAACACCGAGTTCGATCCTGGGCCGCCGTTCCAGAGGAAGGTGAGCGGTCTGCGGGCGCTCGGTGCGCCATCCAAGGTGTAGGCGACGTAGAACACCTGTCCGTGCGGTTCACCGGTCTCGTTGACGCGGATGGGCAACAGCCCCGCTCGCGCCGTGTACCGCAGTGTTTGCCCGCCGAGCGACAGCTGATGCTTCGTCGTCACGGTGTCGCCATCGCCGGGTGATGGAGGCGATGCCGGTGACGGCGCGACCGCTCTGGTAGGAGCCGCCTTCGAGCTCAGGCTCTGGACGAATGCGGCGACATCGCGCTTGAGCTCGCGCCGAACCACGGCATCCGTATAGACGGCATGCCCGCCCGCGTAACTCCGGACCGTGACCCGCGAGCGCATGTCCGGCTCGAGGCGGCTGGCGGCGACCGCATTGGCGAAGTAGCTGCACACCAGGTCGTAGTACCCGCACGCGTTCAGCACCTTCAGCGACTGGTTGATCGTCATCGCGCGAGCGAGCGGCTGCTCGGGTTCGGCACTGGCCGCCGGACCTGCGCCTGCCGGAGGCGCCCCACCTCCTCGCGCGCCCGCGGGTGCAGCCGGCCCGCGATTCCACTTCACGGACATCCAGTCGCCGCGGAAGGACGTCGGTGGCGGATACCCGCCGCCAAACGGGCCTTGATAAGGAAGGTCACTGTCGAAGCCGAGCTCGAAGCGGAGATAGCGCACGACGGCCACGTCGTCGATGATGTTCGAGAGGCTGGGATCCTTCGTCGGGTCGTACATCTTGACCTGCTCGGGATTGAACGGCGCCGTCAGCCGGCTGTCGTACCGCCCGACCATGCGATTCTCCGCGCGGAGCAACTGCTCGCTGAAGAGCGGCATCGGAATCGCCAGCGTCTTGCGATCGATCGAGTTCGTGTCGAATCCCGTGAAGCTGGCGAGATCGGCGGCGACCTCAGAGCGCTCCGCCTCACTCAACCCGTCGCGACGCGCCAGCGCGTCCGCGTAGCGCGTGGACGCCCAGGCCTCGGCTTGACGAAGCGCAGACGGCAAGTCGGTTTGCAGATCTCGGCCGAGCTTCTTGTTCGCGAACGCCGTGGCGGTGTAGGTCGGAACGTTCAGCGCGGTTCGCTGGTTCGCATCGAGATTTCCGAGCGGCAACGCCAGGCCGATGAGGATCGTGCCGGCGACGCGAGTGCCGCGCCGTTCGAGCGCGTCGGCGACCCCTGCCGCTCGCGTGACGCCGTAGCTCTCGCCGGCCAGCACCAGCGGCGCGTCGTTCGCATCGAACCGGTTCCGATAGACGCGGATGAACTCCGCTACCGATTCGGCGTCGCCACGCGTCTGATAGAACTCCGGTCCGTATTCCGTCTTCACCGGCCGGCTGTAGCCGGTGCCAATCGGATCCACGAAGACGAGGTCGGTGAAATCCAACCACGTGCCGTCGTTGTCGATCGGCTCGACCTTGGTGTCAGCCGTTGGACCGACGCGCCGGGGCCCGAAGCCGAGCAGGTGAACGAGCGACGAGCTCGAGCCCGGACCTCCGTTCCAGGCAAACGTGAGCGGTCGCGGCGGCGCGTTCGCTGCACGCTGGACTGTGTAGGCCACGAAAAACATCTGGCCGTGGACCTCGCCGGTTTCATTGTCACGAATCGGCAGTCGCCCGGCTCGCGCGGTGTAGCTGAGCGATTTGCCGTCGATGCGCACCTGATGGGTGGTCGTGACGATGCGATCGTCGCTCTGCGACTGCAGCGCGGCATCCGTCGAAAACAGCGAAGCGCACAGTGCGACTGCCATCGCCGCAGTGACAGGTCGGAGGCTGATGGTGTTCATGGAGCCCTCGAGCAATCTCAAAAGACCAGCTTGAACGCCAATTGAATAATCCGCGGGCTCACCGTCGTCCCGGTGATCTGGCCGAACGTGGCCGAGGACACATTGGTATTCGGGTTGGCGAAGTTCACCGTGTTGAGCGCGTTGAAGAACTCGGCACGGAACTCGGCCGCGGCTTGGCTGGTAGGCCAGCCAGTCCGGACACGTTTCATCAAGGACAGGTCGAGATTCTGCTGGGCGGTTCCACGAATGATGCCGACGCCGCTATTGCCGAAATCGGTCGCAAGGCCATCGGCGCCGATGACCGGCCACCGGATCGCCGGGCCGACGCAGGCCGTGTTGAAGTACCGGCCGATTCGATCCCTGACCGAGCCGGACTCCACGAGATCGTCTGGGCCGCACCCGGCGGCGAGCTGCGCACGATCCCCGGTGAACCCGTACGCGTTGTTGGCATTCGTGCCCGTGAACGTCAGCGGCTGTCCGCTCTGGAGGGTCGCGACGCCGGCGACGGACCAGCCTCCGAGTATCGCTCCTACGGCATCGGTGCGCGGCCTTCAGCCACGGCAACTCGTAGACGAAGCTCGCGATGAACCGGTGCGGCCGGCTGAAGCTCGCCGGGCCGCGGCGCCCAAGATCGTCGTTCTGATTGCCGATGCCGGCGCCCGCTTGTCCATTCGCTTCGGTATTCGCGCCATCCGAGTCGATGGTTCTTCGAGTAGGTGTATGACGCCAGGAACTGGAGCCCGTTGCTGTAGCGCCTGGTGACGCTCGTCTCCAGGCCGTCGTAGACGGTCTCGCCCTCGGCTTCGACCGCACGCAGATCGCTGGTCGACCAGCCGAGATACGGCTTCCGCTGCGTGATGTTCGCCACCGTGTTGGTCGTCTGGCCGCGAATCGGGTTCGTCGGCGCTGGCGAGCAGGGCCTGGTTCACCGAGCGCGAGCGTTGGAGGTCGCTCGGCGCGTGTGCCGACGTAGCCGATCTCCCACATCAGGTCGCGCGCGATCTCGGTCTGGACGCCCACGCTGAACTGCTGGATTCGTCCCGGCCCAAGGTCTCGATCGACCGCGACCGCCGTGACGTTCGAGGCCGGCGTGTACGGCACGAAGAGCGGGAAAGACGCCTCGGTCGGAATCGGGCTCGGAAACGGGTTCGCGAATGTGGCCGGCCCATTCGGTGGCCCTGCCGATGCACGCAGCAATCCGAACGGCTGCGTCGTCGTGGTCTGCGTCTGCACCTGTCCGGTCGTCCGCGAGAAGTACAAGCCGTAGCCGCCTCTCACGACCAAGCGGCTCGAATCGCCGAGCACACGCCAGGTGAATCCCGCTGCGTGGCCCGACCGTGTGTGTCTTCGCCTGGTCGATGATGGTGTCCTTGTCAGTCTGGACCACTCCCGCCGGAATGGTGCCCGGGTAGTTCGCCTGCACGACGATGCCGGCGAGCGATCCGGACGGCCGGTGGATTCGGGTTGAGCAGGCTCGGATCGACGGTCGTCGGCCGCCCGGTCGCGTCGGTCAGAGGCGGCAGGTATTCCCAGCGCAGGCCGGCATTGACCGTCAGTCGCGACGACACTTGAAAGTTGTCCTGCACGTAGGCCGAGGTTTCCCAGTTGCGCGACTCGCGATCGAACTGTCCGGTGAGATCGACCGACACGAACACGTTGCTGAAGAGGTTGGTGCCGTTCTGCGCCGCGTTCAGACCAAGCAGGAAATCAGGAAAGCTCTGAAACGTCAGCGCGCCCGGCTGACGGAAGTTGTCGAAGTCGCGGAGCGCCCTGGTGAAGCCGCCGCCAATCTGCAGGTTGTGTTTGCCTCGGACCCAGGACAGCGAGTCCTCGAAGAGAAACGTCCGCTGCGAGCGCGTGCCGATCGGCGGACGACGCCGAGGGTGTACGAGCCGGTGATGGCGATCGTCGGCAGGTCGTCGTTCTGCGGCGAGGACTGGATGCCGACGTCCGAGAAGCTGGAACGCGCCGTCCTGCGTGCGATCCGTCTTCAGCAGTCCGTAGCCGAATCGCGCCTCGTTGAACAACCGCGAGCTGAGTACCCAGCTGTGCGAGACCGACGTCGCGACGTACTGATCGGCGACCGTCAACGGGAACCCGGGCGCGTTGCCCGCCGGGAACGCCTGCTGGTGTCGCCGAGAGCCGTGAAGAATCGACCCGAGAAACGGCTGTCGCTGCCCTGGACGTAGTCCACGTTGGCCATGTACTGGTTCTCGTCGAAGGTGGATGGCGTCGAGAAGGTCGACGATCCCTGCACGGCGAACGCTGCCGCGGGTTGATGCGCTGTGGTGTGGGAATCAAATAGCTGCCGTCAGCGAGGCGCATCTGCAGCAGGCGCAAGGCGACCGGATTGATGTTCGATCCGTCGGCGAGAATCGCGGGGCCGACGCCGCCCATCGCGTTCTGCTGAAGCGCCGCGCTGACCGGCGAACAGCCGCCCGATCGCCGCAGCCGATCGATCGTCGGTCAGCGGCGGCGCCAGCACGGTGACCAGGCTCGAGACGCCGTTGGTCTGGCGAGTGCCCTGATACGACCCGAAGAAGAGCAACCGATCGCGCACGACCGGACCGCCGAGCGTGAAGCCGAACTGGTTCTGATCGAGCGACCGGCTTCGGCTGTCCGTTTCGATTCGAAAAGAAGCTGTTGGCGTTCAGGCTGCGATCGCGGAAGAACTCGAAGACCGACCCGCGCATCTGGTTCGATCCGCTCTTGGTGACCAGGTTGACGTTGGCGCCGGCGTTGCGCCCGTATGCCGCGTCGTACTGACCGGTCTGCACCTTGAACTCGGTGATCGTGTCCGGGTTGGGAATCGGCACACCGCCGCTGGTCGTGCCCTGCGAAAAGATGTCGTTGACGCCCAGGCCGTTCATCTGGAAGTTGTTGTCGTACGACCGATTGCCATGCGCGTTTGGCGGCGAGGTGCCGCCGGTCCCTCGCCCGAGGGCGCCGGCGTCGGTGACGTCGGCCGTAATGCCCGGCGACAGCCCGATGATCTGCGTGTAGTTGCGCGTGACGAGCGGCAGCCCCTCGACGGCCCGCGAGTCGACCACGCGTCCAAGCGCTGTTGGATGTCGACTGGACCATCTCCGACGCCGCCGACACCTGCACCGTGTCGGTCACGCCTTCCAGCTGAAGCTCGATCGGTCAGATTGGTCGTCTCCGTGACGATGACGCGAACGCCGGTCTCGCGTGAGCGGCGCAAAGCCGCTCATCGTCACCTCGAGGACGTACTCGCCGGGCGGCAGCAGCGGGCACGACGAACGCGCCGTTGGGCTGTGTGGTGACCTGACGCGTCTCGTTAGTGGCCGCGCTGCGGATGAGGACTGTTCGCGGCCGGCACGAACGCGCCGGTCTGGTCGCGGACCGTGCCGGCGACGGCGCCGGTCGCCCCCGTTTGACCGAACGCAGCGGTCGAGAGGGCAGTCAGGCAGGCTAAAGCGAAAGCCGCGCGGCACATGCAAGCCTCCAGGAAATGAGTGGGCGTGGGCGAAACCCTGCCTGGAATTGGTGCGCGAGTCAAGCCGAGATGGATTTCCGGCTGGCGACGACCGCTCACCTGACGACGATGACCAGCCGCTGCCTGATCTGGTCGCCGTCGCGGCCGTAAGCGGTGAGCTCGTAGGTCGTGGTGCGCTGCGGCGCGACGCGGCGGCAGGTGAGCGTGCTGGTCGGATCGACTGCGCCAATGCCGGGTTCGATGATCGTTTCGGAGGCGCCGATCACCGCGTAGCAGATGGCCGTGGATCCGGCGGTGGCGATCGAACTGGGTCGCGCCGTGAAGATGAGGATGCTCGCGCCGGCCGACGGTGCTGACGACGTGGGCGAAGGCAAGCCCGTCGACGGAAGCGGCGGCGCGTGTGGCGCTCGAACCGGGGGGAGCGGGGCGGCTGTGCCGACGATCGCTTCGGCGAGACCAGCTCGCAGGAAGGCCGGGCTCGCTGCGTAGCCGGCTCCAAACATGGCCGCCAACAGCAACGCGGTGAACGCCACCGCCACGGACCAGTGCGTCCGTTGAACGGGTACGACGGGCAGGGCCTTATCTCGAAGCGGAAGCGAGTTGAGGTCAAGGGCGCGGTCCACTGGCGGTGGAAGCACGAAGCCGAGATTCCGCCGGCTGACCGCTGCGCCGGCCGTGTCGCCGAGCGCCTCACGAAGCTTGACCGCTTGAGACAGCGACACGCGCGCCAGGCCCGCCTCGCCCAGACCGAAGGCCCGAATGCCGATCTCGTGAAGGGCCCAGGCTTCGGCCGATCGATCCCCGATCGTCTTCGCGGCTTCGAGGCAGTGCTCGAGCGCGACACCCCACGCGCCCCACCGTGCGGCAAGAATCAGCGCTCCTTCGAGAAGCTGGCCCAGCCGAAGAGCCTCGCCCCAGCGCCGGATCTCGACGGCCTGATGTTGCGCGCGCAACAGCGTTTCCGATTCTTCCAGTAGCTTGTCGGGGCTGCGCCGGTGGCGTTCGGCCCACGCAATGAAGTAGGTGATGGCCCGATTCATCGGAGGATTGAGGTCCTCGGTGCGGCGGAGCCGATCGGCAACGCCTTCCGCGAGGTGATACCGCGAGTGGCTGCGGACCACGAGGCCGCCCCGAGCGAGGCTCTGAAGCGTGGCCTCGAGACCGGGGACTTCCGCGATGCCTGAGATGTCCTGAACTTCAAGCGGCACGCCCGGCAGGGCCGTCAATGCCAACAGCGCGCGCCGCTGCTTGTCGTCGATTGAGGCCAACAGCTCCGTGATCAGCCGCTCCGGGGTGATGTCACGCGCCCATCCGTCGAGCGAGAGGCCCCGCTCGCGCGCAATCGCGGCCGCCTGTTGAATGCGAAGCGGGTGACCGCCCAGCGCCGCGCACACGCTTTCGGCCGCCGCCAGTTCCTCGCGCTCGAGCGGACGCTCCATCTCGCGTTCCAGCAAGATCACGGCGTCCTCGACGGGCAGGCCCCCTAGCGCCAGGCTTCGCACCTCACTCCATAAGCACCGCTCGCGCGTGGCGACAACGAACGCGGATCGGGGCACGCTGTCGAGCAATCGTTCCAGCTCATCCTGTGACAGGTTGACGCCGTCGAGCAGGATCAACGCCTGCTTGTCCTGAAGGCCGCGCAGGATCTCCGCCTCTGTCGGTTTGGCGACCGCGTCAGCTTCATAGAAGGCTTCGAAGACCTGCTGCAGGATATCGCCGGGTGCCTGATGCCGCGCCAGCACATAGACGATGCCGTCGGCAAACGAGGCGGCTCGCGGGTGATGCGCGACATGACGGAGAAGAGCCGTCTTGCCGATGCCGCGCTCGCCGCTGGCCTCGAGAGGAAGACCCGCGTCGAGTGCAGAAAGGACCGTCGCGAGCTCCCGTTGACGATCGACGAGACCGCGGATCAAGCGCGGGCGAAGGAGAACTGGAGTGGGCCGGGGACGAAAGAGCGCCTGTTCGGCCCGCGAAGCCTCGCGGATGGTGGCGCCGCTCGGCTTGCCGATCTGCAGAACATGCCGGCCAATCGAGACCTGCCCGGTCACCGCGCCGTACATCACCGCACTGCGGCGAGCCGCAGGTGGCGAATCAAGCAGATCGAGGTTCAGCTTGATCATGCCCGACCGAATTGATGCTGGAGCACTGGTAAGGCCTCTCCAGGGCGACGCTCCCCATCATACGATCACGAGCAGGCACGTCGCTGGGGCAGCCCCCTATCGCCCTGCAGGGCATCGGTTCTGCGTGCGATTTGCTGAGGAATGGTGGGTCTCGTGACATGATTGGCACATGCCACTCAAAGAAGGCGATTTCGTCCGACATCGTGAGCGTCCGGAATGGGGCGTGGGCCGCGTCAGCCGCGTCAGCGGCGACAACATGGAGGTCCACTTTCAGGATCACGTCCGGATGCTCAAGACAGCCATCGCCGAGCCGCATCTCGATCGAGCGAGAGCCGACGAGTTTCAGACGCCATCGTCTGCGACGCCAGCGAAGCGGAAAACTCGTGCCAAGAGTGCCCAGTAGCACCGGCCGATCTACACCTGTGCTCACGAACTGAGCGACCACGCGCTTCGACTATCGAGATCTGAAGGTGAGTGGCGGTGAGACGATCACCGCGACGTTTGCCGTCGGTGAAGAGATCGGCGAGCGCCGGGTGGCGCGGCGCTCGCAGACCACGTCTGGAGAATCAGGCGACCATGGCGAGCGGCTGCGGCGGCTCCAGCGCCACCGCCAGCATCTCGTCCACCGACTTGACCGGGTAGAAGTGCATTTGCGCTCGCACCTCTGACGGCACCTCGTTCAAGTCGGGCTCGTTCCGCTCGGGCAGGATGACGTCGGTCAGTCCGGCGGCATACGCGGCCAGTATCTTCTGCTTCAGCCCGCCGATCGGCAGCACGCGGCCCTGCAGCGTTACCTCCCCGGTCATGCCCACCGTGCTCTTGACCGGCCGCCCGGTCAGGAGCGATGTCAACGCGGCGACCATGGTCACACCCGCGCTCGGGCCATCCTTGGGGATCGCGCCCGCCGGGACGTGCACGTGGAACTCGCTGCCGTCGAACCGCCGTTCGTCGATGCCCAACGGCGCCGCGTGGCTCTGGACGTAGCTCAGCGCAATGCGCGCCGACTCTTTCATGACGTCGCCCAGTTGACCGGTCAGCACCAGCCCGCTCTTTCCAGTCATTGCGGCGGCTTCGACGAAGAGCACATCGCCGCCCACGCCGGTCACGGCGAGTCCGGTGGCGACGCCGGGAACCGCCACGCGCGCCGCCGCTTCACGGAAGAACTTCGGCCGCCCCAACGCCTCGGTGACTACAGCCGCATCGATGACGACCGGCTGCGTCTGATCGCCAGACGCGATCCTTGTCGCGGCCTTGCGAAGCACCGTGCCGAGCTCGCGCTCGAGTTGACGCACGCCGGCCTCTCGCGTGTAGTCGGTGACGATCAGGCGGATCACTTCGTCCTCGGCCTTCACATCGTCAAGCCGCAGGCCGTTTTTCTCGACCTGACGCGGCCAGAGGTATCCCCGGCCGATCGCGACCTTCTCTTCGGTCGTATAGCCGTCGAAGCGAATCACTTCCATCCGGTCCAGCAGCGGCCCCGGAATGGTGTCGGCCAGGTTCGCGGTCGCAATGAACAGCACGTGCGACAAGTCGAGCGCCACGTCGAGATAGTGATCCTGGAACGCATGGTTCTGCGCCGGATCGAGGACCTCGAGCAACGCCGCCGACGGATCGCCGCGCCAGTCGGCGCCCAGCTTGTCCACCTCGTCCAGGAGGATGACGGGGTTCATCGTGCCGGCATCGCGCAGCGCTCGCACCAGACGTCCGGGCAGCGCCCCGATGTAGGTGCGGCGATGGCCGCGGATCTCCGCTTCGTCGCGGACGCCGCCGAGCGACATCCGGACGAACTTCCGGCCTGTGGCTCTCGCGATCGACTCGCCGATCGAGGTTTTGCCAGTCCCCGGTGGGCCGATGAGCGTGAGAATCGCGCCCGACCGGCGATCGTCGGTGAGGCCGCGCTCCGCGCGCAGCTTGCGCACCGCGAGATACTCGGTGATTCGCTGCTTCACCTCGTCGAGGCCGGCATGGTCGGCATCGAGCACCTCTCGCGCGTGTGTCGGGTCGAGGCGCTCTTCCGATTTGTTCGCCCACGGCACGGCGAGAAGCCAGTCGAGATAGGTCCGGATCATCGACGCTTCGGCGTTGGCGTCGCCCATGCGCTCGAACCGGCCCAGCTCACGTTCGGCCTGCTGTTGCACCGCTTCCGGCATTCCGGCGGCGGCAATCTTCTTGCGGTAGTCCTCGGCGACCGACGCGTCGTTTTCGCCGAGCTCCTTGCGGATGGCATCCATCTGCTTGCGCAGGAAATATTCGCGCTGCTGTTTCTGGGCGCCGGAGTCGACGTCGTCGCGAATCCGCTTGCGGACGCGCAGCTCCGCCAGCCGCTCCTGCTGAAAGCGGAGCGCGAGCGACAACCGCTCGACGACATCGAGGGTTTCGAGCAGTTCCAGCTTCTGGCCAACGTTGAGATCCGGTGAGTAGCCGGCGGTATCGGCCAGCGCCCCTGGGTCGGTAATCGAGCGCACAAAGGCGCTGATCCGGCCATCGTCGCCGCGCAGTTCCAGAATCTCCTCCACGACGGCGCGGTACTCGCGCTCGAGCTCGCGGGTCAGGCTGGGCGGCGGCGCCACATCGGGCCGCTCATCGACTTCCACTCGGAGGACGCCGTTGCGGTCGGTGTGTGCCGCACCAGGGACTCCGCGGTGCAGCGCCTGGAACGACGCGACGCCGTGTCCGCGCACGGACGCGCGTTCGGACACTTCGGCGACTACGCCAACCTTGGCGTAATTGCTGCCCCGCTGCGGGATCAGCAGTACCCGTTCGTCGCGGCCGACGTCCACGGCCAGGGCCGCCGCCATTCCGGGAAACAGCACGCCATCGTCCAATTTCACCAATCTGAGATCAGTCATGTCACGAGCCTACGCCCAATACTTGATGATGTCAACTATCTATGAAATGAACTATACTGATCGGCGCATGAAGCGCTCGAAGGCCTGCACCGGCGACGCCTGGCGGCTCCTGCTGGACTTCTTCTTCAGTCAGCGGGCGAACCTGCCGTCGCTGGCGGCGGAGCTCGAGCTGTCGCCGGCGCAGTGCCACGTGCTGCACCTCATTGAACCTGGCCGCCCCGTCCCCATGGGCGAGCTGGCCGAGACACTGGCGTGCGATGCCTCGAACGTCACCGGTCTGGTGGACCGGCTCGAATCACGTGGCTTGGTGCGCCGCCGGCCGTCGGACGTGGACCGCCGCGTGAAGGTCTTGGACCTGACACCAACCGGTTCCAAGCTGCGCACGCTGCTGCTCGAGCGCATGACGCAGCCGCCCGACACGCTCCAGCCGCCTCTCCGTCCGGGAGCAGCAGGCGCTGGTGCGCATTCTCACTCGTCTGCTCGAATAGGGTGGGATTCTCGAGAGGTCGCTGACATCCTTCAACGGTTGCGTTCAGCGCCGGGCGACGAGCCCGCCGGTTTTCGCGTACCAGTCCCGCCACATCAACCCGCGCCGGCTATCGAGTGGCTGGTCTTGCGCGCTCGGGGTGAAGGGTGAGCCGCTGGACGCGCCAGTTGTTCATGTCGGCCACATAGATCAGATCGTCCGACGGGCATGCGATCCCGTGCACCCAGTTGAACTGCTTTACGTCGCGCCCTGATTCGCCGAGCATGCCGAGGATCGTGCCGTCGAGCGATAGCTTGTAAAGCCGTCCGGGCTCTTGATCGGCCGCGTACAGGTATTGGGTCGGACCGTCGGTGATGCAGATCGTCCACGGCGCCGTTTCGTCGGGTCGATTAGCCGGAAGGTTGCCAAGGACCGGATGCCGTTTCTTGTCGTACGGCGCGTTGAGGCGGAGCATTCGCAGGAACGTGCCGTCGGCATCGAACACCTGGATGCGACGATTGCCGCGATCGGCGACGTACACGTGGTTCTGCCGATCGACACCAATGCTGTGTGGAGTATTGAGCTGTCCCGGGTTTTCGTCGGCGTGCACACCGCCGCTGCCTCGCGATCCCCACGACGTGATCCAGTTTCCGCGCTTGTCGAACTTGGCGATCCTCGAGTTCGTGTAGCCGTCGCTCACGTAGATGTTGTCGTCGGAATCCCAGGCAACGTCAGTGGGCTGCCGGAAGTACCCGTCGACGTGCACCGGCGGTTCCGCGCGTCCGGGCCGATAGTAGAACTCGTCGGGATCGTCGGGACCCTCCGGCCGCCGTCCCAGATTCATCACGACGTATCCAGCGGGGTTGAACTTGACCACTGCATTGGTGCCCTTGTCGACGACCCAGAGGTTGTCGTATTTGTCGAACCGCACGCTGTGCGAGTAGCCGAGGCCGTACACGCCTTTGCCGATCTCGCGCACGAACCGGCCGTTCTGATCGAATTCGAGGAGCTGCGTCGACGCGTTGCCGTAGAGCGGACCGGTGGTTGCACTGCCGGGGTGGTTAAGGACGACGATGCGGCCCTTGGAATTGACCGCGACGGCCAGCACTTCGCCGAAGTTCATGTCGGGCGAGATCTTCAGGAAGTCGATCGCCGCATCGAACGGAATTGTCGGCACGCCAGGCGGTTGTGACGTTTGGGCCGCCACGCCAGCGATCACGAGGAACAGCGCACACGACGTTGCAATCAACTGGCTCACGATCGACCTCCTTGTTTGCCGAACGCGAGCATCATAGTCGCGGGGACGCTGTTGGCGGTTGGCCTTGCCATCGCCAGGTTGCCCTCATCCCCCGCTCGTCGCTGAGCATTACCTCGCTGTCAGGATCCGCATCACCCTGAGCTGGAGAGGTTTGTCCCAGAGCACCTCCATGTGATTGAGGTGAGTCGTCTCGTGTATGGAAAAGGGAAGGCGGGCGCTCCTATCCGCGACGAATCCGTCTCCCTTCCCAGGCGTTATTTCCGGAGTGAAGTTCCGGACCTTGTCGAGGAGGGGCGAGATCGCGTCCAGCTCAGCCGCCTTGACCCGCCAAACGAAGTACTGCTTGACCTTGGTGTCGATGCCGTGAGTTTCCACTTTGTACTGCGGCACGGCGCTGTTCGAATCGAAGACCCAGATGTACAGCTTGATGTATGTCGGGGTATCTCCGCCGAACGTGTAGTACTTGACCCCTGGGAGCGCGGCCTCGCCTTGCGCCAGATCGCGCACGAGTGGTCCATCGGTCACGAGCTCGCGGTCGTTGTCGGCCATCCACCACTTGTTCAGGAAGCGGAGTTGCTCGACAGCGACCTTCTTCAGCTCCGCCTTGATCGGTCCTGTGATGGGAATGTTGCCGAACGGACCGTGCATCGACGCCGGGATCTTGGTGTCCATCAGATCAACCACCTCCGCGCCCACCTCGGCGTACGCCCTCGCCATATCACTTCCGTGATGCGGTGAGTGGAGCGTGACGACCCAACGGACGCGCTCGATCCCAGCGAGAGCGGGGCTCTCCTTGAGGAGCTTTCGGATCAGGAGCCCACCGCGGCTATGCCCGATGAGCGCGATGCGCGGCACCGGGTTGAGGTTCCTTGTGTCGTACACCAGCCTCGTGAACGCCATCTTGGCGCTCGCGTAAGCCTCTGCGAACCTCGGCCCGGCCTGGTTCCAGGTCGCGACGGTGAACTTCTGATTCACGAGAATGTCCCACCAGTTGCTGGCGTCGGGCTCCAGCGGGTCGGAGTGGCCCACCTTGTAGAAGCCGGCGTTCGGCGTCGTGTGGTCCTTCCCGATCCGCTTGTCGTCCGGCGTGTGCCTGAAGTCGAGATAGCCGGAGGGGAGCTGGGGGATCTTCGGCGCGGCAGTCGAAGGCTTGGTCCAAGCCTCCCCGTCGTTGCCGTTCCCGTGGAAGAGCAGGATCGCGGGCCGGGTTGCGCTCAAGGGGGAGCGCTGCCATTTATCAGGGAGCGGAGGCGCGGTCGGAGCCGAGGGACCAGTCCCAACGCGCCTCTTCTTCACAGCACACCCTTCGAGCCGATCGACCTTTCGTCATTTCGGCTTCTTGAACGCGTCCTTGACCTGCTTGCTGATGTCCTTGTAGTTCTTGGACAGGAGCTTCTCCTCGTCCGCGGTCAGGATCCGAAACGGCACGCGCAGGAGGGTCTGCTGGAACTTCACGTTGAGCCAGTGCTGGCCAAACTGGATGCCCCCTGGCACCTTGAAAAAGAGCCGACCCAGACAGGCGCGATTGCTGCTGAGCTCGACCTTGTCCCACGACATGGCGGGAGAACCCACATCGGAAAAGAAGCCGATTCGGCACGGCTGGTGGGCGCTCGGCGGAAAGTAATTGATCGAATCACGCTGGACCTTCTCCCGATTCTGCAGCGCGCGGGTATCACCCTCTCGGTACTCGGAGATCGATGGCAGGGGGATCGTCTTGCCGTCCGGCGTCTCGAGCGACAGCATCTCGCGAGTCATGTCGTAGTCCGGCACCCGTTCGCGCACCGTCATGCCGACCTCGAGGAGCATCCATTCTTCGCCAAGCGATCGATTGGCGAGCTGGTATCCGAGGATCACGTAGCCTTCGTTGTTGTACGCCGCCCGGACGAACTTGCCCTCCATCGTCATGATCTGGGGCACGCCGGGTTGGGGGATCTGGACGGTTGGCTTCTCCTGGGTCCGAGCATCACCCTGTGTCCGCACGGGCCACAGACACGTCAGGCCGAGAAGAACCACCGCGCTTGCTTTGTTCATTTCGCCTCCTGCTGAGATCACAATCTAGAGCAAATCCAGCGCCATGCTCGAGGGCGCCGCAGAGAAGTCCATCTTACATGCGTGGTCGCCGCCGAGCCAGCAAAGGCCGCGACCAGTCGTGGCCGACAATCGCGAGCGGCACTCTCAGGTAGATGGAACACGCGCAGGCTTTCCGGCAATCGTGCCATTCCCAGTGTCAGATCCGGAAGGCGTCTATACTTTGCAACAGTCGTTACAACTCCATGTCACGCTCTCGCTCGTCGCCGCCTCCACCCGCATCTCCCACTCCCGAGCCGGCTCGACGCCGATGGCTCCTGCTCGTTCATCAGCTTCCCCCGGTGCCATCGAATCTCCGGGTGCGGACCTGGCGCCGGCTGCAGGGGCTTGGGGCGGTGGCGATCAAACAAGCGGTGTATGTCCTCCCCGACACGGCCGAGGCGCGGGAAGACTTCCAGTGGATCAAGGTCGAAATCGAGGGCTCTGGCGGCGAGGCGGCAGTGTTCTCCGCCGACACCCTCGATCCCACCGCGGACGCCGCGATGGTCGACGCCTTTCGCCGGGCGCGGCAGCAGGATTACGCCGAGCTGGGCCGGGAGATCGAGCGCGCGCGCCGCGCCAAGGCGCCGAATCGGCCAGCGCCGCGATCCCGTGGCCCGCGCGATCAGCTCGCGCGCTTGCGCGGGCGATTCGCCGCGATCGAGCGGCTGGACTTTTTCAGCAGCGCCGGCCGCGATCGCGTCGCCGCGCTCCTGGAAAGTTTCGACGGGCCGCGAGGGCGGTCAGCGGCGGAGCGAGAAGCGGTGACCGGCAGCGCGAAAGCGGATCGGGCTGGCTACCAGCAGAAGCTCTGGGTCACGCGACCGCGCCCTGGAATCGATCGCGTCGGATCGGCATGGTTGATCCGCCGGTTCATCGATCCGAAAGCGCGATTCGGGTTTGTCACCGATGCCAAGGCCGCGCCCGAGGCATCGATTCCCTTCGACATGTTCGGTGCCGGTTTCGGCCACGAGGGCGACCGGTGCACGTTCGAGGGTCTGCAATCGCGCTTCGACATTCGTGATCCGGCAGTGAAGCGACTCGGCGAGCTCGTGCACGATCTCGATCTGAAGGATGGGCGATTCGGTGCGCCAGAGGCGCCGACGATTGAAGCCGCGATCGATGGACTGCGGCTCTCTCACTCGGACGACCACGCGTTGCTCGAGCAAGGCATCGCGCTCTTCGAAGCCCTCTATCGGTCCTTCGCCCAGACGAAGCGTCAGCCCGGCGCGGCCGCTAAGAAAAACGCGAAGCGCTCACGGAATGCGCCACGGAGACACCGTTCCCCAACCACGTAACGTCTCGCGCACCCACGCGGTGGTGCGCTCGGCGTGGCACGCCAGGCAGGGATTGGGAATCTGAAACTGCTCGGTGAGGCCAGGGGTCACGAACTTGAAGGTGTGACTCCTCACGTTCACGTTCGCGATGGTCTGGGCCGTGCGCGGCATGTGACACGCGATGCAGTCGCTACCTACGCTCTCCGCGCGATGATGCGTGTGCGCGTCGATGCTGGCGGCGTGCGGCCCGTTCGGTGACCCGGAGCTGTGGCAGGTCAGGCACACCTGCTTGGCCGGCTTCAGGAGGTCGGCCGGGTTCTGCGTGCCGTGCGGATCGTGGCAGCTGAAACAGGTGACGCCTCTCGCATACATCAGGCTCTGGCTGAAGTCGTTGCCCTGCATCCGGTTCTTGTGTGCGCTGCCATCGCCAAAGTGCGTGAACGACGTCTCGCCCAGCTTGTGCTCTTCCAGCTCCCAGAAGTCCTTCAAGTCGCGGCCCGCGTGGAACCCGACCGGCCAATCGAAGTATTGCCCGGCAATCGGGTTGGTCAACGGCTTGCCTTGCGAGTGACATTGGATGCAGATGTCGGTGCCCTTCAGCGTATTCAGCCGCGCCGGGTTGACGATGCTCATTCGGCCCGGCGTCCTGACATGCTCGCTCCCCGGTCCGTGGCACTTCTCACAGCCGACGTTCCATTCCGTCGGCGTTTTCGTCTGCACGTCGTAGTTCACCGAGTGACAGCCGTCGCACAGCGGGCCGGTCGGACGCTTCATGTTGTCGGCAGGGTAGAACGGCACCCACCAGTCGGTGTTCGGCTGCACGAAGTACGGGCGCCACACTCGGTTGGCCACGTCCCACTGCGCAGGGAACGGATAGTAGTCATCGCCGATGCGCGTGAAGTAGCGCTGCTTCCACTTGCTGCCGTACACAAACGCGATGTCCTCTTTCTTGAAGGTGAGCAGCGGATCGGGCTTCGACAGGTCTGGAATAATCGCGTCGGGACGCTCGCGCGGGTTGCGGACGACATTGGCCATCCGGGTCTTGGACCAGCGTTCGTAGATGGCCGAGTGGCAGCGGCCGCATGTCTCGGACCCGACGTAGTTCGCGGTGGCTGGCGTACTGTTCGGCTGGGGCACTTGCATTGCCGGCACCGCGTCTCGCGCGGCGGCTCGCGGCGTGGCGAGGACCGACGCCAGCGATCCGCCAAACAGCAGCGCCGCCGACAGCAAGAGGCGTCTCGACATGGCGAGCGAACATGGTAGCACCCGCTCGGCAACCGTCGTGACCGGCTAGCGGCAGACGTGTCGCGTCGTCGATCGCTCGGCCGATGAGCGCACCAGCGCCCGCCCCGAGGATCGCTTCGACCGTGTTCGAGCCTCCGTGGGCGATTACCTGGCCGAGAACGCCGCCGGCGGTGTTATGTACTCAGGAAAAGGCAGGGCAGTCATGTTGCGCACCTCGGTCATCCTGTCGGGAATCGGCGCGATCTCGATCGTGCTCGGGGCCACGAACACCTCAGCGGTTCGTCAAGCGCCATCGCCTTCGTCGAGTCGCACGCAGGTGGTGCTGCTGGGCACTGGCAATCCTCCCGCCGACCCCGACCGCTCAGGACCGGCAACCGCGATTGTCGTTGGCGACACGCCGTATCTCGTCGACATGGGCGCGGGGATCGTTCGTCGCGCGAAGTCGGCGGCGGTGGACAAAGGCGTGACCGCGCTCGATCCGGTCAAGCTCCGCGTCGTGTTCGTCACGCATCTGCACTCGGACCACACTGTTGGATACCCGGACTTGATGCTGACACCGTGGGTCATCGGGCGGCGGGTCCCGCTGGAAGTGTACGGTCCCACCGGGATCAAGGCGATGACCGAGCATCTGTTGGAAGCCTACGCGGTCGACTTCGAGACCCGAGCCAGGGACCGGCAGCTCTACACGGTGGGCGCGTTTCCGGAAGGCCATGCGGTGAACGCGCATGAGATCCGCGCTGGCGTGGTTTACAAGGATGCCAACGTCACCGTGACCGCGTTTGCGACGAAACACGCGATGGAGAGCTACGGTTACCGCTTCGACACGGCCGACCGCAGCATCGTCATCTCAGGCGACACCAATCCGACGCAGGCGACCATCGACGCGTGCCGTGGATGTGACGTGTTGATTCACGAAGTGCTGACGTTGGAGTGGCTGGCGAAGCGGACCGACTTCCAAGGCTACGCGGCGCAACATCACACCACGACGGCGCAGTTGGTCGAGCTGGCGACCAAGGCAAAGCCGAAGCTGCTGGTCCTGTATCACGCGTCGCTGTCGCTCAGGCCGGCCGTCGATTCCGAGCGATCGACACCTGCGACGTTGCTGCGCGAGATGGCGTCGTACGCCGGCCACGTCGTCGTCGGCCGTGACCTCGACGTGTACTGACTGGCGCATGGTCGAAACTTTGGCTTCTAGGGCACGATCAAGCGAATGACGCCGTCTCGCTTGTTGAGCACGAACAGCTGACCCTGCGGTCCCATGCCCAGCCGCAGGTCGGCTCGCGGCGCTGGTGGCTTTCCTTGCGCCGCATTCTTCTCCCGAATCAATTCGAGCAGTGTCTTTGACTTCCCCTTGTCGTTGAAGACGATGGACCGGATCGGATCCTGGCCGCCTGCCGGCAGCTTGTCCGCATCGACGTAGAGAATCTGACCGCTCGGGTTGTCGCCGAAGATCAGCTTGTTGGCCAGCGCGCGGACGGTGTTTTGCCGATAGACGTAGACGCCGGTGATGGCGGCGGCGCGCTGAAAGAGCGGATCGCGATGATCGTATTCAGCGATCGGATAGGTCACCCCGGCGTCGCCGCGCTGGTTGGCCGTTCCAACGCCTTCGCGTCCTTGATACGGGAAGCTGCCTTCCCACTTGTTCCAGCCGAGGTTGGCGCCGGCGGTGACGGGGCTGATCTCTTCCACGATGTTCTGGCCGATGTCGGCCACATACATCGCGCCGGTCTTCGAGTCCCACGAGAAGCGCTGCGGGTTGCGCACGCCGTACGCGTAAATCTCGCCGAGGGTATCGTCCTTGCCGTCGTTCGCGAATGGATTCGATTTGGGAATGCCGTAGTGGCCGTTTGCGCTGTTCGTTCCGAGCGGATCGATCCGCAGAATCTTGGCAAACGCTGAATTCAGGTTCTGGCCGTGATTGTAGGGATCGCCGCCGTTGCCGCCGTCGGCGAACCCGACGTAGAGCAGGCCGTAGTCGCCGCCTCCCGGACGGGCTAGAGGGTTGAACGCGATCTGCCCGCCGTTGTGATTCGGGAACGGATGCGCCGTCCGGAACAACTCGCGCGGCGCGCCGCCGTCGTAGGTGGCCGCCGCTGGATTCTTCGCGGTCCATTCCAGGAGAACCGTGTCGTGAGTGTGGCCTGCGCCGGCCGGCACGAAGTCGGCTTTGGCCGGCATGTTGCTGGTGTCGGTGTAGGTGTAGAACTTGCCGTAGCCAGGCGCACCGCGCTGAGCGAACTGCGGATGAAACGCCAGGCTTTGGAAGCCTCGCTCCGAGCCCTGAAAATTGACGTTCACGGCCCACTGCGCGGCATTGATGTCGAGATACTCGACCACGGCCTTGCCGTCGTAGCTCACGCTGTAGATCCGGCCCTGCATGGTGTTGACGAACATACGCTTGGTGCCCGGCTCGTCCACCAGGGTATTCGTGCGCGGCGCCTCGCCGGATGCCATATCGGGAATGGTGGCGAACTCGAGATAGTTCACCACGATCGCGCCCTCGGTCGTGTTGATGGGGGCTGGAAACGGGTCGGTGGTGTTCTGCGCCCACGCCGGCGACGCGATCGACACCGCCAAGACGAACAGACGAATCGTGCTCATGAAAGAGGCCGTCCTTTGGAAAGCGGCAGTATAAGCGCTTCACCACAGATCTGCCCGCGGCGATGTTTCATCGCCGTTTTACGAATGTCACCGAGCCGTCATCCGCGTGCGATTCGCGTTTGGCTTTTCGCCTTTCGCACCGCTTTTGCGAATCGCGAACAGCGAATCGCGAACTGCGAATCGCGAATTGCGAATTGCTGATTCTTGGGCATACTTGTGCTGTCAATCACCGCTACCAAGTCGCGCGGCAATCTTCGAGCGGTTTCCGCAGCTAATGGACCGAAGCGCTCTGGCCACCCACGCAACGTCGCGGCCGAGCGCAGCGAGGAGAAGGGCCAATGCCAGAAAAGTTCCTGGGCCTGGTGGAGATTCAGAAGGCCGCTGACCCGGCGTTCATCACGACGATTTCGCTCAATGGAGAGAATGCCGACGTCCTGGTCGG
Organism: uncultured Acidobacteriota bacterium; assembly: GCA_963773045.1. Lineage (GTDB taxonomy): Bacteria > Acidobacteriota > Vicinamibacteria > Vicinamibacterales > UBA2999 > 12-FULL-67-14b. Next base: position 1,005,554 of record CAVYZT010000010.1, on the reverse strand, counting down.
TGGCAATGGACAAAGCGGGGAGATTCGTCTCTTCCGCGGCGACGGCAACCCCTTAAGCCCTGCCGACGCCACGATGCACGCCGACGGAGAGCTCGCCGATCTCAGGATGGGTGGGAACGGAGTGAATGGCGACATCTTGTTGTTCCGATCCACCGGCGACCTCTCTGATGATTCGACGGCCAGCGTTCGCCTCGACGGACTGCGGGGCGACGCGCTTCTTGGCGGCAACGGCGTCGACGGCGATGTGCTCCTGTTTCGTGGCAACGGCAACCCGACTGATACCGCGACAGCGACGGTGAAGCTTGACGGCCGGGATGCCGCGCTGCGGCTGGGAACCAACGGCGCCAGCGGCAGCGTCCTCCTCTTTCGCGGCAATGGCGATCCCGGCAGCGATGCGACGGCAATCGTGGAGCTGAGTGGGCAGCGCGGGGATCTTCGGATGGGCGGCAACGGCGCGGGCGGCGACATTCTGCTGTTCGACACGACCGGCGATCGCACCGACGAGGCCACCGCCACCATCGAGCTCGATGGACGGCGGGCGAATGCTCGGCTCGGCGGCAGCGGACAGGGCGGCGAACTGTTCCTGTTCGGTCCGACCGACGTCCGCACTGACAACGACACAGCGACGATTCACCTCGATGGCGGCGGGGGCAGTCTCCGGATGGGCGGCGGCGGCGTTGACGGCGACATCTTCCTGTTCGGAGCCGGCGACACGCGCACCAACGACGACACCGCAACCGTTCACATCGACGGCGACGGCGCGAATCTTCGAATGGGCGGGGGCGGCGCCGACGGCGACATCTACCTGTTCGGTTCAACCGATCGGCGTAACGACGACGCCACCGCGACCGTCCATATCGAAGGCGAGACGGCTAACATCCGAATGGGCGGTGGCGGAACCGATGCCGACCTCTTCCTGTTTGCCGCCAACCGCGTGCGGACCGATGACGCGACGGCAACGGTGCACATCTCGGGCGCGAACGCCAACCTGCGGATGGGTGGCGGCGGCGTCGACGGCGACATCTATCTGTTTCCGTCCACCGGCGACCGGACCGATGACGCGACCGCAACCATTCACCTTGACGCAGACGAGGGCGACATCCTCCTCAAGAATGCCGACTGCGCCGAAGAGTTCGACGTCGCTGACCTCACCGGCGTACAGCCCGGCGTTGTGGTGGTGCTCGACGAACATGGACGGGTCGTGCCGTGCGAATCGGCCTACGACGGTCGAGTCGCAGGCGTCGTGTCGGGTGCGGGCGACTTGCGGCCGGGCATCGTGCTCGACAAGCAGCGGTCGTCAGCGGTCCGCCGGCCGGTCGCCTTGATGGGAAAGGTGTTCTGCCGCGTCGACGCGTCGTACGGTCCCGTCGCCGCCGGCGATCTGCTGACCACATCGCCGACGGCCGGGCACGCTATGAAAGCCATCGATCGAAGCCGAGCCTTTGGCGCCGTGCTCGGAAAGGCGCTCAAGCCACTCGCGCGCGGCTCTGGCCTGGTGCCGATCCTGGTCACACTGCAGTGAGGCGATCATGAAGTCGCTCCGCAAGGCCGCAGACTGCGTCGACATTAAAGGCACCTTCCACGTGGCGCGCGACTTTTTCGGCTACATCACCGGACCGCCGCAGGAGATCTCAGTGACGCGTCAGATCCGGCTCATCATGCGCCACCATCACGTCATGATTAACGCGATTCTCGTGGCCAGCGAGTCGTTCGGCGACGCTGAGAAACGGGAGATCGACGGCGCGGTGGCCTTCATGCGGGACACCCTCGCGACCGTGAATTTTGGAATAGGCCCTGTGCGCTGGTTCCACATCCCGACCGATGACGCCGGGGGACACGAGCACATCGCCAACGACGCCGAGGCCAAGGATCTCACTCACGAATGGAGGGTCGACAACTACGCGATCGATGTCTTCTTCGTGCTCACTTACGCCGGTTCGACTATCGGCAACGCGCCGCGAAAAGGAACCGAGAACAAGGATGCAACCCACAAGATGACCGGCGTGGTGCTGGCCATCGAAAGTTCGCCGACCAACACCGGATTGGTACTGGCGCGCGAAGTGTGCCGGTATATGGGACTGAAGGACAGCGACAACGAGAACAACCTGATGTTTCCGACGGTGCCTAACGGTGGGAACCTGACGTGGGAGCAGAGGGACGATTTGGTGCCGTCCACCAACGACTGGACTCCCTTTGTGCAGATCCCCTGCGGGTCGTGGGGAACCAAGGGGCTCACCGGCGGAATATTTCGGTGGTGAGGAGTGGAACCGATGCCGACCCGCGCCGGAGATCCGTGGCAAGCCGCCGTCGACCATCAGCATCTGCGCCTCGTAGCACTCGGCGTCGAACCCGGCGAGCCGCGCGCGCGTGCGATCGTCGCGCTGGCCCAGACCGCTGTTCCGAGCCGCGTTGGCGATCTCGAGGCGATTCTTCGAGACGACGCGGCGCCGATGCCGCTTCGTCACCTGGCCGCGATTCTGCTGGGGAAGATCGATCACGGCAGCGCCCGCGACGCGCTGATGGGCGCGCTCGACACCTCTGATTCCCGGCTCGTCGGCCGTGTGGCTCAATCGCTTGGGCGCATCGACGATCGCGCCGCCTTCGAGCCGATCCAGAGAGTGTCAAGCAAACTGACCGGCGTCGCACTCACGCAGGCGCGATTCGCCTTGCGCCTGATCGCGCATCGGCACGATCTCGACCTGCCGAAGTGGCCCGATGACGACACGAAGCTGCTGCCGAAACCTGGCGACGACGCACAGACCTTTGCGTTCGGGCCGGCCGATCCGATCGAGGCGCAGATTGCCGCGCGGTCGCTGGCACGCGAGCCATTCGGCATCGACCTGAGCGAGCGGACCGCGAGCTTGATTCGCTGCGACGGGTCGCGCCTGATGCTCTTGTTGAATCGACGCCTTACGGAGGGGTTGCTCGACAGCCTTCGGTCGAAAAAGCAGCTCGCAGGCATTGTCGGGCGCAGCGAGGAAACCGATGGCCTCTACTCGCCGGCATTGGTCGTCCTGACCGCGCCCGGCCAAGGCGGCGAGCAGGTCACCGTGTCGCTCTATCAGCCGAATGGAACGTTGGCGCTGACCGGGTCGGCCGCTCCTGCTGCCAAGGACAAGGGGCTCGCGTTCGAGTTGAGGAGTGTGGCGTGCCGCGGCGGTGTCGCCATGCACATCAAGGGATCGATTGTCGCCGACCGCATCTCCGTGACGACCGCGCGCACGGGATGCGCTCGCCGAGACATCGGCCGGCCCGGCACAATTCCACCGAGGGTTTGAGATGACAGTGCGAGTCGCTATCGCGATCCTCCTTGGCCTTCTCGCAGCTCGTGGGTCGGCCACGCTCGATCAGACAACTCCACCAAAGCCGGCTAATCGACCGCTCGAGGGCGTGCGCTGGAAAGCGGTCGAGCTTGGGGGGAAGCCGGTGCCGGCGCAGAATCCGAATCGTGAAGCGCATCTTCTCTTCGAAACGGGAGGGCGCATGTCCGGCTCGGACGGCTGCAACCGCATGAACGGCAACTACAAGCGGGACGGCGAGACGTTGACGTTCGGCCAGATGGCCATGACCCAGATGGCGTGTATCGATGCGGAGGAAATCCAGCGGTCCTTCCGCGAGGCCATGAAGGCGACGACTCGATTCAACATTACCGGCGATCGCCTGGAGCTGTTCGATGCAGCCGGCACGCGAGTCGCGGCGTTCACCGCGCAAACTCCGCCGTTGGTGTCAGCCGGTCTGGAGGGGATGTCCTGGGAGCTCGTCAAGAAGGGGTAGTCAACGGACTGGCGGCAGCATGCGTCTAACGCTGGGATGATCACGCTCCGCGACGACCTCCGTTTCGTTGTGCGCCACGCCCGCCGCCGCCCGCTCTTCTCGATCGCGGTGGTCACCACGCTCGCCATCTCCATCGCGGCTGCGACCATCGCCTTCGGAGTGGCGACCTCGGTTCTCTGGCGGCCGCTCCCGTTTGCCGACGAATCCCGGCTCGTGTTCGTGTGGGAATCGCCGGCCGGCCGAGACGGGCAGCAGCGCCCATCGCGCGTGACCGGTGCGCGTTACGCGGCCTGGCGCGATTCGACGAAGTCGCTGTCGTCGGTGGCGCTCTTCGGGGCGGCCAGCTTTGCCATCGACGATCCGTCCGGCGCACGGTCAATCCTCGGTGTTCGGGTATCGGCCGGCTACTTCGACACTCTCGGCATCCGCGCCGTGCTGGGCCGCACCTTCACCGCCGCCGACGAACAACCAGGCCAGGAGCGCGTCGTGATTCTGGCGCACTCGACCTGGCTGGAGCGATTTGGCGCCAGACCCGACGTAATCGGACAGGCACTCCGCTTGAACGGACAGCCGTACAGCATCGTTGGCGTCATGCCGCCGGTAGTGTTCCCGGCATGGGCGGTGAACCCCGCCGTGGTGACGTTGGATGCCGAGTCGCGCGAGCTGTGGGTGCCGATTGCCCGCACCGCCGCGCTCGAGCAGAGCGGCCGGTCGCATGTGTTCGGCGTGGTCGGGCGGCTGGCCGCGCGAATCACGCGCGAGCAGGCGCAAGATGAGCTCACGCGCTCGGCGGACCCCACAGCCCCGGATCCACATGGCGCGTACCTCTCACCCTTGCGTGAACAGTTCGTTCGCGACGCGCGAGTCTCGCTCCTCGTGCTCGCGGCGGCAGCGCTGGCGGTGCTCTTGATCGCGTGCGCGAACCTCGCCGCGCTACATGTGTCGGCCTTCGAGTCGCGTCGCAGCGAATTCGCCATGCGCGCCGCTATCGGCGCGGGTCTCGGACGGCTGGTTCGGCAGCTCGCCGCCGAAGGCCTGCTGCTGTCGCTCTGCGGCGGTGCGGCCGGCATGCTCATCGCCCGCGTCGCCTTGACGTGGCTTCCGTCGCGCCTTCCGGTGAGCATTCCGCTGCTCACCACGCCGGTCCTGGATTTCCAGGTCGCGGCGTTCGCCGTGGTCATGGCAGTGCTCGCGAGCCTCATGCTGACGGCGTGGCCGGTCACGCGTCTGGTAATGGAGGCGCCGGCGCCGCGAGGCATCGCCGTTCAGGCGCGCGGGGGCGTCTACCGCGTGCTGGTCGTGTCGCAGGTGGCCGTCACCGTCGCGCTCACCGTGTGCGCCGGGCTGCTCGCTCAATCGTTGCAGTCGGTGCAGCGGCAGGACCTTGGGTTTGCCGTCGACGATCGACTCGTCGTCGACGTCGCCCTGCCGATGGTCGGGCCGCCATCGGCTCTGCAGATTGCCGCGGCTGAACAGAGAGTCTTGTCGCAGGTCGCGGCCGTGCCGGGAGTCATCGCGGTCGCGGCCGCATACGATCACCCGCTCGAATCGAACTGGACCAATTCATTCCGCGTCACCGGCGACGTGTTCGCCGCGGAACACGAGCGCTCGGCGGAGCTCCGAATCGTCAGCCCCGGCTACTTCGCCACGCTCGATGTCGCCGTGCTCGACGGTCGCGCGCTGACCGAGCGCGACGATGCGTCGGCACCCGGCGCCATGGTCGTCAATGAAATGTTTGCGCGCGAGCTCGGCGGGCGAGTCCTGGGCCGTCGCATTCTCAGCGACACACCGCGCTTCCTTTACAGGGACGCGGTGCCGAACGAGTTCGAGATCGTCGGCATCGTCGAGAACGAGCGATCGCGCGGGCTCGAGCATCCGGCGACGGCGGCCGTCTACATGAGCACTCGTCAGTTTCCACAGCAAGCCTTCAGCCTCGTCGCGCGGACGGCGAGCGATCCGCTGGCGAAGACTGCGGCGGTCAGGTCGGCGATTCGTGCGGCCGATCCAGCCATCACGGTGGACCGGCCGTTCGCATTAGCGGCCGAACTGGCGGGACAACTGGCGGAACGTCGTGTCACCACGGATGTCGTCGGCGGGTTCTCGTTTGTGGCGCTGGCCCTTGCCGCGCTTGGGATGTATGGACTCCTGGTGATGCTGGTGTCCAGCCGCACGCGCGAGATCGGCGTGCGCCTGGCCCTCGGAGCGAGTCCGGGCCTTGTCGCGTGGAACGTGCTGCGCGACAGCCTGATCAACGCCGGCGCCGGCGTCACGCTCGGCGTCGTGCTGGCTATCGGTTCCGGGCGGTTGATCGAGAGCCTGCTGATCGGCGTGAAGGCGTCCGATCCCACGACGATCGCTTTCGTCGCACTGTCGCTGTTCGGTCTGGCGGTCAGCGCGGCGTTCGGACCGGCGCGCAGAGCCTCGCGCGTGGATGCCGTGATCGCGCTTCGGCAGGAATAGGGGGCGAATTACCTCCTGCAATCAGGATAGGCCACCCGCTCTTTGTTTTGCGATGTATCGATTTGGATGGTCCAGGAGGTGCCGCCCAAGTTCGGCTGAGTGGATTGCAAGAACTGTCAGACCGACCGGTATGAGCAGGAGCCCACGAGGGAGGAATGGAACAGGAGATGAGGAGATCAAGAGAAACACTCTTGGAAACATGAGACCAAGAGTTCAGGAGCTGAAAGAATCGTTCCATAGGCCACTCGCTCTTTGTTTTGCGATGTATCGATCTGGATGATCCAGGCGGTGCAGCCCGGACCTGAGTGAGGTGGTATTGAAATTCATCAGCAGGCCCGCCGGGCATCCCATCAGCTTGAGGTACGTGATCACCTGGGCCTTGTGAATCGGGTGAAGCGCTTCGACCGCTTTCACTTCGACCACCAGCGTTCCTGAAACCAGCAGATCAATTCTCAAGGGGTTTCGGACCTTCTGACCCTTGTACATGAGCGGGAGGCACAACTCGCGTTCGAAGCCGAAACCATTCGCCGCCAGCTCGAGCGTCAGACATTCTCGATACACCGATTCGAGCAGTCCAGGACCGAGCGTTCTGTGCACCTCGATGGCACATCCAATCACGCCTTCGGTAAGGTTGTGTATCTCGTCGTCGGTTGGAACCATGAGCAAGAAGCCAGCGAAAATTGGGCCATGCGGTTTGTCGAGACATTCGCAATGATGCGACCGGCTACAGTGCAAATTTCGCGACGCCGGTCGGCTGAGTAGATTGCGAGAACTGCCACACCGACCGAATGAACAGGAGCCCACGAGGGAGGAATGGAACAGGAGATAAGGAGGTCAAGAGCAAGGCTTTTGAGAAACACGAGACCAAGAGTTCAGGAGCTGGAAGAATTTCCAACTGGATCAAGTCGGAAGATTTGAAAAGTTACCTCCTGATCTCCTGATCTTTTGTTCCTTTTACCATCATCCTGAATTGGAAGGCGCCCGAATAGAACAGCGCGATCGGATCTCAGCGATCGGCTAGCGGCGATCGGCGATTGACGGCGCGTCGCGAATCGCCCAGCGATACCGCGGTTCGTCTCCGTCGCTGGTCCACGTGCCGCACACCTGAAACCGATCGAGCGCCGGCCTCGACCCACCCTCGAGCCACCCGGCAATCCACTCGAGTTCCTCAGACACCGGTCGACAGCTCGGTGCGAGTGCCTCGTTCATGTCGATTTCGCCGTGTTCGCGACTCGGCAAAGGACGTTCGCCGCGCAGCCGGCTCAGCAACGTTCCCGCCTGCGCCCGCTGAACGGAAAAGGTGACGCCGAAATCGCCGCTCGATCCGCCGCGATCCGACAGCCAGCTGCTGATCGCCACGGTGAGGGCGAGGAGCATCACCACGTAGAGCCAGCGCCATGCCGACAGCGCCCGTGCGAGCGAGGCCGGCATCGAACCGTCGAACGCGCCGGCCGCCAGGACCACCGGCAGAGGCATCAGGGCAAGCACGTAGTAGGGATGGGACGGAATGCGCGCCAGGGTGAAGGCGGCGATCACCAGCCACCACCACACGCCGACGACCGGCACGCTGAGCGGCGCTCGGAGCCATCGCCACAGGCCATAGACGGCAAGCGGTGCGCCCAGGGCGAGCGAACCGTAGTAGATCGCCCACCGGAATGGGTCGGCTCTGAACAACGCGCGCTCTTCGAGAAAGGGCTCGAGCACATCCCGCGGCACGATCTGCCACAGCATCCTCAGGAAGAGTTGTGGCTCGAATGAATCGACGGTTGGCCGGTCGGCGTAGACCTGTGCCGGCACCGTGATCAAATAGGGCAGGTACGTCCACCACAAGAACACATTCGCGATCACAACGATCGCGACGGCGGCGAGCTCCGGCCGTGTTGGCCGTGGAATGCGACGCGTCTCGCCGCGCCGCGCGTCAAACGCTCGTTGCAGCGCAAACGCGACGAGGAGAAGCGGGGCAGTGATTAGGCCCGACTGATGCAGCTGCGTGATCAACAGGATCCCGAAGCCGCCCAGTGCGGCAGCGCGCCAGACTCGACCCTCTCGGAGCCACTCGATGCTCCACAGCACGGCGATCAAGCCGGGAAACAGCAAATCGACCGGCCAGATTTTTCGACTGAAGAGCACGGCAAAGGGGGACACCGAGGTGAGCGCCAGCGTCAGAAGCGCGCGCGGCTCGTCCATCCTGCGCCGGGCCCAGAACCACAGTGGAATCAGGCACAAGGCATTCGTGATCCCGATGAGCGCCGTCACGCCTACCGGGTGATGAGTCACCGCCCAGAAGGCAGCCACGATCCAGGTGAAGAGCGGCGCGTTGCCGACGCCGTTCGAGCTGATCAGTCCGTGGCTCGGCCATGCCGCGCTCGATCGCCACGGCTGGTCGTCGAGGAAGCGAATCGCCAGCTCGAGCGAGATGCGCTCGTCGGCCTTGAATTCCATCGCCGGCAGATTGTGGAGTCGCAGCAGCGCGCCGGCGAACCACAAGAGACTCACCGCGGCGACCCTTCGCGTGCGCATCTGGGGAACGGCGCTGGATCCTACAGAATTCGCCGGACCAATGGAATCGCCAATTCACCTTTCCGATCTCCTCGAGAGATCGCGGCCGAGGAGCGAAGCAGTCCGCTGATCACACCCGTCGCCCCAGGTAATCGCATCTCCGTCATTGACGCCCCCTCGCCCCTCAACCAAGATCAGCCCTGAGGACCAGCGTGATGACGAATCTGATCCGAGAGCTCAAACTCGCCGCCCGCGCCCTGGTCAGGCGGCCGGGGTTTACCGTGATCGCGGCCGTCACCCTGGCGCTCGGCATCGGCGCCACCGTCGCGATCTTCACCGTGGTCAACTCCGTGCTGCTGCGGCCGCTGCCGTACCCGGACTCGGATCGCATCGTCGTGATTCGCCACCACGCGCCGGGGATCAATCTGCCTGAGTTGCAAAGCTCGCCGGGCTTGCTCGACCTCTATCGTTCGAGCAGCACGACGCTCACGCGAGTGGCCGGTTACGAGGTGCGTCAGCGCAATCTGACCGACAGCGGACGGCCGGAGCGCGTCCGCGCGATTGCGGTGACCCCTGAGCTTTTCGACGCGCTCGCCGTTCGCCCGGCGCTCGGCCGCGCGTTCCAGGAGTCGGACGTGCAGGAGAAGTCGCCGCGCGTCGGCATTCTCACCGACGTCCTGTGGCAATCGCGATTTGGCGGCGATCCGGCAATCGTAGGCCGGCAAGTGCAGGTGGACGGCCAAGCGATGGAAATCGTCGGCGTCATGCCGCCGCGTTTCGCCTTTCCCGATCCAGAAACGCGGCTGTTGATTCCGCTGTGGCTCGATCCCAAGCGGGGCTTCGGGACCTTCGGGACGCGAACACTGGCCCGCCTCTCTCCCGGCATGTCGGTCGAAGCCGCGCGGCAGGAGATCGCGGCGCTGCAGCGCCGAATCCCAGAGCGCTTCCCGGACTTGTCACAGGAGCTCCTCAATCGCTTTCAGTGGTCCGTGACGCTCGAGCCGCTTCGCGACACCGTGATTCGCGACATAGCCACGCCGCTCTGGATTCTCCTTGGCAGCGTCGCCGTCGTCTTGCTGATCGCCGCCGCGAATGTGGTGAACCTGATTCTGGTTCGCGCGGAATCACGCACGCGCGAAGTGGCGGTGAGAGCGGCACTGGGCGGCAGCCGTGCGCGGATTGCTGCCGCGTTCCTCGCCGAAAGCCTCCTCCTCGCGGTTGCAGGCGGGACCCTGGGCCTGCTGCTGGCTGACGTGGGGATTCAACTGCTCGTTGCCTACGGTCCTCCGCAGCTGCCCCGTCTTCACGAGATCAGCGTTGACGTGGTCACGATGGCCTTTGCCGCCCTCATCAGTCTGCTGGTCGGCCTTGGCGTGGGCAGTGTGCCGCTGTCAGGGCTCGCGCGGCGATCGTTTGCCCAGGCGTTGCGGGATGGGGGACGCGGCAATACCGCCGGCCGTCACCGCCATCGCGTCCGGCGCCTGCTCACTGTCGGTCAGGTTGCGCTGGCGCTCGTGCTGCTGGTGGGATCCGGTTTGATGCTGCGAAGCGTCTCTCGCCTCTCCTCGGTCGATCCCGGTTTCCGCGTTTCTGGGCTGCTCACGGCTGGCGTCAGCCTCGGCAGCGGACCAGACCGGGCTCGCACGGCGGCCGTTTACGACCGTGTCCTCGACGAGATCGCCGGCCTGCCGGGAGTGGCATCGGTTGGCGCATCCAACAGCCTGCCGATCGAAGCAGGCGGCATGAACGGTTCGAGCTTCGCAATCGAGTCGCGGCCGAGGGCCGAGACCGACATACAGCCCGTCACGATGTATCAGGCGGTGACTGCCGGGTTCTTCGAGACGCTCGGCATTCCGCTGCTCGAGGGTCGCGCACTGACTCGTGCCGACGCGGCCGAGGGCCGGCCAGTAGTGTGGGTGAGCGCGGCATTCGCGCGCGATTTCCTGGACAGCCGCGCGATCGGCGAGCGCATTCAACTGGACAACCAGTGGATGGAAATCGTCGGCGTCGTCGGCGACGTCAGAACGTTCGGTCTGCGCGAAGACATCAGGCCGATCGCGTACCTGCCGCTCGCCGCACCCGTCCGGAGCGTGCCGCTCGACGTCATGCACGTCGTGATTCGCACCACGGCGGCGCCCGCGTCCCTGGCGCCCGCGCTTCGCCAGGCGGTGGATCGCGTCGATCCATCGGCGCCGCTCATGCGCGTGCGGACGATGGAGGACATTGTCGAGGCGTCGATCGCCCGGTTGTCGTTCACCATGACGTTGATGGTCACTGCGGCACTCCTGGCCCTCGTGCTCGGGTTGATCGGACTCTACGGCGTGATCAGCTACGTCGTCAGTCAGCGGACGCCGGAGATTGGCGTACGTCTGGCGTTGGGCGCGAGGCCCGGGCAGGTGAGCGCGATGGTTCTGCGTCAAGGGCTGAGCGTGGTGCTGGTGGGCGTAGTCGTGGGACTCGTCGCTGCCCTGGCCGCCACTCGAATGCTCGGCTCGCTGTTGTTCGAAGTCTCCGAACGCGATCCGATCACGTTTGTCGCGGTCGCGCTGGCGCTCGTGGCCGTCAGCGCGCTGGCGACCTATCTGCCTGCGCGGCGAGCGGCGAGCATCGATCCTCTCCAAGCCGTCCGCCAGGACGGGTGACAGCGAGGGTTATTCGTGTAGCGCACACCGAAGGGCGATAAAGCTGCCCGGACGATTCTTGCTGCCGATTTCACCCACTCAGCCCTGGCGTTCTTCGCCAATCGTCTTGACCCGCTGCACCAGCCTCGACACCGCAGGTACAATCCAGGTCTTCGTACCTGCTCCACTCGCAACGCGAAGACAGGAAGGCCCATGCGGACCAAGACGGCTACGCTGACGACCGTGATCATGGCTGGCGTGAGTCTGGCTGGCTGCGGCGGGAATACCGTCACAGCCATCCCCTCGGCGCCGTCCGCGCCGTCAACCGCAGTCGCCGCGCCGCCTCCCGCCACCGGCTGGAGCTACGGCGCTGGGTACACACGCTCGGCTGTTGCGCTCTCGGGCGTGGTCTCCGAGATGACGTCAGCGGGGCCGTCGCCGATTGCCGGCGTGATGGTCTATTGCGACCAGTGCGGGGAGTTCGGCCACACGACTCAGTTCACCGATCCAAGCGGCAACTACCGCTTCACCGGCGATCTCGCCGCTGGTGGCGGCGTGTGGTTGCGTGGAGATGCGGCGCTCTACCTGATCGTGTCCAAAGACGGCTATCAGGACCCGCCCGGCGTCGTGCGGTCCGGCTGGCGCGACCTCCGCCTCTCGGGCGACACGCGGTTCGACATCGCGCTGGTGCGCCGCTAAAGCGGCCTTCAGCCATTACTCCTTCAGCTCCTCGAGCACAGCGATGCGAATGGAACGCCGGCTGGAGACCGCCGGATGGCTGACGGATTTCACCATACGTCTGGCTGCCGCGATCGCCGCGATCGCCGCCATCATCGCTCCCGCCTTCGCTGCTCCCGCCGCGCCCACGTTCCACCACTTGCTGGTCAGGGCGCCGCAGGATCCCGTGAGAATGCGGGACTACTACTACGGGCTGTTCGAGAGCGCGGGCGTCCGCCAGGAGATGGTGGATGCCGTGGCCGGCGTGGCATCGGCGGACGCGCACCTGTTGTTCACCGGCCAACCTCCGTCGCGCGATCGACCCTTTGCCGTCTGGCACTTTGGGTGGGGGAGTCTCGTGCTCGATGAGCCGTATTCGCAGCACTACCTCAAGGAGGTCGAATGGAAGGACGCTCGCGTGTCGCTCGTCGATCGATTCCATCTGCATCTCAACAGTGCCGATCCGCAGGCAGCCGCCAACTGGTATGCGACGGCGTTTGGCGCGGAGGTCGTGCTTGGTGATTCAGCCGTGACACCGATGGGATCCGACGACGTCAAGCGGCGCGCAGAGGCATTCGTCAAACTGGGCGAGGTTGCGCTGGCGTTCTATCGCACCTCCGATCAACTGGTCTGCTCGACCGGCCAACGCGTCGATCACCTTGGCGTTCTCGCCGACCCGGCGCGCGCGGCGAAAGCGCCGAGACCGAGCCATCTGTGCCAGTCGATTGAGCCGGCGCCTGACTTTCATCCAGCCGCAGCCATTGAAGGGCCCGATGGATTGGTCATTGAAGTGATCGATCGCGCGACAATACGAGAATCTGGTCACCTCGTGCGCGAATCGAATTGGATGAGGCGAGTGCCCTCATTTCAGGTACAGTAAGGTTCCCGCCGGATCAATCACGAGCTCCAACCCGCTCCTGGGTCAGGCCTCGTCGCCGACAAGGGCGAGTCAGCGGAACCGTCAACGGGCACGAGCCGTGCCGCTCAGAAGGGTTGGTATGCCGTTCAACAGGACTCACGCCATCGCATTTACTGCGTCTAACGTTTGGTCGGCCGTTCCCAACGTGCCTGGCGTGTACGGAATCTTTGAGCACGGTGCGTGGATCTACGTCGGCGAGAGTGCCAATCTGCGAGGGCGTTTGCTCGAGCACATCGCCGATGTCGGCCACGCGATGCACGCGCATCACCCGACCCATTTTGTCTACGAGCTGAGTGACCAACGCGTCCCGCGCCACGACCAGCTGATCAGGGAATGCGCGCCGCGCTGCAACCAACGAACGACGGCGGCTCGGGCGGTTTCGAAACGGCAGTAGAACGCAGCATTCGCGGACGATCGCGGTCGCGTATCGGGACCATTCAGATTTCACCGGGTTCTCGGCGATCCCGCGCGTGTCAGCCTCGTCCGCGCCGCATGCCGTTCTTGAAGCTCTTCTGACCCATCTTCTTGCCTGTCGGTTCGCCCATCCGCTTGTCGATGGACTCTTGCGGCGGGGGTTTCCGGTGGCGCTTGCCAGGCGCATCGACGGGTCCGCGAGCCGCGCGAAGGGTTGCCTTTCCCGTGTCTGAGCGATCGTTCCCGGTTGTCGTGCGCGTCGCCATGATCACACTCCCTTTAGGATCGCGCTGATGGATTGCCTTGGTGGCATGCCGGTCGCCATGGCGTCCCAGGTGTCGCATCTCCGGAATCCTTTCAGCCAGTCCCGACAGCGTACTCCATCGGCCTCGATGCGCGGTCGGCTAGCCTCGCGCCTTTGTCGCGGTAGTACGCACCTCGTGTCCGCACAGCGGGCTCAGCCACACTCGAGTCAGCAGCGCTTTCAACTCCGCGAATTTCCTGGTCCCGAGCTCCGCACTCCATTCGTGCTCGATGTTGCGAAGGATGTCAGCGCTCTTCGAATACACGGCGTGTCCGCGCTTGGTGAATCGCACGATGCTCGATCGCCCATCGTCCTCGGCATCCGGCCGTTCGAGATAACCGGCGCCTTCGAGACTCTTGAGCAGCTGATTCATCGCCTGCTTGCTGATGCCGGCCCGTTCGGCCAGGGTGCTCGGACGGACGCCGTCCGGGCCTGGATACTGCAGCACCGCCATGTGCGGCAGCCGCAACTCGTCAAAGCCGGACGCATTCAGCTCTTTGACCAGGCGCCGGAGAATGGCGTTGGCGGGCACGCGGAGCAGGGCGCCGATGAGCGGGGGAGGCGGTGGATACGTTGGGGTTGACATCGCTAGTCAACGGAGTTTACCATCCCCGAGAACGTAAATGAAATTTACTAACGCCTTAGGAGACGAGCCATGACGACGGAGACGCACGATCTTTCGGTCAACCCCGCTGACGAGACGATTCGCCTCGGCCCGATTGCGGTTCGGTTCCTGTTGACCGGCGACCATTCGACCGGCAGCGTCGCGGCCTTCGAGGTGAGCGTCGGCGGCGGCCAGCGCCTGCAGGCGCCGGCGCACAGCCACGACCATTACGAGGAGACGATTTACGGCCTTCAGGGCGTGCTGACATGGACCGTAGATGGCCGGGCCATCGAGGTCGGGCCAGGGCAGGCGCTCTGCATTCGGCGCGGCGCGATTCACCGGTTCGACAATCACGGCGCCGAGGATGCGAAGGCGCTCTGTGTGATCACGCCTGCCGCGATCGGTCCGCAATACTTTCGCGACGTGCTCGAGGTGATGAAGGCGGCAGCCGGCGGTCCACCGGATCGCGCGAAGATGGCTGAGGTCATGCGCCGTCACGGCCTCACGCCGGCTTCGCCTACGGCGCACGCATGATCTTCTGCCAGCGTTTCGGACACGTCCTTGGACCCACCGACGCGTTGATGCCGCTGGTGCCGTCTGCGGGATTCGCCATCGAGTTCTGGGGCATCCGAAGCGCTGGTGCACAATGCAGGTTGTGGAGGCATCGCCGTCGCCGGCCAGACCTCACGTCGACGGATAGGTTGAAAGCTGCGTCGCAAGAATGAAGCGCGTCCACTCTTCCAGATGGCGAATCATGCCGTCGCAGCCAGGCATCTTGCCCCCGCTCTGACTGCATAACGGCAGTCCCGGCGGAACGTCTTCGTTGAGGGTGCCGATACCGACGAACCATCGGTTCTTCGCAATCAAGGTCTCAAAGGTATGTGCCAAAGGTGCCTGGGGTGTACCGGGCACGAACGGCTGCTTGGCTTGCAGAAACCCCTTACGATTGAATACAAGCCCATTGTCTTTGAATTGAGGTCCAGCGGTCGTCAGCGACGGGTCGAATTGAAAGCCGAACTGATAAGGCGCTCGCGGGTACATGACGGACTGCTCGAACTGCAGCGATACACGCTGCACTTCCGTCGCGTCCTGCGCAGACACGCCCCAGATGACCTGCCGGAACGGTCCAGAGCTGGAGCGTAACTCGCAGACATCGCCGCTCAGCTCGACCCGATACCCAGACGGCGTCACCACGGTCGCGCCACTTGGATCGTGAACCCACGTATCGAAGTACATCCGCTCGATAGTTGAGGTCGGCAGCGTGGAAATCGCCATGACGTACCGCAGCCTGACCTCGTCGTCCGACCCGCGCGCGACATCTTGAAACGACCATCGGCCGTGATAGGTCAAGGTCATCGTGCCGCACGTGATGTTCCGACCGGTCTTGGCCGCCTCAGCCGTGGCCATCATCTCGTTGAGAGAGTAGTACGCGCGCGCGAACAGTACCGGCACATCCCTGGCTTCGGTAGACGACTGCAGGGTCTCGACCCAATCGACCGGCCACCCCCAACTGGCTGGTGCCGCTCCCGCGCGCAGGCCTCCAGCAATGATTCCGACGACACGCCCAGCGGTATCGACAATCGGCCCTCCCGACATCCCTGGCTGAAGCGCCACATTGAAGCGCAGGACTTCACGGTTGACGTCGATGCGACTGCCCGTCTGTCTCAGCTCGTTGGCGGCCTCCCTCGGAAGGATGTCTCGAAGGTAGCTGGACCCGGTCGAGAACGTCACGGGTTGATTGCCGGCGGTCGGCTGACCGTTCTGAAACCCAAACCCGGCGTACGTTGCACTTTTGTCGTTGGGCTGCTGCGCACGAACGAGAACGGGTACGTCCGGCGGCTTGTCGACGCTCAAGAGTGCAAGGTCGCCGGCTGACAGGACCCGCGCGACGACGGCTGCGCTGGTTCGCGACGTGGAAGGGGGAAGCCCCTCGTACGTGACGGTGACGGCCTGGCAACCACCTATTACATGGTGCGCGGTCACAATCGTCCCTGCATTGTTGAGGGCGAATCCGCTGCCGGCTCGCGTCCCGTTCGCCGGGTCCGGACAACCGGTCGCTCTGACATAGACGAGGGATTTCAAGACGCGCTCGCGGATCGCGAAGGTTGGCCCGCCCTGGCTGACCAGGACCGACTCCACGATACCGAGCAGGCCAAGCGACACGAACAACCACCGGCCGATCGCGCGTTGCATATCAGCGATCCCTGCAGAGCAATACCTTCGCCCATTCGGGCGCAGCGGCTTTCCTGTCCTCCGGCATCACGGCGATCGCCGAGGCCACATTCTGCAGTGAAGACTCTGCCCTGAGGAGCACCAGCAAATCGTCGACGGTCGTCGTACGTGCCAGGGCATCGCAGAAGGTCGGCGAGAACTCCGCATACAAGACCGTCGCGCGATTCCGGTCGCCCGCCGCGGTCGTCGCCGCGGGCAGCAAGCCGTAGCGCAGATAGCGCAACATTTCCAATTGCGCCGACTGTCCGTCGCGATAGCCGATCTCACGCAGCCTTTCCCTGTATTCCTCGGTCGACGGAGCGAGCAGGTCGTGGGTCCGGACCCAAACGGCGATTGGTGTGACAAGCGCGGCGGTCACTGCAAACGCCGTCAACCGTTGCGCGCCCACCAGGTCAGGCCTCAGTCCGGAACTTGGCGCCAAGCCGAAGAGTGCCGCGAGCAGCGCAACCAGCGCCGTGATCACGATAGAGACGACGGGGCTCGCAGAGAGACCCATGAGCATTCCCAGCAGCAGTCCGAGCGACATGCCTGCCCCGAGGTTCAGACCTGTGCCTGGCATCCGGCGCGAGCTGCGCCGGGGCTGCGAACGATTGGACGATTCCTTGGCCATCAGGAGCGCGGTTGCCGATCGGCAGGTCGATTATCGCCGACTCACGGCGACGATCGCGGGCTTTCCCGCTGTGCGGCCATCGGACTCGAAACAGACATCGGCTCGAGCGCGGGTGACTATGTCGTGGCCGCGCGCGTCGGTTTACAGACGACGAAACGCCAGCTTAGTTGAAGCGGCCGGCGATTTCGGGCAACGCCTTGGCTGCGGGCTGGCGAACGACCTCATCGGCGTATCGCGATAGCTCCGACTCCGCCGGGTTCACCTCGATCAACTGTCCGTGCTCGCCTCGCGCGGCGAGGCTCCAATCGACGATGTAGCCGAACACCGCCGTGGTCCCGACCACGATGGTCAGGTCGCAAGGGCCATCCGCCAGAAACCGTTCGACGCGTTGAATCTGCTGACGCTGAAGCTGCTCGCCAAACCAGATCACCCCGGGCCGCATCGCCTCTCCGCATTGCGGGCACATTGGCACACCAGCCGCGTCTTCGAGCGCCTCTCGATGGCGATATGAGCAGGACGAGCACCGTGTCACGAAGATGTCACCATGAATCTGGACGAGCTGTTCCGCCGCGAGTGGCTGGCCGCGCCAGCGAGCGCGGGCATGCAGGTCGTCAACGTTCTGCGTCAGCACCAGCGACTCGGAAAATCGAGTCGTGAGCTGGACGACGGCTTCGTGCGCCGCGTTGGGCTGGCTGTGCCGGATATGCGCTCGCCGCTCCCGATACCACTCCCAGACGAGCAAAGGGTCGCGTCGAAACGCCGCCTCAGTCGCCAGCTTCGTCGGGTCGAGATTCCGCCAGTAGCCATCCGGCCCACGAAATGTCGGAATGCCGCTTTCGGCGGAGATGCCTGCGCCAGTTACGACGAAGAGACGGGAGCCTTTCACCGGCACGGTACAACACAAGGTGGAGAGAATAGGTTCTTCTTGAAATAGGGGTTTAGCGGAATGGCTTTCCTAATAAGAATTCTCCTGTCCTCCTGAACTCCTGTCAGCCCTTTCTTCTGGACTCCTGTGGCCTCTCAGCTGCCGGAGCGTGTTCAGGTTGGCGCAGTCGAGCGGATCGACCGCGATTAGATGGGGCCTGGTATACGCGGTGGACTTCTCCGTCTCGATCAGCAGTGGCAACCCGCTGAAACGCCGGTCGTGAATGAGACGCCGGAACGGCTCGACGCCAAGGCAGCCACGGCCGATGTGCTCGTGCCGATCGATTCGACTCCCACAGGGCCGCTTGGAATCGTTGGCGTGAAACACGCGCAATCGGTCGAGCCCGACGAGCCGATCGAAGTCGTCGAACGTCCGCGCGAACCCTTGCTCGCTGACGATGTCGTAGCCGGAGGCGACCAGGTGGCAGGTGTCGAGGCAGACGCCGGCCCGAATGGTGCCGTCGAGGTGCTCGATGATCGCGGCGAGATGCTCGAACCGATAGCCGAGGGTGCGTCCCTGTCCGGCCGTATGCTCGAACAGCACCATCGTCTTGCGCCGCGGCCTGGCCTTGAACGCCGTCCGCACCGCCTCGGCGATCAGACGCAAGCC
Organism: uncultured Acidobacteriota bacterium; assembly: GCA_963773045.1. Classification (GTDB taxonomy): domain Bacteria; phylum Acidobacteriota; class Vicinamibacteria; order Vicinamibacterales; family UBA2999; genus 12-FULL-67-14b. The sequence continues at coordinate 986,866 of CAVYZT010000010.1, read as the reverse complement.
GTCCTCCTCCGTCCCGGCAGTACACGTGCCGGGATGAATCACCACTCCGAGCAGTCCCAGTGCATGCGCGCGATCGAGCTCGTCTACGAACGCCTCGATCGAGAGTTGGCGAAGAGCAGGATCCGTGGTCGCGAGGTTGATCAAGTAACTGGCGTGCGAGACGGCTGGCGTGATCCCCGTTTCGTCCAGCCGTCGCCGGAAGCGCCGCACTTCGGCGGCGGCGAGCGGTTTGCCGCGCCACTGATTGGCGTTCTTCGTGAAGATCTGGAGCGCTTCGCAGCCGTGCAGCTCGGCTCGATCGACCGCCTTGGACACGCCTCCGGCGACCGACATGTGGGCACCAATCCGGACCACCTCACGAGTATTCCACGGCTCGCAGAATCTGGTGATCTCGTGAGGTGGTGATCTGGTGATCGATCTGGTGATCTGGTGACCTTGCGATGGAGATCGATCTGCGGATCTATCCTGCGATCGACATCGAAAAATAGGTCACAAGATCGATTACCAGATCTCGACATCTAACATCCGAAGATCGATCTCCAGATCACCACCTCACCAGGTCATCAGATTCCCCGAGGGCGGCCGGGGATCGCGATCGGCCCGGCCTTCTTCACCTGATCCCACACGCGACGCCCGACCTTGTCCGCTTCAGCAATCAGGCTCGGCTCGTCCATGGTGAGCACCTTGTTGTTCCGCATCAGGAATTGACCGTCCACCATCACCGACTCGATATCCGACGCGTGACCGCCGTGAATCACCGCGGAGACGACCCGACCGGCAGGAACCAGACGCGCGCTCTGGGTGTTGAGGACGAAGAGATCGGCCTTCTTGCCAACCTCGAGTGAGCCGACCAGCGTGTTGCGGGTCGCGCGCGCGCCGCCAAGCGTCGCATCCTCGAGCATGTCCTCCGGCTGCGGCCGGACGCCGGGGAACGGATCGTTGCGCGAGATGCGCTCGGTGAGGAGCGCGATTCGCATCACCTCGAAGAGATCGTTCGTGTTGTTGTCGGTGCCGTTGGCAATCGGGCAGCCTGCGGCGCGCAACTTGGCGATGGGCGGGATCACGCCTCGGTTGGCCGCCATCTGCGCCTGATGCGACACGATTGTTCCCGACTTGCCGAGAATCGCGATATCGGCGTCGTCCACGTACCGGCAGTGCGCCGCGAAGAGGCGCGGACCAAGAAAGCCGTGCTTCGACAGAAAGGCCGGTGGCGTCATCCCGTGGTGCTTTTTCATGAACTCGACTTCGGCGACGCTTTGCGACAGATGAATCGTGTAGCCGAGATCGTGTTTCTCGGCAAAGGCGCGAACCGCCTGCATCAACTCGGGCGATGTGGTCTCGGCGAGCGCGGCGGCGGGGAACACCGTGACCCGTCCGTTGTTGGCCCCATGCCACTTACCGAACAGCTCGTTGATCCGCTGCATCCCCTCGTCTCGCAGCTTGGCCGAGAACCGCGGCGTTTCGCTCTTGGCGAGTCCTTCCGGCGACAGCGGGCCCGGCACGTTTTCGCTGTCACGAACCGACTCGGCAAACACCATCCGCAGTCCCGTCTTGGCCAGCGCGGAAGCGGATCGGGCAATGCCTCCCGTGTTCTCGACCAGCGTCGTGGTGCCGGTTCGCAACGCTTCCAAGGCGCCGATGGTCACCATGAGCGTGGCTTCCTCTCCCTGAAGGAGACTCGCGGGCCTGACCGCAAGACGCGCGGAGTTGGGGAAGCCGAAGTCCTCGTTGAAGCCCCGCTCGAGCGTGGCCGCGAGATGCGCGTGACAGTTGATGAGGCCGGGAAAGACAGCCTTGCCGCGCCCCTCGTAGACATCGGCGTTGGGATACTTCTTGAGCACGTCGTCGGTGGCGCCAATGGCGGCGATTCTGTCGCCCTCGACGGCGAGCGCCACGTCGTCTTGAACGTTGTCAACGGTGACGACGGTGGTGTGAGAGAAAACGACGGCTCTGCCCGCTGCCGGCTGCGCGTGAACCCCGCGTCGATCGAGCAGGAGGGCCGCAGCCCCGGCGCCCGCTCCCGCGATCAGTTCACGCCGGCTGAGGTTCACTGAGCGTTTGGACATGGTGTCGCCTCCGTCTCGAAGAAGAAGCATGGTATCGCGATTGCTACGAGAACCTGCTCCCGCCGTCCGCGACCCGAACGCTTCACAGTGTCCTCACAATCCCCGGTCACAGTGTGGCCGTGGGAGGCGGAAGCAATGGCAGCTCTCGAATCACCTGCGCGACAGCTAATACTGGTGTGGCGCGGCGCCCAGCCGGTCGAGCGCATCGGCTATGTGGTCGGCGCGCTGTTGCTGGCGAGTGGCGTCGCTCATGTCGTCGGGCTCCTGCTGAGCGGTGGCTCGTGGCAAGGACCGCTGTCGTTGCGTAAGCCAGCGACATTTGGCCTCTCCTTTGGCCTGACGCTGATCACCATCGTCTGGGTCTCGCAATTCGTCCGATTGAGCGGGCGAGCCCGGTCGATGCTTCTGGCGGCGTTCGCCGTCGCATCCATCCTCGAAACCGTCCTCGTCACGCTTCAAGCCTGGCGCGGCGTGCCGTCCCATTTCAACGTGGCGACGACGCTCGATGCATGGGTCACGCGCGGGCTGGCCGGCGGGGGACTGCTGCTGGTCGTCATGGTCCTGACCTTGACGGTCGGGGCGTTTCGGACCAATGCGCGCGTGCCCGCCAGCCTCATGCTGGCGATTCGGGTCGGATTCCTCGCCTTGACGGCGTCGATGGCCGTTGGCGGGGCGATGATCGCTCGAGGGATGACGCTGGTGTTCGACGGCGATCCACAGGCCGCGTACTCGACTGGAGGCGCCTTCAAGCCGATGCACGCGGTTACCATGCACGCGGGTACTGATTCTTCCAGCCCTCGCGTGGCTGCTCACTCGGACCGGCTGGAGTGAGTCGCTTCAATTTCGAGTCGTCGCAGCGGCCGCTGCCATCTACACCCTCCTTGCCGCCGGCGTTGCAGCCGCGAACCTGTCGGGTGCGCTCTAAGGCTGGGCCGCTCGAGTATTGGCGCGGTTCTTGGAACCCACCTTCGCGTTGGCCGGCGAGGCCGCTCGCATCAAGGTCACTGCCGGGGACCGGGCCGCGAAGGCCGGATTCGATGCGTGAGAAACTGCCCGCGAACCGCGTGAAATCCCCCAGAAGCGGGCGGGGGCGGCTTGGGGGCAGCCAAGAAGGGGTGAGGCCATGAGTCGAACCTGCGTTATCGCATCACCGTTCGGGTGCACGTGGATCCAGCACGGGTCTGAGGGGCACGTCGACGGCATCGGCTACGCGATGTGCGTCCGGGTGGCGCGCCAACCGCGGCTGGTCAGCGAAATGGAGTGCGCGCATTGCGCGTTGTGGGAAGACTCGGCCACTCTGGATGCCGAGCCGTTTCCCGAGCGTCGACCTCTCACACTCACGCCACGGAAATTTGACTGAAGCCGAAACAAGACGAGTCGCGCCGCCACAGGACAGTTGAAAGTTCAAAAGTCCAAAGTTCAAAGTGTCAGTTCAAAAGTTGCAGTTCAGTTTTCCAGTTTCAGTGGAGCATCAGAACTCCTGAACTGAAATTCTTGAGCTGAACTTCAACTTTTGAACTGAAACTTTGAACTTTCAACTCTTCAACTTTGAACTCTCCTGGCTTTTGCCATCACCGGAAGTTCTCCACCCCAGCCACGGCCTGATCTCCAACATGAGGTCGCCGATCACACGTGGCTGGGTGGCCACGATCAGATTCATGGCGTTGAGCGCGCCCATGACGACCAGGGCGAACCGCGCCTTGCGATCGGCAAACTCGGCGACCTCGAACTGCGCGTCGTGCAGATCGTTCAAGGCCCGGTAGCGTTCCCAGGGATCCAGGACTCGTGTGTCGAGCGCGCGATCCAGTTTCTTCTGACGCTTGTCCGGCTTCTCGTCCTCGCCGGTCACGACCTCGTCTCGCATATGGAGTCCGATATACTCCATCCTTTTGATGGAACACCAGGAAAGCCTGCTCATCACGCTTGCGCTCGGCTTCGTCGCGGCCTTTGTACTGGGGTTCATCGCCTCTCGCCTCCGGATTCCTCCTCTGGTCGGCTATCTGATGGCGGGAATCCTCATCGGCCCGCACACCCCGGGCATGACCGCGGACCCCGCGATTGCCAGCCAGCTCGCCGAGGTCGGCGTCATCCTGCTGATGTTCGGCGTCGGCCTGCACTTTTCGACCGCCGATCTCATGACGGTCAAGTGGATTGCCATTCCCGGCGCGGTTGTGCAGATCGCCGTGGCCACGGCGATGGGTACAGCGTTGGCGTTGTCGTGGGGATGGCCGTTGCCGGCCGGGCTCATCCTCGGCCTGGCTCTGTCGGTGGCCAGCACGGTGGTCGTGTTGCGAGCGCTCGAAGCGCAGGGATCGGTGCAGAGCGCGAACGGCCGCATCGCCATCGCCTGGCTCGTCGTCGAAGACCTGGCCATGGTCTTGACGCTGGTGCTGCTGCCCGCGCTCGCGGGCCTGGCCGGCGGCACGGCCCACGGCGCCGCGGCGCCGGCGGCGAGTGATCTCGCCGCACAGATGGCGATCACGCTCCTGAAGATCGCCGCGTTTCTTGTCGTCGCCGTGCTCGCGGGGCCGCGCGTCGTGCCGTGGCTCTTGCGCCAGGCGGCGCGTACGGGATCGCACGAACTGTTCACGCTGGCCGTGCTGGCCGTCTCCATCGGGATCGCATTCGGCGCCGCTGCGCTCTTCGGCGTCTCATTCGCGCTCGGCGCGTTCTGCGCCGGCGTGGTGTTGAGCAACTCCGAGCTGAGTCACCGCGCCGCCGATGAGTCGCTGCCGTTGCAGCACGCCTTTGCCGTGATCTTCTTCGTGTCGGTCGGCATGCTGTTCGATCCCAACGTTCTGCTGCGCGATCCAGTGGCCGTCATCGCGGTCCTTGGCGTCATCCTGATTGGCAAGTCGATCGGCGCCCTGATCATCGTGCAGGCGATGGGCTATCCCATCGGCACCGCGCTCACCGTGTCGGCGAGCCTCGCCCAGATCGGAGAGTTCTCGTTCATCCTGGCGGCCCTGGGCATCTCCATGGGCCTGCTGCCGCCGGCCGGGCGGGATCTGATTCTGGCGGGCGCCCTGTTATCGGTGAGTCTCAATCCACTGGCGTTTGCGCTCGTCAAACCGATCCACGCCGTGTTGCGCAAACAGCAATGGCTTCTCGCGCGTTTCGAGCCGGCCCAAGATCTGCGCCTCGCCCGGCTGCAGGCGGCGCTCGACGCCAACAAGCCCTCAACCGCCAAGGCGACGATTCAACCCGACGAGCTGATCGGCCGTTGGCCGGTGTTTGCCGAGCTCGACCTGATTCGCCGCGCCGAGCTGCTGACGATGTTCACGCCGAAGACAGCGGTGCCGGGCGAGCGGCTGATCCAGAAGGGCGAGGTGGCCAAGGAAGTGTTCTTCATTTCCTCCGGTCACGTCGAAGTCAAGATCGGCGGACGGCGGATTACGCTCGGCCCTGGCGATCTCTTTGGCGAGATGGGCCTGTTGAGTGGCGCGCCGCGCTCCGCTGACGTCACGGCGATCGACTACTGCCAGCTGCTGACGCTCGACGAGGACGAGTTCAGGTCGTTCATCGACAAGTATCCCGACGCCAAGGCGCGCTTTGACGCCGTCGCCGCCGCTCGCGCCGCCGACAATCTCGCGCCGGTGAGCGCGACGGCGCAGAGCGCTTGAGGCTGGCCTCAAACGAGCCTGGCGACCAGAAATCCGCACGCGGCCCGGCCTCCGAATCACGGGGAGGTCAGGGAGATCAGGGAGTCAATCTTTGGCAGATCGAGACGTGTCTCACCGATCTCCCCGATCTCCCTGTGAATCGCGGCGCGGCCGGACGCGGCCATCCCACGCCCATCGGCGACGAATTCCGGAGAGCCCAGGACGTTCCGGCGTAGGATTGGCTCACAAAACGTCACTCGAGATGTCCACATCGTTGGAGGTGTCTCAAATGGGAATTGCCGCCGTTGTCGGGATGCTCGGTCTCTGGATTGCCGCCGCGCCGTTCGTGCCCATGTCGGTCGATGGGAGATTCTGGAATGGCGTGATCGTCGGGCTCATCGTGATCAACGTGGCGTTGATGCTGGAGAACAACCGCGACTGGGGCCGCCTCTTGACCTTCGCGGTGGGCATCTGGGTATGCATGTCGGGCTTCATTCCCAAGTTCATGGTGGGCCGCGCGATGACGACCAGCGACCTCGTTGCCGGGATGCTGCTGGTGGTCGCCGCGTTGGAAGCGATCCGTTATTACCGCCACGAAGGGCCGGTGCCGATCGACGGCGACGTCGGATAGGGGCGCGGGCCGATTCTTCGGGCGCGCGCGCCGGACCAGCCTTTCCTCTTGCGTGAACGGGAATTCGTTCTAGACTCCCGAACTGACTCACAAGAGAGAGGGCGTATGCCGAACAGAACCCCGGACCTGCCAGACGCTGGCGCCAACCGTCGTGATTTTCTCAAGTGGCTGGCCGCCAGCCCGCTGATGGCCGCGGCCTACCCGGCGTTCTCGCCGAGCTGGTTGCGGGGGCTCGGGCACGACTTCGCGCAATCAAACGGCGCGCCGATTCAAGAGCCGACGGCCCTGGACTTCCATCTGGAGGGGCAGCTCATCGACTCGGTGGACGAGGCCATCAACGTGTGGGATTTCGAGCGGCTCGCGTACGCCAATACCCTGCCGCAGCACTGGGCGTACATCCACATGGGGGTCGACGATTTCGAGACGCGAAAAGCGAATCGCGAGGGCTATCTGCGGCTGCAGCTTCGGGCCAGACGGCTGACCGGCCCCGAACCGGCCAAGCTGGATACGTCGGTGCCGCTGTTCGGACGCCGATGGAACTCGCCGCTGTTTCTCTGCCCGGTCGCGGCGCTCGAGGCCTACCACACCGAGGGCGAGTGTGGCGCCGCCCGTGCCGCCAAGGCCCGCGGCATCCTCCAGATCCAATCGCATCAGAGCTCGCAGTCCTACGAGGCGATTGCCGAGGCGCGCGGGGAGCCGCATTGGTTTCAGCTCTACGCGAATCAAGACTGGGACGTGAACAAGCGGACGCTCGCGAGAGTGTCAGCCGCCGGTTGCCCGGTGCTCGTGTGGACCATCGACCTGCTGGGCGGCAGCAATCGAGAGCTCTCGCGCCGATCGCTCGGCCGAGAAGGGTACAACCGCCCGCTCTGCCAGAGCTGTCACAACCATCAGCCGGACTACCAGCGACCGATGCATCGCGGGATGCAGGGCCCGCCCGGTCCGCGTCCACCGTTCACCTGGGACTACGTCAAGCGGCTGAAGGACGCCTCGCCGATGAAGGTGATCCTCAAGGGCATCGTGACTCGCGAGGAAGCCGAGCTGGCGGTCGAGAACGGCGCCGACGGCGTGTTCGTCTCGAATCACGGCGGTCGAGCGGAGAACAGCCTGCGATCGACGATCGAATGCCTGCCGGAGGTGGTGGCCGGCGTCAAGCAGCGCGTGCCGGTGTTCATCGACAGCGGTGTCCGCCGCGGCGCCGACATCTTCAAGGCGTTGGCGCTTGGCGCCGACGCGGTCGGAATCGGCCGTCCGTATGTGTGGGGCCTCGGCGCATTCGGCCAGCAGGGTGTGGACAAGACGATCGATCTGCTGCTCGATGAATTCCAGATGGTGATGCGGCAGACTCGGACAACGACGCTCGATCAGATCGGACCGCAGTTCGTGACGGAGAGCAAAACTCCCATCATGATGCGACACAACGCCCTGGGGTTCGGCCTGTGATCGCGCGCGCGACTCGTCTGGCCGTTGCCGTCTGCGCGCTGACGCCCTGGTGGCCGCTGGCGGCGGCCGCGCAGGAACCCAACATCGATTTCAGCGTGTCGGGCACGTCGACGGTCCGCGGGTGGACGTGCACGGCAAAGGGTGTGGTGGCAGTGACCCCAGGCAAGGGTCCGGCCGTGCCGGGATTCGCCAATGGCGTCGCGACCGCGACCGTCACGGTGCCGGTGAAGGCATTCACATGTCCGAACGACGAGATGAGAACGCACCTGCTCGAGGCCATGAAGGCCGACAAGTTTCCCGAGATCGTCTACCGGCTCGAGAAGTACGACGTCACGCCCGCGGGGCCGCAGGCGAGTGGCTCGATGACCATTACCGGCGTGACGCAGCCGCTGAGCTTTCCGGTGACGCTCAAGCCGTCGCCGCAAGGCGTGGAGATCGAAGGCAACACACGGCTCGAGTTCAAGACGTTCAATCTCGATCCGCCCGTCGTCATGCTCGGCATGCTCAAGGTAGGGCCCCAGATCCGGATTCAGTTCAAGGGGACGGTGGTGGCGAAGTGAGCAGGACAGTTGAAAGTTCAAGAGTTGAAAGTTGAAGGTTGAAGTTCGAAGTTTTCAGTTCAGTTGAAAGTGTCAGTTCAAAGCTCGGTGACGAAACCAAACTTGAAACTGAAACCTTCAACTGAACTGCGAACTCTTGAACTGAACTTTGAACTTTGGACTCTTGAACTTTCAACTATCCGAGTTTTTATCGAGCTCGAGCGTCATCTCAATCATCGTCTGGCGGAACCCCCGACGCTCGAACAGCCGGCGGGCCGTGTCGTTCTGTGCGGCCGTGCCGAGCACGACGCGGGGCATGCCCCGATCGCGCAGCCACGCGATCGCCGCATTCAGCAGTTGTGTCCCGACACCGGCGCCTCGAGCGGCGGCGGTGACCAGCAGATCGTGCAGGTAGCCCGCCTCGTCACGCAGGTCCTTCCATGACAGCGGCTCGACCGCCGCGTAGGCGTAGCCGACGATCTCACCGCGGCGTTCGGCGACGAACACCACCGCATCTGGGTCGTCGAGCTGAGAGCCGAGAAAATCCGAGTACCCCCGTTCTGCCTCGTCTCCGTTGCCCGGCGCCATGAAGCGCCGCGAGTCGAAGGCGTAGTGCGTACGCATCAACGACGCCCCAAGCCGCCCGAGAACCGGCAGGTCGCGCGCTTCGGCGCGGCGAATCGTGAGTGGATCAGCTGAAGAGGCCATGGCGCATACACCGCGAACAGCGAACAGCGAACAGCGAATGGCGAATAGCGAACAGCGAATAGCGAATAGCGAATAGCGAACAGCGAATAGCGAACGGCACTTACTGCTGCTGCATGCGGCGTCCCTGCTCGATCGCCGGCAGTGGCTCCTGCGCCCGAGTCCACGTCACTTGCATGACGGCCGGATCGATGGTCGGAAGCGTATCCCCGGGCGTGATCTCCACCGAGACCGACAACGTGCTCGACGACCGGCCCTTGAACACGCCGCGCGTCGGCGGCACGTCAGCGTAATCGCGGCCGATGCCGATGCGCACGTGGCGCAGGCCGGCCTCGATGTTGTTGGTCGGATCGACGCCGATCCATCCGACATCCGGCAGCTTCACTTCGACCCACGCGTGCGAAGCGATGGGGGCAGATCGTGAGCCGGCCTGGTCGAAGTCGCGCGGTGCGATATAGCCGCTCACATAGCGGCAGGGGAGGCCGAGGCGGCGCAGCGTCGCGAGCATGATGTGGCTGAAGTCCTGGCAGACGCCGCGGCGCGCAGCCAGGGCTTCGTCAATCGGCGAGTCCACCCGTGTGGCCTGTGGCGCGTATTCGAACTCGCCGTGAATCGCGGCCATCACGTGCCGCACCGTGGTCAAGGGATCGCCATCGCGCTGGGCGGCCGGTCCGAGCGAGCCGGTGAACGCCACGAGCGCCTCGCTCCACGGCGTCATCGCGCTTTCCTGACGAAAATCCCAGTCGTCGCCCGCGGCCGCCTGTCGATCGACTTCGTCCCACGCATCTGGCGGCAGGGCCACTGGCAGCATCGGCGGTAGGTCGAGATCGACCTGGGAGTGTGCCGTGATCGAGAGCCGCTCGTGCCGTTGCGGCACGTTGAAGTGATGGACCCAGTTGCCGAGCGAGTCTTGAAAGGCAAACACGCGCGCGCCTGGATCGACGGTGACGTCGAATTGCAGGCACCGTTGCCCGCCGGCGGTTGCCGGACGCATGCGCAGCTCCATGACGCTCTCGGCGATCGAAGCGTCGTACGTGAACCTCGTCAAGTGGCGGATGGTGTATCGCATCGTCAGAGGATCAATCAGTCAATCAGTCATTGGTAATGCGGGCCTGCGGACCGTGGACTGCGGACCGTGGACTATGGACCGCGGACAGTGGACCGTCACCGCCTCAGCCTGCTGTCGATCGGATACGCAATGTACTGCTCGTGCGCCGCAGCGCCGATGGCGTCGGCCTGCGTGACGATGCCCTGGAGAAACGCCGGGAGGTCGCCCAGAATCTCGTCCAGCTGCCCGTAGTCCAGCGAGGCGAGCAGACGGCCGGCCAGCCGATCGGCGGTCGTGCTCGCTCGACCGGTGATGCTGGCGACCGCGGTGAGCGACGCCTTGACGCGCGCCGCCGCGTAGTGAATCGATCGAGGGAACTCGGCGTTGAGCACGAGGAATTCGGCGATCCGCGACGGACGGATGTCGGCGGTGTAGTGCTGACAGTACGCTTCGAAGGCGCAGCAGCTCTTGAGCAGGCCGACCCATTCCACGTACTCGCTCACGAGCTCCGGCTGTTCGCCGGCGGCGCCGGCGTCGCGAAACTGCAGATCCAGCAACGAGGCGGTCGCGCTCATGCGCTCGACATAGCGGCCGAGCTCGATGAAATGCCAGCCCTCGCCGTGGGTCATCGTCGCGTCGGTGAGTCCGTGAATCTGGTACCCGCCGCCGATCGCCGACGTCAGGAACTCGTTCGTGCTTGCCGTCCACTCCGCCGCTTCCGGCTGACTCCGATGCGCGGCGAGATAGAGCCGGTTGATGCCCTCCCACATCTCGGAGCTGATCTCTTCGCGAACCTGGCGCGCGTTCTCGCGGGCGGCGCCGACGCAGGCGGCAATCGACGCGCGATTGGCGAGGTCCACCGTCGTGGCGTCGCCCGGCTCAGCCGGCGCCGGCAGCGCCCACGCCGGCGGCTCGGGCAAGCTGGCCAGCAGGCGACCCCAATTCCGGGCCGCGTCCGCGGGCGATCGGTCGAGTGTGAGATTCAGGTTCACGTTGACGAGCCGCGCCGTGTGCTCGGCGCGCTCGAGATAGCGGCTCATCCAGTACAGGCTGTCGGCGACCCGAGACAACATGGTTAGTGGAGCGTATCAACGAGATCGGAAGTATCGAGCATCACCGCTCAACGATGGTACCGCGGCCGTTCCGTAGGAACCGCCGGCTTGGATATCGAACATACACGCCACTAAAATCCTGCTCGCGCCGCCGCGTCCGGCAACGGCAATGAGTCGTTCAACACCCAGGTGTCCTTGCTCCCGCCGCCCTGCGAGGAATTGACGACGAGCGATCCTTTGCGAAGCGCGACTCGCGTGAGGCCGCCAGGCACAATCACGACACGCTGGCCGGACAGGATGTACAGGCCGGAGATCGACATGCCGCGGCTCGATCTGCCCGTTGACGAAGCAAGGCGCCGCCGACAGCGCTAACGTCGGTTGTGCGATGTAGTTGCGCGGGTCGTCTTCGATGCGGCGGCGAAACTCTTCGCGCTCGGCGGCGGTGCTGTGCGGGCCGATGAGCATGCCGTAGCCGCCCGACTCGCCGACGGCCTTCACGACCAGCTGATCCAGCCGCTCCAGCACGAATCGCCGGTCTTGATCGTTCGACAACTGCCACGTCTGCACGTTGGGCAGGATCGGGTCTTCGCCAAGGTAGTACTTGATGAGCGCGGGCACGTACGCGTAGAGGGCCTTGTCGTCGGCGACGCCGGTGCCGACGGCGTTGGTCAAAGAAACATTGCCCGCGCGATAGGCGTTGAACAAACCAGGGACACCAAGCGTCGAGTCGGCGCGGAAGGTCAGCGGATCGATGAAGTCGTCGTCCACTCGCCGGTAGATCACGTCCACGCGCTGCGGTCCCGCCGTCGTCCGCATGTAGACGACGTTCTCGTGCACGAACAAGTCTCGTCCTTCGACCAGCTCGATCCCCATTTGCCGCGCCAGGAACGTGTGCTCGAAATAGGCCGAGTTGAAGATCCCCGGTGTCAGCAGCACGATCGTGGGATCGGGCCGGTGGACGGGTGCGAGCCCACGAAGCGTGGCGAGAAGCTCGCGCGGATACTGATCCACCGGTCGCACGTCGTAACGATTGAACAGGAGCGGGAAGACGCGCTTGATCACCTGGCGATTCGTGAGCACGTAGCTCACGCCGCTCGGCACGCGGAGATTGTCTTCGAGGACGGCAAACGAGCCGTCGGGCAGCCGCACCAGGTCGGTGCCCGTGACCGAGACATAGATGTCGTGCGGCACCCGAACGCCCTGCATCTCGCGGCGGAAATGCCTGCAGCTGTAAATCAGCGCGCGTGGCACGACGCCATCCTGAATCACCCGTTCGTCGCTATAGATGTCCTTGAGAAACAGGTTGAGCGTCGTGATCCGCTGCGTCAGCCCGCGCTCGAGCACGTCCCACTCGCGTGCCGTGATGATTCGTGGAATCAGATCGTACGGAAAGATCTTCTCCGTGCCTTCCTTGTTGCCGTAGACCGTGAACGTAATCCCCTGGTTGAGGAATGCCAGCTCGGCAGCGGACTGCCGTTGCTTGAGCTCCGAGGGACCGACCGACTGCAGGCGGTCGAGCAGAACCGCGTACTGCTCGCGCGCGACGCCGCGCGGGTCGAGCATCTCGTCGTACGCGGCGCCGAGCGTGTAGGTCTGAAAGTGGGGAAGCAGTTTGAGATTGTCGAAGTGCGTCGAATCGGCACCCGCCGGCGAGGACATGGGCTACAGACTGTCGCAGGAGAGTTGAAAGTTCAAGAGTTGAAAGTTCAGAGTTTCAGTGGGAAGTTGAAAGTTCAGTGGGAAGTTGAAAGTTCAGTGGAAATTGAAGTTCGGAAAGTTGAAAGTTCCGTGCCCTGAGCCTGTCGAAGGGTCATGGCAGGCTTTCAGACTCAACCGTCCGCCGTCTGCCGTTTGGCTTCGCACTCGGCTACTATCTCGGCACATGACGACTCGCAGCCGGCTGGACCCGATTCCGCGCGCGGAGTCGGACGTGCATCCGCCGCCCAACTCGCCTGGGTACCGCGCCACCGCCTTGCGGCATCCGAAGCAGCCGCTGGTGATCGTGCCGCAAACGCTCACCGAGCTCACCGGCCCTGTCTTTGGACGCGAGTCGATCGGCGCGCTCGATCACGATCTGACGCGGCAATGCGCTGGCGAACCGCTCGGCCAGCGGATTGTCATCGAAGGACGCGTGCTGGACGAAGGCGGCCGGCCGGTGCCTTCGACGCTGGTCGAAGTGTGGCAGGCCAACGCCGCCGGGCGGTACGCCCATAAGGTGGATCAGTGGAATGCGCCGCTCGATCCGAACTTCACGGGCGCCGGCCGCGCACTCACCGACAGCGAGGGCCGCTACCGGTTCATCTCGATCCGGCCGGGCGCGTACCCGTGGGGGAATCATCACAACGCCTGGCGTCCGGCCCACATTCATTTCTCATTGTTCGGCCATGCGTTTCTCACGCGACTGGTGACGCAGATGTACTTTCCCGGTGATCCGCTGTTGCCGCTCGATCCCATCTTCAACTCGGTGCCCGAGGCGCACGCACGAGAGCGGATGATCTCCGAGCTCGACATGTCGCTCACGGAACCGGCCTTTGCGATCGGGTACCGCTTCGACCTCGTTCTGCGGGGCCGCGATCAGACGCCGATGGTGGGCTAAACAAGCTTTTTGCCGTTCGCCATGCGCCTTTCGCAATTAGCGAAATGCGACTAGCGAACAGCGACTAGCGAATAGCGAACAGCGAATAGCGAACAGCGAACAGCGACTAGCGAATGTCCAAGCTCACACCATTCCAGACCGTCGGCCCGTTCCTCCATCTCGGGTTGCGCTACGGGCTTGGACCGATGACGGCCTCAGGCCAGGCGACACCCATCGTCATTCGCGGCCGACTGCTCGACGGCGCCGGCGCGGGAATCGTCGACGGCGTCCTGGAGTTCTGGGCCGCAGGATTCGACGGCATCGGCCGGGTCTGGACCGATGGCGATGGCAGCTACCGGCTCGAGACGCGGATGCCGGCGCCGCTCCAGGATCCTCGAGGATCGGTGGCCGCGCCGCACTTTGCTGTCCGCGTGCTGGCTCGCGGGGTCCTGACCGAATACCTTACCCGTGTGTACTTCGACGGCGAACCCGCGAACGAGCACGACGCGATCTTGCGCGCCGTGCCGGCCGGTCGCCGCGCCACTCTGATCGCGGTCGCGGCGACTTCAACCGGCACGATCCCTCCCGAATATGTGTTCGACATCGTCGTGCAAGGGGAGCGCGAGACGGTGTTCTTCGATGTCTAGGACCACGACTCAGTTGAATAAAGAGTCACAAGAGGCCAGGAGATCAGGAGGTTTAGAGCGCTGTCTCCTGACGGTTCGACGGGGCGGCCCGCACAGCGGGCCGCGCCAGTTGAGGCGCGGTCACGAAACACACGCCCGGCGGCAATCGATCGGATGGCGTGCGTTTCGTGACCGCGCCTCAGCTGGCATCGCCTTTGGCGCCCGTCGAACCGCTCCTGATCTCTTGATCTCTTGTAAAACTCCGAGGAATCGATGACCGTCGGCTCCCCGTTCACTCCGCTTGGTCGCGTCCAATCGATGCTCGACGTCGAGGTGGCGTTGGCCGAAGCGCTGGCTGAAGTCGGAGTGATCCCGGCGTCGAGCGTGCCGCCGATTCGTGCCGCGGCACGCGCCGCGCAGTACGACATCGATCAGCTCAACGAGGAGGCAGTCGAGGCGGGCAACATCCTGATCCCCCTCGTGCGGCAGCTGACCCGTCGTGTGGCGACGATCGACGCGTTGGCCTCCGGTCATGTCCACTGGGGCGCGACTAGTCAGGATGTGATGGACACGGCGCTGCTGCTGCAGCTGCGGGCCGCGGTTGCCGACATCGTGCGATCGTTGAGTCGAGCGGCCGACGGCGCTGCGGATTTGGCGGACCGCCATGCGGCGACGCCAATTGCCGGCCGGACCTGGCTGCAGCAGGCCTCGCCGACGACGTTCGGCGCCAAGGCGGCGAGCTGGCTCGACGCCGTCGCGCGCACACGCATGCGTCTGAAGACCTCGATGGAGGCGGCTCTCGAACTGCAGTTTGGCGGCGCCACGGGGACCTTATCGAGCCTCGGCTCCGATGGACCTGCAGCGGCGCAGGCGTTGGCGGCGCGGCTGCAGCTTCGCGTGGCGGACATCCCGTGGCACACCGAACGCAGCCGCCTGGTTGGCGTCGCCTGCACGCTGGGCATGACGTGCGGCTCGCTCGGTAAGATCGGCCGCGACATTGCGCTCCTGGCGCAGACCGAGGTGGGCGAGGTCAACGAGCTGGCTTCCGCGGGACGTGGCAGCTCGTCTTCCATGCCGCACAAACGCAACCCAGTGGCTTCTGCGACATCGGCTGCCGCGGCAGTTCAGGCGCCGGGACTCGTGGCGACGATGCTGTCGGCGATGCCGCAGGAACACGAGCGCGGGTTCGGCGGATGGCAGGCCGAGTGGGACACGCTTGCCGCTCTCGTGAATCTGACGTCACGATCGGCGCTGGCGATGGCCGGCGCGTTGCCGCACCTGGTGGTGAACGACGCGCGGATGCGCGCCAACCTCGACGCCGCCGGGGGTGTGGCGCGAGCAGAAGGGCTGGTCACGTCGCTGGCGCCACGCCTCGGCCGGCATGATGCGATGGCACTGGTCGAGCGCCTGGCTCAGCGGGTCGTCACCGAGGGAGGTTCGTTGCACGAGGCCGCCGCGGCCGATCCCGAAGTTCGTGAGCACCTGAACCCAGATCAGATCGCGAGCGCGTTGGACCCTGCCAGATCCTCGGGTTCAACACGCGCCTTCATCGATCGCGTCCGGCAACGCTGGCAACTGGAACGGGAGTAGACCAACGATGGACGAACGTCATCGTCACGAGGCAGGCACGTCGATGCGGCGCACCGTGTTGGGCGATGCCCACGTCGATCGCGCCGCCGCGGCGACGACACCGCTCACCGCCGAGTTTCAGGATCTGATCACGCGTTATGCCTGGGGCGAGATCTGGACGCGGCCGGGGCTCGACGTGCGTAGCCGCCGCATCCTGGTCATCGGCACGATGGTGGCGCTCGGGCGATGGGAGGAATTGCGGATGCATCTCGCCGCCGCGATCGGCGAAGGCGGCTTTGCTCCCGACGAGCTCAAGGAGGTCCTCCTGCAGCAAGCCATCTACTGTGGAGTGCCGGCGGCGCATCGCGCCTTTGCCGAGCTGTCTACGGTCGTGGAGGGGCACGCTCGGACCGAGTGAACCTCGGATTCTGAGCAGCGCTCGGCTTACGGCTACGGCTCTCGGCTTTCGGAAGGAATACAGATCGATGCCCACTCACCGAACTGATGACGGATGCCGCTTGGCATTTTCAGTTGAGGGACGCGCTGACGCGCCTGCACTGGTCCTGTCCAACTCGCTCGGCACCGATCGACATCTCTGGGACCGCCAGATCGACGCCCTCGCCGATCGTTACCGAGTGCTCCGCTACGACACCAGAGGCCACGGCGACTCGGACGCGCCGCCCGGGGACTACACGATCGATCGCCTTGGGCAAGATGTGCTGTCGTTGATGGACGCGATTGGTGTCGCCGCGGCGCATGTGTGCGGCATCTCGATTGGCGGAATGACCGCCTTGTGGTTGGGCGCGCATGCGCCCGAGCGCGTGCATCGGCTTGTCTTAGCGAACACCGCGGCGCGGATCGGAACGGTTGCGCTCTGGAACGAGCGCATGCAAGTGGCGGCGACCGAGGGACTGGATCCGCTCGCCGAGGGCGCGATGACGAGGTGGTTCACCAGTGCATTCCGGACGGCCGAGCCTGAGACCATCGCGCGCCTGCGCGCGACGATGTGCCGTACCAGGGTGGCCGGCTACCTGGGCTGTTGCGCGGCGCTGCGGGATGCGGATCTGAGAGGCGTGGCGTCGCGGGTCCGGTCCATGTGCCTGGTCATCACCGGCCTGCACGATGTGTCAACGCCACACGCGGACGGGATGTGGCTGGCCGAGACGACTCCTGTGTCTGAGCTGTTGATGCTCAATGCCGCTCACCTCTCGAACATCGAGCGCGCGGCGGAGTTCAATACCGCGATCGTCGGGTTTTTCTCTCGGAGTGAGGCTGCGGGCGCCGAGACCAGGAGATTGAACACAGCAGATCAGTAGATTCAGGAGAACAAATTTCTCTTGAGCTTCTGATCTCTTGTTCCGACCCGGTATTGAACTGAAGCCCAACTGGTACTCCGCGCGGACATTTATAGCTACGTGCCGGCTCGCTGGTGGGATGCCGTTCAGCGAAGGCGACCGTGTCGTGGAACAGGTCGATATCACGCGAGATCCGGCTCACGCCGGTCCAAGGAACTCGTTCCTACTCAACGCGCCGGCACGAGTCGCTTCAGCTCTTCATGCCAGTTGAACACGACGGCAAGCTCGGCAAGCTCGGGTGGCTCGACGTATCGGATCATCAGGAAGCGCTCGCCGTCCGACGTCACGTCGAACCCCGCGGTGTCTCTCTCGAACAGCACCCGAGGCTTTCCGGGCCTGAACTCCGCGGAGGTCGCGATCTCGACCGCCAGCAGCTGCCGGCCATTGCGATACACCAGTTCGCGCCCTTCCCGGGTCCAACGCGGCCGCGCTCCGCCGCCCGTGGATATCGACCACTTCCGCCCAAGGGTGGGGAACGGCTGCACGTAGATCTCATCGCGACCCGACTCGTCGGATGTGTAGGCGAGCCAGCGGCCGTCTGGAGACAATTCGGGTTGACGCTCGTGATGCCGGCCCTGCAACAGTGGCTGCGGACTCCCACCGTCTTCCGGCCGGACGATGAGAATGTCGGACCCCGATTCCGGCCGGTCCGTCGCGAACACGAGGATCCGACCATCCGGCGACCACGACGCGTCCGTCATCCCACTGGTCGTGACCAGGGGCTCCGCGGGACGGCTGCCGTCCGCAACCTGCCGGTAAATACGGTCAGCGCCATCCCGATTCGAGCTGAAGATCAGCGTTTTGCCGTCCCTCGCCCATGCTGGGTAGTTGTTGTTCCCGCCATACGCGAGTCGCGTCAGCGTGTCGCGCGCGAGATCGAGCACGCCGATTTCCACGTTGGCTTCATCGATCACGAGCGCATGCCGACTCCCGTCGGGGGAGAGACGGCCGTGTACGTAGATCCGACGAATGGCGCTGGCCGGCGTCGCGCGACCCTGCCGGTCGACCCAGAGAAGCGTGTCACCGTCGGATCGACTGCTGTCACCACTGGGAGCGTAGACCAGGAGGCCGGTGCGAGAGAGCGCGAAGTGCGCATACCCAGTCCTGGAGACGGTAAGGGCATCGCGCACCACCTCGACCGGCCGCCCTGTCACCTCGAGGCGTTTCACATCGAATGGGACGGCGAAGCGCGGCCAGTATCGCGGCTAGAACGAGCGCGGCCGTCCAGCCCAGACGCTCGTAGCCCGCTACACCCCGCGCGGGCGCTCGACCGGCGCCCGGCAGCGGCATCGGCTCGACCTGCCAACGAAGCTCGGACACCATGTCTGCCGCACTCTGCCACCGCTCCTCGGGATCCTTTGCTAGGCACCGCCGGACGATGTGGTCCAGAAACGGTGGCGTCAGCGGCTGCAGCGTCGTCATCGCGGGCGGCTCGTGCCCCAGAATCGCGGCAATCAGGCTCGCGTGGCTCCTGCCCTCGAAAGCCTTCCTCCCCGTCACCATTTCATGGACGATGGCTCCGAACGCGAAGATGTCCGCGCGCGCGTCGGCCTCCTTCCCTTCGAGTTGCTCGGGGGACATGTACTGCAGCGTGCCGAGAAGAGTGCCCTCCTCGGTCAATGGCTGCCCAGCCGCGGGTACGGTGGATGCGCCGGACACCGCAGTCGGCTGCCCCAGGCGCAGTTTCGCCAGCCCGAAGTCGAGCAGCTTGGCGCCCGCCCTGGTGATCATGATGTTGCCGGGCTTCAGATCCCGATGGACGATGCCCCGGCGGTGTGCCTTGTCGAGCGCGTCACCGATCGCAATCGCGTAGCCGAGCGCCTGGTCGAGCGGGAGCGCGCCGTTCTCCAGCCGCTTCGCGAGCGTGTCGCCCTGCAGGTATTCCATGACCAGGTACACGGCCTCGTCCTGCTCGCCGATGTCGTACAGCATGCAGATGTGCGGGTGCTCGAGGGCGGCAACGGCCTGCGCTTCACGCAGCAAGCGCTGGCGCCGGTTTGGATCGTCTTTCAGATGCGCCGGCAGGAGCTTGATCGCAACCGTCCGGTTCAGGCGCGTATCGCGGGCCTTATAGACCTCGCCCATGCCGCCTGCGCCGATCGGCGCAAGGATTTGTACGGGCCGAGACGGGTGCCTTCCGTGAGCGCCATGATCGGCGTGAGTCGCAGACTAAAGTCTTAACCGACTGCGGTCAAAGCCGTCGGTCCCAGAATGCGCTCTCTTGCTCCGTTTTTTACCCTTTGGGTTTCAGTTCAATACCGGGATCGTCAGGTTCCTATCGGAGTGATGCGCCCGAGTTCAGGAGATTAAACACCGGAGTTCAAGAGATCAGGAGAGAAGCAGGAGATCAGAAGATCAGGAGAACAATTTTTCCGCGTTTTCAACCCGTCGTCGCAACGATCGCCGCTAGTTGAGCCGCTGGTGGTCGATATCCCAGTGTCATTCGAGGACGAGTGTTCAGACGCAGGGCGATCGCATCAAACTGCGCTTGTGTAGCCCGACATGTCGACGGCCGGTGGCAGTATTGACGCAACAGGCCGTCGAATTCACCGATCAATTTTTCTCCTGTCCTCCTGATCTCTTGTTCCGTTTCTCTTGGCCTCCTGATCTCTTGTTCTGCCTAATCGTTCCGTTTTTGCCCTTTGGGCTTCGCCTTGGGATCGGTGGGCGGCTCGGGCGTGTGTTTGTAGTTGAGGTTCGGCTGATTCGGGCGCAGGTGCTCGACGTCACGGTTGTTCTCGTTGCACGTGTAGGGCAGCAGCCGATCGCCGGGTTTGCCGCGCGTGAACGTGCGGGTGATGGACCACGGGCGAGTGAAGTAGATCGGATCGTCGAACGTGACCGTCCACTGAATCGTGCCGGGGCCGGTCTTGTGGAAGCGTTCGGTGAGTCGCAGCTGCGCGCTGTGCTCGTGCCCGGCCGTGTCGAGCCAGCTGCGCTCGTCGATGCCGGTCGTATCGACGACCAGGGTGTCGCCTTCCCAACGGCCGATCGAATGCCCCATGAAGTACGGATACTCGGCCACGTCTTCGGGATGGGCACGGCCGTCGAGAAAGATCGCCCGCCAGATCGACTGATACTCGAACAGGATCGAGACTGTGTCGGCGTGCTGAACGAGGAGAAATGGAAACGGAGCGGTGAAGCCGCGGGACGGACCGACAGGCAGGCAGAAGCCGGTCGGATCCTTCGATGTATCAACCGTCCGCCAGCGCTCGGCGCCGAACTCGGTAAATGGCGGCTGCTTGCCCAGCGGGACCGAGAGGTCGGGCGTGTATTGATTGATCCAGAAGCCGTTCAGGTCGGGTCGCGCGGGCGCCGATTGACTCTGCGACCACGCCGGCCCGGCTGACAACAGGATGGTGCTCAGCACCAGCGCGGCGCGGCGCATCAGCGTGCTCCCGGAGGTTTCGGGGGCACTTGATCCTGCCGGCCGCCGAGCACTTCGCGTCCGTCGGCGAGAGTGGCGGTCTGCATGTTGGCCAGCTTCGTGCCGTCGCGCGCGAGGTGGCCGTGGACGGTGACGACCTCGCCGACTTTGATGGAATCCTTTCGCCAACCGGCGCGGTAGAGCGTGTTCGGCGCGCCCGCTTCGATCGCCCAGTGAACCGTCCCCGAGGCGTCCGTGACGTCCATGTAGAAGTAGACGTGCGGGTTCATCCACTCGATTCTGGTCACTGAACCTTTGAGCGTCACCGGCTTGTTCCGGTCGTACTGCGCCGCAAAGGAGTGATGCGCCGTGAGCGGCCGGCCGGCGAGAAGCATCGCCATCGCCAAGAACGCCGCCGTCAAGCCACGCTTCATAGCAGCCCTCCTGAACTTGTCTGCGCTTGCCCTGACCCTTCGACAGGCTCAGGGTCACCCCGAGCGAAGTCGAGGGGTGAGCGCCCATTGGGGCGACGAGTCGAAGGGTATACCGAAGGGGCGTGGAATGAAAGAAGGGGTATGCTCCGACGGTGGTGAAGCGCATCGTTCTGTTTCTCTCGGTGTTTCTGGGCGCGTGTTCGACCGCGCCTCCTCAGGCGCCCGCGTTCGATCTCGTGATCGCCAACGGCCGGGTGATCGATCCGGAGTCGAAGCTCGATGGCGTCCGACATGTCGGCATTCGTGGCGGGCGCATCGAGACAATCTCCGAGACGCCGCTGCACGGTGCGCGTGTCATCGATGCGGCCAACCACGTCGTCTCTCCCGGATTCATCGATCTTCACGAGCACGGCCAGCAGGAAGAGTCCTACGCGATGATGGTGCGTGACGGCGTGACGTCGGCGTTCGAGCTCGAAGTCGGCACGGCCGATGTCAACGCGTGGTATGCGGCGCGTCAGTCCGGCCAGATCGTGAACTACGGTGTTTCCGTCGGACACATTCCGGCGCGGATGAAAGTCCTCGGCGATCCCGGCAAGGGACTGCTGCCCGCAGGCATTGGGGGCAGTGGCCGTGCGGCCGAGGCGCAAGTGGCGGCGATGGAGGCCATCCTTCGCGACGGCCTGGCGCAGGGTGCCGTCGCAGTGGGGCTGGGCAGCGCGTACACCCCAGGAGCGCCGATGACGGAAATCGAGCGCATGTTTCGCGTCGCCGCGGCCGGCGGCGCATCCGCGCACATTCACATGCGCGGCGGACTCAACGGCTTGCAGGAAACGATCGGCGCGGCGAAGGCGGCAGGCGTCCCGCTACACATCGTCCACGTCAACTCCTCGGCCGGCGATGAGATCGATCAGTTCCTGTCCGCGATTGCCGCGGCCCGTGCCGCTGGCCAGGACGTGACGACCGAAGCCTATCCGTATGGCGCCGGCATGACCGAGATTCAGTCGGCCCTTTTCGACGACTGGCAACAGTGGCCGGACTCGCGTTTCGCGCTGCATCAACTGGTCTCGACCGGCGAGCGCCTGACGCGGGCGACGTTTGCCAAGGCCCGCGCCGCCGGCGGCACCGTCATCATACATGGCCGCTCCGAAGCCCAGACTCGCGCGGCCATCGTCAGCCCCCTGTCGATGGTCGCCAGCGACGGTTTCATCGAGAACGGCCGCGGCCATCCGCGCACGTCAGGCTCTTATGCCAAGGTGCTCGGCAAGTATGTGCGCGAGGAGCGCGCGCTCGGGCTGATGGAGGCGCTGGAGCGGATGACGCTGATGCCGGCGCGCCGGCTCGAGCGGCGGACTCCTGCGATGGCGTCGAAGGGCCGCCTCAAGGCGGGAGCCGACGCCGACCTCACGATCTTCGATCCAGCGACCGTGATCGACCGCTCCACCTATGAGGATGCGTCGATCCCATCGGCGGGCATCCCGTTCGTCGTGATTGGCGGTCAAGTCGTAGTCGACAACGGCCGCGTGACCGCGGCGCGGCCGGGGCGTGCCATTCGCGCGCCCATTCAGTCGCCGAAGAGCGATTAGCGAATGGCGAACAGCGAACAGCGATTAGCGAATGGCGAACAGCGAACAGCGAACAGCGAACAGCGAACAGCGAACAGCGAATAGCGAACAGCGAACAGCGAACAGCGAATAGCGAATAGCACCCCTATGGCACTGGCAGGCGCTTGGCGGCTTCCTTGATCACTGCGGTGATATCCGCGGTCGCCGCCTTCCAAGTCCCGGTGAGTCCCGTCGTCTGGTTGACGAAGAACACGACACGATCGGTCGGCATCAGCACCGTCGTCGTGACACGCATTTCCCGGCGCGACACCTGTCCCGGATCGAGATTCCTGATCGCCGGCAACGTCTGGATGGCCTTCACTTTGCCGTCGCCGGAAACGATGGCAGCAGCAAGCGTGAACGACGTCACCGGCGCCAACGAACGGTTGTGCGCGAACACGGCCCACGCGCTGGGTGGATTCTGCTGGCGGATTTCCTGGACCTCGGTGATGCCAATCGGTCCGTCGCCGTGGCTGTCGACTGCAAAGACGCGCCAGCTGCTGCCTCGGACCTCCTCGAACTGATTCATGCGGGCGTCCGAGGGCGATGGATTGGTGAGGGTGGGACTGGTCTGTCCAACGACCAGGCTCAACGCGAGGGCCGTGATCGACGCCATCGTCAGGGTCACGCTGGATCTTTCACAATTCTGCCGATTGTAGTCGAGCGCGACCCGAAGTCACCCCACGACCCCTGCAGCAGGGTCAGACGCCCAGGCTCGTCTGACGCGTCCACGTGGCGGCTGGTGCTCGGGGAAACGGAGCATGGCTGTACGGGCCGGCTCGCCGATTGGCCCTGCACTAGTCACAAGCGGCTTGCCAGGGTCGTGAGCGAGCGGCTAGGTTTGAGCCATGCTCAGACCCTGCTCTTTGCTGATGCTAGCTCTCGCTATCGGTGTCGCGAACGCCTCCTCACTGTCCGCCCAGACGCCGGGACGACGTCCGAACCTCACCGGCACCGTCGTCGCGGTCAACCAGCAGTCCGATTCGGTGACGCTGATCGACTTGAAGACCATGGAGGCATATCGGCACGTGCCGGTGGTGGGTGGACCGCACGAGGCGGCCGCGTCCCCCGATGGGAGATCGGTGCTGGTGACCAACTACAACAAGCAGGGCGTGGGTCAACAGAAGACGCTGAGCCTGCTCGCGCTGCCAAGCGGGGACACCATCAAGACGATCGACCTGGGCGAGTACCGCGCGCCGCACGACGTGCGCTGGGTGGATCCGGCGCGCGTGGTGGTCACCGCTGAGGGGAGTCAGGCGCTGCTGCTGGTCAACGTCACATCGGGCACCGTCGAACGAGTGTTTCGAACCGACCAGGCCGTGTCACACATGCTTGCCCTGACTGCCGACCGCTCGCGAATCTACTGCTCGAACATGCGCGATGGCAGCGTCAGTGCCTTCGATTTCACAACCGGCGCGAAGCTCAAAGACGTGAAGACCGGCAAGGAGTGCGAGGGCGTCGGCGTGACCCCTGACGGCCGATGGGTGTGGGCCGGCAATCGCGCCGAAGACACGATCTCGATCATCGACACGCGCACGCTCGAGGTGGTCAAGCAGATTCCGTCGAAGGGATTCCCGTACCGCGTGCAGTTCACGCCCGACGGCAAGCTCGCCCTGATCCCGCACGCGCAGGCATCCGCGCTGGTGGTCGCCGATGTGGCCAGCCAGGCGATCGTGAAGGCGATCAAGCTCGGCCTCACCAAAGTGGCTGACCCATCGACCGCCGGCGTGTTCCCGCATCCCGACAACCGGCACGCGTTTGTCACCGTGCGCAACGACAATTCGATGCTCGTCCTCGATCTCTTGACCGGCGACACCCTCGCTCGCGTGGAAGTGCAGAACAGCCCCGATGGCGTGACGTACTCGCCGGTCCAGCGATAGAGTGTTGACGGTGAACGTTGGCGGGCTCATCCCCAAGTCGTATCCTCGCCAGTTGGGCCACGCCGAGCGGGTGGAGCTCGATAGCGAACGAGGGCTCAGGACCAGGAACAAGGTCAGCTATCGGGTGGCCCACTGGCCGATATGGATTTGGACGTTCTTCATCGCCCCGGGACCGCTGACCTTCGACCTGTTCGCCCGCGGCTTCGACCGCCGCATGGCCCTGTGGCTCGGCGCCGTCATCGTGGGAACCGGCATCGCCGGGTTGTTCGGCAAGCTCCCGGGCGTCGAGCCGTCGCCCTACATCGTTCGATTCACCGAGGACAGACCGAATCCGCTGTATCGCCGCATCTGTTACACGTTTGCCTGGAGCGCCGTCGTCACGTTTGCCGTGCTGAACATCGCCGGGCTCGCGTGGGCCGTCGTCGCTGGAGAGTGGCGACTGCGCCAGATCTACGATGCCGCCTATCTGCCGATTGCCGCGAGCATCTGGCTCCTCGGCGGCGCCGGCCTTCTTCCGCGCGTGAAACCCTCGACTCGAAACGAGGGCCATGAGCGCCGCTACTTCTACGGAGCGGTCTGGGCGGTGACGATCGCCCAGCCGATGTTGTGGCTGCTGTGGGCCGTGTTGCCTGCCGCCCGCGCAGCCGATGCCGTGAAGCTCGCGGCGATGATCGGGGTCCTCGGCTGGGTCGGGAACATGGCGAGACGCGGTCGGCTGCCTCGGACACGGCCAATCGTGCCAGGTGAGCTGGCGATCTCGGACTGAAATGTGGGGACTGAAATGTGGGGACTGAAATGTGGAAAGTTGAAAGTTCAAGAGTCCAAAGTTCAAAGTTGCAGTTCAAAGTTTCAGTTCAGTTTTCCAGTTTCAGTGGACCAGTTTCGATGGACCACCTGAGCCTGATCCGTTTTCGTGGACACCTTTGATAGCGCAAAATGCGCAAAGGAGTCCACGATGGTTCGACGTCGTCCGACATATTCAGCAGAGTTCAAAGCCGAAGCGGTCCGGCGCGTCCGCACGTCCGAAGCGTCGCTGCTCAGCATCGCTCGAGACCTCGGCATCAGCCACGGGTCGTTGAAAGCCTGGGTGGAGGCGACGCGGCCGAAGCCCGAGATTCCGCTCACCGATGATGAACGGAGTGAGCTCCGGCGGTTACGCAGGGAGAATCGCGAATTGCGGATGGAGCGCGAAATCCTAAAAAAAGCGACGGCCTTCTTCGCCAAGCACAGCGAGTGAGATTTGCGTTTGTCGCTGCGGAGAAGGCCCGCTTTCCGGTCCGGACCCTCTGTCGTTGTTTGCAGCTGTCCCCGAGTGACTACTACGCCTGGCGGCGGCGCGGGCCGGCGTTGCGCACGCGCGAGGACCTGGAGCTGATGCGGCGGCTGCGCCTGGTGCATGCGATCCATCGGCAGGTGTACGGCCGTCCCCGCTTGCATCGCGCCCTGCGGGACGAAGGCCGCCGCGTGAGTCCGAAACGGGTGGCCCGGTTGATGCGCCAAGCCGGGCTGGTCGCGAAGGGCCGTCGACGATTCCGGGTCACGACCGACAGCGCGCATGCGTGGCCGGTGGCCGCGAATCAGTTGGCCCGCCACTTTGCCGTGACGCAGCCGCATCGGGTGTGGGCAGCGGATATCACCGCGTTGTGGACGCGGGCGGGCTGGTGTTATCTCGCCGTCGTCCTCGACCTCGGCTCTCGGCGCGTGGTGGGCTGGGCGCTGCGCGATTCCCTCCACGCCGACCTGGTCACCGCGGCGTTGCACGTGGCCTTGGGGACGCGTCCGCAGCCGCACCTCCATCATTCCGATCGTGGGACGCAGTATGCGAGTCATGCGTATCGCTCGCTCCTCGAGGCCCGCGGCATCACCGTGAGCATGAGCCGGGTGGGCAACTGCTGGGACAATGCGCCCGTCGAAAGCTTCTTCAGCTCACTCAAAGCCGAGCTCGTTTCGTCGACGCGCTGGTCATCGCTGCGCGCTGCGCACGTGGCCGTTGCGGACTATCTCCGCTTCTACAACCACACCCGCTTGCATTCGTCGCTTGGCTATCAGAGTCCAGCCCAGTACGAAGCGTCATTCGAAGTCGCCGTATGATTCGTCAACCCCGTCCACGAAAACGGGACAAGGCCAACCCGAACTCCCGAACTGAAGTTCAGCGAAGCGCGCCACGAAACCGAACTTGAAACTGAAACTCTCAACTGAACTGAAACCTTGAAACTGCAACTTTCAACTTTGGACTCTTGAACTTTCAACTGACGAATTCACACCTTCCGTGTTTTCCATCGCCCACGCCGAAACACGATCGAGCTCACCAGCGCGTGCAGCGTAAACGCGATCGTGATTGCGTAGTAGACCCCGACTGGACCCACCCCAACCACGCGAGCCAGCACGTAGGCGAGCGGAAGCTCGAAACACCAGAAGAGCGCCAGGTTGATCCAGGTCGGCGTCCATGTGTCGCCGGCGCCATTCAGCGCGCTCGTCAGGGTCATGCCGAAGCCAAATGCCATGAATCCAACGCCCACGGTGCGGAGGCAGGCGACCGCGTGTCGCGCGACCTCGGGATCGGGCGTGAAGAAGCCGACGATCGGCCACGACGCGGCGATGAAGATCACACTCATGAGGCCGAGAAAGACGAGGTTGTAGCCTGCCGCCATCCATGTCGCGCGCTCGGCACGCTCGGGTTTGCCGGCGCCGAGCGCCTGGCCCACCATCGTCGCCGCCGCGTTGGCGAGGCCCCACGCCGGCAGCAGCGCGAAGATGATCAGACGAATGCCGATCGTGTTTCCGGCGACCACGACGCTGCCGAATGCGGACAGGATCCGCACCAGAAACACCCAGCTCGTCGTGCTGATCAGGATCTGGAAGACGCCCGTCGAAGACAGCCGCCAGATGGCTCGCATGACCGGGAGATCGAGCGCGAGATGACGGGCCTCGATGCGCAGCCGGCCTCCTGGCCGCGTGAGTGTCCACAACTGAAAGAGCACAGCGGTGCCGCGTCCGAAGTTGGTCGCCACTGCGGCGCCTGTGACCCCGAGCTCGGGAAACGGCCCGACGCCGAAGACGAGGCACGGACCGAGCACGATATTGATCGCATTGGCGAGCCACAGCACCCGCATCGCGATGGCCGCGTCTCCTGCGCCGCGAAACACGGCGTTCATCAGGAACAGCAACACCACCGTGGCATTGCCGCCGAGCATCACGCGCGTATAAGTACTGCCGATCTCGACGATCGATGGCGTTGCGCCCATCGCCCGGAGCAGCGCCGGTGCGCTGAAGAAGCCGGTGATGCCGATGGTCAGCGCCAGCGCCAGACCCAGGGCGATCGACTGCACGGCCGCGCGAGCGGCGCCGTCGGGATTGTGTTCGCCGATCCGCCGCGCCACTGTTGCCGTGGCGCCAATGCCGACACCCATCGCCAGCGCGTACACGATCGTCAGCATCGTTTCGGTGAGGCCGACCGTCGCCACGGCGTCGGCGCCGAGCTTGCCGACGAAGAACACGTCGCACACTGCAAACAGCGATTCCATCAACGTCTCGAGCACCATGGGAATGGCCAGCAGCAACAGCGAGCGCCCGACCGGTCCTTCGGTGTAATCGTGATGGGTCCCTCGAATGGCGTCGCGCACGTGCTGCCACACGGAGAGAGAAGCGCCTGGCGAGGGCGCGTCAACGGCAACCGCTAACTCGTGACTCGACATAAACAGCTCTCAGGTCTCACGTTTCAGGTCTCAAGCTCGCCCCAAGCCCCAAGCCCCAAGCCCCAGCCCCAGGCCCCAAGCCCCAAGCCTCCGGCCTCCAAGCCTCCGGTCTCAGCGATCAGCTGTCAGCTTCACATCAACGATCAGCTGACGGCCGCGCCTTCACCGAAGGCTGGCAGCCGAGCGCCGATAGCCGATAGCCGACAGCCGATAGCTGGCTGTGGCGACGCCTACCGGCCGCGCGCTATGTCAGATGAGTTGAAGCTGGACGAGGGTGCGACTGAGGTGAGGCGCCGAAGCTATTGCCGGACGATTTCCGGCAGCGAAGGGGTGGTGGTAATTCTCATCGGCGTCTGTCGCTATGGCCAGTCATTAAAACACATCCTCGCCGGTTGTGCCAAGGAGTTTGCGAGCTATTCTCTAAAGAGTTCACCGTGGCCACCGAAGAAGAACGCTACGCGGCGCCGGTTCGGCAGCGGCTGCGATCCGGTCTGACGCTGCTTGCCGACACCCCGGGTGAGGGTGAGCTAGTACGCCGCCAGCGCAAGTACCGCATCCGTCTTCGTCTCTGGTTGAACAATGGAGAAGCCGTCTGCTGGCAGACGGCGTGGGGACCGATCAGTGTCGCGCGGCTCGAGGACAACGGCGAGACGCTGATCACCGAGGTCCGCATCAATCGGGGGATGCTCATCAGCGGCCTGTTCTACGGCGTGGATGGGATGCGTGTTGGCGGGACGCGCCGGCTGGAGATCGCGCCGCATCTGGCCGACGGTGGCCGCGGCGTTCCCCCAACGGTCCCCGCTGACGCGCTGGTGACCGCGGAAATCACGATCCTCGAAGCGTGTTAGTCAGGCCGAATGCCGGCGATGAAGCGCGCCCACATGCGATCGTCGTCGGCGGCGCTGCGCCGCGCTGAGTGATAGCTCACGAGGATCGCGTTCGAGTTGTAGCGTGTGTTGCCGATGTAGAGCATGTAGGCGCGGTCCCCGCCAATCGTGCCGACGACTTGCAGCGTCGGCAGGCCTCCTAACGTGGCTTTGTCGAACGTCACCTTTCTTGTCGCCGGCCGCGAGGGCTTGTCGCGTCCTGGGGTCGAGGGCCTCAACCTGGACGATGAACGAGCCATCCCCTAGCCTGATCAAGTACGTCGTCGGTCTCGTGGGACTTGGCACGGCAGTACCTGGTCCCTGAATGGAGAAGCCGACGTCCGGGGGCGAGAGAGTTGTCCACGTCGGCTCGACCGGGCGTTGCGCCGCCAGAGCGATCATCAGCAGGAGGGTGGCGGCCTTCAGCATGACGGCCCAGTATTAGGTCATCATGGCGAGGTGTCCGGTGAGCCTGCGACGCCGGGACGCAGAGTCTGACGCGTAGAGTCTTGCTTGAAATCATCCGCCGATTCCGCAGATTCTCGCAGACTCGAACCGTAGGTGGTCGCGAGGGCCGAGGCGCGGTGTCGTTCGCGACGGCCGGCTGAAAGCCGGCCCGATGGCAGCGCCGCGGGCCCGGATCGCTCATAATCACGGGGCGCATCCCGGGAGGTGACCCATGTGGAGCCGAAGGCGTTTTCTGGAGATCGTGTCGGGATTCCCGCTGGTCGGAGGCCTCGTCGGAGCGAGCGGCCTGTCGGTCGCCGCTGCGCCCAAGGGACGCGAGTACTTTGCGGAAGTGGGCGTCCGTCCCTTCATCAACGCGGCCGGTACCTATACGGCCATGACGTCCTCACTCATGCCTCCTGAAGTCATGGAGGCGATCAACTACGCTTCCAGGCACTACGTGATGCTCGACGAGCTCCACGATCGCATCGGCGAGAAGATCGCTGCGCTGCTCAAGTGCGAAGCGGCAATGGTCACCTCGGGCGCGGCGTCAGCGCTCACGCTCGGCACGGCGGCCATCCTGACGGGCACGGACCGGCAGAAGATCGTCAGTCTGCCGAACTTGGCCGGCATGAAGAGCGAAGTCCTGATTCAGAAGTCCCACCGCTTCGGCTACGACCACGCCGTGCGCAACTGCGGCCTGCGAATAGTGGAGGTCGAGACGCGAGACGACCTGGAGCGGGCGATCACCGACAAGACCGCCATGATGCTCTTCTACAACGCGAACAACTTCGTCGGACAGATCAAGGACGAGGAATTCGCGCAGCTTGGCAAGAAACACGCGATCCCGACTCTCAACGACGCTGCGGCCGACGTCCCACCCGTGGACAACCTCTGGAAGTACACCAAGATGGGCTTCGACCTGGTGGCCTTCTCGGGGGGCAAAGGCATCTGTGGGCCGCAGAGCAGTGGCTTGCTGCTTGGCAGGAAGGATCTCATCGCCGCCGCGCGCCTGAATGCGCCACCGAATTCCGATTCGATCGGTCGAGGGATGAAAGTGAACAAGGAAGAGATGCTGGGGCTGCTGGTGGCCCTCGAGCTCTACCTGAAACGCGATCATGCTCAGGAGCGGCGTGAGTTCGACAAACGCGCCGATGTCATTCTGAAAGCCGCGACTGACCTGCCGGGCGTCAAAGCCGAGATGTTCGTGCCCGAAGTCGCCAACCACGTGCCACACGTGCGTATCTCCTGGGACCGGACGGCACAACGGGTGACGGCAGCGGAGGCTGTGAAGGCGTTCCGCGACGGCGAGCCATCGATCGGCACTCGCTCGGAAGGCGATTCCCTCGTCATCGGCGTCTGGATGATGCGCCCCGGCGAAGAAAAGATCGTCGCCCGCCGCCTCCGCGAAGTGCTCTCCGCCTCCGCCGGCAAAGGCGGCGACGACGAGAGCCGCCGAAGCGTGTGAGCCATCAGATTTCGAGCGAAGGCGGGACCAGACGCAGATGATCCGCGTCGCGCTGGCGGTGGCGGCCCTGGGCGCAGGCGCGGTGTCGCTGTCCTCCACCGGCCTCGTGCGACCGCACCTCTATCGGCACGAAGCGAGCCGTGTGTCGATGGCCTGCACGTACGCCATCGAAGCGTACGGTGCCGATGCCGAGGCGCTTCCGCAGATCCTCGAGGAAGCCTTCGACGAAGTCGATCGGATTGACCGGTTGATGAGTCACTACCGGACGACGAGCTCGCTCTCGCGCGTCAATCGAGAGGCTGCGCGACACCCGGTGCGCGTGGAACCAGAGTTGTTCGATTTCATCACGGCCGCGCTCCGATACAACCGCGACTCTAGTGGCGCGTTCGACATCACGGTGGGCCCGCTGATGAAGGCGTGGGGCTTTTTCAACGGTGACGGCCGCGTGCCCCGCGACGAGGAGATCGAAGCCGTCCGTCGCCACGTCGGGGGCGCTCATGTGATTCTGAATCCGAATGAGCAGACCGTCGCCTTCGATCGCTCCGGTGTCGAGCTGGATCTTGGAGGTATTGCCAAAGGCTACGCCGTCGATCGCGTGGTCCAGCTGCTCAAAGGGCGGCAGATTGCCGCCGCTCTGATCAGCGCTGGGGGCAGCACCATTTACGGGCTCGGCCGGCCGCCCGGCCGCGACGGATGGGACGTCGAGATCCAGGATCCGATCGATCCTCGGAAAACCGCGCTCACGGTGCGGCTCGCGGACCGGGCCCTTTCCGTGTCCGGCACGTCCGAAAAGTCGTTCGAGGCGGGAGGCGTGACCTACTCGCACATCATGGACCCGCGCACCGGAAGACCGGTGCAGGGAGTGCTGAGCGTCGCGGTCCTCGCGAATAGCGGAACCGCCGGCGATGCGCTCGACAACGCCTTCTTCGTATTGGGTCCCGAGGCCGGCCAGGCGTACCTGAACGAGCTTCCAGACACGGAAGTCTTCTTCTTCCTGCCTGGCTCCGACTCCGGCCCGGCTGGTCCGCTGACGATTGTGCGCCAGCGACCTGGAACGACGGGTGCGGGGTCGGTCGTGCAGCGCGCCGTCATCAGTCCCGAGGCCGTGCCGTTCGCGCCGCCGCAGTATGTGGCGTATCGGGCGCCATCGCGGCTGAACGTGGACGGCAAACTGGACGAGGACGGCTGGGCCGCGGCTCCGTGGTCCGACGCGTTCATCGACATCGAAGGCGACCGCCGCCCGGCACCGCGTTTCCGCACCCGCCTCAAGATGCTGTGGGACGATGACGCGTTCTACGTGGCCGCGGAGATGGAAGAACCGGATATCTGGGCCACGCTGACCGAGCGCGACTCCGTCATCTTTCATGACAACGACTTCGAGGTCTTCATCGACCCGGACGGTGACACGCACGAGTACTACGAGCTCGAGGTCAACGCGCTCGGCACGCCCTGGGATCTGTTGCTCCTCAAGCCGTATCGCGACGGTGGTCCAGCCATTCACGCGTGGGACATCGCGGGCCTGCAGGTCGGCGTCGATGTGCGCGGGACGCTCAATCGACCGGGCGATCGGGACGACGGGTGGACTGTCGAAATTGCGATGCCGTGGACGATCCTTCGCGAGGCGGCGCCAGGCCGCAGGCCCCCGAAGCCCGGCGACCGGTGGCGCGTCAACTTCTCGCGCGTGCAGTGGCAGGTGGACGTCGCGGACGGCCGGTATGCGAAACGTCTCAAGCCCGGCACCAAAGATCCGCTTCCGGAAGACAACTGGGTCTGGAGCCCCCAGGGCGCAATCAACTTGCACATGCCCGAGCGCTGGGGCTTCGTGCAGTTCTCGAGTGTGCCGGCCGGCAAGGGAACCGAGGCGTTCGTCGAAGACCAGAACGAGCGCGTCAAGTGGGCGCTCCGACGGCTTTACTATCGGCAGCGTGACTTTCGTGCCGCGCACGGCGCCTACGCGACCTCGCCGGATGTCCTAAAGGCCGCCGACCTCCGCGTGGATGGCATCGACTTTCAGCCTGTCGTCGAGGCGACCCGCTCGCTCTACGAGATCACAGCGAAGGGATTCGACAGCGCGGTCGTCCACATCAACCAGGATGGACGCGTGTGGATTACCCCTTGAGGCAGGGGTGGGTCCTCGTATCGCAATTCTTTCATCCACAGATTTCACAGATTTCACAGATATGCCGTGAGGCCCGCGGGCGCTGGCGAAGCCAGCGCCATGCGGGTGAGCGAGCGTGAATTCGAATGAGCTACTTCCGTTTTTTCCATCGCTCTTTCGAATTCACGCTCGCTCATCCGGCTTGCGGCCTACGGCCGCTCGCGGGCCCGACGTGGTGTTCAAATGCGTGCGCGGTCAGCATCTGTGTCGTCTGTGCCATCTGTGGATGAATCGAATTCACCGCATTGTCACCACACAAAGCGGCGATGTTCGAGAAGAGTGGAGCCGAAATTCAGCAACAGAGCGCGCCGTTTGCCTGAGAGCTTCAGATAGTTGAGGATCTGAGACTCTTCCACTGGTCCCAGTCGACTCAGAGCCTTGACTTCTACCAAGACGTCTCTCTTACAGATGAAGTCAACGCAGTACTTCAGCGGTAACCGCTCGCCCTTATACTTGATCGGCGCCGATACTTCGGCGATCGCCTCGATGCGGCGACGCCGAAACTCGATCTGAAGCGCTGCTCTGTAGACAGCCTCCAGAAAACCGCAGCCAAGCTCGCTGTGTACGGCCATCGCCGCGCCGATGATCTCGTATGGCGAATTCGAAAGAGCTATTTCCGTCTTTTCGATCGCTCTTTCGAATTCACGCTCGCTCACCCGACTTGCGGCCTACGGCCGCTCGCGGGCCGGCGTCGTGCTCAGAAATGCCTGCGCAGTCAGCATCTGTGTCATCTGTGCCATCTGTGGATGAATTCGAATCCGTGCAATCGTCGCTCACTCCGCGTGAAGGAGCGTGATTAGACCGTCTAGCGCGTGAGATCGATCACCGCGTAGGCCGACATTCGAGGAAGGGAGAACTCGGTGGCTCCATCGGCGACGACGTGATCCTGGAGCGGCACTCGGCCGGCGTCTGCAAGACGGGCCTCCCCTGCGCGGTAGGCGCCGCGCAGCCGGACGCGCAGCCCCTCGATCTCGCGTCCGCCGTAGTTGATCAGGTGCAGCCTGATTCGCTCGGCATCACCCGTGAGGCGGCCGATCACCACCTCGCTCCCGTATAGGCGCAAACTCCGTCGTTCGTCAGTCAGTTGACGACGGATCTTGAGCGCGAAGGCGCTTGGATCGGCCGCCTCTTCGCGCGGGTACGCGGCGCTGCCAATCGCGATATTGACGGAGAATCGTGACGAAGGTTCCTTCACAACCTGGAACAGCAGATTGCGACGCGCGAGCAGGTTCATCACTTCGCCGGTGATCGCCGAGCCATCGTCAACCACAGCGAAATCCGCGACGAGCGGGAGATGCCTGGCAGGCAGCCCCTCGAGAAACGCCAGCATCGCGTCGAGCGGTTCCACATCTGCTGGATCGATCTTCAGGGCGGCGTCGATGTCATAGGCAAACGCCTCGGCCGCGGCAAGGGTTGCGTTGCCGGCCGGCACGCCGTAGAGGTACTTCCGTTCGGGGTAGCGCACGAAGCGCCAACCGTTCGCCGAGATCCACGGGATGCGGGTGGGCGACGCGAGGCCCGGCCGCGCGGTGACGCCTGGCGCGACCACGGCCTCGCGCGACGCGAGAGTGCTCTCATCGCACATTCGTCTGGCGCCGCTGGATTGGAGTCTGGCCCGGACCTCGGCGCTCTCAATCCACATGCACGCCGAGAACGGCGGGGCGGCAGCATTGAGGCTCGAGGCTTGAGGCTTGGGGCTTGAGGCTTGGGACTTGGGGCGTGAGGCTTGGGACTTGGGGCTTGGGGCGCGGTGCCAGTCCACATTAGAAAACCTGACCCTCAGTATTCCATGCACCTGAGTCAGGTTTTCTCGCCCCGCCGGAGGCGGGGCAGAACGACACTGCCCTAGCGAGGCGGAGCCGCGCCTGCATGCCTCGCCGGTCTGAGGCGCAGCCTCGCTAGCAGTACGGAGGAGGAGCAAGAGGAGCAGCAACGTCATACCGTGACATCCTGCACCTTGATTTGCGCGCGATCGTACACTCCGAGACCGAGCGTTGAGGCGTACTCCACGTGTCCGGGCTCGCGAATGATGATGTTGACGTTGGGATCCGCATCCCGCGCACGTGTGTCATCGATCTTCAACGAACTGGGTGAGCGATCCCAGATCGAGATCGCATCGTGTGCGCGCCGCTCGGCCTCGATGATGTCGAGCAGCAGCCGATCGATGGCCACGGGATCGGTGCCCATGAGGATCTGCCGAGGGTAGAACACATACCGCGTCGTCCGCGCGAATGGACCGCCGTGCCACACGCCGCGCAGGCCGTCCATGATCTGCAGCACGGTTCTGGATCGCAGAGGCTCGATCGCCGCCAGCCGGCCGACGAGCGAATACGTGTGCGACAGGCCGCG
Organism: uncultured Acidobacteriota bacterium; assembly: GCA_963773045.1. Lineage (GTDB taxonomy): Bacteria > Acidobacteriota > Vicinamibacteria > Vicinamibacterales > UBA2999 > 12-FULL-67-14b. The sequence continues at coordinate 951,390 of CAVYZT010000010.1, read as the reverse complement.
CTGGTGCGTGCGCGCGACGTTGGAGAAGCTTCCGTACGCGATGTTCTTCAGGCACCCGGTGACTCCGGTGGCGCCATGATCCTTCATGTTGGGGATGTTGATGATCTTCGTGAGGCGTCGTGACACCAGCCGCATCATGCTGGACCGCGTGTCGTCTTCGCCGAAGAGATCGCCCTCGAGGTAGATCGCCGGATCGTAGCCGCTGTTATCGACGTTCCGGTTGGCGCGTTCGGCCGCGACGATCTGCACGCCTTCGAGCAGATGCGGTGCGTAGTTCACCTCGTCCATCTGATTCTGAAAGCGCTCGTACACGTAGATCTGTGATGCCGGAATGCCGATGCCGGTGAGCTGCCGCACGACGTCGGCGACGATCTCGTACGCCGACACGCAGAACGGATAGCCCCCGCAGTTCACCTTGATGCCGACGATATCCGCGGGATCGAAGAAACGCCGCCACGCATCACGCGTCGTCCCGGCGCCGGTCAGCGCCCGCATGCCCCGCGCCAGCATCTCGCGTACGACCTGGTCGTCGGCCTGGCCCGTTGACGTGTTGACGCATGTCGCCGACTTCACTGACACCACATGGCCTGGGTAGGGACCCGGCATTCCTGGGGTCTTCGCGGCGGCGAAGCTCGACACGACCCGTACGGTGGGCACGTCCGGGCGGCCCTGGAGCGCCCCCGCGAGCTTTCCGCCGAGAGGGGCCCCCGCCCGACTTCGCGGCTTCGCCGCTGCGTCGAGGCTCGCCATCGCCGACGCTGAGGCGGCTAACATCCGGACGAAGGTGCGGCGTTGCATGCTCACCTCGTGAAGATGATGCTGACCGGCGAACCGACGCTGGTCAGCGGCCCGGCGGGTGACAACGCACCGCTGGTCTGATCGATCGAGAAGACGGCGAGCGTGTTCGACCCCTGATTGGCGGCGATCAGCCAGCGGCCCGATGGGTCGAGCGCGAAGTTCCGAGGTGTCTGACCGCGTGTCGACTCGTGCTCGACGAGCGTCAGCGCGCCGCTGGCTCCCACGGTGAATACCGCAATGCTGTCATGCCCGCGGTTGGATCCATAGACGAACCGTCCATTCGGGTGCACCGCGATCTCTGCCGTCGTGCCGGTGTCGACCCCCGCGGGCCTGGTCGGGACGCTGCCCAACATCGTCAGGCGGCCCGATGGGCTGTCCCATGAAAACGTGGTGATGGTGGACGCCAGCTCGTTGATGGTGAACAGCCACATCCCGTTCGGATGAAACGCGAAGTGTCGCGGACCGGAACCTGGCGGAAGCGCGGCAGCGGGCGATTGATTGTCCGCCAAGCGGCCGTTCGACGCGTCGAACCGATAGACCAGCACGCGGTCCAGCCCCTTGTCGGCGGCGACGAGAAATCGGTTGTCGGCGTCGAAGCCCACCATGTGGCCAAGTGGTTTCGCCGACGCGTGCGCTCTCCCGTCGACCACGGTCGTGGCCGGCCCCAGCCGGCCGTCGGCGCCGACCGGAAACAACGCGAAGTTGCCGCCGCCGTAGTTCGCGACGGCGAGATACTTACCCGTCCGATCGAGCACGAGATGGCACGGAGAGGCGCCTTGCGACGGCTGCACGCTGATCTCGGTGAGCTTTGCGGTCGTTGGATCGAGGGCAAACGACGTGACGCTTCCTCCTGGCTTGCCGCCAAACGACTGCAGTTCGTTCACCGCAAACAGGAACTTCCCGTCGGTGCTCGCGGTTAGAAAACTCGGGCTGGGTGTCTCGGCCACAAGACCGAGCGGCGACAGCTCTCCAGAACGATCGTCGAACGTGAACGCGTAGATGCCCTTGCTCGCCTCGCCGGTGTAGGTCCCGACATAGACGACGCGCTCGCTGCGGCGGGCAGCACGTGTCGCGGTTCCAATGGTGGCCGCGATGGCGATCGTGGCGGCAAGGCAAACGGCGACGCGCACTGATACCCCCTCGGTCGAACGTCGCGACAAGCACGACCCTCAACGTAGTCGGCATGATAGCCGGTTCCCGCGGTCACAGCGTATCGCTTGACTGGGCGTGATTCGAAGGGTTTCCGTGCGAGCAGTCCCTGGGTGGATTTTGGCGGCGGCACCTCGACGACCCCGGCGCGATCAGCAGAGCGCTCCGGGACAGACCGGGATCACCACGCGAGGCCGCGTACACCCGGGGCTCGAGTCGAAGGGGACGCTGATTACTCGGCGAACGGTTGTTTCCCGTAGAACTTGATGCGAACCGTGTCGACGACATTCATCATGAAGAGATTCCGCGCGTGCTTCATTTGGTCTCGAACGGCGTAGTTCATCGCCGCCAGAGCACCGACCGGACTCGACGGATGGGTGACCTTATAGTCGAAGCGACGGAGGGTGTCACCGGCCACCCTCTCGAACAGCGCGACGTTGCCTGGGCTCATCTGGCGCTCCCATTTGCGGGCGTTGGTCTGGCGAATGGCTGCGGTGAGTTCGTCCAGGATGTCCTTCGAAATGGACTGACCAAGAAAAGAGAGAATGCCGGCCAACGTCTCGTGCGGCTTCGCCAACAAGTCCTCGTACCGGATGTCGTGAAGCAACCCTTTCGATCGGAGCGACGAGAAAATCGGGCGCGGCTCGTTCTCGTGCTGCCACTGCTGCGCACAGGTGTAAATCGTCGCCGGACCCCAGTCTCTCTCGAGCAGAGACATCGCGACATCACGGCCATCACGGACGAGATAGAGCATCTTCGCTCGCGGATACAGCAAGTGCAGTACATCGACGTCGGTGATGTAATGCGGCGTCTTGTCCCCCCAAGACAGATGCCCCTTTCGCACTCCGTAGGCGCGCCCGATGGCGTCGACCAGACTCGCATAGTCGTGCTGGGGAAGTGAGTCGTACAGCCCTTGGGCCGTCAAGCCAAGCTTGTGCTGGGCAATCGGCCGCTCGCCCAGGATTCGTTCCGCGAGGCGTCCAAAGGCCGTGGGATCGGAGAGATTTCCCAGACGTGGCAGCAATCGAAAGTACTTGACGATGAAATGGGTCTCAAATGCCTCTCCCCATGGAGTGTGTCTCAACAGCCCGGCAAGCATCGTCGTGCCAGAGCGCGGGCTGCCGATGATGAAGAGCGGGCTGGAAGTCGTAGACTCCGGGTTCACCGAGTCGACCGGACGATCTGAGATCAGGGGGCCGACGTTCAGCGGCAGCGTAAAGTTGCCGAGAAGAGCACTCGGATGGGCGGCGGCACCTGGCATTGGATCCTCCAGAGTTCTGCAGGTGCCTATCGTGAAGGGTGGTCATGACGGCCTCACGAAACTGGTGAAACGAAGTCGTCAAAACTGTGAATCGTTTTGATGACGTACGCAGTGTTGGCCGGAGTGGTGAGCAGGTGTGCCGTGCCGCAACAGCTCGTCTGCGTCACAAAGCAATCACGGGGAGGCCAGGGAGGTCGGGGATCAATCTTTCGCAGATCCAGACCTGTCTCCCTCGAGCTCCCGAGCTCCCTGTGAATCTCCGCCAAGAGCACTCAGAGTTTGTTCCGGGCCGAGTAGTTACGCCGTCGCCAGTTCGCGCAGGTCGAGCTCTCGGGCGACCTGCTCGCGCAGCAGGTACTTGGCCACCTTGCCGGTCACCGTCATCGGAAAGCTGTCGACGAAGCGCACGTAGCGCGGCACTTTGAAGCGCGCAATGGCAGCCTGGCAGAAATCGCGGATTTCCTGCTCGGTCGCCGTCGCACCTTTGCGAAGAATGATGCAGGCACAAAGCTCCTCGCCGTACTTGTCGTCGGGTACGCCGACGCATTGCACGTCCTGCACCTTGGGATGCCGGTACAGGAACTCTTCGATCTCCCGCGGGTAGATCTTCTCGCCGCCACGGATGACCATGTCCTTCAGCCGGCCGACAATGTTGCAATAACCCTGGACGTCGATCGAGGCCAAGTCGCCGGTGTGCATCCAACGCGCGGCGTCGATCGCCTCGCGCGTACGTGCCTCGTCGCCCCAGTAGCCGCGCATCACCGAATACCCGCGCGTCAACAGCTCGCCAGTTTGGCCGCGCGGGACGATGCGGCCATCTTCGTCGACGATTTTCACTTCCAGGTGCGGCTGCACCCGACCCACGGTTGAGACGCGCCGCTCCAGCGTGTCGTCGATCGAGCTCTGGAAGCTGACGGGTGAGGTTTCCGTCATGCCGTAGGCGATCGTCACTTGTGGCATGTGCATCTGGTCGACGACTCGTCGCATCACCTCGATCGGGCACGGCGATCCGGCCATGATGCCGGTGCGTAGGCTGCTGAGGTCGTGTTCGGCGAATTGCGGGTGGTCAAGCATGGCGATGAACATCGTCGGTACGCCGTACAACGCCGTGCAGCGCTCGGCCTGCACCGTGCGCAGGACAGAGTGCGCGTCGAAGCTCTCGCCCGGGAAGACCATGGCGGCGCCTTGGGCCACCGATGCCAGGCTCCCGAGGACCATGGCGAAGCAGTGGTAGAGCGGCACTGGGATGCAGACGCGGTCATTGGGCGTGAGATTCAGGGCCTCACCCACGAAGAAGGCATTGTTGAGGATGTTGTGGTGCGTGAGAGTCGCGGCCTTGGGTGAGCCGGTTGTGCCAGAGGTGAATTGAATGTTGATCGGGTCGTCGAACTGAAGCCGCCGCGCGCGTTCGGCCAGGCGCTCGAGATCCGATTGGCCTGACGGCTGTGACAGGTCGTCGAAGCTCATCAACCCCGGCGTCCGGCTCTGTCCGAGCCGAATCACGCTTCGCAGCGATGGCAATGAGGTGCTCCGAAACTGAGTCGTGGTCCCGTCCCGCATCTCGGGCGCGAGACTCTGCAGAATCGCCACATAGTCCGACTTCTTGAAGCCCGGCGCCATGATCAGCGCTTTGCATTCGACCTTGTTCACGGCGTACTCGAGCTCGTCGCGCAAGTACGAGGGGTTGATGTTGACGAGCACGATTCCGGCCTTTGCCGACGCAAACTGGGTCAGGACCCACTCGGCGCAATTCGGGGACCAGATGCCGAGCCGATCGCCGGGCTCGAGGCCAAGCCGCATGAAACCGAGTGCCAGCTCATCGACGCGTCGCTTCAACTCCGCATAGGTCCATCGAACGTGCTGGTGTGGGATCACGAGTGCCTCGCGCCCGGAGAGGGCGGCGGCGGTGGCGTCGAACATCTCGGCGATCGTGCTGCCGATCAGCGGTTGATCGCACGCGCCTTGCACGTAACTCGAACGGGCCTTTGTCCTCGCGCCGTTGCCGCCGGCTTCGCTCGCGGTCTGTGTCATGACAGCTCTCCTCTGTGCCCAACCGGGGTGGTCCGCTCCGTCACGCCCGCTCGGGCGTCGTAGTACGCAACGCGCTTGATATTGAGTAGATCTCGGTAGGTGATGCTGTTGGTCGTGGATGTGCCGCCCCACGTGCCGCACCCCAAGGTCAGCGACGGCACCAGACCGGTTGTGAGCCCGAGCAAGCCTTGCGTGGCCGGCGAGTTCACCAGGATGCGGCTCGCAGCGATCTCGCTGGCGAAGGACCGGGTCACGTCGCGGTCGCGCGTGTGAATGATGGCGGTGTGTCCGGCCCCATCGATCTCGAGTAACCGCCGGCACACCTCGAACCCTTCACGCAGGTCGGCGACGGTGAACAGACTGACGACCGGCGCGAGCTTCTCGGCCGCGAGGTAATTCTCGGCGACCAGCGATTCGGTCGGGATCACCAACAACTGGATGCGGTATGGCCGTTCAATCCGTGACCACCTGGCCAGTGTTGCCGCGTCCTGGCCGACCACCTCTGGCCTGAACCGGTGCGTCTCGGGGCTCACTGCGGCGTCACGAAATGCCGCGCTCTCGTCGCTCGCCAGAACCGCGGCGCCCTGCAGTTCCAATTCCGCGATCAGTCGAGCCCGAACCCGCGCCTCGACGACGAGATGGTTTTCGGCGCCGCAGATCAATCCGTTGTCGAACGATTTGCTCTGCACCGTGCTGAATGCGGCGTGTTTCAGGTCGGCGTCGGCGACGATCAGCGCCGGTGCATTACCCGGCCCCACACCGATGGCCGGCTTACCCGACCGGTACGCGGCCTGGACCATCGCCTGCCCGCCCGTGGCCAGCAGCATTCCGACATCTCTGTGACTCATCAATGCCGTAACCGCCTGCCGGCTGCTGCCCGGTCGCAGCCACTGCACGAGATCGATCGGCGCGCCCATCGCGCCCAACGCCTGCTGGATCAACAGGCCCACTTGCTGTGACACGTCTTGCGCCCGGTGGCTGGGGCTGAGAATGATGGCGTTCCGGCCCTTCAGGGCGATCAGGGCCTTGAAGATGAACGTGGCCACCGGGTGAACCGCCGGCACCAGGCCAACGACGACGCCCACCGGGCTGGCGATTTCAGCGACCTGACGGTCGCGGTCGAAGGCAATTTCGCCGCGCCCGACGAGCCCGGCCATCTGCGAGGAGACCGCCACGCTGGCAATGGAGTTCTTGATTGTCTTGTCGCGCACGTTGCCCATACCGGTCTCGGCGACCGTGGCAACCGCCAGCGCGTGCGCGTGTTCATGGACGATGCCGCTGAGCGCGCGCAGAAGCTCGTCGATCCGTGCCTCGCTCCAGTCCTCGATCTGGCGTTGGGCGGCACGCGCCCGGTTGACCAGCGCGTCGACCGCCACGTCGGCCGGCGGAGTTGGCGATTCTACGAAGCGAAGAACGACAGGAGTGGCTTCAGGCGCGACTGAAAGTGCATGTGGCATCCGACGAGAGTAAAGCGGCGCGCCTGGACAGTCATGAGGAGTTGGTAAGCAAAACGTATGGACATTAGGTCCTCATGGTCTCCGTCTCTCCTGTTCGAATCAGACTCTGCCGCTCACGTTCCGACCGAACGAAGCGCGCCATCGGGCTCCAGCTGAACCAGCGGGGGAACTCCCGCACGAGCCGCGACGGCCCTTCCAGAGAGATGGCGTGCGCCCGAATGGCGGTCGCATAGTCGATGTAGCCCAACCAGACCTGGTAGAAGTACGCGAGCTCGGCCCGGACGATCAGATCGGTATCAAAGCCCGGTGGCTTCACGCAGACCGATACCTCTTGAGGAGCCAGCACGAGCCACAATCGACGGCCATGTCGCCCGCTGAAGTTGAACTCGACAACGGTGCGAGTCGCCGGCAGCAGATCGCGCCGGACACGCTGATGCATTTTCCACAGCAGCAGGACCGGATTGAGCTCCTCCGGGCGCGGTTCGCCGAACGCCCACCGCACTCCCCAGGCGCCAAATCGCTCTATCACCTTCTGCAGATCATGGCCGGCGGCGGTGAGATGGTATTCGGTCGCGTGGGTTCGAGTGCCCGTGGAACGCTCGAGCACACCGGTGTCCTCGAGATGGCGCAAGCGTGAGGCCAGCAGCGAGCGCGAGATGCCGGGAAGCCCGCGCTCGATGTCGTTGAAGTGCGCGCTGCCGGCGAGCAGCTCGCGGATGATCAAGGGCGTCCAGCGATCGGCGAGAATCTCACAGGCGCGCGCGACGGGACAGGTACTGTCGATATTCGGCCATGGAGCGATCCTCGCGCAGGCAGGGCGCCGGCGCCAGTTCGAAAATTGAACCGAAGGCAGTCCGATCTTTGAACTTTCGGGCCCTACCGGCAACGCGTAGGTTGAGACCAGAGGTCGCCATGAGCTCACACCCGCTTTCCACGACGTTCGCCGTCATGGCCGGTTTCGGTCTTTTCCTGTCCAGCCACTCCCGTGTCGCGGCCGTCGATCCGATCACTCGATGGGGCGCGGAGGCGGCCACGGCGACGACGGCCGCCGGGATGGCCCCGCTGCGGACCCCGATCACGTTCGCCATCCTGCACGTGGCCATGTATGACGCCGTGAACGCAGTGAGCGGCGGAGGTGACGCCTACGCGGTCTCGCCGCCGGTGACTCGGCCCGCGTCAGCCGACGCCGCTTCGATCGAAGCCGGTTATCGTGTTCTCCTTGCGGAAACGCCATCGCAACAGCCGGCACTCGACCTCGTCTATCAGCAACTGCTCGGTCTTGTGCCAGCGTCGGTGGCCAAACAGAACGGCATCGCCGCCGGCGCCGAGGTCGCACGCCAGCTGCTCGCGCTGCGCGCGCACGATGGCCGCAATGCGGTCGTTGCCTACGCGCCCGGATCCGGAGCGGGCGCTTGGATCCCGACGCCGCCAGGATTCCTGCCGGTCTCCACCGCGTCTCTGGCGCGCGTCACACCGTTCACCATGGACCGCCCCTCGCAGTTTCGTCCGGCCGGACCGCCGGCCTTCGGATCGAAGCAATGGGTGCGCGACTACAACGAGGTAAAGGCGCTCGGCGCCCAGACGGGATCGACCCGAACCGCCGAGCAAACCGCGACCGCCTGGTTCTGGGAGCCGCTGGCAGGTACAGTCTGGCCGGCAACGATTCGACGGCTCGCGACCGAACAGGCGCTCGATCTTGAATCGTCTGCACGCTTTCAGGCCGCGGCGTTTACCGCGTTTGCCGACGCGTTGATTGCGTGCTGGGACGCCAAGTTCGCGTTCAACACCTGGCGGCCGGTAACGGCTATTCGCGCGGGAGACACCGACGGTAACGCCACCACCGAACCCGATTCGGATTGGCTGCCGCTCGCCGTCACGCCGAACTTTCCCGAGTACCCGTCGGGCCATGCCTGCGCGACCGCGGCGGTGGCGCACACGATCGAACGATTCCTCCCGCACGAGATGCCGATTCCAACCCGCAACCTCGCGAGCGGGGAGGAGCGTGTGTACCGCAAGGCCAGCGACGTCGTCGACGAAGTGGTCGAGGCCCGCATGCTGTTGGGCGTGCACTTCCGATCGGCTGACGAGGACGCGGCGGAGATGGGCCGCAAGATCGCGCATCAGATCCACGCCCGCTGGTTCAAGCGGAACTAAATCGCTCCTCGCACTCCTTTCGGGGGTCTAATACGACCCTGGAGGCGCGGATGAATCGAGTCTCGAGACGTGCGTTTCTCACGACGACGGGAACCACTGCCGGCGGGGTCTTGGCGACGGTACACGCCGGTCTTCCGGCTTCCTCCGGCCTTCCTGCATCCGCCAGCCGCGCCTCATCTTTGACGCTCGCGTGCAGCAACTATGTGCGCTTCATGCCGATCGCGGCCGGCGATGTGCGGCCCAAGGAGCTGGCGCTGACGTGGATTCGCGGCGAGCGCAACGAGATGCTGCGGCGGGCGACCGATGACCCGGGCATTGACGGCGGCGAGACCTCGATGGCGCAGCACCTGCAGCGCCTCGATCGCGGCGACCGGTCCCTGGTCGCCATCCCCGTCTTTCCCTTGCGGAACTTCACCGCTCGCGATCTCTACACCCGCAAAGGCAAGCAGATCGCGCCCGACTCGCTGAACGGCCGGCGCATCGGCATCTACAACTGGGCGGCCAGCGGCGCCGTGTGGTACCGCCACCTCCTCCGATATCTCGGGGCCGACACGAGGAAGGTGAGCTGGATCGTTGGCGGCGTCGATGGCCCCGCCACCGTGCGCCTTCCGGATCCGCCGGTCCCCTATGTGAAGGCGTCTCCCTCCGGCGCTTCCTTGACGTCGCTCCTGGTCGCCGGAGAGGTCGACGCGGTCTTCGCGCCATTGCCGCCACGCGATCTCGATCCGTTGAACGGGCCGATCGTCAGAGCGTTTCCGACGTTTCAAGCCATGGAGCAGAAGTACTTTGCCGACACCGGCTGCTATCCACCGCAGCACGTCATCGTCCTGCGACGCGCCGCCTGGGAGCGCGATCGATCGGTGGGCCAGCGACTCGTCGAGGCGTTCAACGAAAGCGAAGCGGCGTTCGAGGCGGGCCAGCGCCTGTTTCCGTACAACTCACCGTGGTTGATCGAAGAAGTGGAGAACACCGCGCGCCTGCTCGGTCCGACCTACCACGCGCACGGCCTCGAGAAGAATCGCCGCGCAGTGGACGTCTTCTGCCAGGCCGCGTTCGATGACGGGCTGACGAAGCGGCGGCTGCAAGTCGACGAATTCTTCGCGGAGTTCGAGGGGCGCTGAGAACGCGGCCGATCCGGGCTGCGTCGCCGAAGACGACTCGCCGGAAGGAAAGAGCTGGAGGGAAGCCCGCAGCCTCCTCCAGCTCTCGAGCCGCCAGCTATTCGCCCAGGAATGTGGCGAGCGCGCCGAGCGCGGCGCGCCACTTCGCTCGCCGCTCCTCGACCACCTCTGCATTGGCCAGCTTGCCGTTGGTGACCGTGACCGAGATCTTGCCCTTCGGGTTCGGCCAGAGCTGCACCAGGACCGTCGTGCCGTTCCACTTGAAGCGTGCGTATGCCTGACCGTTGGGCTTCACCGTAAATCCCTTTGCGGTCCGCGTGCGGAATCCAGCGGACATGGCGCCGACCAGATCGGCATCGAGGCCGCCGGTCCAGCTTCGACGCTCGCGGGCGTCGGCAAACGCCTTCACGATGTCCTTGGTCGGAGCCGACACGACCTTGGATGCCGACACTTCGTACTCCCCGTCGCATCGCTGATTGACGGCACGAACGCCTCGCGCTCGTTCGTACGCGACGGTGATCCCTTGCGTGTACCAGCCCTCGATGCCATGCGCCTCGGACAAATGCCGCGCGGCGGCCGTGTGACCCTTGGCGACGCCGTCAAAGCGATCGAGCACGGCGAACCAGTGATCGAGACCGTGGCCGGTCTTCTCACGCGACTTCGCATCGGACAGCCCACCCTTCGTCGAGGCAGCGGCTGCGGTGGAGGACGGAACCGCCGGAACTGGAGGGCCGGCGATGGGAACGGCGACGGCGACAGGGCTCTTCGCTGGAAGACTCTTGAGCACCTGCCGTCGAGCGGTCGTGTAGCGTTCGCCGGTTTTCGCGACGCGAGCGCGAATGATGGTTTTGAGAGCGCGAGCGCGGGTCATGGACGGGTCCTTCTCTGGCCACACGACCCCCAGCCCCCGCCTGCTGATCGCGCGACCGAGTAAGACCCCACGTTGACAGCCCGAGGTGTGGACCCCTTTGCCCCGATGGCAGGCCCCGCGGGGGGAGGCCCAAGTCGAGGTGAGGCGCCAGGCCAGCGCCGAGAGCCAACTCTGCCACTGTCGATCGACGCGGTCAAGGCGGAACGCGCCGGCGTCACCAGCCCAGGAAGTTGCCGAGCTCTTCGACCAGTGCCTGCCACGCTGGCTCCCGCTCGAGCACCATGTGATTGCGACTCGGCAGCGACACGAACTTGGCTCCGGGAATGCTCGCCGCGAGCCGCCGGCCCTCCTCGAATGGAACGACGCGTCGTCCTGGCAGTGGAGGACGAGAGTGGGGACGCGGATAGCCCCGCCTTGCGAGATGCCAAACAGCGTGAAGCGGTCTTCATTCCGGCACCGCGCGCCCGCCGCACGACAGCCGGCGTTCGCCCACTTCGAGGCGAAACGGCCCAAATCCGTAGGCCGGGCTGGAGTCTGTCGGCATGTCGTGAGCTTCGCGAGCTCGTGACCTTCGTGTTTTTCGTGTTTCAGAAAAATTCCACAAAACGTCCAGCGTTGCTAAAGGACGCGGGCGGTGCGCCGCAGGCCTAATGCCTGCCTAAGAGACGGCCACGCGGCTGCGAGCGAGTCGCCATTCTCGCAGGCCGGACGCTGGACCGCAAACCAGGAGATTGACATGCCGAGACTGACCCCGGACCAAACGTTCTACCCATCGCCGCGCATGGCCATGGCAGCCCAGCCCGAGACGCTGGCCTATGTCGCCATGCTCAACCCCGACGCGCAGAAATCCGACGCGATCGCCGTCGTCGATCTGGATCCCGGATCGTCGAGCTACGGACGGCTGATCGGCCAGGTGGACATGCCGGGCGCCGGTGACGAGCTGCATCACTTCGGCTGGAATGCGTGCAGCTCGTGCCTTTGCCCATCTTCGCCGCACCCGCACATGGAGCGGCGCTATCTCGTCGTGCCGGGCATGCGCTCGTCGCGCATTCATATCCTCGACACCAAGCCCGATCCGCGGCAGCCGCGCATCGTGAAAGTGATCGAGGCCGAGGAAGTCGCCAGGAAGACGGGATACAGCCGGCCCCACACCGCTCACTGCGGGCCTGACGGCATCTACCTGAACGCGCTCGGCTCGGTCGACGGCGGCGGTCCCGGTGGCATTTTCGTCCTCGACGCCGAGACGTTCGACATCCGCGGGAAATGGGAATGCGACCGCGGTCCGCAGCGGCTCGCCTACGACTTCTGGTGGCATCTCGGCTACGACACGATGATCACCAGCGAGTGGGGCACGCCGAACATGGTGGAAGCGGGTGTCAACCCCGAGCTGCTCCTTGGCGGGAAGTACGGCCACGCGCTGCACGTCTGGGATCTCCGCAAGCGCACGCATCAGCAGGCGCTCGATCTCGGGGCCGAACAGCAGATGGTGCTCGAGCTGCGCCCGGCGCACAACCCGACCGAGCCCTACGGCTTCGCCGGCGTCGTCACCTCGCTGAAAGATCTGTCGGCGTCGGTGTGGCTCTGGTATCGCGAGGGCCACAACGGCAACGGTCAATGGAAGATTCGAAAGGTGATCGAGATTCCGGCAGAGCCGGCCGAAGCCAATCAGCTGCCCGATTTGTTGAAGGGTTTCAACGCGGTCCCGCCGTTCGTCACCGACATCAACCTGTCGCTCGACGATCGCTTCCTGTATGTCTCCTGCTGGGGCACCGGCGAGCTTCGCCAGTACGACGTGAGCGATCCGTTCAACCCGACGCTCACCGGCACGCTCCCGATTGGGGGAATCGTCAAGCGGACGCCGCATCCGAAACGGCCGGGCGAGCGGTTGAACGGCGGGCCTCAGATGGTCGAGGTGAGCCGCGACGGTCGGCGGGTGTATCTGACCAACTCGCTGTATCGGACGTGGGACGACCAGTTCTATCCCGACGGCATCATGGGATGGATGGCGAAGATCGACACGCAGCCCGGTGGCGGCATCGCCTTCGACGAGAACTTCCTGGTGAAGACGGACGGTCTGCGGCCGCATCAAGTGAGGCTGCAGGGCGGCGACGCTTCATCGGATTCATATTGCTTTGCGTAGGCAAAAGGGAAGCGGCCCGCCGTCGCTTTAGCGGAGGCTGGTCGGCCGCGTCGGCGGAGAAGCGGAGAGGCGTGACGTCATGGTGGATGGATCATTGGTTGGACTGCTCGCACTTGGCGCCTTTCACGGTGTCAATCCGGGAATGGGGTGGTTGTTCGCGGTGGCGCTCGGCATGCAGGAGCGCCGCCGCGGTGCCGTGTGGCGCGCGATGGGGCCGCTTGCGCTGGGTCATGCGCTGGCGATTGCGGCGGCGATCGCGGTCGCGATGATCGTCGGGGCCGTGGTGCCGTTACGCGCGATCCAGTGGGCAGTGGCCGGGGTGCTGTTCGCGTTGGGGGTCTTGCGTTTCTTCAAGCACGGTCACCCCCGTTGGGTGGGCATGAGAGTCGGCTCGAAGGATTTGACCGTCTGGTCGTTCCTGATGGCCTCGGCGCACGGCGCTGGCCTCATGGTGTTGCCGCTCGTGCTGAGCGGCGCGTCCGCTTCGCATTGCATCATTCACGCCGATGGCAGCGGGGTCTGGCCCGCGGCTTGGGCGACGATTGCGCACACCGCTGGTTACCTCTCGGTGAGCGCGGCCGTCGCGCTCGTCGTGTTCGAAAAGCTCGGCGTCGGACTGCTGCGCACGGCCTGGATCAATCTCGACCTGGTCTGGGCGGCCGCGCTGGTGGTCACCAGCATCGCCACGCTCGCGTTGGCGTAGGCTCCTAAAGCTGACTACCGCTCCGCCGGCACGCGAGCCCAGCCGACGCTCAGCACTCGCCTGGTTTTGGCCGACTGCACGAAGGCCACCAGCCGCAAGTGTTCACGCTTCCATTCCGGCGGCAGCGGGATGATCGCGCTCACGGGTGTCGAGGCGGCGGCCTCGATCTTCTTGGCAGCGAGCGTCCGCACGACGCCCGAGTGACGCAGCGTGCGGTTGGCGTTTTCGCCACGCTTCACCTCGACCACGAGATCATCCTCGGTGACCGCCCAGAGCAGTTCCGCGCCTTCGGCCAGGCCAGCCTCGAGTCCAGGACCAGACACCGACCCCGATAGTGCGCCATCCGCGGTGAGCGCCGCTTCGACGTTCAGTCGCGGCTTCGGCTTGCCGGCGGCGTCCGCAAGCGCGCGCTTGAGCGCGGCGGTGTCGCTGCCAACGAGCTGCGTCGTGCCGTCGACGATCAGTTGCGGCGTATAGACGCTCTCGATCTTGAAGCGAGCGCCGTACGCGTTCTGCCTTTGCGTATAGCGCTGAGAGCCGAACGGATCCTTCCACCCCTGATGGTCCCAGTAAGTGACGTGCTCGCTCATCGCCACGATATAGACACCATCTACCGGTTGTTCCTTCGACAGCATCTCGAGGATGCGGTCCGCCGGCGGACAGCTGTTGCAGCCTTCGGAGGTGAAGAGCTCGGCGAGGACGGGGGTACGCTCGGTGTCGGCTGGAAGCTGTGCCGTGTGCGGTGCCGCCGCTGTCAGCCAGAAAAGAAACGCGAATGCGCCGGCCCTCAACCTTGATGTGTGCGTCATAGTGCTGCCTCGCGTTGTTCGCTCTTCGCCATTCGCTATTCGCGATCCACGATTCGCAAAGAGATCTTGCATTTGCGAAAAGCGAACCGCGAACACCGAAAAGCATGCGTTCTAGAAGATAAACCTAAATCCGACGCGCGTCGTGAACGGCGCCAGGATCGCGGTCGGCTTCGCCAGCCCGACCACGACATCAACAGCCCACTCCTTGCAAGCTTCATCGTCTCCTCCTGTGGGGGCGTCCTTGGTCAGGACGTCTCTTCCCAGAACAAAACGCAACGACGTGCAAAACGAACTGTGTTCACCCTACCGATCGATTGGTCCGCGGAGAAGATCCGCACGTGAACATCCGGATGGATCCAATTGGCGAGCGAGCCAGGGCTATTCAGGGAGAGCCACAGATGACACAGATGACGCAGATTTGTAGTCTGGCTCGCGACGGCCGGCTGCAGGCCGGCCCGGATGGTGAATGAGGTGACGTGAGGATGAGTCGCACCATCGCACAGGCGATTCATCTTCACGTCACCTCACTCACCATTGCGGCGCTCCGCGCCGCTCGCGAGCCAGTCTTGCGGGGGAGTCTCGCTCACCTAGTGAGCTGAGCATCGTCGTGTGTGCGTTTCCATCTGCGTCATCCGCGTCATCTGCGGCCCAGACGCTCTGAAACCATCATCTGTGTTGTGGAACGAGCCGCGATGAGGGCGATCGGCAGCCCGACGCCGAGCATGTGGATGCCCAGCTGATTCAGCAACTGCGGCAGCGCGGGGATGGCGTATGGGCGGCCAAAGGTCAGCGGCAGGACGACGTTGTACATGAACGCCCAGACGGCCAACCCGAAGAGCGGGCCACACAGAACGGGACGCTGCAGAAGCACTGGTAGTTTCCGGCTTGCCAGGAAGTACACGGTCGCCGCGCTGGTCGCGATCAGAAAGTGGAGGCCAAGGCCCAGCGCAGCCGCCGGCAGGCCACCTGTATACGCCGCGCGCCCAAGCACGCCGCTGGCGATCGAGTGGAGCACGCGTATCGGCGATCCGCCGTTGATCGCGGTGACGACGAAGGCGTCGAGAATGTCGAGTGCGCCGGCGGTCAGCCCGCCGAATCCGATCGTGTCGAAGGCGCGGGCGCGCAGCTCGAAAGAAGGCCCGGACAGATCCTCTGCCCGGGCCGCGACGGTGCTGCGTTGACGGGGATCCAAACTGCGATAAGGTAAGACTTAACTGGCCCCGCAAGAAGGACCAATTTCGATCATATGCATGGAGCCAATCGAGTCACGGTTCGAGATGCTGCTAACCCTTGACGGCAACGGCCCGCGCTACGCGCAAATCACCCGGGCGCTCCGCCACATGATTCAGGACGGCGCGCTGCCATTCGATGCGCGCCTGCCGCCAACCCGCGAGCTCGCTCGCGATTTCGGCTGCTCGCGAAACATCGTGCTGCTGGCCTACGAGCAACTGGTGCTCGAGGGCTATCTCGTCACGCGGCAAGGCGCCGGCACGTTCGTCTCTCCCGCCTGGCCGAGAGCGGCCCGACCGGTTCGCGCCGCCTCGCCGGCTCGCGCGCCAGAGGCCCCGCGCTTGTCACAACGCGGCCGGCTCGGAGTAGAGGCCGCCGAGCGCGCCCGCGAGGCGATGTCGCGCCGTCCCGGCATGGCGATCGACTTCATGTACGGCTTGTGTGAACCCGACCCGCGCCTGATGGTCCGCTTCCGCTCGTCGTTCCACGCGGCGATTCGCGCGCATGCCTTCCGATACGGTCCGCCCGCCGGCGATCCCGATCTGCGCCAGCAGCTGGCCGACCGGATCCGCGCGGCGCGAGGCATCGCCCGGATGCCCGACCAGATTGTCGTGACCAGCGGCACGCAGCAGGCGCTCGACATCTGCGCCCGGCTTCTGCTGGATCCCGGCGACCAGATCATCGTGGAGGACCCTGGATACGCGGCGGCGCACGCGATCTTTACCGCCGCAGGCGCAAAGGTCGTTCGCGTTCCAGTGGATGAACAAGGCCTCGATCCCGCGAGGCTGCCGCGCGACAACGGCCCGGTCCGCGCCATCTACGTCACCCCGTCTCACCAGTTTCCGACCGGCGCGGTGATGCCCGCCGCGCGCCGCTATGCGCTGCTCGAGTGGGCGAAGCGGCGTGGCGCTTACATCATCGAAGACGATTACGACGGAGAGTTTCGCTACGTCGGCCGGCCGATTGCCGCGCTCGCCGGCCTCGAAGCCGAAGACAAGGTGATCTACTGCGGCACGTTTGCCAAGTCGCTCTTCCCGTCATTGCGGCTTGGCTATCTCGCCGTTCCTCCGGGGCTGGCGCGCGCGGCCGCGAATGGCAAGTGGCTCTGCGACCTGAGCTCGTCGTGGCTGCTGCAGCGCACGCTGACGCAGTTGATGGCCACCGGCGAATACGATCGGCACATCCGGCGCATGCAGAAGCGCTATCGCGAGCGGCGTCACACGTTGCTTGGCGCACTGAAGCACCGTCTGGGCGCGGATGCCGAAGTCGAAGGGAGCGCCGCGGGGCTGCATGTCGTCGTGTGGCTGCCCAACTTGCCGCGCGATCATGTCGCGGCGCTGATTGAGTCGTGCGCCGCGCGCGGGGTTGGCGCCTACTCGATCGCCGGTCACGCAGTCGCGCCGCTGCCGCGCGCCGGGCTGCTGCTCGGCTATGGACTGACCGACATCGCGCAAATTCAGCGCGGCGTGGAGTTGCTGGCCGAGGCGTATCAAGAGGTGATGCGGGTTGGGATACCAACCAGAACAGCAGTTCAGAAGATCAGGAGCCAGACCGGAGATCACGAGATCAAGAGAAAACGTATCTCCTGACCCTCCGTCCGTCCCGGCAGTAAGATTGCGTTTCGATGCCGGCCTCCCTTCAGCACATCACCGCATCGACACCGATGGGCGCCACGCTGGTCGGCAGCGGCGCCACGTTTCGCGTGTGGGCGCCGCACGCCACCGCCGTGCACGTGCGGGGGAGCTTCAACGGCTTCAGCATTCAGGAAGACGCGCTGCTGCTCGAAGATCCCGCGGGGCAGTGGCGGGGCTTCATCGACGGTGTGGCCGACGGGTCGCTGTACAAGTATTGGGTGACTGGCCCTTCAGGCGCGGGCTGGAAGCGCGATCCGTATGCTCGCGAGCTGCTCGAGCCCAACTGGGACTGCATCGTCCGGCAGGGTGACTTTCCGTGGCACGAGACCGGATACCTCACGCCGGCCTTTCACGACTTCGTCATCTATCAATTGCACGTCGGGGCCTTTCAAACGCCTCGATTCCCGAAGCCCGGCACGTTCCTCGACGTCGCCGTCATGATTCCGTATCTCGCCGATTTGGGCGTCACCGCCATTCAACTGCTGCCGATTCAGGAGTTTCCAGGTGCCTTCAGCCTTGGTTACAACGGCACCGACTTCTTCTCTCCAGAAATGGCGTATGCGGTCGAGGATGCCGACCTGGAGCCGTACCTCGAGCGCGTCAACGCTCTGCTGGCCGCCAAGGGCCTGGCGCCGTATCACCCTGGGGATCTCCACGGTGAGATGAACCAGCTGAAGGCGCTCGTCGATCTTTGCCACGTCTCCGGGCTCGCCGTGGTCTTCGATCTCGTGTTCAACCATGCCGGTGGAGGGTTTGGCGATCAGACGATCTGGTTTTTCGATCGCCAGCACGGCATCGAGGTGCCGACGTGGTGGAACTCCCTCTACTTCTCGGACCGGAACTGGGCCGGCGGCGTTGTCTTCGACTTCCAGTCGGACCCGGTTCGCGCGTTTCTGATCGACAACGCGACGTTCTTCCTGGACGAGTACCGCGTTGACGGCTTCCGCTTCGACGAGGTCAGCGTCATCGACCACGAAGGCTACGGTCGCGGCTGGGACTTCTGCCAGGACTTGACCGCAACGCTGCGCGCGCATCGTCCAGGTGCGCTTCTGCACGCGGAGTACTGGCCCGTCAATCCCTGGATCGTCAAGGAGAAGGCGCGCTGACAACGGCGCGGGCTTTCACTCGACCATGACCGATGGTCCGCGCATCGCGATTCGCGAGCTGATCGCGGCCGCGAGCCATCCGGCCAGTGGTGCTCTACCGATGACCCGGGTGGCCGATCAGCTGGGTTCGAGCTATCTGCGCGACCGGTGGCGCGGTGTGAACAGCCTCGAGAATCACGACCTGGTGATGCAGCCGAAGGATCTCACCGATAACAACCGGATGCCGCGCATTCCGAAGCTTGCCGACGGCTCGAACTCGCACTCCTGGCATGCGTGCAGCCGGTCTCGTGTGGCCACCGGACTGCTGCTCACGATGCCCGGCATCCCGATGCTCTTCATGGGCCAGGAGTTCCTCGAAGACAAACCCTGGTCGGACGATGTGCAAGGGCATCCGGAGCTGCGTCTGTTCTGGGACGGTCTCAAGATACAGGGCGATTCGGCGATGCGCGACTTCCTCCGCTTCACGCGTGATCTGATCGCGCTTCGTTGGCGGCATCCTGCGTTGCGCGGCGAAGGTTACGCGCTGATCCACGTGGACGACGCCAACCGAGTCCTGGCGTTTCAGCGTTGGGTGCCTGGCCTGGGCGGGGATGTCGTGGTGGTCGCGAGTCTCGCGAACGAGACCAGGCATGGCTACGAGATCGGGTTTCCCGCAGGAGGGCGATGGCCTGAAGTGTTCAACAGCGACGTTTATCAGCAGTGGGTGAATCCACACGCTGTTGGCAACGGCGGCGAGGTGTTCGCCAATGGCCCGGCGCGCCACGGCCTCGATCAGTCGGCAGCGCTGACGCTGCCCGCGAATGCGATTCTGGTGTTCGCGCGGCGGTGACTGCTTGAACGAACCGTTGCCAGCCGCGACTTGGGTCGAGCTCAATCCATTCCCCCAAGCCGAACACGGCGTTGGTGGGATCGATCGCGTTCAGCCGGGCCGCGGTGTTGGCCTGGCAGGGGCAGCCGGCCGTGAACTTGAGAAAGACGGTGGGCGCACCGAAGCACCCACCGTCTTGTCCCTGTTATCGGCGTCGAAACTGTCTGGCTTTTCGTGCGGCCAGTACCAAACCTGAACCCATCAAGAATAGACTAGCGGGCTCAGGCACAACCGCGGGAGGGTCCGGCTCGCAGTTGATGCAGGTTCCGGTCTCGCGAGCCGGGCTGGTGCCCATCAGGAACTCGGCGTTCAGGATGTTTGGCGGCGTGAGCAGACCGCTGAATGTCAGCGTGAACGTCACGAGGTCGTTGAGGTACGGATCGTGCTGCGACTTGCTAACGCTGGAGTTCAGGTTCGAGGCGAAGTTGCCGTTGACGATCCCGTACGGCTTGTACGAACCGTGGCCCGCCGCGAGCTGGATCGTGCTCAATCCATTCACCCCCCAATTGAACACGGCGTCGTGGGGATCGATCGCGTTCAGCTGGGCCGAGGTCTTGGGTTGACAAGGATAACCGCCAGCGCAGCTGTAGCCGTCGGGGCTGCCGCCGAGCGTCACCGACGTCAGCGCGACGCTGGTGGGTGCGGACGACAAACTGAATCTAAAGCCGGTGAGCACGTCTGCCGCGTCGTGAACCAGGACGCCCGGTTGTTCTTCCAGGCCGATCGTCATCGTGTTCGCCGAGACAACGTTAATGGTGGCCTTCCCACTCGCCGACGTAAACACAATAGGTGCCGCGCTTGCCGGTGCTGCGCACAGAGCAGCCACGAACACGACGGCGATGACACTCAAAAATTGCCTCACGGTTTTCCTTCCTTATCCAGCCACACTCTGCGGCGCCTTATCTGACTGCCAGGAGTCGCAAGGGTACCACCGTGAGTAGAAGCGCTCATTGATCCCGATCATGGTTGTGCTCCCACTTTGGTGCCATCACTGACCCACTTCCGTGACATCGTGAGAGAAGTTGTGTCCTGAAATGAGCAGTCTTGACAGACCTGTGCCGCGGACCAATCATCATCGCTGTGAGCAAATTCCTCTTGAGCCTTCTTTTCGTCCTCCTGCTCGTCGGCACTGCCCGAGCGCAGCACCACGAGCTCGGAAAGGTGACCTTCCCGACGTCGTGCGATCCCCGGGTACAAGCCGAGTTCGAGACCGGCGTCGCCATGCTGCACTCCTACTGGTTCAACTACGCCGGCAAAACCTTTCAGAGCGTGCTGAAGCAGGATCCCAACTGCGCGATGGCGTACTGGGGCGTCGCGCTCGATCTACTGGGCAACACGCTGTCCGGACCACCGCCGCCGTCGGCCGCCCGCGCCGCCTGGGACGCCCTCGAGAAAGCACGCACGCTCGAGGTGAAATCGGATCGCGAGCGCGGATGGATTGATGCGATTCGCGCGTACTTTCGCGATCACGACAAGCTGCCGGTAGAGGCCCGGCTCACCGCTTACAACCAGGCGATGGAGCAGTTGGCCGCGCGCTATCCCGACGACTTCGAGGCGCAGGTCTACTACGCGTTGACGCTCCAGGCGTCCGCGCCGAAGGGCGACGTGACCTACGCCAACCAGTACAAGTCCGCGGCGTTGCTCGAGAAGCTCTACACGCAAAATCCGCAGCATCCGGGAATCACGCACTACCTGATTCACGCCTACGACTTTGCGCCGTTCGCCGACAAGGGCATCCCGGCCGCCCGCCGCTACGCCGGCATTGCGCCGGCCGTGCCGCACGCGCGCCACATGCCCGCCCATATCTATTCCATGGTGGGGTTGTGGGAAGACTCGATCGCATCGAACCTCTCGGCGTTGGAGATTCAGCCCGACTACTATCACGCGGCCGACTTCACGGTGTACGCACATCTGCAGCTGGCCCAGGATGCGCAGGCGGCCCGGATGATCGAGAAGGCCGTCAACACGCCCGAGCGTGGCGATCGACCGCCGACGATGGCGAACTACACTGCGTTACAGGCGATGCCGGCGCGCTACGTGCTCGAGCGGGCGGATTGGGCCGGAGCGGCGGCGCTGCCGGTGAAGCCGACCGAGCACGCGATGGCCGATTCGCTCACGCATTTCACGCGCGGGCTGGGAATGGCGCGAACTGGAAACCTGCGAGGCGCCAAGGCCGAGATCGACGTGCTGCAGTCCCTGCGAGCTCGGATGCAGAAGTCGGATGACATCTATTGGGCGGATCGGACGCAGGAACAGATCGATGCGGTCTCTGCGTGGGTCGTCTTGGCCGAGGGCGGGACGGAGAAGGCGATCGCGCTCATGCGGAAGGCCGCCGAGGGCGAGTCCGGCAGCATCAAGCACGTCGCGATGGAGAACCGCCTGTACCCGATGCGCGAGCTCCTCGGCGATCTACTGTTGGAGGCGCGTCAGCCCGGCGCGGCACTTGCCGAATTCGTCCGAGGGTTGAAGGACTATCCGAACCGCTATCGCGGGCTGTATGGCGCCGCCCGTGCCGCCGAGGCGCTGGGCGATCGGCAAACAGCCGCCGGCTATTACACGAAGCTGATCGAGCTCGCCAAGACCGGCGACGGCACGCGTCCCGAGCTCGATCACGCGCGCCAGTACGTGCGTCACTGAAGTGCGAGATGTCTTCTGAGACACCGCACGCCGCCTGACGCGGCCCGGCTTTTCCCTTCGCGTTGACGTTGCGCCAATCCTCAGCGAGTCACGCGTCGACATCCCTCGGCCATCTCGGCCATTCCACGACTCGCTGCTTCGCGTGCGGACCCTTAGCCCACGCTCGATCGACGTGGCCTCCGCTCGGGCTGCGTCTGACGCCCCTCGCCGTCACTCGCCTTGCGGTTGGCGCAACATTAACGCTCGGGAGCGCCACTCCGACGTCTGGCCGTCGTAAAGGCGGCCAGACGCAGCGCGCGCCCGCCGAAACGATGGTCTCGTAACCGAAAAACGAGTCGAGGCACGGGCGTCAGTCCGAATTCCGACGAACGGCCGGCGGCGAGACTGGCGCTGTTCGAGCGCGAGCATCGACGGCAGCAGCGAGCGCGAGTATCGCGGAGTGCTTACGCGGTGGCCGAAGGCCGTTCGACCGCCGTGACGAGCCGAGTCGCTTTGAGCGATGAGTCGTTTCGGCGTCGGCAGCGGCGACGTGCAGGCCGCCAATGTTCTCCACGCCGTACGGATAGAGTCTCGATCATGATCAGACGACTCTTTGCGCTCGCTCTCCTTTGCTCATCGGCCTGCTCATCGGCGCCTGGTGAGTCTGCAGCTTCTGCCGGGGCCGCGCCGGCGGCAAAACCAGCGGCAGATCTCCCCGCCATCAAGACCGATCGCATGATGGAGGACATCCGCAAGCTGTCGTCGGATGAATTCGAGGGACGACTGCCGGGATCGAAGGGCGAGACGCTCACCGTCAACTACCTGATCGATCAGCTCAAGGCGATTGGGCTCGAGGCGGGGAACCCTGACGGATCGTGGACGCAGAAGGTTTCGCTCGTCAGCCTGAAGCCGCAGCCGCAAGGCGCGTTTGTCGTGAAGAAGGGCGCCACGAAACGCGAGTTCAACATCGACACGGACGTGGTCGTCACCAGCAAGCATGTCACCGACCAGGTGAAGCTCGAGAACTCCGAGCTGGTCTTCGCCGGCTACGGTGTGCAGGCGCCCGAGTATCAGTGGGACGATTTCAAGGGCATGAACGTCAAGGGCAAGACGATCATCGTGCTCGTCAACGATCCCCCGGTCGACGAGAAGACGTTTGGCGGCAAGGCGATGACCTACTACGGCCGCTGGACCTACAAGTACGAGAAGGCCGCCGAGCTCGGCGCCGCCGGCGTGATCATCGTTCACGAAACTGAGCCGGCCGGTTATCCGTTCTCTGTCGTCCAGAACAACAGCAGCGGCCGCTTCGACCTGGCGACGCCAGACAAGAACATGGGCCGGTCGAGCGTCGAGGGCTGGATCTCGCTCGACGCGGCCACCGCGCTCCTCAAGATGGCGGGGCAGGACTATCAGAAGCTGAAAGCGCAGGCCGCAACTCGAGAGTTCAAACCAGTCGCCCTCGGGATGACGGCGTCGGTGACGATGAAGCAGGAGATGAAGGCGGTGGACTCCGCCAATGTGATCGGCAAGCTTTCAGGCGCCGATCCGGCTCTGAAGAACGAGTACGTCGTCTACACCGCCCACTGGGATCACCTGGGCGTCGGCACGCCGGTGAACGGCGACGCGATCTATAACGGCGCAGCTGACAACGCCAGCGGCACGGCAATGGTCCTCGAGATCGCGCGTGCCTTCAAGGCGATGAAGCCGCAGCCGAAGCGTTCCATCCTGTTCTTGCTGGTCACGGCCGAAGAACAGGGCCTGCTGGGATCGCAGTACTACGCCGAGTTCCCTCTCTATCCGCTCAACAAGACGCTGGCGGCGATCAATATCGACGGCATCAACCAGTGGGGGCGCACCAAGGATCTGACGGTCATCGGCCTTGGCGCGTCGGACCTCGATGACTATGCTCGCGCCGCGGCCGCCGAGCAGGGGCGCACGCTGATTGCCGACGCCGAGCCGGAGAAGGGCTTCTACTACCGATCCGATCACTTCAACTTCGCAAAGAAGGGAGTGCCGGCGTTCGATCCAGACGCCGGCATCGACTTCATCGGCAAGCCGGCGAACTACGGCAAGGAAAAGCGTGACGAATACACCAACAAGGACTATCACGCGCCTTCCGACGTCGTGAAACCCGACTGGGATCTCGCCGGCGCCGCTGAGGACGGCAAGCTGTTCCTCGTGATTGGCTATCGCATCGCCAACGCCGACAAGTTCCCCGAATGGAAACCGGGCAACGAATTCAAGGCGATTCGCGACAAGTCAATGGCGCGCTGAGGGCAACTATCGGTCGATCGGTCGATCGGTCGATCGACAAATCTCCCAACGACACCTATGAGCCCGTCATCTGCTGATAAATCTGCCGAATCGTCGCGATTGTGTCAGCCTCGGCAGCAGTCTTGTCGCTTCGATAGCGTTTGACGCGGGCGAACCGGAGGGCGACGCCTCCGGGATACTGCGGGCTTGCCTGGATCTGGTTGAACGCGATCTCGGCTACGACTTCGGGTCTGACGTAGACGGTGTACTGATCGCGGGCGACCTCGATCTCCAGGAAACGCTTGGTCTGCCACGCCAGCATCGCGTCGGTCAGACCCTTGAACGTCTTGCCGAGCATGACGAACCCGCCGCGCTCGGCATCGCGCGCGCCGAGGTGCAGATTACTGAGCGTGCCCTTGCGGCGGCCGCTGCCCCATTCAGCCGCGAGGATGACCAGATCGAGTGTGCGCGCCTGCTTCACCTTGAGCCACGCCGATCCTCGGCGGCCCGCCGCATAGCCCGCCGCCAGCGCCTTGGCCATGACGCCTTCGTGTCCCGCATCGAGCGCGCGAGCGGCAAATCCGGCGGCCTCCTCGGCATTTGCGGTCACGAGGCGCGGCACGAGCTGGGCGGATTGGACGACGTCGTTCAGGACGGCGATGCGACGCGTGAGCGGTTCGTCGACCAGCGGAGAGCCGTCGACGTAGAGCGCGTCGAAGAAAAACGGCGTGATTGGCAAGGATGCCTTGAGCGCCTCGACATCGAGCTTTCGCCCGAATCGCCGCATCGTCACCTGGAACGGCTGCGGCCGGCCGTCAGGCCGCAGGACGATGGCTTCGCCGTCGAGCAGCAGCTCCTTTGCGGGCATCGCGCGCACGATCTCGACGACTTCGGGAACCGCAATCGTGACATCCCGGAGATTTCGCGAATAGACGCGCACGTCGTCGCCGACCTTGTGCGCCTGGATCCGCGCGCCGTCGAGCTTGTACTCAAACGACGCCTCGCCGAGATCGATCAACGCCGCGGCGACGTCGGCGGCGGAGTCGGCGAGCATCGGCTGCACCGGCTGAAACGGCTGGAGGATGAATCGTTCGAGCGCGGCATCGCCCTCGCCTAGCGCCGCTTGAGTCACCGCCGCGATCGAGCCGGAGAGCATGGCCGCCCGCCGAATCCTGGCCGCCGGCAGGCCGGACGCGCGCGCCACCGCATCGACCAGGACGCCTTCCAGAGCGCCCTGGCGGATTTCACCAAACAGCAATCGCGAAAGGAAATCCTGCTCGTGGCGCGTCGCGCGCGCGAACAGATCGCGCAACAGCTCGGCGCGGGCCCGCGCCGAACCCGATCCCGAGGTCGACGCCAGCCGAATGAAGGCGCGGTCCACGTCCGCCACCTCCAGTGTCCCGGCTTCTGCAGGTGGCACGTCGCGCATCGACGACAGCAGGGCCATCCCGACGCTCAGCTTTCCTTGTCGTGGCTCTCCAGTCAGGAAGCCGACGACGACGGGGATGAGCTCGGACGGTGTCCGCGTGAGAAGCGCGGCCAGGTGGTGGGTTTTGTCGAGCCGGCCCGACGTCGCCGCGACCGTGCGCGACACTTCGACCATATCGGCGAGACGCACGAGGAGATGGTAGTAGGTCCACAGTCCACGGTCCACGGTCCGCGGTCCATGGTTCGCGGTCCACAGCCCACGGTCCACGGTCCGCATCCCGGTAGTCACGAATTCGACCGTGGTCCCGGCTGACGCTAACGCGTACTCTGACCGCGAACCGCGAACTGCGAGAAGCTGAGAGCTGGGGTGGCGTTTATGAGCCCTTCGTCGGAATACCGTGACCTCGGCATGGATCGGCGCATCGAGCGCCGCGATTTTCTCAACGGCATGGCCCTGGGCATGGCTGGTGCGTACGCGGCGCTCCATTCCGCCCCGGCCGCGGCTCAGCCGGCGTCGGGCTCGCAGCCTCCGGACGTCCTCCCGCCGGCTCGTCTCGGCTTGCGCGGCGAGCACCAGTCCGCCGTTGCGGCGTTCGGCGACATCGAGCGTGGCGCGTTCGGCCAGTTTCCCTCTATCGACGTCGACACCGCCGAGAGCTACGACCTGGTGATTGTCGGCGGCGGTTTGTCTGGACTCGCGGCCGCCTACTTCTGGCACAAGGCGTTGCCGAACCAGCGGGTGCTCGTAATCGACAATCACGACGACTTCGGCGGCCACGCCAAGCGTAACGAGTTCACCTACAACGGCCGCACCTTCCTTGGATTCGGCGGCACGATGAGCATCGCGACGCCGTATCCATACAGCTACATGTCGAAGGCCCTGCTGACCGATCTCGGGATCGAGGTCAGCCGGAATCAGGAGTTCGCCAACCGCGACCTGTCCGAGAAGTACGGCCTCGGTCCCGGCATGTTCTTCGACAAGGAGCATTTCGGCGAGGACCGCCTGGTGGCGGGCAACGGCCGGCTGCCGTGGGAAGAGTTCTTCGCCAAGGCGCCGCTCTCGGCTGACGCGCGGCGCGATCTCGTGAGGCTTTACGGTAAGAACCCGGATTACCTGGCAGGGAAGTCACTCGAGCAGAAGATGGCGCTGCTGGCGCGCATCAGCTATCAGGACTTCCTGCTGCAACACGCCAGGATGAGCCCAGACGCGCTGCCGTTCTTCCTCGGGCAAGGGGGACGGAACAACAAGCGAGTGGACACGACGCCGGCGCTCGAAGCCGCGCGCCGCGGCTCGCTCGGCTTCGATGGGATGGGCTTGCCGGCGGAAGAAAGCTTCCGCCAGGGCAGCTTCACGTTCCATTTTCCCGACGGCAATGCGTCGATTGCCCGCCTGCTGATCGCGCGCCTGGCGCCCAAGGCCATCAGCGGTCGTCATGACATGAACTCAATCGTGGCGGCCTCGGTTGCCTACGATCGGCTCGACGACACTGCCTCGACGACGCGCATCCGGCTGAACAGCACCGTCGTTCGCGTGGCCCATGAGGGGCCAGGCGCCCGGCCGACCAGTGTGAAGGTGGCGTACGTCCGTGACGGACGGATGCATCAAGTGCGCGGCCAATCGGCGGTGCTGGCCTGCTACAACGCGATCGTTCCGAAGCTGGTGCCCGAGCTGCCGCAAGGTCAGAAGGACGCGCTGGCCTATTCCGTGAAAGTGCCGATGCTCTACACGAACGTGTTGCTGCGGCGGTGGACGTCGTTCAAATCGCTCGGCCTGGCGAGCATCAACGCGCCGGGGATGTATCACACCAGCAACAGTCTCGACGCGGCCTCGACCATCGGCGGCTACCGCGGGTTCACCACACCAGAAGAGCCGATCGTCGTGCACATGGTGCGCAACCCGAACCAGCCAGGCCTGCCGCGGAAGGAGCAGAACCGCATCGGGCAGCAGGAACTGCTGTCGATGAAGTTTTCAGACTTCGAGCTCTCGATTCGTCGTCAGCTGGCGCGGATGTTGTCGGGGACCGACTTCGATCCGGCGGCAGACATCGTCGGCCTCGCGGTCAACCGCTGGCCCCATGGCTACGCGTACACGTATGACACGCTGGCCGATCCAGATGTCGCACCGGAGGAACGACCGCACGTCGTCGGCCGTCGTCGATTCGGGCTGATGACGATCGCCAACTCCGATGCCGGTGCGGCTGCGTTCACCAACCAGGCGTTCGACGAGGCGCACCGCGCGGTCCAAGAGCTGCTCGTGAGCCGCGGGCTCGCCTGACTATCGAGCGAGCAGGCCCTCGACGCGGCTGATATCGGCCTGAATCTGTCGCAACTGGTCGTCGCGCCGCGCCCACATTTCCTTGGGCACTTTCGGATCGCGCCATCGCGCTTCGCTCTGCCGCCAATGGTCGACGGCGCGGCGGAGCTGTGCATCGCGTTCGGGGCCGCGGGCCATGCGTTCGTAGAGCGAGCCCAGATCGCGATAGATCGTCGCGTCCACGGCGAGGGTATCGACCGGACCTTTGGCCAGCTCGCTGGCGACGAACGCAGCGTGGGGCAAGGCGGCTTGATCGCTGGTGGCTGCGCGCAGGCGGCCGAGCGCGAGGTTGATGGCGATGCTCACCTGGCGGGCGCTCGGACCTGTCGGGCCGTTCAAATAGCGCCGTACATCCACCCGCGCGCGTTCGAGCCGCGCGATCGCCTCGCCGGTTCGACCCAGGCTGGCCAGTGCGTCTCCGATGCGACGGTCGATGACGACGGCGACATAGCCGAAGCGATCGCTCGTCGGATCCTCGGCGACCAGTCGATCGGTGAGCCGCTCGGCTTCCTCCAGTTCGCGGAGAGCGGCCAGGAAGTCGCCAATGGGGTCGGTCAGCAGGGCTCCCAATCTCAACCGGGCGCTGGCGAGGTCGAATATCGCCCTCCGATCCGATAGGTCGCGCTGATGGGCGCGTGCCGCCATCTCGATGGCCTTCTCGAACGCGGCTTTGGCCCCGGCCGGGTCGCCCAGATTCGCCCCCGGCCGATAGCCGAGGACATCGCCAAGCGATCCGTACGCAACGAGCAGAGGCTGCGCGTACTGCGTGTTGTCCGCATCGCGAGCGAGAAGGCTCTCCCTGACGCGAATCGATTCGCGATAGCTGTCGGCGGCTCGCCCCAGCTCTCCCGCGCCGATCTGGGCCGCCGCAAGCGAGTTGTACGCGGCGCCAAGATTGTTCAGGTGGTCGGCATTGGCAGGGTCCAGCTTCGAGAGCTGCTGCGCCACGTCCATGGCCAGGCCCGCGCTGCGGACGGCATCCTGGTAGTTGCGGATTTCGAAGACGGCGTGGCTGATGTTCGAATACACATTGCCGACCAGCGTCAGGGTGATTGCGTCTGAGGGCGATTCGGCGCGAAGCTGTTCACCCAGGGCGCGGGCCTGGGCCCACGTGGCCAGCGCCGCCTCGGTCTCGCCCTGCGAGCGCTGCAGGACGGCGGTCTGGTCGAGGACCGACAGCAGCTGCTGCCGCGCCAGCCGGTCGCCATTCGCGGCCAGCGGTGCGAGAATCTCGCGCGCCCGCTCGTAGCTCCGGCGCGCACCCGCGGAATCGCCCAGGTTCGATCGCAGCGGGTTACCTTGCACGTTGCCGATCTTTTCGTAGGCCGCTGCCAGCTCGCGGCCGAGTCCGGCATCGTTGCCGGCCTCGCTCCGCAGATTTTCCAGATAGACGAGCGCCGTCTGGACCAGGCTCTTCCGTGCTTCGGTCGAGCCTGGCAGCTTTTCGATCCGATCGTGGACGTCGAAGACGAACGCATTGGCCAGCGCACGCACCTGATCGAACCGGCGCTCTGCACGTCGGGCCTGATAGAGCGTAGAGATCACGCCCGCGGCCCCGCTGATCGCGAGGAGCACGGCCGCGGCCACACCGACACGATGGCGGGTGACGAACTTCCTCGCCCGATAGAGCCGCGTCGCGGGTCGGGCGAGCACGGGTTGGCCGGACAGAAACCGCCGGAGATCCTCTCGGAAGGCGAGGACCGACGCATAGCGCCGCTCGGGGTCTTTCGCGATCGCGGTGGCGACAATGGTGTCCAGATCGCCCGCAGGCGCCGCGCCCGCTTGCGGTCGCCCGTCGCGGCCGCGACCAGGCTCGGCAGACGCGGCTCGCTCTCGCAAATCGATCGCTCGAGCGCGGTGGGCGAGCTGACGTCGGCGCGTTGCGCCCGTTCGCCAGTCAGCAATTCGTACAGCACCAGGCCCAGCGAATACACATCGGTTCTGACCGTGACCGGACGTCCACGCACTTGTTCCGGGCTGGCATAGTCGGGCGTCCATGGCGCGTGGCCGGCGGCCTGCGTCATCGACGGGTCGGCGGTCGGCGCAATGAGCTTGGCGATGCCAAAGTCGAGCAACTTGGGCGAACCGGACTCGTCCACCAGGATGTTGGTCGGCTTCAGGTCGCGATGGACGATCAGGTTTTCGTGCGCGGCGTGCGCCGCCTCGCACACGTGCGCGAACAACTGGATGCGCGCCGCGAGATCGAGGTGCTTGGCGTGGCAATAGTCGGTGATGGACTCGCCCTGCACGTACTCCATCACGAAGTAGGGCACGCCCTCCGCCGAGCCGCCGTCGAGCAGCCGCGCGATGTTGGGATGCTCGAGCGAGGCCAGGATCTGCCGCTCGAGACGGAATCGTTCGCGCAGCTCAGGCGTGTCGCGGTACCACGGCGCGACCTTGAGCGCGACCGTCTTCTGATACTCGAGATCGTCGCGCACCGCCTCGAAGACGAAACCCATGCCGCCACGGCCGATCTCCCGGACGATGCGATACGGACCGAAGTGCCGGCCGATCCAAGCCGCGCTGGCCGACCCGGCGGCGGCCGCGCGTTCCACGAGGCCGGCAATTCGCTCACCCGCGTGGCCGTGGTGATCGAGCATGCCGTTCAGCTCACGCGCCAGCTCCTCGTCGCCCGCCGTCTCGCGTCCGACAAACGCGTCGCGTTCGGCCGCCGGCAGGTCGACGGCCTGGGAGAACAGCGTATCGAGGCGCTCCCAACGCTCAGGGGTGAGCATGCTGGCGAAGCTCCGCCATCAGAGCGGCGTGATGAAGGCACGGCTCCGCTTCGCTAGCGGCCATGTTGTCTTGCCCTGCTGTGCGGGGCGAGACATCGAGAAGGCTGCCGCCAAAACCTGGCTCATTCGCTATGAATTCAGCCTTCAAGATGTCTGGACACCTAGTCGTTGGAACGCGAGATGCTGTGGCTGAGCCAGGCTTCGGCCGTGCGCTGATCGCGGCTCACCGTCGCCGGCGACACGTTCAACATGTCGGCAATCTCCTCGACGTTGAGGCCGCCGAAGTATCGCAGCTCGATCACTTGTGCTTGCCGCGGGCTCACGCGGCCGAGGCTGGTGAGCGCTTCGTCGAGCGCGAGCAGTTCGAGGACCGGCGAGCCGGCACCGGCGACGCCGTCGGTCAGCGTGGTGATGCGGGCGCCGCCGCCACGCTTGTCGGCCTTCATGGCGCGCGCGTGATCGACGAGGATCCGTCGCATGACCTGAGCGGCCAGACCGTAGAACTGCTTGCGATGCTCGAAGCGCTTGTTATCCTGGCGGACGAGCTTGAGCCACGCTTCGTGCACGAGCGCCGTGGGCTGCAGCGTATGGTCGGAGCGCTCACGCCGCAGGTAGGCGTCGGCGATCTGCCGGAGCTCGCTGTAGACGATCGGCATCAGCGCGTCGAGCGCCCCGCGATCGCCGGCGGCCCATCGAACGAGGAGCTGCGTCACATCGCCATCCGGTTCAGACAGACCGATCCTCCATGGTGGAGGGGATGATAGTTCAGCTTCTAACAGGTTCTACAGGTTCTGCAGGTTCTGCCGGCAGCTCTTCATTACCCCGGCAGGTAATAGAAGGCAATTCCGAGAATCGCGTAGACGGCAAGCAGTTGCACGCCTTCCATCCAGTTCGACTCTCCGTCCTGCGAGATGAGCGCGATGATCCCGACCGAGAGCGCAATTGCCAGCACTTCGAAGTTCGTGAAATGCAGGTCCATGGGCTGCGGCCCGATGAAATAGCTGAGGAAGACGAGCAGCGGCGCCACGAACAGCGCGATTTGGATCGACGAGCCGACGGCGATGTTGACGGCGATGTCCATCTTGTTCTTCAGCGCCATCAGGACCGCGGTGGAATGCTCGGCGGCATTGCCGATGATCGCCACGAGGATCACGCCGACGAACACCTCCGTCATCCCGAAGCTTTTCGCCGTGTCCTCCACGGCGCCAACCAGGAACTCGCTCATGATCGCGACAAACGCGGTCGCGACCAGCAGGACCGTCACCGACCGGGACTTCGACCAGCCGTGCGTGCCGAGGGCCCGGTCCGACTCCGACCCGCGGCCACCCGCATACAGATGCTTGTGCGTCTTGAGCGTGAAGACGAGGCTCAACGCGTAGGTCACCATCAGGATGACGGCGATCTCGAGGCTCAGTTCCTGCTCGCCGGCGTTCGGGCGGCCCCTTGCCACGACATGGAAGAGCGCCGGCACCAACAGGCCGACGACGCTCAGCGTGAGCATGGTGGTGCCGAGATTCGCGGCCGTCAGATTGAAGCTCTGCGTGGTATAGCGCAGTCCTCCACAGAGCGCGCTGAGGCCGAACACCAGCAGGATGTTGCCGATGATCGACCCGGTGATCGAGGCCTTCACGACATCGGTCAGCCCGCGGTTCAGCGCCATCGTCGCGATGATGAGCTCGGCCGCATTGCCGAAGGTGGCGTTGAGCAGCCCGCCGACGCCTTCGCCCATTTTCTCGGCCAGGTGCTCGGTGGCCTTGCCCATCAGGCCGGCCAACGGGACGATGGCGAGACACGAGGCGGTGAAGACCAGAACCGCGCTGGCATGGGTCAACTCGAGGACGATGGCGATGGGGACGAAGATCAGGAGCCAGTTGAGGAGGTGTTCGACCGCGAAGAGTTTCATCCGGCGAACATCCTAGTGCCCCGAATCAGAAATTCGTCGCCATTTTTCGAGCGGGGCATCCCGGCTGGCGGCGTTGCTCCTCCTTCAAATATCGCCAATATTCTCAGTCGTCGCGCCTTGCCATCCGGGCGCCGCGCCCGAAAAATCTGGCAACGTATTTCTGATTCGGGGCACTAGTCTAGCGAAGCTCCGCCTCACTCAGAAAAACGACCGTGGAAGATGTCTAGCCGAGTCTGAACCTGGTTGACTGGGTGAGGTGCCGGTTACACCGCTCACCGCGGCGCTATCGTTGGCGTCGTCGGCGCCCTGAGTGCTGGGCTCGCGGTGTAACCGGCTGGCGCCGTGGACTGCGGTTACCGCAGCCCAGCGCCAAACTTATCGGTTGAAGAACGACCGTGGGGGAGCGGTCGCGGTCGGATCTGCCAGCAACAGGTGTGCCGAACGTGTCGATCTGGGCAGCGAGACGACGCCAGCAACACAGTGGCGATTCCCCGTGTAAATTCCGATGCTCGCCGTTTCGACCGAGCCGCGACCGGGGCAGGCCCGTCAGCGATGCTGACAGTAGTCTTCCGCCGAGCAGACTGAATTCAATCTTCCGCCGAGCAAACAGTATTCGTTCGTCGGCGCGTCCCACCGTCGGTTGACGCCGCGCGCTGGCGAACGATTAGAACTGGCGGGTCGGCTGAGCCGAGAGAGTCGTCAGCAGTGTATCGAGATCGACTGGCTTGACGAGGTGCAAGTCGAATCCGGCCTCCCGGCTGGCCTTCACGTCGTCATCGGATCCGAACCCGGTCAACGCGATCAGGCGAGCCGGACGCGGGTCCAGGCGGACCGCGCGGCGCGCAATGCTCAAGCCGCTGCCATCCGGCAGGCGAATATCGCTCATCACGATGTCCCACTCCTCTTCGAGCTTGCGCAGCCCGTCGGCGAGTGACGAGGCGACCTCGACCACGAAGCCGCGCAGCGACAGCGACAGCGACAGCATTTCGCTGCTGTCCGCATCGTCTTCGACCAGTAGCACACGGGCCGGGCGGCTGTCCTCGAGGCCGACCTCTACAGGCGCCGGCGCAGGATTGGGCTGAGGTCCCGTGGACCGCTGCTCAGCCAGCAGCGTCGCCAATTCAACGCCAAAGACCGATCCTCGGCCGGGACCGGGACTGTTGCCCCGGATTCGACCGCCATGGGCGTCGACGATGCCCTTGGCAATCGTCAGCCCCAGCCCCAGCCCGGTTCGGCTCTCAATGCGATTGTTCTGCTGAAACGCGGTGAAGAGCTGAGCCAGATCCGGGCCCGTGAGGCCCGCGCCGTAGTCCTTGAACTGAACGGTGATGGTCTTGTCGGACAGGTTGGCGGTCGTCACCACCACTGAGGCGCCGGGCGACGAAAACTTGATGGCGTTGTTCAGGAGGTTCCAGAAGACTTGACGCAGCCGTGACGGATCCCCCCGAACGAACCGCGACTCGGCGTTGAACCGCTGGCCAATGGTGATCTGTTTCGCTTCGGAGAACGGCCCGCAGACGCGAATGGCTTCGAGCAGCACCTGGTGAAGGTCAACCGTTTCGAGATGCAGCTCGAGACGGTTCTCTCGAATTCTGGCCACGTCGAGCAGGTCGTCGATCAGCCGCGCCTGCAGCTCGATGTTGCGCTTGATGGTGGCAGCCAGATGACGGGCGGCCTGCGGCAAATCGTTCCATCGAGCCAACTGGCTGGCCGCAACCAGAGCGGGCGTGAGCGGGGTGCGCAACTCGTGGCTCACGGCTGACAGCAACTTGTCCTTGCCTTCACTGGCCGCAATCGCAATGGCGGCCTCCCGTTCGGCCCGCTCGCGAAGCCGCTCCGCCGCCAGCCGCGCGTCGTCAAGGGCGCGATACGGCGCCTGATTCTCGAGCACGGTGGGATACAGGATCTGGCCGTCCTGCCAGTTCCGTCGGCTGTGAATCCGGCACGTCACGCGCGTGGCTTGCTTCGGCACGAACCTGATCTCGCTCTCGACGACGACGCTGGTCTCGCGGCAGCGTCGGAGGTGATTCAGCCATTCGGTTCGATCCTCGGGGACGACCAGTGAGACCATCGGTACGCCGACCAGCTCAGCGACTTCGGCATTCAGCAGGCGCGCGGCCCCGCCACTGATGCGAGCGATGATGCCGCTCTCGTCGAGGACGGCGTAGGTCACCGGCGCAAAGTCGAACATCTCGGCGTACTCCGATGACACGTCCGGCAGGCGGGGCGCCCGATCGCGTTTAGTCGCCTTTCGGGCCATCGTCGACGTCCATCGCAATCAGGATCCAGTGCTTCGAGGTGTCGACCTCGAAGCCCCTCACGTTCAACGTGACCTGTTTGGCCGGGTCGAGCGACGTGATGTGTGGAATGCGAACGTTTTCGCCGCCCGCTTTCGCCGCTGCGGCGGCCAGCGCGCCACGTAGTGCCGGTGTATCCCAGCGGCCGTGGTCCAGTTGATAGATCGAGATCCCCTCAGTCTGACGGGGCGTGGTCTCGAACAGGTCGTAAAAGCTGCGGTTGGCGGTGCGCACCCGCTGCTGATCGTCGACGACGAGCAGCGGCTGGCTGATGGTTTCGACAATGCCCATGAAGTAGTCACGCGCCCGCTCAACATGTTTACGATGACGCTTCGCGTCGTCGATGTCGAGGGCGGTGACGATGGCGCCATCCACGCGATTGTCCAGGCTTTTGTACGGGCGCACTCCGAGCACATACCACCGGCCGTCACGGTCCAGCACTTCTTCTTCGTGTGAGTCGAAACCTTCGATCGTCGCCCGGATCAGGCTCTCGAGGTTCTCGAACTGGAGATTCGACTTGATCTGCCCGATCGGCCGGCCGACATCTCCGGGGATGAAGTTGAAGAGGGTTTCGGCCGCAGGGGTGAAGCGGCGCACCCGCAGGTCGTTGCCGACGATGACAATCGGAATGGCGACGCTGCCGATGAGATTGATCAGGTCGCTGTTGACGACGGCGAGCTCCTGATTGCGCGATTGCAACTCCTCGTTGAGCGTGTTGAGCTCTTCGTTCGTGCTTTGCAGCTCTTCCTTGGCCGTGTCCAGCTCCTCGTTCGTGCTTTGCAGCTCCTCGTTGCTCGACAGGATTTCCTCGTTGGCCGACTGCAGCTCTTCGTTGGCGGCCTCGAGCTCCTGAATGATCGATTGCAAGTAGTCGCGGCTGGCCGCGAGCTCGCGTCGCAGGTCGGCGACCCGCGCATCGGCGCGCGGGACCGGCTTCGACTTGGCCGCGGAGGTCTTGCCGCGCCCCTTGCCGGCGGCAGCGGGGGCCGCCGGGGTTTCGAACAGGATCAGAAAGAACTCGGCGCGGCCGGTCGACATCGGCACCACTTCGAGATTGATCGCACTCCAATTGCCGTCGCGCTGCACGATTACGCCTTCGCGCCGCACCGAGCGGTGATTCTTGCGCGCCAGTTGCAGTGCCGATCGCAGCGGCTGCAGCAATCCCCCGCGCGCCATTTTCAGGAGACTCAGATTGGGCTCGCCGGAGGCCGACTCGAGGTAGGGACCCGTGTGTCCGCGGAAGTGCACGATGTCGAGGTTGGCGTCGACGACGACGCCCGGGGGCCCGTACTTGTCAAGGATGATGCGACTGGCCTCGTCCGGCACTGGCCGCATTTCGACGCGGGATCGGAGGCTGGTGTGCGGCGCCAGCGAGCGCGGCTGTTGTGCGCGATCGGCGGGGGCGAAATGCGGGGCGGATTCGCCAGCCGATCGCCGGTACAAGCGCCATTTCTTGTCGACCAGCGTGAACGCCGATTGAGGGCCGGCAGTCTCTGCCGATCCCAGCATCAGGAATCGCCGCGGCCGGACGGCGTACTGAAACTCCGAAATCAGACGTTGCTGGATGGTCGGTTCCAGATAGATCAAAACGTTGCGACAGACGAGCAGATCCAGCCGTGAAAATGGCGGATCGTGGGCCAGATCGTGACGCGCGAACACGCAGAGATCGCGCAGCATCTTGGAGACGCGATACCCACCGTCGGCCTTGGTGAAAAAGCGTCGGAGGCGCTCCGGTGACACATCGGCGGCGATGCTCGCCGGGTACGATCCTGAGCGGGCCTGTTCGATCGCCGACTCGCTGACGTCGGTGGCGAAGATCTGAATCTTGCGATCGGCAGCCCGGTCGCCCAGGACTTCCATCAACACGATCGCGACGCTGTAGGCTTCCTCGCCGGTGGCACAGCCGGGCACCCACACGCGAATCGCATCGTCAGTCCGCTCGGCCGCCAACTCTGCCAGCGCCGCCGTTTCGAGCGCCTTGAAGGAGTCCTGGTCGCGAAAGAAGCGGGTGACGTGGATGAGCAAGTCGTTGCAGAGCGCGTTCACTTCCGACGGGTGTTCTCGCAGGAAGGTCAGATACGAATCGACGTCGGTCAGGCGGTGGAGCGCCATGCGCCTTAGCAGCCGCCGCTTGACGGTCGGCGTCTTGTAGCGTTTGAAATCGATGCCGTTCGAACGCCGCAGCAGCCCGAACAGCTCGCGGAACTGATCGTCGTTGGGCAGCGAGCCACTCGCTTCGGCCGCCGCCTTGCCCAGTACATACGGATGCCGGCGCACCTCCGAGACGTGCTCGGCGATTTCCTTCGGCGACAGCACGAGATCGATCATGCCGGTGGAGATCGCCGCCTGCGGCATACCGGCGAACTTGGCCGATTCCGGCGACTGCGCGATCGTGATCCCGCCGACCGCCTTGATCTCCCGGATGCCGATCGCGCCATCTGACGCCGTGCCGGACAGAATCACGCCGATGGAGCGTTCCTGTGCGGCGCGGGCGAGCGATTCGAAGAAGGCGTCGATCGGCGTGAACTGAGTGCGGTCCCCCGGGCGGGGCAACAAACTCAAATGGCCGTCATAGATCTCCATGTGGGCGTTGGACGGCATCACGTACACGTGGTTGGCGGCGACCGGCATCCCATCGGTGACCTGCACCACTGGGAGACTGGTCCGGTTCGCCAACAGCGTAGGCAATGCGCTTTCGTGCTGCGGCGACAAGTGCTGGATGAACACGAACGCGACGTTGGGCGCTGCGGGCAGGTGTTCGAGCATCTGCGAGAACGCATCGAGTCCGCCAGCCGAGGCGCCGACGGCGACGATGGTCGGGCCGGGGGCGTCGAGCGGGGGACCGGTCTCGCGCTCGACCTCCTGATCGTCAGCCTCGGCCGGCGCCGCCACGACCCGCGCTGGCGCCGATCGCTTGCTCACGCGTTTCACTCGATTGCGCTTGATCGCCCGCATCGATTCAGGAACCCCGCAATTGCCGATTCTGACAGGTAACGCCCACGGGGCTGATCCCTTTTTCCGGTGATCTCCCCGCGAAACGTAGCTTAGAGAACTGAGCGTGTCGTGAGACTGAGGACTTTACCGGAGGCGCGCTGTCCGATGCCGTACGAACAGCTCAACGATAGACCGCGATATACGCGATACAGAGGCGCACGGCTGAAGCCGACACTCCTGTTGGGCCCGTCCACCGGCTATCGGTGTGCGGCGATGAGCAAAGCAGGAAAGCATTGTGAATTCTTCCTCCGTGATTCAAGCGAACGACGAGCGCTATCGGCTGCTCTTCGATCGCAGTCTGGCCGGCGTCTATCAGAGCACGGTCGACGGCCCGCTCGTCGACTGCAATCTGGCGTTCGCCACGATTCTCGGCTACGACTCTCGCGAGTCCTGTCTGCGGCACGACGCGGCCGAATTGTGGAACGACGCCAGGGACCGAGCGGCGTTTGTCGCCCGGATCACGGCGGAGAAGACGGTCACCGATCACGAGACGCGTCTCAAGCGTGAGGATGGGCAGCTGGTCTGGGGGCTCGTCAGCGCCAGCCTCCTCGAGGATCATCAGGGACAGACCATCATCGAAGGCACGCTGATCGACATCACGCGGCGCAAGGAAGCCGAGACCGCGCTGCAGAACGCGCTGGCCGCCGCCGAGCAGGCGACGCGCGCCAAGAGCGAGTTCCTCGCGAACATGAGCCACGAAATCCGGACGCCGATGAACGGCATCGTCGGCATGACCGAGCTGGCGCTGGGTACCCAGCTGACCACCGAGCAGCGCGAGTATCTGGAGATGGTGCAGCTGTCGGCCGACTCGTTGCTGCATCTGATTGAGGACATCCTGGATTTCTCCAAGGTCGAAGCGCGCAAGCTGACGCTCGATGCAATGCCGTTCGAGCTGCGGCCGCGGCTCGACGACATCATGCGCACGCTGGCGCCGCGCGCGCACCAGAAGAACCTCGAGCTCGCCTATCACGTCTCGCCCGACGTGCCATCGGTCGTGGCTGGCGATCCTGCGCGGCTGTCGCAGATTCTCGTGAACGTGGTCAGCAACGCCACCAAGTTCACCGATCGAGGCGAGGTCGTAGTGCGGGTTACGGCAAAGAGCCTGGACCCGGCCCACACCGTCCTGAACTTCGCGGTCCGCGATACCGGCATCGGGATCGACCCGGAGAAGCAAGCGGCGATCTTCGGTGCCTTCACCCAGGCCGACTCCTCGACGACGCGGCGCTACGGCGGAACCGGTCTGGGTCTGGCGATTGCCTCACAGCTGGCGCAGCTGATGGGGGGCCGCATCCAGGTCGAAAGCGCGCCGGGCAAGGGCAGCACGTTCCACATCACGATTCCGTTCGACGTGCCCGCCGCCATTCCTGAACGAGCGACGCCGAGCCATGACGACGTGCTGCGCGGCATGCGCGTTCTCATCGTCGACGACAACGAGACCAACCGGTGGATCCTCGGCGACATGCTCAGCAACTGGGGCATGCGCCCCACGCTGGTCGACGGTGGTCAGGCGGCGCTCGAGGCGGTGCAGGTCGCGCGGCGATGCGGGCAGCCGTTCCAGCTGGTCCTGCTGGATTTCCAGATGCCTGACATGAACGGCTTTCAGGTCGCGGAGTGGGTCAAGCGCGCGCCCGAGCTGGCGGCGACGACGATCATGATGCTGTCTTCGGTCGGCCACGGAGGCGACGCGTTGCGGTGTTCCGAGGCCGGCATCGCCGCTGTGCTCACCAAGCCGATTCGCCAGTCGGTGCTGCGCGACGCCGTGCTCACGGCGCTCGGCAGCTCGCAGCGCTCCAAGCAAGACGCGACGGCACCGAGAGCGACCGGCCCTCATCCGCTGCACGTGCTGCTGGCCGAAGACAACGCCGTCAATCGCCGTCTGGTGACGGCGATTCTCGAGAAGCAGAACCACCGCGTGGTCTCAGTGGGAAGTGGACGGCACGCGGTCGAAGCGGTCGATAGCGAGGCCTTTGACGTGGTGTTGATGGATCTGCAGATGCCCGGAATGGGCGGCATCGAAGCCACCGGCATCATCCGAGCCGCTGAGGTCGGCACCGGCCGTCATCTGCCCATCGTCGCGCTCACCGCCCATGCGATGAAGGGCGACCGCGAAGCCGCGATGGCGGCGGGCATGGACGCGTACCTGGCCAAACCGGTGCGACCGAACGAGCTGCTCGCTGTCCTCCACGGGTTGATGGGCTTTGCTGCGATTGAACCCCAGAGCGAACCGGCGCCGGAGCCGGCGTTCGATGCCGCTGATGTGCTGACACGTGTCGAGGGCGATCGAGCGCTGCTTGCCGAGCTGGTGTCGATCTTCCTGGCCGAATCGCCCACGTGGCTCGCCGAGATTCGACGTTGCGTCAGCGGCGGAGACGCGAAAGGGCTGGAGCGCGCCGCCCACACGTTGCGCGGCTCGGTCGGGAGCCTCGGCGCGCGCGTGGCGGCGCTGGCGGCACTGGCGCTCGAAATCAAGGGACGCGACGGTGTGCTCGACGGGGCCGAGGACGGACTCGCGCGGTTGGAGCGCGAAATGAGCCGCCTCGAAGGTGATCTGGCCCAGTTCAGCCCCGGTCAAGCGGCGTGAGAATCCTGATTGCCGACGACGACCCGGTGTCCAGGCGGCTGCTCGAGGCGACGCTCGTCCGCCTCGGGCACGAGGTCGTGGCGGTCGCCGACGGACAACAGGCGATCGAAGCGAGCCGGGCGGCTGATAGCCCTCGCCTGGCGATCCTCGACTGGATCATGCCCGGCGCCGACGGGCTGGCGGTCTGCCGCGCCATGCGCGAGCGCGGCGGCCCGTATGTCTACGTCATTCTGTTGACCGCGCGCGATCGTCACGAGGACATGCTGACCGCGCTCGATGCCGAGTGCGACGACTTTCTCCGGAAGCCGTTCGACTCGGTCGAACTGCGCGCGCGTGTGCGCTCGGGAGAGCGCGTCCTCGACCTGCAGGAGCGATTGCTCCAGGCGCAGGCACAACTCCGGCACGATGCGACGCACGACCACCTCACGGGACTGTGGAATCGCGGGATGATCGTGGAGCAGCTGGAGCGTGAGGTCGAACGCGCCCGGCGGGAGAACAACCCGCTGGCGATCGTGCTGGGCGACATCGATCACTTCAAGAGCGTCAACGACACTTACGGACACGCGGCTGGCGACGCAGTGCTCAAAGATGTCGCGCAGCGCATGGTGTCGATCCGTCGCAAATACGACTCGATTGGCCGCTACGGCGGCGAGGAGTTCCTCCTCATTCTGCCGGGCTGCGACCTGCAGGAAGCGGTGCCGGTGGCCGAGCGCCTGCGCCGCATCGTGTCGACCGATGTCTCGATCGGTCCCATCAAATGGCCGGTGACGATCAGCCTCGGCGTGGCCAGTTATTGGGACTTGGGGAGTGACGCCGCCTCGTTGATGGCCGCTGCGGACGAGGCGCTCTATCGGGCGAAGGCGAAGGGCAGGGATCGCGTCGCGACGTAGACCGCAGATGACACGGATGACGGATGATTCAACTGCGCTCCTAGTCTAGCGCCCGTGTTACGATCGCTGAAGCACACCAATCCAGACGAGGGGTGATGGCCGAACCGCCGTCACCCCTCTTTGCTTTGTACAGACTTCACAGGTTCAGCAGGTTCAGCGGGTTCAGCAGGTTCAGCAGGTTCAGCAGGTTCAGCAGGTTCAGCAGGTTCAGCAGGTTCAGCAGGTTCTGCAGGTTCTGCAGGTTCTACAGGTTCGAGGAGATCCTCCCATGACCGACGACGAGTTACTGACCCTGTTCGAAAGCGGTGAGCCGCCGCCTGGAGGCTTCCATCATGAACAGCACGTGCGGGTGGCCTGGAATTACCTTCAGCAGCTTCCGCTGGCGGAGGCGCTTGGCCGATTTACCAAAGCGTTGAGGCACTTTGCCGAGCGGCAAGGATCGCCCCAGCTCTACCACGAGACCATCACCGTGGCCTTCGTCCTTCTCATCAACGAACGGTTGAGATCGGGTCACGGCGGGTCGTGGGAGGAGTTCGCCGCCCTCCACCCGGACCTGCTCAGATGGAAGCCGTCAATCCTGGATCGCTACTATCGCGACGAGACGCTCTGGTCGGACCGGGCGCGCCAGACCTTCCTCATGCCCGATCGCGTGGTCCGGTGATTGCAGCGTCCGGTGCTGCGTGGTAGCCTTGCGCTCCCCACAGGACCCAGGCGCTCTGCGAGGAGGCAAACCGTATCCGGCGCCCATTGACGTAAGGGATCACCATGCCTTCAAAGGCCCGCCAGCCCCAATCCAGACGCGCCACTCAATCAGCTCGTTCCCCTCGGAGAAAACGTGTCATGAGCGCATCCAAAAACCCAGATAATGCCGGCGCCGCTGCGCGCCCAAACGGCGCCGACCCCAGCGCCGCCAGCATCGACAAGGTCCGAGACATCCTGTTCGGCGGTCAGGTCCGGGAGTTCGATCGCCGCTTCAGCCGTCTCGAAGAGCGCCTCCTCAAGGAGACCGCCGACCTCAAGGAACAACTCAAAGCCAGGCTCGAGACGCTGGAGAAATTCACCAAGAAAGAGACCGATTCGCTCGCCGAGAAAATCAAGTCCGAGCATGAGGACCGCGTCGACTCCCATGGCACGCTCGCTCGCGAACTGAAAGACACGGCCAAATCCTTCGAGAAACGAACGGCGGCGCTCGACGATCAACAAACCAAGAGCCAGCGGGAGTTGCGCCAGCAGATCATGGAACAGGGCCAGCGGTCGAGCGACGAGATGCGCAAGCGCATCGACGACGTGCTGGCCAGGCTGGCGAGCGAAGCGCAGCAACTCCGCACCGACAAGGCCGATCGCGCCACGGTTGCAGCCCTGCTCACGGAGATGGCGCTGCGGCTGTCGGGCGAAGAGCTGCCTGCCGACGACACCGACGAGTGAGGCCGTGTGGCTGAGCGCACCAGCGAGCGCTTGTCGGAGTGGCCAGAGTCGCGCGACCCGGAAGCCGAGATCGACGACGACCAACTGAGTGAGCTCCGGTCGCTGATTCTCGGCCCCGAGCAGCGAGAGCTGCTGGCGCTGCGGTCGCGCCTGCTCGATCCCGAGGTGCAGACGCGTGAGGTCAGCCGCGTCCTCCCTGAGGCCATCCTCCTGCGCGGGTCCGACCCCGAGCTGACGCACGCGCTGACCCCGTCGATCGAAGAGGCCGTCACGGCGTCAGTCCGGCGCGACCCGGCGCCCTTCGCCGATGCGCTCTTCCCCGTGATGGGACCGGCGATTCGCAAGGCGATCGATCACGCGCTCGCCTCGATGATGGAGTCCCTGAACCGCACGGTCGAACACAGCGTGTCCCTCCGTGCGGCGCGCTGGCGCTGGACCGCCCTCCAGACGGGAAAGCCGTTCGCCGAGATCGTGCTGCTCAACACCCTGCAATACCGTGTCGAGCAGGTATTCCTGATTCACGCCGAGACCGGACTCCTGCTGCAGCAGGTGTCGGCCGATCCCAATGCGACGCAAGATGCCGATCAGATCTCCGCCATGCTGACGGCGATCCGCGACTTCGTCCGCGACTCCTTTCACACGCCGACGGGCGACACGCTCGATGCGTTGCGGGTGGGCGAGTTGACCGTGATCGTCGAGCCGGGGCCGCATGCGTTCCTGGCCGGCGTGGTACGGGGCACGCCGCCTCGCGATCTGCAGGTGGTGTTCCAGGACGCGCTCGAACGCATCCATCGCCAGGCCGGACGAGAGTTCGAGACGTTTCAAGGCGACGCGTCGCCGTTCGAGCGGGCGCGGCATCAGCTCGAGCTCTGCCTGGTCACGCAGTTCCGAGAGCAGCGCGGCAAGTCGTTCAACCGGTGGTGGGCGATTGGGGCGGCGGCAGTGGTTGCGATCATCAGTGTGTGGGCAGGGCTGGGGCTTCGAGACCGCCAGCGCTGGAACAGCTATCTCGATCGCCTGCGCGACGAGCCCGGGATTGTCGTCACCTCGACTGGACGTCGTGGCGGCCGATTCTATGTGGCCGGACTCCGCGACTCGCTGGCGGTCGATCCGGCCACGCTTGTGGCGGCGTCGAATCTGTCGCCCGATGCCGTCGACGCCCGGTGGGAGCCGTATCAGAGCCTCGCGCCGAAATTCGTGATCGAGCGCGCTCGCAGCCTGTTGCGGCCGCCGGCGGGCGTGTCACTCGACTTTCGCGAGGGTGTGCTGACCGCGAGCGGCGTCGCGCCCGATCGCTGGATCGTCGAGAGCGAGCGCCTGGCGCCGGCCATCGGTGGCGTCCAGCGATTTGCCTACGCGGGCACGAGCCCTGAGCTTCGACTGAAGCAGCAGCTGGAGTCGATGACCCTCCAGTTCGTAAAAGGCCAGTCGCGGCTCGCACCAGGCCAGGATCAAGCGGTCAGCCTGGTGGCCGACACGCTGCGTGAATTGAACGAAGTCGTTCGCGCTCGCGGCCAGAAGGCCCGCGTCGAGATTGTCGGTCACACCGACTCCGATGGCTCCGACCTCGCCAACGAGCCCCTCAGCCTGAGCC
The DNA here is from genome assembly GCA_963773045.1 of uncultured Acidobacteriota bacterium. GTDB lineage: Bacteria > Acidobacteriota > Vicinamibacteria > Vicinamibacterales > UBA2999 > 12-FULL-67-14b. The sequence continues at coordinate 907,028 of CAVYZT010000010.1, read as the reverse complement.
GCGCCCAGACCGTACGGCAGCTGCTGCATGCATCGACGTTGGACTCCGTGGAGTTGACCGTCAGGGGAGTCGGAAGCGCCTTACCGTTGTCGCGCGGGACCACCGAGGCGGACATGGCTCGCAACCGTCGTGCCTCGTTTCGTGTCGGCCTCGCCGACGGCACAGCGCAAGGGAGCGACCGGTCGTGATGCAAAAGAAAATCTGCCTGCTCGGAGGGTTCGGCGTGGGCAAGACGAGTCTCGTCTCGCGGTTCGTGCACAGCATCTTCTCGGACAAGTACCTGACGACGCTCGGGGTGAAGATCGAGAAGAAGAGCGTGAATCTCGATGGCGGCAACGTCGACTTGATCATCTGGGACATTCACGGTGAGGACGACTTCCAGAAGATCAACGTGTCGTACCTCAGGGGGTCGGCCGGCTATCTCCTGGTGGTTGATGGGACGCGCCGCACGTCGCTCGATGCCGCACTGTCGTTGCACGACACCGCGCAGCGCACCATCGGCAAGGTGCCGTTCATCCTGGCGATCAACAAGTCGGATCTGGCCGACCGCTGGGAAATCGAGCCGAGCGCCCTCGAACAACTCGGGTTTCCCGTGGTCAAGACGAGCGCGAAGACCGGAGCAGAGGTCGAAGAGACATTTGCCACGCTCGCGCGCGCGATGAGCGCGTGATTCGCGGCAGCGACCCCTCTCCAACGTGTGGACACATCGATGAGCGACGACATCCTCAAGGCCCTGCTTCCTGCCCTCGACCTCGCCGCGTTCGAGCGGCGGAGCGACGGCTCGTTCGCGTCGATCGCGGATCGGCCCGAGTGGTTCGGACGCCTGGTGGCCGATCCGACGTTCCCGTTTCTCGGACACATTCTCGAGGAAGCGAATCAGTTCTGGCGCACCGGACAGGCCGGCCGGAAGGAATGGGGTCCGGTCGCTGAAGTCGACGAATCGGGCCAGGAGTTTCACTACAAAGTGAACGCCGTTGCGACGCCGGACGCCCACTTCCTGATCTTCGCGCTCGACCGCGGCTCGGACGAGATGCGAACCGTGCTTCAGAAGGTGCGTGCCGATCTGCTGGCTGCGGAGCAGCGCGCCGGTGCTGCCGCCATCGAACGAAAGGCGCATCTGAACGAGCTGCGTCGTGCGGCGGACGGGTTCCGATCAGCGCTGAGCCAGTTGAGCAGGACCGCCCTGCAGGACAAGCAGCTTGGCCCGCTGACCGAATCGGGCAACGACCTGCTCATCGCGATCGACAACATCGTGCAGGCGACTCGTCCGCAACGGCGCTGAGCCGGGTCGACTGACGCGAGCTGGCACAACTCTGTCCCGATCGCAGTTTCTGCGAAGGGGCCAGGCCCCGCCTGCGCCTCGCCCGTGCCCCATAATATTCACTGTGTCGCGGCTGCCCATCCTCACCTTCCACGCGGTGGACCATGAGCCGGCCGTCTACTCGCTGTCGCCGCAGATGTTTCGTCACGGCATGCGACAGCTCCACGCGCACGGATTCAGGACGATCCACCTCGACGAAGTGGTTGACATCTTGCGGAGTGGACGCGAGTTTCCCGCCCGCACCGTCGCGATTACCTTTGACGATGGGTATTGGAGTTTCTACGCGGAAGCCTTTCCAGTTCTGCAGGAATTTGAAATGACCGCGACCGTCTTCGTCCCAACCGGCGAGCCAACACACGCCGCTTCAACCGACCGGCTGCCGACACTCGAGGGCCGCGAGATGCTCGGCTGGCCGCAGATCCGCGAGATGGCCCGCGCCGGCATCGCCTTTGGCGCGCACTCGATGACTCATCCCGATCTGCGCAAGCTCTCGGATCAAGATGTCGCGCGCGAGATTCTCGGATCGAAGGACGTGCTCGAGGATCGTCTCGGCCAAGCCGTCTCGTCGTTTGCCTATCCCTTCGGCCTCTTCGACGCGCGCTGCCGGGCTGTCGTCCAGCAGCACTTCGCCGCGGGCGTGTCCGACGCGCTCGGGTTCGTCGAGCCCACGAGCGATCCCTGGACGCTCGCGCGGCTCGACTCCTATTACCTGCGGACCGGGCCGCGCTTCGACAGCTTCTTCCAGCCCTGGTTTCCGGCGTACCTCCGCGCGCGCAATCTGCCACGCCGGCTTCGACGCTGGGTGCGCGGGCTCGCCGACGGTAACCAGCCGCGCACCTAGCCGGAGGCTCATGGGCTCGATTCTCCAAGACGTTCGCTACGCATGGCGGACCGCCGCGGCCAACCCGGGGTTTGCTGCCGCGGCAGTGTGCTCGATTGCCATCGGTATCGGCGCGAACACGACGCTCTTCAGCGTCGCCAACGCGCTCCTGGTCACTCCGCTGCCGTACGCCGACGCCGATCGGCTCGCGATCATCTGGAATCGATCGCCCGGCTTGAACATTACCGAGGACTGGTTCTCGACGGCGCAGTACTTCGACATCAAGAACGGACATAGCGGGTTCGAAGAGGTGGCGATCGCGATTGGCGGCAACGACAATCTCACCGGCGACGGGGAGCCCGAGCGCATCGGCACCATTCGCATGTCCGCAAACCTCCTGCCGATGCTGGGGGCTCGGCCCGCGCTCGGTGAGCTGCTGAGCCCGAGCGACGATGTGCCTGGGCAGACGGGGAAGGCGCTTCTCGGTTACCGCACGTGGGTGCGGCGGTACGGCGCCGACCCCCGAGTGCTCGGCCGGACGCTGGTCATCAACGGGCAGAACTACGTGATTCACGGCGTGCTGCCGGAGTCGTTCTCGTTGCCACGAGAGGTGATGCCGACCTTGAACGGCGCGGAGGACGCCGAGATCGTGCTGCCACTTCCGTTGGCGCCCGACGCGGTGACATTTCGCGGGCGCGAAGACTACAACGTTCTCGCCAAGCTCAAGCAAGGCGTCTCGGTCGAGCAGGCGCAGGCCGAGATGGACGCCCTGACGGGGCGGCTTCGCCAGGCGCATCCGGACCTCTATCCGCCGAACGGCGGCCTCACGTTCGACCTCGTCCCGCTGCAGGAGCAGGTCGTTGGCGATGTGCGCCAGTCGCTGCTCGTGCTCGTCGCCGCGGTGGCGTGCGTGCTGCTGATTGCGTGCGCGAATGTCGCCAATCTGCTGCTGTCGCGGGCGTTGGCGCGACAGAAGGAGATCGCGGTGCGCGCCTCGCTTGGCGCGGGCCGCGCTCGCATCGTCAGGCAGTTGCTGACCGAGAGCGTGATGCTGGCGCTCGCCGGCGGCGCCGTCGGGCTGGTGCTGGCGCTCTGGGGCGTCGATCAGATGCGAACGATGGGACAGGGCAGCGTTCCCCGCCTGCGTGAGATCGGCGTGGACGCCGACGTACTGGTATTCACGTTCGCGATCTCGATTGTCTCTGGACTGGTGTTTGGCCTGGCGCCCGCCCTGCGCGTGAGTCGAGTCGACTTGCAAGGTCAACTCCGAGATGCGGCTCGCACGATGGCTGGCGCGGGCGCCTTGTGGGCCCGCGGCCAGCAGACCCGTCGATTGCTGGTGGTCGCCGAGCTGGCTCTTTCGGTGATGCTGCTGGTCGGCGCCGGCCTCCTGATCCGCAGTTTCGCTCGGCTGCTCGATGTCCCGCCGGGATTCAATCCCACGCACACCCTGACGCTCGAGCTGTCGATGATCGGACGGCGCTACGGCGATGCCGAGACGGTGATTCAGACGTATCGACAAATCTGGGAGCGGATGAAGTCCCTCCCGGGTGTCAGTGTCTCGGGCGCGGTTTCCGCACTGCCCCTGAGCCAGATGTTCGCGTGGGGGCCGATCACGGTGGAGGGGCGGGCGGCGCAGCCGGGCGAGGCGTTCATCAACGTCGATCAGCGCTTTGTCGGCGGCGACTACTTTCAGGCGATGGAGATTCCGCTCGCGCGTGGGCGGTTCTTCAACGAGCAGGACATTCGCGCCAATCCCCGCGTCACCATCATCGAGCAGCGCATGGCCGAGCAGTTGTGGCCTGGCCAGGATCCAATCGGACGCCGCCTCAAGACCGGCGGCAGCGATTCGCACGACCCCGTGGATCACGGTGGTTGGTGTCGTCGGCAACGTGAAGCAGTACACGCTGGACGGCGATTCGCGCATGGCGATGTATCTCGCGCATGCGCAGTATCCCGTTCGCGCGATGAACCTGGTGCTGCGAAGCGAGCAACTCCCGGAGACCTTGACGGCTGCCGTCAGGCAGGTGTTGCGCGAGGTCGATCCGGATCTGCCGTTCTATCGGGTCCGCACCATGGAGCAGCGGGTGGACGAATCGCTGGCGCGCCGCCGGTTCGCCATGCTGCTGCTCGGGCTCTTCGCCGCGATCGCCCTTGGCCTGGCGTCGCTTGGCATCTACGGCGTGATGGCGTATCTGGTTGCGCAGGGTACGCGTGAACTGGGCATCCGCCTCGCTCTCGGCGCCACCCCACGTGAGATCCGGCGCCTCATCGTCGCCGGCGGCATGACGGTCGCCCTTGCCGGCATCGCGCTGGGGCTGGTTGGCGCCTGGACGGTGAGCGGCGTGATGCGAGCGCTGCTCTACGACGTCGACGCGCGAGACCCGGTGACGTTTGCCGCGATCCCCTTGCTGTTGGCGGTCGTCGCGCTGCTGGCTTGTTACCTTCCCGCGCGGCGCGCCATGCGCATCGATCCTGCGGTGTGTCTTCGGGCAGAGTAATGGAACCCATGAGCGTCTGCCGTTTGCCGTCCGTCGTCTGCCCCCTGCCGAAGCTCATGGTCTTGGCCGCGATGCTGCTGGGTGCGGCCCGGATGCAGGCCTTTCAAGACTGGCCGCAGTTTCGCGGGCCGGGCGGCCAGGGACACTCCTCGGAGACCGGGCTGGTCAATGCCTTCAGCGAGACGAGCAACGTGTTGTGGAAGACGCCGGTGCCTGGTCTCGGCTGGTCGTCGCCGGTCGTCACCGGCGGCAAAGTGTGGTTGACGTCGGCAACGGGCGATCGCGACGTGTCGCTCCGTCTTCTCGGCTTCGACGTCGAGACGGGCCGCGAAGCGGTGAACGTCGAGGTCTTCCGCGTGGGAAGGCCACGCGATATCAACCCGAAAAACAGCTGGGCGTCGCCCACGCCGATCGTCGAAGGCGATCGGGTCTACGTTCATTTCGGCGCCGATGGAACCGCGGCCATCGACACGACCGGCGCCATCATCTGGAAAAAGCAGTTCCCCTATGAGTCGCAGCACGGCGCTGGAGGCTCGCCGGTGATCTACGGGGATCTGTTGATCTTCAGTTGCGATGGGAGCGACAACGCGTTTGTGGTGGCGCTCGAGAAGCAGACCGGGAAGACCCGTTGGCGCACGAACCGGCGAACCCCGTACGACCAAGCGTATACGACGCCGCTGGTGATTCGCGTCGGCGATCGCGATCAGCTGGTGAGCATCGGCGCATTTCGCGCGGCCGCCTACGACCCGGCGACGGGCAAGGAAATCTGGCGCGTGAGTTACGGCGACGGATTCTCGAACGTGCCTCGGCCGGTCTTCGGCCTCGGGCTCGTCTTCATCGCCACGGGGTTTCAACAGCCGAGCCTGATCGCCGTCAGAGCGGACGGGACCGGCGATGTCTCGAAGACCCACATCGCGTGGACCCTGTCTCGGGGCGCGCCCCTCACGCCGTCGCCGCTGCTCGCCGGCGATGAGCTCTATGTCGTGAACGACGGCGGTATCCTGACGTGCGTAGAGGCCAGCAGCGGCACCATTCTTTGGCAGCAGCGCCTTGGCGGCACCTACTCGGCGTCGCCCGTGCTGGCCGATGGGCGCATCTACCTGCAGTCCGAACAGGGCGTGGTCAGCGTGATCGCGCCCGGCAGAGAGTTTCGACTGCTGACGAGGAACACGCTCGCAGGGTCGATGCTGGCGACACTCGCCGTTTCCGGCGGATCGTTCTACATCCGCACTGACTCGCACCTGTATCGAATTGGCGCCAAATGAATGTCGGGCCTCAAATTGGCCATCGACCGATTGAGTGATCGACGGACTGTCGGGTGATTGACGATTGCGTGGTTTTTGGATTCTATTGCGTGAGCCGGCGATAGGGTGATTGGCCGGCGGCTTGTTGCAGCCTACAGTCAGCGAATCGCCAAATCGAATCGCTAAATCGGGCGATGGCCAGATCACCCAACAGTCAGTCAAACGGTCGATCAGTCAATCGTCAATGGCGAGTCGTGCCCCCAGCGTGGAACACTAGCAGCAATGAGCCATTCCCGGATTGTCCGTCACGCGTCGGCGATCGGCCAATGGGAGATGGTGCAGGGCGAACCGCCGCGCGCGCTTCGGCCGTACATTCGCGAGTACGTTGGCTGGTTCGAGCACATGGCCTCGCCGCTCTGCCGGCGTGAGCTGCCCACCGAAGTCATTCCCGTCATCATCAATTTCGGTTCCGCGGTCCGCATCTTCGACGGCGACGACCTGACGCGCTGGACCGACTACTCCAGCTTCACCACCGGCGCGTACGATACTTACGTGCTGGTCGGCTCGGCCGGACCCTCGGGAGGCCTGCAGATCAATTTCACGATTCTCGGCGCCAGGCTGTTTCTGGGCAGGCCGCTGGTCGATCTCACCAACCGGGTCGTCCCGTTGGACGACGTGCTGGGACGGTCGGCCAGCGGATTGATCGGCGAGCTGCACGACGCGACGTCATGGGAGCAGCGATTTGCCATCGTGGACCGCGAAGTCATGAGGCGCATCGCGATCGCTCGCGCCGTCGCGCCAGAAGTGCTGTGCTCGTGGCATCGGCTGGAGCGTTCGTTCGGTCAGGCGCCAATCGCCGATCTCGTCCGCGAAACCGGGTGGAGTCAGAAGCACTTGATCGCGCGATTTCGCGAGCAGCTCGGGCTGGCCCCCAAAACCCTGGCCCGGGTGCTTCGCTTCGGGCGGGCAGTCTCGTTGATCAAGACGCAGCGGAGCCAGCGCCTGTCGGATGTCGCGCTCGAGTGCGGATACTACGACCAGGCGCATTTCTCGCGCGACGTCGCCGAATTCGCCGGCGTGTCGCCGCGCGAGCTGATCAAGAGCCTGCTCCCCGACTTCGGCGGGTTTCAAGTCGAGCGTGAGTGACGTGAGGCTTGAGGCTTGAGGCTTGGGGCTTGGGCAGTCCCAAGTCTCAGGTCCCAGGCCCCAAGCCCCGCTGGCGGTAAGATTCGTCCAAGATTCCCCGCCCGCTCCTCGCTAGTCTGTTCGCAGACAGCAAGGAGACAGCCATGAACACAACCATTCAGCCCCGCATTCATCCGGTGATTCGCTACCAGGACGCGCGCCGCGCGCTCACCTGGTTGGAGGAGGCATTCGGTTTTCAGAAGCAGGCCGTGTTCGACGGTCCGAACGATTCGGTCGCGCATGCCGAGATGTCGTTTGGATCGGGCGTCATCGGCTTCAGCAGCGCGAATGGCGTGGACCCGAAGAATCCGTGGACACTGGTGAGAGAAGGAGTCTACGTGTCGCTCAGCGACGTCGATGCGCACCACAATCGCGCAGCCGCCGCTGGCGCCGAGATCGCCAGGTCGCTACGCGATGAAGACTATGGCTCCCGCGATTATTCCGCTCGCGACTTGGACGGCCACCTTTGGGGTTTTGGCACCTATCAGATGATCAAGGACGATCGGGAGCAGCCGTTCGCCGTCGGATTGCACTACCGGGACGCCAAGGCCGCGATCGACTGGCTGAGCAAGGCGTTCGGCCTTCACAAGTCGCTCGAGGTGCCGGGAAGCGATGGGCAGATCTTCCATGCGGAGATGTGGCTCGGCAGCGCACCGCTGTTTCTCGATTCTGGGCCGAAGGATGCAAAGATTTGGGGTGACCATTCTCAGTACGTCGCCGTGCACGTGGACGATCCCGACGCGCATTACGCGCGCGCGACAGCAGCCGGCGCAAACGTAGTGACGCCGCTCAGGACCGCAGAGTGGGGCGCACGGGGATATTGCGCGCAGGACTTCGAAGGGTTCCTCTGGAATTTCAGCACGTACAAGCCCCAGAGATCAGGAGAATCAAGAACAGGAGACTAAGAGATCAGGAGAATATTTTTCTCCTGATCTCATGACCTCCTGCTTCTCTTGATCTCCTGACCTTCTGTTAGCTCCTGATCTGGAGGGCTTACTATGAACTCTTGTTGACGATCGGCCCCATCCTCCTCGTTCTTGGCGGCGTTGCCCTCGTTGCGCCGTTGATCTCGTCGTGGTGGGGACTCCTCATCGTTGGACTCGCTCTGGTTGTGGCCGGCGGCGCGCAAATCTACAGCGCGTTTCTCGCCGGCGCCCGCAGCATCGCCGCCTTTCGCACCGGCATCTTCACGCTGGCCGCCGGCATCGTCGTCTCGTTTGAATCGAACTTCGTCCTCAGCGGCCTGATGGCGGTCACCGCATTGGTGATCGGCGTTGATGGCGCGCTGACGGTTGGCAGGACGGTTCGCCGGCCGCCCACGCGCGGCCGCTTTTGGGGACTGTTCAACGGGTTCACCAACATCGCCGTTGCGCTTCTGGTGTGGGCGCTCCGCGATCAAGCGGGACCGCTGGTGTTTGGACTGCTGATGAGCATTCGCATCGCGGCGGCGGGGTGGGCGGCGGTATTCGCGCCGACACGAAGCGATGCCGACGAGCTCGAATCGATCCACGACCAACACCCCGATTCGTCGCTCCGGCTCGAGCCCAATCCCCTGATCGGGTTCCTGCATCGCCGGGCGATCGACGATGCGGCGGTTCGCGAGCCGGTGGAGGCGTACTGGAGCGCCATGCTCGTTCTGACCTTCCTGGCGATCCACATCGGCCGTCTCGACGCCGAGTGGACCTGGCTTGGCATGATCTCTCCAGGGGTGGCGACGGCGGGCGATGTGATCCTCTCGATGGTGTTGACGCTCGTCGTTCTGCTGCCACTCGAACGTCTCTGGCGAAGGGTGACGCGGCCCTTCGAGCGGGTCGTCTGGCGGCGCATGATCGAGGATGAAACGCCCGTCGACGACCTGCCGCTGAGCGAGCGCTCGGCGCGGTGGTGGGCCGAGCAACGGTTGCGCCGCCTGGTGTCACGCGACCTCGAGAACAACACGCTCTCGGGCGCGCTGCGTCAGGTCATTCGCGCCGGATTGCCGCTGACCGCGGTCGTGATTGCCGTCAATCCGATCTGGGGATTCAGTTGGTATTTCAACAGCGAGAACTGGGCGACCGGCGTGTGGCAGAAGATTACCGAGGCGCGCACCGACGTGTGGCGAGCGGCGATGATCGACGGCGTTGTCGCGGCGGCCGGCGCCTCCGGCCCCGACGCTCCCGGCCTCTTCGAGGTCTCACCGCCCGGGCTTCCTCGCAACGGCGACTTCTCGTTCCTGGTCATCGGCGATCCTGGTGAAGGCGATCCGTCGCAGCACGCGCTGCGAGACCAGATCCTCGACGTCGCTCGCAAGGACGAAGTGAAGTTCGTGGTGATCGCGTCCGATGTCGTGTATCCGAACGGCGAGGCAAAAGACTACGAAGCCAAGTTCTATCTCCCGTTCAAAGGGGTGTCGAAACCGATCTACGCCATTCCCGGCAATCACGACTGGTTCAACGCACTCGACGGGTTTGCCGCCCACTTGATGCGACCCGACGCGGCCCAGGCGGCATTGACCGCGCGCGCCAACGCGGATCTCCGGCTGTCGAGCACGACCGAAGCGCGCATCAGCCAGCTCATCGGCGATGCCGCGCGTCTCAGGCGGTACTACGGCATCCAGTCGGGCCTGCAGCGAGCGCCGTTTTTCGAGATCCACGCCGGACCGTTTTCACTCGTGGCGGTCGATACCGGCATCCTGAAGAGCATTGACGATCGGCAGATGTCGTGGCTTCGCGCGGCTCTCGATCGCTCGAAGGGCACCTTTACGCTCGCCATTCTCGGCCATCCTGTCTACGCGGCGGGAGCCGACCAGAGCACGGGGTTCGAATCCTTCCGGGCGGTGCACGAGTTGCTGAGAGCGCACCAGGTACCGATGGTCATGGCCGGTGACACGCACGACTTCGAGTATTACCGGGAGCCGGCGTCCGAAGGCGGCCGTGGGACTCACTACTTTGTCGATGGCGGCGGCGGCGCGTACCTCAGCATCGGCACCGCGCTTGGTTTCCCCGAAAAGCCGGCATTGGCCGACTACGCCTACTACCCGCGGACCGATGCCATGAGCGCGAAGCTCGACTCGGAAACGCCGCCCTGGAAGCGGCCGATCTGGTGGTGGGTGCGACGGTTCGGGGCGTGGCCCTTTGTCGCAGAGACGCTGTCGGCCATCTTCGACTTCAACCGGGCGCCGTTTTTTCAGAGCTTCGTCGAAGTCCGCGTCGAGCCCTCGGCCAATCGGGTCCGGGTGTTGATTTACGGCGTCGATGGCCCCCTGCGATGGCGCGATCTGGAGACTGGTGGGGCGCTCCGGTCCTCGGCCGCGCAATCCGCCGACCAGACCGTTGAGTTCGTGGTTTCGCCAGTCGCACCGCGGTAGGCGTGGTTACCCGCTTGACATGGAGATTCCTCAGGCCATATCTTGTCCCGCCATTAGATTAATGCGCCTCCTCGGCCAGCCGTTACCGAGCCAGGTCTAGCTGCCTGTCTCTGCACGGAACGACCGTCGGAGGGCCGAATTAGTCCTTTAGACATACAAATGCGGCGTATCGACCCGTCAAAGTTTCGAGTCGCGACTCGAGGCACCTCCCGCGAGATTAACCGCAGCATCGTGCTGAACCTGGTCCGCGCGCAGCAGCCCATCTCCCGCGCCGACCTGGCGCGGCTGATGGAGGTTCGGCGCGGCGCCGTTTCGTTGATCGTCAACGACCTGCTGGCAGAGGGCCTGATCTTCGAGGGCGCCACTGGCGAGACGGTTCGGGGCCGCAAACCGACGTTTCTCTACATCGATTCCCGCCGCAGGGCCGTGGTGGCCGCCGACGTGCGTGCCAGCGAGACATTCCTGATGCTCGCCGACCGTCTGGGCAAGCCGTTCACCGGCGTCATCAGCTTCCCGACGCTGCGGGATCCCAAGGAGCTGGTCGAGACGCTGGCCGGCCGCATCAAGCAGTTGCTCGCGGACCACAAGGAAGTGGATGCGTGCGATGGCATTGGAGTGGTCGTGCCCGGCATGGTTGAACACTCCACCATGCGCGTGCTGCACGCACCGACACTCGGCTGGCGCAACGTGAATCTGCGCGATGCGCTCGCCGCCGCGACCGGACTGCCGGTGCAGATCGAGAACTCCGGACGCGCCTGCGCGCTCGCCCAGGCCTGGCAGATGCGCGAGGACATCGCCGGTACCTCAGGCGATCTCGTCTTCATCAGCGTCTCGGACGGTCTTGGCGTGGGCGTGATGATTCACGGCGAGGTCCTCCGAGGACGCCACAACATCGCCGGCGAGTTTGGCCACGTGCCGCTCTCGCTCGACGGGCCGCGCTGCTCCTGCGGCTCCAATGGCTGCTGGGAGGCGTACGTCGCGAATCCCGCGACCCTCGCGCGCTATTTCGGCCGCGCGGCCGACCAAGGTCCGAAGACCGTCGAGCAGCGCCACTTCACGGTCGAGGATTTGATCGCCCGCGCCCGCGCCCGCGACGCCAAGGCGACGGCGGCGCTCGACACGACGGCGCGCTACCTCGGGCTCGGACTCGCGTCGGTGATCAACGCGCTCGACCCGGCTCGAGTCTACGTCGGCGGCGAAATCACGCTGGCGTGGGATCTGATCGAATCGACGGTGCGAAGCGCGATGGCCGAGCGCGCGCTGACGCCGGCCGCAGCCGAAACTGACATCCGTCCGGTGGCGGCGACGGAGTATCCACGCCTGCGCGGCGCCGCGGCACTGGTTGCGGCGCCGGCGTTTGCCGCTCCGGTAGTTGCTTAATGGATTTACGGACAGGCCACAGAGACGCAGAGACACAGAGACAGCGATACACGGAAGCACAGAAACGCGGAAGTGCGGAAGACAAAGGAATATTTCGAATACCGAAGGGCAGATAGCCTGCCTCGCCGAAGCTCGTAGCTTTGAGCGCGAGCGAAGGCGGGCGAATAGCGAACAGCGAACAGCGAATAGCGAACAGCGAACAGCGAACCGCGAATAGCGAACAAAGGTCACTCAGATGTTGCAGTCGATCACTACGGACACCTGCATTGTGCGGAACACCGCGGCCGAGAAAGGCCGCACGAAGGCGATTGAGCCTGGCAAGACCGCGTCACGTCAATTGCACTACGGCCGCATCATTCTCGATGGCGGACACGCACCGCAGCATGTGACAACCGGGGACAAGGAAACCGCGCTCATCTGCTTGCGCGGCACCGCCACGGTTCGCGCCGAAGGCAGCACGCATGTGCTGGGACGCTATGACGCCGTCTACATCCCTCGAGATTCTGCCGTCGACATCACTCCGGGCGCCGACGGTTGCGATCTCGCCGAAATCGCCGCGCCGGTCGAGAAGCGCCATCCGGTTCAGTTCGTTCGATTCGACGATGTGCGGAAGGACCCGGGGTTGCACTTTCTCGCCGGCAGCGCCGCCTCGAAACGCGATCTGAACGTCCTGATCGGCAAGAACGTCGAGGCCGGCCGCATCATGGCCGGCGTCACGTTCAGCGACCCCGGCAACTGGACCTCATGGCCCCCCCACGAGCATGCGGCGATGCTCGAGGAGGCCTACCTGTACATCGACATGCCGGCGCCGGCGTTTGGCGTGCAGCTCGTCTACACCAATCCACGCGAGCCCGAGCTGGCCACCATCGTCCGCGAAGGCGACGTCGTGCTGATGCCACAGGGCTACCACCCGAACGTCGCCGCCCCCGGCGGATCGATCAACTTCTTGTGGATGATGGCGGCCAATCGCGAAGACGCCGATCGCCAGTACGGCGTGGTCAACGTGCAGCCGGATTTCGCCGCCATGGGCTCCGGACTTGATGCATTGAAAGCAGGTTCAGCAGGTTCAGCAGGTTCAGCAGGTTCAGCAGGTTCAGCAGGTTCAGCAGGTTCAGCAGGTTCAGCAGGTTCAGCAGGTTCAGCGGGTTCGGCAGGTTCGGCAGGTTCCATGGAGAAAAAATGACGCCGCCGAAAGCGTTCGTCGAGTTTCAGATGCGCGATTGGACGTCGATTCCCGTCGAGCGCATCGCCGCGGGGATCGAGCGCCAGATGATCTGGGGCGACCGCGTGATGGTCTGTCGCCTGCGGTTTGTGCCGCACACGGTGACGGCAGTCCACTCGCATCCGCATGAACAGGTCACGCTGGTCGAGCGCGGCCGCGTGGACTTCTTTGTGGATGGCCAGCGCCGCACCGCGTCGGCCGGCGACGTGCTCGTCTTCCCCTCGAACATTCAACACGGTGCCACCATCCTGGACGAAGAAGTGGTCCTGGTCGACATCTTCTCGCCGCTGCGCGAGGACTTTCTGCAGAAGGCCGACGAGCGCGGGTGACGTCGTGACTCTCGATGCGTTCAAACTCGACGGCAAGGTGGCGCTGGTGACCGGCGCCTCCAGGGGGCTGGGTGCCGCGATGGCGCGCGCGCTGGCCTCGGCCGGCGCCGATGTCGCGCTCCACTCCAACGAGCAGCCGGCGCAGGACACGGCAGCACGGATCGCCGCGATCGACGGGCGGCGCACCGAACTGCTGACGGCCGATCTCTCGGACCGGGTGGCCGCCGACAAGCTGGTGACCGACACGATTGCCGCCTTCGGCCGCGTCGACATCCTCGTGAACAACGCCGGCATCATCCGGCGCCGCCCTGCCGCCCAGCACACCGACGAAGAGTGGGACTCGGTGATCGAGGTCAACCTGTCGAATGCGTTTCGCATGTGCCGCGCCGTCGGGCGCCACCTGATCGAACGCCAGCAGCCGGGAAAGATCATCAACGTCGCCTCGCTCCTGTCGTTTCAGGGAGGGGTCACGGTTCCCGGTTATGCCGCGGCGAAGGGCGGGCTGATGCAGTTGACGAAGGCGCTCGCCAACGAATGGGCATCGCAAGGCATCAACGTCAACGCGATCGCGCCCGGCTATATGCAGACCGACAACACACGGGCCCTGAGAGAGGATCCGCAACGCAACCGGCAGATCACCGAGCGCATTCCGGCCGGACGCTGGGGCACTCCCGACGATCTCGGCGGCGCCGCCATCTTCCTGGCATCACAGGCCGCCGACTACGTGCACGGCCACGTGCTCGTCGTCGATGGCGGATGGATGGGGCGTTGACGATGGTGACATCCAGAAGTTTCCTTCAGAGCCGGCGCTCCAGCATGCGCCTGGTCGACCACATCGGCGGCGGCGACAACTTCGCCGCGGGGCCGATCTACGGGTTCGTGAGCGGGCGCGATCGGGAGGCCAGGCTGAAATGTGTCGTGGCGGCCAGCGCGTTGAAACAGATCATTCGCGGAGATTTCAACCAGGTGTCGGTGTCGGAAGTTGAGCGGCTCGTGGCGGGTGATGCTACTGGGCGAGTGCAGCGATGAAACACAGGGCCTTAACCCTGAAGCCGCGTGTTGTTTCATAAGGAGTTGTCATGAAGAGGGTATGGATGACGCTAGCGATGTTTGCGAGCCTTGTCGTGCTGGCCGTCCCCGCCAGCGCGCAAGACTATCGTGGGCGGGTGCAGGGAGCGATCACCGACAGCAGTGGTGCGGCGCTTCCGGGCGTGTCGATGACGCTGACCAACACCGCCACCAACGTCACGGCCACGCGCGTGACCGATACGCAGGGCCGGTACCTGTTCGACTTCGTGGATCCCGGCGCGTACACGCTCACCGGTGAGCTGTCCGGCTTCAAGGTGGCCGATCAGCGAAACGTGCGCGTGCCGCAGCGCGGCGACGTCACGGTGAACCTGTCCATGGATGTCGGCGGCATTGAAGAGACAGTGGTCGTCGAAGCCGCGCCGTCCTCGGTGAAGTTCAACACCAGCAGCTCGGATTTCACCATCGAGCGCCAGCTCGTCGATCAGGTGCCGATCAACGGCCGCAACCCGTACAACCTGGCCAGCCTCGATCCCACCGTCACGCTGACGCTGGCCTCGGAGAACCGCCCGTACCACCACGCCTACGCCAACGACTACGACGCCGGCGGCGGCACCAGGCGCGCCAACGACGTCCTGCTCGACGGCGTGGCGCTGGGCGCCAGCTACAAGACGGCGTACACGCCGGCGATGGACGCCGTCGACGAAGTCACCGTGTCGAAGAGCAGCGTCGACGCCGAAAACGGCCACAGCCTCGGCGGCATCATCAGCCTGAACATGAAGGCGGGCACCAACGCCATGCATGGCTCGGCGTATCTCTACTCTCGCGATCCGAAGTTCAACGCGATCGGCGACCCGACGATCCGCCTGACGCCCGGGCAGGATACGACCGCGCTTCGCGGCAGCGACCTGCAGATGATGGGCGCTACCTTCGGCGGACCGATCAAAAAGAACAAGCTGTTCTCGTTTACCTCGTACGAACGCTGGAACGACAAACGGCCAATCAGCATCGTCCGAACAGTGCCGACCGAGCTCGAGCGCCGAGGCGACTTCAGCCAGTCGATCTTGAACGGACGGGTGCGCAACATCTTCAACCCCTACGCCTCGACCCTCGATCCGGCAACCGGTCGCGTGGTCCGACCGCAGTTTGCCGGCAATGTCATCCCCTCCGGCATGATCGATCCGGTGGCGCTCAAGATGCTCGAAGCCATCCCGCTGCCGAACGTGCCCGGCAATGTCGACAATCTTCAGGGATCGGTCACCGACAACACCGAGTACTGGAACTTCTCGCAGCGCCTCGACCTCAACATCAACGACAACTGGAAAGTGTTCGCGCGATACGGGCAATTCAAGGCCAACCTGTATCAGCAGAATCCGACTCCGGATGGGTTCTATCCGCTGTCGGGCAGCAATCGCTACGGCATGAGCTTCGCGGGCGACTCGGTGTGGGTGGCCTCGAACAAGACGACCGTCAACGTGCGCGGCAGCTACTACAACATGACCGACGAGTTCTATAACCCGTCACTGCTCCTGGGGGCTGAGGGATTGAAGGACTACTGGTCGCGTAGCTGGTACTCGTCGCTCTACAACAGCGGCTACGTGTACTACCCGGCGTTGGACGTGACCTCGGGCACGGGCACGGGGACGACGAACCGGCTCGGACGCCAGGGCCGCGAGTGGTATCAGCATCCCGACGCCTGGACGATGTCGGCGCGGATCAACCGGTATGAAGGCCCGCACAGCCTGAAGGCGGGCGGCGAAGTCCGCGCGTACTACGGAGAGGCGGCGCGATTCGAGCCGATCAACCTGGTCTTCAACTCCGCGATGACGGCGAACAGCTCCGACAGTCCGGACGTGACCGGCACGGGTAATCAGTGGGCGAGCTTCCTGGTGGGCGGGCTGGACAACCAGACCACGGCACGCCTGGTTCCACTGCAGAACCCCAACCTTCTGGGTTACGCCGCCTACGTGCAGGACGACTGGATCGTCGGCGATCGACTCTCGATCAACCTCGGTGTGCGATGGGAGTACGAGCCGGGCCCGACCGACCCGGACAATCGTCTGTCCCAGCGTTTCGATCTCACCTCGCCGATTCCCGAGATGCAGGCGACGCCGCCGAACATTCCGGCGCAGGCGCGTCAGCTCATGAGCAGCAAGGGCTACGGCTATCTCTACAACGGCGCGTGGGTGTTCGCCTCGGAAGACAGCCCGAACGCCTGGAGCAGCTCGATGTCCAACTTCCTGCCGAGGTTCGGCGCCAGCTACAAGGTGAACGACAAGTCGGCGATCCGGGTTGCGTATGCCCGCTACCTGATGCCGACCAGCAACGTGCGCGACACCCTCGGCGACTTCGTGGAGCAGTACGCCGGCTTCGCGCAGGTGACCAACACGCTGGGCCTCGCCAACGGCGTGCCCCGGCAGACGTTGGCGGATCCGTTCCCGGCCTCGAGCAATCCGGTGATTGAACCGTACGGCCAGGCCTACGGCCGCTACACGAATCTTGGCGGCGCCGCGAATCTCGACGAGTACTTGCTGCGGCCGCAGGTCAACGATCGCTTCAACTTTTCGCTCCAGAAGGAATCGGTCGCCGGGATGACGTTCGACTTGAGCTACTTCTTCAACTACGGCACCCGGGTCCCGTTCGACAAGGACCTGAACATGATGGACCCGGCGTTCAAGTACGAACAGAAGGCGCTGCTCAACACGCAGGTCGCCAACCCGTTCTTGAACTACCTGACAGTAGACAAGTTCCCTGGGCAGTTGCGCAACTCGTCGACGGTGACTCTGGGAAGCTTGCTCAAGCCCTACCCCCAGTACACGTCAATCCTCCAGCGCAATACGAACGGGCGCATCCTGAAGACGCACACGTTTGAAATTCGCGCGCAGCGGCCGTTCACCAAGGGCGCCAGCTTCTTTGTCGCCTACGCCTGGAACAACGAGAAGCGCCAGGAGTGGTTCGACGACATCGCGCAGTACGAGATCTTCCAGACCGGCGAGGGCTGGGAGTGGCGCACGACGGACCAGCCGACGCATCGCGTGACGGCGGCTTTGACCTGGCTGCTGCCGTTCGGGCGTGAACGCGCATATCTTTCGGACATGCCGACCGCCCTCGACCTGATCGTCGGTGGGTGGCAGTACAGCGCCTCGAGCCGCTACTACTCGGGCCGCCCGGTCTTCTTCAACCAAAGCCTGATCGCGGACGGTAACCCGAAGGTGGACAACCCGACCAACGATAAGTGGTTCGACACGAGCGTGTTCAGGGGACTGCAGGACACCTTCACGCCGCGCGACAATCCGTGGACGTACGACGGCTTGGTCGGACCGAGCGTGTTCCTCACGGACATGACCTTGACGAAGTCATTCAGGCTGACGCCGAAGTATCGTCTCGAGGCCAGATTCGAGACCTACAACGCGTTCAACGCCGTTGTTTGGGACCAGCCCGAAGTCAACGTCTCGAGCCCCAACTTCGGAAAAGTCACGCGGAAGCGCATCGACGGCATCGGCCGCGAAGTGCAGATCGGCGTCCGCTTCGTCTTCTAACCGGCAACCGGGATCCGGCAGACGGCAACCGGAAAAGGCATGCGATGAAACGACGCAGCCTGTTGCGAGTTCTCCTCTCCGGCGCGGGGACGCTTGGCGTCGCCCGCCGGAGTTGGGGACAGACCCCGGTCGAGCGGGGACAGGCCCGGGGACAGACCCGGGGACAGTCCCCAATGGCGGAGACCATTGCGACAACCCACGCCGGTAAAGTCCGGGGTCGGATCGACCACGGAACACACGTCTTTCGCGGCGTTCATTACGGCGCCGACACGAGTAGTCGGCGTTTTCTGTCGCCCAGTCCGGTCGCCCCGTGGACTGGAGTTCGCGACGCGCTCGAATTCGGCGCCGTTGCGCCTCAGCCCTCGAGCGGTGGCCGGCCCATCAGCGAGAACTGTCTCCATCTGAACGTGTGGACGCCGGCTCTCCGTGATGGCGGCCGACGCCCCGTCATGGTGTGGTTCCACGGTGGGGCATATTCGAGCGGCACCAGCAACGAGATCGACACCGACGGCGCCCGCCTGAGTCAGCGCGGCGACGTCGTCGTGGTGACGGTGAACCATCGCCTCAACGCGTTTGGCTATCTCTACCTGGCGGAGTTTGGCGGCACCGACCTCGCCGACTCCGGCAACGTCGGGATGCTCGACCTCGTGTTGGCCTTGCAGTGGGTGCGCGACAACATCGAGGAGTTCGGCGGCGATCCCGGCAACGTGACCATCTTCGGCCACTCCGGTGGCGGTGCGAAGTGCGCCACGCTGATGGCGATGCCAGTCGCGAAAGGACTGTTCCATCGCGTCGCCACACACAGCGGACAACAGGTGACCGCCAGCCGTCAGACGACCGGATCGAGGAATGCGCGGGCGCTGCTGACCGCGCTCAATCTGACTGCCGACGGCGTTGATCGCTTGAGAACGCTGCCGATGGAACAACTGGTCAAGGTGAGCCGCGCTCCGGAGTATCTCGGCCCGGTCAAAGACTCGCGGTCGCTGCCGCGCGATCCGTTCGACCCTGACGCACCGCCACTCTCGGCCGGCATTCCAATGCTGCTCGGCAACACGCACGACGAGACGCGGACGCTCATCGGCCGCGGCGATGCCTCGCTCTTCTCGCTGACCTGGGAGACGCTGCAAGCGAAGCTCGAAGCCGGCTCGCCGTTCATGGGATCCCTCGACCGTGGCGAGGTGATCGCGAAGTATCGACAATGGCATCCCGAATACACGCCGGCTGATGTGTTCTTCAGTGCCACGACTGATTCGCGATCGTGGCGCGGCCAGGTGATCGAAGCAGACCGTCGTGCCGCCCAACCACCGGGATCGGCTGCGACCTACGTCTTCCAGTTCGATTGGCAGACTCCGATCGACGGCGGGAAATGGAAGGCTCATCACGGCCTCGACGTGCCGTTCATCTTCGACAACGCGGCGATTACACCGCATCTGGTCGGAACGGGCGCCGACGCGTTGGCCCTGGCCGAGCTGATGAGCGACGCGTGGATTGCGTTCGCTCGCACCGGGAATCCGAACACGCCTGGTTTGCCGACCTGGCCGGTCTTCGACCTGAAGCGCCGCGCGACGATGGTGTTCGACAAGCAGACGCGAGTGGTGGACGATCCGCGCGGCAACGAACGACGATTGTTTGGACAGGTGCCTTACGTCCAGCCGGGCACCTGAGGAAGAAGAGAGAAGAGAGAAGAGAGAAGAGAGAAGAGAGAAGAGAGAAAGCGGGAATGACACGAAGAAACGGTTTAGCCGCAGTGCTCGCCTTCGCAGCGCTCGCCTCACTGAGCGCCGGGCGTTCTTCTGCGCAAACGCCACAAGCGCCTGATCGCGCAGCCGTCCTCGCCACGATGAAGCGCGCGACGACGTTCATGGTGGAGAAGGTCGCTTACAAGGGCGGCTATGTGTGGTCGTACCTGCCAGATATGACTCGGCGCTGGGGCGAAATGGAGGGCCGCCCGACGATGATCTGGATTCAACCCCCAGGCACGCCGGCGATGGGTCACCTGTTTCTCGACGCCTACCATGCGAGTGGTGACGACTATTACTATCGCGCGGCGGAACAAGTGGCATCGGCGTTGACCCTGGCGCAGCACCCGTCCGGTGGCTGGAACTACATCGCCGACCTCGCCGGCGAAGCGTCGTTACGGAACTGGTACGACACAATCGGCAAGAACGGGTGGCGGCTCGAGGAGTTCCAGCACTACTACGGCAACGCCACCTTCGACGACGCCGGGACCGCCGAGTCGGCGAAGTTCTTTCTCCGCCTCTACCTGGAGAAACGCGACGCGAAGTACAAAGCGACGCTGGACAAGGCGATCAGATTCATTCTCGATAGCCAGTACCCGATCGGCGTCTGGCCGCAGCGCTTTCCGCCTGCGCCTCCCGCATCCTTGCACGGCGCGCCCGATTACACCGCCTACGCCACGTTCAACGACGACGTCGCCGCGGAGAACATGGACTTTCTGCTGCGCTGCTATCAGGCGCTTGGCGAACAGCGACTGCTGGATCCGATCGTCCGTGGCATGAACGCCTTCATCGTCACGCAGCTTGGTCCGCCTCAGCCGGGTTGGGGACTCCAGCACACACTCGACCTCCAGCCGGCGGCGGCTCGCACCTATGAGCCGAAGGCGCTGGTGACCCATACGACGGCAACGAATCTCGAGCTGCTGATTCGTTTCTATCGACTGACCGGTGAGACGAAGTTCCTCGCGCGAATCCCGGAAGCCATTGACTGGCTCGAGGGCCTCACGCTTCCGCCAGGGGTCGCGCCGCCAGGCCGCACCCATCCGACCTTCGTCGAGATCGGCACCAACCAGCCGTTGTATGTTCACCGCACCGGATCGAACGTCGTGAACGGCCGGTATTTCGTCGACTCGAATCCCAAGGGCACCATCGTTCACTACAGCTCATTCCGTCGCGTCGACATCGCCGGCTTGCGCAAGGCGTATGAGGCGGCGAAGAGCACGCCGCCGGACGAGGTCGTCAAGACGTCTCCGCTGAAGCTCGGCGCAGGGAAGGTGCCGCTCCCGAAATACTTCGCTGTCAATGAAGGCGGCGGACCAGACGCGGCCAAGGTGATCGCAGAGTTGAACGAGCAGGGCTACTGGCTTGCGCCGCTTGGCTACAACACGCATCCATACACGCGAGACGGGTCGAGCACACCGGCGGCCGGCGACTTCTCGCAGACCTACGTCGGCGACGAGACCGATACGTCGCCCTATCCCGATCCCAAGTTGATGGGCATCTCGACCGACTCTTACATCCGAAACATGGGCGCGCTCATCCGCGCTCTCGAACGCAGATGACGCGAAGACCGCCAGGGCCGCAGATGACACAGATGACACAGACAAACCAGGGCCGCAGATGACACAGATGACACAGACAAACCAGGGCCGCAGATGACGCAGATGACGCAGTCAAACCAGGGCCGCAGATGACGCCGATAGCGCAGATCAAAGGCGCGTAAACATCATGACGAAGTGCGGTTTGATCGCGGCGTCACTGGGTCTGTTAGCCGTCAGCCTCGAGGGTCAGTCGCCGGCATCGGCGCCGGTCGTGTGGCGCGTCGACAACGTGTCGGCGATAGGCGGCAACAGCGTGACGCGACTGGGATCGCCGCAAGTGGTTCAGACCGACAGAGGGCCGGCGGTCTCGTTCAACGGCCGAACCGACGGGCTGATCCTCGATGTGAATCCGCTCGTCGGCCTCTCGCGGTTTACGGTCGAGGTGCTGTTCTCTCCCGATGTTGACGGACCGGAAGAGCAGCGATTCCTCCACATGCAGGAGTCCACGTCGGAGAACCGGGCGCTCCTCGAGCTGCGACAGCAGAAGGGCGGCGCGTGGAGCCTCGATGCGTACCTCCGCTACGACGAGGCGCAGCGCACGCTGATCGATCGCTCGCTGACCCATTCAGCTGGTGAATGGCATGTGGCGACGATGACCTTCGATGGCCGGACGGTGGCGGATTTCGTCGATGGCAAGCGAGAGCTGTCTGGCGAAGTCGCGTTCCGGCCGCTTGCCGCCGGCCGTACCTCGATCGGTGTCCGCCAGAATCAGATCTCGTGGTTCAAAGGGCGCATCCACACGATTCGCATCACGCCCGACGTTCTGACGCCCGACAGGTTCCTGCCCTTGGCACCGCTGGCACCTTCCGCACTCTTGGCACCCACGAGCATCATCCCGTTATGGCCGGAGGGCGTGCCTGACGCGAAGCCCGACACGCGCGGTGAGCAGTGGGCCGATGGTCGAGTGTCGAACGTCCATGTGCCGACGCTGTCGTATTACCCGCCAGCGCCAGGAACACTCAACGGGACGGCCGTGATCATCTGCCCTGGAGGTGGATACGCCAGGCTCGCGATCAGCAACGAGCCGGCTGGCCTCGCGCCGCTGTTGACCGACCGAGGCGTGTCGGTGTTCGTCTTGAAAAACCGGCTCGGCGAGTATGGCCATCCCGCGCCGCTGAGAGACGTGTTGCGCGCGATTCGCCTCGTGCGATCGCGCGCCTCGGAATTCGGGCTCCGGCCGGATCGCATTGGCCTTTACGGCGCATCGGCGGGAGGCCACCTGGCCGCGAGTGCGGCCACCCTCTATGACTCGCCCGAGGGCCGCACTGGCGCCGCACTCGACTCGATCAGCGGCCGCCCCGATTTCGTCGCGTTGCAGTATCCGGTGGTGACGATGAAGGGGCCGCACGCCCACGCGGGCTCCCGGCAGAACCTGCTCGGCGCGAACCCATCGGCAGCCCTGATCGATCATCTGTCGATAGAGGCCGCCGTTTCGAAGAGCACGCCGCCGGTATTCGTCGTGCACACGAGCGAAGACACGACGGTGCCGATCGAGAACAGCTATCTGCTGGTCAGCGCGCTGCGCGCGGCTGGTGTCTCGGTGGAATCCCATTTCTACGAACGCGGCCAGCATGGGTTTGGCGTGTCGCCGGGCCTCGGTGCGACGTCTGAGTGGCCGGCACGCCTTCTCGAATGGATGACCGCGCATGGGTGGGTGGGCCCACCTGCGCGGCCGATAGGCCGCTACGGCGAGGTCGCGCCGGAGCTCGCGGGAGGAGCGGCGCGAGCGGCGGCGGATAGGGACGTGACGTGGGCGCGTGGAGTCGAGGGCCAGCGAAAGGCCGACCTCGGCAACGGCTTCTACCTCAATCCCATCGTGGCCGGCGATCATCCAGATCCATCGATTCTTCGAGAGGGTAGCGACTACTACATGACCTTCTCGTCGTTCGATGCGTATCCCGGCCTGGTGATCTGGCACTCGAAGGATCTCGTCAACTGGCAGCCGATCGGACCGGCGCTGTTCAAGAACGTCGGATCGGTGTGGGCGCCGGAGCTCATCAAGCACAACGGGCGCTATTACATCTATTTCCCGGGCGTCGGTCCGTATCGCTCGAACTACGTGATCTGGGCCGACAACATTCGCGGGCCGTGGAGCGAGCCGATCGACCTCAAGATCGGCCGCATCGATCCCGGTCATGCGGTCGGACCGGACGGCCGGCGCTATCTCTTCCTGAGCGGCGGCTTCATGGTCCCGCTGGCCAGCGATGGCCTGTCGGTCAGCGGCGAGATGAAGAAGGTGTACGACGGCTGGAAATACCCTGCCGACTGGATCGTCGAAGGCTTCGCGCCCGAAGGCCCGAAGATTCTGCGCCGGGGCGACTACTACTACATGGTCCTCGCCGAAGGCGGAACCGCGGGACCACCGACGGGTCACATGATCGTCGCCGCGCGTTCGAAGTCTCTCGAGGGCCCGTGGGAAAACTCGCCCTACAACCCGATCGTCCGGACGCAGTTGGTGAGCGAGCACTGGTGGTCGAAGGGGCACGGCACCCTGGTCGAGGACGCGGCAGGCCAGTGGTTTATCGTGTATCACGCCTACGAAAACGGCTTCTACAACCTGGGCCGCCAGACGCTGCTCGAGCCGATCGCGTGGACCCCCGACGGCTGGTTCCGAACGGCATCGACCGATTCGGCGCAGCCGATTCGCAAGCCCGCTGGCGCAGCGGGGCCACACGGCTTTGCCTACTCCGATGATTTTTCGGCCAGCCGGATGGGGCTGCAGTGGAGCTTCTACAAGGGCAACGCCGCCGATCGTGATCGCTACCGGTACGAGTCGAACCAGCTCGTGATCAAGGCCAAGGGGACGTCGCCGGCGGATAGCTCGCCGCTATGGTTTGTCACCGGCGATCATGCCTACGAAGTGCAGGTGGAAATTGACGCCGACCCGGGGGCGACCGCCGGGCTGCTGCTCTTCTACAACCAGAAGCTCTACGTCGGACTCGGCTATTCGGCGACGAATTTCATCATGCACAGCTACGGCATCGAGCGCCCGCAGGCCAAGCCGCCGCAGGTTGGCCGCACCCTGCACCTTCGTCTCCGCAACGACCGCCACATCGTCACGATCCACTACAGCGTCGACGGGCAGCAGTGGGAGCGTTACGACCGCGGCATGGAAGTGTCCGGCTATCACCACAACGTCGGCTACGACTTTCTGAGCCTGCGCCCGGCGCTCTACGCGGCAGGTAGCGGGGAAGTGCGCTTCAGGAACTTCCAATATCGCGCGCTTCCCTGAGGACCGAAATGGGACCTGCCCCTTTTGTCGCTCAAAAGCACCACGTCTTTTGACTAGTCAAAAGCATTACGCGTTTTGATTGGTCAAAGGGGCAGGTCCCTTTCAGTTGGGGGAAACATGAAGCGGGCAATTGTGTGCATGGCGTGCTTGCTGCTCTCGCAGACGGTGAGCACTTCGCAGCCAGCCGATCGCGAGCCGGGATTGCTGTTCTATCTCTCCGGCGATCGGGCCCTGAAGGCCGACTATGCGCAGGGGGCGTCAGAGCCGAACTTTGCCAGCGACGTGCAGGTGATCGCCGACGGAGCAAAGGGGCCAGGCCTGCAGTGCGGCCATACGCAGCTGCTGTCATATCGTGCGCCCGGGAACATCTACGCCCAGCGCGGCACCTTGTCGTTCTTCTGGCGATCGCGTGAGCCTGTCGGTCCGACTCCCTTCCCGATCTTTCGCGTCGGTTATGCGGATCATTCGAGCTGGGACATGGTGTGGCTGCGCATCGACTACAACGGCCAGCGCGGCTTCGATGCGTTCGTCACCGATGCGAGCCTCGCGCGCACGCGCGTCTCGGTAAAACAGCCCTCGTTTCCGGAGCCGAACCGCTGGACGCACCTGGCGCTGTCGTGGGACGAGACGAAGGGCATCCGGTTCTTCGTGGATGGCCGGTTGGCCGCGACCGTCGAGGGCACGGCGATCTTCGATGCGGCGCTGGACCAGTTCGGACCGCACTCCCGCATCATCAGCCCCTATCAAGTGCAGAGCGCATACAACTTCGTCAGAGGCGGTGACCTCGACGAGCTGCGCATCTACGACCGCATGCTCTCCGACGAGAATATTGCTTCTCTTGCCAGGGGAGGTGCCGCCGGCGACGTGCCGCCGCTGACGCGGACTCTTGCCACACCGCAGTGGCGTGATGAGTGGTGGTACCGCTTCGGATGGAATCGCGCCGGAGACCCTCCGCCGCCGCTCGACTCTCCATCGGTCAGCATTCGCAAGGTCGAGATTCACGACGTCTACGACGTGAAGCGCTGGTGGTGGAAGGCAACCGATGGCATTCGCGAAACCACGTGGCCTGGCGTATACAACCGCTCGCGGCTGGCCGGGCGCAACGACTACTTCCAACTCCCGGACTGGGACACGTATTCGACCGGCGGCAAGGACGTCACGTTCTCGATGCCCGATGAGCCGTGGAATCAGATCGAGATTTCCGGGGCCGCGTTCGGATCGATGGCGCTCGATGGCGAGGCGGCTCCGCTCTTCGACCGGCCCAAGGGACAGGAGCGAACCTTCCACCGCCTGGCCTCTCCGGTGCGCGGCAAGCGCCTGCGCTTCACGAATGTCGAGCAGGAGACGCCGATCGGCGAGCTGTCGGCCTACAACATCGGCAACGCGCGCGAGCCGGTGGGGATGACGAAGCTCAGCTATCGCCTGACCGCCGCGGCGGAACCCGCCTATCCGAACGTGAAGCCGATTGTGGACTTCATCGCCGGCCGGTATCCGAGCGACCAGCGCGCCACGATGATCGCGCTGCCAGAAGGCGCGCCGCGAATGGCGCGTCAGCCGTCCGCCGGCGGGCTGCCCATTGTGCACGTCGTCATTCCGGCCGACTTCCGCGACGTGAATTTCAGCGCGCGCCGCACCGACTTCTCGTACACCTGGGCCAACATGTCGGGCGGCCTCGACGGTGTCGCGCTCGACTTGCCCGCACTAAAGGTGACGCCGACCCACGGCGAGTGGATTCCGCTCAACGTGCAGATCAAGGATCCGATCTGGCCGCTGCGAAACCTGCTCGACGTCAGCGTATCGGTGAAGCCGGGGACGGCGCACACGCTCTGGTTCGATACCCGCGACCGGATCCTGCCGAACGATCGGCCGCTCTATCTCACCATCGCCTCGGCCAGCCAGGAGTTCGACGCCGCCGATCTCGAGGGCGCCGAGCTTCGACTGATCTTCAAGCCACTGAAGGAGGCCGCGCGCGAGCATGTCGCGGATCGCTTTACCCAGGTCCGCGACAACTACGCGCAGCTGCTGGAAGAGCGGCCCAACACGCGGCGGCTCGATCTCTACACCAGGCTCGAAGGCGATATGACCGATCTGTTGCGCGTGGATCCCGAGCACGCTCTCGGGCGCGCGTACTGGTACGACTTCAACCGTGAGCAGCCCCGGCCGCCGTTGACCCTGGCGGCGCCGCCCGCCGGCGCGCCGCCCTGGGCCTCTCGACAGGTCGAGAACCTCCGCTACGTGAAGCGCCTGGTCAACTGGTTCATCGACCATCGCCAGATCGAAAATGGCGAGTTTGGCGGCGGCCTGTCCGACGATGGCGATCTCACGAATTTGTGGCCGGGCACCGCGTTCATGGGCGCGACGCCGGACAAGATTCGCGCCTCGCTGCTGCGCGAGATGGAAGCGTTCTACGCGCAGGGCATGTTCACCAATGGCCTGTCGACGATTCAGACCGATGAGCTGCACAGCTACGAGGAAGGGATTCAGACGCTGGGCCAGTCGATGCTGCTCGACTACGCGAGTCCGACGCATCTCGAACGAGCCATGGAGACGTCGCTCGGCATCGAGCGGGTCACCGGGATCAATGCCGCCGGCCATCGCCATATCCGATCCTCGTACTTCAGCGGGACCGTGATCGCCGAGGACGGCGTGTGGGGATGGTCGAAGCCATCTTCGTATCTCTTCCTGCAGCCGGCGCTGGCGCTCGTCGAGTTCAACGGATCGCCGCGGGTGCGGAAATACCTGCTCGAGCTGGCCGACGCGCTGCTCGCCCATCGCAAGCAGGACCCGAATGGCAGCTACGCGATTCGCGCCACCGTCGAGTTCGCCACCGATCGCGACCTGCCGCAGCTCTCCGATCGCGCCTGGCCGCTGATGTGGGCGGCGTTTCGCTGGACCGGCGATCGGAAATACGTCCAGCCGTTCCTCGATGCCGGTCCGAGGGGTCTGCCGGTCGCGCCGGGCAATGCCCTCGAGCTGTTGTCGCTGAAGGACCACTGGAAGCCAGCCATTCTGGCCGACCGCAGCCTGGCGCATTTCGCGTGGCAGGTCAGCGGTGACCTGTCGCATCTCGAGCGTCTGTACGCCGATCAGATTGCGGCCGCCGCGGCGCGCGAATACATCAACACCGAAGGCAGCGTCTGGATCGATCGCGTCACTGCCAACGATGCCGAGCTGCAGCGCGCACGGCTGGGCGGCGTGGCGATTGTTCGCAATTCGACCTATCCCGGCCACGTCGTGAGCTGGTCGTTCGAGCGGCCGGATGCGGAGGAGGAAGTGGCCATCCTCGTGCCGGAGGCGACGCCGAAGCACGTCCGGATTTCGGCGTTCAATCTCGGCGCCGCGCCGGTGAAGGCGCGAATGACCGCCTGGGACATCGAGCCGGGCACCTGGCGCGTCACGCAAGGAGCAGACGTCCGCACCATCGAGCTGGAACGGACGCGCGAGCTCGATGTCACCTTTGGATTGCGCGAGACGTCGATCGAGCTGACGCTGGTGTCGCCGGGCGTGCCCTACTGGTCGCGGCCCGATCTCGGCATCGCCGAGCGCGATGTGCGCGTCAGCGGCGCGGTCGTCGAGGTCACGGTGCACAGCCTCGGCTCGGTGGACGCGCCGGCGTCGCGAGTGGTGTTGACGGGGCGTGATGGACGCGTCCTCGCGAGCGCGCCGGTCCCGGCGCTGCGCGCGCCGATCGATCTGCAGCCGAAGAAGGCCGTCGTTCGTCTGAACGTGCCGCGAGACGCACAAGCCGCGGGCCTGACCGTGACGATCGAGTCGCGCGGTCCGCTGCCGGAGATCACGCGCCGCAATAACGTGGTCGAACTACACTAACCCTTGGCACCTCTGGCACCTCTGGCACCTCTGGCACCTCTGCCCCTAGGCACTTTTATTGCGAGGGCGTGACGATCGCCGCCACCAACGCGCTGTACCACTCGCCCTGGTTCGCGACGTATGCTCCGCGCATCCACACAATCGCAGTTCGCGGATCGTTCCAGTGGGGAATGACTGGACGCAGATTGTCCGCGGTTGAGTTCCGGGTAAAGGGCGTCCAGGTCCATTTGCCGGCCGGCGCACGCTGGCCGCGGAACAGCTCATAGTGGCGCTTGCCATCCGCGGCGCTGACGAGCGGCGCGCCGGTCACCGGATCCGCATCGGTCGAGATGTAGAGGAGGTCCGGATTGTTCGGATCGAGCGCGCCAAGCCCTGAGTAATCGTCTTCGCCTGCATAAAGACGACGGCCGGCGTACGCAATCTCTTCGTGGTGCCACGACGTGCCGTTCCATCTGCGCATAGTGGTAGCGGAGATCCATGCCGCCCTGGCCGCGGGGCAGGCCGCGGCCATCGCGCTGCGTGGAGAACAACACGTAGGGTCGCGCGTCGCGGTCGAGCTCGATGTCGACCATCCAGGCCACGTGATCCGGGTCGGCCTCGAACACCTTGGTGAAATCCCAGGTCGCGATCGGTCGCGTCGGTCGACGTGCTCAGCGCGCCGACCCTGGTGCCGTTCGAGTGATACAGCGTCGCCGTCGCGCAGGTAGCCGTGATAGAGGTTGTTGTCGAAATTGCGTGGATGATCCTCGGTGGCGACGAAGTGCACCGTGCCCTTGCCGTCGTACGCAAACTTCAAGTACGGGCTGTAGCCGCCTTTCCCGTACAACCAGCGGCCGCCGTACGCCCAGGTCGTGCCATCGTCGTCGGAGAACATGTAGTTGGGATCGTGGTGGAACGCGCGGATGAAGTTGTAGATCCGCCCGTTCGGCATGCGAAACAGGTTGGCGTAGGTGGCATTGTTCCCGGCCACGGCCGCATCGTCTCCCGGCGTCTGCCAGGCCGACGCCGGGCCCCAGGCGAGCGGGTTGTGCGGTTCAGAGAGGCGCGTAGTACATGCGCCGCTCTTTTGCGTGCTTGCTGTAGACGGCCAGATAGCGGCCGTCGTTGCGGACGAACAGCGCGGGTGCGTTGTGGTCGTCCTGCTCGAGGTGCGGATGCAGGACGACCGTGTCGACCTTTCCAGTCTCGATCTCGTAGACCGAGATCTCGACGTTGCCCCACCGCGGGTCGCTGACGTTGGCCTGGTTGTTGCCGATGGCGCGAACCGAGCCCGCGATCAGCTGGCCCTCGTGGACGATGACCCGCGGATCCATGAACCACGACCAGGCGCCGTTGTCGTTCAGGCGCACGAGCGTGGCCGCGACGTAGTTGTGGGCGGACGGCTCAGGCGCCGCGGCGGCCAGGGCGGAGGCGCCGAGCGCCCACGCGACCAACCACCGCGACGCCTGATCCGGCATCAGAACTTGACCTTGGCCGCGATCTGCACCTGCCGCTCGATCGTGCCGCAGAAGCCGCACGACCCCGCCGCCATCGCGGAGACCACGCCGAAGCTCGGGTTGCCCAACTGCCCACCCGGCGCCGCGAACTGTGGGTGGTTGAAGACGTTGAACGCCTCGATCCGGAATTCGGTGTCGAACCGCCCGATGCGCGTGTTCTTGACGAGCGACGCGTCGACGTTGACTTGACCGGGCCCCCGGACCGAGTCGCGCGGCGCGTTTCCGTAGGTCGCCGTGTTCTCGGTCACGTTGACGAAGCAGGACGTGTCGAACCAGCGGTCGAGCGTCGGACTGTCGAGCTGGCCGCTGCAGGTCTGATTCGGCCGCGCCCCCGTGCCGACCGTGGTCGACAAGACGTTCTGAGTCGTGGTGATGTTGACCGGCAGGCCGGTCCGAAAGAAGATGACACCGTTCACCTGCCAGCCGCCGTACAGCTTTTCTCTTGCCCACGGCACCTCATAGATCACGGTGGAGCTGAGCGTGTGCGTGACGTCGTACTGCGCCGGGGCACGGTCGTACTCCTTATCGTAGACATTCGCCAGCGTGACCGTGCCGTCGTTGTCGGAGTTGTAATCCTCGGCCCTGGCAAAGGTGTACGACGTCATGGTCGAGAAGTTGTTGGCGTGACGGCGTTGGAACTTCACGAGCAGCCCGTTGTAATCAACGAAGCCCTCGCTGCGGAGCTGACCGGCCGTGCGCAACTGCGGCGACACGCGAATGTATGGCCGGTTCACGTCGCTGTTGGTGACGCCGAGCGTCGCAACCGGTTGGTTCGAATCGTGTTTCAGCGGCAACTGCCGGCCACGGGATCCCGCATACGCCACCTCCATCATGTACAGCGACCCTAGCTGGCGCTGCACGTTGACGTTGAAGTTGTGCGCATAGGCGTCACGAAAGTTGACGTCGAACGCTGAGCGGGTCGTGCCGGCCGGCTCGCGGTTCGGATCGACTCCTGGCGGCGGCGGCAGCCCATCCTGCAGCCGAAGGGTGTTGCCAAACGTCGTCGTCAGCGTTGTCGACTGGAGGAAGGGCGGGTTCTGCGCCTTCGACGACGAGGTACCGCCGGTCGACATGTTCCAGAAGATGCCGTAGCCGCCGCGAACGATGGTGCGTCCGTCGCCGAAGAGATCGTAGGCGGCGCCGAACCGCGGGCCGAAGTCCTTCTTCGAGTAGGTTTGCAGATACCGGCCCACCTTCACGCCGTTGATGACGGCATCCGGTGAGGCGACGACGAACCTGCCCGTCGACTCATCGAAGTTCGACTGGCGATCGTCCACTTCCACCCACGGCACGAAGAGATCCCACCGCAGGCCGGCGTTCACGGTCAGCCGATTTCCGATCCGCATATCGTCCTGAGCATAGATGGCGATTTCGGGTCGCGTCTCGGTGTAGGTCTCCGCGTCGAACAGCCGCCGATCCTTGATGGCGGCGTAGCCGAGGGCAAAGCTCGCGACGTCGAAGCCGGTATTCGCGAGAGGCGTGCAGCCCGCCGTGATGCCGGCGCAACTCGACGTATTGTTCTGGTGGAATCCGAACTGCCCGACGATCAGGTCGGCGTTCAGGACCTCGCGCGACCGCATCGTCAGGCTGCCGCCGGCCTTCATGGTATGGCGTCCGGCCACGCGCGTGACGTTGTTGAAGATCTGGTAGTCGTTCTGGTTGGTGATCAGCGGCTGGTTGCCGTTCGCTCCCAGATTCCTGGCGCCGCCGTTCTGGAACACGATCTGACTCATGGCGGAGGTGGCTTGATTCAAGTTGATGCCGGGAATCCCGACCGACTGCGCCAGGTTTTGCCCGTAGTCGATCGGGGTCATGAAGAACTTGATCGACGTCCAGCCGACGCGGAACTCGTTGAGCCATCCAGAGCCGAACGTGTGCGTGTCGTTGACCGCCAGTCCCTGCGCCTTGATGTTGCCGTCCCCGGCGCCAAACGTGAAGCCCGCGTCGCCGTGGGGCAGCGTCGCCGGCAAGAGGCGGTGCGTCTTCTGATAGCTGTAGCGAACGAAGAAGCGGTTGTTGCTCGAGAGATTGTGATCGACCTTGCTGTCGATCTGGTTGTCGACGCGTTCGAGCGTCGGGTTGATCAGATAGTTGTTGATCGTCTGCCCCGTCGCGCTCCGCTCGCCGCTCGTGTTTGCTGCGGGATACAACTGCTGGATGATGTTGCGTGACGCAGGGTCCCACTGGCTCAGGGGAATTTGATTGCCCGGGAACGGCTGGCCGGTCAGCGGATTGTAGATGACTCGGTTGACCTCGCTGAAATCACCTTGCCGCATTCGATCCGATGGAACCGTGGACAGGAACGTCTGGCCCTGGCTCACGTGGTACCCCTGATAGCTGGCAAAGAAGAATGTCTTGTTGCGCAGCACCGGTCCGCCCAGCGTGCCGCCGAACTGATGCTGGCTGAAATCGGGCTTCTTCCGCCCGGCCCGGTTGTTGAAGAAGTTGTTGGCGTCGAACGCGTCGTTCCTCAGGAACTCGTAGCCGCTGCCCTTGAAGGCGTTCGCTCCCGATTTGATCTGGAGGTTCACGACGCCGCCGAGCGAGCGACCGAACTCAGCCGAGTACGTGCTGGTCTGCAGTTTGAACTCGTCGAGCGAATCCACGGCGGGGAAAACGACCACCGTCTGCAGCCACGTTTCGTTGTTGTCGACGCCGTCCAGAATGTAATTGTTGTCGCGCGGACGCTGGCCGTTCGCCGAGAAGGATGCCGACGCCCGCCACGCCAGGCTTCCCCCGCCGTCGATGTTCGCGCCCGGAATGCCGCGCACGACACCCGGCACGGTGCGCGTGAGGTTCACGAAGTTGCGGCCGTTCAGCGGCAGTTGCTGGATCTGCTGGTCGTCGATCGTGGTCCCGAGCTCGGAGGTCGATGTCTGGACGAGGGGAGAGACGCCGGTCACGGTGATCGTCTCCGCAACGGTGCCGACTTCGAGCTTCACGCTAAAGCGCAGGTGTTGATCGACGCCGAGGCGGATGTCGGGAATCGAGACCGTCTTGAAGCCGGCGAGCTCCGCCGACAACTTGTACGCGCCAGTCGGCAGCGACGGCGCGGTAAATTGCCCTGCGCTATCGGCGACGAGGACTCGCGCCCGGCCTGTGTCGATGTGGGTCAGCGTGATGGTCGCGCCCGGCAAGACCGCGCCGGTATCGTCGGTAACCGTGCCTAGAATCGTGCCCGTCACAGCTTGAGCGGCAAGCGAAGCTGGAAGAATTATTCCCGCCAGCAGAAAGCCCAGGAAAGCTCTCTTCATTGTTCTCCTCCAACAAGTTCAAGGTAGCGCCGTGATGACGGCGAAACGACAGGGCCGCAGGTGGCGGACCGACGAATAGTACGCCGAGGGACCGGTTGGAACAAGGGCGAGAACCGTTACCCGCCCCTGAAAAACGAGGCAATTCCGACAGCTCAGCGACGCGCGTGATTCCTGACAAACGCGTCGTTCACGATCACCACTATTTGCGCTTCTTGAATGCCAGGCCCGACCACGTGTCGTCGACCGAGCAGACCTTGAAGTCCACCCAGCCCTCGGCGAGGCCGCCGTTCCGGACGACGTTGCCGTCGAGGTCCGACTTGATCCGCGATGCCTTCTTCGGCCACAACATCCAAAGCGTCTGGCGCTCAACCGTCGGCTTCAATGAGAGGAACTGCACCTGCATTTCGCGGGCTGACCGGGCGAAGCAGATATAAAGGTCGACGTTTTGATCGGGCCTGGCCGTAAACGTGACCTTTGAAGGCAGCGGCTTCAACGTCTCCGCGAAGCCCTTCGGCGAGCCCAGGATCGCCACCTTGAATCCAGGTTTGACGCCAAGCTTGTCGACAGCGGGCTTTGCCGACATCGTGTCTTTCGGCACGACCGGATCGGCTGGCGGGCGCGCGATCGCGTGCGTGAGCGCCGTCTTCACGCGAGCCCACGTGGAGTAAGTCGCATCGGGCAGCAGTGCCTTGGTCAGCGCAATCTTCTCCTCGCCCTCGACGAAGACCAGCGGCCAATGCCGGCTGGACTTCGTCATGCGGAGAACGCGGCCGATTTCCCGTCCGGTCGAGGGAAGCCGGCTCATGTCGATGACCACGGCATCGGGCTCAGCGCTGGCGCGAATCGCGCTGATCCCGCCGCCGAACTCGAACTGGACCTCGAATCCGTACGCCTCGAGCTGCTTTTGCCGGGCGAGGCCCTCGTCTTCGTTCCAGTGGACGAGCCGGACGCAAGGCATGTACGCGAGGGCCTACTTCTTCAGATGTGCGCTGACGACCGTTTTGGGAACCGACGCCAGGGCGCGCGCGATGATGCAGCCCTGACTGAACTTCTGCACCTCCTCCTGGAACGTGCGATCGTCCAGGCCAGGGACGTCGGCGTCGACCGCCAATTCGATGTGCGTGATGAGGAAGCCCTTGTCGTCTTTCCCAAGATGCACGTCGGCCTTGGCGTGAACGCTCTTCGCGGTGTGCCCGCCCTGCGCCAGCGCATTGGCGAGCGCCATCGAGAAGCAGCCGGCATAGGCGGCTCCGATCATCTCTTCAGGATTGGCTCCCTTGTCATCTTCGAACCGGCTATGGAATGAATAGGCGCCTTCGTACGCGCCGCTCCCGAACTTGACGTGACCGCCTCCACCTTTCAGATCGCCTTTCCATTCCGCTTCTGCCTGACGTGCCATGTGACCTCCTCAATGAGTGCGAGAGAAGGAAAGGGTATCAAACGGAGAAGGCATCCGCCTACGCTCGCACAATTACTCGGGCGAGCGACGGCGAGATGGCTATTGTTTCGGGGCTGGCGGGACTTCCTTCACGATGAAGAGCGTTTCACCCGGCTTGATGAGGCCGAGCTCGCGTCGCGCTTCTTCTTCGATGGCGGAGGACTCTTCGCGCAACCGGCGCGCGTGCTCGCGCAGCGCCGCGTTGGCGGCGCGCGCGCGTTCGAGCGACTGCTCGAGAATCTGATAATCGCGCCGCGCCTGCAGCAAGGCGAGCAGGCCTTTCTCGCCAGCGATGGCATCGACCAGGAACACCGCCGTCGCCAGCAGCAGCGCCTGCCGGAGCAGACGCCAGCCGCGCTTGGACAGCGTCGCCTTGAGGGAACTCACTGGCGGCGTTCGAGGCGCAGGCGGCTGAACGTCCATGCGTCAGCTCTCGCGCTCGGACCGCGCGGGCCGTTTTGGTTTGTCGTCGCCGAGATACTGCTCGAGGGCGCGGACGAGAACGGTGCGCAGGTCGGCGCGATCGTCCATCGCGCGAATCTTGGCCGCGCGCCAGAGATCGCCCGGCAGTTCGACGGTGGTTTTCACCGTATCGCTGTCGGTCCGCTTTGCCGTTTCGGTGTCGCTCCGTTTTGCCGCCACGACGTGCAGAAGTTTACCCATCGATCCACCAAAACGGCAAGACATGGATGAACTTCAACACAGGGATTCTTTTACACCAATACTCTAATGTGTGCAAGCGGGAAAGCGTGAAAGCGTGAAAGCGGTAAACCCTTAATACGGGTCTACGGGTCAACGGCCAGCCTTCGCTGCGGAGAGGGGAGACAGTGGGGAGACAGTGGGGAGACAGTGGGGAGACAGCTGGGAGACAGGGACCGTCCCCAGATCGGCGACGGTTGAGCTTCCCCACCGTCCCCAGCTCCGTCCCGCCGCGTAAGATTGCGCGATGGAAACAGCCGAGTTCGCGCTGGTCCTCACGACTGTTCCTGTCGATTGCGACGCCGCCGGCCTCGCCTCAACCCTCGTGAGCGAGCGGCTGGCAGCCTGCGTGAACGTGCTGCCGGCGATGCAGTCGATCTATCGCTGGAAGGGAACGGTTGAACAAGCGAGCGAATCCCAGCTGGTCATCAAGACCGCGGCAAGCCGCGTAGCGGAGTTGCAGCGGCGGCTGACGGCGCTGCATCCCTACGACGTTCCCGAGATACTCGTCGTATCGGTGGCGGGCGGGTCGGAGTCGTACCTCACGTGGCTGCGCGAATCGTGCGCGTAGCGAACCGCGAACCGCGAATAGCCAATCGCCGGCAAGCGATTCCCACCCGATCGCTTGTTCGAGATCCGCCTGGAGATCTTCGACATCTTCCAGGCCGACAGAGATCCGAATCAGCCCGTCGCCGATGCCCAACGCCGCGCGTCGCTCGGCAGGAACGGAGGCGTGCGTCATGATCGCCGGATGCGAGATGAGCGTCTCGACACCGCCGAGGCTCTCGGCCAGCGCCATCAACCGCAGCCGGTTCAACGTCTGACGGGCGGCGTCGAGCGATCCGACGTCGAACGAGATCAATCCGCCGAACCCACGCATCTGTTTCCGCGCCAACGCGTGATGTGGATGGCTCGGCAACCCGGGATAGATCGTCCGCTGCACCTTGGGGTGGCCGTCGAGGTACTCCGCCAGCCGTTGGGCGTTCTCGTTGGTCCGTTCCATGCGGACGGTCAAGGTCTTGGTCCCGCGCAGGACGAGCCACGAATCCATCGGTCCGAGAATCGCCCCGGCCGCGTTCTGCACGAACTTCATCCACTCCACATCGTCCGCGTGCTTGACGATGACGACGCCGCCGACGCTGTCGCTGTGGCCGTTCAAGAACTTCGTCGTGCTGTGAACCACGATGTCGGCGCCCACTTCGAGCGGGCGCTGAATATAGGGGCTGGCGAACGTGTTGTCGACCACCACACGCACGTCGTGACGGTGCGCGATCTGACTGACGCACCCGATGTCGGTGACATGCAGCATCGGGTTGGTGGGAGACTCGATGAACAGGTACTTGGTCTTGGGCGTCAGTGCCGGCTCGACCAGCTCGAGCCTCGACGTATCCACGTAGGTGAAATCGAGACCGAACTTCCGGCGTACGCGCTCGAACAGCCGGAAGGTCCCGCCGTAGGTGTTGTCGCTGACCACGACGTGATCGCCGGACTGGAGGCGCGTGAGGATGGCGTCGATGGCCGCCATGCCCGAGGCAAAGGCGAACGCCGCCGCGCCCGACTCGATCGCCGCCAGATTCCGCTCGAGCGCCATGCGCGTCGGATTCTGCGTGCGGCCGTACTCGAACCCCTGGTGCGGCTGGCCGAGACCATCCTGCACGTACGTCGACGTTTGATAGATCGGCGTGATGATGGCGCCGGTGGCCGGATCGGGTTCTTGTCCGGCGTGAATGCAGATGGTGCTGAAGCGTGCCTGTCCTTCAAGTTTCACAGGGAGAGGTCCAAGAGGGTAACGATACTCTGATATCATTTTCGCGCGCAATTGCAGCGCGCGACGGCACTACTCGAAGTTGCCACACCAGGTCGCGTGTTGCGCCCACGCGCCACATGAGCGATCCAGTCCGTCCCATCGCGCAATTGCCGGGCGAGATCCCGTCGCGATGGCACGTCTGGCGAACCTGGCTCCTGCGCAGCCTGCCCGGGCGCGCGCTCGTGTTGGGCGTGGTGATCAAGAGCCTCGCATTCGTCATCACCGCGATCGCCGGCAGCCGCGGGGCAGGACTGGGCGCCATCGACATGGTCGGCAGCCTGGCGCTGCTGTTCGCGTTGGCCTACGGGCTCACGCGATTCACCGTGTGGGCGAAGCGGCGACTCCTGTGGCGCGTTCGCCGCAAGCTGATCCTCTCGTACGTCTTCGTCGGCGTGGTGCCCGGCGTCCTGATCATCTGCTTCTTCCTGCTGGCGGGATTGATCCTGTGCTTCAACATCAGCTCGTTTCTCGTGCAGTCACGCATTCGCGCGCTCACCGATCAGGCGCGCTTCCTGGCGCAGACCGCCGTACTCGAAGTGCAGCGCGCGACGACGCCGGCCGCGTTCGCCGAGACGCTCGAGCGGCGCCAGTCGAGCGCGGAGACGCGCTATCCATTTCTGTCGATCGCGGTCGTGCCGCTGAGCGGCGTCACGTGCAACATCGAGCCGGCGCGGGCCGGGCGAGTGCCGCCGAAGCTGCCCGTGCCGCTGCCGGCGCACGCCGGACCGTGGGGCCATCTCGATCCGCCGGCCGCGCTACCCAAGTGGGTGGGCTGTGACGGGTTCAGCGGGATCATGAGTTACGACGTGACGACCGACGCGTCGAACGGCGAAGACAGCCGTACTCGCCTGGTGATGCGAGCGGTCGCCCTGCCCGAAGTGCCGAATCCGACCTGGGCCGTCGTCCTCGACTTGCCGCTCTCGAGCGTCGTCGAAGAGCGGATCATGGAGGAGACCAGCATCCGTATGGGCGACATCTCGGTCGAGCTGTTCGAGACGCGGGGGCACCAGCCGCAGATCGGCCGCTCGATCGAGCAGCGCACGCTCGATCCTCAGGACGACGGGCCGAGCTTTTCGTTTACCCGGCAGTCGTGGGTCGTGTTCCTCGACAACGTCGACTGGCCGAGCGGCGATGTGTCGGTTGCCACGGTGGCGATTCGGATCAACATCTGGGACATCTACAACCGGATCTCCGTGGTCGCACAGACCGGACTGGGGAACCGGAACTTCGGCCAGCTCTTGCTCCTGGTGCTGGCGGTGGTCGGCACGCTCTTCCTGATCATCCAGTTCGTGGCGATCGTGATTGGGTTCGTCCTCGCCAAGCAGATCACCGGCGCGGTTCACGATCTGTTCACCGGCACGCAGCACCTGCGCGCCGGCGAGTTCTCGCATCAGATTCCCGTGCGGGCGCGCGATCAGCTCGGCGAGCTGGCGGAGTCGTTCAACGTGATGACCCACGAAATGACGACGCTGCTCGGCGAGATGGCCGACAAGGGCCGGCTCGAACAGGAGATGTTTGCCGCTCGCGAGATTCAGCAGAAGCTGCTGCCGGCCGGGCCGTTCCGCTTCCGCGGACTCACGGTCACGGCGTTTTGTGAACCGGCGCGCGAAGTGGCCGGGGACTACTTCGACTTCATGCCGATTACCGACACCATGACCGGCATGCTGATCGCCGACGTCGCCGGCAAGGGCCTGGCCGCCGGTCTCTACATGGCGCAGCTCAAAGTCATTGTGCAGTCACTCGTGCGCCTGCATCACGAACCACGTGAGTTCCTGTTGGCCGTGAACCGCGTCGTCTCCGCGAATCTGGATGCGCGCAGCTTCATCACGATGACCTACGGTGTCGTCGACACTGAGCGCGGCGAGATGACCTTCGCCCGCGCCGGCCATTGCCCGCTCATTCATGTTCCGGCGGATCAGCCGCCGGGCCTGCGAAAGGCGCGCTTCCTCGCGCCCGACGGCCTCGTCGTCGGCTTGCAGATCGACGACGGGACCATGTTCGAGACCATGCTGCAGGAGCAGACGGTCCGGCTGGCGCCCGGCGATCTCGTGGTCTGGTTCACCGACGGTATCGCCGAGACGATGAACGAACGCTTCGAGTGCTTCGGCGAACCGGCCCTGGCCAAGGTGGTCGAGCAGTACGCCCATCTGCCGTTCGATCAGCTGCGCTCCTATATCCTGGCCGAGTTGCGCACGTTCGCCGGGGGCGCCGATCAGCACGACGACATGACGATGATCCTGATGAAAATGGAGGCCGCCGCATGACGCCTTCCGGCCTCACGGTGATCTTCCGGACCTATTCCGACATCGAGGCCAACATCGTCCAGTCGCTGCTCGATAGTCAGGGTGTGGAAACGGTGCGCACCAAAGGCCCACCGTCGGGTATTTTCCCCTTCAGCGTGAGCCCGATGGGCGAAACGCACATCTCCGTGCGCGACGAGGATGCGGCGTCGGCGCTGCGCATCATCGACAGCCATCGCGAGATCACGACCGGCCGCGTGATGCCGCTGCCGCTGCAGTTCGAAGCGCTCGAGGCGCGTCTGGGCTATCGGTTTCGCGATCGCGGGCTGCTCGAGCATGGCCTCACCCACAAGTCGAAGGCGCACGAGGATCCGAGCGGCGGGGTGATCGACAACGAGTCGTTGGAGTTTCTGGGCGACGCGATTCTGGGCCTGGTCGTCTCGGAAGCGCTGTTCCGTGCGTTTCCGACCTACACCGAGGGGCAGAAGTCCAAGATCAAAGCGAACCTGGTGTCGACGGCGTCGCTGGCCGAGATGGCCGAGCGTCTCGGACTCGGCGAACACATGATTCTCGGTCGCGGTGAAGAGAAGACGGGCGGCCGGAGAAAGCACGCGCTGCTGGCCGACACCTGCGAGGCGCTCATCGCTGCGGTCTATCTCGATGGCGGCCTCGAACCGGTGCGCCGGTTCCTGCTGCGCGAGTTCGCGACCGGCATCGAGGATGCGAGACAGCCGGATTACTTCGGCCGAGATTACAAATCACGACTGCAGGAGAAGCTGCAGGCGTTGGGCCGTCCGCTCCCCACGTACCGTGTGTCAGCTGAAGTCGGTCCCGACCATCGGAAGCTGTTTCAAGTCGACGTCGTTGTCGGGGATCAGGGCATCGCGCAAGGCACGGGCCGAACCAAGAAGGAAGCGGAGCAGGACGCGGCGAAGATGGCGCTTGCCGCGATCAACCTCAGCGCTTGATCATTGGGAGAAGCCAGGAGCGCTGCATCATGTGCCGGAACATCAAGACGTTGTTCAACTTCGACCCGCCCGCGACCGATGAAGAGATCCGCGCCGCCTCACTGCAGTTCGTCAGGAAGTTGAGCGGCTTCAACGCGCCGTCGAAAGCCAACGAGGCGGCGTTCAATCTTGCGATCGACGAGGTCTTCGTCTCGGCGCGCAAGCTGATCGACGAGCTGACGACGACGACGCCGCCGAAGGATCGGGAAGAAGAGGCGATGAAGGCGCGGGCGCGCGCAGCCGAGAGATTCGGGCGCGCATCGTGAGCAGGACGCGCTAATCGATTTCGATGATCCCCCACTCCTTCCGATCGCCGGCGGCCCCAGCCATCGCCAGATTCGGCTCGGCCTGCGGCAGGCGCGCCACCGCGTAGGTCTGCACTTCGCGCGCGACTTCGTCGACCGACG
The DNA here is from genome assembly GCA_963773045.1 of uncultured Acidobacteriota bacterium. Taxonomy (GTDB): domain Bacteria; phylum Acidobacteriota; class Vicinamibacteria; order Vicinamibacterales; family UBA2999; genus 12-FULL-67-14b. The sequence continues at coordinate 866,370 of CAVYZT010000010.1, read as the reverse complement.
GCGGCACCGGCCGGCAGTGGAGCCGGACCCAGAGACGTAACATGGGATCGGCAAAGCTGTAACGCTTCTGTCGCGCGACGATCAGGTCGACGTCTTCCAGCCAGGACAAGTAGTCTTTGGTCGAGCCCGGCGTGCGGTGCAGGCGCTGCGCCACTTCGGTGAGGGTCAGCGGTTCGGCCTCGGCGAGGATTTCGAGAATCGCCTTGAGCGCGCCGTAGCCGCGTGCCTTGTGGAGACGCAGCTCATAACGATAGCCGCACCAGGTCGCGAGCGCGCCTTCACCGGTGAGCAGCGCCGTCAGCGCGCTGATCGGATCCCCGCCTCGACCGCTCATCGCCGAGATGGCTTCACCCAACGCGTGGACGTACGCCGTTCTGCCATCGGCAAGCGCATGAATCGCCCGGCCGAGGAACTCGCGGTCGTCAGCGGATGTCTCGCCCATCGGCGGCAGCATCGCCGTTACCTCGGCGGCGGTCAGCGGTGGCAGATGGATGACTTCAAATCGGGCGTTGCCGTCGCGCAACAGCCGATGCGCGCGCGTGACATAGCGGCTCGTCATCACGAAACGATTGCCACTGTCGGCCAGCGCCTGGAGCGTCTCGCGCAGCACGTGCCTCAGGCCCGGGAAGCTCTCGAACGTTCGCAGCTCGAGGACTTCGTCGAGCAGGAAGGTCGCCGGTCGATCGCTTGACGCGCGGCCACGAGCGAGCAGCGCGAGGGTGCCTTCGAAGGCCGCCCGCGCCGTCGTGCCCGGTTCCTGCGACGCGGGATCGCGCCCGTTCAGCGTGAACGGCGTGGCCGCCGCCAGCGAGCGATGAAAGCGCTCCGGCGTGCTTGCCGATCGCTCCACGTCGATGTACTGGCATTGATCGCGGCCGAGCCGATCCGTCAGGCCGTGCAATAACGTGGTGCGGCCGGTGCCGCACCCGCCGATGACGACCGCGATACGGGCTGGTGTCGATTCGAGCGCTGCCAGGACTCGCCGTTCGAGACCTGCGTGGGGAGCCATCATTGGCCCGTCTCCTGAGAGGGAAGTCGCACGCCGTGCCGCCGCGCTGTTGCCAGCGCCTCGGGATACCCCGCGTCCGCATGCCGAACGACACCAAGCCCGGGGTCGCACGTGAGGACGCGTTCAAGACGTGCGTCGGCGTCGTGCGACCCGTCGGCGACGATCACCATGCCGGCGTGGATCGAGTAGCCGATGCCGACCCCGCCGCCGTGATGCAGCGAGACCCATGTCGCGCCGGCTGAGGCGTTCAACAGCGCATTCAGAATCGGCCAGTCGGCGATGGCATCGCTGCCATCGCGCATGCCCTCGGTCTCCCGATTTGGCGATGCCACCGAGCCGGTGTCCAGATGATCGCGTCCGATCACGATCGGCGCTTTCACCGCACCGGTTCTGACCAGCTCGTTCAGCTTCAGACCGAAGCGCGCGCGCTCGCCGTAGCCCAGCCAGCAGATGCGCGCGGGCAGTCCCTGAAACTCGACGCGTTCCTGCGCCAGCCGAATCCAGCGGCACAACGCCTCGTTCGCGCCGAACATCTCCATGGCAGCGCGATCGGTGACATGGATGTCCTCGGGATCACCTGAGAGGGCGACCCATCGAAACGGACCCTTCCCCTCGCAGAAGAGCGGGCGAATGAAGGCGGGAACGAAGCCCGGAATGGCAAAGGCGTCGCTCACTCCCGCTTTGACCGCTTGCGCGCGGATGTTGTTGCCGTAGTCGAAGGCAATGGCGCCACGCTGCTGCAGCGTGCGCATCGCGGCGACGTGCCGGCCCATCGCGCTGATGGCGCGACGTTCGTACTCATCGGGATTGGCGTCGCGCAATCGCGCGGCTTCGCTCAGCGACAGCCCGTCAGGGATATAGCCCACCAGCGGATCGTGCGCCGAGGTCTGGTCGGTCACGACGTCGGGGACAAACCCTCGCTCGACCAGCTGGGGCAGGACCTCGGCCGCGTTGGCCAGCAGCCCGATTGAGCGCGCCACGCCGCGGTCGGCGTAGTCGCGCGCCCGGCGAATCGCGTCGCCGACGTCAGCGGTCTTCTCGTCCAGGTAGCGCGTGGCCAGCCGGCGCTCGATCCGGGCCGGATCCACTTCGACGATCAGGCCGACGCCGCCATTCATCGTGATGGCGAGCGGCTGGGCGCCGCCCATCCCGCCAAGTCCGGCGGTGACGACGACCTTTCCTGTCAGGCTGCCGCCAAAATGACGCCGCGCAATCTCGGCCAACGTCTCGTAGGTGCCCTGAACGATGCCTTGCGAGCCGATGTAGATCCAACTGCCCGCGGTCATCTGCCCGTACATCGTCAGGCCTCGGTCCTCGAGATCACGGAAGGTGTCCCAGGTGGCCCATTTCGGGACCAGGTTGGCGTTGGCGATCAGCACTCGCGGGGCGCCGGCGTGGGTGCGGAAGACGCCGACGGGTTTGCCGGACTGGATGAGCAGCGTTTCGTCGCCGGCCAGGTGTGTGAGCGCGCGCACGATCGCGTCGAACGCCTCCCACGACCGCGCCGCTTTGCCCGTGCCTCCGTAGACCACGAGATCCTCCGGTCGCTCGGCGACATCAGGATCCAGATTGTTCATGAGCATTCGCAACGCCGCTTCTTGGCCCCACCCTTGGCACGTGAGTGACGTGCCGCGGGGCGCGCGCAGAGTGCGAATCATCGTGGTCATCGGCGATCTGACTTGCGAAGGAGGGCGACAGCGAAGATAAGAAGCTAAGCAGTGGTGATTCGGTTGTCAACAGAAGAAAAAAAATGAAATCAGTTGACAACGATGCCCGCTGCGTACTCAAGTGCGCCGCGACGAATCAACTGAACGATCGCGTCGAGATCCGGCGCGGGTGAACGGTCATCGTCGAGCGTCGGCACGACGCGCCGCACCGCCGCATGCACCGTCATGAGCGGTGGTGAGCTCGTGAGCGGCGCCAGCAGGTCAATTGCCTGACACGCGCACAGGATTTCCACGGCGATGACGCTGGCGGCAAGCTCGACCGCGCGTTCGGCCTTCAACGCGGCGCCCATGCTCATGCTCACGTGGTCTTCCTTGTTCGCCGAGGTCGGGATCGTGTCGACCGATGCCGGGTGAGCGAGCGTCTTGATCTCGGACGCGAGCGCGGCGGCGGTGACCTGCGCAATCATCAGCCCCGATTGCAGGCCGCCGTGGCGGGTGAGGAACGCCGGCAGCCCGCTCAGCGCTGGATTGACCAGCCGCTCGGACCGCCGCTCGCTGATCGTCGCCAGCTGCGCCACTGCCATCGCCAGGAGATCGGCGGCCAGCGCCACCGGCGCGCCGTGAAAGTTGCCGCCGGAGACGATGTCGCCCGCGGCCGCAAAGACCATGGGGTTGTCGGTCGCCGCGTTCATCTCGATAGTGACGATGTGATGGACCCAGCTGATCGCTTCCCGTGCGGCGCCGTGCACCTGCGGCGCGCAGCGCAGGGAGTACGCGTCCTGGACGCGGCCGCAGTTGGCATGGGACGCGTTGATGCCGCTCCCGGCGAGCAGGCGGAGCAGATTGTCGGCCGACGTCGCTTGTCCCTCGAACGGCCGCGCGGCATGGATGCGTGACTCGAACGGATGCCACGACCCCAGGAGTCCGTCGATCGACAAGGCCGCGGCAATGTCAGCCGCGCGGGTCGCGCGATCGGCCGCTGCCAACGTCAACGCCAGCACGGCGGTCGACACCTGTGTGCCGTTGATCAGGGCCAGGCCTTCCTTGGGTCCCAACGTGCGAGGTTCGAGCCCGGCCGCTGCCAGCGCCTCTCGCCCCGGCACGCTGACGCCGTCCTCCCACGTGTGTCCTTCGCCGATCAACACGAGCGCGAGGTGAGCGAGCGGCGCGAGGTCGCCGCTGGCGCCAACCGAGCCGCGACTGGGAACCCGCGGGTGAACGCCGCGATTGAGCATGGCGAGCAAGGCCTCGAGCGTGTCGATATGCACGCCGGAGAATCCCTTGGCGAGCACGTTGGCTCTGAGCGCCATCGCCGCGCGCACGGCGCGGACGGGAAGCGGCGAGCCGACACCGGCGGCGTGACTCCGAATGAGATTGACCTGCAGCGCCGCCAGGTCGCGCTTGTCGATGCGCGTTTCCGCGAAATTGCCGAAACCGGTGTTGACCCCATAGACCGGGGCGTCGCCGTGCGCGGCGTCGTCCACCACGCGGCGTGCCGCGTTCACCCGATCGCGCGCGTCGGGTGTCAGTCCGACCGGCACGCGCTCGTCAGCGATCGCAATCAGATCCGCGAGCGAGAGGTGCGCGCCATCGAGAAGGATCATCGTTCGACTCGCTCGCGCCTCGCCGTTGAGCGCACGAACTTGCTCACGACCAGTCGGCCGGTTCGAAAGCGTTGCGTCATCTGCGTTATCTGTGTCATCTGCGGCGCTGAATCCGCTGTGTCATCTGCGTCGTAGGATACAGTAGAGAGCCTATGAATATCGTGGTGCTGGGCGCGCAGTGGGGCGACGAAGGCAAAGGCAAGATCGTCGATCTCATGACGCCATCGTTTTCGATCGTGGCGCGGTATCAAGGCGGGCACAACGCCGGCCACACGGTATACGTTGACGGAAAAAAATTCGTCCTCCATTTGATTCCCTCCGGCATCCTGCACGACGGCGTCCTGTGCGTGATTGGCAACGGCGTCGTCGTCGATCCGCAGGCGCTGTTCAAGGAAATCGAAGAGCTGGCGCGGCTTGGCATCGATGTCGGCGATCGCTTGCTGATCAGCGAGAAGGCTCACCTCATCCTGCCGTATCACCGGGAGCTCGACGTGCTGAGCGAAGCCCGGCGCGGCGAGCGCAAGATCGGCACGACGTCGCGCGGAATCGGGCCGGCCTACGAAGACAAGATCGGACGCCGGGGCATTCGAGTCTGTGACCTCATCGATACGCAGGCCCTGGCCGACGACGTGCGCGAAAACGTGAGCGCGCGGAATCGGATGATCAAGGACTCGACGCTCGACTGGAAACCGGTCTACGACCAGCTGCTCGGTTTTGGCGAACGGATGCGCCGGTGGACCGGCGACGTGTCGCTCGCGCTCGACGAGGCCACCCGTAACGGGCGTCGGGTCCTGATCGAAGGTGCTCAAGGTGCGATGCTCGACATCGATCACGGAACGTATCCCTATGTGACTTCGTCGAATGCCACGATCGGCGGGGCGTGCACCGGTCTTGGCATTCCGCCCAAGGCGATTCACGGAGTACTGGGCGTCGCCAAGGCCTACACCACCCGCGTCGGCGAAGGCCCGCTGCCCACCGAACTGCACGGCGAAATCGGCAACCGCCTGAGAGAAAGTGGTCAGGAGTACGGGGCGTCCACCGGCCGGCCCCGTCGCTGCGGCTGGTATGACGCGGTGGCGGCGCGCTACGCGGTCCGCATCAACGGCATCGATGCGCTGGCGCTGACCAAGCTGGACGTGCTCGATGGCCTGGAGACGATCGAAATCTGCACCGGGTACAAGGTGGGCGACCGCGTGCTGACCGAGTTCCCGTCGGATCCCCACGCCGTGAGCGATGGGGCACCGGTGTACGAATCGTGGCCAGGCTGGTCGTCACCGACCAAAGGCGTGCGGACGTACTCGCAACTGCCGGAGGGCGCGCGACGCTACGTGGCCAGGCTCGAAGAGGTCAGCGGCGTGCCGGTCGGCATCATCTCGACAGGATCGGATCGCCACGACACGATCATTCGCGAAGGGAGCGCGGCGGCGCGCTGGTTGAGCTGAGGGCGCGCCTCTCTAGTCGCGCTTGTGTTGCTCGGCGAACGTGGCGAGTGCCTCGGCGTCGGCCCACGATTCCCGGCGACACTGAGTGGCGGGTGTACCCCGGCTACAATTGGCGGATGCACGCCACGTCACCGGCGCTGCGGTGTGTGGGCCTGGTCAAACGCTATGGCGACGTCGTCGCTGTCGACGCGCTGGACCTTCTCGTGCAGCGCGGCGAATGCTTCGGACTGCTTGGTCCAAACGGCGCCGGGAAGACGACCACGATCGAAATCCTCGAGGGTCTGCTCACCCCGGACGCCGGCGAGGTGAGCGTGCTCGACATGCGGTGGGAAGACGATGGCGCCAGGTTGCGCCCGCGACTCGGCATCCAGCTGCAAGAGACGCAACTGGCCGACAAGCTCACCGTCGGCGAGACGCTCAGCCTGTTTCGATCGTTCTATCCCGACGGCCCGTCAGTTGACGAGCTGCTCGAGACCGTCGAGTTATCGTCGAAGCGCGGCTCGTGGGTCTCGAAGCTGTCCGGCGGGCAGAAGCAGCGGCTCTCGGTGGCGTGCGCCCTGGCCGGCCGGCCCGAACTGCTGTTTCTGGACGAGCCGACGACCGGCCTCGATCCGCAGTCGCGCCGGCAACTCTGGGCCGTGCTCGAGCGGTTTCGGCGTGGTGGCGGGACCATCTTGATCACAACGCACTACATGGACGAGGCGCACGCGCTCTGCGATCGGGTCGGCATCATGGATCAAGGCAAACTGATCGCGCTTGGCACGCCGCGCGAGCTCGTCGCCTCGCTGGGCGCCGAGCACATGGTCGAGTTCGCCATCGGCAGCGGTGAATCGCCACAGCGCGGCGATCTCTGCATGCTCCCTGGCGTGCGCGATGTGAGGGTCAACGACGGACATACCGCGCTGGCGACCTCCGAGCTGCACAGCACGGTACCGGCGCTGCTCGATCTGCTGCGGCGTCATGGCGCCGCGCTGACTCAGCTGGGGACGCACAGCGCGACGCTCGAGGACGTCTTTGTGCATCTCACTGGCAGGCAGCTGCGCGATGGCTAGGGCCGCAGCCTTGTCGTGAGCGAGTCGGCGGCTCGCCAACGGCGAGACGGTGAGCGAGTCGAACGATCACACCGATGACACCGATGACACAGATGAGCGTCTCGCGGGTGGGCGTCATGAATCATCCGCTGTTTCAACTCACGCGCGCGCGGTTCATGGAGTTTCTCCGCGAGCCCGAAGCGGTGTTCTGGGTGTTTGCCTTTCCCGTGATCATGACCTGCGCGCTCGGCATTGCCTTTCGATCGCGCGGCCAGGAGCCGGTGATCGTCGGCGTGGTCGAGCAGCCGGGAGCCGATGAGGTGGTCCGCCAGCTCGAACACGCGGGCGGATTCACGGTACGCCGGCTGCAGCTGCCGGAGGTTGACCGTGCGGTTCGCGACGGGCGGGCGCCGGTCGTGATCGTGCCGGACTCGCCACCGACCTATCGTTTCGATGAAGCGCGGGCCGAAAGTCAGGTCGCGCGCCTGGCCGTCGATCGCGCGCTGCAAAACGCCGCCGGCCGCCACGACGTCTTCTCTCCCAAGCTGCAGCCGGTCGAAGCGGTCGGCAGCCGGTATATCGACTGGCTCGTGCCCGGTCTGCTGGGCATGAACATCATGAGCACGGGGCTGTGGGGTGTCGGCTTCTCGATCGTGCAGGCGCGAACCAAGAAGCTGCTGAAGCGGCTGGTGGCGACGCCGATGTCCAAGTCGCACTACCTGTTGTCCCATCTCCTCAGCCGGCTGGCGTTTCTCACCTTGGAGACCGTCGTCATTGTCGGGTTTGGCTGGATCGCATTTGGCGTCGCGGTGCACGGATCGCTGCTGTCGCTGGCGGCGTTGTCGCTGCTTGGCGCCCTCGGCTTCGGCGGGCTTGGCCTGTTGTTGGCGAGCCGGGCGCGAACCATCGAGGCCGTGTCGGGGTTGATGAACCTCGCGATGGTGCCGATGTGGGTGCTGTCCGGCGTGTTCTTCGCATCGACCAACTTTCCGGACGCGATGCAGCCGTTCATCCGCGCGCTGCCGCTCACCGCGCTGATCGACGCGCTGCGGGCGGTGATCAACGAAGGTCAGTCGCTGACGGCGCTGCCCGCAGAGCTGGCGATCCTGGCCGCATGGGGAACCATCTCGTTCGCACTCGCGTTGCGTCTGTTTCGGTGGCAGTGAGCCAGACGGCCTGTCGCTCGAGGATGTGTCGCCAGACGATCCGAAACGATGGGACCTCGAACAGATTCAGCGCGCCGCGCATGCGGCGCTCGAACTGTTGAATCGCATGCTGCCGCCCGCGCATCCAGCGCCCTGACTTGATACACTCACGAGCGGCATGAAGCTGACGCTCGAGGAATCGCACGCGCGAATTCGCGCGCTCGAGGAGCTGTGCGCCGAGGTGTATGTCGCCGCGCTCGAGCTTGGCCTGCCTGATCCGCTGCTGAAAAAACTTCGGCAAGTGGCGGCCGGCGCCACGACTGGCGAGCTGGCCGCGTCCGGCCATCCGCCCCAGGATCCGCACGCCTCAGCGCCGATCGAGCTCAAGCCGTTGCCTGGCCGGCACACCGTGCTGATCGTCGATGACGATCCGGAGATGCTCGATATGCTGACGCGCATCCTTCACCGCGAGAACTACGACCTGCTGACGGCCAGTGACGGCGCCGACGGGCTCGAGAAAGCGAAAACGGCGAAGGACGTCGCACTGCTGGTCACCGACTACGACATGCCCGGTCTTACCGGCAACGAGCTTGCCGATCGCGTCCGCGAGATCTATCCAGACGTCAAGATCCTCTTCCAGTCGGGCTTCAGCGATCTGCTGTTCACCGAAGACGGCAGCCTCGGGGATGGCGTCGCGTTCCTGCGCAAGCCATTCACCGCGCGCACGCTCAGAGAATCAGCTCGGATGGTGTTGTTCGGGACGCTCAATCCGTAGGACCGCGATTCGCTTTTCGCAGTTCGCATCGAGATTTGCATTTTGCGAAAGGCGAACAGCCAACAGCGAACAGCCCCTAGCCGTCATGCTGCGCGGCGTACCAATCCATCAGGAAGCGCTGAGAATTGAGCGGTGACGCGCCCTCTGGAGGCGTCGTCCGCAAGTAGGTTCCATCCCGCTGCAAGATCCAGGCGCGTTCGGTATCGCTCAAGAGCGCTTCGAGCACCGTGTCTCGCAGGTGCTGGCGAAGACCTGGGTCGGTGACCGGTGCCAGCACTTCCACGCGACGGTCGAGATTGCGCTCCATCAGGTCGGCGCTGCCGATGTAGACCTCGGGCTCTCCACCGTTCTCGAAGTAGTAGATGCGCGAGTGCTCCAGGAAGCGGCCGACGATCGACCGCACGCGGATCCGGTCGCTGATGCCGGGAATGCCCGGCCGCAGACAGCACAGGCCGCGGACGATCATGTCGATTTCGACGCCCGCCTGCGAGGCGCGATAGAGCGTCTTGATGATCGACTGGTCGGCCACCCCGTTGTTCTTGATGATCACGCGAGCGGGACGTCCGGCTTTGGCGTGTTCCATCTCGCGCTCGATCAGCGCGCGGATGCCCTGACGAAGACCCACCGGGGCGACCAGCAGCGCGTTATACGACCGCTTGCTCGAATACCCGGTCAGCGAATTGAACACTTCGCTCACATCGTCCAGGATCCCTTCATCGGCAGTGAAGACACCAAGGTCGGTGTAGATCTGCGAGGTCACCCGGTTGTAGTTACCCGTGGCGACGTGAGCGAAGCGGCGAATGCCGTCGGCTTCCTTGCGGACGACCAGGCACAGCTTGCAGTGAACCTTGAGGTTGACCAGCCCGTAGACGACGTGAATGCCCGCCGCTTCCAGCCGCGTTGCCCACGCGATGTTGTTGCGTTCGTCGAACCGCGCCTTGAGCTCGACCAGCACCGCCACCTGCTTGCCCTGCTCGGCCGCCTCGATCAGCATGTCGACCAGCGGCGAGTCCGAGCCGATGCGGTAGAGCGTGATCTTGATGGCGACGACCTGCGGATCCTCGACTGCCGCGCGCAAGAACGTTTCCACCGACGTGAACGAGTCGAACGGGTGGTGGATGAGGAAGTCCTGATCGGCGATCTGCTCGAAGACCTTGTCGGTTTCGTCAGGGGGCCACAGCGTACGCGGCGTGAACACCGTGTCCTTGAGCGCCGGGCGGTGCAGCGTGGTGAGCTCGAACCAGTCACCAAAGCCCATGCGATCGGTCGTGCGGACGACAACGTCTTCGTCAACTTCGAAGTTTTCGATCAGGATGCTCAACACGCGCCTGGGCATGTCGGCTTCGACTTGCATCAGCGAGAGCGCGCCGTAGCGGAGCTGCTTCAAGCCGCGGTCGACCGTCTCGAGCAAGTCGTCGGCTTCGTCTTCCTGGATCACCATGTCAGTGTCGCGGATGACGCGGAACAGGTGCGCGCCTTCGACCTGCGTGCCGGGGAAGAGCTGTTGTATGTTGCGCCGGATCACGTCTTCGAGAAAGACGTACGACATCCCCGGCTGCGGCGACAGCGCGTCGGGCAGCGCGATGAATCGCGGCAGCATGCTCGGGACCTTGACGCGAGCGAACTTCGTGCGACCGGCGTGACGCACGCGCACGGCCAGGTTCATGCTGCGGTTCGAGATATACGGAAACGGGTGGCCTGGATCGAACGCGAGCGGCGTCAGGACAGGGAAGATGTGATCCTTGAAGTACTGGGCCAGCCACGCCTCGATGGCTGGAGTGTGATCGCCCGCGTCCAGGAAGTGAATGCCCTCGGCCGCGAGCAGCGGCCGGAGCGATCGCGTCCAGCACGAGGTCTGCTCGTCGATCTGCGCGAGCGCGCGCCGCCGAATGGTCGCCAGTTCCTGCTCGGTCGTCAGACCGTCGATCGACACCTCTTCGATACCGGCCCGGAACTTCTTGAGAATCGTGGCCACCCGGACCATGAAGAACTCATCGAGATTGGTGCCGGTGATGGCGAGAAACTTCACTCGTTCCAGCAGCGGATGCGAGGAGTCCTGGGCCTGGGCGAGCACGCGCTCGTTGAAGGCCAGCCAGCTCAACTCGCGGTTGATGTACAGCTGTGGCCGGCTGAGGTCCTCGGGATTCGAGGCGTGACCAGTCGGTCGGGCTCGGCCCTGGCGCCGCCTCGAGTAGTTTGCGTTTTCGGATGCGTCTACTTGCAGCGCTTGGGCCCGCCATGCGCAGTCAGCATACCAAAGCAGTCGCGCTTGACCTCGAGGGCCAACACGTGTAACAGCAGTGTAAACGCTTGAACGACAGGCGGTTAGCGGAAATGACGAGTCAGGGCGCAGCCGAGGGAACGATCTTCAGCACGCGGCCGCGGGAGTAGCTGACTATATAGAGTTCCGCATCGGCGTCCACGCCGAAGGCGCTGATCATCCCGAGCTCGCTCGTGCCGCCGAGCGGTCCAGTGACCTCGAGGATGTCGACCGCACGGGCCTCTTGGCCGGCGTCCAGGCTGATTCCAAGCGAAAAGACGCGCCCGCTGACAAAGTCTGCGTAGAAGTAGCGGCCGTTGAACATCCCCGGCAGCGCCGCGCCGCGATAGACGAACCCGCCAGTCACCGACTGGCCGACGTTACGCGGGTAGTCGTGAATGGGTTCCCTGAGCGGCGGGAATGCGGCCGGCTGCCGGGCGTCGAAGGGGAGCGTGCCTTCCCTCAGCCGCCATCCGTAGTTGCGTCCCCCAGCGCCCCGCGGTTCCCAGTCGATCTCTTCCCGCGTGTTCTGTCCGACATCGCCGATCACGAGCGCGCCAGTGCCGCCTCGCGTCGTGTCATCGAAGGAGTAGCGCCAGGGATTGCGAAGACCGAACGCCCAAATCTCGGGCATCGCCGAGATTGGCGAGCCGCTGACAAAGGGATTGTCCTCGGGAATCCGGTAGCCTCGAGGATCGTCGTCGGGCACGTTCACGTCGATGCGAAGCATCTTGCCGAGCAGCGTGCGGGGATTCTGCGCGTTGTTGAAGGGATCGCCGGCGCTGCCACCGTCACCGAACCCTATATATAAATAGCCATCCGGGCCGAACGCGAGATGGCCGCCGTTGTGGTTGTCGAACGGCTGATCGATCACTCGACGTCCATCCGGCCACACGAGATCGAACCGTGACGCTGGATCGACGCGGCCTTGTCCGTCGCGCTGAAATCTCGCGACGACGGTATCGCCGCTCGTGTTGGTGAAATTGACGAAGAACCGGCCCGACGTGGCCGCGTCAGGGGCAAAGGCCATCCCGAGAAGTCCTTGCTCGCCTCCACTACGGACGTCGGATCGCAGGTCGAGGACGAAGGCCGCACTGACGACGCCGTTCGTGACGGTGCGGACGGTGCCGCGCTGCTCGACGACATGGAACATCAAGGGGTCGGACGGATCCACGACGAACGCCACGGGATTGATCAAACCCGTCGCCACGACCGCCGTCGTGATCTGAGCCAGGACCACAGACGGAAAGATCCCAAAGAGCCCAACGAGCGCCGCGACCAGCGCACTCCGCATTCAGCCAGCTTAACAGCCTCCCCGGCGCGACGAGACCCTGGCCGGAGTTGGCTTCGCGATTGGCGCAGCGCCGATCAGATCATCCCCTCGTCTCGCTGACTGTCGACAAACGCACACTGGGGCGCGCTGTGTGCGTTCCATCGATCCACGATGATCGGCCACGCTGTCGATAGGTCTTTCGCATGGTTATCATTCCCGACCCACCACAAAATGTGTAGAATCCTGAGCACGGACACTCAATCCGTGGCGGTTGTCACCTCAGGTCACCAAGGAGGCAGGGTATGTCGCTGACGCGTCGGCGACTCTTCCAGCGGCTCGTCGCGGTCGACGAAAACCAGCTCAGAGCAGAGTGGATTTCGGATCGAGGTCGCGAGGGCGGGGCAGAGTTCTCCGGGCAGGCTATGCAGTCCGGCAACAAGCCTGTTCGTATTTCAAGCAATGAGAATCCTCTCGGTCCCGGCGAGCACGTGCTCGACGCCATCGTGGGCAAGTTCCCTGAAGCCGGCCGCTATCCCTTCAATGCGAAGCAGCACGAAGGCACTCTCCCTGCCGCGTTGGCCGCCAAGTTTGGCGCCAAGCCGGAAAACGTCGTGATGGGTGCCGGGTCGGGAGAGATTCTGACCAACGCCGTTCGCGCGTTCACCTCGCCAACGAAGGCACTGGCGACTCCGTGGCCGTCTTTTGAAAATCCCAACTGGACCGCCAGGAAGATTGGCTCGGCGGTCAGGGAAGTGCCGCTCGACGACAAGCTGCGCATCGACATCGACAAGACGATTGAAGCGTCCAGGGGCGCGGGTCTCGTGTTTTTCTGCAACCCGAACAACCCGACCGCGACGGTCCACGGCGCCTCGACGGTGGCCGATTTCGTGAAGCGCGTTCGCGCGGCCTCGCCGGACACGGTGATCCTGATCGACGAGGCCTACCACGACTACGTGACCGACCCGAGCTACAAGACCGCGGTTGACATTGCCTTGTCCACGCCGAACGTGTTCGTGACGCGCACGATGTCGAAGGCGTACGGGATGGCCGGACTTCGAATCGGCTATGGGATTGGTCAGAAAGAGACCATTGCCCGGCTGGACGAGTTCAGGATGCCGTACGGCATCGGCACGCCCCATATCGCGGCGGCGCTCACCGGCCTCGGCAACCAGGCGCACATCGACGCCGAACGCAAGCGCAACACCGAGGTTCGCACGTTCACGCTGAAGGCCTTCAGCGATTTGGGCTACAGCGGGACCGACGCGAATGCCAACTTCATCTTCGTCAACCTGAAGCGGCCCGCGGCCCCGTTCCGCGACGCCTGCGCACGGGCTGGCATCCTGGTGGGACGAGACTTCCCGCCCTACGAAAAGACCCACTGCCGTATCTCGATCGGCACCCAGGCAGAGATGCAGCGCGCAGTGGACGTCTTCAAGAGAGTGCTGGCGACCACGACGACGACCGCCGCCAGCAAAGATGGGCGCTAACCGGGTCTCGAGGAGACGATGAAGGAGGTTTCCGTTATGTCGCTGTCGCGACGATCATTCGTTCAGACGGTGGGCGCCGGGACGGCGGGTGCGTGGATCGCCTCGCGCGGCCGGGAAGCGTCGCTGTTCGGCCTCGAGCCGACGTACGCGGCCAATGCGTCGCCCATCATTCTGTCCAGCAACGAGAATCCCGCGGGTCCCGGTCAGGCCGTGCTCGACGCCGTGCGCGGCGTCTTCAGCGAGACGGGCCGTTACCCCAGTACCACGATCGATGAAGTGGCCGAGCTCATCGCCAAGAAGTTCGGGATCAAGCCCGAGAACGTGCTGATCGGGTCCGGCTCCACGCAGATCCTCCGCACCTCCACGCATGTCTTCACCACGAAGACCGCTGGCCTGGTGGTCGCCATCCCGGCGTACGAAGAGTGCGCCGGCTATGCCCGACTGATCGGCAACCCGGTGACCGGCGTCAAGCTCAACTCGGAGCTGAAGATGGACCTGGATGCGCTGCTTGGCGCCTCGAAGGGTTCGGGTCTGGTGTTCTGTTGCAACCCGAATAACCCCGTGGCCACCGCGATCGGCGGCAAGGAAACGCGGGACTATCTTGCGGCGCTCCAGAAGGCCTCGCCGAATACGACCGTGTTGGTGGACGAAGCCTACTTCGAGTACGCCACGATGCCCGGCTACGAGACGATGATTCCGGTCGCGGTGCAGGATCCGCGCGTCGTCGTCGCTCGCACGTTCTCGAAGTGCTACGGCATGGCCGGCCTCCGCGTGGGCTACGCCATCGCGCACAAGGACACGATCGAGAAGATGGCGGACTGGGACGGGAGCAGCGCCGTCAACGTGCTGGGGCTGGCGGCCGCGCGGGCGGCGCTTGGCGGCGATCAGGCTCGCCTGGCGGCCGAATCGAAGCGCAATACCGACGTCCGCGCGTTCACGATGAAGTGGTTCTCGGATCGCGGCTACAAGCCCACTGATTCGCAGACCAACTTCATCTTCGTGGACGTCAAGCGCCCGGCACGGGAGTTCCGTGCCGCGTGCGCCGCCGAGGGCGTTCTGATCGGCCGTGACTTCCCGCCGTACGAGAAGACGCACGCCCGCATCTCCATCGGCACCATGGCCGAGATGCAGAAGGCGGTCGAAGTCTTCGGCAAGGTGCTCGCCAAGCCGGCAGCGGCAGCGTAGCTGGCGGCCGATCGTCGACCACATCCCGGGTCTCTGTGTTACGGCACGGAGACCCGGTTGTTGTTTAGGGACTGCCTTCGATCCACATGAGCCGACTCGTCCGCGCCATCGGCCTTCCTTCGGCCACCGCTCTCGTCGTCGGCACCATCGTCGGCTCGTCGATTTTCGTCCAGGCGTCGGAGATCACCGCCAAGGTGCCCTCGGTGTCGGGCGTGATTCTCGCGTGGGTCGCCGCCGGCCTGCTGACGCTCATCGGCGCACTTGTCTGTGCCGAGTTATCGTCGGCATTCCCCAAAACGGGCGGTGTCTATGTGTTCTTTCGCGAGATCTACTCGCCCCTCCTCGGCTTCATCTTCGGGTGGGCCATGTTCTGGACGATGCACACGGGAATCCTGGCGGCGATTGCCACGGTCTTTGCGCGCTATGCCGGCCAGTTCGTCACGCTCGACGACACATCGACGCGGCTGGTCGCGATTGGCGCGATTCTCTCTCTGTCGGCCGTCAACTATCTCGGCGTTGCGCTTGGCGGGCAGGTGCAGTCGGCCTTTACGTTCGTGAAGATTGCGGCGGTGGTCGTGATCATCGCCATCGGGGCGCTGCTGAGCGGCCCGGTGAATGTGCACAACGACTGGTCACTCGGCGCCATCACCGGGGGCAACTTCCTGCTGGCCGTCGGGGCCGGACTGTTTGCGTTCGGTGGTTGGCACATGGTGACCTACACCGCGGAGGAGACGGTGGATCCGACGCGCACGATTCCACGCTCCCTGATGATTGGCATTGTCGTCGTCACGCTGTGCTATGTGGGACTGAATGCCGTCTATCTCCGCGTGCTGCCGATCGACAAGGTGATCGCATCGCAGCGCATTGCTGCAGACGCGTTCGAAGTGCTCGTGGGATCGCGAGGAGCCGGTGTGATCTCGGCGCTCGTCATGTTCAGCGCCTTCGGCGCGCTGAACGGCATCGTCTTGCTCGGACCACGTGTGTACTACCAGATGGCGAACGATGGCCTGTGGTTCAGATGGGCGCGCGATATTCATCCACGATTTCAAACGCCGAGCAAGGCGATCCTCCTGCAAGGAGTGTGGGCGTCGGTGCTCGTCTGGACCGGAACCTACCGCGCACTCTTCACTCGCGTGATCTACACGGAGTGGATCTTCTTCGCGTTGCTGGCACTGGGAGTCGTGCTGATGCGCCGCCGGCCCGGCTATCAGCCGGCGTGGCGTATGCCGCTCGTCCCGATCGCGCCGGTCGTCTTCATTGCGGCGTCGGCCGCGATCGTCGTCAATCAGATCGCGGCGGATCCCCTGCAGGCGGCGATGGGGCTTGGCGCCGTCGCCACCGGATTTCCGGCATATTGGCTCTGGACCCGCAATGCGGCTCACAGAAACGCGAAAGCACTGAAACACGGAGCAATGTGAACATTTCGTGATTCTGTGGTTCCGTGCTCCCGTGGCGGCTTTTGGAAGGCGCAAGGTGAACAGCGTGAGGTGCCATGATCGTTGACTTTCACAATCACTATTACCCTCCTGAGTATCTCGATGCCGTGAAGAAGGGGCCGGCGCGCGTGCGCGTGGACTACGACGCCGACGGCAATCCGCGGCTGCACTATCCGGGCGACTACAACATCCTCGTGCCCGGCCATCGCGATCTCGACTACCGCGAGGGCGTGCTGAAGCAGCATCGGGTCGACAAGCAGGTCATCACCTTCACGACTCCGGGCGTGCACTTCGAAGAGCCGGCGACCGCGGTTCAGATGGCCCGGCACGTGAACGATGCCTTCGCGAAGGAAGTGAAGCGGCGCACGCACTTCGCGTCGCTGGCGACGCTGCCGCTCAACGATCCGGCTGCGTCGGTCGACGAACTCGAACGGGCGATGACGACGTTGAGCTTTCCGGGAGCGATGGTGTTCAGCAACGTGAATGGGACCGCGCTCGCCGACGCGGTGTATGAGCCGCTGTGGAAGAAGGCGAACGAGCTTGGCGCCGTGATCTATATCCATCCTGCGCATCCACTCGGGGTCGAGGCGATGGAGCAGTATTGGCTGATGCCTCTGGTCGGGTTCTTGATGGATACCACGCTGGCGGCGGCGCATCTGGTCTTCGCCGGCGTTCCGGAGCGCTACCCGCGGATCAGCTGGGTGCTCTGTCACATGGGCGGGGCGATACCGTATCTGGCCGAGCGGCTGGATCGCGGCTACGAAGCATTTGCCGACTGCCGGGCGAATATCGGCCGCGCACCGAGCAGTTACCTGAAGGAGTTCTACTTCGACACGGTCAATTTCGATGTGAACGCGATCGACCTGGCGATCAAGTTTGCCGGCGCCGGGCACATCCTGGCCGGCAGTGACTATCCCCATCAGATCGGCAGCATTCCAAAGATGCTGGACGCGATTGGCCGGCTCACGATTTCACCGGCTCAGCGGGAGGGCATCCTCGGCCGCAACGCCGAGCAGTTGCTGAAGTTGTAAAGGGGTCTGGCACCAATCCCCTTGTTTAGTCGCAGTTTCTGCGTTGTGGCAGTTTCTGCGAGCGATGGATGGCAGATACTAAAGCGCTTTCAGGGGTTGGGGGACAGACCCCTTCACGGAGGAGTTATGAATGTTCGATGGATCGGCGCGGCGCTCGTGGTGGGACTTGCGTTTGGGGCGGGCGTCGTGACCGGGCAGCAGACGGGGACTCGTCGCGAGCCGCAGTTCGAGAACAACGAAGTCAAAGTGTGGAAGTCGATCATCATGCCGAACCAGCCGCTGGCGCTGCACCGGCACGACCACGGGCGTACGATCGTCGCGCTCAAGGGCGGCACGCTCGATGTCGTCGACGCCAAGGGCGCGACCATGCAAAAAATGGTGTGGGAGTCGGGCAAGGCCTATTGGCTCGACGCCGATCCGCAAACCGAGCATGGCGATCTCAACAAGGGCAAGGAGCCCATGGAAGTGATCGTCGTCGAGCTCAAGAACGATCAGAAAAAGAAGTAGCCGGGCTGCCCCCGGGCTTCGAGATTGTAGACGCGCTTGAACTCCCGCGACGGGGCTGGCGGCAGATCGGTGGGCGAGCCGCCCGGCCCGCCCCGCCCACCGCTCAGACCGCGCGCGCCTTCAGGCGTCACGCTAACCTCGAGGCGGGACTTGTCACCGTCGACGATCGGCGTGTAGGTGGTCGTGATCTTCCGGCCGCCGAAGTCTTCTTCGACGATCAACCGGTCGCCGTCGAAGCGGCTTTTCGATGTGAATTCACCGTCGCCGGTAAACTGATCCTGCTTCTTCCCGTCCACCTTGTAACTCATCCGCCGGCCGTTGCCGTCCGTGATCGACACCGACTGCTGCTCACGAACGACGATCAGGCGATCGGGAATCTCGGTGAGGTGGCGGCGAACCACTTCCATCTTGCGCACGTCCTCGTCGCTCGGGCGGGACATACCGCCGCCCATTCCGCCTGGCCGTCCGAAGCCGCCGCGGCCACCACCACCACCGTAGCCGCCGCCCTGCCGACCGCCAGGCGGGCCACCCATCTCCCCGCGCTCGGGCACAGTCGAGAGGTCTCGGTTCAATACCCACGCGCCGGCAATGTCGGCCTTCGCGACCGAGGCGGCCTGCGCTGATGGACTTTGCTGGCTTGCGACCGTGGGCGTGGTGGCCGCGAGTCCGAGCGTGAGGGCGAACACCACTACTGCTGCTCCTCGCATGTCACATCCTTCCGGCGGCCCTGGCGGCATCGACATCCCAGTCTTGCCGAAGGCGGGCGACGACAAAGGTAAAGAGTTCGTTAATATCTCGGGTAATCGATGACGGAGGATCGGCTGATTCATGCGAGACGACGCGGGAGCAGCGGATTGAGGTGCATCGTCAGGTCGTAGACCGACGCGCCGCACGCCGCTGCCACGTCTTCGGGCCGCGAACCGTCTTCCCAGTCGAACAGTGTGGCGACGTCGCCGGCTTTGACGGCCGGTTCGTCCCCGATCTCCAGGATCGTGTGACTGGCGGAGACCGACGCGATCACGGGATACAGGCGTCCGTTGATGCGGACCCGCGCGCCTTTTGCAGCCATTCGAGGCCAGCCGTCGACGTGCCCGATCGGCAGGGTGGCGACCCAGGTCTCTCGCGTCGCCATGTAGGCGCGGCTGTAACCGGCGCTCGTGCCGGCGGCAAGCCGTTTGACGTACGCCACCCGCACCCGCAGCGCCACCGCCGGCTTGAGCTCCAACCGGTTCAGTGTGCGAAACGCCGCCTCGGGGTAAATCCCGAGGAGCGCCATTCCCGGCCGCACCATGTCGAACGCCGCATCGTCATGCTGAAACAGCGTGTAGGTTGACGCCGCGTGGCGTTTACCGAGCGGCACCCCCGACCGTGCCAGTTCCTCCGTCAATGCGGCAAACCGCCGGCGTTGTTCACGATCGAAGCTGTCGTCTTCGGTGAACGTCATCATCGTGCCGTCGATCCTGATGCCCGCCCGCGACGCGAGGTCCCGGATCAAGGCCGGCGCGTCGAGATAGGGCACGCCGACCCGACCAATTCCCGTATCCACGCAGACATGGATCGGCAGGGTGGTGCCGAGCCGTTGCGCCTCCTTCTGCAGGAGCTCGCCAACCGGCGTGTATACCATCGGCATGATCTGGCGCCGGACGATCTCGTGGAGGTCGGCCTCGTCGAACGGGCCCATCAGCAGCACCGGCTTCTTGATCCCGGCGTCCTTGAGATCGATCGCCTCCTGCAGCTTGACGACGGCAAAGCCGGCGATCGGTTGAAGCGCGTCGAGCACGCGCGCCACATTGGTGACGCCCAGGCCGTATCCGTTGTTCTTGATCACCGCGAGGATGGGTCGAGAGGTCAGCCGCGCAACCTGGTCGGCATTGTGCCGCAGGTGAGCGGCGTGCACCTCGATCCACGGATCGAAGGATGACGATCGTACGGTCACCCCTTGCGCAAACACGGGTGCGGCGCCGCCGGACGCGATCGGCGCCAGCGCGGCCAATGGCGTGCCGAGAAAATCCCTCCGTTTCACCGGCGCAGTATACTCCCGCGCATGCGCGCCATTGGCTCCGGCGTTCTCGCCGCTCTCGCGGTATTTCAGCCTCAGCCCACACCAGCGCCGCCGCCGGGCACGGACGTGTATCTCATTTCACTCTCGAGTGGACTGGCCTCGATCAAGGCAGCCGTTCCCGCTGCGGTCGCGATCGAGCCCGGCTATGACAATCAGCCGGCCTTCTCACCAGACGGGAGCCACATCCTGCTCACCGGCAACCACGACGGCAAGCAGATGGACACGTATGTGTTCGACCGCGCCGCCAGGCGTCTATCGCAGCTGACGCACACGACCGAAGGCGAGTACTCACCGACGTTCCTGCCGAGCGGAGTGGGGGAGCCGGGCGGCTTCAGCGTGATTCGTGTCGAAGCCGATGGTACGCAGCGTCTCTGGCGATTCACGGCGAAAGGCGAGAGCCCGGCGCTCGTCCTGCGAGACATAAAGCCGGTTGGTTATCACGCATGGGTGGACGCCGACCATCTCGCGCTGTTCGTCCTGGGTCAGCCGTCGACGCTTCGTCTCGCGCGCGTGAGCACGGGCATCGCCGAAATCGTGGCCGGCGACATTGGCCGGTCGCTCCATCGAGTGCCCGGTTTGCGACAGGTCAGCTTCATTCAGAAGGAGGCTTCAGGCGAGTACTGGGTCAAGCAGATTGATGTCGACACCAAGGCCATCACGCCTCTCGTTCGAACCGCCGAGGGCAGCAGCGATCGTGACTGCGCCTGGATGCCGGACGGCAACACCCTGCTGATGTCCTCCGGCACGAGGATCATGTCGTGGACGCGCGGGGGCACCACATGGAGCGAAGTGTTCGACGGCGCGTCACACAAGTTGGGCGCTATCAGCCGGCTCGCTGTCTCACCCTCCGGCGACGCCATCGCCATCGTCGTCGCGGAGCCCAAACGCTGACACAGATGAGATGGAGCATTGACGAGGGCCGCAGATGACGAAATGACCAGAACGCTAACCAGGGCCGCAGATGACGAACTCACCAGGGCCGCAGATGACGCAGATGACACAGAACGCTAACCAGGGCCGCAGATGACGAACAATTCACCAGGGCCACGGATGACGCAGATTACACAGACATGTAGTGGCTTGTGGGCAACTTGATGACGCTGGTCATTGCAGCTGTTCTGGCGCTGACTTCCACTGCTCCTGGAATTGCGATCGCGGTCAAGGCTCGATCGCTCCAGCCCGGTGAGTTGCTGGTTGCGACGCTGACGACCGACCGAGCGGCAGTAGACATGCGCGTGCGGGCGTTCGGTCATCTGGTTCCCGTGTTTGCAGTTGGCGATGGCACCTGGGAAGCGCTAGTGGGCATCGACATCGATCAGCCGCCGGGCATGTACTCGCTCACCGCCGAAGCGAGTCTTCGCGAAGCGTCGGTGAGCGGCCGGCATCAGCTCGAGGTCCTGCCGAAGCGATTTCCGACCCGCCGGCTGCTGGTGGCGCCGGAATTCGTCGATCCGCCGGCGTCGATGGCCGAGCGGATTGCCAGCGACACGGCGTTTCTCGCCGATGTCTACGCGCACTCCGCCCGCGAACGCCTCTGGCAGGGCCCATTTCTGCGCCCGGTTCCCGATCCCGCCAACAGCCGCTTCGGTACGCGCAGCATCTTCAACGGGAAGCCGCGCAACCCCCACGCCGGTACAGATTTCCTGAGTGCGGCCGGAGTCCCCATCGGCGCGCCCAACGCCGGACGCATCGTCGCGGCGCGCGATCTGTATTTCAGTGGCAACACCGTGGTGATCGATCATGGCCTTGGCGTCTTCTCGTTGCTGGCGCATCTTTCCCGGATCGATGTGAAGGAAGGCCAGTTGATCGACGCCGGCGCGGTCGTCGGCCAGGTTGGGGCCACCGGACGGGTGACCGGCCCACACCTGCATTGGGCCCTCCGCGTTGCCGGTGCCCGGATCGATCCGTTGTCTGCGCTCGCGCTACTCGGAAAGTCCGAGCCGCCCCAGCCGTAGGCCTCGCCAGGCCAGTGTGAGCGCGACGGCGGTCGCGGCGATCGCCATGCCGATCCACAGTCCCGGAGGGGTGAACGCAAAGGCAAAGCGTCCGGTCTGGTTTGGGGCGAGCGCAATCGACAGCCGATCGGTGCCGGGCTCGCGGCTCACTGGACCAGCAGCGCTGCTCCAGCCATGGGCAAAATTCTGATTGAGATAGACGCGCGACGCGATTGGTCCACCCGAGGCATCAAAGCTGACTTCGTTGGGCGAAAACTTCACGTTTGAAACGCTCGCCCCACCCTCCGCGTACACGAGCGGATGATCGGTGTCGGCGGTTCGCTTGACTTGTAGCGATTCGTAGCAGTTGAAGAACGATTGATCCGACATCAGCGCTCGGAGCATCGGCGATCCAGGGCGATACGGATTCGAGTCCCGATCGACGGTCAGCTCTGCCGGACCGCTCATCGACGCGAACGTCGTGGTAAAGGTCGGCGGCTCTCGAAATACTCGATCGAAGAACTGCCGGTTCATGACGATGATCTGGAGCGCGCCGATTCCACAGACCGCGGCAACGGCGCGGACGATGGGTCTGGTCAGCTGGCGGCCGGCAAGGCCGTTCTGCGCGGCGGCTGCCGCCGCCAGCGCGCCGAACACGGTGAAGGGGATGGCGTACCGGCTTGGGATCCGGAAACTCGAGAAGAGCGGCAGGCGCTGCACGAGCGACGCCGGCGCCCAGGTACTGAACTCGCCAAGCGACAGCGCAAACAGCACGATCGCCGTCACCGCGAGGGCGCGGCCCCACGAGCGTCCTCGCCGATCACGCGGGCCCAGTGCGGCGATGATGCCCACCATGATCAGCAGTGAGGCCAGCGGCCCAATGTAGTTTCCGTACTCTTGCCAACGGTGACGCTGCAACTCGAATGACAACCCGGTGTTCTGATACGGATCCAGATACGCGTGCCTCAGCATCTCGAACGTCATCCGGTCGGGATGCTCGGTCGCATTTCGCGTATCCCAGAACGTATCGCCGGTCACATAGAGTGAAACCGGCAGCAGCTTGGGGGCGGCATACGCGAAGCCGGCGGCGAAGAACGCCGCGGCGACGAGCAGCGGCCGCCATGAGCGTGAGAACCACGCCGCGAACAGCGCGAAGGTTCCGATGCTGGCCACCGCCATTGGCAGAATGTGGACTCCGCCGTTGAAGACCATCAATGCCAGGAGCGCACTGGCGAGGAACACATTCCGGACGCGGCCAGGGTCGAGCGCCCGGAACAGAAAATAGAGGAGCAGCGGCAGGTAGAGACCTGGCAAGAACACGCTGTGTCCAGCCGTCAGGTGAATCGCGGTCGCGCCGGCGGCGGTGATGATCGTGGCAATCAGCACGACGAGCGGCTCCAGCGTGAGCCCGGCCGCCTGCTTCACCAGCAGGTGCGCTCCGACAAATCCAATCCAGTAGTGCAGGACGATGTTCACTTTCATCGCCAGCTGAAGGGGCATGATCAGTGCCAGTGGAAGCACCGGGCTGAGGATCGCGATCTGCGGGTTCTGCCACATCACGTTTCCGGCGCAGTACCACGGATTCCAATAGGGCATCTGTCCGTACTCGACGACGTTCTTCAGGACCGAGCCGTAATAGAAGAGATGTTGATCCCAATCGTTGACGCCGAGAGCAAGCGGCTGCGCAAAAAGCGGCGAAAGGAGAGCGATGCTGGCGACGAGATAGAAGGCAAGGATCCCTACCACTGCGCGCCAATCTTAGTGTAGGGTTGGCCAGCGAGAACGATGCTGCGTTTCATGAGACTCGTCGCCTGCCGCGGGAGTGTCTCGCTCACGGCAGGCGCCGCAGCGGCGATCGGGTTGACGCTGGTCTGTGGCACGAGCGTATCCGACGCTGCCACGCAACGGGATTTCGGCGAGAGCCTGGAAACGATCCTGCATCGCGTCGGCGCCAGGGTTGAACGATACTTCGCGCGTGCGCAGAGTCTGGTCTGCGTCGAGACCGTGTTGTGGCAGCCGCTCAGTTTCGGCCTCTCGCCCGATGGGTTCAGCCGCACGGTGGAGTCGGAGCTTCGCCTGTCGTGGGACCCATTGGCCGAGACCGCCGCGTCGCTCGAGGCCAAGTTCCTGCGCCAGGTCCTGAAAATCAACGGGCGCCCGCCACGCCGGCGCGATCCGGACAACTGCACGTCGCCCGAACAGAACAGCACCGAGACGCAGCCGTTGTCGATGCTCTTGCCGCAGCAGCGTGGTGAATACCGGTTTTCGCTCGTGGGCACTGCCGAGTTGGAGCGGCGGACCGCCGTCGTCGTGGACTTCGCGATGGTCAAGAAGCCGACCGTGAGCGTCTGGCTCGTCGAAGGCAATGAGAACTGCGTCAGCTTCTCGCTCGACGGTGGGCAGCGCGGCCGGATCTGGATCGACCCGGATAGCTACGACGTCCTCCGGCTCGACCAGCGGCTGGCAGGGCTGGTGGACATCCGGCTGCCGGTCCCGGTCGTGCGACGCAGCAACGGCGATGGCACGTGGACGATGGAGCGATGGGATTCGTCGATTCGCTTCAAGCCCGTGACGTTCACCGATCCTGACGAGACGCTGATCCTCCCCACCTCGATCTCGTCGATGCGAATCACCAGAGGTTCTGGCACGCCACGGTTACGCACCACGACGTCATACACGAACTACAAGCGATTCCTCACCGGTGGGCGTGTCGTGAAGGAGCCTGAATAGCTGTTCGCTGTTCGCTATTCGCTATTCGCTATTCGCCATTCGCTATTCGCTATTCGCGAAATGCGAATTGCGAATCGCCGTACAAGAGAAAAGGGGCCGCGCTATGCACGGCACCTTTCTCTTTGTTTCGCGATCTTACCAGCGCACGCGCCAGACCAGCTGGACGATGCGCGACTGGTTGTCGCCCAAGAGCCCGGTCAAGCGATAGCTGTCGACGCTCGTGCCGGAAACCGCGTTCGACGTCGGCATTCCGTTGCCGTTGCGGGGCCCCAGACCGGGCTGCAGGAACGTGGTGTTGATCCCGAGCGGAATGCCCTCGGCCGACGCCGGGTTGAAGTACGGCGTGTTGAGCGCGTTCAGCATCTCGCCGCGGAAGTCGAAGGTCACGTTGCCCCACAGCCTGAACTTCTTCGAGAAGCCCAGGTCGAATCGCACCAGTTTCGGTCCGTTGACGATGAGATTGCGGAGACCGCAATCGCCGTAGCCAGGCGCGCTCTCGATGCAAGATGGGCCATTGGCGGGTGCGATGTAACGCCCGGTTGGCGCCCCGAGAGCGCCGTAACCGGTCGATGACGTGGCGCTGACCGCAAACGCCTTCACCGTGTTGTCGATGATGTCGTTGGGCAGGATGAAGATCTGCCCGTTGGCGCCTTGTTGAATCTTGACCGCCTTCTGCAATTCCTTCTCGTCCATGCCGACGAGCCGGACGTTGCCGAAGTCGAGCTGTTCACCGGTCTGGATGCGAGCGACGCCGTCGAACGACCAGCCGCCGACGATGGCGTCGACGACTCCGGGAACGCCGCTGCCGTACTTCCGGTCGTGGCCGTACGGGATTTCCCAGATCCAGTTGCCCTTCAGGGCGTGTGCGACGTTGCCGACCTGACCCGCCTGGTCGATGTATTCGAGCGGCCGGGTGAAGCCGTACCGCTGCTGCAAAAAGGCGTCGCTCCAGGTGTAGCTGGTGTTGAACGCCAGGCCACCCGAGAGCCGCTTCCGGTATTCGAACTGCATCGAGTGCGCCTTGGTCCCGCCCGCGTTCGTCGTCAAATACGCGCCGTTGAGCGCATCGGGATTGGCGACGAAGAAGTTGGCCGGCAGGCCGGCAGCGGCGGCGTTGTTGCGGAAGGTCGCCTGACCGATCAAGCCGTTTGCGGCCGTTGCCGTCGTGCATCCGCCGGCGTTGTTGCACATGAAGCCGAACGGGTTGGGGTTCTGGGCGGCGAGGAAGCCGAGAAACGCCGCGCTCGTCCAGTTCGTCCCCGTGTAAACAGCAGCGTCCCCGGCTCGCGATGCGTTCTGGGCGTTGAAGTGGGCCAGGAAGATCGGCAGCGGTACAGTGCCCGCGGCTCCCGTGTACGCGAAGGTGGCGCCACGACCGGCCGCCATGTTCGCCTGGAGGTTGGCCTGGGCTTTCTTGAACTCGTCCATGAACCCGTTGGTCGTGACGTTGACCTCGCTGATGTTCACTGAATCCCAGTCTTGACGGTGGCGGCTGCCGACGTAACGAACCTCCAGCGCCGAGTCGCTCGTCAGCTTGCGCTGCCAGCCGATGGAGTACGACTGGGTGTAGGGCATCTGGATATTGGAATCGAACGTGTTGAGGCTGATGTTCGTCGCCGTCGGAACGATCGGATAGTTCGCGGCCGGCGCGGCTGGCAACGCGGGATTGTTCCGGAGCAGAATCGGCAGCGTCGTGTTGGTCGAGTCGCGGTTGAGCGTCACCTGAATGCCTTGGTTGCCACCGAACGTGCCGGTGAAGTCCGACATGCCGGGACGCTGAAACGCCATGGCCGCACCGGCGCGGAAGACGCTGTCGCCTTCCTCTGAGCCGAGGAACAGGCCACCGATGCTGCTTTCTGAGCCCGGAGCCTGCCAGGCCATGCCGAGGCTGGGTGCGACGTTGTTTCGATCGGTGTTGTACGCGTAGGTGCCCTTCGCGTACTGGTTGAACACCGCCTTCGAGCCGGTCATCGTGCCGGGCTTGAACAGGTTGCCGTCGCCGGAGATCCCGTAGAGCTCGGCTTCGGTCACGTTGGTGTAGCTGTTGTTCGTCGGATAGAACGGCATCGCCAGCACGTAGCGCAGACCGCCGCTGACGGTGAGCCGCGAGGTCGCGTGCCACGAATCGGCGACGAAGAAGTTGAACTCACGCATCCGCCCTTCCGCGCGGGAGAGGCCGAGCGGGACGTACTCATCGCCGGCTGGATTGATGCGCGCGTCGCCGGCCAGCTGCGTAATGCGACCCGTCAACATGGCGTAGAGGTTCTTCGCCTGCGTGATGTCGGTCGCGGACGCTCCTGGGAGCGTCGTCGCGTTGAAGATGGCATCGGCCGGTTCAGTCGCGAGCAATCCGAAGTTCGCGGTCGGCACCAGCGTCTGATTCTGCAGCCACACATCGGCCTGCACCATCAATCCGCCGAAGGTGAGGTTGTGCGTCCCTTTCGACCAGTTCATCGTGTTCTCGATGACCTTGGTCGAGGCCTCGCGCGATGACTGCCCGGAGTTGAGGCCCGGGTTGGTCAATTGAGCGCCGGTGCCGCAGCAGGCGGTATTGAAGTTCAGCCGGTAGCCGCCCTGGTCTTCCCACATGCTGGGCCCGAGCTCTGGCGAGAACAACGTCGCGCCGCCGGAGCCGCCAACCCGGAACTCGTTGACGATGCTGTCGCCGAACGTCGATCGCAGCGACTCTGAAGTGGTCCACCGCGTCGACTGCTGGCTGCCGGTAGTCAGCGAATTCGGGAAAGGCAGCTGCGCGTTATTGGTCGTGTCCGGCGTGGAGTTGATGTGCCGGTAGTTGAACGACCCCGTCAGCCGGTGGGTGCGGCTGACCTCGTAGTCGATGCGGGTCGTCGGCGAGGGATTGAACCCCTTGGTCGGAGTCGACCACGTGTACTGCTGCACCAGCGGGTTGTTCAGCGCGGTGACGCCGCCGCTGGTCGCAGTCGACGCCTGGATATTCGCGAGAATCTTGGCGACCGTTGGGTCGGGCGTGGCGAGCTGACCGTTGGCGGCAGCGAGCGCGAGCACATTGACGCGCTGGACGCTGCCGCCGACGTTGTAGCTGAAGACGCCGTTGGACGCCTCAGGCGTCAGGATGACGCGCTGCAGCGTGCTCGAGCTGGGCTGCCGCTGCTCTTCGTAATTGAAGAAGAAGAACGCCTTGTTCTTGATAATCGGTCCGCCTTGCGCGAACCCGTGCTGATAGTTCCGCAGCTTGTCCTTTGGTGCTTTCCCAGTCTCCGGATCTGGCGGCAGATCGCGATTGCGGAACCAGGTGTTGGCGTTCAGCGCATCGTGACGAAGGTATTCGTACGCGGTGCCGCGCCACTGATTCGAGCCCGACTTGGTCACGAAGCGAATCTGCACCGCGCCCTGACCCGTCGCGTCCGCCGTGTTGCCCGCCGTGGTCACCGTCACTTCCTCGACCGAGTCGAGCAGTGGGCTGAGACGGGCGAAGTAACCGTCTGTGGTCTTCAGGTAGTTGTCCTGCACGCTCATGCCGTCGAGCGTGATGTTGATGGCGCTACGCGGCAGGCCACTCACCGTGGAGCTGCGGGCCGCGCCCGACGTGTTGAAGCCGGCGAGCGAAGTGAGCGAGTCGAGCGCGTTGCGGCTGCTGAGCGGGAGGCTCGTGATCTGCTGGCCGGTGATGTTGGTCGAGATGGCTGGCGTGGTCGCGTGCACGACGGTGGCCGATTCGCCGACGACCGTCACGCTCTCCGACAGCACGCCGACTTCGAGCGTGACCTTGACGGTGGCGGGCAGCGCTGCGTTCACCGTGACCGATTCGAGGATCTGCGTCTTGAAGCCTTCGAGGGTGACGACGACCTCGTAAGTTCCGCCGGGAATCGACGGCACGTTGAATCCACCATCAGAGCCGGTGACGAGCTCTGTCACCGCGCCGGTGCCCTTGTTGGTGACCTTGACGGTCGCGCCCGGAATGACGAGACCGGACGAATCGACCACGGTGCCTGAAAGCGACGAGAAAAAGCTGCCTTGCGCAAACGCGGAGTTCCCGTATGCCGCGATGGCCATCGCGACAACGAGCCCGACCAGTTTGAGTTTCATCCCATCCTCCTGGGGTCTTGCAAGGGACGATTTAAACGTCCACAAATGAAACGCACTACACGTGAGGAAGGTACCGGGACGAACTGCAAGCGTCAAGGGAGAAAACGGCGTTTTCAGGGGCGATTCTTCGGGGACCAGTCGAGGCCGTCGTCCCGGGACAGTTACCCGACTTGCCGAGGCTTTTGCGGGATATCGAGGCGCTGGGAGCGGGCGGCCTTCAACTTCTCGAGCTTGTCTTCGAGCTCTTCGATTTCCAACCGTTCCTCACGGATGTCGAGTCTCAGGCGCCCGAACAGGCCCATGTAGAAGTTGGCGACATACACCAGCGCAAAGAGCGCGATCGGGTAACCGCGCCAATCGTCGTAGATCAGCTTGTAGTTGGTGACGATGAGCGCCCCGAGCGTGACCCAGTGGCTGAAGCAGAACTCGCACGTGAAGAGATAGAAGAACTTCCGGAAGAGCATGTTCGACGCGGTCTTGCTCTTCAGGACGCAGTACTCGCGCGGCTCGCGGAGGATCTCTTCGTGGGTGACCGTCCAGGCGATCGACGCGATCGGAATCGCGAGGATGAACAGGATTCCGACCTGCTCACTGAGCGGAGGCATGGCCTACTCTAACCCCGCAATTCATTTCGAGTCGACCTGAATTGCCCCTGCTTTCGGCCGTCGGCTCTCGGCTTTCGGCGACGGCCCGATCGCTGAAAAGCTGATGGCTGAGAACCATTCACGTTCTTGTAAGCTGAGCGTCTCGGATGGGCCTTGCTCCAGGAACTCGCGTCGGGCCGTACGAGATTGTCCACCTCCTTGGCGCGGGCGGCATGGGCGAGGTCTACCGTGCCCACGATGCCAAGCTGGCGCGGGATGTGGCCGTCAAGATCCTCCCGACCGCGACCCTGCCCAATGCCGATCGGCTCGCGCGATTTCATCGCGAAGCGCGCGTGCTCGCGACGCTCAGCCATCCGCACATCGCGGCGATCTATGGCCTCGAAGAGTTTGGTCAGACGCCGGCGATCGTGCTGGAGCTCGTGGAAGGACCGACGCTCGCCGATCAGTTGCTGCGCGGACCGCTGCCGGTTCGCGACGCGTTGAAGATTGGCCGGCAGATCGCCGAAGCGCTCGAAGCCGCACACGAGAAGGGCATCGTCCATCGCGACCTCAAGCCGGCCAATGTCAAGATTGCGCCGGGCGGCTTCGTCAAAGTGCTGGACTTTGGGTTGGCGAAGGCGCTCGAGTCAGGCGAGAGCGGCGATTTCGACAGGTCGGCGGAGACCGCCACCGGCGTCGTGATGGGCACTTCCGCCTACATGAGTCCCGAGCAGGCGCGCGGTCAACTCTGCGACGAGCGGACCGACATCTGGGCCTTTGGCTGCGTGTTGTTCGAGCTGCTCACCGGGCAGGCAGCCTTCCGCCAGCCGACGGTGTCGGACACCATTGCCGCGGTGATCGACCGCGAGCCGGACTGGCGGAGGCTGCCGAAAGACACGCCGGACGGGATTCGCCGTTTGCTGTCGCGATGTCTGCAGAAAGATCCCCACACTCGGCTCCACAACATTTCCGATGTGCGCATCGAGTTGGACGAAGAGATCGCCGCGGCGAAGAGTGGAGCTATGCCCGGTGCAGGACGCACCGCCGTTCGATTGGCCGGTCGCGGCTGGGCACTCGCGGCGATCGCCATCGTCGCTGTACTCGGCACCTTTCTCTGGTCGAGGAGGGAAGTCGCAACGCCTCCGTTGTCGGACCTGCGGATCACCCGCCTGACGGATTTGGCCGGGCTTGAAGAGTTTCCCGCAGTCTCGCCGGATGGTCGTGCTGTGGCCTTCGCCGCCGGCGTTGACGGCAGCCGTCACGTGTTCGTGCAACTCGCCGCCGGCGGCGAGTCACTTCAACTGACTCGAGATCGGACCGATCACGAGTTTGCCCGATGGACGGCTGACTCGAGCTCGGTCGTGTACTTTACGCCCGGCGCCTCACCCGAATCCCAAGGCACGCTCTGGCAGGTGTCGGCGCTGGGCGGTCCGCCCCGGCGACTTATCGACAGCGTCGGCGGCGCCGACGTCAACCGCCGAGACGGACGCCTCGCATTTTTTCGCATGGTCGAATCAGGTGTGCAGCTCGTGACGACGCCTCCCGACGCGTCGAGCGCCGCGGTGGTGGCGGGATTTCCCGCCGTCACCTATTACCTGTATCCCCGATGGTCTCCGGACGGCCGATGGATCGCCTATCAGCGGGGCGACAGCATCCGGTTCGACGTGTTCGTCGTGCCCTCGAGCGGCGGCGAGCCGCGGCCGCTCACACACGACAACAACATGATGGCAGGGTTTACGTGGCTGCCCGACAGCAGCGGCATCATCTACAGTTCGAGCCGCGGCAACAGCATGCCGTATCTGCCGACGTTGAGCCTGTGGCACATCGGTCTCGCCGGCGGCGAGCCGCGGCCACTGGCGTCGGGCGAGTCGTCGTACGTTCATCCGGACCTGGCGCCAAACGGCACTGTCGTCGTTGGACGGGTCCGGATGCAGTCGGACATCTGGAAGTTTCCGATCGACGGACAGCCGGCTGACAACGTGCGCCGCGCCGAGAGACTCACCCGTCAGACCGGACAGGTCTTGACGCCGACGGCCGGCCCAGGCGATCGCGAAGTGGCGTTCCTCTCGGATCGAGGCGGTCACGCGAACGTGTGGGTGCTGGACACACGGAGCGGCGAGTCCCGGCAGATCACTCAAGAACGTGATGCGGCCGTGTCGCTGGGCGTGCCCGTCTGGTCGCCAGGGGGCAACTCGATCGCGTTTCTTTCGACGCGCGGGAATCCCGGCCTGACCTTTGGTATCTGGCTGGTGAATCCCGACGGGAGCGGCCTGCGAAGCGCGGTCAATCCGGGCCTGGGTCCCGCGTGGTCGACCGATGGCCGATGGCTCTATTACTCCACCCGCGGCAGCACGAGTCTTGACGTCGTGATGAGAAAGATTCGGCCCGAAGGCGGTGAACCGGTCACCGTCACCACGGAACGGCTGCGGAATGTCATCGGGTCCGATGGGTCTACGGTCTACTACACGTTCGAGCGTCCGCTGATCGATGGGCGGCCGGAGTTCGAGATTCGATCGGCGAACCCGGAGAACGCTCCATTCAAAGTGCTGGCGCGCATTTCGGCAACGCGGATTCCGATTTGGCAAATCGTGAATCCATCGCTGTCACCGGATGGTCAGTGGTTGGCACAGGCCCTGACCGACCGCGGGACGACCAATGTCTGGGCACTCTCAACACGGACCGGCGAGTGGCGCCAGATCACCGATTTCGGCGATCGAACGACCTTCATCGCGCGGCGGGTGTCCTGGTCGTCGGATGGGCGGGCCATTCTCGCGGCCCTCGCCGAAGGCGACTCCGACATCGTGTCCCTCGATGGACTGGCCCTGGGGAAATAGCCCGCATCCGCTCGCGGTTGAACGTGAGAATTCAGGCCCGCAGCTCGCCGACCTCGTGGTACTGACTGAATCGCAGTCGCGCGACCTCGCCGTGTGCCGGACCGGCCGCCAGGTGACGTTGCGCCGTTAACCCGGACTACGTTTTCAGGTTGCGGGCGATGAACGCCCTGACCATCTCTCGCGCGCGGTCGGTTTGCGGTCCCTCTTGCGCGACCCATTCGTGCACGGAATTCTCGTACAGATGGTACTCGCAGGGGCCGCCGGCCGCTTTGTAAGTCTCGGCAAACTTCTGTTGCGCGGCTGGCATCACGTTGTCGTCGAGTGCGCCCTGCATGATGAGCAGCGGCACCAGCGACACCGGCTCGTGCCGCTCGAGGATCTCTTGCGGGTTGGCCTCGTGGATCGAGTCCCACGGATCAAAGAATTTCTTGTTGTTCGCGATCATCGACTCGCGCTTCTTGTCCACCGCGTTCTGATACCGCGCGAACGTGTTGCTGATCGGCGAGCGTGTCGCGATATAGGCGACGGTCGCGTCGATCGTCGGTGCGCCGGCCAATGGAATGGCGTTGTAGCGCTTGTCACGCGGGCGCATGCCCAGCAGCTCGGCAACGTGACCGCCGCTCGAGCTTCCGTAGATGCCAATCCTCGACGGCTCTCCATTCCATGACGCGGCTTTCGATTTGAGCCAGCGAACACCGTAGTTGGCGTCCTGCACGCAGGCCGGATAGGGCGCTTCCGGCGCGAGGGTCAGGTCGATGGCGACAACCAGCACGCCGCTGGCGGCAATTGCCCGGTCCATCGGTTCTTCCGCACGGCGGTCCTTGCCGTTCCAGGCGCCGCCGTGAAGGTCGAGCATGGTTGGAAAGGGTCCAGGGCCTTTGGGCTGATAGATGCGCGCCATCAGCGAGCGGCCGGCTGCGGTGCGGCGGTACTCGACTTCTTTGACGTCGAGCTCGAACTTCGCAGTTGGATCGTAACCAGGGGCAGCGGCCGGCGTCACAGCGTGCGGACGATCGAGAAGCGGTGTCCGAATCGGCGCCATCGCCGCGCCGCCGAGTACGCTCATCTGCCTGAGGAAGATTCGCCGCCCGAATGGTTCGTTGCGCATGTGTGGCCTCCTCGCAATCCAGACCGGAGTTCAGCGCACTAACTATCTGATCGGCGAGCGGAAGTCGGCAAGAGGAAAGTGCGCCCCGCCGTTGACTTCCGGCCAGAGCGGCGTGACACTCGGGTCTTCGTCCCATGAAGGAGTGTCTCCAGTGCTTCCGCTGCTGGGATGACTCAGTGGAGGTAGTTAACTGTCTCGTCACGCCATCTGGTAGTTCTTGACAGACAGGCGGCATCGGCCTAGTCTGCCGCTGAATTCGTCACTCGGCAGAACGTACAAGCAGCAACCGAGGAGCGGTCGATGATCCCCCCGACGCCCTCGTCCCTCTGCAGGGACGTATTAGCGGCCCTTTTGTCAATGACATGGGCGGACGATGCTCTTGCCCAATTCAGGCCGGCAGCGGCGCCGATCGTTGCTGCGCACGACGCTCGAGTGGGTGCGCCTTCAAGGAGCCTCCTCAAGGCTCGCCTCGGGCAGACGTTCGCGGTCGGCGACCTCAACCGCGACGGGCTCCAGGATGTCGCCGTCACCGACTTTGTCGCCGACACCTTGACCGTTCTTCTGGGCGAGGCCGGCGGCGGCTTCTCGACGGCGACGACGATTGCCACCGGCCGCGGCCCTCGGGCGGTTGTGGCGGCGGATTTCGACAACGACGGCACGCTTGACCTCTGTGTCGGGGAATTCCTGTCGGGCGCAGTGCGACTGTTCGCCGGTCACGGAGACGGACAATTTCACGTAAGACAAACGTTACCGCTGGTGCCGGGCGTCAGCTCGGTTGCGGCTCGCGACGTGAACGGCGACGGCCTGGTCGATCTGGCGGTCGCCGGCGCACTTTCAGGAACAATCGGAGTGACCGCTGAACCAGGCAGGGACGTCGTTTGACTGGACCCAGCTCGGTCGCGTTCGCGCGCCGAGCCTCTTGCTGTTCCAAGATCTGGATAGAGATGGCGCGCAAGACCTGATCGCCATCGACGGGGAGGGGCGGACGGCCTGGATGTTTGCCGGCGACTGGGCGACGACCTTCCGCAACGCCGCAATCGTTGAGCCGTCGCAATTGAGGCCATTGTCGATGCTTTCGTGGACGAAGCCATCATCCCCGGTCCGGTACGGTTGACCGCGGTCGCCGGCGACGGGCAGGTGCTGGCAGCCGGCTCGACCGCACGAGAGCCCCTGGTCGCCGCTGCGACCGACTCCACCGGAGTGCCAAGCGCCGGAGCGACGGTCGCGTATTCCCGCATCTCCGGCCGGGCTGAAGTCCTGGGAGCCTCCGGGCTTGGAGGCCAAGTCGCCGATGCGCGCGCGACCGACCAAATCGGTGAGGCGTTGCTGGATCTCAAGCTTCCGTGGCTTCCCGATGCCACGGTCGTACTTGCGTCGTTGCCACCGGATCAAGTGGTCGCATTCCGCATCGTGTCCAGGCTCGAGAACGAAGAGATCATCGAGCGAATTGCCGATGGACTCGCACAAGCGGCCAGAGACGACACGGAGCGCCGGGCGTCGCGCGCCTTCGTTCGGAACGCCATCAGGAGGTTGAAGCAGGACTGGCTATCGGCAATCCGCGATCTCGTCGCCGTCACCGGCCGCTTGGACGCGACACCATGGGCGGCGACGACATTCGCCGGCGACGCCGTTTCAGCTCCAGCACTGGCGCGCCGATTGCTCAACCAGGCATGGCTTCTCGGACCGGCACCCTTGGTGCCCGACGATGAGCCCATTGATTGCGACATTCCCCTCACCCGGACTATAGCGGCCGTCGACGAAATCGACCGCTTTAGGTTCGCAAGCGTGGCGGGAGAAAGGCTGCACGTCACGATTGGCGGCGCCATTGGCGGGTTCAACCCGCAGTGGCGGCTGCTCGGGCCGGACTCGAACCCGGTCGCGGGGTGCGACAGCTTCAGCACGAGCGATCGCGAGTGCACGCTGCCGCTGGCGGGGGCGCACGCGATCGAAGTGGAGGATGGCGGGTTCAACGCGACGGGGACCTACAGCCTGCAGATTCAGCGGCTGACGACGAGCGAACGGTGCGGGACGGCGATCAGCTGCGATGTGCCGGCGACGACAACGATCATCGCGCTCGCCGATACCGACCTGCATCAGTTCAGCGCGGTAGCGGGAGAGAAGCTGCACATTACGATTGGCGGCGCCATTGGCGGGTTCAACCCGCAGTGGCGGCTGCTCGGGCCGGACTCGAACCCGGTGGCAGGGTGCGACAGCTTCAGCACCAGCGAGCGCGAGTGCACGCTGCCGCTGGCGGGGGCGCACGCGATCGAAGTGGAGGATGGCGGGTTCAACGCGACGGGGACCTACAGCCTGCAGATTCAGCGGCTGACGACGAGCGAATGGTGCGGGACGGCGATCAGCTGCGATGTGCCGGCGACGACAACGATCATCGCGGTCGCCGATACCGACCTGCATCAGTTCAGCGCGGTAGCGGGAGAGAAGCTGCACATTACGATTGGCGGCGCCATTGGCGGGTTCAACCCGCAGTGGCGGCTGCTCGGGCCGGACTCGAACCCGGTCACGGGGTGCGACACCTTCAGCACCAGCGAGCGCGAGTGCACGCTGCCGCTGGCGGGGGCGCACGCGATCGAAGTGGAGGATGGCGGGTTCAACGCGACGGGGACCTACAGCCTGCAGATTCAGCGGCTGACGACGAGCGAACGGTGCGGGACGGCGATCAGCTGCGATGTGCCGGCGACGACAACGATCATCGCGGTCGCCGATACCGACCTGCATCAGTTCAGCGCGGTAGCGGGAGAGAAGCTGCACATTACGATTGGCGGCGCCATTGGCGGGTTCAACCCGCAGTGGCGGCTGCTCGGGCCGGACTCGAACCCGGTGGCAGGGTGCGACAGCTTCAGCACCAGCGAGCGCGAGTGCACGCTGCCGCTGGCGGGGGCGCACGCGATCGAAGTGGAGGATGGCGGGTTCAACGCGACGGGGACCTACAGCCTGCAGATTCAGCGGCTGACAACGAGCGAACGGTGCGGGACGGCGATCAGCTGCGACGTGCCGGCGACGACAACGATCAGCGCGCTCGCCGATACCGACCTGCATCAGTTCAACGCGGTAGCGGGAGAGGTGCTGCACGTCACGATTGGCGGCGCCATTGGCGGGTTCAACCCGCAGTGGCGGCTGCTCGGGCCGGATGCGAACGCGGTGGCGGGGTGCGACACGTTCAGCACCAGCGCGCGCGATTGCACGCTCCCTCTCCCGCAAGGCTGCGGCCCGCTCATCTCCTGCACGTATCCGCCAATCGGCTACGCGATCGAGGTGGAAGACGGGGGATTCAACGCAACGGGAACCTACAGCATTCACCTGCAGCATCTGACCGCGCCGCGACGCTGTGGCGCCGTCATCCCCTGCGACGTTGGCGTGACCACGACGATCTCCGCCACCGCGGATACCGACCTGTTTGAATTCACCGGCTACCCGAACGAGGCTGTGCACATCGCGATCAGCGGCGGCGTTGGCGGGTTCGATCCTCAGTGGCGATTGCTGACTCCGAACGGCACTGCTGTCGTCGGCTGTGACGCCTTCAGCGGCGCCGCCCGAGATTGCACGCTGCCCGTTTCCGGCCCGTACGCGATCGAAGTGCAGGACGGCAGCTGGAACGCAACAGGGACGTACCATCTGACGGTGACTTCGTCGCTCCAGGTCTGCCTCCCGGTTGGCACCGCTGCGTCGACATGGCCGCCTGCGTGGCTCGCGGGAGCGGTCCCGGACGTTCTCATGACTGCGAAGTCGGGCGCTCCCACACCCGTTTCACTTGGTGGCGTTTCAGCTGAGCGGCGATTGGAAATGAGATAGCGGCTGTGTTGCCGAGTAAGTAATTCCTTCCACATTCTTGCGACCTTCGGTGCCTGAGGAGTCCGGTCTGCCAACATCACCGGCCTAAATCAGCCCAAAGTTTCGGGACTGCGGCTTGCATGTCGTACAGATGTCCTGACGCGTCTAGGGAAGGAGTCTGCTCCTATGAGCGCACGAACCGCGATGCTCGAAGAACTTCGTCGAACCGGCGCGCCTACGGCTTTTCAACCCGACTCGCCAGCCACTCCTGGTCAAGTTGCCGTCAAGGCCTTTGGCACCACCGACAGAGGCAAGGTTCGTGTCCGCAACGAAGACCAGTTTCTGATCGCCGAGTTGAGCAAGGCGATGCGGGTCTGGCAGACCAGCTTGCCGGAGCCGTCCCTCCAGATCAGCGACGACCGTGCCCACCTGTTTCTCGTCGCTGACGGCATGGGCGGCGCCGAGGCCGGCGAACGCGCCAGCGCCTTGGCCGTGATCGCGATCGAGCAGTTCATGCTCAACTCCTTCAAGTGGTTCTTCGGCTCGAACAGCGCCGAAGCGCAACGGATCCTCAGCCAGTTTCAGGCGGCCTTCAAGCACGCCGACGCGCGCGTCCTCGAAGAAGCTGCCGAACATCCTGAACTGAGCGGGATGGGCACGACAGTGACGATGGCATTTCAGTTGGGCGCGCAACTCTGCATCCTCCACGCCGGTGACAGCCGCGCATACATCTACCGGGACGGGGAGCTACTGCAGCTGACCGAAGATCATACGGTGACCGCCGAGATGGTGCGCAACGGCTCGCTGCGCCCCGAAGAGGCGAGCGGGCACCGCCTCCGCCACGTCATCACGAACGTAATCGGAGGCAACGAGCTCGGCGTGAACGTGGAGTGCCTCGCCGTCGAGCTTCGCGACGGCGATCGCCTGTTGATGTGCTCGGACGGGCTGAACGAGATGGTGCCGGACGAGCAGATTGCGGCCACGCTGGCCGCCGAAGCTGAGCCCGAAGCCGCGACCAAGAAGCTGCTCGGCCAGGCCAACGACGCCGGCGGCAGCGACAACATCACCATCGTTGTCGCGCGTTTCGATCAGCCGCCCGCGGCCCAGCAGTAGGGTTCGATCCCGCACCGGGCGAAGGCTCAGTGCTTGAGCTTTCTAACCTTGCCGCCGCGCGGGCGATGCTCGGGAGCGGGCGACTTCTCGGTGACATGCGTGATCTTGCCCGAGTCGCCCTTCTGGGTCGTCCACACGTGCCCGCACTGACCACACCGGTAATAGTTCACCGAGGCCTGCTCGCTCGGCGCGTGCAAATGCCGGAAGTTGGCACTGCCGCAGGAGGGGCAAGATGTAGGCGGCACGACCGCGCCCACGCTACACCCGCCGCGCGCCGATAGCAACGGCGGTCGTGCATCGGTCCCAACCCTGAGCCTGTATGACCGCTTGATTACAAAGGGTGTTCACCCGAATGCGCGCCTGAATTGCGCAACGTATATTCTTCCCTCGTCCGATGGAGCCCCCCTCCCGGCCAACCGCCAGCGATCCGCTCGAGCGCGAACCATCGGCGCGAACCACCAGAACGTCCATCAGTGGTCGGTGGAGGCTTCCGTTGCTGTTGTGTGGCTATGGCGCCCTCAGCGGCATCTACAGTGTGCTGGGTTACCTCCAGTTTCGATCGGACCCAACGATTGCGTTTGGATGGTGGGTCATCGGCGCCCTTTTCGCCTGGTTCCTGCTCGACGGGTGTTGGCGGCGAGCGCGCTGAAGCCAAAGTCAGGCCGCGCCGGCCAATCGACGTCCAACCAAACCTGCGCGTTCAATCGACGCACCGCTCGATCGCTTGCATTGATCCGCGGACGAAGGCGAAGCGGAAAGTGAAGAGCGCTCAGGGGACACGCGCCAACCTCGAGGCCCCTATACGATCTCGATGCTGAAGATGTAACCGGTGTGCGGACTCTCCATGCCCTTCCATCCTGGGTGGACGCCCGCATCGCAGCTGACGAGGCGGCCGTCGTGCCAGACGAGCCCGTGTGGGTCACACGACCCGGGCTGCAACTCGACCGTCATCAGGAGTTGACCGGTCTTGCCGTCATATTTGTTCAGCCCGGCTCGCCCCTCGGCATAGCTGGTGCTGTTGTTGCCGGTCACGACCCAGATATTCCCCTCGTCGTCGAATGCCACGTCGTGAAGACGCGGCCGCTCCTCCGAGCTCACGCGGATCAGGACTTCGGGAACCCACGTCTTCGGATCGACACGCAAGATGCCGCCCAGGCGCAATGCGGCAATCCAGAGCTTGCCGTTGTGCCACTTCACACCGTGCGTGCCACCACCGTTACCGTCGATGCTGAGCGGAATCTGACGGTGGGTGATTTGCTCGCCGTTCATGCTGACCTGGAAGATGCCATATGGGTCGGCGTTCGCGCCCATCCATACGCAGCCGTCGCCGTACGCCATGCCGGACGTATTGCGCGAATGCGTCTTCACCGACTTGAGCAGCTTGCCGTTCCAGTCGACGAGCCACGCCGTCTCATCGCGGTCCGGGTCCAGGGGCAGGTTATACGTCACCGCATTTTGCGCAGTGACCTTCTGCTGCCCGATCCACAAGCCTCCGGGTGCGTCGGTCATCACGGCCAGCGCGTTGGGATACAAACCCGGCGATTTGAACATCTTGGTGGTCTTCGCCGATCGGGTTGGAGTCGCGCCCCGTCCCCGCGTCGGGGCCGCACCGCCTTGTTGCGCCAGTGCAATCGACGAGCTGAAGTTCAGGACAAGACCGGCCGCCAGAAAATCCCGTCGTTTCATGCTCATGGCGTCACCTCTCGAGCGTGTGAGACTTCGCGGGGACGTTTTTCTGCTGGAAACTCAAGGCGGAGCTTATACCAGCCAGCGTGTCACGGGAAGTTGGGCGGAGGCTGGCCCGAGGTCGCCGCCGTGGGTACTGGTATCGTCGCATCAGCATTCGATGGGCAGGGGCAGTGCCCGGTCAGTCCCGCGCTGACCAGTCCGCCGAGACCTCTCACGCGTGCTTTCGGAGGCAGCTAATGGCGATTGATCGCAGCGGTAGTCCATCCCAACAAGACGTCATCGCCTCGAACGGGCCAGATTCGCCGGCCAAGCGCGTCAGCGACATTCTTCGAGATGGCGGTTACGTTGAACCGATTCACTCGGAAGACGGCGGACGCGAAGTCGGGTTCGCGGTGTACCGCATGGATCATCTGCTCGAGATGTGCGCTGACGCGGGTATCAGCGATGCCAGCGCGCAGGATGTCTCACGATGGCTCTCGCGATCGTCGCGACAGCGAACTGTGCAATTGGCCGGCATCGCGG
The DNA here is from genome assembly GCA_963773045.1 of uncultured Acidobacteriota bacterium. Classification (GTDB taxonomy): domain Bacteria; phylum Acidobacteriota; class Vicinamibacteria; order Vicinamibacterales; family UBA2999; genus 12-FULL-67-14b. Next base: position 826,085 of record CAVYZT010000010.1, on the reverse strand, counting down.
GCAGCTTGCGTCAGGCTCATCTCATGGAGCAAGGCGAGTTACGCGCAGTGAAGCCCCTGGAGACGGCGGTGGAAGACGTCGAGGCTCACCGACGTCAGCGTGAGGACTGGGCACGCGGCCTCGATTGGCTCGCCATGCATTACGAGTTCAGCCAGCCGGCGCAACAGCAGCTCGGAGACGCGTTTGTGGCTCTCGCGGCAGACGCCGACCAGCCCGGCATGCCTGGCCCAGATCTCGCAACGCTGACGCTTGGAGAGGACCTCTCCCGGGCCGTACGGACCGGCGACGCTGCGGCGATCGAGGCGTTCTGCACGTGGACTCGCACCAGCGGTCACGCAGTGAAGAGGGAGCGAGATTAGCCGACCTTATTACTCACCGGTCGCACCACCAACTCTGGCGGCGTCCCAGGGGGTTACGTCGTTGGATGAACGTTGCAAGAGATTCGGCGAGACGCATGATGGTGGATACCTCATGTGCACGAATCTTCTGGACGCGGTGCAGTCGGGCTATTCGTATGGCATTTCCGGCTACGACAAATGGGGCTGTGACATGTCTAGCCGCCTCGATATCCCGCTCCATCAATACGACTGCTTCGACACCTCCCAGCCGGAGTGCCCTACTGGCCAGACAGTGTTTCACTCGGAATGCGTTGGCGACACGTCCAAAACCGAACGCGGCCGATCCTTCGACACAATCCCTAATCAAATCGCGCGCAACGGCGACGGCGCGAAACGCATCGTGCTGAAGATCGATGTCGAAGGCGCTGAATGGGATTTTTTTGCGGCGACGCCCGACGACGTCTTACAGCGAATCGATCAGTTGGTAGTGGAGTTCCACTGGGTGCATGACGAAAAGGACCAGTGGCTACACGACGAGGAGAAGTACGTGCGCGTCGTCTCGCGGTTGAAGGAGTTCTTCCACGTCGCGCACGTCCACTACAACAACTTCAGCTGCGTCGGCGGCCTCGAGCCGTTTCCTGCGTGGGCATACGAGGTGCTTTTCGTCAGCAAGCGCCTTGGTGTCGCCGACGCGGTGCCCAAAACGCGAGGCCCTGCCTCGCTAGACGCACCGAACAATCCTCAGATCGCCGATTGCCAGACTGCGGTTCACTAAATCGATGCTGGCGCGCCACCTCTCTTGTTCACGCTCGCGAGGTACACGAGTTTGCGAAGCCGGTTCATTCCGCCGATTGGCCGGTGTTCGGCGAGTGCGTGCCATGGGTTGAACGACAGCGACTCGCATCGTGCTGCGAGCTCGCCGGACGCATCCACATGCTGCGGCGGAATCGAAAGCGTCGCAACGGTTACCGGCACAGAATCGGCCTCGTTCCACTCGATGGAGATATCCTCCACCGGCATCTTGACTGGATCCGTCTGCATCTGCACTTTGAAGTCGAAGAGGGCCTCAGCCGACTGCAGCCCAGCGTCGAGCGCCTGAGTGAGCGCGTCCTCCGGTGGATCATCATGGCGAGACGATGGCACACTGCGGTTCGCCTGGCGAGGCACGGCGGAGTATTTGACCGCGTGCCCTCCCGGGCCCGTCGCCGGGCCAAGCCTGAACGGCGAGCCGCTCCAGTAGGTGATATCCAACGGGCTCGCCACATTCTTGCCTCTGATGTCCTTTAGAATCTTGAGTTCCTTCGGCTCCAGCAAGGCGAGGTGCGCGACTGCAAGTAGATTCCCAACGAGCGGGATGCGCTTCCGGGTGATGGTCTCGACGTATGCTTTGGGATCGGGAAACGGAAACACTGGGTGGTCGACCATCAGGAAGTCCTGAGTTCCATCACCGTCGTCCGGAACGGCACGTGTTCCGCCGACGTCCAGCAGCTTGATCGCGAGACCGCGGGCCGTGCCAGCGCTGTCCTTCTCGAACGTGCTCTGAGAGTTCGAGAACCTGACAATCGAGTTAAAGACGCGGCCGGGCTGGGCGAACACGCCGTGTCGCAGGCCGGCCGGCACCGTATCGGCGATGCGGAACTGGGCCGTGACGCATCCGGTGGCCTTCGCGTGCTGAGCGCGCCTAAGACGTCCGTCTACGAGCTCCATCTGGCCCACCGTCAGTTTGACCATCTGCTCGAAGACCTCAGGGTCGTCGAGCTCGGGATATTCGCGATTCAGTTCCGGGATCATGGTTTGACTTCCCTTCACACGCACGCACAGGGCCTCGGACACCGCCAAACGGCCTTGGAAGCGCTCTACTGGGACACGACGGGCTATCAGAACACGGCTGGCGGCACCGACGCGCTTTATTTCAACACGACGGGCTACGCCAATGACGCCAGCGGCCGAGTCGCGCCGCTCCAACTAACGGGTGCTCCAACACCCCCGACCGGTGTCTCCACCGCACACGGCCAGCGGCGCGCTGGCGCTGGTGAACCGCACTGCCGACGACAATACAGCGGTTGGATGTCGGCGCTGTACAACAAGGTCACCGGCGCTCAAGAACACGGCTACCGGCGGGACGCGCTGTACTCCGCTACAGGCTTCGACCACACGGCGGTGGGCCATAGTGCGGGGGCCGGCTCAGAAGTTGGGGACCGGCTCGCGGTTGATGATCATCCGATAGACTCTCCGGCACCACTCGCGGATTGCGCGTGTGCCCAAGGAGAGGAATCGATGCGCGTCACCCCCAGCGTAGTTGTCCTCGTCATGTCGGCGGGATTTGGACTGGCCCCTCATGCGGTAGCGCAGCCCGTCGCCAGCCCCGCGATTCAGAGCGTCACGCTGCAGCCCGATACGGGCGTGCTCACGATCGCAGGAACTGGCTTAGGAGCGGACCTCATCGTGACGGTCGATGGGCAGTCCGCCCCGGTGTTGCCTGGTGCCACAGCAACACGCGTGGAAGTCCAGTCCCCGGCGACCGTCCTGGCCGCGCCAGGCACGTATCGACTGACGGTCGTGGATCCGGTCCGTCAAATCGGCGATACGTTCGTCATCGCGAGCCAAGCCGTGATCCAGCCAGGCGCGGTGGACGCGGCCAGGCCGAATCGCACCGCGCCGGCAGATGCACCCGCTCCGAACGGGTCGGTGTCGGCAAGCGTTTCCGCGGCTGCCGCGTCAACGCCGGTTGGACCGTCGCCAATGACCCTGATCGAAGATCCGGCTTTTCCATACCGCACCGCCATTGGCTTCCAAGCTCTTGCCAACACGACGGGCTCGGCCAACACCGCGGCCGGCTATCAGGCGCTCATGAGCAATACGAACGGTTACGCGAACACCGCCACTGGGTTTTTTGCACTCCGCAGCAACACGGCATACCAGAACACGGCGAACGGCTCGCATGCGCTCTCTTCCAACACCACTGGTGACTCGAACACGGCCAGCGGCTCGGCCGCACTCTATGCCAACACCACCGGCAGCTCGAACACGGCCACTGGCGACCATGCGCTCTTCTTCAACACCACAGGTGCCTCGAACACCGCGAGCGGCCGTTCGGCGCTCTACGACAACACGACCGGCAGCTCGAACACGGCCACCGGCTTTGAAGCGCTTCGTTCCAACACCGTTGGCAACTGGAACACGGTCAGCGGCGCGGGGGCCCTCTTCTCCAACACGACCGGCAGCTCCAATACGGCCAGCGGCACCGAGGCGATGCACGCCAATTCCACTGGCTCTGCCAACACCGCCAGCGGCGAGCAGGCGCTGTATTCCAACACGACCGGCTTCTTGAACGCGGCCAGCGGCTACCGCGCGCTCTACAGCAACGTCATCGGCCTTGAGAACACGGCCGGCGGCGCGCAGGCACTGTTATCCAACACTGGCGACGGCAACACCGCGACCGGCGCAAACGCGCTGTACCTCAACGGCAGCGGCTCCTACAACGCGGCCAACGGCGCGTATGCGCTGTACTCGACGACGGGCTTCGACAACACGGCGGTGGGCTATAGCGCGGGAGCGTTCGCCACGACCGGCTCTTTCAATGTGTTCCTCGGCTCCCAGGTTTACGGGGACGCCGCCGACACCAACACAATTCGGATCGGTCTGCCGTTTGACGGCGCGAACGGGCAGAACCGCACCTTCATCGCGGGGATTCGCGGCACACAGCTCGCGGCAAGCGCTGTGCAGGTGTTCATCGACGCCAACGGACAGTTGGGAACCGTGACGCCCGGCGTGCAGAGCGGGACCGGGGCCGTTTCGGTTTCTCAACTTCAGCAACAGTTGCAGGATCAGCAGAGCACCATCGCGGATCTGCGCGCACGGCTGACCAAGTTGGAGGCGCTACTGGCGCGGGGGCCGGCCAAGAAGTAAGGACCGGCTCGCGGTTTGATGATCATCCAGTAGACTCTCCGGCACCTACTTGCGAATCCGCGAGTGCCAAGGAGAGGCCCCCATGCGCGTTGCCCCCAGCGTAGTTGTCCTCGTCATGTCGGTCGCATTCGGAGTGGCCGCTTACGCGGCCGCCCAGTCCGTCAGCCCAGCCCGCGATTCACAGTGTGGTCGTGCAGCTGGACGCAGGCGTGCTCACGATTACGGGCACAGGGTTAGGCGCGGACCTCATCGTGACGGTCGATGGGCAGCCCGTCACGGTATTGCCTGGGGCCACAGCGACACGGCTGGAAGTCCAGCCTCCCGCGACGGTGCTGACCACGGCTGGTACGTATCGGCTGAGCGTGGTGGACCCGGTGCAGCGGGTGGGCGATGTGTTTGTCGTTTCGAGTCAGGGAGGCCTCGCTGGCGGGGTCATCGAGGCGGGTCGCACGCCTTCGACCAGCGCGGTCGGCGGCCCATCATCGGCGGTATCTAGAGCGGGCGGTGCGAACGCTGCAGACGATGCGGGCTACCGAAGCGTTCGCGGCACTCCAAGCCCGATGGTCTTCGAGGGAGCGAACAACACCTCGATTGGGAACGGAGCGCTCGCAGTGAACACGACGGGGCTGTTCAACACCGCCAGCGGTGCGCAGGCGCTCTTCAGAAACACGACTGGGTCGATGAATGCGGCCCACGGCGCGTATGCGCTGTACTCGAATACGGCGGGCTATGAGAACACGGCCAGTGGTGAAGACGCGCTCTTCACCAACACCACGGGCTTCTCCAACACGGCTAGCGGCCGAGCCGCGCTCTACTCCAACACCACGGGCCAAGGCAACACGGCCAGCGGTTGGAGTGCGCTTTACGGCAACACCACGGGCGTCTTCAACACAGCCAGCGGCATTCAGGCGCTCTACTCCAACACCACCGGGCACAACAACACCGCCACCGGCCGAGGCGCGCTCCTCTACAACACCACGGGCGAATACAACACGGCCAGCGGCGCGTACGCGCTCAGTGGCAACACTACAGGCACCGGGAACACGGCCAGCGGCTACAGCGCGCTCTCCTCGAACATCGGCTCCTACAACACAGCCAGCGGATTGACCGCGCTGGTTTTCAACACTGAGGGTACCAACAATGTCGCCACGGGGGTGCAGGCGCTTTATGTCAACAGAGTCGGCAACGACAACACGGCGACTGGCACGAGCGCGCTCCGCAACAACACGGCGTCGTACAACACGGCCCACGGCACGAGTGCGCTCTACAACACCACGACGGGCGGCTGGAACGTGGCCGTCGGCGACCGGGCGGGACTCAGCGCCACCACGGGCTCGTACAATGTCTTCCTCGGCGCGGGCGTGTGGGGCACGGCAGCCGACACCAACACGATCCGCCTCGGCCTGCCCTATAACAGCGGGACCGCGAGCGGGCAGAACCGGACCTTCATCGCGGGGATCTACGGGACGGAACTCACCGGCATCGCGCACGTCGTCTTCATCGACGCCAACGGGCAGTTGGGGACCGTGACGCCAGGCGCGCTGAGTGGGACGGGGAGCACCTCGCAACTTCAGCTTCAAGTGCAACAGCAGCAGAAACAGTTGCAGGAACAGCAGACCACGAACGCCGAACTGCGCGCCCGACTCGCGCGGGTGGAAGCACTGTTGCAGTCGGTCACTGGCCGCAAGTAAGGAAAACGATTGTGCGTCCCCAAAGAGAGGCATCCATGCGCTCCCCATCTTGCGTGCTCTCGCTCTTCCTCGCGTTCTTGTGTCTAGTCCAGACCTCGTTCGCACAGCCGGCCTCGGTCCCGCTCATCCAGAACGTCACGGTCGACCCCGACACCCACGTGATCACGATCACTGGGAGCGGTTTTGCCCCCGACGTGCTCGTGACCGTAGATGGTCAGCCGGTCACGCTGCTGCCCGGCGCCACCGCCACACGCGTCGAGCTACAAGCTCCGGCGACGGTGCTGGCCGCACCGGGGACGTACCGGTTGACGATGGTGGACCCGCAGCGCCGCGTCGGCGACGTGTTCGTGGTCGCGAGCCGTCTCGAGATGGCGGCCGTTGTCGGCGGCGTGGATGGCGGGGCATCGCCCGGCACGACCGCGCACCTAGGCACGCCGGCTCGACGTCCAGCCGACGCGCGCATGACGACCGGCGCGTCGCCAGGCACGGTGAGCTCGGTCATGCCGATGCTGGTCGAGGACGTGTGCCTCACAGCCGTCGGCCGACTGGTGCTCAGGGCGAATACCACCGGCTGCCAGAACACTGGAACCGGCTATCAGGCGCTCTTCTCGAACACCATCGGCGACTTCAACACCACGGCCGGAGGCAACTCCCTCTTCTCCAACACCGCGGGCAGCTCCAACACGAACAGCGGCTATGCGGGTCTGGCGCTCAACACGACGGGCAGCTACAACACCGCCAGCGGTGCTTACGCGCTCTACTCGAACACGACGGCGCATGGCAATACGGCAACCGGCTACGTCGCGCTCTACTCGAACACGGCGCCCGAGAACACCGCCACGGGCTTCCAGGCGCTGGCGTCCAACACCACGGGCGACTACAACGTCGCGGTTGGCGCGCGGGCGTTGACCTACAACTCCACGGGAAATCTGAACACCGCGACCGGCGCGCAGGCGCTCCAGAACAACACGACCGGTGTCAACAATACAGCGACGGGCGTGTTCGCGCTCAAGACCAACACCATCGGCAGCTACAACGTCGCCGTGGGCGGGCACGCCCTCTTGGCGAACACGACGGGCAGTGACAACGCCGCGGTTGGAACCGGGTCGCTCTTCGCGAACACCACCGGTACCGAGAACGCGGCCAGTGGCGCGTGGGCGCTCTACTCGAATACCAGCGGCTTCCACAACACCGCGACTGGGGCCTACGCGCTGTATGCCAACACCACGGGCAACTACAACGCGGCGAGCGGGAACCGCGCGCTGGCGTCGAACACCACTGGCTCCTACAACACGGCGGACGGAGTGGAGTCGCTGAGCAGCAACACCACGGGGTTCAAGAACACGGCGAGTGGGCTGTGGGCGCTTTTGTCGAACACGACGGGTGGGCAGAACACGGCGGTGGGGTTCAACGCCGGGGCCGCAGTCACCACGGGCTCGTCCAATATTTTCGTAGGCGCGGACGTAGCCGGGACCGCCGCCGACACGAATACGATCCGCATTGGCCTGCCGTACGGCGGCGGGCTCGGCCAGAACAAGACCTTCATCGCGGGGATTCGCGGTACGCAGCTCACGGGAAGCGCCGTGCAGGTCTTCATCAATGAACAAGGGCAGTTGGGAACCGTGACGCCAGGTGTTCAGAGCGGGACTGGAACTGTTCCGAGCGCCCAGCTCCAGCAACAAGTGGACAGTCAGCGTGCGCAGTTGCGGGATCAGCAGGCCGTGATCAGTGAGCTTCGCTTGCGCCTGGCCCGCATCGAAGCTCTCCTCGCGAAAGCCGCATCCGCGAGATGATGGCGGTGTCAGGAGCGGTGCGCTGGCGAATGATTCAGGGAGGGCATGGCCGAAGCGATGCACCGCTGATGCGTTGGCGACGGCTCGACCGAGCGCGTCGAGCACGGTGAGCAACAGTGCGCTCGCCGAGGTGACGAACAAGGAGTTGAAAGCCCCGCGTGATCGAGGCGATCGCCAATCTCTGAGCGTTCAAACGCCAAGTCCGAACCGTCCGCACGACAGCCGAGATCGCTCGGCGATCCTGCTTGCCCGACATCCTGTAGACTCCCGACACTCACGCGCACATCCTCCGCGCGTGCCAAGGAGAGGTCTCGATGCGCGTTCCCCCCAGCGTAGTTGTCCTCATCATGTCGGTCGCATTCGGAGTGGCCGCGCACGCGGCCGCCCAGTCTTCAGGCCAGCCCGCGATTCACAGTGTGATCGTGCAGCCAGACACAGGCGTACTCACGATCACGGGAACAGGCTTAGGAGCGGACCTCATCGTGACGGTCGATGGGCAGCCCGTCACGGTATTGCCTGGGGCAACGTGCAACACGGCTTGAAGTCCAGCCTCCCGCGACGGTGCTGACCACGCCTGGCACGTATCGGCTGACCGTGGTGGACCCGGTGCGGCGGGTGGGCGATGTGTTTGTCGTCGCCAGTCAGGAAGGCGTCGCTGGCGGGATTATCGATGCGGGCCGCACCTCATCGACCAACGCGGTCGCAGACGCGTCGTCGGCTGGGGGCGGAGGGGGCGTTGTGAGCGCCGCAGCGACTGCGGTCACCACGACATCGCGCGGCACGCCGAGCCCCATGGTTTTCGAGGGACTGACCAACACCTCGATTGGGAAAGATGCGCTCGCGGCCAACACGACAGGGGCATACAACACGGCCAGTGGTACCCAGGCGCTCTTCAGCAACACGATTGGCTCGTTCAACGCGGCCCACGGCTACCGCGCGCTCTTCAGTAACACCACTGGCCAGAGCAACGTCGCCATCGGGGTGTCGGCGCTCGACAGGAACACGATTGGGTCCTCCAACACGGCCAGCGGGCAGCAAGCCCTGTTCTCCAACACCTCTGGCTCCTACAACGCGGCCGCCGGCACCTATGCGCTGTACGCCAACACGACCGGCGTGGAAAATTCCGCCACCGGCTACGCCGCGCTGTTCAGCAACACGACGGGCTACTTCAACACCGCCACCGGCAGCGCGGCGCTCTACGCGAACACCACCGGCCTCTACAACACGGCGAGCGGCCGCGAGGCCCTGCGATTCACCACCACGGGCAGCTTCAATGTCGCAACGGGCGCGGAGGCACTTTATGCCAACGTGACGGGCAACGACAACACCGCCACGGGCGTCAGCGCGCTCGCCAGCAGCACTGCCTCGTTCAACACCGCCCACGGCACCAACGCCCTGCTCAACACGACGACGGGCGGCTGGAACGTGGGCGTCGGCAACAAAGCCGGACTGAACGCGACGACCGGCTCCTACAACGTCTTCGTAGGCGCGGAAGTGACAGGTACCGCGGCCGACACCAACACGATCCGCACTCGGCCTGCCGTACAGCGGCGCGGATCGGGCAGAACCAGACCTTCATCGCGGGGATCTACGGGACGGAACTCACCGGCATCGCGCACGTCGTCTTCATCGACGCCAACGGGCAGTTGGGGACCGTGACGCCAGGCGTGTTGAGTGGGACCGGTACTGTTCAGAGCGCCCAGCTCCAGCAACAAGTGGACAGTCAGCGTACGCAGTTGTGGGATCAACAGGCCGTGGTCGTACGACTACAGCGCCAGGTGCAGGAACAGCAGACGACGAACGTGCGACTCCAGCGCCAGGTGCAGGATCAACAGACCACGAACGCCGAACTGCGCGCGCGACTCGCGAGGGTGGAGGCGCTCCTGCAATCAGTCAGCGGCCGCAAGTAAGGAAAACGATTGTGCGTCCCTAGCGGGTACCGCGCTTAGTTACCAACCGATTTTTCGAGGGATTTGGCGGTCTGATCGTCGAGCAGCCTACTCGCGTATTTGCTCGTGGCACTTCGAGCCAAAGGTGCTCATCGCGCGACCTCGTAACGTAACCGGACCACGCCGTCGGGGTATTTCTTCGTTGAGCGCAAACGAAGCGGTATGTCCCGATGGCGCGGAGCCACGAGCGGAATACCCTCACCGATAAAGACCGGAATGACATGGATGTCAAATTCGTCGATCTCGCCAGCGTCCAGGAACGATGCAATCAAGCCAGCGCCGCCCATCATCCAGATCTGTTTGCCCGGAGCAGCTCGCAGACCCTTCGCGAACTCATTCACTGGTTGCGAAACAAATTCGACGCCTGACGCAGGCCGTCTGGGCAGCTTCCGCGAGAACACGTAGTTCGCGAGCTTCGTATCGAAGAGGCCCGTGGTCTTGCCCCGCTGCTTGTAGTAGTTCAGAGCCCAGTCGTAGGTCTTGCGCCCCCAGAGAATGGTGTCGATGGCCGGGTAGAGTTCCTTCAAGCCGTAATCGACGTTCCGAGGCCGACGATTGAGCCATTCGACGTCTCCGTCTGGCCTAGCGATGTACCCGTCAGCGCTCGTCGCGATGTAGACGATGATCTTGCGTCTTGCCTCCATATCGGGTTCGCCTGGCTGCTAGCAATTAGCCTGCGCGAATCCTACACCGGTCGTGTCCTTAGCGCGGGTCCGGCTGCCCAGGGGGTACTGCGATTGGTTACCAGCCAGTTTTCCGAGGGATTTGGCGTTCTGATCGTCGAGCCGCCTAACCGTCCGCGCGCGTCGTCGGCCGTGTCCAAAACTGTTGGCGTCCCCAGGCGCACCTCGTTGCCTACGAAACGAGTGAGCCCTCGCTATTCGATGCTGTCCACTGGAGCGGGCCGCGGAAGGCGACGCCGGAACGACTTGCCAGGCGTTATCGCCCCGCCTGGGTAATCGATGCCGTCTGTCCGGCGATGGTGACGAGCGTGGACCGCTGTGCGCCGGTATTCGCCGGCATGAACAGCTCGACCTGACTGCGGCCGGTGCCGCTCGCCGGCGACAGTTGGACCGCGGACGTGTTGGCCGAAACGGCCGTCCAGGTCGTCAGGCATCCGGCCGGCGCGGAGTTGATATCGACGACATAGACCGAGGGCTGGGCGGGCAGGACGGTTGCCTGGAAATACGACGTCCACACCATGCCCTGACCCGGCGATGCCGGCGCACCATTCGAAAAGATGCCGATGGTGATGGCGGCACTGCACCCGACTGGCGACGTCGGGCTTGTTGGGTCCGCTGAACTGCCGCAGCCTGACAGCATCGCCGCGAATGCGACGCACACGGGAATTCGAATCAACATTCGCAACCTGCCTTTGTTGGAGGATGACTCAGTCGAGTGGCCTGCGCAATGTTGATCCGTGAATGAATCCGCCCGCTTTTCAGTGTTACGTGTCCGCGAACCAGTCGCCGGCGGAACTCACGATCAAGGTGTCGGTAGCCTCTAAACCGGCGCGTCGATCGTGCGTTGACGGTCGAGGGCAACGGAGTCACCGGCGTGGCACCGTCGCGCAGGCACGGCAGCTTCTTCGGGCGTCACCGAGCCCGATCCTGCTCATGCCCTACGTCGATCGCGGGCACCGCGCGATTCGATTTGAGGGATGGCTCGGCCTGACCGCGATGTTCGGTTCGGAGGTAGTAACTGAGTTGGCGTCCCAGCGGAAATTGAGCGCTTGAGAACAGACGTCGAAGTGCTTCGAACCCTGCGCTCGCGCGCGGCGTAGAATGCGAACTGGGCTCCCCCGCGTGGGGGCGACAGCCACCAATCGTTGGTACCGCGATTGAGACCGCTTGACCGTTTTGAATCTGCGCAGGGAAAGGGGACACAGCATGAACATGAATATGCCCCGATTTACGGCGGAGGCTTCACTTTCCCGAGTGAGCGGGCACTATCGAAGCAGTCGAAATGCCTTCAATGCATCCGCACAAATCACCAGCGGGCTCTACGCGGCCATGATTGGTGGAGAGGTCGTCAACGTCCACAGTTGCCTGCCAGGCTGGACGGATGTTGCCGGGGTCTGCTTTCCGCCTCCCCTCACCGAGCCCACGGGGGGCGGGGGTGGCGACGGACCATCTCCCGTACAGGAGCCGGGCGGAGGCCGAGGTGGTGGAAGCGGTGGCAGAGTGGAAGAAGAACGGGTGAATGGATGTACGAGGAAGCAGCACGATTCCAGATTGGCAAAGCCATGTCGAGACCAGATAGCACTAGACGTTAAAAATAAAGTCGCGCGGCACTATCTGGAATGCGACGGCGCCAAAATCAAATGCTGCGAGAAACGTGGAAAATTCCGGGATGAGTGTAAAGAATGTGACCGTTCAGGCTGTAACAAGCCGATATGACGAAGGGCATCGAAGAAACGCTAGCGTGAAATCGGCACAGACCTCGACGGGCAAAGAGTAGCTCCCTGGCCGGTTTCCGCGCCAGCCTGACCCGTCGTCGAGTCACTGCTCGCCGGCCGGATCGTTGTGACGCCGCAACAAGACTCGAGCCGGCGCGCGCCGGTGTTCGACGTGCGCATCCCGTTGACCACTCACGGAATCCTGGAGGAATTGTCTGTGCTAAGGCGGTGGCGTCCCCAGCGGGATTCGAACCCGCGTTACCGGCGTGAAAGGCCGGCGTCCTAGGCCTCTGGACGATGGGGACGTGAGGCGAACAGCAAGTGATTGTAACATGCGGCTCCGTGCGTCTGGCCGCTCCAGCTCTGCTCCTCGTGTGCATCATCGCGACAATCGCGCATGCTCAGCAGGCGTCGATTCTGCGTTGGGGCGGCGACGCCGAGGGCGGTGCGCCGTTCGTACAGGCCGACCCGAACGATCCACAAAAGCTCGAAGGCTTCGACGTCGAGATCGCCGAGCTCATCGCCCGCCAGACGGCACGCATCCCGCAGTTCGTGCAAGTGGCCTTCACCTCGCTCGATCAATCCGCTCGGCGCGGCGATTTCGACATTGGCCTGAGCGGCATTGAGGACAGCCCGGGGCGACGCAGCTCGCTCGCGGTCAGCGTGCCGTACTACCAGTTCCGCGAGGTGATCACCGTTCGCGCCGGCGATGCCAACCGCTTCCGGACCATGGCCGATCTCCGAGGCCACAAGGTGGCGACGCTCAGCGGCACGCTGGCCTACGAGCTGCTGCTCGAGGCTGAGCGCGCCAACGGCATTCAAGCCGTGTCGTACGACGATGACGTCCACCCGTACGAAGATCTGCTGCTCGGCCGTGTCGATGCGGTGCTGCTCGATCACGTGCTCGCTGAACGCGCGATGCGACGCAACAGCGGCCTGCTCACGCAGCCCGACGTCGTCGCGGTCGGGCACTACGTCGTCATTACGTCACCGGCCAACCCGGCCTTGAGAGATCAAGTCGATGACGTGCTGCGCCGCGCGATGCAGGACGGCACACTCGAGCGAATCTTTCGCACGTGGAACGTGTGGAACGACGATCAGCCGCGTCTCTATTCGTCGATCCTCGCGGGAACCTTTCGCCCCCTTGGCACTCCCGGCGCTACCGGCACGCCTGGCGCCCCTGGCACTCTTGGCACATCTGCCACCTTGACGCGTTACGCGCCCGCGTTGTTGAGAGGCGCCCTAATCACGCTGATTCTGTCGTGCCTGTCGATGGCCCTCGCCGTCGCGCTCGGAACGGGCATCGCGATCGGCCGTGTCTACGGAACGCCACTCGTTCGCAGTCTGTTGACCGTCTACGTCGAGGTGATGAGAGGCACGCCGGTCCTGCTGCAACTGTTCGTCATCTACTACGGCCTGGCGTCGGTCGTGCGCCTGCCGGCATTCATCGCCGCGTTTCTCGGGCTTGGGCTCAACTATGCGGCTTACGAGAGCGAGATCTACCGCAGCGCGCTCGACGCGGTGCCGAGAGGGCAGCTCGATGCCGCGCGCATTCTTGGCTTCACCAGTCGCCAGGCCTTGCGGCTGGTACGCGCGCCGCAGGCCTTTCGCATCGCGCTGGCGCCGATGACCAACGACTTCGTCGCGCTGCTGAAAGACTCGTCGCTGGTCTCGGTCCTCACCGTCGTCGAGCTCACCAAGCAGACGCAGATTATCGCGACCAACATCGGCAGCTGGCTCCTCCCCGGGTTGCTCTGCGCCGCACTCTACCTGGCGATGTCGCTGCCGCTCGGCGCCCTGGCCCGACGGCTCGAGGCGCGATGGAAGATGCCAACGCCATGAGCCAGGTGCTGAGCGTTCGAGACCTGCACCTGCGCCGGGGCACGCGCGAGATTCTGCGAGGCGTGGATCTCGAGGCGGGCGTGGGCGAGATTGTGGCGTTGATGGGGCTGTCGGGCTCGGGAAAAACGACCATCCTTCGCGTCGTGGCCGGACTCGAACCGTGCGACACCGGCGAGGTCGCGTGTGGCAAGGCCGGCATGGTGTTCCAGTTCCACTATCTGTTCGAGCATCTTTCGGCGCTCCACAACGTCTGGCTGGCGCCCGTGCACGTGCAGCGCGTGTCGAGACGTGAAGCCGAAACGCGCGGCCGGAAGCTCCTCGAACAACTCGGCGTTGGACACCGGGCCGACGCACTGCCGCGCGAGCTCTCGGGTGGCGAAGCGCAGCGGGTCGCGATCGCGCGCGCGCTCGCCGTCGATCCGCCCTTGCTGCTGCTCGACGAGCCGACGGCATCGCTCGACCCGGCGAGGAAGAACGATCTTGGCGACGTGCTGCGCGAGCTGGCGGCGTCGGGCCGGACGCTGCTGATGACGTCGCATGACGATGACTTCGTACGTGACTATGCCACGCGCGTGATCGTCCTGGCAGGCGGGGAAGTGGTGGAGCAAGGCGATCCGCGAATCGTGCTCGGCGATCCGCAGCATCCAGCCACGCAGGAGCTACTGCAGGTCGGGCGTGCGCGTCGCGCCCTCAAATAGATTCAAGTAGAGTTACACTCGCCGACCCTCCCGGATAAGCGCGCACTCGGCAACGTCTTGTTCGTCATCGGTCCGCTAGCCGCAGTGTCCCTCTCGCGCATTTCAGCGGCTGTTGGCGTGGCAGCGGCGATCGCCAACGGCTTGCTCACCGCAAAGGTGCGGGCCTGGCCTGATGGCCGGGCTGGTCAGCGCGACGAGGTTCCGCAACTTCGCGCGAGCATTAGAATAGGAGCTTCGGGCCGCTAGCTCAGGGGTAGAGCACTCGGCTTTTAACCGATTGGTCGTGGGTTCGATTCCCACGCGGCCCACTTCAACATTGCCTGCCGGCCACCGACAGACTCGCGGGTTAGCAGTTCGCGAGACGCAAAACGCGAGATGCCGAAACGCGGTCCGTGTCCACTCCGTTCGTTAGGGGCACATCATTAGCGCAAGGGCGCGTTCGGTTCTATCTGGAGTCCCCAGTTGCGCTCGACGATAATTCGCTCGTGCTTCGTGAGACCCCCCCAATCGTTCTCGTTGTCGAAGACGACCGCACAGTGCGAGAGCCCCTCGTCAAGTTCCTGCAAATGGGGCAGTACACGGTGGTGACCGCCGAGACCGCAGAAGAAGGCATTGCGGCCGTGACGTCGCACAAGCCGGCGGCGGCGATCATCAAATTGAACTTGCGCACCGGATCGGCGCGTGAGGTAGTGGTCGCCATTCCCAGCGGGACACCGGTGATCATCTCAGCTGAGCGCTCGGCGGCGGCCGACTTCGAAACGCGCCCGCTGACGCGCATTGTCGACAAGCCGTATTCGCTGATCATGTTGATGGACACGCTGCAGGACATGCTCGAGCCGTCGCGTGGCGGCAACGGTCCGTCGGCCACGCGGCAGCGTCCTCGTCCAGCCTTCGCTCGATCAAAAAGCGACGGCTAGTCACACTCGTCGCTCACTCGATCCGAGGGCGGCGGCCAGGCAGGCTCAGAGGATTCGCTTTCCTAGCGCCGAGAGCGCAAGCTCGGTGCCGAATTCTGCCGTCGCGTTGCGCAAGTCGAGTGCGGGATTCACCTCGACGAGATCGAGCGAGGTCAGACGTCCCGATTCCGCGACCATCTCCATCGCGACGTGAGACTCCCGATAACTCAGGCCGCCCTTCACCGGGGTGCCGACGCCTGGTGCGATCGTCGGATCACAGACATCGAGGTCAAACGACACGTGGAACCCGCCGGTTCCACGACTCGCGAGCGAGATGGCGCGCTCCATCACCTCGGCCATGCCCAGCCGGTCCACTTCTTTCATCGTGAAGACGTGCACCTTGGAAGCGCGGACGATTTCCTTCTCTCGCTCATCGAGGTTACGGATGCCGACCAGCACCGTGTGGCGTGGGAAGACGGCCGGGAGATCGCCGGCAAACTGCGCCAGCTCGATCGGATCACGGCCGAGCAGGGCGGCCAGCGGCATGCCGTGCACGTTTCCCGACTCGCTCGACGCGGGTGTGTTCATGTCGCCATGCGCATCGACCCAGATCAGGCCCAGCGGCTTGCCTCGCCGGCGTTGATAGGCCGCGGCGGCCGCCACCGATCCGGCGGCCAGGCTGTGGTCGCCGCCCAGCGCGATCGGCAGCGCGCCCTCCTCGAATGAGGTCAGCGCCATCTGAAAGAGCTTCTGGCAGACCTTGCCAATCTCCTTGGCGTAGCGCTTGCGCTGATCGCCTGCCCCCTTCGCTTCGGGAATCGGCGAGGGGATGTCGCCCTTATCGACGACCGAGAGTCCGAGCGAGGTGAGCCGGTCGGGGAGTCCGGCGATCCGGAACGCCGACGGCCCCATATCGGTGCCGCGGCGGTTGCCGCCGAGATCGAGAGGGATGCCGATGACGTGGACGGGTCGCATCAGAGCCAAGTCGCGGCGTTGCCCACGCCAGCAGGAACATAATCAATTGTCACACGCCCGTCATTTTAGCTGGGCACCGGAGCGCTGCGTGCTATAGTGGCGCGTTTCTCTGAGCCCGGAGGCATCGTGAGCCCGATTCTCACCCGGCCCGTCCGCGAGCAGCTCGAGCACGATCGCGTCATTCGGCAGCTCCAGGCCCGGTATAAGCGTAAGCAAGAGGTCGTCATCAATCCAGGGAACGAGCAGAACCAGTCCGTGACGGTCGGGCAACTCGCCGTCTTCCCGGATCTGCTCTTGTACAGCCAGGACCGCGGCCGTAAACTCCAAGGCACCGTCGAGGTCGAGACAGGCGAGTCGGTCAACCAGCTCGAGGCGCTCGCCGAGTGGGGTGTATTCAGCAAGCTGAACGTGCCGTTGCACCTGTACGTGCCTCCCTCGGCGCTGGACACGGCGCGGCGCCTCTGCACCGAACACCAGATCGAACTTGGGGAGCTTTGGACCTACCACGTCGCGATCGATCAGGTGCGTTTTACGATGATCCATCGTTCTGCCGAGCTTGCGGCGATGCCGAAGGCCAAGGCCCCGGCCCCCGAGCGTCCCGAACGAGCACCGAAAGCGGCACCCAAGCCCAAGCCCAAGGCCAAGGCCAAGGCCAAGCCTGCCGCACGGCCCGCGAAGAAAGCAGCCAAGAACGCTTCGGTCAAGAAGCACCGCGCGAGCAAGAAGAAGCCCGCGGCGAAAAAGCGCCCGAAAGCTGCATCCCGACGGCGCTAGGCTCTCGATGACGCCGACCAGACACACCGGGTCCTAGACAAGGCGCGCAGTGCCGTTCCTGCGTCTCACCCGCGATCGACGCGGCATCGAGAACACCTTTCTCCTCCACTCCGACCACGCGGGCGGGCGCCCGCGCGTCCTCTATTGGTACCGCACCGCGCCGGGAATCGCCTTGGGCCGTCCGCCCCTGGATGAAGAGGCGATCCACACAATCGAGGACAACCACCCCGATATCGATTTCGACTGGCCCGCCATCCTCGCTCTGAGCGAGGTGATGACGCCGGAAGAAGAAATGGCACCGGCCAGGCCGAAGCGCAAGCCACGCCGGGACCGGGAGGAAGTGTCCGGGCCCACTCCCACAGCAGACGAAGCGGCGGAGCCTTCGGCTGCTCCGGTCGAGCCACGCGCAGAGCCGGGATCACGAGTCGACGTCGAAACACCGGCCGCGCGGGCGGGGCTGCTCGAAGAGCTGGTTGGCCGGGAGATCGCAACCCGGCTCCGGGCACGCTACGCCGAGATTCGCACGCTGATCTATGAGCGGTTGACCGAGCTGGGGGCTCGCGAGCAGCGTCTTCGTGACGTGGCGCCGCTCGACCCCGACGGCTGGGCGACACCCGAAGCCGTGTTGGACGGCGTGCGCGGCGGTGAAGCGTTGTTCGAACGATTGCGCGGCGAACTGCTCGAGCCCTGACCGCGGTCCTAGGCGTCCTCGCGTGAGTAGCGCGACTCGATCGCGTCGATCTTGCCCAGTCGCCTGAGGTGCCGCTCCTCGTTCGAAAAGGTGGCGGTCAGGAATGCGTCGACCAGCGTCCGCGCCAGCGCCGGCCCGATCACTCGCGAGCCGAGGCACAAGATGTTCAGATCGTCGTGCTCCACGGCCTGGCGGGCGGTGTAGGTGTCGTGACAGACGGCGGCGCGGACGCCGGGGAATTTGCTGGCCGCCACCGACGCGCCCGCGCCGCTGCCGCAGATGAGAATGCCACGGTCGGCTTGTCCGTTGCGGATCGCCATCGCCACGGCCGACGCGATATCGGGATAGTCCACCGAGGCAGTCGTGAACGTGCCAAGATCGGTCACTTCGTGGCCCTGCTGGGCCAGGTACCCCGCAATATCGCGCTTCATGTCGAATCCGGCGTGGTCCGCCCCGATGGCCAGGCGCATCGTCTCCCCTCCAATGGCGTCCGCAGGTCGAGCCTGATTGCGCCCCGGACCGTCTTATACTGTCAGGATGAAGATCGCAAGCGTTCGTCTGGTTGGAGTCGCGACGATCGGCCTTCTGACGATGTCGGTTGGATCGAGTGTTTCGGCTCAGCAGTCGCCCCCGCGTGCGCCGGGTCAGCCGACGTTCCGCGTGAACATCGATGCCGTGCAGACCGACGCGATCGTGCGCAACGCGCAGGATCAATTCGTCGCGGACCTGACGAAGAACGACTTCGAGATTTATGAAGACGGCGTGAAGCAGGACCTGACGTCCCTCACGCTGGTGCACGGCGGCCGGGTGCACAACCTGGCTACGCCGCCGCCACCGCCGACGGAGGAGGGCATCATCCTTCCCCCCTCACGGCCGAAGAACGACGCGGCTGGGCGCATCTTTCTGATCATCGTCGACGACCTGCATCTCGACTTTCGCAATACTGGCCGCATCCGCGACCTCTTCAAGAAGATTTCGAAGACGCTGGTTCATGAAGGCGACATGTTTTCGATCGTCTCGACCGGGCCTTCGTCGCTCGCCATCGACCCGACGTACGACCGCAAGATCCTCGACGAAGCCATCAAGAAGATCACGGGAAACGGCCTGAAGCCTTCCGACATCATCCAGGGCGCCGAGAGCTCGGATGGGCCGTCGGAAGTGAAATACCGCGCGCACGTCGCGTTCTCAACGGCCTACGACATGCTGTCGCAGATGGAGCGCATCAGCAATCGCCGGAAGGCCGTGATCTGGGTGAGCCAGGGCTACGATTTCGATCCGTTCAAAGAGTCGCGCCTGGGCGAGGACCCGGTGTTCGGCGGCCGCTTTGGCCAGACGAGAGAAGAGGGGCAGCAGCTGAACGATCAGATGCGCAACAACAATCAGTTTGCCGACGCGGATCTGGCTCGCGAGCTGGCTGAAATCACCCGCACGGCCAACCGGGCCAACGCGACGCTCTACACCATCGACCCGCGCGGCCTGGTCGCCGGCGCCGACCTCGACGAGACGCTGGATCCGCAGGAGTACCAGGAATACGTGCGCAAGTCGCAGGACAGCCTGCGGGTACTGGCCGAGGAGACCGGTGGTATCGCCGTCGTCAATCAGAACAACTTCGACAAGGCGCTCAAGCGGATCGACGCCGAGACGAGCGACTATTACGTGCTGGGCTATTACTCTTCGAACCCCGATCCGCTCAAGCGGACCCGGAAGATCGAGGTGAAGGTCACCAAGCCCGGTCTCAGCGTGTGGTCGCGGACGTCGTACTCGCTTCGTCTGCCAGGGAAGGCACAAACTCAGAAATAGCGCTTCCCGACACCGTTTCTCGAATCCGCTCCCGGAGCCATTCCACCGGTTCCGGGTGCACGCGGACGAACGCCTGCCAGTCCTCTTCGCTCAAGACGATCGAGATCACGTGTTCACGAGAATTGGTCATCTGGGGCCTCTCGATGGAATGAATCCTGACATCCTAGCGGCCGGCAACAGACACGAAAAATAGAATGATCGAATCCTGTCGATGCGCGACGAGAATGAGTTCAGGGCGCGAGCTTGAGCTTGGAACGAACCCGCTCGAAGGCTCGAATCACTTCCTGCACCGCGCGCGGCGTCCGGCTCATCTTGGGATGAATCCAGCCAGTTTCACGCACGAGCGACCGCCCTTCGATTCTCGCGCAGAACATCTGGCCGGCTGAGACGTCCCGGGCCACCGCCTGGTAAGGGATGATCGAGATGCCGATACCATGGCGCACCAGCGACTTGATGATCTCGACGTTTTCGGTCTCCATCACAATCTGCGGCTCGATCCGGGCCGAAATGAAGAACTCGTCGACCACTCGTCTCGTGTTGGACCCCGGTTCGAAGAGGACGAACGGCTGGCCGACCAGGTCCTGCGGCAGCACCTTGCGCTTCCGTGACAGCGGGTGCTTCGATGCCGTGACGACGAGCAGTTCTTCTTGCAGGACCGGGATCGTCACCAGGTCCGGCTGATCCACCGGGAGGGTGAGGAACGCCAGGTCTCCAGCGCCGGAGCGAAGCTGCGACAGACACCGCTCGGAGCTACCGGACATCAGTTTCAAGTCCATTTGCGGGTGCTGGCGCTTGAGCTCGGTGATGAGCGGCGGGAAGACGTAGAGACAGACCGTCATTCCGCCCAGGAGCCGCACTGTGCCGCGCAGCGATTCCTGACTGTCGGTGACCGTCGCAATCGTGTCCTTCAGGTCCTGAAAGACCCGATGGCTCAACTGGAGCAGCGATTCCCCAGCGGGAGTGATGCGGATGCGGCGCCCGACGCGGAGAAAGACGGGCTCTTTGAGCTCGTCTTCGAGCAGCAGAATCTGCCGGCTGATCGCCGACTGAGAGACGTGCAGTTTGTGTCCCGCCGCGGTGAACGAGCCGGTTTCGGCGATCGCGCGAATGATCTCAAGCTGTCGAAGGTCCATCCGTAGCCTTTGGCATGAGGACCGATCCTACATCTTGATTGAAGATGGATTCAATAAAAGCGATGTAGCTGACTTCTAATGGCGCTTCGGGTTCGACAGATTCCACAGGCTCGACTGGTTCTCAGGACGGAGCTTGCGCTCCCATACCGAAAGCCCTGGAGTTGGAAGAAGAATGGCGACGAAACAGCGCTCGACGAGACGGCAGGCGGACTCCGTCCGTCTATCGAGATTGCGGGTCGATGCGAGAGACTAGGACGCGCGAGCGGTCATCGCGGCGAGGGTGATGTAGCGCTCACGCTCGGCGGAGATCGTGTGATTGCGCCGGTGCGCATGGTTTTCACACGACACGCCTTTTTCCTCGACGTAGACCATCTCCCGCGTGCTGGCGACGTCCCGATAGCGTCCGACTACGCAGCCACACGACAGCGTGGAGAACCCGATGATGCGAACCACGCTCATTGCTGGTGTTTTCCTTGCCCGCTGACACAGCAACTCTTGTGCCGCAGTAAATCCGGAATGATCCCTAGGGAGAGCCAGTGCAGTTCGCAGGGACTGTGTTTCAAATCGTGGCACTTCTTACACACTTGGCGGTCGCATAAACACACTGGGTCCGTTCGTGCGCGCTCCCGCACTTGGATTTCGCTTCGGTGATTTGGATAGTTAGCGCGTGCTGACGGCGTTGGCGAGGCCTTGTCGGGCCGTCGCCGACGTCGGATCGATGGTCAGCGCCTCAGCGAAGTATTGCTTCGCCCGCCCGACGTTCCCGCCCTCCAGCTCGAGAGTCGCCAGGTTCGTGTAGGTCCCAGGATCCCGAGGGTCGGCCTTCAACGAGGCCTCGAACGCCGCCCGAGCTCGATCCCGGTCGCCGAGGCTGGCCAGACTCGCCCCGATCAGATTGTGAGCCTTGGCATTCGAGGGGTCGGCCTCGGCGGCCAGCCGCGCCTCGCGCAACGTGTCGGCCGGCCGCTGCTGAATGAAAAAGAGCGCGGCGGCGTAATAGTGCGACCAAGTGTTGCCCGGTGCCGAGGCCATCATGCGCGCGACGACGGGCGCGAGCCGCTCGCCATCCCCGGCGTCGGACAGGACCGAGGCGAGCTGCTCGAGCGCCGCCAGGTTTGACGGGTCGGCTTGGAGCAGCGCCAGCGGGATTCTCACCGATTCGTCAAATGCTCCTTGGGACGCCAGCAGCCGCGACAGGGCCAATTTCGCCGCGGTGTTGCCGGGTTCTGAGGCGAGCTTGGTAACGAGCGCCTTGGCATCGTCCAACATCTTGGCCAAGGCGCCTGACCGTGTGAGCCCATCCAAGGCGGCCGCGTCGCTGGAGTTTGATTCGAGCGCTCGAGCGAAGTCTTGATAGGCGGGACGGAATCCGTCGGCACGTAGGAGCATCAACCCTCGGTTGCGAAAGTTGGCGCCAGTGGCGCCGTGGAGCGCTTCGCGTACGGCTGGGGGCTTAGGGGCCCGAGAGGCGAGCTCGTGCAGCGCTTGCGCGTTGTCGTCGCGACTGGCGCCCACGATACTGCGCGGGCCCGAGAATTCCAGGGCCATCCTGTCGTCGATTTGCAACGGGGCATTCGCAGCCCACTGGGCGAGCGTGGGCCCGCCAGCCACAAACAATGACTGGACCGAAAACGGTTCGCGAGCGTCGACGGTGGCCAGGTCCTCGGCGACACCCGGGCGGCGCCAGGCCGATGGAATGGCGGCAACGCGGGAATCCAAAGGCTCGGTCGATCCAATCAACAGGATGTCGGCGTCACCGACCATCCAGAGCGTGCCCTCTGGGAAAACGGACAGAAACGTGGCGACGATCGACTGCAGGTCCGCGCTGCTGATGTCGTAGGTATGCGCCCACTGGCAGAGGACTCCACCCGAGGTGAGCCGAGCGCGCGCGGCCTCGAAAAACTCACGCGTGAAGAGCGACGCGATCCCCGCCATCCATGGATTTGAAGGCTCCGACACGATGACGTCGTATTGTTCGCGGCCCAGCAGGAGATGGGTCCGTCCATCGCCGACGACCAGGCGGGTCCGCGGGTCCTCCAGAGCGCGGTGGTTCTCATCGTTGAAGAAGCGCGAAGCGGCCACGACTTCCGGTGAGATTTCCAGGATGAGCGCCTCCGAAATCGGATGGGTGAGCGCCGAGCCGAGCGTCACTCCGCTCCCGAGGCCAAGAATCGCCACGCGCTGCGGATTGGGGTGAAGCAGCAGGGGCAAGTGGGCGAGCAGCCGCTGAGTGAGCATGTCGCCGGAGTTCGACGCATCGACTTTTCCGTCGATCGCGAGCGACACGGTGCCTGCCAACCGCCGAACGGCGACCGTCCCTGCCGCGCCTTCTCGATAGGAGAGCAACTCACCGGCGGAGAGCGCGGTCTGCAGGTCGGTGTCGCCCATCGCGATGGCGTACTTGTAGGCGCCGCTGGACAGCAGCAACTGGTCCCACTGCGGCAGTGTCCACGCCGCGAGCAGGACCGAGGCCGCGACGGCCAGAATGGTTGCTCTCGATCGCTGGCCGAGCGACGCGAGCATCGCGACAACCGCGGCGGAGAGGGCGACGAAGCCGGCCAGCCCTCGAATCGTCTGATGGAGGCCAAACACAGGGACCAACGCGAAACCTGCCGCCAGCGAGCCTGCGATGGCGCCGACGGTGTTGAGCGCGTAGAGGCGTCCCAGATGTTCCGTCACGGTTTCATCGCGCGCCGTGGCGAGCGCGACGCCGTAAGGAAATGCGGCGCCAAACGTGAACGTCACCGGTAGGAGCAAAGCGGCAATCAGCAGCGCTTCGCGCACGAGCAGTTCGGAGAAGGCGAGATCGGGCCGGCTGACGACCCCCGCCAGCGTCATCAGCGCCCACTCGACCGCCCACGCCGAAGCAAGCGAGCAAAGCGCGCCGACGAGCAGCACGACGCTCAGCCCAAACGCCGGCTGGCGAGCGCGCCCGGCCAGCCTGCCGCCGACAGCACTGCCGCCCGCGATACCGATAATGAAGACGGCGACGACAAGACTGAAGGCGTACGTGGTGGGCCCGACGATCATCGCCAGCAATCGAGTCCAGACGATCTGCAGCGTCAGCGACGCAAACCCCGACACGCCCAACGCGGCCGCCGCCAGCCATGGACTGAAGACACGTTCAGGTAGACGCGCCTTGGCGTCGGCCCGCGGTCGGCGGCCCGGCGCTTTTGGCGTCGCAGTCTTCTGGAGGCTTGGGCTGGTGGCTGAGCCTGGGCTCGTCGTGCGTGCGATGGCAAACGCGCCGGCCGCGGCAATCACGTTGAGCGCGGCGCCAATGAGGGTGGACGTGCGCATGCCGAACGACGGGACCAGGACGAAGCCGGCGAGCAGAGCACCGGCCGCGGCGCCGATGGTGTTCGCCGCGTACAGCGCGCCGGCGTCACTCGCCGCTCGCGAGGCGAGCCGCACTGTCCACCGTGACGCGATCGGGAACGTCGCGCCCATCGCCGCCGCGGGCGCGACGAGCAGGAGGGCACTCGAGACGAACCTGAGCACGGCGAAGGTCGTGCCGCCAGCGCCGTCGGCATACGTCGCCGCGAGCAGCGGATGCAGCCCGCGCAGCCCCAGCGGCAACAGCAGCGCGAGCGCCGCGATGACGATCTCGAGGAGGCCGTAAGTCTTGAGGGACCGTTCGGGTGAGAGCCGGCCTCCCACGCGTCCGCCAATCGTCGAACCGAGCGCCAGCCCACCCATGAAAGCCGCGAGTACCGTGCTGACCGCCGCGACGGTGTGGCCCATCGCGAGCGTCAACAGTCGCGTCCAGATCACCTCGTAGATGAGCGCCGCCGCTCCGGAGATGGCGAACAGCGCGAAGAACGAGCCTCGCCGCATTGGGAGAGAGGGTATCAAAGGCCCGGCGGCTTCCGCCTTCGTCGGCGTGGACTCGCGCCTGCGACCCTCGACCTCGCTCGGGTCGACCGAGCCTGCCGAAGGTCGGCGCTCGTGGGCTCCCGCCTCCGCTTGATTCATCGAGCCAAGCTTCGGCGAGGCAAGCGCTTCGATCGTAATAAAGAAAAGGCCGGATCAATTGGTCCGGCCCATCCACCGAAAAAAGTGAGGCCTACCGAGCTTGAGCGAGGCCCACCGAAGGCCCACGGCGTGAGGCCTCGTGGTGAGGCCTCACGCCGCCTTGCATTAGAAGTCGAAACGGACGCCGAAGCGGACGACTCGCGGGTCGAGAATGCCGAGCACTTCCTTGAACTGGGTCGGACTCGTCGTCGTGCGGAACACGGTCACGGTACCCGAGTTCAGTATGTTGAATACGTCCATCTGGCCGGTCAGCCTGCCGTATTTCCCAAACCTGACCGACTTATCGATGCGCATGTCCATGATGCCGACGCTTGGCGCGCGGTTCGACGTGATCGACTCCATGCGGATGTTCTGCGCGCCGTCACCAGGGAACCCGACGCTGGTCACGCGGCCCCACTGACCGCCGCTTTGCACCTTCCACGAGCCCGAGAACCCGAAATCGTACGGCAGGACGTAGCGGCCGATGATCTTGTAGTTCCAGCCCGTTGACGTCTCGTAGCCGCCGTCACCGAACATCAGCTGGGACGGACGATAGTTGACGGGATTGTTGCTGCGCAGGTTGCCCGCAACTCCGGTCGCCGCCGTGGACGACGTGGTGGCGTGGATCTGGTTCAGCCAGCTATAGCCGAAGGAGGTGAGCATCATCCATTTCCCAGCGAACCGGCGATCGAGCGCGACTCCCACGGTGTTGAAATCCGCGTGGTCGAGCCCTTCCGGGTTGGTAAACACGCGGCTTGTCGGCGCGTTGGCCGGACGATCCAGGAGGGACAAAGTCTTGTCGTCAGATGTACCAGCGACACCGTCGTTGCCGACGTCGACGAAGTTGAACGGTACCGTATAGAGACCGATGCGCGCGACGTCGATATCGCTCCACTCGTTGCGGATGTTCTTGTAGACGTAGGACACGCGGCCTGAGAGACCCTGACGGATCTCACGCTCGAGGCTGGTGGAAATCTCGTTCGAGGTCGGACGAATCAGGTCCGGGCTGACGGTGACGAAACCGCCGCCGCCCACCGTGCTGTTGAACGTGCCGAGCTCCTGCGGGCCGCTGAGAAGGCGATTCCCGTCTAGATCGTTGAACGCGTAGCGGAGTTGGGCGCGCGCCACGGGATTCTGCGCGTCGGCCAGCGTGTCGGCCGAGTTGTAACGGAACTGACCCCAGAAGACCTTGAGAACCGTGCGGTTGTCGTTGAACAGGTCGAACGCGAAGCCCACACGGGGCGCGAATGTCGTGGTGTTGGACACGGTTGTGGCCGTCACCGTCTTTGGCGCGATGAACGACAGATAACGGGCGCGCTCGGTCGGGTTGATCGTATCCGGCCAGTTGGCGAGCGCCGGAATGCCGTTCGGTGCGACCGTCTGATCCGGCCACTGGTCGACGTAGTGCTCGAGGCGTCCACCGTAATTCACCGAGAGGCGGCCGTTGACCTTCCACGTATCGCTGAACCAGCCCGCCATGTAGTTGACGTCGTTGATCGGGGAAACCGGCGTGTTGTAGATGTCGATCTGGTTCACCGCGGTGTTCTGGTCGCGGTAGAAGATGTCGAACGGCTGATCCTGGATGAAGTTGCGGCGGTCGCGTTTCTTGTCGAAGCCGAACTTGAAGTCGTGACTGCCTCTCCAGCCCTGCTTGAAGTACGACAGCGACGCATAGAACTGCGGCTTGTAGCGCTTCTGATCCTGATACGAGTCATTGGCACCGCCGTCGAAGCGCTGATTGTTGGCGAGATCGATCCGGCCAGGACCCCACGGACCGCTGTAGATGTCTTTCTCGATCGTCGGGCGCAGCGGGAAGAAGTTCCCCCAATCGCCGTAGAGCACGTCGAGGAACATGGCGTTGTTCAGCACGCTGGTCCACTCGATCTTCGAGGGATAGTTCTTCGACGCCTGATAGCGCGCGGCGCTGAGCGGCGTGGTCGGGCCGAAGTCTCGTCGATCCTGCAGCTTGTTCCGCTTGTTGGTGAAGCCAATCAGCTGATTGTTTCGATTCAGCTGGAACGTGCCCTTGAAGGTGTAGTCGTTGGTCAGCTTCGAACGAGCCAGCTGTGGGAATCCAAGGACGACCTTGTATTGATCGTCAAGGCGGTAGCTGTAGAACCACCACGCCCGCTTCTTCCAGAGTGGACCGCCGACGTTGAAGTTCACGTCGTATTGGTGATCGACGGGATTGCCCCGGGTCAACGGCGCGCGAACGAAGAATCCATTTTCGTCCTTGCTGTTGGCGACGCGCAGGTTATCGGGCAGGTTGTTGCTGATCGTGTTGTCTCCAAGCCAGTCGCTATACCAATTGCCCGAGAAGCGATCACCGCCAGACTTGATGCTGATATTCAGCGAGGCGCCGGGAGCGAAGCTGCTGGCGTCATTGCCGGCGCCGCCAATCTGGAACTCCTCGAAGCTGCCGAAGTCGAAGTAACCTGCGTTGGCGTCAGTGCCTTCCGTTTGATCGATACCTTCGATCTTCGTCTGATTCTGGACGTTCATGCCGTAGGTGACGTAGGTGGTCTGCGTCCCGGCGTGAGACCCACCAACGTCGTAGCCCATCATCTGAATCCCGGGCGCTTGAGACATCGCCGCCCACACATCGCGCGCGTTCGGGATTTCGGTGAGGAGTTCCTTGACGAAGTTGGTCCCCATCGTTGTCGTCGTGCTGTCGACGATCGGCGATTCACTGGTGACCGTCACGGTTTCCTGCAGCGTCGCCACGTTCATCTGCTGATCGACGGCGAGTGTCTGACTGATGACGACGCGGATGTTTTCGCGCCTGACCGACTGGAAGCCGGCCAACTCGAAGTTCAGTTCATACACGCCCGGGGGGAGCGCGATGAACCGATAGGTGCCATCCGCTTCGGTGACCTGCACTTGGGGCTGGATCAGTGCAGGGCTGGTTGCGCTTACGGTGACACCAGGGAGTACGCCACCGGTGTTATCGGTGACCGTCCCATTGATTCGACCTCGAAAATCCTGCGCGAAGGTGGGAGCTGCTGCGGCTAGCAGCACAACGCACAAGTAGAACATCCTCAGCCGGTTCAGCCTCATATTCCCTCCAAACTCACGTAACGCGAGTGAACTCAAGGTACCGTCAGCTCGCCAGCCGCCATCAAACAGCCGAATTTTCCCGCAGACGGTAATCGGCGGAATGTTAGACCCGCCCCTATGACATTTGCAAGGGTAGCGGGATCCGGTTGTTTGGATTGAGACGCTGTTTTTGAGCAGCTTTTCGGCGCGATCGAGTCGCTATACTTTCGGATCCACCGACTACTTTCGGATCCACCGACTATGACGTCATATCTCTTTCGCGCCTCTTTACAGCACATGACGGCAGTTCTGATGGCGGCCTCAACCTTCGTCCCAACTGAAATCGCGGCGCAGCAGAACGCCGCGACGGCGGGCGCAACGCTGATCAAAGACACGTCGGTCAAGGCCGCGGTCGAGCGCGCACGAGCGATCGAGCCTCAGACGCTCGAAGAGCAGGTGTCGCTGTGCGAGGTCGAGGCGCCGCCGTTCAAGGAGATGAAGCGCGCTGAGGTGTATGCGCGCCTGTTCCGCGAGGCTGGCCTCAGGAACGTGCGTATCGACAAGGCGGGCAACGTGCTCGGCGAGCGGCCCGGCCGTCAGCCGCGGCCCCATCTGGTGTTCTCGGCCCACCTCGACACCGTCTTCCCGGAAGGCACCGACGTACGAGTGAAGCGCGATGGCACGATGATGCGCGGTCCTGGCATCGGAGACGACTGCCGGGGCCTGGCGGTGGTGATGGCGGTGATTCGATCGATGAACGCGGCAAACGTGCAGACCGAGGGCAGCATCACCTTTGTCGGTACCGTTGGCGAAGAGGGCCTCGGCGACTTACGCGGCGTGAAGTATCTCTTCAACGAAGGGCTGAAGGGGCAGATCGATCGCTTTGTGTCGATTGATGGAACAGGACTCGGCATCACGCACATCGCGGTCGGCAGTTTGCGATACCGGGTGACGTTCAAAGGGCCCGGCGGTCACAGCTACGGCGCCTTCGGTTTGTCCAACCCGATCCACGCACTGGGGCGCGCGATGGCGGCCATTGCCGACTTTCAAGTGCCGAAGGATCCAAAGACAACGTTCAACGTGGGACGAATCGGCGGCGGCACATCAGTGAACGCGATTCCATTCGAGGCATGGATGGAAGTGGACATGCGTTCGGCCGACCCGGCGGCGCTGCAGGCCCTCGACACCAAATTCAAGAAGGCGGTGGACGATGCAGTGAGCGCCGAGGATGCACGGTGGAATCGGCACGTGCTGACCGTGGACAAGGCGCTCGTCGGGAATCGCCCCGCGGGTCAGACGTCGCTGGAGTCGCCAATCGTTCGAGCCGCGGTCTCCGTGACCAGCGCACTCGGTCTGCCAGTGTCGCTGGACGAGGGATCGACCGACTCCAACATCGCGATGAACATGGGAATTCCCGCGATCACCATCGATGGGGGAGGCCGCGGCTCCGGCAGCCACGCGCTCGACGAGGCCTTCGATTCAACCGACTCGTGGAAGGGCACGCAGCGAGCGGTCCTGCTCGCGATCGCCCTGGCGCAACAGTAGAACCGGCAACCGGCAACCGGCAACCGCACGCAGCCGACAGCTGAAAGCCCCTAGCTCGTTCTCTGGTCTATCTTTCCGAGTAGCTCTCGGAACCTGGCGAGTTCGACCCCTCGTTGCGCGCGCATGGCGCGGTCGGTGGCGGCGATCCACCCGAGGAAAGCCAGGTGGGGCACCGCCAGGAGGCCCAGCTCGAGAGGGATCGGACCCGGTAGCACCACCGCCAGAAAGTTGATCGCGGCCGCCAATCCGAACACCGGAGCGAAAAGCGGGTGCCCCCCAGCCCCCGGCATTTTGGCGCCAAAGCCCATGGCCACGCTTTCCCAGGAGGGCGTCTCGGCCAGCCGTTTTGCCCCGTCCTCCTCCTCGTAGAACACCTGGAGGTATCGTCCGATGCGCTCCGAGCCGAAATGAAGAGTACGGACTGTTTCAAAGGCGGCGACGAGTACTAGGAGGGGGATGATAGAAGCGAGTGGGTATGGGAGGAGGACGAGGACCGCGACCAACAAGGCCGCCCATGCTGCGGTTCCC
This sequence comes from uncultured Acidobacteriota bacterium, assembly GCA_963773045.1. GTDB lineage: Bacteria > Acidobacteriota > Vicinamibacteria > Vicinamibacterales > UBA2999 > 12-FULL-67-14b. Next base: position 796,075 of record CAVYZT010000010.1, on the reverse strand, counting down.
CCGAGCATCAGGGCGGGGCGCCAGGTGCCCCGGCGTGCGATCGTCTCACGCAGTACCTCGATACTCGTCCGTGTCGCGACCCGGCATGGCCGGCTCAGTGTAGTTCACCCCTTCTAAGCTCTTGATTCTCGAACGGCGTCTGTTAGAATGCCCGAGTTCCATAGCATGGTGACGACTGGTCCCAACAAGCTCAATGTGTGTTTGACGACCGGCGTCATCGCCGCCTCCCTCATTTTCGTGCTGACAAGTGGGGACGAGGCCTTTGCCCGAACGCAGAAGTCCGGCAAGCAGGCAACTCCCGCCCGGGCCCAAACCAAGTCAACGCTATTCGACGCCAACCGCCAAGGCCCGCCGGGCGCAGATCACTCGTGCCCGTGTCCGCGCCTCCGCACGGGCCCAAGAACTGCGCGAAGCGCAGACGCCGCGCTTCAGGGTGGACGAGTTCGGCCGCGAGGTGCCGGATGTCCGCGCCGAAGCTGCCATCATCTACAACCCCGAGACCAACGAAGTACTCTGGGCCGACCACGCGGAGGATTTGCGATCGATCGCCAGCATCACCAAGGTGATGACGGCGCTGGTCTTCCTGGATAGCGGCGCCGACGTTGCGATGCCGGTGACGTGGAGCGGACCGATGTGGCGCGCGCGTCCACGACGTATCTTCGGGCCGGTTACAAGCTGACGGCCGCGGACCTGCTCAACCTCCTGCTCGTGGGGTCGGATAACGCCGCCGCCCGCGCGCTGGCCCGCATTTCGCCGTATGGCGCCGCGGGCTTCATCGATCAGATGAACGAGAAGGCGACGCTGCTCGGCCTGACGAGTACGCACTACGCGGATCCCTCGGGACTGCTGGCGGATAACGTCTCGTCGGCATACGACCTCGCCCGCCTCATCGCCTACGCCGCCGCCGATGAGCGAATCGGCGGGATCATGCGTAAGACGTCGTACACAACTCGCTCGGGCGCCAGCACCATCAGCGCCAATAGCACCAACCAGCTCGTGAAGAACGGCGACATCGACGTCCTAGGCGGCAAGACCGGCTTCATCTCCCGGTCCGGTTACTGCCTGGCCTCACTGCTCCGTCTGCCCCAGACCGGGCAGCTGGTGTCGGTGGTTGTGCTGGGCGCGAAGTCGAACACGAGCCGTTTCTGGGAAACCCGTCACCTCTTCAACTGGATGAGCACGCGCTCCAAGACGATCCTCGATGGATCGGCACAGCTCCAGCAGCAGGAATAGCCTCTCCGCGAACTGCGGATTGCGAACCCCGAACCGCTAAAACCGATAGACCAGCCCGAGCCGGAAGCGTCGAGCGGGGACCAGGCCCGTCGGCGTGAAGTAGCTCTCGCCCGATCGCGTCGTCCGCGAGGTGACGGCGCCGTTGTTCAGCAGGTTGAACCCTTCGAACGTCACTCCAAGCCGGGTGGTCGGTGTCAGTGAGAATCGCTTCTCGAGCTTCAGATCCAGCCTGGGCTGGCCGTCGAGACGCTGGCTCCCTCGCTCCTCGGCGAACAGATCCTTTCGTCCCTGCGGGAGGGTCAGGCGCACCGTCCTGGCGAAGGTCGCCCCTGACGTGAAGTAGAAGATGCCCGCCGCCCGAATCTGCCACGGGAGTGGCCATCCGCCGAGCGCCTTGAACAGATGTGTGGTATCTCCGCCCAGCCGGCCATCGCGGAGTGGCTGGAACCGGACGTCCTGATTGGGATCGTCGAACTCCGAGCCGTTGCCCAAGCTGCTGAAGTTGTCTTCGGTCCCGGTAATCTTGGAGATCACCCACGACAGGTCCATCATCCAGCGATTGGCTTCGCGACGCCGCAATCGCAACTCGACCGCCCGGTAGCGCCGATAGGCCTCAGAGGGATTCGTGATCAAGTACGCGTTGTCGATCGGGTCGTCGGACTGTCGATAGGCGGTGAGCGTGGCCGCTGTGTCATCGCTCGTGCCGCGAATGCCGTCCGGGCCTGGATCGGGTTCCGCACTGGTAAAGAACGTGCCGTTCACCAGGACGTCATCGACGAAGCGATCGTTGCTGCGGTAGATACCGGTGGCCGTGGCCGCCCAACCCGGTCGAACCTCACGCTCGACGCCCGCAATCGCCTGAATCATCCGCGGATGGCCGATGTCTTCGTCCATCGTGTGATGGCTCCCTGGCGCGGTGACGCTGGGGGGCGCGAGCGGGACCAGAGTGACGGGATTGAGATCCGCGTAGTAATGAGGCGCGATGTCCGGGCTCATCAAATCGTAGTAGCTGGCCTTGGCGCCGTCGTAATAGAGCCCGTAATGCGCTTTGACGACCGTCTTGCCGTCGGTGCTGAGCTTGTAGGCGAAGCCAAGGCGGGGCGCGAGCGGATGCGATCGATAGACGGTCTCTTCGAGAAGTCGATCGGTGCCCCGATGCAGATCGAGACGCAGACCGGCATCGATCGTCAGCCGCGACGACAACAGCCACTGATCCTGCGCGTAGAACGCGGTCCGTGAGTTCGCATCGTTTTTGAGATAGCCATCCCAGTAATGGGCGCCGTATGGGACGCCCGCGTCGGCGTAGATCAACCGCCCGCCGGAGTATCCCTGCTCGTTTTTCGTGTAGCTGCGCTCGAACTCGGCCCCGAACTTGAAGTTGTGATCACCGGCAAACTGCGACGCGTACGTGCTGAGCGCGGCGTTCACCTGATGCCGCTGCCGATCGGCCGAGTAGTAGTAGTACGAGTTCTTCGAGTAGAAGTTCGCCGTGACGTCGTACCAGCCGGAGGTGTCGATGCCGTTATAAGGCGTCAGATCGTAATAGCCGTTGAAGCCTGAATACTTCACGTCGAACACGCTTCGCGCCGATAGAATTCGCGTGTAGTTCGCGTTCCATGACGTTTCCGGCGAATGCTGATGGAGCGTGGCGATCGGCGCCACGATTGCCGAGGCATCCCGGCCGTCGACGGTGTAACTGTCGAGGGCAACAAATCCGGTCACGGTGGTGTTGGGGTTGAACTGGACGGTGGGCTTGAATAGAAGGCGCGGCGATTTTTCGAGCACGGTCGTCGGGCCGCCATCGCCGGCGGTCCGTGGCGCCGGATACCCGGCCGGCGCCGTGCTCGGGCGATAGTACTGAAAGCTTCCGAAAAACCACGCGCGATCCTTCTTGAACGGCCCGCCGAGTTGCACCGTGGTATCGGTGATGTAGTCCGTCGTGCCCGGGGTCAAGTCGGGATTTTCCGCCAGCACATCGGCGCTGGCGTTGGAATCGGTCAGCGCGTCGTTCTGGAAGAGCGTTTCCAACAGGCCAGAGTAGGTGTTGCTGCCAGAACGAAAGAGGCTGTTCGATGCCACGCCGCTGAAGCCGCCGTGTTCAGCCGGCGCGCCCAGGCCGATGATCTGCACCTCCTGGATCCAGTTGTGATTCGCGAACACCCAGATGGTGCCGCCGTACGGATCTCCGAGGTCGACGCCATCGATCTGATAGGCGTTGGACGATTCGCCGCCGCTGCCGTAGGCGCTGAACGTCGCGGGGTTGATCCCAGGGGCCAACAGCATCGCCGCCGGGCCGAAGCGACTCGCGAACGGCATGTTCTCCATCACTTCGGTCGAGAGGTTCCTGGGACTGGCCGACGTCGAAGGATCCACCATCGGCGGATGGCTGGTGATGGTCACGCTCTCCATCAAACCGGCGACGTCGAGCTGCAGATCCGCGGTGACGGTTTGACCAAGCTCGAGCCGGAGGTTGGCTCGCTTGGCAGTATTGAATCCCGCATGTTCGGCCTCGAGCCGGTACACACCCGGCGCGAGCGAGGGAAATCGATAGACGCCCTCGGCATCCGATACGGTTTGCCGCGAACCGCTGATCAACGATGGACTCGAGGCGGTGACCGTCGCGCCCGGCAGCGCGGCGCCGGTCGCGTCGCGAATCACGCCAAGCAATACCGCGGTCTGTCCGATTTGTGCGCTGGCTGGGATAGGGGAGAAAAGCACGCTCGCGGTGAGCAGCCACAGCCGCACTCGTGACAGCATGTGAGCGGGATTGTGCAGTGCCTGAACGACTGAATGCAATGACAATCACGGCCGGCGTCATGAGAGGACGCCGATGAAATTCATCGTCGCAGTGGCGCTCGTCATCATGGCGGCCGGCGTTCTTTGGTGGGCCAGTCATCAGCGCCCGACCCCGGCGACCTCCGATCTGAATGTGCTCCTCGTCACACTCGACACCACACGGGCGGATCGTCTCGGTGCTTACGGCGATGCCTCCCGCGCGACGCCAACCTTCGATCAGCTCGCCCGCGAAGGCGTGTTGTTCGAGCGCGCCATCGCGCCGGCGCCACTCACCTTGCCGGCGCACGCGACGTTGTTGACCGGCGTCGATCCGCCGGTTCACGGTGTTCGAGACAACGGCGGCTACGTACTTGGCGAAGCTGAGACGACGCTGGCTGAGACGCTGCGCGCGGCTGGGTACGCGACCGGCGCCTTCGTCGGCGCATTTGTGGTCGACTCGAAATGGGGCCTTGATCAGGGGTTCGATGAGTACGTCGATCGATTCGATCTCACTCGTACCAGCGACCATGGCATCTCGATCGCTGATATCTCTCGTCCGGCAAACGAAGTGGTCGAGGCAGCGCTCGCCTGGCTTGAAGCGCAGGTGGAACGGCGATTTTTTGCCTGGGTCCACTTCTACGACGCGCACGCGCCCTACGCGCCGCCCGAACCGTGGCGGAGCGAGTTCGCGTCGCGTCCGTATCTCGGCGAAATCGCCTACACCGATGCGCAGCTCGGACGACTGGTTCGATGGCTTCGCGATCGATCGCTGCTCGATCGAACGGTGGTCGTCGTGGTGGGAGACCACGGCGAATCGCTGGGTGAGCATTCGGAGGGCACCCACGGGCTCTTCATCTATGACGCAACCGTGCATGTGCCACTCGTCGTCCGCGCGCCGCATGATGCGCCGCACAGCACGAGGGTCCCCACGGTCGTCCGCAGTCAAGACGTCATGCCTACCGTGCTCGCGCTCGCCGGAATCGAGATCCCTTCGTCGGTGCGGGGCCGATCGTTAGTCCCGCTGATGACTGGCGCAGCCACGGACCTCGAGCTCGACGCCTACAGTGAATCGCTGTACGCGCTGAACCACTTTGGCTGGGCCGCGCCGCGATCGCTTCGCGCCGGCCGCTACAAGGTGATCGACCTGCCGCGGCCCGAGCTGTACGACCTGGACCTGGATCCGGGCGAACGCACCAATGTCTTCCAAGAGCGGCGCGCGCTTGGCGATCGACTTCTCCAACAGCTGCGGAACGTTGACGCTCAGGCGCGGGCGACGAATCCGCCGCCAGTCGACGCTGAGACGCGCGCGCGACTGGCGGCTCTCGGTTACATCGGCTCAGGCCCCTCGGCGCGAACTCGGTCATCGGGTCAGTTACCGGACCCCAAAGACAAAATCGCCGTCTTCAACGCGCTGCTCGACGCCCAGGATCGGCAGTCGCCACAGACCTTGGCGGCGCTGCAGCAGATCGTCAAGGCCGATACGCAAATCATCGATGCGTGGACGATGCTCGGGAACGAGCATTTCCGGCGTGGCGCATTTGCCGAGGCTGCCGTCGCATACAAGCAGGCCCTCGGCTTGAAACCCGACAGCGATCTCGCCACCATCAATCTCGCCAACGCGTATCGCCGCATGGGCCGGAACGACGACGCGATCGCCGGTTATCAGCACTATCTCGAACGCGATCCTCGCAACGCCTACGTCCGTTATCAACTCGGCGAGCTGCAAGCCGACCAGGACTTGCTCGCGGAGGCACTCGACAGCTTTTCCAAGGCCATCGAGACGGATCCGGCGTTTGCCGCCGCGCGCGTGGCGCGCGGGGCGGTGCTCATCAGGCAGGGCAATCTGGACAGGGCGGAACGAGAGATTCGGCTCGCAATGGAGCGCGCTTCCGGCGTGAGGCTGGCGCTTTATAACCTGGCGCTCATCGCCGAGGCACGAGGGCGCTGGGACGAGGCCGAGCAACTCTACCAACGGGAGCTCGCCGCGCACGCCGACTCGTTTCGCGCGGCGTTCAATCTTGGCCGGCTGTACGAGCGGCGCGGCGATCGCGCGCGGCAGATCGAGGCGTGGCGCGCAGCCGTACGGGCGAATCCAGGTTTCCCCGAGGGCCACATTCTGCTGGCGAAGCTGCTCTTCGATACGGGAGAGCGTGGTGCCGAGCCCCTCGAGCTTGCGCGGCGCGGCGTCGACCTCGATCCGCGCGGTCGTTTCGCGGCCCTTGGTTACTACGTCATGGCGGATCTTCTGCATCAGCAAGGGAAGCCCGCCGAGGCGGCCGCCCTCGCCGCCAAGGGTCGCGCGCTCGAACGCAGATGACCGGGGCCGCAGATCACGCAGATGACACAGACACGGCGTTAAGCTAGCTCCAATGCCTTCTCGCGCGGCGAAGCCCCTTCGCATCCTGATGATTGCCTCCGAGGCGTACCCCTTTTCCAAGACCGGTGGGCTGGCTGACGTCGTCACCGCACTGCCGCGAGCGCTCGCGCGGCTGGGTCATGAGCTCACCGTGGTCACGCCACGCTATCGAGGCGCCAGTGGCGGCGAACGCGTGGCGTCGCTGTCCCTCGATCTTTCTTCCCACACGTTTCGCGCCGAGTTGCTCGAAGCGTCACACATCTCTGGGGTGCGCACGGTCTTGATCGACTGTCCTGAGCTGTACGATCGCGCGGGAATCTATGGAGAGCGCGGCGCCGACTACGCCGACAATCCGGTCCGCTTTGCCGCATTGTCGGCGTTGGCGCTTCGATGGGCGTTGGCCGAACCCGCGGCGCCACAGATCGTTCACAGCCACGATTGGCAAGCGGGCCTGGCGCTCGCGTATCTGCGGGCAAATGTTTCTCGACTGACCTTGCCGCCGGCGCCCAAGCCGCCCTCGGCCGTGTTCACCATCCACAACCTTGCGTATCAGGGGCTGTTCGACAAGCAGTGGGTGCCACGGCTGATGCTCGGTTGGGAAGGGTTCACGCTCCAGGGATTCGAGTTCTGGGATCGCTTGAGCTTCTTGAAGGCCGGCGTGAACTTCGCCGACCGCATCACGACGGTGAGTCCGACCTACGCCGATGAGATTCAACGGCCCGAGTACGGAGAGGGCTTCGACGGCACCATGCGCGCGCGGCGCGACGCTCTCGTCGGCATCCTGAATGGCATCGACACCGACGAATGGAATCCCGCAACGGATCGTTTTCTCCCGGCGCGCTACGACGCCGACCATCTCGAGGGCAAGGCGATCGTCAAACGGACCCTGCTCGAACGCTTCGGTCTGCCCGTCGACGAAGCGGCGCTCGCGCGTCCCGTGATTGGAATGGTGTCGCGGATGGCGAGCCAGAAGGGGCTGGACCTCATTGCCGCGGCAGCTCAGGAGCTCATCACGCTCGATGCCTCGATCGTCGTCGTTGGATCGGGCGAATCGCAGTACCAGACGATGTGGAGCGAATTGGCCCGGGCGCGCCCCGACCGCATCTCGGCGTTCATCGGCTATGACGAAGGGCGCGCGCACCTGGTGGAAGGTGGCGCTGACATGTTCCTGATGCCATCGCGATTCGAGCCGTGCGGGCTGAATCAGATGTACAGCATGCGCTACGGTACGGTGCCGGTCGTGCGCGCGGTCGGCGGGCTCGTCGATACGGTGAAGCCCTACGATCCGAGAAACGGCCGCGGCACCGGATTCCTGTTCGCTCCGTACGAACCCGGCGCCATGATGCACGCGCTGGCCAATGCGCTCGGCGCGTTTCAGAACAAGAAAATGTGGACCCGGCTGCAGAAGAACGGGATGCGAACAGATTTCTCGTGGGATCGATCCGCCGAACAGTACGTGACGGTGTATAAAAGAGTGTTGTATCCGAGGCGACGCGTTGGCATCTAAACGGGCAGGGGAAACGATGGCATCAGAGAAGGTGAAGAAGTTTACGGACGCGGATTTTGGTGAGGCGGTGAAGCAAGGTGTCGTGCTCGTGGATTTCTGGGCGGAGTGGTGTGCGCCCTGCCGGCGGCTCGCGCCGACGGTCGATCAGCTGGCTGAGGACTATGCCGGTCGCATGACCGTGGCGAAGATGGACATCGACGCGAATCCGGTGACGCCCAGCCGGTTCATGGTCCGCGGCATTCCGACCCTGCTGTTGTTCAAGGACGGCGATCTCAAGGAGACGGTGGTGGGTCTGGCCGGCAAGGAAGACCTGGCCCGCATGATCGACAAGCACCTCTAGTAGGGCGTATCAACGGGATCGAAAGTATCGACCACAATCGCTCAACGATGGTGCTGGGGCCGTTCCGTAGGAACGGCCCGTTTTGGATATCGAATCTACACGCCACTAAATCCCTCGCCTATGACTGCCGAGCGTCAGGTCATCATCATCGGGTCCGGCCCAGCCGGCCTGACCGCCGCGCTCTATTCGGCGCGGGCCAATCTCAAGCCATTGCTGATTGAAGGCATCGAGGCTGGCGGGCAGCTCATGCTCACGACGATGGTCGAGAACTGGCCGGGGTACCGCGACGGCATCATGGGGCCGGATCTCATGACCGAGCTGCGGGCCCAGGCCGAACGCTTCGGCGCGGAGATTATCCAGGGCGACGTGACCGCCGTCGATCTGTCGCACCGTCCGTTCACCGTGCACGTCGGCAAGGCCCCACACACCGCGCAAGCGCTGATCATCGCCACCGGCGCGTCGGCGAAGTGGCTCGAGCTCGGCGTCGACAAGAAACTGTCGGGCCGCGGTGTCTCCACCTGCGCCACGTGTGATGGCTTCTTTTTCAAAGGACGCCCGGTTGCCGTCATCGGTGGTGGCGACACCGCGATGGAGGAGGCGATCTACCTCTCCAAGCTCGCGACGACCGTGACGGTCATCCATCGCCGCGACGAGTTGCGCGCGTCGGCCGCCATGCAGGACAAGGCACGCTCGATGCCGAACATCTCGTTCATCTGGAATACCGAGGTCATCGACATCAAAGACCTGGGCCGCGGTGAAGTCACCGCGCTCGTCTTGCAGAACAACCAGACCGGCGAGCGCAGCGAGCTCGCCGTGGACGGGGTCTTCATCGGCATCGGCCACGTTCCCAACACGTCGCTCTTCAAGGGCATCCTGGATATGGATGAGGCCGGATATCTGGTGACCCACGACGGAACGCGCACCAGCGTGCCCGGCGTGTTCGCGGCGGGTGACGTGCAGGATCACATCTATCGCCAGGCGGTCACGGCCGCCGGTTCCGGCTGCATGGCTGCGATCGATGCAGAGCGCTTCCTGTCAGGGACGCTGCACGAGAGCGAACAGTGGGCGGTGCAGACAGCGAGGTAGGATCGAGCTGATAACCGATAGCCGCGCTAGTCGATCCATCCTCCGCCAACCACCACATCGCCATCGTAGAAGACCACGGCCTGGCCAGGCGTGATCGCGGTCTGCGCGGTGTCGAACTCGAACTCTGCCCGCCCCTCGTCAAGCGCGCGCACTCGTCCAGCTGCCGCGGCGTGACGATGTCGAATCTGAGCGGAGACGTGCTGCCACGAGATTTCGGGATCGCCTGAAATCCAGTTCACGCCCGACGCGGTCAGTCGAGTCTGGTACAGCGCATCGCGCGACCCGACCACCACTTCGCCTTTGTCCGGGCGGATTTCGAGCACATACAGCGGGGACGTTGAGGACAAGCCGAGTCCTTTCCGCTGGCCAATCGTGAAGCGGTGGACGCCGGTGTGCGCGCCAAGCACCGCACCCTCCTGGCTGACCAGCGTGCCCTCGCGGCGCGCATCTGGGGCGTGCCGTTCGACGAACGATGCGTAGTCGCCGTCGGGAACGAAGCAGATCTCCTGGCTGTCGGGCTTGTCGGCGACTCTCAACTCCAGGCGCCGCGCGTGGCTGCGAACCTCTTCCTTGTCCAGGTCTCCGAGGGGAAAGGCCGCGCGAGCGAGCTGATCCTGGGTCAGCGAAAACAGAAAGTACGACTGGTCCTTCGACGCGTCGGTTCCGCGACGCAGCCGGAGCAGGCCACCCGGCGCTTCGTCCACACGGGCGTAGTGCCCGGTCGCCAGCACGTCGGCGTCAAACGCGCGCGCGCGGTCGAGGAGAGCGGAGAACTTGAGATCGCTGTTGCAATGGGCGCAGGGGATCGGCGTGCGTCCGCCCACGTACTCGCGGACGAAGTTCGAGACGACATGCGTGTCGAACTGGGACTCGAAGTTCAGGATGTAGTGTGGAATCCCGATCGATGCCGCGACCCGGCGCGCGTCGTGCAGGTCGTCGATCGTGCAGCAGGTGCCGAAGGGACGAGCCGACAAACCTGAAGGGTTGTCCTCACCGCTGACGGTGCCGCTCTGATCGTAGAGCTGCATTGACACACCAATCACCTCGTGACCCTGCTCGGCGAGCAGGGCCGCGGCGACCGATGAATCCACGCCGCCCGACATCGCAACGACAACTCGCATGTGCTAAACGCTTGACGGACGTTGGCCGCGGAGACACGGAGACGCGGAGTGAATTGGCAAAGCATTTCTCCGCGCCTCCGCATCTTCGGGGCGATGCACGCTACCTGTGCGTTTCAGAAAGGATCTTGCCTTCACTTTCGTGTCCCGGCCGTGGTCAGGCTTCGCAGCTTCTCGATCAGCGGCGGCACCGTTTCGAGGACTCGGTCGATATCCGCATCGGTGTTCGCCGCGCCAAGGCTGAAACGAATCGAGCCCAGCGTGCGCTGATGCGGCAGGCCCATCGCTTTGAGCACGTGCGACGGCTCGAGCGTGCCTGACGAACACGCCGACCCCGACGACACGGCAATGCCGGCCAGATCCATGCCGATCAGCAGCGATTCCGATTCGACGCGATCGACGCTGATGTTGGTCGTGTTCGGCACCCGGGGAGACGCGGCGCCGTTTCGCACCGTGCCGGGCACACGCGCCAGCAGGCCCGTTTCGAGCCGATCGCGAAGCGCCGCGAGGCGCGGACCTTCACTCGCGAGCTTTCGGCGCGCCACATCGGCGGCCACGCCCAATCCGACAATGGCCGGGACGTTTTCGGTTCCCGCGCGACGATTGCGTTCCTGGCGACCACCGGTCTGAAAAGGCACGAGCCGCACGCCGCGCTTGAGCCACAGCGCTCCGGCTCCTTTCGGCCCGTAGAACTTGTGCGCCGCGATCGAGAGCAAGTCCACGCCCAATGCGCCGACGCTGAGCGGCAGTTTTCCAGCGCTCTGCACCGCGTCAGTGTGAAAGAGCGCACCGCGTTCGTGCGCGATCGCGGTCAACTCCTCGATCGGCTGTACCGTCCCGATCTCGTTGTTGGCGTGCATCACAGAGACCAGCGCGGTTTCGTCCGAAATCGCGTCCCGCAGCCGCTCTGGCGAGACGATGCCGCTGGCATCGACCGGAAGGAGTGTGACGCGCCATCCTCGCCTGCCGAGCGCCTTCATCGTGTTGAGGACCGCCTCGTGCTCGATGGAGGAGGCGATCAGGTGCCGGCGCCCCGTGGGCTCGAGGGCCTCGGCCACGCCGCGGATCGCGGCGTTGTCGCCTTCGGTGCCGCTGCCGGTGAAGACGATCTCTGACGCGTCGGCCGCGAGCAGCGCGGCAATCGACGACCGTGCGTCGTCCAGCGCCGCCTTGGCCTGCTGCCCGAAGTGATGCACGCTCGACGCATTGCCCCACACGTCGCGAGCGGCCCGGGTCATTCGCTCGGCGACCTCGGGGTCGAGCGGGGTCGTCGCGTTGTGGTCAAGATAGATCCGCATCAAGGTGACCTTTGATCGTAGCATCCGCGCTCGGGGGCGGCAATAAACGGCTAGACAACGCTTCGAAACCACTTCTATACTGACCGGACTTCTGATTTGGGCCCCTCTTCCCCGGGTCATGTTGCAACGGTTTGGTACCCTCGCGCAGTAGTCCAGTGAGAGGGGGAGGAATACACGATGTGGAAACGTGACGAGTCGGTCAAACCGGCCACGCCTGGGGCGCCCTCTTCAGCGCCGGCCCCCCCGGCCCCGGCGCCCGCGTCGACGGCTCGGACTGAGCCGCGCTCTCAGATTGGGGGGGGTCAAGTGAACATTGGGAAGTCTGTGGTCATCAAAGGTGAGTTGAGCGGCAGTGAAGATCTGACCATCGAAGGCCATGCCGAAGGCCGTATCGATCTCAAGGACAACGTGCTGACGATTGGTCCGAACGGGAAGATCAAGGCCGAGATCTTCGCCAAGGCGGTCGTGGTGCTTGGTGAAGTGGTCGGCAACGTGACGGCGTCGGAAAAAGTGGACATTCGCGACAACGGGTCGGTGGAAGGCGATATTTCATCGCCGCGCGTGGCGATTGCCGAAGGCGCCCATTTCCGCGGCAGCGTCGACATGCAGCGCGGCACGTCCAAGCCGCAAGCGTCAGCCCTCAACGCCAAACCGGCCAACGCGACGCCCGCTCATACAACGCCAGCGAATGCGACCCACACGCAGCCGCAAACACAGAAGTTGGGAGTCTGAGGCTTCCACGCAGATGATCGGCGGGCGGCCGCGCGACCGGGCCGCCGCGCCGGACGAGTCCCATGTCTGACGCCGTTCGATCGCTCACCGATTTGTTTGCGATGCTCGGCCAGCGGCGGCTGGCCGAACCGGCGATCTCAACCTCGAGAGAGATTCCCGTCCGCGTGGCGACCGATCCGTCGTACGCGACCAAGGCGTTGCAGAAATTCCTCTCCTGCCTGCAGGGCCGCACCAAGCCGGTCATCGTCGATTTGGGCCCGGTGGTCGGCGCCAATGTCACCTTTTTTGGCGAGCAGCTTGGCTGCCGGATCCGCGTCGAGGATGTTGGCGGCGACATCGACCGGCATATGAAGGACGGCACGGTCGATCGACTGCCAGCGTTTTTCTCGGGCCGCTTTACCGAGCCGCCCGCGAGCGTGGACGGCATTTTGTGCTGGGACTTGATCGACTATCTCGATCGTCCCGCCGCGCAGAGTCTCGCCGCCGCGCTGTCGCGTCTATTGAGGCCCGGCGGATGCCTGCTGGGCTTCTTCAGCACCGCCGATTCGCAGCAGCCGGTCTACACGAAATATGTCGTGATGGACGACTCGACGCTTCAGTACAAGACCTACCCGGCCCGGCGGGCGCGGCACCGCGGGCTGCTCAACGGCGACATCATCAAGCTGTTCAAAGACCTGAGGGTGACCGATTCGTTTCTGATGAAGTCGAACCTCCGGGAGATGCTGTTTCGTAAGCCCATCCCGAGGCTGTAGCCGTCAGGGGTCGATCAGTCAATTGACCGATCGACCGATTTGCTTCCTAACTCGCAGGGTGTAGGCTCGGGCTGCATGGCCCGGCCCACCGTCGCTGTTCTGACCGATTTCGGCACCCGGGATCACTACGCTGGGAGCATCAAGGCTGTCGTCCTCAGCGTGTGCCCGGACGCGACGCTGGTCGACATCGGGCACGAGATTCCTCCGCATGACGTGCTCGCTGGCGCGCTGGAACTGGCCGCCTGTTATCGGTTTTTCCCCATCGGCACCATCTTTCTCGTCGTCGTGGATCCCGGAGTGGGATCGGCCCGTCGGGGCCTCGCCGCCGACACCGGCGACTACCGGTTTGTCGCGCCGGACAACGGCGTGCTGTCAGTCGTGTTTCGCGACACGCCGCCCAAGCGAGTCGTCGAGCTGACCGAACGCAAGTACGCGCGGCCAACCGTCAGCCGCACCTTCGAAGGACGCGATCGATTCGCGCCCGCCGCCGGCTGGCTGGCCAAAGGCATCAACCTGGTCTCACTTGGCAAGACCGTGTCCGACTTTCGAATGCTCGATCTGCCGCGGCTCACGGTCTCTGCCACCGACATTCAGGGAGAGGTGGTGCGCGTCGATCGCTTCGGCAACCTGATCACGAACATCGATCGACGCACGTTCGACCAGTTCGCACGGGACGGGACGATCGCGGTTCGCGCCGGCGTGCACGACATCCGACGGCTCGTGGCGACGTACGCCGAGGCCGCACCCGGTGAGCTCTGCGCGCTCTTCGGCAGTACCGATCACCTCGAGATCGCGGCCAACTCGGGCGACGCGGCCGCCCTGCTCGGTCTCTCGCGCGGCGCGCTGGTGACGGTTCGGCACGGGTCGTAGAGCCACGGGTCGTATGCTACGATTTGTGGTTTTGGCGGCCCGCATTCCGACTCAACCTGGACCGACTCCTCATGATTGAACTCACTCTCACCGACGAGCAGCGCCTTCTCGAACAGACGGTTCGCGAATGGGGCGCGCGCGAAGTGGCTCCACGGATTCATGACCTCGATCGCGATCACCGGTTCGATCGCGAGCTCATCCTCGGCGGCATGAAGCGGCTGGGCTTGCTCGGTGTGTCGGTGCCGGAAGAATACGGCGGCGCCGGGATGGATTACATCTGCCTCGGCCTGGCCAGCGAAGAGCTCGAGTATGTCGATACCTCGCTGCGCGTGATCATGTCGGTGCACGCCGGGCTCAACTGCCTGTCGCTGCTGACGTGGGGCAGTGAGGATCAGAAGCAGCGGTACCTGGTGCCGCAAGCCAAGGGCGACAAGCTCGCGACCTACGGGCTCACGGAGCCGGCGGCCGGCAGCGATGTGCGCGGGATTCAGACCACGGCGACGAAGAAAGGCGACCGGTGGATTCTCAACGGCGAGAAGATGTGGATCTCGCTGGCGGACGTGGCCGACCACTTCATGGTGTTTGCGTGGAGCGACGCGGAGAAGAAGAAGCAGCGTGACCCGTCTGGCATCAGCTGCTTTCTGGTCGAGCGCGGGTTCAAGGGGTTCTCCAGCGGCACGCTGAAGGAGAAGTGGGGCATCCTGGCGGGCAACACCGGTTACTTCAAGATGGACGACATGGAGGTGTCGGAAGAAAACGTGCTGGGACGCCCCGGTGAGGGTTTCAAGATCGCGATGTTCGCGCTCGACCAGGGCCGCTTCACGGTGGCGTCAGGCGCCACCGGGCTGATTCGCGCGTGCCGCGACGCCAGCGCCGCTTATGCGATCGAGCGCAAGACGTTCGGCCAGCCGATCGCGGAGCATCAGCTGGTCAAAGAGATGATCGCGCGGATGGAGTCGGACTACCAGGTGTCGCGTCTGTTGTGGCTGCGAAGCGGCTGGCTGAAGAATACCGGGCAGCGCAACACCCGGGAGACCAGCCTCGCCAAGTGGTACGCCACCGTGGCGTCCGAACGCGCGGCCGGCGACGCGGTTCAAGTGCACGGCGCCAATGGATATTCGAACGAGTATCCGGTCGGCCGGTTCTATCGCAACTGCAAGGGGGCGGTGATCTACGAGGGCACGCGCGAGATTCATACCATCATGCAGGCTGATTACGTCCTCGGATTTCGTCAGGACAGGCCGCTGCGCTGCGAGCTGCCGGCGGTCACGAAGTGAGGGGCCATACCATGCACGAGCGCACCGCAAGCATGTCAGTGGAATCCGATCTCTCGCTCGAGTTCCTGCGGGTGGTCGAACAAGCGGCGGTCGCTTGCGCGCACACCATGGGCCAGGGCGATCGGCATCTGTCCGACCAGGCGGCGGTCGAGGCGATGCGGCGCGAGATGGACACCGTCCCCATCGACGGCACCATCGTCATCGGTGAAGGCGAGCGGGACGAGGCGCCGATGCTGTATATCGGTGAAAAAGTCGGGTTGGCGCAGAAGTCGAAAGGCGGGAGGACCTTCGACGAGGTCGACATCGCCGTCGATCCGCTCGAAGGGACCAACCTCTGCGCCACCGGCACGGCGAACGCCATCGCGGTGATGGCGGCCTCCGAGCGCGGCGGCCTGCTTCACGCACCGGACCTGTATATGGAGAAGCTCGTCGTCGGTCCGCAGTCGAAGCATCTCGTCGATCTGGATGCCTCGGTCAGGGAGAATCTCCGAGCCATCGCCCGCAGCCTCGGCAGACAAGTGGACGAGCTCACCGTTGTCGTGCTCGATCGCCCCCGCCACGAAAGGCTGATTGGGGAGATCCGCGCAACCGGCGCACGCATTCGCCTGATCGGGGATGGCGATCTGTCGGCCGGCATCGCCGCCGCCGTGTCAGGCACTGGCGTGCATGCGGTGATGGGGACGGGCGGCGCCCCCGAAGGCGTGTTGACCGCCGCCGCCATGCGCTGTCTCAACGGCGAGATTCTCGCCCGGCTCGTGCTCACCAAGCCCGAGGATGAAGCCCGCTGCCGCGCGATGGGGATCACCGACTTCAAGCGCATCTATCGATCCACCGACCTTGCACCCGGTAAAGACATGCTCTTTGCCGCCACCGGCGTGACCGATGGGTCGCTGATGAAAGGCGTGCAGTTCTTCGGCGCGGGCATCCGCACCAGCTCACTCGTCATGCAGACGAACCCGCACCGGATTCGCTTCATCGACAGCATTCAGGTCTACCCTGGCCCGTCGGTGAAGATACGTTTCTGAACACGAAGGACACGAAGGACACGAAGGACACGAAGAACACGAAGACTACCGTCACTTGAACGAGCGTCAGGCCCAGCGCAACATCTTCGCGGCGGCGGCAGCCGGCTGCATCGGCTTCACGGGCTTCACGCTCGTGATGCCGTTCCTTCCACTCTACGTCCAGCAACTGGGTGTGACCGACACGGCCGAAGTCGCCATGTGGAGTGGTCTGATTCTCGGCGCCACGCCAACCGTCACGGCGATCACCGCGCCGCTGTGGGGCCGAGTTGGGGATCGCTACGGCAGCAAAGTCCTCGTGATCCGATCGCTCTGCGCCTTCATCCTCACCAAGGCGGCGATGGGGTTTGTCACCGCGCCCTGGCAACTGCTGGCGCTTCGGGCGCTGCTCGGCGTCTTCGCCGGCTATGGCGCGCTCACAGTATCGATGGCGGCCGAGTCTGCGCCGCGGCACCGGATGGCCCAGGCCATCGGGTTCGTGCAGACTGGTCAGCGTCTGGGGCCGGCGATCGGACCGGTCATCGGCGGACTGCTCGCTCCCATCGTCGGCCTGCGCGCGTCGTTTCTGGTCGCCTCGGGCTTCTATCTGATGGCGCTGCTGATCGTACTCGTCCTCTACCGAGAGGCTCGCGATCGCTCGAAGCCTCGCAAGGTTCGAGGTGGCCGCGCCGTGCTGGTTCACCTGGTCAAGCTGAAGGGCTTCATCCTCGCGCTCGCCGTCATCTTCGGGCTGCAGGCGGTCGATCGCAGCTTCGGCCCGGTGTTGCCCCTCTATGTCGCCCAGGTCGGTGTCAGCGAGTCACGGATTCCGATTGTCACGGGCATTCTGTTTTCGCTGGGCGCGTTCTCAGCGGCCTTCGGACATCACCTGGCTGGTGTCTTGCTGGCCACACGCACCGCGCGCACGATCGTCGTGACCGGCACGCTAGTCGCCGGCGCTGCGATCGCGACGATCATTCTGTCGCCCACGCTGTGGCTCGTCGGGGCGTCGATGCTGGTGGTCGGGATCGCGATCGGGGTGTCGACGACGACGATCTACACGGTGGGCGGCTCGCTCTTGCCCGAGGACGCACATGCGACCGGATTCGGCTTCATGACCACGGCCTCCCTCGTGGGCCTGGCCCTCAGCCCGGTCGTCGCAGGATTCATTGGCGGAACCGGACTGCGGCTCGTGTTCGTGATGGATCTTGCGCTGTTGCTGGTCCTGTCGGCGATGGTGGCGCGCGGACTTACAGGGGTTCGAGTCAGCGTACATCCATCACCAGAACCTGAATCACCGCCGACACAGCCTTGATCAATCGGGCTGAAGTCACGGTCTGCGCGTCGGCTATCGTATTCGCGGATCCGTCCCAATATGCACAGCGTCGAGTCAGCGAATTCACGCGACAAGGTGAAAGTGGCCGGCGTGATCGGCGCGATGGGCATCGTCTTCGGCGACATCGCCACAAGCCCGCTTTACACATTGCAGGAGTGCCTCACGGGACCGCACGGTGTCACACCGGAGCCAGCCAACGTGCTCGGCTGTGTCTCGTTGATCGTCTGGTCGTTGGTGGTCGTCGTCACGATCAAGTACGTCGGTGTGCTCATGCAGGCGGACAACCGCGGAGAGGGCGGCATCCTTGCCCTGCTGGCGCTGGTGCCCGGCGGTCTGCGCGAGAAGGCGCCCGGCGTGCTTGGAACGACGACGATTCTCGTGCTCGCCGGGGCGTCGCTGCTGTTCGGAGATGGAATCATCACGCCCGCGATCAGCGTGCTGAGCGCCGTCGAAGGTCTGCGGATCGTCGCACCGCAACTCGAAGGGGTCATCGTGCCGTTGACCGTGGGCATCTTAGCCGCGCTCTTCAGCATCCAGAGCCGAGGCAGCGGCGGGCTCGGGCGCTACTTCGGACCAGTCATGGCCCTCTGGCTGGGGACGGCGCTGGTGCTCGGCATCATTCAGATCGCGCGGCGACCCGAGGCGCTGATGGCGCTGTCGCCGCACCACGGAATCGAATTCCTGCTCCGCGAGCGGTTCGCCGCTTTCAGAGCGCTCGGCGGTGTCGTGCTGAGCGTTACGGGAGCCGAGGCCCTCTACGCCGACATGGGCCATTTCGGGAGGCGTCCAATCCGCATCGGGTGGCTGACCTTCGCGCTGCCGGCATTGATCGCAAATTACGTTGGCCAGGGCGCCATCCTGCTGTCCGATGTTGACGCCGCTCGTCAACCCTTCTATGCGATGGTCCCAGCGGGCTCGGCGAGTCTGCCGTTCGTGTTGATCGGAACGGCGGCGACGGTGGTGGCCTCGCAGGCCCTGATTTCGGGAGTCTTCTCGCTCGTCTATCAGGCCATCCGGCTCGGCTACTTTCCCAGGGTCAGCGTCCGGCACACCTCTCACGAAGCGATGGGGCAGATCTACGTGCCGTTCATGAACGTGTTCTTGGCGCTGAGCTCGATCGGCCTCGTGCTGTTGTTTCGGGAATCAGGTCGGCTTGCGGGCGCCTTCGGGCTGGCGGTCAGCGGCACGATGGCCGTCACGTCACTGGCGTTCTACCAGGTCGCTCGGCTCCATTTCGGTTGGTCGCGCAAGGTCGCTGTGCTCGTCGTCACTGGGTTCCTGGTCGTCGACCTCGCATTCTTCGCCGCGAACCTGCTCAAGTTCTTCGACGGTGGGTACGTTTCAGCCCTCGTCGGTTCCGCTTTCAGCGTGATCATGATCGTGTGGGCGCGCGGACGAAGCCTGCTGCGCGCTCACTACGCGGCCCAGTCGGAGCCCACGGCGACGTTCCTGTCGAGCCTCAGCAGTCGAATCGACTCGAGGCTGCCCGGCATCGGCGTGGTGATGACCGCGACGGCGCAATCGATTCCCCCGATCCTTCTGAACATCGTCCGGCGATTCAGAGCGGTGCATCAAACGGTGCTGCTGACGACCGTGACTACAGAAGAGATTCCCCACGTGGTTGGCGACCGGGCCTCTGTCGAACCGCTCGGCGAAGGCGTGCATCGCGTCCTGCTCCGATACGGTTTCATGGATGAGCCTCACGTCCATAAGGCACTTGCGAGCGTCGTCGCCGATCTCCAACCTGGCTCCGAACCGTCGAAGCTGGCCTACGTCCTCGGGCAAGAGCGAGTCGTACCCGGGCCAGGCGGACACATGGGGCGCGTCTCGGAGACCATCTTTGCGGCGCTGTCGCGCAATGCGGCGAACCCGTCGGATTTCTTCGACTTGCCGCCGACACAGGTCGTCGAAGTCGGCGATCGCATCGATCTGTAACTCGTCATTCACTCCAGCTGTGGTGGCCGGAGTGGCGTGGCCCACCTTACTCTTGGTGACCGGGCGGTTTCCGATGCTTCTGTTTCCGAATCGGACGCTTGGTCTTGTCCTCGTGCGCGCCTCCGGTTTGTCGCGGCAGCGGCGCGCGCGGGAGTCGAGGTTTGCCCTTGGTCGAGACTCGTCGTCGCATATGTCGTTGAGACTGCACGTCCCGTTCCGCCCCGTACTGATAGCACCAGCCACCAGTTTTCGTTGGATCGCGTTGCGGTCGCATCGAATAATAGGCGCGTTGGTCAGATAGGGGGCAGAAGGGTGCGGCGCGACGCGCCGCAGGAGCCGGGGTGGTCGGGCCGCCATTCCTTGTGATCGCTCGACCAGGAGGATCTCGCTTGGCCGACTCCGTCAGGAAGACAGCCGCCATTCGCCTGTTCGTCGTTGTCGTTCTGATTGCCATCGCGTACGTATTCGTCTCCGCTCAAACGCCTGACCCCGGAGCCGCTCACGACGATCCGGTCACCCCCGTTGTCCTCGCTCTCGCCGTCGTTCTGGCGGCAGCCAAGCTCGCCGGCCACATCGCGATCTGGATGGGGCAACCCGCGGTTCTCGGTGAACTGGTCGCCGGAGTTGTGCTCGGCAGTCTGGATATCGTGGGGATTACCTGGTTCGGCGCCATCCAGACGAGCGCAACAGTGGAAGTCCTGGCGCGTCTCGGGGTCATCATCCTGTTGTTCGAGGTCGGTCTCGAATCAACGGTTGGCGACATGTTGCGGGTCGGGCTGCCGGCACTGCTGGTCGCCGTGCTTGGAGTCGTGGTCCCGTTCGCGCTCGGTTGGGGTGTCGGCGCCTTGGTCCTCCCCGAGCAAAGCGCCTACGCGCATGCGTTTCTGGGCGCGATGCTGACCGCCACGAGCGTGGGAATCACCGCGCGCGTGCTTCGGGACCTGGGGCGCTCGAAGTCGGCCGAGGCGAGGGTCATTCTCGGTGCGGCCGTGATCGACGACGTGTTGGGCCTCGTCATCCTTGCGGTGGTCACCGGCGTCATCGTCGCGGCAAACCGCGGCGAGTCGTTGTCTGTTGGCGCCACCGGCTTCATTCTTACCAAGGCGCTGCTCTTCCTCGGCGGTGCGCTGGCGTTCGGCGTGTATGCGGCTGCGCCAATCTTTCGACAAGCGTCGCGTCTCGAGGGGAGAGGCGTGCTGCTGACTGCGGCTTTGATCTTGTGTTTCGGCCTCGCGTTCATCGCCGCGACCATCGGGCTCGCCCCGATCGTCGGAGCGTATGTCGCCGGCTTGATCCTCGAGGACACTCATCTCCGCGATTTTGCGGACCGGGGCAAGCAACAGCTCGAGCACCTCGTCTTTCCAATCTCAACGTTCCTCGTCCCCGTCTTCTTCGTGCTGATGGGCATGCGCGTCGATCTCACCGCGTTCGCGCAGGTTCACGTCCTGCTGCTCGCGGCGCTTCTGACCATTGCGGCCATTGTCGGCAAGCAGGCCTGCGCGCTTGGCGCGCTCGGCCAGCCGCTCGATCGCCTTTCGATCGGCATCGGCATGATTCCGCGCGGCGAAGTCGGCCTGATCTTCGCCAACATCGGCCTGAGCCTGACGCTGGCCGGGCACCCTGTCATCGACGAAGGGGTCTTCTCGGCCGCGGTCATCATGGTGATCGTCACGACGATGGTGACGCCTCCAGCGCTCAAATGGAGTCTGGCCCGCGGCACTTCCAGTGCGATGCCGCAAGGAGGCCCCGGCCAGCCGGTTCCGGCGGCTCGCTCGGACGAAGAGCGGATCTGAGCGGGTTGGCCCTACCAGACGGGCAGGGTGATCTGGATCTTCGTTCCCTCGAGACCGCTGTTGACGTCAAGACGGCCGCCATGCGCGATCACGACGTCGAAGATCATGACCAAACCGAGACCGACGCGCGGCTGGCTCGGTCCCGATTGAAAGAGCGCGGCCTTCGTGTCTGCTGGAATCCCCGGGCCATCATCCTGGACGTCGACCGCAAGGGACCGCGTGGCGGAATCGTACGACGCGCCGACGACGATGGTGCCGCCGGGCATGACATTGGACCCCTGTGCGACATAGCGGAGCGCGTTGCCGACCAGCACCGTGACTAGCCACGCGAGCTTCTCGCCATCGACCAGGACGCGCGGCGGCACATTCCGGTCGACGTGGGTCCGGATCGTTACGTCGAGCCGTTCGGCCTGTCGGTGCAGTGCGGTCAACGACGATTCCAGCACGCCGCGGAGATCGACCGGTGACCTCCGGATAGGGAGGGCCTCGACGATGACGAGGCGAACGGTCTTCCCGAGCGATGTGACCCAGACGTCCCGAGCCGGCGGTTCACTCGAGGCTTGACGATCGCTCAACATCCCCCGGATCGCGTTTCTTAGCTCGGCCGGGGTATCCGGCCGTTCGGCGAGATCGCCGCCCACCCAGCCGATGGGACAGTTGTCAGCAACCAGCACCGTGCCGTCACGGGCCAGGGTCACGTGCGCCAGTTCGTCAGGCATACGACCTCGATTGAGATGCTTTCGATCGACGACGGTCCGCCGATAGTATGCACGAGGGAGAATCCGGCGCCGGCGTCATGGCCTGATAGCGTACTCCCCGCGGAATAAGGAAGTCGTAAACAGCGATCACGACATGGTCGCGGTAAATGCGCATGCTAAGATCGTTTCTTCATGGACAGGCGGCGTCCTGTGCTGGTGGAACGGGCCGCGCTGGTTGGTCTTGTCACCGGCGGCGCCCGACGGGTTGATGCAGAACATTCGCTCGAGGAACTCGGAGGATTAGCCGAGGCCGCCGGCGCGCACGTGGTCTTGCGCGTTCTGCAGGACCGACCCAAACCCGATCCGGCGACGTTTATCGGCAGCGGGAAGATCGAGCTGCTGGCTCGAACGGCAGCCGAAGCCGACGTGGACGTGGTGATCTTCGACAACGAGCTTTCACCCGCGCAGCTGCGCGAGGTGACCACGCGCCTCGATCGAAAGGTCATCGATCGCACGCAACTCATCCTGGACATCTTTGCGAGACGCGCGCGGACGCGTGAAGGCAAGCGCCAGGTCGAACTGGCGCAGCTCAAATACCTGCTGCCGCGGCTGGTGGGCGCCGGCCTCGAATTGTCGCGGTTGGGTGGCGGCATCGGCACGCGCGGCCCTGGCGAGACCAAGCTCGAAGCGGACCGCCGCCGTATCCGCATGCGCATGAAGGCTCTTCAAGACGACATCGAAGTCGTCCGCAGACGCCGGAGCCAACTGCGCGAGCGGCGGCACAAGACCGACCTGCCGACCGTGGCGCTCGTCGGATACACGAACGCGGGCAAGACGACGCTGTTCAATCGCTTGACGCGGTCGGAGGCGGAGGCATCCAACGCGCTGTTCGTGACGCTGGATCCGCTCGTTCGCCGCGTCGCGATGCCGGATCGGCGCGAGCTGTTGCTCAGCGATACGGTCGGGTTCATCGATCGCCTTCCGCATACCCTCGTCGCGGCTTTCCGCGCGACCCTCGAAGAAACCGCCGACGCCGACCTCGTGCTGCATGTCATCGACGCAGCCAGCCCGGAACGCGATCGACATATCGCCGCCGTGAGCCGCGTGCTCGAAGAGATCGGCGCGCTGTCGGTTCCTCGCATCGAGGTCTACAACAAGGCCGATTGCCTCACACCGGATGAGCAGCGCCGCGTCCGCGAGAACGACCCCTCGGCCGCGTTGATCTCGGCCATGACGGGTGAGGGCTGCGCCGATCTCCTCGAAACCGTCGCCGCCCGGCTGGCGCTCGATCAGCAGCAGGTGACCATCGAAATCGATCTGGCCGATCCGTCGAGCGGTGAGCGGCTGGCGTGGATCTATCGTCACGGCACCGTGCACAGCCAGGTCTCGATGGGGAACCGCGCCCGGCTCGAGGTCCAACTGCCTCGTCGCCTGATACCGATGCTCACGGACTCTCGGCCGATCGCGCGCGCGGGTGCGCGCGGATAGTCATGCGTCATTTCGGCAACGTCGTCGTGGTCCTGCTGATGACGGCGGTGGCGGGGTGCGCGCCGAAGGCGCCGCCGGCATTGATCGGCGCGCCCCGGCATCCGGAGTTCGTGTTTCCGGCCGCGCCCGAGGGTGTCCCTGCAGAGTTCAAAGCGCGAATCGAGCGTGGCTGGCAATACCTGCAGTCCGACGATTTCCGGGGCGCCCAGCGTGAGTTTTCGGCGGTGCTCAGCCGGCAGGCCGCGTTTGCGCCAGCTGAGACGGCGATGGCGTATGTGGAGCGCGCCAGAAAAAACGAGAAAGACGCCGTCGAGCGATTCGATCGAGCCCTCTCCAGCGAGGCGGCCTACGTGCCGGCGCTCATCGGACGTGGACAGGCGCTGCTCGAGTTGCAGCGCGACGCCGAGGCCTTGGCCAGCTTTGAGGCCGCGATGGCCGCCGATCCGTCGCTGACCGAGCTCAAGAGCCGGGTCGACGTGCTTCGCTTCCGCGCCACGCAGGCCATGCTCCAGCGCGCGAAGGCCGCTGCCGATGCGGGGCGTCTCGACGAAGCGCGCACCGCCTACCAGCAAGCGATTGCCGCCTCGCCCGATTCGGCGTTCCTCTATCGCGAGCTTGCCGCCGTCGAGCAACATGCGGGGCAACTGGATCGCGCGCTCGAAGGCTATCGCAAGGCCGCGCAACTAGATCCCACCGACGCCAGATCGCTAGCCGTTGCCGGCTCAATCCTCGAGCAGCGGGACGACGTCATTGCCGCTCTTGCGTTGTATGAGCGCGCCCGGGCCATCGATCCAGCCGAAGTGTCCGATTCAGACCTCGCGCGGATTCGCGGCAAGGCCGCGGTGAACAAGCTGCCGCCGCAGTATCGGGCGATTCCGTCGGCGGCCAGCGTGACGAAGGCCGATGTCGCGGCGCTGCTGGGCGTCCGGCTCGAAGGTCTTGTGGCGCGGGCGCGGCCGTCACAGGCGATCATCACCGATATTCGAGGGAACTGGGCCGAACGTTGGATCACGGCGGTCGTCCGAGCCGGCATCATGGAACTGCTGGCGAACTACCAATTCCAGCCGTCGAGCACGATTCGCCGCGGCGATCTGGCGCTGATCGTTTCGCGCGTGCTGACGCTGATTGCGAGCCTGCGCCCCGAGGCCGCGGCGAAGTGGCAAGGGGCCCGCCTGCGGATCGCCGATGTCCCGGCCGGACATCTGAGCTATCCCGCGGTGTCGGCGGCGGTCGCCTCGGACGTGATGCCGCTCGATGGCGGCGCCTTCAATCTTCTCCGGGCCGTGACCGGGGCCGAAGCCCTTGACGTGACCACGCGCCTCGAAGCGCTCGCCCGTCCATGAGCGTTCCGATCTTCACGATCGCGAATCAGTTGACCCTGCTGAGGCTGCTGCTCATTCCAGCCTTCGTCCTGCTGTTGATCTATGGAGAGTTCGGGTGGGCGCTGGCGACGTTTGTCACGGCCGGCATCACCGATGCGCTCGACGGCATTGCCGCGCGCACGACCGGGCAAAAGAGCGACCTGGGAGCGTGGCTGGATCCGGCCGCCGACAAGCTGCTCCTGGTCACGACGTTCGCGATGCTGACGCTGCCCAACATCGGCCTGGTCAATCGCCTTCCGTTGTGGCTCACCGTTCTCGTCGTCAGTCGAGACGTCGGCATCGTCCTGACGGTCGCCATCGTCAGTCTGGCGGTGGGTCCGCGGACGTTCCACCCCTCACCACTCGGAAAAGCGGCGACAGCGATCTTCATCCTCACCTGCGTCATCGTGATGTATTTCAACTATCTCGGCCGGACCTCTATGTGGGTGGAAGCCTCGATCTGGCTGTCCCTAGTGATTACGCTGGCGTCCGGCGTCGACTACGTCTTGCGGATCAAGAAGATCTTGGATCCTCAACCGGGAACCGGCGACCGGCAGGCGGCAGACGGAAAACCACCGGCGGCAGTCGGCCAACGACCAGCGGCCGGCGGACACTAGGCGCTCAGCTTCTGCCGGAAATAAGCGATGGTCTGGCCGAGCCCCTTCTCCAGGGGAATCTGCGGTTCCCACTTCAGCA
Organism: uncultured Acidobacteriota bacterium; assembly: GCA_963773045.1. Classification (GTDB taxonomy): domain Bacteria; phylum Acidobacteriota; class Vicinamibacteria; order Vicinamibacterales; family UBA2999; genus 12-FULL-67-14b. Next base: position 770,423 of record CAVYZT010000010.1, on the reverse strand, counting down.
GAGTACGCGCCCGAGTGATGTCCGGCTGACGGACTTTGGGATCGTCGGTCGGCAGCGGCTTGTAGATGATGCGGCTCTTCGAGCCCGTCATGTCGATGATGAGCCGCGCGATCTGCTCGATGGTCATCTCCTGAGGATTACCGATGTTGATCGGATCGTTTTCCTTCGAATGCATCAGCTTGATGATGCCGGCCACCAGATCGCTCACGTAGCAGAAGCTCCGTGTCTGCCGGCCGTCGCCAAACACGGTGACGTCTTCGTTGCGCAGCGCCTGTGACATGAACGCCGGCACGGCACGCCCGTCGTTGACGCGCATCCGGGGACCATACGTGTTGAAGATCCGGACGATCTTCGTGTTGACCCCGTGATACCGGCGGTAGGCGACCGTCATGGCTTCGGCGAAGCGCTTGGCTTCGTCGTACACGCCGCGCGGGCCGATCGGGTTGACGTTGCCCCAGTAAGTTTCTTTCTGCGGGTGCTCGAGCGGGTCGCCGTAGACCTCCGAGGTCGACGCCAGCACGAACGCCGCGCCTTTCGCCTTGGCCAGGCCCAGCGCCTTGTGCGTGCCGAGCGCGCCGACCTTCAACGTCGGAATCGGCAACTCGAGATAGTCGATGGGACTGGCGGGGCTGGCCCAGTGCAGCACGAAATCGACCTCGCCGGGCACGTCGATGTAGTTGGTCACATCGTGGCGGATGAACTCGAACTCGCGGTCGCGCAGGTGCGCGATGTTGGCGAGGTCGCCGGTCAACAGGTTGTCGATCCCGACGACCGAGTGGCCCTGTTCGAGCAGGGCCTCTGACAGATGTGAGCCAATGAAGCCGGCAGCGCCGGTGATGACAACTCTAGCCACGCACAGGCCTGCTGTTCGGAATCACGCGATGTTTCGATGCAGCGCCAGCGCGCGAAGAATGGTGAGCCACATGATCTTGAGGTCCAGTGCCACTGACCAGTTCTCGATGTAGTACAAGTCGTACTCGATCCGCTTTTCCAGCGACGTGTTGCCGCGCCAGCCGTTCACCTGGGCCCACCCGGTGATGCCGGACTTCACCTTGTGCCGGAGCATGTATTGCGGAATGCGGTGCTTGAACTGCGCGACGAAGAACGGCCGCTCCGGACGCGGCCCGACGATCGACATGTCGCCGACCAGGACGTTCCAGAACTGCGGCCACTCGTCGATATCGTGATGGCGCAGCCAGGCGCCAAACGGTGTGGCGCGCTCGTCGTTCTCTTCCGCCCAGACTGGTCCGGTTTCCGACTCGGCGTCGATCGGCATGGTGCGGAATTTGTAGACGCGGAACGCCTTGCCATCGAGCCCCATCCGCTCCTGCGCGTAAAACGCAGGACCCGAAGAGTTCCGCTTGATGATCCACGCGATGATCGCGCCGGGAATCACCATGGCCAGCAGGGCCGCAGCCGAGATCAGGACGTCGAGCGATCGTTTGATGAAGGCGCTGACACCCTGCAGCGGCACCTCGTTCAGGTTGATGACCGGGACGCCATCGAGGTCTTCGAGGCGGGCGCGCAGGGCGATGAACTGCAGCACGTCAGGCACGACCTTCACATCCACACCCTCGCGGCTGGTGGATTCGATGAGGTCGAGCAGCTTCATGTGCTCTTCGAGCGGCAACGCGACGTAGAGGTGATCGACGCGCTCTCGGGCGATGATCTCGGCGGCATCCGACAAAGAGCCGAGGAGCGGCAGACCGCGATAGCCCAGGTGATCGCCGCCGGCCCGATCGTCGACGAAGCCGATGATCTGATAGCCGAGCTCGCGGTGCTCGAGGATCCGGTCGGCGACCACGCGCGCCAGCTCGCCGGCGCCGGCGATCAGAATGCGGCGGAGTCCGACGCCTGCCACCCAGCGACGCTCGAGCGCTTCCCGGATGAACTTGCGCGAGAGATAGGCGAAGGCGATGTTGCAGACGAGGAAGAGCGCCCACACGATCTGCGACACCTCGTAGGCGCCGCGATCCTTCAACTCGTCCGGTACGTAATAGGCCTGGAAATACAGGGTACCGACGACGCCGAGCACGACGCCGAAGATGCTGCCGACCAGGACGTTGAAGAAATCGTCGATGCGGGAGCGCCCGCGGCGCAGGCGGTAGATGCCCTGCAGGTGGAACCCGACCGGCACGACGACCGCGATGAAGGGCAGCACGTTGAGGTACTGCTCGATCGGCGGAAGTCCTCTCGTCACGGCGATGAGGCCCGTCTCGAAACGCAGCAGATAGGCCAGGATGAACGCCACCATGGCGAGCGTCGCGTCCACGACGATGTGGAACGCCACGAGCAGGCGGTTGTAGCGCTTTACCATCGCTGATCGATCGGCGCCTCGAGCGTGTCGTTGACGACGCGGCGGATGTCGGCTTCGAAACGCGCGCGCGAGAATCGTTCGGCATGAGCCCGGATGCGCGCGGAATCCCAGGTTGTGCTCACCGCTCGACGAAGACCCTCGGAAAGCGCGTCGATGGTAGTGTCACCGACCAGGACGCCGGTCTCGCCGTCGATGACCGTGTCGAGCGCGCCGCCGCGGCCGAGCGCGACCACGGGCCGGCCGCAGGCCTGAGCTTCGACCGGAACGATCCCGAAGTCTTCTTCGCCGGGAAGCACCGTGGCGGTCGACCGGCGGTAGAGGGTCCGGATCTCCTCGTCGGTCCGCCGACCGAGAATCTGTATCTCGTCTCCCGCCAGCGCTTCCAGTCGCGCCCGTTCGGGTCCGTCGCCGACGATGCTCAGCGCAACGCCAGCCTGCCGCGCGGCAGTCATGGCGAGGTCCACTCGTTTGTACGGCACCAGTGCAGACACGATCAAGAAATGTGGCCGGCCGGTTGGCGACGCAGCTTCGCCGCCACCCTTAGGGTCAGGTACGAAGAACTCGGTGTCGACAGGCGGGTAAACAAGGGTGGACGTCCGATTATAGTAGAGGGCAATTCTCTGGGCAACATATTGAGAAATAGCGAGATAGCGATGAACTCGTCCCGCCGTGTCGCGATCCCATCGCGCCATCCAGGCCAGGACCGGGCGTAGCGCCGCATTGCCCAGCTTGCCGACGCGATCGGGGCCGAAGTACGACTCGAACTGGTCCCACGCGTATCGCATCGGCGTCAGGCAATAGCAGAGGTGGCGGGCCCGCCCGGTGACCACCACCGACTTCGCCGCGCAGTGGCTGGTGCTGAGCACGAGGTCGTAGGCGTCGAAGTCGAATTGCTCGACCGCAAATGGGAACAGGGGGAGGTACTGACGGTACAGCCGGCCCGCGAACGGCAGCCTCTGGATCGGCGAGCGGCGAATCTGCCGGGCCTCGATGGTTGGCGACGTCGTTCCAGGGATTTGGACGAGCGTGAAAAGATCGGCGGCTGGGAAGATCTCGCAGAAGACTTCGAGCGCCTTCTCCCCGCCTCTCATTCCCGTGAGCCAGTCGTGCACCAGCGCGACCCTCACAGCGCCAGTACCTCCATGTAAATCCGATGAATCTTGGCCACACTCTGCGCCCACGAGAAGGTCCGCGCCCGCGCGAGGCCGCGCTCAACCAACTCGGCGCGCAGCCCTTCATCGGTCACGGCGCGGCGGATGCCCTCGGCGATGGCATCGGCGTCATACGGGTCGACCAGCACGGCCGCGTCGCCGGCGATCTCGGGCAGCGAGGAGACGTTCGAGGTCACGACCGGCGTGCCGCAGGCCATGGCTTCGAGGGGGGGCAGGCCGAACCCTTCGTACAGCGACGGGAAGACGAACACGCGGGCGAGCCGGTAGAACGCGGCCAGCGTCTCGTGCGGCTGGAAGCCGAGGAATCGCACGTGCTTGTCGAGACGGTGCCTGTGCACGGCCTGCCGCAGCGCCGGGTGCTTCGAGATTTCGTCGCCGATGATGACAAGGCGCAGCTCCTCCAGGCCGGCGGCGCGAGCCCGGCCGAAAGCCTCGATCAGCCGCTCGACGTTCTTGTGACGCTTGATGTTGCCGACATACAACACGAACGGATGATCGAGCTGATAGCGTTGCTTCACGAGGTCCATCCGCACGAAGTCCGCCGCGCCCAGGAATCTGGGATCGATCGCGTTGTAGATCACCGACACTTTCTCAGCCGGGATGTCGAAGAAGCGCAGGATGTCTCGCTTCGAGGCCTCCGACACCGTCAGAATCCGCGTCGCCTTTCTGGTCGCGGTCCACATCATGCCTTTGGCATAGACGTACGCCAGACGGTTCGGCAGGTACTGCGGAAACATCAAGTGGATGCAGTCGTGAATCGTCACCACCGACCGGCAGGGCGTCGCCGCCGGCAGCACGTAGTGCGGTTCGTGCAGGAGCTCGGCGCGCTCGCGCGTGAGGCACGCCGGGATGCGGATCTGTTCCGTAATCGAATACGCGGGCGCCGTCTCGGGCACGATGCGGAAGTTCGACCCGAGTGACCCTTGCGCGTCGAGATCGGCCGGCCGGCAGATCACGATGTATTCGGTCTTCTGGTCCAGGTGTGACAGCTCGGACAGGACGTTGCGGATGTAGGTGCCGATGCCGAAGTCGCGCAGCTTTCGTGCATCGATCGCGATTCGCATCGAGGCTCAGCTTTCGAAGGGCTTGCCGGTGAGCCGCAAGTAGGCGCGAAGCACCGGCACCCACGCTGGATTGTGCTTCTGGTAGTACGCCAGCTGACTCGATCGCCGTCTGCGTTCAGTCTCGGTGTTGTGTGAGGCCGAACGGCCTCGCAGGTGCAGTACCTCGGCGTCGGCGACGTAGCGGACGCGGCGGCCACGGTCCCTGACGCCGATGCAGAGATCCACATCCTCTGTGTACATGAAATAGCGCTCGTCGAAGAGACCCACGGCCTCGAGATCCTTGCGGCGGACAAGGAGACACGCGCCGCTGACCCATTCCACATACCGATTGCGCTGACTCAAGCTGCTCACATACGCGACCAGCCGAGGCACTCGCCGCGCGTAACCTGACATCAAGCGCTTCTGCCGGAACTCTCCCCACGGGCTGATGACCGGCCCCCACGAAATCTCCGGCATCCCGTCGCTGCTGACCAGGCGGGGCCCGGCAATCGCCGTGCTGGCGTCGGCTTCTACGGCGTCGATCAACGCGTGGATCGCCTGCGCGCAGACCACGGTGTCGGGATTGAGAAACAACACGTAATCGCTCGATGTCGCTCGCACGCCCAGATTGTTCGCTTTCGAGAACCCCACGTTACCGCCGGCATCGATCACGTGAACCTGCGGCCACGACCCGCGAACGAGATCGGCCGTTCCGTCCCGCGAGGCATTGTCGACCACTGTCACGGTCGTGCTCCTCGCTTCTGTCTGGCCCAGGACCGAGTCCAGGCACCCGCGAATCTCTTCACGCGAGTTATACGTGACGATGATGACGGCGAGTGAGCTAGACATCGTGAAGGCCCGTCTTAGTCGCAGACGCGTCCGGATGATGGTGGCCTCCACGATGTCTCGCCCCGCGGAGCGGGGCAAGCCAACACAGCCAGCGAAGCGGAGCCCATCTCTGTTGCAGACGGGACTCTGGCGGCGCTTCGTTAACGGGCACCGGCTCCTGCTTCGATGGCAGCGAGCGTGGCCCTCGCGGTTTCGGTCCAATCGTATCTGGCCAGCGTCGCGGCGGCCTGTTGCAGGATAGCTTGCCGCGCCGGATCGCTGATCAGCAGATCGGCCAGGGCCTGAATCAGCTCGCCGTGGCCGGCGCTGGCCTGAACGTAGCGCGCCGCCGAGCCGCAGATCTCTCGCGCGACCGGCGTGTCCAAGACGACTGGCGGCACACCAGCGGCCAGCGCTTCGAGCGGTGTGAACCCGAAGCCCTCGTACTCGGACACGAACGCGAAGACGGACGCCCGCGCATAGAGGCCGGCCAGAGTCGCTTCGTCCACATACGACCGCAGGCTGATCCGATCGGCATGCGTGCTCTGCCGCCTCAGCGCGTTGAGGTCCCGGCGCGGCGCCGTGCGGTTTTCGCCGACGATCTCGAGCCGCACGCCAGGCACACGATCGACGAGCGCGTCGAAGCTCTCGATGAGCCAGTCGACGTGGCGGCGCTCGAAGATCGAGCCGACATAGAGGACCACCGGTTCGCGGCGAGCAGGAGAAGCCGCCGCAGCGGGCCGACGGATGCCGAGACGAACCAGCCGGGTGCGGGTCGCCGGCAGCTTCAGGTGACGAGCGATCTGCTGCCGTGAAAACTCGGAATCGGTCAGGACCAGGCGAGCGCGTTGAGCGGACCATCGCGTCAACGTGCGCAGTCGCCAGCCCTCGCGCGGCGCGAACCACTCCGGATGATCGAAGTACGAGACGTCATGAATGGTCAGCACCGTCGGTGCGTGCGCGCGCAGCGGGGCGGTGTACCCAGGCGCGAAGAGGACATCCGGCTGGTCGCGGCCGAGCGCCCGGGCGAGGTCCCACTGTTGCCATGACGTTCCGCCGTTTCCAGGAACCACGCGCACCTGTTCGGCGAACCGGCGTGGCACGGGAGGCAACGCGTGTGCGTACAGCGTCCAGTCGTGCCGGCGGCCTTCGGCGGATTCCGCCCATTCGTCGAGCAGCGCTGCGAGATACCGCCCGACGCCTGTCGGCCGGCCGCAGAGCTCGCGCGCATCAACCGCGATGCGCATGAACCTCCACGGCCGCGCGATAGGTGTCACACGCCGCGCTGGCACACGCCGCCCAACTGTAGCGGCCGGCCTCTTGACGGCCACGCTCGGCCGCCGCCTGCGCCGTGCGATCGTCGAGCAGTGCCTGCATCCGCACGGTAAATCCCTCGGCGTCATCTGGATCCACTGGATCGGCGGCGTCGCCGGCTACCTCAGGCAGCGACCCGCGAGACGACACCACGACGGGCACGCCGCAGGCCATGGCCTCGAGCACCGGCAAGCCGAACCCTTCCTCGTAGGACGGCAGGATCAGCATGCGGGCGTCGGCGAAGAGTTCGATCCGTCGCGCCGCGTCGACGTAGCCGGTGAATTCCACATGACCGGCGAGCGGCGGTTCCTTGGCGCGGGCTTCCCATCGAGCCGACTCGGGCGTGCTCCGGCCTGCGAAGGTCAGGGGCGGCGCATCGGGCACGCGCGATCTGAGCCTGGCGTAGGCTTCGAGCAATGTCCCGACGTTCTTCCGTAAACCAAGCGTGCCCATGAAGAGCAACCGGCGTCCAGGCGTCGCCGCCCGGCGCGCGGCGACCTGAGGTGCCCAGCGTGGCGTGCCTGGGGAGCACACGTGAACGCGTCCGGCGGAGAGACCCAGTTCTCGAACGACCTCGCCAGCCGCGTATTGGGAAGACACCATCACTGCATCGGCTCGGGCCGCGTGGCTGCGGGCGAGCAGTGGGTAGTCACGCCGCATCTCCGCGTCGACGTGCTCGGGGTGCCGCAGAAAATCCAGGTCGTGAATCGTCACGACCTGGGCCGCATGCGCGGCCGGGATGAGCAATGGACTCTGACTGTGAACGACCGAGCAACCGCCGGCGAGCCACTCGACCGGCGGCCACTCGAGTCGATTCCAGGCCCATGTCAGCAGGCGTACCGGAAGCCGCCGATCGACGACCCGAACGTTTGGCAGTTCGTCACGAAGGCCTGGAACCGGCCGGTCTTTCCAGGAACTGGTGAACAGGACAATTTGACGAGAGGCGGCTGGCGGTCCCCCATTGGAGAGCGCTCGGACCAACTCGTGCACGAACTCACCGACGCCGGTCCGTTCGCGCAGGGCCGCGCGGTAATCCACCAGGATCCGCACCGGCACAAAGTAGCACGACAGATCGTATGGATGACAACAAGTCCTTATGGTTCAGTATGTTGACAGCGTACTCGCAGGATGATAGGCTCTGGGTTTTTCGACACGGCCATTCAGCTCGGCTTGGAGAAGGGTGACGGATGAAGATTGCGGTTGTCGGAACAGGCTATGTCGGCCTCGTGTTGGGCGCGTGTCTGGCGGAATCAGGGAACGACGTGATCTGCGTGGACAACGTCGAGGCAAAGGTCCGGATGCTCCGGCGCGGACAGGTGCCGATCTACGAACCTGGCCTGCAGGAACTGGTCAAGCGCAACAAGTCCGAGGGCCGGCTGGCGTTCACGACCGAACTGCCCAAAGCCGTCCGCGCGTCCCAGGTCGTGTTCATTGCCGTTGGCACGCCGCAAGGTGAGGACGGTTCCGCCGACCTCCGCCACGTGCTCGGCGTCGCGCGCGAGATCGCAAAGGCCATGCCCGGCTATCGCGTGATCGTCAACAAGAGCACGGTGCCAGTGGGAACGGCGGAAAAGGTTCGCGAGATCGTCCGTCGGGAGACCACGCACCCCTTCAGCGTCGTCAGCAATCCCGAGTTCCTGAAGCAGGGCGCGGCGGTCGACGACTTCATGAAGCCTGATCGGGTGGTGATCGGAGCCGAGGACCCGCGCGCCTCTGAGCTGATGGTGTCGCTGTATTCGCCATTCACTCGCACAGGCGCGCCGATTATGGTGATGGACTGCGCGAGCGCGGAGCTGTCCAAGTACGCCGCCAACGCCATTCTGGCGACGAAGATTTCGTTCATGAACGAGATCGCCAACGTGTGCGACGTGTTCGGAGCCGACGTCGATCGCGTCCGGCAGGCGGTTGGATCGGATCGCCGCATCGGGACCTCGTTTCTGTTTCCCGGCGTCGGCTACGGCGGCAGTTGCTTTCCCAAGGACGTGAAGGCGCTGGTTCGATTCGCCGCCGACAAGAAATACGACTTCAAGATTCTCAAGGCGGTGAACTCGGTCAACGATCTGCAGAAGCGGGTGCTCGTGAAGAAGATCGAGGACCACTTCGGCTCGGTCAAGGGGAAGACGATTGCCGTGTGGGGACTGTCGTTCAAGCCCAAGACCGACGACATGCGCGAAGCGCCGGCCATCCCGATCATCGAGACGCTGCTGAGCAAGGGCGCGAAGGTTCAGGCGTACGATCCCGAGGCGATGAATGTCGCGCGCGGCATCTTCGGGTCGAAAATCTCGTATACGAAGCGCAACTACGACGCCTTGAAGGGCGCCGACGCGCTGGCCGTCGTGACGGAATGGCAGGAGTTCCGGGAACCGGATTTCGCGAGGATGCGCAAACTCATGCGCGGCGCTGTGGTGTTTGACGGCCGCAACATCTATTCTCCAAGCCAGATGAAGAGCGAAGGCTTCACGTACTACTCCATCGGGAGATAGCGTTGGCGCGAGTGGTGGTCACCGGCGGAGCCGGGTACGTCGGCAGCCACGCGGTTCGGGCGCTGGAAGAAGCCGGACATGCGGTTGCGGTCATCGATAATTTGACCCAGGGCCACGCCGCAGCGGTGCCCGCGGGCGTCACTCTCACGCGCACCAACATCCACGACACCGACAAGGTTCGCGCCGCGCTCGAGGCTCATCAGGCCGACGCCGTCATGCACTTTGCCGCCTGGCTCATCGTCAACGAGTCGGTGCACCGCCCGCTGGCCTACTACAACAACAACGTCACCGGAACGCTCTCGGTCCTCGAGGCGATGCGCCAGGCCGGCGTGCCTCGATTCGTGTTCTCGTCGACCTGCGCGGTGTACGGACAGCCGCCGGCCATGCCGATTGTCGAGACCTTCGAGAAGCATCCGGCCAATGTGTACGGCGAAACCAAGCTCGCCATCGAGAGGGCTCTGCCTCATCTCGAGCGCGCGCACGGCATTCGATGGATCGCGCTCCGGTATTTCAACGCCGCGGGCGCTCATCCGAGCGGCGAGATCGGCGAAGACCACGATCCCGAGATCCATCTCATTCCGCTGGCGATTCGCGCGGCCAACGGCGGTACGCCGCTCAAGGTCTTCGGGCAGGACTATCCGACGCCGGACGGAACCTGTTTGCGAGACTACATTCACGTCTGCGACCTGGCGGACGCGCACCTCCGGGCCCTCGCCGCCCTCGAAGGCGGGGCCGCGTCGGCAGCGTACAATGTCGGCACTGGGACGGCGCACTCAGTGAAGAGCGTCATCGACACCGTGAGTCGCGTGATTGGACGGCCGGTCGCTTGGGAGCCGGCGCCGCGTCGTGAGGGCGACCCGGCTGAACTGCGCGCGTCGAGCGAGCGCGCGCAGCGTGACCTCGGCTGGCGGCCGAACTACGCTGACCTCGAGACCATCGTGCGGCACGCGTGGCAGTGGCACTCGACGCACCCCAGGGGATACATGGTGCCTGACACCGACCGCTGATGAACGCCTTCCTCAGACTGCTGCGCTACGCCGCCCCGCACCGATGGGTCATCGTCGGGGCCGCGCTGGCGATGCTGGTCTACGGGGCGGCAACGGCCGCGCTCGCCGCGCTCATCAAGCCGATCATCGACGACGTCCTGCGCAATCAGAGCCGGCTGGGGTTTGTCAGCGCCGGCATCCTCCTCGCATTCTTCCTCAAGGGCCTCGGTTCGTACTTCTCCAGTTATCTGATGGAAGGCCTGGGTCATCGCGTCGTCATGGTGGTCCGCAATCAGCTGTTCCGCCACTTGCTCGACCAATCGGCCGCCTTCTTCGCCCGGCGCACGTCTGGACAACTGTTGTCGAGGATCAACAACGACGTCGGCCTGGTACAGCGTGCGGTGTCGGAAACCGTTGGCGACCTTGCGCGCGAGTCACTGGCGCTGCTGGGAGCGGCCGTGTTGCTCTTCTACTACGACGCGAAGCTGGCGCTGCTGTGCATGACTGCCACGCCGATCATCGTGTACCCGCTCGTGCGCCTGGGCACCCGGGTCAGGACGGTCACGCGCTGGAGCCAGGAGGCGCAGGAACATCTCTCCCACGTCGCGGGTGAAGCGTTTACCGGCCATCGGATTGTCAAGGCGTTCAGCGCAGAAGGACGCGAGGCCAAGAAGTTCAATCGCGCCTCACGCGATCTCTTTCGCACCAATCTCAAGGTCACGCGCGTGCTCGCCTTGCTGCCGCCGACGATGGAGTTTGTCGGCGGTGTCGCCATTACCGTGGCGCTGTGGTACGGAAGCCGTGAAATCGCGATGGGCCGCCTGACGGCCGGGGAGTTCACCTCCTTCATCGGTGCGCTGCTGCTGATGTACGGCCCGGTCAAGAAGCTCTCGCGGGTCAACGCCAACCTTCAGCAAGCCGTGGCCGCATCGGAACGGATCTTCGAGCTGCTCGACACCCACACCGAAGTGGTCGAGCGGGCGTGGGCGAAGCCGCTGGCCCCCTTTGCCGATCGCATCGAGTTTCGCGACGTCACGTTTGGCTACGAGGATGGGCACGGGCGCAGCACGCTGCGAGGCGTCTCGATGACGATTCGCGCCGGGCAGATGGTGGCCATCGTCGGCCGGAGCGGCGCCGGAAAGACGACGCTGGCGAATCTGCTGCCGCGTTTCTATGACGTCACCAAAGGCGTTATTTTGATCGATGGCATCGACATCCGGGATGTCACGCTGAGCTCGCTTCGCGCCCAGATCGGCATGGTGACCCAGGAGACCGTGCTCTTCGACGACACGATTGCGGCCAACGTCGCCTATGGGACGCCGGACGCTTCGCGGGCGGGCATCGAAGCGGCGGCGCGCGCCGCCAACGCGCACGAGTTCATCATGACGCAGCCGTCCGGCTACGAGACGACGATTGGTGAGCGCGGCCAGCGGTTGTCAGGCGGACAGCGCCAGCGTCTGGCGATTGCCAGAGCGCTCTTGAAGAACTCTCCGATCTTGATTCTCGATGAGGCGACCTCGTCGCTCGACTCGGAATCGGAACGCCTCGTGCAAGGGGCATTGGCCACCCTGATGTTGAATCGCACGTCGCTGGTCATCGCCCACCGGCTTTCGACGGTGCAGCGCGCCGATGCGATCATCGTGATCGAGCGCGGCCGCGTGGTCGAGGTCGGACGGCACGACGAGCTGATCGCGCGGGCTCATGGGACCTATGCGCGGCTCCACGAAATGCAGTGGTGGGCGGGCAACGCCGAGGACGGCGAGGCCAAGGCTGATGGCCGCAAGCTCAAGGCGGAAAGCGCCCGATGATCAAGAGCATGACCGGGTTTGCCTCATTGACGCGAGACGGCGATCGCGGCGTGCTCGGCGTGACGATTCGCGCGGTCAATCACCGGTTCCTCGATCTTCAGGTTCGACTGCCGCAAGCCCTGGCCTCCCTCGAGCCACGCCTGCGGTCCGTCGTACAAAGCCGGGTCGCCCGCGGCCGTGTCGAACTCTCAGTGTCCCTCCAGCCACGGCAGGCGGTTGCTCCGGACGTGGAGTTGAACGCGGAGTTTGCGCGCGCGTTGTCAGCGGTGATGGAGCAGGCCCGTGAGCGAGGTCTCATCGCCGGGGCCCTTACCCCAGGCGACCTGCTCCGGATGCCACAGGCGCTGACCATCCGTGAGCGCTTACCGGAATCGGATCGCACCGCGGAATCGTTAGGCGACACAGTTGAAGAAGCGCTGGGTGCCGCGCTCGATCAGCTGGAGACGATGCGGATTCGCGAGGGCGACCATCTGCGCGCCGATCTGCTGGTGCGCCGGACGCTCCTCGCCGACCTCGCCAGCCGCGTGGTCGAAGCCGCTGAGGCCGGCCGAAAGGAGTTTGAGGGCCGGTTGCTCGAGCGGGCGCGCGAGCTGGCGGGCGCGATTCCCGTCGACCACGGACTGGTGGCGCAGGAGGTCGTACGCGTCGCGCAACGATCGGACATCAGCGAAGAGGTGACTCGGTTCCAGGGCCACCTGGCTCATTGGGACGATCTGACCGGCGGCGTCGAGCCCTGCGGGCGCAAGCTCGACTTTCTTCTTCAGGAGATGAACCGCGAGGTCAACACGATCGGCTCGAAGGCCGATGGCGGCATGGTCTCGGAACTCGTCATTCAAGTGAAAGCCGAGCTCGAGCGGCTCAGGGAACAGGTCCAGAATGTCGAATGACCCGAGGGGCCTGTTGTTCATCATTTCGGCCGCCTCCGGCACGGGAAAGACGACCCTTGCCGAGCGTCTCGTGCAAATCCTCCCCAACCTGTGTTTGTCGCATTCGTACACGTCGCGCCCGAAGCGTCCGAACGAGCGCGATGGCGTCGACTATAATTTTGTCAGCCGCGACACGTTCGAGGCGATGATTGCGCGCGGCGAATTTCTCGAGTGGGCGGATGTCTTCGGCAATCTTTACGGCACGTCGGCGGCTGACACCGAAACGCTCCAGGCGTCGGGGCAGGACGTGGTGCTCGTGATCGACGTCGAAGGCGCGAAGCAAGTGCGCGCGCGCAGTGTCGATCACACGGCGATCTTCATTTTGCCGCCGTCGTTCAAGATCCTCGAGAGCCGGTTGCGCGGCCGCAGCGCCGACAGCGAGGAAGCGATGCAGCGCCGCCTGGCGGCGGCGAGAGCCGAAGTGGACTGCTACCGCACCTACGATTACGTGGTGATCAACGATCAACTCGAGCCGACCGTCATCAGGCTCCAGGAGATCATTGCCGCCGAGCGTTCGCGCACGCACCGGATGCAGAAGATTGCCGACACGATCATTCGAACGTTCAAGGCCTAGGGGCTCAGCAACCATGGCGTTCATCGCACTCGGCGTCACCGGCGGCATCGGCGCATACAAAGCGGTCGAGATCGCCCGCGGCCTGCAGAAGAACGGGCACGAGGTGGTGGCGGTGATGTCGCGATCGGCGCGTCGTTTCGTCGGGCCACTGACCTTCGAGGCGATCACGCGGCGCGCTGTCGTCACCGACCAGTGGAAGCCTGGCGCCAACGCGGACATCGAGCACATTTCGCTCGCGTCGAGCATCGACCTGCTGCTCGTGGCGCCGGCGACGGCCAACACGGTGGGGAAGTTTGCCAACGGCCTGGCGGACGACTTCCTGTCTTCGCTGTATCTGGCCACTCGTGCCCCGGTGATGCTGGCGCCGGCCATGAACACCAACATGTTCGACCATCCCGCGGTCGCGCGGAATCTGGAGACCCTGGCCGCGCGTGGCGTTCGCCTCGTCGATCCGGGCTCCGGCTATCTGGCCTGCGGGTGGATTGGGAAGGGCCGGCTGGCGGAGCCCGAAGATGTCGTCGCGGAAGTGGAGCGCCTGCTGCGACCGGGCGGATCGTCCTTGGCGGGACGTCGTGTGCTGGTCACCGCGGGCCCGACCCACGAGAGCATCGACCCTGTGCGTTTCGTCGGCAATCGATCGAGCGGCCGCATGGGATACGCGGTGGCTGCCGAGGCCCTGCGGCGTGGAGCCACGGTGACCCTGGTGACCGGGCCGACCCACCTGCCGCCACCGGCGGCAGCTGACGTGGTCACGGTGCGAAGCGCCGCGGAGATGCACGCCGCGGTGATGGCGCGAGCCGGCGACCAGGATGTGGTCGTAATGTCTGCCGCAGTCGCCGACTACACGCCCGCTGAGCCGGCCTCGCAGAAGCTGACGAAGGGCGAGGGGCCGCTGACGCTGACCCTCAATCGCACGCGCGACATCCTCGCGGACCTCGGCAAGCTGCCCTCGAGAACGAGCGGACGGCCGCTGCTGGTCGGTTTCGCCGCCGAGACTCACGATGTCGTGTCGCACGCGCGAGCGAAGCTTCAGAAGAAGGGCGCAGACCTCATCGTGGCCAACGACGTGTCCCGCGCCGACGCGGGCTTCGAGGTCGACACCAACGCGGTCACGCTGGTCGCCGCCGGCGACGAGGAGCAGGTGCCCCTGCAGAGCAAGGCGGCGGTCGCCGTGCGCATTCTCAATGCGGTGGAGCGGTTGCTCGCCGGGTTGTCGGCCCGCGCCCGCACGTAGCAGCAGGAAATGTCGCGCGAGCTGGCCGATCATCTTCGCTTCTACGGCGAGTTGGGCGTCTCTGGCATCAGCCGGGATCCGGCCTGGCGGCAGCGATCGGCAGAGACCGACAAACCTGAAGGCTTGTTGCCACGAGAAGCGGATGGCCGTGGTGACAACCCGCATCGTGGCGACAAACCTTCCGGTTTGTCGTCTCCAGAGACCCTCCTGGACATCAAGACCGAGCTCGGTCCCGATTGCACCCGCTGCAAGCTCTGCAACCTCGGAAGACGACAAGTCGTCTTCGGCGTCGGCCATCCGAACGCGCGGCTGATGTTCGTGGGCGAGGGCCCCGGCGAAGAAGAAGACAAACAGGGCGAACCGTTCGTCGGCCGCGCCGGCCAGTTGCTGACCAAGATCATCGAAGCGATTGGCTTGACTCGAGATCAGGTGTACATCGCCAACGTCATCAAGTGCCGGCCGCCAGGCAATCGCAATCCGGAGCCCGATGAAGTGGCCGCTTGTGAGCCGTTTCTCTTCCGCCAGATCGAAGTCATCAGGCCGAAGGTCATCGTGCCGCTCGGCAAGTTCGCGGCGCAGTCCCTTCTCAAGACCACCGATCCGATTACGCGCCTGCGCGGGCGCGAGTTCCAGTATCGAGGCGCGTCTCTGATTCCGACCTTCCATCCCGCCTATCTGCTGCGCAACCCCGGCGCGAAGCGCGAGGTCTGGGAGGACATGAAGAAGGTTCGCGCGATTCTGCAGAGCGACTAGACATCTTCTAGGGCCGCAATCGTGACACTCGAGGCATGTTTTCCGCAGCCGCAGAAGATGTCGCCCCGCATCCCTCGACTACGCTCGGGACCCCCTGAGCATGAGTCGAAGGGCGGAGCGCGGCAAACCACCTCTGCTCCCAGCGAAGCGGCGCCGGCGTCTTCTCCTTGGCGGTTTGAGGCGGAGCCTCGCTAGTGATCCTCCGGCTCGTGTCCGTTGCGGTGCCTGTGCCCGCGCTCGGGTTGCTCACCTATCGCGTTTCCCGGGACCGGGCCATGCCGGTGGCCGGTGCGCGAGTGGTGGTGCCTCTTGGATCGCGAAAGCTGACCGGCATCGTCATCGGCGCGGCCCAGCCGCCCGGCGATGACATCGAGCTGCGCGACATTCACGAGGTGCTGGACGAGGCGCCGTTCGTTCCAGCCGATGTCGTGAAGCTCACCGACTGGGTGGCCAGCTACTACCTCGCTGGTCCCGGTGCGGCGCTCGCGTCGGCGCTGCCGCCCCACGCGCTCACCGGGCGCGTCGATGCGTTCAAGACGACTCGTGTGGCGGCGCTCACCCCTGCCGGTCTCGATATCGCCGAACGGTTGGACCTCGACCCGCGTTGTCTCCCCGAAGGCGACACCGACATGCCGCGGCTCGGCGCCCGGCAGCGCGACGCCTTGAAGCTGCTCTCCGGCGCGCCCGATGGACTCGCCAGCGCTGCGCTTTCCGAACGCGGCGTCTCGGCGGCGACAATCGGACGCCTTCACGCGATGGGCCTGGTCAGCGTCCGGCAGGAGACGATCGAGCGAAGCCCGGTGGCTCGCGCGGTGACGACCGGCGCGATCGACAGCCGCGAGCGGCCGCTCACTGCAGAACAGGCCGCGGCGCTCGACCACTTGCGTCCGCTGGCCGCCGCGAAGACGTTTCACGTGGCTCTGCTGCACGGCGTCACCGGCAGCGGCAAGACGGAGGTGTATCTCCACCTGGCCGACGTCGTCCGTCAGAGCGGTCGCGGTGTGTTGATGCTGGTTCCCGAGATCGCCCTGACTCCTCAGGTGGCCGAGGCGTTTCGCGCGCGCTTCGGGTCGAGCGTGGCGATCCAGCACAGCGGCCTCTCCGACGGCGAGCGTCACGATCAGTGGCACCGGATCCGGCGCGGCGATGTCGACGTCGTGATCGGGACGCGCTCGGCGGTGTTTGCCCCGATCGCCAATCTCGGGCTCGTCATCGTGGACGAGGAGCACGACACGTCGTACAAGCAGGAGGAGAGTCCGCGGTACCACGGACGGGACGTCGCGATCATGCGGGCCAAGTTCGACGAGGCGCTCGTCGTGCTTGGGTCGGCGACGCCGGCGCTCGAGTCCTACGCCAATGCCAAGGCGAATCGATACGCACTCGTCTCGCTGAACGAGCGCGTGCTCAGCCGGCCACTCGCGCAGGTCCAAGTCGTCAACATGCGAGATGAGATGGCGGCCGAGGGTGCCGAGGTGGTGCTCAGCCGCGCGCTCCGCGACGCCATCGCCGACCGGCTGGTGCGCCGCGAGCAGTCGTTGATTCTGCTGAATCGTCGCGGCTTTGCCACGGCCGTGGTGTGCCGGCAGTGCGGAACGACTCTCGAGTGTCCCAACTGCAGCGTGTCGTTGACGGTTCACACTCGAGGGGACGGCTGGCGCGCGCGCTGTCACTACTGCAACTTCACCCAGACCGTCCCGCGCGCGTGCGCCAAGTGCGCCGCGCCGTATCTGGAGCGCATTGGTTTCGGCACCGAGCGTATCGAGGCCGAGATCCGTTCGCGGTTTCCCGAAGCGCGGATGGCGCGCATCGATCGGGACTCGGTGCGCCGCAAGGGCAGCCTCGTCGATCTGCTGAATCGCTTTGCCCGGCGCGAGATCGACGTGCTGGTCGGCACGCAGATGATCGCCAAGGGGCATGACTTTCCGGACGTCACCCTGGTGGGGGTGATTTCCGCTGATGTCGGGCTGGGGCTGGCGGATTTTCGGGCCGCCGAGCGGACGTTCCAGTTGCTCACCCAGGTCGCCGGCCGCGCCGGCCGCGGCGAACGGCCCGGGCTCGCCATCATTCAATCGCTCGTGCCCGAGCACTACGGCATTCGACTGGCCTGCGCCCAGGATTATCGTCGCTTCTACGAGCGCGAGATCGAATTCCGGCGGCAGATGCGATACCCGCCACAGACGGCGATGGTCAACGTCGTGGTTCGCGGCAGGAGCTTCGGGCAGGCCATGGACGACGCGCGTGAACTGGCCGACGAGGTGCGGGGCGGCAAAGGCTTCGTCGTTCTCGGACCGGCGCCCGCGCCGCTGACCAAGCTGCGCGGCGAGCACCGCGCGCAATTCTTTCTCAAGGGAACGAGCCGCGCCGGCATGCGCGAGTCGCTTCAGACGGCGATTGCCCGACATCCGGATATTGCCCGCCGCGCGTCGGTGGACGTCGATCCGTTGTCGATGCTCTGAGCGCTTACCGCTCTTCGCTTTTTGCATTTCGCGAACAGCGAACAGCGAACAGCGAATGGCGAATGGGCGAATGGCGAACGACGAAAAGCGAAAGGCGACCACGCGCCTATGGAGATCCTGTGACGAACGGCTCGATCGGCGCTGGCGTGAAGCAGACGATCAGCATGACCAGCGCGATCGCGGCGAGGATGAGCCGGCTGCGATCGAGGGGAACTTCTTCGTCGAGCGTTCTCGGGTGACGCGGCCCAATCGTGACCAGCATCACGATCAGCAGCACGGTCCATGCAATCCAGCTCGACGATACGAACGTGAGCCCGATGGCGACGGCCACCATCACGAGCGTCACGATCGTGGAGCGGCGGCCGAGCACCGCATACGACACGTGTCCGCCGTCGAGCTGGCCGATCGGGAAGAGATTGAGCGCCGTCGCCAGCAGGCCGAACCACGCGGCAAACGCCATGGGATGCATGTTGATCGAGTAGCCGTCAGGGACGGGCCCCCACACGAGCCAGGCCGCCAGTCGAAACAGCAAGGGCTCGCCCAGCTCCATCAGATTGGATGGATCGTCAGGCAGCCTGTCCAACCGCGACATCGACAGGCCGAGGAACAACGCGGGCACCGCCACGACGAATCCGGCGATCGGACCGGCGATGCCGATGTCGAAGAGCGCCACCTTGGTGGGGATTCGCGATCGAATGCGGATGAACGCCCCAAGCGTTCCGGTCAGGGGAAGTGGCGCCGGGAGAAAGTACGGGAGCGAGACGTTGACGCCGTATCGAAGACACGCGATGTAGTGGCCCATCTCGTGGCAACCAAGGATCGCCAGCACGGTAAGGCTGTACCAGAGGCCGTGCAGGTAGAAGCTGGGCGTGGAGAAGATATCGTCGAAGAGCGGTCGCCCGCCGTTTGCTGCCTCGCGGAGCGAGGCGAAGTCGGTCGTGAAGCTGATGTAGTGACAGCCGCCAGCGACCGTGGTGGTTGCGACCGTTAGCAGGAACAGTCCGAGATGAAGCCACCGGCGCTCTCGACGCGGCTCGGTCGTGACAACAGCCGGCGTCAGCTCGTCCGGCGACAGCAGGGGTGGCCAGGGGCCCGACGGCGACGACACACGGGTTACCCGATGTTCTGCAATTCCTTGCCGGGCTTGAAGCGGATGGTTCGGCCGGGCGGGATGCGCACTTCCTTGCCGGTTCGAGGATTCCGTCCGATTCCGCGCTTTCGAGGCTTGACCTGAAACACGCCAAAGCCCCGTAGCTCAATGCGTTCGCCGCGCTGCATCGAATGCCGCATCGCCTCGAACACCGCATCGACGGCGAGCTCGGCCTTGACTTTGGTGACGTCTGCCACCCGCGAGACTTCGTTGACGATGTCGACCTTGATCATCCGGCTTTGGCTGCTCCGATCAGTGTAACTATCTTAATCCACAGCACTTAGACTGTCAAACCGTAAGTCGTTTGCTCACGGGCACTTATCGCGATCTGGCCGGAGCAGGGCCAGTTATTGATGCCGACAACCTCTTTGGACGCTGTAAGATAGGGGCGATTGTGTCACGCCAGCGCCGCGCCCAGGTCGTGCTCGTCGGCCGCCCGAATGTCGGTAAGTCAACCCTTTTCAATCGGTTGACTGGAGATCGGCGGGCCATCGTCACGCCCATACCCGGGACCACACGTGACGTTATTACTCATCCTGCCGAGTGGCGAGGCAAACGGTTCGACGTGACCGATACCGGCGGCCTCTTCGGCGCAAGCGAAGACCCGCTTCACGAGCTGGTGGTCGAACGCGGGCGGCGCGCGCTTCAGTCGGCGGACCTCATCGTGTTTATCACCGACGGCCGCGAAGGCCTGGTGCCCGGGGACCAAGAGATCGCCGCGACCGTGCGCGGCACCGGCTTGCCGTCGGTGATGGCGATCAACAAGACCGATGACCGGCGGGCGACCGCAGGCGCGCTGGAACTGTATCGACTCGGATTCGAGCCGGTAATCGAAATCAGCGCGGAGCATGGACGCGCGGTCGGCGATTTGCTGGATGCGGTGATCGAAAAGCTGCCGCGCAGCTCGACCCAGTTGCTCGACGAAGAAGACGAGGTTGACGAGGAACCGGCCCAGCGCGAGACGGCGATCGCGATCGTCGGCCGCCCGAATGCCGGCAAGTCGTCGCTGGTCAACGCGCTGCTGCGCGAGGAGCGCATGATCGTGTCGCCAGTTCCCGGCACCACGCGTGATTCCGTCGATTCGATCCTCACCTGGCATCGACGCCAGTTCCGCATTGTCGATACCGCCGGCATTCGCAAACCGGGTCGTGTGGCGCGGTCGGGCCAGGTCGAAGCGCTGAGCGTGATGCTCGCCCGTCGCGCGATCGAGCGTGCCGACATCGTGGTGCTCGTGATCGACGCCACCGTCGGGCCAACCGATCAGGACGCCGCGATCGCCGGCGCCGCCCAGGACGCGGGCCGGGGCGTCATCGTCGTTGCCAACAAATGGGACCTGATGAAATTCCACGGCCCGGAGGGCGCGAAGATCTTCGATCGCACGGTGCGAGACCATCTGAAATTCCTGGACTACGCGCCGATTCTCCACGTCTCGGCGGAGACGGGCGAGCGGACGGGGAAACTGCTCGAGACCGTCGATCGCGTGACCGCGGCGTCGCGAACGCGAGTGCCGACGGGCGAGCTGAATCGCTTCATCCACGATTTGACGACCGCATCGCCGCCGATCACGGAATCGAAGCGTCGTCACGTCCGCGTGCTGTATGCGGCGCAGCCGTCAGTGGCGCCGCCAACGTTCGTGTTGTTCACGAACGTGTCGAGCAAGTTCCACTTCTCGGTACACGCGGTTTCTCGAGAACCGGCTGAGGGAGAAGTACGATTTCTTCGGCACCCCGATTCGCATCGTCGTGCGAGGGCGCGCGTCGCGATCCACCGAGAACCGTTCCCTGCCGCAGAGCGGACGGCGAGGCCGAACATCAGGCGGCGAACGGCGCGCCGATGGGCCCGAGCGCTGAAACCTGCGTGCTATACTCGCGAGGGGAAAATCGCCTGAATGGCTGCACCGAAGCGCGAGCTTTTCAAGGCTGCTGAAGTCTGCGACGTGGTGCGAGTGCAGCCCTACGTGCTGCGTTCGTGGGAGACGGAGTTCCCGGCTCTGGGGCAGCCCGTCAGCGGCGGCGGCTCTCGAGTCTATCGGCGGACGGACGTCGAGCTGGCGCTGAAGATCAAGCAGCTGGTGTTCGAAGAAGGCCTCACACTTGCCGGCGCACGCCGGCGGCTTGAAGAGGACGATGCTCCCGCCAACGGCGCGTCGGCGGCCATCGTGGACGAGATTCTCGGCGATCGCGTGAAGGATCGGGTCAGGAACGTGCGGAACGGGTTGCAGTCGCTGCTGCAAATGCTGTCGCGAGGCAGCCAGCGAGAGCTGGAACTGGTGCCTCCGGCGCCACCGAAACGCAGTCGGAAGAAATAGCCAATCGGGATGTAGCGCAGCCTGGCTAGCGCGCCTGCTTGGGGTGCAGGAGGTCCCGGGTTCGAATCCCGGCATCCCGACCATCTCCCCTCGATCGCCTTCTCCTTCGAGATGAAATCCACTCGAGCGCTGCCGCTTCAGCTGATTCCGGTCGTGATCGGCGTGGGGCTGGCGTGGGGGCTGCCACGATCGGAATGGGTACGCCAGACCTACGCAGAACGGCTGTACCCGATCATCCAGTCGACACTAACCGACCTGTCGAATCGTACTCAGCTTGCGTGGTTCGACGTGACGATTGGCGCGGCGACCGCTCTGCTGTTGGTCATCGTCTTGATGACGATCCGCAGGATGCGTCGGGGCCGCCCGATTCGGGCCGCTGGTCGAGGTCTGCTCGCGATCGTGCTGCTCCTGACGACGATCTACCTGTGGTTTCTCGTCGCGTGGGGACTCAACTACGCCCGGACGCCGCTCGAACGAACGGTGGCCTTCGACAACTCACGCATTACACCGGTCGCTCTACAACTGCTGGCCGAGCGCGCGGTCGCCGAGGCCAATCGTACTTTTGAGGTCGCCCATGCCGAAGGCTTTCCGGCGATCGATTCGACGCCTTCTTCACTTGCCAATGCGGTTCGAGAGGTCTCGCGAGAGTTTGGCCAAACGGCTCCCGCGGTCGTCGCACATCCGAAGCGATCGATGCTCTCGCCGTATTTCCGCGCCTCCGGAGTCAGCGGCATGCTGGCGCCGTTCTTTCTCGAGACGCTCGTCAATCCCGATCTCACGGGCCCGGAACGGCCCTACATCCTTGCGCACGAGTGGGCGCATCTGTCGGGCTTTGCTCCAGAGGCCGACGCCAGCTTCGTTGGCATCCTCGCCGCGCTGCGCGCCGACAAAGCGTCGCAATACAGTGCCTGGCTCGAGCTGGTTTCGGAGACGGCGAATCAATTGCCGCCGTCGGCGCGGAATTTGGTATTGAAGCAATTGGCCGCGGGACCACGAGCCGATCAAGCCGCCATCGACGTTCGGCTGCGTGCCCTCGTGCCCCAGGTCGAGCGAGTCGCTTGGGCGACTTACGATCGCGCGCTGAAGTCACAGGGCGTCGTCGAAGGAGTCGCGAGCTACAGCCGCGTGGTGCAGCTGCTGCTTGGCACTGACGCGCTCAAGATCTTCTCATGAGTGTCGCGACGCGAGTCTTGATTGTGGATCCGGTCCGGCCCGATCCGGACATCATCGACGAGGCGGCGGCCGCCCTGCGTGCCGGCAAGCTCGTTGCGTTTCCGACCGAGACGGTCTACGGCCTTGGCGCAAACGCTCAAGATGCATCGGCGGTCGCGCGAATCTTTGCCGCCAAGGAACGACCGACGACCGACCCGCTCATCGTCCACATCGCGCATATCGGCCAGCTTTCGTCGTTCGCCGCGACGATTCCTCCCGGCGCTCGCCTACTTGGCTTGTCGTTCTGGGCTGGACCGCTGACGCTCATCCTGCCGAAGCGGCCGACGATTCCAGACCTTGTCACAGCTGGACTGCCGAACGTCGCGATTCGCGTGCCGGCCCATCGGGTCGCACGCGCACTCGTCGAGATGGCTGGTATCCCGGTGGCGGCTCCGAGCGCGAATCGATTCTCGCGACCAAGCCCGACGACGGCCGAGCATGTATTGGCGGATCTCGACGGGCGTGTGGACCTCATTCTCGACGCCGGGTCGACTGACATCGGGCTCGAGTCGACGATTGTGGACTTCACAGTCGACCCGCCGGTCATCCGGCGCCATGGCGGCGTGCCTCTCGAGCGCATCCGTGAAGTGCTGCCCGAAGTCGAGTCGGTTGCCAGCCACGGGACAGCCGAATTCGCTCAACCCGCACCGGGTCAACTTCTTCGCCACTACGCGCCGCGAGTCCCGATGACCTTGTATCTTGGCGACGTCGATCGGGTGGTCGATCGGATTGGCAAGGACGTCCGGTCTCTGGTGTCGAGCGGGAAGCGGATAGGCGTGTTGGCGTTGGAAGAGGACCTATCGGCGCTTGCGCCGACGCTGGCGGCCCAGGCAGCCTCCGGGAGGGTTTTGACCCGGCCGTACGGAGCCCGATCGGATCCCGAGCGGTCGGCGAAAGTGTTCTTCAGCGCGCTTCGGTCGCTCGATCTCGGGGAGGTCGATGTCATTTTTGCGACGGCGCCGCGTCCTGAGGGACTCGGGCGCGCCATCCGCGACCGGCTGGAGCGGGCGGCGGAGGGGAAGATCATCCGCGTCTAGATCAGGTAAGTCCATGAGCTGCCAGACCGCGGTGAAGACGACGGTCGAATAGCAAAAGCCCCGCGATTCGGGCCGAGAATCGGCCTTTAACCCACCAAGATTTCATGGACTTTGTGTTACCATTCGCGCCATCTGGAGGGTGGGTGTATGGCTCAGGAAGACACGGCGGCAGCCGTCACGTCCGGTAGCGTATCCCGACGAGGCTTCATCAAAGGCGTCATCGCGGCTGGAGCTTCGGTCTCCGCTTCCGCGTATCTGTTTCGAACAACGATCCTCGGGCAGAATGATGCCTCGCTGCCGGGGTCGGTCGAACGGCTCATCACACTTGACGTGAACGGTCAACAGCGCCGCGTCGACGTGATGAAGAACGAGACGTTGGCCATGACGCTGCGCTACAAGCTGGGGCTCACGGGCACCAAGCTTGGATGCGACCGCGCCGAGTGCGGCGCGTGCACCGTCCTGGTGGACGACGTGCCGCGATACTCGTGCTCGGTGCTCACGCACAGCGTGCGCGGCAAGAAGGTGCAGACTATTGAGGGTCTCGCTAAACCGGATGGCACCTTGTCGCCGGTGCAACAGGCGGTCGTCCAAGGCCAGGGCTTCCAGTGCGCATTCTGCATGCCCGGTTTTGTGATGGCCACCACGGGCTTCCTCAAGACTCATCCCAATCCAACACGTGCGGAACTGGCGCACGGCATCTCGGGCAACCTCTGCCGCTGCGCTGATTACAACAAGATTCTCGATTGCATGATGCATGCAGCCGAGCTGGCACGGGGGGCGTAAATGGCCGACTACAAGCTACTCGGCAAGAACTACCAGACGCCCGACCTGGTGGCGAAAGTCACGGGGAAGGCGAAGTACGCGGAAGACTATCGCGCCGACGGCATGGTGTTCGTGAAGCTGCTACTGAGCCCGAGGCCGCACGCGCGCGTGACGCGCATCGACGCGAGCGCGGCGCTGGCGATGCCCGGCGTGCACGGCATCATCACCGCCGACGATCTACCGGCGGCACCGGCGCCTCCGGGTCCTCCGCCCGCCGCGGCTGCCGCAAGACCGCCCGCCGCCGCTGGTGGCGCGGCCGCACCTGCCGCGGGACAAGCACCCGCACCCGCAGCCGGTCAGGCGCCCGCGCCGGCAGCCGGAGCGGCTGGTGGTGGTCAAGCGGCCGCTCCGGCAGCTGGAGCTCAGGCCCCCGCCGCTGGAGCGCCTGCAGCTGGCGCCGCGCCCGCGCCGCCCGCCGGCCCACCGCTCGCGCAAGAGTTTGCGCTGACGAAAGAACCGCTCTACGAAGGTGAGCCGATTCTCGCGCTCGCCGCCGACACGGAAGAACTGGCCGCCGAAGCGCTCGAGCGCATCATCGTCGACCTGGAGCCGTTGCCGTTCGTTGTCGATCCTCTCGTTTCGCTGCGTCCAGATGGACCCAACGGCCGAACCGAAGGCAATGTCTTCGCGGCGCCGAACATGAAGACGCTGAAGTGGACCGCTGCGGACATCGCGCAGGTGGACGCCGGAAAGTTCCCGAGCAACGCTGAAGCCGTCGATGTGCTTTCGATCGGCGACATCGAGGCAGGGTTCAAGGAAGCGGATCTCATCGTCGAACGCGACAGCCAGCAGCAGACCACGTCACACCAGCCGCTGGAGAGCCGCTCCGCCATGGCGTATTGGCAGAACGGCAAGCTGTATCTCCATGGCTCGACGCAGAGCCTCGCGCGCAGCGTCGGTTCAGTGGCGGGCTGGGTGGGGATCAAGCCGGAAGACGTGGTGTTCATCGGCGAGTACTGCGGCGGTGGGTTCGGCAGCAAGATTCCGGGCGCGCAGACGATGGCGATTCCCGCCATCATGTCGAAGAAGCTCAACGGCCGCCCGGTGATGATGCGGATCTCGCGCGAAGAAGAGACCTACATCGGCCGCGTGCGTCCGGGCTACCAGTCATGGGCGAAGATCGGCTTCAAGAAGGACGGTCGCGTCACCGCGATCGATTGCTTCATTGTCGAAGCCAGCGGCCCGTACCGCCGTCAGGGCGACAACTCGACTACCGCGAACCTGGCGTCGCTCATGTATCAGGCGCCGAACATGCGCTTCCGCGGCATTTCGGTGGCTACCAACACGCCGCCCGGCGTGTCGCAGCGCGCGCCAGGAGGCATGCAGTTTTCGATCATGTTCGAACCGCTCATCTCGGAGGCCGCCAAGAAGCTCGGCCTCGATCAGATCGCGATTCGGAAGGTCAATGCTCCGTCGGGCGCAGCCACATTCGGGTTGCTGCCACCTGGACCGCCGGGACGGCCTC
The DNA here is from genome assembly GCA_963773045.1 of uncultured Acidobacteriota bacterium. Taxonomy (GTDB): domain Bacteria; phylum Acidobacteriota; class Vicinamibacteria; order Vicinamibacterales; family UBA2999; genus 12-FULL-67-14b. The sequence continues at coordinate 744,535 of CAVYZT010000010.1, read as the reverse complement.
GCCAGAAGGTGACGAGCGCGATGGTCAGCGAGGCGCTCGACAAGGGCCGCGCGCTCTTCAATTGGGACGAGCGGATCAAGCGGAACGGACAACGGACGGGCAGCAAGGTGACCGGCATCGCCGTCGCGCTCGGCGCCTATACCGCCGGATCGATCGGCGTTGATGGCCTGTGCGTGCTGAAGCCCGATGGCAAGCTCTACATTCATCAGGGCATCGGCAATCTCGGCACCGAGTCGTTCAGCGACACGGCGCGCGTCATCGCCGAGATGGTGAACATGCCGTGGGAGAAATGCGAAGTCGTCTGGGGCAACACCTCTCAGAACGTGCCGTGGAGCTCGATCCAGGCCGGCAGCCAGACGACCTACGCCCATACCCGTGCGAACTATGCGACTGGTATGGATCTGCGAAAGAAGCTTCAGGAGATCGCCGCCAAGGATCTGGGCGGCAAGCCTGAGGAATACGACATGGCGAACGAGCGCGTCTTCCGGAAGGGAAGTCCGGGACGCGGGATGACGTTTGCCAAGGCGGCCGAGCGAGCGATTCAACTTGCTGGCACCTACGACGGTCACGAAGTGCCGAAGGAACTGAACGGCATGACCAAGGCGTCAGCCGCCAATCTCGTCGGTCTTGGCCTGATGGGCGTCGCTCGCGACAACCTTCCACGCGACGGATCCACTTACTCCTTCATGGCTGGCTTCGCGGAAGTCGAAGTGGACGTGGAGACTGGCGTCTACCACGTCTTGGACTACCTCGGCGTCGTTGACGTCGGCACCGTGATTCACCCGAACAGCCTCGGTGGGCAGGTCCACGGCGGTGGCATCCAGGGCATGGGGCATCTGCGATCGCAGAAAGTGGTCATCGATCCGCATTACGGTGCGTCGCTCGCCAAGCGGCTCTACAACAACAAGCCGCCGACGATCCTCGACGCTCCGACCAAGATGTCCTGGGCGGCGGTCGACATACCGGATCCCAGCAACCCCATTGGCGCAAAGGGAATCGGCGAGCCGTCAGTCGGAGCGGGCGGCGGGTCGGTCCTCTGCGCGCTGGCCGAGGCAGTCGGCTACGGGCTGCTGCAGCGGACGCCGGTCCAACCAGAAATGATCATGACGTCGCTTGCTGCGGGCAAACCCGCTTACGAGCCACTGACGGCGTTCATCTAGGAGGAACACGAAAATGCCACCACTTCGCGACGTAATGTCGGCATTCGAGCTCTTCCAACCAACCAGCGTCAGCGACACGCTGGGGATCCTGGAACGTCATGGCTCCGATGCCTGGGTCATGGCTGGAGGGATGGACACCTTCGACTGGCTCAAGGATCGCATCCGCAAGCCGAAGGTCGTGATCGATCTGGGCGGCGTCAACGAGCTGCGCGGGGTGAAGGACGCCGGCGGCGGCATCGAGATCGGCGCCGTCACGACGCTCACCGAGATCGCCAACAACCAGCTGGTGAAAGAGCGCTACCCGTTGCTGGCGCAGGCCGCACTGCTGGTGGCTTCACCGCAGATCCGGAATCAAGGAACGCTCGGCGGCAACGTGTCGCAGGACACGCGCTGCTGGTACTACCGGGCGGGCTGGCCGTGCTATCGCGCAAGCGGAAACATCTGCTACGCCGACACGCCGACCTCGATCAATCGCGAGCACGCGATCTTCGACGCCGACCGTTGCGTGGCCGTCAATCCGTCTGACACGGCACCGGCGCTGATCGCGCTCGATGCCTCGATGGTGGTCCGCACCGGCGGCAGAGAGCGGATCGTGCCGGCCGAGGAGTTCTTCATCGGCCCGGGGACCGACATCACCAGGCTGACGATGCTGCAGCCCGGGGATCTGCTGACGGCGATTCGCATTCCCGCCACGTGGGCAGGCAAGACCCACTACTTCGAGAAGGTGCGCGACCGCCAGGTGTGGGACTTCGCGCTCGTCAACATCGCATCCATCATGACGACGTCGGGCTCGACGATCGCCGATGTCCGGATGGTGGTCAACGGCGTCGCGGCCCGCCCGCATCGATTGGCGGCCGTCGAGTCGGCGATCAAGGGCAAACCACGCGACAAATCGACTGCTGACATGGCGGCTGAGCTGGCGGTACAGGGTGCGGTGCCGCTGCGGCACAACGCCTATAAGATTCCGCTGGTCAAGGCGCTCGTGAAGCGAGCGATTCGCGGAGAGGCTGAATGGACCTCTTAAGCTGGGCCCGCAGCCCATGGGGTGAGTCGGTTCTCATCCACATCTCATGGAGCCTGTTCTGGGCGTCTTTGGTCGGCGGCGTGCTGTTCTTCCTGGCGCACGGCGGCTACATGCTGTTCTCGCAGCATCACAAGCGTGATCCGGGAGAAGTCGATCGGCTGGAAGCGCAGATGAAGGCCCTGCCGCCGCGTATTACGCGTCACAACGGCGTGGCGAGGATCTTCCACTGGATCATGGCCTCCAGCATGCTCGTGTTGGTATTCACCGCCTTCTTGCCTATCGTCGGCGTGAAGTTCGCGTGGGTACAGTGGCACTGGATGGCAGGACTCCTGCTGACGGCGTCGATCATCTTCCACGTCATTCACGCGTCGTTCTTTCTGGATTTCTGGTCGATCTGGGTTGGTCCCAGCGACATTCCGGAAGTGAAAATCGAGTTTCAGCGTGAGCTCGGTATCGACGCTCCCGGCCCCAAGCAAGGGAAGTATCCGCTGGGCAACCGGCTGTATCACCTGGTCGTGATGGTTGCAGGACTAGCCGTGATCGTGACGGGCGTCATGATGATGTGGCGCGTGCGCACAGGCCTCGTCGAGCGAAACCCGTACGGCTTCTCCGACGTGACGTGGGGCTTCACCTATGTGCTGCACGGATTGGCCGGCGTGGGCTTTGTCGGCCTGATCATCGCGCACATCTACTTTGCGCTGCGGCCCGAGAAACTGTGGATCACCAAGTCCATGATCTTCGGGTACATCACGCGGCGCCAGTACCTCGAGCACCACGATCCTGATCGCTGGGCGACCGGGGGCTCGCGATCGACCGGGCCGAATGTCGGCTGAGGGCTCTCGCGAAGAGCTCGCTCGTCGCGTCGACGCCATCGAGGCGGGATACGAGATGATGCTGGCCTATGCGGCGCAGGGTCTGCCAACAGACCAGGGCGCCGCATCAGGCGGCCAGTTGCGCGCGTTCCTCGAGCGCTTCGACCAGGCCCTCACCGGAATCGCCCACGAATACCGCACCTTTGCGCTGGGGCAGGGCGTCGGTCCCCATGCTGCCGTTGACAGCTTCCTGCAGGTCCTCGAGCGCGATGCGGCGGCCGCGCAGGCGGGTATCCGGCTGGTCCTCGGGCAGAGCGGCATCAGTTCCCAGCTCGTCGACAACCTCAACGCGTCGATTCACGTCCGCGCCCTTCTCACCGACATCTTCCTGATCGACGAACTCTGCCGGCCGCAGGGCTAAAATTCGCTCATCGCCTTTCGCGATTCGCCGTTCGCGGTTCTTTGCGAAATGCGAAATGCGAACTGCAGGCTAGCTGACAGGGGCCTGGCCCCTCCGCAGAGATTGCGATCGGGAAAGACTCGTGCCGATAGCTGACAGCTGACAGCCGATTGCGGACTACACCGGCAGCGTCAACGTCACGCGACAGCCCCTCACGCCGGTTCGATTTTCCAGCTTGAGCGATCCTTCGTGGGCTTCCGCGATTTGACGGCAGAGCACCAGCCCAATCCCCGATCCACCTGGCTTCGTCGTGAAGAACGGAACGAACAGGTTCGCTGTATTCGAGAGTCCCGGTCCTTCGTCTTCCACCACAATTTGCATCTGTGAGCGCGTGCGCCTCCAGCTCAGCGTCACCTTGCCGCCGCCGACCTCGAGGCAGGCGTCCGCCGCGTTCCGCAGCACGTTGATCAGCAGCTGCTCGATCTGATCCGCGTCCGCCGAAAGCGTGACGTCGGGCCCCGGGATGATGTGAATCGGCACGCGTGAGTCGAAGCCCGCCACGCGCTGCAGCAGCGGTTTGAGCACGACCGGCGCCAGGCGCGGCGCCGGCAGCCGCGCCAGATGGGAATACGCGCTGGTGAATCGGCTCAGAGAGTCGGTCCGCGAGGCGATCACCTGAAGCCCCTTCTGCATGTCGTCGCGCCAGTCGTTGGGCGGCGGATTGCGCTGCAGGAGCGCATCCAAACTGCCGGCAATGGAGCGAATCGGGCCGAGCGAATTGCCGAGCTCGTGCCCGATGACCCGAATCAGCCGCTGCCACGCTTGACGCTCCTGTTCACGGAGCGGGCGGCTCACGTCGGACAGGACCAGCAGATCGTGTGGCAGGCCGCCGAGCCGGAACGTCGTCCGCCGGACCTCCCATCGCCCTGGACCGCCGCCTGGGGGGGTGATGTCCACGACACGCGGGGCGTCGCCGAACCAGGCGCTGAGCGACAGCTCTTCCGCGGTGCGGCCGAGCATGTGCTCGACGCTTCTGCCGATCAGCCGTTCGCCGGTTCGGTTGACGATCCGCAGCCTGGACTGAGGGTCGAACGCGAACACGGCGACGTCGATCTGCTCCATCACCGTGCGCAGTAGCGCCGTCGCCTCGACCGCGCCGAGACGCTGCTCGTGCAGCGTTTCGGCCAGGGCGTTCACTTCGATCAGCGCGGCGCCCAGCGGATCGTCCGGGTTGGCGGTGCGGCCACGAATCGAAAAGTCGTCTTCACGCAGCGCGGCCAGGAGATTGGCCAGGGTCTGCAGCGGCACGACGATGCGGGTGCGCACCGAGGAGGCCAGACCCATCAGCGTGGCGACGATGATGACGGTCAGCGTCCACTGGACCTTTGGCGTGTAGTCCCCGGTCCAGAGAATGACGAGCGAGGTGATGGCGCCGGGCAGGCCCGCGCCGATCGCGAGCAGAAAGAGTTGCTGGTCGAGGCGAAGTCTTCGCCACACAGGGTGTCTACGTTACTCGAATCTCGTGATCTCGTGATCTCGCGAGCTGGTGATCGAACTTGTGATCTGATGATCTGCGAGCGGCTGACCGATCTGCTGACTTGCCCGATCACCCAATCGATCACCAGATCGATCACCAGATCGAGACATCAACAGGTCGCAGATCGATCACGAGATCACCACTTCACCAGCTCACAAGATTCTGTCTACTCCTAAAGCTTGTAGCGTTCCAGACGGCGATACAACGCACTTCGGGAGAGACCGAGCGCTCGCGCGGCGTGGCTCACGTTGCCGAATCGCGTCATCGCCTTCTTGATCAGGTGCGCTTCGACTTCTTCGAGACTCATGTCCTCCAGCCGGGCCGAGGCGGTGCCATCCACCCGCAGGCCGAGATCGGAGGCACGAATCGTCGGGCCGCCAGACATGAGGACGGCGCGTTCGATCGCGTGATCCAGCTCGCGAACGTTGCCGGGCCACCGGTGATCCATCAGCATCTGGAGAGCGGCCGGATCGAACCCCGCGACCGTCTTTCGATAACGCTGGGCGTGCTGTCGCAGAAAGTGCTTGGCGAGCAGCGGAATGTCTTCGCGGCGATCGCGGAGCGGCGGCAGATGAATCTCGATCGTGTTCAGGCGAAAGTAGAGGTCCTTCCTGAACCGTCCCGCCTCGACCTCGGCATTCAGGTCGGCGTTGGTGGCGGACACGAGCCGGACGTTCACCTTGCGCGTCTTCGACGACCCGAGCCGCTCGAATTCGCCGGTCTCGAGCACCCGCAAGAGCTTCTGTTGCTGCGTCAGCGGCACGTTGGCGATCTCGTCCAGGAACAGCGTGCTCCCGTCGGCCAGCTCGAACCGCCCGACCCGATCGGCTTTGGCATCGGTGAACGCGCCCTTCAGGTGGCCGAAGAGCTCCGACTCGAACACGCCTTCGGCCATGCCACCGGCGTTCACCGTGACGATCGGCCGGTTGGCGCGGGGGGATACGGCGTGGAGGGCCTGTGCGACCAGGCTCTTGCCCGAGCCATTCTCGCCGGTGATCAGGACGTTGGCATCCGAGGGACCGACTCGCCCGATCATCTCGAGCACCGGCCGCATGGCGGCGGCTTCGGCCAGAATCGGCGAGCGTCCATCCGACATCAGTGCCTGGTTGGCGGCCTCGAGCTGGCGGCCGCGGCGAATCGCGCGGCCGAGCTCGGTCTGCGTGCGCACGATCGACAGCAGCCGCTCGTTCTCCCACGGCTTCTGGACGAAGTCCCGCGCGCCTCGGCGCATCGCTTCCACTGCGACGTTCACCGATCCCCACGCTGTCATCACCACGATCGGGAGGGACTCATCGGCAGTGTGAATCCGCTGGAGCAGGTCCAGTCCCTCTTCGCCGGACGTGGTGTCCCGCGTGTAGTTGAGGTCCATCAGGAGCACGTCGAAGTCGCGCAGCTCCAGTGCGCGCAGGATCTGAACCGGCGAGGAGGCCGTGTCGATGCTGTAGCCCTCGGGCTTCAGCAGCAACCGCAAGGCTTCGATGACGTCCGCCTGATCGTCGGCGACGAGCAGGCGTGAAGGGGGGTCAGTTCTCATCAACGACCCAGCCGTCCTTGAGATTGATCACGCGACGCCCGTACGCCGCGTTGGCTGGAGAGTGCGTCACTTGAATGATCGTCGTGCCCTGCTCGTTCAGCCGGCGAAACAGCTCCATGATCTCCTTGCCCTGATCGGTGTGGAGGTTGCCGGTCGGCTCGTCGGCCAGAATCAGCGTCGGCTTGGCGACCACCGCCCGCGCAATGGCCACGAGCTGCTGCTGGCCGCCGGAGAGCTGATTGGGAAACAAATCCTTCTTGCCGACGATGTTGAAGCGGTCGAGGATGTCCGCCACCATGCCTTCGCGCTCGGCCTTCTTCACGTCGCGATACGACAACGGCAAGTCGATGTTCTCGTAGACCGTCAAGTTGTCGAGCAGGTGATAGCTCTGGAACACGAAGCCGACGTGCCGCTTCTGCAGGCGCATGCGGTCCTTGGCCGACAGCTGGTGGATCGGATCCTCGAACAGCCAGTACTCACCGGTCCACGCGCTGTCGTGCATGCCGAGGATATGCAGCAGCGTGCTCTTGCCCGCGCCGGACGGCCCCATGATGGAGATGAAGTCGCCTTGCGTGACGTTGACGCTGACGCGGCGAAGCACAAAGGTTTGCGACAGGCCGTGACGGTACGATTTCTCGATGTTGGTCAGTTTGATCATGTTGGGAACGGGGCTCGGGACTCAGGGCTCGGGAACTCCGGATTCAACAGGTGGTGCTACTCGCTCCGGAGCGCGGTCATTGGATCGACGCGCATCGCGCGCCTCGCGGGAACATAGCATGCCGTCCCAGCCATCGCCAGTAGGAGCAGCGAGAGCGACAGGTAGACGAGCGGATCGGTGGCGCTCGTATCGAACAGCAGGCTGCTCATCAGGCGCGTCAGCGCGATCGCGCCCCCGATCCCGATCGCGACTCCCAGTGCCGCCAGCCGCAGGCCTTCGCCGATCACGGCCGCAAACACGTGACGCGGGCTCGCGCCGAGGGCGAAACGCAGCCCGATTTCCGATATCCGCTGCGTCACCGTGAAGCTGAAGAGGCCATAGACGCCCACCACCGCCAGCACGAGCGCCAGGCCGGCAAAGCTCGCGAGCAGGAACGAACGGAAGCGCGGTTGCCCGGTCGACTCGCTGATGATCTGCTCGATGGTCTTGACGTCACCGAGCGGCAGCTCCGGATCGAGTTCAGCCACCGCTGCCTTGACGGCTGCGGCGACTGGAGCAGGTCCTTGGTCGGTTCGCACCACGATGCCCATGTAAGGCAGAACGAACTGGGTGTACGGGAGGTAGATCGCCGGCCGCGGTGGCGCATCCAGTGAGCTCCGGCGCGCGTTCGAGACGACGCCGATGATGGTCACCGGGCTGCCAAGATCGACTCGCTCGCCGATCGGATTCTTGCCGCCGAACTCACTCAACGCCGCTTCGCTGACGATGCCGACGGGAGGGGCGTCGGGACCATCGGTGGACGCGAAGTCACGCCCCTGCAACAACCGCAAGCCGGCGGTGGAGAAGTAGCCGGGCGATACAGAATTGAGCTCCGCGCTGACTTGCTCGCCGCGCGGCTTGGTCGGCTGGCCGATCACGTGAAACCCGGCTTGCGCGTTCGATCGGCTGAGCGGAAACGGAAACAGCATTGCCGATTGCGTTGTCACCGGCTGGGCCTGCGCGCGCGCCAGCACGCCTTGATAGAACTGACGCTGCCGGGCTTCGTCGTAGCGTGTCAGCGGGAGCAGCAACTCCACGGAGACCAGCTGGCTGGTTCGAAACCCAGGGTCCACGGCACGCAGACGCGAAAAGCTCGTCAGCATCAATCCTGCGCCGATGAGCAGGACGAGCGCGAGCGCGACCTGGGTGACGACCATCGCCCGGCGAACGCCCGTTCGCGACGTGTTCGATCGTCCGCCGTCCCGCAGGTCGTTGTTCAACGCGGGCTTCGACGCCTGAACCGCCGGCAGCAGACCGAAGATCGCGCCGACCACGACCGTGATCGCGAGCGTCACGATCGCGACTCGCCAGTCGAGTGCGACCTCGTCGAGCCGTGGCAGGTTTTCAGGCGCGAGCGCCACCAGCAGAGCGAGCGTCCATCGGCCCACCAGAATGCCAAGCACCCCGCCGGCAGCGGCAAGCGCCAGACTCTCGGTGAGCAGTTGCCGCAACAATCGTCCGCGACCGGCGCCGATCGCCATGCGAACCGCCAGCTCGCGCCGTCTCGCGGCGCCACGCGCCAGCAAGAGTCCGGAGACGTTGGCGCAGGCGATCAGCAAAACGAACGCGATCGCCCCCAACAAGATGAACAGCGCGCTCCGCACGTTCGAGACCAGATCGTCGGCGAGTGGTGCAATGTCGAACGACTCGCCCGCATTGGTGTCGGGGAACTCTCTGGAGAGTCGAGCGCCAATGGACTGCAGCTGTTGACGCGCGCCTGGAATCGACGCCGTCGGCGCCAGGCGGGCGACCGCCGAGAAGTACTGCACCTCGCGTCCGGCCGTCGCCTCGCCGCTGGGAAGAGGGGAGACCGGCACGTCCATCGGTGACAGTGTCCAGACGTCCGTCTTGAGCGGATGGCGGAACGATTCGCCGACGACGCCGATGATTTCGGTCGGCGTGTTGTTCAGCCGCGCGGTTCGTCCGACGACCGATGGATCGCTGCCGAACTGCCGCCGCCAAAGGGCCTCGCCAATCACGGCCACGGCTGCGCCGGGCTTGTCACTGGACTCTGAGTAAGTCCGTCCGAGGATTGGCGGGGCGCCGAACACGTCGAAGAAGCCGGCGGTCGTCTGCATGCCGCGGACCCGAACCGGCTCGCCGCGGCCGGTGAGGTCGATGATGTCTTCTCGATACCCGGCCACGCTCGCCAGCATCGTCGCATCCCGCTTCACGTCGAGATAGTCGCCGGCGGAGAACGAGGCGTCGACGCGCTGCGGCGTCGGCCGGGTGATGCGGAGGATGCGGTTGGACTGCGGATAGGGAAGTGGCCGCAGCACCACGCCATCGACGAGACTGAAGATGGCGGTGGTGCCGCCGATGCCAAGGGCGAGCGTCAGCAGCGCGACGAGCGTGAAGCCCGGCACGCGAACAAACGATCGGAAGGCGTACCGCAGGTCCTGACCGAGTACGCCCACCGTCTTCTCGAAGGCTAGGCCGTCGCCCCGACGTTCTCCTCGACGATGCGGCCGTCGAAGAGGTGGACGCCGCGGTCGGCATGCGCCGCATAGCGCGGGTCGTGAGTGACCATGCAGATCGTCGCGCCGCCACGGTGCAGTTCGCGCAGCAACTCCATCACCGCCTCGCCGTTCTTCGAGTCGAGGTTTCCGGTAGGCTCGTCGGCGAGAAGAATCGACGGCTGGCCGCAGACCGCGCGAGCGACGGCAACGCGCTGCTGCTGACCGCCTGAGAGCTGCGATGGCAAGTGCTTGGCGCGGTGCGCCATGCCGACGCGCTCGAGCGCCGCGTTGGCGCGCTCTCGCCGCTCAGCGGCCTTCATGCCGCGATAGATGAGCGGCAGCTCGACGTTCTCGAACACGGTGAGATCGCCGATCAGGTTGAAGCTCTGGAAGATGAACCCGATCTCGCGGTTGCGGACGCGCGCGCGCTCCGACAAGGAGAGATTGGCCACCTGCGAGCCGTTCAGCTCGTACGTGCCTTCGGTCGGGGTGTCGAGTAATCCGAGGATCGCGAGCAGCGTCGACTTGCCGCAGCCGGAGGGTCCGGCAATAGCGACATACTCTCCCTGCCTGATCTCCAGGTGAATGCCGGCCAGGGCGTGGGTTTCAACTTCGTCCGTGTAGAAGACCTTCTTGATGCCGTTGAGGCTGATCAGGGGCTGCGCGGAAGCGTTCATCTCAGAGACTCCTTGTGGTTACCTCAAGCGGATGCGTTGGAATTGATCCCAGGCCGACATGTCGGAGAGGACCACCTGATCACCCTCTTTCAGTCCACCGAGAATCTCGATCGTGTTGACGGAACTGCGACCCAGCTGAACCTGCGCCATCGTGGCCTCGCCGGTGGCTGGATCGAGCCTGAAGAGGCCGACGGTGCTCTGCTCCTGACCAAAGGCCGGACGGCCCACATTCAAGACGTTGTCGAGCCGCTCGAGCTCGACGGTGCCATCCACGCTGAGATCGGGACGCGCGCCGCGCGGCAGTTCGCCTTCGAGCGCGACGTCAACGGTGACCGTGCCGTTCTGCGCGGAAGGGTCGATACGAATCACTTTGCCTGGGATGATGCCCTGACGCGTGTCGACCGATGCGATCTGGCCGATGGTGAGGTCTTTGGCCTGCGTTTCGGCGATGCGCAACTCAGCCTTGAGCCGCGTCGGGTCGGCGACGCGCACGAGGTTCGTGCCGGGCGCGACCTGCTGCCCGACCTCGACCGGCACCTGCTCGAGGACGCCGGTCATACCGGCACGCACGCGCAGTTGATCGACCTGCTGCTTGCGGAGGTTGAAGTTCGAGCGGCGCTGATCGATCAGTGCCTGCGCCGATTGCATCTGCGCGGCGGCGCTCGCTTCGGCGACCTTCACGCGATCGGTTTCAATCGTGTTACGCGTCGCCAGCGATTCCGCGCGGACGACCGACTGCTTGAGGATCAGGCTGGAGACCAGACCATCCTTCGCCAGGCCTTCATTCATCTCGCGCTCCGTCTGCGCGTTCTGATAATCGGCGCGCACGATCGCGGCGGCGGCGCGCAGATTCAGCGTGTCGGAGTCGAGGCGGGCCTTCAGGCTGTTGTAGTCGGCTTCCGCCGCGCGCAACTGCTGTTCGGCGTCGTTCATGGACTGTTGCACTTGTGGATCGCTCAGCTCGAGCACTACTGTGTCGGGGGTGACCTGCACGCCGGGCCGCAGGATGATCTTCTCGACCCGGCCCTGAGTGGAGGCCGGCACCCATCGCCGTGCCTCGTCGACCGGCACGAGCGTGCCCAGCCCACGCACCTGGCGAAGCATCGGCCCGCGCTTGACCGTGTCAACCCACACCGTGGCCCGCTCGACGGTTGGGGCGGCAGGCTTGAGCCGAGCCAGCACGACCGAGACAAGACCGATCACCAGCACGGCGGCGATGCCGATGCCGATGCGGCGCAGTTTCTTTCGTTTGGCGACAGAAGCGGGACGGGCTACATCCATGGGTCAGGTTGCCTGTTCTTAGACGTTGGTGACCACCAAAAACGATGGCACCGGGTTCCAGCCACTTCGCGACAGATAGCCGTCGCGCTAGTTTCTTGCATACTTACTCAAGGGCTGTGCCAGCTCGCCGCAGATAGCCAACATTCTGAAACAACGAGAGTTAGGGCCTCGATGTTCCCCTCATGGGCTGACCAAGTGTTCGGACGTGGGATTGGCCCAGCCGCGCTTGGGACTCAGATCCGGCTCCCAGCTGGGGCTGTCTCCCCACTGTCTCCCCACTGCCTCCCCGCTGTCTCCCCTTTGGTTGTTTGCCCGATGGTCACACCAACTTCATCGCTCCGTCAACCTTCAGCCGTATCTTCATCAGCCAGAGGGACTTGGTGCGCATCGCGATGGTTTCGGACACGCACTTTGGCGACGACCTGTGCGTCCTCGTGTCCGATGCCGATGCCCACAGCCACGGTCCGCCGGCGCTGGGCCCCGGCTATCAGGCATTGGTCCGCGCCATCGGTCATGTGGATTACCTCGTCCTCGTCGGCGACGTCCTCGATTTCTCGATCGCCAGCTACGAGCGCACCTATTGCCACGCCAAGGTCTTCTTCTCCGCGCTCCAGCGCGACGGCGTCGCCGATCAGGTGGTCTACATCCCGGGCAATCACGACTTCGACATCTGGCCGACCGTCGAGCATCAGGTCAACGTCATCAACCAGCTGAAACAGGGCGAGCTGCCGCGGGCGTTCAAGCAGTCGGTGCCGGCCGTGATCGACGACCGCTGTCCAAATCCCATCGACAAGTTCCGCCTGCCCGATGTGACGCCCAAGCTGGAGTGGCACGACAACCGGTCGAAGTACGGGCGGCTATTCATGGACCACATCACTCGCCGGCCGTCGAAGCGCCACGGGGTACGCGCCGAAGGTCCGTTGCTCACCTTCAACTTCGCGTTTCCCAACCTGTACCTAGTGAGCGACACGGGCGAGTCGGTACTCGTCACGCACGGGCACTACTTCGAACCCTACTGGGCGCTTGCGTCCGATTGGCTGATGGAGTTCGCCGCCGATCTGCTCCCGCTTCAAACCTTCGGCGAGCCGAACCTCCAGGAGCTCGTCGGGATGAACTTGCCGTTGAACCAACTGGCGTGCACCGGCATCGGCCAGGCGCAACCCCTGACGACGCTGATTCGTGCGATTCAACGTGAGGCCGACTCTGGCAGGACCGACATCCTGACGCGATGCCTCGATCGATTCGTCGCGCAGGTGATGGCCAAGCGGACCGGCGTCTCGCGCGCGCGGCGAGCCGCGGAGCGCGCGGTGCTCGAGTGGATGAAGCGCCGCGTCTTGCGCTGGATGGCCACGACCGAGCCGGCTCGTTACAGCCGCCTGTTCATGACCCGCCCTCACATCCGAGAGCGGTTCCGCCGGTACTACCGCGCAACCGTCGGCGAGATGCGCCAGCTCCGCGTCCAGCATGGCATCGATCTGCCGCCGCCCACCCACGTGGTCTTCGGCCATACGCACCAGCCGATCCCGTGGGGCGCCGGAGAGCTCGTCGATGTGATCGAGGAGCGCCCGGTGCACTTCTGCAATCTCGGCGGCTGGTTGTTGCGCGATGACGATCCGCAGAGCTTTGTCGGCGCCGAAGTCGTTCTGTACGAATCAGGCTGCGGACTGTCGTCGCACTCGATCCGCGCCGGCGATCTGCTCGAGTCGTCAGCCGTCACACCACGCGAGGCACAACTCCCACTTGCGATCTGATTGAAATCATCCGCGGATCATGCGGATTCGCGCGGATTCAAATGCGAATCAATCCACAGATGGCACAGATGCCACAGATGAAGAGGGAAGAATCGGTGGATCGCTCGCGGGGGCGCAACTGAGTCCGACCGCAGCTATCGCCGCAAGCGAAAGACGACATCGGGCCCGAACTTCTCTTCGAACTTCGCGACGGTCTCGATGTCGCCTCTCTCGACCAGACCGGCCGTCATGTCCCCAAAGCGATCGGGTGACATGTATCCGCCATGGACGACGATGAGATCGACGTCCCGCGATTTGAGATAGGCGATCGACCGTTCGTCCGGGAACGTCTTGCAGTACTCCATGAGCTCGAAGAACGACTTCGGAAAGTACCCGCTGTAGCCGTTCAGAATCGGCTGCCAGTGCACCGTGCTGCCGAGCATGTACAGGCTGTCGTGGATGATGTCGAGCTTGTCGGCGGTCGAGAGCGGGAAATGGACGACCACCGATCGCGGCTGTTCGGCAAGCCATTGGTAGACGGCCGGCGGTTGCGTCGGCAGCGCCAGCCACGTGTCGAGCCGAGTGGCGTACTCAAAGAGCAGCAGACCGGCGACCAGCGCCGTCGCAGCGGTGGGCCACTTGAGCCGTGACGCAGTCCACGACCAGCCCAGCGCCGCCAGAGCAGCGAGGGCAGCGCAAACGAGGATTGCGGCCCGAGACGGCACGCGAAGGCCGCTGTAGGGGAACCCGATCGCGCGGAGCCACCCGTAGATCGGTGTGTTGAGCCCGAGCGAGATGATGAAGCCCGTCGTGGCGAGCACGACGAGGGTGAGTCGCGTGCGGTCGAATCGGAAGAGCCCGATCAGCGCCAGGAACAGGGCGATGAATCCCGGAAACAAACGCCGCTCATTTTCCCCAAGCGGCCCACTCCAAACGCCGTGGACGAGGTTGTCGACTGGTGTTGCGAGGTAGTCATCGAGTTCTGCCGAATACAGCCCCACGTCGTAGAGGCTTCGATCGCCGAGCGTGCTGCGATTGGCCGAGTAGACGAGCAGATAGGGCACGACCACGATCGCTCCTGCGACGAGAGCGCCGACGGCCGGCTTCAGCAGCGCGCGCCGGCGCTCTGGCGGCAGGTAGTACAGCCGGAGCGGGATGATGAGCAGCAGCGCGGTGCCAAGGAAGACGGCGTAGTAAATCCCGCACAGCGCCTGGAACACCAGCGAACCGACGGCTCCATAGACGTCGATCGGGCGGCCGGAGGCGAACGCTCGCTCCACCCACCACAACGTGAGCGGAATGAACATCGTCGCCTGCAGCTCCAGATGATGCAGATGATCGAATCGAAACGGAACGAACGCGAAGATGATGCCGGCGAGAAGCGCGGCCAGGCGACTGCCGGTCAGCAGAAAGGCATACAGCCACATGGCCGCCCCTGAGAGCGCGATCGAGCCGAGCAGTACCCAGTTGTAGGCGGTGACAACCGAAACGCCGGACCAGATCAGCGGCGCTCCAGCGATCCCTTGCAGCAACACCGCATCGGAGTACGCGAGTGTCCGGGGCTCCGGATAAAAGATGTTGCCGTTGAACAGCTCGAGCGGGAATCGTGGCAGCGCGTGCGCGATCCACGCCATGCGCCAGATGCTCAGCAGTGGATCGTCGGAATTGCCGACGTAAGTGGCCATGTGCGCGGCTTGCGGCCACGTCATCAGGACCGTGAGCGCAAAAAACAGCAGAATGACGCCGGCGCCTCGGGCCAGCCGGCTAGCGAAGCTTCGCCTCAGCCCACCGCGGGAACTCGTCCGGTTCGGCTCCTCCTCTCTAGCAGCAGCGTCGCTCGGCCCCGCGTCCGGCGGGACGAGACGTCTTGGAGGCCAGCCGAAAAGTTGGCTCATGGGTAAAGGATTGGGCCTTCAAGGCGTCTATTCACGCGCCACCCATGGCGCTGGCCCAGGCTTCGGGATCGGTGACGCCTTCGCTGACGATGACGAGCGCGCGACTGCGGTCACTCAACTGCAGATGCTGTCGCGTGGACGCCAGCGCAGGATCGCTCATCACCGCCAGAAGACCGCCGAGAGCGGCCGCGCCCGACGCGCCGGCTTCGATGCGCGGATCGTCGCCCTGCGGTTGCGCCATCCGGCGAATCGCGTCGTGTGCCCACGAATCGTCGATGGCGAGATACGAGTCGACGATCGGCTGAAGGGCGGCAAACGCCAACGGCGAGACTTCGCGGTTTCTGAGTCCGGCCATTGTGGTCGTGAGGGTCCCATCGATGGCGACCGGCCCGCCGGCGCGAGCCGAGGCCAGCAGACACGCGGCGTCGAGCGGCTCGACCGACACGATGGCTGGCAGGCGATCGTGCCAGTGAAAGGCGCACCAGCTCGCGACCGCACACAGCAGACCACCGACGCCGCCTTGCACGAAGAGCACATCGGGGGGCTCGGGCAGCGCGTCGCGGACCTCGTCCATCATCCGCGTGTAGCCGAGCATGATCAGCCGCGGAATGCGCTCGTAGCCGTCCCAGGACGTGTCCGACACGACGACCCAGTCGTTCCGAGTCGCATCCCTCGTCGCGATGCGCACCGCATCGTCATACGATCCGTCGACTCGAACCACTTCGGCGCCCTCGCTTTCGATCGCGCGCGCTCGCGCCGACGAGATGTCGTGCGCAACGTAGACACGAGACGTGCAGCCCGCGGCACGCGCCGCGTGAGCGACGGCCCGCCCATGATTGCCCTCACTGGCACAGACGATCGTGCTGCCTGCCCGAATCTCGCCGTCGGCAATGAGCCGTTCGATGGCAAACCGTGCGCCGAGCAGCTTGAACGCGTTCAGTCCAAAACGCGCCGACTCAACCTTTGCGTCCAGACCGCCGATATTCAGCCTTTGAGCCAGCGACTCCAGTCGATGTGTGGGCGTCGGCAAGAGCGTGGGCCGGGCAGCAAAGAATTCACGCATGCTGCGGTATTCGGACTCGGTAAAGAGCCCGCGAGCCTGGGGCGCGTGATCGAGAGAAGGAACGAAGGCGAAGGACATGCAGGTAGCGATCGTAGGTCCGTCGCTCCACGCAGCTCAAGCACTACGCGGCAAGCGATTCACGCACCAGTGTGTCCGCGCGAGCGAGCTGACGCGCAAACGGCACGTGGTCTCGTTCAGGGACGACGAACTCCTGGCGCCGGTCGTCCGGGCGAGAAATTCAAGTAGCCCGCAAGCCTCAAGCCACAGGCCCCAAGCCCTGGGTCTTCAGAACGCGCGGGCGCCCGCGATCCAGACCTGCTCGATGCTCCGCGTGTTGCGGATGTTGTCCAGGGGGTTGGCGCCGAGAATCAACAAATCGGCCGCAACGCCTGGCGCCAACGTGCCGATCTGACCGGTCCTCTTGTAGCACTTTGCGGCGTCGCCGGCCGCCGACACCAGCGCCTGCATCGGAGTCATCCCGGCCTCGACCATCATCTCGAGCTCGAGGTGCTCGAAGAATCCCTGGAAGCGGGCGGGTGGACCCGTGTCGGTGCCCATCGCGATCCGCACGCCTTGAGACACGAGCGTTTTGAGGTTGCGCTTGGCAACCTCGAGCCCGGCCTTGTATTGCTGCCCGGCCTTCCAGGCATTGCTCGAGCGAATCTGAGCCTGCCGACTCGGATCGCTCAGTTGCGCGACGATGCTCTGATCGACGCCTTTGACGAAGAACGGATCGTTCACCCAGGTCGGCGTGGAGTCGTAGATGAAGGTTGAGATCTCGCGTGTGAACGTCGGGCAGTAGCACACGTCCTGCTTCTTCATGGCGCTCACGAAGGCCGCATCGACGTCTCGATCCCGGACGCTGTGCGCGATGAAATCGGCGCCGGCGCCGAGTGTGGCCGCCGCATCGGCGAGGTAGTAGATGTGCACGGCCACTTGAAATCCACGTTCATGACCGCGCGCGATGACTGCCCGCCAGGCCGCCTCCGGCATCTTGCGCGTGGCGCCCAGATTGTCGTCGACCCGAATCTTGAGCACGTCGGGCTTCATGTCGGCGACCTTGTCGGTCATCGCCCGGGCGGCCTCCGCCGTGTCGCCCGTGATTACGTCTCCCGCGACAAAAATTCGCGCGCGATCGAGCGGGCCCTTGGCCTGCTCGTTGCGAAGAGCGAATGCTGCCTCCTGGTCGTCGCCCAGGCTGAACACGGTGGTGATGCCGTACTGCCCATAGGTCTTGAGCTGTCGCACCAGGTTCTCGCGAGTGTAAAAGCTGGGATTGGACTGCAACCCTTGGGTGGCCGGGACATGTCCGTGCGCGTTGATCAGGCCGGGCAGCAGTGTCTTTCCCTTGACGTCCATGCGAGTGGCGCCGGCCGGAACCGGCGTCGAAGCGGCCGGACCTACGGCGGTGATGCGTCCACCCTGAACGATGACCGTGCCCGATTCGATGACCTTTCCAGTGCCATCGATCAAGCGTCCTCCAACGAATGCGGTGGTCTGACCGGCGGCCGGCTGGGCCGAGATCAGATAGAGGGCGGCGACGATCGAGAATGAGGCTGCGCGCATGCGGCGTAGCTTAACACCACCCGGGCTTCGCCTCAGACCTCCGAGAATGACCCCCTTTGGCTCCGCCTCGCCAGGAGCGTGGCTGTGTCATCTGCCTGACTCCGGCCTAGGAATGCCGGCGGATGTAGTCGCGCACCCGCAGCTTCCGCGCGGTGTTGTCCGAGCTCATGTACCGGACAGCACCGAAGACGGGCCGTTCGGGCAACCACGGACGATCGTATCGGCCGAGCACCCAGAAGATGCCGCTGGAAGAGTTGGGATCGCGCCCGTCGAGCGCGTACTTGTTGTTGAGCTCGACCATGATCCTGAGAGCCTCGCGTGGCGTGGCCGACCACTCGAGGATCTTCTTGCCCCACAACATCCGCAGGTAGTTCTGGATGCGGCCCTCGGCTCGCAGTTGCCGCTGCGCGGCATTCCAGAGCGGATCGTGCGTGCCGGCGTCTTCGAAAACGCCGAGCGAATATAGCGGTGTCCGCTCGTCCTTCTGGTGCTTGGTGAGCGTATTGAGCGCCCAGGAGGGAAGGGAGTCGAATCGCTCGCAGTCGGCGGCGCGCTTCGACGACATGTTGTAGCCCAGCTCGCGCCAGACGACGAGCTGATCCAGGAAGCTCTCGGCCGACGGGCTGAGACCCCACCAGCCTTCTCGTGCTCCAGTGGCCTTCGACGGCAGCGCTCCCAGCCAGCCCTCGCGGGCGGTGACCGCGTCGAAGACTTCGTGCACTGACAGATGACCCCAGTGCAGGTACGCCGACAGCCGGCTCGACCCGTCGTCGTCGGGCTGATTGCGCTCGGTGCCGTAGGCCTCGAAACCGTTGTTGAGAAACGCGTGCAATCGCGCGCGGGCGGTGCGCTCGCCACCTTCGATGGCGACTCGGCCGACGCTGCGGTTGACCGGGAAGGTCGCGACGGTGCCACTTTGAATCCAGCCGAGTGCCGACGGCCACCGCGAGCGCACATCTTCGGGGAGACTTGGCGGCGGCGGTAACGCGCGGGCCAGTGGATCTCGTTGTGGCCCCTGGCTCAGGTGCGCAGGCAGCGCTTTCTGCAGCGCGCGCCGGAACGTGTACACCGATGAAAAGACGGAATCCACGGCGCGAAGCGGCAGCAGACCATTGCCGTCGACGGCTTCGACGCGCACTGGAAGCGTCCCCGCTGCCTTATCGAGCATCCTCGGGAGAAAGAATCCCGGAAAATCGTCGGTGACGACGACAGCGGCCCGGGCGGCAAGCCGTTCGAGCAGGCCTTTGCCCTCGCCGCGCGCCGGTTCGAGATAGGGATAGTAGAGAACACCGCGCGCCTCGCAGGCGCGATGGTTGTCGCGCATCCCGTCCAGCGCAAACTGATGGAACCGTTCCGATGCCCAAGGGTAATCGGCCCGCAGTGGTTCGAGAATGACCAGCGGCTTGCCCAGCGCGTCGGCATGCTCGCGCGACCGATCGAGAGCGAAGTTCCAGGTGGTACGCCGGGCCGCGATCATCCAATAGAGGACGTAATCCCCGTCACCACGCACGGCGTGGTCGTTCAGCGGCGAAATCCGGAGTTCGGGAACCATCGGCCTGTCCTGGGCAACGTCGAGAGGCTACAATTGGAAGGTCGCGTCTCACGTGAGACGCGCCTTGCCTCTAGACATCTTCTAACGCCGGAGTCGTTGAGGCCGGAGCAAGTTGCCGGAGGCGTTGGAAGATGTCTTACCCCGCGAGGCGGGGCAAGACGACACTGCCCAGCGAAGCGGAGCCGACGCGCGTTGCTGGGTGCTTTGAGGCGAAGCTTCGCTGGAGGTCCGACAGAATGATCGTTCAACGTTATCCCGAACCGTTCGTGGCGCCGATGCGCGCCGAGTTGTCTCGCGTTGGGTTCGAGGCGCTGCAGACGCCCGAGGCCGTGGACCAGGCGGTGAATCGGGCCGGCACGACGATGATCGTCGTGAACTCCGTGTGCGGCTGCGCCGCGGGGAAAGCGCGGCCGGGGATCGCGTTAGCGCTTCGCCAGGGGAAGCGGCCGGATCATTTAACGACCGTGTTCGCAGGCGCCGACGTCGAGGCCACTGAGCACGCGCGCGGCTACTTCGAGCCGTACGGGCCGTCGTCTCCGTCCATCGCCTTGATGCGAGACGGCAAGCTCGTCTACATGATGGAGCGCCGCGACATCGAGGTCCGCTCGTCGGACATGATTGCGGAGGAGTTGCAGAGAGCCTTCGAAGAACACTGTTAGAAGCTGGCAGAATCTAGCGATCTTTTGAAGTGATGAGCTAGTGATCGATCGAATCATCGACGACGTGTTGATCGTTTGATCGATCAGATGATCTATCTGGTGATCGAACTTCAACCGATTCCATCATCAGCTCGCAAGGTCACCAGATCTCACATCGATCACGAGCTCACCAGCTTCCCAGATCATAAGATTCGGCTAGCCCCCCCGTGTGTGCATTTCGAGATGCGGGTCTCTGCGCAGCGCGTTCACCTGGATCAGCGTTGACCGATTGCTAAGCGCGAGCCTGGCTTCAGCGCCGCGATCGGTGCGCGCGTGCCAGACGCCGGTCATCAACTCTCTCAGCGCCTCGTCACTCGCGCCGCCGCGAAGCGGGCCCCGGAGATCGATGCCGCGCGTCGCGTAGAGGCAGAGATACCAGACGCCATCGGCGGTGAGCCGGCTTCGATCGCACGACCGGCAGAACGGCGCGGTGGTCGACGAGATGATCCCGAAGACGGTTCCATCTGGCAGCCGGAAGCGATCCGCCGGCGCCGAGGAGACTTCTTCGATCGGCGTAATTGGACCGTACTGCGCTTCGAGGGTGGCCAGGATATCGGTCCGCGAAAACACCTGCTCGTGGGTCCAGCTGGTCGCGCCCCCGACATCCATGTACTCGATGTAGCGAAGCTCGGCGCCACGCGCCTTGGCGAACTCGATCAGCGGCACGACCTCATCGTCGTTCACGCCGCGAAGGATGACGGAATCGAGCTTGAAGCCGGGGAAGACGTCCACTGCGGCATCGATTCCGGCGAGAACGCGCGGCAGCTCGTCGAAGCGGGCGAGCTGAACGAAGCGTTGGCGGTCCAGCGTGTCCAGGCTGATGGTCAGGCGATGGAGGCCGGCGCGTTTCAGATCCGCGGCGATCGGCGCGAGGAGCACGGCGTTGGTGGTCATCGCCAGGTCGCGGATCCCGGACTTGGCCGCGAGGCGCTCGACGAGGACGCTGACATCACGGCGGAGCAGAGGCTCACCTCCGGTCAGGCGAACCTTATCCACGCCAAGGATCAGAAACTGATCGACCAGCCGATCGATCTCCTCGAAATGCAGGATGTCTTCTCTCGGCAGCCAGACGTAGTCGGCTTCGGGCATGCAGTACTGGCAGCGCAGGTTGCACCGATCGGTGATCGACACTCGCAGATTTCGAAGGGGCCGCCCGAGGGCGTCAAAGACAGACATCTAAAAGATCATAGTGCCAAGTGTGCCAGGGGTGCCAAAGGTGCCAGAGGTTGGTGCCAAAGTGCCCACGGCGCCAAGAACTATGGAACCCTGGAACTTTGGAACCTTGGCACTCTAGACACTGAGATAGACGCGGCGACGATGCAGGTACGCCAGCAGCGCGTAGAGCAGCGCCAGGTTCGCGAGCGCATAGAGCAGCGAGGCGTTTCGCGGCGAGGCCAGCGGCACGAAGGCCGACAGGTAGATCCAGCGGCCCAGCGCCATCGCCGGGTCTGGCCACTTCAGGTAGATGAGCGTCCTGGCCAAGAGCCCAGAGACGACGAACAGCAGGATCGCGTTTCGCCCGAGCACGACAAACGGCTCGGAAACGCGTCTGGCGAGAGCGCTGCTCCCCAGGTCAAGAGTCCAGTGGCACAAGGCGAGGCATACCGCGGCGAGGCCGCCCGTGAAGAGCACGTATGAGCTCGTCCACAGGTTCTTGTTGATCGGAAACGTCACGCTCCAGATCAGGCCGAGCCCGACCGCGGCCAGCCCGCCCAGCAGCAACCCTTGAACCCGTCGTCTCGGAGAATCCGTTTCTCGTAGCCACCATCCAGCGATCACTCCAAGCAGCGTCGTGCCAATCGCCGGCACGGTGCTCAGCACGCCTTCGGGATCCCAATCGGGCCGATACAAATGTCCACTCAAGAGCGCGCGATCGATCCACGCGCCAAGATTGCCGGCCGGTGAACGATCGCCGGCGACTCCGCCGGGAACTGGAATCCAGGTCAGCGCGATCCAATACCCAACGAGCAGCACCGCCACGAACAGCGCCGCGCGTCTCCGTCGCGTCTCCGGCGAGCCGTCGCCGATCGCGCGGACGATCGCGGACGTGGCGACGTAGCACCAGGCGATGCGCGCCAGGACGCCTGGAATCCGCACCGTCGTCAGCCTGAAGAACGGGAACGCCGCCATGAAGAGGCCAAGGCCCCAGAGCACCGCGCCGCGCCTCGAGATGCTGCTCCACGACTGCCGGCGCGGATCACCGAAAGTCAGTGACACGCCCATGATGAAGAGGAAGAAAGGGAAGATCAGATCGGTCGGCGTCCAGCCGTCCCATTCGGCGTGGAGCAGCGGGGCGTAGACCGTTCCCCAGTCACCGGGGTTGTTGACGATGACCATCCCGGCCACGGTCAGGCCGCGAAAGACATCCAGCGACCTTAACCTTGGCACACTTGCCACCCTGTCACCTTAGGCACTCTAGGCACCTTAGGCACCTTATTTCTGGCGCATGCGTTCCAGCAATTCGCCGAGTCGCTTGATCTCCTCGCCGTACTTCGCCCAGTCGCCGGCGCGCTGGGCCTCGATGGCGCGCTGATAGGCCTCGCGCGCCTGAATGGCGAGTTGATCGACGGCAACGCCCGGCGCCGACGCCGCCGGCGCGGCAGGCGATGCGCCAGCTGGAGCCGTGGTCGCCGCCGCCGTCGTCACCGGTCGAGCGCCGCGATCCACGTTCCCAAACAGCCTCGCGAGCCCATCGTCGAGCGTGCGCTCCATGACGATGCGGTTCTGATAGGCGACGATGACCCGGGTGAGCTCGGGAATACGACCCGCCTGTGCGCGCAGGTACAGCGGCCGCACGTAGATCAGCGAGCCTTCGATGGGGATCACCATCAACGTGCCCTGGATCACCTCCGAGCCTTGCTGATTCCACAACGTGATCTGCGGGGATATCACCTGGTCCTGATTGATGCGGGCCACGACCTGGCGCGGGCCGAAGACGAGCGTCTGTTTCGGGAACGAAAAGACGACGAGCTTCCCATAGTGATCGCCGTCGCTGCGCGCGACCATCCACGACGCCAGGTTGTCCCGCCGTCGAGGCGTGAAGGGCAGCATCTGGATGAACTCGGCGCCGCGCTCGGCAGGGAGCTTCATCATCGCGTAGTACGGCTGCATCCGCGTGCTTTCCGCGCCCGTGTCGATCGCCGGCACTTCCCACTGGTCCTCTTTGTTGTAGAAGACCGCTGGATTCGTCATGTGGTACGTCGCGTAGACGGCCGACTGAATCTGGAAGATGCCTTCCGGATAGCGGACGTGCCGCCGCAGGTCCTCCGGCATCTCGCTCATCGGTTTGAGCAGATCGGGGAAGATCTTGCTGAGCGTCTGCGCGATCGGATCCGACGGCTGCGCAAAGTAGAAGTGCACGGTGCCGTGATACGCGTCCACGGTCACCTTCACCGAATTGCGGATGTAGTTGGTCCGTGGCGTGGCCGACGTCGCGTACGGATAGCGGCTGGACGTGGTGTACGCATCCTGAATCCAGAACATTCGGCCATTGCTGATCACCGGATACGGATCGTCGTCGTAGACGAGAAATGGCGCGATCTTCGAGACGCGGCGGCGAATCTGACGATCGAACATCACCCGGCTTTCGGCCGTGATGTCGTCGCTCAAGAGAATCTGATACGAACGAAAACGCGCCGCAAAGAGGAGCTTGGCCCAAAACGAGTCGAGCAGAACGCCGCCAGAACCGTCGTAGGTGGAGAACACGTTGTCATCGCCCTTGGGGTAGTGGAACTCCTGCGCCCGAGTGCGGACGATCACGTAGTCATTGACGAGTTCTCCGAAGTACACGCTGGGCTGGGTCACCTCGAGATCGATGGTCGAGACCGGCGGCAAATCGCGGATGAACAGCACCGGCAGGCCTTCGCTGGTCACTTGATTGACCGGCCCCAAGGTGAGCCCATGTCCGTGAGTGAACACGAGCCGCTCGTTGACCCAGGTCCTGTTGGGCAGCGCACCGGGATTGAGCTCGCGAACCGAGAGCATGACTTGGCGGTTCTGCCCCTTGATCTGGTAGCGATCGTTGTCGACGGCGACGAAGTCGTAGTAGGTGCGGATCTCCTGAATCTGGCCGAAGGTCTCCAGCAGCGGCTGATGATCCCAGAGGCGAACGTTATCGAGCGTTTCGCGGTTGGCGTCGACGTCGGTCCGCGTCAGCTCGGCATCGCCGCTCAGCTCGCGCTCTTCGACTTGGTCGAGTGCGAACGCGGCCCGTGTGGCCGCGATGTTGTGCTCGATGTACGGCGTCTCGCGGACTTGTTCGTTGGGGGCGACGGCAAAACGCTGCAGCAGCGAGGCGTATGACTCTCCGCCGATCAAGGCCACACCGTAGAGGGCCGCGGCGCCGATCAGCAGACGCCACGAACCGCCGATGGCTGAGGCAACCGCCAGCCCGGCGCCAACCAAACTCGCCGCGGCGAGGATCAGATCGGCCGGCATGCGCGCGTGAACATCAGCGTAGCTGGCGCCCTGGATGATGCCGGAGACCATCACGAGCTCCTGGACACGCGACAGCCAGGCAGTGAAGGCCATGATGACGAACAGGCTCGCGACCAGCCACGACAGATGCCGTTGCGCGCGGGGCCCGATACGCGGGCCAAAGGGCGTGAGCCCGAGCTCTCCGGAAACGACGTACAGCGCGCCGGCGCCGGCGCCGGCGAGCAGGACCAGCGCGAGGCCAAGCCCTCGAATGATCTCGAGGACCGGCAACGTGAAGATATAGAAGCTGACGTCGTGATTCAGGATCGGATCGGCCGTGCCAAAGGACGTCCGGTGCCACCAAGAGAAGACCGGCAGCCACTGGTTCGACCCGTACGACGCAACCAGAAACGACACGACGGTGACGGCGAGCGTGACCACGGTTCGAATCTGATCGCGGCTGGGCAGCGCCACAGTCAGGCCTTCGCGCGTCGTGAACGTCAGTGGTGTCGGCGCAAATGAGGCCAGCGCCATGCGGAGGTGCAGCGCGAGCCACGGGAAGGCGATGAGAAACGTCACCACCGCGAGCTCGGCTCGAGCGGTCAGCTCAGTCGCGTAGACCGAGCGATACCCGACCTCCGCAAACCACATCCAGTCGGTGAGGAAGTCGACGAGCGGTGGCAGCAGGAAAACTACCGCGGCAACCAGCGCCAGAACGGTGACGCGGGCGGAGATACGCATGCCGAGAGCATGACATAGGACGGGATCCGAGAGCCGGGATCCGAGAGCCGGGAACCGGGAGCCGGCAGCCGGCAGCCGGGAGCCGGCTAGCCGAGAGCCACTCGGGCGTCCGATTCGGCCGGATCCCGGTTGCTCGGATCCCGGATCCCGGATCGCGGATGAGCATGCCGGATCCCGGCTGCCGGATCCCGGATCCCGATGCTAGATCTCACCGCGCTTCAGGCGCCGCAGGGTTCGTTGCTGACGGCGATCCGGCTTGTCTCGCGTCGCTGTGGTCGCGCGATAGAGGCGCTCGAGCCGCCGAATCTCGACCTCCTCCGCGGTTGGCGGCGGGGTGGTGTCTTCGTATAGCAAACGCGCGTCGGCTCTGGAAACGTGCGTGTGGGCGATGCCGCGAACCACGATCGTTTGACGACGGCCAAGCGGGCGTTGAATGGCGAGAGCGTCGCCAATGCGAATCTCGCGGTGCGGTTTCGCCGCGACGCCGTTGACGGTCACCTTGCCGAGGCGGCAGGCGCGCTGCGCTTCGGAGCGCGTCTTGAACAGGCACGCCACGTCAAGCCACACGTCGAGGCGGGGAGTGGCGACCGGCGGATTGGCGTTGGAGCTCACTTCCTCTCAGGGAGCACGAACTCGCGCTCGGACTCGTGGACCGTCAGCACCGGACAGGGCGCATGCCGGACGACGCGCTCGGCGACGCTGCCCATCACCATGTGCCCGAGCGGTCCACGGCCGTGCGTGCCCATGACGATGAGCTCGATGCGCTCGCCGGTGGCAAACCTCAAGATTTCTGTGACGGGATGACCCAGAATGGTCATCGCCGTGGCCTTGAGCGATCGGCGGTCCTCGGCGGTCAGCACCCCTTCCAACTTCGCGTTGGCCTCTTTGATCCAGTCCTCTTGAATCGACGCCATCGAGAAGCCGTAGGCTTCGACCGCCCACGGCTGCGCATACGGCTCGTGCACGACGTGAATGACGTGCAGCGACGAGCCGAACGCGCCCGCCAGCGCCTTGCCGTACCGCAAGGCGACATCGGATGTGTCGCTGAAATCCACGGGGACCAACACCTTCTTGAGACTGATCATGGAAACCTCTTGAGGTGCCAGGTGCCGAGTGCCAAGGGTGCCAAGGTTGGTGCTGTGCCTAGTGTGCACAGATGGCGTCGCGCACGGAAGACGTTTTCGGAAATACGATAAGGCACCATGGCACTCTGTACTTCCGGCACCTTTGGCACGAACCCCTGGCACTTGGCACCGGGCACCCTGGCACCTTAGGGATCTTGTCTATGTCAATCCGTCCTCATTCCTCGAAAGTCCTTGATGGCCCGGAACGAGCCCCTGGCCGCGCCATGCTACATGCCGTCGGCTTCACGCGGGACGACTTTGCCAAGTCCCAGGTGGGTGTCTGCTCGACGTGGAGCCAGGTGACGCCCTGCAACGTCCATATCGACGGGCTGGCGCGCCGTGCCGCCGAAGGGGTGACCGTCGCAGGCGGCAAGGCCGTGATCTTCAATACCATCACCGTCTCTGATGCCATTTCGATGGGTACGGAGGGGATGAAGTATTCGCTGGTCTCGCGCGAAGTGATCGCCGATTCGATCGAAACGGTGATGGGCGCCGAGGGCTTCGATGCGCTGGTCGCCATCGGAGGCTGCGACAAGAACATGCCGGCGTGCGCTATCGCGATGGCCCGGCTCAACCGTCCAGCCGTGTTCGTTTACGGCGGCACGATTCTGCCAGGGACCTTTCAGCAGCGCGCCGTCGACATCATCTCTGTTTTCGAGGCCGTCGGCCAGCATGCGGCCGGCAAGCTGAGCGACGCCGCGCTCGCCGACCTCGAGCAGCATGCGTGTCCTGGCGCCGGTTCGTGCGGTGGCATGTACACCGCCAACACCATGGCGTCGGCCATCGAGGCGCTCGGGCTGAGCCTGCCGAATAGCTCGGCGCAAGCGGCGGTGTCGCCGGCCAAGGGCGACGATTGCCGGCGCGCCGGCGAGGCCGCCGTTCGACTCCTCGAGCGCGGCATCCGGCCACGCGACATCCTGACGCGCAAGGCCTTTGAGAATGCGATCACGACGGTGATCGCCCTCGGCGGATCGACCAACGCCGTGCTTCACTTGCTCGCCATCGCTCACGCCGCCGGCGTCCGGCTGTCGCTGGACGATTTCACCCGCGTCGGCCGGCGAGTGCCCGTCGTGGCCGATCTCAAACCCAGCGGCCGCTACATGATGGCCGAGCTCGTCAAGCTGGGTGGACTGACGCCGCTGATGAAGCGCTTGCTCGATCGCGGCCTGCTGCACGGCGACGCGATGACGGTGACGGGTCAGACGCTGGCCGAGAACCTGAAGGACGCGGGCGACTATCCCCCCGATCAAGACGTGATCCGCTCGTTCGACGCGCCGGTCAAGAAGGATAGTCACTTGGTCGTGCTGCGCGGGAATCTCGCGCCCGACGGCGCCGTCGCCAAGATCAGCGGCAAGGAAGGTGAGCGCTTCACCGGTCGCGCGCGCGTCTTCGATCGTGAGGAAGACGCGCTCAAAGCCATCCTCAACGGCCGCATCGTCAAAGGCGATGTGGTCGTGATTCGCTATGAGGGGCCACGCGGCGGTCCAGGCATGCGGGAGATGCTCTCGCCCACCAGCGCGATCATGGGGCGCGGCCTGGGGGCCGACGTCGCGCTCATCACCGACGGCCGCTTCAGCGGCGGCACACACGGCTTTGTCGTCGGACACATCACCCCTGAAGCGTTCGCCGGCGGGCCGATTGCGCTCGTTCGCAACGGCGACCGCATCACCATCGATGCGCGGGGCCGCGAACTGCAGTTGGAGATTTCCGGGAAGGAGCTACGCGCCCGTCGTCAGAAGCTCAAAGCGCGCAAGCCTCGCTACAGCCGAGGAGTGCTCGCGAAGTACGCGCGCCAGGTTTCTTCGGCGAGCACTGGAGCTGTGACAGACAGCGATTGATCAGAGGCCTTACCGTTGCCGGTTGCCGGCTGCCGTGTGCCGGTGTGTTTCATCCGATTATTTGGAGCATGCCGTCCAGATTTCGGGCCGTTCTTCCTTGCAATCGCGTGAAGCGCTGCCGTAGACTCCGGCGATCGTTGCATCTTGTTACATTTTCGTTGCGGTTACGCGTCGACTTGGAGGGACCGGATCATGGGGAATTCTTTCTCAAAGGCGTGCCTGCTGGCGCTCTTCATGCTCACACTGATCACGAGCCACGTCTGGGCACAGACCTTTACCGGCGGTCTTCGCGGTTCGGTGAAGGACTCGGGAGGCGTGGTTCCAGGTGTCACGGTCACCCTGATCAATGAGGGCACGCAGGTCTCTCGAGAGACCACGAGCAACGAGTCCGGAGAATTCAACTTCTCGGCAGTGCAGCCTGCCACCTACACGATCAGGGCCTCGCTGACGGGCTTCAAGACCTACGAACGAAAAGGTGTCCGCATCGCGACCCAGCAGTTCATCACGATGGACATCCTGCTCGAAGTGGGTCAGTTGCAGGAAACCGTCACGGTCACAGCCGATGCGCCGCTCATCGAGACGTCGAACGCCTCGACTGGCGGCACGCTGGATCGTCAGGTCCTGGAGGCGCTGCCCGCGCCTGGCCGCAACGCATTCATGATCAGCGTTACGGTGCCGACGGTGGCGCCGACCGGCGACCCACAGTTCAATCGGCAGCAGGATCAAACCAATGCGTCGCGCATTTCGATGGGCGGTGGCGGCGTTCGTGCCAACAACTACTTGCTCGACGGCGTGCCGATTACCGAACTGCGGGGCCGGGCCGTCCTCAACCCGACGATCGAAGCGGTCGAGGAGGTCAAGGTCCAGGTCCACACCTACGATGCCGAGATGGGCCGGACCGGGGGCGGCGTTTTCAATGTCACCGCGAAGTCGGGCACGAACGAGTTCCATGGCTCGGGCTTTTACCAAACACGCCCGGTCTGGGGCGTGAGCGAGAATTTTTTCGTCGACAAGACTGGACAATCGAAGGAAGAGAGCGGGCTGTCGTCCACCTATTACCGCCTCTACGGCGGCGGCGTTGGCGGCCCGATCTGGAAGAACCGGACGTTCTTTTGGGCCGCCACCGAGGGCTATCGCTCGAACACGACGCGCAACGAGCAACAGGTATGGCCGAGCGCGAAGCAGCGGGTTGGCGACTTCTCGACTTCCACAGTCAATGGCCAGCCGGTTCGCATCTTCAACCCGTATTGCCGTGGCGGCGCGGCGAGCGCGAAATGTCCCGCCACGGGCACCGGGTCCGTCGCCACCGGCGGCGAGTTCACCGGCGCGATCATCCCGCGTACGCACCCAGCTGCCAATCCCGCCGGCTTCGGCCTGTTGGGCACCTGGCCGACACAGACGATCACCGGCCCGATCACGAGCAATGAGAACAACGAGCCCAACGCCAGCGCCACGGGCCCCATCGTTGACGCCGCCGACATGTTCACGGTGAAGGGCGCGCACAAATTCACCGACACGTGGTCGATGAGCGGTCTGTACATCTACAACAAGACCGATGAGCCGGGCAGCACGATCATGCGGCCCGAAGAGTGGTTTATCGCCAGCCAGGATAACTTCTTCGGCCCGTTGCGGCGCCGTCCACACGTGTTCGTACTCAACAACACGAACATTCTCAACGACACGACGGTTCTGACACTCCGCTACGGCTTCTCAACGTGGCAGGACTCCTGCGACCCTCAGCCGTTTTCGGCCGGGATCGGTAGCCTCGGTTTCAGTTCGAATTACGTCAACGCCCTTGCAGAGAAGGACATCTTCCCGAGTCTGACCTTCGACTCGGTGGCCGATGTCGGCGGGTGGGGCGGCGGCCCAGTGCGGTGGAATAGCCCGTACACCATCAACGGTACGCTTTCGAAGTTGATCGGCAGCCACAGCCTCAAGGCGGGCGCCGATGTGCGCAAGCTGAGCGTGGAGCTGGCAACCGAGAGCGCCATGGGTGGAACCTTCGAGTTCAACCGTCTCTTCACCAGCAACGCCGGCGTGGGCGGCCATGAATTGGCGAGCGTCCTGCTAGGCGCTCCGGCGGCGGGATCGGTGCCCTACAATCGCGGCACCGGCGACTGGTTCACGACTTACTATGGTGCGTATTTCCAAGACGACTGGCGGGTGAGCCCGCGCCTGTCGGTGAACTACGGTGTCCGACTCGAGCACGAGAACGGCCTGCAAGAGGTCGACAACAGGCAGACTGTCGGGTTCGATCAGACGGTGGTCAGCCCACTGAACAACTCGGTTCCGAAGACGGGACTGCTCGCGGGCCGGACCATCAACGGCGGTCTGATCTTCGCCGGCGTGGATGGCGCCCCGACCGAGCAGGGTGATCCAGCCGCGATCAAGATCGCGCCCCGTGGTGGATTCAGCTACTCGCTCAACCAAGCCACCGTTGTCCGCGGGGGCTACGGTCTGTTCTATGCGCCGTGGAATTACAGCGGGACGCAGCACGGGCAGACCGGCTTCAGCCGAACCACCTCACTCGTTCAGTCGGATAGCACGACCGGCGTGCCTCTGGCCTCGCTCGAGAACCCGTTCCCGAACGGACTGCAGCAGCCGATTGGAAGTTCCCTGGGCTTGCTCACGGGCACCGGTGGCACCATCAACTTCGTCGACCAGAACAAGGGCGACCCCAAGGTGCATCAGTACTCCATCGACGTCCAGCGTGAACTGGCTGGGAACATGGCCATCACGATTGGCTACGTGGGCGCGACCGGACGCGACCTTGGTTTCGGCGGGAGCAACCCGATTGGGATCAACATCAATCAGATTGACCCGGACGTGGCTCGGCGAGCATTCCCCGGACCGAATGGGACGTGGAACGCCGCGGCGCTCAACGCCTCAGTCCCCAACCCGTTCTTCGGTGTCGCGGGCACCGGCGAGTTTGGCGGTCTGCCGACCATTCAGGCGGGCCAGCTCCTGCGGCCGTTCCCGCAGTTTGGTGACGTGTTTGAGTTCGAACGGACCGAGGGCGGAAAACGGCAATATCACGCCGCCACGTTCGTACTCGACAAACGGATTACCGGATGGTGGGGCGGCCGGCTCAGCTACACCTGGAGCAGCACGAAGGACAACCAGTTCGGACAGGACAACACGTATCTGACGCGAACCGACTTGCCGCAGAACAACTACGATCTCGAGGCCGAGTACGGCGTGAGCTACTTCGACTCGCCGCACCGCATTATCCTCGCGCCGATCGTGCACTTCCCCGAGGGCGACAATATCTTTACGCGAGGCTGGAGCGCCTCGACGGTCGTGGAACTGGTGAGCGGCGTCCCCCTGAACGCCACCTTGAGTAGCGGAGCTTCGAACGCCAATCTCGGTCTCTTCGGCGGCCGGCAGCGTCCCAATCTCATCGGCGACGCAAACACCGACGGCAGTGACGCCGATCGCGTGGCATTCGAGGGACAAGAGAGCGCGAGGTACTTCAATCCCAGTGCTTTCGCGAACCCCGGTGCCGGAGCGTATGGCAATGCACCGCGGGCCATCGGCGATGCGCGCTATCAATTCCGGAAGAACATCGACCTCGTCATCACCAAGGACACAAGGATCGGTGACCGCCAGTCGGGGCAGGTGCGCTTCGAGATCCTGAATCTGACGAATACGGCGAAGTTCAGGGGCATTGATTCGAACTCGACCAATGACCAGAGCTTCGGGCGCATCACGCAGCAGGCCGGGTTCATGCGGATCTGGCAGCTCAGCTTCCGCTACTCGTTCTAGAGTGGACACGTAGCGCGTATGGTTCAGCGAGGCGTCTTGCCGCTGACGGCGGCGCGCGCCTCGTTTGCCTCGGGTAGCCCGGCATCCGCCCGAGCGTAGTTGCCGGCGAGCGCCCGATACTGCGCAAGGGCCGTCTGCGTGTCGCCGATCGCGGCGGCGGCCCTGGCGTAGCCAAGAACTGACAGCGTGCGATTGGCGCTGCGACCGAGCGCCTGCTGGAACGGGGCAACGGCCTCCCGCGGCCGCCCGAGCTCGAGCAAGACCTCGCCAAGCAGCTCGGGCGCGGGCTTGATCGGCTTGGGCAAGCCGAACGGAGCCGGCAACTGGAGCTCGGCTTGGGCGGCACCGCGCAGCACTTCGACGGCCCGGTCGCGGCGACCCGCCGCCAGATCGATCAGAGCCGCCACTTCGCGCTCCATGATCGCGATCGCCGGGCGCATGTCACCTTCCTGCTCGGCCCGTGCGCGGTCGGCCAGACCCTGTCGAGCCAGTTCGGCAAGCGCTGCCTCCTGCGAGCGTGCGGCGCTCATGCCGATCGCGAACAGTTCGTTCACGTTGCGAAAATTTCGTTCGCGGGCCATCAAGTTCCACTGCCGCGTTTCAATCACGTACCGCGCGCGCATCGACCCGAACTCGCTCAACAGCGCGCCTTGGCTTTGGCTCTTTGCGATCGGTTCGATCAAGCCCAACGTGTCCCGAGCCTCCTGGTAGCGCCCTTGTTGGAGCAACTCGTACTGGAGCCACGACAGCGCGTGATAACTGCGCATGGTCGGCGGCAGATTCCTGGCCTTGACCCATGCGTCCGACGCGTCATACGCCGCCCGATCCGAGAGCGCCGCTTCGCCCCACATTCCAAGTTGAAGAAAGATATGCGACGGCATGTGTCGCGCGTGGCTCGATGCCGGCGCCACCTGGGCGTAGGCGCGGGCGGCCGCCAGCGCGACGCGGGCGTGGCCGGGGTCGTCGTTGTTGTGCAGCAGATAATGGAGCGCGCCCGGGTGCTTGGGGTACGACCGCAACACCTTTTCGAGGATCGTCGTCACACGTAACTGAGCGTCGCTGCCGGCCAGCGCGGGACTGTGACCCTCGTGTGCATCCACCGCGCCCACCAGGCCGCGCGACATCGTTCCCAGCAGAGACAACGCATAGAAGGTGGCGACCTCCGGGTCTTCGGGCGATCGTTCGTACATTTTTGCCATCGCCTGCGCATAGGCTGCGCGCCGCGTGCCGACGTCACCTGGCCCGAAGAGAGCCTCGACCGCTCCGAGGAATCCTCGCTCCCGATCGGTACCGGCCTTGGCCGCCCGCGCTGCCGGCGTGGGCGCCAAGGCCGCGAGGGCGCGTTGGCCGGCGGCGACATCCTCGTTCTGCCACAGCGTCTGGTGGTACGTCATGGCCTCGCCCCAGCAGGCCATCGCGAAGCTCGGATCGATCTGCCTCGCGCTGACAAAGGCGGCGTTGGCTTCTTCGTATTCGAAGTTGTGAAGCGCGGCGACGCCACGCAGGAATTCGGCTTGCGCTGGCGGCGATCCGGAAGTCGGGAAGGCGATCGGGCCCAGCCCTCGCGGCTGCGCGGCGAGGTGCGCGACCAGAGTCAGAAGCAGGCCGATCACCGAGGCTCGCCGGGCAGACAGTGCGTGCGCCAGTGCCGCGATACCTCGGGTGATCATCGTTTGGGCGATGAGGTCGGCTGCCCCTTGCTGCGGTACCAGCTGCGCGACTGTACCTGAATGCCGGGCCGCCGCACCTGCACGTCGATCTGTCGAGTTCGACGAGTGGTATCGGGGTTGGCGACGGAGTATCCGAGGATGTAATAGTCGCTGGTCTCCGCGTCGATGCGTTTGAGCGCGCCTTCCATGTCGTTGTTGTTGACCACGGCGATGCCACCCGTGGCTTCGGCCAATAGCTTGAGGCTGTTCTGTGTCTTGCCGATGTGGGTGCGGAACTCCGTCATGTCCACCTGATCGGCAAGATTCACGATGCTGGCCAGCCCCAGCGGGTCGATGGCGTAGATCGACGCGTTGACGCGATTGGCGGCGCCGGCGACCGCCGCCAGTTCCGACGAGAGGTCGGCGTCGGCGAAGCGATTGTGCTGCTGCTCGAGCGCGAGGAATCGGTCCCCGTTGTCCGGGTCCGCCCAAGGCGTCGCGTATCGCCCGCCGAACACCTGGTCTGTTCCGCTTCGACCTTGCGGAAATGGATCGAAGTCATACCCGTTGCTGATGAGGATGACGGCCTTGCGGCGGTCCCGCACCTGCTCGAGGCCGCTCATGAGTTGGTAAGCCGTGCTGAACGCGACATGTGCGTTTTGTCGCAGTCCCTGCGGACCCTGAGCGCCATCACGCGAATCCATGATGTCGCGGTAGCTCATCCCGTTTCCGGAGACCTTGCTGATGATGCTCGTGAAGCGCGAGCGATCGTACGACATCGGGATTTCGATCGACGACGGTCCCGTGCTGAAGACCGCGAACATGTCGCCTTCGTGCAGCATTGTGCTCGCGACCTTCTTGAGCAGCGCGCGGACCAGCGGCGTGTCGGTGGCGGTGAAATGCAGGTCGTCGATCAAGATGACAAAGATGCGTCCGGCGGTGGGGTCGGATGCTCTGGCGCGCGGCAGAATGATGCCTTCGGGCGTGGTCGGCAGATCAGCGGGGGGCTGTAGCAGATTGAAGACGCGACCTCCATGCACGAGTACCAGCGATGCCACCGTCTGGGTGGTACCGTCGTCCCGGACCTCGAAGTCCTCTTTGTTGAGGTCGGGAACGAATCGTCCATCGCTCGTGCGCGGTATCACATCGAGAGTAACGAGGTTGACGCCGAGCCGGAATGTGGGCTGCGGCTCTTGGGCAGAAGTGCGGGTGGCTTGCGGTGCCGTCAGGAGGCCAGCGAGTAGCGCCGCTTGGACTCCATAGCGCCACGAACTGTGAGGCATGAGCGCCTATTATACGCAGCGACAGTTTACGCAGCGACAGAGACGTTAGAGTGCGCGGTTCGACACGGATCGAGCGATCCAATTTCTTGCAGGTTCCTGCTCCTCAAACGAAGGGTTCGTCCTTGCAATTGTCCGAAACGCTGCCGTAAACTCCGGCGATCCTTTAAGCCTTTTGCGGCTTTTGCTGTCGCTCGTCTCGTGAATCTGGAGGAAAGCGAGTATGAGGAATTCTTTGAAGATGTGGTGCCTTCTGGCGCTCTTGATGCTTCCACTGGCTACCAGCAACGTCTGGGCACAGACGTTCACCGGCGGCCTGCGTGGGGCGGTTAAAGACTCGGGCGGCGTGATCCCCGGTGCAACGGTCTCGATTACGAACGAGAACAACGGGCAGACACGCGAGACAGTATCGAACGAACAGGGACAGTACGACTTCACCGCCGTCCCCCCAGGCGTGTACACCGTGAGAGCGGCGCTCACGGGGTTCAAGACCTACGAAAACAAAGGCGTCCCGATCGGCACGCAGCAGTTCGTGACGCTCGACATCACGCTCGATGTCGGCCAGCTGCAGGAGACCATCACGGTCACCGGTGAATCGCCTCTGATCGATACGTCGAACGCGTCAACCGGCGGCGTCATCGATTCGACTCAGCTGGACACGCTGCCGAGCGGCGGCCGGTCGGCGTTTCTCTTCGCCGTCACGATTCCAACCGTCGTGGCCTCGGGCGACGCGCAGTTCAATCGCCAGCAGGATCAGACCAACGCCTCGCTGCTCTCGCTCGGTGGCGGCGCGCGCCGCGCGAACAACTACCTGGTGGACGGCGTGCCGGTCACCGACCTGCGCAACCGCGCCTCGGCCAATCCGAGCATCGAAGCGCTCGAAGGCGTCAACGTGCAGGTGCACCAGTACGACGCCGAGACCGGCCGAACCGGCGGCGGCACGTTCAACGTGGCGACCAAGGGCGGCGGCAACAGCTTCCGTGGCAGCGGGTTCTACCAGACCCGCCCGCGCTGGGGCATGTCCAACAACTTTTATGCAGAGCGCGCTGGAACGCCCCTGCCAAAGACCTACTTCCACCTTGGCGCCGGCGGCGTCGGCGGCCCCATCATTAAGAACCGGACGTTTTTCTGGGCGTCGGTCGAAGGCTACGGATCGAACACGACCCGCAACGCCAACGTCCGGCTGCCTACCACGCGTGAAAAGGCGGGCGACTTCTCGCAGACCTTTATCGCCGGCCAGCTCCAGGTGATCTACGACCCGCTCACCGGCGACGCGAATGGCAACAACCGTCAGCCGTTCGCGGGCAACGTGATTCCGGCGAATCGGTTGAACCCGGTCGCCGTCAAGATGCTGAGCTATCTGCCCGATCCGACGCGAAACGCCAGCGATGGCAATGGCAACTTCGACAGCATCGCGGAAATCAACGACCGCGCGATCATGTACACCGGCAAGGTCGACCACCGGTTCACCGACAAGGTGTCGCTGACCGGCTTCTACCTCTACAACCTGACCAATGAGCCTTGCGCGAACCAGATTTACCCGGGCCTCAACAACCCGAACCGGTTCATCGATCGCCAGGACTACATCCTGAAGCGCCGCGTCAACGTGCTCGCGTTGAACAACACGTGGCTGCCGAGCAACAACACCGTCATCACCGCGCGTTACGGCTGGACCCGGTTCATCGACAACGACACGCTGTCGATCGATTTCGATCCGGCGAGCCTGGGCTTCAGCCCGACCTTCGTCAATGCGCTGCAGCCGGAAGCGCGGAAGTTCCCGCGCGTGACCGTCACCGACTACTACGCGTTTGGCGCCATCGACCCGACACCCAGGAACTGGTACTCCTGGAGCGCCAACGGCGCGATGTCGAAACTCTTCGGCAGCCACACGTTCAAGGTCGGCGCGGACTTCCGCCACATCGGCACCGAAACGCAGTCGTTCTCCGGCGGCTCGGGCACCTTCTTCTTCGACCGTCTCTACTCCTCGAACAACCCGCTGACGGCGAACAACACGTCGGGCGGCAACGCCATGGCCAACCTCCTGCTGGGCTATCCCTCGGGTGATCCGGGCAACCAGAGCACGGCCACGTTGTCGAGCCCGTTCAATGTGTTCACGAACTACATCGGCGTCTATGCCCAGGACGATTGGCGCGTGAGTCCGAAGTTGACGTTCAACTACGGCGTTCGCCTCGAGCACGAAGACGGCCTGCAAGAGCAGAATAACGGCTTTACTGTCGGCTTCGATCGCACAGTGAACCCGGGCGGTGCACTGGGCGCCATCGTCAACCCGCTCACGGGTCAGCCGATTCGTGGGGGCCTGATGTATGCCGGCGTCGACGGCCACAACGAGTACCAGGGCAATCCGCCCGGGATGAAGTTCTCGCCCCGCCTTGGCGCCGTCTACTCGATCAACCCGAAGACGGTTATTCGTTCGGGCTTTGGCGTTTACTGGGCGCCCTGGAACTACCAGGCGGTCGGTGCAGCCAACTACGGCAACGTCGGTTTCACCCAGCAGACGTTCATCAACCAGGGGCAGTTCATCCCGACGACGAGCTTGACGAACCCGTTCCCTGGCGGCTTGGTGCCGATCCGCGGTAACACTCGCGGGACGCTCGAGGGCGTCGGAGCGCAGATCGAGTTCATCGATCAGGAAAAGAAGGCGCCGTACGTCATGCAGTACTCGATCGATCTCGCCCGCGAGCTTCGCGGCAACATGGCGATCGGTTTCGAATACAGCGGCGCGACCGGCCGGGACCTCGGCCTGGGTGGCTCGAACGACGGCATCATCAACATCAACCAGGTGCCGACCCAGTATTTGTCGCTCGGGACGTCGCTGAACGACCAGGTGCCGAATCCCTTCTTTGGCCTGCCGGCCGGGCAGGGTAAGAGCGTGACGAGCGCGACGATTCAGCGGCGTGAGTTGCTCCGGCCGTTCCCGCAGTTCAACGACATTCTGATGCGCCAGAACACCAGCGGCACGCAGCCAGTACCACGCGGCGATCTTCAAGTTCGAGAAGCGGATCAGCAACGGCTGGGGCGGTCGCGTGAACTACACCTACAGCCGGCTCCAGGACAACCAGTTCGGGGAGTCGAACTTCTTCTCCAGCGCCTCTACCGAAGCGCAGGACGCGTACAACCTCGACGCCGAGTACGGCATCGGGTTGCTGGACGTACCGCACAAGATCGCCATCTCGCCGATCTACGAGCTGCCGTTCGGTGAGGGCAAGCGCTGGGCGCAGAACGGCGTCGCGGCGGCCATCCTCGGCGATTGGACGCTGTCGTCGATCGTCGCGTTCGAGAGTGGGTTCCCGCTGCAGATTCGCAACAACACCAACACCACGGGGATCTTCACCCGTATGCAGCGCGCGAACCCCGGCACGGGCGATCTCGCGACCGACGGAGCCCGCTACGAGCGGCTGGCGCCGCCCCAGGGCTCGGGCTGCACCAACGACTGCGGCACCGGGCTGTGGCTGAACGATGCCGCCATCACCGCGGCACCGTCGTTTACGCCTGGGCACGCTGCCACGCACGCTCGACGATGTGCGCACGCCCCACCGCAACAACTGGGACTTCGTCGCCAGCAAGAGCGTCCGGATGAAGGGCAACATGCGCGGCGAAATCAAGCTCGAAGTGCTCAACCTCACCAACACGGTGAAGACCACGGGTCCGACCGTGACGAAGGGGAGCACCACGTTCGGTCAAATCCGCACGCAGTCGGGCTTCATGCGCCTGACGCAGCTGATGTTCCGAATGTCGTTCTAACGAGGGCTTGAGGCTTGGGGCCTGGGGCTTGGGGGCTTAGCTGCTCTCGAGCCCCAGGCTTTCGTGTGTACGGGGCTTGGGGCTTGGGGCTTGGGACTTGGGACTTGGGGCTGGCAAGACTCATGCTCATCGCCAACGGCATGAGTCGAGACCACCGTAAGCTCGATGCCTTCCGCCTCGCTGACGAGCTCGTCCTTCAGGTCTATCGTGGAACGACGAATTTCCCCTCGATTGAGAGATACGGTCTCCTTGCGCAACTCCGGCGCGCAGCGGTTTCGGTGCCCACCAACATCGTGGAAGGCTGCGCGCGGGCGAGCGAGGGCGACTATTTGAGGTTTCTCGACATCGCCTTCGCGTCGTCGCGCGAGCTGTTGTATCTGATCGACTTGTCGGCGCGGCTCGGATTCTTGGACGAGAACACGAGACGTGAACTCACGAACTTGGGTGATCGCACCGCCGGCAAACTCTCGGCGCTGCGAACTAGTTTGGGAACCTAATTCCGGCTGGGTATCCCGCTACCCCAAGCCCCAAGCCCCAAGCCCCAAGTCCCAAGCCCCAAGCCCCAAGCCCCAAGCCCCAAGCCCCAAGCCCCAAGCCTCAAGCCCCAAGCCCCAAGCCCCAAGCCCCAAGCCCATAGTACCCTCCACGCATGAGACTGGTCGCGCTCGCGATAGCGCTGATCTCTTGGGGATTTGTCCCGCTGCCGGCGCAACCAGCGCCGCGACTTGGGACGGTGTCTTTTCCCAACTCCGGCAGCGCCAAAGCTCAAGCCGACTTTCTTCGCGGCGTGGCGTGGCTCCACAGCTTCTCGTACGAGGATGCGATCGACTCGTTCCGGGCCGCACAGAAGATCGATCCGAACTTCGCGCTGGCTTACTGGGGTGAAGCGCTGAGCTTCAGTCAGCCGCTTTGGTTTTTCGAAGAGCCCGAGAAGGGGCGCGCGGCGCTCGCGAAGCTTGCCGCCACGCCCGAGGCCAGGCTCGCGAAGGCGGCGACCACTCGCGAGAAGGGCTTCCTGGTCGCCGTGGAAGCACTTTGGGGTACAGGGGACACGGGTGCGCGGGCGGCTGCCTACGCGAGCGCAATGGCCAGGCTGGCGGCCGAGTTTCCAGCCGACGATGAGGCGCAGACGTTCTCTGCGCTCGCGCTGCTGGGCACGCTCCCGCGAGGCGACGCGTCGCTGCCGCTCAGACAGCAGGCTGGCGCGATCGCGGAACGGGTCTTCGCGCGCAATCCCAATCATCCCGGCGCCGCGCACTATCTGATTCACGCCTACGACCACGGCACGCTGGCGACGAAAGCCCTGGCGGCTGCTCGCGCCTACGCCAAGATCGCGCCGGCCGCCAGCCACGCGCTCCACATGCCGGCGCATACCTTTCTGCAACTGGGACTATGGGACGAGGCGGCGGCGACCGACGAAGCCTCGTGGAATGCCTCGGTCGCCTGGGCCGCCCAGCGTGGCTTGTCGCCCGCCAGCCGTGACTTTCACAGCCTGTCGTGGCTGCAGTACGAGTGGACGCAGCAGGGGAGGTTTTCGAAAACCGAAGAGCGCGCATGGCCTTTGTCAACGAAGCGATGAAGACCCCAGGCCCCAAGGCCCAAGCCCCAGGCCCGTTGCATTCCGGCGGCCACGATTATGGCGGGCAGCGAAATCGGCCGAGCGGAACGATGACCGGCCGCCCTGCGCAACGATCGAGGCTCGATGCGCGCGCGCTACGTCATCGAGAGCGAGCAGTGGGCGGAGATGCGCGGGCAGACGAGCTTCGACAACATCGAGGAGCTCTTTGCGTTGGGTCTGAGCGCGGTGAATCTGGGAGATGCGCCGCGCGTGCAGGCGGCCATCGAGCAGTTCCGCAAAGCGTCAGGGGCGGAACAGACGTTGGAGCTCCGCGAGCAGGCCGAAGTCATGCTCCGCGAGTTGGAGGCGCTCGATACGTTTGCCCGCGGCCAGCACGCGGCTGCGTTCGCGCTCATGGACCGCGCGGCGGCGCTGCAGGCCAGGATGCCGAAGCCGATCGGCCGGCCGTTTCCGGTCAAAGGCGCCGACGAGCTATACGGCGAGCTGCTGCTGCAGACGAATCAACCGAAGCAGGCGGCCGTGTGGTTCGAGCGCGCGCTCGCGCGGACGCCGAATCGCAGCCGAGCCGTCCTCGGACTGGCGCGCGCCTTTCGCAACGCGGGAGACGCCGCAAAGGCGCGCGCGTCGTACAAGCAGTTCCTGTCGAATTGGCGACTCGCCGACCCCGGTCTCGCCGAGCTCGAGGAGGCCAGGGGGGCTGTCAAGTAGGGCGAATCTGGCGATCTGGTGAGGTGGTGATCTGTTGATCGATCTGAAGATCGTGTGATCTTCCGATCGGTTGATCGATCTGGTGATCTATCTCGTGATCGATTCAACGATCGATGGTGTCGCTCCGGACTCAGGTCGCGACCCAGATCGCCAGATAGATCATGAGATCGTTCACCAGATCGCCAGGTCGAACATCATCAGATCGATCGCCAGATCACCACCTCACCAGAATCACAAGATTCCTCAGACCTCCGCGATCCTCACCTGTCTGAGGTAGTAACCGCTGTCGAGGCGCCGCTGCGGCACGGATGAGTCGGTCACTTTGAGCGCGATCTCGTAGAGGCCGGGAGCGGCCGGCTTCCAGCGGTACTCCCACAACGACCACATCTTGTGAGTCTTTGGCGCGGGGCAGACCGTGAACGGCGTCCACTCCGCGTCCTTCCCGAGGCGGATTGAAAGTTGTTCGACCGGTCTGGTGCCGCCCCAGACAATCCCCACGATGCGATACTCGAAACCGGCGCTGGTCTTCCGCTTTTCCACTCGGACCGGCGTGGCCGCGGTCTGAATGTCAGCCGGCGCGTAATCGCGGGCCAGCTTGTGCGGCTCGGTTTGATGCGTGCGCCCGGCAAACTCCGCCATCTGCGTGGTCGCTCGCTCCTCGGGCCCGACCAGGCGGATCTCGTTCACCCACTTGA
This sequence comes from uncultured Acidobacteriota bacterium, assembly GCA_963773045.1. Taxonomy (GTDB): domain Bacteria; phylum Acidobacteriota; class Vicinamibacteria; order Vicinamibacterales; family UBA2999; genus 12-FULL-67-14b. Next base: position 702,893 of record CAVYZT010000010.1, on the reverse strand, counting down.
TCCACGAGCATCCGTACCACCCGGGCACGACCAGCCGAACGGGCTTGCCGTGATCGGCCGGAACCGGCTCGCCGTTCATCGTCACGGCGAGGAACGCCTCCAGGCGCTCGAGCGTCGCGAGCGGAAAGACCCAACTCGCGCCGACAATCGAGCGCTGCGACACCTGGCCGATGTGATCGACTCCGCCGACGAGCACACCGGTGGCCTCGGCCGTCGGCTTCGCGCGTGCGACGACTTCCACCAGCGGGATGCCTTCCCATTCGGCCACGCTCATCAGTCCAAAGTTGGACGGATTGGCGTTGCCCGAACATTCGAACAGATGCGGTCCCATCGCGCGCGAACGCCGCGACAGCTCGGCGAGATCGAGAGTGGCTTCCTGTCCGACGAGTCCGCCGGCGGCGATGGTCCACGGTCCTTGATGATTCGCTGCATCGGCCGGGATTTCGGTTCGGATGTAGGCGAGATGGTTCGGCGTGATCAGCTTGCCGGGTTCGAGGATCGACAGATCGGTGATGAGTCGCGCGTCGAGCCCTGAGCCGCTGATCTTCTGCCCGAACGGCTGAGCTTGCGATCGGTCGCGAAACAAAGGCAGCGTGCCGACGAGCTCGCCACCTGCGGCACCCGCCGAACATGGGACTTCTGCCGCCAAACGAGCGAGCACGGGGCCCGGGTCGACGAGCGTCGCAGTACCCGCAGCTGCGAGTGTCGCGAGAGCTTGTCGTCTTGAGAGACTCACTGCCGCAATTATACTGGTCGGATGAAGTCAGGCTATGAACGTGGCGACAAACCTATTGAAGGTGACGACAAACCTTTCTTGTCCGCCGAAGCGCCTGGCGCGAAGGCGGAAGGTTTGTCGTCCTGTATGACCGTCGCCCTGGGACTCGCTTTCGTGGCTGCGATGGTCGACCAACCTCAAGGTGCGTCGCCACAGACGCAGGCGCAAACCCAGCAGCCGACGTTTCGTGCCGCCGTCACGTTGGTGTCCACCGATGTGATCCCTCGCGATCAGAGCGGACGCTTCGTGTCCGACCTGACGAAAGAGAACTTCACCGTATTGGAAGATGGCCAGCCGCAAACCATCTCCTCCTTCTCGCTCGTGCACGGCGGGCGCACGTTCAATCTGTTCGAGTCGGCGGCGCCTGCGGCGCCCAAAGACGACGGCATTTTGCTGCCGCCGGCGCGCCGGCGCTCGGACGATTCAGCGGGCCGCGTGATTCTGATCTTCGTGGACGACTTGCACTTCGAGCCGGAGATGTCGCCGAACGTCCGGAAGGTATACCAGACGCTCGTCGAGACGTTGGTTCACGAAGGGGATCTGGTGTGTGTCATCTCGAGCGGCCCGTCGTCGATCGAAATCGGTCCGACTTACGACCGCAAGATGGTGATGGAAGCGATAGGGAAGATCCGGGGGTCGGGCCTTCTGGCCTCGGACATCTTCAAGCTGCTCGAGACGTCGCAGGGTCCCGGCGACATCCGCGCGCGTGCGCAGATGGCGTTATATGCGGCGTACGACATGCTCGTCCAGTTCGAGAACATCTCGAACAAGCGGAAGGCGGTCGTCTACCTCAGCATGGGCTACGACTTCGATCCGTTCGTCGAGGGGCGGAACAGCAGCGATCGGGTTCAAGGCGGCCGGTTTTCCGATCCGCTCCGCTTCCTGATGGACGACAAGGAGGAGAATCCGTACTTCAGCCTGAGCCACATTACGGCCGACATCGAGCTACACAAGCTGATGCGCGAGCTGACGCTCTCGGCGAATCGCGCCAACGCGACGATTTACACCGTGGACCCGCGCGGGCTCGCCGGTGTCGTCGACGCCGGCCAGTACATCGACCAGAGCGAGTGGCGAACTTATATTCAGAAAACGCAAAGCTCGTTGCGCTACATCGCCGAGGCGACGGGTGGATTCCCGGTCGTCAACACCAACGACTTCGCTACCGAGTTCAAGCGCATCGACGCCGAAACCAGCGACTACTATGTGCTCGGGTTCTATTCGACCAATCCCGATCCGGCCAAGCGAGTCAGGAGCCTCGAGGTGAAAGTGGATCGCACCGATGTGACGATTTCAGCCCGGCGCCAGTATTCGCTCAAGACGCCAGGCACGCTGCCCACGCCGCCGCCACTAAAGGCGCAACCGAAGAAAAAGTGACGCAATTCGCGGTTCGCTTTTCGCGAAACACTCGCTGCGAACCGCGAACCGCGAACCGCGAACCGCGAACAGCGAATAGCGAATCGCGCCTACGGCACAATCGCCTTCAGCCAATCACCGACCAGCACCCGGTTCGCGCCATCCTTGGCGATGTACGCTCGCGCGGCCTGGGCGAACGCTTCGGCGGTCGTGCGGTCGGGCGGTTGACTCGGACCGCGAACGATGCTGGCGTAGAGCGCATGGAGCAGCAACCATTCCGCATCGGCATCGTCAGGCGTTGCGGCGAGGCGGCGTTCGAGCAGGGGAATCGCCTCGCGTTCTCGACTGGAGGCGATGAGTAAAGCCACCTGATCGCGACTCCACACTGCGCCAGGACTCGGCTCGACCAGGGAGGCGGCCTTGGCCGCGTCGCCCCGGCGCAGGTGGGCGTTGATCAGCAGCGGAGTGACGACTGCTCGGGGCATGCCGCCCTCGAGCGCGGTCTGCCAGGCCGCGATGGCGTCGGCGTCACGGCCTTCGAGCGCGCGTGCGGCGCCGATGAAGAATTGCGCGGGCGCGGCCGGCACGTCCAACTGGACGGCGCGCTGGAACTGGACGCTCGACGATGCGTCGCCGAGCGCGTAGAGCGCGATCCCGGTGAGCGCCGCGCGATAGCCGAGCTCGCGAGTACCGACGGGCTCCTCGCGCAACAGTTCCAGGAACTTCCGTTGCCGCAGCAGGTCAAGAGCGCGAGTCAGCGCCACCGATGGCGTCGTCGGGCGAAAGCGGGTCGCGACCTCTTCGATGACCGCAGGCTCGAGCGCCATGTCACGGCGGAACGGCGTGCCGACCGACGGGGCCTCGGCCAATAAGGAAGCGGGCGTGCCGATCACACTAAAGCCGGCGTCGCCAGTTGTTCCCCGGCCGGCCAGCCGATCGTTCACGGCGATCTTCAAGCGGTACGCCCCGCGCGTGAGCGTGGCCAGGGGAACCGACATGGCGGCAAAGATCGGATGGCCCAACCGCAGGTCGAAATCGCCCGGCAACGTGTCAGCGGTGTATTGCTGCGGCGTGAGCGACGCCACCGGCTGCTCGCGATCCCCGTTCACACGGACGATGCGAAAGGTGATCGCGATGTCAGGTTTGCCGATTTCCGAGGGGCGCGCGTTAATCACCTGAAACGCGACGTTCAGCCGATCGTCTCGCGAGAAGAGATTGTCTCGCGCCGGCGTGATATCGGTGAGCCCGATCGCGTACGGATGCGCGGCTTGTTGTGCCGGAGGGTAGGGCGCAGGTCGCGTGCCGACTTGATCGGCGATGATGACGTCGCTGATCGCGAGTTCCGTGGCGTTGGCCGGCGGCAGCCGGAGCGTGCGCTTGAGCACCTGAATCGGCGCCGGAGTGGCTGAGGCATCGGTCCACGCCACATACAGCTCATACTCCCCGGGGCCTGCGGTCAACGCGCGCTGGATCGCGCCAGTGGCTGTCGATACCGACGCCGCGAGATCGAAATCCTCGAACGGCAGCAGCTCGCGTCTCGCTTGAGCGGCGCCCTCGAGCTCGGCACGACGCTGCTTGTCGCGCTCCTCTTGCTCCTGCCGGGCCCGCTCGCGTTCGAGCTGCATCAGCCTGAGATCGTTGGAGCCACCGGGGTTGGCGACGACGCGTCCGGGCCGGTTCGGATCGACCAGCCCGGCCGCGCCAAAGTTGGGCATCTCGCCGATCGCGATGCCGGTGCGCGGGCGCAGCATCGGATCGGATCGCCGGCCCGCGAGCCAGTCGGCGACCGCCGATCGCTCGACGCCTTGACCGCTGAGTGACGAACTCGCGAGGCGTACGTAGAGAACGAGCGGGCCCGTTGCCGTCTTGGTCCGCGCCGGAGACGCCGCCGAAAACGCGACGTAGTGCGATCCGTCCGACGCGCGCAACAGGTGCGTTTGCCAGCTGACGTCGGGTGTGTCGGGTTCGCCAGAAGCCGCATCGACAGCCGCGACAATCTGCCGCAGCGTCTCGCGCTGCTGTCTCGAAAGTTGAGGAGTCGCGCCTTGCGCCGCGATGATGTGTGCAGCACCGAGCAGCAGAGCGACGATCGCGAAGCCTCGAGCCATCGCACTCCTCCTCTAGCGAAGCTGCGCCGAGACACTTGCTTCAATTCTCACGACAGTGGCCTTGGAAGATGTCTAGCACGCAGCGTCAGGTCGCGCGCCGTGTCTTGAACTGTCTTCGTGCTGCCCATTGTGTCATGGGCCGGGCTATCGTAGACTCGTCCAGGTTTCATCACTCTGGCGGAAATTCCTTCACAAATGGTTCAAACACCCGTTCGCGTGGCGATAGCCGTAGCTCTTCTCGTCTGTCCGTGTCGTGCCTTCGCGCAAAATGGGACGCCCCCCACGATGGTGGCCGGCAAGCTGAGCTCGGAAGCCGAGTCCCCCGTCATCGATGGCCGCGTCGACGAACCCATCTGGCAGAACGCGACCCCTTTCACCACCTTTACTCAACAGGATCCGATCGAAGGCGCGCCGGCCAGCGAGAAGACCGAAGTGCGGATCATGATCGGCAAGGGTCATGTCTACATTGGCGTCATCTGCTTCGACAGCGATCCGTCGAAGATCATCGTGTCGCAGGCGCGTCGGGACGCGTCGTTGAGCGACACCGACGCGGTCATCTTGGTCCTCGATACCTTCAACGACAATCAGAACGCGTTTGTGTTCGGCACCAATCCGCTGGGCATCGAGTACCGACGGACAAGTGGCACGAGAAGGTCAGACGAGCGGGATCGCGGCGCCGGGCGGCGGAGGTGGCGGCACGCAGCGCGGCGGCATCAGCGCGTTCAATCCCAACTGGGATGGCGACTGGAGTGTCAAAGCGCAAGTCACCGAGCGCGGGTGGGAGGCCGAGATGGCCATTCCGCTCAAGACGCTGCGCTACGCGACCGGTTCGGACAAGACCTGGGGCTTCAACGTGATGCGCAACATTCGTCACAAGAACGAACAGGTGTACCTCGCGCCCATTCCTCGCGGCTATGACATCTACCGCATATCGCTGGCCTCGAAGGTGTCAGGACTCGACCTGCCTGCGCGTCGCGACATCAAGATCATTCCCTACGCGCTCGGCTCGGTGAACAAGGATTTCACCGTGCCGACCGATCAGAACAAGTTCGACGGCGACATCGGCGTGGATTTCAAGTGGGGAATCCGGCCGAACCTGACCTTCGACGCAACCGTCAACACCGACTTCGCCCAGGTCGAGGCCGACGAGGAGCAGGTGAATCTCACCCGCTTCGATCTGTTCTTTCCGGAAAAGCGTCCGTTTTTTCTCGAGAACGCGTCGACGTTCCAGTTCGGACAGCCGCAGAGCATCGACCTGTTCTTCTCGAGACGCGTCGGCCTGTCGAGCACCGGGTTGCCCATCAACATCCTGGGCGGCGGCAGGCTGAGCGGCAAGATCGAAGGCTGGAACGTCGGCCTGCTGAACATTCAAACCGACGTTGCCGAGAATGCCGTCGGCACCACCATCGGTCCGGCCAACAATTTCAGCGTCGCGCGCGTGCAGCGCGAAGTTGGACGGTCCAGCTATGGAGCGATCTTCGTGAACCGCCAGGGCACGGGGAAGCACGCGGCCGACGAGGATTGGAATCGCGCGTACGGGCTCGACGCCAACATTCAGGTGTCGCCGAGCCAGCGTCTATCCGCCTTCTTTGCCCGCACCGACACGGCCGGCACCATCGGCAGCGACTACGCCGGCCGCGGCTTCTACAATTTCACCAACAACCTCTGGCAGATCTCGGGCGGCTACTCGCAGGTCGGCAACGATTTCAATCCCGAAGTCGGCTTCCTGCCTCGCCGCGGCTTCCGCCGGCCGGAGTTCCGGGCGTTCTTCCAGCCGCAACCGAAGAACATTCCGTGGATTCGACGGTTTGCGCCGCACACCTCGTACAACGCCTACTACGGCTTCGACGGCAAGCTCCAGACCGCGTTTCTACACGCCCACTTTCTCGAAATCCAGCCCCGACAGGGCGGCCGGTTCGGCTGGTTCATGGATCAGAACCAGGACAATCCGACCAGTCCATTTGTCGTCTACAACCGGGATGGCAAGCGAGTGGTGATTCCGCCGGGAGAATACACGTGGTGGCAGCACGCGTTTGAATACTTGCACAACCCGAGCGCGCGCGTCACCGGCACGGCGCGCTATCGCATCGGCAACTATTACGACGGCGACTTCCAGGGGCTAGAGCTCAACAGCGACTATCGCATCACCTCACGGTTCATCGCGAGCCTGGGGTGGACCTATCAGGACATCGATCTCGTCTACGGCAGTTTCGTCAACAACCTGGTCCCCGTAAAGGCAAGCTACGCGTTCACGACGTTGGCCAGCCTGTCGGCACTGCTGCAGTACAACAGCCAGAACGCGTCGTTCTCGTCGAACATCAGGCTGGCGCTGCTCAATCGCAGCGGCACGGGGTTGTTCGTCGTCTACAACGACCGTCGCGAGACCTCGAGCTTTACGCCAATCGAGACAATCGGCCGCTCGTTCATCGTGAAATACACGAGGCTGATCGACTTCTAGACGGGTTCAGCGGGTTCAGCGGGTTCAGCGGGTTCAGCGGGTTCAGCAGGTTCAGCAGGTTCAGCGGGTCACTTCGTAGCTCAGAATCAAGGAGGGCCAATGGCCGGCGCACAACGAGTATCACGTCGAGGGTTTCTCGGTGGCACGGTCGCGGCGGTCGCGGGCAGCGCTCTTCCCGCCGGCCTGCTGTCGCGACGCGCGCAGGCGTTCGACGGACAGGTGATCGCGCCGACACTCTCGGCTCAGGATCTCAAGCTCGACGGCGTTCCCGACGAGGCCTACTGGTGGAAGGTGCGAAGCCAGTTCAACATCCTCGACGGCATCACGTTCATGAACAACGGCACCGAGGGCCCGGTGCCGCGAGTGGTCACCGAGGCCAACGAGCGATACTTCCGGGAGATCGCCGAGAACCCCTCCAACAACTACCGCCGCGAAGAGCTTGATGTCGTGCGCGGCGTCCTGGCTAACTTCGTCGGCGCCGCGCCGGAAGAAATCGCCGTGACGCGCAGCACGACCGAAGGCATGAACATCTTCGCGCGCGGTCTGGATTGGAAGGCCGGCGACGAGGTCCTCTACTGCACGCACGAGCACGGTGGCGGTATCGGCGCCTACACCACTCTTGCCAAGCGCTATGGCATCAAGCCGGTGATCGTAGACATTCCCGCGCCACCACAGAGCGTCGATCAGATCGTCGGCCTGTACGAGAAGGCGGTTACGCCACGGACCAAGGCGATCATGGTGAGCCATATCACCTACGTCACCGGGCTCGTGACGCCGGTGAAGGAGCTGGCTGACCTGGCGCATCGGCGGGGCCTGTTGATCTCCGTAGACGGCGCGCATCCGCTCGGGATGATGGATCTCAACCTCAAAGAGTTGAACGTCGATCACTACGCCGCCGCCGGGCAGAAGTGGATGATGTGCGGCACCGGCACCGGCCTCTGCTACATCAAGCGGGACGTGCAGGAGCGGATCTGGCCATTGATGGGCCCACCCGGAGATCCCAAGGACGGCGCCAAGAAGTACGAAGCGTTCGGCCAGCGCGACGTACCTTCGGCCCTTGGAATGGCCGCCGCCGTCGACCTGCAGCTGGCGGTTGGCAAGAAGAACGTGGAGGCGCGAGGGCGGCAGCTGAGTACGCGGCTGCGGGCTGGCCTCAAAAATATTCCGGGTGTCAAACTCTGGACCTCAGAAGATCAAAAGTTTGCCGCGGCGCTGACGCTGTTCAGCGTCGGGAAGGTGCCGATGGAAAACGTCCAGAAGGCGATCCTGAGCCGCGACCGCATCTACATCCGCACGATGACGACGGGCAATTTGAATGCGTGCCGGGCGGCCACGCACATCTACAACATGCCAGACGAAGTCGATCGGCTGATCGAGAGCGTCAAGCATGTGGCGGAGAACACGACCCGTTATATGACTACGGCCGGGTAAGGTTCCAACGTTCCAGAGTTCCAACGTTCAAGATTCCGAACCGTGGAACCGTGGAACTTGGTTACTGCCGGATCAGCTGCGTAACCGTGGTCGACGCGCCGGTGACCAGCCCGCCGCGGACGAGGTTGGCCGTGCCGTCGTTGACGACCGAGCCGACGAATCGGCTGGGCGATCCGATGCCGGTCGGCGTGATGATGAACTCGACCCCTGGCGCAAAGTTCTCAAAGCCAGGGACCACGCCCGGTCCGACCGTGCCACTCACGGCGCCTGCACTCTGACCTGACGGGCCGGCGAATGTTCCGGTAACGCTCGCGCCAGACTGACCGAAGTTGATCGAGCCGAATCCGTTGTCGAAGGTCCATCGGCCGGTCATGCTCTTGATCGTGACGCTCACCTGGCTTTGCGCGGACTCGCCGTTGCTGCTGTTGGCGACGACGCGAGCAGTAAACGTTCCGGCCGTGAGGTACACGTGCGACGGAATGCGTTCACCGGGCCGCACCGTGGCAGTGGTCCCATCGCCAAAGTCCCAGGTGAGGATGGGCTCGGTGGCATCCGAGCTGGAAATGCCGGCCATGAAGAACACGTGCGTCGCCTGCATGGCAACCGCCGGGTCGGCATGAACTTCGGCAATGGTCAGTGGTTGATGGACCGGGTCCTGTTTCTTGAGCGCGTAGAATCCTCCGGCGGCCCCTGCGACACCGGCTCCGATCGCCGTGATCGTGCCGGCACCCAGGCCGCCGCCAGAACTGCTACCGCCCGCGCCCGCCGATCCGCCCGACGCGCTTGCGGCTGCCGACGCCGCCTGTGCGGCCGTCACGACGTTCGTCTGCACGATTGTCGCGGTGGCGGTCTGGCCCTGTATCGCCGCTGCGACTTGAATCTGAACCGCGCCGCTCGCCGTCGGCGTGAGGCCAGCGGCTGCCGCTCTGCCTGCGGCATTGGTCGTGAGGCTCAACACATTGGCGCCACCGCCAAAGGTGGCATTTCGCGCGCCTTGAATGCTGAAGGTGACAATCGCTCCCGCGACCGGCTGATCGTTCCGGTCGCGGACCTCGACGATTGGTGCCACCGCCGTTTTTTGCTGAATGATGTTGACCGCGTCCTCGCCCGCGATCACGATGATCTTCAACCCGCTGGGCTGGACCGTCGCCGAAAGCAGCGGCACGACGCTCTCGCTCGCCTGGCTGGCGAGCGTCGCGACCAACACGAAGGCGCTGAACCGTCTAGTCGTAGGCACGGCTAGTGCGTGCCGACAGCAACATAGCCGACGCCGTTGCGCGTGGCGATCTTGGTGCCATACGGCGCCGACAGCGTCACCAGATCGGTCAGGATCTTTTGTCCGAGCTCGCCCTCGGCAAGCAGCGGCCGGCCGCGCTCGCTCCGCGATCCCCCGAATCCGAGCGTGATTGGGTAGAGGGCGATCTCGCTCAACTGCTGCCCGCGAAAGCGTGGCATCGCGACAAAGGCTTCCCAGATCATGCGGTCGGCAGGAAACCCACTCTTGTCGAAGTCGTAGCGTGCGTCGTTGAAGTCGTTGACGTGGGAACTGGCGCCGAGGCCGTAGGCCTCGTAGTTCTCACTCGGCAGCCGTAACAGCGTTTCGTTCTGAAAGATGAAGTCGCCCATGCTGTAGAAGATGGGCTTGCCTTGGTAGATCTCGATGCCACGCACGACGTGCGGGCCGTGGCCGACGAACACATCGGCGCCGGCGTCGATCGCGGCGTGGGCGAAGGTGACGAGAAAATCCGCCGGCAGCGTGCGCTCCCGCCCACCCTCGTGCGTGTGACTGGTAACAATGGTGTAGTCGGACAGCCGGGCGGCGTTCTTGACCACCGACACGATCTCGTCGAGGTCTTCCTTGAGCGGCTCGGTGCGGACGCCCGGCTGGGCGCCGGCGACGAAACGTCGGCCGAAGAAATTGAGCGTGTCGCCGTCGGCGTTCGCGACCGGGCGGCCGTTGACCTCCGCCGCAATCTGCCGCAAATCAGCCAGTCGTGCCGGCGTCACGATGGTCGTCGTGATGAATCGCAGGGGATTCAGTCCCGGACGGGCCGGCATGTCGCCACGCGTGCGTCCGGCTCGCGAGTGATCAGGGAAGGTGGACGCCACCGAGATGAGCGCCACGCGGCCCTTCGGCGTTTCGAGAAACCTGGCTTCCCGCGCCTCCGCGAGACTCTGACCCACACCGGCTTGCACGAGCCCCGCGGCCGCCACGTACTGCGTCGTCAACTGCATGCCGAGAACGCCGTAATCACCCTGATGGTTGTTGGCGCGCGACACCAGGTCGAAGCCGGCCCAGATGAGATCTTTCAGCAGCGCGGGCTCGGCCCTCATATAGGTGCCGCCGCTTTCGTTCATCGCATACGGCTCGTAATCGTGGAAGAGCATTTCCAGATTCGTGAACGCTGCATCGGCGCCGCGAATCAGATCGATGAGGCGAGTGAAGGTGGGCTCGGTGTAGATCGAAATCTTGCGCGTGATGATCGAGTCGCCGGTCAGGGCCAGTGAAAACTCGGCGGCCGGTTGCGCGGAGCCCATGCGGGCTCCGGCAGCGGCGACGACGGCCGATACGGCCACAGCGGCGAGTGTGTGACGCCAGACGGCCATGTGTTTGTCCTTCTGTGTCATCTGCGTCATCTGGGGCCCTGGAGCCTTCAGCTGCGGCTCCGGAGCCTTTTCATCTGTGTCAGCTCTTCCAGCTCTCCTTGGCGATCTTCATGGCGCCGCCTTCGGTGACGATCTCGACCGTGCCAGTGGCGGGCTTCTTGTCGGACGTCGTCGCGCTCACGTCGAGGTTGTAGCCCGCGGCGGTCTTCGTTTCCTTGGTCACTTTCACGTTCTTGTGCTCGCCGGCCATCATCTTGACGAACTCGAACATCTTCGCGCGCTCGCTGGCCGGTGTCGACTTCACCTCGGCGACGCGTTCCTTGGACATGAACGGGAGGATCTCGTCGATGGTCTTGGCCTTGGCGAAGGCCACCTGATAGTCCATGTAGAACTGGGTCGCGGTCTTCTGAGCGGTCGCCGGAATAGCAGAGAGCACAAAGGCGGCGATGAGCATGCCGAGCGCGTATCGCATGGAATCTCCTAGCGAAGCTTCGCCAAAACCAAGAGAAAGGACGTGCCGGCTCCGCTTCGCCAGGGGCAGCGTCACTTTGCCCCGCTCCGCGGGGCGAAACATCTTCCAAGGCCTGCAGAACCTACGTCACGGTCACGATAGCGGCCTGAAGATGCCTAATCCACGGCCGGCCACGTGGCCCAGCCGAGAGAGCTTAGCATGCGGAATTGCGCGCGCGATTAGGGAGCAGGCGTCGCCGTCACCTTGATCCAGTAACAGCCGAACGTGCCGTCGTAACTGCCGACGATCAGGACGACGTTGCCGTCGAACGGAAGCGTCGCATCGAGGCGTGGATCGTTGCCGCCGCCGCTGTCGTCGTCATACACAGACGAGGCACTCGACTGACCCTGGGGATCGTGGCCGCCCATCCGCATCATGATCAACATGGCGGTCGGGTCGACGTCGGCGCTGGTGGTGTCGACCCGGATGCGCGTGCCGGCGGTCGCGAATCCGAGAGCGTGCGTGTTGTAGAACTTGCCGCCGACGCACGCCACCAGCGTCGACGGGCTGCCGTCGATGCCGAGTGTGCCCATCAGGTTTTTCTCGGGGCCGCCGGCTTGCCGCGGCGTGGCGACGGGGTTCTTGGCCTTCGGGGCTATCTGCTCGGCGGACAGGCCTGCCGTGGCCAGCGTGACGGCGATTGAGAAGGCAGTGAAGAGCCTCATGTGAATCCTCCAGCGGAAGAGACGCTGTCCTGGGCGCACGAAGAGGGGCGCCGGGTAGTCTATCGTCCAAACGGCCACCCTTTGAACCGTACTCCGAACGGCGTGCAGGGACAGGCAACGGTGAGCACCCTGCGCGCGCGCCGGCGCTTCATCGAATACTCGTAAGATGGACGCGGCTGCATGTTTACCGCGCGTTCGATGGCTGCGCTCCTCCTGTTTACCGTGCTCGCCGTGGCGCATACGTGGCCGCTGGCAAGCAATCCAGGCGTCCTCTCCCGCAACGACAACGGCGATACCACCCTGATCGAATGGACGCTCGCCTGGGATGCCCACCAGGTAGTGCGCGCGCCGTGGAATCTGTTCGAGGCCAACATCTTCTATCCGTCGCACGACACGCTGGCGTTCAGCGAGCATCTGTTCACGCTGGGAATGATGGGCGCGCCGCTGCTATGGGCCGGCCTCTCGCCCGTGCTCGTCTACAACTTGCTGGTCATTGCCGGCCTGGCGCTCTCAGCGTGGAGCTTGTGCCTGCTGATGCAGCGCTGGACCAGCGATTGGATCGCCGGCGTGCTGGCCGGCTCGATCGTGGCCTTCAATGCCCATACATTGACCCGCCTGCCGCATCTCCACGCACTGCACTACGAGTTCCTGCCGCCGGCGCTGCTGGTGCTCGACGCGCTGTTCACCGAGCCCCGGCTGAAGCACGGGCTGCTGCTGGCCCTGTGGTTTCTCCTGACGGCGCTCACGTCGAACTACCACATGGTGTTCGCGTTGGCTGCCTTGGGCGCGGCGGTCGTCGTGCGGCCGGCGGACTGGCGCTCGCAGGGCAGCCGCGTGGCCGCGCCGCTCGCGATCGCGGCGGGGATCGCTGCGATCGTCATGATCCCTTTTCTTCTGCCGTACGAGCGGGTGCGCGTGCTCTACGGCGCGGAGCGCACGCTCGACATGGCCAGCCTCTACGTCGCATCCCTCAACGACTACCTAGCCACCGCTTCACGGCTGCACTACGGCTGGTGGAGCGAGCCCTTCGTCCGTCGGTCGGACACGTCGCTCTTTCCAGGAATCATCCCCATCGTGCTCGGGCTGACCGCCATCGCCGTGGACGTAGCGTTTCGCGACGCGCGCGCGCGGATGGCCCTGGCCATCGGTGCCGCCGGCTTTCTGCTCTCGCTAGGCCCGGCGCTGCCGGGCTACGCGTGGCTGTATCGCGCCGTGCCCCTCCTGCAAGGCATCCGCGGAGTGAATCGCTTCGGGTTCCTCGTCATCTTCGCGCTGGCCATGCTCTCGGGCTTCGTCGTCGCCCACCTTCGCCAGCGCCTGCGCGGAGCGAAGTGGATGACCGCTGTTGCCCTCGTGCTGATCGTCGGCGTGAACGTCGAGGCGCTGCGCGCGCCGATGGGCTACGTTCGCTTCGAGGGCATCCCGCCGGTCTACGACGTCCTCGCCACAGAGGCGGACGCGGTCGTGATCGAACTGCCATTCTACGGACCGCGTGAGTCGTGGGAAGGCGCCGGCTACATGCTCAATTCGACGCGCTACTGGCACCCGGTCGCCAACGGTCACAGTGCCTTCATTCCTCCGAGCTACCGTGAGTTCCATGAGATCGTGAGGACGTTTCCCGACGCCGCATCGATTGCCGCTTTGAGAGAGCGCGGCATCACGCATGTGGTCGTGCACGAGCGCAGGTTCAAGCCGTTGCCAGATGACATCGACGGCTTGAACGTTGTAGCGCGCCGCGACGGCATCACAATCTACCGCATCGTCCGATGACGCTAGCTTGCCAACCGTCGCTCTAGAAATCGACAGGAGGTCCACCTTCGCTTGGCTGACGATTCCCGCCAAGCTACGATGCACGACCTCCGCTGAAGATCATCGAGCGGAGGTTGGTGGCCAGGGACGGAATCGAACCGCCGACACTGCGATTTTCAGTCGCATGCTCTACCAACTGAGCTACCTGGCCAATCGCAGACATTCGAGTATATCAAAGGCCATGCAGCGCTTGGACTATGCCGTCTTCTGATCCGCCCGACGGATCTGATCACTCCACTCGAAGCTCATCGCCCCTTGGAAGATCACCGCCCCTTCGGTCGCGAAGGCGCCGTCGATGCGCAATCCGGCGCCGTTGCGTCCGCATCGTTCCACTCTCGATAAGAAATTCGTGCAACCACGTGTTCACGCGTGTTGCAGCGCAGTTACTGGACGGGGATGCCAAGGGCGCCACACCATTCAGCGCGGTGCTTCGTGGTCGACGCCTCGAGAGTCTTTTCGTTGCCCACCGCCCAGTCGTAGACCGTGCGCGCGAACCACTGACCCACGCCGTCGTTTGGCGCTTCGCCCTTTCGCGCATAGTCGGCAAAGATCTGCCGCGCGAGCGCGTTGAACGGCGCATCGCCTGGATAGACCGGGAAAGTTGGGGCTGCGGGAGGGCCCGGGGTCGGACCTGGGTGCGGCACGTTCGGCCCGTCTAACAGCTTTGGTTTCGACGGCACGAAGATGAACTGATCCGCCAGATGCTCCCCTTGCGGGTTATTCGCGAACGTATAGCCATCCGCTCCGCAGCCGGGAATGCAATCGAACATCGTGCGTGACGGCATCGAGACCACCACGTCGTCCGAAGCCGGCCGGCCGCTGTTTGGTCCATCCGGATCTTTGCAGTGCCACTGCGGATCGGGCGTCGGGTTGTACTTCTCATGTCCCCAATGGACGATGCCGCAGACGCGTTCGAGGAAGTAGTTGCGTTGATCGCGCGTGGACGCGGTGCCGAGATTCCAGTCCTCCTCGTCGTGAACCCGCTTCATGATGGCGACGACGCTACGGATGTCCATGTGTGTCCTCCAGCGGTTGAATGTGCGCACTCATCTCTCGCACGGATCGGCTTTCGAGGCAAGGCGCAGCTGCAGGAAGCCTCTCGGGCGGTGATCGACGAAAATCGTTCATCGACGGCCCTCCAATCAGCAGTGGCCGGAGTCCACCTCGCGGCTTCTCTCCGTCGATTCTCAGCCATGCCCAGTGCGGCCCGCCGGCCGTTGCTGGCCGGCGTCGCGAGTGATAGCATCGCCCGGCCCGCCATGGCCTCGCTGCGAACCGCTCTGGTGGTTCTCGCTGTCGCAGCAGTGAGTGCCGGCGCTTCCGCCCAACCGGTTCCCCTTGCGCCCTCGAGCCCCGTTGACGATGGGGCATGGTATCCACTGATCGTCACTGGAGGGCGAGCTGCCCTCGACGCGCTCGGCGTACCGCCCACGACCGATCTGGGATCGACGATGGTCGAGCTGGTGCGGCGGCTTCATCTGACGGCAGCGCCGCCGTCGGAGCTGAAAGCCAGCATCCTCGACCTGTCCATTGCGGTTGGCGACCTCAGCCGGCTGCAGAATGCCGTGGCTGCTGGAACCTCAGGCGGCCGGCCGCCCTCGCTGGCGATGGCGTCCGGGAGCGAGACGCGGAAGCGCCTCCAGGCGGCCCTAGATGCCGCCGGCCTGAGACTCCGTGAGAACAACCAGCGGTACACCGTCGAAGCTCCGACCAGTGAGCGGGAGACCGCCCTTCGCGCTCGGTTGAAGACCGTTGGCGTCGACATTGAGTCCATCCGCGCCCGCCTGATGATGGGTGAGCCGTTCACGTTTACCGTACCTACGCTCGAACTGCCGCTGCCGTTGTCGCCTCGCGCGTGGACGGCTCGGATTCTCGAGCGGAGCGTTCCGCCGAGCGAGCTGTTCGCGGCGATCCTGTCGGACAGCCGTGCCCGGCTTCTCTATCACGGCCTGGTCGGAATCGATGCCGACACCCGGCGATGGATCTCGAACCAGCGAGCGCTACTCAAGCATCTCTATCGGGATGAAGAATCGGTGAGGTCGTTCGCCTTGTTTGGCCCGGCGATCCACGTGGCCGGAGGCCGGGTCGTCGTTCCGGGAGGGCCGGCGGCGGTGCGCCTTTGGTCGACTTTGTTGGGCGCCGATCCCGCGGTGCCTGCTCAATTCATCAGGCGTCTGTTCGACATGGAACGGGGCCGGGTGGCGGGCCTCTACTTCACGATCGCCGGCGTTGACGAGCCCACCCAGCAGTTCATCCTCGGCCTCTCGGAGGGCGCGGCAGGCGGCGATGCGCGGTTCAGCCGATTGGCTTCGGCTTTTGCCGAGTGCTACCCGAAACAATCCACGACCTATCCACTCAACGTCCGTTCATACGATGCCGCCTTGTTGCTCATCCAGATTCCGCTGACCAGCAAAGGAGCGTTGGCGGGCCCCAAGTGGCGCAAGTTCTGGGAGCAGGGATTGACGGGTGAGGGCCTTCCCAGCGATCCGGCCGCAGACCTGCGTGATCTCGAGAGCGGCGGGTTGATCGACGCGGCATGGCTGGTCGAGACTCTCTGCGCCCGGAACCTGGGCGAGCGGCGAGCGATCTACGAGACGATTCTGTTCGGAAACCGTGTGTTCGCCAACGCGAGCGACCGCGAACTGCCGGACCAACTCGTCGCCATTCGAGGGCGCCGCTTCTATCCGGCCGTGATGATGGCGGTCGAACAAGCCGGCATCACGAACAGCCGTACCTACGCGCGCCTTGCGCGACACGCCGAGCTCGTCGGCCGGGTCGACGATCCAGCTCGAGCGATCATGGCGAGTCAACAGTTCCAGGGAGCGCTCGCGCTCGCGATCGGCACGATCCGAGCGCAAAGCGTGACGTTGGCGGCTGGAGAAACGCTCCTGGAGTCCCTGGCGGCGACGCCACTTGTCGATGAGCGCTACCACGGGGGGGTCGCCGCCTGGCTCGCGCGGGTGTGGCTCCCGGCCGTTCGTCCGGACAGCCCCGCGACACGATCTCGTACTGGCGCGATCGAAGAGGCAGCCGCCGTCGCGCTCGCTGGACGAGCGACCGCGACCGGCACGTCGATTTTGTGGGAAGGGCTTCGTTACGTCGTCGACTTCTCCGGTATGACGAAACGCCGGCTCGATGCGGTCCGGGCCCGCGAGGCTGGACTGACACTCGACGACGTGTTGGAGTTCGAGCGCATCGTCACCGGCTTGCAGCAGCCCGCGATCGATCTGGCGCGCGTGGGCCAGTACGGACGCGATCTGACCGGCCTCGCTCCACGGCTGATCGCGGCCAAGCCAGCAGAGGAGTTTGGCGAAGACGCGGTTGACGTACGCGACACGATTGAGACCGCCGTGCGCGACATCGAGCGGATCAAGGCGCCTGCCGATTTGGCGCGGGCGCTCGCGATCGGCCAGCGGCTCAGCATTGGGCTCGACTTTCTGACTGGTCACGTGCTGGCGGCATGGGCGTACGCTCCGCACGTCGGAGAGGCCGACGGCCCGGCAATCGTCGGCGGCGACCCGTCATTGCGCCATCAGTTTGGCGTCCGGGTCGCCGGTAAGGTCAGGTCAACCGCGCGATGGACGGTCAGCCGATTCGGCACGCAGGAGCTCGGCGTGTCCGGATCGCTGCTCGGCCTCGAAGCCACGCTGGCGAAGTGGTCGCTGCGACGGCTGACCACCGACGATCTCCCGTCGGGTCCGATGATCGGCGGCAACGACATGGCGTCGTTCATGTTGACGGTCGCGCTCAGCGACGGCCGCCGCCTGACCGATCAGGCACGCGATCGGATCACCGCGGCCATTACCGCCGGGACGAGCGCGGTCGAACGCGCGGGACAGGACCCCGAGGCGTTGGACGCGCTCGCGGTCAAGGCGGTGATGAGTCCTTGGTCGAGGCAGGTCATCTCGTGGCTGGTCACGACCGCCCCTGGCGAGATTCCCGCCAAGTTCTCCGTCGCCGAGCTCGCTCGAATCGGCGATCTCGTTCCCTCGTCAGTTCACGACTGGGGGACGGCTTCGTTGCTTTCGGGCTGCCTGTGCATCCAGATGCCGGCGGGCCGGATCCCGGAGCTGGTCGTCGGCCGGGCCGCAGACGGGTTGATCGCGACGCAGAGCGCCGACATCATGCTGAGGATTGCGTGGCTGCTCGCCGACCTGAAGCTGCCCGCGTCGCTGGCCTCGCCGGTCATGGCATACGCGATGCGCGACTTTCTCGATCGAGTCAAGCCGTTCCACATGGCCGACTTCGAGGCGTTCGCGAGGCAGGCTCGCGCAATCGATCGGCGCGCGATTGAAGACTACCTGGGGGCCATTGCCGCCGTCGGCCCTCTTCGTCCGGTCAGCCAGGAGAGATGATGGGCGATTCACGCTGGTGGAGAGTCGGCACGCTGGCGCTGCTGCTGGCGGCGCCCGCCTGGGGCCAGGAGGCGATCGAGGTGAAGATCGTGTCGCCACCGCCGGACGCCTATGTCACCGATCAGCTGGCGCTCGAAGTGGAGATTCTGCCGCGCGAACGTCGGGGCGAGGTAGTGGATGTCACCTTTTACGCCGACGGAAAGCTCGTCTGCCGATCGACGGACGCACAGCGGCCCAAATGCCCATGGGACGCGGGTGCGGTCATTCGATCGCATCTCATTCGCGTCGTTGCGGCACTCAAGTCCGGCGAGCGCGTGGTCGCCACGACTCGGACTCGCGAGATCGACTACGCCCTGACCGCCGACGTCCAAGTGGTGCAGGTCAATGCGTCGGTGATCGACCGTCGAGGCGGATTCGTCGGCGGATTGACGCCAGAGAGTTTCCGCCTCACCGAGGACGGCGTCGCCCAGAAGATCGTTCAGTTTGCTTCTGAAGACTCTCCGCTCGAAGTCGTCGTGGCGTTGGACGTCAGCGGCAGTATGGGCGCCGCGATGGAGGATCTGAAGGTGGCGGCGAGGCAGTTTCTGAAGAGTCTGAGAGCCGAGGATCAGGTCACGTTGGTCGCGTTCAACGAGGAGATGTTCCTGCTGACCCAGCGAGAGACCGGCGCGGAGGCCCGGCTCCGCGCGGTCGATCGGCTGAGAGCATGGGGCGGAACGTCGTTATACGACGTCATCATCAGATCGCTCGACCAGCTCTCGCGCCAGCCCGGGCGGCGCAGTCTCGTGGTATTCAGCGACGGGGACGACAAGACGAGTCAAGCGACGCTCGAGACGGTGCAGCGCGTGATCAAGAGCAGCGATGCGACACTGTTCATGGTGGGGCTCGGCGAGGGCCGCGCGCAGAAGAAACTCGTGGAGACACTCGAATCGCTCGCCGAGCCAAGCGGAGGGCGGGCGCTCTTTGCCGAGCGTCCGTCCGATCTTGCCAAGGCGTTTGGTGAGCTGGTCGAAGAGCTCAAGCATCAATACCTGCTCGGCTTCGAATCGACGAACACTCGTCGCGACGGCGCGTGGCGCCGACTGTCGGTGGAGGTGCCCAACACCAATCATCGCGTGCGCGCGCGACAGGGCTACTTTGCTCCGCCGCGATCGCAATGAACCAGGCTCCGTTCTCCAGGCGGCGCGATCGCTCCCGCGAGTGAGGTGGCCATGCGGTGGTGGCACAGCCGTTCTGCGCAATTCGAAGAGACGGCCGACGAGCGGTTCCGCGGCACACGCTTCTTCATTCTGCCGCCCGGCATGGTGCCGGTGCCGCGCACGTCTCCAATTCGGGCTCGGAAGCGCACGCCCTGGCACCCGAAGCCGGAGGATCACATTGTCGATCGGACCGGCGGGCGCGACTGGTTCGGCACGCATCTGACTCTGCAGCCACAACGGCAACATAAACCCGCGTCGTACGGGATCGCCGGCATCGTGCACATCACGGTGTCGGTTGGGTTCATCGCGCTCGTTCTGCTTCGCGAAGGGCAGTCGAACCCGCCAATCCGACAGCCGTTCATGGTTCCGGTGCTGCTGTCTCTTCCGTCGGCGTCGAAGCTCTTCCCGCCGCCGGCTGCGCCGGCCCAGGCGACTCCTTCCCGATCGGCGCCTCCGCCGGCTGCTCCCCTCGGAGCTGCTCCGGCCGCGGTCGATGAACCCATATCGTCAGCGCCCGTCCAGATACCCGACACTGTGAAGCCGGAGCCGCAGGCGGGACCCGTCGGACTGCCGACTGGAGTCGAGAGCGGCATACCTGGCGGAGTGAGCGGCGGCGTTGCAGGGGCTCCGCCTGATGGCGGCGGTCAGGCGGCAAATGGTGCAGCGTCGGGACCCTTGCGCATGGGGCCCGGAATCGAGCCACCGAGAAAGATCAAGGACGTCAAGGCGGTCTATCCCGAAGGATCGCTCATCGGACGGCTGCGAGGCACGGTTGTGATCGAGGCCACGATCGGGACCGATGGCAAGGTTCACGAAGCCAAAGTGCTTCGTTCGATCGCCGGACTCGATCAAGCGGCGCTCGATGCCGTACGGCAGTGGGAGTTCGAGCCGGCCCGGCTCAACGGCGCACCCGTCGCTGTGATCATGACGGTGACTGTGTCCTTCGCGATTGTCTAGAGCGGCCGCCGGGCACGATCCTGGCGCGGACGCCCGCCGCTCAATCCGAGAGGCAAGCCGCCGCTCACGAGGGTGTTGCCGAGTCAAGTGGGGAAAACCCTCGTCCACTACCGTCTAATCGAATATGGCCGTAGAGGCGGCGCCGGCAACGCGCATCGCGCCGTTGGTGCCCGCCAGATCGTGCCAGTAAGCAGGTCACCATGCGTTGGTGGCAAGGCGGTTCGGCGCAATTCGAAGAGACTGCGGACGAGCGGTTTGCCGGCGCCCGGTTTTTCATCCTGCCGCCCGGCATGGTGCCGGTGGCACGGACATCTCCCATCCGGCCCCGAAAGCGAACGCCGTGGCACCCGAAGCCGGACGGCGAGCAGATCGTCGATCGCACCGGTGGGCGAGAGTGGTTCGGCGCTCACCTGACCCTCGACTCACCGCACCAACACAAGCCTGCTGTGTATGGGTTCACCGGGATAGTCCACGTCGCGGTGACCGCAAGCGTCGTCGGCATCGTTCTGCTTCACGAAGAGCCGTTGCCCCCGCAGATTCGTCAGCCGCTCATCGTTCCCGTGCTGCTGTCGCTGCCGTCGGCGTCGAAGCTGTTCGCGCCGGCGCCGACCCAGCCAACGCCGCCGCCGTCGAAGCCGGCCGCGCCTCCGCCTCGGCCCCTTGCGGTCGCGTCCGCCGCGATCGATGAGCCGGTTGCGCCAGCGCCGGTCGAGCCGCTGGCCGAGGGGAAGCCGGAGCCGGAGGTCGGGCCGGCCGGCGACCCTGGCGGCGTAGAGGGAGGCTCAACGAATGGAGTCAGCGGCGGCGTTATCGGTGGCCAGCTCGAAGGAAGCGGTCAGGTTGCCGGGCGCGCTCCGGAAGGCCCGCTTCGCCTCGGACCCGGGATCGAGCCGCCGAAGAAGATCAAGCACGTCAAGCCGGTCTATCCGTTATGGTCGGCCGCCGGACAGCTGCGCGGCATCGTCGTGATCGAGGCGACGATCGGGATCGACGGCAAGGTGCACGAGGCCAAGATCAAGCGCTCGATACCTGGACTCGATCAGGCGGCGCTCGAAGCGGTTCGACAGTGGGAGTTCCAGCCAGCGCGACTCGACGGGTCTTCAGTCGCGGTGATCATGACGGTGACCGTGACCTTCGCGATCATCTAGTGGAGCGTATCAACGAGATCGAAAGTATCGAACTTCATCGCTCAACGATGGTGCTGGGGCCGTTCCGCAGGAACGGCCCGCTCTAGATATCGAACACACACGCCATTAGTCGCCCGCTAAGCGCGAGCCACAACAGTACCCAGGCGCCCATTACCCTGAAGCACACCTTCACACGTCCAGCAGCGATGTTCTGTGATGGACGACGGAGGTGAGCAGAGACGCGTCGAAGCCGGTCCGTTCCTCTCAGACCGCAGCGGGCTCGGCGGTTCGGGCGAAGCCGAGCTCTCGACGCACGCGATCCTCGATCGTCTGACGGAGGTCGGTGTGCTCTTTGAGAAAGTTCTTGACGTTCTCTCGACCCTGACCGAGACGTTCGCCGGCAAACGCGAACCACGCACCGCTCTTCTCGATGATCTTGTGCTCCACAGCCAGATCGATCAGATCCCCTTCGCGCGAGATGCCCTCGCCGTACATCACGTCGAACTCCGCCTCGCGGAACGGCGCCGCCATCTTGTTCTTGACGATTTTCACGCGCGTGCGTCCGCCGACCACGGTCTCGCCGTCTTTGATGGCGCCGATGCGTCGAATGTCGATGCGCACTGACGCATAGAACTTCAGCGCGCGGCCGCCAGTGGTGGTTTCCGGATTGCCGAACATGACGCCGATCTTCTCGCGCAACTGGTTGATGAAGATGAGTGCGGTCTTCGACTTCGACACGGCGCCAGTGAGCTTGCGGAGCGCTTGCGACATCAGTCGCGCCTGCAGGCCCATCTGGGCTTCGCCCATCTCGCCGTCGATTTCGGCGCGGGGCACGAGAGCCGCCACCGAGTCCACGACGACGACGTCGACGCTGTTCGAACGGATGAGCACCTCGACGATCTCGAGGGCTTGCTCGCCGTTGTCGGGCTGTGAGACCAGGAGGTTGTCGAGATCCACCCCGAGCTTCTTGGCATAGCCGGCGTCGAGCGCATGCTCGGCGTCGACGAACGCGGCCAGGCCACCGGTCTTCTGCGCCTCGGCGATCACCTGCAACGCCAGGGTCGTCTTGCCGGAGGATTCGGGCCCGAAGACCTCGGTGACGCGCCCTCTCGGCACACCGCCGATGCCGAGGGCGTGGTCGATACTGAGCGCCCCCGTGGAGATCACTTCTGCGGGCATCGTGCTCTGCTGCCCCAGCCGCATGATGGAGCCCTTGCCGAATTGCTTTTCGATCTGGCTGACGGCGATGTCGAGCGCCTTGAGCCGTTCCTGTCGTTCGTCTAATGGCATGTGTGAAGGTCCTTTCCGGACAGCGATAGATCCTAGAAACACGCCAAGCGAAAGTCAAGCGTCATTCTGTGAATAGTCTTGACTCAGGATCTTCATTTTCAACGAGTTAGGAGACTGGCTGACTTTCGCCCCTGCGGCGGGAGATGGCGGAGACTGCCGCCTGCCGGTTTGACCGGCAGTGAGCTTTCTGCGTACGGTGAGCCCGATGCCGAGTCCGGTGGGCCACGCCCTGGGAGGTGTGATCGTGGGGTTGGTCACCGAGCCTTCCGGGCGATGGGACCAGGCCACCCGGACATTTGCACTCCTCGCCTTGGCGGGTATCGGTCCCGACGTGGATTTCCTCTGGGGCCGCCATGCCGCCGAGACCCACAGCGTCGGCGCTTGCGCGATTGTGGGATTGCTCGTGCTGGCCATCTTGCGTGGGACCCAGATCCGCCTGGCCATCGCGGTCGCATTGGCGTGGGGGAGTCACGTGTTCTTCGATTGGCTGGGCTCTGATACGACGCCACCGATCGGCGTGATGGCGCTTTGGCCGTTCAGCGACGCGTACTACTTTGCCCATGCTTACTGGTTCGACTCGATCTCACGCCGCTACTGGTTGCCCAACTTCTGGATGCACAACCTGCTCGCGGTGGTGAAGGAAGTGGTGATCCTCGGGCCGATTGTCGCCGTGCTCGCGTGGTTTCGACGTCGACGTTGGGGGTCAGGTCACGAAAATTGAGTTTGCGATTGAGCTTCTCAGCGAAGTTCAACATTTATTCGACGGGTTCGCAGGAAATACCGTAATGGTCGCAGGCGCCTCGTGATTCATGACCTGACCCCTACGCGATCTCAACGGCCAGCGCGACGCCGTTGCCGCCGCCAAGGCAAAGCGTCGCGATGCCGCGGCTCAGCGAGCGATGTTTGAGCGCGTAGAGAAGAGTCGTCAGGATCCGCGCCCCCGACGCGCCGATCGGGTGACCGAGCGCGACCGCGCCACCATTCACGTTGACCTTAGCCGGATCGACGCCGAGCTCGCGCATCACCGCCACAGCCTGAACCGCAAACGCCTCGTTCAGCTCGATTAGGTCGACCTGGTCGAGCGACCAACCCGCTTTTTTCAAGACCTTGCGGGTGGCCTCTACCGGCGTCATCAATAGCATCTTCGGGGCGAGTCCGCTTGTCGCTTGCGCGACCACGCGCGCCATCGGGCGCAGGCCGAGCGCCGCGGCGCGATCGGCGCTCATCACGATCAGCGCCGCCGCGCCGTCGTTCACTGGCGGCGCGTTGCCGGCGGTTACCGACCCGTCCTTCTTGAACGCCGGCTTCAGCCCGCGCAGCACCTCGGCGGTCGTGTCGGCGCGAACCGATTCGTCGCGATCGAAGATGACCGGGGCGCCCTTCTTCTGAGGAATCTCGACGTTGAGCAGCTCGTCATCGAACGCGCCCGAGGTGTGGGCCGCTGCCGCTTTGCCGTGACTCTCGGCGGAGTATTGATCTTGCTCGTCGCGTGACACGTGGTAGACATCGGCCACGGTCTCGCCAGCATTGCCCATGTGCCAGTTTTCGAACGGGCACCAGAGGCCGTCGTGAATCATCGAGTCGATCACCTGTCCGTTGCCCATCCGCAAACCCTCGCGGACACGCGGCAGCAGATATGGGCAGTTGCTCATCGACTCCATCCCGCCGGCGACGGCAATCTCGATGTCGCCGGTTTGGACGCCCTGTTGCGCAAGCATCACGGCCTTGAGGCCAGAGCCGCACACCTTGTTGACGGTGAGCGCGGCCACGTGATCGGACAGGCCGCCTTTGAGAGCGGCCTGGCGGGCAGGCGCCTGACCCACGCCACCCGATACGACGTTGCCCATGATGCACTCGTCGACTGCGGCGGGATCGACCCCGGCGCGGCGAACCGCTTCGCGCACCACCATCGCGCCGAGTTGAGGGGCGGAGAAATCTTTGAGCGTGCCGAGGAATTTCCCGGTCGGAATGCGAACCGCGCTCACGATGACGACGTCACGCATGCTGTTTTGTTCCGAAGGAGCTTAGCAGTTGAATTGAAGAGCCTTCACGGCGTCAGCGCCGAGCAGCGCATCGAGCCGCCGGCGGATGAGCGGCGTGGACCGTTTGACCGCAGCCACCCAGGCGGCGGACTCGCAAGACACGTAGAGCGTCCCATTGTCGCCGAGCCGGACCGACGTGACCTTACCTACGGCCGGGCCCACCGTGATGCGCCAGGCAAACACGACCTTTTCCGGCGTCAGCGGCGCCTTCCGAACGACGTCTTCCACCACTGCGGGAAGGATCTGGCTGGCTCGGATCACTCTTTGAGGATAACACCCGCGACTTGAGGCTCGGGACTGAGGCTTGGGCACCTGATCCCGTCCCGAGTCTCAAGCCCCAAGCCCCAAGCCTCAAGCCTCAAGCCTCAAGCCCCAAGCCCCGAGTATGATTCACCACATGAGACTTTCACTTTCGTATCCAGCTGTGATCGTCGCCACCTCGCTCGGCCTCGCCGTGTTGCGGGCCGCGCCGGCCGCCGGGCCAGTTCAGTTCGACGCCCACGATATCGACTCCAAGTTGGCTGGCGCGTACGCAGTGAACCTGGCCGACTTCAACAAGGACGGGAAGATCGACGTGATCGCGAACTCGCTTGCGGCACGTGACCTGGCGTGGTACGAGAATCCATCGTGGACCCGTCACGTGATCGTGAATGACACGCAGCAGATCGTCAATCAGGCGATGACCGACCTCGACGGCGACGGCATCCCCGAGCTCGCGTTCCAGAGCTCGTTCGCGATGCAACCGGCCAACAGCGCAGGGCTCAACTGGATCGCGAAGTACCCGGGCGCGCCGGATCAGCCGTGGAAGACCGAGAAGATCGACGAGTTCCCGACCTCGCATCACATCGTCTGGGCCGACCTCGACGGCGACGGCAAGAAGGAGCTCGTCAACGCCCCGCTCATCGGGCCCAAGGGACTGGCACCGACCTACGATCAGGACCTTGCCTCGGTGTTCTGGTACAGCTCGAACGACTGGAAGCGCCACGTCATCACCCAGGAGATTCCCGGCATCATCCATCGCGTGCGCGCGGTGAAATGGGACGCCGGCCCGCGCGAGCAGATCCTGGTGGCGAGCTTCGAAGGCATCGTCATGTATCGCGCGACGGGCAAGGGCGATTCGATGAAATTCGAAAAGGTTCCGCTGTCGGCCGGTCACGTCGAGAAGGCGCCGCGCCTCGGCGCGAGCGATGTCGGCGTCGGCATGCAGGACGGCAAGCGCTTTTTCGCGTCGGTCGAGCCGTGGCACGGCAACGAAGTAGTCGTCTACACGGAGCAAGGCACGAAGTGGGATCGCCGCGTGATCTTCGACAAGGTCGCGAGCGGCCACGAGGTGGCCGTCGTCGATCTGAACGGCGATGGCCGAGATGACATCGTCGCCAACGACAATAGCCGGGGTCCGACGCAGAACAATCCCAATGGCGTGATCGGTGGCGTGCACGTCTTCTATGCGCCCGACAAGGCCGCCACCGGCGAATGGACCTACCAGCGAGTTGAAGACAAGGCCGCGATGAACAGCTGCGTCGCGACGGACATCAACGGCGATCGACGCCCGGATCTCGTGTGCGGCGGCGCCGGTGGAGCCGTCCGCTGGTACGAGAACAAGGGGAAGTAGAGACTGCCTGCCCACATCATTATTCTCGCCAGCGGGTCGGCCCGGCGCGCGGAGTTGCTCACCGCGGCCGGCATCTCGTTCGAGGTTCTGGTGCCTGATGTCGATGAGTCCACCCGGCCGGGCGAGTCGCCGGCGGAATACGTCGAGCGGCTGGCCATCGAGAAGGCCTCGACCATCGCGAAACTGCGCGCCGATGCTCTCGTCGTCGGCGCCGACACGACCGTGGTGGTCGACGGTCAGATCCTCGGCAAGCCACGTGACCAGGCCGACGCGATGAGCATGCTCTGGCGGCTGAACGGACGGTCGCACGACGTCCTGACTGGAGTCGCCCTGGCCGGTCCCCACGGCGTCAAATCAGCGGTGGATCGGACGCGGGTCTGGTTCGATCCCATGACGGTCGCCGAAATCCAGGGATACGTGGCCAGCGGCGAGCCGCTGGACAAGGCCGGCGCCTATGCTATCCAGGGGCTTGCATCTCGTTACATCCCGAGAATCGAAGGGTCCTACACTAACGTCGTCGGGCTGCCAATCGCGCTGGTCGTGCGCTTGGTAGCCGAGGTAAAATCACTGGCTAAGTCCTGAACCATGAAGCACAAAGCGATCAAAATCGGTCTCACCAGTCTCGTGCTGATCATGTCATTTGGCGGCTTGCTGGTACTCGACCCTGAGCGAGGGCACCGAGTACGACAAGCACGTCGACGAGGTCATGGGGCAGCCTGACAACTGGTACGGCAAGAAGCTGCAGCTGCACGGCTATGTCGTGCCCAACTCCATCGCGAAGCGGCCCAACAGCCTGGACTACCGCTTCCAGGTCCAGAGCAACGGCCAGATCGTGTCGGCGAGCTACACCGGTGTCGTGCCGGACACGTTCAAGAGCGACGCCGAGGTCGTGCTCAAGGGCACGCTTTCGAAGGACGGCTTTGCAGTGGCACCGAATGGCGTCATGGCGAAGTGTCCGTCGAAGTATGAAGCCAAGCCTGGAGGCGCGAAACCCTCCACTCAGTACGAGGGTTCAGAGCGGGCGGGTCTAGAGACCGCCTCGAGGAACTTACACACCATGGCCTCGCTGGGCGTTTTCCTCCTTCTCATCACGTTCCTGACGGCGGCCTACGCCGTCGCCGCCTCGGTGGCCGGCGCGCGGCGACGCAATCCGCGCCTGGTCGAAAGCGGCATCGGCGCGTTCTACACCGTGGCTGCGCTGTTGACGGTCGCCTCCGGCGTCATCATCTACGCCTTCGTCTCGGGCGACTACTCGATCCGCTACGTCCAGCGATACTCCGACAGCGTCCAGCCGCTCTTCTACAAGATCACGTCGTACTGGGGCGGACTCGACGGCTCGGTCATGTTCTGGGTCTTCCTGCTGTCGGGGTTTGGCTCGGTGGCCGTCAAGGTCAACCGTGAGCGGCATCGCGAGTTGATTCCATACGTTGTCGCGGTCATCGGTGCGGTGGAGATGTTCTTTCTCTTCCTGATGATTCTGCACAACAACCCGTTCGAGACCTTCATCACCGAGGCGCCGACGGACGGTCGCGGGTTGAATCCGCTCCTGCAGAACTTCTACATGGCCATCCACCCGCCGACGATGTACCTCGGTTTCGTGGGACTGACCATCCCGTTTGCCTTTGGCATGGCGGCGCTCATTACCGGCCATCTGGACGACTCGTGGCTGCGTGCCGTGCGACGCTGGACGATGTTCTCGTGGTTCTTCCTGTCGCTGGGCCTGACGCTCGGGATGATCTGGGCGTACGAAGAGCTGGGATGGGGCGGGTACTGGGGATGGGATCCGGTCGAGAACGCCGGCATGCTGCCCTGGTTCACCGCGACCGCGTTTCTTCATTCCGTGATGGTGCAGGAGCGGCGCGGCATGCTGCGCGTATGGAACGTGACGCTCGTGATCGTCACGTTCCTGCTCACGATCTTCGGCACGTTCATGACGCGGTCGGGTGTCGTGCAGTCCGTGCACGCGTTTGGTGAGGATCGCCAGCTCGCTGTCTACTTCCTCTCGTTCATGGCGGCGACGATCGTCTTCAGCTTCTCGTGGGTGGTTTACCGCTTGCCGCTGTTGCGCGCCCGGCACGAGCTGGACTCGTGGGTCTCGCGCGAGGCGGCGTTCCTGGCCAACAACTGGGTGCTGCTCTTCTCGGCGATGTTCGTGCTTTTCGCCACGATGTTCCCGACCCTCACCGAAGCAATTTCCGGCGAGCGCCTCACTGTCGGCCCGCCGTTCTTCAACCGCTGGATGGTGCCGATCGGCCTCATCATGTTGCTTCTGACCGGCGTTGGACCCCTGCTCGCCTGGCGGAAGTCCACGGTCGCCAATCTGCGTTATCAGTTCATGTGGCCGGTGATCTCCGGACTTGTGGTCGGCGCGACGGTAGCCGCGCTTGGCGTGCGGGTGTGGAGCTCTGGTCTGTGCTTTGCCTTTGCCGCGTTTGTCGCCGGCACGCTCACCCAGGAATTCCTCCGCGGGGCGAACGTCCGGCGTGGCATGACAGGAACGGATCTCCTGACGGCGCTCATCGGACTGGTCGCGCGCAACAAGCGGCGCTACGGCGGCTACATCGTTCACGCGGGCATCGTCCTGATCTTCATGGGATTCGCCGGCGAGGGGTTCACACGCGACGAGCAGCTGCTCCTCAAACCCGGACAGGAAGCGACGGTCGGCGATTACAAGCTGCACCTCGATGGCCTGCGGGTGACCGACGATGGCCAGAAACAAATGGTCACCGCGCATGTCACGGTCACTGGCACCAACGGCGAAGAGTTGGGACAGATGCATCCGGCGAAGTGGTTCTTCCGGAAGCACGAGCAGGAGCCCACGACTGAAGTCGCGATTCGCCGCTCGTTTGCCGAAGACCTCTATATCGTGATGCCGGCGTTCGAGATCGAGGATCAGACGGCCAGCGTCGAAGTGCACATCAACCCGCTCGTGAACTGGGTGTGGTTGGGCTTTGCTGTGCTCGCGCTCGGCACCGCGATCGCGCTGCTGCCGGAAACGGCGCTCGGCTTCGCCATGGCCGCCAGAATGCCGGAGCAGGCAGCCACTGTCTCGATGCTGATTCTGGCGTTGCTGCTGTTCCCCAATGTCGTCGTCGCTCAGCATCTGGTCTCGCCCAACGCGCAGCTGCAGGTGTTTTCGCCAGAAGTACGGCAGGTCGCGCGCAAGCTGGCCTGCTGGTGCGGCGGGTGTTCGCATCTGCCGGTCGGCGACTGCGCCTGCGGTCACTGCGCCATGGAAAAGACGAAGATCACGGCGATGTTGAAGGACGGGAAGACCGAGAGCGATGTGATCGATCTCTACGTGGCTCAGTATGGCGGTCAGCAGATCTTGAGCGAGCCCCGCAACGAGGGCGTGGGCCGCATTCTCTGGCTGGTGCCGTATCTTGCCGGCCTCAGCGGCGCCTTTGCCGTGGCCTTCATCGCGATTCGCTGGTCCCGTCGTCCCTCGGTGGCGATACCCGGCGGCCCGCCGATCGACGATCCGTCGCTGGCGGCTCGACTCGACGATGAGCTCCGGGACCTGGACTAGATCGGCGATCAGCTGCCGGCGACCAGCTTTCAGCCCTTCCGAAAGCCGAACGCTGAGAGCTGATCGCGCCGCCGACTCAGATCAACAGTGAAACGAGAGCCCGCGAGCCAGAACGTCGACGCGGCGGCGGAGCCGCTTCTACAGCCGTGGCAGTTCTTCCTGCTCGGCGGCATGCTGGCAGCCACTGCCACGGTCATCCTCGCCACCGGTCAATCGCCGGCCAGCATCATCATCCTCAGCCTCACCGTCGTCGCCGTGAGCTTCGTTGGTCTCGGCGCCTATCGCATCCTCCTTCCGCTGGTAACCGCCAGCGACGTCGAGATCCCGACGCTCATCGGTGGACGCACTCGCATCGCGCTCGAGCGTGAGAAGCAGCTCGTGCTGCGTTCGATCAAGGAGCTCGAGTTCGACTTCGCGATGGGGAAGATGTCGCAAGCGGACTTCGACGAGATGGGCGGCCGGCTGCGCCGCCGGGCGGTGGGATTGATGCGTCAGCTCGACGAAGGCGGCGGGTATCGCGAGCAAATCGAACGAGAGGTCGAGCGGCGGCTGAGAGAAATGGACGAAGGCGAGGCGCCGGCGCGGCCGAAGGCCAACGTCACTGACACGCCCGAGACGCTCGACTGTCCGCAGTGCGGGAAGGCGAACGATCCCGATGCGAGGTTCTGCAAGTCGTGCGGGACCAGGTTGTCGGCAGAGTGATCGCGACGGTCATGCGCACACTCGCTGCAATTGCCCTGAGCGTGATCCTGGCCGCCGACGCGTCAGCGCAAATGGCGATGCCTGACGCCTCACAGCTGTCAGGCGTCCCGCTACCGGCGCCCGAACTGCCCAACGGCACACTCACGGTCCGTGTCGTTCGCGAGCGGATGGGCAACAACATCGCCGGCCAGCTCGTGACGCTCAAAGGCGCCGGCGCTCCTCGAACGTCCACGACCGATGCTCAAGGACGCGTCCAATTCGACAACCTGCCGTCCACGGCGTCGGTCACCGCAGAAGCAGACGTCCAAGGTGAATTGCTGACGTCCCAGCCGATCGCCATCCCGGCCCGTGGCGGCGTTCGCGTTGCGCTGGTGGCGGGCGTCGCCACTGCCGCTGCGGCGGAGAGAGCAGCCGCCGAGACCGGGGCCAAGGAGCCGCCCCGGCGCGGTGTGGTCGAGTTTGGTGGCGAGTCACGAATCATCTTCGAGTACCAGAACGATGTCCTGAACGGCTTCTATCTCTTCGAGATCGTGAACAACGCGCGGACGCCGATCGACACCGGTGGCCCCTTGCTCCTGGAGTTGCCGCCAGGCGCGGCCGGAGGCTCGACGCTCGAGGGTTCGTCGCCGCAGGCGAGCGTTCGCGGCGAGCTCGTCACGATCACGGGCCCCTTCGCGCCGGGCAAGACCTCGGTGCAGTTCGCATTTTCGTTGCCCAACGCGGGCGCAGCGCTGACGATTCGCCAGACCCTGCCAGCCGCGCTCGATCAGGTGTTCGTCGCCGCCGAGAAGCTCGGATCCATGCAGCTGTCGTCGCCACAGCTTCGCGAGACGCGCGAGATCACGTCCAACGGACAGGTGTTCCTGATGGGCACCGGCGATCGCGTCAACGCCGGCGACACGCTGGTGTTGCAGTTGTCGGGTCTCCCCGCGCGCAGCCCGGTGGCTCGATACGCCGTTCTCGGACTCGCTCTGGCCATCCTCTTGGTCGGCCTCGGCATCGGCTTCACGTCAGGCGAGCCGGACGCCGGCGACACCAAGCTCATCGCGAAGCGCGATCGATTGATGGGGGAGCTGGTCTCGCTCGAGCGCAAGCGACGCACACGGCCGCTGTCCGCGCCGGACGAGGCCCGACGGCAGAAGGTGACCGCCGACCTCGAACGGGCGTGGGCCGCCCTCGATCATGCCCACGGACCCGGAGACGAGGGTCGCGCCGCGTGATCGCCTTCGACTTCCGCCACGTGGCGGTGCTGAAGGTGTCGCGGCACTTCGGGCGGCGAAAGGCGCTTTCACAAGTGGACTTCACTTGTGATGCCGGCGACATCATCGGTTTGCTCGGACCGAACGGAGCAGGGAAGTCCACACTCCTGTCCATCCTGGCCACCCTGCTGGCACCTTCGATCGGCAAGGTTGAGTACGGCGACCGGGCGTCGACTGACGCGGGTCCGGAGGTGCGCGGGCGGATCGGCCTGCTCGCTCACGATCTCTTCCTCTATCCGGAGCTCACCGCGAGAGAGAACCTGACCTTCTTTGGACAGCTCTATGGCCTCGACGATGCCGATGGCCGAGTCGAGCGAGCCCTCGAGGCCGCCGGCTTGAGCGCTCGCGCCGACGACCAGGTTTCGGGGTTCTCGCGCGGGATGCGGCAGCGGGTCGCGCTCGAACGCGCGCTGCTGCACGACCCGCGCCTCATTCTGCTCGACGAGCCATTTACCGGCCTCGATCAAGCATCTACCGAGCGGCTGGTCGAGCGTCTGCGAGAGCGCCAACTCGCCGGTTGCCTGTTGATCCTGGCGACGCACGACCTCGACATCGTCGACGGTCTCCTGTCGCGAGCAGTGTTCCTGAAGAATGGGCGCCAGGTCGGCGTACCCGCCGAAGGCATGGATCTGAGAGAGCAGGTACCGGAGCGCAGGGCTTCACTAGAAGATTCGTAGCAGCTGACGAGGTGATGGTCGACATGTCCTTATTGCCTATGCCCACGGGCCGCGACAACGGAGCGGCCCACGCGGTCTGGCTCGAACGCCTCCGTTAAATGGGAGCTTTCGCGCGAGTAGCCTGGCTCGTCGTGAAAAAGGATCTCACTATCGAGGTCCGCAGTCTCGAGGTGCTCTCGACGACCGTCTTCTTTGCGCTGACGGTCGTGTTCATGTTCTCGTTCGGCCTGGTCGTCGAGGGCCGGCCGCTCGAGGATGTGGCAGCGGCCATCCTGTGGATCGCCATTGCCTTCTCGGGCACGCTTGCGCTGGGGCGGATCTTCGAGCGCGAGCGGCAGAACGACACACTGCGTGCGTTGCTGCTGGCGCCGGCCAATCGGCCCGCGCTCTACACGGGAAAAATCCTCGGCCTGCTCATGCTGCTGGCGCTCGTGGAGGCCATTCTCGTTCCGCTGATTGGACTGCTGTTTGGCGCGCCCGTGTTCGCGCATGGCTGGATGCTGGCTGGACTCCTCGCGGCCGGCACGCTTGGCTTTGCCTCGATCGGGACGCTGTTTGCGGCGATGCTGGTGCGCGCTCGCAGCCGTGACGTGCTGCTCCCGGTGTTGTTGTATCCCATGACGGTTCCGGTCATGATTGCGGGAGTTCGCGGCACGGCTGCGCTGTTTCAGCCCGAACCGAATCTGGAGCTCGCGCAATTCTGGCTGGCGCTTCTGGGGTTCTTCGACGCCGTCTTCGTGACGCTCGCGTTGTGGACATTCGAGCCAGTGATGACCGACTGATATTGGGCCGGGTAGCCCGGGTAGGGCAGGTAGGCTAGGTGGGGAGTGGGAATTCGATCCCACCAACCGACCATCCTCACCCGACTTACCAGCCCCAAATGAAACGATGAGCAGACTCTCCGCAGGACTTCTTGCTGTCGCGGCCGCGATGTTTGCCGCCGCGCCGTGGGTCATCGATGCCGCGCCGTATGAAAGCACGATGGGCCTGGTCTACAAGATTTACTTTTTCCACATGCCGTCGGCGTGGATGTTCCTGCTGGCCGCCATCGTCGCCGGCGTCTCGAGCGCGCGGTTTCTGTTCATGAAGAAGGCCTCGGCTGATGGTTGGGCGCTGGCGGCGGCGGAGCTGGCTGTGCTCTTTGGCCTCTTCACGCTGGTCACGGGGCCGCTGTGGGCGAGAAAGGCGTGGGGTGTGTGGTGGGTGTGGGACGCGCGGCTGACGTCGAGCCTCATGCTCTTCATGATCTTCGTCGCCTATCTGCTGTTGCGTCGATACGGCGGGCCGGGGTCCGACAAGCTCGGCGCGGGGATGGCGCTCTTCGGGATGGCGAATGTCCCGTTCATCTACATTTCGGTGAATGTCTGGCGCACGCTGCATCCCAAAACCTCGGTGGTGCCCACGTTGCCCGTCGAGATCGGGATCCCGTTGTGGTTTTGCGTGACGGCCTTCGTGTTGCTGTTCATCTCCTTGTTGTCGCTGCGGGCGAATCTGGAACATCAGCGGGCGCGGCTCGAAGCCCTGTATCTCTCCCAAGATCTGGACTCATGAGATTGCTACGCGTCTACGTGTGCGTCGCCCTGATCCTGACGGCCGCCCCAGCTCTTGCGACTCAGCCCAAGCCGTCGCCCGACGAGTTCGTACCGGTTGCCGAAGTTCCTGAAAGCGAGCAGTTTCCCGCCATCAGGCTGGTGGCGACCGCCTATGGCTTCATCTGGGTGGTCCTGCTCGGGTATGTGTGGACAGTGGGGAAGCGGCTGAAGGCGGTCGAGAGCGAGCTCGATCAACTCCAGCGTCGACGCTAGGCATCTTCTATGGCAGGTCTTGTAATGACGGAGCTTCGCTAGATGGAGATTGGCGTTCCGACGGCGGCGCATTTCATCTTCATTCCCGCCGTGCTGATCATCGGCATCGTGATCGGCTGGATCCTCGGGTCACGAGCGGCACAAGACGCTATCGCGATGGAACAGCGCAAAGCAGCGCAGCGCGAGTCAAGGAATCAACGCGCCTGATCGGTGCCTGGTGCCTAAAGTGCCAAGGGTGCCAGGCTTGGTGCGGGGTCAACGTCCGACCGCAAGCCGCTCTGCGAGCACCTCCGGCAACCCTTCCTCCGCGATCCGCGCTTGCGCCTGTGCGATCGGGTAGTCCACGCGATAGATCGTCATCTCCCGCCGGGTAGTATCGACGACACCAAACCCCGCTCGCGGATCGCCGTCGCGCGGCTGACCCACGGAACCCGGGTTGATCAGATAGCGCGTGCTTTGCGCCAGGGCAATCGTCAGTGGCCGCTCCTCATCCATGGTCGAGAGTCCGAACTCGCCACCGGTGATCTGATGTCCGACTTGCACGTGGGTGTGGCCAAACAGGCAAAGCGGGCGCCGCGACGCGTTCATGGCGCGGAGAGCATCGAGATCGTCGAACACGTACGCGTCTTCATCGAACGGCGCGCCGTGACAGATCTCAATCAGTTCGTCCACGATAACGGGGCCCTTGGGCAGCGCGGCCAGCCACTCCCGGTTCTCGCGCGTGAGGGTCTCGTAGGTCCACCGGATGGCGTTTCGCGCGACGGCGTTGAACCCTTCGGGGCTCTCGACGCCCGAACCCACCTTGTCGTGGTTGCCTCGGATGATGGCGTGCGGCGCGAGCGCCCGGACGCGTTCGCATACGGCGTTCGGATCCGCGCCGTAGCCGACCAGGTCGCCGAGAACGAGGATCCGCTCGTAGTGGAGCGCCCCCGCCTCTGCCATGACCGTTTCGTATGCTTCGAGATTTGCGTGAATGTCGCTAATGACGAGATATCGCATCAGGTGCCCAGCCACTCGACGATATGGTCGACAAGCTCCTCTATGGAGTCTTTTCCAGCGTCGACGCGTAGGTGCGCCTGCCGATAGGCCACGAGGCGTTGATTATAGAGGCTTTCCATCTCCATCCTATCGGCCGCTAGCGGCCGTCGCCCATCCAGGGGGATCCGCGACAGCACGATGTGGAAGGGCACGTCCAGCCAGACCACCGCGCCGTCGCGCAACATCAGCTCACGATTGGCGGGATCGGCGAACGTGCCGCCGCCGGCCGCGACGACGACGCCGCGGGCATCGAGGAGCTTGATCAGCTCCTCGCGCTCCCGTGCACGGAAGTACGTTTCGCCCTCCCGGCGAAAGATCGTCGGAATGTCCCGCCGCTCTTCGCGCTCGATGCGCAGGTCGATGTCTTCCACGCGCCAGTCGAGGCGGCGGCCGAGGGCTCGAGCGGTCGTGGTTTTGCCGGCTCCCATGAAGCCGACCAGGTAAACCTTGTCGGCTTTCACACCACCACTCGCCGCAGGTCCTCGAAAAAGGTCGGGTACGACACCGCAACGGCGTCGGCCCCCTCGATGGTCGTGACGTCGGCGGCGCCCAGCGCCGCGATGGCAAACGCCATGGCCAGCCGATGATCGCCGTGCGCCTGCACCGTGGCTCCTGACAGCTGACGTGACGCTCGAACCGTGAAGCCGTCGTGACGTTCTTCGGCGTCGGCGCCCATCGCGCGCAGGCCGCCGACCAGCGAGGCGATCCGATCGCTCTCTTTCACGCGCAGTTCCTGCGCGCCGGAGACGGCGACGCTGCCGCCAAACGTGCCGAGCGCGGCGAGGACGGGCAGTTCGTCGATGACCTCCGGAACTTCATCGGGGGCGATCACGACGTCGCGAAGCGACGCGTGGCGCACGCGCATGCGGCCGACCGGCTCGCCGTGCCACTGTGCCTCGACGTCGGTCTCGATCTGCGCGCCGGCGCGACGGAGAATCTCGACGAGCAGCGTCCGCGTGGGATTCAGCCCGACCCCCTCGATGGTGAGGTCGGAACCCGGTAGCGCGGCGGCCGCCACGGCGAGAAATGCCGCGGACGACAGATCCCCGGGGACGCGCAGCGTCAACGGTCGCAGACGCTGGCCGCCGCGAAGGAGCAACGCACGTCCCTCGCGCCGGAGCTGTGCCCCGTATGCGGCCAGCGCGCGCTCCGTGTGATCGCGGGTCACGGCGGGCTCGGTGACCCGCGTGTCGCCCTCGATGTGAAGTCCGGCGAGGAGGACCGCAGATTTCACCTGGGCGCTGGGCACCTCCGGCGCGAAATCGATGCCGCGCAAGACGGTTCCATGAATCGTCAGGGGCGGCCGATCGCCCTCTCCCGCGTCGATGGTCGCGCCCATCGCTCGCAGCGGCGTGATGACGCGTCGCATCGGGCGCTTCGAGAGCGATGCGTCGCCGATCAGCGTCGACGGGAACCGGTGCGCGGCGACGATCCCGCTCAACATGCGCATCGTGCTGCCCGAGTTGCCGCAGTCGAGGTGCCGCGGCGCCGGCTGAAGGCCGCCGAGGTCTCGACCGTCGACGATGACGGTCGGCGAGCCGGGATTCGATGGGTCGGCTTCGCGCGTCACTGTCGCGCCGAGCAGATTGATGCAGTCCAGTGTCGAGGCGCAATCGGCGCCGGGCGCGTAGTTGGCGATGCGGGAGGAGCCGTCGGCCAGCGCGGAGAGCAACGCGTACCGGTGCGAGATGGACTTGTCACCGGGAACGTGCAATCGGCCGCCGATCGAGTGTGCAGGAGACACGGCGATCGCGCCGGCCAGTCGCATAACCCAGCACTATAGCAACTTGACCACGCTCGAAGCGCTATGGTACTTAAGCACATACATGCGACGCGCGGTTTGCCGAGTGCCGGTCACGGCCCTATGACCCAGGCGCACACGGTTCGTCTCGAATTCGCAAGCGCGTTCGACATGCTAGATATCGTTCAGGTGGTCAGCGATCACATGGGCCGGATGATCGGCATCGACGAGGATTCGCTGCACTGGGTCGGCGTCGCGGTTCGCGAATCTGCCGTCAACGCCATCAAGCACGGAAACAAAGGCGATCTCTCCAAGCGCGTCATCGTCGAATTCAGTCACGTTCCAGCCACGCATCCGACCGAGCTGGTGATCCGGGTCGAAGATCAGGGCGAAGGGTTCGAGCCCGAAGAAGTTGCCGACCCGCTCGCACCCGAAAACATCCTCAAATCCAGCGGCCGCGGCATTTTTCTCATCCGCAATTTCATGGACGACGTCTCGCTGCAGAAGGTGCCAGGCGGCGGCATGGAGATCCGGATGGTGAAACGAGCGCCGCAGGCTCAGGCGTGACCGCCGACCCCGCCTTTCTCGCCACCGCCATCGAAGCGGTCGTCCGATCCGGCGAGATGCAGCTCGCCCGGTTCGGCGCCGGCGTGCACATCGAAAAAAAGGGCGCCATCGATCTGGTGACCGAAGTGGACGTCGCGGTCGAACGCATGTTCCGCGCGCTGATCGCCGAGCGATTTCCCGATCACGACGTCCTCGCCGAAGAGTTCGACGTGCAGGGCCGGGGGGCCCGGCATCGATGGGTGTTCGATCCCCTGGACGGGACCACGAACTTCGCGCACGGCGTGCCGATCTTCTGCGCCTCGCTCGCGCTCGAGATCGATGGTGAGGCGGAGGCTGCGGCCGTCTACGATCCGAATCGGCGCGAGCTCTTCACGGCGGAGCGCGGCGTCGGCGCCTGGCTCAACGGGCGCCGGATTCGAACCTCGGCGGCCACGAAAGTGCTCGACTCGATCCTGGTCACGGGTTTTCCGTACACGGTGCACGAAGATCCCGAGCCATTCCTGCGCGTATTCGGCCGCGTGCTCCGGCACGCGCGCGCGGTGCGCCGCCTCGGCTCGGCGGCGATCGATCTCTGCTGGGTGGCCGCGGGTCGGATGGAGGCGTTCTGGGAACAGCACTTGAATCCCTGGGACACGCGAGCCGGCGCGCTGATCGTCGAGGAAGCCGGCGGCCGCGTGACCGGCATGGACGGGGAGCACTGGGTGCCAGGCGAGGGCCACATCCTCGCCTCGAACGGGCCGGTACACGACGAGATCCTGGCGATCCTGGGACAACCCTGACCAGCCTCCGCTAAAGCTACGGCGGTCCGCCGAAGCCTCGGCGAAGGCGGAAGGTTTGTCGAGGGATATATAATGCTGTGATTGTCTCGCTCGATGACTCCCGAGCTTTCGATCGTCATCCCCGTCAGGAACGAGTCGCCCAACATCACGCCGCTCTACGACGAGCTGACGCAGGTGCTCGGCAGTTGCGGCCGCAGCTACGAAATCGTGGTCGTCGATGACGGCAGCACCGACGACTCCTTCGAGCAGCTGGCCGCGATTCAGGCGCGCGATCGGCGCGTTCGCGTCATCCGCTTCCGCCGCAACTTCGGACAGACGGCGGCCTTTGCCGCCGGGTTTGCGTTTGCCCGCGGCCGCTACGTGGTGACGGTCGACGGCGACCTGCAGAACGATCCCAAGGACATTCCCGCGATGGTCGCGCTCATCGAGCGCGGCAGCGACATTGTGTGCGGCTGGCGCAAGGATCGGAAGGACACGTTCATCACGCGGCGCATTCCGTCGATCCTGGCCAACAAGTTGATCTCGTGGGCCACCGGCGTCGCGCTGCACGACTACGGGTGTTCGCTCAAGGTGTTTCGTGCCGAGATCGTGAAGCCGCTGCGTCTCTACGGCGAGATGCATCGCTTTCTGCCGGCGATCGCCAGCCAGATGGGCGTGCAGATTACCGAGATCGTCGTCAATCACCGGCCCAGACTGGCGGGCGTCACGAAATACGGCCTGTCGCGCACCGTTCGCGTGATTCTCGACCTCGCCACGGTGAAGTTCCTGCTCAGCTATTCGACACGACCGCTGCAGATCTTCGGGCTGCTCGGTCTGGTCGCCGGGGGACTGGGCACGTTGATCACCGTATGGCTGGCCTACGTGCGGCTCTTCGAGCGCCAGGCGATCGCCGATCGGCCGCTGCTCCTGCTGGGCGTCATGCTCGTCTTCATCGGCGTTCAGCTCGTCACCTTCGGGCTGCTGGCCGAGGTGATGGCCCGGACCTACTACGAATCGCAGAACAAGCCCATCTACGTGATTCGCGAGGTGCGCGAGAGCGCCGGCATCGCGGTCGAATCTAGCGGTGTGCACTATTGAGACCGAAAGGGTCGCTCCGTTGTCGCGACCCGCGGGCACGGGCTGGAATCGCATGACGGCTGCCATCTGTTCAGCTCTTGTGGGCCACTAGATGGCGCGATCTCCGCGCGAACACGACCCGCGGATCACGGTGATCCAGCGGGAGCTGTTCGACGACAGCAAGTCCAAGGCCGACAAGTATCGCGATCTCTTCATCGGCCGCCCCGGCTTTGGCGCGCTCGTGCGCTACGAGATCGTCATGATTTGCGCCAGCTGGGTGCCCGGAGCGCTCGGACTCTTTCTCCGGTCGAAACTGTACCCCTGGATTCTCGGCAGCGTGGGCCGGAACGTGGTCTTCGGCATCAACGTAACAGTGCGCCACCCCCACAAGATTCGAATCGGGGACAATGTGGTGATTGACGATGGCTGTTGCCTGGACGCAAAGGGGACGGACAATCGGGGGATCCTCGTCGGCAACGGCGTCTTCATCGGTCGCAACACGATCCTGAGCTGCAAGAACGGCGATATCGACATCGACGATGGCGCCAACATCGGCTTCAACTGTGAGATCTTCTCGGCCTCACGCGTGCACGTCGGCAGGAACATCCTGATGGCGGCCTACACCTATCTGGTCGGCGGCGACCATCTCTTCGATCGAACCGACATCCCGGTACTTCAGCAAGGGCGAACCGCCCGCGGCATCGATGTCGGCGACGGCGTCTGGCTCGGCGCGCATGTCGTGGTCACCGATGGATCGACCGTCGGCCGCGACGCCATCATCGGCGCGGGTGCGGTGGTCGTCGGCGATATTCCGGAGTTCGCGATTGCCACTGGAATGCCGGCAAGGGTGGCGCGCGATCGACGGGCCGGCGAGCCGCGAATCGCGAATCGCAGCGCCGAGAGCTGATAACCGATACCTGGCAGCCGAGCCATGACCGATCGACTGATTGATCCAATCTCGAGGCCCTTCTAGCGATGTGCGGCATCGTCGGCATCATCGAGCGCGATCGAACGCGCCCAGTCGCCCAGGACGAGTTGCGCCGGATGGTGCAGACGCTCGTGCACCGCGGCCCGGATGAAGAGGGCAGCATCGCGCGCGAGGGGTTCGGACTCGCCATGCGCCGGCTGTCGATCGTCGATCTCGCGGGCGGGCAACAGCCCTTTGGCAACGAGACGGGTGAGATTCAGCTCGTCGCCAACGGCGAAATCTACAACTTCAAGCGCCTGCGCCGCGAGCTCGAGACGTACGGTCACGTGTTTCGCTCGGATGCGGACATCGAAGTCCTGGTGCATGCCTACGAGCAATGGGACCTCGGATTCCTGTCCCGGCTCCGTGGCATGTTCGCGCTCGCGCTCTGGGATGGCCGTACGAACACGTTGATCGCTGCCAGGGATCGGGCGGGCGAGAAGCCGCTGTATTGGACCGAGACGGCGCGTGGCCTGCTGCTCGCTTCGGAGGTGAAAGCGCTGCTCGTCAATCCCGACGTGTCGCGCGAGTTCGATCCGGTTGCGCTCGACCAGTTCCTCACCTACGAGTACGTGCTGGCGCCTCGCACCATGCTCAAAGGCGTGCACAAGCTGCCGCCGGCCCACTATCTGCGGTACCAGAACGGCGGCGTAAGCGTCCATCGCTATTGGGATGCCGCCGATGTGCCGTTGCGCGAGTGGAAAGACGAAGAGGCCATCGAGGCGCTGTCGGCGGCCCTGCGCAATGCGGTGAGCAGCCAGCTCATGGCCGACGTGCCTCTTGGCGCCTTTCTGTCGGGCGGGATTGATTCCAGCACTCTCGTCGCGATCATGAGCGAAGTGTCGGCTGAGCCGGTCAGGACGTTCAGCATCGGGTTTGCGGACGGCACCTACAACGAGCTGCCGTATGCCCGCGAGATCGCCGCGCGCTTCGGGACACACCATCGGGAGCAGATTGCCTCACCCGATCTTGGCGAGCTGTTCGAGAAACTCGTCGTCCATCTCGACGAGCCGTTTGCCGACGTCTCGCTGTTTCCGACGTACGCCGTTTCTCAACTGGCGCGGGAAGAGGTGAAGGTCGTCCTCTCGGGGGATGGCGGCGACGAGCTCTTTGGGGGATACGACACCTACGAAGCTCAAGCGCTCGCCACCCGGCTGGGCTGGGTTGGCGACGCCCTCATGCCGGCGCTCGCCGGCGTCGCGGCGGCGTTGCCACCGTCCGAGAAGAAGAAGGGCCTGGTCAACAAGGTGAAGCGGTTCAGCTCGGGGGCCACGTTGGCGCCTGGCGACCTCGAGCATTACCGCTGGATGGTGTACCTCACGGGGCCGGCCAAGACGCGCCTGTACTCGAAGGGTCTGCAAGCGGCGCTGGCATCCACTGACGTCTACGCGCCGGTACGAGACGCCTTACGTCGCTTTGGCCAGGACGATCTGCTGAATCGCCAGCTCTACGCCGACCTGAGTCTCTATCTGGCCGACGATATTCTCGTGAAGGTCGATCGCATGAGCATGGCGACCTCGCTCGAGACGCG
Source organism: uncultured Acidobacteriota bacterium (assembly GCA_963773045.1). Taxonomy (GTDB): domain Bacteria; phylum Acidobacteriota; class Vicinamibacteria; order Vicinamibacterales; family UBA2999; genus 12-FULL-67-14b. The sequence continues at coordinate 660,943 of CAVYZT010000010.1, read as the reverse complement.
CGCGCCGTTTCTCGACGGCGACGTGATCGAGCTGGCCTTCTCGATGCCAGGGCACTTCAAGATTCGCAACGGCGAACGAAAATGGATTCTGAAGCAGGCGATGCGGCGACTGCTGCCGGAATCGATCCTGTCGCGCCGCAAAGAGGGATTCAGCATCCCGATGAAGAACTGGCTCAGACGGGAACTCGAGCCGCTGATGCGCGAACTTCTAGCGCCAGCGCGGATCGCGCGGCGCGGGTTTCTCGAACCCGCGGCCGTCTCGAAGCTGGTCGACGAGCATGTCGCCGGCCGCGAGAATCACGCGCACACGTTGTTTCCGCTGATGGTCTTCGAACGCTGGGCTGCCGAGTACTTGCGTTGAGGAAGAGCGGGGCGCACGGCCGACCGTGCGCCCTGGAGCCAGCGCGTTACTTCAGGTGCTTGCTGACGAGCTTGGTCATTTCGAACATGTTGACCTGAGCCTTGCCGCCGAACACCTTCTTCAGGGCATCGTCCGACTTGATCATCCGCTTGTTCTTCTGATCTTGGAGGCCGTTCTTCTTGATGTAACCCCAGAGCTTCTTGGTGACTTCGGTTCTGGGGATCGGCTTGCTTCCCACGACGGCCGCAAGATCGGCACTGGGCTGCACCGGTTTCATGAAGGCAGCGTTGGCCTTGCGCGGCGCCTTCTTCGCAGCTTTCTTTTTCGCACTCTTTGCCATCTGGTCTCCTTGCAATCGCTTCCAACGCGCGTTGCAGGGCGAAGGTTACTATGAAATCGGGCTTTTTCCCTCTAGAAAGTGATCGAAATCTAGTTTGGCGCGTCGTAGATCCGCTCGACTGCATCGACCTCGGATCGACGACGAGGCGTGTCCCAACCAAGCGCGTCACCCATGATCGCCGCCGCTTGCTGCAGGGCGTCGCGGCCCGGATGACCAGCAGCGCCGGCCGCAGTACGGCGGAGCAGGGCGTCGCCGAGTGTGATGGCACTCTCGTGGCGCGCGGCATAGAGAATCTCGGCGCCGCGCACCTCGCACGCCTGCCCCAGGGGCTCTCGAAGAGCGGGCGCCTCGGCGAAGAGCGTCAGCACTCGATCGAGCTGAGAGCCGTAGGTCGTCGCGATTCGTCGAATTGAAACCGGTGGAATTCCTTCGATATTCCGCTTCTCGGCCTCCTCGAGGAAGCGTTTCACGTCGGGGATTTCACCGCCGACCAGTGGCGTTGTCGCCGTGCGGCAGAGCGGCGGCGTTGGATGCCCGAGGTTTGCGAAGACGGCATTCACGGCCTCTTCAGCGGTCTGCCGGGCGGTGGTGTAGCGCACGCTGAAGACCGAGACGAGACCGGCGAGGCCGTGCCCGGCGTGGTCCACGACCCGGCTCTCTTTGACCAGCTGCACGTGCGAGTCGTGGCCCGATACCATCGGGAGAAGGCCGCGGTGCACCAGCCGGATGGCGCCGGCCGAAAGTCCGGCCCTCGGGAACGCACGTTTCGCCGCCTCCAGAAAGTGCTCGACGTCGTGGCGCGAGACCGTGAGATCGTCTGCGGTCCCGCGGTGCGCGTCGTGGCTGGTCCCGACGATCGAGACGTTGCCCCAGGGAACAACGAACAAGAACCGGCCATCCGCTTTGCCGCCGCAGGCGTGTGTCTGCGCCAGGGGATCAATCACGAGATTCATCGCCCTCGACAGCGCGGGAGGCGGCGCGCCCTGCTCACCAGCAGGGAGGCCGGCTAGCAGCGACGTGGCCCACGGCCCGGTCGTGTTGACGACCACCGCAGCACGAATGGGGAAGGACGCGCCCGATTGCCGATCGGTGGCGTCGACGCCGGCGATGCGGCGGCCTTGCTTCAACAAGCGATCGGCGCGGACGTAGTTCGCCGCCGTGGCACCAGATCGAGTGGCCGAGAGCAGAAATGACAGCGTCACGCGATCGGTACTGACCATCTGGTAGTCGTACCAGATGGCTCCCCCCGTGACGCCGTCTGGCGAGACAAAGGGGTTGAGGCGCAACGCTTCGTCGCGCGTCACGATCGATCCGGCAGGCAGGTGCGTGGCGGGGTCGGGCAGGCCTTCGTTGCGATCGTTCGATACGGCGTCGTTGAAGGCCAGCACCGCGTGCCAGGCCATGCGCCGGCCCGCCAGCCCGTTGGTGGTCGGCACGACAAATGGCAGCGGACGGACGAGATGCGGAACGATGCGCGCGAGTGCCCGGCGCTCGCGAATGAACAGCCGCATCTGCCGGAGATTCAGCGACTGCAGCGAGCGCAGGCCGCCATGGAGAGTCTTGAGGTTGTTGAAGGAGGTCGCGGCGCCGAAATCATTCTGGTCGATGAGCGCGACCGACAATCCACGCTGCGCCGCGTCCCACGCCACCGTCACACCGTAGAAGCCGCCTCCGACGACGAGCACGTCAAACGGAGTGTCCGCCAGTCGGCGGAGGTCGCGTGTCATGGGCGAGACATCTTGAAGGCGGAGCGGAGCCCCTTCATACTCGGTTCTAGGGCGGAGCTTCGTCAGTCATATTACGATAGCGGATTGTGATCGACGAGATTCAGCGCTACTGGAACGAGCGCATTCACGATTTGGAGATGACCCGCGAGCCCGTCGGCACGAGGGCGTTTTTCGACGACCTCGACGAGTACCGGTTCGACAAGCTGAGCTACCTGCCGCAGCTGGTCGACTTCGCATCGTTTCGAGGCCAGCGCCTGCTCGAAGTTGGCTGCGGCATCGGGACCGATCTCCTTCGCTTTGCCCAGGGGGGAGCCCGAGTCACGGGGATCGATCTGTCGCGGACCGCGATCGATCTCGCCGAACGAAATTTCGCGCTGCACGAAGGGACCGCCGAGGAGCTCCGCGTCGCAAACGGCGAGGCGTTGCCGTACGGGGATGGCGTATTTGACGTTGTGTACGGGCATGGCGTGGTTCAGTACACGTCCGATCCAGCGCGACTCCTCAGGGAGTGCGCGCGCGTGGTGCGTCCGGGAGGGACCGGAATCTTCATGGTCTACAACCGGGTATCCTGGTTGAACGCGCTGTCGAAGGTGATGAAGGTGCCGCTCGAGCACGAGGATGCCCCGGTCCTCCGGAAGTTTTCGATCGGCGAGTTCCGCCAACTGCTGGCACCGTTCGCCGATGCGCGCATCGTTCCCGAGCGGTTTCCTGTGAAGTCGAGGCTGCACGGCGGGTGGAAGGGTTTGGTGTTCAACACATGTTTCGTCGGCGCTTTCAACGCGTTGCCGCGATCGTGGGTGCGGCCCTTGGGCTGGCACCTCATGGCGTTCTGTCGGAAGTAGGGCCAGCGGGGCTGTCGCCACAAGCGGGGGAAATCCTTTTCCAGTCCGACCGCGAAGGGCCGTCGCGTCTCTTCATCCTCGACCTCGCCACCAGGCAGCAGCGCCGTATCGGCCCGGCTGGCACATGGTTCGACGAGGATCCGGCGTGGTCGCCGGATGGCCAGCGCATCGCGTTCGCCTCGACGCGATTCCAAACCAACAACATCGACATCTACGTGATGGACGCGGACGGTTCGAATGTCGTTCGCCTGACCGATCATCCCGCCAACGACCAAGATCCGGCGTGGGCTGCAGATGGCCAGAGCATCTTCTTCACGACCGAGCGTGACGGCAGGGGCGAGATCTATCGCGTGATGCTGTCGGACCGGCGCCTGCACCGCCAGACCTCAGGGATTGATCGTTCGATCATGCCGGCGGCATCTCCGGATGGGCGGACTCTGGCCTATGCGGCACAAACGCTCATTCAGTTCCAGATCAAGGCGATCGATCTCACGACTGGCAAGTCTCGCGACGTGGCCGCGACTGGAGGGGCGTGCCGGCCCGCGTTCTCACCAGACAGCGGGGAAATGGCCTACGTTGTCCTCGATCGCGAGCCCTCGCGCATCGAGGCGGTGCGTGGTGCCTCACGGAGAACCTTGGTCGCCGATCCCAAGCTCTGGTCCTATTACCCGGCCTATTCGCCCGATGGACGCTACGTCGCCTTCTCGGTGAGTCCCGAGCATCATCGAGGGGAGGACTGGGATCTGGCCGTGACCGACGCCGCCAATCCCGGTCCGTTCGAGCGGCTGACCTCCGGGCCAGGCAACGACCGCGTGCCGCAGTGGCGGCCGCGGGTGCAGTGAGGTCGCGAAGCGATTTGAGGTTCGCTCTTAGCGAACTGCCAAACGCGAAAGGCGAACGGCGACTGGCGAAAGCCTTACAATCAGTGACGCCGATGCCAACCCGCCGCTCCGTCGGGTTCATCGCCACCGGCACGATTGCGGTGGTGGTGGTCACTTTCCTCGCGGTCATCCGATGGTGGGCTGTTCCGATCAGCATCGGTGTGCTGACGTGGTTTGCCGCTCACGGTATCTGGCTGGCGCGGCGCCTCATGAGCAGCGACTCGACCAGAGCCCATTGGCTGTTTGGACCCGTGTGGGGGATGGGGCTTTGCGTGACCGGCCTCTTGATCCTTTGGCTGGCCGGGGGCAGAGGTCTTTGGATTCTCGTTGGGGCGCCGTGGCCGATCTGGCTCCTGCTATGGCTTCCGCTCGGCCGCGTCGGCGAGGGGCTCCGGCTGCCCACCTATTCACGCGGCGACTTGGTGGCCGTGTTGCTGCTCTTCTTGATTGTTCCAGCGGTCGCGGGCACACCCTACGCCCACGTCGGTGAGCCAACCGCAAACGGCGGCAAGGCCTACCGAGCGTATTTCACGGCAGACTTCGTGTGGGCCATGACAATCGTGTCTGAGGTCAGCAAGGGTGAGATTCCCCCCAAGAATCCGTTCCTCGCCGGCGGAACCCTGCACTATTACTGGCTCTCGCACTTTCTCTCCGCAGTGGAATACCGGGCACTGGGCCTCAGGGGACTGACCATCGAAGAGATCACGCTGGCCAATTCGCTCGGGTACGGCCTGGCGTTCGTGGCGTTCCTGTACGGATTCGGTACGCGCGTTCGGGGCCAACGCCCTCGGGGCGACTGTCGCCTGCGCCCTTGCCTTCCTGGCCAACAGCTTCGAGGCGCTTGATCGCATCGTCGTCTGGTGGAACCGGGGGCAACTGTGGAATCGGCTCTCCGACATCAATGTCGATGCGGTCACACGCTGGTTTTATCAGGGGATGCCCGTCGACGGACTGCAACGAATGCTGCTGTATCAGCCGCACCATCTGGCGGGATACGCATTCGGCTTGTCCGCGTTGCTGCTGGTGGCACGCATCCGCGATGCGGCCCGTCCAGCGGTCGCGCTGACAGCCGGTATCTTTCTGGGGCTGAGCCTGCTCTTCAGCAGCTTCGAGGCGATTATCATCGGCGCAGCCGTGGCCGTTGTCTACGCCGCGCGGTTGCTCACACCGCCGCGATGGGCGGCGATTCCAGTGTGCGCGGTGCTGGGCGGGTTGCCTGTCGGCGGTGCGGTGATCGCAAGTTCCGCGCTGGCTTACGTAGACCCAGATGCGGGGGGCTTGATTCGATTTGGAGAGAACGCGACGGCGTTTGTGCGGTGGCCATACCTATTCCTGCTTAGCTTCGGTCCGTTGCTGGTGCTAGGGACGGCCGGCCTTCTAACCGCGATCGGTACGAGACGCCGCGAGATCTGGCCTGTCGCCGCCCTGGCAGGAGTGGCGCTCGGCTTCTATTTCTATACCGACGTGCCTGACATGCAGCACGTATGGGTGGGGTGGCGCGCGGGACACCTCTTGTTCGTCGCCTTCACCGTGCTGGCGGGCGTGCTGTTTACCGTGCTAGGCGAGGCGCCCTTCGCGGTGCGGATTGCCGCCTGGACAGTCGCCGCTGTATTGACGCTTGCGGCTGTGCCCACGGTGGTCGTCGACGTGTTCAATGCACAGGACATCACCAATGGCAATCGTGGTCCGAATTTTCCCTGGACGCTGAAGCTGAGTCCCTCGGAAGTGGAAGCGCTGGATTGGCTGAAGACGCACACGCCGAATGATGTGATCGTCCAACCGGACACCTTCGCGCGCGCGACCGCCTCGTGGGCGTATATCCCAGCGTTTGGGGAGAGACGCATGGCAGCCGGCCTCCCAGGGGCGATGATCCCGTTTCGACCCTACGAGGAGGCGACGAGCGTCGTGGCGAAGGAAGTCTTCGGCGACAGCAACGCGAAAGCGCGAGCCGTCGCCGCGCGTCGTCTGGGAATTGACTATCTATACATCGGGCCAGTCGAGCAAGAGGCGCATCCGGAGTTGGTGACCTTGCTCGACGCCCGGTCGGATCTTTTCGTCGTGTCGTTTCGTAATCGCGAGGTCGTCATCTACTGGGTCATGCCCGACAAGGCCGGTGACTCCCGCTCTCACTGAAGCCATGGCGGGGCCGGCGACGGCGAGAGTCGCACCTGCACATCGGAGATGACCTCGTCGAGGTGAGTTGGCAGATCGCGACGAGGCCTGTACCCAAAGGCACGTTGCGCAGCCCCGATATCGGCTATCGAAAAACGTAGTTCGCCTTCGTGTGCTGGCTCGTGCACGGGCACGACGCCCGGCCTGAGTCGATCGACGAGCAGGCCTGCCAGCGCGTTCAGCGACGTGCCCTTGCCGCTGCCAAGGTTGAAGGTCCCGGGCGCCGCACCCAGCGAGGCCACGACGCCATCGCTGACATCTCCGACATGCACGAAGTCGCGCTGCTGTTCACCGTCGCCAAAAATGATGGGGACGTCGCCCTGGAGCAACCGCGTCACGAAGATCGTAATCACCCCGACGTAGGGCGTGTAGCTCTGGCCGGGACCGAAGGTATTGAAGAACCGCAGAATGGTGAGGGGCACGCCGGCGACCGCCAGCATCTGCCTGCAAACTTGCTCTGCTGCCAATTTGCCCGTCCCGTAAGGCGACAGCGGCGCGGTGGGGTGAGTTTCTGAAACCGCCGCCGGACTGGACAGGTCGCCGTATACGGCCATCGACGAGGCCAGAGTGAACCAGCGAACCTGCTTGGGATCCAACGCACGAATGAGGTTGGCGGTCCCCATGACATTCGTGTCGAGATCTTCGTAAAACCGTTCGAAGCTGCCTCGAATCGTCACTTGTGCCGCCAGGTGGACGATGCCGTCGATGCCAGCCATCGCTTCGGTGACCGCCTGGCGATCTCTGACGTCGCCGACGATGAGGCGTGCATCCGAGGGGACGGCCTCCCGGCGACCCATGGACAGGTTGTCGAGTACGGTGACGGCAAACCCTCGGGCGAGCAGCGCTCGCGACACATGCGATCCGATGAAGCCGGCGCCGCCTGTGACCAGGACATGAGTGAGCGGCCTCACACGCGAAGGCTCGCAGGGAGGGTGTGGCACTGCACGGAGTGTTCACCGTTCATGACGACCGAATCGAGATCGCTCGTGGAATCCACAACGACACCCGGCGTAATCACGGAATTCGAGATCCGGATGGGGTGGTGAATCACGACGCCCCCTCCGATCACACTGTTGACGATTCGCGTTCCTGCCGGCGCGATGACGTCATCGTGCACCAGCGAGGATAGTCCGAGGCGCTTTAGCTCGAGCAAATTGATCAGCAGCAGGTCGTCGGGCTTGGTGAGATTCAGATCGCGTTCGGCAATCGGGTGGTGGTGCACGTGGTAGCCGTCGTCGATCAGAATCTGAATGCTGTCGGTGATTTCATACTCGTCCCGCAACGCCGTTCGCGGCGTGCGGCGAATCGCATCGAAGATGTGCTGGTTGAAGACGTACAAGCCGCAGCCCTTCAGCTGGCTATTGACATAGCGTGGCTTCTCGATCACCCGCGACACCCGCCCGCGGTCGTCGGCGAGAATGACGAAATTCCGCCGCACCATGTTTGGGTCCGGTTCGTACATGCTGATCAGGTTGGCATTGACCGTGCCCGCGAGCACTTCGTCCAGCACGGGCCGTAGAGGCGCCTTCAAGTGAAAGTGAATGTCGCCGAGCATCAAGAGGAACGGGACCTGCACGGCCGATTCCAGCGCGCCAACCGCGTGCGCCAGTCCCAGCGTGCCTTCCTGGCCGACGAAATGGAGATTGACGCCGTAGCGCTCGCCGTCTCCCAGCGTGCTGGCAATCTGATAGCCGAGGTGGCCGACGACAACGAAAATCTCGGTGAGTCCGCAGTCGCGCATCACCTCGATCTGGTGCGCCATCAGCGGCCGGTTGAGAATGGGCAGAATCGGCTTTGGGTGGCGATCCGAAAACGGGAACATGCGGGCGCCTTTGCCCGCCGCCAGAATGACGCCAGCCATCCGGCTTTTGAGCTCACCCACGTGATTCCCCAGTGACCTTGCAGCGCACGAGCTCGCGCATCACTCGTACCCCATCGAAGGCGCGGATCTTCTTGCCTTCTTCGAACGTGCGGCCCTGGAAGCTGATCGGCACCTCGGCGAATCGGGCGCCGCGTTGGGCCAGTCGTGCCGTGAATTCGGCCTCGAAGTCGAAGCCGTTGGCGCGAATGTGGAGCCCCCGAATCATGAAGGCGCGGTACATCTTGTAGCAGGTCATCAAATCGGAGACCGCCACGCCATAGAGGACCCGGCTGGCGCCGCTCATGGTCAGGTTGCCCATCCGGTTCAGCCAGCGCATCCCGTCGATCGACCCCTTGAACCGGCTGCCGTACACGACGTCGGCGCGTCCGGACAGAATCGGCTCGAGCATCGCGTTGAAGTCCTGCGGATCGTATTCGAGATCGGCATCCTGGTGGACGATGATCCTGCCGGTGGCGAGCGTCCATAGATACTTGAGCACGCCGCCGCGTCCGACGTTGTCCGGCATGAACTCGACGTGCAGTCCGGGTAATTTCAGTCGCGACAGGATGTCGCGCGTGCCGTCGGTCGAGCCATCGTCGCCGACCAGCACTTGCAGCGCCACAGGGGCCTTTACCGACACGACTCGAGTCAAGAGCTCTTCGATCGTCGCTCGCTCGTTGTAGACCGGCACCAGCACGCTGAGCGTGTCCGGCGCAGACTCAGTCACCACTCATGCTCCGCCTGGGATCTCGGAGAGGGGCGAGCGGCCGGGCCTCTTCGGTCGAGCGACCCCGGTGTGCCACGATGATCGATCGGGATTCGAAGCGCACACCCTCTTGGCGCCACTGCCGCAAAAGAAGACGCAGGTGGCTGAGTGCTTCGCGTTCTTCCGTCGAGAGCGTTTTGGCGTCGAGTCGGTCGATGACCGCTAGTTCGAGATCTGAGACGCCGCGGCCGGCGTCGAGCGCGAGGAGGCCGCGCCCGTCGGCCAGCGGGATGACCGACACGCCATTGAGGTTCTTGAACGGCTCGGGTTGCACCAGAATCAGCGCTCGCTGACCTGGCAACTGCACGAGGTCGGCCACCTGCACGGGTCGTCCTTGGCGGGCTCTGGACGATCGCTCATGAAGCTTGACGACGGCCCAGCCAAGGTCCCTGTCGACGCTTGCCAGCCAGGCCACGACGTCGTCTGGCAACGTCAGGGTGATCAGCCGCGCCGGCCGACCGAATTTTGGTGGCCGACCGCGCTTCGGCAGCGCAATCGAGGCGCTCATGGCGTGTTCATAACGCTAACCGAATTATCACGAAGAAATGAATCATACGCCTGTCGACGAATTTTTATTAGAAAACAAGCATCATTTGACCGTTTCCAATAATATTACCGAATACTCGTGCGACCCGCTTGGAGAGCGCAGAAATGAAAGTGCTGTTCATCCAGAACAACGGGATCCAAGAGTCGATCGGCGTGGCCAATCTGTCTGGCATCCTGAAGGCGAACGGCCACCAAACCGACTTGCTGCTCGTTTCTCACACGCCAGATTTGATGGGCGCCGTCAAGGCCTACGACCCCGGGTTGGTTGCGTTTTCAGCGTTGACGGGCGTGCATCACTCGATCGAGCGCCTGGCCATTCAGGTCAAGCAGCACCTCAACGTGCCGATCATCGTTGGCGGTCCGCACCCAACGTATTCGACTGAGATGATCGATCGCCCGGGCATCGACATCATCTGTCGCGGCGAAGGCGAGCACGCGATGCTCGAACTGGCCGACGCGTTGGAGCGTGGACAGGACGTCACCAAGATTCGGAATCTGTACATCAAGACCAGGAACGGAACGGTCCACAAGAACCCGATGCGGCCCGCCGGTCCCGCTCGATGAACTGCCGCTGCCTGATCGGGACCTGTACTACAAATACGCCTTCCTGCGGGACATGCCGATGAAGCGCTTCATCACGAGCATGGGGTGCCCGTATCCGTGCACCTTCTGCCATGAGCCCGTCATTCGGAGTATGTACAAGCAGGAAACGAAGTCAGACTACCTTCGCCGTAAATCGGTCCGGCGCACCGTCGACGAAATCCGCCATATCGCCGATCGGTACCCGCCTGAAGCATGTCCACTTCTCGGACGATCTGCTCTTCATCCGCAACAACTACAAGTGGCTCGAAGAATTTGCCGACGTATATCCGAAGGAAGTTGGCATCCCGTGGAACTGCAACATCCGCTACGACTCGGTCCGGGAGCACTCGGCCGACCTCCTGGAGAAAGCGATGTGCCATGGCGCGGCCGTGGGTCTCGAGTCGGGCAATCAGGAGATCCGCGAAGTCGTTATCCGCAAACAGTCCAAGAACGAGCACATCGTCGAGGGCGCCCGGCTGCTGCGTGAGAAGGGCATCAAGGTGCTCACGACCAACATGGTCGGTTTGCCAGGAGAAACGCTCGACAACGCGCATGGAGACCGTCGAGCTGAACATGATCCTCAAATCCAACTACGTCCGCGCCAATACCTTCCTGCTCTTCCCGGGTCTCCCGCTGGTCGAGTACGCGAAGGAGAAGGGGTATCTGGACAAGGATTTCGACATGGAGAAGCACGTCGCCGAGGCGACGGAGATCAACATCAAGACCCCTTACGACCGGGAGTTCCGCAACATTGCGGCGCTCTTCTGGCTGCTGGTGAAGTTGCCGCCGCAGTTGGATTCCGTTCATCAAAAGGGTCGTCTCGCTGCCGGACAATATCTTCTTCCGCATCATCGGCTCGTTCAACATGGTTCAGGAGCTGCTCTTCTACCAGATCCGACCGATTCCCGCGCTCCGATACTTCAGGAACACGGTCTTGATGACCAGTAAGTCGCAGTTGAGCATGACCATGCGAATGTGGCCGACGCTGTTCAAGAGTAAGGCCCGGCAGGAGGTCGTGCCGCCGAAGCAGGTGTACGAAGCGAGCCGAGGCTATTTCTGATGTTTACATGGGAGGAAGCGGGACTGCTGCGACAGCTCCTTCTCATCGTGATGTGGTCAGTGATCGGTTTGGCCGCGGCTGCGGCCATTTGGATCGCAGCGCGGCTATAATTGGCTGCGCGGGTATTACGGGTAACCAATGCTCTCTATCGTCGCTCTCTTCGTCGTATTCTCGGGGCTGATCGTTTACGCGACCCAGGTCGAACCATTCGACGTGGGAGTGAGTTTCGATCAGTTGGCCATCACGCTATCAGCTGCCGGCCCGCCACTGTCAACCGCTCTCCGGCGCCGCATCGGACGTCCCCGCAAATTCGCAGCGTCCTTCTCGCGCCGTGACCTTGACGCTGCCGGAGACCGTCATCGACACGCTTTCTGCGCTCGACCCTGATTTGAGCCGCGCGGTCGTTGCACTCGCGAAGGAGCCGGCGCTCGCCAACGGTCGGCCACCGGCGGAGGTTGCGGCGTTTGGCCGGAGGGCGGTGATCAGCGTCCGGCCGACTCCGTCGCTCGAGCGCCGCATTGGCATCGAGCTCGTGCCGCTGCCGGACGGACGCGCATTGATCTCGTTCGATCAACCAAAGTCGATCGCCGATGTCGAGCTCTTGCTGAACGACGCCCTCGCCGATCCAGCGCTTGCCGACGACGACCGAAAAGTGTTCGAGGGCATCACGGCGATTCTGATGGAAGCGCGGCGGTCCAACGAAGTCTCCCTATTGCGGCGCAGCATCATCGTGCTCGAATCAGCCGGCAAGGCTCCGAAGGCTGTTGCCAAGCCACCTGGGCGTTGACAGTCTCGATGGGCACGCTGGGCACAATCTCAATGAGCCACTGCTTCGCTTGATAGTGGGTTGGACGGACTCCACATGGGCAAGGGCCGAGTTGCTCCGGACGGTCGTGATCACGCCGCCTGAGCCGCAGGCGCTCGAGCGGATTCGCCCGCGCCACGCCGCCGGAGCGCAGGTGCGGCGCTCCGGCCACTGTGTGGACATCGCCGCGATGGGCGAACGGCAGATGGCCGCAGGGGTCTCAGGCGCGCTGATCCCGTTCGAGCACTGAACGCCGTGGCGATCTTTGGACACATCGCTGTCGGCATGGCGGCTTCGCGCGTTTACGGCGGGCGGAGAGCGCCGTCACTTTCGTCGATAGTCTCGTGGTCGGCCATCTCGCTGCTGCCTGATATCGACTTCATCCCGGTGGCATTCGGAATTCCGTACAGCGGCACATTTGGCCATCGCGGTGCCACGCATTCGTTTGCGTTCGCCGCCGGCGTCGCTGTCTTGATCGGCCTGATCGAGAACAGGCGCGGGCGTGCCGCGGCGCGAGTCGCGTTGACGGCCGCACTCATCGTCGCGAGCCACCCCCTTCTCGATGCGATGACGACCTACGGCCCCGGATGCGCCTTCTTCTGGCCACTGGACGATACGCGGTATACCCTGCCGTGGCGGGTCCTTCCGACGAAGCCACCGTTCGCCGCGCTGTGGTCGTTGGTGGCGTTCCGCATAGTCGCATTGGAGGTTCTGCTGTATAGCCCGCTGGTCGTGTTCTCGCTGTGGCCTGCCTACCGCGACTCACGCCGCGCCGGTACGTCAGAGATGTAAGGGGCGGCCCGGCAGCGCCCGCGCCGCCTGTGAACGCGCCGTCGTCAAGGTCATCGGGGTGGACTGAGACTCGGGTGAATTACTCAGTGGAAATTAGCAAGCTGCCGATAAAAAGAGCAGCCGGTGCCTTCGACCCGTCTGAGGAGGCCGGGAAGATTTTCTTGAAAGAAATTTCGGAACCCAGGCTGCCGATCCTAAACTCCTCTCCCCGGAGACACAATGCTCCTTCGCTTTGCGGTCGTTGGCGGCGGGTTGTTGCTGCTGGCCCTGATTCCAGCCCTCGCCGAAGTCGTCTCTTCCACGTCGAGTCGCCGCGGGGTCCTGCACTGCCTCGCGGCTGAAGAGCTGCTGGCAGCCGGCTGGCTGGCCCCCGCCGAGCGGGAATTCAAGCGGGCGCTGAAACTCCAGCCGCTGCTTGGCGCGGCGCACTGCGGGCTGGCGAAAATCCGGCTCCAACAGGAACGCTTCGAGGAGGCGGTCGCCGAGTACCGAGAGGCGATCGCGGCCCTTCGAGACGTAGACCAGTCATTAGGCAGGAGCCAGGAGGAGCCGGTTCCATCAACGCTGACTGCGGCGTTGGCGGAGGCGCTGGAGCAATCGGGCCGGCACGCCGAGGCCGACCAGGTTCGTAAGTCAGTGAAGAATCAGCCCATCCCCGGGTAGAGACAGCCTGAGTACTGCCTTTCACAATTACGGTGACGTATTCGGGCGCCGAGGCGCCCGGATCGCAAGGCGCGAGGAGGGAGAATGCCGGGCGCATTTGACCGACGAGCAACGCGGCGAGGCGGGATGCATCGGCGGCCGAGACGTCATCGTAATTGTGAAAGTCGGTACTGAGCCGCAGAGCCCGGCGCCGCCGGCGGGGCAGTCCACGGCTGCGACGAGCTCCCTCGGCGCTTTTCCATCGATGCCCGTATCAGGAAGCGCGCGTACGGCACGACCTGCTTAATCGCGGCCACGTTCATCTGACAGGGGCTCAGGCAGGTTGGGCACTTGTCGTCGCGGATCTCGCGGCGATGAGCCTGAGCGCTGTCTCGGAAATAGATGGTCTCCGCGTCTTCCTGAATGACGTTGCCGACGACCTCGCTGTTCTCGCAGAAGAAGACGTCGCCGTTTGGGTTCAGCATCACGCCTTGGGTCTGGAACGGACACGGCGCTGTGCGGTGGTAGCCGTTCGCGATCATGTCGGCGTAGTGCATGTAGATGTAGTTCTGGCCGTCGAGCAGCGGATCCTGACGGACGCGGTCGAGGAAAAACCGCCGCATGCGCTGCTCCTCGACGCCGATGGGCTTCAACCCGCCCTCGAGCTCGGCATTACCCAGCATCGCCTCGGTGAACCGCACCATGTTGAAGACGATGTCGAGCTTTTCCTTCTTCGCCCACGCCAGGATGTTGTCGGCGTCGTCGAGGTTCTTCGAGAAGATCGTCGAGGAGATGCCGAAGTTGAAGCGATGGGTCTTCTGCAGCTCCTTCATCGCTGCGATCGTCTTGCCTGCCTTCTCGAACGCGTTTCGCACGTTGCGCACCGATCCGTGCATCTCGTTGACGCCGTCGATCGACACGCGCATCGAGAAGATGACGTTCCGCTCGGTGCACAGCTGCACGATCTTGGTCAGCATCGGAATGGCGCGGTGCGGCGTCAGCCCGGTGGTGTTCACCGTCAACTTGCGGAGCTTGGGAAACTTGTCCACCATCACGCGGCAGATCTCGACCATGTCGTTCCGCGTCGTGGGTTCTCCTCCGGACAGCGACGCGTTCTCGATGTCCTTCCAGAGCGGCGAGCTGAAGGCCTGCTCGATCTGGGCGAGCGTCATGTCTTCCTTCCGGTTGCCGCGCGTCCAGTTGCTGCACATCTCGCAGCGGGCGTCGCAGACAAACGTGCAGTGGAAGATCAGAACCGTCGGATGGAGCGGCGTGTATTTCGCCACGGCGGCGCGCATCAGGTCGCGTGGCGCGCTCAAGGCCGCCTTCGCGAGGTACTTGGCCGCGTAAACTTGTGCCATTAACTTGTTGATCTTACGTGGTTTTGCGTCGCAGGTCTACAACCAAGGTCGTGCGGAGGCGCCACTGAAGTGGCGGCCCACCTGTCAAACGTAGGGCAGGACTTCAGTCCTGCCATTAGGCGCCACTAAAGTAGCGCCCTACGATGATCGGCGCCGCCTCAGGTAGCCGCGGGGGCTGAAGGACAGTAGAAACTTCTCCCACCGTGGGTCGATCTCGAAGTCTCGCCGCTCCGACAGGAAGGCATTCACCGCTTCCATCGGCCCCGGGCCGTATTGAGGCTCCACCGGGTGGCCATTCAGGTTCGTGTCCTCGACGATCAGAAAGCTCCCTGGGGTGACGAGCGGACCGAGCATTCGCAGCTCCGCCAGCACGTGGTCGTGGCGATGATCCGAATCAAGAATGACCATCACCGTCTTCGCGCGGGCCGCCGCGTCGAAGATGGGCTGGGTGACGTGCGGGTCGATCGACGAGCCGGCGATGTAGGTGATGCGCTCGTGTTCCGGCCGGCCCGACCGCGGCTCGACATCAACCGTGATGATCCGTCCCGTGCCGATCAGGTCGAGGGCGTGAGCGAGGAACAGCGCACTCCCGCCAAACGCCGTCCCAGTCTCGACGATGAGGTCGGGACGCAGGTCGTGAAGGATTTCCTGGTACTGCCAGAGATCCAGCGGGCACTTCAGCACCTGGTGGCCCATCCAGAAGGTGTTCCGCCAGGTCATGTTGTAGGCGCGCGCGTCGAAGTACAGCTGGTGGAACTGATCGACGATTTCAGCTTCCTGGCGGCGGCTGTGCGAGAGTCGGCGATAGAAGGCGCCGCGGAGGGTGCGGAGCTCGTGAGCGAGGGCGCTGGTGACTTTCTGCAGCATCGCGTCAGTAGTGGTGGCGGCTGACGCCCGGAGCGCTGACACGAGACGATCCAAACGCATAGAGCAGCGCCCCGGGCAGGTTGCCGACGACACCGGCAAGCACAAAGAGTAGCGAGAGTAGAAACGCTTCGGTGGGCGCGACACCGAGCGGTCCCAGAGTCCAGACCATCGTGCCCTGAGGCAGGCCGAAACCGCCCAGCGACAGCGGGAGCAAGATGACCAGGATGTTCAACGGCATGAAAACCCAATAGTAACTGAATGGCAGCGTGATGCCGAGTCCCGACCCGATCACCCACGCCAGCGTGATCCGGGCCGCCTGCACGGCCAGCGAGAGCCCGCCGACGATCCACAAATCTTTCGGGTGACGGCGATAGACGGCGAGCGCCTCCGAAAAACGGCGAATCGCACTGATGAGCCGGGTACCGTCCCCTCGCCCCAGAAGGATGCGATCGACAATCCGATCTGCATAGAGCGTCGCCACGCCGCTCAGGATCAGGGCCACCGTCAGGATCAGCGTCAGCTCACGTAGCTCGTCGGGGACCGCGGCCAGCGAGGCGAGGACGCCAACGCAGCCGGAAATGCCAACCGCCAGCAGCCCGATCCATCGATCGACCACGACGCTGGCGATCGCACCGCCGACGCGCCCGGTCTGGCGGCCGACCTGGAAGGCACGCGCCGCATCGCCGCCGACTCCGGCCGGCAGGAAACTGCCGAGAAACGAGCTGACGAAGAAAATCCGCGCGAGTTGACGGATGGGCGCCGGCGAGATAGCCCGAATCAGGATGAGCCATCGCCAGAACATGATGGCGCGGTCGATGGCAATCAAGACCAGCGTCTCTTCCAGCGCGACGGCCGAGAAGCGCCGCAAGGCGATCTTGGCGGCGTCGACATCGAAGCCGCGCAGCACATACGCGATGATGGCGATCGTGAGCAGGACCCGGCCGAAGGTCCAGATGGCCCGAATCACGGTCTGGAAAACTTGAGCCCGAGCGTCGTAATCAGTCGGGTCAAGTTTTCGCGCCCCGCGGAGCGGGGCAAAGAGACACTGCCGCCTGGCGGGGCGGAGCGGTCCGTATTCATCTGGGAGGTCTGAGGCGAAGCCCCGCCAGGCTTCTGTGCCACGAAAGTGAGCGTCTCGAACAGGTTTTTCCGAATCTTGAAGAGCAATTCTTCGGTCCGCGTGTAGCGGGAGAGCGCGTCCACTCCAGGCAGATTCACCAGCAATGCGCCCGCAGCCAAAGCGTCCCGAGCGACGCCGGTCGCCACGCCGATGCCGCGTTCGACGTGCAGCGTCGTGAAGCCTCCATCGTTCAACAACTGACGCACACGACGCTCGGTGGTGACGAAGTTGTGCGTGTAGTCCACATCCCAGAAGAACGTCCGTTCTTTGAGGTAATCAGGCACGACCACGAAGAAGACGCCACCCGGCCGGAGCGATCGCAGCGCCTCGGCCGTGAACGCCCGGGCCGCATCGATGCCGCTCATGTGTTCGAGCACTTGATCCGCGTAGACAACGTCGGCGCTGGCATCGGGCACTGGGATCGGCGGTGTCCAGGACTCGATGACCGCCAGCCCTTTACTGCGAAGGAGATCGATCAGGATCGGGCTTGCCTCGATCGCCGTGTAGCGCCATCCGGCCTCGACGGCCTGCTCGGCCAGGCTGCCGTGGCCTGGACCGACCTCCACCATGTCGCCGGGAGACGCGAAGCGATGCAGCAGCGCGAGGCGATGCCGTTCGATCTTGCCCCTCCGCGAGCTGCCGTAGCTCGTGAGCTTCTTTTCGGAGAAGGTCTTGTAGAACGTGGACGGCTCTGCCACGGATGGGAAAGTGTACACGACACGGGGGTGGCCGCTGTTCCATGACCACCCCCGTAGCGGAATCTCGCGAAACTCAGCGGTTCAGGTAGCTCAGCGAACTGGGCGGCGGCGGGTAGACGTTCTGCTCGCGCGGCAGGACGCCGAGGAAGTCCCTGTGGAAGGCGTAGCCGTTGGCACCGGCACCGGAAACGAGGTCCCAGGCTTCGCGTGTGTTGCATTTGACGATGACGTCGTCGGACTGCGGACGGCCGCCGCCGGCGTCCTTGACGCACCAATTGGAGTCCGGACCCGCCGCATTGAATCGCGCATGGCCGTAGTGGAGCGCGGCGACCGCAGCATTGATGAACGCGATCCGCCCATCGCGCGTTGAGCGTGAACCCAGATCGACGCCCAGCACGTTGTGAATCGTCGTGATGATGTTCCACGCCTCGTTGAAGTCGATGGTGCGGGCCGGGCCAACCGTGCCATCCGACGGCCCCTGAGCCGAGGGTGACGGCGAATTCGTAGAGGTGGGCCTTGGCGTCTTGAAGGTGCCAGTGATGGACCACGGCCCGGTCGCGAGGCCGGTTGCGGTGTTCGCCACGCCTCTCACCTGCCATCCGTAGGCCTTGTCGGTATCAAGTTCCAGCTCGACGACGTGCGAACCGATTTCTGGTGTTTCGCCGACCGTCCGGCTGTAGACGACGTTATCGCCCGCATCGCGCAGCTCGATTTCATAGGCGAGTCCCATCCCGGCGTATTTGCCTGTGGGATTGACCCAGATCAATTTGGGATGCCGCGTATCGATCACCTCGTCCTCACTCGGTGAAACCACTTTTGGTGCATCGATTTTCAGGGTCGCTGGGTCGCTGCGAACGAAGGTCGTGCCCCCGGCGGCGGCAGACGGCGAGATGGGCGACTGGGGTGACCCGGAACAGCTGGTGACGACAAATGACAGCGCCCCGGCAACGGCGAGCCACGAGAGTTGCGTTCTCAATTCCTTTTCTCCTCTGCTGGGCCTCGAAAACGCGCTGCGCGCACATCGCGCAGGGCTGTTCACCCAAACCGCCCGAGAGTATACCAGCTTCTGAATCAGATCGTGAGCCGAGACTTGACATTGGGGACAAGAGAATCGCAAGCGAATGTGGTCAAACCGGGTTGAGAGCCCACAGCTCGTGCTAGCATCAGCAGGTTTTGATCAACAGGGGACGCGCCCCAACATTTTGGAGCCCACGGAACGATGCGAAAAACTGAAGTGGCAATCTTGGCATTTGGTGTGCTGATCGGCTTTTCCCGTGAGGCTGCCGCCCAGTGGACGGACCGCGGATACATCAACCTCAGTTTGGGCGTGGAGTCAAGCAGCTCCGATCTCAACGATACAAAGAATTACACCCTCTACGACGAGCCAGCGACGACCAACACTGCCAGCTCGATCACCTCGGGCAACATCATCGAATTTGGCGGCGGCGTGCGCATCTGGCGGAACATTTCGGTGGGTGCAGGCTATCACCAGGAAAGCAATAAGGCGGACGTGGCGATTACCGGCACCGTGCCCAATCCAATCTTCTTCAATCGGCCCCGTCAACTGAATGCGACGGCGACGGAGTTGCGGCGTAAAGAAATGGCCGGCCATTTACACTTTGGCTGGATGTTTCCGGTTAGCCCCAAGCTCGACGTGCTCGCCTACGTCGGGCCGTCATGGTTCCGTCTCGAGCAGGAGGTGGTCAGCGACGTAAGAATCGGAGAGGTGGGCCTGCCCTTTACCGAAGTCGTCGCCCAACCCACGATCGAGAACCGCAAGAAGAGCGTCGTCGGCTACAACCTGGGGGCCGATGCGACGTACATCGTCTGGGAGAACGATCGCGTCCGGCTCGGGGTGGGAGGCTTCATTCGATATACGGCGGCCAGCGCGACGGTCTTCGTGATGACAACGGATGTCGAGTCGGATGTGGGCGGTATGCAGTTCGGCATCGGCGCTCGCTTCCGCTTCTAAGGGACGCCTGAGAGTTTCTTTCGAAGATCGACCACCCACAGCCAGCCGTGGTCGGGTGGCACCGGAACCGTCGGGAACTGCTGAAGGTAATCGACGAGGCGGGTGTTCGCTTCGACTTCTCGCCGGAACGAAGTCGCAAAAAACTGCAGGCCCTGCGTCTTCCGAAGGTGTTCGACGACCTCGGGAGAAACGGTCGCCCCGTCGAAGCTCCACCCTTGGCGTCGAGCGTGATACAGCAGCATGGGTGAGTTGACGCCGGCGTTGTCATAGTCCACTGTCATGACCATGGCGTCAGGTGGAATCAGCCCCTGCATCACGTTGCCGTCGTCGAGAAACCGCATCTGCAGGTTCTCCGGACGATATAAGTGAAGGATGACGCCTGAGCGGATGAAGGTTTCGAGCGACGCGAACACCAACAGGCCACCAACGAACAGCGCTCCAACCGAGGTCGGAAGGAACCGGCGAAGAGTCGCACCGTCGAAGAGTGGCGCGGCCGCCACGCCGAAAAACAACGCCAAGGGCGGAATGACGGGCATCTGGTGAAACTGGTGCCAGTATTGACCTTCAGCTGACACGACGATCAAGGCAAGGCCGGCCAGCGCCCACAACGCCGGCGCGGCGACGCGGGGGTGACGCCACGCCATCGCCATGCCGACCGCCGCGCCGACAAAGCCAAACGGCGTCAAGTGTAGATCCCAGAAGCGATCGATCATCACCTGCCAGAAATCGAGCGCAAACAACCGCTCCCGCGTCGCCCAGTGTGAGACGGACTGGAAGACGACTCCAGGAGCAATCTCGGGTGGATAGGTACCTGACGGCCTGAACACGGCTTGGGTCAGACCCGTCCGCAAATAGATCAAGTCGGCGTACCAATACCAGGCGGCCACCGCCAGGACGGCGAGCGCGATCGTGACGATCAGCCGGCGGTCGCGGATGCCATTCAGACCTTCACGGGACCAGGTCAGGCCGGCGATCGGCGCCAACACGAGAATGGCCGGCAGCTTGACGAGCGGCGCGAGCGCCGTCAGAACCCCGGCGACGGTGGCTCGCTTGAGGGTCGGCTGATCGAAGTAGCGGTCCCACGCCAGCACGGCACCGATGAGGAAGGCGAGCATCGGCGTGTCAGACAGAAAGGCGTGGCCGAAGTAGATGGCGCCGGGCGAGATCGCGAGGAGGAACGCCGCGGCGCGGCCGGCGGCGATGCCGAAGAGTCGCCTGCCCAGGTAGTACATCCACACGACGGCGGCAATCGAGAAGACGATCGACACCGCTCGCGCCGTGATCGGTTCCTCAGTAGCGACGCGCCACACGATCCCGGTGATCCACTGGAGCAGCGGGAACTCCATCCCGACCTCGCCGTTCAGGCCGCCCCAGGACACACGAGGTGAAAACAGATTGAGCGACCCGAGCGCGTAGTGCCGCGCGATGTCCGCGTTGGTGATCTGCCGCCAGCTGTGCGCGTCGAGAAGGGGAGTGTCGATCCGGTAAAGCCGGTAGGCCACCGCCAGGACAAAAATAGAGAGAGCCGCAAGGTCGAAGGTTCGCTTGACCTCGCGGCTTCCAGTGTTCACGCCGGATGATCTTACCGTAGGGGCCACTCTAGTGGCGCCACCAGAACGCACTGCTAACCAGCCTCGCCCCGACTTCGCTCGAAGAGCTTCGTCGAGGTCTCGCCGGAGCGCTTCGCGCGGAGGCGGACAAGGCTACGGCGGTCCGCCCGACCAGCCTCCGCTGAAGCTCCGGAACCAGCGATCTACTTCGGCAGCGAGGAGCTCGGCGGCGGATAGACGTTCTGTTCCGACGGCAGCGCTCCGATCGAGTCGATGTGGAAGCGGTACCCATCGGCGCCGGCGCCGGCAATCAAATCGAACGCCTCGCGCGATCGGCAGCGCACGAGCACGTCGTCAGATGGTGGCCGGCCGCCACCCGCGTCCTTGACGCACCAATCCGAGTCAGGTCCCTTCGGGTTGTAGCGGCTATGGCCGTAGTGCAACACCGCGACAGCGCGCCACAGGAACGAGATCCGCTCCTGGCGCGACGAACGCGACCCGAGATTCCAGCCTTCCAGATCGTGAATGCTCTTGATGATCGCAAGTGCTTCCTGGTTGCCGATCGTTCGCGGACCGCCAACCGTCCCGGTGTCGGGTGGCAACGGCGTGCCCGGTTCCGGCGACACCGGCTTCGGCTCCGGTGGCGTCTTGAACGTGACCAGCGGCGAGGCCTGCGACGTGGCGATGAAGTCGGTCGCATAGGTGCGCCAGTAGAACGTCTTGTTCCAGGGCAGGTCTCCCAGCGACATCGTGGTCGTTCCGCCGCCGCCCAGGCTTGATGTCACCACGGCCACGACCTGACTCATGTCCTGCGACGCGAAGACTTCGAAGCGGACGATGACCTGGCTCGTGCCCGAGAACTTCGGATTGTTCACCTTGAAGTCGGGCCGGTTGGTGCTCAAGCTTCCAGAGGGCTCGACCGGCGTCGGCGCTTCGATCACGACCGGCGCGATCATCTTGAAGCTGGACACGGCCGAGTACGGGCCCATGTTGGCCCCGTCGAGCGCGCGCACGCGCCAGTAATAAGTGCTTCCGGCTGCGAGCGGCGAGGGCAGCCGGTAGGTGGTTCGTCCGGTGCTGCCGAGCTCGATACGATCGGCCTGATGCAAGACCCGCTGGAAGTTGGGGTCGGCCGCCAGCTGAAGCTCCATCCACAAGGATCGCTGGCCCGAGGTACCGGCATTCTCGATCAGCAACTCGACCAGCTGACCGGTGGCGACGATTTCGGTGCCGACATACGGTTCGAGCGGTTTGGGTGCCGTAATGTTGACACCAGGAATCGGACCAGCGACGGTCGGAGTGGTGGGATTGGCGCTCTTCGCGGTCTCACAACCCAACCCGATGGCGACGGCGGCGACGGCCGTAAGGCTTGTGACGAGACGGACGTGGTGATGCACGCTGATTCTCCCTCTCACTGATATCGGCCCCGGCGTCGCGAACTTTACAGACTGGCACTGCCTGGCATTCGGGAGCCGCTTTCGGTCCTCGACGTTCAGCAATCGGCAAATCGCGGTTCGCGGTTAGCCGTTCGCGGTTCGTAAGACGCTCAAATTCCGGCGAAGAGCGAATCGCGAATCGCGAATTGCTGTCAGTGGCGTCTTCCCAGAAAAACCAGACCTCCAATCAAGGACAGTGCCATGACCAACCCGGTCGCCACGAGGGAGAGTGCGACGGCCGCATCGGTTGGTAGACCAAAGCGGGCAAAGAAAAACGCAAAAACCGCTTCTCGTACTCCGAAACCGTTGATGGAGACGGGAGCCAGTTGGATGACCAGACTAACAGGAATCAGGACCGCCCCAAGCAGAATTGGTAAGGGGATCGCGAGGCCTCGGGCCGCCAGCAGGTAGAACCCGACCATGGTGACCTGGACGACGACGGCACCCCCAAAGGCGGCGACCAGGTCGGACGGGGCGGCGTGGAACTTGCGCACCGCCTCCTCGAGACGTTCGGCGCGCTCGGTGATCCACGGCCGCTTCAAGGCGCGAATCGGCGCCAGCAGATGGCTGATCAGTTGCGGCATCAGCGCAAAGGGGACGACCACAATCACCGCGATGCTCGAGACCAGGGCGAGCCATCGCTCCCCGGGGACGTGAATGCCGCTCACCGACGCGGAGAACGCCGCCAGTGCGGCGACCAGCATCAAGGCGGCGAGGCCGAGCGCCCGATCGGCCACCACGACGGTCGTCGCGACGGTCTTGGAGCCGGCGGCTGCGGCCGTGTCGGCGATTCGAATCACGTCGCCGCCGATGTTGCTCGGGAGAAAGTTGTTGAAGAACAGGCTCACCCACATCGACTGGGTCAGCGTCTTTCGGGCGACCTCGATATGCTGCGTGCGCAGCAGCCGTTCCCAACGCCAGACGCTCACCGCGATGGTGGACGCATAGGCGGCGAGCGCCAGCGCCACCCAGCCAGGGCTCATGGAGCGGACACGCAGCCAGAAAGCGTCGAGATCGATCGAACGCAGAACGAAGAAGAGCAGAGCGAAGCTGACGAGCAGGCGGACGATAGTCTTAGACAACGGTGTCGGTTTGGCGTCCTCGACGTGCCCTATAGGATAACTGCAATCCGTTCAGTCAGATATAATGCCCCGTGCGCATCCTGATGCTCGCGCCGGAGCCCTTCTTCGAGCCGCGCGGCACCCCGTTCAGCGAGTATCACCGCATCAAGGCGCTCGGTGAGCTCGGCCATCACGTGGATCTGGTCACTTATCCGATTGGCCGCGACGTCGAGTTGCCCAATCTTCGCATCTTTCGATCGATCCGCCCGCCCTTTGTTCAAAGCGTCCGTGTCGGGCCGTCGGTGCCAAAAATCTGGCTCGATCTCCTGATGCTGCCGACCATTGCGCGGCGCGTGTGGACCGATCGGTACGACGCGATCCACTCCCACGAAGAGATGGGGCTGGTTGGCGTGTGGCTCGCGCGGTGGATGGGCGTGCCGCACGTCTACGACATGCACTCCAGCCTGCCCCAGCAATTGAGCAACTTCGAGTATCCGGGACGCCACTGGATGCGGCGGGTCTTTGGCTGGGTCGAGGATCAGATGGTGCGCAAGTCGCAGGCCGTCATCACGATCTGTCAGGAACTGCAGGACACCGTAGTCGAGATGGGCGTTGGCGATCGGTCGCTCCTGATCGAAAACGTCATGGGCGGCGATGTGGACGAGCCGCCGTCGCGCTCGCCGCAGGAGATTCGCGCCGCCTGGAAGATTGCCGCCGACGCGCCGGTGGCGCTCTACACCGGCACGTTCGAGGCGTATCAAGGCGTCGAGATGCTGACTGCCGCCGCGGCCATCGTCGCGCGCCAGCGCCCCGACGCCCGGATTCTCGTGGTAGGTGGCGAGCCGGCTCAGGTCGAGCTGGCAAGGCGGCGCGCCGAGGCGAGCGCCGCCGGCCGCATCATGATCTTTACCGGCCAGCAGCCGGCGAAGGAAATCCCCGGCTTCGTCGAGGCCGCTGATCTGCTGGTCTCGCCGCGCATTCGCGGCACCAACACGCCGCTCAAGATCTACTCGTACCTGCGATCGGGCCGGCCCATCGTCGCCACGAATCTCCTGACCCACACGCAGGTACTCACCCCTGAGACCGCCCGCCTGGTGGCGCCCGAGCCAGAGCCCTTCGCGCAGGCCATCCTCGATTTGATCGCGAATCGAGAGGAACGGGAGCGTCTGGCAGCGGAGGCTCAACGACTGGTCGCCATGAAGTACAGCCGCGACATTTATCTGCGTCGGACGGCTGAGGTGTACAACCGGCTCTTACGCGCGGATTCGACGCGATCGATCGGGACGGAGGAGCTGGCGAGCCGGTGAGGGTGCTCGTGACGGGCGCGACCGGGTTCACCGGCGGGCATCTCGCCGCGACCTTGGCGGCGCGTGGCGATGAAGTCCGAGCGTTGGTGCGCCCACGGAGTCGGGCGCGGTTCGACCGATCGCGGCTTCCGGGCCTTGGCGTGTCAGCCGTGGAAGGCGATCTCGCCGATCCCGCGTCGCTCAGCCGCGCCGCCGCCGACGTCGCTGTCGTGTATCACATCGCGGCGACTTACCGCGAAGCTGGACAGCCCGACTCGGCCTATCGCGCCGTGAATGTCGAGGGCACGCGCAACGTGTTGCGGGCATCACTCGACGCCGGGGTGCAGCGCGTCGTGCACTGCAGCACCGGCGGCGTGCACGGGCACATCGCCGAGCCGCCGGCGAATGAAGAGGCGCCGTTCAATCCGGGAGACGTCTATCAGGAGACCAAGCTCGAGGCGGAGCAGGCGGCCCGTGAGTTCGGCGCGGCCCGCGGCCTTGACGTCGTGGTCGTGCGTCCAATTGGCATCTACGGTCCGGGAGACACTCGGTTCTTGAGGATGTTCCGAGGCATCGCCCGCGGCCGGTTCCCGCTGATTGGATCCGGCCAGGCGTTCTATCACCTGACGTTCATCGACGACCTGATCGAAGGCATTCGCTTGAGCGCAACGATCCCAGACGCCGCCGGTCGAACCTACATCCTTGCCGGCCCCCGCTACACGACGCTCGAAACACTCATCAGGCTCGTGGCGAAAGAGCTGGGCGTCGAGCCGCCACGCCTGCATTGGCCCGTGTGGCCGTTCTGGACGGCCGGCTTGATCTGCGAGGCCATCTGCATCCCGCTGCGCATCGAGCCGCCCATCTACCGGCGCCGCGTGGACTTCTACACGAAGAGCCGGGCGTTCGACACGACCAGAGCGCGAACCGAGCTCGGATTTTCTCCGGCCGTCGATCTGGAAGAAGGCATCAGGCGGACCGCGGCGTGGTATCGCGAGCAGGGACTCCTTTGAATACGGCATCCGGCATCCGGCAACCGGCAGACGGGAGGCGGCTGAATATCGTCCACATCTGCGACCACCTTGGCTGGGAAGGGTCGCGCATGCACGGCGTCAAGCGGCTGTTCGCGTGGATGATTCCGCGATTCGACCGATCGCGGTTCAACGTCTCGCTCATCAGCCTGCGGCGCAAGGATCTGTCCGAGGACACGCTTGAACAGTTCGGAATCGACGTCACCTACCTTGCCCGGCACAAGTTCGATCCTGCGACGTACACCGCGTTGCTCAAGGTGCTGCAGGCGAAGCAGGCCGACCTCGTCCACATGCATGGGTATGGGGCGACGACCTTTGGCCGCCTGTGCGCGTGGCGGCTCGGGATTCCGTCCGTTCTTCACGAGCACGCCAACCACACCGACACGCCGTGGTTCCAGAAGATCGCGGACCGCGGGCTGGCGCCGCATACCGATCTGGCGATTGCGGTGTCGGAATCGACGGCCGAGTTCACGACCCGCGCGCGGCTGATGCCGGTGGACCGCACGAAGGTCGTCTACCTCGGAGCGCCGCTGGACGAATTCGCCAGGCCTCGGAGCCCGGACGAGGTTGCTGCGGCGAGGCGGGCGCTGGGCATCGAGCCGGGAACGATTAGCGTCGGCACGATCACGCGCCTGATGCCATCGAAAGGCAACCAGCATCTGGTGGACGCGGCGCCGGAGGTCCTTCGCCGGCACCCGAATGTCCGCTTCTTCGTCATCGGCGAGGGCGAGCTCGGAGCGGCGCTGCAAGCGCAAGCCCGCGATCTCGGGCTTGGCGATCGCCTGGTCTTCACCGGATTCACACGTGATGTCGCAGCGGCACTCTCGGCATTGGACTTTGTCGTCTTCCCGTCGCTGTGGGAAGGGACACCGCTGACCGTCTTCGAAGCGCTGGGAATGGGAAAGCCCATCATTTCCACCGACGCCGACGGGCTGCTCGACGTGCTCACCGACCGGCACGACGCGCTGGTCGTCCCAAAGGCGAATCCGGCGCGTCTGGCGGAGGGGATCTGCGAGCTGATTGAGAATCCTTCGTTGGCGGCGACGCTGGCTGGCGCGGCGCGAGCGACCGGCGCCCACTATGACATCGGCGCCTTCGTGGCCAAGATGGAGCGGCTCTACGACCTGCTGTGCACGATGCCGGCGGCGACGCGGCGCACCGGTGTGCTTCAGGCAGACTTGAGCTTTCTGGGCCGCAGATGACGCGATGACTCAGGCAGAGCTTCTGGACGCCACACGATGACGATGCCTTCCGACGCCAAACCTGAAGGTTGGTCGCTACCACTACGGCTCAGCGGACGAAGCGAGGCGTGGCGGCTGGGCGCCGGCGTCACCGCGGCCCTGGGCGTCCTGCTGTTCGCGTGGGCGATCTCGATCGACTTCGTCAAAGCCTCGTCCGGCTTCATCAGCGATGCCGCCACGTACTACGAGATGGGGCACAGCCTGGCGAACGACTTCGACCTCGAATACCGGCGCGAGGATCTGGTTCGGGTCGCGCGTGAGTATCCGAACGGTCCGGAAGGAATTTTCCTCAAGCGTGGCACCGATCACGACGTCAGCGTGACCGGCTCGTTTCCGTTCGTGCACGTGACGTCGCGCGAGGACGGGGATCCAAGCCGTCTGTACTTCGGCAAGTCGTACATCTATCCGCTCTTTGCCGCGCCGTTCGTGTTGCTGTTCGGCACCAATGGCTTCCTGGTGCTGAATGCGTTGTTGATGACCGCGTGCTTCGCGTGTGCGTACGCGTTTCTGGCCGCGCGCAGTCAGCCGGTGGCGGCGCTGATCTTTGCGCTCGCATTTCTCTTCCTGTCGGTGGCACCGGTCTACATGGTGCAGATCATGCCGGACTTCTTCAATCTGGCGCTGGTCCTCATCGGGTATTTCTTCTGGTGTTACAAGGAAGCGATTACGGAGGAGTCGAGACGCGCCGCCAGCGCCGTGTTTCGGGGTTGGCTGCTGGGGCTCAGCTCGGATCTCATCGCCGCCGCCATTCTTGGCATCGTCACGTTCTCCAAGCCCACCAACGTGTTGCTGATCGGCCCTCTCCTGGCCTCGGCTGTCCTGCGGCGCCAATGGAAGCGCGCGTTCCTGATTGGCGGCGTCTTTGGCGTCGTGGCAGCGAGTTTGTTTGCGCTCAACATCGCGGTCACCGGGGAATGGAACTATCAAGGCGGCAACCGGCGTACCTTCTACAGCGGCGCGATCAACGGCGACCCCTCGAAGGGCGGCTTTCCCTTTCAGGACGAACGTCACACCTTCGAGTCGGTGGGGCTGGACCGGACGACGAACCGCCTGGCCGTCGAGGTACTCGTCAGCCGCGATGCCGTGATCGATGTCTTCCGCCACAACCTCGCGTACTTCTTCTTCGGCCGGCACACGGGGTTTGGCGTGTACTACTTTCCGGGGCTGATGGCTGTGCTCCTCTTTCTCGCCGGCACGCGCGACCGGGCGGTGTGGCAGTGGCTGACCCTGGCGGCCGGGTTGGGATCGGCCGTCGTGCTGATTCTCTACATGCCGTACACGTACTCGGGCGGGGGAGGGCCGGTCGGCAATCGATACTTCTCTGGGGTTTACCCGGTATTCCTCTTCATCGTGCCGGCCTTGCCACGCATCCTCAGCAGCATTGTCACCGTCGCCGTGAGCGCGCTCTTTACCGGGCCGATCGTCTCGAACCCGTTCTACGCGTCCTTCCATCCCGGCGAGCACACCAAGGTGGGACTCTTCAGGATGCTGCCGATCGAGTTGACGCTCGTGAACGACCTGCCGGTGAACGTAAGCCCGGCGCGAATCCGGCAGCCGCTCGGCGGCGATCCACCAGTCTTCGCGTACTTCGTCGACGACAACATCTACAACCGCGAAGGCGACGCCTTCTGGGTGCGCGGCCAGTCGCGCGGCGACCTCGTGCTACGGGCGCCGATCAGCATCGAGACCACAGCGGCGGTGCCGCGCCGGTCGCTTCGCATCGCGCGTATCCAGGTGCACCTCGAGACCGGACCGGTACCCAACCGCGTGACGGTCAGGAGTGACGCGGAGACCCGCGTGATCGACATGGCGCCGAGCTCGCAGCAATCGTTTGTGCTCGAGATGCCTCGTGGCGTTCCGTATCAGTACGATCCCGAATTCCCGACCAACTACACCTACGACCTCTCCATTGAGAGCACGACCGGGTTCATCCCGTTCTTCCTTAGCGGCGCGAACGACACGCGGTTCCTCGGCGTCATGGTGCGACTGGTGCCCATCTACGAGTAATGGCGACGATTGCGGTCGTCACGTCGAGCCCTCCGTTTGCGGAAGGCGGCCATCTGGTGATGGCGCGAGAGCTCGTCCGCGCGTTGCGCGAGGAGGGCCATCACACCGGCTTGATCGTGACGCCACAGAACCGGTTCGGCCGGCTGGCGAGCGGCTATCTGGCCGCCTGGCTGACGGATGTCCGGCTCGCGCACGAGGAGCGCAAGGTTGACCAGGTGATCAGCCTGCGGTTTCCCGGTTACGCGGTTCGCCACCCGCGCCACGTCCTGTGGCTCAACCATCGCCAACGCGAGTACTACGATCTGTGGGACGACTTTCGCTCGCGACTGTCCTGGAAGAACGCCATCAAGGAGCGCGTGCGCCGGGCCGCCGTGCATCGCGTCGATCACTATCTGCTCACTCGCCTGCAGCGCCGCTTCGTGATCTCGGGAACTGTGCAGACGCGCCTGCATCGGTTCGGCGGCATTCAATCGGACGTGCTGTATCCGCCGCCGCCCAGGCGCGACTACCGCTGTGACGGTTACGACGACTACCTGTTTGCCGTCTCACGCCTGTCGCCGCTGAAGCGATTCGATCTGATCTTGCGGGCGCTCGCCGAGCCGGCGGCCGCGGGCATCAAGTGTGTGATCGGCGGAGAAGGCGCGGAGTTGCCAGGGCTGCTCAAGCTGCGCCGCCAGTTGGATCTCGACCATCGGGTGCAGTTCGTCGGACGTCTGGACGAGGCGGGCCTCCTGCATCATCTTTCTCGCTGCCGGGCCGTTGTCTTTCCTCCCTTCAGTGAAGACTACGGCTTCGTCACCGTCGAGGCGTTTTCGTGCGTCAAGCCTGTGATCACCTGCCAGGACAGCGGCGGACCGGCCGAGTTGGTGCGGGACGGCGAGAGTGGCTGGGTGACGCCGCCCGTGCCAGAAGCGCTCGCCTTGGCGATGCGTGATGTAATGGAGAGTCGTCAACTGGCGATTCGCCGCGGCGAGGCGGGCGCGCGCCGCGTGGCCGAGCTCACGTGGCCCGACGCGATTTCAAAACTGCTCTTGTAATCGCGAATAGCGAATAGCGAATAGCGAACAGCGAACAGCATGCCCTACAGCTCTCCGCTCGAAGCTCGCATTGCCAAGAAGGCGACCAAGGCGATCACCGACTTCACGATGATCGAAGACGGCGATCGCGTGATGGTCGGGCTGTCGGGTGGTAAGGACAGCTGGGCGCTGATTCAGGTTCTCGACGTGCTGCGCCGGCGGGCGCCGATCGACTTTTCGATCGTGGCGGTGAATGTCGATTCCGGCTACGAGGGGTACCAGCACCAGGCCGTCGCCGCCGCCTGCCAAGAGCGCGGGTGGGAGTTCTACAGCGAGCACACGTCGATTGGCGCCGTCATCGACGACAAGCTCGAGAGCGACGACACACCGTGCTCGCTCTGTGCACGGCTCCGTCGTGGTGTGTTGTACCGGATGGCGAAGCAAGTGGGCGCCTCGAAAATCGCGTTGGGGCATCACCTGGATGATTTCGTCGAGACCGTGCTCCTGAACTTGTTCTTTGCCGGTTCTCTGAAGGCGATGCCAGCCCGTCTCGTGTCGGACAACCGGGCACATGTCGTGATTCGGCCGCTGGTCTACGTCACCGAGGCTGAAGCGCGCGCCTATGCCAAGGAACACGATCTGCCGATCATCGGCTGTTGCTGCCCCGCCTGCGGCGACCTCGGTCTCCAGCGTCAACGGGTGAAGCGGCTGATCATGGAGCTCGAGCGCGAGCATCCCGGGGTCAAGGCGTCGATGATCAAGGCGCTGGGCAATGTCATGCCCCGTCATCTGCTCGATCGCCGGCTCAACCCCGTCGCCGATCTGCGTCAGACCATCGCCACCGAGCTCGCCGCATTCGACGACGTGCCGGCCGATGTGCCGCTCATCCCGTTGATGCTCAAACACCACCGATGACGCAGATTCGTTTCCACGTCTTCTGATGCGCGCTGTCGTCCAGCGCGTCTCGAGCGCCACGGTGACGGTCGATGATCGCGTCACCGGCGAGATCGGCTCGGGGCTGCTCGCGTTCATCGGCGTCGAGCAGGGTGACACGGCCGACGACGTCCGCTACATCGCGTCCAAGATCGCGGGGCTGCGAATCTTTGCCGGCGACGGCAAAGGCATGAACCGATCGATCGCCGAGGTCGGCGGTGAAGTGCTGGTGGTCTCGCAGTTCACGTTGTCGGGTGACGCGCGAAACGGCCGGCGTCCGTCGTTCGCGTCGGCCGCGCCTCCGGAGATCGCCCGCTCGCTCTACGAAGACGTCGTGCGAGAATTGTCGGCCAGTGGGCTTCTCGTCGAAACCGGTGAGTTTCAAGCCATGATGCAGGTGGCCCTGATCAACGATGGACCGGTGACGATCTTGTTGGACAGCCGCCGAACGTTCTGATGCGAAGCCGAAACGTACTCTCCTTAGCCGCGCTCGCGGCCTTCCTCCTGTGTCATTCGACGGCGGTGCTGGCGCAACAACGGCCGCTCGTGACTGAAGATCCTGAAACAATTGGTGCCGGCCGCCTGCTGGTTGAGGGCGGCCTCACCTGGGAGCGGGACGTGTTTCTCCCGTACTCGGGTCTGCGCGGCAACACTTTCTCGATCGTTCCGGGAGTGAGCATCGGAGTGAGTTCAATCGCCGAGATTCAGCTGGATGGCGGTCTCTACCAGCGGATGCAAATTACCCGGCGTACTCCGGCGCCGTTGTCACCGCTACTCACCGTCACGGGTGATTCGACCTCGGACAACGACGATCTCAGTGTGGGTGCCAAAGTCCGCTTCCTGAGCGAGACGCCCGGCCGTCCTGCCATGGCCCTTCGCTTCTCGACCAGGCTGCCCAACGCCAGCAACGAGTCGGGCCTGGGCAAGGATACTCAGGATTTCGCGGCGTCGTTGATCGTCGGTAAGACCATTCAGTCGATTCGCATCGTCTTCAACGGCGGCCTGCAGATTCTTGGCGATCCGACCCAAGCGTCGAGCCAGGAGGATGTGTTCGCGTATGGGGTATCGCTGGCGCGCGCCGTCACCGACGCGATTGAAGTGGTTGGCGAATTCAGCGGCCGTGCGAACTTCGCCGACATCGTCCCGCCAGGTACGGACGATCGCGGCGCCTTTCGATTTGGCGGCCGGTTTACTCATCGCACCGTTCGAGTGGATGCGGGCATCATCCTCGGGGTTACTCCGCACGACCCGGAGTTTGGTTTCACCACTGGTGTGACGTGGGTGTTCGACGCGTTCAAGATGCCATGAAGATTTCGGTTGCGAAGGCTCACGCGTACGGCAACGACTTTTTGTTCGTGCCGGCTGAGCAGGTGGAAGGCCTGGCGCTGGATCGACTCTCGCGGCGGCTCTGCCATCGCCATACCGGGATCGGCGGAGACGGTGTGATCTATTACGCCATCGCGCCGGACGGGACCGCGCAGATGCGCCTCGTCAATACCGATGGCAGTCCCTCGGAGCTGTCGGGCAATGGCCTTCGGTGCCTGGCCGCCCTGGTGCTGGATTTGCGCGAGCAGGCGCAGGCGCCGCCGCTGACACAGGTTCGCGTCAGCACCGATGCAGGCTGGAAAACCCTGGCCCTGACGAGCCGCAGCCGGAACCAGTACACGTTCAGGGCGGCGATGGGCCAGCCCGAGCGCGTTGCCGAAGAGATCCTCGAGGTCGCAGGTGAGTCGCTGCGGGTGACAACGCTGGCCATCGGTAATCCACAGTGTGTGGCGCTGGTCAGCGAGCTGCCCGATGAGCCGCGCTTCTATCGCCTTGGTCCCGCACTGGCGACCCATCCGCGGTTTCCAGAGGGCACCAATGTCGAGTTTGCCGTGATCGAGGCGCCCGATCGCGTGCGGATCCTGATCTGGGAACGCGGCGTCGGGCCCACGCTGGCGTCGGGGACCGGCGCTTGCGCGTCGGCGATTGCCGCCATCGCCCACGGGAGCGCTTCGCGCGACCTCGATGTCGTCGCCCCCGGGGGTACCCAACGTGTCGAGTGGCGCGAAGACGGCGTCTACCTCACTGGATGGGCCGAAGTCCTGCTGCACGGCCTCTGGACGGCGGCGATCGAAGACTAGCCCTTGCGATTCGCGGTTCGTCCCTCGACTTCGTTTGGGACGACCCTGAGCATGGTCGAAGGGTCGCGATTCGCTTTTGGCGAAGAGCCAATGGCGAACGGCCAATAGCGAAGGGCAAATTCTGCGGCAGCATGGCTGCGAAGTATGGCAGCCGCTGCGCCACACTCAGTGCTTTCGAGGCGGGCCTGGCGAGGCGGCCGCGTCGATGGCTTTCAAGGCGACCTGCAATTGGGCCGCAACTCCCTTCAAGACCGCGTTGACCGTGTCGTAATCCTCTTTGGCCAACGCCGAGCGCGCTTCTTGCACGGCTTTTGTCGCCGACACGATCGTGGCTCGCGGCCCGCTGAGCGATCCGCGGGGCAAACGCGTGATGGCGGGGTCCTTCAACCGGGCGTCGGCGCGCGCCAGGAGCGTGGCGACTTCGGCGGTGGCGCGCTCGGCCGCGCCGCGCGCGTTGGCGCGCGCATCGACCGCCATCTTCGCCGCGCTCTGTGCTCGCTCGCGGCTGTCGAGGGCATGGCTGAGCGCCTGTCGGTAATCACCGGCCTTGACGGCGTCTTCGGCGCGCGCGAGCGCATCGATCGCGGCGGCGAACTCGACGTTCGCGAACTTGTCGGCACCAGCGGCTCGGGCGGCGTCGATGGCGCCCTGGGCCTGGTTCATTTCTTTACCGGGGGGCTCGGCGCACGCGGGAATCAGGATGAACAGCAGCAGAGGCAGCGTGCGGCCGAAACGTAGCATCCGCCCCGAGTATACGTCACGCGAATTGGTCGCGCGGGCATCGCACGCCCGATGTTGCATCGATCAGATACCATGAAGGGTCGCGCGATCGGCAAACGCGGCGCGAGTGAGTCGCGCTCGCTGACCTCGATGGCGCCGGCCGATCGGCCGCGCGAGAAACTGAAGCGCGTTGGCGCTGAGGCGCTGGGCGACTACGAGTTGCTGGCCGTCGTGTTGGGCAGTGGCACTCGGGCACGAGGCGCGCTGACGATCGGTCAGGATGTGCTGACTGCGGCGGGCGGGGTTCAAGGACTGGTTCGGCTGGGGGTCGATGATCTGATTCGCGTGCCGGGCGTTGGCCTGCCGCGAGCGGCGCGCCTGCTGGCGGCGGTCGAGCTCGGGCGCCGGGTGCTCACCGCCGACAGCGGAGAGCGGCTGCAAATCCGCAAGCCGGCGGACGCGGCGAAGTTTCTGATGGCGCGCTATGGCGGCCATCGAGTTGAACGAATGGGTGTGATGCTGCTGGACCTCAAACGGCGAGTGATCCGAACGACCATCTTGTCGGTCGGCACACTCGACAACAGCATGGCGCATCCGCGCGAGATCTTTCGCGAGGCGGTGGTGGGCTCGGCCGCCAGCGTCGTCGTATTTCACAACCATCCGTCCGGCGATCCGACGCCGAGCGTGAACGATCAGCAGCTGACGCGGCGTCTGATAGACGCCGGCGAGGTGATGGGCATTCAGGTGATGGATCACATCATTCTTGGCGAGGGCCGCTATTTCAGCTTTTCCGAAGAGGCGCGCCGGTGAGGATTCTGTACTTCGACTGCTTCGCGGGTGCGGCAGGCGACATGATCGTCGGCGCGCTGCTGGACGCCGGTCTGCCGTTGGAGGAGCTCAAGCGCGCCCTCGGGAGCCTCTCAGTGGACGGGTGGGAAGTGTCCGCCGACCGCGTGCTCAAGACGGGTCTGACGGCGACCAAGTTTCGCGTGCATGAACATCTGGCCGTTGTTCCTCGTCACCATCAGCATGAGGATCACGCGCACCACGACTCCCACTCGCACCCGCACGACCATCCTCATTCGCATGGCCATGCCGATCCCTCTGCCCATGCCCATGCGCCCGGCTCCCGCCCTGGCCATCACTCGCTAACCGACATCGAGCGCGCGATTCAGCGATCGGGGTTGTCGGACGCCGGGAAAGCCCGTGCGATCGGCATGTTCCATCGGCTCGCCGAGGTCGAGGCGTTCATTCACGGCATGTCAGTGGATCAGGTGCACTTGCACGAAGTTGGTGCCCTCGATTCGATCATCGACATCGTCGGCGCCGTCTTCGGCATCGAATGGTTCAATGCCGGCCGGATTGTGGCCTCGCCGCTCAACGTCGGCGGGGGAATGGTGAGGTCGGCGCACGGCGTCTTCCCGGTTCCGGCCCCCGCGACGCTGCGGTTGCTGAAAGACGCCCCGGTCTATTCGACCGGCATTCAGACCGAGCTGCTCACTCCGACCGGCGCGCTGATCCTGTCGGAGTACGCATCCGGTTTCGGTCCGATTCCGCCGATGCGGGTCGACCGCGTGGGCTATGGCGCTGGAGACCGCGATCTGGCTGAAACACCGAACGTCGTTCGGCTCGTTGTCGGAGAATCGACCGACGAGGCGCCGGTCACCCGTGTCGTGAGCATCGAGTGTGAGATCGACGACATGAATCCCCAGATCTTCGGCGCGCTGATGGACCGGCTGTATGCCGCCGGCGCGCTCGAGGTCTTTTACGTGCCAGTCCAGATGAAGAAGAACCGGCCCGGGACCCTGATGACGATCGTGGCGCAACCGGAACAGCGACCGGCACTCACCGACCTGGTGTTCCGTGAGACGACGACGATTGGCGTCCGTTACCAGGAGATGTCGAGGGAGTGTCTCGCCCGGGAGATCGTGAGCGTCCAGACCAGCTTCGGCCCGGTCCGCTTCAAGGTCGCCAGGCGTGGCAACGAAGTGATGAACGCGCAGCCGGAGTTCGACGATCTGGCGAAACTGGCCGCCGAGCACCACGTGCCGGTCAAAGAAGTTCAATCCGTCGCGATCGCGGCGTGGCTCAGCCAGCGGACAGCGAACACCGAATAGCGAATAGCGAAAGCGAAAAGCGAAGAGCGAAGAGCGAGATGCGTTACTTCCTGACAACCGCAATCGATTACGTCAATAGCCGCCCGCACCTGGGAACGGCGTACGAAAAGATCACCGCCGATGTCATCGCCCGATATCGCCGGCTCACGGGCGCGCGTACTCACTTTCTGATGGGCAACGACGAACACTCCCAAAATGTGTTCAAGCGTGCCCAGGAGCAAGGGAAAGACGCGCTCGCCTACTGCGACGAGATGGAAGAAGTGTTTCGTGGCGTCTGGCGGCGCCTCGACATCTCGTTCGACGACTTCATCCGGACGACCGACCGGAAGCGTCATTGGCCCGCCGTGCAGAAGATGGCGCAAGCCTGTCTCGATGCCGGCGACATCTACGAAGGGACCTACGAAGGCTGGTACTGCCTCGGCTGCGAGTCGTTCAAGCAAGAAAAAGATCTCGTTGACGGCCTCTGTCCGATTCATCAGACCAAACCTGAATGGATCCGCGAGAAGAACTGGTTCTTCCGGCTCTCGAAATACCAGCGCCCGCTCCTCGACCTGTATCGCGCCAATCCACGCTTCATCGAGCCCGAGATCCGGCGCAACGAGATGGTTCGGCTCGTCGAGTCCGGCCTGGAAGACATCTCGATGAGCCGAGCCGGGCAGTCGTGGGGTGTCCCGCTTCCGTTCGACCCGGGGAGCGTCGTGTACGTCTGGTTCGATGCGCTCATCAACTACGCCGCTGCCGTCGGCTACGGCTGGGACGAGGATCAATTCCGCTCCTCCTGGCCGGCCGATCTCCACATCGTCGGCAAGGACATCACCCGGTTTCACTGCGTGTTCTGGCCGGCGATGCTGATGAGCGCCGGAGTGGCGCTGCCGCAGCAGGTGTTCGGCCATGGCTGGGTGTATTTCAAAGGCGAGCGGATGAGCAAGTCTCTCGGGAATATCGTCGATCCGCTCGATGCCGCGGACCGCTTTGGTCCCGATCCGCTTCGCCTGTACCTCGCCAAGGAGATCCCCTACGGTGCGGACGGCGACTTTTCCTGGGAGCGCTTCGAGGAGAAGTACAACGCCGATCTCGCGAACAACCTCGGCAATCTGGTCAATCGGGTGGCGGCGATGACCGAGCGTTACCGTGAAGGCCGGTTGCCGGCCTCTGGCGGAGGCGCGCTGGCAAAGGTCGCGACCGAGAACGTCCGAGCGTATCGTGAGGCGATGAACCAGCATGCGCTGCACGACGGGGTCGCGGCGGCGTTCCGCCTGATCAGCGCCGCGAACGAGTTCATCGCCGAAACCCAACCGTGGAGTCTGGCGAAGAGTGCGGACCAGTCGAAACGGCTCGACTCGGTTCTCTACGACGTCACCGAAGCAGTGAGAATTGCCGCCGTTTTGCTCTCGCCCGTAATCCCTTCGTCGGCCACGGAGATTCTTCGCCGGGTCGGAGAGTCGCGACGATTGAGCGAACTGCGACTGGATGAGGACACCGTCTGGCGCGCGACGGGCGAGCGTCAGGTGTTGAACGCCGGGGCCCTTTGGCCTCGCATTGAAGACAAGGGAGCCGTGACATTGACGAGCGATGCATCGAATCCATCTGCACCCGCAGCGCCGGTAGCACCTGCGGCACCTGAGGCGCCGCCGGCGCCTTCTGAAGACACGATCTCGATCGACGACTTCATGAAAGTCCAGCTTCGGGTGGCGAAAGTCCTCGAGGCGGTTCGCGTCCCGAAGTCGAAGAAGTTGATGCAGCTCAGGGTTGACGTCGGGACGGAGCAGCGCACGATTGTCGCCGGCATTGCCGAGTCGTACGACCCGGAGGCGCTGGTCGGGCGATCGATCGTGATCGTTGCGAACTTGAAGCCCGCGAAATTGATGGGCATCGAGTCCAACGGCATGGTGCTTGCCGCCAGCCCGGATGGCGGTGGCGTGGTGCTGCTCAACTCCGAACCCGCGGCGCCGGGGACTCGTGTTCGTTGATGATGAAACCAGCTTGCCTCGCCGTAGCTCATATTCGGAGAGAGTGAGCGTAGGCGGGCCGCGCCGTAGCTCGTATGCGAAGAATGCGAGCGAATGAGCTTGCCGCGCCGTAGCTCGTATGCGAAGAATGCGAGCGAAGGCGGGTGACGGACAGTCACTGCCATCTCGCAGGCGGAGAGTTCGCAGGCGACCTCGAGGCCGTCGTGGCCAGAGCGCAGGCGGCGGGAGTGTCTCGCGCGCTGGTCATCCTGGCCGCGGAAGACGACGTCGAAATCGCGCGGGCTGGGCGGGTGAAGGACGTGTGGCCGTCTTGCCGGTTTGCCGTCGGCGTGCATCCGCATCAGGCGCATGGGTTCGCGGCCGACCCGGCGGCGGCCGCTGAGCTGGTCGTCCGCCGGCTCGACGACTTGCCGTCGGCCATCGCAGTGGGCGAGATCGGCCTCGACTATCACTACGACTTTTCACCGCCAGAGGTGCAGCAGGAGGTCTTCCGCCAACAGCTGCGGGTCGCCCGGTCGCGTCAGCTTCCCGTCGTCATTCACACGCGGGAAGCCGAGCCTGATACGCTTCGCATCCTGCGCGAGGAAGGACATCTCGAACTCCGCGGCGTATTTCACTGCTTCACGGGTGAGCTCGATGCGGCGGAGCGGGCGCTCGGCACCGGCTTCTATCTCTCGCTGCCGGGTATCCTGACGTTTCCCAAGGCTGGTGCCCTTCGAGATGTTGCTCGTACCGTCCCGCTCGATCGCCTGCTGGTTGAAACCGACAGTCCGTATCTGGCGCCGGTTCCGTATCGGGGAAAACGTAACGAGCCGGCGTACGTGGTTCGGGTTTTCGAGCAGCTCGCAGCGGAGCGCGGCGCTGACCGCTCGACGATCGATGCGGCGCTCGACCGGAACTTCGACGCGCTGTTCAACCTATAGCCGGCTGCGAAACGTGCTTTGACAGTCTGACGGGCCTATGGTGAGATTGACCAGCGTGTCGAACGCCGTACCCCGAACCCACGCGGATCTCATTCAGCTCTTCGAACCCGTGCGAGACGAACTCGCCGCCGTCGAAGTTGAGTTTGCTCGCCAGGTTCAGTCGCAGGTTCACGTCATTCCAGAGATCGGCGACTACGTTCTCAAAAGCGGCGGCAAGCGCGTTCGACCGGCGGTGCTGCTCATGGCCGCCCGCCTGTGCGGCTACAGCGGGCCGAAGGCGATTCTCAACGCCGCCGTCGTCGAATTCATTCACACCGCGACGCTGGTTCACGACGACATCATCGACGATGCGGAGACGCGGCGGGGACGGAAGGCAGTCCATTCGCAGTGGGGTAACGACGTCACCGTCCTGGCCGGCGACTTTCTCTACATCAAGTCGATGGCGATGGCCCTCGCCCAGGACTCACTGGACATCGTCCGGCTGCTCTGCGACGTCACGCTTCGCATGATCGAAGGCGAGCTGTATCAGCTCACGAAGAACGGCGTTGTCGACCTCAGCGAGAACGAGCACTTCGACATCATTCGCCGCAAGACGGCGCACTTGTTTGGCGGGTGCGCGCAGATTGGCGGCATCCTGGGCGGCGTGGGAGCCGACGAGGAGCAGGCGCTCCGCGAGTACGGGTTCAATCTCGGTGTGATGTTCCAGTTGGTCGACGATTTGCTCGATTTCACCGGCGTCGCTGAGTCGCTGGGTAAGCCCGTCGGCGGCGACCTGCGCGAAGGCAAGATCACCCTGCCGATCATTCACCTGCTCGAACACGGTGGCCCCGAAGCCAACGAGCTCATTCGCGGCGCCGTGCACGCGCGCCATGTCACGCCGGACGACTGGGCGCGGATCAAGACGCTGCTCGCTGAGCACCGATCCATCGACTACGCCTATGGCCGGGCGGTCGAGTTCGGCGAGGCGGCGAAGCGGCACCTGCGGCTCTTTGCCCCCAGCCCGGAGCGCGAGGCCCTGACCGCGCTCGCCGATTACGTGCTGCTCCGCGACAGATAACGGACGGGCCACAGAGACACAGAGGCACAGAGCAATCTTTTTCAGGAGAGCAGGGCGCGTGACACAAGAAAAGAGTGTTTCTCTGTGTCTCTGCGTCTCTGTGGCCTGTCCGTGACACCGGCTGAACGCATCGAAGTCCTCAGGCAGGAGATCCGCCACCACGAAGAGCTCTACTACGTACAGGCCGCACCGGAGATCTCTGACGCCGCCTTCGATGCATTGATGAACGAGCTCAAGGCGCTCGAAGCGGCGCACCCGGAGCTGATTACTCCCGATTCACCCACCCAGCGGGTTGGCGGCCGTCTTTCAGAAGGCTTCGCGTCTGTCGAACACCTGACGCCGATGCTGAGCCTCGACAACGCCTACAACGAAGCGGATTTGCGCGCGTTCGACGAGCGGGTCCGCAAAGGCCTCGGACTTCAGGGACCGGCCGCCTACGTGGCCGAGCTCAAGGTCGATGGCCTCAGTATCTCGCTGGCCTATGAAGACGGCCGTCTCGTCCGCGGCGCCACTCGCGGCGACGGCGTGCACGGCGAAGACGTGACGCACAACGTGCGGACGATTCGACGAATTCCACTCGTGCTGCGCCATGGTCCCCCGGGGCGCATCGAAATCCGTGGCGAGGTCTTCCTGCCGCTGGCGGAGTTCGAGCGGATGAACAAAGCGAAGGAAGCGGCCGGCGAGGCGATCTTCGCCAACCCGCGCAACACGGCGGCCGGTGCGATGCGCAACGTCGACCCCGGGGAAGTGGCCAAGCGCGGACTCTCCGCCTGGTTCTACCAGGTCGTCGGCTCCGGAACCTGGGCCGCCCACGCCGAGATGCTCGAAGCCCTCCGTGCGTGGGGCTTGCCGGTGGAACCGCACTGGCGCCGCTGTGAAGGCGTCGAGAAGGTGCTCAAGTACTGCGACGAGTGGCGCGACAGCCGGCGGACGCTGGGATTCGAGACCGACGGAGTTGTCGTCAAGCTCGATGCGCTGGCGCTTCGCCATCGGCTGGGCTCGACCTCGAAGTTCCCGCGGTGGGCGACGGCGTTCAAGTTTCCCGCCCAGCAAATGACGACGTTGCTCAAGAAAATCGAGGTGAACATCGGCCGGACCGGTGCGGCGACGCCGTTTGCGGTGCTCGAGCCCGTTTTCGTGGCCGGGTCCACCATCTCGATGGCGACGTTGCACAATCCCGACGATCTCGCGCGCAAAGACATCCGCGAGCGCGACACGGTGATCATCGAAAAGGCCGGCGACGTGATTCCGCGCGTGGTCGGACCCGTGCCGGAGAAGCGGCCCGCCGACTCGGTTCCCTGGGTGATGCCCACCCATTGTCCGGTGTGTGGCGAACCGCTGCACAAGCCGGCCGACGAGGCGGTGTGGCGATGCGAGAACAGCTCGTGTCCAGCGAAGCTGACCCGTGGGCTCGAGCACTTCGCCTCGCGCGGCGCGATGAATATCGAAGGCCTGGGCGAGTCGCTGATTGCCCAGCTGACCGCCAAGGGCCTGGTGAAGTCGTTCGCGGACATATACCGCCTGGATCACGCCACGCTCGAAAACCTCGAGCGCATGGGCAAGAAGTCGGCGGCCAACGTGCTGAAGGAGATCGAGCGATCGAAGGGCAACGAGATCTGGCGTCTGATCTACGGGCTCGGCGTTCGCCACGTTGGCGAGCGCGGCGCCGAAGTGCTGGCCGATCACTTCGGGTCGATCGAAGCCATCGAGCAAGCGTCGATCGAGGTCTTGCAGCAAGCCCCCGATATCGGACCGGTTGTCGCCGAGGCCATCTGGCAGTGGTTCGACGAACCGCGCAACCGCGAGCTGGTGGCGGCACTGCGACAGGCGGGCGTACGAACCGTTGGCGAGCGCAAGGTCGCGCCGATCGGGCCGCAGCCGCTGGCCGGAAAGATGGTCGTGATTACTGGGACGCTCGAATCGATGTCGCGCGAGGAAGCGACGCGCAAAGTCGAGTCGCTCGGCGGCAAGGTGACCGGCTCGGTCAGCAAGAAGACCAGTTTCGTGATCGTCGGCGCCGACGCGGGCGCCAAACTCGACAAGGCGCGTGCGCTCGGCGTCGAGACGCTCGATGAGGCCGCTTTTCTCCAGCTTATAATGACCGGATGATGACGCGGCAGTTCGCCTGGATCACCGCAGGGCTGTCGGCTGTCATCGGCGTGCTGGTCGGGCTCATCGTCAGCGGCACGGTCGCACCGGCGCGAGTGGCGCCCGCGCCGACTCCGGCGCCGACGATGTCAAGTACCGAACCGGTTGCGGTCGAGCGCACCGGGCGCTCCGTCGCCGGTGGCAACAATTCCATCAACTTCGCGGATGTCGCCGAACGCCTGAATCCGGCGGTCGTCAACATCGATGCGACCGCGCGTGGCCGGCGTGCGCGGGCGCCGCAGGATGGGCAGCCCAAGCGGCCCGATGTCTTTCAGGATCCGTTCGACCTGCGCCGGCCGCGGACGGGCGACGTCCCACGGCGGGGGATGGGGACGGGGTTCATCATTGACCCCGAAGGCCACATCCTGACCAATCAGCATGTGATCGACGGCGCCGATCGGCTCACGGTCAAGCTGACCGACGGGCGATCGTTCCGTGCTGAGGTGGTCGGATCGGATCCCGACACCGACATCGCGTTGATCAAGGTTGACGCGGACGCTGCCCTCCCTCACGCGACGCTCGGCGACTCGGATCGCTTGAGGGTGGGCGAGTGGGTGTGCGCCATCGGCAATCCGCTCGCCTACGAGCACACCGTAACCGTGGGCGTGGTGAGCTTCATCGGACGCAAGCTGTTCGATTCGACGCTCGACAACTACATCCAGACCGACGCGGCAATCAGCTTCGGCAACAGCGGCGGGCCGCTCATCAACGCCCGCGGACAGGTGATCGGCATCAACTCGGCGGTGAGCCGGCAATCGAACAACATCGGGTTTGCCGTCCCCATCAATCAGGCGCGGGCGATCCTGCCGCAGCTCAAGACGGTAGGGAAGGTGATGCGCGGGTTCATCGGCGTCGCTTTACGCGACGTGGATCACGAGCTGCAAGCGTCATTGCACTTGACGCGATCGGATGGTGCGCTGGTGCAGGACGTGACGGCTGGGTCGCCCGGGGCTCGAGCCGGGTTGCGACCGTACGACTTGATTGTGAAGGTCGATGGCGAGCCGGTGAGGACCAACGACATCCTGATTCGCGAGATCGCGATGCGCGCACCGGGAACGGTGGCGCGGCTCGAGTTCCTGCGCGACGGGCGGGTGCGCGAGGTGTCGGTGAAGCTGGCCGAGCGTCCAACCCGAAACGCCGAGCTGCCGCTCCCGGCCGAACGGTCGGGGCAGCGCATCGGACCCGGCGAGCTCGGCCTTGCGCTGATCGAGATCGACGGCACCAACGTGCACCGATTCGACGTGCCACAGGAGACCCGGGGGCTGCTCGTGCAGAGCGTCGAGCCGCTGAGCGCGGCGTACGAAGGCGGCATCGAGCGCGGGCAGGTCATTCTCGAGATCAATCGCCAGCCGGTTGAAACGGTGGTCGGCTTCCGCCGCGTCATCGGCGCCGTGCCCGCCGGATCGGTGCTCGCCGTCTACCTCTACGATCCCGATCGCGACGAGCGCACGATTCGCACGATCCGGACGGAGTCTCGTTGAAGCCGCGCATCCTGGTGATCGACGACGAGGCCGCGATTCGCGACTCGTTGCGGATGATTCTCGAGTACGAAGGCTACGAAGTGCTGCAGGCGGCCACCGGCGACGAGGGCGTCAAGCTCGTCGAGCGCGAGGCGCCCGATCTGGTGTTTCTGGATATCAAGATGCCGGGCATGGACGGGCTCGAAGTCCTTCAGAAGCTGCGGCATCTCGTCGAGACGACGCCAATCGTCGTCGTCTCCGGGCACGCGACCATCACCACGGCCGTCGAGGCGACGCGACTGGGGGCCTTCGACTTCATCGAGAAGCCGCTGGCGACCGACCGCATTATGGTCACGGTTCGCAATGCCGTCGACTCGCGGCGGTTGCGCTCGGAAAACAAGACCTACCGGCGCGACGCGGAAAAGCGCTACCAGATCGTCGGCGATTCATCGTCGCTGGCTGTGGTGCGCGCGTCGATCCAGAAGGCGGCGCCGACCAATGCCACCGTGCTGGTCTGGGGCGAGAGCGGCGTCGGCAAAGAGCTGGTCGCGCGATCGATCCATCGCGAGAGCCTCAGGAGGGATGGCCCGTTCGTCCAGGTGAACTGCGCGGCGATTCCCGACGAGCTCATCGAATCGGAGCTCTTCGGGCACGAGAAAGGGTCGTTCACCGGCGCGTCCGACCGCCAGATCGGCAAGTTCGAGCAGGCGGACAAGGGCACGATCTTTCTCGACGAAGTCGGCGACATGAGCCTGAAGACCCAGGCCAAGGTGCTTCGAGTGCTGCAGGAGCAGGAGCTCGAGCGGCTGGGCAGCAATCGCGTGCTCAAAGTCGACGTGCGGGTGATTGCCGCGACCAACAAGAACCTGGAAGAGGAAATCGACAAGGGACAGTTTCGGGAGGATCTGTTCTATCGTTTGAACGTCGTGCCGATTCATGTGCCCGCACTGCGCGAGCGGCGTGACGACATCCCGTCGCTGGTCCGCCATTTCGCGGACCTGTTCGCCCGGGACAACAACTTCAAGCGCAAGACGTTCACCAGCGCAGCCATGGAACGGCTGCGCCAGATGCATTGGCGCGGCAACATCCGCGAGCTCAGGAACTTCGTCGAGCGGCTGATGATCATGAGCCCGAACGAGGCCATCGACGCCACCGACATTCCGGAGAGCGGCGTCGTCCGGCAGGAACCGTCCGCGGCGGCGGCATCCGCCGCCGCGCCTTGGATGCACGCGGCGACCCTGCAGGAGTTCAAGTCCGAGTCGGAACGGGCATATCTCGTGGCCAGATTGCGCGAGAATGGATGGAACATCTCCAAGACGGCCGAGGTCATCGACACGCCGCGCAGCAATCTCTACAAGAAGCTGGAGCAGTATCAGATTGCGCAGGAAAAAGACGGCTAGCGGTTGAAGAATGAAGAACGAAGAAACAAGAAGGA
The DNA here is from genome assembly GCA_963773045.1 of uncultured Acidobacteriota bacterium. Taxonomy (GTDB): domain Bacteria; phylum Acidobacteriota; class Vicinamibacteria; order Vicinamibacterales; family UBA2999; genus 12-FULL-67-14b. The sequence goes on along the minus strand of CAVYZT010000010.1, from coordinate 616,034 downwards.
AAGCGAAAGGCGAAGAGCGAACGACGAAAAGCCGATAAGCCGCAGTGGACCGGACGATCGTTGCCGTTGGAGGCCCCACGCAAGTGGGTAGCACCGGCGGGAGAGGAAAGTCCGAACTCCGCAGGGCAGTGCGCCGGGTAATTCCCGGGCGGGGCGACCCGACGGACAGTGGCACAGAAAATATACCGCCTCCGTCGCGTCGAGTGAGTGGCATTCCGGAGTGGCCGCGTTCTTTGCGGCCGACTCCTTCTAAAGTGTGGCGGGTCATGCGGCCACTCGGCGGAATGGCACGCACTCGGCGCGACGGAGGTAAGGGTGAAAAGGTGCGGTAAGAGCGCACCGCGCTTCTGGCAACAGAAGTGGCAGGCCAAACCCCGCACGGAGCAAGACCAAATAGGGAGGCGCTTGAGGGCGGCCCGTCCGAAGCCTCCGGGTAGGTTGCTCGATCCCGTCAGCAATGCCGGGACTAGAGGAATGATCGTCTCGCCGACGTCCGCCGTCGCGCACACGAAAGTGGGCGCGATAGCGGACGGAGGCGGACAGAATTCGGCTTACAGGTCCACTGCGGCACTTTTGAACACGGGGCAGCCTGCCTCGCCGAAGCGTGACAGCGAGGCAGTTGCCCGCCGGAGCGTGACAGCGAAACAGCCTGCCTCGCCGGAGCGCGAGCGAAGGCGGGCAAATGGCAAACTATCTGGTTACTGGAGGCGCGGGATTCATCGGCTCCCACCTGGCCGACGCGCTGCTGTCGCGCGGGCACACCGTGCGCATCGTCGACAATCTGATCACGGGTCAACGCAGCAACGTGCCTGCCGGCACTGAATTCATGCTCGGCGATCTCGCCGATCCCGCTGTCGCCGAACGGGCGGTCCAAGGCATGGATGTCGTGCTGCATCAGGCCGCCATCCCGTCGGTGCCGCGATCGGTCAAGAATCCAGTCGAGTCCAACCGCGCCAACGTCGATGGCGTGCTCAACACATTGGTCGCCGCTCGTCATGCCGGCGTGCGTCGGGTGGTCTTCGCCGGCTCCTCATCGGTCTACGGCGACTCCGAGACGCTGCCCAAGCACGAAGCGATGCCCACCGCACCGCTCTCACCTTATGCGCTGCAGAAGCTCGTGGGCGAGCAGTACTGCCAGTTGTTCACGCGCCTCTACGGTCTCGAGACGGTGACCACGCGGTATTTCAACGTGTTTGGCCCGCGCCAGGATCCCAGTTCGCCGTACTCAGGCGTGATCTCGCTCTTCATCACGGCGCTGCTGGCCGGCCGGTCACCGATGGTGCACGGTGATGGCAGCCAGACGCGTGACTTCACCTACATAAGTAATGTGGTCGATGGCGTGTTGCGCGCGGCCGAGACGCCGGGGGTCGCCGGCGAGACGTTCAACATCGCGACCAATGGCCGCGTGTCGCTGAACGATCTCGTCGCGGCGTTGCAGCGGATTACTCACTCGACAGTCACCCCGACGTTCGGCGAGCGCCGCTCGGGCGATGTCCGCGACTCACAGGCCGATATCTCGAAAGCTGAGCGGCTGCTGGGCTACCGCCCGACGGTGAAGCTGGAAGAAGGACTGCGGCGAACCGTCGAGTGGTTCCAGAGCCAGGCCGCAGCCACGCCAGAGCTTGCGCCACCCAGCGGCACGCGGCCGTCATCGTAGATCGCCGTCAACTCGGCGCCCTTGATTTCCAGGGCCGACGGCCGGCCGCTGTAGACCTCCTTGAGCATACCGGTGTCGATCACGAACACTCGGCCTCCGAAACGACGCGTAATGCGGTAGGGCGGCTGTGGCGTGTGCCCGACAACAAATCGGCTCGCCTTATAACGAGCGAGCAGAGGCACGAGAGGACCTCCGGTCTCGTCGTCCGGAAGCATAGCGAAGCCGCGCGTCCAGAGCGCTCCCTCTGAATTGAGGACCAGCCATTCGTCGACCTTCAGGGCTTCGACGGCCTCTTTCAAGAAGTCCATGTCGATTCTGTCCGCGTCCACGGCCCGCCCGCCGCTGTTAGAGGCCTTGATTGCCGCGTTGGCGACATCGATTTCGGCAGCCGCCACCTGCAGCATCTCCTGCAGCGTGAAGGATGGCGTAATCAAGTGTTTGTCGAGCATGCGCTGGCGGAAGCGATCGAGACGCGCCACCTCGCTCTTGAGCTTGTCGTTGAGGTCGTCGAGCTTTCCCGGCGCATCGTCGAGCGGAATGCCCGCGTGCATGAAGATCGTGCCTTCGACCACCGCAACCATCGGCTTGCCGCGAAGCCACCTGCCGTACTTCCCCCGCGGCCCGATCGCATCGCGATACTCGGCGTAACCGAGCGGGTGCGCGGCCATCCACGCTTCGCGCGACTGCGCCAGGACTGCCGGTATCGGCTCACGCTCGGATTTCTTGTTTTCGGCGAGCGTACCGTAGTCCTCCCACTCCTCATCGCGCCGAGACGCCGATTTGGCATCCGCAAAGGCGGCAAAAATCTCAGGCGTGGCGTCGCGCGTCATCCCGATGAGGTTCATCACCTCGTGGTTGCCCAATAGCGCCTGGGCGCGCCCACCAGCGCTCTTGGCCTCTGACTCGAGCGCCATCAGGCGATCCATGACGGCGCGGACATCCGCACCGCGATCCATGTAATCGCCGGTTTGAATGAGAATGGTGCGGCCGCCCGACCAGCTGCCATTGTCGCCGGTCAGGCCAGCCGTCTTGAGGATGGAGGTGAAGCTCTCGAGGCTGCCGTGAATGTCGCCGACGGCGACCAGGCGTGGCGCCTCGTCCTGCGCCATCAGTGGAGCAGCCAGTGCGAGGACGAGCACGACACGCGCAACAGAAAAGAGTTTCACGAACGACACGAACGCGAGGGTCTAGAAGTAGACGCTGCCTTCGCCCTTCTTCTTCACGAGATCGTCGATCGCCTTGGCCATCAGGTCGCGACGGATGATGATGGCCTTGAGCTCGTTGTCGTTGACCCATTCGCCGAGTCCGGCCTTGAGACTCTCGAACGTCAGCGCCTGCATCTTTAACCACAGCGCGCGATCGGCGCTTCCCAGCTCGGCGATGCCCTTGAGGTCCTTCTTGTTGATGAAGGCGCGCGAGTGATCGATCAGCATCAGGTGCCAGTCGGCGTCGTAGATCAGATTCCCCTGATTGCGATCGATGTTGCCAATCAGCAGGTCGAGCATCTTCATTCGGACGATTTCGTGGCTCCAGTTCGGCTCGGGTCCGCGCGGCGGACTCTTGGCATCCCATCCCTTGGTGTTTTCGATCCAGTAGACCGCCACGCCCACCTTGCCATCGATGTTCCGTTCGACCATGGGCGGCACCCTGTGGAGCTCGAGCATTTGGTCGATCTTATAGGCGGCGATCTCGGCCTTGTAGCTCTCCATGAACCCGGCTTTGTAACCTGGCGGCAGCACCTTCCAGGCAAACCGCGCCACGGGGCCGCCCTCGAGGTAGCCGCGCTGAGGCTTGGTGACGCCGATCGGTACCGTCTCCATCTTGGTGATCTTGCCGGCCCGCAGGGCGGCCTCGAATTCGGCCTCGTGTCCAATCCAGTTGAGCGAGCACGAGGCGGCCGCTGCTTGATCGGCGGCGGGGTCTGAGGCTCGGACGAGAGGCGCATTCTGGCTGGCGACGACGATCGTCGCCAACGCGCCGATCACCCAGCGAAAACGCACGCGTGTTCCCAGAGTCTGCAAGGGGGCCTCCTTATTCACAGGGGTGATTGTAGCCGGATTTGGGATTCCGGCTCATATTTTGCCAGTCTCGCCCTGCCGATACTTCCCCCGGAGCCACCGCATAGAGAGAGCTCAAAATGGCCGTTCGTCGCTGGTCACTATCCTTGTGACCTGAGCGGCCGAGCGGCGCTTCCTGCAGCGCAGCGTGGCTGCGGAGTCGTGACCGCGATTCAAAGCACGCAGGAGTGGCGCAGAAGCCTCCGAGATGCACTGGTAACTTGCGTTGCGCTGCCGGCAACGCGAGTTGCGTCGGTTTCGTCCGTGGTTCATCTGGCCACGCCTCTGGCGCGCAACGCCGGTTGGCAGATCCTCATTCGCGGGCATCCGTCGCGGGCGCGTCCTTGACGACAAGTTCGTGGCGCTCTATCAGTTCGAGCCGACGCGCCGTTCGGGCTCGGTGTTTGCCCTGAGAGCTGCGACAGAAAGGCGGTGGAAGAGCGGCGCCGGCGGCCCTTGACCTGGCCCACGGTCCATCTCGACCGCCGCCCTTCGTCGCTCTCGTCTCAACAACCGACACTTGCCTGGAGGATCCGATGCGTACTCTTATCGCCGGCGCGTTCGCGCTGACCGTTACGCTGTTTGCCGCCTCGATGGTTTCAGCGCAGCAGGCCGAGAAGCCTGCTGGAAACGCGGCCACGATCAATCTCAACTCGGCCACCCTCGAACAGCTCGAGGCGCTGCCTGGAATTGGTCCGAAGACCGCGCAGCTCATCGTGGAGTATCGCCAGAAGAGCGGCGGCTTCAAGAAGGTCGAAGAGCTCATGAACATCAAGGGCATCGGCGAGAAGAGCTTTCTCAAGCTGAAGCCGATGCTCGTGGTCACGGCCAAGCCCGAGAAGTCGGGTGAGGCGAACTGACGCACGCGGCGTCGCGCTGGTCGACGTCATGTGCTCGCTCGCGGTGGCCGGGATTCTGGCCGCCGTCGCAGTGCCGATCGTGGCTGGCTCACTCGATCGTGAGCGAGCCATGGTCGGCGCGCACGTTCTGGCTGGATACACGCAGCGAGCGCGGCTCGAAGCGCTGCGCCGGGCCGCCGTCGTGGCGCTTCAGATCGATGTCAGCGGAGGGCGGACGTGCTTCCGGCTGTTCGTCGATGGCAACGGCAACGGCGTTCTGCAGCGTGACATCGATTCGGGAACCGACCCGGCGATCGGCGGCGTTGAGTGGCTGGATCAGCACGCACGGGGCGTCGCGCTGCGCATCAACCAAACGGTCCCCGACATCGGCGGCGGTCCGCCGCTCAAACCGGGCGACAATCCGCTTCGCATCGGGCGCACGTCGATCGTCGCGTTCAGCCCGCTCGGCAGTTCGACGAGCGGCACGTTATATCTCGCCGCGCCGCAGGGCCCCCAGGTGGCGATTCGCCTCTACGGAGCCACGGGGCGCACGCGAGTCCTCACGTTCAACCGCACCGACTACCGCTGGCATTAAGCCCGCGTCGTGCTTCTGCCTTCTCCAATGCCTGAATTGAGTGCCTGCACTGAGCGAGCCGCCTCGGCTGCCGAGGCGGCGAGTCTCGAAGGGTGCCTCCGCCTTCCGACGCGGGTAGAGAGTAGTTAGTTCCCGAGGTTTTCGTAGGAAAACCGCACGAAGGGGCAAGGGCTACCCCAGACGATTCAACAAAACTGCGAGCTGGGTCGAGTTCCCCCGACAGTTCCATCGCTGACAGCGTCGTCTTGCTGGCACTCGCTTTGAAGTATTGATGGGCCCCCCAGAAAACGGAGACGAGATGGACTCAGCATCCAAGCCGGTCGCAGTCGCGCGTGTGCGGAGGGCCGACCGTCGCGGTGGTCTTCACGCACTGGTTCAGGGAGTTGCCGCGGATATGTTGACCGCGTTCACGAGGCGGGACTTTTCGGCCTTCGTGATCGATCGGCTGGTTCGGCTCGGCCGAATCAAGAGCGTCCGGCTCTCCGAGGTCACCAACAGTCTGGCGCCGCGGCACACACGTCCGATCCGGTCGCGCGATCATCTGGGCCTTGTCATCCCCGTGCGCGAGCCAGGCCGTTCACTGCTGTTGGAAGCCGCGTTCGACGCCAAGTCGGGGCCTGACGAATGGACGTGTCAGCTGCTCGAAAGCGCGGCCAGCCTGACATCGATACTCGTCGAATCCGAGCGGCTCGCCCATGCGCCGATCCGACCAACCGTGCTGGAAAGAGACGGCGTGGCGCCGCTCATCGGGTCGAGTGACGTGATGCGCGCGCTGCGCGAGCGCGTGGAGCGAGTGGCGAATACCGATTTCACCGTGCTCATCGAAGGGGAGTCCGGAGTCGGCAAGGAGCTCGTGGCACGCCAGATTCATCAATTGGGCCGGCGGCGGCACGGTCCGTTTGTGGCAATCAACTGTGGCGCGCTCGTGGAAACGCTGATCGAGGCGGAGCTCTTCGGGATCGAGGAGCGCACGGCGACCGGCGTCAAGGGTCGGCGCGGGAAGTTCGAACACGCCGAGGGGGGCACGTTGTTCCTGGACGAAGTCTCCGATCTGTCGGTAGCCGCGCAGTCGAAGCTGCTGCGTGTGGTGCAGGATCTGACCGTCGAGCGCGTGGGTGGCAGTGGAGCCCGGCAGGTCAACACGCGCATCGTCGCCGCGACCAACCGTCCGCTGGCCGGCCTGGTGGAGCGCGGTGTCTTTCGGACCGACTTGTTCTATCGGCTGAGCGGCGTCGAGATTCGCGTGCCGCCGCTGCGGAGCCGGAAGGCCGACGTTCTCGAGCTGGCGCAGGACTTTCTCGCGCGCCATCAGGCTGCCGGTCCCATCACCATGACGCCGGCGGCGGTTGACGCGCTGATGTCGTACGACTGGCCAGGCAATGTGCGTGAGCTGGAGCGGATGGTCGAAGGCGCGATTGCGACCGCCGACTCGAAGCAGATCGGCGTCGACCACCTGCCCGTGAGCCTGCGGGGCGACTACGGCGGGATGCTCATTCCGGCGATGCAACTGGGAGACACGATGCGGGCCTGGGGGAGTCGCTACGCGCGCCTCGTGCTCGAGCGCCACAACGGCAACAAGCGCAAGACGTGTCGAGTCCTGGATATTTCCTACCACACGCTCAACAGCTATCTGAGCTACAGGGCGCCGACTCGTGCTCCGGCGGCCGAGACATCAGTGGCGAGTTTGCCGGCCTCCTCCGGAGCTGGGTGAGGGACATTTCTCACCAACCTTCCCTGGCTCTCGGCGATACGGACCCCCGACGTTATTGCGGTGCGGCTTTGTCGACCTGATGGGCTCGGCGCGCGAGCTTGTCCTCCTGGAATCGCGAGAGCACTCTTCTGGCGGTTGTGGGGGCCGTCCTTTCATCGACCGCAGCGAGACCGGCCACCGCGTGAAAACAGCTGTCTTTTGCCTCATTCGAGCCGCTCAGTTGACCCTCGGCGGAGGCGCATAGTACCTTTCGCTGGCTCGGCTGTCACTACTATCCCCAGCTGAGCGGCTGGCACTCCATGACTGACTCCGGCGCCGCTGTTCTCAAGAAAACCCCGCTGTACAACGCACACGTGGCGCTTGGCGCCCGCATGGTCCCGTTCGGTGGCTGGGACATGCCGGTCGAGTACTCGGGCATCACGGCCGAGCATCTGGCGGTGCGAACCGCCGCCGGATTGTTCGACGTGTCGCATATGGGCGAAGTCGAGATCGCAGGCAAGGATGCGCTCACCGCGGTGCAGCACATCACCAGCAACGACGCCAGCAAGCTGCAGGTCGGACAGATTCAATACTCGGCCTTGACCACGCCCGAGGGCACGTTCGTTGACGATCTACTGGTCTATCGCTTTGGTCCGTCGCACTACCTGCTCGTGATCAACGCCTCCAACATCGACAAGGACTACGCGTGGATTGCCGCGCGCACGAAAGAGGCCGTGCCCGACGTCGCGACCGTCAACTCGAGCGATCGGTACGCGCTCATCGCCGTGCAGGGACCGCGAGCGCAGGAGATCCTGCAGACGCTGACGGCTATCGACCTCGCGCCCATCAAGTACTACTGGTTCGCTCATGGTGAGATCGCCGGCGTGCGCGGCACGGTCTCCAGGACCGGATACACCGGCGAAGATGGGTTCGAAGTAATGGTCCCACCGGCAATGGCGACCCGGGTGTGGGAGGCGCTGCTCCAGGCGGGAAAGCCGATGGGACTCACCCCGTGCGGGCTTGGCGCTCGCGACACGCTGCGCCTCGAGGCCGCCATGCGCCTCTACGGCAACGACATGGACGAGACGAGCACCGTCCTCGAAGCGGACCTCGGCTGGATTGTCGGCTGGAGCAAGCCCGAGTTCCTGGGACGCCAGCGGCTGCACGATCAGAAAGCGCAGGGCGTGCCGAAAAAGCTCGTGGGCTTCGAGGTTGTGGACCGGGCGATCGCGCGGCACGGCTATTCCGTGTGGCACAACGGTCAAGAAGTGGGCGTGGTGACCAGTGGAACCCAGACCCCATTCCTGAAGAAGGCCATCGGCATGGCGTACGTCCCCCCAGCGCTCGCCGCACTCGGAACCGAAATCGACATCGATGTCCGAGGCCGCCGGGTGAAGAGCGTCGTTGTTCCCCTGCCGTTCTACAAGCGCCCAAAGAAGGCGTGAAACGCCGAAAGCCGATAGCTGAGAGCCGATATGTCCTATCCAAACAATCTGAAGTACACGCAGGAACACGAGTGGGTGAACGTCGATGGCGACACCGGAGCCGTCGGCATCACTGATTTCGCGCAGCAGCAGCTCGGTGACGTGGTCTACGTCGAGTTGCCGGACGTCGGCTCAACCATCACCCAAGGCAAAGTATTCGGCACCATCGAGTCGGTCAAGGCCGTGTCCGAGCTCTTCGCGCCGGTCACGGGCGAAGTCGTGGCCATCAATTCGGACCTCAAGGATCGACCGGATCAAGTGAACTCGAAGCCGCACGACACCTGGATGGTCAAGGTGCGGCTCGCCAATCCGGCTGAGGTTGCCAACTTGATGGATGCCGCCGCTTACTCCGCCTTGATCGCGAAGTGACATGAGTTTTGATCCGCTCGACACATTTGCTCCACGACACATCGGTCCCCGCGGCGAGGATGCCGCCGCCATGCTCGAGGCGGTCGGCGCTTCATCGCTCGATGCGCTGATCGACGAGGTCATTCCGGCCAGTATTCGCCTCAACGAGCCTCTCAGTCTTCCGGCGGCGGAGAGCGAGTCCGCCTATCTCGCGCGGCTGCGAACCATTGCCCGGAAGAACAAGGTGTTCCGCACCTTCATTGGCCTGGGCTATTCCGACACGCTGACGCCAAGCGTCATCCGGCGTTGCGTGTTCGAAAACCCGGGTTGGTACACGCCCTACACGCCGTATCAGGCTGAAATCGCGCAAGGACGGCTCGAATCGCTCCTCAACTTCCAGACGATGGTGGCGGATTTGACCGGGTTGCCGATGGCCAACGCCTCGTTGCTGGACGAGGGGACCGCCGCCGGAGAAGCGATGGCGTTGCTGCACCGCGTGCAGTCCAAGAAGCTCGGTGAGACGGCCGGCATTTTCCTGGTCTCGGACCGGCTGTTTCCTCAAACGATCGCCGTCCTCAGGAGCCGCACCGAGCCGCTCGGAATCGAGTTGCGAATCGGGCCGTCGAGCGAAATGCAGTTCACGCCGCATGTGTTCGGCGCGCTCCTGCAGTATCCCGACGAGGCCGGCCGGCTGAAGGACCTCCGGCCGTTCATCGATCGCGCACACGCGGCCGGCGTGCTCGTCGCGGTCGGTTCGGACCTGCTCGCCCTGGCGCTGGCGACACCGCCAGGCGAGATGGGCGCTGACGTCGTTTACGGCAACGCGCAGCGATTCGGCGTGCCGATGGGGTTTGGCGGCCCGCACGCCGCGTTTTTCGCTACCAAGCAGGACTACGTCCGGCACATGCCTGGCCGGATCATCGGCGTCTCGGTAGATGCCAACGGCAAGACCGCCTACCGTATGACGCTGCAGACGCGCGAGCAGCATATCCGGCGCGAGAAGGCCACGTCGAACATCTGCACGGCGCAAGCGCTCCTGGCGAATATGTCGGCGATGTACGCCGTCTATCACGGCCCCGAAGGCATTCGCGCGATTGCGCGCCGCGTGCACTCCATGGCGCGCGCGCTCGACCAGGCGCTGCAGAATCTCGGCTATCAGCAGACCAACGAGAACTACTTCGACACGCTGCGGATCGTCACCGACGCGTCTCGCGCGTCGGCCATTCGCGAGCGGGCGGTGGCGCACGGGATCAACCTTCGGTACGTTGGCGAGACGGGTATCGGCATCGCCCTCGACGAGACAGCGACCACGACCGATCTCGCCACCATCCTGTCAGTCTTTGCCGACGCGTCGGGCATGAAGGGCACGGTCGAGCTCGACTCGCCGGATGCGCTCGATTGGCCGCGCGAGCTGCGGCGCACGAGTGAGTACCTCACTCATCCGGTCTTCAACACGCATCGCTCCGAGACCGAGATGATGCGCTACATCAAGAGCCTCGAGCGCAAGGACATCGGCCTCGACACCTCGATGATTCCCCTGGGCTCGTGCACGATGAAGCTCAACGCCGCCGCCGAGATGTATCCGGTGTCGTGGCCCGAGTTCTCGCGCATGCACCCGTTTGCGCCGGCCGATCAGACCCAGGGTTATCTGCAGATCTGCCAGGAGCTCGAATCGGCGCTCTGCGCGATCACCGGCTTTGCCGCGGTGTCGCTGCAGCCGAATTCCGGCGCGCAGGGTGAATTCGCCGGCCTCGCCGTCATTCGTGGCTACCTCGCCTCGCAAGGCCAGGAGCATCGTGATGTCGTGCTCATTCCCGCCTCAGCGCACGGCACCAACCCGGCCAGCGCCGTCATGGCGGGCTTCCGCGTGGTCGTCGTCGGCACCGATGCCAGCGGCAACGTGGACGTGGCCGACCTCGAGGCGAAGTCAGCGCAGCATGCCAGCCACCTGGCTGGCCTGATGATCACCTACCCGTCAACGCACGGAGTGTTCGAGGACGCCATCCGTGAGATCTGTGCCGTGATTCACCACCACGGCGGTCAGGTCTACATGGACGGCGCGAACATGAACGCGCAGGTCGGCCTGACGAGCCCGGCGTCGATCGGCGCCGACGTCTGCCACTTGAATCTCCACAAGACGTTCGCCATTCCGCACGGTGGCGGCGGACCAGGCATGGGACCCATCGGCGTGGCCTCACACCTGGCGCCCTTTCTCCCGGGCCATCCGTTCGCCAGGGTTGGCGGGCCGCAGGCGATTCCACCGGTTTCGGCGGCGCCGTGGGGCAGCGCCAGCATCCTGCTGATCTCGTACGGCTACATTCGGATGCTAGGCGGGCAGGGCGTCACCGACGCGACGCGGTTCGCGATTCTCAATGCCAACTACATCAAGTCGCGGCTCGAGGGGCACTACGACGTGCTCTACACGCGCGCCAACGGCCGCGTCGCGCACGAGATGATCTTCGACCTCCGCCAATTCAAGGCCAAAGGTGTCGAGGAGGGCGATGTCGCCAAGCGGCTCATGGACTACGGCTTCCACGCGCCCACGGTGTCGTTCCCGGTTCCTGGGACCCTCATGATCGAGCCGACCGAGAGCGAATCACGAGCCGAGCTGGATCGATTCTGCGAGGCGCTGATCGCCATTCGCGCTGAGATCGAAGAGGTCGTCACCGGGCGAGCCAATGCGACGGACAACGTGTTGAAGCATGCGCCGCACACCGCCGCATCGGTCACTGCCGATCACTGGCCGCACGGTTATGCCAGAGAAAAGGCGGCGTTTCCGCTCCCCTGGGTCAGAGCGAACAAATTCTGGCCGAGCGTCGGCCGCATCGACAATCCATACGGCGATCGGAATCTGGTCTGCGTCTGTCCGCCGATCGAGGAATACGCTTAAGCAGCTTTCGGCTATCAGCGTTCAGCGACGGCGATCTTTGCTGAAAGCCGATCGCAGCCATGATCGTAGACCGGGACCAGGGCGTGGGCCGCGTCGGTCGTGACGTCGTTCACGTTCTCGTGCGCGCTCATCGGGCTTGAGGGCGTACCCCGTGTGCTAGACTCGCGGCAAGCCGCTCCCGATGCGGATTCTCAATACACAGCAGATGCGCGAAGCTGATCGGCGTACCGATCGAGGAGATCGGACTGCCGTCGCTCGTGCTCATGGAAAATGCCGGCCGCCAGGCCGTGGCCGCGGTCGAATCGCTCTATCCCGATCTCGCCGAACGCCGAATTGCCGTCGTCTGCGGCAAGGGCAACAACGGCGGCGACGGCTTTGTGATGGTGCGGACTCTCCATCAGCGCGGGCACGACGTTTCGGCGTTTGTCGTCGGGCCGGCTGCCGAGGTCAGCGGCGATGCGCGAGTCAACCTCGAGATTCTCGAGCGGCTCGGTCTCGACGTGATGGAGATTGCCGACGAGAGCGCCTGGGAGTTGCATGTCTCGGAGGTCACCGCGCACGACCTCATCATCGATGCGATCATCGGCACCGGCCTGAAGGATGCCTTGCGCGGCTTCTATCAGACCGTCGTCGCCGATCTCAACGCGTCGGATATTCCCGTCGTGTCGATTGACCTTCCCACCGGCATGTCGGCGGACACCTGCGAGCTGATCGGCGAGGCGGTGGATGCGGCGGTGACCGTCACCCTTGGCGCGCCAAAGCTGCCGCTGGTCCTGCCGCCGGCCGAAGCCAAATGCGGCGAGGTGGTGATCGCCGACATCGGCATTCCTGGCGAGGTGGTCGAATCGCTCGATGGCCCGCGAATCGAGTTGCTCACCCGCGATCAATTGCGGCCGCTGATCGAGCCGCGAGCGGTGGATTCGCACAAGGGCGACTTCGGACGCGTGCTGGTGATCGCCGGCTCGGTCGGGAAGTCGGGCGCCGCGGTCCTCGCAGCCCAGGGCGCCCTCAGATCTGGCGCCGGCCTCGTCACGGTGGCCACGCCGCGCTCGTGCCAGCCGACTGTTGCCGCCCACGGCGTGGAATACATGACCGAGCCGCTCGATGAAACGTCCTCTGGAACAGTGGATTTCGGAGCGCTCGAAGCCGTGCAGGCGATTGCCGCAGACGTCATCGTCGCGGGGCCGGGGCTTGGCCGCGGCGAGAGCGTCAGCGCCTTTGCACGTGAGCTGCTCGAAAAGAGCGGCGCTCCGCTCGTGCTCGACGCCGACGCGCTCAACGCCTTTGCCGGCGATCCGGCGTCGCTCGTCGGTCGAGAAGGGCGCGACGTCATCATCACGCCGCATCCGGGCGAGATGGCTCGTCTGGTGGGATGCACTGTAGAAGACCTGCAGGCGGATCGCCTGGGCATTGCTTCGGACTTCGCGCGCACCCATCAGGTGACCGTCGTGCTCAAGGGCTACCGGACGATTATTGCCAGCCCCTCCGGTCACATCTTCGTCAACCCGACCGGCTCTCCGGGAATGGCGACAGGCGGCACTGGCGATGTCCTGGCGGGCATGATCGGCGGTTGGCTCGGGCAGTTGCTCGACGCGGAGGCCGCGTGCCGCCTTGCGGTCTACCTTCACGGGTCGGCTGGCGAGCTGGCCGATGCCGATGCCGGCGAAGTGTCGATGACCGCCGGCGACCTGGTCGATCACATCGGTGATGCGATCCTCGAGCTAACCGCGCGACGCCGCGTGGCCAAACCAAAAGAGTGAGCGTCGAGACGCACACGTCGACGTCCGAGACCGAGACGCGGGCAGTGGCTGCCGCGCTTGCCTCGCGACTTCGTCCCGGCGATGTGCTCCTGCTGCACGGCGACTTGGGTACCGGGAAGACGGCGTTCGTCCGTGGCCTTGCCGCCGGCCTTGGGATCGATCCGGACGACGTGACCAGTCCGACGTTCACCCTTGTTCACGAATACCGAGGCGGACGCCTGCCAATCGTTCACGTCGACCTCTACCGCGTCGATGGCACCGATCTTGATGATATTGGGCTAGACGAGGCCCTCGCCCGTGCCGGCATTGTCGCCATCGAGTGGGCGGAACGCTTGACGTGGGCCGGAACAGAGGCGATTCGCGTTCAGATCAGCGATCGTGGCGGCGACGTGAGGGAGATCGTGATTCTTGTGGGCGACGAGCGGGACTAATCTGGAGACATCTTCTGAGGCCTCCGCGATGACATTTGAGCAAGTCTCGGACGTGCCTTGGCAGATGTCTCGCCTCGCGGAGCGGTGCAGGACGATAGTGTCCTAGCTTTGTCAGATCGTGGATTTCACTCGGGAAACCACGAGTGATCGGTTTTGAGGACATTGTACTTTTTGCTCGATTTCGGTAGCCTGTGGCGCCCTGGTCGATCACACCGCGACCGCGCGCGTGCAGCGACTGATCCGATGGCTGGAGCAGTTCAAGCGTTGCTTTGGCCATCGCGCGCAGTTGCTGTCGCTGCGGACCTACGTGCAAGGCGTCTTCAGCGACAGCGAGCGGAAGTCGATGCAGGCGATGCTGGCGCGGGTGACCGAGCCGGTCGCCTATCAAGCGTTCCAACACTTCATCACGCATGCCCCGTGGGAGGCGGAGCGCGTCTGGCGCCGATTGCGCGCCGTGCTGCCGAACGCCGCGGCGTCTTCATTCTCGACGGCACGAGCTTTCCGAAACAGGGGCCCGCGTCGGTCGGGGTCGCGCGCCAGTACTGCGGGGCGCTCGGCAAGATTGCCAATTGCCAAGTCGCTGTGACCGCCGCGCTGTGGACCGGCGTGCGCGCGTGGTGCCTCGGCGCCGCCCTCTATCTGCCGGAGGAATGGCTGACGCCGCGGGCGCGCCAGCGCGCCCGGATTCCGGGCTCGGTCCGCTTCCAAGAGAAGTGGCGATTGGCGCTGCGTCTGCTGCGCCAGACGCGCGCCGCCGGCCTGACGCTGACGGCGGTCCTGGCCGATGCCGAGTTCGGCGATGTGACGACGTTTCGCGCCGCGCTGCATCGGCTCCGACTGCCCTATGCGCTGGGCATCTCGTCGCATCTGACCGTTTTCACGACGCGTCCTCGCGTGCAGCCACCGGCGGCCAACCGTCGTGGGCGGCCGCGCAAGCGGTGGCGCATGGTGCCCGCACTCCAGCCCGTGGCCGTGCGCGCGCTGGTGAAGCAGCTGCCGCGCGCCGCGCTGGCGTCGCATCACGTGGCGCAATGGTACGCAGCCGCCGCGGACGGCTCGCTTCGCCGCCGTCCGCGTCACCCCCGCGCACGAGTGGCGACACGCGCGACTCGCGCCCGAGGTCTGGTTGCTGTGCGAAGAAGAGACCGGCTCGAAGACGCGGCTCAAGTACTACTTCGTCGCCCTGCCGGCCACCGCGTCGTTGCGCGCGGTCGTGCGATTGGCGCATCAACGCTGGGCGATCGAGCAGCAGTACCAGGAACTCAAGAGCGAGCTCGGGCTCGATCATTTCGAAGGGCGGAGTTATCCGGGCTGGCACCATCACGTCGTGCTGACCGCGGTCGCCCATGCCTTCATCCAACGCGAGCGCATGCGGCGCACACCTGGACCCAGCCTGACGTTTCCGGCCGCCCGCGCGATCGTCCAGGAAATCTTCACGGCCCTGTTGTTTGCGGCCAAGCCGCGGTACATGCATTGGATGGAACAGGCGAAACGAAAGATCCAACTACGGATCTGACAAAGTCGATGCGGCGCCGACGCATCTTTTCACAGTGGCTTGCGGCGCAGCGTCGCGAGCTACGGAGTGTCACACCATGCGCTGGGAAACCGGACGACGAAGCGAAAATATCGAAGACCGCCGGGGTATGCGGATGGGTACCGTCGGCGGCGGCGGGATTGGGTTTCTCCTGATCGTCCTCGTAATCTCCTGGCTGACCGGCCAGAACCCGCTGACGCTCTTGCAGATGGCCGACGGTGCGGCGCCGGTTGAGACCCCGGCGTCCGGTCCGCCCGCCGGGGATAAGGAATCGGAATTCGTCTCGGTCGTGCTCGCCGATCTCGAGGACACGTGGAGCCGAGTCCTGCCGAGCGTTGGCCGTCAGTATGAACCGCCGAAGCTGGTGTTGTTCAACGAGGTGGTTCAGTCGGCCTGCGGATCGGCCTCGGCCGCGACCGGCCCGTTCTATTGCCCGGCGGATCAGAAGGTGTATCTCGACTTGTCGTTCTTCCGCGAGCTGGACCAGCAGTTTGGCGCGCCCGGCGATTTCGCGCAGGCGTACGTGATCGCGCACGAGGTTGGGCATCATGTTCAGAATCAGCTTGGGCTGAACGAACGGGTCGCGCGCGCGCAGCGGCAGGCGGGCGAGGCCCAGGCCAACGCGCTATCAGTCCGCCTCGAGCTCCAGGCCGACTGTCTTGCCGGCGTCTGGGGCCATCATGCCGAGCGCCGGCAGCTGCTCGAACCGGGGGACGTCGACGAAGGGTTGCAGGCAGCCGCCGCGATTGGCGACGATCGCCTGCAGCGTCAGTCGGGTGGAAGGATCGTGCCCGAGAGCTTTACACACGGCACGTCTGCGCAGCGGGCCGAGTGGCTGCGACGCGGCCTTTCCACGGGCCGCGTCGATGCCTGCGAGACCTTCAGCCAGTAAGGCCCGCTACCAGATCTTCACTCGCCGATCCGGTAAGAGGTAGAGCTTGTCACCTTCCTTCACGCCGAACGCTTCGTAGAACTCTGACGTGTTGCGCAGCGGGCCGTTCGCCCGGTACATGTCGGGCGAATGAGGATTGGTCATCACCTGTTGCCGGATGGCATCGTCTCGCATCTTGTCCCGCCACTGTTGCGCCCATCCTGAGTAGAAGCGTTGGTCGGCGGTCAGGCCATCGATGGTCGGCCCGGGTTTTCCGTTGAGGGAGATGAGGTACGCGCGTCTGGCGATGGTCAGGCCCGTCAGATCCGCGATGTTTTCTCCAAGCGTCAACTCGCCGTTCACGTGCAGACCTGGTAGAGGTTCGAACGCATTGAACTGAGCAACGAGCATCTTCACCCGCTTCTGGTACTCGACCTCGTCCTGCTTCGTCCACCAGTCGCGCAGCGCCCCGGTGGCATCGAAACGCCGTCCCTGATCGTCGAAGCCGTGCCCCATCTCGTGGCCGATGACGCCGCCGATGGCACCGTAATTCACTGCGTCGTCGGCTTCGAGATTGAAGAAGGGCGGCTGGAGAATCGCCGCGGGGAAGACGATCTCGTTGCGGACCGGGTTGTAGTAGGCATTGATGGTCTGCGGCGTCATGCCCCACTGTTCGGGATCGATGGGCTTGCCGGCCTTGCCGAGCTGGAACTCGTTTTCGAAAATGAACGCGCGCCTGAGGTTGCCGGCGAGATCGTCTTTCTTGATCTCGAGCTTCGAGTAGTCGCGCCACTTGTTCGGGTAGCCGATCTTCGGCCGGAACTTGGCCAGCTTTTCCTGCGCCTGCTGCTTGGTTTCCGGTCCCATCCATTCGAGCGAGTCGATGCCCGCCCTGTATGCCGCCTGGAGGTTGCTGACCAGGCTCTCCATGCGGGCCTTGGCTTCGGGTTTGAAATGCCGATCGACGTACAGCTTGCCGAGCATCTCGCCAAGATTGCCGTTCACCGTGTTGACGCCGCGCTTCCAGCGCGGTTGTTGCTCCTTCACTCCCGCCAGCGTGGCTCGGTAGAAACCGAATTCCAGATCCACATAAGGCTTGCTGAGGTACGGGGCGAAGCCGTTCAGCAGAGACGCCTTGAGATATGGCTTCCACCGATCGACGGGGAGTTCGTTGACCGTCGCGGCCAACGCCTTCAGATAACTTGGCTGATTCACGACCAGAGCCGGAACGTTGTTGACCCCGAGCTCGCTCGTGAAGGCCTCCCAATCGAATCCGGGGAACTGCTTCGCCAGATCGGCGACGCCGATCTTGTTGTAGGTCTTCACGGCGTCGCGGCTTTCGACGTTGGTCCAGTGAGCGCGGGCCAGTCGATTCTCGAGCGCGAAGATGTTCTCGGCGGTCTTTGCAGGGCTCGGGTCTTCGCCGAGCGTCAGCATCTCGGTGAGGAATGTCACGTACTTCGTCCGGTATTCGTTGAGCTTGGGATCGGGCTTCAGGTAGTAGTCTCGGTCGGGGAGTCCCAGCCCTCCTTGATAGAGGTAGAGGATGTCCTTCGAGGGCTCTTTGGCGTCGCCATCCACATAACCCACGATCGGGTTGATCAAATTGAGCTTGAAGAAATGGCCGAAGTGACGCGCGAGATCGGTCTTGGTCGTCAACGCATCGATCGCTGCCAGCTCGTCCTTGAGCGGCGTCAGACCCAGCTCCTCGACCCGAGCGTCGTTCATGAAGCTGTCATAGAAGTCGCCAATCTTCTGCGTGTCGGATCCCGGCGCCTTCGTCGCGGACTTCGACGCTTCCTCGACGATCGCGCGAAGATCCGCCTGCGATTTGTCGAACAAGATGTCGAACGACCCGTAAGACGCCTTGTCGGCCGGGATGTCAGTTTTGGCAAGCCATTCGCCGTTGACGTGCCGGAACATGTCGTCCTGTGGACGAACGGACTTGTCGAAGGAGTCGAAGTCCAAACCGGATGAAAGCGGCTTAGGGGGCGCTGGTGGAGGAGCCGACGGAGTGCTGCTGCAGCCGGCGACGGCCAATGCAATCGAGAGCAGGAGTGATCGTCTGGTCATAGCGTGTGGGACACGATATCAAGATGGACGCAGATCTTGGTATGGTGTCTGGCATCATCTTGCCGGTCCCGCGCGTCGTCGCCGCTCTTGCCCTGTTCGTCACAACGTTTGGCCCCGGCATTTGGGCCGGGCCGCTCGTTCACACCTTTTCGATTGTGGCCCGAGATCCCGAAACCGGTGAGATGGGTGTGGCTGTACAGTCGCATTGGTTCTCAGTGGGCTCGATCGTGACTTGGGGCGAGGCTGGCGTCGGTGTGGTCGCGACGCAGTCGTTCGTCGATCCCGGGTACGGCCCGCGCGGCCTCGAGCTGATGCGCAAAGGCATCGCGGCACCCGACGCTCTCGAGCAGCTGATCGCGGCCGATCGGCAGCGTGAGGGACGGCAAGTGGCGATGCTCGACGCCGAGGGGCGTGTCGATGCGTACACCGGGCCCTCGGCGATTGCGGCTGCGGGCCATCAGGTCGGCCGTCAGTTTTGCGTGCAGGCCAACATGATGGCCAACGCCAAAGTGTGGCCGGCCATGGCCGTCAGCTTCGAGCAGACGAAGGGCGATCTGGCCGAGCGCCTGCTCGCGGCGCTCGACGCGGCACAAAGTGTGGGCGGCGATGTGCGCGGGAAGCAGTCGGCCGCGCTGCTGATCGTCAAGGCGAAGGGCAGTGGAAGACCGTGGGTGGGCGCAGACCGCGTGTTCGATCTGCGGGTCGAGGATCACCCGCAGCCGCTGGTCGAGTTGCGCCGGCTGGTCCGCCTCCAACGAGCGTACGGCCACGCCAATCGCGGCGACGAGCTGATGACCGAGAAGAACGTCGAAGGCGCCCTCGCCGAATACAAAGCGGCCAGCGTTCTGGCACCGGAGATCCTCGAGTTGCCGTTCTGGCACGCCGTTACGCTGGCCTCAATTGGGCGCGAGGCGGAAGCGGCGCCGCTCTTCAAGGCGGTGTTTGCCAAGGAACCCATCTGGGCGGAACTGCTGACGCGGCTGCCTGCCGCCGGGTTGTTCCCGAATGACGTCGCGCTCATGGCGAGGATTCGGGCGCTGGCTCCTCGGCAGTAGGAGTGTGAGGACTTCATGAAGAAATTGATGCTGGCTGTGTCGCTCGTGCTTCCGGCCGTCCTCGGTGCTCAACAACAGCAGGACTCCCCGTCGAACTTCGCGCTCACGATCGACAACGTGATGCGAGGTCCGGAGCTGGTCGGGAACCCGCCGGCAAGCCTCCGATGGTCCGGCGACTCGAAGGAGCTCTACTTCGAGTGGCTCATTCCCAAAGATGACACCGCCTCGACTTGGGTCGTGTCTCGGGCTGGCGGAGCTCCCAGGCGCCTGACCGAGGCGGAACGCCGATTGGCGCCGCTCCCGAATGGTCTGTGGGATTCGAAGCGGCAGCGCATGCTCGGCATCGACCGCGGCGACGTCGTGATCATCGATACGGTCAATCGAACCAGGCTCGACGTCACTCGGACAACGGGGAACGAATCCAGCCCGCGCTGGGCGCGCGGCGAATCGCATGTGACGTTCGTCCGCGACAACAACCTCTTTGTCGTGCCCGTGCAGAGCGTCGGCACAGGCACCCTCGTGCAGCTGACCGACGCCGGCCCGAAGCGGGAGGACCCCAAGACCACGGCGAGCCAGAAATTCGTGAAGGAGGAAGATCAGAAGCTTCTCACGTGGGTGGAGCAGGAGAGCGCGCGCCGAAAGCGCCGCGAAGCGCTCGATCGCTCGCGCGCCCTGCCTCATTTCGATCTCACGGATCGGCAAACCGTGGTGGATGGGGCCCTGAGCGCGGATGGGAAGTATGCCTACCTGATGGTGAACGATCGTGCCCAGGCTCGAACCGCACAAGTTCCGCGGTTTGTCAGCGAGTCGGCCTACACCGAAGAGATCGCGTCGCGCACCAAAGTGGGGGACGATCAGGATAATCGCCGCCTGGCGATTTTGAACCTCGAGACCGGTGAGGCCGTGTGGGCTGGTGTTGAGGGAGTGGTCGATCGTGTCGCGATTCCCAAGCCAGCTGACGGCGCAGAGAAGCAGACCGAGAAGAAGGAAGGCGAGAAGGAAGACCCGCCCAAACCCGACTCCTCGGCGAAGCGCGCGGTCCGATGGGGGGCTCTCTTCCTGTCACCCGATGGCCGCCAGGCCGTGGCCGTTGTCCGCGCTGCCGACAACGCCGATCGCTGGCTCGTCGGCATCGATCCGGCGTCTGGCGCCACGAAGATTCTCGATCACCTGCACGACGAAGCGTGGATCCGTGACATCGGCTCGCAGAACAACGTGAGCGGCGGCATCGGTTGGCTTCCAGATAATCGCAGGGCATGGTTTCTCGCCGAGCGAGACGGCTGGATGCATCTCTACACGGTGGACGTGACGGCCGAGGCGCCAATGCCGAAGCAACTCACGACCGGCACCTTTGAAATCGACTCGGTCGAGCTCGCTCCCGATGGCCGGACGTTCTACATCCAGTCGACCGAGGAGCATCCAGGTGAGCGGCACATCTACGCGATGAGCGTCGACGGAGGTGCGCGCACCAAGTTGACCTCGACGCCCGGCAGCCATCAAGGCACGGTTTCGCCAGACAACTCGACGTTCGCCCTGGTCACCTCGACCTCGAACCGGCCGCCCGATGTCTTCCTGCAGCCAAATCGCGCCGGTGCGCCGGCGATGCGCGTGAGCACCAGCTTCTCGCCGGAGTGGGAGAGCTACAAGTGGGTCGAGCCGCAGTTGGTGACCTACAAGGCGCGAGACGGAGCTCTCGTCTCTGCGCGCCTCTACACGCCGGAGATGGTCGGTGCGCGGCGTCATCCGACGGCGCCGGCGGTCATTTTCGTTCACGGTGCCGGATATCTGCAGAACGCTCACCGCTACTGGTCGAGCTACTCGCGCGAGTACATGTTCCACCACATCCTCGCGTCGAAGGGCTACGTCGTCCTCGATCCCGATTATCGAGGCAGCGCCGGCTATGGGCGCGACTGGCGAACCGCGATCTACCGGTGGATGGGTGGACACGATCTGAACGATGTCGTCGACGGCGCCGCCTTTCTCGCCGCCACGCAAAAGGTGAATGCCAGAGCGGATCGGCGTCTACGGCGGCAGCTACGGTGGGTTCATCACGCTGATGGCGCTGTTCACATCTCCGGATACGTTTGCGGCCGGGGCGGCGCTCCGTCCGGTCACCGACTGGGCCCATTACAACCACACCTATACGTCGAACATCCTCAACGAGCCGCAAGGCGACGGCGAAGCCTATCGCAAGAGCTCGCCGATCTACTTCGCGGAGAACTTGAAAGCGGCGCTGCTGATTTGCCACGGCATGGTCGACACCAACGTTCACTTCCAGGATTCGGTCCGGCTGGCTCAGCGGCTGATCGAACTGCGGAAGGAGAACTGGGAACTCGCCGTGTTTCCGGTCGAGGATCACGGCTTTGTCGAGGCCACGAGCTGGGCTGACGAATACAAGCGCATCTTCAAGCTGTTCGAGACCCACCTGAAGCGGTGAGCGACGTGACCGACTTCGTCGACCTGAATTTTCAAGACACGCCGCGCACGATCGCCACCGCGATTCTGCACGCCGATGACGGCGTCACGCTGGTCGATCCCGGGCCAACCTCGTGCCTTGCCGCGCTCGAGCAGGGGCTCGGTCAACGCGACATCGCGCTGAAGGATGTCCGGACACTCCTGCTGACGCATATCCATCTGGACCATGCGGGCGCGACGGGAAGCATTGTGGCTCGCGTTCCCGGGATTCGGGTCTTTGTCCATGACGTTGGCGCCCCGCACCTGGTCGACCCTGCGAAGCTGCTCGCCAGCGCCACACACCTGTATGGCGATCGAATGGACGCGCTGTGGGGACCGTTTCTTCCAGTGCCAGCCGAGCGCGTCCATCCGTTGAAAGGCGGGGAGCGGATTGGCGCCGGCGGCCGCCTGCGCGTCGAGTACACACCAGGACACGCGAAACATCACGTCAGCTATCTCGATGAAGAAAGCGGCGTCGCCTACGTCGGCGATACCGGTGGAGTATGCGTCGGCCGCGACTACCTGATTGCGCCGACGCCGCCACCAGACATCGATCTCGATTCGTGGCAGAACAGTCTCGACCTCATCGACGCCTGGCAGGCGGACGTCTTGTTCCTGACGCACTTCGGACCAACCGGTCCTGCGCACGAGCGGCTTCGCCTTATGCGCACGCGGCTCACCGAGACCGCAGAGTTGGCGAGGCAGTCGTTTGCACAAGCGGAAACCGACGAAGGGCGAGCCCGATGGTTCGTCGATGAGCTGCGCCGGGATGCGCGCCGCTCAGTGGGGGAAACCGATGCAAAAGCGATCGAGACCGCGGTCCCATTCGATCAGATTTGGCAGGGGCTGGCGCGGTACTGGAGAAAACGAGGCGAGTTTTCCTAAAGTGTGTCTGTGCAATCTGGGTTATCTGCGGCTCTGATGTCCGAACCGTCATCTGCGTTCTAGCTTGCGACTGCGATAGCCGGTCGGCTCTCCCTCACCGGTCGGGGGTTGCACATAGCCTCTGCCTCGAGAAGAAACCGAAGCGCATAGCCCGATGGCGTTCCCGTGGCCTTCCGGCATGGTGCAACTCGCCAGACGACTGACAACACCCGCGCCTCGCGCAACCGCTTGGGAAGCGCCTCTCCTTCATTGGCTGAGCGTTCGATTTGGAGATGAACCAGGCGATAGAGCGGGATGGCCGCCGCCGCGTCGCACTCGACGAAGACGCCAGCTTCACTGACATCCTTCGTGACGACCGATGCGAATCGCACTGCGCCCGACGCGTCTTTCCAGGTAAGGCGCGCGGCCAAGGCGAGCGGAAGCCGCGTTGCCTGCCGCCGAGAATCGCGTCCTCGAATGATTCGTTGAACGTCGGCCACCGAAGTCTCCAGGAACTTCTGATACCTCCAGGTGTAACAACTCGTCTTTCGACGCTGCACACTATTTCAATTCCTGCGCCTGCACCCCGGCAGCCTTGCAACCGAGCGAAATTAGTGATCTTGATGCGACAGAAGACTCACTAATCGAACTGTGAGCTGTGATCCGAATGGAGAGCAACTGAATAGATCGTATCCGGTCATCTGCGGTTTCGACTACTTAGTATCCACTGCAACCGGGCCGTCAAGGCCAAGACGTCTCAACTTCAGATACAGACCGCGCCGAGTGAGTCCCAGTGATCGTGCCGACTCGGAAATATTTCCGCGGTGCCTGGTCATCATCTCCTTGATGAGATCGCGCTCGATCACATCGACGGCTGCCGCCAGAGTCTGACCACCACGCAGCGTGATTCGGCTCGCCGAGGGAGCCGGCGCGCTCGAAGGTGGAGGCGCTGCGAGGTCGGCGGACAGGTGGTCTGGGCCGATCGTTCCGCCCCTCGGCGCCATCGCGACGCCTCGTTGAATCTCGTTGCGCAGCTGGCGAACATTGCCCGGCCACCAGTACTGCGAAAACAGATCGAGCACTTGAGAGCTGATCTTCAGATCGGGCTTACCAAGGCGGTCCGAGGCTTCTCGAAGGAAATAGGTGGTCAGGTGCGGGATCTCCTCAATGCGCTGCCTGAGGGGAGGCACGTGAATGCGAATCACGCTGAGCCGATAGTAAAGATCTTCGCGAAAATGTCCCGCCGCGACCCGCTGCTCGAGGTCGACGTTGGTTGCCGCGAGCACCCGAACATCGACCGCTTGCGGCCGAGTCTCGCCAATCGGCATGATCTCGCCCTGCTCCAGGAAGCGCAGCAGCTTCGGCTGGACGTCGAAGGGCAAGTCCCCGATTTCATCCAGGAACAACGTTCCTCCGGCCGCAGTCCGAATCAGTCCTGGCTGATCGGCCATGGCACCGGTGAACGAGCCTCGACGGTGCCCGAACAGCTGACTGTCAGCGAGCTCGCGGGTCGTCGTAGTGCAGTTGTACGGCAGAAACGTCGCGCCGCTCCTGGGCGATCCGACGTGAATCGCCTGTGCCACCAGCTCCTTGCCGGTTCCACTCTCGCCCGTGATCAGGACCGTAAGGGCGTTGCCTTGCAGGCGTTGAATCTGCTCGACCAGCCGGTGCATCGACGCGCTCGCGCAGACAAATCCGGGAAGCAGCGGTTCGAGCGGTCGTTCGAGCTGGGCCTCCTGCCTGGCGTTCGGCCGATCTCTCACGCCACACAATTCGAATCCTTGACGTGCCACCGCGGCCATCATCCGCGCACGGCGCCGTAGCGCATCGGAGAACGGAGTGCTGCTGGCGACGGCAATCAGGCGCTGACCATCCCGCTCATGCCCAATCGGTTCGACCAGCAGGCTGCCCGCTCCGTACGATCCGCCGCGGGCAACAAGGCCAGCAATGGACTGCGCGTCGTCGGCCTCGACGCCGGCGCGCGAGATGATCCGAACGGTACCGTTGGCGGTGTTGGTAAATACGATCGCAGCGTCGGCGTTCAATGCTTCAATGAGAGCCGCCGCGAGTTCTCGCGCGAGCAAGTCGGGCAGCACCGCCGCGTTCACGAGCCGCCGAACTATCGCATCGTCGGCATCACCCGGCGAATCGACGGGCGGCGCTGCCGGCCGCGCCTGGATCGTGTCCATCGCCGCCCGCGCCTGCTCCAGATCGCGCGTGGCTCCGAGCGATCGGAAGACTTCGGCCGCCGAGTGGTAATGACGCTCTGCCGCCGACTTGGCGCCCGCGTTGATCGCCAGCCGCGCTAACTCCATTTGACTGACCGCCGCCTGATAGCGTTCGCCGACGAGCTCGAAGACGCTCGCGCTCTGCGCGATGTCGTGATAGGCCTCGGTCATCCGGTCCTGCCGCGCGCGGAGATCGCCGCGAAGGCGAAGGAACTCTCCCCACGCGCCAGGTGTCGCTCGAGGATCGAGGCGCGCCTCGACGTGATTGAGCCGCTGTTCAGCCTCCGATACGCGGCTGTCGGACAGCAGCGCCTCGCTCGCGATCAATTCGGCTTCGATGATCTCGGCCGGCGGAGCGGATGGCGAGTTCGCAATCTCCTCGGCGATCGCGAGGGCTTCGGCCGGCTGACCGCGGCGGGTTGCGAGCCGCGCAGTGATCACTCGAAGCGACCATTCGTACCAGCGACTGGTGTTTCGCCCGTACGCGCCGTACGCTTCGGCCGCCTGGCCCAGGTACTCGGCGGCCTGCT
The DNA here is from genome assembly GCA_963773045.1 of uncultured Acidobacteriota bacterium. GTDB lineage: Bacteria > Acidobacteriota > Vicinamibacteria > Vicinamibacterales > UBA2999 > 12-FULL-67-14b. The sequence goes on along the minus strand of CAVYZT010000010.1, from coordinate 590,674 downwards.
CGTGGTCGCCTCGCATGAGCGACATCTGGGCGAGCGTGTCGTAGACAGCGCCAGTCGTTTCGTGGAACTTCCTCGCCTTGCGCAGGTCGAGCGCGCGGTGCAGAACCGTCTCGGCGCGCTCGAGAAGGCCGAGGCGCACGCACACTTGCCCGAGCGTCGCCAGCGCCACCGAGAGACCGGTGCCCTGACCCAGGCCTTCGTGTAGCGCTACTGCACGCTCCGCCAAGCTCAGCGCCTGCTCGTGCCGGTGACGGAACAGCGCAACATTGGCCTGGTTGCCATAGACCATGGCCAGCACATCGTGCGCCTGGAGCAACGAGGCAAGCCGCTCAGCCTGATTGAGCGCCGCGTTGCCTTCCTCGTAGCGTCCGCTCTGGGCAAGCATGACCCCCGACATCGAATACACCATCGCGAGATGACGGCGATCGCCCGCTGCATGCAAGGCAGCGGCGGCCTCGGCGATGTGCTCGCGCACGATCGTCGTGTCGCCGACCTGTCGGTAACACTGTCCGAGATAGAAGTGGGCGAGCCCGATGGCGCGGGAGTCGTGGGCGATCTCGGCTTGCTTCAGCGCGCGGTTGTGGATCGCGATCGCCCGCGACTGTTCGCCGCGCGCAAATGCCACACGACCGTGCAACCGCCACAGATTGGAGAGCAGAACTGGTGGTAAGTTCTCACGGTGCGTATCTGGTGGCCGACCCAGGACCGTGGCAGCCTGTGCAAGATCACCTTGCAAGAGATACGATTCAGCGAGTGTGACGCGGATCCCCAACTCCTCATCCTTGGTCAGCCCGGATGGTGAGCGGAGAAGCGGTGCCAGCAAGTCGATCGTGTCCGATGCGCGGCCCTGAACCAACGTCGTGCTGGCTCTGGCCAGGACGGGTTGCAGGGCCGGGTTCGACACGGCGTGAGAGTATACCAAGTATCCAGAGACTCATAATCCATTCATTTGTATGGAGTTGACCGTCGGCGGTCGGACCGAAACGGGTCAGCGTACGACCAACGAAGACCGACTCGAATGGTGGCTTGATCTCGGCTTGTTCGTGGTCGCCGACGGCATGGGCGGACACAACGGCGGAGAGGTCGCCTCGCGGTTGGCGGTCGACGCCATCCACAGCTTCATCGCTGACAGCGCAAGTGTCGGCGACATCACGTGGCCATTTGGCTACGACGCCTCGTCGTCGGTGGAGCTCAATCGCCTGACCACCGCCATTCGCCTGGCCAACCTTCGTGTCTTTGGCGAAGCCTCGCGCCTGCCTGAGCTCCAGGGCATGGGGACGACGGTCGTTGCGGCGTTGATCACTTCCGGACGAGTCGCGATCGCGAGCGTCGGCGATAGCCGGGCCTATCGCTGGCGTGAAGGTGAGCTGGAGCAGTTGACCCGCGACGACACCTGGCTGAACTCGGTGATGAAACCCGAAGAGATCGGCGACGCGGATCGGACGCATCCTCTTCGCCACGTCCTGACGCGCGTGGTCGGGGTCGGTGACGATGTGAGGCCGAGTGCGAGAGAAGAGATGTTGAAGGCCGGGGATACGTTGGTGATGTGCACGGACGGCGTGCACGGTCGGCTCGATCCAGCCGCGTTTGCCCGGGTGTTGGGCACAACCGTCACGACGACCGATCTGGCGGCCCGGCTGGTCGACGAGGCGATGGCCAAAGGCACTTCTGACAACGCCACCGCATTGGTGATCAACGTTCGGTGATATGCGGCGACGAACGATCGTTTGGTTGATGCTCGCGCTCGTCATCGGCACCGCGTGTCGTCAGGAACCTCGTGCGACTTCCGAAACGGCCAACACGGCTGCCGCGCCGGCACCACCGCAACCGTTGCCGGCAAGCCCGGCCGCATCGCGCCCGCGGATCGTCTTTCTCGGGGACAGTTTGACGGCCGGCCTCGGCCTGCCAACCGACCAGAGCTATCCCTCGCTGATTCAAAGACGACTCGACGAGGAAGGTTATGCGTTCGAGGTAGTGAACGCGGGAGTGTCCGGCGATACGTCAGCCGGCGGCCTTCGCCGTCTCGATTGGTCGCTCGAAGGCGACGTGCGCGTGCTCGTCGTCGCGCTTGGGGGCAACGATGCGCTTCGAGGGCTCGCCCCGAGCGAACTGCGCAAGAATCTCGAGGCGATTCTCAATCGGGCGACCGCACGAAAAATTACGGTGATACTCGCGGGAATGGAAGCGCCGCCCAACAACGGCCGGGAGTACACCGACCAGTTCCGCGCGGTGTACGGTGAACTCGCCAGCCGCTACAAGGTTCGTCTGATTCCGTTTCTTCTAGAGGGCGTTGCCGGCGAAACGGCACTCAACCAAGCTGACGGCATTCATCCCAACGCTCGCGGGTCGAGCCTCGTTGCTGATCTCGTGTGGCGCCAGTTGCAGCCCGCGCTCGATCGTGGGGCCACGTCCCAGTAAGAGTGGACGCTATCCGATGAGCGTCCGGAGCGTTCGAGGCCCCGCACAGAAAAGTTCTGTGTACGCGTGAATATTGTCGCCATGAATGCAAACTTAGGGGTCAGTTCAAAGAGGTGCTACAGCGCAATAGCACTATGGTGGTAGCGACAAAACCGTATGGCGACAAGTTTGCAGTAGTGTAAAAAACAACAATTCGCGGGCAAATCTGACTTGATGCGTACGGTAGGTGATCGTCGGGATGGCGTGAGGTTCGAGGTCGTCGGCTCATTCATGGGCACCTTCCAGGCGACGGAGGCCTCCACTCGGCTAATTGATTTATCCGAGTTCGGTGCGCTATTTGAAGCGCATTTGCCCCTTGCGGTCGCATCCGTTCACCCAGTCTGCTTGAACGTCGACGGCCTCACGACCTCCACCGAAGCCAAGGTGCGCCACGTCCGGGCCCTCCGTCTTGGAGGAGAGGAACTGTTTCGCATCGGTGTCGAGTTCGTCGAATCTTCGACGACATTCCTCTCTGCCGTCGAGCAACTGATGCAGTCGCGCGTGTTGCCGATCGAGCGCTAAGAACCTCAGTTTTTTTCGCGTCAGTTCGTGCAGGGGCAGGCAGTTACTGCCCCGAGGCGCCGTCTTTTCTCTCCTAGAAGTCAGCCTTCTGTCGCGGCGATGTGCTAGGATACCGATCCCTATGTCATCCAGTCCGCTGACTATTGCCTCCAAAAAGTTGGCGACTTCGTTCGACCCCCACTAGATATGCCGAACCACAGTCTGGGCGAGCGCCGCCGCGTCTCGCGAATGCCGATTGCCTTTGCGGAGCTCATGATCACGTTCCCGATCGACGTTCGCCTCGCCGACATCAGTGTGAGCGGCGTACTCTTGCGATCGAAACACCAAGTCGAACTGGGAGCGAAAGGAACGCTGCGATTCAACCTAGGCGGGCAACCCTTCGCCGCGCACATCGAGGTGTCCCGCGTGACTGCGGTTGAGGGGCCAGGACCGGACCACTATTCGATTGGGGCGACGTTCCTGTCGCTTGACGCTGAAGCTCGTCACGCAATCGAACGGTTTATCGAGCAATGAGAGGCACAGTGGAAGACCGATTCGGAGAGAGCCGCGCGCCGGTAAGCGCCGGGCTCGGGCTACGCACAAAGCCGTACGCGCAGCTCGTTGGCCGCAGTGCTGAAATCAACGCACTGCGTCAGGAGATCGAGCGTGTCGCCCGGAGCGACGCCAAAGTGTTGATTACCGGTGAAAGCGGCGTCGGCAAGGAGATCGTGGCGCGCGGCATTCACTTCGGCGGCCCTCGCGCCCAAATGATGTTTGCGCCGGTCAATTGCGCCGGCTTGCCCGAAACCCTGCTCGAATCCGAGCTCTACGGTCACGTCAAAGGCAGCTTCACTGGCGCCTACCGCGACAAGCCGGGCAAATTCGAGAGCGCCCATATGGGCACGGTATTTCTCGACGAAATTGGGGAAATGACCTTGCGCATGCAGGGGCTACTCTTGAGGTTTCTCGAGACTGGTGAGTTGCAGCGGGTCGGGGCCGACGGCTCCCGCCACGTGAACGTTCGCCTGATTGGCGCCACCAATCGGAATTTGAAAGACATGGTGGGCCAGGGAACGTTTCGCGAGGACTTGTACTACCGCCTGAACGTCATCAAGGTCGAGGTGCCGCCGCTGCGCGATCACCGCGACGACGTGCCGCTGCTCGTTCAACACTTTCTCGATCGTTTCGTCGCGGCGAACCAGTCGCCGATCACGAGCATCTCAGCCGACGCGATGAAGGCGCTGGTTGCGTATTCGTGGCCGGGCAACGTGCGCGAGCTCGAAAACCTGATCGAGCGCATCGTGGTCACGACCCAGCACAGCACCATCGATCCGTCCGATCTCCCGTCCGAGTTGCGGGTGCAGGAGCCGGTCGCGATCCGGCCTCGCAAAGAGCGCCGTCGCACGGTAGCCGACGACTTGTACGCCCGGCTCGTGGAGAAGCGGGAGTCCTTCTGGTCCACGGTCTATCCGCTGTATATGGACCGCGAGATCACGCGCAACAACGTGCGCGAGATCGTCAGGCGCGGCCTGGAAGAGGCCAGGGGCAACTACAAGATCGTGGCGCGGTTGTTCAACCTCGAGCCCCGCGAATACAAGCGCTTCCTCAACTTTCTCAGGAAGCACGACTGTCAGCTGCCGTTCAAGGAGTATCGCTGAAGCTCGATCGGAATTCCCCAGGAGCCGCTGCCGCTCGTGCCGCGCGCGCTCGAGAGATGAGCCCTACCGCTCAATCGGTCTGACGCCTTTGAACACCTGCCGAGTGAAGGATGGGAACTGCAGATCGACGGGCGGTGGCTCGTCGAGGGTGCCGGCGAAACGATAGAGATCAACCCGCGTGACGTCGTAGGCCGTCCGGACCGGAAACGATCGGACCAGCTCGAACTGCGGGCCTTTGAGTGCGTCTCTGAGAAACTGCTCCGATACCTCTCCTCTGCGGAAGCTCGCACCGATTTCCACGGCGACCCAACGCGAACCCGACTGGCGTTGGATCATCGACACCACATCGGCGGGTGAAGATACATAAGGCGTCTCCCGCCATCTGAACAACCGGCCCTGTTCAAACCGGTACAGTAACCGATGACTGGGAACCATCCTGTGCTTGAACCCGGGATCCATCAGGCGTAGATAGAGACCAAAGACGCCGTCATGGTTGCCACTGTAGAGGACGGAGTCGTGAGGTCCATGCTCGGTGACGAATTCCGCGATCTCGCGAAAACCGGTCGCCTCTGGGACATCGGTCCTCAGCGCGGCCCAGCCGCTCAATGACAGCAACGCGGCCAGGCCACCGGCCATCGTTGCGCGCCGCCAGCGACCCGCCTTCTCGACACAGACCACTAGTCCTAAGAAGACGAGAAGGACTGCGAGTGGCGCCAGTACGAGCCCATACCGATCGCTTGCGGCGGGGACTGCCACAAGGATGACGAGCGCGACCGGGCCTGCGACGGCCAGGCGAAGAGCTTCTGCGCGACGGCTGCGGCTCATCAGCCCAAGAAGGAGACCGAGGGCCGTGAACGGTGCCCACGCCCATCCCGTCACCTTCACGATGTTCCTCGCGGTGAGCAGCCAGACCGTCGGGTCCTGCCAACGCGACGGCGCCGGACTCATTCGGCTCGAAAACACCGGCAGGGCGTAGTCCACCGCGACAACCAGGCTGACCATGATCCCGATACCGAGCCAGAGTGCGGACGATCGCAGCATCTCCGGCTTCGATCCAAGTATCCAGGCGATGGCAATGGGCAGGATGATGCCGGAGGGATAGTAGGTGAGCAGCGCCGCGGCAGTCAGCAGCAGGAAGAGGCGGCGGTCGCGCGCGCGGTTGCGATCCAGCCATTCCTGAAGATGATAGAGCGCCGCAATGCAGAGGGCAGTACTGGGCACGTTCAGAAGGACCGCATTCGAGTATCGAAGCAACGAGGGCATCAAGACGACACACACACCGGCCCAGCCCGCAAATGGTGCGAACCGGCGGCGCGCCCACAACAACGTGTACGCCGCGATGACCGCAGTAAAGCTCCAGACCAGCGCCTTCGCGACAAAGGGACTTGGGGTGGTGATGCCGAACGCCGCGGCCTCGAGCACATAGAAGAGCGGCGGGTAGGCGATCGGGACGATGATCGGATAGCGCGCGTAATAACTCAGCGCGAAGTCGATCGGATGACTTGGGAAAAACCTGGCGAGGTCCAGCAGGAACAGCCCATTGGCCACGTGCCGTGGCGCGTCACCCTGGTACCAGAGTCCGTCGTTGTGCCAGTGCGCGTAGATCGCCAGCAACCAGACGAGGGTCAGCGAAAGCAGTTGCGCCCCGAGCGAGCTGCAGAAGACCTCTAGGCGTTCGCTTGCCGGTCGCACTCGAATGTGGTCGCCAGTCGGCACGTCAGCGACATTCTAGTGTGGCGAACCTGATGCGCCTGAAATCAGAGGCGAGCGAGCGCGCGGGCCGTGGCGCGCCCTCTCAACCGATCATGGGCGCGTTGGGATCGGTCCGACGCCTTTAAAAATGCGTGAGCTGAAGCCACCGAACCTCAAATTGAGCAACGGGGGAGACTCGAGCGTCAATTTGAAGCGATACAGGTCGACGCGGTCCACGCCGGCCGCGTCGACGGGAAACGATCGCACGAGCTCGAACTCGGGGCCGGCCAGCGAACGGCGCAGGAGATGTTCGACTTCGGCCGCCGGTCCATCGGTCACTTCGAGCGCGAACCAGCGGCTGCCGGATTGGGTCTGCACAATGCGGACGACGTCCGACGGCGACACGGCCTCGCGATCGACCGTCGCGAAGAGCTTCCGCCAGAGCACCATGCGCCGCTGAAAATGCGGATCTTGGGCTCGCAGGTAAAACCCGAACACGCCATCGTATCGGCCTCTGTAGAGCACATGGTCGTTCGGTGCCTGCTCGCGCAGGTACGTGGCAATCCGATCGAATCCAGAGACCACAGGAACGGTCACGCGCCATGCGGAAGACCAGGCCAGGATCAATAGCGCGGCCAGCGCGCCCGAAGTGGCCGCCCAGCGCCAGCGACCCAGGTGCTCGGCAAGTGTCACGACACCAACGAACGTGATGAGGACTGTGATCGGACCGAGGATCAAGAAATAGCGGATATCGAGCCATCGAAGCAGCAACACGCAGACTGCGACGGCGAAGTACGCGAGGGCCAGATTCGTCGCTTCGCGACGCCCGTTGTGAGACAGAAGACCCACCGACAGCCCAGCGAACCCGAGGACGAACCATTTGGGGCCGGTCATCGCCGTCAGCGATCGGTAAAATGCCGTCCATCTTTGTGCTTCAAACAGCGCATCCGCAGACGCCGCATGTCTCGCCAGATAGACCGGCAATGCCGTGGCCATGATGAGGACGAGAAGCAACAACCCGCCGGCCAGACCCCAGAGCACCCAAGGCCGAACGCGCTTTTGGTACCACAACAACCAGACCAAAACGACTGGCAGAATGATGGCGCCCGGGTAATAGGTCAGCAGCGAGGCGACGGCGAGTGCACCGAACAGCCTCAACTCGGTGGAGCGTGAGGTCTCGAGCCATCGGCGGAAATGGTATAGGGCACCGAACCCGAGCGCCGTGGCGGGCACGTTGAGTAACACCGCGTTCGAAAGGCGCACGAATCCTGGCAGCATCACCACACAAACGCCGGCCCATCCGGCCACCGGTGCAATCCAACGGCGCGCCCATGCGGTGGCATAAAAGCCCGCGATCGCCGCGAACGCGAGCACGAGGACCTTGGCGACATACGGAGACGGCCCGAAGAGCCAATACGCGAATCCCTCGGGCAGATAGAACAGCGGGGGATATGCGACTGGGGTGATAACCGGATATCGAGCGTAGTACGCCAGGGAGTATTCGAGAGGTGCGGCGGGAAGCGCGGTCAGCAGGTCCCAGAAGAAGAGTCCATTGGTCGCGTGTCTTGGCGCATCACCTTGGAACCACAAGCCGTCGTTCGGCCAGTGCATCGCGGCAATCCAGGTCGTGGCGATGGCAACCCCGCTGTATTGCAACATTGGGTGGCCCAGGACGGCCTCTAATCGCCGTGTCTTGTCGTGAGTTTTCAGGCCGATTGACGCTACAAACATGGTGCCACTAACGGTCGGCGACATTTTTCCTCTGAATGGTTCAGTTTTACGCATCCGCCGCTAGGCAGGGCGGGCGGTTGGTAGACATTTGTTCGTCTACAGGTCACCTAGACGCGGATTTTCCTTCTGCGGCAGCCTCGTTTCATACGCCTAAAGTCCCCTTCCTGCTAAACATTGTTCCTGGGAAGTCGACCTCTGGATGGACTTTTGAACAAGTTATGATGAACAAACCTGACTGCAAGCGCTCGCTAACACACGCTCTTGCAACCCTATAGCTCATGTGGGCGCCGGTACCAGCCATCGTGGCGGACCTTTTGCAACTCGCCAAGGCCTTGCTGCCGAGACCTCGATGAGTTTGTTCGAAGCTCCCCAATTGATCGGAATCAGCCAATCCATCCGCGAGCTCCGGGAGGAGATCGCGGGAGTTGTCGGCTCCACGACGCGTGTGCTGATCACTGGCGAAAGCGGTACCGGCAAGGAGGTCGTGGCGAGAGCTATCGCATTGAGTTCCGCCCGTGTCGGCGGCGGAGCCTTCGTGTCGGTCGATTGTGCCGGGATTTCCGATTCAGTCCTCGAAGGCGAGCTGTTCGGCAAGTCTGGCGCCGGTTCCTCTGAAGTGCCCGGGCGTCTCGAAATGGCGCAGAACGGCACGCTCTTCCTCAACGAAATCGGCGAGCTGTCTCCGCAGATGCAGGGCCGGCTGCTGCGGTTCTTCGAGACTGGAGAGATTCAGCGTGTCGGCGCCGAGCGCGTCGTCAAAGCCGAGAATGTCCGAGTTCTTTCAGCCACCAACCGGGATCCCGCAAAACTGATCATGGACGGTCAGTTGCGCACGGACTTCTTCTACCGCATCAACGTCATTCACTTGACGGTTCCCCCCCTTCGCCAACGACCAGAGGACATCCCGATGCTCGTTGACCATTTCCTGAAGAGATTCAGGAACGCCCCTTCGCAATCGTCCGATAACCATACCAATGGCGGCAGGAACGGTTTCGGCGCGATCAACAGCAGCCCGGTTCGCGTCTTTGCCAGCGATGCGATGACCGCCCTATGTGCGTATTCGTGGCCGGGCAATGTTCGTCAGCTCGAGAATGTGGTCGCACACCTGCTGATGACTGGCCGGCGCGAGCTCATGCCGTTTGAGGCGTTGCCGCCAGAAATTCGGCAAGCAACGTCGCCTGGATCGGCGTCTCAGCGGCCCGTGTCGCTCACGCCGACCGACGATCTCTTCAGGAGACTCGTCAACGATCGGGAGTCTTTCTGGACCGCCGTCTATCCACTCTATATGAGCCGCGAAATCACGAAGAGCCAGGTCCGGGACCTTGTTCGTAAAGGGCTCGAGGAGGCGCGCGGCAACTATCGGATCGTTCTCCGCCTCTTCAATATGGAAACCAGAGATTACAAGCGTTTCCTGAGTTTTCTCAGGAAACATGACTGTCAGCTTCCATTCAAGGAGTATCGGTAACATATGGCTACTCCCAGACTCGTCCACCGGTTGGCCATCGGCCTCGCGGCCGTGGCGATGTTGTTGGCGCCTCGAGCATCGGGTGCCCAGTCGACTAACACCACGGCCAGTGCTTCCACGGCGGCTCCGGCCGCAGTGGCCACACCCCCCGACTACTTGATCGGGCCAGACGATGTGCTGTTCGTGAGTTTCTGGCGTGACAAGGACCTATCGACCGACGTTGTGGTCCGGCCCGACGGCAAGATCTCTCTGCAGCTGATCAACGACTTACAAGCGGCGGGTCTCACGCCTGAACAACTGCGAGTCGCGGTCACCGCGGCGGCGGCCAAGTTCGTCGAGGCTCCGACCGTGACGGTCGTCGTCAAACAGATCAACAGCCGTAAGGTCTTCATCGTCGGCTCGGTCAACAAACCTGGCCCGTACCCGTTGGCAGGGCCGATGACGGTCATTCAGCTCATTGCTATGGCGGGAGGGTTGACCGAGTTTGCCGACCGGGAAAACATCGCCGTCGTGGGAGTGTCACATCAGCCGGACGCAGAGCCGCCGAGCGTGAGAGTGAATTACTCCGAGCTCATGAAGCGAAAGAATCTGAAACAGAACGTCGCCCTCAAGCCGGGCGACACGGTCGTCGTTCCGTAACCACGCAGACATGGTTTGCCACTGGAGTCTCGCCGGTCTCGCCGTCGCCATGTTAATGGGCGCCGTAGTGCCGGCGTTCGCGCAGTCACCGCTGACCGGGCGTACGTATCGCGGACTGTTCGGGTCGGGACTGCAGGGAACGAATCATTCCCTCACTTTCGACGGGAACTTTGGCGGCGGTTTGGATACCAATGTGCTCACTGCAGGCCCCGCGTTAGAGAGCGATCCTGCCATTCAAAGCCGGTCGTCCGGATCGTTTGGCCGAGGGTCGATGGCGCTCGGCTACAATTTGAAGCTGTCACGGATAAACCTGACGGCGCGAGGCGGCGGAGTCGTCGCCCGTTACACAAATCGCGTGAGACCGTGGATCCAGACCTACCATGGTGATGTCACAGCCTCGGCTCCACTTTGGACTGGAGCCAACATCTCGACGGGATACTCCGCCACATTCCGACCGTTTTACTACCTGCCGTGGCTCGGCGGTGTCGCGGGAGTGGAAAACATCGAGGGCCCCTCCCCTGAGATCGACGAGACGGCCGGTTCGATTGGCGAGTACCACACCAATACCAACGGCACTGTCTCGCTGACGCAGAACGTGACGCAGCATGCGAGTCTTGGGCTGACCTACGGCCACCAGCAAAGCGTTTCGGATTCCGGCGCCAGGGACCTCCATGGCCAAAACGGCTCTGCGGCGATGAATTTCCGCATCGCGAAAGGACTGTCGTTGAGGCTCGGCTACGGCTTCTCGGAGACGCGCTACGCGAGCCAGCAGTCCTATCATTCGCGAAACATCATCGCCGGTCTCGGCTTTAATCGCGCATTGTCGCTCACACGATCGACGACGCTGTCATTCAATTTCGGGTCGTCGGCCGTCGCGGACCACGTGCGCACCTACTACCGACTCGATGCCCATGCCACGCTGACACACGAACTGGGTCGAACGTGGACGGCTCAGGCGGTTTACAACCGCAACGTCAGCTTCGACGACGCGTTTCATGTGCCAGTGCCGATCGATGCCGTCTCGGTCGGGGTTCGAGGGTTGTTCAGCCGGCAGCTTGCCTTTAATTCGTCGATCGGCTGGGTCAACGGCGCTCTGGGCTTCGGTTCTTTTTCCAACCACTTTGAGTCGTACTACGGTCGATCCGCCCTTATCTGGGGATTGAGTCGGATCTTCGGTGTCGGCCTAGACTATGCGTACTACCAATACCGCTTTGACGACCAGACCCAACTCCAGACCGGTATGGCGAGACGAGCGGACCGACACAACATTCGAGCGTTCGTGACTATGCGGGCTGCGCTCTTCAAAGGACGGAACAGGGGATCGAGATGATACCAGGCCGACAATACACGCCGGAAGCCGTGGTGGCGATCCTTCGCAAACGCTTTTGGTTTCTCATCGTGCCGTGCGCGCTGTTGGCCGCGGGCGCCGCCATCCTTGGCAAGACGCTGCCCGATCGTTACAAGTCGGAGGCCGTGGTGCTGGTCGTACCACAGCAGGTCGCACAGGCGTTGGTCCGCACGGCAGTGACCACCAACCTGAGTACCCGTTTGCAGTCGATTTCTCAACAGATCCTGAGCCGAACGCGTCTCGAGCGGCTGATGGAAGAGTTCAACCTCTATCCGGCCGAGCGCCGGGTGGGGTTGATGGAGGACGCCATCACGGAGCTGCGCACCGAGATCAAGCTCTCTGTGGTCAAGGGCGACGCCTTCAGAGTGACCTATGAGGGACCGGATCCCAAGACGGCGCAGCAGGTGGCCGCGCGGGTGACCTCGATGTTCATCGAAGAGAGCCTGCGAGACCGGGCGATCCTGGCTGAAGGGACGGACCAGTTCCTCGAAGTGCAACTCGACGACGCACGGCGCCGCCTGGTCGAGCAAGAGAAGAAGCTCGAAGAATACCGTGTGCGCAATCAGGGCACGTTGCCGACACAGCTGGGGGGCAACCTGCAGGCCCTGCAGAACACCCAGATGCAGATTCAGGCGACGCTCGATTCGCTCAACCGCGACCGTGACCAGCAGCTGCTTCTCCAGCGCCAGCTCCTGGATCTGGAGAACGAGGCGGAGGACCCGGCTCCTCAGCCCGCAGCCAGTCCCGGCGGAATCGACGAGGCCCCGAAGGGCTCGACCGCGCAGCAGCTGGCGGCCGCCCGGAGCCAGCTGGCGGCGCTGGAGCAGCGGTACAAGCCCGATTACCCGGACATTCCGCGCATGCGCCGGGTCATCGAAGACCTCGAGAAGCAGCTCGACGCCGAAGCGCTGATGCGCCCCGTGGGCAGCGGCGTGGATCCCAGCACCTTGTCACCCAGAGAGCAAGCGCGCCTCAAGAAAGTCGGCGATGTGCAGGCCCAGCTCAGAGAGCTCGATAAACGGATCGTGGCCAGTCAGAACACCGAAACGCGACTGCGCAATTTGGCAGCCGATTACCAGAGAAAGATCGACATCGTCCCTGCTCGCGAGTCCGAGTTGACGGAACTGACGCGGGACTACGGCACTCTGCAGGACTCTTACAAGAACCTGCTGAAGAAGAAGGAGGAATCCGCGATTTCGACCAATCTCGAACGGCGGCAGATTGGCGAGCAATTCAAGCTGCTCGAGCCGGCGCAACTGCCGGAGAAGCCATCCAGCCCGAATCTCCCCTTGCTGATTGCCGTCGGCACGGGCATCGGCCTGGCGCTCGGCGTCGCCATCATCCTGTTGCTTGAATACCGGGACACGAGCTTTGCGACCGACGACGAAATCGTCAACCTCCTCAAGGTGCCGGTGCTCGCCGTCGTGCCGGCAATGGAGTCGGATATGGAGCACCGGAAGGAGCTGGCTCGCCGCGTGTTTCTCGGCGTTGGGATGGGAAGCACGGTTCTCGGGTGCATTGCGATTGTCGTGTACTCGGTCGTTCGATAAGTCGACCCATGTACGAGACATTCTTCGGGCTTCGTGAACGGCCGTTCGATCTCACTCCGAACCCTCGTTACCTCGTCCTGACCGACTCGCATCAGGAGGCGCTCAGCAATCTGGAGTACGCCATCGCGAGCCGGAAGGGCATCACGTTACTGGTCGGTGAGGCGGGTTCGGGAAAGACGACGGTCATTCGTGCAGCGATCGAACGGCAGCCGGCGCGCGTGCACTCGGTGCATTTGCACAATCCGACGATGACTCGGGCGGAGTTCAACGAACTGCTGGCGATGCGGATGGGCCTGTCGGAACGCGCCGGGCGATCGAAGGCGGTCTTTCTGGTCGAGATCGAGAACCTGCTCCGCCATCGGCACGCGCGAGGTGAGGCGACGCTGGTGGTCATCGACGAGGCGCAGAGCCTGCCGTTGGAACTGCTCGAGGAGATTCGGCTGCTCGTGAACATCGAAAGCGACGACCACAAGCTGTTGTCGGTGATCATCGCCGGCCAGCCAGAACTGGCGTCACGCTTGAACGACGTGTCGTTGCGGCAGTTGAAGCAGCGGGTGGCGCTTCGCTGCCACCTGCGGTGCCTCACCGAATCCGAGACGCTCGGACTACATCGACGGGCGCGTCCGCGCCGCCGGGGGGTCGGGCAAGGACATCTTCACGCCCGAGGCGATTGCACTGATTCACGAGAAATCCCGTGGCATCCCTCGCACCGTCAGCGTCATTGCGGACAATGCCTTGCTCGGTGGTTTCGCGAACGAAGAGCGGCCGGTCGGCAGCTCGATCGTGAAGGAAGTGTGCGAGGACTTCGACTTGGGTGCGCCGGAAACCCATCACCCCAAGGTCGCGACGCCGGCTGCTCACAGCACGCCGTATTGGTCGCCCTCTCCGATCCAGCGTCACGCGCGAAAGCCGCTCGACGCGGCGGAGACCAAGGTCGAGGCGCACGAGCGCACGCCCGGGCAAGAGATGTTTGGCGGCTTTACGCCGAAACGTAAGCGGTTCTTGTTTTTTGGAAGCTAGGAGGAGTCTGAGCACATGGGGCGTGTGGATGCGGCGATGAGACGGGCGGCGGCGGCTGCGGAGACGGCTGTCACGGAACCAGTGCCAGCGATTGTTCCCGACGTGTCGCGCGTAGTGTCGCCGACGGCCTCGCCATCGCCATCGCCACGCCAGCGCCAGCGCCAGCGCCATCGATACCCGTAGCCGACACCGATTCGGTCAGCGTCGACGTCCTCGACGCCGGCGTGTCCCGCAAGATCGTTGTCGACGAAAAAATGGCGCCGGCCGCCCGGGAGCAATACCGGCGGTTGGCGACGGCGCTTCACCACGCCCAGTCGGAGTCAGGAACCAAGGTCGTGATGATTGCCAGCTCGGTACCGGCAGAAGGCAAGACGCTGACTGCCGCCAACCTCGCCATGACCTTGAGCGAGTCGTATCACCGTCGGGTGCTCCTTATCGATGCCGACCTGCGGCGACCGGCGCTGCATCGGATCTTGAACATCCCCGTCTCTCCCGGACTGACCGAGACGCTGCTGGCTTCACGGGAGCAGGAACTGCGTGTGCACCAGGTCTCGTCACACCTCTCGGTATTGCCGGCAGGCAAGTCGGCGGCCGACCACATGGCGGCACTCGCGTCGCCGCGGATGATGAGCATCCTTGCCGAAGCGCGGGAACTGTTCGACTGGGTGATCGTCGACACGCCGCCAATCGGGCTGCTGTCCGACGCCAACCTGCTCACCAAGTCTGTCGACGGCGTCATCTTCGTCGTCAAGGCTGGCTCCACGCCTTACGATCTAGTGAAACGAGGCCTGGATGCGCTGGGGCCCGAGCGGCTCCTTGGCGTCGTCCTGAACCGCGCCGTGACGGGCGCGCATCGCTACGGATACGGCTACCAGCACTATGCGACGTATCACGACAAGGCAAAGCCAACCGGCCAGCCATGATGACCGTTCGTGTCTGGGCGCGCGTCGGCCTGCTGCTGGCATTCGAGGGCCTGCTGATTTTCCTGGCCATTGGACTGGCGGCCTACCTGCGTCTCGGCGACCTGGTGTGGTACGTGGTCGCCACCGAGCAAGGCGTGTTCAAGGCGCTGCTGTTGGTCGGCGTCACGCTCACCTGTCTTTATTACGCCGACCTCTACGATCTGCGATTGGTGTCCGATTCGCGTGAGCTGTTCACGCGGATGCTGCAGGCGCTCGGCGCTGCGTCGCTCATCCTGGGCGCGATCTACTTCTGGTTTCCCGACGCGATCATCGGCCGCGGTGTCTTCCTGATTGCCGCGCCGCTCGTCATCTTTCTCATTGGCGGTTGGCGGCTCGCCTTCAATTGGCTGGGAGCGACGCTCGCTCCGACGCAACGCTTGTTGATCGTGGGCACAGGCGCGGGCGCGGTGGCGCTGGCGCGCGAGTTGTTCGAGCGTCGCCGGGAGCTTGGCGTCAAGATCGTCGGGTTCGTCGACCCGGATCATGCCAAAGTCGGTCAGGTCATTCTGAACCCAGGCGTGATCGGCACGGTCGAGGACATTCCAACGATCTGCCGGACCCACAGCGTCGATCGAGTGGTCGTGAGCCTGGCCGATGCGCGCGGCAAGCTGTCCATGGACAAGCTGCTGGAGATGCGGCTCGACTTGGGTGTGGCCTTCGATCACCTCGCTTCGGTGTACGAAAAGTACACAGGCAAGATCGCGATCGAGAATCTGCGACCGAGCTGGCTGATCTTTTCGGAAGGCTTCAGGAAGACGCCGGCGCTGCTCGCGGCCAAACGCGCCCTCGACATCGGCTTCTCGGCCATCGGCCTGGTCCTGCTGTCGCCGCTCATGGCGCTGATCGCCGGGCTGGTCAAAATCACGTCGCCTGGCCCGGTCCTTTACCATCAGACCCGCGTCGGGCGAGGGGGAAAGCCGTTCGTCGTTCATAAGTTCCGCTCGATGCAGACGGACGCCGAAGCGGCCACTGGCGCCGTCTGGGCCTCCGCCAACGACGCCCGCGTCACTCCGATTGGCGGGTTCCTCCGGCGCACGAGAGTCGACGAGATACCGCAATTGTGGAACGTGCTCATGGGTGAGATGAGCCTGGTGGGCCCTCGTCCCGAGCGTCCGGAGTTTGTCGAAGGGCTGACTCGGAGCATACCGTTTTACGGTCTTCGCCATGGCGTGAGACCCGGCGTGACTGGATGGGCGCAGGTCCGCTACACCTACGGCGCCAGCGTCGAGGATGCGCTCGAGAAGCTTCAGTACGATCTCTTCTACATGAAGCACCTCTCGATCACATTCGATCTGTTGATTCTGTTCCTGACAGTGAAGACCGTCCTGCTCGGCCGAGGAGCGCAGTGAACCCAGTCGTGAACGCAATGACCATCGACGTGGAGGACTACTTCCATGTGAGCGTCTTCGACGGGCTCGTGCCGAGAGATCGGTGGGATCAGCTCGAGAGCCGCGTGTGCGCCAATACCGAGCGCCTGCTCGAACTGTTCAGCGAGCGCGGCGTGACGGCAACGTTTTTCGTGCTTGGCTGGGTCGCTGAACGGTTTCCAGGCCTGGTGTCTCGCATCGCGGGGCTCGGTCACGAGGTGGCCTCTCACGGCTACGGGCACCGCCTGATTTACGAGCAGACTCGGGACGCATTTCGCGACGATGTGCGCCGCGCGAAGGACATCCTCGAGTCGCTCACCGGCAAGCCGGTCGACGGCTACCGTGCCCCGAGTTATTCGATCACGCCCCAATCGTTGTGGGCGCTCGACGTCCTGCTGGGCGAAGGCCATCGTTACGACGCGAGCATCTTTCCGATACGACACGATCGCTATGGCATTCCCAGCTCACCACGGCATCCGCACGTGCTCCGTCGAGAGAACGGAACGCTGGTCGAAGCTCCTGGATCGACGGTTCGCATTGGCGGGATGAACCTGCCCGTCGCCGGTGGCGGCTATTTCAGAATCCTTCCCTATGCATGGACGCAGTGGGGTATCCGCCGGCTGAACGCGATCGAAAACCGTCCCGCGATTTTCTATCTGCATCCTTGGGAAATCGATCCGTCGCAACCGCGGATGGATGCCGACTATGTGGGCCGGTTCAGGCATTATCGCAACCTCGACAAGACCGAAGATCGCTTAGCCCGTCTGCTTCGTGACTTTCGTTTCGGGCCTCTCCAACAGGTTCTGCGCAGCGCGAATTTGGAAGGCTTGGCTTTGGCCTGACGATGTCGCCTTCACTGGAATTAGAAGGCCCTGTGTTTCCGGCCTTGTTTACACCTGTCACCCAGACAGCAACCGAACCCCCGCGCTTGTGTGTCGTTGTCGACACCGAGGAGGAGTTCGATTGGACCGCCCCGTTTTCCCGGGACAACGTCAGCGTCACCGCCATCGCGGAATTGTGCCGCCTGCAATCGGTGCTGTCCCCCTACCGGCTGAAACCGACGTATCTCGTCGACTATCCCGTGGCGGTGGCACCGGCGTCGGCCGCCCGGCTGTCCGAGATCGTCGGGCGAGACGAATGCCAGATCGGCGCTCATTTGCACCCGTGGGTCAACCCGCCTTACACGGAGACGGTGAGCGCGCGCTCCAGCTACGCGTGCAACCTGGGTCCCGAGCTCGAGGAAGCCAAGATCAAGACGTTGCGCGCCGCGATCGGCGAGCATCTCGGTCGCCAGGTGCAATCCTACAAGGCGGGGCGATATGGGTTCGGCCTGTCCACTGCCCGAATCCTCGAGACGCTCGGGTTCGATGTGGACCTCAGCGTGAATCCAAGCATGGACTACACGCCGGATGGCGGCCCGACCTTTTACGGCTTCGAGCCGGTGCCATCGGTGTTTGGCCAGCGCCGGCGTCTCCTGGAGCTGCCGTGCACGACCGGATTCGTCGGCGCCGCGCGACGATTCGGTTCACGGCTGCACCGCGCGGCATCGGCGCGATGGCTCGAGCCGTTTCGCGCCGTGGGGCTGCTGGCAAGAACCGGCATCCTGAACAAGGTGATGCTGTCGCCCGAAGGCAACACGCTCACCGAGATGCGGAGTCTGACCGATACGCTCTACGCCGACGGCGTGCGAACCTTCTCATTGACCATGCACAGTCCAAGCCTGAAACCCGGATGCACGCCCTACGTCCGTACGATTCGGGAGCGCGATGACTTTCTCGCGACCATCGATCGCTACTGCGACTACTTCATGAACCGGCTCGGTGGCCTGCCGAGCACACCGGCCGAAGTGTTCGACGGGGTGTCGAAGCGCGTTGAGTTTTCGTCCCGAGGCGACGTGTCATGAAAGTGCTCGGCATTTCTCCGCTCGACAAGGACTCGACGGTGACGCTGGTCGAGGATGGTGTCATCACCTACGCTGCCGCCGAAGAGCGGTTCACGCGGGTCAAGCTGCAGGATGGGTTCCCTTGGCGTGCGCTCGAGGATGCGTTGCAGGCGACCGGCACCGCGGCGGGCGAGATCGACAAAGTCGTCTATCCGTTCCTGACCTACGACGAGGAGACGCGGCTCTTCCAGCGCAACCTCGACAAGGAGCGCGACTTTCTCGACGAGACCGATGCCAACGAGACGCTCGACGAGCTCAAGGAGGCGCAGGCGCGCGTGCCCTCAGATCGGCCGGGGGTGCCGGGTCTTGCCGATCCGAACGAGCGCTACGAGAAGGGCTTGCTCAAGACGCTCGCCTATCGTGTGCTCGCCAGCGAAGGCATCGTCTCGCGAAACATCGCCAAACGCGGCTCCGAGCAGTGGGGGCGGGAGGCGTCCGCCTTTCACTTCCGCTGGCAGCGCGAGCTCGAGAGCGCGCTCAGCGAGCTCGAGCTCAGTCCCAAGCTCGGGCGGGTCGAGCATCACCTGAGCCACGCCGCCAATGCCTACTACACCAGCGGCTTCGACTCGGCGCTGATCGTCACGCTGGATGGATACGGTTCGGGGCTGTCGGGCAGCGTCAGCGTCGGCCGCGACGGACGGATCGAGCGCGTCCATAACCAGGAGTACCCGCATTCACTCGGTACGTTCTACGAATCGGTGACCTCGGCCTTGGGTTTCACGCCAAGCCGCCACGAAGGAAAGATCGTCGGCCTGGCCGCGTATGGCGATCCGGCGGTCCTTGGCGACATCCTGCGCAGCCGATTCGTCCAGGAGAACGGCGGCTTCCGCATCGTCGAGACCAACAACGTGTACTTTGCCAGGCTGCTGGCGAGCCAATTCCCCAAAATCGACGTGGCGGCCGCGTATCAGCGCGTGCTCGAGGAAGTCGCCACTCGATATGTTGCGCACTATGTGGCGAAGACGGGGCTGCGCAACCTGGTGCTGTCAGGTGGCGTGGTGGCCAACGTCAAGCTGAATCAACGGCTCCGCGCGATCGAAGGCGTCGAAGGGATCTTCGTCCACCCCAACATGGGCGACGGAGGATGCGGGACCGGCGCGGCGCTGCTCGAGTTCGCCGGAAGCGCCGCCACACGCCGGCCGATCAAGGATGTCTACCTCGGGCCGGGCTTTTCAAACGAGCAGATCGCCGAAGCCCTTCAGCGCGTGCAGCTGCCGTTTACGGTGTATCACCCGATCGAGCCGAAGATTGCCTTCCTGATCGCGTCGGGGAAGGTCGTTGCTCGATTCAACGGGCGAATGGAGTACGGACCGCGCGCGCTCGGCAATCGATCGATCCTCTATCACGCCAAAGAGCCTGCCGTGAACCAGTGGCTCAATCAGCGCCTGGGGCGCACGGAGTTCATGCCGTTTGCGCCGTCGACGCTGTACGAACACCGCGAGGCCTGCTACCAGAACATCAGCGGCGCCGACTACGCGGCCCAGTTCATGACCTTGACCTTTGATTGCACCGAGGCCATGAAGCGGGATTGCCCCGCAGCGGTTCACGTCGATGGTACCGCGCGGCCGCAACTGGTCGCGCAGGAATCGAGCCCCAGCTTCCATGCGATCCTGACGGAGTACTACCGGTTGACCGGGGTTCCATCGGTGATCAACACGAGCTTCAACATGCACGAAGAACCCATCGTCTGCACTCCGGACGATGCGATTCGCGCGTTTCTGCAGGGCAACCTCGACTATCTGGCCATCGGCGACTACCTCGTCGAACACCCGTCTGCCCGGCACTGAGACGCTTGCCGTGAACGTTCTCGGGATATCGGGCCGGTATCGTGAAGCGGCTGCGGCCCTTGCGATTGACGGTCGGGTGACGGCAGCGGCGTCGGAGGATTGCTTCGTCCGCGTCGCCGGCATCGGCTACGCGCAGACCGGCGGCTTTCCGGATGCGGCGGTGGATGCGTGTCTGACGAGAGCGGGATTGTCGCCTGCGCAGGTCCAACGCGTGATCGTCGTCGAGGCCGAGGGAGCAGAAGGAGAGCAGGCGTCTGCTCCACACGAATTGGGCGCCCGGGCGAGGAAGCACCCGATGGTGGCGACGGCGGAGCGGATCGACGCGGTTCACGCCGATGCGCTCCAGGCCGCAGCTTCTGCTGAGGATGTCGAGAAGGTGTTGGTGTGCAGCGCGCATCCGCCCGCGATCGTCGCCTTCGCACGTGAGCAGACTCGGCTGGTCGTGCATCGCACGTTTGGCGGTGGAGAAGGGCTGGTGTCGGCGGCGCGGACGCTGGCGACGACTCTCGGACTGGCCACCGACGATCCGTATCGATCGCTCGATCGGCTGAGCGTCGGCGGCGAACCTGAGCTGCAATCCGAGATGTCGAAGGCGATCCGCTGGGACCCGAACGGCGTCACCGTTGATTCCGAGAACTTCTCACGTCTGATCGGGGAGTGCGCCGGTGCAGTGGCCGGCCCGCTCGACGATGCCGCGTCGCTCAACACGCGCACGCAGCAGGCGCGGCGGTCGTTGGCGGCCAGCTTCATCTGCCAGATGGCTCAAGTGGTCGGCGACGCGGCTGAGAGCCTGAATTCGACGCCATCGCACCAGACGGTGGCGCTCGGTGGCGGAATGGCTGCCAACCCGCGGTTCAACACCGAGCTGCGACGGCTGGTTGGCCGTCAGTTGCTCCGGGCCGTTGTGCCTGAGCCTGTCGGCCGCGCTCTGGGCGCAGCGCTTTCGGCAACTGGCGGAGGTCCGTCGTCGTCGCGCATGGTGCGGGGAAGTCAGCTGGCCACGGCGCGGCCACTGCCAGATCTGGCACTTGGGCCGATGTTCACCGACCACGACATCAAGCGGACCCTCGACAACTGCCGGCTCGACTACGTGTACGAGCCGGACTGGCCGCGGCTGCTTGGCCGCGTTTCGGTGATGCTGTCGCAAGGCAAGGTAGTGGCGTGGTTCCAGGGTGCAATGGCCTTCGGCCCTCGCGTTCTCGGGTCGCGCAGCGTTTTGTGCGATCCCGCCGGCCGGTATGCCCGACTGAACGTCAACGAGTACTTCCGGCACGTCCCGCTCGATGAACCGCTTCCGGTGGTCTTCGCGCCTTCGGCCGCGGCGGCGTGTCTCGCCAGCTCGGTCGTGTCACCGCCAGGCGTCGTCGATGCGGCGGTCAAGGACGAGTGGCGAGATCGACTCGCTGCTGCCCTCGACTGGCGGAAGCAGGTTCGTGTCCAGGCCGTCGGATCGGATCAGGCCCCCGAGCTGTGCGACCTTTTGGAAAGGCACTTCGAGCGAACGGGCGTGCCCGCGCTGATCGAGACCACGTTGGGACGGGCGGACGAGCCGCCTGCCTGCACCCCCCGCGACGCGGTTCGAACCGTTTATTCATCCGCGATCGACGCGCTGGTGATTGGCCGCTTTCTGCTGATGAAGGACTATTGGCTTTTGAGGAGCGATGGCGCCTGAGATCGTCGCAGCGCAGGGCGCCGATGGCGGTCGCGAGGGTCAGGCACGCGATGATCTGACGGTCACCCTCGCCACCGATCGCCAGCGCGGCGAGTGGAACGCATTCGTTGACGGCCATCCAGACGCCTGCGGTTATCACGAGTGGGAATGGCGACGCGTGTTCGAAGCCAGTTTTGGACACGAGTGCCTCTACCTCGTGGCACGTCGTGGAAACCGGGTTGAAGGCATTCTGCCGCTGGTCTTCATCAAGAGTTGGTTGTTCGGGCGATCGATGACGTCGCTCCCGTTTCTCAACTATGGCGGCGCGCTCGCCGAGTCAGACGCAGCGTCGCGCGCCTTGCTTGAGACGGCAGCCACGCTGGCGCAGGAGCGCCGCTGCCGCCATATCGAATTGCGGCACACTGCCAGACATTTCGACGACTTGCCGTGCCGGCAGCACAAGGTCTCGATGCGGTTGAGCCTTCGCAACGGATTGTGGGACAGCCTCGACCGCAAGGTCCGCAATCAAATAAGAAAAGCAGAGAAGTCGCAATTGACCGTTTCGCGTGGCGGTGCGGAGTTGCTCGACGATTTCTATGCCGTCTTCGCGCGCAACATGCGCGATCTGGGCACTCCAGTGTACGCCCGCCGGTTTTTTGATGAGGTGTTGGACGCTTTCCCGGACCGTGTTCGCGTCCTTGTCGTTCGCCTGAAGGACGTGGCGGTTGCAGCGGGACTCACGTATCGGACCGGAACCACGACCGAAGTGCCCTGGGCCTCCTCCGTCCGCGACTACAATAGTCTGTGCCCGAACCACCTTCTGTACTGGCATGCCATTGAGTCTGCCGTCGCGGAAGGTTGCGAAGTCTTCGACTTCGGCCGGTCGACGCCTAACGAGGGGACCTATCGGTTCAAGGAGCAATGGGGTGCGACGCCGCTGACGCTGCACTGGGAGTACGTTTTGTTTCGCGGCGGCCGAGTGCCGGATCAGAGTCCGAAGAATCCCAAGTTCCGGCTGGCGATCGCGGCTTGGAGGCGGTTGCCGGTCTCGCTCACCAAAGCGGTCGGGCCTCCCATCGTGCGTTCGATTCCGTGAAGCGGGGAGCTAGAGCTTTCAGAGCGAGGATCAGTGGACGACCAAATCAAGAGCTATGCGCCCCTCGCGCCCACGTACGACACGGTTCGTTTCGCCGGGCGTTCTGGACGATTCGTTTACGAAACGGACAGACGAATTGTGCGCCACGCCGTCTCGACTGCGGCGCCCAGGACGATTCTGGACATTCCGACCGGAACCGGCCGAGTCCTCGAGTACTTGGCTGATCAATCTGCGCCGATCACGGCAGTGGATTTCACGCCAGAAATGCTGGAGCGTGCCGCGCAACATGCGCGTCCAGGAAAAGACAGGGTACTGCGCGGGAATGCCGCCGTCCTGCCGTTTCGCAATGACTCGTTCGATTGCGTTGTGAGTCTTCGCTTTTTCCATCTGTTCGAACGAGAGCAGCGCCTTCCGTTCGCGGCGGAATTCAGCCGCGTACTGAGGCCAGGCGGATACTTGATGCTCTCGATGACCAATGGCTGGTACGGCGGTGGCATCAACTGGGCGAAGCGATTTCTGGGTCTGCCAACCGTCCAGTTCGAGTACCGCGGTGAGATTCGCAAGCTGTTCCCGGGTTGGACGACGATTCGAAGGGAGGGCAACTTTCTTCCGCTGCAAGGCGCGGTTCACGACGTGCCAGGTGTCGGGTCGCTGCTGCGCTGGGCCTCGGGCCACTTTCCAGCGAATCGCCTCTGTTGGGAGACGTTACTACCTGCTGAGGAAACCTAGCACTCAATGAGGATGCGGACCGAATTACGGATCTCACAGGTAGTGGATGGGTTGTCGGCCGCGCGCCATCAGTCGAATGGCGCTTGTGTGGTTGACGGGGTCAGCTGTCTGAGAGTGGGGCGCAATGACGTCTGGCGGGTTGTCGTCGACGACGTGGTCCACTTCGTCACCTACTGTCGGAATGATGGCGAGTTTCGTCGGCGCCTGGCCGGGATCGAGCTTACCGAGAAGATCGCTCGCGACTATCCGAACATCGTGCCGCCGCGGCTGGAGTCGGTCATTGACTCGTCGCGAGTCATCGTCGTTCGCAAGGCAGCAGGCATCCCTGCCCAGGGGCTGCTGAAGCGCGCCTATCGAATCGACAGAAATCCCTTTCGTCGGCGCGCACAGCGGTTGCCCTTCCAGGACGCGTTGTCAGCGATGACCGGTTTTCTTCGTGTGGTGCACCAGTATCTTCCGTCCTCGCGCATCCACCTCTGGGACCACGGGCCCGCAAGCGTGTTTTCCCGGGTCGAATCGCAGTTGGCTCGTCTATCGGAGAAGGTGGATGTCCTCAAGGGACTGACGCTGCCGACACTCGCTCTCCCGTCGCAGGTCGTCTCAGCCGCGGTCCTGGGCGACCTGTCGCTCGGGAATTTCGTGATCGACGGAGATCGGGTTGCCTACGTTGACTTCGAAGACTTTGGCGTTGGCGAGCCAAGGCGCGACCTGGTTCTGTTCAACGAAAGTCTGAAGCGGGCTCTCGCGCAGTGGCACTACTGGGCCGACGACGTCGACACGCTGGTTCCAGTGATTGGGAGCGAGGATCCGTGGTGCACGTTGTACGCGCTGGAGCTTCAGTTGCAGCGGGTGCAGCAAGAACTGGAGCGGCCTCGCCCGGGGGCCGGCTTGACACGAGAAGCGGAAGCCGCTCGTGGTCAACTCCGCCTGCTGTCACGCACGACATGAAAGACGACGAGTCGATCCGCGTCGCGCCCCGATCACGCGCGACAGGTGGCCGGGGCGCTCCTTCGCTGATGCGAAATGTGCTCTCGAATTGGACGGTCCTCGGCTCGGCGGTCCTGTACTCCTTGCTCATTACGCCGACGGTCGTCCATGCCCTTGACCGCGAGGCCTACGGCATCTGGTCTTTCCTGAACGCATTCGTCGCCTATTCCAGTCTCTTCTACATCGGGCTCGGCGCGGCGCTGCTGCGTTTCGGGGCGCAATACTACGCCGCCCAAAACCGTGCTGCTCTCAACCGCCTGGTGTCGGTCGTCATCACCATCTACTCGGGCCTTGGCCTCTTGTCGCTTCTTGCGGGGCTCGTGGCGGCGCCGTACGTCCCGGAATTGTTTTCCAGCGCCATCGGATCGAGGGCCGTGTCCGCGACGGTCATCGTGCTTGCGGCACGACTCGGTCTGATGTTCGTCGGAAGCGTGTTCTCCGGGGTGTTGGTCGCTCAAGGTCGCATGGATCTGTTCAACCTCGTCACGATCTGCGGCCATCTGTCGAGGCTGTTGCTCGTGCCGTTCGCAGTGGGCGCACCGAACCCGATGTTGGCTCTGGCCTCCGCCGTTGGGATTACTGGTGCCGCTGAAGTCGCCGCAATGGCTATCGTGGCCTTGAGGCTGGATCCGAGTCTCAAGGTGCGCTTGGTGATTCCGAGGGCCGCCGAACTTCGAATGCTATACGGATTTGGAGTGTTTGCGTTCCTCCTGCAGGTGGCCGATCGCCTGATCAGTTATAGCGACACGGTGGTGATTGGGATCACGCTCGGGGCTGGTGACGTCGCCCTGTATACGTTGCCGCTTCAACTTGCGGAGTACGGCCGTTTGGTCGTCCGCGGATTGGTGTCGGTGATGCTCCCACACCTCTCGGCCCTCCTCGCGACCGGGCAGATCGCGCGATTTCGGAGCTCGTACATCCGGACCGTGAGAGTGACGGCGTTCGTCGCAGCTTTCGTGGCCGTGAACCTCGTGTCACTCGGGCCAATGTTCCTGCGACTCTGGGTGGGGCCGGCGTTCGCCGTCGACGCGGCTCCGGGTACTCCTGTGCCTCGGGATTGCGGGGTTCGCTCAGGCGATCGCCGTGCAGAGCCAGACTCCGTTTTGGATGGCCCTCGGAAAGGTTCGGTTTGCTCCGGCCGTCCTTCTGGCCGAGGCGGTGACCAACCTCGCATTGAGCATCATACTCGCCCGATCGATCGGCATTGTCGGCGTGGCGCTCGCGACCGTAGTTCCTGCGGTTATGGTGAGCGGTCTATTCCTGACCGTTCACGGAGCTCGTCAGGTTGGTGTTCCCTTGCTCCAGGTGTTGCGTCGGGCGGTGCTTCCGGTGGTCGGTTTCGTTGCGGTCCTGATTGTCGTTCATCTCGTCATGAGCTTGACGATCCCTGCAGAGTCATATCTCGTTCTGGGACTACGGCTGGCGCTCGTGACCGTTGTGGCAGCCGTAGCCGGCTGGATCCTCATGTCGGATGGCGAGCGACGGGCGATCCGGGTCACCTTGGTGCGGGCGAGACGGGCCGGATCTACGTCGCGAGATCACCTGTTAGAACAGGAAGCGGCGTCACATCTAGAGAGTTAGTGCGCTCTTCAAGATGAAGACGTGAATCAACGGGGCAGCCCCATCACCCTTGTACGCGGACAGAAACAATCGGCGCGTGACCGGGTCATACGCTGCCCCTATGATGTCGGTGATGCCCAAGTCGATGCCGTTCACCATGTTCGACTGGAACGGCATTTCAAAATTCCACGTGGCATACGGCCGAACATCCCATGGCCGCATTTCGTCCCGTTTGACGGCCATGAAATCGTTGACGTCATAGGCCCACACGATCGACGTAAAGGGGTACCCGTGCGTGCCCTTGCTTTGAACGTTGCCTGGAGTCGGGTCGTAACAATAGTGGGTTCCAGGGAATTCAGGGACTTCTCGCAGATGGAGTGCGGCGTTGGCGGTCCCCATTCCGTAGCAGAACTTGGAGCCGCCCCAGCCAAAAAACAAAATGCTCCGCGTGCCGTCTGGAAAGACCATGCCGCGAAACCCCTGTGTCCCGTTATAAAGCCCGCCATCGACGCCCCATTCCCCGAGTGCGGGATGATGCAGGCCGGACTTGGGGTTGGATGTATCGATGGGATACCCCATCACGATCTTTGCGGGCGCCGGCGTCTTCACGCCGAGATCCGTCGGCGTGAAGACCGTCGCCGACGGCCCGGCACTGGTGCGCATCAAAATCGAGATTTTGCCACCCTGCCCGGTCAGGTGCGTGCCGCCAAGGGCTGTCTGCCAGGCGCTCGGAATCGGAGTCATGTAGCCCGACACAAACCCCGCGATTCTGGATGTGTCGCTCGGGACGATATTCTGAAAGCCTGTGCCCACTTGGAACGGTCCCGTCGTCGGCCGCAGCGAGGCGAAGTTCTGACCCGTGACGAAATGACTGCGCGTCTGCTTCACGGCGCTCGCATCGTAGTAGGACCATGCCGTGACGACCAGGGAGTTGCCGACGGGCGTGATGCCACCAATCTTCACGCCGTTCTGCGTGTCACCGTCGATCGTGTTGCGCTTCCCTTGAAGGATGTCCGTCAGAGGCTGTATGAGCGTGGCTCGCGGCAGCTCGTCGAGGGTCGTTCCTTGCCCCGGTGTCGGGATGCTGACCTCGGCTACTTGCTGATACCAATCGTGGCCGACAATCAGCAGAGAGTCGTGTGCCGGCCAATAGGTCAAGGCCGTGCCGCCCCATTCGAACGTCTTTGTCGTGTTCTCGGGGGCCGGCAATCGAAACGCGCCGATGTACACGAGGTCGTTCTTCCGGACGAGCGGCATCGGCGCTTGGGCTTGACTGAGACGCGGCTCCCGGCCAGCGGAGGTCCGTTCAGAAGCCACCG
Organism: uncultured Acidobacteriota bacterium; assembly: GCA_963773045.1. Lineage (GTDB taxonomy): Bacteria > Acidobacteriota > Vicinamibacteria > Vicinamibacterales > UBA2999 > 12-FULL-67-14b. The sequence continues at coordinate 563,213 of CAVYZT010000010.1, read as the reverse complement.
TTGCCGGTGCGCACTGGAGACCGACAGCGGCGATGCCGGCTGCGACGAAGGCGGTCCATGCGAATTGCGCCCAAAGGGCCGCAGGTTTGGCGCCGAGTGGGTTCGTCATCCGAGTATCCTAGCGCAATCCTGCGGGCAACGCTGAGCTCACTGGCTGGGGGTGAGGGCGCCCTCCTGGCGGCGGTCTCTGATGACCCGTGCCGGCACGCCGACGGCGATTGAATAGTCTGGTAGCGGACGAGTGACGACCGCACCGGCGCCGACGACGCAGTGCCGTCCGATGTCCGCGAACACGATGGCGGCGCTTCCCACCCACGTGCCTTCTCCGATCCGAACCAGGCGGCGGGCCCCTGGCTGCTCGATGATCGCGCGGTCGATGCGATCGAACCCATGGGTCTCCGGGCCGCTGGGCACATGAACGGCGGCGGCGAGCATGACGTCACGCTCCAAGTGCACGAGGCCGAGATGACAGCGCGGTCCCACATAAACATTGGCGTCGAGACGGGCACCCGTCTGGCTGAGCAGGGTCCCGAAGTGGACCGTCGATGTGTGGTCGCAGTGCGCCAGGACGCGGCTCAAAAACGCGCGACGAAGATAGGTGCCGACCAGGCCTGGCACTAAAGCCAGCATCTGGCTCGACCCTTCGAGGGCTCGATCGCGACCGAGTACAGACCCTCGAATCGCGAACGACAGCAGAGCAGGGGCGACGGCGACCGTGGCGGCCGCGCGACCGAATCTCTTGAGCGTTTCCCGCATCCTATGGTGGCCGGCCTGCGCCGATCGACCGTTCAGACAAACTACTACTATCGAGGTCCGGCCGCCAGTTTCGACTTGTCTTGAGACTCAATCACACCCTCCGCCTCTCGAGTCGCTCCTCGATGGTCGCCGACCAGCCGCAGATACACGTTCTCGAGATGGCGGGTCCGGGCCAGGAACGACAATTCGCCTTCGGCTCGATTCCGCGCCGAGAGTGCCCGCTGGCGCGCCGCGGCCGGATCGGTGAGGACCGATGCGACGGCATCTCGAAGCGCGGCGACGTCATGCTTTGGCACAATCAGCCCGTCAAGGCCTGGCCTTGCGAGCTCACGCGTGCCGCCGACGTCGGTCGCCACCAAGGGCGTCTCGGTGGCCATGGCTTCGAGGACGGCGTTCGGCGTCCCTTCTGTCTCCGACGACTGAACCAGCACGTCGAACGCCTGGTAGAGGTCGGGGATGTCGTGTCGATGGCCCAGGAATCGGCATGCCGTCGAGACGCCGAGTCGGGTCGCAAGGGACTGCAGATCGCCACGCAGACTGCCGTCGCCCACCAGCACCAGCCGAGCCGCCGTCTCGGTGGCGGCCAGCTGCGCGAAGGCTTCGATCAGCAAATCGAATCGCTTCTCGCGCTCGAGGCGGCCGACCGCGCCGAGGACGAAGTCGCCATCACTCAGGTCGATCTCGCGCCGCATCGCCTGATGCCGTTCCGGGATATTTCGGAACACCGACGTGTCGATCGCGTTCAGCACGACCTCGACGCGTTCCGGCGCGGCACCACAGCGCACGAGCTCGCGCTTGATGTTCGACGACACGGCGATGACGCACGGAAATCGGGCGAGCAGCCGTTTGTCGAGCGGGTAGTACACGAGGCGTTCGCGACTGGAGTATCCGCTCCACCCGTGGACGGTCGACAGCGGGATCACGCCCGTGCGCCGGTGCAGCAGCCACGCGAGGAAGTCGGTCTTGTATTCATGCGCATGCACGATGTCGATGCGGCGATCGCGCAGGATGCGGCGAAGCTGCGACCAGATGGCTGGGTCGAACGAATGGCGCTCCGAAACCTCGGCGTAATCGACGCCAATCTCGGCGGCGCGGCGGTCGAGCGCGAACACGCGATCGCGCTGGTCGCGAATGTACGACACCGTGACCTCGACCAGATCGCGATTGGTCTGCGCCGCGCTGAGCAGGATCGTTTTTTCCGGTCCTCCGCCGGTACCCCAGACGCTGCGCAGCTCAAGGACGCGAACAGGACGGCCGCTTGGCACTCGGGGATACAATACTCTGTTGACTGAGTCTTGGTCGTCGGGCGAATGGACGCGTGCCGCCCACGGTCCACGTCCGGCACCTCGCATGATTGATCGAGTGCAATCGTCGCAGACGCCGCTGGTGCCGGTCGGCGCCGCCGACTGGTGTCCGAACCGGCGCAGCGAACCGGTCAGCATCGGCATCCCCCTGCCACGCGGCGCGGCGCGCGCCGCCCACGCAATCGGCATCGAGGACGGCAAAGCGCAGCGCAAGCCTGTGCAGGTGCGGCCGTTGGATCACTGGCCGGACGGTTCGATCCGCTGGGCGCTCGTCGATTGCCTGGTCGACAGCCATCGCGGCCGCGCCGACGATCTCGTGCTGCGATTGGACGCATCGGCGTCCGCGTCGGCTGGTGATCTCGACGTCTCGACGTCGCCAGACGGCATTCGCATTGGGACGGGCGCCGCGACGTTCGGGTTTACCAAAGGCGGCGCCTTTCCCATGTCTGCGGCCGTGGTCCACGGTCGTGAGTCCTTCGATGCCGAGAGCTCGGGTCTGCAGATCTCGCACGGCGGGCGGCGGCTGGAGTGCCGCATCGCCGACGTCACCGTCGACGAAGCAGGCCCGCTCCGCGCGTCGGTCGATGTGCGTGGCGAAGTGGCCGGACAGGCCGGCCGCGAGCTGCCACTGGATCTCTTCGCGCGCGTCGAGTTGTTTGCCGCGAGCGCCACCGCGCGCATCTCGGTGACGATCCGAAATCGTCGGCGCGCCAGCCACCCTGAGGGCCGCTGGACGCTGGGTGATGCTGGATCGATCCTGCTCGACTCGGCAACGCTGGTCTTGAAGCTGCGCGACCGAATCGATCGCGTGGAATGCGCCGCCGAATGGGGAGAAGCGCTCGCCGAATCGGCTCTGCCCTTCGAGATCCACCAGGAGTCGAGCGGCGGCGAGTATTGGAACGGCCCGATTCACCGTAATCGCGACGGCCGCGTCCCGCTCCGGTTTCGCGGCTATCGCCGCCGAGACGGAGCACTCGAGCGAACCGGGACGCGCGCGACGCCTATCGTCGTGGTTCACACCGAGCACGGAACGATCTCGACGGCGATACCAAAGTTCTGGGAGAACTTCCCGCGCGCGATCGCGGTGCGTGATGGGCGGATCGAGCTTGGCTTCTTCCCCGGCGAGAGCGGCGACGTCTACGAGCTGCAGGGCGGCGAGCAGAAGACTCACGTTGCGGTGGTGGCGTTCGGCGCCGATGGCGTGTCCGATCCGCCGCTCGCGTGGGTGCACGACCCGGCCATCGTCTATCCGCCGCCTGACTGGTGTTGCGCGGCGGGTGCGGTGCCGTTTCTCGCGCCTGCCCACGACCAACCCGACCGAGCCTATCTCGAGCTGGTCCAGGCCGCGCTCGACGCGGAATCAGGTTTCTTCGCGAAGCGCGAGCGCGCCGACGAGTTCGGTTGGCGCCACTTTGGCGACTTGCCTGCAGACCACGAGTCCGCGTTTCAACCGCCGGGGGAGCTCCTGGTCTCCCACTACAACAACCAGTACGACGCAATCGCGTGCTTCGCGACGCACTTCATGCGCACTGGCGATCGACGCTGGTGGCAGTTGATGGTCGATCTCGCCGGCCACGTCCGCGACATCGACCTGTATCACAGCGATCAAGACAAGGCCGCGTACAACGGAGGATTGTTCTGGCACACCACGCATTACCTGGATGCCGGCACATCGACGCACCGTAGCTACCCGCGTGAAGGTCCGGCGAGCGGCGGGCCATCGAACGAGCACAACTACAACGTCGGCTTGATGCTGCACTACTTCATGACCGGCGATGCCTCGTCTCGTTCCGCCGCGATCAGCCTGGCGCAGTGGGTGGTTGCCATGGATGATGGCCGCCTGACAGTGTTTCGATGGCTGGCCGGCGGCGGCGCGACCGGGCTCGCCAGCAGTACGGGATCGCCCGACTATCACGGGCCGGGCCGCGGCGGCGCGAACTCCATCCTGGCGTGCCTGGTCGCGTATCGGCTGACCGCCGATCGAGTGTTTGGGGACAAGGCGGATGAGTTGATTCGCCGGTGCATCCACCCCGATGACGACATTCAAGCGCGCCACTTGCTGGACGTCGAACGCCGCTGGTCCTACACGGTGTTCCTTCAGGTTCTCGGGCTGTATCTGCATGACAAGCTGCAGCACGACGCGCTCGACGACATGTTCTTCTACGTTCGTGAGTGCCTGCTGCACTACGCGCGCTGGATGGCCGCCAACGAGCGGCCGTATTTCGACCGGCGGGATCAGCTCGAGTTCCCCAACGAGACCTGGCCTGCCCAGGACCTGCGCAAAGCCGAAGCCCTTGTTTGGGCCGCCCTCCACGCAGCGCCGGCCGAGGCCGAAGCCTTTCTCGCTCGTGCCGCGTTTTTCCGCGATTCGTCGATCCAGACGCTGTCGGCGACGCCGAGACACCGGTTGACCCGCCCAATTGTGCTCGTGCTGGCCAACGGTTTCCGGTTCTCGGGGCCGGGAATCATCCCGTACGCCCGCCGCGAAACACCGCAAGGCCTGCGACAATGGGGGAGCGTGCCGACGTTCGAGCCCCAGCGACTCCGGGCCTTCCGGCGGGCGCGCTGGACAGCGGTCGGAGGGGCGCTCGCTGGGCTGGTGCTCGGGGGTGCGTTTTGGTGGCTCATCTGACCCGATGACAGAGATTTACGCGGTGTGCCGATGTTAAGAACACAGGTCGAAGGCGAACCTTGCTGAGAACATTACTGGTCGTATCGATCCTCGTGCCCGGTGTCCTGGCGGCGCTCATGAGTCGCTACTGGGGGCTTCTGCTGTACCTCTGGAACGCCTTATTCCGCCCGCAGGATTTCATGTGGATGAGCACGAGTGACGTGCGGCTGTCCTTGTTCCTCGGCGTGTTGTTCGTGGTGCCGTCGCTCTTCACCGGCGTCTTCCCCAATCTCACGCATCCCCTGAGCCTGGGCGCGATCGTGTTTCTGATCAGCGGATTGCTCGCCCAGACCAATGCCATCGATCAAGCGACTGGCTGGCGGTGGGTGGACGCGCATTCCCGCTTGACCGTCGTCTGCTTGCTGGCGACCACCCTCATGACCACGCCGCAGCGGCTGTTGGGCGTGGTTGCCGTCGCCGCCGGGTCGCTTGGGTTCTACGCGACCAAGGCCGGCCTTGCGTCGCTTCTCGGCGGTGGCGTCCAGTTCTCCTCAGGGCTGGAAGGCACGTTCGTGGACAACAACGGCTACGCGCTGGCGACGGTGATGATCATTCCGTTGCTCGTGCTCTTGGCGCAGAACCTCGAGCTGACATTCGAGGGACTTGCGCCGGCGAAGCTGCTGCGCCGGATTCGGATCTTCCTGTGGCTCTCAGTCCCGCTGTGTCTTTACACCGTCGTCTCGACGTTCTCGCGCGGCGGCTTTCTGGCGATGGTCGCGATCGGCGTGGCCTATGCGCTGTTTCATCCCCACCGGAAGCGCTTCATCCTTGGCATGGTCTTGCTCGGGAGCCTCGTGCCCTTCGTCCCGCTGCCTGACGGGTACCTCGAACGGATTGGCACGATCAGCCAGTTGCAGGAGGACGTCGACGCGCCCAAGGCGGACGTCTCGGAGGGACGGTTGTATTTCTGGGGCCTGGCAATCGAGATGGTCAAGCATCAGCCGTTGGGCATCGGCATGCGCAATTTCTCGGCCCAGTTCGCGACCTACGACGAACTCGGTGGCGCGTACGGGCGGCGCCGTGACGTTCACAGCAGTCATTTTCAGGTGCTGGTCGAACACGGCTACCTGGGCGCCGCCGCCTGGATCTTCCAGTTCATGTATGCGTTTTGGGTATGCCGGAAAATCAGAAGGCAATCCCGCACCGCCGGTCTTTCTCCGGAGATTCGGACCTTCCTGGAGACGACCCCAACGGCTCTGATGGTATCCATGGTCGGGTTCCTGGTTGGGGGAAGTGCGATCTCGGCTGCGCTCAACGAGCTGACGTGGCTCACCTTTGCGTTGACGGCATCTCTCGACCGGCTGTGCAAGCAGCTGTGTGCGCAAGCGGAAGGAAACGTGCCGCAGAAGGTACCGGTGATCTTCCGCGTGCCGGCGCCGGCCGCCGCCAGAGCGCGCACGGATGCGATTCCCGATAGGATCATGGTCGGAGCTCAACCACCGCAATGGAGGCAAAAGTGACAGGGACACCCGGTCAGGGTGAGCGGTTCAAGACCATCTTCAGAAGCGGCGGTGTCTGGTACTCGACGCTGTTTCTGGTTCGAGCGCTCACCGATCGTTTGCGCGATCGGCTTGACGATCGCCTGGCCGCGATCGAACGGCGGCGAAGCCTGGTGGAGCCGTGGACGATTTCTGCGCGTCGATTCACTGCCGACGAATTGCGAAAGCTGTACAACACCCACGACTGGTCCACGCGTGGTGACGAGTGGACGCCGAGTGAGGAATGGAAACAAGGGCTCATCCAAGAATTCATGATCCCGAATGTGCCGGAGGGTGGCACGGTCGTAGAGATCGGACCGGGCGGAGGACGGTGGACGGAGATTCTGCAGCGGCGCGCGGCGCGACTGATCGTCACTGACGTCTCCGAAAACTCGATTGCATTCTGTCGCGATCGATTTCGCGAGTGCGCGAATGTCGACTATCTGGTCGGCGACGGTCGCACCGTGGCCGTTCCTGACGGAACGATCGACTCGATCTGGTCGTACGACGTTTTCGTGCACGTCAATCCCGTCGACGCCCGAGGCTATTTTTGTGAGTTTGCCCGCATCCTGAAGCCCGGGGGCAAGGCCATCATTCACCACCCGGGGTCTGAGCGCGTCAACCCGTCACGATCGGACCTCACCGACGCGATGGTGCGCAGCTTCTGCGCGGAGGCGGGCCTGCGCACGCTGATCCAAACGAGCAAGTTCGCCGACAAGAACCCAGGTGACATGCTCTCTGTCATTCAGCGGCCGGCCTGAGATCGATGAGCGCGGGACTCTTTTTCATCGTCGGCATCGGCCGATCGGGAACGACGCTGCTTCGCTTGATGCTGCACCATCACCCTCGCATCGCGATTCCGTACGAGTCGGGGTTTCTGACTGCGTACTACGAAAAGCGCGCCACGTACGGCGACTTGCGCGACGACGCCAACTGTCGCCGGCTGGTTGGCGACCTGCTGGCAGAACCCACACTGAAGATGTGGGACCATTCGTTCGACGTCGATCGCGTCGTCGCCAACGCCTCCGAGCGATCCGTGGCCGGAATCGCGAGCAGCATTTATTCGGAGTATGCGGTCGCGAAGGGCAAGGCGCGGTGCGGCGACAAGTCGGACTATCTCGACCGGATGCACATCCTTCACGAGATGTTCCCGGCGTCGCAGTTCATCCACATCATTCGTGACGGCCGCGACGTGGCGCAATCGGTCTTGAAATTGCCCTGGGGGCCCGACGACATCGTCCGTGCGGCGGAATGGTGGAACGAGCACGTGTGGGTCGCCCGCCGCGTCGGAACCGTGCTCGGGCCGAGCCGCTATCTCGAAGTGCGCTACGAGAATCTGGTCGAGAACTCCGAGCGCGAGTTGCGGCGGTGCTGCGAATTCCTCGGCGAGGAGTACTCGCCGGACATGCTCACGTATCCTCAGAGCTCGGATCGTGCGATTCCGTCGGAGCGCCGCGGCCAGCACTACAACTTCAACAAGCCGCCGGACGCTTCACGCGTCGGCGCGTGGAAGCGCGAGATGAATCCGTACGACGTCGCGATCTTCAACAAGCACGCGCGGCGCATGCTGCTCGAGCTCGGCTACGAGTTGTCCGACGCGCCCGTGAACCGGGCGGCGTTGGGGCTGCGGTACCTGACGATTCTCGGCCGGCGGCTCCAGTCTCGAATATAGAACTACGCCGAGTGTTCTGGGGACCACGGCAGCGCCGCCCAAGGTCGCCCACGTGCTGGCGGCGGGGTCTCGGCTGCTGATCGCAGGAGGTCCGACAATCTCGAAGCGGCTGGCCGCTAGAACTGCGCTAGTGGCCGTTTTGCTACTCAGTTGCCCGCGACCGACTGCGGCGGAAGCCGCGAGATGGAGTGGTTCATACGACTAAGGGACGATGGTCCTCGGCCGTGTGCACTCGAGTTTCCACAGGGGAGGGTCCGAGACCGCGGTGCGAGCGAATGCCCCTGAAACTGCCGTTCGACTGAATTCATCGAGAGCCGAACCACGATCACCCAGTCTCACTGGCACTGCCATTGCCATTGCTCAGGGGCGAGCGACATCGATCGCGACGGCCTATGTGCTCTCGAGCGGCAGTGCTCAGAGTGAGAGGCAAAAAGAATGATCTTGAAACCTGCGATCCTTCCCCTGATTGGATTCGTTCTCGTCATCTCGACCAGGCCGCTCAGGACCGAACAGCCTGCCGTCGATCTCCCAGGGATACCGAATACCCCATCGCCGGCAAACGGCGCGGTGAACGTACCGGTGGGCACCAGCCTAGACTGGCAAGGCTCAGGCGCGACGCTCGGGTACGACCTCTACCTCGGCACTACCACGTCGCCGAAACGGCGGCTGACGGTGATGGCCACTGAGTTCACGCCGGATCTGCGCCCGTCGACGACCTACTTCTGGCGCCTCGTCGCTCGCAACAGTCACGGCAAAACGAGCGGTCCGTTGTGGAGGTTCACCACCGCCTCTTCCTCTGGTGGACCGCCACCGCCTTGCGCCTTCACCGGTTGGACGCTCGAGAACGTCGACGCTTGGAGTGCATGCCGCGCACCTGGTGAACGTACGCGGAACGAACTGTGGACGCGTGAGGTCGTGGCCGGCCGCGGCTGTGGACCGGTGACGCAAACGCGAGTCCCGGTGCAGGCGTGTACGCCGGCTCCCGCAGCGCCTCCACCTCCTCCATCACCATACGCTGCTCTGCTGGAGAAGAGCGATCTCGTTTACGAGGGTGCCTTCCGGGTGCCGGCTGGGACCGGCACCAACTCGTACGAGTATGGCGGAACGGCGTTGACCTACAACCCGGCTCGCGACTCGTTGCTGCTGGTGGGTCACGATTGGGGGCAGCGCGTCGGTGAGATTAGTGTTCCCGCGCCTGGGACCTCGGCGACCATCGGCGGCCTGCCCCAGGCAACGGTCATCCAGCCGCTGACCGACATCCTCGCCGGGAAGCGGACCACCATCGACGGCGATACCGCCAACGGCGTGAAGATCGGCGGTTTGCTGTTAGTCGGCGCGTCAGTGGTCGTCACCGCCTGGTCCTACTATGATGCGGGGCCCAAAAAGCAAACCAAGACGCATTTCAAGACCGGACAGACGTTTTCGGCGCTGGGCCCAGTCACCGGACCGTTTCGGGTCGGCATCGGGTTTCAGAACATCGTCCCGAAGGATACGACGCGCATCGGCGGGTTCGTGTCCGGTTACATGAGCACAATTCCCAACGCCTGGCAATCGGCTCTCGGAGGGACCCACCTCACGGGGCAAGGTGGCGGCGTCTCGATCCTGGCCCGCACCAGCTCGGGCCCATCAGCCACCGTGTTTACCGCCTCGGAGGTCGGCGTGCCGAATTCTCCGACGGAGCTGGTGATGGGTTATCCGAGCGATTCGTCGAACCCTTCCGGACCGCTCAACCGGCCGAGCCTCGGTGTATGGGGCGTGAACGGCGGAATGTACAACGGCACGCAGGTGTTTCGCGGCATGGTGTTCCCCGAGGGCGCGCGCACCATTCTGTTCTTCGGCCGGGCAGGGTCGTCGTTCTGCTATGGACTGGGCACGGAGGATCAGTCACTGCATATGCAGCCAGTGCCTGGATTCCGAGGTGTCCACTACTGTTACGACCCGATTGATCTCACCAAGGGCACGCACGGGTATCCCTACTCGTCGATCGTCTGGGCGTACGACGTGAACGACTTCATCGCCGTCAAGCAGGGGGCGAAACAGCCGTGGGATGTGGTGCCGTACGCGACGTGGAACTTCCAGGTGCCGTTCCAGTCGCGAGTCGTGAATGGCGTGCAACTGGGAGTCACCGACATCGTTGGTGCCGCCTACGATGCCGCAGGCAACCGAATCTTCGTGGCAGCCGCCCGAAACGACGGCGCCGCGCCAGTCATCCATGTATTCAGAGTGCCGTGACGGATTGAGCTAAGTCCTGAGTTTCACAATTACGATGACGTCTCGGCCGCCGATGCATCCCGCCTCGCTGCGTTGCTCGTCGGTCAAATGCACTCGGCATTCTTCCTCCTCGCGCCTTGCGATCCGGGCGCCTCGGCGCCCGAATACGTCACCGTAATTGTGAAACGCAGGACTAAGGCGACCGGCGGGTCGATCGAGCGGCCTCGTTGACCAACGCCACCAACGGTTCCAGCCGGCGTTCCCATGCGAGGTCGGCCAAATCGACGCGCGCCATCGCTCGCCGTTGATCTGGTGTTCGACGAAGGCAGTCCACGATCTTCGCGGCGAACTCTTCTGGCGTGTCGGCGATGGGGCACGCGCGCTCGATCTGCTCTGGCAGTCCACCCGCCACTGCTGACGTGATCACGCACGGCAGACCGGCCGCGACGGCATCGAGCACTTTGGTTTGGACCCCGCGCGCGAGGTGGAGCGGAGCCGTGGCCACCGCGGCACTCCACAACTCGGGCCGCACGTCCGGAACAGAGCCCGTCACGACGATCGCCAGCGACGAATTTGCCAGTGCCCGCACTTTCGCTGTCGGCAGCGCGCCGACGATGCGAAGTTCGGCGGTAGGAAACGCTTGTCTGACGTGCGGCCACACCTCACGCGCGAGCCAGATCGCGCCCCTTTCGTTCGGCGTGTAGTTCATGACGCCGCAGAATATGACGCGAGGCGCGGCGGCCGGCCCATCCGGAGGCGCGAGCGCGCTGACATCGACGCCGTTTTCGAGAACCTGAATTCTGGCGTCGGGCGCGAGACGCCGCAGGTGCTGAACCTCGCGGGTGTTCACCGCCACGGTCGAGTACGCCTGGCGCATGGCGCGAGCCTCGAAGTCAGCCAGAGTCCGGGCCTCGCGGCGAAAGATCCAGCTCAACGGCGGTCTCGCTTCCGCGGCCAGCATCTGCCACTTCGCTGAGTCGGCATCGACCATGTCGATGATGAGCGGAAAGCGATCGAGTGGTGGCTCGAGCGCCACGCGAGCCATCGAAGAGCAGTAAGCGAGCACCACGTCCGGCGGATTGGCCTCCACGCAGCGCGTCAAAGCCGGCTGCAGCGCCGGCGAGAACAACAGCGCGCTCGTCAGCGGCTTCGACGATGCGAGGGCAGCCAGGGCACGAAAGCGGTTCTGGAAACTCGGAACCGCTGCGACAATCGTTTGGGTGGTGAACTGGCCCAGTCGATGGGCCTCGGCCGCCTCCGCCGCGTTGTGAACCAACGAGGCGAGGGTCACGTCCGCTTTTGCTGCGAGCGCGCGCAGCATGAAGTGCGCGCGAATGCGGTCCCCTCGATTGGGTGCGTAGGGAAGGCGATGCGTGAGGAAGAGTACTCGCAGACGAGCCGGCACGTATCGATTGTAGGATGCGGGAACTGGTCGCGACGGGTCGATTCCAGATCGGCGTGACGCCTACGGGCGCGCCTCGACGAGAGGCTCCCTCCAGCCGGACAGGCGACGATAAACCTGATCGCGCAGCTTGCGAATCTGAAGGGCTTTGCGCAGGACCTCTGAGAGCAGTCCCAGCCCAGGTACACAGATGATCGCGAGTACGAGGCTGCGAACGCCGCGACTCAAGTCGAGCCGGCTCAGCAGCGGCGTCAAGGCGAACAGCACCGGCATGTGCCCGAGAAAGATGATCAGCGTGTTATGGGCGACAAAACGAACCGGACGTGGCGCCGGAAACGGCGCCAGCGCATGAAAGGCCAGCCAGGTCACTGACAGATAGACCGCCGAAACGGCAACCGAGGTCAGGAACACGCTAATGGCCGGGTCTGGCAGCGACAGCGACATGAAAGGAAAGTCGGGTTCGAACGGCAGTCTCGCTGTGCCGATCGACCAGCCCGCGACCAGTCCGACGAGTGCGAGTCCGGCCGCCGCCGCCGCATGATCGGGTAGTCCGCTCGCGCCGCTGCGCCGCCGCTGCCCGTACCACATGCCGAGCAGGAAGACAGTGGACCAGTTGGTCAGTGCCATGTAAGCGACGAATCGTCCGGCCGCGCCGATGAGGAACGCGCGCACGATGACTTCGATCACCAGCGATCCCAGCAGTACCTGCGGAGACACTCGCACGCGATGGAGCACCAGAGCCCACAACGCGAGGACATGCAGGTAGGTGCCCAAGTACCACGTCGTCGGATTCGCCGGGAAGAAGTTGAAGATCACGTTGACGCCGCCAAGCAGCGGGGCGTAGTTGCTGAGCAGCAGCCGGCCCTCCGACCAGTACGCGAATGCACTCAGGCCCAGTGCGAGCGCGCCGGCCCACAAATACGCTTCGAAGAGCCGGTTGAAGAACACGTGCTGCCGTTCGCGTGTTTCCTGGCTGAGCGAGTAGCCCGTGATGAAGAGGAACAGCGCGACGCCAAGCTGTTTCGAGTAGATCGGTGGAAGTGAGGCCAGCGGTCCCCATCCAACCAGGTGCCCGTAGACGATCACGAGCATGCCAAGGCATTTGAACCAATCGATGATGCCGGCGTAGGCCGCGGGCTCCTGCGCCGCCTCCACCAACTCCAACTCTCCGCTGGTCAATCCAGCCTGCGCCGAGTCCCGAACGAATCGCGCCGGATTACCGGCGACGACGACTCCAGGTGGCACTGGCGATGACACAACCGATCCGGCCCCGACGAGCGCCCCGGCGCCGATATCGGCCATCACCACGGCAGCTTCGCCAACCCACGCGTGGGAGCCGACCGTGATCTGTTGGAATTGTCCGGCGCCGGCGGGCGCCCAGCGCCCATCCTGTCGCCGTTCGTGCTGCGCGAGTCCACTCAGCAGACTCGCGCGTGTGCCGATGAGGCAACCGGTCTGGAGACGCGCGCACCCGATCACCGAGTACGGTCCGATGTACACCTCATCGGACACTTCGGCCTGCCGGTGTGAGAAAAGCGAGCCAAATCCGATCCAGCAGTTGAGCGAGCACCGGGTCAGCGTCAAGTGATAGAACGCGCGGCGCATATACGCGCCCGGGCCGCCGGGTAGGACGGCGAGGGCGTTGGTCCAGAAGCGAAAGACGTCTTCGCTGCCGAGACGCACGCGTTCCTCCAGCCAGCACGTCACCGCCATCGGCAGTGTCAGCGCAATGGCGATCATGTTGGCCAGCGCCTTGGCCAGCCGCAGGGACGTGGGCAAGCCCCTCATGAGGGAGCGACTGGCGCGTCACTCCGGCGGACGCGCTTGAAGCGTGAGGAATGGATCGGCTCCTGGGTCAAGTGAACCCTGGCCGGGACTTGAAACGGCGCCAGCCGGTCGCGGCAGAAGAGACGCATCCGGAGTTTGAAATCGGCCAGCGGCTCTGGCTTGGCGAGGCGGACGGTGGCGACCACCATCTGGCCGGTCAGGGCGTGTGGTTCCCCACTCACGACGGCGTCGATCACATGCTCCAGATTCAGCAGCACGCTCTCGACTTCAGACGGATGCACCTTGTTGCCGCCGACGTTGATGACCTCGCTCTTGCGTCCGAGGAACCGGATCCACTCGCCGTCGGCCTCGACCAGGTCGCCGGTGTCGAAGAAGCCGTCGGCGTCGAACGGATTGGGCGCGTTCAAATAGCCGAGCATCGCCGATTCGGCGCGAATGCACAGCCGCCCGTCGACGACTTTCCATTCGAAGCCTTCACCGCCAATCCGAAGCCAGAGCGAGTTCGACTCGCGTGACTGCGAGCGAAGGATGCCGAGCTCGGTCAGGCCGTAGGTCTGAAGGAAGCGCGCCTGGGGAAACGCCTGGCAGGCGCGCTCCAGCGTGCTGGCCGGCATCGGCTCGGTCCCGTAGGTGATGAGTCGCAGCGAGCTGAGATCGTGCCGTTCGACCTCGCCGGACAGGAGCAGCAGGTTCAGGAACGTCGGCGACGTGGGCAGCAGCTCGACGCGATGAGTCTCGATCGCCTCGCAGACCGCGACGGCCGATCGCGCGCTCGAAAGCACTGCCGCACCGCCGTTCGAGAGCGTGTAGAACAGCGTGTTGATGCCGCCGATATGATCGAGCAGCAGGAACACGAGCGTGCGGAGCTTCTGCCGAGGGATTTGAAACTTCGGCAGCAGGCGCGCGAGATCGTGGAGCGCTGCCTTGGGTTGACCGGTGGATCCGGACGAGAAGAGCACGAGGCCCGGATGCCGATCCGCCCGCAATCGCTCGTAGAGCGGATGCTCGGCCTGCCGGCCCGTCGGTTCGACGCGGCGTTCCGAAGACGTTTGATCGTCGAGCTGGACTCGATACTCAATCGAGCCGATGTCGAGGCACGACGCGTGCTGCGCCTTGGAATCCGGTGAGAGCGGCACTGCGATATGCCCGGTCCACGTGGCCGCCAGCAACACCGCGATCGACTCCGGGCCGTAATCGCCCTCGATGCTGATCACTCGGCCTGGCGGCAGAGGTTCGAGCGTCGCCCGCCACACCCGGACGCGATTCAACAGCGCCCCGTAGGAGTACGTGCCCTCTGCCGTCGCCAACGCCAGATCGCCGGGCCGTGTCTCCATCGCCTCGATCAGCCAGCTGATCATCAGCCGGCCCCGCCAAGGTAGACGACCTGTCCGGTGACCATCCCGCTTTCAGGCCGCAGGAAGAAGTCGACGACGTTGGCGACGTCTTCGAACTCCGCCCATCGAGGTATGGCCTGACGGTCGATCAGCCGCTGGATCTTCTCGGCGGGCACGCTGTCGGTCAGGCGCGTCTTGATCGGGCACGGGCCCACTGCGTTGCAGGTGATGCCCATCGCCCCGGCTTCGCGCGCGACAATCTTCGTGAACATCTCGACCGCGCTCTTGGCGGCGGCATAGATCGCCTCGCCCTCGAGCCGCAACGGCACGGCAACGGTCGAGAAGTTGACGATGCGGCCGGCTTTCGACGATCGCAGGAGGCGAAGCGCGGCATGAGTCACGACGAAGGTGCCGAGGAAATTCGTCATCATCACGTCGCGTGCGCTGGCGACCGGAGTGAGCGCCACGGCGTTCATGCTGGCCATGCCGGCGTTGTTGATGAGCACATCCAGCCCACCGAAACGGCCCCGGACGTCCGCAAACAGTGCACGGACAGCCGGCTCGTCGGCGACGTCGGCCTGGACGTGCACGTACCGGTCATCGGTGAGCGGCGCGCCGCCGCGAGCGCACCCGACGACGACGTCGCCGCGTTCCAGGAAATGGCGAACCAGATAGGCGCCAATCCCGCGGCTGGCGCCGGTGACGAGGACTCGTCGCCGATCGCTCACGACGCAGGTCGCACGCTTTCCTGTATGAAGGCGACCAGCGCGGGCACGCTCCTGAACGGACTGCGGGACTGCGACATCGCGCGCGCATCGCTCAGCGTCACGGAGTGCCCGCGGTCGTACAACGCTTCTTCGATGTCAATCAACAGCGCCACCAGACCGAGCGAGTCGAGCGGGCTGCCGTCGCCGAAGATCACGGCGTCTTCACCAATGCTGAGCCGCGCTTCCGGCCGTCTTGCGAGGTTCACCTGCTCGATCGATCGCAGCACGAGATTCCTGATTTCGGTTGGGGTCATACAAGGGTCTGCCTGGCGGCCAGCGACGTTACCGCGTCCGTAGCCAGAGCGCCAATTCTACGCCAATCGTATTGAGCTTTGGCGAGCGCGCGAGCCGCTCGGGCGAGCTTGGTGCCAGCCTCGCGATCGGTGAGCAACCAGACGAGCGCCTCGGCAAAATTGCCCCGTTCAGCCAACAGGAACTGCGTGCCTGGCTCGGCGGAAATGCCCTCAGCGCCGATCGCAGTACTCACCACTGGCAGTCCGGCAGCGAACGCTTCGAGAATCTTCAGCCGGGTTCCGCCGCCGGCTTCGAGAGGTACGGCCATCACCGTAGCCTCGAGCAAGTACGGCCTGACGTCGGGCACTGTTCCCGTCACTGTGACACCGGGAGTCGAGGCAAGGTCCTGGACGTCGCGCGGCGGATCGCGGCCAAGAATGAGGAGACGCGCGTCCGGAATTTGCTGGCGGACGGCCGGGAGGGCCTCTTCGGCCAGGAAGCGCGCCGCCGTCGCATTCGGACCCCATGACATCGTGCCGAGAAAGACGATGGTCGGCGGGCCGGTGCGACCCTCCGGCAGATCTTCCAGCGCGGCACAGTCCACTCCGTTCGGTACCGCGACGACGTTGGTGGCGCCGAGGGATTCGAAGTGAGTCACCTCAGTGTCTGAAACCGCCATCACGGTGTCGCACGCGGTGGCCGCCTGCTGTTCCATTCGCGCGAGCAGCCTTGCTTGATGCCGCAGAAACGCCCGTTTCAGCCAGCTCCCTTGATCGCTTCCCGCGCGGCGGACCAGGAGCGAGTAGACGTTGTGCAGGTCGATGACGGATGGGACCGACGGCGCCGGTCGCGTCCACGACCGGTAGACGAAGCTGTCGAGGTGATCGAAATAGAGCACGTCCGGCCTCGCCTGTTCGATCTCGCGCCGCCAGACGTCGGCGGCCTCGGGCCATGCGTGACGCCGGTACATGACGTAGGGCTCGCTCCGCAGGGCCCCCTGCACCAGACGGCGCAGTTCAGTGTCCGGCCGGCGCGCGTTGACCATGGCCGGTCGAACGTCGATGCCGGCGGCACGAATCGGATCCAGCAAGTCGAGCTGGTTTGGTTGCACCGGGCAGACCAGTCGCAGCCGCGTGGCCGCGGCGATGGTCTTCAGCAGGTGAAACGTGCGGATATGGCCGCCCGAGGTCAGCGGCCACGGCGGTTCGCTCGTGATCGCCAGGACGTTCACGGGAGCGTCAGGGCTCACTGTGCGACAGGTCCTGTCGCCAACACGACGTCCGGTGTCCTTTCCTTCGCTCGTTGCAGCCAGCGTTCGAGGACCCATACCGTCCACAGCGCAGTGCTTTGATCGGTCTGCTGGGCGCGATGGCCATTGAATCGCCGGAGGAGATCCTGGCGATCGACGAACGCCCTAATGGCCGCGTCGGGCCGAAGCACTTCGTCTTCGAACATCCGGCCGTGCGGCCCTCGCAGCCACGCGGCGATCGGCGCGGTGAAGCCGCGCTTGGGCAGCCGCCACAGTCCGGCAGGGAGCCGCTGCCGTGCCAGCTGGCGGAGCAGGACCTTGCCGGCTCGACCCACTTGTTTGCGGGACGCCGGGATGCGGAATGCCAGCTCGACCACACGCCGATCGAGCAAAGGCGAGCGCACTTCCAGACCGTGCGCCATGCTCATGCGATCCACTTTCACGAGCGGATCGTTCGGCAGATAGATCTTGAGGTCGGCATACTCGGACCGCTGCACCGGGCTGTCGGATGGACATCGCCGATAGGGCTCGGTGACCGCCTCGTAGACCGGGCTCCTGGTCACATCGCGATCGGGAGAGAGCCCAAGCAAGGCCCGCGCGTCCGCCATGCTTGAGGAATGTGAGGTCGGCGTAATACGCACCGGCCGGATCGCGGCTCAAGTTCTCGAGAATGGTGCCCGCCCTCAGGGCCTTGGGCATTCCGGGCCAGCGTGGCCAGTGTTCGCCGAGCCGTCCGACCATCGGCGACAGCGACCGCGGGATCCAGCGCCGCACCGAGGCCTCCATGGCGTGTGGCACATAGCGGAAGTCGTAGCCGGCGAAAGTCTCGTCGCCGCCATCGCCGCTCAACGCGACCGTGACGTGGCGGCGTGCCGATCGTGACACGTACCAGGTCGGAATGGCCGACGAGTCGGCCAGCGGCTCGCCGAGCCCGGCGGTCAACGGCCCCATCACCTCGTCCAGCCGCGGCGCGATCACTTCGGGGTGGTGGTGGCTGTGGAAGTGGCGCGCCGTGAGGTCGGCCGCTTCGAGCTCGTTGTGCCCGCTCTCGTCGAAGCCGACCGAGGCCGTGACCAGACGATCCCCGAGGGCCTCCGCCATATACGAGACGATCAATCCCGAGTCGATGCCGCCGCTGAGGAACGCGCCAAGCGGCACTTCGCTTTCGAGCCGCTCGTGGACGGCCTGGCGCAGTGTCTCGTCGATCTCCTTGACGAGCGCCTCTGGCGATCGGCTGTCGGTATCGAACTCCCGCACATCCCAGTACTCGCGAACCTGAATCTGCCCGCCGGCCGACACTTTGCAGCCAGTGACCCGGCAGCAGCTTGAACACGTTCCGGTAGACCGTGTTGGGCGCGAGAAAGTAGCCCAGCGAGAAGTAGGTCTCGAGCGCGTCCACGTCGACGTCCCCGGCCCAGAGCGGCGATCGGGTGAGCGCCGGCAGCTCGCTGGCGAAGTGGAACACGCCGTTGAGCGTCGCGTAGAAGAAGGGTTTCTTGCCGAGCCGATCGCGGGCCGCAAACAGCTCGCGCCGGCGGCTGTCGTAGATCGCGAAGGCGAACATGCCTTCCAGCCGTTCGACGCATGAGGGACCGAACTCCTCATAGGCGTGCAGAATCACTTCAGTATCGGAGACGGTGCGGAACCGGTGCCCCTTGGCTTCGAGCCCGGGACGGAGGTCGCGATGGTTGTAGACCTCGCCGTTGAAGGTGATCCAGGCGGTGCCGTCTTCGTTGCTCATCGGCTGATGGCCGCCGGCGCGATCGATGATCGCCAGCCGGCGATGGCCCAGCGCGGCGATCTCATCGGCGAAGAAGCCATCGCCGTCCGGCCCACGATGCGCGATCGACTCGTTCATCAACCGCACCGCCGACCTGACATCGGAGTGGAGCGTCCCGTCCAAGGCGATGACGCCGCAAATGCCGCACATCAGCAGGCCTCAGTTCCGTTATGTGCCAAGCTGGGCGAGCGCCGCGCGCGCCTCCCTCAGGTTGGGGTCGATCGCCACGGCACGTGTCAACTCGGTGCGCGCTTTATCGCGGTTTCCCGACTTCAGATGCGCCGCTCCAAGATGATACCGATACATGGCGGTGTCGGGAGCCGTGCGCACGGCGTCCTCGAGAAGCGGCAGCGCGTTCACGGTGAGGCCTTTTTGCACATAGATCCAGCCGAGCAGATCGCTGGCCGCCGGGTCGCGAGGCTGCTCTTGCAGGGCGACCTTGGCCAGATCCAGCGCGACATCGAGATTGGTGTTGAGGTTGACGTAGATGGCGGCGAGTCGCTGCGACGCGATCGCGGCGCGCGGATCCTGGACCACGATTCGATCGTACAGCGTGCGCGCGCCTGGCACATCTCCGATCCGTTCGAGCAGCAGCCCAAGCGAGGTCTGTGCCGCCGTGGATCGGGGCAGCCGCTGGGCCAGTTGCTCCAGCACCTGTTTGGCCTCTGCCTCGTGGCGCTGTGCGGCCAGGCAATCGGCGAGGGCTCGAGCGCCGTCGACATTCAACGGGTCGACGGCGATGACTCGCCGCAGGGTCGATTCGGCCTTGGGCGCATCGTTGTCGGCCGAGTAGACACGCGCGGCCAGCAAGAGATACTTCGGATCATCTGGACGAACCGCGACTGCGGCGTCAACCCGCTGCCGGGCGGCCGCGAGCGAGTGTTCCTGCAGATCGAGCGCGACCACCCCCGACAAGGCGCTGAACAGATGCGGTTCGTGCTCGAGCGCCTTCACGAACGAGGCGCGCGCCGCTCGCGCCTCGCCACGCGCGGCTTGCAAGGCGCCAACCTGAACCACCACGTTTGGCGAGTCGGGGAAGTTGGCCACGAGTGGCCGGAGCGCGAACTCCGCCGTTGACAGATCGCGGTTGCGAATCAGCGCTTCGACCAGCATCACGCCGGTGTCGCGATCGCCGGGAAAGCGCCTGGCGGCATCGCGCGCGTACTCCAAGGCCGCCTTGTCGCGACCCAGATCGAGCGACAAGCGCGCCATCTGCGCCTGGGGCTGTGCCGCCATAGGACTCAGGCGCGCCGCCTCCGCATACTCATCGAAGGCATCGGCAAGGTCGCCGGTTGCGAGCAGTGCTTGTCCGAGCGCGGCATGGGCTTCGCCGGATCGTGGGGCGGCCGCCACCGCCTGGCGAGCGACGATCAGCGACTCGTCGGCGCGACCCAGGCCGAAGAGAAACTGTGCCTTGAACAGCACGGCTTGCGGATTGTGTGGGTCGCGCTTGAGCACGTTCTCGATGCGATTCAGCGCGGCCTCGCGCCGGTTCAGGCGGAATTCGATCGGCGCCGCGCGGAGCGACACGCCGTTCGCGTCGTCGTCGGATTCCGGCATGGACAAGAGCAGCGCGAGCGCTTCCTCGTCACGCTTGGCAGCAAGGTAGAAATCGGCCAGGGCGAGACGGGCGTTGCGGCCGTAGGGCCCGGTCGCCGCCGCGTTCTTCAGGTACGGTTCGGCGTCGGCGTCGCGGCCATGCCAGCGATAGAAGGTCGCAAGCGCATAGTTCACCACCGCATGCCGCGGACTCCGATTCGCCAGATCCCGCAGCATCTCCTCGGCTTCGTCTGGCCGTCCAGTCGCCCAGAGAAAATTGACCAGCGCCAGCTGCACGTCCCAGGCCGTTGGAGCGAGCCGGCGCGCTTGGCGAAACGCCGCGCCGGCCTCGGCGTCATCGGACTCGGGAATGTCCTTGCGCAGATCGCGCCGCACCGCCTCGAAGTTGTCGGCAGAGCGCACCCTGCCCGGGAGCGTATAAAGCGACCAGAGTGAATCCTGGAAACGAGAAATGGCATTGCCCCAAAGAACGAGCACCTGCGGGTCCTCCGCGTAGCTTTGGCGCAGACGTGAGGCGCGAGTCTTTGCTTCGAGGAACTGTCGGCTGCCGAGGAGCCGCGTGACCGCGAAGCGTTGCGCGTCGAGGTCGCTGGGCAGCAGATCGGCGGCGAGAACCGCTTCCTTCGTCGCCTCAGACCCGCGGCCGCCGGCCTCGTACGCCTTGGCGAGCTTGATCCGAACCTGGCCATCGTCCGGATCGTGCGCGACGGCGATGCGATAGGCGGCAGCGGCCTGGAGAGGCTGATTCTTTCCGGCGAGCTCGTCGCCGCGACGAATGGCCTCGCTCTTGGACAGCGACTCGGTGCCCGAGACCCACCACGCATACGTCGCTAGCGGCAGGGCCAGGACGAGGAGAGTTGACGCGCGAGCGAGGCGCGAGCGCCATCGCGGGCGCCAAGATGTCCAGTAGCGTTGTCGGTGCGACTTACGGGGCATGACGTGGCCGCGCTTCGATTATCGATCCGGCAGGCACGAGGTCGTACTCGCCGGTCAGACCAGAAAGATCATAGTAACCAGGTGTCAGTGTCGCCATATAGGTTGGGCGGCGCCGTCCGTCTTGAAACATCCATGTGACGGGGACGGCCTGGCCGACGTATGCCGAGCGCAAGAGTACATCCGGTCGGAGGCCTTCGATGACCTGCAAATACCTGAGCACGGTGTAAGGCGTGGAGTCGGCAAAGATTACCGCTCCGGGCGGCACGACTTGAAACGCGTGCTCGGCGAACTGCTTGGCACCGTCATAGCCGCGCTTGTTGGGGTTTAAAAAATAGCGATCGTTGTCCCGGTAGGGGAGACTCCTGGCCCGAACCAAATCGATGCCGGCGCGCTTGACGACCACCGGCGCGGCCGCGTAGAGCAGGGGCGGCACGATCGCGACCGCCGCCAGCGTCGTCCATTCGAGCCGCCGTCGTCGACGAGAACCCGACGACAAACCTGACCAGCTTCCGCTAAAGCTACGCGGGCCCGCCGAAGCCTTTGCGAAGGCGGAAGCCTCGGCGGACGCGGAAGGCTTGTCGCCACGACCACGCTCGAAGAGATGGTCCGCGCCGACGGCACAGAGGATGGAGAAGATCACGTAGTCGGAGATGTAAAACACGTATTTCGCGCCGCCAACCACACCGCTTGGCCAGGCGGTGTAGTGAACGAAGAGCGCCGCGTTCAGTGCCATCGCCAGCAAGAGCAGCAGAGCTTCGGGCCGGCGGCCGCGGACCAGAGTGTAGGCGCCGATCACCCCTAGGAGTATCGAGATCGAGGGAAACTGGTACGACAGGAACGCGAGATAGAACGCCGCCTCCCTGGCGAGAGGCTCGGGGTCGAGATTGGGCACGAGATACTCGGCGATGCCGGGTGGCCCGTACCACAGTTTCTGAAGCGACTCGGCGACGGTGCCGGGCTGGGCAGCGACCGCCGCGATCACGACGGCGACGAGCGTGCCCATGGTCAGCAGCGACCGCCGCGACAACAGCCGGCGACCATAGACCGCCACGACGAAGGCGCTCGCCGCCGGCGCCAGTGCGGCGAGCACGAGATGATTAGCCAAGCCGACGAGAAAGACGAGGCCGGCCGCGGCGAGACACCGCCAATCGTCGCGGCGCTGCCACATCAGCAACAGATTGATGGCGGAGACCATGAAGAACGCATTCGCCGTGTAGACCTCGGCGATGACCGAGTGCAGCCAGAAGGCGTGGGACACGGTGAGGGCAGCAGCGCCTACGGCGGCCGCGAGGCGCGACGTGCCGAGCAGCCGCCCCGTCCCATATACGAGCATGACCGTGAGCGCGCCGAACACGGCCGCCTCGAAGTTGACGTTGCGCGCGAGATCGCCAGGCAGCTTCGAAAACGCGTGACCGACGAGCACGAACAAGGGATGGTCGCCCGCCGTTCGCAGGTGCAGCGGCAACCGCAGCGCGTTGAGGCTGAGCGACGCGCTATCGCCCCAGATGACGGTCGGCGCGAGCGTGGCGGAATAGAACCCGAGCGCGGCCCCGAAGACCAGCGCCAGGTCCGCCCTTCGAATTAACGAGCGCGCCATTCGCCATCGCGGTTGGCGGACAACGTTTCCTGTTTGATGGTTCGCTCGTACTCCGGCAGCACATCTTCGATGGGCGCGTCAGCGATCACGGTGCCGCGCCGCAGCCAGATCGCCCGGCGACAGAACGATCGCACCATTCCAATGTCATGCGTGACCATCAACAAGGTCTTGCCGCGGCCGCGGAAGCCATGAATGCGCTCGAGACACTTCTGCCTGAAGTGGCCGTCACCGACGGCGAGCCCTTCGTCGATGATCATCACGGCGGGATCGACGTGTATCGCGATCGAGAACCCGAGCCGCATCTGCATGCCCAGGCTGTAGATGCGCAGCGGCTGGTCGATGAAGTCGCCGAGTTCGGCGAACTCGACGATCGTATCGAAGAGCTTCGCAACCTCACGACGTCTCAATCCCGACACGATGGCGCTCACGTATAGATTTTCCCGTCCGGTCAGGTGCGGATGAAACCCGGCGCCAAGGCTGAGCAGGGCGGCAACTCGGCCGTTGACCGACACCTCGCCCGTGGTTGGACGGCCAAGGCCGCAGATCAATCGAAGCAGCGTCGATTTGCCGGCGCCATTAGAGCCGACGATGGCGACCGACTCGCCCGGCTGGACGTCGAAGGTGACATCGCGCAGCGCCCAGAACGGGCTCGAACCGATGCCGCGGATGAGCGCCATCAGCGTGTGCTGGAACGTGGCGGGGGCCGCCTGGCGCAGCCAGTACCTCTTGCCGAGATGGCGGACACTGACGGCGGTCGCGGTCGAATCGGCCGGCGCCGGGGACCCGGGTTGTGGTTCGCTGAGCAGCGCGTGCTTCATTTGAGTGCTCATCGAGCATTTTACGTCACCAATCTGCACTGAAGCGGAGGGATCGGCGCGCGCGTTGCCCGAAGATCGACCCGATTGCCCGAGTTGACACACGGAGTACACTGGCGACACATTTCCTGGCGTGTCCCTTCAGCCCATCATCATCATCGGCATGCATCGATCGGGGACTTCGCTCGCAGCCGCTTTGCTGCAGAGCGCGGGCCTGGATGTCGGCAGCCGGTTGATGGACGGCAACTGGTCGAATCCTCGAGGGCACTTCGAGGACATGGACTTCATCGAGTTCCAGCGAGGCGCGCTGGTTCAGCTCGGACTACACCAAGACGGGTGGCTCATGTCCGAGCTTCCCGAAATGCCTGAAGACATCGTTGATCGCGCACGCGCGCTGGTGGACCGGAAACAACGACCCGGTCAACCGTGGGGGTGGAAGGATCCTCGGACGGTGCTGTTTCTGCGCTTGTGGTCACGGCTCGTTCCCGGCGCGACGTTTGCGATCGTCTATCGCGCGCCGTGGGAGGTCATCGAATCGTTGTACCGGCGCGGCGATCCGATCCTGACCGACCATCCCGAGCTTGCGGTCGAGCTGTGGCACTGGTACAACAAGGCGCTTCTGCAACTGGCGATCGATGCCCCGGATCGAGTCGTGCTCGCGAGCGTCGAAACGATAGCCGCCGATCCGGCGGCGTGGGTCGCGACCATCACCGATCGCAGCGGGATACCGCTCGCCGCGCCGGCCATCGAGATCTACGAACCGGCGCTGCTGCATGGCGACGAAGCGCGCGATCGAGCGTCGCTCATCGTTCGTCATTGTCCGGAGGTCACCGAATTGTTCGCGGCACTCGAACGTCGTGCCCTTCGTCCGGCCGGGCTGCGCGTGACCGATCCGGTGATGCAGGAGCCCACGGCAGAAAGCGAGCGGCTTCGCGCCCTCCACGATTGGCACGGACTCTCTGGCGCCCTCCGGGAACGCGAGCGGACCCGAAATGACATGCGGAACCTTCAAGCCGCGATCGATCGTGGCGAGGTGGTTGCAGCAGACGCGGCGAAGATCGTTTCGAAGGTGCTGACGCGGCTCAGCGGTCCAATCGGACGCGATCTGTGGACGCCGTAAAGACACCGTAAAGCAGAACCCCACTTCAGATGGAAATCGGCGCCGCGCGACCGTCTAACGGTTCACGGAGCGCGCCGTATTCACCTCTCCTGATGACTTTTGTTTTCCCGGCGTGAACCTATTGGCACGAATCGCAAAAAATGCCGTAAATGCGCGAAATCTCATTGCCAACGTTCGAACACAGTGGTACTCTCCGCGACTGTCTTCGCCCCCTCAAACGGACTTACGTAGTGACCGAACGCGCCCCAACGGTACTGTCTGCAGTCGTCGTGATGTGGCTGTGCGCCTTTCCGGTGTCGGCTTTCGCGCAGACAGTTTCGGTTCAGTGGAATAACGAACGCGTCTCGATCACGGCGACCCACGTGCCGGTGGCCGACGTCCTGGCGGAGCTCAAACGACTGACCGGTTTGACGGTCGTCGATGGCGAGAAGCTCGTGCGCCCGGTCACACTCGATCTCAATGACGTCTTTCTGATTGACGCGCTGCAGGCGGTTTTGGTCGGCTACGACTACTTGATCGGGTACTCGTCGATTTCGGATTCGCCTTATCTGATGAAGGTCTGGGCCCGGCCTCCGACGAATGCGGCCGGCGTCGTCACACCTCGCATTTCCCCCCTGATTCCCGATCCAATTTCTATCCCGGCTGTCACACGCGCGAGCGGTGTGTCCGATATCGCGATCGAAGAACCAGCAGCCGCTCCAGACAACCAACCGACGGCCGACACCTCCGAACCCTTTCCGTTGGGGCCGAGTCCAGCCGAGGCCGAGGCCGCTCGCCTGACGGCACAGGGCTTCTTCAATCCCAACGCTCCCGAAGGCTCACTACTGAGCTTGGCAAAATCGCCGGACTCGGTCGTCCGAACCCGAGCGCTTCAGACCCTCGCCGTGCAAGGCAACAAGGTCGGATACGACGCGATCACCAGTGCGCTCGAGGACGAGAATCCGTTCGTTCGCGGCGAGGCGCTCGATCTGCTCCTGAACTTCAGTGGCCCGAGCCGAGAAGCCTCAGGTCGGCTTGGCGAGTTGCTGGGCAATCAGGATCCAGGCGTCCGCCTTCCCGCGGCGTTGGCGCTGGCGGAGCAGTCGGACGCAGAGTCGGATTTTCAGTTGAAGCGAGCACTCGAAGACGACGCCGTGAAGGCCATCGTCTCTGAGCAATTGCGCCGGAAAGGAAATCAAGAGGCAAGGCAGTCTACGAAGAAGGTCCCCTAATAGTCGGATTCCTCGGAGGTGTTGAATGACGCGGAAGTCTAGGTCGTGGCAGGCGAAAGTGGCCACAGCAGTTGGTGTCTTAACTATCGGTGGGTATCTGATGTTCGGCTCATGGGGCAGCAAGCCGGCGCCCCTAGACCTCGGAACGCATACGGTGACCGCGCAGGCCGCTGGGACCTTGGAGGCCCGATCGGGCACCATAGCTCCTGCCTCGTTCGGGGGAAGTCCAGAGAGCTCCACCTACACACCTCCAACCGCCGCTCAGATTGCGGCGGCCGAGGCCGACATGGAGAAAGGCGAGCGGGGCATGAGCGCGCGCGTCGCCAATCTGCCGGCCAGCGATCCCCGCGTGCCACAGAACAGCGTGCCACCCGCAGCTAATACCGCGACGGTTCCGCGCACCGCGATCAACGGTGCGAATGCGCCGGGCCCTCTCGCCGACAACACCTTCACGTACTTCGAAGCGAATCAGCTCAATCCCGGCGGTGCGGGGTTGGGAAGCTCGTCGGTCAACGAGCCTTCGGTCGCGCAGAACGGCAAATACGTCTTCCAGACCTGGAACTGGGGCGCGGCGCGGTCGACCAACGGCGGCAACTCCTGGTCCTACATCAATCCGTACACGATGGCTGACTTCTGCTGCGACCAGGATGTGATCTACGACAAGGGCCGCGACCGGATGTTCTGGCTCCGCCAGGGTCTAAGTGGGTCGTTCGCCTCGCCGCTCGGTGGCGTCGAGAACCGGTACTTGATCACGGTGGACACTGGCGCGGCGTCGCTGTGCTCTTACGACATTCGCCCGAGCATCAGCGGTCTCCCGCTGTTTGCGAACTCGTGGTTCGACTATCCGCGCATTTCGTTGAGCAACAACTACCTCTACGTCGGCATGAACGTGTTCAGCAATGCCGGCGCCTACGTCAGCCATTTCCTGATTCGCTTCGCGCTGACCGAGATGGCCGGGTGCGCCGCGACACCGTTCAACTGGTGGCAGTTCACGACCGGCTGGAGCCCCGCGGCGGTCGAGAACGCGCGGAACACCATGTTCCTCGGCGATCAGATCGTCACCAGCACCGGGCTGAACGACCAGTTCCGCGTGTACTGGATCTTCGACGACAGCGCGACGTTGAACTTCGTCGACCGGACCATCGCACCGTACACGTTCACGAACCGAAACGGGTCTTGCGTGGTACCAGGAGGCGCTAACCCATGTGCGCGACCCGATCAACGAGTGATCGGTGCGGTGACCCAGCACAACACGCCGGCTCCACATGGGCTCGGTGCCACCGGCGATAGAGTCGACTTCTACTGGAACGTGAAAGAAGGCAATGGATTCACCTATCCATATGTCGAATCGGCGGGCTTCCATGGAGGGACCATCGCGTACCAGCAGAGAAAGTTTATCTGGAACGGTTCCTTCGCCTTCCAGTACGCGGCCGTCGGCGCCAACGATCGTGAGGAGGTCGGATTATCCGTCCTGGGGTTCTGGCCTGCTGCGTCCGGCACCAACCCAACGAACTACATCGGGCTCGACGACAGCTACAACGGCAATCCACCGGGGTGGGAGATCTATAACGCTTTCAACAGCACGGGCGCGTGGACGGCGAGCAGCTCGGGAGATTACCTCCGTGTCCGCAAGCATGCGCCGGCAGGGGTCGCGTGGGTGGCCACGGGCTATTCGCGGAACGCGGCGTCGGCCCAGTATCTTCCCTCCTACCTCGTCTTCGGTCGAGCGAGAGATCTGAACGGGTTCAACCGGTTCGATCAGCAGTAACGTGCCGAAGCGTCGAGTCTCTCGACGCTGCCGGGCGGACAGAGAAGCGCCGGGGGTTCGCGGAACCCCCGGCGTTTCCATTTGGAGTGTTAGTCACGCCGTTTGCGCGCTCGCCGTCAGCGGGTGAGCCGGTGGTCGAGGCGATTCTCGTCGAGGAAGTCGACGTAGTTGCGGTAGCAGCGAGGATAGGCGCTCACCAAGGGTTCGACGTCGAGGGCATCGTAGAAGCCGCGAACGTCGATCGCCTCCACTTCGCGTACATCGACGTGCGGAATGCTCAGCCACTCGCACATTTCGCGCGTCCGCGTGTCGCTGACGAAAGTCAGGCACGGCACGCCGGCGAGCAGCCCGCTCAGACAGCCGTGGAAGCGGGTCCCCAAGACGAAGTCAAAGGGCCCGAGAGCAGCCAGCCACTCCCCGGTATCGGCGTACACGCGCGTGTTGTGTCGTACGAACTGGATGAAGGCTTCGGGCGAGATATCCAAGAGCTCATAGCGATGCATGAGCGCTCCGATCAGCGACGGCTCGCAGGCGTCGGATGCGCCGAACAGGATGGCCATCAGCTCGGTTTCGTTCTGGAGCACGTAAGGATAGCCACGTTCAAACGACAAGCGAGCGAGGGCGGCCTCGACCCGTGCCGCCGCCTTGACATCCACCGAGTGCTGGACGACATTTGCCGACCCGTTCACCGAGACTGCCAGGTGTTCAGTCGCGGCGCGTGGCTTGAGATGCAGCAGGGGCTCGCACGTCCAGTACATGGACGGGCACCCGATGATGCGGACATTGCTGATGCCCATGCGATTCAGCGTGGCCGCCGTGAACTCGCCACGAACGCCGAGGCTGCGCGAGCGTTCCGAGATGATCTGCAACATCCGACGCGTCCCGTCAGGCACGCTGATCGGCGCGTCATAATTCGGCGCCTGGGCGCCGAGGCCGATGATGATCGACGGCAGGCGCAGCGACTCCAGGAAATCCGCCCAGCGGCCGAAATCGAACTGGTGGTGCAGAAAGTTTGCGGCTCCAATCACGATGACGTCGAAGCGCTCTTCGATCAGCGTCCGGTCGAGCTGCTCGAGATGGGCGAATCGGGGAATGGTTCGCGGGACGCCGGTCTGTCGCAGCAGCTCGTCGACGGTTGACAGCGAGCCGGTGCTGAGGTGGCGCCTGATCGCGTCGCCGATGAACAGGTTGCCGGTGTTCTGGCCGGTGTCCTGCATCAGCTCGGTGATCGACCCGTTCTCGGGCAGACGGGCCGCAAATGGCGCTCCGAGGTAAAGGATCCGGTCGGGAGCGTATTTCGGTGTCGGTGGCGGCAAGGGTCGTCTCTGAGCGGCGGCGCTCACGCTCGCATGCGGCCATTCCAGGTCAGTGGCCGGTTCTCGAGCGATGCGGTGTCGAATCCCTCGCGGCACAGCAGGGTCCACGTCTGGCGTGGGTGATACCAGTCGAGCACGTGCAGTGTCAGTCCGGACTCTGCCGCCGTGCGCTCCAACGTCTCCAGCCGGAAATTCACGCACTCCGGATACACCCATCCGGTTCCCGAGAAATCCTGATCGGCCAGGAGAAACGTCGCGGCGAGGGCTCCGGACGGGGCCAGCCGTGGCGCCATGCCGCCAAGCCAGAGGCGGATCAGGTCGAGCCCGCTGTGACTGAAGATGGACTGTGCCACGGCAAAGTCAATGGCGAGGCCGCTTCCCTCGAGGACGGCCGGAGTGCCGGCAAAGTAGAAACGCGGCTGCTTGATCCGAATCAGGTCGGCGCCGACCTCTTTACGGATGCCCTCATCGACCAGCCAGCGATTCGGCTCGATGCCGATGTAGTGGCCGGCATTCAAGTAGGGGATGAAAAGCCGTCCGGCGCGCAGCGAGCCGCAGCCAATGTCGGCGAGCGTGTGATGCTGGCGAAGGCCCAACGTCGTGAGCAAGTTGAACGTCATCGCGCCGATCAAGTCGTAGTCCTCGGGCGGACCGACGTACGCACGATAGTGAGGGTCGCCGGGTTTCAGACCCAGGCCGAGATCGTTGTGCTCAGAACTGGTTTCGCTCATGGATCGCGCCACTATTGAGGCTCGGCTCAGCCGTTAACGTCCGCCCCGAGGCCTGCGGCCTCCTCTTCGCATTCTGCATTCGCGATGATCCGAGACAATTGGGTGACATGATCCTCCGCCTGATCGCCCGCCGGTGACGCCGCTGGCCGAAGATCCGGGTGCCGGGACTCAGTGACGTCGTCAACGTCGATCTCGTAGGGCGTTTCGCAATGAGCCAGGAACGCATGCATGACATGACGGATGGCGCGCGGACTCGGCTCGCGGCGATCGGCTTCGAAGAAATCGTGCGGTGCGTGAGGGCCAGTGACGATTTCATAGGCCGGAAAGTACACGACATGGCCATGCCGACGCGAGGCTTCGTCCGCGGCGACGCGGAGAACCGATTTACTGTAGACCGAAGCGACGAGGACGTGACGGTGACTGGCCGTGGCTACGAGCGGGACGGGAGAAACCGTGAGAATGAAACGAAGGCCCGGATTGATCGTGCGCGTCAAGCCGATGAGTTCGTCCAGGTCCGCACCGACTTCAGTGATCGAGAAGTTGTGAAAGCCATGCCGTGCAGGATCGAACGTGCCCGCGATGGTACCCGGACAGGCGGGGAAGACCGCGCCGTCCAGCTTGGACTCCCAGGCTTCGGTGAGTCCAAGCGTGAACACAAAGACATCGGCCCGCCGAAAGACCTCGACCACGTTCCTGAGATGCTGCGCCGTCAGGACGTCGAACTCTCCCGTGGAAGACGCCGGATACCTGAGGCCGGGTCTGAACGGGTCGACTATCGTGCGTCGATCGAGGACCCATCGATCCTCAACCGGTCGGAACTGGCCAAGTGCGCGTTTGACCAGTTGGACGGCTTGTCTGACCGTATAGATGTTGCCGTATCTCGCCGAGAAATTCGCGTAGCCGAAGTTGTCTTCCGCCAGGCGTCCGAAACAACGGCCCACCCCGTCGACGCGCACGTACTCGAAGCCCGCCTGCTCGATGAACGGGACGATGTTCGAGGCAAAGCAACTCCCCGCTGACGCCACTCTCTCGCCTTGACGAATCAAGACCTCCGAGCCGGCCACAGCGCGGAGATCGACTCCTGCCGACACGGCCTTCTTCCAGAACGCACCAACGGGGGCATGTGTGTACGGATTAGTCACCGACGTTCTCCGCTACGGTTCGCAATCCACGGTCCAGCATCAACCGTCCGTATTCCTCATTGGCATGAGTGATATCACCCTCCTTCCCTGTGGACGCGTAGCATCTCTCGTGGAGAAAACCGGAGCCGTCCATGGTTTCCGGGGGCACTGACACAAAGGTGGCGCCTTTGTCCGCCGCCACCTCTGCCAACAATTCCTGAATCACTCGCCACATTTTCAACAGGATCCGGGGTGGGGTGGTCGCGACCGTTGCCAAGTCCAGACCTTGACGCTGGGCAACGCCAGCAAAGTACCTGGATTGCCGGATCATCGCGACAAACCGAGTGATGTCAGATTTCGGAGCGGGGGTTCCGAGCACTGCGACAAATCGGCAGCCCGATCCGTGTAACCGTTCGATAATCGTCCGGAGTTGCGCGAGCGTCGGTTCGAAATGAGCCTTGACGAGACGTCTCGGCACCGCCATTGCGCCGGAGTGTATGGCTGAATCGGAGTCGTCGACAAAATCGATCAATGGATCGGGAGCGAGCAAGAAGTCCGCGTAGTGTTGATTGCCGTTGAAGACGATCAGCACCGAACGATCGGCCGAGAGGTTGACCAGAGCATCCCAGTAGTCGTTGGTGCGGTTGCCTTTCCACTCCTCCATCAGGAAGGAGACAGGCCGGCGCCGTCCGTCGAATCGAAGCAACGCGATCGGTCCCTGGTAACGCTGGTGGACGCCCATGGCAAACATGTGCGAATGACCCGCCACGATGACGTGGCGATTCGTCTGATCATCGGCTTGCATCTTGGGCCTCGGCGCTCAGCTTACAGGAAAGTCTGGGCAACTGAAGCGCTCGGCGATCAGCTGATCGTGACGTTTCAGAGGTCTCCCGGTCATTTTCTCGGTAGGATGTCGCCACTGCACCAGCCTTAGGGAGTCTGTGACCAACACTCGACCGACATCGAAGTCACCATCAGAGGGCCAAGAGCCACCAGGCGGGGAGGCGCTGGATTCAGTACTTCCCGCCGGAATGGCCCACTCCGAGAGCACCGTTGATCATGACACCGACTTCCGATGTCCCTAACTACGGACCCCTGCAGTCAGATTTCCGCGAGGCGAGCGTATGAAGCGCATGGCAATGGCGAGCGCGGTCTTCTTTCTGACGGCGTATCCGCCGCTTGCATTGGTCGCGATCAAGAGTGTCGAAGCCTCTCGGCACACCTTAGACATCAACAGCCTGCCCGCGCTTGTGCGCGCTGTATCCAACCATGGTGCCTCGATCCTTGGGGGCAAGGCGGTAGACGTTGCCATTACGCACTTTGCCGGCGATGCCTTCTATTACTTTACAGTGGCACACCGGTCGGTCGCCAAGCCCTACTACACATACGATGGCACCTATCCAACCAACGGATTTCATCCGCTCTGGCAGTATGTGCTGACACGCGTCTTTTCGGCGCTGGAGCCGAATCAAGACGCCGAGATTCTCTTCGTTTTTGGTTTCAACATCATTGCGGTTGCGGCGGGAGCGGCTTTGTTTTCGCTCGCACTGGAGGGACTGTTGCGGAGCGCGCCGCTCGCGATTATCGGGGCCGTGCCCGGCGTCTACGCGCTGGCACTAGCGCCTGCGTCCTCGCAGCACGCGACATGGGGCCTGATCAACGGGATGGAATCTTCGCTGTCGGTATTGCTGTTTGGCATCCTGTCCTATTTGCTGCTAGGAAGGGCTCTCCCGGATCGACTTCGAGTTAGGGATATTGTGATCGTGTCGACAGTGCTGACGTTGCTCACCCTCAGCCGGCTCGATGACATTTTTCTCTTCGCGCCATTCCTGGTGCTGCTGTTTGTGAAGTCGCAAGGACAGGGTCGAGCTGAGCTGGGTAAACGCGTAGCCCTGGCCTCGGCCATACCGTCGCTCTTGATTGGGGCGTATCTGCTCAATAACTTGCGCTACGCAGGTCTGCTGCTTCCGGTGAGTGGCCGGCTCAAATTCGCACTGGCTCTCGGCGACAACATCTCGATTGTCCTGGGTGCCTTTGTTCCACTTTCTCAAGCGATTTACTCCACAGGTCCGCGCGAGTGGCAAAGCCTGTCATGGCGCGCGCTCCAGATCGTCGTGCCGGCCGCTGTATGCCTCGCTTGGATCCTGCGGTCCAGAAGGAGCCTCCGAGACGCACTACGGACAGGGCCCCTCCGAGGCGGGACGCTCCAGGTCAACTACCAGATCCTTGTTCTAGCTGCTTTCGCCGCGTATGTGATTATCAAGGCGGCCTACAACTTGACACTAGTAGACATGTGGTCGCAAGGGAGTTGGTATTTCCCAATCAGTCTCATGTTGACGAGTCTGTTCTCTTTGCTTCTTGTTCTCAATGCCGCGACGAGCGAGTCGACAGCGAAGTGGGGGCTACCGCTGACAACACCCGGGAGTATCTGGAGCGTCTCGCTCGCTTGTCTGTTTGTCGTGCTACTGGCGAACTTTGCCATCGAGGAGCGACGAGGAACCGGGTTCGACCAGCGGCTATCCTTCTGGCGTGGTCGAGAAAGCATCTCGCGTGAAGTTCTCTTGCGCTATGACGGTCAGGGACTGCTTGAGTTTGCCGACGGCATCATGGGCTATGCGCTTTCGATTCCAACGTTGGGGGGCATCGGCCTTACCTTGGACAAGGAAGCGATCGAGGCCAAAGAACACGGAGGCTTGCTCGACTTGGCATATCGGAGGGGCTTCCGGGCTTTTTCGTCGCTCACCTATTTCACGCTTCCCTCAGCAGACGACAACGATTCGCTAACGGTACAGCACGCCGCCGAAACTTTCTTCTTGCTCGGCGGCCAAGGACCAGAGCGTTGGAAGTTTCGCGTTATATACCGAGATCCTGAATCGCAAGCCGTGTTTGTTGCCTTTTCGCCTAAGTAGGCATCCGGACCTCGTCACCGGACGGTGTCTGCGAGGGTACGAGACAACACGCCGCAAGAAGAAGGCCGATCCGCAGCCGCCCGCCGCGTCCCAGGTGGGACGTGCGGAAACGGCCTCCGTCATTCAAAGTCGGCGACACCGTCCGCAGGGTGGGCGCCGTTTATGCCTCTGCCTCCGGACATGCCGGCCGGCTCGAGCGGTCTGGTTGTGTCGCCGTTGCCGCTTCCTCCAGACATGCCGTCTCGGTAAGCCGGCTGCGTGGTATTCTCAGGCCTCTCACATGATTCGTCGATCGCCGGCAGGCGGCATTGGGTGATCGGAATGCGCTGATTCAGAGCCGCCTCGGCCGTCTGATTCGGCGTGCGCTGAGGCTCGGTGATTCGGGCTCTGGCAAGACGGGCAGGACGACGAGCTCGCCCGACGTGGCGCCGCAGGTCGACGCGATTTCGGCCGAGCCGCACGCGAAACAGCCGCAGACGGTGGCGAATCTTTCCGCCGCACTGGTTACGCGGCTGACCTCGGGTCAGGGATACGTCGGGACCGACGAACTGCGACAGGCCGAGCAGCTTGTTCAGTTGCTCGGACGCGCGCTCGATACTCACGAGAATCGGTTTTCGGCGCAGCGGCACTACGATCTGCTCGGCCCCATCCTGGCGCAGCTGAAGCCGCCGGATCTCGCCGGTGCCACCATCGTCGATCTGGGTTGTGGCACGCTCAATCCCTTCACGCTTTCCTTTCTTCTGTTAGGACTTGGCGCCGAGCGCGCGTATGCCATTGATGCCGAGCCGGTGCAGAGCATGGAGACGGCGACCCGCGCCCTGTCGACCGCGGCTGGATGGCTTCTGCTCGAGCCGCGGCGCCTGGTCGATCGTCCGGAGTTCACGGCCGCAGACGTGCTCAGAAACCTGGAGGGCTTCGAGCTCGCGCTGCTGGCGGCCGGCGATCCAGCCGGCATCGCGCCGCGCCGTTTGATCCATCGCGTCGAGCGGCTGGATGAGTTGTCGCTGAGGAACGAAGAAGCGGACATCGTGCTGTCAGTGTCCCTGCTCGAGCACTTCGATCCGCATGATGCGCTCGAATCACTCTTCCGCATCACGAAACCCGGTGGTCTCGGCATTCATGTGATCGACCTGGTCGATCATCGCTTTTACGCGGGCCAGGTCGCCAGCCCGTTCGAGTTTCTCAAGGTGGCCACGTCGGATTCACTGGTCCACGGCAGCAACCGGATCCGCTGCGACGAGTTCTGCGCGATGTTCGAGCAGCACCGCTTTCGCGTCGAACGCGTGGAGCGCTGGTCGAGCGTGCCGCCACCGACCGGCGATGAACAGGCTGAGTTCGTCGAGCCGTATCGTTCGGCTGCTCGCGAGAACATCAAGACGACCGGCGCCAGAATCTTCACTCGACGCCAAGGCGAGGCGCCGACACGACGGGCCCGGCCGGCACCACAGGTGAGCGAGCGTGTCGTCGGCAGCAACACTTCAGCTGGTCCGGAGATGCAACAGCCGGACTCTGGCCCGCATCAGCCCGTGTATGCGGAGCTGCTTCGGTCGGCTCGTGGTGATCGCGGCAGCGACTACGTTCCCCTATCCGCCGAGCGGGCTGCGCCAGATCAGCTGGTCAAGCTCATCGCCTTCTACTTGCCGCAATTCCATCCCATTCCTGAGAACGACGCGTGGTGGGGAAGAGGCTTCACCGAGTGGACCAACGTGTCCAAGGCGACGCCGCAGTTTCTTGGTCATTACCAGCCGCGTCTGCCTGGCGAGCTGGGCTTCTACGATTTGCGCGTTCCAGAAGTGCAACGACGACAAGTGGAGCTCGCCAAGCAATACGGTCTCTTCGGTTTCTGCTTTTACTACTACTGGTTTGGCGGCAAGCGGTTGCTCGAGCGGCCGTTGAACCAATTCGTGACCGACCCGATGATCGATTTTCCGTTCTGTCTCTGCTGGGCCAACGAGAACTGGACGCGTCGATGGGACGGCCGCGAGGATCAGATTCTGATCGAGCAGCCGCACACGGACGAGGCCGATGCGGCGTTCATCGCCGACATCGAGCCGCTGCTGCGGCATGAACGCTACATTCGGATCCACGGGCGGCCCGTCGTGCTCGTCTACCGTCCGGCGTTGCTTCACGATCCAGCACGAACGGCTGACCGATGGCGGGAGCATTGCCAGCGGGCTGGAGTGGCAAACCCGTACCTGGTCGCCACCGAGGCCTTCGAGTCGGTCGACCCCGCGTCGATTGGCTTTGACGCCGCCGTGCAGTTTCCGCCGAATACCGGCGGCCGCCGCCTGCCCACCGCGATCAACTCGCAACTCTCGCTGGTGAATCCGGCCTATGCCGGCGCCGTGTATCGCTACACCGACATGCTTCGCCTCAAGGCCGACGGTCCCGAGCCGACGTATCAGCAGTTCAAGGCGGTATGCCCTGGATTCGACAACGAGCCGCGGCGGCCGGGCTCCGGATCGACCTACGCGTTCTCCTCTCCGGCGACATATGGACGGTGGCTCGAGAGCGCGTGCCGATTGACTCTTGCCGAGCCCGACCGGGAGAAGCGTCTCGTCTTCATCAACGCCTGGAACGAGTGGGGCGAGGGTGCGCACCTCGAGCCCGACCGGCGCTTTGGATACGCCTACCTTGATGCGACCGCAAAGGCTCTTGGGAGCGTGACCACCGACTGGACGATTCTGTTCGTCTCACACGACGCGTGCCGCGGCGGCGCGCAGCTCGTGCTGCTCGATTTTCTGGCCTGGCTCAAAGCGCATACCTCGATTCGCATCAAGGTGCTCTGCCTCGAATCGGGAGAATGGCTCCCGCGTTTTCACGCCGTAGCCGACACGGTTCTCTGGTCCGAGCTCGAAGACCAGGCGGCGCGCGCGATGGAGCGTGAGCTCACGACGCAGATCCTCGATTTCTGCGGCTGCGTTCCCGATTTGATCTACGGCAATTCTGTCGCCTCGGGCCGGGCCTACCGCTCGCTCCGAAAAGTGAAGGCGCCGATCCTGACGCACTTCCACGAAATGGAAACCAGCATCGCCCGTTATGCCGGCGAATGGCGCGAGGATGTGATCGCCCTTTCTGCCCACCACATCGCGTGCTCGGATCCAGTCCGTCAGAACCTGGTGGCCAATGTACGGCGTGCCGGCGAAGAAGATTTCGACCGTTCACTCGTCGATTCGCGAGCCGTTGGTCGCAGGCCCGACCGACGATGAGCGAACGAGATTGCGCCGTGAGCTTGGTCTGGCCGTTGACCAGCGGCTGGTCATGGGGTGCGGCATCGGCATGCCGTTCAGAAAGGGAGCAGACCTCTTCATCGAGGTTGGCCGCCGCCTTCATCAACTCGGGAAGCGCGATATCCATCTGTACTGGATCGGTGACTTCCCGAACGGCGAGACCGATCCGGTTCATGGCCTGTGGGCTGACCATCTCGGGCAGCTGGCGGCAACCGAGGCGCAGCACGTCACATTTCTCGGGAAGCAACCGGATCCGACCATCTACCTGCGAGCCGCGGACGTGTTTCTGCTGCCATCCCGGGAAGATCCATTTCCGCTGGTTGCCCTCGAAGCCGCGTCCTGCGGTCTGCCAATCGTCTGCTTCGACAAGGCGGGCGGCATGCCGTCGCTGGTCGAGGCCGACGCCGGCCGCGTCGCCCCATTCGAGGATCTCGACGCGATGACGACGCACGTGATCGAGTTGGCGGAGGACGAATCGCTCCGCCACCGACTGGGATCACGTGCGAGAGAAAAAGTGCTGTCGCGGTATATCACCGGATTCACCGCGCCGCACCTGCTCGACACCTGCCGCAGCGTGGCCGGGCGGAAGCCCGCCGTGTCGGTCATCGTGCCGAACTACAACCACGGCCGCTATCTCACCGAACGACTGGAGAGCATCTTCAACCAGACCTTCAGGGATTTCGAAGTAATCCTGCTCGATGATGCCTCGACCGACAACAGCCTCGAAGTGATCGAGAGATATCGCGGTCACGCCGGCGTTCGGATCGTGCCGGGCGCCGAGAATTCCGGCTCGACCTTCAAGCAGTGGTTGAAGGGGATCGATCTGGCGCGGGCCGACGATCATTTGGATCGCCGAATCCGACGACGCGTGTACGCCCGAGTTCATCGAGGTTCTGCTTGCCGGCGCTACGCGACCCGCAAGTGAAGCTGGCATTTGCCAACTCTCACGTGATCGATACCGCCAGCGCCGTCGTTGGCGACTACACCAGCACGCCCTATCTGACTTCCTTGTCCACGACGAAGTGGGAAAGCCGCTATCAGGTGTCGGCCGAGCAGGAAGTGAACGACGGGTTGGGCGTCAAGAACACGATCCTGAGTGCCAGCTCGGTGATGTTCAAGAAGTTCGACGTCGATGCCGCCGCCAGAAGCCAGCTCGAAGATATGCGAATCGCCGGCGACTGGTATTTCTTTACGCGCGCGATGGCCGGGGGCGAGGTCTTCTACACACCGCGGAAGCTCAACCACCACCGGCGCCATGACGAGAGCGTCGTCGGCAAGCTCTTGCACGACAATCGCGTCGAGCAATTCTTTCGCGAGTTCTACGCGGTTCAGCGCGCGATTTTCGAGAACTATCCACTGGCTGCCGGTTTCGAGTCGAAGTGGGAACGGTACCTCAGAGATCAATGGAACCAGTTTTTTCCAGATCGCCCATTCGACGAGATCGAACAGTACCTATCCCCTCACCAGCGCGCGCGAGCTGATCGCCGCGGCCCGTTCCCATCCTGAGCGATGAAATGGTTTTTCGGTTTCAACGAGGCGGCGACGAACTGGTTCGCCGACATGGTGAAGGTCGCGGTCGTGACGGCTGCCGCCCATGCGCCGCATCTCGAGCCACATTGCCTCTACGATGGCGACGCCGACACCGATTTGACGCGGTGGCTCCGCGCCCGGGGCGTTCGGGTCCAACGGACGGCGGTGCGGTTCCGAGACAGACTCTCGGCGGCTGACGTCGTCGCGCGCAACAAGGGGACGTCGTATAGCCCAGTGGCCGCGCGGGGATACTACTTGTGCCTCGCCGTGCCGGCTGCCGAAGCCGCGCGCGGTGAAGGTCACGTGCTCTTCACCGATTGCGATGTCATGTTCACGGCGCCCGCCGATTTTGCCGCGATTCGCCCGGCGCTGCTGGCGGCGGCGCCCGAAATGGCCGATGTTCGACGGCCGGCTCCAGGGAATTACGGACCCGGCTTCAATTCCGGTGTGATGGTGATGTGCGTTGCGGGAATGAGCGCCAAGATGCCGTGGATCGAATCCGTGCTCGAGCGCGAGGGCTACTTCCAATTCGCCCAGGCGAAGGCCATCTACGATCAGGGTGCGCTCAACACCGCGATCCCGGAAGGTGAGTGGGATCGGCTTCCCGACAGTCTCAACTGGCGTCCCGCCTTCGGCATCAATCCGGCGGCGTCGATCGTGCACTGGCACGGGCCAAAGCCGAGGCACGTTGAACAGACGATCGCAACCGGCGTCGCGTCAGCTCCAGACGAGGCGATGCGGGCGCTGCTTGAAGCGGCGCCGGCGTCTTACCGTCACTACGTCGAGATTTTTCGGGCGGCGCTGCGCGCCTCCTGAAGGCTCATGGCCTCACTGACGCGTGACCGTGAACTTCAGGGCGTTGCTCGTTTCTCGATTGGTGATGACGGCAACCTCGTACTCCCCTGGCATCACTTCCGGAAACCCGCCCGGGCATGGCCCCATGGTATCGGGAGCGCACAGGTCGAGACCGTCGGGCACATTGAAACGAAGTGTGGTTCCGTCGGGGGACGAGACGTCACGAATGTAGCCGCGCCCGAACTTGACGACATTGCCAGTGGGCGCGAACCCGCTTCCGGTCACGGTCACGGAAGTGTTGACCGCGCTCGACGACGGCGTGATCTGAGCCAAGGCCGGTGGCGGGCCGCTCAACGCTGAGGGCTCGACCGACGACAGGCCGCAGGACACGCCGGCTGCTCCAGCGAGCGCGGCGCACACGAGAAGCAGGCGAGAACCCGATAGTCGTAGCACACTGACCTCCATAGACTGTCTCGGCGCGGCACGCTCCAGAGTAGCCGAGTCAAGGCATGGGGGCAATGCGGGCTGCGCTGGGACCAGTCGTCGCCGATAAGACTAAAAACCCACGAGCGGAAGACTTTCTTGAGCAAAATCATCAAAAACAGGCCGAAGGACGGGCATTATAATTGCTGCGGTCGATGGACAGAAAAGCGCAAGGTCCGGAGCTCTCCCTGCATCGGTTGACGAGATATGGAACGGCTACCTTTCAAAGTGGACAGCCGGCTCGCTGGAGTTATCGGCGTCAATGGCGGAGATATCTGCGTGGTTGATGGAGAACCGGGATCGCTACCGGCGCTCCGCTGTGAGTTGGCACGGCCGGCGACGTCGGCTGCCTCGATTACGCTGAGAGTGCATGCCACCACCGGTGTGCCGTTGGCCTATTCGACCGTCGATCTCTCACAGGGCGATCGGACGTTCGAAACCGGGCGGCTGACGCTGCTCGCCATGGAAGGTTACGCGCATCTGGGACCGGCTGAGCGCCAGCGGGTCGAGGGTCGCGTCTGGTCTCGTCGTGCGTACGCCACTGCGTCGCTCGATTCGGGCCGCTGAAAGTCGGTCTGCGCACATGTTACGCCCGCTCTTGAAAGCACCGTCTTACAACATTGCCAGAAGAACCGGCGGTCACCCGAGGCCGCTGAACCTGACCTTCAGCGTCACCTACGTCTGCAATTCGAAGTGTCAGACCTGCAACGTGTGGAAGAAGCGTGTCGACGACTTCTCGCTCGACGAGTACAAGGCGCTCTTCGACAACATCGGATCGTCGCTGTACTGGGCGACCTTCAGCGGCGGCGAGCCCTTCATCCGCCCCGACCTGATCGACATCGTCACGGCCTGCTACGATCGATGCCGTCCGGGAATCATCACCATCCCGACCAACGGACTGCTGCGCAACCGGATTCTCGAGGGTGTGGCGCGCCTCAGCCGCCACGCCCCCGACTTGAAGATCATCATCAACTTCTCGCTGGACGGGATCGGCGCGCGCCACGATGAGCTGCGCAAGGTGCCAGGCAACTACGCGAAGCTGCGCGGCGTCTATCGCGAGCTGAAAGCGTTGGCGTTGCCCAACGTCACGGTTGGCATTCACACCGTCGTCTCGCAGTTCAACGTCCGCGAAGTCCCGGCGCTAC
The DNA here is from genome assembly GCA_963773045.1 of uncultured Acidobacteriota bacterium. Lineage (GTDB taxonomy): Bacteria > Acidobacteriota > Vicinamibacteria > Vicinamibacterales > UBA2999 > 12-FULL-67-14b. The sequence continues at coordinate 522,300 of CAVYZT010000010.1, read as the reverse complement.
GGAAGCACGTCCGCGAAGAGTTCGAGCCCGACTCATACATCACCGAGCTTGCTGAAGAGCGGCTCGAGCTCGACACCGTCGGCCTGGATATCACTCCGACCGCCGACGACTACTCCACGGTTGTCAAAGACCTGCTCACCGACATGGACACGACCCCCGGGGCGGGATTCTCCAGTGTCGTGCAGTCGTTCCGCCGCGAGTACTACCAGGTCGCGCATCAGACGTTGAAGGAACAGCGTCAGGTGCTGCCGTGTTACGCGGGCCTTGCCTCGGCGCAGATCGCGCCGAACGGCGACGTCTGGACCTGCTGCACGCGCGCTGAGTCGATGGGCAATCTTCGTGAAACCAACTTCGATTTCATGAAGGTCTGGACGAGCAAGCGGGCCGACGAACTGCGCGGCAGCATCAAGCGCGGTGAGTGCTTCTGCCCGTTGGCCAACGCCGCGTACAGCTCCATGCTGTGCGACCCACCCAGCATCATGCGAGTGGGCTGGCGGTGGCTGACCAGTCAATTTCGCCCGGCGGCGGCACCTCCTGCGGCTCCAGTGATCAGCGAGGTGGCGCAGTGATCCGCTGTACGATCGGCGTCTTCGCGCACAACGAGGCGCAGAACGTGCGCCGGACGCTGCACGCCCTGCTCGCACAGCAGCTGCAAACCGTCGAGATCAACGAAGTCATCGTCATCGCCAGCGGTTGCACCGATGGCACGGTCGAGTTGGCCGAGCAGGTGGCGAACCTGCATCCGATCGTGACGGTGGAGGTCGAAGAAGTTCGGCGCGGTAAGGCGGCCGCCATCAAGCGCCTCACGTCGATCGCGCGAGGCGAAATCGTCGTGCTCGTCGGCGCCGACACGCTGCCGGCGCCCAACGCGATTCAACAGCTGCTCGAACCGTTCAGCGACCCAAAGGTCGGAATGACCGGCGGACGGGTGATTCCGTTGAACAGCCCGAACACCTGGCTCGGGTTCTCGGTGCAGATGCTGTGGCACGTGCATCATCAACTGGCGCTGCGCCGGCCGAAGCTCGGCGAGCTGGTCGCGTTTCGCAACGTGGTCGACGTTCCGATTGATACGTCCACCGATGAGCCGTGCATCGAGGCGCTGATCACGAGCAAGGGCTACAGCACGGCCTACACGCCCAAGGCTGTCGTCTACAATCGCGGCCCGGAAAACATCAGGGAGTTCCTGATTCAGCGCCGCCGAGTGTTCAGCGGTCAGGTGCAGATCGCGTTTCGCTATCACTATCTGGTCGCGTCGCTTCAGGCGCGGCACGCGATTCCCCTCATCTTCGAGGCCTTCCAGAGCTATCCCCGATTTGCCATCTGGACGCTAGGGACGATGGGCCTGGAAGTCTGGGCTCGACTGCTCGGCATGTACGACGCGCTGCGCGGGCGCGAAGAAGTGGTGTGGCGTCCCGCGACGACGACCAAGGCCGTGGTGAAGGCGCCGGAGAGCGCCGACCTGACGTTGATCTCCGTGAAGTGGACCCCTGGCTCGATCGATTCAGCCGCATTCCTGCGGAATCTGCAGCAGCTGGCCGATCCCGTCGGCTCAGTGTTCTGGTGGGATGGCAGTCACGGAGAGGTTCTGCTTAAACTAGACGCCGCCGGCGCACCCGTCGAATGGCTCCAGACTCAGATTCAAAGCGCGTCGCGCGAACATCTGGTCGGGCCTGGAACCATCCAGGGATCGCCAGTCATTTCCTGCCGGTTAGTCAGGTTCCTGTCGGCCCCTTCTCCGCTCCCTCACTGAATTGCCCGTCGCCACCATGGATCGGCCCGTCCTGGTGACCGGCGGGGCTGGTTTCATCGGTCGCCACCTCGTGAGCGCGCTGGTCGCTCAGCGAACTGCCGTTCGAGTTCTCGTCCGCCGTCCCGAAGCAGCAGAAGCGATCGTCGAGATGGGCGCCGAGCCTCTTGTCGGCGATCTGCTCGATCGGTCCGTCGTCGAACGCGCGACCTCGGGTGTCCATGCGATCTTTCATCTGGCCGGCCGTTTGTTTGCGCCGGGCGAGCCCGAACGTGAGTACGAGCAGCTCCATGTGGACGCGACGGTGGCGCTGCTCGAAGCGTCAGCGGCTCTCGATGGCTTCGACTACTTCGTCTTGTGCAGCACGACCGGCGTCCACGGCACGACCGGCCCGAACCCCGCGCGCGAAGACGATCCGGTGCGTCCGACCAACGCCTACGAACGCACGAAGGTCGAAGCGGAGCGACGGGCGGCCGAGATCGCCCGGCGCACGGGTGTCAATCTGGTGATCGCGCGCCCCGGCCTCGTGTATGGCCCCGGCGATCGCCACCTGCTGGGTTGGTTTCGCGCCATTCAAGGCGGGCAGTATCGCGTCATCGGCCGCGGCGCCCACCATCTGCATCCGATCTACATCGACGATCTCGTTCGAGGGCTCCTGCTCGCGGCGGATGCCGCCAAGGGTCCCACGCGCGCGTATCACCTGGTGGGATCGAGACCGGTGACAATGCGGGAACTGTCGGACGCGATCGGTGGCGCCGTCGGCCGCCAGGTGTCGCGGGTGCACTTGCCCAAAGTGCTCGCCTATGCGATAGGCGCCGCGTTCGAAGCCCTGCCGGTTTCGCGCCGGGCCTTGCCGCTGACGCGCAGCCGGGTTCGATTCATGACTCAGAATCGCGCGTACGACGGATCGCGCGCACAGCACGAGCTTGGATTCACTCCGCGCGTCGAGCTGAAGGAAGGACTGGCTCGAACCGTCGCCTGGTATCGCGAGAACGCGTGGTTATGAGTCAGGCCACCACGGTGTCGGTGATCATCCCGTCGTTTCAGTCGGCCGGCACGATTGAAAAGTGCCTCACCGGCGTGCTGGCGCAAGTGTCCGGTCAGCCCTACGAAGTGATCGTCGCCGACAGTGGCACCGACGACACGGTGGCGATCGTCGCCCGTCGCTTCCCAGCAGTACGCAGTGCTGAAATCGACGACGCGTCTCGATCCGGCGGAGGCTCGCAATTGGGGCGTCAGCGAGTCACGCGGCTCGATTCTCGCCTTCATCGACTCGGACTGTGTCCCCGAGCCGGACTGGCTGGCGCGGTTGTGTGCCGCGCTCGCAGACGGAACCTACGACGCGGTCGGCGGCGCCGTCGGCAATGTCGAAGGCGCGACGGCGGCAAGCTGGGCCGGGTATTTCTGCGAGTTTCGCGAGTTCCTGCCAGGTGGAACGGCCTGCGACCGAACCTATCTCACGCCCGGCAACACGGCGTACCGGCGTGACACCTTCGAGCGCGCCGGCGGGTTTCCAGCAGGGTACTATCCACTCGAAGATCAGGTGTTCTACGACCGATTGAGCCAGGTGAATGCGCGCATCCGGTTCGACCCGGGCATCGTCGTGCGCCACCATCACCGCAGTGACATCGGGGCGTTTCTTGCGCACCAGAAGAAGATCGGCGCGTCCAATGCGCTGGTCGCATCCCGCCTCCGCTCGCAAGGCGCCGCCATCGCGACGCGCCCGTGGCTGGCGGCGGCTCTTCTGCCGGTCCTGGCGACGTACCGCTTTGGCCGAACGGTTGCCGCCTGCTGGAAAGAGGAGCGCTTCCTGATGCTACGCCGTCCTGTCGTGACCGGCCTGTGCTGGCTCGGCATGTTTGCGTGGGGGCTCGGATTCTGCTCGCTCACACAGATGACTCAGAGCCGCAGATGACGCGGATGTCACAGAATCTGCGATTTGCCGAGGCAGGTGGCTAGTGCCGACACAGATTGTCGACCTCGACATCGAGTCTGCGCCGGAAGTCATCTCGCTTCGCGACGATGTCGACGACGTGCTCGTGGTGATCGTCGACGATGGACGACCGATCGACTTGATGCGGCTACCGCGGCCGGCCAATGGGATCTTGTCGCCACGCGAGCTGCTGTCGGGCCGCCGAGCGCCGGACGAGTCTCACCGCGCCAGCGCTGCGCGAACTGCCTCGCCGCAACCGATCTCAGTAGTGATTCCGACTCGAGAGCGGCCGGATGATCTGCGCCGTTGTCTCGAAAGCCTGGCGGACCTCCGCGCCGACGGCCACGAGGTGGTTGTCGTCGACAATGCGCCACGGACCGACCGGACGGCAGTGGTGGCCACAGAGTTTGGCGTGCGCAGGGTCATGGAGCGTGTGCCCGGCATCAACAACGCCCGCAACGCCGGGGTGGTCGCCGCCACGCACGACATCGTGGCGTTCATCGACGATGACGCGGTGGCAAGCCGCACGTGGCTGCAGGCGCTGGCCGCCCCCTTCGAAGACCCGACCATCGCCTGCACCACCGGTCTGGTGCTGCCGCTCGAGCTCGAGACCGCGGCCCAGGAAAACTTCGAGCGCTACTGCCTCGCGCGCCGCGATCTGCGATCGCACGTGTACTCGCGCGAGACGCTGCGTCCGTCGGCGGCGGGCGTCGTTGGCATGGGCGCCAACATGGCCTTCAGGCGGCGGCTGGTGATCGAGCTTGGTGGATTCGATCCACGTCTTGGCACCGGCACGACAACCCGAGGCGGTGATGAGAACGACATGTTTGCCCGGATTCTGGATGGCGGCTGGCGCATCGCGTATGTACCAGGGGCCTACATCTGGCATCGTCATCGCCGGACGGATCGCGAACTGCGGTCCTGTGTATTCGGCTACGGCATCGGCGTGTTCAGCATGCTGACCAAGCGGCTGGTCGAGCATCGCGATGCCGGCGCGATCATCACCGGGGGCAGATGGTTGCTCGGTCCGCTGGTGAAGGCGGCTCGCGCGAAGATGACCGGCGTTCCATCGCCGCCGTGGAGCGTCGTGCTGGCAGAGACTGCCGGCGCGCCGCTCGGACCGATTTGCTACGTCTACGAAACGTGGCGCGGCCGCCGCCGAGCGGCGGCGCGCTGAAGCGGCAACAGGAAGCTCACATGGCTCAGTCTCGAGAGTTGACACGTCTGGATGAAACGGTCGGCCGCGGCCTGGATACCTTGCGGGCGCTGGTCGGCCGCGAGTTCCGGATGCGCTACAAGGGATCGTTTTTTGGCGTGCTCTGGGCGGTGCTGAGCCCGCTCGGCACGGTCGTCGTTCTGCAACTGGTGTTCACGAAGATCCTGAAGTTTTCGACCCCGAATTTTGGCGTCTTCCTCTACAGCGCGATGCTGCCGTGGGCGTGGTTTGCCGCTACCGTGCAGGCGAGCGCCACGACGCTGTCCGACCACCGCGATCTGGTGCGGACACCCTTCTTTTTCAAACCGCTGCTTCCGGCGGCCGTTACCTGCACGAACTTTCTGCTGTATCTGTTTGCGCTTCCAGTCATGTTCGGTCTGATGGCGGCCGATGGCGTTCCGTTCACGAGCGCGCTCATCGCCTTGCCTGCGATCTGGGCGGTTGAAGGGCTTCTGACGCTGGCCGTTTCTCTGTTCGTCGCGGCGATCGGCATCCTGCTGCGCGACGTGCAGCACTTGATCGGGGTGGTCTTGCTGTTCTGGTTTTACCTCTCTCCGATCTTTTACGAGATGAACCAGGTGCCGCCGCAGCTCGCGCCATGGTTTTCGATCAACCCGATGGTCGCCATCGTGACGGCACACCGCGGTGTGATGCTCAACGGTGAATTCCCGGACTGGCGAGTCCTCGGAATGTGGGCAGTGATTGCTGGCGCCGTCCTCCTGGCGAGTCTCAAGGTGTTCACTCAGCTGGAGGATGCCTTCATCGACGCAGCATGAAGGGGATGGCCCACCTGATCATCTGTCGTGAGTATCCACCGGCACCGTCGGGCGGAGGGATCGGCACGTACGTCGATCACCTGGCTGGCTTGCTGGCGGCGCACGGTGAAACCGTGCACGTCATCGGCCAGCTCTGGCCCGGCGCGCCTCGCGCGCGCGAAACGCGAGCCGGCGGGCGGCTCACGGTACACCGTGTGGCTGTCGAAGACCCATGGCGCCCTGCCGTAGCCCGGGCTTTCGCGGACGAGTCGATTCGCGACGCGTTGACCGATCCAGTCGTGCCGGGCGGCTTCTGCTGGCAAGCGGCGTTGCTCGCCGAGTCGTTGATCGAGACCGCCAGCGTCGGCATCATCGAGGCTCAGGAGTATGAGGCGCCGCTCTACGCGCTGATGCTTCGCCGCTGGGCTGGGCTGGGCCCTTCTCGTCAGGTGCCGCTGTTGGTCCATCTGCACACTCCAACCGAGTTCGTGTTCAATGCCAATGAATGGGCAGAGGACCTGCGCGCGCACGCCCCGCTGATTCAACTCGAGGACACGGTGATTCGGGCGGCCGACGCGCGCATCAGCCCCAGCCGGTTCCTGGCGCGGATTGCCGAGTCACGTTACGAGCTCGGGCCTGACTCCGTCGAAGTGATTCCGTACCCGATGGGCGACACCGATCCCATCGCCCGCGACGAAGCCACGTGGCGCGATGGCACCATCTGTTATGCGGGACGGCTCGAGCCGCGCAAAGGCGTGCTCGAGTGGATTGCGGCGGCCACATCGGTCGCCCGGGATATTCCAACTCGCTTCACGCTGGTCGGGCGAGACACCGCACCGTCGAGCGCTCCTGGCGACTCGACTCGCGCCAAAATGCTGGCGGCCATTCCGCACGACCTGCGACCCTGCTTCCGATTCGTCGATGCGGTGCCACGTCGGCAGGTTCTCGCCCACCTGGCAGAGGCCCGAATCGCAGTGGTGCCGTCGCGGTGGGAGAACTTTCCATTCGCCTGTATCGAAGCAATGGCCACCGGTCTCCCAGTGGTCGTGTCGCCGGCGGGCGGGATGGCAGAGATGGTGGAGGACGGCAAGACTGGTTGGATTGGCGCTGGTGCCGATGCAAGGAGCCTGGAGGTCGCACTTCGGCGGGCGCTGGCCACTCCACCCGCTGTCCTCGCTGAAATGGGCGCCGCCGCTGCGGGATCGATTCGGGAGCGCTGCGACAACCGGACGATCGTTCGGCGGCAGCTGGAGTTCCGGCAACGAGTCATGGAGCGCGGCTGCCGTCCGTCTGGTGCGTTTCTGCCGGTCAAGAGGGAGGGATCGAATCGATCGCTTGAGGAACGAAGACCTGCGGCGCAAACCCAGACGATGACCGCGTTCGACATCTTACGTGCGTCGCCACGACAACAGATGGCGGTCATCCGTCGTGCTGTGGCGAATCCCGGATACGTTGCCCGGTGGCTCGCGTGGCACGGGCGGCGCGCCGTTAACCGAGTCTCAAATAAGGTCAGAAAATGAAGGCAGCCCCCCAGGTTTCGCCGTACCTCTTGGTCTCCCGATCGTTTCCTACTGCCAGAAAGATTCCACTGGCATTGGCGATGATCGCCGCCATCGCTCACGTTCTCACGCACGGCGGACTGTACTACCCCGACATGACGAATACCCTGCGCGAGGGCTGGATGTTGGGATCGCCGACTGCGTATCCGATTATTCCGCCTGCACATCCGCTCATACTCGACGTCATCAGCCTCTTCTTTCAGGCACAGGCTCGAATGTTCGCGCTCGTCGTGCTGCAACACGCCGCCGTCGTCGGCAGTGTCTGGTGCGTGCTGAGGATCGTGGAAAGAGCGAACCATCCCCGCCTGGCCATCGTCGCGGCATCGGTTGTGGCGCTTTACGCCCCACTGTACGCATTCGCGCAAACCTCCCAAAGTGAGTCCCTGTTTGTGCTGTTCGCGTTGATCGCGACCGGGCTCACCATTCGCTCGTGGTCATCCAGCGCGACTCGAGCCTCGGCTCCCGGCGCCGGTGCGAGCGTGGCGCTGGCCATGGCACAGCGAACGGTGGGTGTGGCGCTCGTTCCGGCCATCGTCTGGACGCTCGTGGTGGGGCGGGTCGATGGGAAGTGGCGGCTGACAGGGAAAATTGCCGCCGGTTTCGCCGTCGTCATCGCCCTGTTCGTGGTCAACAACCGCATACTTCATGGTTTCACTGGCTTGGTTGGCGGCTCGGGCATCCATCTATTCGGACGACTCGCGGTGGTTGACAGACGGTTGCCGGACACCGACGACTCTCGTCGACTGCTGGACATCGCCCGCCGGCATGGCATCGAGAACGTGTTCTTTCCCCAAGCAGGATTCCATTTGCAGACGGTTCTCGCGTGGCGCGAAGGCATGGGTCCGGCCGCGGCCGACGCGCTTCTCCGAAAGGTCGTCCTGCAAAGCTGGCAGGCTGATCCTGTTCAGACAGCCACGGACACAGTACGTTCCATGACCGTGATCGCAGGGGGATCGAAGTGGAGCGGTCGCGTCACGTTGGGCGGGCTAGGACGGGACGGGTTCGTGAAGCATCTGCAGATTACCGACGCCATCTGGGCGGCGGACCTGCCGCTGCTGACACGGATTCGGAATCAGTTCCCACCGTATCCGCCTCCGCTGCTCATTGGACCCGGGATCTATCGGATGTTCTATGCCTGGAGCGATGTTGCCTCGATGCTCAGCGGCGTCTGGGTGGTTCCCACCATCGTCGTCGCAGGGGTGATCGGGATGTGGCGGCGACATGAGGTTCTGCTGTTGACGGCCGGCATGGCCTTCAGTCAATTGGCTCTCGCGGCGTTCGGCGATCAGCCAGTGACGCGCACCTGGCACCCGGTCGTTCCCTTTTTCGTGATGAGTGTCTCACTGGCGATCGCAGAGTTGACAAGACAACGTGGTGGCTCTTCGCTCGTGATTTCCGAGCCGTAGACCGGAGACAGCGGATGCTCATGTTCCTCGTGTTGCTTGTTGCGCTGGCCGCCGGCCCGATCGCCGAAGCTCGTCAGGCGGCCGGGACGAAGCACCCCGTGCCAGTCGAAGGCACCGACGGGGCAGCAGTTGTCGCGCGTGTGTACGCACGAAGCGACGACGACTTCGCCAACCCAGAACGTGGCTTCTATTGGCAATTGACGCCGTTCTGGAAAGGTACCGAGCGTCAGCCGATCGACCCGCAATCCCTGCGGAGGTTCCGCCAGCAAGGGGTTTCGGTCGTGCGTGCGTATTACGTGATTGACGAGTTCCGGGACCAATTGCTACCGCGCGAAGCGCTCCAGGGCATTGGCGCAGATTTCGACGCTGTCCGGCAGGCAGGACTGAAGATCATCCCTCGCTTCGCCTACAACTTTCCGACCAACCAGACCTTCGGCCAGGCGATTGACGCTCCGCTCGAACAAGTGCTGCGTCACATCGATCAACTCCGGCCGATACTCCGTGAGAATGCCGATGTGATCGCGTTCATGGAAATGGGGTTCGTCGGTGCGTGGGGGGAGTGGCATTCCTCGTCGAACGGGCTTCTTCAGCCGGATCGGAGTCTCAATTCCAAGTCCTCGACGATCATCAAGCGTCTACTCAAGACGTTGCCGAAGAGTCGAATGCTCGCCTTGCGGTATCCCTTCCAGAAGGAGCAACTCTTCGGAAGCCGGCCGTTGTCGGCCGCTCGAGCATTCACCGGAACTCCACAAGCCAGGGTCGGGGCGCACAACGATTGTTTTGCGTCTGGTAAGAGCGATTGGGGGACCTATTCGCCGCCGCGGGCCATGCCCCAGACCATTGCGTCTCTCAAGGGCTATCTGAGTGACGACAACCGCTTCGTCGTCCAAGGTGGTGAGTCGTGCGGCACCGACGGGGCGAGCAGCGTGCGGTCTGAGCCCTACGCGCACTGTCCGAGCGCATTAGCGGATCTGTCGATGATGCGCTGGAGCACGATCAACCTGGGATATCACCCCGAGGTCATCAAGCTCTGGCAAGAGGAGGGATGTCTGGAGGAGATACGGCGGCGACTGGGCTATCGATTCCGTCTGGTCGACGGAGCCATGTCGCCGACGGTCCCGCGCGGCGGCCGCTTTTTCCTCAGACTGACCGTCGAAAACGACGGATGGGCGGCACCCTATAATCCGCGGCTGGTCGAGATTGTGTTGCGGCACCGACCGACCGGTCGCCTGTTCAAGTACCGGGTGAAGGTGGATCCTCGCCGTTGGGGGCCCGGCGCCACTCACATTGTGGCGTTCGAACGGTCACTGCCGCGAAGCGTAAGCGCCGGCGAATATGACGTCCTGCTCAACCTCCCGGACCCTGAGCCAGGACTTTATGGGCGGCCGGAGTACAGCATTCGTTTCGCGAATGTCGGCACGTGGGAGGCGGTGAATGGGTTCAACGATCTGCAGCTGATTGTCACGGTTGTGAATTGATGAGCCAAGCCTCGTCCGCCAGTCCTTGCAGCATTGGCAGTGAGCCCACCAGATCGGTCGCGCCATGCCGTTCCAGCCTGAGGCAACGGCGGTAAGCAGACAACGGAGCACCCTGTCGATGTCCCTCATTCGATTCGTCTTGCTCTCGACCTACCGCTCAGGCAGCTCATTCCTCCGATCGATGCTCGATGCGCACCCGCGAGTGCGCTGCTCCTCGGAATTCTATTGCTACGATTATCAATTCTGGGACTTCGAGGAGGTCAAAACGCAAGACCCTGAAGGGTTCGCCGCGATCCGGGCGCTGCACGTGAGCGATCCGATCCAGTTCATAGAGGAATACGGCTTCCGTTCGGACGATCGCCGTGTGAAAGCGTCAGGATTTACGCTCATGTACGATCAACCGATGACGTCCAGGCCCGCAGCCGTGTGGGACTGGTTGGCGGCGAACACCGACATCCGCGTCATCGACCTCAGGCGCCGCGATGAACTGCTTCGTTATGTGTCGTTCATGCGGGCGATGATGACCCAGAGCTGGGTGCGAGTCAGTCAGTCGGCCGCGTCGCCTCGTTCGAAGCCTGTTCATGTTGATCCCGATGCGTTTCTTGGTGATGTCGCGAGGCTGACCGAACAGCGCGACACCGCGCTGAAGCGTTTTGCGGGCCATCCCATCTTGTCGGTGTCATACGAGGCTCTTTCGAACGAGACCAACCGTGAGTTGGCGCGCATTTTCGACTTTCTGGGGGTCAAACCCATGCGCGCACGGCCAACGACGGTCAAGCAGCGTGAATCTGACCCGCGCGCGTACATCAGCAATTACGACGAACTACGAGCGGTGTCGACCGAAGGGCGGCCTCGGCGAGTCGTGCTGACCGACGACGTGCTCGCACGGCTTCGCACCGCGCTGTTGGAGACGCATTTCAAGGGCAGCCCGGTTGAGAAGCAGGAGAGTGAAGCGGCGCAGAGAGAACTGAACACGATCCTGCGACACCGTTTCGATATCTGCCGAAAGTGGTTCGTGCCTTGGCTTCGCAGCCATGGGGCGCTCGATCGGATGCATGTCGTCGACGTCGATTGTTTTCTGACCGGATTCTGTACCGCGGCCGTCGCGCTTGACGCCACCCGCGTTGACGCTTACGGCGTGGCTGGACCCAACCTGGACGCTGCGCGTCGCCGTTTTGAAATCATGGGCCTCGAGAACGTCGGCGTCCACGAGCACGCACTGGAGCGCAAGGTGGAGACGATTGAAGAGCATCACCCGCCGGGTACGGTCGATTGCGTAATATTGTATGAGTCCTTGCATCGATTCGGCTATTCCGAGCGACAGCGAACTCTGCAGATGTCCTGGACGCTCGTTCGGCCTGGCGGGTTGATGGTGGTTGCCAGTACGCCGAATCGCCTGACTGCTCTTGACGAAACTTCGGGCCTTCCGTTCTTTCATGCCCTGCCGGACGAGCTGGCGGTTGACTATGCGGCGCGATCCCCGCAAGAGGGTTTCTCGAAGACGATGGCAGACGCGCGGAGCCGCTCCCTGTCAAGTGGTCTTGAGCTTCTCTTCCAATGGGGCCGCAGTGTTTCCTATCATGAGTTCGAGCTCGTCCTGGGCGCTCTCGAGCCGCTGATCATCGGCGACGGGTTCGACCCCGAGCCGTTGAGTCACCTGGGCGTTCCAATCGAGACACGTTTGCTCTATACATATGTGAGGCGAAAGGGTCTGACGATCCCGCCGGCGTTTCTTCGCGCCACGATCGAGGTCATCTTTCGTAAGCCTGGTGGCGCCTCGGAAGACACGGAGGTGGGTCCGCCGCGCGACCTCGATGCGATTGTTCGTCCTTTGGTCGATGCGCCAAGTTCCTAACCACCGATTCATGTGCGGGAATCTGAGAGCCGTGAGTTCGCAGCATGGCTGAGGAGGGATCCGCTGAGTCGCCGAGCGTCCTGAGCATTGATCTGACAGGCGCCGTTCCTGACACATTCTCCGTTCCGGCTGCAGTCACGGTCGTCGAACTTCGGTTCGGAATGGAGAGCGAGCATCTGGCTGAAGGCGAGGACGAAACGCTCGTGTCGTTTGCTCGTCGCCTTCAAGAGCGAGGTGTCGAACTCGTCCTCGACCTACCAGTCCATCAGCGCAACTGGATCCAGCTGCGGTCGTGGCTGAGGCGCGCCCGGCAATTGGGCGCGACGGTCTCGCTTCGGCTCGTGCCGTCCAGCGAAGCCGGCTCACTCGGCCACATCGACGGTGATGCCTTGGCTTGCATCCATGGGATCTTTCGGAACTGGTTCCATGAACACCCTTTGCATTCCGACCAGTCATCAGCTAACCGGCTGGCGGCCACTGCACTCAGTCAGGTTCGCCAATGGCAGCGCGAGGCGGCAGGCCGTTCTCCGTCCCGAACCGATTTGCTCTTGCCAGACCGCGACCACTCGCTGCTGCGAGACGATGCCGCGCTCGAACCGTTCCTGGGCGCGTTGCTCAGGATCGACGATGACCCCCACATCGAGCAGCTGCTCTCCAGCCTGGTGCAGAGGACGTCCTTCGTCGAAAACGCGCGAGCTCGCCGATCGTTGCGGCTGGTGGCGCTCTGGCTCACGTGCGTCTTCGATCGCCCGGAGGCCCTCCAGCGGCTCCGCGAAATCCTGATCGAGCCTGAACACGCCACGCGAATCTTGGCCGAGGATAGAGCGGCTCTGGCCGGGACCCCTTGGCAGGGTTGGCTCGATGGGTGGACCGAACAGCTCCGACTGCGATCTCTGGGCCGCCGCGAACGGCGTTTTGAGATTGGCGAACCACTCCCGACGATGGCGGCACACGCGCCTCGCGTGACGGTCATCATTCCCTCTTTCAATCACGAGGCGTTCATCGGCGACGCCATTCGAAGTGTGCTCGGACAGACGAGGACCGACTTCCAGATACTCGTCGTGGACGATGCGTCCCGGGACCGGACCGTCGAAGAGGCCAGCCGGTTCGACGACCAACGAATCCGCGTCGTCCGAAACGCAAGCAACCTCGGCCTGGGTCCGAGCCTGTCACGCGCGCTGGACAGCATCGACACCGAGTTCGTTGCCGTCCTGAATTCCGATGATCTGTTTCATCCACAGCGAATCGAGCGCTGCCTGGCGCGACTGGAGGACGGCCCGCATTGGCACCTCGCCGCCACAGCTCTCGTCCCAATAGACAACGACCGACGGCTGTGCTCCGTCGCCGACTCGTCGCCGGTATTTGATGGACAGGCCATCCACAATTGGCTGCGTTGGTATGAGGAAAGCGGCAGGGCAGAGGGTGAGCCCAGCGACCTGTTGGGAACGCTGCTCGAGCGGAATTTCCTGATCACGAGCTCCAATCTTGTCGCTCGCACCGAGTTCCTGCGCCGGCATCGAGACACTTGGCAGCACCTCGAGTTCTGTGTGGACTGGCAGATTCTGTTGACGGGCGCCTTCGAGAAGGCGTTGTGCTACCTGCCCGATGCGCTGCTCGGGTATCGTCTGCACGAACGCAACACCGTCTGGTTCGATTCCGACCGCCGCTGGCGTTACTATCTCGAGCTGAATCGGATCGTCGCCCGGTTCCTGGAAGGCATGTTGCAGCCGGGCGTCAGATCAAGCACCGACACATTCTCCGAGATCCTCCGCGCGATCGCCGACCACTTGACACTCAACACGAATGTCGATTGGCCCGGTGTGCTGCTCGGTCGATCGTTGGAGCAACTGCATCTGCATCCCCAGCAACTTGACGCTCAAGTGGTCGCCGTCGCGCTGCAGACACTCGACACGGCCAGGCAAGGCCGTCTCGACAACGAATTCCATTTGCGCGACCTGGGTGGCAACGTCAAGGAGCTCTACCGGATGCGAGGCGAGCGCCCCTACCTCCATTCGGTCCGCAGCTGGTACGAGGCGCTCCAGGACGACTACGAGAGTCTCCGAGTAGAGACCGCGACACTGCTAGCCGACCGCGCCCGGGAGCGAGACGAGGCTCTGAACTCGTTTGAGCGTCGTCTCGGCGATTTGCTGTTGAACCGGCTGCGCTTGCGAACGCCGCTTCTGGCTGCGGATCGAGTGTGGAGAGCGCTGCGGAGAGTTGGCGCCCGTGCACCGCGGATGTTGACGCGACTTGCCAGCCGGGCTGGTTGGCGACAGCCGGTTGCCGTCGTTGCGGGGACGGGACGGTTTCCCATCTACTCCCATACGTTTGTCTACCAGGAGCTGACGGGCCTGAGTGACATGGGGCTGGATGTGAAGCTGTTCTACTGGATTCAGGAAGATCCTGCGAATCTACACGACGCGTACATGGAGCTCGCCCGCAACAGCGTCAAGCTGGTGTCGATTCGCGAGGATCACATGCGCGACATGGAGTACTGCAAACTGGTCTTTCCCGGCCGACTGGAGGCGCTTCTGGCAAGAATCGGGCAGAGCACCGGCCGTTCCGCTGCCGACCTCGAGACCGAATACGAGATCATGCAGGCGTGCACGTTTGCTCGCGTGGCTGAACGCCTCAATCCCAGCTATGTCCACACCTACTTCTTCTATGAGCAATCTCTCTTCGGCATGATTGCCGCGTGGCTGCTCAATATCCCTCGCGGCATCACCGCTTATGCCGACCACATGTTGAACGACTATATGTTCAAGCTCGTGCCGCTGCATCTCGAAACCGCGGCTGTGGTCGTCGCGACGTCGCATCGGATCAAGCGCGAACTCATGGAGATTGGCGGCGACCGGTTTGCCGACAAGATTCTTGTGAAGCCGAACAGCGTCGACGGGGTGCGTTTTGCATTCCAGTCGAGGCCCGACTCGCCCGATTCGCCGTTCGACGTGATCTCGGTCTCGCGTATCGAACCCAAGAAGGGATTGCTGACGCTCATCGACGCGGCCCACATCCTGATGAAACGCGGGCGGAATATCTGCTTTCACGTTGTTGGCACCGGTGACCCAGGCTCGCCTGGGAGCGTGGAGTTCGCCGAGACGTTCGGCCGCAGGCTTGCCGCAGCAGGAGTGGAGCGGCAGTTCGTCCTGCACGGGTTCAAGCGACAGCACGAGATCGTCGAGCTGCTGGGACGGGCGCGCGCATTCGTCGCGCCGTACATCGAAACGGCAACCGGCGACAAGGACGGCATCCCGACGTCATTGCTGGAAGCCATGGCCACCGGCCTTCCGTCGGTCACGACCGATGCCGGTTCGATCCACGAAGCGATCGAGCACGGGGTCGAGGGACTCATCGTTCCCCAGAACGACGCGGTGGCCCTGGCCGACGCGCTCGAACGCCTGATGGCCGATCCGGCGACGACGGCAGACATGGGGCGTCGAGCCCGGGCGCGATTCGAACGTGAGTTCGATTCCCGCGTCACAGAACAGCGACTGCATCGCCGCATCAGGGAAATCCTGCGCGAGCCGCGCCGAGCGCCTCGAATCTGAGAGCGAATGTCGCCAATCAATCCGAGCATCCGATGAGAATCTGTCTGGTCAGCAAAGAGATTGCCGGCGTACGCGGCGGCGGCATTGGTGTCTACGTGAGCGAAGCCGGCAAGGCGCTCTCCGCCTCCGGGCATGAAGTCTGGCTTCTTACGGAGGACCCGGGAGCCGAGAAGCGCGAACGACTGAAGGCGCTCACGTTGGTTCCATCGGGTGCTCGTCGCAGGTGAGAACGTGCCGGCCGACCGCCGGCAGACGCTATTCCACGGCCGTCCCCACTATGCGTATTCGATGTTGGTGCACGAGACCTTGCGGGCTACCGGTGTCGCGTTCGATTACATTGAATTTCCGGACTATGAAGCGGAAGGGCTGATCCCGATCCGAGAACAGAACCTGTTCCAGACGTACGGAACGACGGTACTCGGGGTAACGCTCCATTCACCAACCTACGAGTGCTTTCTAGACGACCAGCAGATGCATCGAGCCTCGCTCGAGATCCGCGAAGTCTGCCTGCTCGAAGACGACGCCATCCGCAACGCTCCGGTACTCAACTGTCCGTCGACAGGCCTCGCAGAAGTCGTCGGCCGGCGGCTTGGATTGAGGCCGGATGCCGCGACCATCATTCGGTATCCGATGGACCTGCCTCAGCCGCCGACGCCGACGGCGCCCCGGGCGTCGCTTGAAGAGCTGCAGTTCTTGTATTACGGACGCATCGAGCCCCGAAAGGGAGTCGAACCGTTGCTCGAGGCGTTCCGCGCCTTGCCACACCTGCGCCTGCGGTTGGTCGGCGGCGACGTGCCGTACTCACCGTACGGGCGCTCGTTCCGCGCGCATCTCGAGCGGAATGCGCCGCCGAACGTCGAGTTCCTTGGCGAGGTCCCTCGGGAGCGCATGCTCGCACTGAATCGGGAAGCGGACGTCTGCATCTTTCCCTCATGGTTCGAGAACTGGCCCAACGCGTGCATCGAAGCGATGGCCGCCGGGCGTGTCGTTCTTGGCAGCCGCCACGGCGGCATGTCGGAAATGATCGAGCACGGGAAGTCCGGGTTTCTGATTGATGGGCGGAATCCCGCTGATATTGCCCGTGTGATCAGCGACGATGTGGCATCGCATCTGAATCGGCTCGACCAGATTGGCGCCGCAGCCGCCGGCCGCATCCGCATCCTGTCCGATCAGAAGACTTACGTCCGCGCCATCGAGCGGCGGATCGCTTCGTGTCGCGCGGTCGCGGCGCCGCCGAAGCCGATGCCGGCGCGCGCTCCGAAGGTGTCGATCGTGATCCCGTTCTACAAAGATCAGGCGACGATCGCCGAGGCGGTTCAATCGGCATGTCGGCAGGAGCACGACCCGCTCGAGATCCTGATCGTGAACGATGGTTCGCCGCTGCCCGACGCGGCCGACGTCCTGGCCGATCAGAGCAAACGCGACCCGCGCATCAGAGTCATTCATAAGCCGAACGGAGGGCTGAGCTCTGCGCGCAATTGCGGGATCAAGCATGCGACCGGTGATTACGTGCTGTTCCTCGATGCCGACAACATCCTCCATCCCGATTACGCCAGGCTCGGTGTGGATGTGCTGGAGCGTCGGCCGGAACTCACCTATGTGGTACCGCATGTCCAGTTCTTCGTCGACGAGACCGGGGCGCGAACGGGAGTCTACAACCCGCTTCCGTTCGATCGGACGATGGGCCTGCTGATCAACCGCTTCGGCGACGCGGGTGCCATGTTCCGCCGCACGCTGTTCACCGACCACGGGATCAGCTATGACGAAGTCCTGCTCGACTATGCCGATTGGGCGCTGTGGATGGATCTCAATCGGCAGGGCTTTCGAGGTGCGGTGATCCCTCGCGTGTTGTACGACTACAGGATGCGGCGTGATTCACTGGTCAACCAGGTGGCGCTCCCGAACCACCAGGACCTGATGGGCCTCCTCATCGAGCGGCACTTTCCGGTCGTCGATCCGCGCGAGAAGGACGTGCTGGTGACCCTGTTTCAGGTGGCGGGTCATGCGATCAACGACATCATGCGCGGCCGCGGCCGTCCAGAGTCACCGAACGTGAAAGAGAGCCTGTCGATTCTGTTCGAGGCTGCGGTACGGGTTGGCACGAGATGGCGACAGAAGATTGAGTCGCGGCTCTCGTGACTAGACAGCTCGTCGCGTCACGACTCAGGAACACCTCAACGAGTTCTGTCGGACGGTAGACGCGCATCACAAGGCGAAAGGGCCATGGGGAAGGCCATCGCAGACAAGGTGGTGGCCTCACGCTATCTCGATCGTGACGCAGGATTGTCTCATCGCTCAGTTCATCTGAGTGCACGCCCCCTAACGCATGGGCAATATCTCGCGCTGCTTTCCAGCGTTTCGGGTATTTGCGACACCGCAGTGGGATGCCATCGTGCGACTATCCTAAGATTAGCTTGGATTTCTTCACGCGCATTCGCTGCCGAATCGTGCGCGAGCCGTGGAATGCACTCGCTCAGGGACGTCAACTACACCACTGAAGGGCGCTCAGCGCTGTCAAGAAGAGCAGTCCCGTGATGTAGTTGAGCCGATCGGTCGTGATCCGGATTGAGGGTTCCACCGAGGCCGTCCACAAATAGCCGGATTTGAACTTGTCCACCGAGGCTGGCCGCCAAGGCGAGAACGGCGGTAAGAAGCGCACCTGCCACGGTGGTTGCCAGATGGTGAAGAACGACGCTCAGGCGATGTATCCGGGGAAACGCCTGTCAGGAACGCGCAGCAACACAAATGCCTCAGAGGCGAGTTCGCGGAGTCCAAAGCCAATCGCAAGGAAGAACAGAGGTATATCAACCTCCCAGTATCGAGCGACTGGCTGGTCGCCGATTCCGGCCATTGCGAGGAGCGCCAGAGGCAGGATGGCGAAATAAAGCACCCACCATTGCCTGCGGACAAGTCCCACCGCGCTCCAGCGATCACCATCGCCCAGATATTCCGAGACCCTTAACACTACTCTGGCACAGTGCGGCTGATGCGTCGAACAGTTCGAACCAACTATTTCCAATTGCGGCCGGAGGTGGGTAGCCGGGAAATCGGTCGTTCTGTTCCCGGTATGCCTCGGGAAAGTTCCTCCACGACGATGCCGCGATCCGCTCGAATTCTAGATACGTGTCGGGATGCAGCCCGCCCCAGAAGTGCGCCGCACCGGTGTCCACCGGCTGGACCATGCTCCGCATGGACTCGTAGGTAAGCCGGGTCGTTCGCAGTGGATCTTGAGCGAATACTGTAAGGGCCACTCTTCTCAGAAACGCGTCAGCCTGCCAATTGTCCATTCCCTTGTGTTTCGACAGAGCGAGTGCAAGCGTCCACCCGGCATTTGGGAAGAAGGTTCCATCGAGCCCTTCCTTTTGTGCGACTTCGCGCGACGTGTTCCACGCGCCTCGGAGTTTGTCGGAAAGTGATTTTTGTCGAGCATGGCGACGCGTCCGTACAGCGATTCCGACGCCCTCGACGAGCGCCGATCTCCGTAATGGTATTGGTTCTTCGCGGCGAACCAGTCCCAGCGCAACAAGGAGTCCCGCTCCGTCACGCGATGCGCAACCTGAACCGTCGAGGTACACGCGCCGTCGCGAAGGCCATCAAGGCTGCGGGCAGCAGTCCGAGATTTGTCGGTCTCTGGGCCATCGCTACGGCGGCAAGCGAACCGGAGGCCACGAACATCCACTCGCCCATCGCGTCCCTGTTGGAAGCCTGCATTCCGCGGCAAAACAGCAGGGAGGCTGCTGTCACAAAGAACACCGAGAACGTTTCGGTCTGCGCAGACTGCGCGAACAACCCGAGTGGAATGCTACACAGCAGTCGCGAGAGCCGCGCACCACCCGAGCAACGGCCGCTCGCAGACCTCGCCGATTCGCAGGACGAAGTAAGTCACTGCAACGGTGCTGATCTGCTGAAGGACGGTCAGCACGAACATTCGATGCGGCGCGTCCGCCAGCACCATGACGCCATCAAGAATCAGTGGATAGGCGGGCGGGATGACGCTGTGAAACGGCTTGTGGACGAACCCCGCATAGAAACCGTGCCGCACGAACTGCGTCGTATCGGGAAAGTACAGTCCGCCGTAGGTAAACAGTTCCGCAAGAGAGATTAGCGCCGCAACCCCGGCTGGAAAGAGACGAACGCTCTGAGAAAGGACCGGACCGCGACGGTCTGGGATGGGCGTGGTCACAGATGCCTCAACCGCCGATGAGCCGAGGGCGAGTCACCTAAGAATGCTCCTTCTCGTATTTCTCAATCGCTTCGAACTGTTTCTCACTCGCTTCGAACTGGGCTCAGCCACCAAACGCGCTCGAAACCCTCTCCGCGGCTCAAAGCCTAACCGATTAGTGATCTTGCGGCGCAATCACAGACTAATGACAGTGCGCCCTCCGCACAGCAGATTGGAATTTGGGCGGGCCTGTCAACTGATTGAATTCATGGTGGCACAGGAGGGGTCAATCAGTGGCCGGATTTGAGGTGTCCACCGAGGTGTTGGCATTGTCGGAAACGTAGAATCAGAAACTTACAGTATCTACAGCACCCTTCAAGGTCCGACCCCTCCTCCGGCACCATAGATTCAACGACTTAGCCAGCCCGCTCTGTGAATGGCAGAAACTCCAACATTGGCGAGTGTCATCAATTCGTCATTGTTTCCAACTCGCAGAATTTCCTGGGGGCGCGCGACGCATTCGACGACGAGTCTGCGGCTTCAGTCTACTCGGGCCAGTGTGCGGACGCCCGATAGATCTGCTGAAACATCGCGTCGGCAGTCGTGTACACCCTGAACGGTCCAGGCCTTTGCTGCGGTGACAAGTAGGCCATCGCGAAGCCGCCCCACATCTGTCTGGGAAACGTCGGATGGTCAGGCGGTTGCCAGACCCCCGGCACAAAGTCCAGTTCGACCCACCACACGTGTGGACTGTTTTCCCATCCAGCCGTGCGAATCCCGGTTCGGCAATCAGGATTGAAACTGTCGTGGAACATCACGTACTGCGTGTCGAGCGGGGACACGGAGAGCAGTGCGTGAATGTCCTGCTGGACGGCGGCGGTCGCGTGGTTGCCATCGATCAGGATGAACGAGCAGGGTGTCTTGGCCTCATGGAGCTCGGTCAGGACGGCTGGCAAGGTCTCTGCCGATGAGCCGATGCGGAACTCCACATTCGTGAACTGGGAGAGGCGTTCACTCACCGTGTGGTCGACCTCGAGGGAATAGACTTTCTCGGCATGGGCGGCCAGGACTTGCAGGGACCCCCCTTGCGCCGTCCCGACTTCAATCGCGATCGACGGTTTCAGATGCTCGAGCACGGCGATCATCGCCAGGCGTTCAAAAACGGACATTTGCGACGGCAGCGGATACTGCGAGCCAAAGAGAGTCTCGTAGAGCCCTTTCATAGCGGCCGAGTATAGCAAGGTCGAATGATGAGCATGCGAGCCCGGCGGGGACAAGCGGGAGGGAGTGTTCCCGTCCGGCGCAGCCGGGGATGCCGCAGCATTTCACGAGCGAGATACGGGGAAGCAACTATTTCGGGAAACCCGCTCTTCTGCCGCTGCTCGCGGTTGCCTCAGGCCATCAGCTTGCCGCCGACGCGATCGCCGCCGCCCTCAAACTCGGGTTGCTAGGTGGGCTCGCACCCCGAGAGGCAGTGGTCCGGGCGGTTGTGAGGCAGGCGATCCTGCTGGAAGCCGCCCAACCCGTAGAGTGCAGTCGTTCACTTCGGCCAGCTCTTCCAGTCAATCCTGTCGGCTGGCACGTCGAGCGCGTTCGACAGCCTGGCAACGAGTTCGTCGTAGTGCGGGCTCGACCTCATAACGTAGACGAAGTTTCGCCAGCGCTTGAGCCCGGTGCTCATCTCCCCGAGGAGCGTCGCATCATCGCGAAGGTGGCGCATCTCGCGGAACAGTTCCTCTCTTCGCCGTGCCAGACTCGCCTTCTCCCACAGGGCGCGTACACTGGCATCCATGTCAGCGGGAGTGGCGAGGTACCACTCCGTCAGGTACGGCGAGTCCCGCTTGGGGTCTTCGTCGAGACTGCTCGAGCCGGGCGAAGCGGGAAAGAGGGTCGACGACAGGATGTCGTATCGAAGCGTCTCCAAGTATCGCGCCCGTTCCTCAGGCGGGGTGCGAGCACAGATCTTGTTGTCGGTCAACCCACCGAGGTCGTAGTGCCTGGCCTTCGAAGCAAAGGGAGTCGCCCCGGCATGGGAGCAGGCGATGGCAATCTGGTCCCCGAGTCCGGTATCGGCAATCGCCTTGCCCAGCCGCAGGAATGCCGAGGTATATGGATCGACTGCCCCCGGCTCGCCGAGTTGCATCGCCCGCCACTTCGCCTGCGGCCACTCCATCCCCACGACACCCGCGAACACGAGAGTGCCGAGAAGTGCCGCAAGGCTGGCCGGCAACGCGGCGCTCAGCGTCGAAGCTCCGCGGGCGATCGCGAACCAAACGATCGGCACGATCGGGAACATGAACCGATGGTTGAAGTCGATCTCGTGGAGGATCTTGGCCCCGTAGCCCAACCAGCAGACTGTCATGATGCCTGCCATTAGCAGGGCCGGCTCGATCATGATTGCATGCCCTGACCTCTTCCGGATGGCGGCGATCACGGTCGCCAACACCGTGCTGCCTCCCAGGATCGACAAGGGCACTGCGTATGCAACGATGAATGCCTTGGTCTCCGCAATCCCTGCAAAGCCGGAGACATTGCCCTTCATGTAGTACGGGTTCGGCAACAGGTACCCGAAGTAAGCCAACTTGAATGCGGCGTAACCCAGTCCGGCGACTCCGACGGCTGTTGCCGCGAGGAACGCAGGCCGCTGCTGCGGAGACCCTCGCAACAGCCACAGGTTCGAGGCCCATGCCACGCCTAGCAACAACACGCCGTCTGGCCGGCAAAGGAAGAGCAGGGTGCTTAAGATCGCAGCGAGAACGAGCAGTCGCACAGTCGCCGGCGGTCGGGCCGCGACCCTCGATAACGTTGCCGTCATCGCTGTCGCCAGGAAACCGAACAGCAGTGTTTCGAGGCCGTGGCTTGCATGGGCGGCAACGTCGCCGTTGAGGAGGCACGACAGCGAAACGACAGCGCCCATCGCGAACCAGGCTTGGCGAGGGCCGGCTGACCAGGCCAGAATCGCAGCGGCCCCTAGTGCCGCGGCCAATGCCAGCAGGATCGCGCCCGCTTCGAAAGCGATCCCGACCTTGGCGAGTAACGCTAGGAGAACGACATAGAGCAGGTTCGAGTAGCCTTCCGAGTGCTCCCCGCCTCTGTTCCAAACAAGCCCGTAGCCCTCGTGGAGGTTCTCGGCATACCGGAAGGTGATGTAGGCGTCGTCTACCGCCGAATCGCGAGCGCGGATGGTGTCCCCGACGAGCAAGACCGCCGCGGCGACGAGGACGAGCGCACACATCCAGCTAACCACTGCGATGGCCTGTGGCAGCCGCGGATGGTCCTTCCGCTCGTTGGGACGCACAATCGTTTTCCCTACTTGCGCCCACTGACCGACTGCAACAGCGCTTCTACCCGCGCGGGTCGCGCACGCAACTCGGCGTTCGTCGCATCCAGCCGAGCGAGATGTGTGCGCAACTCGTCGTTGGTCGCCGCCTGTGTCGTCGCTTGCTGTGGCGCTGCCGATGACCCAACCGTCCCCGTCCCAGTGGCGATGGGCGCGGTGAGGGTTCCCAACTGCCCGTTGGCGTCGATGAAGACCTGCACCGCAGGTTGTGTCAGCTGTGTCCCATGAATCCCCGCGATGAAGGTCTTGTTCTGGCCGAGCCCGCCGCCGTAGGGCAGGCCGATGCGGATCGTGTTGGTGTCGGCGGCCGTGCCTGTGACGCCTGCGCCGAGGAACACGCTATAGGACCCGGTGGTCGCGTTGTAGCCCGCGCGGTCGCCGACAGCGACGTTCCACCCGCCCGTCGTGGTGTTGTAGAGCGCCCTGGCCCCATCGGCCGTATTGGATGATGCCGTGTTCTTGAAGAACCACCCGCCCGTCGTGGTGTTGTAGAGCGCCCTGGCCCCATCGGCCGTATTGGATGATGCCGTGTTCTTGAAGAGCGCAGACTCGCCGCTGGCTGTGTTGTTGGAGCCTGTTGTATTGGAATTGAGCGCCTCCGATCCGGTGGCCGTGTTCCACCCTCCGCTCGTGTTGACATTGAGCGCAAAAGCCCCGTGAGCCGTGTTACTCCCGCTTTCGTTTTTCCAGAGCGCATAGGTGCCGGTGGCGGTGTTGTAGGAGCCGCCTATGTCTGCTTCGAGCGCCGAGAAGCCGACGGCCGTGTTGAAATAGCCGAAACCACTGTTAGCAAGCGCTAAATAGCCGAGGGCCGTCTGGAAGGGAGGGCCAGAATCTTCGAACATCATCGGTGCGGGTCCGCCCGCAAACGGTGCGACCGCCGTGGCCGTAAGGCCGACCGCCCCAGGCCCAATCGGCACAAGTGCCGCACAGGGGGCAGCGGTGGGCGCGCACTTGAGGGCTCCGCTCCCGACGCTGACCGTGGTTGTGTGGCTCGCCACCACAAACGCATCCCCGCCCTTGCGCAGGCGGTCGATCACCGTCAGTCGATAGGTACCTGCCGTCTGCAACACCGAAGGAGGGGCCAGCACTTCGATTTGGGTGTCGGTTCCGCCTGGCAGCACAGCCGCCGCTTGGCCATCGACAGTGACCGCCAGCTCACGGTCAAATCCGCTGCCGACGATCGTGATGATGCCCGTGTCCTCGCGCAGCGTCACGTTTTGAATCGCGATGCCCGAGGGCTGAGCCGTTGCACGATCGGGGAGGCCGAACATCGCCGAAACGAGGAGCATGAACAAGCACAAGTTGGTTCGCATCGGGTGCCTCTTGAGCGCGCGGGTGGTCGTGAGCGTTCTGGAGTCTACCGGATGTTCGCTTCCAAGGCGTGCGCCGGCGAGCTGGGTGCTGGCTCTGACGGCGCGGGCCGCTCAGAGCTTGGCGATGGCCTCGATCACGCGCGCTTTCGGCTCCTCGTTCGTGATGTCGGGCCAGGACTTGAAGCTCGTGATAGTGGCGTGGCGCGGCATCGTGGTTGCCTGCTGGATGCCTGATTATGGCAGGAGTCCCGGCGACTTGTCCGCCAGCTCAAGCGCATTGGCGAAGAGATCTCCAGCGCCTAGAGTTGCGCCTAACCTGTCCACGCGATACGGCTTGCTCCTTTCTCCTAGCAAATAGCTGTTTCGATCGTGAAGTTCCTGCGCGAATTGTCGCTGACACCCGGACTGACACCCTCAGCCGAGAATCGCATCCATGCGTTCTGCGGCGCGGGGCGGCTGTCTGGTCTCGCAGGTGCGAGTACAGGTCGGCTGTGACGCGCAACTCGGAATGCCCGAGCAACATCGACACCTCAACGAGCGCGACGCCGGACGCGATCAACTGGCCGGCGGCCGAGTGCCTCAGGTCGTGAAACCGGATGGGCTCGAATGCTCGGGCGTGGTGGCCGCTAGGAGCGCGTGAAGTTCCCAGGACGTTCGTGTTCCAGGACGTCGTTGGTCAGTGACCCAATCTTCGACTGGCGGAACGCGCTGGATTTGCAGTCGTACTACACGACGAACAAGATCATCACTCGGGACGACTGTGATGACTTCTATTGGAAGATAGACGCGCATCACAACGCGAAAGGGTACGAGGTCATGAGTAAGGCCAGCGCAGACAAGACGGTGGCCTCACGCTATCTCGATCAACTCGGCGTGGCACAGCACCGCGGCGAAACGTCAGCGCCCTGACGCACCGGCGTGTCGCGTGGCAGGAGCGAGGCTCTCCCGATAGATCTCGGCAAGACGATAGGCGACGCCGGTGTCGGTCAATCTCTCCTCGACCACGCGGCGGGCAGCTTTACCAAGCCGTTCCTGCAGACCTTTGTCCTCGACCAGTTCCTCAATTCCTTGTGCGAACGATGCGGCGTCGCCATTCCGGGCCAGAAGTCCGGTCACTCGATCGACGATCAGCTCCGGCATACCGCCGCAGTCGGACGACACGATCGGCCGCCCGGCAGCCATCGCCTCAATGCACGAGTAGGGGCAGTTCTCCCACAGGCTTGGCAGAAGAAAGACGTCCGAGCGCTTGACTAGCGCTCGAACGTCCGCCAGATCGAGCGCCCCCAGGACGTGGAACCGATCCGCCAGTCCCTCGTCGCGAATCCTGGGCAGCACCTGGTTGGCCACGTAGCCGAACAGATCGCGGCCCGCGAGCACGAAGTGCACGTGAGGGTACCGCTTCATCACGCTTAGCGCGATGTCGGCAATCAAGTGAATGCCTTTGCGTTCCTCTAATCGGTTGGCAAACAGTACCGTGAGGGCGTCGGCGGGGATGCCAAAGCGGCTGCGGACGTCGCCGGCGTCGGTTCGATCGAATAACTCCAAGTCGATCCCGTTGGGGATCACGTGGATCGGTCCCGGCACCTTCATCTCGTCGGTGACGCGATCGGCGACGAATTGACTGCAGGCGGTTCGGATGCGCGCGCGGGTCATCGCCACTCGCTCGATGGCCGCGGTGAGCTGACGATCGCGCGCCGGGGTCTGATAGCTGCCCATGATCAGCTGGGCGGGGGAGTGGAAGCGCAGCGCAACCGGGACTTGTAGCAACAGGCTCACCGCGGCCGCGTCAGCACCGCACTCCGGCGCCTCGACGACGTCGATCGATTCGCCCTGGAGTGCCTCGCGCAGCGCGATGTACTGCGCGTAGGCGGTTTCCACGCGGTTGTGAAACCACCACCACTCACGCGTCCGCGCCGGCTGCAACAGGCGATTGAGCCACCCGTCGATCTTGATCCGGGTGACACGGATGCCTTCGTGCTCCGAATGGAAGACGCCCGTCTGTAACGATCCGGCAAACACGTGGACCGCGTGTCCGATCTTCGTCAGCGCACGAGCGTGGTAGTACGAGTAGGTGCCGATGCCGCCGAAACCGGTCTCGGGCGGGTACTCATACGAGAGGATTGCGATCTTCATCCGGAGAGTTTGACCATGCGTCGCGTGCCCATCATGTCTCAACCCTGATGATCGCGACCGTGCCTGTCATTCAGGAGGCGGCTGTCGGCTATCGAACACCCTTAAATACACACTTGGCGGGTAAACACCCTGCTGACTTTACTCGATCCCCACATTGTCCGGCCCGGGAGGAATGCTCACTCCTGCCCATATCTCATTCTGAGAAAAGGAGTTCTGTCCCAGCCTTGATTTGGTATCCGCATTGCTTGCGCCAGAACCCGAACGAACGCTGGGAATCCGGACCATTGTCTTAAAGAGCTCAGTCGTGCACCCACAACTCGCAAGGCGAGAGGGAAAAGAGGAGAAGTGGATCGAGCATACAAAGCCACGAAACTTATCGCTCTCGTCTGGATCATCTCGGTGGGTGCGCTGACCGCGCAACAGCTTCCCGGCATACCGAACACCCCCATTCCCTCTAACAACTCAATCAATGTCGCTACTAGGCAAGTGCTGTCGTGGCGATCCGACGGCGCGACGCTTGGCTACGATGTGTACTTCGGCACCGAATCCTCGCCAGGCTGGGTCGCCAAGGTCCAACTGCCAAACTACACCCCCGTCGGCATGCTGCCGTCCACCAAATACTTCTTCCGCATCGTCGCCAGAAACTCCGCTGGCGCGAGCTCGAGTCCCGTCTGGAGTTTCACAACGGGGACCTCAGCAGGTGGTCCGGTCAACTGTGTGGTCTCGGCGTGGACGCTGAAGAGCTGGACGCTCTGGAGTGTGTGCACTGGCGGAATACGCACGCGCACAGAGACCTGGACGCGGACCATCATCGTGCCGCCGTCGAACGGCGGCAAGGCGTGTGGGCCACTCACCGAACAACGAACCGCCACGCAGTCGTGCTCGCCGCCTCCGCCGTCGCCGGGCGGCACGCTGCTGAAGTCCACGGACCTTGTCTACCAAGGCGCATTTCGCGTCCCGACGGGCTCGGGGACGCAGACGTTCGAGTGGGGCGGCACCGGCCTCACGTTACAACCCGGCGCACAACTCGCTGTTCCTGCTCGGACACGACTGGTATCAGATGGTCGGTGAAATCAGCATTCCAGCGCCAGGCACAGGGGCCAGCGTTTCGCTTCTGCCGCGCGCGAGCCTGCTTCAGCCGCTGACCGACGTTCTGAGGGGAAAACTGAAGACCATTGACGGTGATACTGCGAACGGCGTGAAAGTTGGTGCCCTCGCCGTGCTCCCGAACTCGCTTGCGGTCACCGCCTGGTCGTTCTATGACGCCGGACCGAAGAAGCAGACGAAGTCACATTTCGTGACCGGGCTGAACTTTGCGGCTCTGCCTCCCGTCACGGGTCCGTTTCAAGTCGGCAAGGGATTCCAGGAATTCGTGCCGACTGACACGACGCGCATAGCCGGATTCGTCTCCGGCTACATGTCGACCATTCCAAGCCCCTGGCAATCGGCGCTCGGCGGGACGCATCTGACCGGACAGGGCGGTGGTGTCGCGATCTTGAACCGCACGAGCTCGGGTCCGTCAGCCACGGTCTTCACACCCGCTGAGCTCGGAGTGCCGAACTCGCCGACCAACCTGGTCATGGGCTATCCGAGCGATTCGAGCAATCCGAGCGGACCACTCAATCAGCCGACGCTCGGCCAGTGGGGCGTCAACGGTGGTCTCTACAACGGCACGCAGGTGTTCCGCGGCATGGTATTTCCGGACGGCACGCGCAGCATCTTGTTCTTCGGCTGGGGCGGGACGCGGTTCTGCTACGGTCAAGGAACGGACGACCCGTCGCTCGACTTCAAGCAGGTGCCGGGGTACCCGGCGGGCATCCACTACTGCTACGACCCGGTCGATCTGACCAAGGGGACCCACGGCTACCCGAATCGGGCCCTCGTGTTCGCTTACAATGCCGACGATTTCCTGGCGGTCAAGTACAAACAGATGAAGCCGTGGGACGTCGTGCCCTATGCAGTGTGGAATTTCAGCCTGCCATTCCAGCAGAAGGTCGTCAACGGCGTCGACGTGGGCAACTACAGCATCGTGGGCGCCGCGTACGATCCGGCAACCAAGCGCATCTTCCTCGCGGCGTACCGCAACGACGGTGCGGCACCGGTGATCCACGTCTTCAAGGTGCCCTGATAGTCAGCTGCCGGCTTCCAGTCATCGAAGCTGATCGCTGAAAGCTGACGACGGTCGCTGAAAACTGATTGCTAGCGGCTTGCGGATTGGTAGACGGCGCGGTATTCGCCGATCATCCGGTCCAATGTAAATCGAGTCTCGACGCGTTGGCGAGCGCGGCGGCCCAACTGCCGCCGCAGCGCCGGCTGCTCCGCCAGCGACACGAGCATCGCGGCGATCGCCGCCGTGTCTCTTGCCGGCACCAGCCGGCCACACGATTCATCGACGACTTCGGGCGTGCCTCCGACTCCAGTCGCAATCACCGGCAAGCCCGCGGCCATCGCTTCGAGAATCGTCAACGAGATGCCCTCGCTGATCGAGCTGTTCACGAAGATGTCGAGAGCCGGCAGCGACTGGCGCGCGTTGTCTCGATGTCCCAAGAGTCGCACCGCGACCCGGCGGGTTGTTCGCGGGCCAGTTGTTCCAGACGCGATCGTTGCGGGCCGTCGCCGACGATGACGAGCTGAGCGCGGAGCGATCCGGACAGCCCTCCAACGGCGCGAATGAGCGTCTCGAAATCCTTCACGGGATCGAGCCGGCCGATCGTGCCGATCACGAGATCGTCATCCGAGATGCCGAGCAGCGTTCGCGCCTGCGCTCGAGCGCTGTGATCGGGAAGCGGGCCGACGTCGATGCCGTTGTAGATCACATCCACCGATTGGCCCTTGAAGCCTTCGGCAACCAGGTGCCGTTTCAGATCCTCCGACACTGAGAAGACCCGCCGGGGGAAATTCCGCAGAACCAGGTTGGCGCTGCGGCGCTTCGCCGATGGGGGAGCATCGGAGAGCCGGCCATGCTCGGTAAATACCACCTGAAGTCCCGGCCGCCAGAGCCGCGCCAGTGCACTGTAGACGAACGGCGAATACTGATGCGCGTGAATCACGGTTGCGCCGTGGCGGGTTGCCGCACGTGCAATCGCGCGCCCGAGCTCCGGTCGGAACCCGCCCGATCGCTGGAGCGCCTCCACCTCGATGCCGCGTGACTGAATCTCATGAGCCCACGGGCCGACCTCGTCGAGGCAGACGACCTTCATCGGCATGTCGGCATGCAGGCGTGCCGCCAGTTCCAGCACGAGCCGTTCGGTGCCGCCTGGATTGAAGCTCAGGATGACCTGCAGGACCCGCGGCATCATCGGGCGGCGGTCGTCGATCGAGAATCCTGCCACGAGCGGACCGCCCGGCTGAATGCGTGCGCGCCTCGGGTCCCCGCCCACGCTCCGAGCCACGCGCCGGCGAGAGCGGCGCCAATGTCCCACGCGCTGTCGAGCATGCCTGGTCGAACAGCTTGAACGAGCGCGATCGGGACAGCGATCGCAGCGGCGATCAGCACCGCCACGAAGCTGGCGGCTCCGTCTCGCATGCGGGCGGTCAGAATCTGCCCGGCCACGAAGCCCAGCGGCACATACGCCACCAGCACTTCCATCAGGTGCGTCACGACCGGAACTGCCGATCGCAGGTAGGTGCGGAGGAACAGGCGCTCGTAGATCCGCTGCGTCGGGAGTGTGTCCGAGGAACCGATCGCCTGAATCGACGCGGCGATCGCGGTGCCGATGACCATCGCGCCAAGCCACCAGGGCTCCAGCGAGCGCCGGCGCCCGATCGTCCAGAGCCAGGCGCCGAGTAGCGCGCCGCCGGCGTGAACGGTTGCATCCTCGAGGCTGGGCATGCGAGACATGATCACGATCTGCGCCGCTTCGAGAGCGAACGCGACCGCCACCGCGGCAATGGCAGCCTTGATGGCCGCATGAAGTGGATCGACCCGAGCGATCCACATGCAGGCCGCCACTGCGAGAAGGGCGTACTGCATCACCGCGACGCCCTCGTCATTGAGCCCGCTGTATTGCCACGGATCGCGTAAGAGCATCCGGACCTTGGGCACGATCATGCCGACATCGAGCGTGGCGTCGAAGGGTACACATGCCGCGATCGCCACGACGCTGAGGGCGACAATCACAGGAAAGAGCACGTCGGCGTTGAGCCACCCTGCGTCGGCCGCGAGGTCCACTGCGCTTCGCACCCGACCGCGCAAGCCGTTGGCGGCCACGGCGCCGATCAGCGCGCCAAGCGTATCGGCGGCCGCGTCGATCAGCGACGATGTGCGATCGCGCGTCAGCAGTTGAAAGCTTTCGACCCCGATGGCGAGGCCCGCGCCAAGCGCGGTCACGGTGACGATGCGCCGCCAGCCCCAGCGGATTTCGGGCGAGCCGGCGAGGACGCCAAGAACGCCGAACGGCACGAACAGCGCGAGGTTCTGGACGATGTCGGGGGTCGAGAAGCCCCGGGATGGGTCGTTGGGGGCAAACGGGTGAGCCAGGATTCTCGCCAGCTTGCGTTCAGCCGCCGAGAATTGCCCGACGAATCGAAACGGGATCGTCGTGCCGTAGACGACAAAGACGGCGAACAGGAAAAACAACGTCCTGCGCAGCCGCATCTGACCTCAATTCCTGAGCGAGGTCAGCGTCTTGCGGGCATCGTCTGCGCCGTCGAAATTCGCCTGGTTCTTCAGGGCCTTCTCGAGGGTCTGGCGTGCGAGGTCGTTCTCGCCGCTCTGCGCGTACGCCATTCCCAGATGGTAGAGGTACAGCGGATTGTTCGGCTGCGCTGCTACGCTCTGCTTCAACGTCCCGACGGCAAGCTGCGTGAGCTTCCTCTTGTAGTAGATCCAGCCCAGCGTATCGTCGACGTCAGCCGACTTCGGCAGGCCGGCTTTTGCCGTCTGAGCGAGCTGAAGCGCCTCGTCGAGATTCTCATTTCGATCGGCGTAGATCTGCGCGAGATTGTTGGCGGCTATCGGCGCACGAGGATCGATCTCCAGCACTTTCTTGTAGCGAGCGCTCGCCTCGTCCATCCGGTTCTGCAGTTGGAGCAGCACTGCGACCGCGGTGTGCGGCCCGACCGCCTTGGGCTGAAGGCTCGACAGCCGCTCGAACTCGGCAGTCGCTTCGGGCAGACGTTGCTGATTGACATAGAGCCTAGCCAGCAGATCGTAAGCTGCCGGGTTCTTTGGGTCGGCTTCGAGCGCCTGTTTCAACGCCCGTTCCGCGGCGCCTTCGTCGCCCAGCGCCACATAGTGTCCAGCGGCGACGACCTGCAACGAAGCGTTCTGTGGGGCAGACTTGACTGCGGCGTCCAGCCGCGTGCGAGCCGAAGCCGATCGCTTTTGACGGATGTCGATGGTGACGAGTCCGTCGAGTGCGCCCAACTGCGCCGGGTCCTTGGCAATCGCCCGTTCGAAAGCAGCGCGCGCGGCGACGGCATCGCCCTTGACCAGCAGCAGACGCCCCAGCTCGGTTTGAACCGTCGCGTCCTGCGGAAAGGCGTCCATCAGCACCTTCAACGATTTCTCCGCGGCTGTCGTGTCTCCGTTGGCCAATAGCGCGCGCGTGAGCACGAGATGGGCTTCCGCATAGCCGGGAATGGTGTTGATCGCGCCTTGAGCGAACTGAATCGCGTCGCTGAACTTGGACGCCTGGAGCGAGAGGCTGGCGAGTTCGAACTCCGCCTGGGCGAACCGCGGATTCAAGCGAAGAGCTTCCTTGTATTCGGCGATGGCCTCGTCGGCCTGATTGTCGGCAGCCAGGAGCTTGGCGAGGACCGCATGAGCCTGCGCGGAACCGATGTCCGACGCCACCGCCTTGCGCATGGCGGCCACCGCCTCCGCGCGCTTCCCGTCGTCGAATTGCAGCATCGCCCGGACCATCTGCGCCTCGGTGTGTTTGGGCTGCTTCGCGAGGATCTCGTCGATCAGGGTGTAGGCGCCCTGGCGGTCGCCCTCACCCAGCCACAGCACCGCCAGTCGCAGCTTTGCGGTCTCGGCGCCTTGCGCTTCGGAGGCAATCTGTTTGAAGAGCGCCTTGGCCTCCGGCGTTCGCTGGGTTGACGCGTAGAAGTCGCCGAGCGCGAGCCGCCCCTCCGGGCCTGTCGTCTCTTCGGCGATGATCTTGAACGGCGCCTCGGCCTCGGCGATGCGGCCGGAGCCCATGTAGAACATGGCCAGGGCACGGTTCGACAGCAGATTACGCGGCTCGAGCGCGAGCGTTTCCTTGAAGGCCCTTTCGGCCTCGGCCTGCCGGCCCGTCGACCAGTAAAGATTCGCCAGCGCCAGCCGAGCCTGGACCGACTTGGGGTCGGTTTCGACGGCTTTCTTGAAGGCGGCCTCAGCCTGCACGGTATCGCCCTTGGCGAACTGCAGCAGCGCCCCCATGCTCGCATAGCTCATACTCTGCGAGGGATCGGTCTGGATGGCGCTTTCGACCTGCGCCACCGCGCCGTCGATGTCCTTCAGGCCAGCAAGCGCGTTGCCTCTCAGGATCTGGGCCTGAATGTTCTTGGGGTCCGCCGTCAGGACTTTATCAGCTCTGCTCTTGGCGTCCTCGAACAGTCCGACGACCAGCAGGGCCTGGCCGGCCTTGAGCTGCGCGTCCAGGTTGGCCGGCAGCAGGTCGGCCGCGCGAACGAATTCCCCGAAGGCGTTCTTAAGGTCGCCGTTCTGCAAGTAAGCGTCGGCCAGTTTCAAATGCGCATCGCCGGACTGCGGGACTAACCGCACCGCGTTGCGGTATTCGATGATCGCTTCGTTGAACTTCCCGGCAGCGACGTACTCGTCGCCGCGTTTCAGGTGCTGATCACGCGCGGCCCCAGGATCTGAGCGGCAGCCGGCGACCACGAGACAGACCATGAGACAAGCGAGTAGCGGTGAAGTTGTGCGCAGCATGCAAAGGCACTCCAGAAACGTCTCACCAACGTATCGGCAGCGGGCGCCCTGGAGAAAAGACTATCACCTTGTGAAAAAGGCCCAGCCATACGTGATGGCTGGGCCTTTTTGGGGCTGTCGAGGCCTGCTCAGCAGGCGAGTGGTTTACGCTTTTCGTGCGAACCGGCGGCGAGCGGCGGCGCCCAAACTGAGAAGACCGGTACCGAGGAGCAGCATCGAGCCCGGTTCCGGCACGACTGCGAAAGGTGTCACCTCGAGGGTCAGGCTGTCTGACCCCTGTCCGTGGGCAAAGATCCATTTGGCGATGAACGGACTGAAACCACCGGGGCCGAGGATGGTCAGCAGGCCAAAGCCGCCGACCGCGATAGTCCCGGGGTTGGCGGAACGGGAAATGTTGAAGACCCGGTTGGCCTGAAGCCTGAAGTTGTTGGCTCCGACATTGAAGTTGAAGAGGTCGAACGGGTTGAAAGTTACATTGACGGCACCGACGCCGGCGCCCCAGGTGATTCCCGAGGCGACATTTGGGTTCGTGCCCAAAGCAACCCCTCCGAAGCTGCCGCTACCACCCGTGACCTTCCAAGTGCTCGGGTCGAGGGTCACCCCTGTTGAACCGTTATACGTCCCACCAACTGGGGTAGCGTGGCCACTGAACGTAATAGTGCCTAAGATGGGAGCCGCCTGAGCTGTCGATGCCAGCGCCAGTACCCCAACTAGGACTCCAAAACCTGCTAAACGACGGATCATCGGCTCACTCCAAGGTTCGGTTCAGATTACCCACACTCGAAAATCTTTCAATTGCGCAAGAAGGTTGCAAGAACGCTGCCCGAGGTTCATCGAGACCGCCACCTACCATAATTGCTTGATTTAAAAGAGTTTGACATTTTTCGAGTCCATCTCGTTAGACCGATTAGTCATCCGCAAGGTTAACTTTAGGGTTCAAAACCAGGAACGACGCTGACCTAACGCGGAAGGAATTCGTCGAGAAGTGGAAGGAGACTTCGAACGAACTCGCTGGCCGTCCGTTCTGCCGTCAGCTCGGCCTCGACGCTGTTCCCTACGAGCGGGGTCATCACCCGCACGACTGCTGCGTCGCTGCGGTTGAGCCGGACGGCGTCGGTCACGAGCGCGATCTTTCCCCAGTACTCGCTCGCGATGATTCGGCCGTGGCTTTGGTACCAGTAAAGAACGAGCTGGCGGTCCAGGCCTTTCTGAATGACGTAGCGATTAACCACGGCGTCGTCTCCAGATGAGGCTGCGGGGCGTGAAATTGCCAGATCCTTGCGCGAGATTGGCGCCCAGCCCGCTCCGGGGAGGCAGTTCTGCGGCGAGTGGATCGAGTCGCCCTGCCGCTGGCTCTGCCAGTAGCCGATGTAGAGCCCGACGCCGGGCGTACCGGGCCTCCGGTACACGCGGGTTACATACTCGTCGACTCCCAGAATGGCAACGATTTGGTCGTCGAGCGGCGCCTGTGGGGCACTGAGCCAGCCGTCGATCTCGAGCGGAAACGCCGAGAACGACTTTCTCAGCGGAACCGCCTCCTGCCGATCGGCCCGGGCCACCAGTCCGGAGGCGGCGACGAGCAGGACGAGGAGGAGGAAGACGCGAGTCATCACGCTCAGGCCTCTGCCACGGCTGCAGGAATTCGCACGCCCGCGATCCGTGAAAACACCCAGTGTACGGCCAGCATCATCGCAAAGGCGATCAGAAAGACGATCCAGCCTGAGAATTCATGAAAGAACCCGTCCGCGGCTTCGCGCCCGAACCAGTGGGCGGCGATCCCAGTTCCGGCCACGCGGGCGCCGTTGGCGACAATCGCAATCGGAATCGCGCACAGGACGAGAAGGGCGCGGAACCAGGTGCGAGAGTCGACGAAGTAGCCGTAGACCAGCGCCAGGGTGATGAGGGTGATGAGCGAGCGAATGCCGCTGCAGGCTTCGGCGACTTCGAGCGTCGTATTCGCGAGCACGATCAGGTTGCCCTCCCGCAAGACGGGAATGCCGGCGGCGGAGATCACCGACGCTCCGGCTTGCGAGGCCAGCAGCTGAAGCGGAAAGGTGATCTGATTGAAGATGATCGCTGGCAACGGAACCATCAGGAGCAGGAACGCCAAGGGAAACGACAGCGCCCGCATGTGTGCCCAGCCCATGAGAAACAAGAGGATTCCGGCGACAGCGCCGATCAATGAGATCCGGGTGAGGAATAGCTCGGCTCCAAGCAGTCCGGCCAGAAGCACGGCGAGGCTGCCGGCAAACACCACGAGCCCGAACCACGAAGGCCGGATCTCCAAAGCCTGGAGCTGCTCCCTGCGCTCCCAGACGAAATACAGCGCCAGCGGGACAATCAGAAATCCGTGCGAGTAGTTATCGTCGTGACCCCAGTCGTAGACGAGCTTCTGGATGACTCGCCAGTACACAAGGACAAGCCCCAGCAGCAAGGCCGCCGCTGCTGACACCTTTCGCGCGTCGAGGGACAGTCCGTTCATCCTATTTCGCCGCCAGCCGCTCACGCAGTGCCTTGACATCGGCCCGCTGCGACAGCTTAGGGTCGAGTTTCTCGGCCGCGTCGAGCTCCTTGGCGGCCCTCGCCATCTCGTTCAGTTCAGTGTGCACGAATGCTGCATGCAAGAGCACATCCGGGTTATCGGCGGCTCCAGCAAGAGCGCGTTCGACCAGCGGCGCCGCCGCGGCGTCGTCACCAAGGAGATGATGAATCCAGCCCAAGGTGTCGGCGACCAGCGGGATCGGTGCCAGGCGGAAGGCGCGTTCGGCAAATGGCAGCGCATCCTTCGGCGACTGTTTGTCCATCGCGAGCGCGTAGGCCAGGTTGTTCAACGCAGCGACATTTCGCGGGTCGCTGGCCAGCACTCGGTTGTAGCGGTCGATGGCCGCGTCGGCGTCGCCCTTGGCTTGATAGATTTCGGCCAGATTCATGTTCGCGCTGTCGAGCCGCGGTTCCAGGTCGGTCGCCTTGCGAAGCAGGGGTTCCACCGCGGACGAGTTTCCCTCGTGGGCTTCGACCTCGGCACGCAGCGTCAACTCGAGGGCCTCCCGTTTCAGTCCCCCGCGCCCGAGAATCGCCAGTCGCCGCTCCGCAAACAGGCCGGGAAGCTTGGTGTTCGCGTCAACAGGCTTTGAGATCTCGTCGGTAGTAAGCGCCTGCCTGGCGAACGGCGAGCACAAAGGGTCGCCGACAACGACCGTTTGCCAACTGAGGAACGGCATCGCGAGGTAGAACGATTCCGCCAGATTGAACCCGGAGAGGTAGGCGGGGAAGAGAATCTGCGGGCGAATGGTGGCGTTGAGGAAAGGCTCGGCGACGTGGCCGGCCACGCCGGTAATCCCGTCGCGAATCAGGTCGGCGACAAGAGACTGGGGTCCGCCGCCGGCCGAGGGCTTCCCACCTCCGGGTAACCACGTGGCTCGAGGCTCGGTGAAGGTTCTGCCGTCGGTGCTGAGGTACAGCCCGCCGATCGCGCCATTGCTGAACTTGAAACCGAATTGACGCAGACGATTCGCGGGATCGTTCGAGCCCCAGGAGTAGTAACCGAGGACCGGATTATCCAGGGCCGCGAGGGCGGTCGTTCTCTCCAGCAACACTGGGTTCTGGTGTCCCGCCCGTCTCAGCCGGTCGGCGGCCTCGGCGAGCCAGCGGTCCCCGCCCCCAACGTCGGCAACCGAGGCACGCTGGTCCAGCACGATCGCGCCTTCGCGCGTCGGCGTGAGGCCGCGATCGATCAACCCCTGCACGTCTTCGAAGCTGTATCCGTCGAGGCGGGTCACGAGATAGATCTCGGCAACGAAGCGCGTGAATGGTTTCGCTTCGACCAGCGGCTTCTGATCCAGAAAGTAGGGATTGGCGACCTGGCCGATGACGACCGGATCCATCCCCAGCAGGTGTCGGTAGAGGAGGGTCAGCTCCGAGTCCACGCTGGCCGTCGTCCCCATACGGCCTTCGGTTCCACTAATGCGCAGCGGGACACCTTTGGTCAGCACGATGTACAGGATGCGGTCCTGCAAGCCATGCTTCGCCAGCCATTCAGTGATCGGCGTTTCGATCTGCGCATCGAAGTCGGCGCGGGAAATGGCGTCGGCCGCCGCGGTCTTGATATGGACAATGTGATTGGCGGCGATGCCGCGCTTGCCGGCGTAGTACTCGCCGATCTGGATCGACACCGGGCTGCTGTCGTTGACGACGAGCAGGACGTTGTCTGCGGTTTGTGCGCCGGCCGCGCGGACCAGCACCAGAGCAACCAGAACGCCGATGAAGACGCGAGTGCTCATGTGGAGTGCGACTCCGACGTCGAGAGCGCAGGCGTCCACTCGCCGGCCGGCAGCGCGCCGGGTAGAGCAAGTCCCAGCCGCCCGAAGAGATAGAGGCTGGTGCCGGCGACGAATGAAACGCCGTTGCACAAGTGATGGAGGATGTGCGCCGGCACGACGCGCAAGGCGAACATGAAGCCGCGCTGTTGGGCGAACCATCGGTAGGTACTGAAAGTTGAGACCGACCAGCGCAATCAGGATCGCCAGGGTGACTGCCGCGGCAACGGGCGTGAGCGCCCATCCGGCAATCGAAGCGACCAGGAGACACGCCAGCACGACGGAGAGACGCAGCTCGACGCGCGTGTTCAGATCGTTTGCCAAGGCGCCGAACCGGTGGATCAGCTGCGTCCACGGAATGCCGCGCGCGCGGATGTCGATCTCGATGCTGTTCAAGACCGTCCATCGCTTCAGATGTTTGCCGCGAATGCGAGGATCCAGGCGGAGACGATACCCCGCCCGGCGTAGCCGGTATCCGAAATCGATGTCTTCGACCGACGGGCGCGTGAAGCGCTCGTCGAACCCGCCGACGCGCCGGAACGCCTTGGTTCGGACGGCGCCCAGACCTGCCCAGAATGTCGCGGCATCTCGATTGCCCATCTCGTGGATGTAGGCGTGCGAGAGATTCTTGTACTGCGACATGAAATTCGGGAGCGCCGGCGTCAAGTCGTACGCGCCAAAGACACCGGCAATGTCCGGTTCGTTGTCCAGCAGGCGATACATGCCTGATAGCGCATCCGGGTCGACGACCACATCAGAATCGACAAAACACAGAATCTCACCACTCGCCGCGACGGCGGCACGATTGCGCGCCGCGGCGGGTCCCGACGGCCCGGGTACCTCGATGACGCGGGCGCCCGAGGCGGCGGCCAGCGGGCGGCAATCATCGACCGCGCCGTCGGCGGCGACGATGATCTCTGCGTCCGGCAGCGACCGCCGCGCAGCTGGCAGGCTCTGCGCAAGCTGCGACAGGTCCTTATGAAAGGGAATGATGATCGTCGCGTTCACCGCAGAACCGTCCGGATATTTTAACCTCGGCTGAGTCGCCATCGGGCAGCTAAGCCGCGAACTGTGTTCGTCTGTGCAACGCCGATCACCACCTAAGTGCGCTTGCGGCCCTGTGGAGGAAACCCTGATACTCTTTCGTCCGATATAGACCTCGTAAGCCCCCCGATCGACCCGCGCCATGGCTTCTGCACCTGACCCGACCGCTCGACCCGTCACTCCGGTACGTCCGGGAGACCGGGTTGTGATCATCGGCGCCGGGCCGGCGGGCCTGACGGCCGCCTACGAGCTCGCCAAGCGCTCCGACGTGCGCATCACGGTGCTCGAGGGCGATCAGGCTGTCGGCGGCATCTCCCGAACGGTGCAATACAAGGGTTATCGGTTCGACCTCGGCGGCCATCGCTTCTTCACCAAGATTGCACCGGTCCAGCGGATGTGGCGCGAGATCCTCGGCGACGAGTTCATCAAAGTGCCGCGACTTTCACGCATCTTCTACAACGGGAAGTACTTCGACTATCCGCTGCGGCCGATGAACGCGCTGACCGGCCTCGGGCTGTGGAACGCCGCGCTCATCGTGCTCAGCTACCTGAAGTGGCACTACCGTCCGTATCCGGTCGAAGAGAACTTCGAGCAGTGGGTCACCAACCGCTTCGGCCGTCGTCTGTATCTGGCGTTCTTCAAGACCTACACGGAGAAAGTCTGGGGATTGCCGTGCACGCGAGATTCGCGCCGAGTGGGCGGCGCAGCGCATTCAGGGTCTGTCGCTGGCGCGCGCGATCCTCAACGCGACGGCCCTCAACAAGCGATCGACCGACATCAAGACGCTGATCAACGAGTTCGACTATCCGCGGCTCGGTCCCGGCCAGATGTGGGAAATGTGCCGCGACCTCATCGTCCAGCGAGGGCACAACGTGCTGATGGGGCATCGCGTGACCCGGATCGAGCTCACGAGAGGCAGAGTGTCGGCGGTCGTGGCGGAGGCCGATGGCCGAGAAGTGTCGTTCCCGGCGGATCATGTGATCTCGTCGATGCCGCTGCGCACGCTCGTGCAGCGTCTGCGTCCGCCGCTGGCCCAGAGGCGACGGCGGCGGCCGACGGACTGACCTATCGCGACTTCCTGGTCGTCGCGCTGATGCTCAAGCGAGAGAAGCTGTTCCCAGACAACTGGATCTACATCCACACGCCGGGCGTCAAGGTCGGCCGCATCCAGAACTTCAACAACTGGAGCGCCGCGATGGTTCCGACGCCCGGCATCACCTGCCTCGGCATGGAGTATTTCTGCTTCGAGGGCGACGGCCTGTGGTCGAGTGCCGATGAGGAACTGGCCAGGCTGGCAGCATCCGAGCTCGAGCAGCTTGGCCTCGCACGCGAAGAAGACGTGATCGACGCAAGGGTCGTACGCGTGCCGAAGGCCTATCCGATCTACGACAGCGTCTACCGCGAGCACATTGATCGACATGCGCGAGTATCATCGATCCGATTCCGAACCTGCACACCGTCGGCCGCAACGGCATGCACAAGTACAACAACCAGGATCACTCGATGCTGACGGCGATGATGGCGGTGGACAACATGCTGGGCGCATCGCACGACATCTGGAGCGTCAACACCGACTTCGACTACCACGAAGAACAGCGCGTCACCGAGCCGGAACCGACACCCGCGAAAGGTTGACGTGGCACTGCGGATCGGGATCGACGCCACCTGCTGGGCCAATGACCGAGGATACGGCCGCTTCACGCGCGAGCTCGTTCGATCGCTGGTCTCGCTGGCGCCACAGCACGAGTTCGTCTGCTTTCTCGACGCCCGCGCCGCCGAACAATTCGACATCGTCAGCGCCAATGTGCGGGCGGAAGTGGTCCGGCAGAAAGTCTCGCCGACACTGGCTGCCACGACCGGCGGCGGGCGCTCGCCGTTCGACATGCTGAGGATGACCGGCGCCGTGCGCCGGCAATCTCTGGACGCGTTCCTGCAACCGTCGGTCTACGGGTACTTCCCGCTGCCTCCAGGGTTGCCGGCGGTCGTGACGGTGCACGACGCGATCGCGGAGCGATTCCCCGCACTGACGCTGCCGTCACTCAAGGATCGAGCGTTCTGGTGGGCGAAGGTGCGACTGGCGCTCGCGCAGGCGCGCTTGATCCTCACCGTGTCGGACTACGCGGCGCGCGAAGTCGTGAAGTACCTGCACGTGCCGGCCTCGCACATCCGCGTGACGCTCGAAGGCGTGGCAGCAGAGTACCGGCCGAGCGAATCGACCGAAGAGATTCGCCGCGCTGCGGCCCGGCTCGGACTGCCGAGAGACGCGCGATGGATCACTTATGTCGGCGGCTTTGGCGCGCACAAACACGTCGACCTGCTCGTGCGTGCAACCGCAGCGGTCGCGAAGCGCCGGCCGGGTTGTCCGCTAATGCTGGTGCTGGCCGGCGCAGTCAACGACGGATTCCATTCGGACGTCGCGACCGTTCGCGAGGCCATCCGAGACACGCGGCACCGAAGATCTCGTGCGGTGGGGCGGGTATCTCCCCGACAGCGAGCTGCGCCATCTGCACAGCGGCGCTGTGGCGCTCGCGCTCGTCTCGGCGTCGGAGGGATTCGGGTTGCCGGCCGTCGAAGCCGCCAGGTGCGGCACGCCGGTGATGGCCACCACCGAAAGCCCGCTGCCGCAATTGCTCGAAGGTGGTGGCATCTTCGTCAACCCTGGCGACGCGTCCGTCATCGAGTCGGCGCTCGAGCGGCTCCTGAGTAATGAGCCAGAACGCCTCGCGATGGGGCGGCGAGCCCTCGAACGAGCCGCCATCCTCAGCTGGCACCGCAGCGCCAAAGTGACTCTCGACGCGCTCGAAACCGTCGCGCGGCCGCAGTAGCGATCCACCCGTGACCTCCCAGAGCTTTGCCAGTAGGTTGGCCGCGGTCTTCGGCGGCGAGCTCGTCAACAAAGGCAGCGTCGTCGTCGCCTTCATGTGGCTGGCACGCACCCTCGACCCTGCCGCGTACGGACAAGTCGAGTGGGCGCTGTCGCTCACGATGGTGCTCACCTTGTTCGCCGATGCCGGTCTCTCGACCTGGGCGGCGGCGCAAGTTGCGGCTGAACCGAGCCAGACCCCGAGGCTGATCGCTCAGGTCGGCTGGCTTCGTCTGTTGCTCGCGATCCCGTCGTACTTGCTGTTGCTTGCCATCGCATGGCTATACGGCGGACAAGCCGGATCCGCGCTCGCGATCTACGGACTCGTGCTCTGGCTCACGCCGTTCTTTCTCCAGTACACGTTCAACGGCCTGCTGCGCACGGGTTGGGCGGCGCTGGGAAACGCCGTTCGAGGTCTGACGTTCTTGCTGATGGTCGTGCTGACGGTCCATCCGGGCGCGTCGCCAGCGCGCGTCGCGACCGCGGAGGTCATGGGTGCCGCTGCGCTCGCGCTCTGCAACGTTTTCGTGTTGCGGACGATGTTCGACCTTCGCGTTCCGATCCGCGTCGGTCTCGACGGACTGCGCTTGATTCTCCAGCGGTCGTGGCGGATTGGCGCGACCGAGCTGACCTGGGGCGTGCATTGGTACTCCGGGCTGATCCTGCTTGGATACCTGGCGACTTCGCCCGATGCCGCGTGGCATTCGGCCAGCCTGCGGCTGGTGATGGCACTGCACACGGGGGTCTGGCTGTATCTCTACGTGCTCCTGCCAAACCTCGCGCGAGTGGTAAGTCGAGATCCCGCGGCGTGGGCGGAGATCGTGGCGGAGTCTCTCCGCTTGACCAGCTGGGCAGGTTGCGCCGTCGCGCTGGTCGGGACGCTGGGGGCCGAGACGATTCTGACTTTGGTCTTCGGGCCGCCGTTCGTGGCGGCCGTTCCCGCGTTTCGGGCCGCGGCGTGGGTCGTGCCCGTGGCATGGATGAGCGGACACATCCGCTATTCGCTGATCGCCGCACAGCAGCAGCAGCTGGATTATCGGGCCGGGCTCATTGGTGCGGCGACCACGATCGTCTCCACCCTGGTCCTCGCGCCCTCGCTCCGAAGTGCGGGCAGCGGCATCGCGCTCCTCCTTGGTACGATTGCCAACGCCGTGGCTGCCTGGGCGTTCGGGCGGGCGGTATTGCCCAGTTTTGCCTACAGTCGCCACGTCCGCGCGAGCGTGGCGGCATGCAGCGTCTGCCTGGCGCTTGGATTTGGGCTACGTTCGACGCTCGGTGAGGCACGCGCGACCGTTGTGGCGGGCGGGCTGTTTGCCGGCGTGGCGATATTGGCCGAGCGACGGACGGTCGAAAAGTTCGGACAGATGCTGATGGAGAGCCTGAGAAGGGGAGCCGGGAGGGCCGATGTCCGGACGTGAAGATTCGCCGCCCGAGCTTGCCGTGATCCTGCCGGCGTTCAATGAGATCGGCGGGATCGCGG
Organism: uncultured Acidobacteriota bacterium; assembly: GCA_963773045.1. GTDB lineage: Bacteria > Acidobacteriota > Vicinamibacteria > Vicinamibacterales > UBA2999 > 12-FULL-67-14b. The sequence continues at coordinate 479,269 of CAVYZT010000010.1, read as the reverse complement.
AGACCCTCGCTCGCGTGCGCGACGTGCTGGCCGGGCTCAACTGCTCGAGCGAGATCATCGTCGTGGACGATGGATCGACTGACGGCACGGGGGACAAAGCACGAGCGCTGAATGCCAAGGTCCTCGTGCATCCGTTCAACCGCGGCTACGGTGCGGCACTCAAGACCGGGATTCTGGCGACCCAGGCGGAGCTGGTCATGATTATGGATGCCGACTGCACGTATCCGCCTGACGCGATCCCGCGGCTGTTGGCCAACGCGCAGAGCGCGGACATGGTGGTTGGCGCCCGCGCGCTGACCTCGACCGGCGTCGTGTGGATTCGCCGGCCAGCGAAGTGGCTGCTCAATCGTCTGGCAAGCTACCTCGTCGGCCGTCATGTCCCCGATCTGAATTCCGGCCAGCGCGTCATGAAACGATCGACCGTCCTGAGATACATGCATCTGTGTCCGGAAGGCTTCTCGTTCACCAGCACGATTACGCTGGCGATGATGTCGAACGGGCACGTCGTGCTGTGGGAGCCGATCGAATACTCGCAGCGCAAAGGTGATTCGAAGATCCGGCCGTCGCACTTTGCCAGCTTCGTGCTGCTCGTCGTCCGGGCCATCGTCTTGTTCAACCCGCTAAAAGTGTTTCTGCCGCTCGGCGCCGGGTTGTTTGTGATCGGGATTGGCAAGCTGGTACAGGACATCGTGCTGGAGAATCTGTCCGAGACGGCCGTGATGGCGTTTCTAGCGGCGATTGTCGTCTGGTCGGTGGGGTTGCTGGCGGACATGATCGCGCGGCTGCAAGTCAAGCCGCCATGGCAGTCGTAATCGCGGCGATGCAACGCTGGTTGATTCGAGCGCTGGTATCCGCCATCGTCGCGACCATCCTGCTGAAGGTGGTTCCGTTTGACGCCGTCGTCGACGCGATCAAGCGGACGAGGCTCACGACGTGGAGTGCCAGTCTTGGGATTTTCTTTGCCGGACACTATCTGAACGCAGTCAAGTTGCGCATCCTCGTTGGACGTGAACATGTGCCGTTGCCGGCGTGCGTGCGGGCCCAGTACGCGGGCCTGGTTGCCAATCTGAGCCTGCCTGGTCTTGCCGGGGGGGACCTGGTGCGCGCGGCGTATCTGGTTCCGATTGCCGGGGCCAGGCGGATGGCCATCGCGAGCGTGGCCGATCGAATCCTCGACACGAGCACTCTTCTCGTCCTCGTGGCGATCGCGCTGCCATTTGCGGGCGTGCCACCCGCGATCGCTGGTTCTCTGCCGGGCACCATGGCGTGGCTGGCGATGTTGCTCGTTGCGGTAGTGCTGGTGGGTGCGGCACTGGCGTTCCGTACTCACCCGAAGGTGGCGCGCGTGATCGAACCGGCGCGAGCCGAATTCCGGTCGCGGTTGGCCGATCTGTCGACCGCCGTCGTGATTTCGCTGTCAGTTCAAGCGGCGTTTGTTCTCACGAATGCCTGGCTGGCTCGCGAAGTTGGAGTGACGACCGGGCTGGCTGCATGGTTCGTCGCGTGGCCGTTGTCAAAGTTGATCGCGGTGCTGCCCGTGAGTCTTGGTGGCATCGGCGTCCGCGAAGCGGCCCTGGTCTCTTTGATGGCGCCTTATGGCGCGCCGAAGGATGCAGTGCTCGCTTCGGGTTTCTTGTGGCAGACGGTTCTCATCGTGAGCGGCCTGCTTGGACTGGTCGTGACTCAGTGGATCTGGAAGCCCGCGGCGACCAAGACCGCGTTTGCGCTAAAGGGTAAGGATTGATGTCAACGAGTGAGCAGTCTCCAGCGTTCGTGATCCTGGGGGCCGGGCCGGCTGGTCTCGCGGCGGCGTTCAAGCTGTCGCAACGAGGCTGGAAGAATGTCACCGTCCTGGAGCGGGGGTCGCAAGTCGGTGGCAACGCCGGCAGCTTCGAGATCGACGGCATCCCGGTGGACTTCGGCAGTCATCGGCTGCATCCCGTGTGTCCGCCGGCCGTGATGTCGGACATTCGGACGCTGCTCGGCGACGACCTGCTCGATCGTCCTCGCCACGGCCGCATTCGTCTTCGCGGACGATGGGTGCATTTTCCGTTGAAGCCGGTCGATCTCCTCACGCGCTTGCCGCCGTCGTTCGTCGCGGGCGTGCTCGTGGATGCCATCCGCAAGCCATTCGCCGGCAATGGCGGTGAGGCGAGCTTTGCCTCGATTCTCGAGCGTGGTCTCGGACGCACGATCTGCCGGGACTTCTATTTTCCGTACGCGCAGAAGATCTGGGGCCTGTCGCCGGCGGCGCTCGATCCCGAGCAGGCGAAGCGCCGCGTCTCGAGCGGATCGATCGGCAAGATGGTGCGCCGCGTGTTGGGGGCGCTCCCTGGCATGCGCCGACCCGGCGCTGGACGCTTCTTCTATCCGCGTCGAGGTTATGGCCAGATCAGCGAAGCCTTGCACCGCGCCGCGGTCGACGCGGGAGCCATGGTGCGACTCGACGCGAACGTGACGGCGGTGGCGATGGAGGGCAATCGGGTCTGCCACGTCGAGGTCGAGTCCGGCGGGCAGCAGCTGACCATTCCGGCGACACACGTGTTGTCGACGATTCCGGTGACCGTCCTGGCGAAGCTGGTCCGCACTAGCGGCGCACCCGCACCGAAGTCGGCGACCGGGGCGCTGCAACTTCGCGCGATGGTGCTCGTCTACCTGACTCTCAAGGTCGAACAGTTCACGGAGTTCGACGCGCACTACTTTCCAGAAACGGCGATTCGGATCACTCGCCTGTCGGAACCGAAGAACTATTCGATGACCAAGCGTCGCGGGCGTACCGTGCTGTGCGCGGAGCTGCCGTGCTCACAGAGCGATCCAGAGTGGTCGATGAGCGACGAGGCGTTGGGCGCGCTGGTCTGCAAGGATCTCGAGCACGCGGGACTGGGGCCGCTGCCGCCCGTCATTCAAGTTCAGACGCGCCGATTGCCCAATGCCTATCCGCTCTACACGAAGGGATATCGTGAGGCGTTCGACAGCCTCGATCACTGGATCGACGGCATGAACGGCCTGGTCACGTTTGGCCGCCAGGGACTGTTCGCGCACGACAACACGCACCACACCATGGCGATGGCCTATGCGCTCGTCGACAGCCTGCGATCGGACGGCACGCTCGATCGCGAACGCTGGGCCGTGGCTCGCCAGTCATTCGAGAGCCATGTCGTCGAGGACTGAGGCGAGAGGAGCCATCTGACGTGCGCTTGCTCGCGTCGCGCCGGACCCGAATTTTTCTGATCGCGTGGATCGTGTATTCGGCCCACTTCGCCACCAACGTGGTGCGCGAGCACTATCCGGCCTTTGCCTTGATCGAGCGAGGCACGTTCTGGGTGGACGACTATCGTGGCTTCCACTCCGACATCTTCGTGCATCCGAATGGGCACGCGGTGATCGGCAATCAGGTGTTGGTCTCGGCCCTGGCGGCCGTACCGTTGTTCGTGTTCAGTCCCGTGCTGAATGCGCTGCAGCGATACAGCCTGGAGAAGATCGCCGAGGAGGGGCGTGACCGACACCGAGTACCGGATCGACAAGCCGATGCGGCGTGATTTCTTTCGCCTGGTGAAGGAAAGAGGCCTCGACCTGCGGTTCGGCGCCGCCACGGTCGTGACGTCGGTCTTCTTCATGGCGCCGCTCACGGCCTGGTTCCTCGCCTACTTCTATCAACTCCTGCGCCAGCGCGGCGTCGACGCCGACGCGGCGAGCAGCTTGAGCCTGCTGCTCGGCTTCGGCACGCCGCTCTTCTATCGGGCGAGCGTGCTCGGCCACAACATGTTCGTCATGTTCGGCATGTTCCTGGCGTTCGTCCTGCTGTGGGTTCGTCCCGGCCTGACGTCCCCGGTGTCGGCGCGCAACCGATTCCTCGCGGGATTCTTCGGCGGCATCACCCTGGCGACCGACTATGTCGGTGTGCTGATCTTGCCGTTGCTGTACGGCTATCTCGTCATCCCTCGCGCCGCCACCGCGTCGTGGAAGGTGTCGATTCGCGAGTCGCTGGTCGATGGTGGCCGGCAGCTTCCCGCCGATCCTCTTCCTGCTCTACAGCCAGTGGGCGATGTACGGCAATGCGTTCTTGCCGGGTCAGTATTGGATGCCCAATCAGAACGCGTACGTCACGGTCGGCGCGCGCGGGTTTACCTTGCCCGACGCGGATCTGTTCTGGCAAAACCTCTTTCATCCTGGCTATGGCATGTACTCATGGGCTCCCATCCTCGCACTGGCGTTGATTCCAGCCGCCTGGTATCGCCCCGAATCGCTCGTTCTGCCGAAGCGCGAGCGGCGCTGGGTCGCCATCGTGGTGGTCGCGTTCCTGGTGTTCTGTTCGGCGAACCAGTATTCGCGCCTGCAATTCAACAGCGGGTTCCGTTATCTGCTGCCCCTGGTGCCGTTTCTCTTTCTGGCCATGGCCGACCATTGGATCCGGCTTCCAACCTGGGTCAAAGTGTTGCTGGCCGTCCCGGCCATCGTTCACTCGTGGGTGTTGACCGTGTTTCGCGAGCCGGTGTGGCGATCGTGGAGCTTGTTCCTGACGGAAGGACCGCAACTGACGTGGTACAGGGTGCTGGGCATGACCGCCGCCCCGGGCAACCCGTGGCTAGGCAACTGGTACGTGCCGACGGTATTGCTGGCGCTGACCTTGGCCACCGCCGCCGCCATCTGGTGGCTTGGCGCGAGAGCGGAAGCAGGTGCTCGTGAGCAGCGTTAAAGGGCTCGTGTCGCTCGTCGTTCCGGTCTACAACGAGTCGGAGGTCATCGGCGCCTTCTACGAGCGCGCCACCCGAACGCTCGCCGCGCTCGACGGATTCGACTACGAGATCATCTACGTCGACGACGGCAGCCGAGACGGATCGTACGAGCAGCTGGCGGCTTCGCGGCGGCGAACCCGCACCTGCGCGTGCTCAAGTTCTCGCGAAACTTCGGCCACCAGATCGCGATCACGGCCGGCATCGATCACGCTCGCGGCGACTGCGTCGTGATCATCGACGCCGATCTGCAGGATCCGCCCGAAGTGATCGCCGCGATGATCAAGCGCTGGCGCGAGGGCTTCGACGTCGTCTACGGCGTGCGCGCCGAGCGCGAAGGCGAGGGCGCCATGAAGCGGTTCACGGCGTCGGCCTTCTACCGCCTGCTTGGGCGGCTGACCAACATTCAGATTCCGACCGACGTCGGCGACTTCCGGTTGATGAGCCGGCGGGCGTCGGAACAGCTGCGGCTGCTGCGCGAGAAGGACCGGTTCGTGCGCGGACTGGTGAGCTGGATCGGCTTCCCGCAGACCGGGCTGATCTACAGCCGCGACAAACGGTTTGCCGGAGAGACGAAATACCCGTACCGCAAGATGATCAAGTTCGCGTTCGACGGCATCACGTCGTTTTCGACCGTGCCGCTCAAGCTGGCGACCTGGAGCGGGTACGCGGCTTCAATCCTGGCTTTCATGTATCTCGCCAGCGTCTTCGTGCAGAAGCTGCTCGGCTACACGGTCGAGGGCTGGGCGACGATCATGGTGGCCGTGCTGTTTCTTGGCGGCGTGCAGCTGGTCTGCCTCGGCATTCTCGGCGAATACCTCGGGCGGATCTTCAACGAAGTGAAGCCGCGGCCGATGTATGTCGTCGAAGAAATCCTGCAGTCGGGCTCGGACCACAATCGAGCCACATGAGTGCTGTGGCCGGCCTCAAATTTGGTCTGCTGACCACGTTCTACCCGCCGTATAACTTTGGTGGCGACGGGATCGATGTGCAGCGGACCGCGCGAGCCCTCCTCAAACGAGGGCACGCCGCGACAGTCATTCACGACGTGAATGCCTACGAGTGGCTCGCCGGCCAGCATGTGCTCGAGCCTCCGCCCGCCGACGATGGTGTCGAGGTCGTCAGACTGCGCAGCCGTCTGGGCACGATCGCCCCGCTGCTCACACATCAGTTTGGATACCCCGTCGTACACGGGCGCACGATTGCCGAGATCATTCGGCGCCGATCGTTCGACGTCGTCGTCTTCAACAACGTGTCGCTGGTCGGCGGACCCGGCCTGCTGTCGTTCGGGCGTGCGGCTACCACGATCTACGTCGCGCACGAACACTGGCTCGTCTGCCCGACCCATGTGCTCTGGCGATTCAATCGCGAACCGTGCGACGAGCGCGCGTGTACGCGATGCGTGCTCACGTACCGCCGGCCACTTCAATTCTGGCGATACACCGGCACGCTCGAACGGACCCTCCCCAACGTCGATTTGTTCATCGCGCGCAGCGAGTTCAGCAAAGAGAAGCACCGCGAATTCGGATTCCCGCGGCCGATGAGCGTGCTCCCGTACTTCGTACCGGGCGAATTTCCAGAGGGACAGGAGCCCCGGACCACAGCCCGCCCGCAGGACCGGCCGTATTTCCTGTTTGTTGGCCGCCTGACCAGGATGAAGGGGCTGGACTCACTCATCGCCGCCTTTGCCCGCTATCCCGACGCGGATCTGCTTGTGATCGGCGACGGGGAAGAGGGGCCGGCGCTGCGGGCGCTGGCGGAGCATCGCCCGAACGTCAGGTTCCTTGGCCGCATCGCCAACGAATCTCTGCGCCAGTACTACGAGCACTCCATCGCCGCGGTCGTGCCGTCGATCGGCTACGAGACGTTTGGCATCGTGCTGGTCGAAGCGTTTCGATTCCAGACGCCGGTCATCGCCCGGCGGATTGGACCCTTCCCGGAGATCGTCGACGAGTCCAGCGGCGGTCTGCTGTTTTCGAACGAGGCCGAGTTGTTGGCGGCGATGGCCCGCCTTCAGCAAGACGCCGGTTTACGAGATGAGCTCGGTTCGAATGGCTACCGCGCCTGCCGCGAGCGGTGGTCCGAAGACGTGGTCATCAACCGCTTCGTGGATCTGGTGGCGGAGGCCAGACAAAACAGGATCGCCGGCCGTGGATGACTCGGTCCGCCCAGGTCCGCGTGTCGTGCTGTTTTCCGGCGGCCGCGGATCGGGGTCGCTCGCCGAAATCGTGGCGACCGACCCGCGAGTGGAGCTGACGGTCTGCATCAACGGCTACGACGACGGCGCCTCGACGGGCGAGGTTCGACGGTTCCTCGGCGACGCGCTCGGGCCCTCAGATTTCCGCAAGAACGCGTCCCGGCTGGCCCGGTTGCGTCGCACCTGCCCGGCAGCGTTGATCGACGTGCTCGACCTGCGCCTGCCGGACGGCTCGAGCGTGACCGATCTGCAAGCGCTGGCCGATCGCCTGATGTCTGGAGAGCCAGGTGCGGAGATCCCACCGTCGCTGGGGCAAGAGGTGGCGGCGCGGCTGCGCGGTTTCACAGAGGCGTTCGCGCGCGCGAATCGGCCGCTGAACTTCAGCGACGCCAGCGTCGGCAACTTCGTCTTCGCGGGAGGGTTCCTCGCGTGCGATCGCCGGTTCAACGCCGCGGTGGACGACTACTGCCGGCTGGTCGGCCTGCCGCCTGGCCTGATCGAAAACGTCACCGACGGCGTAAACGGCTTTCTGGTGGCGCTCGACGACGATGGCGCGCTGCTCGGCAGTGAAGAAGAGATTGTCGACGCGAGGCGGCACAATCGCATCCGCGAGATCTTCCTGACCGCGCAGCCGTTCTCGCCGAGCGAGCACCAGGCGTTCATGGCCATTCCGGTGGAGCAGCGTCGAGCCGCACTTCAAGCCCGCGCGCTCGACCCGAACATGAACGCGCGGCTCGGCGCCGCGTTGCAAAAGGCCGATCTCATCATCTACGCGCCTGGCACGCAGCACTCGAGTCTGTTTCCGTCGTACCTGACACAGGGGCTGGGCGAGGCGATTGCCGGCAACCTCGATGCCGTCAAGCTCCTGGTCACCAACATTCAGACCGACGCGGAGATCACCGGACGGACGCCGTCGACCTGATCGATCGGGCGGTGTTCTATCTGCGGCGAGAAGGATCGGCTCTCGACACCGACGCCCGTGTCTGATCACGCACTACCTGTTGAACGACCCCGGCGGCGACGATACGGCCAAGCCTTACGTGCCGCTCGGCCGTCTCGAATCGCTCGAAGACCCGCGGCTGGTTCGCGTCGGCAACTACGAAGCGGGGTCGAGCGGCCGCCACGATGCGACCAAGGTCCTGGCGCCCTACATCGAGGGATTCATCGCCCGGGAGCGGACGGTTCTCCGCGTTGCGGTCGTTCTCGTCGACACACGCTCCTCCAACAAGGTCGCGCAGACGCTGCTCGAGATGGTCCGAGGTGGCATGCACGACCTTCGAGTCGAGACCACGGTATTCCACTATGCCGACGCCGAGATCGACGCGTCTTTACAAGAGCGGCTTGGCTTCCCGGTCGTACGGACTCACCTCGTCTGACGAAGCCGGAAGCGATCGGGAGTTGCGACGTGCCCTCGAGTCCGGATCGTACGACTACGTCGTGCTCTTCGACTCGTCCGGGATGTACAACGGCGAAGACATCGCCGGTCTCGCGTCTCATCTCACCCTCGGCCGCCTGGATGCGGTTTGGGGCAGCCGGCGGCTGTCGGTGACCGACATTCAGGAGTCGTATCGGCTTCGTTATCGCGACAGCGCCCTGCAGGGGACGATCAGCGCAATCGGCAGCCACGTGCTGAGCCTGCAGTACCTTGCGCTCTATGGGCGGTACGTGGCCGACACGTTGTCGGGCGCGAGAGCGGTTCGGGCGTCGGACGCGCTGAAGGTGGGCGTCCCCCTGACGCATCGACTCATCAACCACTATCTGCTGTCTTCACTGTTGCGCCGGCGCGCTGATGTCATGGAAATCCCGGTCCAGTTCTTTGCGATGTCGCCGAATCAGGCGCGGCGCACGTCGGTCGGCGACGGGTTCCGATCGATCGGTATCGCGGTGCGCGAGCGTCTCAGATCGTAATCAGCTGTCCGCTTTCGGCTTTGAGCTTTCAGCGTTCGGCTTGGGGCGTGGGGCTTGGGACTTTGGGCTTGGGGCTTGGGGCCTGCGGCGCGCGTAGCGCGCGTAGGTCCGCACCGCCGTCACCCAGTCGCGGAAGCCGATCTTCTTGCCTTCCGCTTTGCTGCGCGGGAAATAGCGGATCGGCACTTCGCGGATCGTGCACCCGCGCCCGAGGATGCGCGAGGTGATCTCGTGGTCCAGCTCGAAGCCGTTGGTCCGCAGATCGAGACCCTTGATGGCTGGGGCGCGGAAGAGCTTCAGCGCCGTGACGGTGTCGGTGAGGTACTGGCCGGTGAACCACCACTGCACGACGCTCAGGCTTCGTCCACCCAGGTACGCCGCCCAACTCTGGCCGTGGTGCTTGGAGGCGAGCGCTCCCGCGCCGGGGTGGAGCATGTACCGGCTGCCATAGACCGCATCGGCGCCCGAGCGGATCAGCTCGTCGAGCATGGGCAGATAGTCGTCGGGCTCGTACTCGAGATCCGCGTCCTGGATCATGATCAGATCGCCGTCAGCGTGCGCGATGCCGGCGCGGACCGCTGCGCCCTTGCCGGAGTTGCGCTGCAACTGGTGCAGCGTCACCCCTGAAATGCTCCGGACGATCTCTGCCGTGCGGTCGCGCGATCCATCGTCGACGACGATCACCTGTTTGGCGATGCCGAACCTGGACAGATCGACGCTGAGCACCTTGCTTACGAGTTGAGCGACGAAGCGCTCCTCGTTGTAGGCGGGAATCACGACGGAGAGCTGGCGGTGTTCAGTTAGTGGCACGGAGATACGTTTCGATCAAGTGAAGGTCGTCCGGTGTGTTCACGCCGACCGCCTCGCGGGCATCGTCCAGGCCGAAGGTGTGAACCTCACCGCGGACCGCGAGCCACGGGATGAACGGCAGGAAGTTGCGCTCGCCGGTCGCCGCACTGCTGATTGAAAGCCGATCGTACTCGACGAGACGCCCAAAGTAGTCGTCCGGCCGAAGCGCAAACAGACCGGCGTCGCTTTCTCCAGTTGTGGGCATCGGATCGCCGTCTCGGCGCTGCAGGACGTGCACGATCCGGCCTCTCGGATCGCGAGCGAAGTGAATATAAGGTGGCTCTTGCCGCACGGTCGGAAAGACCATGGCCGCTTGAGGATGTGTCGCGATCTCGGCGGCCAGCCGCCCGACGGTCCGAGCGCTGATGGCGATCTGGTCGCACCACGTGATCCAGATCTCTTCAGGACGGTAAGTCTCCGCCGCGGGCCGGGCGCAGAGGATGGCGGGAAGCATTCCTGTCGGCTGCTCCTGCACAACGGCCTCGGCAGGATAGTGAGTGCGCTCGAGATACGGGTCGATGAGCGAGCGGGCGCCTGGCGCGACGACCAGGACGAACCGATCGACCACGCTGCTGTAGCGTTCGAATAGATGCTCGATCATCGGACGGCCGGCAACGGGGCACATGGCCTTCGGCCCATCCCATCCGAGACGCGAGCCACGCCCGGCAGCAGGAATGATCAGCAGCCGCTTCATGCCTAGCGAGGCTCCGCCTCGGACCGGCGAGCATGGAGGTTTGGCTTCGCCTCGCTAGGGCAGTGTTGTCTTGCGCCGCTCCGCGGCGCGGACGTCTTGAAGGCACGGAAAACTCGACTCATTCGCATGGATTCTGGGCCTTCAAGACGTCGAAGCGCTCACGGGCCGATGACCAGAAACGGCTGGGCGATCCCACGCCGGGCTCGAGTAGCTGCCGAACCATTCGCCGTGGTACCGCCACAGGAAGATGGCGGTCAGCAGCACCGGACTACTCTTATAAAGCGCGATGCCCACGCTCGACCAGAGCGACTCGAAGAGGAAGTGATCGCGCAGGTACATTGTGAGGATCAGGTTCTGGCCGATGGACAGCGTAAAGATGAGCGCCACCAGCACGAGCGCGCGGCGGCTGAAGTACTCCTGGGCGGCGACGACATAGGCCAGCAGCGGGAACAACACGGCCAGGTAGTGCTCCCAGAGCGTCGCCGACCACAGCAGGAAGAAGGCGATCGCCATCAGGAAGTCGAAATGGCGGCGGCCCGCGGGGCTTGGAATGCGCCGGCGGCCGGCGATCGTGAGATAGACGACGGTGACGAGCGCAGTGAGTTTCATCGCGGCCTGAAGCGCCACGAAGAGCAAGTTGTACGTGCGGCTGGCGTCCGGTCCGACACCGATGCGGAGGTTGTCGATCAGGATGTAGAGCGAACTGTTCGAATACCATTCGAAGGTCGCCTGCGAATCGCCGAGCACGCGACTGAGAAACGCGGCATGAATCGGCCAGCCGAGCAGCGCGAGCGACGCCACGCCCAGTCCGCCCATCAGGATCGTGGCCCTGATGAAGAGGGGCACTCCGGACACGATCATCAGAAACAGCATGATCGGCGCCATGGCCGGTTTGAACAGCAACGCGACGCTCACGCATAGCGCCGATCCCCAGAACCAGCCTCGTGTATGAAGCACGAGGCCCAGGCTCAACAGGAGCAGGACGGTTGGCGTCGTCTGGCCGCCGACGCGAAACACCGTCCAGAATGGCTGGTAGATCAGGCAGAGGAACGCAAAGGTGGCGGCGAACCGCCACCGGCTTCGAGCGTCGTCGGCCACGAAGTTCGCATAGAACGTGAACAACACGACGAAGGCTGCGGCAAACACGAGGACGTTTTGAATCTTGAACAGAACCAGCGCGGTTTCTGGAGCAAACCAGCTCATCGGCACGAAGAAGTAGGCGGAGATGGGAGGCCCCCAGAATCGCATCTTGCCTTGAGGCGCTTCACCGGCGATGAAGGTGGAGGGATCGTACACGTCGGCGATCTGACCGGCCGCCGCCCTTCGGCCCGTGTCGTAGAAGTTGCCGAAGTCCCAGCCCAGGCCGGCCGGTGTGAGCACGCCGGCGACCGAGCCGATCACCATAAGGCCCACGAACAGCCAGGTCAGCCGTTGCATGAGGACGACGTGGCCGCTCCAGTCTCTCGGCAAGCCGCGATGTTCCGATGGTGACTCAGTGAGACGAGGCAGCGGCAGAGCGGCTGTCCTCGAGCAGGCGTCTCAAGCGTGCCAGCGTTGCCGAGTGCGCCGGCGAGGTGACGAGGTTCACGGTTTCCTCGAGATCGTTCTCGAAATCGTACAACTCTTCCGTGCCGTCTCCGTTCTTGAGGTACTGATAGCCCTCGGCGACGACCGACTGGATGCCTCCTTTCATCAATGGATACCATTTCTCGTTGCCGAACGGGCGCCGTGTCGCCTCCATCACCACTACCGCGTCGGCTGGCGCGGCATTCTCGGAGCGCCAGAATCCGGCGAGAGAGAACCCGGGAAACCGGGCGTCGTCGGTAGCCGCGAGCAGGTCGAGCACCGTCCTGGGAATGTTCCTCAGCGAGACGGGCTGCGGCACGCGCACCCCGGCGGGCACGCGGCCGGGAAACCGCATGACGAGCGGCACGTGCATGAGCGGCCGGTACATGCTGTTGCCGTGATTGTAGAGGCCATGCTCGCCAAGTTGTTCGCCGTGATCTGAAGTCACGATCAGGAGGGTGTTGTCCAGCAGCTGTTGTTCAGCGAGGTAACGGAGGATGCGATCGAGCTGGCTGTCCATGTAGGCGATCGCGCCGTCATAAGCATCGACCTCCGCCTGTCTTTGCTGAGGAGGCAGCTTCTGTCTGTCCACCGGCCACGCGGCGACTCCGGTGTGCCAGAAGCGCGCCGTGGGACTGCGACGCGGCCCGAACTTCGTCGCGAACGGGTCGGGAGGAAGATAGGGGTCGTGGGCGTCGAAGTAGTTGAGAAAGGCAAAGAACGGCCGTTCCCGATTGGCGCCCAACCACGTCAAGAAGTTGCTGGTTATGCGTTCGGCCGGTTGCCGGTCGGCGACCTCGTGGTAGTTGAGCCAGTGACGCAGCGAGCCCTGACCGACAATCAGGCGGCCGATCGACGTGCTGAGCGCCAGGCCGCCGGCCGAGACCGGCAGATCTTCGAAATGAATGAACCCGCGCGCGAGGCCGTGGATGCGGGTGACGTTCAGCGTGTTCGCCGCGAACCCGGCTGTCGCATAACCGCGCGCGCGCAGGGCCTCGGCGAGCGTCGGATAACGGCCGTCGAGCGGCTTCGACCAGTCCGCGCCGTGCTCGTGCGGCTGACGCCCGGTGAACATGGTGGCGTGCGACGGAAGGGTCCAGGGAGCGGGAGCCAGCGCGCGCTCGAAGACGGCGCCTTCTGACGCCACTCGCTGCAGCGCCGGCGCGGTGGCCCGCGGGTAGCCGTAGGTGCCCAGACTCTTGGACCGGACCGTGTCGAGGACGACGAGGATCACGTTTGGAGCGGAGCTGGGCGGCGCGGGGAGCTGCGCAATGGCATAGCGTTCGGCGGCCCATGCCGCCGCCCACATACCGACGGCGACGACGATTACGAATCCAGCGAGCGCGGGCGTCATCCCTCGGGCCCATCGGTCGAGCGTCGAGATCTCCCATCGACTCCAGCGTCCGAATTGGACGGCAACGCCGAGCGAAAGGATCACGAGCGAGGGTCGCCCGAGCCCGGGGATCGCGCCCAGGGTGCCATACGACGCGATGAACCCCAATCCGACAACGATCGCTGCTGGAATGAATGGCAGACTGCGAACGAGTGCCAGCAGACTTGCGCCGATCCCCAAGCACACGAACAGCGCGACGGTGAACAGCGGCACCATCCACGGAAAGTGCCAGTTCATGACCATGAACTCGCCGAAGACAAACCTGCGGACCGCGTAGATCGTCGCCTCGGCGATCCCGCTGAGCAGGCCGAACCAGATCGCGACGCGGAGGAGGGAGGCCATCGAAACCGTCGATCGATTCATCTGGCCTCCGTAGTGGGCTGGCCGTGCCTGCGGCGCCACTCCGGCAGGAAGAACGACTGCCAGTAGTACGGCCAGTCCTGCATCTCCCAGGCACCGTTCACTCGGAAACCGTATCGCAGGTCGGCCGGCACTCTCACTTCGAGATTGGGCGCCGGGTTCGGTGTGCACGGCAGCGGAGCGTCCCAGCAGGCATTCGGCATGGCGCGCCGACCGGTCAGTCTGACCGGCACGCTGAGCGTGTCGGCCGATCGCGTCGTGAAGGCCGTCACCTCGACCGTGCCACCGAGCGGTGGCAGCACGCCGTCCGACCCAGGTCCCACGAGGTTGTGCCGGGCGAGCAGTGGCAGCGGGTTCCGTCCCTGACGTATCGCGAGGATCGTCGGATCCACGAAGAGCGGCGAAACGCCGATCGCGATCAGCAAGGCGTAGGCGGCGCGCCGCCCACGACGACCGAGCGACGGCCAGATCGCCCGCTGACACTCCGTCAGGCACAACGCCGCCAGCGACCAGAACAGCGGCGGGCTGTAGCGATGCGACGGCGCCGTCAGCAGCCAGACGACGATGGCGACGGCAATCGGCGGAGCCAGCAACCATCCCTTGTCGAGCGCGACCTCGCGTCTCGTACGGCGCTTCGCCCGCCGCCACAGCCCGATCGCCACGCCGGCCAGCGCCGCAGGAACGAACGCCGCATTCACATCGCGCAGCAGGATCAAACGCACCCAGCTGCTGCCAATCAACCGCCAGGTGAACTCGCGTTCGGTGAACTCGATGTATGCGGCTTCGAGGTTGGCGTGTTCCACCGGCGCCCGCCAGTCCACCGGGAAACCAGCGACGCCAATCGGAAAGAACGGATAGCCGCTCATCACCACACCTCGAGCTAACCAGGCCGCGGCGAAGACTGCGATCAGCACGGAGGTCCACTTCAGCGAACCGATCAGCCTCGGCGCCGATCTTCGCCGCCGCTTGGGAAACACCACGATCACACCAAGCGGCAGTGCCACGACCGCGAAGATAGCCGCGGTCAACTTGATCGACACCGCCGCGGCCAGCAGCGCCGACAGCGCAAAGACGGTGTGCGAATCCTCGGGCCGCTCCGGCTGATCCGCATCGAGCAGTCGGCCGTACAAGATCGTGATCGCGGCGCCTAACACGAGCGCGGCCGGAAGATCGGTCGAGTAGCTGGCGGCGTCGCGCGCCATGTGGAGCGCGAGCGGCAGCATCAGGAAGCTGAACAACCGATGGTTCGTCGCAAGAGGCCCACCGCGAAACCATTGCATCCCGTTGACCAGCGCCTGAACCACCGCACCAAGAAGAAGAACCGCGTTGGCCACGTGATAGCCGCGTCCCTCCCACCAGCCTGAATCGACCATCGCGTCATACAGAAAGCTACTGTTGTTGAAGGCGAGCGGCCCATGAAGATTCGCGATGCCAGGCACCACTGGGTACGCTTTCGCCCATTTGACCGCCTGGACGTGGTACAGCACGCCATCCCAACTCGCAAAGGCGGGCATGGCATGGTTCACGACCCAGAGCGCGCCGGCGGCGATGAGCAGCAGTTCCCACGCCCGCGGTTTCCACGCGCTGCCACGGACGGCCGCGGCGAGCTCGGCGCGAGCGGCGATCGTCCCGAGCCCGCCGGCGGCGAGCACGACGAGCAACGCGGCGAGGTTCACCGGGAGCACGAAGTTCCAGAGGATGAGCAGCAGCAGGGTCAGGCTGTAGCCAACCCAGAACGACACGAAGCAGTCGTCAAGCGAGAGGCGGCGCAGCCCGTATGCACGGCGTACGGCCAAACCGATTCCCGTCAACGCTACGCCAAAGGCCAGGAGCGTGCCGAGAACGACGAGCATGGCACTTGCGAAACCGAACACCATCGCGGCGCCCTGAGTCTAGCCGACCGGCACTGAATATGGCATGGCGTGGTTTGCAGGGACGCGCAATTCAGGTAAGCGCTCGACGTACGTGAGGCATGTGGCAAACTACGTGCGTCCGCAAGACGCGCCTCGCCAACCATGAAATCAATTTCCGCTTTGCGCTCGCTCTGGTCTCGCCGACTCCCCAGTGATCGGAGCGATCGAGTGCTCTGGTGGATGTGGTGCGGGCTTTCCCTGGTCCTAGTGATTCTGGCACCCACTCAAGTGTGGGAAGGCGTGTCATTCTGGACGGCCCCGGAGCGAGGCCTCACCCAAACGCTCCTTGGAGCCGTCGCGTTTCTCGCTTTGGCGCTATGGCTCGAAACCAAGGCCAGCACTCCGAAAGGGGTGTCGGCTCTCGCAGCGATCGTCGGTGCTGCTGCGTGTTATGGCACCGCCTACATCGTCTTCTCCTACGTTCGTCCGGTGATGGTCTATTCGCGGGCCCAGTTCCTTCTCTCGGCCGCGTTTGGAGTCGCGCTGGCGTTCCTCCCACACGTGATCCCCTCAAGACTCCGAGTGATTCGCGTCGTGGCCCTCTCCGCTATCGCCTTTTCGATTCTGGTGGCGGGTTTCGGACGGCAACTCAGGGAGGCACCCACGACACAGATGTTGTCCACAGCGTTGAAACCGATCACGAAGACCAGCTACGCCAATCTCGTGCCGCCGGTGACGATGTACCGGGGCGGCGCAATCGAGCCGTACGGGAGATCGTTTCTACTGATCACCGGTGACGGTGACTTCTATAGCCTCGACTGGACTACGACCGATGGCGCGCCCGTCGCCCGACGCCTGTCGCTCTCTCTACCGGCGGATCGCCATTCCTCTTCACCTGGAAAGGATCCTGTGAAGGAGCGTTGGGGCGACCACCGCGTGTTGGACCTCAAGATCGACGCCAAGAGTTCGCCGGCGAAGGTCTACGTCTCGTCCCAGGAATGGAATGCCGAGGGCCAGTGCTACGCCGTTCGGGTCTCGGTGGCGGTCCTTGACGTTGGGGCGCTTGCGTCGCAAGAAGAAGGCTCGGACCCATGGACTCGCCTTTTCGAGACCTCGCCCTGCGTTTCGCCATCTGCCCCGTCCTTTTCGATCCTGGAGTCCGGCGGCCGGCTCGCTTTCTATGAGGACGAACTCCTTCTCACGGTCGGAGATTTCCACCTCAGCAAGAAGGTTCGCCCCCCGCCATCCCAGTCCGCCGACAGTCCGTACGGCAAGGTCTTGCGGATCGATCGGTCAGGCGGCCATGAGGTATTCACCAGCGGGCATCGAAATCCCCAGGGGCTGCTGGTGGATTCGGAGGGGCGGATCTGGCTCACGGAGCACGGGGCTCAGGGCGGCGACGAGCTCAACCTGCTTCAACGTGGGAACAACTATGGACATCCCTTCGCCACCTACAGCACAGAGTATGGCAGTTACGTCTGGCCCATGGCGCCGAATCAGCACGATCACGGCGCGTTCACGGAACCGGTGCATGCGTTTGTCCCTTCTATAGGGATCTCAAATGTCATCAGCATCCAATCGAATGCATTCCAGGAATGGAAGCAGGACCTGCTGGTGGCCTCGCTCAATGGAAAGTCCCTGTACCGGGTCCGCCTTCGTGACACTCACGTCATCTACGTCGAACCGATCTTCATAGGAGTTCGCATCCGAGACCTCGCTGAGGGCGCTGACGGACGCATTGTGATGTGGACAGACGGGGGCAAGATCGTCACCTTGACGTCTGGCTCGTCAGGGCCGATCGCAAGCGTAGTGTTCACCAGATGCCGGCAATGCCACGAATCGCCTGCGGGAGCGGAGTCGCTCGGTCCCTCGATCCGTAGCATTGTGGGCTCCGGCGTCGCGAGTGGGGCAGGATACCCATACTCGTCCGCGCTCAAACAGGTCGGAGGCAAGTGGACGACGGATCGCCTGGACGCGTTTCTAAAGGACCCCGATGCTTTTGCTCCTGGATCCGACATGGCGGCCGGGCAAGTGCCCGACGACAAAGAGCGCCGTGCAGTGATCGAGTTCCTCAAGACCTACAAGTGACCGAATCGAAGCGAGTCCGATGAACGTCGACGGCACAACGCTGATAATCCTGATCGTGTTTGTTGCCGTACTAGTGGGTCTGGTCATCGCCGTCGATCGGAGATGGGCCCGAGACCCGGCGGCGCTAAACAGGGAATCTCACGCGCGACTGGGATCGCTGACCGACGTCTTCATCGTCGCGATCTGGTTCGGCCTCGTGACCGCTTCGGTGCACCTGGCATTGGCGTTCGTCAATCGCTACGCGCGCGACCACTTTCTCATGGTCAGTCCGCAAATCGTCTGGCTCGCGCCGTTGTCGTACGTGCTCATTTTTACGGCGTTTGGCGTTGTGCTTGCGACGGTGGCGATGGTTCGCCCGCGCGTGACGCCGTTCGTGCTGACGGCGGGCGTCTTTGCCTGGCTGGGCTTGTTCGCCATGCTCCTCCCATTTCACCAACTGCATCAGGTGGCGGCCGCGCTGCTCTCGGCCGGCGTCGCAGTGCAGATCGCGCGCGCGATGGCGCGACACCAGGACCGCTGGCTGCTGACGATGCGCAAGACCGGCCTGCTGATCGCCGTCGCGGTCAGCGCCCTGGCGGTGGGAATGGCAGGCTGGCGAACGGCGAGTGAGCGTTGGGCATTGGCGAGCTTGCCGGCGCCTCGACCAGCGACGCCGAATGTGCTGCTCATCGTGCTCGACACGGTGCGCGCCGCCAGCATGAGTTTGTACGGGTACGACCGCGACACGACGCCCGAGCTCAAACGGTGGGCCGCGGACAGCGCGACGTTCGACTGGGCCTTCAGCACCGCGCCCTGGACGCTGAAGTCACACGCCACGATGTTTACCGGTCTGTATCCGAACCAGTTCGTTGGCGACTTCAAGCGGCCGGTCAGTACTCCGGCGCCGATGTTGGCTGAGATCTTCCGGAATCGGGGACACGTGACCGGCGGCTTCGTGGCGAATCTTCCGTATACCTCCTACGAGTCGGGACTGACGCGCGGTTTCGTTCAGTACGACGACTATCGAGTCACGCCTCGCCAGGCAGTGCTTCACTCGTGGATTGCCCACGCCCCGTTGTTTCGCGGCATTGTCGGCAGCAGAAGCGTGAGCGATCTCGTCACGACGTTCAGGCATCCAAGCTTGGACTTCGAGCCGGACGAGTTCAACGACCATACCTACGCTCGACGATTGGCGACCGAGATCGGCACGGCGTTTCTCGACTGGCAGGCGGCTCACAGCGATCGGCCGTTCTTTGCGTTCCTGAACTTCTTTGACGCCCACATCCCCTATCGTCCATCACCGGCGTTCGCGGCGAAGTTCGCCTTGCAGAAGCGGCCGAACCTCGGCCTGTACGACGCAGCGATTGCCTCGATCGATTACGAGATCGGGCGGATGCTGGAGGAGCTGCGCCGCCGAGGTGTGCTCGACAACACCATCGTGATTGTGACGTCCGATCACGGTGAGCAATTTGGCGAGCACGGGCTGCGATTGCATGCCAACAGCCTGTATCTCCCGTTGCTCCATGTCCCGTTGTTGATGCGTTATCCCGCTCGCCTCGCACAAGGGTCGCGAGTGGACGCGCCGGTGAGCCTGCGGGATCTGGCCGCGACAGTGGTCGATCTTGCCGGTCTTTCAAGCGAGGTGAACGTGCCAGGGACATCCCTTGCCGGCCTCGATGGCGATGACGAGGGAAGTCCCGTTCTGGCGGAGGTTGAAGGTTCGATCAGGCCCTCGCCGGATTGGCCAGTCTTCTACGGCCCCATGCGTTCCATTTTGGACCGCCAGTTTCACTACATCCTGCGAGGCGACGGTCAAGAGGAGCTGTTTGCCTACAGAACGGATCCGGCCGAAGCGCAAGACCTCGCCCAGACTCCCCATGGACAGCGGGAGCTCGAGCGGCTCCGCGCGCAGTTGGCATCACAGAAATAGGTCGATTCGGGGTTGATCCTGAGCCCGCTCTTTGACATAGGCCCACGGAGGTCCCGCCTGGCAGGGTGGATCGCAACCTTCGTCTGTTCGAAGAGGCTTCAGGCCAGACCGGCGTTACCCTCGTTGCCCTAGACATCTTCTAAGCGGCCGCAATCGTGACACTCGAGGCAAGTTTTCCGCGGCCGCAGAAGATGTCGGCCCGCGGAGCGGGGCAAAATAACACTGCGCCTAGCGAAGTGGAGCCGACGTGTTTTTCTGGGCGGTTTGAGGCGGAGCTTCGCTAGCGATTCCGACGGTAAAGGTCGACGACACCAAACGACTGCTCTAGGTGATAGCCGTGACCGAGAAACTCGGCAAACTCGGGAAACACTTCAATCGATTGGTTCTCACCCAAGAGCAAGCTGCCGACGATGATGAACTCTGGTTCGGGCTCGGCGGCAATGGCCGTCATGAACTCGCGCCGGTAGCGAGTCCTCGCCGCCTGCGACGACTGGAGTCCGACGAAGGGCAGAGCGTAGTTGAAGCGCGTCGCGTTCCTGCGTCCGGACAGGTACACGATGGGCGATTCGTATCCGAAGATGGCGACCCGATCGGTCTCCGTCGTGTGACTGCGGATGTAGTTCACCGCGGCCATCTGATCGGCCGCTGAGTACTGACCCCGCCTGAACCCGGCATAGTACTGCGGCGCCCCATCCACGCCGGCCATGTATCGAGCCCAGTTGGTGATATCGATGCTCGGCTGGACCGTGAGCGGGCCAACAATCGCGACGGCGCCAGCGATGCCCAACCACCCCAACGCGCGGCGGTCCTTGTTGTCGAGCACCGCTGGCGCATGGGTCAGTGCGTCGAACGCGATCGCGACGAGCAGGATCGTCGGCGGAAAGATCACGGTCCACTGATAGACATAGAACTTTCCCTGCAGCCCGACGATCACCAGGCTCGTCGCCAGCCAGCCGATGATCAGGATGCCAAGCCGCCGGCTGTGCTGCCAGACCACGATCGCGCCGAACACGGCAAAGGCCAGCGCCGGTGCGCGCGCGCCCGACCAGAAGTATTCGGCGTAGCCTCGAATTCGAGTGCGAACGGCCAGCTGCGTTGCCCCGGAGTATTCCAATGCGTTGTAGCGAAAGAGGACCTCGTAGAGATCAGCAAGAGCGCCGCGCCAGGCGAACCAGGCAAAAGCCAGGACGATGGGCACCGCCACGGCGGCAAGGATGGCCGAGACGAGGCCGGCGCGCTCCCGCGTCCGTAGCCCCGGAATCTCCATCGCGACCAGGAGCGGCAGCCAGAGGAAGGCGAGATAGAGCGGCTTGACCAGCGCACAAACGCCAATCGCGAGACCGGCGACGATCGCGTGGCCTCGATGGGGCCGAATCAACAGCGGCGCGAAGGAAATCGCCAGCGAGAGCGAGACGGCCTGATCGGGCTGTGCGGTATGGAAGAACGTAAGCGAGGCGTGAGACAGGATCACGGCCACGGCAATCCATGGACCCACGGCAGGGCGAATCAGTTTGGCCGCGGTCCGGGCCAGAACGATAGACGCCCAAACGACCAGCACCAGGTCAAGTACGCGGATGCCGGCTTGTCCTCTCCCAAACAGCCACTGTGCGGCAGCAAACCAAAGATGTGCGAGCGGCCCCTTGATGTCCCACGCGTCGCGATAGGGCATCCCGCCGGCCAGGATGACGTCGCCGGCGGTGGCCATGATTCCGTGGTCCCAGCCGAACGGGAACCACAGGGATGCCATCGCCCAGAGTCCGCAGAAGGCGAGCGCGGCCAGAAGCAGGGCGCGTGGAGCGCTCACGGCGGACACGCGGATTAGTCTAGGCCACACATGGCGCCGATAACACAGGGCGTGTTCTGGGCGCGAACAATCCGTGGCAACAACGGGAATCGCCGTGTGTCACACGAGTGTCACGCGCAGCCTTGAGCGATCGTGCGCACGCGTGCTGGTGTCAGCGCGTTGAGTCAGACCGTTCTCTAATGGTACGATACAGGGTCCGATAGCGAAGGAGACCGTCACTTTGATCATCCAACTCCCATTAGCCGCCCTCGCCTTGACGCTGCTGCTCCCTCACGGCGCGCCATCAGCCTCGTTGGGATACCCGTGCTTTACATCGGACCCGATCAAGTCCTGCCCTTGACCTCGTTTGTCGGTGCAGCGATCGGCGTCGTCCTGATGTTCTGGAACCGTGTGGTCGGTGTCTTTCGGCGGGTGAAAAAGCCTTCCCCTCCTAAGTAGAACGCGATCCGCGTGATCACCTCGATCGGCGTGGCCGTGGGCACAGTGTTCCTGGTGTGCCTCGCCGGCGTTGTGTATCTCACGGTCTACTTGCGGTGGGAGGCGCGCGAGACTGGCGGGAACGCCTACTACGGTCGCCCGCTGAGGGCACGACGAGCGTTGAAACGGCGCATGCGCTGGTACTCATTTCCCGTCTTGCCTCTCGTGCACCTCTTCGCGGCCCTCGGCCGGAAGCGCGCGACGATGCCGACGTTTCAGTTTGAAGGCGTGAGCGGCCCGCCGCGGGTCAGCAGCCCAGAAGTGTTTGGCCGCGCCAAGGCGTATGCGCCGCGCCCGGAGGACATCTTCGTCGTCACTCAGATGCGTTGCGGAACGACGTGGATGCAGCAGATGGTGCATGAGATCGTCACCCGCGGTCAGGGTAGCTGGGGCCCAGACGGGCACCTCTACGCCACCAGTCCGTGGATCGATGCCGCCAACAGTGTGTCGCTCGAAGATGCGCCGCTGGTCGGCGCGCGACGCGCGCGCGTCATCAAGTGTCACCTGCCCACGGACCTCTGCCCGTACAGCGAACGCGCGAAGTACATCTACGTGGCCCGTCATCCCGTCAGTTGTTTCGCGAGCATCGTCGACTTCAATCGTTCGATGCTCGGCCCGCTGCTGCCGCCGGTCGCGACCATGGCGGATTGGTTTTGCAGCGATCGGATGTACTGGCGGCCGTGGCCGCAGCACGTGGAGGGTTGGTGGCGCTGGGCGCAGCAACGCGACAACGTCCTGTTCGTGCACTTCGAAGAGATGAAGGAAAACTTCGGCGCCGTCTGCGCCCGGGTATCGGCGTTTCTGGGATACGAGCTGACCGCCGAGGAGCAGCGTCGGGTCGCGGAGCATTGCACCTTCGACTACATGAAGCGCAACGAGGAGTACTTCGAAATGGCGCCGCCGACGATGTTCTCTGTTGCCGGCGGACAGTACATGGCCAGCGGAGAGGCCATGCGGCACAAGGACGTCTCGCCAAGCATTCGCCAGCAGATCACGGACTATTGCCGGCACGTGATGGCTGATGGAACCTACCCCGTGCAGCGGTTCTATCCGGATCTGGCGGCGACCGATTCTTCGAGGTCATGAGAAGACGAGCCTTGAAGGGTTCCGCAGTTTCTGCGTCACGTTGTGCAGGGACGGTAGGTCGAGGATCGGGCGGTTTGGCGCCAACAACGTACGATGGTGGGCGCGCATATCGTCGCCAGGGCGGAGTCGAGGAATGAGTCAAGCAGTGGGTCGCCGCGAGCAGATGAACATCGTGATCGGCGGCCACGTCGATCACGGCAAGAGCACGATCATCGGCCGGCTGCTTGCCGATACGCACTCGCTGCCGCAGGGAAAGCTCGAGCAGGTGCGGGCGCTCTGTGCGCGCACGGCCAAGCCGTTCGAGTACGCCTTCCTGCTCGACGCGCTGAAGGACGAGCGGGCGCAGGGGATCACCATCGACTCGGCGCGGGTGTTCTTCAAGACCGCGCTCCGCGACTACATCATCATCGACGCGCCCGGACACATCGAGTTTCTGCGCAACATGATCACCGGCGCGGCGCGCGCCGAGGCCGCGCTGCTGGTCATCGACGCCAAGGAAGGCGTCCAGGAGAACTCGCGGCGCCACGGCTACATGATGTCGATGCTCGGCGTGCGACAGCTCGCCGTGCTGGTCAACAAGATGGACCTGGTCGGCTACGACCGCGACGCTCTTCGCGCAGCCTCGAGGCGGAGTACCGGGCCTTCCTGGCGCAGATCGGCGTTCAGCCGGCGGCGGTCATTCCAGTCGTCGGACGTGAAGGCGAAAACATCGCCCGACGATCGCCGGAGCTGTCGTGGTACCAGGGCCGACCGTCCTCGAGATGCTGGACCAGTTCCGCGCCGCGGCTCCGGACACCGAAGCGCCGTTTCGCATGCCGGTGCAGGACGTCTACAAGTTCACGAACCGCAGCGACGATCGGCGCATCATCGCCGGCACCGTCGT
Organism: uncultured Acidobacteriota bacterium; assembly: GCA_963773045.1. GTDB lineage: Bacteria > Acidobacteriota > Vicinamibacteria > Vicinamibacterales > UBA2999 > 12-FULL-67-14b. Next base: position 455,469 of record CAVYZT010000010.1, on the reverse strand, counting down.
GTCGGGCACGGCCAACGTCGGCGACGAGGTGGTCTTCTACCCGTCGGGCAAGCGATCGCTCATCAAGACCGTCGAGGCCTTCAACCGGCCGCCACAACAAGCGATGAGCGCCCGGCAGGCCGTGGGGTTCACGCTGCGCGAGCAGATCTACGTGGCCCGAGGCGAGCTCGCGGCAGTGTCTTCCCAGCTTCGGCCTCAGGTCAGCTCGCGGCTCCGGGTCAGCCTGTTCTGGCTGGGCGAAATCCCCTCTGGTCAAGAAGCGCGACTATCTGCTCAAGATGGGAGCCACGCGAGTGTCGGTGCGCGTCGAGGAGGTCCACCGCGTGATCGACGCGTCGAGCCTGGGCGTCGCCGACGACCAGCCGATGGTCGAGCGCAACGAAGTGGCTGAATGCACGCTGGCGTGCCAGCGAGCCATCGCCTTCGACCTGTCGACACCATCGCCGGCAACGAGCCGGTTCGTCATGGTCGACGCCTTCGAGATCAGCGGTGGCGGCATCGTGCGCGAGTCGCTGCCCGACCGCCAGGATCGGTTCGCGAGAAGGTGCTGCTCCGAGAATACAAGTGGGAGCCGAGCTTCATCCCGCCCGAGCGGCGCGCCGTCGCGCTTCGCGCAACGCCCGACGCTGCTCATCATCACCGGGCCGAAGGACGGTGACCGCAAGCGGCTTGCCAAGCGCCTCGAGTCGCGCCTGTTCCACGAAGGCCGGATCGTCTACTTCCTGGGCATCGGCAACGTGCTCTACGGCGTTGACGCCGACATCGGCCGCGATCGGGACGATCGTCGCGAGCACATTCGCCGGCTCGCGGAGGTCGCCAACCTGATGCTCGACGCCGGAATGATCCTGATCGTCTCCGCGCAGGAACTGACGCAGGAAGAGCTGGATCTGATCAAGACGACGGTCGATCCCGGCCGAATCGAGACGGTGTGGGTCGGCGATCCGGGGGCGGTCGACGTCTCCCGCGATTTGGTGCTATTCGCTCACGAGGGCGACGATGAAGCGGTCGAGCGTGTCTGGTCGATGCTGCGCGACAAGGGCGTGATTTTCCAGCCGTGGTGACACAGGCGGATGGCAGCGGCGCCGAAACCGGCGGAGCGCGCGAGGTAACACGAGCATGAGCATGTTTCGAGAGACGCACGCGCGATCGGTGATGAAGGCGATCTCGTGGCGCGTCATGGGCACGTTGTCGACCACGGTGCTGGTCTGGATCTTCACCCGGCAGTTCTCGCTGGCGCTGTGGGTCGGGAGTCTCGAATTCGTTTCGAAGATCGCGATCTACTGGGTCCACGAGCGGGTCTGGGATCGCTTGCGCTATCGGCAAGGAAGAGATTCAACCGGTCGTCGTCTGGTTCACGGGACTGTCCGGGTCGGGCAAGAGCACGATCTCGACCTGGGTCGCGCGCGAGCTGCGCCGCCACGGTCTTCGGGTCGAGGAGCTCGACGGCGATTCGATCCGCGACATCTTCCCGAACACCGGCTTCAGCAAGGCGGAACGCGACGCGCACATCAAACGCGTCGGCTATCTGGCGAGCAAACTCGAGCAGAACGGGGTCTTCGTCGTCGCGTCGTTCGTCTCGCCGTACCGCGAGTCACGAGACTTCGTGCGCGGCCTGTGCGAAGACTTCATCGAGGTCCACGTGGCGACGCCGCTCGAGGAATGCGAGAGGCGGGACGTCAAAGGACTGTACGCGAAGGCCCGCCGAGGCGAGATTGCGCAATTTCACCGGCATCGACGATCCGTACGAGCCGCCGACGCGGCCGGAACTCGTGCTCGACACGAGCCACGATGACCGTCGAGGAAGCGGGCGCTCGTGTGATGAATCTCCTGCGCAGCCGAATCAAAAAGTCTAGCCGCAGATTCCCGATGACGCAGACTGCAAAGAGCGATCTAATGCACATGGATCATCTCGACGCACTCGAGGCCAAGAGCGTGTTCCTGTTTCGCGAGGCCTATGCCAACTTCAAGAACCTCGGCATGCTGTGGTCGATCGGCAAGGACAGCACGGTGCTGCTGTGGCTGGCGCGCAAGGCGTTCTTCGGCCACGTGCCGTTTCCGCTGATCCACATCGACACGTCGTTCAAGATTCCCGAGATGATTGCCTATCGCGATCGCCTGGCCGCCGAGTGGCATCTCAATCTGATCTACGGCGAGAATCGAGCGGCGCTCGACGAGAAGCGGACGTTTCCGGCAGGCGCGGTCGATCGCCTGACCTGCTGCGGCCTGCTCAAGACCGAGGCGCTCAAGAAGACGTTGTCCGGCGAGTGGCCGCGCTACCGGTTCAACGCCGCCAAGCGCGGCTACGACGTCGACCCGAACACCGAGCCGTTCACCGGCATCATCGCCGGCGTGCGTGCCGACGAGGAGGGCAGCCGGTCGAAGGAGCGGTATTTCTCGCCGCGCAACGTCGAGAACACCTGGGACGTGGCGGATCAGCCGCCAGAGTTCTGGAATCAGTACAAGACCGAGTTCGCGCCTGGCACCCACGTGCGGATCCATCCGCTGCTGGACTGGACCGAGCTGAACATCTGGGAATACATCGATCGTGAGGAGCATTCCCACCGTGTCGCTGTACTACAACCAGGGGACGGCAAGCGCTATCGATCGCTCGGCTGCTATCCGTGCACCAACCCGGTGGAGTCGGAGGCGCGCACGCCCAAGGAGATCATCGAAGAGTTGCGCACCGGGAAGTTCGCCAACGTCGCCGAGCGGTCCGGCCGTGCCCAGGACAGCGAGGATGGCGGCGGGCTGGAGACGCTGCGGCGCGACGGGTACATGTGACGGCGAATAAGGCGGCGGACTTTCATCGCTCTTGCTGGCGTCGATAGGCGAGGACACGGAGCGTTCATGAAACCGGTACCGAGACTGGCCTACGTGATTGCCCTCGCGTCCGGATGGATGTGTTTCGTTGTGTTCTGTCTGAGCTCTTTGCGTTTGGCTCTGGTAAATTCGTACCCGCTTTTCTTTGCGGTCGCGTTCTGTGCGCCGGCCGCGGCGGTGGTCGCGCTGAAATGGCCAGCTGGCTCATGGCGATGGGGTCTTTGGGTGAGCAGTGGCTTCTGGTTGTTCCTGGGGACCGTGTTCGCTGCGTTTCTGGTTCAGTCGCAACTGGAATGGATGCCGGCAGCGGAGGCGGTCAGCGTCGCCGCGTCATCGTGTCTGGCGGCGGCGCTTGGGGCGCGGCTCGCGGGCACCGATCGTTCAATACCGTGACGCAGCCAGCACATGTTCGCTGACGCCCGGCAGGTACCGAACGACGCTCGCATCGAGGCTGATGTCTGCATCATTGGTGCTGGGGCAGCAGGCATCAGCTTGGCTCGAGAGCTCGCTGGCACCACGCTTCGAGTCGTGCTGCTCGAGAGCGGCGGCCTGGAACCCGACGCGGAGACACAATCCCTTTACGAGGGCGCCAACGTCGGATTCCCCTATTTCGATCTGGATCGGCTGCGTCTGCGCTACTTTGGCGGCACCACGAACCATTGGACCGGATCCTGCCGGCCCCTGGACCCGCTCGACTTCGACGCACGACCTTGGATTCCTGGCAGTGGCTGGCCGATTGGCAAGACCGAACTCGATTCGTTCTACGCTCGAGCTCACACCATCTGTCAGCTTGGTCCGTACGACTACGCCCCCGAGAGCAGGGAGACCAAGGACAGCCCTCGCTTGCCGTTGACTGGTGACGATGTGGTCACCGCGATTCATCAGCGGAGCCCTCCCACGCGATTCGGTCGAGTCTATCGCCAGGACATCGAAGGTGCAGTCAACATCCAAACCTTCTTGTTCGCCAACGTGATTGACATCGGGACCACCGAGAACGCCAAAACCGCGACCCATGTCACTGTCGCGACACTGGCACGCAACTCGTTCCGGGTGGTCAGCCGAGTGTTTGTGATCGCAACCGGTGCCCTTGAGAATGCCCGTTTGCTGCTAGCCTCCAACCAGGTTCAGAACACTGGATTGGGGAATCAGGACGACCTCGTCGGACGGTTCTTCATGGAGCACCTCAATGCCGAGGCATCGCTGTTTCTCCTGTCCAACCAGAACGTGCCCATGGAGTTCTACTGGCCGACCGCGACGCCAGCTGCGCCGGCGTCGAACGGGCAAGTCGTCGCTTTCCTGCACCTGTCACCAGCGACGCAACGAAAGGAACGGCTGCTGAACGCACGGGCGCTCTTCCGGCCTGGCAGGCCTTGGCCGGGTGTACTGGCGACGTCCGAGGGACTGCGCGGTCTCACAACTAACCAGAGACGGGCCAACCTCAGCGCCGCCGAGCGTTTCATGAAACATCTTCACGATGTCGTGGTGGACATCGACAACGTCGCGGTCGCCAGCTATTTGAGACTGTTCCGCTACCCCAGGTTGTTCAACGTGAACTATCAGATTGAACAAGTCCCCAATCGTGACAGCCGGGTCACGCTGGCTCCAGAACGCGACCCTCTGGGGATGCCGCGGATTCAGCTCGACTGGAGGTTTACCGATCTCGAAAGGCAGACGCTCCGCCGCTTCAGCCAGATTCTGGCTCAGGAGGTCGGCAAAGCCGGCATCGGCCGGATCAGGATGATGCCCGACGATCCGAGGACGGGTTGGCCGTCCGTCGAACGGCCTTTGCAGGGCACCTGGCATCAGATGGGAACCACCCGCATGCACGACGATCCGCGGAAGGGCGTCGTCGATCGCGACTGCCGGCTGCACAGCACTTCGAATGTGTTCGTCGCCGGAAGTTCTGTGTTTACGACCTGCGGATGCTCGAATCCAACACTGACCATCGTGGCTCTAACCCTTCGGCTCGCCGACCACCTCAAACAGAGACTGCGTTGATGCGAACGTCGATTTTCTCCAGGCGTTTCTTCCTGCGGCTGCTCGCGGGCCCAGCACTGTACTACGCCGCCGGCTGGCCGGCGCGGGCGAGGTCGCGCGATCGCGCCGACGAGTTCGTGGCCATTGCGGACCTTCTCATTCCGCGAGACAGCGCCCGTGTCGTCGGCCGCGCGTTTCTCCGCCGTTTTCCCGAGGAATCGTCCGTAGAGTCGTTGGTGGCTGCGATCGATCGCGGCCGTTCAGAGGACTCGGTCGGACCCACACGAGCCTCGGGTGAACGTCGGGCACAGTCCATGGCGCAACAGATCCGTGACGACTTCGCAACTGGTCACACCCTGGTTGTTGAAGGGTGGGTATTGTCTGCGACCGAGGTCAGATTGTGCGCTCTGGTCTCGATCGCCTGAGTGCAATGTCGAGTCGTAACCGCGAAGAGGGCTACGGGTTCGTGCCGTTGGCAGTTGTGGGCGCGCTGGTCGTGCTGGGAGCCGCGCTTCGACTCTATCGACTCAACACCGGCTTGTGGTTCGATGAGATCGTCAGTGTAATCGTGTCGGTGCGTCCGCCGTTCCTCGAGATCCTGACGCAGTTTCCCGGGAACAACGACCATCCGCTCTATTCGCTCCTCGCGCACCTGTCAGTGAGCATGTTCGGCGAGTCGCCTTGGAGCGTCCGGCTGCCCGCCGTGCTGTTCGGCGTCGCGGCCATTCCGGCCCTTTACCTTCTCGGCACGGCCATGACGTCGGTGCTCGAAGCACTCCTGGCGGCATCGATCCTGACGGTCTCGTATCACCACATCTGGTTTTCGCAGAACGCGCGCGGCTACACCCTATTGCTGTTCTGGGTCGTGATCTCGACGCACCTGCTGCTGCGATCGCTGGCCGAAGGCCGCATTTCGCTGGCAGTGGCCTATGCCATCGCAGGCGCCCTTGGCGCGTACACGCATTTGACGATGGTCGTTGTCTGCGTCAGCCATTTCCTGGTGTGGGCGGTCGTGCTCGTCCGGCGAGAGCCGTCCGCGGAGACGTGGGCCGCCTGGCGGCAAGGCGCCATCGCGTTCGGCGGCGCCGGTCTGCTCACGCTGTTGATGTACGCGCCAAAGCTCGGCGACGTCCAGAGCTTCTTCACGAGTGAGGTGGACTTTGGCGCCGAGGTGGCGACGCCGATGTGGGCGCTGTGGGAGGCGGTGAGCGGCCTGCAGCTCGGCTTCGGTGCGCTCTGGGCCATCGCGGTCGGCGGCGTGATCTTCGGCGCCGGTACGTGGAGTTACTTCAAACAGAACGCGCCCGCGCTCGTACTTTTCCTGCTGCCGATTCCGCTCACGCTCGGGCTGGCGATCGCCATTGGGAGGCCCGTGTTTCCGCGGTTCGTGTTCTTCGCTCTCGGGTTTGTGCTGCTGATTACCGTGCGCGGCGCGTCGACGGTTGGCCGCTGGATCGGTGAGGCTTCACGGGCGCGCAATCCGCAAGCCGCGGCGATGATGGGTGCCGCGCTGGTGACGGCGGGCGCTATCCTCGTCTCGGTACGATCGCTGCCGTACGGCTATCGCTATCCCAAGCAGGACTTTGCCGGCGCGGCCGCCTTCGTCGAGCAGACCCGGCAGCAGGACGATCCTGTCGCGGTCGTCGGCGATACCAGCGCCATCCCGATGCGGGACTACCTCGGCAAGGCGTGGCCCCGCGTGGATCGCGAGGCTGAACTACGGCAGCTGCTCGTCAAGGGCAAGGACGTTTGGGTGGTCTTCACGTTCCCGGCGTACGTCGCGGCGGGGCAACCGGAAGTCTGGGCAATACTGCGGCAGGGCTGCGAAAACGTCGCGACCTTCGACGGCACGGTTGCGGGTGGGGCCGTCAACGTCGCTCGCTGCCGGCCGACGGGGCTGTAGCGGTGTGTAGGTTCGGCATGTGAAGCGGGGTTCCCGGAATGGCCCCAAAGCTTCGTTGAGCAATCATGGTCGATGCTTTCGAACTCGTTGATACGCTCCGCTAGATGGGCGTGAGGACTCACAGAGCGGTCATCCACTGGTGACGCGTTCATTCACGACCTATCGGGCTGCGGCAATCGCAGCCTGGGCTCTCTCGTGTGGCGTGCTGGCGGCCGCGTACCTCGCGATCGCCGGTTACACCGGCAACCCGTGGCCATGGTTCGAACTTGTTCATGAGAGCGGCGATCGGACGCTCTTGGGCACCGTGTTCTTCTTCGAGCACACGGCGCGGGAGTTGCCGTTGGATCTCGTCCTGGGCGCGGCCGTCGGCGGCAGCGCGCTCGTTGCGCTTCCAGCGAACGGCAGTGGGCCTCGCCGGCGGATGTTCGCGATCGCTCTGCTGGTCGTGGTGGCGATGATCGTCGGCGGAACGCTCTGGGTGGGGGGATGGCCGATGCTCGAAGAGAACCTGCTCCAGTATCCGACGCGACCCGGCGCGCCGCCTGAGTGGGGAGGGCATTGGCGGTATCACCTCTTGTCTCACGTGATGCTGATGACGATCTCCTTGGGCTTGGCCGGCGTGCTCGTGTGGCTGGCCAGAGGACCCGGCGGTAAGGGACACCGGATTGGCGTCCGAACGTTCAAGATCGCGGCGGCGTGGTTTGCCGGGCTCACCGTGATCTTTGCGCCCAACCTCGATCCCGTCCTCGACCCGGTCTTTATCGGACATCAAATCCGGGAATCGTTCACGCATTTGCTCGTCACCCTGCCGGTCGCGTGGGGAACCTGCCTGCTGCTCGCGAAGCCGCGCTGGTCCACCGACGATGACGGCACGGTTCCTTTGCGTGGACCGCTCGTCGCGGGCGCGGTTGGGGTGCTCGTCGGACTCTTCTTGCTGGTCAGCGGGTTGGCCACGTCGGCCGCTTCACAAGGACAATCGCAGAGCCTGGTCATCCTCTTGTTCCCCCATTTCTTCGAACACACGTTCTCGTATGCGGTCGCCGCGCTGACGGCCGGACTGGTGTTCGAGTCGATGGGGGAGTCGACGGGGAGCGTGGCGGCGTGACGGCCTGGTCGAAGCCCCGTACCGTCGTCGCGATCGCGCTGGGTTTCGGATTGGTAACCGGTCTGCTCGAAGCCGGGCTGACCGGCGTCAAGTCCCAGGTGCTGGGTCGGTTCGTCCGAGTTGGTCCAGACATCGCCTGGATGGCGCCGGTCGCCGACGCATTCATGTTTGTTGCGCTCGCGCTGGTGCTGATTGGCGCGTCGTTCTTCTGGAGGCCACTCGGCCGGCCGGCGGTCGCGCCCTTCGTCCTGGCCTTTCTGGCTTTCCTCAGCGTGCTGTTGATGTATTACCCGCTTCAGCCGTACGCCAAGGTCCTGCTTGCGATCGGTCTGGGCGTGCAAACGGTCCGGCTCATTCACCGGCGGCGAGATCGGTTCGATCGACTAATTGGTCCCGCTGCGATCGGGTTCGCCGGTCTCGTGGTGCTGTTCGCGGTCGTCACCCGCACGGGGCCCGCGATCGGCTATCGACGGCAGATGGCCGCTCTGCCAGCGGCGGCTGCGGCATCGCCCAATGTCCTCCTGATCGTGTGGGACACGGTCCGCGCCAAGAACCTCAGCCTCTATGGCTACGATCGCCGGACCACTCCGAGCCTCGAGAAGTGGGCTCAGTCGTCAGTGGTGTTCGACCGCGCGAGCTCGACGTCTCCGTGGACGCTTCCCTCGCACGCCAGCATGCTCACCGGGCGGTGGCCGCACGAGTTGTCGGCCGACTGGGAGCAGGCCTTGGATGGTCAACACCGGACGCTGGCCGAAGCGCTGACCGAACGCGGGTATATGACAGGCGGGTTCGTCGCCAACACGTACTACTGCAGCCACGAGCTGGGTCTGGCCCGCGGCTTTGCGCGCTTCGACGACTACGTGGTGACGCCGCAGGAGGTGCTCATCAGCTCGTCGTTGCTCCGTGCGCTCGCGAACCGCAACGATGTGCGGCGCCTGATCGGCTACTACGACAACATCCCGCGGCAAAGCGCCGCGAACATTACCGATCGGTTCCTGGCATGGCAATCAGCTGTCGGCACGCGGCCGTTCTTCGCGTTCCTGAACTTCTTCGATGCGCATGAAACGTACCTCCCGCCACCGCCTTTTGCCGGAGCCTTCGGCCCTGGCGCGCCGCTCGACAGCCCGGAGGTGATTCAAGACGTGCGGCGCAGCTTCCGCCGCGACTGGTTCAAGCGGCCGTCGGCCGAGATCCAGGGCGAGATCAACATGTACGACGGCGCCATTGCCTACCTGGATGCGGAGTTGGATCGGCTGCTGCTCGCGCTCGAGGCGCAAGGCAAGCTGGACAACACCATCGTGATCGTCACGGCCGACCACGGCGAGCAGTTTGGTGAGCATGGACTCTTCGTCCATGGCAACAGCCTCTATCAGCCGTTGCTGCATGTCCCGTTGATCATCCGATTTCCACTTCGCGCGCCGATGGGACGCAGGGTCGCGGAGCGAGTCACGCTGCGGGATCTTCCAGCGACGGTGATCGACATGTTGCCGTCACCGGCGAACGCGGGCCTGCCCGGCCTCTCGCTGGCGCGTCACTGGGCCGACACGTCGCGATCGAATGATGCCGTCGCGGACGCCGCGATTGCTGAAGTCCGGCAGGCGGGTTGGGCGATCGATTCGAATCCCTGGTACCCGGCCGCGAAGGGCGATATGACGTCGCTCACCGACAGCCGGTATCACTACATCAGGAACGGCGACGGCAGCGAAGAGCTCTACGACATCGCCAACGATCCGGACGAGCTCCGCGATCTCGGCAAGCATGAAGACAGCCGGCAGCTGCTCGAGCAGTACCGGAAGGCCTTGCACGCCTCGGTCGGCGCGGATCGAGCGCCTCGATGAGCGTCCGGCAGTTTGTGCTCGTGACGCACCGGTGGATCGGGCTGGTCAGCAGCCCGATTCTCGCGATCGTCGGCGCGACCGGCGTTCTCTTGATGTTCAATCTCGAAGGCCTGGCGATTGAGCGGTATGCGTCGGCATTGCACGAACGGTTGGCCTTCGGCATGGTGGGTCACCGGATTGTGCTGCTCGCGACGTTCGCCGGAATCCTGTTGGAGCTGGGCGGGCTGGCGTTGTGGTGGAAGAGGAAGACGCTGATCGTAGCGATGAGGAGCGGATGGTGGCGCGCGTGTTTCGATCTTCACCATCTCGCCGGCATCGTTTGCCTGCCGCTCATGCTGCTTGGGGCGGCGACGGGCTTGCTGATGTTCATGTATCCACCGCCCGAGAACAACGAGCTCTATCGGACCCTTCGACAGCTCCATGTCGGGCGTTTTCCCTTGCCGCTCCGGATCCTCTATCTACTGGCGACCCTGGGTTTTGTCGTCCAGGGGCTGACGGGCTCTGTCATATGGTGGAAGCGGAAAGCTTAGGCGAAACTCGCCTCCAGCCGATATTTCAGAGGAAGGGAGCATGGCAATCGACGTAGCCACTTTGGGAGCGGAAGTCCGGGACTACTACCGGGGGCGGGCGGTGCTGGTCACCGGCGGGGCGGGGTTTGCCGGCAGCCATCTGGTGGAGGCATTGGTGGCGGTGGGGGCGCGGGTCCGGGTGCCGGTGCGCGAGGCCACGCGGCTGGACTTTCTCAAGGAGGTGATTGGCGAGATCGAGGTCGTCGATGCCGATTTGTTCGAGGCGGCCGAGGCACGGGCGGTGGTCCAGGACCAGGAGGTCGTGCTGCACCTGGCGGCGGCCAAGGGCGGCGGCATCACCCACAGCATGCGGCATCACGGCAGCCTGTTTCGCGGCAACATGCTGGCGGCGATTCAGATGCTCGACGCGGCCAAGGACGCGCGCGTGGCGCGGTTTGTCACGGTGAGTTCGGCCTGTGTGTATCCGCGGGACAGTCAGGCGCCGACGCCGGAAGAGGACGGTGAGCGCGACGCGCCGGAACCGACCAATGCCGGCTACGGCTGGTCGAAGCGGATGGTGGAGTTTTTGAGCGCGGCGTATCGGGAGGAGGTACGGGCTGAATGTCGGGATTGTGCGGCCGTTCAATCTGTATGGCCCGCGGGATGATTTCTTCCGGCCGTCGAATCATGTGATTCCGGGGATTGTGACGCGGCTGTTCGAGGGCGAGCGGCCGCTGACGGTGTGGGGGTCGGGGCGGCAGACGCGGTCGTTTCTGTTTGTCGAGGACCTGGTGCGCGGGGTGCTGCTGGCCGGGGCGCGGGCGGAGATGCGCGGGCCGCTCAACCTGGGCAGCGACGAAGAGATCACGATTGCCGATCTGGCGCGGCTGATTGTCGAGGTGAGCGGGTTGGACGTCGAGGTGGCGCTCGACCCGAGCAAGCCCGATGGGCAGCCCCGGCGCGCCTGTGACACCACGCGGGCGCGCCAGCAGCTCGGCTTCACCGCCCTCACGTCGCTGCGCCACGGCCTCACCCAGACCCTCGCGTGGTACAAGGACGCCCGGCAAGCGGCCTACCGATGAGGAGCACCGTCATTGGCTGCACCCTGAACGAGATCGACGCCGTTCAAGTCGTGCTCCCGCAGCTCCGGCAGCAGCCGATCGACGAGATTCTCATCGTCGATGGCGGCTCAACCGATGGCACGGTCGAATGGTGCACCGCCAACGGATTCCGCGTGATCGATCACCGCGAAGGCGGCTACGGCAGCTCGATCAGGGCTGGAGCAAAAGCCGCTTCGGGCGAAATCGTGATCGAGTTTCCTCCAGACGGAAACTCGCTCGCGGATCGGATTCCGGCGCTGCTCGACGAGATTCGGCGCGGCAAGGATTTCGTGATCGTGTCGCGCTACAAGGACGGGGCGAAGAGCTATGACGATGATTTCATGACGGCCATCGGAAATTGGCTGTTCACGTTCATGACCAATCGCTTGTTCAGCACGTCCTACACTGACGTGCTGGTCGGCTATCGCGGATATCGCAAGGAGATCTTCGATCGCATCAGCTGGGACGCCTCTGGTCTCAGCTGGCCGCTGCAGAGCGCCGTGCGGTTCGCGCAGGTTCCCGGCGTTCGCATCGGCGAGATCGGGGGAGACGAGCCCGATCGCATCGGCGGGCATCGGAAGATGCGGGTGTTCGCCACTGGCTGGGAGATCTTGAAGCTGCTGGTTCGCGAGTATCGACTCATGAAGCGTCAAGCCGTCACTCAGCATCGCGGGCTCTGAGCCCCGGCATCCCGAGCGCAGGTTGTGAACTTCCGCCGCGTCCTGACCATCGTTCGAATCAGAGTGTCGCCGGCACGGTCTCGTGGCGCTGCGCTTCCCGATGAAGGGGGCCATTCACCGTCGGCTCCTGACTTGCGGTCGGCGCAATGACACGAGCGGCCTCCTACGTCGCCCGTTTCGGTGCCGTGATCTTTCCGGTCGCGATCGGCGTGCTGGGGTTCGGCTTCGCGCTGGTTCCGCTGGCGCGCCAGCAGATATTCTTCTACTGGGACAACGCCAGGCAGCACTATCCGCAGACCGTCTTCCTTCACGATGCGCTGCGGGCTGGACACATCCCGCATTGGTTCCCGGCGGTCGGTCTCGGCTTTCCAACCGTCGCCGAGGGACAAGCGGCGCACTACCATCCACTCCGGCTCCTGTTGGCGTGGCTGTTCTCACCGCCGACCGCCTTCATGTGGGAAGTGGGGGCCTATCTCACCATCTCGGGCCTTGCCACCTATTGGTTCCTGCGCGAGCTCCGGTTGACGCGCTGGGCATGCCTGCTCGGCGGCGTGACGCAAATGTTCTGCGGCACATCGATGTTGTTCGTTCGCAACGTGGCGCTGCACCGATCGCTGTGCATGGTGCCCCTGGCGCTGCTTTTTGCGGAGCGATGGGTACGCCAGCGAACCGTGACTTCAGCCGCCGGCGTCAGCGTGGTGCTCGCGCTCCAATTGTTGTCCGGTCATCCCACACTCGCCCTGATCACCGTTGTCGGAATGATGGTGTACATCATCGCGAGGGAACTGCAGCGCGCCTGGCAGACCGGCGAATTGCTGTCCACCGCAGTGCGGGATCTGGCCAAGGCCATGATTCTCTGGGTGCTGATTATCGGCTTTGGCTTCACGCTCGCCGCCATTCAAGTGATTCCAACGCTGTCGCACGCGAGGCATTCGACCCGTCAGGGCGGGCTCACTCTGCAGTACGCGGCCGAAGGCCTTCCAGCGATTCCCGGCGAGTTGCCGCAAGCGGCCTATCCTTATGCGTACGAACAGGGCGATTGGCCGAGTCGACCGGCCTTCCCCGATGAGTTGAATCTCGTTCCCTTCTCGAACATGTACATCGGCATCCTCCCGCTGCTGCTAGCGGGAGTGGCTCTGTGGCGGCCGCGGCGCTGGCCGGGCCCCGCCATTCCGTTGGCGGCGGCACTCGCCGTTCTCACCGCGCTGGCCCTTGGCGCGAAGACACCGTTGTTTCCCGCGCTGTGGAGCCTTCCCGGAATGAACGGGATGCGGTATCCAAGCCGATTCCTGCTGCTCGCGTCGGTCTTTCTGACGAGCCTTGGTGCGGTCGGGCTGCATCGCCTTGTGGCTCTCTCGAGACTGCGACGTGGCGTCCGCGCGTACTTTCCCGCGATCGTCGCCGGGGTCGTGGTTGTCGGTCTGCTTGGCGCGGGCCTCTGGGTCCGCCGGCCAGGATCGCATCCAGGGATCATGCTTTCGGCGGCCCTGTGGGCAGGCGCGGCTCTTCTTGCCCTACTGCTTTTGAAGGCCAGGCGGTGGAGGACGGTCGCCATTGCGGTCGTCGTGACTGCCGCTCTGGCCGACCTTTGGATCTTCCGTGAAGTGTCGGGCTACGCCCGCGCCTTTCCGATTGGCGACGCCGTGACCGTTCCCGAATCGGCGGGCTTCGTCAAGCGCGACCCGGACACGTTCCGTACGATGACCCTTTTACCGCTCGAGAACAGCTTCATCCGCAACGAGGAGTTGCGCGATCTGCTGCAGGCCAACCTCTCCTCGGTTTGGGGAATCGATTCTGCCGATACAAGGGGGTCGCTGCTGCCGCTTCGTTACTTCCTCCTGCGGGAAGGGCTGGTTTGGGAGCTGATGCACACGCCCGAGGCACCGGTGAAGCTCGGCGGCATTCTGGCCGCGCTCAACGTGAAGTACGCGACAAGCGATTCGTCGATCGAGCTTCGGAACTGGGACCTGGCTTTCAGTTCGGGCCGGGTCAAGGTCTGGCGCAACCCGACCGTCTTGCCGCGCGTATTTCTGGTCGGCCAGGTGATTGCGGAGGACGCCGCGGTCCGGCCCGAATGGGAGCCACGCGCCGAGCGCCGTCTGTCGAACCATCGCGAGTCGGTGCAGGACTGGGACAGCCGTCGAGCCGATGCGCAGATCGTCGATCAGATCCTGGAGCGCGGCATCGATTTTCGGACAACGGCCGTGGTAGACGGTGGTGGATGGCCGTCCTTGTCGGGCGAGCAGCCGCGCTTCAGGATCGAAGATCTCACCGCCCCCGACGAGAGCGACAACAAGACGTTGGTCGTCCGGACGGATCGGCCTGCCCTCGTCGTCGTGTCGAGCAGCTATTACCCGGGCTGGACCGCAAGTGTGAACGGCGTGGCCAAAGAGATTGTGCGGACGAACTGGGTCCTGCAAGGCGTGTTCGTCGACGCCGGCGAAAGCCGAATCGAGATGCGCTACCGGACGCCCGGATTTTCGACCGGTGTCGTACTGAGCATTTTGTCGAGCGTGCTCTTGGCAGCCGGGCTGATGTTGCAGCGCAAGAGCGCTCCTGCTTCGTCACGGTAGACCTTTGTCGGTCCAGATGTAGAATCAATTCCTGGCCAGTCGCCCCAGGCCGTTTCGAAGGCGCAGGATCTTCGGGATGGCAATCGATGCGCTGGCATCGGTACTGCTAACGTGTATTGGGGCGGTCCGGGAAACTCGTCGGGCTGACCGTAGCTGAGCGGGCCCCGAACTTCCCGCCGGTTCCTGCGTCACGATTCGGAGGATGGCTGTGATTGCGTTCGACCGACTTCCAGCACTTGCGCGCAAGCTGCGCTCCGAATGGGAGCAGGCAACGCCATTCGCGCACGTCGTGATCGATGACTTTCTGCCCCCCGATGAAGCAGAGCGCGCTGTCGAGGGGTTCGATGCCACGTCCGAAGGCTGGATCTTCCACAATCACTACAACGAACGGAAGTACGCCCACAGCAAGAAGCAGTTGATGAGCCCGGCGATTCTAGAGCTCTTCTCTGACCTCGAATCGCCGCAGTGGCTGAAGTTCCTCGAGGAGATGACCGGCATCAAGCGGTTACTCGCCGACGAGTCGCTCGATGGCAGTTCTGGCCTGCACAAGAGTCTCCCGGGCTGTTACCTCAAGATTCACCGCGAGTCGGTCGGTCACAACGGCCACGACGACTGGAAGCGGCAGGTCAACCTGTTGCTGTACCTGAACAAGGATTGGAAGGCGGAGTGGGACGGCGAGCTGCAGCTCATCGACCACAAGACAATGGCGTGCGTGAAGGAAGTGACGCCGTACTTCAATCGTCTCGTGCTGTTCCACACCAATCCGATCGCCTTTCACGGCAATCCGAAGATCCTGCGATCGCCTGAGGGAATCGTCCGCAAGTCGCTGGCGGCGTATTACTTCACTCAAGAGAAGAAGAAGATTGGGATCCAGCCCGTGCTCTACAAGGCCGAAGCGAACGACGGCGCTGGCAAGCGCGCCATGATTGCCCTCAACAATCTGGCGCTGCGCGTGTACTTTCCGCTGCGAAAATACACGCCAATCAACGACGAATTCGTCGAAAAGGTGATGCGAAAGGTCGGGTTGACTCGAGATTGAGCCACGCCGACCGCGTCCAGCCTACGACGATCGCGTCGACGTCGATCCCTCAGCTGACAGGGCGGTGACCGGACAGTGCGTCCACGCCGCTGCGCGGCCTGCAGACGTCAAGACCGCTGAAGCGACATGATCCCCGTTCACGGCCCACTCCATCGCCTGCTCCGCACAGATGCGCCGTAGGCTTCTGCTCAGCCTGCTCGCCGCGTGCCTCGCGGTTGCGTCAGTCGACGTGCTGGCTCGCCCGTGGATCAACAGCCCGGTCTATCAAAAGGCGTTGCCCGACATCCCGAGGCTGTCGAGATTCGCTCCTGACTCCTTCGAGAACACCGTCGTCATCGGGGACCTCGCGGCGATGACCGCGAATCACACTGGCAGCGAACCCCGCGAGGTCGAAACGCGAATCGATGCATTCGGCTTCAGGAATGACCCCGGCGCCGCCGAGGCGCCGGTGGACGTGATCGTCCTGGGCGATTCATTCGGGTTCGGCGGGGGGACGACGCAGCAGAGGACGTTCGCGAGTCTCCTGCGCGAGCGGTATGGCAGGGCGGTCTACAACCTGTCGCTGCCGTTTACCGGGCCCTGGGCCGAGTTTGCGAACCTCACGCTGGAGGCGCCACACCTGAAGCTGCGAAACGGGGCGACCGTCATCTGGGTCATCTTCAGCGGCAACGATCTCGACGATTACTACGGTGCGTTGGACATCGATCGGATCCCGAGAAGCGGGCCCTTGCAGCGAGCGGGGTTTCAACTCCTGCTCATCAGGAATCGATCGCCCGTCTATCAGACCCTGCGGCGAGTCCGCAACGCCTTCAGTGGCACCGTACCGACGGCAGCCTTGCCTTCGGCCTTCATCAACGGCCGGACGCTGTGGTTCGTGAAACCGTATGTCGAAGCGCGCAACCGCACGTTCGACGACGTCGCTCACCACCCCAACTACCAGGCCCTGCGGCGCACGATAGCGGCCGGGCGGCTGCTTGCCGACAAGATGGATGTCAGGTTGAAATTGGTGCTCGTTCCGCCGAAGGAGGAGGTCTACGGATGGGTCCTGGACAAGGGCGAGCCCTGGTCCACCCCCGCAGCGCAGTCCGGCTTTGCCCTCGCGCTTCGTGAAATTGCCGACGACGCCGGCCTCCAGCTTCTGGACCTGACGCCCACGCTGATCGCCGAATCGAGGGCCCTATACGAGCGATCAGGCAAGCTCCTTTGGTGGTATGACGACACGCACTGGAACGAAGAAGGCCACGCCCTGGCAGCCTCGGTAATCGATCGGGAGCTCTTGAGCCATTGACGCATCCGCCTGACAGCTCGATGAACACACTGAGCATCGTGATCCCCGCCTACAACGAAGAGAAGGCGATCGGGGCGATCATCGAGCGCTGCCTGGCCGCCCGCGATCACATCAAGGATGGGACCGGAATCGGTGATGTCGAGATCATCGTTGTCGATGACGGCTCGGCCGATCGGACCGCGGAAGTTGGGCGGCAGTACTCCGACATCACGCTGATCTCGTACCCGGTGAACAAGGGGTACGGCGCCGCGCTGAAGACGGGATTCGCCGCGGCCAGGGGCGACCTGGTCAGCTTTCTCGACGCGGACGGAACCTGCGACCCGCGGTTCTTCCGCGACCTGGCGCTGGCGCTGGAGCGGGGCCGCGCCGACATCTCCATCGGCTCGAGACTGAATCCACAGAGCCACATGCCGTTTACCCGTCTCGTCGGGAACGTGCTCTACGCGCTGCTGCTCGGGGCCCTGAGCAACCGGTCCGTCACCGATACCGCGAGCGGCATGCGAATCCTTCGACGCTCGAGCTTCGATCGGATCTTCCCGCTGCCCGACGGCATGCACTTTACGCCGGCGATGAGCGCCAAGGCGCTCTTCGACGATGAGCTCGCCATCGTCGAGACGCCGATGCCATATCATGAGCGGGTCGGGGCCTCGAAGCTGCGTGTGCTGTCGGATGGTGTTCGCTTCCTCCGTTCGATTGTCGAATGCGCCCTCATCTACAGGCCGGGACGGCTCTTCAGCCTGCTGGCGTTTCCATTTCTCGCGGTCGCCATCCTGTTCTCTCTCTATCCGATCGAGTTCTACCTCAGGGAGCGGATGCTCGAGGAATGGATGATCTATCGCCTGATCACCGTCCTCATGTGCTATCTCGCGGCCTCGATGTTGCTGAGCGCGAGCGTGCTGTCGGAGCGCTTCGTTGAGGCCAGCCGGGGCACGCGTCGAATCTCAGGTTTCATGTTCGGGCTGGCTCACCGGTTCGTCACGCCAAAGGCCTTGGCGGTTGTGGCGATCATCCTCGTCGTCTTCACTGCGGCGATGAACTTCGAAGTCGCTCGACAGTACATCTCTACCGGGCACATCAACGTGCACTGGTCGCGCGTCCTGTTCGGAGGGTTTCTGTTGAGCGCGGCGGTTCATCTGACCGTCACCGCGGTTCTGCTGCGCATGGCCGACATTTTGATTGAGAAGCGGGCCGGCCAAGCCTGACAGGCAGTCGTCAATGAGTACGCGACTGGACGGTCCGTGTGTTTGACTTGCTCTGGCTGACCACGCTCGTTCCCGGGTTCGCGCTGATGCGCCGGTACTTCCCGGCGGATATGCGAGCGGGCCTGCTGCCAACGGTGACATGGTCTTTTCTGCTGACCTCCGCCATCGTGTCGCCGATCGTCGCGCTCGCGTTCACCGTCCACTTCGGCGTTCAAACGGTCAGCGCGATCTATTTCATCCTGCTGGTCGCCAGCGCGATCAGCCTCGGTCGCACGGGCTGGGTCAGAAGCGTCCGCCAGCTCGTCCGATCGACGCATTGGTTCGAGGTCGGTCTCGTCATGCTGGCCGTGGCCGCGACGATCCCCTTCGGTGGGTCGGCGACCGACGACAGCTTCCCGCACGCAGCCAAGATTCGGTACATGCGCGACGTCGGGTTCTATTTGCAGGATCCGTACTCGCCGCTGACCGTGATCGAAACCAAGTGGCACGTGAGCGTTCCCCACACCTTCTATGCGATCGAGTCCTGGCTCGGCGATATCGAGCCACTGGACCTGTGGTTTCGAACCGCCTGGTTCTTCCGCTTGACCGGAATCGGCGGGGTTGGGTTTCTCGCCGCCACGGTCTTCCGTTCGCGATGGATCGGCGCGGTGTCGATGCTGGGTGTCCTCGTTTATCTGGCGATGAAGAAAGCCGTGGCGTATCCGTTTTCGATGACGGCCTTCACCGTGTTCCCGGTGCTGCTGGCCCTCGCGATCGGTGCTCTGGAGAAGCCTTCGCGCAGCCGGTACGTGCGCGTCGCGCTTTGCAGTCTGGCACTGGCGTCCATGCACGTCGGCACCTGGTTCGTCGACTGCCTGGCGTTGGCCCCGACCGTCGTCGTCTGGGCGATTTGGCGCGGCGGTCTCCGCGAGGCCTGGCCGCGGATTCTCAAGATTGGCGCGGCGCTCGCCGTCGGGTTGCCGTTCCTGCTGGTGAGCGCATTGCCGCCGAACTATGTCGATGCGCAGCAGGGTGATCAACACCTCTGGATGATCCGGACCATTCATCTCGGGTCGCTGTGGAGCTTCACGATCATCGATCCCACGCACTACTCGTGGATGCTGCCGATGCTGGCGGCGATTCTGCTGTTGCTCATCGTTGGCCGTTCGCTGGTGCCACGGGTCGCGATTCTTGCCGGCACGCTCGTCACCGCCATGATCTTCATGTTCACGCCAGGGCTGGTCGATGCGCTGTCGAAGCTGATCCCGTACTGGCTCGCATGGCGGTTCAGGTTTGTCGGGGAAGTGATCGGCTTTGTCACGGTCGCCGGCGGCCTGGCGTGGGTGATGCGACCGGTGCTGCCGACTCGCTTTGCGCGAATGGCACTGGCCTTGGCCGTGTTGTGCGGCGCGCTCGCCGTGTTCCGGCAGGACATTCTCGACTACGCCATGGATCGCAGCCGCCATCGTCTCTGGCTTCAGAATGCGAGAGAGCTGCAGGCGGCGGTACGAGACGTCATCCCGCCGCACTCGCTGGTCGTCGCTGATCCGCAATGGAGTCTGGTGCTGCCAGCGGTGCATCTCGCCCGAGTGATGGGCCAGGATCTCCATCACGCCAATCCTGCAGACGGGGGACTGCTCGAGCGCTATGCGGAGGCAGGTGAGCTGCTCAACGAAAAGACGAGCGTCGATCGCCGCCGACAGATCATTGCCAGGAACCACATCGACTTCATCCTGGTCAAGGAGGGAGCCGAGTCAAAGGCTCGGTTCGACGATCTGGGCCCCCTCGTGTCGTCTCGACATGGCTTTCTCATTTACAAGATCACGCATTAAGACGCGGGCCCTGATCGTCGGCGTCAGCGTCGCGATGGCGCTGGTCATGACGGAGGTCGGGCTGAGGATGTACGGCTTCTCGGCTGTGGTGTTCGAACAACCCGATCCGATCACGGGGACGAGGCTCAGGCCGCTCACTCGAGGATGGCAAACGGTCGAGGGTGAGGCGCTTGTCGAGATCAACTCACATGGCTATCGGGATCGAGAGCGGACAGTGGCCAAGCCCGCGAACACGATTCGGATCGCCGTGCTCGGTGACTCCTTTGTCGAGGCGCGGCAAGTGGCCTTCGAAGACACGTTCGGCGCGGTGCTGGAACGGCTCCTGAACGGCGATCGACGCTTCGCAGGACGGACGGTCGAGGTCTTGAACTTCGGTGTGTCGGGATATGGCACGACCCAGGAACTGCTGACGTTCAGGCGTGACGTGCTGGCGTTTCAACCCGACCACGTGATCCTCGCTGTCTTCACCGGGAACGACATCAGCGACAACTCAAAGGCGCTCTCTCATCCTTTGGATACGAGGCCGTACTTCGCGTTCCAACGTGATGACCTCGTGCTCGACACGTCGTTCCTCGACTCGCCTGCATTCCAGGCTCGGCAGAGCTGGCGCGGCCGGATGTTTTATGCAACGCAGGCACATGTGAGGGTTGTGCAGCTGCTCTACCGGGGGAGCCGCCGCCTGAATCAGCAGCCGGCGCCAGACTCTGCCGAACCGCCGTCGGCCTTCAACCAACCGGGACTTCCTCACAACGTGTATCGAGCGCCGGTCAGCCAGGTATGGGAAGACGCGTGGCGCGTGACCGAACGTCTCCTGTTCACTCTGCACGCGGAGTGCGCCAAGCGCGGCATCCGCTTTGGTGTAGTGACGCTCAGCAATCCGCCGCAGGTGAATCCTGATTCGGCCAGACGACACGAGTACGAGCGGAAGCTCGGAGTGCCGGACCTCTTCTATCCCGATGCACGCATCAAGGCGATCGGCGAGCGCGCAGGATTTCCGGTCTTGAACCTGGCGCCACTGCTCCAGACCTATGCTGTCGAACGTCAGGTCTACCTGCACGGGCTTCCGAACGGCGAGCCGGGCATGGGTCACTGGAACCAGCAGACCCACAGGCTGGCCGCCGAGCTCATCGCGCCATGGCTCCCGTCGGACGCATCGATGCGGGACTGATCGCCGTGCTCAAGCCCGATGCGATCCGGGCTGACTTGGAAACTTGCGGCGAACACGACGGTGGCGGCAGCGCAGGGGCCCGATCGACTGGTCGAGGGGCGCTTCTTCTCGGTGAGGTCGAGCGATACGATCGCGCGCCGCGAAGCAGCGTCGTGTGGCCTAGACTGGCACGGCTTGCCGGGCGTCCTTGTACCACGCGAGGGTCTGGGTGAGGCCGTGGCGCAGCGACGTGAGGGCGGTGAAGCCGAGCTGCTGGCGCGCCCGCGTGGTGTCACAGGCGCGCCGCGGCTGCCCATCGGGCTTGCTCGGGTCGAGCGCCACCTCGACGTCCAACCCGCTCACCTCGACAATCAGCCGCGCCAGATCGGCAATCGTGATCTCTTCGTCGCTGCCCAGGTTGAGCGGCCCGCGCATCTCCGCCCGCGCCCCGGCCAGGAGCACCCCGCGCACCAGATCCTCGACAAACAGAAACGACCGCGTCTGCCGCCCCGACCCCCACACCGTCAGCGGCCGCTCGCCCTCGAACAGCCGCGTCACAATCCCCGGAATCACATGATTCGACGGCCGGAAGAAATCATCCCGCGGGCCATACAGATTGAACGGCCGCACAATCCCGACATTCAGCCCGTACTCCTCCCGATACGCCGCGCTCAAAAACTCCACCATCCGCTTCGACCAGCCGTAGCCGGCATTGGTCGGTTCCGGCGCGTCGCGCTCACCGTCCTCTTCCGGCGTCGGCGCCTGACTGTCCCGCGGATACACACAGGCCGAACTCACCGTGACAAACCGCGCCACGCGCGCGTCCTTGGCCGCGTCGAGCATCTGAATCGCCGCCAGCATGTTGCCGCGAAACAGGCTGCCGTGATGCCGCATGCTGTGGGTGATGCCGCCGCCCTTGGCCGCCGCCAGGTGCAGCACGACCTCCTGGTCCTGGACCACCGCCCGTGCCTCGGCCGCCTCGAACAAATCGGCATCGACGACCTCGATCTCGCCAATCACCTCCTTGAGAAAGTCCAGCCGCGTGGCCTCGCGCACCGGCACCCGGACCCGCGCCCCCACCGCCACCAATGCCTCCACCAGATGGCTGCCGGCAAACCCCGCCCCGCCGGTGACCAGCACCGCCCGCCCCCGGTAGTAGTCCCGGACTTCCGCTCCCAAAGTGGCTACGTCGATTGCCATCCAGACCCTCTCAGGCTAGCGACTGACTACACAAACCATGCCGCGACGTGACCCACTGTAGGGTGAGTGGCCTCGGCGATTAGTCCGCCACAAAGCTTACTTTCTTCGCGTTTTGGGTAACTATTTGCCGTACTTCTCGACTTGGCTCGCACGCGAATCCACAAGGCGACCGCGCCAGCGAGGCGCTCACGATTTCCCACGATTGCCCTTGAGCTTCTCCCATGTCAGCTCGGACTCCGATTCAATGACAGGCGAGCGCTCCGCTTGACACCTCCGAGCCCGCCTCACGATGATGCCGAGTTCCCGATGACCGTTGTCCCAACAGCTGACAGCTTCAGATCCTGGCTCTTGAGAGGTGGTTGCGTCATCGCGGCGCTCTGGCTGGCGATGTCGATGACCTATCCCCTGGGATGGGATCAGGGACTGTTCTCGTTCATGGGCGACGCCATCGTCCGCGGCGGCCTGCCTTATCGAGACGCCTGGGACTTTAAGGGCCCCTTGCTCTACTACCTGTATGCGCTCGCCCAATGGCTGTTTGGCGTGCACATCTGGAGCATCCGGATCGTTGACGCGATATTCCTGACGCTCGGCACCGTCGCTCTCTACCGAGCGACGGCCACGCTGGCCGACCGCGGCGCCGCGCGGTTTGGCGCCGTCCTCTTCGTGCTGTGGTACGCGTCGCATTCGTTCTGGCACACCGCGCAGCCGGATGGATGGGCCGGCATGCTCATCACTTTGGCTGTCGCAACGCTGCTGGCTGGTTCCGCATCAGCTGTGTTCGGGCTGATGATGGGTGCAGGCGCCTGCTTCGGTCTGACCGTCCTGATGAAACCGCTATGGGCAGCGTTCCTGTTGCTACCCGTCCTCTATCTCGTCACGTCGAGAGCACGTGATCGGGTCGGGCCGATCGTCGCCCTGCTCATCGGATGGATGTTGCCGATCGGCCTCACCATCATCTGGTTTGCGCTGAACGGAGCCCTCGGCGATCTCCTGGACGTCCACCTGCGCTACTCCGCCCTGTACGCCGGTCTCGCTTCCGACAACCGGCTCAAGAACCTGGCCGAATACTTCCTGTCCAGCCGAGTCACTGCGGCGGCGATACCAACCGTCGCGTACGGCGTCGTCGTGCTCTGGCGAGCGCAACGTCCCGCCGCCATGCTGATGGTGGCGTGGCTGGCCATCACGGTTTCCCTCGTGGCTCTTCAGGGCCGATTCTACGCGTATCACTGGCTGCCAATGCTGCCGGCCATGGCCATTCTGGTTGCCGTGGGCCTTCACGACCTTTCTCAGCGATCGAAGGAATTCGCATTGATCGTCAGCGCGACGCTCCTGCTGGGCTGCGTAGCGCCGATCGTTCTTGAAGCAGCCCGCTTCATGGGCTGGCGCGCTGGTGTCATCGATCGGCAGCAGTACTACAACGCGTATGGCGAGCCCGGCTTCGATATGCAGGCCGTGGACTGGCTGCGATCGACCGGCGCACCTGGAAAGATCTTCACGTTCGGCTGGCACTGCTCGGTGCCGTGGTTGAGCGAGCGGCAAACGGTCTCGCGCTTTGGCTACAGCCTGCCGCTGATGATGGGTGAGGGGACCGCTGTTCGCTCTCAATATCGCCACGAGTTGATGGCGGCGCTCGCTGCCGACCCGCCGAAATATATTGTCGTTGGGACACTGTCGGAGCAGATCCTCGGAACGCGGCTGACCATTGCCGACTTCCCGGAGCTGGCCGCTCTCGTGGCGCGCGACTATCGACCGGTCGCCGAGTTTGGCACGATCACTATCAATGAGATCAGGCGGTGATTGAACGGTCGCTCGAACGATCCGACGCCGCCACCGATCCCTTCTCTCGGTCGTTGGTTCCCGCGTTTGGACTCGCCGCGCTGGCCCTGGCCGGGCACGCCGCGGCGTTGCAGCTGATCGACGTGAAGCCGTATGCGGCGTTCCAGCACTACCGGACGTGGCAATGGCTGGCCGCCGAGAGGCCGTGGCCCGCGCTGCTGCTTATGGTGCAGACGGCCGTTGTGGCGGTCCTCGTGTGGCGATTTCGCCGCCGCCTGCGAGCGGCGATTCCCGGCTCGCTCGCGGTCTCGCGAACCTTGCTGGTGCTCGCGCTCGCCGGATTCTCGCTGGCCGTACCAACCGAAAGCGTTTCTCGATTCTTTGGCGAGGTTGCTCTGGCCGGCGCGATCGCGCTCGTCTCGCTGCTCAATTTTGTTCTCGTGGCGCTGGCGCTGCCCGATTCGGACGCGTCAGGCGTCGCGGCCTGGGTGGATGCGCGCATCACCTTTGGCGCGCATCCATCGCAGATTCGCAGATGGGATCGATTTCTGCCGATCGGCATGGCGATCTGGGTCACGGTGGTTTCGGCGACCGTGAGTTATGTCGTGCTGGAACACATTCCGCACATCGACGACAGCGTGTCGAATCTGTTTCAGGCCAAGTATTTCGCAGCAGGCCATCTATATTTGCCGGCCCCGCCCGATACCGAGTCGTTCTACGTGGACCTGACCGTGGTCAAAGACGGGAAGTGGTTTGGCTATGCGTTCCCGGGGTGGCCCGCCGTGCTGGCCATTGGCGTTCTGGCCGGAGTGCCGTGGCTCGTCAATCCAGTGCTCGGCGGCATCCTGATTCTCCTGGCCCACGCGTGGCTGTTGCGGCGCTGCGGGCGCGGTACGGCCAACGTCGCGATCTTGCTCCTGGCCGCCTCATCGTGGTTGATCTTCACCTCGGCCGAGCTCATGGGGCATCCGCTCACGGCCACGATGGTCCTGCTGGCGCTGGTCGCCTTCGACCGGGCGACCGAACAAGGACGTCGTTGGGTGCTCTGGTCGCTGCTCGCCGGCGCGGCGGCCGGCCTGCTGATGCTGACCCGCGCCTTTGACGGGATCATTCTCGCCGGTGCGATGGGCCTCATCACCTTGATCGACGGGCTTCTGCTTCGCGCCTGGCGCGCGATTCTCGTCACCGGCATCGCCGCCGCGGCTGTGTCCGCGCTGATCTTTCCGTACAACCGGGCGGTCACCGGCGATCCGACGTATCCCGCCCATGTGGCGTGGGCCGACGCTCACTACGGTCCGGGCGTCGACGTGCTGGGGTTCGGACCGAACGTGGGCATCAGCTCGTGGCCGAATCTCGATCCGCTTCCAGGGCATGGTCCGGCCGACGTCGTCCTCAACCTGAACAAGAACATGTTCATGGTGAACCTCGATCTGTTTGGCTGGGCGATGGGCTCGTCGATCTTCGTTTACCTCGCTTTCGGGCTGGGCCGCTGGCGCCGGGACGACGCGTTCCTCCTCGCGCTGGTGGCGTCGTATCTGGCCGGATACAGCGCCTTCTATTTCAGCGGCGGTCCGGACCTGGGGGCGCGTTATTGGTATCCGATTCTCGTGGCGCTGGCCGGGCTCAGCGCGAGAGGCGCACAGATGGTGGCCGCCGAGTTGCGGGCCCGTGGTGCGTCAATCAATCCGGGCGTCCGCATCGGCGCGTTCGTCGTGGTCGCCACCGTGAGTGCGGCCACGGTGATGCTTCCATGGCGCGCCGTCACCAAGCACTATCGCTACCGTGGGGTCACTGCAGAGGCACGCGAGCTTGCCGCCTCACAGCATTTCGATCACGCGCTCGTGTTCCTCCGCGCTCCTGAAAACGGACGCGACTACCAATCGGCGTTCATCTTCAACCCGTCGACGCTCGACGATCCTGAAACGATCTATGCGTTCGACGCCGGGCCAGCGAAGCGGGCTGCCCTGGTCAAGCACTTTGCCGATCGCCAGGTGTGGGTCATTGGTCGCGCCTTGTCAGATGGAGAAGGGGAGTCTCCACTGCGCGTCCTGGACGGGCCTCTAGCCCCGGGCACGATTCCGAAATAGTCGTTCGAGGGAGCTACGTGCGGCGTCGAACCGGCCTGAACCGCTCACGGGCAATCATCCTCAGCAGCTCCAGGCCCGTGTAGAAATTGTGCGCCTTGCGCACGCCGCCGATACGCTTGGGCTCGCTCGCGCCGATTTCAGAAATCTTGTATCCGTACTTCGTGAACTGGATCGACCCCTGGGTCGGGAACGTCAAGCCGTCTTCATCCAACTCCAGCGTCTTGAATGCGTCGATTCGGTACGCTCGGAAACCCATCATCGCGTCGCTGAAGCTGGCGCCGAACAGCACGTTGACCAGCGCAGTGAAGCACCAGTTGCCAAAGCGCGTCGTCAGGGTATCGTCGTAGCTCGTCGCGCCGTCGATGTATCGGGATCCGACGACCAGGTCGTAACCCTCAGCGATTTTGGCGACCAGTCTCGGAATGGCGGCCGGGTCGGAGTTCCCATCGGCCATGAACTCGATGACGACGTCACTGTCGGCGATCTCGATGACCTCACGCATCGCCGCGCCGTAGCCGCGACGGCGTTGTCGCAGGACGCGAAAGCCATGCGCCTCGCACCATTCGATGGTGCCGTCGGTCGAACCCCCATCGACCACGATGATCTCGTCGACCCACTCGCGCTGGATCTTCGGCAGGACGATCTGGATGGCCTCGATTTCGTTGAGCGCCAGTATCGCCAACGTGGTTCTCATGCCGATTCGCGTAATCGTATGCGACAAGGAATGAATCACCAACAAAAAGCCGTGCGACAATTGCCGTCATGTCAACGGCGGCTTGTACGCAGATCACTCGTTGCCGGGTCAGTGGAAGCCCGCATCTGGTGCCTGTGCTCAACCTGGGCGATCAGGCCCTGACTGGTGTGTTCCCGAGTTCCGCGGATGTGCCCGTCACGACGGGGCCGCTCGAACTCGTGTGGTGCCCGGTGTCCGGGCTGCTGCAGCTCAATCACTCCTACAACCCCACGGAAATCTACGGCGACAACTACGGTTATCGATCGGGCCTCAATCAGTCGATGGTCCGCCATCTCGAGGCGAAGGTCCGCCGCCTGCAGTCGATCGTCACGCTCGACCGCGGGGATGTCGTCCTTGATATCGGCTCGAACGACGCGACGCTGCTCAAGGCCTACCAGGCTGACGGGATCGAGCGGGTCGGCATCGATCCAACCGGCTCGAAGTTTGCGCAGTTCTACACGTCGGACATCAAGCTCGTGCCCGATTTCTTCAGCCAGGAGAATTTCGAACGCGTCTCCTCGAAGAAGGCGCGCATCGTCACCTCGATTGCGATGTTCTACGACCTCGAGGATCCGGTCGCGTTCGCGCGGCAGATCGCGTCGATCCTCGCGGTCGAAGGGATCTGGCACTTCGAGCAGAGCTACATGCCGTCGATGCTACGCACCAATTCCTACGACACGATCTGCCACGAGCATCTCGAGTACTACTCGATCACGGCGGTGAAGACGGTGCTCGAGGCGGCGGGCCTGCGCGTGCTCGACGTGCAGATGAACTCGGTCAACGGTGGCAGCTTCGCCGTCACCGCCTGTAAAAAGGGGTCTCGCCGGCGTGCCGACACCGCGATGATCAATTGGCTCCTCGAACAGGAAAAGCGGATGGGCATGGAGACGCCGCGGCCGTTCCGCGAGTTCGAGGACCGGGTGTTCCGGCATCGCGACGACCTGCGACGGCTGATCACGGCGCTCGTGCAGGACGGGAAACGGATTATCGGCTACGGTGCGTCCACCAAGGGGAACGTGCTGCTGCAGTTCTGCGGACTCGGTCCCGAAGAGATTCCTGCAATTGCCGACGTGAACCCGGACAAGATCGGGTGCGTCACGCCCGGCACGCACATTCCGATCGTGTCTGAAGAAGACGCCCGATCGATGGAACCGGATTTCTTCCTCGTGCTGCCCTGGCATTTCAAGAGCGGCATCGTCGAGCGTGAAAAGGGGTTCCTCGAAAAGGGCGGCAAGATGATCTTTCCGTTCCCCGAGATCGAGATGGTCTGACGCCAGGCGGCGCGGGTCAGCGAAACCCGCGACTCAGGCGGAAGGCACCCCAGACCATTGCCACGACCACGATCTCCCACAGCACCGCGTAGAGGTTGCCGCGGTGGAGCACGCCCTCGAGAAACGTCTGCGCTCCAGGATAGAGGCTGATGCCTTTGAAGATCGGATAGGGCGACAACACGCGGTAGTTCGAGAGCGGCCAGGCGAGCGCAACGCCCGAATGATCGTCGACCCACGTCGACAACATATCGACAAGGAGGTGACCGGCGAAGGCCAGGCCGAGCACGAACCCGACCTGCACATGGGATCGGCACCCCTTCCACCTGGCCAGCACGATCATCAGTGCCGTGAACGCAACCACGGCCAGCAGGCTGTGGCTGGCGCCGCGATGAAACAGTCTGGGGTTGCCGAGGAGAACACCGGGGATGAAATCGAGATCCGGCACATTCGCCGCGACCACGAGCGCGCCGAGCCGCGCGAAGTGCTCCCGGCGAGTCTGCGCCTTGGGCATCCAGGGAGCAAACGCAACGCCAGCGAAACCGTGAAGGACGGGTGAGGGCACGATGCCGATTCGCGTGTCTAGGAATCTGTCTGTGTAATCTGCGTCATCGGTGGCCGACGGAGAGCCCACCTGCCGCAACGGCGGCTGCTGGAGGCGGCGGCATCGGAATTCCTCTCCGCCACACGAGGACATACTCGCCGAATCGGGCCACTTCCTGAAAGTTGTCCCTGAAGTACTGGTCGAGCAGCGTCGAACCCAGCTCCGGAATCGCCCGGCGACGTTTGACCAGGATGTTGTCCAGGACCGGCTGCGGCCAGCCGAAGTTCCAGAGGACCGCACATCGCACGTGCTGGCGCTCGAGGTCGGCGATGATTTCCCGCTGCACCTCTTCGCGATCCACGATTCCTGGATGCAGCTCGTTGTAGCGCGACGCCACGCGACGGCCGGATAGAAAGTAGAAATTCTGGTTGGAGATCACGACCGCATCGTGACGAGTCAGTCCCGCAAAAATCGGCTCCGATTCGGGCACGTGCTCCCGGATAAACGACACGATGGGCTGAAGAAACTCATACCGATCTTGCGGCACGCGAACGCCTGTCACGCTCGGAAACTCCAGTGTCGCGCGATCCTTCGAGAAGTAGACGACCCGGCCTACGCCGAGCGCCGTGTCGAGAAGGAATGCTCCGGTGTAGACGGCGAATGACGCGGCGATGACCTTGCGCCAGATCGGGTTTCGAAGAGCCGCCAGCCCGATGGCTCCGAGCAGCACCGACAGGATCCAGAGCGTCGAGAAGTTGGTGTTCTGCTGGACGTGTGCCGACGCCCAGAAGATGGGCATCGCCACCAGCGCGATGCAAGCGGGGGCCATGGCGGCCGTCGGCACCGCCCGCCGCTTGAGAACGAGCGCGGTCACCGCGGCGACAAACACCACCTGGGGAGCGTTGGCCTGCAGCCATTCGCCGATGTACTCGACGGCTCGATACGCGGGCTCGGGGTTGCCTGGCTCGGCGACCCAGGGCGCGAGGCGGTCCCACCTTGGCAGCAGCGACGGGTAGGCCTCTCCTCGAACGACGCGGAAGTCGGTGGCCGGAAACACGATCAGGTCGCGCCAGGCATCGGGCCCCGCGTTCACCGCCAGGAACGCCAGCATCGGGAGCACTCCGGCCAACGCGCCTACGCCGAGGCGAGTCAGCACGCCGATGGGGGAGACCCAGTAGTCTGGCCGCCGGCCGCTGACGAGCAACCAGCTCAGCGATAACCCAAAGGCGATGCTGAAGGTGATGTAGAACGACACGTCGTGTTTGAACCAGGCGCCCACGCCGCACAACAGGCCGGCGACGACGAGCGCGGCAGGGCGCCCGCCCTGTGCGTAGGCGATCGCTCGATCGATGGCTGGCAGCAGGAACACCAACGCCGTCTCGTACGACGACACGGCTGGACCGAACGTCCAATGCATGCCGACGAAGGCGGCCGAGACCAGACACGCCGCCGGACGGGCGAGTCCGAGCCGGCGAGTGACCACGAACAGCAGCGCGGAATCGATCGCGATCAGAGTCAGCCTGGCGACGCCGTCCACCCAGACGTGCACGCCGAACGCCTTGAACAGCAGCGCGACGAGATAGAAATGGCCGGGCGCGTACATGGTCCAGAAGTCGCGGTACGGCACGTCACCATCGAGGATCCGGAGTGCATTGTTGATGGCCTTGCCGTCCGGCATTCCCCACGGCAGACCTGGAAGCTGCACGAGCACGCCAATCGCCACGATGAGGAGCGCGATTTGTTGATCGCGCCAGACGAGGCGTGCCGGCGGAGCAGGCGCATGTGTCGCTGACCTGAAATCCATCGCGAATGACGTGTGTCGATGCTATTGCACGTGCCGGTTGCAAGGAAGAGGGGCCGAATCGCCAGCTGTGTCAGGACTCGGCCGTGAGATATCCAATCGCCTCGCCGAAACTCCAGGCCGTCAATAGAACCAGCATCGCTGGGGCCGCTTGGAGAAACACGCGCAGCCTGACGCGTTTGCTGATCTGCAGGCGCGCATGCCGGGCGAGCAGGAGCGCCGGGAGTAATGGCGTCAGCGCCGCGAGTGCCAGCCGTCTGACGGTCCCGGTCTCGCGTGCGCGCGTGTACGCAAACAGACGTCCCCAAGCGAAGCGTTCGGCGACGAGCGTGTTCAGGCTGAGCGCGCCACGGTGCTGATCGACCACCAGCTCGGGCACGAGGTACAGCGTTTCGCCGGCCTGCTGGAGCGCCCAGTGCACGGTAGTCTCGTGATATCGCACTCGCCACAGATTGGCGGTGGCGTCGAGCGCGCGCCGCTTGTAGCCGATGTTGACGTCCGAGACGTAGGAGCGCGGTCCGGCATCGAACGGGCGCTGATAGCGGCCGAAGTCACAGAAATAAACGGCCCAGTGAAGCGGGGTATTGCGAGCGTTCTCGATCGCCCCGCCGATGACGGCGTAGGGGAGCCGCTCGTGGAGCGCCAGCATGGTTCGGGCCCAGTCAGCGCGAGGGACTCCACGGTCTTCGAGAATCGCCACGACTTGGCCGCTGACCGCCTGCAGCCCAGCGGATCGCCTGCGGTCGAACAGTTCGTGTTGTCCGGCCGGGCTGTCGGACGGGCGGGCGGTGTCAAGCCGTCCCAAAGCCAGAAAGCGGAACCGCGGAAAGCGGGCTGAGAGCGACGGGATATCCGCCACGGTCTCGTCCCACGGCACGACAACGTCGAGTTCGGGGGATTGCTCTTGAGCGGCGAGTGCGGCAAGACAGCGTTCCAGCGTCTCGCCGCCATCGACGATCGTGACGACGACCGACAGGGTCATTGATCGCGCGACAACGTGATCGGCGCGCCGGTCGACGATGAGCGGTACGCGGCGTGGGCGATCTCGACCGCACGAACTCCCGACCATCCGTCAGCCAAGGGAACGGCCGTGCCTTGGATCATCTTCAGGAAGTCGGCGAGCTCCTCCTGGAAGCTCAGGTAGGTGGTGGTCGTCCAGCCTTTGAGTTTCTCGCGGAGGATGATCTCCGGATAGAACTTCATCTGCCGCGCGCGCCTGGCGCCAGGACGGTCCTGGGTGACCAGCAAGTTGAACATCGGGGCGTAGTAGGCGCGGACCATGCCACGATCGCCGTACGCCTCGATGAAGAAGCGATAGCCCTTCCATTCCGTCCACGTGGCCTGATAGAACGCGGGCACTCCGTTGTCGCCCTTGAAGATCACGATCGCGTTGTCTTCGGATCCGTCGACGTTCCAGATGCGATTGCTCGTGACGCCGTACACTTCCCGGACTTCGCCCATCATGTAACGCGTGAGGTCGGTCATGTGAATGCCGACATCCATCATCGCGCCGCCGCCGGACAGGGGGCCCTTGAACATCCAATCCGCGCGAAAGTTAGCGAGCCCATCGTGGCCGCCGAAGACGCGCACATGATCGATCGTGCCGATGTTTCCATCGTCAATCGCGCGCTTCATGAACTTCACGGACGGGTAGTAACGATGATTGAAGCCGACGGCCAGCGTCCGCTTGGCGGCGCGCGCGGCGTCGAGAATCCGCCGGCAGGACTCGACGGTATTCGACAGCGGCTTTTCGCAAAGGACGTGTTTGCCGGCGGCAAAGGCCGCCAGCGCCATCTCTTCGTGCAAGTGCACAGGGGTTGACATGATCACCGCATCGACACTGGAATCGTCGACCAGCGACCGATAGTCAGCGTGGCTGCGAGCGCCGCTCGCGCCAACCGCCTGCCCAGCTCTGATGAGATCCGCATCGGCGACACCGGCAAGCGTGGTGTTGCGGTTTTCGATAACGGACTTGGCTCGAAGCTGACCGATTACTCCTGCGCCTACGACCGCGACATTCATAAAGGTTAGGATTATAGGTGATGCCCGCGGAGTTATCGGTGGTCATTCCGTCGGTGAATGGCTGGTCAGATTTGGAAGGTTGTCTCGCGGCGCTCGATCGCGAGAGCTCGGATGTGCAGATTCAGGTACTCGTCGTCGATCGCTGCGGCGAGTCGGTGCGCCGGCGGCTCACGCGGTCATTTCCATCGGCGCAACTGCTCGAAGTTGACGAATCGATCACGATTCCAGAAATGCGCGCTTTGGCGTTTGCGGCGGCAACGGCGCCCGCCGTTGCGGTGATCGAAGATCACGTCATCGTGCCACCGGGATGGGCGAAGCAGATGCTGGCCGCGCTCGGCGGCAGCGATCGCGTGGTCGCCGGATCGGTTGAAAATGCGGCGACGACGACGTTGCTCGATTGGGCGGCGTTTTTGTGCGAATACAGCCACTGCCTCCCGCCGATGCAGTCCGGACAGGTGGATTGGCTCACCGGCAACAACGTCGTCTATCCAAAGTCTCTGCTCGATCAGTACCGGCCGGTGGTCGAAGAAGGAAAGTGGGAGAACCGCCTCCACGACGCGATGCGCGATGCCGGTGTGCCGCTCATCTGTCACCCCGAGATCGCCGTCGGTCACAAGAAGCACTACACCTTCGGCGAGTACCTCTCGCAGCGGTATTTGTATGCGCGGTCGTATGCGGGGGCGCGTGTCACCGGGGCATCGCCGGCCAGGCGCGCCGCGTACGGCCTGGCGGCATTCGCGCT
This sequence comes from uncultured Acidobacteriota bacterium, assembly GCA_963773045.1. Taxonomy (GTDB): domain Bacteria; phylum Acidobacteriota; class Vicinamibacteria; order Vicinamibacterales; family UBA2999; genus 12-FULL-67-14b. Next base: position 422,304 of record CAVYZT010000010.1, on the reverse strand, counting down.
TCCGCCGTTGCTGTTCTACCGGACCGTGACACGCATTCTCCAGAAGGGCCGGCATCGCGGTCTGCTGATCAAATCGCTGCCGTTCATTGCCGTGTTCGTGGTGGCCTGGGGCCTGGGAGAGGTGGCCGGGTATTGGGCGGGAGCCGGCGACTCGCTGAGCCGCGTGTGCTGATGTGATCGACGTGCCGCACGCGGGTAGTGTGAAGTGACGTGCGACCGATAGTTCCGAACGTGCAGGATTCGGCAGCCGGCGCGTGGCGCTATGCTAAGCTGCGGCTCAAGGACTCCAGACGATGCAGGTAATCCGTAGCGTGTCCGATCGGCGTCCTCCACCCAAGCCTCGCCAGGAATCGACCTCGTTCGAACCGCTGTTTGCGCGAGCGCACAAGCGGGCGCTCGGCGTGGCGGTCGGGCTGACGGTCGGGCTCGCGGTCTTCGTCTTGACGATTTTGCACGTCGTTCTCGAAGTCGAGGGCGTCCAGATCGGCCTGCTGAGTCAGGTACTTCTACGGCTACCGCGTCACCTGGTCGGGAGCCTTGATCGGGCTGGCCTGGGGATTCGCCACCGGATTCATCGCGGGCTGGATGCTGGGCTTTGTCCACAACTTTACCGTCGGCTTCTGGATGTTCCTGGTCCGCGCGCGCAACGACCTGAAGCGCACCTCGAATTTCTTGGACCACATCTGATATGTCGTGATGAACGAGGATTTGTCCCCTGAAGAACGACAGCAAGTCGACCGGGCCTTCGCGCGCACCAGCGAACAAGGCTGGGGGCTCGCGCTCGGTTTCCTGAGTGCGGTCGGGCTGTTCCTCGCCACCATCATCCTGGTGATCAAGTCGAGTCCGAACCCTCACGAGATTGGGCCGCACTTGGGCCTGCTCAGCGTCTATCTGCCTGGCTACAGCGTGAGCTGGCCCGGCGCCTTCATCGGCGCCGGCTACGCGTTCTTCCTTGGTTACGGTGCGGGGCGAACGATCGCGACCGTGTATAACTGGATGACGCCGCGCGTCTAACCAGTCGACTATCATCGCGCATCGTGTCAAACGAATTGGGGCGAGACGACCCACTTCGACGACAGGTCCGCATGTGCGGCGCCGTCAGCCTGGCCTCCTACGCGCTACTGACGATTCTTTCGTTCGCTTCCATATCCCATGGGTTGAGGATGTGGACGCTTCTTTTCGTGATGGTGGTCACTACGATCGGCCCGGTCTGGCTGATGAGCACGCGGGCCAGTCTGGTCGCCAGGCCGGAGGAGTCCCGACTGGCTCTTCGTTATGCCATCGCCTTTGGAGTCCTCTGCGCTTTTGTTGTGCCGTTCTTCGCCGCTGATCTGTGGTACTACGTTGCCGAAGGTCGCTTTGCGGCCGGCGGCGGGAATGCCTACACGCAGCACCTCAACGAAGCTGCCGTCGACGGACTGGCCGTGGAGGCTCCACGCGCCCTGATGCCGTACGGTCCAGCGTGGGTCTGGATCAGCGCGGCGCTGTCGAGCGTGACCGCTCCCCGAGTCGCGCTGGAGTTCGTGGCGTACAAGGCGGTGATGTTCCTCGCATGGTTGACGACGCTGCAACTAGTGTACAGAGCCCAGCGCGCTTCTCCGGCCAGCCAGTTCCGATCGGTCCTCATTCTGGGTTGGTTGCCGTTTCCGCTCGTCGCGGCTGTCGCCGAAGCCCACAACGACATCGTCATGGTCGCCCTCATGACATTCTGGATTGTCAGCGGCACCGCGGCCAGCGCCGTGCCGCTGACAGCGTCGACGCTGGTGAAGTACACGTCTACTCCGCTGGTGGCATTGGCTTTCGTGGACGCCGTTCTGCGCCGCTCCACCAAAACGGTTCTGAGCCTCTGCGCAGGCACGGCGGCGGTGTTGCTCGTGGTGCTCATCTACTGGCAAGATGGCGCGCTGATCGGCGCGCTGCGGGGCAACATGGAGGGGAGCCTCTATTCGCCGGTGGCGCTCATCGAAGGACTGGTTCGGTCGAGAGGCTTCCCGGCTGGCCTTGGGACCGTCATCAAGGCCGCGATCCGGGTCGCGCTGATTGGTCTGGTGGGATGGTTCTTCTGGCGGCATTGCCAGGCTTTATCGTCGACATCGCGCGCGGAGGTTGCGGCCGCTCTGTTTCTGGCCATGGTGCTGGGCGCGCCATATTTCCACACCCACTACCTGCTCTGGGTGCTGCCTGGTCTGCTCCTGGGATCCAATCGGTTCCTCATGGTGCTGGCTGGTCCGTTCATTCTGCTGATGCCGTTCATGCAGATTCTCCGCGTGTCGGAGATTGGGATGAGCACAGCGTTCCGGCTGACGGTGTCGCTGCACCTGCTGGCCGTAGTCTGCTGGATCGCATATGGGCTAATGTACCAGGCAAGGGCCCACGACTGATGTCTGGAGCCGCTGTGAGCGAAGCACAACGACCATGGCCGACAATTCCTGGCTGGAACCGCGCATGTACCTGCCAACGTCCAAATCCCAGTAGCTGATGATTCGACTGCGTGGTGTCAGCAAGACGGTTCAGAGCGGCGACCGGCCCCTCACCATCCTGCATCCTATCGACTGGCACGTGCCCGCCGGCCAATGCCTGGCGATCATCGGCCCATCGGGCAGCGGCAAGTCCACGCTGCTGGGCCTCATCGCTGGTCTCGACGCCCCGTCCACGGGCGAGATCGTGATCGCGGGAACCGATATCACGAAGCTGGACGAAGACGCCCTGGCACGCCTGCGCGGCGAAAAAATCGGATTCGTCTTTCAGTTCTTTCACCTGGTCCCATCGCTGACGGCGCTCGAGAACATTCAAGTGCCGATCGAGATTGCCGGGAAGCGAGATGCGCGGCGCCGGGCGCAATTGCTGCTCGACGAAGTCGGCCTGCACGATCGCGGGCATCACTATCCGGCCCAGTTGTCGGGTGGTGAGCAGCAGCGGATCGCGATTGCTCGCGCGCTCGCGAACGACCCGCCGCTGATTCTCGCCGACGAGCCGACCGGCAACCTGGACAGCTCGAATGGCCGCAACATCCTCGACCTGCTCTTGCAGGTGCGGCGGTCACGCGGCGTCACGCTGGTGCTCGTGACGCACGATCCAGTGGTCGCCGCCGTGGCCGATGCCCAGCTCGTCCTCAGAGATGGCCGGGTGGCCGACGCGGCGCCGGCGACGCAGAACCTGGTGTCATGAAGTTCGTCCTGTTCATGCTCGTGCGCGAGATGCGGGCGTCGTGGCGCCGGCTGGTGTTGTTCTTCGTCTGCATCGCGGTTGGCGTCGGCGCGATCGTGGCGATTCGCTCGGTCATCCAGAGCGTCCGCCAGACGTTTGCCGGCGAGGCGCGCGCGTTGATGAGCGGCGATGCCACGATCTTCAGCAACCAACCGCTGAAGCCGGAGCTCACCGAGCGCATTGCCGTTCGACTGCGCGAGGCCCGCGCGGAGAGCATGCGATCGGTCGAGCTGGCCACGATGGCGCGAGCCGATCGGCCCGGCGGTCGCGCGCGAATGGTGGAGTTGCGCGCCGTCGAGCCCGGGTTTCCGTACTACGGCACGCTGAAGCTCGCCGACGGCCAGGTGTTCGAGCACAAGCTGCTCGAAGGGTTCGGTGTGCTCGTGCGGCCCGAGCTGCTCGCGCAGCTTGGGCTGAGCGTCGGCGACGGCCTGTCGATCGGGTCGCAGCGTTTCACCGTTCGCGGCGTCATCGAGAGCGAGCCCGGGCGTCAGCTGGGATCGTTCAGCATCGGGCCACGCGTGTTCGTCGATTTGAGCGACCTGCAGAAGACTGGTCTCTTGAGCTTCGGCACTCGCGCCGCCACCGTGCAGTTGCTGAAGGTGCCTGATGCCACGCTGGACGAGTTGGTCGCCAACCTGCGGCAGGATTTCAAGAACGAGTTCGCCCGCGTGCGCTCGTATAAGGCGACCGAGGACAGCATCGGCGACAACTTCGCGAGAGCCGAGAATTACCTGAGCCTGGTCGGCCTCGTCATCGCCATCCTTGGCGGCATCGGCGTGTCGAGCGTCACGCGCGTCTTCGTCCAGCAGAAGATGAAGACCATTGCGGTCCTGAAGTGCTCGGGAGCCACCTCGTCGCGCCTGCTCGCCGTGTATGTCGCGCAGGTCGTAGGTACTGGGGCTCGCCGGGTCGGCACTCGGCGTCCTGATCGCGGCTGCAGCCATTCGAGCGATCCCATCGTTCGTGCCCGCGGCGATGGCCGGGGTTCATGTGGACTACGGGCTCACGCTGCCAGCGGTCGCTCAAGGCGTCGGCGTGGGATTGCTGGTCTCGCTGCTGTTTTCTCTCGTTCCGCTGCTCGACGTCCGCCATGTGAAGCCGTCTCTGTTGCTGCGAGACGAGCCGCATCCCGCCCGCCGCGACCTGACGCAAATCCTGGTATCCCTGGCTGTCGTCGCCGGGCTGATCGCGATGACCGTTTGGCAGGCGGGTTCCGGACGCGTCGGGCTGGTGGTGGCAACGGGGTTTGCAGCGACCGCCGTCGTGCTGCATCTGGCGGGCAGCGCCTTGTTGCGCGCGATTCGGCCGCTGGCTCAAGCGCGATCGTTTGCCTTGCGGCATGCCGTGCTGCAGCTTGGACGGCCGGGCAGCCAGATGCGAATCGTGCTGCTGGCGGTCGGGCTCGGCAGCTTCTTCATCATTGGCGTGCGGTCGCTCCAGCAGAATCTGATCAGCGAGTTTGCCTTGAACGTGTCGCCCAATTCACCGGACATGTTTCTCATCGACATCCAGGCGGATCAGGTCGAGGGAGTGCGAGAGGTGCTGGCGCGCCATCAGGCTCCGGGCGCCGCTCCGGCCAGGCTGTTGCCCGTGCTCCGGGCCCGAGTCACCGGCGTCGAAGGGCGCGAGCTGCAGCTCGAGAACTACGAAGACGTTCGCGGGCGCGGGTCGCTGGCGCGCGAGTACACGATCACCTATCGATCGGCGCTCGAGAACAACGAGCGCATCATCGCGGGGCAAATGTGGGATGCGACGCCGTCAGCCGAAGGCGAAGTCTCAATCGAGGAAAGCCTGCACGAACGATTTCGAATCAATGTCGGCGACACGATCCGCTTCGACGTGCTCGGCCGAACGCTGTCGGCGAAAGTCACGAGCATCAGGCATGTCGAGTGGTCCGACAGCCGGGCCGGCGGCTTCATGTTCGTCTTCAGACCCGGTCTTCTCGATCGCGCCCCGCATTCCTTCATTGGATTCCTTCGCGGTCCGGGCGACCTCCGAGCCCGCGGCCTGATGCAATCCGATCTCGTGACGAAGGCGCCGAATGTCTCGGTCATCGACGGCAGGGAGATGCTCGCCACGATCCAGTCGGTGGTCGACAATGTCACGCTTGCGGTCAGCGTGGTAGGCACGCTGGTCATGATCTGCGGCCTGCTCATCTTGGTGGGCGCCGTGGCGATGACCAAGTTCCGCCGGGTCTACGAGGCCGCGATCTTCAAGACCCTGGGCGCGACGCGCCGGCTGATTGCCGCGGTACTGCTGTTCGAATACGGTCTCCTTGGCCTGCTGGCCGGGGCGATCGGATCGGCGGGGGCCCTGGCGCTCACCTGGGGCATCAGCAGATTTGCGCTCGACATCCCATTCCGCCCGCTGGTTGGTCTGAGTGCCGCCGGAGTGGTCGTCACTGCCGTTGTCGTGGCTGCGGCTGGCGTGCTCGCCAGCTGGGAAGTGTTGCAGCGCAAGCCGCTCTCGACCTTGCGAGCCGAGTAGCGCGGTGGCTCCCGCAGGGAGCTCGATTCCCTTCGGAGGAATTCGAAGAAACTTTCAGGGCTTTACCTCGGACATCAGCGGGCACGTGTTGTCTTCACATGATTACTTTGACGGCTTAGCGCTTACCGGGCACTGGTGTGCACACGTACCTTGGAAGCGAGAGCCGGGGTTGACGATGCTGCGCCGGGCAAGCGCGCTCGGGGCAACGTGGTATTATCGAGTGTTGGCGCCAACCCCGGAAGGCGCAGTGGGAGTGAGAAGTCGATGGACATCTCGGCTTACAAGGATGCTCTGCTCAAGAAGCGGGCGGAGTTAGTGGCGGTAATTGGTCTCAAGCCCCTCCAGAACTCGATGGAGCACAATAACGGCCGTCAGGGCGATATGGCCGACCAGGCGACCGGCAACAACGAGGTTCACATTCAGCTGAAGCTGAAGCAGACCGACGCGAAGATCCTTCAGGCGATTGACGAAGCGCTGTTGCGCATCGACAAGGGTGCGTTTGGCCTGTGCCGCGACTGCGGCGAGCCGATAGCCGAGGCGCGGCTCAACGCCATTCCGTGGACCCGCGTCTGCATCACCTGCAAAGAGAAGCAGAAATCGTGACCAATCCGGAGCTGATCGATCTGCTGAACGCGTTCCTGCGCGAGCGGACGGCGCTGCTGCAGCGGCACGAGGAGGTGGCCAAACAGGTCACCGATTACGACGTCAACAACACCTACCAGAATATCGTCGCCCGCGAGGAGACCCACGTGTCGTGGCTGCAGCAGGCGCTGCTCGACATCGGGGCGCAAATCCCCGGGGAGCCGCCTGGGCCCAAAGTGGCGGCCGTCAAGGGCGACGGCTGGAAGGGGCTTGCTGCCGAAGACGCGAGAGCGAATCAGGAGTTCGTCACGCGGTGGCGTCCCAAGCTTGACGGCATCACGCATGCCAGGCACCAGGGCATGTTGGCCGTGCTGCTTGGGGAGATGCTCGAACACAAGCGGTTCTTCGACCAGGCGGCCGCCGGACGCACCGATCTCCTGGGCGCCGCACTGGCGATCAACCAGCATAGCGGGTCGGTGATCGCAACCCGCTGGGTGGAATAGACGACCCCGGTCGCGATCGCCCTCGGGAGCAATCTCGGCGATCGGCACGCCCACCTCGCCTTCGCCGTCAGTCGTCTGCAATCACGGCTGAGCCATCTGCGCCAATCCTCTTGGTACGACACCGACCCGGTAGGTGTTGTCGATCAGCCGCGCTTTCTCAACGGAGTGGTTGTCGGCGAGACCGAGCTGTCGCCCCAGGCGCTTCTCGACGAGCTGTTCGCCATCGAGCGCGAGCGGGGCAGGGCCAGGCCGTTCTCAGGGGCGCCGCGAACGCTCGACCTCGATCTGGTGTTGTTCGGAGATGCTCGGCTCGAGGCGCCGGGACTGCTGGTTCCGCACCCGAGATTTCGCGAGCGGCTCTTCGTGCTCGAGCCGCTCGCCGAACTGACGCCCGACTGGATCGATCCGGTAACGGGCGAGACGATTAGTGCGCTGCTTCGGCGTGCGCGGCTGGGCCACGTCTGAAGATCCCGCGCCACCCTTCCTCGAACAGCGTATACATCGCCGGCACGAAGACCAGCGTGATCAGGGTCGACGTGAGCAAGCCGCCGATGACCACGCGCGCCAGCGGCGCCTGAAGCTCCGCACCTTCGCCGATCCCCAACGCCATCGGCACGAGACCGAGGGCCGTGCACGTCGACGTCATCAGGATGGGCCGCAGCCGGTGCCGGCCCGCCAGCTCGATGGCCTGGCGCAGCGGCACCTTGTCTCGATGCCGCAGCGTGTTGGTGTAGTCCACCAGCAGAATCGCGTTACTTACGACGATGCCGGCGAGCATGATCACGCCGATATAAGCCTGCATGCTGAACGGTGTCTTGGTCAGCAGCAGAATCCCGACGACACCGATGGCGGCAAGCGGAATCGAGAAGATGATGATGAACGGGTCGCGCAGCGACTCGTACTGCGAGGCCATGACGGTGTAGACGAGTATGATGGCCAGGATCAGGACCAGGCGAAGCTCGTTGAACGAGCGCGCCTGTTCCTCGACCTCGTTGCCGAAGCCCACGGCGAAGTCCTTGGGCACGTTGATTTCCACGAGCCGCGCGCGCACGGCTTCGACTGCGGCGCTGAGCGTGGTTTCCGTCTCGGCGTTGACGCGCTGAATGCGTTCCTGATTCTTCCGCTCGATCGAAACCGGGCCCGTGTCGCGATCCAGGACCATGATGTTCTTGGCGGGGAGAACCTGACCGGTCGGCGTGCTCAGCAGCACGTCGCCGACCTCGGAGACCTGTTCCCGGTCCTCCTGGCGAAGGCGGACGACAATCGGATACTCGTTGCCGGCATCACGGAACATCGCCGCCTGGGTGCCCGCCACATTCGTCCGGATGGTGTTGGCGACGCCGGTGACGGTCAGGCCGAGCAGCGCGGCCTTGTCGCGATCGACGCGCACCGCCAGCTCGGGCCGGCCTTCTTCGCGCTGCAGGCGAGAGTCGGCAATGCCGGGCGTCGAGTCCAGCATCGTCTTGACGTCCTGGGCGATCTGCTTGGAGGTGACCAGGTCGTGGCCGAGAATCTCGACCGACAAACGGGCGTCGCTAGCGCCGCCGCCCATGCCGCGCATCATCTGGTTCTGTCCGCCCGACGGGCGCGCGCGAACGATGACGCCGGGAATTCCCGAGAGGTCCCGGCGAAGCTGCATGGCAATCTGCTCGTTGGAGCGGCTGCGCTCGTCGCGGGGAATCAGACGCACGTTGACGTTGCCGCGGTGACTCGAGCCGCCGCCAAACCCACCGCCGCCGCCACCGCCGCCGGCCTGGGTAATCAGCATCGTCGCTTCGGGGACGGACGCTCGAATCGCGCTCTCCAGACCGATCAGCACGGCCTCAGTGCGCTCGATGCGTGACCCGACCGCGAGCTCGGCATCCACCGTGACCTCGCCTTCGTCAGTCTGTGGCTGGAACTCGAAGCCGACGCGGGGGAGCAGCACGATCGCGACGACGAACAGGGCGATGCCCACGGCGAAGACCGTCGGACGGTGCGCCAGCGCCTTGTGCAGCGAGCGCGAATAGAACTCGTCGACCTTCTGCAGGGCTCGCTCGCCGGCGCGGTTCAATGCCGCCATGAAGCCCGAGCGGCCGGCCATCGCGTGCGGCGAATCCAGCAGGCGGGAGCAGAGCACGGGAACGATCGTGACCGCGACGAGCAAGGACATCGCGAGCGAGAACGACACGACCGCCGCCAACTGGCCGAACATGATGCTCGACACGCCGGTCAGGAACAGCATCGGGACGAACACGGCGATGTGGGTGAGCGTCGAGGCGAGAATCGCCGACCACACTTCTTCGCTGCCATCGATCGCCGCGGTCATCCGGTCTTTGCCCATTTCCAGATGGCGATACGTGTTCTCGAGCACGACGATCGCGGCGTCGACGATCATGCCGATGCCGAGGGCCAGGCCGCCGAAGGTCAGGGTATTGAGCGTGTAGCCGCCGAAGTAGAGCAGGGCGAAGGTGCCAATCACCGAGACCGGAATCGACGTGCAGATGATCAGCGTGGACTTCAGGTCGCGAAGGAACAGGAAGATGATGGTGATCACCAGGATGCCGCCGATCGCCGCGTGTTCCTGGACCGAACCGATGGCACGCTTGATGAAGCGAGACTGGTCGTCGAGGATCTGCAGGCGGACGCCGTGCACTTCGCTGTTGATCCGTTCCAGTTCTTTCTTCACGCCTTCGGCGATCTGGATCGTATTCGTGCCCGACTGTTTGGTGACCTGCATGCGGATGCCGGGCGTACCGTTGATCCGCATGAACTGCCGCCGATCCTCGGTGGTGTCGCGAACGTCGGCGATGTCGCGCATGTAGACCGGTACGCCCTCTTTGGTCATCACCACGAGGTTCCGAATTTCGTCGATGTTGACGAACTGGCCGGGGCTGCGGAGCAGCAAGGTGCGATCGGCGTCGTCGATTTCGCCGAGCGGGATGTTCTGGTTCTCGGTTCGGAGGATCTGAATGATCCGGTCTGGGGAGAGCTTGAGCTGCGTGATCTTCTCGCGCGAGAGGTCGACGCGGATTTGCCGGCGCAGCCCGCCGTTGATGGTGACCGCCGCGACGCCGGCAACGCGCTCGAGCCGGGGAGAGAGATCGTTCTGAGCAATCTCACGGAGCGTCACCGGATCGAAGTCGCCCTCGACGCCGATGCCCATGATTGGCATCGAGGTCGAGTCGAACTTGAACACCGTTGGCGGGTCGATGTCCTCGGGCAGGCGGCCGCGCACGCGGTCCAGGCGGGTTCGCACCTCGTCAGCCGCCTCGCTGAGGTCGCTCCCCCAGGCAAAGTTGAGCCGGACGTTCGCATTGCCCTCCGACGACGTGGAATCGACGCGATCGAGCCCGGCCACGGCGCTGACGGCCTGTTCGATCGGCCGCGTTACGAGCTCCTCCATCTCGAGTGGTCCGACCCCCGCGTAATTCACCCGAACCGTGATCGTCGGCATCTGCGTGTCCGGCATGAGATCGACGGGAAGGCGGGTGAGCGAGATCGCGCCCAGCAGGATGATGACCATGCTGATCATGAACATGGTGACCGGACGCTGAATGGCTATGCGAGGAATGCTCATGACGATTCTGGCCCTCGATCGTTGAGGTTACGGCGCAAGCTGCGGCAATATGTCATGCGCTGTCACTGCTGTTGCGGAGGTTTGGGGCCGCGCGGACCCTGCTGACCGGGCTGGGCCGCGCCAGGGCCCGCTCCTTCCGCGCGAGGGCCCTCGCCGCCTCTGGGTCCGCGCCCCCCGCGTCCGCCGCGGCCGGTGGGCATGCCTTGCCCGCTCGGGCCGTCGGCGCCGGCGATGACGAGCTGATCGTTGTTTTTCACCGCGGCCGCGCCAGTGGTGACGATGCGGTCGCCTTCCTTGAGACCGGACCTGATCTCCCAGTGATCACTGTCTTCGATCCCTAGTTCAACCGCGACGAACTTCGCGTGGTTGTCTTCGGACGGGATCCACACGCCGCGCTTGCTCTCGAAGTCGATGACCGCGTTCTTCGGAGCGACGAGCACCCCCTTGCGCTCTTCGACGGTGAGGTTGACGCGCGCATACATCCCGGGCTTCAGCTTGAAGTTGGCGTTCGGGACTTCGACCTCCATCGAGGCCGTGCGTGTCGACGGGTCAAGCACCGGCGCCACACGCGCGATGCGGCCGTTGAACGTCTCGCCCGGATAGGCATCGACCTCGACGTCGGCGGTGTCGCCAACCGTCACCATGCGCAGGTCTTTCTCGATGATGTTCGCGACCATCCGCAGGCGCGAAATGTCCACGACCGACGCGATGGGGGAGTTCTGCGACACCATCGCGCCCGCATCGACGTTGCGCTTGGCGACGAACCCATCGACCGGCGAGATCACCGAGGTGTTCTGCAGATTGATTTGCAGCTCCTCGAGGCGGGCATCGGTTTGTGTTTGTTGCGCCTTCGACAAATCAAGCTGGGCCTGCGCTGCCAGGTAACGGGATTCCGCGTCGTCCAGCGCCTGCTTCGCCAGCAGTTGCCGCGCGTACAGATTCTTCGACCGCTCGAAGTTGACCTCTGCGACGCGGAGATCGGCTTCGCGTTGGCGAATCGTCGCTTTCGAGACTTCCTGCGAGGCGACCGCCTGGCGGACCTGTTCCACGATCTCGCGGTCTTCGATTTTGGCGAGCACTTGATTGCGGCGGACCCGATCGCCCAACTGCACCAAGACCCGTTCAACGCGACCGCTGGTTTTGGGCGCCACGTCCACCGTTTGCTCGCCAATCAGATTGCCGACGACGATGAGATGCGCCGAGAGATCGCCCTTCTTGACGGGACCGAGCTCGACCGTCATCGGTACGCGCGGCATCGAGCCGCCGCCAAACCCGCCGGGTCCAAATCCGCCACCACCGGGAGAACCGCCGCCACCACCGCGACTGCCGCGTGCGCCGGGCCGCCGCCGGCGCCCGGACCCCCGCCGCTGCGGCCTGATCGCCAGAGGAGAAGACGCCGAAATATGCTGCGGCGCCACCGGCGACAGCGAGCACGAGCCCGATCATCACGACTTTACGCATATGGACGAATCCGATCCCTTCGCTCCTCCATCGCGTGCGGCTAACTTCCGCCGCCGCTGGCGCCCGTCGTCGACAGGTTGTTGAGGTTCAGCCCACCGCCGCCGGCTGGCGCCTGCTGCGCGCGCTCGAAGTTGACCAGCGACTTCCGATAGTCGGCGAGCGCCCGCAACTCCGTGTTTGCCGCATCGCGCAAATCGCGCTGCGCCTGGACGACAAAGAAGTTCGTGCTCATGCCGACGTCGAACTTGCTCTGTTCGGCTTCGAGCCGCTTCTGCGCCAGCTCACGAGCGGCGGTGGCCGCTTCGACGCGCTTGAGGTTGCTTTGAACGGTGAGCGCGGCGTTGGCCACCTCGGCTGCGATCTGGACTTCGAGGGCGCGCAGACGCGTGACAGCCTGGGTGCGCTGCACCCGGGTTCGCGCGTATTGCGCATCGGCGCTGCTGCCGCCGAGCGGGTAGCTCATCGTGACCGCGAGGTTCCACTGCGGATAGTCGCGCGCGCCGAGCAGACCGAGGGCGTCCAGATAGCCGCCCGGAACGGTTCCGGTAATCGTGCTGCCGAGTCCGCTCCCGGTCCGGATGAACTGCGTGCCCCCGAGCCCTTGCGCGCCGTAGCTGGCACTGAGGTCGAGCGCCGGCATCGACTGGTTTTTGAAATAGCGCAGGTTGACGTCATTGGAATCGAGGTTCTTGCGCGCCGTCAGGATGTCGGTGCGGCCGCCGAGCGCGGTACGAATCGCGCTTTCGATGTCGGCAGGCGCCGGTTGAAGCGAGGGCAGGTCGACCGGAACAATTTCCTGCCGCCACATCGGATCGTCGGTACCGGCGACCAGGAAACGCTTGAGGGCCAGCTCGGCGGTCTGCTGCGCCGCCTCTGCCGCAGCCAGATTCTGACGGCGGGTCGCCGCCTCCGCCTGGGCCTGAACGATATCGAGCGGCGCCAGGGTGCCGACCTCAACCCGCGCCTGATTGTCTTCAACCAGCTTGTCAGCCAGTTCCTGAGCGCGCAGGGCGACGTCGACGGCGCTTCGCGCGAAGACGAGGTCCCAATAGGCGTTGCGCACGTTCGCGAGCGTCTGGGTGACCGTGGCACGCGCGCTCTCTTCCGAGATGTCGCGATTGATCAACGACACGAGCAACTGCTGCCGCGTGGTGTCGATCTTGAAGCCGCGAATCAGTGGTTGCTGGACCTGGGCATTGACAGAGGTCGTGAAGCTCGGATTGAACGTGGCGAAGCTGTTCGACGTGTTCAGCCGCGCATTGTTGAAATTGAGCGCGACCTGCCCCCCGAAGCGCGACAACGACTTGTTCAGCCCAAGGTTGTAAGTCGTCGTGCCGTTGTTGACCTTCTCACCGCCGTTCAGCTGGCTGGTATTCAACTGAAACTGGTCGCGTTGCCCGAACGTGGACAAGAGCACCGGCTTGTAGGAGTTGCGGAAGGTGGCGATCTGGTAGTCCACCGATTCGGGTTCGAGTTTCGCGACGGCAATGTCGAGATTCTTCTCGAGCGCAATGGCCACCGCCGAGTCCAGTGTCAGTTCCCGCAACCCTGACGGTGCGGCGGTCGGCTGTTCGACCGAGGGCGCATGCGGCGAGAGCGCGTCGAGCCCGCGCTGATAGTTCTCCATCGCCTGGCGAATCGCGGCTTCCTGCGTTGGAGTGCTCGTGGATTGGGCGCTCTGGGCGAGCGCCGTGCTCGGCGCCAGGCACAGGGCTAGCGCGGCCGACATGTGAATCAGGTTCCTCATGGTTCGTCTCAGTTAGTGGTCTGGTCTGTTACTGTCAGTTGCCCGGGTCTTGCTTCGGGGGCGAATTCGGTTTCGGCCGGCGATCACGATCGCGATCGCGATCGTGATCGTGGAGTTGCTTCAGCTTGACATTCTGCTCGTCGGTCAAGATCCGGCGCATCCGGAAGAGCATGAGCGTGCGGGTCTTACTCAGTTCGGTTCTCGTCGCTTCAACGCGATCGGCGGTTTGCAGCACCTTGGCTTCGTCGGAGGTCGAATCCGAGACTACCTTCGACAGCTTTTCCTCGTACTTCTCGAGCGCCGTCTTCTGGGCGCGCAACGTGGGGACGGTCGTCTGGTAGATGGCTTCGAGCCGGGTGATCTGGTCCGGCGTCAGCGCGAGCTCTTTCTGGAACCGCTCGTCCTGCCACCACTTGAACCCCTGGGCCTCGGCCCCGGTCGGCGTGGCGCCGAGCAGAAAGGCCAACACGAGACAGCTGAACGACTTACGTAGAGTCTTCATGGGTGCTTATCACGGCTTACGACGAAGTTCAGTAGGCCGTTTACGGCTGAGGAGCCGGCGGCACGCTCGCCGGCACGCCCGTGAATTGCTCGAGCTGGCGCACGACCTGCTCGATCAGATTGTCGGGAGTCGAGGCCCCCGACGTCAGTCCGACCGTGACCGGGCCCGCGTTTGGCAGCCACCCGTTGGTCTCAACTTCGGCCTTTGCAGCGACGTCCCGATGGCGAATCGTTTCAGCCGACTCGAGTCCGTCTGGCGTGGCGATGTGAAAGGTGGGCACCTTGGCGGCGCAAATCCGTGCCAGATTGCACGTATTGCTGCTGTTGTACCCGCCGATGACGAGCATGAGGTCGATGGCCTGTTCGTTCAGCAGGCGCACGATCGCGTCTTGCCGGTCCTGGGTGGCGCTGCAGATCGTGTCGAACGCCCGAAAGCGCGACTTGAGCTCACCCTCGCCGTAGCGATCGCGCATGGCGCCACGGACCATCTCGCCAATCTCGAGTGACTCGGTGCTCAGCATCGTGGTCTGGTTCGCACACCCGACGCGCTGCAGATGCTGCTCCGGGTCGAATCCCGCCGACGTCGCGTCCGTGAAGCGCTCTCGAAGCGCCGCACCGGTCGTGCCGGTGCCGCGGATGTAGCTGCAAACCTCCGCGGCTTCGGCCTTGTCGAGCACCACGATGTAGTGACCGCCCCCGGTCGCCACTGCCTGCGAGGCGGTGGCCCGCGTTTCCTCGTGCCAGTGCTTGCCGTGAATGACCGACGTGAAGCCGTCGGCCGCATAACGCTTGACGTTCTTCCAGACATTCAGGACCGATCCACAGGTCGTATCCACCAGTGTGCAGCCAAGGCGATCCAGCCGCTGCATCTCGTCGATGGTCACGCCGAACGCCGGCAGAATCACGACGTCGGAAGGGCCGAGGTCGTCCCATCGCTCTCCGGGATCGGTCAGAAACCGGATTCCTTTCGCGCGCAGCTGCTGATTCACATGCGGGTTGTGAATGATCTCTCCGGTGAGAAACACCTGCTGAGACGGAAAGCGCTGCCGCGTCTGGTAGGCATAGTCGACCGCGCGGTCGACGCCATAGCAGAACCCGAATTCCTGGGCGAGGTGCAGCGTCAGCCGACCGGCCTGATACCGATGGCCAGCGTCCTTGATCTGCTGAACCAGTGTGCTGTGATAGCTGGCCGCGAGAACGCCGGCGACCTCTTGCTTGAGGTCGAGTCCCTTGCGGAAAACGAGCGCAGGCACTATTGCGGCTCGTGGAAGGGCGTCAACTCGTCGAGCACCTGTAATTCGGCGGCACTGCGGAAGCGGACCGCGACCTCAACCTCTCCAAGCAACTCATCGTCGGACGCGCTGATCAGGAGGGGAGCGAACGCCGTGGCGGCCGACGGACTGCTGATGGTGGCGGCAGGCGCCGCCGTGGCCAGGGGACGATTTGGGGTTCGTGGAAAGAAGTGCACCAATTGCCCGCTGAGCACGCCGAGCAGCAATCCGGCAGCCGCCGAAACGCTGATCCATCGGCGGCTGACCACGGCGGTCGGGCGGACGCTCTGCGGCGCGACCGGGAAACGGATGACCCGGGCGCTCTGACCGAGATGGGCCAGACGATCGAGGATGCGATGCCGCTGGACCTCGAGCGCGCGGTCGTCGAAATGCGCGTCCGCGTCGGCGTGTGCCGCCGCGCGGAAGGCCTCGAGAGCCTCGCTCATGTCCTCGTCGCCGATGGTGCGTCGACTCATGGCCGATCCTTCAGTACGCCCCGGAGTTTTCGTAGCGCGCGAAACAAATGCACTCTGACCGTGGCCGGGCTCATCCCGGTGGCGGCGCTGATCTCGGCCGGCGTCTGCTCGTCCACGTGGCACAGCGTGAACACCAGCCGCTGACGGTCCGGCAACGCCGCTACCGCGCGCGTCACCGCGGCCCACCGCTCCTTGGCCAGCAAGCGACGCTCCGTCGAGGCCTCGCCACCGGCAATCTGTTCGACCGCTCGTCCGCCGTCCTCTTCGGTCGACTGCGCAATCCATCGCTGCTGTCGCGACCGGGCCTTGACCCGGTCGAGTGCCGAGTTCACGAGAATGCGCGAAAACCACACGTCGAACGGCAACTCCTCGCGATATTCCTCGATGTGCAGGAATACCTTTACAAATGCATCCTGCACCGTTTCGTCGGCGTCGGCCGCGTCGCGAAGATACTGAAACGCGACGCGAATCGCCCGGCGCTGAAGCAACGCCACCAGCGCGCCGAACCGCTCTCGCGCCGCGTCGCGTTCACCGCGCTGCACGAGGCTCTTCACTTCGGCGGCGAGTTCCGAAGCTGGAGACGGATGCGGCGTGTCTGCCGGGCGGCGCCGTAGGGCCCGCCCGCTGTCGACGTTGGGCTGTGCTGTCATGTGTTACGGGAGCGGCGCTCGAGCTGTTTACCGAGATTGTATCAGGCCCAAGGAACCCGTGGACTGTAATTGACTTAGCGGCTTTGGCCTTTGTACCATCGTCAGCTTTGATACGCCTGGGCTACACTGGCCGAGGTTGGAAGTCGAAGTGGAGTCATACATGAGTACGACACAGGTCGGGCGGGGTTTGGAGACGGTTCAGACGGCGCTGGCTGTGCATTCCAACCTCTCGACTCCGGCACTGTACGAGCAAGCGATTCGGCGGCAGGAGGCGGCCATCGCCAAGGACGGACCGCTGGTCTGCCGTACCGGCGCCCATACGGGCCGCTCACCCAACGATAAGTTCGTCGTCAAGGAACCGTCGTCGGAAAACCACGTGTGGTGGGGAAAAGTCAACCGCCCCATGGACGCCTCGCACTTCGATGTGCTGCGGCGGGACGTGATCGCACATCTCAAGAGCCGCGAGCTGTTCGTGCAGGACCTTTATGCCGGCGCGGACCCAGCCTACCGCTTGTCGGTGCGCTTCATCCACGAATACGCCTGGCAGAACCTGTTCGTGCGCAATCTATTCATCGTGCCGCCGGCCGCGGATCTCCAGGGGTTCCAGCCGCAGTTCACGGTGATGACCGCGCCGACATTCAAGGCCGACCCGGCGCGGCACGGCACGCGGTCCGACGTGGTGATCGCAGTGAATTTTGCGTCGCGCGAGATTCTGATCGCCGGCACGAGCTACGCCGGAGAAAACAAGAAATCCATCTTCACGGTGCTGAACTACTTGCTGCCCATGCGTGGCGTGCTCGCGATGCACTGCTCGGCCAACGTCGGCCCTGCCGGCGACACCGCCCTCTTCTTCGGATTGTCGGGCACGGGCAAGACGACGCTCTCCAGCGATCCGGAGCGGAGCCTGATTGGCGACGATGAGCATGGCTGGAGCGATCAGGGCGTCTTCAACTTCGAAGGTGGCTGCTACGCCAAGATGATCCGGCTGTCGGCGGAAGCGGAGCCGCAGATCTACTCGACGACCCGGCGCTTTGGCACCGTGCTCGAGAACGTCGTGATGAATCCGCAGACCCGAGCGTTGAACTTTGACGACGCGTCGCTCACGGAGAACACACGAGGCGCGTACCCGATCGACTTCATCGACAATGCCGTGCCGACCGGCACTGGATCGCATCCGCGCACGATCGTGATGCTGACCGCCGATGCCTATGGTGTGCTGCCGCCGATCGCGCGGCTGTCGCCCGAGGGCGCGATGTATCACTACCTCTCCGGCTACACCGCCAAGGTGGCGGGCACCGAGAAGGGTGTCACCGAGCCCAGCGCCACCTTCAGCACCTGCTTCGGCGCGCCGTTCCTGCCGCTGCATCCCAACGTCTACGCGAAGCAACTCGGCGAACGGATCGCGCGGTATGAGTCGCGTGTGTGGCTGGTGAACACCGGCTGGACCGGCGGCCCGCCGGGAGTCGGCAGCCGGATGAAGATCGCGTTCACGCGCGCCATGATCCGCGCGGCGCTCTCCGGCGCGCTGGACCGCGTCGAGTCCGCACGCCATCCCATCTTCAACCTCGAGATGCCGACGAGCTGTCCCGGTGTGCCTGAGTCGGTCCTCGATCCGCGAAGCACGTGGACGGACCCGGCGGCGTACGACGCTCAGGCGACCAAGCTGGCCAAGATGTTCGTCGAGAACTTCAAGACCTTTGCTGCCGACGTGGATCCGTCCGTCGTCGCCGCAGGACCGCGCGTCTGACGAGCGATGGAGGCGGAGTCCACGGGCCAATGTCTGCCTACGAGCCCGTCATCGGGCTGGAGGTCCACGCCCAGCTTCTGACCAAGACGAAGGTGTTCTGCGGGTGCCCGACCGCGTTCGGCGCCCCGCCGAACGCCCACGTCTGTCCGGTCTGTCTCGGCCTTCCAGGCGCTCTGCCGGTCCTGAACCGCCACGCCGTCGATCTCGCGGTGTCCGCCGCGTTGGCGCTCGGCTGCGAGATTCACGAGCGGTCGGTTTTCGCCCGAAAGAACTACTTCTATCCCGATCTACCGAAGGGCTATCAGATCTCGCAGTACGAGCAACCGCTCGCGACCGGTGGTGGCATCACGATCCACGTGAACGGCAGCACACGATTCGTGCGGCTCACCCGGATCCACATGGAAGAGGATGCTGGGAAGTCGCTGCACGAAGGTTTTCCCGACTCGGATCGCAAGACCTACCTCGACTACAACCGCAGCGGTGTCCCGCTGATCGAAATCGTCAGCGAGCCGGACATGCGATCGGCCGAAGAGGCCGCGAACTTTTTCGAAACACTGCGGCAACTGCTGGTGTGGTTGGGCGTGAACGACGGCAACATGGACGAGGGCAGCCTGCGGTGTGACGCGAACGTCTCGGTACGGCCTATCGGCACGTCGGCGTTAGGGACCAAGGCCGAGATCAAGAACGTCAACTCCTTCCGCTATCTCGAGAAGGCGATCGTCCACGAAATCGGCCGGCACATCGACATCATCGAACACGGCGGCCGTGTGGTTCAGGAGACCAGGCTGTTCGACGCGGCGCAGGGGCGCACGTATTCGATGCGCAGCAAGGAAGAGGCGCACGACTATCGGTACTTCCCGGAGCCGGACCTGCCGCCGCTGATGGTCGACCGCGTTCGGCAGGAAGCGATTCGCGCTCAGCTGCCGGAACTGCCCGAGGCGCGGCGCCAGCGCATCGTCGACGAATACCACGTGCCCGAGTACGACGCGGCGATTCTCACGCAGACTCGCGAGCTGGCCGATTATTTCGAGGCGACGGCGCGGGCTGCCGGGAATCCGAAGGCGGCGAGCAACTGGATCATGGGTGAGATCCTTCGCATCATGAAGGACCGGGCGGTCGGCATCGACGGCATCGCGGTCCGCCCCGAAGCGCTGGCGTCGTTGATTGGGATTGTCGAACGCGGCACGATCAGTTCGACAGTTGGGAAGGACGTCCTCGCAAAGATGCTCGACTCAGGGCGGCCGGCTGAAGCGATCGTTGCAGAAGAGGGTCTCGCCCAGATCTCGGATAGCGCGAGCCTCGAGCCTTCGGTGCAGCGTATCGTCGCCGCGCATCCCGACGTCGTCGCCGAGATTCGCGCCGGCAAGGATCGGAAGTTCCAGTTCCTCGTCGGGCAGGTGATGAAGGAGACGAAGGGCAAGGCCGATCCGAAGATTGTCACCGAGCTCCTTCGTCACGCGCTCGACATCAGATGAGATGTCGCGATCCTCATGGATCGGCGCGGCGGCCGTTTACCTCGCCGCGGCGTGTCTGCTGACGTGGCCTGTCGCCACCTCCCTCACCACATCTCGGGGCGCTCGAAGGCGAGGGTGATCCGTATCTGAGCGGGCTTCGGTCGCCTTCGTGTGAAGCTAGTAGACTACCGGCCGTGATCGAAACGCAGGCCCTGAGCAAAACATACGCTCGCGGAATCTACGCGCTTCGCGATCTCAACCTGACGATCGGCAAAGGTGAGTTTGTGTTTCTCACCGGGCCGAGTGGGGCGGGCAAGAGCACGCTGCTGCGGCTGCTACTCCTGCAAGAGCGCCCGACCAGCGGCGACGCGATTGTCGCCGGACGCAACCTCGCCCGATTGAAACGCAACGAAGTCCAGGCGTATCGGCGCACCGTCGGTTTCGTCTTTCAGGATTTCAAGCTGATCCAGACGAAGACCGTGTTCGAGAACGTGTCGTTTGCGCTGGCGGTGCTCGGTCAGCCAATCGAGCACCAACGGCGCCGTACCTATCAAGCGGTCAAGTGGGTCGGCCTCCAGCATCGCCTGAACGCGTTCCCCGAAGAACTGTCGGGAGGCGAGCAGCAGCGAGTCGCCATCGCCCGCGCATTGGTGAACCAGCCGCAGCTCATCCTGGCCGACGAGCCGACCGGCAATCTCGATCCGGATCTCGCCCTCGAAATCATGAGCCTGTTCCGTGACATCAACGCCAGCGGAACGACGGTCCTGGTCGCGACTCACGACCGGCAGCTGATCAAAGCCGTCGGACACCGGGTCATTCACCTTGAACATGGCCGGATCACGTCGGAGGCGCCCCGATGAGTGGGCTGGGCTACGCCTTCAAACAGGCGTGGATCAGCATGAGTCGATCAGGCCGTTCGGCACTCATGTCGATTGGCACCATTACCGTCGCGTTCCTCACGCTCGGCGGGTTTCTGCTGATCTCGGTGAACGTGCAGCGCGTCGTCGATCGCTGGAGGGAAGCGGCCGAGCTGTCGGTCTACCTGCAGGACTCCACAGATGAGGAGACCCGACGCCAACTCGACCAGGTCTTGAAGGAACACGCGGCCGTCGCTGGGGTGGATTACGTGTCCAAGCCTCAAGCGCTCGAGCGCTTTCGCGGTGACTTCCCCGAGCTGACCGATGTCGCCGGATCGCTATCCGAGAATCCGTTTCCGGCCGCCTTCGAAGTCAGGCTCCGGCCGGGAACCGCGGCCGCCGATGCCGCCGAAGCCCTGGCCGAAGAACTCAAGGGGCGCCCAGGGGTTGCGGACGTTCGATACGATCGCCGCTGGCTCTCGCGCCTGATCTCGATCGTCACCATGGCCCGGGTTGCCGGCCTCGTGGTGGCTGGCGTGCTGATGGTCGGCGCCGCGTTTACGGTGGCCGCGGTTGTTCGGCTGTCGCTTCACGCCCGGCGCGACGAAATCGAGATCATGCAACTGGTAGGAGCGCCGTTCAGCTTCATCCGCGGTCCGTTCGTGGCCGAGGGGTTTTTGCTGGGCGGGCTGGGCGCCGTACTCGCCTGTGTGGCGCTCTGGGCCGGGCACTCGCTGCTGCTCGGGTGGATTGGCGCCGACATGGCTGGGGCTCTCGGCGACGGGACGGCCAGGTTCCTCGGGCTCCGTGAGATTTCGATCTTGTTCCTGGGGGGCCTGGGAGTCGGGGCGGCGTCGGGCGCCGTCGCATCGCGAGCCGCAAAATGATGGCTGACCTACGATGTCTCCCGTTGACACATCGTTACAAGCCTCATACACTCGATTTGTTCTGATCATGCCGACGGCTCGGAACCGCCTACAGCGCCGCTTGCCAGTCTCGCCGCTCGCAGAGTTTTATCGCGAAGAATTCGTCAAACATCATCAATGCCTGCAAGAGCAGCGCGAGTTCTACAGCGAGCCGGCGATTGCCAGCGTTGAGGCCGTGCTGCTCAAGGTCATCGCTGAAGTCGATCGCCTCTCGGCCAAGGCGAATGCCGAAGCCGTGGTCGCCAAGCTGCTTCGTGAGTTCGATGTCGTGACTGGCCTCTCGAACTGGTCTGACCCCCACAAGGTCCACTGAACCGCCCTCCTGCAAATCTCAAAGACGACCTACTCCACATCGTTCGCGCAAGCGTCGAGGCGGTGGGCGCTGCCCGTCTGATCGATCGGGCGCTGGCCGACCCGGACGTCCGTCGAGTCGTGACCAGGCGGCCGCTGCACGTCGTCGCCGCAGGGAAAGCCGCGGCGGCCATGACATCGGCCTTTGTCGGCAAGCCCAGTCTCGACGTTCGCAGGGCCATTGCGATTGGAACCCACCTTGGCGAAGGCGTGCCCGCAACGGTCGAGTGGATCGAGTCGAGCCATCCGTTGCCTGACGAGCGCAGCGAACGCGCCGCCCGCCGGGCCGTACAGGTGGCTGGGCAGGTTGCGCCGGACGAAGTGCTGGTGGTCCTGTTGTCGGGCGGCGCCTCGGCGCTGATGTGCGCTCCTCTCGAGGGCATCTCTCTTTCGGACAAAGTCGCGACGACCAAGACGATGATGGAGTCAGGGGCCGATATCGTCGCGCTGAATACCGTCCGACGCCATCTTTCGCAGGTCAAGGGTGGCCGGTTGGCCCAGGCGTGCCGCGGTCTCACGCTGACACTCGCGATCTCGGACGTGGTCGGCGACGACCTCAACGCGATCGGCTCCGGGCCGGCCGTTCCCGATCCGACGACATGGGAAGATGCCGCCACGGCGCTCGAACGGTGGGGAGGTTCCCACGCTTATCCGTCGACTGTGGTGGCGGCCCTTCAACGGGGGGTGTCTGGTGAGATCCGTGACACGCTGAAACCAGGCGACGCCGCGGCGTCGAGAATCGTCGCCCGCGTGATCGGAAGCCGGTCCGATGCGGTGAGCGGCGCCATCCATGAGGCAGAGCGCAGAGGCTATCAGGCGCTGGCCATTGCCGAGCCGGTAGTGGGCGAGGCTCGGGTGGTCGCTCGGAGCTGGTTCGATCGTGCACGCACGTTGGCCGAGTCCTCCACGTCGCCGGCATGCGTCGTGTCGGCAGGTGAAACGACCGTCCGAGTCAGAGGATCCGGCAAGGGCGGACGCAATCTCGAGTTTACCCTCGCGCTGGTCGAACCTCTGGCGGAGTTTCCGCGGCCGATTGCCATCGCCAGCGTTGGCACTGACGGCATCGATGGCTCCTCCGGAGTGGCTGGTGGGATGGCGGATGGGACGACTCTCGATCGGGCCCGACTGATTGGTCTGGAATCGCCGGCTCGCTACCTAGACGCGAACGATTCGGTGAATTTTTTCCTGCCGCTCGACGATGTGGTTCGATTGGGCCGCACGGACACAAATGTGGGCGATGTCCAGGTGCTCCTGGTTGACCGAGCCAACGAAGCTGCGACGAAGAATCAGCCAACATGACGTCGCTCCCCCAAGAGACTTGCCTCGGTCATGAATTCTGGCCTTCAAGATGTCTGGTGATGGAAGCCGACGGTAATGTTCTCGAACGATGAACTTCTGCGGGAGATGCGCGCCCGCGTTCCACATCCCGCCACCTCACGTGAGCTGATTCGCGTCCTGCGCATCCGTCGCGAGGACCGCGACGGCTTCAAACGCCAGCTCAGAAACCTGGCTGGCGAAGGCGTACTGACCCGGCTTCGGGGCAACCGCTACGGTCTGCCGGAGCGGATGCATCAGGTCGCGGGACGGCTCGAGACGACGGCCTCAGGTATGGGCTTTGTGGCCCCAGAACAGGCGCTCGAAGGCGTCACCCGAGACATCGTCGTCCCGCCCGATGAGTTGAACGGCGCGCTCCACGGCGATCGAGTCGTCGTTCGTGTTCAGCGTCAGCGTCCCGACGGCCGAACCGAAGGCCGGATCGTGCAAGTGCTCGAACGGGGATCGGCGACGATGGTCGGCCGATTCGATTTAGAAGGATCTGGTTTGGCGCATGTCGTTCCATTCGACAAGCGGCTGGCCGTTGACGTGCGGATCCCGCGCGGCGAGACCCGCAACGCTCAGCAGGACAACATGGTCGTTGTCGAGATCACACAGTGGCCCACACCGACGCGCGGTCCGATCGGGAGAGTCGTCAAGGTCCTCGGTGACCCTGACGATCCCGGCGTCGACACCGAAGTCATCATCCACAAGTATCAGATCCCAGACGCACATGGCCCGGAGGCGATCGCCGAGGCGCGACGTTTGGGCGAACAGGTGCGCAATCGCGATCTGCAGGGCCGGACCGACTTCCGCGACCGGACTGTCGTGACAATCGACGGCGAGC
This sequence comes from uncultured Acidobacteriota bacterium, assembly GCA_963773045.1. Classification (GTDB taxonomy): domain Bacteria; phylum Acidobacteriota; class Vicinamibacteria; order Vicinamibacterales; family UBA2999; genus 12-FULL-67-14b. The sequence goes on along the minus strand of CAVYZT010000010.1, from coordinate 398,361 downwards.
ACGCGCGCGATTTCGACGACGCGATTTCGCTCTCGCGGCTGCCGAACGGCCATTTCTGGCTTGGCGTGCACATCGCCGACGTCGCGCACTACGTCGCGGAAGGGAGCGCCCTCGACGCCGAAGCGTACAAGCGCGCCACGTCCGTCTACTTCCCGGAGCGCGCAGTCCACATGTTTCCGGCCGAGCTCGCCACCGGGCTCTGCAGCCTCAACCCGCAGGTGGATCGCCTCGTTCAGTCCTGCCTGATGGAGGTGTCACCGCAGGGTGACGTGGTGCGATACGAGTTGCATGATGGTGTGATCCGTAGCGACGAGCGGATGACCTATACGGCCGTCAACGCCGTTCTGACCGAACGCGATCCGGCGGTCATCGAGCAGTACAAGACGCTGGTTCCGCTCTTCGAGCTGATGCGTGAGCTCTTCGACGTGCTGAATGCTCGACGCAAGCGGCGCGGATCGATCGACTTCGATTTGCCCGAGGCTGAAGTAGTGCTGGACGAGGAAGGCTTCATTGAGGACATCGTCGCCTCGGAACGAAACGTCGCGCACCGCCTGATCGAAGAGTTCATGCTCCTGGCCAACGAGACGGTCGCCAGGCACCTCGAGTCCAACGAGATGCCGGCACTCTATCGGATCCATGAGCCGCCTGACGCGCTCAAGGTGTCGCAGTTCGAAGAGTTCGTCAGCTCGCTGGGCTTCACATTGGCTGCCGGCGATAGCGCCCCGCGGCCGATGCATTTTCAGCGGCTGGTCGAGAGGATTCGCGGGCTGCCGGCGGAGCGGCCGATCGCCTTTCTCATGCTGAGGACGATGCAGAAGGCGAGATACGACGCAACCAACGTCGGGCACTTCGGCCTGGCCGCTCACACCTACACGCACTTCACATCGCCGATTCGCCGATACCCCGATCTCGTGGTTCATCGGCTGCTGCGCGAGCTGCGCCAGACAACCGTCAGCACCGAGCGCCGGGCGGAGCTTGAAGAGGAAATGCCGGAGGTCGGGCGCCACACATCGGAGATGGAGCGGCGCGCGGTCGACGCCGAGCGTGAGCTCCTGCAGTGGAAGAAGGTCCGATTCATGGCCAAGAAGGTCGGGGACGTGTTCGACGGGTACATCACCGGCGTCGCGCCGTTCGGCCTCTTCGTGGAATTGGTCGATCACTACGTCGAGGGTCTCGTGCCGGTCGCGACGATGGCCGACGACTACTACCGGTTCATCGAGCAATCGCACACGCTCTTTGGCGAGAGCACGAAGAAGAAGTATCGGCTGGGCGATCGAGTGGACGTGCAGGTCGTCCGTGTGGACATGGAAAAGCGTCAGATTGAGTTGGCCCTCGAAGGCATCCTCGCTACCGTGCGCCGCGATGACCGGCGGTCCCGCGCCACGTCGCCGGCGTCGAAGCCGAAGAAGGAGAAACGGAAAGGCACAGAGCAGGAACGGCGCCGCCGGAAGCAACGGCTGGGCAGGAACGCTCGCCTGAGGCAGCGAGGTAAGAAGTGAATCGCCCCGAGATCCTGTCTCGCCGAAGCTTCGGTCGACTCTGAGAGCGCAGGCGGGCGAATGGCAAACATCGTCGTCGGCACGGCCGGCCACATCGACCACGGCAAGAGCACGCTGGTCTTTGCTCTCACAGGCACCGATCCCGACCGTCTCAAGGAAGAGAAAGCGCGCGGCATCACCATCGAGCTGGGCTTCGCGCACGCAACGATCGACGACCTGCACGTCGCGTTTGTCGATGTGCCGGGGCACGAGCGTTTCGTCCGGACGATGCTGGCCGGCGTCGGCGGGATCGACTGTGTGCTGCTCATCGTCGCGTGCGACGAGTCGGTGATGCCGCAGACGCGCGAGCATTTCGACATCTGCCGTCTCTTGCGCATCCCTGACGGCATCGTCGTCCTGACGAAGGCTGACACCGTCGAAGCTGACCTGCGCGCGATTGTCCGCGATGATGTCCGCGAGCTCGTGCGGGGCTCATTCCTGGAGAACGCCCCAGTCGTCGAGGTGTCGGCGCGCACGGGACAAGGCCTGGACGAGCTGCGGCGCGCCATCGTCGCCTGCAGTGCCCGCCGAGGGTCGCGGCCGGTCGACGGGGCTGCCCGATTGCCGATCGACCGCGCGTTTTCGATGCGAGGCTTCGGCACCGTCATCACCGGCACGCTGGTCTCCGGCCGGATTCACCCCGACGACGAGCTGGCGCTCCTGCCGGGCTCGCGCGTGGCGAAGGTCCGCGGCGTGCAGGTGCACGGCGCGACCACCAAAGAGGCGGTTGCGGGCCAGCGAACGGCGGTCAATCTCGGCGGCCTCGAGGTCGGCGAGGTCGATCGTGGCCAGACCCTGGCGGCGGCTGGAAGCCTCAGCGTGACGCGGCGTGTGGATGCCGTGTTCGATCTCATCGCCACCACCAAGCCGCTCAAGCATGGCGCGCGCGTTCGCATGCACCACGGGACCAGCGAGAGTCTCGGACGCGTGTCAATCGCCGGCACTGTCGCGTCGGAGATCGCGCCCGGTTCGTCCGCATTGATCAGGCTGCGGCTCGAGTCGCCAGCCGCGTTGACGCGCGGCGATCGATTCATCGTGCGGGCGTACTCGCCATCGATCACCATCGGCGGTGGCCGCGTGCTCGATCCCGCACCAACTCGCCCTGGCATTCGCTCCGAAGTGAGCCTGGCGAGCCTGCAAAGGCTGAATCGAGAAGGGCAAGCCGACGAGCTCGAAGCGCTTGAAGAGATGGTGATCGGTCTGGGCACGACGGGAATGGCGACCGCCGAGCTCGGCAGTCGTGGGGGAGTGGCGCCATCCGCGATTGCCCAGAGGATCGAGGCCTTGGTGAAACGGGGAAGCGTCGAACGAGTGGGTGGCCGGTTGATTTCCTCGGCTGCCCTTCGTCAATGTTCCGATGCGCTGGTTCAACTGGTGACGGTCTTCCACCGAACCAACCCGTTGAGCGACGGCGTGCCCCGAGAGGAGGCTCGTGAGCGTGTGTTTGCCAAGGCGGATCCTGCGGCGTTCGAGTGGACGGCGAAGCGTTTGGTGGACGCGAAGATTCTGACGGGATCAGAACGATTGGCGCTGGCCAGTCACCGCGTGTCGGTATCAGGCGAAGAGGCCCGAGTGAAGGTGGCCATTGCCGAGGCCTATCGATTGGGCGGGCTGGCTCCCCCCGACGCTGCGACCCTCGCGACCGTGTGTGGCGCTCCGGCGCGGACGATCGAGAGCATGACGGCGCTTCTCACGCGAGAGAAACTGCTGGTCCGCGTCGACACGCTGATCTTTCACAGCGAGGCGTTGAAGAAGCTGAAAGAAGAAGTGGCGGCGATGAAACACGGAGCGGCGGGGAGCCGCGTGACCTTGGATGTCGCCGCATTCAAGGATCGTTATGGTGTGACCCGGAAGTTTGCGATCCCCTTGCTGGAGTATCTCGATCGGGAGCGGGTCACGCGTCGCGAAGGCGATGTCCGCGTGATCTTGTAGAGCTATTTCTGATCGTCCTTCATGCCAGCTTTGAAGTTCTTGATGCCGGCTCCGATCCCCTTGCCCAACTCAGGCAGCCGGTTGGCGCCGAAGATTAAGACGACGATGGCCAGAATGATGAGCATTTCCGGCAGACCAATAGGCCCAAACAGGGCGACTACATCCATGATGACTCCCTTGAGCGTCGCACAGGACCGCGACCCTCCGGCGATTGTAGCAGGGAAGATACTCGCCGGTTCGACGCGTTCTGCAGGTTCCACGGGTTGTTCGGGTTCGATCCCACACTGAGCCTGTAGAACCCGCTAGAACCTGTAGAACCGGTAGAACCTGTGAAATACATGTAGAAATGCCCTCCCTGCGACCACCTGTCCCCGCCTGGCGTCAAAACCAATGCGGCAATGGCTTTGCACTTGTCAGGTATGGAATGGCTCGGTCAGAATGGATTTGGGTTAGTTCTCCTCAACCGATGGCTCAAGCGTCCGCCACCCCACAACTGCCGGTTTCGCGCACGGCGCCGCTGCACATCACCGACCGCCCCGTCGATTTCCGCTTTTCGTTTGAGGATCGGCAATCGAGGGTCGGAGCTTCGGCATCGGTCGGGGCGCATCTGGCCTTCGTCCTGATCGCGTTTTTGGCCGTTCGTTTCGCGCCGACACCGGACTACAGCAAGTTCGCGCCCGACGAACCGATCAAAGACATCGTCTGGCTTGCCGAGCCTGGTCCCGGCGGCGGCGGCGGCGGTGGCGGCAACAAGTCGCCTGAGCCACCGCGGAAGGCCGAGCTTCCCGGCAAGGAAAAGATCACGGTCCCGGTTGCGAAGCCGCCGGATCCGACGCCGGAAAAGCCCAAGGAACCACCACCGCAAGAGGACCTCACCATTCCGGCGAAGCCGTTGGCGGACTCGACGGTTGTACTGCCCGGCGCGATTCAAAGCTCAGCTGTCACCGAATCGCAGGGAGCGGGTGACAAGGGCGGCGCTGGCACGGGCACCGGCACCGGTATCGGCTCCGGTCAGGGCTCGGGGCTCGGTCCGGGTTTTGGTGGTGGAACTGGCGGTGGCGCGTATCGGCCCGGCGCGGGCATCACCTTGCCGCGGCTGGTGCGCGATGTGAAGCCGCAGTACACCGCTGACGCCATGCGAGCGAAGGTGCAGGGCTCGGTCTGGCTCGAATGCATCGTCGGCGTCGATGGCCAGATCGGAGACGTGCGGGTAACCCGGTCGCTGGATCCGATTTTCGGTTTGGACCAAGAGGCCATCAAAGCCGCGAAGCAGTGGCGCTTCACGCCCGGGATGCGGCAGGGCGAAGCCGTTCCGGTGATCATCACGATCGAGCTCACGTTTACGCTTCGCTAGCGACGGATCTTTCTGGAGCGGTTTGAGGCGGAGCTTCGCTAGCGGTACCAGTGCGCATGACGCGCGCCATTCTCCCGAGCATTCTTCTCATCCTGTCGTTGGCGCCGCGCGTCGCGGCTCAACCGGCGTTCCCGGCGCCGGTGGAGGGCGATTTCGTCGCGAAGGATGTGACCTTTGCGAGCGGCGATCGACTGGCCGAGGTGAAGCTGCACTATCGGACCGTGGGGACCCCGCGAAAGGACGCGGATGGCGTGGTCCGCAACGGGGTGCTGATTCTCCACGGCACCGGCGGGACCGGACGAGGCTTTCTCGGCGATTCGTACGCGGGCCGCTTGTTCGGCAAAGGACAGCCGCTCGACGCCGAGAAGTTCTTCATCATCCTGCCCGACAACATCGGACACGGCCAGTCGAGCAAGCCGAGCGACGGGCTGCGGATGAAGTTCCCTCGCTATGGCTACACCGACATGGTGAAGTTGCAGCATGCGCTCGTGACGGAGGGCTTGGGACTCACACATCTGAAGCTCGTGATGGGGACGTCGATGGGGGCGATGCACACCTGGGTGTGGGGCTACCTGTATCCTGGCTTCGCCTCGGGCCTCGTGCCGCTGGCCAGCAACCCGGTCGAGGTGGCGGGAAGAAACCGCGTCTGGCGCAAGCTGCTGATCGACGCCATCGTCACCGATCCCACCTGGAAGAACGGTGATTACACCGAGCAGCCGCGCGGGCTCGCCAGCGCGATCGGCTTTCTGTTGATGGCGACGAGCGTGCCGTTGCAGTGGCAGAAGCAGTTTCCAACGAGGGCGGCGGCCGACACTTGGCTTGCCGATCAGGTCGCGTCGCGCAGCAAGAACACCGACGCGAACGACATGCTCTATTACTACCGGGCCATCGAGGACTACGATCCGTCACCACACCTGGAGCAGATCACGGCGCCGCTGCTGGCCATCAACTCCGCGGACGACTTCGTCAACCCGCCGGAGCTGCCGATGATGCAGACGCTGATCAAGAAGGTGCCGCGCGGCCGCTTCATCCTGTTGCCGATCACGGATCAGACGCGCGGGCACGGCACCCACTCGCTGCCGGCGATCTGGGGCGGCGAACTCCAGAAATTCCTCGGGGAGCTCAAATAGCCCACGTGAGCACAATCTCTTCCGACCAACTCCTCCGCGCCGAGGTGGAGCGGCGGCGGACGTTTGCCATCATCTCGCACCCGGACGCGGGCAAGACGACGCTGACCGAGAAACTGCTGCTCTATGCCGGCGCGATTGAACTGGCCGGCGCGGTGCGCGGCCGCAAGACCGAGCGGCACGTCGTCTCGGACTGGATGGACATCGAGCGCGAGCGCGGCATCTCAGTGACCTCGGCCGCCGTCGAGTTCGAGCTCGGGCCCTTCCGCCTGACGCTGCTCGACACGCCCGGTCACCGCGACTTCAGCGAAGACACCTACCGGACGTTGTTCGCGGTCGACGGCGTGGTCATGGTGATCGACGGCGCCAAGGGTATTGAGTCGCAGACGCGGAAGCTCTACGAGGTGTGCAAGCTGCGCCGGCTGCCCGTGCTCACCTTCGTCAACAAGATGGACCAGCCGTCGCGCGATCCATTCGATCTGCTCGATGAGATTGAGCGCGTGCTCGGACTGCACGCCGTCCCGATGAACTGGCCGATCGGAAGTGGCGACCGATTTCGCGGGGTGTTCGATTTGCAGAATGGGGAAGTGCACCTGTACGGGAGCAAGGGGCGCGCGCATCCAGCGCCAGTGGAGGTGGGGTCGCCGCAGGATCCGCGGTTGGCCGAAATGCTGGGGCCCGAGGCTTGGCAGCATCTGATTGACGAGACGTCGCTCGTCATCGGTGCGGGCACCACCTTCGACAAGGACGCCTATCTCACCGGACGCCACACGCCGGTGTTCTTCGGCAGCGCGCTGTCGAGCTTTGGCCTCGAGCCGTTTCTCAAGGCGCTGACCGAACTGGCGCCATCACCGACGCCGCGCGAGAGCGACCATGGTCCGATTCCTCCGGACGCGCCCACCTTCAGCGGGTTCGTGTTCAAGATTCAGGCGAACATGAACCGGCGGCATCGCGATCGTGTCGCCTTCGTTCGCGTGTGCTCGGGCGTGCTCGAGAAGGATATGGTCTTGACCAACGCGAGGCTCGAGGCCGAGATTCGCGCGGCCCGGCCGTACCGATTCTTCGGCGGCAAGCGAGAGACGATCGAGCGCGCCTATCCTGGCGATGTCGTGGGACTCGTCAATCCCGGCCAGTTCGGGATCGGGGACACGCTGTACGCCGATCGGCCCGTGAACTATCCGCCGATTCCGCGATTTCCGGCCGAGCACTTCGGCATTGCCCGGCTGCGCGATGTCCGCTTCAAACAGTTTGACGAGGGCATCCGGCAGCTCGAAGAAGAGGGGCTGATGCAGGTGCTGTTTCCGACATCTGGCCGGCGCGAGCCGATTCTGGGGACGGTCGGCCCGTTGCAACTCGAGGTCGCAGCCGCGCGATTGCAGGACGAGTACAACGTCCAGTGCGACGTCGATCCGCTGAAGTACACGCACGCCCGGTGGGTGGAGGGTGATGCTGACAAGCTCGCTGCGCTCAGCGGATCGATCGGCTCGCTCCGCGCCGCCGACCGCGACGGCCATCCCGTCATCCTGTTTGAATCGGAGTGGGCTCTCGAGTACTGCGCGAAGAACAATCCGGACGTGAAGTTTCTCGCGGTGCGTTAGGGCACGTAGTGGTCGGCGGCTGCGCCGCCTGCTGGGCTCGCTCGCTCCTCTCGCTCTGGGAGGGATGGGATCGTCGGAAAGAAAAAGCCCGGAAGGGAGGTCCCCTCCGGGCCTTTCTCTATCGTTCCCGGCTGCCGGATCCCGGCTGCCGGACTAGTACATCCCGCCCATGCCACCGCCGCCCGGCATGGCCGGCGCTTCCTTCTTGTCCTCGGGAATTTCGGCCACGATCGCCTCGGTCGTGAGCAAGAGAGAGGCGATGGATGCCGCGTTCTGCAGCGCGTTGCGGACGACCTTCGCGGGGTCGATCACGCCTGCCTTCACCAGATCCTCGTAGACGTCAGTGGCGGCGTTGAAGCCCTCGTCACCCTTGGCGTCCTTGACTTGAGCGACGACGATCGACCCTTCGTGGCCGGCGTTGGCCGCGATCCAGCGGCACGGCTCTTCGATCGCCCGCTTGATGATGGCCGCGCCGACCTTCTGATCGCCTTCGAGCTTCAGGTGCTCAAGCGCCTTGCTTGCGCGGATGAGCGCCACGCCGCCACCGGCGACGATGCCCTCTTCGACTGCGGCCTTGGTGGCGTGCATCGCATCTTCGACCCGCGCCTTCTTTTCCTTCATCTCGGTCTCGGTGGCTGCACCGACCTTGATGACGGCGACGCCGCCGACGAGCTTGGCGAGCCGCTCCTGCAGCTTCTCGCGATCGTAGTCGGAGGTCGTCTCGTCGGTCTGCACGCGGATCTGCTTGACGCGGCCTTCGATCTTGGCCGAGTTGCCCGCACCCTCGACGATGGTCGTGGTGTCCTTGTCGATGGTGACCTTCTTGGCCTTGCCGAGATCCTCGAGCTTGATGTTCTCGAGCTTGACACCGAGGTCTTCAGTGATGGCGTTGCCGCCGGTGAGGATGGCGATGTCTTCGAGCATCGCCTTGCGGCGATCGCCGAAGCCCGGTGCCTTCACCGCCGCAGCCTGCAAGGTGCCCCGCAGCTTGTTGACCACCAGCGTGGCCAGCGCCTCACCCTCGATGTCCTCGGCGATGATCAGCAGCGGCCGGCCGAGGCGCGCGACCTGCTCCAGAACCGGGAGGAGGTCCTTCATCGAGCTGATCTTCTTTTCGTGAATGAGGATGACCGGATTCTCGAGCACGACTTCCATGCGCTCCGGATCGGTCACGAAGTACGGAGAGAGGTAGCCGCGGTCGAACTGCATGCCCTCGACGACATCCAGTGTGGTCTCGAGCGTCTTGGCTTCCTCGACCGTGATGACCCCGTCCTTGCCGACCTTCTCCATCGCCTCGGCGATGATGTTGCCGATGGTCGCATCGGCATTGGCCGAGATGGTGCCGACTTGGGCGATCATGTGGCCCTTGACCGGCTTGGCCATCTTCTTGATCTCGGCGGTCATGGCTTCCACCGCCTTCTCGATGCCGCGCTTCAGCTCCATCGGGTTGGCGCCGGCGACGACGTTGCGCGCGCCCTCACGATAGATGGCCTGCGCCAGCACGGTGGCGGTGGTGGTGCCGTCGCCCGCCGTGTCCGATGTCTTGCTCGCCACTTCGCGCACCATCTGGGCGCCCATGTTCTCGAGCGGGTCCTTGAGGTCGATTTCCTTGGCGACCGTGACGCCGTCCTTGGTGATCGTCGGCGAGCCGAACTTCTTGTCCAGAACGACGTTGCGGCCCTTGGGGCCGAGGGTGACCTTCACCGCGTCTGCAAGCGCGTTCACGCCGCGAAGAATTGCCTGGCGGGACTGCTCGCCGTAGATAATCTGCTTGGCCATGTGAATTGAATCTCCGTCAGGTGGTTACTTCTTGTTCCCGCCCTCGATCACCGCGAGCACTTCGTCTTCGCGCATGATGAGGTAATCCTCGCCGTCGACGCGCACTTCCTGTCCCGAGTACTTGCCAAACAGGATGGTGTCTCCGTTCTTGACGTCCAGCGGGATTCGCTTGCCGTCTTTGTCAGCCTTGCCAGCGCCGACGCCAATCACCTTGCCCTGCTGCGGCTTTTCTTTGGCCGAGTCCGGGATGATGATGCCGCCAACCTTCTGTTCTTCTTCCTCGAGGCGCTGCACGAGGATGCGGTCGTGGAGCGGTCTTAAAGCCATGTATTGAACTCCGTCCTAGCTAGATGGTTCTTGTGAATGTGACCCCGGTGCCGGCGCCGCGCCGCAACGGTCGATGGCGCGCCGGACGTCGCGGCTGGCCGCTAGCACTCGGCCCTTGAGCCGGCTAGCAGTCGCCATGACAGACTGCTAATTTTAGGAGAGCGATACCGCCGTGTCAATAGGGGTCCGGAGTTCAACGGCCTGGGCGGCTTCGCGCCTCGATGGGCGGGCTCGGGGGCTTCGCCGCCTCGTGGGCCGCGCTCATTTCGCTCGCTGGCGGCCCCGGCGCTTCGCGCCAGAGTAGGCACGAGCCTTTCGGCTCGCCGTGTGCTCGACGAGCGAGCGAAGCCAGCGAGCCTACGCCGAGCACAGCGCGGCCTACGAGGCCCGCGCCCTGATCTTCAGTTCCTTGATCTTCCGCGTCAGCGTGTTGCGGTGGACGCCGAGGCGCTGAGCCGCTTTCCCCAGGTTCCCGTCGCTGTCGTGAACGACCCGCGTGATGAACCGCTTGTCGAACTCCCGCTGGGCGTCCTGGTAGCGGATGCCCGTCTCCACCATCATGCCGACCAGCCGATCCAACAGCTCACGCACGCGCCGTGTCCAGCTCGTGACCGGTCAATCGTCGATAGGCGTCCAGATACTTGTCGCGCGTGTTGGCGACGACAGTGTCGGGGAGGGAGGGAACCGGCGGCCGCTTGTTCCACCGGATCGATTCCAGGTAGTCGCGCACGTACTGCTTGTCGAAGCTCGGCTGCGGTCCGCCCGGCGCATACTGATCGCGCGGCCAGTAGCGCGACGAGTCGGGCGTCATGAGCTCATCAATGAGGAGCAGCTCGCCTTCGTCGGTCAGGCCGAATTCGAACTTGGTGTCGGCCAGGATGATGCCGCGCGATTCGGCGTAGGCGAGCCCGTGCGCGTAGAGCTCGATCGTGAGCCGCTTGAGCCGCGCGAGCAGATCGGCGCCGATGACCGAGGCCGCCGCCGCTTCGCTGATGTTTTCGTCGTGACCCGACTCCGCCTTGGTGGCCGGTGTGAAGAGGGGTTCGGCCAGCCGATCCGATTCTCGAAGGCCTCCCGGCAGCCGGATACCGCAGAGCTCGCCGGTGGCCTTGTAGTCCTTCCAGCCAGACCCTGAGAGATAGCCTCGAGCGACGCACTCGACCGGGATCGGCGTCGTCCGGCGCGCCAGCATCGATCGGCCGATCAGCTCGTCGCGATGCGGATGCAGCGACGCCGGATAGCGCGCCACGTCAACCGCGATCAGATGGTTCGGCACGATCAGCCGCGTGCGCTCGAACCAGAACGCCGACAACTGGGTGAGCACACGGCCCTTGTCCGGAATGCCGGAGCCAAGGACGTAGTCGAATGCGGAAATTCGATCGGTGGCGATGAGGAGCAGACGATCGTCCACCTGGTAGACGTCGCGAACCTTGCCGCGACGCACCAGAGGCAGACCGTCAATCTTCGTTTCAACGATGGGATGCGACAGCACTAGCGAGGCTCCGCCGGCGACGAATGCGAACGTGACAACGGCTCCGCCTCGCTAAGGCAGCGTCGTCTTCCCCCGCTCCGCGCGGCGAGACATCGAAAAGGCTCGCCTGAAAATCTTGTCTGCACCGCTTCTCGCCCTTCACGATGTCTAGGATTCGCGCGAACGCGAGGAGACATGGTAATGGCGTGCAGTTGTGCGCGCAAGATGCCAGCGAGGGTTCAGATGCGACGACCGTCCCACCGGCGATCTCTCGCGACTGCGGCGTTCAGCCCGCCCGGATACCTCATGTAGTATGGAACCTGTTTGCGCACAGCCCTACGTGTGGTGGTGGCGGTCGTCCTGGCTGTCGGCCTCATGATGATCTTTTTTCGAAATGCGGATTTCGGAAAAGTGTGGACCGCCATGAAGGCGGCGCGCCTCGAGCTCGTGCTGTTGTCGGTCGGGCTCACCGGCCTCGGCTATCTGATCCGCGCGGAGCGCTGGCAGTATCTGCTGGAGCCGCTCGGCAAGACCCACTTTGGTCCCGTCTTTCGCACGACCGTGATCGGTTTTGCCGCGTCCACCATCTTTCCGGCGCGGGTCGGCGAAGTGATCCGCCCGTATCTGCTGGCCAAGCGCGAGGGTCTGAACGTCACCTCGGCGTTCGCCACGATCGTGGTCGAGCGCGTGCTCGATTTGGTGGCCGTGCTGACGCTGCTCGCCATCTACTTGCTGTGGTTCGATACCGGCATGGAAGCGCGCGACTCCACTGTGTTCCGCGCCGTTCGGGTCGGCGGCCTGACGATGGCGCCCGTGGCGATTGGCGCGCTGCTCGTGATGTTCTTTCTCGGCGGGCACCCCGAAGCGCTCCATCGGTGGCTGCTGAAGTCCGAGCACGTCCTGCCGGCCTCTGTGGCCCGGGCCGTGGCTCGCCTGGCGAAGACCTTTGCCGAGGGCTTTGCCGTTGTCCGCCGCCCGCAGCGGCTGCTCGCCGCCGTCGGGTGGTCGCTGGTCTTGTGGGTTGTGATCGGCGTGGGTATTTGGTCGGTCGCGCGCGCCTTTGAGATCGCGATGCCGGTCACCGGCGCCTGGCTGATGCTCGCGCCTCTCGTCGTGGGTGTGGCCGTGCCAACGCCAGGCGGCGTTGGCGGATTTCACGAGGCGTTTCGCATTGCCGCGACCTCATTCTTCGACGCCCCGAACGATGCCGCCGTGGCGGCAGCGATTGTCCTGCACGCGGTGTCCTTCGGTCCGGTCGTCGTCGCGGGACTCTGGTTTGCGGTGCAGGATGGACTCAAGCTGGGCGGCCTTGGACAACTGGCGGCGAGAGGAGAGCTCCAGTGAAGTGTCCCTTCTGCGGTGAGCTCGGCGACAAGGTCGTCGATTCGCGTGAAAGCCGCGAAGGCGACGTCGTCCGCCGGCGGCGGCAATGTCTGAATCCCACCTGCCGCAAGCGCTTCACGAGCTACGAGCGCATCGACGAAATCCCGTATATGGTCGTCAAGAAGGACGGCACGCGCGAGCGCTTCGAGCGGCAGAAGCTGATTGCCGGTTTGCTCAAGGCGTGTGAGAAGCGGCCGGTCAGTGTCGCGGCCATCGAGGACGTCGCCGATCGCGTCGAGCTGATGCTGCAGGAACGGCCTGAAAAGGAAATCGCAACGGCAGAGGTGGGCGCCTTCGTGATGCAGGAGCTCAAGCGGCTCGATAAAGTCGCCTATGTCCGCTTCGCCTCGGTTTATCGTCACTTCCGCGACATCGGCGAGTTCATGAACGAGCTGAAGGATCTGCTGAATACGAAGGAGTAAGATGGCGGCCCTTCCGCCTGCCTCGGCGGCCCCTGCTCGTCGACCCTTCCGTGACAATCCCCGGCTGATTCTCGCGGGCATTCTCATTCTGCTCGCCGGCCTGGTCGCGCTCGTCGTGCTCTCCGATCGCACGGCGCGTCTCGCCCCGAGTTTCCTGACCGAGGTCGTTCTCTACGCGCTGTCGGTCACCAACATCACGATGCTGCTGGTACTGGTCTTCGTACTCGCACGCAACGTGATCAAGTCGGTGGTGGAGGGACGGCGAGGGCTGCCGTTCGGTCGATTCCGCGCCAAGCTCGTGCTGTCGCTGCTCGGGATGACCGTCATCCCCGCCGTTCTCGTGCTCATCGCCGGCAGCCAGGTGGTGCTCACGGCGGTCGATCGGTGGTTCAACACGCCGATGGAAGAGATCCTCTCCGGCGCCAACAGCATTGCCGCGGACTACTACCAGGAGCGCCAGCGGCTCGTGGCGGATCAGGCGGCGCGTCTGGCGCGCGCCCTCAGCCGCGTCGACCTCGGTGCGACCGATGTCACAGCGGTTCGCGACACAGTGACGCCGGAGGTCGCCGGCCAGCGCATCGGCATGGTGCAGGTCTACCGCGTCGTGCGCGGCGCCGACAATCAACCCGAAGTGCGCTCGGTGATCGATATCGTGTCGCCGTCGCTGCCGCAGGGCTGGTCCCGCGCGTCGGCGGATTGGCTCGCCGGTCGTGTGGCCTCGGGCAGCGAACGCACCCCGCAGATGCTCGAGCCGGTGCAAGGCGGTGGTGAGCTGGTTCGCGTCGCGACCGGGGTGAGAAACAGCGCCGGTCAGGTCAGCGGGGTCGTGGTGGCCAGCGAGTATCTGTCAGGCGATCTTGCCGATCGCTCGCGACGGATGACGCGCGCGTATGAGGACTACACGCAGCTGCGCGTGCTGAAGCAACCGCTGGCGGGTGTCTACATCTCGTTCTTCGTCATGGTGACCCTGCTCATCCTGGTCGGCTCGACGTGGATGGGACTCTACCTGGCCAAGCGGATCACGCGGCCGGTGCAGATGCTTTCTGAAGCGGCGCGTCAGATCGGCGCAGGCCACTACGACCATCGGATCGAGCACAAAGGCACCGACGAGTTCGGCTCGATGGTCGAGGCGTTCAACGCGATGGCGGCCGAGCTGGCCTCCAGCCGCCGGCGGCTCGAACGGGCGACGCTCGATCTCGAGAAGAAACATGAGGAAGGGGAGGGCCGGCGGCGTTACATCGAGACGATCCTCGATCGCGTCGCCACTGGCGTGGTGTCGCTCGACCGGGCCGGCCGGATCGGGACGATCAATCCCTCCGCGCTCCGATTGCTGGAGCTGGACGACTCCACGGTTGGACGAGCCGGCGTCGAAGTGTTCTCTCGTCCGGATCTCGAGCCGATCAACCAGCTGCTCGATCAGGCGGCGCGCGCCAAGATGGACTCCTTTGCGCAGGAGATCGCCGTGGTGCGCGAGGGACGCGAGCGGCATCTCGCGGCCGCGGCGACTCGAGTCACCGGCACCGACGGAAGCTTCGACGGAACCATTCTCGTGGTCGACGACGTGACGCCGTTGATTCGAGCGCAGAAGGTCGCGGCCTGGCGCGAAGTGGCTCGTCGCCTGGCCCACGAAATCAAGAACCCGCTCACGCCGATTCAGCTGTCGGCCGAACGGTTGCGCCGCAAGCTCAGCCACATCGACGGACCGCTGCAGGACCTGATTCAGGAATGCACGTCGACGATCACCGGCGAGGTGGAATCGCTCAAGGGTCTGGTCGACGAGTTCTCACAGTTCGCCCGCATGCCGGCGCCGCGGGCAGTGCCGGCCGATTTGCACGGGCTGCTGCAGGAAGCGCTGGCGTTGTACGATGGGCTGCTGCCGTCGGTCGCATTCGAGCGACGGTTCGACGCCAGCGTCACGCAGGTGCGCGTCGATCCCGAGCAGCTCAAACGCGTGATCGTCAACCTGGTGGACAACGCCATCGAAGCGATGTCGCGTGACGGCACGATCGTGATCGAGACCTCGCGCGACGACTCGAACAGTCTCGTTCGGATTGTGGTCGCCGATACCGGGCCTGGCATTCCGCCAGGAGAGCGCGAAAAGCTGTTCCTGCCGTATTACTCCACCAAGGGGAGAGGCAGCGGCCTGGGGCTGGCGATCGTTCGCCGGATCGTGGCGGAGCACGGCGGCAATATCGACGTGGGCGATAATGTTCCTCGCGGTACGCGTTTCACCATCGAGCTGCCTGTCTAATGCCATCCATTCTCGTTGTTGACGACGAACCGGGCGTCCGGTCGTCGGTAAGCGGGGTCTTGCGCGACGAAGGCTTCGACGTCGAAGCCGTTGGGACGGGAGAGGAGTGCCTCGAGCGCGCCAACGGCGCGGCGTACGACGTCATCGTCCTGGACATCTGGTTGCCGGCGCTCGACGGCCTGACCACTCTGCAACGCCTGCGCGAGCGGCAGATCGACTCTCAGGTCGTGATCATTTCCGGGCACGGCAACATCGAGTCGGCGGTCCGGGCCATCAAGATGGGTGCGTTCGACTTCATCGAGAAGCCGCTGTCGCTCGAAAAGACCGTGCACGTGGTCCGCAATGCGCTCCGCCAGCGCGATCTCGAAAACGAGAACCGCGTGCTGCGGGCGCGCGTGGATCGACAGCAGGCCATGGTCGGCGACAGCCCGGCGATGCAGCAGCTTCGACAACAGGTCGAAATGGCGGCGCCCACCAACGGGCGCGTGTTGATTCTGGGTGAGAACGGCACTGGCAAGGAGCTCGTGGCCCGCACCATTCACCAGAGCAGCCGGCGGAAGAACGGGCCGTTCGTCGAAGTGAATTGCGCGGCAATTCCGGAAGAGCTGATCGAATCGGAGCTCTTCGGTCACATGCGCGGCGCGTTCACCGGCGCCGTATCGGACAAGCCGGGCCGGTTCGAACAGGCCAATGGCGGCACCATCTTTCTCGACGAGATCGCCGACATGAGCTTGAAGACGCAGGCCAAGGTGCTTCGCGTGTTGCAAGAGCAGGTGATGGAGCGCGTCGGCGGGACTCAGCGGATCCGCGTGGATGTCCGGGTGCTCGCGGCCACCAACAAGGACTTGCCGGCTGAAATCAGGGCCGGGAGGTTTCGCGAAGACCTCTACTTTCGTCTGAACGTGATCCCGATCTTCGTGCCGCCGCTGCGCAGCCGGCCGGGCGATATCCCGGTCCTCGCCGAGCACTTCATGGCGCTGCTGTCAGCAGAGTACGGTCGACGGCCGAAGCGGCTCGCGCCCGAGGCGTCCGCGCGCCTTCAGCAGTATAGCTGGCCGGGAAACGTAAGAGAGCTTCGCAACGTCGTCGAGCGCGTGATCATCATGGGCGCCGGCGACACGATTACGGCGCAGGACCTCGCCTTTCTCGGTCGAGACGGGATGCCCGAGGCTCGACCCGTCGTCGATAGCGCTGTGCCATTGGCCACGGCGCGCGATCAATTCGAGAGGGACTACATCCTGCAGACCCTGGCGGCCCAGCAAGGGAACATGTCACGCACCGCGGAGGTCCTCGGCGTCGAGCGTTCGAACCTCTATAAGAAGCTGCGGGCCTTCGGGATACCCACGCGCTCGGAGAAATAGGCTTCTTGCACTTCGCGGTTCGCAATTCGCAATTCGCGAAAAGCTGATAGCGAACAGCGAAGAGCGCTAGCTGTCCTGGGCCAGCTTATTCTCCAGGACCTGTGCCGCTGAGAACCCGTCGAGTTGCAGATAGAACTCGGCCGCCTGCGTGAGGGCGCTGGCCGGCACGAGCCCGACGATCTCGCTCTCCAGCACGATCACGCCATACCGGGCGGCCTCACGCTTCACCGTTTCGAAGACTCTGAAGATCGGCGTCTTCTCATAGTTGGTCAGGTTCATCGAGACCTGCACGATGCCGCGATCTTCGAGCGCGAGGCCCATCGCCTTCACGAACCGGAAGCCGCCGCTGCTCATGCGAATCGCGCTGGCGATCTTCTTGGCGACATCCAGGCGATCGGTGGCGAGGTTGATGTTGTAGGCGATGAGCGGCATCCTCGCGCCAATTACCGACGCACCGGCCGACGGATGGGGATTCGCCGGACCAAAATCAGGCGTCCATGCCGGGTCTCGCATCTTGGCCTCGAGCCCTTCGAACTCCCCACGCCGAATGTCTTCAAGTCCCTTGCGATGCGGCTCGCTCGCTGCGTCCTCGTACAGGTAGATAGGCACATCGAAGCGACGCGCCACCTCGGCGCCGACCTGTTTGGCCAGTGCCACGCAGTCGGCCATCGTCACGCCGGCGATCGGCACAAAGGGCACGACGTCGACGGCTCCGAGGCGCGGATGCGCTCCATCGTGGGTCCGGAGATCGATGGCCGCAATCGCGCGCTCGAACAGGATGGGAATGCCGGCCGCCAACGCGTCGGCGCCCCCGGCCAACGTGAACACCGATCGATTGTGTGTGGCATCGGCCTGCACGTCGAGGACGCGCAGGCCTGGCACCGCACGCAGCGCGTCTGCGATCGCGGCGATCACCTCAGGACGACGACCCTCGCTGACATTCGGCACGCATTCGATGACGGGCATGGTGCTGCTTCTACCACACCTTCTGCGGTTCGCGATTCGCGATTCGCATTTCGCGAAAAGCCAATAGCGAATGGCGAATTGCCCAGCGCCGGGTGCGGCTTTGAGGCGAAAGCAGAAAGCCGACGCGACCGCACCGGGTGTTATAATCGCCGCAGTTTTCACATGATGGATTCGCTTCCGTCGGGCCGTCGCCCCACCGAGGGGACCGAAGGCGCAGAACACGACGCGCGAATCGAACATCTTCTCATCACCGGCCTCGACCACTACTTCGCCGGTGAATTCGAAACCGCCATCAATCTCTGGACGCGGGTCCTGTTCCTGGATCGCACGCACGACCGTGCGCGCGCCTATATCGATCGGGCGCGAAGCGCGCAAGCCGAGCAGCAGCGCGCGTCCGAAGAGCTGGTTCATGAGGGTCTCGAAGCCTTCAGCCGCGGTGACGTTGCGCGAGCGCGTGAACTGCTGCTCGATGCGCTGGAGCGCGGCGCTTCTCACGACCTGGCGCTGGGTGTGCTCGGCCGAATCGATCGCCTGGATGTCAGTCAACTTCCTGCAGCCGCGCCATCGCGATCGTCGATCGTCAGACGACGCTCCCGAAATGAGGGCGGCAGCTTGGCCGGCGATGCAGACTCACGGGGTCGCCGGGCCGCGACGAGCTGGATCGCCGTGGCGAGCGTTGCGGTCTTGATCGTCAGCGTCGCGTGGTGGGCCTCGGTTGATGGAGTGCCTCTCATCGAGTGGTGGTCGGCGTATACGCCGGCCAATCCCGCTGTCGTGGTCGAGCCCATCGAGCCCCTGCCGGTTCCGGCCCCCGCCGAAACGCTGGTGGCGCAGGCGCGCGTCTTGTTCGCAAGCGGTCGGCTTCACGACGCACTGCGCTCGCTCGAACGAGTTCCCATCGGTGATGCGCTGCGTGGAGACGCTGAGCGGCTTCGAGCCGACATTCAGCGCGAGCTGCTCGCCGTAGCCGACATTGCACCGTCACCCGGTCGGGCTGCCATTTCACCCCTTCCACCTCGCCGCGAATGAAGTGTCCGAAATGCGGGTATCTCGGGTTTGAGACCGGCGACCGGTGCCGGAATTGCGGGTACGACTTCTCGCTGACCGCGCCGCCAGGTGACGACGACTTGACGCTCAATCAACCCAATGCGTTCGAGAATCCAACGGCGGACTTCGATCTGCCCGCGTCCGGAAGGTCCGAGGACCGCGTGGCGCAATCGCTCGATCTCGATCGGTTGTTTGGGGTCCAGCCCGATCCGCTGCCGCCGCCTTCGGGGATGAGCCTTCCGCCTCCGCCGCCGAGTGTCGCCGAGCCGATCAAGTCCGGTGTCGAACGAGGCCAACCCGAGCCGGTGATGATGGCCGTGGCTAGTGCGGTGGCGCAAGAGTCGTCAGAGTTGCCGTTCGACGAAGGGGCAGTGGTTCGGCCGCCTCGGCCGGCACGTCCGCCTCTTGGCGTGCGGCGAACAACGCCCGACGTGCCTCGGTCGCGGCCAAGATCGAATCGGCCGATACGATTTGAATCCTCAGCAGATCTTCCGGTCGAGCCGCAGGGCCCTGAAGTAATCGGCACCGAGTCGGCGCCGTCGCCTGCGGTGGTTGCCTCCACGACGCCGTCGATGGAGCCGGCCTCGCTTCCCGTGCGGCTGGGTGCGCTGGCAATCGACGCGGTCCTGCTGGGTAGCGTGTCGCTTGGCGTCTTATATCTCACGCTGCGCATTGCCGACCTGTCGATGACGTGGGCCGATGTGAAGGTCCTTCCTCCCGTTCCCTTCATCGCTTTCCTGGCGCTGTTGTCGTTGGGGTATGCGGCCTCGTTCACTGTGGCTGGCGGCCAGACCATCGGCAAGATGCTGACCGGTGCGCGCGTGATCGGCGACGATGGGCGGCCGGTCGATGTGGCCGGCGCGGTACTCCGCGCACTCGGCTGCGCGCTGGTGCCGCTGACGCTCGGGCTCTCGTATGGTTCCGTGATCGTGATGCGCGATCGCCGCGCGCTCCACGACCGCCTGGCCGGCACGCGCGTCGTGCGTGCATGAACGAGATCGCGATGGCTATCGCGACCGCCGGTTACGTCGGGTATTTCCCGATCGCCCCCGGCACCGCGGGTTCGCTGGCGGGACTCGTCGTCTTCGCCTTTGTGCGCGGGGTCGGGGCGCCGGCGTTCGAGCTGGCGATGATCGCGGTCGTGCTCGCCCTCGGTATCTGGTCCGCGTCGATTGCCGAGAGCGTGCTGAAGCTGAAGGACCCGGGCCCGGTCGTGATCGACGAAGTCCTCGGCATGCTGATCACGCTTGCGCTGCTGCCCCTTTCGGTGATCGGCGTCCTGGCCGGCTTCGTGCTCTTTCGCTTCTTCGATGTGATCAAGCCGTTTCCGGCGGGGCGCCTCGAGGCCCTGCACGGCGGCATGGGCATCATGCTGGACGACGCGGTGGCGGGTCTCTACGCGTACGCCTCGCTTCGTGTGCTGCTCACACTCGCGCCAGCGTGGCTCGGGGCGTGAGCGACCCATCCCGGCCGCCTGACGCGGCCATCATCGCCGTCGGCAGCGAGTTGCTGACGACCACGCGGCTCGATACCAATTCTCTCTACATCAGCGGCGTGTTGAACGAACTGGGCATCGCGGTCGCCTACAAGGCGGTCGTCGGCGATCACCGTGAGGAACTGGCGGCGCAGATCGCTCATGCGCTCAGCCGGCACGCGGTGTTGATCCTGACCGGTGGGCTGGGCCCCACTGACGATGACTTGACGCGCGAGGTGGTCGCGGCGCATTTCGGCCTGACGATGCACGAGGATCAAACCATCGTCGAAGCCATCGAGAAGCGATTCGCCGCGCGAGGCTGGCGGATGCCCGAGGTGAATCGCCGCCAGGCTCAAGTCCCGGAGGGCGCCGTGGTGCTCGCCAATCCCAATGGCACGGCTCCCGGGCTTTGGATCGAACGGCAAGGCGCACACGTCGCGCTGCTGCCCGGCCCTCCACGCGAGATGAAGGCGATGATGGACGGCGAGGTGCGGAGGCGTCTGTTGCCGGTGGCCGGCGCAATGCGGCTGCTGCGCCGTCAGATTCGCATCGCCGGCCGCGGCGAATCAGCGGTCGAGGAGATGGTGCAGCCGGTCTATTCACACTGGCTCGAGCAGATTCCGCCGATCGAGACGACCATCCTGGCGAGCGTGGGCCAGGTGGAGCTGCATCTGTCGCTGAGCACATCGGATGCCGCAAGCGGGAACGAAGCGCTCGACGCCGCGGTCGCTCGGATCGAAGCCGTGATGGGGCTCGACATCGTGAGCCTGGACGGCGTCTCGCTCGAGGCCGTCGTCGGCGATCTCCTCAAGGCGCGCGGCTGGCACATCGCGATGGGCGAGTCGTGCACGGGGGGACTCGCCACGACGCTGCTGACCGATGTCCCCGGCAGTTCGGCCTATGTGGACCGAACCGTCGTGGCGTACAGCAACGACGCCAAGATCGAGCTCCTTGGCGTACCCGCGTCATTGATCGACGCGCATGGCGCGGTGAGCGAGCCGGTGGCCGAAGCAATGGCCAAGGGCGCGCGCGATCTTTCGCGTGTCGAGGTTGGGGTTGGGATCACCGGCATCGCCGGTCCGGGAGGTGGCTCGGCCGAAAAGCCGGTGGGCACGGTTTGCGTCGCCGCCGTGGCTGGCCCGGCGACCCGGGTACGAACATTCCGTTTTCCCGGCGGGCGCGACATGGTTCGATCGCTCTCAGCCACGGTTGCGCTCGACATGGTCAGGCGGATGCTTCTCGAAGCGGAATAACGCCTCATACCATTCGAATGCATCGCACGAAAACACTGAACCACGGAAGCAAGGAGGATCGACTTGGCTTCTGTGTGTCTGTGCTTCAGTGATTGCCTGTCAGGCATTTGATGAGGCTTTTTCTCGCCGTTGACGTCGGCGATGCCGTTCGCGATGAAGCGGCTCGCCTCGCCAGCCTGATCAACGAGACGCTGGCCACGGCGAAGATTCCGCCGCGAGTCACGTGGGTGTTGCGCGGCGCCGTTCACCTCACGCTGTGTTTTCTCGGTGAAGTCGCCGAGGGTGACGTGCCCGACCTGCAGGGACGTCTTGCCGACCCGATCGATGTCGCGCCCTTCGACGTCGAATGGCACGGCCTCGGCGCATTTCCCTCGCCGCGGCATCCACGGACGCTGTGGGTTGGGGTGAGCAGAGGCGCGCACGAGCTCGGCCGCCTGGAATCGACACTCTCGCGCCGTCTTGGCCGTGTTGACCTCGAAGCCCAGCCGTTTCGCCCGCACCTCACGCTTGGCCGGGTGCGGAGGCCGGGCAACGGTGTGAACTGGGAGGACATCTTCCGTGACGTCGCGGTGCGGAGCGTGCGCACCCGCGTCGCGCGCGTGACGCTCTATCGCAGCACGCTCTCGCCGCGGGGCCCGAACTATACTGAAATGGCTCACGCGGCGCTGCACTCGACGGGCGATCGGGCGCCGAGCGCGGAAGGTGATCGGTGACTGTGCTAGGAGCCGCGCTCATTGGCTACGCGATCGGTTCGGCGCCCATCAGCTATCTGATCGTGCGAGCGGCTCGCGGCATCGATCTTCGTCGCGAAGGCAGCGGCAATGTCGGCGCGACGAATGTCTATCGAACCTCAGGGGCACCCATCGCGGTGGCGGTTCTTCTTGTCGACATTGCCAAGGGTGCCGTCAGCGTGCTGATCGCAGGACCAGGCGAGACTTCAGTGATTGCGGGAACCGCCGCCGTCGTCGGGCACATCTATCCCGTGTGGCTCGCCTTTCGCGGCGGCAAGGGCGTGGCGACGGCAACCGGCGTGTTTGCGGTGGTGGCGCCGATGCTCACAGTCGCTGCGGCCGCAGTCTTTCTTGTCGTGGTCGGCCTGACCCGGTATGTCTCGCTTGGCTCGGTGTTGGCAGCGTGCGTGCTGTGCGCTGGCGCGTGGTGGCTCGGCCCGCGATCGGTGGCGGTGGGCGCATCAGTGGTGAGCGCGCTGATCCTGCTGGCGCATCGCGGCAACCTGTCTCGGTTGTGGGCTGGAACCGAGCGGGCTTTTGGAACATGAGACCTCGGATCGCCATTCTGGGAGCGGGCAGTTGGGGGTCGGCGCTGGCCGTTCACCTGACGCGAATTGGACACGATGTCCATCTGTGGGCGAGACGCGCGGCGCTCGCCGACGAGGTGAGGGCGACACGCCAGAACCCGCGTTACCTGCCCGGCATCGCCTTCCCCGAAACGGTTTCGCTGACGCACTCGTTGGCAGATGCCCTCACGGGAGCTGCCGTGGTGGTGGTCACCGTGCCGTCGCACGGCATGCGCGCCGTGATTCGCGATGCGCGGCCCGTCTTCGAACCCTCGGCCATCGTCGTCAGCGCGGTGAAGGGTCTTGAAGTGGGATCGATGCGCCGGATGTCGGAAGTGATCGGTGAGGAACTGCCGGACGTGACCGGCGTGGTCGTACTTTCGGGGCCGAGCTTCGCCGCCGAGCTCGCGCGCGAGCTGCCGACGGCGATGGTGGCGGCGTCGAGCTCAGGCATCGCGGTCGAGCGCGTGCAGGCGGAGTTTCGCTCCGCCTCGCTCCGCATCTACGGCAGCGCCGACGTGATTGGCGTCGAACTGGGCGGGGCCTTGAAGAACATCATCGCGATTGCCGCCGGAGTGGTCGAAGGTCTCGGGCTCGGGCATAACGCCATGGCGGCACTGATTACGAGAGGGCTGGTCGAGATCACCCGACTGTCTGTGTCGTTGGGAGCACAACGCGACACCTTGTCCGGACTGGCAGGGCTCGGCGACCTCGTGCTCACCTGTACGGGCGAGTTGAGTCGCAACCGGCGCGTGGGGATCGAGCTGGGTCGCGGGCGTTCGCTCGACGAGATCCTGTCGTCGTCTTCGATGGTGGCCGAGGGCGTGCGCACCACGGAAGCCGCGCTCGCACTCGGCGGACACCATCACGTCGAGCTGCCGATCGTGGAGCAGATGGCCGAAGTGCTGTCGGGCCGCAAGGCTCCGCAGTCGGCAATTCGCGATCTCATGAGCCGCAAACAACGGCAGGAGTAGGCTCGTGGGGATATTCGACAAGCTCAAGCAGGGACTGTCGCGGACTGCTCAGCAGATCGTCGATCGCTTCGACGATCTCGTCCGGACGGTCGAGGGATCTGGCGCTCAGCCGAGCGGGGTTGACACCGACACGGCGGAGGCCCTCGAAGAGATTTTGATCGCCGCGGATGTCGGCGTGGCGGCTGCGCAAGAGATCGTCGCCGGAGTCACAGCGCGTGCGGGCAGCGGCCAGGGCCTGCGCGCGCTCGTCAAGGAAGAGATTCTTCGCGTGCTGAAAGCGCCCGTCCCGCCCGACGTGTCGCGTGCGCGTCCTCGAGTCATCCTGATCGTTGGCGTCAACGGCACCGGAAAGACGACCACGGTTGGCAAACTGGCCAACCAGCTGAGGCAAGAGGGCAGGACGCCCATCATCTGTGCGGCCGATACCTTTCGTGCTGCGGCCGTCGATCAACTGCAGATCTGGGCCGATCGCGCCGGTGTCGATCTGGTTCGCGCCAAGGAAGGCTCCGATCCGGCGGCGGTCGTGTTCGACGCGCTCACCGCCGGCAAGTCGCGTGGCCGCGACGACGTGCTCGTGGACACTGCCGGCCGGCTGCACACGCGCACGAATCTCATGAACGAGCTCGACAAGATTCGGCGAGTGGCCTCCCGCGAAGTCGCGGGAGCGCCGCACGAGGTCTTTCTCGTGCTTGACGCGACTGTCGGCCAGAACGGACTCGTCCAGGCGCGTGAGTTCACCAACGTCGCCGGCGTCACCGGCATCGTCCTGACGAAGCTCGACGGCACCGCAAAGGGCGGCATCGCGGTCGCGATTGCACACGACCTCAAGCTGCCGATCAGATATGTAGGCGTCGGAGAGGCGATCGACGATCTGCTGCCGTTTGCGCCGAAGGAGTATGTCGACGCGCTTTTCCAGGAGCGGCGGTGACCGATCGCGACTTCATGGCGCGCGCGCTCTTTCACGCGTGCCGAGCGGAAGGGGCGACGACGCCGAATCCGATGGTTGGCGCCGTTGTCGTCGATCACGAAGGCATCGTCGTGGGGCAGGGGCGTCACCGAAGAGCCGGGGGACCGCACGCAGAGGTGTTCGCGCTGGAGGAGGCGGGAGAACGCGCCCGAGGGTCCACCTTGTATGTCACGCTCGAACCGTGTTGCCACCACGGGCGGACCGGACCCTGCACCCGGCGCGTCATCGACGCCGGCATCGCGCGCGTCGTGGCGGCGATGACCGACCCGAATCCGCTCATGAGCGGCAACGGTCTCGCCGAGCTCCGCAATCACGGCGTCGAGGTCGAGGTTGGTGTGCTCGAGCGGGAGGCCGCGCAACTGAATCGGCCGTTCATCACCGTGCAGCGCTCTGGGCGGCCGATGGTGATCGCCAAGGCGGCGGCCAGCCTTGACGCGCGCATCGCTGCGACCGAGGGTGTTCGAACGGGGCTGACCTCGGCAACCGCGAACCGCCGAAGTCAAACGTTGAGAGCGGCGGTCGACGCCATTGCCGTTGGCTCGGGGACCGTTCTGGCCGACGATCCCTGGCTCACGGCGCGCGACCGCCAGCGCAGCCGGCCGCTGACGCGAGTGGTGTTCGATCGCCGTTTGCGGACACCTCCGTCTGCCCGCCTGTTCTCGACGCTCGACGCAGGGCCAGTCATAATACTGACGCGCCAAGACAGTGACGGAGACCGACGCAAGGCGCTCGAGGCGGTGGGGGCGACCGTGGTCGCCGGCACTGGTGACTTCGCCGGCGACCTTCGGTTGCTTCTCCAGTGGCACATCTCGTGCCTCCTGCTGGAAGGAGGGGCGAAGATACATGCCGCCGCGTGGAGCGCCGGCGTGGTCGACAGAGTACACGTGATCGTCGCGCCGGCCTGGTTGGGTGAGGCGGGAGTGAAACTGTTCGATGGGATCGCCATCCCCGCGGGTGCGCTGATGCCGCTTCGGGTCGAGCCGATGGGTATCGACACCTGGATGGAGGCGGATGTTTACGGGCATCGTTGAAGCGGTAGGCACCATCGCCGACGTGAAACGGACCGACGACGGATTTCGGATGCGCGTACAGACCGCTATCGCTCCCTCGCTGAAGCGTGGTGACAGCGTGTCGGTCAACGGAGTCTGCCTGACCGTCATGTTGATCGATGGTGAGCAACTGCTCGCCGATATCGGCCCCGAGACGGCTCGGGTCACGACGCTGGCCGGTCTTCAGCGCGGCCAGCAAGTGAACCTCGAGCGGCCGCTGAGGTCAGACGGTCGGATCGATGGGCACTTTGTCCTCGGTCACGTGGACGCCGTGGGTGTGGTCGAAGAGCTTCGCCAGGAGGGTGGGTCGCACTGGATCACGGTCGAGTTTCCGCCGGCGCTGGCGCCTTATCTGGTGTGGAAGGGTTCGGTCGCGATGGACGGCGTGAGCCTCACGATCGCCGGACTCGGCGAAGGTCATTTCGACGTGCAGATCATTCCGTTCACGTGGTCGAACACGACGCTGCGGACGCTGCGCAAGGGTGACAAGGTGAACTTGGAGTGCGATGTGCTCGGCAAACACGTCGTGCGGGTGATGGACACGAGAAAGCTGTCATGAAACCGCAACCAGAGATTCGGATGGCGAAGGGCGCGCGACGCAAGGGTCCATTCGCGATGGTCGAAGCCGCCGTGGCGGCCATCGGCCGCGGCGAGATGGTCATCGTCGTGGACGATGAGGATCGCGAGAACGAAGGCGATCTCACCATCGCTGCCGAGAAGATCACGCCGGCGGCGATCAACTTCATGATGACGCACGGTCGCGGGCTGATCTGCATGCCGCTGACCGGCCAGCGTCTCGACGAGCTGCAGATTCCCCTGCAGGTCCCCCAACAGCTGAACTCCACCCAGTTCGAAACCGCGTTCTGCATCGGCATCGAGGCCAAGCGCGGCACGTCGACCGGCATCTCTGCGCCCGACCGCGCCCGCACGGTGCTGACCGCGATCAACTCGCGCACCCAGCCCGCCGATCTGGTGAGGCCTGGGCACATCTTTCCGCTCCGCGCCCGTGACGGCGGTGTCCTCGTGCGCGCCGGTCAGACCGAAGCGGCCGTGGACCTCGCGCGAATCGCCGGGCTCTATCCCGCGGGCGTCATCTGCGAAATTGCCAAGGCCGATGGAACGATGGCGCGAGTACCCGATCTGACGCGCTTTGCGCGGCGACACAAACTGCTGATGATCACCGTCGCCGACCTCATTCGCTATCGCATGCGAACCGAGGGCCTGGTCAAGAAGGTCGCCGAGGCGGACCTGCCCACTTCTCGCGGTCCCTTCCGCATTCACGGTTACGAAAGCCTGTTGAATGGCGAGACGCACGTGGCGCTCGTGTGTGGAGACATCGGCGACGGCGAAAACGTCATGGTCCGCGTGCACTCGAAGTGCCTGACCGGCGACGTCTTCCACTCGGCACGGTGCGATTGCGGCGCCCAGCTCGAGACGGCGCTCACCCTTATCGCGCGCGCCGGTCGCGGCGTGTTGCTGTACCTGAATCAGGAAGGCCGGGGCATCGGCCTCATCAACAAGCTACGGGCCTACGAACTGCAGGACCAGGGCTTTGACACCGTCGAGGCCAACGAGCGTCTGGGCTTCAAGCCCGATCAGCGCGACTATGGCATCGGCGCCCAGATTCTGAGGCACGTCGGCGTCAGGTCGATGCGGCTTCTGACGAACAATCCGCGCAAGTTTGTCGGGCTTCAAGGCTACGGATTGTCCGTGGTCGAGACGCTTCCGCTCGAGATTCCGGCCTCGGCCACGACGCGACGCTATCTGAAAGTGAAGAAGGAGAAGCTCGGCCACCGCCTCAAATCGGTTTGACCCTTTCTCTGAACCTCATGTAGCATAAGGGTTTGCGCGACGAGGGGTGACCCTCGCCGTGATCGCCATGTTCGACGCGCTGAGCAACCGCCTTCAGGACGTCTTCCGGACATTTCGCGGAGAGACGAAGCTGACAGAGGCGACGGTCGAGAACGGCCTCCGGGAAATCCGGATGGCGCTGCTCGAAGCCGACGTCAACTTTCAGGTGGTGAAGGCGTTTGTCGATCGGGTTCGGGATCGAGCGACCGACCAGGAGGTTCTGAAGAGCCTCACGCCAAGCCAGCAGGTCGTGAAGATCGTTCGCGACGAGCTGCTGGCGCTCTTTGGCGAGGCCAAGGGCGGTCTCGTCGAGACCTCCGCGCGTCCGCGAGTCGTGCTGGTGCTGGGGCTGCAGGGCTCCGGCAAGACCACGACGACGGGCAAGCTGGCGAAATGGCTGGCGAAGCAGGGCCGGCACCCGATTGTGGTGTCGACCGACGTGCGACGGCCGGCTGCGATTCAGCAGCTTGCGATCGTCGCGGGCCAGGCGGGCGTGCGGGTGCACGATCCGGCCGGACAACTGGATCCGGTGGGTCGCGCGAAGAGTGCACTTGCCGAGGCCAAGGCAGTCGGCAACGACGTCGTCATCGTCGACACGGCGGGCCGGCTGCATATCGACGATGAGCTGATGCAGGAGCTCATCGCGATCAAGAACGTCGTCGGCCCGAGCGACTTGTTGTATGTCGCCGACGCGATGACCGGGCAGGACGCCATCAAGAGCGCTGGTGAGTTCAACCACCAGGTCGGCGTGACCGGCGTCGTGCTCACGAAGATCGACGGCGATGCGCGCGGCGGCGCGGCGCTGTCGGTGGTCTCGGTGGTCGGCGTGCCGATTGCGTTTGTCGGCACTGGAGAGCGGCTCGAAGATTTCGAGCCGTTCCATGCCGATCGGTTTGTGTCGCGCATGCTCGGCATGGGCGACGTGCTCTCGCTCATCGAGCGCGCCGAAGCGGCGATCGACGAAGGCGAGGCGCAGAAGCTCGAGCAGAAGATCCGCAAGGGCGGGTTCACCCTCGAAGATTTCCGCGACCAGTTGCGGACGCTGCGCAAGATGGGTCCGCTCGAGCAGATTCTCGGCATGCTGCCGGGAATGGGAAACGTCAAGGAGCTGGCGGCCCAGAAGCCGGACGAGGGTCAGCTGAAGCGGATCGAGGCGATCATCAATTCGATGACGCCCGAAGAGCGGCGGCAGCCGGACATTCTGGATGGCGGCCGCCGGAAGCGCGTCTCGCGAGGCAGCGGAACCTCGGTCGAGGAAGTGAACAAGCTGCTCAAGCAGTTTGTCGAAATGCAGCGGATGTTGAAGATGGTTGGGCAGATGACGGGCGAGACGATCGCGGCGCCGCCGAAGAAGAAGAAAAAAAAGGGGCCGTTCAGCCTGATGCGTTGAAGGCCGAACGAAGAACGAAGAACGAAGACAGAAGAACGAAGAACGAAAGCGACTCGCGAATGGCGAATCGCGAACAGCGAAGGGCTCACAAATGTTGTCGATACGTATGCGTCGCACGGGGTCGAAGAAGCGCCCCTTTTTCCGCGTGGTGGTGACCGAGGCGAGGACACCGCGCGAGGGCGGGTTCATCGAGGTCCTTGGCTTCTACAACCCGCGCGCCAAGCCGGCGGTGGTCGAGATCGATCGGGCGCGCGTGTCGCACTGGTTGAAGCAAGGCGCCCGGCCGTCCGACTCGGTCCGCACGCTCCTGGCCAGGCATCTGACTAAGGATCGTGGCGCTATCGCGGCGCCAATGGCGCCCGCAGCGCCGACGGCATAAGGCGGACTCGTGGCCGATCTCAAAGGGCTGATCGAGACGGTGGCGCGCGCGCTGTCGGACCACCCCGAGGCGATCTCGGTAAGAGAGTCGCAGCGGCGCGGGACGACCGTGTTCGAGTTGCACGTCGCGCCGGGTGACCTCGGGCGCGTCATCGGGCGGCAAGGGCGCACGGCTGCGGCCTTGCGAACCCTGCTGGCGAGCGCCGCCGAAGGCGAGGATCGCCGCGTGAGTCTCGACATTCGGGACGCCAGCGGCCGGAGTTAACCCGATGGCCGGGCCGGACGACGCGATTCTGGTTGGCGTCGTGGCCCGCTCCCACGGCAATCGCGGCGAGGTGATTCTCAACTCCGAAACCGATTTCCCTGAAGATCGGTTTCGCCCGGGCGCCAGACTTGCCGGGCAGACGAAGGACGGACGGGAAGTCGCGCTGGAAGTCGAGACGATGCGGATGCATCAGGGGCGCCCGGTGATTCGCTTCGCCGGCTACGACTCGATTAGTGACGCGGAGACGCTGGCCGGCGTGGAGTTGACCGTCGCCGGGAGCGAGGCGCCGCTTCTGCCCGACGGCGAGTACCTATCATCGGGATTTGATCGGCTGCGACGTGGTGACCGGCGATGGCGCCCAGATTGGACAGGTCACCGACGTAGAAGGGGAGCGCGGCGCCAATCGGCTGGTGGTGAAAGGACGGCGAGGTGAGCTGTTGATTCCTCTCGCCGAGGAGATTTGCCGGGTGGATCTGCGAGAGCGGCGCATCACGGTGACGCCGCCCGAAGGACTGCTCGAGCTGAATGGGGAGTGGCGATGAAAGTGGATATCGTCACGATCTTTCCGCGGATGGTCGAGGCGGGTTTGACCGAGGGGGTCGTCGGTCGCGCGCGCGAGCGGGGATTGGTGGACATTGGCATCCACAACCTTCGCGACTTCACCACCGACCGGCATCACGTCGTCGACGACGTGCCGTTTGGTGGCGGGCCGGGCATGGTGATGAAGCCCGAGCCGTTCTTTGCGGCGCTCACCTCGATTCGCGAATCGCGCGGAGCCCCAGAGGCGGTGGTGTTGTTGTCGCCGGCGGGTGAGCCGTTTTCGCAGGCGATGGCGCGGCGGTTCGCCGCGATGAGTCACCTGGTGTTGCTCTGCGGTCGCTACGAAGGGATCGACGAGCGGGTCCGTGAGGCGCTGGCCACCCACGAGGTGTCGATCGGCGACTACGTGCTGTCAGGCGGGGAAGTGCCGGCGCTGGCCATCGTGGACGCGATGGCTCGGCTGGTGCCAGGTGTGGTGGGCGACGAGCAATCGGTCGAGGGCGATTCGTTCGCTCGCGGCCTGCTCGACTACCCGCATTACACGCGGCCGGCGGAGTTTGCAGGACGAAAGGTCCCCGAGGTGCTGTTGTCCGGGCACCATGGGGAGATCCGGCGGTGGCGCCGGGAGGCGGCGCTGGATCGCACGATCGAGCGTCGTCCGGATTTGCTGGACGATGCGGTGCTCGACGCCGACGAGACCGCGTGGATCCGCGAGCGGCGAACGGGGCGCGTGAGAGAAGGGATCAAGTCATGACCACGATGGAAACGATTGAGAAAGCGCAACTGATCGAACGGCCCCGGATGAAGGCGGGCGACACCGTGCGCGTGCACGTGCGCGTCAAGGAAGGCGACAAGGAACGCATCCAGATCTTCGAGGGTGTGATCATCGGCCTCCGCCGCGGCGGCATTCGATCGACGTTCACGGTGCGAAAGGTGTCGTTCAGCCAGGGCGTTGAGCGCATCTTTCCGATGCACTCGCCGACGATTCAGAAGGTGGAAGTCGTCCGATCGGCGAAGGTGCGGCGCGCCAAGCTCTACTTCCTGCGCGACCTCAAGGGCAAGGCGGCGCGGATGAAAGAAGTCAAAAAGACCGCGAACTGAGTTGGTGCTAAAGGTGCCAAAGGTGCCAAAGGGCTAGTGCCACGGTGCCAAGGGTGCTGGTGCCAGCAGTGCTCCGTCTGCCGGTTGCCGGTTGCCGGTTGCCCTGATGAAGACCGTCACCGCGCGACGCAACATCGAGAACGCCCTCCTGCGATTCGGCTTCGTCGCCGTCGCAGGAGTGGACGAAGTCGGCCGAGGCTGCCTGGCCGGCCCGGTCATGGCCGGCGCGGTCATTCTCAACCCCTCCCGCCCCATAGCCGGTTTACGTGATTCCAAGCTCCTTACCGCTGCCGCTCGGGAGCGGCTCTACGACGAAATTCGTATCAAGGCGACAGCTTGGTCAGTACGAAGTCTCGATCCCACCGAGATCGACCGCATCAACATTCACCAGGCGACATTGGAAGCCATGCGCCAGGCTGTGCTGTCGCTGGTGCCTCTGCCCGACGTCGTCCTCGTGGATGCCTTCAAGATTCCATCGATTCCGATGGCGCAGCAGAGCGTCATCGGCGGCGACCGGCGAGCCGCGGCGATCGCGGCTGGTTCGATTGTCGCAAAGGTCACGCGCGATCGCGTGATGCTGCAGCTGCACGACGCTGACCCTCGCTACGGTTTCGACCGACATAAGGGGTATGCAACGAGCGATCACTTGGCTGCCGTTGCGCGGTTTGGCTATTCGCTGCAGCACCGGCGAACGTTCAGACCTGCAACCCTTTTCGATGAGCTTCTCTGAGATGCCTCCGCCGTGCCGCCGTTTGATCGCGAACGCGCGCTGATTTCGGCACTAGAAAACTTGACTCCCAATATTCCATGCAATTGAGTCAAGTTTTCTCGCCCCGCCGGAGGCGGGGCAAAACGATACTGCCCTAGCGACGCGGAGCCGCGCCTGCATGCCTCGCCGGTCTGAGGCGCAGCCTCGCTAGGCCTCCGCCTGGCCGCCCAATCGCCTGACGCCGGCTGTCAATGTCTGGATGCCGTCATCGACATCGATATGCTGGCCCGCGCGCGCAACGCCCCGGTTGCTCGATCAGGTGTTTCAAGGCATCCGCGATGAGGTCAACTGCCGATCGGGGGAAGAAGAGGCGGACGAGCAGTACGTGCTTGCGCAGACCTACCGTGAAATGGGCATGATTGAGGATGCAGTCCGGTCGCTGGAGCACGCATCACGGTCGCCTCGCCGTCGTTTTGATGCGGCCGCGATGCTTGGCCGGATCTATTTTGAGCATCGTGACTTCAGCCAGGCAGTCGAGTGGCTTGAACGTGCAGCCGAAGCGCCACCGTCGGCGCCGGACGCCGGTCCGGCCCAGTTCTGCAATCCGGCGTCGGCGCTGGAATCGGCTGGAGAAGAGAGCCGGGCGCTGGGCGGCTTCCTCGAGCTGCAGTCACAGTTACCCGGCTACCGCGACGTCGCCGAGCGCGTCGATCGCCTGTCAAAGACCCGCACACGAGGTTAGGCCCTGTTGCGGCGGCTGCTGATCACCGCCCTGCTGCTCGAGATGGGACTCTTGCTGGTGCTGGTCCCGTGGTCGGCATTCTGGGACCGGAACTACTTTGCCGAGCTGCTGCCGGTGCTCAAGGACATCATTACCAACAACTACGTCCGTGGCGCGGTGATGGGCCTCGGCCTGATCAACGTGTGGGCCGCGCTCAGCGAGCTGGCCGATATCTTCCACGGCCGCACGAGAGACGATGCCGGGCTATGAGACTGTGCCTGGTCACCGACCGCCGCCGGCTCGCCAAGACGCTGGGGGCGCCGCCGGAGCGCTGGATTGATCTGCTCGTGAAGCAGATTGCAGCGGCAGTCGAGGCGGGTGTCGATCTCGTTCAACTGCGCGAGCCCGATCTCGAGGCCGGGGATCTGCTCCGTTTGGTCGCCAGAATCCTGACTGAGGTGCCGGCGTCGCGCGAGCGCCTGGTCATCAACGATCGGCTCGACGTCGCCCTGGCGGCGGGAGCCGCGGGGGTTCACCTGCGCGAGCGCTCCTATTCCGTCGAGGCCGCGAGGAAACTGGTTCCGGATGGCTTTCGCGTCGGCCGTTCAGTCCACGACGTGGGATGCGCCACTGCGGCACGCTCGGCTGACTACCTGATCGCCGGTACTGTCCTGTCAACGCCTTCAAAGTCGCTCGCGCGACCGCTTGGGTGGGATGGACTCGCCGCGATCGTCCGGGCGGCAGAGGGGCGTCCGGTGCTCGGCATCGGGGGGCTGACCTCGGCGTCGATGCGCGAGCTGGCAGCGTCGGGCGCCGGCGGTCTGGCCGCGATCGGGGCGTTCATTCCCGACTCGGATCAAGAGCTGGTGGGTTTCGTGCAACAAACAATAAGAAACATGCGTTTCGGGTTTGACTCGACTCGTCGTGTTTCCTAGAATCAGCGTTTTAGCAGTCCCTTCGGGGTATTGACAGAAGCTAAGCGCCTCAGTCGTGGCCACCCAGCACCCAACCGATCCCGCTTCGCGCCTGAGGCTCGCCCGCGAGTCGAGAGGCTTGTCGCATCGGCAGATTGCCGATGCGACGAAGTTGTCAGCGCGCGTCGTCGAGGCGCTCGAGACGGGCCGGTTTTCCGTGCTGCCCGCCGGCATTTATCGGCGAGCGATCATCCGCGCCGTCGCCACCGAGGTCGGTCTCGATCCAGAGCGCCTGCTCGCCGAGTTTGCGACCGCGTTCCCGAATGAGTTGCCATCTCCGGATCTGCCCCACATCATCGAGAGTGCCACTCCGGCGTTTCGCACCTGGCCCCGCGTGCTCATGATGCTGGGTATCGTTGTACCCGTGGTCGGCGGACTCGGCTATTTACTGTGGCCGCAATCGCGATCGGCGCCGCTCGCGCCGTTGCCGTCGAAATCACTATCCTCTCGCAGCGCCGAGGTGATTCCGGCGGGTGGTTTCGGCGAGCTGGCGGCTGCCGAGCCGCGTGTGCTCACGATCACCTTGACGGTCTCGTCGCGTTGTCATTTGCGAATCCTCTCGGATGGACGCGAACTGCTGGGAAGGCTGGTTGAAGCCGGCGAGAGCATCCCGATCGAGCTTGGTGACGAGGTCGTGCTCACCGGGGACAACGCCTCGGCCGTGCAGTTCAGCATCAATGGCCGCGCCGGGCGGCAACTCGGGCAACCTGGCGACGCGCTGTCAGTCCGCATCGGCCGCGACGACTACCAAGCCTTTCTAGCCCGCTACTGATGGACGCGGGGGCTGCGGACGCCGCTGCTGGATTTCGTCCGGCGCGGTGAGGTGGCCTGCGACATTCGCCTGTTGGCCGCGACGTCCTTCGCACGATCAGGCAGACGCGGGCGTGGATGAAGCGCTACACCATCCTGTCATCGCTGGTGAAGAACCCCACGACCCCCGTTGCGGCATGGCTGACGCTGATGCATCGGCTCAACGACCGCGATGTCCGGACCCTTTCGGTCGATCGGAACGTCCCCGAACCGTTGCGGATCGCGGCGCGGAAGAAGGTCGCGCAGGGCCAGTAGCCGGCCACTCGGATCGCATCTGGGAGAGGCCGTCCATGTAGACGGCGACGCGCTCACGGTCCTCCTCGGTCGGCAACGTCTTGAGCAGATCGATCGCCCGCGCCAAATCCTGCTGAATGGTCGCGCGCGTGGCCGAATAGTAGAGCCGCTTGATTTCCGAACAGACGTCGGCGGGAGTCACTGATGCCTTTTCAGGGATCGGCGGAATTCAGCGATCGGCCTGGTGTTCAGGACGTCCTCGGGGCTGAGCCAGGCGCGTCGAGCGTTGATCACACCCCAGCGGGGAAAGTCGAGCTCCGAGGTGTGATGAGCGTCGGAGTCGATCACGAGCTTGACGCCCCGATCGCGGGCCAGCCGCGCGTGGCTGTCAGACAAATCCAGGCGATACGGCTGTGAGTTGATTTCGAGCGCGACATGATTGGCTGCGGCCGCGTCGATCACCTTTTGAATCTGCACCCGCGAGCCTTCCCGCCGGAGGAGCATCCGTCCCGTCAGGTGACCGATGATGTCCACGGAGGGATGTTCGATGGCTTTGATCACCCGAGCCGTCATCTCGGCCTCGTCTTGTTGCAGTGCCGAATGGATCGAGCCGACGACGATGTCGAGCGAGGCGAGGCAGTCGTCGGCGAGATCGAGCCGGCCATCGGCCAGGATGTCGCACTCGATGCCGGCCAGCACCGTGAAGGCCTCGGACGAGAGCGCCCGGATCCGAGCCGCGTGCTGCGCCACTCGCGCCTCGTCCAGGCCGTTTGCCATGGCGAGCGACTTCGAATGGTCGGTGATGGCGATGTACTGCAGGCCGCGCTGGCGCGCGGCCTGAACCATCGTCGCCAGGTCGTCGCGGCCGTCCGACTCGGTCGTGTGCATGTGAAGGTCGCCGCGCAGATGAGGCCGTTCGATGAGCGCCGGCAGCGTTCGCGCGATCGCGGCCTCGATCTCGCCGCGGTTCTCGCGCAGCTCGGGCGGGACGTACGCGAGGCCCAGCGCCTCGTAGATACCTTCCTCGGTGTCGCCGGCGATCGGTTGATTGTCCGCGGCGTTGAACAGCCCGTACTCATTCAGCCGCCAGCCGCGGGTGAGCGCGCGATCGCGGAGCACGATGTTGTGCGGCTTCGAGCCGGTGAAGTACTGCAGGGCCGCACCCTTCTGATGCGGGGCCACGAGCCGTAGATCCACCTGGTAGCCGCCGCGCAGCAGAAGACTGGACTTCGTCTCGCCCTGTCCCAG
The DNA here is from genome assembly GCA_963773045.1 of uncultured Acidobacteriota bacterium. Taxonomy (GTDB): domain Bacteria; phylum Acidobacteriota; class Vicinamibacteria; order Vicinamibacterales; family UBA2999; genus 12-FULL-67-14b. Next base: position 362,570 of record CAVYZT010000010.1, on the reverse strand, counting down.
AATTCGCTCGGCGAGCGGGCAGTTGGTGAAAAACGACATCACCGATGCATCACCGCCGACGGCGAGGATGTCGAGGTCGCCGTTCGTTTCAACACCGCGCCTGAGGCTTCCGACTGGTACGAATTCGACGGCCGGAAACTGCTCCCGGAGCCAGGCGACGAGTGCGTCGGCGACACCGGTGGTGTCGGCAAGGAGGTGCCGGCCCGCGTGACGCTGCCGCTCTTCGATGGCGCGAAGGATCAGCTCTTCCTTCTTCGCCCCCATCCCCTTGATCCCCCGAACCCGCCCCGCTTTGGCCGCTTCGGCGAGATCCTCGAGGCTCTTGACGTGCAGGTCGCGGTAGAGGAGAGCCACCGTCTTGGGACCGACCCCTTGCAGGCGCAGCACGTCGAGCAGCGTCGGCGGGAATTCCTCGAGCAGGTCTTGCCGGATCTGGCACTCGCCCGTGGTCACGATGTCTCGGATGCGTGCCGCCAGATCTTTGCCGATTCCAGACCACGCACGCAGCGCAGCGACGTCCATGGCGGCGACCGGCTCGGCCGCGTGGCCGACGACGTCGGCCGCGGTTCGGTATGCGCGAATCTTGAACGGATTCTCGCCTTTGAGCTCGAGCAGGTCGGCGATTTCCGACAGCACTCGCGCGACGGCGACGTTATCCAGCGGGGCCGGGAGCTCCTGGCTCATTCCTCCGCCACCCGTAGGCCTTCGACCTCGATCGTGAAGTCCAACATCTGGGCGCCGCCCTCGCCCAGCGCTTGACGGACCGCCTCGCGCCGATCGGGTTGAACGAGACAGAAGAGACACCCCCCGCCGCCAGCACCGCACACCTTGGCCGCGTCCGCGCCGGCGGCCAGTGCCTTGGCGATCAATGCATCGATGGCCGGCGTGGTGACGCCTGGGGCGAGCCGTTTTCGATTGGTCCACTCTTCACCCAGGCAGGCGGCCGTCGCGGCCCAATCGCCTCGCGTCAGCGCCTCGCGCATTGCCGCGGCAGTGTCGCGAATGCGCTCGAAGCACTCGAAGACATGCCGGTCGCCGTCGATGTGCCGCTTGGTGATGTCCCAATTGTTCGTCCCGGAATTGCGCGGCTCGCCCGTGTAGCAGAGCACGAGGCGCGCTTCGAGCTCGCTGGGATCGACCGACAAGGCGACTCGTCGAGGCCCGCCGGCGTGAAGCTCGATGGCGGCGACGCCTCCGTACATGGCCGGCCGATAGTCCTGAATGCCGGTCGGCACGCGAATGACCTGCGCCTCGACGTCCTGGGCGATTCGGAGAAGATCTTCAGGGTCCACATCCATCTGGACATACCGCGCCAGGGCGCCGCAGACCGCGACGTTCAGTGCCGAGGAGCCGGCGATTCCGGCCCCGGCCGGCGACTCCGACTTGGTCGTCAACGTCAGGCCGTGCGCGCCGAAGCGCTCCACGAGGTGGCCCAACAAGGGCAACGTCTCATCGTTTCGCAGCTGGCTGGCCGACAGGTTGACGATGCGATCGGTGTCTTCCGAGACGAGCTCGATGCGTTCGTCGGGCCGCGGTTCGATCCAGGCGTGAGCGCGCACGCTGATCGCCAGATTCAATGTCTGTGCACCGGGGTGGAAGAGATAGAGAGGCCAGATGTCAATCGTGCCTCCCGCCAGATCGATACGGGTGGGCGCGGACGCCGAGATTCGCACGACGCAATTATAATTCTCGGTGTCATCATGCCTTTGGCAAGTCGCCGCGACATTGGCCAGTTCCTGATCGGCAGCATTCCAGGTAAGACAGTCCCCGCGGAGTTTCGATCGCTCGCCCGCGAGTTCGATCTCGGCGGCGTCATCCTGTTCAGCCGTAACATCGAAGCGCCGGAACAAGTGGCCGAGCTGGCGCTCGAGAGCGAGGCGCTCGGCCGCGTCTTACGCGCTTGGGTCAGCGTCGATCAGGAGGGCGGTCGCGTTGCAAGACTCAAGGAGCCGTTCACGCGGTGGCCGCCGATGGCAACCCTTGGCCGCGCGGGATCAGAGGAGCTGGCGCACCGGTTCGCCAAGGCGCTGGCCAGCGAGCTTCTCGCGACGGGCATCACCCTGGACTATGCGCCGGTGTTGGACATTCACACCAATCCCAGCAATTCGGTGATCGGCGATCGGGCGCTGGCCGAACGCGCGGAGGATGTCGCCAGGCTCGGCCGCGCGATCGTTCGTTCGCTGCAAGGTGCCGGCCTGGCCGCGTGCGGGAAGCATTTTCCGGGACACGGCGATACCAGCACCGACTCTCACAATGAGCTGCCGCTCGTCGAGCATCCGCCGGACCGCCTTCGAGCCGTTGAGTTCGAACCGTTCCGGGCGGCGATCGCAGAGCGTGTCGCGTTCATTATGACCGCGCACGTGCTCGTCCCCTCGCTGGACGAGACGCGTCCCGCCTCGCTGTCGCCAGCGATCGTGCAGCAGTTACTTCGCGAGGAGCTGGGCTTCGAGGGCGTGATCCTCAGCGACGACCTCGAGATGAAGGCAGTGACCGCACAGTATCGCGTGCCGGAGGCCGCGGTCGAGGCGATGCGCGCCGGGTGCGACGCGGTCCTGGTCTGCAGCGGTGACGTCGACCTCCAAGGCAGGACCCTCGAAGCCCTGGTGCGAGCGGTTGAATCCGGCGCCATCCCGGCCACGCGTGTCGACGATGCGTTCCTGCGATTGAAGCGAGCGAAAGAGAAGTTTCTTGTCGGCGATCGCCCGGCGCCTTCGGCGAGAATGCGTCAGCTCAAGAGCGTGCTCGGTCGAGAGGAACATCAGATCGTTGCGGCCGAGATGGCGGCGTTTTTGTGATCCCGCTCCGGCTGCTGAGGCCAGGCGACCGCGTGGCGCTCGTGGCTCCGGCCAGCTCATGTTCGCAAGAGCAGGTCGACGCCGGCATTGCCGAACTGGCCCGGCTGGGCTTTGAAGCCGTGTGCGACGAGTCCGTCTTTGCCAAGGGGCGCTTCACCGCCGGCTCGGCAGAAGCGCGAGCCAAGGCGATTCACGATGCCTGGACCGATCCTGCAGTTTCGGCGCTGGTCGCCGTTCGCGGGGGTTACGGCAGCGCGCACGTGTTGCCGCTGCTGGATGTCGCGCTGCTACGGGAAACGCGGAAGGCCCTCATCGGCTACAGCGATCTCACCGCAATTCTGAGTCTTTACCTCAACGCCGGGCTGACCGCGATCCACGGACCGATGATCGATCGCCGGCTCGCCAAGGGCACAGACGGCTACGACGAAGCCTCGTTCCGTCGCGTGGTGATGTCGGCAGGACCGGCGGGGGAGTTACGGCCCGCCCAGCTGGAAATCCTTCACGACGGCGAAGCTGCCGGCGTGATCGTGGGAGGGACTCTCACCCAGATCGCCGCACTGGTCGGCACGCCGTGGGCGCTCGAGGTGCCTCAAGGCGCCGTGCTGTTTCTGGAAGACGTCAACGAGCGTCCCTATCGAATCCATCGCCTGCTCACTCAGTTGGAGCAGGCCGGCGCTTTCACACGGCTGAGCGCGATCGTGTTTGGCGAGTTCGCCGGCTGTGTCGAACCTGATGGCGACCTGGCCATTCGCGACGTCCTTCACGACTTCACGGACGATTTTCGCGGTCCTGTGCTGTTCGGGTTTCCATCCGGCCATACCGCCGGCGCCATGTGGACGCTGCCGCTGGGTGTTCGAGCGCGGGTCATCGGCGGCTCACGGCCGCATCTCGTGGTGACGGAGGCGGCGGTCGCGTAGATGAAGCGCGTCCATCTCATCGGCGTTTGCGGCACGGCGATGGCCACGCTGGCGGCGCTCTTGAAGCACCGCGGATTCGAGGTCAGCGGCTCTGACGCGCATGTCTATCCGCCGATGAGCGACTTCCTCCGCCGCGAGGGTATCGCGATTCTCGAAGGCTATGATCCCGGGCACGTCAGTGGCCCGCTGGATCTGGTGATCGTCGGCAACGCGATCTCCCGAGGGAACGTCGAGCTCGAGGCGGTGCTCGATCGCAAGCTGCGCTACACATCGCTGCCAGAGGCCATTCGCGATCAGTTCCTATGGGAGAGGCACTCTGTCGTCATCGCCGGCACGCATGGCAAGACGACGACGACGGCGCTCACCGGGTGGCTGCTGACCGATGGTGGGGTTGACCCCACCGTCTTGGCCGGCGGCATCGTCCGGAACTTTGGCGAAGACGGCTCGAGTTATCGGATTGGCAAGGGTCGAGCGTTCGTCATCGAAGGCGACGAGTACGACAGCGCGTACTTCGACAAGACGGCGAAGTTCCTGAAGTACCTGCCCGACGTGGCCGTGATCGGGAACGTCGAATTCGATCATGCGGACATCTATGCCGATCTCGATGCCGTGCGGCTCGCGTTTCGCCGCTTGGTCAACCTCGTGCCTCGACAGGGTCTGACCTTGCTCGGCGCCGACAGCGCCGACGCCGCCCGGCTCGCCGAAGTGGTCCGAAGCCGCGTGCAGACGTTCGGGCTTTCAAACGGCGCCGACTGGCGCGCGACCGAGATCCAGGCACGAACCGGGCCGGATCGCGAGAGCCTCACGGACTTTCGCGTCCATCATCTGGCCGCCGATCACGGCCTGTTCTCGATGCCGCTCGTCGGGGACTACAACGTGCGCAACGCCCTGGCCGCGCTCGCGATCGGCGTCGACCTCGGCGTCGGCATCGAGTCGCTGCGCCAGAGCCTGGCCAGGTTCAAAGGCGTCAAGCGCCGCTTGGAAGTCGTCGGCACCCGTCGAGGTGTCACGGTGTATGACGACTTCGCGCATCATCCGACGGCAGTCGCCGAGACGATCGCGGCGCTTCGGCGCGCCAATCCCGGCGATCGGATCTGGGCGGTCTTCGAGCCCAGGTCAGCTTCGTCGTGCCGGCGGGTTTTCCAATCGGATTTTGCGCGCGCGTTTCGTGGCGCCGACGAAGTGGTGCTCGCGCCGCTCTTCCGATCGTCGTTGCCAGAGTCAGAGCGCTTATCGGAGACCGAGCTCGTTGCCGACGTGAGTGCGTCTGGCATTCGCGCGAGAACGCTCTCAGGTGTGGACGCGATCGTCGAGACCATCGCCGCAGAGGCGGCTGAGGGCGACCTGGTCTTGATCATGTCCAACGGCGGCTTCGACGGCATCCACCAGAAGCTGCTGACCGCGCTGGGGTCGCAATAATGTCGTTCACAATCAGCCCCTGTGGCGATTCGATGCTGCTGGTTGAATTCGAGGCGACCATCGATCCGGCCGTCAATGATCGGGTCATCGCCCTTGGCGCAAAGCTGCGGAGCCGTGGAGCGCGCGGCATTCTGGACGTGGTGCCGGGATATCGCGCGCTGGGCGTGCACTTCGATCCGCTCCAGACGGATCTGGCGGCGCTCGAGCGCGCAATCGAGACCGATGCAGCGTCGATCGAGGCCGCGGCCTCTGTTACGGCTCGTCCAGTAGTCGAGATCCCCGTCCACTACGGTGGAGAGATGGGTCCTGACCTCGACGCCGTGGCCACACAGGCCGGATGCAGCGCGGGGGACGTCGTCGAGCGCCATGCGCGCCGGCTTTATCGCGTCTACATGCTCGGCTTTGTGCCCGGCTTCGCGTATATGGGCCGGGTCGATCCGTCGATCGCCGTTCCCCGTCATCGGGTGCCGCGCGAGCGCGTGCCGGCCGGTTCGGTCGGCATCGCCGGAGAGCAAACCGGTGTCTATCCCATCGAGAGCCCGGGCGGCTGGCATCTGATCGGCCGCACTCGAACGAAGATGTTCGATCCGCTGTCGTCCCCTCCAAGCCTCCTCCAGCCGGGCGACCTGGTCCGCTTCGTTCGCGATGGCGGGTAGCCGAATGAGCGTGGCAGCATGAGCGTAGGCGCCCTTCACATCCTCAGACCCGGCCTCCTCACGACGGTGCAGGATCTCGGGAGGCTTGGACATCAGGCGTCCGGTGTGCCGGTCGCTGGACCGATGGACAGCTTCTCGCATCGGCTCGCCAATCAGCTGGTCGGCAACGAGCCGATGGCAGCCACCATCGAAATCACGCTCATCGGACCAGAGATTGAGTTCGAGTGTGAGACGACGGTGGCGATCAGCGGCGCCGACTTCGATATCTGGTGTGACAGTCAGCTCGTGAGCAGCGGCGAATCGTTCCATTTGCGCGCTGGTCAGCGCCTGAAGTTCGGTCGCTGCCGGCGGGGCGCGCGCGCGTACCTCGCCGTGGCCGGTGGAATTCGAACGCCGCCGGAGCTCGGCAGCCGGGCCACGCACCTGGTCAGTCGCATGGGCGGGCTCGAAGGCCGGGCGCTGCGGGCCGGAGATCGTTTGCCGATCGCCTCGTCGAGCAGAGCCGGGCCGAAGCGAAGAGGGGTGGGGCTCACGCTTCCGAGCGGCGGCCGCGCCCGAGTCCGCATCATGCCCGGTCCGCAGACCGACTGGTTTGCCAGTGCGGTGCAGCGCCAGATCGCCGACGTGAGCTTCCGACTCTCACCGCGCTCGAATCGCATGGGCTATCGCCTCGAGGGTCCGCCACTGCAGCGGAACCGCGACGACGAGCTGATTTCCGAGCCGGTGGGGATTGGCGCCATACAAGTGCCGAACGCCGGCGAGCCCATCCTGCTCATGGCCGATCGTCAGACCGCCGGCGGTTATCCGAAGATTGGCCACGTCATCTCCGCCGATTTGGCGGTGGCAGGACAGCTAGCCCCGGGCGACGCGATTCAATTCGAATGGTGCACGCGTCAGGAAGCGATTGGCGCGCTCATCGCGCGTGAACGGCATTTGCTCCGCGTGGCCGGCGAGAGATCGCTGCCGTGAACGCGCTCGCCGGTGAGCTGAGCATGGCCCTCGGTGGCGATCGCGTCCGATCCGATGTGCCGCTCGCGCCGCTGACCACCTTGAAGGTTGGTGGCCCTGCCGACCTCCTGGTCGAAACCCAGACTTCTGACGAGATCGTGACGGTGCTGAAGCTGGCTCACCAGCGCCAGGTTGCGGTGACGGTGCTTGGTGGCGGCTCGAACGTCCTGATCGGCGATCGCGGCATTCGCGGCGTCGTCATTCGTCCCCGCGGTGGATCGATCGCAACAGCCGGCGACCGCCTCGTGCGAGCGGATGCGGCAATCACCATCAACGGCCTCGTGCGGTGGACGATCAATCGCGGATATGCCGGTCTCGAAGCCTGGGCGGGAACGCCCGGCACCGTGGGTGGCGCTGTGTTCGGCAACGCACACTGGCGTCGGCAGAACATCGGCGACACCATCGAGAGCGTCCGCCTCGCGAGGCACGACGGCACGATCCTTCAGGTGCCCGCGGATCGCATGGAGTTCGGCTACGACGACAGCCGTCTCAAACGGACCGGGGAGATCGTGCTGTGGGCCGCGTTCCGTGTCGCGCCGGGCGCCGATCCCAACCCATTGAGAGCCGTCGCGCGCGAGTCGCTGGCGTTTCGCAAGCGTACCCAGCCGCTGGAATCGCCCAGTGCCGGCTGCATCTTCATGAACCCGGATAGGGCGCGTGATCGTGTGCCAGCGGACATTCCGCCCTCGGCGGGAGCGCTGATCGACCGCGCCGGCCTCAAGGGCGCCTCCAGCGGCGGCGCACAAGTGTCGCCGACCCACGCCAACTTCATCGTCAATACTGGTGGAGCGACGGCCACGGAGATCAAGCACCTGGTCGAGCGTTGCCGGGCGCAAGTCGTCGAGCGTTTCGGCGTGACGTTGCGAGATGAAATCATGACGCTGGGAGAGTTCTGAATGGACTCCCGAGATGCGGGATCCGGCAACCAGGATCTCGGGTGCGGATGCCGGTTCCCGGTTCCCGGTTCCCGGATCCCTGAGCCGGATCCCGGAACGAGATCTTCATGTCCACACTCGTGATTGAAGGCGGCCATCGATTGAGTGGCCGGGTCGACGTCGAAGGCAACAAGAACGCCGCGCTACCGTTGATGGCAGCCTGCCTGCTCACCGACGAGCCCTGCATGCTGACCAACGTCCCTCGCATCGCCGATGTCGAGGTGATGGCGCGTCTGCTCGTCGATCTCGGCGCCGAGGTCGAGGGCATCGGCACGACGACGCTGCGGATTCACTGCCGCGAGGTGAAGAAGGACGAGCCCGACAGCGCCCTCGTGGGCCGGCTCCGCGGATCGGTGCTGCTGCTCGGACCCCTCCTTGCGCGGCGCAGCCGGGCATTTGTCGCCCCGCCCGGAGGAGACTTTCCGGCGCGACGGACGATACGGACGCATCTCGAGGCGTTGACGGCAATGGGCGCCCGCGTCGTCGAGGGTCCGGGCCATCGCCTCGAGGTCCCGAATGGACTGCAACCGACGTCGATTTACCTCGATGAAGCCTCGGTGACGGGCACTGAGACGGCGCTGCTGGCCGCGGCCGCGGCTCCCGGTGTTTCGGAAGTGCGGCACGCGGCCTGCGAGCCTCACGTCGTCGAGTTGTGCGAGTTCCTGCAGGGCATGGGAGTGGGCGTCAGCGGCGCCGGCTCTCACACCATTCGCGTTGAAGGCGGTGTCCGCCTGCAAGGTGCGACGAAGGCGCTGTTCGGTGATTACATCGAGGCTGGCAGCTGGGCTGTCGTTGGGGCGATCACCGGCGGCGCCATCGAGATCCGTGGCGCGCGCCCGGTCGACATGGAAGTGGTGGCGTCAGCGCTGCGGAAAATGAACGTCCAGTGTGTGCAGGACGGCGATGTATTCCGGGCCGAATCAGCTCGCTTGCAGGGCGCCGGGCGCATCACCACGGGGCTCTGGCCCGGCTTCCCAAGCGACCTGGTGAGCTTGATGACCGTGCTGGCGACGCAGGCCGACGGCGCGACGCTGGTTCACGACTGGATGTACGAGCTGCGGCTCTTTGCCTTGGAACAGATGAGCGGCATGGGCGCTGATCTGTTCTTGTGCGATCCCCATCGCATCATCGTCACCGGCCCGCGACGCCTGAAAGGCAAGAGCCTCGACAGCCGTGACATCCGTTCGGGAATGGCGTTGATTGCCGCGGCGTTGGCGGCTCAGGGCCAGAGCCGAGTCGAACCGCTGGAGACCGTCGAGCGGGGCTATAGCCGGCTCGTCGAGCGGCTGCAAGGATTGGGCGCGTCAGTGGAGCTGGCCTGAGCGGGGCCTGTGCCCGGCCGATCGATCGCTAGAGCTTGGCGCCCGGAGGGCCTGGAGGCTTCGGCGGTACCGGTGGCTTCACCGGCACGGCAGGTCCACCGGCGGGTGGCACGGCGGGAGCGCGTGGGGGAACGGGAGCGCCAAGCGGTTCTTCAGCGCCCGGCGGCCGCCCCGGCGGGACCGGAAGCGGCACCGGCAGCGGCGGAATGTCGGTGATTGGCGCGCCGCTGTCGCGGCCGACGCGGAACGCCTGAAGGTCCTCTTCGGTGAGATTGAGCACTCTGACGATCCGCGGCGTGAGCGTCAGGATGATGTCGGTCTCCTGCGACTCCTTGTGATTGAACGCGAAGAGCGGGCCGATCACCGGAATGTCGCTGAGGCCAGGAATGCCGGAGAGGGAGGTTCGCTCCTCATCGCGAATCAGGCCCGCAAGCATGTTGGTTTCGCCGTCCTTCAACCGAATCACCGTGCTGATCGATCGATTCCCGAACGTCGGGAGGCCGCCAAACCCCGTGCCCGAGATCGCGCTCAGTTCGACGCGCACGGCCAGCGAGACCGCGTCGTCGTGGTGTGTCCGCGGTGTGATGTCGATGTTGACGCCGATGTTCTCGTAGTTGAAGGACGTGATCGGCTGCGTCTGCACTCCACCGGCGGCGATCGGCGCAAACGTCGTGACTGGCACCGGCACTCGCTCACCGAACCGAGCCTGAGCGGCGACACCTTCGGTGGTGCGCAATTGCGGGTTCGCGAGCACGCGCGTCGCGCTGTCGCTCTTCAGCAACCGGTAGTAGAGCGCGGGGAAATTGGTGAGCAGCACATCGGCCGACGTCAAGTTGGAGAGGTCCTTGAGCGTCAGGCCTTCCTTGTTGATGTCTGCCTGTCCGTTGATGCCGGTCGGCGACGTGGTCGGCGACGCGACCTGCAGGCCGTACTCCTTCAGCTTTGTGCGGTTCACCTCCAGCAGCTCGACGTCGATGATCACTTCGGGCCGCGCCTTGTCGAGCGCCGAGATGATCTTGCCTGCCGCCGTGATGCGTTCCGCGGTGTCTTTGATCGTGATGGCGTTGGTGGCGGTCATCGCCGCGAGACGGCGTGCGTCCACGACGATGCGCAGGATGTCGAGCGTTTCCTTGAGGTCGGCGTTGCTCAAATAGAACGTGCGAACGATCTCTTCTTCGTACTCGCGCCGCTTGGCCGCTGTGTCGGGCACGATCGTGACGGTTCGCTGGCCCGTCGTCTTCCAGAAGTTGCGCGTGCTGCTCGCCAGCGACGTCAACGCCTCTTCGAGCGAGGAGCCGCGCAGATCGATCGAGACCGCCTGATCGCGGAACGACGGATCGAAAACCATGCTGAGGTTGGAGAACTTGCCAATCGCCGAAAAGACGTCGCGCGAGCTCGCCTCACGGAAGACGAGCGAATCGGGCAGCGTCACATCGGTCGGCAGATCGTGACCCGGCAACGGCGCTGCGAGGCTGTTGGAGATGACCGACTCGAGACGCGTCTTGCCGTCCTCGCGAACCGCGACCTTCATGCGGAGCTGCGTCCGAGTCGATTGCAGCTCGCGATCGATGTCTCCGTTGGCCGGGTTCAGCTCTGACGCAATCTGCAGCTCGACCATGGCCTCCTCGAGCTTGCCGGTGGCCGACAGACGGCGCGCGGCGGTGAAGTGCTCTTGGGAGGCGCGCAACTTCGCGCGTTCGAGCCCTTGCAGAGCCTCTTTGTTGTCAGGGTGCTCCCGAAGCACCTTGGTGTACTCGGCGACCGCAAGGTCGTAGTTCTGGAGGCTCTCGGCCTTCCTGCCCTTCTGGATCGAGGCGGTAGTGGCGCAGCCCACCAGCACGGCCAGCGCGAGCGCTGGGAGAGCCGTGCGCCAACGGGAACAGATTGGCTTACGGGGTCCGGCTGCCATTGGTGATCACATCCACGCCGCGTGGGATGCGAAACTCGAATTCTTTATCGGTCAGTCCGCGGTTCTCCTTTAGGTTGGAGAAGGCGAAGGCCGACCGGCCGCCCTGCCGGTCAGAGGCAATCAAGTGATGGATTTGCAATGTCTTAGGGTCTACGCCCAAGGCAAGCCATTCATAGTCAGGGTCCGGTTTCCTGGGGATCAGCTTAAGTCCGACGACCCCAGGCTGGGCACCCGGCAGATCCATGAACGACGGGGCGAAATCCTTGGTTAAATCAGCCTGTCCGGCCAGAAAGAGGGCCGGAACCGTCCCATCGCCCGGGTTGGGAGCAGGGCTCACGATGACTTGCCTGTCCTGAATCAGATAGGTGTACAGGCGGGCCCCATCAGAGACGAATTCCTTCCGCTCCGGCTTGGCGTAGACCCACCGCATGCGCCCTGGGCGCTTGATCGACATCGTCCCGCGTTCCGTGGTCTTCGTTCTTAGGACGCCGCCCTCGTAGGTTTGGACGAAATCCCCTGAAAAATCGCGGATCGTCGCCAGGTGTTGCTGAACCCGCGCGGCGAATTCGACCGGATTGGCCGGCGCCTGGGCACCGAGGTTGGGGGCAAGCTGAAGCAACGCGCCGAGGAAGAGCAACCCGCTGAACGCGGCGGCGCGCATCGGCGTCAATCCTGGTTCGGCAGCTGCGCGCTGCCGATCGCGCTGGCCACTTGCTGCGCCTTCTGGATCTTGCTGGTGATGTTGCGCGCCGTGAGCTGAGCGTCGCGGACCAGCTTCTCGAGCAGGTCTGGCAACATGTCGATGGCCTGGATGCGCAGCGCGCGCGGCGCGTCGTTGAAGAGCCATTCTTCCCGGTTCTCGTGTTCAGACGAGGAGTCCCGGCCGGCGATGGTGCGTAGCGCGATACCCCAGCGTCCGCCGACCTTGGCATAGCCGAGCTCGCGGAGCGAGAACGTGCCCTGCGAGTCTTCTGAACGGCTGAGCCGCACCCATGTGGCCACGCCGAGATTGAGCTTCTTGAGTGCTGTGTCGAGTTGGCCGACCGACTTTGCCAGCTCCTCGGATGCCATGTTGAGGTTCTTCGCCGCCGTCGAGAGCTGCTCGAACGCGGAAGTGATGCGAAGGGCTAGGGCAGGGGTGATTTGGGACACGTTCAGGTCTCCCTCGGACGCTCGTCAGGCAGTCAGAACACCGTCAACTCAGACGGTGAGATACTCGGCTTCCACCGGTTGCTGCTTCACGTCCTTCGACTACGCTCAGGACAGGCGAGCGGCATCTATGGATCATCGTAGCACGCGGCCCTGCTATTGGCCGGATGCGCGCCGCTGCAACTCCGCCAGCATCGCTTCCGCTAACTCTTTGACCGGCGGGCCGTTCTCGGTCAGCAGGCTGTCGGACGCGGCCGCGGCTTTGAGCGCGGTTTCGGCGTCGGCGCGGCTGCCGAGCTTATCGGCGCAGAGCCCGAGCAGGTACTGAACCGTGCCTTGGCCAACCCCAGGTCCGTCGGGCAACGTCACCTTCTGCAGTTCGGCCTGTGCGTCGCTCCACGACTCCAATCGGATGAGCGCGGCGGCGAGGTTGAGACGGATCGCCGGCTCATCGCCGGGATTCGGCGAGGAGGCCAGGCGATTACGGAGATCGACAACGATGCGATTGGCGAGCAGGGTCTGGTCGCCCATGCCAATGACGCGCGGCCGCATCATTACTTTCACGTCCACCTTTTTCGCGGCGCCGGCCTTGTCTTTCAATTCGAGCGTCAGCTGATCGTTTGCCGCGCGCGCGTTGAGCAACGTCATGAGCGCTGCCGCATTGGGGATGTCCTGGTTGTTCGCCTTGAGCAGCATGTCACCCGGCTGAAGGCCCGCCTGGCCGGCCGGTCCCTTGGCGTCCACGCTGAGGACGATCGGCCCGGGAAGGTCGGCGACGTCGATGGTGTTGAGCCCGATGGTGGCTTGCGAGAACGACAGCGTGCGATTCAGTTGAGCGACGGCACTGGCGATGGTATCGGGCCGATCCAGGCTGAGCTCGATGACGTCGGGATCGCCGCTGCCGGATCCGAGCAAGCTGACGACGACGCGGCTCGGGTTGGCGGCCGATGGAATCGCGACCGAGCCGACGCCCTGCGATTCAAACGCCCGGGCGAGCCGCGCCGAGGCTTCCTTTCGCGTCGCGGCATTGATCTCGCTGGCGGCACCAAGCGCGCGCTTGTTGGCGTCGAACGCGAGCCATTCACGCGGCAGCTTCTCCGCGCGCAGGACCTGGTCGACGCGCTCGTTGGGCGGCGCGAACACCGCGATGCTCTGCACCGGCTCGAAGGCTCGCTCGATGGCGGCGCGGATGTCGGTGTTCAGAGACGAGGTTCCCAACGTCGAGACCAGGGCGAACGCCGGCTTGGGCGTGCCCGTGACGTCGATGTTCTGACCCGGCCGCGCCTCGATTTTTCTCGAGTACCGTCCAGCCGCCGAGCGGAGGTCCACCGTATGCTCGCCCTCGCAAACCTCCATCGTGTGGGGCGCGGCGCCGCGCTGCTGTCCGTCGACGTAGACCGTCGTGCCGGCCATGGTCGATCGCGCGACCAGGGTGGCCATCGCGGACTCGAGCTTCATTGGCTCGATCACGAAGTCGCCCAGTTGGGTCACGTCGAGCGTGCGGGTGACCGTCGAGTAGCAGGGACGTTTGACCTCGACGCGATGAGTGCCGTTGGTGACGTCGGGGATGACGAGCGCGGCGGACAGCGACGCGACCGGAATCCCTGCCTTGGCGACGACCTCGGAGTACTCGGGAGCCGGTGGTCCGGGCCGCGTGCGGCCGTGCGATACGCCGTCGATGAAGACCTCGCTGTCGGCTGGAGACGTGATCACCGTCACCACGGCCGAGTCGCGCTCGAGCATCAGGTTGACCGCCGTGCCCTCGGTGTTGGCGGTGAAGGTCTGCGTCGCGGGACGGAAACCGACCCGCCGCCCGCTCACAGAGTGTTCGCCGATCAACACGGGAACGCTTCCCGACGTCGCGTTGATCGGTGCGCCATCGAGTTGGACCTCGGCGTTGGGCGGCGTCACCGTCAGCTTGATCGTCGTCACGGTCGCTCGTCGCGTCTCGTCGAACAGCGCAACGACCTGCGGCGACACCTGACCGGTGAGCACGTAGCTGGCGTCGACTCGGAGAAGCGAGACGAAGTCGCTGCGGGCGCCAGCCAGATCGCGCAGTCCGAAGCGCGCGCGCGCGCGGATTTCATAGGCGCCCGACAGCATCTGCCGCGTGCCCGGCGTTGGCCGCGTGTTCAAGAGGGCGATGGCGCGGTCGAGGGTCGGCACCGCCTGCTCGTACTCGAGCGCGTCGAAGTGCCGCCGCGCCTCGGCGAGCTGAACCTGGGCTTCGGCGATCTCCGCCTGCGCCCACGCGAGGGAGGGGAGTGCCGTGGCGCCGAGCCACAGCGCGAGGCTCAGAATGCGAAGTGGCACATGCTTCATTGGTAAACCTGAATGCGCTTGGCGCGCTCGTCGTACACCATCAACCGTCCGGCAGGATCGACGCCGAATGCGACGGCTCTCGTGAACGCTCCCGGACTGTTCTGCGGAATGGTCAACGTCGCCAGCAATCGTTGTTTCGGACCGAAGACGAAGATGGAGCCCTTGGCCCGATCGAGGACATACAAATGGCCGAGCGCGTCGAACGCGACGTCCACTGGCTCCTGGAAGTCGTAGCCGGTGCCCTTGGCCTGCAACCGGGCGAGCGGCCGGCCTTCGCGATCCACGACGCTGACCGCCTTGCCGTTCCGGTCGAGGATGGCGACGTCGTCGACGGCGTTGACCGCGAGGCGCGTCGCCGGCCCGCTGGCGAACGACCCGATGTACCGGCCGTTGCTGGCGAAGCGCAGAATCGAATTGGCTTTGGCGTCGATCACCAGACGGTCGCCGCCGCCGGTGGCGGCGATGGAACCGATCTCTTCGATGGGTTTAGTCGGTCCCGAGAGATACAGCGTCTCGATGCGGTCGCCCACGAGCGACCCGGCCTTGGCGACGACGACGCGATTCGCCTCGTCGATGAAGAACGCGGTGGCATCGAGCGCATTCGTCGATCCGATCGGTGTCCCGCGAGCGTCGAACATGGAGACGCCGGCCTTGTGACCGAGTGCGATGCGGCCGTTGCCGTCGATCGCCACGCCCATGACTTCGCGATAATCGGCGCCGCCAATCGTGCGATTCGAGAACGTGTAGGCCGGTTGCGCCGGCGCCTTCATATACAGGCGATAGATGATCGTGTTGAGCCCGAGCGCTTCGTTGGCCACGGGCGTGTCGGGGAACTGCTGCCGCACCCACTGAATGTCCCGCAGGGCATTCTGCGCGCGATCGGTCTGCACGAGGCAGAATCCCGCCGCGAGGCTGGCGCGCGCCGCCCACGGCGAGCGCGGGTATTCCATGGCGACGCGACGATACCGATCGAGTGCTTCGACCAGCCGCCGCGAGACTCGGAGCGCCTCGCCGCTGTAATAGCCGGCCGCCGGCACGGCGTCGCTGCCCGGATACAACCGAGAGACGCGCTCGAAGCTGGCGAGCGCGGCCGTGATCTCTGCCGCGCTGCGGCCGCGCGCGAGGGCGAGACGGCCGGTGATGACGTAGGCCATCGGCGCCGAATCCGACTCGGCGAATTGCTTGAGGAGCCGGTCGGTCGTGACCTTGGCCGTGTCGAAGTCGTGAATGGTGTCGAGCTGGTATTGCGCGATCCGCAGCAGCGCATTGTCGGCCACCGACGTCGTCGCGAACGTCTCGACCACCGCCTGGAGATCCTTGAGGGCTTCGGCGTATTGCGCGTTGTTCATGAACGTCAGGCCGCTCTCGTATTGGCGCCGCGCAAACTCCTCGTTATTGGACTGCTGGGCGGCCGCTGTGACGCCGAGCGCCGCGACCAACAGCAACAAACATGTTTTAAGGCCGTAATCGTGCCGCTGAAGGCGAGTCATGCGCGGCCGAAGAAGATGTCGCGCAGCGGAGCGCGGCCAAGCCACACTCTGCCCAGCGAAGCGGAGCTTGGCTGGCGTTCGGATGAAGAGGAAGTGTCTCATCGGATGGCCGCCACGTACGTCTGACCAGCTCTCACCGTCGCGAAGTGAGTCTTCACGACCTGGCCGCCGCACGACAGATCGACCTTGTACTGACCGGCCGCAATCTCCGAGACGAGCAGCGGGGGATTCCCCAGATTCTGCGAGCCGATCATCACGTCGCACGTCTCCTGGACGCTGCGAACATCCATGGAACCAAGGCCGGGCGCGGCGAACTCGAACGGCTGATTGGCCGAACCTTCGACGCGAATCGTCTGGTTCAAGAAGTATTTCGGCGCTGACACACGCAAGGTCTTGCCGACGGGCTGCTTCAGGCCGTGCGAGGTCGCGGTAGCCGAGATCGATCGCGCTCCGTCGAAGACTTCAAACGGATAGCTGCCCGTGAGACTCACGCTGATCACAGCGGCCGCAGGCGGAGGCGCTGGCGGCGGGGGAGCCGCCGGCTTCTTCGGCTCCACCGGTGTCTTGGAACTGCCGGGGTCAACACTGGTTGGGGCTGAGGCGATGGGTGGCGGTGGCGCCGGAGCAACCGGGGCGGGCGTCGCGTTCGGCGCCGGAGGCGCTGTCGTGGCGGTGCCACCCGTTGGCGTCGTCGTGGCCGGTGTCGCCGGTGCAGCGGGGGCGTTGGCAGCCGTAGTCGTGGACGGATTCGCTCCAACTGTCGGAGTGCCTGGCGACAACACGACGTAGCCGATGAGTCCTGCGAGGATTACAGCCCCCACGCCGGCCGGAATCATCCATGCAGGCCGCGCCGGTGGGGTCGCCTCTGCTTTAGTCCCGCCGGCAGACGTCCCGGTCTTCGCCCCGATGCGCGTCTCCCGCAGATCCTGATGCAGCGCCTTCATCACCATCGTGCTGGCGAACCGCGTTTCGTCCAGCTGCGAGGTCGAGACCGACGGATGCAGCGATTTGCGAATGCTCTGCAGCTCGCGCCCGAAGGCGTCGGCCGTGGCGAAGCGCTGCTGCCGGATCCTTCTTGAGCGCGCGCATCACGGCCGCCACGAGCTCAGGCGGCAGGTCCGTCATCACCGTTTCGATCGGCGTCGGGTCCTCCTTCAGGATCTTGAGGATGACGGCGGTCGGCGAATCGCCATCGAACGGCTTCCGCCCGGCGAGCAGCTCGTAGAGGACGACGCCGGCGGAGAAGATGTCGGCGCGGCCATCCACCGATTCGCTGCCGCCAGACCTGTTCGGGCGACATGTACGACGCGCTGCCGAGCACGTCGCCCTGCCGCGTCAGCGTCGAGCTCGTGAGCTTGGCGATGCCGAAGTCGAGCAGCTTGACCGAGCCGTCCTCGAGCAGGAAGATGTTGTCGGGCTTCACGTCGCGATGCACGACGCCCTGTTCGTGCGCGTAGCGACAGGCCCGTCGCAGAGCTGGGCGACGACGTTCAGCTTGTCGTCGATCGTCAGCGGCGGCTGCGTGTTCATGCGCGCGCCGAGCGGGGTTCCGCGCAGGAACTCCATGACGATGTACGGAACGTTCGACTCTTCGGCGAACTCGAAAATCGTGACGATGTTGCGGTGCTGCAGCTTGGCGGCGGCGCGCGCTTCGCGGTAGAACCGCGGGCGCATCTGCTCGGTGTCCTCCGAAAAGTCGGCGTGCATCAGCTTGATGGCGACCTCGCGATCGAGCACCGGATCGAACCCACGATAGAGCACGCCCATCCCGCCCTTGCCGACTCGTTCGAGGACCTGATAGCGGCCGATCTTCTCGAGTTTCTTCGGTTCGTTCATCAAACTGGTTCAACCGCCTGACCGGCCTTGAAAGTCATCTTTATGCTCTTGTCGGATTCATTTCGCGTCGCGAACAGCGCCAGGGTTGGCCGGCCCTTGGCGCTCGCGAGCACTTGCACGCTCCGCTCGATGGCCGCAGACAGCGGCCCGCCCACCAGCGTCTCGGGACGCACCCCGAAAATCAACTGACCGCTGGCACTGGTCGAGCGCACGATCAGGTCGGTGTCCACCACCAATTGCGCCTCATCTGGAGCCGCCACCGTGGCGAGCTTGCTCGGCCGCGGCGCCACGGTTTCGTCTTCATCGGTCCGCCGCGGGATGTGCGTGTCCTCGTCGTCGTTTTCAGCACGCGGACCATCGGCTGCGTGACCGTCGATCGAGCTGCGGGTCGATGCCGCGTCGTGCGTCGGAGTCGCTCACCTCTCCGCTGAGCCGGGTGACATCGACGTCCGCGGCCTTCGGGTGACCAGCGGCTGGCGCCCTGGTGGCGTCTGCCGGACCCGAGGCATGCGCCGGCGGAATCATGGCCGCCGACGACTCGGTATCCTCGGCGTGACGCAGATCGTGCATCTCGGTGACCTCCTCTTCGACGTAGCGCAACTGGAGATGGCCAAGTTGCACCACATCGCCGGAAATCAGCAGGCGTTCCGGCACCTTCGATCCGTTCACGAGGATGCCGTTGCGGCTTCCGAGATCGCGAACCAGCAGCCCGGTCGGTCTGGGGACGAACTCGGCGTGCCGGCGGAGAGAAGCGGATCGAGATCGCTGATGTGACACGACGGATCGCGTCCAATCACAATCGGCCCGACCAGGAGCACTTCGCGCTCCGATCGTCCATCGTTGACCACAAGCTTGCGTTTCACAGGCCCACCATTCCGGCGAATGCGGCGTTTCGCCGCCGGAGTTCGGGTGCGCGACCGTGCAGGCCGCCAGGTACGCCGGAACCCGAGCGCGTCGGCCGATCGAGGAGCCGCCGAACCTCAGTCAAATCGGCCAGCACGTCGGCGCACTGCTGGTACCGATTCTCCGGGCGCTTCGCCAGCGCCCGTAACAGGACGCGCCGCAGCTGGTCGGAGACCGGGGTCTCCGTAATCGGCGGCGGTTCGTCATAGAGCAACGCGTCAAGAATGCGAGGCAGATTGGGTGCGGCGAAGGGCGCGCGGCCGCTCAACATGAAATAGCTCACGCCCGCCGCAGAGAAGATGTCCGACCGCGCGTCTACCTTGACGGCCTTCGGCCTGCTCCGGCGACATGAAGTCCGGCGTGCCGACGATGTGCGCCACTAGCGGTCAGCGTCGACGCGTGCAGTCGCGCGAGGCCGAAGTCGAGAATCTTCAGCACCCCATCGTCCTGCACGAAGCAGTTGCTCGGTTTGACGTCGCGGTGCACGACGCCGTGTTCGTGCGCGGCCTGCAACCCCTGGTAGAGCTGCATCACCAGGTCGACGAGCGTCTTGACCTCGACCGGCGGATTCGCCTCGAGGTACTCGCCGAGGGGAAGACCCTTGAGCAGTTCCATGACGATGAAGGGTCGTCCGGCGTCTTCGCCAACGTCGAGCACCGAGACGATATTGGGATGGCCAGATCTCCGCCGTGATGCGGGCCTCGCGGTAGAAGCGCTCGCGCGTTTCCGGCTCGTCCTGTAGCTCGGCGGCAATCGAATCTTCAACGCCACGGTCTGATCAGCGCTTTCGTCGTACGCGGTGAAGACGTGCGTTGTGACGCCGCCGCCGATCCGCTCGACGAGCCGATAGCGCCCGATGAATGAGCCAACCTGCACCTCAAAGCGAGAGATTGGCCTCACGCCGTGTGCGCCTCGTAACGCACGACGAGCGCGGTCACGTTGTCGTGACTCCCGTTGTTCAACGCGGCATCGACCAGCGACTGCGCCGCCTCGCCCGGGTCGGGTTGCGAGACCAGGATCTCGCGCAGCATGTCGGCGTCGAGCACGCCATGCAGGCCGTCGCTGCAGAGCAGCATCACATCGCCTGGCGCCAGATCGCGCTCCGACAGGTGCACGTCCACCTGTTCGCGCGCGCCGAGGACGTTGGTCAGCACGTTACGCATCGGGTGGTGGGCGAGGTCGTGGGCGTTGAGACGCGGGTCGTGCGCCAGGATCGTGGCGGCCCACGAATCGTCATGCGTCAACTGCTCGATGGCGCTGCCGCGCATCAGATACATGCGGCTGTCGCCGACATGACCGATCGCCACGCGGGACCCGTTCAGGAGCACGCTGACGATGGTGGTGCCCATCCCGCTGTAATCGTCATTGTTCTCCGCTGCCCGGAAAATGCGGCGGTTGGCGACGTGAATCGCGGTGCGGAGGCGGTTGCCGTCGAACGACAGCTGGCCGTCGAGGCCATACGGCCACGAAAAGTCGGTGTTGGCCGAAGAGCGGCGGATGAAGCCCCCGAGCGCCTCGATCGCCAGCCGCGAGGCCACCTCGCCGGCCTCGTGCCCGCCCATCCCGTCGGCGACGGCAAACAGCCGGACCTGCTCGTCGGAAAGGAAGGCGTCTTCGTTGGTTTTGCGAACACGGCCGACGTCAGAAACGGCACTGGCGCGGATCAACGGGACTCCCTGGGCGGCGTGCAAAAAAGCTGAGGGGACCCAACCTTCGACGGCGCCGATCAGGGGACTATACGGGTCGCATTGGCCGGCCACAATACTACTAAAGTGGTACCCGTCAGGCCATCCTGGCAATCAGTTGCGACCGCGTGTCTACGCCCACCTTGTCAAACACGTGCGTCAAGTGCTTCTTCACCGTTGTCGGCGCCGAGCCAAGCGTCGTCGCGATGTCACGGTTGCGGTAGCCGAGCAAGACCAGCTCGACGACCTCGGCTTCACGCTTTGACAACCGGTAGCGCGCCCGGAAGGCGCTCATCGCGGTGCCCAGCTCGCCGACGCTCACCGCGATGTCCGTGCCTGATCGATCCAGGGGCGTGACGTGCAGGCGGAAAGGCTCGCCGCCTTCGCCGGTCAGCAGGCTGATCGTCGTGGCCGCCTCCAGCTTCTCGTCCAGGCTCTTCAGGTAGTCGCTCAAGAGTACGGTCAGCTCCGATCGGTACTTGACGCGAAGGCGAGTGCGGAGCTGCTGCGCGGCGCCATTGGCGTAGACCAGCTGATGGTGGCGAAAGACCAGCACTGCGAGGGCAAGCGAATCCACTACCAGATCGAATCGCACGCGCGGCCGGCGGGCGGCGGACTTGGCACTCATTGCGGTCGCCCGGCAATGGTGAGGTTGTTCACGCCGCGGCTGATCCAGACGCGGAACATTCGAACGTCGCTCTTGTCCGCGGTGAGCCCGGTCAGCGTCGGGCCCGCGCTGCTTCTTGCATCGGCGAGCATGGCGCGGATGAAGTCAGGATCGGGCGAGCCGATATCGGCCACGAGCTGGCTTCCAGTACCCAGCAGGCCGCCTGGCTCGACCTGCTGGCGCCCATTGAGCAGAAGGGCGCGCAGGCTTGGCACGCTGCTCGACGAGAAGTAGCTGGGCGACTGCGGATCGCGAAGCAGCGCCAGGCCGAGGAAGTTCGCCCGCTCGCCGTTGCCGGTCGAGACGATCCGGTCGTCGAATTTCGTCGTCAGCAGCGTCACGCTCCCATCGAGATCCCGCACCGTGAACGATGGAGGATGGCTGCTGCCGGTGGTTGCCACACGTGAACCCTGCATCGTGAAGGCTGCCTTCCCATGAATATCGGCAAACCCTCCCGCGGCCGAACCTTCGTACCAGACGTCGCGAACCAGGACGCGAGCGCCATCCGTCACGTCATAGCTGCGCCAGTTGTTGCTGGAGGCGCCGGAGAACACAGTCACACGTCCGCCGCTCACCTGAAATGACGAGCCTTTGGCCAGCGCGTGTCCGACGTCCACCAGTTGAACGTCGGCGTTGACGAGGTCGGCGACCAGCAGGTTGTGGCGTTCAGCCTCACGCAGCTCGACGCCGTTGAGCGAGACGCGCGAGCCAGCCTGGTCGATCTGTTGGAGCGCGATCGCGTCCACGATCGAGTTGCCGTCGACCTGCAGCTCGCGCAGCGTCACGCGACTTGGGCCCGTGATGCGCAAGACAGGGCCCTCCTGCGCCCGATTCCAGCGCAAGGTGGTGCTCATCCCGTCGCCCACCAGCTGCACGTCGCTTGGCGGAAGCGTCAACGTTTGATCGATCGCATACACGCCGAATGGCAGATGGACCACCGATCGTTGACCACCTTGAGCGGCCGCCACGATGGCGCGCTGAATCGCCGCGGCATCGGCTTGGCGCGGAACCTCGAACACGGTTCGGCCTAGATTCGGACGCGATGGCGGCAGCGCGGGCTCCGCCGGCGCCAGCGTAGAGCGAGACACGATGCGATCGTCGAAGGCCACGAGGCGACCGCTCACCGAGAGGGGATTCTGCGCCGTGAAGATGTTCCCGATACTCGCGACGTCGGAGCCGAACAGGCTCCGCCACGACACCGCTGGCGCGGTCGCGTCGTCCGGGCTCGCCACCGTGTTGTCGACGACGAGAGCGGGTCCCTGGTTAGCAAGCCGGATTGGCGTGGCGTCCTGCGGATTGACGATTGTGTTGCGTTGAACGTCGACTGTGGCCGGATGAGCCATGGCAGGCGAGACGAGAAAGGCGGCCGAGCCGCTCGAGTAGTTGCCGTGCGCCGAAAACCCTCCTGTGTTGCGCATATAGAGGTCGGCGGTCTTCGAGCGCCGAAACACACTTTGATAGACGTGATAATTGCCGGCGCCGGGATCGTTGGTCACACCGACGGTGCAGTCCTCGAAGAGCGAGTGCCAGATCCAGATGTCGAGCGCGTTGAAGTTCCCCAGCGCAACCCCCGCCTTCGAGTTTCGAACGAATCGTGAGCGCAGAATGCTCGTCTCAGCGAAGCCGCGATCCTTGAAACCGCCGTGGATGCCGTACTCGACGTCGATGAACCTGGAATCGGAGTACTCGTTGCCCGTATCGAAATGCGCGCGCGTGCCGTCCCAGCTCTGTTCGATGGCGATGCTCGCCCGGCCACGGCCGTTGAAGGTGAATCGCGTGAAGCGGGAGTAGGCGACGCCGTTGACGACGAGCATCGTACCGCCGGCTGGGCCGTCCCAGGCGATGACGCTGCTGTCTGGGTCTTCGCCGACCAGGCTCACATAAATCCGATACGACAGCGTGAGCGTGCCGGTGATGCGATAGGTGCCGCTTGGGAAATACAGAACAGGTGATCGATCGTCAGCACCGCCGAGCTGATCGAGCGCTCGCTGAATCGCCCGGGTGTCATCGGTGGCCCCGTCGCCAATCGCGCCGCAGGCCGTCTTGACGTTGAGCCAGCTGGGGAAAGGGCCGACGAACTCGTCACCGTCCGAGGGAAATGGGGTGACGGGGAACGGCTGATTCGCGGATGCCGTCGGCCACGACGGTAATCCTGCGGCCAACAGCAGCGTGGCCGCCACGATTGAGGTTTTCACGGCGTGCCAATTCGACACGAGAGTCAGAAGGCTGATTGTAGTTCGCCATCATCTGGCGGGGGTTGGCAGACACCAAGGTCCAAAACCAAGGGCGTCTGCATGAGTCCGCATAAAATGACGTCTCGTGTCGCGCGCGCCCGCTCTCAAACTGTCTCCAATTGTCTTCTGCTTTGTGACCATCCTCGTCGGATCGGCACCCGTCGCGCTCGCGCAGCCGATGCCGGTGGTGTCTCCCGTTTCGCTCCCGCCGCCGTCGACCCTGAGCGCCATTGCGGTTCGCGCCGTCGAGGCACCGATCATCGACGGCGAAGTCGCCGGCGATCCGGCGTGGACGCTGGTCACACCGATCTCGGAGTTCTGGCAGGAACAGCCCGACGAAGGGCGGCCATCGTCGGAGACCACCGAAGTTCGCGTGCTCTTCACGGCCGACACGCTCTACGTCGGTGTGATCCTCTTCGATCGTGAGCCCAGCGGCATCATCGTGTCGGATCCGCGCCGTGACTCGCCGATGGACGACACCGACAGTTTTCAGATGATCTTCGATACGTATCGAGATCGGCAAAACGCCTTCGTCTTCGGCACCAATCCCGCGGGCATCGAATACGACGGGCAGGTCACCAACGAAGGCGAAGGCGGTGGCGGTGTGCAAGGGCAGCGGCAATCCGGTGGATCCGGCGCGGGCTTCAACATCAACTGGGACGGCGCATGGACGGTGCGCACCAAGATCACCGACCAGGGATGGGCCGCTGAATTTGCCATCCCGTTCCGGACGCTGCGCTACCCGGTGGGCATGGAACAGACCTGGGGAGTCAACTTCCAGCGCAACATCCGCCGCCGCAACGAGCGCGCGTATTGGGCGCCCATCCCGCGGCAGTTCAATCTCTATCGCGTCTCGCTGGCCGGCTCGCTTCAGGGCGTCCAGACGCAGGGTCTGCGCAACTTCAACATCACTCCGTACGCGCTGGGTAACGTGCTCGAGACTGGCGTCAAGCCCGTGGACTCCGTGGTGCTCGGCGACATTGGCGGCGACCTGAAGTACAGCCTCACGCCAAGCCTCACGCTCGATGCCACGGTGAACACCGACTTTGCGCAAGTGGAGGTTGACGACCAGCAGGTGAATCTCGACCGCTTCACGCTCTTCTTCCCGGAGAAGCGGCCGTTCTTCCTGGAGAACGCCGGATTCTTCAACGTCGGCAATCCTGGTGAGATCGATCTGTTTTTCAGCCGCCGCATCGGCATTGGCGACAACGGTCAAGCGATCCCGATCCTCGGGGGCGGCCGCGTCTCGGGGAAGTCGGGGCGGTTCAACATCGGACTGCTCAACATGCAGACCGGCGACTTTCAAAATCGCCAGGCTGGTGCGAACTTCGGCGTCGCCCGTGTGAGCCGCGATTTGCCGAATCGATCGTCGATCGGCGCGATCTTCACCAACCGTCAGGAGGTTGGCGATCTGGCTGGCGCCGTCGACTACGGCCGCACCTACGGTGTCGATGGCAAGTGGGGCATCGGCCAGACGTCGATGATCACCGGGTTTCTGGCGAAGACCGAAACGCCCGGCGTGGACGACAGCGATTACGCTTTCAACCTGCGCTCGCAGAACAACCATCCGCAGTGGGACCTCAACCTGGGCTATCAGGAAGTGGGCGCCGGATTCAATCCCCAGATTGGCTTTCTGAGCCGCAGTGGCTACCGGAAGCCCGACGCGTCGTTGATGACGCGGTTTCGTCCCCAGGACTTCATCAAGATTCAGGAACTGCGGCCGCACGCGACGTTCCGTGGATTCTGGGGGCTCGATGGCTTCCAGGAGACCGGCTACCTGCATCTCGACAACCACTGGCAGTTTCGCGACAGCACCGAAATCCATACCGGCATGAACTTGACGCGCGAGGGCGTGCGCGTGCCGTTCGAGATTTACCCGGGGATCTTCGTGCCGCCCGGCACCTACGACCACGCCGAGGCCCAACTGGTGGCGATGAGCAACCAGGGCGCTCCGTTCGCCGTGTCGATGCGCGCGACCATCGGAGGATTCTTTGGCGGCGATCGCGTTTCCCTCAATCCGACGGTCAGGTTGCGTGCCGGCGACAGCCTGAACACCGAGATTGCCTATCAGCGAAACGACATCGACCTGCCTTCGGGGTTGTTTGTGACCAACCTCGTGCGGACCCGGGTGTCGTACTCGTTCACACCTCGAATCTTCACCCAGGCGTTGATCCAGTACAACGACCGCGCCGATCTCTGGTCGATGAATTTCCGGTTTGGATGGCTGCAGGCGGCCAACACCGGGCTCTTCGTCGTCTATACCGATACCCGGGGGCTCTACGACCTGTTCGAACGCCCGGAGCGCACCGACCGATCGCTGATCGTCAAGTACCTGGTACTTGTTCGAACTGTTCCGGTAGTTCGTCGCGTCAGCGTCGGGCTGCCGACGGGGGAGACGCACCCGTTGCCGATCCTTCTCGCCTTGCTGACATTTGGTGTCCTGGCGGCACTCCATACCTGGCCGCTGGTCTCGAATGTTGCCCACTGGTCCCGAATCGATTCCGGCGATGGCGCGCTGAACACCTGGGCCGTCGCTTGGGTTGCGCATCAGCTGTGGAACGATCCGCTCCATTTGTTCGACGCCAACATCTTCTATCCCGAGCCGCTGACGCTCGCGTATTCAGAGTCGATGATCGTTCAGGGCGCACTGGCGATCCCCGTCATTGCACTCGGCGGGTCGGCGGTGCTGGCCTACAACCTCGTCTTGCTTGCCGGTTTGGCGTTGACCGGATGGGCCTTTTGTCTGCTGGCTGCGCGCTGGACGGGCAGTTGGAGCGCCGGACTCATCGCGGGCTCGCTGGCCGCGTTCAACGCTCATTCGCTCGTCCAGTTCACGCATCTGCAACTGCAACACGTCGAGTTTGTCGCATTGATGCTGTTTGCCCTCGATCGGTTCTTGCAAGATCGGCGCGCGCGACATGCCGCAATCCTCGTCCTGGCCTTCGTCCTGCAGGGATTGACGTCGATCTATCTGCTCGTCTTTTCAGTCTGGACGCTTACGTTTGCCGTGGCGGCGAGAGCCAGAGACGTGGTGGCAGCTGGAGTACGCGCGACCCTGATCCGGTTGGCCGTCGCCTTCGGAGCTGGGTTCCTGGTGATGGGGCCGTATCTCTATCCCTACGGCAGGCTCCATCAGATCACGGGCTGGACGCGGGCGGCAGACGAACAGCAGTCGGCGACGTGGAAGAACTACTTCGCAACCGGCGCCACGTTCCACTTAGATCTCTGGGCCTACCGTTTCACGGGCGAAGTGACGTCCTATACCTTCCCTGGACTCGTCGCCCTCGTGCTCGCGGGCGTCGCACTGGCCGACAAAGAGAATCGCCACAACCGCCGGCTCTGGATGTGCGTGATCACGGCTCTGGGGTGCGTGGTCGCTTCGTTTGCCGGACGCATTCCAGGGTATGCGCTCGTTCACCGCGTGGTTCCGTTGTTTCAGGCCGTCCGAGTGCCAGCTCACCTTGGCCACATCGTCCTGCTCTTGCTGGCCGTCGTTTCGGGTTTCGGTGTCGCGAGCATCCAACGCCGCTGGAAGAATCGTCTGACATGGCCATTGGTCGCGGCGGCGCTGTGCCTGCTGGTCAATCTCGAAGCGCTGCGTGCACCCGTCGCCTGGGTCCATTTCGACGGGGTTCCTGAAATCTATCGGACGATGCGAAATGAGCCGCACGCAGTCATTGCCGAACTGCCGTTTCCGATTCCCAGTCAATGGTTCTTGAACGGTCCTTACATGGTGAACTCCACGGCGCACTGGCGGCCTTTGCTGAATGGCTATAGCGGCTTCCGGCCACCGTCGTACGAACGTTCGTATGCCAGCGTCCGTGAGTTTCCAGCCGATCACTCTCTGATGGCTTTGCACAGCCTCGGTGTGACGCATGTCATCGTTCATAAGCAGGCGTATACGGCGGATGTCGGCCTGCAGAGGTTCACGGCATTGTCTCGAGTCCGATCCCTCGCGCTCGTTGCCGAAGACGGGGACATCGTTATCTACCGGCTCGAGAGTCCTTGAGGATCGTACTCAGCTCATGACGCCGCGCGCTGTTCGGCCGGCTTGGCCGCGCTGGCGAGATTGTGTGCCGTGTTCACGAGCGCGATGTGTGAAAACGCCTGCGGAAAGTTACCAATCAGCCGTCTCGCCTTGGGATCGTACTGCTCGGACAGCAGACCAAGATCATTGCGGATCGCGAGCAGCCGCTCGAACAAGCGCCGGGCATCCTCCACACGACCGATCAGGAGATACGCATCGGCGAGCCAGAAGCTGCAGGCCAGAAACGCCCCTTCTTTGCGGAACGGGCCGTCCTCGGACACCACGGGATCGTAGCGGTAGACGAACCCATCGACGAGCAGGCGGCGTTCCACCGCTTCGACGGTGCCGATCATTCGCGGGTCGGTCGGCGGCAGGAATCCCGTCGTCGGCAGCAGAAGCAGGCTCGCGTCGAGCGCTTTCGAACCGTAGGCCTGAACGAAGCTTCCCATCCCGGAGTCGAACGCGTTCTCGCACACATCCCGGTGCACCGTGTCTCGGAGCGCCCGCCAGCGATCGACCGGTCCGTTGAGCCCGAACGCTTCGATGGCCCTGATGCCGCGATCGAACGCCACCCACGCCATCACCTTTGAATAGGTGAAGTGACGGGCTGGCCGCCGCGTTTCCCAGAGGCCTTGATCCGGGTGAGTCCAGACGGCTTCGAGCTGCTCGACTATGGCGCGTTGGAACGCCCAATCGGCCTCGCTGGTCTGCAGCCCGCCGCGGCGAGCGTGATGCATCGTGTCGAGAACTTCGCCGAAGACATCGAGCTGCAACTGTCCGTGCGCCGCGTTACCGATTCGGACGGGCGAAGAGTCGTCGTACCCTGGAAGCCACGGGATTTCCCACTCCGACAGCCGGCGCTCGCCGGCGATGCCGTACATGATTTGCAGTTGCGACGGCGCCCCGGCGGCGGCTCGCAGCAGCCAGTCGCGCCAAGCGCGCGCCTCGTCGTAGTAGCCGGCGTTCATCAGTGAAAGCAGCGTCAGCGTCGCGTCGCGCAGCCAGCAAAAGCGGTAGTCCCAGTTTCGCGGGCCGCCAATCCATTCTGGGAGTGATGTCGTCGGCGCCGCGACGATGCCGCCGGTGGGGCCGTAGGTTTGCGCCTTGAGCGTGATGAGCGAGCGCGTCACCGCCTCGGACCATTCGCCCTCTGCCGGTTGGCGCGAGGCCCATGTCGTCCAGAACTCTGTCGTGCTCTCGAGTGCAGCGACCGGATCGATCGGCGACGGTGGCGCCAGGTGCGAGGGCCCATACGTCAGGACCAACGGCAGCATGTCGCCCGCGGCGACCTCAAACTCGGCGACGGTCGTCAGGTCCTGTCCGCGGATGGCCGCCGGCGTGTCCAGCAACACCATGTCAGGACCCGCCACCGCGCTCAGGCGTCCGTCACCGAGACGTGTCACCCACGGGACGATCCGGCCGTAGTCGAACCGCAGCACGAGCTCCATCCGCAGCGTCACCCGACCGCGCTCACCGCGGACGATTCGGACAATGTCCGAGTTGTTGCCGTCGGCGCTTTTGCCGTCGACCGGGCCGCTCCGTGGTGGCATGAAGTCGACGACGGTGACGGCGCCAGCATCCGTCTCGATGCTGGTTTCGAGAATCAGCGTGTTCTTGCGGTACCGTCGCTCGATGCGCGGTCGAGACGCGATGGCCTCGACCAGCCAGCGGCCATGCTCCGGCGTCCCCAGCAGGGCGGCGAAGCAGGCCCCGGAGTCGAAGCGGGGCCAGCAGAGCCAATCGATGGAGCCGGCGCGGGAGACGAGGGCGGCCGTCTCGCAATCGCCAATCAGGGCGTAGTCTTCGAGCAGCGTGCTCACGCGCTGGATTCTAGCGTCGGAGAACTGCGGTTGGGTAAGTGATTGGGCCGGGATCGCTCGTGACTTAGTCGTCCAGGACGAACGTCACCATCATGTTGACCTGGTATTCGGTGATACGGCCGTCCTGAACACGGACGACTTGCTCCTTGATCCAGGCGCTCTTGATGTTGCGGAGCGTCTTGGCGGCGCGGGTAAGCCCCCCTTGAATGGCGTCCTCGAAACTCTTGGTAGAAGTGGAGCTGATCTCCGACACTTTGGCTACTGACATGCGGCCTCCCTGTGTGGTTCCCATTCAAGTAGCACGAACGCCGGGGGAAGTCGATGAAGGGAAGAGCCGAGGCGAGACTGATGTCAGCCTTCGCGAAGCGGCAACCTTCGCGTGGAAACGCAGAACCGGGCGCGGCTGCGGACCGCGCCGAGGACTCTGGGCGAGGGGCGCAGCAATCCGGCGATGGCTGGGAGGTGGATATGTGCGGCCCATGCAAAGATCAACGAGGAGCCATTTCGATGATGATCACACTGCGCCTCTTCGCGAGTGCCGTTCTCATTGCGCCAGTATTTGCAGCCGACGTACCGGGTTTAGCCATCTGGAAAGCTTCGGAACTGACACAGCGGGATGCGGCACTCTCGACGAGGGTGGGGCCGGACCATTCTGCCCGCGAAACGCTCGCTGACTATGGCGACCACCGCGTCCGGATGCTGTTTCGAGACGCCGACGGCGTGCCAGAGCAGCATGACAACATTGTCGACATTGTGATCGTGCAGACCGGCGAAGGTACGTTGCTCGTGGGTGGAAAGATGATCGACCCCAGAGCCAGTAGCGGCGTCGGGGAATACCTGGGCAGCGGGATCGAAGGTGCGGAGCGGCATTCCCTCGGACCCGGCGATGTCGTTCACATTCCCGCCAAGATTCCGCACAGTTTCTTGGTGCCGAAAGGGAAGCACATTACCTACGTGTTGGTAAAGTTCCCGGCACCATAGGCAGAGCGGCGTCACGGCTGAGTAGCCACTCGCTGCAGCCGCCGTGACTCAGCGACTCTGGAGGTTGAAGTGTGTATGATTCGCGAATTCGCCTATCCCTTCTTGGCGGCAACACTGTTCGGGTGGGCGTGGGTGCACTACCGACATGCCGCTTGATTGTTTGAATAGCGGTCTTGGCTGCCTGACCTCACAATGGACCCGTCGCACCCCCAGTCGCCGACGTCGCATTGCCACAGTGCGCGGCTCATTGCGGTGCGTTGAGCGTGCAGAGCATGGTCTGTCGCGACGCGGTGGTGGAAGATGGGATCGCGATCGCGCGGGTTGGGGTGGCGGCGTGGCAAGCCGCGTACGCAGGGGTCATGCCTGCGGGATATCTTGCTGGCCTGGATGCCGAAGCGGCTCTACCGGCTGTCGAACAGGGCCTTCGCGCGAACCCATCAGTTCTCGTGATCGAGTTCGACGGCGATATCGTCGGCTTCAGCCGGTATGGTGCGTCGCGGGACCCCGACGCTGGGCCAGAGACGGGGGAGGTGATTGCTATCAATCTCCATCCTTCGTGGTGGCGTCGTGGGCTGGGACGGGAACTCCTTCGGGAGACCCAACAGCGGCTTTGTGGGCAGGGGTTCTCGGAAGCGACTCTTTGGGTTCTCCACTTGAACGCGAGCGCCCGCCAGTTTTACGAAGCCCTGGGTTGGCGGCTCGACGGCGTTGAGAAGCACGATGACAAGCTCACCGGGTTTACGCTTCACGAAGTCCGCTATCGTGTGACCCTTTCGTGATGTCGCCTGAGGCGACCGCTGCTCGGTCGCCAAAGCGACAACGTTGGGCGATTGCGTGGTGTAGGCATCATTCTGATTGTCAAACGGAAGGGAACGCGATGAACACCACGGCTCCTGTTGTGCGAGCGTTTTTCGACCAGTACGCGCGAGGCCGCAGTGCCCTGGATCTTGATCTCATCGCCTCCCAATATCCCGATTCGTTCATGATGGCCGGCCCGAACGGCGCACGGGCTGTCGACAAGTCGATGGTTCTTGCCGCTTTCACCAGCGGTCAAGCGTTCCTCAAGGCGAGCGGTCACACATCGACACGAGTGCTGGCCGTCGATGCCACTAGCTTGGACCCGCATTTCGTGCTGGTGCGCGCCCAGTTCGAATGGCGCTTCGAGAAGGCGTCGGCGCAGCCGATAGACGTCAAGATCGAGTCCACGTTCGTGTTGCACTCCGGTTCAGGGGCGCTCAGGATTGTCTTTCAACTCGAACACGATGACTTCCAGCACGCACTGCAGGCGAGTGGTGTGTTACCGGCAAAGCCATAGACTCCGTTAAGAAGGGATCTTTCGTTACGCTCGCCGGGCGGTGAACAACATGGGCAATGAACTCGAACAGTACCGGAAAGTAGTCCGTGATGAATGGACCAACGGTGACACCGTCGCCGCATGGGCGCGCTGGCATGCGAAGATCGCGGCGCAGCAGGTCAACATGCGCGAAGCGCTCATTCAACATGCGCGTCTCGAGCCCGGAATGCGTGTGCTCGACCTGGCGTGCGGAACGGGCGACCCCGCTCTCGAGATTGCCCTCAGGGTCGGGCCCAGCGGTCGCGTCACCGCCACGGATCTCAGCCCCCAGATGCTGGACGAGTGCAGAAAGAACGCGTCTGGAGCAGGAATCGCCAACATGGACTTCGCCGTCGTGGATGCCGAGAATCTGCAGTTTGGGCGGGAGAGCTTTGATCGTGTGACTTCACGGCTTGGTGTCATGTACTTTGTCGATGTGCAGCGCGCGTTGGCCGAGATTAAGCGCGTGCTCGTACCAGAAGGAATCGTCACATTGCAGGTCTGGGGCCCGCCAGACGAGAGCCCGTACTTCATGAATGCCGTGGGTCCTTTTGCGAGGCGGCTCTCTCCGCCTCCACCGCCTGCCGACGCGCCGACCCCCTTGCGCTTCGCGCCTCCAGGGAAACTCGTCGATGCGCTCACCGCCGCTGGCTTCCGCGACACGCGCGAAGATCGCCGCAGCATGGTACTGCCATGGCCGGGCTCGCCGAACGAGCTCTGGCAGCACCTTTACGATATTGCTATTCCGCTCCGGCCGCTGTTCGACGGACTGTCCGGCGACGAGCGCTCAGCGGCGATCGGCGAGTCGGTCGCGGGCTACGCCAAGTACTATGACGGCCAGAGCGTGAACGTGCCCGCGTCGATTGTCACGGTGTCCGCGCGCACTTGATGGTCGTTGTCGTAAGCCGTGGCCAGGTCGTGCCGCGGCGAGGCCGCTAATGCTTGGCACCCACCTGGAGGCGCGACCATGGCGAGCACAGAGTCCTGCGTAACCATCCACATGGTGGCGAGCCTCGACGGGTTCATCGCCCGAAAGGACGGCCGCGTCGACTGGCTCGAAACGTCAGACGAGTTCGAGGACGGGGACACCCTGGACCCGGAGTTCGTCCAGGAGTTCCTCAAGACGATCGACTGCTACGTCATGGGCTCGCGCACCTACGAGACCGCATTGGACTTCGAGGCCAAGGGATTCGGTTGGTCCTATGGCGACAAGCCGACGTTCGTCCTGACCCGTCGCGACTTGCCGAGGACCAGGGATACGGTCGAGTTCTACTCTGGCGATCTCGCGCACTTGGTGCAGGAGCGGCTGAAACCGACCTTCCGTAGCATCTGGTTCGTCGGAGGGGGTGCCGTCTCGGGTGAATGCCTTCGGCTCGGACTGGCTGACGAAGTTCGCTATTCGATCATGCCCGTCCTGATCGGCGAAGGGATCCCGTTCTTCGACGGGCTCGACAAGGATGTCGCCCTGCACCTCGTGGAGGTGAAGGCGTACACGAGCGGGATGGTCGCGCTTCGCCACGAGGTGCGGAAGTAGGCCACGCAACGCAGGCCGTACCTGTGGTTGATTGGCTGCGCCGCGAGACGTTCGAGGTGTTCAGGGAGGCCCAGTGAGCAGCGGTCAGTCCCATCTGAAACGGGTCGTGCGGTCAGTGCTCGCGCCGGTGGCCGTTGCCGGTTTGCTGTCCGCGGCCTCGGCGCCGGCTGGCACGAGCCAGACCACCGATGCGACGGTCAGCGCTCGGCTACTCGCCGGAACGATTGACATCCATGTCCATTCCGATCCCGACAACGTCCCCCGCTCCATCGATGGAATCGAGGTGGCGAAGCTGGCATTCGCGAAGGGGATGCGCGGCATTGTCCTCAAGAATCACTATGAATCGACCGCCGGGCTGGCGTTCCTCGCGCGCAAACAGACTGCCGGAGTGGAGGTGTTCGGCGGGATCGACCTGAATCTCACCGTCGGCGGCATGAACCCGGTGGCCGTCGAGCACATGACGCAGGTCGCAGGAGGATGGGGTCGGTTTGTCTGGATGTCCACGTTTGATGCCGAAAACCAGGTGCGTTACTCCAAGGAGAGTCGGCCGTTCGTCAGTGTGGCGCGCAACGGCGAACTCCTACCTGAAACGAAGGCTGTCATTTCGGTCGTTGCCAAGCACGGGCTCGTGTTGGCGACGGGCCACGTCTCGTCCCAGGAAGCGCTGCTGTTGCTCCGCGAGGGACGCCGACAGGGAGTGCAGCACATGGTGGTCACGCACGCCTTAGCTGCACCAATTCTGATGGATGTCCAGCAAATGCAAGAGGCGACCAGGCTGGGCGCATTGATCGAGTTCGTCGGCGGTACTCTGGAGGGCGCCAGCGCCGCAGCCAGGACGGAGCGCTTTGCCGATGCGATCCGGAAGGTAGGGCCCCAGTTCTGCATCTTGTCATCAGACCTGGGTCAGAAGGGGAACCCGCTTCCTCCTGATGGCTTCGGCGAGTTTCTGGCCGCCATGCGGGCCAGGGGTTTTTCGGAACAAGAGTTAGACCGAATGTCAAAGCAAAACCCGGCCCGGTTACTTGGTCTGCAGTGAGTGCCGATAATCACGCGCGGTCTAACGAGCGACGCCGACCGCATAGCCATCCTCGGTGGCAACGCCACCAGGTTGTTGAATACTCCTGTGTAGTGTTCCGCTTCTTGGCACGCCACTGAGCATCGCGAAGATACCGAGGATTAGGAGCCGGCGGCAGTAGAGATGCGCTTGCGCCGGCGGGAAGAGCGCATGATCGCCCGCAGTTGAAGCTGGCTGGCGCCGGAGTTACTTGCCCTGATCCAGCTGTGGGCGGCGCGCCCGCGGCTTAACGCTGTTCGTTCTGCGGACTACGGGGCGCCTGGCGGTCTAAGGTGGGGTGGGAGGGGTATGAAAGTGCGTTCAGTTGCTGTCGTTGTCGGCGCGTTGACCGCGTTGGCAGGCGGGCATGTGGTTCAGGGACAGGCCGCGTCGGCTGGAAGCGACAGGGGCCGCGATGCGGACCTGGCCGCCATCGAGAAGCTCCACCAGCAGGACATCGCCGCTACGTTGTCGCGAGACCCAGTTGCGCTGACGGATCTGTGGACCGATGACGCCGTTCGTCTCGGCCAGGGCCGGCCGGCAGAAGTCGGCAAGCAAGCTATCCGAGAGAGCAACAAACTTTGGTCGGCTCGCCCAAATGTCAAAGTGTTGACCTACGTTCCGGAAACCAAAGACTTGACGATCTGGGACGGATGGGCAGTCGAGTGGGGTTACTTCACTGGTTCGTATGTCGAATCGCCGGGTGGCGAGCCGAAGCAGATTCGTGGCACGAGGCTCATGGTGTTCAAGAAGCTACTGGACGGCAGCTGGAAATGCTTCCGCGGGATGGGGGGCCCGACGTTCACCGCCCCGGTGGCAGGGCAAGTGGTTCAGGGACCGGCCGCGCCGCCTGGAAGAGACAGGGGCCGCGATGCGGATCTGGCCGCCATCGAGAAGCTCCACCAGCAGGACATCGCCGCGACGTTGTCGCAAGATCCTGTTGCGCTGACGGATTTTTGGACCGATGACGCCGTTCGTCTCGGCCCAGGCCCGCCGGCACAAGTCGGCAGGCAAGCTATCCGAGAGGCCAACGAACGCTCGGCGGCTCGCCCAGGTTTCAAAGTGTTGACCTACGTTCCGGAGACCAAAGACTTGACGATCTTGGACGGCTGGGCCGTCGAGTGGCGTTACTTCAGCGGTTCGTATGTCGAATCGCCTGGTGGCGAGCCGAAGCAGGTTCGTGGCACGGTGCTCGGGGTGTACAAGAAGCTACCGGACGGCAGCTGGAAAGCCTTCCGCGGGATGGGGACCCCAGAATGAGTTGCCACACAGGTGGAGCTCGCTGGCACGCCGCAGAACAAGGGGCTGAAGCTGGCGAAGCTCCGTGGCGGCATCCGTTTGGCGAGCTGAGGTGCCGCCACGTGCCCGCGCGGCAAGCGTGGACGGGGCACCCCTTCGCAGCTCATCCGCGGTGTTATGCGCGCAAGACACCACGAAGGTAGCCACTAGTGAAGATCTCTGAACGCGTATTGAGAATGATCCTTTGGCTTGTGGCACTGGACGCGGCAATAGGGGGTGCGGTGCTGCTTGTGGGAAGCCGGGCGGTTTTCATTTGGTTATTTCCCTCCGCACCGCCGTCAGAGGTGAGCGATTTGCTCTTGTTCAGGCAGAAGACTTGGGGTGCTCTCGGCGTGGCTCTCACAATCATGCTCATTGCGGCCGCGAGAGATCCTCGGAGGAACTCGGTGATCGTGTGGGCTATCGCTGTCGGGCTGGCTGTTGCCGGTATCGCCGAACTCTTGTCGATTTGGCTTCTTGGTGCGGCGCGCCTGTTTCCAGCGTTGAATATTGTGGCTCACTCGCTCACTCGGATCGGTATAGCGATGGTTCTCGCTTACCTCGAAAGGCGATTGCTTGCTGATCAGAGAAACAGAACTCCACAAAGCAGTGGCGCATAACAGGCGCTTGCAGACCGACCGCGCTTCGCAGCCATCGCTGCTCCAGCGCGGCGGCCGAAGCGCAGAGTTAGACCTCGATTGGGCATCGGGCTTTAGCAGGAGCTGAGTGTAATGTTAGCCCTCACCATTCTCGCTGCGACGCTTGTGATCGCCGCGCAGAGAGTAATGGCCGCTCTCTCGCCCGCCTAGCTCGCGCAGATCGTTTGGGGAGGCTCTTGGCGAGGGGAGATGTCGATGCAGACTCGATACGATCTCAACGCGCTCTTCCTGCTCGTGCTGCTAGGCGCGGCGACGGCTGCCGCGGCGCAGGTCCAACCAGAGCTCGCCAAGCGCTATTTCGAGGAAGCCACCAAGCTCTGCGAGCGAGACGCGGGCCGGCTGTGGGGTGTGTCTCTCTGTGGTCCGATGGTGATCGTTGACCAAGCGACCGGAACGCGTGCCACAAGCCAGCCGGAACCGGAGGGGCCGCCACCACGCTTTTCGGGTTTCGCGGACGGCCCCGTCTCCTGGGGCGGGTTGCGGTGGTTCAGCTTCCCCTTGGACATGCTTTCGGCGAACGATGCCGATGCACGCCAGCAAAACATGCTTCACGGGTTGTTTCATCGCATTCAGCCCGAGCTGGGGTTCATGACGGACGCCGACGACGGCTTCAACGAGCATCTCGATACGCTCGAAGGGCGCGTCTGGATGCAGCTCGAATGGCGAGCGCTCCGCCGGGCGCTCGAATCGAGCGGGAGCGACCGAGCCGACGCGATCGCCGATGCGCTGGCCTTCAGGGCCGAACGCCGCCGCCGGTTTCCCGGCGCGGCCGACAACGAACGGCGCGACGAGATTCGCGAAGGGCTGGCCTCCTACACCGGCGTCGCGGCCTGGGCCAATTCGCCCGCGGATGCGCACCGTGCCGCAGCGACAGCAGCCGCAGGAGGCGAAGAGCAGTCGTCCTTCGTCGGAAATTTCGAAGCCGCGTCCGGTCCCGCCTACGGTGTGCTGCTGGACGATCTCCTGCCGGGATGGCGCCGACAGCTTCGTGGCACCTCGGACCTGGGCGACTTGCTCGCCTCGGCAAACAACAGGCCACCGACGACGGATGTTGCCGTGGCAATGGCGCGCTACGATGGGGTAACGCTGCGAATGGCGGAGGAGGCGCGCGATCGGGCGCAGCAGGTCCGCGTCGCCGAGTTGCGTCGACGCTTCGTTGATGGGCCCGTGCTGACGATGCCTGCCGGGGGCAGCGGGACCAGCGACACCACCGGCAGCGTAGGCATTCCGGGAGTCGGTACCGTGTTTTTTCGCAATTTCACCCTTTCCGCTCAATGGGGGCGTCTCAACGCCAACGGCGGCGTCTTGCGCGCTGCCGATGGGTCCACACTGTCCGTGCCGGTTACCGGGCCGCTCGAAGGGACCAACTTGCAGGGGGACGGCTGGAGCGCCACTCTGAACTCCGGGTGGGTCGTGCGGCCGGCAGCGCGGCCCGGCTCATTTGCGATCGTGCGCGAGAATTGGTTGAGATGATTACCCGGCGCTTTTTCCTGCAAGTCGCCGCCCTACAAACTGCCGCGGGTGCCCACCTGTTACGTGCGCAGTCCGACTCGGAATGGGGCGTGTCCGTCATCGACATTCACCACCACTGGCGGCCTGAGCCGGACGCCAACGTACGGCACCTGAACGGGGCTGGCATCGCCCGCGCCGTGCTGCTGACGCCCGCCGCGCAGGATGCACAAGCCTCTGCCATGCCCACGGCCCGCTTCCTGCGCTTTACCAGCGTAAGGGCCGCGGAGCCGGATGCTCTGGAACAACTGCGTAAGGCCGTCGCCGCCGGTACTCACGGGTTTGGGGAATTAAAGTCTCCGGTCGCGGTGGATAGTTCCGAAATGCGGCGTATCTACGACGTGGCGGCGGAGTCGGGTTTGCCCGTCTTGCTGCACTTCCAGGAGTTTTCAGATCCCCAGAGCGGAGGCGCATTCAATACTGGCATCCAGCGCTTCCCTGCAGTCCTGAAGGCCTACCCGCGCACAATCTTCATCGGGCACGCGAATTCGTTCTGGGCCAACATCAGCGCGGAGGTCCCAGGGGACATTACCTATCCGCCAGGTCGCATCAAACCTGGTGGTCTGACCGACCGCATGCTCGACGAGTTTCCCAATCTATATGGGGACCTGTCGGCCACGTCGGGGTTGAACGCGCTGACCCGCGACCCGGATTTCACTGCGGGTTTCCTGACGCGCCACCAGGACAAGCTGATGTTTGGCAGCGACTGCGGATGCCGCGACGGCCACGGGGAAGGCCAGGGCAACCCGACGCCCTTGGTGGCCGGTCGCTGCATCGCACGCGAGACCCTAACGAGGCTCAGGCGCGAGGCGGCCACGCCCGAGGTTTTCCGCAAGATCGTCTGGGGTAACGCCACGCGGTTGCTCAAGCTGGCATGAGCCCAACGGGCGGCTCGAGTCCGTCGACGATCTTCAGTGATGCTTCGGGAAGGCCGGCCGGTCCCATTTGCGACATTGCTTTACTTGGATGAAAGAGCAAGGCATTGCATGAACCCATGGGTCGCGAAAGTGGTCGTACTCGCAGCTACCCTGACGATGATCGCGGTCCGTGCCCCACATGGCCGCCGAAGTCGAAACGTTAAAGTCGTCAGGAGCCACAAGACGTCGCTCGAGACTGGCCTGTTGGTCCCGGCGTGGATTGGCTTCTTCATCCCTCTGATCTGGCTCGCGTCACCTGTGCTCTCGTTCGCCGATACCCGCTACGTCTTGGCCCACTTGTCGCCGGGGTGATCTGCGTTGTGATCGGCCTGTGGCTCTTCTACAAGTCGCACGCTGATCTTGGTAAGAATTGGTCGATCACCCTTCAGGTGCGTGAGCAGCATCGACTCATCACGCAAGGCGTGCACTGCCGCATCCGCCATCCGATGTACTCGGCATTGGTGCTGTATTCCGTGGGCCAGGCGCTCGTCATCCCGAATTGGATCGCAGGTCCGTCAAATCTTGTCGCGTTCGCAATCCTGTTCTCGCTTCGTGTTCACGCGGAAGAGCAGATGATGAGCGAGGCATTTGGCGATGAATACGCAGCGTACGCCGCACGAACGAAGCGACTTGTGCCTGGTGTTTGGTAGCCAATGCCGGCTAACCCCGCGCTGAAGCTGCTCCGTCGTCCCAAAAGCACGGCGAGCGACGACGATGTCGATGCCGGCGAGGTCGAAGTCCTGCTGGCTCAGCGGAAGTAGGCGGGGATCGAGGTCAGTTTCGCGCGAACGAGGTTGGTTGGAGTGGTTTGAAGTCGAATATTCGTTAGACAGCTGGACGAAACGCCGGTCCGCTTGGCTAGAGATCTTCGGGTTTGAGTCCGGTCTTCTTTGCGATTCGAGCCAACATCGCGGGCCCCGATCTCTTCGTCGTCGTGGAACGCGAAGACGACATCCGGCCACCCATCGCGGGCGAGGGTTCGATGAGAGCTGGATTGTCGTTTGGTCCGCCAACCAATTCGGAGAAGCGCCGCCACGACTCGGCGGGCCTTGGTAGCGGGCCAGTTGCTCAAGCAGCCTGGAACACGACGTTCAGAAACTCGGCGGGCGCTTCTTGGTGCTCAAGCCTCTCGGCGATGACGCGAAGGGCGAGTGCTTGAACGCGAGCGACTGCTTCATTGCGATCGGCACCATAGCACATGACGCCAGGCAGATCCGGCACTTCCGCCAGCCACCGCCCATCACTTTCACGATCAAGCTCAATCGAGAGCGTCACGGGAAGTACTGTAGCATCCGGGCCAGCAGTCTAACAGCGTGGCGATCTTGAACGAGTCGAGCTTGTCGTTCTTCGCCTTGCCGCCGTGGATCGCTTTCATCGCGAGCGCGTGGCCGAGCACGAACGCGATGCCTTCGCTCGTGGGCATCACGGCGGCTGGCTACCGAAACGCCTACTTGAGAGACGCGACTGCTCGACCGCTTGCGCCCTGCAGACGAATCGCTGGCAGCCCAAGCGCAATCCGTTAGACGGGCGTCGAGAGAGCACGTGACTGATTCGAATATCGTCAGCTTGGAAGTTGCCAGCGCGGTTGACGCCGAGGCCCTTTCTGAGCTCCTCGAGCACTACGTTGGCGAGCTGAGCACTCTCTTCGCGATCGAGGCCGGCGTTGATGGCCGGTTTCGGTACGACAAGCTGCCGCTCTACTGGACCCAGCCCGACCGGCGGTTCGCCTTCTTCATCCGCTCGGGCAAAGACCGCGTCGGCGTCGCGCTAGCCACACGTGAATCAGCAACCGACGACGCGCCCGAGCACTTCGACGTCGCCGAGTTCTTCGTCCTCCCCGTTCACCGAGGCAGGGGCGTTGGTCGCCAGGCCGCATTTCTTCTCTGGGATCGACTTCCCGGGCAATGGGCCGTTCGGGTTTCCCAGGCGAACGTCGCGGCGCTTCCGTTCTGGCGCAATGCCGTTCGGTCATACACGGACGGCATGTTCTCGGTAAGTGAGCGTCCGGGGCAGCTCCATAGCTGGCACGTGTTCTCGTTTCGAAGCGCCGGCGCGCCAACTGTTTAACCACCGCGTGGAGCCGACGTCGGTCAGCAGCTGTCGCAAAGTCCGCGCGAACAGCCGCCGCGGCGCGCGGATCATTTTGAACGTTAGACGCCGGAGGCGTTACCCTCGGAGGGTTTCAGCCAACATTGGAGGTCCGAATGCGAAGAGTAACGGGCATTGGTGGCATCTTCTTCAGCGCCAACGATCCCAAGGCGCTATGCGCCTGGTACAAGAAGCACCTGGGAATAGACGTTCAGGACTGGGGTGGAGCAGCCTTTGAGTGGACAGACTCCGAAGGCAACCCGACCAAGGGAACGACGGCGTGGTTAATCGGTCCCGCGGACGGCAAGCACTTCGCGCCAAGCAAGTCGACCTTCATGGTCAACTATCGCGTCGAAGACCTGGCCGCTTTGCTTCAGTCGCTTCGGGATGAAGGATGCAACGTCCTGGACAAGACGGATGACTCCGATTACGGGAAGTTCGGTTGGGTCATGGATCCTGAGGGCAACAAGGTCGAACTCTGGCAGCCACCTCCGGGACAGTGAGTTCCATGCCTGAAAACCAAATGCCGAGGCCTGACCAGTCGTTCGAGCGGAGGGCCCTCGGCGAGCCTCGGTCTGCGGCTCAACGTCAACGTCAGGCAGAGCCTCGGAGGAAATTCAGCATGCTGAAAGCGATCGTGCTCGTCATGGTCGTCGAGGATTTCGGTGACGCGTTCACGCCGAACCCCGAATCGCGAAAGTCAAGATCAAGTAGATGTTGGGCCGAGGCGGGCGCTGCGCCGCGCGTTATCGTAGCCCCGGCCAATCCTTCGCGTGTGCTGTACGAGGCAATGGGTTTCCGTAGGGTTGGCACATCTGGAACGTCGTGGACCCTCCGGCTCGACTGCGAGACGGTATGAGCGGCGCTGTCTAGCATCGGCTTGCAGCCGTCGGCGGCTGCTGTCACGATGTGCCGCCGCGGCTGAAGCCGGGCGTTAGGCAGGCAGCCATTCAAGAGACCAAGTATTATCCCCGGCAACTCTTCGGAGGTGCATATGGACTTAAAAGCGGAAGGCGATTCGCTCATGA
The DNA here is from genome assembly GCA_963773045.1 of uncultured Acidobacteriota bacterium. Classification (GTDB taxonomy): domain Bacteria; phylum Acidobacteriota; class Vicinamibacteria; order Vicinamibacterales; family UBA2999; genus 12-FULL-67-14b. The sequence goes on along the minus strand of CAVYZT010000010.1, from coordinate 321,095 downwards.
AGCTCAGTCGCGACTGGTCGGCGAAGGTTGCGACAGCACCCGTAGACGATTGGATCGACTTCTGGGCGGAGGACGCCGTAATGATGCCGCCCGGTCTGCCGCCTGTTCGTGGAAAGGCTGCCATTCGGCAGTATGTAGAGACAGCCGCAAAACTCCCTGGATTCCAGATTTACTGGGAGCCAGAAAGCGTCTGCGTGTCGCAGTCAGGCGACCTGGCGTACATGATCGAGCGCAACGTGACGACGGTCGACGATTCACAGGGCAACCCGGTTACGACACACGGGAAAGTTGTCACGGTCTGGCGCAAAGGAGCCGACGGAGCGTGGCGGAATATAGTGGACATGTGGAACGAGGCACCGCCTCGTCAAGACATCGAGCCTGCCAGCCGAAGCTCTCGGAATCGTTCTGAGGTCCGCCGTCGCGCTTCGCGCCATGGCGGACAACCTTCGCCTGGATCACGGTGAAGGCTGGGCTTGCCAACCGTAGCTCTCGAGTGTCCTCTGGAGGTTCACCTTCGCTTGGTGGCTCTTGGACAGCTTCGGTGGACAACCTCCGCATGGACTTCAGAGCGGAGGTTGGTGGACGGCAGGAGGCTCGAACTCCCGACCTCCGCGTTGCGAACAGCGACCAAAAACCCGCAAGTCTGATTCAGCGGAAACGACTAGACCTTCGGAAAACACGGAGATAGGGCAGATGCAAAACAACGCGCGTTCACGCGGGTTTCTGCATAGTCGCGCACGCACGTTGGCCACAAATTGGCCACAACAAAATCGCTGTAAGTCGTTGATCCCGGATCCGAGGGTTCGGGCAGGAGCCCGACAACGGTTATACTTCTGGTATGAAAACGGCGGTCTCCATTCCTGATGAGGTTTTTGACAAGGTTGAACGCCTCGCGCGTCGCGCGCGCCGGTCGCGGAGTGAAGTGTTCAGCGCCGCGCTCAAAGAGTACATCGCTCGGCACGCTCCCGACGAAGTGACCGAAGCCATGGATCGCGTCTGTGGTCAGGTGAACGATCAGCCCGATGAATTCCTCGCCGCCGCCGCCCGTCGTGTCTTGGAGAACAGTGAGTGGTGATCTCGCAGGGGGAGGTCTGGTGGGCTGACGTCCCGCCCCCCGCTGGTTCGGGGCCGGGCTTTCGTAGGCCCGTTGTGGTTGTCCAAGGTGATGCACTAAACAGGAGTCGTATTGCGACGGTGATTTGCGTTCCGTTGACGAGCAATCTTCGGTGGGCTGACGCGCCCGGCAACGTGCTGATGACCACGCGAGCGACGGGGCTCCCGAAAGATTCGGTTGCGAATGTCTCCCAGATCGTGGCGTTGGACAAGACTGTGCTGACCGAGCGAATCGGAAAGATCTCGAGCGCCCGCGTCGAGTTGCTCCTCTCTGGCATCGACGTAGTTCTCGGCCGATGAGCAGGGAGTTCGTCGAAGGGCGGACATCTCGGACCGGCCGCCGGAAAAAGTCATGAAGCAGTCGAGATACCCAGACGGATGGAACGAAGACCGCGTTAAGCGCGTCCTCGCACACTATGAGCCGCAGTCTGACGACGAGGCCGTGGCCGAAGATGAAGCCGCCTACGAGTCCACGACGCACACTGCCATGGAAGTGCCGGTCGATCTCGTTCCTGCAGTTCGCGAGCTGCTGGCGAAGCGTCGCGTTGGCTAGTGTCGAAGGCGCAGCGTCACCTCAAAGGAATCCAATAAGTCGAGTGCATGCTCAACACGCGGGAGACTGACGATGTCAACGCCACTTCCTGTCGTTCATAGCGATCCTGAGATTCTCGGCGGCACGCCTGTATTTGTCGGAACGCGTGTGCCACTCGAGACGCTGTTCGACTACGTTGCTGCAGGAGACCCGCTCTCCGAGTTCCTCGAGGATTTTCCGACGGTGAGCCGATGACAGGTCATCGAAGCTCTCGAGCAGGCAAGGGATGCTCTTCTCGCACGACATCCTGCTTGACGACTGCTTGCCCTAGATTCTGATCGGCGCGTCAGATTCAGGACTAATGGCCGGCAGGATCACCGGCGCTGGCGCAACTCGGCGAGGATCTCCGACCCCGGCCGGAGCTGACCCTCTTCAGCGGACTTCCAGGATGCGGACAGTGCTTCATTCAGATCACGACGCTCCTCGTCCGAGAGGTCAGCGCCCTGGTCGTCAGCCACCAATTCGAGAACGGTACCGTCTGGCAAGGTAGTCGGCTCGTCGAGGACGAGGCGTCCCTTCGCGACGTGCGCTCGGAGCGGGCTCACTACGCCACTCTAAAGCTTGCCGACTGGCCCTACAAGGGAGTCGTGTCGGGAGAAGAGTAGAGAGCGCCGCCTAGCCGCGGAGCAATTCGATCGGCACGAGCGTTCATGGGTTGCGTCGCGGATTCCGCAATGACCCGCAGACCTTTCGTACGAGGAATCTGCATCGTTCAGTCGCAGGCACGGTCGCAGTGTTGCAAAGACGACCTTGGCACGCCGTTTTCATGTGTCTTGTCGCGTGAGTGGCGTTAGCTCCAAGCCGAAGCTCCTCGATCAGGTCCGACAGGCCATTCGTTTGCGACACTACAGCCGGCGAACGGAGGAGAGCTATGCGAATTGGATTCGTCGCTTCATCGTGTTTCACGGAAAGCGCCACCCGGCAGACCTCGGAGGTGCCGAGATCACTGGGTTTCTGACGGCCCTCGCCACGCGCGATCGCGTCAGCGCATCGACGCAGAATCAGGCGCTCAGCGCCCTCCTGTTTCTCTATCGCGACGTCCTAGGCAAGGAACCCGGCGCGATTCCACCGATCGTCAGAGCACGGACACCTGAACGCCTTCCCGTGGTGCTCAGTCGCGAAGAAGTGGCTGCAGTGTTGGCTCAAGTGGCCGGCACCATGTGGATCATTGTCGCGCTGCTCTATGGCGCGGGTTTGAGGCTCAGCGAGTGTCTCGATCTGCGGATCAAGGATCTGGACTTCGACCGCGGCCAGCTCGTGATTCGGCGAGGGAAGGGGCAAAAAGATCGGCTGACGATGCTGCCGGCGACGGTGAGAGTGGCGCTCGAGAAGCACCTGGCGATCGTCAAGCTGCAGCACACGCGCGACCTGGCGCAGGGCGTCGGCCGCGTCGTCTTGCCCTTCGCGCTTGATCGGAAGTATCCAAACGCCGGCACCGATTGGAGTTGGCAATTCGTGTTTCCGGCGGCCCGCTTGTGTCGGGACGCGCGTTGGGGGCCGCCGTCTCGGTTTCATTTGCATGAATCAGCGGTGCAGCGCGCGGTGGCGGAGGCCGTGCGCCGAGCGGGCATCGCGAAGCGCGTGAGCTGCCACACTTTTCGGCATTCCTTTGCGACGCATCTCCTTGAAGATGGCTACGACATCCGCACCGTCCAGGAGCTGTTGGGCCATCGGGACGTCAGCACAACGATGGTCTACACCCACGTTCTGAATCGGGGAGGGCTGGGCGTCCGCAGCCCGATGGACCGCTTGTGAACGTGGATATGTGGCGCCTTCGCACAGAACCACGCCGACCACTTAGGTGAACCATCCTCGCTAACTCCTGGCGTCCGAGCACTTCGACCGAGCAGGATCGCATTCCGACCGCGATTGCTTCAGCGCGAAGCTCGCACGTATCTGGGATCGGCGATGGCCCCCGGCAGTGAATGCCTGCGGAACCCGCACATAACCAACCTCGCCCTCGAAGCTGGCTGCGTCTGGTAGGATTTGGCTGTCAAGCGGATGCGAAGCAATGGGTGCGTGCGAGCTGCGCTTCGCGGTTTCGTGCGAGCAGGTTGACGTGTTTTGGAATCGTGTGAAGTCGAATATTAGTTGGGCCGACCGAGCTCGAAACGTGCGGACAGACTTCGATTCGCAGGTCGCGGCGAGCATCCCGTGTCGACCGAGGCTGGAACTACACATCGCCTTCCGGCCGGCCTGACGGCTGGTCGACCAGCGTATGATGGCGCTTCGGACGGCGTCTGGAGTGGAGACACCGGCGCGCAGCATATAGTCCCCCATCCCCGTTGCATCCTGGAGGACCCCCATGATCAGGGCACGTCGTCACTTTCTGAAGCTCGGAAGTATCGCGACTGCATTCAGCGCAATGGGTGGCGTGACGTTCGAGGCCGCCGAGGAAGCAGCCCTCGGCTTGATTTTGATCAACCCTCCGATCGCATCCGACGCCCAAGTGCTCTATCCCACCGGCGTGCGGTTTCTGGGAAAGGCCGTCGGCCTGCCGGGTGGCATGACTCCCGAGGGTTACGACGAGGCGATTCCGAGGGTCGTGCCTGCGGCGCAAGAACTGGCGAAGCAGGGGGCCAAGGTCATCTCCGTCTTTGGATCGTCGCTGACCTTCTATAAGGGCGCGAAGTTCCACGCCGAGTTGATCGAACAGGTCAGGAACGCAACCGGCCGGACGGCCACCACTCAGAGCAACGGTCTTCTCGACGGCCTCCGCATCGCCAACGCCCGCCGCGTCGCCGTCGCTACGGCCTACACGGATGTCGTCACCGAACAGTTGAAGATCTTTCTACAAGAGCACGGCTTCGAGGTCACGTCGGCAATGGGCCTTGGTCTCTCAGGATCGACCATTCCCGGAGGCGCCGCCATGCACGATGTCTTATTCAAGCTCGGTAGTGACGCCTACGCCAGCTCGAAAGGGGCCGATGCGCTGGTCATGTCCTGCGGCGGGTTGAAGACGCTCGATCTGATCGTTCCGCTTGAGAACGAGATCAAGGTTCCCGTGGTCTCGTCGACTCCTCACGGCCTGATGAACGGCGTCCGCCTGCTTGGCGTGAGCCCACGGGCACGGGGCTACGGAATGGTGCTGGCGAAGGCTTAGAGCACGCTGCTCCGCATGTGTCGAAAGGAATCTCAGCGAGGGCGTAAAGCCGCGGCCCAACACCGCATGCAGCCGACGGCGCTGGTGCCGCTTGAGCGCCGCGGCTGATGCGGCAACGTTAACCATTAGGTCGCCACCAGTTTTGACGTAGGAGGAAGTGATGAGTTTGTCTTGGGCACGTACTCGCCACGCTGTAACAGGGATATCACTGCTCATGTCTTCCCTTCGCCGCGCAGGCCGCCGAAATGCCCTGTGCTAGCCTGCGGTCGCTAAGCATTCCAGCCGCCCTGATCGCCCTTCCGTCTCGAGGTGCCAGCATTCAGTCGGCCGATGTGGTCGCCGCGGCCGACCGGACGGTCGGTTCAACGGGCGCGCTGACTCCAGCCTCTCCCGAATACTGCAAGATCACCGGCACTATAGCGCCAGTCGATCCATCAGCTCCGATGATCACGTTTCAGGTGAATCTGCCAACAGCATGGAACGGTAAGGCTCTGCAGTACGGCGGCGGCGGATTCAACGGTACGCTGATCACCGGGCTCGGTCCAGTCGTCTATGCGCCGCCCGGCATGTCGACGCCGCTCGCGCAGGGCTATGCCACTTTCGGCACTGACTCGGGTCACCAGGCGGCTTCGTTACCAGAGCCGCAGGCCTTCGCGTTGAACGACGAAGCGTTGGAGAACTTCGCGTACGCCTCATATAAGAAGGTGCGGGACATCGCGATCGAGATCGTGACAAAGAGGTATGGGCGACGGCCAGCCAAGATGTACTACATGGGCGCATCTGAAGGTGGCCGCGAAGGTCTGACCATGGCCCAGCGCTTTCCGAACGATTACGACGGCATCATCAGTGGTGTACCAGTAATCAACTGGACCGGGTTGCAACACGCCGGTCATCGGACCGGCCTTGCGCAGCAAGGCGGCGGCTGGCTGAATCCGGCCAAATTGGGCCTAGTGGGTCTCTCGGTCTTGAAGGCCTGCGATGCGCTTGATGGTCTCTCCGATGGCATCGTTGGCAACTACCAGGCCTGTGGGTCTGCGTTCAAAGCGGCGACGTTACGATGTGCGACGGGTACGGACGAGGGAGATTTGTGTTTGTCGGGACACCAGGTGGCGGCTGTGGAGGGTCTGCATGCGCCATTTGAGTTCTCATTTGCCCTTGCGCACGGCGTGCGGGCGTACCCAGGATTTGGTTACGGCGCCGAGGCGCAGCCGGAGTTCGCGCAGCGAGTGACGGGAACGGTTGCGGCGACGTTTCCTGCGCGCGCCGGCGTCGCCCCAGGAGGCCTTTGGGCCTACGGCAGTGCCACCGTTCGGTACTTCGTCTTGAGAAACGGCGAAGCCAACCCGTTCTCCTATTCCCCAGACGTACATGCCGACCGCGTCAGACAGGTCTCAGCCTTGATGGATTCCACGAACCCCGATCTGTCGGCATTCGCTGCCCGCGGAGGCAAATTGATCGTCAAGGAACACACTGCGGACTACGCGCAGAGCCCGTTTGCTGGGACTGGCTATTACCAAAGTGTCGTGGCCAAAATGGGTCAACCCGCCGTGGACCAATTCATGCGCTTATATGTGACGCCTGGAGTCGGCCACGGCGGCGGCGGAGTCAGCGGCACGACGGGAGAGCCGATCCCGCAGTACGTCGATCTCCTCGGTGCTCTCGACCGTTGGGTCGAGCGAAATGAACCTCCAGCCGACTTGGTGCAGACCGCCGTTGAGGCGAACCCACCATTCCGGGTTAGTGCTTCGAGGCCAATGTGCACGTTTCCGACGTACCCGCGATATCGCGGCGTCGGAGATCCGAAAATCGCTTCGAGTTTTACTTGCATAGCGCACTGATATCACCGGTTGGCGACCTAACCTCCGCATGCAGCCGACGGCGCGCGGTGAAGGTGGAGCGCCGCGGCTGATGCGGCACGTTGGGCGGACAGGCGATCTCAAACAGCGAGATGAGGAACAGTTTTCGGCGGGATTGATCTGGCAAACGATACGCGAATGTCACGCCGGGCGCTCCTCGCTGGCGCCCTGGCCACGGCAGCGGCATTTCGGCCGGTGCTCGCCCAACAGATGCAAACGCACATGCCACCGGGCATCGCGTCAAGACTGAAGGGGCCGCTCGTCTTCCTCGACTACGACAAGGACGAGATTGACGCTGCTTACACGCAATCCCTCTGGGCACCAAATCAGGCAGAAGTGGCGAAGCGCAACGCTCAGAAGAGCGCCGCTGCCCTCGCCCGCCTTGGAGCACCACGACGGCTTGCCTATGGTGCGACAGAGATCGAGAAGGTTGACGTTTATGCGACGAAGCGGCCGAACGCACCGATTAATGTCTTCTTCCACGGAGGTGCCTGGCGCGCGGAAAGGTCCGCTGACTCTGCGTATCTGTCGGAGATATTCGTCGATTTCGACGCCCATTACGTTGCTGTGGATTTCAACAATGTGCTCGAAACCAACGGCGATCTGATGGCACTGGCGGACCAGGCGAGACGTGCCGTCGCCTGGGTATATCGCAACGCGTTGAGTTTCGGCGGCGATCCGAACCAGCTCTACGTGTCAGGTGTCTCGTCAGGTGGCCATCTTGCGAGTGTCGTGCTGACGACGGACTGGCAAAAGGACTTCGGGCTGCCGATCGACACTGTGAAGGGCGGGCTATGTGGCAGTGGCATGTACGATCTCTATCCGGTGAGCTTATCGGCGCGCAGCAGCTACGTGAAGTTTACAAACGAGGTCGTGGAGGCGTTGAGTGCGCAGCGGCATCTCGATAGGTTAGTAGCGCCGGTGATCGTCGCGCACGGCACTCTGGAAACGCCGGAATTTCAGCGTCAGAGCCGCGAGTTCGCAGCGGCAGTTAAAGCGGCAGGCAAGTCGGTGACGTTGCTGACCGGTGAGGGCTACAACCATTTTGAGCTCCACGAAACACTTGGCAACCCTTATGGTCTGCTCGGCCGTGCAGTGTTGGAGCAAATGAAGCTCAAGAGGGCCTAGAGAGCAGCCCTGCCATGCTCCACAGCAAGTCGGCCGCCCAACATCGCATGCAGCCGACGGCACCAGTGTTTGGGTGTGCCGCAGCTGATGCGTGGCGTTCGGCGGACATCGACGAGAGTTCGAGGAAGCGGTAATGACAGACAAAATCGACACTCGGGCTGATCGGATTCTGTCTCGCCTTAAGGACCACTGGCTCATCTCAGCCGTAACTGCAGGAGGCCTCATTGTGATCGGCGTGAGTCAATTTGCGACCTCGCTCGAAACACTCGGTCGTATGACCGGACTTGGCTCTCGGCAGCACTTGACTGCTGAGTACTGCACTCTCCTTGCTCCCCTCGTCGTACAGCTGGATCGGACAAAGGATGCCTTCGATCGATGGAACGACCGCAATTTGCCTCTCGAAACTCAGACCATTCGCGATGGCAATCTGAAGGCCAGAGAACTACTCGAGAAGCATAGTCAGTTGGTGCCTCGTCAACTTCAAGAAGCAAGGCGCAAGCTTGTTGAGCACTACGACCGCTGGTTGGAGGAGTACCAGAAGCTGAGAGAGGGTCCGAAACCCAATCCAAAGGACGCATTCGTCTTCGTGGGCCCACAAGGATACCCATTTCCGACAGATGCCGCTGGCAGCTTCCGAGCGCGGTTGGACTACGTGGTGAATGAACTCGGAGGTCAGCCATCGTGTCCCTGAGGTCGGAGCGGCGGAGTGCCGCCGAACAGCGTTTGCAGCCGTCGGCGGCCACTGCGATGATTAGCCGCGGCTGAAACGCAGGCGTTAGGCCGTCCTGTTCCGGTAAGTTGTGCGCGTAAAGGAGTATCCATGCTCTTCTGCCTCCGTACCGGCGTGACCGCGTTACTTTTGGCCCTCGCGGCTGTGGTGCCGCCAACTCTCGTGCAACAGCCGCGTTCGACGACCTCGGCGATCACGAGCGATCCACCGCGCGATTCGAAGTACCCGGCGGCCGCTGCTGGGCCTCGGATTGCCGTCCGTGGTTCGCACATCAACGGCTACCTGATGGTGGCATCGGGGGCAGGCCCTCATCCGACTGTTCTTCTCCTCCACGGGTTCGCCGGCTACGAGGGGCTGCTCGATGTTGGTGAAGCACTGCGGCGCGCGGGAATCAACGTGTTGGCCATTCACTATCGTGGCGCATGGGGAAGTGAAGGAACATTTACGTTCGGGGGATCGGTCGACGATGCCGAAGCGGCGATCGGGTGGCTCAAAGATCCAAAGACGGCTGCCCAGTACCGGATCGACACCAGCCGAATCTATGCCGTCGGTCACTCTTTCGGGGGCTTTGTCGCGATGATGTTGGCGGCGCACACGCACGATGTGAAGGCAGTTGCTTACATTTCTGGTTGGGACATCGTCAGCGACGCCGCACCCTGGCTCGCCAAGCCAACCCAGGCAGCCATCGACGACTTTGAGCAGAGTGCGCAGAAGTACGGCAGATACAACCGGGGCCACCTTGGTCCAGGAAGTGGTCGACCACGCGCGAGATTACACGTTGGCTGCCGTGGCGCCAAAAGTGGCCGACCGACCAATCCTTGTGACGTATGCGGAGTTCGAGGAAGAGGACAATTCGCCGCGCCGCAACTCTGAGCCATTGCGGGCGGCACTGAAGAGCGCCGGAGCGGCGCGCGTGCAAACGCAGGCGTTTGCGACTGATCATGGCTACTCGGATAAGCGGATTGCACTGGCGCGTCTACTTGTCGACTGGCTGTCTCAAATCCAACGCGACCGCCAATGAGATCGCAACGATCGGCAGCGGCCTAACACGGCTTGCAGCCGACGGCGACGCGTCGAATGCTGAGAGCCGCCGTGGCTGAAGCCGGACGTTAGACCGCCGAGCCACTAGCTTTGGTCCCGTTGGCAGGTCCGAACGTGCCGCGTCGTTCAGACCATTGAGGAAGGAGCCACTATGAAGCGTGCCGTAGTTGCGGTGTTGCTTGGCCTGATGGCTGTTTCTGCTGTTTCCCTGCTTGGGGCAGACAAACACCGTGTCATCTTTTCACGCGTCGGTCCAGTGCGATCGCAGCTATTCCTTGCAAATGGCGATGGGAGTGGAGAGCGGGCATTACTGCCGGAGACGGGACTCGACTATTCAGCCAACTTATCCACAGATCAACAGTGGGTGGTTTTTACTTCAGAGCGGGATGGTTCCTCGGATCTCTATCGAATCAAGATCGATGGGAGCGGTTTGGAACGGTTAACAAACGACCCGGCCTACGACGATCAGGCCGCTTTCTCTCCGGACGCGAGGACCATTGCGTTTGTGTCGTCGCGTGAAGGCGGCCGAGCGCATATCTGGCTGCTCGATGTTGCCAGTCGACGGGCGCGCCCGCTCACGAGTGGCGCTGGCGGCGATTTTCGTCCGTCCTGGTCACGTGACGGCCAATGGATTGCCTTCACGTCGGATCGCGATACACACGCGCCGAATCGGCCAGGCCGTTGGGAGCACCTGCAGTCCACCAGACTGTACGTCGTTCGGGCCGACGGAAGTGGACTGCGCGCGCTCACGAGGGGACGTGGTGTGGCTGGGTCTCCGCATTGGTACGCGGACGGCCAAAAGATCCTGTATTACGAAACCACCGAGCTTGGAGCGTGGAACGCCGCGGGTGGTGACGCGCGGCAGGGAGCGACGCAGGTTGTCCGGATCGATGTCTCAACCGGCGCGCGCACGGAACTCACCAGCGGAGATGGCGCACGTTTTTGGCCGCAGCCCTTCGCCCACGGCGGGTTCGGGTATCTCACAAAGCTGCCCGGCGGCGAGGCGCAGTTGAGAACTGTGAGCGCAACTGGAGCCACGACAGAAGGCCCAAGCGGGCAAATACGAAGTCCGTCGTGGTCCGCGGATGGGCAGAGAGTCGTGTATCACAAGATCATTCCAAGAAACGACTTGGCCATGATCCCAGCGTTCAGCAAGGACGCCGACTTCGATCTCACGCGTCTGGTTGGCGGCACCTTTCCGGCATTCTCGCCGCGAGGCGACCAAGTTGCAGCGGGTGTCAATCGGCCGCCTCAGCCCACCCGGACCGATGCCCTCGTACGCATGAACCCGGATGGAACGAGTCGCCAGGTCTTTCTCGATCGGCCGGGCGTGAGCGCCTTTGCGCCGGCGTGGTCGCCAGATGGCAAGCAGGTCGCTTTTTCTCTCGGCCAGTACTTTCGTGCGCCAGGACACCCTTCTGCAGATGTCGGGCTCATCAATACGGACGGCACAGGATTGACGACCATCGCCGACGACGGTTCGAACAACGGTTTTGCGAGTTGGTCGCCGGACGGGAAGCGCATTGTGTATCGAAAAGATGAGCACTTGGTGACCCTCTCGCTTGCCGATAAGTCGCTCACGAACCTGACTGCCCCTGGGCCACAGCACGACAACTTCCCGCAGTGGTCGCCGAAGGGGGACTGGATCGCATTCACGAGCGATCGTGGTGCTGACGAGGACTTCCGAATCTATCTGGTACGTCCGGACGGCTCAGGCCTCCGCCAACTGACAAGTTCTCCGGGCGATGCCCATTCTGCCTGGTCGCCTGACGGTGAGTGGGTCATCTTCAGCAGCGCCAAAATGGGATTCAAAGATGAGCGTGGTCTGTTGGAAACCATTCCTCAACCCTATGGTGAGCTCTTCATAGTCCGTCCGGATGGGACAGGACTCCGACAGTTGACGGACAATCAGTGGGAGGATGCTACACCGACCTGGATGCCGGCCGCGTCTGCTGGTCGTTCCTCTCCGAAGTGACATTCCACGTGGAGATGAGAATCTGAACGGTCTAACACGCGATGGAGCCGTCGCGTGTGAATCATGGCGGCGCGCGGCTCATCGCCAACGTTAGGAGTGGCACGGCCAGCTCATGGTCGCTGTCCTACGGGACTGGTCTCTTTTAGAAGCGCGTCGAACTGTCGCCGTTGAACCGGAGTCATCTTCACGATCCGCCTCAGAAGGCTGTCTCCAAAATCCGCTCGCTGGCGCAGGTCAGCGATCTCCGCCGAATACGGCTCTGTCACCCAGCCGTAGCCGGCGCCGGCGGCGGCAGTAGCAACGAGCGCGAACACGATGGCGATGGTCCATCGACGCCAGATCGACGGCCAGTATCGCGAGAGTTCCTGTTCCCGGACCCAACGAAGTTCAGTCAGGAGTTCCTTTGTGCGAGTGAGCAACGACTGCTCTTCCCGTAGCATTTCGCGAAGCTCCTTGCTCACCAATCCATCCGACCTCCAGACGCACTTGACTCAAGTAGCCCAGCCACTTCGGTAATCCGCGCGTGGAGCTGGTCGGCCGCCTCCTTCTGAGCTCGAAAGGTGTCCAGCGCGTTTGCCATCGCTACCTCCCCGGAAATGTGTGCGACGATCGGTCGGGGTCGTGGCGGTCACGGTCTTTGCGGTCGCGCTTCTCCTCGCCGCCGTCCTGGCTCATCGCGCCCCTGCCGCCGCCTCCGACGTCCGCCGTGGAAGCGCTGCTGATCGAACTCCAGCTCTCGCTCCATGTCAGCCACCCGTTCCTCTTCCTCAGCCCGGCTGGCGGCCTTCTCGAGGCGCGTCGTGGTCGCGACCGCGGGCGACCATGTCGGCAGCGCCAGGTCCGTAGTGCTCGCCCGGCTCCCGATCGATGCCCTGGCGCTCGTAGCTGCGGTGATCGACGCGTTCTGAGCGGCCGGCTCGCTCGAGCGCTTCGTTCGACAACGTCGCCCATCGTTCTCGCGCGTGTTCCAGCCATTCGCGCCCGTGAAATGTGCGGCTCTTGGGCGCGCCGCCGCGTTCCGGATGCTTGCTGTTCGAACGGCGAAACAACTGCTCCTTGGCTTCGTTCGATCCCGTCGTTCTTCCGCTCGGAGACCATGAGGTGCGCGTGCGGGTTGTGTTCGTTGCCATCGGCATCGCGGCCCGAATGGATGGCGACGGAGTAGGGCAGTCGCTCCTGCGACGTCAGCTCTCGTGCGAACGACCGGACGAGATCCTCCTGTTCGTCGTCGTCGAGGCCACGAGGCAACGCGAAGTCGGCGCTGACGTAGAGCCGACCATTCTCTCGCTCATAGAGATCGGCCGCGTCCCAGAAGTCGCGCGGATTGTCCTCGGCCCAGCCCGGCATATTGTCGGATTCCGTGTAGGTGGCTGGGTCGCGATCGGGATCGTCGTACTCGCCTTCACGCGAGATGTAGTCGTATGCGGCCGCCGCGCACGAGCCGCCGGCGCGAGAGCCAGATCGAACGGAGAAGTGAAAGCTTCCACCGCCAGAGCCTCGACCTCCTACCGGGACCGAGCGATTCGATTCGGGTCGCGGCATCCCTCTCCTCCTTGAAACAGCCAAAGGCGCGGAGGGCGTTTCGAAGAAACGCCAAAGTGCGCCTTTGGCTGGTTTCACCAGCCTGCAGGCCGCGGTCCGTGCGCGGCCGCGAGCCCGACTTGCACGGTCCGAATCTCGACGGCGCGATGCTGGCACCTCGAATGCAACCATCCGGCCGCCTGCGGAGGTGCCTCTTGCCACAATCACAAGACGTTCGCAGCCGGATCAGCTCGATCGATGAACGCACCGCACGACTTCGCGCACAGCGGAGCCGCCTTCTCGCTCGCGCGAATCAGTCAGAACGCAAACGCGATACCCGACGAAAGATCCTGATTGGTGGAGCAGTGCTTGCAGCGATCGAGCACGAAGGAGTGCCCGCGATTCGATCGCGGGAGGAGCTGATCGCCTGGATGAATACTCGCCTGACCGCGACCACACGATCGCGCGGTGTTCGATCTTGCAGTGCCGCCTGACAACGCCTGAAACGCTTCGGCCGCTAATTGCAACCAGGCCCGAAGCGAAGCGGCGGTCAAGGATGCCGACCGCAGGGAGGCACCGCAGTCAGCGGCGCGAAGCGTCCTTGACCGCCGCGTGAGCGAAGGGCACCGTGCCCAACGGCCGAAGCCGGCCACAACGCCCTGGCTCAGAATGATCCGCTCAGATCAAAGTGAGGCAGTCATGATCCGAGAGAAGAAAGTGCCAGTCGTCGAGCCGATGCTGCTCCGAATCCGCGATGCGGCCGCGATGTTGTCCGTGTCGGAGCGCACTGTTTGGCAGCTCTTGCGCGCAGGCGAGCTGCGCGCAATCCGCCTTCCGCGCATGCGCGCCGTTCGCATCGCGAGACACGACGTTGAAAACCTCGTCGAGCGCTGGCACAATCGAGCCACAACGCCCGCCGAAACCGAATCTGCAATCGTCAAGTGAGTCTCTTCAAACGCTGCACTCGTGATCGCCTTCTCGAGGACGGGAGTCCGAACCCGTTCTGGTGCGCCACGTCGCCGCGATGCGAGCACCATTGGCACTACGCCTTCCGCCTCAATGGGCGTCGCTATCGCGCCAGCACCGAGACCCACGACAAGCGCCAGGCCGAGAACATCCAGGCGCGCGAGCGTGGACGCATTCTCGACGGTCGTCACGGCATCCGCCGGCAGCCAGACATCAGCTTCAAACAGTTCGCCGAGATCTACCTTCGAGACCACGCCGATTTGCACAAGCAAAGCGCCGATCGCGACCGTGAGGTTATCAAGACCCTGAACCGCTTCTTTGGGTCGGTGATTCTCCACGAGATCACCGCGCATCGAATCGAGCAATTCAAGCGCGATCGCCTGAACGGCACGTGGCGCGCCTACAAGCAGAAAGGGCCGGCCAATCCGGTCAAGCCCGGCACCGTAAATCGCGAGCTGGACATCGCTCAAGTCCGATCCTGTCCAGGGCCGTGGAGTGGAATTACCTCCTCGACTCGCCGGCGCGCGGCGTGAAGCGGTTCAGAGTCGAGAACCGGCGGACCCGGATTCTGACTCCCGATGAGCAGCGCCGATTGCTGAACGCGTGCCCGAAGGCTGCCCAAGCTGCAAGCCATCCTGACCTTGGCGCTGATCTCAGGCGCCCGCATCGGCGAGCTGCTGAACCTGCGCTGGGAGGACTGCCAGGACGGCTACATGACCTTCTGGCAGACGAAGAACGGCAAGGTGAGGCGCATCCCCATCACGGACGACGATCGAGGCCGTGCTGGCGCGCATGCCGCGGATCTACCCGTGGGTCTTCACCAACCCCTCGACCGAAGCTGCCGTACACGACCATCAGCAAGGTGTTCGAGCGTGCGCTCGCACGCGCCAAGATCACGACCGGCGACGTCACCGTCCACACGCTTCGTCACACTGCGTTGTCGCGCATGATCGAGCACGGTCTCGACGATCACACGGTGATGTCGATCTCGGGTCACTCATCGACGCGCATGCTCGAGCGCTACACGCATCCGACACTGGAGCGAAAGCTCGCCGCACTGCAGACCTTCGACCTGATTGCGACAACGGTGGCCACAAATTGGCCACAAAAACTCAAAGCCGCCGACACTGATGCATCGACGGCTCGAGAACTCGCGAAATTGCTCGGGAATGTTGGTGGACGGCAGGAGGCTCGAACTCCCGACCTCCGCGTTGCGAACGCGGCGCTCTCCCAGCTGAGCTAGCCGCCCACAAGGTTGATAACCTACGAATTGTATCAGATGGCCACCGCTGCCGATTACCCTCTATAGTCGAGGAACCTTGTCTCCAGTTCAACGCATCGGTGTGCTCACCGGCGGTGGTGATGCACCCGGACTCAACGCCGTCATCCGCGCCGTCGTCAAATCCGCGTGCAACGCCGGCATCGACGTCATCGGCCTCGAGGACAGCTTCGACGGCTTGCTGGACCCCTCCCGGACCCGCTCGCTCACGCCGAAAGACGTGACCGGCATCCTGCGGCTGGGCGGCACGATCCTCGGCACGACCAATCACGGCAACCCGTTCGAGTATCCGGTCGACACGCCTGACGGCAAAGTGGACTATTCCGATCGCGTCGTCGACACCTTCCACAAGATGGGGCTGGATGCGCTGGTCGTCATCGGTGGTGACGGCTCGCTCAGCATCGCGCATCAGTTCTACTTGAAAGGCATTCCGATCGTCGGCATCCCGAAGACCATCGACAACGACATCGTCGGCACGACGAGCTGTTTCGGATTCGACACGGCCGTGCAGTTCGCCTCGGATGCCATCGACCGGCTGCACACGACCGCCGAAGCGCACAAGCGCATCATCGTCGTCGAAGTGATGGGCCGGTACGCGGGCTGGATCGCGCTGCATGGCGGCGTCGCCGGCGGCGCCGACGCGATCTTGATTCCAGAGATTCCGTTCGACCTCGAGAGCGTGGCCGATTCGATCCGCAAACGCGATGCCTTCGGCGCCAAGTTCAGCATCATCGTGGTCGCGGAGGGTGCGCGTCCAATCGGCGGCGGCTATACCGTTGTCGAGGCCGCGCACGGCGGACACGTCGAACGACTGGGAGGCGTTGGGGCGCAGGTCGCCGCGCGCCTGGAAGAGATGACAGGGAAGGACGCGCGCTATGTCGTTCTGGGGCACCTGCAGCGAGGCGGCGCCCCGACCGCATTCGATCGCGTGCTCGCGACCCGATTCGGCGGCAAGGCGGTGGAGCTGGTGCGCCGAGGTGTCTTTGGAAGGATGGTCGCGAACAACCCGCCGGACATTGTCCCGATTCCACTAGCCGACATCGTCGGCAGGACGAAAACGGTTCCGCTCGACAACGATCTGCTGCTGACCGCCCGCTCGTTAGGAGTGTCGTTCGGGGCGTAAGAGACGACAAATCTGACGAGCCTCCGCCGAGGCTACGGCGGAAGGTTTGTCGTCACGGCCGAAGCCGCAAGACCCGCCTCCGCGTCATCCCCTTTCGAGGTGGCCGAAACGGACCAAGTCGAGATACTTGAGGGCGCCGCCCGTGTTGAACATGACGACGGTCTCGTGCGGCTTGATCTGCCCGTCAGCGACCAGCTTGCGCACGGCGCCCAATGTCGTCGCCCCTTCCGGTGCCGCCGACACTCCCTCGAGCTTCCCGATCGCAAACATGTCATCGATCATCTGCGCGTCGGACACCGTGACGCCGGTACCGCCACTCTCGCGGATGTTCTTCAGCATGATGAAGTCGCCGATGGCCTTCGGCACGCGCAAGCCGTCAGCGACGGTATGCGGGTTTTCCCACTGCGTCGGCTTTGGTGGATCCGTCATGGAAGGCGCGAACGATCGGCGCGCAGCCCTCGGTCTGCACCGTCACCATCTTCGGCCGATGGCCAGGGGCGAGCCAGCCGATGGCTTCCATCTCCTCGAACGCCTTCCACATGCCGACGATGCCGGTGCCGCCGCCGGTGGGATAGATGATCCAGTCGGGCAGCGTCCAGCCGAACTGCTCGGCCAGCTCGAAGCCCATCGTCTTCTTGCCCTCGACGCGGCCTGGTTCGCGCAGCGTAGAGACGTCGTACCAACCGCGTGGTTTGCCCCGCTCGGCCGCCAGGCGACCCGCATCCACGATGTGGCCGTCCACCAGCGTCACCGTCGCGCCATACAGCCGGCACTCGTCGATGAACGCCTGCTTGGCGTCCTTCGGAATGAAGACCTGACACGCGATTCCGGCCGCCGACGCGTAGGCCGCCGCCGCGTTGCCCGCGTTGCCGGCCGTGGGCAGAACGACCGTCGTAGCGCCCAGCACCTTGGCGCGAGTGATGGCGGCCGACAGGCCGCGCGCCTTGAACGAGTTGGTCGGGTTGATGGACTCGTCCTTGATGAACAGCCGATCGAGCCCAAGCATCTCGCCGAGGCGGCGGGCGTGCAAGAGGGGAGTGAAGCCCTCGCCCAAGGTCACTGGCTCGTTGCCCGGCAGCAGCGGCATCAGCTCGCGATAGCGCCACATGCTGGGCACACGGCCAACCAGGCTCTCGCGCTTCCACGCTCTCGCTGCCGCCAAATCGTAGCGAGCCAGCAGCGGAAGGGAACACGACGGGCAGAGAAAGTGCGTTTCGCCCGGATCGAATGGGCCAGCGCCGCAACCGCTGGCGCATTCGAGGTGGGAGAAGTAGCTCAACGCTGCAGGAGCTCCTGGTCCTTCTTCTGCTGCAGCTCGTCCACGGACTTGATGTGCACGTCGGTCACCTTCTGGACTTCGTCGAGCGCCCGCTTCTCATCGTCCTCGGAGATCTGGTGATCTTTCAGCATCTTCTTGAGCTTGTCGTTGGCCTCTCGCCGGACAGCGCGAATGTGATTGCGCCCCTCTTCGGCCATCTTGTGGACGTGGCGTGACAACTCCTTGCGCCGCTCGTCGGTCAACGAGGGAATAGGAATGCGCAGGACTTTGCCGTCGCTGGCGGGATTGAGGCCGAGGTCGGATAAGCGAATCGCGCGTTCGAGCGCCGACATGAGTGACGGATCGAAAGGCTGCGCCACGATCAGCGCGGGCTCGGGAATGGAGAGCGTGGCCACCTGGTTGAGCGCCATCTTGGTGCCGTACGCTTCGACGTGCACGTTCTCGAGCAGGCCGGTCGAAGCGCGCCCGGTGCGCACCCCCGCGAGCTCCTTGCGTACGAATTCGATCTGCGCATCCATGCGCTTCTTCACTTCGCCGAAAAGTCCTTTGAGATCGGATACGTCCATGGGAGTAGTCTCCGAGAGTGGCTTTGGCTATGCGGTATTCGCTCTACGCCAAGCGCTCGTGATGGCCTGGCGAACGGCGAATTGCGAATCGCGAGCGGCGCTCATGCGGTTACCGTGGTACCGACCGATTCGCCCATCACGACACGGCGAATATTGCCCGGCGTCTTGAGATTGAACACGACGATCGGCATCCGGTTGTCCATGCAGAGCGAGATGGCCGTGGCGTCCATCACCTGCAGGCGCTCCTGCAGCACCTGCAAGTAGGAAATCTGCTCGTAGCGCGTGGCGGTCGGAACCTTGACCGGGTCGGCCGTGTAGATGCCGTCGACCTTGGTGCCTTTGAGAATCACCTCGGCCTTGATCTCCATGGCGCGCAGCGCGGCGGCCGTGTCGGTGGTGAAGTAGGGATTGCCGGTGCCGGCGGCGAAGACCACGACCCGTCCTTTCTCGAGATGGCGCACCGCGCGGCGTCGGATGAAGGGCTCGGCGACGGCGCGCATCTCGATGGCGGTGAGCACGCGGGTCGCCACGCCTTGATGCTCGAGCGCGTCCTGCAGCGCCAGCGCGTTGATCACGGTGGCCAGCATGCCCATGTGATCCGCGGTGGAGCGGTCCATGCCTTGCGCGCTGGCGGCGAGGCCGCGAAAGATGTTGCCGCCGCCGATGACGACGGCGGTCTGGACGCCGAGCGACTGGATGTCGGCGATGTCCTCGGCGATTTGCGTCGCCACGGCAGGATCGACGCCGTAGGCTTGATCGCCCATCAGCGCTTCACCCGAGAGCTTCAGCAGGACGCGTGTGTAGTGCCGCTCAGCCCGGGAAACCACAAAGACGGATTATATCCGCATCCATCGTGGCTATTCGGCGGTCTCGCCCAGCTTGAACCGGACGAAGCGGGTGATAGTGACGTTCTCGCCGGTCTTGGCGGTCGCGGCGGTGACCATCTGCTTGATGGTGACGTTCGGATCGCGCACCGACGGCTGATCCAGCAGGCACACCTGCGAGTAGTAGCTTTCGAGCTTGCCCTCGACGATCTTGTCGATCACGTTAGCGGGCTTGCCGGAGCCGGCGAATTGGGCGCGATAGATCTCACGCTCCTTCTCGAGCAAGTGAGCCGGGACGTCCTCGCGCTTCACATAAAGAGGACTCGCCGCCGCGATGTGCATGGCAATTTCCTTCGCCAGCGTCTGGAATTCCGGCGTCCGGGCCACGAAGTCGGTTTCGCAGTTTACTTCGACCAGCACCGCGACCTTGCCGCCAAGGTGCACGTAATGGCCGATGATCCCGTCCTTGGCGATGCGGCCGGCGCGCTTGGCGGCCTGGGCCAGGCCCTTCTTGCGAAGGACGTCGACGGCCTTCTCGAGGTCGCCGCCCGCTTCTTCGAGCGCCGCTTTGCAATCCATCATGCCTGCGCCGGTCTTGTCGCGCAGTTGCTTCACCGCTGCTGCTGAGGCTGCCATGTTCACGAATCTCCGTACAAAAAAATCGGGTTTCTTTTTCCGGTCGGCTCAACCGCGAAAAGAAACCCGGGGTCTTTTCGAGTGGCTTACGCCGTGGTAGGGGCCTCGGCGGGACGTTGCGGGCGCCGGAGGTTGGCTGGGCGCACCGTGCGGTTGGCCTCGTCGGCGGCGGCAGCTTCGGCGTCGGCCACGGCCTGATCGGCCAATGCCGACTCGCGCTCCGAACGGCCGGCGATCACCGCGTCGGCAACGCGCGACACCAGCAGCTTGACCGAACGCAGCGCGTCGTCATTGGCCGGAATCACAAAGTCCACCTGATCGGGATCGCAGTTGGTGTCGACCAGTCCGATCACCGGAATCTTGAGCTTACGCGCCTCGTCGACGGCAATCTGTTCCTTGCGCGTGTCGACCACGAAGAGGGCGTCAGGCAGGCGGCCCATATTACGGATGCCCTCGAGATTGCGGAGCAGCTTGCGCTTCTCCTTCTCGGCCTTGGCGATTTCCTTCTTGGGCATGAACTCGTAGCGGCCGTCGGTGGCCATCGCTTCGAGGTCGCGCAACCGGGCGATGCTGCGTTGAATCGTCGTGAAGTTGGTCAACAGGCCGCCCAGCCAGCGCTCGTTGACGTAGAACATGCCGGAGCGAGTGGCCTCTTCGGCCACCACATCCTGAGCTTGACGCTTCGTACCCACGAACAGGACGGTGCGACCCTCGGCGGCCAACTGGCGGACGAACTCCTCGGCGGCGCGGAAGTGCTTCGCCGTCTTGCTCAGGTCGAGGATGTAAATGCCGCTGCGCTCGCCGAAGATGAACGGCTTCATCTTGGGATTCCAGCGCTTGGTCTGGTGGCCGAAATGCACACCTGCTTCGAGCAGGTCCTTCATCGCGAGCGGGGTCAAACTCCCTCCATCCATGGCTCTAACGTTTACTGAACTGGAACCGTTTGCGGGCGCCGGCCATCCCGTACTTCTTGCGCTCCTTGGCGCGAGCGTCGCGCGTGAGCAAACCGTCCTTCTTCAACCGCGCCCGCAGCTCGGCGTTGAACTCGCAGAGCGCGCGGGCGATGCCCAGCCGGATGGCGCCGGCCTGACCGGTGACGCCGCCGCCGGCCACCGTGGCCAGCACATCGAACTGTTCGGTGGTTTCGGTCAGCACGAGCGGTGACTTGACGTGCACGCGCGTCGACTCGATGGGGAAGAACTCTTTGAACTCGCGATGATTGACCGTGATGGCGCCCGAGCCGGGCCGGAGGAACACACGCGCCGTCGCCTCCTTGCGGCGTCCGGTCGCGTAGTACTGGGTAGATGCCACGTTATTCGACCTCGAAAACAGTAGTGTTCTGAGCGGCGTGCGGGTGCTTGTCGGCCGCGTACACCTTGAGCTTGCGGAACATCGCGTCGCCCAGCTTCGACTTCGGCAGCATGCCGCGGACGGCTTGTTCCATCATGCGCACCGGCTGCCGCGCCCGGACCACCTTGGCGCCGTCGCTGCGCAGACCACCCGGGTAGCCGCTGTGACGGTAATAGATTTTCTGTTCCTCTTTGCGCCCGGTCAGCTTGACTTGCGCGACGTTGACGATCACGACGTGATCGCCGGTGTCGAGAAACGGCGTATAGCTCGCTTTGTGCTTGCCTTGAAGGAGTTTGGCGGCGTTGGTCGCCACCCGGCCCAGCACCTTGCCGTTGGCATCGATCAGGTGCCAACGCCGGGCTATCAACTTCGCGGTCGGAACGTAAGTAGGCATCGAATAACGGTTTCCCTCAGCCTCCACTGGCTGGAACGGCAAACCGAAATCATACGACGGCTTCGGGCGAAAGTAAAGGAACAGGCGTGGACCTACCAGAAATGCAGGCGATAACTGGCGTGACATGACTGTAGCAAAAGTGACGGCACGGAAACCGTCAGTCGATTGCAGATTTGTCGACAGGCCGGCACCCGCCTGATTTCCGGACTGTCGAATCCTGAGGTTCCACGGGGCTTTTCGTTGATTTAGGCCTCGGTACGGCTTGGTACCCGGTTTGCGCTAAGGGCGCCTGGAGTTGCCATCACCGTGCTGTCTCGCCGTTCAAAAAGGCTCGTCGGTCTGGACATTGGGTCGAGCGCCGTCAAGGCCATCGAGCTGAAAGCGTCGGGCCAAACCTACAAAGTGTCAGCGATTGGCGTCGAGCCGGTCCCGCCCGGCAGCATCGTCGATGGCGCGATCATGGACGGCGGCGCGGTCACTGAAGCGATCCGCCGGCTGTTTTCCAGCAACAAGTTCAGAGCCAAACAGGTCGTCGCCTCGCTGTCGGGCACGTCGGTGATCGTCAAGAGGATCACGCTGCCCACAATGACACCGGGCGAGCTCGCCGACTCGATCTTCTGGGAGGCCGAGCAGTACATCCCGTTCGACATCCAAGACGTCGCGCTCGATTACGAGATTCTCGATCCCGGCACGGGGCCCGAGAGCCAGGGCAACATGGACGTCCTGCTCGCTGCGGCGAAGAAGGACAAGATTGCCGCCTATACGAGTGCCATTACCCACGCCGGCAAGATGCCGCTCATCGTGGACGTCGATGCGTTCGCGCTGCAAAACGCGTTCGAAGTGAACTACGGGTCCGACTCCACTGGCGTCGTCGCCCTGCTCAACGCCGGCGCCAGCGCCATCAACATCAACATCCTCTCGGGCTCGCAGTCGGTGTTCACCCGCGACGTCGCGACCGGCGGCAATGCCTACACCGAAGCGGTGCAGAAGGAATTGAATCTGCCGTACGAAGCCGCCGAGCAGCTCAAGAGGGGACAGGACGTGCACGGCGCCAACTTCGAAGACGCGCGCCCAGTCCTGCGCGCGATGAGCGACATCGTCCTGCTCGAACTCGAAAGGACGTTCGATTTCTTCAAGGCCACGGCCGCGCACGACCACATTGACAAGATCATGCTGTGCGGCGGCGCGTCCCGGGTTGACGGCTTTGCCGACGCCCTGCGCGATCGATTCGATACTGAAGTTGAATCGTTCGATCCGTTTCGCAAGGTGGTCTGCGACGTCAAGGAACTGGGCGTCGAGGATCTCGGGTCGCTCGCGCCGGTCGCGGCCGTCGCGGTGGGTCTTGCCCTGCGTCGCGCAGGAGATCGCCGGTGATTCGCATCAATCTCCTCGCCTCGGAACAGCGCGGCGTCAAGCCGGCGTCCAGGTTCGACACCAGCCAGAAGATCACGATGGTCGGCGGCTTGCTCTTCGTGCTGACCGCCGGCGGCCTCGGGTGGCGGTACTGGGGGATCGGCCAGCAGGAGGCCACGCTCGAGCTCGATATCCAATCGGCTGCGCAGGAAGAGCAGCGCCTCGGCGTCATCCTCAAGGAAGTGCAGGCGTTCGAGTCGCGCCAGCATCAGCTCGAGCTGCGCGTGAAGCTGATCGACGAGCTGCGCAAAGGGCAGAACGCGCCGGTCCACGTGATCGACCAGGTGAGCCGGGCGCTTCCCGACATGACTTGGATGACGTCGCTGAAGCAAGACGGCTATCAGGTGACCATCGAGGGCCGCTGCCTCACGCTGACGTCGCTCTCCGATTTCGTCGGCAACCTCGAGGCTTCGCGCTACTTCCAAAAGCCGGTTGAGATTCTCGACAGCAAAGTAGTGAACGGCGACGAGTCGAAGGGCACGCCTGACCTGATCCAGTTCTCGATTCGCGGTGTGTTCCAGATGGCCGGCATCGACAGTGCGCCCAAGCCGCAGACCAAGTCAGGAACGCGTGGCTAGTCTCTCCCTGAGCCGTCTTCCCTGGTACGGCCAACTCGGCGCGTTCGTCGCGTTCTGCGCGGCGGGCGTCGGTGGCTTCTCCTACTACTACGAATCACCCCGCCAGGACGTGATCGCCGGTCGTCAGCGCGAGCTCGCCGCCATGCAGGCGCGCATCGACGACGGCCGCACCAAAGCCCGGCAGCTGCCGGAGTTTCGCAAGCAGATCGGCGATCTCGAGGCGCGGCTCGACAACTTGAAGCCGATTCTGCCGGAACAGAAAGATGTGGGCGATCTGCTCCGCCGCATTCAGGAGCTCGCGACGCAGTCGAACCTCATCATCCGCGGGTTCCGCCCGCAGGCGATCGCGACCCGCGAGTTGCACGCAGAGTGGCCGATCAGCCTCGAGCTCGAGGGCACGTATCACAGTCTCGGCATGTTCCTGGACCGCGTCAGCAAGTTCCCGCGAATCATCAACGTCGGGGCGCTGGCCTTGACCCCGCACGATCCGCCCACGTCGAGCGTCACGTTGAAGATCAGCTGCACGGCGACGACCTTTGTGCTCGTTGACGCGTCAGCGGCCCCCGCCAAGAAGCCTGCGGGACCTGTCAACCCGGGCGCACCGGCCACACCGCCAGCGGGGGTCCGATCTGAATGAGCACGAACCATCGTCTCGTCGCGATCGGCTTCGCGGTGATCGCTCCGGCTTCTGTCGCGGCGGGGCAATCGCCGGCCGCGTCGCAGGGTGCGGCCGCGCCGGCGTCGCCGCCACCCGCGATTGCACTTCCGTCACCGCCGGCCGATTTCGTCTACAGCGCCGACGGCCGCCGCGACCCCTTTATCAGTCTGTTGAATATCAGTCTGTTGAAGCGCGGAGCCGATCCGGGCACTTCACAGACCAAGCGGGCTGAAGGCGTGGCCGGGCTGCAAACGGGGGAAATCGCCGTGCGTGGAGTCGTCCTGAACCGGGGCTCGTGGGCCGCCCTTGTGGCGGGGCCGGACGGCAAGGTCTACACGCTTCGCAGCGGCGATCGGTTGTTGGACGGCACAGTGCGCAATGTCACCGCTCAGTACGTGGCAGTGCTTCAAGAAGCGAAAGATTCCCTGTCGGTCGAAACGCAGCGTGAAGTGCGCAAGTACTTGCGCGGTGGAAAAGAGGTCAAGTGATGCACGGTCGCATGGCTCGATTCGTGATGGCGGCACCGATGGCCCCGGTGCTGGCGACGATTCTGGGCGCCGGCCCTGAGCGATTGGTCGCCGATCATTCAACGGCAACCGCGCCCGCGAGCGCGGTGCAGTCGGCCGATCAGACCCAGCGGCGCTTTACCGGCCATCTAGTCACGCTGGACTTCCAGGGCGCCGACCTCCGCGCGGTGCTGCGAACCTTCTCAGAGATCAGCGGATTGAACATGGTCATCGATCCGACCATCAACGGCACCGTGGACGTGTCGCTACGCGAAGTCCCTTGGGATCAGGCGCTCGACATCATTCTCAAGGCGAACAAGCTCGGCTACAGCCTGGACGGCACGGTGGTCCGCATCGTCCCGCTCTCGGTGCTGGCCCAGGAGAACGAAGAGCAGCGCAAGCTGACCGATGCCAGAGCGCTTGCCGGCGAGCTTCGCATCATGACGCGGCCGCTGAGCTACGCCAGGGCCAGTGACCTCGTGCCGATCATCACCAAGAGCTCGCTGTCGTCGCGTGGCGACGTGCAGGTGGACCCGCGCACCAACACCCTGATCATTCGCGATCTGGCCGATCGGCTGACCAGCGCATCAGAACTGGTCAACTCGCTCGACCGTCCGCAGCCTCAGGTGGAGATCGAAGCTCGCATCGTCCAGACTTCCCGCGATTTTGCCAAGCAGCTCGGCGTGCAGTGGGGATTCAACGGCCGCATGGATCCGGCGTTGGGCAACACGACTGGTCTGGCCTTTCCCAACTCGGTGGAGGTTGGCGGACGGGTGGGCGGCGTACAGGGTGCGAATAACTCTCCGACTGCCGTCAATCTGAAGGCACCGAGTCCGACCGGCGCCGTCGGCATCGCGCTGGGATCGATCAACGGCGCGCTGAACCTCGACGTTGCTCTGTCGGCACTCGAGCGCACGGGCAAGGGCCGCATTCTCTCCACGCCGCGCGTGTCGACGCAGAACAACGTGCCGGCGGAAATCATGCAGGGCACGCAGATTCCCATTCAGACGGTGGCCAACAACACGGTGACCGTCAGCTTCAAGGACGCCGCGCTCACGCTGAGGGTGACGCCGCAGATCACGGCAGCCAAGACCGTGATCATGCAGATCGCCGTCGAGAACTCGCAGGCGAACTTCGGCCGGCAGGTCAACGGCATTCCGCCGATCGACACGCAGAAAGCGGCGACCACGGTGCTGGTGGACGACGGCGATACGACGGTGATTGGCGGCATTTACGAGCGCACCGAAACCTCGTCACAGAACCGCACGCCGATGCTGCACCGCGTACCGCTGCTTGGCTGGCTCTTCAAGCAGGACGTCGTCGACGAGAAGAGCAGTGAGCTGCTGATCTTCATCACCCCACGGATCACCAGAGAGTAGGGCAGAGGACTGTGACCATGACGAACCCACTTGAGTTCGGCAACGTAAGACTGCTGGCCGTGGCGCTGCTGGCCCTGCTCAGCGTCTCGTGCGCGAGCGACCTGATGAGAACAGGACGGTCACCGGCCTACTTGGTGATCGACAAGCTGGATGCCGCTTCGGGCGCCAAGGCGCAGGAGTTCGGTTCCCAGTTGAATTCGGACGTGATCACTCTAGTCAACCAGACCGTGAACGGCACCCAGGTGAAGGTGGCGACGACCTTCAACGACTTGGGCCGGGCGACGATTCGTCTCGCGCTGAAGAATCAGGGAACCCAGGAATTGCCAACCTCGCCCAGCCAGGCCAACGAGATCACGATCTCCCGCTATCACGTCACATTCCGGCGCGCCGACGGCCGCAACCAGCAGGGCGTTGACGTCCCGTGGAGCTTCGATGGCGCCGTCACGGCGACGATCACGACCAAAGAGGGCATTACCTTCGGGTTCGAGCTGGTTCGGCACGTGGCGAAAGAAGAGCCACCCCTGAAGAACATGCAGAACGGTGGCGGTTCGAAGCTGATCAGCACGATCGCCGAAGTGACGTTCTATGGCCGTGATCAGTCTGGCAATGAGGTATCGGTGACCGGATCGATCAGCGTGAACTTCGGCGATTTCGGCGATCCGAGCTAGTTGTGCGAGCCCCAAGAGTAATGCGGAGCAGCAGTATGCGGAACCTGCTGACACTCGTCGCGGCGCTGAGCCTCTCGGTCCTGGCCGCGTGCACCGTCAAACCCACTGAGGTGCCGCCGCTGGCGGGTCCATCTGAGATGGCGCTGGGCCTGACTCTTCAGGCGGTTCCCGATAGCATCCTTCAGGACGGCGGGTCGCAGTCATCGATCATGGTCGAAGTCCATGGCCCCAAGAATTCGCCAGTGCGCGCGCTGCCGTTGCGCGCGGAGATTCGCGTCGACGGCACGGTGCAGGACTTCGGCTCGCTGTCGTCGAAGACCGCGGTCACCGGCGAGGATGGGAGGGCACGCATCGTTTACACCGCGCCGCCACCATCGACGCTGTCACAGCAAAGCAGCCGCGTCACGATCGCGGTCGTGCCGATCGGCGGCGATTATCGCGGCGAGCAATTCCGCACGGTCGACATCAGGCTGGTTCCCCAAGGCATCATCGGGCCGACCAATCCGGGCCTGCTGCCGAAATTCACCTTCGAGCCCAAGGCGCCGACGTCGTTCACCAAGGTGAACTTCGATGCGACGGAGACCACCGACAACGGCGTGCGGTGCGGCGCCGCCTGCAGCTATTCGTGGAACTTCGGCGACGGATCGAACGGCTCCGGCCTGACCGTCTCCCACGAGTTCCGCGCGGTGAGCATCTTCCTCGTCACGCTCACCGTGGCGGATGCGCGTGGCGCCACGGCCGTGACCTCACAGTCGGTCGCGGTTGGTGCGGGCACGCCGCCAACGGCGTCGTTCAAGTTTTCGCCGACCACACCAGCAGTGAGCGCAGAGATCTTCTTCACCGCTGAGGAATCGAAGGCTGCGCCAGGACGACGCGTCGTCAGTTACAACTGGACCTTTGGCGACGGGCAGAGCGGGAGCGGCGTCACAGTGAGCAAACGCTACGATGTGCCAGGCGCTTATGTCGTGATGTTGACGGTGCTCGACGATGCCGAGCAGAAGACCAGTGCGCAACAGACGGTCACCGTCGGCGGCGCCGGCACAGGTCCGGTCGTGGATCTGATCGTTTCACCGACGAGCGGAATAACGACGGGCATGTCAGTGTTCTTCGACGGCTCGGCGTCGAAGGGTCCGAGCCCGATCGTGAATTGGGAATTCAACTACGGCGACGGGAATATCGAGAACTCCGCCGTCGGCCGCCAGAGCCACGTGTACAGCGCCGTGGGCTCGTATCAGGCGCGTCTGACGGTCACCGACAGCCAGGGCCGCAAGGCGACCAAGGAGATCTCGGTCAAGGTGGAATAAGGAGGGTTTAGACTGGTCGGCGTGGGTACCGACAACCCTCGGATTGACGAGCTTCGGCGCCGGGTCCAGACGGATCCGGCGTCGATTGCGTTTGCGCAGCTGGCCGAGGAACATCGACGGGCCGGCGAGTTCGAACTGGCGATCAGCGTGTGCCGCAACGGTCTCGCCCGATATCCTGGCTATCACTCCGCACGCGTGACCTTGGGCCGCGCCCTGCTTGCGCTCGAACGGCTAGATGAAGCCAAGCTCGAGTTCGAGCGGGTGCTCGAGGGCGCGCCGGACAATCTGGCGGCGGCGAGGGGCCTGGACGAGATCAGGCGGCTCACGGGCGAGTCACCGTTGACCGAAACGCCTCCGTCCTTACGCGTGGCCAGGCCTCGGGTGGCCGAGGTGTTGTTCGACCTCGATTCCCTGCTACAGCAACTCGACGAGCGGGCGCGAAGACTGGCGGAGAGTCCGCTGCCGGTTCCGCCAGAGCCTTTACCAGAGTCGGTTCCCGTTGAGTTAGGAGACGAAAAGGGTCTCTCCGAGCTGGAAGACTGGTTGGGGGCCATCCTCGCCGACCGGAAGCGGCTGAGCGGCATGTAATGAGGGTCGCCCCGGCGGATTTTCACGCCGCCAGATTCGCGCGGCTTCGCGAGCGTCTGTCCGCCGGGTCGCTGACGAGCGTCATCGTGACGTCCCCGCCCAACATTGCCTATCTGACGGGTTTTTTTGGATCGGCCGGAGTGCTGCTCGGAACCAGTGAGGAACTACAACTCATCGTTGATGGGCGCTACTCTGAGGCCGCCCGGCTTCGGAAGCAGGATCTGAGCACTATTAATATAGTGATGCTGCCGCAGGGGGCCGCCTACGAGGAGATCCTCGCCGAACAGGTCGGCCGCGCTGGCGGAGAGCACGTCGGTTTCGAGTCCGCACATCTCACCGTCGGCACGCATACGGATCTGTTGCGCCGACTTCACGCCAGCGGTCATCACCCCGACTTTGTTTCGACCGACGGGCTGGTCGAGCGGCTGCGATCCGCCAAGGACGACTGGGAAGTTGCCACGCTGCGCGACGCGGGGTTGCGCCTATCGGATGCCGCTAAGCGCATAATTCCAAAGGCGTTAGCCGGAATCGTCGAGAGCGATCTCGCCGCCGCCATCGAACAGGAGCTGCGCCGGGTTGGGTTTGCCAAGCCCGCTTTTGATACCATCGTCGCCTCCGGGCCGAACTCGGCCATGCCGCACTACCGATCCGGCGATCGACGGATTGGAGCGGGTGACCTGGTGGTGATGGACTTTGGCGGGATGCTCGACGGCTACTGCGTGGACTTGACGCGAACCGTCGCGGTCGGCGCACCGGATGCCAGGCAGCGGCGCGTGCTGGAGCAGGTCGGTGAGGCTCAAGCATCGGCGTTCCGGGCGGTGGCCCCGGGCCAGGCGGCCGAGGCGATCGACGAGTGCGCGCGCGGGGTTCTCGTGCGCGGAGGTATTGGGAACGCGTTTGTTCATGGCACGGGACATGGACTGGGCTTGGAGATTCACGAACGGCCGCGAGTCGGACCACGGCGTGCCGGTCAGGCACCCGAGCCGCTCGTGGCGGGCATGGTGTTCACGCTGGAACCCGGCGCGTACTTCCCCGGTTGGGGCGGCGTTCGGATTGAGGATGATGTGCTGGTGACGGCGAGTGGGGCAGAGTGGCTCACCCACGTGCCGCAGCCGGCTTGAGCAAACCCCCGATGACCCTTGACGAGATCAAGCAGCTGATCGAGTTCATCCGCAGCCAGGAGCTGAGCGAGTTCGAGTGGGAGCAAGACGGCGCGCGGATCAGCATCAAGATTGGACCCGGGCATCATGCGGTGGCCGTGCCGCAGGCGGCCCCGGTGATGCCGGCTTTGGCGCCACCACTGCAGCCGCCGCCGGTCGCTTCCGGCGAGCCGGCCGCGCCGCCGGAACCGGAAGAGGGCGCTGAGCTCGCGATCGTCAAGTCTCCGATCGTCGGGACGTTCTATCGATCGGCTGAGCCGGGCAGCGAGGTGTTTGTCTCGGTGGGTGAGACGGTTCGGAAGGGTCAGGTTCTCTGCATCATCGAAGCGATGAAGCTGATGAACGAGATCGACTCGGAGTACGACGGCGAGATCGTGAGCGTGTACGTCGAGAACGGCCAGCCGGTGCAGTACGGCGAGCGCCTGTTTGCGATTCGTCCAAGCGTGTAGCGACGTCCACTTCCATATGTTCAAGAAGATTCTGGTCGCGAACCGTGGAGAGATTGCGCTGCGCGTGATCTTCGCGTGTCGCGAGTTGGGTATCAAAACCGTCGCTGTGTACTCGGAAGCGGACGAGAACTCGTTGCACGTGCGCTTTGCCGACGAAGACATCTGCATCGGGCCGGCACGCAGCGCCGACAGCTACCTCAACGTTCCGGCGATCATCAGCGCGGCGGAAATCACCGGCGCCGACGCGATGCACCCGGGCTACGGCTTTCTGTCGGAGAGCGCCTACCTCGCCGAAGTGTGCGAGGCGTGTCACATCCGGTTCATCGGGCCCGATCCGAGCGTGATTCGCCTGCTCGGCGACAAGCCGAAGGCACGGCGCGCGATGAAGAAAGCCGGCGTGCCGATGCTGCCGGGGAGCGATGGCCCGGTCGAGAGCGAGGAGAAGGCGGTCAAAATCGCCCGCGACATCGGCTACCCGGTGATCATCAAAGCGGCGGCCGGCGGCGGCGGTCGCGGCATGCGCATCGTGAAGAGCGCGGCGGAACTGCCGCACGCATTCAAGACCGCCCAACGTGAAGCGGAGGCGTCGTTTGGCCTTGGCGACGTCTACATCGAAAAGTATCTCGAAGCGCCGCGGCACATCGAGTTCCAGGTGATTGGCGATCACCATGGCAACCTCGTGCACCTCGGCGAGCGCGAGTGTTCGATTCAGCGCCGTCATCAGAAGCTGATCGAGGAATCTCCGTCGGTAGCCGTGTCTGACAAGGTGCGCCGGAAGATGGGCGCGCTCGTGGTCGATGCGGCGCGGGCGGTCCAGTACACCAACGCCGGCACCTTCGAGTTCCTCGTGGATGCGAAGGGCAGCTTCTATTTCATGGAAGTGAACACCCGCATTCAGGTCGAGCACCCTGTCACCGAGATGGTGACCGGCATCGACATCGTCAAGGAACAGATTCGCGTCGCGGCCGGCGCCCGGCTCGGATTCCGGCAAAGCGAAGTCACCTTCACGGGCCACGCGCTCGAGTGCCGCATCAACGCCGAGGATCCCGAGACGTTCGTGCCTTCACCCGGCGTGATTCACGCGTTCAGCATTCCGGGAGGCCCCGGGGTCCGCGTCGACACGGCGGCCCATACGGAGTGCCCGATCTCGCCGTACTACGATTCGATGGTCGCCAAGGTGATCGTGCACGGGCGGGATCGCCAGGAAGCGATCGCGCGCATGAAGCGGACGCTCGAGATGTCGGTGGTCGAGGGCATCCGGACCACGATTCCGCTGCACCTGAGAATCCTGAACGACGCGGACTTCATCGCCGGCCGGCTCGATACGCACTTCATGGAACGGTTTGCTGCCAAGCCCAGGCCCTCGGCGCTGGCCGAATCGGCATAGAAGACAGAATGCACAAGGCAAAAGGCATGAGCTGACAATCGCGAGAGTCTTTCTGCCTTCTGCCTTATGTCTTCTCTGAAGCTCCCCAAGCTCTACGCCATCGTCGATGTTGACGCGTGCGCGCGGCATGAGCGGGCGCCAATCGACGTGACGCGCGCTTTTCTCGCTGCCGGCGCGAGCTTCCTGCAGCTTCGCGCCAAGACGTGGGAGAGCGGGCGCTTCCTCGATCTCGCGCTCGAGATGACGGCCGCCGCCGATGGTACGGCGAGGGTCATCGTGAACGACCGGGCCGACATCGCGGCGATGGCCGAAGCGGCTGGCGTGCACCTTGGCCAGACCGACCTGCCGCCGGGGCGGGTGCAGCGTCTTGTCGGCGAGCGTGCGATCGTCGGCCTCTCCACTCACTCGGATGCGCAACTCGCCGCCGCCGTGGCCGAGCCGGTGTCCTACGTTGCCGTCGGGCCGGTCTTTGGCACTGGCACGAAGGAAACTGGATACGACGCCATCGGGCTGGATGCGGTTCGCCGCGCGGCGGCGATCGCGAAACGCGCCGGAATGCCGCTGGTCGCGATCGGCGGCATCACGCTCGACCGCGCGCCCTTGGTCATCGACAGCGGCGCCGACAGCGTCGCGGTGATCAGCGATCTGCTGAAGGGCGATCCGGAGTCACGCGCCCGGGCCTTCGTCAGCGTCCTGCGGTAAATCCCACATATAATCTCCGGGTTTGCCAGCCCCTTCGCCTTCGCCCTCTGGGCTTCGGCGAGACAGGCCCGCGCCCCGTGTAAGGCGGGTCCGAACCACGCTGTTGGAGGCGGAATGGATTCGAATCTCTTCAAGACGAAGTCGCTCGAGCAGCTCATGGGCGACGTCGAAGCCGGCGGCAAGGCACTCAGGAGAAGCCTGTCGGCCTGGGACCTCACGCTGCTTGGGATCGGCGCCATCATCGGCACCGGCATCTTCGTTCTCACGGGAACCGCCGCCGCCAATCAGGCCGGTCCCGCGATCACCATGTCGTATCTGGCCGCAGGCTTGGCCTGCGCGTTTGCGGCGCTCTGTTACGCGGAGTTCGCCTCGATGATTCCCATTGCGGGCAGCGCGTATACGTACGCCTATGCCACGCTCGGCGAGATTGTCGCGTGGATGATCGGGTGGGACCTCATCCTCGAATACGCGGTCGGATCGATGACGGTGGCGATCGGTTGGAGCGGCTACATGCAGCGGTTGCTGGCGGGCTTTGGCGTGGAACTGCCGATCACGCTCGGGGCAGCGCCACCGGTCGGCATCATCAATCTGCCCGCCGTGATTATCGTCTTGCTGATCATGGTGTTGCTGGTGGTCGGCATACGTGAGTCCGCCCGCTTCAACGCCGTGATGGTCGCGACCAAGCTGGTCGCGGTGCTCTTCTTCCTGGCGGCGGGCGTCTCGTACGTGAAGCCCGAGAACTGGACGCCGTTCGCGCCCTACGGCATGCCCGGTGTGATGGCCGCCGCCGCGGTTGTCTTCTTCGCCTATATCGGGTTCGACGCCGTGTCGACGACAGCTGAGGAGGCGAAAAACCCGCAGCGCGATCTGCCCATCGGCATCATCGCCTCGTTGGTGATCTGCACCGTTCTGTATCTGGCCGTCGGCCTGGTGCTGAGCGGCATCGTCCCCGTCGTGCAATATCGCTCGTTGGCAGAAGGTCTCCCTGGCGTGCCGATGGTCGAAGCGGCCGAGTCGGTGAGGTTCCTCAACGCTCCCGTCGCCTACGCGCTGGCGACCATCGGCCAGGATTGGGCGGCAGGTCTGGTCTCGGCAGGGGCAGTCGCCGGCATCACGTCGGTTCTCCTCGTGATGCTCATGAGCCAGCCTCGCATCTTCTTCTCGATGAGCCGCGATTACCTGCTCCCACCTGGCGTCAGCAGGGTCCACCCGCGATTCAAGACTCCGTACATCACGACCATCATCACCTGCGTCATCGTCGCTCTCGTCGCCGGCGTCACCCAGATTCAGGTCGTCGGCGAGATGACGAGCATCGGGACGCTCTTTGCCTTTGTGGTTGTCTGCGCGGCGGTTCTTGTCTTGCGCAGCAGGCGGCCGGATGCGCCGAGGCCGTTCCGCGTGCCGTTCGGTCCGGTGTTCCCGGTGCTGGGAATCCTGTCGTGCTCGTACTTGATGCTGAGCCTGCCGATCGTCACGTGGGTCCGCTTCCTGGTCTGGCTCGACATCGGCATGGTGATCTACTGGTTCTACGGGCGCACGCACAGCCCGCTCGCGAACGCCAAGGAATCGTCGGCACGGACGCCACTCCAGAGCTTCGCCAACTTCGTGACGACGGCGGGCTTGCTGCTGATCTTCAACTTTGCGTGCGTCACGATTCTTGGTTATATGACGGAGTTTGGCATCACGAACGAAACGACCACTAAATGGGCCGAGATCGGAGTCACTGCGGATCAGGCGGACACGTTTGGCCTCAAGTGGCTTGCCGTGGCGGTTGCCGTCTGGGCGCTCGGCTTCGGACTGACCAAGGCATCGGGCGAAAAATAGGACGTGGCAGGCGCGGAGCTGGGCGGTCGCTGGACCTGGGGCCGCGGTCCC
Organism: uncultured Acidobacteriota bacterium; assembly: GCA_963773045.1. GTDB lineage: Bacteria > Acidobacteriota > Vicinamibacteria > Vicinamibacterales > UBA2999 > 12-FULL-67-14b. The sequence goes on along the minus strand of CAVYZT010000010.1, from coordinate 286,952 downwards.
CGCCTTGCCGTAACCCTGCTCGCCGGGGTCACCGCGATCGGGACCGTCGGGTACATCGTCATCGAGCGTTGGAGCGTCTGGGACGCGTTCTACATGACGATCATTTCGGTGACCACCGTTGGGTATGGATATCCCCATTCGCTCTCTCGCGCCGGCGAAATCTGGACGACCTTGGTGCTGCTGGCAGGCGTATCGACGCTGTTCTACACGGCGTCGCTCGTCATGGCTCTCATGGTGGAGGGGGGACTCTACCGTCGGATTGAGGCCCGGCGGTTCACGCGAATGATTGACACCCTTACCGACCACTACATCATCTGCGGCTACGGCCGCATCGGCAGCATCATCGCGGAAGAGTTCCGCAAGCAGAACATTCCATACGTGGTGGTCGACCGCGACCCTGAGCGTGTCCACCAGGTGATCGAGCAAGGCGGCCTGGCGGTGCAGGCCGACGCCAGCCGGGAGGACGTACTGAGCAAGATCGGCATCGCCCGGGCCCGCGGCTTGATTGCGGCCGTCGGCACCGATGCCGAGAACGTTTATACCGTCCTGACCGCGCGAGTGTTGCGCGCCGACCTGTTTATCATCGCCAGAATCGAGCTGCCCGACGCCGAGGCCAAATTGAGACGGGCAGGCGCCAACCGCGTGATCTCGCCTTACCAGCTCGGCGGCATCCAGATGGCGCAAACCGCGCTGCGGCCGGCGGTGGTCGACTTCATGCGCCTGGCCACGAGCTCCTCCTCTATCGATCTCGCCGCAGAGCAAGTGGCGATTGCCGGAGGGTCGCGGCTGGTCGGTCAGAGCATCAAGGAGGCCGATCTGCGGCAGGCGTTTGGCGTGGTGGTCGTCGCGATTCAGCGAGCTGCCGGGCAGATGGAGTTCAACCCGGCGCCCGACTGCGTCATGGCGGTCGGCGATCAGCTGGTGGTCCTCGGACATCCCGATCAGCTGAAAACGCTCGATCGATTCGCGAAGGGACGTGATGGCGCGGAGGCTTGACGGCGTTGCGCTCGCGACCGTGCTTCGGCAGGAAGTCGCGCCCAGAGTCGCCGAGTTCACGAGCCGATACGGCCGTCCCCCCAGCCTCGCTGTCGTCCTGGCCGGAGAAAACCCGGCTTCGGAGATCTACGTCCGCTACAAACTCAAGGCGGTGGGCGATGCAGGTTGTCGGGGCGAGCTCTTTCGTCTCGACGCGTCATCGTCGATTGACGATACCCTTGCGCTCGTCGAACGGCTCAATCACGACGAGTCCATCGACGCGATCCTTGTCCAGACGCCGCTTCCGGCCGCCATGGGACGTCATGCCGAGCTGCGGGTGTTCGACGCCATCCGGCCCGACAAGGACGTGGACGGCTTTCATCCTGAGAACGTCGGCCTTCTGGTCCAAAAGCGTCCGCGTCTGGTCGCCTGCACGCCCTCCGGCTGCATCGAGCTGCTCGAACGGGAGCGGATTCCGCTTCGCGGCCAGCATGCCGTCGTCATCGGTCGCAGCGACATCGTGGGCAAGCCGATGGCGCTGCTCCTCATGCACCGCGATGCCACGGTGACCATCTGCCACTCGCACACGCCGGACCTCGCCAGTGTCGCCAGGACGGCTGACGTCCTGGTCGCGGCGATCGGCCGCCCCGGATTCGTCACCAAGCAGTTCGTGAAGCCGGGAGCCACCGTCATCGACGTCGGGATCAACAAGGTCGATGTCGCGGCCGAGGTCGAGCGGCTGTTTGGTCCCGAGAGTCCGCGCTGGCGAACCTTCCGCGAGAAAGGGAGCATCACGGTTGGCGACGTGCACCCCGACGTGGGCGAAGTGGCGGGCGCGCTCACGCCGGTGCCGGGCGGGGTCGGCCCGCTCACGGTGGCGATGGTGCTGCGAAACACGCTGACGGCCGCAGAATCCAGAATGAGCCGCCGGTAATAGTCCCTTTTTCCATTCTTTTCACGCCGCGGCCTGTGTGCCGTGAGCGGCGAGGTCTAATGGCACTCGCACCTCATCGCGTCGCGCTCACCGGAGGCATTGCCACTGGCAAGAGCTACGTTGCCAGACGCCTTCATGAAGCTGGTGTACCCGTGGTCGACGCGGACCAGCTGGCGCACGACGCAGTGAAGCCGGGGACCGAGGCCCTCGCGAAGGTGCGGCGCAGGTTCGGCAGCGCCGCGGTTCTGGCCTCTGGTGAAATGGACCGGCGGCACGTCGCGGAGGTGGTGTTTCGAGACGATTTGGCGCGACAGGATCTCGAGGCCATCATCCATCCAGTCGTCCGACAGGGCATCGAGGACTTCTTCAACACGCTCGCACTGGACACCCCGTTCGGCGTCGCCGACATTCCGCTGCTGTTCGAAACCGGCCGGGAGAAGGCGTTCGAGGTTGTGATCGTCGCCGCTTGCTCGGCGGAGGCGCAGATTGTGCGGCTCATGGCACGAGGCGCGACGCGGGAAGACGCCGAACGCCGCCTCCGCGCCCAGTGGCCGATTGAGAAAAAAGTGGCCAGGGCCGACTACGTGATCACCACCGACGGCACCCACGAGCAGACCGATGAAGCGGTTGCCGACCTGATCGTGTCGCTGACCCTTCGGTTCGCCAGGGGCGCGTGATCACATCTCGGTGCTGGCTTCCTTGGCAGGGGCGATGCGCTCTTCGACGAACGAATTCCATTCGTGGCAGTGCGGGCAGCGCCACAGCAATTCGGTACTTCGGTAGTGGCACTTCACGCAGACATGCGGGTCGAGGAAGAAGACCGACTCGCGTGCGGCTTCGATGTAGCGCTGCATGAGGGCGCGATTGAGATCCAGCGTGAGCAGCACCTTCCAGATCGCTTGGTGAACCGTGAGGCCGTGCGGGTTCTGTTCCAGTGCCACGAGCAGATACTCAAAGGCCTCCGTCGGCTTGCCGTGGCGGGCGAGATGACGGCCCAGGGCGAGCCGGCCTCGCCAGTCGCGTGGGTTCGAGGCGATCAGACGCAGGCAGCGATCGACGAATCGCTGGGGAGTCCCTTGCCCCTCATGTAGCCGTTCCAGGCGGTCGAAGGCGAGATAGGCGCGCTCAGGCGATTTCGCAATCATCCGATCCCAGGCGGCTTCCGCCCCGGCACGATCGCCTTGGCTCAGCCGGACATCGCCCAGATTGAGAAACGCGGGCGTCGTGCTGGGGTCCAGATCGATCGCGGTTTCGAAGTGTTTGGCGGCGCGGCCGTTGTCGGACGCTTCGATCGCCTCAGTGCCGAGCGCGTTTTCGAGAAACGCGAGAATGGCCTGATTCCTTGGATGGGTGTCCGGTCCGCTGAGCGCGACCAGTCTCTGGCGGATCGCGCGCGCTTCGGCCCACTGGTGCTGTTCCTCGTGCAGTTTCTGCAGATTGAGCAGCGCGTACTGATTATTGGGGTCGAGCGCCAGCACTTCGTTGAAGGCTTCGAGCGCTCGATCGACGAACCCACCGCGCTTGAAATCCAACCCGAGGCACAGCAGGACGTACCCGTGCTCCAGCCGCGACAGCTTCGGCTGTTGCAACAGGTTCTGGTGGACCTGAATCGCTCGGGCGACCTGACCGCGCTCCCGATACACGTTGCCGAGAATGAGATGGATTTCGAGTGCATCGGCGTCGACGCGGGCCGCCAGGCTCAGCTCTTCGATCGCCAGGTCGATCTGGTTGGAGACGAGGAAATTCAGGCCGAGGACGTAGTGATGCGAGTCGCGGGCGCGCCGCCGGTCGATCCACCTGCCGTCGCGCAACTTGTAGCGCTCCCACGCCTTGCCGATGGCCAAGCCAGCCAGCAGCGCGACGAGTCCGACAATGAGCGGAAGAGAGTTAGCGAAATCCACCCGAGCCCTTAGAGGCGTGCCTGTGCCATCTGCATCATCTTCGTCATCTGTGGCCTAAACCATCCCGGTCCGCCAGAGGTCGTGCAGGTGCACGACGCCCTCGACCCGCCGGTCGCCGTCGATTACGACGATGGACGTGATCTTGCGCTGCTCGAGACGGCCCAAGGCTTCAACCGCGAGCATCCGGCGCTCGATCGTGACTGGATTTACCGTCATCACGTCTCGCGCGGTCAGATCCAGGACGTTCGACGTCGACGACATCTTCCGCCGCAGGTCGCCGTCGGTGATGATTCCCACGAGCTGGCCGTCGCCATCGACGACCGTCGTCATCCCCAGGCCCTTCCGCGACATCTCGTAGATCACATCTCGCATGGCCGTGTGGAGCTGGACGATTGGGAGGCCATCTCCCGTGTGCATCACCTGCTCGACGCGCATGAGCTTGCGGCCCAGCTTGCCGCCGGGATGACGATCGGCGAAGTCTTCGGGCTTGAAGCCCTTCTCGACCAGCACCGCCATCGCCAGCGCATCGCCCAGAGCGAGCGCGGCAGTGGTGCTTGCCGTCGGCACGAGATTCATCGGACAGGCTTCTTCGGACACCGAACAGTCGATCGCGACATCGGCCGCCTGCCCGAGCGTCGACGAGGTGTCCCCGGTAATCGCGATGATGCAGGTGCCCAGGCGCTTGACCGTCTCGAGCACGTGCGTGAGCTCTTCGGTTTCGCCGCTGTAGGACAGGGCAATCACCACATCGTCGGACTGAATGACCCCGAGGTCGCCGTGGCCGGCCTCACCCAGATGGAGGAAGAACGCTGGTGTTCCCGTGCTCGAGAACGTCGACGCGATCTTGTGACCGATGATGCCCGATTTCCCAAGTCCCGTGACGATGACCCGGCCCTTGCAGTCTCGGACCAGCGTCGCCGCCTTGGCAAAGCTCTCGTCGAGGCGATCGACGAGCGCGAGGATCGCAGCAGCTTCGGTCTGGAGAACTTTGCGAGCCAGCGACAGGTCGGTCACAGGGTCAGCGATCGGCTTTGGGCGAACGGTCCTTGACGATGTTATCAATAGCGACCAGGCGACGCAGCAGAGGCTCGACCAGATCGAGCGCCAGGGCGTTGGCGGCATCGCTCCTGGCCTTGGGGGGGTCTTCGTGAACCTCCATGAAGACGCCGTCGATACCTGCGCCCACGCCCGCCTGCGCCAAAGGCTCGATGTACTGCGCGAGCCCCGCCGTCACGCCCTCGCCGGCGCCCGGCAATTGGAGGCTGTGGGTCACGTCGAAGATGACAGGGAAGCCCAGCATCCGGAGCATCGGAAACGCTCGGGGGTCGACGACGAGGTTGTTGTAGCCGAAGGTGACGCCTCGCTCGGTGATCAACACGTTGCCGTTGCCCGACTGAGTCAGCTTTGCGATCACGTGACGCATGTCGTGCGGCGCCAGAAACTGTCCCTTCTTCACGTTCACTGCCCGGCCGCTCTTGGCGGCCGCGACCAGCAGGTCGGTCTGGCGGGAAAGAAATGCCGGGATCTGAAGGATGTCGGCGACCTCGGCGGCGGCGGCCACCTGGCTGGTTTCGTGAATGTCGGTGAGGATCGGCAGACCGGTTCGCGTCTTCACCTTGGCGAGCACGCGCAGCCCTTCGGTGAGTCCAGGGCCTCGAAACGATCGAAGCGACGTCCGGTTGGCCTTGTCGTAGGACGCTTTAAAGACGACAGGCACGCCGGTGCGTTTGCCGATCTCCGCCAACGTCACGCCGAGATCTACCGCATGAGCCTCGCTCTCGATGACACAGGGCCCAAGAATGAATACCAGCGGATGACTTGAGCCAAAGGTCACCGGGCCCGCGGCCACCGCGGCGACCGAGTGCATGCTAGACATGCCAGCCAACTCGGCTCTCGGCCGTCGGGGTTCGGCTATCGGCAGGAACCCCCGTGGGCCGGACTGCCGGTAGCCGATCGCTGAAGGCAGATAGCTGAGAGCTGATTTGCATCAGGCCTGACTCTTTGCGGCAGTCGGCTGGCCGGCCTCAGCGAGCTTGTTCTGGTAGGCCGCCTCCACGAAGCTGGCAAACAGCGGATGGGCCTTCAGCGGCCGCGATTGGAACTCCGGATGGAACTGGACCGCCAGGAACCATGGATGACCCGGCAGCTCCGCAATCTCGACGAACTTGCCGTCGGGCGACCGGCCGGAGATCCGCATTCCGTTCTCGGCAAGGGTCGGCTCATACAAGCAATTGAACTCGAAGCGATGCCGATGGCGCTCGTAGATCAGATCGGTGTTGTAGACTGCGTCGAGCCAGCGATCCGGGCGCCAGCTCGCAGGCATAACGTCCGAGCCTCATCGTGCCTCCGAGCTCGTCCACTCCGAGTAGATCGCGCAGCTTGTAGATCACGCGGTGCGGCGCGGCCTCGTCGACCTCGGTTGAATCGGCGCCTTCGAGCCCGCAGACATTGCGCGCGAACTCGACGGTCGCCCATTGAAATCCGTAGCAGATTCCGAAGAAGGGGATCTTCCTCTTCCTTGCGTATTCGGCCGCCTTCATCATCCCGCGCGTGCCACGCGAGCCAAATCCGCCGGGCACCAGAATGGCGGTTGCGCCTTCGAGCAGCCGTCCGCCGCCCTCGGCCTCGAGCGCTTCGGACTCGACCCAGTTGATGTTGATCCGCAGGCGATTGGCGAAGCCACCGTGGTAGAGCGCTTCGTTGAGTGACTTGTAGGAGTCCTCATACCCCGTGTACTTGCCGACGACGTGGATGGTCAGCTCGTCGATGGGGTTCTTGATCCGCTGGACCAGCTCTTCCCATGCGGCCATCCGCGACTCGGTTTGAGGAAGCCCGAGCAGTTTCAAGATGACCTCGTCCAACCCCTCGTCTCTGAGCACCAACGGCACTTCATAAATCGTGGAGACGTCCTTGGCCGTGATGACGGCATGCTCGTCCACGTCACAGAACAGGGCGATCTTCTGCTTGATGTCGCGCGGCAGGATACGGTCGGTGCGGCAGAGCAGAATGTCAGGCTGAATACCGATGGAGCGCAAATCGCGGACGCTGTGCTGCGTGGGCTTGGTCTTGAGCTCGCCGGCGGTCCCGATGAACGGAACCAGCGTCAGGTGGATGTAGATGGTGTTCTCGCGGCCGACATCCTGGCGGAATTGGCGAATGGCCTCGAGGAACGGCAGGCTCTCGATGTCGCCGACCGTGCCGCCGATTTCGACCAGAACCACGTCGGTGTCTCGGCCGGCCTGGCGGATGCAATCTTTGATTTCGTTCGTGATGTGAGGGATGACCTGAACGGTCCGGCCCAGGTAATCGCCACGGCGCTCCTTCTGGATCACCGACATGTAGATCTTGCCGGTCGTCCAGTTGCTGTTGCGAGTGGCCGTCATGCTGGTGAACCGCTCGTAGTGGCCCAAATCGAGGTCGGTCTCGGCCCCATCGTCGGTGACGTAGACCTCGCCGTGCTGATACGGGCTCATCGTGCCCGGATCCACGTTGATGTACGGGTCGAACTTCTGCAGCGTCACGCGATAGCCGTGGCCCTCGAGCAGCGCGCCGATGGATGCGGCCGCCAGGCCCTTGCCGAGCGACGACACCACGCCGCCGGTCACGAAGATGTATTTGGTTTGTCGTCCAGTCGTTGAATCCATGGGCAGGCTCACGTACGGGTAGAGGCCAGCAGGTGCTGGCGAACGCGTTCCAGGTCTTCGAGCGTGTCAACTCCTGCGAATTGATGCTGAACAGCGGTCACCGAGATGCGCATTCCATGCTCGAGCGCGCGAAGCTGCTCGAGCCCTTCCAGCCGCTCCAGAGGAGTCGGGGCTAGGGCGGCTAACCGGAGAAGGACGTCGCGCCGATACACATAAAGGCCGATGTGTGCGCGGGCAGCTGCCAGCACCGCGGCTGGCGCCGTTGTCGCGTGTGCCCCGGGAATCGGCTCGCGTGAGAAATACAGGGCCTGGTCGCGATGGTCGGTCACGACTTTGACCACGTGCGGATTTGTGAATTCCTGAGCATCCCGAATCGGCCGGCTGAGCGTGCCGATGTCGATGGCGGGGTCGGCCAGCAGCGGCCGGATGGCGGCGTCGATGGTTTCGGGCTCGATGAGCGGCTCATCGCCCTGAAGGTTGACGACGAGCCGGCAGGGGAGCGAGGCGACAACCTCGGCAATTCGATCGGTTCCCGTGGCATGATCGACTCGCGTCATCACCGCGGTGCCGCCGAACGACTCGACCACGTCGGAAATGCGTTGGTCGTCGGTGGCGACGACTACGGCGTGCACCAACGAGGCGCTCGTGGCGCGACGATAGACGTGTTCGATCATCGAACGGCCGGCGATTTCGAGCAACACCTTCGCCGGAAGCCGAGTCGAGTTGTATCTGGCAGGAATGACAGCGAGGACCGACGATTCAGTCAGCGGGTATGGCAACCTCGTGACTGAAATGGGGTGCACGACGAATCATACCACAGCGGCCTGGAGACACATGGACGAGCGATCGGATCACAGGCGAGCAAAGGCAAGCTCGGCAGTATGATGGGACCGATGCAACCGCGCATGGTCGCGTTGATTGCCGCCCTGAGTCTGGCCTCTGGGTGGCTCGCGTCAGGCGTAGTGTCACAGGATCCGCAGCCCGCGGCTTCGGCTGATGCGCGCACCGGCCCGCGCCCGCTCGGCCGTCAAGACGCCGCCGCCCCTTTCACCCAGCAGCTGCGATTGAAGTTGCAAGAGCAGCCGCGCTCGCCGTCGCCCGGTCGCAATCCGTTCGTCTTTGGCCCACGCCGGCCCGCCGCACGTCCGGCCGCGGCGCGCGCCGCGGAAATCGCGCCGCCGCCAGCCGAACCACCGGCGCCGGTCGCGCCGATGCTTCGATTCGATCTGTCGGGCATTGCCATGAACCGTCACGATGACGTCGCGGTCTTTACCGCGATCGTCAACGACAACGGCAGCCTGGTGTTCGTCAAGGCGGGCGATGCGCTGTCGAACGGCTATATTGTCGTGCGCGTCGAAGAGACCGCCGTCGTGATTGCCGGCCCCACTGGCGTCCAGCAGATGCTCCGCCTCAGATAGGGGCGGTTCACGGCGACAAACTTCCACCACGCGAAATCGTGGGAGACAACGCTCAGGTTTGTCGAGTTGGCGCATTCACGGCGTTTCTGATCGTTCCGCTCTTCAGAAAGTCACGCAGCGCCGCGGCCGTTTCAAGTCCTACCTGCTCCTGACCCTCCCGAGTTGACGCAGCGATGTGCGGGCTGGCGATCACCTGCGGCAACTGCTGCAGCTCGTGGTTCGCCGTTGGCTCTTGAGTAAAGACATCGAGAGCCGCGCCGGCCACCTGTCCCGACCGAATCGCGTCCACCAACGCGGCCTCGTCGATCAGCTCGCCGCGCGCCGTGTTGATGAGCTTCATGCCCCGCTTGCAGCGCGCGAAGCGGGAGGCGTCAAACAGATGACGAGTCTCGGCCGTTGCCGGGAGGTGCAGAGATACATAGTCAGACCGCGCGCACAGATCGTCGAGCGACACGAAATGAACGTCAAGCTCCGCGGCCGAGTCGGCCGGCACGAACGGATCGTGGGCGATCACCGTCATCGCGAACGCCTGAGCGCGGCGGGCGACTTCGCGGCCCACTCGACCGAATCCCACCAGGCCGAGCACCTTGCCGCGGACCTCTTCACCGAGAAAACTCTTCTTGTCCCACTTGCCTTGTTTCATCGACGCATCGGCAGCGGGGAGGCGTCGCGCCAGCGACAGTAATTGCGCCATGGCCAGTTCGGTCACGCTGACGGTGTTGGCACCGGGCGTGTTCATCACGACAATGCCGCGAGCAGTCGCGGCTTCGACGTTGACGTTATCGACGCCGGTTCCAGCTCGGGCAATAGCCCGCAGCCGCGGCGCGGCTGCGATGATCGCCGCGGTGACCTTGGTCGCGCTTCGGACGACGAGCGCGTCGGCGTTGGCGAGATCGGCAGCCAGCTGCTCGGCCGTGCGCCCGGTTCGCGCGTCGATGTGCCAGCCTTCTTGATGGAGCAACGCAAGTGCGGAGGGAGGGAGGTCGTCTGCAACTACGATCTGCATGAGTGTCAGGGGCCAGCGAAAGGGAATCGATCAGTCAAGGGACAAAGACCGTATCTTGTCACACTGGCGCCGATCGAACTAACGTATGCCGATCGGCTGACGGTGCGGAATGCCGACCGAGACGGATCAAAATGCCAATCGGCTGATCGAATCTGAAACTGAATTGCACCACCATTGGTGCAACTCGCTGATTTGTTCAGAAACGTGCGACGTTACGCGGCATTCACACGGTGTTTTCCACAAGGTTTTCCACAGAATCTGTTGATCGTTGGATCGCGTGAAAGGGAACTTGACCTAATGAGGAGTCGTTCATGAATCGGAAGGTAACAGTCGTTGGTGGCGCGGGCAATGTTGGCGCAACCGTGGCTCGGGCCGTTGCGCAGCGAGAGCTTGCTGACGTCGTCATCGTCGACATCGCGGACACGAAGGCCGCCGGTGTCGCGCTGGACATCTATGAGTCGTGTCCGATCGAAGGTTCTGCGTCGCGCGTGGTGGGCGTTGGCACGAAAGATTTTGCCGAGACCGCGAACTCCGATGTCGTCGTGATCACATCGGGCGTGCCGCGCAAGCCTGGCATGAGCCGCGACGACCTGCTGAACGTGAACTACAAGATCATGCAGGACGTCACGGCCGAAGTGGTGAGGCATTCGCCCAACACGATCATCGTGCCGGTGGCCAATCCACTCGATGCGATGTCGCAAGCGGTGTACCGGCTGAGCGGGTTCCCGCGCGAGCGCGTGATCGGCATGGCCGGCGTGCTCGACTCCGCGCGCATGCGGACGTTCATCGCGATGGAACTGCAGGTGTCGGTCGAAAACGTGTCGGCGTTCGTGCTCGGCGGCCACGGCGACACGATGGTTCCGCTGCCACGATATTCAACGGTCGCGGGCATTCCGATCACCGAGCTTCTTTCCGAGGATCGGATCAAGGCGATCTGCGATCGCACGGCCAACGGCGGCGCGGAGATCACGAAGCTGGTGGGCACCAGCGCCTGGTATGCCCCGGGCGCCTCAGCGGCCGACATGGTCGAGGCGATCCTGAAGGATCAGAAGAAGATCATGCCGTGCTCGGTCTTCCTTCAGGGCGAGTACGGTCTCAACAACCTGTTTGTGGGTGTGCCGGTGAAGCTGGGGGCCCGTGGTGTCGAGCAGATCATCCAGATCAAGCTGACCCCGAGCGAGCAAACGGCCTTGAACAAGTCTGCCGGCGCCGTCAAGGAGCTGGTTGACGTGATTGGAGTGTAAGCATGATTAAACCGAACCGGTCGAATCGAAGCCTGATTCTTGGCCTGATCGTTGCGTGCGGTGCAGTGACGCTGTCGCTGAGCGCGTACCAGCAGCCGCCAGCGCCACCAGCGCCACCACCACCAGCGCCGAAGGTCATCGAAGTGGACAAGCTGAAGGAGAACCTCTTCGTCCTGAAAGGGCAGGGCGGTGGCGGCAACACCGCGGTCTTCGTCACCGCGTCTGGTGTCACGGTGGTGGACACGAAGAACCCCGGTTGGGGCCAGCCGATTCTCGACGCAATCAAGAAGCTCACCGACAAGCCGATCGTCCGAATCATCAACACACATACCCACGGCGATCACGTGAGCGGTAATGTCGAATTCCCGGCGACGGTGGACATCGTCGTCCAGGAGAACACGAAGGCCAACATGGAGAAGATGCGCCCTGTGACCGGCCTGCAACCGCCTCCCCCCGGACCGTCGATCTTCGAGCAGAACAAAGGCAAGGGCTTGCCGAAGCGAACCTTCAAAGAGACGATGACGATCGGCAACGGCCCGGAACAGATCGACCTGCACTACTTTGGCCGCGCGCACACGAATGGCGATGCCTGGGTCGTCTTCACCGCGCTCGGCGTGATGCACTGCGGCGACGCATTTCACACCCGCGATCTGCCGATCATGGACGCGAACAACGGCGGCAGCGGTGTGAACTATTCGGCGACCCTCGCCAAGGCGGCGCAGGTCAAGGGCATCGACACGTTGATCAACGGGCACAACCCGGCGACCACGACTCTCGCCGATCTCAAAACGCAGTCGGAGTTCATCGCCGATTTCGTCAAGTTCGTGCAGGACGCCAAGAAGAGCGGCAAGACCGTCGACGACGTCGTCAAGACGTGGAAGACGCCTGAAAAGTACAAGGGCTACGCCGCGCCGGCCGAGGCCCGCGTTCGGTCCGACGCCCAAGTGATCTGGGACGAAACCAAGTAGCGCGACAACGGAGGGGCAGATGCGTCGACGTGGGCTGGCTCTGGTCGTTTCGGCATTCGTGTCGGCCCCGTCGGTTCTCTCCGCCGACACGCACCAGTTTGTCCCGACGGTCTTCTACAACACGTTTTCGGCGGCGCACCCGCCGGCGCTGCGGATCAAGCCCGGCGATCGTGTGATCACCAAGACCATCGATGCCGGCGGCGCCGATTGGAACGGTAAGCAGGTCGCTTCGGGGCCGAATCCGCAAACCGGCCCGTTTTATATCGAGGGCGCCGAACCCGGCGACACCGTGGTCGTGAGCTTCGAGAAGATCGAGACCAATCGGGCCACTGCCTACTCGTCGAGCTTGCTCGCGCCTTACACCGTTGACCCGGCGGCACTGAACACCCGCACGGATCGCGAAGGCCGGCGCATTACCTGGACCATCGACAAGGCCAAGGGAGTCGTTCGTCCGGACAGCACCGAGCTGCCTGGTCCACCCATCGAGCTGCCGATTCGACCGATGCTGGGCTGCGTTGGCCTGGCGCCTGCCCGCAAGGAAGCGATTGCGACGAGCACGCCGGGCGCCTTTGGCGGCAACATGGACTACGCCGGCGTCAACGCCGGCGTCAAAGTGTCGCTGCCAGTCGGCGAAACGGGCGGTCTCCTGTTCATCGGCGACGGCCACGCGCGGCAGGGCGAAGGCGAAGTCGTCGGGACCGGTCTCGAAACGTCGATGGACGTCGAGTTCACCGTGGAATTGATCAAGAAGAAGGCGATCGGCTGGCCTCGGCTCGAGAATGAGACCCACTTGATGGTGCTTGGGAGCGCGCGACCTCTGCTGGAGGCGCTGCAGCACGCCACCACCGAGATGCAGCGCCTGCTCGTCACCGATTACGGCTACCCTGAACGGAGCGCCGCATCGCTCATGGGCCAGGCACTCGAATATGAAATCGCCAACGTGGTGGATCCGAATTTCACGGTCGTCGCGAAGATTCGAAAGTCGTTGCTTGTTCGCCGGTAGCCCCCTTCGCGGAGCCCACCGCCTGGCGGGCTTCGCCATCCTGGTCTGGATGTCGATCGCTGGTGCAGCGTTTGCCGATCCGGGACCGGATCCGCAGAGCAAGCCGGCCCCTGCACCGGCGGTGCGGCAGCCTCGTCGAGCACAACCACAGCGTCCACCCGAGCCCTTTGTCATCCGCGGTTTCGGTGAGATCGGCTATCTTCGGTTGACGGCCAAGGAAAGCTTCAACGCCATCTTCGACAAGGACTCCACCTGGATTGCGGGCGGCGGCGCCGACGCGATCTGGCCGAGTGGCTTCTTCGGGTCGGCCGAGATCGAATGGTACAGGATGGAGGGCGAACGGGCATTCGTGCTCGACGATCAAGTCTTCCGGCTTGGCATCAGGGACGAGGTCAGGGTCGTTCCGATCAGCATGACGTTCGGCTACAAGTTTGGCCGAAGCACTATGGCTCGACCGTACGCCGGCGCCGGCTATGGCCTCTATTTGTTCAAGGAGGACGCCGATTTCGCGCAAGCCCGGAGACGACGTATCCGATAATTTCGGAGGGTTCCACATCGTCGGCGGCGTCGACCTGTTCCGGCGGCGCCGGATTGCCGCCGCTGTGGAGGGCCGCTACGCCTGGGTCAGCGACTCGATCGGCGAAGGCGGCGTGTCGGCTGAATTTGACGAGAACGATTTAGGCGGGTTCACGATCAAGGTGAAGGTGCTGGTGCACTGATGCCCGGGGTCAATGGCGAACTTGCGAGCGGCCGGGCAGCCGTCAGGCGCTGCCCGTCCGGCATCACGTCAAGCAGATGCACGGCGGGCCGATTGAGCCACAGATGGCACAGATGACACAGATAGGCTGCTGAGCAATTAGCAATACACTATTGGCGCAGTTCCCTCACGTTCACGATGAAAATCCACGAATATCAAGCTAAAGCCCTGCTCGCTCGCTACGGCGTTCCGGTTCCACGAGGCGAGGTCGCCTTCACATCACAGGAAGTACCGATGATCGCCAAGCGGCTGGGCGGATCGGTCGTCGTCGTGAAGGCCCAGATTCACGCGGGTGGCCGCGGCAAAGCCGGAGGCGTGAAGGTCACCAAGTCGCTGGACCAGGCCGAAGATGCGGCTCGCAAGCTGCTGGGCAGCACGCTGGTCACCAATCAGAGCGGACCGGAAGGGCAGAAGGTGTCGCGGCTCCTCGTCGAGGAAGGCGTCGGCATCCAGCGCGAGCTCTACATGAGCATCCTCGTCGATCGGTCAACTCGGCGTCCGGTCGTGATGTTGAGCGCCGAGGGTGGCGTGGACATCGAGGAAGTCGCGGCGAAGACACCCGAAAAAATCCACCGCGTGTATGTCCACCCTGGCATCGGCCTGGCGCCGTTTCAGGCCCAGCAGCTGGCGTTTGCGGCCGGACTTTCCAGCGACGAGGCGAAGAAGGCGACAAGGATGATCCTCGCGCTCTACCAAGCCTTCGTCGCGACCGATGCGTCGCTGCTGGAGATCAATCCGCTAATCGTGACGACGCAGGGCGATCTGCTGGCGCTCGACGCGAAGATGAACTTCGACGACAACGCCATGTTCCGGCACCCCGACATCCGCGAGCTTCGCGACATCAGCGAGGAGGACCCGCTGGAAGTGGAAGCTTCGAAGTACTCGCTGAACTACATCAGGCTCGACGGGAACATCGGCTGCATGGTGAACGGCGCGGGCCTGGCCATGGCCACCATGGACATCATCAAGCTGGCGGGCGGAATGCCGGCCAACTTCCTGGACGTCGGCGGCGGCGCCACTGCCGAGCAGATCCGGAACGCGTTCACGATCCTGATGTCAGACGCCAAGGTCAAAGCCGTGCTGATCAACATCTTCGGCGGGATCCTGCGATGCGATGTGCTGGCCGCCGGAGTGATCGCCGCGGTCAGGGAACTGGGCGTGCACGTGCCCATCGTGATTCGCATGAAGGGCACGAACGTCGAAGAAGGCAAGCGAATGCTGGTGGAAAGCGGCCTGAACTTCACGACCGCCGACACCATGGGAGAGGCTGCCGAGAGGGTCGTCGCGCTGGTGCACTAATTCAGGTTCAGCAGGTTCAGCAGGTTCAGCAGGTTCAGCAGGTTCAGCAGGTTCAGCAGGTTCTAGCAGGTTCTGCGGGTTCCAGAGGAAGCTAATGGCCGTTTTGCTCGATCAACACACCCGACTCATCGTTCAAGGCCTGACGGGCCGTGAGGGGACGTTTCATGCCAAGGCGGCTGCGGCGTATCACACCAACGTCGTCGGCGGCGTGACTCCAGGAAAGGGCGGGACGACGCACGAAGGCTGGCCCGTCTTCAACACCGTGGCGGACGCCGTCAAGGCGACGGCCGCGAACGCGTCGGTCATTTTCGTGCCGCCACCGTTTGCCGCCGACGCGATCATGGAAGCGGCCGACGCGGGGCTGGCGCTGGTGGTGTGCATAACCGAAGGCATTCCGGTCGTGGACATGCTCAAGGCGATTACGTTCCTCGAGGACCAGCCGCGAACGCGCCTGATCGGCCCCAACTGCCCGGGCATCATCTCGCCGGGGAAGGGCAAGGCAGGGATCATTCCCGCGAATATCTGCAAGGAAGGGCGCATCGGCATCGTCTCGAAGAGCGGCACGCTCACCTACGAAGCGATCGATCAATTGACCCGGCGAGGGCTTGGACAGTCCACTTGCATCGGAATCGGTGGCGATCCGCTGATTGGGACCAACTACATCGACGCGCTGACGCTCTTTGCCGGGGATCCAGAGACTGACGCCGTGATCATGATCGGCGAGATCGGCGGGTCGGCCGAAGAAGAAGCGGCCGAGTGGATCAAGGCCCATTTCCGGAAGCCCATCGTCGGCTTCATCGCCGGCCAGACGGCGCCTCCTGGACGGCGAATGGGGCATGCCGGCGCCATCATCGCCGGTGGCAAGGGAACGGCCTCCGAGAAGATGGCGGCCCTTGCAGCGGGCGGCGTTCGGGTAGTCAAGAGTCCTGCCGATATGGGCCAGGCCCTGATAGAATCCCTGGGCCAATGATTCGCGGGCGCCGGAACTTTACTTCGTTTACCAGCGGCAGCTTTACGGCTGCCAAGGGAGCGGTGTAGGTCCGAATAGCGCCA
Organism: uncultured Acidobacteriota bacterium; assembly: GCA_963773045.1. Taxonomy (GTDB): domain Bacteria; phylum Acidobacteriota; class Vicinamibacteria; order Vicinamibacterales; family UBA2999; genus 12-FULL-67-14b. The sequence continues at coordinate 270,750 of CAVYZT010000010.1, read as the reverse complement.
GCACACATCAGCATCGGATCTGAAACCGCCGCTCCAGAGTGAACCCTGGGGTGGCGGTTTCTTTTTTGGAGCGTAGGGCACGACGTCAGTCGTGCCGGAGACACGTCGGGTACGACTGAGAGTCGTGCCAAGGGAGACGGCAATGAGCAACGACCTCGTGATGCTGCGGAAGAGCCTCGACGACATCGACGGCGTGATCGTGGCGGCGCTCGGTGAGCGGGCCCGCCTTTCCCGGGACATGGCTCGCGCCAAGGCTGATGGCGACGCGCCGGTCCGCGATGTGGACCGTGAAACCGCGCTGCTTCAGCACCGGTCGGCGGTGGGGGAGCGGCTCGGACTCGATCCCGCATTTGTCCGTCGCATCTTTCGAGAGATTCTGGACGACTCGGTCCGCCGCCAGCAGGACGCGCTGCAGACCGGCGGCGAGCAGGCCCCGGAAGAGCTCCGCGTGGCCTATCAAGGGACGCAGGGCGCGTACGGTTACCAGGCCGCCTGCCAGCACTTCGGCGTGGCCAGCCGCGCGGTCGGGTTCAAGTCCTACGGAACGTTCCGCGAGATGCTCGAGGCCGTAATCGAGGGCCGGGCCGATCGCGGCGTGCTGCCGATCGAAAACACGACGGCGGGCTCGGTCTACGAATCGTACGATTTGCTCCTGCGCTTGAATCTCGCCATCGTCGGCGAGGAGATCGTCGACATCCGCCACTGCCTGCTTGGGGTCGCCGACGTTCCCGTCGAGTCGATCCGTCGCATTCACTCTCATGCGCAAGCGCTCTCGCAGTGCAGCGAGTTCCTCTATGGCCTGGCCGATTGCGAAGCGGTGGCCGCGGCCAACACCGCGCTTGCCGCCAAGCATGTGCGCGAGCTGGGCGATCCGCATCAGGCGGCGATCGCGAGCGAAGAAGCGGGCGCGCATTTCGGCCTGCATGTCCTGCGGCGAAACATCGCCAACCAGCCGATCAACTACACGCGGTTCATCATCGTTGCCGCGTCGCCGATCGACTGCGATCCGCGCATCGCCGCCAAGATGTCGCTCGTGCTGGCGACGCGGCACGAGCACGGTGCGCTCGTTCGCTGCTTGAGCGCGCTCGCTGACGAGGGGTTGAACTTGACCAAGCTCGAGTCGAGACCCAGGCCCGGCATGCCGTGGGAGTATGTCTTCTATCTGGATTTCGAAGGGCACATCAAGGAACCGCGCGTCCAGGCGGCGCTCACGGCATTGGCCGAACGGACGTTATTCGTCAAGCTGCTTGGCTGTTATCCGGCACGCGAAGTGCCCGGCAGCGAGGGGCGAGCGCCGAAAAGCTGACCGCTGATAGAATTGTTCGGATATGGAACGAACGTTTGCCATCATCAAACCAGATGCAGTCCGCAACCAGGTGAGCGGGCAGATTCTCGCCCGCATCGAGAGCGCCGGCTTTACCGTCCGGGCGATGCGCATGATTCACATGAGCAAAGCCGAGGCTGAGGGCTTCTATGCCGTCCATCGCGAGCGCCCGTTCTTCGGCGGCCTGACGACGTTCATGTCGTCGGGGCCCTGTGTCGTGATGTGCCTCGAGGCGCCCAACGCGATTCGCAAGTGGCGCGACCTGATGGGGGCCACCGACCCAGCCAAGGCCGATGCCGGCACGCTGCGGAAGGACTTCGGCGCGTCGATCGACAACAACGCGACGCACGGCTCCGACGCGCCCGAAACCGCCGCGTTCGAGTTGGGGTATTTCTTCCGAGGCATGGAGCTCAGATGACGGCGAACCGGCAACCGGCAACCGGCATCGGGCATCGCCGAATCTTCGACCTGCTGGGCGCACTCTTGATGCCGGCTGCCGGATCCCGGATGCCGGCCCGCTTGTCTCCCCATGGCCATTAAGTCGGACCGCTGGATCCGGCGAATGGCTCGAGAGCACGGGATGATCGAGCCGTTCGAAGACCGCCAGGTTCGTGCCGGCGTCGTCTCGTACGGGTTGTCCTCGTACGGCTACGACACGCGCGTGGCCGACGAGTTCAAGGTCTTCACCAACGTCTACAACACGGTCGTCGACCCGAAGAAGTTCGATCCGCAGTCGTTCGTGGACATCAAGTCCGATTGCTGCATCGTGCCGCCCAACTCCTTTGCGCTGGCGCGGACCATCGAGTATTTCCGGATCCCGCGCGACGTCCTGACTGTGTGTCTGGGCAAGTCCACCTACGCGCGCTGCGGGATCATCGTGAACGTCACGCCCTTCGAGCCCGAGTGGGAGGGGCACGTGACCATCGAAATTTCGAATACGACGCCGCTTCCCGCGAAGATCTACGCGAACGAGGGCATCGCACAGGTGCTGTTCTTCCAGAGCGACGAGCCGTGCGAGGTTTCGTACAAGGACAAGAAGGGCAAGTATCAAGCACAAACCGGCGTTACTCTTCCGAAGATCTAAGCGCCGAAAGGCAAAAGGCAGAATGCACAAGGCACAAGGAAATTCGGTTCCGGCTGCAGGTTCTGCCTTCTGCCTTCTGCCTTGTGCCTTGTTCATCCAATGATTCGGCCATTCAAAGGGCAATTGCCCGCAATCAATCCGTCGGCCTATGTCGATCAAAGCGCGCAGGTCATTGGCGACGTGGCGATCGGGCCGGAGTCGTCCGTCTGGATGAATGTCGTCATCCGCGGTGACATCAACCGGATTCGCATCGGGAGGCGCACCAATATCCAGGACCTGACGATGGTCCACGTGATGCGGGAGACACACCCGACGATTATTGGCGACGAGGTGACGATTGGTCACTCGGTGGTGATCCACGGGTGCGCGATCGAAGACCGCGTGCTGGTCGGCATGGCGGCCGTCCTCTTGAACGGCGTCTACATCGAGCACGATTCGGTGATCGCGGCGGGGACCCTGCTGACCGAAGGCACTCGCATCCCGGCACGCTCGCTCGTGATGGGCCGGCCGGGGAAGGTGAAGCGGGCGCTCACCGACGCAGAGGTCGCCGAGATTCGATGGTATGCGGACAACTACGCGGTCTACCGGCTGGACTACATGAACGACAGCGAGCCGTTCCGCTCGCACGGCTTCAAGAGCAGCAAGGCGTGAGCGCCAATACGGGCCCCGCGCGCGGGATGCGCGACTTCCTTCCGGAGGATGTTCGTCGGCGCCAGTACGTGATCGATGTGATCGCAGAAGTGTTCCAGCGCTACGGGTTCGAGCCGCTGGAAACACCGGCCGTCGAAAACATCGAGACCTTGCTGGGCAAGTACGGAGACGAGGGCGACAAGCTCATCTTCAAGATCCTCAAGCGGGGCGAAGGCGCGGAAACCGGGCAGGCCGACCTCGCGCTGCGCTACGACCTCACCGTGCCGCTGGCGCGCGTGGTGGCCGAATATCGGGCCAAGTTCCCGAAGTTCTTCAAGCGCTATCAGGTGCAGCCGGTCTGGCGCGCCGACCGGCCACAGAAAGGCCGGTTTCGCGAGTTCTATCAATGCGACGTGGACGCTATCGGGTCCAAGTCGATGGTCGTGGAGACCGAGATCCTGGCGGCGGCCACCGATATTCTCGGGAAGCTCGGGTTCACCGACTTCACGATCCGGCTGAATCATCGTCAGGCGCTGTCGGGCCTGCTCAATGCGGGCGGAGTGCCACCCGAACTGCACAACGACGCGCTTGTGGCTCTGGACAAGCTGGACAAGATCGGGCGCGAGGGCGTCGCAAGCGAACTGACTTCGAGAGGTGTGCCGGTCGATGGCACGACGCGCCTCCTCGAGTTTTTCGCGTCGGTCGAGACCTCGGCAAAGGCGGCGGCCGACACCCTGGCGGGTTTGTCGCGCCTCACTGGCCCGAACGAAGGCGTCACCGAGCTCAGTGCGATTCTCTCGCTGGCCGAGTCGACCTCCGCGGCCGGACGCATTCGGATCGATCCAAGCCTCGCCAGAGGGCTGTCGTATTACACCGGCGCGATTTTCGAGATTGCCGTTCCCGACCTGGCGGGAAGTCTCGGCGGCGGCGGACGTTACGACGACTTGATCGGGATGTTCCTCGGGGACCGCGTGCCGGCGTGCGGTATCTCGCTCGGACTGGAACGCATCCTCGTCGTCATGGGCGAGCGCGGGATGTTCCCGCCGGAGCTGGCCAGCCGGCCGGCCGACGTCATGGTGACGTTATGGAACCCGGAGCAGATCGATCGGTCGCTTCGCCTTGCCACCGAGCTGCGCACTGCCGGCCTTCGCGTCGAGACGTACCCTGAGGCCGATAAGCTCGGCAAGCAATTCAAGTATGCGTCGTCGCGAGGGATCCCATTCGTTGCCATCATCGGTGACGAAGAGCTCGCGAACGGCACAGTGGCAGTGAAGAATATGACCTCGGGCGAGCAGGTGACTGTCGCCCGCGCGCAAGCGGCGGAGGAGATCCACCGGCGCCTCGAAAAGCGATAACGAATGGCTGAACAACTCGGTTCCTTGGCTCGCACTCACACGTGTGGCGCCCTCCGCCCCGCCGATGTGGGCGCGCAGGCCGTCCTCCTCGGCTGGGTTCATCGCGTCCGCGACCTCGGGTCGCTGCTCTTCATCGATGTGCGCGACCGGCACGGCATCACCCAGGTGATCGTCGAGGGCGACGAGAATCTTCTCGAACGGGCGAAGCGGCTCCGGGCCGAGTACGTGATCGCCGTCCTCGGCGAAGTCGAGCGTCGCGCGGAAGACACGGTCAACTTGAGCCTGCCGACTGGCGAAGTCGAGGTCCGCGCCCGCGACCTGCGGGTGCTCAACGAGGCGCGCACGCCCCCTTTTCACATTGCCGACGATCAGACGGTCTCGGAAGAAGCGCGGCTCAAGTACCGCTATCTCGACCTCCGGCGCCCGCAACTGCAGCGGAACATCGGCTTGCGGCATCGCATCACGATGGCGATTCGCCGGTATTTCGACGAGCAGGGTTTCTACGAGATCGAAACCCCGATTCTCACCAAGTCGACGCCAGAAGGCGCGCGGGACTTCCTGGTGCCCAGCCGGGTGCATCCGGGCGAGTTCTACGCGCTGCCGCAATCGCCGCAGATCTTCAAGCAGCTGCTGATGATCGCGGGTATGGATCGGTACGTCCAGATCGCGCGTTGCTTCAGGGACGAAGCGCTCAGGGCCGATCGCCAGCTCGAATTCACGCAAGTCGACCTCGAGATGGCGTTTGCGACGCCGTCGCTGGTCTTCGAGGTCGTCGAAGGCGCGCTGGCCGCGTGCTTCAGGGAGATCGGTGTCGACGTGCCGCGGCCATTCCGCCGGATGTCGTACGCGCACGCGATGTCGACCTACGGCTCGGACAAGCCCGACCTGCGCTTTGGGTTGGAGATCCAGGATTTCGCGGCCGTGTTCGCCGCCTCGCCGTTCGGCATCTTCCGCGAGGCGATTGCTCACGACGGAACGGTGCGCGGCTTTGTGATTCCGGGCGCCGCCAAATACTCACGGCGCGAGGTCGACGAGCTGGTCGAGCAGGCCAAGCAACTGGGCGCTGCCGGGCTCGTCTATGCGCGCTTTTCCGGCGAAGGCGTGCAGTCCTCGGTAAAAGCGATTGGCGAAGAGGGCACGCGGCAGGCGTTGGAAAACGCCGGGGCCGGACACGCTGATCTACTGGTCCTTGCGTCAGGGTCGCCGGATGCGGTCTCGAAAATGCTTGGCCAGTTACGGCTCCAGGTTGCCAAGAAGGAGAACCTGATCCCGGAAGGCAGGTGGGAGCTGACGTGGATTACCGACTTCCCGCTGTTCGACTGGAACGCGGGGGAGAAGCGCTGGGATCCCGTGAATCACCCATTCACCGCGCCGCGTGAAGAGGATCTGCACCTGCTGGAATCGGATCCGGGCAAGGTGTTGGCCAAGGCTTACGACGTCATACTGAACGGCTGGGAGTTGGGCGGAGGCAGCATCCGTATTCACGATCGCGAGACGCAGGCGACGGTATTTCGCCTGCTCGGGCTGAGCGACGAGGATGCCAAGAAGCGGTTCGGCTTCTTCCTCGAGGCGCTCGAGTACGGCACGCCGCCTCACGGCGGCTTGGCGCTCGGCCTCGACCGGATCTGTGCGCTGCTGGCCGGGGAGACGTCGATTCGCGAAGTGATTCCGTTCCCGAAGACCACGCAAGCCGTGGATCTGATGTGCGACGCGCCCTCGACGGTGGATCCGCACCAGCTTCGTGAACTGCATATCCGGCCGACAAGTTAGGGCATGTGCTCACTCGCTTGACGGTTCGGTAAGCGAGTGCTACGGTGGATTTTCGAAAACCGAGTCTGATCCGTAACTGATTCTGATCCAAGGAGATCTCTCGAATTAGCACGGCGTCGATCCGCAAGGTCGCGATTCCGGAGTCGGGGATGTCAGTCCTCTTTGGCGCCTACGACGACAATCTCCGACAGCTCGAGTCGCTGCTGAACGTACGCGTACGAACGCAGGGCCACGACCTCCTGGTGGAAGGCGATTCGGCCAGTACCGCCAAGGTCGCGCGCCTGGTCGAGCAGCTCGGCGCCCTCATCGACGAGGGCCATCCCATTTCCGATCAAGACGTGAAGACCGCTCTCCAGCTGGTCGCGGTCGACGGCGGCGTCGATCTCCGCGACCATTTCCTCAAGGACGGCCAGCTTCGTCAGGCTGGGAAGCGGCGCATCGCCGCCAAGTCGGCGAATCAGCGCCGCTATCTCGACGCGATCGACCAGCACGATCTGGTGTTCGGCATCGGTCCCGCGGGCACGGGCAAGACGTATCTGGCTATGGCGCAGGCGGTGAGCTTTCTCCTGGCCAAGAAGGTCAGCCGCATCATCCTTGCGCGGCCCGCTGTCGAAGCCGGCGAGAAGCTCGGATTTCTTCCTGGCGACCTGCAGGAGAAAGTGAATCCGTACCTCCGCCCGTTGTACGACGCGCTCTACGACATGCTCGACGTCGAAAAGGCCGACCGGTTCCTGGAACGGGGTGTAATCGAAGTGGCGCCGCTCGCGTTCATGCGCGGCCGCACGCTGAACGACGCGTTCGTCATCCTCGACGAGGCGCAGAACACGACCAGCGAGCAGATGAAGATGTTCCTCACGCGGCTGGGCTTCGGATCGAAGGCGGTCGTCACCGGCGACGTCACGCAGATCGACTTGCCGACCGGCCGCACGTCGGGCCTCATCGAGGCCGTGTCGGTTTGTCACGGCATCGAAGGCATCGCCTTTGTCTATTTCGACGAGCGCGATGTGGTCCGTCACAAGCTGGTGCAGGCCATCGTCAAGGCGTACGACGAGCACGACGGCCGGGTGTCGAATGGTAGAGGGACCGCTCGCCCGCCGAAGATTAGTGGCCTGTAACGGGTGAATGGGTAATGGCCAGCATCAGTTTTCAATCCGTGCGCATGGGCCGCGACCCATTCGACGTCGTTCAGGGCCGCCTTGACCGGAGTCGAACGGGCGACAACGGAGCGGCCCTTATGGTTTCACTCGATACACTCCGCTAGATGCCCGGCAGGCTGGCGGTGTCGGTCACCGTGGAAGCTGGAGGTTCGAAGGCCGTGGCTGCCGCCGCTGGCTTGGACCGGTGGCTCAGCCGAGTGGCTCCCACGAGCGCGCGTGGCAGCCTCGGCATTGCCATCGTGACCGACCGGCGAATGCAGCGCCTGAATTCTCAGTATCGAAACACAGACACGGCGACCGACGTGCTGTCGTTCCCGAGTACCGCGAAGCGCGGCCGCCCGGCTGACGGATTTTGGGGCGATATTGCGATTGCCGCGGGGGTTGCGGCCCGTCAGGCTCAGGCCGAGGGGCACCCGCTGGGCACAGAGCTGCGGGTTCTGGCCCTGCACGGTTTGTTACATCTTCTCGGATACGATCACCGGGTGGACAAAGGCCTCATGGGCCGGGTAGAAGAACGGTTGCGCAAGCGTGGCGGCCTCCCCTCGGGGCTGGTTGCCCGAGCTGACACCACGCGAGCGAAGGCTGCTTCCAGAACGCGTCAATGACGCCGCTGCTTCTGTTCCTGCTGCTCAGTGCCGCGATCTACCTCGGCACCGTAACCGCCGCGTTCAGCGCGCTGATGCGGCTGTCACTGCGGATCATGGCCGAGCGGAGTGAGCGCGGCGACGCGCTCGGTCCGTACCTCGAGGATCCGCGCCGGTTGTTCGTCCCCGCCCGAGTACTGTTGTCGGCGATCCTCATCCTCGCCTCGGCGCTCCTAGCGCGCGTCGTCGGCGTCGATCCAAAGGGCTTTCCGGTGCTGGTCCTTTCGATCTTCGGGGCGGGCATGGCCTGTGAACACGTCGTTCCGTTGCTCATCGTCCGCAAGGATCCCGAACGGGTCCTGGACGTGTTGCTGCCGTCGTTCAATGCCGTGGCTCGTGTGCTCTGGCCGTTGACCAGCGCGCTGCTGCATTTGGGGACCGCTGCGCGGCGGGAACGCGCCGCCGGAGCGAATGGCGCGGAAGCGCCGCCCTCTGAACCCGCCGCCAAGGAACCACCGCCACCCAGCACGGATGCACTGCCCGAAGGACAGGCGCGGGAGATGCTCCGAACGCTCGTTGATTTTCGCGAGACGATGGTCCGGGAAGTGTCCACGCCCCGTCCGGACATCATCGCGATCGACAGCGACGCGACCATCGGCCAGTTGCGCGCAGTGTTCCGGGAGCAGCAGTACTCACGCGTCCCGGTCTTCAAGGACACCATCGACAACATCCAGGGATTTGTGTTCGTCAAGGATCTGATCACGCTCAAGATGGACGCGCAGCCGACCGATCCGATGACGCCGCTCCTCCGGCCGGCCTACTTCGTCCCCGAAACCAAACGGGTGCCCGAGTTGCTGAAGGAGTTCCAGCGGAATCGCGTCCAAATCGCCATTGTCGTGGACGAGTACGGGAGCACGGCCGGACTGGTGACCATCGAAGATCTGCTCGAAGAGATCGTCGGAGAGATTCGGGACGAGTACGACGTCGAGGCCGACAAGGTCGTGGACGAGGGCGACGGTCGTTTCGTTTTCAGCGGCATTACGCACATCGAAGAGATGGGTCTCCATCTCAAGATGCACGTCGAGCCACGAGGGTTCGAGACCGTGGGTGGGTATTTGATGTCGCACCTCGGACGAGTGCCGACAGTCGGAGAGAAGTTTGCAGTGGATGGCCTCGAAGTCGAGGTTCTCGAAGCCGAACGGCGGCGGGTCACTCGCGTCAGAATCCACAAGCGAGAGCCGGTGGCCGCCGAGGAAGGGACGCCAGATCGATGAAATCCGGGTTTGTCGCGCTCGTCGGCCGGCCGAACGCAGGCAAATCCACGCTTCTAAACCGACTGGTTGGACAAAAGCTCGCCATCGTTTCCGACAAGCCGCAGACCACCCGTAATCGCATCGTCGGGGTGCGCCAGTATCCCGAGGGGCAAATCGTCCTCGTTGATACGCCTGGCGTGCACAAGCCCCTGCACCGCCTGAACGTTCGCATGCTGGACACCACCGTGGAGGCGCTCGGGGAAGTGGACGAGATTGCCGTGGTCGTCGACGGCAGCGAACCGGGCGGCGCCGGCGACAACTACCTGATGAATCTGGTGCGCAAGGCCAAGGCGCCCCGCGTGCTGGTCCTGAACAAGGTCGATCTGTGCGACAAGCCGGGCCTGCTCCCTCGGCTGGAGAAATACGAGCGGGAGGTCGGCTTCGCCGATCTCGTCCCCGTCTCGGCCCTGACGGGTGAAAACGTCGATCGGCTCGAGCAGGTTCTGCTGTCGCATCTACCTGAAGGTGAACCGGTTTATCCGGACGATTACCTCACCGACCAGCCGGAGCGATTTTTTGTGGCCGAGCTGGTGCGAGAGCAGGTGCTCGAGCAGACGCATGACGAGCTGCCGTTTTCGACCGCAGTGATCGTGGACAAGTTCGACGAATCCAGCAGCAGCAACGGCCTGCTCCGTCTGTACTGCACGATCGTTGTCGAGCGACAGACGCAGAAGGCGATTCTCGTGGGCAAGGCCGGAGCGCGCATCAAAGCGATCGGCACGGCGGCCCGCGTCGAACTTGAAGCATTTTTCGACACCCGTGTGTTCCTCGATCTGCACGTCAAGGTTCGCGAAGGGTGGCGCGAAGACGATCGCGTCCTCGATTCCATCGGACTGCCATCTCGAAAGCGGCGGTAGACACTGTGAACCCTGTGCTACATTTCCAAGGTTGTCCATGGGACCGCAGCGCAGAAGTGATCTCGTCCTAGACTCGGTCAAGCGCCTGTTGCGTATCGGCGCAACGGCCAACCTGCTGAATCTTCTTCAGAAGCAGCATCCCGCGGACCTCGCGCAGATTCTCAGCTCGATGCTCGACTCCGAGCGCCAGGCCGTCTTCTCGGTGCTGGTCGAGCGTAATCCACGCCTCGGAATGGAGGCGGTGAGCGAAATGGGCGCCGAGGCCGGCGCCAAGCTCCTGACCGGCCGGTCGGCGGAAGAGATCGCCCGCTACCTCCAGGAAATCCCGACCGATGATGCGGCGCGATTGATCGAGTTTCTGCCCGAGGAGCTGTCCACCGAAGTGCTCGAGTTGATGCGCCGGAAGGAATCGGCCCAGGTCGAGAGCCTGCTCGAATACGGCGACAAGACTGCAGGCCGCATCATGAATCCCCAGGTCTTCGCCCTGAACGAAGACCTGACCGTCGCTGAAGCGATCACCGAACTTCAGAACGCGCGCGACGTCGAGATGGTCTTCTATCTCTACGTCGTGGACGCCCGCCGGCATCTGGTCGGCGTCACCTCGCTGCGGCGCCTGTTGCTGGTGTCGCCCGAGACGCCGCTCAAGCGGATCATGTCGCCGGATGTGACGAGCGTCCGCGTGGATACGGACCAGGAAGAAGTCGCGCGGCAAGTGGCCTCGTACAACCTGTTGGCGGTCCCGGTGGTGGACGAGGAGAACAAGCTCGCCGGCGTCGTCACGGTGGACGATGTGATCGACGTCATCAAGGATGAGGCCACCGAGGATTTGCTGCGGCTGGCTGGCGTCTCCGGCGACGAGCGAGTCGCAACCCCGGCGGCCGAGTCGTTGCGCAAGCGGCTGCCGTGGCTCGGCATCAACCTGGTGACGGCCTTCTTGGCCGCCTCGGTCGTGGCCCTGTTCGAGGGGACCATCGAACGCGTCACGGCGCTGGCGGTGTTCATGCCGATCGTCGCGGGCATGGGCGGCAACGCCGCCACGCAGACGCTCACCGTCGTCGTTCGGGGCCTGGCGCTCGGCGAGCTCTCCTGGAGCAACGCGCGCAGCGCGCTGACGAAGGAATCGATTGTCGGTCTGGGCAACGGGATCGTACTCGGGACCATCGCGGCCTTGGTGGCCTGGCTGACCAAAGGGGACCCGATGATCGGCCTGCTTCTGGGCATGGCCATGGTCCTGAACATGTTCGTGGCGGCGACGGCCGGAACGCTGATTCCGCTCGGTCTCAAGGCGCTCAAAGTCGATCCGGCCCTGGGGTCGTCGGTCTTCATCACCACCTTCACCGACGTCGTGGGGTTTGCCTCGTTCCTCGGGCTGGCGACGATATTCCTGCGCTACCTGGTCAAGTGAGGGGAGAATAGAGGGCCTTGGCATGCCCCTATACACCGCCGAAGCGCTGATCCTTCGGACCTACAAGCTGGCCGAAGCCGATCGAATTGTGGTCTTCCTCACGAGAGATCGCGGGAAGAAGCGCGGGGTGGCGCCGAATGCGCGGCGCTCGTTCAAGCGGTTTGGCGCGGCGCTCGAGCCGCTCACCGAAGTGCGGGTGGCGTACTTCGAAAAGGAGCGCCGCGAATTGGTCGGGTTGAACTACGCCGAGCCCATTCGGTCGCCGTTGTCGGCGTCGAACCCGGATGCGCTCGGCTACAGCCACTACTTTGCAGAGTTGATCGACGAGTGGGCCGCCGAGGCGGATGCAGACGAACGCCTCTTTCGCCTTGGAACGTCAGCGCTGGAGGCGCTGGTAGCCGGCGCGCCAGCCGAGGCGCTGGCTCGGTACTTCGAGTGCTGGCTGCTTCGTCTTCAGGGTGTTTACCCCGCGGATCTGGCGGTTTCGGCCAACGCAGTGGCGTTTCTGGATGGGGCGAAACGCGTTGCACCCCGTGACGTGGAGTCACTCGGCGCGACCCTCGTCACGCTTCGGGAAATCGAGCAGGTTCATCGAAAACTCATTGCCATGCATCTGGAGAAAGAACCGCGATCGATCCGCGTGCTCAGCGAGCTCGGTCGCCACGCTCGAATCGCTCCGTGACCTTCCAAGACCTGATCCTCAAGCTGAGCTCGTACTGGGCGTCGAACGGATGTCTCCTGCAGCAACCTCTCGACCTCGAGGTCGGCGCCGGCACCTCGCACCCCGAAACGTTGCTGCGCGTTCTCGGACCCACGCCGTGGAATGTCGCCTATGTTCAGCCGTCGAGGCGTCCTGACGACGGCCGGTTCGGCCAGAACCCGAACCGGTTGTTCAAGCACCACCAGTTCCAGGTGATCCTCAAGCCGTCACCGGACGAAATCCAACGGATATATCTCGAGAGCCTGGAAGCGTGCGGGATCAATCCGCGACATCACGACATCCGGTTCGAAGAGGACAACTGGGAGTCGCCCACGCTCGGCGCCTGGGGGATCGGCTGGCAAGTGATGCTCGACGGCACCGAGATCTCACAGTTCACATACTTCCAGCAGGTCGGCGGCATCGACCTCTCGCCGATCAGCGGCGAGATCACTTACGGAATCGAGCGCATCGCCATGTTCCTGCAGAAGGTGGACAACGTCTTCGACCTCGAGTGGGGTGGTGGGCGGAAGTACGGCGAGGTGCGCCGCCTCGAGGAAGTGGAGCAGTCGAAGTACGCGTTCAATCATGGAACCGGCATCGACCCCGAAACCTTTGCGGCGTTCCATCGCAGCCAGTTCGACGCCAACTATGACTTTGCGAAGCGATTGCTCGACGGCGGGTTGATACTGCCCGCGCTCGAACACTGCCTGAAGTGCTCGCACCTGTTCAACCTGCTCGATTCGAGCGGAAGCGTGGGCGTCACCGAACGCACGGCGTACATCCTTCGCGTGCGGCAACTTGCGGTTGCCATCTGCAAGGCGTACATCGGCGAGTCGGCGATCGGTTAGCCAAGCGTTTTGCCCGACCGCGACGAGCGAACCGCGAACGGCGGCCCGAAGCAAACGAAGTCGAGGGCCGAATGGCGAATAGCGAACAGCGAACTGCGAATAGCGAACCGCGAACCGCGAATAGCGAACTGCGAATAGCGAACTGCGAATACCGAACTAGGACCCATGGACCGTGAGCTGTTGATCGAGATCGGCACCGAAGAGATTCCCGCGAGCTGGCTGCCTGGCATCACCCAGCAGCTCGGCGACGTCCTGCGGAATCGTCTCAACGAGGCCAGGCTCTCGATCGATGAACCGGTCGAGACTTACAGCACGCCGCGGCGCCTGACGGCTCGAGTCGGCAAGCTTGGCGAGCGTCAGACCGACCTCGAAGAGCTGGTGACCGGCCCGCCAGTCTCGGCGGCCTATGCCGCTGACGGCCAGCTGACGCCGGCCGGGCTCGGCTTTGCCAAGAAGCAAGGAGTGGAGCCCGATGCGCTCGAACGCGTCGAGACGGCGAAGGGCGCGTATATCGGCGTTCGCAAGCATCAGCGCGGCAAGGCCGCTGTCGATGTCCTGCCGGAAGTCCTGACCGGCCTGCTTCGGGGGCTGTCGTTCCCCAAGCAGATGCGGTGGGACGCGTACCTCGATGATGGACGTGGCGAGCTGCCGTTTGGACGGCCCATCCGCTGGCTCCTGTTCCTGTATGGCGGCCGCGTCGTGCCGCTGGCGATCCACCGCTCGGTGACGGCCAACTCGTTGGTACAAGCCGTGCACACGGGCGCCGTGACCTATGCGCACCGGTTCCTGACCACCAGCGGCCGTGCCGGCCGTGCCATCAAGGTCAAGAGTTTCGACGACTACCGGAAGCGCCTCGCCGAGAACTTCGTCGTGCTCGAGCGCAGCGAGCGCCGCGATCGGATCGTTCGCGAGCTCGGCGCCGAAGCCAATCGACGCGGTGGACGAGTCGCCTCAGCGATGGTCGGCCACTCGATACTCGACGAGGTTCCGGATCTCGTCGAGTATCCGTTCGTTTTGTCGGGTACCTTCGCGGAGGAGTTTCTATCGCTGCCTGAAGAAATACTGGCGACGACGATGATTCATCATCAGCACTTCTTCCCCGTCAACGATCTGCAAGGGCAGTTGATGCCGGCCTTTCTGGCGGTCTTGAACATGCAGCCGGAGAGGCCAGAGGTGATCGTGCGGAACCTCGAGCGCGTGCTCACCGCGAGGCTGCGCGACGCCAGGTTCTTCCTGGACGCGGATCGGGAGCGGTCGCTGGAGGAACACGTCCAACGGCTTTCGACCGTCCTGTTCCACAAGAAGCTCGGCACCTATCTCGACAAAGCCGCGCGAGTCGAAGGATTGGCCCGCGAGATCTGCGACCGGCATCTGCTGCAACCAGATGTGGCGGCTCAGGCGGCTGAAGCGGGCCGGCTCTGCAAGGCCGACCTTGCGACGGACATGGTGCGCGAGTTGACCGAGCTGCAAGGCACGATCGGCGGGATCTACGCGCGCGACGGGAATCGGCCCGAAGAAGTGTGGAAGGCCATCTACTTCCACTACTTGCCGGTGGGGATCGAGCCGACGGCGCCGCCAACCAAGGAACAGCTGGGCCGCGCACCTGCCACGTGGGCGGCAGTGTCGCTCGCAGACAAGCTCGACACCGTGATTGGAATGTTTGCTGCGGGCGAGCGGCCCACCGGGTCGCGCGATCCGTATGGATTGCGTCGCGCCGCTCAAGGCATCGTTCGAATCCTGGTGGATTTGCCCGAGCTGACCGGGCTCGACTTGCGATTGACCCTTGGCCCGCTGGTCGAAGCCGCATTGCGGCACAATCCAGCCGCAGTCAATCTGTCGCCGGCCGCCGAGCGTGACGCCGCGCTGTGGCCCTTCCTGGTGGATCGACTGCGATTTGTGCTGGAACAGCGCGGTTACGATGCCCGGAACGTCCGTTCCGTGACGCACGGATCGGCGCCGGAGATCGCACCGCTGGTGGCGCGGCGCAAGCTCGAAACACTGCCCGAGTTCACCGAGTCCGCCGACTTCAAGCAACTGGCTCTCCTCTTCAAGCGGGTGAAGAACATCGCGAAGAATCTGGACGAGCAGAAGCTCGCCGCTGGCTCGACGCGTGCCGATGGGCTTCGCGCGGCGCTGCGAGAGCCGGCTGAATTCGAGCTCCTGGATGAGGTGGATCGCTTGCGGCCGGTCATCGAAGCAACGGCTGAGACCGGTCAAGGCTACCGGCAGGCCTTTGCCGAATCCGCGAAGGCCGGGCCGATCGTCGCGCGTTTTTTTGACGACGTCATGGTGATGACCGATGACGCCACACTTCGCGACGCGCGACTGAGGCTGTTGAAAGGGCTCGAGCGCTTGATTCTGCAACTGGCGGACGTCTCAGAGATTGTTCCCGAGGAGAAGTGAGTGACGAAGCACACGAAGGCCGCGAAAAAGATGGGAAACACGAAGGCCACGAAGGCCACGAAGGGAAAGACAACCAAGTACGTCTACTTCTTTGGGAACGGTAAGGCCGAAGGCAACCGGTACATGAAAGACGTACTGGGAGGCAAGGGCTCCGGCCTGGCCGAGATGACCAACGCCGGCCTGCCGGTGCCGCCTGGATTCACCATCTCTACCGGGGCCTGCAATCTTTATTACGAGCAGGGAAGCAAGCTGCCCCCAACGATCGAGGCTGAAATCGTCGAGCACGTCAAGCGGCTCGAGAAAGCCGCCGGCGCGACGCTCGGATCGACCACCAACCCGCTCCTCGTCTCGGTTCGCTCCGGCGCCAAGTTCTCGATGCCGGGCATGATGGACACGATTCTGAATCTCGGGCTCAACGACGATGCGGTCGAAGGGCTGAAGCAGCGCACCAGCAACGGCCGGTTTGCCTTTGACAGCTATCGCCGCTTCATCCAGATGTTCGGCAGCGTCGTCCTCGAGATTGCGAAGAGTGCCTTCGAACACGAGTTCGAGTCGATCAAGAAGGCCAAAAGTGCCGCGTCTGATACCGATCTGGACGAGGCGTCGCTGCGCGACGTTGTCGCGGCCTACAAGGGAGTGGTCAAGAAGCAGACCGGCAAGCCGTTTCCGCAGGACCCGGGTGAACAGTTGAAGATGGCGCGCAACGCGGTGTTTCGCTCGTGGAACAACGCCAGAGCCAAGGAGTACCGCCGCATCTACGACATCCCCGACTCTATCGGTACAGCGGTGAACGTTCAGATGATGGTGTTCGGCAACACCGGCGATCGATCCGGCACGGGCGTCGGGTTCACCCGGAATCCAGCGACCGGCGCGAAGGAATTCTTCGGCGAGTTTCTGATCAATGCACAAGGCGAGGATGTGGTTGCCGGCATCAGGACGCCGCAGCCGATCCGCGAGCTCGAGCGCGCGATGCCCAGGGCGTACAAGCAGCTTCGCGAGATCACGACGCGGCTCGAACGGCACTACAAAGATATCCAGGACTTCGAGTTCACGATTCAGGACGAGAAGCTCTACATGCTGCAGACGCGAAGCGGCAAGCGCACCGGGTACGCGGCCGTGGTGATCGCTAGTGACTTGGTGAAGGAAAAGCTGGTCACTCCGAAAGAAGCGCTGCTGCTCGTCGACCCAGAAGCGCTCTCGCAATTGCTGGCGCCGGGATTCGACCCCAAGGAGTGGAAGCAGATCCCGGCTGTGACGCGCGGGCTGCCAGCGTCGCCCGGCGCGGCATGCGGTCAGGCCGTGTTCTCGGCCGACACGGCCGTCGAATGGTCGAACCAGGGCAAGCCCGTTGTCCTCGTTCGTCGCGAGACTGTTCCAGACGACATTCACGGCATGTGGGTCTCGCAGGGCATTCTCACTGCCACCGGCGGCATGACCTCGCACGCTGCCGTGGTCGGACGGCAGATGGGGAAGCCCTCGATTGTTGGCGCCGGCGACCTGGTGATCGACGAGCACGGCAAGAGCGTGAGCGTGAAAGGGCGCACCGTCCGCGAAGGCGACTACATCGCCTTTGATGGCCTCACCGGCGAGGTGAAGTTCGCCAAGGTGTCGTCGCAGCCGAGCGAAATCCTGCAGGTCATCGCCGGCAAGCTAAAGCCGAGCGCGTCGCCGATCTTCCAGCGATTCAATCAATTGCTGAAGTGGGCCGACAAGGTCCGTCGCCTGGGCGTCCGCGCCAACGCCGATCAGCCCGATCAGGCGGAGACCGCTTACGCCTTTGGCGCGCGCGGCATTGGCCTGTGCCGCACCGAGCACATGTTCTTCGGCGAGGGCCGCATCCCGATCGTTCAGCGGATGATTCTGGCCGACAACGAGGCCGATCGCCGCGCCGCAGTCAACGAGCTGCTGCCGATGCAGCGCGACGACTTCTACGGCGTGTTCAAGGCCATGAAGGGCACGCCGGTCACGATTCGGACCATCGATCCGCCGCTGCACGAGTTCCTCCCCAAGCGCGAGGAGCTGATGGTCGAGATCGCCGTTCTCGAGGTGAAGGGCAAGAAGGGGAAGGAGCTTCAGGAGAAGCGCCACCTCCTCGCGAGAGTGGAGCAGCTGCACGAGTTCAACCCGATGCTCGGCCACCGCGGCGTGCGGCTCGGAATCACGTATCCCGAGATTACCGAGATGCAGACCCGCGCCATCATGGAAGCCGCCTGCCAGTTGAACAAGGAAGGCATGAAGGTGGTTCCGGAGATCATGATCCCGCTGGTCGGGCTCGTGAAAGAGCTGCAGGACCAGAAAACAGTCGTCGATCGCGTGGCGGCCGACGTCATGAAAGAACAGGGCGTCAGGATCAAGTATCTGGTCGGGACGATGATCGAGGTGCCGCGGGGCGCGCTGACCGCCGACGAGATCGCCGTCGACGCGCAGTTCTTCTCGTTCGGCACGAACGACCTGACGCAGATGGTGTTCGGCTTCTCCCGCGATGACGTCGGCAAGTTCCTGCGCGTCTATCAGGAGAAGAAAATCCTGGAGAAGGATCCGTTTGCGACCTTCGATGCCGCGGGCACCGGGCAGCTGGTCGCCATGGCCGTCGAGAAAGGCCGCAAGACTCGGCCGGATCTGAAGCTCGGCATCTGCGGCGAGCATGGCGGCGACCCGGCGTCAGTGCACTTCTTCCACAACGTCGGGCTCGACTACGTGAGCTGCTCGCCCTACCGCGTGCCCGTGGCCCGGCTGGCAGCAGCCCAGGCTGCGCTCTCGGTCAAGGTCGGGGACTAGAAAAGGCAGAAGGCAGAAGGCACAAAGCGGATGGGCCGCATTCAACGCTTGCCCGACGACCTTGCCAATCAGATTGCGGCTGGTGAGGTCGTCGAGCGCCCGGCCTCGGTCGTCAAGGAGTTGATCGAAAACGCGATCGATGCCGAAGCCACGCGCGTCACGGTCGCGATCGAGTACGGCGGCAAGAAGCTCATCCGCGTCGAAGACGACGGCATCGGGATGGAGCCCGGCGACGCGCGGTTGTGCCTCGAGCGGCACGCGACCAGCAAGATTCGCAAGGCCGACGACCTGGCCGCGATCACAACGCTCGGCTTCAGAGGAGAAGCGCTGCCGTCGATTGCGTCGGTGTCGCACTTCCGCCTGCGAACGCGCGAGCGCGGAGCCGCCAGCGGGACGGAGATTCGCGTCAACGGCGGCGTCATTGAATCGGTGATGGAGTCGGGCGGGCCGGAAGGCACGATGGTCGAGGTCGCCGACCTCTTCTACAATCTGCCGGCCCGCCGGAAGTTCCTCAAGTCTGACACCGCGGAGACGACGCAGGTCTCCAGGTTTGTCACCCAGCTGGCGCTCTGTTACCCGGAAGTCGGGTTCACGCTGGTCAGCGGTGGCCGCAAGCTGATCGAGGTCCCGCCGGTCTCCAGTCTCGCCGATCGCCTTTACCAGCTGTACGGCGATCGCCAGGATCTCGTACGCGTGGATCGCGAGTCAGGCGGCCTCCGCCTGTACGGCTTCATCGCCGCACTAGCCGAGCAAGGGCCGACGCGGGGGCCGCAGCACGTGTTCGTCAATCGCCGCATCGTCAAGGACAAGACGATCGCGCACGCCATCTTCGATGCCTACAGTGTCGCCACCAACAAGGAGCGCAGCCCTGAAGTGCATCTGTTTCTCGAGGTCCCACCCGACCGG
Organism: uncultured Acidobacteriota bacterium; assembly: GCA_963773045.1. Classification (GTDB taxonomy): domain Bacteria; phylum Acidobacteriota; class Vicinamibacteria; order Vicinamibacterales; family UBA2999; genus 12-FULL-67-14b. The sequence goes on along the minus strand of CAVYZT010000010.1, from coordinate 251,636 downwards.
GTCGATGTCAACGTTCATCCGACCAAAGCCGAGGTGCGGTTTCGCGACCAGTCGTTCGTGCATCAAATCGTGCGCTACGCGGTCGGCGATGCGCTCGGCCAAGGGCCAGTCCCCGAGCTGACGCTGCGGCCTTCGGATCTACTTCCCGGCAGACCACTACAGCCGGCCATTCCAGGCGCGCTCGCCGGCGGCATCTACACCAGCCGCTGGGCCCCAGGGGCCGCCGCGGTCGAGAACGTCAGCGCAACTCCGGACGCGCGTCCGGTCAACGTGGTCGCGCCGGACACTCCGACGGTCCGGCCGATGATTCCGCTCGGTCAGTTTCGCGACACGTTCATCCTGGCGATCGACGACGAGGGGATTTGCGTGATCGACCAGCACGTGGCGCACGAGCGCGTGCTGTACGAGCGCATCATGCAGCGGCTCGACGCCGAGGGTCTGGAGAGCCAGCTCCTCCTGGTTCCGGTTCTGCTGGAATTGCCTCCGGCGGAACGCCAGGCGCTGGTGCAGCGCGCCGCCGAGTTGGCGCGCTTCGGCTTCGAGATCGAGGAGTTTGGCGGAGACAGTGTCAAGGTGACCGCGGTTCCGGCGCTGTTGCCTCCCGATGAATGCGACCGGGCGCTGCGCGCGCTGGCCGACGATCTGGAGGGGCTGGATCGGGGCCTCCGGATCGAGGAAGCGTTGAAGCACATCGCCGCGACCATGGCGTGTCATGCGGCGGTGAAGGCCAACTATCCGCTCACCTTTGAGAAGATGCGGCACATCCTCGAAGAGCTGCGAGCCACGGCGTACTCGACGGTGTGCCCGCACGGTCGGCCGGTGATGCTTCGAATCACCCGGCGAGAGATCGAGAAGAACTTCGATCGGCTATGACCGCGCGGCGACTCGGCGCAGTGCTGACGCTTGGGGTTCTTCTCGCGATGGTCTCCGGCTCAGGGCGGCGAGTCGAGGTCTAGCCGGTCCTGCTCGGTCGGGGCGCTGCCGCGGCGCCGCACGCGCTTCGGACGTCTGGCGTTCAGCTTGAAGTAGAAGTCCAGCAGCTTTTCAAGGTAGTCGCCCGCGGTTCCTGCCCGATCGTTGAATGCGATGGACTCCTTGCCGATCATCAGGGCGGCGTACACGAGTCGTGTCTCCAGCGATCGCGCCGCCTGTTCATAGTCTGGATGCAGCGTGTTGGCCTGGACGACGCCGGCAACGAAACGACTGTGAGAGGCCGACCCCGCCTCGAATGGCACTTCCTCATAACGGATGCGGCGCCCTCGCGCCGAGGCGCGGTCGCCTGGAGCGGGTGATGGGTCTCGCCCTGTTGCTCCAGTCCTCGCACGTCGCGCCGGTTGCGGCGGGCGGTCTGCCTCGGGCCGGCCGCGCTTGGCGAGCCCTCCGGGCAATGCCAGATCGCGGAACTCGTCGAGATCCAGAATGTCGCGCGCGATGCGCAACGCTCGCTCGCCAACCTCCGACGCCTGATTCGCGCGTTGCGTGGCCAGGTGGTTGTCGAGCTCGGCCTCGAGTGTTGGCAGGTACCGATCGAGGAGGTCGAGCAGTGCCACCCAATCCTCGTTCTCCTCGAAACCCGATCGCGCTGGCAGCGGCGTGAGGAAATCGGCGTCGAGAACGCCGCGCACCGATCCGCGTGCCCAGGCGCTGGCCTCGAGTCCGTAGGCCGTGAGGGTGGAGAGATCGTCGACGATGGTGACGCCACGATGGCGAACGGCCACTTTTCCGCGGCCCGAAGGATCGAAGAACAACTCGATTCGAACCTTCTTGATCGCCTCGCCTGGCAGACCCATCTCGCGAAGCTCGGCAAGCACACGGGGCAGACGGATGCGCACTGGCGTCACCGCGAACCGGCCCATCCCGGTCTGGATGTCGATGGTCAGCCAGCCCTCGCGGAGGTAGCTCTCGAACTTCTCGGCGAGGTAACGGCGAAGGGCCTCGGCTGCAAGCGGGCCGCGCGCACGCGTCGGGTCGAACTTCAGGTCGGAGATGACCACCCGCAGTCCGGGCCGCGCCAGCCGATCGCGCGCCAGGGCGGCCTCGATGTTCGCTTCGTCGGAGCCCTCCTTGAGACCGACGCGTAGCGTCTCGGACGCCAGGGTCTTCCTCGTGAAGAACTCGCAGCGACGGCCGATCTGCTGGAAACTGAAGATTCCGATCCCGAGGCGTCCGATCGTTCGCGCCGAGCCACTGCGCTTGGCCGAGTCGGCGACCCGGTGGAGAGCCGTTTCGATCTCGATCCGGCTCATGCCGTAGGGATAGTCGATGACGACATGTCGGCGATCCAGCGTGAAGACCACGTTGCACCGGTCGAGCGCCGTACCCGCGGCCAACGCCTTGATGTGCTCGTCGATGGCGTTGCTGACGTGTTCCTTAAGCGCGTCGGCGGGATTGCGGTAGAGCGTGCCGAGCCACTGAAGAGCACTGGCAACGTGAAGCTGAATGGCGATGCGCTGCGCCATGCGGTACGGCTGAGGCCGATCGGCACTGTAGCACGGTGGGATCGACGGGAGATGTCAGTTTGTGCGGCCCCGCCGATGCGTTGGTTCGCAGAATCTGCGTCGGCGGGATGCGGCGAGCCGCGGTTCTGCAGGCCTTCGGGCTGGCACGACCTTGGCGACTGCTTGCAGTATGACTTCAGTCCCGAAGCTCCTGGACCGAGTGCGCGACGCGATTCGCGCCCGTCACTACAGCCGACGAACCAAGGAGGCGTACGTCTGCTGGATTCGGCGCTACATCATGTTTCACGACAAGGCGCATCCGTCCACGATGGGCGCGCGCGAGATCTCGGCGTTCCTCACGTGGCTCGCGACGCGGCAGCGCGTGAGCGCGTCGACGCAGAACCAGGGGCTCAGCGCATTGCTTTTTCTCTATTGCGTCGTCCTTCGAGTTGACGTTAATCCGCTTGCACACATTCCGCGGGCCCGCGCGCCCGATCGGCTGCCTGTGGTGCTCGGTCGCGACAGGTCTGCCGTGCTGGCGCACCTTGCAGGCACGATGAAGCTGATCGGCCTGCTGCTCCACGGTGCCGGCCTAGCCCCTGCGCGAGTGCCTCGAGCTTCGGGTGAAGGACATTTGACTTCGATCGGCGCGAGATCGTCGTTCGGCGGGGCAAGGGGCAGAGGGATCGAGTGACGATGCTGGCAGCGGCGGCTTGCGCGGGATTGGTAGCGCACTTGGACAGCGTGAAGCGACAACATCAGGACGATCTGGAGCATGGCTATGGGCGGGTAGTCCTGCCGTATGCGCTCAAGCGCAAGTACGTCCACGCCGCGACGGAGTGGCGGTGGCAGTTTGTGTTCCTGCTGGGCGGATCTGTCGAGATCCACGGTTCGGGCCGCCGTCGCGATATCACCAGCACGAGTCCGTGGTGCAGCGCGCCGTGGTCGAGGCGACGCGTTGGGCTGCGCTGGTGAAGCGCGTGGGGTGTCACAGCTTCCGTCATGCATTCGCGACGTACTGGCTCGAGGATGGCTATGACAGTCGGACCGTGCAGGAGCTACAGGGCGTCGCGACGTGAGTACGACGATGATCTACACGCACGTGCTGAACCGAGGAGGGCTTGGGGCGAAGAGTCCTGCCGATCGTCTGTGACCGGTTACGTGTGGGCGCCGCACGTAGCTCGTAGACCACGTCGGCAGGACTGCGGGTTGGAGTTGTTGCCGCGACTGCGCTTGCGGATGACTCTGGGAAGCGTGCCACGACCCGGTTACGCGTGACCGCTCACACGTATTCGCGAGTAGGCACGTACGTCTCCACGTCGGCTCAATGGTCTTTGCACATAACCACGAACTGCGGTCGCGTGGGCGGTCTGCTAGAATCGGCGTCCAGTCAAGGCGTTGCCGGCGATTGGCGAGCACTCGTGCTGGCGTGTTGGGTCGCTGGGAAGGTGTCTACAAGTCGTTAGACGGACGAAGAGACTTGTAGCGACAGTTGCTAACCAAACTTGGCCGACGACCACATCAAGGGAGATGAGTGTGACGGCTCCAACCAAGAAGTCCCTGCTGTTTCTCCTCGTGGCCGTCTTCTGCGAGCCTCCGTTGAGTTTGGCGGCATCCTGTGAGTCGCTCGCTGGCCGTGTCATTGACAACGGTCGCATTGAGTCGGCGCAGGTCGTGCCGGCGGGCTTATTCTCAGCGCCGCCGGCCCGAGGCAACGCGTCGGCCATGTCGATCCAGGTGCCCGCATTCTGCCGCGTCATCGGTCGTATCCAGCCTGCGATCAATTTCGAAGTCTGGTTACCTGTGGCTGGGTGGAATGGCAAGCTCCAGGGTGTTGGCGGTGGAGGCTTTGCGGGCGCCATCCACTATGCCGAGCTGGGCACCGCGCTGAGAGAGAGATACGCTACGGTGGCAGCCGATACTGGGCACACCGGGGGCGACACGGCGCGGTGGGCACTCGGACAACCCTCGCTCGTAATTGATTTCGCGTATCGCGCGATTCACGAGGTCACCGTCAAGGCCAAACGAATTGTGGAGGATTTCTACGGGGCGGCTCCGCTGCGCTCCTACTTTGTGGGGTGTTCCCGCGGTGGTTATCAAGGGCTCGTCGAAGCGGCTCGGTATCCGAATGACTACGACGGGATCGTGGCCGGGGCGCCGGCAGTTTTTCCAACGCGCTACAACGCGGCCCAGTTGTGGGTCGCGGCGGCGACACTGAAAGACCCCGCGGCTTTTATCCCTCCTGCGAAGTACTCGGCCATTCATCGGGCGGTGCTGGCCGAGTGCGACGCCCGCGACGGGGCGAAGGACGGTGTCCTCGAAGACCCTCGTATCTGCGACTTCGATCCGCAAGTGTTGTTGTGCGAAGGGGCCGACTCCAATGAGTGCCTGACCCGCGCTCAGGTGCAGGCCGCGCGGAACATCTACGCGCCTGCGAAGAATCCTCGCACAGGCGAAATGCTCGCGCCGCCGCTTGAGCGGGGCACCGAGCTCGCCTGGGCTCTCCTAGCTGGAGGTCCCTCGCCCAGTCAGCTGGCCACGGAGTTCTTCAAGTATCTGGCCTTCGACGATTCTGACTGGGACTGGAAGACGTTTGACTTCGACCGAGACATGGACAGATCCGAGAAGAAGGTGGGTGCAGTCATGGCGACGAGCCCAAACCTCGCGGCCTTCGCGGCGCGCGGTGGGAAGCTTCTCATGTACCACGGCTGGGCCGATCAGCGGATAGCACCTAGGAACAGCATCATCTACCGCGATGACGTCGCGCGTCTCCTTGGCGAGCCACGGACCAATGCATTCCTCCGCCTCTACATGGTCCCCGGCATGCTGCATTGCAATGGCGGTGTCGGAACAGACTCGTTCGATGCGATCGGAACGCTCGACCGGTGGGTGGACCAAGGCGTGGTGCCCCAAGACATCATCGCGTCGCGTTTCAGGAACGGCGTCGTCGATAGGACACGACCCCTGTGTCCTTACCCGCAGGTTGCAGCTTACAGGGGCGCCGCGAGCCTCGAAGTGGCGACAAGTTTTTCGTGCAGCGTGCCGAAAGGACAGTGACCCTGGCACCAGCCTTTGGCGCGCAGCAAGTGGTCACAGGCTGTCTTGACGGTCACGCGCTGGAATGCGCACAGCCGTACGAGACGGGTGAGCAACCCGTGGCGCACTGAGCCGCTAACCAGCCGCTGCAGCCGACGAGCGGCGTCCAGGGAACCACGAACGACGCAGCCGCTCGCGGCTGAGCGGCAAGGCGTTGATATGGCGCGCAGCGCTAATGGTCGTATTATCAAGACGTGCCCGCTCCCGATCTCCGGTTGCGCCATCCGTTTTTCGTCCGCGCGACGCACTGGCTGACAACAATCGCAGTTGGCGCGCTGCTCGTGAGTGGCGTCGAAGTGCTCCTCTCGCATCCGCGCTTCTATTGGGGCGAGACCGGAAACGTAAACACGCAACCACTCTTTGTCCTCCCGCTCCCGTCGTCGCGCGCGACGGTGCCGACGAAATGGAACATGGTCCTCGACGACCAGAACGGCTGGAGCCGCTACCTGCACTTCCAGTCGGCGTGGCTCCTCGCATTCGCAGGAACCTTCTACATCGGGCTCGGTGCCGCGCGCGGCCACTTTAGGCGGTCGCTCGTGCCGGTGCGTGAACACCGGCGGTGGTCGGCGATCAAGTCCGAGCTCGCCGAGCACATACGCTTCGCTGCGGCGTCGGCTGGAGACGGGGTGTCATACGGTGCGCTGCAGCGACTGGCGTATCTCGCCGTGATCTTCGTTCTCGTGCCAGGGGTGATTTGGACCGGGCTCGCGATGTCGCCAGGGTTCACCGCGATCGTTCCTGCGACGGTAGACCTTCTCGGTGGAAAGCAGTCGGCGCGGACCGTCCACTTCTTCGTATCGATCCTCCTCACGCTGTTCGTTGTCGTTCACCTCGCAATGATCGCGCGAGCGGGGTTCGTCGCACGCGTCCGCCCGATGGTCACTGGCCGCTCCGAGGCGCGCCGATGAGCGGCTTCTCCCGTCGAGGGTTTATCGCCGGCGGCGTCACCGCGGCCGGCGTTGCAGTTGCCGCCGGGGCCGCTGGGATGGCTAAGCGCCTCGGCCTCATCCCGCCCGACGCGCTCGGTCCCTACGGACCGGGTGAGACGCTGACGTACGCAGCGCACCGCCTCGTCGGCCGGCACGCAATGGCGCGCGAGTTCCCTCGCCACATGATTTCCGCAGAGCCGTTCGCCAACGCGACCGTCGCGCGAGATGCCGCCTACCTCGCGCACCAGGCAGCAGGATTCACGACGTGGCGCCTCGAAGTTCGCGGGCTCGTTGCGAAGCCGCTCCAGCTTTCGGTCGCGGACGTCAAGGCGATGCCCGTCGGTCGCCAGATCACCGAGCTCTCCTGCGAGGAAGGGTGGTCGTACATCGCCGAGTGGATCGGCACGCCGCTGGCCGCCGTGCTCGACACCGCCGGCGCGGGGCCGAATGCGCGGTACGTGGTCTATCATTCGCACGATGAGGGCGCGTTCGACAGCATTGACATCGACGAGGCGAGGCATCCTCAGACGTTCGTCGCATGGGGGATGAACGGATCCGACCTGCCGGTACGATTTGGCGGTCCGCTCCGCATGCGCGTGCCGCGGCAGCTCGGCTACAAGAGCACCAAGTTTTTGACGCGAATTACAGTCGTTGACTCGCTTGCGACGTACGGTAAGGGGTCCGGGGACGCCAACGGAGGCTACTCCTGGTACGCGGGCATCTGAGCGACTGCGACAGGGATCCCTCTGCCAACCGCGTAGTTTGAGACACAGCGCCTGTAGGCTCGATGTTTTCTCCGGGTTCCCTCAACGGGCCGCGGATAACCCTGCATCGACGCTGATCTCTGCATGCCTAACCGCGCGTTGCTGCCGGCAACCCCGGGCCGGTCGGTAGCGGCCACTTCGCGGCCGCACTCTACTTGAGAGGTCAGGATTCACAATATCGTGGGACGGCTTGGTGATGTAGGTCGCTGCTGGTCTTGTAGATATCGAGTTCTTTCAGAGCGACTTCGGCATCAGTGGCGGCTCATTCGCAAAGAACGAGCTGGGAGCGCTATTTCCTCGAGATTGTCGAGGCTGCCTAACACGGCTATATGGACTCCTCCCGGAAGTCAGCGAGGAACTTCGCGCGCGCTGGTTCGGGGTGAAGCACAGCTCGGCGTGCTGCCCGTCAGTGAGATTCTGCCTTTTCATGGTGTCGAGGTGCTCGGGACATTCCCGGCTGACGTGCAAGGCTACTTGGTCATGGTGGCAGGCCTCAGCCCCAGCGGCGCGGATCGGTACTGTCGTACGAGACCTCTCACCTTTCTTATGGCTCCATCAGCACTACCAGTCATTAGGAAGAAGGGCATGGATCACGGCTAGGGTCAATGGCTAACCTCGCGCTGGAGCCGGCGGCACCCGTGAGGTCGAGAGCGCCGCGGGTGAGCGCCACACCGTTAGGCGGCCGCAATCGAGGAACAGGGCCGACAGCTGGCGACCCGTCGCGTAAACCGTGTGATTGAGGGGCGACCTTGATTGGTGTGGGAACTCCGGCGCGTTCTGGTAGCCGCAGTGCGGCGAGGAGGCTTCGTGCGTAACCCGATCGCGAGTTCCGCCTTCAGACGTTGCCGCTCTTCTTCGTCGACATACGGCAGACATTCAACGGTTTGTCGACCAGAACGAGATAACGTTCCTCGAGCTTGGTTCCTAATCGGTTAGAGGGGGCTATGAGCGCGCGGCGACTCGGCGCAGCGCTGGCGCTGGGGGTCCTTATTGCGCTGATCGTCGACCTCGTCCTTCAAGTGGCGCTGCATGCTGTCCGGATCGCGCCGTCGAGATTGCCGTGGGAAGCGGCGGTCGCCACCAAAAGCGTCTGGCTTGTCGCCATCGCCGTCGCGACCGCCATCGCGCCGGCGCTGTTCCCAATCGCGCGCAAGCCGCTCGAGTGGCCCGAGGCGGTTCGAATCGCCGGCCTGCTGCTGATTGCGACACCGCTCATCTGGACCGCGTCAACGTTGCTGGTGTTCGTAACCGAGGTGCCGCTGACCCAGCCGGCCTTCTACGCCGAGCTTGTGACGACCAACGGCCCCTGGCTGCTGGCCGGCTCGGCGCTCCGAGCGGCAGCTCGCCACATCGGGGAGTGATCGATAGGTGGTCGCGTGTCCGTGATGAGTTCATAAGGAGGATCGAACAGGAGATCAAAAGGTCCAGAGAACTTGATTCTTCTGATCTCCTGATCTCTTGTAATTCCTTCCTGATCTCAGGGGCGGCTCGGACGGTCCGAAAGGCGCTTGACAAGCATTCCAATGAACTTTACTATGTAAAGTAGTTTGAGAGTCACTAGACGTATCGCCGTTCTGGCGCTGGTCGCGGTGATCGGCGCAACCGCACTCCTGGCCGCGCTCTGGCTGGAGCACAGCACCGCGGTCTCGCTGCCGGCGCCGACCGGTCCGCATGCTGTGGGGCGCGTCATCGACCACTGGGCAGAAGAGGGGACCGTCGACGCACTCGCGCCAGCTCCTGGAGTCCAGCGCGAGTTGTTGGCCTGGATCTGGTACCCGTCGGCGGCCGAACCATCGCCGGCGGCATTTGACGATTACCTGCCGGCGCCCATGCGGACTGCGGCTGAGCATGCCCGCGGCTCGCAGCCGCTGCCTGGCTGGGTGATGACGAACCTGCTGACGCGTGATGTGGCCAAGGTCGGATCACACAGCGTGCGCGATGCGGCCGTGTCACCAGCGCAGCCATCGTACCCGGTGGTGATCTTGAGAGGCGGCGCGTCGGCCGGCGTCCTCAACTACTCGACCCTCGCTGAAGATCTCGCCAGCCACGGCTACATCGTGGTCGGCATCGATGCGCCCTATCGGACCGGGCTCGTCGTGTTTCCTGACGGCCGCGTCATTGGCCGGACACCGGAGAACAATCCCGAGCGCTGCATCGGCGCCTCGGAGCAAACCGCGTGCATGGAGCGGCTGCTGAACGCGTGGACCTCGGACATCGGGTTCGCCCTCGACCGGTTGGAGCGAGTGAACCGATCGGATCCCTCCGGCCGGTTCGCGGGGCGCCTCGACCTCTCACGCGTGGGCGTCTTTGGCCATTCCTTTGGCGGGGCCCAGGCCGCTCAGTTCTGCCACGCGGACGTTCGCTGTAAAGCCGGTGTCAATGTGGACGGCCGGCCGTTCGGCAGCGTCATTCAGGCTGGCATCGACAAGCCGTTCATGTTCCTCATGAGCGACCACGGCGATCCGTCTGCCGATCCTGAGAGTCGTCAGATCTGGGCCGACATTCAGTCCATCTACGACCGCACACCTCCGGCGGGACGGGTACGTATCGAGATCAAGGGAGCGAACCACTTCGTCTTCAGCGATGACGGAGCGGTGATGAAGAGCCGTCTGCTGCGCAGGGCGATGCGGATGTTCGGCGCGCTGGGGATCGACGGCCCCCGCCAACTGGAGGCAACACGCTTTGCGCTACGCCGGTTCTTCGACGCCTACCTGAAGGCCAGCAGTCCGTCGCGGCTCGACATCACGTCGGCAGAGTACCCCGAGATTCACGTTCTCCAGTAGGGAGACAGTGGGGAGACAGGCAGGGAGACAGCAGGGAGACAGCCGACGGACTGTCCCCACACGCCGGCTCGGTGGCAGGCTCGCACCTCGGCCTCCATGGCGAGCCGGTCGACTGAGCCCGGACTAGTCCGATCGGCGCCGCGCTTTCCACCACGCCAGACGCTTCCTGATCTCTTTCTCGAATCCGAATTCCGTCGGTGTGTAGAACTCGCGGCCTTTCAAGTTCTCCGGCAGGCAATCCATGCTGGCGACGGCATCGGGCTCGTCGTGGGCATAGCGATAGCCCTTCCCGTAATCGAGCTCCTTCATCAACCTGGTCGGCGCGTTCCTCAAATGCAACGGCACTGGAGAGGCGACATCCTCTTTGGCGCTCTCGGCGGCGGCACCATAGGCCATATAGACAGCGTTGCTCTTCGGCGCCGTCGCCAGGTAGATGGCCGCCTGCGCCAACGCCGTGTTGCCCTCGGGCATGCCGATGAAGTGAACCGCCTCCTTCGCCGCCATCGCCACCACGAGCGCTTGCGGGTCGGCGTTGCCGATGTCCTCTGACGCAAAGCGCACCAGGCGGCGCGCGATATACAGCGGATCCTCTCCGGCTTCGACCATGCGCGCCAGCCAGTACACCGACGCGTCCGCGTCGCTGTTGCGCATCGACTTGTGCAGCGCGGAAATCAGGTTGTAGTGCTCCTCGCCGGTCTTGTCGTAGAGCAGGGCGCGGTTCTGCAGCGTCTTCTGCAACAGCGCGCGATCGATGCGCGGATGCCCGGCCGGTTGAGGCGCCGACGCCACCGCGATCTGCAACAGGTTCAACGCCGCTCTGGCGTCGCCGTTGGCAAATCGAGCGATGCCGGCCAGCGCTTCGTCTTCCGCTTCGGCCTGCTCGCGGCCGAGACCGCGTTCGACGTCGGTGAGCGCCCGTCGCAGGATGCCGATGAGCGCGGCCTCATCGAGCGGTCTCAGCACGAACACCTTCGACCGTGAGAGCAGCGCCGCGTTCACCTCGAAGGACGGATTCTCGGTGGTCGCGCCGATGAGCACGATGTCGCCGCTTTCAACCCGCGGCAGAAACGCGTCCTGCTGCGCCTTGTTGAACCGGTGGATCTCGTCGACGAACACGATCGTCCGGCGGCCCGTCGTCCGCCGGCGGATCTCGGCTGCGGCCATCACGTCCTTGACCTCTTTGATGCCCGACAGCACGGCGCTGAACGCGACGAACTCCGTCTGTGTGAGGTCGGCGATGACCCGAGCCAGCGTCGTCTTGCCGGTTCCGGGCGGGCCCCACAGGATGATCGACTGCAGCTGATCGCGTTCGATCATCTCGCGCAGCGGTCGGCCACTCGCGATCAATTCATCCTGCCCGACGATGTCGTCGAGCGTGCGGGGACGCATCCGCTCGGCGAGCGGAACCGATCGCGGGTCGACGGGCGCCGGCCGGTCGTCGTCGAATAGGCTCATCGCTGTCGTTGCGCCTCGAAGATCATGAGGGCGGCGGACACGGCCACGTTGAGCGATTCGACCGGCGCGCGCATCGGAATGGTGACACGCACGTCGGCGGTCTCGGTCAGAGACGGCGGCAGCCCGGCCCCTTCGCCTCCCATCAATATCGCGACTGGACGGCGCCAATCCACCTCGTAGATCGATTTCCCGCCACGCGGCGTCGTCGCGAGGATCGAGAGACCGGCGGCTTTCCACTGCGCGACGGCTTCCTGCAGGTCGTCGAGACGCAGGACGGGGACGTGAAACGCGCTGCCCATCGACGCGCGAAGCGCCTTCCAGCCATACGGGTCGGCCGAGGCACGATCGCAGGCGACGCCGGTGGCTCCACCGGCGGCCGCGGCGCGGATTGCCGAGCCCACGTTGCCAGGGTCCTGCACGCCGGCGATCGCGAGCACGAGGGCGGGCGATGGCGAGTGCAGCGCCGCCGTCGCGACGCTGGGCCGCCGGGCGATGGCGACGACCGCGCTGGGCGATCGCACCGGTGAGATCGCGTCGATGACCTTGCTCGACACCGCAACCACCTCGGCTCCGGCGCGACGTGCCCGCTCGAGCACGCGCGCGTCGCTCGCGGGCGCATCGCCGGCGATGGCGATGGTCTCGATGGTCATCCTCGTCCGCACCGCCTCGGCGAGCAGATGCCACCCGTCGAGCAGCAGGTGTGAGTCACTGCCGCGCGCGACGGCGCGAAATGTCTTGACGATGGTGTGCTGGCGGCTGGTGATCGCGCGCATGTCGCGTAGCGTCACAGAATAGTCGAGCGGATACCAACAGAGCCACGCGGTTGCGGATTCGACCCAGCGGCGCTGCGGGGAGTGGGCAAGATCAGTTGTGCTACACTCCGAAGTTTGAACGATGAAGGAAAAGCTGCTTAAGCGGTTCGAGGAAGAAGTCGCGAATCTGGAGCGCGAGCTGAAGAAGGAGTTGCCCAAGGAAATCCAACGGGCACGCGAGCTGGGCGATCTGCGCGAAAACGCGGAGTATCAGGCCGCAAAGGACCGCCAGACCTACGTGCAGGCGCGCATTGCCATGATCAAGCGGCGCATGAATGAAATCGCGCTCATGAACATGGATCGCATCCCCCACGGCAAGGCCGGCTTCGGCTCGACCGTGACGTTGATGGAGGGCGATCAGGAGCTGGTGTACCAGCTGGTCATGCCGGAGGATGCGGAGGCAGAGAAGGGCCTCATCTCGACGTCATCGCCGATCGGTCGCGCCATCCTGAACAGGGAAGAGGGCGATCGCGTGGTCGTCGCCACGCCCAACGGACAACGCCGCTTCGAAATCACCAAGCTCGTCACCATCCACGACGAGTAGCGCGCTGCCGCGATGCAGATGACTACCACCACTGGTCAGCTGCGATGACGGAACCAAGAGAAACGTACTCGCCGGAGCGCCGCACGGCGCTGCTGTTCACCGGAACCGGGGCCGACGGCGCGTACCACGCTGGCGCCCTTCGCGCGCTCGACGAATCGGGCGTCAAGATCGATATCGTCGGTGGCCGCGGCATTGGCGCGCTCGCCGCCGTGCTGTCGGCAGTGGACGGCGGGGCCAGACTCTGGGAGCCGGACGGGTTCTGGCGTGACAGCCGCGTGCCCAGACTCTACCGTTGGCGTTGGCCGTTCCGGCTGCTGCGCCGGCTTGCCATCGCGGTCGCCGCGGTCCTGATCGCGCCGGTCGCGCTCGTCGCGCTCGGGCTCCTGTTCTATCCCATTGCCTTGGCGCTCGGGATGCTCGGCCTCAACGCCGGTGCCGAGCTCGTGCAGGCCCTGCTCGACGTGCTCGCCGCGTCGTTTCGCCCTGGAGCCCTCCCAACCTGGATTCCGCGGCTCGTGACCCTGCTCTCGGGCGGCGCGGTCGCGGTGCTCGCGATCGGGGCGTGGATGGCATGGAAGCGAGCGCCCCTGCACCGCGCGACGAGCAGTCACTGGGCGTGGACGCTGCTGGGCTCGCCGGTTGACGCGCAGTTCGCGGTGGCGCATGCCATCGACCGGCTCTGGCATCTCCTGCGAGGCGGCGCATCGCTCAAGACGCCCGAGCCGCACGATCTCAGCCGCCGCTACGCCGAACTGCTCAACGACAACCTTGGCCAGCCCGGGTTCAAGGAGCTCCTGATCGTCGTGCACGATCTGGACGCCCGGCGCGATCTCGTGTTCGGCCTCGTGCGCGATCCGTATCGGCGCGCGCTGTTTCCGCCGCCGGGCAGCGTGGCGCCGCGCCGGGCCGAGGGCTACGACTTGCTGGCGGGGACTCAACCGTTTCTCGTCGACGCATTGGCGGCGGCGCTCGGGCTGCCCGGGCTCACCGATCCGCGTCTCGTGCGCTTTGCTCCCGACTCGTATTGGCGGGGGGAAACCCATCGGCTCATCGACCGCCCCGCCTGCCTCGGCCGGCTGCTGGAAGAAGCGGCAGCCGCCGGAGCCGAACAGGCGATCATCCTGTCGGCGTCACCCGAGCCGCCCGGCCCACATGGGCTGCGACCGCCTCGACACGATGGCTTTGGCCGAGTCGGGGAGCAGATCGGCTCGGCCGAAGCCGCCACGTTGGCTGACGGCATCCGGCACTTGCAGCACCGCTTTCACGGTCTGTATGTGATCCAGCCGACCCATAACGCGGTTCACGCGTTCGATCTCGACGGCGCCTATGACGTGCAGTCCGATCGCGTCCAGACACTTGACGAGCTGATGGAGCGGGGATACGAAGACGCGTATCGGCAGTTCATCGAGCCGGTTCTCGGTGCGTCGGGTGAACGCATGACGCATGCTGGAGCAAGGGACTTATGAAGCGAGCGACCGAGTTGATTCATGCCGGCGAACGAATCGGCCCCGGGGCCACGCCGGCGCTGACCACGCCGATTTACGAGACGACGACCTTCATTTTCGACTCGGTCGCCGATGTCGAGCGCTATCAGCAAGGCGCGCTCGACGGCTATCCTGTACTCTCGCTACGAGAACCCGACTGTGGTTGCGGTCGAGCAAAAGCTGGCGGCGGTGGACGATGCAGAGGTGTCGTTGGTCTTCAGCTCCGGAATGGCCGCGATCTCGACGGCGCTCGTGAGCCTGCTCAAGGCCGGCGACGAAGTGGTCTGCAGCGCCGCCATCTACGGCGGCACGTTTCACATCCTCAAGGACCTGCTCCCGAAGTTCGGCATCCGCGCCCGCTTCGTCTCGCTCGAGGAACTGGCCAACCCGTCCGCCCTCATCGGTCCTCAGACCCGCATCGTCTGGTTCGAATCGCCGATCAACCCGACGCTGCGGTGCGTGGACATTCGAACGATTACCGCCGTCTGCCGCGAGGCCGGGGTGCTGTCGGTCGTGGACAACACCTTCGCCAGTTCGATCAATCAGCCGGTGCTGTCGATGGGCGTGGATATCTCGATGCAGAGCGTCACGAAATACCTCAACGGCCATAGCGACGTGACCGGCGGCGTCCTCTCAGGATCTCGAAGCCTCATGGAGCCGATCGGGAAGACGCGCCGGCTGCTAGGCGGCGTGATGGATCCCCTCCCGGCATACGCACTGGGCCGCGGGATGAAAACAATGCCCTTGCGAGTCGCGCAGCATTGTTTGAACGCGTTGACCGTCGCACAGTTTCTCGAAGGACAGCCGAAGGTGGCACGCGTTTATTACCCGGGCTTGCCGTCGCATCCCGATCACGAGATTGCCAAGCGGCAGATGCGCGGATTTGGTGGCGTGGTGACCATCGATCTTAAAGGCGGCAAGGACGCGGCGTTCCGGACGTTCGATCGCCTGAAGGTGATCAAGCGCGCGGCCAGCCTCGGCGGTGTCGAGAGCATCTGCAGCTTGCCGATCCTCACGTCGCAATATGGCCTCTCGGACCGCGAGCTGGAAGAGGCGGGCGTCTCGAAGGGGATGATTCGGATCTCGATCGGGCTCGAAGACGCCGCTGATTTGATCGACGATCTGGATCAGGCGCTCGCCTGAGAAGGGTTCCAGAGTTCCAAGGCCCTGGAACTTGCGACCTGGAAAGTTGAAACCATGGAACTCTATGGCTCGCGGCGGAGCGGCCGGCCGGGGCGCGCGCTCGTCGTCTTGCCGTCCTGGAAGACGAGCTGACCGTTCACCCACACGCTCCGAATGCCGACGGCCTGCGCTTGCGCCTGGCCAAAGTCGGCGCGGTCGGCAACGGCCGCAGGGTCGAACAGGACGAGGTCGGCGAAGTAGCCCGGTTCCACTCGGCCGCGGTTTCGCACGCCGACATTCGCCGCCGCAAGGCTCGACATCTTCCGCACCGCCTCTTCCAGCGTGAAAAGTTTTCGATCACGCACGTACGGACCGAGCACCTTTGCGAAACTGCCGAAGCCCCGCGGATGAAGGCCAGTGGAGGTTCCGTCGCTGCAGACGTTGGCTAACGGCCATTGGAACAGGCGCTCGACGTCGGCGTCGGCCATGCCTTTGGCGACGATGCCGGTGCCTTCGCCTCCTGGCTCGGCGAGCAGCGCCATCAGCGCGCGTGCCGGGCTCGCCTGACGGGCCTCGGCGACCTGCGCCAGCGTCTTGCCGACGTACTCGGGATGCGCGCGAAAGCTGTTGAAGATGATGTCGCCGGCGAGCGCGACGTGCTCGAGCACGAAGTTGGTTTCGGTCTCGTCCGAGAAATTGCGCTTCGGGTAGAGGACGCCGAGGTTCGACTGCCAGTACGTGTACGGATAGATGTCGGCCGTCAGTTGCACGCCAGACGCGCGCGCTTGATCGAGGACGCCGACGAGTTTGGCGGCCTGGCCCCACAAGTCGTGCATGCCGAGCTTGAGGTGCGACACCTGCACCGGCATCTGATTGACGCGGCCGATGGTGATGAGCTCCTCGAGCGCCTCCCAGAACCAGCGATCCTCGCTGCGCAGGTGGCTGATATAACGGCCACCCGCGTCGCCGGCCACCTTCGCCAGGGCCAGGACTTCGTCTGGAGCGGAGTAGATGCCGGGGTCGTACTCGAGGCCGGTCGACAGCCCGAGCGCGCCGGCCTCCATCTCGGTCTTGACCAGCGCCCGCATGCGCTCGACCTCGGCAGCGGTCGCGTGCCTCGCGAAATCCTGCCCCATCACGCGCCGCCTGATCGTGCCGTGGCCGGCGTAGGACGCCACGTTCACCGCGACTGGTTGGCTCTCGAGACGCGAAAACATGGCGGCGAGGTCGGCGCCGCCGCCATCCTGACCGACGACAATCGTGGTGACGCCCTGGCTCACCATCGCGAGGGCGTCAGGCGCGGCGTCGAGCCCGCGATCGTGATGGCTGTGCGAATCGATGAAACCCGGCGCCAACGACAAGCCCGCAGCGTCCACGGTGTGTTCACCAGCTGCGGGTGTGAGATCGCCGATCGCGACGACGCGGTCGCCCGAGATGCGCACGTCGGCCCGCCGCCCAGGCGTGCCCGTGCCGTCGATCACATGGGCGTGTTGAATCAGCATCGTCGACGGCGCCGGCTGGGGTTGGCCAGCCGCCCCGACGGATAGGAGTGCGACCAGCAGGATGAACGATCGCATCCGGTGAATATAAGCGAGCGAGGCCGCTCGGGCTCAGCGAATCGCGAGAGGTTCTACTTGTCGCGCGTCTCGTGCAGGAACTCGAGAACGAGCTCCAGCATCCGCTGATTGATGCGGCTGCCTTCGTAGGTCCCGAATTTCTGCTGGAACGCTTCGAGCGGTACCACCGCCTTGGCCATCGTGCGGTGACCGCCGGCGCGGCCGATGCCGCTGAACCAGCGCTTGACGAAGTCGCCGGCGTTGCGTGAGTAGCCGAGATTGCGCACGGAGACCACGAAAGTGTCGTTGACGACGCCGCTGATCACCGTCCATTGCACGTTTTCGAGCTGCAGGTAGAAATCGGCGACGTAGGGGATGAAGTCTTCGCGCGGCGGCTCGCCGAGGAACGCGCAGAACACGTGCTCCATCATGCGGCCCTGCTGCCAGCCTTTGATGACGTAGTCCAGGCGCTCGGCGGTGATTTCCGCGCCCTCCATCTTCCGGATCATCGCGGCATCGGCCAGCGGGTAGAGGTAGGAGAAAGCGTCCAGATCGGCGCGATTGGCCTGCCGGTTGAAGAACAGCGTGTCCGACTTGATCGCGTACAGCATGGCCGTGGCCGTGCGCTCGGAGATGTCGATGTCCACGGCCCGCAGGTGCTCGCACAGGATCGTTGACGTCGAGCCGTAGTCGGCGCGGATGTCGCTGAATACCGCGCTGTAGCCGGTCTGCGGTGGATGGTGGTCGATCACCAGGTCCACGTGGGGCAGGAGGCCGGCGAAATAATGCGGCTGCACGTCGACCAGGCAAACGCGGTCGAAGTGCCGGACCTCTTCCGGCGTCAGCACCTCGATGTGCAGATCGAGGGCCTTGACCATCCGCAGGTTCTCAGGCCGGGTCACACCCTGAAGACAACCGACGATCGCGGTCTGACGCGTGCGGTGCAGCAGGTTGCGGAGCGCCACGCCGCTGGCCATCGCGTCGGGATCGGGATCGTGGTGCGTCAGAATCAGAATGCGGCCCGCATCGTCCAGGTAACGCTGGTACTGCTGCACGCGCTGCCGGGTGACCGAGCGGCCCAGCTCGGCCAGCAGCGGCGGTCCGGTCAGCTCGGCGAGCGTCAGGCTGGTGACTTCCGGAAAATCCACCCGGAGTTCTTCGGTGCGTCGAATCTCTGCCGCGCTCGTACCCAGCACGTAGATCAACGTGCCGCCCGCGCCGCGCACGGCCTCGAGCACCTTGCGCATGCCGCGGCGTCCGTTGTCTTCGATGAGGATTGGGACAGTCGGGGAGAGGTCGATCTTGACGTAGCTGTCGACGCGTCCCGGATCGTCGACGGTGACCGAGAGGCTGGAGTGCTCGAACTTCCGGGCCAATGCGCGGCTCTCAACCATCACGTCGAGCTCGGAGTTCGGAGTGAGGACCGCCTCCAGGAGCCGGATGAGCAGCTCACTGTGACAGACCGCAAGACAACGCACGATCCTTGATTATAGCGCCGGACTCGAAACGGCTTTGGTAGGATCGCCTCGTGACCCAAGGCCTGCGCGCGCTGGTTGTCCTGCTCGCCCTTGCCGCAGGGGCGCGTCTGGTTGCACAGCCTGTCACATTCCGCGGTGGGATCGACCTCACGAACTTCGCCGTGACAGTCAGCGACAAGAAAGGAGAGCTGGTCGGCAATCTCACCAAGGACGATTTCGAGGTGTTCGAAGACGGGAAGAAACAAAAGGTCGAGTACTTCGCGAAGGGAGACGGGGATTCGGCGCCGGAACTCCATCTGGGACTGCTGATCGATACCAGCGGCAGCATGGAGCAGGACATCAAGCTCGCGCGCAGCGCCGCGATCAAGTTCCTGAACCTGCTGCCCGAAGCCGTGGATATCACGCTGGTCGACTTCGACACGCTCGTGCGCATCACGCGCTACCCGCAGCGGGACTTTCCCCGGCTCATCGAACGCATTCGCATGAGGAAGCCCGACGGCTACACGGCGCTGTACGACGCCATCGGGACCTATCTCGACGGCGCCGACCAGCAACCCGGCCGGAAAATCATGGTGATGTACACCGACGGAGGCGATACGCGCTCGGCGCTGTCGCTCCACGAAACCGTCACTCTGCTCAAGGCGTCGCAGGTCACCGTCTATGCGATTGGTCTGGTGGAGAACGCCGGCTCGGCGCGCACGGACTTGCGGATGAAGCTGCAGCAGCTGGCCGAGACGACGGGCGGCCAGGCGTTCTTCCCGTCGCAGATGAAGGATGTGGAGAGCACCTACGAGAAGGTGCTCGGCGAGATCCACGCGCAGTATCACCTCGGCTACCTGTCCACCAACACCACCACCGACGGCGCCTGGCGCAAGGTCGAAATCAAGCTCAAGAATCCGGACGTGAAGTTGCGGACGAGGAAGGGCTATTTCGGGCCGTACAGGCCGAACTAGGAACAGGTTTCCGCCTACGCGACCGAAGGTCGCTACGGCGGACCTCGCCTTAGCTCGCAAGTCTTTTTGCGCGAGCGGCGGCGGGCTGGTACGATTGTCATTTGCAGAGCCTGCATTCCATGCCATCCGTCTTCGATCGTTTCACTCTGTCGTCCGATTTCGAGCTTCGCGGGGATCAGGTCCGGGCGGTTCCTGAGCTCACCGATGGACTGGACCGTGGCGACAAGCATCAGGTGTTGCTTGGCGTCACCGGCTCGGGCAAGACCTACACGATGGCGCAAGTCATCGCGCGCGTGAACCGGCCGACGCTGGTGATGGCCCACAACAAGACGCTGGCGGCGCAGCTCTTTCAGGAGTTCCGGCGGTTCTTTCCGGAGAATGCCGTCGAATACTTCGTCAGCTACTACGACTACTACCAGCCGGAAGCGTACGTGCCGGCCAGCGACACCTACATCGAGAAGGAATCGACGATCAACGACGAGATCGATCGGATGCGGCTCTCTGCCACGCGCTCGCTCTTCGAGCGGCGCGACGTCATCATCGTCGCCAGCGTATCGTGCATCTATGGTCTCGGCTCGCCGGACGCTTACTACGGGCTGGTGCTGCCGCTCGAGCGCGGCCAGCGGATCGATCGGGATCACCTGCTGCGCAAGCTGGTCGAGATTCAGTACGAGCGGAACGACCATGAGTTCGGTCGCGGCACCTTTCGCGTTCGCGGCGACATTATCGAGGTCTACCCGTCGTACGAGGAATCGGCGCTTCGCATCGGCCTGTTCGGCGACGAGGTGGATGAGCTCACCTCGTTCGACCCGCTCACCGGCAAGGCGATTCGCCGGCACGACCGGACCGCCGTGTACCCGAAGTCCCACTTCGTGACCGGCCGCGATCGGCTCAAACAAGCGGTCGAAACCATCAAGGCCGAGCTGGTCGAGCGGCGCGCCGACCTCGAACGCGAGGGGAAAGTGCTCGAGGCGCAGCGGCTGCATCAGCGGACGATGTTCGACCTCGAGATGATTCGCGAGATCGGCTATTGCCACGGCATCGAAAACTACTCGCGGCATCTCACCGGCCGAGCACCCGGGCAACCACCTCCGACGCTGCTGGACTACCTCCCCTCGGATGCGCTCGTGGTGGTGGACGAAAGCCATCAGACGGTCCCGCAGATTCGCGGCATGTACCACGGCGATCGCTCGCGGAAAGAGGTGCTGGTCGAGTACGGGTTCCGCCTGCCGTCGGCGCTGGACAACCGGCCGCTGAACTTTGAAGAGTGGGAGGAACGCGTGGGTCAGCTCGTGTACGTCTCGGCGACGCCGGGTCCCTACGAGCTGCACAAGTCGGCCGGCGTGATCGTCGAGCAGGTGATTCGTCCGACTGGTCTGATGGACCCGCCGATCGAAATTCGGCCGGTGAAAGGCCAGGTGGATGATCTGCTGAAGGAGATTCGCGACCGCGCTGAACGTCATGAGCGCGTGCTGGTGACGACTCTCACCAAGCGCATGGCCGAAGATCTGACGCAGTACTACCAGGAGCTTGGAGTGAAGGTGCGCTACCTCCATTCCGACATCGACACGCTCGAGCGCGTCGAGATTCTGCGCGACCTCCGGCGGGGGCAGTTCGACGTGCTGGTGGGAATCAACCTGCTGCGCGAGGGGTTGGATCTGCCGGAGGTGTCGCTCGTCGCGATTCTCGATGCCGACAAGGAAGGGTTCCTGCGATCGGGAGGCGCGCTGATTCAGACGTCGGGCCGTGCGGCACGCAATGTGAACGGACGCGTCATCATGTACGCCGAAACGATCACCGTCTCGATGCGCACGGCCATCAACGAGACGGAGCGGCGCCGCACGCGGCAACAGGCGTACAACACCGAACACGGCATCACCCCCACGAGCATCATCAAGGCGATCGACGAGGGCCTCTCCAGCGTCTACGACCGCGACTACCTTGGCGTGCCGGACACGAAGGAGCGCTTTGCGTTTCGCACGCAGGCCGAACTGGACGGCCACATTGCCCGGCTCGACGCCGAGATGAAAGCCGCCGCCGCCAACCTCGACTTCGAGCGCGCGGCCACGCTGCGGGATCAGCTGCGCGCGCTGCGCACGCGGGAGCTGGGGCTGGGTGAGACAGGAAAGCGTCGGGACGAGTGATCGCTGCCTGGCTGATCGAGTGGGTCAAGCGCGCGCTGCTCGAACTTCAGGAGTACGTGCGGCTCTGCGCGGCCACAGTCCGCGCCGCCTTCTCGCGTCCGTTCTACCTTCGAGATGTCATCGAGCAGCTCGAGGCCATCGGACTCGGATCGCTGACCGTCGTCCTGCTCACCGGGTTTTTCACCGGCGCCGTGCTGGCCCTTCAGTCGGGCGTGACCCTGGATCAGTTCGGGGCGCGACCCTTTGTGGGACGGCTCATCAGCGCGTCGATGATCAAGGAATTGGGACCGGTGCTGACCGCCTTGATGCTGGCCGGGCGCGTCGGCTCGGGCATCGCCGCTGAGCTCGGGTCGATGGTGGTCACCGAACAGATCAGCGCGCTGCGCGCGCTTGGCACCGATCCCGTGCGGAAGCTCGTAGTGCCGCGGGTCCTGGCCGGCTTCGTGATGTGCCCGATTCTCACGGTGGTTGCGAATACAGTGGGAATGCTGGGCGGCTGGATCATCGCGCTGACGCAGCTACGGGTTGCGTCGAGCGTCTACTGGAATTCGGTGACCGACGGCTTGTTTCTCGACGACGTTTGGATGGGTGTCATCAAGCCGTTTTTCCTCGGCTTCGTGATTGTGACCATCGGGTGCCACGTTGGTCTCCGGACGACCGGCGGCACGCAGGGCGTGGGACGCGCCACGACCAACGCTGTGGTCGCCTCGTCAGTGACAGTACTGGTCGTGGACTTCTTCGTGACCCGATTCCTGATGTCGGTCCTCTTCTGATGCGTCGCACATCCCTGGCCGAAGCGGGCATACCCATCGAACTCGCCGAGCGGCATGGTCCGGTCGTGCTCTTCAGCAACGTCTCGCTCGCGTTCGACGAGAAGGTCATCCTGCGAGAAGTGACGTTTTCAGTGCGGTCGGGACACACGAAAATCTTTCTGGGCGCCAGCGGCGCCGGCAAGTCGACGATTCTCAAGCTGATGCTCGGGCTGCTGAAACCGGATTCCGGCACGATCTGGGTGCTTGGACATCACGTCGATCAGATGAGCGAAGACGAGCTCATGGGCGTTCGCCATCACATGGGTATGGTGTTCCAGGAAGGCGCGCTCTTCGATTCGCTCACGGTAGGGGAGAATGTCGGGTACAAGCTGTATGAGGAGACCCGCCTTCCTCTGGAAGAGGTGCGCGCCCGCGTCGAAGAAGTGCTGGGGTTCGTGAATCTGGGCGAACACATCGATCGGATGCCATCGGAGCTGTCCGGCGGGCAGCGCCGCCGCGTGGCGATCGCGCGCGCGATGGCGGCCAAGCCGAGCCTGCTGCTCTACGACGAGCCGACGACGGGACTCGATCCGATGACGGCGCTGACCGTGGACGCCGAGATCATCAAGCTGCGCGACCTCGAAGACGTCACCTCGATTCTGGTCACGCACCAGTTGCGGGACGCCTTCTATGTCGCCACGCATGGCGCCGAGAACCATTCGGGCGGTGAAGCCCGGATCAGTCCGGCCAATGCCGACAAGATCAACGAAGCCGACTTCGTGATGATTCACGAAGGACGTGTGGCCTTCGAAGGCTCCGCGGACGAACTGCGAAGCTCGAAGGACCCGTACATCAGGACGTTTCTTTCGTAAGGATTCGGCCCATGCCTCGCACACGATCGCTGGCCTTTGCAGAGCTCAAAATCGGCATCCTCGCCGTGTTCGCACTGACCATGGCGGCGCTGCTCATCTTCGCCGTCGGCGGCAGCGCGGGGTTCTTTTGGCAGGTCTATCCGCTGAAGGCGGTCTTCGCCGATGTCGCCACCCTTCAGGGCGGTTCACCAGTGCGCGTTGCCGGCGTGCAAGTGGGCAGCGTCACGGACGTGAAGCTCACTCCCACCGCGGTGGAGATCTGGTTCGAGGTTTCGAAAGACGTCCAGCCGCTGGTCACGACGGAGTCGCGGGCGACGCTCGGCTCGATTTCACTCCTCGGCGAGGGCGCGCTGGACATCACCGCGGCGCCGCACGGGACGCCGATTCCGCGCTGGGGTTACGTCACGGCGGGTCCGGTCCCGACCACAATTGCGCAGCTCACCGATCAGGCGACGGCCGGGATGACCGAGGCGCGAGGGCTGCTCCAGGACGTGCGCGCCGGCAAGGGAACGGCCGGCAAGCTCTTCACTGACGACGCCCTCTACCGCGAGCTCGAGGCCTTCGTGCGCTCGGCCGAGAGCGTCGCGACGTCGGTCGCAGAAGGCCGTGGCACCCTCGGCAGGCTGTCGAAGGACGACGCGGTCTATGAGGAGCTGCACCGTTCGGTGGCGAATCTCAACGACATCACCGCGCGCATTCGCAACGGGGAGGGCAGCCTTGGGCTGCTCCTGAACGACCCGGCGCTGGCGAAGTCGTTCAGCGCAACCGGACAAAACTTCGAGCAGCTGTCGGCCAAACTGAATCGCGGCGAGGGGACTGCTGGGAAACTCCTGAACGACGACGCCCTCTATACTCGACTGGACTCGATGACCGGCCGGATCGACACGTTGATCCGGCAGCTCAACGAAGGCCAGGGCACGGCCG
The DNA here is from genome assembly GCA_963773045.1 of uncultured Acidobacteriota bacterium. Taxonomy (GTDB): domain Bacteria; phylum Acidobacteriota; class Vicinamibacteria; order Vicinamibacterales; family UBA2999; genus 12-FULL-67-14b. The sequence continues at coordinate 227,530 of CAVYZT010000010.1, read as the reverse complement.
GCCAGTTGCTGCGAGACAAAGAGTTATATGAGAACATGAACCAAGCAGCCTCCGAGCTGAGGGGGCTGATCGAAGCGATCAAGAAGGACCCCAAGAAGTATCTCAACGTCAGGGTCAGCATCTTTTAGGAGTCGGTCATGTCGAGAGACAGCATCGGTGCCGGCAGCGTGATGTTGGCGTTCGTCGTCGGCGCGCTCACGGGCGCCGCCGTGGCGCTTCTCTTTGCGCCCGCGACGGGTGAAGAGACGCGCGAGCGCATCGGCCAGAAGGCCCGCGAGAGCCGGGACCGCGCCCGCGAAGCCATGGAGCAAGGCCGCGAGTACCACGAGCGACAGCGGGACAATCTCACCTCGGCGATCGATCGAGGCCGCGAGGCATTCCATCAAGCCAAGGAGCGCGGGGAACAGGCGTGAGCCAGACTGGCGAGCTCTACCTCGGGATCATCGCGATTGCGGTCTTGATCATGGCTCTCATTCAAGTGGGAGCCATCGTCGCCGGGGTCCTGCTCGCCAGGCGCGTCCAGCAGCTCACCAGAGAGGTCGAGCAGGGCCTCAAGCCGCTCATCGCCAACCTGACGGGCCTGTCGAGCGAGGCGGCCCGGACGGCGGCGCTCGCCGCCAAGCAGGTCGAGCGGCTGGATCAGGTGTTTGGCGAGATGGCCAGCCGCGTGGACCAGACGCTGAGCATGGCGCAGGACTTCGTGGCAGGTCCGGCCCGCCAGGGGCTGGCGATTCTCAGCGGCATCAAGGCGATGACCGATGCCCTGAGAGGCATTCGCGAGGCGTCCAGACGGCGTCAGGCATCGCGCCAGAGCCCGGTCGAGGACGAGGAGTCGCTCTTCATCGGTTGATTGACGCCGCAGCCCGCTCGGTGTTTGATGTGGGCCATGCGATTCACCTTCCGCTCCGCTGCTCAACTGTCTAGCGTGTTTCTCGTCGTCCTGGCGACGTCGACGTCTGCCTTGGCTCAGGAACCCAAGTCCGCGGCCGGTGCCCGCGAGCTCGCGCAGCTACTGGGCAGCATGAAGCTCGACGCCATTGCCACCCGCCTGCCGAACAGCACCGACGAGTACGCCAGCGCGATGATGTTTCCAGGCCAGCTGATGGTGGTGTGGGCCAAGACGGTCGCCCCTGAGCGTATGAACGAACGGCTCGCGAAGAAGGAATACAAAGACGTCTACGCCGACCTGAACAGCGCCTCGATTCCCGCTTCGCGACATTTCGTGATGGACCTGGGCGCCGACGGCTTGAAATCCAAACCGGCCACCAAGGGCGGCGCGGCCGATACCCATGATCTCGACAAGAAGAGCATCCGGTTCGATGGCACGTGGAAGGAAGACAAGATATCGGAGGCGGACTACATGAAGGTGTACGCCGAAGCCGACGCCGCCTATGCCGCCGCGACTGAAGCGCTGATCGCTGCGCTCAAGAAAGGGTAGTAGGGCAGGCGACCAACCTCTTCGCGAGCGCATGGCTTCGCGTGCGCGGTCTGATCTAGCAAAGTGCATCCGTCGCCTGATTTTGCGAACTTCACAGGGGCGCGGTGGGGGGACGCAGGCGCGGCGCGCTCACCCCGTTGCGGCGCTGACTGCGGGAGCAAGTGGACCAGAAGAACGCGCGAGGTGTTCCATCAGACTTCGGTGAACGAAGATGTAGCCGCCACCCACCTTTCGCAGCAGAAGCCGTTCGGCTGCGACGTCTAGAAATTTGGCGTACTGCCACGGCCCAAGTCTGGCCGCCCACACCCAGACGCGGACCATATAGTGACGAAAGAGGAAATAGCCGCCCCGCTCAAGGCCGAAAAACAACCCCACCCAGCTAACCCAGTACACAAGCCCAACCAGGACTCCTGCTTCGTCCAGCGCCTGTTCGAATGCGGCGAACGCCACCAGGGGAACGAGCGAGACGGCGATGATGATGCCGGCGCTCAGAGCGGACCGTCTGATCAGCAATCCGGGCTGTCCACGTTGGCCGAGCATTCGGGGAGCAAGCAGAGTTCGCATGGCATACAGGATGCCGAGCGCGATGCAACCCACGAATGCGAAAGGTATCGCGGCAAACACCGCAGTCCTGTCCATGACTATCGCCAGACATCCCGCGAAACCGAGGATGCCGCCGAGGGCACTGCCAAGCGCAGCGCCACGCATTGTCTGACCGAGAAAGACTTTCCATCCAGGAAGCTGCACCTGCAATGCATCGATCGGGCCTGAACGCGGCCCCTGCAGCACGCCAAGGACAAGTCCGACCGGCGCACCGAACCACATGAGAAGCCGTATATCGTCTGGACCCGCCCGAAGAAGATCGCTTGACGTGCTGACTTCCCATGCCCAGAGCACATAAGACAGCCAGAATGTTGCCAGGGCCGTCGTGATCGCGATCATTGTCGCATTGACAGCCCTCACCGCTCGAGTGGAGAGGAACCTTTCGGGCACGAGATCCTCGAGAAAGAACACCGTCTGCGCGCGCGCAACCTGTTTGGCTGCGAGCCAGTGGAGCCAAGCGCGCATGTCGCCTTCTGTATAGCGATGCTCTTTCGCGCGTCGCCGGAACATCGCGTTTACATACTGACTGACCAGCTGCTCTTCGCCGAGTCCGTCGGGCACGTCGCCTCTGTCTCGATACGCGAGCGCAAACACGCTCAGCATGAGGGGGGATTCGAGCAGATCCCAGAGATGTGGGTGTGCATGCAAGGCCGCGCGGACACCTGTCAATTTTTGGCCTGCCCGAGCCAGGTACTCCTCGATCTGGTGCCGCTGGAGCGGCTGCACGACTACAGCGCATGGCATTGCCAAGACTTCCGAGAGTGACTCGTACTCGGCCTTGCGGCTACACACGACGATCGGTGCCCACCCGTGATCTTTCGCGAAAGGTGTTGATCGCTGAGACGCATTGAGTGCGGTGCTCCGCGGGCACCTCGTCGAGTCCGTCGAGCAATGGAAGAATCTGTTCACGCTCCACCCATTCACGGGCGAGCCTGCGTGGTGCGTCGCTACGAAGATGGAGTTCGTCGATCATCCACTGGTCCAGGGTGGGTCGCTCGAGAGCCCACGAGGACAGGTTGAAGACGACGGGAACGGCGTGCTCCTCATCGTGCTCAGCCCGTTCGAGCAGATCGCGGGCGAGTTCAAGGAGTAACGTGGTCTTGCCGCTGCCAGGCGCGCCCAGGATCAGTAGCTGACCTCGGTGATCGTCGAATACCTGCAAGAGTGGCGTCCCTGCGGACAGCGGCTGCGCCATCTCCAAGGGGCGTTGCACGATCACATCGAGGCCGCGTTTGACGGCGCCCTCGTCAAGTTGCAGGTCGAGCTCGACGCGAGCGACATGATGCAAAGACCTCTCGATACCCCGGAAATCCAGTCACCGCGCACGCGCTGAATCAACTCGCGACGCTGGGAGGCGATGCTTCGCCGAGTCTCCGGCATCGCCAAGGCTTCCCTGATCAACTCGATGAGGGCTTCAGTTTGCGATGGCCCCGTCCACGTCACTTGCTGAAATCGTGAGACGTACGCGCTCAGGGGGTAGCGCAACGGGAAGTGTTCCCCCACCCGCAGCGGCACGATGCCAGGGCGACCCCGTTTTACATTGAGGCGATGCGCCTCGGCGATCTCCGTCACGACCATCGGACTCGCCGCGGCTGCCTCAGAAATGACTGCGATCAGCCAGTCGGCTTCCGCCAACTCCGCCTGGATGATGTCGCCCCACTCTCGGCCGGGGGGAATCCTGGTGTCGATAAAGACGCGATGTCCCTCGGCGGTGAGAGCGTCAGCCACCTGCGCGGCCAAAGCCGCATCCGGCTCGGCGTGGCGATAGCTGACGAAGATCGAGGACATTTCGGGTCTTATAGCAGACGGCCGTGAGGCGGTCCACCGCGCTTTGCAGGTCGTGCTTTGCAGGTCGTGGCGATCAAAATGGACTTATAAAACGCGGATCTCGACTTCTGGCGTCAGCGGTTTGAGTTGGCAGCGTCGACGACTCCGTTGTTTTTGCAAGCGGACAGGCAAAATCAGCATCCGGTAGGCATACGGGGATTCGAGATCCGAATCACATCGGAACCGTCAGAAGATAAGTTTCCTCAATGTTAGGGATGTAGGTGGTGCGCGCTGGTGGATTCGAACCACCGACCCCCGCCGTGTGAAGGCGGTGCTCTACCGCTGAGCCAAGCGCGCGACCGACTCACGATATTAGCAGTTGGCTCATCACGCTGACAATCGGCACACGAGAGAGACGCCGCCCGGCCGACCAGCCCCACCTGCCCTACGCGACCTACTACAATCCCTCCAGACATGCTTCGAGGATGGCGACTGGCGGGCGCGGCCGTGGCGCTCGCCGTGGTGGTCGCCGCGTTCTACGCGACGCGGCTCTCCTACGTCCCGATCTATCTCATCCACGATGAAGTGAAGTTCTCGCTGCAGGCGCAGTCGATTGCCGCCAGCGGGCGCGACCTGAATGGGCGGCTCCTGCCGTTGTACTTCGCCGAGCCCGAGTTCAAGGCGGGACGCGACCCCGTGATGATCTATGTCACGGCGCTCGCGCTGAAGGCGTTGCCGCTCTCTCAATTCGCCGTTCGCCTGCCCACGGCGCTGGTCGGTGTCCTCGACTGCGTGCTGATGTTCTTCGTCGCACGCCGACTCTTCAAGAGCGATCGACTGGGCCTCGTGGCCGCCGCGCTGCTGGCGCTGACGCCCGGGCATTTCATTCACAGCCGGATGGCGCTCAGCATCCTGTACCCGCTGCCGTTCATCCTCGCGTGGCTGTGGTGCCTCGACCGGTATCTCGAAACCGGCAGCCGTCCCGCGCTGATCGGAGTAGGCGCGGTGCTCGGAATGTCGATCTACAGCTACCTCGGCAGTGTGGTCATGGCGCCGATCTACCTCGCGTTGACGATCGGAATCATTTCTCAACGGCATGGGTGGCGTGAGTGGCGGCAAGCGGTGCCTGCGGTGATCGCATTCGCGGTGGCGCTGCTTCCGGCGCTGGCCTGGCAGATCGCGTACCCCGATCGCATTACAGAGCTGCTCAACGGATACCGCATTCCCGGAAGCGGCGACACCCTTGGGAACAGTCTCGGCGGCATGCTCAGCGCCAACGGGCTGCGGATGCGGATCGGCCTGTTTTGGAGCTTCTTCAGTCCAAGCTTCCTGTTCATCGCCGGCGACTCGAGCGCGATCAATTCGACCCGCACCACAGGCTTTTTCCCGATCGTGTTCGCGATCCTGTTGCCGGTGGGCCTCTATGAGATGGCGCGCGGACGGGGGTCGCCGATCTCACTCGCAATCGTCGGCGGGTTTCTGACGTCACCGCTTGCCGGCGTGCTGTCCGGTGAGCTCGAGGCCAACCGCGTTCTCTATGTCCTTCCGTTTGGTGTGCTCGTCGCGACGTATGGCGTCCAGCGATGGCTTGACGCGCGAACGGCCATCGTCAGGTGGGGCACAGCGGCGTTGCTCATCGCGGTGCCCATCCAGTTCGCCGCGTTCTACTCGGACTACCTTGGCAGCTACCGGACGCGCACGAGCTTCTGGTTCGGCGGCAATCTTCCTGGAGCGCTGACCGAGGTGATCAAGCGATCGCCGCAGGCGATCTACGTCAGCCGCGAGATTCCTTACGCTGACGCCTATTGGCGCTTTGCGGCCATCGAAGGTGGGCGATCGGACCTCATCGATCGGGTGAGCTACGTTGACGGAGCCAGCGTCCCAGATGGGCCAGCCGGGGCCGTGCTCGTCTGCGCCACGAGCCCGGCGTCGTGTCGCGCGGCGCGGTCGTCACCGGCCTGGAAGCCGGTCGCGTCGTTCGAGGAGCCGGATGGGCAACGAACGTTCGAAATTCTTGCTAGACAGTAGCAAGCGCTCCTTGAACTGTGAACTGAGAACTGAATTGGAAACCTTCAACTTCAACTTTGAACTTTCAACTCTTCAACTTTGAACTTCCCTGCGAAGAGCCCCTGCCTACCCACGGCCCGGCCACGCCATGGTCTCGACTCGATAGCGCGTCAGGTAGTCCACCTCGAAGAATACGAACTGGATCGGAACCAGCAGGAACAGGAGGATGCCAATCGCCCTCCAGACGGGACGGTCCATCGTCGCGAGTGCCTCAACCCCGAACGCGGCGACGATGGCCATGAACGCCACCATCGGCAGCGCGCGATCGAGAGTGTGATCCTCGCCAAACGTCGCTGCCGCAAACGGCGCGACCAGCAGGCCCACCAGAAGCAGCACGCTCGTCGCCGGAGTCGACTGCCGCAAGATCTGGCGGGCGCCAAAGGGCAAGAGCAACAGAATCGTGAATGGGACTGGCCCGGATCCGTGCGTCAGAGTGAGCGTGGTGACATCGGCGGGGAAGAAGAGAAAAGCGGGATTCAGCAGCTCCCAATAGACGCTGGCGCGGTTGGTCAACGACCCCCAGTTGACGAGCGCGCGCAGCCCATCCACAGGATTGCGCAGGTGGGCGGCATGAATCGCCCAGCGTCCCAGGGTGTCGGGGTACGCCTCGGGGTGGAAAAGGAGCCACACGGCGGCCGGGATCAGCGCGGCCGCAAAACTTCCAATCAGCCACGCCCACGTCCCCAGTGCTCTCTGCTTCGCAACCCAGAGGGCGACGAGGCAGAGGCCAAGGTAGCTCACCATCATGATCGGCGCCGCAGTCTGTGAATAGAAGCCGATGCCGAGCAGCACCCCCGCTGCCGCGAGGGAGCGCTGCCGCTTGGTGTCGAGGAACGAGAGTACACAGATGATCGAGGCGATGACGAAGGGCGTCGCGTGGATCGCATCCAGAGCGACTCTGGTCAGCATGTAGTAAACGGGCGCAAAGAGCAGAATCGCAACGGGACGAATTGAGCCTCGATCGCTTGGGAAAAACCGGCGCGCGAGAAAGTAGACCAGCACAACACCGGCGACACCGGAGACGACGCTGGCCCACCGAACCGCAACTGGTGAGGACGGCAGGATTTTGATCACGGCTGCCGCGGCGTACACCGGCAGCGGGGGAAACCACAGCTCGGCCTCGCGATGGATGTAGAGCGGCAGCAGGCGGCCGTCGAGATCGCGGCCGGTTTGCGCAATCGAGTAGGCCTGTCGAGCCAGCGCCAGCTCGTCAGGGTGCATCGACCCTGGCACGCTGGCAAGATAGGGCGCGTAGACGAGGAACGCGACGAGGGCGAGACCGCCGGCGGTGATGCCGGGCCTGGAGATCACACTCAAACGGTGCCGTACAGCCGATCGCCGAAGTCTCCGAGGCCGGGCACGATGAACTTGTGCGCGTTCAACTCCCGGTCCACGACGGGCGCAAAGATTGGCACTTGAGGGTACGCGCGTTCCACCGCTGCGACCCCCTCAGGCGCAGCGACGATGCACACCAATCTGATGTGCTGCGCACCGGCCTTTGTGAGCATGTCGAGAGCGGCGACGGCACTGCCACCGGTGGCGAGCATCGGATCGATCAGCAGGACGTAGCTGCTTTCGATGTGCGGCGGCAGCTTGGCGTAGTACTGCGACGCCACGGCGGTGCGCTCATCCCGCTGCAAGCCCAGATGACCGACGCGTGCATCGGGCACGAGCTCGAGCAAGCCCGGCAGCATGCCGAGGCCCGCTCGCAGGACCGGCGCGACGACGACATCGACCGCAATCCGCCGGCAGGGTGCCGGACCAAGGGGCGTCTGCACTTCGCCCTCTTCGGTCGGCACGTCACGCAACGCCTCGGCGCCCAGCAACACGCTGATGCGGTTGGCCAGCGAGCGGAATCTCTCAGGATCGGTCTGCGCGCTGCGCAAGCCGGCGAGACAGTCGTGAACCAGAGGATGGTGAACGAGGTGAAGCACTGGGGAGAAAGCTTACATCACGAAGAACACGAAGGACACGAAGGTCACGAAGGACACGAAGTACAATTCCGGGCGCATGACGCTTTCTGCACGCCACAGGTGCATCGCGCTCGGCCTTCTACTGTCCACTGCCTGCGGCACCCAGGCCCCCGCATCGAGGCCGGCGCCCAACGCTTCGCTCATCATCGCCAACGGCATTGTCGTCACGATGGACGGCGAGCGCCGCGTGTTGAATCCAGGGTCAGTCGCCATCAACGGAACGCAGATCGTCGGCGTCGATCGCCCGGAGGCGATCGCGGCGAAGTTCACGACGGCCGAAACCATTGACGCGACGGGCAAGGTCGTGCTGCCGGGACTCATCAACACGCACACCCACGCGGCCATGGTGATGTTCCGCGGTCTTGGCGACGATCTGGCGTTGATGGACTGGCTGCAGAAGTACATCTTCCCAGCCGAGGCCAAGACCGTCTCGCCGGAGTTCGTCCGGGTCGGTACGCGGCTGGCCGTGCTCGAAATGATCAGGTCGGGCACGACGACCTATACCGACATGTACTACTTCGAGGAGGAGGTCGGCCGGGTCACCAAAGCGGCAGGCCTCAGAGGCGTGCTCGGCCAGTCGATCATCGAGTTCCCAGTGCCTGACGCCAAGACACCGGCCGAGGCGCTCGCGCGAACCGAGAGGTTCATCAACGAATTCAAGAACGACGATCTGATCGTGCCGGCGGTGGCGCCGCACTCCGCCTATACGTTGAACGCCGCGATCCTGAGCCAGTCGCGGGACCTGGCGATGAAGCACCAGGTTCCGCTGCTCATACACCTGGCAGAGACCAGGGACGAGATCCGCATGGTGCAGGAGCGGAGTAAGGAACGGCCGGTCGCATTTCTCGATCGCCTGAAGTTCTGGGCCCCGACGACCATCGCCGCCCATGGCGTTTGGGTCACGCCCGAGGAAATCGCGGTCCTGAAAGAGAACGGCGTCGGCGTTTCGCACAATCCCGAGAGCAACATGAAGCTGTCGAGCGGCACCGCTCCAGTGCCCGCCTACCTCCAGGCCGGCGTCAACCTCGGGCTGGGCACCGACGGCGCGGCCAGCAACAACGACCTCGACATGTTCGAGGCCATGCGTCAGGCCGCGTTCCTGCACAAGCTGACCACCGGCGATCCGAGAGTGGTCGGCGCGCAGACCGCGCTCGAACTGGCCACGCGGGGCGGCGCCGCCGTGATCGGCCGGCTGGATCGACTTGGATCGCTGGAAGTGGGGAAGCTCGCCGACGTGATCGTCGTCGGCATGAATCGCGCGCGGCAGACGCCGATGTACGACCCGGTCTCGCACCTGGTCTACGCCACCCACGGCGACGATGTGGACGTGACGATTGTGAACGGTCGAGTGTTGATGAACGGCGGCAAGGTGCTCACGATGGACGAGGCTCGAGTGCTGGCCGACGCTCGGGCAGCCGCCGATCAGGTGCGCAAAGCCGTCGGCAAGTAGGGCGTGGCGCGAACCCACGACTGGCGAAGGCCCGACTACCGTCGTCGCCACGCGATGGCGAGTCCGGCGACGCGGTGCGCGAAGGCGGAAAGTCGTGCCCTACGGATTCGCGTCGAGCACGCCGATGAAGGGGAGATGGCGGTACTGTTGCGCGTAGTCCAACCCGTAGCCGACGACGAACTTGTCCTCGATCGTGAAGCCGATGTAGTCCACGTGGACGTCAATCTGGCGTCGCGACGGCTTGCTGAGAAGACAGGCGGTCTTGAGCGTCCGGGGGCCGCGCGCCTGGAGGATCTCCTGCAGATAGTGCAGCGTGAGCCCCGTATCGACGATGTCCTCGACGATCACCACGTCGCGCCCTTCGAGACCGGAATCGAGGTCTTTGACCAGCTTCACTTCGCCAGACGAGGTCGTTCGTCCGGCATAGCTCGACACGGCCATGAAGTCGATGCTGACCTGGCCTTCCATCGACCGCACCAGGTCGGCCAGAAAGATGAACGCGCCCTTCAGGACGCAGACGAAATGAACCGGGCCGTTCGGGAAATCGGTGCGGATTTCATGGGCCAGTGAGAGTACGCGCGCGGAGAGTTCGTCATGGCCAATCAACGGCTGAATGGACGACATGGCGAAAGAGCGTAGCATAGAGAATCCGGCAACCGGGATCCGGCATCCGGCATCCTGGGATCGATAACCGAATGAAGGCATTCGACATCATCACGGAAACCGACGCGCGCGCGCTCGAGCGCGGCTCGACCGTCACGCTGAATCCACGCGGGCACATCACGCCGCTCGCACTCGACACGCTGCAAGAGCGGCGCGTCACCGTGCTGCGCAATGTCGTCGACGCGAATCTGGAGTCGCTGGCGCCGGTCAAGGACATTCGGTCCGTCGCGATTGGCAGCGATCATTCGGGCGTCACGTTGAAGGCGGCGCTGCGCGACTACCTGCGGCATCGCGGCCTGAACGTCCTGGACGTCGGCACTGAGGGGTCGGATCCGGTGGACTATCCTGACATCGCCGCCCAGGTGGCACGGCTGGTCGCACGTCGAGAGGTGCACGCCGGCATCGTGATCGACGGCGCCGGCATCGGATCGGCGATCGCGGCCAACAAGATCGATGGCGCCCGGGCCGCGATGTGCGGTGACAAGACGCTGGCGCGCTACTCACGCGAGCACAACGGCGCCAACGTCCTGGCATTGGGCGCGACTTTGCTCTCGGTAGAAGACGCCAAGGCGATCGTCGATACGTGGTTGGGGACGCCGATGGGCGAGGCCCGCTACCTCCGGCGGCTGGCCAAGATCAGCGCCTTGGAGAAGACGCAGTGACCGATTACCGGCGAGTGATCGAGCTGATCCTCGAAGAGCTCGCGCGGGCGGGCGCCGTGGCGCCGCCGCGTTGCGTCTGCCATGGCTTTACCTTCGATTGTTGCCCGGACCGCGTGAGCAGCGTCCTGGCGGCAGGGGCAACGCGCCTCGGTCTGCACGCCGCCGACGGCGGCGCCCGCGATGTCGCTGGCTACATCGACCACACCCTGCTGAAACCGGATGCGACGGCCGCCGATATCGACAAGCTGTGCGGTGAAGCGGCCGAATGGAAGTTCGCCACCGTGTGCATCAACCCGACCTGGGTGGCCAGGGCCGCACAGCAGCTCCGCGGCACCGGCGTCGCCGTGTGCTCGGTCGTCAGCTTTCCGCTCGGGGCCACGACTCCCGACGCGAAGCAGTTCGAAGCGAGACGGGCGATCTTCGACGGCGCCTCAGAAATCGACATGGTCATCAACGTCGGCGCGCTCAAATCCGGTGACGTGCGGCTGGTGTCGGAGGATATTCGCGGCGTCGTGCAGGCGTGCCATGGGGGCAGCGCGACCAGTAAGGTGATTATCGAAACGGCGCTCCTCACCGACGAGGAAAAGGTGACGGCGTGTACGCTGGCGAAAGCAGCCGGGGCGGACTTCGTGAAGACCTCGACCGGCTTCGGGCCCGGAGGGGCGACGGCAGCCGACGTCGCCCTGATGCGCCGCATCGTCGGCGACGAGATGGGCGTGAAGGCGTCAGGCGGAGTGAAAGATCTCGAGCAGATGAAGGCGATGGTGGCGGCCGGGGCCACGCGCATCGGCGCGAGCGCCGGTGTCCGCATCGTGAGGGAGTCGCGCGGGGATCCCACCACAGCGGTCTCACCACGCACGGCCGGCGCAAAGCCGAGCGCGTACTGATGCGGCGCTTGATCGCAGCAGCGGTCCTCGCCCTTGCTGCCACGCCCGCCGCCGCGCAACCGGTCGATGAGCCGTTGCCGCGCCTCGTCGCCGATTTCCAGGGGTCATGGGGCGGGCTGCCGTCTTCGCTGGGTTGGGTCCCTGAGGTCCCTGTGAAGACACCGATTCCCAACCGCGGATTCGGCATCGCCTTGGGCGGGCACTTCTATCCCATGCGCCTCGGCATCGTGACGTTCGGCGTCGGGGCCGCGGCCATGGTCGCGCGGGGCTCGGGCGATCCCTCCACAGTCGTGATCTCGACGACTCCCGGCGGCGCCGTCGTCACGGGCGAGGCCACACTCCCGGCAGTCACCACGAAGATGACGAGCCTGGTCCCGCAGCTCTCCATGAACTTCGGCCACCGGTTCGGCTGGAGCTACCTGAGCGCGGGGTACGGACCGACGCGAATCGAGAGCACGGCGTCAGCGGTTGGCATGCTGCCGGCCGTCTCCGCACCCGATCCATGGAATCCGGCCTTGAACTTCGGGGGTGGCGCCCGCTGGTTCATGAAGCGCCACATCGGCGCCAGCTTCGACGTGCGCTTCACCAAGCTCAGCTCGCGCGCCGCGACCGATACCGCGCCCGGCGCCAAGCGTACTCAGATCGTCAATCTGTTGGTGGGAATCGCTTTGCAGTAAGGCAATTCAGGGGGCGCAACCCTGAATGCCCGCCTTGCTGATCGCTATCAGCTCTCGGCTTCCAACCCTTTCTGAATGTTGAATGCCGATCGCTGAATGCCGTCTAGCACCCGTACCCGTATGGATCCAGGCACGGTGGCGGCTCGGGGGCCGCGGCGCCGTTGATGCTGCCGACCATCGACGAGTGCAGCGTGCAGTGGAAATTCACCGGGTTCGCATTCGATACCGTGAAGCCCCGACTGGTGGCTCCCGACGCGATCTCCGAGAGATCCGGACCGCCGTCGATCACGATGTGGTGGATCAACGCGTCGCGGTTCACGAACATCACCGTGTCCCCCGAATTGGCCCTGATGGGGTTTGGCGAAAACGCTTTGTTGCCGCTCGAGCTCACGATTGTGACTTGCACCGCGCTCGCAGGAGGCGGAGCAGGTGCCGGGGCTGGCGCCGGAGCCGCTGCCGGTGGATTGCTCGCCGTCGGCGCCGTGGGGGTGTTGCTACCGCCACCGCCGCCGCAACTCCACAAGGCCAGCGCGCCGGCGAGCGCGAAGGCCGCGCCATAGGGTATCTGTCGCATTAAAAGGTCCTCCAGCAGAGTCATAGCGGCAAGCCGTATGCCACGCCAGAAGAGGAAGAACGGCGGATTTTTCGAAGGTCGTGGGAGGAGTGCTTACTGCGCGCGTAAAACCTTACGGGGCTCGATGAACCAAAGTCGTGGCGACAAACCTACAGTTTGTCGCCACGCGTCGGTCTGTCGTCGTCTACACCATCGAGGTTGAGGTGCTCTTCAGAGCGCTCGCCATGTTATTCAGCGCCTGCTCAACGAGCTTGCGCGACGTCGCGATGTTCATGCGCATGTGATTGGCGCCGCCAGCACCGTAAGACGCGCCCTGGTTCATGTGCACCTTGGCATTCTTCACGAAGAAGCGCTCGACGATCGTCTCGGGCGTGACCATCGGCGCGTTCGCGGCCTTGGCCTTGTTGGCGGCATCCGCCTGAGCCTTCGCTCCGATCTTCTCGGCCACACCGGTGACGTCCAGCCACATCAAGTACGTGCCCTGGGGCTTCACGCACTTCACCAGCGGCATGTTGGCCGCCACGAACTTCTCGACCATGCTGTGCGTCCCGTCGATGTATTCGACGCACTGACTGAGCCAATCTTCGCCGCCTTCGTACGCGCCCCGGTTCGCCACCACGCCCAGCGTGGTGATGTCCGACCGGAGCTGCGCGGCGATACGCCGCATGTACTCGTCGTTGGTCGAGAAGTACCAGGCGAACTTGTGAGCGGCGAGGCCGAAGCTCTTGCTGGCCGCCTTGAACGTGATGCTGTTGTTGACGATCGCCTTGTCGGAAAGCGATGCAAATGGCGTGTACTTCTGGCCCTTCGACACGAAGTCGCAGTGAATCTCATCGGCGAGCAGCACCACGCGACGCTTCAGGCAGATCTCGCCGAGGCGCATGAGGTCGGCCTCGCTCCAGCAGTTCCCGGTCGGATTCTGCGGATTGCACAAGATGAACGCGTTGGTGTCTGGCCCGATGCGCCGCTCGAAGTCTTCGAAGTCCAGCGCGTAGCGGCCGTTGACGACCTTCATCTCGTTCTCTTCGGCGATCGTGCCGGTATTGCGCAGGTCGCTGTAGAACCCGTTGTAGGTCGGGGTGTTGAGCAGCACCTTGCTGCCACGCGGGCAGAAGGCCTCCAGTGTGGCGATGATGGCTGGGTGCACGCCGGTCGAAAACCCGAGAGCCTCGGGCTTGACGTCGAGGTTGTAGCGCTTCTTGTTCCAGGCGGTGACCAGTTCCGACATCTTCTTGTTGGTAGCGCCCATGTCGAGATAGCCCCAGTTCTCGTGCTGGAGCCGTTCCTGGAGAGCCTTGGTGATCGACGGCGCGGCGCGGAAGTCCATGTCGGCGATGCCCATGCCGACCTGCACGCTGCCCTGGCCGTAGGCCCGAATCTGCTGATCGAACTTGACGCTATCCGTGCCGAACCGGTTGTAGACGGTGTCGAAGTCGAACTTTCCGTTCTGGGCGGGTTCGAAAGGAGCCCCAGCCGCCGAGGGCACAAGAGAAGTGCTCGATCCCACTGCGCCGACAACGGCGGTCATCCCGGCGTTTCTCAAAAACGCCCTGCGGTTCAGCCCATTGCTCTGTGACATGCGGTGGCCTCCAGGGTTCAAAAACGCCCACAGTCTACACCCGCATGACACCCATGCAAACCGGTGATTGCTCACTCGGCACGCAAGGCAACCAGCGGATCGACGCCGAGCGCCCGGCGTGAAGGGACGAGACAAGCTCCGAATGCAGCCACTGCCACGAGAATCGAGACGCCGACAAACACAACGGGATCGGTGGCCGAGACGCCAAAGAGCAAGCCGCTGACCAGCCGTGAAGCCGCGAGCGAGAGCAGGGCACCAAAGAGCAGGCCAAGCCCAACAAGGCGCGCGCCGTCCTCGAGCACGAGGCCGAAGACATTGCCCGGCGACGCCCCAAGCGCCACGCGAAGCCCGATCTCCGGCACGCGCTGGCTGATCGTGTAGGACATCACGCCGTAGACGCCGGCCAGCGCGAGCACGAGCGCCACCACGGCAAAGGTCACCAGCAGCACGGTCCGGAATCTCGGTGTGGCTGTCGCCCCCGACATCGTCATCTCCAGCGTCTCAACTCGAACCGCTATCTCGGGATTCCGGGATCGAATCACCCGCGCCGCGGTGGCGCCGAGGGCGAGCGGGGCGTCAGTAGCCGCCCGCAGCACGAGATTGAGCGACGTCGCCGGCCCCTGGTGCTGCTCGTACGGCATGTAGAGCTCTGCCTGGACCGGACGCGCGGGCCCACTCGTGCGAATGTCCTTGACGATGCCGACGATGGTCATCGGTTGCAGCGAGTCGAGACCGCAGCGGATGGTGCGCCCGATCGGATCGACATCCGGAAACGCATCCTTGGCGAGCCGCTCGTTGATGATCGCGACAAACGGCGCATCGGCCCGGTCGGCGTCGCTGAAATCCCGGCCCTGCACGATCGGCACACGCAGGGTCTGGAAGTAGCTGGGCGTGGCCACCGTAAACAGCGCCTGCGGAGACTTCATCCCGAGCACCTCTGGGCCCGGACCGCCCTGGATCCAATAGCCGCCGTTCGACCGCACCAGCGTCGGCAACGAGGTGACGCCCCCAGCAGAGGAAACACCCGGAAGGCCGCGCAGCTCGGCCAACAGATCCCGATAGGCAGCGATGGCGCGCGGGAATTGGTCTCGTCCCGAGACCGGTACGTCGGTCTGCAGAACGACCAGACGGTCGCGATCGAATCCCATGTCCACGTTGGCAAGCGCGACGAGGCTCCGCGCGAGAAGTCCGGCGCCGACGACCAGCGCCACGGCGAGGGCGATCTCGGTGACGACGAACGCTTTGCGCGCCCAGCCTGAACGAACGCCCAATCCCGAACTCTTGCCGCTCTGCCGAATGCCCTCCGCGAGGTTCGCTCGCGCGACGTGCAGCGCGGGGGCCAGGCCGAACAACAGGCTCGCCGTCATTGACGCGAACAGTGCGAACCCCAGCGCAGTGACATCAATCGAGACCTCGTCGAGGCGGGGCAGATCGGGCGGCGCGAGCGCGAGGAGTGCCGTGACACCCCAGCGCGCCAGGATCACGCCGGCCACCCCCGAGATGACCGCAAGGGTCAGGCTCTCGGTGAGCATCTGGCGGACCAGCCGCGTGCGGTTCGCGCCGACCGCCGCCCGCACCACCAGCTCCCGTCCGCGTGCCGCGGCGCGCGCGAGCAGCAGGTTAGCGACGTTAGCGCACGCAATGAGCAGCACGAACGCCACGGCGCCGAGCAATACGAACAGGGTTTGCCGCAAGTCGCCGACGACGACTTCCTGAAGGGGAACGACGACGGCGCTCTTGTCGCCATTGCTCTGCGGATACTGCTCCGACAACCGCGCGGCGATGGAGCGGAGATCGGACTGAGCTTGGGCCAGGGACACGCCGGCTGCCAGATGGCCGACGACCCGGTTGTTATGGGCCGATCGAGAAGTGCTGAACGGCGCCTGCTCGAGGAAGTAGATGTCCGAACGGGCCGGGTATCTGAACGGCGACGCGAGCACGCCCACGACGGTGTAGACGCGCTGGTCGAACGTGATGGTCGAACCAATGACCCGTGCGTCGCCGCCGAATTGCCGTCGCCAGTAGGGATCGGTAATCAACACCGATTGCGGACCGCCTGGCCGCTCCTCGTCGTTGGTCCACAGCCGCCCAAGCTCCGTCGTCGCGCCAAAGACCCGAAAAAAGTCGCCGGTGACTCGAGTCACGGTCGCGTAGTCTGT
Organism: uncultured Acidobacteriota bacterium; assembly: GCA_963773045.1. Taxonomy (GTDB): domain Bacteria; phylum Acidobacteriota; class Vicinamibacteria; order Vicinamibacterales; family UBA2999; genus 12-FULL-67-14b. Next base: position 211,031 of record CAVYZT010000010.1, on the reverse strand, counting down.
CGCGCCGTTGATCGTCACGCTGGTTTCTCCGCTGCCGAAATAGGCGAGGGCGTCGAAGCTGCGATTCTGCTCGCGCCAGTCGGCAAAATCCGGACTGGAGACGGTCCTCCCCCGGGTCTGAGTGTTCGTGTAGAAGTTCATCAGCCCCATCACGCGGTCGGCATCTGCGAATGCGAGTGGCCGCAAGACCACGGCATTGACGACGCTGAAGATCGCCGTCGTGGCGCCGATGCCGAGCGCTAAGGTCAGGATGGCGGTGAGCGCAAAGCCGGGCTGGCGTGCGAGCATACGAATGCCGTAGCGGACGTCTTGGAAGAAATTGTCCATGCCCGACTTTGACGAGAGGAGAGGGTGAGAAGTTGTCCGCCTACGCCGCTTCGCGGCTTCGGCGAGACAGGTCCGCTCGTGCCGCTTCGCGGCTTCGGCGAGACCGGCCGCTCGGCCGCTTCGCCCAAAGAGGAAATGACGTCGGTCTAAGGCTTGATCGCGAACTCAGCCGGGATGGCACCGATCGTCCTGAACTCGATCTCCCGATAGAACACCTCCGCCCCTTCCGATTGGAAGATGATCGGTCCCGAGGTGACGGAGGTCGGCAGGTCCGCGTCGATGTTCAGGGGCCCGTGAAGGCGCATGACCACCTTGCCATTCACGATGTGGATGGCGTCCTGACCGAATGCGATCAGCTCGACCGTGTTCCATTCGCCGGTCGGCCTTTCGTTGTCAGGTTGTTTGATGCATCGCCCAGACGCACCCTGGCTCTGCGAAAAGAAGGTCCACTCGCCGGCGGGATCGTAGTCATACAGCGTCGGCTTCGTGCCCTCGCGCGCCTTCGCACGAACCGCGATGGCGGATCCGACGGCGTACAGATCGCCCACATCATGTTCCTGGATCTGCAGCTCGACCGATCGGGCCCAAGTGCGTCCGCCGGCACCCGGCGCGGAGTGAACGTGGTAGAGCAGTCCGCTGTCCCGCGGGGTCTCGGGACCGTCGCGTGGCGCCCACTTCTTTGCGCCCCACTTGAACTGGAATCGCAGATGATAGTCGCGAAACGAGCGCTTCGAGCGGAGCTCGCCGAAGACCTCACCGGAGATCCGGATCGCGGGCCGGCCATCGACGTTGCTGACGACGGTGAAGACGTTCAGCGGATCGCGTCCCGAACCGATCGGGTCCAAGTAACTGCCGTCAGCGCCACGCTTCAAGCCCGGGACTTCAGAACTTGGATGCGGCTGTCGCATCCACGTCGTCCATTCGTCGAGATTCTTGCCATTCCAAAGCGAAGTCCACCCACCCTGCGCGCGAATCGCAATGTCGGCCAGTAGTACTCCGGCCAGGACGATTCTCTGAAAACGCATGAGACTGGACCCTCCTCCCAACCGAGCCCTGTCCGATCCGTAATCTTCGGCTTCGAGTCGACTTGATGGTACATCCCCTGGTGCGCAAGATCACTGTGAACCGATAGTTAGGCCATCACACGAGCGATAGCGCGGAGGAACTATCCGCGCTCTGACACGAACTGATTCAGTATTTCCAACCCGCCGCCCTGGCGCGGAGAATTCCCCGGCTCGCACGTCCTTTCCGCCCGGTCCACCACAAGGATGCAGCGATTGCCGAGGGGCGTTGACCGGTCTCGAGTGGAGCGGCCCTTGCACTACGGTATCCAGTCGGTTCGCATTCCGGCCTCGAGCGCGGGAGGGCGGCCGGTGGGAGGAGGCGACATGAGCTGCACCAAGCGCTTCTTGAACCTCGAGTGGGAGCACCATCACTGGCGCCCGCGGGTCGTGGCAGGCGAGACCCGGTTAGCCCAGGAAACCAATATGTGGGCTCGGACGGTTGAAGTCGAATACGTGCGCTGCGACAAGCAGGAGGTCTGCGAAACGTGCGGCGCGGTCCGTCGCGAGAAGAGCTGTTTCTGCGACCTCGCGACCGCCGAACAGTGCGCGATCTACCTCGCGTGGCGTGCCGAGTCGGACCAGGCCACGAAGTAGTGGTCGGCCACGGGCTTGGCACGCCTCGCGGACCACGCCAGCAACCGCGGTCAGCAGACGACCAGATCTGGAGGCGAGTGAAACATAAGTCGATCGCCCTGCGGAGGATGCGTCCTGGAAGCTGCGTGACGCAGTGCGTGCAAAATCCCGCAGGCGACGCGGAATAATCCGACATCATCGTACGTTGTCGATGGCGGCGTTTCGGGTGAACGGCTCGGTAAGCCCGAGGGCACTGTGGCGTGATCCCCCGCGCCCACGCTGGAGCGAATCTGACCAAACGGCTGACACGTCAAGAAATGTCGGGTGGGGATCCTGTCCCGCTCAACGTTGTTGTTGTGCCATTCGCTTCAGCCGGGCGGCATGGCTGTCTCGCAGGAGCACGAGCGTGTTCGCAACCGACGTGCCGATCATCTTCAACTTCCACGGGTATCCGTGGCTGATTCATAAGCTCGCGTACCGGTTCAAAGGGCACGAGCATCTGCACGTGCGCGGCTACAAGGAGAAAGGCAACATCAACACGCCACTGGAGTTGGCGCTGTTGAACGAAACGTCGCGGTTCCACCTGGTCATCGACACGATCGATCGCGTGCCGTCACTGCGCGCCAGTGCTGCGCACCTGCGCGAGGAGATGAAGAACGCGATCGTCGACCACATGAGCTACGCACACGAGCACGGCGCCGATCGCCCTGAGATCACCAACTGGGTCTGGCCGCTGTAACGGAAGGGTGTCGACACTGCGCGCAGTGGGAAGTCTTCCGTCCGACTAGTCCATCCGCGAATACGGCGAGGAAATCTGGAAGGTGGGTGTGCGCTCAGGCGGCTGAGAATCGCCGCCGGTATCGTCCATCCGCCGAGCGGGCCAGCACGCCTTCGGCCACGAGCTGCTGCAGGATGCGCGATCCCACTTCCGGCGGAACGCCGAAGAGCCGGCTGGCTTGTTCCGGTGTCAGGGAGATGCCGGGCATCTCGCGAAATTCGCCACGTATGCGGTCGGTCAGAGAACTGCGGGCCGCGAGATTGCGCCGATCGATGGACGCTTTCAAGGCCTGCGGCCGCGGGATGCTGTCCAGTCGCCGGGGATCCGCCATGGTCGCCTTCGCTTTCGTATGGAGGCCGTCCTCTTTGCCGACGGCCACGAAACACGCAGTGCTGGATATTTTATGCGAAGTCGCCCCACGTTGTCGCCAACCCGGCGCGGCCCGCGGCGCGGGCATGGTTCACGCGGACTCGGTTCGGGGAGGGAATCGTGCTGGCCGCCCAGGCTCGGCAAGCGGATCTGCGCCGTCCGCGCCCCGTGGGTCGTTCGACTCGACGATTTGAAGCTCAGGGTTTCGCCGTCGGCGCGGGCAAGCGGTAGACGTGGATCAGCGGATCGTCGCCGTCGTTGCGATACGCCGACAGGAAAATCCGCCGCGTTGCGGGATCATACGCCGCGCCGACGATCGAATAGTCCCCGATGTCGGCGCCGCTCGCGTTCATGCGTTGTTGGAACGGCGCCGAGAACGTCCACGTCGCATAGGGTTTCACGTCGTAGCCCTTGATCTTGCCTTCCTTCGCCGCGATCAAATCCATCACGTCGTACGCGAATACGAGCGAACGATTGGGGTAACCGTGCGTCCCTTGTGTTTGTCCTCCCGGCACCGGGTCATAGCAGTAGTGGTGCGGCGTGCCGGGGACGGGCTTCAGGTCGAGCGCTGGATCGGCGGTCCCGGTCCCGTAGCAAAAGCGCGTGCCGCCGCGCCCGAAGAACAAGATCGATCGGGTGCCGTCGGGAAACACCATGCCGCGGAATATCTGCGTGCCGTCGTACAGGCCCCCGGCCTTCCCCCAGATCCCGATCGTCGGCCGATTCAATGACGACTTCGGATTGCCCGAGTCCGTCGGATAGCCCATCAGCATCGTCGCCGGCACTGCGGCCGCGCTGCGCTCACCTTTCGCGGTGACCTCGTTCCCCTGTTGCAGCGCCGCCGGCGAGAACACCGACGCCGAGGGTCCCGCGCTCGTGCGCTGCAACACCGACACGCCTCCGCCCTGGCCAGTCAGATGGGTCCCGCCGAGTCGCTGTTGCCATTGTTGCGGAATCGTCGCCATGTAGCCGCTGACAAACCCACCGATGCGGCGGTTCAGATCGCCGTCCGGCGCCCTGATGATGCCGGCCCATCCCTGGCCGACCTGATACGGACCGGTGACCGATGCCGGCGTGAGTTGCGCGAAGTTCTGCTCGTTGACGACGAAATGCGTCCGGGTCTGCGTGGCTTGCCCGCCGTCGTAATAACTCCAGGCGGAGACGATGATGCGCGGGCCGTCGATCAAATGGCCGCCCACCTTGACGCCGTTTTTCGTGTCGCCATCAATGGTGTTGCGTTTGCCCTGGAGCAGATCCGCTGGCGCCTGGATCATGGTCGCGCGCGCGAGCGCATCGATACTGTTCTGCGCGCCGCAGTCGGCCGGGATACTGATTTCCGCAGTGCGCTGGTACCAGTCGTGCCCGCCGATCAGGAGCGAATTGTGCGCGGGCCAGTAGGTCAGGCCCGTCCCGCCATAGCCGAGGGACTCCACTTTCACGTCCGAGGACGGGGGCACCCGAAACGTACACTCATAGACGAGATCTTTCGATTGGAGCCGCTCCGGGCCGGGCACCGGCACTTGCGCCGAGGTCGACGCAACGCAGAACAGGACGAGGACGACGATCTTTCGCATCACGGGTCTTGGCCCACCTTCGCTTGATCGATGTCCGCAAGCTTCGGTGGGCAACCTACGCCCTGAATTCAGAGCGTAGGTTGGAGCGGGAGACGGGGATCGAACCCGCGACCAACAGCTTGGGAAGCTGTGACTCTACCACTGAGTTACTCCCGCTCGCTGGGAGTGATTCTAGCAGACGCTCTCGAGGGCAAGTCCAGACCCGCCTACGACCGAATGAGATCCAGGATCTCGTCGCGCCGCTTCTCCATGATTTCAGGCGTCTTTCCCTCGAGATTCAATCGCAGTAACGGCTCGGTGTTCGACGGTCGCACGTTGAAGTGCCAATCGTCGAACTCTGCTGAGATGCCGTCGAGGCGATAGGTGTGGCCGTTGGCGTACTGTTTGGCCAGCCGCTCGATCTTCTGATCGACCATGGCCATGTTCGGCACCTTCGTGTTGATCTCGCCGGAGATGAAGTAGCGCTCGCGCAGCGGCGCCAGAAGATCGCGGAGCGACTGCCCCTTCTTCGACATCAAGTCGAGCATCAGCAGGGCAGGGATGAAGCCGTTATCCGCGTAGAAGTTGTCGCGGAAGTAGTAGTGCCCGGTCACTTCACCGCCGAAGATCGCATCCTCTTCGCGCATGCGGCGCTTGATGAACGCGTGCCCGACCCGGTTCATCACCGCCTTGCCGCCGTAACGGGCGACGACGTCCTTCACGGCGTAGCTGGCCCGCACGTCGTAGATGATCGTCGCGCCCGGCTGCCGCATGAGAAAGGCTTCCGCCAGCAGCGCCGTGATGAAATCGCCCGCGACGAACTCGCCGCTGCCGTCGATGAAGAAGCAGCGGTCGGCATCTCCGTCCCAGGCGATGCCGGCGTCGGCCTTCTCGGCGACGACGCGCTCGACGATGTCGCGTCGGTTCTCTTCGATCAGCGGATTGGCCTCGTGGTTCGGGAACGTGCCGTCCACCTCGAAGCACAGGCGCGTGGTCCGGCAGGGCAGCTGATCGAAGAGCCGCGGCGCCACGATTCCGGCCACGCCGCTGCCCGCATCGAGCACGACATTGAACGGCTTGATGTCGGCGCGGTCGATGAACGACATCACGTGATCGATGTAGCGATCCATGATCTGGCGGATCTCGACACCGCCGGGCTGGCTCGGCGGCTCCGGGATTGTCCCGGCGAGGATCATCTCCCGCATCTCCTTGATCCCCGCCTCGCCGCTCAGCGGGAATGCCTCGCGGCGGACCATCTTGCAGCCGTTGTATTGCCCTGGATTGTGCGACGCGGTCACTTGCGCGCCGCCATCGAGGTTGTCGGCAGCCACCGCGTAGTACATCTGGTCAGTGCCCATCAGCCCGTAGTCGTACAAGGTGCCGCCCTGCATCCTGGCGCCCTCGATGAACGCGGCAGTGAGCGACGGCGACGACAGCCGCATGTCGCGCGAGATCGCATAGCGTCCAGGGCCCAGGTACGCCACAAACGCGCGGCCAAGCTGATGGAAGAGGCTTTCGGTGATTTCGGCCGGATACAGCCCGCGGACGTCGTAGGCCTTGAAGACGGAAGGGTTGACGCTCATCGCAATTCGCCGTTCGCTATTCGCCAGTCGCCAGTGGCTATTCGCTGGTTGGCGATTCGCGAACCGCCAACCACCAACCGCGAACAGCGCCTGGCAAATCGCTACATGCTTGTGTAATCGGTCAGCATTGTCTTGTCGCCCAGGACGGCCGTGCCGCTGATCCGCGAGTTGCGGCCGACGTGACAGTTCCGGCCGATGATCGGGCCGTCGAGGATGGCTTCCTGGCCGATCCGCGAGTTCGGCCAGACGATGGTGTTGCGCAGGTGCGCGCGCTCTTCGATCACGACGCCCTTGCCGATGACGGCATAGGGGCCGATTTGCGCGCCCGCCTTCAGATGGGCGCCGGCATCCACGAAGCTGGGACCGTCGAAGGTGACGCCCTCCTCGATCCGCGCCTCGGGCGACACCATCCGATTGGCTCGCCCATTCGAGGCGAACAGCCCGCCGGTGAAGCGGCCGTCGAACATGTCGCGGTGCACCTGCACGTACTTCTCAGGCGTGCCGATGTCGATCCAATACCCGCGATCGACGTACGCGTGAAACGATTCGCCCCGCTCGATCAACGATGGGAAGTACGCGCGCTCGATCGAGTACGAGACGTCCTTGGGAATGCGATCGAACGTGGAGGGCTCCAGCACGTAGATGCCGGCGTTGATCGTGTCGCAGGTGATTTCGTCGGGGTTGGGCTTTTCGAGAAAGCGTTTGACGCGCCCATCCTGTTCCGTTTCGACGAGCCCGTAGGCCGAAGGGTTCTCGACCGGTGTCAGCACGATCGTCGCCTTCGCCTTCCGCTCGCGATGGCGCTCCACGACGGCCTTGACGTCCACGCCGGTCATGACGTCGCCGTTGAACACCACTAGCGTGTCGTTGACGCCGTCGGCGGCGTAGCGAACCGCGCCGCCGGTGCCGAGCGGAGCCGGCTCGACGATGTAGCGGACGCGCACGCCGGTGCCCGTGCCGTCGCCGAAGACTTCCTCGATGCGGCGCGGCTGGTAGTTGAGACTGAGGATCACCTCATCGATCTCAGGCACCTGCTTCAACAGGTCGATCTGATAGTGCAGAAACGCCCGGTCGAAGATCGGCACGATCGGTTTGGGCGTGTGGATCGTGAGAGGCCGGAGGCGCGTGCCCTTGCCCCCGGCGAGCAGAATGGCCTTCATGAGAAACCTCGATCTTACACAGCTTTCGGCGATCGGCCAGCAGCTTTCGTTGTGATTCGAGAGAAAGGATCTGGCGAACCGCGAATCGCAAGAAAGCGGAGTGAGCCGATGCCCGAGAGCGAAAGCGAATGCGAGCGTGTAAAATGAGCCTGTTCGCATGAACCTGCCGAACAGCCTCACCGTCGCACGCATCTTCCTGGTGCCCGTGCTGGTGTCGATTCTCCTGACGAAATTCGAGGGCCGGCTGGTTCTGGGACTGCCCGTCGAAGTGGTGGCCGCGGCGATTTTCGGCATCGCCTCGCTCACCGACTGGCTCGACGGCTATCTGGCCCGGCGGCGGCAAGAGGTCACTTGGCTCGGCCAGATTCTCGACCCGATCGCCGACAAGCTGCTGATTTCGCTCACTCTCGTCTCGCTCGTGCAGCTCAATCTCGCTCCAGCCTGGATGGTGGGCGTGATCATCGGACGCGAGCTGACGATCACGGGTCTGCGCAGCCTCGCGTACTCGCGTGGTCTCCCGATGCCGGCCTCAGGCCTCGGCAAGCTCAAGATGGTGTCGCAGGTGGTGGCCATCCTGCTCTTGATTCTCGGATGGGAACGAGCGCCGCTGCTCGTGACGCTCGGCCAGGCCGCGTTGTGGGTGGTGCTGGCGACCGCGATCGTGTCAGGAGTGGATTACTACCGGCGCTTCCACCGCGCGATGAGCGGCGCGTCGAAGGTCGCCGACATCAGCGCGGTGCGGGAGGCGAGGCCGGAGAGACAGAAGTTCGGATAGAGAGTTGAAAGTTCAAGAGTCCAAAGTTCAAAGTTGCAGTTCAAAGTTTCAGTTCAGTTGAAAGTTGAAAGTTGAAAGCTCGGTGCGTCCGGCATACAGACTCCTCATGCTGGACCGCGAACCCGAAACTGAAAACTGAACTGAAACTCTTCAACTGAAACTCTGAACTGTCAACTCTTGAACGTTGAACTCTCTGAATTCCGCCCCTGGTCCTACCTTCCGGCGGTGGTCCCGCCTTTCAGTTCCGCGACGCGCTTTTGCGCCAAGTCGAGATACTCGCTCTTCTCGAACTCGCGGAGGAGCCGTTCGTAGTAGGGGAGCGCCTCGGGTTTCTTATCGGTCCGATACAGCGATTCTGCCAGGTGGTAGTACACGCCGTCCCTGAGGGTGAAGCCAGGGTCGGTGTCGAGCACTTCTTTGAAGCGATCGATGGCGCCGACGTACCACTTGACGCGGAAGTAGTAGAAGCCGACGCGGTAGTTGGCCTGGCTCAGCCGGTCCCGCGCCTCGCGCTCGAGCTTGCGCGCCTCGGGCATCAGCTTGCTGTTCGGATAGCGCTGCAGAAAGATTTCGATTTCCTTGATCGCGTCCTTGGTCGCCGACTGATCCCGCTCGGGGGCGAGCATCTGCTTGGCGAACGACTGGGCGAGTTGCAATTGTGCGTAGTCGGCCCGTGAATGCGTTGGATAGAACGTCAGGAACTCGCGAAACTCCTGCGCGGCGAGCAGCAGCGACTCCGTCGATTTCTCGGAGAGGTAGGTGTCGCCGAGCGCCAGCTTCGCATCCGGCCGATACGGGCTCTGCGGATAGTTGTCGACGACGTTGCGGAAGTACTCGCGCGCATTGAGCCACTTCTTGTTCTGCGCCGCTTCCGTGCCGTGATCGAACAGAAACTTGTCGGCGTCGGCCGACCCCGCAGGCACGATCGGTTTCTTGGCGCCACAGCCGGCCACAAACACTACGAACGCTGCGATCGGCAGCGCCCACTTTCGCATGCTCATCGTGTTGATTCCATCCAACGCCACATCGCGCCCAATCCTTCTTCGAGCGTCACCGACGGGGTAAATCCCAGATCGGTTCGAGCGCGCGAGGTGTCGGCGTACGTGTCGCGCATGTCGCCCTTTTGTGGTTCCTGCCGATCGATCTGCAATGGCCGGTTCGAGACCTTGGCGATCAACTCGAAGACCTCCCGCAACGACACGCGGGAGCCTCCACCAATATTGTAGACGCGGCCGGGCACTCCCCGGACGGCAGCCGTCGCTGTCGCCGTGACGGCGTCAGCCACGAACGTGAAGTCGCGGGTCTGAAGCCCGTCGCCATACTGGACGAGCGGCCGGTCGTTGAGCACGGCGGTAAAGAAGCGGTGGAAGCCCATGTCCGGGCGCTGTCGCGTTCCATACACGGTGAAGTAGCGCAGCGACACCGCCGGCACCTGGTGATTGACGAAATACAGGTGGCAGAGCTGCTCGGCCGCCAGCTTCGTCACGCCGTACGGCGACACCGGCTGCGGCAACAGCTGTTCGTGCATGGGCAGCGGCGCATCGTCACCATAGACCGACGAGCTCGACGCGTACACGAACCGCTCGATCGGACGGGCCGCGCACGCCTCGAGGAGTCGTTGTGTGGCGTCGACATTGAGCCCGGTATAGATCTGAAACTCCTTGCCCCAGCTGCGGCGCACGCCGGCCTGGGCGGCGAGATGAAAGACGTGCGTGACTCCGTCGAGCAGCTTCGACAGGTCGACATCGCGAAGATCGCCTTCGACCAGTCGATAGCCCGGGCGTCCGACCAGGCCGGCGATGTTCGCTTCCTTCGTGGTCCGCGGATAGAAGTCGGTGAAGGCGTCGATGGCCGTGACCGTGGCCCCATCGGCCAACAGCCGCTCGGAGAGGTGCGACCCGATGAAGCCGGCACCGCCCGTGACGAGAGCGTTCATGCGAGCAGATCCTTTACGCGCGCGGGAAGGCGGATGGGGCGTCCCTGGCGGTCGAGGGTCACATGCACCGTGAACCCATCGGCGATCGCCGCTTCGTCTGCCCGCCGCACGATCTGGTAGTCGAACTGAATGCGCACCGGCGACTTGAGACGCGCCCTGGTCCTGATCTCCAGCTCGTCGTCGTAGCGCGCGCCTTGCCGGTATTCGCAGTGCGCCTCGATCACCGGCAGCATGAGCCCGTCGCGCTCGATCTCGCGGTACGTCCATCCGGTCTCACGGAGCCATTCGGTCCGGCCGATTTCGAACCAAACCAGGTAGTTGGCGTAATAGACGATGCCCATCTGATCGGTTTCCGCATAGCGGACCCGGACGATCGAAGTCGTAACCCGGTCGGCCGTCGTCTGATTCATCTACCGAAGCTCCGCCTCAGACCGCTCAGAAGAACGCGCCGGCTCTGCTGAGGAACGTGCTTCGATCGTCATGAACGCGCGCCTTTGGAAGATGTCTGGGAGACGCCTCGCGCCGCCGAGAGTGCAATCGCCTTCAGTTCACGCGCCGCGCTCTCTGCGTGCCCACCGCCGAAGACGGCTTGTCCAGCGACGAGGATCTCGGCGCCAGCCTCGACGACGCGGGGGACGGTCGTTTCGTCGATGCCACCGTCCACCTCGACCGGGGCGCGATTGCCGACCGAGTCGAGCAGCGCGCGAACCGCCTGAATCTTCTTGAGGCTGTGTGGAATGAAGACTTGGCCGCCAAAACCCGGATTGACCGACATCACGAGGACGTAGTCCACATCGGCGGCGACCTCCTGGATCGACATGACCGGCGTCGAGGGATTGAGCACGACACCGGCCTGCGCGCCGAGCTTCTTGATGAACCCAATCGTGCGGTGCAAGTGGGGAAGCACCTCGACGTGCACCGACACCATATTCGCGCCGGCGTCGACGAACGCTTCGACGTATCGGTCCGGGTCGGTGATCATCAAGTGCACATCGAGCGGCAGCGTCGTCGTCTTGCGGATCGAGCGAACCACCGGCGGGCCGATCGTGAGGTTGGGCACGAAGTGACCGTCCATCACATCCACGTGGATGATGTCGGCGCCACCGCGGACGGCAGCGGCGATTTCGGCGCCCAGCGCGGCGAAATCGGCAGCCAGGATCGAGGGAGCCAATCGAACGGTCATTGGCTGACCTCGAGTGCGATCGGATCGCCGGGATGCACCTGGTATCCGCCCGATGGAATCTGGCGGACGACGACTCCCGGTGGAACTGCCGAACCCGAGGACTGCGCTGTGATGGAAACGCGGAAGCCGCGGGTGCGCAACACGTCGGCCGCGCGCTCGCCGTTGAGCCCGATCAAGTCGGGCATGAGATACGTGGCGCGATCCTCACCGCGATTCACCAGCAGCCGCACCTCGGCGGTCTGCGTCGAGGGTGGAGGATCCTGGGCGACGACGACGTCGGCGCCGTAGCTCGATGATCGAATCTCGGCGACCCGGCCGATGACCAGGCCGTCCTGCGACAACCGGATTTCCGCTGAGCGCTGCTGTTCGCCGACCAGTGCCGGCGCCAGCGCGATTTGCGGCCCCGAGCTCAACCAGAGGCGCAGACCTCGCTGGCGTCTCACCGCCGAACCGGGCGCCGGGTCCTGACCGAGCACATGGCCGGCCGGCACTTTCGGATCCGGCCGCTTCCCTTCCTCGACGCGCACCTGCAGGTCGAGCTCCGCGGCCTCGCGTGACGCCTCTTCGATCGCTTTGCCGAAGAGGTTGGGAACGGTGACCTGCCGGGCTCTGACCGCGACACTCATGCCGATGGCGGCGAACAGGAAGAATGTGCCCGCAAGAGCACCGCCCAAGAGCACGATCTTGCTGGCGCCCCACACCCGAGACATCTTGACGGGCCTGAATCCGCGCACGTCAGTCAAGCTTTCCAGCTGGCCCTTCAAGACGACACGGCCCTCGCAAGGCGCAGCCCCGGGTCCGTCTCTTCTGACCGGTCTGAGGCGGAGCCTCGCTCGTGAACGGCATGAATAACGGATTATGGTACTACGAACGTTCCAGCACCGCCCCGAAGAACGCTTCCAACTCGTCACGAAACGGCCAGCTGTGGTGCACGCGCGACAGGCTGAAGTCTGACCGCTCCTGAAGGAATCCTGCAGTGACCTCCTCGTTTTCCTCCGGCTCACTGGAGCACGTGCTGTAGATCAGGCGGCCGCCATGGCGGACCAGATCGGCGGCGCGATCCAGAAGCTTTCGCTCGGTTGCGGCCAGCCCGGGAAGGTCGGCGGCAGAGCGCCTCCACCGGATATCCGGATCGCGTCTGATCGTTCCAAGACCCGAGCACGGAGCATCGACGAAGACCGTGTCGAAGGCCTCATCCCGGAACGGCAGTGGCCGAGCCGGCGGAATGTGAACGACCTGGACGCCGCTCACGCCGCATCGGCTCAACGTGCGTCTCAGGACATCCAAGCGGTGCGGGCGAACGTCGCAGGCGACGACCAGCCCGCGCTCGCCGACGAGTGCCGCGAAGCGAACCGTCTTGCCCCCTGGCGACGCACAGAGATCGAGCACGCGCGATCCGGCTGCAGGCCCCACGAGTTCGGCAATCAGTTGCGAAGCTTCATCCTGCACCAGACAGTGGCCTTCGAGAAACGCCCGAGTCGACAGCGGATGTCCTTCGATGACGACGAGGCCCTCCGTGGCGAAACGGGTTGGAATGGTCTCGACGCCGGCGGCGGCAAGCTCTGCGGCGAGCCCCGAACGAGAGGTCTTCGCAAGGTTTGTTGCAAGGCACATCGGCGGCGTGCGGTTGTCGAACGCGAGCCAGCGCTCGGTTTCGTCGAGCCCATGTCGCGCCAGCCAGCGCTCGACGAGCCAGGCTGGATGAGAATGGATCGTCGCGAGATGGTGCACGAGCCTCGCCCGGTCGGCGTCGGATTCGAGACGCGCCGGCCGTTCCGGCCACGTCAGATGGCTCCGATCGCGGCTGAGTGCCCGCAGCGAGGCGTTGACCAGGCCTGCCGCACTCGACTTCTTTGCTCGACGAGTCAGATCGACGGCGTCATCGATCGCGGCGGCCGGCGGAATGCGATCGAGGTACATCAGCTGAAAGGCACTCAATCGGAGGACTCGAAGCACTTGAGGGTCGAGCCGCTCGAGCGGGCGTGACACGCGTTGCGCCAACTGATAGTCGATGGCGCCCTGCATCCGAAGCGTCCCGGCGACCAGCTCGAGCAGGAGCGATCGGTCGCGGTCGTCGCTGAGTGAAGGTCGCATGCGTGCGATGGCCGCGCCGAGGTCCGAGCCGTGGTCGGCCATCTCGGACAGCGCGTCGCAGGCCGCCCGCCGCGCAGGCGCAATCATGGGCGGGCAAGTCTCTCGCCCGGCGTTAGCACTCGTCCGGCCAGCGCGTCCTGCCCGGTCATCACCCGTTTTCCTTCGGGCTGAATCTGAAGAATCTCGAGCAGTTGATGGTCGCCGCACACGACGCCCAGGCCTCCGCCGGCGAGCCGGGCAATGGTGCCAGGTTCATCAGTCGACGAAGAATCGTTCGCTGGTCTCGATCGCCGGACGATCAGCCGCTGCCCATTCAGAAAGGAGTAAGCAAGCGGCCAGGGCGTCAGCCCCCGGACCTGGTTGTGCAGTTCGCCGGCGCGACGCGACCAGTCGAGCAGGCCGTCCGCCTTTGTCAGCCGGGGAGCGTAGCTCGCTTGTGAATCATCCTGTGGTGTCTCGATCACCGGACCGGCGGCCATTCGATCGATGGTCTCGATGGCCAGCACCGCGCCCAACCGTGCCAGCGCCGGCTCCACGTCTGCGGTGGTGTCCTCGGGGCCGATTGCGAGCGGCCGCTTCGCCAGCATCGGACCGGCGTCGAGCTCCTGCACGACTCGCATGATCGTGACGCCGGTCTCCGCGTCGCCGGCCATCACGGCGCGGTGAATGGGAGAGGCCCCGCGGTACTTCGGAAGCAGGGACGCATGCACGTTGATGAAGCCGAGTCGCGGCTTGGCCAGCAGCCAGGCCGGCAACAGCTTGCCGTAGGCGGCGACGACCGCCAGATCGGCGTCAAGGGCAGAGAAGTCGGTCTCGAACGCGTCCGCCTTGAGTCGCTCTGGTTGCAGGATCTGCAATCCGCGCGCGAGCGCCAGCGCCTTCACTGGACCGGCCGAAATCAGTTGGCCACGTCCGCGCGGCCGATCGGGCTGGGTGATGACGCCAGTCACGGTATGCGTCGAGGCGAGAAGCGCCTCGAGCGTCGGCACCGCGAACGCAGGCGTGCCGAACATGGCCACCCGGAGCGTGCTCACACGTCACCACTTCCCGGCTTTGGCGAGCTTCTTGATCTTCCGGAGAATCAAGTCGCGCGAGATTCCCCTCAGGCGATGCACGAAGAGATGCCCGTCGAGGTGATCCATTTCGTGCTGCAGCGCGCGCGCCAAGAGGCCAGTGCCTTCGACCGTCCTCGAGTCGCCGTGCCGATCGAGCCCTTTGACCACGACTCGTTTCGGCCGCGCGACTGTGGAAGTGAATCCCGGCACACTCAAACAGCCCTCCTCCTCGAGCTGCATGCCCTCGCGCTCCACGAATTCGGGATTGATCATCACGGTCAGGGCTTGCGGGTCGCGGCCAAGGGAGAGATCGATGACGAAGACACGCAGCGAAACGCCGAGCTGTGGCGCCGCCAGTCCAACCCCGGGCGCGGCGTACATGGTCTCGACCATGTCGTCGATCAGTTGATCGATCTCGGGCTTGATGGCGTCAACCGGCCGTGCGGGATCGGTCAGAATCGAATCCCCGAGCCGTAGGATCGGACGGAGCATGAACGGTCTATGGAGTGGATCTACCGAGACCGCGAGGTCCGCTCCGTGGTCGCGGCCCGTGGGCACCGAGTAAACATCGATGGCAGCTCCTACCGATTCTGCATCGCGGGACCACTAGGAGCGCACCGGCGCGGACTGGCGCGCCAGCCGGCGGCGCACCCGTGCCCCGGTCGCAGACACGCGGGCGAGCACATCGGTCATCGAGTCGCCCGCAAAGCGCTCGAGCACGGCGTTGGCGAGCACGAGCGCGACCATCGCTTCGCCCACGACGGCTGCGGCCGGCACCGCGCACACGTCGCTGCGCTCGATGGCCGCCGGCGCCTCGTCCAGCGTGGTGAGGTCCACGGATCGCAGCGGCTTCATCAGCGTGGCAATCGGCTTCATGAACGCCGTTACCCGCAGCTCTTCTCCGTTGGTGACGCCGCCTTCGAGGCCGCCCGCACGATTGGTCGGCCGTCGGATGCCGCGCTCACCAGGACCCGCCTCCGGATTGGGAACGATTTCGTCGTGCACCTGCGAGCCCGGGCGGCGCGCGCCGTCCACCCCATCACCGACGGCCACGGCCTTGATTGCAGGAATCGACATCAGCGCCTGCGCGAGCCGGCCGTCGAGCTTGCGATCCCACTGCGCGTAGCTGCCGAGTCCCACCGGGACGTTGCGCGCGATGACCTCGAACGACCCGCCCAACGTGTCGCCGGCCGCGCGCGCGGCGTCGATCGCGTCCACCATTTGCTGCTCGACCGCGGGGTCGGCGCAGCGCAAAGGCGAGTCGGCCTGAATCGCCTGCACCTGTTCCCAGGACAGTGGCGACCCCGGTGCCACGACGACCGCGCCGATGCCGGTCACGTGGCTGGCGATCTCGCAGCCGATTGCGCGCAGGAGCTGCCGGGCGAGGGCGCCCGCCGCGACGCGTGCGGCGGTCTCGCGCGCGCTGGCCCGTTCCAGGACGTCGCGAATATCGGTGTGGTCGTATTTGAGAGCGCCAGCAAGATCGGCATGACCCGGCCGGGGACGAACCACGGCGGCACGATTGGCGCCGGTCGCGCCCGCGGGAACCTCGGGCTCGACATGCATCGTGTTCTGCCAGTTCTCCCAGTCCTTGTTGCGAATGAGCAGAGAGACGGGCGCGCCAGTGGTGCGACCGCGGCGGACGCCAGAAAGAATCTCCGCGCGATCGCTTTCAATCGCCATGCGGCGTCCGCGGCCGTACCCGCCTTGACGACGCTTGAGCTCGGCCGTGATCGCGTCGAAGTCCACGACGAGACCTGCCGGGAGGCCTTCGAGAATCGTGACGAGCCCCTGGCCGTGTGATTCGCCCGCCGTCAAAAATCGCAGCATTCGCCGAGCATTTTATACGAAGAATTTGCGGCCTCTCGGCGCGCCGCCGGGGCGTCTGCGACGTGATTGTCGAGATGGCGATCGGCCTTCGGTTTGCAGAACCGCCGGGCATGTTGATGCTCGATCGGTATCTCGTCGCAAGGGGAAAGGCCCTCGATCTCGCCACCGGCGCGCCGATTCGCTGGCACGTGAGGCGGAGCAGCTCGCGAGCGGCCACGCTCTTCACCGAACGCGGGCTCTGGTGGTTGATCGACATGGATCTGCGTGGCCACTCTCGCGTTGAAGTGTGGGAGCGGCCGTCGCTGGGCACCATCGAGGGCGAGCACCCGTGTGGCCTCGACCAGCTGCGCGCGGCGTTGGGCGATGCGCGGGATGGGTGTCCGAGGGCGGTCGATGTCCACGCGCCATCCGCGCTGGGCTGGGCTCGCTCGCTTCGCGTGCTGGCGCGCGAGGCTCGTCTCGCGGGGTTCGTTCCCATCGCCGCCGAAGCGCTCGGCGCCGTGCTGGCGCAGTCGAACTGGCGATGGCCCGGCTGGCTGAGGCATCGATCGCTCGTTCTCTTCACGTCGGGGGAGTCGTTGTCTCCGGAAGCGGCGATCGCGCTCTTCCGGCTGGCGACGCGGGATGCGCGACCGCACGTGATGGTCCGCGCTGCGGTGGCCGAGCAGTTCGTCTCGCCTCGGCTGGTGGTCGCGCCGGCCTCGGTCCACGAGACCGCGCCCGAGGCGAGTGATGATCTGGGGGAGACGACCGACGCCTTTTCCACCGAAGCGATCGACGCGCCGGAGTTGTTCGCGCCACGCGCCGGCCGGCTTCTGGACGCCGGGCGCCTGGCCGATGCCGAAGCCTGCGCGCGCTGGGGCATCTTGCTGTCGCCTTCGGATGTCGCCCGGATCGATGCGCAATGCGCTCTGGCGCGATGCCTCATGCGTCAGCATCGGACGCTCGAGGCGCGTGCGGTCGTCGCGCAGATTCCTGGAGAGGAGGGAGACCGCCTCCGACGCACGTTGGCCGACAGCGAAGCCAACTCGCGCGGCGAGCCGGACATGACGGAGTCGTTTCTGGAAATTCTGCGCGTCTGTCAGGAGATCGAAGACGAGTCGCTCGCGCTGACGCGAGTCGCCGCCCTGCTTCGGGAGCGCCTGTCAGCTGGCGTGACCGCGTTCGTCGTCCGCGAGCACCAGATGCTCAGAGTCCTGAGCCATGCGGGCGCGCTGGTTCCGACGGCTGGACAGCTGGAATTCGCGGCCCGAGTCCTCGACACCGGCGTGCCCGCACCGATTGCTGACGAGGATCGGCCGGCCGAAACCGCCTGGCCGGTTCGCTATGGCTCCACAGTGGTCGGCGCACTGTGGTGTCAATGGGCGGTTCACGCGCCGCTCTTGCGCGGCGACATCGCCACGCTCATGGGCATTGCCGCCACAGCTGCAGCGCCCGCGCTTCATGGAGCGGTGGAGCGCACGCGGGTCAGCCGCGTGGACGCCGCCGTTTTTCCAGATCTGATCGGCGAGAGCGCCGGCATGCAATCGGTCCGGCAGTCCGTTCTCCGCGCCGCGGCCTCGCCGTTTCCGGTGCTCATCGAAGGCGAGAGCGGCTCGGGCAAAGAGCTCGTGGCGCGAGCGGTGCACCTGGGCAGCACCAGACGAAGCAAACGGTTCTGCGCGCTGAACTGCGCGGCGCTGAGTGAAGACCTCGTCGAAGCCGAGCTCTTTGGTCACACACGAGGCGCCTTCACCGGAGCGATTGCCGAGCGCGTCGGTCTGTTCGAAGAGGCTCAGGGCGGTACGCTCTTTCTCGACGAAGTCGCCGAGCTCAGCGCTCGAGTGCAGGCCAAGCTTCTCCGTGTGCTGCAGGAAGGAGAGGTCCGGCGGCTGGGCGAATCAGTCGTCCGCCGCGTCGATGCTCGCATTGTCGCCGCCACCAATCGGCCGCTCGCGCGGGAAGTAGAGCAGGGGAGATTCAGAGGAGATCTCCGTTATCGTCTCGACGTCATCCGGATCGCCATTCCACCGCTTCGCGAACGCCTGGAAGATCTTCCGGCCCTCGCGCGACACACCTGGAGCACGCTGGCGGCGCGCTCGGGAAGCCGCGCGGTGCTCTCTCCGTCGGCCGTCGCCGCGCTCGGCGCGTACCGATTGGCCGGGGAACGTGCGCGAGCTGCAGAACGTGCTCGCCTCGATCCAGGTGGCCGGCCCGCCGCGCGGGGTCATCGGCGCTCACGCGTTGCCAACGCACTTCGCTCGTGCCGCCACGGTCGATCGGAGCGCGACGCTGGCCGAGGCCCGGCGCGCGTTTGAATCGCGCTTCGTTCGCGCGGCGCTGGTTCGGGCCGGCGGGCGGGCGACACTGGCGGCGCGGGAGTTGGGGGTGTCGCGCCAGGGCCTATCCAAGCTGCTCGTGCGATTGGATCTGTCGGCCGAGGCACAAGGCCAGAGCATGCCAAAGCTAGAATGACGGCCAGTGCCCGGCTTCCTCCTGCGCCGCCTCGCGTTGACGATTCCCGTGTTGTTCGGTGTTGCGACCCTGGTCTTCTCGCTGATTCACCTGGTTCCGGGCGACCCGGCGCAGGCGATGCTCGGCGAGGGGGCGGCGCCGCAGGACGTGCAGGAGCTGCGAACGAGGCTCGGGCTCGATCGGCCCCTCGTTGAGCAGTACGGCGCGTTTCTGCGCGGCGCACTGCGCGGCGATCTCGGCGTCTCGTTTCGCACTGGGCAAACCGTCACCGCCATGATCGTCGAGCGCCTGCCGGCGACGTTCGAGCTGGCGCTGGCGGCGATGGTCGTCACCATCCTGGTCGCCCTGCCGCTCGGAATCATCGCGGCCGTGTGGCGAGGCACGATCGTCGATCACGTCGCGATGACGTTCGCGCTCGCCGGTATTTCGGTCCCCAACTTCTGGCTCGGCCCGCTGCTGGCGATCATCTTTGCCGTCGAGTTCGGATGGCTGCCCGTGTCAGGACGCGGTGGTCTCAGCAGCCTCGTGCTGCCGGCGATTTCGCTGGGCCTGGCGCTGGCCGCGATCCTCGCCCGGATGACGCGCGCGAGCCTGTTGGAAGAGTTGCATCAGCTCTACGTCCGGGCGGCGCTCGCTCGGGGCGTGTCCACCTCGCGGTCGATCGTCCGCCACGCGCTCGGCAACAGCCTCGTGCCAGTGGTCACGATCGTCGGATCGCAGTTTGGCGCAGTCCTCACCGGCGCGGTCATCACCGAGACCATCTTTGCGTGGCCGGGCATCGGCCGCTTGCTGATTCAGTCGATCGGGTTTCGCGACTACCCCATGGTGCAGGGGTGCATCCTGCTGATCGCGGTGACGTACGTCACGGTGAACCTCGTCACCGACGTGCTCTACGGCGTCCTCGATCCGAGGATCCGGCTGCAATGACGCGCGCCGGAGCGGTGATTGTGCTTGCCGCGGTGCTGGCGGCGATCGCCGCGCCATGGCTCATTCCCTGGGACCCGGCGGGTCAGGATCTTGCGCAACGGCTTCACGGCCCGAATCTGCAACACCCGTTTGGTCTCGACGAGCTTGGCCGCGACATCCTGGCGCGCGTTCTCATGGGCGCGCGCGTCTCCCTCATGGTCGGTCTCGTCGTCGTCGGCGTGTCGGCAACGATTGGCATGACGGTCGGCGCGCTGTCTGGTTACTACGGCGGCTGGCTCGATCAGTTGATTGGGCGGGTGATGGACGTGTTGATGGCGTTTCCCGGGCTGCTGTTGGCGATCGCCCTCGTTGCCGTCCTTGGACCGAGCCTCACCAACGTCGTGCTCGCGCTCGCGACCATTGGATGGGTCGGCTACGCGCGTCTGGTGCGAGGGCAGGTGCTCCGCACGCGCGAGTTCGATTACGTGACCGCCGCTCGAGCGCTTGGCGCCGGGACGCCGCGGATTCTGGTGCATCACGTGCTGCCGTCAGCCGTGCCGATCGTGCTGGTGCAGGCGACGCTGGGCATGGCCGGCGCGATGCTTTCAGAAGCGGCGTTGAGCTTTCTCGGCCTGGGCGTTCAACCGCCAAGCCCCAGCTGGGGCACGATGATCAACGGCGGCCGCGCGCATCTGCTCGACGCGCCACACCTCACCGTGTTCCCCGGCGTCTGCCTGGCGGTTGTCGTGCTTGGCTTCAACTTCCTGGGCGACGGCCTGCGTGACGTTGTCGATAGGAAGAAGGGTTAACAAGCCCGACGTACGTTGTCGCGGAGACGCGGAGGCGCGGAGTTCTGAATCGGATAGAAGTAGATGCTGGCGAGAATTGCCGCTCCGCGGCTCCGCGTCTCCGCGGCCATGTTCGTGACCGGGTTTGTTCTCTGAAAACTGCCTCTGTGTTTCCGCGCTTCTGTGTTTCCGTGAATGCATTTGCAGTCAGGCGCGGGGGAGGCGTCGCTTGAGCTCTTGCAGACCTGGATCGTCCGGCGCGGCGCGCAGCCCTTCCGCAATGGCCGAGCGAGCGCGTTCGTAGTCGCCGGCCTTGATCGCGGCTTGCGCGAGACGCGCGAGCAATGTCGGGCTGGGCCCGCCTTCACCGACTGCCTTGTCGAGCCATCGAACCGCAACAGTGGGTTCGCCGAGGCGAAGCGAGAGTTCGGCGATCTGGCTCGCGACCGTCACGAGCGGCCGGGAGTCGCCGATCAAGGCGGCATATTTCACGAGTGAATCTCGCGCATCCTGAATGCGGCCGCCGCGCTGCGTGACGGTCGCAAAGTGGAGATACGCCTCTGCCGGCACCGGCAGCTGCGCGAATGCCTGGCGGAACACGCGCTCGGCGGCCGTGTATTCCCCCGACAACATCCACGCGCGGCCGAGCTCAGTGAGCGTATCCGAGGTGACGCCTGGCGTTGCCGCGGCCCGGCGCAGGGCTTCCACCGCTTTGTTGAGGGCAATCCGATCGCCGCGCGTGAGGGCCGTCGTCAGCCAGATGTGGCCCAGCGCCGCGTAGCCGTTCGGTGCCTCGGGAAAGCGATTGATGGCCAGGCCGAGCGTGAGGATCGCGGCTTCGATGCGTCCTGCCCGAGCCTGGGCCAGGCCGACGGCGACGAGCCGATCAGCTGAGGTCGGCTCCAACGCCGCGAGGACTTCGAGCTGCTCGATGGCTCGTCCCGGATTGCCTTCAGCGAGGTAAACCTCCGCCAGCGCCTCGCGCGCGTTTACCAGACCGGGCCCCAGCTTGATGGCTTGTTCCAGTGCCCGCCGCGACAGGGTCGTCTGGCCCTGCTCCCGATGTACGAGACCCATGACGTAATGCGCCTCGGCCATCCGCGGGTCCAGCGCGGTCGCTTGCGCCAAGGAGTCGAGCGCGTCCGACAGCCGGCCGGCGCGATACCGCGTCAAGCCGAGCTTGTAGAGCACGCGAGGGTTGCGCTCGTCGAGCGCGATGTACCGCTCGTAGCGGTCCATCGCGCGGTCGAAGCGGCCCAACCCGACGTTCACATCGCCGAGCAACTCGAGCGGACGCGGTGCAGTCGGGTCGTTGTCCGAGGCTTCTCGAAGGTCGCGGAGTGCCGCCCCCAACTCGCCTTGCGCCTGGTAGACCGCGCCCCGCTTCAAGTGCGCGAGCATCGAATCAGGTTTGAGCGCGACGGCGCCGCTGTAGGCTTCGATGGCCAGAAATGGTTGAGAGTTCGCGACTGCCTGGTCTCCGGCGGCGATCAGGCGATCGAACTCCTGCTCGGTGTGGAGCGCCGAATAGAGCAGGACGCCCGCCACGGCGATGGCGGCGACGAACACGACCACGAGGGCGGTCCGGCGCGAGGTCACGTTCGGGATCGTAGCATCAGGGTCGGAACTTTCGGCCGGGACCGGGTTCTAAGGTTTGGTAGACTGATTCCAACGTGAGACGAGAGGTGCCTGCGAGCCTATGAAGCATGCAGGAGCGCTGGGATGGGCGGATGTCGGCACGAGCGAAGCCGCACTGGTCGAGCGGTGTACCGCTGGTGAGCAGTCGGCGTGTGCCGAGTTGGTTTCGGGCCACGAGCGCATGGTGTTTCAGCTCGCTTTTCACATGCTTGGCGATCGCGACGATGCCCTCGACTTGTCGCAAGACGTCTTCCTGAGCGTCTTCCGGACGATTCACAAGTTCCGTGGTCAGTCGGCCCTCAAGACCTGGATCTACCGGATCGTCATCAACCATGCCCGAAACCGTCAACGCTGGTGGCGCCGCCGCCACAAGGCCGAGCAAGTTTCCCTCGATGCCCACATGGCGGCGCACGGCGAGCTGCGGCAGGTCGGCGATGACACGTCGCCAGATCGCGCGCTGGCCCGCAAGCAGCTGGCGGAGCGGCTCTGGAACGCCCTCGACGAGCTGCCTTTCGATCAGCGAACGGTGATCGTGCTGCGCGAGATCGAAGGCATGAGCTACGAGGAGATCGCATTTTCGTCAGGGGTTGCGGTCGGCACCGTCAAATCACGTCTCACCCGCGCGCGGCAGACCTTGCGCCGGCAGCTGCAGGAGCTGCGCGCATGATGCACCAGCACCCCTGCGACGAGGTCCGCGACCGGCTGGAGGCGTACCACGACGGCGAGCTGCCGATCGACGAGCAAGTGGCCATTCAAGGACACCTCAACGAGTGCATCGGGTGTTCGCTGGCGGTGGCTGAGCTGTCCGAGTTGAGCGCCTCACTTCGTCACTTGGCGTCGGAGCTTCCCGATCGAGGTTCGGACGGGTCGCCTGAGGTGCTGGCGGCCGTCTTGGAGCGGATCGGCGTCGAAGACCGGCTCTCCTTGGCCTCGCAGGTACGGAGCCTCTTCCAGGATATGCATCTGGTATGGGCAGGACTTGGTGCGACCGTCGCGACCATCGTCTGCCTGCTCGGCTCGATGAGCGTGCTTCATGCGGCAAGCAAGGAGCGACCGGATTCGCTCGCCGGCGTGATCTCATTCCTCGCCAACCCCGGCTCGAACGCCAACCCGATGCCCTTGGACGTCGAAATGGTCGTGCCGAGAGCGAGGCCCGATGCCGCATTCGAGATGTCGCAGGAGGACGCGTCACTGGCCTTTGCGGCCGTCGTCACTCGCGAGGGCCGCGTGAGCAACCTCGAGGTGCTGAACAGCCAGTCACGAACCGCCATGCGCGTCAGGCCCGAGGTCGTGCTGGCGATGCTGACCGAAGCCTCGCAGACGCAGTTCGAGCCCGCGGTCGCTCGCGGTGGCGGCCCCATCGCCGTGAACATGGTGTGGATTCTCACCAGCACTACGGTGAAGGGCCGGAACGACGATGCGGTGCTGGTGGTGCGGCCGCGGTGGACCGCGCCGCCACACGTCGAGCCGGCCGCCGTGCCGGCGCCGGTTGCGCCCGCGCCGCCCCCGACTCCGCCAGTTCGTCCCGGACCGTCGGATTTGAACGCCGTCGGCTAGCCGCAGTTCGCTTCAGAGGGCGCCGCCATCGGCGCTCAGCGCACCACAACCTGTCCAGTACCGACGTTGCCCAGCGCATCGGATGCGCGGACGACCAACGTCCGTCCAGCCGCGTCAGCGCCCAATCGAATGTCGAACGACTCGGCGCGGCCATCGAGGATTCCGTCACGGGCAAATGCCGATTCCCATCCCTGCGCGTCGAGTGAATATTCGAGGCGCGTCACGGCGGAGTCGGTGTCACGCACATCGCCGGACACCACGAAGCGGGTGCCCTCCTTGCGCACGGCGCCCATGGTGACGACCGGCGCGACCGTGTCGATCTCGAAACTGCCGCTCTCCATGTCACCGACGAGCGCGGTCTCTTCGGGATTGGATTTCGCGTCCGAGGCCAGCACCCGCACCACGTAGGTGCCGTTCGGAACCGACGTGGTGTCCCAGACGAACAGCGTGTCTTTGAGCCCGCCTTTCAACGGCCGCCACGTCGTCTCTCCTTCTCGGCGATACATGACCTCGTAGGTCAGCTCGTCACCGTTGTCGTCCTCGGCTCGCCAGACAAAGGTCTGCAACCCGCGCTGAAACGTGCGACGCCCCAACTGCGGCCCGACAACCAGGCCGCCCCCTCCGCCCGACGAGGTGGCCCGCCGCTCGGGATTCTCATCATCCAGGCCCGCAATTTCCGTCTCGCCGCTCGAGAACGGCTTTTGAAAGACGACGCCGGCTGGATGGACCGTGATCGAGGTCACCTGCGGCCGCACGTTTCTCGGCAAGTATGCGGAGCTCACCGACGTGAGTATGGGCGTCTCGGACTTGGCAGTCAGCACGGCGCGCCACTGGAGATAGCGCGCCTTCGGGCTCGTGATCGGTGAACCGTTGGAGTTCTGGTACGGCCCGGACCAGTCGCTCCAGGCTTCGTCGGGTGTCTTGGTGTTGCCCGACCGCGTGAAGAGCTGGACCTGCGCGCCAGCTGGTGCGCTTGCGCGCCACGTCAGCACGCCCCACGTAGCGACCGTCTGTGCGTCCTTGACCTCCGACTCGTAGCTGCCGCGCGACGCGCGAGCCGACGAAATGGCCATCAACAATCCGGGATTGGCTGTCGCCACCAGCGTGCGGTCGGCGACGCGAGCCAGCATGGTCGACTGTTGCGATGGGACGCGGGTGAGCAGCAGTGCGCGCATCGGATTGCCGCTCAACCGGAATAGTTTTCCCTTCGGCCCCGTCGCAATCAGCACAGCGCCGTCGGATTCGACTGACAGGTCGTACGGCGCGTCCTCTCGCGACGTCCAGATCTCATCCCACAGCCCGTCGGGCTGCACCCGGTAGACGGCACCGGTGGGCCGGCGATCGTCGCGCGCAGGAGTGGAACCCTGTGAAGACGACGGCGTCACTGGAACGTCGATCACGGCAATCGAGGTGATCTCGGTCGAGACGTTCGGCACGGCTGGCGCGACGGGCGGTGGAGGCGCCGCGGCCTCCGTGCGCTCGTCTCCCTGCTGCGCGCGGCCGCTCTGCGCCGCCGCGTAGATGACGCCCTTGGCATCGATGCGAATCGAATGAATCTCCTGATAGGTCGTGTCGAGCAGGAGGAAACCCTTGCCCGCAGCATCCACGCGGAACACGCGGCCCGGCGATCCAGTGCCGACCAGCAGCTGGCCGCTCGCATCGAAGGCCAGCGACACGGCGTGCATGGCCTTGGTCGAGAAGAATTTGGTGGACTTGCCGTCTGGGGCAATCCGGTAGATGACGCCCTTGTCGCCGGTCGCCGCAAAGACCGCGCCCGTTCGATCGACCACGATCGACCAGATGTATTTGTCCTCGGGATCGAAGAAGGTCTCGGCGCGGCCCTGCGCATCAACTCGATAGATGCGTCCATCGGGCGAGGTGCCGACGTAGAGCTGCCCGTTAGGCGCGGTGGCCAGCGCGTGGACCTCGAGCTCTGAGCTGTCGTAGAAGACAGTGCCCTTGCCGGCTCGATCGACGCGAATCACCTTGCCATCGTTGCCGGTGCCGAGAAACACCGAGCCATCCGGGGCGGGCAGCAGCGTCCAGACGAACGGCACGCCGCCGTCGTGCACGCGCTGCAGTTCGGGTCCCAGCGTCAAGCGCCCGTGCTCGTCGATCGAGAGCTGATCGACTTCGCCGCGCAGAAAGTCGGCTTGCGTCGCCGCCTGCCAGAATCCGGGCGCGCCGGCAAACACGGCGACCGCGCACACGAACGATGTCGCGGCAATAAATGCACCGCCAAGAAGTCGAGTCATCAAGGTTGGTCGAGGGTGATCGTAAGTTGGCGCGAGCCGGAGACCGCGAGATCGACGGCCACTTCCCATTCGCCGCGCGTGACGGTGCGCAACTGGCCGATGGCGCCGCTGCTGCGATCGGATTCGAGCACGGACAGCACCGACGGCGGCAGCGCAGGCATGGGCTCGCCGCCGACCACCGCCCCCTGCTCCGACGTCGTCAGGCGGACATAGATGCGGTTGTTGCGCCGGCCGCGATTGAAGTTGCGGATGATCTGCGAGGCGGCCTGCGCGTCGCCGCCGCGGATGTCGCGTCGATCGTCGGCGCCGGCGCGCGCCGCGTCGGCGACGATCAGCTGAAGCGGGCCCGACACGTTGCCGGGCAGCGAGATCGGCAGCTGCTTGACGATCGATTCCCCGCGAACGGTGCGGAGCGCGATCGACACGTTGGCGGTGCCGCCAGCCCTCGGACGAGTCGTGTCGAGCCAGACGCGCTCGATGCGCGCGGTCCGCGATTGTTCGGTGGCGTCGATCGTCAGATTGATGCGCTCGACGTTCACGACATCGGACGCGTTCTTGAGCAGTGCCGTGAGCGGCGCCGCGATATAGGCGGCGGCGCCTCCTGCCGGTTGATCGCCGGTGAAGATGTCTTCGAACGAGATGTCGCCCGCCGATTCGATCGTCGCAGTGCCCTTGATGGCGAACGACGCGGGACCGACGCCACGCTCGTATGACGTGAGCACGTTCGCGACGGCCAGGTAACTGAGCAGCGGCGTGAAGGTGAAATCGCGGACGATGCCAAACGAGAAGTTGCGCGACGGCCCGCGATCGGAGTTCAGTGTGATGGTCATCGGGATCAGCGTTGGCCCGGGCCCCAGCCGGCCGGCGACAGCGGTCGCCCGATCCTGCTGCAGAGTGCCAATCACTTCACCGAGACTCGCCAGCTTGCTGGATTGCAGCAGGCTCGGCAGCACGGCCACCACGTTCGCGCTGGTCATCGGAAACTCGGTGGGGCCGAGATTGTAGAGGGGATGGCCGAAGGCGTAGACGCGATCGCCGTCCACATGCGTCACGGTTCCCGTCGCGCCCAGCTCGAAGTCACCGGTCAACAGGCTCACGCCTACCGCATCGCCCGGTCCGAGCCGGCGCGGCCGTCGCGCACCGGCGTCGCCTTGCTGCTGGTTCGCGCTCGACGAGACCGGCACGAAGCCGCTGGCGCTGAAGGCGGCGCCCAGCGGGTCCAGTACCGACACATCGAAACCGCTGGCGACGAGCGGCACGGAGATGGGGCGGAGCATCGCGCCAAGACGCTGGCTCACTTCGCCGGCGCCCGACACGACCAACGCCTGGCCGGCCTCTGCGACAAATGGCGCGGGGCGTCCGAGATCCCGCGACCAAATCTCGATGAGCTCGCGCGGCGTGCTCGGCCACGCAATTGCCGCTGGCCGCGCACCCGGCGTGCGGGCCGGCATCGCCGTCGCGTCGGTCATCTCGCCGATGGGCGTGATGCCCGCGATTGGTTCAGTCGCGAACTGACCGAGCGCGTAGGACACGGCGCCCAGCAACCGCCCGTCGATATAAACCGGGCTGCCACTCATGCCGGCGATGACGCCGGTTTTGGCCAGAGGGCCGCCTTCCAACCGCGCCAGCACCAGGTCGCGCTTGGGCGCAACGACATTCCGCAGCACTCCCAGGATGTGAACCTTGAAGTCTTCGAGGGTGTCTCCGGTAAAGATCGTCCGGCCGACCCCGACCATGCCGGGCCGGATCTCGTCGATGCCGATGGTTCGGGTTTGAGCGCCGGTGGTCGGGAATAGACCGAGAATGAGCGCGGCGACAGCCAGTGAGCGTAAGCGCATGCAAGTATCAGAGGGCTGGTGACTTGTCCCGTTATACGGGGTTCCCCGGGGGACGCAGGTACCGACTGTTTGACGGACGCGCAAGGGTCTGCTACCTTTCGACGTTCACATGCAGTCAGCAGTCGTCTCGAACCTGTGGTGGTATTGGCGCCCGACAAGGGAGGCTGCCCGGTCCGTGTAACCACACGACGATAGAACTGACGCTCGACCGCAGCGCCTCTCACACCCGAAAGGGGAGAGGCGTTTTTGTTTTTAGAGCCCTGCCGCCATTGGCTGTTCGCAATTCGCATTTCGCGAAGAGCGAGTAGCAAATAGCGAAAAGCGCAGATTGCCAATGAGCCGAGCCCAACTGTGCGTCACCGTTACGGCCGACACCATGGCCGAGTTGTGCCGCCGCCGCGACGCGGTCGCCGATGCCGACCTGATCGAGCTTCGCCTCGATTCGACGCGCGATCCCGACGCTGCCGCGGCGCTCGCCGGCCGGCGCAAACCGGTGATCGTGACCTGCCGCGCGATCTGGGAGGGCGGCGGGTTTGCGGGCAGCGAGGAAGAGCGGCTGAGGATTCTCGGCGCGGCGCTCGCAGGCGGGGCCGAGTACGTCGACGTCGAGTTCAACGCGTCGTTCGGCAGCCTGATTCAGCAGACGGGTGGCCGCCGACTCATCGTCTCGCACCACGATTTCGAGGGGATTCCCGCCGATGCTCCGTCGCTTGCCGCCGCCATGCGAGCCACGGGCGCAGAGGTCGTCAAGCTCGCCGGCACGGCTCATCGATTGAGCGACTGCACGAAGCTCAGAGACGTCACCCGGGCCGCGGGAACGCCTTGCGTGGTGATTGCGATGGGGGAAGCCGGCGTGGCGACCCGGGTGCTGCCCGAGCGATTTGGATCGCATTGGAGCTATGCCGGTGACGGTGTGGCACCTGGCCAAGTGACTCCCGAGCGGATGAGAGGTGAGTTCAGGTATCACCGGCTCGACGCGGCGACGCAGATCTACGGCGTGATCGGCCGGCCGGTCGCTCACTCACTCTCGCCGGTCATGCACAACGCCGCCTTTAGCGCCGCCGGCGCCAACGCGGTCTATCTGCCGCTCGCGGCGTCCGACTACGCCGACTTCCTGGCGTTTGCCGACGCGGTTGGCGTCGCCGGCGCGAGCGTCACGGCGCCCTTCAAGATCGACGCGTTTCAGCGCGCCGACGAATGCGACGAGATCGCGCGGCGGATGCGCTCCGCCAACTCGCTCCGCCGCGACGGGACCAAGTGGCTGGCGCGCAACACCGACGCCGAAGGGTTTCTCTCGCCGCTCGAGCCGGCCATGCGGCCGAGATCGCCCGGCGGCGGCCGCGCGACGGTGCTCGGCGCCGGCGGCGCGGCGCGGACCGTGGCCAGCGCGCTGGCCGGGATCGGGATGCAGGTGACATTGTCGGCCCGGCGCGAGGAGCAGGCCCGCGAAGTCGCCGCGTTGGCCAATGCGTCAGTGGGGTCGTGGCCGCCGGGTCCTGGCAGTTGGGATCTGCTGGTCAACGCGACGCCGGTCGGAACGGCGCCACGAACCAACGACTCGCCACTACCGAGCGACTTCCCGTTCGACGGCCATCTGGTCTACGACCTTGTCTACAACCCGCCGCGCACGCGCCTGCTGGCCGACGCAGCGCGGCAGGGCTGTCGAACGCTTGGCGGCCTGGAGATGCTGGTCGCGCAGGCGCAAGCCCAATTCGAATGGTGGACGGGCGTGCGGCCTGACGCCGATGTCATGCGTGCCGCGGCACTCCAGCGGCTCGACGCGATGGAGCTGGAGCACCGATGAAGCTGACGACATTTGAGGAGTTTCAGAAGCTGGCCGAGCGAGGCACGTTCGTGCCGGTGTGCAAGGAGATCGTCGCCGATCTGCTCACGCCGGTCTCCGCCTTCCTGAAGATCGCGGAACACTCGGACTATGCCTTTCTCCTGGAGAGCGTGGAGGGCGGCGAGCACGTGGGCCGCTATTCCTTCCTCGGCAAGGATCCCTTCCTGATCCTCAGAGGGGGCGGCGACGGGCGCGCCGTCATCGAGAAGGCCGGCGTGACGACGCCGACCGACACGCCGTTCATCGAGGCGCTGCGGGATCTCATGAACCAGTTCCAATCGCCGTCGGTGCCGGGCTTGCCGCGTTTCACCGGGGGCGCCGTCGGCTACCTCGGCTACGACACGGCCGCGTGGTTCGAGCCGACGGCCGCGCGGCAGGACAGTGCCGGCGCCGCCCACGAGGAGGCCGGGTTCATGGTCTTCGACACCATCCTCGCCTTCGACCATGTGCAGCATCGCATTCTGTTGATCGCAAACGCGCGGATCTCGGGTGACGAAGATCGCCGATCGCTCTATCAATTTGCGTGCGCGAAGATCGAATTCCTCGAGCGCGAGCTGGAGCGGGCGCTCTCTTTCCAGCGTTCGAGCGACCGCCGACAACCTGAGCTCACGTCGAACTTCTCGCAGGACGCCTATGAAGCGATCGTCCGCAAGGCCAAGGAGCACATCGCCGCAGGTGACATCTATCAGGTGGTGTTGTCGCAGCGCTTCGAAGCCGAAGTTGGCGTCGATGCCTTTACGGTGTACCGCGCGCTTCGTCACGTGAACCCGTCGCCGTACATGTTCTTCATTCGCATGGGTGGCCGCTCGATTGTCGGCTCGTCGCCCGAGATGCTCGTGCGAGTCGAAGGACGGCAGGCGGTCACCCATCCGATCGCGGGCACCCGGCCGCGCGGCAAGTCCGAGGCCGAGGATCAGCAGCTGGCCGAAGAGCTCAAGCGCAACGAGAAGGAGCGCGCCGAGCACGTCATGCTCGTCGATCTCGGACGCAACGACATCGGCCGCGTGTGCGACTACGGCACGGTTCGCGTGCCGACATTCATGGCGCTCGAACGCTACTCGCATGTCATGCATCTGGTCTCGGTGGTCGAGGGCCGGCTGTCAGAGGATCGCGACCGGCTGGACGCCTTGGTCTCGTGCTTCCCGGCGGGCACCGTTTCCGGCGCACCCAAGGTTCGAGCGATGCAGATCATCAACGACCTCGAACCGAGCCGCCGGGGCATCTATGCCGGAGCGGTGGGCTACCTCGACTTTGCCGGCAATCTCGACTTCTGCATCGCGATTCGCACCATCGTGTTGCAGGACGGCAAGGCGTACATTCAAACCGGCGCCGGGATCGTCGCCGATTCGGATCCCGCGTCGGAATACGAGGAGACGCGCGACAAGGCGCGCGCGATGATTCGCGCGCTCGAACTCGCCTCCGAAGGTCTCTAATGGACCTGTCGGCCGCTCCGTTGTCGTCCTTCGGCAGGCTCAGGACGACCCTGAGCGTAGTCGAAGGGTCGCGACCGCCCGTGCGCGAAAGGCACAGCCAGTCATGGTCTTGGTGATCGACAACTACGACTCGTTCACATACAACCTCGTCCAGTATCTGGGCGAGCTGGGGGCCCGCCCGGTCGTGCGTCGCAACGACGAGGCGCGGATCGATCAACTGCTCGCCCTCGGCGCGTCACGCCTCGTGATCTCACCGGGACCTGGGCGGCCGGAAGAAGCGGGCGTCACACTGGAGGCGATTCGCGAGTTCAGCACGCGCGTACCGGTGCTTGGCGTGTGCCTCGGGCATCAGGCGATGGGATTGGCCTTTGGCGGCAAGGTGATTCGGGCGCCGCGGCCGGTTCACGGCAAGACGTCTACCGTCGAGCACGACCGCCGTGGTGTCTTCGCCGGCATCACCTCGAGCTTCCAGGGCGGCCGTTATCATTCGCTCGTCGTCGAGGAAGCGACCTTGCCTCCCGAGCTCGAGATCAGTGCCCGCACCAAAGAAGACGGCGTCGTAATGGGACTGCGTCATCGCGAGCGGCCGATGCACGGAGTGCAGTTCCACCCCGAGTCGGTCCTGACACAGGAAGGCCGGCGCATCCTCCGCAACTTCCTGGAGATGTAGGCCAGAGATGACGCAGATAACCCGGACGAACCAGACAGGTAGCTGAGTATGTTCCCCGGACTCATCGAGAAGCTTCGGCAGCATCAGGACCTCACCATCGACGAGTCGGCCGGCGCGATGGCCGCCATCATGGCGGGCGATGCGGCTCCGGCTCAGATTGCCGGTCTACTGATCGGTCTGTCGATGAAAGGGGAGCGCCCAGACGAGCTCGTCGGCTTTGCTCGAACGATGCGGCGCAATGCCGTGGCGATGCCTCGGTCGCCAGGGCTGGTCTTCGACACTTGCGGCACCGGGGGCGATCGATCCGGCAGCTTCAACATCTCGACCGCGGCCGCGATCGTGGTCGCCGCATGTGGCGTAAGGGTGGCCAAGCACGGCAATCGATCGGTCTCGAGCCAATGCGGCAGCGCCGACGTGCTCGAAGCGCTCGGCGTCAATATTTTAGCGGAGCCGGCCGTCGTGGCCAGCTGCCTCGATCATGCCGGCATCGCGTTTCTGTTCGCGCCGACGTTTCATCCGGCCATGCGCCACGCCGGCCCGGCCCGACGCGATCTCGGCGTGCGCACGGCCTTCAACCTGCTTGGGCCCCTGACCAACCCTGCCGGCCCTGCACGCCAGCTGATTGGAGTGCCGCGGCCCGACCTCACGGAACTGCTCGCGCGAACATTGGGACTGCTGGGCTCCGAGCGCGCGTGGGTCGTTCACGGTGCCGATGGCCTCGATGAGCTTTCCACCACCGGCTATACGAAGGTCTCCGAATGGCGAGACGCGTCCGTGCAGACCTTCTACGTTCATCCTGCCGACTTCGGGCTGAACAAGGCGCCGTCCGAGGCGCTCAAGGGCGGTGACGCCGCGAAGAACGCGGCCATTGTTCGCGGGGTACTCGACGGGCAAGCCGGACAGGCGCGGGACGTGGTCTTACTGAACGCCGGGGCGGCGCTCTTTGTTGCCGGCGCGGCCCGGACAGTCGTGCACGGCATCGAGCAGAGCGCGGCCGCGATTGACAGTGGCGCGGCGCGCGGGGTGTTGATGCGGCTGGCCGAGCAGTCGCATCGAGTCGAGGGAAGCGCGTGATGCATCCTCAGAGCCCGGACTTGCTGGCCGCGATCGTTTCCGCCACGCGCACGCGGGTGGCGTCAGCGCGGGCGCGCGAGCCGCACGCGGCGCTCGAGCGCCGCGCCCTCTCGACGCCGCCAGATGGATCGGCGTTCACGGCGGCCGTGTCTCGACCGGGCCGCGTCAACGTGATCGCCGAATGCAAGCGGCGATCTCCGTCGCGAGGTGTCTTGAGAGCGGCGTACGATCCCGTCGAAGTCGCGCGCGCGTACCAACGCGCCGGCGCCGCGGCCATCTCGGTCCTCACCGAACCGTCGTTCTTCGATGGCGCATCGGATCACCTCGAGGCGGTCCGGCAAGCCGTCACGATTCCTCTGCTTCGCAAAGACTTCATCATCGAGGAGTACCAACTGCTCGAAGCCCGCGCGGCCGGTGCCGATGCCGCGCTCCTGATCGTGGGCGCCCTGGACGATGCCGCCCTCGCAAGGTTGTCAGCGGCCGCCCGCGATCTCGAGCTCGCGGCCCTCGTCGAAGTCCACAACGTCGAGGAGTGCGAGCGAGCACTCGCCGCCGGCGCGCGACTGCTTGGCGTGAACAACCGCAACCTCCGGACCCTCGAAGTTGATCTCAACGCGTCGGAGGCGATCGCCGCCATGCTTCCATCTGAGGTCGTGGCCATCAGCGAAAGCGGCCTCAAGACGGCAGGGGATCTGGCACGCATGCGATCGCTCGGTTATCGCGCGTTCCTCATCGGCGAGCGGTTCATGACCGAACCGCATCCCGGAGAGGCGCTGTCACGGTTGCTGGCGCAGGTCAGCACCGGTCAGGACGTCAGGGTGACCTCGTGACGGCGATCAAGATTTGCGGGATCACCCGTCTGGAGGACGCGAATGCGGCCGTGAAGCTCGGCGTTCACGCGCTGGGCTTTATCTTGTGGCCAGGGAGTCCACGCCGCGTTGCTCTCGACGAGATGGCGCGAATCGTCGCCGGGCTCCCGCCGCTGGTGACACCGGTGGGCGTTTTCGTGAGCCCCGCGGCGGACGAGGTTCATCGAGCGGTTGAGCAAGGCATCCGCGTCGTGCAGATCCACGGTGCGGTGCCGGAATGGAACGGCCGGGCGCCGGCGGTGATTCTTCGCGCCGTACATCTGGGAAAGGACGGCGGTGAAACGCTGGACCCGCCGATGCCACCATCAGTCGCCGTGCTCCTCGACGCACACGACGGCACGCGGCATGGCGGGACTGGCAAGACGGTGGATTGGGATCGTGCCGCGGCGATCGCGCGGACGCGGCCCGTCATCCTGGCTGGCGGCCTGACGTCGGCTAACGTGGACAAGGCGATCCAAACGGTGCGGCCGTACGGAGTGGACGTCGCGTCTGGCGTCGAAGAACGCCCCGGGGTGAAGAGTCACTCGCGCTTGCGCCATTTCGTGGACGCGGTGCGGCGCGCCAACGTGGAATCGGCGGAGCAGACGATGGAGGAGCTCCTGTGACAGATACCTGGAACTGGTTCGGCCGGCGCGATCCGGATCGACGCGGCTACTACGGCGAGTTTGGCGGCCGATTCGTGCCCGAGACGCTCGTCGCGCCGATCGAGGCGCTCGAGCGCGAATACTTCGAGGCCCGTCGAGATCCCGACTTCGTTGCCGAGCTGGCCCGCCTGCTGCATCACTATGCCGGCCGGCCAACCCCGCTCTGGGACGCGCAACGCCTATCCGCCGCACACGGCGGCGCTCGCATTCTGCTGAAACGCGAAGACCTGACGCACACGGGCGCGCACAAGATCAACAACGCGCTCGGTCAGGCGCTGCTCGCCAAGCGCATGGGCAAGCGGCGCATCGTCGCCGAAACCGGCGCTGGACAGCACGGCGTCGCCAGCGCGACCGCCTGTGCGCTGATGGACCTCGAATGCGTCGTCTACATGGGCACCGAGGACATGCGACGGCAGGCACTGAATGTCTTCCGCATGCGACTGCTCGGCGCGAAGGTCGAAGGCGTGGATGCCGGCAGCCGCACGCTCAAAGATGCCATCAATGAAGCGATGCGCGACTGGGTGGCGCGTCCGCACGACACGCATTACCTGCTCGGCTCCGCCCTTGGGCCGCATCCGTATCCGCTCATGGTCCGCGAATTTCAGTCGGTGATTGGCAAGGAAGCCAAAGAGCAATGTCTCTCACTGGCCGGCCGATTACCCGACGCCGTGATCGCGTGTGTGGGTGGAGGCAGCAACGCCATCGGCATCTTCGATGCGTTCATCGACGACCCGGGCGTGCGCTTGATTGGCGTGGAGGCCGGAGGCGAAGGCATCAGGGCCGGACGTCACGCCGCGCGTTTCGCCGGCGGGCAGCCCGGGGTGCTCCAAGGTACACGGACGTGGCTGCTGCAGGACAAGGACGGCAACATCGAGCTGACGCATTCGGTATCGGCTGGGCTCGACTACGCGGCGGTCGGACCCGAGCACGCCTCGCTGCACGAGCGTGGCCGCGCCGAGTACGTCTACGCCACCGACGAGCAGGCGATCGAGGGCTTTCAGGAGCTGGCCCGTCTCGAAGGCATCATTCCGGCGCTCGAGTCGTCACACGCGATCGCCCATATTCGACATGTTGCCCGCGCGGCCGGCCGCGACGGCCTGCTCGTGGTGAACCTGTCCGGCCGCGGTGACAAGGACGTTCAGACCGTCGAACAGCTGCTCGAGGATTCGAGTCGTGTCGCGAATTAGTGAACGATTCGGCACGCTTCGGGCGGCGAAGCAGACGGGGCTGGTCGCGTATATGACCGCTGGCGATCCGGATCTCGAGCGGTCGGCCGACATCCTGCTGGCACTCGATCGAGCAGGAGCCGACGTCATCGAAGTCGGCGTGCCATTCTCGGATCCGCTGGCGGATGGGCCCGTGATTCAACGTGCAACCGAACGCGCGCTCGCCTCGGGCACGACGCTCACCGGCGTCCTCGAACTGCTGAGTGGCATTCGCGACAAGGTTCACGCGCCGGTCGTCATCTTCAGTTACGCGAATCCAATCCTCCGCATGGGCCTCGAACGATTCGTCCAGGCGGCGCGTACGGCGGGCGTGGACGGGGTGCTGACGCTCGATATGCCGCCCGAGGAGGGCGAGCGATTCAGGCTCGCCTTCGCGGAGGCTGGGATTGATACAATTTTCCTCTTGAGCCCGACGACAACGGTCGAACGGATTCATCGCGCGGTCGAACTGGGGAGCGGCTTTCTCTACGGAATCTCCCGGCTTGGCGTGACGGGCGTCCGCGAGACGATCGACGACTCGGCGAGGGAACTGGCCCAGCGGGTCCGCGCCACCACCTCGATGCCGTTGGCGTTGGGTTTTGGCCTGTCGCGACCCGAGCACGTGCGGCTGGTGGGGCAGTGGGCGGACGCGGCCGTGGTCGGCAGCGCCCTGGTGAATGTCATTGCCGAGCATGGACAATCGTCGGGACTGGTCAGCGAAGTGGAGCGGTATGTCCGATGGCTGCGGAGTTGAGTCTCGATGCGCTGCGTGAAGAGATCGACAAGCTGGACGAGGTGATCGTCCGGCTGCTCGATCGGCGGGCGCGCTGCGCCTATGCGATCGGCCGCGTGAAGCACGAGCTCGGCCGGCCGATCTACGAGCCGACCCGTGAGGCCTCGGTGCTGGCTCACGTCCGGGCGGTGAACGCGGCGCTCGATGGACCGCTCGACGGCGATGCCGTCGTCAGACTGTACGAGCGCGTCATCGACGAGGCGCGACGCATTCAACGGATCGAGGCCGAGCGGCCGGCGCCGCCCGGCGCCGACATCGATGGACAGGAATTGAAACCGATAGCTGAGCGCCCAGAGCTGAAAACCGATAGCTAAGAGCGAACAGCGAACCGCGAAAAGCGAGCAGCTGATCCGAGGTCGAACATGGTTGTCGTAATGAAGGAACGAGTCAGTGACGGTGAAGTCGAGGCGGTGATCTCGCAGCTGGTTGAGCTGGGGATGGACGTCCACCGCTCAACCGGCGCCGCGCGCGTTGTCCTGGGGGTGGTCGGCAGCGGCAAGGTCGACCCCCGGCTCATCGAGTTGATGCCCGGCGTACACGAGGTGCTTCGGATCACCGAGCCGTACAAACTGGCCAGCCGCACGTTCAAGCCCGACGACACGATCATCAACGTCGGCGACGTCCGCCTCGGCGGCGACGAGGTCATCGTCATCGCCGGTCCATGCTCGGCGGAAAGCGACACGCAGGTCAACGCCACCGCGGCCGCCGTCAAGCGCGCGGGGGCGAAGATTCTTCGCGGCGGCGCGTTCAAGCCGCGCTCCTCTCCGTACAGCTTTCAGGGGATGGGAGAGGAAGGTCTGCAGCTCCTGCGGTCGGCGGCCAACAGCCACGACCTGAAGCTGGTGACCGAGGTGATGGATGCGAGCCAGATCGAGTTGATCGACCGCTACTCCGACATGTTCCAGGTGGGCGCGCGGAACATGCAGAACTTCACCCTGCTCAGAGAGCTCGGGCGAACGCGCCGGCCGATTCTGCTGAAGCGCGGCATTGCCGCCACGGTCGAGGAATGGCTGCTCTCGGCGGAGTACGTGCTCTCGGGCGGGAATACCGAGGTGATTCTGTGCGAGCGCGGTATCCGCACGTTCGAGACGTCAACCCGGAACACTCTGGACATTTCGGCGATCCCGATCGTCAAGCAACTGAGTCACTTGCCGATTTTCGTCGATCCGAGTCACGGCACAGGCCGCCGCGACAAGGTGGCGCCGATGGCGCGCGCTGCCGTCGCCGCCGGCGCCGACGGTCTGATCATCGAAGTGCACTGCGACCCCGACCATGCGCTGAGTGACGGCGCACAATCGCTATTCCCGGCGCAGTTCGATCGTCTGATGGCGGAGCTACGGATCATCGCCCCCGCGATTGGACGCAGCATCTGTCTCGAACCGGTGGCTCGACGAGGATGGGCTCGGTAGAGGTCCTCGTCGTCATCGGGCCAGGACTCATCGGCTCGTCGGTGGTCCTGGCGGCGAAGCGGAAGTGGCCGTCGATCCAGACGCGCGCCATCGATCGCGCCGAGAACATCGACGTCGTCAGCAAGGCCGACGTCGTGGTTCTGGCGACGCCGGTCGACGCCACCATCGACATCCTTCCCGAGGTCAGCCAACTGGTCGAGCCGGCCGCGCTCGTCATCGACACGGGCAGTACCAAACGAGCGATCCTGAATGCCGCCAAGGCGGCCGGGCTGAAAACCTTTGTCGGCGGGCATCCGATGGCCGGCGGTACCACGGCGGGTCCGGCTGAGGCCCGAGCCAATCTCTTCGACAACGCACCGTGGTTTCTGATGAATCCCGACGCGCCAGCGGGTCTGATCGATCGAGCGGCCAAGTTCGTCGAAGCGCTCGGGGCGCGATCCATCCGCATGGCCGATCACGGCGAGTATCACGATCACGTGATGGCCGCGATCAGCCATCTGCCACAAGTGACCGCCAGCATGTTGATGACCGTCGTGGCGTCAGCCGTCAGCCGGCAAGATCTCGAATGGTCCGGCCGCGGCTTGCGCGACACGACGCGACTGGCCACGAGTCCGGCCAGCATGTGGGAAAGCGTGCTCGCCACCAATCATGACGAGGTGCGGCCGCTGCTCAAGGAACTGGCGGCGCGCCTCGATGCGATCGCCGATCGTCTGGACGATCCAGCGGCGATCAAGGAGCTTTTCTCCGCCGCGGCGCGCGCGAAGTCATCCTGCCTATAATCTCGTCATGAACAAGGTGATGGAGTCGGCCGACGCCGCGGTCGCCGATATCCCCGATGGCGCCACCATCATGATGGGTGGCTTCGGTTTGAGCGGCATTCCCGAACATCTAATCGCGGCGCTCTCTCGACGAGGGACCAAAGATCTCACGATCGTCAGCAACAACGCGGGGGTGGACGAATACGGCGTCGGACCACTGCTGAAGTCCCGGCAAGTGCGCAAGATGATTTCCACCTACGTCGGCGAGAACAAGGAGTTCGAGCGCCAGTTTTTGCAGAAGGAGATCGAGGTCGAGCTGGTTCCGCAAGGCACCTTCTCGGAGCGGATGCGCGCGGCCGGCGCCGGCATCGGCGGATTCTTCACGCCAACCGGTGCGGGAACGCTCGTGGCCGAAGGCAAGGAATCGCGCGTCATCGACGGGCGAACCTACATCCTCGAATCGCCGCTGCGCGCCGACTACGCGTTCGTCAAGGCGTGGAAAGGCGACCACGTCGGCAATCTCGTCTACCGCCGCACCGCACGCAACTTCAATCCGGTGATGGCTACCGCCGCGCGGTGCACGATTGCGGAGGTCGAGCAGCTGGTTGCGCCCGGCGAGATCGAGGGCGACCACGTGCACACGCCCGGGATTTTCGTGAAGCGCATCATCCAGGGTCCTGGTTACACCAAGCGCATCGAGAAGCGGACAACGCGAGATGGATAAGCGCGAGCGCATCATCCGGCGGGTCGCGCGCGAGCTGCGCGATGGCGACTATGTCAACCTCGGCATCGGCATGCCGACCCTCGTGGCCAACGTCGTGCCGCCCGGCATCGAGATCACGCTGCATTCCGAAAACGGGATGCTGGGTGTCGGGCCGTATCCACTCGCCAGCGAAGTAGACGCCGATCTGATCAACGCGGGAAAGGAAACCGTCACCGAGCTGCCCGGCGCCTCCTACTTCAACAGCGCCGACTCCTTTGCCATGGTGCGCGGCGGGCATATCGACCTGACCGTGCTCGGCGCGCTCGAGGTGGATGAGGAAGGCAACCTCGCCAACTGGATGATTCCCGGCAAGATGGTGAAGGGGATGGGCGGCGCGATGGATCTCGTCGCCGGCGCCAAGCGCGTCATCGTGGCGATGGAGCACACGACCAGGGACGGCGGCCACAAGATCGTCAAGCGCTGCACGCTGCCGCTGACCGGACCGCGGGTGGTCAATCAAATCGTCACCGAACTCGCCGTGATCGACGTCACGCCCCAAGGCCTGCGCCTTCGGGAAATCGCCTCCGACACCACGCTCGACGCGGTTCGCGCCGCGACCGGCGCCACGCTGCTCGTCTCAGAACCGCTCGGGTCCTTCTGATTCCACGGAACTTCGCGGTCGGTACCTTCGTCCGTACCCACCGGTGAGGTGACGATGCGTGTAGCTGTCGTGACGATGGCCCTCGCGGGCGTGCTCGCTCAACCGCTGCTGGCCGCACAGATAACTCAGGGCCAGACGTATCGGATGACCGGCTCTCGAATCGCGATCGGCCAGGATGTCCGCGTCGAAGCCGACGAGGAAGTCTCCGACACCTTGATTGTCATCGGCGGCGCGGCCACCATCGACGGCCGGGTCCGAGACGGCGTCCTCGTCGTCGGCGGCGACGTGCATCTGGGGCCGCGAGCGGACATCACAGGAGAGATTGTCCTGATCGGCGGCCACCTGATTCGCGAAGAAGGTGCGCGGCACTTCGGCCGCGTCAATTACGTTTCGTTCGGTGACTGGTGGCGCCAATCCACTCCGTGGTTGCCGCGGCTGACCTTTGGCGAGTTTGGGCGGTGGGTGAGTCTGTTGGGCACGATGCTGCGCATCTCGCTGCTGGCCGTGCTCATGGGCCTGATGCTGATCGTGGCACGCGCACCGGTCGCGCGAGTGGGCCGCGCCGCGGCGGCCGAACCGCTGCGCGCCATCCTCATCGGCTTTGCCGCGGCCGTGTTCTTTGTTCCGGTGCTCGTGGCCATCTGCATCGCGATGGCAATCACGATCATCGGCCTGCCGTTTCTCGCCATCGTCATTCCTCTGGCCATCGCCACGGCGTTCTTTGCGCTGTTGCTCGGCTACACCGCGCTGGCGTGCCGCATCGGCGAGTGGATCGAGGATCGGCTAGGCTGGCGGCCCGGCAGTGCATTTCTCGCTACCGGCATCGGGTTCTTGTTGATCATCGGGCCGACGCTGCTGGCGCGCATGGTCAGCTTCGTCGGTGGGCCGTGGGGTGGCGGTTCCCTGGCGCTGACCGTGTTCGGCGCATCAATCGAGCTGCTGGTCTGGACGATTGGATTCGGCGCCGCGATCATGACCGGCCTGGGCCGGTGGCACACGACGCCGCCGCCGATCGGAGTCGAAGGGTAGTCGGCGATCGGCGATCAGCAGCTCTTGCCGAAGGCTGAGAGCCGAAAATTATTGACTAAGCCCCGGCCGCACTTGCACGTTGGTGTTGGCCATTCCCGACACCCGGTTTCCTTTTTTGAGGCGCAAGACCACGCGAAACTGGCCGGGATTCTTGTACTGATGCTCGACTGAGTAGCGCCGCTTGATCTGACTCTTGCCTTCTTCAAATGGCGTGCAATCGGTTTCGGCCAAAGAGGTCGTGCCATCGCCCCATTCCCATTCCACGCTCGGGCAATAGAACGACTCGACCTCGCCGCCGCCTTTCACTTCGGCCACCAGCACGATGCGCGCCGGAGCGAACGAGACGGCCGGCGTCGCCTTGAGTGATAAGCTAGGCTTCTTGTTGTTGTCCTGGTCGCGGCCATCGAGCGCCACTGAGGAAGCGACCAGGAATCCGATGCACGCCAGTTGAATCGACTGGCGGCCGCCGACATATGAGCACATTGATAACCGCATTTCCTCGAGCAATGTTCCGTCAGACAGGGCGCTTCCAAATTCTACTCTCGCCCCTGGACCCCGACAACCGGCGATCAGACAACTGAAAACATGCGCACTCCCTACGAGCTGCCTCGCGTTGGCGTCAGTCCGGCCCGGCCCGAGGCGACTGACGCTGATGTCCTCATCATTCCCGTCGCGCAGGACCAGACCGCTGAAGCCGTCGCAGCGTTCGACCAAATCGTTAGTGGCGAGCTGGCCTCCGCGCTTCAGCGCGGCGAGTTTCAGGCGACCCCCAACCAGACTCTCGTTTGCCGGGCGGATCGAAATCTGTGGCAGACAACCCGCGTGGTGTTCGTTGGCGGCGGACCACGCGCAGAGCTGTCGGCCGAGCGCTTTCGGCGAATGGCAGCGGCGGCGGGACGGCTCGCGCGCGATCAGCGGTTGCCGCGTGTCGCCTGGCTCGACGTCGAGCCCGGCGTGCTCGCCGATCGCCCGCGCATCGAGACCATCGTCGAAGGATTGAGCCGGGCGAATTTCGACGGTGGCTTTCACAAGAGCCGGGGCAACGGGACGGGGTTCATTACCGAAGCGTCCGTGTTGAGCGATGCGCCGCAGGCGAGCAAGGCCGCAACCATCGGACAAGCGGTCGGCGAGTCGATCAACGCCGCCCGATTGCTGGTCGATGAGCCTGGTAACCACCTCACGCCCACCCGGCTCGCGGAGCGAGCGGTGGCCTTGGCCGCGGTTCCTGGGATCACGGCGGATGTACTCGACCAGTCGCGGATCGAGGAACTCGGCATGGGCTTGCTGCTGGGCGTTGCCCGCGGCAGCGTGGAGCCGCCGCGAGTAATCGTTCTGCGCTACGAACCCGAGGAGGCTTCGGCGAGCAACACACTCGGGCTCATCGGCAAGGGCATCACCTTCGACTCTGGTGGCCTGTCGCTCAAGCCTGCCGACAGCATGGAACGGATGAAGGACGACATGGCAGGTGCGGCCACCGTCGTGGCCGCGATCCGCGCGATCGCCCTCGAGCGATTGCCGATTCGCGTGATGGCCGTCGTCGCATCCACCGAGAACATGCCAGGCGGACGAGCGTTGAAGCCCGGAGATGTGATCACCGGCGCCGCCGGCTTGACCGTCGAAGTGAACAACACCGACGCAGAGGGCCGGCTGGTCCTCGGCGATGCCCTCTGGTACGCGCGCCGGCTTGGCGCCACTCATCTCATCGACGTGGCGACGCTCACGGGATCGGTCGTCGTCGCGCTGGGCAAGATCACCACCGGCCTGTACGGCACGCCGGAGCCGTGGGTCTCACGGATTCGAGACGCGGCCGCTCGAGCGGGGGAGAAGATTTGGGCGATGCCGCTGTTCGACGAGTATCGCGAGCAGCTCGACAGCGAAATCGCCGACCTGCTCAACAGTCCGGGCCGGCCGGCTGGTTCGATCACGGCGGCGCTGTTCCTGAAGGAGTTCGCCGGCAATGGCCCGTGGGCGCATCTGGACATCGCGGGCACGGCGTGGGCTGAGGAAAAGAAGCCGTGGCAGCCCAAGGGGTCAACCGGCGTCATGATTCGCACGCTCGTCGAAGTCGCACGTGGAGGGGTGCGGGATTAGAATCAAAGCGTGCAGGTTCCGCAGTCAATCACGCCGACGATCGTTCAGGTCGTCAAGGACCCGCCGTCGCAGCAGATCAGCATGATCGACGTCGCGGTCGGGGCCTTCGGTCTCACCGGCGTGATCATGGTCGCGGCGCTGGCTGCGGGGTTGCTCGCTGGAGCCCTGATCGTCTGGTATCGGATGCGCCGCCCGATCACGCTGATCGAGGCGCGCGGCGGCGAGCACAATCTCTTCCGAACCTAGCGAGAGTGCCAAGGGTGCCACGTGCCAGAGGTGCCAAAGGGTGGGTGCTCCGAGCCCAACGCCTTGGCACCCGGCACCAGGCACCTGGCACCTCGTTAAGGTCGCCCGGGCCCACCGATGACGACGGCGTTCGATCCTTTCAGTGAGCGGCGGTAGCGAAGCACCGCGGCCTCGAGCGCCTCGGCGATGCGGTCCTTGTAGGCCGCCGTCCTCAGCAGTTGCAGCTCCTGCGGATTCGTCACGAACGAAATCTCGGCCAGGACGCTGGGCATGGCCGCCCCAATCAGCACGACGAACGGCGCCTTCTTCACGCCCAGGCTGCGAAGATTCTTGTTCGTGCGCCGCAGACGCGTCGCCATCGCCTCCTGCACCATGCCCGCCAGGTCGCGCGACTCATCCAGCTTGTTGTTGAGCGCGATGGCGCGAATGATGTCGGGCAGGTGATGCATCTCACGCTCGGAGGCGGAGTTTTCGCGTGCCGCCACGGCTTCGGCCTCGGGTGAAGACGCGAAGCTCAAGTAATAGGTCTCGACGCCGGTCGCCGCGCTGTTGCGGCTGGCATTGGCATGAATCGAGATGAACAAGTCGGCGTTCTGCCGGTTGGCAATCGCGGTGCGCTCCTCGAGCGGGATGTAAACGTTGGTCCGTCGAGTGAGTGTCACCTCGAGGCCTGGCTCATTGGCCAAAAGCTTTTCGAGGCGCAGCGCGACGTCGAGCACGAGCTCGGCTTCGGTCAGTCCTTTGCCGAGCGCGCCTGGATCGTGGCCGCCATGTCCGGGGTCGATGACCACGCGCGAGATCCCAAGACCAAGCTGTCGCGACATCGAGAATCCACCCGCTGCATTCGCCGATGGCGGAGTCACGGGCGCTGGCGGTGGGCCTGGTGGCAGCGGTGGTACAGGCGAGGGCGCCACGGCCGCGGCCGTCGGAAGCGGCGCCGTCAATCGTGGTTGTGAGGCAGGCGCCACCGGAGCCGGCGTCGGCGCGGTGGGCACTGCGGCCGCTGCAGCAGTGGTCGTCGCTTTCCGGCGGGCGCAATC
The DNA here is from genome assembly GCA_963773045.1 of uncultured Acidobacteriota bacterium. Lineage (GTDB taxonomy): Bacteria > Acidobacteriota > Vicinamibacteria > Vicinamibacterales > UBA2999 > 12-FULL-67-14b. The sequence continues at coordinate 166,847 of CAVYZT010000010.1, read as the reverse complement.
GATCACGAGCCGGAACGGACTGTAGAGGGCGAAGACGTTGTAGTCCCGCACGCTCTCCAGGTCGATGACCACTCTCACGGTCGCATTCGGATGACGGCCGACCCGCACCTCCTGGACGATGTCATCGGAATAGGAGAAGACCTTGTCGACGAGCGCCGGAGCGGCTTGAACCGACTGCAGATCGAAGAACACGCGCGCCGGGTCCTTCAGCCGCTCTTCCCGATAGTGGACCTCGCGATCGAGCTCGAGCGTGATTCGCACTGAATCGGGCAGGATGGTCCGTTGAATCGAGGTCAGCGTGGCGCGCCCACTAGCGGGCGGCCTGGGAACAGGGGCAGGCACCGTGATTCCCGCGATCGACGCCGGCCCCGTGGTGTCAGTCGGAGGGGTTACCGGGTGTGGCTGAGCGAGGGCCGCGATTTGTGTGCTGGCCTTGGCCACCAACGAGCTTCTCGGGTACTCCTTGATCAGCCAGTTGTAGAAGCGCAGCGCTCGCTGGCGATCCTCGTCTTTGAGGAACTTCTGATAGGCCGCGTCGGCCAGGTTCGCCGCCTGCCAGAGCGCGTTGTCGGCATAGCCGCTGGTGGGGAAGCGGCGCACCAGAATCTCGTACGACGTCACCACCCGATTGAGCTGTGCCAGCAGGTCGCCGATCGTCGACGCGTCAGCCGCCGAGGCGTCGATGGTCGACCGGATGGTTCGCTCGCGCTCCATGGCCGTGGTGTAGCGATCCTGGGCCGTCTGGGCCGACACCACCTCCGCAACCGCCAGCCAGAGGGCGGTGAGTGCGAGAACGCGGAGTGAAAGGGCCTGGGTCACAGCATCGTTAACGGAGTTGAGCGTCCACCTCGTCGAAGTAGCTCCGATCGACCAGCACTTCGCGCGGTTTGCCGCCGGTTGTGGCCGAGACCAGGCCTTCGGCCTCCATCATGTCCACCAGGCGCGCTGCCCGGCTGAACCCTATCCGCAGCTTGCGCTGGAGATACGAAATCGACACCTGACCGCTCTCGACCACGATCCGCGCCGCCTCGTCGTAAAGATCGTCCTTTTCGAAAACGAGCTCTTCTCCGGCCTTCTTGTCGTCCGACGTAATGGTCTCGTCGTACAGAGGCTTCCCTTGTTTTCGGAGGAAGCTTGCCACTCGTGCAGACTCCTGCTCGGAAATGTACGGCCCGTGGAGGCGGATGTGCCGGGATGAGGCAGGCGGCAGGAACAGCATGTCCCCCTTACCCAACAGCTGTTCGGCGCCGTTGGCGTCGAGAATGGTCCGGGAGTCGATCTTCGACGAAACCCGGAACGAAATCCGCGATGGCAAGTTGGCCTTGATGAGGCCGGTGATGACGTCGACTGACGGCCGCTGGGTGGCCAGAATCAGGTGAATGCCGACCGCCCGGGCCATTTGCGCCAGCCGGCAGATAGACTCTTCCACCTCGTTCCCGGCGACCATCATCAAGTCGGCCAACTCGTCCACGACCACCACGATGAACGGGAGTGGACGCCGCAGAACGCCGTCCTCGGGCGTTTCCTTGGCGTCGATCAGGGCCCGGACATTTCGGTTGTATTGATCGATGTTCCGAACCCCAAACGCGGCCAGCGTCTTGTAGCGCTCTTCCATCTCGCGAACCGCCCAACGCAACGCGTTGGCGGCCTTCTTCGGGTCGACGACGACGGGCGTCATCAAGTGCGGGATGTCCTCGTACATCCCGAGCTCGAGGCGCTTGGGGTCGATCATGATCATCCGCACGTCATCCGGCGTCGAGCGATAGAGGACGCTCGTCAGCATCGCGTTCAGCCCGACCGACTTGCCCGTGCCGGTGGACCCGGCAATCAGCAGGTGCGGCATCGTGGCCAGGTCGGCCATGTACGGCTCGCCGTGGATCGTCTTGCCGAGCGTCAAGGTCAGCTTCGAGAGCGCTCGCGCCGACGCATCCGACTCGAGCAGATCGCGAAGCGCGATGCTCTCTCGGTTGGGATTGGGAATCTGAATGCCGACCGTCGCCTTGCCTGGAATGCGATCGATCAGCACCGACTCGGCCTGCATCGCCAGACAGAGGTCGTCGGCCAGGCCAGTCACCTTGGAGTACTTGACGCCGGCGTCGGGCTTGAATTCGAAGGTCGTGACGACCGGACCCGGGTGAATCTGAACGACCGACCCTTCGACCGAGAATTCCCGACATTTTTCTTCCAGGAGCCGGGCCGAGTCCATCAGCTCGCGCTCGTCGATCTTGCGTTCGGCCTTCGGCGCATCCAGCAGTGACAGCGGGGGCAAGGCGTAGGAGCCCAGCCGGCGCTCAGGCACCCGTTCGGGCTCCGGGAGCGGAAGCGGAGGAGTGACCGGCGACTTTTGCGGCTTCTTCTGAACAACCGGAGGCGTTCGAGGAGCTGGCGGCTCCGCCGTGCGCTCGACCGGCGCAGGGGCCGGCTTCTTGTCGACCGGCTTGGGCGCCTCAACCGGCACATCCTTCTTGCCGTACTTCACGAGAATCTCGCGACGCTGCTTGGCCTTTCGGCGCTCGTCTCGCGCCGTTCGGTACTGCGCGAGCGCCAGACCGGCGCCGCCCTTGATCAGGTCAAAGATCAGTTTTGCCAGCCGGCCAAACGAGAACTGGGTCGCGAGAATCATCGCGGCGGCCATGGTGGCGAGAATCACGATGATCGAGCCGGTGCGGCTGAGGTACTCGGACATCCAGCCGCCAATCCATTCACCAAGATAGCCACCGGCGCGAAACGCGCGCGGACCGAAGTCCACTCGGCCAAGTGTCAGCGCCAGAAACGCGGAGCTGCAACCCGCCAGCAGCGCTGCGCCGGTCAGCTTGGTGTAGATCGCCTCAGTCGTGCGGCACCAGAAGTAGTGCCATCCCGCCACCGCGATGAGCGCCGGAATGACGTACGAGGCGTAGCCAAAGATCTGAAAGGAGACTTCGGCGAGAAACGCGCCGATGCGACCGGCGAAGTTGGCCGACGCGTCGCGCGCGCCAGTGCTGAAGAACCACACCGGATCGCTGGGCTCGTAGCTGGCGAGCGCGATCAACCAGATGAGCGCAACGGCAAACAACGCCATGCCGATGATTTCGGCGATGCGACGCGACCACGCAGAACTCGATGCACCCACTCGCGCTCTCCTCAGATCTCCATCACGACGGGAAGGACCATGGGCCTGCGTCCCGTCCGTTTGCGCAGGTAGCGACGGACGTCGGTGCGGATGCGTTCCTTCATCAGACCCGGATCGGTCCGCTCCTCGACGCTGCAGGAGTTGATGACGGTGGACAACATCTTGGCGCCCTCCGCCAGGATGTCGTCGCTTTCGCCATCGGTCACGAAACCGCGCGCGACGAGCTCCGGCAGGCCTTCGATCACGCCAGTGCGACTGTTGATGGCGACGACCGGCACGATGAGGCCGTCGATGCCTAGGTGCCTGCGATCGCGCAACACTTCATCGTCCACTTCGCCGACCCGCGTGCCGTCAATCAGGATGCGGCCGGTCGGCGTCTTGTCGGCAATCCGCGCCGCGGCGGCGTCGAAGCGAATCACGTCGCCGTTTTCGGCGAGCAGGACCTGAATGCGCGAAGCGCCGCTGCTCACCAGGCGCGCCACCCGGGCGAATCGGGACAGCTGACGGTACTCGCCGTGAACCGGGACGAAGTATTTCGGGCGCGTCAGTGACAGCACGAGCTTCAGCTCTTCTTCAGAGCCGTGACCCGACACGTGCACGTGCTTGGCGCCTTCCGTGGTCACGTCCACTTCCCGGCGCGCCAGGTGATTGCTCACTCGCCCGACCGCCTTCTCGTTGCCAGGGATGACGCGCGCGGAGATGACCACGTGATCGCCTTCGCCGAGCTTGACGAAGCGGTGATCGTCGATCGCGATGCGCGACAGGGCCGCGTTGGCTTCGCCTTGCGAGCCGGTGACGAGGCAGACGACGTCTCGCGGCCGGAAGCGCGGCACGTCCGAGTCTTTGATCACGACGCCGCTTGGGAAATGCAGATGGCCGAGCCGCTGCGCGATCGTCGAGTTTTCGTTCATCCCGCGGCCGACAAAGGCGACCTTGCGATCGAATTGCGCCGCCAGGTCGATCAGGATCTGGACGCGATAGAGACTCGACGAGAACGAGGCGACGACAATCTTGCCCTCGGTGCTCGTGAAGATCTCTTCGAACGCGTCGACGACGTCCTTTTCCGAGCCGGTGTAACCCCGGCGATCGATATTGGTGCTGTCGCAGAAGAGGGCGAGCACACCCTCGGCGCCAAGCTGTGCGAAGCGGTGCAGATCGAACGCCTCGCCGTCGAGCGGCGTCTGATCGATCTTGAAGTCGCCGGTGTGGAGCAGCACGCCTTGCGGCGTCCGGATCACGACCGCGACGCAGTCGGGGATGCTGTGCGTGACGCGGATGAACTCCAGCGTGAACGGACCGATCGTGATCACGACGCCCGGTTTGACGGCGACCGTGCTGCGCGGCTTGACGCCATGCTCCTCGAGCTTCGATTCAACCAGCGCGAGGGCGAGCGGTGGACCGTAGAGCGGGCCGTCGACCAGCGGCAGCACATACGGCACCGCGCCGATATGATCTTCGTGCCCGTGCGTGAGCACCAGGGCTTTGACTTGCCCCCTGCGCTCTTCGAGATAGGCGAGGTCCGGCACGATCAGATCGACGCCCGGGAGATCCATTTCCGGGAACATCGATCCGGCATCGATGACGACGGTCGTATCCCCACACGAGATGGCCATCATATTCAGGCCGAACTCGCCCAGGCCGCCGAGCGGCACGACGTCTACGGATGGCGCGCCAGCATCGACGCGCGCGGACACACTCATACAAAGTCCCAGCCAGGGCGTTTGCAACGCCCAGGGAAATCCGATCAATCAGGGTCGTGCGATCCGGGCGGATCGAAGACACAACCCTCGTTCAGGCCGCTGGGAGCGCCTGGTCGTCTGGCGGGTTTTTCGTCGGAAACTATAGCACAGCTTCAACTTCCGGCCATTTCGAACGCGCGGCTCAAGGCCACAACTTCGGCAAGGGTGAGCGTCTCAGGCCGCCGCTGACCGTCGATACCAGACTTGGCGAGCCCCTCGGCCGCGGACGCGGGGAAATCGGCGGCAAACGGCTTCAGGGCATTCAGCAGCGTCTTTCGCCGCTGCGTGAAGACGGTCCGGATCATCCGCACCAGCAGCTTCGAGTCACCGACCGGCACGGGTGAGGGCCGGAAGGTCAGGCGCACGACGGAAGAGTGAACCTTGGGCGGCGGACGAAACGCGCCGGGCGGGAGCGACAGCACCCGGCTCACATCAGCCCCGAGTGCCGTCAGCAGAGTCAGTACACCGTACTCACCGGTGCCCACGCGAGCGACGAGACGGTCGGCAACTTCCTTTTGCAGCATCAACGTCGCATCCTGCAAGCCGGCGAGCGGCGCAAGGTCGAGCAAGCGGAACAGGATCGGCGAAGAGACGTTGTACGGGAGATTGCCGACAACCCGGAATCGGTCCTGCGGCCGTCTCTGCCGGCCGAGCCAGTTTCGAAGAGCCTCATCGAGGTCGATATTCAGCACGTCGCCCGTCAGTACGGAGACCTTCGGGAGCTGCTCTCGATCGAGAAGGGAAGCGAGATCGCGATCGATTTCGATCGCCAGCACGCGGGCAGCCCGGCTCGCGAGCGGCCGGGTGAGTGCGCCACGACCGGGACCGATTTCGATCACCGAATCATCGGGTTGCAGATCGAGGGCCGCGACCAGTTTCTCGACCCACGTGGATTCGAGGAAGTGCTGCGCGAACCGCTTTCGCGCCTTCACCCGCGGCGCTCGCGATCCGAGGCCGGCTCGTCATCGCCGTCGTCGCCGGGCTCCGGCTCGCCGCGCCAATAGCGATCTTCGATGGCCATGATCTCCTCTTCGCTCATGCCGAAGTAGTGTCCAAGCTCATGGATCAGCGTCTCGCCAATCTCGCCGACGATGGCGTCCTCGTCGCCTTCGGCGGCTTCTTCGATCGGCCGCTGGAACAAGGTGATGAGGTCGGGCAATTGGTTCCCGTAGCCAAACCCTCTCTCAGGAAGCGGCGTGCCCCGATACAGCCCCAGCAGCGTGTCGTTCGGATCCATTTCCATTTCTTGCCGCAGCTGGTCCGACGGCTCGTCCTCGATAACCACCGCCAGGTTGCGGACATGCCTGGCAAATCGGCGAGGGATGGTGTCGATGGCCTCTTCGACCAGTGCCTTGAACGCTTCACGAGTCACGGCGCGCCCTTTTGGGTGCAGCGCGCTTACCGGCGGCAACCGGCTTGCGGCCTTTGGCCAGCTTCGTCGTCGCGCCCGACATCGCATAGTCGCAGTCCCGGCGCGCGTTGCAGCGAGGGCAGAGCGGAGTCGGCCGGCAGATTCGGCGTCCATGCAGGATGAACGCGTCGGACGTTTTCGTCCACCGGGCTGGTGGAACCAGTTTGGTGAGGGCCTCTTCGACCTTGACGGGATCGTCCGAGCGCACGAGGCCAAGCCGGTTGGTCACCCGCAGCACATGTCGATCCACCGGCAGACCGGGGACGCCGAGCGCATGACCGAGCACGACGTTGGCTGTCTTGCGGCCCACACCGGGCAGCTTCGTCAACGCCTCCATCGACGCCGGCACCGATCCGCCGTGGTCGGTGACGAGCGCGGTGGACATGCCAACAAGGGCGCGCGACTTCTGTCTGAAGAACCCGGTCGCCCGAATCAAGCCTTCGAGCTCAGCGGGGTCGGCTTTCGACAGCGACTGCGCGTCTGGAAAGCGCGCGAACAGCGCCGGCCCGACGAGATTCACCCTGGCGTCGGTCGACTGCGCCGACAGAATCGTCGCGACCAGGAGCTCGAACGGATTCCTGTAGTGGAGCTCGGTGTCGGCGTCGGGATAATGCCGCGCGATCGCATCGATGATCCGTCGCGCCACCGCTGGCGATTTCATCTGATTTGGCTCGAGAGCACAAGGTGAAGAGCGGCCCAACACGTGCCGGTCAGCACCGCGCAGCTGTCATCTTCGTCCGGCGCGGTCAGTGGACGGGCTCATTCCCCGGCGGCACGATGGGCGGCTGCGGCGAATGCGATTCCGAGAACACGCGCAGGTTCTCCTGCAGGGCGGCGATCAACGTCGGAACGAACTGAACGGGAAGAACGAGTCGCGCCCGCACCGGAGCGCGCACGACGTGATCGGCCTCCGCCTCCCGAATCTCTTTTTCCGACAACGGCTGGACTTCGCAGAAGCTCAGCGTGAAGTCGAACGGCGTGTGGTTGACGGCGCAGAAGTTGGCGTACGTCCGCGGCGCCGGCGAAGAGTCGTCGGGGACGATCGTGAAGTTGATCTGTTTTCGGTCGTTCATAGGGGCTGCCTGGCGGTCACTTCGTCGGCACCTGGTGGCGGCTCTCGGCTATCCGTGATCAGCTTCAATTCCAACAGAAAGCTGAAGCCGTCAGCAGAAAGCTCCTCGAGTTCTCACCAGGCGAGTGAACTGCAGGTCATAGGCTATCAGAGCCGAGGGCCCCAGCTGGCGTCAGTATTTGCGCATCACGCCGACCACGACGCCTTGAATCTGCACGCCGTCTGGGTCGACATAGATCGGCTGCATCGACGGATTGGCCGGCTGCAGCCGAATGCGCCCGCTCTCGCGATAGAACTTCTTCAACGTGACGTCGTGACCGCCGACGAGTGCGATGACCATCTCGCCGTTGTCGGCGCTCTTCCGATCCTCGACGACCACCCAGTCGCCATCCCGAATCTGCTCGTCGATCATCGATTCGCCGCGAACGCGCAACACGTACGTGTCCCGCTTGCCGCCGGTGAGCGACTCGGGAACGCTGATGGTTTCGGCCGACGCGACCGCCTCGATTGGCATGCCGGCGGCAACGTAGCCCAGCATCGGCAGTTCGATGGCCCGCCCGCCGGTTCGGCTGGGCAACAGCTCCACCGATCGGCTTCGGTTCCAGGCGCGGCGAATGAACCCTTTCTCCTGGAGGTTCGTGAGATGCTTGTGCACCGTAGCCAGCGAAGAAAGATTGAAGCGCCGGCCAATCTCTTCGAGGCTCGGCGCGTAGCCGTGCTGTTGGATGAACTCGTTCAGGTAATCGAGGATCTCGCGCTGACGCTTGGTAAGTGGTTGCACTAGGGTGTCTCCCAGTTCCTCCGTTTGTTCGCCCTGAACAGGAAGCGTAAACAAACAAAAGGCGAAAGTCAACCTTTCCCAGCGGCGCAGGTCTAATGCGATCAGAGACCGCCAATGACGCATGAGTCGGCCATCGCGGGATGGCCTGCCTCTTCGATTCAAGCCAAGTGGATGGTGAAGGCCGTCGACCCGGCCGCGCCCATGTCCCCCGACCGAGCTGCGTTCGACGAATTGGACGACGCCGCGCTCGCCGCCCTGTCAGCGTCCGGCCGTCGCGAAGCTTTCGACGTCATCGTCGAGCGTCATCGACGGGTCGTGTATCAGGTCTGTTATCGCTTCGTGAACAACCACGAGGATGCCAGCGACCTCTCACAGGAGGCGTTCGTTCGCGCGTGGCGCGGCCTTGGCGGCTTTCAAGGGCAATCGGCGCTCTCGACCTGGTTGTATCGAATCGCCGTCAATCTCTGCTTGAATCGGCTGAGTCTCAAGACGCCGCGAACCGAGCCGATCGAATCCACGGAGCGCTTCGAGGACACGCGGAGCGACGATCCGCAGGCCCGGTTGCTTCGCGAGGAACGCAGCGCGATCGTCAGGAAGGCCATTGCCGGTCTGCCCAGAAAGCAGCGCGCGACGCTCATCCTGCGTGCGTACCACGAAATGCCTCATCGGCAGATTGCCGAGATTCTCGGCAGCTCGGTCGGGGCGGTCAAAGCCAATTTCTTCCACGCCCTGGCGAATCTCAAGAAGCAGTTGGACAAGCAGCCGTGACCCATCTCACCGTCGACCAGTTGATCGATGCGCTCGACGAGCCCCCGAGTGCTGACGCTCGAGATCATCTCGAGGCGTGCCCCACCTGCCGCGCCCAACTCGCGTCCCTCACCGTCGCGTTGAGGTCCGCGCATGACGTCGATGTCCCAGAGCCGTCGCCGCTCTTCTGGCAGCACTTCTCGGCTCGGGTGCGCTCCGCCGTCGAGGCCGAAGGCCCACCGGACCGTGGCTGGCCGGGCTGGTTCCGTCTGCCGGTGCTCGCCCCGCTGGCGGGACTGGCGCTGGTCATTGCCGCGCTCGTCGTGACGCTGCCGCGCGCGATCCACCCTCTGCCGATCGAAGTGGCCGAGCTCCCGGGCGGCGACGTGCAGTTGAACGACGATGGCTGGACGATCGTGGCGGGCGTGGTTGGCGACCTCGATTGGGATACGGCGCTGGCCGCAGGCTTGAGCGTCGAACCGGGCGCCGTCGATCGCGCGGCCATGGACCTGAGCGCTGACGAACAACGGGAGCTGACCGCCATCCTTCAAGCGGAGCTTCGCGCCAAGTCATGAGCTCGCGAACGTTCTTCGGGATCGCCGCCGTCCTGCTGATTGTTTGCGTGGGCGTGTCGGCGCAGGAACCGTCAGCACAGGCTCCGGCGGGGCCTGCGCAACGTCCGCTTGCCGGGCTCAGCGACGACATGACGCCGGCTGAAATCCAGCGGCTGTTCGACGCGTACCTGCTGATGGAAGCGCAACAGGCGCTGACGCTGACCGACCAGCAATACCCGCAATTTCTGACGCGCCTCAAGACCCTGCAGGAGACCCGCCGGCGGAATCAGCAGCAGCGGAACCAGCTGATGGGCGAACTGCAGCGGCTCACGAACCCGCGGGCCGCGGCGCGAGCCGACGAGGCCGTTTTGAAGGAGCGGCTCAACGCGCTGCAGGAGCTCGAGTCGCGCAGCGCCGGCGAATTGCGCAAGGCTTACACGGCGCTCGACGAGATCCTGGACGTGCGCCAGCAGGCCCGATTCCGCGTGTTCGAAGAGCAGATCGAGCGGCGGAAACTCGATCTGCTGATGCGCGCGCGGCAGAATCGTCAGCCGCAAAAACGCAATCAGGACTAGCGAGGCTCTGCCTGAGTGGCTTGAGGCTTGCGGCTTGGGCAGTCCCAAGTCTCAGGTCCCAAGCCCCAAGTCCCCTAGCGTAGAATTATTGAATGCATCGAACCGCGTCACTCGTCATCGGCGGCGTCATGGCCGCCAGCGCGATGGTGGCTGCTGTTGCGGATGAGCTGACCCCACAGCTGTCAGCGGCATTCCAGGAGAAGGTGCTGGCCATCATGAAGAACGGCAGCGCCGACAAGCCGGTGCCCCGCACGACGCCGTTCAAAGAGATTGAGCTGAACTCCTACTTCCGATTCGGCGTCACGGAGCTTCTGCCGGTCGGCCTCACCGAGCCGTCAGCCACGCTGATGGGGGAAGGCCGGGCCACGCTTCGCGGCGTCGTCGATCTCGACGTCATTCGCAACAATCAAGGCAAGAAAAGTTGGTACGATCCAAGCGCGTATATGACGGGACGCATCCCGGTTCTGGTGATCGGCGTGTTGACGACGGGCAACGGAGTGGGCCGCTTCAATGTCGAGCGGATCGAGGTGAAGAGCGTGCCGATGCCGAAGCGGTTGCTGCAGGAAATCCTGAGCTACTACACCAAGTCGGCTGAGTATCCCAACGGCGTCAACCTCGATGATCAGTTCACTCTGCCCGCACAAATCCGCAAAGTGGATGTCGAGGTCGGACGGGCCATCATCACTCAGTAGCTGAAGCTCGCGAGATGCCGGACGACGTCCTTCAGATGCCGCACCAGTATCTGAAGGTCCTTCAGATGCCGCTGCAGTATCTGAAGGGCGTCGGTCCCCGGAAGGCCGCCGATCTCAGGAAAGCCAGCCTCCACACCGTCGAAGATCTGCTGTTCCGCTTTCCTCGGCGCTACGAAGATCGCAGCCGCCTTCAACCCATCGTTTCGCTGCGCGCCGGGCAGACGGCCGCGATTTCCGGCACCGTCCTGCATGCGGGGCTTACGCCGACGCGCCGGCCCGGCTTCCGCTTGTTCTCGGCGCTCGTTCAGGACGACAGCGGCCAGGTGCAGGCGGTGTGGCCCAATCAGGCCTTTCTCAAGGATGTGATCAAGCCTCGTCAGCGCATCGTGTTGTTCGGCAAAGTCGAGTACTGGGGTTCGCGCGGCATCCAGCTCACGGATCCCGAGTACGAAATCATCAAAGACGATGCCGTCGCCGCTCGCGGTGATGACGAGGGAGCCGCGAGCCGCGACCTCGATTCGACGCTGCACACCGGGCGCATTGTCCCGATTTACGAGCGGACCGGCAGCGTCACGACCAACATGCAGCGCCGATTCGTCTGGCAGGCGCTCGAGCAGCTGCCGCCGGATCTGTTCGACCCGGTGCCGGCCGATCTCCTCGAAACCGAACGATGGCCGGCCCGGCGAGAGGCGCTGAAGCTCGCGCATTTTCCGGGCAGCGACGAACCGGTCGAGCGATTGAACGGATTCGCAACGGCCGCGCAACGGCGGCTGATCTTCGAAGACTTCTTCGTCTTTCAGGCTGGCCTCGCGCTGCGCCGGAAGGAGAACGCGCAGGTCAAGAAGGCGCTCGTCTGTCACGTCGACGATCGCGTCAGGCAAGCCGCCCGCGCTGTGCTGCCGTTCAAGCTCACGACGGGGCAGCGTGAAGCGCTCGGCGAGATCGTGGCCGACCTGCAGAAGTCGTGGCCGATGCAACGGCTGCTGCAAGGCGACGTCGGAGCCGGGAAGACGATCGTCGCGCTTCTTGCCGCAGTCGTCGCCATGGAAAACGGATTCCAAGTGGCCCTGATGGCGCCGACCGAGATCCTCGCCGAGCAGCATTTCCGGACCCTGGCAAAGTGCCTTGATGGCACACGCTATCGTCTGGCGCTGCTCAGCGGCCGCGTGACCGCGGCGATGCGCCGCGATCTGCTGCCGGCGGTCGAGCGCGGCGAGATCAATCTCCTCGTGGGTACCCACGCGCTCGTCCAGGAGCCCGTGCGTTTCAAGGCCCTGTCGCTGGTCGTCATCGACGAGCAGCATCGTTTTGGCGTGCTCCAGAGGGGCACGCTGGCGGCCAAGGGCCTCAACCCCGATGTGCTGGTGATGACCGCGACGCCGATTCCGCGCACGCTCGCGCTCACCGAGTGCGGCGACATGGAGGTGTCGGTGATTCGCGGCCTGCCGCCGGGCCGGAAGCCGGTGAAAACGCTGATCAAGTCCGACGCGCGTCGCGACGAGGTGTACGCCCTGCTGCGCGATGAGCTCTCGCGCGGACGCCAGGCCTACGTCGTGTATCCCTTGGTGGAGGAGTCGGAGAAGGTCGATCTGAAGGCGGCGACCGCCATGGCGCAAGAGCTCGCTCGCGTGTTTCCGGCATTCTCGGTCGCGTTGCTGCATGGCCGCATGAAGGGCGAGGAGAAGGAGCGCGTCATGCGCACCTTTGTCGCCGGCAGCCTGCAGCTGCTGGTCTCGACGACGGTTGTCGAAGTTGGTGTGGATGTGCCCAACGCCACGGTGATGGTGGTCGAGCACGCCGAGCGCTTCGGGCTGTCGCAGCTGCACCAGCTGCGCGGCCGGATCGGACGAGGAGAGCATCCGTCCACGTGTGTCCTGTTGTATCAGGCACCCTGGTCGGAGGACGCCAAGGCTCGCCTCAAGGCCATGGCCGAGACGAGCGACGGCTTTGTCATCGCCGAGCGCGATCTCAGGCTCCGCGGTCCCGGCGACTTTTTCGGCACTCGTCAATCCGGCCTGCCACAGCTTCGCGCTGGTGACCTCACACGCGATGGCGACCTTCTCGAGCGAGCTTACGTCGAGGCTCGCACACGCGTCGACGAAGGCCGGCTGCACCCACGTGTGGAGGAATACGTGCGCCAGGTGTGGCAGCGGCAATTCGGGCTCATCACAGTAGGCTAGGCCGCAGATGACACAGACGACGCAGATACCGCAGATTGCAGGAACGACACGGACTGACCAAGCGGATCAGAAACGACAGTCGACACCACTGACATGCGAATTATCGCTGGGGCGAACAAGGGTCGCGCGTTGAAGGCGCCGTCGTGGGACGGCCTGAGGCCGACTTCGGATAAGCTGCGAGAGACCTTGTTCAACATCGTGGCGCCGCAGATCGAGAACGCTCGCGTGCTGGACTGCTTTGCCGGCACGGGCGCGATTGCGCTCGAAGCGCTGAGTCGGGGCGCGGCCGCGGCGACCTGCATCGAGAACGATCGCCGCGCCGTGCGGCTGATCGAAGAGAACCGCGAGCGCTGTGGTGACGCCGATCGCTGTGTTATCATCCGCGACACCGTCGAGCATGCACTGGACGGACCGCTACCCGGCGGGCCATTCGATCTCATCGTGCTCGATCCACCCTACGACCTTGCGCACCTGGAGCATGCGTTGACTGGCGCCGCTGCACAACGAGCGCCCGGCGCGCTCTTTGTCCTCGAGCATGCGTCCCGTCTGACGCCGCCGCAGCCCGCCGGCCTGGCCATCGTCCGAACGGTGCGATCGGGCGACAGTTCCTTGACGTTCTATCGATGAGCCCCACACCGAAATTCACGCGGCTGGCGGTCTATCCGGGATCGTTCGACCCGCTCACGAACGGCCACGTCGATATCATCGAGCGCGGTGCCCGCATCTTCGACTCGATCATCGTGGCGGTGCTCGGCAACAACGAGAAGACACCGTTGTTCTCGGTTGAGGAGCGGGTCTCGATCATCAAGACGGTGTTCACGAACAGCTCGAACGTGCAGGTGGATACGTTCGACGGGCTGCTGGTCGAATATGCGCGGCGGAAGGAGGCCTCGGTCCTGGTACGCGGCCTTCGCGCGGTCTCGGACTTCGAGTATGAATTCCAGATGGCTCTCATGAATCGGCACCTGGAGCCTGGTCTCGAGACCGTGTTCATGATGCCGGCCGAGCAGTACACCTACATCAGCTCACGGCTGATCAAAGAAGTCTTCATGTTGGGAGGGGCCATCGAGGGCCTGGTGCCACCGCTGGTCGAAGAACGTTTGCGAGCGAAGAGAGGAACCAAAGGCCGCCCATGAACAGCGCGCAGCGGATGAGCCGGGTTGTCGCATCACCGACCCTTCGGGTCACGGCCGAAGCGGATCGTCTCCGCCGCCAGGGCATCGACGTCGTGGATCTCGGCGCGGGGGAGCCGGATTTCGCGACACCCGAACATGTGAAGGCGGCCGCCCACGCGGCGATCGACGCCAACTTCACGAAATACACGCCGTCGGCTGGCATTCACGAGCTCCGAGAAGCGGTCTGCGCGCGCTATCGACTTGACTACGGCGTGGCCCTCAAACCGGAGCAGACGATCATCACCGCCGGCGGCAAGCAGGCGCTGTTCAACACCGCTTTCGTGCTCTTCGACGAAGGCGACGAGGTGATCACGCACGGGCCGTACTGGCCGTCGATCGTCGATCAGATCAAGCTCGCCGGCGCCCATCCCGTCGTGGTCCAGACGCATATGGAAGACGGTTTCGCGATTCACGCCGACGCGATGATCGATGCGATGTCGCCCCGGACCAAGGCCGTCATCATCAATTCGCCGTGCAATCCAACCGGCGCCTTGATTTCGGAAGCCGAGCTGGCGGCGATTGCCGATGCGGCCGCCCATCGCGGCATCTGGGTCGTGGCGGATCTTACTTACGAGAAGCTCATCTACGAGCCGGTGGCGCACAACGTGCCCAAGGTGCTGCTCGATCGCATGCCTGACCGGACCGTGCTGTGCGGCGCCGCATCAAAGGCCTACGCGATGACCGGGTGGCGCTGCGGCTGGTCGATCGGCCCCGCGCCGTTCATCACCCAATGCAACGTCGTCCAAGGCCACTCGACGTCCAACGTGTCGTCGATTACGCAAAAGGCGGCGCTCGCCGCCCTCACCGGCCCGCAGGATAGCGTGACGGTAATGCTGAACGCGTACCGGGAGCGGCGCGACCGCGTCCACGAATGGCTGACCGCCGATCCCCGATTCGTGTGCGTCAAGCCGTCGGGAGCGTTCTATCTCTTCCCCTACGTGGCCGAGCTGTTGTCCCCCTCGGGAATCGCATCGACCGGTGAGTTGGGCGAGGCGCTGCTTCGCGACGTCCACGTCGCGATCACGCCGGGGGAAGGCTTTGACGCGCCCGGATTCTTCCGCCTTTCGTATGCCACGTCGATCGAGCGCTTGCGCGAGGGCGTCGACCGCATCTTCTCCTTCGTGAAGAAGCTCGAGCAGTCGGGCCGGCTCACCCGGGCCTCCTGAGCGGCCCGAACTGGTCCAGACTGCGCCCCGAATGACGTTCCCCAATTGATCAGCGATTCGAGACCAACAGCACGCGAGTGATGTCCCGGTCGGGGTCCGGCTGCAGCAAGGTGCCCACCCGAAGACCGGCCACGTTCACATACGGAAGTTCCGCGAGCCGGCGCACGGCGACTCCGCGCTCTCGTTCGAGACGCTCCACGACTTCCGCTGGTGCGACCAGGAGCGTGCGGTCTGTGTGTTTGAGAAATTGCTCGGCCTGGTCGTCGGTAATGACATCGACCGTCGGCACGTGCGCGTAAAAAACGAGGTTGCGGACGAAGACGCTGTACGTCCCGACCTCCTCACCATTGACGCGGTGCTCCGCGACGGCCCGTGCCATCTGCCTGACGCTGTCGTCGCCGCCGCTCGAAAGCGCGCCGTACTGCAAGGCCGCGAACGTGACGGCGGCGCTCAGCGCGAGAGCCCATGGAGCAGACCTCCAGGCCCGCGAAAAGGCCACCAGGATGACCACCATTCCCGCGACGCCAATCACCAGCGCAGAGGCCACGGTGTAGACCGGCGCGAGCGTTATTACCAGCGGCCTTGCCCGATACAGCAGGACCGCCACGGCCATCAGAAAAACACCGCAGAGCGCTGAACCAAAGACGATGGCGGCGGACCGGCTGGTTCGCGTCCGGGTCCCGTCGAGACCTCGCCAATCCCGCGTTCTCTCGACGATGGAGGCGGCGAGCAGAATGGCGAGCGGCGGGAGTACAGGCAGCACATAGCGCGGCTGCTTGCCAACCGACAGAGTGAAGAAGGCGAGCGGCAACAGCGCCCACAAGAGCAGTCGCACTTCGACGACGCCGGAGGCGCGGCGTCTGGTGAACAGCTCTCTGATCGGTCTGAGCCAGACCAGGCACAGCGGCGTCCAAGGCAGCAAGCCGCCGGCGACCACCGGGAGATAGAACGACCACGGCCGCGGATCGTTGAAACGATCGGTCGCGAACCGTTCGAAATTGTCCCCGACAAAGAAACTCTCGAGATAGGCGTTCCCATGCGTCATCCACATCGCCACGTACCAGGGCGCGGCGACCGCCACGACAATCAGCGCGCCAACCAGGAGTTGCGCCGGGCGCAGGTTGAGCGACCGCCGCTCGATGAGCAGAATCGGGACGATCACGATCGCGGGAACCACCACTCCCACCGGTCCCTTCATCAGGAACCCGAGGCCGAGCGCGAAGGCGGCCGCCGCGATCCAACGCATCGGCGAGCGTGGCGGCTCGAGCGTGCACACCAGCCCGGTCCAAATCGACAGGGTGATGAGAAACGTCAGCGGCAGATCGGGCAGCGCCATCCTGGCGAGCGTGAAGTAGCCGAAGTTGGTGGCGACGATCGCGCCAGCCAGCCATCCGGTTTCCTCGTCGTACCAGCGCCGCGCGCAAGCCGCCGTCATCAACACCAGGCCAAGACCCGCCATTGCCGCCCACCAGCGAGCGGCGGTTTCGCTGGTGCCGGCGATCTGATATGTGACGGCCGTCAGCCAGTAGTACAGGACGGGCTTCTGGAAGCGAACTTCGTAGTTGTAGTGCGGGGTCAGCCAATCGCCCGACTCCACCATTTCGAGTGCCGATTCCGTATAGAACGCCTCGTCGGCGTCGGTGATGGCGCCCCGTCCGAGGCCGACGAAGAAGGTCAAGGCGGCCAGGACCAGGAGAAGGACGCGAGAGCGTGGCACGAGGGGCTATTGTAGGACGGCGCCGCGCCAGCTTCTGTTATACTGCAGGCGCATTCAGCCTTCTGCCCTCACCGAAGTCCGCGCGGATCAGCTCCGCTTCTCACAAGAGCCCGACAACGAATCCTGAACCATTGGAATAGCCTGCATGCCCAGTCATAAGCGCCACGGATCGCATCGCGGTGGACACAGTCATCCGCCGCCTCAACCTGACGTTGCCGCCGAAGCCGCCGAGCACGCCCTCGCCGAAGGCAAGCGTCAGGGGCTGAACATCACCGAGATGAAGGAGATGAGCATTCAGCATCTCACCCAGGTCGCCAAAGACCTGGAGGTGGCCGGCGCCACCGGGATGCGCAAGCAGGAGCTCATCTTTCAGATCCTCAAGGCGCAGACCGAACAGAGCGGGTTCATCTTCTCCGAAGGCGTGCTCGAAGTGCTTCCCGACGGTTTTGGCTTTCTGCGAGCCCCCGACTACAACTACCTGCCTGGACCCGACGATATCTATGTCTCGCCTTCACAGATCCGCAAGTTCGATCTGCAGACCGGGGACACCGTCTCCGGCCAGATTCGATCGCCGAAGGAAGGAGAGCGCTACTTCGCGCTGATCAAGGTCGAGGCGGTGAACTTCGAGGCGCCGGACCAGGCCCGAGAGAAGCTCTTCTTCGAAAACCTCACACCCCTGTATCCGCTCGAGCGTGTGAAGCTCGAGACCGAGGCCGAGAACCTGTCGGCCCGCGTCATGGATTTGATGACGCCGATCGGCAAAGGCCAGCGCGGCCTGATCGTCGCCCCGCCCCGCACCGGCAAGACGATGCTGCTCCAGAACATCGCGCAGTCGGTCGCCCGCAATCACCCCGAGATCTACCTGATCGTCCTGCTCATCGACGAGCGGCCGGAAGAAGTGACTGACATGCAGCGGTCGGTGGATGGCGAAGTGATCTCCTCGACCTTCGACGAGCCGGCGCAGCGCCACGTGCAGGTCGCCGAGATGGTGATCGAAAAAGCCAAGCGCCTGGTCGAGCACAAGAAGGATGTGCTGATCCTGCTCGACTCCATCACCAGGCTCGCGCGCGCCTACAACACGGTCATACCGGCGTCAGGCAAGGTGCTGTCGGGCGGTCTCGACAGCAACGCGCTGCAGAAGCCCAAGCGATTCTTCGGCGCCGCCCGCAACATCGAGGAGGGGGGCTCCCTCACGATCATTGCCACGGCCCTGGTCGACACGGGATCGCGAATGGACGACGTGATCTTCGAAGAGTTCAAGGGCACCGGCAACATGGAGATCCACCTCGACCGCAAGCTCTCCGACAAGCGCACGTTCCCGGCGATCGACATCCTCAAGAGCGGCACCCGGAAGGAAGAGCTCCTGCACGCCAAGGAGGACCTCATGCGCATCTACGTGCTGCGCCGCGTGCTGAATCCGCTGTCGCCGGTCGAAGCCATGGAGCTGCTGCTCGACAAGATGGGGAAGACCAAGAGCAACGCGGACTTCCTGGCAGCGATGCAGAAGGGGTAACGCCGCTGTTCGCGATTCGCTATTCGCCATTCGCAAGTGCTTTGCGAATCGCTAATAGCAAACAGCGAACAGCTCTCAGAGGTTCCAATGGTTACTATCAAGGTGCGCGAGCACGGCTCGCTGCTGGTCGAAGGTGAGGACGTGAAGCTGGTCGACTGGAACGGCAACGAATACGCCGTTCCCAAGAAGCCATTTTCGTTGTGCCGCTGCGGCCACTCGAAAGAGAAGCCGTTCTGCGATTCCAGTCACAAGGAGTGCGGCGTGGAGGCGCCGATGCCGGCGCCAGGGCCACGGGCGCATCTGATGCCGCCGAGCGGCGGGACCCCACCAATCACATAGCGGACCGTCCCGGCCAGCGAAGGGAATGCGGGGACTGTCCCCTGATTCGTTATTCGCTGCGTAGTGCGATCGTCGGGTCGAGGTTGGCGGCGCGCCTGGCTGGCAGATAAGCCGCCACCAGTGCGACGCAGGTCAGCACCACAATCAGAATCGCCAGCGTCGCGTAGTCGTTGCTCACCGCGCCGACGAGCGACGACTGCATCACCTGGCCGACGCCGGCCGCCATCACCGCGCCGATCACGGTCCCGGCGACGGTGACCCGTAACGCCTGACCCGTCGTCAGCCGAATCACCTGCCACCAGCCGGCGCCAAGCGCCAGATGCACACCGATCTCCTTGGTGCGCTGGCTTGCCGAGTAAGCCATCAAGCTGTAGACGCCGGCGACGGCCAGCACGAGTGCGATGAGGGCGACCGCGGCAAGCGCCTTTGCCAGAAACAAGATGCCGCCAGTGCGCTCGTAGATAACTTCCTCCATCGACTGCAGCTTGGAAATCGGTTGATTGGGATCCGCCGCGGCGACGGCGCGGCGCAGGTCGCCCGCAAGCGAGAGCGGATCGCCGATCGTCCGAATGGCGAACATGGCGGTCATCGGCGCATCCTGCGTGTAGGGAACGTAGAACGTCGCCCGCCTGATCGAATTGAACCAGTTGTGGAGGAAATCGGCCGACACGCCGACGATGGTGAGCCAGGGGCCATCAGCGGTGGTCCGGAAGCGTTTGCCGACCGCATCCTGACCGGGCCAATAGCGCTCGGCGAAGTTCTGGGTGACGATGGCGACCGGCAGGGTGCCTTCACGGTCCGCGTCGGTGAAGCCGCGGCCGGCGATCATGGGAATCTTCAGCGTCGCCAACAGCGTCGGTGAAATGCGGCGGTAATCGGCGAAGCGTGCCTCTTGCGGATCGATGATCTGGCCTTCGGCGAAGATCGTGCGCGACGGGTTGGACTGTCCATAGGGGATGGCGCTGGTGAACGCAACCTCACTCGCCGCCGGAATCGCTCTCATCGTCGTCAACACGCGTTCGATGAACTGCCGGCGCGTTTCGGCTTCGGCATACGGGCGATCGGGCAGGACCAGTTGCGCGGTGAGCAGGTTGTGCTTGTCGAAGCCCAGCGCTCCGTTCACGGCGCGGTCCGCGCCCGCCAGCATCAGCCCCGAGCCAAACAGCAGCGCAAGGGTCAGCGCGACCTGCGCTGTTGCCAGCGAGTTGCGCACCCATTGGCGGCTGCGTGACGCCGTCTGCGTGCGGCCGGATTCCCTCAGTGTGTCGGCGAGTGCTGCCCTCGAGGCATGAAGAGCAGGAAGGATGGAAAACGCCAGCGTCGCGATGGCGCCAAGTGCCGCCGTGAGCAGCAACACGCGGTCGTCCACCCTCATGAACTGGATGCCAGGCACGAACCGCACGACCGACGGAGGAATCCCATTGCGCGACAGCGCGATGCCGGCCGCAGAGAGCGGCACCGAGGCCAGTACGCCCAGTGCGGCCAGCATGCCGCCTTCGATGAGCAGCTGTCCGGTGATTCGCCAGCGGCTGCCGCCCAACGCTCGCCGCAGGCTGAACTCCTGCATACGCTCAGCGCCTCGTGCGAGCAGGAGATTCGCGATGTTGGCGCAGGCGATAAAGAGCAGGAGCAGCGCCGCGATCTGCCACAGTTTGAGGAAGAGGCCGGCGCCCGGATCGGCCAGGCCCTCGTTGAACGTCATCACCACGACTTCGCGCTTGGCGTGCGTATCCGGATAGCGCTTTCGCTGTTCGGCGACGAGATTGTTGAATTCCGAGCGCGCGGCGCCGACGGTCGCGTCATCGGCAAGACGCCCGATGACGTTAAGCCCTCCAGGACCGCGGTCGCTCCACTGCTTGGCGTCGAAGTTGACCGGCGCCCAAATCTCGGAACCGAACGGAATCTGAAAACCCGGAGGCGCGACGCCGAGGACTTCGAACGGCTCGCCGTCCATGCGAATCGTCCGGCCGACGATGGTTCGATCCGCGCCGAACTTTCGCGTCCACAGCACGTGCGACAACACGACGCGTCGATGATTGCCGGGCTGGTCTTCGTCGGCCGTGAACAACCGGCCAAGGACCGGCTGCACCGACAGGGTCCTGAAGAAATTCGCCGTCACCTTGAAGGCGGGCAGCAGCTCCGGCGTATCGACCTCGGAGAGGTTCGCGTTCCACCATTCCATGACCGCCAAGTCCGACACCGTGCGTGACGACTCGCGCCACTCCTTGAAGTCCAGAGCCGACACCGATTCGCGGTCGACGATCTGCGCGCTCGGCGAGTCGGAGGCGATCAAGACAAGGCGATCGACGCCGGGAAAGCGGTACGGCCGAAGCACGAGCGCATCGATCAGCCCATAGATCGTCGCGTTGGAGGCGAGCGCGAGCCCAAGGGTGAGCGCGACGACGGCGGCCAGGCTGGGTCGGCGGCCGATCGAACGCGCGGCATGACGGACGTCCCGGAGCCAGCCGCGGCGCCAGCCCCCGGTGTCCTCGAAATCAGAGGACGGACTCCAGGGCCGCATCAGATCGCGGCGCCTGAGCACGCGTCCCGCCGCAAACCGTCCGGTGAGGCGCAGTGCCTGACGCCAATACCACGCCCGCGCCGCAGCCGTTCCGCGACGTCGCGCGACCGCCGCAAACTCTTCGCGCATGTCGCCGCTCACCGCGTCGCGCCACTCCGGATCGCCGATCAACGCGCGCAGGCTCCGCTCGGCCAGCGCCGGCGGTTCAACAGGAGCGCTCATGATTCCTCCAGGACCGTCTCCAGGCCTTTGGTGAGCCGCGCCAGCGATGCGTGGGTGCTGCGCAGCGCTCTCAGCCCGCTCTGCGTCACCGAAAAGTACCCGGCGCGCACGGCCGCCCCGTTCCGGGGTCGGATCGCCCATGCGCGATCGCAGACAGCCCTTCGCCTCGAGCCTCTCGAGCGCCGTGTACAGCGCGCCTCTGGCGACCGGGCGCCCCGTGCGCGCCTCGATCAGCTCCCGAACGGGCACGGCGTACGCCTCGTCCGCCAGGTGCATCGCCGCCAGCAGGACGGCGTACTCGAATTCGCCGAGATAGGGTGGTTTCGTCAACTTGTGTGCCCCTCAGGAAAGTTCAAAGTTCAAAAGTCCAACGTTCAAAGTTGAAGTTCAGGAGTTCCAGTTCAGTTTCCAGTTGAAAGTTTCAAAGTTCGCCGCCGCCCGAGGGCCACGGGAACTCGCAACTGAGAACTGAGCTGAAACCTTTCCACTGAAACTTTGAACTCTGGACTCTTGAACTTTCAACTTTCCTGCGACTGTCCCGCCATGTCTGCAATGCAGGCTATATCATGTCTACGATGCAGGCAATATGGAAGTTCCTTGGAAAGTTCAAAGTTCAAAAGTCCAGAGTTCAAAGTTGAAGTTCAGGAGTTCCAGTTCAGTTTCCAGTTGAAAGTTCAAAGCTCCACGCCGCCCGGACGCTCCGAACTTTAGACTTTCAACTGAACTGAAACTTTGAACTGCAACTTTGAACTTTGGACTCTTGAACTCTCAACTCTCCTGCGTCAGCCCGCTCTCCTGCGTCAGCCCGCTCTCCTGCGTCAGCCCACCGCTTCCGTGTCTATCACCAGGATCTGTTTTCGTGACAGACTCCGCCTGCACTTGCCCGGGTTGGCTTGGCGCGCCCGAAAGGAGGCTGCGTGCAGCTCGAAACCATGTATTCCAGAGTCGACGACCGCGTCGCGACCCTGACGCTCAACCGCCCACACGTTCTGAATTGCGCGAACGAGCAGTGGGCCCGCGATCTGGGCACGCTCGTCGACGACCTGGCGAGCCAGGAGGACATCAGAGTCGTCGTCGTCCGCGGCGCGGGCCGCGCGTTCTGCAGTGGCATCGACCTCACCGCGCTATCCCAGGGCGAGACCGGAATGACCTTCTTCCGGAACTGGGAAACGGCGCTTCGCAAGCTGGAAACACTCGAGGCGGTCGTGATCGCGGCGATTCACTCGCACTGCATCGGCGGCGGCCTCCAGGTGGCCCTTGCCTGTGACCTGCGCGTGGCGCGCGACGATGCAAGGTTCGGGATCACGGCTGTGAGAGAGGGCATCATTCCGGGCATCGGCATGTGGCGAGTCGCGCGCCATGCCGGCGTCGGCCGCGCCAAACGACTCGCGCTGGCTGCCGACATCGTCGACGCCGCCGTGGCCGAAGAATGGGGCCTCGTCGACTGGGTCGTCGCACCAGACTCGTTCGAGGCCAAGGTCGACGAGCTCACCAATCGAATCCTGTCGATGGCCTGGACGTCCTCCCGGTTGACCAAGAAGTTGACCAACATGGCTTTCGAGACGTCCTTCACCGAATTCGTCGAGACCTACTTCGAGTATCAGCGGATCGCCACATTGTCGCCCGAGCACTTGCATGCGATGGCCGAGCATCGCGCGGAACGTGCTGCGCGAGGTGAGCGATCATGACGAAACGACGACAGGGGACGGCTGACCTCGAACCGATTGAGCGGGCGAGCCGGGACGAACTCGAAAGCCTCCAACTGGAGCGACTCAAGTGGTCGGTTCGCCACGCGTATGACCACGTCGCCCCGTACCAGAAGAAATGTATCGCGGTCGGAGCGCATCCTGACGATTTGCGCACGCTCGCCGATCTCGCACGGTTTCCGTTCACCACCAAGCAGGACCTCAGGGATGGCTATCCGTTCGGCCTGTTTGCCGTGCCACGAACCGACGTTGTCCGCGTGCACGCCTCGAGCGGCACGACGGGCAAACCAACCGTTGTCGGCTATACCGCCGGCGACATCGCGACGTGGGCGTCGTTGATGGCCCGCTCGATGCGCGCCGCTGGTGCACGTGCTGGGGACATCGTGCACGTGGCGTATGGCTACGGGTTGTTCACAGGCGGCTTGGGCGCGCACTACGGCGCAGAGAAGCTGGGCTGCACGGTCGTGCCCATGTCTGGCGGTCAAACCGAGAAGCAGGTGCAGCTCATCATCGATTTCGCTCCCGACGTGATCATGGTGACGCCGTCATACATGCTCCATATCTGCGAGGAATTCATCCGCCAAGGAGTCGATCCGCGCACCTGCTCGCTGAAGATCGGCATCTTTGGCGCCGAGCCGTGGACCGAGGCGATGCGTAGTGACATCGAGCGGCGTGTCGATATCGACGCCATTGACATCTATGGACTGTCGGAAGTCATCGGACCAGGGGTCGCCTGTGAGTGCATCGAAGCCAAGGATGGAGCCGTCATCTGGGAAGACCATTTCTTCCCCGAAATCCTGGACCCAGAGACCGGCGCGGCACTCCCGGATGGCGAGGTCGGCGAGCTGGTCTTCACGTCGTTGACGAAAGAAGCCCTGCCGGTCATCCGTTACCGCACGCGCGATCGGACACGGCTGTTACCTCCTACGGCGCGTTCGATGCGGCGAATGGCGAAAGTGACGGGGCGGACGGACGACATGCTGAAAATTCGCGGCGTGAACGTGTTTCCATCGCAGATCGAAGAGCTCATCGTCGGTCAGCCGCACGTTGCGCCGCATTACATGCTCGAAGTGCGCCGCGAGGGTACGCTCGACCATCTCGACGTGATTGTCGAGCTCGATCCCCAGGTCGCGAATGTGCAAGCCATTCGCGACGACGCCGCGAGAGATCTGCAGCGGCGCATCAAGTCCTATGTCGGCGTGACTGCGTCCGTGACGGTCTGCAACCCCGGTCTCATCGAGCGATCGGTCGGTAAGGCGAAGCGTGTGTTTGACAGGCGCGGGTGACGGTCGAGGTCGCGCCGAAGCGGCCTCCGGCCGCGGAGGCGGAAACTTTCAACTTTCCTGCGCTAGAGAGTTGGCACCATCCACGGCACCACGTACGCCTGCAGCATCGCGAGGATGCCCATCAGGGTGGTAAGGACGAGGCTGTGGAAGATGACGCGCGCGAAGATTTCGCCTTCGCGGCCGACCGCGCCCACGCCGGCGGCGCCGACCGACAGGTTCTGTGGGCTGATCATCTTGCCCATGACGCCGGCGGAACTGTTCGTCGCGCCCATCAGAATCGGATCGAGCCCTGACACTTTTGCCGTTGTCGCCTGCAGCGGTCCAAAGAGCGTGTTGGACGAGGTGTCGCTGCCGGTCAGGAAGACGCCGAGCATGCCGAGCCACGCCGAGAAGAACGGAAACATCCAGCCGGTGGCCGACAAGGCCAGCGCCATCGACGAGGTCATCCCGGAATAGTTCATTACCGTGGCGATTGAAAGGATGAACGCGATCGTGACGATCGGCAATCGCAGCTGCGCGACCGTCTTTCCGAACGCGACGCCGAGAATTCCGGGCCGCGCCCCCGATGCCACCATGGGAATCAACGCAATCACCGTCGCTAACAGCACCAATGTGCCGGCGGCGGCGAGGAAATCCAATCGATAGGTCAGGGGGTAGGGCGTCGTCGTCGCGACGACCGGCGCTTCGCGCTGCACGATTGGCGCGGGCTTACCGTCAACCAGTTGATACGCGCCGGGCCAATTGAACTCCCACACTGGGAACCGGAAGCCCTGAGGCGCTACGGATGCGGACGGGCCGATCCAGGGATCGGGGCACAGACGATAACCCACTTGACCGCACCGCAAGAGCGCTGTCACGTTGGCTGGCGGCCGTAGCTGAGACATCCCCGCGAAGTTGCCGACCTGCCCAATCAGCACTGTGACGATCAGGATTCCGTAGGTCGCGTATGCGCGCCACACGCGCGACGCCGGGTCGATCACGCTCTCGACTGGTGCCGTGTTCCCGTCGGAGGTACCACGTCGCTCGGCTGCCAGAACTTGAGCAGCAGCGCCACCGACGCCAGCGACAGCAGCGCGGCAAGCGTGTCGGTCAGCTCGGGGCCGACAAAGTTCGACACCACGAACTGGCCGATCGCGAAGGTCACGCCAGCGATCGCCACGGCCGGGAGAATCGCGGTCATCCGCGCCCAGCCGGCATACAGCACCACGAGGTAGGCAGGAATGATCATCGAGAAGAAAGGCAGTTGGCGTCCGACCATCGCCGACAGCGCGCGCGTCGTGGTCTGGGTGTCGTGCCCGAGCATCGGCGCCAGCAGACCACCCAACGTCGTCACCGGAATGCCCAGCGACCCAAACGCGACTGGTGCGGTGTTGGCGATCAGGGCCAGCACGGCGGCCATGATCGGCTCGAAGCCGAGTCCCGCCAGCATCGAGGCCGTAATCGCCACTGGGGCGCCGAATCCCGCGATGCCCTCGATCAACGCGCCGAAGCAAAACGCCACCAGCAGGATCTGGATGCGGCGGTCGGTCGTCAGCCGCGCCAGCGATCGCCGGATCACGTCGAAGTCGCCGCTTTCAACCGAGAGGTTATAGAACAGCACGGCGCTGAACACGATCCAGCTGATCGGCCAGAGTCCGAACGCCATGCCGTGCGTCATGGCGGCAAACGTCAGCCCTAGTGGCATGCCCCAGACGAGCCAGGCGAGCACGAAGGCGCTGCCCGCGCCGACGATGGCGGACTTCCACGGCGCCAGCCGGAGTACCGCCAGGCAGATCGCCAGCAGGATCGGTGGCAATGCCGCCACAAGCGCCGACAGCAGGAGGCTGCCGGCAACCGGCACGTAGGTCTGATGGAAGAGTTCGGCCAAAGGGTCAACCTCGGCCGCTAACTATATGTGAATTCAGACGGGGCTTGCCGAATTCTGGGTACTTCGGGCGGGTTGGCGATAATCGCGCGAAGCTCGTCGCCTTCCATCACTTCCTTTTCGAGCAGCCGCTCGGCCACCCGCCTCAGCAGGTCACGCCGCTCGCGCAGGATCCGGCGCGCATCGTTGTGCGCCGCCGTCACGATCTGTTTCACCTCATCGTCGATGAGCCTCGCCGTCTCATCGCTGTAGAGCCCGCGCTCGGGCGGACCGCCGATATCGATGAAACGGCCCCGCCGATTGACGTCGAAGTTGATCGTCCCGAGCCGCTCGCTCATGCCCCATTCGGTGACCATGGCGCGGGCGAGGTCGGTGACGCGCTGCAGGTCATTCTGTGCACCGGTGGAAATCTCGCCGATCGCAATCTCTTCTGCCGCCCGGCCGCCCAGCAGCACGGCAATCTGATTCAGGAGATCACCCTTCAGCATCAGGTAACGGTCTTCGAGAGGCAGTTGCATCGTGTAGCCCAGCGCGCCAAACCCGCGCTGGACGATCGAGATCTTGTGGACGGGGTCCATCCCCGGCAGCACGCTGGCCACGATCGCGTGCCCCGACTCGTGATACGCGACGATCTCGCGCTCCTTCGGGCTCATCACGCGCTTCTTCTCGAGGCCGGCGATGAGCCGATCGATCGCCTCGTCGAAGTCGCGCATGTGCACGGCGGAGGCGTCGCGTCGCGCGGCCAGCAGTGCCGCCTCGTTCACGAGGTTGGCGAGATCGGCGCCGGCAAACCCGGCGGTCCGCGCGGCAATCTTGCGAAGGTCGACCTCGGGCGCGAGCTTGACGTTGCGCACGTGAATATTCAGGATGGCCTCACGGCCCTTCACGTCGGGCTTGTCGACCAGCACCTGGCGATCGAAGCGCCCCGGGCGAAGCAGCGCCGGGTCGAGCACCTCGGGGCGGTTGGTCGCCGCCATGATGATGATCGGCTTGCGCGTGTCGAACCCGTCCATCTCGGCCAGCAATTGGTTGAGCGTCTGCTCGCGCTCTTCGTGACTGCCGAGCGGACTCTGCGAGCGCGCCTTGCCCAGCGCGTCCAGCTCGTCGATGAACACCATGCACGGGGCTTTCGCTTCGGCCTGCTTGAACAGATCGCGCACGCGGGCGGCGCCGACGCCGACGAACATCTCGACGAACTCCGAGCCGCTCAGACTGAAGAACGGAACGTGGGCCTCGCCAGCCACCGCTCGGGCGAGCAGGGTCTTGCCCGTGCCCGGCGGGCCAACGAGCAGAACGCCCTTGGGGATCTTCCCGCCCAGCGTCGTGAACTTCCGGGGGTTCTTGAGGAACTCGACAATCTCTCGCAGTTCCTGCGCCGCCTCGTCGACGCCGGCCACGTCCTGGAACGTGGTCTTCACGTCGTCGTCTGAATAGATTTTCGCCTTGCTTCTGGCGAACGACATGATGCCGCCTTCAGCGCCGCCCATTCGCCGGAGGAAGAACGACCACAGGGCGAGCAGCAACAGAACCGGCAGCACCCAACTCAGGATTTCCGGAAGCCAGCGGCTGACCAGTTCCCCCGAATACTTCACGCCGTGCTGATCGAGCTCCTCGACCAGCTTCGGATCTTCGATGCGGGTGGTCGAAAACTCCGCCTTACCGTCCACGGGCTTGTTCAGCGCGCCGCGAATCAATGTGTCCCCGACGGCCACTTCGGCCACCTGGCCGCCCCGCAAGAGCGCCTTGAATTCGCTGTACGGAATCTGACGTCCTGCCGGGGTCATGAAGTACGCCTGGACGAGCGCCAGCACGAACAACGCGCCGAGCAGCCACCACAAGGCAGCCGGTCTGGCGGACGGTTCGCGGCGGTCCTTGGAGGAACCTCCAGGCAGACTTGGGCTAGGCAACCACAACCTCTTTCTTGGTAAAGCTGAGCTCGCCGCCGTCGACGTCGACCACGATCCGATCGCCTTCGACGAAGCCGCCATCGAGCACTCGCCGCGCGAGGGGATCGAGCAAGTGTCGTTGCAGCGCCCGCTTCAGCGGACGGGCGCCATAGGTCGGATCATAGCCTTCGCGGACGAGAAAGTCTTTCGCCGCATCGGTCAGCTCCACCGCGATCTTGCGGTCGGCCAGGCGCCTCAGCAGACCCTTCAGCTGAATCTCCACGATCTGCTTGATGTGCTCTCGCGTCAGCGGGTGGAAGAAGATGATCTCGTCGATCCGGTTCAGGAACTCCGGCCGGAAATGGTCGCGCAGGGCCTGCTGGCTCTGCAGGTTCGACGTCATCGCCACGACCGTGTTGGAGAAGTCCACCACGCGGCCCTTGCCATCGGTGAGCCGGCCATCGTCCAGCAACTGCAGCAGGACGTTCAGGACTTCGGGGTGGGCCTTTTCGATTTCGTCGAACAAGACCACGGCGTACGGGCGTCGCCTGACCGCTTCGGTGAGTTGCCCCGCATCGTCGTAGCCGACGTACCCAGGCGGCGCGCCGATCAGGCGAGCGACGGTGTGCTTCTCCTGGTATTCCGACATGTCGATTCGGATCATGGCTTGATCGTTGTCGAACAAGAACTCGGCGAGAGCGCGAGCCAGCTCGGTCTTACCGACGCCGGTCGGTCCCAGAAAGATGAAGCTGCCCAATGGACGATTCGGATCCTGCAGGCCCGCCCGCGCGCGCCGAATCGCGTTCGACACGGCGATGATGGCTTCGTCCTGTCCGACCACGCGTTGATGCAGCCGCTCCTCCATGCGCAGGAGCTTCTGGATCTCGCCCTCCATCAACCGGCTGACCGGAATCCCGGTCCACTTCGCCACGACCTGGGCGATGTCTTCTTCGTCGACTTCCTCTTTCAACATCCGCTGGGCCTGCTGGAGCGTCTGCAGTCGAACCTCCTGCTCCTTGATCTGCGCTTCGAGGGCAGGGACGCGGCCATATTGCAGCTCCGACGCCCTTGCGTAATCGCCTGCCCGCTGTGCGCGCTCGATCTCGGGGCGCAGGTTATCCAGTTCTTCCTTCAACTTCCGTACCTGCTGGATGGCTTCCTTCTCCTGCTCCCAGTGGGATTTGAGGCGCGTCATTTCCTCTTTGAGGTCGGCCAGTTCCTTCTCCAGCTTCGCGAGCCGGTCCAACGACGCGCGGTCTTTCTCCTTACGAAGGGCCTCACGCTCGATCTCGAGCTGCATCACGCGGCGCGACACTTCGTCCAGCGCCACGGGCATCGAGTCGATCTCCATGCGCAGCTTCGCCCCCGCCTCGTCCATCAAGTCGATCGCCTTGTCCGGGAGAAAGCGATCGGAGATATAGCGATGCGAGAGCACGGCCGCGGCCACCAGCGCCGCGTCCTTGAACTTCACGCCGTGATGGATCTCGTAGCGATCGCGGAGGCCGCGCAGGATGCTGATCGTGTCTTCAACCGTCGGCTCGCCGATTTGCACCGGCTGGAACCGCCGCTCGAGTGCGGCGTCCTTCTCGATGTACTTCCGGTACTCGTCGAGCGTCGTCGCGCCAATGGTGTGCAGCTCACCTCGAGCCAGGAGGGGCTTGAGCATGTTGGAGGCGTCGAGCGATCCCTCGGCGGCTCCCGCGCCCACCACCGTGTGCAGCTCGTCGATGAACAGGACGACTTCGCCCTCGGCCTCGACGATCTCCTTGAGCACAGCCTTGAGTCGATCTTCGAACTCGCCGCGGTACTTCGCGCCGGCAATGAGCGCTCCCATGTCCAACGCGACAATGCGCTTTTCCTTGAGGCCCTCAGGCACATCGCCGCGAACGATTCGCTGGGCGAGTCCTTCGACGATGGCGGTCTTGCCGACGCCGGGCTCGCCGATCAGCACGGGATTGTTCTTGGTGCGGCGCGACAGCACCTGGATGACGCGGCGGACCTCTTCGTCGCGGCCAATCACCGGGTCGAGCTTGCCCTTGCGAGCCAGCTCCGTGAGATCGCGGCCGTACTTCTCGAGCGCTTCGTACTTGTTCTCCGGATTCTGATCGGTCACACGCTGGCTGCCACGCACGCTGGCCAGCGCATCGAGGACGCTCTCGCGGGTCACCTGACGCTGCTTGAGCTGATCGACCGAGAACGCTTTTCCTGGTTCGCTCAGAATCCCGAGCAGCAGATGCTCGGTGCTGACGTACTCGTCCTGCATCGCCCTGGCGTCGGCCTGGGCGGCGTCAAAGACCGCGCGAAGCCGAGGCGAGAGGTTCGGCTCGGCTCCGCCGTGCGCGCGAGGTAGCCTCGACAGGTAGTCGCGAACCACTTTCGCCAGGGGCAGCGGTTCGACGTTGAGTTTTCGCAACACGCTTGGCACCACCCCGCCCGCCTGCTCGATCAGCGAGACGAGCAGATGCTCGGGCTCGACCTGTGCATGGTGGTTCTCCACGGCGAGCTGCTGAGCGGCCAGCACGGCTTCCTGCGCTTTTTCGGTGAACTTGTTGAGATTCATGGCGTGTAGTCCTCAATCCACGGTCCGCGGTCCACGATTCCGGGCCAGCGGTTCCTAGCTCTTCGATTGTTCGGCGCGAAGCGCCTCGTAGTGCTCGCGCTCGGTCGGCGAAAGCGTCTTTGGAATGTCAACCTTGATCGTGGCGAACAGATCTCCGCGCTCGTCGGGCTTGCCGACCGACGGCAGGCCGTGACCCCTCAGCCGGAATCGCTGCCCACCCTGAGTTCCTGCCGGAAGCTTCAGGCGAAGGGGCTTGCCTCCTGGCGTGACGACGTCCACTTCGCCGCCCAACACCGCGGTCGGCACCGGCACGCGGACCTGCGTCGAAACATCGCGGCCCTGGACGGTGAACACCGGGTGCGGTTTGAGCGCGATCCGAAGGTAGAGGTCGCCCTTCGGGCCGGTCCCAAGCCCGGGTCCGCCTTCACCGGGCACTCGCACTCTGGATCCCTCTGTGACACCCGCCGGAATCCGGACCTCGACGGTTCGCGCGGTGCCGTCGCTGCGCAGCGTGAGCCGCTGGACGCTGCCGCGCATCGCTTCTTCCAAATCGAGGTCGAACTGATGTTCGACGTCCTGGCCCTTCGTGTTTCGCACGCGGCTGCGTCCTCGGCGGGCCCCGCCTGACGCGTCGTCGTCGAGCCCGCCAAAGAATGTGCGGAAGAAATCCGAGAACGGGCTGTCGCTCTGTTCGCCTCCGCCGCCGCCTCCGCCGCCGAACATGGCCGACACTTCTTCTTCGGTCATGGGACGGAAGCCGCCCCCACCACCGCCGCCGGTCGACCACTGTCCGCCGAACGGCGCGCCGCCAAACGGCGACCCTTGCCCTCGGCTGGGGGGCACGTTCTCGTAGGCGCGCCAGTTGGCGCCGAGCTCGTCGTACTTCTTGCGCTTCGCCGGATCGCTGAGCACCTCGTGCGCTTCGTTGATTTCCTTGAAGCGCGCTTCCGCGCCTTTGTCGCCGGGATTGACGTCCGGGTGCGACTTGCGAGCGAGCTTGCGAAACGCCTGCTTGATTTCTTTGGGGGTGGCGGTCTTGGCGACGCCCAGTAAGGAGTAGTAGTCCTTGAACTCCATATCAGCTATCAGCTCTCAGTAATCAGCTTTCAGCGATCGGGTTCTGGCCGAAAGCCGAGAGCTGACGGCTGGACGCAGCCGGCACTTCACATCGTGCTCGCGTGAGTTGCGAAATCAAGACTCGTCCAGTCCGAGGCGTTCGGCCAGCCGATCGATCTCGCGAATGAGCTGCCGCCGAGTCGCCTGGCTCTGCAGCGCCTCGCCTCGCATCAGCGGCCGCACGCGTTGCATCACTTCGGCGACCTCGAGCAACTGCTGCACGCCCGCCAGGTTCACTCCGGACTCCTCGACCAGCCGTTTGATGAAGCGCAGGCGCCCGATCTCGTCGCGCGAGTAGAGACGCATGCTGCCGAGGGTTCTCGCCGGACGCACGAGTCCGAGCCGTTCGTACTTCCGCAGCGTCTGCGGATGCATGTCGAGCATCCGAGCGGCGACGGAGATGAAGATCAGCTCGCTCCTCGACACAGTTCAAGTGTACGGGTTGATACGAGTCGTGTCAAGGTGGACAAAACCTCGATTCGTCGGCTCTCGTCCGCCCAGCTATACTGATGATCCGTGTTCGATTTTCAGGCCGCCGATCTCGTCACCATTGTGCTGCTCGTCGGGCTCGAAGGTGTGCTGAGCGCAGACAACGCAATGGTCCTGGCGGTGCGCGTGTTGAGCCTGCCCAAGCACCAGCAACAGAAGGCGCTGCGCTACGGGATGATCAGCGCTTTCACGTTGCGCGGAACGGCCACGGCGCTGGCCGTGCACCTGGTCTCGCTCGGCTGGGTGAAGCTCGTCGGCGGCCTGTATCTGCTGTACCTGCCGTATCAGCACTTCTTCCGTCAGTCACATTCGGGAGAAGGCCTCAAGATCGCGCCGGCGAAGCCCTGGCTCGGCCTGAGCGCATTCTGGGCCACTGTCGTCAAGGTCGAGCTCACCGACATGGTCTTCGCGATCGATTCGATCCTCGTCGCCGTCGCCGTCTCCAACAAGGTGTGGGTGGTCGTGACGGGCGGCATCCTCGGCATCGTGATGATGCGCCTGGTGATCGGCAAGATGCTGGCGATCATCCGCCGGTATCCCGCACTGGTGGATGGGGCGTTCATCATCATCGTCTGGGTCGGCGTGAAGCTGCTCGTCGAGTACGCGCATCAGGTCGGTTGGGTGCACTTTCAGATTCCGAAATGGCTGTCGCTCGGCCTGATCGTCGTCATCATGGGGCTTGCATATCTCTACGCGCGACGCCAGGGCCCCGTCGAGGATCACGACGAAGAGGCGCCGCTCGAGAATCTTGCGTCGAGAGGCTAACCCGGGTTCTTGTTCGCCTGCTGGTTCAAATCTTTCGCGCCGCGAGAATGGCGCGGACCAGCTCGTCGGGAATCGGCGGAGCGGTTTCGTCTTCGCTCGTGCAGGCTTTCTTACCCACCAGGATCGTCGCGCGATATTGCTGCAGATAGACGTCGCAGTTGCGACACTTGGCCAGGTGCTTCGCAAACAGCTCGTGCGTTTCTGTCGGCAACTCGCCAGCGACGTACTGCCACAGGAACTCCGCGCATTCCCGGCAATTCATGGCGTTGCGCTCCTGAAGTGCGGGGCCAGCAGCGCCCGCAGCGCCTGACGGGCTCGATGCAGACGAATCTTGACAGCGTTTGGAGACAGCTTGAGCATTCGAGCGGTTTCTTCGGTGTCTAATCCTTCGATGTCGCGAAGGAGCAGAACGGTACGCCACTTCTCGGGCAGTTCCTCGATATGGGCCCGAACCATCTGCTGCGTCTCGGCTCGCTCCATCGCCTGGTCCACCGGCTCGTCCCAACTCGCAAAGCGTTCGGCGTGGTGCCCATCCTCGTTGAAGGAGGGCAGGAGATGCTCGAGCGACTGTTCGGGTTTCCGGCGGCGCGTCCGCAGCTTCATGAGCGCGGCGTTCACCGCGATCCGATGCAGCCAGGTGGAGAAGCGAGAGCCGCCTTCGAATCGATTCAGGCTGCGAAAGGCGTTCAGAAATGCCTCTTGCACCGCGTCGCGGGCGTCCTCTTCAGAGCCCAGGATCCGCCGCGCCAGCGTCATCAGGCGGCGGCCGTAGGTGCGGACCACGTACTCGTAGGCCGCTTCCTCGCCCGCCCGGAGGCGAGCCACCAGCGCGAGTTCGTCCTCATCGACCGGCGCCACCGAGGCCATCGGCATCGAGCCTACCATACCGATTCGTGCACCAAACTGACACAAACGAACATCCTGGCGCGTCTTGACGTATCCAACTCATGTGAACCGGGACTCAAGCGCACGGGGCCAGGGCTCGACCGAGGGCGAATCGCTCCCGCGCGACGCCAGTCCATCCGGTGGGTGGACGGGGTCAGAGGGGAGAGAGCGCGAGTTGGCCGCATTGGCCGCTCGGCTCGACGGACCCGTGCAGCCCGGTTCGAATCGGCTGGTGGCTTTGGCACTTTGGCTGGTGGGCGGCCCCCTGCTCACGACGGTGCTGCTGTCGGCCATCGTCCTCGGCTGGTGATTCGGCTCACCCGGCCCGGTCAGTTTCTGCAGTCCGCCAGCACGACGCTGCCCACGAGATCGCTCACGAAATCCGGTCGCGCGTAGACGGTGAGGCTCGGACCGGGCGTACGCACCGCGCCGAATCCCGTGAGCGGCAGGTAGAACTCATCCTGCCAGTCGTAGACGAGGCCCTCGTCCTCCGGATCGTAGGCGTCGATCGAGCACATCTTTCGATAACCCGCCGCCAGTACCATTGCGGCCGCTGACTGATCGTCCGCGGGCAGCCGCTTCGACGTCGGGATGATCAAC
Organism: uncultured Acidobacteriota bacterium; assembly: GCA_963773045.1. Lineage (GTDB taxonomy): Bacteria > Acidobacteriota > Vicinamibacteria > Vicinamibacterales > UBA2999 > 12-FULL-67-14b. The sequence continues at coordinate 132,174 of CAVYZT010000010.1, read as the reverse complement.
ACATCCGGTCGATCGCCTTCCTTGAACGCAAACTGTCGATAGCCGGAGTCCTGGTGCTGGCCCGTGGTGCGAAGATACACGTGCGTCCACGGACTTCCGGTCTCCTCGATGAGCGCTCCGCGTGGAACATGAGCCGTGATCCACGAGGCGGCGACGACGCGGCTGTCGGCACGGGCGAGCAGACGATCGAATTGCACAACCGACCAGACCGGGGGCCCGATGACGAGCGCGGCCAGTACCCAGGCCACTGCCAATTCCCTCCTCCAACGCGTGCGGCCGGCGATCACGCGTGCAAGCTCGGTCACTGTCAGGGCTGCCGTCAAGCAGAGGAACGGCACCAGCGGCACCGCATAGCGCGCGAACACCGTGTAGGCGCTGCCAACCGTCGCGTAATAGGCGGCGGGGAAGAGCAAGAGGACGACGGCCGTGCGCGGGTTTCGCCAACACAGGAGAACGCAGCCGGCCAGACCCGCGGCAAGCAGCGGAATCCCAAGTCCATAGCGAAGCGACGAGGTGAGGTGCACCAGCCAGCCTCGGCCCAGCATCACGGCATGCGGCGCTGACAGATGAATCGAGACGCCGCGAAGCGCGCCGATGAATTGATCGAAGGCGATCAAGCAGTAGGGTGAGGTCACGGTGAATGCCAGCCCCATCACAATCAGAAAGCTGCTGGCGCGGGTCAGGCGATCGACCCGGGAACGCGCGATCTGCAGATTCGGCATCGCGCAGATCCATAGGGCCGGAAGAGCGACCAGTGCTGCGCCGTATTTGGTTGACGTCGCCAGCCCAGCCCACAGCGCGGCCATCAAGAGATCTCGAGTGGCGTTGGATTGATCGAAGCGGATCAGGCACAGCACGGCCGCGAGGGCCAGGCACGTTGCCGTGACGTCGGTGACGCCGAAATGGGAGTCGCGCACGTTCAGGAACGCGAGCGCCATGAACGCGGCCGCGATCAGCGCGGTGGTGGGCGGCCACAGCCGAATGGCGATCCGGAAGACGAGCCACACCGACACGACGCCAGTGATCGCGCTGACGAGCCGGGCAGTCAAGAACACAGGCGCAGGGAACTCGCTGATGGTCTGCAGGAAATGGTACTCGCCGCGAAACCAGTGCAGCCACAGTCCCACTTTGAAGAACACGACCACGCCTGCGGCGACGACGTACATGAACAGCGCCGGCCAGTCGAAGAAGTTGGGATTGAAGTCCCTCGCAAAGAATCGCGTGGCGATGCTGACGACGGCTTCCTCGTCCGGGCGGCAAATGGGGGCGGGCAGGCAGAAGTCGATCGCCCAGAAGCGCGCGAGGCCGGCGACGGCGAGGATCGCGACGAGTGCCGTCCGCGCGGCCACGCCGGGATTGTAATGTAAAGTTCCGTCGTGACGAGCACAGTCTCAGACGACCGTTCGTTCTTCGGCCACCCGCGCGGCCTCTCCACGCTCTTCTTCACCGAGATGTGGGAGCGCTTCAGCTACTACGGCATGCGCGGGTTCCTCATCCTCTACATGACGGCGAGCGTTGACGTCGGGGGACTCGGCCTCAGCACGCCCGTCGCGGCCGCGATCTACGGCACCTACACCTCGAGTGTGTATCTGCTCGGCCTGCTGGGTGGGTGGCTGGCCGACCGGCTGATCGGTCAGCGCCGCGCGGTGTTGTATGGCGGCATCCTGATCGCCTCGGGCCACTTTTCGCTGGCGTTTCCGGCAATGGCCACGTTCTATCTCGGCCTGGCGTTGATCGTCATCGGAACCGGCCTGCTCAAGACCAACATCAGCGTGATCGTCGGCCAGTTGTACGAAGCGAGGGACCGGCGGCGCGATGCAGGGTTTTCGATCTTCTACATGGGGATCAATCTCGGCGCCATGATTGGTCCGATCGCGACTGGCGTACTGGCGCAGAGCCCCGGTTTTCGCGAGTGGCTCGCGGGAATGGGTCTGAATCCCAACTCCGCCTGGCACTGGGCGTTTGGCGCGGCCGGAGTCGGCATGACGTTCGGCGTCGTGCAGTACCTGCTGGGATCGCGGCAACTTGGCAGCGCGGGTCTCCACCCCACGCCCGCGGCGTCGCCCGAGGCCTTCGCGAGGTTGAAGCAGCGCACGACGATCGGGCTTGGCGGCGCGCTGGCGATCTTCGTCGCGATCGCCGTCGCGCTCACCACGGGAGTGTTGACGTTCGGCCCCGAGGAAGTGACCGGCGCCTACCGCTATGTTCTGATCACGATCATCATCGCGTTCTTCGCGTGGCTGTTCGGAGCGAATCAATGGACCAAGGTGGAGCGGGATCGGCTGATCGTCATCACCGTGTTCTTTGCTGCCTCGGCGCTCTTCTGGTCTGTGTTCGAACAGGCCGGCTCGACGCTCAATCTCTTTGCCGATCGCAGCACGCGGAACGAGATCGTCGGCTACGGGTTCCCGAGCAGCTGGTTTCAATCGGTCAACGCGTTCTTCCTCGTCGTCTTTGCCCCGGCGTTCGCGTGGTTGTGGATCACGCTGGGGAGCCGGCAGCCGCCGAGCCCGGCCAAGTTTTCGTTCGGGTTGATGCTGGCGGGCCTCGGCTTCCTCGTGCTGGTCCCGCCGGCGCAGACCGCGGCGGCCGGCGGGCTGGTGAGTCCGGTTTGGCTGATCATGACCTACCTGCTCCACACCTGGGGCGAGCTCTGCCTGAGCCCAGTCGGGCTCAGCTCCATGACCAGGCTCGCCCCAACCCGGATTGTCAGCATGATGATGGGCGTCTGGTTCATGGGCACGGCGGTCGGCAACTATCTCGGCGGGCAGATGGCCGGGCTCTACGAAGCGATGCCGTTGCCGAACCTGTTTGGTGCCGTCGGTCTGTTTGGATTCGTCGTCGGTGTCATCATGCTGCTGTGTTCGCGAAGTCTCGCGCGCATGATGCACGGGGCGGAGTAGGACTGAGCCTGAGGAAGACAGAAGACAGTACCAAGACAGCGGGCAAAGGGACAGGTTCCCGGTGTGACTAAGGGACGACTGGAAGCGTTCAGCGATGGCGTGATTGCCATCATCATCACCATCATGGTGCTGGAGCTGCGGGCGCCGCACAGCGTCGAGTGGAGCGCGCTCGAGGCGCTGGTGCCGGTGTTTTTCAGCTACGTGCTCAGCTTCGTCTTCGTGGGCATCTACTGGAACAACCACCACCATATGCTCCACGCCGTTCACCACATCAACGGCCTGACGCTGTGGGCGAACCTGCACCTGCTGTTCTGGCTCTCGCTGACACCGTTTGTCACCGCGTGGATGGGGGAGAACCACTTCGCGGCGGCGCCGGTCGCGCTCTACGGCTTTGTGCAACTCATGGCCGGGATCGCCTACTTCATCCTGACGCGCGTCCTCGTCGCTCACCACGGGGACGACTCGGCGCTGGCGCGCGCGATTGGCAAGGACCGGAAAGGGATGATCTCGATCGTGATCTATCTCGTCGCCATGGCCGCCTCGTTCGAAAGCAGCCAGGCTGCGGTCCTTCTCTACGTTGCGGTGGCCGTGTGGTGGTTGATCCCGGACCGCCGGATCGAGCGGACGCTGGCCCACGAGCACAAATAGCGAAGCCCACATCGTCGCCGCCCTACAGCGGGAGTTGAACGATAATTCTCAACCATGAGGGCCGCGCGGATCGCCTGTGCGTGTCTGTTCGTAATCGCCGTCGTCTGGCCGGTGAACGCCGGCGCGCCTCCGCTCCCTCGGGCCAGGCCTGAATCGGTCGGGCTCGGCTCTTCGGGCCTGCAAGCGGCCACCGAACTGCTGAGGCAGTACGTCGCCGATCGCAAGATCGCAGGTGCTGTGGCCGCTGTCGCGCGGCACGGCAAGGTGGCCTATCTCGAAAGCGTCGGCGTCCAGGACCTGCAGTCCGGCGCGCCGATGACCGAGCGGTCGCTCTTCCGCATCTACTCGATGACCAAGTCGGTGACCGCCGTCGCGGTCATGATGCTCCACGAGCAAGGACGGTTTGCGCTCAGCGATCCAGTGTCGAAGTTCCTGCCCGAGTTCAAGGACGTGGTCGTCACGGTCGAGCCGGACGTCGCCACGCGAAAGCCGGAGCGTGAGATCACCGTTCAGGATCTCCTGCTGCACACCTCAGGCCTCAGCCATCGAACCTCGCCGCTCTATCGCAATGCCAAGGTTCGATCGCGCAGCATCACGCTGCCTCAGTTCGTCACCAATATCGTCCGGACACCGCTGATGGAGGACCCGGGCACGCGCTATCGTTACAGCGAGGCAACGACAGGTACTGGGACGTCTCGTCGAGGTGTGGGCGCGGGTGCCGTTCGACCAATTTGTTCAGGATCGAGTGTTGAAGCCGCTGGCGATGAACGACACGAGCTTCTGGGTGCCACCGGATGCAGTCGCGCGGCTTGCCACGGTTTACACTCCCGCGTCAGGCGGTGGGATCGCACCCATCGAGATCGAAGAGGTGCCGTTCACTGTCCGGCCGGCTCTCATCGAGGGCGCCGTGGGCCTGGTTTCAACGGTTCCAGACTATCTGCGCTTCTGCCAGATGCTGTTGAGCAAAGGTGAGCTCGACGGCGCGCGGCTGCTGACGGCCAGAACCGTCGATCAGATCACCACGAATGGCTTGTCACCGGCGATTCTTGCCACCCGGGGCGGCACCATGGGGTGGGGCATCGCCAACGTCAACGTGCAGATGGATCCATCCTCGCCGGTTCGCGGCGAATACGGGTGGGATGGCACGGCCGGCACGATCTTCTGGGTCGATCCGGCACGCGAGATGATCACGATTCTGATGACGCAAAGCTCGCCAGCGGATCCGGACGGCCTGCGCCGGCGATTCAAGGCTCTAATCCAAGGAGCAGTTCAATGACGCTGGCCCGGCTCGCGCGCGGAGTGATGGTGCTGGCAAGGCGGTCGAGCTCAATCCCGGCAACAAGCGGCAACTGCCCAGAGAACACCAACTTCGCCGCCCTGGCGTCTGATCGGGTGTTCATGCAGATCGTGAAGTAGAGGCGGGAGCGTCGTAGAGGCAGGTCTTAGGCCTGCCTACCGATCGCAACCGCGGGCACGAGCGGCCGGTCCTCTGGCGCGCGCTCGTAGAACACCTTCTCGAGAAACAGTCCTGATGCCGGCGCCGTGAGACGAGCGGGAGTCGGATCGTCGGTCTCCAGCATCCGGTCCAGATCGCTCACCGTCATCCCGCCACGGCCGACTTCGGCCAGCACGCCCACCATGCGCCGCACCATTTTCCAGATGAAGTGCGATCCGGTGACGCGAATCAGAATGAGATCGCCGTGCTCGGCCATCGTCACTGCATCGACCAGGACATCGGTCGACTGCTCGCTAGGATCGACGTCGCTGAACGACTGAAAGTCGTGCATGCCGGCAAAACGTGCTGCGCCCTCGCGCATGCGGTCGAGATCGAGGGGTTCCTTCACCCACCAGACAAATGGTTTCGCGAACGCGCTCCGCCGTCGAGCGATCTGATAGAGGTAGCTGCGCGCGAGCGCGGCATGCCGGGCGTGAAAGCGTGCCGGCGCCCGCTCGAGGGTCAGGATGTTGATGTCGGCCGGCAGCTCGTCGTTGATGTGGCGGCGAAGTGATTCTGGCGGGATGACCTTTCGGAATTCGAGATGGGCGACTTGTTCGAGCGCATGGACGCCCGCATCGGTTCGCCCTGAGCCCTGAAACTCGAACGATTGCTCGCCGGCCGCCGCGCCGATGGCGCGCTCGATCTCGCCCTGCACCGTGCGCGCGTTCTTCTGCTTCTGCCAGCCGCTGTACCTGGTCCCCGCGTACTCGATCGTCAGCTTGAAACGCGCCACTGGAGCGAATGATAATTCGCATTCGCTGTTCGCTATTCGCGGTTCGCATTTCGTCCGCCTTCGCTCAGCCCACACTCGAGAGCTTCGGCGAGACCTGCTCGACTTGGAACGTGAAACCGAACTGGAACTTTCAACTGAAACTCTGAACTGTCAACTCTTCAACTTTCAACTTAGTGCCGCCGATGTCCAGCCATCATCCAATTCACACACCCGACCTTCCGAAGCCTGCCGGCCCGTACTCGCCCGGCATGCGGCTTGACAACCTCGTCTTCGTCTCTGGACAAGGCGCCACCGATCCGGCGACCGGCAAGCTTGCGGGCGACGGCGTTGAGATTCAGACCGAGCAGGTGCTCAGGAACATCCAGGCCATCTTGCAGGCCGCTGGTTCCGACTTGCAGTACGTCCTCCGCTGCGGCGTGTTCTTGATCGACATCAAGGAATTCCAGAAGATGAACGCCGTCTACGAGCGCATGTTCGGCGGGCATCGACCGGCGCGCACGACGATTCAGGCGGCCGGGCTGCCGGGTGCGGGGCTCAGGGTCGAGATCGATTGCATTGCGTACGTTCCCTAACGCCATGTACGGAAGCACGGAATCCGCATTGGTCGCTTTCCGGCGTTCGCCCCACCGGCCATCCCTAAACGCACTTCTTGACCTGCTCGTTCTCCGAAGTCGACAATCGTGAGCATGAAAACTGCTCATCGCCGGCTGCCTGCCGCGCTGATTGTCGTTCTGCTGATCTCGCCGCTGGTTGGCCATGCCGATGAAGGCTTCTGGCTCTTCAATCGCATTCCCAGGGCCGCCATCAAGCAAGCCATCGGCGTTGATCTCAGCGACGCGTGGATTCAGCGAGTGCAGCAGGCCGCGGTCCGATTCCCGGGCGGATCGGGATCGTTTGTCTCACCCGATGGCCTGGTGCTGACGAACCATCATGTCTCGCTCGACATGCTGCACGAGCTCAGCACGCCGCAGCGCGACCTGGCGTCAATCGGCTACCTGGCGCGTGAGCGCAGCCAGGAGCTCAAGGCGCCAGACCTCGAGTTGCTCACACTGCAATCGGTCGAGGATGTGACCGCCAAGGTGAATGCCGCCGTCGCTCCCGGCATGAACTCGGCCGACACGCTCGCCGCGCGGCGCGCCGCGATTGCCACAATTGAAAAAGATTCGCAGACGCAGTCGGGCCTTCAGGCCGAAGTGGTCACGCTCTATCAAGGCGGGCAGTATCACTTGTACCTCTACAAGAAATACACGGACGTCCGCCTCGTCTTCGCGCCGGAGTTCGACGCGGCGTTCTATGGCGGCGATCCGGATAACTTCATGTTCCCGCGCTACTGCCTGGATATGACGATCTGGCGGGTCTACGAGAACGATCGTCCGCTGGCCACCAAGAACTTCCTGCCATGGTCGGTCACCGGCGTAGCGGAGAACGATCCGGTCTTCACTGCGGGTCATCCGGGCCAGACGCAGCGGCTCAACACGGTCGCGCACCTGGAATTCCTGCGCGACTACGGCCTGCCGTTCTCGCTCGACTACTACACCGCGATGCGCAATGCGCTCGAGGCGTACGGCAAGCAGGGCTCTGAGGAGCAGCGTCAGGCCAACGACGAGTTCTTCCTGATCGAAAACTCGATCAAGTCGTGGAAAGGTCAGATTGCCGGCCTCAAGGAAGCCTCGTTGATGGACAAGAAGCGTGCGGCTGAGCAGGCGCTGCGCGCCCGCGTGAACGCCAATCCCGAACTCAAGGCGAAGTACGCCGACGCGTGGGAGCAGATCGCGGCCGGGCGGAAGGGCCAGGTCGCGTACAACCTGGACCGGCTGATGTTCGAAGGCCAGCTCGGCCTGAACTCCACGTACCTCTCCACGGCGCGCATGTTGCTGCGCTGGGCCAACGAGAGCACCAAGCCCAACGGTCAGCGGCTGCCGGAGTACGCCGATGCGCGGAAGCCTCAGCTCGAAAAGCAGATGGGCTCCGAAGCGCCCGTCTATCCGGGCCTCGAGCAGGCGAAGCTGGTCGCGTCGCTCTCCTACATGCAGGACAAACTCGGCGCCCAGCATGCGCTCGTCAAGCAGATCCTGGCCGGCAAGACGCCCTCAGCGCGGGCGGCTGAGCTCGTGGGCGGCACCAAGCTCGGAGACCCGGCCACTCGGAAGGCGCTGTTCGCCGGCGGAAAAGCAGCCGTGGACGCGTCGACCGATCCGATGATCGCGCTGGCGAAGCTCATCGAGCCGCGCTCACGAGAGCTGCGGACGAAGTTCGACAACGAAGTCGTCGGTGCCGAACGTGATGGCTACTCGAAGATCGCCCAGGCGATCTTTGCGACGCAGGGCGAGTCGGCCTATCCCGACGGCACTTTCACGCTGCGTCTGTCGTACGGCCGCGTGAAGGGCTACGACGAGAACGGCAAGCACATCTCGCCGTTCACGGAGATGCGCGGACTCTACGTTCGCGGCGATGAGCACGGACTGAAGCCGCCGTACAAGTACCCCGATTCGTGGAACAAGGCGCGCTCGTCGCTCAAGATGACGACGCAGTACAACTTCGTCACGACCAACGACATCGTCGGCGGCAACAGCGGATCGCCGGTCATCAACGCGAAAGGCGAGCTCGCCGGATTGATCTTCGACGGCAACATCCAGTCGCTGCCCGGCTACTTCGTCTACGACGCGGCGGTCAACCGCGCGGTCGCGGTCGACGCACGGGGCATCCTCGAAGCGCTCCGAGTGGTCTACAAGGCGGAAGCGCTGGCGGCAGAGTTGAGCGGAGCAGTGGCAAACAGGACGGCGCAATAGAATGAGCGGTGACGGGTCGCGGACAGCGTTGCCGCGGCCCGTTCGCCTCCTTGGGTGGGTGAGCTTGCTCACCGACGCCGCCACCGAGGCCGTCTACCCGATCCTTCCGGTCTTCATCACCCAGATTCTCGGTGGCCCTCCCGTCGCCCTCGGCATTGTCGAAGGCGCCGCTGACGCGACCAGCAGCGCGCTCAAGATCGTTTCAGGCCGCTGGTCCGATCGCCTCGGACGGCGGAAGCCGATCACGGTGGCTGGCTACGCCTTATCGTCGGCGGTGCGGCCGTTTGTCGCCGTCGCGACGTCGTGGACACATGTTTTTCTTGTGCGGGTGACCGACCGCGTCGGAAAGGGAATTCGCGGCGCACCGCGAGATGCGATGCTCGCCGCGCTCGCGCCGCCGGGGCAGTTGGGGCGCGTTTTCGGGTACCACTGGGCCATGGATCACGCCGGCGCCGCGGTCGGCCCGCTGCTGGCAACCGCCTTCCTCTGGTTCGCGCCCGATTCCTACCGCCTCCTGTTCGCGCTCACCGTGATCCCCGGCGCGCTCGCCGTGGCGACATTGCTGCGTGTTCCCGAGTCCCGCCTACGCGCCGGTTCCGACGATCCACGCGCTTCGGCGAGGCAGGCTTCCACAGCACCATTGGCACCCATGCCCTTGGCACCATTGGCACCTCTGGCACCATTGGCACCAACCCCTTTGGCACCCTTGGCACCCCTGGCACCCTTGGCACCTTTGAAGTTGCCCGCAGCCCTGAAGCGTTATTTGTGGGTGATGTCGATATTCACCCTGGGCAATTCCTCCGATGCGTTCTTGTTGCTGCAGTTGTCGAACGCCGGAGCGCCGATGATGGGATTGACCTTGCTCTGGAGCGCGCAGCACGCCATCAAGGCGGCGCTGGCCACCTGGGGCGGGCGTCTTTCTGACAGGGCAGGCCGCCGATCGCTGATCGTTGGCGGATGGCTGATTTACGCGCTGGTCTACGCCGGATTTGCCTGGAGCACTTCGCTGGCAGCGCTGGTCGGATGGTTTCTCGTCTACAGCGTGTACGCGGCCGCCGTGGAAGGGTCGGAGAAGGCGCTCATTGCCGACCTGACGCCTCATGAGCAGCACGCGACCGCGTTCGGGTGGCACGCCGCGGTTCAAGGCTTCGGCGCGCTTGCGGCGGGGCTGTCGTTCGGCGCGATCTGGCAAGCGTTCGGCGCTCCGATCGCATTCCTGACCGGAGCGGCGCTGGCGCTAGCCGCGGCGATTCTCCTCGTGGTTACTTCTTCGTTTGGGCCACGACGTTCATCGCCGTCGTGATCATCGCCGCCACATCGGCGACGTTCGACGGCAGGATGATGGTGTCGGCGTTGTTGATCACTTTGCCGAATTCACCGATGTACTGTTCGGCCACCCGCAATTGAATGGCTTCGGCTCCGCCAGGCGCGCGCGAGACTTCCGCAACACGCCTGAGGCCCTCAGCAGTCGCCGTCGCAACCGCCAGGATGGCGGAGGCTTGCCCTTCGGCCTCGTTGATTTTCTGTTGCCTGCTGGCCTCTGACGCCTTGATCACCTGCTGCTTCTCGCCTTCCGCGGAGTTGATGGCCGCGTCGCGCTGGCCCTCGGAGGTGAGAATCACGGCGCGCTTCTCGCGCTCCGCTCGCATCTGCTTTTCCATCGCCGCCAGGATGTCGGCCGGCGGCGTGATGCTCTTCACTTCGTAGCGGAGCACTTTCACGCCCCACGGCTCGGTCGCCTTGTCGAGCTCGGCGACCACGGAGATGTTGATGTTGGTTCGCTCTTCGAACGTCCGGTCCAGGTCGATCTTGCCGACCTCGCTTCGCAGTGTGGTCTGGGCCAGCTGCGAGATGGCGAAGATGTGATCGGAGATGCCGTACGACGTCCGCTCCGGGTTCAGGACTTTCAGATAGAGCACGCCGTCCACCTGTACTTGCACGTTGTCGCGCGTGATGCAGATCTGTGCGGGAATATCGAGCGCCATTTCCTTCAGCGAGTGCCGATAGCGAACCACATCGATGAACGGCACCAGGATGTGGAACCCCGCGTCGAGCGTACCGGCGTAACGGCCGAGCCGCTCGACGATGAAGGCGCTCTGCTGCGGCACGACGATGGCGGTTTTGGCCAGGATGATGAGCGTGATGACGGCCAGCAGCACGATGACGATGAACGAGCCTTGCATGGGCACCTCGGGGGATTCGCGGTTCGCTATTCGCTATTCGCTATTGGCTGTTCGTATTGGCTGTTCGCTATTCTCATTCACTGTACGCTGCTTGCCCTGAGCGAGTTGTCCACACTTTTGTGGACAACGAGTCGAAGGGTTCGCTGCCGGTCGCTGCTGTGACGCGCGTCAGTCTCACTCAGCCACGACCGCCAGGGTCAGGCCATCCACGCTCACCACTCGACAGCGTTGACCGACTTCAAGCAGCACGCCGCCAGTATTGCGTGCGCTCCACGCGGCGCCACGCACCTCGACGCGACCGACCACTCCAGGTGGCAGCGGCTCTTTGGCGACGGCGAGCACACCAACCAATGAATCCACTGTCGATGACGGCGGGTTCTGAAAGCGGGATTGAAGTCGCCGTCTGAACAGCACGAGATACGCGACGGAGAGGACGGTGAAGAGCAGCCACTCGAGCCACCAGCCCGTGAGGACCCCAAGGTAGCTGAGCGCGCCAACAGTCATGGCGCCAAGGCCGAAGAAGACGATGAAGAAGCCGCTCGGCGTCACCAACTCGGCGACCACCAGCAGCATCCCGCCCGCGACCCACATCCACCAGTCCACGGGGGGATTATAGGTTCAAAGGTTCAGGGGTTCACAGGTTCAAGGGTTCAGCGGTCCTTCAGTGCTGGCCGTCCGCCGTCTGCCGGTTCCCGGATCCCGGATATGATCGGAGTTTCCTATGCCCGTGATCTTGATCACCAATGACGATGGTGTGTATTCGGAAGGAATTGAGGCGCTGGCCGGCGCGATGCGGCCGCTTGGCGACCTGCTGATCGTCGCGCCCCTCACTGAGGCGAGTGCGATTGGACATGCGCTGACGCTGCGGCGGCCCTTGCGTATCGAGCGGATTCGCGAGAACGTGCACGCCGTAGACGGCACGCCAACCGACTGCGTCAATCTCGCCTGCGAAATTCTCTTGAGACGCCTGCCCGACCTCGTCGTCTCTGGCATCAACAAGGGCTGGAACCTCGGCGACGACATTACCTATTCCGGAACGGTCTCCGGCGCCCTCGAAGGCGCATTGCTGGGCGCGCCGGCCATCGCCGTCTCGCTCAAACGGAGCCCAGCGTACGACTTTCAACCCGCCGCCGCGCACGCGGCCGCGGTTGCCAAAATGGTGCTGGCGCGTGGTCTGCCGCCGCGGACTTTCCTGAACATCAACGTCCCGGCCGGCGAGCCGAGGGGAATTCGGGTGACGACGCAGGCGCGGCGCAATCACGTCACGCAGATCGATGCCCGCACCGACCCGCGCGGCAGCCCGTACTACTGGATCGACGAAGCGTTGGACGAATACCACCCCGACAGCGGGCGGTCAGACTACGAGGCTGTGATCTCCGGATACACGTCCGTGACGCCGCTACAGCCGGATATGACGAACTACGACTGGCTGAAGCAGCTCGAGGATCAGTTGGGATGAGTCGCGGAGCGTCGTGGCGACAAACCTCTAGGTTTGTCGAAAACTCACCGGGACGACGTCTCGGATTTCGGCTTCAAGATCACGTAGGCGGGCAGACCCACGGCGTCGAAACGCTGCATCACGCTCTTGGCCGGCTCGTCGTCAGGTTGTTCCGCCTGAAACTTGATCTTCACGTAGCCATCGAGCGCGGCCTTCACCTCGGCGTTCTGGAGCGTGGTCTTGTCCATCGTGAGGCAGTTCTTGCACCACGTGGCCCACATGTCGATCAAGACCGGCTTGTTCTCGCGCGCGGCGGCTTCGAGTCCGCTTGCCAGCGTGGCGTGCCATCCTTCCTTGAGCTTCTCGTTGACACTCGACGACACCTCGGTCGAATCCACCCATCGGTTGGAAAAGATCTCGTAGGAGAGATAGCCGTAGTACAGCGCGGTGCCGATGATGAGGACACCGAAGGCGTACTTCACCCGGTTCATCCACGGCCCTGGCTTTGGCAGCGACGCCAGCCCGGCGCCGGCGATCGGCCACGGGATCGCCATGCCGATGCCAAGGAAGAAGGGCAGTGCCAGCGCCAGCGGGGTGCCGGTCGCGTAGAGATTGCTGGCGAAGAGGACAACCTGAATCACGACCGGTGCCACGCAGGCCCCGGCCAGGAGCGCGGCCACCGCGCCCATCGAGAAGGCGAGCAGAAAACTGCCGCGGCTGGCCTTCGGATTGAAGTTGCTCGACCAGCTCGAGAAATCGATCGTGATCACATCGAACATCGCCAGGCCGAGGAACACGAAGAGAACGGCGATGCCGAGGTTGAACCACGGCGACGCGTTGATGGTGCCGAATGTGCCCGCGGTGAGAATCACCACGAGGCCAAGCACGCCGTAGACGAGGGCCATCGCACCGCCGTAGGTCGCCCCCAGCAGCAAGCCCCGTTGACGCGAACCCGCCTGCGCGCCGGCGCCGATGATCGCGAGATTGATCGGCACCATCGGCAGCACGCACGGCGTGAGGTTGAGGGCAATGCCACCCAGCAAGACGATGAGCAGGATCGCCAGCGGGCCGCGGCCTTCGAACAGCCCGGCCTGTTTGACGCCGGCTTCAGCGTTGCGAATGAACGTCAGAAAGTCTGACGAGCCAAGATAGCCGCCGGCGGTACCGGCCACGGCGAATTGATCGAGCCGTCCAACGCCGGCATCAGCAGAACCCGTCGAACCTGCCGAACCTGAACCCGCAGAACCTGCAGAACCTGTAGAACCTGCAGAACCTGTGGCTCCTGTTCCCCACGCGATCTTTCCAAGGACGTCATCATGCTGCCGTTTGACCGGCGTGCCAGTTCCCACGACCTTCAGATTCAGCGTCGTGCTGGCGTTGGTCGGCGCGAAGCACATCTTGTCGTCACACGCCTGATAGCGGAGTCGGGCCGGGATCACCAGATCGCCGGGCGGAACGCTACCGGCCAGCTTCACCTGAACGCCGATCGTGAAATCGCGTTCGAAGACTGCCAGCGGCTGGTCGGCGCCCTCTTGCTTGAGATCGATCGACGGGGGGAACACAATCTCGGCCACTTGAACGCCGTCGGGCGGTGTGAGGTGCAGTTCGGTGGCGATGAGCAGCGGGTCGCGCGGCTTGTTCGACTGCACGTGAAACCCCTCAGGCAGCTTCACGCCAAGCGCGCCGCGAACCGAGCTTCCCGCGTGTACGCCGTCGCTTTCGATCATCGGCGTGATCTCAGCGACGATTTTTCGCAGCTGTCCCTGTCCGACCGTTCCCCACAGGAGGACCATCCCAGCCACGCTCAACAGCACTCGCCCGGTGCGCATCGTTTGGATTCTATCAGGCGCTTTCTGGCTTCTTTCTTCTGTCTTCTTTCTTCTCTCTTCGATGAGCCCTTGCCCCGGCAGGTTTCATGCGAATATGGCGAGCCCATGGCAAAGGCGCGAGCGGCACTGGGGTTGGTGGCTGGGGGGATGCTGCTCTTGAGCAGCGGCGCACACACGCTTCTCGGCTGGCCTTCGCAGGCGGGCGAGCTGGCCAAGACGACGACGCCGGCGGAGCTGGCCACCGGGTTGGAGATCGGCTGGAAATGGGGCGGGGTTGCCATGCTCGCGTTCGGCATCATGGTCGTCGCGACCTTCATGAAACGCCTGCGAGGCGAGCGCGTGTGGATGCTGCCGGCGGCCTTGATCGCGGTGAGCTATCTCGCATTTGGCGCCTGGGCCCTGTACCGAAGCAACTTCGATCCGTTCTTTTTCGTCTTCGTAGTACCTGGAGCGCTCCTCGCCATCGCGGTCAGCGGGGAGTAGCGAACGCAGCCCGCCTTGATGCCGGCTGCCGTATCCAACTCCCAACCAACTTGGCCGGCGAGGTGTCCAATCTACCGTGGACAATTTCCTTCGCGACCTGAAGCACGCCCTGCGGATGTTCGTTCAAAGCCCGGCCTTCGCTCTGGCGGCGGTTGCGGCCATCACGCTTGGCATCGGCGTCAACACGGCGATCTTCTCGGTGGTCAACGCCGTCCTGCTGCGACCGATGCCGTTCCCCGACCCCGATCGCATCGTCTTTTTCATGTCGACGTCGCCCCAGGGGTCTGGTCCCGCGGCGTCCCCGGCGAAGTTCCAGCATTTCCGCGAGCAGACCGACGTCGCCGATGCCGTGGCCGCCTTCAACCAGGGCATCGTCAACTACACCGACGGCACCTTCCCCGAGCAGTTTCGATCCGGGCGCGTCTCGTCGGAGTTCTTCCGGCTGTTCGGCGCGCAAACGGTGCTGGGCCGCACCTTCGGCCCCGAGGAGGACCGGCCCGGCGGCGACCGAGTGGTCGTGCTGAGCAGCGGACTGTGGGCCACCCGCTTCAATCGCGATCCAGCGATCGTCGGGAAGCCGGTGTCGCTCGCCGGCCTTCCGTACACCGTCATCGGCGTGCTCGGCGAGTTTCACTTCGAGGATTTCGCCGGCCAGCCGCCGCAGGTATGGATTCCGTTCCAGCTCGATCCGGCAACTCGCGACCAGGGACACTATTTTCAGAGCGCCGGCCGTCTGAAGCCCGGCGTGACGCTCGAGCAAGCGCAGGCCAAGCTGCAGTTGTCGGCCAAGGCCTTTACGACGAAATTTCCCAATGCGCTCGGTCCAAACGGATCGTTCACCGTGGAGCCGGTGGGGCAGGTGATGGTAAGAAACGTCCGGCAGTCGCTGTTCGTGCTGGCCGGAGCGGTGGGGTTCGTTCTGCTCATCGCGTGCGCCAATGTCGCCAACCTGCTGCTGGTCCGCGCCACGGGCCGCAAACGTGAGGTGGCGATTCGCGCGGCGCTGGGCGGCTCGCGCGGCCGGATCATCTCCCAAGTCCTCACCGAGAGCCTCGTGCTGTCGATGACTGGCGGTCTGCTCGGCCTGGCGTTGGGCACACTCGGGATCCGCGCGTTGCTCTCGGTGAACACGGCCGGGTTGCCGCGGGTCGGACAGGACGGGGCCCTGGTGGGAACCGATTGGCGCGTGCTCGCGTTCACGCTTGGCCTGTCGCTGCTGACTGGCTTGATCTTCGGATTGATTCCCGCGCTGCAGAGCTCGAAGACCGATCTCACTTCCACACTGAAAGAGACCGGGGGTCGATCTGGCACGGGCTTCCGTCAGAACAAGACTCGATCGGTGCTCGTGGTCACCGAAGTCGCGCTCGCTCTGACGTTGCTCATCGGTTCGGCACTGTTGATTCGATCGGCCATCGCGCTCAGCCGCGTGGACCCGGGATTCGACGCCAACAACGTCCTCACGATGCGGATGTCTTTGACGGGGCCGCGGTATCAGACCTCGGCGAACGTCGATCAGGTTGTTCGAGAAGGCGTCGATCGGCTGAAGCTGCTGCAAGGCGTGGTCGCCGCGGCGGGCACCTGCTGCGTTCCACTTCAGGGCGGCTACGGGCTGCCTTTCATCATCTCCGGCCGTCCGTTGACCGAGGGACCATTCCACGGGGGCGGTCAGTGGATCAACGTCTCGCCTGGCTACTTCGATGTGTTCAAGATCCCGGTGAAGAAGGGGCGCGCGTTCAACGAACGGGACGACAGCCTCGCACAGCCGGTGGTCATCATCAACGAAGCGATGGCCAACCAGTACTGGAAGGACAAAGACGTGTTGAACGAGCGCATCACCATCGGCAAAGGCGTGATGCGTGAGTTTGCGAGCGAGCAGGAGCGCGTCATCATCGGCGTGGCCGGCGACACGCGCGACGGCGGACTCAACCGCCAGCCGGGCCCGGCCATGTATATCCCGCAGGCGCAAGTGCCCGATCTCGCCAACGCGCTGAACCTCGGCATCTCGCCCATGGGATGGGTCGTCCGCACCGCCGGCGATCCGTATGCGGCCAGCACGGCCATTCAGGAAGCGTTGCGCCAGGCCACGGGCCTCCCGGTGTCGCAGGTGCGATCGATGGGCGAGGTCGTCTCGATCTCGATGTCGCGTCAGCGATTCAACATGTGGCTGATGTCGATTTTCGGCGCCTCGGCGTTGCTGCTCGCCGCCATCGGCATCTACGGCCTGATGGCCTACACGGTGGAGCAGCGGACCCAGGAAGTGGGGATACGTCTCGCGCTCGGCGCGGAAACGTCCGCAGTGCGGCGGATGGTCGTCACGCAGGGCATGCGTCTCGCCGTGGTCGGCGTGATTGTCGGCCTGGCGGCATCATTCGGCCTCGCGCGCCTGATGACTACGTTCCTCTATCAGGTGACGGCCACGGATCCGCTCGTCTTCATCGCGGTTCCGATCGTCTTGTCGCTCGTCGCATTGGTCGCAGTGTGGCTGCCGGCGCGGAAGGCAAGCCGGATCGATCCCATCGTCGCGCTTCGGTACGAGTAGGCATCCACAGGAATCGCAAAACAGTGGCTGCGCCGCGACGTGGCGCAGCCACTGTGCTGATTACCAACTATGTGATCGGTAGACTGCGATTGTTCACTTCATAGGCCCACGCGACCTTTCCCAACTCCGCGCGAAGCGACGTCCACGCGGCAGTCGTCGCCTGTCCCAACGAAAGCTTCGACATCGCTTCGATAATCACGAACGCCTGCTTCAAGAGCGCGTCCGCTTCCGCCTCCCCCTTCTGTTTGTTCGCCAAGGCGGCGTTCAATGCTTTGGCCTGGCTTTTCAGCATGTCGACCTGCCCGATCGCTTGCTTACGCATCTCGGGCGTAAGGCTGGTATTGGCAGTCAGCGTGCCATCGTACGCTGTTCGATACGGATCGATCAGCTTCTCGACATTTGCCGCGGCAGCCACGAGTTCGGCGTCGTTGAAGCGCCGGGCGGTTCCGGTCGCAGGCATCGGCAGCATCGTGTTGTACGCGGCCGCGAGGCGCTGAAGATCCGTGGCCAACGCTCCCCATTCTGTGGATCCTTTGAACCCCGCAGGTTGCGCAGACGCCCACTGCTGGAGCCGCCCCGAGTAATCCAGCAGTGACGCGACCTCGCTGCTGGCCGAGTAGTCGTCCTTGAATCGATCACGAACGCGCTGAACCTGATCCTGGAGGTCGTCGAAAAACGCATTGACCTTCACTTCGCCACGCGCCCCCTTGATGGTGGAGTCCTTCAACTTTTCATCCAGCGCCGCCTCAAACCCGGATCGGTCCTGCTCGATCTTGTCGAAGAGCGCCTTCACTTCCTGATTCGTCAGGCGAAGTGCCGCCGCCGCGGGCAGTGGTAGCGAGAGCAAACCTGCGGCCGCAAACGCAGCTGCGACTAGTTTCCGAACTGTCATATGCACCTCCAATGTTCTAGGAGGCCCTCTGCCGAGGGGATCTGGCGGCGCCTCGGCGCTGAGCGAGTGCAAGTCTTGTGCGAGTGACGATTTTCGCATTCGTTCCGAGATAGGCCGGTTCTGGCAGAGAGGCCACAATCGGCCGTGGCATGGACACGAAATGAAACTTGGGCCTGCTATCGAACGCTAGGCACTTTCTGGGCGATCGTTTAGACTAGGGGTCCGTCGGGGCGTGGCTCAGCTTGGTAGAGCGCTCGGTTCGGGACCGTGGTCATCCATGACAGCCTGCGATTTGCAGGCTGTTTTTGCGAGCAGCCACATCGTTTCCGCGCAGGAACGCACAGGACGCGCCTCAGATTCCGCACAGCATTCCCCACACCCATTTCCGCAGTGGCGAGCACGTTACGCCGCCTTGTCGAGGTGTGCGATGGCTTCCGTGAATTCACGGAAGCCACAAGCGGGAAACCGGCAACCGTGCCGAATTGTGTTCTGGACTGGTGAAGGCAAGTTCGGGCCGAGGGTCGGCTTCAAGGACGCCAGCGGCACGGAACACTGGACCGACGTCAAGAATGTCGATCCGGTCGGTACATCTGCTGCTCCGACTCCGGGTGTTAGTTACCCACCGAGCGACCGGATCGCGGCACTCGAAGCGCGGGTGGAAGCGCTCGAAGCCGCGCTGGCGGATCGCAAAACGTAACCGTCCGCCGCCGTCACTGGCCGGTTGCCTCTCCTGACATGGCGCTAGCGCCAGCGGTCAGGCGCGCGGTTTTGCTTAACGGCCCGTGCCGCCGCACTTAGGAGTAGCGACGACGCGTCTTCGCCGCGAACACCAAGCCGGACCCCAACAGCAGCAGCGTTGCCGGTTCCGGCACGGCCGCCACCGCCGCATTCGCGGTGCTGTTGACCCCACGACCTGCCGCCAAGATGAAGTTCTGCGTCAGCGACAGCGAGTACGGCGCATTCCCAAGCAGAAACTGGATGGCCTGCTCGTTACAGCTATCATTCGCGAGGGTCGGGGACATCTGACAGGCTCCCGTGCTGAACGGGTGCCCCCCGGCGTTGGTCGGGTCGAAAAAGGACTGCGTGGTGATCAGTCCCGTCGACGGCTGGAACGTGCTCATGCTGGCCGAGCCAAACAACGTGGCGAGTCCGGCCCCCGGTGACGTGAAATCAAATCCCGTCACGCTGATCGAAAACTGCCGCGCCGCGTTCGTCGTGTTGACGATGGTCAGGTTCGACAGATTGATGGCAGCGAGGAGGCCACCGGGCGAGTTGGAGATCGCCGTGGTGAACCCGGCGGCAAACCCGCCCACGCTGCCGCTGAAGGCCGCTGTGTTGGGGCCGACCCCGAGAAACGAGCCGCAGCCAACCCCGGTGCCGGTGTTGCAACTCATCGACGTGCCTCCGGTGACATCGGTGAGGGTGAGGATCATCGCGGCTTCGGTGGTCTTAGCCATCGCTAACGAGGCGATCAACGCACATACGGCGCTGAGGACTTTCAGTCTGTGCTTCATTAAAGTTCTCCTGTTACATGAACTGTTTTCTGGTCGCACATCCCCGACTTTATACCACCTTTTTAGATCATTCTATTGCGTTGATACTCGGAACAATTCCCGCAAAGATTCCCACACGACGGCCGTCCCGCCGACCGGCTGATCCGATGGACCGGCGTAACGCCCTGACTTGATGTAAGATGGCGGGTCGTCGGGGCGTGGCTCAGCTTGGTAGAGCGCTCGGTTCGGGACCGAGAGGCCGCTGGTTCGAATCCAGTCGCCCCGACCACTTTCCCTAGCAGCACTCCTCCTCGTCCAGCCCGGATCTTCCAGAGCCGGTGCCTTCGGCGCTATCAGTCGTGCTTAGCGGCGTCCGTCGACCTGAAGCCTGGCAGGAACGCGTACACGCGCGCCTCACCCATATGGTCAGTCGTGGTGGTGAGGAGGTAGTAGTCCGGATGGTCGCCGAGCGCTCCGACGATCTGAGCGTACTCACCAGGACGAAACAGCTCACGGTGCAGGATCACGCGTTGGATTCGTGTGCGCTCGATCGCGCGTGACGACCGCTCATCGGGAAAGTTTACGAGCGCCTTTAGCAGATCGAGGTAGGCCTGCGTGTAATGGCCGCTGTAGCCGTTCGCCAACGGGTGCCAGTGCCACGTCTGGGCGTACATATAGAACGCGTCGTGGAGCGGCAGCACGTCTGGCAGCGGGACGGGCAGTTCCAGCGTCACCTGCCGCGGCTGCTCGCTGACCCAGGTGTAAAGGTGCGGCCGTTCACGGGGAATCCATTGAATCGACAGCGGTGTCGCGCTGTATTCCAGGATGAGCAGCGCCGCTGCAGTCAGTCCCACGAACCGGCCCGAAGGCATTCGCGCGATCCGAGCGACGCCGATCGCTGTGAGGACGCTCATCCCGAGCAGGACGATCGTGGCGAAGCGCGCCGGCGCCCGAACGGCGCGGAACGGCGGCAGCCACGCGCGAAGCAGAGGGTAGACGTGTCCTGAGGTTCCGAGCGACGCGTCCCAGGCCACCGCCATCGCGGCGCCGTAGATGAGAGCGACGGGCGGGACCGGGGGGATCAGCGCGACAATCGACAACGCGATCGGAGTGATCCCGGGAAACAAGCGCTTCTCGTTATCCCCAAGCGACTTTGTGAGCGCGCCGTACAGCAGATTGTCGGGTGTCGCCGCGAGATAACTCGACGCGTCCGCGCTGTAGCGCGCGGTTTCGTCGAGGTCTCGCTCTGGGACCAGCTCACGCGCCAGCTCATATGGACGGTAGTAGGCGCCCGCCGCGACGGCGACGACAACCGCTCCGGCGACCAGACCGGCGAGCGCGCCGCGCCCAAGGCGGCCGCGCCGCCAGATCAGCGTGAGCGGGCAGACGACGGCCATGGCCATCGCAAGGAACACGCCGTAGTAAATGCACGACAACAGCTGCAGCAGGACGAACGCCGCGCACAACAGTCCATCGCGCGCGCGGCCGCCGTCGAGCGCGCGGTGCCAGGCCCACAAGGCGAGCGGCGTCCAGAGCGCCCATTGCAGCTCGATGTGCTGCAGGTGATCGCGTCGATACGGGGCAAAGGCAAACACGAGCCCGGCGATGAGCTGCTCCTCCCGTATGGCCAGCGAGCCGGCGGGCGAGCACGTACGCGGCCATTGCCGACCCGGCCACGCCAGCCAGAGTGAGCACGTTGAGCACCGCAAGAGGCGTGAGGCCGGTCGCGAGCAGCGGCCAGGCGAGGGCTGCCTGGGCCAGCATGGCGTCCGAGTACGCCAGCGTCTGCTGGGCCGGCCAAAAGATCTCCCCGTCGAAGAGCGGTCGTCCGTTGCTCACGTTGTGGACCACTCGGGCCAGCCGCCAGGCCGAGAAGGGCGGGTCGAAGTGGGCGATCACCCGCGTCGAGAGATCGGGCGCCAGAGGCCATGTGAAGCACACTGCCAGCGCCGAGTAGAACAGCGCAACCGCCGCACCACGCTTGACGCTCGAGGAACGTGGGTATCCTGCAGCCGCGCTGATGGCGTCGCGATCTTGGTTGCGCGGATTGGACGTATGAGACTTCACCGTGATGCAGATGACGCGCTTCCCGCAACGTGCGAAGCCGCCTCGATCTCCTTCGCCCGGTCGAAACTCGATGGTGCAGCGGCGGACTGTCTGACGCCTGACCAATCCTCGCGGCGTCGCATTCTATTCTCGCGTAAACGGTGCGCAAGACGCCGCCAGGATCTCCGAAGAGACCGCCACGGCACCTGATGCGCTAAACTGAGGGACGGTCGCTCAGACCGTCCTCCGAAGATCCCCCTCCTCGCAAGGACACACGATTGAGATCGCATTGGCTGCCGAAGGTGGAGGACCGATATGTCGCGCGCACGACTCGCAGGATTCCTACTGGTGTTAATAACGTTGACGTTGACGCCGGCGCCGGCGCGGGCCGATACGCTGCTTATTCCGTTCATGGGCGTCAACTTCGGCGGTGATTCGGGCAAGGACTTTGCGGACGCGTTTGACTCGAGTCGTTTCGACTGGGGTGCAAGCTTTGCCTTCATGGGCGGGGGCATCTTTGGCATCGAAGGGGACTTCGCGTACAGCCCAGACTTCTTCGGCAAGACCGACGTCGGCGGCAGCAGCCTCTTCACCGCCACGGGCAATCTGCTGATTGGCATTCCGTTTGGCGGGCAACAGGGCTTTGGCATTCGTCCGTACGGGCTTGGCGGCGTTGGGGTGATGCACTCGAGCGCGGAGTTCGGCGGCGTGTCCGGTCGCGACGAAGACAACGTGACGTGGAGCGCGGGCGGAGGCGTCATGCTGTTCTTCGGAACCCGAGTGGGCATTCGTGGCGACCTCCGCTACTTTCGCACCTTTGACGACCTCGAGATCTTCGGCGTCAATATCGCCGAGTCTCCTGGAAAGCTGGACTTCACGCGAGGCTCGGTGGGAGTGGTCTTCAGATTCTGAGGCCGCTCGGCTCAGGTGGGCTGAGCGTCGTGCCTTCGAGCTCCAGGACGTAATCCGCGCCGAACGCCAGCGACGGTGTATACACGCCCGCCGAGAGGCGGCCTTCCATGACTTTGCGTGTGGCCCTCACTGCAGATTCCGCGGTCAGCGTGTAGGCTTCGCGCGTGCGCAGTCGCATGGCGATCCGGTGTCCGGCCTCATCCCGGACCTCGCCGTACACATAGACTTCGTCGCGTGCGCGCTGTTCGTCGGTCGGGCCTTTCACGCGCCGTGCGATCCGGGCTTTCAAGAACGCCTGCACCGGCGCCAGACCCAGAAACCGTCGCGCCACGCCCGGAGTCTTCATCGCCCGTATCTGCCATTCCGGCACTCCGACGAAGACCTCGATGTTGGGAATGCCCGTTGAGTAGTATGCGGTGGCGACGTCGCCCCAGGGAATCGTCACTGCGGCGCTGGAAATGCTCTCGGAAAACGCAATCGTCTCGACCTTGTACGCAGGGGGGACCTTGACGATCCTGCCGTCCTGACGAATCCTTCCGCCTTCGGGCACGCCCTCGACCATCGTCTTCTGAGTTCCGGGACTGAGTTTGCCGTAACGCGATTTGAAAGCGAGCTTGAGGTGGGTCGCTGACGGCAGCTCGCGCTTGAGCATGGCCGCGAGGCAATCGGTGGGCACGACGTCAAAGCCGACGCCGGGAATGGCAATGATGCCCGCGTCGCTCACTTCCTGCCGGCGCGAGTGGATATCTTCGAAGACGGCGATCTCTCCGGTGATGTCCAGATAGTGCGTTCCGGCGAGCAGGCACGCGGCCAGCATCGGCTTACTCGTAGCCGAGAACGGCCCAGCGCAGTGCAACAGCGCTGTGACGCCGGTCAGGTTTGCCGCAACCGTCGCCGGGTCGGCGAGGCCGAAGACTTGCGAATCAACACCTAGCTCGCGCGCAAGCTGCTCGATGGGTTCGGCGTGTCGACCGCCCAGAATTGGACTGAGACCGTGGTCTTTCGCGTAGCGCGCGGCAAGCCTGCCGGTGTAGCCGTTGGCGCCGTAGATCATCCACTTGTCGCCCATTCTTCCTCACCCGACTTCGGACCGCTGGCTAGGCATCCACTCGTACCGGTGCGATGTGAAGCTTGGACGAGACCGAAATGATGTTGGCAACCGAGTGCGCATCGAGCTTCCGCATGATGCTGTGCCTGTGGGTTTTGATGGTGCGCTCCTATGTGCCCCCCAGGTCGAAGGCGACCTGTTTGTTCAACCGACCGCTGATGAGGTGCGCAGATACCTCCCGGTTATCGTCTAGCGCTCTGTACCGGCGCCGTCGTTGCCTCGCGAGTCTCGGCGACGTACATCGTCTGAGACGGCAGCGCGATCCGCGTTCCGGCGGCCTCGACAATTTCGGTGACGCCGAAGAGCAGCTGCTCCTGGATCTCGAGAAAGTGGTCCCAGTCGCTCGCGAACACGTAGGCGGACACCTCGATGTCCAGAGAAAAGGCGGCCATCCGGAGAAACCGAACGCGCACGGACTCGCGATCGGTCGACGCGTGCTCGGTAAGCATCCGGTGGACTCCATCGATGACCGTCCGTAATTGGCTCGAGCTGGTTTCGTAGCGAAGGCCGACGATCGGGTGGAACCAGAACTTGTCGCGGGCCGAGAGCGTTTCGAGGCTCACGCTCGCGATCTGGCTGTTGGGGATGCTTACGACGGTGCGGTCGGGTGTGCGAATGCGTGTCGATCGCAGGCCGATGTGAACCACTGTGCCTTGCACGTCGCCCATCTTGAGAAAATCGCCGACACGAACGGCGTTGTCGAAGATCAGGGACGCTCCGGCGATGACGTTTTCGAGCGTCTTCTGCGCCGCGAGCGCCACGGCAATCCCCCCTACGCCGAGGCCGGCCAGCGCCGGCGTGGGGTCGATCCCGAAGTAGCGCAGGATGACCAGCACGGCCACGATAATGACCAGCACGTCGACGATTCTGCGAACCAGCCGCACGAGGGCGGAGGCGGCGTACAGGTTCGCAGGCGGAAGGCGTCGACGCACATATCGCTCGACCTCGCCGGCGAGGAAAATGAGCATCCAGGCGATGGCGGGAATCGTCAGGAGGTTCGCGAGGTTGGACCAGAACTGCCGCACCAGTAGCGGCAGCGGCACACTTGCCACGAACCAGCGAATGGCGAACGCGAGGATGACCAGCCGGACGGGCGTGGGCAGTGCGTCGCGAGTGACGCGGTTGGGGTCCTTGGAGACCCTGCGCCACAGCGCGCGGAGGACGGGGGTGAGGATCCAGTTGAGTAGTACGGTCAGCAGATAAACGACTGGCAGGCCGATCAGGACCGCGACCCACTCGAACATCCGGACCCCGCCAATGCGCCAGACGTACAAGAAGCGAGGCAGATACTCTGCACCCCAGCCCTGCGACACTTCATCGTACAGCGCCGGAACTGCATCGAGAGTGGTCCGCGAGAACAGCCAGATCGGCTCGCCCTCACGAGATACGCGTTCCAGCACCACCTGGACGTCACCCTCGTTGCTTCGGATCGTGCCCACGACTTCCTGGTCGGGCTTCAGTGGGTTCGACCGCGAGCCTTCGGGCTTCTCGCTGAGCTGTCTGAGTCGAGCCGGCAGTCTCGCGTCGAGGACGATGCCCAACTGACGGCTGAGTTCCTGAGCCCTCTCGTCGCTGGTCCTCACATTCAAGTACTGCCGCGCGATCTCGTACGTCCCGTCGCGGGCCGCTGCGAGGAAGCCCATCACGGTCCCCCTCGGCGTGTTCCGACCGAGCGCGTCAGGAGGCGCTTCAGGTTGGGCAGGGGCTGGGGCCGCAGGCGCTCCGGGCGGTACAGTCTGGGCCTGCGCCACGACCGCCAACCACGCCAGCAGCAGGAAGGCAGCCTTGACCACGACAATTCCGTCTTTCCGCATCCTGCTCACGAGGTTTCTGCAAATCCGAGCGCTCGACCGCGCAGCTTCGCCGGCTGGCGCGCTTGAACCCTGCAGTCTCCAGCACGCCGCGTGCCACGCCTGATGGAGAGGACAGCGGCCCCCACCCCTCATTGTGTGGGGGCGAGGCGGAATGGCGCCTGTCAAATGTCGTGGGTTCAAGCGAGCTCTCGCTCGCCAAAACGCGGCCGGCCGCGACCCACCCCATTGATTCCTCAAGATCCGCGCGTCTCGACGCGGGCGGAATGTCTGGAACGACAACTGCTAAAGGCAACGAAGGTGCAGCTTAAGGATGTGATGCCACAAAAGGATCGACCAGCTCGCGCCGAGTCGCAACGGCTGAATGACGCGCGCGACGCGCGCACTCCCTGGCGGAAGTGGGGGCCCTACCTGAGCGAGCGGCAGTGGGGAACCGTGCGCGAGGATTACAGTGACTCGGGCGATGCCTGGAGCTATTTCAGCCACGATCAGGCCCGTTCCCGGGCCTATCGATGGGGTGAAGATGGCCTCGCGGGGATCTCCGACGACAAGCAACTGCTCTGCGTCGCTCTGGCTCTCTGGAATGGCAAGGATCCCATTCTCAAGGAGCGGCTCTTCGGCCTGACCAACAGCGAAGGGAACCACGGCGAAGACGTCAAGGAGTACTACTTCTATCTCGATTCGACGCCGACGCACTCGTACATGAAGTACCTCTACAAGTACCCTCAGGCCCCTTATCCGTACGAGGACATCGTTAGAACGAATGCGACGCGCAGCCGTCACGATTTCGAGTACGAGTTGCTCGACACCGGGGTTTTCGATGACGACCGGTACTTCGACGTGTTGGTGGAGTACGCCAAGGCGTCTCCTGAGGACGTGCTGATCCAGATCACGGCCACCAACCGCGGGCCGGAGGCGGCGGCGTTGCATGTGCTGCCAACTGTTTGGTTCCGCAACGTGTGGTCGTGGGGTGGGGAAGTGGTCCGCCCGTCGCTGAGGCAAGTCGAGGCGCGCCGCGTCGCCGCGTCGCACCCCGTCCTCGGCGCTCGCCGCTTCGACGCTGATGGCGCGCCCGAGTGGCTTTTCACCGAAAACGACACCAACGCCGAGCGCTTCGGCCACGGACCGAACCCGAGCCCGTACGTCAAAGATGCGATCCACAACTACGTGATCCTCGCGCGGCAGCAAGCCGTCAACCCGGCGAGGACCGGCACGAAAGCCGCGGCCCACTATTCGTTCACCATCCCCGCCGGCGCGTCCCAGGTCGTGCGCGCGCGCCTGTCAGACGTTGCGGGCTCCGATGCGGAGCCCTTCGGGCCGGCATTCGATCGAGTCATGGCCGATCGCCGCCGGGAGGCAGACGAGTTCTACACCGATCTCGTTCCCCAGTCGCTTACGGCCGATGCGGCCAACGTGATGCGGCAGGCCCTGGCGGGAATGATGTGGTCCAAGCAGTTCTACAACTACGACGTCGATCGCTGGCTCTCAGAGCGAGGATCTGACCCGTTCAAGCCCAAGCGGCGCAGGGGCCCCCGCAACGATCAGTGGCATCACATGCTGAATGCCGACGTGTTCTCGATGCCGGACAAATGGGAGTACCCCTGGTACGCGGCCTGGGATCTTGCGTTCCACGTCGTGGCGTTGACGCTGGTCGACGAAGACTTCGGCAAGCAGCAGCTCGACCTGATGCTGCAAGAACGGTATTTGCACCCCAGCGGACAAATTCCTGCGTATGAGTGGAATTTCGGCGACGTCAACCCACCGGTGCATGCCTGGTCGACGATCTTCACCTACCGGCTCGAGAAGGCCCGCCGGGGCGTCGGCGATCTCGATTGGCTCGAGCGATCGTTCCACAAGCTCATGCTCAACTTCACCTGGTGGGTCAACCGCAAGGATCGCACCGGCAGCAATGTGTTCGAAGGCGGATTCCTGGGGCTCGACAACATCGGCGTGTTCGATCGCAGCTCTCCGCTGCCGACCGGTGGCTACCTCGAGCAGGCCGACGGCACGGCGTGGATGGCTCTCTTCGGTCAGAACATGCTCGAAATCGCCTCTGAGCTCGCGCTTGAGAAGCCGGCGTATGCGGACATGGCGCTCAAGTTCCTCGAACATGTTCTCTGGATCTCCTCGTCGATGATTCACGCCGGTGATGACGTCGGGATGTGGGACGAAGACGATGGTTTTTTCTACGACGTGCTGAGGCTGCCGGACGGCAGCGCCGACCGGCTCAAGGTGCGATCCATGGTCGGGCTCCTGCCGCTGTGCGCCGTCACGGTCTTCGAGGGCGAACTCCTGAAGAAGTATCCCGCGCTCGTGCCGAGGCTGCAGCGCTTTCTCGACGCGCGGCCCGAACTCACGGCCTTCATCCAGAATCCGGCGAAGCGCGGGGAACACGGCCGCCTGCTCGCTTCGGTATTGAACGAGGAGAAGCTCCGTCGCGTGCTGGCCAGGATGCTCGACGAGAACGAGTTCCTCAGTTCGTACGGGGTTCGCTCGGTCTCGCGTCATCACGAGCGGCAGCCGTACCTGTTTCGCGTCGGCTACGAAGAGTACCGAGTGCCTTATCTGCCGGCGGAGTCGGATAGCGGCATGTTCGGCGGCAATTCCAACTGGCGCGGGCCGATCTGGATGCCGGTGAACGCGCTGATCATCCGCGGGCTGCTCCAGTACTACGCCTATTACGGTGACCACTTCACGGTCGAGTGCCCGACGGGATCTGGCCGCCGGATGACGTTATATCAGGTGGCCGAAGAGATCGCTCGCCGGTTGAGCGCAATCTTCCTGAAGGATGGTGCGGGCCGCCGGCCGGTCTACGGCGGGGCGGCAAAATTTCAGACCGACCCGCACTGGAAGGATCTCCTCCTGTTCTACGAATACTTTCACGGGGACAACGGCGCCGGTCTGGGCGCGAGCCACCAGACCGGCTGGACTGGCATCGTCGCGCGCACGATGCATCTGTTTGGCACGACTTCTGCCGACCAGGTGCTCGAGCTTGGCAAAGGCGCAGTCGCCAAGGCGCATGTATGATGCAGTCGCGTGGCCAGCATCGACGTGCACCAAGGTCCTATAGCTGCTCGACTGGCCGTTCACTATCGTTCGTGGTGATTCGCGCATGGCACGTGCAAGCTGGTTCGTCGTGCCCCCGCGCCCTGGCTAGCAACCTCCCTGGTACCTTTTAGGAGATGACAGCGTGAAACTCGAACATGACGACGATCAGGCACCCGTTCTTTCCGCAGAGGAACCGAGGCTGAGAGAAACACCGCCAGGCGTGGACCGCCGGCGGTTCCTGATGCGCAGCGCTGTCGCGGGTGCGGCGGCCGTGATGACTGGCTGCACGCGAGAGGAGAAGGAGGCCGTGGCGCCCGCCGCCCCAGCGGCCGCTCGCCCGGCCTCCGCTCAAGCCCAGGCGGCTTCGGCTCCGCCGCTGTCACCGGACTTGGACGTCGTGAAGAAGGGGAAGGGGCCGGTGTTGACGACCGTCGACGAGTTCTACAAGGTGGGCCCGGGCCCGTCCAGCTCACACACGATTGGCCCGATGCGCATTACCTACGATTTCTACCAGCAAGCCGCCAAACTGCCGGCCGACAAACTCGCCAAGGCGACGAAGCTTCAGGTGAACTTGTTCGGCAGCCTCAGCGCGACCGGCAAGGGACACGGCACGGAACGAGCCGCGCTTGCCGGGCTGGTCGGGAAAGAACCGGCGACGGTCGACCCGAAATTCCTCGACGGTTTGCGCGACAAGCCTGACCAGGTGTTCCCGGTCAAGCTCGGTGACAAGTCCATCGATGTGAGCCTCAAGGACGTCGTCTACGATGCCACCAAGGGCGACTTCAAACACCCGAACACGATGACGGTCAAGCTCCTCGCCGGCAACGAGGTGTTGCTCGAGCAGGAGTACCTACTCAGTGGGCGGCGGATTCATCGAGTGGAAAGGGTATACGCCCCCGAAGAAGAACCCGCCGAAGTACCCGTTCAGGACCATGAAGGAGCTGCGGACCCACGCCGACACCAACCAGACCACGATCGCCAAGGTCTTGCTTGCCAACGAGATGTCGATCGCTGGCAGGACGGAAGAGGAGGTCTACGCCTTCACCGACAAGATCATCAACGCCATGGTCGCGACGGTGAAGTCGGGGCTGTCGATGTCCGAAGATGACGTGCTGCCCGGCCCGATCAAACTGCACAGCAAGGCCGCCACCGTGTACAAGCGCGCCATGGACGACAAGTACGAGGCAGACCGCGGTCTCGGTGCGCTGTCGGCATTTGCGATCGCGGCATCCGAGGAAAACGGGCGCGGCCACCTCGTGATCACGGCTCCGACCGGCGGTTCCGCCGGCGTCATGCCGTCGTTGGTCTACGCGCTCCTCGAGGTCCGGAAAGTCGACCGGCAGAAGGTCCGTGACGGCATGCTCGCGGCTGCGGCGGTCGGCTACCTCTGCAAGCACCATGCGACGCTGTCTGCAGCCGAGGGCGGCTGCCAGGCAGAGATCGGCGTCGCGTCGTCGATGGCGGCGGCATTGATTGCGACGGCGTACGACGCACCGTCGCTGGTGGTCGAGAACGCTGCCGAATCGGCGCTGGAGCATCACCTGGGCATGACCTGCGACCCGGTCGCCGGTTACGTGCAGGTTCCGTGCATCGAGCGGTGCGCATTCGGAGCCGTCAAGGCCTGGACCGCCTACGCGATCGCGAGCAACGAGATCGCGTCCAGGCACCGCGTCAATTTCGACGCCAGCGTGATGGCTCTGGCCGAGACCGCCAAGGACATGAACAGCAAGTACAAGGAGACCAGCGAGGCCGGACTTGCGCAGTCGGTGACGCTCTGCTGATCGGGCGAACTTGGTGGACTTCGAAGTCACGTCGGTGTTTTCGACGCAGATCGGGCGGTTGCGCGTGCCGGACGCCGACGCGTTGAATCAGGAGCTGCAGGTGCTGATTCTTGCGGAAGAGGCCAAGTACACCAGCGTCGGCCGCAGCAACATCGGCGGCTGGCACTCGCACACCGACTTTCTCAGTCGACCCGAGGCGGCCGTCGCGGCGCTGACCGCGCCTGGCGATCCGTACGGCGCGCCGGTACGCGTGCGGCCCGAAGCTGGGCTGCTCGTGATCTTCCCAAGTTGGCTCTATCACTGGGTGCACCCTTACATGGGCGATCGCCCGCGGATCGCAGTTTCATTCAACGCGACGGCGGCGGCGCGACCGCCGATCGAATCCGCCACCGTGGACACTGGCGAGAGCGAACGCCAGGCTGGCAATGTGCTGACCGCTCCATTGCACCAAACGACGATGGACGCGTCTGGTGACGGATGGCTCCTACCGCGAGCCGGAGGTGAACGTCCGTGAGTCTCACTCCGAAGGATCTGACCCCCGTCTATAAAGAAACGATCGGCAGGGGCGCGGGCGCGCGCCGATGGCAGCGCCCCGTCTACGTCGATCATCTTCCGCCCTGCAACCACGCCTGCCCGGCAGGGGAGAACATCCAGGCATGGCTGGCGCTCGCCCAAGAAGGGGAGTACGAGCGGGCGTGGCAGAAGTACATGGAGGAGAACCCGCTGCCGGGGGCCCACGGCCGCGCTTGCTATCACCCCTGCGAGAGCGCCTGCAACCGTCAGTACCTCGATTCGTCGGTGTCGATCCACTCGCTCGATCGGTTTCTCGGCGACCTCGCCAACGAGAAGGGCTGGACCATCGCTCCCGGTCCGCCCACAGGAAAGCGCGTGCTCGTGGTCGGCGCCGGCCCCGCCGGCCTTTCGTGCGCGTATCACTTGCGTCGTTTCGGACACGAGGTCGAGATCCGCGACGCGAACCCCATGCCGGGCGGGATGATGCACTACGGGATCCCGGCGTACCGCCTGCCCCGTGAGCCGCTCGACAAGGAAATCGAGCGCATCGAGGCGATGGGCGTGACGATCCACCGCAACTCCCGGGTGAACGACGTATTGGCCGAGAAAGCCGCGGGCCGATTCGATGCCGTGTTCCTCGGCATCGGCGCCCAGGTGGCCAACCACCTCGACATTCCCGCGATGGACGGCGGAAAGATCATCGACGCCGTCACGCTGATGGAGCAAGTCGAGAAGGGCCGCGCGCCCTCACTCGGCCGCGTGGTCGGCATCGTCGGTGGCGGGAACACGGCGATGGATGCCGCGCGCATGGCCAAGCGGCTGGGCGCCGAAGAGGCCGTGCTCATCTTCCGCTTTGACAAGACGCAGATGGAGGCCCATCCCTACGAAGCGATGGAGGCCTTTGCCGAAGGCGTGAAGATCAAGTGGCTCTCGACGGTCTCGCGATTCGGCGAAGACGAAATCGTGGTCGAGCAGATGGAGATGCTGCCCGACGGCTCGGGCTGTGTCGGCACTGGGCAGTTCCAAACGCTCAAGGCTGACTCACTCGTGCTGGCCGTCGGCCAGCATGCCGACGTCGACTTCCTGACCAAGGTGCCGGGCGTCAGCATCGGCAAGGGCAAGGTCGTCGAGGTGGACGAGCAGATGCAGGCGGCCTCCGGCATCTTTGCCGGCGGCGACATGATCGGCGGCTCCCGGACGATGACCGCAGCGGTCGGGCACGGCAAGAAGGCGGCGCGGCACATCGATGCCTGGCTGCGTGGCGCGGTCTACAAGAAGCCGCCACAGCACCCAGGAGTTCCGTTCGAGTCGCTCAACCTCACCGTGTTCCTCGACGCCGCTCGTCGTGAGCAGCCGGCGGTGCCTGTATCGAAGCGCACGGGCTTCGAAGAGATCGTCAGCGGTCTATCCGAGCGCGAGGCGCGGTACGAAGCCACGCGCTGCCTGTCGTGCGGCAATTGCTTCGAGTGCGACAACTGTTATGCGGCGTGTCCCGAACAGGCCATTCTCAAGCTGGGCAAGGGCCGCTTCTACCGAGTCGAGCTCGATCTCTGCACGGGATGCGCGGCGTGCTTCGAGCAGTGCCCCTGTCGCGCGATCGAGATGACACCAGAGCCTCGCGTCGAGGCGGCCGGCGGCCCCGCTGGTGCCGACACCGTGCCGGCTCGTTTTACTGTCCGCACCTAGGCGAGGCCACGCGTGAAAGCCGAGAGCCCGAAGCTGAGCGCTGAAAAAGAGGTTGCCCGCATGTCTGCGAAGCCGGTCGTCATGGACGGCAACACCGCGGCCGCCCACATCGCGTATCGCGTCAACGAAGTGTGCGCCGTGTTTCCGATTACCCCCTCGTCCACCATGGCGGAACTGGCCGACGCGTGGGCGGCTCAAGGCATCAAGAATATCTGGGGTCAGATTCCGACCGTGCAGCAGATGCAATCCGAAGGAGGCGCGGCCGGCGCCGTGCACGGAGCCCTCCAGAGCGGCGCCCTCACGACGACGTTCACGGCGTCGCAGGGATTTCTGCTGATGCTCCCCGAACATGTACAAGATCGCGGGCGAGCTGACTCCCTGCGTCATTCATGTCGCGGCGCGAGCGTTGGCCACTCAGGCCCTGTCGATTTTCGGCGACCACTCCGACGTGATGAGCGCGCGCATGACCGGCTTCGCCATGCTGGCTGCGTCATCCGTGCAGGAGTCGCACGATCTGGCGCTCGTCGCCCAGGCCGCCACGCTCGAGTCGCGCGTGCCCATCGTGTTCTTCTTCGACGGCTTCCGCACGTCGCACGAAGAGAACACGATGGCAGTCATTCCGGACGATCAGATCAGAGCCGCGATCGACGATGAGCTGGTCCGCGCCCATCGCGCGCGCGCGCTCACGCCGGAGCGGCCGGTCATTCGCGGCACGACCCACAACCCTGACACGTTCTTCCAAGCTCGTGAGGCCGCGAACCCGTATCACGCCCGCGTTCCCGACATCGTGCAGCGTGCGATGGATCGCGTGGGAGCGCTCACGGGCCGCTCCTACAGCCTGTTCACCTATCGCGGCCATCCCGAGGCGGAACGGGCGATCGTTGTCATCGGCTCGGCCTTCGAAGTGCTCGACGAGACCGCCGCATGGCTGAACGCGCACGGCGAGAAAGTCGGCGTGCTGCACGTGGCGCTCTACCGTCCATGGGACGCGGAGCGGTTTCGGGCGGCCCTGCCGCCGACGGTCAAGCGCATCGCGGTGCTGGATCGAACCAAGGAAGTCGGCGCGCCAGGTGAACCGCTGTATCTCGACGTCATCACGACGTTCTCCGAGGCGCTCGCGGCCGGGCGGATCCCGTCGATGCCGGTGATCGTGGGTGGCCGATACGGCCTGTCGTCGAAGGACTTCGATCCCGCGTCGGCCAAGGCGGTCTTCGACGAGCTGAAGAAACCCGCACCAAAGCACGGCTTCACCGTCGGGATCACCGACGACGTGTCGCACACGAGCCTGACGGTGGACGCCAGCTTCGACATCGAACCGCCGGACGTCGTTCGGGCGCTGTTCTTCGGCCTGGGCGCCGACGGCACCGTCGGCGCGAACAAGAACTCGACGAAGATCCTGGCCTCCGCCCCAGGCCGCTACGCCCAGGGCTATTTCGTCTACGACTCGAAGAAGTCGGGCTCCTACACGATCTCGCACCTGCGCTTCGGTCCGCGGCCGATCCGCGCGCCGTACCTGCTGAAGTCGGCGAACTTCATCGGCATCCACAAGTTCGACTTCCTTTACAAGCTCGACCTGCTGGCGGCCGCCGCCCCCGGCGCCACCGTGCTCATCAACAGCCCCTACGCGTCTGACAAGGTGTGGGATGAGCTGCCGCGCGAAGCGCAGCAACAAATCATCGACAGAGAAATCAAGCTTTACGTCATCGATGCATCGAGCGTGGCTTCCGGCCTCGGCCTCGGCTCACGCGTGAACACCATCCTGCAGACGTGCTTCTTCGCCCTGTCCGGCGTGATGCCACGCGACAAGGCGATCGAGGCGATCAAGCACGCGACCGAACGCACCTATGCGAAAAAGGGCAAGGACGTCGTCCAGAAGAACTTCGCAGCGATCGACAGCGCCGTGGCGAACCTGCACGAGGTTCGTGTCCCCGCGAAGGTGACCGCCCAGCGGATCCGCCTGTCGCTGGTGCCAGAGACGGCGCCCGACTTCGTGCGCAACGTGACGGAAACGATCCTCGGTATGCGCGGTGACACGCTACCGGTCAGCGCCCTCCCCGTGGACGGCACCTATCCGACGGGGACGGCGCGGTTCGAAAAGCGCAACATCGCCGACGAGGTGCCGGTGTGGGAATCGGACCTCTGCATCCAGTGTGGACAGTGCGCCATCGTCTGTCCCCACAGCGTGATTCGATCCAAGTATTACGACGAGAGCCGGCTGGCGGGAGCGCCGGGCGCATTCAAGGCGGCGCCAATCAACGCCCGCGGCTATCCCGACTCGCGCTTCACCTTGCAGGTCTACGTCGAGGACTGCACGGGATGCGGCGTGTGCGTGGAGAATTGCCCGGCTCACAGCCCGACCGATTTCGCCGTCAAGGCGATCAACATGAAGGACCGGCTGCAGCACCTCGACGCCGGTCGAGAGAGCATCAGCTTCTTCGAGACGCTGCCGTGGGCCGATCGCACGCATGTGAACTTTGCCAACGTCCGCGGCGTGCAGTTTCTCGAGCCGCTGTTCGAGTTCTCGGGCGCGTGCGCCGGCTGTGGTGAGACGCCGTATCTCAAGCTGATCTCCCAGCTGTTCGGCGATCGGCTGCAGATCGCCAATGCCACAGGCTGCTCATCGATCTACGGCGCCAATCTCCCGACCACGCCATGGGCCGCCAACGCCGACGGCCGAGGGCCGGCGTGGGCGAACTCGCTCTTCGAGGACAACGCCGAGTTCGGCCTCGGCTACCGCCTCGCCGTCGACACTCAGACCGCACAGGCGCGCGCGCTCGCCAAGAAGCTTGCGACACACCTGGGCGAGGACCTGGTGACCGCGATCGTGCAGGCGCCGCAGGTAACCGAGTCGGACTTTCGCGTCCAGCGGCAGCGCGTCGCCGCGCTGAAAGCGAAGCTTTCGGGCGCGACCGATGCCGACCCGATCAACCTGCTGGCGGTAGCCGACTTTCTCGTCCGGCGATCGGTGTGGATCATCGGCGGCGACGGCTGGGCGTACGACATTGACTACGGTGGTCTCGACCACGTCCTCGCCACTGGGAAGGACGTCAACATCCTGGTGCTCGACACCGAGGTCTATTCGAACACCGGCGGCCAGGCGTCGAAGGCGACGCCGCTTGGCGCCTCGGCGAAGTTTGCCTCCGCCGGCAAGACGACTCCGCGCAAGGACCTGGCGATGATGGCCATTTCCTACGGCAACGTCTACGTCGCCCAGATCGCGATGGGAGCGAACAACGAGCAGGCCCTGGTGGCGATCCGCGAAGCGGAGGCGCACTCCGGCGCGTCCCTGATCCTGGCGTACTCGCAATGCATCGCCCACGGCATCGACATGCGCCACGGCATGAAGCAGGCGGCTCGCGCAGTGGCGTCCGGCTACTGGCCGCTGTTCCGGTACGATCCCACCATGCGGCAGCGTGGCATGAACCCGTTTCGGCTCGACTCACCACGTCCGCGCATTCCGCTCGAGGAGTACCGCAACAACGAGGTTCGCTTCAAGGCGCTGTTTCGGACTCACCCGGACGCCGCGCAGCGGATGCTCGAGCAGGCGCAGAGCGTCGTCCACGAGCGGTATCGCTTGTACGAGGATCTGGCGTCGCGTGACGGCACCCGGTTCCATCCCCTATGGCAGGACCTTCCGTGATGACACTCGCCTCACGCTATCTCGGCCTGCCGCTGGCGCATCCGATCGTCGCGGCCGCATCGCCGCTGACGGCGACCGTCGACGGCATGCGCCGCCTGGAAGATGCGGGTGCAGCGGCGGTCGTGATGTCGTCGCTCTACGAGGAGCAGATCCGGGCCGAAGACACCGCCTACGCGCTCTACACCGAGCACGGCTCGCTCAGCCAACCCGAGGCCGGCTCGTATTTCCCCGAGCTTGCCGACGATAACGGCAGCGTGTCCGGTCACCTCGAGACCCTGCGCCGCGCCAGCGAGGCGCTCGGCATTCCGGTGATCGCCAGCCTGAACGGCACCACCTCCAAGGGGTGGGTCGAGTACGCGGGCAACCTCGAGCAGGCGGGAGCCGCTGCCCTCGAGCTCAATGTTTTCTCCATCCCGATCGATCTCGCGGTCAGCGGCGCCGAGGTCGAGAGAGGCTGCCTGGAGATCATCCGCGAGGTCCGCTCGTGTGTGCGCATTCCGATCTCCGTCAAGCTCGCCCCCTATTTCAGCTCGCTGCCGCACATGGCGGCCGAACTGCGGCGGGCCGGTGCGGACGGCCTGGTGCTGTTCAACCGCTTCTATGCGCCCGACATCGATCTCGCCTCGCTGCGGGTGACGCGATCGCTCCCGTTGTCGACGGCCGCCGAGCTGCCGCTCTCGCTCGTGTGGATTGGACTCCTGTCGCGCCGGATTGAGTGCTCGCTGGCGGCCAGCCGTGGCGTCGAGACCCATGTCGAGGTGGTGAAGTACCTCCTCGCGGGAGCCGATGTCGTCATGACCGCGTCGGCGCTGCTCCGCAACGGGCCCGAGTACATGACAACGCTGCGGTCCGGGCTCGAGCAGTGGCTGTACGACAACCGTTTCGACTCGGTCGACGCGATTCGCGGTCGCAACGACGCGACCCACGTCGAGAACGTGGACGCCTTTCTCCGCGCCCAGTACGTGGCGGCGCTCACCGAGTACCTGCCTGGGAAGCTCGTCCAGTAACCGGGCTTCAGGGAGGGGATGAGGCTCATGGACTGGCTCAGGGCGATCCTCGAAGCCTCTCCGTTGACGGCGCTGTTCCTCACCATTGCCGCCGGATACCTGATCGGGGAGCTCAACCTGAAGGGGTTCGCGCTGGGCTCGGGAGCAGTGCTCTTCGTTGGTCTCGCGTGCGGCGCGTTCGCCCCGAAGTCTGCGCCGCCTGGATTGCTTGGCACACTGGGACTGCTGCTGTTCCTCTACTGCGTCGGCATCCAGTACGGCAACGAATGGTTTCGCGGTCTGACGAGTCTCGAGGGGTTGAAGGCGAACTTCGCCG
The DNA here is from genome assembly GCA_963773045.1 of uncultured Acidobacteriota bacterium. Lineage (GTDB taxonomy): Bacteria > Acidobacteriota > Vicinamibacteria > Vicinamibacterales > UBA2999 > 12-FULL-67-14b. The sequence goes on along the minus strand of CAVYZT010000010.1, from coordinate 94,878 downwards.
GACTCTGCGGCCTGACCGCCGCGAGCGTCGTCACGCTGTTGATTTACCAGACAGGAACGGCCCTTCCACACGCGCTCGGAATGTTTGCCGGCTCCGCCACGAACACGCCGACGCTCCAGGCAATTTTCGACGCGCTTCAGAACCAGGATGCCGCGGTCGGCTACAGCGTCACCTATCCGTTTGGCGTCGCCGGGCCGATCTTGTGCTTGGCCCTCTACGCGGCGATTTTCAAGCCGCGGATCGAAGCCCCGACTGGCCAGCGCCTGCAGCCGACCGAAGTCCGCGTCAATAATGCGGCGTGGTTCCGCCGACCCTTCTCGGAGCTCCAGCGGCGTCTGCCCGACGGGGTGCAGGTCGTCACGATCCGCGGCAACCAGCAGAATCGCGTTCCTACCGCGTCTACGATTCTGGATGCCGGCGACGTGCTCCTTCTCGTCGGGACCGATCCTGCGCTGATTGACAAGGCTCGCGCGTTGATTGGCCACGCTGCCAGCGGGGAGCTCGCCGCGGATAGGGCCGACCTGGACTACATCCGGGTCTTCGCGTCCAGGCGCGGCGTGGTCGGCCTGCCGCTTGGCAGGCTGAAGATTCCAGGCGGCTTCGAGTACAGCTATATCCAGGTCCGCCGGGGCGACACCGATCTCCTACCTGACGACGACCTCACGCTCGAATTCGGCGACCGGGTCGGCCTGCTCTGCCATCGCGCGAACTTTCCCGCGGTGCGCGCCTTCTATGGCGACTCCATCAAGGGTGCGGCCGATTTCAGCTACATCTCGATTGGCGTCGGGGCGGCGCTCGGCCTGCTTGTGGGATTAATCCCGCTTCCGATTCCTGGGGTTGGGCGGATGACGCTGGGCCTCGCGGGTGTGCTGCTGGTTGCGCTTGGGCTGGGCCGGGCCCGGCGGACGTTGGGGATCGTATGGACGCTGCCTCTCTCGGCGAACCTGGTGCTGCGTAACTTCGGGCTGACGGTGTTCCTGGCGCAGGTCGGCCTCGCGTCGGGGCCGAAGTTCGCCGCCACGGTCGCCGAGACCGGGTCTACCTTCATCCTGCTCGGCGTCCCGATCGTGCTTGCGCTGGTGGTAGTCACGATGATCGTCGGACGGCTGCTCACAATCCCCGCCGACGATCTGTTCGGCATTGTCTCCGCCGTCACCGGCAATCCCGCCATTCTGTCCTATGCGAGCCGGGTCTTCCCGACCGATCGGCCAGACATCGGCTTCGCGACGATTTTTCCAACGATGACGGTGATGAAGATTCTTTTTGTGCAGGTCGCGGCGGCGATCGGCAGTCAGTAACGGCACGTTCGGCTATCAGCTTTTGGCTATCAGCTTTTCGCGGTTCGCCATTCGCCTTTCGCGAACAGCGAATAGCCAATAGCGAATCGCGAATCGCGGATGTTGAGGTAGTGACATGGCACACACGCATACACACGAGAAATATGAGCGGCTCATCGAGCGCTGCAAATCGCTCCCTCCGACTCCGACTGCTGTGGCGCATCCGTGCGATCGCAGCTCGCTCGAGGGAGCGCTCGACGCGGCCAAGCTCGGGCTGATCACGCCGATCCTCGTCGGACCGGCCGCGCGTATCGCCGCAGTGGCCGCAGAGGCCAAGCTCGACATCTCGGCGTTCGAGATCGTCGACGCGAGCCACAGTCACCAGTCGGCTGAGAAGGCGGTGGAAGTCGTGCGGCAGGGCCGGGCGGAGGTGCTGATGAAGGGCAGCCTCCACACCGACGAGCTGATGGGCGCGGTGGTCAAGCGCGAGACCGGGCTGCGGACCGCGCGGCGAATCAGCCACTGCTTCGTGATCGACGTGCCTGGTCATGACGACGTGCTCGTGATCACCGACGCCGCCGTGAATATCGCGCCGACCCTGGCGGAGAAAGTCGACATCGTGCAAAACGCCATCGACCTGGTCCACGCCCTCGGCGCGCCCGAGGCGCGCGTGGCCATCCTGTCGGCGATGGAGACCGTGAACCCCAACGTACCATCGACTCTCGAAGCGGCCGCCTTGTGCAAGATGGCCGACCGCGGGCAGATTACCGGAGGCATCCTGGACGGCCCACTCGCGCTCGACAACGCGATCAACTTGGAGGCTGCAAAAATCAAGAAGATCAACTCGCCGGTCGCCGGCCGCGCCAACGTCCTGGTCGTGCCCGACCTCGAGGCTGGCAACATGCTCGCCAAGAGCCTCACGTTTCTCGCCGGCGCCGATGCCGCCGGCATCGTGCTCGGGGCCAAGGTTCCGATCGTGCTGACGAGCCGCGCCGACACGGTACTCGCGCGCCTCGCGTCGTGCGCCGTCGCCGTGCTCCTGGCGAAGGCGCGGCGCGAACACGCCGGTAAAGCGGTGGCGTAAGGGCAGAAGGCTCAAGCCACAAGTCTCAAGCCGCAAGCCAGAAGGCAAAAGGAAAGCAAGCCCGTCAATGGCCGACGTCTATCTCGTCATCAATGCCGGCTCCTCGTCGATCAAGTTCTCGGCCTTCGCCGCGCAGGGCGCCGATCTGGAGTTGCTGGTCCGTGGCCAGGCTGAGGGTCTCTACACGCAGCCTCGGTTCGTTGCCAAGGATGGGGCAGGAAAGATCGTCAGCGAGCACTCGTGGAGCGCCGGGACTTCGCTCGGGCACGACGGGGCACTCGAACACCTGACCGGCTTTGTCCGCAACGAGCTGGCCGGGCACCGGCTCGCCGGCGTGGGCCATCGAGTCGTGCACGGCGGGCTCGCGTTCAGCCAGCCGGTCCGGATGGACCACGACATCCTGGCTGCGCTCGAAAAGCTGACGCCGCTGGCGCCGCTGCACCAACCGCACAACCTGACGCCGATTCGCATCCTGCTCGGACGTCGGCCGGAGCTGCCGCAGGTCGCGTGCTTCGACACGGCGTTCCACCGCGGCAACCCGCCGGTCGCTCAGCAGTTCGCGCTGCCCGAAGAGCTGACCAAGGCCGGTGTGCAGCGTTACGGGTTCCACGGCCTTTCCTACGAATACATCGCCACGGTGCTGCCGCGACACGACGCTCGAGGGGCAGCGGGCCGGACCGTGGTGCTGCACCTGGGCAACGGCTGCAGCATGTGCGCGCTCGACAACGGTAAGAGCGTCGCGAGCACGATGGGCTTCACGGCCGTCGAGGGGCTCATGATGGGCACACGGTCGGGCTCGCTTGATCCCGGCGTGATCCTCTATCTGATCGACGAAAGGAAGATGGACGCGCGCGCGATCGAGCGGCTCATCTATCAGCAGTCGGGTCTGCTCGGCGTCTCAGGCCTTTCGAGCGACATGCGCACGCTGTTGGCCAGCGACGATCCGCGAGCGCGGCAGGCCGTCGATCTCTTCGTCTATCGGATTCGACGGGAAATGGGCTCGCTCGCCGCCGCGCTCGGCGGGATCGACGCCCTCGTCTTCACCGGCGGCATCGGCGAGAATGCGGCGCCGATTCGCGAGCGCGTGTGCCGGGACGCGGCGTGGCTGGGCGTCGGCCTGGATGCTGAAGCAAATGCCCGCGGCGGACCTGGCATCAGTGCGCAGGGCTCGAAGGCGTCGGCGTGGGTCATCCCGACAAACGAGGAGCTCATGATCGCGCGGCATACGCGCCGGCTCCTCGGCCACTAGCGGCGAATTGATGCGACAAGTGGAGGCGAGAGAGGGCGCTGAACTGGTCGTCGCCCTGTCGCCGTTTACTCACGCTGCTCGTGACAGTACGAACAGTCCCCGCTGATGCTGGTGCCGTCACGGGCGACGTGACTGCCGTCGTGACACCGAAAACAGCCGTTCGAAGTCATGTGTCCGAGGTTGTCGAAGTAGACGCCAAACGTCACCTTCATCGAAGGGAAGACGTTGCGGCGATAAACCGCCTGAAGGCCACGAATCGCCTGCTGTAGCGATGCGGCGTCCGCATCGCCCCGCGTGCCCTTGTAGAAATCGCGCAGCCCGCGCTCGATCGCCGCGAGCGCCGTGTCTTCGTTGTCGTACTCCGCCTTGACCAGCCGCACACTCTCGCGACGGATGAACGGCAGGGTGCGGTTGATCTCTCCGGCGGTGATCGCGCGATCCACGGCCCGCTCGGCCGTCGGCGCGATGCGGTGCATGGCGGCATTGTGACAGTCGATGCAGTCCATCAGCCGCGACTGTCCCTTCGCCAGCTCCTCGGGCGTCGTCCCCTCCACGACGTATTCCTTCGCTTGACCCTGGGCGTTGGTCACCTTGACGAAAGGAATCGTCTGCCGGTCGGCATCGGTCGTGATGTATTCGACCCGGACGGCAGGATCGGCATGCCAGTGAATGGCTCGTCCCTCCGGTGTGGGCTGTCCAGGCCCGCCCACGTGCATCTGCAGTTCGGTGATCGTTTCGGTGTTGCCCTCATCGTCCGCATATTCGCGGAGGGGACGCGAACGTTGGCCCAGGTTGTGAGTGGGACTGTGGCAGTTCCCGCAGGTTTCAATCGCCGGCCGGAGGTCCACGATCGACGCCGGAATGGGGCGCGGGTACTCGCCGGTCGCCACCTGCACCATCATCCGCACGCCGGCGAGCTTGTAGTGCACCAAAGCCCGAGCGCCCTCACCGATGTGGCACTGGGTGCATGCCACGCGGGCGTGCGGCGCAAACTGCCAGGCGGTGAACTGCGGGTGCATCGGCGTGTGGCACGTCTGCCCGCAAAAGCTCGGCGACTCCATCCAGTGCAGGCTGCCGTAGCCGGCCACCAGCAGGATGACGACGTTGACCGAGGTCAGCGCGACGACCGCGAGGAGGGTGCGACGCACGTGCTGCTTGCGGAGATCGACGACCGGCCAGTCCGGCACCGCCGACGGGTCGCGCAGCTCTGCCTTGTGCAGTCGCCAGATACCAAGAGGAATCAGCAGCAGTCCGGCGACGAACAGACCCGGCAGCGCGACGAAGACGACCAGTCCGGCGTACGGGTTGGTGAACAACCCGAGTGCGGCTGCGATGAGCATCGCCAGGAAAACCACGGCCGAGGCCGTGGTGATGACTACTCCGGCGAGGGACAGCGGGTGTCGGAGGAGTGCGCCGCGCTCGATCACCGGCGCGCCTCTACTTCAAGCTCTGCATGTAGGCCACCAGCGCGTCGAGATCCGCCGCAGGCAGCTTGCTGTAGTTGGCCGGCATCGGCGGCTTCTTGGTGGACTTGGCCTTTGCCGTCATTTCCTTTGGAGTGGTGATCCACTGCCGGATCTCATCGGCCGACAGCTTCTTACCGACGCCGTCGAGGGGGTTTGCCTTGTTACCCTTTCCCTCGATCGCGTGACACATCGAACACTTCTGCGCGGTGTAGACCGCTTGCCCCTTGGCGGCGTCCTGTGCGCCCGCCGAGGCTGGCGCGAGCAAAACGGCGAACAGAGCCATCGAACCGATCACGAGCGCAACGCGGGTATTGAATGAAGCGAACACAGTTACCTCCAGTAGTCCGAATCGCAGGCCGCCAGGTTCACCACAGAAACAGAAGGCTGAAGACCGCCGAACGCACCGTTATACGGTCGACAAACGTACCGTGGCCCTTCGCCGCGAGTCCACGACCGGTCGCGGGCCGCGACGATCGCGGCACTCCAGATCAGGATGGTGGGCCAAAAAGCGCTTGTGCGCAACATCAGAGTCCTTTTCCTCCGTTTCTGGCGGCTGACCTCCTCCTCCTCGAAATGAGGGCGGGGCGCGCCCGCTAGTCCTAGCACTCGTCATGCCAGCAATCGCCCTCGGTCTGGCCGTGGTCCTGCTCATCACCTACGCGCTCAATCTCGCGTTCATGCTCAAGACGCATCCGGCCGCGTTTGCCGAGGCTGAGGAGCGCTTCCTGCCGGACGGTCTGCCCTGGCGAGAAGAAGCGGCGACTTCGACCGGCCTGTAGCCGGCTAGAGATTTTCTCGCTCACGCGCCGCACGGGGCGCACGCCGAGCGCTGACGCAATCTGCGGCGAGGGCGCGTTCGGTGTCGGGCGTTCCGGGAATTCTTCCGTTGCCGGCTCCTCAGGTTAGTGGCAAGGTGATCGGCGGGTCGCGGCTCGGAGGAACTGATGGCGCTCCAGGACATCATCGATGCGGCGGTCACCGGCAGCGGCGCGAACCGCGTAGGGGATCGCATCGATCTCGGCAAGGAAACCATCGACCTGCACGACACGATTCACATTGCTCAAAGCGTCCACGGCATGCACGTGCAGGGTCGCGGGCGGGCGACCAGGTTCCGATGGCGCGGAAAAGACGACCGCCCGGTCTTTCGTTTCACCGACGGAAGCGGGTGTGAGCTGTCGAATGTCGCCGTTGAGCTGGTCAAGCCGGCGCTGACGTTGATCCAGGTGCTCGACAGTGGCACTGGGGCAGTGCGCTCGAGTCACAACACCTTGCGCAACATCTACGTGCCCGACGCCAGCGGCAAGCTCGGGACGTTCTGGCACATCGGCGGAGGAGTGGATCAGAAGAACGATTTCATGCGCGCCTACGACCTCGACGTCGCCGGCTGCGAGACCGGGGTGCGCGTCGAAGGGCGCCAGGCGTTGAACCACGAGCTCTACGGCTGCCAGTTCAAGGGGCGCACGGGAGGAGTGCTTGGCATCCACACGGCAAACGGCGGGTCGATCCGCATGGTCGGAGGCGGGCTGCTGCAGTTCGGCAAGGCGGCCTTCTACATTGACACTCGAAATGGCGTCGCGCTGCTGGCTTCCGGCGTGCACGTGGAAAAGTGCGGACGGCTGATTTACGCTCCATCACCTGACCCGCCCGCGATCACCACGCATGTGGCGATTCTGGATGGCCTGCGGTGGGGGAGTGACGTCTCACAAGTGCCGACCAACGGCGAGATTATCGACTACTCAGGCGGCACCTTGATCGTGCGTGGGTGCTGGTTCGGAACGGGGACTCCCAATCAGACCGTGTATCGATTTCGATACAGCACGACGCAACCGATCGGAGACTTCCTGTTCGAAGACTGCCGAGTGCGGGCGTCCAATGCGAGCGGGCACTGGCCCGGGATGTTGCCGAATTCGGTGCGGGGCACCTTGCTGTATGTGGGAGCCAGCAACACACCGCAACCGATGCCACCGGCGTGAGCCACGCACAATGAGGTGGTCTGAGGGACGAGGCGCCATCGTCCCTGCGAGCGAAGCGGAATCGCGGGTGAAGTCGTGGAGCACGCGCACCTCGTTCGAGTCGAGCACATAGAGCGCCACGCGGTCCTCAGTCTTCAGCCTTCCTAGGCGATTCTCGCCAGCGATGCCGCGACGTGTGTCGTCTCGCTTCGCTGGCCTGCGGTCGAGCCCACCCCAGCCTCGCTCATGCGGGCCAAGGTAAACGCTGCGATCGCCATCACCACGTCGCGAACCGCGACGTCGAAGTATCGGCCGGTCGTCGACAGGCTCGCCGCAATGCCCAGCAGCCAGATCGCGACGACATACCCGCCCAGGCGCGTGTAGCCGGCAAGAAGGACGACCCCGACTGCCATTTCGATGACGCCGACACCCTGCATGAACGCGACGGCGCCGATTGGCAGCGCCTGGCTGACGATCGGGCTGAGATACGCGGTCCAGTCGGCCAACAGATTGAAGAACTTGTCGAGACCTGCCAGGAAAGCTGTGGCTCCAAGGCCGACACGAAGCGCCCACCAGGGCGCCGAAAGACGTTCGAGCTGCATGTTACCCTCCTGTTCATCAGAGGACGGGCCGCAGGAAAGGTGACAACGCCGCCGCCGTAACGAAACCGGCGCCTGGATCTCTAACGGAATATATGGACACCGCTGGATTGCATGGCGACTGGACGTCGCCGCTGGCCGCTCTTCCGGACGCAGAGGTCGTACGCCGAGTGCGCGCGGGCGAGAGCGCCCTGTTCGAAATTCTGATGCGCCGGCACAACCAACGGGTCTACCGCACGGCGCGGGCGATTCTGAAGGACGAAGCCGAAGTCGAAGACGTGATGCAGCAGGCCTACGTCAACGCCTTCACGCACTTGCACCAGTTCGAAGAGCGTTCACAGTTTTCAACCTGGCTCACGAGAATTACCCTCAACGAGGCTTTCGGGCGGCGCCGCAAGACCGGCAGAACCGAATCATTGACGACAACGGCCTCGGGAGTTCACGGCGAAGGTGGAGAGTTCATGCACGAACCCGCGTCAACCGCGCCCGATCCCGAACAGAGGGCTTACGCCCAGGAGCTTCGCGGCGTTCTCGAATTAGCCATCGACGCACTTCCCGAAACCTATCGCGCCGTCTTCATGCTCCGCGAGGTCGAAGGCCTGAGCACGATTGAGACCGGCGAAGGGCTCGGTCTCGGAGAGGCGACGGTCAAGACACGATTGCATCGGGCGCGAGCCATGATCCGCCGTGCCGTCACCGACCGTTTGGGCCAGGTGGCACCGGGTGCCTTCCAGTTCCACGCGAGCCGCTGCGATCGCGTGGTTGCCGCCGTCCTGACGCGTATCGCGCCGTCTTAAGCTGGTGTCATAGACCTGCCGGCTCGTGACCACAGCACGACATTCCCGTTCTTGAAGGACTCCGGATCGTGTTTGTGAGCCCAGCTCATGTCGCCGTTCTTTCCCTGAAGTAGCCATCTAGGGCAACCTGATTGAAAAGAGTAAGTGTCGCATTCCTCACCTCACGTCCAGAAATCGACCCTGCAATAAGGTCTTTCACTTAGAAGACAAAGTCTAAAGCCTCAGTGAGCGGCCCAGCAGATCCTGATCCGGACATCCTCGTGGATTCAGTCTCCTAATTCGACGGGGCATGTCGTTTGCACCGTTCCAAGCGAGATTCATCCCTAAGGAGGATCAGTCATGTTGAGATCAGCTTTTCGCTTGGCATCTGCGGGCGCGCTGCTCGCGATCGTCATGAGCGCATCAGCGATGGCGCAACCCGCCGACAAACGAACGTACTTCACGTTCAGTGGCCCGGTGGCGATGCCGGGCGTCAATCTGCCCGCTGGAAAATATCTGTTTCGTATTGGGGATCCGACTTCCGGGCGCAGAATTGTCCAGGTGATGAGCGAAGACGGCAGGAAACCTATCGGCCTGTTCTTCTCGATTCCGGCGCAGCGTCCCGAAGTGGCCGACAAGCCGGAAGTGCGATTCATCGAGACACCGCGCGGCCAGCCCGCCGCGATCAGAACGTGGTGGTATCCCGGCGAACGCACTGGTTATGAATTCATCTATCCGAAGGCTCAGGCACGCCGCCTGGCACAAGCCACCAGTCAACCAGTGCTGACAACGCAGTCGCAAACGACGAAGACCGAGGAAACCAACACCGAAGAGCTGACGCGCGTGTCGTCGTCCGGTGAAGAAGCCAAGGTCGACGTCAACAGCCGTCCCGCGCCGGCCACCGGCACGACACAAGTCGGCGAGGTCGCCGCGGCCGAGGACAATGCATCCGCTCGCGCAGCGACCGATCGATCGGCCCTGCCGCGGACAGCCTCAGACCTTCCGCTCACGCTGCTGGCGGGATCGATCGCGCTGATGGCCGGCCTCGGGATGTGGATGGCGCGCCGCCAACTTCTGTAGCAGCGTCTGCGCGATAATTCCAGTAAGGACGGCGCGGTTCACCACCCACCGCGCCTCCTTCCGCAGAGCAGTCCCATGAAGCGGCTCGTGACGTTGACGATCATCGCGCTGCTGCCTCTGCAGGCAGCCGGGCAGGATGTCCGCCCGTCATTCTCCGCCTCCACCGACCTCGTCGTTCTGCACGTGACGGTCAAGGATCGAAACGGCGCGCACGTCACCGGTCTCCCGCAGGACGCGTTCACGGTGTCGGAAGGAGGACGCCCGCAACCAATTCGCTTCTATACCAGCGACGATGCACCGGTCACGGTCGGTCTGATGATCGACAACAGCGGCAGCATGCGTCCCAACCGTGACCGGCTGATTGCCGCGGGGACCACATTTGCCGAGTCGAGCAATCCGCTCGACGAACTGTTCGCCCTGACGTTCGATGATGACGTGCGCGCGGCCATGCCGCCGGACGAGCCGTTCACGAAGGACGTTCGCACGCTGCGAGAGGCGTTGACTGGCGCCCTGAACGCCGGCGGCCGAACCGCACTGTTCGACGGGCTCGCTGCGGGCCTCGACTACGTCGCGCGCGGCCAGCACGAGCGTAAGGTGCTGGTCCTGGTGAGCGACGGCAACGACACGGCAAGCCGGAGCAGCTTCGAAGAGGTGTTCGCCAGGATACAGGCGTCGAACATCGTGATCTACACCGTCGCGGTCGTCGACCCGCTGGAAAAGAGCAACACCAAGGTCTTGAAGCAGATCGCCAGAGCGAGCGGCGGTGAAGCGTTCGAGCCCGAGAACGCCGAGGAAATCGTGAGCGTGTTGCGACACATTGCCCGCGACATCCGGCACACCTACACGATTGGTTATGAGTCGTCCGACGCCCGTCGTGATGGGACGTTCCGGAAGGTGTCGGTCGCAGTGCGCGCCCCCGACGGCCGGCGGCTCAACGTTCAGACGCGCACCGGCTATCTCGCGGGCCGCGCGGCGGAGGGACAGTGACATGAGGAGCGTCAAGCCGGCAAGGTGGGAACGACGCTGGCTCGAACGAGCCCTGATTGCGACTGGAGTCGGGTTGCTGTCATGGGGCGCGATGGTGATCGTGGAGGCGGGTCATGAGCAGGCGAAGCTGCGCACCGCCCTCACTCGCACGCTGAGCACCCCCGAGCAGGCGAAGCCGGCATCCCCACTGCAGCGCGGCGCGCTGATCGGCTCGTTGAAGATCCCTCGATTGAAGCTCTCGGCCATGATCGTCGAGGGCGATGATGACAAGACGCTCAAGCGAGGCGTTGGTCATCTCCCCGATACACCGCTGCCGTGGGAGAAAGGCAACGCCGCGTTCGCGGGGCATCGGGATACGTTCCTCCGCGCGATGCGCGACATCTCCGCCGGCGACGAGATTCGCCTCGCCACGCCTCACGGCGAGTTCACCTATCGCGTTCGAGAGATCGCGATCGTGACTCCCGACAACCTCAGTGGACTGAGTATCACGGACGACTCGTCCCTGACGTTGATCACGTGTTACCCGTTTTCGTATATCGGGAACGCGCCCAAGCGGTTCGTGGTGAGAGCCGCGCGCACCGGCACGCAGCCGTCGCGGGCCACCACCATGAGGTAGTGGGTTTCGAGTTACTGCAGATACCAATTCGCGAAGCGGACTTCGATACCGTCCTTCTGCAACGCGGCCTTCATCTCCTGCAGTCCCTTCGTGGTGGGCGTCGGTAGTGCACTGATACCTGCGGAGGTCCACGCCTGGTCGTAGTGATAGGGATACACGACCTTTGGCTTGATGGCGCGCAGGCATTCGATCGCCGCGTCGGGCTCCATCCTCCCGAGCGGGAGGTTCATGGGGAAGAACGCCACCGAGATCTCCTTGAGCGTGCGAACTTCGGGAACGCACTGCGTCACGCCGGCAACATAGACGCGGGTCGAGCCCAATGTGATCACGTAGCCGTTGGCCTCGCCTTTCGGATGGTAGGGCTCGCCCGGCGTCAAGTCGTACGCGCCGATTGCCTCGATCAACACTCCGGCGACGGTTTTCGACTCGCCATTCGCCAGCGCAATGCCGTCGGGGACGTGTTTCATGGCGTTGGACCGTCCGGCGGACCGGATTCCGGCTGGAATCACAATCGGCGCGCCTGGCTTGCGCAGCTGCGCGATCGCCTTTGGGTCCAGATGATGAATGGGATCGTCCGTGATCAGGATCAGATCGGCGGGCTTGGCCTTCGACAGATCCGCGCGGCTCCACGGATCGACCTGAATCACCTTGCCCGCGTACTCGATCTGCACGCTCGAGTGCACGAGCGGCGTCAACGTGACATCGCCGAATGTGTCCGCGGATAGCGCGACGGTGAGTGCAACGACGCACGCGATGGCTGGGCTGTGTCGAGTCATCCGCAACTCTCACTGTTCAACTTGCAACTTTCAACTTTCAACTGAACTGAAACTCTTGAACTTCAACTCTGAACTTTCAACTCTAAACTTTCAACTTTCCTACGGCAGCGTGTACGCGACCAGCTCGCCCGGCTTGATCGAGCTGCTGCTGGCGACGACGAGGTACTGCTTGCCGTTGAGCATGTAGGTCATCGGCGACCCGGTCTGTGCGCCTGGCATCTGGACGGCGCCGACTTCGGCGCCGGTCCGCTTGTCGTACGCGCGCAGCATCGCGCCTCGCTGACCGTCGGGCATCATCACGGTGCCGCCTTCGCCAGAGATCAACAGGGTCTTGGTGACGAGCGTGCCGATGCCTCCCGAGCTGCCACCGGCGCCCGCCGGGCGGCCGGTCCGCGGAATGGTCACGCCTTTGAGCGCCGGATTCTGCTTCACCGCGTCCGGTGTCTCTCCGTGCGCGATTTGCCACACCAGCTCGCCCTTGTTGAGATCGATCGCGGAGATGCGTCCCCATGGCGGTTTCACCAGCGGAAGGCCTTGCACGCTCACGCCGCCACCGCCGCCATCTTCAAGCGTCGCCCCCGCGCTGATGTACGCCATGTCCGAGCGCTTGGGGTCGTTCACCATCGACAACACGCGCAGCAGCGTGTGCGAGTAGACATACATCATCCCGGTCTCGGGATCGAACGATCCGCCCGGCCAGTTGGCGCCGTTCGGGATGTACATCATCCCTTCCTTGCCGTTTTCGCCCTTCGCGATCGGTGGCGTAAAGATCGGGCCGTACTTGAACTGCTCGAGGATCTTCAATCCTTCGGCATGGAGCGCCGGGGTGAAGTCGATCACATATTCCTGCAGGAAGCCCTGGCGCTCGAAGGGCGGCGGTTTGGTGGGGAAGGGTTGCGTCGGCGAATACCACTCGCGCGGCAAGGTCCCTTTCTCCACCGGACGTTCTTCGATCGGCCACACCGGCACGCCGGTCTTTCGGTCGAAGACGAAGACGAAGCCTTGTTTGGTCGGCTGCGCAACTGCGGCGATCCTGCGGCCACCTACCGTGATGTCCACGAGCATTGGCGCGCAAGGAATGTCGTAGTCCCAGATCGGATGATGCACGAGTTGGAAGTGCCAGATGCGCTTGCCGGTCTGCAGATCGACGGCGACGAGGCTGTCGCCGAACAGGTTGTTGCCAGGACGATGGCCGCCAAAGTAGTCGCCCGTCGGATCTTCCACGGGCAAGTACGCGATACCGAGCTCTTCGTCGACCGTGATCTGCGTCCAGACGCCGGTGTTGCCGGTGTACTCCCACGATTTCTCCAACCACGTGTCGTTACCGAATTCACCAGGCAACGGGATGGTGTGGAAGATCCAGAGACGCTTGCCGGTCTTCGCGTCGTAGCCGCGAACGTAGCCCTTGGTATTGCGCATGCTCTTGGGCGCCGTCCCCGCGCGATGCGACGCCCCAACGAGCACGACATTCTTCGCCACGACTGGCGCGCCATTCCACGCCACTTCACCTTCGATCGGATCGATCTCCTGGTCGTCGTCTTTCTTGAGATCGACGACGCCGTTCACGCCGAAGTCCTTGAGCGGCACGCCGTCCTTCGCGTTCAGTCCCACCAGCTGATATCCGATGGTGACGTAGAAGATGCGCTCGTCGCCCTTGCCATCGGTCCAGTAGCCGACCCCTCGACCCGAAAGGCGCCGCGCCGAGCGGAGCGCCCGCTGGCCTTCTTCGAGCCGATGCATCCAGAGCATTTCGCCGGTGGCGGCGTTGATCGCCACGGCATTGCGATGCTCGCCGACGGTGGCATAGAGGACACCGCCGATCATCAGCGGCGTGGTTTGCAGGTTGAAGTCGGGACGCGAGCCGAGGTTGTCGGTCTTGAACCGCCAGGCGACCTGGAGCTTGCTGAAGTTCCCCGGCGTGATCTGATCGAGTGGCGCGTAGCGAGTGACGCCAAGGTCACCGCCCCACGTGCGCCACTCGCCGTTGGTGGCGCCTCGCTGCGCGCTGACGGCAGTCGTTGCCAGCAGGACAGCCAGCAGTACGCAAATCCCACTCGCCCCATCCGCCTTCGCTCGAGTGCATTTCATATCGAGCTTCGGCGAGACCTCGCCGTAGCGGCCTGACGGCCGCGTAGGCGGGCCAGCCTTACCCGCCCCAATTCTCATTTCGCAAGTGGGCTCGGCCTTAGTTGCATCTTCAGCACCTTGCTCGTCGTTCCTTTGCCGGTCTCCATGTGAAACGGCGCGCGGGTGCTGACCGTCGACCACAGGCCCTTGCCTTTCCACCCAGCATTCGGGTCGTCGATGCGGCCATCCATCCACTTCGTGTAGAAGCCCTGCGGATATGGGACACGGAGCACGACGAACTTGCCGTCCTTCAGCGCGAGGAGGCCCTCTGACGCGTTGCCGGTGTCAATCGGCGTGTTCTTGCCGAGGCCAAACGTGTCGAACTGGTCGACCCACGTGTAGTAGCTGCCTTCGGCGCTGCCGCCTTCTCTCACGCCTTTGAACTGCGGCAGTGGCTCAGTGTAGAGCGTCCACCCCTCGGGGCAGTGCTGGCCGGTGGCCTTCGGACCATTGAGTGGGCCTTTGCATTTGCGTCGATCGAAGCTCGCCAGGTGGCCGCTGGCGAGAGCCGACCAGAACACGCCGTTTCGATCGACGTCGCCACCGCGCGGAGAGAAGCCGGGGTTCTTAGGGTCGTTGAACGGCGGCTCATATACCTCCGCCAGCGCCGTCGCCGGTGGATTCGATCCGGGCACGAGCCTGACCACTTGACCCGGAAATCCGAGCACCGTCCCCCAGACCGATCCGTCGGGCGCGGGCGACACCGAGTAGAACGCTCCGCCGAAGCGCTTGTCCTTGGCCGGGTCGAGCGGCGCGTTGGGCTCGACGTACTCGTCGCGCTTGCCGTTGCCGTTGGTGTCCATGATGAGCGCCGTCCAGCCTTGCGACTTCGCCTCATCCTTGGTCTCCTCGAACAGTTTCCGGTTGAGCCAGCCGACGACCTGTCCGCCGCCGCTCGTCCAGAGCGTCTGGTTTGCGTCCTCCGCGAACATCAGGTGGTGTGTGCCGAAGCACGTGTCGATGTGCGTGATGACGCCGCTCTTCGGGTCGTACATCGCCAGTTGCCGGCCCGATCGCTCGAGCGGGAACAGCTTGGCCGACGGGTGATCGGATCCCTGCCGGCAGAACGCCGGGTTCTCCAGCGGGCGGACGGCAGACGTGATCCACACGCGGCCGCGCTCGTCGAGCATGGGATTGTGGACGTTGTTGCGACTCGTCCACACGACATCCTCGCCCCAATACGGCGAGGGCTCGGGCATCTTCGGCGACGTGCGCGGCGTGTTCTCGTCGCGCACGGTCAGCTTCACCTGGCTGATCGTGGCCTTGATCGGATCGAGCACCGGCAGATAGTCCTGGCTCAGCTCGAGCGCGCCGTAAATCAGGCCGTTGGCGTTCACGGTCGGATTGCGGCGATCGGTTGAAACCTCGTCGTGCAGGTAGGCTTTGGGATCGGCCCAGTCCCACATCGAGATCACGACGTTGCGTTCCAGGCCTTGCGGCCGGGGCGGGGCAGGAGGCACCTCGCCGCGATTGATCCGGTCGGTCCAGTCGGCGAACAGCAGCAGCGCTCGATCCTTGCCGAGCGCGGTGAGCCCGCTCAACATATTGCCGCCAGCCTGGCCGGACTGAATGCGCCGCTCCCACGCGTGCGCCAGAGACGGGAACGTGCCGAGCGAGGCAGGAATCTCGCGCGTCGCCTTGTTGCCGAGCTGGTGGCAGGCCGTGCAGCCGCCCGACTTCAGATTGCGCAGCCACTCCGACTGACTCGAAATATTGGGTGAGATGCCGTTGCCAGTGGGACCGGTGCCGGGAAAGTCGGCCTTTTCGGGCACGCGCATCAGCGCAAACCAATTCCCGGCCGGGTAGTACTGCGCCGCGGCTTGTGCGGTCGGCGCGATCACGGCTTTGAGATTCAGCGTGCCGCCCGGGTTGCCAGCCACCTTGGGCGAATCCACCAGGCCGTAGCCGCGAACCCAGACCTGATAGTTCGCCTTGGGCAGATCGGGCAGGACGTAACGGCCCTGATCGTCGGTGACCACGATCTTGGCGAACCTGGTGGGAAGGTCGGTGGTCTCGGCGATCACCCAGACACCGGCTTCGGGTCCTTTGGTGCTGGTGACGACGCCTCCGAGGTCGTCGGCGTCGATTTCCACGGCGCGCGCCGGTTGCCGTGCGCTGGTCGTTGTGAGTGAAACTCCGATCATTGCCGCGACGGCTGCCGCAAGCATGCCGGAGCGGAGGCTGTTGACAGGTACGCATCTCAGCTCCTCCCGTTGAAAGTCGCTATTCGCAGTTCGCTTTTCGCAGTTCGCTTTACCCCCGCCTTCGCTCGTTCCACTGGCGCCGAGCTCCGGCGAGGCCGGCTACCCCTACGCGATTGCCGGTCGTCCGTATTGCTACTGCTGGCGCGGCTCGGCCGTCGTCGTGGTCCGCAGTTTCTCTGACCGGCGCTTCGCGAGCTCTTCCTTGTATTGCTCGTCGGTGAGGAACGCGATGTCGGTCCAGCCGTGACCCATCTCATCCATCGTGCGGTTGCCCCAGCCAATCCACGCGGTCGGGTCGGGATTGTGCTTGTTGTTCGCGGTGTTGTCGTGCCACGAGATCACGTGAAGGATGGTGCCGGCGGGGAAGAGGTGCGGCACTTTGTACTTGTAGGTGATCTGCCACGTCTGCTCGTAGTGCGTCGCGTCGGTCAGAATCTCGCGGCGGCCGTCGGGATGAATCGCCTCGAGCTGCATGCGCGAGCCGCGGAAATGCATGTGCGGCTGGAAGCTGATGACGAGCGCGGGCTTCGGCAGCGGCCAGAAGCGCTCGTGCCGGACGACGGAATTGGGCGGAATGCTGAGAAACGCCGCGGCGTGCAGCGGGTTTTCGGCAATCAGTGCGCCGGTCGGCATCTCCGGCTCGTCGATCGACAATTTGTAGCCCGAGCGCAGCAGCAGATCCTCGATGCGCTCCCGGTTCAACACCCAATCGTTGCCCACGCCAGTGCGAATCCGGTGTGACGTCACAACGCGCGAGGGCACCTCGCCCTTCGGATAGAACTTGATCCCGACGCGCATGCGATCGTGCACCTGCTCGCCGTACGGGTGGTAATGCCCCTCGAAGCGGAACATCGACCCTTTCTTCAGCATCTTCGCGCTGCCGTCGGGGAAGATATCTGCGTCGTTGCCGGCGCCGTATTCGATCAGGTCCATCGAGTTGCCGACGTTCGAACCCATGCCGAGGCCAAGACCGTCTTTGTCGGTGCCTTCGGGCAGATCGACATAGACATGCGCGTGATGCACGGCGCGAAAGGCGTCGGGAATGATCTGGACCCACTTGACGTAGCGATCCTCGGTCAACCCTGGATCGACGATCTCTTCGGGAATGAAATCGGGGCCCTGAGCCGGAATCGTGAAGCCCTTGTTCATCCTGACGATCAGATCGGGCTCGCCGTAGGTCCACTCACTCGTCGGCGGAAACACCTTGGGAGGCGGTGCATCGGCCGCGCGGCCTTCGGGCGCACCACCATCGACCCACGCCGCAATCGTGGCCACTTCCTGATCGCTCAACGACGGGTCGTTCGCGTACTCGCCGATGCTGCGGTCGATGTGCCAGGGCGGCATTTCGCGCCGCGTGACCTTCTGCCTGATGGTCCGCGCCCACGGCCGCGCTTCGGCAAATGTCGTGAGCGACATCGGCGCCGGCGTGCCCGGGCGATGACACGTCTGACACGACCGCTGCAGGATCGGCAGCACGTCCTTGGTGAAGGTCGGCGCGGCCGAACTCGGGGTTGGCGACGTGCTCTGGGCGTTGATGCTCGTCTGGAAGGAGATCGTCACGCCGGCGGCGAACGCCAGTCCGGCAAGACTGGCGAGTCTTCGTGCGGGGACCATTGGGCCTCCTGTTGCGCGTCTTCCGTGCCCTTCGTGTTGCGGTTTCTTCGCGGCCTTCGTGCCCTTCGTGTTGCGCTTTCCGAACTCAGCGCTTACTTTAGCACCGGAATGACTCCTAAAACCCTCGGGGCGATCCTCGCTATCGCCCTTGCCGGCCCACTGTCCGGAACCGCTCTGGCACAGCGGAATCAGCCGATTTATCCGGTCTACGACGGGTTCCTGAAGAACCCCGACGGCAGCTATACGCTGTCATTTGCCTACTTCAGCCACAACGCCGAGACCGTGGCGATCCCGCCGGGTCCAGCCAATCAGTTCGCGCAGGCGCCAGCCGATCGCATGCAGCCGACAGTATTTCTTCCCGGTCACTGGCGCTTCCAGTGCGTGATGGTCGTCGCCCCGGAGTTCGACGGCAGGATGACCTGGTCGCTCACCTACGGGGGCACGACCACCGGCACCAGCGAGAAGATGCTGCAATCGAACTGGAATCTGCTCGACGGGGCGGAGGAGCTCAAGAAGATCGATTACGCGAAGGTGCCGAAGGGCGTGTGTCTCAATCGTCCGCCAGCGGTTCGCGTGACCTAGGAATCACTCCGCGGCGCGGGGTCGTCCCCTCGCTGTCGGTTGGCGTCAACGAAGAGCTCAATCTGTTCGGCAGCGCGCACGACGAAGGGTTGCCACGGGGGAAGGCGTTCGTCGCAGGGTGGAAGGTATTGAACGGACCCGGCACGGTCACGTTCTCCAACCCCGCCTCCGCGCGGACCAAGGCGACCTTCAGCGCCGCCGGCACTTACGAGCTCGAGCTGACCGCAAGCGACTCCGAGTTCACCGCAAGCTATCGGCTCGACGTCAACGTCAAAGGCGGGCCCGTAGATCGAATCCCAAGTCCCAAGTCCCAAGTTCCATGCCTTGTGGCTTGAGGCTTGGGGCTTGGGGCTTGGGGCTTGCTCCTATCTGCCGGTCGTCCGCGGCCAAACCGTGAGCTGGTGCTCTGTGGTCACCGGCGCAAGCCCCTTGTAGACGAACTTCTGCAGCCGTTTCCCTTCCCACGTCTCCGTCGTGTAGATGTTCCCCTGCGAGTCGGTGGCGATGCTGTGGACGCCGTAAAACTGGCCCGGCTGCCGACCGCCATCGCCAAAGCTCGTCAGCACTTGCATCGACTTGCGCTCGATGATGTAGATGCGGTTGTTGATGCCATCGGCCAGATAGAGGAACCGCTGTTGCGGATCCTTTGAGAACGCCACATCCCACGTCGACCCCGACGACTTGGTGTTCTTGGCGATGAACGTCTCGCTCACGAAGGTGCCGTCCGGACGAAACACCTGGATACGGTCGTTCAAGCGATCGCAGACGTAGAGCAGCCCGTCGTTCGACAAGTCCGCGCAGTGCACGGGATTCCTGAACTGCTGGGCCGGAGGCGCGGCTGGATCGTACGGACCGACGTTCGCATCGTCTGGCGGCTTGCCGTACGCGCCCCAGAAGCGCTTCATCGCGCCAGTGTTGGCGTCGAGCACAGCGACGCGCTTGTTGAGGTAGCCATCCGCCACATAGGCTTCGTTGGCTTTCGGGTCGACGAAGATCTTGGCCACGCGGCCGAAGTTGTTTGGATCCTTGCTGCCGCCCGCGAACGTCGGCTGGCCCTGGGCGTTGTTCGGGCCCTGACGCGCGTTGGGCTTGCCGTACTGCGCCAGGAACTTGCCGTCCTTCGTGAACTTCACGATGTGCGAATCGCCGGGCCCATTCCCTCCGATCCAGACGTTGCCGAGATGATCGATAAAGATGCCGTGGTTGGACGCCGGCCAGTCGTAGCCAGTGCCCTTGCCACCCCAATGACGAACCAGGTTGCCCTGCTTGTCAAAGGCGAGGACCGGTGGCGCTCCAGCGCAACAGTCGCCCGCCTTCAACTCGAGCGCTTTCTCGGTGGCGGCCAGCGTGTCCGAGCCGCGATGGATGATCCAGATTTGATCCTGTTCGTCCGCCCACACGCCGATGGCGTTGCCGAGCACCCAGTGGTTGGGCATGGGCTTGGGCCAGAAAGGATCGACCTCGAACCGCGGCGCCTGAACGGCGGTCTTGTTCTGGGCGTCGAGCCTCTGCTCGACCCTGGTGTACATGACCGCTAGTCCGAGGAGAAGGACGAGATACGCCGCGCCAACCCAACGATTGCGGTTCCGCTTCACATCGCACCTCCGGATGGGGCGGAATATAGCAAACAGGTTCTGCAGGTTCTACAGGTTCTGCAGGTTCTGCAGGTTCTACGGGTTCTGCGGGTTCTACAGGTTCTGGGGGTTCTACAGGTTCTGGGGGTTCGACAGGTTCTGCAGGTTCTGTGGGTTCTACAAGTTCGACGGGTTCTACAGGTTGCCGCCTATCGCGGCTGACCGCGCCGAAACTCGCCAAAGGACTCGCGAGCGAAGGCGGGCGACAGGTTCCACAGGTTCACGAAACATCACGCGCGCCGGTTTAGTCCAATCATCTGATGGCCCTGTCCCTGCTGCTTCGAGCTGGGGTGATCGCCGGACTCGGCGTGGCGTATGTGGGTGCGCAGAGTCGGGACGCGGCGATGCCGGCGATCGTGATTGACGACGTCAGCGTCATCGACGCGACGGGACGGGCGGCCCAGCCGCACATGAGCGTCCTCGTCTCCAACGGCCGTATCGCGGACCTCGGCCGTGGCAAGCAGTTCAAGCTGCCTGCGGGCTCGCAGGCCATCGACGGGGCAGGGAAGTTCCTCATTCCGGGCCTGTGGAACATGCACGTGCATCTTGTCGGCTACGCCGAGGCTGTTGCGGCGTTCCCGGCAGTGCTCGCTGCCGGTGTGACCGGGGTTCGTGACATGGGATCGCCGCTGACCGACGCGCTTCGAGTCCGCGACGAAGCGAACCGCCGTGCGGCGGCGCCGAGAGTGATCACACCAGGGCCCCTACTGGTGCGCGGAATCCCTCCATCGATGAAGGGGACGCTGATGTTGCGTCCGCTCGCCGACCCAGCCAAGGCCAGCAAAGCAGTAACGTCGTTGAGGGCCGCGGGTGTCGATTTCATCAAGGTCGAAGGCTCGCTGACGCGGGACGCGTATCTTGCCGTCGCTTCGGCCGCGCGGGCTCAGCAATTTCCGTTCGCTGGTCACGTTCCGCCGCCGGTGGCCCTGCGCGAAGCCTCGGAGATGGGCCAGCGCAGCATCGAGCATCTCGGCGGTCCGCAGTACCAACTGCTGATCGCCTGTTCGACTCGCGAAGACGAGCTGCGCGCGCAGATGAGCGCGATATTCGAGAAGCAAATCGCGGCAGCCTTTCGTGGCGAAGACCCGGAACCAGAACACCAGCGCGCGACCTTCACACGGACGATTCTCGACGCCTTTTCAGAACGGAAATGCCGCGATCTCGTGGCGGCTCTCAAGAAGAATCGAACCTGGCAAGTGCCGACGCTGCTCGCCCTCCGCAGTGTCTGGGCTGATCCGCGCCTGACCGACGAAGATCGAGAGGCGGGGGAGCGGATTCAGTTGAGACAGTTGGTAATCGTCGCCACCATGGCGCAAAGTGGCGTCGCGCTCATGTCTGGTACCGACGGACCGTTGTCGGAGGCGGGACCGGGCCTTCACGACGAGCTCGGAATGCTCGTCGCGGCCGGCCTGTCGCCGATGCAGGCCCTACAATCGGTGACGCGGAACCCAGCTGAGTTCATGAATCGCCAGACCGAGCTCGGGACAATCGAGAAGGGCAAGATCGCCGATCTGGTCTTGCTCGAAGCCGATCCCCTGGCTGACATCGCGAACGCGCGGCGGGTGTCCGCCGTCATTGTGGGCGGAAGACTGGTGACTGAGATCCAACCTTCGGGCGGCTCGCGACCGTCTATGCCTCCGAGGATTCATCGATGAAAGCGGCCGTTCGCGATCGGCTCAAGGCGGGCCTGACCAGCCTCTCCTTCTTGTTCTTTCTGTCCGCGGCACACGCCGGCGCACAACCGACGCTGGCGCGCGACAAGGCCCCGGCAGTGCCGGGCTCGATTCGACCGTTCGTCGAACGGCTCTACTCGGCCGAACCCGGGACGAGAGCGGAGGCCGCGTGCCAGATTGGCCGGCGGCACGCCGATGCGGTGGCGGCCATTCCAATCCTGCTGGCGATGTTGCACGACGATGTGACGGTGGTGGCGCCGCTGGAATGCAACATGAGCCCTTGGGTCCGCCGCCAGCTGAAGATCGATCCGGACTCGTTCAGGAACTCGGAAACCTCACCGGCCAAAGAAGCGGCGAACGCGCTCGGTGACGTCGGCGAGCCGGCCGTGGCGGGCCTGCTTCAGTCGCTAGGAAACGCCAACTGGAAAGTCCGGAAGTTCGCCGCCTACGGCCTCGGCGAAGCCGAGCCGGTGAATCAACGCGCTGAGGTTGTGCGCGCTCTCGGCGACCGGCTGAGCGACGACCATCCAGAAGTCCGCGACCGAAGTGCGTGGGCCCTCGGCGAAATCGAAGATCCATCGGCCGTCCCGGCGTTGTCGCGCGCGTTGGGCGATAAAGATGTTCGGGTCCGGACCACCGTGGCCTGGGCCCTCGGCGAAATCGAAGACCCCTCTGCTGTGACCGGCCTGCTCCGGGCGCTCAAGGACGCCGAGGCAACGGTTCGCAGCCAGGCCGCGTGGGCGCTTGGAGAGATCGAAGATCGATCAGCGGTCGATGGCCTGGTCGCAGCATTGAAGGACGCCGACACACAGGTGCGCCATCAGGCGGTCTGGGCGCTCGGCGAAATCGAGGACGCGCGTGCGGTGGACCCTCTAGCCGGGCTCTTGCACGATGCCGACTCGACGGTTCGTCGTCAGGCCGCGTGGGCACTTGGAGAGATCGAGAGCGAACGCGCCGTGCCTTCGCTGGTTCGGGTGCTCGGCGACGCCGACGCGGCCGTTCGGCGACAGGTCGCATGGGCGCTTGGAGAAATCGAAGACGCGATGGCGGTCAATGGTCTGGTGAAGACGTTGTCCGACACCGACGCCGAGGTCCGCCGGCAGGCCGCGTGGGCGCTGGGTGAGATCGAAGACAGCGCCGCCGTCGCCGGGCTGGTCGCCGCACTCAAGGACAGTGATTGGCAGGTGCGGAAGACGGCCGCGTGGGCGTTGGGAGAGATCGAGGATCCACGGGCCATCGACGATCTGCGCGCGGCGGCGAACGACGCGAACGCTGAAGTGCGGCGCGCCATCTCACAGGCAATCCGCGAGCTTCGAGACAAGCGGGACTGACTGGGCGGTTCGCGATTGGCAGTTCGCAATTCGCCGATGCAGTCACGCGAAAAGCGAATGGCGAATGGCGAATGGCGGAAGGTAAGATAGGCCGCACGGAGGCGGCCTGTGCCCACAGCTCTTCGCTCGCGTCTGCTTCTTCTGTCGTCCCTTCTCGCCGCGATCAGCGCGGCGGTTTCCGCTCAGGCGCCGGCCTTCGACGTCATCGTCCGCGGCGGGCAGGTGCTGGACGGCACCGGAAGCCCGGCGGTTCGAGCGGACGTCGGCATCCGCGGCGATCGCATCGCCGCGATCGGATCGCTCGACGGCCGGTCGGCGCGCCGGACGATCGACGCGACCGGCCTGATCGTCGCTCCCGGCTTCATCGATCTCCACACGCATTCCGAAATGCCCTTGCTTGCCGACGGCACCGCCCAAAGCAAGGTCAGGCAGGGCGTGACCCTGGACATCACTGGCGAAAGCACGTCACCCGCGCCGCGCGACGGCTTTCCGGTGGAGTCGGGCGAAGGGACGCGCGTCGACTGGACGACGTTCACCGAGTACTTCGATCGGCTCGAGCGGCAGGGCATCTCGATGAACACCATCGCCCACATCGCCAGCGAACAGGTGCGGCGGGTCGTGCTCGGCTACGACCCGCGACCGGCGACGCCGCAGGAGATCGCGACGATGACCGATCTGGTCGCGCGATCGATGCGCGAAGGTGCCTGGGGACTGGTCACCCGATTCGAGAGCGGCGGTCCCGCACACCCTGACGAGGTCATGGCCATGGCCAAGACTGTCGCCAGCTTTGGTGGGAACTACACCTCCCATATCGGCAGCGAGGGGTTTCAGCAGACCAAAGAACTGGCGTTTGCGATTCGCGTCGCCGAAGAGGCGAAGCTCCCGGTGCATGTCTTCCACTTCAAGATTCGCGGCAAGGAGAACGAAGGCACGATCGGGCGCTACATCAAGCAGATCGAAGATGCGCGCGCCCGCGGGCTCGACATCACCGCCAATCAGTACCCCTACACCGCGATGTTCCACGGCTGGAGCGCCTTCTTCCCGCTCTGGATTCGGGAAGGCGGACCGCAGGCATTTGCCGAGCGCTTGAAGGATCCCGCCTCGCGGGCGCGACTGAAGAAGGATCAGGACTTCATCATCTGGGCCAAAGAGCATGGCTGGTGGGATGGCATCGTCCTGGCGCGAGCGCGGACGGAGAAGAACAAACAGTACCAGGGCAGGCGCATCTCGCAGATCGCGCGCATGCGGGGCGAAGAAGATCCGATGGATACGTGCATCACGCTGATGGCCGAAGAGGGCGGCAATATCAGCGGCATCTTCCACACCATGGCCGAGGCCGATGTCCGAACGGTGATGAAGCTGCCGTGGGTGAGCATCGCCAGCGACGGGTCGGCGATCAACCTCGACGCGCCGGGTGTTCCGCATCCGCGCAACTACTCGACCAACGTCCGCGTCCTCGGTCACTACGTCCGCGATGAGAAGGTGCTGACGCTTCCCGAAGCGGTCCGCAAGATGACGTCGCTGCCGGCGAAGATTCTCGGGTTGAAGGATCGCGGGCAGCTCCGCGAAGGATTTGCGGCCGACCTTGCGATCTTCGATCCGGCACGAGTGGGCGAGACCAACTCGTTCGAGACCCCCAAGTCGTACGCGACCGGCGTGCCCTACGTTCTCGTCAACGGGGTCGTGGTGATCGACAAGGGACAGCACACCGGGGCCAAGCCGGGCAAAGTGCTGCGCGGGCCTGGAGCGAGTCGCCCGCCGTCATCGGTCGTCGGCTTTTGATCGCCGTTCGCCTTACGCGGTTCGCGTTTCGCAAAGCACTCGAGTCTTGCGAACAGCGAATGGCGAACGGCGAGCAACTAGATATGCGATTGCAGCGGCTCGTGCATCCGTTTACCGTGCGTGAGTGACATCAGCACGATATCGGAGGTCACCGGCGCGCGGCGGAAGGCATCGACTCCGATCGCATCGGAGATCGCGTTCAGCACGGCGCCAAATCCTGCGCCCACTGGCGGCTCGCCAACGCCGCGGGCGCCGACCGGCGTTTCCGGGTCGGGAATGTCGAGCGCGACCGCTTTCATTTCCAGCGGGATGTCCAGGATCGTCATCGGCTTGTTGTAGTGGAACTTCCGCGCCAGTGAGAGCCCGTAGTGCGGGTCGTACACGATCTTCTGAAAGAGCGCGTGCGCGATGCCGAGGCAGCAGCCGCCGTTGATCTGGCCGACGAGACTTCGCGGGTTGACGATCGATCCCACATCGGCCACGCCCAGCCAGTCCACGAGCGTCACGACCCCGGTTTCGACATCGACTTCGACTTCCGCGAAACCGGCCACAAACGAGTAAGTGTCGCCAACGCGCGGATAGTTGTCCTTGGCCACTCCCATCACTCCGAGCCCCGCGTTGAGGGCCGCGGCGGCCTTGGTGACCGCGTGGATGTCTGCCGGCAGTTCGTGGCCGTCGAACTTGCCGCCAAGTTCGATGGCGCGCGTGGCGGCCTGCGCGTAGGTGAGTCCGCGTCCTGGGTTGCCTTTGCGGAACACTTTTTCGCCGCCAAGGTCGTAGTCTCCCGGCGATCCACCAAGATCCTTGGCCGCGATCTCCTGCAGCTTCTGTTTGGCGTCCATCGCGCCTGCGTGATTTGCGCGCGTCATGGCGTGCGTCGTTTGGCTGCCGACGGAGAGACACGACCACGGCAAGCCCTTGCTGGTGTTGCCCCAAATGACCTCGACCTTCTCCCAGGGCATCGCCAGGATGTCGGCGGCAACCCGGGCGAGATCGATCACCGAGTGTGTCCCCAGATTCCCGACACCAGACTGGACGTAGAGCTTGCCGTCCGGACGAATGGTCATCAACCCATCGAAGCCGGTCGACCCGGCGCCATGGGGCCCGACCGCGACGCCAACCCCGCGCACCCTGCTGCCGACACGCTTGCCGGCGCGAGCCACCTTGGTCTTCCAGTCGAACAACTCGGCACCGCGATCGAGCGCCTGCTTCACGAACGCGCTGGTGACGTGACGCCGCTGTCCCTTGGCGTCCGGCGCGCCGTACACGGCTTTGCCCTCGGGTGAGTTCATTCGGCGGATCGCAACCTGATCGATCCCAAGCTGCTTGGCCGCCTTCGTGATGATGGGCTCGATGATGCCGTTGGCCTGCATCGGTCCCGGCGAGCGCTGCTGGGTTCGCGGTGGCGTGTTGGTGAGCACGTTGACGGCTCGCCACCGCATGGAGTCGGGCTGATAAATCAGCGACGCGGCGTTGCCGGCCGACCGGTGATCGCCCATGGGGCCGTACGGTCCGCTGTCCTGCACGATGAAGAAGTCCAGCGCGGTGATGTGGCCGTCCTTCCGGAAGCCGACCTTCGCCCGGCCGACCATGTTGGTCCGGGCCCGGCCGATGTAGCTTTCTTCTTCGCGGCTGATCCGCATCATCACCGGCGCGTTGGCCTTCTTCGACAGCAGCGCGGGAATCGCCATCGACACGGCGCCGCCGCCTTTGCTGCCAAACCCGCCGCCGGTGTACTCGCAGATGAGCACGACTTGCGAGGGCTCGATGCCAACCCCGCGCGCGACTCCATCCACGGTGCGGATGACGCTTTGCGTGGAGCAGTGGAGGTAGAGCTTCCCGTTCTCCCAATACGCCATCGCGCTGCGAGTCTCGAGCGGATGATGCCCCGTGGACGGCACGACGAAGGTTTCGTCCAGAACCAGGTCCGCCATCGTGAACGCAGCATCCACATCGCCGAACGACCATTCCTCGGTCGCTTTGCCCATCGGCATCTGGCCATCGCCAGCCGACGCGAAGTCCTCGGCGGTCCACTTGACGCGTTGCACGGCCGGGCGAGGCGGCTGTCCCGCCGACGGTGTGGCCGTGCCCCATACGTTGCCGTCGGTGCGTGCATCCGGTCCATCGGGGCGCAAGCTCTCGATCGGATCGACGACGAAGGGCAGGGCCTCGAGATCGACGCGGATGAGCTCAACGGCTTCTGCGGCGATCTCTTCGCTGACGGCAGCCACCGCGACGATCGGCTCGCCTCCGTACAACGGCTCAGCGGTGAGGCATCGTTCGGCACCACCGAGGTCGGGAACATCGCTCGGCAGCAGAACGGCTCTCACGCCCGGAAGCGCCATGGCCGCGCTCGTGTCGATGCTCCGCACGCGCGCGTGCGGGCGCGGGCTGCCGAGCAGCTTGCAGAACAGCATGCCGTCAGCGCGGAAGTCCTCCGCATAGCGAGCCCGGCCCGTGACCTTGGCCACCAAGTCAGGCGTGGTGTAGTTGCTGCCCACCAACCGGTCCGCCACACGCACCTCCGAGCGCTGATTATACTGACCCTTCCTCGTGCCAGCGCCGTTCCCACAATCGAATCGACGACGGATCTCCCTCGTCACCCTGCTCGCCGCATTCCTCGGAGCGGTTCTGCTGGCGCTCACCATCCGTCAGGTGGGATGGAGCAGCGTCGTGGCGGGCGTGGCGAGCGTGGGTTGGGGCTTCGCCGTCGTCCTCGCGCTGGGCGCGGTGCGCATGGCCATGCGCGCGCGCGCCTGGATGCTTTGTGTACCCACGGCAGACGGCGACATGGTGACACCGCGACTGCCTTTCATCGACGCGTTCAACGCGATGCTGGCGGCCGATGCGTTGGGCAACCTGACGCCTCTGGGACTTCTTGCCAGCGAGCCGGCGAAGATTCTGATGGTGCGGTCGAAGCTGTCGACGGCGGCGAGCATCGCCTCGGTCACGATCGAAAACGCGATCTACACGGTCTCGGTGCTCGTCGTGCTCCTCACCGGCACCTGGTTGTTCTCACAGCGTGCGAGCCTTCCGCCGATTCTCGAGCAAGCCGCTGAAATCATCGTCTTTGGCGCGCTCGTGGGTGGAACCGCCACGCTGTGGGCGGCCCGAAGCCGTCCCAAGATCCTCTCGCGACTCGCTCCGCTGCTCGCGGTCTTGAGCGGCCGCGCCGATGCCCCGGCCGACAAGCTGCGCGATGTTGAAACGCAGATTTACGACGCCGCGCACTGGCCGCTATGGCGACTGGTCCACGTGGGGATCTGGGAAGCCCTGTTCCATGTCTTTGCCGTCACCGAGGTCTGGTTCGTGCTCCGCCTGATTCCTGGCGGCGCGCACACGACGCTCCAGGACGCGTTTCTCATGGAGAGCGCTGGACGATTCGTCATCGTGGCGTTCAAGTTCATCCCATTTCGGTTGGGAGTGGACGAAGCCGGGGCGGGGCTCGTGGCACCGGTTCTCGGCATTCCTCCCGCCACCGGAGTGACCCTCGCGCTCGTCCGCAGGCTGCGCATTGTCGTGTTGAACGCCGTTGGGCTTCTGGTACTCACTCGGCAACGCTGACACCAGATTAGAATCGGCATTGATATTTCAACTCCAACGTACGTCGCCGCGGAGGCGCGGAGCCGCGGAGCAACCTTTGGTTTGGAGAAGCCGATGATCGCGATGAGAACGACTGCAGCCGCAGCTGTCCTGACCGCTATGGCGCTGACGACCATGCCGCATCTGGAATCGCGGATGTCGGCGCAGGCGACGGGCACGATCGATCCGGCGCTCTACAACGGCATGCGCTGGCGCAACGTCGGCCCCTCGCGTGGCGGCCGTTCGATTGCGGTGGGTGGCAGCGATTCCCGGCCCAACGAATATTGGTTTGGCGCCACCGGCGGCGGCGCGTGGAAGACCACTGATGGCGGCGTCACATGGAATCCGATGACCGACGGGCAGATCACCGCCTCGTCCATCGGCGCGGTTGGTGTGTGCGAAGCCAATCCCGATGTGGTCTACATCGGCGGCGGCGAGTCCGACATTCGCGGCGACATCATCATGGGTGATGGCGCCTACAAGACCGTGGACGGCGGCAAGAAATGGGAAGCCGTGGGGCTCAAAGACACGGAGGTGATCGCCAAGCTGCGTGTGCACCCAGCCAACTGCGACACCGTGTTGGCGGCGGTGATGGGACATGGCTTTGGACCAAGCCCCGAGCGCGGCGTCTACAAGACGATCGACGGCGGCAAGACGTGGAAGCGCACGCTGTTCCGCGACAACAAAACCGGCGCGGTCGAGCTCGTCCTCGACCCCAAGAACCCGGACGTCGTCTTCACCGCGTTGTGGGAATCGCAGCGCTATCCATGGGCGATGTCGAGCGGCGGTCCCGGGAGCGGTCTCTACAAATCGACCGACGGCGGAGAGACGTGGGTCGAAATCACACGCAACCCTGGATTGCCCTCCGGCTTGTGGGGCAAGGTCGGCATCAGCGTGTCGGGCGCTGACGGCAATCGCGTCTATGCCCTCATCGAAAACGATCCGGCGGGTGGCTTGTTCGTGTCCGACGATGCGGGGGCGACGTGGAAGCTCATGAGCGACAACCGGAATATTCGTCAGCGCGCGTTCTATTACACGCGGATCTACGCCGACCCGAAGGTGAAGGACACGGTCTGGATCCTGAACGTCAACATCTACAAATCCACGGACGCCGGCAAGACGCTCACGAACGTCCGCGTACCGCACGGGGACAACCACGACCTGTGGATGGCGCCCAGCGATTCGAACCGAATGATCGAAGGCAACGATGGTGGCGCCAATGTCAGCGTGACCGGCGGGCAGACCTGGACGGATCAGGATTTTCCGACCGCGCAGTTCTATCACGTGTTCTTGACGTCGCACGTTCCGTATCAGATCTGCGGCGCGCAGCAGGACAACTCGACGGCCTGCATGTCGAGCCGCTCCGCCGGACAGGGCGACGGCGAGTATTACTACGACGTCGGTGGCGGCGAGAGCGGCTACATCGCGCCCGATCCGCTCGACCCGGACGTCTACTACGCCGGCAGCTACGGCGGCTACCTGACCCGCTTCGACCGCCGCACCGGCCAGCAGCGGAACATCAACATCTGGCCCGACAACCCGATGGGCTACGGTTCGGAGGGGATCACGGAGCGGTTCCAGTGGACGTTCCCGATCGTCTTCTCTCCCATCGACAAGAAAACGATCTTCGCATCGTCTCAGCACCTGTGGCGGACGACGAACAACGGCCAGAGCTGGCAACGAATCAGTCCCGACTTGTCGCGCCATGATCCGAAAACCATGGGCGCCTCGGGCGGACCGATCACCAAAGACAACACCGGGGTGGAAACCTACGGCGTGCTGTTCACGATTGCGCCGTCGTACCAGGACGCCAACACGATTTGGGTCGGGTCGGATGACGGCCTGATTCACGTGACACGCGACAGCGGCGCCAACTGGGCCAACGTCACGCCCCCCGACTTGCCCGAGTTCGCCCGCATCAGCCTGATCGAAGCCTCGCCGCACACCAACGGCGTCGTGTACGTGGCGGCGAACCGGTATCAGATGGACGACCAAAAGCCGTACGTCTACAAGACCGCCGACTTCGGCAAGACCTGGACGCGCATCGTCTCGGGCATCAAGGACAATCACTTCGCCCGGCAGATCCGCGAAGACCCGAAGCGCAAGGGCCTGTTGTATCTCGGCACCGAGCACGGCGCCTACGTGTCGTTCGACGACGGAGGCAACTGGCAGTCGCTGCAACTGAATCTGCCGGATACCTCGGTTCAAGGGGTGCAGGTGGCCGATCGCGACCTGGTGATCGCGACGCACGGCCGCAGCTTCTGGATTCTCGACAACATCGGTGTCCTCCGGCAGGCGACGCCGACAATTACGACCGAGGCGCTGCACGTGTTCGATCCGATCGACCCGCTCCGCGGCCTCGATCGAAACCTCGCCATCGACTACTACCTGAATGCCGACAGCGACACAGTGAAGATCGAATTCCTGGATTCGAATGGGGCGGTTGTGCGGTCGTTTACAGGTGATGCGAAGGCGGTGACCCCACCGCCCGCCGGCGGCGGCGACGACGGCGGTGGATTTGGACCGCCTCCGGCTCGAGTCGGCGTGAAGAAAGGCGTGAACCGGTTCACGTGGGATTTGCGCTACGAAGGCGCGACCATCTTCCCCGGGATGATCATGTGGGCGGCGCAGCCGCAGCGCGGTCCGATTTCGCCACCGGCCACTTACACCGCGCGCATCACCGCCAACGGCGTGACCAAGTCTCAGGACTTCACGCTGGGCATCGACTCTCGCTTGAAGGACGTGACCCTGGCCGACCTTCAGGAGCAGTTCACGCTGGCGATGGCGATCCGCGACAAGGTGACAGCGGCCAATCGTGCCGTCATTCAGGTGCGCGCGATTCGCGATCAGGTCAACAAGGTTATGGAGAAGGTGCCGGCGCGGAAAAAGGCAGAAATCCAATCGCTGGCCGACGGCCTGATGAAGCCGCTCGCGATGGTGGAAGAAGAGGCCTATCAGGTCAAGAACCGGAGCGGACAGGATCCCCTGAACTACCCAATCAAGCTGAATAACAAGATCGCGGCACTGCAGGGCGTCGTCGAGAGCGCGGACAACAAGCCAACCGACCAGACCCACACTGTGTTCAAGGAACTGTCAGGGCGCCTCGATGCGCAGCTGCAGAAGATGCAGGAGACGCTGAAGGCGGAGTTGCCGAGACTGAACGCGGCGCTCAAGCGGGAGAAGATTGGGGAGATAGACCCGAACAAGTGAAAGGCGAAGTTCAAAGTTTAGAGTTCAAAGTTCAAACCACGAGCGCCACCTTTGAACTTTACACTTTCAACTTTGAGCCTGGCGTCCCTGACCGTCCGGCCGCCTCAGGTACAATGGTCGGATGCGCGTGGCGCGGCGGTTCGTAGTGAGCGGACGCGTTCAGGGCGTAGGCTACCGGTATTTCGCCGTCGACGCCGCACGGCGTGAAGGTTTACACGGGTGGGTGCGGAACTTGTCCGACGGTCGGGTGGAAGCCGAGGCCGAAGGGGAAGCCGAGGCGCTCGAGCGGTTCGAGCGCGCGTTGCGCCAGGGACCGTCGCGGGCCCGAGTCGAACACGTAATCGTAGAGTCAACCAACCCGACGTCGCGCGACGTCGGATTTCGGGCCGAGTGAAACGAGGCCCGCCCCGCCGAAGCTCGCATGGTTGCGGGTGAGCGAAGGCGGGCAACGGTGAGCAGAGAACATCCCCCAAGATGGACCATCTCAAAGCGAAGATCCGTCATGTGCCCGACTTCCCGAAGAAGGGCATCCTCTTTTACGACATCACGACATTGCTGAGCGACCCGGCCGGATTTCGCGACACGGTCGACGCGATGGCGGCGCCGTACATGGGAGAAGACATCGATCACGTCGTCGGCATCGAGAGCCGCGGCTTCATTCTCGGCGGCGCCGTGGCCAACACGCTCGGGTCGGGCTTTGTGCCAATTCGTAAACCCGGGAAGTTGCCGGCCGAATGCGTCCGCGAGAACTACCAGCTGGAGTACGGAACCGACAGCCTGGAAATACACAGCGACGCGTTTCAGAAAGGACAGCGGATCCTGATCGTGGATGACGTGCTGGCCACCGGCGGTACCGCCAGGGCCGCCGTCGATCTCGTCGGGAAACTGGGCGGACAAGTGATCGGCGTGTCGTTCCTGATCGAGTTGAACTTCCTGAAGGGGCGAGAGAAACTAGTTGGTCAGCCCGTCTACTCGGTGCTCCAATACTGACCCGGCAGCCGCGCCGGCAGCCGGCATCGAAAGACAAGGGCGTTCCGGAATGCGCCGTTCGGTTGCCGGATGCCTGTTGCCGGATGACGGATTGCGAAGGCGCCTGTAGCTCAGGTGGATAGAGCACTGGTTTCCTAAACCGGGGGTCACAGGTTCGAGTCCTGTCAGGCGCACCATAAGCAGGTTCTACAGGTTCTGCAGGTTCTACAGGTTCTACAGGTTCTACGGGTTGTACAGCTTCGAAGACGGTTAGCGAAGAGCGAAGAGCGCAAAGCGAAGAGCGAATATGAAGACATCAGAACGGCGTCGACTGAAGGGCAACGAGCTGGCATCGGCGATCGGCCAGGCGCAGGGATGGATGACCGAGCATCGGTCGACAATCATGGCCACGCTGGCGGCGATTGTCGTCGTCGGTGGTGCAGTGGGCGCTTTCGCGGCGTTCCGCTCCAATACCGATAGCAAGGCCCGCACGATGCTGGCCGAGGCCATGGTCATCGAAGAGGCCCGGGTGATGCCGCCGGCGCCTCCGGCAGGCACGACGACCGATGCCAATGCACTCGGCGGACAGCTGCCTGGCACGTATCCCACTGACAAGGCCAGGCTCGACGCCGCGTTACCGAAGTTCATGGCCGCCGCCGACGCCTATCCGACCAACGACGCGGGGATCACGGCACGCTATCACGCGGCGGGCACGCTGGTAGCGCTCGGCCGTTTCGATGAAGCGGCGAAGCAGTACGACCAGGTCATGAGCAGCGGGTCGAGCATGATCGCGCGCATGGCTCGGCTCGGGAAGGCCGAAGCCCAGATTCGCGCCGGGCAATACGACCCGGCACTGGCGACGCTCAAGGCCCTCTCCGAGCAGAAGGATTCGGGACTGCCTCCCGACGCGGTCCTCATGGAGCTGGCCCGCGGCTATCGACTGGCGGGGAAGGTCGAAGACGCGCGGAAGACGCTGAACCAGATCGTCGAGCAGCACGCCGACTCGCCGTTCGCCACCGAGGCGAAAACGGAGCTCGAGAAACTCAAGAGCTAAGGGTTGCCCTCAACGTACGTGGACGTCTAGAAAACTTGACCGCCAAGAATTCCACGCAATTGAGTCAAGTTTTCTCGCCCCGCCGGAGGCGGGGCAAAACGACACTGCCCTAGCGAGGCGGAGCCGTACGTTCATGCCTCGACGGTCTGAGGCGGAGCCTCGCTAGCGATTCGTTCCGGGAAACGTTTCTCAGGAACGTGAACTCCGCGATCGGCGAGAGCGCCACGCCTTCGAGCCCGGCTCGATACACCGCGACGTTGGTCTTGTACCAAAGGCTGATGTACGGCGCATCCTCCGCGATCAGCCGCTGAGCCTTTCCAAACAGCTTCCGCCTGGTGGCGTCGTCTGGCGCCGATGATGCTTCGTCAATCAAGCGATCGACTGCCGGGTTCTCGTAGTACCCGCGGTTGAAGCCGACTGGCGGCATCTGCTTGGAGTGAAACGCGCGGCGCAGCATGTCGGGGTCGGAGACGCCGACGTACTGCAGCGAGAACAGCTGGAAGTTGCCCTTCAACACATCGGCGTACAGCGTCGCGAACTCGTACGACCGAACGTCGAGATCGATGCCGACCTGTTTGAGGTCCTCCTGGATGACTGCGGCCTGGAGTCGCGCGAACTCGTTGGTCGAGACCTTGAGCGTCAGACGCAACCGCGGCGCCGGACCCTCCCCGTCAGGATCTCGATACCCAGCCTCATCGAGCAGAGCGCGAGCGCGCGCGGGGTCGTGCGCGAACTGAAACACGTCGGGCTCAAAGGCCCATGACGCCGGGGGCAGAATGCCGACGGCGGGGCGGGCGAGGCCGCGGCGGAGGTAATCGACGATGGCCTGGCGGTCGATCGCGTAGCCAAGCGCGTAGCGGACGCGGCGATCAGTCAACGCCGGATCGCGCATGTTGATCCCGACATAGGCGTAGTCGCAGCCGGGCGACTCGCGCGAGGCGAGTGTCTTGTCCTCGGCGAGCTGCGCCACGATATCGGGCGCCAGGTCGTTGACCACGAGATCCACCGTGCCTTTGCGAAGCTCCAGGCCTCGCATGATGTCGTCGGGAATGACCTTGATGACGACACCCTCGTTTTTCGGAGGGCCTCCGAAGTAATCCGGGAATGCTTTCAACTCCAGCTCGTCATCCACAGCGAAGCGGACGAATTGGTAGGGCCCGGTTCCCACCGGGTGCTCGCGAAGCTCCGGACCGGCTCCTTTGGGAACGACCGGCATCACCAGATTGATCGGAAACGATCCAAACGGCTCCTTCAGCGTAAAGCGGACGGTATAGCGATCGACGGCGGAGACCGAATCCAGGAGCCGGTAGGCGCCTTTTCTGGGCGACACGAATGCTGGATCGATCAGGCTGCCGAAGGTGTA
This sequence comes from uncultured Acidobacteriota bacterium, assembly GCA_963773045.1. Taxonomy (GTDB): domain Bacteria; phylum Acidobacteriota; class Vicinamibacteria; order Vicinamibacterales; family UBA2999; genus 12-FULL-67-14b. Next base: position 59,891 of record CAVYZT010000010.1, on the reverse strand, counting down.
GACCACGTCCTCGGAGGTCAATTCATGCAGGTCGTGGAACCTCACGCCTTGCCGAAGGTGCACGACGACCGTCAGGGGATCGACCTGCTGCCAGTCAGTGGCCAGTCCCGGCGCGACGCGAAGTTGATCGTCGAGCGACAGCAGGTTGTCGTAGATCAGTTGATGCGTGCGCTGCGACGTTTCGTCCGTGCCGACTCGCGGATCGAAATTGTTGGGCGAGCTGATCACCGCCACCGTGATCACACCCTTCTGCGGCGGCGGGGCGGCGCACCCCCAGAGGCCGATCATGGCGAGCACCGCAGCACCGGCGCGCCTCATCCGTCGGCCTCCCTCTTCAGCTCCTGCAGCAGCTGCAGCGCGTCGAGCGGCGTCGTACGATCGATATCGACTTCTCGCAATCGCTCGCGCAACCGCTCTGCGGCCGGCGACTCGGCCTGAAAGAGTCCGAGTTGGTGTTGAGCCGTGGCCGGTGGAGCACCACTCAGCGAGGGCCGGCCTCCTCGTGTCAGCTCGTCGCGCTCGAGGGAAGTCAGGATGTCCCGCGCCCGCGCGATGACCGAGCCGGGCAGGCCGGCCAGTCGGGCCACCTGAATCCCGTAGCTGCGATCCGATCGACCGGCGAGAATCTTGTGGAGAAAGACGATGTCGTCTTTCCACTCGCGGGCCGCGACATGCGCGTTGAGGACGCCGGGCACCGAGTCGGCCAGATCGGTCAGCTCGTGGTAGTGCGTGGCAAACAGGGTCTTCGGCCGGGCGCGGGTATTGGTGGCCAGATGCTCCGCGACCGCCCACGCGATGCTGAGACCGTCGAAGGTGGCCGTTCCACGGCCGACCTCATCGAGCACGACCAGGCTTCGCGAGGTCGCGCCGCTCAAGATATGCGCGGTCTCCTGCATCTCCACCATGAAAGTGGATTGCCCGCGCGCGATGTTGTCCGACGCCCCGACGCGCGCGTACAAGCGATCGATCAAGCCGACTTTGGCTTCGCGCGCCGGCACGAACGATCCGGTCTGCGCCAATAGACACAGCAGTGCCGTCTGGCGCAGGTAGGTGGACTTGCCGCCCATGTTCGGGCCCGTGAGGATCACCAGTTGATGCGCGGCCGAGTCGAGATGGACGTCGTTGGGAACGAACTTGCCGGCGGCCAGGCGCTCGACCACGGGATGCCGCACGTCGGACGCGATGATCTCGTCGCCATCGTGGACGTGCGGCTTGGTGAAGTTGGCGATGGTCGCCGTTTCGGCAAGCGCGGCCAGCACATCGACGGTCGCGACCGCGCGCGCCGTGTCGAGCACGCGTGGGGCTTCGGCCGAGACGCGAAGGCGCAGCTGCTCGAACAGCTCGAGCTCACGCTCGACGATGCGCTCGTCGGCGCCGAGCACTTTGTCTTCGTACTCCTTGAGCGAGGGCGTGACGAAGCGCTCGCCGCCGGCGATCGTCTGCTTGCGCATGTAGTCGGCAGGCACGGCCGCGAGGTTCGACTTGGACACCTCGATGTAATAGCCGAAGACGCGGTTGAAGCGGACCTTCAACGAGTTGATGCCAGTGCGGGCCCGCTCGGCGGATTCCATTTCCGCGATTAGCTGCTTGCCCGAGCGGCTGATGTGGCGGAGCTCGTCGATTTCTCGGTCGACGCCGTCGCGAAGGAACCCGCCGTCGCGGGCGAGCGCGGGCGGCTCAGGCTGAATCGCGTCCTCAACCCACGATCTGACGTCGTTCAGGCCATCCAACTCCGCGACCAGGCTTCGCACCAGCGGCGCCTGGCATTCCGACAGCACCTTGGCCAGGCGCGGGACCGCCCCCAGCGACTGACCGAGCGCGATCAGGTCGCGCGGCCCGGCGGTCGCGAGCGCGATCCGGGCGATCAAGCGCTCGAGGTCCTGAATCGATTTCAGCGTCTCGCGCGCCTTGCCGCGATCGGCAGTACGAACGGCGAGCTCTTCAACGCCATCCAGTCGATCGCGAATCGGCTCGAGCGCCACCAGTGGGCGGAGCAGCCAGGACCGCAGCAGCCGGCCGCCCATCGCCGTGACCGTTCGATCGATTTCGTGGAGCAGCGAGCCCGATCGGCCGCCCTCGAGCGACTCGATCACTTCGAGGTGTTTGAGCGTCGTCGGGTCGACGAGCAGCGCGTCGGTGGTCTGCTTGAGCCTGACGGTTCGCACGTGGGCCAGATCGGCCTTCTGCGTGTCCCGAAGATATCGAACCAAGGCGCCGCCGGCACAGACCGCGGCGTGGCGGCGTTCGAGGCCGAACCCCTCGAGGCTCGTCACGCGCAGCTGATCGATCAGGGTCTGGCGGGCGGTTTCGAGATCGAAGTGCCATCCATCGATCTCGGTGACGGGCACCTCGGCGTCCGCGATCGCCGCCACGGCTGCCCGCGCATCGAAGCCGGTGGCGACGACCACTTCTCGCGGGCGCAGCACCACGATCTCCGCGGCCAAGGCATCGAGGCCCTCGGCGCCGACGTACTCGGCCACGTTGAATTCGCCGGTCGAGACGTCCACCAGCGCGACGCCGTACTCGATCGTCCGGCCGGCGGTCCCGCCAATCGCGACGAGCGCCATGAGAAAGGCCGGCTCGCGGGCATCGAGATACGCCGCGTCGGTCAGCGTCCCGGGCGAGACGACCCGGACCACTTCGCGTTTGACGAGGCCCTTAGCCTTCTTCGCGTCCTCGACCTGTTCGCAGATCGCCACGCGATAACCCTTCTTGACGAGACGGGCGATGTAGGTGTCGGCCGCGTGATATGGCACGCCGCACATCGGCACCGCCGTGCCGTTGGCGTCCTTCGACCGGGAAGTCAGCGTCAGGTCGAGCGCGCGCGCCGCCACCAATGCGTCCTCGTAGAACATCTCGTAGAAGTCGCCCATCCGGAAAAACACGAGCGCATGCCGATACTGACGCTTGGCGTCGAAGTATTGGCGCATCGCTGGCGTGAGCGGCGCGCCAGACGGAATTCCAGACGGATTCGAAGCGGTGGAATGGGACACAGCGGCGATCAGCCGTAGGGACGTGTCGACGAGTATACGATGCTAACGCAGATGACACGGAGAGAATGGGCCGGGCCGCAGATGGCACAGATGACGCGGATCAACCAGGGCCGCACATGACACAGATAACGCAGATCGGGCCAGGGCCGCAGATAACGCAGATGACACAGATCAGGCCAGGGCGCAGATAACACAGATGACGAGATCACTCAGATCGGTGAAATGGGCGCTTAGTGCTGCCTTTCATAAATACGGTGACGCACCGAGGGCGGCGAGGCGCCCCGATGGCAAGGCGCGACGACCGAGAATATCGAGAATATTTGAGGGAGGAGCAACGCAGCCAGCGGGGATGCATCGTCGGCCGAATGCCACCGTATTTATGAAAGTCAGCACTTAGTGGTCATTCTGGCTATCGATACCACCACGCGCGGCGGCAGCGTGGCAGTGGTGCGCGATGATGATCTGCTGGCGCTCGTGCACGGCGACGAGTCGCGAACGCATGGCGAGCGCGTGCCGGGCGAGATCGCGCGCGCACTGGACGACGCGGGCCTTGCCAAGGCGGCGATCGACTTGATCGCTGTGGCAGCGGGGCCCGGTGCATTCACCGGTCTTCGCATCGGGCTGGCCACCGCACAGGGATTGGCGCTGACGCTCGACCGACCCGTCGTTGGCGTGTCGGCGCTCGATGCGCTGGCCTGGACTGCAGTGTGGCGACCGACCTTCAGGTTGGTCGCGCAACAGGCCAGCGCCTTCGTCGCGCCCTGGATGGACGCGCAGCGCGGTGACGTGTTTGCCGCGCTCTATCGCGTCGACGGCGGCCGGCCGATGAGTGACGAAGCCTGGGCGCCGTGGATGGTTGTCGAGCCAGCCGTGACCGCGCGCCCCCTCGCGATTCTCAATTCCTGGACAACTCGGATCGGTGAGGCCGAGACGGAGTTCATCGGCGACGCCGCGGCCCGTGACCAGGGCTCGATCGCCGAAGCAGGGAAGGGCCGGTGGCGGACACAAACACCAGCGGCGCTGGCGCCGGCGATCGCGAGCCTTGGCCTTCGCCTCGCGCGGGATGGGCGTGCCGGCAAGCCCCACCTGCTCACGCCGATCTACGTACGCCGCCCTGACGCCGAGATCGAGCGCGACCGGAGACGCCGATCATGACCGATGTCGTTGTCGAACGGCTCGGCGCAGCGGGCGATCTCGAGGGCGTGGTCGAGATCGAGGAGCAGTCATTCAACAACCCCACGACTCGGGAGTGGTACGAGCGCGAATTGCAGCGCCCTGACGTCTGTTTCATCTACGTCCTTCGTGTGCCGCAGCATCGGGTGGCCGGCTTCTGCGCATTCTGGCGACTCGCCACGGAGATGCACATCAACAACCTGGCGATTCGCTCCGAGCTCCGCGGCCGCGGATTGGGGACCAAGCTGCTTCAGGACTCGCTCGACGCGGCCGCCACGCTCGGCGCCTCGAGCGCGACTCTCGAAGTGCGCCGCAACAACCTCGCCGCGCGACGGCTCTATGCCCGTGCCGGGTTTTACGAAGCGGGCGTCAGGCGGAACTACTACACGCAGCCGGTCGAGGATGCGCTGGTACTCTCGCTTGATTTCCTTGCGGTCACTGGGAGAAGCACGAAGGGCGAAGAGCGAAACTGAGGCTGAGGGCGACGGCGCACCCTCAGTCTCGGATCTCTACGCGGTTACGGAAGCGTATTGACCGTTGCGGTAGTCCCTCATGATGGACTCCATCCGGTCCTTCATCTGCAGCTTGCGTTTCTTGAGGCTGATTTCTTCGAATTGTTCTGCGTCTGACAGGTAAGGCTTGGCGGTGAGTTCGTGCAGGCGATCGTCTAGCTCGTGGTGCTTGGAGGCCAACGTGCGGAACTCTTCGTTGGTCTCGAGGAGCAGGTTCTTCAAGTCCTGTGCCTCAGCCATCGTGCTCTGCCTCCCTTCCGGGGTCGGCGCGACATGCAGTCCACCCCTCTGAGGCGGGACTCTAACACCGCGTGGATCGTGTTTCAAGTGTGACAGTTCGTGATCCGCTTCGTGTCGACGGCCGCTGTTTTGCAACGTCTACTTCAGGGACCCGCTATGATCGTTGAAGATGCTCATCGATCGTGCGGCTTGGCCGTTCATCGGCGTCGCCCTCGTCCTCGCCCTTGTAGTCGGTTGGTGGTTTGGCCGGGTTTGGGCGCTGCCGTTCGCCCTTTTGGCGATTGGATTCGTCTTTTTCTTCAGGGATCCGGACCGGTCGACGCCAGTTGGTGCAGATTTGGTCATCTCCCCTGCGGACGGGCGCGTCATGATTGCCGGGGATCGAGCCGGCGTAGGTGCGCCGCCCGGCGAATGGCGGCAGATCAGCATTTTCCTCTCGCCGCTCGACGTCCACGTCAATCGCACGCCGGTCGAGGGTCGAGTGACGAGAGTGGAGTATCATCCCGGTTCATTCTTGCCGGCGTATCGGGCCGAGGCGGGTCAGCTCAACGAGTGGACCGAGGTCTGGTTCGAGCGTGGTGGACGGAAGATCGTCTGCCGGCAGATTGTCGGCATTCTCGCGCGGCGAATCGTCTGCCGGCTTCGCGAAGGTGACGTGGTCACTCGCGGCCAGCGGTTTGGCGTGATGAAGTTTGGCTCGCGGATCGATTTGTTTCTGCCTCTGTCATCGACGATCACGGTGAAAGTGGGCGACAAGGTCGTGAGCGGTGAAACACCGATCGCAACGTTGGAATCGTAACGACGCATCGGCCGGGCAGCCGGTTCGCCTCCATCCCGTGCCGCGGGCCCGGGCCGGCCGGGGTCTGCGACATGGCGTGTCGCTGCTGCCGAGCCTGTTCACCATTGCCAATCTGTTCTGCGGCTGGGCCTGCGTCGTCCACGCGATGCGCGGCGAGTTCATCGTCGCCGCGCCGTTCATCGGCGTCGCGATCGTGCTCGACATGCTCGACGGCCGGATCGCGCGAATGACCGGCACGACGAGCGACTTCGGCGTCCAGCTCGATTCGCTGGCCGATCTGATTTCGTTCGGAATGGCGCCCGCGATTCTCGCGTTCCAATGGGGACTGGTGCCGCTCGGTCGCATGGGCTGGGCGGCCGGCTTCGTGTTCCTGTCCGCCGCCGCGCTCAGGCTTGCCCGATTCAACATTCAAACCGTCTCGGACAAGCGCTACTTCGTCGGCCTGCCGAGTCCGGCTGCCGCCGCCATTCCGGCAGCGACGATCTTTTACTACCCGCAAGGACTGCACACGCCGCAGCAGGCGCTGTTCGGCATGGCGATGATGATGGTGCCGGCACTATTGATGGTGAGCACCATCCGCTTCCGCAGCTTCAAGACGATCGACATGGGCGAGCGCCGCGGCTACCAGGTGCTCATCGGCGTGGCGCTGTTCCTCGCCTTGGTCGTCACTTATCCGCACGAAGTGCTCATCCTGATGGCGTACGTCTATCTCCTGTCGGCGTTCATCGGCATGCTGCGTTCCCGCGTGCGGCCTCATCAGGCCGCCGAAGCGCCGCCCGCCGAAGGGTAGGGCCAGTGCCGAAGAAGAGCGCGGGACTGCTTCTGTTCCGCGGCTCACGCGCATCCCTGGAAGTCGTCCTCGTCCATCCAGGCGGCCCGTTCTGGGCGAACAAAGACGACGGGGCGTGGTCGATTCCGAAAGGTGAGTTCGCCGACGACGAAGAGCCGCTCGCCGCGGCGATCAGGGAGTTCGAAGAAGAAACCGGTCAGCAGATCGCCGGCGAGTTCCTCCCGCTCGAGCCGGTGAAGCAGGCAGGCGGCAAAACGGTGCTGGCGTGGGCCGTCCGCGGCGACTTTGATCCATCGCACCTGGGCAGCAGCACGTTTTCGATGGAGTGGCCGCGTGGATCCGGCCGGCAACGTAATTTTCCCGAGGTCGATCGCGCCGCGTGGTTTTCACTCGACGTCGCGAGGCGGAAGATCAACGCGGGGCAATCACCGTTGCTCGATCAACTCGAGTCGTTGATCCACCACTAGGGCGCCTGCTGCCGCGGTTCGTCATGGTGGACAACCGATCGCGAATCCTCCGCTCGGGGTGAATCCCTCGTCGAACTGCAATCAGACGGGGAGAAGAATCGAGACCGTCGTCCCGCTTCCAGGTTTCGATTCGACCGCGATGGTTCCGCCGTTCGCCTCCACATTTCGCTTGGCGATCGTCAGGCCCAACCCGGTTCCGATCGCCCGGGTCGAGAAGTAAGGCTCGAAGATTCGAGCCAACGCGTCGGCATCCATCCCTACGCCCGTATCGGTCACCCGGATCTGCACTTCCGCTTCGTTGGCGCGATCGACGACGACGGTGAGCGACCCGTTTCCTGGCATGGCATGCAAGGCGTTCTCGATGACGTTGGTCAGGGCTCGCCCAACCAGCATTCGGTCGATGCGCAACAAGGGCAGGTCGTTGGCGACCTCGACCGAGATCGACACGCGGCCGGCAAGGCCCGGGCGGTACGGATCCACGACCTCGGCGATCAACTCGGCCATGTTTGCCTCGACCAGCTTCGGTGCGGGAGAGGCGGCGAAGCTGGAGAACTCCGACGAAATCTGACGCAGCAACCGCACCTGCCCGAGAATGAGTCCGACGCTTTCGTCCACCACGTGGCCGAGCGGCTTCCCGTGATCGTTGTGCACACGCCGGAGGTGCTCGGCATTGAGCTGAATCGGCGTGAGCGGGTTCTTGATGTCGTGGGCGACCTGGCGGGCCATGTCGGCCCAAGCCGCGAGCCGGTTGGTCCGCTCGAGCTCGTGCCGCTGCCGCTGAAGGTCGACCGCCATGCCGTTGAACGCATCGACAAGTTGCCGCAGCTCGTCTGACGAGGTCGCGAGCACCCGGGCATCCAGGTCTCCGCGCGCAATCCTCTTGGTGGCACGCATCAGCCGATTCACCGGATCGGCGATGCGCTCGGCCATGTAATAGCCCATGCCGGCGCCGAGCATGATGAAGAGCAGCGCGGCAAGCAACACGCGGCGATCGAGCTCCTGAATCTGCGCTTCGGTTTCCTGCTGCCTGGATGTGAGGGGAACCGTCAGGATGGCGTCGTGATCGTGCACGCGCACGGGCGCGGCCGCGACGATGTACTCCAGCCCACCGGCGGTCTCACGACCGACGTGCGACGGCCGGCCCTCGAGGAGAATGGCGCGGTAGGCATCGCCAGGCGTCCGCGTCGGCAGCAGGCCCGACGCAAACAGATTGCGTTCGCTCGACGCCAGCAGGTCCGCGCCTTCGAAGATGTTCACATCCTGGGCGATCACGCGGCTGAGCCAGACGACGATGTTGTCGTCCACGACGACCGGTGACGGCACGCTGCGGGCTTGCAGCGTGCCCACGTCCTCGATGACGCGGCTCACGAGACCGGCGGTGCGGGTGGCTTCGCTTTCGATGTCGTCAAACATCAGCCCCGCCACGTATGCGCGAGACACCAGAGCCAGCGCCAGCACCGGAACGATCGCAGCAGCGACGAAGGCGAGAAACAGCTTGCGATAGAAACTCGCCCGGACTTCGTGCAGCAGCTCGCGTCCTGAGACGGGAATTCGCACGGATGCAAAGCTGGCCAAGAGAGCCAGCGTCATGGCCACGACGAACGTGACGAAGATGAGCGTTACCAGCTCGGCCAGCGAGACCAGATGGCCGACGGCCGTTTGCCGAACGGTGCTCAACAGGTAAATGGCGCCGCGATCGTTCATGGCGTAGGCGTCAACGACGTCCGACCCACGATTCACGGTGACCCGAAAGGGGTCACGCGACGCATACACGCGCCGAAACACGTCGTCGGGCAGCGGCTGCGCGGTCTGAGTCGAGTTGTAGAGCACGCGCCGGCTCCAGCCGTAGACGGCAAATTCCACGTTCGTCCGCGGCCGCGGCTCGGGAATCGATCGGCTCGATCGCATCAGCGCGACGTACGGGTTCTGGGCCGAGATGAAGGACAGGTTGCTGTAGTCGAGCGTGACATCGACCACGATCGACCCTGCGGCGCTGCGCCGTCCATCCGGACTGGTGACGCACAATTGCCGCCCGGCATGGAGAAGACGACGCTCCTCGGAGAAGAACGGCGACACCTCCTCGAACACTTCCCAGTCGCACGACGACTCAGTCCAGGGTTGCGGGCTATCCGGCAACTTGAGGGCGAAACGGCTGACCAGCTTCCCTTCCGCGTCGTAGAGCTCGACGCTCGAGGTCATTCGCTGCGTGGAGAGTCCGGTCTGCGACCAGACGAGAAACGCCGTGTCGCTGGGCGGCGGGCCCTCCTCGGGAGGATCGCTGGCCCGCACGAGATCGGCGAGGTTCTCGATTCGATCGATTTGTCCGAGCGACTCGACGAGCCGAACCCGCACGTCCCGTCGTTGATTGATCACTTCCGGCGCATAGCGCAGCTCGACCAGCTGCCGGCGAGCTTCGAGCGCGGCGTTGACGAGCGAGGGGTACATCACGAGCGAAGGAAGCACGAGCATGGCGAAGGCCGCAAACAGCCGCACGGCCTGCGAGCTGTGTCGCATCCTGGTGTGGAAGCGGCCGGCCAGCAGCGCCGCACCGACGGCAACGAGCGCGAGGATGAGGGTCGGCGCCGTGGGCGCTCGATTGCCGAACACGCCCGACAGCAAGACCAGAATTGACGGCGTGAGCCATGCGCCGGCCGCGCGGAGGCACCAGCCGGTTCGAGAGGAAGGAAACACCCAGGAGGCCATCGCGACCCGCAGAACGAGGATCGAAAGGCTGACCATCGCGAGATTGAGAGCCACGAGCCCGATCACGACGAACAGCCGCATCGGGTTCATGGGGTCGAGCGAGAAACGGAGGAAGTCCACCGGAACCTGCGCGACATGGACCTGAACGAAGGACTGGTAGCCGGTCACGAGTAGAGCCAGGACGCACCCGGCCGCAAGCTGCTCGAACAGGAACGTGGCGCCACGGAACGGCGAATCGAGCACGACCAGGCGCGGCTCTCCGCGCCGGCGAATGCGCCACTGCGAGAAGGTGGATACCGCCAGTCCGGCCAGCGCCGCCAACAGCAAGCTCGTGAGCGCGAAGTCGACCGGCGAGGCGAGGATGAGGGCGAGCACCGGCATCCACGACCCGGTCGGCGTGAGCGGCGGCGCAGCGAGATCGCCGCGTCGAAGCGCCACCCAGCACAGCGCGCGAGCGGCGAGCAGAAGAATGACGATGCCGGCGGTGAGCCAGGTACCGGTCAGCACCGATCGAGCCTGCCCGCGCCAGGCGAGTAGCGGCCCGGTCAGCAAAAGTCCAAACACCGCCAGCACGCTCAGCACCGCCGCGAGCCGTCGCTCGCGAAACATCCGTCGGGCTTCGAGGAGCGATTCAGACGAGACGCCGACGACCGCTAACGGGGCCCCGGCCGGCGTCCGGATGAGGAACGATTCCTGACCGGAGGCCGACTCGGCCTCGAATCCGGGGCGAACGGTGACCGGCACGATGCTGGTGTCGAGAAAGAATGCCGGCTCGCCAATCACCGATTCGCCGGACGACAGGGGGAGGGTGGCGACCGTCGCACCCACGTGACGCATGGCTTCGGCTGAGTCGAGCAACGGCTCGATGCGAACCAGCTGCAGTCCTCGCGCGCTTGGACCCAGGTAGAGCGACGGCGGGCCCGCCAGTCGAACGTCGGGCACATCGACCGAGCCGCGATTCCAGGCGAGGGGAACGTTGTCGGAAGAATAGACGGTGATCGCGACGTCGCCGAAGCCGGCGGCCGCCGCGCCCGCCGCCACCCGATCGAAGAGCTCACGAGTGGCCGCAGTGTCTGACTGCTCGACCTGCCGAAGGGTCTGCGGATCGACGTCGACAGCGCGAACCGCGCGCTCGAGCTGGCCGCCAAGTGACGCGAACTGGCCGGCCACCTCGGCTTCGAGCCGCACACGAGCCGACTGCAAGTCGGCGCCGAAGCGGGCGCGTTCGAGGACCCAGCCCCCGACCCACGTCAGCACGACGATTGCGACGCCGGTCACAATCAGTCGGCGAAGCGTTTGAGCCACCGCAACGGGCACGGCCATCGACTGATTTATTCTAGGCCCCAACGCCGATCAGCTCGACGATTACACAGACATGCGTTCGGGCCACAGACGTGTCATGAGCGGGCTTGCGGCTCGGCGAGAGGCGGGGTGCTGGCAAGTCGAATGATGACGCACAGGACGCAGACTCATTTCTAGCGGGTGCTATAGTGGATTCACTCGCCATTGAAGAGCCGTCCTGGCACGTTGAAGCTTGCGCTGAAGCGTGGCGCACTAGTCACCGCCGCCAACTGGCAAGTCGTTCTGGTACAGTTCGTCGCCGACACACTCTTTAAGACTCTGCTGGCGGTGCCGATAGTCGGCGGGGTCGTACTGGTCGTCCTGCTCATCGGCGGCGATCCAAAAGACCTGCTGCGCCTCGAACCGGCGCAGATTATTCCCACGATGGTCGGCGTCCTGCTGGCGCAACCGCTGGCCCTCTTCGGCTTTCTCGTCGCCTTGGTGCTCGTGCTGATGGGAGGGTCGCTGCTCACCATTGCCGTCAAAGCCGGCGTCGTGACCGTGCTGCTCGAAAGTGAGCGCGCCGCCGGGCTGATCGAGCAAGCGCCGCTACGCCTGTCGACGCTCAGGGCCGCCAATCAGTTCTCACTCGAACGCTTTTCGACCGGAGTCCGACGGTTGATGCCTCGCTATATCCGGCTGGGGATCGCCTTGTCGGTCGTCTACGCGATTCTCACCGGTGGCTATCTCGCCGTCCTCTTCGCGCCCGCCGATGCGCTTCCAATCGATTCGACCCTCGCCGTGACCCTCGCGTCGCTCGGATTGATCGTCCTCGTGACGCTGGCCAACTTCGTCTACTTGCTGATCCAGATTGTGGTCGCCGCCGAGGACTGCGCCGTCTACCAGGGCGTGTCGCTGGTTGGCCGTCTCGTTCGACGCCGGACGATCGAGCTCGGTCAGGTGCTGGCGGCCGTGCTCGCCTTGATGGCGCTCGTGACCGCCGCCTCGATTCTAACCGTCGCCGCGCTCGGCTTGATCGCCTTTGTGCCCTTTGTCGGCCTGGCCGCTTTGCCGTTGCAACTCCTCGCGTGGCTGGTGCGCGGCGTGGTGTTTCAGTTCGTCGGGCTGACGGGGCTCGTGACCTACCTTCGCCTCTTTCGAACCGTTGAAGTCGAAGCGCCGGCGCTGGACGCCCAGGCGGCGCGCATGCAGGAGATGCCGTGAGCATGACGTCCGCCGCCGCGCTTTCACACGCCGCTCAGCGTTTTCAAGAGTCCGCCATTCGCCGCACTGGAATTCTCGGCGCCGCAGTTCCAGGACTGATTTCGTTTGCCGCCGGCTATCCGGCGCCCGAGGTCTTTCCGTGGGAAGACTTGCGCGCGATCACCAACGATCTCCTCGCGCGTCATGACGGCGGCACGCTTCAGTACGGCGCGACGCGCGGCTACCGGCCGCTGCTCGAGCAGCTGCGCGGCGAGACGTTGAAACGACGGGGCATCGAGGCTCGCATCGAAGAGATGATCGTCACCACCGGGTCGCAGCAAGGGCTCGATCTCGCAGGGCGCGTGCTCATCGATCCGGGCGACGTGGTCCTCGTCGAACTGCCGACCTACAGCGGCGCCATCGCCGCGTTTCACAACCTGCAGGCAGAACTGGTCGGGGTCGAACAGGACGACGAGGGCCTGAATCTCGCGGCGCTCGACCGGGCGATCGCACGCCTGTCGTCGGAAGGGAAGCGCGCCAAGTTCGTCTACGTCACGCCCAACTTTCAAAACCCCGCCGGTCTCTTGATGTCACGAGCCCGGCGCCACGCGCTGCTCGAGGCGGCGGCGCGGCACGATCTGGTGGTGCTGGAGGACGATCCGTACGGCAGCATCTATTTCGACGATGCGACGAAAGAAGAGGAGACGCGGCCGATCAAGGCCGACGACCGCGACGGTCGAGTCGTCTACCTCGGCAGCATTTCGAAGACGCTGGTCCCGGGGTTTCGGGTGGCCTGGCTGGTGGCGCCAGAGCCGATCGCTCAAAAGGTGGAGCTGGCCAAACAGGCCACCGACATCTGCACGGGCGTCTTCGATCAGCGGGTCGTTCACGCCGCGCTCGATCGAGGCGTGGTTGCCCGAATCGCGCCCGACCTGCGCGCCCACTACCAAGCCAAGCGCCGGGTGATGGAGCGGTCGCTCAGCGAGCGGCTCATTGGACGGGTCAGGTGGACGTCTCCTCGCGGCGGATTCTTTCTGTGGATCGAGTTGCCGCCTGGACTGGACGATCGAGCGCTCTTTGAGCGCGCCCTCGAGCACAAGGTGAGCTTCGTGATCGGCAGCGCCTTCTTCGTGAACGGCGAGGGCCATCAGTTCGCGCGGCTGTCGTTCTCAGGCATCACGCACGCGCAAATCGAAGAGGGCGTCGCGCGGCTCGCGGCGGCGATCGACGCCGCATCGTAGGGCTGGACTGTAGTCCCACCTCAGGCCGTCGCCATTCCGTGCTTCCGTGAATGATCGGCGAAGATGATCCATGAACACGGAATTGCTAGGGTAGTCGCGGGCGAGCCGACGAGGTGAAACGGCGCCGGCGGCGGTTCGAACCGTAGCCCAAACCCCTGCAGCTGGCCGTCGCGACTGACCGTGATCAGGCGGGCACCAGCTGTGCGCGCGCCCACACGCACGTAGGGCTGCGACGCGGTTTCTCCCGCCGCATCGATCGTGACGACGATCTTGCCGTCCGCCGGCGCGAAGCCCTGGATGCTCGTGGAGACGAGCGGGATCATCACGACGTCGGAGACCATGAAGGGCCCGCCAGCCGGCCGCGACGGAATCGAGGCTGTCCATCGCAGGTTGCCGCTCCGCCGATCCACGGCGCGCACCATGTTGTCGCGAGACACGAAATAGATCCGCCTGGCATCGGCGGACGGCGCGCCCACCACGTCGCCGCCGACGCGCCAGCGCCAGCGCTCGCGCCCGGTTTTCACGTCTGCGCTTTCGACCGCGTTCTCCGTCGTGCCGAAGACCAGCTGCTCGGGTAACGACAGCACGCCGGTAATCCGTCCGGGAACCGTGCGAGACCAGACGGTCGTTCCGGAGGCGAGCTCAATCGCCAGGAACCGCCCATCGCTCAACGCGAGGCATAGACGATCGAGCGCGAGAACCGGAGGAACCGCCAGCGTGGCGCCCATCGGCTGACGCCAGATCTCGGCGCCATCCGCCGAGCGAAACGCGACAAGATCGCCACCCGGTGTCGACGCGAGCAGCCATCCACGTATCCAATAGAGCGGTGCCGCTGCGCCGCCGGCCAGCGCCGAGCGCCAGCGGATCTCACCGGTGGCGCCATCTCTCGCCTCGATGGCCTCGGCGGAGGCGGCAAAGACGAGACCTTCACCGGTCGCCGGCGTGACGGCTGTCGCCAGGCTCGTGCGCCAACGCACGAGGCCGTGATCGAGGTCCACTGCCACCAGCTCGCCGCCACGCAGCGGCACATACGCGGTGGTCGCGTCGAACGCGGCACTCGCTGCTGGAGGCGTGGGAAAGGCCACGCTCCATCGCGTGTCAAGCATTGCGAACGAGATCGCAGCTTCTGCCACGGCGACGAGCGCGACCACGACGAACACCATCACAGCTATAATAGCGTCCAGTCAACGCGCCCTTCGCACGATGCGGCGGCTGGCCCCAGCACACGTGGCTCACCATACGCTTCTCGTCCTCGATTTCGGATCGCAATTCACACAACTCATTGCCCGTCGCCTGCGCGAGATGTCGGTCTACTCGGAGATCGTGCCGTTCAGCACGACGGTGGACGCAATCCAGGCCAAGCGGCCGTCGGGCATCATCCTGTCCGGCGGGCCGAGCAGCGTCGATGAAGCGGGCGCGCCGCACTGCGACCCGCGGGTCATGGATCTCGGGGTACCAGTGCTCGGCATCTGCTACGGCATGCAGCTGATGACCGCGATGCTCGGCGGCCGAGTGGCGAGCGCGCCCAGCCGCGAGTTCGGCCACGCGATGATTCAGCGGACCGGCAATGGCGCGACCCGCGTGCTCGACGGGATGCCGGATCAGTTCCGCGCCTGGGCGAGCCACGGCGATTTCGTCGCCGCCCAGCCGCCTGGGTTTCGCGTCACCGCCACGAGCGCCAATGCGCCGATTTCCGCAATGGAGGCGCCCGATCGCGGCCTCTATGCGCTGCTGTTTCATCCCGAAGTAGCGCACACCGATCGCGGCAGCGACATTCTGAAGAACTTCGCGATGAACGTGTGCGGCTGCACCGGTGATTGGACCACCACGTCGTTCATCGACGAGGCCACGACGCGGATCGAGGCGCAGGTCGGTGACGGCCGCGTCGTCTGTGGGCTGTCGGGCGGAGTGGATTCGACCGTCGCCGCCACGCTGATCCACCGGGCCATCGGCGATCGCCTGCAGTGCATCTTCGTCGACAACGGAGTCTTGCGCCTCAACGAAGCCGCACAGGTCCTGGCGCGCTACGAAAAGCTGCGCTTGCCGGTCCACTTCGTCAATGCCTCGGAGCTGTTTCTCAGCCGGCTCGAAGGCGTCAGCGATCCTGAGCAGAAGCGCAAGATCATCGGCTCGACGTTCATCGACATCTTCGAGGAGAAGGCCCGGTCGCTCGGCGAGTTCGAGTTCCTGGCGCAGGGCACGCTGTATCCGGATGTGATCGAATCAGTGTCGGTGCGCGGTCCGTCCGCCACGATCAAGAGTCATCACAACGTCGGCGGCTTACCCGAGCGGATGCGGTTTGCGCTGGTCGAGCCGCTTCGCGAGCTGTTCAAGGACGAAGTGCGGGCCGTCGGCCGCGACCTGGGCATCGATCGCGAATTCCTGGTGCGCCAGCCGTTCCCGGGGCCCGGCCTCGCGGTCCGCATTCTCGGCGCGGTGACTCGCGAGCGCATCGCGCTGCTGCAGCAGGCCGACGCGATCGTGGCCGAAGAGGTCAAGCGCGCCGGCTGGTACGAACGCCTCTGGCAGAGCTTCGCGGTGCTCCTCCCGGTGCAGAGCGTGGGCGTCATGGGCGACGCGCGCACCTACGAGTTCACGGTGGCGATTCGCGCGGTCGAGAGCCGCGACGGGATGACGGCCGACTGGGCGCGGCTGCCGCACGAGCTTCTCGCCACGATCTCGTCCCGCATCGTCAACCAAATCAAAGGGATCAATCGGGTCGTTTACGACATCAGCTCCAAACCCCCATCGACGATCGAATGGGAATGACCCTGCCGAATGGAGTGAGGCCTACGGCGCGACGCGCCGCCGACCGGGCATGGCGCGGCCGACCGCGAGCGTAGCGAGCGGCTCAATGAGCGAGTTCGTCCATCTCCACCTGCACACTGAATTCTCGCTGCTCGACGGCGCGTGCCGCATCGAGGAGCTGCTGGATCAGGCCGCGCAGCTCGACATGAAGTCGCTGGCGGTCACCGAGCACGGCAACATGTTCTCGTCGGTCGTCTTTCACGATGCGGCCCGCAAGCGCGGCATCAATCCGATTCTCGGCTGCGAAGTCTACGTCGCGCCGGGAGACCGCCGGGACCGCAGCGGCACGCCGGGGGAGACCGCCAACCATCTGGTGTTGCTGGCCGAGAACGAGACCGGCTTCAAGAACCTCATTCGCCTGGTGTCGGCGGGCTATACCGAGGGCTTCTATTACAAGCCGCGAATCGACAAGACCCTGCTGGCGCAGAACTCGGCGGGCCTGATCGGCCTCAGCAGTTGCTTGAAGGGCGAGGTCGCCTGTGAAATCCGCACCGAGCAGACCAAGAGGGCGATGGCCGCCGCGGCCACCTATCGCGACATCCTGGGCGACGGCAACTTCTTCCTCGAGATGCAGTTTCAGGGCATTGACGAGCAGCGCGTCGTGAACACGGGCCTGCTCCCGATCGCGCGCGACCTGAACCTGCCGCTCGTCTGCACCAACGACGTCCACTATCTGCGGCACGGCGATCACAAGCCGCACGACATCCTGCTGTGCATCGGCACGGGCAAGTCGGTCAACGACGAGAACCGGCTCAAGTACCACGGCGATCAGTTCTTCCTGAAATCCGCGGCGCAGATGGCCGAGGTCTTCGGCGACTACCCGGAGGCGCTGAACAACACCGTGCGGATCGCCGAACGGTGCAACGTCACGATTCCACAAGGTCAGAACCACCTGCCGACCTTCGCGGTGCCGGAGGGCTACACGCTCGACGACTACTTCGAGCACGTCGTGCGGCTTGGCTACGCACAGCGGCTCGAGCGCCTGCGCGCGCTCGAAGCAGCCGCGCAGTTGCGGCACACCATTGCGGAATACGACGAGCGGCTCGCGTACGAGATCGCGATGATCAAGAAGATGGAGTACCCAGGCTACTTCTTGATCGTCTGGGACTTCATCCGCTATGCGCGGGAAAACGGCATTCCCGTGGGCCCTGGGCGCGGATCGGCGGCGGGAAGCCTCGTCGCCTGGGCGCTGCGCATCACCGACGTCGACCCCATCCACTACGACTTGATTTTCGAGCGCTTCCTCAACCCGGAGCGCGTCTCGCTGCCCGACATCGATGTCGACTTCTGCGAGCGGCGGCGCGGTGAAGTGATCGATTACGTGACGCGCCGCTACGGCCGGGAAAACGTGTCACAGATCATCACCTTCGGCACGATGAAGGCCAAGGCCGTTGTACGGGATGTCGGCCGCGTGATGGACATGCCGTACGCGGACGTGGATCGCATCGCCAAGCAGATTCCGCCGGCGCTCGACATGACGCTGGACCGCGCCATCAACGAGAACCCGGTGCTGAAAGAGATGTACCGGAACGACCCGCGAGTTCGTGATGTCCTCGAGATGGGGAAGCGGCTTGAAGGCGTCTCTCGCAATGCGGGGGTTCACGCCGCCGGAGTGGTGATTGCGCCAGGCCCCGTCACCGACTACGCGCCGCTCTTCAAGAGCAACCGCGACGAAATCACGACCCAGTGGGCGATGAAGGAAGTCGAGCGGGTCGGCCTGCTCAAGATGGACTTCCTGGGTTTGAGCACCCTCACGCTCATCCAGGACGCCCTCGCCGAAATCAAGCGGACGGAACACCTCGACCTCGACATCGACAACGTCCCGCTGGACGATGCGAAGACGTATCAGCTGTTTGCCGACGGGCAGACCTACGGCATCTTCCAGTTCGAAAGCTCCGGCATGCGCGAGATTCTTCGCCGCGCCAAGCCGCAGCGACTCGAAGACTTGATCGCGATGAATGCGCTCTACCGCCCTGGACCGCTGAAGGGCGGGATGGTCGACGACTACATTGCCCGGAAGGCCGGGCGGAGTCCCGTGAAGTACGAGCTGGCCGAGCTCGAGCCGATTCTCGCTGACACCTACGGCGTCATCACGTATCAGGAGCAGGTGATGCGGATGGCGTCGGTCGTGGCGGGCTTCACGATGGGGCAGTCCGACGTGCTGCGCAAGGCCATGGGAAAGAAGAATCCCAAGGTCATGGCCAAGCAGCGCGAGACCTTCATGGCGGGCGCGCAGGCCAACGGCTTCAACGAAAAGAAGGCCGCGAAGATTTTCGAGCTGATGGAGTACTTCGCCGGGTACGGCTTCAACAAGTCGCACTCGACGGCCTACGCGTTCCTGGCCTACCAGACGGCCTATCTGAAGGCGAACTTTCCCAGGCACTTTGCCGCGGCGCTGCTGACGATCGAAGCGGCCAATACCGACAAGCTGGCCGTCTACATTACCGAGTGCCGGGAGCGAGGCATCGCCGTTCTCCCTCCGGACATCAACGAAAGCCAGCTGCACTTCTCGGTCGTTCCAGAGGGCGTTCGCTTCGGCCTCACGGCCATCAAGGGGCTGGGCGAAGGCGCGATTCGCGCCATCATCGACGTCCGCGAGCGAAGCGGCCGCATCTCGTCGCTCCACCAGTTGTGCGAAGAGCTCGACCTCCGCGTCGCCAACAAGAAGGTGTTCGAGGCGCTGGTGAAGTCGGGCGCCTGCGATCGCCTGATTCCGTCTGGGGTGGCATTGCCGGCCGGGCGGGCCAAGCTCTTCGGCATGATCGACAGCGCCATCGAGCATGGCGGACGGACCCAGCGCGACCGCGAGCTCGGTCAGAGTGATCTCTTTGGCGGCGGCGACGAAGGACTGACGGTCATCCGGTTGCCGGATTCGCCGCCGTGGTCGGAGATGGAGCTGCTCGCCCACGAAAAGGACGCGCTGGGCTTGTACTTGAGCGGCCATCCCATCGACCGGTACGCCGGCGATCTGCGCGCCTTTGGCGCCAAGACCGTCGGCGACCTCACGGTCGGCGATCTTCCGCCCTCTACTGACGGCTCGCCAGGCCGGCTGATTCTCGAGGACGTCTACGTCGGCGGGATCGCGTCGGGTCTCCGCAGTCTGAAGACGCGCAAGGGTGATCCGATGTGCGTGTTCACGCTCGAGGATCACCAGGGCGCCGTCGAAGTGGTCGTGTTCCCCGACGCGTTCGCGCGGCACCGTTCCCTCATCGAGAACGGCTCGCTCCTACTCGTCCGCGGCCGCTTCGAGCGCGACGAGGAATCGTCCCGCTTGCAGGCAGCCGATCTGCTCCCGATCACGGCAATCAAGGAACGGCTCTCGCGAGGCGTCCGGATCCGGTTGTTGGGGACCTGCCCGCGTGAGACCATTGAAGCGCTTTGGGACATCCTGGCGCGTCATCGCGGCGATCGACCGGTAGCGGTCGAGGTTGAGATGAACGGAGGCTCTCGGCACGTGCTCGTGCGCGCCGATGTGGCCTCTGCCATTCGCGTGAAGACGTCGGAGCAGTTTGTCGCCGACGTCGAACGGGTGTGCGGGCCGGGGTCAGTGACCGTGCACTCGTAAAGAAAGCCCGCCTTCGCTCGCAGGGATTGTCGCGAGCTTCGGCGAGGTCTCGCAGTAGCGGCCTTCGGCCGCGTTGGCGGACACCAGGCAGCACGCAGAAGGCACAAAGGGAGAATGCCGGATCTACTCGAATTCGAAGAGCCGATTGGAATCCTGCTGAAAGAAATCGAGGCGCTCTCGATGCTTCCGGTCAGCGAGGATCGCGACCGCGAGATCGCTCGCCTGGCGCGACGGGTCGATTCGATTCGCGGCGAGCTCTACAAGAACCTCACGCCGTGGCAGTGCGTGCAGGTGGCCAGGCACCCGGCCCGGCCGGCCACGCTCGACTACGTCGAGCGGCTCTTCACCGACTTCGTCGAGATTCATGGCGATCGGCGCTTCGCCGACGATCACGCCATCGTTGCTGGGACGGCCCTGTACAAGGGGGAACCAGTGATGGTGGTCGGGCACCAAAAGGGCAGCGACACCAAGCAGAAAATCTTCCGCAACTTCGGCTACGCGCGGCCCGATGGCTACCGCAAAGCGCTGCGCGCGATGCAGCTCGCGCACAAGTTCCACCGCCCGATCATCTGTTTCGTCGACACGCCGGCGGCCTATCCGGGGATTGAATCGGAAGAGCGCGGCGTGGCCGAGGCCATCGCGCTCAACTTGCGCGAGATGGCCATGCTCGACGTGCCGATCATCGTGATCGTTCATGGCGAGGGTGGCAGCGGGGGAGCGCTGGGCATTGCCGTCGGCGATCGCATCCTCATGCACGAGTTCGCGATTTACAGCGTGATTCCACCCGAAGGGTGCGCCGCGATTCTCTGGCGCGATGCCAGTCGCAAGGTGGACGCCGCACAGGCACTGAAGATCACGGCGGCCGACCTCCTGCGCCTCGGCGTAATCGACGAAATCGTCAGCGAGCCAGTGGGCGGGGCTCACACCAACCCGAACCAGGCGGCGGCGCTGCTGGATGTGGCGTTGCATCGCGCGCTGAAAGAGATTTCGGCGATGGAGAGTCAGCCGAGGCTGGATGCCCGCTATCAGAAATTCCGCAAGATGGGCGAAATAGGCATCGTCGATGACGCACAGTGATCCAGCCTCTCTGGAATGATCGACCCTTCGAGAACGCACACGTCGAGCAGCTGACGCGCGACCTGGGACTGTCGCCGATTACCGCCCGGCTCCTCGCCATTCGGGGGCTGTCCGACCCGGATGCGGCGATGCGGTTTCTCAGCCCGAAGCTCGATCAGTTGCTGGACCCGTTCCTCCTGGCGGATATGGAGCGGGCAGTCAGGCGGTTGCTGTCCGCGATCGCCGGCCGCGAGAGAATCGCCATCCACGGCGATTACGACGTCGACGGCATTACCTCTACCGTCATCCTTCGGCGGGCGCTCGAGTTGCTGGGCGCCAACGTCGGCCATTTCATTCCGGAACGGCTGACCGACGGTTATGGCCTCCAGGCCAACACCATCGATCGACTGCACGCCGAGGGCGTTCAGCTGATCGTCTCGGTGGATTGCGGTATTCGCGGCGCCGAGGCGGCCAGGCGCGCTCGGGAGCTCGGCGTCGATTTGATCGTCACCGATCACCACGAGCCGGACAGCGAGTTGCCGTGCGCCCTGGCAATCGTGAACCCGCGGCGGCACGACTGCACGTATCCCGACAAGAACCTGGCCGGCGTCGGCGTCGCGCTCAAGCTCGTCCAGGCGCTCTGCGCGAAGACCGACCGGCTGCAATGGTTGCCGGGCTTCGTGAAGATTGCCGCCATCGGGACCCTCGCCGACGTGGTGCCGCTGGTCGGCGAGAATCGCATCATCGCCAAGCTGGGACTCCAGATGCTGACCCGCGGACCTCACAAGGTTGGTCTGCGAGCCCTGCTCGACGCGTCCGGACTGACGGGGAAGACCATCGACAGCTACCACATCGGCTTCATGGTGGCACCGCGCATCAACGCGGCCGGCCGCATGAGCACGCCCGACATTGCGACGCGCCTGCTGCTGGCGTCCGACGAGGCGATGGCCGGCGAGGCGCGGGCCCTGGCCGAGCAGCTCGAATCGGAAAACACTCGGCGGCGTCAGGAGGATCAGGACATCCTCGCCAAGGCCAGGAAGATCGTCGAGACCGATCCCGAAGTCGGATCGCGAGCCGTTCTAGTGGTGGCCGGCGAAGGATGGCACCGCGGTGTCATCGGCATTGTCGCGTCGAAGCTGGTCGATGCGTTCTACCGGCCGGCGATCGTGCTGTCGATGGACGGGGACATTACGCACGGTTCGTGTCGCAGTATTCCCGGCTTCAACATGCTCGGCGCCCTTGAATCGTGCGCCGGCATGCTCGGGCGCTTCGGCGGACACAAGCAGGCCGCCGGCCTGCAGATCGAGTCGGCGCGCATCCGCGACTTCCGGCAAGCGATCAACGAGCACGCGGAGGCGATCCTGACGCCCGACGACTTGCGCCCGCGGTTGTGGCTCGACGGACCCCTGGCGTTTGCCGCGATCACCGACCGAGTGGTTGCCGAGTTTGCGACGCTCGCCCCGTTTGGACCCGGCAATCCAAGACCGAAGTTCTACACCGGCCCGGTCGAGATCGTGGACGGGCCACGCAAGCTCAAGGAACGGCACTTGAAGATGAGCGTTCGTCAGAACGGCCGCATCCTGAGGGCGATTCACTGGAACGCAGCAGAGCGAGAAGAACGGCTCACTGCGCAGAAAGCCGGAGTGGAAATCGCCTATACGGTGGAGGAGAACGAGTTCCAAGGGGAGAAATACATCGAACTCAGATTGGAGGATTTCAGATAACACAGATGGGAAGACACCAGGGCCGCAGATGACACAGATCAATCATCAGAGCCGCAGATGGCACAGATCCACTACCAGGGCCGCAGATGACACAGATTACACAGATCAAATGTAAAGACGGAGACTCACGCGTCATCTTGGTTTTGTAAGAATGAATCGTCGGTAATCGAGCTTTGACCTCGACAACCACGTCCCCGCAACACACAAAGTCCATTCGATAGTGCCCTCGCAGTCGATGTCCCTTGTAGACGACATTGCACGGCACTTCGGTTTCGAACGGAATGTCGCGAAGAGCGAACTCAATCGCTAGAGCGTCGCGATAGAAGACTTCCAGGAAACCAGACCCGAGGACGCGATGGACTTCCATCGCTGCACCGATGATGGCAAAGGTGCGGTTGTCGCGCGGCGAGGAGTCGATCTGCATGTTTCCTCGACAGGCAACTCAACGGCCATCTCGCTTTTCAGTTGAGGCGTTCGGTAAAGGGCTGAAAAGCGTGAGTTCCTGCGCGGACCGCCAGTCGCATCAGAATGGACCGGCAGAATTTGAAACAAATGAGGTGGTGAGCGGGCGCAGATTCTGCAACGACACCCATGGGCCGAATCCGTGGCACAGGTAGCCCTGTATTTGATCTGCGTCATCTGTGTCATCTGCGGCCCTGGTATCCGAGTCCGTATGATCTGCGGCATCTGTGGCCCTGGTGGAGGTCCTGGCGGGTACAATCTGTGTTGTGACACCTTGGCAACGGCGCACTCGATTCGGCCTCGCGCTGTTTGCGGTCGCCGTCATCGGTGTGGTCGTCTACACCAAGCGCGGCCGCGACATTCGCGTGGCCAATCCGCCAATCGAGCGTATCGATCCCAAAGCGACGGTCGAGACTCGCGGCGGTGACGCCATTCAGCTGAAGGGTACCCGGCAAAACCTTCGCCTCGAGTTCGACAGCCAGGTCACCTACAAGGACGGTAAAACGAAATTACTCGGCATCAAGGCCAAGGTCGACAATCGTGGCGGACGCAACTACGTGATCACGGCCAAGGAAGCGCAAATCGGCACCGACCAATCCACGTTCGACGCCTCGGGCGATGTGCGGCTCGAAACCGACGACGGGCTGGTAGTCACGAGTCAGCAGGCCAGCTACATCGACGCCGAAGGGATCGTGCGCGCTCCCGGACCCGTGCAATTCTCACAGCGTCGCATGACCGGCACCGGCGTTGGCTTCACCTACGACGAGCCGCACGACACGATCTGGCTGCTCGACCAGGCCGTGATCCACCTCAACGCCGAGGGGGCTCAGGGGGCGATGGACGTGACGGCCGGAGCGGCCGGCTTCGCGCGCAAGGATCGCTACATGCGGTTCGAACGATCCGTCCATCTCGTGCGCGAGGGCCAGGTGGTCGATGCCGACGATGCGACCGTCCATCTTCTTGCAGAGCAGGACGAGCCGAAGTCGATCGAGCTCCGCGGCCATTCACGAGTCGAGGGCGGCACAGGGGTCGGATCGCTCCGGCTGATGTCGGCCCGCGACATCACGCTCACCTATGCCGACGATGGCCGGACCCTGCAGCAGGCGGTCCTGGCGGGCACGTCCGAGATTCAGCTGGCCGCCAAAGACGGATCGCGTGGCCAGCAATTGCGAGCCGAGTTCAGCGACATCCAACTCGCGCCCGATGGCGCAATCACCAAGCTGTCCGGTCGCGACAACATCGAGGTCACTCTGCCGGCGATTGGAGCGGTGCCGCCAAGAACCATTCGGTCGACGGCGCTGACCGCCACTGGCGCCCCCGGCCAGGGGTTGACGGCCATGAATTTTCAGGAAGGCACGGTCTTCGAGGAAGCCGCGACGCCAGAGCATCCGGCACGCACGGCCCGAGCCGGATCGCTCGACGCCCAGCTCAACCCCGGCACTGACACTCTGCGAGAGGCCAAGTTCACAGGTAAGTTCCAGTTCGAAGAAGGGCCGATGAAGGCCGCGAGCAACGAGGCTCTGTATGCAATCGAGCAGGGCCAACTCGCGCTCACCGGCCGCGACGGCGGCAATCCGCCACACGTCGCCGACGACAAGGTGGCGATCGACGCCGATCGGATCGACATCACGCTCACACCACGCAAGATGGTGGCCACCGGCGGCGTGCGGACCGTGATGCAAGCCACGGCCAAGCCGACCGGTGGCGAAGCCGCAGCGCGGAGGCCCGGTCTGTTGAAAGAGCAAGAGCCGGTCAACGTCATGTCGGACAGCCTGACGTACGAAGAAGCAGCCCGCGTCGGGGTCTACAAAGGCAAGACACGTCTCTGGCAAGGCGACACCGTGATTCAGTCCGAGACGCTGACGCTCGATGAGACGAAGGGCGATCTGACCGCGAACGGCACGGTGCTGACCACGCTGATGATTGGACGCGCGTCATCCCAGGCCGACGCCGCCCAGCCACCCACCATTGCCAGAGCAGGGTCGTTCGTTTATGGCGACCAGGATCGTCGCGCCCACTACGAGACTGCCGCGCAGCTGAACGGCGAGCAGGGCAACGTGCACGCCGATACGATCACGCTGTTTCTGGCGAGGGAAGAAAACACCCTCGATCGGCTCGAGGCGAAGGGAAAAGTCAGCGCGACGGTTGACAAGCGGGTCGCCTCAGGCCTCCAGCTCGTCTACCAACCGGCCGAAGAGAAGTACATCATCACCGGAGCCCCTGTGAAACTCGTCGAAGAATGTCGCGAGAGCACTGGCAAGACGCTCACCTTCTTCAAATCGTCCGACCGCGTCATCGTCGACGGCAACGAGGAGAATCGCACGCAGACCAAGGGCGGCAAATGCCCGGGCTCTCCCAATTGACAAGCCCCAAGCCCCAAGCCCCAAGTCACAAGCCGGAAGCCACGAGACAAAAACTCACATACAGTTTTGCTTGTGCCAACCAATCCCCCTAGATGCCGACGCTGCGCACGCACGAACTGACCAAGTCGTACAGCGGCCGCACGGTGGTTCGAGGTGTGAGCCTCGAAGTCCATTCAGGCGAAATCGTCGGCCTCCTCGGGCCCAATGGCGCCGGGAAGACGACGACGTTCTACATGACGGTCGGACTCACGTCGCCCGACTCGGGCCGCGTCACGCTGGACGACGCTGACGTCACCGACGATCCGATGTACGTGCGCGCGCGGAAGGGCATCGGCTACCTTCCCCAGGAGCCGTCGATTTTTCGCGGTCTCACCGTCGCGCAAAACATCCTGGCGATTCTCGAAACGCTCGGGCTCGATGCGGCGACGAGACGGTCTCGGCTCGAGGAGCTGCTGGCCGAGTTGAACCTGACGCCGCTCGCCTCATCGCCTGCTTACACGTTGTCCGGTGGCGAACGCCGCCGCGCAGAGATTACCCGGGCGTTGGTGATGTCGCCGCGGTTCATGTTGCTCGACGAGCCGTTCGCCGGCATCGATCCGATCGCCGTCACAGAAATTCAGAAGATTATCTTTCACCTCAAAGAGCGCGGAATTGGCGTACTGATCACAGATCACAACGTACTGTCGACCCTGAAGATCACCGACCGCGCGTACATCGTCACTGACGGTACCATCTTCCGCAGCGGCACACCGTCGGCGCTGGCGGCCGACGAGGAGGTGAGGCGAATTTATCTCGGAGCCGATTTCCGGCTGGACTAAGATGGGGTAGCCGGTCATGGCCATACAGCAGAAGCTTCAGACAAAGCTGGCGCAGAAACTGATTCTGACGCCCGCACTCCAGCAGGCCATCAAGCTGCTGCCGATGTCGACGCTCGAGCTGGCGGATCTGCTCACCCAGGAGGTGGTCGAAAATCCCCTACTCGAGGAGGTCCCGACCGAGGAGTTGCAGGCCACGGAAACGCCCGTCGAGGAGAAGGTCGAGGACAAGACGGCCGCCGATAAGACCGACACGTGGGAGGACGCCGACTACGATTACTTCTTCGGCGAGTACCTGGACGATGGGTATCGGCCGCGGATGCAGCAGGAAGTCCGCGAGCTCCCGCCGATCGAGAACACGCTCTCCACCAGCTCGTCGCTCACCGACCATCTCGAGTGGCAGCTCTCCTTGCAGCAGACCGACGTCGACGCGATTCGCGAAGTCGGTGAGGCGATCATCGGCAATCTCGATGACGACGGCTACCTCGTGGCGTCGGTGGATGAGATCGCGGCCATGGGGCCGTGGCCGATCGAGGACGTCGAAAAAGCGCTCCGGTTGGTGCAGTCGTTCGATCCGATCGGCGTCGCCGCCAGGGACCTGCAGGAGTGCCTGATGCTGCAGCTCCGGCATCTGCATCTCGACGGCACTCCGGCGGAAACGATCGTCGCCGAGCATCTCCGCCTGCTGCACAACCATCAGATGCCAGAGCTCGCCAAGAAACTGGGACTGAGCATCGAGGATGTGAAGCACCACGTCGAGATCATTCAGCATCTCGATCCGAAGCCCGGCAGCCGCTTCAATCCTCAGCCGTCGCAGTACGTCATCCCCGACGTCTACATCATCAAGGTCGAGGACCAATACGTTGCGGTCTTGAACGAGGACGGACTGCCGCAGCTCAGAATTAGCCCGACGTACCGTCGGCTGCTCGACAAAAGCGCGAGCTCCGAGAACAGCGCCGAGACACGCGCCTACGTGAAGGACAAGTTTCGATCCGCGCTCTGGCTGATCAAGTCGGTGGAGCAGCGGCAGAAGACCATCCACAAGGTCGCCACCAGCATCATCAATTTCCAGCGCGACTTCCTCGATCACGGCATCGAACACCTGCGGCCGCTGGTCCTGCGCGATGTCGCCAACGACATCGGCATGCACGAGTCGACCGTCAGCCGCGTCGTCACCAACAAGTACATGCACACGCCGCAAGGCGTGTTCGAGATGAAGTACTTCTTCCATAGCGGCATCAGCAGCTCGTATGGAGAAGCCGTCTCGTCGGTCACCATCAAGAACCGCATCCGCAAGATCATCGAAGGCGAAGATCCACGGAAGCCGCTCAGCGACTCCAAGATCGTCAGCATCCTCCAGCGCGAGGGACTGATTCTGGCCCGGCGGACCATCGCGAAGTACCGCGAGGAGTTGAAAATCCCGACCTCGAATCAACGGAAGGTGCTCTTCTAACACCGCCCTCAGCCGACGCCATGTCCATCACTCCGGCGGTCACGGTACGCGGTCTGCTCGACACGCGACCGGAATCGGCAGGCCTTGCGTTGGATCTACTGGCCGGTGGCAGCGGTCTCGGCCGGCGCATTACCAGTCCCTACATTCAGAAGACCGGGCTTGCCCTCGCCGGTTTCCACGAGTATCTCCAAGCCGGCCGCATCCTGCTCTATGGCGCCAGCGAGGTTCGCTTTCTGGAAGGTCTGGCCCCCGACCAGCGGCGCGACGCGCTGGCGCGTTCGTTTGCCGCCGAAGTGCCGTGCCTGCTGATTACCGGCGGCACCGATGTGCCGCCCGAGGTCGTGATCGAAGGCGAGCGCGCCGGGGTCCCGGTGCTGCGGACACCGGTCGGCACCGCCACCGCGATCGGCAAGCTGACCGCGATTCTCGAGGACCTGCTGGCAATTCGTGAGGTGATTCACGGGGTCTTGCTCGACATCCTCGGACTCGGGGTGCTGATCGTGGGGGAGAGCGGCATCGGCAAGAGCGAATGCGCGCTCGATCTGGTCGTGCGCGGCCATCGGCTGGTGGCCGACGATACGGTGGAGATCCGCCGCCGGGCGGCGTCGATCGTCATCGGCGTCTGCCCTGAGCTGACGCGCCATCACATGGAAGTCCGCGGCCTGGGATTGATCAACATCCGCGATCTGTTCGGCATCGCGTCGACCCGGACGTCCAAGCGCGTCGAGCTCGTCGTGCAGCTCGATCGATGGGACACGACCCGCGAATACGAGCGGCTGGGATTGGACGAAGCCTTCTACGATCTGCTGAACGTCCGCGTGCCGCTCATCAAGATGCCGGTTGGCCCCGGACGCAATGTCGCGATCCTCGTCGAAGTCGCCGCCCGCAATCAGTTGCTGCGGATGCAGGGCATCAACGCCGCCCGCAGTCTCGCTGCCAGGCTCGACGCCAGCCTGCTGCAAGCGAGCCTGACGCGGCCCGAGCGGCCGACGGTGAGCGAAGACGACGACCCAGAGGGCGCGTCGTGAGGGACTCGAAAAACCGACGAACTGAAAGCCGATTCATCGTGCTGACGGGACTCTCCGGATCCGGCAAATCACAGGCCATCCGCGCGCTCGAGGACCTCGGCTACTACTGCGTCGACAACCTGCCGGTGTCGCTCCTGCCGGTGATGGCCGAGCTCAGCCAGCGCCGCGGCACCGAGCACGAGCGGGTGGCCGTGGTCATGGACATCCGCGAACCGCGATTCGTCCGGGACTTCCCGCCGGTCTACCGCAAGCTGAAAGCGTCGGTCCATGTGTCGCCCACGCTGATCTTTCTCGAGGCCACTCCCACCGAGCTGGTGCGCCGGTTCAACGAGACGCGCCGGCCGCACCCGCTGGCGCCCGACCGCCCGGTGACAGAGGGCCTGGTCGAAGAGCGCACGTCACTGAAGCCGATCAGGGCCTTGGCCGACGAGGTGATCGATACCTCGAAGTTGAATGTCCACGAGCTGCGCCAGCAGCTGCTCGACCGCGTCAGCGGGCGCAAGCGCGCCTCGACGCTCGTGCTGACGTTCCTGAGCTTTGGATTCCACTTCGGCCCGCCCGCCGAAGCCGACCTGATGTTCGACGTGCGGTTTCTCAAAAACCCGCACTGGGTACCGGCCCTGCGGCCCAAGACCGGCAACGACCTGCAGGTCGCCGCATTCATGCGGCGCCAGCCCGAAACGCGGGCGTGTGTGAAGCGGATCGCGTCGTTCCTCCGCTACGTGGTGCCGCATTACGTGTCGGAAGGAAAGAGTTATCTCACCGTCGCGGTCGGCTGCACGGGCGGACGTCATCGATCGGTGTATGTCGCTGGCGCATTGAAGCGCGAGCTGGCCGGCATCAAGGGCGTCGCGACGCGGGTGCGGCATCGCGACCTGACGAGGGACGTATGATTGGCGTTGTCGTCGTGACTCACGGGCAGCTGGCCACCGAGCTGGTCA
The DNA here is from genome assembly GCA_963773045.1 of uncultured Acidobacteriota bacterium. Lineage (GTDB taxonomy): Bacteria > Acidobacteriota > Vicinamibacteria > Vicinamibacterales > UBA2999 > 12-FULL-67-14b. Next base: position 30,274 of record CAVYZT010000010.1, on the reverse strand, counting down.
ACGCGGCAGAGACGATCGTCGGAGACCTGCCGCAGTTTGCCGCGGTGTCGATTGGCTGGCACGAGGACGTACAGGACGCGCGCAACGAGATTGCTGCCGCAATCGAGCGCGTGAAGGGACCCTCGGGAGTGCTGATCGCCACCGACATGTTTGGCGGAACCCCGTCGAATCTCGGTATTACTTTTCTCGCCGAAGACGCGGTCGAGATCGTCACCGGTGTGAACCTGCCGATGCTGATCAAGGCCGCCAGCCTCCAGGGCAGCGCGCGCCTCACCGAAGTCGCGCGGTCGCTCCGCGAACACGGCCGAAACGCCATCTGGGTAGCGTCGGATTTACTAACAGGTTCTTCAGGTTCTTCAGGTTCTTCGGGTTCGACAGGTTCTTCGGGTTCGACAGGTTCCACAGGTTCCACGGGTTCGACAGGTTCGCCTGGCTCGGCAGGTTCCGGCCCACCGGCCTCTGACGACTGATGACCACTCGCGAGGTTGTCATTGCCAATCGCCTCGGCTTGCATGCGCGGGCGGCGGCGAAGTTCGTCCGGATGGCGACGGGCTACCGATCGCACATCCGGGTAAGCCGCGAGGGCCGCTCGATGGATGGGAAAAGCATCATGGGCATCCTGCTGCTGGCCGCGGGCTTCGGCTCGACCGTCATCATCTCGGCCGATGGGGTAGACGAGATCCAGGCGGCGGACGCGCTGGCGCATTTGGTGGGCAGCGGATTCGGAGAAGAGTCGTGGAGCGCCTGACCGGCATCGGCGTCTCGCCGGGCATTGCCGTTGGGCGCGCGGTCGTCCTGACGCAGCGCGCGGAGGTGATGCGCTTTCCGATCCCGCCCGACCGCGTCGAGCGCGAAATTGCGGCGCTCCGGCAGGCCCAGACCGTCTCTCGGGAACAGCTGCACGACATCTCTCGGCGCATTGGGCAGGGGCCTGGCAGTGAACTGGCCGCGCTGTTTGATGCGCAGCTCTTGATTCTCGACGACCCGATGCTGGTCGGCCGGGCAGAGGAGCTGATCCGCAGCGAGCGCGTAAATGCGGCCTGGGCCATCCACCGGGCATACGAAGAGCTGTGCCAGGTCTTCGTGAGCATGGAGGACGCGTACCTGCGTGAGCGCGAGACCGACGTGGCCGATGTGGCGGGCCGCGTGCGCTTGAACCTGCGGCACGGCGGCTCCGGTCCACGAGAGCTGCTGAGCGAGCTCGATGGCCCATCGATTTTGATCGCCGACGAGCTGACCGCCTCGCTGGCGGCGCAACTCGACTGGAGCCGGGTGCAGGGCTTTGCGACCGATGCTGGCAGCCGGACCTACCACACGGCCATCCTCGCGCGCTCGCTGCATATCCCCGCCATTGTCGGGCTGCACGATGCCTCGCAGCGTGTCGCCGCGGGCACCCCGGTGATCCTCGACGGCCGCAGCGGAGAGCTGATCATCGAGCCGACGGCGGCGCAAATCGATGATGCCCGCTGGCGCGCGGAGCCGCGCCTGAAGATCCGCGGCAGCCACACCCCGCCGGGCCCCGTGTCGACCAGGGACGGTATCCAGGTCCGGCTCGAGGCGAACATCGAATTGATCGAGGACCTGCCGACGCTCCACGAGCATGGCGCCGAAGGGGTGGGCCTCTATCGGTCCGAGTTCATGCTCTCAGGTCAATCGCCCGACGCGGTTTCCGAAGAGGCGCAGTATGAGCTCTACCGCAGCCTGGTCGAGGATGTGGCGCCGATGCGCGTCACGATCCGGACCTTCGACGTCGACGAGCGCCAGTTCATGCCGCGCCGCGGCCCGGAACGCCGGCGTCTACGACCAGGGCTGCGCGGCCTCCGGCTGGGACTCGCTCGACCGGACGTCTTGCGCACCCAACTTCGGGCGCTGGCGCGCGCCGCGGCGCACGGGTCGCTGCGCGTGATGTTCCCGTTCGTCACCGCCGTCGACGAGATTCGTGAGGCCCGTCAGATTCTGTCGGAAGTGACGCGCGAGGTGGGCACGACGGGGAGGCTCACGGTCGGCGTGATGATCGAAGTGCCAGCCGCCGCCCTGACCGCGGATCTCCTCGCGCCGGAGGTGGATTTCTTCACGATCGGCACGAACGATCTGATTCAGTACCGCCTGGCCGTGGATCGAACCGACGACCGCGTCTCGGATCGCTACGAGCCGCTGCATCCAGCCGTGCTGCGCCTGATTCGCTCCGTCTGCCGGGCGGCCAAGCGCCACCGCGTCCCGGTCTCGCTGTGCGGCGAGATGGCGTCGGATCCGGCGCTGGTGGGGCTGCTGATTGGCTTGGGCCTCACCGAATTCAGCATGACGCCAGCAGCCATTCCGGTCGTGCGGCAGGTCGTGCGCGACCTTCACTCCACCGAGATGCGGCGAGTGGCGAGCCATGTGCTGAGGCTGGCGACGTCATCGGAAATCGAGCAGTATCTGTTCGAAACCGTCGCCGCCTCCATTCCTGAAAGGGGTCAGCCTTGATGAACGCGCCATTGCACCGGGTCGAGAAGCCCTGGGGCTACGAGATCTGGTGGGCACGAACCGATCGCTACGTCGGCAAGCTCATTCACGTGAACAAGGGCCACGCGTTGAGCCTGCAGTATCACAACCGCAAAGACGAAACGATCTTCGTGTGGTCGGGAAAAATCCTGTTCGAGCGGAAGGAGGGGGAGGAGTTGGTGAGCCGCGAAATGGGACCAGGTGAAGCGGTCCATGTGACCCCGCCCACCGTTCATCGCATGACGGCAATCGAAGACACCGACATCTTCGAAGTGTCGACGCCCGAAACCGACGACGTGGTGCGGCTCGAGGATCGCTACGGGCGGACGAGGTAGCCACGGCTTGGGACTCGGGACTTGAGACTCGGGGCTGCACAAACCCTAAGCCTCAGGCCTCAAGCCCCTAGAACGGAATATCGTCGTCGGTCACGGGCGCGGCGTCTTTCATCGGATCCTGATAGCCGCCGCTGTCCCCTCGATCCACGCGCTCGCCGCCGCCACGGCCGCCGCCAAGCAGCACGATCTTGTCGGCCTTGACCTCGGTCGTGTAGTGCTTCTGGCCGTCCTTCTCCCACTGACGCGTCTGCAGGCGGCCCTCGAGGTAGATCTGCTTGCCTTTGACGAGGTAGGGCTGCAGCGTTTCAGCCGGCTTTCCCCAGAGGACAATGCGATGCCACTCGGTCTGTTCCTTCTTCTCGCCTTCGCGCGAGGTCCAGTTCTCGGTAGTGGCCAGACTGAAGCTCGCCACTGACTGACCGCCAGGCGTCGAGCGTACCTCGGCGTCCTTGCCGAGATTGCCCACGAGAATCACCTTGTTCACGCTGCCCATGTCACCTCTTCAACAGTGGAGGAGTGCTTATTGATCGGCTTGCGGCTTGCCGCGGTTGAGGCGGTCCAGTTGCTGTTTGGCCATTCGCGCCATGTCTGAATCCGGGTAATTCTTCATCAGCGATTCGAAGGATTCCTTCGCGCGCTCTGGCTGGCCCAGGCGATCGAAGGCCATCCCGCGCTTGTAGTACGCGTCAGGCACCTTGTCGCCCTTCGGATAGGAGCTGATCACCCGGCCATACGAATCCATCGCCGCGGCAAACTTGTTGTCGGCGAACTGGCATTCGCCGATGTAGAACTGCGCATCGTCGGCGGCGTCGCTGCGCGGGAAGCTCTTCAAGTAGGTGTTGAATCCCTCGACGCACAACGTCCACTGCCCGGCGGTGAAATCCGACCAGGCGGTATCGAAGAGCCGCTGCGGCGACACGCCTGGCGGCGGCGCCACCGGAGGAGGCAGCGCCGGTGCGGCGGGCGTCGCGGCGGTGCCCGGCGGTGTGTCGGGAGTTGACGAATCGTTCGCCGGCGACGCTCCAGCAGGGAAGGAGGGGATGGCAAGCCTGAGCGCTTCCATCTCCTGCGACAGCGACGTGATCCGGACGTTGGTCTCGTCGACGCGCTCGCGGATCACGCGAAGATCACTGCCAACCGTGTCGGTGACCAGCTTCTGATCGGCAAACGCTTTTCGCGTGGCGGTGCTTTGATCGTCGAGTCGAGAGTTCAACTGCTTGAGACTGTCGGACAATGCGGCAATGGCCGCCTGCAGTTGCTGCTGCAGTTGCTGGGTCTGCTCCTGCAGCATCCGGATGTCGGCCATCATCTGCATCTCGCGTCGCGACTGCGCCGATGAGGGGGCGGCACTGATCACGAGGCCCAACAGAACAAGCGCGCCGCGATAGAGACGTCGGCTCATACGCTCCTATGTTACTTCGCCGTGATCACGAAATGCGCGCGGCGATTCTTCGACCACGCGTTGTCATCGTGACCGGGATCGAACGGAAATTCTTTCCCGTAGCTGACGGTTCGGACCTTGTCCGCCGGAATGCCGAGCGACACCAGGTAGGTCTTGGCCGCCAGCGCCCGGCGCTCGCCGAGCGCGAGGTTGTACTCTGCCGTACCGCGCTCATCGCAGTGCCCTTCGATCGTGACCTGCCACGTCGGAAACTGTTTCAACACTTTGGCGTTGGCCTGCAGGACTTGCTGTCCCTGCGGGCTCACGTCGAAGCTGTCGAGATCGAAGAACAGAGGGGACAGAGGAGAGTCGCGATTGAGATCGTCGAGTGACTTCGATCCGATCGCCTCGTCGCGCAGCGGCTCGGGCGGCACGACGACCGGCTCGTTGATCGGTCGCGGCGGAGGAGGCGGCGCGGTCGGCGTCGGCGCACTGGCCGCGGGTGGTGGAGGCATCGGCCGCGCGACCGGCGGCTTTTTTTTGGCGCACGCAGCGAGTGCGAGCATCACGATGACCGTGATCGTTATCAGTTTCATCCCTGCATTCATCGCTGCATCCTCATGTGAAGACTGCCCGGTCACCCATGCCGTCCCGAACCTTACTGCGACCAATTCGGGGTCCAGTTATTGCCATCCCGAGTGATTTGGCGAACGTTGCGGCCGTCGCGATCGACGGTGAAAATCTGCACTCGCCCCGCTCTGGTCGAGGAGAAAGAAAGATGGCGGCCGTTGGGCGCCCACGCGGGACTTTCGTTGGTCCCCTCGCCAAACGTGATCTGTCGCGTCTCGCCGCTGGCGATGTTCAGAATCTTGATGTCGTGGCCTGGTCCGGTTCGCGCCGAGAACGCAATTTCGTTGTACGGCGGCGGCGACCAGGTCGGACGGTCCGCGTACGACTCGAAGGAGATGCGGCGGATGCCGGTCCCATCCACGCCGATCACATAGATTTGCGGCGCTCCGGAGCCCGTGCGATCTGACGTGAACGCGATCTGGGTGCCAGTGGGCGACCACGTCGGCGTGGAGTCGATCGCCGGGTGATCGGTGAGCCGGCGGACATCGCTGCCGTCCCGGTTCATCACGTAGATCTCGGGATTGCCGTCGCGGTTCGAGGTGAAGGCGACGCGCGTGCCATCGGGAGAAAACGCCGGCAGCCAGTTCTGGCCCACGCCGTGGGTCGGCGTTTCCAACGTCCCCTGATAAATCAATGATAGATACACGTCGGGAAAACCGCGGCGGTACGACGTATACGCGATGGCCCGCCCGTCGGGCGACCACACGGGCGTGATGTTCAGGGAGCGGTTGATGGTGATTCGCCGTTGATTCGCGCCGTCGTAGTCGGCGACGTAGACCTCCTTCACATCCCGCTTCTCGACGGTGCCGGCCACCGGCTCTTTATTGCGATCCGACGAGAACGTCAACTTCGAGCGGGCCACACCGCGCAGGCTGCGCTGCGATTCGTGCAGCTCATCGGACATCGTGTGCGCATAGAGCCGGGGATTGGCGGCCGAGCCTGTGTACTCGCGGCCAAACACCTGCTGCCGGGCACGCACGTTGTACAGGCGAAGCTCCACTCGCACGCCCGCAGGTGTCTTCTGAACCACGCCGATGACCACGCCGTCGGCGCCCAGCTCCCGCCAGCGATCGAAGGGCGGTTCGCTGATCGACGTCGCAGGAGGGATCGACTTGTAGGTGTCGCGTGGAATCATCGAGAACTCACGCTCGAAGTCCAGGTCGTCCCACAACACCTGGCTGATCACTTTCGCCGCGTCCTGCGTCTCGGCGTCGCTGGAGAGCGCGAGCAAGTCGGGAACCGCGAGACGAGGCGGCGTGCCGGGATCACCGGTCAGGCGCAATTCGATGCTGGTTGGTTGCTGTGGTTGGGCGGGCGGCGTTGGTTGCTGCGCGATCAACACGGCGGCTGACGTGCCGACCACCGCTATCGCAAGCCCCTTGATCTGCAATCCTCGCTTCATGGAACCCCTTACCGTTTGTAGTCGAACACGAGGTGAACCGTCAGCGCCGGCTCCGTGAACGGCGCCGGCAGCGCGGGCAAGCGCGTGAGCTGCACGGCGCGCGACGCCAGATAGTCCAAGGCCTGAACACCGCTCGAACGTTCGACGGAGACATCGACAATGCGCCCATCGCGCTGGATGACGAACCGAACCAGCGTCGAGCCGTCGGTTCGCTGCTTGTAGTCCCAGCTGCGGTTGACGAGATCGAGCATCGTGCTCAGGTACTCCGGGCAACAGAAATTGGCGACGTCGAGATACCCGGAGGCGCCACCTCCGCCAGACGACAACCCAAAGCCTTGCCCCTTGGCGCCCGTGTCGGCAACGGTCGACCCCGCTTGAACTTCCTTGCCTTTTGTCGGGGTGCGGCTCGCTGGATCTTTCGACGGGTTGGTTTCGGGAGGGGGCGTTTTCTTGGGAGGCGCCTTGGTCGGCTGAACCATCTCCGGCTCGCTGGCCGCCGGCGGTCGAACCGGCTCGATTGCGCGCTTGGTCTCGACCGGAACCGCCTGCTGAATGGGGCGTCCACCGAGCGTCGCCAACCCGCCGTCTCGCGGCAGGTTGCCCGCACCGAGGCTGATTTGCATCACGACTTCGGGCTCGGGACCCGGCGCGTGAATCCCGAGGAAAATGATTACGCTCAGGAAAACGAGATGCGCGATCGCTGACGCGCCCATCATCTTCCGCAGCCCGTCGTCTCCGCGGACCCTTGCCGACAGGACTTGGGACACTCCGTCCACGGTCACTTCGTCCCTTGCTGCGCGACGATGCCGACCCGTTCGACGCCGCCGTCCTTGAGCCGGTCCATGACCTCCATCAGCTCCTGCAGCGTCACCCCGCCATCACCACGCAGAAACAACTCCTTCTGCTCCTTGTTGAGCATCGCCTGCCGGGCGCGCTCGTCCAGCACGTCGATCGAGACGCTTTCGTCGTCCAGGTACACGCGGTGATCTTTGCGATAGGACAACGGGACGGTCACATACATCCGCTCTTCGGACATGCGCTGTGGCCGGCGGGCGACGGGCAGGTTCACCTCGATGCCACGCTGCAACATCGGGGCCGCGACCATGAAGATGATCAGCAGGACCAGCATCACGTCGACTAGCGGGACGACGTTGATTTCGGAGAGCGTGGTGGACACGCGGCGGCCTCGACGCCGGGTGTCGTTCGCATTCGGCTGCGGCAGGACCTTGGGCACTAAGTGAAATTCCTCTCGGAGATGTTCAGGAACTCCAGTGCAAAGTCGTCCATTTCGGACGCGTAGGTCTTCACCTTGGTGGTGAAGTGGTTGTAGAAATACACCGCCGGAATCGCGGCGAAGAGTCCGAGCGCTGTCGCGATGAGCGCCTCGGCGATCGGCTGGGCGACAACCGCAAGATCGGTGGACCCCTGCGCTCCGATATTGGCAAACGCGCTCATGATTCCCCACACCGTGCCAAAGAGCCCGATGAATGGCGTGATGCTCGCCGTCGTCGCCAGAAACGTGACCCGCTTCTCCAGCCGATTTACTTCGGTGGCAGAAGCCCGCAACAGCGCGCGATCAACCGCCGTGAGACTCTTTAGTGTTGGACGTGGCGCAGCGCCACTGGCCGGGTTGGCGGGCGTCTGCGACGATTGCCGCAGCTGCGCGGTCAACTCGGCGTACCCCGCCTGGAACATGCCAACCAGTGGACTGGCGCCCAGTGACGGACAAACGGCCTGCACCTCGGAGAATTTGGCGCTCTTGCGAAACACGTCGAGAAAGGTGCTGCTTTGCCGGTCGATGCCGCGGTAGCTCCAGAGCTTCAGGAACACGATCCCCCAAGAGGCGATCGAGAAGATAACAAGGATGATGAGCACGGCCTTGACGACCGGACTCGCGGAGAGAATCAGGGAACCGATGTCCCCGGCCGCTACCCGACTAAGCGGAGCACCGCCGTCGAGTTGCACGGCCAGGACGAACCATCCGGGCGTAGGCAACAAAGCCTCCGAATCCATTCACAATGGGGAGTCGCGCTGAAGGAAAGCGCCGTTTTGTGCAACCGTAACACACGGCCTGAAATTCTGTCAAACCCCTGATACGATGGCAGTTCCGCGCACAAGATGATTCGCTACCTCGCCATCCGGAACCTTGCGGTGATCGAGTCGGTGTCGGTCGAGTTTGAACGGTCGTTCAACGTGCTGACCGGTGAGACGGGGGCTGGAAAGTCGATTCTCGTTGGCGCCGTTGGGCTGCTGCTTGGCGGCCGAGCGACTCAGGACCTCATCCGGACCGGTGAGGAGATGGCCACGGTCGAGGCCATCTTCGAAACGGCGGGTGGGGAAGAGCTGATCATCCGCCGCGAAATCACGTCGCAGGGACGGAGCCGCGCATTCGTCAATGGGGCGCTGGCGTCCGCCGGCGATTTGCGGGCGTTGTCCCCCGCACTCGTCGAGCTTCACGGTCAGCACGAGCATCAGCAGCTTCTCGATCCAGCTCAGCACCTGCCGCTGCTGGACGCATGGGCGGGATTGACCGATCGCGCGGCTCGCGTCGCTGCCGCGTTCGACCAGGTTCGCGACCTGCGCGAACAGCTCGAACGTCTGCAGATGGATGCTCGGGAGCGCGCCGCCCGTCTGGACCTGGTCGAGTTCCAACTCGGTGAGCTCAAGCGCGCGAGCATTCGAGTGGGCGAGGACGAAGAGCTCTCGAGTGAGCGCCAGGTGCTTCGTCACGCCGAGACCATCGAGCGGCTGTGCCAGGAGGGTTACTCGGAGCTCTACGATACCGAGGCCGCGGCGCTTGGCACCCTGGATCGTGTCTGGAAGCGGGTTGGCGAGTTGGCATCGATCGATGCGCGATTCGCCAGCTATCTCGAGGCAAAGTCCGACATCAAAGCACAGCTCGAAGATCTGGCGTTCGCGCTGCGAGATTTCGCAACCAGCCTCGATGCGGCTCCGGGCCGGCTTCAGGCGGTCGAGGACCGTCTGTCGCTGCTGGAGACCCTCAAACGTAAATACGGTCCGACGTTGGCGGACGCGCTCGATCGTCAGGATCGGCTGACAAAGGAACACGCCGCCCTCACCGGGGACGCTTCGTCTGGCGACGTGGCCCGACATCTTGACGAAGCCTCCGCTGCGTTCCTGCACGGAGCCGAGGACCTGTCATCGGCGCGTCGCGACGCGGCCCGCCGGTTTGCGGGCGAACTCGAGGCGCAGTTCTCGACGCTCGCCATGGACGGAACGCGGTTCGAGACCAGGATGCACACGAGCCGGGCCAAGGACGACTGGCGGCCGACGGGAATTGACGCCGGCGAATTCTTCTTTTCGCCCAACGTCGGGGAGGATCTGCGGCCGCTGGCGAGAATCGTTTCGGGTGGCGAGCTGTCCCGCGTCATGCTCGCGCTGAAGACATTGACCGTCGCGTCGGAGGCCGGCCAGCCGTCCGCTCGAGGCAGGGCGCTCATCTTCGACGAAGTGGATTCAGGGATCGGCGGGCGAGTCGCGACCGTGGTCGGCGAAAAGCTCGCCGCCTTGGGCAATCAATTCCAGGTGCTCTGCATTACGCACCTGCCTCAGATCGCGGCCTTCGGTCGAACGCACTTCCTGATCGACAAGACGGTTCGAGCCGGGCGCACGACGACCCATGTCGCGAAGGTCGTGGGGGAGGAGAGGGTGGCGGAGATCGCGCGCATGATGGGCGGCGCCGCGGCCGGTCCAGAATCGCTCGCCGGCGCCAAGGAGTTGCTCGCCCGGTCGGAGGCGAAAGGTGAAAGTCGGCCGAAAGCGAAAGGCGAAAGTCGTTCAATAGCGAAAGCGAAACCGAGAGCCCAGACATCTTCCAAAGCTAAGCGTCTCGAATAGGCATTGGAAGATGTCCCGCTCCGCGGAGCGGGGCACAAAGCCACACTGCCAGCGAAGCGGCGCCGATACGCCTTTTCTCCACGGTTTGAGGCGCGGGTCGCCTAGAATCCAGGGAGATGAAGTACTTCATCGAGACGCACGGCTGCCAAATGAACGTCCACGATTCGGAGCGGATGGCCGGATTGCTGGAGCAGTCCGGATTCGATGCGGCCGCCACCGACGCCGACGCCGACCTCATCGTCATCAACACGTGCAGCGTTCGTGAGCGAGCCCAGGACAAGCTGTACACCCGACTGGGAGAAATCAAACAGGCCGGGCGCGAGACCGGGCGGGCCCCGATCGTAGCCGTGGCCGGCTGCGTGGCACAGCAGGAAGGCGACGCGCTGCTTCGACGGTCGTCGGTCATCGACCTGGTGATCGGGACCCAGCGCACCAGGCTCCTGCCGATGCTCGCCAAAGAGGCGATCGCAGGTCGGCCGGCGCTCGTCGACATCGCGACGCCGTATGAGGATCCGTCGTTTGCGTTCGGGGTGACACGGCGCAGCGACCCGGTTCGCGCCTATGTCACGATCATCGAAGGCTGCAACGATTTCTGCGCCTTCTGCGTGGTCCCGTATACACGGGGGCACGAGCGGATGCGCGCAAAAGCCGAGATTCTCGCCGAAGTCAGAGACGTCGTGGCGCGCGGATTCAGGGAAGTCCAGCTGCTCGGCCAAATCGTGAATCACTACCGGGCACCCGAGGATCCAACGTGCGATTTCCCCGCGCTGCTCGAGGCGGTCCACGAAGTCCCCGGCCTCGACCGCATTCGATTCGCGAGCCCGCACCCGCGCCACATGAGCGATCGCGCCATCGCTGCGGTCCGGGACCTGCCCAAGGTGTGCAAGCACCTGCACCTGCCTGTCCAGTCCGGATCGACGCGCGTGCTGAAGGCGATGCGCCGGCGATATAGCCGCGAGGACTATCTCGATCTCGTGGGGCGCATTCGTCTGGCTATCCCGAACGTCCAGCTATCGACCGATATGATCGTTGGCTTCCCCGGGGAAACCGAGCGCGACTTCGACGAGACGTTGTCGCTGACCGAGAAGGTGCAGTATCACAGCATGTTCTCGTTCAAGTATTCGGAGCGGCCCAACACTCTGGCGTCGCGCCGGATGCCGGACGATATTCCGGAGGAGGAGAAGACGCGACGCATCGTCGGCTTGCAACAACTGCAGCGGCGGATCCAATATGCGTTGCACGAACGCGCCGTTGGACAGACCGTGGACGTCCTGGTGGACTCACAGAGCCGGCGTGGCGACGAACTCTCGGGACGGACGAGCGGCAACACGGTGGTCAATTTCCCGGGACCACCTGCCTGGCTCGGACGAATGGCAGAGGTGACGATTCGGCGGGCGGGTCCCAACAGCGTGTGGGGCGAGCCGACCGGAATCGTGGCGTGACGTGAACCGGCTGACGTCTAACAGGGGCCAATGATGATCGAGATGAATATCAAGGGGTTGATGGTCGATCCGATTACCAACATGCCCATCATCATCCTGCGTGACCACGAGGGCCAGAAGGTCCTGCCGATCTGGGTCGGCGTCTTCGAGGCAAACGCGATCGCGCTGCAGATCGAAAACATCCAGACGCCGCGGCCGATGACTCACGACCTGTTGCGCAATGTCATCCAGGACCTTCAGGCGTCAGTCGATCGGATCGTGGTCTGCGATCTCAAAGAGAACACCTTCTACGCGGTGATTCATCTTGCGACCTCGGCCGGACCGGTGGCGATCGACGCGCGACCGAGCGACGCGATTGCATTGGCGCTGCGCACGCGCGCGCCCATCATGGTCGACGAGAAAGTGATCGACAGCGCCAAGACGGTCGACCTGTCCAACGAGAAACAGGACAGCGAACGGCTGCAGCAATGGCTCGAACAACTCGACCCGGACGACCTCGGCAAATACAAGATGTGAGGCCCCGCTGGCGTGACGGCGCGGCGCCTCTAACGTCGGCCGGCCGACAATTCCGCTAACCGCCACGTTCAGAGCGCTTTACTGCATTTTCTTTCAGTAAGTCGCCCTCCGCTTTGCAGGTTTCCTTGACCTGCTGTCAGACCACCCCTAGAATGCGGGGGACTCTCACACTTCCGGGTAAATGATTCTCGCCATTGCCAATCAGAAAGGTGGAGTAGGCAAGACCACGACCGCGATCAACCTGGCCGCCGCGCTGGCCATGCGCGGGAAACCGACGCTGCTCGTCGACCTGGACCCCCAAGGCAACAGCAGCATGTCCTACTTGGACATCCGCTCCGCCGAGAAGAGTATGTACGACGTCTTCGTCGACCCCAGCGTCCATCTGAGCGACGTCATCAAATTCACGTCGAATCCGCATCTGTCGATCGCGCCGGCACGAATTGCGCTCGCCAAGCTCGAGTCACGAATGACGGGGGAGTTGGACGCGCCGTTCCGGCTCAAGGACGAGCTCAAGCTCGTCGCCGGAACCTACTCGAGTGTCGTCATCGACTGCCCGCCGGCGCTGGGCCTGCTCACCGTGAACGCGCTGGTTGCGGCGACGCATCTCCTGATCCCAATCCAGTCGTCGTACTTCGCCCTCGAAGGCACTGACGACCTGCTCGAGACCATCGAGAAAGTCCGGCAACGCCCGAACCCCGAGCTCCAGATCCTCGGCGTCGTGATCACGATGCACGACAAGCGCACCGCGCTGGGCCGCGACATTCAGGAACAGATTCGGAAGGTCTTCGGCGACAAGGTCTTTCGGACGGTGATCAGCAAGAGCATCAGGCTCGAAGAGAGCCCGGCCTATCGAGAGTCGATTTTCACCTTTGCGCCGGGATCGTCTGGCGCCGCCGAGTACTACAGCCTGTGTGAGGAGGTAATGGACCGTGCCTAAGCCCAGAGGTTTGCCCGAGTCGATGCGCATGCGCCATGACGCTCACTACGTCGAAACGCTGGCCTCCTCCGCCGGCACCCCCGTTGGGCGCCTGGTTCCAATCGACCAGCTCGACCCGAATCCCGATCAACCCCGCCAAGCCATGGGCGATTTGAGCGAGCTCATCTCGTCGATTACCGAAAAAGGCATCATCGAGCCGATCGTCGTCCGGCAGCGCGGCACCCGCTACCAGATCGTGGCCGGCGAGCGGCGCTATCAGGCGGCCGTTCAGGCAGGGCTTCACGAGCTGCCGGTCGTCGTTCGCGACGTCGATGACCGGGAGATGCTCGAGCTGGCCCTGGTCGAGAACATCCAGCGCAAGGATCTGACGCCGTTCGAAGAGTCGGATGCGATGCAGAGCCTGGCGCAGCGTTGTGGCTACACGCACGAAGACCTGGCCAAGCGGCTGGGCAAGTCACGGACGACTGTTACCGAGGCGCTGTCGTTGAGCGGCATTCCAGCCGACGTCCGAAAGGTCTGCCGGCTCGCTGGAATCGCCAACCGATCGGTGCTGTTGCAGGTCGTCCGCCAGGGCGACCCGCAGAAGATGCTGGCGCTGGTCGAGAAGCTGGCCAGCCAGGGCTCGAGCGTCACCCGGGAACAACTCCGGAAGGACGCTCAGAATCAGAAGCCGAAATCCGGGCGGCCGAAGCACTACGTCTTTGCGTTCCGGCCCGAGAGCAAGGCCTTCAACCTGCGGTTGAGTTTCACCCGCAAGACCGCCAGTAAAGAAGACGTGATCGGCGCGCTCGAAGCCATTCTCAAAGAGCTCCGAGAGGCGAAGTAAGGGGAGCGAGTGACCCCGGTCCGAACTTCTCAGTCCTGCCTTCAGGTTTTAGTTAACATAATATGTATTATCAGACGTTCTGCTTTTGCCACACAAACCGAGGCTGTTGATGGTTTGCGTGCAGATTGGACCTATCCTCCGGGTGTTCGACCTAAGCCCGCCCCTGTTCAGAGGTCGACCGCTAAACCACCCACGACCGGCGCTCTGACCGCCGATCCACCCGCCAATATCCCTCGGATGGATATCGCTCTTGCAGCCGCCCGTCCTTGGCGTCGAACAGCGCCAGGGCAAACCGGCCGCCCCACGGCGACGTTTCCGGGTCGCCGAGGGCATCGAACGGCACGTGCGCCTCGACAATCTGATCCATCGCCAGCCAGGCCGGCAGGACGTCCACCTCGCGGGGTGTGGGATCGGGGATCAAGACGGCCAGCCGGGCTCCTCGTTCTGTCAAGGCTTCGACCACGTCCGAGCTGTCGAGGCGCAGTCCAAGACCCATCCGGGTGACAGCGACCCGGATGTCGGGGTCTGACCCCGATACCTGGTGCATGGCCCCGCCCGAGCCGTCGACCGGGGCGGCGACGCTGCTGACCCATTCGAGCGCGCTGGTCACCCGCCCGTCGAGCACCGGCGGTCGTGAGACGCCACCGATCAACAGGATCGGCTCCGAGGCGACGTTGCTCGTGGTGATGTTCGACTCGTAAAGCTCGGCCGGTGCGTTGGCGCCGAGCGCCTCGTACGCGTTGCGCAAATGGCGCCGGAACAGCTCATCGAAGTCGCGGTCGTGGTCGGACGAGTGGTCGTCGCCATACCACCAGAACCAGTCGCTGCCCTCGGCGATCTGCAACTCGACGAACGCGCGCTCCCGGTCCTGAGGTGAAAGCGTATCGGCCAACCGGTCGAACTCGTCGCGCGCGTGGCCGAGTTGAGTCCAGGCACGCTGGTCGTCCCGGTGGCCGATCCAGATCCAGAAGTCGGCGTGAATCCACGAGCCCGGGAAGAAACTGCCGAGCCTGGCGGACGGAGCCGACACGGCCTCCCGCATCGTCAGCGTTTGGATGTCTGCGGCTTGCTGGAGTCGCCCGTAAAGCGCTCTCAGGAACGGCCGCCCGCCGCCGCTGTAGTGTTCCCATGCGTTCTCGCCATCCAAGATCACGCTGACCACCGCGCCGTCTTCACCGGTCGCGGCGGTGAAACGCCGGCCGGCCTCGCGGACCCGGGCGACGAAGTCGTCGGCCGCGGCATCAGCATCCCAGGATTGATAGGCAAAACCGATTCGATCGGACAGCTTGTGGTCCCTGAACAGGCACGAGACCCCCGGACGGTCACCGAGACGATAGGCGCGGTACAGCAGGTCCGGACGCTCGACGTGGCCGAGAGCATCTCGCGAGAGACCGAAGCCGAGCGACCGAGCCAGAACGTCTTCGTCGGTTGCTATCCAGGTAAGCGCCTCAGCGCCGACGAGGCCGGCCACTTCGTCGGACACCGAACCCTCGGAGGGCCACATGCCGGCCGCGGGTTCGCCGAACGTGGACCGGTGGTAATCGAGCGCCCGCCGAATCTGCGTGCGAGCGTCCTCGGGCCTGGAGAATCGCGGCTGCAGGCGCGCGGCGTGGGGATGCGCCCGCAGATGCGTATCCGAGTCGCACAGCAGCGGGAGGATTGGATGGTAGAACGGCGAGGTCGACAGCTCGACTTGTCCGCGATCCTGGGCCAGGCGATAGGCCGGAATCACGTTGCGAATGATCTCGAGCTCGATCTCGCGCAGGGCCGCCTTGTCCGACTCTGAATAGCCGCTTCCCTTCTGCACCAAGGCGATAAGACGCGGGTCCTGAGACAGGAGGTCGGGATCCATCCAGGCGAGCTTGTGCCAGACCTGCAGATCGCGCAGCGCCTCAGCATCGAACGCCTGGCCCGTGTGCCTGGCTGCGTGCAAGTCCCGATATCGCGGATACGGCGCGATCATTCGCGCGTACGGGGCATGAAACCCATTGGCAATCAGCCACGCGGCCTCGTCGCGTTCGAGCTCGGCCGCAGGTTTCAGTCCGGTCGCGAGGTGCCGATCCTGCGCTCGATCCTCGGCAAAGGCCTGCACCTGGACCAGCAGCGCCGGCACCAGGTTGAACGTGACGCGCACCCCAGGAAACTCACCGAGCAGGTTGACCATGCCCCAGTAGTCCTTGATCGCATGCAGCCGGACCCACGGAAGGATGTGCTCGCCGGTGGCGAGATCCTCGTAGTACGGCTGGTGCATGTGCCAGAGCAGGGCGAGTTTGACCATGGGGGATAATGATTAGTCGGCTATGCGCACCATCGACCGGTACGTGATTCGGGAAATCATCCCGCCGTTCCTCATCGCGCTATTGGTGTTCACGTTCATCCTGATTATCCCGTTCATCATCGATCTGGCCGAACAGATGATCGCCAAGGGCGTCCCCTGGACGACCTTACTGCGCCTGACGCTCACGCTGTTCCCAGGTGTGCTCGGCCTGACGATTCCCATGTCGGTGCTCGTAGGCATTCTCGTCGCCTTTGGCCGACTGTCTGCGGACCGCGAAGTCGTCGTCCTCATGGCGTGCGGGGTGAGCCCATACCGCCTGCTCCGCCCGGTGCTCGTGGTCGCCGTCGTTTGCTGGGGCGTCACGTCCTGGCTGCTGCTCAAGGCGATGCACGACGCCAACCAGGCCTTCCGGGAGATCTCGTTTGCCATCGTGATGGATCGGGCCGAAGGCGAAGTGAAGCCGCGCGTGTTCTTCGAGGACTTCCCTGGCTTCGTCCTCTACGTGCGCGAGATTCCGCTCGATGGTGGCGGCTGGCACGACGTGATGGCCGCCGATACGTCGAATCCCACGCAACCCATCATCTACCTCGCGCGTCGCGGCCGGATGGACGTGAACCGGACGGCGAAGACCATCCAGATGGTCCTCGAGGACGGCACTCGCCACAAGACGCAAGTCGACGATCCGGCGGAGTACGAAGTGTTGCGGTTCGATCGAACCGTGGTTTCCCTCGATCCCGAGCGTGTGTTTCCCAAACAGGGGCCGTCGCGTGGCAATCGCGAGCTGTCGATTCCCGAACTGCGGGCGCGCGCGGCTGAGCTCAGCGCCCAGGGCCTCTCGCCCCACAACGAGATCATCGAAATTCAGAAGAAGTTCTCGATTCCCGTGGCGTGCTTTGTGTTCGGCATGCTGGGACTCGCGCTCGGCGCCAGTCATCGTCGCGACGGACGTCTGGCCAGCTTCGTCGTCGGCATCGCGATCATCTTCGCCTACTACGTCATCATGTTCACGGCACAGGCAATGACGAAGGGGCATCTGCTGCCTGCCTGGTCGGCGATGTGGTGGCCCAACTTCATTCTCGGAGGCCTGGCGATCTGGCTGCTCCTCTCTCGTGCCCGATCTGCGGACCAGCCATTCCGCCTCCCTCTTCTCGGCTGGCTGTCGAAACGCCTTTCGAGGTCGAACGCCGCGACCGATAGCGCCAGTCCCCCGGCATCCCAATCGGCGGCGCGGCCGGCCGGTTTCAAGCTGCCGTCCGTCACCGCACTCCGTCCAAACCTCTTGGACATCTACGTAGCCAAGCGGTACCTGCAGATCCTCGCGATGACCATCGTCTGCATGCTCGGACTGTTCTACATCTCCACCTTCATCGATCTCTCGGACAAGTGGTTCAAGGGCCAGACGACGCTGGCGATGCTGCTGGAGTTTCTCTGGTGGTCAACCCCACAGTTCCTGTCGTACGTGATCGCACTTGCCGTGCTGCTCTCCGCGCTGGTCACCATTGGTCTCCTCACGAAGAACAGCGAGCTGATCGTGATGCGCGCCTGCGGCATCAGCCTGTATCGCACGGCGGTGCCACTGGTGGTGTTCGGCGCGCTGGGTAGTGCGCTGCTCTTCGGCATGGAGGAGAGCGTCCTGGCGACCGCCAACCAACGCGCCGGCCGGTTGAATCACATCATTCGCGGCGGCTCGCCGCAGACCTTCGACGTGCTGAACCGGAAGTGGGTCGTCGGCCATGACGGCGAGGTGTATCACTATCAGTTCTACGATCCTCGCCGTCGCGAGCTGAATGGCCTCTCGCTGTTTCGATTCGAGCCCGAAGCTCGCGCCTTCGCCAGCCGGCTGTACGCGACCAAGGCCACCTGGCAACCGGCGCCTTCAGGCGGCCCGAGCGAGTGGCGGCTCGAGCAAGGGTGGTCGCGCACGTTTGGATCGACTACCCAAATCACGGGGTTCGATCGATTCGACACCAAGACCGTGCCGCTCGAAGCGCCCGAGTATTTCGTGACCGAAGCGCCGGAGCCCGAGCGGATGACGTTCCGCCAGCTTCGCAGATACATCGACGAGCTCCGCGCCAGCGGCTACAACGTCCTCGATCACGAGGTCGGCCTCTACCGGAAGGTCGCGTTTCCTTTCGTGACGTTGGTCATGACGTTGATCGCGGTGCCTTTCGCCGTCAGCACGGGACGCCGCGGAGCGATGTACGGTGTCGGCGTCGGCATTGTGCTCGCCCTGGTGTATTGGACGATGATCAGCGTCTTTGCCGCGTTTGGAGCCGGAGGGCTCATGAGTCCGATGCTGGCGGCCTGGGCTCCCAATCTGCTCTTCGGCGCGACCGCCGCGGTGCTGGTGCTCACGGTTCGAACGTGATGCCTGCGACCGCGCCATCTCAACAATCCATCCTCCGCACGATCGCCGGAGCCGTCTGCTTGCTTGGCGCTCTGGTTGTCCTCCCAGCCGGGTTCATCATGATGGTCCGAGCCCTCGAGAGCGCCGGCTATCACTCGGAAATGGTCACACGGTCCTTGGCCGTTCTCGGCGCCGGCGGCGGGCTGCTTGGCGTCGGCATCGCACTGCTGATCTGGGAGCTGAGCGTTCGCTACAACGTGCGGCATTAGGGAACCTGCTGAACCTGCTGAACCTGTAGAACCCGCTGAACCCGCTGAACCTGTCTATCTGACAAAGCCAACGTTCCGGAGCCGCACACGGCCTGCGGATCCGGGAAGCGTGTTCACGGTGTCGGCGACAATGAGGAGTGAGTCGATCTGAGCGAGCGGCGGTTGCGCCGAGGTCGTGACGCCGACCGGCGTCAGTGTGTCGAGCCGCAGATCGATCGTCCGATCCGCTTGATCGGCGTAAAAGGTCCTCCCCCATCGTTCACCGGCCTGTCCTCCAGGCCGTCGCAACTGGACCCAGATGCGCATCGGGCGATCGACGCCAACGTCGAACCGCACGCGGCTGAAGTCTGAGAGTCCAGTGACCGGGAATCGAATCGCCGCGTACTGACCGGCCGGCGCTCCCGCGGCAAGGCGGAACTGCCAGACGATTCCTCCCTGCTTCTCCAATTCACCGCTCGATCCGCTGCTCAGTTCGAGGTTGGCCTCGTCAATCGCGACGGCGGCCTGGGATGCGACGGGAGTCGGTGCGCGTGGCGAAGCGGCGGGCCGATCGAGCCCGACATAGATGGGGTTGGACAGAATCCATGGCAGGGAGTGGCCGGGCAGAAGCACTTCCACGTGGTACGCGCCCGGGCTGGTCACATCGACCGACAGTTCAGGTTCGGTAGTCTGCTGCAGGGTTGCGCCATTCTTGACGAGCGTCATCGAGGCGCCTGGCGGCGCCGCGACGCGAGCCCGCAAGATCGTCCTCTCGGTGAGGGCGAGGTCGCCGCCGAGAGACGACGTCTGGCCGCCACTCATGCCGGTGAACGCGAGCGCGCCGGGACCAGCCAGTCCATCGATCACCGTGAAGACGCTCCCCTGCCGAATCGCGGTCAGCAGACGCTCGCCATCCTCTGAAGGATTCCCCGATAGCGGTCGATCGACAACGACGTGGTTTGAGAAGGCCGCGAAAGACGATCGATATCCCGGCATTGGCAGATACCAACCCGTAGTACTGGGATCAGAATCCTGTCGCGACCCCAGCCACGCGTGCGCATCGGCGCCGGCGAGCACCGGCACACGACGGCTGCTGGTAAGCCGATCCCACTGGGCGACGAGGGCCTGCCGACGACCCAGCAGGGTCGCCAGCGTTGCCGCCGGTCTCACCCAGTACGTCAGCAGCGCTCGGCCGAGCGTGGGAAGCGGCTCGTCGCGCCACTCGCTGTCGCCGTTGAGCCACTCCAACCCATCGAACGGGACATCCCACGCCCGCCATTGCAGCGATGCACGCGCCGAGTCGGGATGCGCGACCACGCCAAATCCGCCCAGCCGGGCCACGTCTTCCACGACGCTCTCGGCGCTTCCGGCCAGTGGATACGGCGTCGCGCTCAGTCCAAGCGCGACGTAATGACCTTCGTTGGTATTCAGTTCCACACCGTCAATGCAGAGAACGCCGTGACGGTAACTGGGCGGTTCCGGAGGGCGCGTGCCGTCCCCGTGGTCGGTGACGATCACAAAGTCCAGGCCCGCCCGCGACGCGGCTTCAGCAATGTCGTCGAGCGTGCCGGCGCCATCCGATCGATTCGAGTGGATGTGGTACGCGCCGCGGACGGTCGCGGCGGTTACCCAGTCTGCCGCCGGCGTCCGCTCCGCGGCCGGTGGCACGAGCGCCAGAATGGCAACCACGACTGCGGCGAGCGCGACAAGGACGGCTCGTCCCAGTCGCCTTCGGCGCGGGAGCGGTCCACGCTCAGGCTTCATGCCCGAGGATGAAACTTCTCATAGACACTTCGCAGGCGGGCATCGAGGATGTGTGTGTAGATCTGCGTCGTCGACAAGTCGGCATGGCCGAGCATCAGCTGAATCGCGCGAAGATCGGCGCCGCGCTCGAGCAGGTGCGTCGCAAATGAGTGCCGCAGCACGTGCGGACTCAGTGTCCTTGCCAGCCCGATCTCACGCCCATAGGCCTTCAAGATCTTCCAGAAGCCGACGCGGCTCAGACCGCTGCCGCCTCGCGCGTTGACGAACAGCTTGGGCGACGCACGCCGCTTCAACAGCGCGGGGCGAGCCTCTTTCAGGTAGCGCGCGATCCAACTGGCTGCCTCATCGCCGACTGGAACAAGGCGTTGTTTTCGACCCTTGCCGAGGCAGGTGAGATACCCGCCATCCAGATTGAGATCCTGGCCCCGAAGGTTGACGAGTTCCGAGACTCGAAGCCCAGTCGCATACAAGACCTCGATCAGCGCCCGGTCCCTGAGGCCTCGCGGCGTGGACACGTCGGGTGCGGCCAGCAGCCGATCGACTTCTTCGGGCGTGAGGAACTTGGGCAGCGTCTTCCAGGCCTTCGGAGGCTGGAGGTCGGCGGCCGGATTGGCTTGAAGTTGTCCGCTAATGACCAGGAAGCGATAGAAGCCACGATAACAGGCCACCGCGCGGGCGACCGATCGCGGCGACCGGCCCTCTCCCATCAGCTGCCGCACGTGGCCCTCGATGGCGGTCCGGTTCAGGGCCTCGAGCCCTCGTCCCAGCCCTGCACTGAAGCGCCCTAGCGCCGCCAGGTCGCGCCCGTAGCTCTCGACCGTGTGAGGCGAGAGCCGGCGCTCGAGACTCAAGTGGGTCAAGTACGCGTCAACGTGCACGCTCACGTCTCCGTAGCTTAACAGCCATGGAGGGACTCGGGGTTTGACAGTCTGCAGAGCGCAGACTAGCATCAGCCTTTGGCCGTACGATGTAGGGCCTTCGCAGATGACAGTCCGATCGAAATGGCAGTCGCTCCCCACCGAGGCTATTAACCCGGCCTCCCTCGCTATCGACAAACTCGACGCGGCGGGCATCGTCGATCTGATGCTGACCGAGGACCGCCGCATGCTGGCAGCCGTGCATAAGGAGCACGACCGGATTGCCGTCGGCGCCGAGATGTGCGCCAAGGTGTTGACCAAGAATGGGCGGCTGATCTTCATCGGCGCCGGCACCAGCGGCCGGCTTGGTGTCCTGGAGTCCGCCGAGATGCCGCCGACGTTCGGCACCGATCCGGAAATGGTGAAGGCCATCATCGCCGGTGGCAAGAGCGCGATTCTCAAAGCCAAGGAAGGCGCGGAAGACAACTACGAAGAGGGCGCGCGAGCGGTGACGCGGCTCAACCCCACCAAGAAGGACGTCGTCATTGGTGTCTCGGCCAGCGGCATGACGCCGTTTGTCCGCGGCGGGCTGACGAGCGCGCGTCAGGCGGGGTCACGCGTGATTTTCGTCACCTGCGATCCTCGGACCGAGCTCCAGGCATTTGTCG
This sequence comes from uncultured Acidobacteriota bacterium, assembly GCA_963773045.1. Classification (GTDB taxonomy): domain Bacteria; phylum Acidobacteriota; class Vicinamibacteria; order Vicinamibacterales; family UBA2999; genus 12-FULL-67-14b. The sequence continues at coordinate 8,301 of CAVYZT010000010.1, read as the reverse complement.
ATCTCACGATCGCCCCGCAGGTCGGACCCGAGGTCATCGCCGGATCGACCCGGCTCAAGGCCGGGACGGCGACGAAGATCGTGCTCAACATGCTCACTACCGCGGCGATGATCCTGACCGGGAAGACCTACGGCAACCTGATGGTTGACGTCAACGCGCTTGGCTCGGCCAAGCTGCGCGATCGCGCGCGTCGCATCCTCAACATCGTCACGGGTCTGGATCCCGACGCCGCCGAGCGGCTGCTGAAGCGCGCGAAGTGGGACGTCAAGCTGGCGATCGTGATGCAGAAGACGGGGCTCTCTGCGGCTCAGGCCCAGAGCCGGCTCCGCCGCTCGAAGGACCTGGTGCATGTCGCGATCGGAGAGGACATCGAGCCGACGCTTCGCGCCCTCATTGGCGGGTGAGCCTGGCTGCCGCGGCTTCGTCCAACATCACCTTCAGATCCGAGTGGAGTTGTAGAAACGAGGCCGGCAGCTTCGGCGTGATCGGCCCTTCGACCATTCGTTGAACCGCCTCCGCCTTCTCGGATCCGGTCGCGAGCAGGACAATCGATCGGGCGCTGAAGATCGTCGCCATCCCCATGGTGAGGGCGAGGCGTGGCACGCGCTCGACTTCCCCACCAAACAGCCAGGCGTTTCGTTCCCGAGTGGGCAGTTCCAGGCGCGCGACGTGCGTACGGCTTTCGAGCACCTCGGACGGCTCGTTGAAACCAACATGTCCATTCACGCCGAGCCCGAGGACCTGCACGTCGACACCGCCGGCCTGCGCGAGCGCGCGTTCGTATCGATCGCACTCCTGTCCGAGATCGTCGACTCGCCCGTCGAGCAGATGAATGTGATCGGGTTGCAGGTTCACGTGGTCGAACAGCTCCTGCCGCATGAAGGCGCGATAACGACCGCCACTCTCACCCGGGCCCACGAACTCGTCGAGGTTGAAGCTGCGGACCTCGGACCAGTCCACATGTCCCTGTGCAGTTCGGTCGCGAAGCTCGCGGTACAGCAGCATGGGTGTACGACCGGTTGCCAGCCCGAGCACCAGCGCGGGCACTTCGTGGATACGGCTGAGCAAGCCTGTCGCCAGCGCCGACGCCAGATCGGCCGGCCGATTGAAACGCTGGAGCGTCACGAGTGCGTCGAGCCCACGGCGTCGAGGTACTGTGGCACTTTCGCGCGGCCCTCGACGTCGGCCAGCGCCAACCGTACGGCGCCAACCGCCGGTTCGACATCCAGAAGCGAAACCTGGCTGCGTGGCGCCACCGCGCCGAGGCGACGGGTCACTTCGGCCGCCAGCCACGGAGTCGAGCGCAGCATGCCGCCGGCAAGGAACGTTGGAAACTGCGTCTCGCGCATCGACAGACGCGTGACGACCGACGAAGCGGAGAGGGCCAGCTCAGCCGCCGCGTCGCCGAGAATCTCGGTCGCCACGATGTCGCCTTCGGCTCGAGCGCGCTCGACCACGGCGGCAAGCTCGGCGATCGTGCGCGGGTCGTGCCGCCCATCGTAGATGGCGGCAATCAGTTGTTGAGGACGCGACAACGACATCTGCCCGAGCACCAATGCCGATAGCCGAGTCGCCGGTCCTCGTCCGTCTGCAGTCTCGAACGACCGCGGCCAATGCGCGGCGGCCGATCCAATACGCCGACCCTTCGTCGCCAAGGGCCGAACCCCACCCGCCGGCCCGAGCCGCCACTCCTGCAGGGCTCACGCCGTAGGCAATCGATCCGGTGCCTGAGATCAGGACGAGGCCCGGCCCAAGGCCGCCACCGGCCACCAGGGCAATCAACGCGTCGTTGACGATCAGCACGCGTTCTCTGAAGCCAAGGCGGCGGATGATGTTGCGGATCGTCCGTCCGTCTTGTTCGCGATCAACGCCGGCGATCCCGAGGCAGGCGGCTGCCGGCGTGATGCGATGCGCGCTCAAGATCTCATCGATCACCGCGTGCAGCGTTTTCTCCACCTCCAGTTCGCCGTGCACCTGGAGGTTGGCGCCGCCGCCGCGCGCCTCGGCAATCACGTGGCCGCTCCCATCGGCCAGGAAGGCCACGGTCTTCGACCCGCCGGCGTCCACGCCAAGGACGTGCATCGGAGTAGCTTAACAGGCGGCCGGAGACCCAGTTCTACCTTCGCCTTGTGGCTTCTGAGGCTTGGGGCTTGGGGCTTGGAGGTTGGCGGTTCAAGCCTCAGGTCTCAAGCCCCAAGTCCTTTCGTTCTGCCTTGTGCCGTTGTGATGTAGATTGATGTGCTCTCCATGGCGCGAGGTATCACTCCCAGAGCCGCGCTGCGCAGCCTCAGCGGCGCAGCGGTCTTCGTCGTCGCGCTCACCGCGACGTTTCGGGCGGCCGCTCCTGACGCCTCGCCAACACGGGCGTTGTGGGTCACGCGAACGACCCTCACCTCCCCCGAGAGCATTTCGCAGATGGTCGGAGCCGCCGAAGCCGGCGGATTCAACACGCTGCTCGTGCAAGTACGGGCGCGTGGCGACGCCTATTTCGACAGCTCGCTCGAACCGCGCGCCGCAGAACTGGCATCGCGACCGGGCTTCGACCCCCTGGCGACGACCATCGAGCACGCGCACGCAGCCGGCTTGAAGGTGCACGCGTGGGTCTCGGTGAATCTCGTGTCCGGCGCCTCCGAGCTGCCACCCTCGCGTCAGCACATCGTGTATCGCTCACCCGAGTGGCTGATGGTGCCGCGGGAACTGGCCGCCGAAATGCGAACGCTGGCGGTGCGAAGCCCCGCGTACCTGGGCCGCCTCGCTCGGTGGACCCGCGCGCACTCCGATGAAGTTGAGGGTCTCTACGTATCGCCGGCCAGCCCGGCGGCGGCGACTCACACGGCGGCCGTGATCGGCGACATGGCGCAGAAGTACCGGGTCGACGGGGTTCATCTGGATTACGCCCGCTATCCGAACGACAGGTTCGACTACGGGCCGGCGGCGCTGGACCAGTTCAAGCTCGAGATTTTGTCCACGGTGTCCGCGTCCGAGCGAAGCGCTGCCGCGGCGCGCGAACGGCTCGACCCGCTCGCCTATCCGAATCTGTTTCCCACGCGATGGGAGGCTTTTCGCCGCTCGCGACTGACGTCACTCATCATGCGCGTTCGGACGGCGGTCAAAGCGGCGCGGCCTGGAATCGTGGTCAGCGCCGCCGTCGTTCCTGATGCGCAACAGGCATTCGGGCGCCGCTTTCAGGATTGGCGGACCTGGCTCGACGAGTCGTTGATCGATGTCCTGTGCCCGATGGCCTACGCACCCGATGCGTCGGTGTTCGAACAACAGGTCGCCGCGGCGAAAGCCTACGCCGGCGACCGACCCGTGTGGGCGGGCATCGGCGCCTATCGACTGAGCGCCGCGCAGACGCTGGAGCACATCGCCGCCGCACGGCGCCTCGGCACCGCCGGGATCATCCTGTTTTCCTACGACGCGCTCGTCGCGCCGCCCAACAACATCGGTTCGCTGAGCGCGCTCGGCCGCGCGGCGTTCGGAGCCGGCTCTCACTAACCTTCCGGCGGTCGACTCACCTCGGACATGGCGCTTTCGACCCTCGACTACGCGGTCATCGGCGTCTATCTCCTGGCGATCACGGCATTCGGCTCGTGGTTCGCGCGCTATCAGAAGACGACCCGCGATTACTTCCTCACCGATCGCACCGTGCCGTGGTGGGCGATCTGCTTCACCGTTGTCGCCACCGAAACGAGCACGCTGACGTTCATCGGTATTCCGGCCAACGCGTATGCCGGCAACATGACCTTCCTTCAACTCGCTCTCGGTTACATCGTCGGGCGCCTGCTGGTCAGCGTGTTGTTCATCCCGGCGTACTTCCGCGGCGAGCTCTTCACCTCCTACGAGTTGTTGCAAAGGCGATTCGGGACACGAGTCAAAACGCTTGCCGCGGTCATCTTCCTGGCGACGCGATCGCTGGCCGACGGCATTCGTCTTTTCACGACGGCGCTCGTCATTGCGATCGTGACCGACGTCTCGGTAACGGGAGTGGTCGTGATTCTCGGAACGGCCATGATCGTCTACACGATGCGCGGTGGCGTCTCGGCGGTCATCTGGACCGACGTCGTTCAGATGTTCGTCTACCTGGCCGGTGCAGCCGGTGTCGCCTACGCTTTGCTCAGCCAGATACCGGGGGGATGGGAAGAAGTGGTCCGCGTTGGACGTGAGACGTCGCGATTCACCGTGTTCGATTTGTCGTGGGATCCGTCACGGGCCTACACGCTGTGGGCCGGCGTCTTCGGCGGTATCGCCCTGACGCTCTCGACCCACGGCACCGATCAGTTTCTCGTCCAGCGGCTACTGTCAGCGAAGAGCGCCAGCGCCGCGTCACGCGGTCTGGTCCTGAGCGGCTTCATCGTCTTTGCCCAGTTCGTCCTGTTCCTGTTGATCGGCGTCATGCTGTTTGCGTTCTATCAACACACTCCAGTACCGGAGACCCTGACGCGCAACGATCAGATCCTTCCGGTCTTCGTTGTCGGCCACGTGCCTCATGGGCTGGCCGGCTTCATCGTCGCCGCCATCGTCGCCGCGGCGCTGTCGCCGTCGCTCAACGCCATGGCGGCGACGACCGTGAGCGATTTCTATTTGCCGTATGTCAACCCGACGGCCGATCAGGCCACACAGATGCGCGTGTCGAAGCTGGCAACTGTCGTGTGGGGCATCGTGCAGCTCGGCGTCGCGGTCGGCGCGCAGTGGATGGAGCGATCGGTGCTCGATGCGGGCCTTGCCGTGCTTTCCTTCGCGTCGGGCCCGGTTCTGGGCGCGTTTCTCATCGGCACACTCTCGTCGAAGGTCGGCGAGTGGCCCGTCTTCTGGGGCATGGCGACGGGCCTTGGCGTCATGACGGCGGTCTGGTCGGGCACGCCCGTCGCATTCACCTGGTATGTCCTGATCGGCGCAGCGACGACGTGCGGGACCGCATTTCTGCTGTCGAGGCTCTGGCCGCCGGCTCGAGTGGCGAGTTGACCGGGCGCGGCTTTTCTGCGACCGAGAACGTCCTCGAACGCGCCGTCGCCTCGCGCGTGTTTCCGGGAGCCGTGGTCGAGATCGGCCGTTCCGACGGACCGCTCGCCACGATCACGCGCGGAACGCTGCGTTACACTCCAGGCTCTGCGCCGACCGACGCTCGAACGATTTACGATCTCGCGTCGTTGACCAAGGTCGTGGCGACGACAGCGCTGGTCCTCGAGATGGTCCTCGACAACCACCTCAGACTCGAAGATCGAGTGTCGCGGTGGCTGGCGCAGTGGGCCGGCGCCGATCGCGAGTCAGTGACCGTGCAAGACCTGCTCGAGCATTGTTCGGGCCTGCCGTCGCATCGCAAGTATTTCGAATCGCTGTCGGGCCGCGCCGCCTTCGAGTCCACGATCGCGGCTGAGCCGCTCGCCTATCAACCGCGTTGGCAATCCGTCTACAGCGACCCTGGCTTCATGCTGCTGGGCTTTCTGCTGGAGCACGCCGGTCACGCGACGCTCGATGCGCTGTTCAACGCGTGGCGCGATCGCGCCTTGGGCGCAGATGTCGAGCTCATGTTCCAGCCTGCCGCCAGCTCATGGATCGCGCCCACCGAGGTCATGGCGGAGGGCGAGATCGTCGCCCGGGTTCACGATGAAAACGCCGCGGCGCTCGGCGGGGTCGCCGCTCACGCCGGACTCTTCGGCACGGCTGACGCGGTCGGCCGCGCCGCGCGCTGGTGGTTGAACGCGCTGCGCTCGACTGAGTCGCCCCGGAAGCAAGCGGTGGTTCGTCGTTTTGTTCAGCGGAGCGTCGTGCCCGGAAGCTCGCGCGCGCTGGGTTGGGACACGATGCTGCCGACTTCTTCGTGCGGCACGCGGCTATCGGCCCAGGCGATCGGTCACACAGGCTTCACCGGCACATCGCTGTGGATCGATCCGGCGCAAGACCTCTACATCGTGTTTCTCTCGAACCGTGTGCACCCGACGCGACGTGGTGAGGGCATTCAGCAGGTGCGATTGGCACTCCACGACGCCGTCGTCGACGACTTGTCTTAGGGGGCTGGGGCTGGGGGCTCGGGGCTTGGGGCTTCAAGCCTCAGGTCCTTTCAAGCCTCAAGTCCCAAGCCTCAAGCCTCAAGCCCCAGGTCCTTTTTCCCCTACTGCCCTGGTCGTCGAGGCGCCCCGGGGGGTGAACTGGCGGGCGGAAACCCGACCGGCGGTCGCTGGGCGGGGCCGGAACCCATTCCTGGCGGCATTTCCATTCCTGGGTTGGCCATTGGCGAGGGAGTTTGGCCGGGCCGCTGCGTGCCGGGCCGTTGCTGCCCCGGCGTCGGCGTCGCTCCCGGCCCTGCGGGCCGTTGCGCCGTCTGAACGAAGACAAACGCCCACTCGTTGTACTTGGTTCGGCCGTTGTAAATCTTGATGGACGTCTCTTTGCTCTTCGAGGTCACGCCGATAATTCCCCCAGGGGCTCCAGCTCCAGGGCCAGTTCTGCTCTGATTTGCCGGGGTCGGCGGCGTCACGGCCCGATCCGCGGTCCCGATTTCGCCGGGCCGCTGCGAACCGACCTGGGAACCGACCGTTTGCGGCGCCTGGTTGGCATAGAGGGGTTGAAAGTCGTCGTTGGTAATCGGGTCCTTGGTACTTTTTGCGGAGAAACCGTTGCTCAACCAGCAGATCGATGGTCGGCGGCGCCTGATTGGCGAACTTCCGTTGAAACAGGCCGATGGCGCGCGCGTACTGCTGGCCGCGAAAGATGAGCTCTTCTTCCTTCTCGCGCTGGGCGTAATGGGTCCAGACCGGCAGCATCGCGCCCATCAAGACCGCCATCACGCTCAAGCCGACCAGCAGGGCCGCCATGGCGTAACCGCGCTGTCCCGAACGGATGAGCGGGCTGCTCCGGCCTTGACCCTCTAAGATCATGAGCCTATTATCCTTATCAGTCGCAGTGGTGTCACGAGCCCGATTGTCCGTTCTGCTGGCGGTCCTCGCCTTCGCCACGCTCGCCAGCTGCGACAAAGTCCCGCTGACGGCGCCGACCGAGTCCACCATTGAGCTCGCTATCAGTACGACGGTCGTCCCCATCAATGGGACGGCAGAAATTATCGCCTCAGTGATCGAAAAGGCCGGCACGCCGGTCCACAACGGCACGGTCGTGACGTTCACGGCCACCTTTGGAACGGTCGAGCCGCGTGAGGCCCAAACCCATGGTGGCAAGGCCACTGTTAAATTCATCGGCAGTTCGCAGTCCGGAACCGCAAAGATTGGCGCCTTCTCTGGGGCGAGCCGCGCCGAAGAGATCGAAATCAAGGTGGGGGCCGCCGCCGCCGAACGCATCGCCGTCCGAGCCGATCCGACCACAGTGCCGGCAACTGGAGGTACGGTTCAGTTGATTGCCATCGTCACCGACGCGAGCGGCAACCCGCTGCGGGGCGCCCCGGTGGTGTTCAGCGCCGACAGCGGAAGCCTTGCGAGCAATACGGTGACTACCGACGAATTCGGCCAGGCGCAGACGTCGCTCACCACCAATCGAGAAACGATCGCCAAAGCGGCGGTGGCTGCGAAGGAAGCCCGGTCACGGTTAAAGTCGTCATCCCGCCGAGTGTAACTATCGAACCGGCAGCGCCGGCGACAACGACCCCAACAGTCGGTGTGCCGTTCGCCTTCAAGGTCACAGTCACGGCGCCTTCGGCCACTGTCACACCGCTACAGAACGTGATCATCGACTTCGGTGACGGATCGCCGCAGCTGAACCTTGGCGCGATCACCGGCTCGACTGGTTTTACTCATACCTACAACACTGAAGGCGGCTTCACCGTAACGGCGACGGCAATCGATACGAATGGCCTACGCGGGAGCCATCGGTCGCGATCATCGTCACCCGGTCGATGCCAAGCGTGATAATCACACCACCTAGCACGGCGATCGCTGCGAAGGTACCCGCAGTATTTAAGGTCGAGGCGACCCCCGCCGGCTCACCGATCGCCTCGGTTCAGGTCGTGCTCGCCGGACAGGTTATCTTCTCCGCAACCGGCGCTGGGCCGTTCAGCTTCACGCATTCGTTTGCTTCGGGAACCTACATCTTGCAAGCTATTGCAACCGATAGGACTGGCTCAGTCGGAAGCTCTAGTATTGCGGTAACGGTGCCCTGATCGCAGATCGGAAGCGCTCTCAACCGGTCGGCTGAGTGATCGCGGGCCGCACCGGTTCACTCTGACGCAAAAAGGCCGGTCTCAGGACCGGTCTTCGGTTTTTTCGACTCTGTCGTTGTTTCACAGAGGCTGTTGGCAAGGTAACGCGAGATGCCATCTGCCGCTTGCCCTGAGCAAAGTCAAGGGCCTGTCCC